>NZ_CP126126.1:0-4842577 GCF_030374125.1 Pseudomonas sp. SO81 | reverse complement strand
CAAAGTTTCTGAAATTCCCGCTTTCCCTCTATATAGAAGAGGATTTCATGCCTGCATGATCCAGCCCTCCACGCCCATGGCAGCCTGGCGCAGCGCTTCGGAGCGGGTTGGGTGTGGGTGGCAGATCAGCGCGATGTCTTCGGCCGAGGCGGCAAACTCCATGGCGACGCAGTACTCGCCAATCATCTCGCTCACGCTCGGCCCCACCATATGCACGCCGAGGATCTCGTCGGTGCGCTCATCGGCCAGCACCTTCACGAAGCCCTCGGTCTCGTGGTTGATCTTGGCGCGGCTGTTGGCCGTGAAAGGGAACTTGCCGATGCGATAGGGACGCCCTTCCGCCTTGAGCTGCTCCTCGGTCCTACCGACGCAGGCTACCTCGGGCTTGGTATAGATGACGCTGGGGATGACGTCATAGTTCACCTCGGCAGCCTTGCCGGCGATCTTTTCGATACAGGCGATCGCCTCGTCTTCCGCCTTGTGCGCCAGCATCAGCCCTGAGGTGACATCACCGATCACCCAGATGCCAGGGATCGAAGTCTTGTGGTGCTCATTGGTCAGCATGCCGCGCTTGTCGGTAGCGAGCCCGACGCTCTCCAAACCCAGCCCTTCGGTGTAAGGGCGACGACCAATGGCCACCAGCACATAGTCGGCCTCCAGCACCTGAGCCGAACCGCCTGCGGCCGGCTCGATGCTCAACTCCACCCCTCTGCCTTTCACTACCGCACCGGAGACCTTGCTGCCCAACTTGAAGCTCATGCCCTGCTTGCTGAGCGAGCGCTGCAGCGTCTTGGCCGTCTCGTCATCCAGTCCGGGGCAGATTCGATCCAGGTACTCGACCACCGTCACCTCGCTGCCGAGCCGGCGCCAGACCGAGCCCAGTTCCAGGCCAATGACTCCTGCGCCGATCACCACCAGATGCTTGGGCACCTCCGGCAGCGAGAGCGCACCGGTCGAATCCAGGATGCGCTGGTTGTCGATGGTCACGCCCGGCAACGGAGTCGGTTCGGAGCCGGTGGCGATCACTATGTCCTTGGCCTGCAACTCGGTCTGGCTGCCGTCGGCCGCCGTCACTTGCACCCGCCCTGCCCCAACCAGCTTGCCCCAGCCCTTGATCCACTCGACCTTGTTCTTGCGAAAGAGGAACTCGATGCCCTTGGTCAGCGCGGCGACGCTCTCGTCCTTCTGCTTCATCATCTGCGGCAGGTTGAGCGTCGGCTTGACCTCGATGCCGAGGCTGGCGAACTCCTTGCCGCTCGCTGCCTCGTACAGCTCCGATGCATGCAACAGCGCCTTCGACGGCATGCAGCCCACATTCAGGCAGGTGCCGCCAAGCGTCTCGCGCCCTTCGACACAGGCAACCTTGAGCCCGAGCTGGCCGGCCCGGATGGCGGCGTTGTAACCACCAGGACCGCCGCCGATTACCACAACATCGTATGCACTCATGGAGCACTCCCTCTGGAATCAGCGACTAGCCGACAGTGGAACGACACTCGAACCACGGCGTAATAAATGGAAGGCCGCAAAGGCCGCGGTGGCGAACAGACCATGAAGAAGAACCATAGGCCAGGACGTGCCGTCCTGCAGGAGACCGAGCAGAACTCCGGCCAGGGTCGCGCCGGCCATCTGGGCGAAGCCCATGAAGCCCGCCGCCAGACCGGCTCGATGCGCATTGGGAATCACAGCGCCGGCCACCGACGCCGGCAGCACCATGCCACCGCCAATGGTGACCAGCACCTGCGGCAGTGATAGGCCGAGCACCGAGAGCCCGAACAGCGCATGCACCAGGACGGTCAATGCAGCGCCGGTGGCTACCAGGGCGACGCCGATGGCGACGATCCGCTGCGGCCCGAGCTGGAGGATCTTCTTCTGGGTGAACAGGGCCCCGGCGATCAGACCGGAGACGATGGCACCAAAGGTGAGGCCGTATTCCGCCGCACTCAGGCCGAGCAGCTTTATATAGGCAGCGGATGATCCGGCGATCACGGCGAACATCGCGCCATAGGTGAAGGCCAGGGTCAGCGCGAAGGTGCGCAGCGAGCGCCCCTGCAGCAGGTCCCAATAGTCGCCGGCCAACCCGAGCAGACGACCGGCATGCGGATCGAGCTGGGCGTTGCTCTCCTTATAGAGGAACAGCACGGCGAGCAGTGCGATGCTGCCAACCGAGAAAGCCGCCAGCACTGGCGCCTGCCAGCCCCAGTGCAGGGTCAGCTGACCGCCGAACATGGGTGCCAGAACGATGGAGGTCAGCATGCCGATCACTGTAAGCGCCAGGGCCGGCCCGGCCTCGGCCTTCCACACATCGCGTACCACGGCTCGCGCCAGCACCAGGGCCGAACAGGCCCCCAGCCCCTGTAGCGCCCGAGCGGTGATGAACTCGGCGAGATCGCCAGCCAGCAGCATCCAGCCGGTCGCCGCCAGGTACACCAGCAACCCGGCTATCAGCACGGGCCGGCGCCCCAGGCGATCGGACAGCGGCCCGACGATCAGCTGACCGAGCCCGAATGCCGCCACGAATATCGACAACGCGGCGAGGCTAGTCCCTGGCCTGGCCGCAAAGCCCTGCTCCAGCTCAGCAAGCGCCGGAATCAGCAACTGGGTGGAAATCTCGCCCAGTGCCGTAAGCGTCATGAGCATCAGCAGCAGGATTCTGGTTGGTTTCGGCATTGCATTTCTCCGCACATCCGCAGTGAGGCCACATGGCGTCACGCATTTATATTTTGACCATAATATAAAATATGAAATGATACCAATCATTCATTGCCATCCACAGGAGCCAAGCATGCAAACAACTGATCGAGAGCAGATCCTCGCCAACTGGCTGGAAGCCGAGCGCAACGCCCGCGCCCGGCTGGGTGAGCCCGGCACCCTGTCGCTGAAACAGGTCAGCGAGCTGAGCGCCCAGGAATTCTTCGACCGTATTGGCAGTGGCGAGCTGCCCAGCCCGCCCTTCGGCCATCTGGTCGACTTCGTTCCGCTGGAATGGGAGCCGGGTCGCTTTCTGTTCCAGGGCACGCCCGACGCCCGCCACTACAACCCGCTGGGTAGCGTGCATGGCGGTTATGCGGCCACCCTGCTCGACTCCTGCATGGGCTGCGCCGTGCATACCCAGCTGAAAGCCGGCCAGGGCTACACCACCATGGATCTGCGCATCAGCTACGTGCGTGCCATCACCGCCAGCACCGGACCGATCCGCGCCGAAGGTCGCGTCGTCCACCTGGGCCGCTCCACCGCGCTGGCCGAGGGTCGGCTATATGACGTGGATGACCGCCTGTACGCGGTCGGCTCCACCACCTGCATGATTCTCGATTTACGCGGCTGACCAACCACGCGGGCCCGGCCAGTACGCTTACAGCGGCAGGCCCGCACCAGCTGAATACCAATCACCTCGATAGAACCCACCAACCATTAAATTACAATCGACATCTATACGGTCGTTTGAATTACTCCTATCATATTTCTGCGGATGGCGAATCCACGCCTCCCTCACCGTCACAGGACTACAGCCATGACCTCCATCGTGATCGCCGGCTACGCCCGCTCCCCCTTCCACTTCGCCAAGAAAGGCGGATTGATCAATCTGCGTCCGGACGACCTGGCGGCCCAGGTACTGAAGGGGCTGGTCAACAAGCTCGATCTCGACCCCAGCCTGCTGGAAGACGTGATCATGGGCTGTGCCTATCCAGAAGCCGAACAGGGCATGAACATCGCCCGCATCGCCAGCTTCCGCGCCGGTTTCCCCGAGACCCTCGGCGGCGCCACGGTCAACCGCTTCTGCGGCTCTTCCATGACCTCGGTGCACTTCGCCGCCGGGCAGATCATGCTCGGTGCCGGCGAGGCCTTCCTCTGCGCTGGTGTGGAATCCATGACCCGCGTGCCCATGGGCGGCTTCAACATATCGCCCAACCCGACCCTGATGAGCAGCTTCCCGCAGGTCTATATGGCCATGGGGCATACCGCCGAAGAGGTGGCCAAGCGCTTCGAGATCAGCCGCGAGGAGCAGGAAGCCATGGCGGTCGAATCCCACGCCAAGGCCGTTCGCGCCCGCGAGCTCGGCTACTTCAAGGACGAGATCCTCGCCGTGGAAACCCCGGACGGCGTGATCGACGAAGACGGCTGCATCCGCCCCGGCACCAATGCCGAGGCCCTGGCCGGACTGAAGCCGGCCTTCGGCGGCAGTGTCACCGCCGCCACTTCGTCGCCACTCACCGACGGCAGCGCCGCCGTGCTGGTGTGTACCGAAGAATTTGCCCGCCGCCACAAGCTGGACATCCTGGCACGCATCAAGGCCGTCGCCGTCGGCGGCTGCGCGCCGGAGATCATGGGCATGGGCCCGGTGGTGGCGACCCGCAAGGTGCTGGAGCGTGCCGGCCTGAGCATCGGCGATATCGACCTGGTCGAGATCAACGAGGCCTTCGCCAGCCAGTCCATCGCCTGCGTACGCGAGCTGGGCCTGGACATGGCCAAGGTCAACATCGATGGCGGCGCCCTCGCCCTCGGCCACCCGCTGGGCGCCACTGGCGCGCGCATCACCGGCAAAGCCGCGTCGCTGCTCAAGCGCACGGGCGGTCGCTACGCCATTGCCACCCAGTGCATCGCCGGCGGCCAGGGTGTGGCCACGCTGCTCGAAGCGGTCTGACCATCACGGGCGCGGCTCCTCGCCGCGCCCGCATTCTCTTCTCAGCGTGTAAGATGAAGGTCAGCATTCCAATTCCTGCCTGGAACTGACCGCCATGCGCTATTCCGAAGACCACAAAGCCAAGACCCACCAACGCATCGTCGACGAGGCCGCCCTGCGCTTTCGCCGCGACGGCGTGCTGGCCACCGGCCTGCAGCCGCTGATGAAGGCCCTCGGCCTGACCCACGGCGGCTTCTACGCGCACTTCAAGTCCAAGGACGACCTGGTCGAGCAGGCGCTGCAGCAGAGCGCCGATCAGCTCAAGGCCGGCCTCAACGAGGTCGAGAAGAGCCCGCAGCCGCTGCAGACCCTGATCAAGCGCTACCTTTCCTCCGCCCATTGCAAGGCGCCGGGCGCCGGCTGCCCGCTGCCGACCATCTCCGCCGAGCTGGGCCAACGCGGCCAACCGAGTCCGGTCACCGACCAGATCGTGCGCGACCGCCTGCAGATGATCGCCAACAACCTGTCCGGCGAAGACGCCGAGGCGCAGAGCGCGCTGATTCTCTCGAGCATGGTCGGCGCCCTGGTGCTGTCGCGCAGCGTCGCCGATCCGGAACTGGCAGAGCAGCTGCTCAGCTCGGCACGCAAGCTGTTGCTGGAACAGGTCGAAGAGGCCTGATCGGCAGGCAACAAAAAAGCCCTCGCGGTCACCCGCGAGGGCTTTTTACTTTCTGCGCCTCAGCGCTTGTAGCGAGCCGCCGCGCTGTTGCGCGACAGATTCGGCCCCAGTGCGCCGCGTGCGGCCACCAGCGCCTGCCAGTCGGCGGCGTTCGGCAGCGACGGAATGGTGACCAGCTCGCCTTGGTCGAAACCGGCCAACGCGGCATCCACCATCTCGCCGACCTCCATGATCATCTCCGCCGGCAGCGCGGCCTCATCGATGCCGGTGCGCTCCCAGATCTCGGTGCGGGTCATGCCCGGCAGCACGACCTGGACCTTCACGCCCTTGCCGACCAGCTCGCCATTCAGCGTCTGGCTCAGGCTCAGTACATAGGCCTTGGAGGCACTGTACACGGCGTTGAACAGCTCCGGCGCCAGGGCCACTACCGAGGCGATGTTGATGATCGCGCCGTTACCGCGCGCGGAGAACTGCGCGGCAGCCACGGACGCCAGACGAGTCAGGGCGACGATATTGAGCTGGATCAGCACCTCGGCCTGGTCGAGATCGGCCTCGGCCAGCTTGCCGTTGGCGGCGATGCCGGCGTTGTTCACCAGCACGCTGATGGCCGCATCGTTGCGCAGCTTGTCTTCCACTACCGCCAGCTCGGCCTTCTGGGTCAGGTCGGCCTTGAGCACTTCGACCTGCACCCCGTATTCCTGGCTCAGGCGACCGGCCATGCTTTCCAGACGCTGGGCGTCGCGCGCCACCAGCAACAAGTCGTGGCCGCGGCGCGCCAGGCGCTCTGCGTAAGTTGCGCCGATGCCTGCGGATGCGCCGGTGATCAGTGCCTTGCCGAGTTTGCTCATGTTTCGTCTCCCGAAGAATGGTTAAGGCCGAATGGCCAGCAACTGAATTGGATTACGCTCGACATATTATATGGCGAGCGTAATCCCACAACAGCTATTTGCCTATGGCTCTCATAGAGCGACGGCTACCCCTGCTTATGACTATAAAAATAGTCTAAAAAAGTATTTATCTATTCCATTTTTATCACTTAGCTTTGCTCTACCGGACCACCGGACAAACCCCAAGAAGAACGACATCTGTCCAGTGGCTCGACCTTCCCCGGAACGGTCCGCGCCCGCCCGAGGAGCATCACCATGAGCATTCCCTTCGCCCGCCGCCTGCTGGCGGTACTGACGATTTCCAGCCTGAGCCTGAGCGCCCAGGCCGCCGACTTCACCGTTGCCTACCAGACCACCGTCGACCCGGCCAAGGTCGCCCAGGCCGATGGCGCCTATGAGAAAGCCAGCAAGTCCGAGATCGACTGGCGCAAATTCGATGGCGGCGCCGAAGTCATCACCGCCGTGGCCTCCGGCGACGTGCAGATCGGCTACGTCGGCTCCAGCCCACTCGCTGCCGCGGCCACCCGCCAGCTGCCGGTACAGACCTTCCTGATCGCCACCCAGATCGGCGCCGCCGAGGCCCTGGTCGCCCGCGACGGGAGCAAGATCAGCAAGCCGGAAGACCTGATCGGCAAGAAAGTCGCCGTGCCCTTCGTCTCCACCGGCCACTACAGCCTGCTGGCCGCGCTGAAGCACTGGAACATCGACCCGGCCAAGGTGCAGGTCCTCAACCTGGCGCCGCCGGCGATCATCTCCGCCTGGAAGCGCGGCGACATCGACGCCACCTACGTGTGGGACCCGGCCCTGGGCGTGGCCAAGGAAAACGGCAAGGTGCTGATCACCTCCGGCGAGCTGAGCGAGCTGGGCGCACCGACCTTCGACGCCTGGATCGTGCGCAAGGACTTCGCCGAGGAACACCCGGAAGTGGTGCGCGCCTTCGCCAAGGTGACCCTCGACGCCTACGCCGACTACCGCAAGGACCCGAAGGCCTGGCTGGCCAACCAGGACAACATCGCCAAGGTGGTGAAGCTCTCCGGCGCCAAGGCCGAGGACATCCCGCTGCTGCTGCAGGGCAACGTCTTCCCGCTGGCCGCCGACCAGGCCACCGCCCTCGGCGCGCCGACCACCCAGGCCATCACCGACACCGCCAAGTTCCTCAAGGAGCAAGGCAAGGTCGACGCCGTGCTGCCGGACTACGCGCCCTACGTCAGCAACCAGTACGTCACCAATTGAGCATCGGGCCCTCGCTCCAGAACCTGTTTCGGGGCTTTTGAGCTAGAGCCAGGCAAGGCGAAATTGGGCGAGGACGCGGAGTTTACGAAGTGTAAATGAGCAGTCCGAGCCCGATTTCAACGCAGCCTGGCCGACGATCAAGAGTTCCGAAGCAGGTTCTACGGGGCGAGGTTCGGCGGCGGCAAGGATGCCGTCACCGGATGCACCCAACCTGAAGAGAAAGACATGGCCCTACTCGAACTGGAGCGCATCGGCGCACAGTACCCCGGCGCGGCCGAACCGGTACTGCAAGACATTTCTCTGACCCTCGGCCCCGAGCAGTTGCTGGTGGCCCTGGGCCCTTCCGGCAGCGGCAAGACCAGCCTGCTCAACCTGATCGCCGGCTTCACCGCCCCCAGCCAAGGGCGCATCAGCCTGGACGGCGTGCCCGTCACCGGCCCTTCCGCCGAGCGCGGCGTGGTGTTCCAGGACGACGCCCTGCTGCCCTGGCAGAACGTGCTGGACAACGTCGCCTTCGGCCTGCAGCTGGCCGGCGTGCCGCGCGTGCAGCGCGAGGCCAAGGCCCGCGAGTTGCTGAGCCTGGTCGACCTGGCCGGCTTCGAACAACGACGCATCTGGGAACTCTCCGGCGGGCAGAAACAGCGTGTCGGCCTGGCCCGCGCCCTGGCCGCCGAGCCGCGTGTGCTGCTGATGGACGAACCCTTCGGCGCGCTGGACGCCTTCACCCGCGAACAGATGCAGGAACTGCTGCTGCAGGTCTGGCGGCGCACCGCCAAGCCGGTGCTGCTGATCACCCATGACATCGAGGAAGCCGTATTCCTCGCCACCGACCTTGTGCTGCTGGCGCCTAATCCGGGACGCATCGCCGAGCGTCTGCACCTGGACTTCGGCAAGCGCTACGCCGCTGGCGAGAGCGCCCGCGCCATCAAGTCCGATCCCGATTTCATCGCCACCCGCGAGCACGTGCTCGCCCAGGTCTTCGCCGAGCGCCAGAGGAGGCAGGCATGAGCAGCTACGAGTTCGTCTACGCCAAGAGCGAGGCCGAACAGCAGGCCGCGCGTGCGCCACGCCAGCTCAGCCTGCTCACCCTCGGGCTGATCAGCGTCGGCAGCCTGCTGTGGATCTGGTGGGCGGTGACCGCCGCCGGACTGATCGAGCCGCTGTTCCTGCCCAGCCCGCAGACCGTGCTGGCGCGCGGCTGGAAGCTGATCACCGAGGGCTACCTGGATGCCAGCCTGTGGCAGCACCTGGGCGCCAGCCTCGGTCGTATCGGCCTGGCCCTGCTGTTTGCGGTACTGACCGCCATTCCGCTGGGCATCGCCATCGGCCGCAGCCGCGTGGTGCGCGGCCTGGTCGATCCGCTGATCGAGTTCTACCGGCCGATCCCACCGTTGGCCTACCTGCCGCTGATCGTCATCTGGTGCGGCATCGGCGAGCTGTCCAAGGTGCTGCTGATCTACCTGGCGATCTTCGCCCCTATCGTCATCGCCACCGCCACCGGCGTGCGCAGCGTCGACCCGGCCAAGCTGCGCGCCGCCCAGGCGCTCGGCGCCACCCAGGGCCAGCTGATCCGCCACGTGGTGCTGCCCAGCGCCCTGGCAGACATCCTCACCGGCGTGCGCATCGGCCTCGGGGTCGGCTGGTCGACCCTGGTCGCCGCCGAGCTGATCGCCGCCCAGCGCGGCCTCGGCTTCATGGTGCAGTCGGCGGCGCAGTTCCTGGTCACCGACGTGGTGATCCTCGGCATCCTGCTGATCGCCGTGATCGCCTTCGCCCTGGAACTGGGCCTGCGCGCCCTGCAACGCAAGCTGGTGCCCTGGCATGGCCAGGCCCACTGATTCGGAAGTAGCTGCATGAGCCTCAATATCACCCCCCTGAGCCCGGCCCTGGGCGCCATCGTCGGCGGTGTCGACCTGCGCCAGCCGCTGGCGGACGCCGACCAGCGCGCCATCGAACAGGCCCTGCTCGACCACCAGGTGCTGTTCTTCCGCGCCCAGCCGATCGAGCCGCCGCAACAGGCGGCCTTCGCCGCACGCTTCGGCGACCTGCACATCCACCCGATCTACCCGAACATCCCCGAGCAGCCGGAAGTGCTGGTGCTCGACACTGCCGTCACCGACGTGCGCGACAACGCCATCTGGCACACCGACGTGACTTTCCTCGAGACGCCGGCCCTGGGCGCCGTGCTGGCCGCCAAGCAGCTGCCGGCCTATGGCGGCGATACGCTGTGGGCCAGCAGCAGCGCGGCCTTCGAGGCACTGTCCAAGCCATTGCAACACCTGCTCGACGGCCTCACCGCCAGCCACGACTTCACCCGTTCGTTCCCGCTGGAACGCTTCGGCAACACACCCGAGGCGCTGGAGCGCTACCACGAGGTGCAGCGCCAGCATCCGCCGGTGACCCACCCGGTGGTACGCACCCACCCGGTCACCGGGCGCAAGGGGCTGTTCGTCAACGAGGGCTTCACCACGCGGATCAACGAGCTGGAGCCGGCCGAGAGCGACGCCCTGCTGCGCTTCTTGTTCGCCCACAGCACTCGTCCGGAATTCAGCATCCGCTGGCGCTGGCAGGAGAACGATATGGTCTTCTGGGACAACCGCATCACCCAGCACTATGCGGTGGACGACTACCGCCCGGCGCGACGGGTGATGCACCGCGCCACCATCCTCGGCGACACGCCCGTATAGCGGAGCGAGACATGACCACGCATGACGAGGAGTTCCTGCGGCGCGCCGCCGAGGCCAAGGGCCGCATCGTGCAACTCGCACCTGCCGAGGCTCGGCAGCGCATCGAGGCCGGCAGCCTGCTGCTGGATGTGCGCAGTGGCGAGGAATATGCCGAAGGCCATATAGAGGGAGCCCACCATCTACCCGGCGAGGAGTTGGCCCGGCGTTTCGCAGAACTGCAGCCGGACAGGCAGGCGCCGATCCTCTGCTACTGCCGCGGCGGCAATCGCGGCGCCCTGGCCGCCGACGAGCTGCAACGTCTCGGCTACAGCAACGTCGCGTCCATCGAGGGTGGCCTCAGCGCCTTCCTCGCCGAGCGGGACTAAGGCGCCGCATCCTCGAAGCGGTCCACGCTGCGCAGGCTGCGGAAGCCCCACATCCAGCCGCCGACCACGCCGAGGGTGCACAGGCTGCCCAGCACCGCCGCCGGCACCGCGCCGAACCAGGCGGCGCTGCTGCCGGCGCGGAATTCGCCCAGCTCGTTGGAGGAACCGATGAACAGCATGTTCACCGCGTTCACCCGGCCGCGCATGGCGTCCGGGGTGGAGAACTGGATCAGTGAGGAGCGGATATACATGCTCACCATGTCCGCGCCGCCGGCCACCATCAGCGCAGCGAACGACAGCCAGAACAGGTTGGACAGCGAGAACACCAGGTTGGCCAGGCCGAACACGGCCACCGCGATGAACATGCGCATGCCCACGTGGCGATTGAACGGCCGCGTGCTCAGGTAGAAGCCCACCGTCACCTCGCCGATGGCCATGGCACTACGCAGGATGCCGAGGCCGGTCGGGCCCACCTCCAGCACCTCATGGGCATACATCGGCAGCAGCGCCACCACGCCGCCGAGCAGCACGGCGAACAGGTCCAGGGAGATGGTGCCGAGGATGATCGGCCTCGAACGGATGAAGTGGATGCCGGCGGTGAAACGCTTCCAGGCGGTGGCCTCGAGAGGCTTGCTCTCCTCGCGGAAGCGCACCTGGACACAGGCCAGCATCAGCACACCGGCGGCGAAGAACAGCAGGCACAGCGCGTAGGTCAGCTCGCCGCCACCGATGGCGTAGAGTGCCCCGCCCAGCACCGGGCCGGAGATGGTCGAGGCGCGCACGATCATGCTGTTGGCGGCGATGGCCGCCGCCAGGCTCTCGCGCGGCACGATCTGCGGCAGCAGGCTGGACAAGGCAGGGCCGGTGAAGGCGCGGGCGCAGCCGTAGGCCACCAGCACGCCGTAGAAGGCCTCGACCGGCCCATGGATCAGCGACAGCCACAGCAGCACCGCGGCGCAGATCGCCTCCACGCCCCAGCTCAGGCCGAGTATCCACTTGCGGTCGAAGCGGTCGATCAGGTCTCCGGCCGGCAGCAGCAGGAACAGCATCGGCAGGAACTGGGCCAGGCCCACATAGGCCAGGCTCATCGGGTCGCGGGTCAGGTCATAGACCTGCCAGGCCACCACCACCGCCAGGATCTGCACGGCGAACATGGCCAGCACACGGGCGGCAAGAAACGGCAGGAAACCGGGCTGGCGGTAGACGGAAAGTTCGGCGGACACGGCGCAAGTCCCAAGGCAGAAAGAAAACGGGGCAATCTACTGGATCAAAAGCTGTCCGGGCAAACAACTCCCGGGCACATGCATATACCTAAATATCATTTAGGAAATAACAAACAAATCAATAAGCTATAAAAACCGGACCACCGGAGCACCGCACTTTTCTCGCCGCTCCGTTGCGCCCTCATCCCCGGTGCCCGTTGCTGGCGCATCCACAAGATGAGGTTTGCATGACCAGTCCGATTACCCTTGAGGACAGCTCCACCGCCCGCGAAGTTCTGCGTTCATCCGACCAGGACATCGCCCCCGCGCTGCTCCCGGCCGCCATTCTCGGCAGCGACGCCGAGGCCCTGCAGGCCGCCCATGAGCTGGCTCGCGCCGCCGAAGCCGAGGCGATCGGCCGCGACCGCGAACGCCGTCTGCCCTGGGAACTGGTGGAGCGCTTCACCGCCAGCGGCCTCGGCAGCATCGCCGTGCCACGCGAGTTCGGCGGGCCGCAGCTGTCCCACGTCACCATCGCCGAAGTATTCCGCATCATCTCCGCCGCCGACCCGGCCCTGGGGCAGATCCCGCAGAACCAGTTCGGCCTGCTCGGCCTGCTGCGCGTCGCCGCCAGCCCGGACCAACAGCGCCGCCTGTTCGCCAGCGTGCTGGCCGGCTGGCGCATCGGCAACGGCGGCCCCGAACGCGGCAGCAAGCACACTCAGGACATCCAGGCGCGCCTGGTGCAGCGCAATGGCCGCTGGCTGTTCAGCGGAGAGAAGTTCTACTCCACCGGCGCCCTGTTCGCCCACTGGATCGCCACCAAGGCGCTGGACGAAGCCGGCCGGCCCTGGCTGGCCTTTATCCAGCGCGGCCGCCCGGGCCTGCGCATCGTCAACGACTGGTCCGGCTTCGGCCAGCGCACCACCGCCAGCGGCACCGTGCTGCTCAACGAGGTGGAGGTGGACGCGGACAATTTGATCCCGCTGTGGCCGCTGGCCGAACAGCCGAGCCTGCAGGGCGCCTTCTCCCAGCTGATCCAGGCCGCCATCGACCTGGGCATCGCCGACGCCGCCCTGCGCGACGCCATCGCCTTCGTTCGCGACAAGGCTAGGCCGTGGATCGACGCCAAGGTCGAGCGCGCCGGCGACGATCCTTATGTGATCGCCGATGTCGGCCGCCTGCAGGTCGAGCTGCATGCCGCCGAGGCGCTGCTGCACCAGGCCGGCCGCGTGCTCGACGAAGTCGCCGCCGCGCCCGTCGATGCCGACGGCGCCGCCCGCGCCTCCATTGCCGTGGCCGAGGCCAAGGCGCTGACCACCGAAATCTCGCTGGTCGCCAGCGAGAAGTTGCTGGAGCTGGCCGGCAGCCGCGCGACCCTGGCCGAGTTCGGCCTCGACCGCCACTGGCGCAATGCCCGCACCCACACCCTGCACGACCCGGTGCGCTGGAAGTACCACGCCATCGGCGCCTGGCACCTCAACGGCCGCCACCCCAACCGCCACTCCTGGATCTGAGCCATGAACGCACCTTTGAATACCGGCGCGGCGAAGATCCGCGACGACGCCCAGGCTCTGGCCACCGCCGAGCGCCTGGCCCAGGATTTCGCCGCCGGTGCCGCCGAGCGCGACCGCGAGCGCCGGTTGCCGCATGCGGAACTCGACGTCTTCAGCCGCTCGGGCCTGTGGGGCATCACCGTACCCAGGGCCTTCGGCGGTCCCGGCCTGTCCAGCGTCACCCTGGCCAAGGTCATCGCCCGCATCGCCCAGGCCGATGGCTCCCTCGGGCAGATTCCACAGAACCACTTCTACGCCCTGGAAGTGCTGCGGGTGAACGGCAGCCAGAAGCAACAGCAGCGCCTGTACGCCGAGGCCCTGGCCGGCAAACGCTTCGGCAACGCCCTGGCTGAGCTGGGCACCAAGACCGCGCTAGACCGCAACACCCGCCTGACCCGCACCGACACCGGCTACCACATCGACGGGCGCAAGTTCTACTGCACCGGCGCGCTGTTCGCCCAGCGCATTCCCACCCTGGCGGTGGACGAGCACGGCGTCGGCTTCCTCGCCTTCGTTCCGCGCGAGGCCAAGGGCCTGCAGCTGATCGACGACTGGAGCGGCTTCGGCCAGCGCACCACCGGCAGCGGCAGCGTGCTGTTCGACAACGTAGCGGTGGCCGCCGAGGACGTGGTGCCGTTCCAGAGCGCCTTCGAGCGGCCGACCACGGTCGGGCCCTTCGCCCAGCTGCTGCACGCGGCCATCGACACTGGCATCGCCCGTGGCGCTTACGAGGACCTGCTGCAGTTCGTGCGGCACAAGTCGCGGCCGTGGATCGACGCCGGCGTAGATACAGCCGCCGAAGACCCGCTGACCCAGCAGGAAATCGGCAAGCTGCGCGTGCGCCTGGCCGCCACCGAGGCGCTGCTGGAGCGCGCCGGCGAGTTCGTCGACCGCGCCCAGCTGGCGCCGGACGAGGCCAGCGTGGCTGCCGCCTCCATCGCCGTGGCCGAAACGCGCGCGATCAGCACCGAAACCTCGCTGCTGCTCGGCAGCAAGCTGCTGGAGCTGTCCGGCAGCCGCGCGACCCTGGCCGAGTACGGCCTCGACCGCCACTGGCGCAACGCGCGCACCCACACCCTGCATGACCCGGTGCGCTGGAAGTACCACGCCATCGGCGACTACTACCTCAACGAGCGCCTGCCGCCACGCCGAGGGACCATCTGATGGCCAAGCAGCTGCTGCTCAACGCCTTCAACATGAACTGCGTCGGCCACATCAACCACGGCCTGTGGACCCACCCGCGCGACCGTTCGGTGGACTTCAACCGCCTCGACTACTGGACCGACCTGGCCCGCCTGCTGGAGCGCGGGCTGTTCGACGGCCTGTTCCTCGCCGACATCCTCGGCGTCTACGACGTGTACCAGGGCGGTGTCGACCTGACCCTGCGCGAGAGCATCCAGCTGCCGATGAACGACCCGTTGCTGCTGGTCTCGGCCATGGCCGGCGTCACCTCGCACCTGGGCTTCGGCGTCACCGCCAACCTGAGCTACGAGGCGCCCTTCACCTTCGCCCGGCGCATGAGCACGCTGGACCATCTCACTGGCGGCCGGGTCGGCTGGAACATCGTCACCGGCTACCTGGAGAGCGCCGCCCGCGCCATGGGCCACAGCGAACAGGTGGAACACGACCGCCGCTACGACCGGGCCGACGAGTACCTGGAGGTGCTCTACAAGCTCTGGGAAGGCAGCTGGGAAGACGACGCCGTGCTGGCCGACCGCGGCCGGCGCATCTACGCGCAGCCGCACAAGGTGCATCCGATTCGCCACCACGGCGAGTTCTATCAGGTCGAGGGCTATCACCTCAGCCAACCCTCGCCGCAGCGCACGCCGCTGCTGTTCCAGGCCGGCTCTTCCGCGCGCGGCCTGCAGTTCGCCGGCAGCCACGCCGAGTGCGTGTTTATCGGCGGGCAGAACAAGGAGGCGGTGCGCGCCCAGGTCGACAAGGTGCGCGCCGCGGCCGTGGCCGCCGGGCGCCCGGCGGATGCGATCAAGGTGTTCATGGGCATCAACGTGGTGGTCGCACCGAGCGAGGCCGAGGCCCGCGACAAGCTGGCCGAGTACCAGCGCCACGCCAGCCCCGAGGCCGGCATCGCACACTTTTCCGCCTCCACCGGCATCGACCTGGCTGGCTTCGGCCTGGACGAGCCCATCGTCGAGCGCAAGACCAACGCCATCGAGTCGGTGGTCAAGAGCTTCAGCGGCTGGACCAAACGCCGCCTGCTGGAGCAGCACGCCCTCGGCGGTCGCTACCCGCAGGCGGTCGGCTCGCCCAGCCAGGTGGCCGAGCAGTTGCTGGCCTGGATCGACGAGACCGGCCTGGACGGCTTCAACCTCACCCGCACCGTCACCCCGGAGAGCTACGTCGATTTCATCGACCTGGTGATCCCCGAGCTGCAGCAACGCGGCCGCTACAAGACCGCCTACGCCGACGGCGCCCTGCGCCACAAGCTGTTCGGCCAGGGCCCGCGCCTGGCCGCGCCGCACCCGGCCGCCCACTGGCGGCAACCGAATCTACCGACCGAAGAAAAGGAACCTCGTCATGCGTAAGACCCTACGAAGCTTCACTCTGCGCGCCGCCGCCCTCGGCCTGCTGCTGGCCGGCGGCCTGGCCCAGGCGGACGAGCCGCTCAAGCTCGGCACCACCGCCGCCTTCGCCCCGCCGCTGGAAGTAGCCGTGGCCGAAGCCAAGGCCCAGGGCCTGGACGTGGAGCTGGTGGAATTCACCGATTGGATCGCGCCCAATGTCAGCCTGGCCAACGGCGACATCGACGTTAACTACTTCCAGCACATCCCCTTCCTGGAGAACGCCAAGAAGGAAGGCGGCTACGACTTGGTGCCGGTGGCGCGCGGGGTGATCAACAACGTCGGCCTGTATTCGAAGAAGCACAAGGACTTCGCCAGCCTGCCGGACGCTGCCACCGTCGCCATCGCCAACGACCCGGTCAACGGCGGCCGCGGCCTGCAGCTGCTGGAGAAGGCCGGGCTGATCAAGCTCAAGCCCGGCGTCGGCTACAAGGCCACCCTGGAAGACATCACCGACAACCCCAAGCACCTGAAGATCATCGAGCTGGAGGCCGTGCAGCTGGTGCGCGCGCTGGACGAGGTCGACCTGGCCCAGGGCTACCCGCACTACATCCGCCTGGCCGGCACCCTGGACGCCGAGTCCGCCCTGCTGTTCGACGGCCTCGACCACCCCGAGTACATCATCCAGTTCGTCGCCCAGCCGCAGAAGGCCAAGGACGCGCGCGTGCTCAAGTTCATCGACATCTACCAGCATTCGCCGAAAGTGCGCGCTGCCCTCGACAAGGCCCACGGCAAGCTCTACCAGGCGGGTTGGGAGAGTTGAGATGAGCGGCTTCCAGGCCCATCTGCCACAAGCCACCGGCGAGGCGCAGCTGCGCTTCGTCGGTGTCGGCAAGACCTACGTCACCGGCGTGCGCGCCCTGCGCGACATTGACCTGGCCATCGACCGTGGCGAGATCTTCGGCATCATCGGCCGCAGCGGCGCCGGCAAGTCCTCGCTGCTGCGCACCATCAACCGCCTGGAAAAGCCCACTAGCGGCCGTGTGCTGATCGACGGCGTGGACATCGGCCAGCACGACTACGATCAGCTGGTGGCGCTGCGTCGGCGCATCGGCATGATCTTCCAGCACTTCAATTTGCTCTCGGCCAAGACCGTGCGGCAGAACGTCGAGCTGCCGCTCAAGGTCGCCGGCGTGCCGCGCGAGGAGCGCCGGCGCAAGGTCGACGAGCTGCTCAAGCTGGTCGGCCTTGAGGGCAAGCACGACGCCTACCCGGCGCAGCTCTCCGGCGGCCAGAAACAGCGCGTCGGCATCGCCCGCGCGCTGGTGCACGATCCGGACATCCTGCTGTGCGACGAGGCCACCAGCGCGCTGGACCCGGAGACCACCCAGTCGATCCTCGCCCTGCTGCGGCAGATCAACCTGCGCCTGAACCTGACCATCGTGCTGATCACCCACGAGATGGCGGTGATCCGCGACATCTGCGAGCGCGTGGTGGTGCTGGAACAGGGCGAGATCGTCGAACAGGGCCCGGTCTGGCGCGTGTTCGGCACGCCCAGCCACGAGGTCACCCGCACCCTGCTGGCGCCGCTACAGCACGAGCTGCCGGACGACCTCAAGGCGCGTCTGCGCAGCTACCGCCTGACCCCGGACGACAACCTTGTGCTGCGCCTGCACTACGCCGGCCACGGCAGCGCGCCGGACCTGCTCGGCATCGGCAGCGCCCTCGGCGGCCGGGTGACCCTGCTCGACGGTGGCATCGAACGCATCCAGGGCCGCCCGCTCGGCCGCCTGCTGGTGGAAGTGGCAGGCTCCGCACTGGAGCCAGGACAACTGCTGAACAACGCCCGCCGCCTGGCGGACCACGCGGAGGTAGTCGGCTATGCCACTGCTGCTTGAACGTCTCTGGCAGGGCCTGCTCGACACCCTGCTGATGGTCGGCGTGTCATCGCTGCTGGCCCTGCTCGCCGGCATCCCGCTGGCGGTATTCTTGGTCACCAGCGGCCGCGGCGGCCTGTTCGAGGCGCCGCGCCTGAACCGCCTGCTCGGCGCCATCGTCAACCTGTTCCGCTCGGTGCCGTTCCTGATCCTGATGGTCGCGCTGATCCCCTTCACCCGCCTGGTGGTCGGCACCACCTACGGCGTATGGGCCGCCGTGGTACCGCTGACCATCGCCGCCACGCCGTTCTTCGCGCGCATCGCCGAAGTCAGCCTGCGCGAGGTCGACCTGGGGCTGATCGAAGCAGCCCAGGCCATGGGCTGCCGACGTCGGCACATCATCTGGCACGTGCTGCTGCCCGAAGCCCTGCCCGGCATCGTCGGCGGCTTCACCATCACCCTGGTGACCATGATCAACTCCTCGGCCATGGCCGGCGCCATCGGTGCCGGCGGCCTCGGCGACCTGGCCTACCGCTACGGCTACCAGCGCTTCGATACCCAGGTAATGCTCACGGTAATCGTGGTGCTGGTGGCGATGGTCAGCCTGATTCAGCTAGGCGGGGACAGACTTGCAGGAAGGCTGAATAAACGAACCTGAGCCGCTAGCGGCTCAGCTCGTAGGCGCACATGTTGACGGTCGAGGCCAGGTTCAGCGACTCGATGGCACCGCAACCAGCAATGGTGAACGGCTGGGCGCCGAGCGCGCTGAGCTGCTCGCGCGGCACGCCGCGGGCTTCATTGCCGAACAGGTAGCAGTCGAAGCCCTTGAAGCTGGCGGACTGCAGGCTGTCGCCTTGCATGTCCAAGCAGGCGATGCGCGGGAAGCGCTCGGCCAGGGAGTCCAGCTGCACATCCAGCTCCAGCGGCGCATGGAAGATGGCGCCCATGCTCGAACGCACCACCTTGGGGTTGTACGGGTCGACGCTGCCGGGGCTGAGCAGGCAGCGGAAGCCGCCGAACCAGGCCAGGGTGCGCAGGATGGTGCCGAGGTTGCCCGGGTCCTGGATCTCGTGCAGGTAGATGGCGCGCTCGCCGGCAGCCACCGGCGCGGTGCCCTGCGGCATCGGCACCACGGCGACCATGCCCTGCGGCGTCTTGGTGTCGGAGATCTGCGCCATCTGCCGCTCACTGACCACATGGGTCTTGAACGGGCTCTGCCAGTGCTCGTGGGCGGCGGTTAGGTACAACTGGCTGCGCTGCAGCAGCGGGTTGTGCACGGCCGCCTTCTGCAGCTCCAGCACCAGGTGCTCGCCCTCCACCAGGAAGTGGCCGAACTCGGCGCGGTACTTCTTCTGCTGTAGCTTCTTGACGTCGTCGAGCTTCATCAAGCGCCCTGCCCGGCCAGCATCGATTTGGCCACCGCCTCGGCAACCTTGATGCCGTCCACGCCTGCCGAGAGGATGCCGCCGGCGTAGCCCGCGCCCTCGCCGGCCGGGTATAGGCCCTTGAGGTTGAGGCTCTGCAGGCTCTCGTTGTCGCGAGTGATGCGCACCGGCGACGAAGTACGGGTCTCGATACCGGTGAGGATCGCGTCGTCGCGGTCGAAACCACGAATCTGCTTGCCGAAGGCCGGCAGCGCCTCGCGGATGGCCTCGATGGCGTATTCCGGCAGCGACGGCGCCAGGTCGCCCAGGCGCACGCCGGGCTTGTACGAAGGCTCGACCTCGCCGAACTCGCTCGACGGCGTGCCGCGGATAAAGTCGCCCACCAATTGGGCCGGCGCGCAGTAGTCGCGCCCACCCAGCTCGTAGGCACGCGACTCCAGGCGCTCCTGGAACTCCACGCCGGCCAGCGGGCCGCCGGGGAAGTCCTGCTCCGGGTTGATGCCGACGACGATGCCGGAGTTGGCGTTGCGCTCGTTGCGCGAGTACTGGCTCATGCCGTTGGTGACCACGCGCTCCGGCTCGGAGGTGGCGGCCACCACGGTGCCGCCCGGGCACATGCAGAAGCTGTACACGGCGCGGCCGTTCTTGGCGTGGTGCACCAGCTTGTAGTCGGCGGCGCCCAGCTCCGGGTGACCGGCGTACTTGCCCAGGCGGGCCTGGTCGATCAGCGATTGCGGGTGCTCGACACGGAAGCCGATGGCGAAGGGTTTGGCCTCGATGAACACTTGCTGCCGATGCAGCATACGGAAGGTGTCGCGCGAGCTATGGCCCAGCGCCAGCACCACGTGGCGGCTGCGGATGGTCTCGCCACTGGCCAGCACCACGCCTTCCAGCTGGCCGTCGTCGATCAGCAGGTCGCTGACCCTGCTCTCGAAGCGCACCTCGCCGCCCAGGGCGATGATCTCCTCGCGCATGGCCGCCACCACGCCGGTGAGGCGGAAGGTGCCGATGTGCGGCTTGCTGACGTACATGATCTCTTCCGGCGCGCCGGCGCGGACGAACTCGTGCATCACCTTGCGGCCGTAGAACTTCGGGTCCTTGATCTGGCTGTATAGCTTGCCGTCGGAGAACAGTCCGGCCCCGCCCTCGCCGAACTGCACGTTGGATTCCGGGGTCAGCACCTTCTTGCGCCACAGGGCCCAGGTGTCCTTGGTGCGGCGGCGCACATCCTTGCCGCGTTCCAGCACGATGGGCTTGAAGCCCATCTGCGCCAGCAGCAGCGCGGCGAACAGACCGCAGGGACCGAAGCCCACCACCAGCGGGCGCTCGCTCAGGCCGGCCGGTGCCTGGCCGACCGGGTAGTAGTGGGTGTCCGGGGCCACACGGATGTGCTGGTCATCGGCGAAGCGTGCCAGGACCGCCGCCTCGTCACGCACCTCGAGATCGATGATGTAGATGAACAGGATGACGCTGTTCTTCTTGCGCGCATCGTAGCTGCGCTTGAATACGCTGAAGTTCAGCAGGTCGGCGTCGGCAATGCCCAGGCGCTTGATGATGGCCTGGCGCAGTTCATCGGCGGAATGATCGAGGGGCAGGGACAGTTCGTTGATGCGAATCATGGCGGTAATCCTGGCCGGTCGACCCGGCAAAGGAAGCGAAGAAGGAGGGGTAAGGTGCCAATTGTAGCCGCGGCCACCCTGCCCTGTCAGGCCGCCTGCCGGAGCGCGGGCCCCGTGGATTTAACCTGCGGCGCACTATCGGCTTATAATTGCCGCCACTTTGCGGACCGCTGCCCGAGCACCGGCCCGCACCCCACCCGATTTTCCGTGCCTGGCCCCCTCATGAAGCGCTCCAAAAGCAGCAGCCGCTGGCTGAACGAACACGTCAACGATCCTTACGTCAAACGCGCACAGAAGGACGGCTACCGCTCGCGGGCCAGCTACAAGCTGCTCGAGCTGAACGAGAAGGACAAGCTGATCCGCCCCGGCATGCTGGTGATGGACCTGGGCTCGGCACCCGGCGGCTGGTCCCAGGTGGCCGGCAAGATCGTCGGCGACAACGGCCGCGTGATCGCCAGCGACATCCTGCCGATGGACCCGCTGGACAACGTCGACTTCATCCAGGGCGACTTCACCGAGGATGCCGTGTTCCAGCAGATCCTCGCCAAGCTCGACGGCCGCCAGCCCGACCTGATCATCTCCGACATCGCACCGAACATCAGCGGCGTCGCGGTAGCCGACCAGGCCTCGTCGATGTACCTGGTCGAACTCACCCTCGACATGGTCCGCCAGGTGCTCAAGCCCGGCGGCAACTATGCGGTCAAGGTGTTCCAGGGCGAAGGCTCCGAGGCCTTCCTGAAGGACGTGCGCAGCTCGTTCGAGAAGGTGGCGATCCGCAAGCCGGAAGCCTCGCGCCCACGCTCGCGGGAAGTCTATCTGGTGGGCAAAGGCTTCAAGGGCTAAGGCGCCTCGGCGCTGCAGTGCCGGCGAGCAAGCAACAGCGGCTCCCCCGATCCAGACGGCCATGCCACTCCGCTCGATGGCAGTGACCTTTTGCGAGCGTTGCCAGCCCAAAGCTAGATGTCTTTGCCGCAATCCAGGCTAACCACAGACCGCGGTTAGCCAGCAGAATGTTCGTATTTTCACCTAGCTCCGGGGCCCTCCCGGAGTGCGAAATTCCCCATCCGGACCATAACGACTAGAGCCGGTGAGGGGCAGTGGCACACCGTTACTCCCGGTGGCCACAGTCCTGGCTTGGCCCCGTCTGGCTGGCGTGCAGCGCCGGCAGCGGCGGCAGGAGCCATGGAACGACAGCCGCCATCGGGCACAACCCGTGGCGGTACCCGGCTACAGAAACCTTGCATGGATACCTTGCGATGCCCTCCAACCTGAAGTTCAGCCAGAAGATCCTGCTGGCCGCCTCACTGGTGACGATTGTTGCGTTCACCCTGTTCGTGCTGTTCAACGACTACCGCCAGCGCCAGACCCTGAATGCCGACGTGCACGCCTCGCTGCAGGAAGTCGGCAGCCTGGCCACGCGCAACATCAAGACCTGGCTGGACGGCCGCATCCAGCTGGTCGAGTCCCTGGCCCAGCAGCTTTCCGCCAACGGCGAGCAGGGCCAGCCGCTGGAGGCCGCGCTAAACCTGCCGGTCTACGGCCAGCGCTTCCAGCTCACCTACTTCGGCGGCGCGGATGGCGCCATGACCTCGGTGCCGGTGGGTAACCGCCCGGCCGACTACGACCCGCGCGCCCGCGGCTGGTACAA
Organism: Pseudomonas sp. SO81; assembly: GCF_030374125.1. Taxonomy (NCBI): domain Bacteria; kingdom Pseudomonadati; phylum Pseudomonadota; class Gammaproteobacteria; order Pseudomonadales; family Pseudomonadaceae; genus Pseudomonas; species Pseudomonas sp. SO81. The sequence goes on along the minus strand of NZ_CP126126.1, from coordinate 4,820,299 downwards.
GGCCGCCAGCGCCGCCCAGGGCAGCGCGCTGACCGAGCCCTATATCGCCGCCTCCTCGCAGAAGCTGGTGATCACCATCGCCACCCCGGTGCGCCGTGACGGCCAGATGGTCGGCGTGGCCGGTGCCGACATGGACCTGGCGAGCATCGCCCAGCTGCTGGAGTCGCTGAAGTTCCAGGGCCACGGCCATGCCTTCCTGGTCAGCGCCCAGGGCAAGGTGCTGCTGCACCCAGACAGCAACTACACCCTCAAGGACATCCAGGAGCTGTACCCGCAGGACACCCCGCGCGTGCAGGCCGGCGTCAGCGAGGTCGAGGTGGACGGCAAGACCCAGTTCATCGCCTTCACCCCGCTGGAAGGCCTGCCCTCGGCCAACTGGTACGTGGCCCTGGTGCTGGACCAGGACGCCGCCTTCGCCGCCCTCGGCGAGTTCCGCACCTCGGCCGTGGTCGCCACCATCGTCGCGGTGATCGCCACCGTGTTCCTGCTGGGCATGCTGATCCGCGTACTGATGCAGCCGCTTTTGCTGATGGGCAAGGCCATGCGCGACATCGCCCAGGGCGACGGCGACCTGACCAAGCGCCTGAGCGTGCAGAGCCAAGACGAATTCGGCGAGCTGGCCACCTCGTTCAACCAGTTCGTCGAGCGTATTCATGGCTCGATCCGCGAGGTGTCCTCGGCCACCGGCCAGCTCAACGAAGTGGCCAAGCTGGTGGTCAACGCCTCCAATTCGTCCATGGCCAACTCCGATGAGCAGGCCAGCCGCACCAACAGCGTGGCCGCGGCGATCAACGAGCTGGGCGCCGCCGCCCAGGAGATCGCGCGCAACGCCGCCGACGCCTCCAACCAGGCCTCGGATGCCCGTCATCTGGCCGAGGACGGTAGCCAGGTGCTGCAGAAGACCATCGTGGCGATGAACGAGCTGTCGGAGAAGATCAGCGCCTCCAGCGCCAACATCGAGGTGCTGAACAGCAAGACCGTGGACATCGGCCAGATCCTCGAGGTGATCAAGAGCATCTCCGCGCAGACCAACCTCCTCGCCCTCAATGCGGCCATCGAGGCGGCGCGTGCCGGCGAGGCCGGGCGCGGCTTCGCGGTGGTGGCGGACGAAGTGCGCAGCCTGGCCCACCGCACCCAGGAGTCGGCCCAGGAAATCCACAAGATGATCGAGGAGCTGCAGGTCGGCGCCCGTGATTCGGTCACCACCATGACCGAGAGCCAGCACTACAGCGCGCAGAGCGTGGAGATCGCCAACCAGGCCGGCGAGCGCCTGGGCAGCGTGACCCAGCGCATCGGCGAGATCGACGGCATGAACCAGTCAGTGGCCACCGCCACCGAGGAGCAGACCGCCGTGGTCGAGGCGCTGAACATGGACATCAACGAGATCAATACCCTCAACCAGGAAGGCGTGGAGAATCTGCAGGCCACCCTGCGCGCCTGCGGCGACCTGGAACGCCAGGCCGCCCGTCTGCAGCAGCTGGTCGGCAGTTTCCGCATCTGAGTACAGACCGGTGGGCTTGCCGCCCACCGGGTCGCATTGCTGCCGCGCCAAACCAGCAGCGGCGGCACGGATCGCCCTCGGCATTTCCGCTGCCGCCGCTGCCTTCCTATGCTTCGACGTAGCGAAATATGTGCAGCCATGAGCAGGCGTTTGACATAACCGAGCAACTGTTTGACATAATTGACACCCTGAGCCCAGAGTTCAGCGTGCAGCAGGTTCCTTGCGCCACCCATCAGTAGCCAGCGGTGATAACAAGATGATTGAGGTAACTGAGGTTTCCATTGCCGAGTTGCGTGCGGCGCTCGAGTCCGGTCGCACCACGGCGGTCGAACTGGTCAAGGCCTACCTGGCCCGCATCGACGCCTACGACGGCCCCGAGACCGCGACCCGGCTCAACGCCGTGGTCGTGCGCAACCCCGATGCGCTGCAGGAGGCCGAGGCCTCCGACGCCCGCCGCGCCCGCGGCGAGACGCTCGGCCCGCTGGATGGCATTCCCTACACGGCCAAGGACAGCTACCTGGTCAAGGGCCTGACCGCCGCCTCCGGGAGCCCCGCCTTCAAGGATCTGCTCGCCTACCGCGACGCCTTCACCGTCGAGCGCCTGCGCGCCGCCGGCGCCATCTGCCTGGGCAAGACCAATATGCCGCCCATGGCCAACGGCGGCATGCAGCGCGGCGTGTATGGTCGTGCGGAGAGCCCATACAACGCCGCCTACCTCACCGCGCCCTTCGCGTCCGGCTCGTCCAACGGTGCCGGCACCGCTACCGCCGCTAGCTATTCCGCCTTCGGCCTGGCCGAGGAAACCTGGTCCAGCGGCCGTGGCCCGGCCTCCAACAACGGCCTGTGCGCCTACACGCCGTCGCGCGGGGTGATCTCGGTACGCGGCAACTGGCCGCTGACGCCGACCATGGACGTGGTGGTGCCCTACGCACGGACCATGGCCGATCTGCTCGAAGTGCTCGACGTGGTGGTGGCCGATGACGCCGAGACCCGCGGCGACCTGTGGCGCCTGCAGCCCTGGGTGCCGATCCCCAAGGCCTCCGAGGTGCGCCCGGCGTCTTACCTGGAGCTGGCCGCCGGCGCCGCCGCGCTCAAGGGCAAGCGCCTGGGCGTGCCGCGCATGTACATCAACAAGGACGAGCTGGCCGGCACCAGCGAGAAACCCGGCATCGGCGGCCCGACCGGCCAGCGCATTCATACCCGTGCCTCGGTGATCGCACTGTGGGAAGCGGCTCGCAAGGCCCTGGAAGCCGCCGGCGCCGAAGTCATCGAAGTGGACTTCCCGCTGGTGTCCAACTGCGAGGGCGATCGCCCGGGCGCGCCGACCGTGTACAACCGCGGCCTGGTGAGCAAGGAGTTCCTGCATGACGAGCTGTGGGAGCTGTCGGGCTGGGCCTTCGACGACTTCCTGCGCGCCAACGGCGATCCCAAGCTGAACAGGCTGGCGGACGTCGACGGCCCGCAGATCTTCCCGCACGACCCGGGCACTCTGCCCAATCGCGAGGACGACCTGGCCGCCGGCATGGACGAGTACGTCAACATGGCCAAGCGTGGCCTCAAGACCTGGGACCAGATCGAGACCCTGCCCGACGGCCTGCGTGGCCTGGAGCAGACGCGCAAGATCGACCTGGAAGACTGGATGGACGAGCTCAAGCTCGACGCCGTGCTGTTCCCCACCGTGGCCGACGTGGGCCCGGCGGATGCCGACGTCAACCCGGCCTCGGCGGACATCGCCTGGAGCAATGGCATCTGGGTCGCCAACGGCAACCTCGCCATTCGCCACCTGGGCGTACCCACGGTCACCGTGCCGATGGGCGTGATGGCCGATATCGGCATGCCGGTGGGTCTGACTTTCGCCGGTCGGGCCTACGACGACTCGGCGCTGCTGCGTTTCGCCGCAGCCTTCGAGTCGACCGGTAGCAAGCGCCTGGTGCCGCCGCGCACCCCGCCGCTGGGTAACTGATGGAGTAGCGGATCGGTGCCGCAATGGCACCGGTCCCGCCCGGCTTCAGCCGCCCGCAGCAGACGGACCGCGGGGCCGTATGACGCGGGCGGGATTGCCCGCCACGGTCGCCCCGGCAGGTACATCGCGAGTCACCACGCTGCCCGCACCGATCAGGGCGTCATCACCAACCGTAACGCCAGGCAGGATCAGCGCCCCCGCGCCTATCCAGACATTCGCACCGATGCTTATGGGCCTGCCGAACTCCAGCAGCTGGGCGCGCAGCTCGGGCTCGCGCGGATGATCTGCGCTCAGCAGCTGCACGCCCGGGCCGATCTGCGTGCCGGCGCCGATGCTGACCCGGCAGACGTCGAGAATGACGCAGCCGAAGTTCATGAACACACCGGGGCCCAGATGGATGTTGTAGCCATAGTCGCAATGGAACGGCGGCCGTATGTTCACCCCCTCGCCCACCGCGCCCATGAGCTCGGCCAGCAGCGCGCGACGCTCTTCCAGCGAGGCCGCGCCGGCGGCGTTGTAGCGCGCCATCCAGTCCGCCGCGCGCTGCGCATCGGCGGCCAGTTCGGGGCCGCAAGCCACATACAGCTCCCTGGCCAACATCAGTTGTTTCTGCGAACGCTGTGTCATCGCTGACCTCTCGGCTGGCGTCTGTGGGATAGGGCTGGCCGCGCGCATGTCGCTGCAGGACATCCGCCCCCCCTCGGCAGGCGCAGCGTCTCGCCGGCTAGACATCCACCGTCACCCAGGCGGGGGCGTGGTCGCTGGCATGTGGTTCACCGCGTACCCAGCGGTCCACGCCGGCGTCCTGCAAGCCCTTGGCCAGCGTCTCGCTGAGCAGCAGGTGGTCGATGCGCAGCCCCGAATTGCGCTGCCAGTGCTGGCGAAAATAGTCCCAGAAGGTATAGAGCCGCTCCTCGGGAAAGCGCGCGCGCAGCGCATCGGTCCAGCCCTGTTGCAGCAGGCGCTGGTAACAGGCACGGCTTTCCGGTTGCAGCAGCGCGTCCTTCTGCCAGGAGCGCGGGTTGTAGATGTCCAGATCGGTCGGCACCACGTTGTAGTCGCCGGCCAGCACCACCGGATGGCCGCTGCTGGCGAGGGATTCGGCATGGGCGATCAGGCGCTCGAACCAGGCCAGCTTGTAGTCGAACTTCGGGCCCGGCTGTGGATTGCCGTTGGGCAGATACAGGCAACCGACGATCACGCCATGGGCCGCCGCCTCCAGATAGCGGCTCTGGGTGTCGCTCGCGTCGCCGGGCAGCTCGCGGCGGATCTCCAGCGGCTGCATGCCCTTGGCCAGGATCGCCACGCCGTTCCAGGCCGGCTGGCCGCGCCAGAGTACCCCGTAGCCGGCGTCACGCAGGGCATCGGCGGGAAACTTGTGATCGGCCGCCTTGAGCTCCTGCAGACACACGATGTCCGGGGCTTCGCGCTCCAGCCAGGCGAGCAAGGCCGCCAGGCGCGACTGGATGCCGTTGACGTTGAAGGTGGCGATACGCAGCGTGGCCAAACGTGCCTCGGGCGATAACAGATGGATGTTGTCGACGCTTCCCTCCGCTCGCCAGAGCGGGAGGATATGCCCCATAGATGCTGGCGCGGCCGAGTGAGTTCAGCACAGCGAGCCGGCCCGCCCAACAGAAACCCGGCTGCACGCCGGGTCTGGTGGTTAAGGCGGGTCAGACATTCACTGGCTGGGCCGTGCCTTGGTCTGGTTGCTCCGTGCTGGGGGAGTCCGGCTCGTTGGGGTCTTTCCAGTCCTCCGGGCGTTCGTCGTCCTGCACCGATGTGTCCGTGCCCGTGTCGGTTTCGGTGTCGGTGTCGGTGTCGGTGTCGGTGTCGGTGTCGGTGTCGGTGTCGTCAGGGACTATGCCGGGCTCGATCGGCTCTTCGGTTTCGGGCTGGTTACCTGGGTTGGTCGTTTGCATGTTTCACCTCGCAAGAGGCCCCGGATGGGCCTCACTGGGTTCGAGGTGGCCGCTTCTACCCCAGTTCAAGCTATCCGCTGCGCGGTAAACGTCGACTCGTCGACAGCCCGTCAAGGCCGGGAGTTATAGGCCGAACTTTTCTGCCAGCGCCCTGTTCTACCGCTCAAGGATAGGGACGCATGCAGCCAAGCGCAGCGCCTATCCACTCCTGCGCAGCGCACTTCGGTTGGCCGCATTGGCGCAACCATCCACTGAGGCCGATAGGAAACAGCAACATGACGGACTGGCTCAAGGCTGACGGCGAGATGGCGGAGCGCATCCGCGGCTATGACTGGTCCGCCACCACGTTGGGTGCCATCGGCGACTGGCCCGACGTGCTCAAGACCACCCTCGCCCTGTGCCTGGATTCGCGCTTTCCCCAGGTCATCATGTGGGGCCGCGACCTGGTCACGCTGCACAACGACGCCTTCAGCCCGATACTTGGCAGCAAGCCCGCCGCCCTCGGGCGGCCGTTCAGCGACGTATGGAAGGAGGTCTGGGGCGACGTCAGCCCGATTGCCGAACGCGCATGGGCAGGCCAGGCCACCTATGTCGAGGACTTCCCCCTGTTCATCGAGCGCAGCGGTGAACCGGAGCAGGCCTACTTCACCTTCTGCTACAGCCCGATTCGCGATCACACCGGCCGCGTCGTCGCCATCCTCGATACGGTCACGGAGACCACCGCCACGGTGGTCGCCAACCAGCGACTCGGCTTTCTCGCCGCACTGGCGGCCGAGGTGGCCGACGCCACCAGCCCCGACATGATCATGGCCACCACCACGCGCATGCTCGGCGAACACCTGCGGCTGTCCGGCTGTGCCTATGCCGAGATGGACGCGGACGAGAATGGCCTGACCGTGCGTGGCGACTGGGTCAAATCCGGGATGCCAAGCCTGCAGGGACGTTACAGCCTGGCCGATTACGGCGAACTCGCCGTGCGTAATCTGCGCGCCGGCCAACCGCTGGTGATCAACGATCTGCGGCAGCTGCCGCCGAGCGAGGCCGCCGCGTTCCGCGCCTCGCACATCTCCGCCGCCGTCTGCATGCCGCTGATCAAGGACGGTCGCCTGATCGCCCTGATGGCGGTGCACGACAAGAAGCCACGCTCCTGGTCCGTGTATGAGCGCACCCTGGTCGGCGAAGTAACGCAGCGCTGCTGGGCGCACATCGAGCGGGCCCGTGCCGAGGTGAAGCTGCGCGAACTCAACGAGAGCCTGGAGGAGCGCGTCGCCCTGATGGTGGCCGAGCGCGAGGCCACCGTGGCGGAGCACCACGAGATGCGCAAGATGGAGACCATCGGCCAGCTCACCGGCGGCATCGCGCATGACTTCAACAACCTGCTGACGCCGATCATGGGCACCCTGGACCTGGTGCGCCGGCGCCTGGACGACCAGCGTTCGCGCGAGCTGGTCGACTGCGCCCTGCAGGCCTCCGACCGCGCGCGCACCCTGGTCGGCCGCCTGCTGACCTTCGCCCGCCGGCAGACCCTCAAGCCACGGGCGGTAGCGCTGGATGCGCTGGTCAGTGACATGCGCGACCTGATCGTCCGTTCGCTGGGCCCGATGATCGAAGTAGCGATCGACATTCCCAGTCAGCTGCCGGCGGTGATAGTCGACCCGCACCAGCTCGAACTGGCCATCCTCAATCTGGCGGTCAATGCCCGCGACGCCATGGATGACGGCGGCCGCCTGGAAATCAGTGCGACGTTGGACGACGTGCCCAGCGCCGCCGTGAGAGGTCTGAGCGCCGGACGTTACGCACGGCTGACGATCAGCGACAACGGCAGCGGCATGAGCGCCGAAACGCTCAAACGCTGCGTGGACCCGTTCTTCTCCACCAAGGGCATCGGCAAGGGCACCGGCCTCGGCCTGTCCATGGTGCAGGGGCTGGCGGCGCAATCCGGCGGCGGCCTCGGTATCGAATCGGAAGTGGGGGTGGGCACGCGGGTCAGCATGTGGCTGCCGATCACCGCCAGCCAGGCCGCGAGCGAGGGCGACGAATCCGCCGACGCGCCGCAGGCACCGCGGCCGACGCGGGTGCTGCTGGTCGACGACGAGGACATGGTCCGCCAGACCGTCACCATGCAGCTGCAGGACCTGGGCTACCAGGTGACCGGAGCCGCCTCGGCGGCCACCGCACTGCGCCTGATCGACGACGGCCTGGCGCCGGACGTGCTGGTCACCGACCACATCATGCAGGACAAGACCGGCGCCCAGCTCGCCCGCGAGCTACGCCAGCGCATTCCCAGCCTGCCGGTGCTGATCATCTCCGGCTACGCCAACCTCACCCCGGCACAGATGCGCGGCTTCGAGGTGCTGGCGAAGCCCTTCCGCCGCAGCGAACTCGCCGCGCGCCTGGTACAGATGCTGAGCGTCGCTAGCTGAGGCTGCATCCCGCTTCCCGCTGACAGAGCCACAGCTCGGCCCGGCGCCCCGCATGGAGGCGCTTGAAGCCACCACGGCGGCCAATCAACCTGCCGAGAAAAAGTTGAACTCCCTTTTCCGCTGCCGGTCGGTTTAAAAAATCCCCTGCCGCCGTTGCGCTTGCCGTCACTCGACGTGGCTTCACGAGTGCCAGCGTCGGCGACATTGTTATTCCCCGCGAAAGGAAATCCGCGATGTCCGTTTCTCAGCTTGCCGAGCTACTCAAACAGAACGAAGAACAGCTTCTGGACAAATGGATGGCCGCCCAGCGCGCCGCCGGCATCCGCATCGACCTGATCGACGAGCGCGCCGTTCAGGAAAGCTCCCGCGAGCTGCTCAAGGCCGTGACCATCGCCCTGGCCCAGGGCTCGGACGATATCGAGGCGCCCGCCTGGAAGCCGCTCATCGCGCAACTCGAACGACTCTCGGTGACCCAGGCGCGCCAGGGCTTCAGCCCTTCCGAGACGGCCACCTTCGTGTTCTCCCTCAAGGAGCCGCTGTTCGACCTGATCCAGAGCCAGGGCAACAATGCCATCGAACTGGTCTGGCTGATCAACAAGCTGATCGACAAGCTCGGCCTGTTCAGCCTCGAGTACTACATGGCCAGCCGCGAGACGGTGATCCGCGAACAGCAGGAAAGCCTGCTGGAGCTCTCCACCCCGGTGGTCCAGCTGTGGGATGGCGTGCTGGCGGTGCCGCTGATCGGCGCGCTGGACAGCAACCGCACGCAGATCGTCATGGAATCGCTGCTGCAGAAGATCGTCGAGACCGAGTCGGACATCGCCATCATCGATATCACCGGCGTGCCGACCGTGGACACCATGGTCGCCCAGCACCTGCTCAAGACCATCACCGCGGCCAAGCTGATGGGCGCCCGCTGCATCATCAGCGGCATTCGCCCGCAGATCGCCGCGACCATCGTGCACCTGGGCGTCGAGCTGGGCGATGTGGTGACCAAGGCTTCCCTGTCCGACGCCTTCAAGCTGGCGCTCAAAGAGCTGGACGTTCGTCTGGTCAGCGGCAAGGCACGCTAAGGACGGGCGCCATGGTAGATCGCATTCCAATTCTCAAGATGGGCAACTACCTGCTGCTCAGCATCCAGGTCGACATGCACGACCAGCTGGCGCTGGACCTGCAGGAAGACCTCACCGCACAGATCGTGCGCCACAAGGCCAAGGGCGTGCTGATCGATATTTCCTCCCTGGAGATAGTCGACTCCTTCATCGGCCGCATGCTCTCGCACATAGCCAACGTCTCCCGGATTCTCGATGCCAAGGTGATAGTGGTCGGCATGCAGCCGGCCGTGGCCATCACGCTGGTGGAGCTGGGCCTGTCCCTGGAGGGTATCGCCACCGCGCTGAACATCGAGAAAGGCATGCGCTGGCTGGAGAACAGCGTGAACGAGGACGACATTGCCGGGGAGCCCGAGAGTGAAGACGCAGACGCTCCCTCTGAAGCAGGAAACTGACATCGTCATCATCCGCCAGCAGGTACGCAAACTCGCCGAGCAAGCCCGCCTGGGCCTGGTCTCGCAGACCAAGATAGTCACCGCGGCCAGCGAAATTGCGCGTAACGCGCTGATCTACGGCAATGGCGGCGAATGCCAGCTGGAGCTCGCCAGCCGCGAGGGTCGTGCGGCCGTGCGCCTGGTCATCCGCGACCAGGGGCCGGGCATCGCCGACATCGAGCGCGCCCTGGTCGACGGCTATACCTCGGGCAGCGGGCTAGGCCTCGGTCTCAGCGGCTCACGCCGCCTGGTGGACGAATTCGCCATCGACAGTCAGCCCGGCGCCGGCACCACCGTGGAGCTATGGAAGTGGAGATGAGCGAACGCTCCACGCAAAGCGTCTTCCCCATCAGCCACACCGCGCACGCCGACGCTGCACGCCGCACCATCGTGCGCCTGGCCGGCCACCTGACCGCCGATGAGCCCCTGCTCGGTCGCATCGGCGTGGTGGTGCAGGAAATGGCGCGCAACCTGGTGATCCACGCCGGCGGTGGCGAACTGCTGTATTACCAGGACGACAGCCGCCTGGAACTGCTGGCGGTGGACCGTGGCCCCGGCATGGCCGATATCGCCCGCTGCCTGGCCGACAGCTATTCCAGCAAGGGCACCATGGGCGCCGGCTTGGGCGCGATCAGTCGACTCTCCGACCGCTTCGATATCTATTCCCAGCCGGAGCGCGGCACCGTGGTGCTGGCCCAGTTTCATCTGCAACCGCTGACAGGACCGCTGATTTCGGCGGGCGTCTCCCTGCCCTACCCGGGCGAGGAGCTGTGCGGCGATGCCTGGGCGGTGAATGGCAACCGCCTGCTGGTGTGCGACGGGCTGGGCCACGGCTACGCGGCCCACGAAGCCAGCCGCAGGGCACGCGAGCTGTTCCGCGAACACGACGCGAACCTCCCGCTGGAGACACTACTCGAACGTATGCACCGGGTACTGATGGCGACCCGCGGTGGCGCCGTGGCCCTGGCGGAGGTCCTGCCGCAACAGGCTCAGGTGCGTTTCTGCGGGATCGGCAACATCGCCGGAATGCTGCACGACGGGCGCAACCGCAGCATGGTGTCCGGCAACGGCACGGTGGGCTACCGGATCGGCAGGATCCAGAGCTTCAGCTATCCCTGGTCGCCGACCACCCTGCTGCTGCTGGCCTCGGACGGCATCAGCACCCGCTTCGACCTGGCCAGCTATCCCGGGCTGGCCGGGCGCCATCCGGCCGTGATCGCGGCGGTACTGCACCGCGACTTCCGCCGGCACAACGACGACGCAACCATGGTGGTAATGAAACATGCATAAGGTGCGGCGCATCGTATCCATAGACATTCGGGAGGAAGTCGATGTGGTCACCTGCCGTCAGAGCGCCAAGCGCATCGCCGCCTGGCTCGACCTGTCGCAACTGGAGCAGATCCGCTTCGCCACCTCGGTGTCGGAGCTGGCCCGCAACATCTACCAGTACGCCGGCCAGGGCGAGTTCCTGTTCGAGCTGGTGGAGAACAAGGCTGGCCTGCTCTGCGGCCTGCGCTTTATCGCCGACGACCAAGGGCCCGGCATAGTCGCCATCGACAGCATTCTCGACGGCAGCTACGTCTCGCCCACCGGCATGGGCGTGGGGCTGCGCGGCGCCCAGCGGCTGATGGATGAATTCGAGATACAGACATCCGCTGACGGTACGCGCATCCTCGGCATGAAGGCGATCCATCCGCCGCGCCCCTCCCCCTCGCCGACGCAGCTGCGCGAAATCCGCGAGCAACTGCACTCCGATGGGGTCGCCGACCCCTATATCGAGCTGCAGGTACGCGGCAAGGAACTGCTGCTGACCGCTGCCGAACTGCAGAACAAGCAGTTCGAGCTGGAGGCCACCAACCAAGAGCTGGAGAACACCAACAAGGGCGTGGTGGCGCTGTATTCCGAGCTGGAGAAGGCCACCGACGAGCTACGGACTGCCAGTCAGTCGAAGAGCCGTTTCTTCGCCAACATGACCCACGAGATCCGCACGCCGATCAACATCGTCGAGAACATCAGCAAGATACTGCTCAAGGGCGTGGACGGGCCGCTCAACCCCGAGCAGTACAAGCAGGTGGCCTTCATCCGCGACGCCGCGTGCGAGCTGTCCGAGCTGGTCAACGAGCTGCTCGACCTGTCCGAGGCCGAGTCCGGGCGCATCGAGATCACCCCGGTGCGCTTCACCCTCGCCGACTTCGTCGAGCAGCTGCGCCAGTTCACCGGCGCCCTGGCGCAGCGGTATCCGGCGCTGGCCTGGGAAGTGCTCGGCGCCACCCATGACGTGGTGCTGGAAACCGACCGCCATCGCCTGTTCCAGATACTGCGCAACCTGATCGGCAATGCCTTCAAGTACACGCCGTCCGGCAAGGTCAGCGTGCGTACCTATCTACCGGACGAACAGAACGTCGAGTTCCTGGTGGAAGACACCGGCATCGGCATCGACGCGGAGAATCACAGTCGCGTCTTCGAGGAATTCCTGCGGGTACGCAACCCCGCCGCGCCACAGATCCAGGGCACCGGCCTGGGCCTACCCGTGGCCCAGCGCCTGGCACGCCTGCTGCGCGGCGAGATCAGCCTGGACAGCGAGCTGGGACGCGGCAGCCGCTTCCTGCTGCAGGTCGCCCGCCTGTATGACCAGCAGGCGCCCGAACCGGCGGCGCTCGACCTGAACGGTATCAACATCCTGCTGATTGATGACAGCGAGGCCGACCGCTACCTGCTGTCGCGCCTGCTGCAGCCCTACCATCCGGTGATCATCGAGGCGGTCAGCGCCACCTCGAGCATCGACAAGCTGCATGCGGTGCGCCCGGACATCATCTTCCTCGACCTGGACCTGCCGGACATCTCCGGCGAGGACCTGCTCGAGAGCATGGACTGGAGCATGCATTCGCGCGTGCTGATCAACACCTCCAAGCCGCTCGCAGGGGCGGCCCTGGAGCATCTGCAGCGTCACAGCCGGGCGGTTCTGCATAAGTCGCACCCGGACTACGCTGAGCAGGTCCTGCATCACGTGGGACGCCTGGTGGAGGAGCAACGCGATGCGCACTAGACGAGTCCTCATCGTCGACGACATGGAAGCCAACCGCTATGTGCTACGCAAGATCCTGGCCGACGAGGAGAGCTTCCAGATCCTGGAGGCCGGTACGGGCGCCGAGGGGCTGCGACTGATGATCGAGGGCGTCGACCTGGTGATCCTCGACATCAACCTGCCGGACATGACCGGTTTCGAGCTGATCCAGAAGGCCGAGCAGAGCCTGGGGCCGTCGCGGCTGCCGGCGATCATCAATATCTCGGCCACCTTCGTCAGCGGCAAGGACAAGGCCACCGGGCTTAACACCGGTGCCCGCGCCTACCTGACCCATCCGATCAACCCGGACGAGGTGCTGGCGACCATCACCAGCCTGCTGAAGAGCAACACCCGGATGGAGCGCATCGAGCGCCAGCGCAACTGGGCCGAGGCGCGTAACGAGCAGCTGAGCAAGGAAAAGGTCATGCTCGAACGCTTCATGCGCTCCTTCAGCCATGACCTGCGTTCGCCGCTGTCGGCGGCGGTGATGGCCACCGGGCTGATGCAGCGCAACCCGGCCCGGCGCACCGAGGATCTGCTCGCCGTGCTGCAGGACAACCTGCGGCGCATCGACGAGATGGTGGGCAACCTGCTGGACATCTCCCACGTCAGCGTCGGCGGCGGCATCAAGCTGATGAGCGAGAGCATGGAGCTGGGCATGCTGCTGCGCGACGCCGTGGCCAACCTCGCCCTGCAGCTGGACAACCCGCTGGAGCTGCAACTGGAAAGCCCCGACCTGCAGATAACCTGGGACCGCTCGGCGTTCCTGCGCATCTTCGACAACCTGGTCGGCAACGCCGCCAAGCATGGCCAGGCGCTCAAGCCGATCCGCATCGAGCAGAGCCAGGAAGGCGATTGCGTCAGGCTGGTGGTGACCAACCAGGGCACCTTCCCCGAGGAAGTGCTGGATAACCTGGCTACCCCCTATTTCATCTCCAGCCGCAGCGACACCAAGGGCTGGGGACTCGGCCTGCCCATCGTCAAGGCCCTGGCGGAGAGCTTCGGCGGCGAGGTGCAGTTCAGCAACCAGGGCGACCTGGCGCGGGTGGAACTGCTGCTGCCGGTCGCCTTGGCGGGCTGAATCCCGACTGCAACACGAAGAAAAGCCAGGCATTGCCTGGCTTTTCTTTTCCGGCAGCTGTCGGCTGCGCTCGGCCTGGTCACTTCTTCAGATAGGCGCCCGAGCCCAGGTCCGCTCCGGTGAGCGGGTCCAGGGTCGGGTCCGATGCGGTGCGCACCGCCATCTGCTCGACCACCTCGGCCTGTTTCGTCGGCAGCGTCACGCTGGCCAGGCCATCGCCGCCGTCCTGAGCGGGCTCGGGGCTGTCCACGAACTCCCACTGGTCGCCCTGGTTCCACGGGCCACGCACGTCTCCCTCGCCCTGGGACATGTTGAAGTAGACGTTGGTGAACTCGGGCATGCCGGGCAGCTTGCCTTGCGGGAAGTTCGGCTGGATGGTGTGCAACGCCTTCTCGAACGATTGCTGGTGGGCCAGCTCACGGGTCATGAGGAAGCCCAGCGCCTCCTTGATACCCGGGTCATCGGTGACGTTGATCAGCCGCTCGTAGACGATCTTGGCCCGTGCCTCGGCCGCGATATTGGAGCGGAAGTCCGCGGTGGGCTCGCCGATGGAATCCACATAGGCCGCGGTCCACGGCACGCCGGCGGAGTTGGTCAGAGCCGGGCCGCCACCGTAGAGCAACGAGGTGATGTGCGAGTCGTTGCCACCTTCGGTCAGCGAGCGATACAGCACCGCCTCCTTCTCCACCGCCTCGGCCAGATCGCCCTTGGCGCCCTTGTTCAGCATGCCGACGATCGAGCCGATGATCTCCAAGTGGCTCAGCTCCTCGGTGGCGATATCCAGCAGCAGATCCTTGCGGCCTGGATCGTCCTCGTTCAGGCCCTGGGTGAAGTAGCGCATCGCTGCAGCCAGTTCCCCTTGCGGCCCACCAAACTGCTCGAGCAGCAGATTCGCCAGGCCCGGGTTGGGGCCGGCGACACGCACGGTGTATTGCAGTCGCTTGTTATGTACGAACATCGAAGACTCCTCCGGTTGGGTTGGTCCCTCATGTCATCCACGGCCTTCCCGGGCTCTTCAGATGCAGAGTCACCACATTCGCAGGCAGTTCAGGGAGATTGCGGAGAATCGACCAAGCCAAGCGCGAGCCTCTGGCACGGGCGTTTCGCTTGTTTGCCTGGAGTAAATTAGGTTGAACCCCTGAGGGCAGGACGGCTTCCGAGATACATGGCCACTGACCCCGGAGAACAGCGCTATGGCTGACAAACGAGACAACCTGATCGACTGGCTGCGTGACGCCCACGCCATGGAACAGCAAGCGGAGCAGATGCTCAGTGCGCAGAAGTCGCGGCTGGAGAACTACCCCAAACTGCGTACCCGCATCGAGAAGCACCTGGAGGAAACCCAGGGCCAGAAGGCGCTGCTGGAGCAGACCCTGGCGCGCCTGGGCAAGGAACCATCCACGCTGAAAGACATCGGCGGCAAGCTGATGGCCTTCGGTCAGGCGGTGGGTGGCATGGCCGTGAGCGACGAGGTAATCAAGGGCGCCATGGCCGGCTATGTGTTCGAGAACGTCGAGATCGCCGCCTACACGGTGCTGATTGCCGCAGCCAAGGCCGCGGGTGATGTGGAAACCCAGAAGGCCTGCGAGCAGATCCTGCCGCAGGAGATCGCAATGGCCGAGTGGCTCAAGGAGCACCTGCCGGAGCTGACCCAGGCCTTCCTCGATCGCTCCGAGACACCCGGCCTCGAGGCCAAGCGATGAAGGCTGTGCTGCGCGGTTGTTGCGGGGCTGGCGCTCAGGAGCAACAGCCCCTGCTGAAGACCCTGAGCTTTGCCGTGCTGCACTTTTCCATCGCGTTCACCGTCGCCTACCTGCTCACGGGCAGCCTGCTGACCGGTGGCCTGATCGCCCTGATCGAACCCGCCTGCAATACCGTGGCGTTCTACTTCCACGAGCGCCTCTGGAACAAGCGCGGCTCTCCGGTGCAGCGCGAAGAAGGCCACGGTCACGGCAACCTCATGGGCGCGCTCAACTCCCAGGGCCGAGGGGGCCAGCAGGAAAGCCAATGATCGCCCTGCCCTGAACGACGACAGCGTGAGCGAGAAACGCATAACGGCGCAGCAGCTGGGCCTGGCCGAGGGATTGGCCAGGGCCAGCGACGCCGCGCTGTTCAAATGGCTGGTGGCGAGTTTTCTGTTCGGCAAGCCGATCCAGCAGTCCGTGGCCGAGCAGGCCTACCGCATCATCGTCGAACGGCACCAGCGCGATACGCCGCAGCGACTGGGCGGCTCCAGCAAGGCGGAACTGGTGCGCATGCTCGGTGAGGCGCGCTACGTTCGCTACGACCGCTCCACCGCCGAACGTCTGCTGAAGCTGTGCCGCAAGCTCGACGAGCAGTACGACGGCAGGCTCAGCGTGATGCGCCAGCAGAGCAGCGACCGCGAAGACTTCGAACGGCGCCTGGCCGAGTTCGAAGGCGTCGGCCCCAAGACCGTGGAAATATTCATGCGCGAGGCGGCCGGCGGGCTGTACTGACGGCTCGGCGCCCGGCCGGCTGGAACACTGCGGTCATGGCCCCCTGCCACAATCGATTTGGCGATACTCCGGCCCCCTATATTCGGCTAGGAAGAGCGATGGACTGGCTTGTCACCTATCAAACCGCCGCAGGCCTGCGGAAGAAGGTCGTGGTGCGGGCGATTGCCCTGCCCAACCACAAGGCAGTGGCCCAGAAAATTGTCATGGATGCCTACGGCGACGAGCCGCCTCAGCCGTTGGGCAATCTGTCGGCCATCGACTGGCTGGATCGATGCGGTCTCGAGATCGTGGATATCGATCTGCTGAAATCGGAAGCGGCCATCTGATCCCCGGGATCAGACTCACGTCGCAGCCGGCTCGAATCGCCTCGACGGTCTCGGCCGCTCGCCGGCGGCGATCACCTGGCTGAACGAACTACCGCCCCGCGGCCGACAGCCCGTCGGCCCAGAGGAATTGTTCGGCGAGCACTGCAGTCAGCTCTTTGACCCTCACTGCATCGCCTGAACAGGAGTCCTCCCATGAGCACGCGCTCCCTCAACAACGCGCTGGTGGTCATCACCGGCGCCTCCAGCGGCATCGGCCGGGCGGCCGCTCACGCCTTTGCCCGGCAGGGCGCACGCCTGGTGCTGGCAGCCCGCGACGCCAGCGCATTGGCCACGGTCGTCGAGGAGTGCGAAGCACTGGGCGCGCATGCCCTGGCCGTGCCAACCGATGTCACGCAAAGCGCCGCGGTGGAGAGTCTCGCCTCCCGCGCCGCGGCGTTTGGCGATGGCCATCTCGATGTGTGGGTGAACAACGCCGGCGTCGGCGCGGTAGGCGACTTCGTGCAGACCCCGCTGCAGGCCCATGAACAGATCGTCCAGACCGACCTGCTCGGCTACCTGCGCGGCGCCCATGTGGCGCTGCCGTACTTCAAGGCGCAGAAGTCGGGAGTGCTGATCAACACCCTGTCGGTAGGCAGCTGGGTGGCGCAGCCCTATGCGGTGGCTTATTCGGCGAGCAAGTACGGCCTGCGTGGCTTCTCCGAGGCGCTGCGCGGCGAGCTAACCCAGTGGCCGGATATCCACGTCTGCGATGTGTACCCCGCGGTGATGGATACGCCCGGTTTCCGCGATGGCGGCAACTTCACCGGCAGCGCCCTCAAGCCGCCACCGCCGCGCTACGATCCGCGCCTGGTCGCCGAGGCGATGGTCGACCTGGCTCGGCATCCCAGGCCCGGCAAGACGGTGGGCGGCACCGCCACCCTGCTGCGCCTCGGCCACTTCCTGCTGCCCGGTTTCGCGCAGCTCTCCGGCCTGCTGGTCGGCCGGGCCTTCAAGCATGGCGAACCCATCGCGCAATCCTCGGGCAACCTGTTCCAGCCGCCCTCCGGTGAGCGACGCATCGATGGCGGCTGGCGCACGCCCGCCACCAGCAGCACCACGCCGCTGCTGCTCGGCACGGCGGCCGCCGTGCTGATTGGCTGGGGACTGCTGCAGCGACTGCGCCACGGCGCGTAGCACTGAGGCTTCACCCGGCGTCTCGCTGCGCAACCGTCGGTCACACCGGGCGAACCTTGCCGAAGGCATGGCGGCCCAAACTGGGTCGCCGACCACAAAGAGAATGCCTATATGAAAGCGCTGCGAATCGTCCTAGCCGCCACCGCCCTGCTGGTCGGTAACGTCGCCCTGGCCCAGGCCCCCGCCGGTAGCCCCGACGCCAACGAGGGCTCGGCGCCGAGCCCGAGGGGCAATCCGGCGCCGCAACAGGAACTGGATACGCACCAGGACAACGGCCAGGTCCGCACCGAAGACGGACGCAAGGTAAACACCCGCGACGGCAACGCGCAGAACGATGGCGAGCGCGACGACTCCGCCGAGCACTCCTCCCCCGGCGGGCCGACCGACCCGGCCTCCGACCCCGGCTCGCTTGACTGACCACCGGATAAACCGAGCCGGGCCGCAATGGCCCGGCATGCGGCCTCAGACCTGATCCAGAACCGCCTCGGCCAGCCAGCTGCGCACCGTCGTCAGGTGCACCTGCTCCTGGGCCAGCGCCTTCTCGAAGGATTGCGCGATCTCGGTCTGGTTGCTGGCCTCGGCCAGCTCGATCAGCAACTCCCACCCAGCGTTGTCGGTCAGCTCGGCGGTCAGCAGCGCATTCAGCGATTGCGCCAGGTTGGTACGCGGGTCGCTGATGGCCTGCAGCACGCCCATGCTGGTGACGCCGACCACATCGGCGCAGGGCGTCATCGCCGTGGGGTCGGCGCCGAGCCGCTGCATCGCGGCGACGACCAGGGCGAAGTGCTCGGCCTCCTCGTCACGGAAGTGCTGCAGCGTCTTGAGCATGCCGGCGTCCATCGAGTCGAGGGCGCCGGCCTTGGCCAACAGCGCCTCGTACAAGCGCACGCCACTGCGCTCGAAGGCCAGACGCTCGCCGAGCTTGTCGATCAGCATCTCGGGGCTGACGCCCACCAGCTTGTTCAGCGCGGTCTTGACCATGCCCTTGGCCGTGCCCGGGATGGGCACCGAGCCAATGGCATCGGCCTCCGCCGCCTTCTCCTTGCGGACCAGGGCCAGCTTCTTCTCGTTGCCGGGAATGTCCGGCGGTACCTCCTGGGAGGCCTTGAGCTGTTCTTCGCTATCGAGCGGCGACATCTGCGCGCCGGTGCAATTCAGGCCCATCTTGGTTGCGTTCTGCATGACGATCTCCTCAGGAAGCTTGTTTCAGGCTGAGCTCGGTACCGGGCGCCCATTGATAGCCGGCGGACACGGTCTCCGCGGCGACGCCCTCGGAGTTGAGCTGGTTGCGGTAGTCGCGGCTGGCATGACCCTCGTTCTTGCGGTCCACGAAGTCATGCCCCTTGGCGCGCAGGTCGATCTCTTCGGCCAGGGTCTTGCGCACGAATTCGCGCTGGCTCTTGAACTCGATCATCTTCGGCACCGCGCCGTGGAGGATCTCGGCGGGGTCGCGCCTCTCGTGCTTCTTGAACAGCTCGCACACCAGGTTGAGATGGCCCAGCTCGTAGTCCAGGAAGCGTTCCCAGATCGCCTTGACGCGCGGGTTGCCTTCCTGCTCCACGCAGCTGTTGTAGCCGTAGACTTCCGTGGCCTCGTGGATCAGCCACTTCTCCAAGAAGCTCTCGCCGGGGTCCTGCAGCGAGCCGTACTGGGTCACATGCTGCTCCTCGACCGAGGCGATCTCGGCGTACAACTGACGGGCGAGCGGGTCGGCAAAGGTTGGGCCGATGGTCATGTAGTAATCGTGGGTCTGGTATTCCGCCGCGGTGATCATCGCCGCGTGGATCTTGGTGATCAGCGCCGCCGATTCGCGCTGGTAGGAGTCCCGCAGGTCGTCTTCCGGTGCGCGGTGGTGAACTGTGGTCGGCCGGCTGGGGATGATGTCCGTGTAGCCCTGCAGGATGTTATTGGCATCCTTGCCCTCCAGCCGATCGAGCATGGCCGAATAGCGGTACAGGTGATCAAAGTCCTCCAGCAGGCCGAAGCGGTAGGTCTGCGCCTGGTAGGGATCGGGCTCGCGCTGTGCCACGGCGGCAGTCACCTCGATGGCCACCTGCTCGTAGGCCACAGTGGTTTCCAGCGGCGAGTGATCGGCGGACAGCAGCCAGTTGACCATGGTCGCCTGATGCTGCTCGGCACGCCGCACCTGGGCCAGGGCCGGGCGCAACTCACCATGGAAACGCGCGCCGATGTTCTTCAGGCGCAGGGCGTCGGTCTCGATGCCGTTCATGAGGATGATGCGCACCCGAGTGAAGGCATCGTCGTCCAGTTTGCTGATGGGTTTGCTGGTCATCTCCCGCCAGGTGAATTTCTGTTTATCCAAGGGGCAGCCCTTGGCGTCGAACAGGCTAGTCAGGGTTTCCATTCTCACCTCCATTCTGTCGTGGCAGGCCGCGGTGGCCTCCTAGTCGAGAGTGGCGTCGCCTGACCGAGTTGCACCCGTGCGATAGGCGGTTGAGCGCCGCTGCGGTCCACGTGGCGCAGGCGGACTCCTCGACCGCAACCCGTGGATGGTCGTGCCGATGCGAGGAAATATGGGGGAGGTCCGACTCGTTGAAAAACGAGACGGATAAAGCAATGCGCAGTTACTAAAACGAATCCAGCGCGGCCAGGGTAAAGCCCGAACCATCGACGACACGACGCTCGCTGGCGCTCTCGTCCAGCCGCCGCTCGACCTTGCGTACACCCTCGACGGACATGCCCGCGGCGAGCAGTGTCAGGTCTTCCGAAATCCGCTTGCCGACCGATGCCGGCTCCAGGCCTGCCAACTGGTCGAGCCGCAAGGCATCGATGGCATAGCGCTCGCCGGTGGCCTCGTTGGCCAGGGACAGCACGCGCCTACCCTCTCCTTCCTCGCCAGCGCCTATGACCCGATAACCCGGGATGCTTCCGGAAAGCTCATGTACCAGCATGGATGATCCTCGATGAGAGGAGGCCCTGAACGGGCCTCCCTTCTCAGCGGTTACGCCTACTAGCGACCACCGCCGTGGCTGTTCTGGCCACCCTTGCGGCCAGCTTCGGAGGCCTTCTCGCGGTCGTTGGCGAAATTGCCACCGCTGTTCTGGCCGCCTTTTTTACCGGCTTCCGAGGCCTTCTCCCGATCATTGGCGAAGTTGCCCGGATTGCCCTGGCCGCCTTGGCTGCCCTGATTGCTTTGGCTGCCTTGATTGCTTTGGCTGCCTTGGCTGCCTTGGCTGCCTTGATTGCCTTGATTGCCTTGATTGCCTTGATTGTTACTCATGTCGTTATCTCCAAATTGCAGGGCAAGGATTGCCCAGGCGCTTCAATGGAGGCGACACCGCCGCTTGATGTTCCGTCTATTTCCACGCCTCGCTTGGCGATGGCAGACGAGCGGTAGAAGGCCAAATGCCAGTTCCGGCGCCACGCCAAATCGCCCATCGAGGCAGGCAAAGAAAAC
The DNA here is from genome assembly GCF_030374125.1 of Pseudomonas sp. SO81. Taxonomy (NCBI): domain Bacteria; kingdom Pseudomonadati; phylum Pseudomonadota; class Gammaproteobacteria; order Pseudomonadales; family Pseudomonadaceae; genus Pseudomonas; species Pseudomonas sp. SO81. Next base: position 4,799,405 of record NZ_CP126126.1, on the reverse strand, counting down.
ACACTGCGATGCACCGCAGCGCATCCGTCGCCGGCGCGGAACTCTGCCACCTAGACGCAGTAGAAACTCATGCCAGCCCATGGTCGAGCCCGCATGCGGGAGCGGTTCGCCGGGCCTTTCTTCGCATGTCGTGAGGCTATTCCAATGAGCAAATTCCATCTCGCAGCCCTGACCCTGGGCCTGTTCCTGAGCGTTGACGCCCAGGCTCAGCCGCCCGCTGAACCGACCGCGGACGAGCACGGCTCGGCGTCAAATGCCCAAGAGAAACAGCCGCAAGAAGCGGATCGGGAGAAACCTTCGACCGAGCGACCGACCAACACGCTGGATGGCGATCAGGTCCTCGAAGGACAGCCCGGCGACTCCACCGATCAGGAGAATCCCGGTGGGGCACATGGCGACGGGCAAACAGATCCCGGCATGCTCGAGTAGCCAGCATTGCGCGCTCTGGCGGCGTATAGCCTGATCGGGCAACGGACGGCTGCGCTGACCCTGTGGATGCGTTTAGCCCGCTGTTCCCACGAGAGGCACGGGCAGCGAAAAATAGCTGGAGATATTCGTGGACGGTATCGCCAACGAGGCGTACAAGTCTAAGGGAACACACGCCCACATTCCCCGCCCAGTCTCTAGCTAACTCAGCTTGCACTCCTGCTGAAGAACCTGACTAAGGATCGTGGTTACCCACGAGAGCGCTACAGCCGACGCCGCTCTCTCACTTAGTTAGAAGGCATGTCAAAGCCATGAGTGCGCTACATCGTGAGCGGTACGAGGTTCCCCTCGCACAGCTGCGGGATTCGATTTTTCTGGATGTCATGTGTCACGGCGGCAAGATCCTGCTGGTCAATGTGCTCTTTCGAGAGACCACCCAGGCGGTTTACTACCCGGCGCCCGAGGTTCAGATGCCGTGCAGCGACGCGGAAAAGGCCTGCCGACTTGCCCTGGGCCACTTCAGATCGCGGTCGTACAACCTCTACCCTCAGGAGCGTCGCAGCATCCTGCGACGCTGCGTTCTCATACTCGATGAGAAGGGTCCGCTGTATGACGGCGTGCTGTTCCAGCACCAGGAAGGCAACGGGAAAGCCGCGCGGGGTCGCAGCTCCTCCACATCCTGAGGGTGATCGGCGAGCCGCCCAGCGGGCCGACAGAAACAGAATCTGATCTGTTGCCCTGCTAGGCTGGCTACGCGGGCAATACGGCCCCTCGTGGAGAATCGGGATGATCAGCAAGAACACCATCTGCCTCTGGTACGACGGCACCGCGCTGGATGCCGCGACCTTCTATGCCGAGACATTTCCGAACAGTTCGGTGGACGCTATCCACCGCGCGCCTGGCGACTACCCTGCAGGCAAACAGGGCGATGTGCTGACGGTCAATTTCACCCTGCTGGGCATTCCCTGCCTCGGACTTAACGGCGGGGACACTTTCCGGCATACCGAAGCCTTCTCGTTTCAGGTTGCCACCGATGACCAGGCCGAAACCGATCGCCTGTGGAACGCCATCGTGGGCAACGGTGGGCAGGAAAGCGCATGCGGCTGGTGCAAGGACAAATGGGGCCTGTCATGGCAGATCACCCCGCGCGCGTTGACGGACGCGATCACCAACCCGGACCAGGCAGCGGCCGGGCGCGCCTTTGCAGCGATGATGGGCATGCACAAGATTGACATCGCCGCCATCGAAGCAGCGCTGAAAGGTTGACCGGCATCTGGGCCTGCGCTTCTGCCCGTCGGCTGGTGATCAGCCGACGGTCATAAGCGCAACGCCCCGGCGCCTCGCGGAGGCTAATCCGCCAATGCCGCCAACACCTCGCGCACCCGCTCCAGCGTCCCCGACGTGCAAGGCATCAGCGGCTCGCGCAGTTCATGGGCGATTCTGTCCTGCACAGCCAGGGCGCCCTTGATCACCGCCGGATTCGGCTCGACGAAGGCCAGCTGCATCCAGGGCAGCAGGCGATAGAAGGTGCGTCGCGCAGCCACCAACTCACCCTGCTCGATCTGCCGCTGCATCAGCACATAGAGATCGGCGCGAATGTGCGCGGACGCCGATATGGCCCCTGCTGCACCCAGGCACAGCGTGCCGAAGATCTGCAGGTCTTCGCCTGCCAGCACCTGAACGTTGCCATCGGCGATCAGCGCCATGGTGGTTTCCGGATCGCCGCCGCAGTCCTTGATCGCCACGATGCGCGGGTGGCGAACGATGCGCCGCAAGGTCTCGCGCTCGATGCGCACGCCGGTGCGGTAAGGAATGTCATACAGCACCAGCGGCACGCTGGTGGCATCGGCGACCGTCTGGAAGAAGGCCTCCAGCCCTTGCTGCGAGGGGCGTACGTAGTAAGGCGCCGGCACCAGCAGCCCGGCAGGCGCGCGCAGCTGGATCTGCTGCTGCAAGGCCAACAGCTCGCGCTGGTTGTTGCCGGCCAGGCCCATGATCACCTGCTGCTGCGGCACCCACTGCAGCACCGCGTCCAGCACCGCGAGTTGTTCCTCCTGGCTCAGCGCCGCCGCCTCACCGGTGGAGCCGCAGATCACCAGGCCCGAGACGCCCTCCTCCAGCAGCCTGCCGACCAGGCCATGCAGTGCGGCGAAATCGATCTCACCGGCACGAAAGGGAGTGACCAGGGCCACCCAGATCCCACGAAAATCAGACATGCGAAAACTCCTTGTGGCTGACCGTAAAAGTCGCCGTCAGGAGGGTGTGGGAATCAAGCGTGCGGGAGGTTCGACCTGGCGCCTTGTGTCCTGTCAGCCCATCTGACGGGACAGCGCGCCCCGGTCAAATGAGCGACTGTTTCTTGGATTTATTGGCAACGACGACGCACGCGCCGGCCTGGGCGAAGAAGCCCGGCGCTGGCAGCGAGTGGTCGAGGGTCGGGAACATGGAATGTCCGTTGCGCAAAATCCTGAGCCGGATAGTGCGCAGCGGTTGGCATGGCTGTCAATCAGCAGCCCGGCGCGGTCAATCGCGGTTGCGGTACAGAGCCGGAACCCACTCGTACTGACCGGCCTCTCGACGGATATGGCCGATACCGGGAAATGGCAGATGGGCCACGGCCGACAGCCGCCTCTCGCCGGCTGCTCGCTCGAATTGCAGCAAACGCTGGGCACGGGCCGCGTCCTGATCGACATCGAAGGCGATGGTGACCTCGGGCCGGGGGAACTGGATCAGGCCGACATGCATGATGTCGCCCCAGAAATTGATGCTCTGCCCCTCGCTCTCCACCCGGTAGAAGCTGTGCCCAGGCGTATGTCCGGGAGTGGGTATGGCGGTGATGCCTGGCAGCACTTCCGATCTCGAGGAGAAGGTTTTCAACTTGCCCGCCTGCTGGTACGGGCCGACCGTCTTGAGCGCTTCCTCCAGATGCTTGGGCTTCAGCCCCTTGGCCAGGTTGGCCTGGTCGAGGAAGAAATCGACATCTGCCTGGCCGACGTGGACGGTCGCGTTGGGAAACTGCATGCGCCCGCCGCGAGCGAGGCCACCGGAGTGGTCGGTGTGGATGTGCGTGATCAGCACGTCGCTGATCTGCTCCGGGCGAAAGCCAGCCGCCGCCAAACTCTCGTGAAGCTTGCCGCCAACCGCACCGAACAATTCGCCGGCACCGGTATCGACCAGCACCAGTCGTGAACCGGTGTCGATCACGTAGGCGTTGATTGATGTCTCCAGGGGATTGGCAGCAAATCCCCTACGCAGCAGAGCGTCGATCTGCTTGGCGCTGATGCCCTTGAGCAGAGGGTGCAGGTCAAGCGGCAGGGTTCCGTCACTCAGGGCGGTGACTCTGAACCGGCCAACATCGAAGCGGTAGACGCCCGCAACCTGTTGCTCAGCGCCTGTAGCGCCGGCCGTAGCCAGCGAAGGGGCCACAAGAGTCAGTGGGCCGGTAGTCAGCAGCACCATCAGGTAGAGACACAGCTGTTTGATGTTCATGGCAAGGACCTACGCTCGGGCGTTCATCAGTGATCGATGAATAACATTAGTTGGTGCGACTCCACGAACTTCCCATGTCTTCTTCGTGGTTCCCAATAGCAGCGCTGCAGAGTAATGTAGAGTAAGAACTTATTTCGTGAGATCTCTACATTGAATCATTGGCTGTGTCTGGTCATGGCGCTGCCGACGGCCAATGCCGCCGAGCGAATGCGCGCCTGGCGCACGCTGAAAAGCGCTGGCGCTGCGGTGCTGCGCGATGGGGTCTATCTCTTGCCTGATGGTTCGGCTAGTCGCGAGGTCCTGGAGTCCGTCGAGCGTGACGTACTGGATAGCGGTGGCTCGGCGACGCTGTTGCCGGTAGATGACCCTCAAGGCGAACGCTTCATGGCGCTCTTCGATCGCGGCGACGATTACGCCAGGTTGCGCTCGGAGGTTGAGCCCCAACTGGCCCAGCTGACGCCCGAGAATGCGCTGGCGACTGCTCGCCAGGCGCGCAAGTTGCGCAAGTCGTTCGCCCAGATCCAGGCCATCGACTTCTTTCCGGGCGCAGCTCTGCAACAGGCAGACGCGCTGCTGCGTGACCTGGAAGTGGCCATCAACCGAGCGCTGTGCAAGGACGAGCCCAGCAGCCACGAGCAAGCCCTCGAGCAGCTCGACCCGCGGGATTACCGCGGGCGAACCTGGGCGACTCGCCAGCGTGCCTGGGTAGACCGCCTGGCCAGTGCCTGGCTGATCCGCCGCTTCATCGATCCGCAGGCCAGCATCCTCTGGCTGCCCTCTCCCGATGCGTGCCCTGCGGATGCGCTCGGATTCGATTTCGATGGTGCCCGGTTCAGCCACGTCGGCAACAAGGTCACCTTCGAAACCCTGCAGGCCAGCTTCGCGCTGGAGGCGCCGGGGCTTCAGCGCTTAGGGGCACTAGTGCATTACCTGGATGTGGGGGGCGCGCAACCCACGGAAGCGATGGGTGTGGAGCGCGTACTGGCTGGTCTGCGAGACAGCATCCAGGACGACGATCAGCTTTTGGCTGCGGCCTGCGCCATCTTCGATGGGCTGCTGGCCGCATTCGGCAAGGAAGGACAACGTGATGAGTGAAACGGCCATGCAAGCGACAGAGCAAGACCAGGGCAAGGTAGAAAAAGTCGGCCTACTCGAGGCATTCCTGTTCTGGCTGAAACTGGGGTTCATCAGCTTCGGCGGCCCCGCCGGGCAGATCTCGATCATGCACCAGGAGCTGGTGGAGAGACGGCGCTGGATCTCGGAGCGGCGTTTTCTGCATGCATTGAACTACTGCATGCTCCTGCCGGGCCCGGAAGCCCAACAACTGGCCACCTACATCGGCTGGCTCATGCACCGCACCTGGGGTGGGGTGATCGCCGGCGCACTGTTTGTGCTGCCCTCGCTGTTCATCCTGATTGCCCTGTCCTGGGTCTACATCGCCTTCGGCGAAGTGCCCGTGGTGGCGGGATTGTTCTACGGCATCAAACCCGCCGTCACCGCCATCGTGGTGCAGGCTGCTCACCGTATCGGTTCGCGCGCACTGAAGAACAACTGGTTGTGGGCAATCGCGGCCGCCTCCTTCGTGGCGATCTTCGCGCTCAACCTCCCGTTCCCGCTGATCGTCCTGGGGGCAGCCATGATCGGCTACCTAGGCGGACGCTATGCTCCCGACAAGTTCAGCATCGGTGGCGGGCATGGTGCGTCCAAGCAGTCCTACGGCCCGGCATTGATCGACGATGACACGCCACCGCCGGCCCATGCGCGCTTCCGCTGGCCACGCCTGGCCCTGCTGGTCGCAGTAGGAGCCGTGCTGTGGGCCTTGCCGATGGGACTACTGACCGTCCTGTATGGTTGGGAGGGTACCCTGACCCAGATGGGCTGGTTCTTCACCAAGGCCGCCCTCCTCACCTTCGGCGGCGCCTATGCGGTACTGCCGTATGTGTATCAGGGCGCGGTAGGCCACTACGGTTGGCTGACCCCCACCCAGATGATCGATGGCCTGGCACTGGGCGAGACCACCCCGGGACCGCTGATCATGGTGGTGGCCTTCGTGGGCTTCGTTGGCGCCTACGTGCATCAGGTCTTCGGGCCGGAACAGGCCTTCCTTGCCGGTGCCGTGGCGGCCAGTCTGGTCACCTGGTTTACCTTCCTGCCCTCGTTCCTGTTCATCCTCGCCGGCGGCCCGCTGGTGGAGTCGACCCACAACGAATTGAAGTTCACGGCTCCGCTGACCGGCATCACTGCCGCGGTGGTTGGCGTCATCCTCAATCTGGCGTTGTTCTTCGGCTATCACGTGCTGTGGCCCGAGGGTTTTGCCGGCAGCTTCGATTGGCCTTCAGCGTTGATCACCGTCGGCGCCGCAGTGGCGCTGTTCCGCTTCAAGCGTGGCGTCATCCAGGTGTTACTGGGCTGCGCTCTCGTCGGCTTGGCTATCCACCTGCTGCGTTAGGGAGGGGTTATGGGGCGCATATCGATTCACGAGCTCGCCGAATGGCAGGCTGCAGGTCGCAGCTTCGAGCTGCTCGATGTGCGCCGAGCCATCGTGCGCAACGCCGACGGGGCACAGATCGCCAACGCGAAATGGCATGACCCCGAACAGCTTTTCTCCTGGAAGGATCAGGTGCCACGGAATCGACCAGTGATTCTTTACTGCGCTCGCGGGCATGAAATCAGCCAGGGATGTGCCGCTACCCTCCGGGCAATGGGACTGGATGCGCGATATCTCGTCGACGGCTTTGCAGGGTGGCGCGAAGCCAGGCAGCCGGTGTGCGATTTGCTCTAGCCTCGTAGTCTGCCCGTCTCGCTAAAGGCGACCCGCAGCCTGGATCGATGCGCTGGTAAACGGACATGGGGCTGCCACTCACTGTCCGTTATTGGCCGATTGCAGCCGGTGACGACAGGCAGCTACCGGCCAATAGCAGTCATCGCAGTGCCTGTGCTGCAAGCAGACTGGGACATAAACTTCTTGATCGCCGCGACCAGCCGATAGAGCCTGAGGCGACCTGACCAAGGAGCGGATCACTCATGCAGACATATTCGATAGAGGCACTTTCACCTGCCGATTTCGATGAGTTCATCACCTATCTCGATGACCATTTGCGCGAGAACGGCTCGCCGGATGTTGGATATTTCCAGCCGCTCTCCCGCAGTGCTTCCTCGTTCCCTGAGGAGCGAAAAGCCGCATTCCGTGCCGGGCTGGAGATTGCGGTGGGTGAGTCCGGCTGGCGCCGGGCATGGGTTGCGCGGGGAACGGAGGCGCAAATCCTCGGGCACATCGACCTCCGAGGCCACGCTGAGCGCTATGCGGCACACCGTTGCCTGCTGGGCATGGGAGTTCACCGCAACGTCCGACGCCAAGGCTTAGGAGCAGCCCTGATCGAACATGCGGGGCGTTGGGCTGCATCCTCGGGGCTGGAATGGATTGATCTGCAGGTACTCAGCAACAATCAGACCGCTCTCGTCCTCTACCAACAGGCCGGATTCGTCCAGGTGGGCGAGGTGCCGAACATGTTCAAGATCGATGGGCACGCTTTTTTTCGTACACGACGATGACTATGCCCTGTTCGATTCAGTAGTAGCGCTGGGGGCGACGACTGCTTTTGGCCGATAGCTGCCTGTCGTAAAGGGCTGCAATCGGCCAAAAAAAACGTTGCGGCCCTGCAAGACTTACGATCATCCGTAACTAAACCGCCAGCGGGAGCCTCAGGCGCAGGCGCGTCAGGTTCGCTTCGTCGTCCGTTTCCAGAACCAGACTCCCTTTCTGCGCTTCCGCAAGCAGCTTGGCGGAGTAGGTGCCGAGACCGGTTCCGCCTGGCTTGCCGTGGCTCGCGTACTTTTCGAAGAACTGTGCCCGGAACGCCACGGGTACCGCCGGCTGGTTCTCCATGACCAGCTCGATGCAGTCCATCCGCCGCAGCTCCAGGTGCACCCGGCTCTGGTCGGGGGCCGCCTCGCAGGCGTTCTTCAGCAGATTGTTCAGCAGCGAGAAGCACAGCAGCTCGCTGCCGCTGGCCAGAAGCGGCGTTGTCTCGGTGGCATCCTCCAGGACCAGCTCGATGGCCAGGCCCTTGGCTTGGTAGGTGAGCCTGGCCGACTCGCATAGACGGCGCACCATCGCCAGCAGATCGACCGGTACGGGGCGCAGCACGAAGCGGCCGGTCTCGATCTTGTACAGGTCGCTGGCCAGGTCGATCATCCCCAACAGGTTCTGGCAGTCGCTCTCCAGGCTATGCAGCATCTGCAGCTGGCGCGGCAGCAAGCTTTCACTCAGCAGCAGGCTGCGGGCCAGGCCGAGGATGTTGCACAACGGCGCCTTGAGGTCGTGGCGGGAAATGCTGCTCGCCTCCTCGCGCAGGCGCTCCAGCTCCAGCATGGTGTCGTACTCTTGCTGCAGAGCATTGCGCTGCTCAACCAGGCGCAGCAGGTTGACCACGCGCAGATGCAGCGCCTGGGGATCCACCGGCTTGCTGACGAAATCCACCGCCCCCAGCTCCAGCCCTCGCAGCTGCGCCGCCTTATCGGTCATGGCGGTGATGAAGATCACCGGAATCCGCCCGGCATCGGGATGGCTGCGCAGGCGTTCGGCCAGTTCGAAGCCGTCCATGTTCGGCATCATCACGTCCAGCAGGATCAGGTCCGGCGGCGTGCCCGAGGTGCAGATGCTCAGTGCACTGCTGCCATCACGAGCCGCCAGCACCCGGTACTCGTCCTGGAACAGGCCGACGATCAGCGCCAGGTTGTCCGGCACGTCATCCACCACCAGCAGTGTCGGGCGCCGCTCGGCAACCGGCTCGGCGGTTTGCACCGGAGCCTCGACCACCGGCGGGCGTGGCAGAGACGGCCGGCGGCTCATGGCGCGGGTGATGCGCTGCGCCAGGTCATTGGCGGTGTAGGGCTTGATCAGGATGCTACTGACCCCCGCGGCGATGGCCTCGGTGATCTGCGCGCGGGAGCTTTCCGCAGTGATCATGATGAAAGGCAGCGCGGCCAGCCTGGAGTCATTGCGCACCTCGCGCAGCAGGGTGAGGCCATTCATGACCGGCATGTTCCAGTCGGAAAGGATGACGTCGACCTTGCGCGCCCGCAGCACCGCAAGCGCCTCGGCGCCATTGCCGGCCAGCAGGATATGCCGAGCGCCGAGCCGCTCGAGCTGGCTGCTGTTGACCTTGCGCATGGTGTCCGCGTCATCGACGACGAGGAAAACGGTTTCCGCGGTCATCATGGCGTCTGCCACTCCCGAGCCTCGAAAGGAAAATGAGGTGTCATTGCGTCTCGCCGTCCTGCAGCAGCTCCAGCGCGCGATCGAAGTCGAACAGTTCGACCTGCTGCGCGACCAGCGCCAGGCGTTTGGCCAAGGCCGGATCTAGGGATTGGCGGCGCAGCTCGACGAGTGCCCCCATGGCGGCGGTGTCGCTTTCGGCCAGCAGTTGCTTGAGCCGGCTCAATTGCCGGCGCAGCTCGGGCCCCTCCTGCAGCGCCTCGCCACTCGTCTCCTGGCCGGCACCACCCAGGCGGGCCAAGGCGGCCAGAGTCGGTGCCAGGAGGCGCTGCACCTGCGCAGCGAACCCCGCTAGCGCCGCCGACTCACCAGCCTGACAGGCTCGCTCCAGCTCGGCCGCGGCCTGGGCCACGCCCCTGGCGCCGATATTGCCAGCCGTACCACGCAGGCTGTGGGCCAGACGCTCGGCGGCCTGGGCATCCGGATCGGCCAGTGCGGCCTGGAACTGTTCGGCAAAGCCCGCCTGGGCATCGCGGAACTTGCGCAGCAAGCGCAGATAGAGCTCCCGGCGCCCCATGCAGGTGGCCAACCCGGCCGTCATGTCGATGCCCTCCAGGCTATCCGGCAGTTCATCCACCGGGCGCTCCGCCTGAGGCAACGGCGCGGGCTGCCGAGCGGCCGGCTTGATCCACTTGGCCAGGGTGGCGAACATCCCCTCGACATTCAGCGGCTTGGAAATATGGTCGTTCATGCCGCTGGCCAGGGCCCGCTCTCGATCACCCTCCATGGCATTGGCGGTCATGGCGATCACCGGCAGCGTGGCGAACTGCGCCTGCTCGCGAATTCGGCCGGTGGCCGTGTAGCCGTCCATGACCGGCATCTGGCAATCCATCAGCACGCCGTCGAAATCCGTATCGGCGGCCAGGATGTCCAGCGCCTCCTGTCCATGCCACGCCACGCGCAGCTGAATGCCGGCGATTTCCAGCAGCTCGCGCGCCAGCTCCTGGTTCAATTCGTTGTCTTCCACCAGCAGCACACGCGCGCCCCGCAGATTGGCCATGGAGCTGGCGCTCTGCCCGGAGCGCTCGGTGGCGCGGGTCTCGCTCTGCACGCCCTTGCCCAGCACCACGCCGATGGCCTCGAGCAGGGTCGAGGGCGTTACCGGCTTGGTCAGCACCACCGGCAGCTGGATGCCCTGGCGCTCGGCCTCCTCTCGCGCCTCCTCGCGGCCGAAGGCGGTAACCATGATCACCGACGGGGTGCAGTCCGGATTGGTGGAGCGCATGCGCCGCACCGTCTCCATGCCGTCCATGTTGGGCATCTTCCAATCCATCAGCACCAGGTCATAGGGCAGTTGCCTGGCCAGCGCATCGTCGAGCATGTGCAGGGCCGTGGCGCCGCTCTCCGCCACGTCGACCTCCAGGCCGAAGCTGCGCGCCATGCCGGAAAGAATCTCGCGGGCGCTGGCATTGTCATCGACCACCAGCACGCGCATGCCGAGCAGCTCGTCGGCCTTGAACATGCGCCGCGGCTGGGCGTTGCGCTGCACCCCGAGGTGCACCTGGAAGTGGAAGGTGGAGCCCTGCCCCGGCGTACTCTCCACCCAGATGCTGCCACCCATCAGCTCCACCAGCTTCTTCGAGATCGACAGCCCCAGGCCGGTGCCGCCGTACTTGCGGGTGATCGAGCTGTCGGCCTGGCTGAAGGACTGGAACATGCGCTGGCACTGTTCCGCCGTCATGCCAATGCCACTGTCGCGCACCTGGAAATGCAGCATCACCCGATCCTCGGCCTCGATCGTGCCCTCCACCCCCACCACGATCTCGCCACGCTCGGTGAACTTGGCGGCGTTGTTGCCCAGGTTGATCAGCACCTGGCCCAGGCGCAGGGGGTCGCCGATCAGCGCGGTGGGCAGGTCGGGCTGGGTGTGGAACAGCAGCTCCAGGCCTTTGTCCTCGGCCTTCAGGCCGATCATGCTGGCGAAGTTGTCGAGCACGTCCTCCAGGCGGAACGGCAGCTGCTCCAGGTTCATCTTGCCGGCCTCGATCTTCGAGAAGTCGAGGATGTCGTTGATGATGCCCAGCAGGTTCTCCGCCGAGCGATGCACCTTCTCGATGTAGTTGCGCTGCTTGTTGTCCAGCTCGGTACGCAACGCCAGGTGGCTCATGCCGATGATGGCGTTCATCGGCGTGCGGATCTCATGGCTCATGTTGGCCAGGAAGTCGCTCTTGGCCCGGGTCGCCTCCTCGGCCGCCGCACGGGCCTCGACCAGCTCAGTGACGTCGATATTGACCCCGGTGGCGCGCAGCGGCGTGCCATCCGGGGCGCGGGTGAAGCGGCTCAGCGACCTGAAGGTGCGGACGGTGCCGTCGTTCTGCCGCACGATGCGGAACTCGAAGTCATAGCGATCGGCGCCACTGGCGACCGCCTCGGCAAAGGACCTGTCGGCCTCCTCCGCATCGTCGGGATGCAGCAGAGACTTCCAGGCCTCCATCGTCCCACCGAACCCGCCGGGCTCGAGACCGAACATCTTCTCCAGCTGGGGCGTCCAGTAGTCGTGGCCGGTCACGAAGTCGACGTCGAACAGGCCGATGTCGCCCGCCTCCTGCGCAAGGCTCAGGCGGTCGCTGGCCGTGCGTAACTTGGTTTCCATCGCCCGGCGTTCGCTGACATCACGCACCGAGGCACAGACACAGATGCCCCGCCCTTCCAGGCTAGGCAGACGGGACAGGCCGATCTCCACGGCGAACATGCTGCCGTCCTTGCGCACGCCCCGCAGGTCCTCGATGTTGCCGCCCATCTGGCGAGTACTGCCATGGGCGATGAACTCGTTGCGCAGGCCCACGTGGCGACCGCGGATCATGGCCGGCGTGAGCCGCTCGACCGGCTCGCCGATCAGTTCTCCGGCTTCGTAGCCGAACAGGTTGTCCAATTGCGGGTTGGTCAACAGAATGAGGCCCTGGGCATCGACCACCAGTAAGCCATCCGGGGAGGACTCGATGATCCCCCGGTACCAGGCCTCGGTAGCCCGCAACGCTGCCTGCTGGGTCTCCAGCTCGGATGCCTGGCGCTCAAGCAGTAGCGTCTGGGCTTCCATCTCGTCGGCCTGCCGACGGGTTTCTGCCAGCAATGCCTGGGCGGCCTCACTGCGCTCCATGATGGCCATGGCACCGGCCAGCCTGGGCAGCACCTCCTGCAGCAACGCCACCTCTATATCCAGCGGAGCGCGCAGGCCCGCCAACTCCAGTACGCCGAGCAGGCGCTCGCCGCGCATTACCGGCTGCACCAGCAGATGGCTGGCCGCCGCCTCGCCAAGCTGCGAACGAATGCGCCAGAAAGAGCCCGGCAGATCCGTTAGCTGGCGCGCCTGACGATCGAGTGCACACTGGCCCAGCAAGCCCTCACCGAGGGCCACCCGCTCCGCCGGAGGAAACTCGCCGTCCAGCGCGTAGCCACCGAGCAGTTGCAGGTGGCTGGAGCCCTCGAACAGCACGTAGAGCAAGCCCTGACCGGCCCCCAGCATCGGCGCCAGGCGCTGAAGAACGAGCCTGCCGAGCTGCTCCGGCGTTTCCGCCGCCTGTATGTCGGTCTGGATCAACGACACCTGGGCCTTGATCCAGCGCTGCCGCTCCAGCTGGCGCGACTCGACCTGCAGCTTGGCGATGGCCCGTGCCAGGTCGCCGGTCTCGTTCTGCAGGTCGGTGTGCGGAATAGGCTGATCGAGATGACCGGCCGTGAGCTGGTCGACTGCGCTGCGCACCCGCTCGAGCGGCTTGCGGATCGACTGGCTGACCAGCCAGGCGAGCACCAGCGCTAGTGCCAGGCCACCGAGCAGCAGAATGTAGGTCAGCAGGCTGCTGCGCTCGGCACTGCGGGTGATATCCGCGACCAGATCGCGCAACGCCTCCTGCTTGCCGCGAACGATATCGCCGAGCACCGCATCGGCCCGGCTGTCGAGCTGCTGGAACTCGTCACCATTAACCAGCAGCAAGGCCTGGCCCTGGCGCCCCTGCCCCGCCAGCTCCATCGCCTCGTTGCCGGTCTGCTGGATGCGCTCGAGCAGCAGCTCGAACTCGGCGAGCCGCTCCAGATTATCGGCCCGGAACACGGTCGGCTTGGCCAGGGCCAGGGACTCCTGCAGCTGCTGCTTGGCCGCCTCCAGTTGGCGCAGCGAGGCGATACGAGTGTCCGCGCTGCTGGTGGCCACGGCCCGCTGCAACGCCTGGACAATATGCGGCAGCTGTACCCGCACCTCATACAGATGGTTGGCGCCCCTGAGGTCCTGATTGTAGAGCTGGTGCAGATCGCGCTTCAGCTCCGACTGGATACGCAGGCTTTGCATGCCGAGAAACAGGGAAAGCGCCAGCAGCACGGCAAAGCCGAGGACCAGCTTGTACCGCAGCGGCAGGCGCTCGAGCAGGGCGATCAGGTTCATGGACTGCACTCCTTGGCTATCGCCTACTGGGGCCTGCGATTCAGGGATCCTGGGCAAGCTGCTCCAGGGCGGCGATCTGCTTGGCCATGTCTTTGTCACTGTCGGCGAAGCGCTCGGCAATCTCGCGGAAACGCTCGGCGTTGGCCAGGAAGGCATCGCAGATGTCCGGATCGAAGTGCGAGCCGCGGCCGTCGCGGATGATGCCCACCGCCTGCTCGTGGGGCATGCCGGGCTTGTACACGCGGCGGCTGATCAGCGCGTCGTACACATCGGCCACGGCCATCAGGCGCGCGCTGATGGGGATGTCGTCGGCAGCCAGGCCTTCGGGGTAGCCGCTGCCATCCCACTTCTCCTGGTGGCTGTAGGCGATCTCCTTGGCGAAGTGGAGAAAGTCGACCTTCACCCCCAACTGGTCTTCGGCATGCTGAATGGCATCGCGCCCCAGGGTGGTGTGGGTCTTCATGATCTTGAACTCTTCCGGGGTGAAGCGCCCCGGCTTGAGCAGGATGCGATCGGGAATACCGATCTTGCCGATGTCGTGCAGCGGCGCCGACTTGAACAGCAGCTTGATGGTGTCCTCATCAAGGAAGTGGCGGAAGCGCGGGTGCTCGCGCAGCAGCTCGGCCAGCAGCTTGACGTAATTCTGGGTGCGACGGATGTGGTTGCCGGTCTCGTTGTCGCGGGTCTCGGCCAACGATGCCATGGCCTGGATGGTCACGTCCTGGATGGCCATGACCTCGCGGGTTCGGCGCTGCACCTCCTGCTCCAGGTAGTCGTTCTGGTCGCGCAGGAAGTCCGCGGCCGCCTTGACCTTGAGCTGGGTCTCGACCCGGGCCAGGACCACCGGCGGGCTGATCGGCTTGGTGATGTAGTCGGCGGCGCCCAGCTCGAGACCGTGGATCTCGTCCTCGGTTGCGGCCATGGCCGTGAGGAAGATGATCGGAATGTGCTGGGTGCGCTTGTCGCCCTGCAGGCGCTCGGCCACTTCGTAGCCGGACAGCCCCGGCATCATGATGTCCAGCAGGATCAGATCCGGCAGCGAGTCGCCCTGCAGAATGTGCAACGCCTTCTCGCCACTGTTAGCCGCCTTGACCCGGTATCTGTCCTTGAGCAGGTCGGCCATCAGCATCAGGTTGTCTGGCGTATCGTCGACCACCAGGATGGTGGACGGGTTGTAGTGGCTCTCTCCTATGCTCATAACGGCGACCCTCCCTGCCATGTTTCCTCTGCGTAGAGAGGACCAGCTGTAGCTTTCCAGCACTTCGATGGGCTGCATCGAACGATGCTGGCTCTCGGGCTTTAGCGAACGCTGTACTTCCTGGCCGGCAAGCCAAACGGCTGAATAAATATTAGATCGGCTTGAGCATCCTGCCTGGGAACGCCCGGCGCGCTAGCCGAAGGCCCAAGGCAGCGCGTAATACCTATATATCGATACCCGGACCAGAAAGGCGCGTGAATGGAGATATCGGGCGCGGAAGCGCCCTGTCTTTAGCTACGCGGGGGTAAGCGATTTACGGGCTGCGAAGTAATTGCGCGTTGTTATCGATGAGGGTCTGCAGGATTTCTATCGCCCCATTGATGGCGAATTGCACCCCCATGCACACGAGCAAAAAGCCCATTACACGGGATATGGCATCAATGCCGGACGGGCCAGTGATCTTCATGATCAGGTCGGAAGCCCGCAAACACCCCCAGAGTATGAGTGCGGTGGCCAAGAAGATTAATGGCGGTGCTATCAGAATTACCCAGGATGGAAAGCTCGTATTCTGCTTGAGGGTGGCAGAGGCGCTGATGATCATCGCGATAGTGCCGGGTCCGGCAGTGCTGGGCATGGCCAGCGGGACAAAGGCAAAACTGGCTCTTGGTGCCTCGCCGTCGCGAGAGGTCGATGGCTGAACGGGTTGGGGGAACAGCATTCGCGCGCCAATTATGATCAGAATGCCGCCGCCTGCGATGCGCAATCCCGGTATCGATATATTGAAGACACTCATGATCAGCTCACCGACGTAGTAGGTGAACGTCATGATCAGAAAGACATTGAGTGCGGTCAGGAGCGCCTGGCGGTTCTTTTCCTCGCGACTAAGGCCTTGGGAGAGAGCCAGGAAAAGTGCCACTGTCGTGGGCGGGTTTATCAATGGCAGCAATGCCAGCAGCCCCAGAATAATGGCGTCGAATAAGTTGCCCATGCCCAGTCATCCTGAAAATTTCTGGTGGTTTGCCGCGGCTACTGACTGCGGAAGCGAGTCTGTCGGTGTCGCCGTCTGAATATAGACGTTGAACGAGCAGGCCCCGGTAGGACGTCCGTGACCGCCAACCACACTGCAAGCCTCTCGATGGCTCTTCGATATGCCTTTTCATATGATGCGCGAAAACGAGATTTGGGATGTTTGGCGTGAAATCATCACCTAGAGGTATTTCATCGGGTCAGGGTACGCAAGGCAGTGCCAAATGGGACCTGAGCGAAGCTGTAAACCAGCTCTCGTGGGACGATCTTCGAATCATCAAGACGCTCAGCGAGTGCGGCAATCGCGCCCTGACTGCCAAGAAGCTCGGGATCAACGTATCCACCGTCTCACGCCGAGTGGCCCAGCTCGAGAAAGCACTGGGGATCGCTCTGTTCGATCACCGACGCTCGGGTTACATGCTCACCACGGAAGGCGCCGAGTTGCGAGCCCTGGCCGAACGCGTCGAGCTCGATATCGTCAGCGTCGCTCGGCGCATATCACGTGCGGAGCACGGGCTTCTGGGCAAGCTGCGAATCACCACCAGTGACTCGTTACTCCTGTACTTCCTCACCCCCATCATTGCGGACTTCAAGGCGGTCAACGAAGGGATAACGATCGAGGTTCTGGTGGGTAACCAAACGTTGAGTCTTGCCCGGGACGAGTCGGACATCGCGGTAAGAGCGACCAAGAAACCCTCGGAAAGCCTGGTGGGGCGCAAACTCGCGACGATCGCCTGGGCACCTTACGGCAACCTCAGAAGCGCGCCTGCTTCTGCGCTTTTCGCCGAAGGCCAGTCGTGGGTGTCGTATTCCGGTGGCCTTAGCGGCCTGAAGGCCACCAGCTACGTCGACAACAGAGTGAATGCGCACTGCATTTCCTATCGCACCGACTCTGTCGCAGCAGCGAGCGTGGCAATCGTGGCGGGGCTCGGTTTCGGGTTCCTGCCCTGCATGCTGGGCGATATCACACCGGGGCTGAGGCGCGTCGGCCCGGTGGTGCCCGAGCTCAATGATGAACTCTGGCTGCTCACCCACCAGGACATTCGGAAGTCTTGGCGAGTCAAGGCATTCATGACCTTCTGCGCCGCCGCAGTGGCGAACCAGAAGCCCCTCATCGAGGGGCAACTCGCTCAACCGGCCGAGTAGTTCCGGGCGGGAATCTCGCTTAATCGGCTCGCGCGCCGATAACTGCCTTGCAAGCGATTTCGATCAGTTGCGGACGCTGCGCCAATCTGGACACGCCAATGATATTGCTCGCGCACTGCGGGTGTTCGGTGCCATAGGCTGCCTTGCGGACACTGCCCGCCACGGCGAATGCCGCGTCCATGTCCAGTACATACAGCGTCTCTTCGACTACGTCCTCAAGCGTGGCGCCGTAGAGGGCGAGCAGCTTGGCGATATTGTCATAGGCGGTACGCATCTGTTTTCCCATCGCGGAGAAATCACGGGGCTTCCCCTTGCTATCCAGCGGTGCGGGGGCAACCAGGTTGCCGTCTTCATCGTGGTTGAACTGGCCGGATACATAGATCTCATTCCCCACCTGCCGCGCCTGTGGATAGCCATACCCCTCTTCCCAGGGAACACCCCAGTACGCGGTTTTTTGGCCATTGGGACGTGAAGCCGCCATTGCATTCTCCTTGTTCGGATCGGACGCCTGGATCGCGTCGGTTCGGTTGGTGGACGGCGGATGCTAGCAGCGCCGGCGCGTCTTTGATGGCGCATTTGCGCGCCATTGAAAGCGCAAAAATGCACAAACGAACTGCCTGTCGATCCGCTAACTTGGATTCGAGTTCAGGCCGTAGCCGCTCCGAAAGCCCCTGTACTGCCGGGACTACGAAGCGAATGCAACCGCCGAGAACCACACCAAGACCCTCCAACCACCGACAGGTAACGACAATGAACAATCCGAAAACCGAAGTCCTGACTCCCCAGAACAGCCAACTGATCTTCATTGACCACCAGCCCCAGATGGCCTTCGGGGTCCAGAGCATCGATCGGCAAACTCTGAAGAACAACACGGTGGCTCTGGCCAAGGCAGCGAAGATCTTCGACGTCCCCACCACCATCACCACGGTGGAGACCGAGAGCTTCTCCGGCCATACCTACCCCGAACTGCTCGCGGTGTTTCCCGATGCTCCCCTGCTCGAGCGCACCTCTATGAATTCCTGGGACGACCAGAAGGTTCGTGATGCCTTGAAGAAGAACGGGCGCAAAAAGATCATCGTCGCCGGCCTGTGGACCGAGGTGTGCAACACCACCTTCGCACTCTCCGCCATGCACGATGCCGACTACGAGATCTACATGGTGGCCGACGCTTCCGGCGGCACTACCAAGGAAGCACACGACTACGCCATGCAGCGCATGATCCAGGCTGGCGTAGTGCCGATGACCTGGCAGCAAGTGCTGCTGGAATGGCAGCGCGACTGGAAGAATCGCGACACTTATGACGCCGTCATGAGCCTGGTCAAGGAACACTCCGGCGCATACGGCATGGGCGTCGACTACGCCTACACCATGGTCCACAAGGCACCTGAGCGCGTTGCGCACGGCCCGACCCTGGCCCCTGTCGCCGCTCCCATCTAAGCCTGAGCGCCCCCGGCTCTCGGGGGCGGCTCTTTCAACCGAATGACAGACGCAAGCCTATAGCTCCCGATGGTGGGCACCGCTGCGCGCGTTACCAGGACAACATCGACGTAACCCTCTCACTGGTCGACAAACAAGGAGTATCCGCATGAATCGTCTCGCCCTGCTCACCTCGCTGCTGGCCCTGGCCACCGGCAATGCCCTTGCCGCCGGCAGCCCCGGCGTGGAACACAACACCCAGGCCTTCCTCCAGGCCCTGGAAGCCGGCGGCGGCAAGCCGCTGGAAACCCTCAGCCCGCAAGACGCCCGCGCCGTGCTGGTCGGCGCCCAGGCCTCGGTCAAGGTCGATCTGTCCGGCGTGAGCGTGTCCGAGAAGACCATTCAGGCCGGCGGCCAGTCGATCCCACTGACCATCGTCCGTCCCGAAGGCGCCAAGGGCGATCTGCCGGTGTTCATGTTCTTCCACGGCGGCGGCTGGGTGCTCGGCGACTATACGACCCATGCCCGCCTGATCCGCGACCTGGTGGTGAACTCCGGCGCCGTGGCCGTCTACGTCGGCTACACGCCTTCGCCGGAAGCCAAGTATCCGACCGCCATCGACCAGGCCTACGCCGCCACCCAGTGGGTCGGTGAGCACGGCAAGGACATCCAGGTCGACAGCTCCCGCCTGGCGGTGGCCGGCAACAGCGTCGGCGGCAATATGGCCGCGGTGGTCGCACTGAAAGCCAAGGAAGCCGGTACACCCAATCTGCGCTTCCAGCTGCTGCTGTGGCCGGTGACCGATGCCAGCTTCGAGACGGCCTCCTACAACCAGTTCGCCCAGGGCCACTTCCTGACCAAGCCTATGATGCAGTGGTTCTGGGACAGCTATACCACCGACCCGAAGCAGCGCGCCGAGCGCTTCGCCTCGCCGCTGCGCGCCTCTGCCGAACAGCTGAAGGGCCTGCCGCCGACGCTGATCCAGACCGCAGAGTTCGATGTGCTGCGTGACGAGGGCGAGGCCTATGCGCGCAAGCTGGACGCCGCCGGCGTGACGGTCACCGCCGTGCGTTACAACGGCATGATCCACGACTACGGCCTGCTCAACCCGCTGGCCCATGTCCCGGCCGTGCAGGCCGCCATGCGCCAGGCCGGTCTCGAGCTTAAGCAGCACCTGCAGTAATCAACCCAGCAACTCGTCTGCCCCGGCACGGCAGTGCGCCGGGACAGCGTGCACAAGGAACTGCAATATGCCCACAGAAACCGTCACCCTGATCATTCGGCACCGGGTCGCCAGCGGTCAGGTGCCCGCCTATGAGACCTGGCTACGGCGCATCACCCGCGTGGCCAGCGACTACCCAGGACACCTCGGTGTCGATGTACTGCGCAACGACGCGCTGTTCACCTCGGTACTGCGTTTTGCCAGCGCCGGCCAATTGCAGGCCTGGCTTGATTCCGCCGAGCGCGGCGCGCTGATCGCCGAGGTCACGCCGCTGCTGGCCGAGGAAGAAAGCAAGGAGCTGCACGACGGCCACGAGTTCTGGTTCGTCCCCGAGCAGCGGGCCGCGACCCCGCCACCGCGCTGGAAGCAGGCCTGCATCACCTTCCTGGTCATCCAGCCACTGACCCTGCTGATGCCGCTGCTCTGGCAGCCGCTGTTCAGCCGGCTACCCTGGCTGAGTGGCTATGTTCCGAGCAACGTGCTGATCACCCTGAGCATCGTGCTGTCCGTCGTCTATCTGTTCATGCCGCGTGTCACTGCCTGGTTCGCCGGCTGGCTGAGCGCGCGCTGAGTACTGGAGAAAGTCATGAGCCAAGACCCGACCGATAAAAGCCGCCGCAACTTCCTCGCCAGCAGTTCCGTGCTCGGCGCCGCCGGCGCGCTGTGGGCCGCCCTACCTTTTGCCGGCGCTGCCGGCAGTTCTTTCGCCAGCAGTCTGGGGAGCGATATGAAAGCCGATCTGATCCTGTTCAACGGCCGCCTGCACACGGTCGACCGCGAGAAGCCCACGGCCAGCGCCGTGGCGATCAAGGACGGGCGATTCCTCGCCGTCGGCAGCGATGCTGAGGTCATGGCCCTGCGCGGCAGCGCCACCCAGATCATCGACCTGCACAAGCGCACGGTGATCCCCGGTCTCAACGACTCGCACCTGCACCTGATCCGCGGCGGCCTCAACTACAACCTGGAGCTGCGCTGGGAAGGCGTGCCCTCGCTGGCCGACGCCCTGCGCATGCTCAAGGAGCAGGCCGACCGCACGCCCACCCCGCAGTGGGTGCGGGTGGTCGGTGGCTGGAACGAATTCCAGTTCGCCGAGAAGCGCATGCCGACCCTCGACGAGCTGAACAAGGCGGCGCCGGATACCCCGGTGTTCGTCCTCCACCTGTACGACCGCGCACTGCTCAATCGCGCCGCGCTGCGGGTGGTCGGCTATACCAGGGACACGCCCAACCCGCCGGGTGGCGAGATCGTCCGCGATGCCAATGGCGAACCCACCGGCATGCTGGTGGCGCGACCCAACGCGATGATCCTCTACTCGACCCTGAGCAAGGGGCCGAAGCTGCCGCTGGAGTACCAGGTCAACTCGACCCGCCAGTTCATGCGCGAGCTCAACCGCCTGGGCGTGACCAGCGCCATCGACGCCGGCGGCGGTTACCAGAACTACCCGGACGACTACCAGGTGATCGAACAGCTGGCCAAGGACCAACAGCTGACCGTGCGCATCGCCTACAACCTGTTCACCCAGAAGCCCAAGGAAGAGCTGACCGACTTCAAGAACTGGACCGGCAGCGTCAAGCTGCACCAAGGTGACGACTTCCTGCGCCACAACGGCGCCGGCGAGATGCTGGTGTTCTCCGCCGCCGACTTCGAGGACTTCCTCGAGCCGCGCCCGGACCTGGCGCCGAACATGGAAAGCGACCTGGAGCCGGTGGTGCGCCACCTGGTCGAGCAGCGCTGGCCGTTCCGCCTGCACGCCACCTATGACGAATCCATCTCGCGCATGCTCGACGTGTTCGAGAAGGTCAACCGCGACATCCCGTTCAACGGCCTGCCGTGGTTCTTCGACCATGCCGAGACCATCACGCCGAAGAACATCGAGCGGGTGCGCGCCCTGGGCGGCGGCATCGCCATCCAGCACCGCATGGCGTTCCAGGGCGAGTACTTCGTCGACCGCTACGGCGCCAAGGCGGCGGAAAAGACCCCGCCGATCCAGCGCATGCTGGCCGAAGGCGTGCCGGTCGGCGCCGGCACCGATGCCACCCGGGTGGCCAGCTACAATCCCTGGACCTCGCTGTACTGGATGGTCAGCGGCAAGACCGTCGGCGGCCTGGAGCTTTATCCGCAGGGCCTGTCGCGCGCTACCGCGCTGGAACTGTTCACCCACGGCAGCGCCTGGTTCTCCAGCGAGCAGGGTAAGAAGGGGCAGATCAAGGTTGGCCAGCTGGCGGACCTGACCGCGCTGTCGGCGGACTTCTTCAGCGTCGAGGAAGAAGCCATCAAGTGGATCGAGTCGGTGCTCACGGTAGTCGACGGCAAGGTGGTTTACGGCGCCGGCGAGTTCGACAAGCTGGCACCGCCGCCGGCCCCGGTACTGCCAGACTGGTCGCCTGTGGCCAAGGTGCCCGGCCACTGGAAGCCCGGCGCGCCGCTGGTGGCGCAGGTGCACCAGTGCGCTGGCGCTTGTGCCGTGCATGCTCACAGCCATGACCGCGCGCGGCGCTCGTCAGTGCCGATCAGCGACTTCCAGGGCTTCTGGGGCGCGTTCGGCTGCTCCTGCTTCGCCTTCTGATGCGAAGCCGCTCACGCGCCGGCCAACAACCCGGCGCGTGGGCACTATCTCGCTGGTCTCCAGCAACCCGCAGCATCGCATAAGCCCTGAATCGCCCCCGATTTCTAGGGACTCACCGACCGCTATTGGCCGGAAGCAGTTATCGGTGACACGCAGCTTCCGGCCAATAGCTGATCTTTCAATCCCATTGCGATATCTCCAGCCGATGCCAGAGATATCTATGCAACCGTCTAACCCGCTGCTGACACAGCGGCGGTGCGCGTCTGACGGGTCATCAGTTTGAACAGGCTAAAAGCGCTTACAGCGAATGCGCCCTGTAGACCTATCATCGGCCAGGCAGTGCCGTCCTGCAGGGCGCCTAGCAATAAGCCACTGCAAGTAGCACCGAGCATCTGCGAAAAGCCCATCAGACCAGCGGCGAGCCCGGCACGGTGAGCATTGGGTATGACCACGCCAGCAACCGACGCCGGGATCAGCATGCCGCCGCCCAGGGTTACCAGCACCTGCGGCAGGGAGACGCCAAGCACTGACAGACCGAGCGCAGAGTGCAGCAGAATCGAGAGCACAGCCCCGGCGGCCACCAAACTGATGCCAATACCCACAATGCGCTGCGGCCCCAGTTGCATGATCTTGCGCTGAGTGAACAAGGCGCCGGCGATCAGGCCAGAGATTGTTACCCCAAACACCATGCCGTACTGCGCCGAACTCAGTCCCAGAAGATCGATATAGACTGCGGATGAACCCGCTATCACAGCGAACATCGCGCCGTAAGTACCCGCGAGGGTCAAGGCCAGAGCACGACTAGAACGCTGCTTGAGCAGGTCGAGATAGTCCCGTGCCAAGGTCGCCGGGTGCCCAGCTGTGGGATCAAGACTGAGATTGGACTCACGGTAGAACGTCAGCACCGACAGCAACGCGATGCTGCCGATAGTCATCGACGCCAGAACGGGAGCGTGCCAGCCACCCCATTGGGTCAGCAGGCCACCTACCATCGGAGCCAGAGCGATTGCGCTGAGCATACCGATGACCGTCAGTGCCAAGGCCGGCGCGGCCTGGGCCTTCCAAACATCGCGGACGATAGCTCGCGCCAGGACCAGAGCGGCGCAGGCACCGAGACCTTGGGCTACACGCCCGAGGATGAAGCCGGTCATGCTATCGGCCAGCAGCATCCAGCCGGTGGCGGCCAAATAGAGCGCGAGACCACCAATCAGAACAGGTCGACGGCCAACCCGATCGGACAGTGGTCCCAGCAGCAACTGCCCGATACCAAATGCGGCTACGAAACCGGACAGAGCAGCAACGCTGGCTCCATGCATCGCACCGAGGCCCTGCTCGATCCTGCTGAGGGCAGGAATCAGCAACTGCGTGGAGATTTCTCCTAGTGCGGTTAGCACCATGAGCATTGCAAGCAGCAGGCGGGACGGGTTCATGACCAGGCTCCTTCTTCTGTGGCTTTCAACTCCAGGGCAATCAACTGCCCTTCCATGGCCTGCCAGTCGTCGCCGCTAACGGCGAGCGCCAAAGCGCATTTCGCCTCGCACTGCATCGCGTGTTGTTCATTGCTCATCGAGCGCACCTCCGTTGGTCGTTTTGTCCTTGGCAGGACGAATAAGATTACGATCGACATATATACATGAAATTGGATTATGACTATCATATTTTCGACACGCGGTACTCCGCCCCGCAGCCGCCCCATACGAGGATCGCACTATGAAACACCTTGTCCTGCTTGCCCTGATTCCTGTGTCTGTGTTGGCTTTAAGCGGCTGCGACAGTCAGGCCGACACCCTGGCTTCTGCCCCTCAACCACGTGCGGTACTCACAACACAGGTGCAATTGGCGTCCCAGCAAGGCTCGCTCTATACCGGCGTGGTGGCGGCCCGCACCACCAGCGACCTGGGCTTTCGCGTCGGTGGCAAGGTGATCGCCCGCAAGGTGGACCCGGGCACCCGCGTCAAGCAAGGCGACGTGCTGCTGGTGCTGGACAACACCGACTTCGAGCTGGCCCTGCGCACGGCGCGCAACCGGGTGACCGCCACCGCCGCCGAGCTGCGCCAGGCCCGTGACGATGAAGCCCGCTACCGTCGCCTGAGCGGAACCGGGGCGGTCTCGCGGCAGATCTACGATCAGGCCAACACCCGCCTGCGGGTGGCCCAGGCCGAGCACGCCGCCGCCAGCGCGGAGGCGGCCCAGGTGGAAAATCGCCGGACCTACTCCACCCTCCAGGCCGACGGAGACGGCGTGATCACCGAGGTACGGGTGGATCGCGGCCAGGTCGTCGCCGAAGGCCAGATCGTCGCCAGCCTCGCCCACGACGGCGCCCGCGAGGCGGTGATCGACATTCCGGAAACCCAGCGTCCGCTCGCCAGCCAGCCGGCCCTGGCCTATCCCTATGGCGCCTCGGGCGACGCCGTACCCGCCACCCTGCGCGAGCTGTCCGCCGCAGCGGACAGCACCACCCGCACGTTCCGCGCCCGCTACACCCTGGGCGGCGAATCTGCGGCCCTGGCTATCGGCTCCACCATCACCCTGCGCCTCGATGGCACGAGCCGGCAGCCGTTGCTGCGTGTCCCGCTGGGTGCGCTGCATGACAAGGGCCAGGGCACCGGCGTCTGGATCATCGGTAACGACGGCAAGATCGAGCTGCGCGCCGTCAAGGTGGTGCGCCTGGAGCAGGAAGAAGCGGTGCTCCAGGGTGGCGTGCAACCGGGCGAACGCATAGTCGCCCTCGGCGCCAATCTGCTCAGCCCCGGTGACAGCGTGCGTGAACTGCCAGCCCCCTCCCTGGCCCTGGAGCACTGAGATGAGCCGCTTCAACCTCTCAGCCTTCGCGGTGCGCAACCGGGCAATCACCCTGTTCCTGATCCTTGCCACCCTGGTCGCCGGGGCCATCGCCTTTGGCAAGCTGGGGCGCGCCGAAGACCCGTCCTTCACGGTCAAGACCATGACCATCACCGCCGCCTGGCCGGGTGCCACCGCGCGAGAAATGCAGGAGCAGGTGGCCGACCGCCTGGAAAAGCGCCTGCAGGAGCTGGACCTCTATGATCGGGTGGAGACCATCGCCCAGCCCGGCTTCGTCTCCATGAAACTGCAGTATCAGGACTCCACCCGGCCCAAGGACATCCAGGCCCTCTTCTACCAGACCCGCAAGAAGCTCACCGACGAGGCCAAGCGCCTGCCCCGTGGCGTCATCGGGCCGTTCTTCAATGACGAATACTCCGACGTCTATTTCGCCCTCTACGCCCTGGAAGCCGGGCAGATGCCGCACCGCCAGCTGGTGCAGATGGCCGAGGACCTGCGCCAGGGCATGCTACGCCTGCCCGGCGTGAAGAAGGTCAACATCCTCGGCGAACAGGCCCAACGCATCTTCGTCGAGTTCTCCTACGAGCGCCTGGCCACCCTGGGCCTCAAGCCGGAGCAGATCTTCGAAGCCCTGGGCAAGCAGAACGGCGTGGCCCCGGCCGGTTTCGTCGAAACCAGCGGGCCGCGCGCCTACATCCGCCTGGACGGTGCCTTCGACAGCCTGACGCTGATCGAGAATGTGCCGATCAACGCGGGCGGCAAACTGCTGCGCATCGCCGACGTCGCCACCGTGCGACGCGGTTACGAAGACCCACCGACCTACCGCATTCGCCACCAGGGTGAGCCGGCGCTGATGCTCGGCGTGATCATGGAGCCGCACTTCAACGGCCTGGAGCTGGACAAGTCGCTGCAGGCCGAAGAGGACCGCATCCACGCCGAACTGCCGCTGGGGGTGATGTTCGACAAGGTCTCCGACCAGGCCGAGAAGATCCGCATCGCGGTGAACGAGTTCATGCTCAAGTTCTTCGTCGCCCTCGGCGTGGTGATGCTGATCAGCCTGCTGGCCCTGGGCTTTCGCGTGGGCCTGGTGGTGGCCGCCGCCGTGCCGCTGACCCTGGCCATCGTCTTTGTGGTCATGCTGCTGACCGGCCGCGAGTTCGACCGCATCACCCTGGGCGCACTGATCCTGTCCCTCGGCCTGCTGGTGGACGACGCCATCATCGCCATCGAGATGATGGTGGTGAAACTGGAGGAAGGCCTCGACCGCATCCAGGCCGCCACCTTTGCCTGGACCTCAACCGCGGCCCCCATGCTGACCGGCACCCTGGTGACCGTGATCGGCTTCCTGCCGGTGGGCTTCGCCAAATCCGGCGCCGGGGAATACGCCGGCAACATCTTCTGGATCGTCGGCTTCGCCCTGCTCGCCTCCTGGGTGGTGGCGGTATTCTTCACGCCCTACCTGGGCGTGAAGATGCTGCCGAAGATCCAGCCGGTGGCCGGCGGCCATGATGCGCTCTACGCCAACGCTCTTTACCAGCGCCTGCGCGCCCTGATCACCTGGTGCGTAAACCACCGCAAGACGGTGACCGCCCTGGTGGTGGCGGCCTTCGTCGTCAGCGGCCTGGGCATGGGCGCAGTGAAGAAACAGTTCTTCCCCAACTCCGACCGTTCCGAGCTGCTGGTGGAGGTGTACATGCCGCCGGGCAGCGCCTTCAAGGCCACCGAAGGCGTGGTCGCCCAGGTGGAGAAGGCCCTGCTGGAGGAGCCCCAGACGAAACTGGTGGACGCCTACGTGGGCGGCGGCGCGCCGCGCTTCTTCCTGTCCCTGAACCCGGAACTGCCGGACCCGGCCTTCGCCAAGATCATCGTGCAGACGGCGGACTCCAAGTCGCGCGACGCCCTGCGCGAGCGCATACAGGCACGCATCGCCGCCGGCGAGTTCCCCTCGGCGCGGGTGCGCGTCACCCAGCTGGTGTTCGGCCCGCCAGTGCCCTTCCCGGTGGTGTTCCGCGTGTCCGGCCCGCATCTGGAGCAACTGCGGCAGATCAGCGAAAACGTGCGCCAGATCGTGGCCGCCAATCCCAAGACCCGCGACACCTTCGTCGACTGGGGCGATCGTGTCAGTTCCTATCGCCTGGTGCTGGACCAGGATCGCCTGCGCCTGCTCGGTTTCACCCCCGATGAGGTGAAGAGCCAGCTCAACGCCCTGCTCACCGGCAACCCGGTGACCGAAGTGCGCGAAGGCACCCGCACCGTGACGGTGATGGTGCGAGCACAGAATGCCCAGCGGGAGAATCTCGGCGGCATCGAGGGCCTGACCATCACCAACGCCGCCGGCGTTTCGATTCCACTGGAGCAGGTGGGTCGCTTCCAGCCGGTGATGGAGGAACCGATCCTCAAGCGCCGCGACCGCGACCTGACCTTCGAGGTGCGTGCCGACATCATCAAGGGCACGCAACCGCCGGATGTGGGGAAGGCCGTGTACGCCGATCTGCAGCCGCTGATCGCCCAGCTGCCGGCGGGCTATCGGGTGACCATCGGCGGCCCGGTGGAAGAAAGCGCCAAGGCCAACAAGGCCCTGGCGGTCCTGTTCCCGGTGATGATTCTGCTGACGCTGGTGGTGATCATGTTCCAGGTGCGCTCCTTCGCCCTGATGTTCATGGTCTTCGCCACCGCACCGCTGGGCCTGATCGGCGCGGTGCCCGTGCTGCTGCTGTTCGATCAGCCCTTCGGTTTCAACGCCATCCTGGCGCTGATCGGCATCGGCGGCATCCTGATGCGCAACACCCTGATCTTCACCGACCAGATCGAGCAGGAACAGGCCCACGGCCGCCCTCTGCGCGAGGCGATCATCGAAGCCACGGTGCGCCGCGCCCGGCCGGTGCTGCTCACGGCCCTGGCCGCCGCGCTGGCCTTCATCCCGCTGACGTTCTCGGTGTTCTGGTCGTCCCTGGCCTTTGTGCTGATCGGCGGAGTCCTGATCGGTACGGTGCTGACGCTGCTGTTTCTACCGGCGCTCTGCGCCCTGGTGCTGCGTGTCAATCGCGGGCCCAAGGCCAGCACCGGCCCCGACTGGGAGAAGCTAAGCGTGCAGCAGGCGCCTCTGGAAGCGCACTGAGGCGTGTAGCGCCGCACGCCAGCCAGTGAAAAGACGATGGACGTCAGCAGGTTCTTCAGGGTCTTCATCGAATGGCTTCCGTTCGGATCGTTGGACATCATTCCTGACCTGCTTCGCTCATCTCGGCGGCCAGGCGATCGGGCCCAGTCTCGACGACGCAGATGTCTCGGGTGTGTCGTCCCGTGGCCGGTTTGCATGCGCATGTGTGCGCAGGCGCCGGGATACGGTGGGATACAAGCCGCTCGGGAAGCCCCTCACCCCGCCACGCCACGGGCATCGCGCCGCACGGCCTGGGGTGGCACGCCGAAGCCACGAAGGAAGGCCTCGCGCATGTGGCGACGGTCGCGAAAACCGGTTTCCCTGGCGACCACCTCCAGGGAGTGGCGGCTCTGCTCGATCATCAGCCGCGCCGCTTCCAGGCGCAGCCCCTCGATGGCCTTGGCCGGGGAGTGGCCGGTTTCGGCGGTGAATACGCGGGTGAACTGACGCGGGCTCAGGTGCACGACCTCTGCCAGCTCCTCGACGCTGAGCGAGCGACTCAGGTGGTTGCGCGCGTAGTTCAACGCGTTCTGAATGCGGTCGGACTTGGGCGCCAGATCGAGCATCTCCGAATGCTGGGACTGCCCGCCGGAGCGCCGCTGGTGCATCACCAGCTTGCGCGCGACCGAACGGGCCGCCTCCACGCCCAGGTCCTTCTCCACCATGCCCAGTGCCAGGTCGAGCCCTGCGGTCATACCGGCGGAGGTCCAGATGGGCCCGTCGATGAGATAGATGCGGTCGTCCTCGACTTCGATGTCTGGAAAACGCTTGCGCATGGCCTGGGCGAAGGCCCAGTGGGTCGTCGCGCGGCGCCCGGCCAACAGGCCCGCCTCGGCCAGCACGAAGCCGCCGGTGCAGACGCCGACCGTGCGCCGCGCCTGGCTGCCGGCCTGACGCACGAAGTCGAGGGCCGCCTCCGGCGTCGGCGTTGCCAGCGGGTCATTGACCCCGACGACCATCCAGGTGTCCGCCAGACGGGGGGCGTCCAATGGGCGAGTCTCCACGGCCAGTCCCAGCGAGGAGCGCACCAGCCCGCCGGCCGGAGAGAAGTTCTGAATGCGGTAGAAGGGTTCCTTCGCGACGAGGTTGGCGTACTCGAACACGGTCTGAGTGGCCAGGGAAAGTACCTGGAAACCCTCCATCAGCAGGTAGCCGATTCTGTGCATATGCGCCTCCGCCAATGTCCTGAAAAACGACCACAAATGTCATTTAAGACATAGTAAAACCGCCGCACTCTGTTCTCCAACCCCTAACCCCTGGAGAACGACATGACTCAGCCCAATCTCGGTACCGCACTCATCACCGGCGCCTCGTCCGGCATCGGTGCGATCTACGCCGACCGCCTGGCCCGCCGTGGCCACGACTTGATCCTGGTCGCCCGCAATCGCGAGCGCCTCAACGCGCTGGCCAGACGGCTGAGCGACGAGACCGGAAGAAACGTCGAAGTCGTGGTTGCCGACCTCGCCGACAAGGCTGATCTCGTAAGGATTGAGAACATCCTTCACAAGGATGCAAGCATTACGACCCTGGTAAACAACGCCGGTGTCGGCGCCACTCAGAATCTGCTGGAATCAGATGTCGACGAGCTAGAGGATCTACTCACCCTCAACGTGAACGTGCTGATGCGCCTTACTCATGCAGCCGCACCGGGCTTCGTGGCCCGAGGTGCTGGGACCATCATAAATATCGCCTCGATCGTTGCGATCGCACCGGAGATCCTGAACGGCGTTTATGGGGGATCGAAGGCCTTCGTTCTTGCCTTCAGCCAATCCCTTCGTAAAGAGCTCCACGATTTGAATGTCAGGATCCAGGTCGTATTGCCTGGCGCAACTGCGACCGATTTCTGGGCAACGGCCGGCACTCCTGTAGAGCACCTGCCAAGCGCCATCGTTATGCAGGCAGATGCCATGGTAGATGCAGCACTTACCGGGCTCGACCAGGGGGAATTCGTCACCATCCCCGCCCTGCCGGATATCACTGAACTGGAAGCTTATGAGGCTGCGCGGCAAAAGCTCATGCCAAACCTGTCCCTGAGCGTCCCTGCCGATCGCTATACCAGTTGATTACGCTTCCTTCAGACAGCACAGCAGCTCATGTAGGGGGAGCCAACTCGCCTCTACATGCAGCTTCAGGTTGCCCAGGCTGTACGGTATAGCAGGGGCAGGTTCCTCCACCCTCTGCGTAATCGAATTGTCCGCTTCCGGCCACAAGCGGACTTTGCAAGAGGCGAACAAGCAAGGAGCGAGCATCGCCAGCTTTCGAGGTCAGCTGCAGCGCGAAAGACTGTTCTTTCAGGAATTCAAGGATGAGGTGCGCCGCAGTGTCGCCTTTGAATGGCTCATGGGCGCACCTAGTCCGTCGTCGAGTTCGACTCAAGGGGAGAAAGAGCATTGATCACCGCGGCCGCGCAGGAAAGCAGGATGCCAACAGCGGCAAGGCCGAGCCAGCCTGCCCGGTGCACCCCGTAGTTCCCCAGGGCGGCGCCGATCGCTCCGCCGAGAAAATACGATGCCATGAATACGGTATTGAGGCGGCTGCGCGCCTCGGGACGCAGCGTGAATACGCGTGCCTGGTTGGCAACCAGTCCGGCACGGTTGCCCAGGTCGAGCAGCACCATGCCGACGATCAGCCAGCCGGGACTCTGGCCTCCCGCGGCGATGAAGGTGAAGCCCGTGGCGAGCGCCATCGCACCGGCGAGGACCATGCGGCGGACACCCAGGCGATCGCTCAGTGCGCCAATGTGCGGGGACGCGACGATGCCCAACAGGGCGACCAGGCCAAACAGGCCGATGGTCGCGGAGTCGAACCCGTAGGGCGGCTGTGCCAGCAGCGCGGCCAGCGAGGCCCACAGCGCACTGAACGCGGCGAACATCAAGAGGCCGCTCGCCGCGCAGTAACGCAACACTCTTTCCTCCCGGACCAGGCTGCCCAGCGAACGCAGAAGCCGGCCATAGCTTATCGCCGGCATGCTCGTGGCGGCGGGCAAGCTCCTGGCAACAAGGACCAGCAGCACGACATCGATGAGCGAGGCCAGTACGAACACGGCTCGCCATCCCGTGTGCGCACCGGCGAACCCTCCGACCGTGCGCGCTAGCAACAGGCCTGCCGAGAGGCCACCGAGCAGGCTGCCGACGATGCGACCGCGCTCAGCCGGAGCAACCAGTCCCGACAGGGTGGGGATGATGATCTGCGCGGTGATCGCGGTCACGCCGACCAGGAGGCTGCTCACGCACAACACGGTGAAACTCGGCGCCACGGCGCAGAGGATCAAGGCGACGGCATTCGCCGCGATGGCCATCAGTGCGAGCTGGCGTGGCTGTCGGCAGTCGGCGAGCGGCACGATGAACAGCAGGCCCGCCGCATAGCCAAGCTGCGTCAAGGTGGCGACCAGGCCGGCCTGTGTCGGCGCCAGGCCAAACGACGCGGCCATCTGCGGCAGAAGCGGCTGGTGGTAATAGATGGTCGATACGGCGAGTGAACAGCACAGGGCCATGAGGGTGACAAGGCGATCGGACACTCCCATCGGCGCTGCGGGAGAGACAGGCACGACGCCCTTCACTGCTGCAGGGCCTGCACCAGCTCGCGGGTCTCCACGATGCTGTGCGCAAACGTCGGTCCGTTCAGTTCGTGCGCCGCGTGCATCATTTCCTTGTTGAAGGCGGCTGTCGCATCGCGTACCAGCGTGACGTGATAACCAAGTTCCATGGCGAAGCGTGCGGTCGATTCGATACAGGTGTTCGCCAGCAGACCAACGACGATCACATGGGTGATGCCTCGCTGCTTGAGCTGGAAGTCGAGGTCGGTATTGGCGAACCCGCTTTGCCCCCAGTGCTCCTGGATGATGATGTCGCCTGCCTGTGGGACGAAGTCGGGATGCCATTCGCCACCCCAGGAGTCCTTGGCAAAGGTGTGGCGCTGCTGGATCAGGCGTTGGGTCGGGTTGGGGTGATCCCAGTGGTCGTAATCGCCGGGCTGCCAGCGACGATGCGGTACGTAGTACACCTGGATGGCCTGCTTGCGTGCGGTGGCAAGGGTCGCGCGCAGGTTGTCGAGCAGGTGAACGTCGTCCGCAATGCTTCTGAGCAGGGGAAACAGCTTGCCGCCATCGGACAGGAAGTCGTTGTAGGGGTCGACCAGCAGCAGGCCGGTCCGCTCCGGGAAATACACGGGATGGGTCATGACGGTGCTCCAGTTGCAGGGAGAGGGTTAGGAAGCTTCTGCTGTACAGGCGATGGCTTGCTGCGATGACGCAAGCCTCGACAGG
The DNA here is from genome assembly GCF_030374125.1 of Pseudomonas sp. SO81. NCBI lineage: Bacteria > Pseudomonadati > Pseudomonadota > Gammaproteobacteria > Pseudomonadales > Pseudomonadaceae > Pseudomonas > Pseudomonas sp. SO81. The sequence continues at coordinate 4,767,040 of NZ_CP126126.1, read as the reverse complement.
CACAATATCAACTATGATATTCATAGCGTCAACAACGGCGGGGCTTTGATGGGTACTGCTCGGGGCATTGCAACATCGGCCGTGTTACTATGAAAAAAATAGTTTGTGCGGAGTAGATGACGTGACGCCAAGACAGGACGAGACAAGCGATACGGTGTGCCCGGTGGCACGCTCGGTGGATTTGGTGGGCGACAAATGGACCCTCTTGGTCCTGCGTGAGCTGTACATGGGCGCGACACGCTTCGAGGAAATGCAGATCCAGACCGCGGCGACGCCGCAGATGCTGACCTCGCGCCTGAAAGCGCTGGAAGCCAACGGCCTGGTCGAGCGCCGGCCCTACAACGCAAAGCCGCTGCGCTACGAATACCATCTGACCGACAAGGGATGGGACTTCTACCCCGTCATCTACGCGCTGCGCGCCTGGGGCGAGACGTGGTGCAAGAGCGAGGATGAGGGCCTGGCCGTGCATTTCGTGCACCGCGCGTGCGGCCATGATGTGGGCGTGGCCAGCGTTTGTCCCCACTGCGGCACCCCGGTGGAACGCAAGGACCTGGAGGCGTCGATCAGCAGTCGTTTCCTTGGCGAACGCGAGTCTCGCCGGGAGGCCTTCAAGCGGAAGTAGCTGATTCTGAGCGTCCGCTAATGGCCGATAACTGCCGTGCTCTAACGACTTATCTACTAGACAGCTATTCGTAGCGACAAGAAAGGAACTCAGGCAAGCCAGTCCAACGTCAGCAACAAACGCCGCTCTCCAGCTGGTGGAGTTGGAGATCGGTGAATCACCCCGGCGCCTTCGTTGCCCGACCACTTCTCACCCTTGGCCAGCGCCACCCAGCCCGGCTCCAGCCGCTGGATACGCTCAATCTCTCCCGGTTCAGCCCGGGCATCGCCCAGCCGGCGCCTGTCCATGACGCCCTCCTTCAGCCATTCGCTGGCCAACCCCGCATAGGTGGTGATCAGCCGTAGCGGCACATGGTCGATGTGAAAGCGCGGGCACATTGGCTTGGCCAGGCTGCGCAGGCGTAGCCCGATACGCCTCGCATCCAGCAAGCAGGAGAAGGCCTCGATCAGCCAAGTGACATCGGCGACGAATGCCTCGTGACCTTGCAGGTCCGCCTGAGAGGCTAGCAGCGACGGCATGCGTAGCGTCTCATCGGCATCTATATCGATCTGCAGGGACTCCGCCACCTCCAGCGGCTGGGCCAACAGCAACTCGACGAAGTCCGCCACCTGCGGCACCAAGCGGCGCTGCCAAACGGCCAGATTGACCCCGTCATGCAGCACCTCGGTGAGCACTTCACGCTCCTCGCTCAGCACCTGGCGTGTCGCCGGGCGCAACTGCAGGGGCTGCATCAGGCAGCCTCCTCGGCCCAGGTACCAAACGGGTCGGGCAGGCGCGCCCAGGCTTCGGGGCCAGCGGCCATCTCGACGTCAGTCAACAGGCAGTCATCCAGCTCGCGGCGCAACAAGGCGAAGTCGATGCCCTGGCCGATGAACACCAGTTCCTGGCGGCAGTCGCCGACGCCGGCGTGCCACTTGGCCATCACCGCGCGCAGCCCTTCCTCATCCTGCGGCCACTGCGCCTTCGCCACGAAGCGCCACCAGCGCCCGGCATAGCCATGACGCATCAAGCCGCCGGCCTGCGACCAGCTGCCGGCTTCCTGGTATTTGCTGGCCAGCCAGAAGTAGCCCTTGGAGCGCAACAGTCGGCCATTGACCCACTCGCGGTCGAGGAAGGCGAAGAAACGTTCGGGATGGAAGGGCCGGCGTGCCTGGTAGACGGTCGAGGCGATGCCATATTCCTCGGTCTCCGGCACGTGCTCGCCGCGCAGCTCCTTGAGCCAGCCGGGCGCCTGGGCAGCGCGGTCGAAGTCGAAGCGGCCGGTGTTGAGGATCTTCGCCAGCGACACCTGGCCCATGACCATCGGCAGTATCTCGGCCTCGGTATTCAGCCCGCGCAGAATGGCCGTCAGCTCTTCCCGCTCGGCGCCGGAAATCAGGTCGGTCTTGCTGATCAGGATCACGTCGGCGAACTCCACCTGCTCGATCAGCAGGTCGCTGATCGACCGCTCGTCTTCCTCGCCCAGTGTCTCGCCGCGACTGGCCAGGCTCTCGGCGGCGTGGAAGTCGCGCAGGAAGTTGACCCCATCGACCACCGTTACCAGGGTGTCCAGACGGGCCAGGTCGGCCAGGCCCAGGCCCAGCTCGTCGCGGAAGGTGAAGGTCTCGGCCACCGGCAGCGGCTCGCTGATGCCGGTGGACTCGATCAGCAGGTAGTCGAAGCGACCGTCGCGGGCCAGGCGCGACACTTCTTCCAGCAAGTCCTCGCGCAGGGTGCAGCAGATGCAGCCGTTGCTCATCTCTACCAGCTTCTCTTCCGCGCGATTGAGGCTGACATCGCGCTGCACCTCGCCGCCGTCGATGTTGATCTCGCTCATGTCGTTGACGATCAGCGCCACGCGAAGGCCCTCGCGGTTCTTCAGCACATGGTTGAGCAGGGTGCTCTTACCGGCACCGAGAAAGCCGGACAGCACGGTGACGGGTAGACGTTTATCCATTGGGGTTTCCTCGCACATCACGGATATGGCGTTCGCGTTGCTCCTGACGCTCCTTGGCCTCAATGCACAGGCTGGCGGTGGGACGCAGCAGCAGCCGGCGCAGGCCGATCGGCTCGCCGGTCTCACTGCACCAGCCGTATTCACCACGAGCCAGGCGCTCCAGCGCTTCGTCGATCTTGTCCAGCAGCCTCTTCTCCCGCTCCAGCAGGCGCAGCTGCCATTGGCGCTGTTCCTCGGCGCAGCCCAGGTCGACGGGGTCGCTGGCTGGCTGCGGTTCGCGCAACTGGCCGAACTCCTCGTCGATTCGCTGCTGCAGCTCGATGCGCTGGCCGAGCAATAGCTGGTGGAAGAACGCCTGCTGCAGCTCATTCATGTAGGTGTCGGCAGGCATGGCTAGCAGTTCGGTTTCGCTAAGCAAAGCAGATCTCGTTAGGTTACTTTGTATTTTGTTATAACATAACTTACTGCATCCGCAAACTTCCCTTGAGATGGACAGCTCATCGACAGAGCGCGCGATATCGATGACACCTTCGCCGTCTGCCAGGCAGGGATCGGCGCCTTACCAAATGGACAGCGTTTACGGGCGTATCACCTGAGGAGTGGCCATCCTAGATTGTTCGTTGAGATGAGTGGGCCCGCGGCTCTAGTTTTGATGTACGGCTAAGCCGAGGTGCCAAGCCGCACTTTGACTTCGCGGATATCTTTCGCTGGCGACGTACCGAACAGGCGGCCATATTCTCGGGTGAACTGAGGAATGCTTTCGTAGCCAACGTCGTAGGCGGCCTTGGCGATAGGCAAACCATCGAGCATGAAGCGCCTGGCTTCAATCAGTCTCAGCTGCTTCTGGTATTGAAGCGGGGTCAGCGAAGTGATTGTCCTGAAATGCACATGGAACCCCGAAAGGCTCATGCCGGCCTCATCCGCCAGTTGTTCCACCCGCAACGGCTTGGCGAAGTCCTCGCGAATTCTGGCGATTGCACGGCTAATTCGCTGCGCATGGCTGCTGGCAATCCCCAACGCTCGAATCGCCCCTCCATGGCGGCCAGAAAGCAGCCAGTAGTGCAGTTCTCTAAGCAGTTGGTCTTTCAATATCTCCACCGATCTCGGGCGATCAAGCAGGCGCAGCAAGCGCAAGGCCGCGTCTGCCACCTCCCCTTCCGTGGGATCTACGCGCACAGGTTCGCCCACCGTGAACGGGGCCGTGCCCATTTCGACGACCAATGATTCGATAAGTACGTGGTCGAGCTCCACGACCAACGCCAGATAGGGCTCATTTCGGGACGCGGTGATGACCTGGCTGACGGTGGGCACATCGGCGGTCACGATCAATGACTCGCCTGCGCCAAACTCGAACAGCCGGTTGCCCATCGCCACCCGCTTGCGCCCTTGCAGCACCACTGCAACCAGCGGCTTGGAGACTGCGTAAAGCAACGCCGTAGGGGTTGTTTCGCGCAGAATCACCAGCCCAGGAAACGGTGTGACAGCAATGCCAGCGTGGTGATTCGCTTCAGCGTAGCGACTCGCCGCTTCAAGCAACTCATTCATCGGCCACCCACTCTCCAGCCCGTATGGGCGCATTGCACCGTCGAATGCATGCCGATGCAATACGCCCGGACAATGCAGCAAAAAACTTGGAGGAATAGGCAAACCAAGCCGCCAAGCCCTCTAGGCAAACAAGCGCTACGCCACTGTGCCTTTGGCCCGGACAGTTTGGATAAATAGGCAATTGATCTGGGTAATCACGCAACCTGTATTGCTCGCCAGGCTTCATCGTTTAGCCCTCACACAACATCTGCATGGCAGGAGACTAACGATGACGACTATTTCCCTTGTAACAGGCGCAAACCGTGGGCTTGGACGCAATACCGCGCTGAACATCGCCCGCAATGGCGGCGATGTGATCGTTACCTATCGCAATGGCAAAGAAGCGGCGGATGCGGTGGTGGCCGACATCCAGGCCTTGGGCCGCAAAGCCGTTGCCCTGCAGCTGGACGTCGGTAAGGTGTCGTCGTTCCAGGACTTCGTGGCGGCGGTACGCGCGACACTAAAAGACACCTGGGGCCGCGACACCATCGACCACCTGATCAACAACGCCGGGCATGGCGAAATGGCCGACTTTGCTGCCACCACGGAAGCTCAGTTCGATGCGCTGTTCGACGTACACGTCAAAGGCGTGTTTTTTCTGACCCAGTCCCTGCTGCCACTCCTGGCCGATGGTGGACGAATCGTGAACTTCTCGTCTGGTTTGACCCGTGTGTCTTTCCCCGGTTTTTCGGCCTATTCGGCCGCTAAGGGCGCTGTCGAAATACTCAGCGTCTACATGGCCAAAGAGTTGGGTAGCCGTGGCATCACGGTCAACGCCGTAGCCCCCGGCGCAATCGAAACCGACTTCCTGGGTGGCGCAGTCCGCGACATTCCCGACTACAACAACGCGTTTGCAGGCATGACCGCACTTGGCCGTGTGGGCTTGCCCGACGACATCGGCCCGATGATCGCCAGCCTCTTGAGCCCTGCCAACCGCTGGGTTACTGGCCAGCGTATCGAAGTCTCCGGTGGGCAGACCATCTAAGTGGACGCAAACGGATGCGGCCTTCGGACCGCATCCTTCACGGTTCTAGTCCAGACCTCGGTCATCCGCGTATGCCCATGCCCGTCATTCAGGAATTTTCCGCCACCAAGCGGATTGGACAGCGCTTCGCGGTAGCGCGGTTCACGCGCCAGCAATCTGATCGTGCGTGTCCAGGCGTTGGTCTGGTCGTTTGGCAATACGCGGTTAAGGCGGTCTTTGTATGCGAATAGGTATTGCGGGTATTGGCAAGATGGGCGCCGCTATTGCGGCGCGTCTTCAAGAGTCGGAAGAAAACCTCTCGGTCTGGAATCGCTCGGCCGAAAGAGCGGTAGCGACTCGCCTACCGGTAGCCGAGACGCCACACACATTGGCCCTTGGCAGCGATATCGTCCTGTCCTGCTTGTTCGACGAAACTGCTCTCAAAGCGGTTTATCTCGGGAAATCTGGCTTGGTCGAGGGAGCGCAGGGCAAGCTGTTTATCGAGATGAGTACCGTGCGTCCTGCCACACAGCAAGTACTCGCTCGGGCAATCACAGAAGCAGGTGGTCGTTTCATCGAGTGCCCAGTGGGCGGTACAACGGGACCTGCGCGAACAGGACAGTTGCTAGGCTTGGCGGGTGGCGAGCTCGCGGATATTGAACGCGCTCGGCCCGTGCTGAGCAAACTTTGCCGCAGGCTTGAGCATATGGGGCCTGTCGGTAGCGGTGCACTGGCCAAGCTTGCCATCAACCTTCCGCTGCTCGTGTTTTGGCAAAGCTTCGGCGAGGCGCTTGCCCTTTTAGGCGATCTTGGCAAGGACCCGACATGGTGGGTCGAGCTCTTCGCTGAGACAGCTGGCGGTGCGAATGTTCTGAAGGTCAAATCTGCCGCTGTCGCGGCAGCACTTGGTGGCGACCAAACTATCGAGGCGACGTTCGCCATTGACGCGATGCGTAAGGATCTGCATACGCTGCGGGACGAGGCTTGTGCGCGCGGCATCTCGCTCCCCGTTGCCCTGCAAGCGTTGGCAGCATTCGATGAAGCCAGCAGTGCGGGGCTCGGTGCGCATGACTGCGTGTATGTTCCGGCATTCTGGGCGTCGCGCGCTTAGCGCTGCTGTATGTGCGGCTCCTGAATGACACGGCACTCCAGATACGCCAGACAATCGGGGACGATAGGCGCCTGGATCACCTTGGCACGGGCCTCGCCAATACCGAAGCGGGCGAATTTGTCGACCTCCCTGCCGCTGCACGAGCCCACCGCTAAAGTCAGTTCCGCCTGCATGCGAGAGGGCAAGTTGAGCACGAAGCTGCCTGAACCCTCGAGCAGCGGGCGGCTGAAAGTGCTGCCATCTAAAACCAGCAATACCTTCGGTGGATCGAAGTCCAGCGGCATGGCCCATGAGGCAGCCATCACGTTGCGCACGCCACCATGCTCGAAAGTTACCAGCGTGGTAGGACCGTGATTGAGGAGGCGGTCGGCGGATTTGGCCAACTGAAGGTCTTTCAGGTGCATCATCGGTTACTCAAAGAGTTCGGCAATAAAGGCGCTGGCGACTTCGAGGTAGCGATCGATGTCCGCCTCGGAATGAGCGAATGACACTTGCGGCCCAGCAGAAAGAATGCCGTCCCATACCCCTCGATTGGCCATGAACAGACGCCGGCAATCGATGAATGCCGCATCCATCGAGAGGTTGGCTTCAGCGCCGTTGCGCGGCAGCTCTGGCGTCAAGCAATATCCCGAACGCGGACCAAGCTCGAAGGCGCACCAAGGTAGATCATGGCGGGCAAAGATCTGTCGCAGGCCAGATGCCAGTCGCCCCCCGAGGCGCTCTATGCGCTGATAATTCGTCATCGTTAGCACCTGCTCCAAGCTGGCCCTGGCCGCGCTCACCGCCAGCGCGGAAGCATAGAGGGTGCCACCGGTGGCCAAACCGGCCGGGCCGATATCACTGTCGGTGAATCGCTCCAGATGCCGTGCAATCGTTTCGCTCATGCCGTACAGGGCGAATGCGATGCCTGAGCCGAGCCCTTTTCCCAGAACGACAAAGTCCGTCTGCAGCCCCCAGGCGCCGGTCAAGCCACCATGCGCGAACTGGAAGGTATGCGCTTCGTCCAGGCACAACAGGCTGCCGTATTGCTGCGTTAGGCGGCGCACGCCCTCCAGATAACCAGGCGCTGGTTGCACCAGAGTACAGTTGGTCAGCGCTGGCTCCGTCAGCACCAGAGCCACTGCTTCGCTGGCCAGCACCCGCTCCAGCGCCTCAAGGTCATTGAAGGGCACGATCAGGGTATTCGCCGCGCTGCCCCTGGCCAGTCCAAGCTGCTCATGCACAACGCCTTGCTCGCCTTGGCGGACCATGGTGTCGTCGATGTGCCCGTGATAATGGCCATCAAAAATGACGATCTTCTCGCGCCCGGTGATGTGGCGAGCGATGCGCATGACTTCGACATTGGCACCGGACGCAGACAGGGTGAATTGCCAGTAGGGAATACCGCTCTGCTCGGCCAGCAGCCTACTGACCACAAGTGCATCTTCGGTCGGCAGGAGAAACTGTGCCCCCAGTCGAACCTGGCGGCTGACGGCGTCCACCACGGGCATGGGGCCATAGCCCATGGTCATACTGAGATCTGCGACGTTAAAGTCGAGGTATCGATTGTCATCCACATCGGTGAACACAGCACCACTGGCCGAATGGATAAAGGGTGGGCTGAATCGATTGAGCGAAACCATCCAGGCCATCGGTACACCCTGCGGCATGTACCGCCGGGACTCTTCCCTTAGCGCCTGTGATCGGGTCGTGCGCTGCCTGAACGTGGCTTCTTCACGAGCGCGCATAGCGGCCAGGCAAGACTGGTTGAAGACAAAGGGACGCAATGCGGGCATGGTGCCGGCTCCTTGGGGGGTATCTGCCCCACACTAGCTCGCACACCCCCATGCGGGAACGCTCAATAACGTGGAGTTGCTATGCACAAATCGACAAGTAGCGTGGCCGATTGGGATCTCTATCGGTATTTTCTGGCAGTGATCGAGTGCGGGAGCCTGAGCGCTGCGGCGCGCCGCTTGGTGACCACTCAGCCCACAGTCAGCAGACAGATTGCTCGCTTGGAAAACGCACTTGATACAAAGCTGTTTACCCGCTCGCCAGACGGACTGATTCCGACCGACGCCGCCCGGCGTCTATATGAACCAGCATTAGTCATGGCCAATGCCGCGGCGGCCATTCAGCGCAGTGCTCAGGACGACGGGATTGGTGGCACCCTGCGTATCACCGTACCCGAGGTGATCGGAGTGGAGGTGCTCACGCCTCTGCTGGCCGAGTTCCAAGCCGCCTATCCTGGTCAGCATCTCGAATTGTCCGTTGCCGAACACAATGAAGACTTGCTGCGCCGCGAAGCCGATCTGGCTGTTCGTATGCAGCGGCCCGAGCAGGATGCCTTGCTTGTTCGCAAACTTGGACGGAGCTTGGTGAGTCTTCATGCGCACCGCAGCTATTTTGAGCGACGCGGTATGCCGGAGTCGCGCGAAGCACTCGCCACTCACAGTCTTATCGGCTACGACCGCCATGAGCGATTACATGCGCATTGGCAGACTCAGGGTTTCCCACAGCCCATCGACGCGTTGGCATTCCGCTCCGACTGCGCGATGGCACGACTGGCTGCGCTCCGTGCTGGAATGGGTATCGGCCTGTGCCATGCCCACCTAGCTGCACATGAAGCCGATTTGGTTGCTCTCGACCCCAAGCTCTTCAGCTTCGAACTGGAGATATGGCTGGCCATGCATGAAGATCAGCGCCAGCGCATCGGCTTGCGCCGACTGTTCGACTTCCTGGCTGATCGATTGCCGCAACGTATGAAGATTGCGTAGAGGCCCAAACTAAGTCTGCTGGTCTAGCCAGTTCAATTAGAAGCGCAAGCGGGATTAAGTAGATCCACTGAGGCAACCATGAACACTCTCCCCTTTCAATCAGCTGTAGGAGTAGATCTTGGAGGTACCAAGCTATTAATTAGATACCGGGATCATTCGTTCCGATTCGATACAGGACCGATGTTCGGTGCGGCCGATCTCACAAAGATATTGAATAGTTTCATCGATGCGTACACAGAGCCAGGGTGTGTGATTGGCATAGCGATACCGGGTCTCATCGAGAATGACTCAGTTGCTGCTTGTGATGTTTTGCCGGGACTTGTTGGATGGAGTGCGAGGACTCTAATTGATTCCCGAATTAGCAGAACTTGGTTAGTGAATGATGCGAAGGCAGCACTTCACGCTACCGCACTTGACTTACCGATCGAGAGCACAGCCATCGCAGTCATGGCCGGAACTGCCATAGGTTGCGGCATTATGGTCAACGGGCATCAGCTTCTGGGAGCACATGGTTGGGCAGGCGAGCTGGGATATTGGCCGATACAGACATCGGTCTCGCAGTGGCTCAGGCTTGATGAGGTTGCAGGCGGACGCTACATGGCCAATCGGCTTGGTGTCGATGGAAACCAATTGGCCCTGTTAGGCCGTCAAGGCAATCAAGCCGCATTAGATGTGATTTCTCAAGGTGGCCACGCCCTCGGCGGTGTTCTCGGAGGATTAATTAATTTATTCAATCCTCATAGGCTCTCAGTTGGAGGAGGCGCACTCTGGCTTCCTGGGTATTGGACTGAAGCACAAGCTCAAATTGACGCCCTGGCCATTCCAAGTATGTTAGCGAGCTGTGAGATCCGGACGGTTCATGGCGTGGAAGACCTTGTAGCCATGGGGGCCGCACAAATCGCATTGAAGACTCTTTGCTAATTCATGAATCGCCCTTGCTTGTGTAGCAACTCCACAACTCTTCTGGCCGATTGAAGCCACTCTCGACAGACCGCTATTGGCCGATAAGCGCCGTTGACTGACGTCAGCCATCGGACAAAGGCTCCCGAGGTAGCGGAGCTAATCCTCGGGGAGCTCGAGCTCTACTTTGCGGGCCTCGTCGGAACGCTACCCTACTTCCAACTCCCATAGCTGGCCTCAACCCCATCTGCGGAACAGCACGCTCGCATTCACCCCGCCGAAGCCGAAGCCATTGGATAGCGCGTACTCCAGAGGCATAGGTCGGGCGCCGCCGCTAATCAGATTCAAGCCTGCAGCGACTGCATCGGGCACCTCCAGATTCAGTGTGGCGGGAACGATCTGATCGCGCAGCGCGAGGATGGTGAAGATGGCCTCGATGCCTCCGGCGGCGCCCAACAGGTGTCCCGTGGCCGATTTGGTCGAGCTGATAGCGACACCGCTGCCGTTGCCAAACACGGTTCTGATCGCGGCCAACTCACCCTTGTCGCCCACTTGCGTCGAGGTGGCGTGGGCATTGAGGTGTTGTACCTGGGAGGCTTCGACACCGGCTTGTCGCAGCGCTTGCTGCATGGCCCGGCGGGCACCATCTCCATCTTCCGGGCCTGCCGTCATGTGGTAGGCGTCGGCACTGGTGCCGTAGCCCACCAGTTCGGCGATCGGCGTGGCGCCGCGCGACAGGGCATGCTGCAGCTCTTCGATCACCAGCAGCCCCGCGCCTTCGCCCATGACGAACCCATCGCGCCCCTCATCGAAGGGTCTGGAGGCACGCTCCGGGGTATCGTTGTAGTTGCTCGAAAGTGCGCGTGCAGCGGCGAATCCGGCCAGGCTGACGCGGTGAATGGTCGCCTCCGCGCCACCACAAACCGCTACGTCAACCTCCCCCGCTCGAATCATCCGCGCGGCATCACCGATGGCCTGGACGCCGGCGGCACAGGCCGTGACCGGCGTGCCCAGCGGTCCCTTGAAGCCATGCGAGATGGACACGTGCCCGGCGGCCATGTTGCTCAGGAAGGACGGAATGGTGAAGGGAGACAGGCGACGCGGCCCCTTGCTGTCAGTGGTGCGCACGGCCTCGGCAATCGCATGGAATCCGCCAACGCCCGAGGCGATGATGGTTGCGGTGCGCTCCTGCTCTTCAGGCGTGCTCGGCGACCAACCGGCCTGGGCCAATGCCTCATGGGCAGCAGCCAAGGCGAAGAGGATGAAGCGATCCATCTTGCGCTGCTCTTTGGCCGCCAACAGTTGATCCGGATCGAATCCGGCTTCGGGATCCTGGCTGCGATCCGGCACCTGGCCGCCAATGGTGATTGGCAGATCACCTACCAGCTCAGGCGGCAGCCGGCGAATCCCCGACTGGCCAGCCAGGAGGCGTTTCCATATCTGCTCGACTCCACAGCCCAGCGGGCTGACCGCGCCCATTCCGGTAATGACGATACGCTTGCTCATGCTGGCCCAGCTCCTTGTGCTGCTTGATGGATAGCGGTGTATGGACGTTACTATCATCATGAAAGTAACATGCGAGCGAACATTCTTCAGCCCCCGGAAAGGAACAGCCATGCAGCGCAAGACTCTCGCCGATGCCGAATGCCCCATCGCGCGTAGCCTGGAAAGGGTTGGCGAGTGGTGGAGCATCCTGATCATGCGGGATGCCCTGCAGGGCCTGCGCCGCTTCGACGAGTTTGCCCGCAGCCTGGAGATCGCTCCGAACATGCTCACCCGGCGCCTGAATTCACTGGTGGAGGCGGGGCTGCTCGAACGCCAGGCATACAGTCAGCGGCCCCTGCGCTACCAATATGTGCCGACGGCCAAAGGCGAAGACTTCCGCATCGTGCTGATGGCGTTTGTGGCCTGGGGCAATCGCCATTACGCCGAGGATGGGGAAAGTGTGCAGCTCGTCGAGCGAGCCACCGGGCGGCCGGTACGCCAGCTCATGGCAGACATCTCCGAAAGCTGTTCCGTGCCGCTGGAGCAGTGCACGGTGCAAGCGGGACCTAGTGCCAGCGCGGAAATGCGCCTGCGTCTGGGCGCCATGCCGGAGCGGAGCTAGTTTGCGATCTGACGGGCTGCGAAGCCGGCTCGGGAAAAGGACGATCTGCATGACGCAGCTGAGCCTGATTCATACAGGCTTCGAGAGTTGTCCGTGTTTGCCCCGCGCTGCCAAACTGCGCGCCACCTGAGGGAGCAGACGCCCAGTCAAAAACACTGGTCGCTAACGGGCCTGACGCTGTCCTAAAAGGTGGATAGACCAGGGGGCAGCCATGACCACGCAGAAACTGATCGTCAACGACTTGCGGCTGAACGTTTCAATCCGCGGCCAGGGCTCACCGCTGCTCCTGCTGAACGGCCTGGGCGGCCTGATCCGCACCTTTGATCCTCTGCGCGATGAACTGGTGGGCTATACAACCATCACCCTGGACGTTCCCGGGGTAGGCGAATCGCAAATGCCCCGCTGGCCGATGCGTCTACCCCGCCATGCCGACCTGATCGCCGAAGTGCTCAAGCAGTTGGGAATCGAACGGGTCGATGTGTTCGGCGTGAGTTGGGGCGGTGCGTTGGCGCAAGAGTTCGCCCTGCGTCATCCGGGTATGGTGCGTCGGCTGATCCTCGCCGCTACCTCGGCCGGCCCGGCGATGCTGGTGAAGCCCGCCGACATCCTGGATTTCTTTGGCAGGAGCAAAGGAGCCCGACTGCGCAAGCAAGACAGCTCGCGCCATTCGATACAGACCCTGCTGCGCTTCGGCATGGTGAACGGCATGCTCACGGCCAACCCGCGAACCTACTACCACCAACTCGCCGCTCTGGTCGGCTGGACCAGCCTGCTGCGGCTGTTTCGCCTGCGCCAGCGCACGCTGATCCTCACCGGTGAACGCGACACCCTGGTGCGCCTGTATAACGCGCATATCCTGCGCCGCACCATCCGCCATGCCGAACTGCACGTGCTGCAGGGCGAGGGGCATTTTTTCGTGGTGACCAGCCCCAGGCGAACCGCCCAAGCGATACACGAGTTCCTCTGTCGGTAGCCGACGAGCTCGCGTCGATAAATTGCAAAAATGCCGCATCCGAGCGGATGACCTTTAGCGGTCGGATGCGGCCCGGATGGCGGACAGCTCACTCAACGTCCACGGCCAGATCAGCGGTTGGATGCGGGGATGGGCGATACAGCATCAGGTCATAGAGCGCCAGGCTGATTAACCAGCACAGCAGCGCCGTCCACAGATTGTGCGAGAAGAAGTGGGCGCCCTGGGCCATACGTACCAGAGAGAACAGCACACCAAGAACCATTGCGGCGATTAGTGCCGTTCTGGCGCTGCGTGGGTAACGGTCGCGCAGGGCGAAGAACAGCGCGAACAAGGCGAAGCCGGACGCCGCATGGCCGCCGGGCCAGCAGTTGCCCGGTTTCTCCACTGGAGCCGCGCGCGGGCCTAGCAGCGGCGAGAAATGCTCGGGTCCGCCGTACTGCTCCAGGTTCCAGGGACAGTGCATCTGCGTGACCTTCTTCAGCGGAGTGACGAAGCCGGTGGACAACCCCATGGCCAACACCAGATAGCCCAAGGTGCGGCGCAACGGGCGCAGGCGCGTGGGTAGCAGGCTGAGCAGGAAGCCGGACAGGGCCAGCACGCCGATGGCGATGGTCAGCTGCTTGGCGCGGTCGTGAAGAACCTCTTCCAGGAAGTCATTGCGGCGACCGATGAAGCCCAGGTCCTGGACGTAGAACAGATCGGCAATGGCAAAGTCCAGGCGGCTCGGCTCGAACACCAGCAGCACAGCGAGCAGTGCCAGCGGGACGCCATACCACCAGCGCCGGTCGAAGCGAGGCGAGATGCTCATGGTCTTTCCACGCCTCTCCAGCCCAGCAGGCGGTTCTGCAGGTCGTGGCTGGCCGCCTGGTAGTACGCGATGTCGCGCTGCAGCAGCGGATCGTGGCTGTCGACCCGGTATTCGCGGCTGGCGCCGAGAGCGTCATCGTGCCGCCGCATGTGCCCGCGCGGGCTGAGGATGGCCAGGTTCTGGCCGTCGAACAGGCCCAGGTGTTGGTAATTGCCGATCAACACCCTGGGCGGAGCGGCATTGGCTTTGAGAAGGTCGTGACCGAAGAAGGTGGACTGGTAGTCCAGGTTGAGCAGGCCGAGCAGAGTCGGCGCCAGGTCGATCTGACTGGCCAGCTGGCCATCCTCACGGGGCGTCAGCCACTTGGGGGCATAGAGGAACAGCGGGATGTGGTAGTTGGCCACCGGGAGATCCTCCATCCCGGCGCTGCCGGCGCAGTGGTCGGCGACGAAGACGAACAGCGTGTCATCGAACCAGGGCTTGCCCTTGGCCTGTTCGAGGAAGCGCCCGATTGCCCAGTCGGTGTACTTCACGGCTCCCTCGCGGCCGTCCCCGGAGGGAATGTCTATGCGCCCGTCCGGATAGGTGTAGGGACGGTGATTGGAGGTGGTCATCAGCTGCAGGAGAAAGGGTTTGCCGGCGGCATGATCGCGATCGGCGATCTGCATGGCCTGGGCGTAAAGGTCCTCGTCGGCCATGCCCCAGGCGTTCTTGAAGTGGATATCGGCCTCGTCGACGCTGCTCTGGTCCACCACCCGGTAGCCGTTGCCGGAGAAGAAGGCATTCATGTTGTCGAAGTAGCCTCGCCCGCCATAGACGAACACGCTGTCGTAGCCCTGGGCGGCGAGCTGCTGACCGAGACTGCCGTAGCCAGCCTCGCGACCGATGCGCTTGACGATGGAGCGCCCGGGCGTCGGCGGCACCGCCAGTGTGATGGCCTCCAGGCCTCGGTCGGTGCGAGTGCCGGTGGCATAGAAGTTGTTGAAGAACAGGCTCTGCCTGCGCAGTTCATCCAGGTTCGGAGTCAACCCGCGCGCGTCACCGAAACTGCCAAGGTACTTGGCCGAGAGGCTCTCGATGGTCACCAGCACCACATTCAGCCTGCGCGGTGCACCGGGGTTGTCGATCTGCCGGCGGACGTCCAGGGGATCGCTGCCAACGAAGGTGGCCGTCGGCTCATCGAGCTCCCGGTGCAGCACGGGCGCCAGCGCGGTGTCCGGCAGTTGACTATAGAACTGTCGATAGTCCAGCTCGTTGTTACGGAAGGCGGCGAAGAACTGGTACGGCCCGTTGCTCGCCAGCTCATGGCGGTAGGCATTGCCGCCCTGCCCTCGCGGGCTCTCCTGGTCGAGCAGAAGTGCGCTGAGAGCGGCGGCCAATGCCAGACCGGCAATTGCCACGGCGCGCCCGCGCCAACTCGGCAACGACGCCCGCAGAGCTTCGCGCAGCGGCCAGCGCAGGGCGAGGCCGAGCAGGGCCGCCAGCACGCCTAAACCGCTCAGCAACAGGCCCAGCGGATAGGACTCCAGCAGATTGTTGAGCACCTCATCGGAATAGACCAGGTAGTCCACGGCGATGAAGTTGAAACGAACGCCGAACTCGTCCCAGAACAGCCACTCCGCGGTGGCGACGAACAGCATGGCGAACAGGCTTGCGAACAGTAGTCCGGCCAGCAGCAGGCGATGCCCAGGGCGGCGCCACAGGGCCGGTGGACACAGCAGCAGATAGAGGCCGAGCGGCAGCGCCGCGTAGGCGAGAAAGCCCAGGTCATAAAGCAGGCCGACGGCAAATACGCCCGGAGCGAAGCCATCGGCCTCTGCCCAATGAGCGGCGAACAGCAGCGTGCGAGTGACGAGGAATATGACCAGCCAGCAGGCCAACAACAGCGACAGGTAGCGCAGAGGTGCAGTACGAGGCAGCAGCATACGAGTGTCCGGGTAGTAAATACGCTCGGCAGGATGTGCGGGCACACGTCGAAAGCTGGTGAAGAGAAAGTGAAAAGATCGTGAGTTGCTGCAGCGCTTGTGGGCGGAGGCGGCCGCCCCTATCAGCTAGCGGCTCGGCATCAGCCAGATGACCAGCCCCACGCCCAGGGCCAGCCAGACAAGCACGACAAAGCAAGCGGCCATCTTGCTGATGGGTCGCGCCGAGGCCTGCGACGCGAGTGCACGGAACTCGGCCATCAGGCCCGCCGGAATCAACCTGACCACCAGCCAGATCCCCAGCGGGACAATGATCAGATCGTCCATATAGCCGAGCACGGGGATGAAGTCGGGGATCAGGTCGATCGGCGACAGGGCATACGCCGCGACGAGCAATGCCAGCAGCTTGGCGAGCCTTGGCGTTCGGGCGTCCCGCGCCGCCAGCCACAGCGCATGGACGTCGCGCTTCAGAGCACGCGCCCAGTGCCGAAGACGATTGAGACCGAACACCAAACCTCCAGACGACGGACAGTCGATTTCACGGAACATTTACAGCCGGCGAGACACCTTACTGACCATATCACCTTCTGTCAGGAGCCCTACTTTGAGCAGCTCAGCGTCGGTTCTCGCCCTTGTGTCATTGCTTATCGCCACGCCGGCCATGTCGGCCAACCAGCCCGCAGCCAGGAGCTTTGGCTGGATAGAGGAAGGCTTGCTCCTGCCCGAAAACGTCTCGCTCAAAATCAAGCTGGACACCGGAGCGCTGACATCGTCGATGGACGCATCGGATATCAAGCGTTTCGAGAAAGACGGTGAGAAGTGGGTGAAATTCAACGTCGAGGCGAAGGACAGCAACAGCGGCGAGTCGGTAAGCATCCCCTTCGAGCGGAAGGTGGAACGCACCATCAAGGTCCGCGGAGCAGGCGGCGCCGACCGTCGTCCCGTGGTGCGCCTGAAGATGTGCATCGGCGACGAGATCCATGACGAAGAATTCTCCCTCAACAATCGGGGCAAGATGCTCTATCCCGTATTGATCGGGCGACGGACGCTGAAGCATCTGGGGACGGTCGACGTAGCTCGAACCTTTACGGTCGAACCTCAATGCAAGGCCGGCTCCAGCTGAACCGGGGTCTGCGGTTCGTGGTGGCTTGTCCGCCTCGGGCCGGGAGCCAGCCCAAGCTGCGGCCAAATCGACTGGCTCGGGTCGGGAGGTGCAAAACCCCGTGCCGGCGCCCTGCTCTATCTGCAAGGCGGCGCGGCACGGGGTGTTACGAAGCCGCAGGCCGATAGCCCCGGTGTGGCCTGGGCTTGCGCCTTAGCGGGCCTGCAGCTTGAAGTTGTCGTCCGAGGGTTCCTTGGTATAGGCGCCCTGGTCGTGAACCAGCTTCTGCGTTCCGTTCATCAGGGTGGCGATGCGGCTGTCGGCGGTCTTGGCCGAGGCGGCCTGGTTGCTGGTGCCGGTGACCACGGGCGGGTTGAAGCTGAACGACCACAGGTAGTGCCACACGGCCGCGTTGTGCTTCTCGGTGATCTGCGTGGCGTTGAAGTACCAGGGCTTCAGCTCGCTGAAGGCGGTCATGTTCATCAGCCCGGTGTTTTCATCGCCGACGAAGACGGTGCTGGTGACGGCCGAGGAGCGGTAGGCCTCGAAGATCACGCCCTTGCCCTTCAGTTCACTGACATAGCTGCGGCATACCGCGCCGGTCCACTGATTGCCCAGCCAGCTCTTGGCGTTGTTGGAGTAGAAGGGATCGAGCAGGGCCACGCGCTTGGGCAGCAGCTTGCTGTTGAGGGTGCCGGCAGTGACCGCGTCGCTGATCTTCTTGCTCAGCACGATGGCCATCTGGTTGCCCAGGGAGTGGCCGAGGATGCGGATATTGCTGCCGGTGTAGCTCGCCATGTTGTCCTTGTAGCTCTTGAACAGCAGGTCGCTGGCGGACTGGGTCGGGCCGGTGCTGTAGACGCCGGCAGCGTTGCGCCAGCGCATGGCGCGCGGGCCGCTGGTGCTCCAGATCTTGGCCTCGGCATCGGTGACTTCGCCCTCGTCGGCGAACTGGTTCCAGTACAGCACGCCGACGTTGTATCCGGCGTTGAGCCAGGCGGTGGCCAGATCCAGGCTCGGGCCGCCGGCACCCTCGCGGTTGAAGGTCTCGCGATCCTTGCGCGCGGTGGCGCCGTTCTGCCAGCCGTGGATGTAGATCACCGTCGGCTTGCTGGTGCCGAAGTAGGCGTTGCTCTGCCCGGGAACGGCTTTCTGCCAGGTATCGCCATAGCCAAACCAGTACAGGCCATAGTCGAGGTTGTTGAAGGTGGAGTCGGGGAAAACGCCGGGAGCGGCGTGGACGAGCGAGGAAAAGCACAGCAGGCAAAGCATGAATAGCTTGCGCATGGCGGGTGTCCCTAGTGTTGTTATTGTGTTGGGGCGCGGCCAATTAGGCAGAGTGCTGGCGACACTGTCAATGCACCAGGATGCGGCCGCGGCGCGTCCATGTACGGGTGCGACAGCACCCGCTCATGTAGCTCCCGCGCCGGGCCGATCCTGTCAGGTTGGCTAGTTGGGCAGCATGTCCACCAGCAGGCGCAGGTAGGAGGTCATGGTCTGCCCGCCCACGGTGCCCTTGTAGCCATGGCTGTCGAACTGGGTGCTCTTGACCAGGTTGACGCGATAGCGCGGGTTGGTCTCATAGGTGCGCCCAAGGGTGCTGGCGGAGCGGCTGTTGAACAGATCGGCGCTGACAGTCACGAACTCGCGCGGCTTGCGCCTGCCATTGGCACCGCTGTTGTTGGGGCTGCTGAAGATGTCGCCGGTGGCGGTCATCGCGGTGCTGTACTGCTCGCGGCCGCGCAGGCTGGTCTTGCCGCTGGCGATCACGAACTGGCCACTCTGCGGGCGATACTTGTCGCCGCTGGTCAGGTAGCTGGCCAGCACGTCGTACAGCGCCCAGCTGCTGCCACTGCCCAGCTCGGCATTGCGCAGGTCGAAGACGAACACGCCGCCGGTGCCGATCACCTCCATTTCCATCTGGCCGAGGCTGGCATTGTTCTGCACCAGCAGGCCGGTGTTCTCGTCCACGCCGAAGGCGAACGGCACGTTGGTGTAGTCAGCCAGGCGCACGATGCGGCCCTGGCGGCCGCGCTCGCTGAAGTGGGTATCCAGCAGGCCGTAGTTGAAGAAGCCGAAGCCGCCCTGCGGGTCATACGCCAGGTCGTCTCCGGACGGCGTGGTGTAGGGCCCGTAGCGCAGCGCCTCGTAACTCTCGCCGCCGGTCACCATGGGGCCGTCGACCATGATCGCGGTACCGGCGCTGGTACCCGCCAGCACGGCGCCGGCGTTGTACTTGGCGCGGATCGCCGCCAGTGCCGGGGTGTCGCCACGGCTGGCGTTCTGCAGTGTCTGGACCAGACGCGACTGGTCGCCGCCGCCGAAGAAGAAGCCGGTCATGCCATTGATCTGGCTGACCACGGTCGGATTGCTGCTGTTGGCGATGTTGTCCAGGTCGATGGGGATCCACTCGGCCTTGACCGCGCCGTAGGTCTTCAGCAGGTTGGCGTAGTAGGCGCCGTTGGCCTTGGAGTTGGAGGCGTTCGCGGTGCCGGCATCCGGGTCCTGACTCTCCGGAATGGAGGCGGCGGTGATCACGCCGATCTTGGCCTGGCCGCTGCCACCGGCCAGCTGGATAAAGCGCTGGTAGATGGCCGCGTTGTCATCCTTGAGTCCGCCCCCCACCAGCAGTAACGCACCTGCCGCATGCCCCAGGCCGGGAATCAGGGCAATCAGCAGAACGGCATGGCGACACAGTTTGCTCAGTCTCATCTTCAGTTCTCCGTGGCTGCAGTTGTCTGCAGCGTTGTTGTGGGTGTTGTGCTACGGGTACTGCGGAAACGGGGAATCAATAAACGCTGAAGCGTTGGAAGTACTGGCGTTCGATGCGGCGGTAGACGCCGTTGTCGAGAATCGCCACCAGGGCCTGGTCCAGGCGCGCGCGCAGGGCTTCATCGCCCTTGCGCACGGCGATGCCCTGGCCCTTGCCAAAGAACTTGGGCGCCTGCACGGCGTTGCCGACGCGTTCGAAGCCCTTGCCGCGCTCGGACTGGAGGAAGCCGAAGTAGCCGGACACCGCGTCGTCCAGCACCAGGTCCACCTCGCCGCGCTCCAGGGCCTGGTAGGTTTCTGCGGCGCTGGCGAAGCGCACGATGGGCAGGTGCTTTTCGTAGCGGGCGGCGAGGAAGCGGTCATAGGTGGTCTCGCGCTGCACGCCGATGCGTTTTCCGGCCAGGCGCCGCGGGGTGATGATCACCTCGTTGACCGTGCCCTGACGGGCGAAGAAGAAGGCCGGGGTGTGCGCGTAGCGCTGGGTGAAGTCGACCAGGGCCTGGCGTTCCTCGGTGATCGACATCGACGCCAGGATCAGGTCCGTACGGCGTTCCTGCAGCGCCGGGATCAGGTCATCCCAGGCGAAGCGCTGCAGCTCGCAGCGGGCGCGCATCTGTGCGCACAGGGCGTTGGCGATGTCGACGTTGAAGCCCTTGAGGCGACCGTTCTGGTCGAGCTCCTCGAAGGGCGGAAATTGTCCTTCCATGGCGATGCGCAGCGTCTCGGCCTGGGCCGAAAGCGTCATGAACAGGCCAAGCAGCAGGCAAACAAATCGCATGTGTCACTCCCACGAGAAAAAAAGGCGCCGGGCAGGCGCCTCAAGGCCAAAGGAGCAATCGAGCAGACCTTGAATCAAAGCAGCCGGCCTCCGCGCATGAGGTACGGAGGCCCGCGGCCCTACAGGCGGCCCGTGACAGGTGGCACGGGCCGCAAGATCACAGGATGCTCAGCGGGTAGTCGACGATGACCCGGAACTCGTGCAGGTCGCCCTCGCCCTGGTCGTCGTTGGCATAGTGGAAGGCCTGACGCAGGCGCACGGACAGGTCCTTGGCCGGGCCTTCCTGGACGACGTACTTGATGTCGATGTCGGTCTCGCTGTGCTTGCCATCCTCGCCGTAGTAACCGACGTAGCCGCCGTTCACATCCGCGTCGGTGCCATCGATATCGCTGCCCTTGACGTAGGTGACCTTGGTGGTCAGGCCGGGGACGCCGAGGCCGCTCCAGTCGTAGCCATAACCGATGCGCCAGGACTTCTCGTTCGGTGCGTTGAAGTCGGAGTACTGCATGGAGTTGGAAAGGAAGATCGAGTCACCGCCGACGTAGTCGAACGGGGTGTCGCCGTTGACCCGCTGGTAGGCCAGCAGGATCGAGTGCGAACCCAGGGCGTAGGTGGCCGCCAGGCTGTAGGTGGTGTTGCTGATATCGCCCTGCAGGGCATCGCCGGTATCGCTGGTGCGGTACAGGTTGAGGTCGAAGTTCAGGCTCTGCCCTTCGCTGATGCCCAGGGTGTAATTGAGGTTGCCGTAGTACTGGTTCCAGGTGTCCTCGAAGCGCGAGGCGTACAGGCCCAGGGCCAGGTCGTCGCTGACGTTGTACCAGCCGCCGGCGAAGTCGATGGTCTTGCCGATCTCGCCGCTGCCGTAGTTGAGGTACAGCTCCTCGTCACTGTTGGTCGAGTTGCGGTTGTTGTAGGCGGTGAAGTGACCGGCCTCCAGGGCCAGGCCTTCGATCTCGCCGCTGCTGACATGGAAGCCGGTGGCGGTTTCCGGCAGCAGACGGCTATGGGCAGTGGCGAATACCGGTGCCTCGGTACGCATCTCGCCGTACTTCAGCACGGTCTCGGAAATGCGCAGCTTGGCGGCGCCGCCGGCCTCGCCGTATTCATCCTGGGCACGACCCTCGTCGCTGATCGGCAGCAGACCGGTGCCGGTACGGCCGCGACCGCTGTCCAGCTTGATGCCCATGTAGCCATAGGCATCGGCGCCGAAGCCGACGGTGCCCTGGGTGAAGCCCGAGGCGAACTCGGCCATCACGCCGTGGGCCCACTCCTCGCGGTAGTTCTGGCCACCCGGGTTGTTCTTGAAGTCGCGCTGGAAGTAGTAGTTGCGATTCAGCAGGCTCAGCTCGCTGTCTTCGACAAAGCCCTTGGCATCGGCCTGGCCAGCCACGGCCAGCTGGCTGCTGGCGGCGGCGACCGCCAGGGCGAGACAACTCAGTTTCACGAGGTTCATGCCTTACTCCATTTCTAGTGTTGTTGGCGGGCCTGCGGCCCTTCTTGGTTTTTGCCCGGTCAGACAAAGAGTTCTGCTGTCAGCACCTCTGGGCGCCTGCCCTTGCTGATCACCGCCTCCAGGCACAGCGTCGATTCGCCATCCGGCCAGCAGACGAAGTAGCCCGCGGTCTTCTTCGGGCTCTTCAGCTTGAATTTCCATTCGCGCTCGGCGAACTCGCCGACATCGCGCAGTCGCTGCTGCAGCTCGATCACCGCGAAGAAGCCGGCCGGCGTCTCGACGCGCTCCAGCACGCGCGCCTCGGAGGTGCGCAGTGCCTGGGCCGCGGGCTGGTGGTCGTGCAGCAGTTTGTCCAGGGCGAACAGCTCCAGATTGTTCAGTCGCATCGGTACATCTCGTTTTCTGGTTTTCTCGCGGGCAAACGCTGCCCGTCCGCCCTGTCACTACAGGGCGTGTTCGATTGCGGATCAGGCGGTCAGGACGGTTTGGCTAGCCCAATCAGGCGCGCCAGGCTGCGTGCGGCCTCTTCCCGGCTAACGGTTTGCTGTGGCTGGAAGCGGCCGGAATCGGCGCTCATCCACCCTTCCCCGACCAGCAGCTCGGCGGCCTCGGCGGCGGCGGGATCGGTGCCGGCCAGGTCCTCGAGCGGCGCGCGGCGCGTCAGGTCGATCTTGGCGAAGTTCTCGACCAGCGCCTTGCAGGCCAGCGCCCACTCCGCCCGGGTCACTTCGCGCTCGCCATCGAAGCGCTCGCCGCTGTGCAGCCAGCCATTGGAGACCGCCACCTCGATCTGCTCGCGCAGCGGGTGGTCCTGCTCGATGTCGACGAGCTTGGGCAGCTTGTCCAA
Organism: Pseudomonas sp. SO81; assembly: GCF_030374125.1. NCBI lineage: Bacteria > Pseudomonadati > Pseudomonadota > Gammaproteobacteria > Pseudomonadales > Pseudomonadaceae > Pseudomonas > Pseudomonas sp. SO81. Next base: position 4,744,405 of record NZ_CP126126.1, on the reverse strand, counting down.
AGCCGGCTCGGCGGCCAGGGTCATCTGCAGCGCGTTGGCCAGCTCGTAGCGGGTCAGCGCGCGTTTGGGCTCGAAGCGGTTGTCGCCATCGCTGGTCATCAGGCCGCGGAAACTCACCGCGCGCACCGCGTCCGGCCAGCGGCTGGCGGCGGCGTCCTGCGGGCTGCTGCGCGCCGGGTCACGCAGGAAGGCATCCACCGGCGCGATGTCCAGGCGCACGTTCTGCACCGTGTAGTTGGTCAGCGAGTCGTTGAAGCGGCTGTGGGCCTGGAAGCCCGCGGCCTCGCTGAGCTCGAAGCGATAGCCATAGTGGTAGCCGTTGGCCGGGTTGTAGCGGGTCATCAGCCCCACCTGGCGGGTGGCGGTGTTGTCGGCCAGGCCGTAGAGCACCGCACGCGACATGGCAGATACCGCGGACAGGTCGGTGAGCAGCTGGTTGCCCACCAGGTATTCATTACCGGCGGTGATCGGCTCCTTGCCCTCGGCCGGCTGCACCTTGCCGCTGGCCAGGTCATAGCGGTCGCCATGGCCGAGCATGGCCAGGCGCACGTTCTGCAGGCGCGTTCCGTACAGGCCGAACTCCTTGTGTGCCTGGCTGGCATCCATCACCGTCAGGTAGCCCTCGCCGAGCACCTGCAGCTGGCCACCGGGCTGCACCCAGATCGCCGTATTGGTATCCAGACCGAAGCCCTTGGCCGGCCGCTGCTCGACCAGGTAGCTGGCCATGCGCGCCGCGCGACCGGTGCTGGTCTCCTCGATCTGGTCGAAGTGCTGGTCGATGATGCCGGCCTTGAACAGGCCCGCGCCCTTGAGCAACGCGGTACCGCGCTGATCGGCCTTGGCCGCCACGCCGAAGTCCAGGGTGTCCATGACCACGCCGTAGGCGGTCGGCATGGTCGAGCCGAGAATGCTGGCGCCGGCACTGGTGCCGGCGACCACGCCACCCTTGTCGAACACGCCCTTTACTGCCTTCAGCGTCAGCGATTCGCTGCCGTCACCGTTGTACAGCGCGCGGGCGATACGCGCCTGGTCGCCGCCGACGAACCACACGGCGCTGGCCTCGCTCAGCGGCTTGAGCACGGCCGGGTCGTTCATGGTGGTCTGGTAGTTCTGCTTGTCGATGCCCACGATGCTGATTCGCTCGGCCGGTACGCCCAGGGCCTGCAGCTCGGCCTGGAAGCGCTTGCTGGAACCGAGGCTACCGCTGGCGGTGGGCATGATGGCGATGCGCGCCCGCTCGGCGCCGCCGGCCAGCTCGATGAGCTTCTGATAGACCTCGGTGTTGCTGGCCCGCAGCATGCCGCCGACGGCCAGCAAATGGCCTTCGGCCAGGGTCGGCGCGCAATGGCCGGCAAGAATCAGGGTGGCGAGCAGCACGCCAGGCTTGGTCTGCATTCTCATTTCTTGTTGCTCTTCTTCTGAGTAGGGAGTGTTCGGCACACAACCAAATGACTCATTTATTTTCACAAATCATTCAATTTGAAATGTTGTATACCAACAAAATTCCGCGATCAACCCCAGAAAGCACCACAGAAACAGACCAAACGGACAGCTTCTCGAGCCTACAACAGCTCTATGACGGCATTCTTCGCAGCCGCATCAGGCTGAAATTATTTTTTCAGACAACAATATAATTGACATGATTTTTTCTTGACCTTAGCTTTGCTGACACAAAACGTGTCACTCACCACCGCAATACAAACACAGCCAGGCCGCCTCATCTGCGCGGCTACTGGGGCTCTGGCCCACGAAGCCAGGGCTGAGAAATTCGCCGCCAGGCGAAGCAATGCACCTCACCCGCGAGGGTGGCCAACCATCCGCAACTGGAGTCATAAGATGAACAAGATCGCTCTGCTCGGCGCCCTGGCGCTCTCCGCCTGCGCCACCCTGGCACAGGCCCAGGAAACCCTGCGTATCGGCATCGAAGCCGCCTACCCGCCCTTCGCCTTCAAGACCCCGGATGGGCAGATCAGCGGCTTCGACTACGACATCGGCAATGCGCTGTGCGCGCAGATGCAGGTCAAGTGCGAGTGGGTCGAGCAGGCCTTCGACGGCCTGATCCCCTCGCTCAAGGTGCGCAAGGTCGACGCCGTGCTGTCGTCCATGTCGATCACCCCGGATCGCCTGAAGTCGGTCGACTTCACCAAGAAGTACTACCACACCCCCGGCAAGCTGGTGATGAAGGCCGGCACCGAGGTCAAGGACCCGCTGGTCGACCTCAAGGGCAAGAAGGTCGGCGTGCAGCGCGCCTCCACCTACGATCGCTACGCCAGCGACAAATTCGCCGATGCCGGCATCGAGGTGGTGCGCTACGGCTCGCAGAACGAGGCCTTCCTCGACCTGGCTTCCGGGCGTATCGATGCCTCCCTGGCCGACGTGGTGAACATCGGCGAAGGGTTCCTCAAGACCGACGGCGGCAAGGGCTTCGCCCTGGTCGGCCCGGACTTCAACGACCCGAAGTACTTCGGCAATGGCGCCGGCATTGCCGTGCGCAAGGGTGATGCCGCCACCGCCGAAAAATTCAGCAATGCCATCGCCGCCCTGCGCGCCAACGGCAAGTACGAAGAAGTCCAGGGCAAGTACTTCGCTTACGACATCTACGGCCAGTAAGAGCCGGTGCACAGGGGTATCCGGCGAGTCCGGATACCCCTTTTTTCTGCCGACATTCCAGGTAAGCCATGATACGGATCGATCACCCCCTCCCTTGGAGCAGCCCCGGCACGCAGCGCCAACTGAGCGTGCTGCACTTCGGCGAGGGGCCCCGCAAGGCCTACATTCAGGCGGCATTGCACGCCGACGAATTACCCGGGATGCGCGTAGCCGTGTCCCTGCGCCAACGCCTCACCACGCTGGAAGCGAACGGACAGCTACTCGGCCGCATCGAGCTGGTACCGGTCGCCAACCCGATCGGTCTCGCCCAGGTGTTCCAGTCCACTCACCAGGGCCGCTTCGACTTTGCCAGCGGCAAGAACTTCAACCGTGACTTCCCGGATCTGGCCGCGCTGATCGCGCCCAAGCTCCACTCGCTGCTGGGCGACGATGCAGCAGACAATCTTGCATTGATACGCGAGCTGATGGTCGGCGCCCTGCAGGACCTGCCGCCGGCCGGATCGCCCCTGGAAGGACTGCAGCGGTTGCTGCTCGGCCATGCCTGCACGGCCGATCTGGTGCTCGACCTGCATTGCGACTTCGAGTCGGTCCTCCTGCTCTACGCCCTGCCCCAGCTGTGGCCTCGGCTATCCGGGCTGGCCGCGCACCTGGGCGCACAGGCGGCGCTGCTGGCCGAAGACTCCGGCGGTCAGTCGTTCGATGAGGCCTGCGCCACACCCTGGCTGAAGCTGGCCGCGGCCTTTCCCGATGCAGCGATCCCCGCTGCTTGCCTGGCCACCACCATCGAACTGGGCGGCATGGCCGATACCGAGGCGCAGCGGGCCGAGGCGGACGCCGAGGCTATCCTCGCCTTTCTCGCGGAACAGGGCTTCATCGACGGCAGCTGGCCGAACCGGCCCGAGCACCAATGCCCGGCAACGCCCTTCGCCGGTGCCCAGTACGCCTACCCGCCGCACCCGGGCGTGGTCAGCTATCTGCAGCCCTTGGGCGCACGGGTAGCGGTGGGCGATCCCCTGTTCGAGGTCATCGATCCGCTCTCCGGGCAACACAGCATCGTGCGCGCCACCACCGATGGCCTGCTGTATGCCCGCGAACGCCTGCGCTTTGCCCAGCCCGGCCTGTGGTTGGCCAAGGTGGCCGGCGCCATGCCGATCCGCAGCGGCCGCCTACTGAGCGACTGACGCTGCCGCAGAGGCGGCACCATCGGATACACTGCCGCCCCAGCCCATCGACAACGCCGCCGCTCACCATGAACCCAGCGCCGAACGATCTGACCGTCTATACCTCCCCGGTGATGCGCAAGCTGGCATCGGCTTCGCCCGACCTGCAGCCGTCCCTGCGCAAGGTGGCCGACTTCATCCTTCGCCATCCGCTGAAGGCCGCGACCCTGACCATCGAGGAGCTGGCCCAGGAGACCTCCACCTCCGCCGCGGCGGTCAATCGCCTGGCCCGCGCCCTCAAGTTGAGCGGCTTCAGCGCGCTCAAGGCCGCCCTGGTGGCCACCCTGCAGGACCTGGTGTCGCCGGTGGACAAGCTGCGCAACGAAATGGCCCAGCGCCCGGACGGCGCCTTCGGCCTGCACGAGCAGATCCAGGTCGCCAGCGGCAACCTCGGAACGGCCGCCAACAGCAACAGCCCGGCGACCTTCGAGGCCTTCGTCGATTGCCTGATACAGGCCCGCCGCATCTACATACTCGGCTTCGGCAACAGCGCCTACATGGCCGGCCTGGCGGCCGCCAACCTGGTGCCGTACTGCGCCGACGCCGTCGCCATCAGCATGGAGGGTGGCAACGAGAACGCGGCCTATCGCCTGGCCGCCATCACCGAGAACGACGTGCTGCTGGCGATCTCGCTGCCGCGCTACTCGCTGGACACCATCCATCTGGCGCGCTTCGCCAACGAGCGCGGCGCACGCGTACTGGCCATTACCGACTCGCCCGCCTCCCCCCTGGTGCGGTTGGCCGAGCTGGTGCTTTTCGCCCCCGCCGACCATCCCATGCTGATCAGCTCCAATACGGTGGTGCTGGCACTGATCGAGAGCCTGGTCGCCGCCGTGATGACGCGCAACAAGGAGGCGGTAAAGCTGGCCGCCGAACTCACGGAGAGCGTGCTGTCGTACCTGCATATCCCGGCAGAGCAGCCGCGCGCGCGCAAGACCATGCGCAAACGCAAGGAATGACCTTTGCCCTTGAGTCCGTAAAAAACCGGAGCCCGATACATGCTCCGGTTTTTGCTAGTGGGCGGCTGACTTGGCTGGGTAATGGTGCTCAGCCATTGAGCGGCATGGGCCGCCACCTCGTCTGCTCGTTGAAGCCTCGCTGGCGCGCCTAGGCACCGACAGGCTCGGCGACTAATCTTGGTGCTTTGGATCGCAGCCAGATAGGAATCTCCATGATCGACGCCAAGCTCCTGCAACTGATGGTCGAAGCCTCGAATGACGGCATAGTCGTGGCCGAGCAGGAGGGAGATGACAGCATACTGATCTATGCCAACCCCGCCTTCGAGCGTCTGACCGGCTACACCGCCGACGACATCCTCTATCAGGACTGCCGCTTCCTGCAGGGCAGCGAGCGCCAGCAACCCGGACTGGCGACCGTCCGCCAGGCGATCCGCAGCGGCCAGCCCTGCCGCCAGGTGCTACACAACTTCCGCAAGGACGGCACGCCGTTCTGGAACGAGTTGTCCATCACCCCGGTGTACAACGACGCCGACCAGCTGACCTACTTCATCGGCATCCAGCGCGACGTCAGCGTCGAAGTTACCGCCCAAGAGCGAGTGCGCGAACTGGAGGCGCAGGTGGCCGAGCTCAGGCGCCAGCTGGCCGCCGCGAGCGAGTGAGCCGTCCCCGGACACCGAGTAGCGATCCGCCGCAGGGGCGTCAGCCGCCCTCCGCCACCTGTGTAGCCTGGCGCTGCCCCCGGCAACGCGCGGAGCAGTAGCGCACCTCCTCCCAGCAGCGTGCCCAGCGACGCCGCCAGGCGAATGGCCGGCCACAGACCACGCAGGTCTTCTGCGGCAGGTGAGGCTTCCTCACAACGCCTCTCCGCCATCCAGCCGCGCCAGCAGCTGCTCGCCACGCCGCCAGAGCGCGGCGACGCGAGACTCATCCATGCGCTGCAGGTTGCGATAGGCCATGGCCATGCGCGGATTGCGGCCGAGGCGATCGCGATGGCGCATCAGGAAGTGCCAGTACAGCGAGTTGAACGGGCACGCGTCCTCCTCGGTCGCCCGGTCCACCCGGTAGCGGCAGGCGGTGCAGTGATCGGACATCCGCTGGATGTAGCGACCGCTGGCGCAATAGGGCTTGGAGCCCAGATAGCCGCCGTCGGCGTGCATCACCATGCCCAGGGTGTTGGGCAGCTCGACCCATTCGAAGGCGTCCAGGTACACCGCCAGGTACCACTCGCAGATGGCCGCGGGGGCGATACCGGCGAGCAGGGCGAAGTTGCCGGTCACCATCAGCCGCTGGATGTGATGGGCATAGCCCAGCTCCAGCGTCTGGCCGATCGCCTGGGCCATGCAGCGCATCTCGGTGCGGCCGGTCCAGTAGAACTCCGGCAGCGCCCGGCTATTGCCGAACAGGTTGAGCGCGGCATAGTCCGGCATGCGCAGCCAGTAGATGCCGCGTACGTATTCGCGCCAGCCGATCAGCTGGCGGATAAAGCCTTCGGCCGCGTTGAGCGGGACCCAGCCCTGACGATGGGCGCTCTCCACGTCGGCGCAGAGCTGGCGCAGGTCCAGCAGGCCGACGTTGAGGGCGGCGCTGATGCGCGCATGGAACAGGTAGGGCTCGCCCTCGGCCATGGCGTCCTGATAGTCGCCGAACGACGGCAGGGAGAACTCCAGGAAGTGCCGCCAGAGTTCCTGCGCCTGGGCGTGAGTCACCGGGTAGTCGAAGCCTTCCAGGCGACCGTAATGGCTGGCGAACCGCTCGCCCACCAGGGCCACCACCTCGCGGGTGATCGCGTCCTGCCCGAAGCGCGCGGGAAACGGACCGCGCGCACCTTTCGGCAGGGCCTTGCGATTGTCGGCATCGAAGTTCCAGCTGCCGCCCAGCGGCCCGCCGTCGGGCTCCAGGAGCAATCCGCTGCGCCGGCGCATCTCGCGGTAGAACAGCTCCATGCGCAGCTGCCGGCGACTGCCCGCCCAACGCGCGAACTCTTCGCGGGAACAGAGGAAACGGCGGTCGACGTGCCAGTTCAGCGGCAGCCCGCTGGCACGCAGCGCCTCCTCCACCCGCCATTCGCCGCATTCGGTGAGGTGCAGTTCCGGACCACCCAGGGCGTCGTGCCAGCGGCGCAACTCCCCCGCCAGGCTGCCGCTATTGTCGACGGCATCGAGCCGCACATAGATCACCCGCCAGCCGCGCGCCTCCAGCGCTTGGGCGAAGTGACGCATGGCGCTGAAGACCAGCACGATCTTCTGCGGGTGATGCGGCACGTAGCGCGCCTCCTCGCTCACCTCGGCCATCAGCACCGCGTCGCGGGCCGGGTCGAGGGCATCGAACAACGAGAGGTCGAAGCTGAGCTGGTCGCCCAGCACCAGACCGAGGCGGCGGATGCCGTCGCTCACCAGCGCTGCTCCAGCGACAGCGGCAGGCGCAGCGGCTCTATCGGGCCGTCGCGAACGCCGCACATCTCGTCATGGGCGCAGTGCTGCACCAGCTCACAGGGTAGGCGCGGCAGATCCTGCAGCAGCTCGCGGACCTGAGTGGACGAGCGCAGGTGCAGCACCTTGCCCTGCTCATCGCGCAGCGGCTCGAGGCCCGAGGCGAGCCTGGCCTGCAGGATATAGAAGCCACCCTCCAGGGACACCACCTCGAGACCTTCGACATGGCCCGCCAGCGCGGCATCGCCCAGTTGCTGAAGATTCATCGCCCTACCCTCCGGCTCGCCCCTGGTCAGTTGTCCGATGCGGAGTCGCGGCGGAAGAACAGGGTCACCTGGCCCAGCTCGACGCCGAGCTTGCTCATGCTCGAGCGGTTGATGAGGGTGTCCTCGTCCATCAGGTACATCCAGTCATCGAAGTCCACTTCCCAGGTAGTGCCGTCTACCTCCAGGTTCAGTCGATAGCGCCAGCGCAGAGCATTGCCCGCCACCTCGCCCTGAGCCTCGCCGATCACGTCCGCGGCGCGCCCTCGCCAGCGCCCCTCGCCGGCCGGAACCAGGTTCCAGATCCGCTGTTGACGGGTCCCATCGCTGTAGAGAAAGCGCTCGTCGAGGATCAGCCGCTCACCCTCGCGGCGGCTGGTGATGTCGACCGTGAAGCGCTTGACCACCTCACCCGAGCGATTCTGGAAGATGCCCCAGGCCTGCACCGGACGCGAGAAGTACCCCGGCAGATCCAGCTGCGGGCGCTCATTGGCGTAGTGCTCGACCTCGACACTGCCGCAAGCGCTCAGCAGCAGGCAGCACAGCAAGCAGATTGCGATGCGCATCGTCGACCTCCTCATGGGTTTGTCTCGTTGAGCCCCAGCAGCTCGCGACGCAGCTCGGGATGGCGAGTGCGGGCGTCCAGCCAGATGGCGAAGAAGGCGCGGGCGAAGTCGGTGTCGGCCACCGCGTGACGGAACTCGCCGTCGACATAGAAGCTGCCACCCTTGCCCGGCTGGTAGAGGCCGGTGATGCGCTGGCCCGGCTGCACATCGACGAAGGCCTTGCGCATCTCGCCGTCCCAGGCCGCCAGGCGGGCCTCATCGAGCGAAGGGCCACCCAGCCGGCGCATCTCGTCCAGACTGGCTTGCACCAGGGTGTCCCGCGACAGCTCGCGGCGGTAGATCAGCTCCAGAGCAAAGGGTTGTTCCCAGTTCACGGGGGCCGCAGGGCTCCACAGGCGCGCCTGATACACCCGCCAGCCGAACCAGGTGAAGTCACCCTGGCCGACCAGCGCGGCGCCGGGAAGCTCGCTACGCCAGTCCGCCCAGGCCAATGGCGCCGCCATCAGCAACCACAGCAGGGCAGTACGGCGCAGCGTCGGGGAAGTGGAAATGGCCAAGACCATGGCGATTCTCTAGGTCAGCTCACACGCCACAATACTTATACAAACACAAAATTCTGTATAGGTTTTTCAGAAATCTTTCGCCAGTCGGTCGTGCGCGCCTGTCGGATCTCACAAGCGAACTCAGCAACATCGACGGACAACCTCGGCTGGAGCGGCGTACTGCGGCTCTGTTCATTACATATGATTCTCCGTATATTCGGAAAACCATATGTAATGAGCGACCGCCTTGCTGACCCCGCCCGAGCTCTTCAAGTGCCTCTCCGACGAGACCCGCGCCCGCGCCACCCTGCTGATCGCCGAGCACGGAGAGCTGTGCGTCTGCGAACTCATGTGCGCGCTAGACGATAGCCAGCCCAAGATCTCACGCCATCTGGCCCTGCTGCGCAGCGCCGGCCTGCTGCTCGACCGGCGTCAGGGCCAATGGGTCTATTACCGGCTCAATCCGGAGTTGCCGGCCTGGGCCGCAGAAGTGCTCAAGCTGACCCTGCAAGCCAATGCCGACTGGCTGGCGAGCGACACCTCCCGCCTTTGCAACATGGATGGGCGCCCCGTCCGTACCTGCTGCTGATCCTCACCCGTAAGAGTCCGCCATGCTGATTGCCGCTGCCGTCTTTCTGTTCACCCTCGTTCTGGTCATCTGGCAACCCAAGGGCCTTGGCGTTGGCTGGAGTGCCGCGCTGGGAGCCTTCATCGCCCTCGCGGTCGGTGCGGTATCGCTGCAGGACATCCCCACCGTATGGGCCATCGTGTGGAATGCCACCGCGACCTTTATCGCGGTGATCATCATCAGCCTGCTGCTCGACGAGGCCGGCTTCTTCGAATGGGCCGCCCTGCATGTGGCGCGCTGGGCGGGTGGCAACGGCCATCGCCTGTTCGCCTTCTGCGTGCTGCTGGGCGCCGCCGTTTCCGCGCTGTTCGCCAACGACGGTGCAGCACTGATCCTCACGCCCATCGTGATCTCCATGCTGCTGGCGCTGCGCTTCTCCGCCGCCACCACGCTGGCCTTCGTCATGGCAGCCGGGTTCATCGCGGACACCGCCAGCCTGCCGCTGGTGGTGTCGAACCTGGTGAACATCGTCTCGGCGGACTACTTCGACCTGGGCTTCGCCGAGTACGCATCGGTAATGGTGCCGGTCAACCTGGTAAGCGTCGCCGCGACCCTGCTGGTGCTGTACCTGTTCTTCCGCCGCGACATCCCGGCGCAGTACGCCCCCGAAGTGCTGAAGGCGCCCGCCGAGGCAATCCGCGACCGTTCGACCTTCGTCGTCGGCTGGTGGATGCTGCTGGTACTGCTGGTCGGCCTGTTTGCCCTTGAGCCCCTGGGCATCCCCATCAGCGTGGTGGCGGCGGTGTGTGCGGCCACCCTCTTCGCGGTAGCGGCCAAGGGGCATGTGATCTCCACTCGGCGAGTGCTGCGTGAGGCGCCCTGGCAGGTGGTGATCTTCTCGCTGGGCATGTACCTGGTGGTCTACGGACTGAAGAATGCCGGCCTCACCGACTCCCTCACCCTGGTCCTGAATCGCCTCGCCGAGCAGGGCCTGTGGGCTGCGGCCCTAGGCACCGGGCTGCTGTCGGCGGCCCTGTCCTCGGTGATGAACAACATGCCCAGCGTGCTGATCGGCGCGCTGTCGATCCAGGCCAGCGACTCCAGCGGCATCGTCCGCGAGGCGATGATCTACGCCAACGTCATCGGCTGCGACCTGGGCCCGAAGATCACCCCCATCGGCAGCCTGGCCACCCTGCTCTGGCTGCACGTGCTGGAGCGCAAGGGCATCCGCATCACCTGGGGCTACTACTTCAAGGTCGGCATCCTGCTGACCCTGCCGGTTCTGCTTGTCACCCTTTCGGCCCTGGCCCTGCGCCTAGCCATTTGATCTTCGGGAGCACAATATGCGAGTTCTCTTCATGTGCACGGCCAACAGCTGCCGCAGCATCCTTTCCGAGGCGATGTTCAATCACCTGGCGCCCGAAGGCTTCGAGGCCGTCAGCTCCGGCAGCTTCCCCAAGGGGCAGGTGCTGCCGCGCAGCCTCACTACGCTGCAGCAGGCCGGCATCTCCATCGACGGGCTGAGCAGCAAGGGTAACGATGCGTTCGAGAGCAACCCGCCGGACATCGTCATCACCGTCTGCGACAAGGCGGCGGGCGAGGCCTGCCCGGTGTACTTCGGCCCGGCGCTGAAGGCTCACTGGGGCCTGGAAGATCCGTCCGACGTGCAAGGTGACGAGAGCGAAGTGGATGCGGCCTTCCGTGCCACACTGGCGCGTATCGAGCAGCGCTGCCGCGCGTTCCTCGCCCTGCCCTTCGAGCGCCTGAGCCGCGACGAGCTCAAGCGTGCGCTGGACGGCATCGGCACCCTGTAAGCGCCTATCGTCCCGAAACCGGAGAGTGTTATGACCAGTGCAGCGCTCCAGTTGACGGCCGTTTCGCCAACCGGGCTTGCGGCTCTCGCCCAGGCGCTGCGGGAGGCAGGGATACCGGATGATGATGTGGCACTTCCCGGTCGGGTCTTCTATGCCTTCCAGCTCGCGGGGCTGCACGTTGGCTATGCAGGGCTGGAGGTCCATGGGCCAGTTGCGCTGCTGCGCTCCGTGCTGATCGTTGCGCAGCACCGAAAGCGCGGACTCGGCAGCCAGGTGGTCAGCGAGATGGAAAGACTCGCACGTGACAGCGGAATCGAGAGCCTGCACCTGCTGACCACCAACCAGGCGCCGTTCTTCGAGCGAATCGGCTACCTGCCGGCGCCGCGCCAACTGGCGCCAGCCGAGATAGCAGGAACCGCGCAATTCCAATCGCTCTGCCCAGCCTCGGCCCGCTACCTGCGCAAAGCTCTCGCCGGAAATGCTCGGGCAGGCGACGAGGCTGCATGGCCATAAACCAGCTGATGATCGGCCGGGCCTGCTTCATCGTCAGGGCCGAATCGCTACCCAATGGCTACAACCAGCGTCCGGGAATGACCCTGCTGCTGGCGGATGGTGAGCCACTGGCGCTGGAGATCGACGGCCAGTCCGTTGCGACGGCAGATGCCTGGCTGCTGGCTCCGGAGATCCGGCGCCGCTTCGTCCGCCCACAGGCGCACGTCAGCATCACGATCGAGCCGAGCCACCCCGCCTATGCACGGCTGCTGCGCTGGGCGCGCATCAGCCCGAATGCGGCGCATCGCTTCGAGGTGGCCGCCGCGGATCGAGCCCGGCTGGCCGCAGTAGCGACGCAGCAGGCGTTCGATGCCTGGCTGGATGCCTTGCTGACCGACAATCGGCAGCCATCGGCCGCCGCCAATCCGCGCCTGGAGCATCTGCTGGCCCTGGTACAGGACGCCGACATCGAGACCACGGCGGAGCAGGTCTGGCAGTCCTTCCGCCTGCGCTACCCGAGCACCCAGGCCCACTGCTCGCACTGGCTGCAGGACAGCATCGGCATTCCGCTGCGCAAGCTGCTGCTCTGGCAGAAACTGCGCCGGGCCCTGGAGTCACTGAGCGGCGCCCATGGCGCGACCGAGGTGGCCCACGCCGCCGGCTTCGCCGACTCGGCCCACCTGTCACGCATCTGCCTGCGCACCTTCGGGCTGCGGCCATCGCAGGCCAACGACCACAAAATCCTTCAAGTAAACCGCTTCCCGGATTACTGACACTGACCTCCTCGCATTCTGAGGAAAGTGTCATGCCCCATCTCGATACCTGGGTCGTCAGCGGCCTGCTGATAGCACTGGGCAGCCTGGAGCTGCTCGCCGGGCGCATGCTCAACAGGCGGCAGTCGGACGAGCTGGCGGTCGATGTCGTCAGCCTTGCCCAGTTCGCCCTGCTGATCAAACCGCTGATCATCACCACTGCCGCACTGGCGCTCGCCCAGTGGGCTCCCGGCTGGGCCGACAGCCTGGCGGCGATGCCACTCTGGCAAGCCGTTCTGCTGGTGGTCATTCCGGCAGACTTTCTGCACTACTGGTACCACCGCCTGGGCCATACGCTGCCCTTCATGTGGCACATGCACCGCACCCACCACACGGCGACCGCGATGAGCATCAGCGTGGCCTACCGAGAGAACTGGCGCTGGTTCATGTTCATGCCGGACATCTGGTACGCCGGCGTAATGGTCTACCTGGGTCTCGGTGAGGCAGTGCTGATCGGCCACCTGATCTTCGGCTGTGCCAACGTGCTGGTACACAGCGCCTTCGCCTGGGACAGTGGCCTGTACCGCATCCGCTGGCTTTCGCCCCTGGCCTGGCTGCTGGAGCGCACCGTGCAGCTCCCCAGCACCCACCGGGCGCACCATGCCGAGCTGGATGAACACGGCAAACCGCCACACCATAACTTCGGCCAGCTGCTGTACCTCTGGGACACGCTGTTCGGCACGGCCAACTTCACCCGCGCCCGTTATCCGACTCGCTATGGCATCCCTCATGATCCGGGCGACCCCTGGTGCGTCCAGCTGTGGTGGCCATTCTGCAGATCGAAGAAGCCAGAGAGCGAGTACAGCTGAGCGCCCAAGGAGGTCCGCTTCTGGTCGTTTGCAGTCGCTCGTGAGGGGCTGCTACCGGCCAAAAGCGGACTATCCCAGGCCTGCTTTAACACCGACCGCCCAGCCTGAGCTCGATTGGCGAAGAGCACTCCTACAACCACTCCAGAGCACTCCTACAGAATCACCGAAGGCGATTGACGAGACTGCCAGCAACCCAACTTGCTGGAGTGTCAATCATGAAAAGCAAAGCCTCTTCCACACTGCTGGAAAACTTCCGTCGTAACAAACTGGCCCAGGCCATCAGCATGGTGCTGGCCGGCCTTTTCAGCCTGCGCGTCGCCGAGGCAGAGGCCGAGGATGCCGTGGTCGAAGCCGGTCCGGACGAGCTCAGCTTGCCGTCGGCGGCCGGATTGGATATCGGCCCGCTGGGTGGCGCCCGCCTGCTGGGAAGCGGCCCGAGCATCACCGTCGGTGACGAGAATGGTATTGCCTTCGATCTCTCCGACGGCGCGCAGCACTCGATCTCCGACACCACCATTCACCTTCCCGCTCGCTTCACCACCGGCATCAATGCCAGCGGCGCCGGTACCGACGTGAATGTCGATCGGCTCTCCATCGATGGGCAGACCCACGCCGTCGCGATTCGGGTCGCCAATGGCGCTACGGTCAAGCTGTCCAACAGCACGGTCAGCCCCTTGGCGCCGCTCCATATCGACCCGGACGGGCATCTGCTGGTCAGCGACTCGACGCTGCAATCTGAGCTCCACGTGTTCGGGCAGAATGCCACCGCCCAGGTTATCGACAGCTCCCTGCAGGGCGTACAGCCGTTATGGGTCCAAAGTGGCGCCACACTGGACATGCGAAACAGCGACATCGATGCCGGTTACAGCGGCATCATGGGCGCCGGCGGATGGGAGGGCGTGACACGGGTGAACCTCGACGGTGTCACGGTCAAGGCCGAATCTGGCCAATGGGGCACGCGCGCCATGGATCTGTATGCCCTGGCTCGAAACGATGAGCTACCGGACGAGGCACCGAACCTGGTTGCCTCGGTGAAGAACAGCCTGATCAGCGCGCTCAATCACCGCGAGGGCTGCGAAAGCTGGGGGATCGCCGCATACGGCAACTCATCGGTGATCCTCGATAACAGCCGCGTCGAGGCGCACGCCACCGTCAATCCGGGGACCGCGATGGGCGCCTACCTGCTCCAGGACAGCCAACTCGAAGCGCGCAATGGCAGTAGCATCGTGGGCCAGAGCGACGGCATCGAGCTGCGCGAGCGCAACACCCAGTTCGATGACAGCCTGCGCGTGACCCTGGACGACAGCAGCGTGATCGGCGAGACCGGCGCGGCGTTGCACGCCCGCCTCTTCGCCAAGGCCGACGTACGGGTGGCCAACGGCGCCACCCTGCATGGTGGCAACGGCAACCTGCTGGAGGTCGACAGCCAGGCCGAGGTCAATCTGACCATCGATAACAGTACCGTCGAGGGCGATATCGTCAGTGATCGTGCCGAGGCCGTATGGTACCGCGGCGTCAACAAGGCCCCCGGGGAGTCGTCGTGGGGCCCCGCCATGAGCTCTGCCAATGTCAACCTGCAGAACGCCGCCACCTGGACCGGCACGGCCACCAATGTCGACGCCATGGCCATCGATGCCGACAGCCGTTGGAACATGACCGGCGACTCCAACGTCGCCAGCCTGGCCAACCACGGCACCGTTGCCTTCCAGCCGGGCGGAGTGTTCAAGACCCTCACCGTCGAAGGCGACCTCAGTGGCAGCGGCACCTTCGCCATGAACACCGATCTGGCCGCCGAACGCGGCGACCTGCTGCGGGTGCTGGGAAATACCCGCGGCGGACACCAGCTACTGATAGCCGACTCCGGCCACGAACCGGGCGCCGCGAACGGCCAACTGATGGTGGTCGACGGCAACGGCGGTGACGGCCGCTTCGCCCTCGCCGGCCGGCCCTACGTGGATGCCGGTGCGTTCCGCTACAGCCTGCAGCAGCAGGGTGATGACTGGTACCTGCGCAACATAGCGCTGGTACCGGTTGATCCAGTCGATCCGGTTGATCCGGTTGATCCGGTTGATCCAGTCGATCCGGTTGATCCGGCCCACCCGGCAAAGCCCAACCCTCCACATATCGACCCGCGTCCAGAGAGCCTCTCCGATGGTGCCAACGCCGCCTTGGGCAACCAGGCCGCCACCGCCACCCTGTGGAGCGCCGAGATGAACGCGCTGGTGAAACGCCTCGGTGAGCTGCGCATGGGCGAGGACAACGGCGGCGTCTGGGCCCGTGGCATCGGCAAGGCCTTCGAGGTCGACAACGGCAGCAGCCGCGGCTTCGACCAGGATGTTCGGGGTCTTGAGGTCGGCGCCGACACCGCCATCGATTTGGACGGTGGCAAGCTCTACGTCGGCGGTATGGTCGGCACGGCCACCTCCGAGCAGAACTACGGTGACGGCGGCAGCGGCGAGATCGACAGCAAGCTGATCGGTGCCTACGCCACATGGCTCGACGACAACGGGTACTACATCGATACCGTCGCCAAGTACAACCGCCTGGACGGGGAGGTGAAGACTCGCAGCAACTCCGGCGAGCAGGTCAAGGGCGACTACGAGACCGATGGTTACGCCGCCGATGTCGAGGTCGGCCGGCACATCGGGCTGCGGGATGGCTGGTTCGTCGAGCCGCAGGCCGAGCTGACCTACACCCACACCGAAGGTGCCGACTACATCGCCAGCAACGGCCTGAAGGTTGATGCCGACGACAGTGACTCGCTACAAGGCCGGGTCGGAGCGCTGGTCGGCAAGACTCTGCAGTTCGACAATGGCATGGCTGCGCAACCTTACGTCAAGGCGTCCTACGTGCACGAGTTCGCCGGCGAAAGCTCGGTGAACGTTAACGGCTACGAGCTGGACAACAAGGTCGCCGGCTCGCGTACCGAGGTGGGCCTCGGTGGCATCCTCCAGGTCAGCGAGAAGACCAAGGTATCGCTGGATCTCGAGCACGCCCGTGGCGACGAGGTCGAGGAACCCTGGTCGGTGAACCTAGGCGTGCGCTTCCTCTGGTAGTTCATCAACCCTATACAAAGCCCCGGTTGAGCCCGGGGCTTTTCCATGTCCGCCGTACCCATTGCATTGCGCGAGGCGATGTCGGAGCAGGTGATCTAGGCTTCCAGCCAACGGGAGGGATACCCATTGAGCCGGATTCTGATCGTCGACAGTTACCCTATCCTCCGCCGGGCGATGAGGCTCAGGCTGGAGGCCGCGAGCCACGAGGTGCTTGAGGCCGACAACGGTCGGGACGCCCTGGACTCGATCCGCCAAAGCGCGCCCGACCTGGTCATGCTGGACCTGGCCATCTCGCAACCGGGCGGACTCGAGCTGATCCGCCGCCTGAAGGGCCAGGCCTCCAGTCCGAAGATCCTGGTCTATAGCGCAGGCGATACGCGGCACATGGCGGTGCGTTGCATGCAGGCCGGCGCCGATGGCTTCGTCAGCAAGCGGGAAGACCCGGACGGTATGGCGATTGCCGTGCGGGCACTGCTGAAGGGCCGCAGCTACTTTCCCGGCGAAGCCCTCGCAGAGCTCGGGCCCAACCACAGGGGCGAGCAGCATGATGAGCTGCAGCAGTTGTCGCCACGGGAGTTCACCGTGCTGCAGCAGCTGGCGGCGGGCAGCTCCAACCAGGCCATCGCCGAGCGCATGTCGCTCAGCTTCAAGACGGTCAGCACCTACAAGGCGAGGCTGATGCAGAAGCTACACGTCGGCTCGCTGGTGGAGCTGGCGGAGGTCGCCAGGAGGCACGGGCTGCTGGCCAGCGACGAGGCGGGGCTGGGCTTCCTGCCGGCCGTCTCGGCGGAGCAGTTCCTCCTGCAGCGCGTGCTGGACAGCATGCCGATGCGCGCCCATGTCTGCGACCGCAACGGACGCCTGCTCTTCTGCAACCAGGCGTTCTGCGAGTTCACCGGCATGGACCTGGAGCAAATGCGCGGGCGACCCGTCGTGGAGCTGGGCTGGTCGGCAGAGGGCGTGGACGCCGAACAGGCGCAGCAGCGCTACCTGACGGCGGTCCAGCGTGCGGAGCCCTATTCCGGCGAGCGCGTGCTCCATGTCGATGGCCGGCGTTACCCGACGCAGATATGGGCCTTTCCCTACCGAGACAGCAACGGGGAGCTGCTCGGCATGATCTGCTGCGGACAGGACCTCTCGCGCCAGGAATCGAAGTTGCTGGAACTAAGCAACGCCTGGCACCACGCCGAGGCCGAGACCCGCTCCACCGCCAGGGTGCTGGAGCACCTTGGTGGCCTGCTGCGCGACCCGCTGGAACAGCTCGGTGACCGGCTGCGCCGTATAGGCGCGGACTTAGGAGCGCAGCGACATCCCGCGATGCAGGAAGCAGAGCAGATTCTCCAGAGAATGCAGCAGCTGAATCGGCAGCTGGACGAGCTGGCGGCGTTGGAACTCGGCACCCTGCGCATGGACGTTCGGGGCGTCGATCTGCGCGAGCTGGTATCTCGGGTAGCGCACCGACACGATGCCCAGGCGTGCGATCGCGGCATCCGTCTGTGCACTGACCTGGATAGCGTGGCCGTCGAGCGGATCTGGATCGACCCCGACCGATTTGCGCAGATCCTTGATCACCTGATCGGCTGTGCCCTGCGCAGCGCCGACTACGGCAGCGTCGCAATCACCCTGGCCACCACGCCACGGCCAGACGCCCAGGCCGATGTTCACCTCACCGTCGGCACCACTGATCGACAGGCGCTGCAGCCGGTTCCAGAGCCGCTCGAATGGAATCCAGACAATATCGGCCAAGGTGAGATGGGCCTGGAATGGGTGCTCTCAAGGCGCCTGGCAGAACAGCTCAATGGCGCGCTCGAACGGCGTGGCTCGGCTCAGGCAGGTTGCCTGTTCACACTGAGCATCTGCGCTGCACAGGCGCGCTGAGACTTACACCTGCTCGCGGAGGGTGGATCGGAGCGCCGAGTCCGCTGCGAAAGAATGAGGGTCTCGGATGCCGGGCATCCGACCCGGGCACTGCCTATGGCACAAGGTTCCCGACTGCAGCTGGCCCGAGAGCCTTCTGACCGCCTCGGAGTCGTCCATCAATCGCTGCGCGGTATCGCAGATACGCGCCGCCATGCGGGCGTCGCTGGATAACCGGGAAAGCTCCATCAGCAGCATGGCGGCGTTGCGGCTTTCATTGGCGCTCTCGCGCAACGTCCGAAACATCAACCAGGTCGAGTTTGCCATGACTCCTCTCCTCAGCTTCAGCAGGCCAACGTGTTTGGCCGATAGCCCCAGCTTCGTTTGAAGCCAGTAGGTTTGCTGTAGGAGAAATCTGGAGCTGGTGTAGGAGCTTGATAGGAGGTCCGCTTTTGGCTGGAAGCGGACGCAGGGCTGTCGGTCAGGAGCTGCCGCTCACAGACGACCGCTTCCGGCCAGAAGCAGCCACGTCCGATGACGTCATGCTCAATCGACCCGCAGCATCCCAATCCTGCTTTCCGTGTTTGAGCGAGTCGCCTCAAAGAATCATGTGCTCCAGCTCGCCAACCCCCTCGATGGACAGCTGCAGAGTATCCCCCCTCTCGAGCAAGCGGCCATTCTCGATTCCGCACCCGCCAGGAAGCGTGCCGGTGCCGATCAGCTCCCCGGGATAGAGCGGCTCGGAACTGGACAGGAAGGCCAACAGATCTCCCAGCGAATAGCGCATGTCTGCGGTGGAGGTTTCCGAGACCAGCTCGCCATTCAAATGCACAGTCGCCGTAAGCGAGCCTATCCGTGGAAGCACCTCATCCGCGGTCGTCAGGATCTGCGAAATGGAGGACAGGAAATGCTTGCACTTCTGCGGGCCGAAGCCGGAACGCATCTCTGATCGCTGAATATCCCGTGCGGAAAAGTCGTTCAGGACGACGAAACCGCCAATAGCATCCAAGGCCTCATCGGGCGTGGCGTTGAACAGCGGCTTTGCCAGCACGATGCCGAGCTCCAATTCGTAATCGAATGCTTGGGTGTGGCTCGGATACTGCACGGGCGTGTCACCGGGAACGATCGTCAGGTGGTTGCTGAAGTAATAGATCGGCTGGCGCTTCCAGAGCGCCGGCGGACGGAAGGCCGGAAAAGGTGACTGGCTGAGGTGTTCGTAGAGCTGAGTGATTCTGAAGACGGTTGGCATGAAGCGCCTGACGAATCCCCGTGATGCCTGGATCCAGTGCTGCTCGAACAGCATGCAGTCACGGAACGAGCGCGGCTGAAAAGGCAGCACGCCCCCTCCTTCGCCTGGGGCAGCCGGCGCGAGCTCTTCCAACCACTCCGGAATTACTGCGTCGGGAGCTCCCGTCACAATCTCAAGCCGCGACCCTTGAGGGGTGTTGACGTCGCATATGCGTCGGACCTTCATGGACAAGCCTCATTATTGTTCGTTTTAGTATCCAACTGGCTTCAATGGCGCCACGCTCGATTGCGCCTGAGGATTTAGGGACGCCCGCAAGCGCCCCTCGGTATCACAACCAAGTGGACAGGCTGATCGACCCGAATTGGTCGTGCTCGCGCTGGGTCTCGAATTCGCGACTGCGCCAGACGTTGGCAAACGACAGCTGCCAGCGATCCCAGAGCATTGCTACTCCCAACTGAGCATCGCCCACCCATTTCTCCCGATCCACGGAGTGGCTATCTTCGAAGGTGTTGCCGTCGAGGAGCATGTTGTGCGCCATGAAGCGCCCTTCGAGGTTGGCGAAGACGAACCAGCCGAGGCCCTCACCGGGCTTGAAATACTGGACGCCACTGGGTGCGGGCGTAACGGAGAACTGGCTGAAGCTGCGCGATAGCCCCTGACCGAGGCGAACACCGGCACCGGTGGATGCGTAGGTATAGAGATTGCCGACTGCCCCGCCGACGCTCGGCCCGTACTCCAGCTCCAAACCTCCCAGGCGGTTCTGCAGCCACCAGCGTTTTTCATAGCCCAGGTTTACAAAAGGCTCGTTCTCGAGCTGATGGTCCCACCCTTCCGGCGCATCGCTCCCTGTCGCCTTGTGCACCGCCCGTTGCAGCCTCTCGCCTCCCGCCCCCTGGCCAACGAGGCCCACATCGAGCGTGAAGGTATCGGTCTTGCGCAACCCTTCAAGCTGTTCTGCAGAAAACAGCGTCACACCGCCGAAGAACATCCCGGCGTAGGGGCGATCATCCTCCTGCAGCTCGGCGGCTTCGATCTCCTCGGGGGTGTAGAGCTGGTGGCCGAAACGGTATGCGGAATACGTCAGGTCACTTGCCGACCAGCCCGGCAGAATGCCGGCGAGGCTCCTGGTCCAATGCTCCTGCGCGGGCTCGAATGCCCAGAAGCCTTCGATTCCGTTCGTATAGTGGCCATCCTGACCGCCCGTGACGACGTCGTTTTCGACCTTCAGCGAAAAGACTTCGGCGTGCACGCCGCTGGCAACCAACAGGGAAGTTACCAGCATGCCGATAGCAGAGGCTTTCATGATTTGCTCCTTTTCCAGTGCTTGCGAGGACAGGCGGCTGAGCCGCATCAGTACGAAAACAGGCGTTGGGTTTGGGCATTAACACGCCCTGGGACTGGCGCATCTTGCATAGGCGCCCCTCGTCCGGATCCCGGAGGTCCGAGAGTGATGAGCCTCTCCGGGTCAAGCTGATTCGGGGAAACGACGCTCAGTCGCAGGAAAGGCCAGCTCGACAAGCCGCTCCGATTCCTCCCAAAGTCGCGCGGCGTCAGCAGTACTCAGCGCTCTCGGCGGGATGAAAGCGGGGGATGGAGAACCGCGAGTCTCACTGAGCCCGTTCGGACCGTAGTAACCGCCGCGCTGGGCATAGGGCGCCGTGGCGGCGAAGAGAGTGGGTAGCGCCCCCTGTGCCGCGGGCTGGAACAGGAACCACAAATAGCGGCGGAGCATCCCTGGCACGCTTCGGGCGCCCATGCCGTTGGGTATCAGTTCGGTGCGTGCGATGCCCGGGTGGGACGCGATGCTGTGGATGCCCCAGCCCCCCGCATTGCTGCGACGCTGCAGTTCGAGCGCGAACATGAGGCAGGCCAATTTGGATTGGCTGTAAGCCACCATCGGCTTGTAGTCGCGCTCTGACTGCAGGTCGTCAAAGTCGATGGCGCCGTTTCTCGCCGCCACGCTCGAGAGGCTCACCACACGCGAGCACTTGCCGTTGCGCAGCAAGGGAAGCAGCTGAGCCGTCAGAGCGAAGTGCCCCAGGTAGTTGGTGCCAAACTGCAGCTCGAAGCCATCGGAAGTTTCCCGGCGCGTCGGCGGTGTCATGACCGCAGCGTTGTTGATCAGCAGGTCCAGACCGTCGTGCGAGTAGCGCAAGCGCTTCCCGAAGGTCTCTATGGATTCGAGACAGGCCAGGTTGACCGCCTCGAAACGAACGTCTGCGGCCGGCACCACCTGGCGAATCTGCTCGATGGCCGCCGCACCTTTCAAAGGATTCCGCCCTGCGACAATGACCTGGGCACCGGCTTGGGCCAACGCCAGTGAAACCTCGAAACCGATACCGCCGGTTCCTGTCACCACGGCCGTTCGGCCGCCTTGAAAGGGAATGTCAGAAGCTTTCCAACTGGCCATGATCTTTGCCCCGCAGAAGGGATGGAAGGTATGCTGAGTGCACTTTTATAAGCACTCAGTGCTTAATTTATCTGCACTGAGTGCAACATTGCAGCAAGGCGTAATCAAATGTCAAAACCTTCTCGTTCCAGCGGCCACCCACCTGCGGAGGGCCTGCGTGAGCAAAAGCGCCGGGAGACGCACCAACGTATCGTCGACACCGCGCTGAGCCTGTTCCTGGCCAACGGCTACGAAGCGACGACACTGGACGCCATCGCTGCCGAAGCCGGCATTTCGCGGCGCACCTTCTTTGCCTACTTCAAGTCCAAGGACGACATCCTCATGTCCTTCATGGATGCCGGCTGGGCCAGCATGTGCGCCGACCTGCTCAAGACCTCGCCGGATGTACAACCGCTGCACGCCGTGCGCGATGTCATGGCGAAGCAGATATCGAGCTACACCACCGAGGAGATGACGTCCCTCGACAACCTGATGCGCTCAAGCGAGTCACTGCTCGCGCGCAAACAGATCTTCTACGCAGAGCAAGAGCAGGCGCTGTTTGCCACGCTCTGCGAAGTCTGGAGACAACCCGAGCGCCAGGTGGCGCTGCGGATGGTGGCGATCGTCTGCATTGGCGCGATGAAACTGACGACTCAGGCCTGGGGCAACCAGAGCGGGCACAAGAAGCCGATGGCGGAAATGTTCTGTGAAGCCCTCGCCAGCCTGAAGCCCGAGCTTTGAGCATGCCCCTCCCCTCAAGCATCGGGGCGTGACCAGGTCTGCTGCAGCGACTGCCTCTTCCCACGCCCCAGCGACAAGCGTGTCGCGGCAATGGCGTTATCCAGAGACGAGCGCAGCAGGTTGGAAATCTTCGGCCGCTCGGGCGTTGCGCGAACTGCCCGCTCCATGGGGTCCATCGCCGGCAGAATACGGGGGAAGGCTCCACCACACAGCGCGCCCCCTGGTAACGAGGCATGCGCGTAATGGATAGGCATGCGCCTGGCTGAAGGCGCATAGACCACGTCGTCACCGGTCCAGCGCAAGGCCAGGGCACGTCGGCGACGAGTTCTCGATTGGTTGCCGTACGAGCCATGCAGCGTCAGCGGGTGGAACATCAGGATGTCGCCCGGCTCCATGTCCCAGTCGAGCAGCTCATAGCGCTCGGGATGGGCATTGATGTCCGGGATATCGTCCATCTCGTCATCGATCATCGCCGCCACGTAGTCCGGCGAGATCGCCTTGAAGCGCTGCGGCCACTTGTGCGAGCCCTTCACGTACAGCAGCCCGCTGTTCTCGCGATTGACCGGATCGCAGGGAATCCAGAACGAGCAGATCTGCTCGCCGCGAATCGGCCAGAAGCTGAGGTCCTGGTGCCACGGCGTCGGTGCATCCGTACCGGGCTCCTTGACGAACATCTGGTCGTAGAAGAAGCGAACCTCCTGGGACCCCATCAACTGTTGGGCCCAGCGAGCGAAGGGACCGTAGTAGATCAGATCGCGCAGAGCATCGATGCGCTTCCAGAGGAAGATGTCCATCTGGTAGCCCTCCACCTTGCGTGACATGAACCGTCCCACCATGGATGCATTGCTACGCGCCTCCTCCAGGCCGCTTTCGATCATCGCCATCCAGTTCGGCTCGATCGCCCCCTTGATCATCACCACACCATCGTCACGGTAGCGCTGGATTTCCTCGGCAGTCAGGACTCGTACGGGGTATGCGGGATAGGACATGGTTCAACTCCCTCGGCACAGCGTGCTCGACTTGTTATTGGAATAGGGAAATCGTGGCAAAACTCAATATTGAGAGATTACTCAATTTTGAATAATCTGCCACAAAAGAACCGCACCCTCAATAACGACAAGAGACCGACATGCACAACAACAAGACCACGCTGCCTGCAACAGTGGACATACTGATCATCGGTAACGGTCCCGTAGGCGCCACAATGGCCACATTGCTCGGCCGCTACGGAGCTCAGACACTGGTCGTGGACAAGGTCCATGAGGTACTGACCATGCCTCGCGCGATCGCCCTCGACAACGAGGCGCTGCGCATCCTCCAACAGGCCGGGCTGGCCGAGGATGCGTTCGACAAGATCGTCATACCCGAGGTGCGCATGCACTGCCCGATGGTCGGCCAGTTCGGTCGCGCCAATACCAGCGGCAGCCTGGACGGCCATCCGAAGCTGGTGACCTTCTATCAACCGGACCTGGAGCACTCGATGCGCGCCCAGTCCCGCCACTTCGCCAATGTTCAGCACCTGGGTGGCTTCGAGCTGGTGGACCTGATCCAGGATGACACCGGCGTGCTGGCCATCCTGCGTGGCGAAGATGGCAGCCAGCAGCAGGTCCGCTCGCAATACCTGGTAGGTGCCGATGGGGCCAGCTCGAAAGTGCGCAGCCTGATCGGCCAGGACTTCCAGGGCACCAGCTATAGCGAGGACTGGCTGATCGTCGACGCGGCCGAACGCGAGGAGCAGGCCATCGACCACGTCGAATTCATCTGCGATCACCGCCGCCCTACCCCGCACATGCCGGCACCTGGCGGACGAGAGCGCTGGGAATTCATGCTCCGGGCCGGCGAAACCCGTGAGCAGGTGGAGGACGATGCACACATCGCTACCCTGCTGCAGCCCTGGATAGCGTCGGACCAGCTGAAGGTCGAGCGCAAGGCGGTCTATCGATTCCACGCGCGTTGCTGCGAGCGCTTCCAGAGTGGCCGGGTGTTCCTCATCGGCGATGCGGCGCACATCACCCCGCCCTTCGTCGGCCAGGGGCTGGTGGCCGGCCTGCGCGATGCCGCCAACCTGGCCTGGAAACTCGCCTGGGTCGTGAATGGGCGCGCCAACTCAAAGATTCTCGACAGCTACGACCAGGAGCGCCGCCCTCATGCTCGCGAAATGATCGCGCTGGCGAAACTGATGGGGAGCATGGTGATGCCCAAGAACGCGCCCTTGGCCTTCCTGGGACACGGGCTGATGCGGTCATTGCGGCTGATCCCTTACTTGAGATCACTGTTCGAGGAGTTGGAGATCAAGCCGAAGAACAACTTCAAGCGTGGCCTGTTCATGCCGGTGGTCCGTGGTCGCCGGCTGCGTCGTGGCGGGCTGTTCCCGCAGGGGCTGGTGCGTACGCAGAATGGCAGCATCGGCCTCAGCGACGACAGCCTCGGCGACCACCTGACCCTGGTCGGCTTCGGCATCGACCCTTGTAACCACCTGGACGAAGAAATTCGCCGCTGCTGGGAGGGCTGCGGCGGTCGCTACCTGCACATCGGGCTGCAGGGGCAGAAGAGCCGTGCCACTACTCCCTTTATCGAGGACCTCAACTACGCCCTGCTCGGCAAGGCACCCGCCGGCTCGCTCGCGGTGGTGCGCCCCGACCGCATCGTCATGCATGAAGGCCCGCATGCGCAGGCCGGCAAGCTGATCCGGGAAAGCCTGGCGCTGCTCGGCTATTGAGTGGGCCTGCCCCAAATGCTGGCGCTTCCTCTATCATCGGGCCTACTTCTCCAGCGAGTGGCCCAATGAGCAACACAGCCCAACCCGATGCCCCTCTGACCCGCGGCCATAAAAAACGCGAGCGTACCCGTCAGAGCCTGATCGAGGCCGCGCTGCGCCTGTTGGCGCGCAAGGAAGTCGGCGAGGTCGCCTTGCTGGAAGTGGCCAGCGAGGCGGAGGTTGCCAGCGGCACCATCTACAACTATTTCCGCACCCGCGACGAGGTCATCGAGGCAGTCGGCATCGCGCTGGCTGACAAGTTCTCCGAGACCATTTCGGCTCTCAGCATCGGCGTGAACAGCGGCGCCCTGCGCCTGGCGATTGGCGTACGCATGTTCATTCGTCGTGCGGCAGCAGATCCGACCTGGGCCAGCGCGGTCATTCGCGTGGTGCATTTCGATCAGGCGATTCGCTCGAAAATCGCCAATTTCGTCCTGGTCGATCTGCGTGGAGGCGCGGAGGAAGGCGTCTTTTCCTACCCCGATGAGAATATTGCTCGTGATCTGGTGGTGTCCTGCGTGGTTGGCGGGATGCGCGCCGTCATAGAAGGACGTGGCACCCAGGAGCACGACAGCCAGGTCGCGGAGATGGTGCTCAAGGCCCTCGGCACCACCCCGGCCCGCGCGCGCAAACTTGCCCAGCAGCCGCTGCCCGGCTGAGTCTCGCAGCCGAGCTCCCGCTTGCGTCATCTGTCAGCCCTCAGCTGCAGGCTTTAGCGCCAGCCATTCGAAGCAGGCAGTGCTGCCGCTGGGGCATCGCTGGATAACCTCAGAAACAACTCCGTTCGACTACCAGCCCTTCTCCCTGCGCCCTCGCCACTCTCCCGCCACGCCGCCCGCCTTGCACTCGCATCTTCACTGGCCGGCATCTGCTCGACCCTTAAAAATGCTCATCAAACGATAAAAACAAAATCGGTTGACCAAAATTGAACATTACTGTTCAATTCACTCATAGCGAATCTGGAGGCATTCCGTTGACCCGTCTCAATCAAGCTCAGCGCCGTATTCACCAGGCAGCCCTGCGTCTGTTTGCCGAGAAGGGGGTCATGCAGCTGAACATCAGCGACCTCGCCGAGGAAGCGGGAGTGGCACGCGGCACCATCTACAACAACGTGGAGACGATGGAGCAGCTGTTCGAGCAGGTGGCCAGCCAATTGAGCGGCGAGATGCACCAGCGCATCGCTCTCAGCTTTGCCGGTGTCGAGGACCCGGCCGAGCGTCTCTCCAAGGGCGTGCGCCTGTTCATCCGGCGAGCCCACGACGAGCCCCACTGGGGAGCGTTCCTCAACCGCTTTGCGCTGAGTAACGCCTCGATGCGGGAAATGCTCTACAGCCAGGTCACCGTCGACCTGCTCCAGGGGCTACAGACTGGTCGCTATCAGATTCGCCAGGAGACTCTGGCCAGTGTGATCTCGCTGATTGCCGGCGCCACGCTGGGGGCGATCTTCATGGTGCGCGAGGGGATAAAAACCTGGCGCGACGCAGGGGCCGAAGCCGTTGAGCTGCTGCTTCGCGCCCTCGGAGTTCCCGCCGAGGAAGCGCTGCGCTTGGCGAGGCTCGATTTACCACCCCTACCCGCTGTGGACTGACTGTTTATTCGGTTTCTAGCGACCCCGCCATTCGGGGTCGAAGGCGAAGCCTTGCCTGAAAAAAGTGCGGAGAACAACAATGACAATACCGAGCATGCAACCCCCGCTGGTAACGCCCCAGCCCGCCAGGCATCCCCAGCCCACGGTGAAGGCCACGGCGCTTGCCCATCTGATCTTCGAGCGACCGGACCTGAAACTGGCTGAGCGCTTTCTCCTCGACTTCGGCCTGCGCGTGGCTCGCCGCGATGTCGACAATCTTTATATGCGCGGCACTGGCAGCGCCGCCTATTGCTACCAGGTCCGTCGTGCCGAGAAGACACGCTTCGTTGGCCTCGGCCTCGCCCTCGCCTCCCGGGAGGACCTGGAAACCCTCTCGCGCCTGCCGGGCGCCTCTCCCATCCAGCCCACCCAGGCCCCGGGTGGCGGCGAAAAGGTCTGCCTGACCGACCCCTCCGGGTTCGTCGTGGAAGTCGTGTTCGGTCAGGCACCCGCCGAAGTCATTCCCCATCGGCCCGCGCTGCCGCTCAACCAGGTCGACAGCCATGCCCGTATCAACGGCACGCAACGCCCGCCCATCGCTCCGCCGGAAGTGATCCGGCTGGGCCATGTGGTGTTGGAAGTTGCCGACTTCCAGGCCACTTGCGCCTGGTACACCCAGCACTTCGGCCTGATTCCCAGCGATGTCCAGGTGCTGCCGGACGGCTCGCCCGCCGTCGCCTTCATGCGCCTGGATCTGGGCAACGAGCCGGCCGACCACCACACGCTGGCCATGGCCCAGGGATTCATGGCGACCTACAGCCACAGCGCCTACGAAGTGGTCGATGCCGATGCCGTAGGCGTTGGCCAGCGCGTCCTGCACGAACGTGGCTGGAAGCATGCCTGGGGTATCGGCCGGCACATTCTCGGCAGCCAGATCTTCGATTACTGGCAGGACCCCTGGGGCGACAAGCACGAGCACTACTGCGACGGTGATCTGTTCACCAGCGAGCAGCCAACCGGGCTGCATAGCGTGAGCCCGGAAGCCATGGCCCAGTGGGGGCAGCGTATGCCGAAGAGCTTCACCAAGCCGGCGCTCAACTTCACCAATTTGCGGCTGCTGCTGCGCAACCTGCGGCGCAGCCCAGACCTGACCTGGCGCAAGCTGGTGATGCTGGCGCGGCTCTTCGGCTAGCCGGCGCCATGAAGATCTGGAGTCGCCGCACAGCGCTCAAGGCCGGGTTGACCCTGGTAGGGGGAGCCTTGCTGCCGACTTCGACGAACAGTTTCACAGAACAACAACACTCAGCCTCCGTGCCACCACCCTCCTCTTCGGGAGCCATTGTCATGCCCGTTCATGTAGTCCGCTTCGAACACCAGAACAAGGTCCAGTGGGGCGTCATCCGCCAGGACCGCATATCGATCATCCCCGGTGAGTTCGCCACCACCGGCGAGCTGATCCGGGAGACCCGCATCAGCGAGCTGGCCGAGGTGCGCGGTGATGAGCTGAGCCTGGATGCCGTCACCCTGCTGTCGCCGGTGACGCAGAACCAGCAGTTCGTGTGTCAGGGCGCCAACTACCGGCAGCACATGATCGAGTCGGGAATGGACCCCGACGCGAAGAACTTCAACATGATCTTCACCAAGGCCTCCAGCTGCATCGTCCCGGCGAACAGCCCGCTTATCAAACCGCGCGTGGTGCGCTTCCTCGATTACGAGATCGAGCTGGGCCTGGTGCTCAAGCGTGAGATCACCGGCCAGGTGCAAGTCACGGACGCCAACCTGCATGAGTTCGTGGCCGGGCTGGTGATCGTCAACGACTACTCGGCGCGGGATATCCAGATTCCGCAAATGCAGTTCTACAAGGGCAAGAGCTTCCGCACCTTCGGCCCGGTCGGGCCGTACCTATGCCTGCTGGAAGCCAAAGACGTGGGCTATCTCAAGCGCCTGCAGCTGCACCTGAGCGTCAACCAGCAGACACGCCAGAACGATAGTACCGCCAACCTGGTACATGGTCCCGCGGAAACCCTCACGGAGCTTTCCGGCGTGCATGACTTCGCCGCCGGAGACCTGATCGCCACCGGCACGCCGGCAGGCTGCGCCCTGACCATCCCGTCGCCCGCCAAGCAGCGCATCGGCGCGCTGCTGCCGGAGTCGGTGAAATGGAAGGTGTTCATGAAAGCCCAGGAGGGCCGCAGCAGCCACTACCTGAAGGCAGGCGATGTGGTGGAGGCTTCCATCCGCAGCGCCGATGGCGCCATCGACCTCGGCGTACAACGCAATGTCGTGGTGGAGCAAGCCTGATGGCCGTTCGCTCCCTGCACGATATTCACGTCCTCGAAAGCCCGCCCCTGACGCAGCGGGGCCTGGCCGCGAGCACCTACGAAGCCTTGCAGCGCTGCGCCGCAGCCTATGCCGACGCGCCGGCGCTGAGCTTCTTCCTGCAGAGCACGGACTATCAGAACACTCATGACTGGAGCTACGCCGAGCTGTTCGCCGATATCACCCGGGCGGCCAATGCGTTCCATGACCTGGGGATCGGCCCCAAGGATGTGATCGCCTTCCTGCTGCCGAACTTGCCGGAAACCCACTTCACCATCTGGGGAGGTGAAGCCGCCGGCATCGTCATGGCGGTCAACCCCATGCTGGAAGCCGCTCAGATCGGTGACCTGCTGCGCGCCGCCGGCGCGAAGGTAGTGGTAACGCTGGCACCCACTCCGGGAGCGGATTTGTGGGACAAGCTCTCCAGCGAGCTGGAGCGCCTGCCGTGCGTGCAGGACATCGTGTGGGTGGACATGACGCCCTATGTAGGCGCGCTGTCCGCACTCGCCCTGCGCTGGATGGCTGCACGGGAAAAATCCCGTCACCGGGGACGGCGCATTCACAACCTGCGCGCCCTGATGCAGCGGCAGCCCCAGGCCCGCCTCAAAAGCGGCAGGCAGATTCGATCGGATGAGCATTCGTCCTACTTTTGCACGGGAGGTACCACCGGCCTGCCGAAGATCGCCATCCGCACCCACGGCTCGGAGGTGTTCAATGCCTGGTCCATGGATGCCGCCACTCAGCCGAGAGCTTCCGGTCAGGTGATCTTCTGTGGCCTGCCCCTCTTCCACGTCAACGGTCAGCTGGTGACCGGGCTCATGCCCTGGACCCATGGTGACCGGGTGATCATCGGCACGCCCCAGGGCTACCGTGGCGAAGGGGTCATCGCCAACTTCTGGGCCATCGTCCAGCACTTCCGGATCACCTCCTTCTCTGGTGTGCCCACCGTCTATTCGGCGCTGCTGCAGCATCCGGTAAACGGCTTCGACATCTCCAGCCTGCAGTACGCGCTGTGTGGCGCGGCGCCCATGCCGGTCGAACTGTTCCGCGAGTTCGAACGCCGCGTCGGGGTGCGCATTCTCGAAGGCTATGGGCTGACCGAAGGCGCCTGCGTCTCCTCCAGCAACCCTCCGGACGGCGAACGGCGAGTCGGCTCCATCGGCCTGCGCCTGGCCTACCAGGACATGCGCGCGGTGATACTCGACGACGCGGGGATCTACCTGCGCGATGCCGCCGTGGATGAGGTCGGCGTGATTGCCATCCATGGCCCGAACGTGTTCGCCGGCTACCTGGACAGCAGCCACAACAAGGGGGTCTGGATCGAGATCGATCGCCGGCGCTGGCTCAATACCGGTGACCTGGGCCGCCAGGATGCCGAAGGCTATTTCTGGCTGACGGGCCGCAAGAAGGAGCTGATCATCCGTGGTGGCCACAAC
Source organism: Pseudomonas sp. SO81 (assembly GCF_030374125.1). NCBI lineage: Bacteria > Pseudomonadati > Pseudomonadota > Gammaproteobacteria > Pseudomonadales > Pseudomonadaceae > Pseudomonas > Pseudomonas sp. SO81. The sequence continues at coordinate 4,713,949 of NZ_CP126126.1, read as the reverse complement.
ATCGATCCCAAACAGATCGAGGAGGCCCTGCAGGCGCACGCCGCCGTCGCGCTGGTGGCCGCCGTCGGCAGCCCGGACGCCCATGCCGGAGAAGTACCCGTTGCCTACGTCCAGCTCGCTGCTGGGCAGAGCACCAGCAGTGCCGAGCTGATGGCCTTCGCCAGCGCCAATATTCCCGAGCGCGCGGCGGTTCCCAAACGCATCGAAATTCTCGACGCCCTGCCAGTGACGCCGGTCGGCAAGATTTTCAAACCCGCGCTGCAGCAACGCGAGATCGCCCTGGTCATTCGCCAAGAGGCCCAGGCACTCGGCATTTCCGAGCTCGGCATCGACGTGATTCAGGACGCCAAGCGCGGCCTGGTCGCCCAGATTGCCGTCGCGTCCGAGCAGGCCGCACTGGCCCAGGCGCTGGGCCGTTACAGCTTCCCCATCGAATGGCACAGCACGCCCGGGAGGTCATCCATTGCCCCACCATCTGCCCAGCTAACCAGCTGATCTAGCCCCGTAGACACCGATGGCCGTCGTTCCTCCACGGCCAATGGGCCCGGCTGTGCCCGCAAAACGGCCAGAACGACTTCGCCACAACAATAACAAGAGGTAGTGAAATCCATGACACGCATACAACCGCCATGGCGGCTGGCTCACCTCGCCACCGCCATTACCGTTGCCACGCTCACCAGTACCGCCGCGTCGGCCGTGACCTTTCAGATAGGTGAGGTCGAAGGCCAGCTCGACTCCAACCTCGCCATCGGCGCCAGCTGGGCATTGCGCAACCCCGACCCGGATCTCCTGCACGACCCGGCCTCGGATGACGGCAGGCGCAACTTCAAGAAGGGCGAAACCTTCTCGAAGGTGTTCAAGGGCATCCACGATCTGGAGCTCAAGTATGGCGAGACCGGCGTGTTTCTCCGGGGCAAGTACTGGTACGACTTCGAGCTGAAGGATGAAAGCCGGCTCTTCCGCGACATCGAGGAGCACAACCGCAAGGAAGCGGCGCGCTCATCGGGTGCGCAGCTGCTGGATGCCTTCGTCTACCACAACTACCAGATCGGCGATCTGCCTGGCACGGCGCGTGTGGGCAAGCAGGTGGTGAGCTGGGGCGAAAGCACCTTCATCCAGGGCGGCATCAACACCATCAACCCAGTCGATGCCTCGGCCTTCCGCAGGCCCGGCGCCGAGATCAAGGAAGGACTGATCCCGGTCAACATGCTGTACCTCTCGCAGAACCTGACCGAGGAGGTTTCCGTCGAGGGTTTCTATCAGCTGGAATGGGACCAGACCGTCATCGACAACTGCGGCACCTTCTTCTCGCCAACCGACGCACTGGCCGACGGCTGTTCGGGCCTTTACGCCCCGTCGGGCGCCGAGATTCCTCGGATAGGTGATCGCGATGCACGTGATCAAGGCCAGTGGGGAACCGCCCTGCGCTGGTTCGCGCCCGAACTGGACAGCGAGTTCGCGGCCTACTTCATCAACTATCACAGCCGTATGGCTTACTTCAGTACCGTCGGTGCCACCACGTTCGGTGACCTGGGTACCTCCAAGTACTTCGTCGAATACCCCGAAGACATCCGGCTCTATGGCCTGAGCGCCAGCACCATGTTGCCGACCGGCACCACCCTGGCCGGCGAGATCAGCTACCGGCCCAACATGCCGGTTCAGATCAGCCCCGTGGATCTGGTGATCGCCTCGTCCGGTGTCCCGCCGCTGTCCCCCGTGCTGTCCAGCGGCAGCGTGCAATTCGGTGCGGGAGAAGACATCACCGGCTATCGGCGCAAGGAAGTAACACAGGCGCAGGTGACCGCTACCCACTTCTTCGATCAGGTGATGGGCGCCGATCGCCTGACGCTGGTCGGCGAAGTCGGCGTGGTTCATGTCGGCGGGCTGGAAGGCCAAGGCGACCTGAGATATGGCCGCGCCACTGCGTTCGGCCAAGGAGAACTTTATCCAGACAACAGTCAGTGCCGGGGGCTGACCAACGCCTCGACACCGAACAACTGCACGGACGATGGTTTCGCCACCAGCACCTCCTGGGGATACCGCGTCCGCGCCATCTGGGAGTACAGCAACCTGATTCCCGGTGTGGATCTGCGCCCCAACCTCGCCTGGTCCCACGATGTCGACGGCTATGGCACCGAGCCTGGCTTCAACGAAGGCGCCAAGGCCATCAGCCTGGGCATCGATGCCAGCGTCCTCAGCACCTACAGCGCCAACCTGTCCTACACCGACTTCTTCGGCGGTGACTACAACACCAACATCGATCGTGACTTCGTCGCCTTGAGCTTCGGCGTTGCCTTCTGAATGAGTGATCACAATGAAAATAAAATCCCTGATCCTTGCGACTACCTCTCTTTCCCTTGCCATTCACTGCACGGCCCAAGCCGCTGTGTCTGCCAGTGAGGCAGCCAAACTCGGCGACACGCTGACACCGATTGGCGCCGAGAAAGCCGGCAATGCCGATGGCAGCATTCCCGCCTGGACCGGTGGCCTCGACAAGGCCGCGGCCAGTGTCGACGCAGCAAGTGGGAGGCCGGCCAATCCCTTTGCCGACGAGCAACCGCTGTTCACCATTACGGCCGAGAACCAGGAGCAATACGCCGACAAGCTCAGCGAAGGGCAGCGCGCGATGTTCAAGCGCTATGCCCAGAGCTATCGCATGCGGGTGTTTCCCACGCACCGCAGCGTGACAGTGCCCGAGCAGGTGCAGAAAGCCGCCGCGCGCAATGCTGTCAGCACCACGCTGATATCCAACGGCGACGGTCTGAAGGACTTCGAGACCGCCATCCCCTTCCCGATTCCCCAGAGCGCAATCGAGGTGATGTGGAATCACCTGACCCGCTACCGCGGCGGCAGCGCCCGCAGAAGTTACGTGCAGGCCACACCGACGGCGAACGGCACCTATACACCGGTGCATTTCAAGCAGCAGTTCGCCTATCGGGACCAGTTGAACGACTTCGACCCGGCGGACCCGGGCAACGTGCTGTTCTATTACCGCGAGCTGATCACCGCCCCCGCACGCCTGGCCGGTGACGTGGTGCTGGTCCACGAGACCCTCGATCAGGTCAAGGAACCGCGCAAGGCCTGGATCTACAACTCGGGTCAGCGCCGTGTCCGCCGCGCCCCGCAGATTTCCTACGATGGCCCTTTCCCGGCCTCGGAAGGCCAACGCACCTCGGACAACCTCGACATGTTCAACGGGGCGCTGGATCGCTATGAGTGGAAGCTGCTGGGCAAGAAGGAGCTCTACATTCCCTACAACAACTACCAGCTCGAATCGGCCGAGCTGAAGTACTCCGACATCGTCAAGCCGGGCCATATCAATGCCGATCTTCCCCGCTATGAGCTCCATCGGGTTTGGGTGGTTGAGGGGAACCTCAAGGCAGACGCCCGGCACATCTACGCCAAACGGGTTGCCTACATCGACGAGGACACCTGGCAGATCGCCCTCCTCGACCATTACGACGCACGCGGCACCCTGTGGCGAGTTGCCGAAGGCTTTATGACCCCTATCTATGACAAGCAGATTCCCATGCTGGGCGTGGAGGCGCTGTACGACCTCATCAACGGCCGATACATCGTTTCGGGAATGCGTAACGAGGAGAAGGATCCCCTCGAATTCGGCTTCAAAGTCTCGTCTGCCGAATACACCCCGACCGCTTTGCGCAACGCCGGTGTTCGCTGAGCAGAGGGATGCTGGCACCAGTTGCTGACGCTCGGGATCGACGATCCTACTCCCGTTGATCACCGAGAACTTTTACCGCTCCCTCGGGAGCGGTCTTTTTTTGACCTCGTAGCCGACGAAAGCTTGCGATTCAGCCCGCACGCCAATTGAGTTGCGCTACCCCATCAGACGAGGCCATGGCCATGCCGAGTATCCGTAGCCATCTGCTCAAGATGCTTCTCAAGCGAGAGATTCGTAAAACCTCCCACCGCCCCTTTTCGCAATGCCGCACACTCATGGATCGCCAGGTCAGGCTGTTCAAGAACGCCAGCGGTGTATCTCAGAGCCCCGAGAGCGTCGGAGGGCGTGATGCGCAGTGGCTGATCCCTGAACGAGCTGCTTTGGATGCCGCCGTGCTGTATCTGCACGGCGGTGCGTATGTCTCGGGCTCCATAAGCTCGCACAGGGCTCTGGCGAGCCACATTGCCAAGGCGAGTCAGGTTCGCGTGCTTCTTCTCGACTACCGACTGGCCCCCGAACATCCCTTCCCTGCCGCGCTGGACGATGCCGTCACTGCCTTCGAATGGATGCAGAGCGAGCTGGGGCTGCAACCGAACCGTATCGTCATCGCTGGAGATTCGGCTGGGGGTGGGTTATCGCTGGCGACAGCGCTACGCATCCGGAACAGCGGCCGTCCCCTTCCCCGGGCCCTGGTGGCGTTATGCCCCTGGACCGATTTGACATGCAGCGGGGAGTCGTACCAAACGCTAAGGCACAGGGATCCCTTTTTCCCGACAGCAGATCGCCTGCAACAGGCTGCCCTGGAATATGCGGACCAGACCCCGCTGAACCATCCGCAGGTCTCGCCCCGGTTCGCGGACCTGCGTTGGCTTCCGGAAATCTACATTCAAGTAGGGGCTGACGAAGTACTGCTGAGCGACTCGGTAGATCTCGCCAATCAAGCGACCAAGGCCGGAGTCAAAGTCAGGATCGAAGAGTGGCCGGGCATGTGGCATGTCTGGCAGGCGTTCTGCGACTGGATGCCGGAGTCCCGGGACGCCATAAGCCGGATTGGTAACTTCATAAACGATGCTCTTACCCGCGACGCCTCATAGATGAGTAGCGGATAACGACTCAGCAGATGTTGGCGTTTGCCGATTGCTCTGCCTCTTCCCTGAGGAAATTGACAAAGGCTCTGAGCGGCGATGGCATATGCCGGCGGTCGTTGTAATACAGATAAGGGCCATTGAAGGCTTGCCACCAATCCTGCAGAACCGGCGCCAGTTCCCCCCGGTCGAGCAGTGGCCTGAGGTATTCCTCGAAGGTGTAGATGATTCCCACCCCTCCGACTGCCGAGCCTACTTCTAGATCCTGAGACGAAGTGAGCAACGGGCCTTGAGGCGGCACGCGGACTATTGCACCGTCCTTCTCGAACTCCCATACACCGAGTTTTCCGCTCTCGAACCGATGGCCAATCATCCGGTGATTCAGCAGGTCGCGCGGGTGACGCGGCTCACCGTGCTTTCGCAGGTATGAGGGCGCGGCGGCGGCCACGAAACGCTGGCGGCGCGGGCCGATTGGCACGGCGATCATGTCTTTGGCCAGGCTTTCCTCGTACCGCACTCCAGCGTCGAAGCCGGCAGCGATGACGTCGATGAAGGTATTGTCCATGGCTACCTCAACATTGATGCCCGGATGGCGCTGCAGGAATGTTGGGATCAATCGGGGCAAAACGAAGCGGGCGACGGGTACCGGCACGTTGAGGCGTAGAGTTCCTACCGGTTGGAGCACGTCGTCCAGGTCGCCCAACGCTGCGCCTATCTCCTCCAGGGCGGGGCGTAGCCTTTCCAGCAGTCGAGCGCCCACCTCTGTGGGGAAGACGCTGCGCGTAGTGCGGTTGAGCAGGCGAACGCCCAGATCGCGCTCGAGGCGGCGCACGCAATCGCTAATCGAGGAGGCAGACATACCACGCTGCTGAGCAGCTACACGAAACCCTCCGGCATCCACAACTGCTGCGAACAACGCGACATCGGTCAAGTTAGGCTGGCGCATGGTTTTATCCTTCAGCAAGGGCCCGATTGTACGACCAGCCGTACGCGGCATCCATGTTTACACGGCTTATCCTGACTAATCCTCCAGAGAACAATGCCTCCTGTAAACGCACTGCACCGAAGCGGTGTGTCACAACAGGAGGATCGAAGCATGAGCAATACCCTACAGATGAGCGCTGTCGGAACTGTCAAACCGGCATGGCGCAGAGGGCTTGCAGCTATAGGCTTGGCGGTGAGCTGTGTACTGGAGATGGGCAGCGCGGTTGCCCAAGGCCAGCCCAAACCGGATTGGAGCCTCGTCGATATGCCTTCGCAGAGCGGGCGTATTTTCTTGGTTACCGGAGGCACCAGCGGGATGGGTTTCGAAGACGCCAAGGCATTGGCTGCGGCTGGCGCCCAGGTGGTAATCGCTGCGCGTAATGCGCAGCGCGGCAAGGAGGCGATTGCTCGGATCAAGCAGGAGGTCGCCGATGCTCGAGTGGAATTCGAGGCTGTGGATCTAGCCGACTTGGTGTCGGTTCAAGATTTGGGTAAGCGCCTCAACTCGCGCCTACCGCGCCTGGATGGACTCATCAACAACGCGGCGATCATGGCCCCGCCGCAGCGAGGCACTTCGGCTCAAGGTTTCGAGCTGCAATTGGCCACCAACTATCTCGGGCATTTTGCTCTGACTGCACACGTGCTTCCGTTGCTGCGCAAAAGCGATTCACCGCGCGTCGTCACGTTGGCGAGCATCGCTGCAGCACGAGGTCGCATCAACTTCGACGATCTGCAGTCGGAGCAGGCCTACGACCCCTACTCTGCCTACGCCCAGTCCAAGTTGGCCGGGCTTATGTTCGCCTTCGAACTGCATCGTCGCAGCACCGCGCACGGCTGGGGTGTTCAGAGCATCGCCGCACATCCTGGAGTGGCCGTCACCGAGTTGATCGCTCGAGGGCCAGGCTTGGACAGCGAGTTCGGCCGTAACTGGGCCAAGGATCGTGAGCGATACCACTCCGCTGCCCAAGGTGCATTGCCGACGCTATACGCTGCCACCGCTCACGAGGCGCAGGCGGGCGCCTACTACGGGCCTGTAGGCAAGGATGAAAAGCGCGGGCCGCTTGGGCTGGCCAGGGTTCCCGCTGCAGCGAAGGATGCCGAAGCGGCTGCGCGCTTGTGGTCGACCACCGAGCAACTGACCAACGTCAGTTTCCGCTGAACTCATCGGAGCGTCGATCATGCTTTCAGCAAACCTGGTGCGGCGCCTCGGCGCCGCCATCAATGCCGAGCACCGTGAGATCAAGCCCGCCTTCACGGGGTTCTTCCTGTTCTTCTGCCTTTTCTGTGGCTACTTCATGCTGAGGCCGATTCGCGAGTCGATGGGCATCATGGCTGGGATAGAGAATCTGCAGTGGCTGTTCACCGCCACCTTCGTCGTCATGCTGATAGCCGTTCCGCTGTTCGCCTGGCTTAGCTCGCGGGTGCCACGCCTGCACTTCATCGATTGGGTCTACGGCTTCTTTTGCCTCAACCTGCTGGTCTTCTCCGGACTGTTTCAACTCAGTAGCGATAGCGTCTGGTTGGCGCGCGTGTTCTACGTCTGGATTTCGGTCTACAACCTGTTCGTGGTCTCCGTGGCCTGGAGCCTGATGGCCGATGTGTTCGACGGTCAGCAGGCCAAGCGGCTGTTCGCGTTCATTGCTGCCGGAGCAAGCGTCGGTGGTTTGGTCGGTCCAGCGTTGGCCTCGTTATTGGTCGGCGTGACGGGTCCGGCCGGCTTGGTTCTACTGGCAGCTGTGTTGCTAGGCGTCGCCCTGGCACTCAAAACCCCACTTATGCGCTGGCGGGAAATCGACGGGGCGGGTAGGCCAGGTGCAGTCAAGCCTGAGAGCTCCCACCGACCGGTAGCCGGCAATCCGCTCAGCGGCCTGACGCGGGTGATCCAGTCTCCCTATCTGCTCGCTGTCGCAGGCTTCGTCGTGCTGCTGGCCGCGGTGACCACCCTGCTGTACTTCGAGCAGGCGAGGCTAGTCGCGGAGCGCTTTCCCGATCGCGAGTCACAGATCAGGGTCTTTGGCGTCATCGATGTCATCGTTCAGGCCGGCGCCCTGTTGTCACAGCTGTTCATCACGGGACGTATCGCCAAGAAAATGGGCGTGCGCATGCTGTTGGCGATCATGCCGATACTGGTCTGCCTTGGTTTCATCTGTCTCGCCCTAGCACCGACCTTTGCAGTGCTTGCCGCGCTGATGGTTGTTCGTCGCATCGGTGAGTACGCGTTCATCCGGCCGGGTAGGGAGATGCTTTTTGCGCCGTTGGATGCCGAGAGCAAGTACAAGGCCAAGAACTTCATTGATACCGTGGTGTATCGCGCGGGTGACGCGCTCAGCGGTTGGCTGAAGAGTGGACTGGACACGCTGGGTCAAGGCGCGATGCTGGTCGCACTGACCGGGGCAGTGTGTGCGTTGGTCTGGGGTGGGCTGGGCTGGTATTTAGGCAAGCAGGCGGACGAATTTAGCCGACGTACTGAACCGGAGAGAAAGTTGGACATGCAACTGAGCTCTTGAGATGCACCCTCTCGGCCGACTGGACTCGCTACAGCAGCTGCTCGGCGGCGGCTAAATCTGTGTGTTTGAGGCGCCGCGAGCGTATTTCTTCTGCAGGATCATCGACGCTTCGTTGTAGGCCGTCTGGAAGGTGTCGCCACCGACCCATTTCACGGCCGTGTCTTCGTCTTCATCGTGGAAGATTCCGCGATAGGTGATCAGCAGGCCCATCATGAAGTCGATGGCGGCGTCCTCCCCCTCCTCCGCGATCACCAGTTCCAGCACCGGGTACTGCAGGAACACCAGACACATCGCCAGTAGGCTGATGCCTTCGCCGACTTTCATCGCCTGGAACAGGTCGTCGAAGTGCGCCGGGTCGAAACCGTTTTCCTCGATGTCCTTGAAGTCGAAGGTGCTCAGGTCGATTTCGACATCATCGAAGGGCTCGTTGACCAGCGGATTGGCCAGCAGCGGATGTATGACATTGGGCTTGGCTTTGCCCGAACGATTCTGCTTGGCCTTGGCTTTGGCCCGCTGGGCACGTTTCTGTTGTTTGTCCAAAGAGGCCATGGAGGCGAGTTCCTTGTTGGATGTAGCCATGCTCATGGCCCAGGAGGTTCGGGCACAGATTGTATTCAGTCTTGGCCAGGGCCGCCGGCCAGGAGGTCGATTTTTCGCGATCTGACGCCTATAGCCGACGAAACACCAGTAGCGTTGCGGTGTTGCGCTGGCAGATGACGTCGTCCTGGTTGATCGCGAGATTCTCCATGATGACGATGCCGCGATCCGGCTTGGATTTCGACGGGATTATGTCCTTCACCGTCGAGACGACATGCAGGGTATCTCCAGGCCTGACCACGCTCAGCCACTCGACATTGCAGCCCGCACCGATGATGCCGGTGGCCAAGGGAACACTCTCCGCAAACAGCCGCATGACGACAGCCGAGGTGTGCCAGCCACTGGCCGCGAGCCCGTTGAAGAAGGATTGCTGGGCTGCGACCGGATCGATATGAAACGGCTGTGGGTCGAATTCGCTGGCGAAGGCAACCACCCGCTCGGCACTCATCTCGTAGCGCCGGCTGGTGAAGGTGTCGCCTATGGAAAGGTCTTCCAGATAAAGCTTCTGTTGCGCTTGGGTAAGGGTCACAGCGTTTGCCCGCGTTGGAGTTGAGTCGGGATACGCTACCCCATTTGCTCAAGGTTGGCCGCTTCCCCAAAACTGCCCAACCCGGTCGATGTCGTTGCCCTGGCTTCGCTGCCTCGCCCCCCGATTACTACCCGCCTCAGCCGCGGACCGCGTCCAGGAAGTCCTGATAGTGCCGAGCGGTTTCGGCCGGGCGTTCGAGCATGGGCACGTGGCCGCAGTTCTGCATGATCACCACGCTGGGCTGTTTCAGCAGCGGCTTCATCACCTCGATGCTCGATACGTCCAGCACCCGATCCTGATCGCCCCACAGCAGCAAGGTCGGTACCTGGATCTTGGGCAGCTCCGGCTCCAGTGGCACGTAGTGTTCACGCAGCTGGGCGAACACTTGGTCGTAGTGCGCGCGGTTGGCCATCGACTGCTCGGCGAAGTGCCGCTTCAAGGGGCCGGGGATGCTTGGCGGAGTGGCGAAGACGAACTGCATCAGCACATCGAAGTCTTGCGGCTCCCGCACGATCAGCGGGTTGGGCTCGCCACGCTGCACGCGCAGGTACATCTCGCTCTTGGTCGGGGTGGTCACGCCGGCATTGTTCAGCAGCGCCAGGCTGAGCACCTGGTCGCCATGACGCGCGCTATACAGCGCGGCGATGTGGCCGCCCATGGAATTGCCGATCAGGTGCAGTTTGCCCAGGCCCAGGGTCTGGATCACGGCGTGCAGGCGCTCGACCTGGCTGGCGACGTCATAGCTGACATCCGGCTTGCTGCTCTGGCCGAAGCCCGGCAGGTCCAGGGCGATAACGTGGTAGCGCTCGGTGAACTGGCGCGAGAAGCGCAGCCAGGTGTCGCGGTTGCCGCCGAAGCCATGCAGCATCAGGAGGGTTTCGCCATCGGCCGGGCCGCCCTCGTAGTAGCGAATGGTGAACTCGCCAACCTGGATTTCCTGGGGCGAGAGCCCGGCCAGGCGCCGCTCGACCAGTTGCGTGGTGGCAAGCAGGGCCGAAGGGAAGAAGTACAAGCAGGCGGCGGCGCCTAGCAACAGCACCACGATGGCCGAGATCAGTTTTTTCATGGCGACTCCCCGCGCCTCGTTGCTGGAATGACCGCTCATGCGATGGCGCCGGGAAGCGGCCAAAGCGAGACGGTATCTAGCAATGTTCGGGACTTGGGAGTGGCGGCGCTATCGCTCTTCGGGGTGATCTCGCGGCGAGCTACAGAGCGATGGTGGCGCTAGCCATGCCCGCTTCGGGGGAAGCGGGCCTTGTACGGCGGCGACTAGATGAAGGTTTGCTTGGCTACGCCACGAGGCAGTCGATTGCGACCCGGCAGCTGTTGCAGACGCTGCTGCCATTCGGCGCGCGCCGACAGTCGGGGGGTGGGCTTGGCAGCCTCGGCAGCGGCTGCCTTCTCCGCCTTCGCGGCGGCTCTCAGCTCCGCCAGACTCGGCGCCTTGCGTACGGGCGCGGTCGCCATCTTTTCCACGGAGCGAAGGCAGAGCTTGCATGAAACCTGGGCGACATCCTGGCTGCTATTGAGGCCAGACCCGGTGCGTCCGCACGCAACACTTTCCTGGGACGCGAAGTAATGAATGACCAACGTGTTGTCTCCTGCATTTTCGGGCGCGGGATTCTACACAGTCACTCCGCAGAGTCGACACAATTTTGCGGCGAGAACCACTGGCGGTCAGCCGAGGGAGCGAAACGACTCGCCAGCCGTATTCAGGAACCAGGTGATCGCCGCCGCAGCGGCAAGCGCCGCGACCAGCAGGCCGACAAGCAGCCACTGCACCACCTTGCGCCACACCGAGGGTTTGCGCCTCGGCACCAGAGCCTCTCTGGCCAGCCGCATCTCCTCGGCACAGCGCGAACAGGGCGCGTTGTGCTGGAAGGTGAGGAATCCGCATCGATCACACTTTCTCATGCTGCTGACTCAGGATCGCAGGGCGCGCGCAAGCGCTCAGTATTTGTGGACGATGCCCAGCCGGCCCATGATCTCCAGCGCATTGACCAGCCCCAGGCCATTCATGGGCAGGCAGGCGAAGGCCTGGCTCTCGTCGAAGTGGGTGCCGATGGCCAGCAGCTTCAGATCATGGGCGTCCAGCTGCGCGTTGAAATACTGCAGCACCGCCCGCCCCCAGTCGTCGGCACGGCTGACAGTGGCGACGGTCGTGTCGTCAGGCGCCGCGATGGCAATGCCCAGCTGTCGTAGCGGCGCGAGGGCATTGACGGCATCGACGCCGTGGGACGACCACTCCTTCCATTCGAACTCGGCCAGCTGGTCGGCCCCGGCCAGCGCCGATTCGAGCTGCCTCCAGGCCCAATCCCACTGCGTCGACGGCGCCGGGAGGTTATCCGCGAGTTGCTGCGCGCGGGGCTCGTCGAACAGGCAGTAGAACAGCTCGGCCAGGGTGTCGCTCACATCGAGCTGCGGCCCCTGCTCCTGGTTGTCCAGGTCGCGGCTCATGCGCTGCCACATGTCACCCAGCTCGCCCCAGTCCTCCTCGTCCATGGCGTCGTCGATGACCTTGGCCTTGTCGCCGCGCCGGTAGTTGTCCAGTCGCGTCTTGCGCACGCGTATGCCGCCCTCGGCGAGGTCGACCTCGTAGCTGCGGTAATCCAGATAATTGGTCTGGAAAACGATGCGGTCAGGAAACACCTCGTGGGCGAGCTCTTCCTCGGAGTCGAAGTACGCGGCCCCCTCGAATTCGCCATGGGCGCTGGTGATGCGTTGGAACGACTGGAGATCGATTGGATTCATTGGGGGGCTGATCGCATGAAGGAAGCGGAATCTGCTAGATATGCTGCCAGCCACCCTCGACATCGCGCTGCCGACCAATGCTCAAACCCATGGCGCCGTGCGCACGACGCGGCATTCGGGCTGGCCGGTGTCACCCGCAAATACTTGAACACCCGCCCCGCTCTCCCCTCAAAACAGAGGTATCCAGCCTCTATGGAGAGCCGAGCCCATGACCAGTCACGCAACGCCCGACGGTAAAGCCGAACAGACGCCCACCACTCATGAACCGCCCAAGAAGGAAGAGCAGCCGGACGAGGACATCACGGGGGAACAGCCGCGCAGCCGATCCAACGAAGGCGACCCGCAGAACGCCCCCGAGTGATGCGCATGCCCTCGGCTCAGCCGTGGGCCTGCGCCCTCAGCATCTCGTGGCGCATTTCCTCCTCGATCTCGACCACCGCGTGGGCGCGCATCGCCACGCCCAGGTTCTTCTGGTCGGTATCGATGGGGAACTGCTCCAGCAGGTATCGCTCCAGCTCGGCTTGCGCGGCATTTCTCTTGTCGCGCAACGCATCCAGCGTGCAGCTCGTCTGTTGCTCCATGACACTCGCCTTCATGCCAACCTCCCGATTCGCGCCTGCAGATGTGCTCCAGAGTTTTGAGCCCTGGGAGTCGCATCCATTGCAGCTAAATGCAGGCAGCTCGTCCGGGAGCCGACGGTTCTGCCATCACATGCCGCTCAACGACGCGCGCCTTCAGCCGGCTGCGCCGTTGCCTGCCCGGCGTGCCGGGCGGACTCCAGCAACTGGCGAATGATGCGTTCCTGCTCGGCGTAGCCGCCCTCGCCCCAATGCAGATGGCGGATTCGTCCATCGGCATCGATGAAGTAGTGCGCCGGCCAGTACTGGTTGTTGAAGGCGCTCCAGATCCGGTACTGGTTGTCGATCGCCACCGGGTGCTGCACGCCCAGCCGCACCACCGCGTCGCGCACGTTCTCGACGATGCGCTCGTAGGGGTACTCGGGGGTGTGCACGCCGATCACCACCAGGCCCTGGTCGGCATAGCGCCGGGCCCACTGGTTCACGTACGGCAGGCTGTTGCGGCAGTTGATGCAGTCGTAGGTCCAGAAATCCACCAGCACCACCTTGCCGCGCAGGGCTTGCAGATCCAGCGCCGGACCGTTGAGCCACTGGGTGGCCCCGTCCAGCGAGGGTGCCGGCCCCAGGTCGGGCAGCTGTTCGCTATCGGCGGCGCGGGCATCGCCGACCAGCTGCGTCAGCAGCAGGGGCACGCCGCCGAGCACCTTGCGTTCCAGCGCGGACAGCAGGCTCGACGAGCCGGCGCCGGCCAGTTGGCTACTCATCCCGCTGGCGATGCCGATGACCGCCAGCAACGCCACGCCGCCCATGCCACGTCGCAGCCACTCGATCAGGCGTAGCGAGGGGCGTAGCCGCTGCACCACACCACGGCCCAGGAAGATCACCAGCGCCAGCGCCACGGCGCTGCCGAGCCCGTAGCTGAACAGCAGCAGGCTGCTGGCGACAGCGGGCCCGCCGAGCATGGCACCCGAGAGGATCAGGCCGAGTATCGGCCCCGCACAGGGCGCCCACAGCAGCCCGCTGGCGAGCCCGAGCAACCAGGCGGAAAGCCCTGCAGGCAGGCGCCGGGCCTCGCCGTGCAAATGATCGCCCAACCATAGCAATGGGCGCGACAGCCAGTTGCCAAAGCGAGTGGAGAGCAACGCCAGCGCGGACAACGCCAAGGCGGCGAGTGCCATATAGCGACCCCAGACGCTGGCCGTGATGGCCCAGTCCGCAGACACCGCCGCCAGGCTGGCCAGCAGGGCGAAGCCGGAAGCCAGGCCGAGCAGGGTCAGCCAGATCGATGCGGCCGAGCCACCGACTCTGGACAGCAACAGCGGCAGCACGGGCAAAATGCAGGGGCTGAGAATGGTCAGCACCCCACCGAGGAAGGCAATGAGCAGCATGGGTCACCTCGCGGTGCGCGAAAGGTCATGCCCGGCGCCGCCGGGCGAGTCGGGGGCAGCGATCAGTTGTCGTACTCGCAGGCCTTGGCATGCTTGAGGTAGGCCAGGCTGCGCTCGCGGCCCTGGGAATCCAGGTAATCCATGCGCGCCTCCACCACCTGGCACAGGGTCGAAGGCGCTTCGTGCAGCTGCAGGACTTTCTGCACGTCCAGCTGCATGCCGTAGTGGTAGCGCTCGACGGGGATGCTCTCGGCGGCCTGAACAGCGAAGCTGCCGAAGGGAAGGACGCAGGCCAGGACGAGGGCGGCGCGGGTGATGGCTTTCATGAGAGTCTCCTGAGGATCATGGGGATGGCGATGGATCACATCTGCCGGGCGCCCATTGCACGTTCAGGAGGTATCGCCAATGTGTCGGGCACGGCGAGCGATTGCCGCGCCAGGTATCACCCCGAAGCCTGGATACACTGCAATACAAAGGGTGGCGGGCAAGCGCCGCCGAGGTCGATAGACTAGCCACCGTCACTGCAACGAGAGACCGCCATGGACCATGTCGATCACATCCTGATCGTCGACGACGACCGGGAAATCCGCGAGCTGGTGGGCAACTACCTGAAGAAGAACGGCCTGCGCGTGAGCCTGGCGGCCGATGGCCGGCAGATGCGTGCCTTCCTCGAGGGCAACGCGGTGGACCTGATCGTGCTCGACATCATGATGCCCGGCGACGACGGCCTGAAGCTGTGCCGCGAGCTGCGCGTGGGCAAACACAAGGCCACGCCGATACTGATGCTCACAGCGCGCAACGAAGAGACCGACCGCATCGTCGGCCTGGAGATGGGCGCCGACGACTACCTGACCAAGCCCTTCTCCGCCCGCGAGCTGCTGGCGCGGATCAACGCCGTACTGCGCCGCACGCGCATGCTGCCGCCGAACCTGCAGATCAGCGAGAGCAGCCGGCTGATCGGCTTCGGCCAGTGGCGCCTGGACACCAGCGCGCGCCACCTGCTGGACGCGGCCGACACGGTCATCGCCCTGAGCGGAGCCGAATACCGCCTGCTGCGGGTGTTCCTCGATCATCCGCAGCGGGTGCTGAGCCGCGAGCAGTTGCTCAACCTGACCCAGGGCCGCGAGGCGGACGTGTTCGACCGCTCCATCGACCTGCTGGTCAGCCGCCTGCGCCAGCGCCTGCTGGACGATGCCCGCGAGCCGGCCTACATCAAGACGGTGCGCAGCGAGGGCTACGTGTTCTCGCTGCCCGTGCAGCTGATCGAGCCGGGCCTGTGAACGCCCTGCTGCGCTGGCCGCGCACCCTGGCCGCACGCCTGAGTCTGATCTTCCTGGTCGGCCTGTTGCTGGCCTACGGCATGTCGTTCAGCTCGCAGTTCTACGAGCGCTACCAGACCGGCCGCGAGCTGATGCTCGACAACCTGCAGATGGACCTGAGCACCACGGTGATGCTAGTCGACCGCCTGCCCGCCGCCGAGCGCGCCAGCTGGCTGCCGCTGCTGGAGCGGCGCAACTACCGCTACCGGCTCGACCAGGGCCTGCCCGGCGTGCCGATGGACATGAACGACGCACCCATGGCGGTGCCCGCCATCGAGCGGGCCATCGGTGCCCATTTCCCCCTGCGCTTCGAGACCATCGAGGGGCCGCGCCCGCATTTCCAGGTACATATCCGCCTCAGCGACGGCAACCCGCTGGTGCTGGACGTCACACCCGGCACCATCCCCATGGCCGACTGGCTGCCGCTGATGCTGCTGGTGCAGTTGCTGGTACTGCTGCTCTGCACCTGGCTCGCGGTGCGCATGGCGATCCGCCCGCTGACCCGCCTGGCCAGCGCGGTGGACCATCTCGACCCGGACAGCCCGGCGCCACCGCTGGACGAACGCGGGCCGAAGGAAGTGGCCTACGCCGCCCGCGCCTTCAACGCCCTGCAGGGCCGCATCGCTGCCTACCTGAAGGAGCGCATGCAGCTGCTGGCGGCCATCTCCCACGACCTGCAGACGCCGATCACGCGCATGAAGCTGCGCGTCGAACAGATGGACGACTCGCCGGAGCGCGAGCGCCTGTGGAGCGATCTCAACGAGATGCAGCACCTGGTGCGCGAAGGTGTGGCCTACGCGCGCAGCATGGACGGCAGCCGCGAGGCGCTGTGCCGGGTCGACCTGGACGCCTTCCTCGACAGCCTGGTGCTCGACTACCAGGACAGCGGCCAGGCGGTGAGCCTGGACGGCCGCAGCGGCGCCTTGGTGGAGACCCGTCCGCATGCCCTGCGCCGGGTGCTGAGCAACCTGATCGACAATGCCCTCAAGTTCGCCGGCAGCGCCGAGCTGCGGGTGGAGCGCGACGAACATGGCGTGCGCCTGCAGATACTGGACAACGGCCCCGGCATCGCCGAGGCGGAACTGGAGGAAGTGTTCAAGCCGTTCTACCGGGTGGAAAGCTCGCGCAACCGCAGCACCGGCGGCACCGGCCTGGGCCTGGCCATCGCCCTGCAACTGAGCCAGGCCCTGGGCGCACGCCTGACCCTGAGCAACCGCGACAGTGGCGGCCTATGCGCCCAACTGGAGCTGACTGTAACAAGCTGAACCGGCGATACACGGCGATACACGAAGGCCCCAGGCGGACACATCCGATACAAACCGGTTGGCGAGCATGGCAGGGACAGCGCGGTGGCATCCCGCCGACCGCGCACCACCCCGGAGCCCAACCCATGAACCCTTCCACCGCCCCTGCCAGCCTGCACGGCTGGCGCCTGTTCGGCCTGCTCGCGCTGCTCGTCCTGGTCGCCACCGCACTGTCCCTGGCCTGGCAGCCACAACTGGTTGAGGCGCTGCGCAGCGCCATCCGCGTCACCGCCCGCACCTCCTTCGCCCTGTTCCTGCTGGCCTTCCTCGCCTCGTCGCTGGCTATCCTGGTGCCCAGCCCGACCAGCCGCGCGCTGCTGCGCGAACGGCGCTTCTTCGGCCTGGCCTTCGCCTTCTCCCACCTGATCCACGGCGTACTGATCCTGACCTACGCCAAGCTGTTCCCCGAGGTGTTCTGGAACGGCCGCTCGGTGGCCGCCAATATTCCCGGCTCGGTGGGCTACCTGTTCATCCTGCTGCTCAGCCTCACTTCCTTCCCCTGGGCGATGAAGGCCCTCGGTGGCCGCGGCTGGAAACTTCTGCACGGCACCGGCACCTGGGTACTGGCGGCGATCTTCTGCCTGTCGTTCTACAAGCGCATCCCGATGAGCCCCTGGTACGTGCTGGGCTTCGCCCTGATGTTCTCCGCCATCGTGCTCAAGCTCGTCGCCAAGCTGGCCCAGCGCGTGCGCCGCAACACCCAGCCGGCCCGCACGCCGCTCGCCACCGCCCGCTGATTCGAGGTCGCCATGCATAATTTCGCACTCGCTCCGCTGAAGAACGTCTTCGCCCAACTCGACCGCCTCGGTGCCTGGAGCGCCGACCTGCCGCTGCGCCTGTTCCTCGCCTGGGAATTCTTCGAGGCCGGCCTGGAGAAATGGAACGGGCCGAACTGGTTCGCCCAGCTGCAGTTCCCCTTCCCGTTCCACCTGCTGCCGGCCGAGGTGAACTGGCAGCTGTCGATGTGGATCGAGCTGATCGCGCCCCTGCTCCTGCTGCTCGGCCTGGGCACTCGCCTGGCGTCGGCCACCCTGATCGCCCTAACCGTCGTGGCCATCGCCGCCGTGCACTGGCCGGCGCACTGGTCGAGCCTGGCGGAGCTGGCCCTGGGCTACTCGATCAGCGACCACGGCCATGGCAACTACAAGCTGCCGCTGATCTACCTGGTCGCCCTGCTGCCGCTGCTGCTCAAGGGCGCCGGGCGCCTTAGCCTGGACGCGCTGTTGCGGCGCGAGGCCTGATCCGCGCAACAAAAAAGCCCGCGCACCTCATGGGGTGCGCGGGCTTTTTCATGACCGGCGTTCAGACGGCGATGCGAGTACCGAGCACCACGCCCTGGGCGCGCAGGCTCTGCAGCAGCGCCAGCCCGGCCGGCACAATTTCCTCCGGCGCCACGCCGATGGCCTCGGCCAGCAATGCCAGGTGCTCGCGGCCGCTGACATCATGCGTCTGCAGCGACAGCAGCAGCGCATGGGCCAGCGGCGCCAGTCGCGAGAAATGCACGCGCTGGTCCGCCCGGCGCTGGGCCAGGATCAGGGTCGGCTGCGCCGGCGCCTGCTGCGGCAGATGCCCAGGGCCGATCTCCGCCACCGGCCAGCGATAGGCCAGCGGCCAGGCCAGGGGCGACAGCACGGGCACGCCGTCGAGCAGATCGCCGTGGGGCTCATTGGCCGGCTCGTCCGCGGCGCTGAGCAGCAGCACGCTCTCCACCCGCTCGTAGTGGGCCAGCTCGGCCAGCCACTCCGGTACATCCGGAGCCTCGCCCGCCTCCAGGTAGTCGACGAACTCGCCGGCCAGCTCGGTGAACAGCGGCGTGCGGCAGCGGTAGTCGGCGTAGAAGGCCTGCACCAGCGCCTGCCAGCGAGCGCTGCCCAGGCTCGCCCGCGCCACCGGAAAGGCCCCGGCCAGCAGCGACTCGAGATTGCCGAAGAACAGCTGCCGATAGACCGCCAGGCGCCGCGCCTCGATGCCCGGTGGCGGCGCATGGCGCTGCGGGTCGCGCACATGGCGGGCCATGCGCAGCAGTTGCTCGTGCAGGGCCTCAGCCATGGCGCACCTCCGGCAGCCGGGCGGCACGCTGGTAGCCGCGAATCTGCTCGACCTCGGTCAGCAGCTCGGCCAGTGGCGGGAAGTTGAAGTCCCGCTCCAGCAGCGTCGGCACCTCGCCGAAGCGCGCGTAGGCCTGTTCAAGTAGCGTCCAAACGTCGCCCTTCACGGCGGCTCCGTGGGTGTCGATCTTCAGGTCCGGGGCCTCGTCGTAATGCCCGGCCACGTGCAGGCAGACCACCCGCGCGGCGGGAATCGCCGCCAGGTAGCTCGCCGCGTCGTAACCATGGTTGATGGCGTTGACGAACAGGTTGTTGACGTCCAGCAGCAGGTCGCAGTCGGCCTCGTCCAGTACCGCGAGAAGGAACTCGATCTCGCTCAGCGCCTGGTAGGGCGCCGCGTAGTAGGAGATGTTTTCCACAGCGATGCGCCGGCCGAAGACGTCCTGGGCCTGGCGGATGCGCGCGGCCACGTGGTGCACGGCCTCGTCGGTGAACGGCAGCGGCAGCAGGTCGTACAGCTGGCCGTCGTCCGAGCAGTAGCTCAGGTGCTCGCTGTACAGCGGCACCCGATGGCGTTCGAGAAAACTGCGGGTGCGCGTCAGCAGGTCGAGGTCCAGCGGCGCCGGGCCGCCGAGGGACAGCGACAGGCCGTGGCAGGTCAGCGGGATGCGCTCGGCCAGTGCCGCCAGGCCATCGCCATGGGCGCCACCGACGCCGATCCAGTTGTCCGGCGCGCATTCGAGAAAATCCACGCTGCCGGGCGCCATCGCCAGCAGTTCGGGAAGCAGGGCACGGCGCAGGCCGAGGCCGGCGCCGTGCACGGGAGCAAGAGCGGTCATGAGGCTTCTCCAGATGGACGAACGCCCTCCCGGTCGGCGACAGGGAGGGCGTGGTGACAGGGGCGGATCAGTCCTTGGCCTGGCTCATCTTGGTGAACAGCTCGGTCGGCACCGGCTTGCCATTGCTGGTGTACTGGTTGCTGCGGAACTTGTAGACCTCGGCCTCGGACAGGTAGCCGTCGGCGTTGCTGTCCATGGCCTTGAACTCGCCGCTGCCATTCGGCGCCACGGTCAGCAGCTCCTTGAGGGAGACGCGGCCGTCGTCGTCGGTGTCGGTGCGGGCGAAGGAGGCGTCGCCGCACTTGCCCTCACCGCATTTGCCTTCGGACTGGGTGGCCTTGGCCTCACCGCCACACTTGCCCTCGCCGCATTTGCCCTCCCCACACTTGCCCTCCCCGGCCTTGTCGGCGGCGGCCAGTTGGTAGCCCTGGGGCAGTTGTTCGACGGCGAAGGCGGTGGAAGCCAGGTTCATGCCGCCGGCCAGGGCGACAGCGAGCAGGCCGATGCGGGTCTTGTTGGAAACGGGGGTACGGGACATGGAAGTTCTCCGATGCTGGGCGCGATGGCGCGCGGATATGCCACACAGGGCGATTGGCCGGTAGAGGCCGCGTGTGCGGGTCTCTTTCGGGTGTCGCCATTTGGCTCCGCGCTTGTATCTGGCACGTATCGGAGAGGCGCTCGCTTTGTATGTCAGCCGCGCCCAGGGCGCGGCAGATACAGAGTGATACGCAGGGTTGGGTTCAGGCGTCAGCCGCCCACTGGCGCTGCTGCTCCATGATGAAGTCGACGAAGGCACGCAGGCGCAACGGCATGTGCCGGCCCTGGGGATACAGCAGGGTGAAGGGCCGCGAGCGCCCGGCGAACGGCTGCAGCACCTCGACCAGCGAACCCTCGGCCAGCTCCCGTTCAACGATGAAGCGGTAGGTTTGGAACAGACCCGCGCCATGCTTGGCCAGGGTCACGCCGCCCAGCACATCGTCCGAGCAGACATAGCCACCCTCGGTAAGGATCTCCCGCTCCTGGCCGTCCTGGTTGAACAGCCAGGTGATGCGCCGCCCGCTGCTGGGCAGCTCGAACTGGATGCAGTCGTGCCGCGCCAGATCCTCCAGAGTCTGCGGCACGCCCTCGCGCGCCAGATACTCGGGCGTGGCGACCACCACCAGGCGAGCATCCTCCAGCGGCCGGGCGATCAGGGTCGAGTCCGGCTGCGCACGCACGCGGATGGCCAGGTCGTAACCCTCACCGACGAAGTCGATATTGCGGTTACCCAGGTGCACGTCGACCTGAACCTTCGGAAAGCGCCGACGGAACTCCGGCAGCAGCGGCAGGATACGGTGATGGCCATAGGTGGTCGGCAGGCTGATGCGCAGGGTGCCCGAAGGCTCCTGCTGCTGACCGCTCACCGCGCGCTCGGCCTCCACCAGTTGGGTCAGCGCCTGGCGGCACTGCTGGTAGTAGCCGCGGCCGCCCTCGGTCAGGCGAATGCTGCGCGTGGTACGCACGAACAGCCGGGAACCCAGGCGCTCCTCCAGGCGACCGATCGAGCGACTGACCGCCGCCGGCGTCACCCCGGCCGCCAGGCCCGCCGCGGTGAAGCTGCCCAGTTCCGCCGCCAGGCAGAACAGCTCGATGCTGCCGAGCAGGATGTCGTCGAATTGGCGCTGCATGATTAATTACACCATGTATCAACTGAAGTTCTCTAAGCCATATTTATCCGCATATCGCGCAAAAATATAGTCCTCCCAACGGCGCCACTCGGTGCCTCCTCATCGGGAGAAGCGACATGAGCAACAACAGAACCGTGGTGATCACCGGCGCCTCCAGCGGCATCGGCTTCGGCTTGGCCAAGGCGTTTCTCGCCAGCGGCTTCAACGTGGTCGGCAACGCCCGCTCCGCCGAGCGTCTGGACGAAGCCAGGGCGCAACTGGACAACCCCGCCTTTATCGGCGTGGCCGGCGACATCGCCAAGCCGGACACCGCGCGCCGCTTGATCCAGGCCGGCATTGAGGCCTTCGGCCAGGTCGACGTGCTGGTCAACAACGCCGGCTTCTTCCTGCCCAAGCCCTTTATCGAATACAGCCCGGACGACATCGACGGCCTGCTGGAGACCAACCTCAAGGGCGTGGTCTACGCCTCCCAGGCCGCCGCCGCGCACATGATCGAGCGGCGTCAGGGCCACATCATCAACATCACCGCGGCCGTGGCGCTGCAGGCCAACATCAGCGTACCGGCGGCATTGCCGGTGCTGATCAAGGGCGGCCTGAACCAGGTCACCCGCGCCCTGGCGCTGGAACTGTCGCCGCACAATATCCAGGTCAATGCGGTCGCCCCCGGCATCATCGAGACGCCGATGCACGACCCGGCCAGCTACGGTTTCCTTAACGGCCTGCAGCCGGCTGGACGTATGGGCCGGGTCAGCGAGATCGCCGACGCCGTGCTGTACCTGGCCAACGCCAACTTCACCACGGGCGTGGTGCTGCCGGTCGACGGCGGCATGAGCGCCGGCAAGTGGTAACAGGCTGATCGACCACCACTCTCACCCACACAGGAGCCGCAACATGCCCTTCGTCAGCGTCCGCATCACCCGCGACGGCGTCACCCGCGAGCAGAAAGCCCAGGTCATCAAGGAGATCACCGAGACCCTGCAGCGCGTGCTCAACAAGCAGCCCGAGCTCACCCATATCGTGATCGAGGAAGTCGACACCGATAACTGGGGCTACGCCGGTATCACCACCACCGAGTACCGCAGCAAGTTGCCCAAGGGCTGAAGCCGGCCCATGAAAAAAGCCCCCGGTCTTGCGACCGGGGGCTTTCTTTCACCTCCTCTCAGCGTCTGTTGGCCAGGCGCTGCACCGTGCTCACCAGCAGATCGACCTCATCCAGCGTGTTGTAGAACGCCAGCGACGGCCGCACCGTGGCCTCCACGCCGAAGCGGCGCAGGATCGGCTGCGCGCAGTGGTGGCCGGAACGCACGGCGATGCCCTCGCGGTTCAGCGCCGCGCCGACTTCCTCGGTGCGGTAGCCGTCGAGCACGAAGGACAGCACGCTGGCCTTGTGGGCCGCGGTGCCGATCAGGCGGATGCCCGGAATGGGCGCCAGCCCACGGGTGGCGTACTGCAGCAGGTCGTGCTCGTAGCGCTGGATGTTCTCCAGGCCCAGGCGCTCGACATAGTCCAGCGCCGCGCCCAGACCCACCGCATCGGCGATGTTGCCGGTGCCGGCCTCGAAGCGCGCCGGGGCCGGCTGGTACACCGTCTTGTCGAAGGTCACGTCGGCGATCATGTTGCCGCCGCCCTGCCAGGGCGGCAGCTGCTCCAGCAGATCGCGCTTGCCGTAAACCACGCCGATGCCGGTGGGGCCGAAGATCTTGTGCCCGGAGAACACGAAGAAGTCGGCGTCCAGCGCCTGCACGTTGACCCGCAGATGCGAGACCGACTGGGCGCCGTCCACCAGCACCCGCGCGCCCACCGCGTGGGCTAGGCCGATGATCTCGGCCACCGGGGTCACCGTGCCCAGGGCATTGGAGACCTGGGTGACGGCCACCAGCTTGGTGCGCGGGCAGAGCAGCTTGGCGTACTCCTCGAGGATGATCTGCCCCGTGTCGTCCACCGGGATCACCCGGATCTTCGCGCCTACCTCGGCGGCCAGCTGTTGCCAGGGCACGATGTTGGCGTGGTGCTCCAGCTGGGAGACGATGATCTCGTCGCCGGCGCCGATGAACTTGCGGCCGAAGGTGTTGGCCACCAGGTTGATCGCCTCGGTCGCCCCGCGCACGAAGATGATATCCTCCTCCGAACGCGCCCCAAGAAAGCGCCGCACCTTGCTCCGTGCGCCCTCGTAGGCGTCGGTGGCGCGTGCCGCCAGCTCATGCGCGGCGCGGTGGATGTTGGAGTTCTCGTGCTCGTAGAAGTAGCTGATGCGCTCGATCACCTGGCGCGGCTTCTGCGTGGTGGCGGCGTTGTCGAACCACACCAGCGGCTTGCCGTTGACCCGCTCCTGCAGGATCGGGAAGTCGCGGCGCACCGCGTTGACGTCGAAGCTGCCGCTGGCCTGCGGTTGCCCACCATGTTGCGGGGCCTTCTCCAGCCGTGGCGCACCGCCCTGGTCGAGGAAGTAGAACTGCCCACTGCCGCTTGCCGGTTGACTGCGTGCGGCCGGTGCCGGCTCGGCGAGGATCGACTGGAGGATCTGCCCCAGCTCGTCGCCACCCGGCAGCCCGTGGCTGCGTGCGGACACCCGATCCTCCCCCGCCGGTGCGGCCGCCGGTGGCGTGTGGTCGGCGAAGTAGTAGGCGGACGGCGCAGGCGCCCCGCCACCACCCGGCGACTGCACGATGGAGGCTCCCGGATAGACCTGCGGAATCGCCGCCGTGTAGGCCTGCGGCGAGCCGAGGTCGAGACCGTCCGCGGTACCCGCCGGCGACGTGGCCGCCAGCGGCGCCTCGTGAGCGCTCAGGTTCGGCACCTGCGCGCGCGGCTCCTCGCCCGGTTTGGCCGAGAACAGCTCGTTGGCCAGCCGCGCCAGGCTGCCGAGATCCGGCAACCCGGCCTGGGGCTCACTTGTAGGTATCTGGATAGTCATGGTACTTGCCGACCTCCACGTCATCGAGCACGGCCAGGGCATCCTCGGTCAGCACCGCCAGCGAGCAGTACAGCGAGATCAGGTAGGAAGCGATCGCGTTGCGGTTGATGCCCATGAAGCGCACGGACAGGCCCGGGCTCTGCTCGCCGGCCACGCCCGGCTGGTAGAGGCCGATCACGCCCTGGCGCTTGTCGCCCACACGCAGCAACAGGATCTTGGTCTTGCCGTTCTCGTCGAACGGCACCTTGTCCGACGGGATCAGCGGCAGGCCGCGCCAGGTGAGGAACTGCGCACCGAACAGGCTGACGGTGGGCGGCGGTACGCCACGGCGGGTGCACTCGCGGCCGAAGGCGGTGATGGCCAGCGGATGGGCGAGGAAGAACGCCGGCTCCTTCCACACCTTGGAGATCAGCTCGTCGAGGTCGTCCGGGGTCGGCGCGCCGGTCAGGGTGGAGATGCGCTGGGTGGGGTCGACGCTGGCCAGCAGGCCGTACTCGGGATTGTTGATCAGCTCGTTTTCCTGGCGCTCCTTGATCGTCTCGATGGTCAGGCGCAGCTGCTCGCGAATCTGGTCGTGCGGGCTGCTGTAGAGGTCGGAGACGCGGGTGTGCACGTCGAGGATGGTGGTCACCGCGTTGAGGAAGTACTCGCGCGGCGCCTCCTCGTAGTCGACGAAGGTCTGCGGCAGCACCGCCTCGTCGCGCTGGGAACAGGCGACCTGGACGTTGAGCGGGTTCTTCACCTTGTTCAGGCGGAAGATGCCCGCCTCCACGGGCGTCCACTGCAGCAGGTGGACCAGCCAGCGCGGGCTGATGGTGGAGAGTTGCGGTACGGTCTTGGTGGCGTTCGCCAGCTGCCGGGCGGCGCTGTCGCCGAGGGCCAGGCGTACATCCTGATTGTCAGACATGATTCACTCCAAATGTCATTTTTATTCCGCGCACGGCCCAGCCGGCCGCCGCGATGGCAGCCGTGAAAAATCGTCGCGTAGGGTTGGCCGCAGGGCCGCCGTGGTTTACCCGGCGGTGCCTGCCTGGTGTTGCAAGCTCGCCTGGGTAACGTTGCTGCCGGGTGGCACGCTGCGCGTCAGCCAGACGTTCCCACCGATGGTGGAACCTTTGCCGATGGTGATGCGGCCGAGGATGGTGGCCCCGGCATAGATCACCACATCATCTTCGACTAGCGGATGGCGGGCCTGGCCCTTGTGCAGCTGGCCCGTCTCGTCGGCGGTGAAGCGCTTGGCGCCGAGGGTCACCGCCTGATAGATGCGCACCCGGTTGCCGATCACCGCCGTCTCGCCGATCACCACGCCGGTGCCGTGGTCGATGAAGAAGCTGTGGCCGATCTGCGCGCCGGGGTGGATGTCGATGCCGGTGGCGGAATGGGCGATCTCCGCGCCGATGCGCGCCAGCAGCGACAGGCCGGCGCGATACAGGTGATGGGCCAGGCGGTGGTGGATGACGGCGAGGATGCCGGGATAGCACAGCAGCACCTCGTCCACGCTGCGCGCGGCCGGGTCGCCGGCATAGGCGGCGATCACGTCGCTGTCGAGCAGGCGGCGCAGGCCGGGCAGCGCGGCGGCAAAGTCGCGCACTATCTGCACCGCGTCGGCGTCGCTGCCCTCCTCCGGCTCGCCGCGCTGGCGGGCGGCGTGGCGCAGCTCCAGGCGCACCTGGCCGAGCAGGCTGTTCAGCGCACTGTCCAGGGTGTGGCCGACGTAGAAGTCCTCGCTCTCCTGGCGCAGGTCGCTGGGGCCGAGGCGCATGGGGAACAGTGCGCCGCAGAGGTCGGCGAAGATCACCTCCAGGGCCTGGCGCGACGGTAGCTCGCGGCTGCCCAGCTCGCGGGCGCGGCCGGTGCTGCTGCGCCATTCGGCGCGGGCCGCGCGCAGTTGTTCGACGATCTGATCGAGCTGCCAGTTGACCGGGCGCGCCACGGCCTCGGCCGGAGTCTGGGTCAGGTCATGGATATCGGCGGAAAGCTTGTTGGACATACGGATTCCTTGCCGGTCGCCATGGCGACCCGCCCGTGAGTCTGAGGGAATTGTCTGGGTTCAGTCCTGCAACCAGGGCAGGCCCCAGTGGCGCCAGCCGCCGGAGTCGCCGCGCTGCTGCTGGGTGTCGAGGTCGCCCTCGAAGCCCTCCAGCACGTTGAACACCTGGCTGAAACCGGCCTCGGTGGCGGCCTGGGCGGCGGCGGCCGAGCGCTTGCCGCTGCGGCACAACAGCACCAGCACGGCGTCGCGGCCGGCGCGGCTCTCCAGCTCGCGCAGGAAGCGCGGGTTCTTGATCATCGCCGGGCCGGTCTGCCAGGCCACATGGGCGCTGCCGGCCACGCGGCCGACGTACTTGAGCTCCTCGGCGGTGCGCACGTCCACCAGGGTCACGGCGCCGGCCTCGACCAGGGCCCAGGCCTCCGGCGGGTACAGGCTGCCGGCGTATGCGTTGCCCTGCTCCACACCACGGGCACGGGCGCGGGCCAGCAGCTCCTCGCTGGAGACTTCCAGCACGCTGCGCAGGTCATTGGGACGATGGGTATCGGGGGTGAGTGCAACGGCCGGCATGAGCGAGTCCTCTAGTTGGCTAGTCGGGGCTGGCAGAAGGTCTGCACCGCCGCGTTGAGGGCTACTCTATGCCTCGGCTCATATAACAAAAAAAGAATTAATTATTTTATTTGTCAAACTTAAAGGAATATCAAATAGCCATGCTTGTGGCCATGTGCCAGACGCCGAGCCCGGCTACCGAGGCTGGCGTCGACCAGTCTCAGGCACGCTTGCTGCGCGGGGCCGTATTGAGCGCCACTGCGGCGCGCACCAGCGCCTGCAGGGCCGCCTCGTCGGGGAAGTCACCCTGATGGATGTCTATGGCGCGCCGGGTGTTGCCTTCGAGGCTGGCGTTGAACAGGCCGCTGGGGTCGTCCAGCGCCGCGCCCTTGGCGAAGGTCAGCTTCACCGCGCTCTTGTAGGTCTCGCCGGTGCAGATGATGCCGGCGTGGGACCACACAGGCACGCCCCGCCACTTCAGTTCCTCGACCGCCTCAGGGTCGGCCTGCCTGATCAGCGCACGGACCCGGGCCAGCGTCTCGCCGCGCCAGTCGCCCAGTTCCTGGATCTTCACATCGATCAGCCGCGAGGCTTCCTGCGCGCTGGTCGGTTCCGTGGTCATGCTGGTCGTCCTCTTCCTGATGGTGGTCGCTGGCCGCAACCAGTATCGCCAACCCCTGGCATTCCTCCAGGGGAAAATCGGCGACGGTTGCGGCTTTGCGACAGCTTCGACCAACCGTGGGCGCGCAGGTGCCGAACCGGCTGGCGCCTCAGGCCACCGGAATCGACGGATCGGCCGCCGCCAGCGCCACCGCGCGATCCGCCGCCGGTGGGTAGATCCACTGGCTGTTGATCTGCGTCTTCAGCGTCTTGGCCTCGGCGCCGACCAGCTTCTGCACGCGATCCCAGCCCTCGGTGTACACCGCGCCCCAGGCACCCAGGTCCAGACAGGTGACGTACTTGGGCTGGCTGTAGATGCGTGGCGCCACGCCGATCAGCTCGGCCGCCGCGTTGTTGCCGGCATAGCGGCCCAGCGGGATGGCGTGCTGGCAGGACATCACGCTGAAGTTGCCCAGCTCGTCGGTGGCGGCGCGCGCGGTATCGCCGGCGGCGAACACGTCCTGCAGGCCGGCGACCTTGAGGAAACCGTCCACCTGCAGGCGGCCAGTAGCATCACGCGGCGCACCCAGCTGCTCGGTGAGGCCGCTGGCGCGGAAGCCGACGGTCCAGATCACCGTGCCGGCGTCGATGCGCTGGCCGTCGTCGAGTACCACCCCGCCGGCGTCCACCGCGGCCACCGACACGCCCAGGCGCCATTCGATGCCCAGCTCGCGGGAGGCCTCGAGAATCGCCGGGCGAATGCCATCGCCGAGGGTCGCGCCGACCTGGGCGCCACGGTCGATGACGATCACCCGCACATCGGTGTCCTCACCGAGGATGGCGCGCAGCCGCGAGGGCAGCTCGGTGGCGGTCTCGATGCCGGTGAAGCCGCCGCCGGCCACCACCACGGTATTGCGCGCGGCAGACTGCGGCTGCTCGGCAAGGCCGAACAGGTGCTGCTCCAGGCGCGCGGCCTGCTCGATCTGGTCGACATCGAAGGCATGCTCGACCAGCCCCGGTACCGGCGGGCGGAACAGCTGGCTGCCGGAGGCGAGGATCAGGCGGTCGTAGCCCAGCGCGGCCTCGCCACCCTCGGCATTGCGATAGGTCACCCGGCGCCCGGCGGTGTCGATGTTCAGCGCCAGGCCCTGGACGAAGCGCACGCCGGTCGCGGCGAACAGCTCCTGCAGCGGAGCGCGCATACTGTGCACGTCGGGCTCGTAGAAGCGAGGGCGGATGCGCAGCTCGGCCTGGGGCGCGAGCAGGGTCACGCGCACGTCGCTGCGGCCGTGCTGGTCGAGCAGGCGCACGGCGCTCAGCGCGCTCCACATGCCGGCGAAACCGGCCCCGATGATCAGAATATGTTGTTCCATGATGACTCCCGGCTGTGCCCGCTTCGTTTGATCGAGCCATGCTAGGAGCGAACGAATTTCCCGCCCATGACAGATAACCCTGAATTTATGCCAGCCCAGCCACGCCGCGTTCTGTTCATCGCTTACCCACGGGTGGGCCTGCTCGACCTGACCGGCCCGCAGACGGTGTTCTGGGCCGCCAGCAAGGCCCTGCAGGAACGCGACCGGCCGGGCTACGAGCGGATCACCGTCAGCCTGCAAGGCGGCCTGGTGCAGACCGCCGAGGGCCTGACCGTGGATACCCAGCGCCTGGCCGATTTCCCGGTGAATAACGTGGACACCCTGGTGGTGCCGGGCTCGCCGGAGATCGAGGGAGTGGTGGCCGAATCCGCCGAGCTGATCGGCTGGATCGCCGAGCACGCCGGCCAGGTGCGGCGCACCGCGTCGGTGTGCAGCGGCACCTTCCTGCTGGCCGAGGCCGGCCTGCTGCACGGCAAGCGCGCGGCCACCCACTGGGCCATGTGCGCCCGGCTGGGCGCGCGCTTCCCCTCCATCGAGGTGGATAACGACGCGATCTTCGTCCAGCAGGACAAGGTGTGGACCTCCGCCGGGGTCAGCGCCGGCATCGACCTGGCCCTGGCCTTGGTGGAGGCCGATTGCGGCCGTGACGTGGCGATGCAGGTGGCGCGCGAGCTGGTGGTGTTCCTCAAACGCTCGGGCGGCCAGGCGCAGTTCAGCGAGCTGCTGCTGGCGCAGAGCCAGGACACGGCGATCTTCGACGAGCTGCACGGTTGGCTGGCCGACAACCTCGCCGCGCCGAACCTGGGTGTGGAGGTACTGGCCGAGCATTGCCACATGAGCCCGCGCAACTTCTCCCGGCTGTACAAGCAGAAGACCGGGCGCTCGCCGGCCAAGGCGGTGGAAATCTTCCGTCTGGAGGCGGCGCGGCGCCTGCTGGAGGACTCGGAGCGCAACATAGACCAGATCGCCCAGCAGTGCGGCTTCGGCGACGAGGAACGGATGCGCGCCACCTTCCAGCGCCACCTGGCGATCTCACCGCGCGACTATCGCAAGCGTTTCTCCGCTTGAGGACGCGGCGGCCTAGCCCGCCAGTTCCTGCAGGTAGCTCCAGGGGTAGATGCCCTTGTCGTGGCCGTCGCTGAACACCAGCTGCACGCCGTAGCCCTGCTGATTGATGGCGCGCAGGCGTACCTCGCTCGGCGCCGCGTCGATGCGCCCATTCAGGCGCGCCGCGCGGCACTGCGAGCAGGGGCAGGCGGCGCGCAGGCGGGCGTGGCTGAGCTGGCTGACCTGGCCGTCCGGCCATTCCAGGCGTAACTGGCCGGCGGCGCTGCGCAGGACGCTAGGCGCGTTCATCGCGCCGTGCCCTGCAACTGGCCAAGGGCGATGCGCACGGCCTTGCGTACTTCGGGGTCGCCATCGTTCTCCGCCGCCTGCAGGGCCGGCAGCGCGGCCGGATCGGCCAGCTCGCCGAGGGCCAGAGCAGCTTCCTTGCGCAAATTGCTGATGCTGTGGCCGAGCAGCTCCACCAGCGCCTCCAGCGCACTGGCGAAACGCAGCTTGCCCAGCGCACGGGCGGCGCGCAGGCGCACCTGCCAGTAACCATCGGCCAGGGCCTCGATCAGCGCCGGACCGGCTTCAGCCTGGCCGACCTTGCCCAGGGTGGTGGCGGCCTCCTCGCGCACCTGCCACTCGCGGTCACGCAGGGCCGCGCGCAGGGCCGGCAGCACGCTGGCGTCGCTGGCCAGGCCCAAGGCGCCGGTGGCGGCGCGGCGCACTTCGGTGTCCGGGTCGCGGCTGGCCAGGTTGGCCAGGGCCGGCAGCGCATCGGTCTGCTTCAGCCAGCCGAGGATGCCGACCGCCTCACGACGGACAAAGGCATCGCTGTCATGCAGCGCGCCCAGGGCCAGCGGCGCGGCCTCGGCCAGGCGCAGCTCGCGCAGGGCTCGCAGGGCGCTGGCACGGACGAAGGCATCGCCATGGGCGGCCCAGGGCAGAATCACCCTGCCCGCCTCGGCACTCTTCAGCTCGGACAGGCTCTGCGCGGCGGCGGCGCGTACTTCCTCGTCGGCATCGGCCAGGGCGGCGCACAGGGCGGCGACCACCTCGGGCTCCTCCCAGGCCTCCAGCAGGCGCGCAGCCTCGGCGCGCACCTCGGCGGCGGGGTCATCGCCCAGGGCCTGGGTCAGCCAGGGCAAGGCATCGGGGTCTTCCAGGTCGGCAAGCTCGATCAGAGCGATACGGCGCACGCCGGCGTCGGCATCGGCCAGACGCGGCTGCAGGTCGAGGATGTCCGGGTTGTCGGTAATCAGATCGGCGACGGATAGATGGGTCATAGGGCGATTCGCAGTGGCGGATGTTCGGTGGTGGGCAGGCCCAGCGGGGTGAGACGCGGCAGTTCGCGGCCCTCCTCGTGACGCAGCAGCTCCAGGCAGTGGCGCTTAAGGTGGACGAAGCCGGGGCTGGTCAGCAGGCTGGCGTTGCGCGGGCGCGGGAAGTCCAGGCGCAGGTCCTCGATGAAACGGCCCGGACGCGGGCTCATCACCAGGATGCGGTCGGCGAGGAACAGCGCCTCGTCGATGTCGTGGGTGACGAATACCAATGTGGTGCGGATGCGCGTCCAGATATCCAGCAGCAGCTCCTGCATGCGCGCACGGGTCTGCGCGTCCAGGGCGCCGAACGGCTCGTCCATCAGCAACAGGCGCGGCCGGTTGATCAGCACGCGGGCGATCTCGGCGCGCTGCTGCATGCCACCGGAGAGCTGGTTGGGCCAGCGCGTGGCGAAGTCCTGCAGGCCAACCAGGCGCAGCATCTCGGCGGCCTGGCGGTGGCGCTCGGCCTGGCCTATGCCCTGCATCTTCAGGCCGAAGGCGACGTTGTCCAGCACGCTGCGCCAGGGCAGCAGGGTGTGGTGCTGGAACACCATGCCGCGCTCCGGCGACGGGCCGGCCACCGGCGCGTTATCCACCAGCAGGCTGCCGCCAGCCGGACGCAGGTGGCCGGCCAGGGCGCCGAGCAGGGTCGATTTGCCGCAACCGGAGGGGCCGAGGATGCACACGAACTCGCCGGGCTCGACAGTGAAGTCCAGCGCCTGCACCGCCTCGAAGGCCTCGCGGCCCTGGCCGAGGCGGATGGACAGCTGGCGGCCGTCGATGCGGCCGGGCTCGGGGGCTTTCTGGTAGACGCTCATCGCTGCGCTCCGCTGCGGTACCAAGGCGTGGCCAGGCCGCCGAGGCGCTTGACCAGGCCGCTGCTGGCCATGCCGAGCAGGCCGATCAGCAGCATGCCGACGACGATGTCCGGGTAGTTCTGGATGGTGTAGGACTCCCAGGTGTAGTAACCGATGCCGAACTGGCCGGAGATCATCTCGGCGGTGACCAGGCAGAACCACGAGGTGCCCATGCCGATGGCGAGGCCGGTGACGATGCTTGGCGCAGCCCCAGGCAGGATCACCTCGCGCAGGATCGCCAGGCGCCCTGCCCCGAGGCTGCGCGCCGAGGCGATCAGACGCGGATCGACGCCCTCCACACCGTGGATGGTGTTGAGCAGGATGGGGAACAGCGCGCCGGTGAAGGTGATGAACACCATCGACAGCTCCGACGACGGGAACATCAGGATGGCCAGGGGAATCCAGGCCACCGCAGGAATCGGCCGCAGCACTTCCAGTGGCGGCAGCAGGCTGTCCTCGGCCCACTTCGAGCGGCCGATGGCCAGGCCGAGCAGCACGCCGATCACGGCGGCGCTGAGGTAGCCGGCGAACACCCGGCCCAGGCTACTGGTGAGGTGCGCCAGCAGCTGGCTGGAGTGCAGCAGTTGCCAGGCCGCGTCGAGCACGGCACCAGGCGTGGGCACATAGGTGAAGGTGAGCAGGCCCAGGTCCAGGCGCGCAGTGGCGGCCAGCTGCCAGAACAGCAGGCAGGCGGCCAACGAGGCGAGGCGCAGGGGCCAGCGGTATAGAGAACTCATAGCCATCTCCGTAGCCCGGATGAAATCCGGGAATAACTGTGCGGTCCCGGATTTCATCCGGGCTACGTCCCTCTCCCCAGCCCTCTCCCATAAATGGGAGAGGGAGCAGTCCGTGCACGGCGAGGCCGGCGGGAGTCACCCTCTCCCCCGGTAAGAGGGGCCGGGGCGGGCCGCGTAGGCGTGAGGTTCTGGCAGGCCGCCACGAGCTGCCTGTAACACCCTCACCCCAACCCTCTCCCGGAGGGAGAGGTAGTCGGTCAGCCATCAAAGACTGGCGACGGCCTGCTGGTTGGCGCTGACGAAGTCCAGCGCGGTGCCGCCGTGCTGTTGGGCATAGGCCTCGGCCTGGTCCTTGAGCAGAAAGGCGGAGAGTTCACCCTTGCCGTTGCGCACGAACCAGGCCTGGTTGGCCAGCAGCTTGATGCCGCTGTCGGTGGCCTGGGCGTAGATGGCACGGATGTCCTTGCCCTCCTGCTCCAGCGCGGCCAGAGCCTTGAGCGCGGCTTCCGGCGAGCTGTAGTGGCGCACCTTGTCCTCGCCGCGCACCCAGATCTGCGCCAGGCGCGAGACGTCGGCGATCGGCTTGCCGGTCAGCGCGTCAACGGCCTTGAGCGGCAGCGGCTGGTAGTCGGCCAGGGCCTTGTCGTAGTCGCGGCCGGCCTGTTTGAAGGCGGCGCGGATGTACTGGTCGTCGACGAACTGGTCCACGTCCAGGCCGCGGTCGGTCTTCTTCAGCAGCTTGAGGGTGTCGATGGAGGTGGCCAGCGCCTTGCGGTACTCCGGCTTCCAGGTCAGGTCGCGGGTCTGCAGGCCGAGCGGGCCGTGGAACAGGTAGTTCACCTCGGCCTCGATGCCGGTGACCTTCTCGATCAGCTCGCTGTATTTCTCCGGCGACTCGGCAAACAGGCGGTCGGCCTCGAGGCTGGCGCGCAGGTAGGCGGTGACCACTTCCGGGTACTTCTTGGCGTACTCGGCATCGACCAGCGCGCCGTGGAAGGTCGGCGCGTTGGCTTGCGAGCCGTCGTAGATCTTGCGGGCGAAGCCACGGTTGGGGAACAGCTCGGCGAACGGCACGAAGTCGGCATGCGCCTCGATGCGGTTGCTGCGCAGGGCCGAGCCGGCGATCTCCGGCGGCTGGGCGATGATGCGCACGTCCTTCTGCGGGTCCCAGCCCTGCGCGGCGACGGCGCGCAGCAGCATGCCGTGGGCGGTGGAGGCGAACGGCACGGAGATGGTCTTGCCCTTCAGCTCGGCCAGCGACTGCACGCTGGAGGATGCCGGCACCACGATGCCGTTGCCGCTGCCACGGGTACTGCCGGACAGCACGCTGAGGAACAGGCTGCGCTTGCCGGCGTCGAGGTGAGCGACGCCGTTGAACGAGCCGGGGAAGTCGGCCATGGCACCGAAGTCCAGCTTGCCGGCGACCATCTCGTTGGTCAGCGGCGCGCCGCTGGTGAAGTTCTTCCACTCGATCTCG
Source organism: Pseudomonas sp. SO81 (assembly GCF_030374125.1). Classification (NCBI taxonomy): domain Bacteria; kingdom Pseudomonadati; phylum Pseudomonadota; class Gammaproteobacteria; order Pseudomonadales; family Pseudomonadaceae; genus Pseudomonas; species Pseudomonas sp. SO81. Next base: position 4,679,802 of record NZ_CP126126.1, on the reverse strand, counting down.
TACTTCACGTCCTGGTACTTACCGTCCTTCGGCAGGTACTTGTCGAGCAGGCCCAGCTCGCGAATGAGCAGGCCGCCGGTGGCGCAGTTGATGGTGGTGTCCTGGGTGCCGATGGCGACGCGGATCGTCTCGGCCTGGGCGTGAACGGTGGCGATGGTCAGGGCGAGGCCGGCCAGGGTAGTACGCAAGCGCATGGGTGTTTCCCCTCGAATCATGGTTTTTTGAGTCGTCTCCGCCATGCGGTTGGCTGGTGGGAAACGAGGGGTTTTGCAAGCAAGGCGTCCGGGGTCTCCGGATAGCGGTTTTCGCCCCCTCTCCCTCCGGGAGAGGGTTGGGGTGAGGGCGATACGGGCGGCTAGGTGTTCCCTCATCCGCCCTTCGGGCACCTTCTCCCAAAGGGAGAAGGAACAACTCAGCGCAGCAGGTAAGGGATTTCCACCTTCACCGCACCGGTCGGGCAGTCCTTCTCGCAGGGCATGCAGTACCAGCACTCGTCGAAGGCCATGTAGGCCTTCTGCGTGGCCGGGTTGATCGCCAGCAGGTCCATCGGGCAGACCTCGACGCATACGGTGCAGCCCTTGTGGGCGATGCACTTGTCCTCGTCGATGGTCACCGGCGCATTGCTGCGAAAGAAGATTTCCTGGGGCTGGTAGGCCATGTCACGGTTCCTCGGAGCCTGTGGCTCTCTCGTTTCTGCGGCCCCTGCTCGGGGCCTGCACGCAGGTGTGGTCAGGCGGCGTCGCTACGCACCCGCAGGCGTTGGTAGGCGTGCTGTTCCTCGTCATCCAACGGAATCAGGTACGGCTCCACCGGCTTTTTGAAACTGGTCATCTCGCCGTCATCACCCTTCTTCAGGTGGCAGTGGGCGAACCACTCGGCGTCGTTGCGCTGCGGGAGGTCGACCCGGTGGTGGTACAGGCCCCAGCGGCTCTCGGCGCGGAACAGCGAGGCGCGCGCGGCCATCTCGGCGCAGTCGCGGATCACGCTGACTTCCAGGGCGCGCATCAGCTCGTGCGGGTTGTTAGCCTTGAGCTGGTCGAGGTCGCGCTGGATATCGGCGAAACGGGTCAGGCCGATCTCCATCTTCTTGGTCACCTTGGGCGGCTGCAGGTAGTCGTTGACCATGCGCCGCAGCTTGTACTCGACCTGGGCCGGCGGCAGACCGTGCTCGCGATTGAGCGGCGCATACACCCGCGCCTGCTCGCGCTCGACCTGCTGCGCATCCACCTCGGTGAAGTCACGCCCGGCGATGTACTCGGCGGCATTGACTCCGGCGAACCAGCCGTAGGTGAAGGCGCCGAGCATGTAGTTGTGCGGCACGGCAGCCATATCGCCCGCGGCGTACAAACCTTTCACCGAAGTTTCTGCACGCTCGTTGACCCACACGCCCGAGGCGCTATGGCCGGAGCAGAAGCCGATCTCGGAGATGTGCATTTCCACCATGCCGGTGCGGTAGTCGGTGCCGCGGTTGGCATGGAACTGGCCGCGGCTGGGCCGCTCGTTGCTGTGCAGGATCTCCTCGATGTTCTGGATGGTTTCCTCGGCCAGGTGGTCGAGCTTGAGGAACACCGGGCCGTTGCCGCCCTCAAGCTCCTGATGGAACTCCCACATCATCTGCCCGGACCAGTAGTCGCACTCGATAAAGCGCTCGCCCTTGTTGTTGGCGGTGTAGCCGCCCAGCGGGCCGGTGACGTAGGCGCAGGCCGGGCCGTTGTAGTCCTTGATCAGCGGGTTGATCTGGAAGCACTCCAGATTCGCCAGCTCGGCGCCCGCGTGGTAGGCCATGGCGTAGCCGTCGCCGGCATTGGTCGGGTTCTCGTAGGTGCCCATCAGATAGCCCGAGGCCGGCAAGCCCAGGCGCCCGGCGGCGCCGCAGGCGAGCACCACGGCCTTGGCGCGGATCAGGTGAAAATCCGCGGTGCGGCAGTCGAAGCCCATCACCCCGTTCACCGCGCCCTCGGCGTCGGTGAGCAGGCGGGTAGCGATGACCCGGTTGGTGATCTCCACCCGCGCGCGCTTGAGCTGGCGGTACAGCACCTTCTTGATGTCGTGCCCCTCGGGCATCGGCAGCACGTAGGCGCCCATGTGGTGGACCTTCTTCACCGCGTAGTCGCCGGTCTCGTCCTTCTCGAACTTCACGCCCCAGCGGTCGAGCTGCTCGATGGTCTCGAAGCTCTTGGTGGCATAGGCGTACACCGCCGCCTGGTTGACGATGCCGTCGTTGGCGATGGTGATTTCCTTGGTGTACTGCTCCGGCGTGGCGTGGCCGGGGATCACCGCGTTGTTCAGGCCGTCCATGCCCATGCTGATAGCGCCGCTGCGCTTGACGTTGGCCTTGTCCAGCAGCAGCACGCGCAGCTCGCGGTTGGCCTCCTTGGCCTTGATCGCGGCCATCGGGCCGGCGGTACCGCCGCCGATCACCACCAGGTCGTATTCGCGTTCGATCGTATTCATGCGTGGGAGCCCTTCTGGCGGTCGATGCGCAGGCGGTACTGGAAGGCGTCGCCGCGGTAATAGAGGTATTCGAAGTCCAGCGGCGTGCCGTCGGCGGCGTGAGTCAGGCGCTCGATACGCATGATCGGCGCGCCCTCCTCCACGTTCAGCGCGCGGGTCAGGTCGGCGTCGGCCAGCACCGCATCGATGGCCAGGTCCGCGTGGCCGAGGGCGATGCCGCAGTCGTTCTCGATGATCAGAAAGATGTCGCGGGCCACCAGGTCGGCCTTCTCCAGCTTCTCGCCGACGGCGCGCGGCACGTAGGTGACCTCCAACGACACCGGCTCTCGGTTGACCAGGCGCACGCGCTTGATCTCGGTCACCGGCGCGCCCTCCTCCAACCCCAGCCGTTCAGCGACGCGAGCATCGGCCGGCAGATGCTTGAGACTGTGCAGGCGGTTGATCACCTCGTAGCCCATCTGCAACATGGACTCGGCCAGGCCCTGCAGGGTGCTGACGTTCTGGAACGCCTTGGGCTTGGCGACGAAGGTGCCCTTGCCGTGGATCTTGAAGATCAGCCCTTCCTTCTGCAGATCCCCTAGCGCCTGGCGCACGGTGATGCGGCTGACACCAAACGCCTGGCCCAGCTCGCTCTCCGAAGGCATGCGGCTGTGCGGCGGATAGGTACCGTCGAGGATGCGCCCGCGCAGCAGCTCCTTGAGCTGGCTGTACAGCGGCACGGGGGAAAGGGGAAGCAGTTCGGCCATGTTCTCGTCTCTGATCTCTACTTGTCATAACAAGCTGTGACGAGAAGATAGCGAGCATAAGAAATGCACGGGAAATACTTTTATTGCATAAGCTTATGATGCGATGGAGGTCGCGAGCCGAATAGCCCGCCTATTCGGCTCACGAAGGAGCAGATAGCCAAAAACAAAAAGGCCAGTCATTTCTGACTGGCCTTCTGTTGGGATTATTTGGTCGGGACGGAGTGATTCGAACACTCTACCCCTTGCACCCCATACTGGTAAAAGCCCATCCAGCACAAACCAAGGAGAACCGCCTAAAAAACGTAACCCGTTGTTTCCTATACAATAATGCCTTATTTTAGCTTCCACTGTCGTCTTGTAGCCTGCGCCCGAATCCACGCACAAACGGTCACCAAACGGTCACCGGATGTAGCACTGATAAGGACGACGGAATGGCAGACATCACAGACCGACAGATGAGCATCAAACCAGGTCCTCGGGACATCTGGCTCAACGAATCCGCCCCTAAAGGTCACGGCCGCTTCATGGCCCGTATCAGACCAAACGGCGAGCGCCTCTTCTACTACCGCTACACCGACTCGACCAGGGCTCGGGTGCGCCTTCCTATTGGTTCCTATGACCGGGATGGCACCTCAGGGCTGACGCTCAAGGCTGCCCGTCAACGCGCCCGGGAGCTGACAGAGCTATATCTGAGCGGAGTTACCGACCTACGCGAGCATCTCGAGGCCGAAGAGGCTGCCCGCAAGGCTGCAAGAGATGCCGAGATCGCCAGGCTCGAAGCAGAAAAAGCAGCATCCGAAGCTGAATTAGCCCGCCAAGCTGCCCGCAAAACGGTATCTGAGCTTTTCGACCATTGGGCACGTGTCGATCTGATCAAGCGAAAGGACGGCGGTGCCGAGGTACGCCGCATGTTCAACAAGGATGTGCTGCCTCTGATTGGCCACCTGGCCGTCGAGGACGTCAGAAAGGGGCACATCACGGAAGTGACGGACAAGCTTCTGTCCCGGGGTGTCAACCGCATGGCGAAACAGATCTTCTCGCTGATGCGCCAGATGTTCCGCTTCGCGGTGGATCGTGACCTTATCGATAGCGACCCAAGCGCGAGCATCCGTAAAGCCAAGATCGGCGGCAAGGATGTCGAGCGGGATCGCGTACTCAGCGAAGACGAGATACGGGCACTGGCGAAGCAAGTGCCGGCCGCGGGTCTTCTGGTCACCTCACAAGCCGCAATCTGGATTGCACTTTCAACATGCTGCCGTATCGGAGAGCTCCTGGCTGCACGATGGGAGCACGTCGACCTGAACAAGCGTACATGGCTGATTCCGTCTGAAAACAGCAAGAACAAGAAGGCTCACCTGATAACGCTTTCAGAATTTACGGCGCAGAAGTTCCAACAGCTTCGTGAGATCAGCGGTTCTTCTCCTTGGTGTTATCCAAACACCGACTGTAGCGGACCAGTCTGCCCGAAAACCGTTACCAAGCAGATCGGCGATAGACAGAGAAAGCCCGGCCAGAAAGTCATGAGTAACCGCAGCGCAATGGCTCATGCCCTCATCCTGCCAGGTGGCAAATGGACCCCGCACGACCTGCGCCGCACCGGCGCCACGCTTATGACCATGCTGGGCGTTCTTCCTGAGGTCGCCGAGCGCTGCCTGAATCACACAGAAGAAAACAAAGTGAAACGCATCTATCAGCGACACAGCTATGCCCGAGAAATGGCAGATGCCTGGACGCTGCTGGGCGAATACCTGAGCAAACTGATCACCAACGAACAAGGTGCACAAAAACCATGAGAAAAGATTTGCTAGCACTACCTTGGCTGACAGCCGAACAAGCTCTAATCGTGCTCAATGACTTGCTTGGTTACCAGATAGCGTACGGCGACCTCATAAGCCAATGTCAGTATCACCAATGTGAGGTGTTCGTTCACCTCAAGGACGTTAGGGGCACAACCTCCGACGCACTCCCTGTTGGCAAAGATGACTGGACCACCGCATGTTATGCATCAGGCCCACAAAAAGTGCTCAATCCAGAAGCGCTAGTAGGTGCCGGGGGCAAAGTGAAATTAAGCCTGTCAGGTACAGCTCTGACGCTGGATGGGGATGAGCCATATAGGCACAGCTTTATCCAGTGGGAAGCGAATGTTGACCTCGACACATGTGAAGTCCGGTTTCAGACCTCTGCAGTTCAAAACCTAGCCGACCTAATTGTCAAATCGTCGAAACCAATGGATCCCAGAGAAAAGAAAAGTCTGCATCAGATCATTGCAGTGCTGGCATCGATGAGTGGGATTGACCTGAGTAAACCATATGCAGCCTATCACGCGATGGCGGCAGAGGCCGCATCAGTGGGGATTGAGCTCGGAACAGATGACACCGTTGCCAAACACCTGGAAGCCGCAGCGATAACCGTCGCTCACTAACACCGAACAAGTCCTATTAGGGTTTTGCCCTACCCTAATAGGACTTTTCTCAACATGAAAAAACTAGATTTTCGCCAGTTCTTCCACTGCGAGCCAGTAAGTGCTCAGGAGTATTGGCAATGTCCCCTCGAAACATACCTAAGTCAGCCGTTAGTTATCAGCGCCGCTTCCTTCGACTTGCACAAGTCGAAGAGCTGACCGGCTTCAAACGGTCCCACATTTACAACCTCATTAAGGCTGGAAAATTCCCTGCACAAGTCAAGCTTGGAGCGCGAGCCGTGGCCTGGGACTCAGAATCAATTGATGCCTGGCAAAAATCAATAATTGACTCGACACAAGCTCACTAACCCCCTCCCCAGAAGCAGGACTTGTACCAAGCCATGAAAAAATCGCATAACGCCGTTAACCGCTGCAGCCCAGCAACCGCGGGACTTCTAATTGATGTCTACCTGCGCAGCCAGAAGCTCCACGTAGTTATAGATAAATATCTATCTAAGACATCCTTAACTGAAAATGAGAAATACTGGGCTGATAGGCAACAGACTGAGCTACTCCTAAACCAGATAACAGCTCGTGAAGCTTTACAAAAAATCCAGACAACAAAATGGGGAGCTCTTCCGGAGCACCTGAAACAGGTGTTCAAGCTTGCTGCGGTTGGCAATGATGAACATGCTATTGCAGTCTCCTGCAACCTTAGCAGCAAGGTGGCAGCATCTGCTCTTAATGCTAGCCGTGGTGAAGCTGACTACATCGGCAGAAAAATCAGAAGGGTTCTTAATCCGCAGGGAGGCTCCAACCTAGCAGCAGCCGTTCTTGAGAATGCCAAACAGCGTAATGGCTGCAATCCGCGCCTTCATTTCCATGGGGTCTTTAGAGTATCTGAAAAGGATTTCACCCAAGTTAAGTCGAAACTAGAGAAGTCCTTTGCTGCGGACTACAAAGAGGTTGCTGGAAACAGGTCAGTAGTAATCAAGCGCATTTACGACGCGGGAAGGTGGGCAGGCTACTGCTCCAAGTCCTTGCGCAAAAGGGACTCCGGGATCGGAAAAGCAGTTTACTCAACAATTCCAGCAAGCAGAGCTGGAGAGCAACTGTTTAAGCAGGCAACCCAATGGGCACGTCAGCTTCCCAGCATTGAAGAGTGCAGAGCAAAACTCAACGAGCTGACTAAACCAGACATCAAATGCAATCCGTGCCCGGAGCTAAACATGCTTATTAACAAGCACCGCGAACAGAAAGAGATCATTAAACGTGCGCGCCGCAAACGAAACAGATCTTACTTATCTCAGCTGGCCTTGAACCCTGAACTATTCAAACGTCAGCTAGCCGAGATATTCCAAACCATCAGAAATAGAATCAGCGCATAGCGCCCCACAAAGCCCGCTAGCACAGTTCATTTGGTCGACATCCCCAATGTAGCCCACAATACCAAAGCTACTGTACAGGGCACTACAGGACGATTAAATGAATTGGCTCGCGGGCATTGGACTGAACAGAGCTGGGGACCAATTTCCACTGATGCCGGAGATCTCCGAAGCGTAGGTTGGCGTGCGCCATATGAGGTCACGATATGCCACATCAATGCAGTCCAACACCAACCCGGTCTCAAAGCCTGCAGAAGGATGATGCCCCTCCAACCTAAGAAAGGATGAGCCTTTGTACTACCGGCTGCCTTAGCGGTTCGGCAAATCTACTCAAACCTACGCAGCATGGTGCTGACATGTAGCCGCCAACGACATGAGAAGACAACATGTCGTTGAAATACAAAAATTGCGACACGTTGACTAATAAGCACCATGCCGGGAGTGGCGGCCAAACACAGTCCCACCCACCCAGCCGGAAGCATCAGTCTTACCACGGACCTACTCTCTCAGCGCGCCCAACATGGAACTCCCCCTGCTGATCCGAGGTACAAAGGAGTCTGAGCCTCTGCAGCATGGCTAATCGAGCCTACTGCTACCGTATCCAGAACGATTCCACCCTATGCCGGGTCCGCAACCTCGTCGACAGTCAGATTGCCCAGCGCCCGGCAATCTCGCACTATCTTAAAGAACTTTTCTCCACAGGCCTTTTGCATGAAGTACAGGTCGGCATGGAGAAGCTCTCCATCCCCCAAGACGATGCAGATGCTGATTCTCGACAGCAACGAACTCAGGCCTTACTTCTAAGGGCATAGAAAAGCAAGCTTCAGTATGTGTAGCCCTCAGTGCTCGCAGCTCGTTGCCAGCACATGTCCCGGACCGAGTGATGGGCTAATGCCGGAGATTACGACCAGCGCCATAAGCACATACAGGGTCGCCTTCAATCGTCAAAGTCTTAGAACCGACGAACCTGCTCCACCCTATTCAACTTCATGTGCGTCACGTCCCCGGCAACTCCCCTTACACAGGAGTCCGGATGCAGGAGTTAAATTTTGTTCGGTTTAAGTTCATGTTTTCCAAGCGTAAGGAACACATGTAAGGAGACACTCGAAATCTGCATTGGCTTCTGCCTGCCAGCTTTGCCGGCAGAAATAACCTTACAGAAAGAGCTTCTGCCGCTCCCTCAATCAGCCGAAAACTCCAGCAGCGAAGCCGGGGCAACACCGAGTGCATGCGCAATTCGCTCGATGTTGTAGATGGTCACGTTCTTTTCACCGCGCTCCAGCATTCCCACGTAGGTGCGGTGCACTCCGGCGCGCTCGGCAAGCAGCTCCTGAGAAATCCCCTGGCGCACACGCTCGCGCCGCACATTGTCTGCGAACACTTTGACCAGAAGGCATTGATCGGGCTTGAGAGGCATGCAGCCACTTTCGTGACGTGCATACTCTCATTCTACATACTATAGTTAGCACAAGAGTGAACTACTGTTGCCGATCATCACGGCAGCTGCAGCCAGAACAAGCCATTTCCCTCTCGCGAAGCAGTAACGCAATTGGAAGCCTTCCCCCGCACTACTACAGCCTCTGCAGGGGGCTTTCGGACATTCGATGCGCCTGCAAACGAATTCAAACTGGCTCTTGAGGCGCTCCGGGTAAGCCACGCTCACCTCTTCGATCCGATGATGGCGCTGCACACCTCCGCCATAATTCCGCTGCCTCACCAGATCAACGCAGTCTATGAGGTCATGCTGCAGCAGCAACCTCTGCGCTTTGTCCTGGCCGATGATCCAGGCGCAGGAAAGACCGTCATGGCCGGGCTTCTGCTGAAAGAAATGCTACTCCGGGGCAAAGCCAGGCGAGTCCTGATAGTCGCCCCCGGAGCACTCACCGAGCAGTGGCAAAACGAGCTGGACGAGAAGTTTGGCATCAGATGCGAAACGCTCGCTTCGGGGAATGCAGAATCCAGCTCCTCCGGAAACCACTTTGCAGATCATGATCTGCTTATCGCCAGACTGGATCAGCTGGCTCGCAACCAGCGCCATCAGCGGAAACTGCGAGAAGTGTCCTGGGATCTCATCATCATTGACGAGGCCCACAAGCTTTCCGCAGGCTACCAAGGGCGGACCGTCAGCAAGACGCAGCGTTTTCGGCTTGCCGAGATGCTGGGCCGAACGTGCCGTCACTTCCTGCTCATCACTGCGACCCCGCACAACGGCAAGGAAGAAGAGTTCCGACTGCTCCTGTCGCTGCTTGACCCAGACCGCTTTGGCGGCAGGTACAGCGCCGACTCACTTAGCACCGATATCAGCGACGTCCTGCACCGCACCGTCAAAGAGAACCTGCGGGATATCGCAGGCAACCGTCTACTCCCCTCCCGTCATGCCTACACGGCCACGTACGACCTGAGCTCGGAGGAAGCCGCGCTCTACTGCCGGGTAACCGACTATGTCCGAAGAGAGATGAGCCGGGCGGATCGCCTGGGCAGAAGGCGCAGGGAAGCGGTAGGTTTCGCCCTCACCATCCTGCAACGCCGCCTGGCCTCCAGCCCAGCCGCCCTCTACAGGTCGCTTCAACGACGCAGGCTCCGGCTCGAACAGCACCTCGGACAGTTGCCAACCGAAGGAGTGGATGATGTCTCCCTCTGGGATGTCGCTGGCTATAGCCAGCTCCCGGACGATCTGGATGAGGCAGCAGACGAGCTCGCCCCGGACGAATACGAAAGCCTTGCAGACCGCATCGTGGATGAGGCGACGGCAGCCTCCTCTCGTATCGAGATAGATACCGAGATCAGAACCCTGCTCTCTCTGGAGAACCAGGCAGAGGAACTGCTAAGCAACGGAACCGACCGCAAGTGGGATGAATTGTCGAGCCTGCTCAAAGATCGACTGCAGCTACTCGACACATCGGGCAGAAGACGCAAGCTGATCATCTTCACCGAGCACCGCGACACCCTCTATTACCTGCTGCAACGGATCCGCTCCGTCCTTAGCTCTGTTGCTGCCGTGGCAATACATGGTGGTCTGAGCCGAGAGGATCGACGCCAAGTGCAGGAGTCCTTCAGCAGCGACCCCGAAGTTCAGGTGCTGGTTGCCACCGATGCTGCTGGCGAGGGCGTGAACCTTCAGTGCGCCAATGTGGTGGTCAACTTCGACCTGCCCTGGAATCCCAATCGCCTTGAGCAGCGCTTCGGACGGATTCATCGCATCGGACAGACCGAGCCGTGCCATCTCTGGAATCTCGTCGCCAAGGGGACACTTGAAGGCGGGGTGTTCGAGACGCTCTTTGCCAAGCTCGAGGTCGCACGTTCAAGCCTGGGTGGCAGGATCTTCGACGTGCTTGGCCAGGCCTTCGAGAACAGACCTCTCGAAAGCCTGTTGCGGGAAACCATCCGCGAGGGCAATCAGCACGCAACCAAAGGCCGACTGGAACAGGCCGTGGCGCAGGCGCTGGATACGGAACGTCTCCAGGGCATGCTTGAGCGAATCTCGCCAGCCAACGAACCGGATATCGAAACCCTGAAAGACAAGCTGACGGCAGCAGCCAGCAATGTGCCGAGCCCGGAATTCGTATGCTCTTTCCTCGGCAGAGCTCTGACCCATCTTGGCGGCGAAATGACGGCCCTGGACGATGGTTACTTCCGGATCCCCACAGTACCTGCAGCGATACGCGAGTACGACCGACTCCGCGGCGAAAGGCAACCGCCCGTGTTGCGCAGATACGAGCGCATTCGCTTCGATAGACAGCCTGCATCCGGAGGGAGTGCACAGACCGCGGAAATCGCCCACCTCAGCCACCCGCTGGTTCGGACATGCGCCAACATGCTGTTCGAAAGGCTCCGCCCCTGCCTGGTGCGAGGCTCGGTTCTTGTCGACACTGACCAGGCCGGAGGAAAGCCCGGCGTGCTCATGGTTCTGGAGCACAGCATCCATCGCGACCTTCAGCAGCCCCCGATCTCCCGGCGGATTCAACTCATCAGATGCGGTCGGGACGGTAGCGTTGTCGAGCTGTCCTGGGGCGACGCTCTGGAAATACGGGCAGCCCCTCAATCCGGCACGCATCCCACGGACTTCTGGCAACCGCAGGAGATCGAGGAGCTTTCTGTTCGGACCGCAGAGCACCTGGCCAAGGAGCATCTCAAGGACGTCGAGGACAGTCTCACGCGCCAGGCCGAAAGCAGGACGGCGACGCTGCGCAGGCAGATGCTTGAAGAGATTGATCTGTGGTCACGTCGGTATCTGGATTTGCGACTCCGACCTGCTGGCAACCGGCAGCCGGCCATGCAGGAAGAGAATGCACGCTATCTGGCCGAGACCATATCTCAGCGCCTGCAGGCACGAGAGGAGGAAGCTGCTGCAACACTCCGTGTAGTGACCGGTACGCCGACGGTTCTTGGCATTGCGATGATCGCCTCACCAGAACTGCTGCCAGAGGATAGCGAGCACTCCTTCTGCGCCGATGCCGCCGCACGTGGGCGCATCGAGCTCCTGGCGATGCAGGCGGTAATCGAGGCAGAACGCGCACTCGGGCACATGGTTCACGACGTGTCTGCCGAAAAGTGCGGCTGGGACATTACCGCCGTTTGTCATTGCCATTGTCATCCGGCCTGCATCGAGCGTCGCATCGAAGTCAAAGGGCGCGCCAAGGGACAGAGCACCATCACGGTAACCCGGAATGAAATCAGCCAGGCGCTTGATCACCCGGATCACTTCATCCTCGCAGTAGCACTGATCGCCCCGGACGACCGGATCGAAGGCCCCTACTACATCCGAAATCCGTTCGAGCAGAAGCCCGACTGGGCCGAAACCAGCAGGAACCTCGATCTGGATCTGCTCCTGCAGCGATCAGTCAGCCCCCTGGAATCCATCCGAGTGGGATCTTCTGCAATCGCACACACGCCCCACATATCCGAGGAAACACGGCGAGAGACTGGCGCTCAGCCAGGCTGATCGCCATGCGGCTGGCATTCCAATCACACACAACAGGTACGACAACATCATGGGATATCGGGTCACCACCATCGCCGAAACCCTCAACCGCATAAACCGGGAGCTCTTCATTCCGGCCATTCAGCGCCCATATGTCTGGTCGCCAGAACAGATCACCGGCCTGTTCGACTCCCTCATGCGCGGCTATCCCATAGGTGCGCTGATGTTCTGGGACCTGCCACAGGGCAGCCAGGAAGACTGGGAGGTCTACAACTTCATCTGCAACTTCCGCCACGGCTCCATTCACAATGACCGAGTAACGCCAATTTCAGGCCAGCCTGTAACGCTGGTGCTGGACGGGCAGCAGCGCCTCACCTCCCTGCTGATCGGCCTGAAGGGCTCCTATACCGTCAAGCAGAAGCACAAGCGGAAGAAATCGGACGAAGCCTGGGACGAGAAGATTCTCTTCATCGACCTCGCCGCTTCACCCGATAGAGAGGAAGAAGCAGACGACGATGCCAGCCCCATTGCCGAACACTATCGGCTCGCCTTCTTTGACCACGACCAGCGCCCCCAGAACGGTGCAGGCGAACTCTGGTTCGAGGTCGGGCTCGTCCTCGCGGCAGAGGATGAAACCGAACTGGAGCACATGCTCCACAACTGGGTGGATACGAACGTGGCGCTCGATGAAAGTCGCCGCGATGTCGCCAGGGCGAACCTGACTCGCCTCTGGGTGGCCGTCTGGAGAGACGATGCACTGTCCTACTTCACCGAGCGCAGCGCGTCCTATGACCGCGTTCTGGATATCTTCATCCGCGCCAACAGCGGCGGCTCGCCACTGAGTCGTAGCGACCTGCTCATGTCGGTCATCACCCTGCGCTGGGAACAGTTCAATGCACGAGACGAGACCGAGCGACTCATCGAAGACCTCACCGAACTGCTATCCCCGAAGAGAGCACTCAATCGCGAGTTCGTGCTGCGTACCGCACTCTTCCTCAACGATCTGGATTTCTCCATCAAGGTGCAGAACTTCGTGCCGAGCAACATTCGTCTGCTCGAACAGAGCTGGGAAAGGGTCAAGGCAGTGCTACTTTTCTCTGCCCGTCTCCTTCGCGACCTCGGGCTATGCGGTGATCGATTGAGCGGCACCAACGTGCTGATGCTGGTTGCGTACTACATCCACAGGCGCAACCTCGGATCCACCGAGCAGGAGATCGACTTCGAAGACAGTCAGCTGATCCGACGCTGGATCATCATGCTTGGGTTCCAGGGGTTACTGGGCCTGCAGACCAACAATACGTTCAAGACCTATCGGAATGCCGTGCGCCGGGCTGTCAAACAAGAGAACAGTTTTCCTTGGGAAGCGGTTGCAGAGGCGTTTCGAGGCATGGGGCGCCCGATGGACTTCAATCGGGAGTCCCTGGCTCGCTGGTGCAATACTTCTCTGGACAACCAGCCCCAGGCCGAGCTACTCCTATCCCTGATCTACACCGACGATCTGCCGAACCTGCAAAGGCGAGCCATGCCGGCAGTGCAGAACCGCTTCTTCCTTCCGGAGGAAATGCGCCGAGCAGGCGTCAGCGAAGCTTTGGCCCCCGTGATTCAGGGCTTCGCGGGCAAACTGATACTGTCAGTAGCCTTGGACACCAGGGAGCAGGAGGACTACTTTGCACTTTCCTTCGAGCAGTGGGCTCAAACACTTTCCCCGGCCACCATGCATGTGCATTGTCTGCCGGAAGATCTCGCTCTGTACCGCATGGGTAAGCTGCCAGACTGGGTGAGTGAGCGAAGGAGGCTTCTTGAGAAGAGGCTTGCAGAGCTCAGCAGACCGCAACGCTCTGAAGCAGAAGCGCTGGCAGCCAACACATCAGATACTTGAGCTAAGAGACCCGTCAATGAAACAGCTCGACATCACTGAAGCTCAGGCAGCCTTTACGGAGATCGTCGAGCGTGCTGCCGGTGGAGAACAAACCCTGATCACCCGGGATGGCAAACCAATCGCGCGAATTCTTCCAGCTCAAAAGTCTCGAGTTGGATTGATGGTCGGGGTTTACCCTCCCGTGCCGGACGACATTGACACGCCGTTTGCTAAGGAAATCGAAGAGATGTTCTTTGGCAAGCAGGAATGATCATTTCGGGCCAAGCTGTTTATCCGGATTTCATGTCAGCTGGATCATGGCGGCGTCTCCTTATTGATTGAGCCAACCTTATCCAAGCCAACCACAGGTCGCGACCTGTTCACTTTTTTGCGTAAACAATTTAGTTACACCGAATCGCCCGGCAACGAGCGCGGGTTGCGGAGTGCCCAGCAGACCGGAGGCGTTTTAGACAGCCGAGATCCGACTCGTCGGGGCTAGCGACTCAAAACTGTGCCTGTTGAAGAGGTCTGGAGCGTTGGCCCGCGCATGCGTGCGCATTTGGAAGGCATGCAAATCAAGACCGCTTGGGACCTTGCTCAAAATGGACGCCTGGACGCTACTTAAGCGTTTCAATGTAGTGGTCGAGAAAACCGTGCGTGAGCTGCGCGGAGTGGCATGCCTGGAAATCGAACACGAAGTCGCGCCCAAGCGGGAGATCAGCTCCAGCCGATCATCGGTAAGCGTCTGCGTGAGTTAGCCCCCATCCAGGAAGAGGTAACCAGCTATGCAACGCGAGCAGCCGAAAAACTACGCATGCAGGAGTCGCATTGCCGACAAGTGTGCGTGAGTCTGCGCACCTGGCTGTTCAATCCCTCTGAGGCCAAATACGCAAATGGGTTCTATGCCACCTACCCTACCCAACCGACAACAGCCGGCTGATCATCCAGGCGGTTCAAACTGGGCTCAAGCAGGTCTTCCGAGATGGCTACAGCTACGCGAAGCCCCAAGTGCTGCTATTGGACCTCTGTGGGAAGAATGAGTACACACCAGACCTTTTCGCCCCTGAGCAGCCCGTAAAATCCGAGCAAATGATGAGTACCTTGGATGCCATCAACAATCGCTGGGGACGAGGAGGAACCTAGGAACCTGGACGTACTACCAAGCCAGCCGAGTGGGCTGGCGAAGAAAATTACTCTCACTTGCCTACGCCACCCGGTGGTCAGACCAACTTGTCGCAAAAAGCTCTGTGAGCATCCTATTTTAAAAGGGCAGGAAATGGTCTGTCCCGGAACTGGCGGACAGGTAGTTAAGAGCTACTGCTCGCGTTTCGGCACTCAAACTCCATCGGACTGGGATAGCCCAACGTCGAGTGGCGACGGCGATGATTGTAAATGCGGATATAGTCGAACAGGTCGGTTTTCGCCTCCTAGTAGCTGACGTAGCGCGTCAGGTACACCCGCTCGGCCTTCAGCGAACGTAAGAAGCACTCCATCGCAGCGTCGTCCCAGCAGTTCCCCGACGTGAATGGCTGGGCACAATCCGATGTCGCCGCAGCAAGGCGTGGTAGTCATAGGCGCAGTATTATCTGCCACGATCCGAGTGCAGCAGTACCTCTGCCTGTGGTTGGCGGCATGCCACAGACATCTCCAGCGCAGCATGCACTGGGGCTTGCTGCATGCGATGGTGCATCGCCCAACCGACGAAGGCGCGTGAATAAAGATCGAGCACCACGGCCAGAAACAACCAGCCTTGGGCCGTCCGCACGTAGGTCATGTCTTAGACCCAGTGCCGGTTGGGGCGAAACCTCACTTCGTGGGCTGCGAGAAGACGGCGAGCGCCTTTTTAATAGGTAGCGCTTTAAGGTGACCTTGAGCCAGTTGCTGGCGAAGTCGACGCAGCTCCGCGCTCTCACCGCGCTGCTTGCCAATGCCCGGAAAGGCATCGTCACCTTGCTGTTCGTACTGGCATTTCATTTACCCAGCAGGCTTTCAGCGATGCCGAGCGTCTCGGCGACATGACGAAGCCGCGTGCCGGCAAGCACATGGTCTACCGCTTTGCGTTTGAAGGATTCGGGAAAACCTCGTCTGGTCTAGGTGATGAAAACTCCTTGCGGTGGGAATTAATAACCTTTAGTCAGTGTCCACTCAACCCGGGACAGACCATTGCGTCGTTGGGTTGAGCAACTGCGCAGCGAGCGTGGCGGCAGGACACCGTCACTCAGCAAAGCCCTGAATACTGAAAAAAGGCGCATACGGGACCTGGAAGCCCAGGTTCGGCGCCCGGAGCGGGAGAAAGAGATCTAAAAAGGGATACCGCTCTCTTGATGTCGGACTCCCTCAATCAGTAGCGCTGATTGAGGGACTGGGCGAGCAGTATCCACGAGCCAAACTATGCCGAGTGTTCGATGTGCAGGGCAGCAGTTTTTACGAGACCTGCAAAGCCCGTCGCCGAGTTGATCACAGGCGAATTGCCTTGCGTCAGCTGGCTGCCGAGCCTCATGCACAAACTCGTGGATCGGAGCCAGAACATTATTGGCAGCGCTACGAATACAGGGTGTGCAGGCTGGTCGCTTTCTAGCTGGACGCCTGATGAAAGAGGCCATGCTATTCAGCCCGCTATGTCGCAAGCATCGCTACCGCAAGACTGATGGTGAAAGCGCCATTGCGGCCAACGCACGGGATCGGCAATGCACAGTAAGCGGCCCCAAGCAAGTATGGTGTGGTGATGTGGCATATATCTGGGCGGGTAATCGCTGGATCTACCTGGCACCATTCATACATTTATATGCGCACCGCATTGTCGGTTGGGCACTTTCCAATCGACCTGACTCGCAGCTCACGACACGCACGTTACGGGTGGCCTATGAGTCCCGAGGCTGCCCGCCGCAGCTGATGTTTCACTTGACCAGGGTTGCCACTACACAAACATTGAATTTCGCCAGATGCTTTGGCGCTACCGTATCAAGCAGAGCATGAGCCACCGCGGCAACTGCTGGGACAACGCGCAGATGGAGCGTCTTTTTCAGAAGCATGAAACGGAATGGATGCCGGAGCATGGATATGCCAGCCAAGGGCAAGCTGATGCTGATGTGCTGCGCTACCTGGCGGATTACTACGACCATCAACGACCACACATCTAAAACGAATACAGAACGCCAGCGGAAACGAATCACTGGCCGGATAAACCTAAACCAGTGTCCAGTTTCGTTGTCCACAGCACCCCCTAAGCAGTAGGGTGATGAGCTCGCCATTCCGCACTGAACACCCCTTATCCGAAACCCCTAGAAAAACGCGCCCATCCTAAAGGTAGTTTTTTGACGTAGCTACGCTAAAAATTGACGTAAAGCGAGCTATAATGCACGCCACAATTCAATCTGACGTCCACCTCCAAATGCCAGTCCAGATGAGCACCCTCGACGCTGACTACTGCTACGCCTTCCCCGCGGTCAGGGGGATACAAGCAGGCAGGCCGTTTTACATAGCGACCTGTCCCATGCGAATCATCCCCAAAATCTTCAGTTTTGACGAAACAGAAGTGCCACCTGAGCTACGCGCACAACGGACTCTAAACAAAACGCGGATTCCCGAGATGGTTCGCTATTTACTCGATAATCCCGATGATTATGTCTTTTCGGCATTGACCGCATCAATCGCGGCCGAGATTGCATTTGATGAACATCCCCACTCGCACAACCTGGGAACCTTGCGCGTCCCAATGGATGCTCAGATTTTGATTAATGACGGCCAGCACCGGCGGAAAGCTATCGAAGAGGCTCTTCAGGAGAAACCAGAACTAGGGCAAGACAACATTCCCGTACTTTTTTTTGTCGATGAAGGCTTAAAGCGCAGCCAACAAATGTTCGCAGATCTGAACAAGCACGCGATCAAGCCTAGTCCATCTTTGGCAACTCTCTATGACCATCGAGACCCCGCATCAGAGCTTGCACGTCATCTAGCGACAACTAGTGAGCCATTCATCGGTCTAACAGAAATGGAAAGCTCAAGCATATCTGTGCTTTCGAGCAAGCTATTTACTCTAAGTAGCATCAAACAAGCCACTCGTGCCTTACTAGGCAAAGGTGCTAAAGATGACTTTGATGATGAAGACACTCTGATCGCTGAGTTGTATTGGCAAGCTGTTTACAAGCATATGCCTGACTGGCAAATGGCGATGCAGAAAAATGTAGCGCCAGCTCAATTGAGGCAAGAATATGTTCATGCACATGCCGTCGGGCTTCATGCAATAGGATTGTTAGGAAGAAGCCTGATTAAAGATCGTCCAGACACCTGGAAGGAAGAGATTGAAAAACTCAGGACTATCGATTGGCGCAAAACCAATCCGGAATGGTTACGTAGAACAATGTCCCATGGAAAATTGAGCAAAGCAACGTCCGCTATAAGACTGACGTGCAATGCCCTAAAAATCGCACTCGGTCTTCCCCTAACTCCAGAAGAGATGGCGCTCGAAGCAGAGCAGAATTTAACCAATGAATAAACTACTTCTCGCTCATGATCTGGCGGATTATGAAAGCTTTATAAACCACGAGCAATTTTCAGGCAAACCGCTCGCAGAATACGTTGCCGAGGTTCAACGCATCTACTGCATGGACTCGCGCCCTTGGATCATTGGCTATAGTGGCGGGAAGGATTCGTCAGCAGTTACTACGCTGGTTTATCTAGCCTTGCTTGGCCTTCCGCCAGAGCTTCGCAAGAAAGAGGTATTCTTAATAACATCAGACACCCTTGTAGAAACACCTGTTGTCGTTGACTTAATCAAAAGCAGCATGCAGCTTATTGAAAGAGCGGCCAAAAGAGACAAGCTGCCCATTACCCAGCACTCAGTAACACCAAAAACAAATGATACGTTTTGGGTAAACCTTCTAGGCAAAGGATATCCAGCCCCAACTCGAAGCTTTCGCTGGTGCACAGAGCGAATGAAAATCGACCCGGTCAGCGATTTCATTCGTGAAAAAATAAGCCAATACAATGAAGTTATTATCCTATTAGGGGCCCGCAGCAGCGAGAGTGCTTCACGCGCGCAAGTAATTGCCAAACATCGAATTGATGGCTCCCGCCTATCTCGACATACAACACTAGCGAACGCCTTCATATATACGCCAATCGATTCTTGGGACACCGAGGAGGTCTGGAAATTATTGCGTGGTGCGTTCCGATATTCTCCTCACGACATTGAAGAGTGGGAGACCCCATGGGGTGGCAGTAACCGGCCCTTGTGGACGCTCTATATGAATTCATCAACCCAAGGAGAATGCCCCCTCGTTATCGACGAAAGCACTCCTTCTTGCGGAAATTCTCGTTTCGGCTGCTGGACCTGTACTGTAGTAACAAAAGACAAAGCAATGGAAGGCCTTATCCAAAATGGTGAGGACTGGATGCTACCCTTGTTACATTTCCGTGACCTGCTAGCAAGAACCACGGAGCCAGATCAAAAAGATATTTACCGCAATTTCAAGCGGAGAAATGGTAAGGTCACCTATCAATACGCAAAAGAAGGGGAAGACATTGCGACCGAGCGAAAGCATATACCCGGCCCCTATTTGCTTAAATATCGCAAAGAATGGCTTAGGAAGCTTCTAGAGCTAAACAAGGAGCTAAGGTCACAAGGACACAGTATTACTCTAATAACCGAACCCGAGCTTCATGCAATTCGGCAACAATGGCTTCGGGACCCCAACGAACCCGACTGGGCTGATGAGCTGCCGAATATCTATCGTGAGATTTACAACGAGGATCTCAACTGGATTATAGACGACCAGTCCCAATTTGATGTTTATGATGCCTACTTGCTTACAGAGATTGCAAAAGAGCATGACGCTAGCCCGGAGATGATTATGAAGCTCATAGAGCTTGAAGTCTCACTGGAAGGCATCAGCAGACGCCACGGAGTGTTTGACAAGATAGGGAATATTCTTAAGCAAGATTGGGGATCTCTTGAGTCGATTGAACAAAGCCAGATGGACTTGCAGAAGCGGCATGAGCGCGACATTCATGCACTTGACATTAACCAAATAGAAATTGAGCTTAAAGAAGTTCAAGATCAGATCTTGAAAGCAGAATCGCAGATATCAAGCGGTACGAAGGCGCCACTCAATGATAATTAAAAAACTAATTCTAAACAATTTTCGCGTTTTCCAAGGAACTCACGAAATTGACTTGGCGCCTCGTGACAGCAAGAATGGCTCTAAACCAATAATTCTATTTGGCGGACTCAACGGAGCCGGCAAAACTTCTATCCTGACAGCTATCCGACTAGCACTTTATGGCCGCCTTGCATTCGATGATGTAAACCAGAATCACGACTACATCGATCACTTGAGTTCTTTGATCCATAACGGATTAAACCTTAGCCAGCAGCCTAATAATGCATCTATAAATCTAACATTCACCTATAACAAAGAAGGTGAAGAATCAGAGTTTACCGTAATACGAAGCTGGGAACGGGGCAAGAAAGATACATTGACACTCTTGCAGAACAAAGCACCGCTATCCGAGCTCAATTACGAACAATGCCAGGGATTCCTGAATGAGCTTATCCCTTACGGAATTGCAGATCTTTTCTTCTTTGATGGTGAGAAAATCGCCTCCCTGGCTGAAGATGAGTCGGGGAAGATTCTTCAAACAGCCGTTCGCCGCCTACTTGGGCTCGACCTTATAGAAAAGCTACGAAATGACCTTTCCATTTACCTGAAGCGCCAAAGCGCCGATGCGCTTGGCTCACAATTGCAGAACCAAATAAAAGACCTCGATGAGAAAGGGACACGCCTCGGTAAAAGTGCGGAGAATTTCCGTTACGCGGCTGATCTACAGAAAATCTCAATAGACCTTATCGCTGCTGAAATTCGCAAGCATGAGGGGTTGCTTTCGGCTCAGGGTGGCGCCTTTGCTCGAACCAAAGCTCAAGAACAGAGTCGAGTTGACCATCTACTGAAAGAGAAGTCACAACTAGAGAAGGCTATCCGTCACGAACTAGAAGGGGCATTTCCCTTTTCTCTTGCACCTAAAGCCTTGGGCGAGCTGCTCAAGAGACTTGAGACCGAGTCAGCAATCAGAACTAGCCAAAATTTTTCCAAAGGCCTTATGTCGTTCATGAACGATCTATCCAAAAGTGGAAGTTTCGAGTCGGAAGAGGTTAAGGCATCTGCGATAGGCACCATTAAGGATCAACTGAAGCTCTATCTATCTAAACAGCCCACAGGGGAAGTTATTTTAGATATTTCCGAGAGAGAATTAGGGATACTTCATCAAGCCCTTGATTCGGAGAGCCATTCCTCTCGACTCCGCTTTGAGACGGCCCGCCAAAATTTAATTGATGTTGAAAGCTCGCTAGATCAAGCAGCTGCCAACATAGCTCGCGCACCAGACGATGAGCAATTGCTGGATATATTCCAAAAAATTCGGGAACTAGACGCAAAGCATAAAGAAGCTTTAACAGAATACAAAAACCTATTAGATAAAGCGCGCGATACCTTGCAGCAACAACTTGAATGCGCACGTCAACTTCAAAAGCTCCATGACAAAAAGCGCTTCCAACACGACTCTACCGCTGCGATAAATAATGGCAAAGCCTCGTTAGCCTTGTTAGAGAGGTATTCAGAGGCTCTCACTATTGCACGCGTGCAAAAACTCGAGCACTTCTTCGAAGAAGCCTACCACCGCCTTGCGCGAAAAGACGATCTACAGATTAACGCACAGATAAATCCGCAAACCTTTGATGTAGAGTTGGTCGACGATCAGGGTATAGCAATAAATCGAAAACTTCTTTCAGCTGGAGAGAAGCAAATTTACGCTATTGCCATTTTAGAGGCACTAGCAAAAACATCAGGCCGCCAACTACCCGTTATTATTGACACACCACTGGGCCGCCTTGACTCACATCACCGGGACAAATTGATTGAAAATTACTTCCCCTCGGCAAGCCATCAGGTAGTTTTACTATCTACCGACACAGAGATCAATGAGCAATATTTCTTCAAAAAACTAGCCCCCCACACCTCCCGCGCTTATCAAATAATATTCAACAGCGCAGCGAAATCGGCTTATTTGCAAGAAGGCTACTTCTGGAATGAAGCTAGAGCGGAGACCATATAATGCTCCCCAATAGAATGCAGCTAAGTGCTCAAACAGAAGAAAATTTAAAAAAACTAAAAGCCTATACTGGCATCACACCGAACATTTCTGCTAGGTTAGCTTTTTTCCGCTCAATGGAATCAGGGTTCCGCTACCAGCTTGACGAACGAAAACTGGATGGGGCACTAGTTCTAGATAAAGTGACATGGCTGGGCGAAACAGCTCTTCCTACAGAGCTTTTGTTGAAACTAGCCTATCCCAACTTTCCCTCTAAAGACTTGATGAGGGCATGGGCCGCACACGTTGAAGATGGCATATCTTCACTGAGAAACCATCGCAGTCTGATTGAGTTCTCAAAGGCTCTGTAACAATTCTGATTTAATCAGGATCGATGATAATCGATCCTGATTAAGCTCCCCCTATTCAAAATGCATTGGCAGTCTAATTATAGAGCACCACCTAATTTTTACTCTTCACACCTGAAGCGGCTAAGAAAGTTTTCTTTCGAGTAGCCTCTGGGGGGGCTTTCCCATCTCCGGACCTCAGATCCAGAAACGATTCGATTCTGCTCTGATTGCTGTTACTGTAGCTGATATGAATTGGCCGACTCCTATCGTACAAATAGAGCCGGTCAAAATTCAGGTTTTTAACAATCCATTGCGCAACTTCCAACATGTCTTCGTCTTCAATGATGAAGTCGACTGCGGCCCCTTTTCGCTCGCAAATGTAGTTTCCTTTTCGGTTCTTTTCGTAGCTGGCATGCTGATCTAACCTAGGAGCAATGCCCCTGGGTATTTCTTTGGCCAGAGCCTGCGAGCAGAAACCGTAGGTCAGCCTGATCATCCCAAAGTAATCGATAATGGGGTCCAGTAGGTTTACGGCTAAGTCCAGAAGCGCAGTGTAGGTGTTCGGTTCTTTGGGAAGATTATCGAGATTGGTTCTTTGTTGCGTGTCGCCGCAGTGGATTAGGTCTCGGTAGGTAAAATTCTCCCCGCAAGAGTCGTCCAGATTTGGTATCGATTGACTGCGCGCAAGTGTAAATCCTTCAACTTGGTAGCGGTGCTTCGCCAGGGCTTTCACAAAACTTTCTGGACTTTGACCATAGCCATCCAGGTCGAGAAACGGTAGTTTTTCTAATTCCTCGTCAAACGCCAACTGTTGACTGTAGTTTTGGCAACTTTCGTTGATGTAGCGACTTTTCAGATAGAGGAATGGCGGGGTGTAGGTTTCGCCGTAATCGAAAAAGTCCAGCCGTTGACTCATCAGATTGATTTTGACCCGCTCGATCATTCGCGGCAGCGGTTTACCATCAAAATCATCGAACTCCATCAGCGTGAGCTTACTCGAGCGAATGTGAATCTTCACCAAGTCGGCGCTGGTAACGTCACCGTACAAACTAGTGGCACAGTGCACATAGGTTCTTAGCACCGACGGTAAATGTGAGACCAAGCTGGTGTGCAGTTGTAGCGAATGGCCCTCGTTCAACCAACCCAACCCGAACTCCGCCGCTGAGTTACAGGCAGCGTTGATGGCCTCTTTGTCGAGAGCCCTAAGTAGCAAAGCCTCGCCATGGGCAAAGGCGTTGTCGATATCGCCAAAGAAGTGCTTAATGTCTTCTTTGAGAGTTGGTTCGAACGGCCTCCTGGGTCGCTTTCCAGCAAACCGAAGCTTGGCAAAATACACCGATAAGTCATCGATTCGGGTCTGGCGAGCATGTTGTAGCTCGGCGACACCCTCTTCCCCTTTGATCTGAATGAGCAGCCGCAAGGCCAGGGGCAAGGAGCCCAACTGGGTACAAACCTCGTCCCCAAAAACCAGCTCTTGGGGTTTTGGTACTCGACCCAAACCCAACCATCGCTTCCAAAGCGTCTCTAGCAACTGCGCATGGGATTCGTATTTATGTTTCGCCCGCTGGGTGACCCGCGCCATTTTTTCTTCCAAAGTAAGCGGGGTGTAAATAGGACGGACGGGGGCACGTCGTTTGGCGACCCGCTGACTGCTGAATTGTTGTTCTGCATCCGAGCTTTTAAAGACGTAAAAGATACCGGGCGCCACGGGCATCGGCTCGACGCCTAACACCGCTTCCAGGTATTGAGCTAGTTCGACCTGGGAGTAGTACTTTTGAAATGTGTTGCGGGAAGTTAGGACACCGTCAGCATACGGGACGCCGTTGCCGGTGTTCGAGTGCACCAACATTGCAGACACCACCAGCCATTCCTGAGCTAGCTCAAAGGCCGCTTTAAGGGCTTCATCACGTTGCTGGCGATTCTCAATCACGTTGATGACGAAGCCAAGATTCACCACATCAGCTATGTTTTTGTTGTTGTCGGGGGCGTAATAGGGATCCCAGCCTGAGGCCGTGATGCCGTGGTCCATCAGAAAGCGAACGTCACTTCCCCGTCCACACCCGTAATCGAAAATGGTCTTTTGGCCGTTCAAATAGCCAAACCGAGCCAAGGTCTGCATGGGAGCCGAAAGGTTAGTGCGCGAGAGTGCCGTGAGGTGGCGTTGAATGATATCGGTGTCAACCCGCGTGTCAGTGACCGTCTCACCAAACTCTTCATTGCCAATGGGCAGCAAGTCGTGGCCCTGAGTTCGGTAACCCCGCTCGATCAAGACTGCAGCCCAATCTCGGGCGAAGCCAATGCGGCTGGTATCATCAAACAGGCCAACGGCTTCTGCTTGTACGGTTAGTGACGCAAAAACCGCTCGGCAAGGATGATCGGAAGCCAGCAGGAGTTCTTTACGGTGCAGAACAGGCGGATTAAGGGACTCTTGAAAAGTCCTAAAGATTAGGCGTTCCGTGTCGCCGGTGAACGACCAATAGTGAACTAGGCTCGGGAAGGCGTCCTCAAAAAAAGCCGGGTAGTAAAGAAAGGATACATCCTGGTTGTTGTCGTGTAATTTGACGACATTGAAGTCCTTCTCCGCTTCAACACCCGCAAGCGAGATGGCTTTTTCGATAGTCTTACGGTGATGAGGCGCCAAGCTTGGCAGCGCCGACCAATGCACATATAGGTGCTGTCCGACTTTCTTACCAACGAAGGCAGTTCCGTTACCCATTTTAGGTCCCTCCGACGGTGGCTCGTTGGTAAGCTAATACCCCAGGCTCTGGGCCAATGAAATCATTGGATGTAAGGTTTTCGTGTATGCCTCTGTAACCCTTTCCGGACATACTAGCTCGTCGGTGCTGAGGCCAAGGCCGACGCTGTAATCTTCAGCCATTGCTGTCCACTGTTTTGACGACAGCAGGCGTTGAGCTACTTGCAGAGCCTGGATTTGGACCTTGATAAAAGCCTCCACCTGTTCTGGGGTGGGCAGGATCCTTCCGATGCTGCGGTTAGTGGCTGACTTGGCCGGGATCAGATTCCAGTATTGGTCGTGGCAGATGAACGACCAAGGCAGGAAGTGGTCCAGATCAAAGGTATCGGGCTCAACTGGATCATTGGCGTAAATGCACGTCAGAGGCAGCTCGGCAAGAAGCTGCTTCCAGACTTTGCGCTGCTTCGTGAGCGGCGCCCGTTCATACGGCGGTGCGATCTTGTCGATGATGGCAGGCGAATTTGGATTGCGCCTCTGCAGATAGACCGCCCAATGGTTGAACGCCCAGCCTTTAATGATCGAGAAATTCACCTTCAGGTACTCCATCCAACGCGGGTGGACCTCTATGTGAGCGCCGCCGTTGACGAAGCGATAGAGGGGGGGATGGTCTGACTCAAACGTGGATTCTGCCAGTTCGCGTATTGTTCGGTCTTTCTTTTGATCAGGAAGGCAACGCAACGCGTCCGCAAAAAATGGCGTCAGTAGGCGCTGCGGGACGTACCGTTGTAGGGTCGCCGCGCCAATACGATTGAACTGGCCGGCAAGGGCGTCCTGCAGGGCTTGCTGCGCCTCCGGTGACGTAACCGCGCGATCAGATGGATTAAAGTCCAGCTGGTCCAGCACCGTACCAACTTGATCCTGCACCCCAAATGAAAGTTTGAAGAACCGATGGGGATACCAGCCGAAGCTCAGCAAGCTGCTGGTGATCTCGTCCAACGCAAAGGTTCTGTCGTCATCGAATCGACGCAACCGGTTTTCGATCAGCTGCAACAAACCGATAAAGAACAGCAGCTTGTAGGATGCGGTCGTCTTATCGAAAACCGCCGATAGCGCTCCCACGTTCAGCGTGGTAGCCGAGGGAGGGAGCGCGCTCATAGCCAATACTTGGCTTTGTCCGGAATAACCCAGCGTACCCCGCCTCTAGGGTCCTCAACATCACCGTCGTACCTGGGAATGACGTGAATGTGCACGTGCGGCACCGTCTGTCCTGCAGCCGCCCCATTATTGATCCCCACGTTGTAGCCATCGGGACGATGGAATTGGCCGATAAGGTCCTTCGCCTGATTGATCAAACTTAGCAGATGCCTTTGTTCTTCGGCGGGCACGTCAAACAGTGTTGGATAATGGCATCGTGGGGTGATTAGTAGATGGCCGGGAGAGACCGGGTAACCGTCCGAAAAAATGTTGGCCATTTCGTCGCTATAGATCAGACGCTCCTGGGGTAAATTGCAAAACGGGCAATCTGCCTGGTGGGACGCAGCGTGATCGTGGCTGGTTGCGTATGTCATCATAGCTAGCTTTTCCTTTTCACTCGATGTTTCCACAACTCACCGACAAACCTCACTTTAATCTGCAGTTAAGGAGTCAGAGGCGTCCCTGCCTCTCCCCAAAATTAGGCACCCAGTGCGGTAATATCATCGATGATAGTGTGCTCAGCCTGCTCATCGAGAATCAGACGAATGATGGCACTCTGTACTTCTAATCCAGGGTCCAAGATCGTGCTTTTTATGATATCCAAACCGCCACAGGCGTATTCCTCGAAGAGTTTGATCTTAGCGTCGAACTTATCACCCTCCGGTTCCAGGTAACCGGAGTCCTTATGATCGAACAGGGCTAGCACGTTCATAAACGCTTCGTCGTACTCCCCCCGAAATACTGAAAGGGGGATCGGATCGCTGGTTTTGTCGAACGCCACCGACTTCTTTCTGGAAAAACCAAGGGCTGCGGCGAATACCATGGCGTCCTTAAAAGTAGCAAAGACGCCAGTTTTATCCTTGAGAAATATTAAGGTGTCGGTGTGTTTAGCTGGCTTCCGGACTCGATCAACCATAGAACCCTTCCTCCAGGTTTGTGTACTCGTACTTTTCATTGTTGCCTTGGTCAGGCTTATGGTACTTGAGCGTGTATTGCTTACCCAGGCGCTTGGACAACTCGTTTTCTACTTCACCGCGCCACTGAGATTTCGACACCATAACGATGACCTGATCCGCTAGGGCCGGAATGAGGTTCGCCACTTTTTGGCGATACTCGGGGTCCAGCGCGCCAAATGGGGAATCCATCACAATCGGATAGATGCCGCCCTTTTGAAACACACCCGATTTACTAGCCCGCTCTTTGGCGCTGTTCACGATGCTGCTAATGAAACAAAGGCTTGTCACTTGGTTCTCACCGGTGGACTTTTCCCACACCTGCTGTTTACCGTGCCCTTCGATGTTCTTAAAAATTTTGAGGGTAAAGTCTTCATCAATCTCTGCCCAATAATCTTTCCTCATGATCTTCCGGAAGGTTTCATCGACTCTTTTCGATAAATCTAAGCGGACCTGGTGGGCCATGGCCTCATGGAACTCACCAATGGTAACTGCCACTTCTTTGGCCAACTGCTTTCTTCGCTGACTTAAATCCGCCTGACTGGTTTTTGCCAACTCCTTTTCGATTTCCTTCTCCTTTTCTTTTAAAGCACAGTCCCAATCTGATATCTGGTGACGGCCGATGGCGCACTTATCGTTATATTCCTGTCTTTTCTCTTTCAAAGTCGCCCGTCGCATCTCCATTGCAGCTGCATCCTCTGCCCCACCAATCTCTTCGCCCAGTTCATCAATACGGCCCAACAGCTCCTTTCGCTGATTGGCAAGCTCCTCCAATTTAGTTGTCAACTCATGAATATTGGTGAACAAGGTTTTTCGTTCGGTTTGCAAATGTGACATGACACCAAACAGCGCCAAGAAACTCTCTTCAACCCCATTATCCTTGATGGTGTTTTTATATGACTCCAGGGTCTTCACGCAGTCACTTCCCGGCTCTAGGGGCTGACCACAAATGCATTTACCTATATTGATAAGATCATCGATAAAGGTTGCTTTTACCTTGCTGGGCATCTCCCCACGAACACGCATTTCATCTAGATACTGCTTGACCTCGGCCAGCTGCACCTCGATAAACGCGAGAAAGCCCCGTTCTGTAATGTTTTTGTTAAGAGAAAGCTCGACGGATAACTTATTTTTCTTAATTTGATCAAGTTGCGCCTCAAGCTCTTTCCTTAGCTTTTGCTGTTGCGCAACGACCTTAATTGAATCCAAACTCTTATCAATTTCCTCTATTTCCAGATCACAAGCAGACTTATTCTTTTCCCAACCATTGATTTCATCATCTTTCTTTTGAATTTGATCTGTTAATGTCGATTGTTCTTCGTAGAGCACCTTCAAATTACCGGAAGAGCAGTCCTTGGCTTCTTTGTTGAAATACTGCACCACAGTTTTCTTTAGCTGATTTTCGGCTCTATCCAGAATGTTTAGGCCCATCAGGCTTTTGACGGCATCTCTAACCTGGGTGGAGGCGCTGCTGTATGAAAGCTTTTCAATACGCTCACCATTAAAGAAGAAGTATCCATGCATATTTTCCGGCAAAATCTGATTCAGCTGACTGCTCGGATTAGTGGAACGATGAGACTTTCCAGCGTCATCAATCCAGCTCAGAGACGGCATGGATGGACCCACAGGCTGTGCATTCAAGCTCTGACCTTTGGAGAATTTTTGCTCTCGACTGGCAGTGTAGGAGGCCCCATCATCATCAAACTCCAAGGTCACCGACATGACGATAATGCTATTTTCGTCCGCCTCAGCAATCGCCTTTTCACTGAGGATCTTATCGTTATTGGTATCGAAGTCTGTGGCTCCGTAGAGCACCCATTTAAAGGCGTTCAACAGTGAAGTTTTACCGGCACCGTTTTCTCCGTGAATAACCGTTACGCTCGCATTTTCGCTGGTGGCGAAGTTAATCGAAACTTCACCATAGAATTGTCTGAAGTTTCGAATGGTAATTTTTTTTAATTTCATACCTTAACCTTGCCCTTAATCACCGTGATGATGCGCTCGCAGAATTCCCGTTCCACTTCCGCCGGTAGAGCTTTATAGTGCTTGCCTTCCTGATTGATTTTAAGAACTTCCTCAATGATCGCCCGAACTTCCGGAGAAGCAGCCTTAATGACATCGGCGGGTGTTTTCATATTAAGCACCTAACAGTTTTAATTTTTTTCTTATTCCCAGTAAGGCCGATAGAGTATCTCCGTAGTTTTCGGAAATCTCGGCAAACTCTTTGATTCGTTCAAGTTCACGCTCAACCATATTCTTTTCGATATTGAACGTTTCTTGGTCCTCCCCCAGTTTTTCCAAAGGCGGGATTGCGATAAAGTCATAGATGGCCGCCAAACCCTTACCGTCGTATTGACGCAATACCCGTCCACGTCGTTGAATGAACTGGCGGGGGTTGGTCGAGGACGCCACAATATAAGCGGTTTTCGTTTGCGGGATGTCGACACCCTCATCTAGGCACTTAATGGCAACAATGGCGTCAATGTCGCCGGCCTTAAACCTGCGCAAAATCTCGGCGCGCTGTTCTTTGCTCTCCTCGGCTGTGAACTTGGCTACACGCCATTGGCAGTCCCTTCCGGCAATCTGAACAATCCGGTCGATATCCCGTTCGCCGTCGTTGATAGCCTCACTGGAATAGATCAGCGAGTGTTGTCGGTCTTGATTGTCGTTCAGCAGTTGTTTCAGTTTGCGTTTTTTGTCTGCACTGCTACCGGTGAGTTTGGCGCGCTTGATGAGTTCGAGCTTTAGGCTGGTGGAGAAATCGTCTTTATCCCCCATGGCCATTAGCCGAGCAATTTTTTTACTCAACCGAATGTATTCGTCCAGCTCCTCCGGGTCCAATTCACAGACGATCGGGTAATAGTTGTACTTGCACAGGAAGCCGGCGTCGATGGCGTCCTTGATGTTAAACTCAATTACCGGCTCACCGAAGTAGTCAAAGATGGCCTTGGTGCCAAAGGGGTCGTTGTGGCGGATGGGCGTGGCCGACAACCCAATTCGGAATCGCGCCTGTTGGGGAAGCTTCTGGGCAATGTTCTCAGCGCCCATGTTATGCACCTCGTCCGACACCAACAACAAGTTGGTCCGGACACTATCAAGGAACGACTGGAACTGGCTGTTCTTGAAGGTGTCATTGACCGCAATGGCCAACATATGGTCACGGTCCCCGGACAACATTTGATTGTAGGCAGACTGCAACGCACCCAACCACTTGTCTTTGCCCCCATAGCATTTGATCGCGTCATAGCCAAAGAACGCCGCTTCGTCCGCCCATTGCTCCCCTAAATGCACGTAGGGGACGGTGATAACGATGACGAGCTTGGCTTGTTGAGTGCGGAAGTGGTCCAACAGTCTGGTAGCCGCGGTCAGGGCGGTGATGGTTTTGCCGGCCCCGGTGGCCATGCAGAACAGCCCTTGCCCATTCTGCGCAAACCAGGCTTTGATGGCTTTTTCCTGGTACCCCCGAATCTTCCCCTCGTCATCTTGAATGGCTTGGGGAACCGCAGGGCAGCCAGATGGCAGGCTGTATGGACGAGAGCCCGTTGTGGCATAGGCTTTGATTTTATCCAGCGTATTGGATGTGGGCGTAAAGATCAGTAGGTTGGGGTCCTTGCCTTGCCAAATGCTCTCAAATTCGTGTTTCTTCTTTTCGCACCGCTGGCGACCTTCCTCGCTGGTCCACGACCGATAGATGTCAATAATTTCCCAATTGGAAGAGGCTCTAGCGGTCAGATTGTACGAGCCGCTGAAGGCGATATCGTTGCCCGCCTCGTCCGAGAAAATGCCATTTTTCGCATGGTAAATTCCACTCAGCTTATTGGTAGGCACCGCCACTTTCAGCTCAACAATTCCATCGCGGATTAGCCAAGCCAGCGCTAGACGGGCGTCCTCTTTGAGCGCCGAGAACACCTGATCCACCTCTTCCTCAAAAATCCGCTTGGCCTGAAACTCCTTATCCGCCACGGCTTTTGAATTTACGATGCAGTCTAGGTCTTTCTCCTGCAACTCGTGGCCAACGATCCATCGAGCCTTGCCCCGGGACCGAGCGAACTGCGAGATACCATGAGCAGTATCCGCAATCCAGCCGGAGGTAAAATACCCCACTCCCACGTCGTATCTGGCGGCACTCTTTAGCACCGGGTCAAAAAAGATCGCGTTGGGATCTTCGGAAGAAGTATTAATTGACAGCGGGAGATTGATTTCCTTAAACATACAGATCGAATTCCTTTATCAACGCATCCAGAACACCCGTATCAACAGACTTCTCCTCCGTATGGTTACGGTAATCCAATTGCCTTAAGGTGATTGGCTCGCCGGTGGCGAAATAGCGTTCAATCTCCGTATCCGTACCATCGAAGCGCACATAATCCCGTTCTAAGGTGATGTCCGGGTCCTTCCAAACGACCGAGAGAATGGTGGCGACTGCATACTCTATCCCCGTTGATCGAACACGATTATATACCGACGACAACGCAACAGATTCTTTGTAGGCAGCCATTCGGATTGCGGCTTGAAGACGGCGTATGTCGGCGAGGTCATTAAACACTCGGCCAGCCACATCCCACTGGCGTTTTTCCGCCGTCAGGTAGACCTCGTCACACGCTATCAAGCTGTTTCGGACCGAGCCATTGGTTAGCTCACCCCGGGTGGGACGGAGCAACTCCATGACATCAGAGATCGAAACCGGCCCGTGAGCCTCGACCAGTTCTGCGATTTCGGTTTCCAGCGGTAAATAATCTCCATAGCTGGGCAGGCCGACCATAAAACCTCGTCCAATTCGGTATCGTCCGTCGTCCTGAAGAATGCCATGCACTAGATAATAGTTAAAATAAGGCTCTTTCTGTCTGAAATCTGGCCTGATGCGAGAAATGTGTTCAAAAATAATTCTCGAATTCACATAACGACCTTCATTGAGGATCAGCTTATATGCTTCGTCTTTGATGTGGTCGATATCATCGGAATCCAGTTTTAAATGGGCGTACAAGGCAAACGTAGCTGGGCCAACAATTAATACATCCTGCAATCGGTTCAGGGTTGACCCAAGGGCGTGCTCTGTGACCTCTTCCTTGAAAATCGTTTTGTACAGTCGTGTGGCTTCACTGGTATGGAGGGGTTGTCCAGCCGACGACAGCACAATCCGGGCGCGCTCCGATGCGGAGTTAGTGACGATATCAATGCCACCCTCCGCACTCATAGAAAACTTCTTCTGGTTACGAAAAATAAAATACTCCAACACCGGACGATTCACACCATCCAGCTCTTTTATAAGAGTATTACCATCCCCGCCGGCGTTACGATAAATAAACGCTTCAATATCGCCGAATATTTGGTCTTGACGCGCCAAGAAATCCCTGCCGATGATGTAGTCGCCGTCCCTTGTCATCCACACATCGCTGCTGGCCGGGACAACGAAGTTTAAGACCACCTCCAGCTTTAGCCTTGAAACGCCGTACAAGCGCTGTATAACCTCAACGGATAATACTCCTTTTGAGGCTTTGACATATTTTTCGAGGCTTTCGGATAGGTGGAACAGGCCAGTGCGATTACTCTTCACGTATTTCGCTATCGCCTTAGACTCGATTTGCCGAATTCGCTCTCGGGTCACGCCAAAATATCGCCCCAGCTCCTCAAGTGTCTGGCCTTCTCGCTCTAACCTCGCCAACAGGACTTTTTTCTCTCGGTCTTCCAAGCCCGACAAGTCATTTGCGAAAAATTCATCGTGGTGAAAGACCTGATTCTTCTTGCTCAATAGAAATCTGTAAAAATCCGAAAGCAATGCTGCAAGCCTCGGTGCCAGCGTAGCGTGAGTGATTATTCTTTCAGACAGCTCATAGAGGTCATAACTGATTGCGGTTAACAGTTGATGTAGCGAGGTTTCTTGGTAGTCTGGGTCTAGTTTATTTAGCAGCACTCTTTCCTGCTTAGACAAGCCTGGCGCTTTGCTGATGATTTCCGTAACGGTGATGGTGGCAAAGCCTTCATTTTCAAGCAGCGACACGAACTCCGAGCCAAAGTCACTCGACTCATACTGAAGCGGCAGGCTCTGCTGCTCAGTTTCTGTTAAAGACAATTCGTTCACAGATTTGCCTACCAAGGATTTCAACAGATCGAGGAATTCGTCCACAGATGCCTGACCAAAGCCAGTTAGCTTTTGAAGCTCACGCCTCAGAGTGCAAATACTCTTACCTTCTAAATCCCCCAAAGTCTCTGATTCGAACTCTTTATTTTCGATAGCTTTAGTGAGCGCATTATGCAATCGCACACTACATCGACAAGCGTGTGAAAAACTGACAATACTAAAGCTCTTATAGTGAGCCGGGATAGTTATATAAAGACTCTGTTTAGTCGACGCTAACGCGTGTGAGTTACCAGCCAAATTAGCTTCGGCATACTCATCGAGTATAATTACTAGTTCACTGACGCTCTTTTTTCCGAGATTAGGAATTAGGAAGAGCCGCTGAATATTTTCACTTTTATTTTCAATATACTCAGACAAACTACTAAAAGGCAGTCTGCCTTCGAATGCGGCTTGCAACACAGCGTTGTACAGCCTGGCACTAACTGGCTCACGCTCTAAGATTTCTATAACTTCTAGATCGAGATTATCTTTCATTCCGTGTCAACTCTTATAGTGGTCAACTTATCCCGAGCGCCGACTTAATTTTTTCTTCCTCTAGTGCCAAAACGCCCTGCTCGATCAGGCCATCGCACGCCGCCCAGAAGGCATCTTCGTTAATTGCCCTTTCAGGCGCCCCGGCAGCGACTGACTACCAATACTCAAACCATCGGCGGGCACCAGGCTAGCAGGGCCTGCTCCAACTAACTCATGCACAACACCCCACAGCCGCCCGCAGCAAAACGGGCCTGTCCAATTCAAATAAAGGCGGCAACGAAACAACGGAAACCGGAGGGAAGCTGAGCGCCTAGCGGCGAATGCCGATGCGCATATGGAGAGTCATCCCTGGGATACCGCGACCTGC
Organism: Pseudomonas sp. SO81; assembly: GCF_030374125.1. Lineage (NCBI taxonomy): Bacteria > Pseudomonadati > Pseudomonadota > Gammaproteobacteria > Pseudomonadales > Pseudomonadaceae > Pseudomonas > Pseudomonas sp. SO81. The sequence continues at coordinate 4,645,780 of NZ_CP126126.1, read as the reverse complement.
CATTTTGCGATGTCCGTCACCATATCCACTGTCCGAGCATGGGTAAAGCCATGCTCGGTGCTTTTTGGCACCCCGGTCAGTTTGCTGGCCCGCAGTCCTTGGATATCGGCGTTTTAGCCACATCAACACGCCCCGTATAGACCAGACTGATGCGCATGCCCGACTGCAGACCGGCCGCATAGTTGGCGTGATGCTCATGCCGAGTAGCACTACCATGACCAGCCGCACGCGTTCATGCTTCCTCCTGCGCCTCGAAGGCTGCCTGTTCGACCAGGCCCAGCTCAAGCTCGGCGCGGTCTACCCAGGTTTCGTCCAGCTCGCCTTTGACGGCCACGCCCAGTTGGCGGAAATCGCTGACCTGCTTGACCAGGTTGGCCTTGCCGCTGACCAGCTGATCACGCGCCTTACGGTAGGCGTCCTGGGCTTTGTCCAGGCTGATGCCGATGGCGTCCATGCTGCCGAGGAAGGTGCGTAGCTTGTCGTAGACCTTGCCGGCCCTTTCGGCCAGCTCGGCGGTGTGCTTGTTCTGGTCCTCGAAACGCCAGAGCTGACGCACGATGTTGAGGCTGGTGAGCAAGGTGGTCGGGGTAGCGACCAGCACGTTCTGCTCGATGGCTTTCTGGAACAGGGTCTCGTCCGCCTTGAGCGCCTCGACGAAGGCCGACTCGATGGGTACGAACATGAACACCATCTCCGGCGCATTCAGCCCCGGCAGCTCGAAGTAGTGCCGGTTGGACAACTCCTTGATGCGCTGGCCGATAGCCGTGACGTGGTCATTGAGAGCCAGGCGCCGCTCGGCATCATCCTCTGCATTGATGTAGCGGGTGTAGGCATTGAGCGAGACCTTGGCATCGATGATCAGGTGCTTGCCCTGCGGCAGGTAGACGATCACATCCGGGCGCTGGCGATTCTCCTCACCATTGATGCTGACCTCGCGTTTGAAGTCGCGCCCGTTGACCAGACCGGAGCGCTCCAGGACGTTTTCCAGCACCAGCTCGCCCCAGTTGCCCTGGGCCTTCTTCTGGCCCTTGAGTGCAGTGGCCAGGTCATGCGCCTCCTGGGTGATCTGCTGGTTGAGCTCCTTGAGGTGCAGCAGCTCCTGGGTCAGCGCGGCCTGTTGCTGGACATCCTTATGGTGGATGTCTTCGACCTTGGCGCGGAAGCCGTCGATCTGCTCGCGGAAGGGCTTGAGCAGCGCATCCAGCGACTGCTGGCTGTGCTGCGAGAACGCCTGGCCCTTGGCTTCGAAGATCTGCCCGGCGAGCTGCTCGAACTCCAGCTTGAGCTGGTCGCGGCTTTCCTTGAGCAGCTGCTGTTGCTCGGCAAAGTGCTGCTGCTTCTGCTCCAGGCTGCTGCTGAGGGTGGCGTGCTCCTTGGACAGGTTGGCGAACTTGTCCTGCATCACCTCGTGACTGTTCTGCAGGCGTTCATGGGCCTGCTTGAGCTCGGCGTGCTGCTGCACGAGCTGGCCATGCTGAGCGCGCGCTGCGCTGGCCTGGCTTTGCGCCTCGGCCAACTGGGTGAGCAGTTGCTTCTGCTCATCGCGCAAGCCGGCAGACTCTTCACGGGCAAAGCTCAGCTGGCGCTGCAGTTGCTCGACATGCGCCTTCTCGGCACGCACCGCGGCTGTCAGCTCGCGCAGCTCCAGCTCACGGGACTGGCTCAGCGCCTGAAGCTGCTCCAGCTGGTCTTTGCAACCCTGCAAATGGGTCTGCGCCTCCTTGCGCCGCATGCTCTGCCAGAACAGCGCCAGGCCAAGACCTGCGGCCAGCACCAGCGCAGCCACCACCATCCCCCAGGACATTCCGATATCGCTCACGGTGTTCTCCTTCCACTACATGCATCAGTGATGCAACTTGAATGACAGCCACAGGATATGTAGCCTAAATCGACGCATCCACGGTGTTTACACGTACAGGTAAAGTTTTCGAGCAGATGGAGAGGCCATGAAACGCAAGCAAGCCATTGAGTCAGTGCGCTGGGATCTGGCCCTGCGCTACCGCCTGATCGAGACCATCGCCTGGTGGGAGGGCCGTTTGACCACGGGCCATTTGATGCAGAGCTTCGGCATCAGCAGGCAGCAGGCGTCGAAGGACATCAACTCCTACATCACCGACTACGCGCCTAAGAACCTGGAATACGACAAGCATTTGAAGGGGTATGTGCCGAGCCGCCACTTCAAACCGCTGTTCATCGATGACAGTGCCAGCGCCTACCTGCACCTGCTCAACCAGAATCACGACCGCGCACCACACATCGAAGGGCTCGCGCTGGCCTATGCGCACACCGAGGTACTGGAGGTGCCGGATCGCTCGGTACGCCCAGAGGTGCTGCGCCCGCTACTCAAGGCCTGCCGCGAGGGGCTGCGGCTGGAGTGCGAGTATGTGTCCTTCAACACGCCTGACGGTGAAACTCGCCTGATCGCACCGCATACACTGATCTACACCGGCATGCGTTGGCATGTGCGCGCTTACTGCGAGAAGAACAGAGATTACCGGGACTTCGTGCTCAGCCGTTTTCGGGGTGAACCGGGGCTTATGGATGACCAGTCTGAGCACAGCCAGGATTTAGATAGCGGGTGGAATACCGAGCTCGCGGTGGTCATCGAGCCCGACTCGCGCCTGAAGCACGAGCAGCGCGCCATTATTGAAGCAGACTACGGCATGCAGAACGGCCAGCTACTGATCGAGACCCGTGGCGCGCTGGTGCAGTACGTGTTGCAGCGCTACCAGATCGACCCGACCAAGGTGCATGCCAAGGCGGAGGCTCAGCAGATTGTCGTAGCCAACCTCGATGAACTGAAGCCCTGGCTTTATCACTGACAAATGGAGCCCGTATGGCCTCCCACCCCCTGCTTTACACCCTACATATCCAGCTAGAGCCATTGCAGCTCGATCCACCGATCTGGCGGCGCATCAGGGTGAGCGGCGACTGCACCCTGCGCAAGCTGCACCACTTCATCCAGGCAGCCTTTGGCTGGCACAGCAGCCACCTGCATGAGTTCAGCGACGGCATCCATCGCTACCTGCCGCTGGATGCCGAGCTGATGTAGATGTACGACAATGCGCTGGATGACCGTAAGAGCAAACTGCGCCGCGTACTCAAGGAGGCAGACCGGCTGCGCTATCTCTACGACTTCGGCGACAGCTGGCAGCACGTGATTGCCGTGGAGAGCATCGAGCCCTGCGACTTCACCGGCACCTGGTGTGAGGTACTCGATGGAGCCCGCGCCTGCCCGCCGGAAGATGTGGGTGGCGTGCCGGGTTACTTGGACTTTCTGGCTTCAAGCGGCAGCTTTGATCCCGAGCTGTTTGACCGGCGCGCCGCCAACGCGGCGGTGCAGCGGATCTGCAATAACTTCTGGGGCTGAGGCCAGCGCTGCCAAGCGCGGCTAGCGCTTAATTCGCAGCACCGCCATAGGCCAGCTTGGCCAGCCCGATCAGTGCGGGCAGCACCAGCGCCAGCGGCAAAAGATCGCTAAGGGTGGGCAGCAAGATCATAGGAAGTCCTCCTGGTCGGTTGCCCACAACCTAGCGAGAACCGCCTGCCAGGGCGATCTGTCTACTTTTCGCCTGTAAACAATCCGTGCAGACCCCGCACGTTGGCGACGAACGCGCCTTGTCGAAATGACGGAGCCCTCAATACTGTATATAAATACAGTTATCGGTCAGCCCATCATGAGCAACGCCCTCATCCTCAGCCTGCTGCAGCGCAGCGGCACCGCCCTCCCTCTCTTCGATGCGCGAGTCCCGGACGGCTTTCCCAGCCCTGCACTTGATCACATGGAGCACAAGCTGTCGCTCGATGCGCTGCTGGATATGCAGGCCCCGCACACCTATGTGGTCGCGTCAGCGGTGACAGCATGATCGGCGCCGGCATCTTCGATAACGACCACCTGATCGTCAGTCGTGCGCTGCAAGCCCGCCCCGGACAGGTGGTGGTGGCATGCCTCAACGGCGATGTATTTGTGAAACGCCTGGCGCAGGACCAGGGGCAATTCGTATTGCGCTCGGAGAATTCCGCCTACTCGCCGCGCTACATCCTGGAGCAGGATGAGCTGATGATCTGGGGCGTCGTCACCCATAGCCTGCGCAATCACCTGAACCATGGCTGAGCCGGTCTACGCGCTGATCGATTGCAACAGCTTCTATGCCAGCTGCGAGCGCGTATTTCGCCCCGATCTGCAGCGCACGCCCATCGTGGTGCTCAGCAATAACGACGGCTGCGTCATCGCTAGGTCTGCCGATGCCAAACCTTTCGTGAAGATGGGCGCGCTCTTTCACGAGATTCGTGGCGACCTCAAGCGCCACGGCATCGTGGCCTTCAGCAGCAACTACGCACTGTATGGCGACATGAGCGAACGCGTGATGACCATCCTGGAGGCCAGCTTCCCGAGCGTCGAGGTCTACAGCATCGAAGAAGCCTTCGCCGATATGACCGGCCTTCCCGAACCACTGGGGTCGATAGGCCGTCAGGTACAGGCGGAGGTGAAACAGAAAACCAGAATTCCCGTTGGCGTTGGCATCGCCACCACCAAGACGCTGGCCAAGCTGGCCAATGCCGCCGCCAAACGCTGGCTAAAACATACCGGGGGCGTCGTAGATATTCGCGACTCTGTTCGGCGTGACAAGCTGCTCAAGGCTATACCGGTTGAAGAGGTCTGGGGTATCGGCCCGCGCCTACGCGCACACCTAGAAGGCATGCAGATCAAAGCGGCCTGGGAGCTGGCGCAGATGGACGCCTGGACGCTGCGCAAGCGGTTCAACCTGGTGGTGGAGAAGACCGTGCGAGAACTGCGCGGAATAGCCTGCCTGGAGATTGAGAGCGAGATCGAACCCAAGCAGGAGATCTGCTCCAGTCGCTCCTTCGGTAAACGACTGCGCGAATTAGCCCCTATCCAGGAGGCCGTCGCCGCCTATGCCATACGTGCCGCCGAAAAACTGCGCAAGCAGGAATCACTTTGCCGGCAAGTGCGCGTCAGCCTGCGCACGGGGATGTTCAACCCCGCTGAAGTCAAATATGCCAACGGCATCCTCTGCCAATTGCCCTACCCTACCGATGACAGCCGGCTGATCATCCAGGCCGTTCAGACTGGGCTAAAGCAGGTGTACCGCGATGGTTTCAGCTACGCCAAGGCGCAGGTGCTGCTATTGGATCTCTGCCGAAAGAATGAGTACACACCGGATCTGTTCGCACCCGAGCAGCCCATCAGAACCGAGCGACTGATGAGCACCCTAGATGAGATCAACAGCCGCTGGGGGCGGAGCACATTGCAGCCAGGAAGAACGGCCAAGCCCGCGGAGTGGCCAATGCGCAGAGAATTTCTGTCACCCGCCTATACCATACGGTGGACAGATCTACTTGTAGCTAAAGCTCTGTAAGCACGCATAAAGCCACCGCTTGCTTTGAAGGACAGGATACGGCCATAGGAAGTTAGACAGTGGCCTGCTCAGCTGAAGCAACCAGCCATATATGAGCTGGTGAGCATTATCAAAATGGCCCCGCAGGAAACAAGGCGAATACAGTCCCGTACGGACAAGATCAGTGCAAGCTCCGCACAAACGGTCACCAAACGGTCACCACAAGTGGTCCTCAGGAGTTGGGTTGAAAAATCGCACCCATAAAAAAATCCAGTCACTGCTAAGTGACTGGATTTTCTAGGGTTTTTTGGTCGGGACGGAGTGATTCGAACACTCGACCCCTTGCACCCCATGCAAGTGCGCTACCGGGCTGCGCTACGCCCCGACGATGCTTCCGTGTTACCGAAAGCGGGGAGGACTTTACAATAAGCTGCTGAATTGTGGAAGTTTTTTTTACCGCTGGGCACTTACTTGCGAAGCACTAGCAGAACATCCTCGAGTTCGGCAATCATCTGCCGGATCAGCTGCTTGTACTGGGTGGTGTCGTCCTTGGCTTCGTCGCCAGAGAGACGCTGACGCGCCCCACCGATGGTGAAGCCCTGGTCGTACAGGAGCGCTCGGATCTGACGAATCATCAGCACGTCTTGGCGCTGATAGTAGCGACGGTTGCCCCGCCGCTTCACCGGATTGAGCTGAGGAAACTCCTGCTCCCAGTAACGCAAAACATGAGGCTTGACGGCACAGAGGTCGCTGACTTCGCCGATGGTGAAGTAGCGTTTGCCAGGGATAGGCGGCAGCTCGTCGTTATGACTTGGTTCCAGCATATGCCTCTACTCTGGCCTTCAATTTCTGGCCCGGACGAAAGGTGACAACACGGCGAGCCGTGATCGGGATTTCTTCGCCTGTCTTGGGATTTCGACCTGGGCGCTGACGTTTGTCGCGCAGGTCGAAATTGCCGAAACCGGACAATTTGACCTGTTCGTTGTCTTCCAGCGCGTGGCGGATTTCCTCGAAAAACAGCTCCACCAACTCCTTGGCTTCCCGCTTATTCAGGCCAAGCTCTTCATACAGACGTTCCGCCATCTCAGCTTTCGTCAGAGCCCCCATACGCTACTTCCTTAACGTGGCGTTGAACCTTTCTTCCAGCGAGGTGATGATGTTTTGCGTAGTTGTATTCACCTCATCGTCGTTAAGAGTGCGCGATGGATGTTGCCAGGTCAAGCCAACGGCAAGGCTTTTTCTATGTGGATCAATGCCTTTACCGTGATACACGTCAAACAGTCTGAGGTCCGTCAGCCACTCGCCAGCGGCCTCGCGGATGGTGGAGAGCACGGCTTCTGCCGGCTGCTCGCGGTCCACCAGCAGGGCCAAGTCGCGGCGTACCTCGGGGAAGCGTGACAGCTCGCTGAACGCCGGCATGCGCCCGGTGGCCACTTCGGCTAGTACCAGCTCGAAGAGGAATACCGGCTGATCCAAGCCCAGGGTCTTGGCCAGCTCCGGGTGCATTGCACCAAGGAAACCAACCAGGCGCCCTTCCCGCTCAATGCGTGCGGTCTGGCCCGGGTGCAGGGCCGGATGCTCGCCAGGTACGAAACTGAAGGCATCGGCGGCGCCGGCATAGCCCAGCAGCGCCTCGACATCGGCCTTGAGATCGTAGAAGTCCACGCTCTCACGGCCGTTGGCCCAGCCTTCCGGCAGGCGGCTGCCGCTGATCACGCCAGCCAGCATAGCTTCCTGCTTCAGGCCTTCGAGCTGGCCGATGAAGCGCAGGCCGCTCTCGAACAGACGCACACGCGACTGCTGGCGGTTGAGGTTGTGCTCCAGTGCCTTGACCAGGCCCGGCCAGAGCGAGGAACGCATGGCGGCCATGTCGGCGGAGATCGGGTTGGCCAGCTGCAGCGGCACCACGCCCGGATTGAACAGCTCGAACAGCTTGGGATCGATGAAGCTGTAGGTGATGGCTTCCTGATAACCGCGCGCGACCAGCAGGCGACGCAGGGCCGGCAGCTCGGCACGGGCCTCGGCCTTGGCCTGCGGGGCCAGGCGGGCCTGCGGGTAGCGCACCGGCAGGCGGTTGTAGCCGTACAGGCGGCCCAGCTCTTCGATCAGGTCCACTTCCAGGCTGATGTCGAAGCGGTGGCTCGGCACGCTGACCTGCCACTGGCCGGCGCCCTGGGCGACGGTGTTCAGGCCCAGCGCATTGAGCAGGCGCTCGACCTCGGCGTCGTCCATATCCATGCTCAGCATCTGGCTGATGCGCTCGGCACGCAGGGTGATCGGCGCGACGTTCGGCAGGTCGGCGGCGCTGGCCACTTCGATGATCGGGCCGGCTTCGCCGCCAACAATCTCCAGCAGAAGCGCAGTCGCGCGCTCCATGGCGCTGCGCGCCAACTGCGAGTCCACGCCACGCTCGAAGCGGTGCGAGGAGTCGGTGTGCAGGCCATAGGAACGAGCCTTGCCGGCCACCGAGATGGTGTCGAAGAAAGCGCTTTCCAGGAACAGGTCACGGGTCTTGTCGCTGACGCCGCTGTGCTCGCCACCCATCACGCCGGCGATGGCCAGGGCACGGTTGTGGTCGGCGATCACCAGGGTGTCGGCGCGCAGGCTGACTTCCTGGCCGTCCAGCAGGACCAGCTTCTCGCCCTCTTCCGCCATGCGCACACGGATGCCGCCATTGATCTCAGCGAGATCGAAGGCGTGCATCGGCTGGCCGAGTTCGAGCATCACGTAGTTGGTGACGTCGACGGCGGCGTCGATGCTGCGGATGTCGGAACGACGCAGGCGTTCGACCATCCACAGCGGAGTCGGCTTGGACAGGTCGACGTTGCGGACGACGCGACCCAGGTAGCGCGGGCAGGCCTTGGAGGCCAGTACTTCGACCGGGCGTACTTCGTCATGGGCGGCGGCGACTGGGGCAACGGAGACAGCCGTTACCGGGGCGGCGTAGATGGCGCCGACTTCGCGGGCCAGGCCGGCCAGCGACAGACAATCGCCACGGTTCGGGGTCAGGCCGATCTCGATGCTGGCATCGTCCAGACCGAGGTAGTCGCGCAAGCTCTGACCGACCGGAGCGTCTGCCGCCAGCTCCATCAGGCCGTTGTTGTCGTCGCTGACCTGCAGCTCGGAGGCCGAGCAGAGCATGCCCTGGGACTCCACGCCGCGGAGCTTGGCCTGCTTGATCTTGAAGTCGCCCGGCAGCTCGGCGCCGATCATGGCGAACGGAATCTTGATGCCGGCACGAGCATTGGGCGCGCCGCAGACCACCTGGAAGGTGGCGCTGCCGTTGCTGACCTGGCATACGCGCAGTTTGTCGGCGTCCGGGTGCTGTTCGGCGCTGAGGATCTCGCCCACCACCACGCCACTGAACTGGCCGGCGACCGGGATCACGGCGTCCACTTCCAGGCCGACCATGGATAGGCGGGCCACCAGCTCGTCGCGCGAAACTGCCGGGTTTACCCAGCTGCGCAGCCACTGTTCACTGAATTTCATGCTGTCTGTTCTCCTTAAGCGAATTCGATACGGGGCGTGCGGCTAGCGGAATTGCGCCAGGAACCGCAGGTCGTTATCGAAGAACAGGCGCAGGTCATTGACGCCATAACGCAGCATGGCCAGACGCTCGACGCCCATGCCGAAGGCGAAGCCGGAGTACTTCTCCGGATCGATGCCGGACATGCGCAGGACGTTCGGATGCACCATGCCGCAGCCCATCACTTCCAGCCAGCCGGTCTGCTTACACACGCGGCAGCCCTTGCCGGAGCACATCACGCACTGCATGTCGACTTCGGCCGATGGCTCGGTGAAGGGGAAGAAGGACGGGCGGAAACGCACACCCAGCGGCTTCTCGAAGAACACCCGGAGGAACTCCTCGATGGTGCCCTTGAGGTCGGCAAAGCTGATGCCCTCGTCGACCAGCAGGCCTTCGACCTGGTGGAACATCGGCGAGTGGGTGATATCGGAGTCGCAGCGGTACACACGGCCGGGGCAGACGATGCGGATCGGCGGCTGCTGCGATTCCATGGTGCGCACCTGCACCGGCGAGGTGTGGGTGCGCAGCAGCATGTTCGCGTTGAAATAAAAGGTGTCGTGCATCGCCCGCGCCGGGTGGTGGCCGGGGATATTGAGGGCTTCGAAGTTGTGGTAGTCGTCTTCGACTTCCGGCCCCTCGGCCACGCTGTAACCGATATGAGTGAAGAACTGCTCGACACGCTCGAGGGTGCGGGTGACCGGGTGCAGGCCACCGGAGGCCTGGCCGCGGCCAGGCAGGGTCACGTCGATACGCTCGGACGCCAGCTTCTCGGCGAGCAGGGCCTGCTCAAGCACAGATTTGCGGGCGTTCAGGGCGTCCTGAACCTGATTCTTGGCAGCGTTGATCAAGGCGCCAGCCTGCGGACGTTCTTCGGCCGACAGCTTGCCCAGGGTCTGCATCAGGACGGTCAGTTCGCCCTTCTTGCCGAGATACTGAACCCGGAGCTGTTCCAGGGTGTTCACGTCTGCGGTGTTTTGCACGGCCTCAAGCGCTTGCGAGACCAATGCATCCAGGTTTTCCATGTACGGACTCCAGATACGAAATAGGGGAAGAGCTTGAAGGCTCTTCCCCTATCTTTGACGTTGCCACCGGGCGAGCCCGGTGATTGTCGGGGGACTTAAGCCAGAACGGCCTTAGCTTTCTCGACAATCGCAGCAAACGCCGCTTTTTCGTTCACTGCCAGATCGGCCAGAACCTTGCGGTCGATTTCGATCGACGCTTTTTTCAAGCCAGCGATCAGACGGCTGTAGGACAGACCGTTGACGCGAGCACCAGCGTTGATACGAGCGATCCACAGAGCGCGGAACTGACGCTTGCGCTGACGGCGGTCACGGTAGGCGTATTGGCCTGCCTTGATCACAGCCTGCTTGGCAACGCGGAACACGCGCGAACGTGCGCCGTAGTAGCCTTTGGCGAGTTTCAGGATTTTTTTGTGACGAGCACGAGCGATAACGCCACGCTTAACACGAGCCATGAGTAATTACCTCTAAATATCTTGACCGAATTAACGAACGCGCAGCATGCGCTCGACTTTTGCCTTGTCCGACGGATGCATCAGTTCGCTACCGCGAAGTTGACGCTTACGCTTGGTGGACATTTTGGTCAGGATGTGGCTCTTGAAAGCGTGCTTGTGCTTGTAGCCGGCAGCAGTTTTCAGGAAACGCTTGGCCGCGCCGCTTTTGGTTTTCATCTTTGGCATGTTTGGTACTCCGCATTCATTAACAACTGATAACCATCAGGCCTGCCAGTGCCCGGGAGGTTATTTACGCTTCTTGGGAGCGATGACCATCATCAGCTGGCGTCCTTCCAGCTTAGGATGCTGTTCTACGATGCCGAGTTCGGCGAGGTCGGATTCGACCCGCTTCAACAGCTCCATACCCAGCTCCTGGTGGGCCATCTCACGACCACGGAATCGCAAGGATACCTTGGCCTTGTCCCCTTCATTAAGGAAACGTACCAGGTTGCGTAGTTTTACCTGGTAATCCCCTTCTTCCGTCCCTGGACGAAACTTGATTTCTTTGATCTGCTGCTGGTGCTGGTTCTTCTTCGCGATAGCAGCTTGCTTCTTCTTCTCGAACAGGTGCTTGCCGTAGTCCATGATGCGGCAAACTGGCGGAACTGCGTCAGCGGAGATCTCTACCAGATCCAGCTTGGCTTCTTCAGCCACACGCAGTGCCTCATCAATCGAAACAATCCCGATCTGCTCGCCATCCGCGCCAATCAGGCGGACTTCACGTGCGGTGATGTTCTCGTTGATCGGTGCCTTTGGGACGGCCCGCTTATCCTGTCTCATTTCACGCTTAATAATGATTACTCCGAATCTTGGCGACCACGCCGGGAAACCGCTTGCTTGAGCTGTTCGGCGAACTGTTCCAGAGGCATTGAGCCCAGGTCGACACCTTCGCGGGTACGCACAGCAACGGATCGTGTCTCAACTTCCCTGTCGCCAATAACCAGGAGATAGGGAACCTTGAGCAAAGTATGCTCGCGGATTTTAAAGCCGATTTTTTCGTTTCTCAAGTCAGACTTGGCACGGAACCCGCTTTGGTTGAGAGTTTTCTCGACTTCCAGGGCAAAATCGGCCTGCTTGTCGGTGATATTCATGATCACCGCCTGGACTGGGGCCAGCCAGGACGGGAACGCACCGGCGTAGTGCTCGATGAGCATGCCGATGAAGCGTTCGAAGGAACCAAGAATGGCGCGGTGCAGCATGACCGGACGGATACGGCTGTTATCTTCGGCGATATAGCTGGCATCCAGCCGCTCCGGAAGGTTCGGATCGTACTGCAGGGTGCCGCACTGCCAGTTACGACCCAGGCAGTCCTTGAGGGTGAATTCGATCTTCGGACCGTAGAACGCGCCCTCGCCCGGCTGGTATTCCCACTCCAGACCGGACTCGTTCAGCGCATCCGCCAGGGCACCCTCGGCGCGATCCCACAGCTCGTCGGAACCCACACGCTTGGCCGGACGAGTGGACAGTTTCATCGAGATATCGGAGAAGCCGAAGTCCGAATACACCTGCAGAGTGAGCTTGATGAAATCGGCCGCCTCTTTCTTCACCTGATCTTCGGTGCAGAAGATGTGCGCGTCATCCTGAGTGAAGCCGCGCACACGCATGATGCCGTGCAGCGCGCCGGACGGCTCGTTGCGGTGGCAGGCACCGAATTCGGCCAGGCGCAGCGGCAGGTCGCGGTAGGACTTCAGGCCTTGGTTGAAGATCTGCACGTGGCACGGGCAGTTCATCGGCTTCACCGCATAGTCGCGGTTTTCCGAATTGGTGGTGAACATGTTCTCGGCGTAGTTCGACCAGTGACCCGAGCGCTCCCAGAGGATGCGATCCACCACCTGCGGCGTGCGCACCTCGACATAACCATGCTCGCGCTGCACCTGGCGCATGTACTGCTCCAGGACCTGGTAGACGGTCCAGCCGGCCGGATGCCAGAACACCATGCCCGGCGCTTCTTCCTGCAGGTGGAACAGATCCAGCTGCTTGCCGATGCGACGATGGTCGCGCTTCTCGGCTTCCTCGATGCGCTGGATATAGGCGGCCAGCTGCTTCTTGTCCGCCCAGGCGGTGCCATAGATGCGCTGCAGCTGCTCGTTCTTCGAGTCGCCGCGCCAGTAGGCACCGGAAATCTTGGTCAGCTTGAAGGATTTGAGGAAGCGGGTGTTGGGCACGTGCGGGCCGCGGCACATGTCGACGTATTCTTCATGGAAGTACAGGCCCATGGCCTGCTCGTCCGGCATATCGTCGATCAGGCGCAGCTTGTATTCCTCGCCACGCGCCTTGAACAGCTCGATGACTTCGGCACGCGGAGTCATCTTCTTGATGACGTCGTAATCCTTGTCGATCAGCTCGGCCATACGCTTTTCGATGGCGGCCATGTCTTCAGGCGTGAAGGGACGATCGATGGCGATGTCGTAATAGAAGCCCTCCTCGATCACCGGACCGATCACCATCTTGGCGTTCGGATAGAGCTGCTTGACCGCGTGGCCGACCAGGTGCGCACAGGAGTGACGGATGATCTCCAGCCCCTCATCGTCCTTCGGCGTGAGAATCTGCAGGGTTGCATCGTTTTCGATCAAGTCACAGGCGTCCACCTGCTTGCCGTTGACCTTGCCGGCCAGGGTAGCCTTGGCCAGACCGGCACCAATGGACTGGGCCACCTCGAGCACGGACACGGGACGATCGAACGAACGCTGACTGCCGTCGGGAAGAGTAATAATGGGCATGGCGCCTCCTCTCCTAGTGGTGACCCCTACCAAAGGTCACGTGGGTTGGGATGAGCCAGGAAGCGATCCGGCGATATGCCTGCCAGACGATGGCAGGAGCCTTGCGGCAAACCGGGACAGACCGCAGTCACTGGAGGTAAACGAATCGCGGATGCTTCCAGAAAGCCTTAGCCCTGACAAGCAGCCAATAAAAAAGGGGTCGTATGTACGACCCCTTTCGGATTTGGTAGGCACAATTGGACTCGAACCAACGACCCCCACCATGTCAAGGTGGTGCTCTAACCAACTGAGCTATGTGCCTGCAATGGAGGCGCATTTTAGGGAGATTCGCCGGGGTGTCAACACCTTTTTTCGCTAAGCCTCTGAAACATTGGATTTTTTGCCGCGCAGCGCCACGTTAAAAATTTTGCACAGAGGCTAGCCGGCGCATTTTGACTCGGGTAGCATCGGCTCATTCCGTAAAAAATAAAGAACATAGGTTCAAATATGGCGCACACCCCCTATCCCCAGTCCTATTACGCCGCCTCGGCCAATCCGGTGCCGCAGCGACCGGCTCTCCAGGGTGAGACCGAGACCGATGTCTGCATCATCGGCGCTGGCTACACCGGCCTCTCCACCGCCCTGTTCCTGCTGGAGAACGGCTTCAAAGTGACCATCGTCGAGGCCGCCAAGGTCGGCTTCGGCGCTTCCGGCCGTAATGGCGGCCAGATCGTCAACAGCTATAGCCGCGACATCGACGTGATCGAGCGCACCGTCGACCCGAAACACGCCAAGCTGCTCGGCGACATGGCCTTCGAGGGCGGCCGCATCATCCGCGAGCGTATCGCCAAGTACGACATCCAGTGCGACCTGAAGGACGGTGGCGTGTTCGCCGCCAACACCTCCAAGCACATGAAGCACCTGGAGTCGCAGAAGAAGCTGTGGGAGCGCTACGGCCATACCCAGCTGGAGCTGCTGGACGAGAAGCGCATCCGCGAAGTGGTGGACACCGACAGTTATGTCGGCGGCATGCTGGACATGAGTGGTGGCCATATCCACCCGCTCAACCTGGCCCTGGGCGAGGCGGCAGCCGTGGAGTCGCTGGGCGGCATCATTTACGAGCAGAGCCCGGCGGTCCGCGTCGAGCGCGGCGCCAACCCGGTGGTGCACACCCCCGAAGGCCGCGTGAAAGCCAAGTTCGTGGTGGTCGCTGGCAATGCCTACCTGGGTAACCTGCTACCGGAGCTGGCCAGCAAGTCCATGCCTTGCGGCACCCAGGTGATCACCACCGAGCCGCTGTCCGACGCGCAGGCCAAGAGCCTGCTGCCGCAGGACTACTGCGTCGAGGACTGCAACTACCTGCTCGACTACTACCGCCTGACCGCGGACAAGCGCCTGATCTTCGGTGGCGGCGTGGTCTACGGCGCCCGCGATCCGGCAAACATCGAGGCGATCATCCGCCCGAAGATGCTTAAAACCTTCCCCCAACTGAAGGACGTGAAGATCGACTTCGCCTGGACCGGCAACTTCCTGCTGACCCTGTCGCGCCTGCCCCAGGTCGGTCGCCTCGGCGACAACATCTACTACTCCCAGGGCTGCAGCGGTCATGGCGTGACCTACACCCACCTGGCCGGCAAGCTGCTGGCGGAAACCCTGCGCGGCCAGGCCGAACGCTTCGACGCCTTCGCCAGTCTGCCGCACTACCCGTTCCCAGGTGGCCGTCTGTTCCAGGTGCCGTTCAGTGCTCTGGGCGCCTGGTACTACAGCCTGCGCGATAAGCTGGGCGTTTAACCTCGCCACAAACGAAAACGGCGCCTCAGGGCGCCGTTTTTTCATTCCGCTATCAACTCACAAGGCGAGGATGGCCTGGGCCAATTGCATGTCGTTCACCTGCAGCTCCGGCAGCTTGCCGCGAATGTGCTGGAAGGCCGCCTCCAGGTGAGCGCCACGAATGTCGCCCTGGCTGGCAACGAAGCTCGCGGCATCATCCTTGGCCTCTCGCACTACCTTGTCGTCACCAAACGAGGATGAGGTGACGTCGCTGGTACCTTCCACCGAGTTGACGATACCGTCAGTGGTCACCACGAAGCTGGTAGCCCCTACCTGCAGGCTCAGCCCCATTGCCAAAACAGCTAGCCAGTGTTTGTTTTGCATGATGCGAACTCCTGTAAATATGTAGATGCGGCATCGGCTGAACAATGCCAGCGCCCTCATCAAGGTATAGCAGCCAATGAGCCTGCAACGCGAGCAGCAGACTCCACCAAAATAAGGTCAGCGGGCCAGCTCAGGCACCTTGGCGATTACCGGCAATTTGAGATAGCGCATCACATCGGCGTCTGATTTGAGACTGTCATCCAGAAACTCAACCACGAACGCCAGCCCAATCCCGCCGAACAGCCCCACCACCAACACGCCCAGCAACACCAGCCAGAGCTTGGGGCTCACCGGGCGATTGTTGATTGCCCCCCAGTTCACTACCGAGACGTTGCCTATCTTGGCTGCCGCCTGGGCGGAGAGGAAGCGAGTCTCCTCGGTCTTTTCCAGGTAGAGTTTGCGAGTATCGCGCAGCACATCCAGTTGCTGCACCAGGCGCTTATATTCAGCCTCCTGCGCGTTCAGCACATTGAGCCGATCCAAGGCCTCGCGCTCCAGAGCCAACCAGTTGTCCAGGGCCTGGCGCAGACCAGCCAGCTGCGAATCGCTCTTGAGCAGATCGTCACGCAGGCGTGCATATAGGGGGTTGATACCCTTCTGCGAGGATGAATAGCGCTGCCCTTCCTGTTCCTTCAATAGCCTCTGCACCACACCGATCTCCTCGCGCACCGAGCGCAGACGCGGATCGTCGGCTGAGAAGCGCTGGACTATATCAGCCTCCTGCCGCTGCAGGTCTGCCAGTTGCTTGTTCATCTCACTGATGGAGAAGTTGTTGGCCGACTCGGCGCCCGATAGCTGGGTAGTAGCAGGTACGGATGTCAACTGGTCACGCAACACTTGGTTTTGTCGCTCGGCCTGGCTCACCGAAACCTTGAGCACGTCGATCTGTTTGCGCACGTCGCCCAGGCGCTCCATTTGCTGGCTGCGCTGTTTGTCGACATCGACGATCTGTTGGTCACCACGGAAGCGGTCCACGGCCTTCTCGGTATCAGCCAGTTGACTGTCCAGCAACGTCAGCTGATCGGTGAAGAAACCAGCCTGCTCTCGCTGGTAGATGCGCACACGCTCGCCCAGGTACTGCTTCACCAGGGCATTAACTCCATTGGCGGCTGCCTCGGGGACTTTGCTGCGCAATGTCACCTCGATGATGTTCGAGCTCTTCACCGCCTCGGCACTAAGATCCTTGACGAAACGGGTAATGGCCTGCCCCTCCACCGTGCGATCGGCGGAGAGCGGGAAGAAGTAATTCTCCAACCCGTTGTAAGCGCTTTTTGCCATCTGCACCCAGCCCTTGGGGGTATACCAGGGATGGTTGACGTCGATGCCCGGGAACAGCGCCTGCGGCGTCAGCTCCTGCACCACCTTCTGCGCCAGGTCGACGCTTGTGAGGATGCCCGACTCGGAGTGCAGCTGCTCCTCACGCACCACCGACATCATCGGCGTACGGAACTGGCTGGAGGCCAGTACCGGCATATAGATGTCTTCCTGGCCGATGCGCACCAGCAGGCGCGCGGTTGACTCGTAGGTCGGTGATACTAGCTTGAGGCCGGCGTAACCACCGATCACCGCAGCGAGGAAGAAGCAGCCAATCACCAAGCGACGCTTGAAGAGGACGTTGAGGATATCGCGGAGATTCATGGCGCACTCACCTGATTGACTTCATTGCGCAGGGCCTCCGCAGCGGGACGCTGGGTGCCATTGGAACGGAACACTCCGAAGGTCCCAAGACCGTCCGGGGATGGGTAGTCCTCGAGCGAGAACCAGTAAAGACGCTGCACGTTGGCGGCAAGCTCGCCCTGAATACCCTGACCGAAGGGCTTGTCGGTGAGGCGCAGCTCGACGAAGTCCACGGTATCGCGCAGGCGTCTGGCTTGCTCCGCGTCGGTGACACCGAGGCGGTTGTCGGCCACGAAGTAGCCCATTTCGGTAATCCAGATCGGCTTACCCGGATACCCCTTGAGCATCATCATCAACTGCAGGTTGAAAACCTTGCCCAGATACCCCGGATCATCGTGACTGCCCACCACACCGAGGGCGGCGTACTCCGAATCGTCGTCATCCATCTCATCGGGTTCGCGCACACCATCCCACCAGTCGAACAGGTAAGGGTGCACCGCCATGATGTCAAAGGTATCGCCATAGTGCGGATCGGCTTCCCACAACTGCCAGAAGAAGATCAGATCGGACTTGGACAGCCCTGCGTGCACCAGCTTTACAGCAGGCCGCAACTCGCGCGTCTCCCGCTGCACCTGACGCATCAGGCGGGTGAAAGCAATGGCGTCCGGCTCCGGCCCCCAGAAGTTCTTGATGTTGGGCTCGTTCCACACCTGCCAGTAGAGGATCGGCGTGAACTTGCCACCCGGGCCATAACGCTCGATGCAGGCCTTGAGGAAGCGTGCATAGTCGGCAAATGCCTCTTCCTTGGGCGCCATCTCGTAGACATCGGCTGGCTTGCTCTCTGGGCGCAACGCCCAGTTCGGCGCGTAATGGACGATCGGCAGCAGCTCGATCCCCTCCTCCTGCGCGACCCGCACCAGGGTATCCATGCTGCGCCACTCGTACTTGCCACGCGTCGCCTCTACGCGGCGCCACTCCCAGTCCAACCGCACCTGAGTCACGCCCAGGGCGCGCGCCTTTTGGAACCGCTTGCGCAGAGTCGGCTCGTCACCCGGCCCCCACATGGCATTGATGCCGATAGAGAGTGGTTCGGCATGGACACGCGGGAGCGCCAGCAGCAGGCACAGCAGCAGTATCCAAGGCCGGACCACACCATACGGTGCTAAGCGGTCCATCGTGTTCATCAGTTGTCTCCGTCGTCATCCCGATCGATGATGTAGTTGACGCCGAAGCCCAGCTGCACGCCTTTGAACAGCACCAAATCGGTAATGTACTGCTGTACCCACTTGTTGGCGTTGGCAATTGGCGACCGCGGTATGTAGACGATGTCCGACGGTGTAAGGGCGACCTGCAGATCCGGACGACCGGCGGCGATGGCCTCGTCGCTCAGGTCCAGGTGGTAGGGGATCGGCTCGCCTTGGCTACCCTTGCGGATCAGCACGATGGACTCCATGTTGGCCGTCGGCAGCGTTCCACCCACCCTGTAGATCGCCTGCATCACCGACATGCCGCTCTCCAGGGAAACTACCTGGGGTACGGCCACTTCGCCGCCCACGTAGGCGCGGAAGCCCTTGAAGGAGCGCACGATCACCGAGATCGCCGGATCCTTCAGGTGCTTGGCGTATTTCTCCGTCAGCAGGTCATCCACCTGCTGCGGCGTCAGGCCGGCCACTTTCACATCATCGACCAGCTGCAATGAAATGTAGCCGTCGGGACGCACCACGGCCGTGTCATTCAGCTCCTGGGTGTAAAAGAACTTGATGTCCAGATCGTCCCCGGGACGGATGTAGTACTGCTGATCCGGCACCAGGCCGTCCCGGCCAACCAGTGCCAACCCATCGGCGCCCGGCATGTCTTCGACTTCGATGGATGTGCACCCCCCAGCCAGCAAAGCTGCTAAAAGCAGGAAAACCCTGCCTCCCCCCAGTACCGCCATAACGGATAGTCCCTTCACAAGAATGATTGATCGCTTCACAACCAGCGGTACAGCCAGTCGGGAATGAAGTTGAGACTGCGATTGAGCACCAAGCCGAGCAGCTCCCCGCCACTCTCCTGCAGGCGCCGTGCCGCATATTGCGCAACCTGGCGCCGCGTCCGATTGGCCTGGGCGACCAGCACCACACCGCTCATGCACTTGGCGGCCACCATCGCCACCGGCGACTGGGTGGGCGGCGGCATATCCCATAGCACCAGGGCGAAGCGTTGGTTGAGGCGCTCGAACAAGGCTTCGGTGTCCGCGTTGCCGATACCAAACAGGCGCAGGGCATCAGCCTGAGAGAGACCAACCCGGGCCACCGAGCGGCCGGGGCTGCACAGACGATCGAGGTCGCCCTCCAGCCCCTCGGCTGCCGGCGCCTGCTCGGACACCTCCACCACCAGTACCTGGCCGAAGGCCGCCGCCATTTCTTCGGCGGCCTGCTGGGCAATGAAGCTGGCGCCGACCCGGCGGGCGACGCCAACGAACATCAACTGATTGAACTGGCGCTCACGAGCCTCCCGCAGAACCCGGGCCATGAGCTCCTGCATCGGCTGCGCCAGGCGACGGTCCTCGGCGGGCAGCGGCAGGGGTTGAGGATTGACAGCGTTCATGGTGCTCCCTTCAGGCCTTGCTCAGGCGCTTGCCGATTTCGATGATGGGTTTCTCCAGCAGCACATGGGCTGCCATGCCCACAGCCAGGGTCGCCAGGAAGGAGGCGACCACCAGCATCCAGGCCGTACTGGCCGAAGGCATCAGATAGAGGTACAGCTTGCCGAACACTCCTAGTACAAAGGGATGGGTCAGGTAGATGGAGTAGGACGCATCGCCCAGGCGAACCATGATGTCGCGCTGGGTCCACTGACGCCCTGCCTCGCGCTGCACTTTCTCGCGGTTCAGCAGCGTCAGCAGCAAGAGGCTGTATGCGCCACCAAAAGCCAGCACCCGTATGGGGTTTTCCTGGTTGATCTCGCCGGACTCGGCGAACAGCATGCCCAGCACAACCAGAACGGCGGCGAGAGCCAGCGGGCGCCACTGGCCAAAGCGGCGCAGCCACTCCCAGTGGCGGTAGACCAGTGCCCCCATGGTGAACTGCAGCATGTACAGCGACAAAACATGGAAGTCCCAGAAGCTCACGTCGCTCCATGCCTGCAGGCACCACTTGCAGAGCGCCAGAACCGAGAGCCCGAGCATCACCGTCAGTAGCCAGCGGGAACCGAGGAAGCGGGCCACCAAGAACACAGTGGCGTAGAACACCAGCTCGTGCTCAACAGTCCAGCCCACGAACAGCAGCGGCAAACGCTCCTGGGGCAGCATCAGCAGGGACTGCGTGACCGACTCCCAGTCATGGCTCCCCGAGCCCATGGTCATGTTCGGGTTGTACAGCCAGAGCATCACCAGCAGGCCGGTGAAGAACATGTACAACGGGAAAATCCTGAAGAAGCGGCTGATCAACCAGCGCCGCGGCTCGAAGCGCGTGGTGAAGGTGATGTAGGACATGATGAAGCCGCTGATCACGAAGAACATGTCCGGCGCCGAGTAGCCCAGACGATCGATGTACAGGCGCCCGGCCTGCTCCCAGCCGGGAAGCTTGTGAGCCACATCCAGGAGATGCACGACCAGCACCATGAACACTGCCAGCCCGCGCAACCGTTGAACGCTGAGCAGCTCCCCACGGTGCACCACTGCCGGAGACAGGGCTTGACCGTAGAGTTCGCTGATGCTCCGCAGCAGGGTAGTCATCGAAGGGCCAGCAGCAAGGGCTGGGATTCGCCCTTGACCGTCTTGATGGAGACCTCGCTGAAGCCGATGCGCTTGCACAGGTCGATCAGATAACTCGACTCGTAGGCGACCGCCGCCTCCGGATTGGCCAGCGACTCCACTGCGGCAGCACCGATGCGATGGGCAAAGGTATGGCGGGTCATGAAGGTAGGCGGCGGGAAGTCCAGGCAGAACACGTACATGGCCATGCAACTGCCCGGTCTCAGGATGCGGAAGGACTCGGCGCAGTAGTTGTGCAACTCCTCCTCCAGCAGGTGGGTGTAGAGCGAGGTGGAAAACACCAGATCGGCGCTAGCGTCATCCAGGGGAATCGAGTAGAAGGCCTTGCGCCCATCATCGTTGCGATAGGTAGCGCTGCTGTGGGTGGACTTGACGAAATCGAAGCGCTCGGCGTCGAAATGATCGCGGCACCAGGCGAGCATCTCGTCGTCGATGTCGATGCCGGTGTAGTGACCGGTGAAGCGCTCCCCCTTGAAGTCGTAGTCGCGCATGTGATGGGCATAGCGCCCACAGCCCACGCCGATGTCGACGATGTGCGAGTCCAGGCCGACGAAGCCTTTCTCCATCATGTAGTACCAGAAATTACGCGCGGCAGTCAGGTAGACGATTTGGTTGTGAAACAGCTTCGAGCCGGCACCGATGCGTACGCGCATATAGTTCGGCGGCAGATTGCGGAATTCCTGGAAGAGCAGCCCAGGCATGACGTCCCCCAGAGACAGCACATGCTTGAGAACCGGGTTGTAGCTCAGCGTGGCGAGCGAGGGGGCCAGCTTTCTTGCCCAGCGGATCATCATGGGAACAGCTCCTCCACCTTCGGCCCCGGGGACAGTTTCACCGAGAGCAGGTTCGTATATAGATCCAGCAATGTGTCCAGGTGACGGCTGCGGGTATGGTTGCGCGCGACCAGTGCCCGGGCCTCGCGCCCCAGTTCTGCCAGGTTGGAAGCCTCGTCCATGGCACGTTGCAATGTCTCGGTCAGGGGAGCAGCGCCGACGCTCTTGGTGAGAAAGCCGGTGCGCCCATCCAGTACATAGTCGGGAATGCCGCCCACCGGGAAGGCCAGCACCGGCGTCTCGAATGCCATGGCCTCGATTCCAACCAGAGGGCCAGGATCGTCCCAGACTGAGGGCAGCACGAAGAGGTCGGCGCGACGGTAGTAGCCGGCAAGGCGCTCTTGGGGCAGCCACTCGATGAACTCGATGCGCTCGGCGATGCCCAGCCGTTGAGCCAGCGCGCGTGCAGCCGACAGGCGCGGACCGGACGATACAGAGACCAATCGCCAGTCGCCCTGTACATTAGCCAGGGCGCGCACCAGCACCTCTAGACCCTTGCCCTTGACCGCCTGGCCGGTAAACAGCAAATGCAGGGGCCGATCTCGCCCCGGCACTCCGTCATGCTTGTCATCGCCCATGGGCAACACGCCCAGGGCCTGCTGATCGAAGCGGCTGAAATAAGGCACCACCCTTACCCGCTGCTCGGCGAAGCCGTTCAGCAACAGCACACGACTCATGTGTCGACTCCCCACCACGGAGGCCGAGAAAGCCTGATAGGCAGCGCGCTCTTCCAGTTTGCCCGGCAGGTCCTGCAGCGCTGGCAGGCGTCCACCGCTCCGGGACGGGCCAACCAGGCAACCTTGCAAGGCGCAGCTCCAGCCCAGAGGCTTCTGGCAACGGTCGCCCGGGAAACGCCGACGACCACGCCGCAGGCACATGGAGGTGTAATCGTGGAAGGAGCGAAGTAGCGGCACGCCCAGGCGCGGCAACAGGCGCAGCAGCGGCAAATCACTGCACAGGTGCAGGTGCAGCAGATCCGGACGCCAGGCCTGCAGAGCCGCCAATGCTTCCTCGGCCGCACTAGGTTGGGCCAGCCCTGTCCTGGTCAGCGGCAGCAGAGCTACCCCGCGGCAGTCGAGGAACTCCGGTACTGCTCCACCACCATGGGCCAGCGCAACGCTGTGACCGCGTTCAGCGCAAGCACGAGCCAGCTCCAACACGTAGTTGGGCAGGCCACCTATGGTCAGGGTCTCCACCAGCAGGAGGATTCTCATCGAGCGTCCCCCAACCGAGCCAGGCCGAATGCCTCGGCGCGACTATCACTCAGCCCCAGACCGAGCAGCACCACCAGCAGGAAGTGCATGTTCTGCAGCAGGAGCATGTCCACCGAGGCGAATACCATGTAGGCCGCTAGCGTACCGATCGCCGCCAGGGTGAAGGGTGCAGCGTCGTCCTTCAGGCGCTCGCGCCAGCGCCGGGCCAGTGCGCGGGCCACGATCACGAGAAACGCCACATATCCCAGCAGGCCAAGCAGGCCAGTACCAGCGAGTATTTCCAGATAGGTGTTGTGGGCATGCAAGGAGGCATAGCCCAGCTCCACATTCAGGGTCACGCTGCGAGCAAAGAACTCGTCGCGGAAATTGCCCAGCCCGACGCCCAGCAGCGGATTGTCCTTGAACACATCGAACACCACGCCCCAGATGATCAGGCGATCCAGCACAGCTTCGGGTCGCCCAGGCACGAGGCCGGCAAGGGTACCGTCCCAGGTGGGAGATAGGGCCAGCACCGCCAGCAGGCCCAGGGCACCAAACAGCCCTACCAGCACCAGCCAGCGCAGCAACCCCGGGCGCAGCACCAACTGCATGACCAGCACCAGCGTCAACGCTCCCAGCAAGCCGCCCCTGGACTTGGTTGCCGCCAGGCCGGCCAGACACACTAGCAGGCACAGACCCGCCAGCAGTCGCAACCAGGGGCGAGGTGACAGGAACAGGTGGGCAATGGCCACGCTCATGCACATCACCAAGTACATGGCCAGGCCCTGTGCACCACCGAAGGCGCTGCCCGCCCGCCCGGAGATGTCGAAGGTATGGCGGATCTGGGCCAGGTCACCCTCAGGAATGGGCACCGGAATACCCAGCATGCCGGTAATACGGGTGCCATTGCTGGCAAGCTCGTAAAGCCCGTCCACGGCGAACAAGCAAGGCACCAGCAGCAGGGTCAGCGCAGCGAAAAGCCAGAAGCGCGGGTCGGGGCGAAATACCAGCATCAGTAGCGGCAGCACCATGAACCACTCAACGATGCGCAGCAGCTGCTTGAGGCTGTTGCCTTGGGCGATCGAGCTCACCTGTGCCAGGCAAATGGCGATGAGGAATGGGGTAATCGCGCGCACCAGGATGGGCGCGCGCCAGCGCTCCAGCCGCGGTCCCTCTTCGCGCATCAGCATGAAGGGCCAGAGCAGACACCAGATCACCAGCAGGCCGTCGGCAGCGTTGACCGGGATGCCGCCCAAGGCCTTCTGAATCGGGATGGCCAGGCTGATCACGAACGGAACCAGCACCAGCCCCGGATGCCGACTCAGCAGCAGCGCGCCCCCCAACCCCAACCCCAAAGCCATGCCCGGCAGTGGATAGAGCGTCGTGAGCAGCGCCAAGGCGAAGCCCAGCGGGAATGCCAAAAGCACTCCACGGTGGACGATGCTGCCGTGTTCGGCGAGCCAGGCCTCAGACGCCACGCCCGACCTCCTCGGCAAAAGGGTTCATACCCATCACCCGCAGGTTGGAACGCAGCAGGGCCAGCGCTCCTTCTCGGCGTTCCGGCACCAGATACAGCAGGGCAGCCCGGGCACTGCCCAGCAACATCACCAGGTCGGTAAACAGTTTGAGTAGGCACAACTCCCACAGTGCTCGGTGCTTGCGATACAAGCGATAGCGGCTGCGGCGCAGCTCATAGCGCATGCGCAGGGCGGTGGCACTCAGCTCCGGACGAGCCCGCTGGCCACTGGGCGCCCTGCCCGAGGAACGCCCGCCATGGTGCAGCACCCGTGCATCGGGTAACAGCCACAAGGACCAGCCGGCGTTGCCAGCGCGAGTGCACCAGTCCACATCCTCGTCGTACATGAAGAAGCCTTCATCCAGAACACCGACGCCGATCAGCAACGAGCCACGGATCATCATGCAGGCGCCATGCAGGCGCTCCAGAACTACGGGCGACTCTTGGCCTACGGCCGGAAACTGCGGACCGTGCAGGGCACGGCGGAACATCTCCAGCGGCGTCGGGAAGCGACAGGGATAGTCCTGGTCGGCCCCATCCGACGCGTTCACTACCCGACCGCTGACGGCCCCTACCTGTGGGTTCTGCTCCAATGCCCGGATCATGCGATTCAGAGTGCCGGCCTCGACCAATGCATCGCTGTTCAGCAGCAGCACATAGTCGCTGCGGCAGTCACGCAGTACCAGGTTGTTACCGGCGGCGAAGCCTAAGTTGGCTCCAGCATCGATCAGACGTACGTCCGGGTGCGCGCTGCCGATGAGCGTCAGGCTGCCATCGCCGGAATCGTTGTCCACCACCGCGATCTGCAAAGCCACGTTCGTGGGTGCGAAGCGCTTGAGGGAGTCGATGCACTCCACCACCAGCGCCGGAGTCTTGTAGTTGACGATGGATACCGTCAGCGTCGTACTCATACCGCCGCTCCTCCCTCTTCGCGCAGACGCGCACCCAGCGCCCGGCAGTATGCCCGCAGGAAATCCTCGTCCAGCCCGCTAACCCCGAATGCCTCACGGCTCCGCTGCATGTCCAGCCAGAAACCGTCATGTTCGCGCAGATCGCTCACCAGCAATTGGCCGGAACCGTGGCCCTCGATAAGCCATTGGGCGATTCGCCCAGTGGGCGTGCCGTGACCGGCGCCGAGGTTGTACAACCCCGGCTGCAATCGCGACACAATCTGCGGGAGCCAGGACGCCAGGATCTCGACCGGCAGGAAGTCGCGTTCGACGAAGGGACTCATATCCAGCACGACCCGCGCATCCCCGACCAGGCTGCGCGACGCCATGGCAAAGAAGCTGCGCCGCCCTTCCTCCAGCTCGTAGCCGCAGACGTTGCTCAGCCGCAGCACCGTGAGGCGATCCCCCAGCAGTGCCGCCAGCGCTTCCTCGCCGTGCAGCTTGGCCATCCCGTAAGGATTGACGGGTTGCGTCGGCAGGGCTTCGTGCAGACGCCCTCCGGCCGGTGCCGGACCATAGACCATGCGCGAGCTGAGCATCAGGTAGCGCACCTCGGGGCGGCTCAGCAAACGCTCCCCCAGCTGCAGGTCGATGTCGCGGGAGGCGCTGTAGGGCTCGCGCTTGAGCGAGTCGTCGAAGGCGCAGTTGATCAGGCAATCCACGCCCTCCAGCCAGTCCTCCTCCAGCAGCGCCTGGCGCCAACCGACGAAGCGCCAGCCGGCTGTTTCCGGGCGTGCCTTCAGCGCCCGACCGATGAAGCTGCCCTGCCCTATCACTGCCACCGTCATGGTTGGCTCCAGAAGTAGGCATGCATGCTCAGGCGCTGCCGCCAGCTCAGCGGCAGCAACCGATAGCGCTGCCCTAGAGCGAAGCCCAAGTATTTGCAGAAGGTACGCGCCAGCACACCGATCACCGCCAGTGGTCGCAACGGGCTCAACGCTTCCGACAACTCGCCGCGCAGGAAACGCATGCCTTCGCCCGAGGACGCCAGGCGTACCCGGCTCAACTCATCGTCCATGGCCATCAGGGTGCCGATATCGAAATAACGCCGCAGCTCCTGCGCCAGGCTATAGGAATGGCTGTGCACCGCCAGCGCCGAGGGCTGATAGACGCGCACGCCGCCGCGCTGGAGCAGACGTAGGGCCGCGGCCATGTCCTCGCCCATGGGCAGCGCTTCGGGGAAGCCACCCGCCGCCCGCAGCGTCTGGCACCGATAAGCAGAGAAGGAATTAGAGCAGAACACGGCCCTGATGCCACGTGATGCCAGATCGGCGATACCGGTTCGATCCGCCAGGGCTGGGTAGTTGAACTCCCTGGCGAAGCGCTCGGCGAGTTTCGATCCCGGCCTGGGCAGCTGGCGGCCATAGACCAGCGCCACCTGAGGATCGGCGAAAGGCTCCAGCAGTTGCTCCAGCCAATCAGCACCTTGCGGGCAGGCGTCCTGGGTGAGAAACACCACGAACTCACTGTCGGCGCACAGGGAGAGTCCAAGGTTGCGGGTGCTGCCATGGCCGAACTCGCTACGACGAATGGCATGCAATTCGAAGCCGGCGGTTCGGATGAGTTCGGCGCTGGCGTCGCTCGAATCCGAGTCGATGAACAGCACCCGGCGTGGTGCTTCGGGTAACGCCGCAAAGCAGGCAAAAAGACCCGGCAGATGGTGCTCGGCGTTGAGCGTGAGTATCACCACGCTGCTGCGTGCCACGACATCAGAACGCATTCTTGCCTCCGAAGCCGCCCAGCACTGTCTTCAGTACGATCCACAGGTCCAGTTCGATGGACCAGTTCTGGATGTACTGGATGTCGTAGGAGAAGCGCTCTGTCAGATGCTCCTCGGTAAAGGTGTTGCCACGCAGGCCATTGACCTGAGCCCAGCCCGTGATGCCAGGGCGCACCTTGTAGCGCTCAACAAAATCCTGCACCACCGCCTCATAGGTTCGATCGCCGGCCTTCACACCCGGTGGATGTGGTCGCGGCCCGACCACCGACATATGCCCCAGCAGCACGTTAATGAATTGGGGAAACTCATCGAGGCTGGTGCGCCGGAGAAATTCGCCCACCCTGGTGACGCGACTATCGCCCCGCTCGGTTAGGCGGATTTCCTTGCTCGCATCATCCGGGTCGTGCGTCATGCTGCGGAACTTGTAGATACCGAACAGCTGGTTGCGCAGGCCATAGCGCTGCTGACGGAAGAGCACCGGACCAGGGGACTCCAGGCGGATTGCGAGGGCGATCAGCAACCCCAATGGGAGGAAAGCAAGCAGTGCCGTGGAAGAGAAGCCGATATCGAACAAACGCTTGAGCAGCCGTCCCTCTACCGGTAGCCGATTCATACCCAGCAGCATCATGCGGTGCGGCCCCTGCTTAGGCCAGTTAGCGAAAGCATGCCGCAACACTGGTACTTCGGGCGCCAGATAGACGCTGCCTAGCTGGGTCCGTAGCAATGCGGCCAGTTCGTTGACGCGGACACCGGCACTGTTGGGCAAGGCGATTACCACACCATCTATGTCGCGAGGCAAGCTACCCAGTTGCGAGGTATTGGCCAGCAGCGGCACTGGCAGGCTACCCGGATCTATACGCGACTGGCGGTCCTCGATGAAGCCGACTACCTCGATGTCCGGCTCATGCAATGCCATGTGACGTGCGATAGCTATGCCCTGCTCGCCGGCGCCAACTATCACCAACCGGGTGTTGTAGTTCCAGTGGCGCGCCAAGTGCTCCAGCAGGAGCCGCCCGCCCAGAGAAAATACCAGCACCAGTACCAGCAGCGCCGCCAGAAGATGGATCGACAGCAGCGGGTGCCCAGCCACCAGCAGCAGGCACTGCAATGCAGCGACCGCGACAGTGGCGTTGAGCAGCGCGCTGGTAAGTTTCAGCGCCAGAGCTGCCCCGGGCTGGCCCAAGCGCTTGTAGGTGCGCACCGGCATCGACATCCCGAACAGAACCAGAAACACCGCCCACAAGCGCAGCTCATCCTGCAGCCCCGCAGGTTCGCCACCGACCAGCAGCATCAACGTCAGCACCGCAAGGAAGCTTGCGACGCCATGAACCAGGCGCAGCAACAAAAGCTCCACACGCGCCAGCGCTGCCGCATCGAAACGGCGGCTAGTAGTCTTCCCATCTTGCGCCACATCCTCAGCACGCAACCTCAGCGCACGCCGAACGGCTCCCATCGCCTCGCTCGAACCCATGGTTTCTCTCGGAGTTTCTCGTTCACGGGGCGCCGCTCTGATTGAGAGGCGCGACCATCGCTGGTTCAGACCTGCGCGACTTCGCGGGCAGCTACCAGAGCACCCAACGTCGGCAGCATCAGCTCCCCGGGAGTGCCGAACAGCTCTGTATAACGATCCAGATTCGAGACGTACCAATCCACCAGCATGCCAAGGTCATCCCTGAGACTGTGCTGGGGCTTCCAGCCCATGTTCTGCAGCTTGTCCCACGAGATGGAGTAGCGAGCATCGTTGAAGGGGCGATCCGGCACGAACTCGACCACCTCCTCAAGGCCTCGGCCGAAGTGGCCGCACAGCATCTCGGCCATCTGCAGATTGGTGTACTCCTCGCTGGTGCCGATGTTGTAAGTCTGGCCGATCTCGCCCTGCTCGGCGACGAACAGCACCGCGCGTGCGAAGTCCCGCGTGCTGAGGTAGTGCCGACGATTGCTGCCATTTCCATGCAGCGGCAGGCGCCGGCCGGTCAGCAGATGGCAGATGAAGCGCGGAATGATCTTCTCGGGGAACTGGCGAATGCCATATAGATTGTTTGCCCGGATGATCACGATGGGCTCGTGATAGGACTGTATGTAGCCCCGCAGAATCATCTCGGCCGCCGCCTTGGAGGACGAGTAGGGGTTGGTAGGCCGCAGCACGTCGTCTTCGGCTGCCGCGCCATGCATGACCTCGCCATAGACTTCGTCAGTGCTGACATGCACTACTTTGGGCACCCGCTCTTGGCGGCAGGCCTCCATCAGTGCATGGGTACCCAGAACGTTGGTCCGGGTGAACTCCAGAGAGTTGCCGAAAGAGTTGTCAACGTGGCTCTCTGCTGCCGCATGGATCACCAGGCTGGCATCTTTCACCACCCGGCGACACAGCTCGAGATCAGCTACGTCACCGACCAGCAACTGCGCACGATTGGAGAACACATGGTGGGATATATTCCTGACATCCCCCGCGTAGGTCATCTTATCCAAGATGACCACCCGAGCATCAGGGTATTTCAGACAAGCCTCATCAACGATATGTGACCCAGCGAAACCGGCACCACCCGTAATTACGATCTTGCGCATACAAAATCCCTCCCCGGCAACTTTCCGAACACAGAAAGCCGAGCGCGACACCCATTAATAAAAATGAAGCTTTAGTTGGCCCGTGCCTCAGCGCCTTTAACTTTCACCCACTAGAGCAGTTAAAAATTGACGCCATTTTTTTATCGTTATTTAAAACAGTGCATGAGTGCGCGACATCAACGGCGAGCTACCCGCACCCCAAAAAAACAAATCAGCATCAGAAAGCCAGCAAAATTCACGCCAGCGTAGATATGTGAAAGCCCGTCTGAAGACAGAACGCTCCACGATAAAAAGCTAGTCAGTACTATCAGCAACAACGAGACAGCATGATAGAGCAGGTTGGTGACGGGTATTCGAGCCGCCAACAGCGCCAACTGTAAGGGAGCCGCCAATGCAATAAACAATCCGCCTAACGCCAGATAAAAAAGAGAGGCTTCCCCCACCCGATATCCGTCGCCATAGAAGAGCGCCAGTAATGCCCCCCCTTGAAGCCAGACGAGCGACACAAATACCACGGCAGGCCCCATGAACAGTAACGCCACCTTCCCTGCGTATCGCGACAAAGCCTTGGGCACCATCACCTGATAGCGCTCCATGAACCTCGGGCGAAAATAATTGGTCAACCCGATCAGCAGCGGATTCAGCAAATTCGCCAGCGCCATGCTCGCCGCAAAAACTCCTGCCCCTGCCGCCCCACCTTTTGCCAAGGCAAGCCAGGGATAGAGCTGCACCCCTGCAACATGGCATGCCGTACCCATAATCAACCAGCGACCGTACTGAAAATACTGACACAACCAGTACCGAACCTCCTGCCCCCAGCCAACCCTGAACTCGACCCTGAAGCGCCTGAAAAACAAAGAGATAGAGAAAATTGTCGCAACAGTAATCGCTATATAAGCGGTAGCGGCAGACAGATAGCCGGTGAAACCTAAAACGAAGACTAAAACAACTTGTAGGCCAGATGAAAGCAAATCATAGCAAAATGCCACCGTCAATTTACCAGCGACATGTAAATGGCGCTTAAACATTTCTCTGAAGGCAATAGCCAATAGCGCAAAAGGCAAAGAAACAACGACGCTTTCCAAACTCTGCACGCCGGAAAGAAAGAGGACGGGGACACTCAACCCCAAGACTATCGACAGGCCAAATATCCCGAAGTAGGCAGCCATAAGCATGGAGCTGCGCCGCGCAGGAGCACTTGAGTAAAAGTAGGTATACGGCGTTGCCAGCAAGGCATCGCTTATACAAACAGTCAGGAAGCAGAACGAGTATGCAACAGCGTAATAGCCAAGCTCCGCCTGCCCGCCCCAACGAGCAATAAGCAGACCGGTCAGAAAAGTTGAAATGCTTTGTGCAGCCTGCCCTGCCAGCACGAACGCCGCCCCTCCTAAATGCGCGCGCATCCACGTCAGGTATCTCGCCCCCATACTCCCAACACCCCCTACGCACGGCCATCAATTAACTGAAAACTGCAGCGTCACCAAGATCACCAGTAGAGCGACCGCCCTCAGCGCCATCGAAATAGGCGAACCGATAGAAATTCGCCACAGGATAGGAGGCAAAAAGCCACCAAACCAGCCCCGCCATCCACTGCCGAGCGACCCTCACGCCAACCCACACAGCAAATCGAGCTGCTGATCCCCCTCAGACGCCGTCCTCCTGGGGCAGAGCGAGGAGTCGATTACTACCATCGCCGCCCTGTGAAGCCCCTCCTATCACTACGTACACCACCGGCCTACCCCGCAGCTTCCTGATAGAATTCGCCCTTTGCGCACGAGCAAACCCGCCGTCCGCGCTTGCACCTTCGCTTTCCGGTCGCCATGCCTTTAAAATCAGCTTCAACCGCAGAAATCAAGCACTCAGAACCCTCCCGCCGCTTCTCCGTCGCCCCAATGATGGATTGGACGGATCGCCACTGCCGTTACTTCCTGCGCCAGCTCTCCAGCCAGGCCCTGCTGTATACCGAGATGGTCACCACCGGGGCCCTGCTGCACAACGATGCCGCGCGCTTCCTGCGCTACGACGAATGCGAGCATCCGCTGGCCTTGCAGCTGGGCGGCAGCAATCCAGCCGACCTGGAGGCCTGCGCACGCATGGCCGAGGAGCATGGCTACGACGAGGTCAACCTGAACGTCGGCTGCCCCAGCGACCGGGTGCAGAACAACATGATCGGCGCCTGCCTGATGGGCCACCCGCAGCTGGTGGCCGACTGCGTCAAGGCCATGCAGGACCAGGTGCAGATTCCGGTCACGGTCAAGCACCGCATTGGCATCAACGGCCGCGACAGCTACGCCGAACTCTGCGACTTCGTCGGCACGGTACGTGACGCCGGCTGCACCAGCTTTACCGTGCATGCCCGCATCGCCATCCTCGAAGGCCTGTCGCCCAAGGAGAACCGCGAGATACCACCGCTGCGCTACGAGGTGGCCGCGCAGCTCAAGCGGGACTTCCCGGAGCTGGAGATTGTCCTCAACGGCGGCATCAAGACCCTCGAAGAGTGCCAACAGCATCTGCAGACCTTCGATGGCGTGATGCTGGGCCGCGAGGCCTATCACAACCCCTACCTGCTAGCCCAGGTCGACCAGCTGCTGTTCGGCCAGGACAAGCCGGTGATCAGCCGCGCCGAGGCCCTGACCCGCATGCGCCCCTACATCGAGCGGCACATCGCCGAGGGCGGCGCCATGCATCACATCACCCGCCATGTGCTGGGCCTGGCGCAAGGCTTTGCCGGTGCCCGGCGCTTCCGCCAGCTGCTCTCGGTGGACGTGCACAAGACTCAGGATCCGCTGGCCCTGCTCGACCAGTCCATAGAACTGCTCATCGGCCACTGAAAAGCCCGCGCCAGACGTTGAAGCGGCCCGCTCGGCTCGGGTAAGGTCGAGGCCATGCAACGACAGGGCCTCGTCATGACCTCCAAGCTGGACCAACTCAAGCAGTTCACCACCGTGGTCGCCGACACCGGCGACCTCGACGCCATCAGCCGACTCAAGCCGGTCGATGCCACCACCAACCCTTCGCTATTGCTCAAGGCCGCCGCTCTGCCCCGCTACGCCGAGCTGCTGGACCAGGCGGTCGGCGGCTGTGCCGGCGATCTCGGGCTGGCCTGTGATCGCTTCGGCGTGGCTGTTGGCCAGGAGATCCTCAAGGTGATTCCCGGGCGCATATCCACCGAGGTGGACGCGCGCCTGTCCTTCGACACCCAAGCCACCCTGCGCCGCGCCGAGCGCATCATCGACCTATATGACCAGGCCGGCGTCGGTCGCGAGCGCGTGCTGATCAAGATCGCCTCGACCTGGGAAGGCATCCGCGCCGCGGAACAACTGGAAAAGGCCGGCATCCAGACCAACCTGACCCTGCTGTTCTCCTTCGCCCAGGCCGCGGCCTGCGCCGATGCCGGCGTGTTCCTCATCTCGCCCTTCGTCGGCCGCATCTACGACTGGTACAAGAAGGCCGAGGGCCGCGACTTCGTTGGCGCCGAGGACCCGGGCGTGAAATCCGTCTCGCGCATCTACCAGTACTACAAGGCCAATGGCTATCCGACCGTGGTGATGGGCGCCAGCTTCCGCAACCTGGGGCAGATCGAACAGTTGGCCGGCTGTGACCGCCTGACCATCAGCCCGGAGCTGCTGCAGCAACTGGCCGACGACCAGGGCGAGCTTCCGCGCATGCTCACTGCCGGTACCGGCGAAGCACGCCAGCCGCTGGATGAGAAGGGCTTCCGTTGGGCCATGAACGAAGACGCCATGGCTACCGAGAAGCTGGCCGAGGGCATCCGCCTGTTCGCTCGCGATCAGGAAAAGCTGGAGGCGCTGCTCGCCGCGCGGCGCTGATCCCGGCGACAACGAAAAAGGGCGATCTCCCTGCGGAGATCGCCCTTTTTTATGCCTCAGTGAATGCTCAGCTGCGTTCCAGCGCATTCACCAAGTCATGGAAGGCCTCGCGGTTGGAGTCGTTCAGCCCCATGAGGATACGGTGCGCTTCCAGCACCTTGGCCTTCACCACCTCTTCCGACTGATCCTGCGAAGGGAGGTCGCTCAGGCACTCCGGGCACGGAATCGGGCGGTCGACGATATTGAACACCTGATCGAAGCCCATCGACTGCAGCAGGCGCGTGATGTCCTCGTGGGTAGTGACCACGGTGGGCAGCAGGCCGATCTTTTGCCGGGACAGGATGGAGAGCTTGGCCAGCAGGCCAAGGGTGGTGCTATCGATGCTGCGGGTTTCCGTCAGATCAATGACGATCGCCGAAAAATTCAGCGCCGTGAAGATTTTCTCGATCGTTGCATCCAGCGCCGAACACAAGGTCAGACGAACTTCACCGACAAACTTCAGGACGAAGGTACCGTCCTGCTCGGCGAACTGGATCCTACCGGGGCTATTCCCAGGATTCATGCAAGGTTCCTGCTCAACACCAGCAAGGCAATATCATCCGGCATATCACGCAGATTGGCCAGCCCGAACACCTGGCGCAACCCGTCGAGAGTGCCTCCAGCCTCGCTGATCAGTCTGGGCAGCGCGGCTTCCTTGTCTTTGAGCGTGTCGCCGGGCAAAAGGTCCAGAATACCGTCGGACATCAGACTCAGACTGAAGGACTGCGGCAGCTGCATGACCAGATCGCTGTAGGTGGCTTCCTCGAACAAACCGACCGGCAGACCGCGGCCTTCCAGGTAGCTCGCCTGGCCTTCGCTGTACAACACCGGCAGGGGCAAATGGCCGCCAATGCTGTAGGTCAGCGTGCCGCTCTCCTCGTCGATCACGCCGCCGAGCATGGTCACGTGCTTGCCCAGCTTGCAGTTGATCAGGCCGCGGTTGATATGCCCCAGCACATCGGAGGGCTTGAACTCGGGCAGGATGCCATTGCGTCGCCACTCGTAGAGCAGGCGCGTGGTCATGAACTTGAGCAGCACGGTGACGAAGGCCGAGGATGCACCGTGGCCGGAGACGTCGGCCAGATAGAAGGCGACGCGGCGCTCGTCCACCCGGAAGTAGTCGACGAAATCGCCAGACAGATACAGCGATGGAATGATCTGGTGGGAGAACTCCAGGCCGTCCACCTGCCAGGGCGTCACCGGCAACATGTTCATCTGCACCTGGCGCCCGGCATTCTGGTCTTCCTGCAACAGGTGCAGGCTGGCCTGCAGCTCGCGGTTGGCGGCTTCCAGCTTCTCGCGGTAGCGCTGGTTCTCCAGGCGCAGCTGGGAGCGGTCCAGGGCGCGACGGATCGAATGCTCGAGTACGGCCAGGTCTTCCAGCGGCTTGATCAGGTAATCGGCGGCGCCCAGGCGCAGGGCCTCGACCGCATCGCTCATCACCCCGGCACCGGACACCACGATGACCGGAATTTCGCTGTTGATCACATTGATCCGGCGAATCAGCTCGAGGCCGTCGATCTGCGGCATGCGCAGGTCGCAGATGATCACGTCGGGCTGTTCGCGCTCGAACACTTCCAGCCCTTGCAGCCCGTTTCCGGCCTGCAGGACCTGGAAACCGCTGTCGTCGAGGTAGGCCGCGAGACTCGCTCGCACCACCTCGTCATCATCGATAATCAGCAGCTTGGCGCTGGGTTTATGCATGGGCCATCCAGGCAAACGACGCCGGAGAGAAATTGAATTTGGCGTCCGGAACCAGGCAAAACACCTGTACTCGGACGATTCAAGGCGCAGACGGTACTCCCATCCGCCAGGCGATTCAAGCAGCCTGCCGATTGTCGCCGGGTGCCTTTACACCTCAAATCGACGAGGGTTATAAGACCCTCGGGGAGCGCCTTTACAACAAGAGGATAGGGTCCATGAGCCAGAACGATCGTGCCTACAGCGAGAAACGTGACTTCATCCGCATGCGACTGGAAACCCCGGTCATCCTTCACCACGCCGGCAAAGAAATTCCGGCCCAATGTCTCGACCTGTCCAGCACCGGCATGCAGGTAGAGGCCGACTGCCAGGTCGCCATGGGCGACCAGGTGAAAGTCCACATTCCTTCCGATCACAGCGAACTCAAGGGCCTGGAGGCCCAGACCGAAGTGGTGCGCATCATTCCACTGGAAAACGGTCGAACCTCCATCGGGCTGGCCATCCTGTCGATGAGCTGAGTCCGGTGACGGAAACGAAAAAGGCGGCCCAGGGGCCGCCTTTTTCATGGTGTAAAACGACTCAGAAGTCGTCCACCACCTCGCCGTCCTTGACGCGGAACTCGCGGTTCTGCAGGTAGGCGTTGCGGATGAAGATGTACTTGTCGCCGGTGACCATCTTCTCCGCCGACAGCAGGCTGGCACGGGTGTCGATCACATTGACCGCACGGGTGACGTTGCGGGTCGGCACGTGGTCGATGTAAGGATACGGGCCGAGGTAGCCGTCCGGGATCTTGGCGCCGGCGTCACGCACGGTGCTCGGGCCGAGCAGCGGCAGCACCAGGTACGGGCCGCTACCCAGGCCCCAGGCGCCGAGGGTCTGACCGAAGTCCTCGTCGTTGCGTTGCAGACCCATCTCGCTGGCCACGTCGAAGAAGCCGAGCAGGCCGAAGGTGGTGTTGAAGATCAGGCGGCTGCCATCGACGCCGGCGTCATGCACCTTGCCCTGCAGCAGGTCGTTGGCCAGGTTGCCGACGTCGCCGATATTGCGGAACACGTTGTGCACGCCGTCCTCGAAGAACTGCGGGGTCACCGCCTGGTAGCCCTTGGCGACGGGCTTCAGCGCATAGGTGTCGAGAGTGTCGTTGAAGCGGAAGATCGGGCGATTGAAGCCTTCCCAGGGATCCTCCTCCGCGGCCTGCGCCGCCAGCGGCAGTACGGCCAGCGCGGCGCAAGCGCACAGGCGGCTAAGGCGATCGAGCCACTCGATCATTCGCATTTGCAGTCTCCCCATCGCATCAGTAGTGTGGCGGCCCCGCGGCCGACCGAGATTCGTTTAGGCCGCGCAGTATAAACATCGCCGCCTCGTATGGCAGCAGCATAGCGGACTCCAGCATGTCGGATAAACGCCTCCTCCATACCGCCCATATCCCCGTGCGTTGGGGCGACATGGACAACTACGGCCACGTCAACAACACCGTCTACCTGGAATACGTCCAGGAAGCACGGGTGGACTGGTTCGCCAGCGTCGGCATCGACATCGACCACGCCCCGCAGGGCCCGGTGGTGCTGCAGACCCTGCACACCTACCTGAAACCGGTGGTGCACCCGGCCACCCTGGTGGTCGAGCTGTATGCCGGAGCCGTGGGGCGCAGCAGCCTGGTGGTGGAACACCGCCTGAGCACCCTGGAAGACCCGCACACCTGCTACGGCGAGGGCTACTGCAAGCTGGTGTGGATCGACCACGGCAGCAATGCCTCGGTCGCCGTGCCAGACGACGTGCGCCAGGTGATGGGCGCATAAGCCGTCACGGGAACGTCACAGGCGCTCGCTACCCTGCCCCGAATCCGTAGGGAAGCGAGTCTCCATGCCTGAGCCACAGTTCACCGCCCTGCTCTTCGGCCTGACCGGCTGCCTGGTCGACCACGGCGCCCGTACCCTGCCGATCGCCCTGCAACATAGCGGCCTCGCCGACCCACAGGATCCCGGACTGCTGCCCGCCCTGCTCGCCAGCGCCGCCGAGCGCGCGGAGGCCTTGCCGGGCGTGACCGAGCTGCTGCAGCGCCTGCACCACCAGCGCCTGGCGCATGCCTGGCTGGATGAGCTGCCCACCGAGGTGACTCGCCAGCTGTCCGGCGCCCTGCCCCCGACGATACCCGCCGCCAGCACCGGTAACGCGCGCCCCTGGCCGGCGCCGGACGCCATCTGGCAGGCGCTCGGCCAGTTGCGGGTGGAGCGCCTGGACGGCTGCGTGCTGATCGCCAGCGAGCCGCGCCTGTTGCAGGCCGGGCTGAATGCCGGGCTGTGGTGCATCGGCCTGGCCACCTGCGGTTCGCTGTGCGGCCTGGCCCTGGGCGACTGGCAGGCCCTGAGCGCCGCCGAGCGCGAGAAGCTGCGTGCCCAGGCCACTCTGGAGCTCTATCGCCTCGGCGCCCATTCGGTGATCGACCACCCCGGCGAGTTGCCGGCCTGCCTGCGCGACCTGGCCGTGCGCCGCAGCAAGGGCGAAAAACCCTGACACCCAAAACTTGCCCTGAATCAGGCAGGTCGCGGCGGCCTGGATTAACCTTCAGCCAGAGGGAGCGAACCCGGGCGCCCTGCTCGGGTCAACTCTGCGGTAGCCAAGAAGGAGACGACCATGTCCGCACGCCTGCAGCAACACTTCCAGCAACTGCGCGAGGAACTTGCCATCGAGGGCCCGCTGGACGCGGATGACCGCGCCGCGCTGCTCGAACTGATGCAGGAGATCGACCTGAAACTGGCCCAGGAACTGGCCAGTGACCCCGACGCCACCCTGGTGGACGGCGTCAACCTGGCGGTGGAACGCTTCGAGAGCCAACACCCCACCCTCACCGGCACCCTGCGCAATATCCTGCAGAGCCTGGCCAATATGGGCATCTAGCCTGGCCGGAAAACAAAAAGCCCGCATTCGCGGGCTTTTTTGTTACTGGCGCACCAGCCGGCGGTTATCCGGCGTGATCGCCTCGGTGCTGCGGTAGGGGTTGATGTCCAGCCCGCCGCGGCGCACATAGCGTGCATGGACGGTCAGCTTCGCCGGCTTGAGCAGGCGCTGCAGGTCGAGGAATACCCGCTCCACGCACTGCTCATGGAAGTCCTGATGCTGGCGGAAGCTCACCACGTAGGCCAGCAGGCTGGCCGCATCCAGGCGCGGGCCACGATAGTCGACCACCAGGGTGCCCCAGTCCGGCTGGCCGGTGACCGGGCAGTTGGACTTGAGCAGATGGCTGTACAGGGTTTCCTCCACAGCCTCATTGACGTCGCAACGCAGCAGCTCCGGCCGCGGATGCGCATAGTCGTTGACACTGACTTCCAGATCATCGACGCAGCGCCCCGCCAGCGCGGCCACACCCTCGGCGGCCACCTCGTCCAGGCTGCGCACGCGCACCGCCACCGGCGCGCCGGCACAGGCCGACAGGTCGCGCGTCAGCACCGCCTCGACCTCGGCCCGGTCGGCATAGGCGGTCTGGTTCAGCGAGTTGAGGTAGAGCTTGAACGACTTGGACTCGATGATGTTCGGCGAATCGGCCGGAATGGCGAACTCGCCGATGGCCACCACCGGCTTGCCGGAAGGAGTCAGCCAGGACAGCTCGTAGCAGTTCCAGAAGTCCACGCCCTGATAGGGCAAGGTGCTGGCCGTCAGCCCCAGCTCGGCCCACTTGGTGGTACGGGAGATGGGAAACAGCAGCTCGGGAGCGTACTGGGAAACGTATTCGCTGGATTTGCCCAGCGGCGAGTGTTCGGCGGGATGCTGCATGACGGCGGCCTGGAAAGCGGAAAAACGGCGGGCATTGTACCCCATGCCCGCTGCCCTCTCGTCACCCGTAGCCCGGATGCAATCCGGGAGGCAGGCAACTCCGTTCCCGGATTGCATCCGGGCTACTTGATTCTCCGTAGGGCGGGTAAACCCGCGCATCCGCTACGCGGGTTTCACTCGCCCTACTGCTAGAAGGCTAAACCCGCCTTTCGCCCACAGGTTTCAGAGCCAGAACTTCAGGCCCAGCACCCAGGCACCCTCCTCGTCATGCTCGCCCTCGGCACGCAGCCAGTCACCCGAGCGGCCATAGGTCTTCTCCCAGACATAGCCGGCATAGGGCGAGAACTGCGGACTGACCCGATAGTGCAGGCGCAGCCCGGCCTCCAGGGTGCTGCCACCGGCACCAATGCCCAGGTCGCGGTCGTCGTCCAGCGCCAGGTCGTATTCCAGCTTGGGTTCCAGGACCCAGCGCTGGGTCAGCAGCAGCTCGTACTCGGCCTCCACTCGAAGCGAGGCGTCGCCGCGCTCGCTGAGAAACAGGTTGGCGTCCAGCTCGACCCACTGCGGCGCCAGGCCCTTGAGGCCGAGCACCGCGTAGCTGCGCGCCGGTCCCGGCTGGTCGTCGTAGCGCAGGCCGGCTTGCCAGTCGAAAAACTCGGAAGCCATGCGCCTATACAGCAGCTGGGTCTCGCTGGAGCCGGTCGGCCCGCCGTCGGCGCGCTCGCCGCTGCTCTTCAGTACCGCCTTGTGCAGGTCGTTGCCGTAGGTGGCCTCCAGCTCCCAGGCCAGGGCCTGGTCGTCGCCGTCGAAGCGTTGCTCCAGGTGATCGACGGACAGCTTGGCCACCGGCATGGCGTCCATATGCTGCTCCATGGCCAGGACCGGCGTGGTCAGCAGCAAGCCGAGAACGATATTAATGGTGCGCATGTTCGCTCTCCTTGGCGGCCGGCTGCTCGTTGTAGAACGGCTGGGCGCTGCCGTCCGCCTGCTCCACCACGATCTTGCGGAACATGCCGCTGGCCATGTGGTAGATCAGGTGGCAGTGGAAGGCCCACTCGCCCATGGCATCCACCGGTACGTCCACCTCCAGGCTCTGCCCCGGCGCCACATTGACCACGTGCTTGAGCGGGTTGAAGCGGCCGTTGCCCTTGTCCAGCTGCATCCACATGCCATGCAGGTGCATGGGGTGGTTCATCATGGTCTGGTTGACGAAGCGGAAGCGCACCCGCTCGCCGTACTTGAGGCGGATCGGCTCGGCCTCGGAGTACTTCACCCCGTCGAACGACCAGAAGTAGCGCTCCATGTTGCCGGTCAACTTCAGCTCGATGGTGCGGTCCGGCGCCCGGTAACCGGCGGCAGGGCGCATGGCCTTGAGGTCGCCATAGACCAGCACGCGCCCGCCATCGACCGGCTCGGGGGCGATGCCGCTGCCGGCGGCATAGTCCGGGTTGCCGGCAAGCGCCATGGCCGAGTGATCCATTCCGGCCATCGAGGAATGATCCATACCCGCCATCTGCGAGTGATCCATGCCCTTCATGGCCGAATGGTCCATCCCCGCCATAGCGCCATGGTCCATGCCAGCCATATCGTGGCTCATGCCCATATCAGCCATGCTCAGCAGGCGCGGCGCGCGCAGCGGCGGTGCCTCGGCGCGCATACCCGCACGCGGCGCCAGGGTGGCCAGGGCCTGGCCACGGCGGTCCATGGATTCGGCGACCAGGGCGTAGGCCTTGTCCTCCTGGGGCTGGACGATCACGTCGTAGGTCTCGGCCACCGCCATACGCAGCTGGTCGACCACCACCGGCTGCACGTCGTTGCCGTCGGCCTGCATCACGGTCAGCGGCAGGCCGGGAATGCGCAGGTCGAAATAGCTCATGCCCGAGCCGTTGATGATGCGCAGACGCACCCGCTCGCCCGGCTTGAACAGCGCCGTCCAGTTCTGCTCGGCGTCGCGGCCGTTGACCAGAAAGCGGAAGCCGCCGACATCGGCGATATCGGTCTTGGCCATGCGCATGTTGCCCCAGTCCCAGCGGTCCTTGACCGTGGCTCCCAGGCCATCGCGAGCCACGTCGCGGAAGAAGTCACCCACCGTCTGCTGCTGGTCGTTGTAGTAGTCGGCCTGCTTCTTCAGGTTGGCCAGGGTGCGCTCGGGCTTCTCGTCCTGCCAGTCGAACAGCAGCACGGTGTACTCGCGGTCGTAGCGGTACGGCTCACGCCCCCTGGGCTCGATGATCAGCGGGCCGTACAGGCCCTCCTGCTCCTGGAAGTCGGCGTGGGCGTGGTACCAGTAGGTGCCGGACTGGTTGAGGGTGAAGCGGTAGGTGAAGGTCTCGCCGGGCGCGATGCCGGGGAAGCTGATGCCCGGTACGCCGTCCTGGGTATAGGGCAGGATGATGCCGTGCCAGTGCAGCGCGGTCATGCGCTCCAGCTTGTTGGTGACGGCGATCTCCACTTCCTCGCCTTCCTTGAAGCGCAGCTCCGGTGCCGGGCTCTGGCCGTTGATGGTGAGCGCCGGGCGGCTGCCGTCACTGAAGCGCACCTCACCCTCGTCGATCACCAGCTCGTAGCGCCCGGCCTGGGCGCCCAGGCTCAGGCCGAGCAGCACGCACAGCAGCAGGCGCCTCACGGCTGCACGTCCAGCTTGCCGGCCATACCGGCCTGGTAGTGACCTGGCAGGTTGCAGGCGAACTCCAGGCCGGTGGCCTGCTTGAAGGTCCAGGTCAGCTCGGCGCTCTTGCCCGCTGGGATCATCACGGTATTGGGGTCGTCATGGGCCATCTTGCCGTGGTCCATGCCGGCCATGCCCTGGCCCATCTTCGAATGGTCCATTTTCGAGTGATCCATGGCCTGGATGCCGTTCTCCCCGATCATGCCCATCTGCTGCATCATCAGCATGTGCTTCTGGTGCTCGGCATGCATGGCGGCATCGCCCAGGCTGAACTCATGGAGCAGGCTGCCCTGGTTCTTCAGCACGAAGCGCACCGTCTCGCCGGCCTTGACCCGCACCGAGGCTGGCTCGTAGTACATATCGCCGAGGGTGATCTCGACGGTGCGTTCGGCTTTGGCCGCATCAGCCGGCTTACCAAAGGCGAAGTGGCCGCCATCGGCCAGGGCCGGCAGGCTGAAGGCACAGAGCAGCGGCAGGAACAAACGTGCGGACATGGTCAAACTCCCTCGTGGTTATGTCGCCACTCTAGGGAGCCGCCGCTGGCGCTAAGCTGACGCGAAGATTACATCTCTGTCAGCTTCGCCCCGCCCGCCCCTCGGCTGGCGTATAAAGCCGACTGTCGATGCCGTGAGCCCCATATGAAACTGCTGATCGTCGAAGACGAACCCAAGACCGGCCAGTACCTGCGCCAGGGCCTGACCGAGGCCGGCTTCGCCGTGGAGCTGGCCCAGGACGGTCTGAGCGGCGAGCACCTGGCTCTGACCGGCGAATTCGACCTGCTGATCCTCGACGTGATGCTGCCCGGCCGCGACGGCTGGCAGATCCTCGCCAACCTGCGCGCGGCGGGCCTCGGTGTGCCGGTGCTGTTCCTTACCGCCAGAGACGCGGTGGAAGACCGGGTGCGCGGCCTGGAGGCCGGCGCCGACGATTACCTGGTCAAGCCCTTCGCCTTCACCGAGCTGCTGGCGCGGGTGCGTAGCTTGTTGCGGCGCGGTAATGGCGCACCGCAGGAGCACCAGCTGCAGCTGGCAGATCTGTCCCTCGACCTGCTGCGCCGCCGCGCCGAGCGCGCCGGCCAGCGCATCGAACTGACCGCCAAGGAGTTCGCCCTGCTGGAACTGCTGCTGCGCCGCCAGGGCGAGGTGCTGCCCAAGTCGCTGATCGCCTCGCAGGTGTGGGACATGAACTTCGACAGCGATACCAACGTCATCGAAGTGGCCATCCGCCGCCTGCGTGCCAAGGTCGACGAAGGCTTCGCCGCACCGCTGATCCACACCGTGCGCGGTATGGGCTATGTGCTGGAGGCACGCGCCTGATGTCCCTCGCCAACCGCCTGGCCCTGCTCTTCGCCGCCTGCGCCGCCGCCGTGGCGCTGGTCGCCGGCGCCCTGTTCACCCGCGCCAGCGAGGCGCACTTCGTCGAGCTGGATCAGCAACAACTGCAGGGCAAACTGGCGGTGTTCGCCGAGCTGCTGCAGGGCGTAACCGACACCGAGAGCCTGGCCGCGCGCCGCCCGCAGCTGGAGCAGGAACTGCAGCGTCACCCCGAGCTGGCCCTGCGCATCCAGGGCGCGGACGGCCAGCAATGGTTCACCAGCCAGCCGCTGCTCGCCCACCTGCCGCAAGGCGACGCACAGATCGGCCGCTGGCAGCACCAGGGCACCGATTTCCGTGTGATCGAGGAGCAACTGGACGGCGGCCTGCGCCTCAGCCTGCTGCTGGATATCACCCACCACCAGCACTTCCTGGCGCAGATGCAGCGGCTGATCTGGCTCTGCGTTGGCCTCTCGGCACTGGCCACCGCCCTGCTCGGCGCCTGGGTCGCCCGCCGCGGCCTGCGCCCGCTGCGGCAGATGACCGATGTGGCACAGCAGGTATCGGCGCAGTCGCTGACCGCGCGCCTGCCACTGGAGGGCATTCCCGGCGAACTACGTGAGCTGGGCGAGGCCTTCAACGCCATGCTGACACGTCTGGAAGATGCCTTCGCGCGGCTCTCGGCCTTCTCCGCCGATATCGCCCACGAGCTGCGCACGCCGCTGTCCAACCTGCTGACCCAAACCCAGGTCACCCTCGGCCAGCCGCGCGAGCTGGCGGAGTACCGCGAGGCCCTGCACTCCAACCTGGAGGAGTTGCAGCACCTGGCGCAGATGGTCGGCGACATGCTCCTGCTGGCCAAGGCCGACAACGGCCTGCTGCAGACCCGTCGCGAGCCGCTGCTGCTGGAAACCGAGCTGACCGCCCTGGCCGACTATTTCGCGCCGCTGGCCGAGGAGGCCGGCGTGAGCATCCGCGTCGAGGCCGAGGGCACGCTGACGGCGGATCGCCTGCTGCTGCGCCGCGCTCTATCCAATCTGATCGACAACGCCCTGCGCTTCACCGCGGCCGGCGGCGAGCTGCGCCTGAGCGCGACACCAACGCGGATCGAGGTCGTCAACCCGGGCGTGGAAATCCCCTTTGATCTGCGCGAGCGCCTGTTCGACCGCTTCTACCGCGCCGACCCGGCCCGCCGCGAAGGTGGCGCCGAGCACGCCGGCCTGGGCCTGGCCATCACCCGCTCGATAGTCCAGGCCCACGGCGGCAGCATTCGCTGCGAGTCGGCGGATGGCCGGACGCGCTTCATCATCGAACTGCCAGCGACCTAAGCCGCCGCGGGCTCGGGCTCTTCCAGGCGAATCGGCCGCCAGCGCCGCAGTAGCGTGTAGAGCGTCGGCACCACGAACAGGGTGAAGAAGGTCCCCACCAGCAGGCCGCCGACTATGACCATGCCGATCTGCTGGCGGCTCTCGGCACCGGCCCCCGTGGCGATGGCCAGCGGCAGCGAGCCGAGGACCATGGCGCCGGTGGTCATCAGGATCGGCCGCAGGCGCTGTACCGCCGCCTCCAGCACCGCCTCGCCCAGTTCGCGGCCCTCGCGCAGCAGGTGGTTGGCGAACTCGACGATGAGGATGCCGTGCTTGGTGATCAACCCGATCAGCGTCACCAGGCCCACCTGCGAGTAGATGTTCAGGGTGCCGCCGAACAGCTTGAGCGCCA
This sequence comes from Pseudomonas sp. SO81, assembly GCF_030374125.1. Classification (NCBI taxonomy): domain Bacteria; kingdom Pseudomonadati; phylum Pseudomonadota; class Gammaproteobacteria; order Pseudomonadales; family Pseudomonadaceae; genus Pseudomonas; species Pseudomonas sp. SO81. The sequence continues at coordinate 4,601,336 of NZ_CP126126.1, read as the reverse complement.
GCAGCGCACCGGCCATGGACAGCGGCACGCTGAGCAGGATGATCAGCGGGTCGAAGAAGCTCTCGAACTGCGCCGCCAGCACCAGGAAGATGAACAGCAGGGCCAGTACGAAGATCAGTGCTACGCCGCTGCTGGAGTCCTTGAAGTCACGCGAGGTGCCGGTGTAGTCGAACTGGGTGTCCGGCGGGAAGATGCCCCGCGCCTTCTCCTCCAGATGCTCCAGCGCCTCGCCCAAGGTGTAGCCGGAGCCGACGTTGGCAGTGACCGTGACCGCACGCAGCTGGTTGAAGTGGTTGAGCTCGCGCGGCGCCACCGTCTCGCGCACCTCGATCAGGTTGGAGAGCTGCACCATGTTGTCGCCCCGCCCGCGCACGTAGACCCGGTTGAGGTCGTCGGGGTTGCTGCGGTCGACATCCTGCAGCTGCACCAGCACGTCGTACTGCTCGCCGTTCTGCTTGAAACGGGTGACCTGGCGGCTGCCGAACAGGCTTTCCATGCTGCGGCCGATGGTGGCCACGTCGGTGCCCACCGCCACTGCCTGCTCGCGGTTGACCGCGACCTTGAGCTGCGGCGTGTTGAGCTTGAGGTCGGTATCCAGGCTCTCCAGCCCCGGATAGCCGCGCACCTCGGCCAGCAGCTGGTCGACGTACTGCTGCAGCTCGGCGTATTCCAGCGAGGAGCGGATGACGAAGTTCACCGGCTGGTTGCGTGCGCTCTGCCCCAGCGGCGGGCGGTTGATCGGGAAGGCGCGCACGCCGGGGATGTCCTGCAGCTTGGGCAGCAGCTCATCGCGGATTTCGAATTGGCTGCGCTCGCGCTTGTCCCAGTCCTCCAGCTTCATGAATGACAGGCCCTGGGCCACGGTGGGGAAGCCGACGATAACCATGTAGCGGTTGGCCTCCGGGATCGAGGCATAGGCGGCTTCCAGCTGCTTGGCGTAGCGGCTGGTGTAGCCGACGGTGGCGCCGTCCGGGCCGTTGATCGAACCGACGATGGTGCCGGTGTCCTCGGTCGGCGCCAGTTCGCTGCGCAGGCTGCCGAACAGCCAGGCGCAGAGGATCAGGATGCCCAGCAGCAGCGCCACCACCAGCCACCAGGCGCGTAGCACCCGCTCCAGCAAATGGCGGTAGTTGTAGGTCAGGCCGTTGAGGAAGCCCTCGATCAGGTTGTACAAGCGGCTGTGCTTCTGCTGCGGCACATGGGCCTTGAGCAGATGGCCGCACATCATCGGCGACAGGGTCAGGGCGACGAAGCCGGACACCAGCACGGCGCCGGCCAGGGTCCAGGCGAATTCGGTAAACAGCTTGCCCGAGGTACCCTGCATGAAGCCGATCGGCGCGTACACGGCGGCCAGGGTCAGGGTCATGGCGATCACCGCGAAGGCGATCTCGCGGCTGCCGACAAAGGCGGCCCGCATGGGGCTCATGCCCTGCTCGATGTGCCGGTGGATGTTCTCCAGCACCACGATGGCGTCGTCCACCACCAGGCCGATGGCCAGGACCATGGCCAGCAGGGTCAGGGTGTTGACCGTGAAACCCATCAGCGCCATCAGCGCGCAGGCGCCGATCAGCGACACCGGGATGGTCACCAGCGGAATCAGGGTCGCGCGCAGCGAGCGCAGGAACAGGAAGATGATCAGCACCACCAGCACCACCGCTTCCCAGATGGTGGCGTAGACGTTCTTGATTGACTCGCGGATGAACAGCGAGTTGTCGTTGGCCACCGCCATCTCCATGCCTTCGGGGAGCAGCTCGCGCAGCTCCGGCAGCGCCTGATTGAGGCCGTCGGATATCTCCAGCGGGTTGGCCGTGGCCTGCTTGACCATGCCCACCGCCACCGCCGGGCGTCCCTTGAAGCGCACCACGGTGCGCTCGTCGGCGGCGCCGATCTCGGCATGGCCGACATCGGACAGGCGCAGCAGGTAGCCGCGCGAGTCGTCGAGGATCAGTCGGTTGAATTCGTCCGGGGTCTTCAGGTCGGTTTCCGACAGCACGCTGAACTCGCGCTGCACCGACTCGATGCGCCCGGCCGGAATCTCCACGTTCTGCCGGCGCAGGGCGTCCTCCACGTCCTGCACGGTCAAATCGTGGGCGGCCAGCTTCTCCGGATCGAGCCAGATGCGCATGGCATAGCTGCGTGCGCCGCGGATCTGCACCTCGGACACGCCGGGGATGATCTGCAGGCGATCCTGCACCACCCGCTCCAGCACATCGGTGATCTCCATGGCGGAGAAGCGTTCGCTATAGAAGGCCAGCCACACCACCGGCTGGGCGTCGGCCTCGACCTTCTGCACCATCGGCTCGTCGATCTCGTCCGGCAGCAGGCTGCGCACCCGGCCCAGGCGATCACGCACATCGTTGGCGGCCTCGTCGGAGTTGCTGCCGAGGCGAAACTGGGCGGTGATCTGGGTGTTTTCCGAACGGCTGATGGAGCTGACGAAGTCCAGCCCCTCGATGCCGGACAGCACGTCCTCGATCGGCTGGGCAACCTGGGACTCCATGATTTCCGGGCTGGCGCCGGGGTAGATGACGTTGACCGTGACGATCGGCACGTCGATGTTCGGGTACTCGCGCACCGCCAGGCGCTGATAGGCCAGCAGGCCGAGCAGCACGATGATCAGCGACAGCACGGTGGCGAACACCGGCCGGCGGATGCAGATGTCGGAGAGCGTCATGCGCCGTCCCCACGCTGGACGGTGCGCACCTCATGCCCGGGGCTGACCTTGTGCCAGCCGGCGCTGATGATCGTCTCGTCGCCCTGCAGCCCCTCCACCACTTCGGCGCGGCCGCGCAGGCGCTGGCCGATGCGGATCTGCCGGCGCTCGACCTTGCCCTCCACCACCAGGTTGACGAACAGCAGCTGACCCATGGGCATCACCGCTTCTTCCGGGATCACCAGCGCCTGTGGACGCTCGGCGAGGATCACCGAGACCTTGACGAACTGGCCGGGCTTGAGCCGGTGATCGCCGTTGGCCACCTGGGCGCGAATGGCCTGGCTGCGGCCGATCTCGTCCAGGCGCGGGTTGAGAGCGATGATCCTGCCCTGGAAGCGCTCACCGCCGTAGGTATCCAGCGACAGCTCGACGGCCTGGCCGACCCGCACCTGACTGACGGCCTTCTGCGGCACGCGGAAATCCAGCTTGAGCGGGTCTAGCACTTCCAGGTTGACGATGTCGTCACCGGGGCTGAGGTAGTCGCCGACGCTGACCAGGCGCAGGCCGAGCACGCCGTCGTAGGGCGCGCGGATCTGCGTCTTGTCCAGGCGTGCCTGGGACAACGCCAGGCTGGCGCGGGCGGCCTGTTGCTGGGAGCTGGCCTCGTCGAGGGCCTGGGCATTGCTGGCGCCGCGCTTGAACAACATCTGCGCGCGAGCGAAGCTTTTTTCGGCGAGATCGAGATTGGCGCGGGCCTGGGCCAGCTCGGCGCGGGCGATGGCATCGTCGAGCCCGACCAGCAGGTCGCCGGCCTTCACTGCCTGGCCCTCCTGGAAATGCAGGGTGGCGACGCGCCCCTCGACTTCCGGGCGGATCATGGTGGACTCGTCCGAACGCAGCGAGCCGAAGGTGATCAGCTCGTCACGTACCAGCGTGCGCTCGGGCTGCGCCACTTCCACCAGCGGCGCCTGTTCGGCCCGCAGGGGACTGGCCAGGCACAGGGTCGCGAACAGCAGAACGGCGCGGCGGGCAGTCATCACTCAACCTCTTATTGTCCGATCGGTCGAGTCTAACGGCGGACAGCGCCGTTGCCGACCGCCGATTGTGTTACCCGATGCTTACTGACGCATGCCCCGGCCGCTCTTCAGCAGGCGGATGCAGACGATGTAGAGCACCGTGCTGGCCAGCAGCATCATGCTGATGGCGATGCCGATATTGATGTCCGACACACCGAGAATCCCGTAGCGGAAGGCGTTGACCATGTGCAGGATGGGGTTTACCAGCGACACGTGCTGCCAGAACTCGGGCAGCAGGCTGATCGAGTAGAACACCCCGCCCAAGTAGGTCAGCGGCGTCAGCACGAAGGTCGGGATGATCGAGATATCGTCGAAGTTGCGCGCATACACCGCGTTGATAAAGCCGCCCAACGAAAAAGTCACTGCGGTCAGCAGTATCACCAGCACGGTCACGCCCAGGTGGTGCACCTGCAGCTGGGTGAAGAACAGCGACAGCAGGGTGACGATAAAGGCCACGGCCAGGCCGCGCAGGGCGCCGCCGATGGTGTAGCCGATGAGGATGGTGTGCGGCGATACCGGCGACACCAACAGCTCCTCGACATTGCGCTGGAACTTGCTGCTGAAGAAGCTCGACACCACGTTGCTGTAGGAGTTGGTGATCACCGACATCATGATCAGCCCGGGCACGATGAACTCCATGTAGGAGTACTGCCCCACCCCGCCGACCTGGCTGCCGATCAGCCGGCCGAAGATCACGAAGTACAGGGCCATGGTGATGGCCGGCGGCAGCAGGGTCTGCGCCCAGATGCGCATGAAGCGCCGCACTTCGCGGCGCACGATGGTCTGCAGGGCGACCCAGTTGGAGGCGAGTTCCGGGCTCATTTCGCCACCTTCGCCAGATTCTTCTCGACCAGGGACACGAACAGCTCCTCGAGACGGTTGCTCTTGTTGCGCAGGCTCAGCACCTCGATGTTCTGCGCCGCCAGTTGGCGGAACAGCTCGGTGATGCCCAGGCTCTTCTCCACCTGCACCTCCAGGGTGTGGTGGTCGACCAGCATCGCCGGATAGCCCTGCAGCTGCGGCGGCACCAGTTGCGACTCCTTGAGGTCGAGCAGGAAGGTCTCCACGTGCAGGGTCTTGAGCAGCGCCTTCATACTGGTGTTCTCGACGATGCTGCCGTGGTCGATGATGCCGATGTGGCGGCACAGCTGCTCCGCCTCTTCCAGGTAATGGGTGGTGAGGATGATGGTGATGCCCTTCTGGTTCAGCTCGGTGAGGAAGCTCCACATCGAGCGGCGCAGCTCGATGTCCACGCCGGCGGTGGGCTCGTCGAGAATCAACAGGCGCGGCTCATGCACCAGCGCGCGGGCGATCATAAGGCGGCGCTTCATGCCGCCGGAGAGCATGCGCGCGGCCTCGTTGTGCTTGTCCCACAGGCCGAGCTGGGTCAGGTACTGCTCGGCGCGCTGCTTGGCCACCTTCTGCGGGATACCGTAGTAGCCGGCCTGGGTCACGACTATGTCGAAGACCTTCTCGAACTGGCTGAAGTTGAACTCCTGCGGCACCACGCCGAGGCAGCGCTTGAGCCCGGACGGATCGCGGTCCAGGTCGTGGCCGAATACCTCGACCGTCCCACCGCTCTTGTTCACCAGGGTGGAGAGGATGCCGATGGTGGTGGACTTGCCCGCCCCGTTGGGGCCGAGCAGGGCGAAGAAGTCGCCTTCGGCGACGTCGAGGTCGATGCCCTTGAGGGCCTGGAAGCCGTTGGCGTAGGTCTTGGTCAGTTGCCGGATGGACAGCGCGGAACTCATAAGAGATAGCTACTCAGCAAGGGGAAGGCTTAGATAAGGCTCGGGAGAGGTAATTGCAACCATTCATTGCAGGGTAGCCTGCCCGCCCCGAGCGCAGGAAAAAAGCCCCGCCGCCTCGATGTTAACTATCGAATTCCTTCATGGCGGCGACCTCCGCCTGCAGATCGCCACGCAGGAAGGCCGAGCCTTCCTCGAATAGATGCGGATAGCACTGGCGCAGATGGCCGAAGAACAGCTCCAGCGGCAGGTCGTCGAACTGGCCGTGGTCGGCCAGATATTCCATATAGCGTGCCCCCTCGGCGTTGAAGGGGTGGAACACGCTGTCGCTGCGCCCATCGAACTCCAGCGGCGCCACCTTGAACATCTGGCACAGCGCCAGGTTGAACGCCGGCGTGGCCTTGACCCATTTGCCCTCGAGAAACAGCTCGGTGTAGCCGTGCATGGCGAACACTTCGCTGCGCAGCATCTCGATCAGGCTTGGGGTGGACAGGTGGTTGCGCACATCGGCCAGGCCGATGCGCGCCGGTATCCCGCAGTGCCTGGCGCAGGCCGCCAGCAGCAGGGCCTTGGGCACGCAGTAGGACTCGCCCGCCGCTAGCGCGTGGCTGGCCTTGAGCGTCTCGTGATCGGGGCTGAACACGTAGGGGTTGTAGCGGATCTGGTCGCGCACCGCGTAGTACAGGCTCACGGCCTGCTCGCGGGGGTCGCGGCTGGCTCCCCGCGAACGTTCGGCGAACTCGACTACCCTGGGGTGGTCACTATCCACGAAGCGGCTGGGTAGAAGGCTGGACTGCATCAGGGTTCTCCATGGGGTTGCCCCCAGTCTATCCAGCCCTATCGCGCCGGGTGCACGACGATCCGGCCAAGCTCGCCGGCCTTACCGCCACGGCCGGCCTCATGGAGGATTGCGCATGCTCGCTGTCTGGTTGCTGATTCTGCTGTTCGGCGTCGCCTACCTGGCCTATTCCCGCATGGCCGCCCTGCCCGCCCTGGGCATCGTTGCCGGTTACCTGATCCTGCTCGGTCTGTTTGCTGATGCACCGGACTGGCTGGAGCTGCTGCTCTGGCTGCTGTGGCTCGGCGTGGCCATTCCCCTGGCCCTGCCGGAGCTGCGCCGCAAGCTGATCACCGGGCCACTGTTCGGCTGGTTCCAGAAGGTGCTGCCGCCGATGTCGGATACCGAGCGCGACGCCATCGAGGCCGGCACCGTGTGGTGGGATGGCCAGCTGTTCAGCGGCCGCCCGGACTGGGACGTGCTGCTGGATTACCCCGCCGCCAAGCTCAGCGACGAAGAGCGCGCATTTATCGACGGCCCGGTGGAAGAACTGTGCGCCATGGTCAGCGACTGGGAGATCGGCCAGCAGCTGGATCTGCCGGAGAAGGCCTGGCAGCACATCAAGAGCCACGGTTTCTTCGGCCTGATCATTCCTCGGGAATACGGTGGCAAGGGCTTCTCCGCCTACGCCCACTCCCATGTGGTGATGAAGCTGTCGACCCGCTCCGGCGACCTCGCCTCCACCGTGATGGTGCCCAACTCCCTCGGCCCGGCCGAGCTGTTGCTGCACTACGGCACCGACGAACAGCGCCAGCACTACCTGCCGCGTCTGGCCCGCGGTGAGGAAATCCCCTGTTTCGCCCTCACCGGCCCGCTGGCCGGCTCCGACGCCGGCGCCATGCCGGACACCGGCATCGTCTGCCGCGGCCAGTGGAACGGCGAGGAAGTGCTCGGCCTGCTCCTGACCTGGGAGAAGCGCTACATCACCCTGGGCCCTGTGGCCACCCTGCTCGGTCTGGCCTTCAAGGCCTATGACCCGGACCACCTGCTGGGTGACCAGGAGGATCTCGGCATCAGCTTGGCGCTGATTCCCACCGACACCCCCGGCGTGGAAATCGGCCGCCGCCACCTGCCGCTCGGCGCGGCCTTCATGAACGGCCCCAACTCCGGCAAGGACGTGTTCGTGCCGCTGAGCTGCCTGATCGGCGGCCAGGAATACCTCGGCAAGGGCTGGATGATGCTGATGAACTGCCTGTCCGTGGGCCGCTCCATCTCCCTGCCCGCCGGCGGCACCGGCGCGGCGAAGATGTCCAGCCTGGTCAGCGGCCAGTACTGCCGGGTGCGCGAACAGTTCGGCGTGCCGCTGGCGGCCTTCGAAGGTATTCAAGAGGCGCTGGCGCGCATCGGCGGCAACGCCTGGATGATGGACGCCGCGCGTACCCTCACCGCCAGCGCGGTGGACCTGGGCGAGAAGCCCTCGGTCCTGTCGGCCATCCTCAAGTACCACCTGACCGAGCGCGGTCGCGAATGCATCGGCCACGCCATGGACGTGCATGGCGGCAAGGCCATCATCATGGGCCCGAACAACTACCTGGCCCGCGCCTGGCAAGGGGTGCCGGTGTCGATCACGGTCGAGGGCGCCAACATCCTCTCGCGCAACCTGATGATCTTCGGCCAGGGCGCCATCCGCTGCCATCCCTTCGTGCTGGACGAAATGGCCCTGGCCGGCCGCGAAGACCATGAGCAGGCTCTGCTGGAGTTCGACGATCTGCTGCTCAAACACGTGGGCTTCGCCGTCGGCAACGCCGCCGGCGCCCTGCTGCATGGCCTGACCCTGAGCCGCTTCGGCAACGTGCCCGGCGACAACCTCAGCCGCCCCTACTTCCGCGCGCTGAACCGCCTGGCGGCGGCCTTCGCCCTGCTGGCCGACAGCAGCATGATGCTGCTCGGCGGCGAGCTGAAGCGTCGCGAACGCCTGTCCGCACGCCTCGGCGATGTGCTCAGCCACCTCTATCTGGGTAGCGCCGCGCTCAAGCGCTACCACGACCTGGGCAATCCCGAACCGCTGCAACCGCTGCTGCGCTGGGCGCTGGAGGAAAACCTCGGCCTCGCCGAGCAGGCGCTGGATGAGCTACTGAGCAACTTCCCCAACCGCCTGTTCGGCTGCCTGCTGCGCGTCCTGGTGTTCCCGCTCGGCCGCCGGCACAAGGGCCCGGACGACGAACTGGACGCCGAGGTCGCCGCCATCCTCGGCCGCCCGCGCGGCGACCTGGCGTTGGAGAGCCTGCTCGACGGCTGCTATCGGCCACAGGGCGCCAACGATCCGATCGCCGCCCTGCAGCAGACGGTCGATCTGCTCGACGGCGCCTCAGCCGTCCGACAGAAACTGCACAAGGCGCTCAAGGCTGGCCTGCAGCTGCAGCCCGGCGAGCATGAAATAGAGGCCGCCCTGCGTGAGCAGCAGCTGACTGCCGAGGAGGCCGAGCAGCTGCGCCAGGCCGAAGCGGCGCGGCGCCGAGTGATCGACGTGGACGACTTCGCCAAGGACGACATCAAGCTGAGCGACGGCAAGGTCCGCTGACCCCCCGTTCGGGACAGCACGGGCGCGGAGCCTTATACTCCGCGCCCGTTTTCGTTTTACAGGACATCCCTCATGGCCACTGCCTACCTCGACCACCACCTCGCCCTGCTCGCCCATCTGCGCGGCATCCTGGTCGCCCTGGGCGAGGCCGAGCAGGTGGAAGACGACACCCACGCCCTGTTCCTCGAGCGCTTCGACGAGCTGCTGGCGCAGCTGCCGGCAGATCCGGAGAGCAGCCAGTACCTGGGCCAGGACATCATCAGCCAGGTGTTCCACCGCTACCCGCAGATCGCCCATCTGGTCCCGCGCGACCTGCTGTGGTTCTTCGGCGGCGACTGCCTGCATTTCATGCCGGATGAAGAGATCGAACTGTTCCAGCGCCTCGACGAACGCCGCTTCGAGGCCGAGGAGAATGACGAGCCGTTCGACTGGAACCGCGAGAAGCAGCTGCTGGCCCTGCCGGACGACAGCGCCAAGCACTGAGTCGCCAGTAAACGAAAAGGCCCGCACGGCATCGCTGGCGGGCCTTTTTCATGGCTGAATCGCGCGCAAACGAAAACGCCACCCGATGGGGTGGCGTTTCGTGAATTTGGAGCGGGAAACGAGACTCGAACTCGCGACCCCGACCTTGGCAAGGTCGTGCTCTACCAACTGAGCTATTCCCGCGTGCAACTTGGTACAAAAATGGCGTCCCCTAGGGGACTCGAACCCCTGTTACCGCCGTGAAAGGGCGGTGTCCTAGGCCACTAGACGAAGGGGACGTGGCCCGGAGCTTACAACAGCTTCCCGGTGTTTCCAGCCGATGTTACCACCGGCCTTGGAACTCTAATCAAAACGCCGCTCGGTGAGCGGCGCTTCGTAAACTGGAGCGGGAAACGAGACTCGAACTCGCGACCCCGACCTTGGCAAGGTCGTGCTCTACCAACTGAGCTATTCCCGCAATGGCGTCCCCTAGGGGACTCGAACCCCTGTTACCGCCGTGAAAGGGCGGTGTCCTAGGCCACTAGACGAAGGGGACGTGGCCAGGAGCTTGTAACAGCATCCCAACTTCCCTCGAATCGGCTTTCGCCAACACGCTGAAAGTGGCGCGCATTCTATGGAGCCTTGGCCAGAGCGTCAACCCTCAATCAAAACTTTTTCTAAATCAAAGACTTCGCTTCAGAAACTCATACAGTGCTATCAGCATGATGGCTAACGCACTACACTCGGGTAAATAAGAAGCGTACGGGAGTTTTCCAGGTGTCCCCAATCGTCATCACTGCGCTAGTAGTCGCCGGCATCGTGGTGCTGTTCCTGATCGGTTACATCAACCATATGGTCGAGAACAGCAAGCTGGAGAAAGCCCGCCTGAAGGCCGATCTCAATGACCGGGTACGGCGTAGCCGTGACGTTTCCGAGAACATGCCGGGCCAGTTGATGAGCCCTGCGCTGAAACTCCTGCTCAGCCGCTTCGAGCTGCAGTTCGGTGAGCGCCTGCTGCAGCTGGACAAGCAGAACACCAACCTGAGGAACCGCCTCACCGAGCTGCGCGAGGCGGTGGCCAAGGGCGAAGCCATCCCGGTGCGCAACCCGCCACAGCAGATACTGACCGAGGCCAAGGCCAAGGACATCCGCTTCCTCCTGGAAAACTTCCACAGCCAGATCACCCGCGCCGCCCAGGAAAACCTGCTGCCGGCCAACGAGGCCAAGCGCTGGCTCGGCGAGATCCGCCACATGCTGGTGCAACTGCACTTCGAGTTCTTCAGCAACCTCGGCCAGCAATCCATGCAACAGGGCCAGCCCGGCCAGGCCCGTCTGGCCTATGAGCGTGGCGTGCAGTACCTGCGCAAGCAGTCCGACCCGGCGCGTTACCAGAACCAACTGCAGCAACTGGAAGAGCTGCTGGCCCGCGCCAATGCGGTGGTACTGGAAAAGGCCAAGCCCGCCGAGGAAGCCAGCGAGCTGACCGAAGGCCTCAAGTCCCTCGGCGAAGACGAGTGGAAGAAGAAGAACGTCTACGACTGATCTGCCCCCTACAAGGAATCCCATGAGTCTGATCGTCTACGGCGCGCCGCTATCTCCGTTCGTGCGCAAATTGCGCCTGTGCCTGATCGAGAAGGGCCTGGACTACCAGCTGGAGATCGTCACTCCGTTCGGCCAGCCAGACTGGTATCGCGAGCTCAACCCGCTGGGGCGCATTCCCGCCTTCCGTGACGGCGACCTGACCCTGGCCGACTCCAGCGTGATCTGCCAGTACCTGGAAGAACAGTACCCGCAGCGCCCTGCCCTGTTCGGCCAGGGCGCCGCACAGAAGGCCAAGGTGCGCTGGCTGGAGAAGTACGGCGACTACGAGCTGGCAACGCTGTGCACCTTCAGCGTGTTCCGTAACCGCCTGCTCAAGCCCATGCTGGGCCAGAGCTGCGACGAAGACGCCGTGCAGAGCGCCCTCCATGCCAAGCTGCCAAAGCATTTCGACTACCTGGAACAGACCCTGGGCGATGCCCCGTACTTCGTCGGCGACGGCCTGACCCAGGCGGACCTGGCTATCTACACCCAGCTGCAGAACATGGAGCACGGTGACGAACCGCTGAACGACCAGCGCTGGCCACGCCTGGCCGCCCACTACCGGCGCATCCAGGCACGCGAATCCGTGCAGAGCATATTGCCCGGCGAACGCAAGGTGATCGCTAAGATGACCGCCAAGGCCTGATTCACCCGTCCACAAAAAAGCCCGGCCAATGCCGGGCTTTTTGCTGAGCGTGAAAGATCAGCACTCGCTCAGGCGCAGGAAGATCGCCGCCAGTCGCTCGATGCCGAGCTGATCTTCCACGGCGAAGCGCGCCAGGCGTGGACTGTCCAGATCCAGCACGCCGATCAGCCGGCCGTCCTTGACCAGCGGCACCACCAGCTCGCTGTTGGAGGCGCTGTCACAGGCGATGTGCCCCGGGAAGGCATGCACGTCCTCGACCCGCTGGGTCTGCCGGCTACTGGCCGCCGCGCCGCACACGCCGCGACCGAAGGGAATGCGCACGCAGGCCACCTTGCCCTGGAATGGCCCCAGCACCAGTTCCTCGTCTCGGTTCAAATAGAAACCCGCCCAGTTCAGCCCTTCCAGCTCATGGAACAGGAAGGCCGCGAACTGCGCGGCGTTGGCGATGAAGTCACGCTCGTCGGCCAGCAATGACTCCAGCTGGGCCGCCAGCAGGTCATAGCCTTCGCGACCCTGCCCGGCCTGTTGCAGATCGATCATGGCGCCACCTCCAGCAATTGCTGGCCGACCCAGCTGCGCGCGAACTGGTAGGCGCAACGGCCGTTGCGATTGCCGCGCCCCAGAGCCCAGCGGATGGCGAGGATTTCCAGCTCGTGGCTCCACTGCCATTGCAGGCCGGCCTGGCCCGCCAGTACCTCGATCCAATGGCGCACCACGGCGAGGAAATGATCCTGGGTAAAGGGGTAGAAGGAGATCCACAGGCCGAAGCGATCGGACAGCGCGATCTTGTCCTCCACCGCCTCGTTGGGGTGCAGCTCGCCGTCGACCATCTGCCAGTGCTCGTTGTCGCTCTCCTTCTCCGGCATCAGGTGGCGACGATTGGAGGTGGCGTACAGCAACACGTTGTCCGGCGCGCGCTCCAGGGAGCCATCGAGCACGCTCTTGAGCACCCGGTAATCTCCCTCGCCGGACTCGAACGACAGGTCGTCGCAGAACAGCACGAAGCGTTGCGCCAGCCCGGTCAGGGCCTCCACCACCCTGGGTAGGTCGGCCAGATGATCGCGCTCGATCTCGATCAGGCGCAGACCTGCACCGGCGTGTTCGGCCAATAGCGCGCGCACCAGCGAGGACTTGCCGGTGCCGCGCGCACCCCACAGTAAGGCATGGTTGGCCGGCAGGCCAGCGACGAACTGGCGGGTGTTGCGCGCCAGCTGCGCGCACTGCGCATCCACCCCGACCAGGTCGGACAGTTGCAGGTCGAGACTGACCCGCAGCGGCTGCAGATAACCGGTGCGCCCCTCGCGCTGCCAGCGCGCGGCGATCACGGTATTCCAGTCCAGCGCCACCCGCGGCGCCGGCAACAGGGGTTCGAGGCGCTCCAGCACGGCATCGGCGCGCTGTAGAAAGCTGTTCAAGCGAGAATCCACGACTTACTCCTCATATCCGCCACTGCCGATCATCCGGCGCTATGGGCTATGCTTGGCAAGGCCAGAAACCAAGGACTCAGCCGCCGCACCGATGGATATTTCCCTGACCCATCGCCTGTCGTACAAGCAGGCCAGATTGACGGTGCTGGTAGCCTTCATCCTGGGTACCCTGCTGAGCCTGATCCAGGTCGGTCTGGATTATGCCAGCGAAGACGCCTCCATCGACCGGGAAATCCACTCCCTGCTGGAAATCAGCCACAACCCGGCGGCGCGCATCTCCTACAACATCGACGCCGAACTGGCCCAAGAACTTGTCTTGGGCCTGCTACGCTCACCGGCGGTGATGCGCGCCGAGATCATCGACAACAGCGGCCTGGTGTTGGCCTCGGTGGATCGCCCGCCGGTGCAGAGCCGCTACCGGGTATTCAGCGACTTCCTGTTCGGCGAGCGCCGCCACTTCGAAGATCCGCTGTTCGTCAACCACGCCCCGGAAGAATCCCTCGGCATCCTGCGCCTGGAGGTGGACACCTACGCCTTCGGCAGCCACTTCCTGCGCCGCGCCCTGCTCACCCTGGTCACCGGCTTCGCCCGCAGCCTGCTGCTGTCGCTGATCCTGCTGGTGCTGTTCTACGCCATGTTGACCAAGCCGCTGGTAGGCGTGATCCGTGCCCTCAGTGACCGCGACCCGCGCCGCGACTTCTCCCCCGTGCCCTGCCCTCCCGGCCATGAGCGCGACGAGATCGGCACCCTGGTGGCGGTGACCAACCAGCAACTGACCAATACCCACCAGGAGATCAGCCAGCGCCGCGAAGCCGAGGACCGTCTGACCCAGTACCTGGCCGAACTGGAGAACATCGTCTCGGCGCGCACCGCCGAACTCAAGGCGACCAACGCCCGCCTGACCCAGTCCAACCGCGAACTGGAACAGGCCCGTAGCACCGCCCTGGAAATGGCCCAGGCCCGCGCCGCCTTCCTGGCCAACATGAGCCACGAGATCCGCACCCCGCTCAACGGCCTGCTGGGCATGCTTGCACTGTCCCTGGACGGCCCGCTCAACAGCGAGCAGCGCCAGCAGCTGTCGATCGCCCATGACTCGGGCAAGGTGTTGGTCGACCTGCTCAACGACATTCTCGATCTGTCCAAGTTCGAGGCCGGGCAGCTGGAGTTGGAGCGCATCCCCTTCGATCTCGGCGCCCTGGTCGAGGAAACCGCCAGCCTGCTGTCGCAGAACGCCGGCCCGCACGTGGAGCTGACCTGCCTGATCGACCCGCAGTTGCCGGCCCTGGTGCTCGGCGATCCGACGCGGGTGCGCCAGGTGGTCAGCAACCTGTTGTCCAACGCCCTCAAGTTCACCCGCCAGGGCCGCGTCGACCTGCGCGTCACCCCCAGTGCCGGCGGCGTGCGCATCCTGGTCAGCGACACCGGCATCGGCATCGCCGAAGATGCCCAGACCCGCATATTCCAGCCCTTCACCCAGGCCGGCGCCGGGATCGCCCGCCAGTTTGGCGGCACCGGCCTGGGCCTGGCGCTGACCCGACGTCTGTGCGAAGCCATGAACGGACAGCTGACCCTGAGCTCGCAGGAGGGTGTCGGCAGCCAGTTCAGCGCGACCCTGCCGCTGCCAATCCATGCGCCCGCCGCACGCTGGCCGGCGCTGCCGGGGCAGATCGTGGCCTTCTGCGCAGCCGGCAGCGGCCTAGAGGAGCTGCTGGACAGCTGGTTGCCAACCTGGGGCCTGAGCTATCGGCGCCTGGATGAAAGCGCCATCAGTGCCGAGTTGCAGGCCGATCTGCTGATCTGCGACGACCCGAAACGCCTGCCGCGCCTGCGCCAGCAGCTCACCAGTCCGCTGCTGCTGGTCTCGGCCTACGGCACCTTCATCTCCGGCGAGCAGGCTGGCGCGCTGATCCCCTTCGAGCAGCTGCCGCGCCCGCTGGCCCGCGCCGCGCTGTACCAGGCCCTGCAACGTCTGCTGGCGCCACATCAGACGCAAGGCGTCGAGCCGGCCGCCAAGGTGCCGAGCCGCCCGCACCAGGCGCGCGTGCTGCTGGTCGAGGACAATCAGGTGAACCAGATGGTGGCCAAGGGCATGCTCAGCAAGCTGGGTTGCGAGGTGGCCGTCACCGCCCACGGCGGCGAGGCCATCGCCTATCTGGAGAAGCACCCGGTGGACCTGGTGCTGATGGACTGCAACATGCCGGTGATGGATGGCTACGAGGCGACCCGGCGCATCCGCCAGAGCGGTCGCTGGCCGAGCCTGCCGATCATTGCCCTGACCGCCAACGCCCTGCCGGATGAGCGCGAGCGCTGCCAGGCGGCCGGCATGAACGACTACCTGGCCAAGCCCTTCCGCCGCGAAGACCTGGCAGCCCTGCTGGACAGCTGGCTGCCGCTCACGACCGAGCCGTGACCAGCGCCAGCAGCTGACCCAGGCTCTGCCGCATACCTTCCAGCTCGCCCAGATCGACGCCGTGCTCGCAGAGCAGGCGGCTCTTCAGCGGCAACACCCGCTCACGCAACGCCAGCCCCGCCTCGCTCAGCGCCAGACGCAGCTCGCGCTCGTCGGCGCTGGATCGGCTGCGCCGCACCAGGCCGAGCTGCTCCAGACGCTTGAGCAGCGGCGTCAGGGTGCCGGAGTCGAGCATCAACCGCTCGCCCAGCGCCTTGACCGTGGCCTGCTCCGGCGGCGCCGCCTGCCACTCCCACAGCACCAGCATGGCCAGATACTGCGGGTAGGTCAGACCGAGCTCGTCGAGCATCGGCTTGTAGGCGCGGATCACCGCCCGCGAGGCGGCGTAGAGCTTGAAGCACAACTGGTTGTCCAGCAGCAGCTGCGCCTCGAGGTCATGCGATGCGGTCATTTCAGCAGCGCTTCGATCTCGGCGGTCAGCTCTTCCGGCTTGGTGGTCGGGGCGAAGCGCTTCACCTCGCTACCGTCGCCACTGATCAGGAACTTGGTGAAGTTCCACTTGATGCCCTGGCTGCCGAGCAGGCCCGGCGCGCGCTTCTTCAGCTGCACGTAGAGCGGGTGGGCATCGCTGCCGTTGACGTCGATCTTCTTGAACAGCGGGAAGCTGACACCGAAATTCAGCTCGCAGAACTCGCTGATGGCGCCCTCGTCACCCGGCTCCTGCTTGCCGAACTGGTTGCAGGGGAAGCCCAGCACCACCAGCCCCTTGTCCTTGTACTGCTGCCAGACGCTTTCCAGGCCCTTGTACTGCGGGGTGAAGCCGCACTTGCTGGCGGTATTGACCACCAGCACGGCCTTGCCGCCGAAGTCCTTGAGGGTCTTCTGCTCGCCCTTGATGGTGGTGACGGGGATATCGAAAAGCTTGTCGCTCATGGTCTGCGGCTCCGTTGCGGATGGAAAGTGAGGCGAATATAGCGAGCAATTAAATTGCACACAATTTATATGCAGCAAAATAAGGCCCGCTTGTCGGCGGGCCTCGCTTTGGTCGGGGAGCCTGGCCTTACCTGGGCACCAGCTTGAGCGATACCGAGTTGATGCAGTAGCGCAGCCCGGTAGGCCGCGGGCCGTCCGGGAAGACATGCCCCAGATGGGCGTCGCACTTGCCGCACTTGACCTCGATGCGGTGCATGCCGTGGCTGAAGTCCTCCTTCTCGGTGATCACCTCGCCGCTCACCGGCTGGAAGTAGCTCGGCCAGCCGCTGCCGGAATCGTACTTGGCGTCGGAGTCGAACAGCGCCTCGCCGCAGCAGGCGCAGTGGTAGATGCCGGGCACCTTGCTGTCGTGGTATTCGCCGGTGAAGGCACGCTCGGTGCCACCCAGACGGCAGACATGGAACTGGGCGTCGGAGAGCTCGTCGCGCCAGGCTTCCAGGGGTTTATCGATCTTTTCCATGGAGCACACCTCAGGGGCAGAAAAAAGCCCGACCTGTACCTTTTCCGGGCATCGGGCCGCACGTATCATGCGTCCCTCTTTGGACGCCAGTCTTTATGCCGCGTTACAGCCGGCAAGGACGAATTTTCCCTGCGCCGCCAGCGGCATCTTCACATCGGGACACAGCATCATGCAGGTCAGCAAATCGAACAAGCTCGCCAACGTCTGCTACGACATCCGCGGGCCGGTGCTCAAGCACGCCAAACGCCTGGAAGAGGAAGGCCAACGCATCCTCAAGCTGAATATCGGCAACCCGGCGCCGTTCGGTTTCGAAGCCCCGGAGGAAATCCTCCAGGACGTGATCCGCAACCTGCCCACAGCGCAAGGCTACAGCGACTCAAAGGGCCTGTTCAGCGCGCGCAAGGCGGTGATGCAGTACTACCAGCAGAAGAACGTGGAAGGCGTCGGCATCGAGGACATCTACCTCGGTAACGGCGTGTCCGAGCTGATCGTGATGGCCATGCAGGCCCTGCTCAACAACGGTGACGAGGTGCTGATCCCGGCGCCCGACTACCCGCTGTGGACCGCATCCGTGGCCCTGGCCGGCGGCAAGCCGGTGCACTACCTGTGCGACGAGCAGGCCGGCTGGTTCCCCGACCTGGCCGATATCAAGGCCAAGATCAGCAGCAACACCAAGGCCATCGTGCTGATTAACCCGAACAACCCGACCGGCGCCGTGTATTCCAAGGAAGTGCTGGAAGGCATCGTCGAGCTGGCGCGCCAGCACAACCTGGTGCTGTTCTCCGACGAGATCTACGACAAGATCCTCTATGACGACGCCCAGCACATCTGCACCGCCTCCCTGGCGCCGGACGTGCTGTGCCTGACCTTCAACGGTCTGTCCAAGTCCTACCGCGTGGCCGGCTTCCGCTCCGGCTGGGTCGCCATCTCCGGGCCCAAGCACAAGGCCACCAGCTACATCGAAGGCATCGACATCCTGGCCAACATGCGCCTGTGCGCCAACGTGCCGAGCCAGCATGCGATCCAGACCGCCCTCGGCGGCTACCAGAGCATCAACGACCTGGTGCTGCCGCAAGGCCGCCTGCTGGAGCAGCGCAACCGCACCTGGGAGCTGCTCAACGACATTCCTGGGGTAAGCTGCGTCAAGCCAATGGGCGCGCTGTACGCCTTCCCCAAGATCGACCCCAAGGTCTGCCCGATCCACAACGACGAGAAGTTCGTCCTCGACCTGCTGCTCTCCGAGAAGCTGCTGATCGTCCAGGGCACCGCCTTCAACTGGCCGTGGCCGGATCATTTCCGCGTGGTCACCCTGCCCCGCGTCGACGACCTGGAGCAGGCCATCGGCCGCATCGGCAACTTCCTCAAGTCCTACCGCCAGTAAGTCGCATGGACCTGCAGATCGACGAGTTCTACAAGGATGCCGCCAGCGGCATGCTGGCGCTCTACCAGGCCTTCCCGCGCAAGGTGGCGCTGTATGTGGAAGACCTGATCGGCCGCGAAGAACCCGACGAGTTCGGCCTGCCCAGCAAACGCCACCAGGCGTGCCTGGGCGCCCTGCTGTGGCTGGCCGAGGAAGGCTATGTCCGCTTCGAGTCGACCATCGCCTACGACGCCCTGGACCAGGCGGTCCTGACCGAGAAAGGCTTCATGCGCCTTTCCCGCGGCATTCCCCACGCCCTGCCGGACGGCGAGAGCCAGACCGCCAGTGTGCGCCGGGTACGTGGCACCCTCGCCTGGCAGCTGCGCGAAGCCCTCGGCCAGCACAACAGCGAGAAGGTCGCGCGCCTGACTCGCCTGCTCTTCGAAAGCACTCTCAATCAGACCAGCGACATAGTTTGAAATAGAGCCTCGGTTGAAGGCGGTGCGAGCGAACCTTATATAGCTCGCATACTTAGAACGTCTCTCGCCTGAGGAGAAGCTTCCTACCATGATGCGTATCGTGTTGTTCCTGGCCACCAACCTGGCGGTGCTGCTGATCGCCAGCGTTACCCTGAAACTGCTCGGGGTGGATCGATTCACCGGCCAGAACTACGGCAGCCTGCTGGTCTTCTGCGCCGTATTCGGCTTTGTCGGCTCCTTCATCTCGCTGTTCCTGTCCAAGTGGATGGCGAAGATGAGCACCGGCACCGAGATCATCACCCAGCCGCGCACCCGCCACGAACAGTGGCTGCTGCAGACTGTCGAGGAGCTGTCGCGCAACGCCGGCATCAAGATGCCGGAAGTCGGCATCTTCCCCGCCTACGAGTCCAATGCCTTCGCCACCGGCTGGAACAAGAACGACGCCCTGGTGGCCGTCAGCCAGGGCCTGCTGGAGCGCTTCTCGCCAGATGAAGTGAAAGCCGTGCTGGCCCACGAGATCGGCCATGTGGCCAACGGCGACATGGTCACCTTGGCCATGATCCAGGGCGTGGTGAACACCTTCGTGATGTTCTTCGCACGCATCTTCGGCAACTTCGTCGACCGCGTGGTACTGAAGAACGAAGGTGAAGGCCATGGCATCGGCTACATAGTGGCGACCATCTTCGCCGAGCTGGTCCTGGGCATCCTGGCCAGCATCATCGTCATGTGGTTCTCTCGCCGCCGCGAGTTCAAGGCCGACGACGCCGGAGCCCGTCTGGCTGGTACCGGTGCGATGATCGCCGCCCTGGAGCGCCTGCGCGCCGAACAGGGTGTGCCGGTGCAGATGCCCAGCAGCATGACCGCCTTCAGCATCAACGGCGGCCTAAAGAACGGCCTGGCCGGCCTGCTGATGACCCACCCGCCGCTGGAAGACCGCATCGAGGCCCTGCGCCGCCGCGGCTAAGCATCACCCGCCTCACGAGAAGGCGATCTACGGATCGCCTTTTTGTTGCCCGCGAAAAACCTCGAACCTTGGCCGACCGACACCAGTCGGAACCTGTAAGCCCAACGCCTACGGGAGAATCGCCATGGCTGTGTACCACTGGGACCTGATCGAACGCCTGCTGCACGAGGCGCAGAACTCCGCCGGCAAGCCCTTCGCCCCGCGCCATTACGCGGAGGAGCTGGCCGATGAACTGGGCCGCGCCGGCGAACAGGTGGAGAACCTCGACCACTTCCGCGCCGAGGCCACCCGCTACGAGTCGCTGCTGGTGGAGAACGGCTTCATCGTCACCCGCCCCGAGGAAGAAGGCGGCAACGGCGAGAACTTCGTGCTCACCCCGCGTGGCGCCCAGCTGCTGAGCATGCTCGACAGCAGCATCCCGGGCAGCGAACACCCGCGCGAAGTGCTCGACGCCGCCGGCGAGGCAGCGTTGACCCCCGAGGTGTTCGACGATATCGCGCCCAAGGCCAACCTCGAGACCGAGTGATCGAACGAGCCAGCCGATCGATATCACCTGAAAGTTATATTGGATATCGATAGGTCGGCCGGTCACCATGGCAGCATCATTTGGAGGAATCCTCGATGCTGCCCGCCCTGTTCATTTCCCACGGCTCGCCCATGCTCGCTCTCGAGCCCGGCGCCAGCGGCCCGGCCTTGGCCCGGCTGGCCGCAGAGTTGCCCCGCCCCCGGGCGATTCTGGTGGTATCCGCGCATTGGGAGAGCGACGAACTGCTGATCGGCAGCTCGGCGCAACCTGCTACCTGGCACGACTTCGGTGGCTTCCCCGCCCCGCTCTACGCCGTGCAGTATCCCGCACCGGGCGCCCCGGACATCGCAGAACAGGTGCAGCGCCTGCTGGCCGCCGCCGACCTGCCCAGCCGCCTCGACCCGCAGCGCCCGCTGGACCACGGAGCCTGGGTGCCGCTGTCGTTGATGTACCCGCAGGCCGATATCCCGGTGCTGCAGCTATCGCTGCCCAGCCATGCCGGCCCGGAACTGCAGGTGCGAGTCGGCCAGGCGCTGGCGGCCCTGCGCGAACAAGACGTGCTGCTGATCGGCTCGGGCAGCATCACCCACAACCTCGGGGAGCTGGACTGGCGCGCCAGGCCCGACGTGATCGAACCCTGGGCCGGCGAGTTCCGCGACTGGATGGTGGCGAAGCTGCAGGCCGGCGACCGCGCCGCCCTGCTCGACTACCGTCGCCAGGCACCCCATGCACGGCGTAGCCACCCCAGCGAAGAGCACCTGCTGCCGCTGTACTTCGCCGTCGGCGCCGGCAGCGCCTTCCGCATCGAGCACAGCAGCTTCACCTATGGCGCTCTGGGCATGGATATCTACAGCTTCGCCTGACCCAGGTCGCCTGCGAGCACGAACTCGGGCCCAAGGAATCCCGCTGCGCTTTGCCCAGCCAGCCGTTAGAGTAGCGATACCCTCCCAACAAGGACTGTTGCATGCTCGCCAAACTGCTGGTCACCGTAGGTATCGCCTTCTACGCCGTCGTGGTGCCGATCTTCGAGATCAACGCCAGCCATGTGTTCAACCCGGGCTGGGAAGCCCACGCCCGCCTGCACGAGGTCTGGCAGCTGGCGACCAACTGTGCGCTCGGCGCCTTCAGCCTGTGGCTGGTCTGGCGGAGGGGCGAGATACGCCTGAGCAGCCTGCTGACCCTGTTCGTCACCGGCGGTTTCCTCCTCGCCTACGCCCTGCGCGACAGCTACGGCGGCTCCATGGTGCTGTCCGACGGCTCGGAGAAGATGGTCTTCGGCATCAACCTGGGCCTGTTCGCCTACAGCCTGGCCATCGCCTTGGCCGCCGTCGCGGTGCTGCTCGACAGACGCCACACGAAACCCTGAACCGGCAACGAAAAAGCCCCGCAAATGCGGGGCTTTTTCTGATACGCGACGATCAGTCTTCGCGGTAGCGACGCAGCTTCAGGGCCTTGCCGGCGACGCGGGTGTCCTTGAGCTTGCTCAACAGGCGCTCGAGGCCGTCTTCCGGCAGTTCGATCAGGCTGAAGGTCTCGCGGATCTGGATGCGGCCGATGGCGTCGCGCTGCAGGCCACCCTCGTTGAGGATGGCGCCCAGCAGGTTCTTCGCGGCGATGCCGTCGCGAGCGCCCAGGGCGGTGCGGCAGCGTGCCTTGCCTTCGCTCGGTGCGGCCATCGGGCGGCGCTCGCGGACTTCGCCACGGTCACCACGATCGTAGGAACGCTCGGGACGGTCGCCGTCACGCTCGCGACGCTCGCGCGGGGCACCGACGCTCGGCACCAGCGGCTGCTCGCGCTCGACGCTGGCCAGATCCAGGGCCTGGCCACCGGTTGCCTTCTTCAGCAGGGCCGCGGCCAGGGTGCGCGGGCTGCAGCCGATGTCGGCGATCAGGCGGTCCAGCAGGGCGCCGTGGCTGGCTTCGGCGTCGGCGATCAGCGGGGTAAGGCTGGTGGTCAGCTTCTTGATGCGGGCGTCCAGCACCTGCTGCGGGTTGGGCAGCTTGACCTCGCCGACCTTCTGCCCGGTGACGCGCTCGATCACCTGCAGCATGCGGCGTTCACGCGGAGTCACCAGCAGCAGGGCGCGGCCATCGCGGCCGGCACGGCCGGTACGGCCGATACGGTGCACGTAGGACTCCGGGTCGTACGGCATGTCGACGTTGAGCACGTGGGTGATGCGCGGCACGTCGATACCACGGGCGGCCACGTCGGTGGCGACCACGATGTCCAGGCGGCCGTCTTTCAGCGATTCGATCACACGCTCACGCTGGTTCTGGGCGATGTCGCCGTTCAGCGCAGCGGCCTTATAGCCTTTGGCTTCCAGGGCGCTGGCCAGGTCCAGGGTGGCCTGTTTGGTACGCACGAAGGCGATCAGGGCGTCGAAGTCCTCGACTTCCAGCAGGCGGGTCACGGCGTTGATCTTCTGATCGGCGTGGATCATCAGATGCGCCTGCTCGATGCGCGACACGGTCTGGGTCTTGGCCGCGATCTTGACGTGCTTGGGCTCGCGCAGGTGCTTCTCGGCGATCTCGCGGATCGAGTGCGGCAGGGTCGCGGAGAACAGCACGCTCTGGCGGGTGGCCGGCATGGCCTGGAAGATCACTTCCAGGTCGTCCATGAAGCCGAGCTTGAGCATCTCGTCGGCTTCGTCCAGCACCAGGTGGCGGATGGTCGACAGCAGCTGGTCGTTGCGGCTCAGGTGATCGACCAGGCGGCCCGGGGTGGCCACGATGATCTGTGCGCCCATGCGCAGGGACTTCAGCTGCGGGCCCATGGGCGCACCGCCGTAGACAGCCACCACGGACACGCCGGGCATCTGCTTGGAATAGGTTTCGAAGGCGGTGGCCACCTGCAGGGCCAACTCGCGAGTCGGCGCCAGGATCAGCGCCTGGGGCTCGCGCTTGGCCGGGTCGATCTTGGACAGGATCGGCAGGGCGAAGGCGGCGGTCTTGCCGGTACCGGTCTGGGCCTGGCCGATCATGTCGTGGCCGGCCAGGATCATCGGAATGGCCTGGGCTTGGATGGGGGACGGCTCTTCGTAACCGACTGCGGTCAGCGCAGCGAGAATGGAAGGATGAAGGCCGAGATCGGCAAAGGTGCCGGTTTCCTGAGTCATGGGTCTGCCTCTATGTGCATCCGCAAAAACCCAGGAACAAAGGCTGCGCGCGCCGTGAAGGACCTTGTGGGTCACCCTGGCAGCCAATCAGCGGGTAGTTGCGAAAACGTGATGAATGAAACGTCAAGGGTAGTCCGCATGGCGGACCAGCAGCGAAGCCGTGCTTCGTGAATTGACGAGGCCAGTTTTGGCCGGGCGCGAATCATACAGGAAAAGCCGAACCGCTGGGCAGGTTTTTTGCTAGAAAGGGACGACGGGCCGTCCCGAGATGCCCGAGCGTCCATTACCCGCCTGAGCGGCCCATCTCTCGGGTGCCAAAACTACGGAGCCTCAGCTGGCCGGACGTAGCTCATCCAGCAATGGCTGCAGCGAATAACCCAGCCGCGGTGCAAGTGCCTCGGCGCGGGCCTTGAGGCCGTCGAAGTCGAGTTGCTGGTCGAGGTCGGCCGGCACCAGCAATGTGACGTTGCCCTCCTTCACCGGAATCTCCCAGTAGTGACGGTGGTAAAGGCCACGCAGCAGTGCGGCGCCGAGCGGCCGGCCGTCGTCGGTGCCCCACTGGTTGATCACCAGCCAGCCACCGGGGTTGAGGCGCTTCTGGCAGTTTTCCAGAAAGCGCCAGGCCAGGTGCCCGGCGGCCGGACCGGTATCGGTATAGAGGTCGACGAAGATCAGGTCGGCGGTCTCGGCGCTGTCGAGCAGCTCCAGGGCATCGCCGATGCGCATGGTTAGGCGCGGGTCGTCGGCCAGCCCCAGGTACTGCATGGCCAGGCGCGGCACGTCGGGGCGCAACTCGATGACTTCGACGTCATCCAGTTCGAGGAACTTCAGGCAGGCCTGGGTCAGGGTGCCACCGCCCAGACCGAGGAACAGCGCCGACTCCGGCGCCTCGTGGCACAGCGCGCCGATCAGCATGGCGCGGGTGTAGTCGTACTCCAGCCAGGCCGGGTCGCGGGTATAGGTGCAGCTCTGCTCGATGGCCTCGCCGAATTCGAGGAAGCGGTAGTCGCCGATTTCCAGCACGCGGATCACGCCCCAGGCGTCGCGCACCTCTTCCAAGAGGATTTCCTCGTGATCCAGGTTCATCCGTCCAGCCCCTGGCGGAACTGTCCCGGCGTGGTGCCGCTCCAGCGGCGGAAGGCCTTGGCGAAGGCACTCTCGTCGGAGAAGCCGAGCCGCTCCGCCACTTCGGCCAGGCGCGGCGACTCGCGCAGCAGCTGTTCGGCCATCTGGTACAGCACCTGGTCACGCAGCAGCTTGAAGCTGGTGTCCTCCTCGGCCAGCTTGCGGTTCAGGTGGCGACCGCTCAGTTCCAGCTGCTCGGCGACGCGCTCCTTGCCCCAGCGCGGCTGGGCGCGCAGCAGCTGCTGCACGCGCACCGCCAGGCTCTGCTGGCCGAGGCGCTCGAGCAGGCTGTCGGCCAGGCCGCGCAGGTGCTCGCGCATCGGCGCGTTGGCCTGGATCAGCGGCATGGCCAGGTCGGCGCGATCGAACAGCAGGCCATTCTCGCCGGCGGCGAATTGCAGCGGGCAGCCGAGCAGCTCGATGTAGCGTGCCTCGGCCGCACGCGCCGCATGTTCGAAGCGTAGTTCCAGCGGCTGGATGCGCTCGCCGGTGATCCAGCGCGACAGGTGCACCAGGCTGCCCAGCACCGCCTCCACCCGCTCCTCGCGGCGCGTCTGGTAGTGCGGCTGGTAGGCCAGGCACAGCTGGCCGCCCTCGTCGCACAGGGCGAATTCGCCGCCCTCGCCGACGATGGGGTAGTACTCCAGCAACGCTTCCAGCGCCTCGCCCAGAGTCTCGCAGCTCATCAGCAGCGCGCCGACCATGTCCAGGTGGCCGACCTGCAGGGCATTGCCCAGGCGCAGGCCGATCAGCGGGTCCTGGGCGGCGGCGCAGAAGGCCTCCCACAGGGCGTCCTGGCGCGCCAGGGGAATACGCGCCTCCTGGCCCAGCTGGCGCAGTTCAGCAGGCAGCGGCAGGGCCAGGCGCTCAGCGGCCTGGAGGATGGCCTGGGCGTAGTGGACGGTGACCGATGGGGTACTGCTCATGGAGTCCTGAATTAACCGGAAGTGGTCCTGTTTGAGCCGTTACGGCATGCAGGGGGCTGCATATGCTTGCGGAACATAACCAGAAAGACAAACCTTGCATGCATGCCATCATCGGAGCCGGTCCCATGGGGCTGGCCGCTGCGCGCCAGTTGCAGCGCCATGGTATCCCCTTCGTCGGCTTCGAGCTGCATTCCGATGTCGGCGGACTGTGGGATATCGCCAACCCGCACAGCACCCTGTACCAGTCCGCGCACCTGATCTCCTCGAAAGGCGCCACCGCCTTCGCCGAATTCCCCATGCCGGACGCGGTGCCGCCCTACCCGCACCATAGCCAGATCGGCCAGTACTTTCGCGACTACGCCGAGCACTTCGGTCTGCGCCAGCACTACCAGTTCAACACCCGCGTGGTGCGCCTGGAACGCCTGAGCCAGGGCTGGCGCCTGGTCAGCGAGCAGGATGGCACGCTGCGCGAGTGGCAGTTCGAGGGCGTGCTGATCGCCAACGGCACCCTGCACAGGCCCAACCAGCCGGCGCTGCCCGGCCGGTTCACTGGCGAGCTGCTGCACTCCTCGGTCTACAAGAACGCCGAGCTGTTCGCCGACAAGCGCGTGCTGGTGATCGGCTGTGGCAACTCGGCCTGCGATATCGCGGTGGATGCCGTGCACCGGGCCAAGTCCGTGGACCTGTCGGTGCGCCGCGGCTACCACTTCCTGCCCAAGTTCATCCTCGGCAAGCCCACCGATACCTTCGGCGGCGCGATCAAGCTGCCGCGCCGGCTCAAGCAGCTAGTCGATGGCCTGCTGGTGCGCGCCCTGCTCGGCAAACCCTCGCAGTACGGCCTGCCTGATCCGGACTACCGCCTGTACGAGTCGCACCCGGTGATGAACTCGCTGGTGCTGCACCATATCGGCCATGGCGATATCCAGCCGCGCGGCGATATTCGCGCGGTGGACGGCAAGCGGGTGACCTTTGCCAACGGCGACAGCGCCGAGTACGACCTGATCCTGCAGGCCACGGGATATCGACTGGATTACCCCTTCATCGACCGTGCCGAGCTGAACTGGCCACTGGAGGCCGACGCGCCACAGCTGTACCTCAACGTCTTCCACCCGCTGCACGACGACCTGTTCATGCTCGGCATGATCGAGGCATCCGGCCTGGGCTGGCAGGGCCGCGCCGAGCAGGCCGAGCTGGTGGCCCTGGTGATCGCCCAGCAGCAGCGCAACAGTGCCTCGGCCAGGCGTTTCCGCGATCTCGTGCTGGATCGCGCCGGCCAGCGCCTGGACGGCGGCTTCGCCTATCTCAAGCTGCCGCGCATGGCCTACTACGTGCACAAGAACAGCTACCGCGCCGCACTCAAGGCACATATCGCCGAGCTGAGCCGCGACCTCACCACCACCCAGACCGAGGAGCGGCTCGATGTCCAGCGTCAATCTTGAGTTCTCGCCCACGGCGATGATCGCCCTCAACGCGATCATCGCGCTGATGATGTTCGGCGTGTCCCTGGAGCTGCGCGCCGGCGACTTCAGCCGCATCCTGCGCTCGCCCAAGGCACCGGTGATCGGCATGCTGGTGCAGTTCCTGCTGCTGCCGGCAGCCACCTGCGGCCTGACGATGCTGCTACCGATCGAGCCGGAGCTGGCCTTGGGCATGATCCTGGTCGCCACCTGCCCGAGCGGCACCTTCTCCAACATCATGACCTGGCTGGCGCGCGGCAACGTCGCCGTGTCGGCCAGCGTCACCGCGGTGTCCAGCCTCACCGCCGGGATCTTCACCCCGCTCAACTTCGCCCTGTACGCCGGGATCAATCCCGAGACCCGCGCGCTGCTCACCGAGATCAGCGTCGACCCGGTCGAGCTGCTGGCCATGGTGGTGCTGGTGCTGATCCTGCCGATGCTCGCCGGCATGGCCCTGGGCAAGCGCCGCCCGCTGCTGGCGCGCAAGCTGGAAAAGCCGCTGCGGCACTTCTCCCTGCTGGTGCTACTGGCCTTCGTCGGCGGCGCCTTCGTGAAGAACTTCGACCAGTTCATCGAGCACTTCCACCTGTTCTTCTGGCTGGTAGTCACCCTCAACACCCTGGCCCTGGGTCTCGGCTACCTGTGCGCCAAGCTGTGGCGCCTGAGCGATGCCGACGTGCGTGCCGTGACCCTGGAGAGCGGCATCCACAACTCGGCCCTGGGCATGGCGCTGATCTTCACCTTCTTCCCGCAGGCCGGCGGCATGCTGCTGATCGCCGCCTTCTGGGGCTGCTGGCAATTGCTGGCCGGCCTGATGCTGGCCCTGCTCTGGGGGCGCCGGGCGCCGACCGGCGCGGTAGCCGGCGAGGTGGTGCGATGAGCGTCACCCTGATCACCGGCGCCGCCAGCGGTCTGGGCTGGGAGCTGGCCAAGGCCTGCCACGCCCGCGGCGACAGCCTGCTGCTCACCGACATCGATGCCGCCGGCCTGGCCGCGCGAGTGGCCGAGCTCAACAGCGAGCGGGTCGAGGCGCTGTCCGGCGACATCACGGACCCGCTGCTGCACCGCCAGCTGGTCGACGCCTGTCGCACGGTATTCGGCCGCCTCGATCTGCTGATCAACAACGCCGGCATCACCCATCGCTCGCCCACCCTGCTGACCCGTCCCGAGGTGCTGCGCAAAGTAATGGCGGTGGACTACCACGCCCCGCTGGAGCTGACCCTGGCCGCCGCCGAGCTGCTACGCGAGAGCCGTGGCCAGGTCGCCGCCATCGGCTCCATGGCCGGCTGGATGCCGGTGCTCGGCCGCGCCGGCTACTGCGCGGCGAAGAGCGCCCTGGCCCAGGCCTTCGAGGTGCTGCGTGCGGAGATCGCCCGAGATGGCATCCATACGCTGCTGGTCTACCCGAGCTTTCTCGACACCCCCATCGAGCGTAACGCCCTGGGTGGCGACGGTCAGCCGGCCAACCACGCGCGCTCGACCGTCGGCCGGGTGCGCGGCGCCGACTGGATGGCCGGGGAAATACTCAAGGCCCTGGACGGTGGCCGCCAGCGCCTGTTCCCGGACCGCGGCAGCTGGCTGGCCAGCCTGCTCTGGCGCATCGCCCCGGCGCTGTATTACCGGCAGATGAGCAAGCGCTTCGCCGGGGAGATCGGCTGATGGCCTACGCACCCTACGCCCTGGGCGCCTTCATCCTGCTCGCCTACACCCTGGAGGCCGTCACCGGCTTCGGCAGCATCGTTATCGCCCTGTCTCTCGGCGCGCTGCTGCTGCCCATCGAGCAGCTGCTGCCGGTGCTGGTGCCGCTGAACATCGGCATGACCGGCTACTTGGTGTGGCGCCACCGCGCGCAGATCGACCGCCACCTGCTGCTCGGCACCATCCTGCCGGGCATGCTCGCCGGCACCGCGCTGGGCTACCTGCTGCTGCCCTATCTGGACGCGGCGCTGCTCAAGCGCGGCTTCGGCGCGCTGATCCTGTGGTTCGCCGGGCGCGAACTGTGGCGCCTGCGCCATGCCACCACGCTGCCGGTACGCCCGCAGTGGTTGACCCGCCTACTCACCCTTGGTGCCGGCCTCAGCCACGGTCTGTTCGCCTCCGGCGGGCCGCTGCTGGTCTATGGCCTGGCTGGCACCACGCTGGACAAGGCGCGCTTTCGCGCCACCCTGGTCAGCGTCTGGTTTACCTTGAACAGCCTGCTGACCGCCGCCTTCCTGGTCGACGGCCGCCTGCAACCGGTCCTGCCCCAGGTGCTGGCCTACGCCCCGCTGCTGCTGGTCGGCCTGTGGCTGGGCGAACACCTGCACCGGCGCTTCGACGAACGCCACTTCCGTATCGCCATCTACGCCCTGCTGCTGGTCACCGGCACGCTGCTGCTCGCCCCCTGGAGCCTCGCATGAGCTACGACATCATCATCAAGAACGGCCTGTACTTCGACGGCAGCGGCGCGCCCGGCGTGCCGCGCCATATCGGCATCCGCAATGGCAAGGTCGACGCAGTAAGTCTCAGCCCCTTGGATGAAAGCGGCGCCGAGGTGCTGGACGCCGCCGGCAAGTGGGTCACCCCGGGCTTTCTGGAGATCCACTCGCACTACGACGCCGAAGTGATCGTCGCCCCCGCGCTCAAGGAATCCGTACGCCACGGCGTGACCAGCGTGACCATCGGTTCCTGCTCGATCAGCATGGTGCTGGCCGACGCCGAGGACTGCTCGGACCTGTTCACCCGCGTCGAGGCGGTGCCGCGCGAATACGTGCTGCCGATCCTGCAGGAGAAGAAGACCTGGCGTGATGCCGCCGGCTACCGCGCCTTCTATGACCAGTTGGCGCTGGGTCCCAACGTCAGCTCCTTCCTCGGCCACTCCGAGTTGCGCGTGGCGGTGATGGGCCTGGAGCGCGCCACCAGCGACGTGGTGCCGAGCGAGGCCGAGCTGCAACGCATGGAGCAGCTGCTGGAAGAAGCACTGGACGCCGGCTGCATCGGCCTCTCGGTTATGACCACGAGACTGGACAAGATGGACGGCGACCGCGCCTGGTCCAGCCCGCTGCCCTCGACCTTCGCCAGCTGGAAGGAATTCTCGCGTCTGTTCGCCATCCTGCGTCGCCGTGGCGCGGTGATGCAGGGTGCGCCGAACGCAGTGACCAAGGTCAACGTGTTCGCCTTCCTCTGGCAGGCCCACGGCTGGTTCCGCACCCCGCTCAAGTGCTCGATGCTGACCGCCCTGGACCTCAAGTCGCAGCCTCTGCTGCACCGCTTCACCCGTTTCTCCGGCTGGCTGGCGAACACCGTGCTGCGCGGCAACTTCCGCTGGCAGACCCTGCCGGCGCCGTTCACCCTGCGCCTGGAAGGCCTCAACGTGAACGCCTTCGAGGAATTCGGCGCCGGCGAGATCCTGCGCAACATCAAGGACCCGGACGAGCTGTACGCCAAGGTGCTGGAGCCGGAATTCCGCGCCCTGTTCAAGAAGCAGGTCAAGGCCGTGCTGACCAAGGGTCTGTGGCACCGCGACTTCTCCGACTGCTGGGTGACCGAATGCCCGGACGCCTCGCTGGTCGGCAACAACTTCAAGCAGCTCGGCCAGGCCCGAGGCCTGGACGCGGTGGACGCCTACTTCGAGCTGGCCTGCCAGTACCGCGAGGCGCTGAAGTGGACCACCTGCTACGGCAACCAGCGTCTGCCGGTGATGCACAAGCTGCTGTCCAGCCCGTGGACCCAACCGGGCTTCGCCGACTCCGGCGCGCACCTGCGCTCCATCGCCCAGTACAACTTCCCGCTGCGCTTCCTCAAGTACGTGCGTGATGCGCAGCTGGCCGGCACCCCGTTCATGGAGCTGGGCCAGGCCGTGCGCCGCTGCAGCGGCGAGCTGGCCGACTTCATCGGCATCGACGCCGGCTACCTCCGTGTCGGCGACCGCGCCGACCTGGTCATCGTCAATCCGGCCGGGCTGACCGATGAGCTCGACGCCATGCACGAGGCACCCATGGAAGCGCTCGGCCTGGAGCGGGTGGTCAAGCGTAACGACGACGCCGTGGACGCTACCCTGATCAATGGCCGTATCGCCTACCGGCGCGGCCTGGAATACCCGGCCGAGCTGGGCCAGGCCCAGGGCTACGGGCGTTTCCTCGCCGGTCGCGACGTGCTGCCGCGCGCCGAAGCGGTACGCGCCTTCCAGCCTGCCACGGCCTGATCCGTAACGCGCAGCGCAATGTGCGGGTTTCACCCTCCCTACGCGCTGACGTAGCCCGGATGCAATCCGGGAAGCAGGCCGGTCCCGGATTGCATCCGGGCTACGACGCTGAACTATCCCCTCTCCCGTTTAGTGGGAGAGGGTTAGGGAGAGGACCCTCCTCATTCATCAGGTGCCGCCAAGAGCATCGTTCCAAGCGCAAGCGCTGTCCCAGCCAGGCTTTCGGGACAGCCGCGCTCGCTTCGCATCCGTTCGTGGCCGCCGTGCCGGCAGCCGAGTTTTCGCCGGCAGGCCGGCCGCGACGGATGCCCCTTCCCTTTCTATTTGCCCGCTCTATGAGGCTTATCGGCTGACCTGCCGTGGTCCGCGGGGTTAACATGCCGGCACAATCCGAATCAGCCGAGCGCAGAGAAGCCCGATGTCCGCCTGGAGCCCCGATAGCTGGAGAGGCAAGCCCATCCAGCAGCAGCCGCAATATCCCGATGCCGCCCACCTGGCCCGCGTGGAGCAGACCCTGGCCGGCTATCCGCCGCTGGTGTTCGCCGGCGAGGCCCGCGAGCTGCGCCGCCAGTTCGCCGAAGTGACCCAGGGCCGCGCCTTCCTGCTGCAGGGCGGCGACTGCGCCGAGAGCTTCGCCGAATTCTCCGCCGCGAAGATCCGCGACACCTTCAAGGTGATGCTGCAGATGGCCATCGTCATGACCTTCGCCGCCGGCTGCCCGGTGGTGAAAGTCGGGCGCATGGCAGGGCAATTCGCCAAGCCGCGCTCGGCCAACGACGAGACCATCGGCGGCGTGACCCTGCCGGCCTACCGCGGCGATATCGTCAATGGCATCGGCTTCGACGCCGCCAGCCGCGTGCCGGACCCGGACCGTCTGCTGCAGGCCTACCACCAGGCCACCGCCAGCCTCAACCTGCTGCGCGCCTTCGCCCAGGGCGGCTTCGCCGATGTGCACCAGGTGCACCAGTGGAACCTGGACTTCATCGCCAATTCCGCCCTGAGCGAGAAGTACCACCAGCTGGCCAACCGTATCGACGAGACCCTCGCCTTTATGCGTGCGGTCGGCATGGACAGCGCGCCGCAACTGCGCGAAGTCAGCTTCTTCACCGCCCACGAGGCCCTGCTGCTCGGCTACGAGCAGGCCTTCGTGCGCCAGGACAGCCTCACCGGGCGCTGGTACGACTGCTCCGCGCACATGCTGTGGATCGGCGACCGCACCCGCCAGCTGGACGGCGCCCACGTCGAGTTCATGCGCGGCGTGGAGAACCCCATCGGGGTCAAGGTCGGCCCGAGCATGGACCCGGACGAGCTGATCCGCCTGATCGACATCCTCAATCCGGACAACGATCCGGGGCGCCTCAACCTGATCGTGCGCATGGGCGCCGACAAGGTCGAGGCCAACTTCCCGCGCCTGCTGCGCAAGGTGAAGGAGGAAGGCCGCCAGGTGCTGTGGAGTTCCGACCCCATGCACGGCAACACCATCAAGGCCTCCAGCGGCTACAAGACCCGCGACTTCGCGCAGATCCTCTCCGAGGTGAAGCAGTTCTTCCAGGTCCATCGCGCCGAGGGCACCGTGGCCGGCGGCATTCATATCGAGATGACCGGGCAGAACGTCACCGAGTGCATCGGCGGCTCGCGGCCGATCACCGAGGACGCCCTCTCCGACCGCTACCATACCCACTGCGATCCACGGATGAACGCCGACCAGTCGTTGGAGCTGGCCTTCATGATCGCCGAGACGCTGAAGCAGGCGCGCACCTGAGGCAACGTCGGTAAAACGACGGGGCCTGATGGCCCCGTTGTTGTTCCCACCCGCACATTCCCGAACGGCGACGCTTTCCTTTCCGGGGCCAGCGGCGTTTCATCGACTTTCCTTCGAACATTCCTCCGCACGGACGCACCGCAATGCTCTCCCTAAGTCGCATCCTCGCCCTGCTTCTGCTCGCCGGCCCGACGGCCTGGGCCGCCGGCGGCACCAATGAATACGAGCTCGACTGGCCGCAGCAGAACGAGGCGCTGATGTACCGCTCCTGCGGCTGCGCCGATGCCTGCTGGGTAGCCGAGGTGCGTGAGCGCGACAGCCAGCAGGTCAAGGCACGCCTACGCTGCGACTGCAGCGAGCTGAGCTACAGCGCCGACGGGGCGGCGGAACAACCGCTGGCCGAGTCCTGCGCCGCCATCAACGCCGGCCCGGACAAGGGCGCGCTGATCGGCGCCAAGCTGCGCGAACTGCACGAGGCGCAGCGCTAAGACGCTGCGCCGCCCCGTACTGCGACCCGCTTCACGCCCTCGCCCGCCCCGATCGCCGAAAATGCCGCGCCGGCCGGATGCCGACGCCTCTGGCCACCCATTGCCTCACCTTCAAGGACGATGACCATGAAACTGCAGTTCTCCCTTTCCGCCCTCGCCCTGGCCACCCTGCTGAGCGGCTGCCAGAACATGAGCCCGGACGCCATGCTCAGCACCGGCATGCAGGCCATGCAGGCCGCCACCCTGAGCGACGCCGAAGTGAAGGCCATGGCCGACGAGGCCTGCGTGCAGATGGATGCCGAAGCCCCCATCGCCCCGGCCGACAGCGAATACAGCCAGCGCCTGGAAAAGATCGCCGCCAACCTCGGCAGCCAGGTCAACGGCACCCCGGTCAACTACAAGGTCTACCTGACCGACGAGGTCAATGCCTGGGCCATGGCCAACGGTTGCGTGCGCGTGTACAGCGGCCTGATGGACCTGATGAATGACAACGAAGTGGAAGGCGTGCTCGGCCACGAGATGGGCCACGTCGCCCTCGGCCACACCAAGAAGGCCATGCAGGCCGCCTACGCCACTTCCGTGGCACGCGGCGCGGCAGCCTCCTCGGGCAACGGAGCCGTCTCCGCGCTGTCCAGCTCGCAGCTCGGCGACCTCGGCGAGGAACTGGTCAACGCCCAGTTCTCCCAGTCCCAGGAAAGCGACGCCGACGACTTCTCCTTCGACCTGCTGAAAAAGCGCGGCATCCCGCTGGACGGCCTGGCCAGCGCCTTCGACAAACTGGCCCAGCTGGGCGGCGGCGACAGCAGCATGTTCGACTCCCACCCGGGCTCCGCCGACCGCGCCGCGCATATCCGCCAGCGCATCGCCGACGAGAAGTAAGCAACCGAGGGGCCGCAGCAGCGGCCCCTTCTGTTTCAGGAGCTATCTCATGCTCAGCCTGCGCACCCTGTCGATCTGCCTTCTGCTGCCACTTGCCTTACAGGCAGCCGCCGATACGAAGGACTTCTCCGCTCGCTATGACAATTGCCTCAAGGCCAATCAGGCCCTCAACAACAGCGTGGTGGCGTTCTGTGCCGACGAAGCCTCACAGATAGCGAAGAAGGAAATGAACCGCGTCTATCAGCATCTCTACCTCAAGCTGCAGCAGACCTCGCAGGAAGGTGCTCAGCAACTCGAAGACGCGCAAAAGGCATTGCTTGTCTATCGCAACGCGCATTGCGACATGCAGGGCAAGCATGTCGGTTCGCCGATGTACCACACCTGTCCGATGGAGCTGAACATCGACAGGGTCGCCGAGCTGCAATTCCTGCTCGACAACGGCAGCTAGGGCTCCAGCCCGCGGCCTGCTACCGCAGGCCCGAGCCAAACTTCGTCTAAACCCAGCCACTGCGCCAGCGCACGCAACTCGGCGGCCAGCGCCAGCAATGCCTCCTCGCTCAACACCGCGTCCTCCAGATGCACGGCATGCACCGCCAGGCGGCCCTGGGCGCGCTCGCTGCGCAGGTCGACCCGTGCAAGCAGGCGTTCGTGGTGCAGGAACGGCAGCACGTAGTAGCCGTACACCCGCTTGTGCGGCGGCGTGTAGATCTCCAGGCGATAGCGGAAGCCGAACAGCCGCTCGGTGCGTTCGCGCTCCCAGATCAGTGAATCGAAGGGCGACAGCAGCGCGCTGGCCGGCACCCGGCGCGGAATGTTCGGCTCGCCGCGGCAGTAGGCAATCTGCTTCCAGCCCTGCACCGCAACCGGCTGCAGCTCCCCGGCCTCGACCAGCTCGGCGATGCGCGCCTTGGCGTCGGAGGCGTCCAGGCGGAAGTAGTCGCGCAGATCGCGCTCGGTGGCCACGCCGAGCGCAGCGGCCGAACGCAGCAGCAGCTGGCGCTGGGCCTCGGCTTCGTCGAGTTCGGGGTGATTCAGCAGATCGGCGGGAATCACCCGCTCCGGCAGATCGTACAGGCGCTCGAAACCACGGCGCCCGGCCACCGTCACCTGGCCGGCGGCGAACAGCCACTCCATCGCGTGCTTTTCCGCGCTCCAGTCCCACCAGGGCCCGGCGCGCTCGGTGCGGGTGCTGAGGCTGCCGGCGCCCAGCGCGCCCTGCTCGCGCACCGCCTGCAGCACGCGCTGGATCACTGCCCGCTGCTGGCGGCCGAACTCGGCCAGCTGGCGATAGATGCCCTGGCCATCCGCCGCCCGCTGCATGCGCCAGCGCAGCAGCGGATACAGCTGCAGCGGCAGCAACGAGGCCTCGTGGCCCCAGTATTCGAACAGGCTGCGGCGCTTCGGCTTGCCCCAGGCCAGCTCGTCCAGCAGCTCGGGCTCGTAGTGGCCCAGGCGCGAGAATGCCGGCAGGTAGTGGGAGCGCACCAGGGCGTTGACCGAGTCGATCTGCAGCACGCCGAGGCGCTCGATCTGCGCCTGCAGCTGGCGGTGGCGAATGGCGCCGCGCGGCGCGCGGGCGAAGCCCTGGGCGGCCAGGGCCAGGCGACGGGCTTCGGCGAGGGACAGTGTGAGCGTCATGCGCCCAGACTAGCAGGCTGCCTGAAAACCTATGCGAGCTCCTCTTCCGGCGCGGCGAAGGCATGGCGGAAGCTGAAGGCATGGGCGCTGGCGCCGTGCGTGCGGAAGTGCGCCAGGCGCTCGGCCGCTTCGTCCACGCTCGGTAGATGGCCGGCCGGCACCCACCAGAGCACCATGTGCGCCTGCTCGACCTTGTCGAACCACTCGCGGCGGCGCTTGAGCATCTCGGTATGGGCGGACTTGTAGACGTAGTCGCTGAGCGACTGCACGTCGGCCCACAGCGACATGTTGACCAGCACATCCTCGCCGAACGGGCGCAGCGCGGTGGCGTCGCCAGCCTCGTCTTGCAGGCGCCAGACATAGCCGGGCGAGGCCTCGGCCAGGGCGTTGATGCGCTCCAGGTTGTTGACGAAGTCGGCCATGCCGGGCGACTCCAGTGGCTCGCGCATGGTGGCGATATTGAGCTGGGCCAGGTGGTAACGGGACATCGGAACTCCTTGTAGTACTGCCATCTTCTTTGAATAGCCGCGCGTCTGCGCGCTTGCAAACTGGCGCCGCCGGGCGCAACCCGGCGGCGCATAGTCCATCAGCGCTTGAGCGGATCATCCCAGAACGGGCGTTCGCTCTCCTGCATCACATCGGCACGGCTCAGGCCGATATCCTTGAGCGCCGCGTCGTCCAGCATAGCCAGCTGCCGGCGTTGCCTGGCCAACTGCTGCCAGCGCTTCACGCGCAACCACAATGCTTTCAGGCTGATGGCCGGCAGCGGCCGATCGAAAGACACCGACCGAGCGATTGCATAACCTTTTTGACCTTTCATCATCACGCCCTCCCTGTGGGGTTGGCGCCAGTTTCGGTTCGCGCTTAAGATCAATCCAACGAATGTTTCTTATGCAAGGCATCTTGGAGATTGATGAATGGCCCACTACCCCAGCATCGACACCGAATTGCTGCGCAGCTTCGTCGCCATCGCCGATAACGGCGGCTTCACCCGCGCGGCGGAAGTGGTCAACCGCACCCAGTCCGCTGTCAGCATGCAGATGAAGCGCCTGGAGGACGACGTGGTGCAGCGCTCGCTGTTCGAACGCGACGGCCGCCAGGTGCGCCTCACGCCCGAAGGCCAGGTGCTGCTGGGCTATGCGCGGCGCATCCTCAAGCTGCACGGCGAGGTGCTCAACACCCTGCGCGAACCGCACATGGTCGGCGCCGTGCGCATCGGCACGCCGGACGACTACGTGATGCGTTTTTTGCCGGACATCCTCTCGCGCTTCGCCCAGGCCTACCCGCTGGTGCAGGTGGAAGTGCATTGCGAAACATCCGGCCAGTTGCTGCAACGCCAGGACCTGGACCTGACAATCGTCACCCGCGAGCCGGGCAAGGAGATCGGCCAGCTACTTCGCCAGGAGCGCTTCGTCTGGGCCGAAGCTCAGGGCTTCACGCCCCACGAGCAGAACCCCATGCCGCTGGCCATGTTCAACTCCGGCTGCTTCTGCCGCGCCTGGGCATGCAACGCGCTGGACGCCATGGAGCGGCCCTACCGCATCGCCTATACCAGCCCCAGCCTGTCGGCGATCTTCGCCGTGGTCGGCGCCGGCCTGGCGGTCACCGCCCAGCTGCGCAGCCTGATCACCCCGGACATGCGCATCCTCGGCGAGGCCGAGGGCCTGCCCACCCTGCCGATGACCAGCATCGTCCTGCTGCGCCATCCACAGCGCCAGTCGCAGGTCATCGATACCCTGGCCGAGCACATAGTCGAAGGCTTCCGTCTGTAGAGGCGGGCTCGGCCGCGGGCCCTACTCCAACGCCAGCAGCACCGCGCAGAGCACCAGGAAGCCGCAGAACAGGCCACGCAGCACCTTCTCCGGCAGCGCGTGGGCCAGCTTCACGCCCCAGCTGATGCTGAGCAGCCCGCCCACCGCCAGCGGCAGGCCCATGGCCCAATCGACGTGGTCGTGGAGGGCGTAAGTCAGCAGCGTCACCCCGGTGCTGGGCAGCGCCAGGGCCAGCGACAGGCCCTGGGCCACCAGTTGCCCGGCGCCGAACACGTTGGTCAGCACCGGCACCGCCAGTACCGCGCCGCCCACGCCGAACAGCCCACCCAGCGCGCCCGCCGCGCCCCCCAGCACACCGAGCCAGGGCCAGGGGTGGCGTAGCTCCTTGGATACCGGCGCATTGTGCATAAACAGCCGCACTAGGTTGTAGATCGCCAGTACCACCAGGAAGCCGACGAAGGCCATGCGCATGCTCTCGGCATGCAGCTCCACCGCATACAGCGACGCCAGCCAGGCGCAGACGAAGCCGCAGGCGCTGAGCAGCAGCGCATGCTTGGGTTCGATGCGGTTGCGCTGGTTATAGCGCCACAGGGCCAGCACCACATTCGGCACCACCATCACCAGCGCCGTGCCCTGGGCCAGCTGCTGGTCCAGACCGAACAGCACGCCGAGGGCCGGAATCGCCACCAGGCCGCCGCCGATACCGAACAGACCACCCACGGTACCCAGTACCAGACCGAGCAACAGGTTCAACAACAGATCGATTGGACTCATGAAACCTCCGCCGGGATGGCCGCATGCTAGTCAGCCTTGCCTGGAACGGAAACGCATAGCCGCGCACAATGGCTTTGCATAACTCGCACAGGCAGCCCCATGAACCCCGATGCCCTCACCGATCAGCTCAGCCTCTACCTGGATGTGCTGGAGGCCGGCAGCTTCTCCGCCGCCGCCCGACGCCAGCCCCTCACACCCTCGGCCGTGGCCAGGCGCATCGACGCCCTGGAGCGCGCCATGGGCTGTGCGCTGGTGGTCCGCAGCACCCACGCGGTGCGCGCCACGCCGGCCGGCCTGGCCTTCGCCGAGCGGGCCCGGCGCATCCTCGCCGAACTGCACCAGGCTCGTGCCGAAGCCGTATCGCTGACCAGCGCCCCCGAGGGCCTGATCCGCATCGATGCGCCGGCGCCGTTCGGCCGCCGCCATCTGGCCCCGGCCATCGCCGACTTCCTCACCCTGTACCCCGGCCTGGACGTGCAGCTACGCCTGATCGACAGCTTCGTCGACATGCACGGCGAGCACCTGGGCGAGGTGGACCTGGTGCTGCGCATCGGCCCGCTGGCCGATACCCGCCTGGTCGCCACGCCGCTGGCGCCGATGACCCGAATACTCTGCGCCAGTCCCGACTACATCCGCCGCCGTGGCCTGCTGCGCGACCCGCGCGAGCTGCCGGAACACGACGGCCTGGACTGGGATGCCCTGTCGCCGCCGCATGCCTGGCGCTTCGAGGTCGACGGCCGCCTGCAGCTGCTGCGCCCCGGCCGCCTGCGGATGACCGCCAACAACGCCGAGACCCTGCTGTTCAGCGCGCTGGCCGGCCTCGGCATCGCCCACCTGCCGACCTGGCTGATCAGCGACTACCTGTTGCGCGGCGAGCTGGTGCCGCTGCTGTGCGACGACGGCCTGCCGCCGGCCGAGCCCAGCGGCATCTATGCCCTGCGCCTGGCCAGCGACGCCAGCTCGCGTTCGCGCCTGCTGCTGGAATTCCTCAAGCAGCGCTTCGGCCCGATCCCGCCCTGGGACCTGGCCCTGCAGCGCGGCCTCAAGCGCAACTGACAGGCAACAAAAAGCCCGGCACTTGGCCGGGCTTCCTGGGTACCGCGGTACAGCGCTTAGGCTTAGGCCGACGGCGCCTGGGTACGGCTCTTGTAGGAACCGTCGCGGGTGTCGATCTCGATCCAGTCGTCGATGTTGCAAAAGTCTGCAACCTTGACTTCGGTACCGTTGCTCAGCTTGGCCGGCTTCATGACCTTGCCGGAAGTGTCGCCACGGGCGGAGCCTTCGGTGTAGGCGATCTTGCGCACGATGGTGGTCGGCAGGTCGACGGAGATCACTTTGCCTTCGAAGAACACTGCTTCGCAGACGTCGGTCATGCCTTCTTCGATGAACGGCAGAACGCTTTCCAGGTCTTCGGCGCGCAGTTCGTAGGAGTTGTACTCGGTGTCCATGAAGACGTAGTCGTCGCCATTGATGTAGGACAGGGTCACTTCCTTGCGCTCAAGGATGACCGGCTCCATCTTGTCGTCGGCCTTGTAAACGGTCTCGGTCTTGGAGCCGTTGATCAGGTTCTTCAGCTTCATCTTGACGATGGCGCTGTTACGGCCGGACTTGGTGAATTCGGCTTTCTGAATCAGCCACGGGTGGCCGTCGATCAGAGCCACGCTGTTGGGCTTCATTTCTTGTGCGGTTTTCATACGAGTATCCGGGTTTGGATGGAGGTACAAATTTCTAGGCCGCGCATGATAGCCAATTTCGGTGAAACAGCACCAGAGCCGCGGCAAGATCAGGACGAGAGGCCTGTTCCCGGCACCAGTTGCCGGCGTGTTGCTCCAGCGTGGCGGCCTGCAGCTGCACGGCAGCCCAGGCCGCAGCCATATCGCCACGGCCGTTCCAGGCATGCCACAGCGCCGTCAGCGCGTCGGCAGCGGCCGCTGGCAGATCCGCCTGATAGAGACCGAGGAAGGCGTCCAGCTTGTCCCAGTGCGCGCCCTCCTCCTGCTGGTAGATGTGCCAGAGCAGCGGCCGCCCGGCCCACTGGGCACGAACGAAGGAGTCCTCGCCGCGAATGGCGTTGAAGTCGCAGCTCCACAGCAACCGGTCGTAGTCGGCCTGGCTGAGGAACGGCAGCAGATGCACCTGCAGGTTGCCGCGTCGCCAGCTGCCGCCCTCCTCCAGTTCGCCCACGCCCAGCCAGCGCTGCACGTCAGCCTCGATGCGCCCGCGCGGTACCAGCAGCTGGGTCGGCGTGGCTTGCTGCGCCAGCGCATCCAGCCAAGCGGCCAGCGCTGGGTTCTCGTAGGCGAACAGGGAAATCAGCCGAGCGTCGGCGAGCAGCGCCACGCCGATCTCGGCGAGAAAGGCCCGGCGTGCCTCGGCGTCTGCCTGGAAGGCCTGACGGAGTTCGATCAACCCGGCCTCGCGCAGCAGGCCACCGGTGCCGGCGGTGAAGCCGGGGAAGAAGAAGAATTTCTGCAGCCCGCCCGGTTGCGGCGACGGCAGGCCATGGCAGCCGGCGACCCACTCCTCGGCGCTGAGGTATTCCAGGTTCAGCCACAGCGGCTTCGCCGGCCGCGCGCCCATGGCCGCGACATAGCTGGCCGGCAGCGTACAGGCGAAGGCCTCGATCACCACATCGGCCGCCTCCACCGCCGCGAATTCGCCCAACCAGTGGCAGACCTCCACGCCCTCGACGCACTGACGCGCCAGCGTCGCATCGGCCTGCGGGCACAGGCGCCCGAAGGCCGCCGGCTCGTCCACCCACAGGCGCACGTCCAGGCCATGCTCGGCCGCCAGCTGGCGCGCCAGGCGCCAGGTCACGCCGATGTCGCCGTAGTTGTCCACCACGCTGCAGAAGATGTCCCAACGGGCGCCCATGAACCGCTCCACTCAGTTTGCTGCCGCGGATGTTACGTCATGCGCCTCGCGCACCAGAAAATCGATCAGCACCCGCGAGGCCGGCGACAGCTGGCGGTGCGGCGGATAGATGATCGAGAACGGCCGGCTGCGCCCCTCCAGCTGCGGTAGCAGACGGACCAGGCGGCCCTGGTCGAGCTTGTCGCGCAGGATGAACTCGTACGACTGGCAGAGGCCCAGCCCGGCCTCGGCCAGCGACACGGTGCCCAGCACATCGTCGGTGACCAGCACCTTGCCCTTGGGCTGCCAGTCCAGCTCGCGGCCTTGGTCGAGGAACAGCCAGGGCGCCACCTTGCCGCTGCTGGGCATGACGAACGGCAGACAGGCGTGCTGCGCCAGTTCGTCGAGATTCGCGGGCGTGCCCGCCCGTGCCAGGTACTCTGGCGCCGCCACCAGGCACAGCCGCGCATCCTCCAGCTTGCGCCCGACCAGCCCGCTGTCCGGCAGGCGGCCGAGGCGAATCGCCAGGTCGTAGCCCTCGGCCACCAGGTCGACATTGCGGTTGGCGATGCTCAGCTCCACCTGCACCTGCGGGTATTGCCGGGCGAAACCGGCCAGCAGCGCCGGCAGGCGGAAGTGGCCATAGGTGGTCGGCGCGCTCAGGCGCACCAGGCCGCTGACCTGATGGGCATCGCCCTGGATGCGCCGCTCAGCATCGTCGATCAGCGCGAAGGCGGCGCGGGTCTGTTCCAGATAGAGCCGGCCGTCCTCGGTCAGGCTCAGGCGCCGGGTGGTGCGGCGCAGCAGCTGGGTACCCAGGCGTTGCTCGAGACGGGCGATGGCCCGGCTGATTACCGAAGGCGTGGTGCCGAGCGCCACGGCGGCGGCACTCAGGGTGCCCTTCTCGACCACACAGAGGTAGGCCTCGACATCGCCGAGGTGATCGAAGCGCCGCGCCATTCTTGCCTCCAGAGAACAGATCATTTCCCTGGCAGCGAGTTTATCGCCCCACCTGGCAGCAATACAGTGCGCTCACCCCAGCGCTCAACGGAGCAGAATTATGCGTACCTTCGCCAAGACCATCCTCGCCAGCGGCCTGCTGGCAGCCAGCCTCGGCGCCCAGGCGGCCAATGTGCTGGTCGTGCTGTCCGATGCTAACCACCTGGACCTCAAGGACGGCAAGGTCTACCCGACCGGCTTCTACCTCAACGAACTGATGCAGCCGACCAAGCTGCTGCTGGACGCCGGCCACAGCCTGACCTTCGCCACCCCCAGCGGCCTGGCGCCGACCATGGACGTGACCTCGGACGCGGCCCAGTACTTCGGCGGCGACGCCGCCAGCCTAGTGGAGCACAAGGCGCTGCTGGGCAAGCTGAAGCTGACCGACGCCAATAGCTCGCCGGTGATCAGCCTGGCCCGCGTCGAGCAGATCGGCTACCAGCACTTCGACGCCTTGTACGTGCCCGGTGGCCATGCGCCGATGCAGGACCTGCTGCACAGCCCGCAACTGGGCAAGCTGCTGCGCGCCTTCCATGCCGAGGGCAAGACCACCGCGCTGGTCTGCCACGGCCCCATCGCCCTGCTCTCCGCCCTGCCGGATGCGCAGCGTTACGTACAGGCTCTGGAACGCGACAACGCGGCCAAGGCGGGCCAGGACTGGATCTATGCGGGCTACAGGATGACCGTGATCAGCAATCAGGAAGAGGAGCAGGCCAAGCAGGCGCTCAAGGGTGGTGAGATGAAGTTCTATCCGCAGACGGCCCTGCAGCAGGCCGGCGGCAGCTACAGCAGCAACAGTTCGCCCTGGGCCGCCAACATGGTGATCGACCGCGAGCTGATCACCGGGCAGAACCCGGCGTCCGCCCTACAGGTCGGTCAGGCGCTGTTGCAGCGCCTGAAATAACAGCCTGCGCGGGGCCGATTGCCGCCCGAGCAAGGGCCGAGCGGCTATCCGCCATAGGGCGGATACTGCTCACCTGGCGCGCGCTTGACCGCTGCGCCGTTGCACTCCGGAATGCGCGCCGGCCATGGCGGGTCGATCTGCGGATCGCCCAGGTCCGGCGAGTCGGGGTCGAAGCCCAGCTCGCGCTGCACCTCGCTCTCGCTCAAGCTGCTCTCCCGCCCCGGATAGCCCGGCAGGCCGCGTGCATCGTTCGGCGAATCACGCCTGCCCCACAGTGTCAGCAATCCCATCTCGTCTCTCCTCTCAATTGCCAATAAGACTGAGAGGAGCGCAGGCGGCTATGAGTTCGCTCTATTTCACCGCAGCGGCAGACCGATCGTCAGCCGACTTCACCTCGGCTTGGCGAGCCGGTTTCAGCCGCGTCACACCGAACAGCACCAGTGCCAGCCCCACCACCTGATACAGCGATACCGACTCGCTCAGCAGCAGCCATGAGGCGAAGATCGTGAGCACCGGCCCCAGGTTGCCGATGGCCGCCGTGTGAGCCGCGCCCATGCGCTGCACGGCCAGGGCCATCCAGTAGATCGGCAAGGCGGTGGACAGCACCGCCATCAGCGCCGCATACAGCCAGATATCCCCAGGCAGGTCCGCCAGCTGCGCCGTATCGCCGGTCACCGCATAGTGCGCCAGCACCATCAGTGCCGAGGCGCCGCCGGCTAGCCCGGCCAGGCGCAGGGAGCCGAGACGCTGCACCATGACGCCGGTGCCGAAGTAATACAGGGCATAGGTCACGGCACTGGCAAACACCCAGGCCGCGCCGAGCATCACCTGCTCGCCGCCACCCATGGCGCTCACATCGTGGAAGAAGGCCACCGCCAATCCGCAGTAACAGATGCCCATGGCCAGCAGCATCTGCCGGCTGGGCCGCTGGCGCGTGGCGGCGGCCTGGAGCAGCAGCACCAGGGTCGGGTAGGAGAACAGGATCAGCCGTTCGAGGCCGGCGCTGATGTATTCCAGCCCATAGAAGTCGAACAGGCTCGACAGGTAATAGCCGAGCATGCCGAGCAGCAGGATGCGCAGCACGTCCACGCCACCCAGCCGGGCGCTCGCGGCGCCGCGGCTCAGCCACACCAGCCAGAGAAACAGCGGCAGCGCCAGGCCCATGCGCAGCGTCAG
Source organism: Pseudomonas sp. SO81 (assembly GCF_030374125.1). NCBI lineage: Bacteria > Pseudomonadati > Pseudomonadota > Gammaproteobacteria > Pseudomonadales > Pseudomonadaceae > Pseudomonas > Pseudomonas sp. SO81. The sequence continues at coordinate 4,557,140 of NZ_CP126126.1, read as the reverse complement.
TAGGGTGATGGCATCCACCGGTCCCGCCGCATAGGCGAGCTTGACGAAGATGGCCTTGAGGCTGAAACCGGCCGCGGACAGCACCGCGAACAGGCGACCATCGTTCTGGCCGCGCCGATAGAGGGAATACAAGGTGTTCATGGCAATCCAGGCAGCTGGGCAAGGCCTTATTCTGAAGATAACGCCACTTCGCTAGAATCGCTTTTTAACGAACGAAGCTTTCTATAAAGGAGAAAGCCTGTGCATTTCGATCTGGCCGACCTGCGCCTGCTGGCAGGCATCGCCGCCACCGGCAGCCTGAGCAAGGCCGCCGCCGCAGTGCCGGTCGCCGTGTCCGCGGCGAGCACCCGCCTGCGCCTGTTCGAGCAACGCTGCGGCCTGACTCTGTTCACCCGCAAGGCCGACGGCATGCGCCTCACCCCAGCAGGCCGGCTGATCCTGGAGGGTGCGCGCAGCGTGCTCAGCGAAGCGGAGAAACTCAAGGAAACGCTCAAGGAGCTCTCCGGCGAACGGCGCATCGCCCTGCGCCTGTCGGCCACCACGGTGGCGAACAGTACCTTCCTGCCCGCCACCCTCGGCCCCTTCCTCGCCGACTACCCGGAAGTGGACCTGCAACTGGTGGAGCAGAAGAGCAGCGAGGTACTGCGCGCCGTGCAGTCAGGCGAGAGCGAGATCGGCGTGTACGACGGCAACCTGTCTACCGGCGGGCTGCTCTCCCTGCCCTTCCGTGACGACAAGCTGGTCATGCTGGTGCCCCGCGACCATGCGCTGGCCGACCACCAGGTGACACAGCTGCGCAATGCGCTCGGCTTCGCCTTCGTCTGCCTGCCCGCCGAGCGAGCCATGCAACGCTTCATCGAGGAGATGGCGACCAAGTACGCCATGCCGCTGAAAGCGCGGGTACGCGCCCCGAGCTTCGACGCCATCGCGCAACTGGTGGCCCAGCGCGTCGGCATCGCCCTGCTGCCCGAGGCGGCCGCCGTGCGCTTCGTCCAGGAACTGCCAGTGCGTATCGTCGCGCTCGAAGACGCCTGGGCCACGCGGGAGCTGCGCATCTGCATCCGGGACTGGGAGTCGCTGTCATCCCACGCACGGCAACTGGTGACCTTTCTGTCGAGCCGTTGAGGCTGTCATAGCGCGGCGCTGGCGATGCAATTCACAGCGAATTCATCTGATCGCAAGTTACCGAAACAAAAGGGAAATATCGATGGTCTAGCTTTCAGGCTCCTCAGTGAAAGGTGAACCATCTTGTCCCGCACGGCCCGTACAACCCGCAAGACCATCGATGTCATCGCCTCCCACAACGAGGACGCCGCCCTGACCGTAATGCGCGCCGCCGAGCGCATGAGCGACGAACTGCTCAAGCAGCAACTGTTCAAGGTCATCCACCGCCTGAACCAGGACGCCGCTGAGCTGCGCCTACTGCGCGAAACCCTGCCTTTTGAAGAGCCAAAGCGGGCTTGAGGTAAGCAGCCCGAGTCGGCTAACCATTCGCAGGCGGCTCGCCAGGCTCTGAAAAACCACAACCCAGAAAGCAAAAAGCCCCGAGAACTTTCGCTCTCAGGGCTCTTCAGGGTCTGGCGGTGAAGGTGGGATTCGAACCCACGATACGGTTTCCCGTATACACACTTTCCAGGCGTGCTCCTTCAACCGCTCGGACACTTCACCGGATCTCGGCGAACCAGTCTGGTCCGTCGAGGCGCGCTAATGTAGCCGAACGTCCTTTCGAATGCAAAATTTTTTTCAGGCGATTCATGTGCTTATGCAGAGCTGCCGGTTTCCCCGTCGCCGTCGAAGCGCTGGCCTCCGTATAGAAGGAAGCCGAGGGATATGAACAGGCTGAACAGGAACAGCTGCAGCACTCCGGCCGGGCTGTGGCTGGCGGGGCTGGTGGCGAACAGGGTCAGGCCTATCAACAGCAACAGCGGGCCGAGACGCAGGACGATGTGGGGCAGACGCATGAAGGGCACTCCTCAGGTTCGCGGCTAACCTAAGTCACTGCTCGGTATAGCAGCCAATTGAGCCTGCCGATGGCGACGATAGCCCGGCAGCGACGGGCGGATGACCCTCCGGTCAGCCAAAGCGCTTTACCCATGGCCTCGCGCTGGGTAACGTCAGCGCCACTTTCCGCAACCCTGGACTAGGACTTCCGCCATGAGCGACCTGATCAGCTACCAACTCGAAGACGGCATCGCCACCCTGACCCTCAACAACGGCAAGGTGAACGCCATCTCCCCGGACGTGATCGCCGCCTTCAATGCCGCCCTGGGCCAGGCCGTGCAGGATCGCGCCGTGGTGATCATCACCGGCCAGCCGGGCATTCTCTCTGGCGGTTACGACCTCAAGGTGATGACTTCCGGCCCGCAGAACGCCGTGGCCCTGGTCACCGCCGGCTCCACCCTGGCCCGCCGCATGCTCAGCCACCCCTACCCGATCGTCGTCGCCTGCCCGGGCCACGCCATCGCCAAGGGTGCCTTCATCCTGCTGTCGGCTGACTACCGCATCGGCGTGGAAGGCCCGTTCAACATCGGCCTGAATGAAGTGCAGATCGGCATGACCATGCACCACGCCGGCATCGAACTGGCCCGTGACCGCCTGCGCAAGTCCGCCTTCCACCGTTCGGTGATCAATGGCGAGATCTTCGACCCGGCGGGCGCCGTGGATGCCGGCTTCCTCGACAAGGTGGTACCGGCCGAGCAACTGCAGGCTGCCGCCCTGACCGCTGCCCAGCAGCTGAAGAAGATCAACATGACCGCGCACAAGAACACCAAGCTGAAAGTGCGCAAGGCCCTGCTGGAGACCCTGGACAAGGCCATCGAGCTGGACCAGCAGCACCTGGGCTGATAACCCTGCTTACCCGAGAAGCCCGGCCCAGTGCCGGGCTTCTGCTTTTGGGTGAAAAGTCGGCAACGCCGTGGAAACGCCCGGTAATAACCTCTGATCGGCGTCAATTGCCGAAAGAAGTGCACACCCGTACACTGCGCGCCTTTTTGTCTGCCTGAAGGCTTACCGATGCTTTTCCTCGCGCGCATGTTGTTGATGGGGTTGCACTTCATCATTGCCGGAACCCTTGGCCTGATCCTTGGCCTGTGCCGCCCGTTCAACCCTGACAACAGCCGCCTGTGCGCGCGCCTGTATTCCCTGCCGGCCCTGTGCATGCTGCGCCTGCGGGTGAAGACCGAGGTCAGCAGCCTGTTCGGCCATGACCGGCCCTGCGTGATCGTCGCCAACCACCAGTCCAACTACGACCTCTACGTGCTTGGCCGCGTAGTGCCGCCGCGCACCGTGAGCATCGGCAAGAAGAGCCTGAAGTGGGTGCCGTTCTTCGGCCAGCTGTACTGGCTGGCCGGCAACGTGCTGATCGACCGTGGCAACGGCCGCAAGGCCAAGCAGGCCATGCTGCAGACCACCGAGACCCTGCAGAACCGCGACACCTCCATCTGGGTGTTCCCGGAAGGCACGCGCAACCTGGGCAAGGGCCTGCTGCCGTTCAAGAAGGGCGCGTTCCAGATGGCCATCGCCGCTGGCGTGCCGATCATCCCCGTGTGCGTCAGCAGCTACGCCGGGCGCCTCAAGCTGAACAGCTGGAGCAGCGGCAAGGTGCTGATCAATTCGCTGCCGGCCATTCCCACCTTGGGCCTGACCCTGGACGACCTGCCGCAGCTGATGGAGCGCTGCCAGCAGCTGATGCGCGAGTGCATCGAGCAGCTCGACCAGCAACTGGCCAAGGCCTGACCGCCCGCCGCCCATGGGTTAAGCTGCGGCATCGCCACGCAGAGGACAGTCCATGGGTCAGGTCGTTGCCGCCGTCGCTTACCACAAAGGCAGGAAAGTCGCCGATATCGCCCTGAACGAGGGCTGCCAATGGGCTACCAAGCCCGACCATTTCGTCTGGATCGGCCTGCGCGACCCCGACAGCGAGCTGCACACCCTGCAGCAGCAGTTCAACCTGCACGAGTTGGCGATGGAAGACGCCATTGCCCAGCACACCCGCCCCAAGCTGGAAACCTTCGGCGACGCCCTGTTCATGGTGCTCTACTCGCCGATCCGCCAGGGCGAGCGCCTGGAGTTCGTCGAGACCCAGATCTTTGCCGGTAACGGCTACGTGATCAGCGCCCGCTATGGCGACTCCGCGCCCTACTCCACCGTGCGCCAGCGCTGCGAGGCGCGGCCGCTGCTGCTGGAGCACGGCGAAGACTTCGTGCTGTATGCCCTGCTCAGCTTCGTGATCGAGAACTACCGGCCGCTACTGGACTGCGTCCACACCGAGCTGGAAGACATCGAGCAGACCGTGCTGGACCGCCCGCTGACCCAGGGCGACGTGGAGCGCATCCACGGCCTGCGCCGCGATCTGCTGCGCCTGCGCCGCCAGGTAGCGCCGCTTTCGGAGATCTGCCAGGAGCTGCAGCAGCTCGACTTCCCCTTCATCGACAAGCACATGCGCCCGTACTTTCGCGACATCACGATTCACGTCAATCGCCTGCTGGAAGACCTCACCGGACTGCGCGAGATGGCCGACCACGCCATCGAGATCGGCCTGCTGCTGGAGTCCTCGCGGCAGAGCCTGACCCAGCGCAAGTTCGCCGCCTGGGCAGCGATCCTGGCCTTCCCCACGGCGGTGGCCGGCATCTACGGGATGAACTTCCAGAACATGCCGGAGCTGACCTGGCACTACGGCTACTTCGGCGTGCTCGGCGTCATCGGCCTGGGCTGCGTGGCTCTGTTCGCCAACTTCAAACGGATGGGCTGGCTCTAGCGGTCGGCGCGGCCGGCGCGACGCCTGCGCTTATCCTCGTACATGCGCTCGTCGGCCAGGGCCAGCAGGCTGTCCAGCGAGGCCTCGGCGCACTCCTCCAGCTCGGCGCAGCCGAGGCTGGCGGACAGGGCGAAGGGCTGCGCGGCGCTGCCGTTGAAGGCAGCGATGGCCTGCTGCAGACGCTGCTGCAGGGATTTGCCGGCATTCCCCAGCGCCACCACGCAGAACTCGTCGCCGCCCATGCGCGCCGCCACATCGGCCTCGCGCAGGGTGCGCCGGAGAATCTCGGCGGCCTGGCGGATCATCGCGTCGCCGGCCTCATGGCCGAGGCGGTCGTTGATCTGCTTGAGCCCGTCCAGGTCCATGAACATCACCGTGCAGCCACCGCCGTAGCGGGCCGCGTGCAGCAGGGTCTGCTCGGCCAGCAGATAGAAGCCGCGGCGGTTGCACAGGCCGGTGAGCTCGTCGGTCATCGACAGGCTGTGGATGCGGTCGTAGGCCTCCTGCAGCTCGCGGGTACGCTCCTCGACGCGCTGTTCGAGGCTGCGGTAGAGCTGCACGTTCTCGATGGCGATCGAGGTGGAGTCGGCCAGGGCCTGCAGCAACTGCACCTCCTCGGCACAGGGATGGTGATGCTCGGCCCAGTAGTTGCCGATGGCGCCGACCGGCTCGCGGGTGCGGATCGGCACCATCACCAGGCTCTTTACGAAGGTCGGCCGATAGGCGTCGTGGGGAATGCGCGGGTCGACGTAGATATCCGGGATCACTGCCTGCTGGCGGTTGAGCATGGCCCAGCCGCTGATGCAGGTCTCCAGGGGAAAGCGCTTGCCCTTCCACAGCGGGCCGACCGCGTCTTCGTCGGCGTAGTGGCAGAACGGGCCGTCGCGCAGCACGAAGGTCGCGCCATCGCAGCCGGTGAGTCGGCGCGCGGCGTGGCGGACGATCTCCTGCACGGTGGCCAGATCACGCGCCAGCGACAGTTCCTGGACCACATGCAGCAGGTGCTGCATGCCCTGCTGGTAACGCTCGCTGCTCCACGGCCGCGCCGTGACGTGCAGCACCGGGGGCTCGCTGCTGATCTCGCTGTACATGATCCTGTCCGCCGTGGCATGTCCGCCGCACGCTGAAGAACGCGGCCGCACGCGGCAATCGATAAAGTCGGGGTAGTTGATGGCTGAAGGCGCGACCGGGCGATGCCGGTGCGCACCATCAGGATGCTTAGGCGCCCTTGCCCTGGGCGACGAAGCGCATCATCCACTCGGCCACGGTTGCGCCCTGGTGGTCATGCACCAGGCTCTCCACAGCCTTGCTGTAGACCGGCTCGCCGATGCACTTCTGGCGGATGTCGAGCAGCGTGCGCGAGTAGTCGTGGATGAATTCCGGGTGGCCCTGGAAGCACAGCACCTGGTCCTCGATGCAGTACGCGGCCACCGGGCAGAACTCGCTGGAAGCCAGCAGCGTGGCCTTCTCCGGCAGCGCGGTGACCTGGTCCTGATGGCTGATCAGCAGGGTGAACTGCTCCAGCGCCGGGCTCATCCACTGGGGCTGCTGCTTGATCTCGTAGTGATGGATGCCCACGCCCCAGCCCTGGGTCGCGCGCTCGGCACGCCCGCCCAGCAGCAGCGCCAGCAACTGATGGCCGAAGCAGATGCCGAGCAGCTTGTCGCCGGCCTCGTAGCGCTTGAGCAGATAGGTCTTGAGCGTCTGGATCCACGGGTCGCTGCCGAAGGAGTCCGCCTTGCTGCCGGTCACCAGGTAGGCGTCATAGCGCTCCGTGTCGGCCGGGTAGTCGCCCTGTACCACATTGAACACCTCGAAGCTGGCCGCCAGCGGCTGCTGGGCGAACAGGCGCTCGAACATGCGGCCATAGCCCTGGTATTGGTCGATCAGTTCGGGGCGGAGTACATCGGTTTCCAGAATGCAGATACGCAATGACATGGAGCGGATTACCTGAGACAGCAAGGGTTGCAGGAGAGGTCGCTAGCGTGCCTCGAAGCGGCACCGGACGCAACAGCGGCGCGGCCCGCAGCGCCGTTGAGGCGATGTCCGGCAACCATTACCGCCATCGATACCTACCATGCTCAGCCTTCACTTCTGTCGATGGAGCGGCTCGGCAACTATGCAGCCACCGGGTTCACCCCCATCCCAGCCAGAGGAGTAACACCATGAGCAGCTTCGCCGCCATCGCCAGCCTGATCGCCGCCTCCGCCTTCCATAGCGTGCCGGCCACTCCCCAACAACCGCAACAGGCCCGTCCCCGCCAGTAAACCACTGGCGGCAACCACTCTCGGAGGATCAGCCATGTCCATCACCGAAGCCTTCGCCAGCAGCAACAGCTACGGCGTCACCTACGTCAGCCTGAGCGACTCCGGCCTGCACTTCGAGTCCGAAGCCGCCGTGCACATGGAAGACGGCAGCCTGCTGACCCTGCGCATGCCGACTCGGCAGAGCGAGAAGATGGCCATCCACAGCGTGGTGTGCATGCAGAACGGCTGGTGCCAGGCCGCCTGAGCATTCGTTCGCGGGACGATGAACGCCCGCGACCGATCAGGGCGCGCTCAGGCGCACGGCCAGGTAGTCGCCCAGGTGCCGGGCGAGGATGCGCCGCCAGCTGTCGTCGCCGTGCATGGCCACGAAGGCCTGCTGCATCTGCGCGCCCAGCTCCGCGGCACCTTCCAGCACCGGGCTGCCGGCAATGAAACTGTGCGCCGAGCCCACCGAGCGACCGGCCTGTAGCTGGTCGGGCGCGTAGCCCAGGCGCCGCCATAGATAGTGCACGCGCAGGTCGATCTCGTACCAGGCCAGCACCCGGCCGCCCTGCAGCATGCGCGCCGCCTGCTCCGGGTCCGTCACTTCCACCACCTTCTGCCCTTCGCGCTTCAGCGCCAGCGCTTCCAGCGCCCGTGGCGTACCGCCCATCACCACCAACGGGCCGGCGGCCAGGGCATCGCCCAGGCTGTCGAAACGCTGCTTCGGGCTGGCCAGCACATAGGACGTGGAGACCACGTCGAGCAGCCAGACGAAGCCCTTCTCGCGCTCGGCCGTGCGCCCCAGGTTGAGCACGATGCCGTGCGGGTCGCCGGCCACCGCCAGTTGCACGCGCTTCCACGGCACGCTGTGGTAGCGGCACTCGCGCTGCAGGCGCTTGCACAGCTCGTCCATCAGGTCGCCGAACAGGCCACGGTTATCCGCTTTGTCATCGGCGAAGGGCATCTGCCCCTGGCCGATATAGATATTGAGGGGCTCGGCCGCACTGGCAGGCCCCAAGGCCAAAAGCAGAGTCGCCGCCAGCAGCATCGATACGATTGTCGGATTGGTCGTCACGCGCCTCTGCACTCCCCGATAGCGCTGGGGGAAGAGACTGCCAGAAAGGCTCTGGAAAGCAAAACCGGCCACGAGGGCCGGTTCTGTTTGTAGCGAGGCGCGATCAGAAGCCCTCGCCCTTGGCCGCCTTCTCCAGCAGCAGGGCCGGCGGCAGGAAGCGCTCGCCGTACTGCTCGGCCAGGTACTGGGCGCGGGCGACGAAGTCCTTCACCCCGTACTGGTTGATGAACTGCAGCGCCCCACCGGTCCAGGCGGCGAAGCCGATGCCGAAGATCGAGCCGATATTGGCGTCCGCGACAGACTTCAGCACGCCCTCCTCCACGCAACGCACGGTCTCGATGGCCTGGATAAACAGAATGCGGTCACGCACGTCTTCCTGGGAAATCTGCGCGTCAGCTTTCTCGAAGCGGGCCTTGAGCTCCGGCCACAGGCGCTTCTTGCCGCCCTCGGGAGCGCCCGCCGCGGGGTAGTCGTAGAAACCACCGCCGGCCGCCTTGCCCGGACGCTTGTACTCCTTGAGCATCAGCTCGATGACGTTGAACGCCGGGTGCTGCGGGATCTGCTTGCCCTCGGCGGCCAGGTCGGCAACGGTCTGCTGGCGGATGTGCTCCATCAGGCTCATCGACACCTCATCGCTGATCGCCAGCGGGCCCACCGGCATGCCGGCCTTGCGCGCCTCGTTCTCGATCATCGCCGCGCTCACGCCTTCGCCGAGCATGGCGATGCCTTCGTTGGTGAAGGTGCCGAACACCCGCGAGGTGAAGAAGCCGCGGCTGTCCTCGACCACGATCGGGGTCTTCTTGATCTGTAGCACGTAGTCGAAGCCACAGGCCAGGGTCTCGTCGCTGGTCTTCTCGCCGCGGATGATCTCCACCAGCGGCATCTTGTCGACCGGGCTGAAGAAGTGCAGGCCGATAAATTTGTCCGGACGCTGAACTGCAGTCGCCAGGCCGGTGATCGGCAGGGTCGAGGTGTTGGAGGCGATGACCGCATCGCTCAGCGCCGCGCTTTCGGCAGCCGCAGTGACCTTGGCCTTGAGGCCGCGATCCTCGAACACCGCCTCGATGATCAGATCGCAACCGGCGAAGTCCGCCTCGCTGACGGTCGGCTTGATGCGGGCGAGGAAGGCGTCGCGCTTCTCAGCCGTCATGTGGCCCTTGCTGACCTTCTTGTCGAGCAGCTTGGCCGAGTAAGCCTTGCCCTTCTCCGCCGCTTCGATGGACACGTCTTTCAGCACCACCTCGATGCCGGCAGCCGCCGACACATAGGCGATGCCGGCGCCCATCATACCGGCGCCGAGCACACCGACCTTCTTCGTCACGTATTGCGGGATGCCCTGCGGGCGCGAGCTGCCGGCGTTGATCTCGTTGAGCTGGAACCAGAAGGTGCCGATCATGTTCTTCGCCACCTGGCCGGTGGTCAGCTCGGTGAAATAGCGCGCCTCGATGATCTGCGCGGTGTCGAAGTCGACCTGGGCGCCCTCCACGGCGGCGCACATGATCTTCTCCGGCGCCGGGAAGCAGCCCTTGGTCTTGTCACGCAGCACGCTCGGCGCGATGGCCAGCATCTGCGCGACGTTCGGCGAGCTCGGCGTGCCGCCGGGAATCTTGTAGCCCTGCACGTCCCACGGCTGCTTGGCGCTCGGATTGGCGGCGATCCAGGCGCGCGCCTTGGCCAGCATCTCCTCCGGAGTGGCGGCGATGTCGTGGATCAGCCCGGCCTTGAGCGCGGCGTCCGGGCGCACCTTCTTGCCTTCGGCCAGGTACGGCAGCGCCTTCTCCAGGCCGAGCAGGCGCACCATGCGCACCACGCCGCCACCGCCCGGCAGCAGGCCGAGGGTCACTTCCGGCAGGCCCAGCTGCACGTTCGAATTATCCAGGGCGATGCGGTGGTGACAGGCCAGGCAGATCTCCCAGCCGCCGCCCAGGGCGGCGCCGTTGATCGCAGCCACCACGGGCTTGCCCAGGATCTCCAGGCGACGCAGCTGGCCCTTGATGTTGAGGATCATGTCGTAGAACGGCTTGGCGTCGGCCTTGGTGACCTTGATCAGCTCGTTGAGGTCGCCGCCGGCGAAGAAGGTCTTCTTCGCCGAGGTGACGATCACCCCGGCGATGGAGTCCTTCTCGGCTTCCAGGCGCGCCACGGTGGCGCCCATGGCCTCGCGGTACACCGCGTTCATGGTGTTGGCGCTCTGGCCGGGCATGTCGATGGTCAGGACGACGATATTGTCCTGGCCCTTTTCGTAACGGATGGCGTCAGTCATTTTTCTTATCTCCGCCTCAAACTCTTTCAATAATCGTCGCGATGCCCATGCCGCCGCCGACACACAGCGTGGCCAGGCCGTAGCGCAGCTCGCGCTTCTCCAGCTCGTCGAGCAGGGTGCCGAGGATGGCGCAGCCGGTGGCGCCCAGCGGGTGGCCCATGGCGATGGAGCCGCCGTTGACGTTGACCTTGTCCTCGCTCACGCCCATGTCCTTCATAAACTTCATGACGACGGACGCAAAAGCCTCGTTGACCTCGAACAGGTCGATGTCCTCCACCGAGAGTCCGGCCTTGGCCAGCGCCTTGCGGGTGGCCGGCGCCGGGCCGGTGAGCATGATGGTCGGGTCGGTACTGGTCACGGCGGTGGCGACGATGCGCGCACGCGGCTTCAAGCCCAGCTCCTTGCCCTTGGCCGGGCTGCCGATCAGCATCAGCGCCGCACCGTCGACGATGCCCGAGCTGTTGCCCGGGGTATGCACGTGCTCGATGCGCTCGACGTGGCTGTACACGCGCAGGGCGGTGGAGTCGAAGCCCATCTGGCCCATCATCTCGAAGCTCGGCTTGAGCTTGCCCAGGCCCTCGAGCGTGCTGTCGCCGCGGATAAATTCGTCGTGGTCGAGGATGACGATGCCGTTCTGGTCGGTCACCGGAATCAGCGATTTGTTGAACGAGCCATCAGCGCTGGCGCGTGCGGCCTTTTGCTGCGAGCGCAGGGCGAAGGCGTCCACGTCGCTGCGGTTGAAGCCTTCCAGGGTGGCGATCAGGTCGGCGCCGATGCCCTGCGGCACGAAGTTGGTGTGGATGTTGGTTTCCGGGTCCATCACCCAGGCGCCGCCATCGGAGCCCATCGGCACGCGCGACATGGACTCCACGCCGCCGACCACCACCAGGTCCTCGAAGCCCGAGCGCACCTTCATCGCGCCCATGTTCACCGCTTCCAGGCCAGAGGCGCAGAAACGGTTGAGCTGTACGCCGGAGACGCTGACGTCCCAGTCCGCCACCATCGGCGCGGTCTTGGCGATGTCGGCGCCCTGGTCGCCCACCGGCGTCACGCAGCCGAGCACGATATCGTCGACCTGGCGGGTATCCAGGCTGTTGCGCTCCTGCAGCGCACGCAGCAGGCCGGCCACCAGATTGACTGGCTTGACGCTGTGCAGCGCGCCGTCCTTCTTGCCCTTGCCGCGCGGCGTGCGCACGGCGTCGAAAATATATGCTTCGGTCATGACGTCCTCGGAACATGGCAGCGGCGGATGCCGGGTGGCCTTACCTTAAATCCCTGCCCCGTGGACTCAATGACCGATTCGCTCAGGCCTATTGACCGTTGGGCCCAGACGAGCGGTCCCTTTTTGCTACTGCGTTTCGCTGCAGGCCGCGGCGTGTCTGGCTCAAGGTGTGCGGCCTCATGGAAAGCCCCGAGCCAATAACTACGCGATTCTGCCGATGCCTTTGTAGAAGCGAAGTTGTCTAAGCTGGAAGTGACGAGGCCCCTAGGATTAACGGTGCAAGGTGCCGCCGCCGGGTTTTGCCGGGGCGGCTTTTTTGTCCGAGCCACGGCTATTCTGGCCTCGTCCTGCGACGCAACTGCAGGCCACCGGCCGAAATACCAACAAGAACAAAGGCAGTAGCATCATGTTCAAACAAGCCAAGTACCGGCAGGCGAGCCTCATCGTCCTTGCCACCACCGTTATCCTGATCCTGCCCAACGTGACTCGTCTGGTCGGCTGATCGTTCTTTCCCCGCCGTGGCCCGATGCCGTAGCGCTCGGGCCGCGGAACAACCCCCTCCTGCAATCCACCCTTCCTACTCTCTGCCGCAGACGCCGCTGTGCTAGCGTGGAATTCCGTCCATGCCCGAGGCCATCGCCATGCGTACCCTGCTGCTCAGCCTGTGCCTGTGCCTTCCGCTCGCCGCCCAGGCCGGCGAAATCAACCAGCCCGCCGCCCTGAAAGCCCTGCAACGCAGCGATGCGGTGCTGATCGACGTGCGCACTGAAGAAGAGTTCGCCAGCGGCGCCCTGCCCGGCGCCCACCTGATCCCCCACGAACAGATCGCCCAGCGCATCGCCGCCGTGGCGCCGGACAAGAACGCCCCCATCGTTCTCTACTGCCGCAGCGGCCGCCGCTCCGGCATCGCCCAGGACAACCTGCAGGCACTGGGCTACACCCAGGTGATCAACGCCGGCGGCTACGAACAACTGCAACCCGCACTCAAGGACTGATATGCGCAACCCGCTCAAACACCTCGCCCACCTGCCCCTGCTCGCCGCCCTGCTGGCGCCCGCCGCCTGGGCCGCCGAGCTCAAGCTGGAGCTTGCCGGCGGCAACCGCAGCTGGAGCACCGAACAGCTGCTGAACCACCCGCAGGCGCAGAAGATCGAGATTCCGGCCGATGTGGCCTACAAGCGCGACATGACCTATCGCGCCGTGCCGCTGGCCATCCTGCTCGACGGTGTGCAGCCCGGCGACCACCTGCAAGCCGTGGCCCTGGACGGCTTCGCCGCCGAGCTCCCGGCCGCCCCGCTACTCAGCAACCAGGGCGCCCGCGCCTGGCTGGCGGTGGAAGACCCGGCCCAGCCCTGGCCGGCCCTGGCCACCGGCAAACCCAGCGCCGGGCCCTTCTATCTGGTGTGGCAACACCCGGAAGCCGCGCAGATCGGCCCGGAGCAATGGCCCTTCCAGGTCTCCCACATCCGCCTGCTCAGCCCAGTCGCCCAACGCTTCCCCGCCCTGCTGCCGGCGGCCGACGCCAGCGCCGAAGTACAGGCGGGCTTTGCGGTGTTCCAGAAGAACTGTCTGGCCTGCCACCGCCTGAATGGCGCGGGGGATTCGCACTTCGGGCCGGACCTGAATATTCCGCATAACCCGACGGAGTATTTCTCGGGGGATTTTTTACGGCAGTACATTCGTGATCCGCAGAGCCTACGGAAGTGGCCGCAGGGGCGGATGCCGGGGTTTAGTGAGGAGGTTTTGAGTGATAAGGAGTTGGGGGAGTTGATTGGGTATTTGGGGCATATGGCGGCGCGTAAATCTACTAATTAATAATTCATAACGAACAATCTAGCGACACATATCCTGATGAATCTAAAAATATCCCCGCATGATCCGGAAAAGATTTTGGCGAACCTTCGCTGGATTCAAGAGAGCCTCCCTCTAGCCGAGTTGCCAGAAAAAGTTAGAAACCTCCGAACACGAGCGCTTCGCCAAGCCTTGGAGATGAGACAAGCGGCTCTGTTTTCCCATGGCATGTCCGCCGTCATTCAGAAAAAAGTCAGATTCGCGTTGAAGGAGGAAGCAGACTTCGACGCCATCTGCACATTCGAGCATGAGGGAAAGCAGCTTTTCGCCCCGCTGCAGTTAAAGGAATTAGTCCCTGAACGACTAAATCCCAATAGCAGCTTACAAAGCGAACTAGAAAAACTCCAAAAGTATAAAAACTCTAAAGATCTAATAATCGCATACCATCTAAACAGAAGCTGCAACATAGATATAAGCAAATTGAACCCTCCCAAGGACATTGTTTCCGAGATCTGGATATTCGCAGCCAACAATCCGGAGCAAACCGAATGGTCTCTAACTGGAAACATTCTCTCTAAAAATTACCGTACATATAAATTTGAGCATCCCGCAGCACGAAAACCCGAATGGATTTGAAGCTCCTCTTTTCGCCCTTACGGCGAGTCACTTTCTCTTGTTTGCCCAAGAGAAAGTAACCAAAGAGAAGGGCACCCCGGCATCCGGGTTTCGCTACGCGAAACTTCCCTCCCTCCGGTGCCGCTCCGGGGGCCGGCTTACAAGGGCCGTCCCTGGCCCTTTAAGCCTCTCGCCGCATCCATGCGGCTCGTCCCCCTACGCAACACCTCCACTCGGCCTCCTGACGGGGACTCGGGCTCCGAGTTGCTGGGCAGATTTTTAATCGTTTCGCAGGCTCTGTAAGGGCGAGGTATCCATCACCATTAGGAGAGCACTCACAAACTGTCAGGCAGCGCCAAACGCCCCTTCAGAAGGGTGAGCGGAATCGTCGTGGAAGGGGTTGAGCGGCATGGATGCCGCGAGAGGCGCGATGGGCCAGGGATGGCCCTTCGCGCCGGGCCCCTGGAGCAGCGATGGAGGGAACGAACCCGGAGCGAAGCGCAGGGCCGGATGACGGGGCAAGACCTTTTGGTTCCTTTTGGGGCGACTGCCAAAAGGGACCCGCCCAGCAGGGCGGAACAAATGCTCCAACAAACACGAAAACGAGCAACGGCACGAAACTAGTAACATCGCCGACTCACGGCATCAGCCCAGCCATACAAACAAGGAGATTTAAGTGGTCACCTGCTACCTCAAATACATCCTCGACCCGCAGAAACTCAAAAAATTCGAGCACTACGGAAAGCTCTGGATACCGCTGGTGGAGAAATTCGGCGGCCAACACCATGGCTATTTCCTGCCATCGGAAGGGGCCAACAACATCGGCCTCGCCATGTTCACCTTTCCCAGCCTGGCCGAGTATGAGCAGTATCGAATCAAGTCGGCTGCAGATCCGGAGTGCATTGCCGCGTTCAAATATGCCGCAGATACCCAATGCATCATCAGCTACGAGCGCTCGTTCTTCCGGCCGGTATTCACCGCCTGATATCTAGCAAAACGCCACCCACGAAAAACTATCAGGCAACTCCAAACGCCCCTTCAGGTGGGTGAGCGGAATCGTCGTGTAAGGGGTTGAGCGGCATGGATGCCGCGAGAGGCCCGATGGGCCAGGGATGGCCCTTCGCGCCGGGCCCCTGGAGCGGCGATGGAGGGAACGAACCCGGAGCGAAGCGTAGGGCCGGATGGCGGGGCAAGACCTTTTGGTTCCTTTTGGGGCGACTGCCAAAAGGGACCCGCCCAGCAGGGCGGAACCAACGCTTCAATCAACACGAAAAAGGGCAACGCCTCGATCTGCCACATACTCCAAGCCAACGATGTCCAAACATCTACAAGCCGAGCTGAACCATGAATCGCCGTAAAAAAATCAACCAACTGCTAAAGGCCCACGCCAAAAAGGCCAGCGCCAAGCTCGCTCCCAAGAGCAAAAACAAGTACATCAGCAAAGCCGATCGATTGAAGCTCGCTGCCGAAACCGCTCCGGAGTCAGCAACTCCCGAGAGCTAAGCCCGCCAAGAGTTGGAGACCCACCCATGCACGTTCATGGAAGCTGCCACTGCGGTGGCGTTCAGTACCAAGCCCTGGTCGACCCCGAGCGCACCACCATCTGCCATTGCACCGACTGCCAGAAGCTCACCGGCTCGGCCTACCGCGTCTCGGTGCCGGCGGTCGAAGGCTCGTTTCAGCTGGTCAGCGGAGAGCCGTCCATCTACGTGAAAATCGGCGATGCCGGATCGAGGCGCGCCCAGGCGTTCTGCCCGAATTGCGGCTCGCCGCTTTACACCTATGACGCAGACCAGCCCAAGATCTACGGCCTGCGCGTCGGCTGCCTCGAAGAGCGCCAGGCACTGGTCCCACGCCAGCAGAAATGGTGTCGCTCCGCACTGCCATGGACGCAAAGCCTGACGGCCATGACCCGGCGCGAAGCCGAGTGATCAACCCGGCATAGCCCAGCGCTTTAGAACCAGCAGGCAGCGGATCAGCAAGCGGGCAACGCCTCACGGCTGCCCACCCTACCCTGCACCCTCGGCTCCCGAGGTAATGGCCAGCGCACAGAAGCGCTCCATCTCCCCCGCCCACGCCACCATCCTCTCCGGCTCCAACTGCACCAACATCGCATAGCGCCGCCCACCCCAGACGGCCAGATGCAACGCCTCCAGCGTCCCCACAGACGGCCGCACTGGCAGGTCGACCGAGGCCTGCATCACCCGCTGCCAGGCGCCGAGCAGATCCTCATAGGCACGCCGCTGGTGCTTGCGCTCCGCCACCTGGGATTCCAGCTCCAGCATGTCCGGGTGGAACCAGGGCAGCTCGCCATCCAGGCCAGCCAGCAGCTGCACCAGGCGGCCGAGACGCTCGCGCCAGCTCAGCCCCGCTGGCTGCACTGCCTGCGCCTCGATGCGCTCCAGCAGCGCCTCGATGCAATGCCGCACATAGCCCGAGTGCAGCGCGTGCTTGCTGGGGAAATAGTCATACAGCGTGCCCACCGCCACGCCCGCCTCCAGGGCAATGGCGCGGGTGGTCAGGCGCTGCCAGCCATCGCGTTGCCAAATCCGAACATAGGTGTCGAAAATCGCCTGCACGGTGACCTTGGCGCGCGCCTGGGTCGGTCGCTTGAGCGGCTTGGCGCGTTGTTGCTGGGCGGGTGGTTTGCTGGTCATGGAATCCGAACCCGGGGCTGGGAAGCACAGGCTACAGTCATTTCCCCGTCGACTCACGAGCCCGAGGTGCCCAGATGACCCTGATCAGCCAGCTGCAGAACAACAAGGCCGACCTGCAACAGACCCGCATTCACACCCGCGAGCTGCCGGCGCTCAAGGAGGGCGAGGCCCTGCTGCGCATCAGCCGGCTGGCGCTGACCACCAACAACATCACCTACGCAGCCTTCGGCGAGACCCCGCACCTGCGCTACTGGGACTTCTACCCGACCGGCGACAGCGAATGGTTCCACATGCCGGCCTGGGGCTTTGCCGAGGTGGTCGAGTCCACCGCCGAGGGGCTGGCCAAAGGTGAGCGCTTCTATGGCTTCTGGCCGATCGCCAGCCATGTGGTCATGCAACCGGTGCGGGTCAGCGAGCGCGGTTTCTACGACGGCGCCGCCCACCGCCTGGAGCTGACCTCGGCGTACAACCAGTACCAGCGCACCAGCACCGACGCCGCCTACCGCGCCGCCGACGAGAACTACCAGATGCTGCTGCGTCCGCTGTTCATCACCTCGTTCATGCTGGCGGACTTCCTCGAGGACAACGACTTCTTCGGCGCGCGCCAGGTGGTGATCTCCAGCGCATCGAGCAAGACCGCCTACGGCACCGCCTTCTGCCTGCAGGACAACCCGCGCGTGGCGCTGGTCGGCCTGACCTCGGCGGGCAACACCGGGTTCGTCGAGCAGCTCGGCTGCTACCAGAGCGCGCTGGACTACGGCCAGCTGGAGAGCCTGGACCCGAGCCGGCCGACCCTGTACGTGGACTTCTCCGGCAACCGCGAGCTGCGTGCACGCATCCACCGGCATTTCGCCGGCACCCTGGTGCACGACTGCTATGCCGGCTCGGCGCAGAGCCACGAGCATATCGGCGGCGCCGACCTGCAGTTGCCCGGCCCGCAGCCGCAGCCCTACTTCGCGCCCTACCAGATCAAGAAACGCAACGCCGACTGGGGCGCGGCCGAGGTCACCCGCAAGTTCAACGAGGCGCAGCTCGCCTTTATCCGCCGTGTGGGCGACGCGCAGAAGCCATGGATGCGGGTGGACCAGCATGTCGGCCTGCAAGCCGCGCAGCGGCTGGCCGAGGCATTGATCGCCGGCGATATCGACCCGCTGGCAGGCAATGCGGTGGTGCTGGACTAAGCAGCACGCAGGGATGCGTCGAACAGCGGCTCGAAGGCGAGCGGAGCTCGAGCCCCACCCGCTCTTCCAGGGGGGAGGGGTTAAGAGACGAACGCGCTCCGCGCGCCACGTCTCACTGCTGTTGTTGCTGCGTCTGCATCAGCGCCGCCACATTCACCCGCGCATGCATCTGCTCGCCACCACCACCCCGGCGCATCCCCCGCACCGGACAGGCGTCCAGATAATCCAGCCCCACCGCCAGCTTCAGATGCCGCTCCGGCCGCGCCAGCTCGTTGGTCACATCGAAGCTGTACCAGGCATCGCCCAGCCAGGCCTCGGCCCAGGCATGGCTGGCCAGATGCCCGCTGTCCTCGGTGTACAGGTAGCCCGACACATAGCGCGACGGCACCCCCAGGCTGCGAGCACAGGCCAGGAAGGCATGGGTATGGTCCTGACAGACTCCGGCACGCCCAGCGAAGGCCTCGGCCGCCGTGCTGTCCACCTGGGTGGCGCCAGGTGTGTAGGGCATCTGCGCATGCAGGCCGTGCATCAGGTCGACCAGCCCGTCGCGGTCGTTGCGCCCGGCGCTGCTGGCCCGGGCGAACTCGCGCAGGGCGTCGTCGGCCTGGGTCAAGCGCGTGCTGCGCAGGTACGGCAGTGCCGAGCGGCTGTCGCGCTCGGACTCGCAGTGTTCGTCGATCTCCACCTGGCCACGGGCGCCGATCACCAGCGCCTCGTGCGGCTCGTCCAGGGTCAGCACATGCAGGATGTTGCCGTAGGGATCGCGCTGGGCGCGCACCGGGCGCGGCAGGTCGAGCTGCCAGCTGATCACCCGCTGGCGCGCGCTCTCCTGCGGGGTCAGGCGCAGGTACTGGATGCTCGCGCGCACCTGGTCGTCGTAGTTGTAGGTGGTGTCGTGGCGGATCGAGAGTCTCATACGACCTCCAGATAGGACGTGTGGATGGAGCTGCCCAACTGACGGACGAGCAGGATGAAATCGGTGAGCCAGGTGTGCAGGCCCTCGTCGAGGACCTCGTCGATGCTGGTGTAGCGCAGGCGCGCGTCCAGCTCGGCGGCCATGCGCTGGGCCGAGCGGCCGTTGTCGCCGGGCAGGCCGGCGAGCATCAGGTTGAGCTCCTCCATGCAGGCGCGCAGCGAACGCGGCACCTCGGGGCGCAACAGCAGCAGTTCGGCGATCTTGTGGGTGCGCGGCGAGCCGCGGTAAATCTCGGTGAAGGCCTCGAACGACGATAGCGCCCGGAGCAGCGCGCTCCATTCGTAGTAGCCACGGGCCGAGGTGTCGCTGACCTCGTCGGCGGCCTCGCCGAGCATCTCGTAGCGCGCATCGAGCAGGCGCAGGGTGTTGTCGGCGCGCTCGATGAAGGTGCCCAGGCGGATGAAGCGGTAGGCCTCGCCGCGCATGATGGTGCCGAAGGTGGCGCCACGGAACAGGTGCGAGCGCTCCTTGACCCACTCGCAGAAGCGGCTGATGCCGTAGCGCCCCAGGCCCTCGGCGGCGATGCCGCGTATCTCCAGCCAGGTGGCGTTGATGTTCTCCCACATGTCGGCGGTGATCCGCCCGCGCACGGCGTGGGCGTTGGCCCGAGCGCCCTGCAGGCAGCAGTAGATGCTCGCCGGGTTCTCCGCATCCAGGGCGAAGAAGTGCAGCATGCGCTCGGCGTGCATCTGCCCGTGGCGGCTCAGGTAGTCATCCAGGGTGCCGGTGATCAGCAGCGGCAGGGCCAGTTCGTCGAGGCCGTCGCCACGGCCGTCCTGCGGCATCAGCGACAGCGAATAGCTGACGTCGAGCATGCGCGCGAGGTTCTCGGCGCGCTCCAGGTAGCGCGACATCCAGTAGAGGTCGGAGGCAGTTCTACTCAGCATGCTCAGTCCTCCACCACCCAGGTGTCCTTGGTGCCGCCGCCCTGGGACGAGTTGACCACCAGCGAACCCTCGCGCAGCGCCACGCGGGTCAGGCCGCCTGGCACCAGGCGGGTCTCGCGGCCGGACAGCACGAACGGGCGCAGGTCGATATGGCGCGGGGCGATACCGCTCTCGACGAAGGTCGGGCAGGTCGACAGGCTCAGGGTGGGCTGGGCGATATAGGCCTCCGGCCGCGCTTTCAGGCGCTCGCGGAAGGCCTCGATCTCGGCCTTTGTCGCGGCCGGGCCGACCAGCATGCCGTAGCCGCCGGAGCCCTGGGTTTCCTTGACCACCAGCTCGGGCAGGTTGGCCAGCACGTGGGACAGTTCCTCGGGCTTGCGGCACTGCCAGGTGGGCACGTTCTTGAGGATCGGCTCCTCGTCCAGGTAGAAGCGGATCATCTCGCCGACATAGGGGTAGATCGACTTGTCGTCCGCCACCCCGGTGCCGACCGCGTTGGCCAGCACCAGGTTGCCGCTGCGGTAGGCGGCCAGCAGGCCGGGCACGCCGAGCATGGAGTCCGGGTTGAAGGCCAGCGGGTCGAGGAAGGCGTCGTCCAGGCGGCGGTAGATCACATCCACCGGCTGCGGGCCGGAGGTGGTGCGCATGAACACCCGGTCGTCACGCACGAACAGGTCGGCGCCTTCCACCAGCTCCACGCCCATCTCGCGGGCCAGGAAGGCGTGCTCGAAGTAGGCGCTGTTGAAGCGGCCCGGGGTGAGTACCACCACGCTGGGGCTGTCGATCGGGCTGGAGCTCTTCAGCGTATCCAGCAGCAGGCTCGGGTAGTGGTCGATGGGCGCCACGCGCTGCATGGAGAACAGCTCGGGGAACAGGCGCATCATCATCTTGCGGTCTTCGAGCATGTAGCTGACGCCGCTCGGCGTACGCAGGTTGTCTTCCAGCACGTAGTAGGTGCCGTCGCCGTCGCGCACCATGTCGACCCCGGCGATGTGGGCGTAGATGTCGCGGTGCAGGTCGAGGCCCTGCATCGCCAGCTGGTAGCCCTCGTTGGCCAGTACCTGCTCGGCCGGGATGATGCCGGTCTTGAGGATGCGCTGCTCGTGGTAGATATCGGCGAGGAACATGTTCAGCGCCTTGACCCGCTGGACGCAGCCGGACTCGACGATGCGCCACTCGCTGGCGGGGATGCTGCGGGGAACGGTGTCGAAGGGGATCAGGCGCTCGGTGCCCTGCTCGTCCCCGTAGAGGGTGAAGGTGATACCGGCGCGGTGGAACAGCAGGTCGGCCTCGCGGCGGCGCTGAGCCAGGAGCTCCTCGGGGGTATCCGCCAACCAGCGGGCAAACTCCCGATAGTGCGGGCGGACTGCGCCGCTCGCGTCGTACATCTCATCGTAGAAAGTGCGGGCCATGCCGTACTCCTTGTCACCCGGACAGGAGAGTCATCGCAAGGGCCGTGCCACAGAAATTTATCCAACGATTTCAATCAGTTGAATATTGAAGCGAAGCGCACCGCACCAGCATGGGGCGCTTTGTACGCTCCCTGGCGAGCCGCGCCCCACGGCATGGCAGCATTCTATGAGCGGTATAGGCAGACTCGATTTCCGTGGCCGCAGGCGCGCGGGCAGACTGCGCAGCGTCGGGCGCAAGCCCGGCTCGCTCGGCTCACGAGGCCAGGCGAGCTTGCCCATTGCTCTTCGGTCGGCCTCCCCTAGCCGACTGGCTCCCTGGCCGCCCACGAGGCGGCCTTTTTTATGCCGCCTCAGACCGCCTGGGCCACCGGCTCGCCGAAGGCCAGGCGCAGCCAGTGCTGATAGAAGCCCTCGGCCACCTTGTTCAGCGACGCGATGCGCGCCGGCAGGTCGGCGAGCATCTGCCGCTTGCCCTGCTGGCTGGCCTGGGTCTCGTCGAGCAGGTGCGCCCAGTCCTGCAGCCACCAGCGCACCAGGCCCTCGGTGACTTCCGGATGACCCTGCAGGGCCAGCACCTTGTCGCCCCAGGCGAAGGCCTGGTTCGGGCACCAGGGGCTGGACAGCAACCATTCGGCGCCGGACGGCAGTTCGAAGGTATCGCTGTGCCACTGATAGACGGGGAATTCCTTGGGCAGGTGCGCCAGCCAGGGGCTGCCGCTGTCGCGCCGCACCAGCGGCTGCCAGCCCACCTCGGTGTAGGGCATGCGGTGCACGGCAGCGCCCAGCGCCTTGGCGATCAGCTGGCCGCCCAGGCAGTGGCCGATGATGGGGATGTCGCGGCGAATGAAGTGCTGCAGCGCGGCGATCTCCGCCCCGATCCAGGGCAGGTCGTCGTTGACGCTCATCGGCCCGCCCATCACCGCCACCGCGCGGGGGCGATCCAGGTCATAGCCGTCGAGCTCGTCGAGGTCGGTGCGCAGCACCGTGAAGTCGAGGCCCTGCTCGTCCAGAACGGTGGCGAGGTGGCCCGGAGCACAATAATCGACGTGGGTCAGAATCAGGATGTCGGTCATGACTACTCTCCGTTGTCCGCTTGGCAAGGCAAGGCCCGTGCCGATATGCGGGACCATCCTTGTCTGGCGAACTTAATTGTTTGGAGCAGGCTAACCGAGGCGAAGAAGGCCGGCTAGTGCCGGCCCTCTCCACACCTCCGCGAAGAGGCTGGCGCCTCAGGGAATGCACACCCCCTGCTGGTCGCTCTGCGCCAGGTCCATCAGCTCGCGGCTGGCCACGGTGTACATGGCGTAGTCGGTGCCGGTGGCGGCGCGCAGCTCGGCGAGCATGGCCAGCCAGCGCTGGACCAGGGGCTTGTGCTGCTCCAGCCAGAAGCTCACCCGCTCCTCGATGTCCTTCGGACCGTCGGCCATCTGCAGCACGGCGATGGTGATCGCCCGCTGCTGCCAGTCCAGGTCGTCGCGGAACGCCTCGCGGGCCAGGGCCTGCCAGTTGTTCTCCACCGGCAGGTTGGTGATCTGCTGCAGGTACCAGGACAGTTCCAGCGCACCACCGGTGGCGAAGTAGGCGGTGGCCACGTCCGCCGCCGGCTGGCCGGTGACGTCGGCGGCCTCGATGATCGGCAGCAGGGTGTACAGGTGGCTGGTGCCGGCGACCACGCGGGCCAGCTCCTCCGGCGTGCCGGCCTCGACGAAGCTCTGGTAGCGCGCCAGCCACTGCTCGCGGGCCGGGCCTTCGAGCAGTTCGTCCAGGCGCCCGGCCAGCTCAGCCACGCGCGGGGCGAAGTGGCCGACGTCGCGGGCGGCGTCCAGGTCCTCGCGGCGGCTGCGCAGGAACCAGCGGGTGGCGCGACGACCCAGGCGCATCAGCTCGTCCATCAGCTGCAGCTGCAGCTCGGCCGGCACCTTGTAGTCCAGCGCCTCGATCTGCTTCCACCAGTGCGGCAGGCGGAACACGTCACGCACGATGACATAGGCGCCGGCGACGTTGGCCGCGCTCATGCCGGTGGACTCCTTCAGGCGCTGCACGAAGGTGATGCCCATGTGGTTGACCAGGTCGTTGGCGATCTGGGTGCTGACGATCTCGCGCTTCAGGCGATGGCGACGCATGGCTTCGCCGAACTTCTTGGTCAGCTGCGCCGGGAAGGCGGTTTCCATCTCGCGGGCCAGGTAGTCGTCGTCCGGCACCAGGGATTTGAGCAGCGCTTCCTTGAGGTCGATCTTGCTGTAGGAGATCAGCACCGACAGCTCCGGTCGGGTCAGGCCGCGGCCGTTGGCGGCACGCTCGTTGAGCTCGTCGTCGGTGGGCAGGAACTCCAGGGCGCGGTCCAGCTTGCCGGCGGCCTCCAGCGCGGCCATCAGGCGCTTGTACTCGGCCAGGCGCTCGCGGGCGCGGCGCTGGGCCAGAGACAGGGCCTGGGTCTGCTTGTAGTTGTTGCCCAGCACCAGGTTGCCGACCGCGTCGGTCATCTCGGCCAGCAGCTTGTTGCGCTGCTTGCCGGTCATGTCACCGGCGGCGACGATCTCGCCCAGGAGGATCTTGATGTTCACCTCGTGGTCGGAGCAGTCCACCCCGCCGGCGTTGTCGATGAAGTCGGTGTTGCTGGCGCCGCCGTTGAGGCCGTATTCGACGCGGCCGAGCTGGGTCATGCCGAGGTTGCCGCCCTCGCCCACCACCTTGGCACGCAGTTCATTGCCGTTGACCCGCAGGCCGTCGTTGGCCTTGTCGCCGACGTCGGCGTGGGTCTCGCGGCTGGACTTCACATAGGTGCCGATGCCGCCGTTCCACAGCAGGTCGACCGGCGCCTTGAGCAGTGCGTTGATCAGCTCGGTGGGCGCCAGCTTGTCGGCCTGGATGTCGAAGCGTTCCTTCATCTGCGGGGTGATGGCGATGCTCTTGGCGCTGCGCAGGAAGATGCCGCCACCCTCGGAGATCAGCTTGGTGTCGTAGTCGGCCCAGCTCGAGCGCGGCAGGGCGAACATGCGCTGGCGCTCGACGAAGCTCTTGGCCGCATCCGGGTTGGGGTCGATGAAGATGTGCTGGTGGTTGAACGCCGCCACCATCTGCAGCTGGTCCGACAGCAGCAGGCCGTTGCCGAACACGTCGCCGGCCATGTCGCCGATGCCGATCACCGTGATCGGGTCTTTCTGCACGTCGATGCCGCGCTCGCGGAAGTGGCGCTGTACCGAGACCCAGCCGCCCTTGGCGGTGATGCCCATGCCCTTGTGGTCGTAGCCGGCCGAGCCGCCGGAGGCGAAGGCGTCGCCGAGCCAGAAGCCGTAGTCCAGGGCGATGCCGTTGGCGATGTCGGAGAAGGTCGCGGTGCCCTTGTCCGCCGCCACCACCAGGTAGGGATCATCCGGGTCGTGGCGCACCACGTTCTCCGGCGGCACCACCTTGCCTTCCTTGAGGTTGTCGGTGATGTCGAGCAGGCCGCTGATGAAGATGCGGTAGCAGGCGATGCCCTCGGCCAGTACCTCGTCGCGGTTGCCGCCGACGGGGAGCTTTCTCGGGATAAAGCCGCCCTTGGCGCCCATCGGCACGATCACCGCGTTCTTCACCTGCTGCGCCTTGACCAGGCCCAGCACCTCGGTGCGGAAGTCTTCCTCGCGGTCGGACCAGCGCAGGCCGCCGCGGGCCACGTCGCCGAAGCGCAGGTGCACGCCCTCGACGCGCGGGCAGTAGACGAAGATCTCGAACTTGGGCACCGGCCGCGGGATCTCCGGAATCGCCCGCGGGTTGAGCTTGAAGCTGAAGTAGTGCTTGGGCTGGCCGTCGGCGCCGTTCTGGAAGAAGTTGGTGCGCAGGGTGGCCTTGATCAGGTCCAGGTAGCGCCGCAGGATGCGGTCCTCGTTGAGCACCGCGACGTTGTCGAGGGCGGCGAGGATGGCCTGCTCGAGCTTCTGCTGCTTGTCTTCCAGGTCCTCGGCGGACAGCTTGCGTGCCAGGTAGAAGCGGGTGCGGAACAGGCGCACCAGTTCCTTGGCGATATCGGCGTGGTTGACCAGGGTGCTGGCGATGTAGCCGAGGTCGAAGCCCAGGCGGATCTGCTTGAGGTAGCGGGCGTATGCGCGCAGCAGCGCCACGTCGCGCCAGGGCATGGCGGCGGTCAGCACCAGGCGGTTGAAACCGTCGTTCTCGGCGGCGCCACCGACTATCTGCACGAAGGCGTCCTGCAGGGTCTCGTTGAGCTGCTGGATGTCGACGCTCACCCCTTCGGCGGTGGTGAAGGCGAAGTCGTGAATCCAGTACTCGCGGCCATCGGCGCGGCGCAGCTTGTAGGGGAACTCGCCGAGCACGCGCAGGCCGAGGTTCTCCAGGATCGGCAGCACGTCGGACAGCGGCAGCGGCGTGTCGGCGTGGTACAGCTTGCAGTGCAGTTCCTGGTCGCCCTGGGCCAGCGGCTGGTAGAAGCTCATCACCAGCTGGCGCTCATCGGACAGGCTGAGTAGATGCTGCATGTCCACCACCGCCGAGTGCGGGGCGAAGCGCTCGGTGTAGCCGGCCGGGAAGCCTTTCGGGAAGTCGGCCAGCACCTGGGTGCCCTGGGCCTCGCCGGAGCTCTCGATGATCAGGCTGGCGTAGTCGTCCTTCCACGAACGGCAGGCCTGGATGACTTCCTTCTCGATGCGCGCCGGGTCGATCTGCACGCGGTTCTTCGGGTCGACCTTGAGGATGAACTGCACCCGCGCCAGCACGGATTCGGAGAAGTAGGTCCAGAACTCGCAGTCGCTGGCGCCCAGGCGCTCCATGAGGATCTGCTGGATCTTCAGGCGCGTCTCGGTGGAGTACACGTCGCGCGGCACGTAGGCCAGGCAGTAGGCGAAGCGGCCATAAGGATCGCGGCGGATGAACAGGCGCAGCTTGTTGCGCTCCTGGATCTGCACGATGGCGATGGCGGTGTTGAACAGCTCGTCCACCGGGGTCTGGAACAGGTCGTCGCGCGGCAGCACTTCGAGCACCTGCTCCAGCTCCTTGCCCAGGTGCGCCTTGGGGTCGAAGCCGGAGCGCTCGGAAATCTCCGCCACCTTGCGGCGGATATAGGGGATGCGGCTGACGCTCTCGGCGTACACGGACGAGGTGTACAGGCCCATGAAGCGGCACTCCTTGACCACCTTGCCCTTGGCGTCCAGCTCGCGGATGGAGACGAAGTCCGGGTAGGCCGGGCGGTGCACGCGGCTCGGCGTGGCGGCCTTGGCGAAGGACAGCAGCACCGGCTGGCGCAGGTAATCCAGGGCCTCCTTCTCGATATGCAGCTCGTCCTTCTTCAGCCCGCTGCGCAGGCGCTTGGACAGGCCCAGCAGCGAGGCCTCGTCGTACACCAGATGGCCGCCGTCCTTCTCGTCGACCACGGTGAATTCCTCGTATCCGAGGAAGGTGAAGTGGTTGTCCAGCAGCCAGCTGAGGAAGGTCTTCACTTCCGCCAGCTCGGCGCCGTCGACCTTGAGCTTGGCCTTGTCCAGCCAGGCCAGCAGCTGCTCGGCGCGGGCCTTCATCGGCTGGAAGTCGGCCACCGCCAGGCGTACCTCTTCCAGCACTTCCTGGATGCCCTTCTCCAGGGCACGCAGCTCGCCGACATTGGCGCAGCGGTCGATCTCCAGGTACATCAGCGCTTCGTGCTGCACGTCCTTGCCGGTGCTGCCCTTGCTCAGCAGCTCCTGCAGCTCGCCGCTCTTCTTGCGCTTCACACTGAACACGCTGTTCTGCAGGGTGTGGATGCTGTAGCCGCGGCGGTTCAGCTCCATGCGCACCGAGTCGACCAGGAACGGCAGATCGGCATGCAACACTTCCACCGCGGTGTGGGTGGACTGCCAGCCGTGCTTCTCGTAATCCGGGTTGTAGACGCGCACCACCGGCTTGGCGACGTCGAAGCGTTCGAGCAGGCGCCAGGAGGACAGCGTGCTGCCGGCCAGGTCGCCGAGGCGGCGCTGGGTCAGTTCGTCGAGGGAGACGATGCCGAAGAATTGCTCGGCGAACAGGGCCACTTGTGGCAGCGCCTTGTCGCTGACGTGCTGCGCCAGGGCCGCTTGCAGTTGGTGCTGGAAGTCGGCTTTGCTGGCCGCGGTGAAGAACGCCATGTTGATGCTCCACTGGACTTGTTATTCGAGTTGGGCGCGCGGCGCCTGGGTTTCCAAGCAGTCTAGGCGATAGGCTGGACTCGGCAGGCGCACGCCGACCATCAGGTCACGGCAAGCTTAGCGACAGCCCATGGCAGCTGGATTGCGGCGGCGCGACATATTCGTTCATCGCCTTGCAGCCGCACCGCTGCTAAGGTGCGACTCCACGTAGTCCGGCAGGGAAACCATGCAGTCCCCACTCCGTCGCCATCTGCTCCTCCATTTCGGCAACCTGCTGATCACCGCCGTCGGCCTGGCCCTGCTCGGCCTGGCGGCCTGGTTGCGGCCGAGCCTGATCCAGCCGCTGCTGTGGGCCGGGGTGCCGGTCTACCTCGGCGTGCTGCTGCCACGCTGGATCGGCCGCCGCGAACGCCTGCGCCGCGCCGCCCTGGCGCTGGCCGCGGCCGAGGAGAAGTGGGGTTTTGCCAGCCGCGACCACTGCGGGCCCTGGCTCAACTACATCGACCAGCCCTACCTGCGCCACTGCCCGGAGTTCGCCGGACGCTACTTCTATGGCGAGTGGCTGGTGATCCACGACGGTCTGCTGATCGTCAATCCGGGCCACTCGACCCTGGACGCCCAGCGCCAGGAAGTGCACTACGACTTCGCCCGGCCGAGCACCTACGCCTGGGACGGCTGCACGCCCAAGGTGCCGTTCTACTGGCTGGCGATCATCGGCGTGCCGGACTGGTGGGAGAAGCCGCACCGGGTGCTGCACCTGCATGGCGGCGAGCTCTGCGAAGCCGACGTGTTCTGGCCGCTGACCCATCCGGCGAGCCTGGTGCACGACGCGCTGTACCAGTACCTGAACGCCGCGCCGGTGGCCAAGCACGAGGCCGACCTGCTGTTCTTCCGCATGCTGCGCGAGGCCGGCATGCTCTGGCTGCCGGCCTTCTCCTATTACCTGGCGGTGCGTCTACTCGGTGCGCCGGATGTGCGCGGCCCACGCCCGCAGAACAGCACCCTGCGCTGCACCAGCGCCCTGCCCGGCCTGGGCCGGCCGGCGGCAGCGAACTTAGCCGAGGAGCGGCAGCCCGCTTGAGCCATACCCGGCAAGCGGAACTGGTCGGCAGAGCAGTTCCAGGAGCATGCAAGCGCCCCCGCCGATGCAGTAGAGTTAGCACCCCGATCGGGTGAGTTCGGCAACCCGTCAGTCCCTTTCCAGGAAGATTCTCGATGGAACATCGTGAGGCGCTTGTCGCGCTGCGGCAATTTCTCGCTACCCAGATCCTCGGCCAGGAAAAGCTCATCGAGCGCCTGCTGATCGCCCTGCTCGCCGACGGCCACCTGCTGGTGGAAGGCGCCCCGGGCCTGGCCAAGACCAAGGCCATCAAGGAACTGGCGGAAGGCATCGAGGCCGAGTTCCACCGCATCCAGTTCACTCCCGACCTGCTCCCGGCCGACATCACCGGCACCGAGATCTACCGTCCGGAAACCGGCAGCTTCGTGTTCCAGCAGGGGCCGATCTTCCACAACCTGGTGCTGGCCGACGAGATCAACCGCGCCCCGGCCAAGGTACAGTCGGCGCTGCTGGAGGCCATGGCCGAGCGCCAGGTCAGTATCGGTCGCTCGACCTACGACCTGTCACCGCTGTTCCTGGTCATGGCCACCCAGAACCCCATCGAGCAGGAAGGCACCTACCCGCTGCCCGAGGCCCAGCTCGACCGTTTCCTGATGCACGTGAAGATCGGTTTCCCGGACGCCAGCGTGGAACGCAAGATCCTCGCCCAGGCTCGCGGCGATGCGCTGAATGGCGAGGCCAAACCGGAGCACCGGGTCAGCCAGCAGGCGATCTTCGCCGCCCGCCAGGAAATCCTCGGCCTCTATATGGCTGACGCCGTGGAGGAGTACCTGGTGCAGCTGGTGATGGCCACCCGCACCCCGGCCAAGCACGACGCCGAACTGGCCGAGTGGATCGCCTACGGCGCCAGCCCGCGCGGCTCCATCGCCCTCGACCGCTGTGCCCGCGCCCACGCCTGGCTGGCCGGTCGCGACTTCGTCAGCCCCGAGGACATCCAGGCGGTGCTGTTCGACGTGCTGCGCCACCGCATCATCCTGTCGTTCGAGGCGGAAGCCGCCGGCATCGACCAGGACCGCGTGGTGCAGCGCATCCTCGACGTGGTGGCGGTGGCCTGACGGCCGCCGGCGAGCCTTTTCCATGCACATGCAACCGACCCCGCCGGGCATCCGCGTCAGCCTCGCCGAGCTGATCGAGATGCGCCACCGCGTGCGCGAGGTGCAGCTGTTCTCCACCCCGGCCAAGCGCAGTCCGCTGATCGGCCTGCACCACTCCAAGCTGCGCGGGCGCGGCGTCGACTTCGACCAGGTGCGCGTGTACCAGGCCGGCGATGACGTGCGCACCATCGACTGGCGCGTCACCGCACGCACCCAGGAGCCGCACACCAAGCTGTTCCACGAGGAGCGCGAGCGGCCGATCTTCATCATGGTCGAGCAGAGCCGCCGGCTGTTCTTCGGCTCGACCCTGCAGTTCAAGTCGGTGCTCGCCGCCCAGGCCGCCAGCCTGTTCGGCTGGGCCGCCCTGGCGCACAACGACCGCATCGGCGGCCTGGTGTTCGGCGATGCCGAGCACCACGAGATCAAGCCGCGGCGCAGCAAGCAGAGCCTGCTGCAGCTGCTCAACCGCCTGACCCGCGCCAACCAGGGCCTGCATCCGGACGCCGCCGGCGAGCGTGACAGCTTCGGCCTGGCCCTGCGCCGCGCACGCGAGGTGCTGCGCCCGGGCAGCCTGGTGATCATCGTCTGCGACGAGCGCACGCTGAACGACTCCGCCGAACAGCAGCTCGGCCTGCTGGCGCGCCATACCGACCTGGTGCTGCTGCCGGTGTCCGACCCGCTCGACCACGACCTGCCCAACGCCGGCCTGCTGCGTTTCATAGAGCGCGGCGCGCAGCTGGAACTGGACACCCGCGGCGACGACCTGCGCGTCGCCTACGGCGGTCTGGCCGAACAGCGCCGCGCGCGCTGGCAGCGCCTGGCGCAGAAGCTCGGCGTGCCGCTGCTGGCGCTGAGCACCGCGCAGGACCTGGTGGAGCAGCTGCGCGACCACCTCACCGGCCCCCAGGCGGGCAAGCGCGCATGAACCCGCTCGACCAGCTGCAACCGACCATCGCTCCGCCACCTGTGTCCTGGTGGCCGCTGGCGCCCGGCTGGTGGGCGCTGCTGGTGCTGATCCCGTTGCTGCTCTGGGGCCTGTGGTACCTGCGCCGCTACCTGCCACGCCGCCAGCAGCAGGCGCTGCAGAGTGAACAGCCGCTCGACCCAATGCGCCAGGCCGCCCTGGCCGAACTGGCGCGCCTGGTGCGGCCCTACGATGGCCAGCACGCCGGCCCCTGGCTGCAGCAGCTCAACGCCCTGCTCAAGCGCCTGGCCCGCGCCGACTACCCCACGGACAACAGCCATGTGCTCAGCGGCCGCGCCTGGCTGGCCTTCCTCGACAGCCGCTGCCCGGCCGCCGGGCTGACCCGCTGGATGATTCTGGTGGAAGGCACCTACCGCAGCCACTGCAGCCTCGACGACAAGGCCATCAACGGCCTCAACCAGGCCGTCGACACCTGGATTCGCAAGCATGTTTGAGTTCGCCTGGCCCTGGGCCCTGCTCCTCGCTCCCCTGCCCTGGCTGCTGCGTCTGCTGCTGCCGGCGGCCGACAGCGGCGAGGCGGCGCTCAAGGTCAGCTTCCTCGGCGAGCTGGAAGGCCTCAGCGGCCGCCGCGCCCGCGCCAACCAGCCGGCCTGGCGCCAGCAGGCGCCCTTCGTGCTGCTGTGGATGTTCCTGCTGCTGGCCGCGGCCCGCCCGGAATGGGTCGGCGAGCCGCTGCCTCTGCCGGCCAGCGGCCGCGACCTGCTGCTGGCAGTGGACGTGTCCGGCTCCATGGACCACGACGACATGCAGTGGGAAGGCGAAGACATCTCGCGCCTGGAGCTGGTGAAGAAGCTGTTCGGCGACTTCGTCGAGGACCGCCGCGGCGACCGCATCGGCCTGATCCTGTTCGGCAGCCGCGCCTACCTGCAGTCGCCGCTGACCTTCGACCGCCACACCGTGCGCACCTGGCTGGACGAGGCGCTGATCAACATCGCCGGGCCGCAGACCGCCATCGGCGACGCCATCGGCCTGGCGGTCAAACGCCTGCGCCAGCGCCCGGCCGACAGCCGCGTGCTGGTGCTGATCACCGACGGCGCCAACAACGGCGGCGAGATCGAGCCCAAGACCGCCGCGCGCCTGGCCGCCGAGCAGAAGGTCAAGATCTACACCATCGGCATCGGCGCCGATCCCGAGCAGAGCGGAATCATGGGCATGCTCGGGCTGAACCCGGGCGTGGACCTGGACGAGGCGACCCTGATCGACATCGCCGAACAGACCGGCGGCACCTATTTCCGCGCCCGCACCAGCGAGGAGCTGCAGCAGATCGAGGAGGCCCTCGACCAGCTGGAGCCGGCCGCCCAGCTGCCGACCCGCGCCCGCCCGGCGCTGGCCCTGTATGCCTGGCCGCTGGCCGCGGCGCTGCTGATCAGCCTGCTGCTGGTGGCCCGCGAACTGTGGCCGCAGCACTGGCAGACGCTGACCTCGCGCTTCGGGGGGTCGGCCTGATGGACATGCTCTGGCCGCACTGGCTGCGCCCGTTCTGGCTGCTCCTGCTGCCACTCCTCGGCTGGCTGCTGTGGCAACTGTGGCACCGCGAGCGGCGCAGCGGGCGCTGGCAGCTGCTGTTGCCGGCCGCTTTCCAGGCCGTGCTGCTGTCCGGCGGCCGCACCCGCAACAATCGCCTGCCGTGGGTCGCCCTCGGCCTGGCCTGGCTGCTCGCCCTGCTGGCCCTGCTCGGGCCCAGCTGGCAGCGCATGGAGCAGGCCAGCCAGAAGCGCGCCGACCCGCTGGTGGTGCTGCTCGAACTGACCCCGGCGATGCTCGCCACCGACGCCGCGCCGAGCCGCCTGGAACAGGCCAAGCGCAAGCTGCTCGACCTGCTGCAGGCGCGCAACGACGCGCAGACCGCGATCATCGTCTATGCCGGCAGCGCCCACACCCTGGTGCCGCTGTCCGACGACCTGGCCACCGCGCGCAACCTGCTGGAGGCGGTCAAGCCGTCGATCATGCCCGAGCCTGGCCGCCGCGCCGATCTGGCGGTGAGCCGCGCTCTGGAGCTGCTCGATCATGGCGCCCAGGGCCGCGGCCGGCTGTTGCTGATCGGCAGCGAGATGAGCGCGGAAGAGCGCGACGGTGCGCGCCAGGCCCTCGGCAGTCGCGGCGAGCGCCTGGCCATCCTCGGCATCGGCTCGCCCCAGGGCGCGCCGATCCGTGGCGAGGACGGCAGTTTCCTCAAGGACGCCGACGGCGCCATCCTGGTGCCGCGCCTGGACAGCGCCGGCCTGCGCCAGTTCGCCAACGAACTGGGCGGCCAGTACCGCAGCGCACGCCTGGACGACCGCGACCTGCAGGCCCTCGATCTGCTCGACGGCCCGCAGGAGTTGCGCGAGGGCGCCGAACCCACCCAGTTGCAGGCCTGGGCCGACCAGGGCCACTGGCTGCTGTTGCCGCTGCTGCTGATCGCCGCCTGCGCCGGGCGCCGCGGCTGGCTGTTCTGCCTGCCGCTGCTGTTGTTGGTCAGCCCGCAACCGAGCTACGCGCTGGGCTGGGATGACCTGTGGCTGCGCCCGGACCAGCAGGGCCAGCGCCTTCTCGAGGCGGACAAGGCCAAGGAGGCCGCCAGCCGCTTCCGCGATCCGCAGTGGCAGGGCGAGGCGCTGTATCGCGCCGGTGACTATGCCGGTGCCGCCGAACGCTTCGCCCAGTCCGACAGCGCCATCGCCCACTACAACCGCGGCAACGCCCTGGCCAAGGGCAACGAGCTGGAAGCGGCGCTGGACGCCTACGAGCAGGCCCTGGAGCGCCAGCCGGAGCTGCAGCCAGCGCAGCAGAACAAGGCGCTGGTCGAGCAGTTGCTGCGCCAGCAAAAGCAACAACAGCAACAACAGCAACAACAGCAACAGCAATCGCAGCAGGGCGACGAGCAGCAG
The DNA here is from genome assembly GCF_030374125.1 of Pseudomonas sp. SO81. Taxonomy (NCBI): domain Bacteria; kingdom Pseudomonadati; phylum Pseudomonadota; class Gammaproteobacteria; order Pseudomonadales; family Pseudomonadaceae; genus Pseudomonas; species Pseudomonas sp. SO81. The sequence continues at coordinate 4,523,895 of NZ_CP126126.1, read as the reverse complement.
CAGGACCAGCAGCAGTCCTCTTCCAGCCAGTCGCCATCCGCGCAGCCGCAACAGTCGGACGATCAACAGCAGTCCGCGCAACAGGGCCAGAAGGACAAGGAAGGCCAGCAGCAGTCGCAACAGCAGCAGGGCCAGGAAGGTCAGAACGGCCAGCAGAACGCCCAGGAACAGACCGCCCAGCCCGGCGAGCAGCAGGCGGGCGCCGGCGACAAGCCGGCAGACGCCACCCAGACCGCCAGCGCCGAGCCGCTGGACGGCGAACAGCGCGATGCGCTGGAACAATGGCTGCGGCAGATTCCGGACGATCCGGGCGAGCTGCTGCGGCGCAAATTCCTCTACGAACAACAGCAGCGCCAGGAACAGTCCCGATGAAACGCCTGCTTTGCGCCCTCCTCCTCTGCCTGATCGGCACCCAGGCCTGGGCCGCCAGCTTCTCCGCCACCGTCGACCGTGCACGCCTGAACGAAGGCGAGACCTTCGACCTGATCCTCGAATCGGAGGACGTCACCCAGTTCGGCATGCCGGACCTGGCGCCGCTCAAGCAGCAGTTCGAAGTGGTCAGCACGCGCCAGGAAAACCGCCTGTCCTCCTTCGGCGGCAAGGCGCGCTCGAGCACCCGCTGGATCGTCACACTGCTGCCACTGCAGAGCGGCTACGTGGTGGTGCCGCCGCTCAAGCTGGGTGATGCGCAGAGCCAGCCAATCACCCTGCAGGTGGTCAAGGGCGACGCCAGCGGCAGCGGCAAGCTGGCGCCGATCTTCATCGACGCCAGCCTGGATCAGGAAAGCGTCTACGTGCAGGCACAGGTGCTGCTGACCCTACGCATCTATCACTCGGTATCGCTGTACGACGACAGCAGCCTGACCCCGCTGAACATTCCCGACGCCCGCGTCGAGCAGCTGGGCGACCCGCGCACCTTCGAGACCGACGTCAACGGCGTGCGCCACGGCGTGATCGAGCTGCGCTACGCGATCTTCCCGCAGCAGAGCGGCCAGCTGACCATTCCGTCCCAGGTGTTCAGCGCCACTCCGGCCGTGCGCGACAACGACTACAACCCCTTCGGCCCGCGTCCGGGCCGCCTGACCCGTGTCCAGTCGCCGGAGATTCCGCTGACGGTCAAACCGCGCCCCGCCAGCTGGCCGGCCGACGCCCCCTGGCTGCCGGCCCGCGACTTGAGCCTGAGCGAGGCCTGGAACCCGGAACCGAACAAGGCCAGCGTCGGCGACTCGCTGACTCGCAGCATCATGCTGCGCGCCGAGGGCCTGTCCAGCGCCCAGCTGCCCCCCATGCCGGTGCAGGACAGCCCCGGCCTGCGTCGCTACCCGGACCAGCCGCAGCTGCGCAACGAGACCAACGACAAGGGCCTGATCGGCAGCCGCGAGGAAAGCCAGGCCCTGGTGCCGAGCCAGAGCGGACGCATCACCCTGCCGGAAGTACGGGTGCACTGGTGGAACGTCAGCGAGGATCGCCTGGAGGTCGCCAGCCTGCCGGCACGCACCCTGGAAGTGGCGGTCAATCCGAACCTGGAAGTGGAGGCCCCGGTCGGCGGCCAGCCCGTGCTGGCTGGCGACGGCACGGTGCTGCTGTGGCCCTGGCAGCTGGCCTGCGCCCTGCTGGCCCTGACCACCGCCCTGGGCTTCGGTCTGTGGTGGCGCGCCCGCCGCCAGCCGGCGATCCTGCCCACCGCGCAGACCGGTCCCAGCCCGCGCACCCTGCTCGACGATCTCAAGCGCGCCTGCCTGGCCAACGACCCCCATGCCACCCGCCAGGCCCTGGACGCCTGGGCCCGCCAGCAACCGGAAACCCTGGCCGACATGGCCGCGCGCTTCGCCACCCTGTCGGACGCCCTCGACGGCCTCAACGGCGCGCTGTACAGCGAGAGCGGCCACCAGTGGCAAGGTGAGAGCCTGTGGAAGGCCATCCGCAGCCTGCCGGCCCTGGAAGCCGCGGCCAAGCCGCAGGAAGCCAGCCCGCTGCCGCCACTGTACCCACGCTGACCAAACACCAAGGACGGAAACATGACCCTCAAGGAAGAACTCGCCGCCTTCTACCGGCGCTGCGGTTTCAGCGACACCGCCGATCGCCAGGCCTGCACCGTGCCGGTCTATACCGGCTGCCTGCTGGTGCCGCTACCCAACATCGAGACGCGCCACGTCTACCTCAAGTACCACGACCTGCACCACGTGACGACCGGCTACAGCACCGGGCGCATCGGCGAGGGCGAGGTCAGCGCCTGGGAGCTGGGCACCGGCTCGATGCTCAATTCGCCACTGCTCGGCACCATGAACCTGATCGCCCTCTCCACCGGCCTGGTGCTGGAACCCCGACGCATGTGGGGCGCCTTCCGCCGTGGCTGCCGCAGCCGCAACCTGTACCCGCTGGCCATGCGCAAGAAGATCGACGACGAGCACTGGGCCGACCTGCCGGCCCTGCGCCAGGAGCTGCTGGAAAGCCGCCGCGACCCTCTGCCACTGCCGCTGCGCGCGCTTGAGTTCGGCGCCTATGCGGCGGTGGCCATGCTGATCCACGCGCTAATCGCCATTCCCGCCGTGTGCACCCGCGTGATCACCGATATCGGCCTGGGCTACAGCTTCTTCCAGGCGGTGAAACCGACCAGGCGCACCGACCTGTTCTGAGCTCAAGGAGCCTTCGATGAGCAACCTGAATACCGTGGAACTCAAAACATTGGTGCCGGCCAAGGACTTCGCCCGCTCCAAGGACTTCTACCAGGCGCTGGGCTTCAACATGCCCTGGGGCGATGAGCAACTGGCCTATCTGCATCACGGCAACAGCAGCTTCCTGCTGCAGAACTTCTACGTGCGCGAGCAGGTGGAAAACTTCGTCATGCATCTGCTGGTGGAGGACGTGGACGCCTGGTACCGGCATGTCCGCGAGTCGGGCTTGGCCGAGCGCTTCGGCGTGCGGATGGGCGAGCTGGTGGACCAGCCGTGGAAGATGCGCGAGTTCGTGCTGTTCGATCCGAGCGGGGTGCTCTGGCACATCGCGCAGAATATCTAGGCACCGCACCCACACCGATCCAGACACCGCCGGAAGGGATTACCCGATGCAATCCTTGATTCTGCCAATGGCAGCCCACGTCGCGCTCGCCACCCTGCTCTATGCCCTGCTCACCGTGGCACGGGCGCCGAAGATATGGGGCATCGGTCAGCGCGCCGATGGCTCCAACCCCTGGGCCACGGTCGAGCCGCGCATCAGCGCCAACCTGTCCAACCAGTTCGAGTGGCCGCTGCTGTTCCATGTCGCCTGCCTATTGCTTCTGCAGAGCGGCTCCGACAGCGCCATTGCGCTTGCGTTGGCCTGGATCTTTATCGCGGGGCGCCTGATCCATAGCGGCGTGCAGATTCTCACCGCGAACATCCGGCTGCGTGGCCTGGTGTTCATGATCAACTTCCTCGCCACGCTCGGGCTCTGGGTAGTCGTGCTACAGGCTCGCTAAGCCGCGGCAAGCTCGAGACGAGGCGCGGCCGCTTACTCCGGCTGCGGCCCAATCGGGAAGAACTCTCCCCCGCTCCACACCCCAAGCCAGGTCTGGCCATCGATCTGCCGCTCCACCGCCAGGTCCACCAGCTGGTAGAACACATTGCGATGCACCAGCGCCTCCAGGTTGCGCCGCACATGCAGGTAGGGCGCAGGCTCCTGAGTCTCGGGATCGATCTCGACGCGTAGCGGATGCTCGCTACCGGCCTCGACCTCCTCGTCGACATTGGTGGTGAAGCGCAGCACCTGCGCCTCGCCCTCCCCGATCACCTGCAGGGTCACGGCCACGAAGGGTGCGTCGTCGACGATGATGCCGACCTTCTCCACTGGAGTTATCAGGAAGTACTTGTCGTCGTCGCGACGGATGATGGTGGAGAACAGCTTGACCATCGGCTTGCGTCCGATCGGCGTGCCCAGGTAGTACCAGGTGCCGTCGCGGGCGATACGCATGTCGATATCGCCGCAGAAATCCGGGTTCCACAGGTGCACGGGCGGCAGGCCTTTGCCCTCGCCCTTGGGAATCTGCGCCAGCAGGTCGCCGGCCTTGCCCGGATCGGTCATGCGGTGTGTCTCCTTGTCCGGCCGACAGTATGGCGGTTAGCGGTCGCTAACGCCCAGCAGCGTGCGCGCGTACTGCTCGAACGGCGCGCGCAGTTGGTCGGCGGGTTGATTGTCGTAAAACGTCAGAAAGCCGCCGTGGTTACGGATACGGGCGGTATCCACCAGGTAGCGCGTGCTGGTCTCGATCAGCATCAGCTGGATCACCCCGGAGTCCACGCCCAGGCGATCCACGGCCTCCTGGTCCTCCCACTCCTCTACGGTGCCGATGCGGTCATCGGCGTCGGCAAAGCGGGTGTACAGCAGGTAGTGGGCACCGGCGACACGCGCCTCGTTCATCGCCTCGTCCAGGCCTTGCGGCTGGTTGGCGCGGCGCACCAGCGGGAAGTATTCGACGAAGGACTTGAAGGCCTCCTCCGCCACCACGTTGGGACGCGGGCGGGCATCACCCGGCGGCACATAGTGAGCCTGGGAGATGAAGATGAACGAGTCGGCCTGCAGCCGCCAGGAGGCGGAGCGGCGCGTTTCGCTGCGGTCGAGCACGCCGGCGTCGCGCAGGTGGTATTCGGTGCCAGCGGCCATATCGCTGACTTTCATGCAGCCGCCGAGCGCGACCAGCGCCAGCAGCAGAATCAGGCTACGCATTGCATTTCCTCCCTGCCGGTGACGGAAAACCGGCGGATAGAGAGTCATAGCAGCTTCCGCGCCAACCTTGCCTCACAGGCCGCGTTGCCATTCCTGGCGCAGGTGTGCGCTCTGCGGCCGCTCGATGGCCTGGCGCACCTGGGCCAGCAGGCGTGCCTTGTCGGCACCGAGGTTGCCCTTGAGCACCAGGTAATTGGAGGCGTGATCGCTGCGGAACACCGTGTCCTTCAGCTTCAGCCCCTGCAGCAGGCGCTCCACTTCGAGGAATAATTGCTGCTGGCCGAGCGGCTGGAAATCGGCGAAGCCTTCGCGGAAGCGCTGCTCACCCATGGGAAAACTGACCACCAGGGTAGAGAGGAATTCCGGCTGGGCGGCGTTCATCAGGCGCGCCGAGTTATCGGCATGTTGCTCGCTCAGGGCCGTGCCGCCGAGGCCGTTGAGGATCATCACCGAACGGGTGATGCCAGCCTGGCCGAGCTTGTCCAGGGCGCTGATGCTGGACTCGAAGGTCTCGCCCTTGTTGACCCGCGCCAGCACCTCGTCGTCACCGGACTCACAGCCGACATAGGCCATCTTCAGCCCCGCGTCGGCCAGCTCCTTGAGCTCCTCCACCGATTTCTTGCGCAGATTGCGCGGCAGGCAGTAGCTGGAGACGCGGTCGACTTCGGGCATGTGCTCGCGGATCGCTTGCAGGATACCCAGCAGGCGCCGCGTCGGCAGCACAAGGGCGTCGCCGTCGGCGAGGAACACCCGCTGCACGATCAGGCGCTCGCCGGCACGGCGGATCTCCTCCAGTACCTGGTCTTCGTCACGGGCGCGGAATTTCTTCTGCGGCGCCGTGTACATCTCGCAGAACGTACAGGCGTTCCACGAGCAGCCGTTGGTCACCGGCAGGATCAGGGAATGGGCTTCGCTCGGCGGACGGAACACCGGCTCGATATAGGCGATGGGGAATTCGACAGACATGGCTTTCGTACAAGTAGATGAGGCGACAACTAGCCGCCGATGATTTTCATGACGGTGACACCGCCCGCAAAGGCGATGTCCTGTTTGTCGGCAAGTGCCCGCACCAGCAGCCGCTGCAGCGCCGGCAGGGCCTGGTGACGGGGCTTGTCAAGCAGGTCGCCGACATAGTGGCGGTTGCTCGACGACAGGCAGCCGTGCAGCCAGCCGGTGGAGGACAGGCGCAGGCGCGAGCAGGTTCGGCAGAACGGCACGCTCTCGTTGGCGATCACACCGAAGAAGCCCTGGCCGGGAATCTCGTAGCGCAGCGCGGTGGCATCCAGCGGCGCCGGCGCCTGGGCGAATTCGTAACGCTCGGCGATCGCCGCCAGCAGTTCGGGCATGCCGTAGAACTGCTGCTGGAAGCTCGCCCCCTCGCGGGCCAGGTGCCCCATGCGCATCAGTTCGATGAAACGTAGCTCGAAGCCCCGCTCCAGGCAGTAGTCGAGCATCGGCAGTACCTGCTCGTGGTTCTGCCCGCGCAGCGGCACCATGTTGACCTTGATCTTCAGCTCGGCCGCACGCGCCTCTTCCAGGCCCTGCAGCAAGGTCGGCAGGTCGCCGCCACGGGCGATGCGCTTGAAGGCGTCGGGGTCGAGGGTGTCCAGCGACACGTTGATGCGCTTGAGGCCGCACTCCAGCAGCAGCGGCAGCTTGCGCGCGAGGAGCTGGCCATTGGTGGTCAGGCTGATGTCCTGCAGGCCGAGCTGGCTGGTCTCACGCAGGAAATGTTCGAGCTTGGGGCTGACCAGCGGCTCACCACCGGTAATGCGCAGGCGTTCGATGCCGGCGGCCTCGATCAGATAGGCCACGCCACGCACCATGGCCTCGGCCGAGAGTTCGTCCTGGGCCGCCACCAGGCGCTTGCCGTCCGGCACGCAGTAGGTGCAGGCGTAGTTGCAGGCGGCGGTCAGGCTGATGCGCAGGTTGCGGAAGCGCCGGCCCTGGCGGTCGACGATCATGGGAAGGCTCCGGCAGTGTCTAGACCGGAGTATATGCCCGCCGCCGATGGCAAAGAATGCATCATTGGCGGGCTGAATGGCATCAGGCCGTCGGCGCTTCGCCGTCACGCTTGCGCTTGTTGCCCATGCGCACGCCGATGTCCATGAGGAACTGGAAGAAGCCGTCCTGATCCTCCAGCACGCTGCTCCAGAACGGCGAGTGGTACAGCGCCACGGCGCCGTGTACCAGTGCCCAGGCGGCGCAGTAGTGGAAGTACGGCGGCACGTCTTCCAGCTTGCCCTCTTCGATGCGACCCTTGATCAGCAGCGTCAGGCGCTCGAAGTTGGAGGTACGGATCTGGTGCAGCTGCTCGACCATCTCCGGCACCTGGTTGCCCTTGACCACCTTCTCTTCCAGACGGTCGAACAGGCGGTAGCGCTGGGGATCACGCATGCGGAACTCGAAGTAGGCGCGGGACAGGGCTTCCTTGTCGCGGGCCACGTCTTCGGAGTGGAACAGGGCATTGAGGTCGCGCTCGTAGTCCAGCATCAGGCGCAGGTAGACCTCGGCCTTGGACTTGAAGTGCTTGTAGATGGTGCCTTTGCCGATTCCGACCGCATCGGCGATCATCTCGACAGTTACGCTGTCTTCACCCTGTTCAAGGAAGAGCTTGAGCGCGGTATCGAGAATTTCCTGTTCGCGACGACGGAATTCACGGACTTTGCGAGGTTCTTTGTTCATAAAGTGACTACAGGATGAAAAATCGAGGCGCGTCATTATGCCTGTTCAGCGCCAAAATGCACGGATCATCGGCCCAATGCTCAATTTAAACGACGAATTTCCTCTAGTTCCCGGTTTGCGCTATCTCAATCACGCCGCCGTAGCCCCTTGGCCCAAGCGCGCCAGCGATGCCGTGCGGCGCTTCGCCGAGGAGAACATCAGCCTCGGCGCGCGCAACTATCCCGACTGGCTGAAGGTGGAGAAGCGCCTGCGCGAACGCCTGATGCGCCTGCTCAACGCCTCCAGCACGGCCGATATCGCGCTGGTGAAGAACACCTCGGAGGCGCTGTCCTTCGTCGCCTTCGGCCTGGACTGGCGCGCCGGCGACCAGGTGGTGATCAGCGACGAGGAGTTCCCTTCCAACCGCATCGTCTGGGAAGCCCTGAAACCACGCGGCGTCGAGGTGGTGCAGGTCAACCTGAGCGGCAGCGACCCGGAAGGCGCCCTGCTGGCCGCCTGCGGGCCGCGCACACGACTGATGTCGATCAGCTCGGTGCAGTTCGCCAGCGGCCTGCGCCTGGACCTGCCACGCCTGGGCGCCGGCTGCCGCGACAAGGACGTACTGTTCTGCGTCGACGCCATCCAGCAGCTCGGTGCCCAACCGCTGGACGTGCAGGCCTGCGACTGCGCCTTCGCCATGGCCGACGGGCACAAGTGGATGCTCGGCCCGGAAGGACTGGGCGTCTTCTACTGCCGCAGCGACCTGCGCGAGCAACTGGCCCTGCACGAGTACGGCTGGCACATGCTGGAACACGCCGGTGATTACGACTGCATGGAATGGCAGCCGGCACGCAGCGCCCGGCGCTTCGAGTGCGGCAGCCCGAACATGCTCGGCGCCATGGCACTGGAGGCCAGCCTGTCGCTGCTGGAAAAAGTGGGTATGGATCAGGTGGCAGCAAGCATCGAGGAGCGCGTGCTGCAGCTGCAGGAAGGCCTGCAGCGAATCACTGGCATCCAGCTGCACAGTCCGCTGAACCCGGCCCGCCGCGCTGGCATCCTGACCTTCAGCTGGGATGGCTGGGACAACCAGGCGCTGTTCGCCAAACTTCGGGAACAGCAGGTGATCTGTGCGCAACGGGGCAAAGGCATCCGTTTATCCCCGCACTTCTACACCGATCCGGAGTTGATCGAACAAAGCCTGACGGTGCTGAGCCAGCTGCGACAAGGCTGAGTGCTCAGCAGCCGCGGCGGTATTCCAAATACGTTTAAGAAACCGCCGCGACCAATCTGGACGATGGGGAATCCTGGCTAATACTGGAACTACTGGTGTGCGACATCTCCCCCCAAGTGTCCCGCCAGTCGAGGTACCGTGGATCGCGTACCTTTGTTTTACTCCTAATGGTCTTGACCCGGATTCATCCCCCAGAACCCGGGTTTTTTTTGTCCGCGATTTTGCGAACCGACCTATCAGGCCACGCGGGCCAGCGGGAACAGGCGCTTGAAATTGCCCGTGGTCTGCTCGGCCAGAGCCTCGAACGACTCGCCGCGCACCATGGCCAGGAACTCCGCCACCTCACGCACGTACTGCGGCAGGTTGGGCTTGCCGCGATGGGGAATAGGCGCCAGATACGGCGAGTCGGTCTCCACCAGCAGCCGATCGGCCGGCACCTTGCGCGCTACTTCGCGCAGGGCATCGGCGTTGCGGAAGGTGACGATGCCGGACAGCGAGATATAGAAGCCGATATCCAGCGCCGCCTTGGCCATGTCCCAGTCTTCGGTGAAGCAGTGCAGCACGCCGGCCTGGGGCAACGCCGCCTCGCGCAGCAGCGCCAGGGTGTCGGCACGCGCCTCGCGGGTATGCACGATCACCGGCTTGCCAGTGATCTTCGCCGCCTCGAGATGCAGGTTGAAGGACTGCCGCTGCAGCTCGGCCGCCTCGGGTTCGTAGTGATAGTCCAGGCCCGTCTCGCCGATGGCCACCACATTGGGGTGGTTCAGCTCGCCAAGCAGCCAGTCCAGCGCGGGCGTCTCGCCCTTCTCCAGGTCCAGCGGATGCACGCCCACCGAGCAGTCGACATCGGCATAGCGCTCGGCCAGCGCCTTGACCGCACCGGCATTGGCGGCGCTGACGCCGATGCACAGGAAGTGTTGCACGCCGCGGGAGCGTGCCGCAGCCAGCGCCGCGTCGAGGGAGCCGTCGTGGGCCGCCAGATCGAGGCGGTCGAGGTGGCAGTGGGAATCAACCAGCATGGGATTTCTCTGTCTCTGAAATGACGAAGCGCCCATTCCGGGCGCTTCTGCCTTGAAGCCTGTGATGCGACTTACATGGTGTGAGTCGGGCGATCCGACTTCAGCGCACCGGCCAGGTAGGTCTCGATCTTGTTGCGGGCGGTGTTGTCGCCGTCGTTGAACTGCACACCGACACCGGCGGCGCGGTTGCCCTGGGCACCCTTCGGAGTGATCCACACCACCTTGCCGGCTACCGGAATCTTCTCCGGCTCGTCCATCAGGTTGAGCAGCATGAACACCTCGTCGCCCAGCTTGTAGCTCTTGGCGGTCGGGATGAACAGCCCGCCATTGCGAATGAAGGGCATGTAGGCGGCGTACAGCACGGACTTGTCCTTGATGGTCAGGGACAGGATCCCGTTACGCGGTCCTAGGTTCGGTGGCAAGCTCATGCACTATTCCTGGCAACTTTATCCAATTTTTCGATTCTAGCCCGGCCCGGGCAGGCTTGCCCACTGCACCAGCAGGGCTTCGAGAAGCAGAGCACCGTTCAGGTTGGCCTTGCCCAGCACCTTCTGGCGTTGCTGCAGCAGCCAATCCTGCATGGCCAGCAGCTTGTGCTGAGGAGTCTTGTCCGCCAGGTACTGCACGACCTTGCGCATGTCGGCCAGGCCCAGGCCTTCTTCGTCGCGGCTCAACTGGTAGCGCAGCATCAGTTGCGCCCAGTCGCAAAACCAGTCGAACAGCATGGTCATCGGCAGGCTCTTCCAGGCCTCGGCCAGCTGGGTGGCGCTGGCCTGCTGCTTGAGCAGTTTCTTCACGCCGTCGACCACCAGAGCACGCTGCTCCAGCACGCCCTGCCCCTGCAGGCGGCGCGCCATCAGCGGCGAACCGCCGGCCAGGGTCAGCAGCTCGCGGCGCTGCTCATCACTGCTGTCCGGCAGGGCCTGGGCCAGCCAGGTCAGACTTTCGGCCTGGCTCGGCAACGGGCAGGCCTGCTGCACGCAGCGACTCTTCACGGTCGGCAGCAGGCGGCTGGGCTGGTGACTGACCAGCAACAACACGGTATCGCCGGACGGCTCTTCCAAGCTCTTGAGCAGGGCGTTGGCGGAGTTGAGGTTCATCGCTTCCACCGGCTCCAGCAGCACCACCTTGCGCCCGCCGAGCTGAGCGGTCTGCACCACGAAGCTGACCAGCTCGCGAACCTGGTCGACCTTGATCGCCTTGTCCACCTCTTCCGGTTCCAGCACGAACACATCCGGATGGGTACCGGCGGCCAGCAGGTGGCAGGCCTTGCACTGGCCGCAGGCATCCGCGCCATTCGGCCGCTGGCACAACAGGCGCGCCATCAGGCGCTCGGCCAGGTCGCGCTTGCCGATGCCGGCCGGACCATGCAGCAGGTAGGCGTGTGCGTGCTGCGGGCGGTTGGCCAGCTGTTGCCAGAGCTGTGCCTGCCAGGGGTAGGCTTCAGCCACGGCAGCGCTCCAGGATTTCCGGCAGCAACTTGTCGATGGAGCGCTGCACCGCCTCCAGCGACTGTGCGGCATCCAGCACGCGGTAGCGTGCCGGCGCAGCACTGGCGCGCTGCAGATAGGTCTGCCGCACGGCCTCGAAGAAGTCCCGGCCTTCCTGCTCGAAACGATCCAGGCGCCCGCGTGCGGCAGCACGGGACAGACCGATCTCCACCGGCAGGTCGAACACCAGGGTCAGGTGCGGGCGTAGCTCGCCTTGGACGAAACGCTCCAGCTCGGCGATGCGCGCATCACCCAGGCCACGACCGCCACCCTGGTAGGCGTAGGTGGCATCGGTGAAACGGTCGCAGAGCACCACGGCGCCACGCGTCAGGGCCGGGCGGATGACCTGTGCCAGGTGCTGGGCACGAGCAGCGAACACCAGCAGCAGCTCGGTATCGCTGTCCATTTTTTCGTCGCTGGGGTCCAGCAGCAGTTCGCGGATGCGCTCGGCCAGCGGCGTGCCGCCGGGCTCTCGACTGAGTACCACCTCGATGCCATTCTCGCGCAGACGCTCGGCGAGGTACTCGCGGTTGGTGCTCTTGCCGGCCCCTTCCGGGCCTTCCAGGGTGATGAACAGACCGCTCACGGGTTTTCCTTATCTGGGCGCGGGGCTGGAGCGATAGTCGCTGCGGCGCTTGAGCTGGTACTCGCGCACGGCACGGTTGTGCTGCTCCAGGGTTTCCGAGAATACATGGCTGCCGTCGCCGCGGGCGACGAAGTACAGACTCTTGCCCGGCACTGGGTTGAGCGCTGCGTGGATCGCTTCGCGGCCGGCCAGGGCGATGGGGGTCGGCGGCATGCCATCTATCACGTAGGTGTTATAGGGCGTCGGTTGCAGCAGGTGGGCGCGGGTCAGGTTGCCGTTGTACAGCTCGCCCAGGCCGAAGATCACCGTCGGGTCGGTCTGCAGGCGCATGCCGCTGCGCAGGCGGCGGACGAATACGCCGGCGATCTGCCCGCGCTCCTCGGCCACGCCGGTCTCCTTCTCCACCATCGAGGCCATCACCAGCGCGTCATAGGGCTTGCGATATGGCAGGCCCTGGGCGCGCTTGTTCCACTCCTCGTCCAGCACCTGGTCGAGACGGGTACGGGCCTGCTTGAGCAGATCGAGGTCACTCATGCCACGCACATAGCGATAGGTATCGGGGAAGAAACGCCCCTCGGGGCTGACGCCCGGCAGGCCTAGCCGGTCCATCAGCGCCCTGTCGTCGAGCCCGGCCAGGCTCTGCTGCAGCGCCTCCTGGCGGGTGAGCGCGGCGCGCACCTGGCGGAAGCTCCAGCCTTCGACCAGGGTCAGGCTGTACTGCACCACCTCGCCGCGGCGCCACAGGCCGAGCAGATCGCGCACATTCTGCTGCGGGCTGAGGCGGTATTCGCCGCTGTGCAGCGCCTGGTTCGGCAGGTTGAAGCGCCAGTACAGGCGCAGCCAGAAGGCGCCATCCAGCACTCCCTCGCCTTCCAGGCGATTGAGCAGGCCACCCGGGGTATCGCCGGGCACCACCTCGATCAGGCGCTCGCTCTCCAGCTTGAGTGGCTGGTTCAGCGCGCTGTGCAGGCGCCAGCCGGCCAGGGCCAATGCCAACACGAGCAGCGCCAGGCCGATGACCAGCAGCAACAACAACTTGCGAATCACGAATCAGGAATCCAGAAGACTGCGGATAAGGGCCTGCAGTTTACGGGTGAGCGGGCCGGCCGGCCAGACACTGGCCGCCAGTTCGCGTACCGGCCAGATGCCGTAGAGGCTGTTGCAGAGGAACACCTCGTCGGCCGCCAGCAACTCGTCGAAGGCGATATCGCGCACCTCGCAGGGGATCCCCTGATGCGCGGCCTGCTCCAGCACTTCGGCGCGCATCACGCCCGCCACGCCGCAGCGCGACAGCTCGGCAGTCAGCAGCACGCCGTCCTTGACCAGGAACAGGTTGCTGAACACGCCCTCGATCACCCGCCCCGACACATCGCGCATCAAGCCTTCGGCGAAGGCGGCATCCTGCCACTCGCCACGGGCCAGCACCTGTTCCAGGCGATTGAGATGCTTGAGCCCGGCCAGCAGGGGCTGCTCGGCCAGGCGCGTGACGCAGGGAAACAGGCGTACGCCCTGCTCGGCATTGCTCGCGGGATAGCTGGGCAGCGGGTTGCCCAGCAGAATGCGCCGCGGGCTGGACGGCTGTGGCGGTGCGTAGCCACGCAAGCCGTCGCCACGCGTGACAATCAGCTTGGCTACGCCCTCGCCCAGTTCGGCAAAGAAGGCCGGTAACTCGATTTCCAGCACAGGCAGGTCGAGATCGATGGATAGGCGCTGCGCGCCCTCGCCCAGGCGCGCCAGATGGCGCGGCAGCAGCGTGGCGCAGCCGCCGCGCACGGCGATGGTCTCGAACAGACCGTCGCCATAGGCTAGGCCACGGTCGCCCAGCGGCACATCCGTGGCCGGGCGGCCATCGACCCAGCTCAGCATCAGCCGTTGAAGCGACGGAACACCAGCGAACCGTTGGTGCCGCCGAAGCCGAAGGAGTTGGACAGCACTGCATCGATCGCCAGCGGCTTGGCCTGGTGGGCGACGAAGTCGAGGTCACAGCCTTCGTCCGGCTCATCCAGGTTGATGGTCGGGGGCGCCACTTGGTCGCGCAGGGCCAGCACGCTGAAGATCGCCTCCACCGCGCCGGCAGCGCCGAGCAGGTGACCGGTCATGGACTTGGTGGAGCTGACCGACAGCTTGTGCGCGTGCGCACCGAATACCGACTTCACCGCACTGGCCTCGGCCTTGTCGCCGGCCGAGGTCGAGGTGCCGTGGGCGTTGATGTACTGGATCTGATCGAGGTTCAGACCGGCATCGCGCAGGGCATTGCTCATGCAGCGCGCCGCGCCGGCGCCGTCTTCCGGCGGCGAGGTCATGTGGTAGGCGTCGCCGCTCATGCCGAAACCGACCAGCTCGGCATAGATGGTCGCGCCACGCGCCTTGGCGTGTTCCAGCTCTTCCAGCACCAGAGCACCGGCGCCGTCGGACAGCACGAAGCCATCACGGCCCTTGTCCCACGGACGACTGGCCTTGCTCGGATCATCGTTGCGGGTGGACAGCGCGCGCGCCGCGCCGAAGCCACCCATGCCCAGGCCGCAGGTGGCCATCTCGGCGCCGCCGGCGACCATCACATCGGCCTCGCCATAGGCGATATTGCGCGCGGCCATGCCGATGCAATGGGTGCCGGTGGTGCAGGCGGTGGCGATGGCGTAGTTCGGCCCCTGCAGCCCCAGGTGGATCGACAGGAAACCGGAAATCATGTTGATGATCGAGCCGGGCACGAAGAACGGCGACATGCGCCGCGGCCCCTGCTCGAACAGGGATTTGCAGTTGTTCTCGATATTGGTCAGGCCGCCGATGCCGGAGCCCATCGCAACGCCGATACGCTCGCGGTTGGCGTCGGTGACTTCCAGACCGGAATCGCGCATCGCCTGGAAGCTGGCGGCCAGACCGTACTGGATGAACAGGTCGAGCTTGCGCGCTTCCTTGGCCGACAGATATTCCTCGACATTGAAGCCCTTCACCGAGCCGCCAAAACGGGTGGAGAAGGCGGTCAGATCCATATGCTCGATCAGGCCGATACCACTGCGACCAGCCAGGATGCCCTGCCAGCTGCTGGCAACATCGGTGCCCAGGGGCGACAGCATGCCCATACCGGTAACCACGACGCGTCTACGCGACACTGCACAATCCTCTTTCTCGTTGAAACTTGCTGGCCCGATAAAGAAAAACCGCACGCCTTTGTGGGCAGTGCGGCTTTTCCTGGGCCGAAAACCGGCGATTACGGGCGCTTAGGCGTGCGCGGTGACGTAATCGATGGCTTCCTGAACGGTGGTGATCTTCTCAGCCTGCTCGTCCGGGATCTCGGTCTCGAATTCCTCTTCCAGAGCCATCACCAGCTCAACGGTGTCAAGGGAGTCGGCACCCAGGTCTTCTACGAAGGAAGCGCTGTTGGTCACTTCATCTTCTTTGACGCCCAGTTGCTCGGCGACGATTTTCTTGACGCGTTCTTCGATGGTGCTCATGTCTAGTTTTCACTCCTAGTGGAAAAATTCCGTGCAGCTGGGCTGCAGTGTATAGAAAGGGTTTTCTAAGTTTCAAGCCGGATCCCCGGCCCCTTCCGAACTGCCGTCTTCCGCCGGTTGCACTTTTGTAACGGACTTTAGACGGCTTTTATGACAGTTTCCCGAAGGTCCGAGTCACATTCAGCTCATGTACATGCCGCCATTCACCGGAACGGTAGCTCCGGTGACGTAGGCCGCGCCGTCGGAGGCGAGGAAGCCGACCACCTTGGCGATCTCCTCGGCCTGGCCCAGGCGGCCCAGCGGAATCTGGGTCAGCAGCGCCTCGCGCTGGGCTTCCGGCAGCTCACGGGTCATGTCGGTATCGATGAAACCGGGCGCCACCGAGTTGACGGTGATCGAGCGCGAACCGACTTCACGGGCCAGGGCACGGCTGAAACCTTCCAAACCTGCCTTGGCCGCCGCGTAGTTGACCTGCCCGGCGTTGCCCATGGCACCAACCACCGAGCCGATGCTGATGATGCGCCCCCAGCGCGCCTTGGTCATCCCCCGCAGCACGGCCTTGGACAGACGGAACAGGCTGTTCAGGTTGGTGTTGATGACATCGAACCACTCCTCGTCCTTCATCCGCAGCATCAGGTTGTCGCGGGTGATGCCGGCGTTGTTGACCAGAATGGCCACGGAGCCGAAGTCTTTCTGGATCTGCTCCAGTACGGCATTCACCGACTCATCGCTGGAAACGTCCAGCAGCACGCCGCCCCCCTGAATGCCCTGGGCCTTGAGCGCCTCGCCGATACGTGCGGCACCTGCCTCGCTGGTAGCGGTGCCGATCACAGTGGCGCCCTGGCGCCCCAGCTCGAACGCGATGGCCTGACCGATACCGCGGCTGGCGCCGGTAACCAGCGCAACCTTGCCTTGCAGACTCATGATGCTCTCCTTGTACTCAGACCAGCGCCGCACGCACGGCGGCGAAGGCGTCCGGGGTTTCCAGATTGTGGGTGTTGATACCTTTGACACAACGCTTGTTGAGGCCCGCCAGCACTTTGCCGGGGCCACATTCGACCAGCTCGGAGACGCCTTGCGCTGCCAGATAGGTCACGCTTTCCACCCAGCGCACCGGGCTGTACAGCTGGGCCAGCAGGTCACGCTTGAGCACATCGAGATCGGCCGGCACGGCGGCGCTGACATTCTGCACCAGCGGAATCTGCGGCGCCTGCCAGGCCAGGCCGTTGACCGCATCGGCGAACTTCTCGGCAGCCGGACGCATCAGCGCGCAGTGCGACGGCACGCTGACCGGCAGCGGCATGGCGCGCTTGGCGCCGCGCGCCTTGCAGGCCTCGATGGCACGCTCGACGGCAGCCGCTGCACCGGCGATCACCACCTGACCGGGGGCGTTGAAATTGACGGCACTGACCACTTCGCCCTGCGCCGCCTCGGCGCAGGCGGCCAGCACGTCGGCATCTTCCAGGCCGAGGATGGCGGCCATGCCGCCCTGCCCGGCCGGCACGGCCTGCTGCATGAGCTGGCCACGTAGTTCGACCAGCTTGACCGCGTCACGGAAGCCGATGGCCCCGGCGGCGACCAGCGCGGAATATTCGCCCAGGCTGTGGCCGGCGACGAAGGCCGGGCGCGCTCCGCCCTCGGCCTGCCACAGGCGCCATAGGGCGATGGAGGCGGTGAGAATGGCCGGCTGAGTCTTGTCGGTTTCGTTCAGACGCTCTTCCGGACCCTGCTGGGTCAGCGCCCAGAGGTCATAGCCAAGCGCCTCGGAGGCCTCGCCAAAGGTGTCGCGCACCAGTGTCTGTTGGGCGCCGAGTTCGGCAAGCATGCCGAGCGATTGCGAGCCCTGGCCGGGGAAGACAAATGCGAGGGAGGCAGACATCGAAACTTTCCCTTATCTAGTCGGAGGAGACGACACGGCGATGCCGAGTCGAGAATTGCAGATTGGATGGAGCGGCCGCGGCGGTGGTCACAGGCCGACTCCGCAGCGTTCAGCCTTGGAGAGCGGCGAACACCAGGAGTTCAGGAGACGGGACTGCGCAGCGGCAAGACACATCCCGCCGCATGTCAGAGCAGCAAGTCCTCGAGGCGACCGTGCAGGCGCTGCGGCAGATTCTCGCGCACTTCGATCACGGCCCGACGAATGGCGCTCTGGAAGCCTTCCACCGTCGCCGAGCCATGGCTCTTCACCACGATGCCCTGCAGACCGAGGAAACTCGCGCCATTGTGCCGCGCCGGCGCCAGCTCGCCACGCAGGCGCTTGAGCAAGGGCATGGCCACCGCGCCGGCCAGCTTGGAAACGAAACCTTCGTTGAACAGCGCCTCGATGCGATCGGAGATCATCGACACCAGGCCCTCGCTGGACTTGAGCAGGATGTTGCCGACGAAGCCGTCGCACACCACCACGTCGGCCTCGCCGCGATACAGACCATCACCCTCGACGAAGCCGATGTAATTCAGCCCCTCGGCCTGCTGCAACAGGCTGGCCGCCAGCTTGACCTGCTGATTGCCCTTAATGTTCTCGGTACCCACATTGAGCAGCGCCACTCGCGGGCGCGCCATGCCCTGGGCCTCGGCGGCCACCGCGCCCATCACGGCGAACTGATAGAGCTGCTCGGCGCTGCAGTCGACATTGGCGCCCAGGTCGAGCAGATGGCAGACGCCCTTGGCCGTCGGCACAGCCGTGACCATCGCCGGCCGGTCGATACCCGGCAGGGGCTTGAGCACATAGAGGGAGAGCGCCATCAGCGCACCGGTGTTGCCGGCACTGACGCAGGCCTTGGCCCGGCCGCTGCGCACCAGCTCCAGCATCACGCGCATGGAGGCATCGGGCTTGCCGCGCAGGGCATGGGTCGGACGCTCGTCCATGCCGATCACTTCACTGGCGTGCTCGACCTGCAGGCGTGCGCGATCGACACCCGGATGACGGGCGATCAGTTCTTCTAGGACGGGAGCTTGGCCGACAAGGACCAGGTGTAGCGAGGGGAATTCATCCAGACTGGCGATGCAGGCTGGAACAATGCGATGGGGACCGAAGTCCCCACCCATTGCATCGATAGCGATCGGAGCGGACAAGGATTACTCGTCGGCGCCCTTGTCGATCACTTTACGGCCACGGTAGACACCTTCCGGGGACACGTGGTGACGCAGGTGAACTTCACCGGTGCTCTTCTCGACGGACAGGGCGTTGGCCTCGAGGGCATCGTGGGAACGACGCATGTCGCGGGCAGAGCGGGATTTTTTGTTCTGCTGAACAGCCATAACTCAATAACTCCTAAACGTTTGGGTCACGCTTTAACTGCGCCAAAACACTGAACGGGTTGGACCGCGATACCTCGTCCTCGCTCGGCTCGGGCTCGTTGGCACCGGCCGGCTGCTGGCAATCCTCAGGGGCATGGACTGGAACGATGGGCAGAGCGAGCAATAGCTCATCTTCGACCAGCGTCAGCAGATCCAGTGGATCTTCGCCCATTTCCAGCACGTCATAGCCCTTGGGCAGCGACTGGGTATCCGCACCTTCCTTCACCACCGCGTAATGACACTCGCTGCGGATCGGCAGAGCGACCAGTTCCAGACAACGCTGGCAAACCATTTTGACCTCAACCTCGAGCTGACTGTGAATACTCACAGCACGGCGCTCGCCACGTTCGAAGACCAGCTTCGCGTGTACCTGCCCGGCGTTATCCGCCAGCGGGTCGCACAGTCGCTCGAAACTGGCCAGCGGCATCTCCCCTTCCAGGGTGGCACCGCGATCGGCGAGTTTGCGCGGATCAACGTGAGGTGGAATCGGCCCATTCGACATAGGCGCGGTATTCTAGGGATGCCCCCCGCCCCTGTCAAAGGAATTTCCGCCCTGTCCGTCGGCCACCGCGGCCGCTAGAATCGCGCCCGACTCTCGCAATTCCGCTCAGGAGCTCGATCATGCTGCCGCTGGTACTCGCCTCTAGCTCGCCCTATCGCCGCGAGCTGCTGACCCGCCTGCGCCAGCCCTTCACCTGGGCCTCGCCGGCCATAGACGAAACGGCGCATCCCGGAGAAAACGCGGAAGCACTGGTACGCCGACTGGCCGAAGCCAAGGCAAGGGCCCTCAGCGAACTGCATCCCGCACACCTGATCATCGGCTCGGACCAGGTCGCCGTGCTCGACCGGCAGATTCTCGGCAAACCCCATGATTTCAGCCGCGCCCGCAGCCAGTTGCTGGCCGCCAGTGGCCGCAGCGTCACCTTCCTCACTGGCCTGGCCCTGCTCGACAGCGCCACAGGCGAATGCCAGGTCGACGTCGTGCCCTTCACCGTGCACTTCCGCCACCTGAGCGAGGAACAGATCACCCGCTACCTGGAGGCCGAGCAGCCCTACGACTGCGCCGGCAGCTTCAAGGCCGAAGGCCTCGGCGTCAGCCTGTTCCGCGCCACCGAAGGCGAAGACGGCACCAGCCTCATCGGCCTACCCTTGATTCGCCTGGTGCAGATGCTGGACAGGCAAGGCGTCGCCGTTCCCTGACCCTATATAAAGGAAGAAGCCCGACCAAGGCCGGGCCTGTTCACTTCAATTGAACTCAGCGCAGCGTCGGCCCCTGGAAGCCCATCCACATCGCCAGGCGCTCGGCCACGCTTGTGCCGAGCTTCTTGGTGAAGCGATCGAAGGGATTCTCTTCGCGAGTGAAGTCAACGATATCTTTGGCGCCGATCACTTCGCGCGCCACGTAGCTGCTGCTGCCCAGGGCATCGACCAGCCCCAGCTCCAGGGCCTGCTCGCCGGACCAGATCAGACCTGAGAACAGCTCCGGATGCTGATCGACCTTGAGTCGCTCGCCGCGCCCCTTCTTGACGCTTTCGATGAACTGCTTGTGGGTAGTTTCCAGCACGCTCTGCCAGAAGCGGGTTTCTTCCGCTTTCGGCGGCTGGAACGGATCGAGGAAGGCCTTGTGCTCACCCGAGGTGTATACGCGGCGATCGACGCCGACCTTCTCCATCACCCCGACGAAGCCGAAGGTGGCCGCGGTGACACCGATGGAACCCACCAGACTGGCCTTGTCGGCATAGATCTGATCGGCGGCACTGGCGATGTAGTAGGCACCGGAGGCACCCAGATCACTGATCACCGCATACACCTTGGTGTCCGGATGCTCGCCACGCAGGCGCTTGATCTCATCGTAGATATAGCCGGACTGCACCGGGCTGCCACCCGGACTGTTGATGCGCAGGACGATGCCCTTAGTCTTTTTGTCCTCGAAGGCCGCGCGCAGGCTACTGACGATGTTGTCGGCGCTGGCCTCCTCGTCGGCCATGATCATGCCGCGCACCTCGATCAGCGCCGTGTGGTGCTCGGCCGAGGACGCCGCCTTGTCCAGCTTCAGGCCCGGCGCGAACAGCGCCAGCGCACCGAACAGGTAAACGAACGCCAGCAGCTTGAAGAAGATGCCCCAGCGCCGCGCACGGCGCTGCTCCACCACTCCGACCTGCAGAGTCTTTTCCAGCAGCTTCCAGGCCTTCTCGTCACCACCAGCGGTGGTCGACGCTTTCCATTCATCCGACATACTCGCCTACCTCGACAGTCCTAACGGGTGCGCGCCCTTCCAGCCAGACACGCAATTCGGGAAATTCATTGATCGCCAGCAGCGGCCCATGGCCGAGCAGGCTCTCCAGCGGCTGCGCCCCAAAGCCTACGGCAACCGAATCGACACCGGCATTGCGCGCCATCTGCAGGTCGAAGATCGAGTCACCAACCATCAGCGCCCGCTCGGGCGCTACGGCGCAGTGGGCCAGGATCTCATGCAGCATGCGCGGGTGCGGCTTGCTCGCCGTTTCGTCGGCGCAGCGCGTGACATCGAAATACTCCAGCCAGCCACGCCCTTCCAGGATGCGGTGCAAGCCCCGGCGACTCTTGCCGGTAGCCACGGCCAGTTGATAACCCTGCTCGCGAAAGGCCTGCAGAGACTCCTCAACCCCAGGAAACAGTGCCGAGGGCTCGCTTTCCAGGGCCATGTAATGCTCGCCATAGCCAACGCGGAAGCGCTCGATCAGCGCCGCCTCGTCCAGCTCGGGGTAAAGCGTCCGGATCGCCTCTGGCAGGCCGAGCCCGATGATGCCCTTGACCGCCTCATCGCTGAGTTGCGGCAGTCCACAGGATTCGGCGGCGCGATGCATGGATTCGACAATGCGCCCGATGGAATCGACCAGCGTGCCGTCCCAGTCGAAGATCAGCAGCTGATAGCTCGATAACCGAGAGTCAGACACCGAGGCGCTCCAGCGTCTGCGACCAGACCTCATCCACCGCCGCCTCCAGCTCCAGGCGCTGACCATCCGGCAGCTCGACCTTCAGCTGATAGGCATGCAGGAACAGGCGCTTGCCGCCCAGCTCGCGCACCTCGCGAGTGAACTCGTCTTCGCCGTACTTGGAGTCGCCGGCGATGCAATGCCCGGCATGCTTGGCGTGCACGCGAATCTGGTGGGTACGCCCGGTGATCGGACTGGCCTCGACCAGAGTGGCGAACTCGCCGAAGCGGCGCAGCACGCGAAATTCGGTGAGCGCCTCCTTGCCTTCGGGATTGACCTCGACCATGCGCTCGCCCGAGCGCAGATTGTTCTTCAGCAGCGGCGCACTGACCTTCTTCTTCGAGGTCGGCCAGCTGCCACGCACCAGGGCCATATAGCGCTTGTCCACACCATCGCCACGCAGCGCCTCGTGCAGGTGGCGCAGCATGCTGCGCTTCTTGGCGATCATCAGCAGGCCGGAAGTGTCGCGATCCAGACGATGAACCAGCTCGATGTCCTTGGCATCGGGGCGCAACTGGCGAAACGCCTCGATTACCCCGTAATTCAGGCCGCTGCCGCCATGCACAGCAATGCCGGCCGGCTTGTTCAGCACGATCAGCGCCTTGTCTTCGTAGACGATGGCCGCCTCCAGGCGCTCCAGCAGGCTCTGCGCCAACGGTGCCGGCTCGTCACGCTCGGCCAGGCGCAGCGGCGGTACCCGCACGATGTCGCCGGCCTGCAACTTGTATTCGGGCTTGATACGCCCCTTGTTCACCCGCACCTCACCCTTGCGCAGGATGCGATAGATGAGGGTTTTCGGCACGCCCTTGAGGCGGGCAAGCAAGAAATTATCGATACGCTGGCCGGCATGCTCCGGCGCAACCTCAAGCAGCTGGACGCCGGAGGTTGGAGAATTGTCAGTAGTCATGCCGGAAATCATAACAATTTTTTATGGAATTGAAGCACTTAATCATTGCTGCTATAGTCGCGAACGCCGCCAAAAGCGGCCCGGTCAGCGGATGATCGACAACCTACCATCCCCTGCCGAGCGCAACCCTTTCAGGACGTGAGGCCGTCCGACGGGAATCTCGCCGCACAGAGCGCGATGTTCCCGGAAACAAAGCCTTGAGCCACAAGAGCCTTGAGCGCATGAAGTCGCGACCAGGCTCGACAGACGCGCAGGCCCAGCCTGCGGTAATGCAAACCCGCTACGGATTCAGCGAGCGGCACCCGATTTCAGCGATACGTGTAGGGTGGAGATGCACAACCGTCGGACAGCGTAGCTACAGGCATTACCCAGACGCTTCACATTCGTCCGCACCGACCGGTTGATTCCTCCCCTGACTGAGTGCTTCTGTCACCACAGCAAACAGGAGCGTTGTCGCGGCCCGGCCCCGTTGGCCTGACCGCTGGACACCGGAGTGATTTACGACCACACCGGCGACGCACCCTGACACCGACCGTGAGAGTCGTGTGTGCCAAACGCCGTTTCCGGCAGCCCCGGAAACCATTGGTACAACATGAAAAGAATGCTGATCAACGCAACTCAGCCCGAAGAGTTGCGTGTCGCTCTGGTAGATGGCCAGAAGCTCTACGACCTGGATATCGAATCCGGCGCCCGTGAGCAGAAGAAAGCCAACATCTACAAGGGCCGCATCACCCGCGTCGAGCCCAGCCTCGAAGCGGCTTTCGTCGACTTCGGCGCCGAGCGCCACGGCTTCCTGCCCCTCAAGGAAATCTCCCGCGAGTACTTCAGCAAGTCGCCTGAAGGCGGCCGCGTCAACATCAAGGAAGTACTGAAGGAAGGCCAGGAAGTCATCGTCCAGGTCGAGAAGGAAGAGCGTGGCAACAAGGGCGCCGCCCTGACCACCTTCATCAGCCTCGCCGGCCGTTATCTGGTCCTGATGCCGAACAACCCGCGCGCCGGTGGCATTTCCCGCCGCATCGAAGGCGAAGAGCGCAACGAATTGCGCGAAGCGCTGAACGGCCTCAACGCCCCGGGCGACATGGGCCTGATCGTGCGCACCGCCGGCCTGGGTCGCTCCAGCGAAGAGCTGCAGCTCGACCTGGACTACCTGATCCAGCTGTGGACCGCCATCAAGGACGCTTCCCAGGGTCGTGCCGCACCGTTCCTGATCTACCAGGAATCCAACGTCATCATCCGCGCCATCCGCGACTACCTGCGCCAGGACATCGGCGAAGTGCTGGTGGACAGCATCGAAGCCCAGGAAGAAGCCCTGGCCTTCATCCAGCAGGTCATGCCGCAGTACGCCAGCAAGATCAAGCTGTACGAAGACAGCGTGCCACTGTTCAACCGCTTCCAGATCGAGAGCCAGATCGAGACCGCCTTCCAGCGCGAAGTGAAGCTGCCGTCCGGCGGCTCCATCGTCATCGACCCGACCGAGGCCCTGGTGTCCATCGACATCAACTCGGCGCGTGCGACCAAAGGCGGCGATATCGAAGAAACCGCCCTGCAGACCAACCTGGAAGCGGCCGAAGAGATCGCCCGCCAGCTGCGCCTGCGTGACATCGGCGGCCTGATCGTCATCGACTTCATCGACATGACCCCGGCCAAGAACCAGCGCGCCGTCGAAGACCGCGTGCGCGAGTGCCTGGAAGCCGATCGCGCCCGCGTCCAGGTCGGCCGCATCTCGCGCTTCGGCCTGCTGGAAATGTCCCGTCAGCGCCTGCGCCCGTCCCTGGGCGAGACCAGCGGCATCGTCTGCCCGCGCTGCAACGGTCAAGGCATCATCCGTGACGTCGAGTCCCTGTCGCTGGCCATCCTGCGCCTGATCGAGGAAGAGGCCCTGAAGGACCGCACCGCCGAGGTTCGCGCCCAGGTGCCGATCCCGGTTGCCGCTTTCCTGCTCAACGAGAAGCGCAACAGCATCACCAAGATCGAGCTGCGCACCCGCGCACGCATCGTGATCCTGCCGAACGACCATCTGGAAACCCCGCACTTCGAAGTCCAGCGCCTGCGCGACGACAGCCCGGAAGTGATGAGCGGCCAATCCAGCTACGAGATGGCTGCCGCAGAAGTCGAAGACGCCCAACCGGTCAGCGCCACCCGCACCCTGGTCCGCCAGGAAGCCGCGCTGAAGACCACCCCGCCGCGTCCGGCCGCACCGACTCCGGCCGCCCCGCTGGCACCGGCCGCGCCGACTCCGCAACCAAGCCTGTTCAAGGGCCTGGTCAAGGGTCTGGTCAGCCTGTTCGCCGGCAAGGAAGAAGAGCAGCAGCCGGTCGCCGAAGCCAAGCCCGCCGAGCGCAAGCCGCGTGGCGACGAGCGCCGC
Source organism: Pseudomonas sp. SO81 (assembly GCF_030374125.1). Classification (NCBI taxonomy): domain Bacteria; kingdom Pseudomonadati; phylum Pseudomonadota; class Gammaproteobacteria; order Pseudomonadales; family Pseudomonadaceae; genus Pseudomonas; species Pseudomonas sp. SO81. The sequence goes on along the minus strand of NZ_CP126126.1, from coordinate 4,499,208 downwards.
AACGGCCGCCAGCAGAACCGTCGCGACGGTCGTGGCAGCCGCGAGCGCGGTGAACGTGGCGAGCGTGGCGAACGCGAAGAGCGCAAGCCGCGTGAAGAGCGTCAGCCTCGCGAAGCCCGTGAGCCGCGCGAAGAGCGCCAACCGCGTGAAGCCCGTGAAGAACGCCAGCCGCGCGAGGAGCGTCAACCACGCGAGGCTCGTGAGCCGCGCGAGCCACGTGAAGGCCAGGAAAATCGCCGCGAGCGCCAGCCGCGTGAAGCCCGCGAGCCGCGCGAAGAGCGTCGTCGCGAGCTGCGCGAGCCGCTGGACGCAGTAGCCGCAAATGGTGAAGAGCAGCAGGAGCAGCGCGCCGAGCGCAAGCCGCGCGAAGAGCGCCAGCCGCGTCCGCCGCGTGAGGAGCGTCAACCGCGCGCCGAGCAGGCCGAAGCCGCCAGCGAAGAAGAAGTGCTGCTGAATGGCGAGCAGGCCGATGACGACCAGGAAGGCGGTGAAGGCGGTGATCGCCCGCGCCGTCGCTCCCGTGGTCAGCGTCGCCGCAGCAACCGCCGCGAGCGCCTGCGTGATGCCGACGGCAACCCGATCGCCGATGACGCCGAGGAGCATGCAGAAGCTGCCGAGGCCGGCACCGAAGGTGCTACCACCACCACCGCCGAAAGCGCTGCCGTGGCTGTCGCAGCTGCCGTGACCGTAGCCGCCGAGCAAGCCCTGGCCCAGCCGGAACAGGCTCCGGTAGCCGAGCAAGCCCCAGCCGAGATCGTCACCGCGATCGAAGAGCCCGCCCCTGCTCCGGCCATCGCAGCCGAGCCGGCAGTGGAAGCCGCCCCGGTAGAACAGGCTCCGGTCGCGCCAGCTGTCGAGGCTCCGGCCGTGGTTGCCGAAGCGGCTCCCGCTCCCGTAGAGGCCGCTCCGGCAGCCGCTCCGCAGAGCACCGGTGGTCGCGCACCGAACGATCCGCGTGAAGTGCGCCGTCGTCAGCGCGAGGCCGAGCGCCTGGCTACCGAAGCCGCTGCCGCACCGCAGGTGGAAGCCGCTCCGGTTGAGGCACCTGCCGTAGTCGAGGCTGCTCCGGCCGAGGCCGCTCCGGTAGTCGAACAGGCTGCTCCGGTCGTGGAAGACGCTCCGGCGGTGGAAGCCCCGAGCGAAGTCGCCCCGGCTGAAGTGGTAACCGAAGCTCCGACCGAGGAGCCGGTGGTTGCCAGTGCCGCCGAGCCTGCCGCCGAACCGGCGGACAAGGAAGAAGAGGCGAAACCGCAGATCTAAGATCTGCGGTCCAAGAAAAAGGGGATGCTTCGGCATCCCCTTTTTCGTTTCGGCCTATCGGCCGCCAACCGCCAGCGCTGGGCTCAGAGCACGTTGGGCTCTATCTCCAGCTCCACACCGAAGCGCTGCAGGATATCCCGCTGAATACGCAGGGCCAGCTCCAGCAACTGGGCGCCGCTCGCCGCGCCATAGTTGACCAGCACCAGTGCCTGCAGACGATGCACACCGGCATCGCCTTCGCGAAAACCCTTCCACCCCGCCCGCTCGATCAGCCAGCCAGCCGCCAGCTTGGCCAGCCCCTCTCCCGCCGGATAACTGACCAGGTCGGCATGCTCGGCGCGGATGCGCTCGGCCAGCACCACCGGCACCAGTGGATTTTTGAAGAAGCTGCCGGCATTGCCCAGCTGCGCTGGGTCCGGCAATTTCTCGCTGCGGATGGCACAAATGGCGCGACTGACATCGCTGGGCGTCGGCGCCTCGATGCCTTCGGCCTGCAGGCGCTGGCGCACCGGACCGTAGTCCAGGTGCAGCTGCGCCTGGCGAGTCAGGGCGAAACGCACGCGCAGGATCAACCAGCGCCCCGGCTGCTGCTTGAACAGGCTGTCGCGGTAGGCGAAGGCGCACTCTTCCAGTTCGAACTCGCGCAACTCGCCACTGTGGCGGTCCAGCGCCGTCAGCCCGGCGAACACATCCTTGATCTCCACGCCGTAGGCGCCGATGTTCTGCATCGGCGCGGCGCCGACGGTGCCGGGAATAAGGCTGAGATTCTCCAGTCCAGCCAAGCCCTGCTCCAGGCTCCACAGCACGAAGGGATGCCAGGGCTCACCGGCCTCGGCCTCGACCAGCACCCGCGCGCCATCGTCTTCGACGATGCGCAGGCCGCGACTGGCCATGCGCAGCACCAGGGCATCGACGTCACCGGTCAGCAGCAGGTTGCTGCCACCGCCAACCGGTAGCAGCGGCAGGCCGCGCTGCTCGGCCAGGGCCAAGGCCTCGCGCACCTCCGCGTCGTTGTGCGCCTCGGCGAACAGCCGGGCCCGCACATCGACACCGAAGGTATTGAAGGGCTTGAGGGACACCGCTTCTTGCAAGCGCAGGCTCACAGGCGCCCCCTGATCTCGGCGAGCAGGGCATCGCTGGCCTGCTCGATCAGGTCGAGGACCTGCTCGAAGCCATCGGCGCCACCGTAATAGGGATCGGGCACCTCGTCCAGCGCCAATTGATACCGGCGCAGCAGCAGGTCCAGCTCGGCGCCGCCGGCGGCAGGTCGCAGAGCCTGCAGACGTGCCAGGTTGTCATGATCCATGGCCAGGATCAGGTCGAAACGCTGGAAGTCGTCACGCAGCACCTGGCGCGCGCGCAGGCTCGACAGGTCGTAGCCGCGGCTCAGCGCCGCCTGGCTGGAGCGACCATCCGGGGCCTTGCCCACATGCCAGTCGCCGGTGCCGGCGGAGTCCACCGTCACCCGCTCATGCAGGCCAGCCTGCAGCAGGCGATGGCGGAACACGCCCTCGGCCGTCGGCGAGCGGCAGATATTGCCCATGCAGACGAACAGGACGCGCATCAGGCCCCCAGCAGGCGGCGCACCCGCTCCAGGTCTTCCGGCGTATCGACGCCAGCGGCCGGCGCTTCCAGGGCATCGGCCACATGGATGCGCACGCCATGCCAGAGCGCACGCAGCTGCTCCAGGCACTCGGTGTCTTCCAGCCAGCACGGGCCCCAGGCGACGAAGTCATGCAGGAAGCCGGCGCGGTAGGCATAGATGCCGATGTGGCGACGGTAAGGCACGCCTTCCGGCAGCGCGTCGCGGCTCTTGGCGAAGGCATCGCGGGCCCAGGCCAGCGGCGCGCGGCTGAAGGTCAGGGCCAGGCCGCTCTTGTCCGTCACCACCTTGACCACATTGGGATTGAACAGCGCGGTGACGTCCTCGATCGGCTCGGCCAGGGTGGCGATACCCGCCTGCGAGTTGGCGGCCAGGTTGGCGGCCACCTGGTCGATGATGCTCGGCGGAATCAGCGGCTCGTCGCCCTGCACGTTGACCACGATGGCGTCGTTGGCCAGGCCCAGCTGGGTGGCCACTTCGGCCAGGCGGTCGGTGCCGGAGTTGTGGTCGACGCGGGTCATCAGCACTTCGGCGCCGAAGCCCTGGCAGGCTTCGAGGATACGCGCATCGTCGGTAGCCACCACCACGCGGGTAGCGCTGCTCTTCTTGGCCTGCTCCCAGACGTGCTGGACCATGGGCTTGCCGGCGATGTCCTGCAGCGGCTTGCCGGGCAGGCGGCTGGAGGCGTAGCGGGCGGGAATTACAACGGTGAAGGCAGTCATCTACTTGTCCAGGCGCTCATCGGTGGTCAGGGTGCGCGCTTCGCTCTCCAGCATCACCGGGATGCCATCGCGAATCGGATAGGCCAGGCCGGCGCCCTTGCTGATCAGCTCGGACTTGTCTTCGGAAAGCTGCAGCGGGCCCTTGCACACCGGGCAGGCCAGGATGTCGAGCAGTTTGGGGTCCATGGGGAAATCCTCGGAGAGGTGGGAAAACGCGAAACTCAGGGCCGGGCGGACGGCAGGCGATCCAGGCGCGCATCGAACCAGGCGACGAAGGCCGGCGACGGCGCCGCATTCACCGCCAGATACCACCAGTCGGCGGCGGCGAAGGCCCGGCATTTCACCGCATCCTTCTCGGTCATCAGCAGCGGCAGCGGCGGGCTGAATTGCAAGGCCTCGAGGCTGTAGCTGGCGTGGTCGGCGAAGGGATGCGCGATCGGCCGCCAGTTTAGCGCTTCGAGGGTGTTGAAGAAACGCTGCGGATTGCCGATGCCGGCTACCGCATGGACCTGCTGGCCCGGCGGGAAATGATCGAGGCCGACCCGCTCGCCGCTGAGCAGATTGACCAGCGCGGTCGGGCGCAGCTGCAGGGCGTAGCCCTCCTCGCCATCCTCGGCGGCGCCGTTACGCAGCACCGCGTCGACCTCGGCCAGGCGCTCGGCCGGCTCGCGCAGGGGACCGGCCGGCAGGCAGCGACGATTGCCCAGGCCGCGTGCGGCATCGATCAATACCAGTTCGATATCGCGGGCCAGGCGGTAATGCTGCAGGCCGTCGTCGCTGAGGATCAGGTCGAGCGGCTCCTGCTCCAGCAGCGCCCGTACGGCGCGGGCTCGCCGCGGGTCGATCACCAGCGGCACGCCACTGCGCTGGACGATCAGCAACGGCTCGTCACCCGCGTGGCTGGCCGGATCGTCGGCCCGTACCCGCCACGGCAGCTGGGGCGGCGTGGCGCCATAGCCACGACTGACCACGCCGACGCGCAGACCACGGGCACGGCAGTGCTCGATCAGCCAGAGGATCATGGGAGTCTTGCCGGTGCCGCCAACCGTGACGTTGCCGACCACCAGCACCGGCACCGGCGCGCGGTAGATATCGCCCTCGCCGGCCAGGAAGGCGCGGCGCTTGCCCTGCACCACCCGCCGGTACAACCACTCCAGCGGGCGTAGCAGAGTCAGGGCCGGATGGCCATGGTACCAGGCGCCGGTCAGCCGGTCGGCCAGGCTCAAGGCTTGGCCTCGGCCTCGACCGTGGTGATGCGCAGATGGGAGAAGCCCATCTTGCCGGCGGCGTCCATGGCGGTGATCACCGCCTGGTGCGGGGTCTTGGCGTCGGCGCTGATGGATAACGGCAGGCTGTTGTCGCCGCCGGACTCCTTGCCCAGCGCCGCCATCAGGCCTTCCAGATCGCTCTTGAGCAGCGCCTGGCCATTCAGCGAGTAGCTGCCCTCGGCACTGATCAGCACTTCCATCTGCTTCAGCGCGGTGTCTTCCGGCGGCGTGCCGCTGGCGGCTTCCGGCAGGTCGACCTTGAGCTGGGTCTCGCGGGTGAAGGTGGTGGTGACCACGAAGAACAGCAGCAGGATGAACACCACGTCGATCAACGACGCCAGGTTGATCTCGACATTGTTCTCCCGCTGTTTGCGCCGGAACTTCACGCCTTCTTGCTCTCTTTGCGGGCTTCTTTCGGCGCGGGGGCGCTGCCGTTGCCCAGGTCGACGTCACGGTCGCCCTGCACCACCTCCACCAGCTTGATCGCCTCCTGCTCCATGCCGACCACCAGCTCGTCGACACGACGCACCAGGAAGCGGTGGAAGAACAGCGCCGGGATGGCCACGAACAGGCCGGCGGCGGTAGTGATCAGGGCTTTGGCGATACCACCGGCGAGCACCGAGGCGTTGGCCATGTGGGTGCCCATGAAGGCGCTGAAGATATCGATCATGCCCAGCACGGTGCCGAGCAGGCCGAGCAGCGGCGCGATGCCGGCGATGGTGCCGAGGGTGTTGAGGTAGCGCTCCAGATCATGGATGACGCGACCGGCGGCCTCCTCGATGCACTCCTTCATGATCTCGCGACCATGCTTGGAGTTGGCCAGGCCGGCGGCGAGGATCTGCCCCAGCGGCGAGTTGGCACGCAGCTCCTTGAGCTTGTCGTTGGTGAGCTTCTTTTCCTTGATCCACAGCCACACCTGGCCCAGCAGATGGGCAGGCGCGATACGGCTGGCGCGCAGGGTCCAGAGACGTTCGGCAGTGATGCCGGCGGCAACGATAGAACTCAGAATGATCGGCAGCATCATCCAGCCACCAGATTTGACCAGCTCCCACACGGCAGTGCATCCCCACTCGGAAAAGTGGCGCCACTCTAGCATAGGGTCGAGTCGGCGCAGACCACCCCGGTTCTCATTTTTCCCGCCAGAAACGCGGACGCTCGCGCCAGCTGGAAACGCCCTCGCCCGAGCCCAGCAGCAGGCGCACGGCACCGCGTTCGGCGCTGTCATACAGGGTGATGTCGCGCTCGCGATAGCGCGCCAGCACAGTCGGGTGCGGATGACCGAAGGGGTTGTGCCAACCTCGCGAGAGCAAGGCGGCCCGTGGCGCCACCGCATCGAGAAACGCCGCCGACGACGAGCTGCGACTGCCATGGTGCGGTATCTGCAGCCACTCGGCGCGCAGATCGCGACCGGCCGCCAGCAGCGCCGCTTCCGCCGCCTCATCTATATCGCCGGTCAGCAGCAGCCGTTCGCCTGCTGCCTCGACCTTGAGCAGGCAAGAAGCCGGGTTGCCCTCTCCCGCCCCGGCCCAGCGCCAGGTAGTGAAGCGCACGCCGTCCCAGCTCCAGCTTGCCCCATCGATGCAGGGCTGCGCCGCCAGGCTGGCCGGCAACACGGCCGACTCGCCACTCAGCACACGGTCGATCGGCAGACCACGCGCCAGTGCCTCGGCGCCGCCGGCGTGATCGCTATCGGCATGGCTGAGCAGCATCAGGTCGAGGTGGGACACATCGAGCTGGCGCAGCGAAGGCAGCACTACCCGCTCGCCCAGGTCGAAGTCACCGAAGCGCGGCCCGGCGTCGTACAGCAACGCGTGCTCGCGGGTGCGCACCAGCACGGCCAGGCCCTGGCCGACATCCAGCTGCCAGATTTCCGCCTGCCCCGACGGGATCCGCTCCCGCGGCGGAACAGCGAATGCCAGCAGCATCGCCAAACCCAACGCCCGCAGTGGCACACCAGACGGCATCAGGCACAACAACACACCCAGGCTGCCGATCAGCCAGCACCAGAGCGGCAGCGCGGTAGGCAGCCAGGCCGGCAGCAGCGCCGCGATCCAGGCCAGCAGCTGGAACAGGAGTTCCAGCAGGCCGCCGGCCAGCCACAGCAGCCCCTCCCCCAGCCAGGGCACCGGCAACAGCAGGGTGCCGAGCAGCGCCAACGGCACCACCAGCAGACTGACCCAGGGCACCGCGACCAGGTTGGCCAGCGGGCCGCTCAGGCTCAGGGGCAGGCCGAGGGCGAAGAACAGCGGCAATAAGCCCAGCGCCAGCGTCCACTGCGCCCGCCACCAGACGCGCCACCAGGACCAAGTGCCGAGCCGCCCACCGAACACCCAGACCAGCACCGCCACCGCGCCGAAGGACAACCAGAAGCCCGCCTGCAGGCTGGCCAGAGGCTCGACCAGCAACACCAGAATGAGCGCCAGCGCCAACGGCCACCACAGCCCCAGGTGTCGGAAGCGCAGGCGCCAGAGCAGCACCAGCGCCACCATCACGCAGGCCCGCCGTACCGGCACCTCGAAGCCGGCTAGCACGCCATAGCCCAGCGCACCGGCGAAGGCCAGGCCACAGGCCCAGGGCAGCCAGGGCAGCAGGCGCGGCCACAGACCGAGGCGAGCCAGTCCGGCGACCAGGCCATAGAGCACGGCGGCGAGCAGCGCCACGTGCTGGCCGGAGATCACCAGCAGGTGCACGGTGCCGGTGTCCTGTAGCGTGCGCCAATCGGCGCGACTGAGGCCGGAGTCGTCGCCGAGCACCAACGCCGCCAACCCGCCGGCGCGACCATGGGCCTCAACGCCGAGCAGGCGCTGACGCAGCTGGTCGCGCCAGGCCGCCGGTCCCGTGGCCTCGCTCAGCCGCTCGCCCTGCTTGATGGTGCCGGTGGCGCCGATGCGCTGGGCCAGCAGCCAGGCCTCGTAATCGAAGCCCTGCGGATTGACCAGGCCGCGCGGGCGCTTGAGCTTGACCGCCAGGCGCCAGCGTTCGCCGGCCAGCACCTTCGGGCCGTCATACCAGGACAGGCGCAGGTGCTCGGGCAGTCGGTGCGCACGCGCCATCGGCTCTTCCAGTTGGAAGCGCACCACACCCTCGCTCACCTCCGGCAGGCCGCTCACCCGCCCCTCCAGCCACAGGGTGCGGCCGTCCAGCTCGGGAAGCAGGCGATCATCCAGCGCCGCCTGGGCGCTGCAGCAGGCCCAGACAAAGCCGAACAATAGGAAGGAGATGGCATAGCTGCGCCAAGGCAATAGCATCAGCGCCAAGGGCAAGAGCGCCAGCAGCAGCAGCCAGGTCGGCGGCAGCTCCGGCAGTAACGGAAGGCAGGCCAGGCCTGCAGCCAGCGCGAGCATCCCTGTGCGCATCGTTTCCCCATCCTGGGTTAATCACTGTCACAAAGCAGCCAAGCCTGCCTGCGACCATCGGTGCATAATAGCCGCTCGTTTTTCCCGAGACTGCCCATGCCTCGTCGTCTGTTCAAACGCTACATGCCCAATCCGGAGACGATCCGGGAACACAAGTCACTGCGCTTCCTCGGCGCCTTGCTGCACGACCCCAACCTCTGGCACCTGAACCGCCATTCGGTGGCGCGTGCCATGGCCGCCGGCCTGTTCGCCGCGTTCATCCCGGCGCCCGCGCAGATGCTGATCGCCGCCTGCCTGGCGATTCCGATCCGCGCCAACCTGCCGATCTCGGTGGGCCTGGTCTGGCTGACCAACCCCTTCACCATGCCGCCGATCTTCTACTGCACCTACAAGATGGGCAGCTGGCTGCTCGGCATTCCGCCGATGGAGCTGCCGGACGAACTGACCTGGGAATGGATCAGCGGCGAGCTGGCGATCGTCTGGAAACCCTTCCTGCTCGGCTCGGTGGTCACCGGCGCGCTGCTCGGCGCGCTGGGCTACGGCGTGACCATGCTGTACTGGCGCTGGTGGGTGGCGCACAGCTGGCGCAAGCGCGCCGAGCGTCGTCGCCAGGCTGCCAACTGAATGAAAAACGCCGCGATGATCGCGGCGTTTTTGTCTTCACTCGTAGCGCAGCGCCTCGGCCGGCTGGGTGCGTGAGGCACGCCAGGACGGGTACAGGGTAGCGAGGAAGCTCATGCTCAGCGCCGCGCCGCAGATCAGCAAGACGTCCAGGCCACGCAGGTCGGACGGCAGGCTGCTGATGAAGTACACGTCCGAGCTGAAGATATGCGCGCCGCTGACCCGCTCCAGCCAGGCCACCCAGCTGCTGACGTTGAGCGCGACGATCACGCCCAGCACGCCACCGATCAGGGTGCCGATGCTGCCGATCACCGTGCCCTGGACCATGAAGGTGGCCATGATCTGCCCCGGCGTGGCGCCCAGGGTACGCAGGATGGCGATGTCGGCGCGCTTGTCGGCGACTACCATGATCAGCGTGGCGATGATGTTGAAGGCGGCCACCGCGATGATCAGCAGCAGGAGCAGGCCGATCATGGTCTTCTCCATCTGCATGGCGCTGAACAGGCTGCCCTGGGTACGGGTCCAGTCGATCGACTTGTAGCCGGCGCCCAGCTCCTTGGCGATGGCGGCGGAAACCTGCGGCGCCTGGTACAGGTCCTTGAGGGCGATGCGCACGCTCTGCACCTGCCCTTCGTTCATGCGCTGGATGCTGGAGGCGTCGGCGATGTTGATCAGCGCCAGGCTGCCATCCAGCTCGGCGCCGACCTTGAACACGCCGACCACCGACAGACGCAGCATGCGCGGAGTAATGCCACCAGCGGCGTTGCTCAGCTCCGGCACGATCAGGGTCAGCTTGTCGCCGACACTGAGGCGGAAGCGCCGCGCGCTGATCTCACCGAGCACCACACCGAACTCGCCCGGCTTGAGGTCCTCCAGGCGGCCCTGGACCATGTGCCGGCCGATGATCGAGACCTTCTGTTCCTCGGCCGGATCGATGCCGTTGATCTGGATCGGCTGCATGGTGCCCTTGTAGGAGAACATGCCTTCCAGCTCGGCAAAGGGCGCGGCGCCGGTCACCTGCTTGTGCTTCATGGCAGCGGCGGCCACCGCCTGCCAGTCGTCCAGCGGCTGCTCGGCGGACAGGGTGGCGTGCGGCACCATGCCGAGGATGCGCGAGCTCATTTCCTTCTGGAAACCGTTCATCACCGACAGCACCACGATCATCGCCAGCACGCCAAGCGCCAGGCCGATCATCGAGGTCAGCGAGATGAACGAGATGTAGTGATTGCGCCGCTTGGCCCGGGTGTAGCGGGCACCGACGAAGATCGCGAGTGGCCGGAACATATCAGGCAGCCACCAGCTTGCCGTCTTCCAGGCGCAACACGCGATCCATCTGGCCTGCCAGTTGCGGGTCGTGGGTCACCACCAGGAAGGCGGTCTGCGAAGACGAGCTGAGCTCGCGCATCAGGTCCTGGATGCCCTGGGCGGTGTGCTGGTCGAGGTTGCCGGTCGGCTCGTCGAGCAGCACCAGCGCCGGGTTGTTGACCAGGGCGCGGGCGATGGCCACACGCTGGCGCTCGCCGCCGGACAGCTCGGCCGGCTTGTGCGACAGGCGATGACCGAGGCCGACCCGCTCCAGCAGCGCGGTGGCACGCTGGCGCGCCTCCGGGATCGGCGTCTTGCCGATCAGCAGCGGCATGCACACGTTTTCCAGCGCGGTGAATTCCGGCAGCAGGTGGTGGAACTGGTAGACGAAGCCCAGCGCCCGGTTGCGCAGCAGGCCGCGGGCCTTTTCGTTGAGCGCCGAGAGCTCCTCGCCGGCCAGCCAGACGCTGCCCTTGCTCGGCGTATCCAGGCCGCCGAGCATGTTCAGCAGCGTGCTCTTGCCCGAGCCGGAGGAACCGACGATGGCCACGCGCTCGCCGGGCAGCAGCTCCAGTTCGACGCTGGCCAGCACCTCGACCGTCTGCGGGCCTTCCTCGTAGCTCTTGCCCAGGTTGCGGCAACTCAGGACGGACTTGTCACTCATAACGCAAAGCCTCCGCTGGCTGGGTGCGCGCCGCACGCCAGGCCGGGTAAAGGGTGGCAAGGAAACTCAGGACCAGGGCGGCGCCGCAGACCAGCGCCACATCCGAGCCCTGCACCTGCGAGGGCAGGTAGTCGATGAAGTACACCTCGGCATTGAGGAACTGGATGCCGAGCAGATTTTCCAGGCCCTTGATCGCCGCGCTGACGTTGAGCGCGGCGAGCACACCGAGCACTCCGCCGACCAGGGTGCCGACGATTCCGATCACCGAGCCCTGGACCATGAAGGTCAGCATGATCTGCCGCGGCGTGGCGCCGAGGGTGCGCAGGATGGCGATGTCGGACTTCTTATCGGTCACCACCATCACCAGGGTGGAGATGATGTTGAAGGCGGCCACCGCGACGATAAGCAAAAGCAGCAGGCCGATCATGGTCTTCTCCATGCGGATGGCCTGGTACAGGTTGCCGTGGGTGCGGGTCCAGTCGCGGGCGTAGAAGTCCTGCTCGCGCAGCAGGCTGGCCAGTTCCCAGGCCACCTGGGGCGCCTGGAACAGGTCATGCAATTTCAGGCGGATGCCCTGCACCTCGCCCGGCTTCAGGCGCAGCAGGCGGCCGGCGTCCTGCACATGGGTCATCACCACATGTCCGTCGATCTCGCCGGCGCCGACATGGAAGATGCCGACCACGGTGAAGCGCTTCATGCGCGGGAACATGCCGGCGGGCGTCACCGCCACCTCGGGCGCGACGAAGGTGACCTTGTCGCCGATCTTCAGGCCGAGCTTCTTCGCCGCCAGGTCGCCGATAACGATGCCGAAGCCACCGGCCCTGAGCGAATCGAGCGCGCCCTGATCCTTGAGGAAGTAGTCGCCAATGATCGACACCTTGCCCTCTTCGACCGGGTCGATGGCGTTGACCAGCACCTTCTGCACCTGGCCGTTGTTGGTCAGCAGGCCCTGCATCTGGGTGAAGGGAGCAATGGCGGCCACCTGCGGGTGGCGCAGCAGGCCTTCGCCTATGGTGCGCCAGTCCTTGATCGGCGTGGGGCTGTCGAGGGTGGCGTGGGGCACCATGCCCAGAACACGGTCGCGCATCTCGCGGTCGAAACCGTTCATGACCGACAGCACGACGATCATCACCAGCACGCCGAGGGCCAGGCCGATGATGGAGGTGAGGGATATGAAGGAGACAAACAGGCTGCGGCGCCGGGCCTGCGTATAACGCACGCCGATAAAGAACGGCAGGGGTCTGAACATGAGTGAAGGGTTCGCTGGCGGAAAGAGAGAAACGTCCTTGTGGCGGGGCTTGGCGCGCGGCTTTACACTCAGACCACCACTGCTGCCATGGGTTCGCCATGTCGATTCAAGACGCCGATGATCGCCGCGAATACTACCGTATCGAGGATACGATGGCACTGGATTTCAGCCTGCTCTCCAGGGCCGAAGCTCACGCCAGTGACCCGCTGCACGATAATTCCCCGCTGTTCAATCTGCTCAGCGAACTGCACCTGATGGACTTCGAGTCGCAGCACCTGCTGCGGCATATCAGCGAGCGCGACCGCACCCTGGCCAACTACCTTAAGGTGATGAACAAGCGCATCGACCTGCTCGGCCAGGCCGTGGCGCAGAGCCTGCTGCGTGACATCGGCTCGCCGCGGCGGGTATCCATCTCCGAGGGCGGCATCAGCTTCAATCATGGCCAGGCGATACCCGCCGGCAGCCATCTGGCGATCAAGATGGTGCTGATGCCCCAGGCACTCGGCCTGCTGCTGCGCGCCCAGGTCGTGCATTGCCACAATCGCGACGATGGCCAGTTCGAGATCGGTACCGAGTTCGAGGCACTGACCGACGCACAGCGCCAGTTGCTGGCGCGCCACATCCTGCAGAAGCAGGCGCTGGAGCGCCGCCAGGCGCGGGGGCAGGACTGATGCGCGCCCTGCCACTGCTGCTCGCCCTGCTGCTGCCGTTGCCGGCGCTGGCGGAAACCATCGAGATCCCCGTTGGCCAGCAGGGCGACGCGGTCGCCGGCCTGCCCAAGGTGGGCGAATCCAGAAGTTCGGTGCTGGCGCGCTTCGGCCTGGCCGACGAGGAACATCCGCCGGTGGGCCAGCCACCGATCACCCGCTGGGACTACCGCAGCTTCAGCGTCTATTTCGAGTACGACCACGTGGTGAACAGCGTGCTTCATCACCAGCCCCGCCATCCCACCAAGGAACAACAGTGACCCTCATCTACGGCCACCGCGGCGCCAAGGGCGAAGCACCGGAAAACACCCTCGCCAGTTTCCAGCAATGCCTCGCGCATGGCGTCACCCGCTGCGAGCTGGACCTGCACCTGTCGCGCGATGGCGAGCTGATGGTGATCCACGACCCGACCCTCAAGCGCACCACCGGCCGCCGCGGCAAGGTGGTGGAGCATGATGCCGAGGAACTGACGAATCTGGATGCGCGCCTCGGCGGCCCGGGCTGGAAGACGCCCTGCCCCATTCCCAAGTTGGAAACCCTATTCGAGCAGTGCCCCTTCGAGCACTGGCAGCTGGAAGTCAAAAGCGCCTCGCGGGTGCGCGCCGCACGCACCGTGCTGGCCATCCAGGCACTGGCCGAACGCTTCGGCATCAAGGACAAGGTCACCGTCACCAGCAGCTCGCGTGAAGTACTGCGCGCCCTGCGCAGGCTGACCCCGGAGCTATCGCGCGGCCTGGTCGCCGAGTACAACTGGCTCGACCCGCTCAAGGTCGCCGCCCACCACGAGTGCTCGATGCTCGCGCTGAACTGGACCCTGTGCACCCCGGAACGCCTGCTCAAGGCGCAGAAGGCCGGCCTGCACGTGTCGGTATGGACGGTCAACGAGCCGGCCCTGATGCGCCGCCTGGCCGACTTCGGCGCAGACAGTATCATCACCGACTTCCCGGGGCTGGCGGTCGATACGCTTAAGCGCTGACCCTGACCGCGCTTCTCATGGACAAAAAGAAACCGGCCAGTGGGCCGGTTCTTTTTGCAGCAGCGCGCCTGGTCAGAAGCTCTCCCGATTCGGCCAGCGCCAGGTGCGGGAGTCGCTGAGGGGATCCCCGACCGGCTCAGGCCACCGGTCGGAGCCGCTCAGAAAAGCCGGTTGAGACCGTCGAACGCCGCCACCCGATAGGCCTCGGCCATGGTCGGGTAGTTGAAGGTGGTGTTGACGAAGTACTTGATACTGTTCGCCTCGCCCTTCTGGTTCATGATCGCCTGGCCGATGTGCACGATCTCCGAGGCCTGGTAGCCGAAGCAGTGCACGCCGAGGATCTCCAGGGTCTCGCGGTGGAATAGGATCTTCAGCATGCCCACCGGCTCGTGGGAGATCTGCGCCCGCGCCATGCCCTTGAAGAAGGCCTTGCCAACCTCGTAGGGAATCTTGGCCTGGGTCAGCTCCTTCTCGTTCTTGCCGATCGAGCTGATCTCCGGAATGGTGTAGATGCCGGTCGGCACGTCGTCGACGAAGCGCCAGCTGTCGTTCTCCACCGCGCTGCCGGCGGCCGACCGGCCTTGGTCGTAGGCGGCACTGGCCAGGCTCGGCCAGCCGATCACGTCACCGGCGGCGAAGATGTTGCTGATCTGCGTGCGGTACTGCTGGTCGACCTCGATCTGGCCGCGGCTGTTGACCTTGATGCCAATGTTCTCCAGGCCCAGCCGGTCGGTGTTGCCGGTACGGCCGTTGCACCACAGCAGGCAGTCGGCCTTGATCTTCTTGCCCGACTTGAGGTGCAGGATCACACCGTTCTCCAGGCCCTCGATGCGCTCGTACTCTTCGTTGTGGCGAATCAGCACGTTATTGGTGCGCAGGTGATAGCTGAGCGCGTCGGAGATCTCGTCATCCAGGAAACTAAGCAACTGGTCGCGGTTGTCGATCAGGTCGACCAGCACGCCCAGGCCGCTGAAGATCGAGGCGTACTCGGAGCCGATCACGCCGGCGCCGTAGATGATGATGCGGCGCGGGGTGTGGGTCAGGCTGAGGATGGTGTCGCTGTCATAGATGCGCGGGTGGTGGAAGTCCACGTCCGCCGGGCGATAGGGACGCGAGCCGGTGGCGATGACCACCTGCTTGGCCACCAGTTTCTCGACCACGCCGCTGGGGCAGACCACTTCCACGGTCTGCTCGTCGGCGAAGCTGGCGGTGCCGAAGAACACGTCGATGCGGTTGCGCGCGTAATAGCTGGTGCGCGAGGCGACCTGCTTGGAAATGACCCGCTCGGCGCTCTTCAGCACGTCGGGGAAGGAGAACCAGCGCGGCTCGCCGATCTGGCGGAACAGCGGGTTGGTGTTGTACTGCATGATCTGCCGCACCGAGTGGCGCAGCGCCTTGGACGGGATGGTGCCGAGGTGGGTGCAGTTGCCGCCTACCAGCGGGCGGTTGTCGACCACCGCCACCTTGCGCCCGGCCTTGGCCGCGTTCATTGCCGCGCCCTCGCCCGCCGGACCGGAACCCAGCACCACCACGTCGTAGTTGTAGACCGCCATGCTTACTCCTCATCGCGCACCGGGCCACTCGATAGAGATCGGCAAGGCCCGGATCGACCGCGCCCCCATGGCCGCGGCTCTCGAAACTCTTCACACAGCTTAGCCGTGCAATTTTGCCCGGCACATTAGCGCTTGGTCGCGGCGTAGGCGAGCTTTCTCTCCACTACATGCCCGCGCCAGGCGCCTGCGGGTCGCCGAAGCGGCGCACGAAAGCCGTGCTCGCCTGGGTGACGAAGCGCTCACCGGCGCGCCGGATAAACAGCGCGGCGACGCCCTCGCGCTCGGCGTAGGCCATGCCCGCCTCGGGCCCCAGCACCATCAGGGCGGTCGACAGGCCATCGGCGCGCAGCGCCGAGGCATCCACCACGCTGACCGAGGCCAGGTCGTGGCTGACCGGCCGCCCCGTGCGCGGGTCGAAGGTATGCGAATAACGCTGGCCGCCGGCCTCGAAGTAATTGCGGTAATCACCGGAGGTGGACACGCCAAGACCATCCAGAGCCAGGCGCAACTGCTCCTCGCGGCTCTCGTCGCGCGGAGCCTCGATGGCCACCGTCCAGGGCGAGCCGTCCGGCTTGCGCCCGACCGCCTTGAGCTCGCCGGTGACCTCCAGCAGGAAGCTGCGCACGCCCAGCTCGCTCAGGCGCGCGGCGATGTGATCCACCGCGTAGCCGGCGGCGATGGCGTCGAGATCGAGACGCACGGCGGCGTCCTTGCACAGCCTCCGGCCGTCGATGCGCAGATGACGCTGGCCGATGGCGGGTAGCACCGCGGCGATTTCCTCGGCGGCCGGCACGCGCCGGCCGCGCGATTGCGCGCCGAAGCCCCAGAGGTCCATCAGCGGCTGCACGGAGAGATCGAAGGCCCCCTCGCTGCCGGCGGACAGCTGGGCGCCGAAGCTCACCAGCTGCAGCACCGACTCGGGCATGGCCATGCAGGCCCCCGCCGGCAACTGGTTGAAGCGCGACAGGTCGGAGTCCGCGCGCCAGGACGACATCTGCCGGTCGATCTCGGCCAGCAGGCCTTCCACCTCGGCCTGCAGACGCTCGCGCGGCGGCACGCCTTCGGCTTGCACGTACTTCAGCGAGTAATGGCTGCCCATGGTCGGCCCGCCGAACTCCTGCAGCGCGTCACCACAGCCGCTCAGCAGCAGGATCAGGAACAGCGCGGAGAATCTGGCCACGAGGAAATTCCGTTGCAGTCAGGCGCAAGCCTAGGCACAGAAAACGAAAACGGGAGCCGAAGCTCCCGTTTGCGTATTGCCCTGCGCTTAGCGCGGGAAGGCCGGCGGGTTGACCCCAGCCATCTCTTCCATCACGCGAACCACCTGGCAGCTGTAGCCGAACTCGTTGTCGTACCACACGTACAGCACGACGCGGTTGTCGTTGCAGATGGTGGCTTCGGCATCGACCACACCGGCGTGGCGCGAGCCGACGAAGTCGGTGGACACCACTTCCTGGGACTGGACGAAGTCTATCTGCTTCTGCAGGTCCGAGTGCATGGCCATCTGGCGCAGGTACTCGTTGATCTCTTCGCGGGTGGTGGCCTTCTCCAGGTTCAGGTTAAGGATGGCCATCGAAACGTTCGGCGTCGGTACGCGAATGGCATTGCCGGTCAGCTTGCCCTTCAGGGCCGGCAGGGCCTTGGCAGCGGCAGTGGCGGCACCGGTCTCGGTGATCACCATGTTCAGCGGGGCGCTGCGGCCACGGCGATCGCCCTTGTGGAAGTTGTCGATCAGGTTCTGGTCGTTGGTGTACGAGTGAACGGTTTCGACGTGGCCGTTGACGATGCCGTACTGATCGTTGACGGCCTTCAGCACCGGCACGATGGCGTTGGTGGTGCAGGAAGCGGCCGAGATGATCTTGTCGTCAGCGGTGATTTCGCTGTGGTTGATGCCGTGCACGATGTTCTTCAGCGCGCCCTTGCCCGGTGCGGTCAGCACCACGCGGTCGACACCCGGGCAGGCCAGGTGCTGGCCCAGGCCATCGGCATCGCGCCATACGCCGGTGTTGTCGACCAGCAGGGCGTTCTTGATGCCGTACTGGGTATAGTCGACTTCGGTCGGCGACTTGGCGTAGATCACCTGGATCAGGTTGCCGTTGGCGGTCAGGGTGTTGTTTTCCTCGTCGATGGTGATGGTGCCATCGAACTTGCCGTGTACCGAGTCGCGACGCAGCAGGCTGGCGCGCTTGACCAGGTCATTGCTGGAACCCTTGCGCACGACAATGGCGCGCAGACGCAGGCCGTCGCCACCACCGGTTTTCTCGATCAGGATGCGCGCCAGCAGGCGGCCGATGCGGCCGAAACCGTACAGAACCACGTCGGTGCCTTCGCGGGCAGCGCCGTTCTGCTTGCCGACCACGTCGGCCAGCTCGTCCTTGACGAACTGCTCGACGGCGCGGCCGTTGCCTTCGGTCTTGAACTTGCTGGCCATCTTGCCCAGGTCCACGGAGGCGGCGCCCAGCTTGAGCTCGCTCATGGCCTTGAGAATCGGGAAGGTATCGTGAACCGACAGCTCGCTGCCTTCGTCAGCCAGGCGGTGACGGGCGAAGCGATGGGCTTTGAGAATGTCGATCACCGAACGGTTGATCAGACCACGGCCGTAGATCGAGGTCACCACGCTGTTGTTGCGGTAGAGCTGACCGATCATAGGAATCATCGCTTCTGCGAGGGCTTCACGATCAATCCACTCACCGAGACACTGGTCGGGCTTCTGGGTCACGGGCAATTACCTTCCACATGTAGGGGCTGAAAAAAGGGGCTACATTATGACGGCGCCCACTGCACTGAGCAATGTGCGCCCGTCGTAACTGACAGTAGATACCTCCGCTCGTTACAATCGCCCCCTTCTTTTCGCCTGGGGCCGTGACACCCGTGTCCGTACTGCACTTGCCGAAACTGCCGGGCGCCGCCGGCAAACAGCACTGGGGCAACCTGCCCGGGGCCGCGCTGAGCCTGGCCGTGGCCGAGGCCGCCAGCGCCGCCAAGCGCTTCACCCTGCTGCTGACCGCCGACAGCCAGAGCGCCGAGCGCCTGCAGGAAGAGCTGGCGTTCTTTGCCCCGGACCTGCCGGTGCTGCACTTCCCGGACTGGGAAACCCTGCCCTACGACGTGTTCTCGCCGCACCAGGACATCATTTCCCAGCGCATCGCCACCCTCTACCGCCTGCCGGAGATCAAGCACGGCGTGCTGGTGGTGCCGATCGCTACCGCCCTGCACCGCCTGGCGCCGACCCGCTTCCTGCTCGGCTCCGGCCTGCTGCTGGACGTCGGCCAGAAGCTCGATGTGGAAGAGATGCGCGCCCGCCTGGAAGCTGCCGGCTACCGCTGCGTGGACACCGTCTACGAACATGGCGAGTTCGCCGTGCGCGGCGCGCTGATCGACCTGTTCCCCATGGGCAGCGACACGCCCTACCGCATCGACCTGTTCGACGACGAGATCGAGACCCTGCGCACCTTCGACCCGGAGACTCAGCGCTCGGTGGACAAGGTGGAGTCGATCCGCCTGCTGCCGGCCCGCGAGTTCCCGCTGGAGAAGAAGGCCGTCACCGACTTCCGCGGGCGCTTCCGCGAGCGCTTCGACGTCGACTTCCGCCGCTGCCCGATCTACCAGGACCTGGCCTCCGGCATCACCCCGGCCGGCATCGAGTACTACCTGCCACTGTTCTTCGAGGAAACCGGCACCCTGTTCGACTACCTGCCGGGCGACACCCAGGTGTTCTCCCTGCCGGGCATCGAGCAGGCCGCCGAGCAGTTCTGGCTTGATGCGCGCAACCGCTACGAGGACCGCCGCGTCGACCCCGAGCGCCCGCTGCTGCCGCCGGCCGACATCTTCCTGCCGGTAGAAGACTGCTTCGCCCGCCTGAAGAACTGGCCGCGCGTAGTAGTTAGCCAGGAAGACGTGGAAGTCGGCGTCGGCCGCGAGCGCTTCGACGCCCGGCCCCTGCCGGACCTGGCCATCCAGGCCAAGGCGAGCGAGCCGCTGGCCGCGCTGCGCCGCTTTATCGAGGAATACCCGGGCCGCGTGCTGTTCAGCGCCGAGTCCGCCGGCCGCCGCGAAGTGCTGCTGGAACTGCTGGCGCGGCTCAAGCTCAAGCCCATCGAAGTGGCCGGCTGGAAGGAGTTCACTGACAGCCGCGAGCGCCTGGCCATCTGCATCGCCCCGCTGGACGAGGGCCTGCTGCTCGACCAGATAGCCCTGGTCGCCGAGAGCCCGCTGTTCGGCCAACGGGTGATGCAGCGCCGCCGCCGCGAGAAATCGCGCGATGGTGGCGACAATGTGATCAAGAACCTCACCGAGCTGCGCGAAGGCGCGCCGGTGGTGCATATCGACCACGGCGTCGGCCGCTACCTGGGCCTGGTGACCATGGAGTTCGACGGCCAGGCCGCCGAGTTCCTCGCCCTGATGTACGCCGAGGAAGCCAAGCTCTACGTGCCGGTGGCCAGCCTGCACCTGATCGCCCGCTACACCGGCAGCGACGACGCCCTGGCGCCGCTGCACCGCCTGGGCTCGGAGACCTGGCAGAAGGCCAAGCGCAAGGCCGCCGAGCAAGTGCGCGACGTCGCCGCCGAACTGCTCGACATCTACGCCCGCCGCGCCGCCCGCGAAGGCTATGCGTTCAAGGACCCGGCCGCCGACTACGCCACCTTCAGCGCCGGCTTCCCCTTCGAGGAGACCCCGGACCAGCAGGCCGCCATCGACGCGGTGCGCGAGGACATGCTGGCGGCCAAGCCGATGGATCGCCTGGTCTGCGGCGACGTCGGCTTTGGCAAGACCGAGGTGGCCATGCGCGCGGCCTTTATCGCCGTGCACAGCGGGCGCCAGGTCGCGGTGCTGGTGCCGACCACCCTGCTCGCCCAGCAGCACTACAACAGCTTCCGCGACCGCTTCGCCGACTGGCCGGTAACGGTCGAGGTGATGAGCCGCTTCAAGAGCGCCAAGGAAGTCAACGAGGCGGTGGCCAAGCTGGCCGAGGGCAAGATCGACATCGTCATCGGCACCCACAAGCTGCTACAGGACGATGTGCGCTTCAAGGACCTGGGGCTGTGCATCATCGACGAGGAACACCGCTTCGGCGTGCGCCAGAAGGAGCAGCTCAAGGCCCTGCGCAGCGAGGTGGATATCCTCACCCTCACTGCCACACCGATCCCGCGCACACTGAACATGGCGGTATCGGGCATGCGCGACCTGTCGATCATTGCCACCCCGCCGGCGCGCCGGCTGTCGGTGCGCACCTTCGTCATGGAGCAGCACGATTCGGTGATCAAGGAGGCGCTGCTGCGCGAACTGCTGCGCGGCGGCCAGGTGTACTACCTGCACAACGACGTGAAGACCATCGAGAAGTGCGCCGCCGACCTGGCCGCACTGGTTCCGGAAGCGCGCATCGGCATCGGTCACGGGCAGATGCACGAGCGCGATCTGGAACGGGTGATGAGCGACTTCTACCACAAGCGCTTCAACGTGCTGGTGGCCTCGACCATCATCGAGACAGGCATCGACGTGCCCAGCGCCAACACCATCCTCATCGAGCGCGCCGACAAGTTCGGCCTGGCCCAGCTGCACCAGTTGCGTGGCCGGGTCGGCCGTAGCCACCACCAGGCCTACGCCTACCTGCTGACCCCTCCGCGCAAGCAGATGACCGAAGACGCGCAAAAGCGCCTGGAAGCCATCGCCAATGCCCAGGACCTGGGCGCCGGCTTTGTCCTGGCCACCCATGACCTGGAAATCCGCGGCGCCGGCGAGCTGCTCGGCGACGGCCAGAGCGGGCAGATCCAGGCGGTCGGCTTCACTCTCTACATGGAGATGCTCGAACGCGCGGTGAAGGCCATTCGCAAGGGCGAGCAACCGAATCTGGAGCAGCCGCTGGGCGGTGGCCCGGAGGTCAACCTGCGGGTGCCGGCGCTGATCCCCGACGACTACCTGCCGGACGTGCACAGCCGCCTGATCCTCTACAAGCGCATCGCCTCGGCCGCCGACGAGGACGGCCTGAAAGAGCTGCAGGTGGAGATGATCGACCGCTTCGGCCTGCTGCCGGAGGCGACCAAGAACCTGATGCGCCTGACCCTGCTCAAGCTGCAGGCAGAGAAGCTCGGCATCAAGAAGATCGACGCCGGTCCCCAGGGCGGGCGCATCGAGTTCGCCGGCGACACCAGCGTCGACCCGCTGGTGCTGATCAAGCTGATCCAGAGCGCCCCGGCCCGCTACAAGTTCGAGGGTGCCACCCAGTTCAAACTCCAGGTGCCGATGGAGCGCCCGGAGGAACGTTTCAATACCCTGGAGGCGCTGCTGGAGCGCCTCGCCCCGCAATCCGCCTGAAAGGACTGACTCAATGCGCGCGTTTCGCCACCTCACCCTGCTGCTCTGCCTGCTGGCCCCCCAGGCCTTCGCCGACGGCCTGTTCCAGATCGAAGTGCTGGTCTTCCGCCAGGGCGGCGAAGCCCTCTCTTCCAGCCAGCCGGCGCCGGACGACTGGGCCGTGGGCGCCGCGCCCATCGCCGGCAACGAGCGCGGCACCGCGCTGAACGACGAGGCTGCCAAGCTCAACCCCGGCAATGGGTACGAAGTGCTGCTGCACCAGGCCTGGGCGCAGAACCTGGCGGCCGTGCCGAGCAAGTCCGCGCTGAGCACCGGCAACGAGCAGTTCGGCCACTTCCCGGTAGAAGGCGTGGTGTCCTTGAGCGAACAGCAGCGCCTGATCGACCTGGAGGCGGACTTCTGGATCAACCGTTTCGATACCGACGGCCTGCTCAGCGGCAGCGAGCGCGTACGGCAGAAGACCCGCCTCAAGCTGGGCGAGCTGACCTACCTGGACAACGGCAGCCTGGGCGTACTGGTGAAAGTCACCCAGCCCTGATTGTCAGCGCTGAATGAAAAAGCCCCGCGATGCGGGGCTTTTTTGTTTCTGGCCTCCAGGCTCAGGCGCTCAGCACCTGCCCCAGCACCGCGCGTACCTTGTCGATGCCACGGGCCAGCTCCGCCTCGATCTCTGCCATGGTGATGATGCCGCTGGACTTGCCCGCCGCCGGGTTCACCACCAGCGCCAGGCAGGCGTAGGGCAGTTCCAGCTCGCGAGCCAGGGCGGCTTCGGGCATGCCGGTCATGCCGACGATGTCGCAGCCATCGCGCTCCATGCGAGCGATCTCCGCCACGGTCTCCAGGCGCGGGCCCTGGGTGGCGCCGTACACACCGTGGCTGCTGTGCGGGTAGCCGCACGCCTGCAGCGCGGCGATCAGCCGGCCGCGCAGCGCCTCGTCGTAGGGGTAGCTGAAGTCGATATGGGTGACGTGGTCGATCTCACCCTCGAAGAAGGTGTGCGCCCTGCCCCAGGTGTAATCGATGATCTGGTGCGCCACGCACAGGTGACCGCTGCCCATGGCCGGGTGAATGCCACCCACCGCGTTGACCGCCAGGATCGCCTCGGCGCCGGCCTGTTTGAGCGCCCACAGGTTGGCGCGATAGTTCACCTGGTGCGGCGGAATGCGATGCGGATGGCCGTGGCGCGCGAGGAACAGCACCTCATGGCCGGCGTATTCGCCGCTCAGCACCGGCGCCGAAGGGGCACCGTAGGGCGTATCGATGTTCTGCGCCTGCTTTAGAGTCAGGCCTTCCAGCTGGGTGAGGCCGGTGCCGCCGATGATGGCGTAGGTGGTCATGGTGCTTCCTTAAATCAATCGATCAGCTGCGCCGCGCGCAGGGCGGCAATGGCCTGCAGCCAGCGCGGCTGCTCACGGTAATCTGTGCGAGCGAAGCCGCGGCCGCGCATGCGCGCCAGCCCCTTGGGCGGCTGCACATTGAGGCGCTGCAGGGCGCCGAGGGCCAGCTCGGCGGAGCCGCGGTCGTTGCACACCAGGCCCATGTCGCAGCCGGCATTCAGCGCCGCCTCGATGCGGCTGGCGGCGTTGCCCACCACATGGGCGCCGGCCATGGACAGGTCGTCGCTGAAGATCACCCCAGCGAAGCCCAGCTCGCCGCGCAGGATCTCCTGCAGCCAGCGCCGCGAGAAACCGGCCGGGCCGGCGTCCACCTGCGGGTAGATGACATGGGCAGGCATCACCGCCGCCAGCTGCTGGCTCAGGCGCTGGAACGGGATCAGGTCCCTGGCACGAATCTCGTCCAGGCTGCGCTCATCCACCGGGATGGCCACGTGGGAGTCGGCCTCGGCCCAGCCGTGACCGGGGAAATGCTTGCCGGTGGCGGCCATGCCCGCCGCATCCATGCCGCGGATGAAAGCACCGGCCAGGCGAGTCGCCAGCTCGGCGTCGCCCTCGAAGCTGCGGCTGCCGACCACGGCGCTGCGCTGGTGGTCCAGGTCCAGCACCGGGGCGAAGCTGAGATCCAGGCCCACGGCCAGCACCTCGGTGGCCATCAGCCAACCGCAGTGCTCGGCCAGCTGCTCGGCGTCGTCGTTGTCGGCCAAAGCACGCATGGCCGGCAGACGCACGAAACCGTTGCGCAGGCGCTGCACGCGGCCGCCTTCCTGGTCCACCGCCAGCAGCAGGTCCGGACGCACGGCGCGGATGGAGGCGCACAGCTCGCGCACCTGGCGCGGGTCTTCGATGTTGCGGGCGAACAGGATCAGGCCACCGACTTCCGGCTGGCGCAGGATTCGGCGGTCTTCAGCGGTCAGCCAAGTGCCCTGGATGTCCAGCATCAGGGAGCCGTAGAGAGGTGTAGTCACGAAGAGTCCTTAACAGAGTTCGGCGGTCGCCCACTCGGGGCGCGGCGCCTCGTCGATCAGCACCGCGCAGTGCGGCGGTACACGGGGAAAGAGATCCAGCAGGTCGGCGTTGCGCAGGCGCACGCAGCCGTGGGAAAGCGGCACGCCCATGGGCTGGGTATCCGGCGTGCCATGCAGGTAGATGTAGCGGCGGAAGGTATCGACCTTGCCCAGGCGATTGATGCCCGGTTCACAGCCGCTGAGCCAGAGGATGCGGGTGAGAATCCAGTCGCGGCCTGGGAACTGCGCATCCAGCGCCTCGGACCAGACCTCGCCGGTCCAGCGCCGCCCACGCAGTACCGCGCCGAGCGGCAGGCCGTCACCGATCTTCGCCCGCACCTGATGGCGACCTCGCGGCGTGCAGTTGGAACCACTCTGCTCACCGGCACCATTCAGCGCGGTGGATACGGGCAGGCGCACGATCAGCTGCCCATCGGCGAAGCCGTACAGGCGCTGATCGGCAATGGAGATATGCAGGAAATCGAGCGGGCGCATGGGCCGCTAGCTTAGCCCATCGGCCTGCCCTGGCACAGGGTCAGACGGCCTTGGCGGTGACCGGCGACTTGGTTCTCGGCTTGAATTGGGCGGTGGCCAACGTCTCGTCATTCAGCCCGCTCTCGGCACGCATGCCGGCGGCTAGGAACGGCACCATCAGACGCATCACCTGCTCGATCGAGGTATCCACGCCGAAGTCGTTCTCGGCGATGGCGCGCAGGGCCTTGATACCAGACATGCTGAATGCCGCGGCGCCAAGCATGAAGTGCACGCGCCAGAAGATCTCCAGCGGCGGCAGCTTGGGCGCCACCTCGTTGAGCAGCAGCATGTAGCGGCGGAAGACCTTGCCGTACACCTCTTCCAGATACTTGCGCAGGTGACCCTGGCTCTGGCTGAAGGCCAGGCCAAGCAGGCGCATGAAGATGGACAGGTCGTTGCCACTGCGCGGCTTCACCGCCAGGGCCTGCTCCACCAGCATCTCCAACAGCTCTTCGAGGCTGGCCTTGGCATCCGGCTTGGCCAGGCGACGATCCAGCTCACGCTCGAGACTGATGCAGAACGGCCCGAGGAAGCGTGAGAACACTGCCTGGATCAGCGCCTTCTTGGAGCCGAAGTGATAGTTGACCGCCGCCAGGTTGACCCCGGCCTTGCTGGTAATCAGGCGCAGAGAAGTCTCGGCGAAGCCCTTTTCCGCGAACAGCTGCTCGGCAGCATCCAAAATGCGCTCAACAGTTTCTGATTGAGCCATGACATCCCCACCTGACAAACACTTGTTTGAAACATACGTTTCAGGCTGGCGCCCTGTCAAGTCTGACAAGACCTTTCATGGCTGCTCGGTCACGTATTTAACCATAGGTGAAATAAGGAAAAGCCAGAGCCGCTCCGCTGGACGGCAGAAATGGCCATTTCACCCTCGAAACGACACAGGGGTTGCCAGCACCGAATCACTGTATATAATCACAGCAACTGTATAAACAGACAGACCGCCAGCATGCTCAAACTGACGCCGCGCCAATCCGAAATCCTCGCCTTCATCAAACGCTGCCTGGAAGACAACGGCTATCCGCCAACCCGCGCGGAGATCGCTCAGGAACTGGGCTTCAAGTCGCCCAACGCCGCCGAGGAGCATCTTAAGGCCCTGGCCCGTAAGGGTGCGATCGAGATGACTCCTGGGGCGTCCCGCGGCATTCGCATCCCCGGCTTCGAGCCGGCAGCTGCCGAAGAAGAAGGCCTGCCGGTAATCGGCCGGGTCGCCGCCGGCGCGCCGGTTCTGGCTCAGCAGAACGTCGAAGACTCCTGCAAGATCAATCCGGAGTTCTTCCACCCCAAGGCCGACTATCTGCTGCGCGTACGTGGCATGAGCATGAAGGATATCGGCATCCTCGATGGCGACCTGCTGGCCGTGCACACCACCCGCGAGGCCCGCAACGGCCAGATCGTGGTGGCCCGCATCGATGACGAGGTGACCGTCAAGCGCTTCCAGCGCAATGGCAGCAAGGTCCTGCTGATCGCCGAAAACCCGGAGTTCGCCCCGATCGAGGTGAACCTGGAAGAGCAGGACCTGGTGATCGAAGGTTTGAGTGTCGGCGTCATTCGCCGCTGAGCATTAGGAGAGCTTCATGCAGTTCCCACAGTCGCTGAATCGTTCGCAACTTCCGCTGTTTGAAGCCTTCCTCGGCAATCCACTGACGCCGCTGCTCGACGATGTCGTAGAAAACCCCTGGCTCGACGAACCCGAGCCGTTCAGCGAGCTGCGCCTGTCAGGCTCGCTCGGCAACTGCCGCCATCTGCTGGGGCCGGTGCTGCGCGAGCTCAGCCTGAATCAGGATGCTCGCTGGCTGACCCTGATCGCCCCGCCCGCCTCCCTCACCACGGCTTGGCTGCGCAGCGTCGGCCTCAACCTGGATCGCCTGCTGGTACTGCAACCCAGCACCGGCCAGGAGGCTTTGGATCTTGCTCGCGAAGCACTGCGCCTGGGCCGCAGCCACACCGTAGTGAGCTGGATCGGCCTGCAGCCCAATCAGCGGGCGAGCCTGACCAGCGCCGCACGCCTGGGCAGCGCACAGAGTCTGAATATTCGTCTGGATTAAGGGTTACAGGAGGCGCAGACGGATAGCGCCTTCGAATCAAGCGCCCCTCGCGGGCGCCCGACAATCAATGCAGCACGCGCGGCTGCTCATCCTGCTCGATCTCACCTTCGGCCAGTCGGCCGGCCATCTGCACGCCGACATTGAGCATGGCCTTGGCCACCTCGACATGATGACCCTGCAGGAAGGCCTTGGCATCCGCCGAGAAGTCCAGGGTCACCAGCACTTCCTCATCCTCGGCACGGCGCAGAATGATGCGGCCGTCGGGCAGTTCGACAATTTCGAGGAAGGAAGTGGGCATAACATCGATCTCCTAGCGGGCTGTCAGTGTAACAGCCCTGACTTGCCGGCCCTAGCCTCAGCACTCGCTGAGCGACTCGCGGTAACGCAGCACCAGTTGCTTGAGCTGCTGCCGCCAGCTCTCCAACTCGTCACGGCTCAGGGGGGCAACTTCTTCCTCGACACTGACCGCTGCGATCAATGGCAAGGTCGGATCGACCTTGGCGGTTTTCGGCGCCTGCGGTGGCAGGAACAGCGCGGCGTAGGCGGCCAGTAGGCGGGCGAGCCAGCTTTCCGGCTGCTGGGCAATCTCCACCATTTCCGCCAGCTCGGGAGTCGGAGAAGACTGCAGCACCGCCTGGTTCAGCAGCAGCTCCACACGCGGAGCATTGGCCTCGGCCAGCTTGTAGTAGCCGGCAACCTCATGGCACAGGCCGAGCACCGCTCCGTACAGGTGGAACAGCGCAGCCTCGCGTTCGGCATGGACCAGCGCCTGGGCATTCGCTGCCTCACCGGCTTCGGCCTTGCGCAGACTATCCAGGGCCAGACCGGCGAAGAATATCTTCTGATTGGTACGGGTATAGAGTTCGTGGGCCATGACAATGCCTCGCAAGCGGTGTTGCTGATACTCGGAGATGGGTAGCCGGCGCCCTCACCGGGGCGCGCGACTGCAACGCGATCAGCGCTTGTCTTCCACCTTCCACTTGCCGCCGTCGAAGAAGGCGCGCCAGCCGGTGGGCTTGCCGTCCACCTCGCTCTGCACATACTGCTCCTTGGTCTTGCGGCTGTAGCGGATCACCGCCGGACGGCCTTCCGGATCCTTCTGCGGCGCCTCCAGCAGGAAGTGGTACTTGGGATCGATCTCGTCCTTGTGCGGCACCAGCTCCAGCACCAGCGGCGCGCGGGTCTCGCGGTTCTTGGGGAAACCGCTGGCGGCGAGGAACAGGCCCGAGGCGCCATCACGCAGCACGTAGGTGTCGTCGACCTTCTCGCACTTGAGCTCGGGCATCTTCACCGCATCCATCTTCGGCGGCGCCGCCTCGCCGCTCTTCAGCAGCTTGCGGGTGTTCTTGCAGCTGGGATTGGTGCAACCGAAGAACTTGCCGAAACGACCGGTCTTCAGCTGCATCTCGCTGCCGCACTTGTCGCACTCCAGGCTCGGGCCTTCGTACCCCTTGATGCGGTATTGGCCCTGCTCGATCTCGTAGCCGGTGCAATCCGGGTTGTTGCCGCAGATGTGCAGCTTGCGGGTCTCGTCCAGCAGGTAGGCATCCATCGCCGTGGCGCAGATCGGGCAGCGGTGCTTGTTCAGCAGCACGCGCGACTCGGACTCGCCCTCGTCGTCCGCGGCGATCTCGTCGCCCGGGATCAGGTTGATGGTGGCCTTGCAGCGCTCTTTCGGTGGCAGGGCGTAGCCCGAGCAACCGAGGAACACGCCCGTGGAGGCGGTGCGGATCATCATCGGCCGGCCGCAATCGCGGCAGGCGATATCAGTGGGGGTCGGCTGGTTGGCGCGCATGCCCTTGTCAGCCTCGCCGGCCACTTCCAGCTTCTTCTTGAAGTCGCCGTAGAACTCGTCGAGCAGATGCTTCCAGTCGCGCTCGCCCTGGGCCACATCGTCCAGATGCTCTTCCATGGCGGCGGTGAAGCCGTAGTCCATCAGGTTGGCGAAGCTCTCGTCGAGGCGCTCGGTGACGATGTCACCCATCTTCTCGGCGTAGAAACGGCGGTTCTGCACCGCCACATAGCCACGCTCCTGGATGGTGGAGATGATCGCCGCGTAGGTGGACGGACGACCGATGCCACGCTTCTCCAGCTCCTTGACCAGGCTGGCTTCGGAGAAGCGTGCCGGCGGCTTGGTGAAGTGCTGGCTGGGGTCGAGCTTCAGCAGCTTGAGCGCCTCGCCCTCCTTCATCTCCGGCAGCACGTCGTCATCGCCCGGCTTGCCCTGCTGCGGCAGCACCTTGGTGTAGCCGTCGAACTTGAGGATGCGACCCTTGGCGCGCAGCTCGAAGCCGCCGGCAGCCACGCTGACGCTGGTGGACAGGTATTCGGCCGGCGGCATCTGGCAGGCCACGAACTGGCGCCAGATCAGCTCGTACAGGCGCTCGGCGTCACGCTCCATGCCGGACAGCTGGGTCGGGCGCAGGTTGACATCGGACGGGCGGATCGCCTCGTGCGCCTCCTGGGCGCCCTCCTTGCTCGAATAGAAATTCGGCTTGGCCGGCAGGTACTTCTTGCTGAACTCGCTGTCGATGAAGCCGCGCACCATGTCGATGGCGTCGTTTGACAGGTTGGTCGAGTCGGTACGCATATAGGTGATATAGCCCGCCTCGTAGAGACGCTGGGCCATCATCATGGTCTTCTTCACGCCGAAGCCGAGGCGATTGCTCGCCGCCTGCTGCAGAGTGGAAGTAATGAACGGAGCGGTCGGCTTGCTCGAGGTCGGCTTGTCCTCGCGCTTGACCACGCTGTAGCTGGAGTCCTTGAGCTTGGCCAGGGCGGCCATGGCCTGGGCCTCGTTGAGCGGCTTGAAGGCCTCGCCGTTCTCGCGGACCACCTCGAAGCGCACCTTGTCGTTCTTGGCGGTGCCAAGGTCGGCGTGGACTTCCCAGTACTCTTCCGGGACGAAGGCGCGGATTTCCTTCTCGCGCTCTACCACCAGTTTCACCGCCACCGACTGCACACGACCGGCGGACAGGCCGCGGGCGATCTTGGCCCACAGCAGCGGCGAGACCATGTAACCCACCACGCGATCGAGGAAGCGGCGCGCCTGCTGGGCGTTGACGCGGTTGATGTCGAGCTCGCCGGGCTGGGAGAAGGCCTCCTGGATGGCCTTCTTGGTGATCTCGTTGAACACCACGCGCTTGTAGCGGCTGTCGTCGCCGCCGATGGCTTCGCGCAGGTGCCAGGCAATGGCCTCCCCCTCGCGATCCAAGTCGGTTGCGAGATAGATGGTGTCGGCGTCCTTGGCCAGGCGGCGCAATTCCTCGATCACCTTTTCCTTGCCGGGCAGGATCTCGTACTTGGCCTTCCAGCCATGCTCCGGATCGACGCCCATGCGCGAGAACAGCTGACGCTTGGCCTTCTCCTTGGGCGACAGGGCCGGCGCCTCGGCTGCAGCGGCCTTGCCGCGCTTGACCGGCTCTTTGCTGGCGCTGGCGGAACCGCTGGTGGGCAGGTCACGAATATGGCCGATGCTCGACTTCACCACGTACTGGTTGCCCAGGTACTTGTTGATGGTCTTGGCCTTGGCCGGGGATTCCACGATGACCAGCGATTTGCCCATGGATTGGAGAATTCCTGAAACTAAAAAGGAAGAATAAGAGGCGGGAGCCTATAAAGGCACCGCTATATATAGTGGCTGTCGACTCGCGGTCAAGCGCGAGTCCCAGCGGAGTCCTGTCCGATCACTGCCGGTTCGGCCTCGATCAGAGCAAAGCGCGGGACCGTCTCGCCGTCCAGTTCGACCGTGCCGCAGAACATCTCCAGCGGCCTCACCCACAGGCCGTACTCGCCGTAGAGCGCCTGGTAAATCACCAGCCACTCCTCGGTTTCCGAGTGCCGCGCGGTGCCAAATACACGGTACTGCGGCCCCTTGTAGTGACGATAGAGCCCTGGTTGCAGCTGCATGAACACCCCTCCTGAAAAAACAAAAACCGGGGCACAGGGCCCCGGTCTTCGCATCTGCGAGCGCTTAGACGCGTTCGAAGATGGTGGTGATGCCCTGGCCGAGACCCACGCACATGGTGGACACGCCCAGAGTACCGCCGTTCTGCTTCATCACGTTCAGCAGGGTGCCGGAGATACGCGCACCGGAGCAGCCGAACGGGTGACCCAGGGCGATGGCGCCGCCGTGCAGGTTGACCTTCTGCTCCATCTTGTCGAGGAGTTTCAGGTCCTTCAGCACCGGCAGAGCCTGGGCGGCGAAGGCTTCGTTCAGCTCGACGAAGTCGATGTCATCCATGCTCAGGCCGGCACGCTTGAGTGCCTTCTGAGTGGACGGCACCGGGCCGTAGCCCATGATCGCCGGATCGACACCGGCCACGGCCATGGCGCGAACCACGGCCATCGGCTGGATGCCCAGGTCCTGGGCGCGCTGGGCGCTCATGACGATCATGCAGGAAGCGCCGTCGGTGATCTGCGAGGAAGTACCCGCAGTCACGGTGCCGCCTTTCGGGTTGAACGCCGGCTTCAGGGCGGCCAGGCTCTCGATGGTGGTCTCCGGACGAATGGTTTCGTCGAAGTCGAACACCTTGAGGAAGCCGTTCTCGTCGTAGCCTTGCATCGGGATGATCTCATCCTTGAACTTGCCTTCGACGGTGGCTTTGTGCGCCAGACGGTGAGAACGCTCACCGAAGGCGTCCTGCTGCTCGCGGCTGATGCCGTGCATCTTGCCCAGCATTTCGGCGGTCAGACCCATCATGCCCGAGGCCTTGGCGGCGTACAGGGACAGGTGCGGGTTCGGATCGACGCCGTGCATCATGCCGACATGGCCCATGTGCTCCACACCGCCGACGACGAACACGTCGCCGTTGCCGGTCTGGATCGCCTGCACGGCGGTGTGCAGGGCGCTCATGGAGGAACCACACAGGCGGCTGACGGTCTGGCCGGCAGAGGTGTGCGGGATCTGGGTCATCAGCGACGCCATGCGCGCGATGTTCCAGCCCTGCTCCAGGGTCTGGTTTACGCAGCCCCAGATCACGTCTTCCACTTCGGCTGGGTCCAGCTTGGTGTTGCGCGCCAGGACGCCGCTGATCAGGTGTGCCGACATGGTCTCGGCACGGGTGTTGCGGTGCATGCCGCCCTTGGAACGACCCATCGGGGTACGACCGAAGTCGACAATGACCGCGTCTCTCGGATTCAGGCTCATATTTCTACTCTCGCTCTGTTCGCTGCGCGATTAACCGAAGAACTTCTGGCCCTTGGCGGCCATTTCACGAAGCTTGGCGGTCGGGTGGTACAGGCCGCCCAGGTCGGCATACTTGTCGGCCAGGGCGACGAACTCGGCGACACCGATGGAATCGATGTAACGCAGAGCACCACCGCGGAAGGGAGGGAAGCCGATACCGTAGATCAGGCCCATATCGGCCTCAGCTGCGGTCTCGACGATGCCGTCTTCCAGGCAACGAACGGTTTCCAGGCACAGCGGGATCATCATGAAGTTGATGATGTCTTCGTCGGTCAGCTCGCGCTGCTCCTTGACGATCGACTTCAGCAGCTCGTAGGCGACCGGGTCGGAGACTTTCTTCGGCTTGCCGCGCTTGTCGGTCTCGTAGGCGTAGAAGCCCTTGCCGTTCTTCTGACCCAGACGATTGGCGTCGTACATCACGTCGACGGCGGTCTTGCCTTCAACGGCCATGCGGTCCGGGAAGCCTTCGGCCATCACGTCACGGCCGTGGTGGCCGGTGTCGATGCCGACGACGTCGGAGAGGTAAGCCGGGCCCATGGGCCAGCCGAACTTCTCCATGACCTTGTCGATGCGCACGAAGTCGACACCGAATTCCAGCAGCTTGGAGAAGCCGCCGAAGTACGGGAACAGTACGCGGTTGACCAGGAAGCCCGGGCAGTCGTTGACCACGATCGGGTTCTTGCCCATCTTCTTGGCGTAAGCCACGGTGGTGGCAACGGCCACGTCGCTGGACTTCTCGCCACGGATCACTTCCACCAGCGGCATCATGTGCACCGGGTTGAAGAAGTGCATGCCGACGAAGTTTTCCGGACGCTTCAGGGCCTTGGCCAGCAGGTTGATCGAGATGGTCGAAGTGTTGGAAGCCAGGATGGCATCTTCACGCACCACGCCTTCCACTTCGGCCAGAACGATCTGCTTGACCTTCGGGTTCTCGACCACGGCTTCGACGACGATGTCGACGTTGCCGAAATCACCGTAGGACATGGTCGGGCGAATGGCGTTGAGGGCTTCGGCCATCTTGGCCGGAGTCATGCGGCCTTTCTCGACACGCTTGCCGAGCAGCTTGGAGGCCTCGTTCAGACCCATCTGGATACCCTCTTCACGGATATCCTTCATCAGGATCGGAGTGCCTTTGGAAGCCGACTGGTAGGCGATGCCGCCGCCCATGATGCCGGCGCCGAGTACGGCAGCCAGTTTCACGTCGCGAGCGATCTCGTCGTGCTGCTTGGCCTTCTTCTTCAGCTCCTGGTCATTCAGGAACAGACCGACCAGGCTCTCGGCAACCGAGGTCTTGGCCAGCTTGACGAAGCCGGCGGCTTCCACTTCCAGGGCCTTGTCGCGACCGAAGTTGGCGGCCTTCTGGATGGTCTTGATGGCTTCGACCGGAGCCGGGTAGTTCGGGCCGGCCTGGCCTGCAACGAAACCTTTGGCGGTTTCGAAGGCCATCATCTGCTCGATGGCGTTGAGCTTGATCTTTTCCAGCTTGGGCTGACGCTTGGCCTTGTAGTCCAGCTCGCCGGAGATGGCGCGCTTGACCAGGTCCAGAGCGGCGTCCTTGAGCTTGGCGGGAGCGACAACGGCATCGACCGCGCCCACTTTCAGCGCGTCGGCGGCCTTGCTTTCCTTACCGGAAGCGATCCACTCGATGGCGTTGTCGGTACCGATCACGCGCGGCAGACGCACGGTGCCGCCGAAGCCCGGGTAGATGCCCAGTTTAACTTCCGGCAGGCCGATCTTGGCGCTCTCGGAGGCGACACGGTAGTCACCGGCCAGGCACATTTCGAAACCGCCGCCCAGGGCGATGCCGTTGATGGCGATGACGGTCGGAACGGCCAGGTCTTCGAAATCACTGAAGATCTTGTTGGCTTCGAGGTTGCCGGCAACCAGCTCTTCGTCGGGCAGCTTGAAGTTGTCGACGAATTCGGTGATGTCGGCGCCGACGATGAACACGTCTTTGCCGCTGGTGACGATTACGCCCTTGATCGAACCGTCGGCCTTGATGGCGTCGACCGACTGGCGCAGCTCGCTCAGGGTCAGACGGTTGAACTTGTTAACGGACTCACCCTTGAGGTCGAAATTCAATTCGACGATGCCGCCCTCAAGAGCCTTAACCGTGATGGCTTTACCTTCGTAAATCATCAACTGATCTCCACGGTATGGAAGCTGAACTGTACACGTCGGAGCTAACCTGCCTGGGGCACCCGCGGCACAGGCCGTCGAGCATAGTCCCAATCGGTGCAGCACACCCACCAACGCGATAATCGGGCTGTAAAGGCGCTGCCACCGAGGGCAGAGCGCTC
Source organism: Pseudomonas sp. SO81 (assembly GCF_030374125.1). NCBI lineage: Bacteria > Pseudomonadati > Pseudomonadota > Gammaproteobacteria > Pseudomonadales > Pseudomonadaceae > Pseudomonas > Pseudomonas sp. SO81. The sequence goes on along the minus strand of NZ_CP126126.1, from coordinate 4,465,138 downwards.
AATTCATACGCCCGTTTGATTTGGGTGGGCGTACATTCAGTGAAAACCCGGCAATTGTCAATTGCCCGTCGCAGGCGCCCCGAATGGGTGCAACGTCACAGAATGACCGAAGATGGGAACATTGCTCAGAAAAGCCACCGCAACCCATGCGCCAGAGCGGTTGGTGCGAGTAAGCGGCCGGTGGAATCAGGCTACCGCCGCCAGCACTTCGGCGACCCGCCGCAGCTCCTCTTCGCCGCCGCGCTCCCCCCAGTACAGCGCCACCATCTGCGGCCCGGCCTCGACCTTGTAGACATCGGCCGGCAGGCCTTGCAGACGCTCGAGCATGACCGCATCGCTACAGGGCTCGCGCCACTGGTTGCACCACTGCCCCGGTGCAACCTGCCAGTACAGCCAGCTGTCAGCGCGGCCGGCGCGGCGAGCGCGATGATATTGCGCGCAGCTGCCCGGCGGCGAGCCCGCCAGCCAGTGCGGCCAGTCCTGCTGGCTGAGCTGCATGCCCAAGCCCAGGCGCCGTGCAGCCAGGCGCAGCTCCATCTGGCCGCGCTGGCGCGGCGAGGGACGCAGCCACACCAGCGGACTGAGCGCCGCACCAACGAGTAAAAGCACGATCCACCAGGTCATATCTGTCACTTGCAAGGAAAGCCTGTGTTATGAAGTGAGCAAAGCCATACTGCAAGCATGACCACTCAGTGGAGGAGACTCAGATGCCCTACCAGCACATCCTGATCGCCGTCGACCTGACCGAGGAATGCCATCCGGTAGCCGAACGGGCCTTAGCCATCGCTGCCGGCGGCGCAGCCAGGGCCTCTCTGGTCCATGTCGTCGAGCCGATGGCCATGGCCTTCGGCGGCGACGTGCCGATGGACCTGTCGATGCTCCAGCAGCAGCAGTTCGACCAGGCCCGCGAACGCCTGCAGAGCTTCGCCGGCCGCTACCCGCAACTGGGAGAAGAACAGCGCCACCTGACCTATGGCCAGCCACGCCAGGAGATTCACCGCCTGGCCGAGGAACAGGGTTGCGATCTGATCGTGGTCGGCAGCCATGGCCGCCATGGCCTAGCCCTGCTGCTCGGCTCCACCGCCAATGACGTGCTGCACGGTGCGCCGTGCGACGTCCTGGCGGTGCGCCTGAAGAAACCCAAGGAGTAAACCGAGGGCCCGGCGACGGGCCCCGTCACTTATTCCTGGCCGTCGCCCGCGCTCATCACCAGCGGGCGAATCTTCTGCAGCTGGGTCTCCATGGACACGGTCAGGCTCGACGACATGGAGAAGAAGGTAAGGAAGGCCTTGAGGTTGGAATCACCCTCGCAGACGTCGAGGATGCGCTGCCAGAACGCCTGATTGACCAGCTGCAGCTGCTGGAACTGCTTGACCAGCCCTTTCAGCTCCCAGTCCGGACGGCGCCCTTCGCGGAAGTTGAAGTACTGCCGGGTCAGGTACAGCGAAATGGTGCGCAGGATGAACTCCTGGCTGCTGGCGAACGGCAGGTGGTTTTGTGCCATCGGCTTCAGCCGGCCGAGCACCGGACAGGCGCTGGTGGCCATGATCACGCCGAGCAGCGAACGCAGGCCCTCTTCCAGGCCAACCTGCTTGTTGTACTCACGCTCGGGGGTACGCACCCACACCTGCGCCTTCTTGACCGCCGGCAGGCCCTGGAAGTCCTCGATCACCTTGTGCAGGTCGACCGCCGCCGGGCAACGGCTGAATTCGTCTTTCTTCAGTGGGCAGTTGCTGCACTGATTGTGTTCGAGGCGCGTCCACTTCGGCGTCGCCTCGGCACCCTGGGGATCGTACTGACGGTCCAGCTCTATCCTGTAGCTGAACTGATGGTTGTCATCCAGGGTGATGCGGTACTCAATCGCCATGCATGTCTCCGACAGGCTTCTCAGGCTTCCAGTTCGGCCCAACGCTCCAGCAGTTGGTCCAGTTCTTCTTGTAGGCGTTGCAGGCGTTCCAGGGCGGCGCCGGTGATGGCCGGGGCCTGCTGATAGAAGGCCGGTTCGGCGATCTGTGCCTGCAGTTGTGCCAGCTGGACCTCCAGGGCGTCGATCTGCCCGGGGATGGCTTCCAGCTCACGCTGCAGCTTGTAGCTGAGCTTCTTCGCGGCGGCCGGAGCCGCCTCTTTCACTGTCTCTTTCACCGGCGCAGCGGGTGCCACTGCGCTCAGTTCCGCTTTGCCCGACCTGCTTTCGCCAACGCCCAGCAGGCGTGGCGAGCCGCCCTGGCGCAACCAGTCCTGATAGCCGCCGACATACTCGCGCACCCCGCCCTCGCCCTCGAAGACCAGCGTGCTGGTCACCACGTTGTCGAGGAAGGCCCGGTCGTGGCTAACCATCAGCACGGTGCCGGGGAAATTCAGCAGGACCTCTTCGAGCAGCTCGAGGGTTTCCACGTCCAGGTCGTTGGTCGGTTCGTCCAGCACCAGCAGATTGGCCGGCTTGCTGAACAGCTTAGCCAGCAACAGGCGCGCCCTCTCCCCGCCGGACAATGCCTTGACCGGCGTGCGGGCACGCTGCGGACTGAACAGGAAATCCCCGAGATAGCTCAGCACGTGACGGCTCTGGCCATCGATGGTGATGAAGTCGCGCCCCTCTGCGACGTTGTCGATTACCGTCTTTTCCGGTTCCAGCTGATGACGCAGCTGATCGAAATACGCCACCTCCAACTTGGTCCCTGCCACTATCGTGCCACTATTTGGCTGCAGATCGCCAAGCAGCAGTTTGAGCAGGGTGGTCTTGCCGGTGCCATTGGCCCCGAGCAGGCCGATGCGGTCGCCGCGTTGCAGCACCAGCGAGCAGTCGCTGATCAGCGCAGGTCCCCCTGCGTGCGCAAAACTGACATTTTCCGCCACTATCACCTGCTTGCCGGATTTCTCCGCCGCATCCAGCTGGATGCTCGCCTTGCCCTGGCGCTCGCGGCGCTCGCTGCGCTCCTGGCGCATGGCCTTGAGCGCACGCACGCGGCCTTCGTTGCGAGTACGACGGGCCTTGATGCCCTGGCGAATCCACACTTCTTCCTGGGCCAGACGCTTGTCGAACAGCGCGTTGGCCGTCTCCTCGGCGGCCAACTGCTGCTCCTTGTGCACCAGGAAGCTGGCGTAGTCGCCGTTCCAGTCGATCAGACCGCCGCGGTCCAGCTCGAGGATGCGGGTAGCCAGGTTCTGCAGGAAGGAGCGGTCGTGGGTGATGAACAGCACGGCGCCGCCGAAGTCCTTCAGCGCCTCTTCCAGCCAGGCGATGGCGCCAATGTCCAGGTGGTTGGTCGGTTCGTCGAGCAGCAGCAGGTCCGGCTCGGAGACCAGCGCCTGGGCCAGCAGCACGCGGCGGCGCCAGCCACCGGAGAGCTCGGCCAGGGTCTTATCGGCCGGCAGCTGCAGACGGCTCAGGGTGCTGTCCACCAGCTGCTGCAGGCGCCAGCCGTCCTTCGCTTCCAGCTCCTGCTGCACGTGCATCAGCTGGTTGAGGTCTTCGTCGTTGTGGATGTTCTGGCTCAGGTGGTGATAACGGGCGAGCAGCTCGCCCACGCCGGCCAGCCCCTCGGCGACCACGTCGAACACGGTCCGCTCGTCGGCACGCGGCAGTTCCTGTGGCAGTTCACCGATCTTCAGCGCCGGCGCGCGCCAGATCTCGCCGTCGTCGGGCATTTGATCGCCCTTGACCAGGCGCAGCATGCTCGATTTGCCGGTGCCATTGCGGCCGATGATGCACACCCGCTCCCCCCGGGCGATCTGCCAGGACACATTGTCCAGCAGGGGCATGGCGCCGTAGGCCAGGGAAACTTCGGAAAACTTGAGCAGGGTCATGACTACTACCTTGGAAAACAGGCGCGCATTCTAACCGAGTTGAGCTGGCCCAATGCTGGCGCGTTTGTCGCAGGCGACCCGGCATTCTCGTGCCACGCGCAACAGGCTAAGCTAGGCGCATTTTTGGAAGCACCCCGCTCCATTTCGTTCCCTTTGCCCGGATGTGTCATGCGCCGCCCTCTGTTCTGCCTGCTTTCCGCGATCCTCTCCTGCACCCTCGGCCTATCCAGCGCTCAAGCAGCCAGCCTGGCCCAGCAGCGGCAGATGTATGACGAAGCCAAACGCGCCCTGGCCAAGGGCGACAAGGGCCCGTACCAGCGCTATGCCAACGCCCTGCGCGACTACCCGCTGACGCCCTACCTGGCCTATGACGAGCTGACCGCCCGCCTGAAATGGGCCAGCAACGACGAGATCGAAGCCTTCCTCACCGAGCACGGCGACCTGCCCCAGGCCGGCTGGATGAAGCTGCGCTGGCTGCGCTGGCTGACCGAGCGCGGCCAGTGGCAGACCTTCGCCAACCATTACGATCCCAAGCTCAACTTCACCGAGCTGGACTGCCTCTACGGCCAGTACCTGTACAAGCAGGGCATGAAGGCCGAGGCGCGCGTCGCCGCGGAGAAACTGTGGCTGATGGGCAAGTCCCAGCCCGAGGCCTGCGACACCCTGTTCGGCCTGTGGCGCGCCGATGGCCAGCTCACGGAGGAGAATCGCTGGAAGCGCGCCAAGCTGGCCGCCGAGGCTCGTAACTATGGTCTGGCCAGCTACCTGGTGAAGGGCCTGCCGACCTACGGCAAGCAGGGTCAGCTGATGATCGAAGCGGCGCAGAAGCCGCAGATGATGAGCCAGACCGCGCGTTTCACCCCCGCCGACCGCCATATGGCCGATGCCGCGGGTCTCGGCCTGCGCCGCCTGGCCCGCCAGGACCCGGAGAAGGCCCTTAGCCTGCTCGAGGTCTACGCGGGCAAGCTGCCCTTCTCCGCCGAGGAGAAGGTGGCCATCGCCCGCGAGATCGGCCTGACCCTGGCCAAGCGCTTCGACGTGCGCGCCCTGCAGGTCATGGCCCAGTACGACCCGGAGCTGCGCGACAACACCGTGTCCGAATGGCGCGCCCGTCTGCTGCTGCGCCATGGCCGCTGGGACGAGGCCTACCAGCTGACCAGCCGCCTGCCGGCGGACCTGGCCACCACCAGCCGCTGGCGCTACTGGCACGCCCGCAGCCTGCAGCTGGCCCAGCCCCAGGACCAGCAGGCCCTCGCCCTCTACCAGCCGCTGGCCAAGGAGCGCGACTTCTACGGCTTCCTCGCCGCCGATCGCATCCAGGCGCCCTACAGCCTGAACAACCGGCCGATGGCCCTCGACCCGCAACTGGTGCAGAAGGTGCGCAACACCGCCGGCATCCGCCGAGCCCTGGAATTCCACGACCGCGGCCAGATCGTCGACGGCCGCCGCGAGTGGTACCACGTCAGCCGCCTGTTCAGCCGCGAGGAGCTGGTGGCCCAGGCCAAGCTGGCCTACGACAAGCAGTGGTACTTCCCGGCCATCCGCACCATCAGCCAGGCCAAGTACTGGGACGACCTGGATATCCGCTTCCCCATGGCGCACAAGAGCAGCCTGACCCAACAGGCCAAGCTGCGCGGCCTGCATTCCAGCTGGGTGTTCGCCATCACCCGTCAGGAAAGCGCGTTCATGGCCGACGCCCGCTCGCCGGTCGGCGCCATGGGCCTGATGCAGCTGATGCCGGGCACCGCCAAGGAAACCGCGCGCAAGTTCGGCATCCCCCTGGGCAACCCGCAGCAGGCCCTGGTGCCGGAGAAGAACATCCAGCTCGGCGCCGCCTACCTCAGCCAGGTGCACGGCCAGTTCAACGGCAACCGCGTGCTCGCCTCCGCCGCCTACAACGCCGGCCCGGGGCGCGTGCGCCAGTGGCTGAAGGGCGCCGACCACCTGGCCTTCGACGTGTGGGTGGAGAACATCCCGTTCGACGAGACCCGCCAGTACGTGCAGAACGTGCTGTCCTACTCGGTGATCTACGGCCAGAAGCTCGGTGCTCCACAACCGCTGGTGGACTGGCACGAACGTTTCTTCGACGACCAGTGAGAACCAGTCCACGAACACGCTGCGCGTCGGAAAAACTGCGTTGGGAGCAGCTTCGGAATGCTCATTGACCATCAGTCAACTCCGCTTCCTTAGCTCCTCCCGCCTGGTTTTTCTCTAGCTCGCTAGCTCGTGAACAGGTTCGAACAAAAAAGGGCGCCCATGGGCGCCCTTCTCGTTTCTGCTACGGTCCTACTCCAGCACTTCCACCGGCAGGCCCACGCGCAGCTCACCCACGCCGCGCGGCAGCAGGTTCTGCCCGAAGTACACCTCGCCATTGCGCTCGCGATAGGTCTTTAGGGTAGTGAGCGGCTCGCGGTCGGCGTTGCGCTCGCCGGTCTGCGGGTCGATGGTGGTGAGGATGCAACGACTGCAGCCCTTGGCCACCTCGAACTCCAGCTCGCCGATGCGAATGCGCTTCCAGCCGTCCTCGGCATAGGCTTCGCTGCCCTGCACCACCAGATTGGGGCGAAAACGCAGCATCTCCAGCGGCCGCCCGACCCGCGCGGACAGGTCCTCCAGCGACGCCTGACCGATCAGCAGCAAGGGGAAACCGTCGGAGAACGCCACCTTGTCGCCAGGCTGGGCGTAGCCGGTGTCGACCTGGCGCGCTCGCGCCTCGGGCACCTGCACCAGGCGGCAGGGCCGGCCGATAAAGGCACTCAGCCATTCGGCCGCCGCATCGCCGGCATCCGGCACGCGCAGGCTGTCGCGCCACACGGTCACCCCGCGCAGATCCTGGTCCTTCTCCGGCAGCGCCACCTCGAGGCTACCGAAGCCAGGCGCACTCAGGCTCAAACCACCAGCCTCGTTGTACAGCGCGCTCAACTGGCTCATCTGCGGCAACAGACGCTGGGTGAGGAAGCGCCCGTTCTCCGGCTCCACCAGCATCCAGCGCCGGTCGCCGCGCAGGCCCAGCGCCTCTAGCGGCGAACTGCTCAGGCTTTCACCACGGGCGGATTTGAGTGGGTAGCGATAGAGGGCGGACAGCTGCATGAAAGCCTCGCGTAGGAAGAAAGGATTAATCGCGCGTTCAACCGAAGGAGCGATGTGCTCGGCGTCACACTATTTGCAACCATGCCCGCGCGAGTTCAAGCCACATAAAACCAATAACAGTGCTGCAGGTGTACTCATGCCCGCCCATCAGATTGCTGCCATCCCGGCCGAGCCGGCCCGTTCAACCCTTCCCGGTGCCTACCCGCTGCTGGTGTTCTGCCAGCTGTTCCTGATCGCCGCGGTGCTGACCCAGGCGGGCAACGGCCTGCGCCTGGTGGCGCTGGCCATGGCCCTGCCGATCTTCGTCCTCGGCTGGCGCCTGCACAAGGCGCAACGAGTGAACATACTGAGCGAGCGCCTTGCCGCAATCAATGGCAGCCTGATCGACCTGACCGGCCATGCCACTGCGGAGTCGCCGGATGGCAGCGCCCAGGTCCTGCAGAGCCTGACCGGACGCCTGCGCGACAGCATCGCGCGCCTGCAGCAAAACAGCCTGCAGGTCGCCGCCACGTCGGCCGGCAGCCGCCTGCAATCGGAACGCGCGGCGCAGGACGCGCATCAGCAGCAGAACCTCTCCGAGCTGATCTTCCAGGCCAGCGAGCAGACCACCAGCGCCCTGCAGGACATTTCCGCGCGCACCGGCGGCATCACCGAGATGAACAGCCGCAACCTGGACCTGGCGCGCCAGTCGCAAGGCCAGCTCGGCGACGCCTGCCGGCACATGCAGGCGATCAGCCAGACCATGGACGGCTTCCAGCACAACATCGCGGCGCTGGAGAACACCTCCACACGGGTGCGGGAGATCCTCGCCACCGTGCAGGACTTCTCCGCGCAGACCAACATGCTGGCCCTCAACGCCGCCATCGAGGCGGCGCGGGCCGGCGAACAGGGCCGCGGCTTTGCCGTGGTCGCCGACGAGGTTCGCAATCTCTCGCTCAAGGTCGGCAGCGCGGCCCAGCAGATCGGACAACTGATGGAGCAGATGGCCAGCGCCATGTCCGGTGCCGAACGCCAGACCCGCGACATGCACGAGCAGAGCACCACGGCGGGCGCGGCGGTAGGCGTCGCCGCCGACCAGTTCGCCACCATGGTCGAGGATTTCCAGCGCGCCAACGACGATCTGCTGATGGTCAGCAGCGCCCTCGAGGAGCTGACCGCGACCAATGCCGAGACCCACCAGCACAGCAGCCGCATTCGTGACCTCAGCCTGACCATCAGCGCCTGCATGGAGCAGAGCTTCACCCAGGCCGACCGCACCCGCGACAGCGCCAACCTGCTACTGCAGGAACTCAGTGGCTTCCGCCTGGGCCACGGCCGCCTGGAGGCGATTGTCGACATGCTCATGCTGCGGCGCGCCGATATCGAGGCTCGGCTGGACGCGCTGCAGGCCTCCGGCGTCGACCTGTTCGATCACAACTACAAGGCCATCGCCAACAGCAACCCGCCCAAGCACAACGTGAGCTGGGCCGAACCCTATCGCCGGCAGATCCAGCCGCTGCTTGACCAGTGGGATACCGGCGGCAAGGACGGCGTGCTGTACATCGTGCCGGTCAACGACCGCGGCTACCTGGCCGCCGCACGCAGCGCGGCCTCGCAGGAGCCCTGCGGCGATCCGGCCATCGATGCGGCGAAGAGCACGCACCTGCGCTTCTTCGGCTCGGCGGTGGAGCACGAGAACATGCGCAAGTGCAGCCATGTGAGCATGGGAACCTTCGTCCTGCCGGGCACCACGACGGTGATCTTCGTGATGTACGTGCCGCTCATGGTCGGCGGGCGCCGCTGGGGCACCATGAGCGCAGGCGTGTTGCCGGCGGCGATCGGCGTGTGAAGGAGAGACAGGGCGCCGAGCGCGCCCTGCCGGAACGCGTCAGGCGTCGAGTTCGAGACGCTGACGGATCACGTCGACCAGCTTGTCCGGCTGGAACTTGGAGAGGAAGTTGTCGCAGCCAACCTTCTTCACCATCGCCTCGTTGAAGCTGCCGGACAGCGAGGTGTGCAGCACCACGTAGAGATCCTTGAGGCGCGGGTCGTTGCGGATCTCGGTGGTCAGGCGGTAGCCGTCCATTTCCGGCATCTCGGCGTCGGTGAAGATCATCAGCAACTTGTCGGTCATCACCTCGCCGGCATCGGCCCACTTCTTCAACTGTTGCAGGCCCTTGAGGCCGTCGCTGGCACTGTGGGTCTTGATGCCCAGCTGCGACAGAGTCTCGCGCAGCTGATTGAGGGCCACGCTGGAGTCGTCCACCAGCAGTACCTCGCGGCCGACGGCCTTGGCCAGCAGCGGGTCGGCCAGCTTCTCGTCGGAGACCTTGGTGCTCATCGGCGCGATTTCTGCCAGCACCTTCTCCACGTCGATGATCTCGACGATCTGATCGTCCACCTTGGTGATGGCGGTCAGGTAGTGCTGGCGCCCCGCTCCGCCGGGCGGCGGCAGGATGGATTCCCAGTTGAGGTTGAGGATGCGGTCCACGCCGCCGACCAGGAAGGCCTGCACCGAGCGGTTGTACTCGGTGACGATGATGGTGCTGTTCTCGCTCGGCGTGATCGGACGCATGCCGATGGCCTGGGACAAGTCGATCACCGGCAGGGTCTGACCACGCAGGTTGACCACCCCGCAGACGTACGGGTGGCGGTGCGGCATCAGGGTCAGCTTGGGCAGTTGCAGGACTTCCTGCACCTTGAACACGTTGATCGCGAACAGCTGGCGACCGGCCAGGCGGAACATGAGGATTTCCAGACGGTTCTCGCCCACCAGTTGGGTGCGTTGATCCACCGTATCGAGAATGCCGGCCATCGCCTACTCCTATTGTGTTTCATCAGTCTAGCCGAGCCCTGCGCTAGGGGCTCTGCCAGATATCGGCCGACCGCAGCGAGACTGGAGGCGGCCGAGTGCCATCATGCCAGCGACTGCGTGGTCATACCAGGCACGGGTATCGGAGCCCCCCTTAGGGGCTTCTAGGGGAAGCCCTGATTTCGTCGATGCGTCTGCGCTTCTATCGTTCGCAGCATTCAGTCGACCACCCCGAGGCCTCCGCCCAGTGCTTGTCTATTGCCTACTCTGGTTCGGCCTGGCACTCGCCAGCGTCGGCACCCTGTTCACCCAACCGTGGCTGGCCGGGGCCGGCCTCCTGCTCGGTGCCGGGGCCGCTCTTCCATTGAGACCCAGGCTCAGCGCAACCAGTCTCGCAGATATCGAGGCGATACCCGCGCAGGCCGAGCCGCCCGCTTACCCACAGCTGCTGCAGGCGGTGTTGCCCGCCTGGGCCGACAATCTCGGCCAGGTCCGCCACGTGCTGCAGGACAACATCGGCCGCCTGTTCGAACGCTTCGCCAGCCTGAGCCAGCGCCTCGAACACACCCTCGGGCACTCCGAGAGCGTGATCGGCGGGGGCGGCATCACCGAGGGGCTGCGCCACGCCAATCAGCGCCTCGACGAGGTATCCGAGGCTTTCCATACCGCCGGCGAGCGCAAACGCCAGCTGCTCACCACCATCGGCAACCTCAATCAGTACGCCAGTGAGCTGCAGACCATGTCCAAGCACGTGCAGGACATCGCCAGCCAGACCAACCTGCTGGCCCTCAACGCAGCCATCGAGGCGGCTCGGGCCGGAGAGTATGGCCGCGGCTTCTCGGTGGTCGCCGACGAAGTGCGCAAGCTGTCCAGCCTGTCCGCCGAGACCGGCCAGCGGATGGTCGAGAAGGTTGGCGAGATCAATGGAGCTATCCGCGGCACTGTCACCGCCGCCGAGGAATTATCCGGCAGCGAAGAAAGCAATTTGCGCTACCTCGACCAGGTCACCGGCGAGCTGATGCAGGGCCTGACCGGAAGCCTCGACGAGCTCACCGAAACCACCCGCCGGCTGCAGCAGGACGTGCGAGTGACTCAGGCCGACATCCAGGAAATCGTCGTCAGCCTGCAGTTCCAGGACCGCGCGGACCAGATGCTCGACCACCTCCAGGCCGATCTCCACCGGCTGCAGCGAACCGCCCAGGAAGACCAGCCAGACCTCCATCCCGAGCGCTGGCTGGCTGACCTGCGCCGCCAGTTCACCACCGCCGAGGAGCGCCACGGGCGCCGCGGCGCGATGGTGGCAAGGCAAGACGACATCACCTTCTTCTGAGCATTTCCCTTTTCAGCGAGACCACCATGAGCAAGACCATTCTGATCGTCGACGACTCCACGTCCATGCGCCAACTGGTGAAGATGACCCTCACGAATGCTGGACATCAGGTCATCGAAGCGGTCGACGGCCGCGACGCCCTGAGCAAACTCAACGGCCAGAAGATCAACCTGATCATCAGTGACGTGAACATGCCCAACCTCGACGGCATCGGCCTGGTCAGGGAGATCAAGACCCGCAACGAGTACCGCTTCACCCCCATCGTCATGCTCACCACCGAGAGCGAACAGGGCAAGAAGGCCGAAGGCCAGGCTGCCGGCGCCAAGGCCTGGATCGTCAAGCCGTTCCAGCCCCAGCAGTTGCTCTCGGCCGTAGAGAAACTGGCCAGCTGAGATGTTTGACCTGAGCCAGCCCGCCCCTGCCCGCCTGAACCTCGGCGGCAGCCTGACCATCTACGAGGTGGCCGAGGCGCGCGATGCCCTGCTCTCCGCCTTTGCCGGCGGCCGCGATGAGACCTGGCAGCTGGACTTGACCGCGCTACAGGAAATCGACAGCGCTGGCGCGCAGCTGCTCCTGGCGGCACATCGGCACCTGCGTGCAGCGGGTGGCGACCTGCGCCTGGCAGAGCCCACCGAGCCGGTACGCGAGCTGTTGGGCCTGCTGCGCCTGGACGACCTCTTGCCGGCGGGAGAAAACCATGTTCGATGAAGAGCAGTGGAGCCAGTTGCTGCGCGGCTTCATCGAGGAGGGCCGCGACCTGGCCAAGCAGGCGGAGGAATACCTGCTGGTGCTGGATCAGGCGCCGGACGACCAGCAAGCCATCAACGGCCTGTTCCGCGCCATGCACACGCTCAAGGGCTCGGCCGGGCTGTTCACCCTTACCCCGCTGGTGAACTTCACTCACCACCTGGAAAATCTGCTGATGGCGGTGCGCGACGGTCAGCGCCAGCTGAGCCCGCCAATGGTCTCGCTGATGTTGCGCTGCCTCGACGAGATCAGCTCGATGCTCGAGCTGATCGACCCGGACAGTGGCGAGCTGCCGGTGGATGAAGCTCACCAGGGCCAGTTGCTCGATGCCCTCGCCGAGCAGACCGGTGCCCCACGACTGATCGCCACCCGGGACAGCGATGACGATTGCGCAAGCCGCGGCAGCCTGGAGCGCTGCGCCACCTGCGATTCCGCCGGGGCCTGGCACATCTCCCTACGTTTTCACCCGGATTTGCTGCGCAACGGCTTCGACCCTGCCTCGTTCGTCCGCTACCTGGGGCGCCTGGGCGAGATACTGCACCTGGAGACCCTCGCCGAGCAGATGCCCGATCTGTCCGAAATGGACCCGGAAAGCTGCTACCTGGGCCTGGAAATAGCCCTGTGCAGCTCGGCCAGCAAGGCCGAGATCGAGGACGTCTTCGAGTTCATCCACGACTTCTGCACCCTACGCATCCTGCCGCCAGAGAGTGCGCTGGACGAATACATCCAGCTGATCCAGGACCTGCCGGAAACCGACGAGCGCATCGGCAGAATCCTTATCGCCAGTGGCCTGCTCACCGAACACGAACTGGCCGAAGGCCTGAGCCTGCAGAACGATGTGCAGGACGGGCTCAAGTCACCACTCGGTTCAGTGCTGGTCGAAACCGGCATGGTGCCACCCAAGGCGGTCAACGCCGCGCTGGCCAAGCAGCAGTCGGCGCGCGAAAAGGCGCCGCGCGAGAGCAGCCATATCCGTGTCGCCGCCAACAAGCTGGACGAGCTGATCAACCTGGTCGGCGAGCTGGTGATCAGCGCCGCCGGCGCGCAGCTACAGGCACAACTGCAGGGCAGCACCGACTGCATCGAGAGCAGCCAGACGGTCAACCAGCACGTCGAGGCCATTCGCGAAGCGGCACTGAAACTGCGCATGATCGAGATCGGCGACACCTTCAACCGCTTCCACCGCGTGGTGCGCGATGTCAGCCAGCAGCTCGGCAAGCAGATCCGCCTGGAGATTCACGGTGCCGACACCGACCTGGACCGCTCGGTAATCGACAAGCTGGCCGATCCCCTCACCCACCTGGTGCGCAATGCCATCGACCACGGCATCGAATCCGCCGAGCAGCGCCTGGCCGCCGGCAAATCGGCCGAAGGCCGCCTGAGCCTCAATGCCTACCACGACTCCGGCATGATCGTGATCGAGGTGGAGGATGACGGTCGTGGCCTGAATACGGAGCGCATCCGCGAGAAGGCCATCGAACGCGGTCTGCTCGACCCGCAGACCAGCCTCAGCGAAGCGGACACCCACATGCTGATCTTCGCCGCCGGCTTCTCCACTGCCGATGCGGTGTCCGATCTGTCCGGCCGGGGGGTCGGGATGGACGTGGTACGCAGCGCCATCGACGCCTTGCGTGGCAGCATCGAGATCGAATCTCGCCCAGGCCTGGGCTGCACCTTCCGCATCCGTCTGCCGCTGACCCTGGCGATCATCGATGGCTTCCTGGTCGGCATCGGCGATGAGCACTTCGTCATTCCCCTGGAATTGGTCACCGAATGCCTGGAGCTGGACGTCAGCCTCGACGGCCGCTACGGCTACCTCAACCTGCGCGGCAAACCGCTGCCATGCATCGACTTGGCCGCCCATTTCGAATTGCCATCGCCCGCCCACGGCCGACGAAACATTCTGGTGGTCAGCCTGGGTCGGCAACAGGCCGGGCTGATCGTCGACCGCCTGCACGGCGAACTGCAGACCGTGATCAAACCGCTCGGCCTGCTGTTCCAGCACCTGCAGGGCATCAGTGGCTCGACCATCCTCGGCTCCGGACAGATCGCCCTGATCCTCGACATCCCCAGCCTGCTGCGCCAGTTGCAACAGCACATCGAAAGCGAATTCCGTTCCCCCCAACCGCGACCCGACCTGATGGGGTCGTAGGAGATCCACCATGCAATTCATCCGCAATATGAAGATCGGCGTACGGCTGATCGCCGGATTCACCCTGGTGGTGCTCCTCACCGCCCTGGTCGGCGCGCTCGGCATCATCAATCTGGCCAAGGTCAACGAGCTGTCGGACAGGATGTACAGTCGCGAGATGCAGGCGCTGGACAGCATGATGAGCGCCAACATGGACCTCATCTACCTGGGCCGCCACCTGCGCAGCAACCTGCTAGCCACCTCGCTGCCGGAGCGCGAGAGCACTGCCGCACAGGTGCACGAAGCGATCAAGGCACTGCACATGAACCTGGACAGGGCCCGCGCCAGCTTCAACAGCGAGCAGTCGCTGGCCAAACTGGCGGCGCTCGACACCCAGCTCGGTGAATACGAGAAAACCGCGCTGCAGATACTGGAAGCCAACAAGAACACCGACCTGACCCAGAACAGCGCCTTCACTGCCCTGATGCCACAGCTGCGCGCTCATGGCAGTGCGGCCGACGCCACCATCGCCGAACTGGTAGGCCAGAAGAAGGCCCGCGCCAAGGAGGCCAACGACAGCATCACCGAAATCTACACTGGCTCGCGTACCCAGATGATCGTGCTGATCCTGATCGCTGCCGGCCTCGGCTTCACCATCGGCATGCTGGTCACCCGCTCCATCACCCGCCCGTTGAACCGCGCCGTGAGCGTCGCCGACAGCCTGGCCGAGGGCGACCTGAGCGTGACGGTAGAAGCCGACAGCCGCGACGAGACCGGCCGCCTGCTGGCCTCGATGAAGCATATGACCGAGCGTCTGCGCAGTGTCATGGCCGATGTACGTAGCGCCGCCGACTCGTTGTCCTCGGCCTCCGAGGAAGTCAGCGCCACCTCGCAGTCGTTGAGCCAGGCTGCCACCGAGCAGGCCGCCAGCGTCGAGGAGACCAGCGCCTCGGTCGAACAGATGTCCGCCTCGATCGCCCAGAACACCGACAGCGCGCGGGTCACCGACGGCATCGCCGGCAAGGCCGCCAACGATGCCGTGCAGGGTGGCAACGCCGTGCGCGAGATGGTTCAGGCGATGAAGCAGATCGCCGACAAGATCGGCATCATCGACGACATCGCCTACCAGACCAACCTGCTGGCGCTCAACGCCGCCATCGAGGCCGCCCGCGCCGGCGACCACGGCAAGGGCTTCGCGGTGGTCGCCGCCGAGGTACGCAAGCTGGCCGAGCGCAGCCAGGTGGCCGCCCAGGAGATCGGCGGCGTGGCCGGCAGCAGCGTGCATCTGGCCGAACAGGCCGGCGCCCTGCTAGACGAGATCGTACCGAACATCCAGAAGACCTCGGACCTGGTTCAGGAGATCACCGCCGCCTCTCAGGAGCAGAGCAGCGGCGCGGCGCAGATCAACATCGCCATGGGCCAGATGAACCAGATCACCCAGCAGAACGCTTCCGCCTCCGAGGAGCTGGCCGCTACCGCCCAGGAAATGAACTCCCAGGCCGGTCAATTGCTGGAACTGATCGGCTACTTCCGCCTGGATAACCAACCCGCCGGCTTCGCGCCGCGCCGCGCCGAGCCGCCACGGCAGAGCAACCTGCGCGAGCTGCGCCGCACCGAGCGCCGCCCGCAGCAAACAGTGCCGGACGAAGGCCAGTTCGTCAGCTTCAACTGATGGGGGTTGCATGAACGCCATCACCGCCACCCGCAGCAACGAGGTACTGGACGACAGTGTCCAGCACCTGTCATTCCGCGTGCGCCAGGCGCGCTATGCCCTGCCGATCGAACTGGTGCGGGAGATCATCGAGTACGGCCAGGTCACGGCCGTGCCGATGATGCCTGCGTTCATCCACGGCGTGATCAATCTGCGCGGCAACGTGGTGCCAGTGCTCGACCTGGCGGCACGCTTTGGCCTCGACCTGACCGAGCCGGGCAAGCGCACCTGCATCGTCATCATCGAGCTGGAGCTGGATGGCAACGGCCAGGCCCAGCGCATCGGCCTGGTGGTCGATGCGGTGGATGCCGTGCTCGATATCGACCCGCGCGACGTGGAACAGGCCCCGCCGTTCGGCACCGGCATTCGCACCGACTTCATCGCCGGCATGGCTCGCGACGATCAGGGTTTCACTATTATCGTCGACGTGCGCCGGGTGCTGTCGCTGGACGACATCCGCCAGCTGAGCCTGGCGCAACAGGCGGGCTAATGGTCCATCGGCACCTGCCCAAGCTGTCCGACGGCGAGTTCCGCTACCTGCAGCAGATGATGGTGGAGGTGTCCGGCATCCACATGGCCGACAGCAAGCGCATGCTGGTGGCCGGACGCCTGATGTCGCGCCTGCGCGAGCTGGACCAGGGAGACTTCTACGAGTACGTCAACTTCCTGCGCCAGCCGGCCAACCAGAGCGAACGCCGGCTCGTGATTGACCTGCTGACCACCAACGAGACCTATTTCTTCCGCGAGCCCAAACACTTCGACTTCCTTGGCGAGTGGGTCGCCAGCCAGCGTGGTCCGATCCACCTGTGGAGCGCCGCCAGCTCGTCCGGCGAGGAGGCCTACAGCATGGCCATGACCCTGGCCGAACATGCGCGCACCCCGCACTGGTCGATCTTCGCCAGTGACCTCAGCCAGCGCGTGCTGGAGCGCGCACGCCAGGCCATCTACCCACTGGAACAGTCCGCCCAGCTCCCTGCCGGTTGGCTGCAACGCCATTGCCTGCGCGGGGTCGGCGACCACGAGGGCAGCTTTCGCATCGGCCAGCCCCTGCGCCACCGGGTGGCCTTCGCCGAACTCAACCTGATGCGCGACCTGCCGTCGGAAGTCGGCCCCTTCAACGTGATCTTCCTGCGCAACGTGTTGATCTACTTCAGCAACCCGGACAAGCGCGCCATCGTCGAGCGCCTGGTCGGGCGGCTGCGCCCGGGAGGCCTGCTGTTCATCGGCCATGCCGAGAGCCTGCACGGCTTCCAGCTGCCGCTGCGCAACGTGCGCCCTTCCGTGTTCGAGCGAGTCTGAGGCTGCCATGATCAAGGTCTTCATCGTCGACGACTCGGCCCTGGTCCGTCAGGTGCTCACCGCCTGCATCGACGGCCACCCCGGCATGCGGGTGAGTGGCCAGGCCGCCGACCCGCTGTTCGCCCTGGAAAAGATGAACAGGGATTGGCCCGACGTACTGGTGCTGGACGTGGAGATGCCGCGCATGGACGGCATCACCTTCCTGCGCAAGATCATGGCCGAGCGCCCTACGCCGGCGATCATCTGCTCCACCCTCACCGAGGCCGGCGCCAATATCACCCTCGAGGCGCTGGCCGCCGGCGCGGTGGGCGTGTTCACCAAGTCCCGCCTGGGCCTGAAGGACAGCCTGCAACAGATTTCCGGCGACCTGATCAAGCAGATCGAAACCGCCGCCCGCAGCCACCCGCGCGCCATGCCACGGACCTCGGCGACACAGACCAGTGCCGCTGGTCCAGCCCCAGCTGCAGGAACAGCCAGGGTTGAGCGCAGCGGCAGCGCCGGCTTCGCCACCACCGACCGGGTGGTCGCTCTCGGGACGTCCACAGGGGGCACCCAGGCTCTGGAGGTGCTGTTGCGCCAGTTGCCGGTGGACTGCCCAGGCATCGTCATCGTCCAGCACATGCCGGAGAAGTTCACCGCCGCGTTCGCCCAGCGCCTCGACAGCATCTGTCGCATCGAGGTGCGCGAGGCCAAGCACATGGACCGGGTGCGCATCGGCCTGGCCCTGGTAGCGCCAGGCGGCCGCCACATGCAGATCAAGCGCAGCGGCGCGCAGTACTTCGTCGAAGTGCTCGACGGGCCACCAGTGAACCGGCACAAGCCGTCAGTGGACGTATTGTTCCGCTCCGTCGCCCGCCACGCCGGCCCCAACGCCTTGGGCGTGATCATGACCGGCATGGGCGACGACGGCGCCCGCGGCCTGCTGGCCATGCGCGAGGCTGGCGCCCGTACCGTCGCCCAGGACGAGGCCAGTTGCGTGGTCTTCGGCATGCCCAAGGAAGCTCTGCGCCTGGGCGCGGCACAGAGCAGCGAGGCGTTGCAGAGCCTACCGGCGCTGATCGTCCAGTACGGACGGACATGACCGTAGGTCTTTTCGACAGAACCTTGACCAATCGGACGAATCCTTAGCTAGAGTGAAATCACCTAGCCCCGACGTCTACCTCTGGTCGACGCCCTGTCGGACACGGGGCAGAACGGGAGGGAACCGAACGATGCTTCCCCTTTTTGCGCCTTGCGCAGCCTGCCACAGAGCAGCTCTTGGGGCGCGGCCATGAGCTGCCGCGTCCTTCTCGCGGACGACCACGCGCTGATCCGAATCGGTGTGCGCGCGATGGTGGATGAATTGCCCGGCTTCGAGATCGTCGGCGAGGCCGAGGATGGCCAGCAGGTGGTCGAACAGGCCCGCGAACTGAAACCGGACATCATCCTGCTCGACATCTCCATGAAGGACGTCAGCGGCCTGGACGCCATCAAGCCGCTGGCCGAGGTGGCCCCCACCAGCAAGGTGTTGATGCTCTCCATGCACAACGAGGCCGGAGTGGTACTCGACGCCCTGCGCCGCGGCGCCCATGGCTATTTGCTGAAGGACGCAGCCATGGCCGAGCTGCACCTGGCGCTCTGCGCCATCGGTCGCGGCGAACGCTACCTGAGCTCGGCCATCGCTCAACCGGTGATCGAACAGGCGCTGTCCAACGAACATCCCTCGAGCGACCACGACCTGACCCAGCGTCAGGTGGAGATCCTGCGCCTGATTACACGCGGCACCTCGACCCGCGCCATTGCCGAAGGCCTCAGCCTCAGCGTGAAGACGGTGGAAGCGCACCGCGCGCAGATCATGAAGCGCCTGGATATCCACGACGTGCCGGGGCTGGTGCTGTATGCCCTGCGCGAAGGCATCATCCACGCCGACGATTAGCGGTCCTGCAGCAGCGGCGAGATATTCGGCAGGTGCAGGCGCAGCGCCCCGGTGCGCGCGGCAAAGCGCAGGCGATGGCTCTCCAGCGGCTCGCCATCCAGGTTGATGTCCAGCCCTTCCGGCGCCTCCACTTCCAGCCACGGCAGGCGCGCGCTGATCGACACCGACTCCAGGCCGAGGATGCCGCCGGACAGCAGCGTGCCCAGGGTACCGACCACGTCCTGCGGCGCCGGCACGATGCAGATATCCAGCAGGCCATCGTCGATACGCGCCTGCGGGCACATCACATGACCACCGCCGGCCTGGCGCCCGTTGCCGATGCCGAGGGCGAGGAAATCCCCTTCCCAGGTGAAGCCCGGCCCGCTGAAGCGGCCGAAGGCGGCATGCACCTCGGGAAAACGCGTCAGCCCGGTGAGGAAATAGGCGGCGCCGCCGAGCATCTTCTTCAGCTCTTCCGAGGTGTTGGCGGTGACCTTCGAGCCGAAGCCGCCGGTGGCCATATTGAGGAACAGCTGGCCGTCCACCTCGCCCAGGTCGATCGAGCGCGGCTCGAACTCCAGCAGGGACAGGGCCTCCGCCGGCGGCAGCGGAATGCCGGCGGCGCGGCAGAAGTCATTGGCGGTACCCAGCGGCAGCAAGGCCAGGGAGGCGTCGCTGCCCGCCAGCGCCATGGCCTCGGCCACCTCGCGCAGGGTGCCGTCGCCGCCACCGGCGATCAGAGTCGGATAGCCGGCGGCCAGCGCCTCATCCACCAGCCGGGCGGCATCGCCGCCCTCCCAGGTCAGGCGCACGGCCAGCTCCCAGCCATTCTCGCGCAGCGCCATCACCGCGGCCCGCACTTCCTCGTTCTGCGCCTGCTTGCCATGCAGGATCAGCAGTGCCTTGCGCTCGCTCATGCTACGCCCCCTCTCCCTTGTGGTTCGTCCGAGTACAGCAGACCGCGGCGTAGAGGGGAAAGTGCCGACTACCGTTACGCTTGGAAAACGCTAGGCGGGATACCCCGTGATCTCACGAATGCTGCCGTACAGCGGTTTGAGCTGCTTGTACATGCGCAGGTAGACCTCGCGATACAGCCGTTCGTAGACCGCCACCGCCTGCGGGTTGGGCTGGAACACCTTGCCGACCCGGGTCATGGCGGCGATGGCCGTGGGGAAGTCCGGGTGCAGGCCGAGGCCGACGGCGCAGTCGATGGCCGCGCCGAGGCCGGAGGTTTCGTACAGGTGCGGGCGCTCGGCCGGCAGGTTGAAGATGTCGGCAGTCAGCTGCATGGCCGCATCGCTCTGCGAGCCGCCGCCGGAGATGCGCAGGCGCTCGATGCGCGTGCCAGAGCGCTTCTCGATGCGCTCGCGGCCCTGGCGCAGGGCGTAGGCCAGACCTTCGAGAATCGCCCGGTACAGGTGCGCGCGGGTGTGCACGTCGCCGAAGCCGATGATCGAGCCCTTGGCTTCCAGCCCCGGCTCGCGGATGCCCGGCGACCAGAACGGCTGGAGGGTCAGGCCCATGGAGCCCGGCGGCACGCTGTTGACCAACTCGTCGAACAGGGTCTCGGCCTCCACGCCCAGCTCCAGGCCGCGCTGGCGCTCGGCATGGCCGAACTGTTCCTTGAACCAGCTGACCATCCAGAAGCCGCGGAAGATCATGACCTCGGTGTTGAAATGGTCGGGAATCGCCGCCGGGTACGGCGGGATCAGCGGGATGGTCTCCAGGTACTTGGCGCGGGTCGTGTTGATGGTCGCGGTGGTGCCATAGGACAGGCACGCCGTGCTCGGCTCCACGCCGCCGGCGCCGATCACCTCGCAGGCCTTGTCCGAGGCCGCGGCGATCAGCGGCAGCCCTTCGGGGATGCCGGTGTGGGCACTGGCCGCGGCGGTGATGCTGCCGATGCGCTCGCCCGGCTTGACCAGCTCCGGCAGCATGTCCGGGCGCACCGGGATGGCCTGCCACTTCCAGTCGCTGGGCTTGGCCCAGCACAGGCGCTTGTAGTCGAACGGCAGGTAGGCCACGCAGCTGCCCACCGAGTCGACGAAGCGGCCACTCAGGCGGTGGCTGAGAAAGCCCGAGAGCAGCAGGAACTTGTGGGTGCGGGCCCAGATATCCGGCTGCTGCTGTGCGACCCAGTTGGCCTCGGCCTGGGCGCGGAAGTAGTCCACCGTCGCCTCTTCGCGGATCAGCTTGAACAGCCAACCCCAGGGCCCGGTGATGCTGCCCGCTACCTCGGCGCGGCGCTGGTCCAGCCAGAGAATGGCCGGGCGCAGCGGCTTGCCGGCCTCGTCCACGTTGATAAGGGTGCCGCGCTGGGTGGTGACCGAAACGCCGGCGATCTGGCTTCTGTCGATTTCGACGCTGGCCCACAGCCGGCGGCAGGCCTCGCCGAGGCTGGCCCAGTAGTACTCCGGGTCCTGCTCGGCCCAGCCGGGGTGCTCGGAATAGTAGGGTTCGAGCTCCACCTTGCCCTTGCCGACCAGGTTGCCGGCCAGGTCGAAGAGCAGCGCGCGTACGCTTTGGGTGCCGTTGTCGATGGCCAGCAGGTAGCGTTGTTCGGTCACGTCGGTTTCCAGGCAGTTCAGGGCAGGCTGTAGCAGCTACGCCACAGCTCAAGATAGCGTTGTTGTTCTTGTTCCCAGCGTGCATCGCTCCAGCCCAGGCGCGGCTGGCACAGCGCGCGGATGCGCGGCAGCTCGCCCTCGGCACCGCCCGCCAGCAGCAGGCCGATACGGGTGCGGCGCAGCAGCAGGTCGTCCAGGTGCAGCACCAGCTCCTCGTCACAGGCCAGGGCCAGCTCGGCCCACAGCGTGTTGCTGGCGTCGATGCAGGCGCCGCCGAGCTCGTCGATCAGTCGAGCCAGACGTGGCAGTGCCAAGCCATGGCGACCGGCCAGACGGCGCTGCTGGGCCACGCCCAGGCCGGGCAGCGCACACGGCTCGGCGCTACGGAACACCTGCTGGCCGGCATCCGTTACCTCGCGATCGACCATGGGCGCACAGGCGCGCAGCACTTCCAGGGCCAGCAGGCGGAAGGTGGTCAGCTTGCCGCCGGCCAAGGTCACGCAGCCGGGCTCGACCCACAGCGCATGCTCGCGTTTCTCGTCCGACGGTTTCTTGCTGGAGCTCTCCCCCTCGCTGACCACCGGGCGCACGCCGGCCCAGGTGGACAGCACATCGGCATGCCCGATGCCGGCATGGGGGAATACGCTGGCGCAGGCCGCCAGCAGGTAATCCACCTCCTCGGCGCTGATGCGCGCGTCCTGGCCCAGCGACTCGCCGTGGTCCAGGTCGGTGGTGCCGACCACCGTGGCGCCTTCCCAGGGAAACACGAAGACGGGCCTGCCATCTTTCGGGTGCATAAAGCTTATGGCCTGGGCCACCGGCAGGCGCCAGGCCGGCAGCAGCAGATGACTGCCGCGCAACGGGCGGATATGTTCCAGGCCAACCTTCTGCCGCAGCCCGTCGGCCCAGGCGCCAGTGGCCTGGGCCACGGCGCGGGCACGGAAGGCCAGGCGCTGACCGCTCTCCACCTCTTCGGCGACCAGCCCGACCACCCGACTGTTGTCGCGGCTCAGCTCGACCACCCGCACGCCGTTGAGCGCCTCGCCGCCGTCGGCGCGCGCTTCGCCCAGCACGCGCATGACCAGCCGCGCATCGTCGGTGACCGCATCGGTGAAACGGGTCGCACCGAGCAGCGTCTGCTCCTGCAGCCCCGGCGCCAGGTAGCGCAGCTCGGCCAGCGGGTGATAGCGATGCAGGCGCTGGCCGGCCAGGGCGTCGTACACACCGAGCAGGCCGCCAAACACCTTGGGGCCGGGGAAGCGGCCACGGTAATGCGGGAACAGGAACGGCAGCGGGTCGACCAGGCCCGGCGCCTCGCCGAGCAGGCGCTGGCGCTCGCGCACCGAGTCGCGGGTCAGGCCCAGCTGGCCCTTGGCGATATAACGCAGGCCGCCGTGGACCATCTTTGACGAACGACTGGAGGTGCCCCAGGCGAAGTCGCGCTGCTCCAGCAGCAGGCAGCTCCAGCCGCGCCGCGCCGCCTCGCGCAGGATGCCGGCGCCGGTGATACCGCCGCCGACCACTATCAGGTCCCAGTCGCGTGCCGCCAGTTCCGGCAGCGCGGTTTCACGCCAGGTGGCGTTCCAGCTCATCTCAGTCTTCCAGCAGTACGCCAGGTGCCAGGCGCTGCTCGGGATCGAAGTGCTGGGCCATGGCCTTGAGCGCCGCCATGCCCAGCTCTCCCTTCTCCGCCACCAGGTACGGCGCGTGGTCGCGACCGACGCCGTGCTGATGGCTGATGGTGCCGCGGTTGCCGGCGATGGTCTGGCAGGCAGCGTGCTTGAGCTTGCTCCAGCGCGCCAGGGTCTGCTCGTAGCTGATGCCCGGGCGGAACACGTAGGTGGTGTAGATGCTCGAACCCTCGCCATAGACGTGGGACAGGTGGGTGAACACGTGGACCTGCTCGCCCTCGTCCGCCAGGCCCTGACGCAGACTGGCCTCGACCTTGTTCAGCAGGTTGTCGACGTTGCTCCAGTCGGTCGCCGTCTCCAGGGTGTCCACCGCATAGCCGGCCTCCCACAGGCCGTGGCGCAGGTAGGGAAAGCGGAAGCGGTTTTCCGCCCACTTCTTGCCCAGCAGGGTACCGGTGAACACCCCGCCTTCGGCGCGCAGGATGCGCTTGGCCTGCTTGACCGACAGGGCGTTCTGCGCACGATTGCCGGTGACGCCGAAGGTCAGCATGCACTTGCCGGCGCGGGGGCCACGCAGAGCCAGGTACTTCTCCAGCAGAGCGATCTGCTCCGGATGGCCGGCCAGGGCCAGTTGGGTCTCGGTTTCGATGGCGTTGGACAGGCGCAGCATCGACAGCGGCACGCGCGCCTGGGTCAGGGCACGGATGCCGGCCAGGGCCTGCTGCCAGCTGGGCAGGAACACGGCGAAGAACTTCTCCTGCTCGGCCAGTCTGGTCACGCGCACGCGCACTTCGGAGATCACCCCGAAGCGCCCTTCGCTGCCGAGGATCAGCTCGCGCAGGTCCGGGCCGGCGGCCGAGGCTGGGAAAGTCGGAATCTCCAGGGTGCCGGCGAAGGTCTCGACCTTGCCGCCGGCGAACAGCTGCTCGATGCGCCCATAGCGCAGCGACTGCTGGCCGCTGGAACGGCTGGCGACCCAGCCGCCAAGGGTGGACAGTTCCCAGGACTGCGGGAAATGGCCGAGGGTATAGCCGCGAGCGCGCAGCTGCGCCTCCACCTGCGGGCCGCTGGCACCAGGGCCGAAGGTGGCGATCTGGCTCTGCTCGTCGAGGTCGAGCAGTTGGGTCATGCGCTCCAGCGACAGGGTCAGCACCGGTTTATCGGACTCGACCGGGTTGATATGGCCGGCCACCGAGGTGCCGCCGCCGTAGGGGATGACAATGGCGTCCTGCTGCTGCGCCCAGATCAGCAGCTCGCGAATCTGCGCGGCGGTTTCCGGCAGGGCCACGCCATCGGGGAACACGCCGAAATCGCCGGAGCGCATGGCCAGCCAGTCCGGCAGGCTCTGGCCGCGGGCATGGCGCACGCGCACCTCGGCATCGACGCTGACCAGCGGATGACGAGTGCCCAGGCGCGTCTGCGGCACGCGCGCCAGTACCTGCTCCAGGCTGGCGTCCGCCAGGCGCTGGCCGGCGCCGACGCGCTCGGCCAGGAAGGCGCCGCCATGGGCTGGCAGTTCAACCTGGGTGGCTTCGTCGCCCCATCCGTTCCAACGTCGCATCCGTCCTTTCCTCACAGTTCCGCTGATGATCGATGGCTGCCTATACTAGCCAGCCGCCCGCTGCGGTCACTGTCGAATCGGGACAGCGGCTGTCGCCAATCAAGACAAGCAGAACAACAAGAATCGACCATGCTGACCCTCGGCTATACCTCGGTCCCCGCCCTGCTCAAGTATCTGCGTCACGCCGAACACCTCGGCCTGGACGTGGAGGCCGCTCGCGCCGTTGCCGGCATCAGCGCCGAGGACCTGGCGGACAACGGCAAGCGCCTGCCCAGCGAGGTACACGAGCGCCTGCTGGAGCACCTGATGCAGGTTTCCGGCGACCCGCTGTTCGGCCTGCATGCCGCGCGCTACGTACAACCCGGCTCGTGGAGCGTGCTCGGCTACATCACCATGAACTGCGCCACCCTGGGCGAGGCGATGAGCCGCATCGTGCCCTACGAGAAACTGGTCGGCGACATGGGCACCAGTCAGCTGGAACTGGCCGGCGACCATGTGCGGCTGATCTGGAACTGCCGCCACGAGCACCCGGGCATCCGCCGGCACATGGTGGAGAACGTGCTGGCCTCGTGGATGCTCTACGCGCGCTGGATCGCCGACATGGACCGCTCGCCGCGCGAGGTGTGGTTCGAGCACGCGCGACCCACCGAAGCCGAGCAATCGGCGTATGAAGAGGTGTTCGGTTGCCCGGTGCGATTCGAGCAGCCGAGCAATGCCCTGCTGGTGCCGCTGGACTACTTGAGCATTCCCCTGCGCCAGGCCGACGCCAACCTGCTGCGCACCCTGGAAGAACACGCGCTGACCATGATGGCCGGGCTGGACGACAACGAGCCGCTGCCGCAACGGGTGAAGAACGCCCTGCGCCTGCTGCTCAAGGACGGCCTGCCGCGCAAGGAAAAGGTCGCCGAGAAATTCCACATGACGGTGCGCACCCTGCAGCGCCACCTGCAGCAGGCCGGCACCAGCTACCAGGAGATCCTCGATCAGCTGCGCCAAGAACTGGCCGAGCACTACCTGCTGCGCAGCGACCTGGCGATCCAGGATATCGCCAGCTACTTGGGCTTCACCGAGTCGCGCTCGTTCCACCGCAGCTTCAAGGCGTGGACCGGGATGACCCCGGGTGAATACCGCGAAAGCCGCAAGGGCGCGCCGCTCTAAAGCAGCACGCTCAAACTCAGGCCAGCAACTCGCTCAGCGGGATGAAGCGCAGCGAGTCGCCTTCGGCATAGGTTCGATCTTCCAACACCTCCACCAGACCATCGGCCCAGGCGGCGCTGCGCAGCACCCCGGAGCTCTGGTTCGGGTAGAGCACGGCGCGACCGCCCTCGATTCGCGCGCGCAGGTATTCGCGGCGCTTGCCCGCCTTGCTCCAGGCGAAGCCGGCCGGCACCTGGAACGCCAACGGCTCGAACCGCTGCACGCCGAGGCGACGCAGCAGATAGGGACGCGCCAACAGGCCGAAGGTCACCAAGGTGGAGGCCGGATTGCCCGGCAACCCCAGCACCGGCACTCCGCGGAAATGGCCGCAGGTCAGCGGCTTGCCCGGCTTGATCGCTAGCTTCCACAGGGCCAGCTCACCCTCCTCGTGCAGGACCTGGCCGAGGCAGTCGGCCTCGCCCACCGAAACGCCGCCGGTGGACAGGATCAGATCGGCATCACCTAGCGCCGCCAGGGCCTCGCGGGTGCGCTGCGCATCGTCCGGCAGGATGCCAGCATCGCGCACCTCGCAGCCCAGGCGCTGCAGCCAGGCGCAGAGCAGGCTGCGGTTGCTGTTGTAGATCTGCCCCGCGCCGAGCGGTTGGCCGGGCTCGACCAACTCGTCTCCAGTGGAGATCACCGCCACTCGCGGCTTGCGCCGCACCGCCAGAACCGCGTTGCCGAGCGAGGCGGCCAGACCCAGCTCGACCGGGCCCAGACGGGTGCCGGCGGGCAGCACCACTTCGCCGGTGCGGGTCTCCTGGCCTTGGGGGCGGACGTTCTGTCCGGCCTCGAGCGGTTCGCGGAAACGTACTCGGCCATCGGCCAGCAGCTCGACGTTCTCCTGCATCTCCACCGTATCGGCCCCCACCGGTATGGGCGCGCCGGTGAAGATCCGCGCGCAGGTGCCAGGCTGCAGCGGCTCGGGAGCCTGGCCGGCGAGGATGCGCTGACTGATCGGCAGCGGCTCGCCCTGGCTATCGGCCAGGCGCAGGGCGTAGCCGTCCATGGCGCTGTTCGGCCAAGGCGGCAGATCGAGGCCGGCCACCAGATCGGTGGCCAGCACGCGAGCGTCGGCAGCGGCCAGCGCGATTATTTCTCGACCATGAATAGGCGTGGCCTCGGCCAGGGTCAGCAGGCGCTGCAGCGCCTCTTCGACCGGTAGCAGGCTCATCCGCGGCTCTCGCAGGCGGCGGCCTGCTTCAGGTGCGGGACGAAATTGCAGGGGCGGTGGCGGTTGTCCAACTGCTCGCCGAGGATGCCGTCCCAGGCGGTACGGCAGGCATTGGTCGAGCCCGGCAGGCAGCACACCAGGGTGCCGTTGGCCAGGCCAGCCAGGGCACGGGACTGAATGGTGGAGGTGCCGATATCGGCCACGGATATCTGCCGGAACAGCTCGCCGAAGCCATCCACCTGCTTGTCCAGCAGGCAGCGTACCGCCTCGGGCGTGCTGTCGCGGCCGGTGAAGCCGGTGCCGCCGGTGATCAGGACCACCTGCACCTCATCCTCGGCGATCCACTGCGCCACCTGGGCACGAATGCGGTACAGATCGTCCTTCAGTAGCACCCGCGCGGCCAGGTGATGGCCCGCGGCGGCGAGGCGATCGACGAACAGCTGGCCGGAGGTGTCGGTTTCCAGCGAGCGGGTGTCGCTGACGGTCAGAACGGCGATGTTCAGCGGCACGAAAGCCGCCTCGGCCTTGTGGCTCATGGCGTGATCCGGTTGTGGCGAAAACTGGCCGGTGTTATATCACAGGCCCCGACCCAGAGCCCTGCCATGACCACGCCTGCGCTTCCACCCTGCTCCATCCTGCTGCTGGCCGGCGGCCGCGGGCAGCGCATGGGCGGCCAGGACAAAGGGCTGCTGGAATGGCGCGACCGACCGCTGATCGCCCATCTGCATGAACGGGTACGGCCGCTGACCGATGACCTGATCATCTCCTGCAACCGCAATGCCGAGCGCTATGCGCGGTTCGCCGATCAACTGGTGAGCGACGCCGAGCCGGACTTTCCCGGCCCCCTGGCCGGCCTGCTGAGCGGCCTTGCCGCAGCGCGCCACGAACAGTTGCTGGTACTACCCTGCGATGCGCCGCTGGCGGACGAGAGCCTTCTGGCGGAGTTGCGCCGCCTGGCTCGGGAGCACCCCGGCAAGCCGGTGATGGTCCGCCAGGGTGAGCAATGGCAACCGCTGTTCTGCCTATTGCCACGCGCCCTGCTGCTGCCGCTGCAGCAGATCTGGCAGAACGGCGAGCGCAGCCCGTTGCGCGCGATGCTGCAGCTCGACCCGCGGGAGTTCTCCTGCGAACCGGGCGACGCTCGCCTGGCCAATTTCAATACGCCGGAACTACTGCGCGGCTGATCGGGAACCGCAGCGGCAAATCCTCGTCTTACGTACCCCATGACTACCGGAGGTACCCATGACCCAACGGACCCTGACCGCCCTGCTCGCCACCGGCTTGCTGGCACTGGCCGGCTGCTCGACGCCCAGCGTCATCACCCTCAATGACGGCACCCAGATTCAGACTACGGACGTGCCCGAGTTCGACGAGGAATCCGGCTTCTACGAATTCGAACAGCTCGACGGCAAACCGACACGGGTGAACAAGGACCAGGTCATTACCGTCAAAGAGCTCTGAGTACACCGCGCCACACGGAATCGTGGCCGCAAAAATCTTCCAGCTAACCCCTTGTGCCGCAAAACTTTTTCGGTAAAATGCGCGCCATCCTTCGGAGCGTAGCGCAGCTTGGTAGCGCGTCTCGTTCGGGACGAGAAGGTCGCTGGTTCGAATCCAGTCGCTCCGACCACCTCCCGATCTCAACATGCCTCATGTTGTGTCAAACCCCAGGAAAGCCGGCCACTTGAGCCGGCTTTCTTGTTTCAGCCTGTCTCACCCTATCCCATGCTATCTCTACACACGGTGTATGCCGGTGTGTATGCTGCCGAGCTATTCGAACCCGGCATACAGGACAGCATGAAAAGGACCGAGATCAAGCGCCGCCCGCTGAGCGACACCACCCTGGCATCCCTGGAAGCCGAGGAGAAAGTCTACCGTGAGCACGACGGCAACGGCCTGTATTTCCGAGTGAAACCCACCGGCCAGAAGCTTTGGGAGTTCCGCTACAAGAAGCCAGCCACCGGCGCCTGGTCGTGGCTTGGCCTCGGCCCCTACCCGACTGTCACCGGAGCGATCGCCCGGGAGAAAGCCCAGGATGCTAGGGCGAAGGTAGCCCAGGGCATCGACCCTTCCACGCACAAGAAAGCCGCTGCCGCGGCGGAAAAAGCCAAGGCCGAGAACACCTTCGAGCCATTGGCCCGGGAATGGTTTGATGCACGAAAGGCCGGCTGGAGCGAGGGCTACCGCATTCGTGTCATGGGCGCCCTGGAGCTGCACGTTTTCCCGAAGATGGGCGCTCGCCCCTACGTCGACATCACGCCGATGGAATGGATGGAGTTCTTCCGGGCAATGGAGAAGAAGGGGATCATCGATCAGACCGGCAACGTCCGCCGGTACGTGAAGGAGATCTATGACCTGGCCCGTGTCACTGGCCGCTGCACTCACAATCCGGTCGACGGGCTCCACCGCTTTCTCCAGACCCGCCCCTCGGAGAACTATGCCCACGTAACCGAGGACGAACTACCCGCCCTGCTCCGCGCGATCGATGCCTACTCTGGCGACCGCGCCGTCAAGATCGGGCTGCGGCTGCTGATCCTCAACGGGTTGCGCCCGAGCGAAGTCCGGGAAGCCCGCTGGAGCGAGTTCGATCTGGCCAATGCCCAGTGGGAGATCCCGGCCGCCCGCATGAAGAAGAAGCGACCGCACGTCGTGCCACTCTCCAGCCAGTCGATGGCACTGCTCGAGGAGTTGTATGCGTTGTCTGGCGCCTACGACCTGCTGCTGCCGGGCCGGGTCGACCGCAAGAAGCCTATGAGCAACATGGTATTCAACATGGCGCTGCGCCGCATGGGCTACCAGGGCCAGCAGACTGGCCATGGCTTCCGCCACGTCGCGAGCACCCTGCTGAACGAGGCTGGCTTCGACGAGAACCACATCGAGGCCCAGCTATCGCACAAAAAGGAAGGCGTCGCCGGCGTCTACAACAAAGCCCAGTACCTGGATCAGCGGCGCAAGATGATGCAGTGGTATGCCGACCACCTTGATCAACTCCAAACTGGCAACATCATACAAGCCAAATTCAACAAATCTGCCTAAGTTCGCTGGAGCGCTGATGATCCTCTATAAATATATGTCTATCGAAGGCCTATTGGCGTGCATAAATAACAGGACGCTGCGCTTCACCCGCCCCGCCACGTTCAATGACCCGTTCGACTGCTTAGGCTCCGTAACTACTCCCCCCGTAACAATTCAACAAGACGATTTCTTTCAATCAAACCATACCAGGCTAATGTTATTGCGCCACAACATGGGCGTCTTGTCACTTACGAGAAATCCGCTCAACTTATTGATGTGGGCGCACTACGCCATGAACCATACGGGCGGAGTAATCGGCATCGACACCGAGCTTGCCGGCCTTGAAGACCAAGAAGAGAACATAGTCACTTGCGGTAACGGCAGCATCATATATACGTCAATCCGCCCAAACCTTGACGAAGTGGAATTGTATTATCCGAGCGGATTTCCCAGCAAAAGAGATAAAGCGACTATAGAAAAGATATTTCTCCACAAGTCAATACACTGGAGCTATGAGGAAGAAGTCAGAGCAGTTCGGCAGATGACAAACGATGCGCTCTCTGACTATCAAGACTTCGAATTCCCCATTTCCTCGATAAAGGAAATTTATTTTGGCGCTCGCTTTAGCCAAAACTATTTGCACGGGAAAAATATTGACCTGCAAGCATTGTTCAATCTGGATTTCTCGCTGTTTTACTGCGAGCTTGACCAGAACAAGTGGGAAGTTTCACCTCGCCTGTACGAATGACCATAGGCCCTGGAAAGGGCCTCGCGCCAGCCACGGGTCAACCCCTACACTGGAGCCGTCAATTAATAGGAGAGCTCGAATGCTCCAGGTGTATGCCGGCGGCATCCTGATGGTCCTCGGCATGGTCGCCCTGCTTGGCAACCCCGTGGTTGGCGGGGCGATGATCGGCATCGGCTTCGCAATGTACAAGTCGACCAGCAAGGCCACCCGCTCCGATGCCGCAAGCACCTTCTGGGGCTTCGGCATCCTGTGCGGTGCGGGCATCCTTCTGGTCGGCCTGGTCAACGTCCTCTTCTTCTAGAAGGCAGCCTCAGCTTTCTTCACCACCCTCTCCGCCACCTCATTGGCGCGCCGCTGCAGTTGGTCCAAGCGCCGGCGCTTCTCCTCCCCGCTCATCACCTTGTCACGGTAGACCGCATCCATCTGGTTGCGAATGGTGCCCAGCTGCCGCCTGGCCAGGCCCAGCGCCGGCCGCTGGCGGATCTTGTCACCGCTGCTATCCAGCAAATCCGCAGCCGCTTCCAGCCGTCCCTCCTCGCGGTAGGACTTCAGCGTCCGGTGCAGTTGGTCCGCCTCGGTCAGCATGTCGAAGAACTGCGCCTGGTACTTGCTCGTCCGCGGCGCGTCTCCCTGGTACATCACCTTGGCCACCGGCAGATCCTCCGCGCGCCATGCCGGCCCCTCGCCTTCGGTGAGGCCGGCGGCGACCAGAGAGGACATCCCCAGCACGTACCCACCGATGGTGCCGGTATAGCCCTGCACCAGGTGGTCGATCTGCTTGGGCGAGAGCCCGATGGTCGGCCCGGTCACTTGGCCCAGCACCTTGCCGATAGCGCTGGTCCGCTCGTCATAGCGCGCCTCGGGCAGCTTGCCCTCGTCGCCCATATCCTCGATCGGCGAATCGCGGAAGAAGTTGCGGTTGGCCTGCAGCTCGCGGATGGGCTGGTAGAACTGCGGTACCGGGTTGAACGCCAGGGTCTGGAACACGCCCTGCGCTACGGCCTTGGTCAGATCGTCGCCGCCCTGGCTGCCGGTCAGCGTGTGCAGGATGCGCTCCGGCACGGTACCGAACAGCAGGCCCAGCTCGAACGGCTTGGGAATGCGGAAGTGCTCGTCGCCCAGGAAGATGTGCCAGTGCATGTCCTTGTCCCAGTCCTGCAGGGCTTGGTAACGCTCGTCGTCATCGTTGATCCCGGCGAGCAGCAGGGAGAACAGGGCAATGTAGGCGCCCTTCATGGCCACTTCCTTGGCCAGCAGCCCCTTGTCGCCCTTCACTGCACGGCCGAGCTTGTACAGGCCCTGCAGCCGCGCGTTGAGGAACGGAACGACGTCGGTGAACCACTGCGCCGCGGCGAAGTTGCCGCGCAGGCTGTAGTCCATCAGATCCTTGGCCTCGAATGAGGCCTGCCGCCGACTCTTCCCGGCGCCGCGTGCCGCCTTGTAGGTGCTCAGCCGGTTGGCGTTCTCGACCTTGTCGCCCAGCTCGCGATACTTCTGCCAGCCCTTGCCCAGCATCGCCGCGGCTTTCGCCGGGGTGTTCACCAGGCTGCCAAGGTAGGCTTCCTGCTGGCTCTTGGTGAATCCCTTTTTCTCCAGCGCCCGGCGGATAATCTGCGCTGAGGCCTCGGGATCAGCACCGTGCACGTAGCCACCCTGGAAGCTGCCGCCGGCGAACATCAGGTCACGGTAATCCTGGTCCTCGCGAAGCGCATCGCGCATTCCCTTGATCGAGTCCTTGCCCAGGGTGAACCCGTCCTTGTTGATCATCCAGGCATGGGCCGCGTCGCGGATGAAGTTGCGCAGGATGAAATCCGGCGAGGCCGTCACGCCGGTGGTGAGCAGCCGTTTGAAGGCGCGGCCGATCTTGGTGATTGGGTCGTTGAACACGCTGCCTTCAACGAACCGCAGCCCGCGCAACAGGCTCTCGTCGTTCACCCGGTAATACTCGTTCTTCCCGGCGCGCTGTACCCGGATGATGTCAGGATCGGTCGGCGCGACGCGGGTCCACAGCTGTTCGAAGCCCTCGTTCTCTGGCTTCATCAGCTTGTTGACCACCTTGATGGCGTTGGAGCCGGCCGGCAGGTCCAGCATCTCGGCGGCCAGCTGCAGCGCCTTGCGGTCCTTGCGGATCTGCGCGGCGATCTGGTCGCGCGACACCAGCACCTGCTGCCAGCGCGGGCTCTCGTCGGCGATGAAGTCGCTGCCCTTGAGGTTATCCACTACCTCCAGCAGCGCCTTGTTCTTCATCGAGGCGTCGATGCGCTTGGTCCAACCGGCCAGCATGTTGGCCAGCAGGTCGCTGGTCGGCAACTTGCCGCCCTTCAAGGCCTTGATAGCGGCTGACTGGTGGGAAAGGCCACGGTTCGTCCGCGGCGCAGTGAAGATGCCCTCCGCCTCATCCTGCCGGTAAAACGGCACGTAATAGTCGGTGAGCCACTTCGCCCGGGCGTCCTGGTCGATCAGCCCGGCTTCCTGCGCCAGATCCAGAACCGCCTCGTTCACCTGGGCATACTCGCGGTAGACCTTCTCGAACAGTTCTTCCTTGCCCTTGCCCATGGCCAGCAGCTCGGCGATATCGGCGTCGGTTAGATTGTTTTCCCGCCCCTGGGCCTTGAGCAGTTGGCCGCGCTTGCCGCCCAGCCAGGCAAGCCACGGAGTGAGGTTGTCGGCGCCCAGGTCGCCCAGGATATCGAGCACGCCACGGGTACCGGCCTTGCCGGAAACGATGCCATCACGCCACTCCGGCGCCGCATAGTGCAGCACCCCGTGCATTACGTCGGCGATGCCGCTGGCCAGCCTGGCGGACACATAGCCCTGCTGGTTGGGGTCCGTCACACCAGCGGCCTGCTCAGCTCGGCGAATGCCGGCCAGGCCGTCGAATACTCCCTCCTCCGACCTGGTAGCCCAGGAACGCATGCGCTCCTGCAGGCCTTCCAGCGTCAGGCCGCGCACGCGATCGAGCAGGTGCTGCGCCTCACCGCCGGCCAGGCCCAGCTTGCGCAGGGCTTCGGTATCGCGCTGGCTCGCGCGGGAGTAGCGAATATCCGGGTCGATCTCGTCGAAAGCCCCCGTGTTGTGGGTTGCCGACTTCACCTGCGTGTTGCTGAACACCACCCACACAGAGGTGCCCTTCAGCCGCACCCCATCATGGCCACGCTTTTCCAGCTCAGCCCGGAACGCCGCCGACTTCTGGATAGTGTCCAGCTTCTGCGACTCGGCCACTGTCATCTCGTAGGGGTTGCGCACACTGGCATACAGCGGCATCACCCTCGCAAGGCCCGGCATTCCGTCGCTGGCGTTGCGCGCGTATCCCTCGGCCATGTTCTTCTCGCTGGTCAGGAAGATCCCCAGAGGAGCTGAAGCATGCCCGGTGCTATATCCGGAGCGGCCCTGGTCGAAGATGTTGAAATCTTCGGCCGTACCGTGGAACAGCACCAACGGCTCGCCGTTGCCGTCGGTCGCCTTGGACACGGACTCCGGATTGACGCGCTGCAGGGGCTGGCGTACAAAGTCGGCTGGAGCCCTGGCATTGGCCGGTGACGATCTCTGAGCCTCGCTCATGTCGCCCGGAGAGACTGCCGGGGCTTCTGTTTTTCTGTCGACCGTAACGGCGTTGTAGAACATCCGCCCGTTCGCATCCTCCCGCACCGTGAACACCGCCACCACCGGCACGCCGTCGATATCGAGCGGCGCCAACAGTTTGTGGAAGGTCACCGGCGCCGGCCCACGCTGATCCAGCGCGCTGCTGGCATAGATGGAATGCTCAAAGCTCTGCTGTAGGCGGTCCAATACCGTGCGCTTCGCCGGGTCAGCAGCAGATGAGGCCGCCTTCTTCGCGCCAGCCATGCCGACTCTCACCTCACCCAGCTCGTCGTGCTGCATGGTCATACCTTCGCGCGCCAGCTGCTTCAGGCTCGCCTCTACCTTGCCCAGCCGGTCCTTGTCGCTCAACTCCCGCCAGGCCTCTGGCGTCTTGATGCGCAGCGGCTTCAGGGCATCCAGGCGCTCCTGCGTGGCCAGGGCCTGCCAGTCGCCAAACCAGCGCTTAAACTCCGGAGTCCGCACCTGGTGCCACTGCCGCTGGCTGAGCTTCGACTGCTTCCCGTTCGGGGCGACCAGTTTTCCATCCGAGTTGCGCACCTCGACCGATCGCCCAGAGCGGCCATCGCGCGAGAAGGCCAGCCGCCCCGAGCCTGTGTTTCCGGTACCGCTCTCGATATAGCGCCTGGCGTTCGCCAGCAGCGCCTGGATGTCGCCGGCTGTCCACTCCATCTTCCTGCCGAGGCGATCGCTGACCGCGCGCAGTGCAGCGCGCATCGCCGCCATCAGCCTTGGCCAGAAGGCCTGCTGCTGGATTGTGCCGTCGGCAGCCATGTCGGCCAGCACCTCCTCCACCGCCACCGCCGGCTGGTAGCCAAACTGCTGCACCAGCTTGTCGGCCTCAGCCTTGATGCTCGGGTTGCTGTTGTAGATGTTCATGAGCAGCGGACTCAGGCGCTTGCCGTAAGCGCCCTGCAGGCCGGAGTGGCCGAGTACTTCATGCTGCAGGACGAAGGTCGCATGCTGCAGGTCGCGCAGGTTGTCGGCTACCAGGAAGACCGAACCATCGCTCAGGATGCCCTCAACGTCGAAGGCTCCGTCACGCTCCACCGTCCGGCGCTGCTTGGCCGGCAGATCCTTGACCGACTGCACCACCTCGATCTTCGGGGCATTGCTCCAGCCCTTGGTGATGCCGGCAATATCGGCATTGAGCTTCGATGCCGTGAGCCCTCCCTGCCCGCTGGGCGCGCGACGATAGCTTGCGCGTGAATACAGAGCGACCCGACCTGCGGCATCAGGCTTGGTAGCCTCTACCACTTCCACCAGCTTGTCGAAGGCCTGGTTGATCGCCTTCCGCTCTGCGCCGGTGGGGAATGGGCGCTTCCAGCCCCAAGGCGTAGGAATGGCGGCCTGCTCGGGGCCGTAGTTCAGGAATGGGCTACTGCCGCCACGCTCCGCGATCATGTCCTCGACATAGCCCTGGAAGGCGCGTGCGGCCATCTCGTGCGGGGTAGTCCAATAGTCGGTACCGCGGCCTTGGTCCAGCTCCTTGGCGTCCATGGCAAAGCGCGTCGGCACGCGGCGGGTCTTCTCCGAGCCTCCCTGCGCATCCGCGAGCATCTTCAGGCGCGACGAATAGAGGCCCATTGCGCTGCGCAGGCTGTCCAGTACGCCGCTGCTCTCGGCGCTGAAGCCACTCCGGCCGCGCACAGCCTTGTAGATGGCGCTGATCTGCTCCAGTGCATCGTTGGTCCAGCGCATGCCACTAAAGGCATTGCGGCGCCGCACAGGAGCGTCAGGCTTGGTAGAGCGAAGCTCCGTCTCCAGCTGCACGCCGTCGAGGATCTGCTGGGCCACGGTATCGAAGCTGGCCAGCTGCTCGGCGCTCGCAGGCTTGTTGTGGCGCTTCCAGTATTTCGGGTCCTTCTGATCGGCCAGGTCGGCACGCAGGCGGTCCAGCCGGTCGGCTACCTCCTTGCGAGAGCGGGCCACGAAGTTGTCGGCTTGTGCAGTGTCCTCCATGTACTGCTCGGCCTTGTGCTGCATGGTATCCATCAGCTCGCTGTAGGCCTGCCGCACTTCCAGACGAACGCCGGATCCGGTGCGCTTGAATCCCGAGCTGACCGCCTCGCGCTCGAAGTTGCCAGAGGTCTTGAGCGAGCGGGTGCCATCCTCGTCGACCACCCACTCGGCCGAGGCCTTCCCATCCTGGCGGCCGAAATAGTGATCCAGGGCATGGAACCACTCATGGGCCAGGGAGCCGGCGCCGTTCATCTTGGTCAGGTTGATCGCGACCTTGCCCGGCTCATAGTGGGCACGGGCGCCGCTCAAGCCGTGGCCACGAGCACCGAAGGCCAGGGCCAGCTCACCGTTCAAGCTGATCGCCTTGGGTGGAATATCCATCACCTCGGCCAGATCGAGCAGGCCGTCGTAGGCGTCGTCGAGCAGCTGCTGCCGCTCCTCCTGGTTATTCCAGTTGCCGAACTCGACGCCGCGGAAACCAAAGGTGTCTATGAACGCCCGGTCCTTGACTGGGCCATCACGGCGAGCGGCACCGATGCGCTGGGCATTCTCCGGCCGCGGCAAGTCGGCTTCACCGAAAGTGGTATTGGTTTCGATGATCTTCTGCGCGTTGGCTGCCATGTACTCCATTGCGGCCACGCGAGTCGGGAACACCTGGTCGACCACCTTGACGCGCTTACGGTCGCTGACTGTCCGCCAGATCTCGAAGCCCTCTCCGTCGCCCTGGCGCTGCGAAAGGACGCGGTGCTTCTGGGCAACCGCGATCAGCGGCACAGCCTGCTCGGCTTCCTCGCGTGTAGCGTAACTGCCGACCCTCTTGGGCTGCTTCATCCAGTCCTTGAGGCGGCTGTCGCGTACCTCCCAGCGACCGACTTCCGAGGCATTGGTGCTACTGACCACCTGAGAGAGCTCGAAGCGGCGGGCCCAAGCCGGCCGCGCGTCGGTATCGCTTGCGCGCGCAGGCTTGGGGCCGGTCGGTACAGCGCGATCCTTGCGGGCACCGCCAATCTTCTCTCCGAAGTCCTTGATTGATGCAGTTGCGCCTGCCTGCTCCACACCAGGCCTAGCCGCACTCCCGCGGCGATTAGCCTGCCTCAGTGCACGCTGTCGGTCGGCCCCTTCATCTGCAGCAGGAATATCAGTTCCACCTTGCTCTGCTGCGGGTACGGGAGCTGCTGCCCGCTCAGCCACAGCTGTGCTTCCCGCCACGAGATCAGCCGGAGCTGATGCAGCAGGTAGATTGCCTGCTGCTCGGTCATCAGCAGCCCGTTGCCCACTATCAGCATCTTGCACCTCCTGCCGGCGCTGCACGCGCCATTCGCGAGGGGCGGTCTTTACGACCTCGAACTCCCCGGCTTGCGCCAGCCCGCGTAATGCCTTGTTGGCCGCCGGCACGCCGCGGTATACGGCAGCCATGGCTGCCTGCTCGGCTTCTGCCTCACGAATAGCCCGCGCCGCCTGCACACGGGTCGCACCCATTTCGGAGACGATGGCCTCCGGCGTTGCGCCGCCCTGGCGCGCACGCTGCAGGATCTGCTGGAAGGCGGGCCGCTGGACGGGCCGAGCCTGCTCGGTCATGCCATCGCCAGGAGTTTCAGCTACAGGCGGCTGAATATTCGGCACCCGCCCCGGCCTCGCCTCGCCCTGGCTATCAACAATCAGCGCCTCCTGGCGCATGTCAGCCAAGGCAGGACGAACCACCTCCCCCTCGTAGACCGACGCCGCAGGCGCAGCAGCTGCCATCGGCCGCACTCTCTCCGCCGGCAGCAGATCGCCGGCAATGCTAAGCACGCCACGCGGAGTCTGCTGATCCATACCAGGACCGCCGCTCGTATCCGGCGTCATACGGCCAGGCACTGGGCGCTGCTCACGGTCCACGTCGCGCTGCGGCCCCTGCTGGCTCAACTGCCCGTCGCTGTCGCCGTAGAGAATCTGTTCTGGTGCTGGTAGAGCCAGTCGATCTGGCGCCGGCAGCATCGCCGCCGCGCGCGAAATGGACCCAGCGCTGGGGTCAGGCCGAGGAACTGGGGCAGGGGCTGGGTTTTCCGCTGTTGGCATTGGCTGCACGAGACGAGCAGGAGAGGTGCGCGCCACGTTCCAGGTCGCCTCTGCGCTGCTCTGCCCCAGAGAGAGCAGGCCCTCAAGCACAGCGTCCGGAACATTGCCCTCGCCGGTAGCAGCCAGCTCGCCCAGGTACTCTCCAACACCCTCACCCACGGTCTCCAGGCCGAGCACGGTACCGCCCACCGCAAGGCGCTTGCCGAGCTTGTCGGTGGCCTTGCGAGCGTTCTCCTGTGCCGCCCGAACGGCGCCGGCGATCTCTGGATTGCTGCGCGCCGCCAGTACGGCAGCCTCGTCAGCGACATCCACCCCGCGATCGACCAGGGCTTTCCTGGTCGCCGCCTCGATCGCCGTGGTGCTGGTCCGCTGCAGGGTACTCGCCACCTTCCCACCGACACCGAGCGTCAGCGCGTCGATACCAGTGATGACGCCTCCCTTGATAGCGCCCTCACTCCTGGCCTGGGCCATCTCTTCCGGTGTGACTTCACCATCATCGGCCAGATTCATGGCTTTGTTGCCGGTTTCCAAGGCCGCATTGCCGAGGAACATGCCCGCCAGGCCGCCGACCACCCCGCCAACCACCCCGCCAGCTGCTGTACCAAGACCTGGCACGACAGAACCGATACCCGCGCCAGCTGCACCACCAGCCTTCAGGCCTGCCCAGCCGGCGCCCAGCGCGACAGCAGCGTTCGGCAGTTGCTCCAGCACAGCCAGGCCTGCACCGGCCGGATTGTCGACTACCGCCCCGATCCCTTCGCCGATGGTATCCAGCACGCCAGGATCTTCGCCCAGGGCGGAAGTACGATCGGCGAAGTCCTGCTGGAACTTCACCAGGCGCCGGTCGCGCGGAGCTTGCTGCTGCTCGAGCGCGTCGTCAGCGATGCCCTTGCCGTTGCCGGTGTAACTGCGAACAGCGGAAGTGAGCGCACGGCCAGTGGACTTAGCACCACCGATCAGGGTGTCGCCGATGCCTTCAGCCTTCGGAGTGGCGGGTTGCGGACTGTAGTCGTTCCACGGCTCACCGCCAGAACTGCCGCTTTGACCATACTCATCCCAAGGCCCAGCCATCAACACCTCCAAACCGCCGCACCGCGCGGCATATTTTGGGGAACGCTATGTCACTAGGAAAACGGGACAAGGCCGCGCAGGAGACATTGCCGGAATGCTGATCCGGAGCTATAACGCCTGGATGAAAAGGAACGTCGCCATCCTCGCCCTGATCGTCTGCCCCGCCCTAGCGCAGGCAGACAACTTCGCCACATGCCTGCTCGACGAGCTTCCAGGCGTGCAGAACAATAATTCTGCAGGCGCCGCCTTCCAGGTATGCAGCGGGCGCTATCCAGCTGGCTATGGCGACATCGAGCAAGGCTCCGGCAGAAGCCTGCTCGGCTACGATTCTGGTGCAGAGTGCGCACTGGACAAGGGACGCGATACACGCAGCCAAGATGCTGCCGGGATGATCCGGGTAGCCTGCAATCGGCTGTACAACGCTCCACCACCAGCCGAAAGCACCGATCAAGGATCCTGCTCCGGAGCTACCCCCGGCCCTTGGTGTTCCTACCGCTAATCCAACTACACCTTTCGCCAGTTCTTCTGGTCTGCCGGATCGCCACCTAGAAACTCATACCCGCCCTTGCGAGTTCCTACCGATGGGACGCCGCCTTGCATCGGCAAGTCATCGCCGATGCCTGCCACTGGGCGCCCAGTCGTTACATCGATCAGCTGCGTACCGCGGATATCGCGCCCATTCTCGTCGCGACCGAGGATCACGTCCTGGCCACGGAAGCGGTCCTTGGCCGGCGTACTGATTGCGGTGTAGGCGTTGCGTGCCGTCTCTCGCTCCTCGGGGCTCAGGGTCGGATCGGCGAGCTGGGCCTGCAGGCTTTCCAGACGCTGACGCTCATTCAAGCCGACCTGCGCCACCTCTATTTCCTGGCCAATGCGCTCGCGCTGCATTGCACTGTTCTGCCGATCGTCTAGGCCAGCAAGGATCCCTTCCTGGGTCTGCGAGCGCTGGGAATCTGTTTGCGCCTGCCGCGCATCCAGCCGGGCATTCTGCAGGTCGGCAATGGAAGGCGCCCGAGAGCTGTCTCGCACTACGGTGACACGGCCACCGCCCTCGCCAATCTTGCCGCGCCGGCTGGCGGCGATCATCTTCTCGCCCTCCTGGTTAGCGCGTTCGAACCGCTCCAGAGCCAGCTTCGCACTACCCGCCTCGGCCTGGCTGAAGGTGCCGATTCCATCGCCGATTCCACCGACACCGCCCACCGGGGCAGCACCAGCACCCTGGACGGCGCCTGCGTCATTGGTGAATTCCATGACGCCATCAGCTCCGCGCCGCGCTGCGATCTCTCCACCAGCCAGGCCGGCGCCGACTCCAGTCCGCACATACCCAGGCGCTGCCGATGCCCGCACCGCAGGAGCTTCCGCGGCGACGGCTGCTGCCAGAGGCTGGCGGGCAGTAACCGGCGTGACGGGAATGTTGTCGGCGATACCACCAGCGGCTGCCGGCTGAACGCCCAGCGCCTGACGAACCTGCGCGCGCGCGCCTTCCGAGGCGCCAGATGCCTGGTCGAGCCCTTGGTCTAGCGTGGCTGCCGCCGAATCTGCATACCGATTTCGACCACCCGGCAACGTGTCAGGGTTGCCGCCTACTGCGCTGGCCACGCCTGCACGCGCCGCGTCTATGCCAGCAGCGAACGGCAGAGCAGCACCTCCAGCCACGGCCTTTGCACCACCGACCAGGCCATCAAGAATCCCCGCGCCAGCCTTCGGCGCCCCACCTCCACCAGCCTGCGGCGTACCCGCCGTCGGGAGAGTGGCTTGCTTCGGCAATCCATCGGCAATACCGCCAACCACACCACGCGGCCCGGTAACAGGCTGCAGAGCCTGGTCCTGCATGCGCTTTGCGCGATCGGGGTCGCCGGTACGCTTACGCGTCGCCTGGCCCAGGTCGCCGTCGATAGAGAGGTTGGGGTCAAAGATGGCCATTGCTGCGCTCCATTCCAATGTGAGGCCGACGGTATGTCACTCCGCCGGCCTATCAAGCCGTCAGGCGCTTCCGCTGAAAATGTCTGCCTGCAGCGAGGACTGAGCGTTCGCAGCCGCACCGGAGATGTCGCCGAGCGCGCGGGCGGCCTGAGCCAGCGCGGCGTTCTGCGCCGCTCGCACTTCTCCCTCGGCCATCCCTGCCCTGCTCCGCTGCACATCGGCCTCGAGTCGGCCCTGGGCCGCGCGCAGACGCAGTTCCTCGAAGCCCAACTCGACGTTGTAGTAGGACGACAGCGCTGAACTCAACGCGGCATAGGCCTGGGCCTTGGACCGGGCCGTGTCCACATCCTTGTTCATCAGCTCGATCCAGCGCCCGTAGAAGGTGGCCACTTCGCCCATGATCCCCAGTTTGAGCCGGATGGCCTGTTCCTCGGCGAACTTCAGCAGGTCCAGCTTGATCTCCGCGTTGCGGATGTTCTGCTGGCGGTTCACCTCTGCGATCGCCTCGCTGGCGCGGATCTCGCTGCTGTTCAAGGCGCCAATCAGCGCTCCTGGCGGAATGGAGAAGCCACGCTCCGAGAAACTGGCCCGCAGCGCAGCCTGCTCGGTGGCAGTCGCGCGGTACGCCCGGTCGCGGCCTTCATGCCAGACGGTGTCGAAGTGCTCCTTGCTCAGCCCCAGCGGGCTCTGCCCGGTGATGATCCCGACCAGCCACTCCTCCGGGGCGTAGCGCAGGGCGCCGCTGATCTCGGGGAAGTGCTTGTCCATCCACTTGTCTACCTCGGCATCGAGGAAGCGAATGGACGCCGGCGAGGTATCCGCTGGCAGCAGCTCACCGAAGGATGGCGGCGGCTGCAGGTTCGGCTTGTCGGGGCTGTAGCTGAAGCCGATCGCGCGAGGCACCGGCATGAAGCTGCCGATCCGGTTCGCCAGGCTCGTCGCGCTGCCCAGAGCGGTGGTGGCGTGCTCCTGCAGGAACTCAAGGGATTTGTCGATTGTGGAAGCCATAGGTCACCTCAAGGAATTTCGACGGCCAGTTGGAGCCCGGTCCAGAAGCGGTTGGCCGGCAGTACAAGCTCAGGTCCAAAGCGATGCATCAGTACCGTGAAACCAGCGCCAGCAACGGCTTCGATCTGGTCACCTATCCAGTAGGCCGAGTTGTCACCCTCGTCGATCAGATCGTTGTCCTCCGTAAAGGAGTGCCGCCCGAAGCTATCGATGTGCCAGCGCGGCCCGACCGCCGCCGTGGTGGTTAAACCAGCCCCCGCCAGGATGTCGTCGAACTGCTCGATCGTCATGTCGTTGGTCTGGGTGCTGTCGGCGTACTCCTCCTGCCAGATAGCGCCATTCAGTTGGATCAGCTGCGCCATGATTTCCCCTCACTCGCTCTGCTCGGCGATGGCCACCAGCAGCTCCGCCTCGGTGGTAAAGAACGCATCGGTCTGAAAGCCGAATCCGGCCCAGGTGGTGACGGTGCTCGCGCCGCTCTGCGCAAGCTTGACCACCTGTTCGGTCGTGCTGTTGTCTGCCACCTCCGGCTGACAGAAGAAATAGGCGGCGCCGTCGAAGCAATCGAACAGCCCGCCGCCGAGCCAGGAGGACTCCTTCTGCAGAGAGGTGCGGTTGAACTCCACCAGCGGCACCACCCCGCTGCTGGTCACCTCCACGATGCGGAAGCGGTACCGGGCTGATCGCCAGTAGCCGTATCCATCCATGTTCTCGGTACCGTCCCAGCTCGACGCCGCGGCGGCGCAGGCGAAAAGCACCCGCTCCTGGTCATCGCGGCCGATGATCATCATGCTGGTATTGCCACCCGGTGCCGGCCGGTCATCGGTCAGCGGCGGCAGGCTGGCCAGCAGCGCATCCAGGTCGTCCTGCACCAGGGCGCTAAGCGCATCTAGCGCCAGCGGCTGGGAATGGATCGCCGTGGCCGTCGTCGGGTCGAAGACCAGCAGCCAATGCGCGCCTCCGTTCTCCACCACCAGGTGTAACAGATGCTTCATGCCTCGGCTCCCAGTGTGAGTGGCTTCGAGTTGTCGAACTGCCAGAGCTTGTTGCCGACGTAGAACGCACCGGCCTGGCCGCCCAGATCGGTCACGTACTCCCGCCAGGTCTCACCGGTGTCGAAGGAGATGAACACCTTCCCGCCGGAGCCTACGTTCTGGTTGATGTGGTCCACCACAGTGGCCAGCAGCACGGCGGCATGGCCAGGGCGGTCGCCTTCTGGTTCCACCAACTGCTGCACGACGGAGATCAAGCACTTCGTGTAGGCCCGCGTGCGGCTGGCGATCGCGCCAGTCAGCTCCGCATCGCCGCTTTCCAGGTCGATGACCAGGCACTGGATGTCGTGCCCAGCCTGGCCGACCCGGTCCTCGCCGGTTTCGGGGTACGGATAGCCGATCGCCGCGGTCACTATCTTCCCGGCGCCCAGGTACTGCACCTCGCTGAACGGCTCCAGCATTCCAGGCCCACCGGGCTTGCCCGGGAAGTTCTTACGCGCGTTGTAGATGGCAAAGGGTTCGCCCGGCTCCAGATCCATGCTCGGGGCGAACAGCGGCGCCGCATCGATATCGACCGCCAGCCGGACGGGTGCACCGCCGCCAGTGCGGTAAAGCACGAAGCCCCCGCCGATGCCGCGGTTCTCCTCAGGCTCGACCAGCCAGCGCCGCATGTACTCGTGCTCCCAAACCAGGCAGTAGGCGGTGAGCTGCTCGTCGCCGCCCACCGGCCGCATCCAGTGGCAGGCTCCGACAATCCAGGGCTGCACGAAACTGGCCGGCGAGGATGTCTCGATCGGGCTGCCCTCCTCCCCATAGTCCCAGTCCGCCAGCAGGGTGTAGCTGCTGCCGCCGGCGATGGTGGTCACCAGTGAGTAGGCCGGCCCGATCAGATCCTCGTTCGGGCTTTCCTCTTCGCGTGGGTTCTCATCGCGCTGCGTGCGGTAGACGCTGAATACGGCGAAGCCCTCGCCCGCCCTGCCAACGTGCGGAATCAGAAACTCGCCGAAGTTGGGCAGATCGGGCATGTCGTAGGCGTGCCAGGTGGGCAGCAGCTCCGGCATGGGGTGCAGGTCCACCAGCGGCAGGTCGGTCGGTACCAGCACCTGCAGATCTTCAATCGAGGCTCGCGCTGGTGGCTCTGCGGGGTCGTAGTCGCTGCGATCGTAGCGCCCCACAGCTACCAGCAGGCCCTGCTCGCCGTTGCGGTCGTAGTACGGCGGCCGGTAGGAAGTCCCCGGCGGCGAGTCGTACCAGGTGCCCTGGTACTGACGGAACGTCCGAGCAGCGACGCAGAAGCCGTCGACTCCTTCCATGCTCCCGTTCTGCGCCACCGCAGGGCAAAAGCCAGGCTGAATCAGGCCTGGCCCGATGCGGTTGCGATAGGGGTCGTTGACCGTCGCATATTCCGTATGACTGACCAGCCGCCGGGTGTGCAGCTTCCAGTCATCAGGCAGCTCCTCCTCAGACACCCAGAATCCCTGCTGGGCGAGGTAGTCACGGCTGATA
The DNA here is from genome assembly GCF_030374125.1 of Pseudomonas sp. SO81. Taxonomy (NCBI): domain Bacteria; kingdom Pseudomonadati; phylum Pseudomonadota; class Gammaproteobacteria; order Pseudomonadales; family Pseudomonadaceae; genus Pseudomonas; species Pseudomonas sp. SO81. The sequence goes on along the minus strand of NZ_CP126126.1, from coordinate 4,420,328 downwards.
CTGCCGAAGCTGGGCAGCCCGCTATCACTGAAGCTCACGCTGACACCGCAGATGTTCGGCACCAGCGCACCACCGCCCACCGCCGCGGGCGTGATGTAGGTGAAATAGTTCATGTCGTCGAGCGGGTCGAAGCTTGCAGAACCCGCAGACTGCAGCAGCGATGCCTGGAAATACGCGCCAGAGAGCATGCTGCGGTCCTGCACTGTCGGCGCCAGGGTCACAATCGCCGAGGAGTAGCCGGTGTCCGGCGGCCCGCTGAAGGGCAGCAGCATCATGGCCGGCCGATTGGAAGCGCTCAGCTTCGCCTCATATTCCAGGCCTGGGTCGATATCGATGTTGCGCGGGTCGAAGTCGTCGCGGCTGCCAACACCGATCGCCGTCTGGTTGTTGCGCCCCAGCAAGGTGTTGAAGTTGTTGAAGCCAGCGAAGTAGATGAAGCCAGGCGGGTCGATGATCATGGCGCTGCAGCGTTCCTGCAGGCGCCGCGCCTGCAGCAGGAAGCCGTCGACGATCTGGAACTTCGCCGCCGCCGGCCCGCCCGCGTAGAGGCGGCTGGCCAGCGACCGCGCGATCCTCGCTGTCCAGGCACCAAGCCGGGTGGCGCTGCGCACCGTCACCTGCCTGGTCATCGCCGCCCCTTGCTCATGCGGCGCTGGCTGACGCCCAGCTCCACCTCGATGTTGTCCACGTCGGCATAGGTGGCGTCGGTCAGTTCCAGGCGCACGCGCCAGTGCCGCGCCTTCAGCCCCTTGGCCACCGGAGCGCGGAACTCCGGCGAGTCGCCCACGGCCCGGTAGCAGCGCTCGGCGCCGTCATCCGGCGTCACGCGCACGTAGACTTCACCGTCGGTGGTCACCCCCGCATAGACGTGGGCCACGCGCTTGCCCTGGGCGGTACCATAGTCACTGGCCCCGAAGTCGATCATCGCGCGCAGGGTCTCGCCGTTGTCGGTATCTCCGCGCAGGCAGTACAGACCATCCGGCCGGATGGCATAGGTCTCGCCGCCCACCCGTGCGAACTGGGTAAAGCCGAAGTTCTGGTAGGTGGTCAGGGCGCCGGTCATCACGTTGACGGCGTACTGCAGCGCCTCCTGCTGCGCCGTCCTGGCGCTGCTGTTGATCGCGACCCGCTCCATGGCCAGTAGCTGAATGACTCCGCCCAACGTCGCCTGGTCGCCCACGCCCATGTATTCGTAGGCTTCCAGGTTGATCAGCAGCACCAGGTCCAGGCCGTCGGCGATCTCGATGCCGTCGTAAACGACGAAGAGCACCACGTTGTCGAGCCGCCCGAAGTCCGCCGCGTAGATCAGGTCGCCGCCATCGGAGACGTTCTCCGGCAGGTACGGCTGCCAGGTGGTCATCTCGTAGGCCACGCCCCAGGCGCCGCTGATACCGCAGTAGGGGCCACTGGAAACGAAGCCCTGCGCCGCCGGCGCCCTGCCCTCGATAGACGACAGCACGCCGGTGGTGCTCAGTATGCCCACCTGAGGAACTGGGCCATAGCCAAGGATGCCGCAGAGGTCGGCCTCTGGCGCGCCGGAACGGATGCCGAGCAGCGGCACTGGCCCACGCCCGGCGATGCCACAGAACTCCAGCCCGCCAACATAGCCGACTGCCGCCGGCGCGTAGCCATCCACTCCGACCAGGCTGCGGCTGAAGGCATCCATCACCGCGGCCGGCGCAGCCCCATCGATGAAGCAATAGGCGTCCTGGGCGATAGTCCCGCGCCAGGCTGGCGCGACACCGCTGATGCCAACCGGCAGCGCACCGATCTCCGGGTTGTCGACGTAGTCGGCCAGGCTGTAGAGCGTCACGTCGGCGAAGACCTGGCCCGCCAGCGGCTCGGCGAAGGTGTGGAACAGGTCACCGTCGATGTAGACCGTGATGCGCCCACGGGAGCGCTCGAAGCGCACCAGCGCCCCTGGCACCAGCGCCACGCTGGATGCCAACGGATCGCCGTGCCGGATCGGCATCATGCCGCTCGCGCGGAAGGCAACTGCATGCGATGCCTGGGCATAGGAGTGATCGAACCTGCCATCGGACAGGCCAACCACCACGCCAGCGACCGACACCGGAATGTTGCACTGGAAGTAGCCGTTCTGCGGCAGCGGCTGGATGCTGCGCGCCCCACCGTTCCAGCCGATGCTGGCGTAGCGATCGACCTTGGCAGCAACACCCGGGCGCCCAGGCTTTGCCGCGACACAGGTGATCACGTCACGATAGATCGGCCGCCGGCCGGAACCGCCACCGACTGAACCTCCACCCTTCACCGGCCCCTGGTAACCCACATGGCCATTAGCGTCGAGGTATGGCACGCCGCCGGAAGTGTTGCTTGCCCCGCCAGCAGCGAGGAGCCCGCCACCCTCCGGCTCGCTCGCATATCCCGCGAATACCCGCTTGGTGTAGCAGTAGGCAGGAGTCGCCGGGACGGCCGGAACCGCCGGGGTGTAGACCAGTACCGGCTCCTTCTGCAGGCGGTTCATCGGTTACCCGGCGATCGAGGCAGGCAGAGCGATGTTGCAGTAATCGATCCGATGCGGTGCGCCAGCGACCAGCGAGGTGCTGCTCATCGGCATGTCGGCCCCGGCCAAGCCACAGGTGCCCTGGATGCGAATCTCGGTGGTAGATGCGCCGCCGGTATCGGCAGGCTTCACGATCCGGAAGAAGGTGGCATCACCAGACAGGGCGACATCGCTCTCCCAGATCTCGCTGAGGGACTTCACCAGCACGGCATTCGGCGCCGTAGCCTCGAAGGTCAGCCCGTCACCGGTGGTCTGCTGCAGCACCTCCACCAGCACGCTGTTGCCGGAGAGCGCGGCATCGGCGCTCGCCGGTACCGGGCCGCTGTAGATCCGGACGGAGCAGCCGTCCAACAGGCTCTTGAGGGAACCGGTCACGGCCTGGCCGGCGCGCAGGCCGGTACTGAAATTAAGCATGGTCTCTTCCTCAGATGACGTTGGTGGGCACGTAGGTGATGCCGGCGATCAACTGGCCCTTCTGGCCAGCCACCACCGGCCGCGGACTTGGGAAACGCACACACGACAGCAGCAGGCCGCTGTTGCCACCCTTGGTCGGGTCGGACACCAGGATGGAGCCGTACAGGGTGGCGTCGGCGGTGAAGTTGAACTCGGCGACCGTGTCGACGTTGTCCAGGGTGCCGACGCCGTCGTGCGCTCGCTCCCATAGCGGGCGCGTGGCTTCCGAGTAGCCCACGAACTCCTGCAGGTTGGACGGGATGTCGGTCGCCTTGAGCGCAGAGCTGGGGATGACGTTGGCGCGCCATAGGCCGCAGTAGAAGGTGCTGATCGGCGCCGAGTCGCCGAAGGGCGACAGCAACAGGAACGACAGGCCGTCCTGCGGCACCAGGTTGTCCGCCTCGAAGTCGTCGGCAACTGAGCCATCGGCGTTCAGCAGGCGGAAGCGGTAGCGGAAGCCACCGATGTTCAAATACTCGGACATGGGTCGATGACCTCCAGGCTGGCGAAGTCGCGGGCCTGCAGGCGATTGCCCTGCAGCTCGCCGCGCATGTTGGTGACAACCATCTGGTTGCCGTTGTGCTCGAGTACGCCCGCGGCGCCGATGCTGCCGATATCGGGGGCGTAGTTGGGACGGTTGGGGAGCGAGACGCTGCCGTCGGCCGAGCCGATCGCCTGGCCGTACTGGGTGAACCAGGCGACCCGCTCGTCCGGCAGCAGCACAGCGCTGCCCGGAGCAGCACCGCAATTCAGCACCTCGCGCTGCTGAACCTCGTCGGTGCCGATGCCGGTGATGAAGTAGGTCTTGCTGGTCGTGGCAACGAAAAGGCCGGTACCGACCGAGGCGTGCATGACGACCTCGGCAGCGAACTGCAGAAAGCCTCGCACCGGGTTGTGCAGGTGCGGCCACATCGGCTCGGTGTGGTAGAGGTAGCGGCCACGCGAGCCGATGATCAGGCTGTTGTGCGTGCTGAGCTGGTCGCAGAACGGCAGGCGTTCCAGCTCTGCCGTCTCCAGCCTCTGGGTATCGTCGGTGATGTAGGTCAGGCGCAAGGCATTGGCCAGCGGCTTACCCTGCAGGTAGAGCGTCTGACCATCAGCCGCGCTGCAGTACACCCGGCAGTCGCGCGAGTCGCTGCACAGCACGCGCAGATCCTGGGCACCATTCAGCCGCACCATCAGCGGGAGCACACCAGACTCCACACCGCCATCGACCGCCGTCACCGCCACCTTGTAGAGCCCGGCCGGCAGGTGGCCTGCCACCAGCTCCAGGTCGAACTGCGGCGCCGGTACCGCCCAGGCCGTCAGAGCCTGGCCATCGAAGCGCAGGCTTTCGTTCAGGGTGTTCAGGTACAGGGTGTCGTTCAGGTGGGCCGCAGCGACCGGGCCGCCAGCTGTGATGGTTTCCAGCGGCAGCGAGCTGCTGGTCGCAGGATCGTAGGCAAGCAGCTGATCGCCATCGACCAGCACCAGCAGATCACCTGCCTCATACAGCCCGCGCATGTTCGTGCCGGCGAGCACCTGCTCGAAGCCGACGCGCAAATCGAACTTGCCACCGACGGTGGGATCGACGTTCACGGCGCCGACAACCGCCCCTTCCGGCAGTCGCTCCGGCTTGGCGATGTTGTTGGCGCCAGCGGCCCAACTATCGGCGCGAAGCTTGTCCATCACCAGGCCGCCGGCTTGATACGGCGAGCACCAGAGCGGCGACGAAGCTCCGCCTCGTAGACCTGCTGGCACTCGTAGTTGAACTCGTTTAGAAAGCCGGCCGCCTTGGCCGGATCGAACATTTCGGAATCGTTGACGTTGTAAGCACGGTGCTTGAGGTAGAGCAGCAGGTGTTTGCGGTGTGCGCGGTTTACATCGGTGATCTTGCTGTCCTTCGCCAACTCTTTGGCCGGCCGACGAATCACCGTCAGACGCACGCTGCCAGGCTCTGACGGCTTGGCTGCGAGCCGCATAGATCCGATAGCGTTATTCACCACCAGGAGGCAGGGCCTGCCATGCTTCGGCAGTTGGCTGCGCCGAACATCCGCAGGCGCCTTGATATCCAGATCCCAGGTCCGCCCACCGATCACTAGCTCCGCATCGAGCACGTCGATGATGTACTCGGCATACGACAGGAGATCCTGACCGGCAGAAAACTGAACCTCGATACCGTCATCGACGATGCTCAAGGTCTTCTCAGCGAAAGCCACCAGCGCCCCGTTAGCAAACCGCACGAGTTGGGGGTCAGACCAGAAGTACTCTGGCCCGACGGTATCCTTCTCGTCCTCGCGGAAGGCCTTGATCAGGTCGCCGATGGTTTCGAGGGACATGCTTACTCGCCGTCCTTGTCTTCGTCGTCGGCGCCCAAGCCATCGACATACTTCGGCCAGGCCTCGTCGAATTGGACTTTGGTGACCTTGAAGCCAGCCTGCTTGGCTACGGCACCAACCTTGGCGCGACCATCACCGCCCAGCTCCGCCGGGTCCTGGCGCTCCATTACCGCAGCGATCGCAGCGACGATCAGGCCAGTCAGCTCTTCTTGGCTGCCGCCGTCTTCATCGGCACTTTCCAGGCCAACGACACCACAGCCGTCAGCAATGGCCAGACGGCGGAAGCGATCCGGCACCACGGTGCCTTTCTTGCCGTCCTGCGGATCGACCAAGTACACGACACAGGAATGACTGTCGGTACTGGCCATGTGGTGTTCGCTTTTGCCTTTCGGCGGTAGGAAACGTGGCTCACTCATGATGCTTGCCCCTCTTCTGTAGGAAAGAACCGGGCCAGGTCACCCCGGCCCGTATGCACTCAGCCCTGGGTGCTCTGAGTGCGACCCGCGCGGATGTAGGCCACAAACAGCCGACACTTGCCGGTGGATGCAGCGGTACCGGTCGACGCATAGGTGACCTTGAGCTTCCCCTGTGCGGGCATCTCGTAGCCGGTAACGCCGAGTTGAACGGGGGTGAGCGCCTTCACGTCGACCGGGGACGAGGTGTAGCGATCGTCGTCCACCGAGTCGCCGACCTTGAGAGTCGCGGTGGTCGCTGCGTTGAAGGAGGTGAGCGGCTGGACGAAGCCACCAACCACGATTGCGCCACCTGGCAGCTCGATGGCGTCCTGCACAGCGCCGTCGGCGAAGTCCGCCAGGTTGATGTCGACGAAGGCCCACAGCGGGGCCTGGCGAGAGTCGTTAAGCGTGATGCTCATGATTTCTTCCTCTAAGCCGACCGGGATTCCCGGCCGGCGTTGCCAGAAACCCCGGGATCAACCCAGGAAGTGATCGATAGCGAGCACGCCGAAGTCCTCAACCGACTCGTCGTAGATCGAGTAGAACTTCGGCTTGAGCAGCCCGAACATCTTGTCGACGCTGATGCCCACCTTGGAGTCGTAGTCGAACTTCTTCTCGACCCACTCCGGCACGCCCAGGTCGGCCATGCCCAGCGCCTGCGCGCCGCACAGCAGGGTGCGGGTGCCGTCGACGGTGCCGCCGGAACCCCACTTGTTACCCGAGGTGGCGCCGGTGGTGCTGTAGACCAGGCGATGCTCGTGGATGACAGCGCCGTCGATGGTCACGGTACCGCCGGTGAACCACGGGCTGTTGGCACCATCCTTCTGTGCAAGAGCTACGACTGCACGCTGGTAGTCCGCGTCCTTCTTCAGCTGAGCCAGGGTGCCCGGCTTCACCAGGATGACGTAGTACTCCTTGCCCGCAGCCATCAGCGGCTTGATGTAGTGGTCCTTCGCGTAGGCGACGGCGTCCACGATCATCTTGTAGCTGGCGGTGAACGAGCTGGTGATGCTGCCGGTGTTGCTGGTGACGAGGTTGGTGCCGTTCCACATCAGATGACGCTTGGACGAGGGGGCAGACACGTCGGCGGCAAAGGACAGCGATGGGAACGGCGAACCAACGCGGGGCTTCCCGTTGTTGAGGAAGGCATACGAGATGCCCGACAACGTCAGGAATACGAGCTGGTCGATGCGGTTGGCGAGCCAGTAGGCCAGGCGTTCCTTGGCCTGCTCGCGGAAGTTGATGACGGTCTTCTGGTCCGCCATCTTGCCCTTGTTCTTCACCTGGTGAGAGATCAGATCGATCGAGAGTTCAACCTCGAAGTTCTGCATCTCTTCTTCGTTGCCTTCGCGCTCGTCGTCGCCGATCACACCGTCCTCGACCAGGTCGGCGACGAGCTGCATCAGCACCTTCTCGCCCTTCTCGGTCTTGGTCAGTTCGGTGATGCGCTGGATCATGGCACCCGGGCCGGTGCCCAGGAATTTCTTAACGAACATCTGATCGCGGGCGGCGCTCCACACATCGCGCGACCAGACGATCTTCTGCTTGCTGTTCAAGCGAGCAAAGTTGGTAACAGCCATAGCTGCTCTCCTCGTCGGATTTCAGTCGTCGTGTCTGGGTCGTGTCGCCTACCCGGGCGAAGACAGGCTTTTGGAGAGCCAGGAACTCATCGGCAGATTTCCGCCATGCCGGGCGAGAACACCGTGTCTCGGTGAGCGAGCAGCAGAGCTGCGGGGAGTTGCCCCAGGCGTTACAGCACTGGGGCCCCTTCTTTCTCCCGGCGCCTTCCTTGGCGCTGGTGGTCTGGTTATGTCACTGGAGCAGGTCGTCAAGCCTCTTTGACGTAGTCGCCGCGAGCTTTTTTCTTTTCCTCGGCAGGGAGCGCGTCGAACTCGTCTTCACTGAGCTTGGCGTAGTCAATGTCCTTGCCGCGCTCGCCCACGCCGGCCGGCGCCTGCGGGATCTGCTTGTCGCGCTCGAGGTTCTTGCGGATCTGCGCCTCGGTCGCCTGGGGCTTCTCACCTGGCTTGCGGCCAGGTTCGTCCGCCTTCTCGACATAGCGCGGAGCGATCTTCTCGACAGCCAGAGACAGGGCCTTGGAGGGCGCCATGCCTTGCTGCATGTAGTAGTTGCGGCGCGCCACCACATCCTCGATCGCATCAGCGTTGGCTTCCTTCGACTGCGGATCGAGGAACGGATACTTCGCCTGGGCCGCAGTTGCGACCTTGTCGATGTTGTCCTGCTCGGCCTTGGTGTCACGCTGACGCAGCTCTTCAGCTGCCGACTGCTTGCCAGCCTTTGCGCCCTCCTGCTCCAGCAGCTTGCGCTCCTCGGTGCGGATCTCTGCACGAATGGCTCTGGCCTTGTCCTTATCGCCGTCCAGCACCGCATCCATGTAGCGGTCTTCAGCGCCGTCGAAGTCGAAGGGCTTCGGCTTCTCTTCGTCCTCTGGCTTCGCGCCGCCACCGCCCTTGGCCCGGGCCAGTTCTTCCTCGAGGCGCAGCCGCTCGGCACGCTCTGCCTTCAGAGCAGTGTTGACTTCATTGAACCGCGCATGCGGTACCGCCTTGGCTTTACCACCGCTCTCGGCCAGCTCGGCCAGCGCTTCCGGGTCCAGCTCCTCTTCCTGCTCCTCTTCCTCTTCAAGTTCCAGGTCCGGATCGTCCTCTTCCTCTGGCTTCAGAGCAGGGTCGACCTCGTCGCCGCGGTCGGTCTCTTCTTCCTCCTGCTCGTCGTCGGGATCTTCTTCCTCCTCCTCTTCCTCCTCTTCGATGCCGGGGCAGATCAGGTCCGGGTCGATATCGTCGGAGCAGTCGACCAAGGTGTTGGCGCGGCCATTGGCGTACTGAATTGCCAGGCCAAGGTCGGTTGCGATGAAGCGGTGCTTGTCGTTCATGGGTGCCCCCTGGTTGCGTTTACTTGTCGGTGAGGTTCTTGATGTCGGCCATCTTCTTCTGGGCCAACTTGCGAACCGCGGCCATGCGCTTCGGATCGCGCTGGATCTCTTTGGCGCGCAGGAGCGTTCGCATGTCTTCCTCGATCTGCCATTCATCGTCTACTGCAGGCTTGCCCTTCATGCGGCTGCTCCTTCAATGCGCGGGGTTTCGATCCCGGCCGTCAGGCCAACGCCTGGATTGGCCGGGGTCATCGGGTTGGTGTTGACAGGTAGGTCCGCAGAGATCGCCAGGCCTGGCTGCGGCACGATCGGCGCGGCGTCCTGGTCCTCGTAGCCAGCCGAGCGCAGCAGTGCGTCGGCCAGCCCCGCGGTCAGCGGGTTGGCTGCGATGGTGGCGGCGGTCTGGATGGCGCTGAACTGCGCCTCGACGGACTGGTTGACGGACTCGCGCTTGACCTTGTCCGCCTGGGCGTTGGCCAGGTTGGCGCGCGCCTCGTTGAGCGGGTCCGGCTGAGCAGCTGCCTGCTGCTCCATGGCCTCGACGATTTCCTGCTTGTCGGACAGGTTGCTTTTCCTGACCACGAACGAGTCGGGAATCCGAATGCCCTCTTTGCGCATCTCCATGACCTGGGTGAACTGGCTGTTCTCGAAGGTCACCTGCATTGGCTGCTCGGTAACAACCACGTCGTATTCGCCGATGGTCAGGTCATTGAGAGTGCTGCCGTCATCCTGCTGCACGTTGACCAGCAGATCCTCGGTAACCTCTTTGCCCTGCTCATCCTTCTCGGTAATTCGCAGAATGCGCGGCGCGTCATAGAAGGTCTGCACCAGCTCCAGGATGCGATTGGCCAGCATGTGGCGGGTGTGCCCGAGGTTGTCGAGCGGCACAGCAAGCCCTTGCTGGGCTGCAAACTGCTTGGACTGAATGGCGATCCCACTGATCTCACGCCCGGCACTACCTGTCATGGCGTCGTTGATGCCGGTCGTCTCGTCAATCATGGCGCCGGCTCGCTCAATGATCCTGTCAAATCCGGTTGGTACCTGGTTGGGCTGGATCTTCTGCGGCCGCTTGTCGATCGGCGTGTCGGCCTTCAGCACGATGGCCAGACCAGGCTCTGCGCCGCGATCCGCCATCTCGTCATCGTTCATGTTGGCGATGGTGTTCGCCCACCACATCCAGCCGCTGTTGGCCGAGCCGTTGACGGTGTGCAGGAACTGGCTCATCGACTTGTTGAGCAACTGCTGCGAGCCGATCGCATCCTCGACTAGGCCGCCAGTTTTGCCACGACGGAAGAACGGGAAGAACGGCACCACGGTAAAGTGATTGAAGGGGCTCCAGTCGTCGTGCAGCACGCTGGTATAGGTGCTGACCACCCACCGCACCCGGCGAATACGGCGGTCTGCGAGGATGGCGCCCTTCATCTGGCTGATCTGCTCGTCGGTCATCCCCTCCGCGGAACGGATATCGCCGGTGAGAGAGATGAGCACCTTGGCGTTTTCCATCTTCCAGAACTGGCGCTCGATAACGCGGACGCGCTTGCTGCCATCGCTGAGCGTGGTGGAACCCAGGTATTCAGTACCGCCGGTATCCTCGTTGCCGAACTTGTTGCGCTCCTCGTCGGCCTCGTCGTCACCGAAGTCCTGGTCTTCCTGGTTGTTGCTCTCGCATTTATCCCGGGCATCCTTACCGTACTGCTCCTCGATCTCGTCGAGGGTCAGCCAGCGCGTGATGATCACGTCCTGCCATTTGTCCGGGTCGTAGCTTTTTGCGTCGGGATCAGGGATCACATCGAGCGGATCAAGATCGTTGATGGTGATCTCGCCCAACATGGTGTCGCGGTAGCTGATGCGGATGTCGAAATAGCCGCGCTGTTGAATCATCCCATCGGAGAAGACCTGAGTTTCCACCCAGTGCAGGCTGGTGTTGTCTGCCACCTGCTTGGTGACCTTCGAAAGCACCTTGGCCAGCTCATCGTCGGCACCATTGCCCCGCGGCCGAAAGGCGATATCCATGCGGTTCTGGATCTGGTAGCCGATCGCGCTGTTCAGCTTCGGCTTGATCTGGTTGAACTCCAGGGCCGGGCGGCCTTCCTCCTCCAGCTTCTGGCGATCGTCAGGATCCCATTGCCGGCCGCCGCCCAAGTAGAAGTTCTCGCACTCTCGCGCCACGCGGCAGTAGGACTGATGCCCACGCATGCGCCCGTATTCGTAGCGCTGCCAGTTGAGCTTCGCCTGATCTTCTCTCGCTGCGGACATTCGCTATGCACTCATCGCCGTTTTGCGACCTCGGCCGGCGATAAGCCGGCGCTTCCATTCCGGCACTTCTATGTCACTGGAAGCGATTGGCAATGCGAACGTGAGCGCCAGCGCGTCGCCGGCATCCGGGGATTTGCCGAGCTCCTTCTTGATCTTTTCCTTGCTGTCGAGCTTGATCTGGCCATTGGAGCTGTGGCTGTAGCCAGGGGCTGTCAGGTCGGCATGCAGCTTGTCGTCGTCGGGCAAGCTCGGTGTGATGATGTCTGCGATCCACTCTGCCATCTCGCCCCACATCTCGGCGCGCTTGTTGAAGTACTTGCGCTCGTCGGTTGCCTTCCCGCCGAAGTTCACAGCCGTTACGCGATCGCCGTAGCCCAGCTCTACCAGGCGGTCGTAGATGCCGGCGCCTAGGCCGCCGATATCGATGAACACCATGCGGATGGTCTTGTCATCCTCGAGAAGGCGAACGATCTTGCCGACCACGGCCATGGTGTCGAGGCCGTTGACCTTATCCAGGCCCCAGGCCTTGCGCCCCTTCCGGTGGATGATGGCGGTGTCGTCGTCGCCGAAGCGCGCAGGGTCGACGCCCACCACATGCGCGCCGATCGCCTGCAGGTGCTTCGGGTTGACCTTCCGCGCCTTGGACACAGCCAGGGTGTTGACGATCGCCTTGTGGCCGACGCGCTGGAACGCCATGTCCGGCGTCGCTGGATACTCCTGGTCGAACCAGGCGGAGTCGCCCTTGAAGTCGGTATTGGTCTTGGCCTGCCGCCACGCCATCTGCTCGTCATCGAGGCCGAAGGTCTCCTGGTACTCCAGCTCCTCGGCAGACAGCTCGAAGCCCTTGGGCACAGCGCGCCGGTACTCACGCTGGATGAACCAGGGGATGAACACCGCCAGGTAGTCGCTCTTGCCGGCGACGGCCAGCGTCCACATGCCGTGGAAAAGGTTGGCCAGGCCATTGGCCGTGGATTCGAGTATCCCCTCGCTACCCGGCAGCAGCGGCAGGGTCTGGCCCAGACCGGCCATGATGTGCTGCGCGTTGGGCCAGAAGGCGACCTCAGAGCCGTGCAGGTACTGGATGGTGTCAGAGCGCCCCGCGTTTTTGCTGCCGGCCGTGGCCACCTTGTAGCCGCCCTTCAGCTTGGCGAAGTTCAGCTCGGTGTCGCTATTGTTCTTGGTCGCCGGCTTGAGCGTGTCGTCGCTCAGCTCGTAGTAGTTCTTGGCGATGCGGAACAGGTTCTGCGTGGCAGCATCCAGGTGGGTGATGATCATCGTGCGCTTGCCGAAGCGCATGCTCGTCCGCTTGAAGAAGCGGGCAGCCACATAGGTGCTGATGCCCTGCTGCCGCCCCTTGAGCACAATGACTCGTACCCAACCCTTTTCGGCTAGCTGCTCCTCGATCTTCTCGTGCAGCAGGCGCTGTGCATCGTTCCACTCGAACGGCAGGATATTGCCGCTCTTGTCGCGGATCTTCAGGTTGCGGGCGCAGTACAGCTCATCGTCGGCGTAGAGCTGGGCGAGCATCTGGTCTGCAGTGGCCATTGGTTCCCTCGAATCGTTGAGGGAAACGGGATGTCACTGCAGGCGGGCTGTCTAGCCCGTGGAAGGCGTCTATATCGCCGGGGGACAGCTCGGCACGAACGTGATCGCGGCTGGCAGCGGCTCGGACTTCAGGGAGTAGCCGCCCCACATGCCCATGGCGGAGGCGAGGCAGAAAAACAGTGTCAGGGTGAGGACGTTCTTGAGGCGCATAGCAGTTCCTTTGCTGGCGGTGCCGTCGTTGGCCAGGACAGCGTAGCCGAATCCGCGCCACCTACAGCAAGCCCTCAGACGCCAGCAGGGTCTTCCATGCATCCGCTATTACCTGGCGCCCGGCGTTGTTGGGGTGGATGCCGTCGCCGCCATCGTAGGCTGCCGCCAAGTTCCCCACCCCATCGTCCATCGCAATGGTATGCGCGCTGACCCGTCCGTCCACGCCGGTGATCGGCGAGCCGCCGACGCCCATGATCGCGTCGTTCATGGCGTTCCACTTGGCTAGGCTGGCCAGCGCCGGGGCGCCCGCGCCGTAGCGGGTGATCATCCGCGCATAAGCTGGCGTCATGGTCGCTATGAACACCTTGCAGCCGGTGGGCTTGCTGGCGCTCACCGCATTGACCAGCGACTGCAGAGCCGCGATCGAGGTAGCCGTCGCCACGGCAGGGTCAATGTCGTTGAGCCCCACCTCGATCATCACCCAGCGCAGGTCTGCTTTGCCGGTAAAGGCGTTCCAGTTGGTCGTTTGCTGGGCGATAGTCGCGCCGCCGATTGCCAACGAGGCGATGGCGGAGTTACGGCTGTCCGCTGCAGCGCGCAGCAGGGACGCCGTGGGGACGCCTGACGCGGTACCGTAGCTGGCGATCACCGAGTCACCGATGACGCAGGCGTTGAACGACTGCACCCGCGACGCCTGGCGGCTCATTACCGCAAACGCTATCTGGGTGATGTCCGCATAGGGCGACCCGCCCGACAACGAGTTCACGTAGCCAGTGGTAACCGCGCCCGATAGCGGGGATGCCGCCGTGCCGAGCTTGGCGTAGGCGTACACCCCGTTGACGGCCATGTAGATACCGCAGCTGTTGTTCGGCGCATCCCACCAGGCGCGTATCGTGATGTACTGCCCGGCCTCGGCCCGCTGCCCGGCCGCGGCGCTCGTGTCTATAGCGTTGGCCGTGAGGACGTCGACACCGTTGATGCGCAGAATCCAGGCGTCGCTGACGCCCCCGGTGTACCGCAGAGAGTGGGTTCCGCCATTCAGGGACCACGCATAGTAGGCGCTGGCGCTCGACTGCAAGGTCCATTCGGCCATCGCAGTCCACTCAATGTCCAGATACCCGCTGATCAGTGCCAGCACCGGCGCTGGTATAGCGCTGTCGGTGGTCGGCGTAGCCGAGTTGTAGACGGCCAGCACCGGCGGGTCGAGCACGTCGGCGGTGAACCCTTGCGCGAAGCCGCTAGGCGGCGTACCCGACCATGACGCGGGGTCGAACTTCGCGACCAGCCTGTTGCGGTCGGTAACTGTGCTGGCGTGGCCACGACGCGGGCAGCCCATCGGGTAGATCGTGGAGTTCGGCGTAAAGGTGAACGTCGGGGACGTACCTGCCGCTGGGTCGCCGCCACCGATCCAGGCGCCCGAGTTGCGGTTGGATATCCCGCACCAAGCCTTGCCCGCGCCTATGTCTATGGCCCACTTGTGGTAGTGCGCCAGGTTGGCCGCGCCGCCGGCGTTGTTGTTGGACGCCGAGCCGCCCGACCAGGTGTCGGAGCCAGTCGAGGTGCTGGCCAGGCCGAAGCTCGATGCAGTTGCGCCTGGGTAGGACCCCGTCGTGCCGGTCCCGATACTGATGCCCGTCAAATACCCTGGGTTGGCCGCGTAGAATTGGTCAGGCTGGACCTCGAAGTAATACTTCCCACCGCTGGCCCCGATAACGGAAAGTACGCTGCCGCCACCGGTGGTGATGCCCGACTCGCACTGCATGTTGCCAGAGCGCAGCGTGATGTCGGCCGCTTTCTTAGCCGGGTCCCAGGTTGTGTAGGTCACCGGTGGCGCCGGCGCGACGTTGGCGCCGGCTACCGCGGCCGAGAACATACTCACAGCGTGTTGCCAGCCAGGAAGAAGTCGTCAGCTCCGCGTCGCTTCAGCGCGCCGGTACCGCCAGACGGGATCACCAGCGAGCCGCCGGCAGGAGCAGTAATAGTGACACCAGACCCGGCGACAACGGTCAGGTTGCTGGCCCCCTTGTTGTTCAAGATCAACTCCCAATCGTTTGGCAGTGCCGTGGTCGCCTCGGGGTCTATGGTCGCTGCCTTCGCAGCAGTGTTCGTGAAGACCAGGGTCTTACCGTTATCCGACGCTGCTCCGGTATAGGTCGTTCCGGAAATCACAGACACGGGGGAGCTCGCGGCCCCGCTGCTCGCTACCGTGAGCGTGTTGCTGGCATCGTTGTACATCAGGCTGATACCGCTGCCGGCGACCAGAAGCCCAGCCACACGGTCATCTACCGCCTCACTGAAATCGGAGATGGTCGCTGCAGCCTGGGTACCCGTGTGGTTGCCGCGCGCCAGCAGATAGGCGTCACTGCTGTTGGCGGTGGCGCTCGTAGCAACTCCGTCCAGCTTCGCCTTGTCGGTGCTCGACATGAACCCCGCCACGCTGGTGGTCGCGTTGGCGTGCGCTGAGCCGCCCGAGCCGATATGGTCGGTGATCTGTTTCTGTAGCTTGCCCAGGGCCGAGAGCACGGTATCAGCCGCGGTGATCGCCGCGCTGACCGTCAGGTTCAGTCCGGTCAGCACCACAGCACGAACTCGCGCCGCAGTGAACCACAGATTTGTGCTGCCCTCGGTCAAGCTATCGGTGTTTGCGTTCGCCGTCGCGCCAGCAGCGATGCCAGATAGCTTCGTCACGTCCGCATCGGTGAAGGCGTTGGTATCCGGGTTGCTCTCGTAGAGAGCCTTGATGTCGGCGGCGGTCAGCGGCGTGCCGCTGCCAGAAGCGATCCACTCGGTATCGCTCTCGTCCCAGAGGTAGCGAACCGTCTCGCTGCCAACACCCGCGTCCACGTCGGCGTAGTCGCCCGCTTCAGCGGTGGGGAAAGCGGTCTGCAGCGCACCCAGGCTGGTGAACAGGCCTTTGAAGTGGCTGCCTTCCAGCCCGGCCAGCTTGCTCTTCTCGGCCGGAGTGAAGTTCTCCTGGCTCAGGCCATAGCCCGTGACCTTGTCCACCTTGTCGGCCAGGCCGCTGGCCAGCTCGGCAGGCTGCACGGCGGAGTCGGCCTTGTCGCCCTGTGCGGCCGTGGCGGCACCTATATCGCCAGGTGTCGAGGGGATGGATGGCTTGCCGCTCAGATCGGCGTAGCTGCCTGATAGCGCCACTGCAGACAGCACTGGCCGCCCGGTTAGGTCGCTGTAGGCGCCGGTGAACGCGACCCCTGCAAGGCTGGCATTGTTCGCCGGCGTGTAGCCCAGCGCGGTCGTCACGTCCGAGCCTGTCAGCGTCACGGTTCCACTGCGACCGTTGAAGCTGGACACGCCGCCACCAGGCCCTGCACCAGCACCTGGCGCACCACGCAGACCAGCCAGTATCAACGCCCGCGGCTGGCCTTGTCGGATGGCAATGACCCTGCTCATGCCGTCACCTCGTCATCCACTTTCACGGCGCTGATCGCAGTCACCGGGTATACCTCGCCGCCCGGGGCGATCGCTTCCACGTCATAGACACCGCGAGCCCAGTCCAAGGCTGCAGTGGTCGCCGCGTCGATCTTCAGCACGAAGGCGCTACCGGCCACGTCCACCTCGATCTCGCCATCCGGGCTTTCTGCCGGGTCGCTGTGCCAAGTGAACAGCACTGTGCCGCCAACACGGTCACGCACCTGGGCGCGGCAGTGCCAGCCGGTCAAGTCCATCGGCTTGGTCAGGACCAGCAGGCCAGACCCGCTGAATACCTTCCAGCAGTGCGCGTTCACGGCGTTCAGCTCGACAGTGTCCTCGTCCACTACCTTGGCGATCTGGTACTCGCCCTCCGGAGTGTTGAGCTCGGCCGGCGCCTTCACGCACGCCACCTGCACTGGCCAGCCGTCCGGCACGCTGTGCCCAACCACCGTCAGCCGCACGGGCGCCTTGCTGGGCATGCCCGTGATCGGCAGGTACAGGATCTCGTCCTCGGCGTACAGAAAGCCGAACTCGAAGGTCTTGCCGCGCTGGATGGTGAGGTCGATCTCGGGCGCCATGGTCTGCTCCTCAGTCGCCGCTCACGCCATCACCGAACGCGCCATCCTGCTGCTGCAGGTCGAGCAGCAGGCTCGAGGCGAGGGTTACCGCATGTGTCAGCTCAGCGGAGGCACCGCACCGCTCGATGGCGTAGCAGATCTGCCGCACACGCTCATAGAGAACTTCGCCCCCCAGCGCCTCGCTATCGCTGGTGAGGCTGAGCGCCAGTGCATTGCCGCGCGACACAAAGCTGGGCGTCTCGCCGTCGCCCTGCTGGGGATGGATGTAGAAGCTGACCTGCCCACTCAGGTTGCAGTGGGCTCTCAGGTGGTGATCAATCTGGCCACGATCAATGGCGGCCAGCAGATACTTTTCCAGGGTCTTGCTGCTCATGGCGTTGTCTCCGAGCGCTGAGTGCACGATGACTGGCCACGCTATGTCACTGCGCAGCACCGGCAACCCCAATGAAAAAGCCCGCACTCGGCGGGCTTTCTCGGCATGGATGCAGCTACAGCCACGTACTGGACGGGGGTGATCGGGTCACACGATCAAACACCAGGCCCGCGCTGGCCACGCGCATATCGCTGCGCGCCGGCTTGGTTTCGTAGTCCTTGAGGGTGCGGATGTGATGCACCGCCGGGACGACGCGGCCCGACACAGCCATCGGTTGTTCCTGGTCGACCTTGACCATATGGACCGCCGGCTCATCGACAACCTGGTCGGCGTAGGCATAGCCACCAATCAGGATCACAGCAGCAGCGAGGGACAGCAGGAGCTTTCGGGTACCGAGCATGGGGATTGCCTCTCTGGGTGGATAGATCAGCCGCAGAGAGATGGATATGTCACTGGCTGATAGCAGCAAGCACATCGATAATCCAACCGCCCGAACCAAAGGAGAACGGAATGGATATCTGGTGCGCCCTGAAGGCGGCATGGCCTGCAATTGAGTCATTTCTGAAGATCGCACCAGGCCTGGTGCTGTTGCCGCTGACCTTCTTTCTTGGCTGGAAGAAGATCGGAAACAAGGTCCATGTCTCGTTCAGCTGGGACTTCGGGCGCATAACAGCCAATCGCATATCGAATCTCGTCGTCACCAACCTGAAGGACAAACCAATCACCATCCACGAAGTACACCTCAGTATTGATCGGCATATCGTCGTGCCGGTGCAGAAGCTCAACCCGCCCGTGGTCTTAAAGGGGTTGGAAAGCGTCGTGATCGAACCTGAGCCAGTCTCTTCCCACTCCATCGGCGATCAAGACTATGAACTTGACCGCAAGCCAGGCCAGCTACTGGAATTGTTCCTCACGACCCAGGAAGGCTTGATCAAGTGCAGAATCGTCGCCCCTCCATCAATCGAGTCACTCACGAAGTTCAAGGACTATGCCCTGGTTGCGACGCACACTAGTAGGTACAACGGGATTGTCTATAACGATCAGGCAGCCTATGCCCTGGTCTACAAGTACGGCGGAGAGACAAAGACCGCCATCGTAGAGCACAGCGGGTTTATCACCGCCGACTGGCACTTCCTGCCCAACGCCCTCCGCCAGGAAGACCTAGCCAGTGCGCAGACCGTGAAGGCCGCACTTATGGGCTCGGATATCAGGTACCACATCAAGGAAACAGAACTACTCGTCGACAAACTGGACTAGCTGTCGCCCAGCAACCGCCGCAGCCGCTCCTCGTATGGCTCCTCATGCTCCTGCTCGTCCAGGTTGTACGCCTGGCGCTCCAGCGGCACGAGATTCTTCAGCGCGGTCGACAGGTCGCGTAGCACGCCGGCATGCGACGCCAGGCTCACCAGTTTCAGCATCTGGCTGCGACGCCTGGTGGTCTCGTCGTTCTTCGTCTCCTCGCAGATAGCGTCCTCGACCTCCTCCCGGTTGGTCGCCGCCTGCTCCAACTGGCCGAACAGCAGATTGACCAGGCCATGGCCCTTGGCGATATCGCGCCGGTGCCGACTGATCACCTGCAGGTTCGTCTGCACGGCAACCTCGATGTCTTCAGGCGTGGGGGCGTTTCCCGCCGAGGAAACACTGTTTCCATTCCCCGTTTCCGCCTGCTCCTGTTCCTTGCGTGGCGCGGTGAGCAGACCAGCACGGGTTCGCTCACGCACCTCCTGGCTCGCGTCCTGCGTCCAGCCCCTGGCCTTCGCCTTCTTGGAGATAGCACCAGGGGTGGTGTCGTGCTTCGTGGCTATAGCGCGCAGGGAGAGCTGGCCTACCCGGTAGTCACGCTCGATCGCTTCCCAGTCGATCTTCTTCTTGCTGGTCACCTTATCAGCCTCCATAGCTGCTGCTCCTCACGCGTAGGCTGCGGGAAGGGCTGATCGCGAAACTCGTAGCGCTCGGAGTCGCGCCTATATCGGCAGTAGCATCCCAGCTCGTCGCTCAGCGAGGCAGCCATCGACTCTCCGCAGTAGTCACGGCCCACCACGCTCGCCACACCACGCTGGCGCAGCAGATCCCTGATGCGCTCAAGCAGGAAGGCATACCGCTGCCCTGGAAGGCGGGACTTGACCGCAATCTCTTGGCTCATTGCGCGCACTCCGCGTCACCGTGCGTCACACATGCAGGCGCAGCGTCACCTGCGTCACCGATCGTCACCGCGTCAGGTTGTACAGCCTGCATCGCAGCGCGACGCAGCTTCTGCACGGTCTGGCTGTTGGCGCGGATGTGCTCTTCCATCTGCTCGGCGGCGCCGACGATCACTTCGCCCAGTTGCCCGAACGGCACTGTGATGTACCCATCGTTCACGCCCTGCTGCACGTCCTGGCCGTCGAACTGGACGGTGATCTGGATGCGCCAGCGCTGGCCACCCGGCTTGCGCACACCGAACGGGCGGGCAATGTACAGGCGGTAGATACCGTGCCGCGGCACCTGGTACTCGACGAAAAGGCTGCGCGGGCCGTCGCTGAACACCTCAGCGATGGTTTTGCCCCGGATCTGTTCTGCCGCCTCTTTGGCGAGCTGCTGCATGGTTTTAGTGTCCATCATGCGCTCCTACGTGAAATGTGGGCTTGCAGCGCGGCCTGGCGCCTTGCGGCTTCGCGTAGCGCCGCGCGCCGAGTGCGCCAGAGGTCGGTCACGGTTGCCGCGTACTGGGCCACCTTCGGGTGCGTGCGGTAGGGGTGAACTTCGTTGGGCTGTGGCTGCGGCTCGTGCTTGCCGGCGATCAGGTACTCAGCGACCTCGTGCTTGCAGGCCGTGTGATCCAGCCACACGCGAGTGACGATGAAGACGGTGCGACCGGCGCGGAGCTCGTCCGGCCGGTAGGTTTTGCGCTTAGACATGGTCTGCCCCCTTGTCCTAGCTGGTGGGTTTACTTGATCTGGCTGCGCACGGCCTCTGCCAGAGCGCTGATGTTCTGGTCTTTGCCGGCACTGGCGCGGCTGGAACCGAAGAAGTAGGCGACGATGGTCGCGATGATGGTGCCGAGCAGGAACCCGAGGGTCGTGTCGGCGTAGCGCTGCGCGCTCTCGGGAATGGCGTAGAGCGTGATCAGCAGCAGGTAGCCCATGGCGAACAGCGACCAGGCCGCGGCGAAGTAGTAGACGAAGCGCTTGCTGAAGGGGTCCTCCTGCTGCAGGGCGGCGATCTGCATCGCCCTGGCGCTGGCCCGGTCCTGGCGGTCACGCTCAGACTCCTCGGCGTCCAGCTCCAGCAGTCGCTGGCGCAGCGTCAGCTCGGCCTGCTCGCTCTGCTTCAGGGTGGCGATGATGTCGTCGGCGCTGCGCGCGCCGGTCACCACCTGAGCCGCGTCGAGCACCTTGCCGGCCACTTCCGCGCCTTTGTCACCGCCGAGCCAACGGCCGACGGCCTTGTCCAGGCCCAGCGCCTTCACGATGCTGGCGGCGGTTGCAATCGTTATCGGGTCCATCAGATCACCACTCGCTTGGCCACCCAGCCGAACAGAAAGCGCTTGTTCGCCGGGCGGGATTGGGAAAGCTCGATGTAGCGCGCCAACTGCAGGCCGTTCAGGCAGCGCAGCAGCACTTCCACACCCTGGGTGCCGCGCTTCGCGATGTAGGCCTCAAGCTGCAGCAGGGTCTTGGCGCCGATCTGGCCGTCCACCACCAGATCGGCCTGGCCTTCGTTCAAGGCATTGAGCGAGGTCTGCAGGAACTTGGCGGCGATGGCCGGGCCCATGTTCACGCCGGTGTCGATCAGCTCGGCGGAGATTCGCGAGCCAGCAACCTCGCCGACCCGGTCGAACTTCGGTTCGAACACATAGCGCGTGCTGTAGATGCGCACTGCCAGCGATCGAGGCAGCGCGCTCATCTGGCCGTGATAGCCGTTGGCCCGGGCAACGGCGACGGTGATGCCGTACATGGTCTCGCCACCGGCGTCGACCGGGTCGTTGGAGTAGCCACCCTCCGCGGCGATGACGTCGTCGATGATCTGGGTAATGGTCTGGTCAGTCACTTGGCTTTCTCCTGCGGCTGGCTCTCAACACGCTGCAGGCGCAGATCCAGCTCACGCACCGCCATTGCCGCGGCCTTGTACTCGCCCATCTCGCGCAGCACGAACCACTGCAGGGCGCCGAGCAGCACCCCGCCGACAACCACGCCACCCAGGAAGCGGTTGAGCCAGCGCGACGAGATGTCCCGCCCCTCGTGCGCCACCTTGAAACAGTTCTCCAGATCCTTGCGGAACCCGCCGATGGCCTGGTCGTTAACCTCCTGCGAGCGGCGCATCTCGGCACTTAGGTTGTCGATCCGGTCCTGTTGCCTCTGGACGGTCAGCTGGATCTGGAGCACCTGGTCGAGCTTGTTACCGATATCGCTGACGATGTGATGCAGGTTCGTCAACCCTTGGCCGAGCAGTGCTATCTCGGTGTGTACGTTCTGGTCGTCAGCCATCAGGGCGTCTCGCGGCAAGTCGTGTTGCTGGCTGACGCTATGTCACTGGCACCGACCGGCAAGAGCTTGCACTGCTCAGCGCGTGACATAGCGTCGGAAGCCCTCACACCAACCAAGGGGCAAAACCATGGGGCAGCCGAAATTCAACATCGACGAAACCAGCGACGACGAGTACTTCGCCGTTACCGAAGCACTGGCGCTGGCCGGTACCGCAATGGAAGAGAAAGGCACCAGCACGCTGCTGGTGATGCGCCTGGGCGCGGAAGGGAACGACGCCATCCTGGCCGGCACTGTCGGCCAGGCCGAGATCGAGAAGATGGAGGCGCTGCTGGAGCAGCTGAAAGAGCGCGCCCTGCAGGAAGATCCCACCGACGCGCTAACCCTGCACCTGGAGGAGCTGGCGGACTAGGCCGAGCTCACCATCCAGAGAGCTTTTTTCACGTCACCTGGAACCTCTGCCGGCGCCGCAGCCGGCAGAGCCACCGATACCGCCGCCCCGAACTCCTGCTGCAACACCTCCTGAAACCGCTTCATCACCGCGGCCTGCGCCCCCTCCGAAACCCCTGTGACAATGACGTGCGCCACTGCAGGGATACTGACTTCGAGCTTCTTCATCTGTAGTGCTCCGCTGATTGTGAGTTGTTTACGCTGCCTTGCTGGTACAGCTGATGGGCTGTTGAACGGCGTCCGCCGCAGGTATGGCTGGAAGGCCTCGCTCCACGGGTCGCCCCGGTACCGACGCTGACGGACAGTGTCCCAAGCGATACCGAGCCGATCGGCCCACTCCTTCGCCGGCAGCACCAACGCCACCTGGCACACCGTGCCGCCCAGTGGCAGGCTCACCGGTAGATCGGCCGCACACAGAACGTCGTCTCGCATGCTCACCCCCGCTCACGAATTAGCCCTTGCTCGCGCAGCAGCCGCCATTGCTCGGCCAGCCACTGTCTGAAAATCTCGTCACCCATGTACGCCCTGCTCCTTCCTCATCACGCGCACCAACTCTCGGTACCTGGCCTTGATCGCCTTCAGATCCTCGATCGAGTACTTCTTCGGCTCGTGCGGCCCCTCCAGCCAGGCGACCTTCTCGGCGCCAATGCGCTGCACCAGGTTGATTCGGTAATTCACGATGTCGCCTGACTTGTGCTGGTTACAGGGCACGCACTGCTTGTGGCAGTTCAGGGGCTCGAAACGCAGCGCCGGGTTGCTGCCCACGGTGCGGTAGTGGCCAGCGTCATACTTGCCCTGGTGGTGCCGGCCGCAGCTGATGCACGGCAGCAGAATGTCGCGTTCGCGCACCCAGGCATTGAAGGCAGACTGCGCCTCCTTCATGTGCTCGGCCCTGGGCTTCACTCGCTCCTTCGCGGCGCGGATCTCCCGGCGCTCCACCTGCTCGATGGCCACGCGCTGCTTATCCTGCTTCGCCTTGGCGATCGCGAGGCCGCACTCGGGGCTGCACCAGGTCTGGAAGCTCTGCTTTGGAATGAATGGCGCCCGGCAGGAACGGACCGCGCATTTCTTTGGCTTCGCGCTGATGGCCTTCAGTGGCTGGCGTGCACTGAGCATCACGCCACCTCCGCCGGCATCAAGTTGACCATTTCCTCGATGCGCGCTTCGTCCAGGCCCGGCCAATACACTTTGATCAGGTGCTGGCAGATGCCCGCCCAGAACTCGCGGAAGCGCTCTTCTGGCATCTCGTCGAAGGCCAGGCTCTCTGGGATGCTTCGTGTCACCCGGCCCAGGTCAGGGATGTCGAACGACTCGCAGGTGCAGCACACCCCGGAATCCCCCTGCAGGCGCTTGATCACGCTGTGCGCGTCCATGCCGGCGAACTTGTCGACGCTCTGCGACACCAGCTTGCCCAGGCCATGCACCAGGCGGTGCAGCTTAACGTTGCGCGGCTTTTTGATCTCGCAGCGCACCTGGTCGCCGACGCGGTAGCCACGCTCCTTACACAGGAAGCGATCGATACCGCTATCAGCCACCAGCGCCTTGCATATCTCGCCAGTCTCGGCGTCGATCATCTTCCGCCAGACCATGTACACGGGGCGCGCCGCGCGCTTCCTGCGCTTGTTCTGGGCCTCCGGTGTGTCTGTCTTGGCTGTTGTGGCTGGGCTACCCATTAGCCACCTCCGGCTCCAGCAGATTGGCCACGGACTCCACGCCCAGCGCGAAGCTGCGTGGCTTCTCGCGCATGCACTCACTCAGGCGGCCGACAAGGGCCTGCGCCCCATTGGGCAGCTCCAGCAGCCCGCGCATATCGCGGACGAGTTCGAGCGCATGGCGCCGCCCTTCGAGGTAAAGCACGCGGCTGAAGTGTCCGCTGGGCAGCAAATCAGCCTCCCGCAGCACGGCAACAGGCGCTGGCGCAGCGATCGCAACCTTGGGTGTCAGCGAGGACAGCGCACTGGCTGCGTTCCCGCGCTTGCGGGCCCTGGCGAGGGCCATTTCTGCTACTGGGTTCATCGTCTGGCTCCAATCAGCTGCCCGCCAGCAACGACGAGGCGACGGCAACCGCGCGCCAGCGTGAGCTGGCCAGCGGGCCGAGTGAGTTCGTAGCCGCGGCCGATCAGCCAATCGATCGACTCGCGGAGGTCCTGTTGCAGGCGGCGTTCAAGGCTCATGGTGTTCACCTCTCGGCTTGCGGATCTTGGCCAGCAATTGCTGGCGGGCCTGCTCGCCCGTCAGGCGGTCGAGGCCCTGGGCGCGCATGATTTCCTGCACCGCGCGCTCGCCACGACGATCGGCCTGCTCCGGCGTCAGCTCCTTCCCTTCGCTCTGGTCCTCCAGGGCCTGGCGCGGCTCCTCGAGCGGCAACCCCATCGCCGCGCGGCGCAGCAGCTGGTGGTAGGCGTTGCCGAATCGCTTGCGCAGCACCTCCTCTGGCAGCGCGCCCTGGCGGATGTAGAACCAGCCGGTAGTGCGACCGGCGAGGTGCACAGCCTCATGGCTCCAGCGGTGCCGATCCGGGTAGCTGCTCGCCCGCACAGCCTCGCGCCAGGCGGACTCCTCGCCAGGCATGCCGAGGTCGGCCGGGTCAGGCACGCACAGCCTGATAAAGCGGCCAACACTGGGCGCGAAGTCCTGGCCCAGCTGCCGGCACGCCTCGATCCCCCAGCGCAGCTGCTCCATCGTGTTGATGCGGGCCTTGACCAAGCCCTTCACCCAGCTGCGTTTCGCCCGCCCCATTGCCTTTTCGTCCGGCCAGGCCTGGCGCCACGCAGGGAAGATGCCCTGCAGCTCGCCGAATAACTTGTTCACGATTTCCACGGTGGCCGGGTCCAGCTTGGCCGGCAGCCTGACGGGCTCCGGCGGCTGGTTGGGCAGCGTGGCCATGACCTGAGAAACCTGTTTCAAATCCCACCATCCTCGGGCTCTTCAGCCCATCGGGTGTCACCTGTATCCGGCGCCTGGCGTGGCCGCCTGGCCATGCCTCGCCGTTCCAGATCGTCCTGAGCGCGCCGCATCCAGTTGCGCCATGTGGCGCCCCAGTCCGCTTTGCTCTCGCCGGTACCGCGGAAGTGATCCATGAACCGCTCTGTCTCGCGCTCAAGGTTCACGTCTGGCGCGGTCTCCTTCGCCCAGCCCATCATTTGCGTGGTGGTGACGAAGGCGACGGGCAACTGGTGCTTCGGCTTGGATCTGGGCTTCGGCTCCGCCTTGGGCTTGCGCGCTGACTGCGGCGGCGCCGCCGGCGCATCCCCTGGGGGACTAGAGGGGGTATTACTCTTATCTCCTCTACTCTTCTCTGGGGCGTCACCAGGCGTCACACCTGCGTCACTCGCCGTCACTTCTCCCGCACCTTTTCGCCGCGCTCGCAGGTCGCGCATCCGCGCCGTGCTTGAGTCTTCGCGTTTTGGCTGCCGCTCTTCCCAGCGCGCAATGCGCCCGTCGACGATCAGCCCGCGCTCGATCAACCCAACCATCACCCTCTCCGCGGTACCGTCCTCAAACCCCAAAAGCACGTCGTGATCCGCACAGTCGAAACCGGTGACAGAACCGCGTGTCACCTTGGCGTCACCCTGCGTCACCCTCGCGTCACCCGGCGTCACAGAACTCGCACGCTCCAGCAGGCACGCCCACACGGCGATCACCTGCCCCACGCCCACTCCCGCCGCCCGCGCCACGCGCTGGAACTTCGGGTCGGTAACTGTTCCGTGCCACCACCGCAGCCAATCCATCAGCGCCCCTCAGCCAGCTTTGTGGAGACGATCTGCACCACAGCCTGCTCGGCAGTGATTCCCCGCTCCGCGGCATAGGCCTGGAGCCGTGTTCGCTCGGCCGGCGACATGCTGGCCAGCGCCTGCTGCACCAGGCCGTCGCGGGCCTCACAGATATCGGTCGCTTTCATCAGGGCCTCCTCGGGGCCTTCAGGCGGCATCGGTTGATGCCGTAGCCTTGGCTTCGCTCTCGTCGAGCCAGTCCAGAACGATCTGGCGCACCAGCTCAGCGCGGCGCTTACGGCTGCGTTTGCAGGCCGCCAGGATCCGGTCATGGGTCTGGTCATCGAACCGGGCCTTGATCACGTTCTCTTTCACGAATGCGGACAGGTCGTCGTCCATGGATATCTCTCTACGCTGCTGCCTCTTCCCCCGGAGCCTTCGGCATGAAGCGCTCCGGATACAGAATCTGGAGTTCGGTCAGTTCCCCGCCGAAAACCAGACATAGCTTTTCCGCCAGAGCCAAAGAGGCTGTCTGCTGGCAGCGCTCAATGCGCGAGAGATTGGTGTTGTCGATGCTGCCGCCCATCTCGCGCACAAGATCGGTGACCGTCTGAAGCTGCCAGCCGCGCGCTTTCCGCGCCTTTCTCAGAGGGGACATGAGAGGTCTCCTGTTAATCGTGCAACCAATTGTGCGTGTGACGCCAATTTAGCGCAAGCAAAATGGCGTGGCCCGCTTTGTGTGCAACGCCACGCCTTGGAAAAATGGCCCTATGAAAATCGGACCAATCATTCGCACCGCGCGGAAGGCCAAGGGCCTGACGCTCCAAGGGCTCGTTGATCTACTCTCTGCCCGCGGCATTGAGTACGACGCGAGTAACCTTTCGCGCGTAGAGAGGGGCGCTCAGGCGATCAACTCGACGATTCTTGAGCCTCTTCTGAGTATCCTTGGCGTCGACTACCAGGCGCCGGAAGCGAACGTAGAAGATGGCCCCAGGATCAGAGGACTGTGCCCTGTCGTCTCCTGGGTGCAGGCTGGAGCATGGAGAGAAGTGGTCGACATCTACGCAGTTGGTGATGCCGAGGAATGGTTGCCATGCCCCGCGTCCCATGGGGCGCGCACGTTTGTTCTCCGAGTGCGCGGTGAGTCTATGTACAACCCGCATGGCCGCCCGTCGTTCCGTGACGGCGACCTTATCTTCGTAGACCCCGACCGGGTACCAGTGCACGGATCCTTGGTGATCATGAAGCTTGCAGACTCCCAGGAGGCAACCTTCAAGCAACTCATCAATGAAGGGGATCGGAGCTACCTGAAGCCACTGAATCCATCATGGCCCGAGCCCATAATCATCATCGGCCCAGGCACCGATCTGTGCGGCGTAGTGATCTCTAAAGTCGAACTGCTCGTGTAACCCCGCCTCACCGAGAGCCCGCCCTACCGGCGGGCTTTTTTTTGCCTCTCTTTTAAATTTGCGCTTGACGCCATTTGCGCTCCACGCCTATCTTTTGCGCCAGACGCCAATTGGAGGCATGGAAATGCACCAGCATCTGATCACCAACGCAGGCTCTACCGAAGCGGCCCACTACCACGCCATCGACGCAGAGGTTAAGCGCGAGCGCGCCCTAGAGCGCCTGCAGGATCACGTCCGCAAGGACGTGAAGGACCACGAGCCGCAGACCTGCAACGCCTACGCCGCGCACTGCTCCACTTTCTTCGACCGTGACCTGGCCTACGCCTTCTGCCTGGCCCGCCTCACTGGCGACGCCCAACTGCTGGAACAGGCCCTGGCCGACCTCGACAAGCACCTGGCCACCGAGTTGGCCGAGTTCGTCGAGGAAGAGGCCGAAGCCCGCCGCAGCCGTCTGCTGGCCCAGGCCGAGCAGATCGCCCTGGAGGCGGCCCGTGCTTAAGCCCTTCACAGCCAAGACCATCGGCCAAGCCATCAAGCGCGCCCAGGCCGGTGGTGTGCAGCACGTCCAGCAGATCCGCCGCGCGGTTCGCCGTCGCGGTACTTGGTTCCTCACCTGCGAGGTGTAGCGATGAAAGCCAAAGAGCTCGGAAGAGGCCTGTTTGTCTGGGCCGTAATTTGGTCGGTGGTGCTGGTCGCCAGCGCCATCCAGTTCAACTGAGGCAGCCATGGAAACAACAACACTCGACCCGGCATCCGTGATCGTCCGGATGCCGGAAGCGATCGGGATCACCGGGCTGTCGCGGGCCACGATCTACCGCCGCATCAGCTCCGACAAGACCTTCCCCAAGCCTGTGCAACTGAGCGACAGCGATGCACGCGGCGCGCCCATCGGCTTCGTGCTGGGCGAGCTGCAGGCCTGGGTAGAGAAACGCAAAGAGGCGCGCAGCAACGCTGCGGCATAAGGAACATCGAGAAGATGAACATCGAGAACATCACCGTCTTCACTGACGCCAGCTTCTGCTCACAGACCAAGTGCGCAGGTGGCGCCCTTTGGGCCCGCGGCGCCGAGATCAAGTTTCAGCACGCCTTCCCGGTCCAAGGCGCGCTGCAAGCCCATGAGGCCGAGATCCTGACCGCTTGCAACGCTATCCAGGCGCTGCTGGAGCACCCGGAGTTTAACCAGGAGCTGAGCAAGGGCGCCGCCACCCGGCTGGTGGTGGTGGTCGACTGCCTGGCCGTCAAGGACGCCTTCGAGCAGAAGCAAGTCCGTATGAGCAGCCCCGTTGCCGCAGCCATCCAGGCAGTTCTTCAAATCCGTGAGCGCCTGGGCTTCTGGCTGAAAGTGAACCACGTCAAGGCGCACAGCGGCACTGACTCCCCCCGCCAGTGGGTGAACCACTGGTGCGACCGTAACGCCAAGGCGCAGATGCGCCAAATGCGCGCCGCAACTCAGAACTGAGGCTTGATCATGGGACAGCAAGAAAAACCCAATCCGAACATGGCCTTGTGGGATCTGGTGAAAACCACCGACAAGGCCTTCACCAAGACCGTTGAAATGGATGGGCGCAGCGTCACCACCATCAATGGCACCTACATCGCGCGGCGCGCCACGGAGGTGTTCGGCCCGATCGGCAAGGGCTGGGGCTTCGACATCCTCCAGGACCGCATGGACCAGGGAGCACCGATCTGTGCCGGCACCGGTGAAAACCACCGCGTTATTGCGCATGAGCTGATGCACACCATTCTGCTCAAGTTCTGGTATCTGCGCGGCGGCAAGAAGAACTACATCACCCAGTACGGGCATACCCCATTCGTTCGCAGCAGCAAGTACGGGCCCTACACCGACTTCGACGCGCCGAAGAAGAGTGTCACCGACGCTATCAAGAAATGCCTGTCACTGGCCGGGTTCAGCGCCGACGTGCACCTCGGCATGTTCGATGACCCGATCTATGTGGAAGGTCTCGAGCTGAAGAAGCGCCTCGAAGATGCCGGCGATAAGGACACCGTGCTGGATGAGGTGAAAGGCGAGTTCAAAGACTGGCTGGCTCGCCAGCTGAGCGCTCTGGAGCGCGCGCCCACCATTCAATCCCTGCACCTGATCAGCAAGCAGCTGGTGGAAGCCGCTCGCGCCAAGGCCTCGATCGTTAACTACAACCCCGACGACATCGAGCAACGCATCAAGGAAGCCGCCCAGGCTCGCGAGCAGCAACTGACCGACAACCCGCCGCGCATTGAGCTCGCGTCCGAAACCCTCTCCCCTGCCCAGGAGTAACGCCATGACCACCATCAACGATGTAGATCTCGACAACGGCACCGTCAACGTTGCCGAGTACAGCCAAACCAACGCCGCACTCGCGGGCCTCAAGGAGAAGTATGCCGTTCTGCCGGACGTGAACACTCCGGCCGGCTACGAGCTGGCCAAGGCCGGCATCAAGGAGCTGACCAGCTTCCGCACCTCGCTGGAGGATGCCCGCAAGCGCGTCAAGGAGCCGTTCCTGCAGGCTGGCAAGATCATCGACGCCGAAGCCAAGCGCATCACTGCCGAGCTAGTAGCGTTGGAGGATCCGCTGAAGGCTGCCAAGAAGGAAGTCGACGACCGCAAAGAGCGTGAGCGCCAGGAGCGCATCGCTCGCCTGCAAGTGAAGGTCGACGCCATCAAGGCAATGCCGGCCCAGGTGCGCGGCCAGTCCAGCGCCAAGATCAGCGAAATGCTCGACCGCGTTGGCGAAATCGACGCCATGCACGACTTCTACGACCTCACCAAGGAGGCCGTTGCCGCACGCCAGGAAGCCCTGGACGAGCTGACCCGCATGCTCACCGAGCGCCTGACCTTCGAGGCAGCCGAGGAAGAGCGCCGCGCACTGGAGGCACAGAACGCCGAACTGCGTCGCCAGCAGGAAGCGCAGCAGGCCGAGCTGCAACGCCAGCAAGAAGAGCTTCAGCGTCAGCAGCGTGAACTGCAGGACCAGCGTGAGGCTATCGAGCGTGAGCGTGCAGCGCTCAATCCTGCGCCGGCCGCTCAGGAGCCTGCCCCCGCCCCTGCAGCTGCAGTCGCCCAGGCAGAGCCAATCCCAGCCGCCAAACCGAAGAAGACCGACAACCGCCAATGGCGCGCCGTGGTCACCGACAAGAGCGCTCTGATCGCCGCCATCGCCGCCGGCTATGGCACCGAGGATCTGCTGATCATCGACCAGGCCGCTCTGGACAGCCTGGCCAACGACGCGCGCCAGAACCTGGAACTGGCCGGCGTTCGCGCTGAGCCGGTACCCGCCGCCGCTTAACCACCACTGAGCACACCCACCACGCCGCCAATTCGGCGTGGGTTGGGGCTCCTTTTGCCCGAGGAAATAGAAATGAGCCAACTGATCGCCGTCTTCGACACCGAAACCACCGGCATGGTGGATTGGAAAAACCCCAGCGAAGCCGGCCACCAGCCGCACATCGTTGAGATCGCGGCAATCCTGCACAACGCCGAAGGCGCTGTGATCGACAGCTACAAGGCCATCGTTCGCCCGAGTGGCTGGACCAGCACCGACGAGGCGCTGGCAAAGCACGGCATCTCCCACGAGTTCGCGATGGATGTGGGAATTCCAGAGTCCGAGGCCCTGGAGGGCTTCTTGGCTCTGTACAGCCGTGCCGGAATCCGTGCTGCCCACAACGCCACCTTCGACGACCGGATTATCCGGATCGCCATGTCGCGCTACATGGACAAGGTGAAGGCCGACGCCTTCAAGGACGCCACCGAGAAATTCTGCACCTGCAACCAGTCCCGCGGCCCAGTCGGGCTGGGCAAGCTTCCGACCCTGGCAGAGGCCTATAAGCACTTCTTCGCCGAGGACCTGGT
Organism: Pseudomonas sp. SO81; assembly: GCF_030374125.1. Lineage (NCBI taxonomy): Bacteria > Pseudomonadati > Pseudomonadota > Gammaproteobacteria > Pseudomonadales > Pseudomonadaceae > Pseudomonas > Pseudomonas sp. SO81. The sequence goes on along the minus strand of NZ_CP126126.1, from coordinate 4,389,412 downwards.
GGAAGCCCACCGCGCCATGCCGGATGCCCAGGCCTGCGCCCGCATTTACTTCGCGCTGCAGGGCATCACCCTGCCGGCAGCGGCCTGAGCGGGGGCGCAGCCATGCACCACCTGACAACACTCAACCTGCCCACCCCTTCATCCAAGGACGCGGATCGCCAGTGGCTGGCCGCCATGCTTGAGGCCGCCGGGGGTGAGCAGGTAGTCGAGGTGATCCAGATCGAGCCGCGCCCGCTGGTGTCCCGCCAGTGGCGCGCGGACGACATGACCATCATCACCAAGGCCCGCCGCGAGGAGCAGTCCCGCAAAGCCCTCCGCAAGGCTGGCCGTCCTCACGGCTCTATCGCTGACGACACCGCCCTGGTCGAGCGCGCCAGCGCCATGCAGGCCCTGGGCCTCTCCCGCTACGCCACCGCGCGCGCACTGAAGATCGGTTGCGACCGACTCGACCGCATTGCCGCCCGCCACGGCCTCCAGTTCAAACAAGCCGCTGCATAAGGAGCATCGCCATGTGGTTCCGTAACCTGCTGATCTACCGCATCACCCAGGCCATCGACCTGGAAGCCTTCGCCCTGGCCGCAGCTCTGGCCGCCAAGCCCGCCCGCCCCTGCGCCAGCCAGGAGCTGACAACCTACGGTTTCATCGCCCCCATCGGCGACGCCCCCGACGCTCCACTGGTGCACGAGAGCAGCGGCTTCATGCTGATCGGCGCCCGCAAAGAGGAGCGCATCCTTCCGGCCAGCGTCATCAATGACGCCCTCCGCGACAAGGTCAAAGAGATCGAGGCCAACCAGCTCCGTAAGGTCTACAAGAAGGAGCGCGACCAGCTCAAGGACGAGATCATCCAGGCCTTCCTGCCGCGCGCCTTCACCCGCCGCAAGTCCACCTTCGCCGCAATCATGCCGGCCGAGGGGCTGATCATCGTCGACACAGCCAGTTCCAAGCAGGCCGAGGATCTGCTGTCGACCTTGCGCGAGGCGATCGGCTCGCTGCCGGTCCGCCCGCTCAGCACCGCCCTCCCCATCACCGCGACCCTCACCGACTGGATCCGCGAGCAGAAGCCCGCCAAGGACTTCTGGATCAGTGACGACGCTCTCCTCCGCGACACCGACGAGCAGGGCAGCATCACCGCCAAGCACCAGGACCTGACCAGCGAGGAAATCCAGCAGCACCTGGCCGCAGGCAAGTGCGTGGCCAAGCTCGCCCTGGCCTGGCAGGACAAGCTGTCGTTTGTGCTCGACGAGGGCCTGGTGATCCGCCGCCTGCGCTTCGAAGACCTGCTGCAGGAGCAGGCGCTGGACAACGCCGGCAAGGATGCAGAGCAGCTGGCCCAGCTCGACGCCAGCTTCGTGCTGATGATGCTGACCTTCCGCTCCTTCATCCCCGCCCTGATCGAGGCTCTGGGAGGTGAAGCGACACCAGCTGAGCTCGGGGTGGAAACTTCGACCACCAGCACCTCCTCCGGCGGAATCGACGTCACCAACCTCCTCGGCATGAATGACGGCATCACCGCCACCCTGCATTTCCCTGGTCGTGAGCTGGCCGGCGAGCAGATCGACGGTAGCGCCGATGATCCGCTCTACAAGGAAGCGGTCGAGTTCGTCCGCGAGAGCGATCGCGCATCCATCTCCGCCGTCCAGCGCAAGCTGAAGATCGGCTACAACCGCGCCGCCCGCATGATCGAGGCCATGGAAGTGGCCGGCATCGTCACCGCCATGAACAGCAACGGCTCCCGGGAGGTGATCCGTGGCTGATTCCCGAACCGCCGACAAGTTCGTGGTGCGCCTGCCGGACGGCATGCGCGCCATGGTCGAAGGCAAAGCCATCGATCTGCATACCAGCATGAACACCTTTGTCGTCCAGGCAATCTCGGAAAAGCTGGCGCGCGGCATTCGCCAGGAACTGCTGCTGGATGCGCTGGAGCGAGCTACCAACCAGCGCGCCCACCAGGCCCTGCAACAGCCTCGGTTGATCGGCTGGCGCACCGCGGACTACCTCTTCGAAACCGCAGACCGCGCCGTCGCGGATAACTGGTCGGCGCACAACACCATGCTGCCGATCTTCGAAGGCGACCCCGTCACCAAGCTGGCGGCGCCCGAGCTGCAGGGTGCGCCGTCATGATGCACCACTGCTCGATCGACATCAGCAACGGCGTCATCCGCTACGCCCGCACCCCGCGCCGCCTTGATGGGCTGCTGAAGGAGGCTGGTACCGGCCGATCGCTGTCGGGCGAGGAAGTGCTGAGCCGCGCCTACGACCTGGCCAGCAAGGGCTACCAGGCCATGCCAGTTGGCTGCGACAACTTCGACGCCCAGGGCCTCTGCCTTGGGCACGAGGAGGCGCCGCAGCCATGACCGCCTACCAGGACTTCCTGCGCGCCAAGGTCCGCATGGCGGAGCCTCAAGGCTTCGCCGTCGAACCGTCGGTATTCCACCCCAAGCTGAAGGACCATCAGCGCGCGATCGCCACCTGGATGGTGCGCCAGGGTCGCGCGGCGTGCTTCGCGGCCTTCGGCCTGGGCAAATCGGTGATACAGCTCGAAGTCGTCCGGGTTACTCGTGAACTGGCCGGCGGCTTCGCGCTTATCACCATCCCGCTGGGCGTCCGCCAGGAGTTCTACCGCGACGCCGCAATGCTGGGCATCAAGGTGCGCTTCATTCGCCGGTTCGAGGAGGTCGACGATCCCGAGGTCATTTACCTGACCAACTACGAGACGGTGCGTGACGGCAAGCTCGACCCGCGCCTGTTCACCGTGGCCAGTCTGGACGAGGCGAGCTGCCTACGAGGCTTCGGCGGATCCAAGACCTTCCGTGAGTTCATGGCCCTTTTCGCCGGTGACGATCGTGCCAACGGCATTCGGAGCCAGGGCGTCCGCTACCGCTTCGTGGCCACGGCCACCCCCAGCCCGAACGAATACATAGAGCTGCTGGCCTACTCGGCGTTCCTGTCGGTGATGGATGTTGGCCAGGCCAAGACACGCTTCTTCAAGCGCAACAGCGAGAAGGCTGACCAGCTCACCATCCACGAGCATAAGGAGGCCGAGTTCTGGATGTGGGTCGCCTCCTGGGGAATCTTCGTCCAGCGCCCGAGCGACCTGGGCTTCAGCGATGAAGGCTACGACCTGCCAGAGCTGGACATTCGCTGGCACGAAGTGCCATCGGACCACTCCGCCGCCGGCCACGAGCGCAACGGCCAGGGCCGCCTGCTGCGTAACACCGCCATCGGCGTGCAGGACGCCGCCGCCGAGAAGCGCGAAAGCCTGCCGGCGCGTGTCGCCAAGATGATGGAACTGCGCGCCGAGGAACCTGGCGCCCACCGCATCATCTGGCACGACCTCGAGGCCGAGCGCCACGCGATCGACAACGCCATCCCGTCAGTGGTCAGCGTGTACGGCTCGCAGGATATCGAGGAGCGCGAGAACGCCATCATCGACTTCAGCGACGGCAAGTTCCCCGAGCTCTCGGCCAAGCCCGTCATCGCCGGCAGCGGCTGCAACTTCCAGCGCCACTGCTCCTGGGCCATCTACCTGGGCATCGGCTTCAAGTTCAACGACTTCATCCAATCCATTCACCGCCTGCACCGCTTCCTGCAGCTCGGCCGCGTGCGCATCGACCTGATCTACACCGAGGCCGAGCGCGATATCCGCCGCCAGCTGGAACGGAAGTGGAAACAGCACAACACCATGGTTCAGCGCATGACCGAGATCATCAAGCAGTACGGCCTGTCCGTGGCCGCCATGGCGCAGCAGCTCACCCGCGCTATGGGTGTCGAGCGCGTCGAGATCACCGGCCAGAACTACCGCATCGTCAATAACGACTGCGTAGACGAGGCCCGCCGCCTGGCAGACAACAGCGTCCACCTGACTGTCACCAGCATCCCGTTCAGCACCCAGTACGAGTACTCGCCGAACTACGCCGACTTCGGCCACACCGACGACAACGACCATTTCTTCCAGCAGATGGACTACCTGACGCCGGAGCTTCTGCGCGCAACGGTGCCCGGGCGCCTCGCCTGTATCCACGTCAAAGACCGGATCGTTCCCGGCGGCATGACCGGGCTCGGCTTCCAGACCGTGTACCCCTTCCACATGCAGGTGGTTGCCCACTTCATCAAGCACGGCTGGGGCTACATGGGCATGAAGACCATCGTCACCGACGTGGTGCGCGAGAACGCTCAGACCTACCGGCTCAGCTGGACCGAGCAGTGCAAGGACGGCACCAAAATGGGCGTCGGCATGCCTGAGTACCTGCTGATTTTCCGCAAGCCGCCGACCGACACCAGCAACGCCTACGGCGACGTGCCGGTGGTGAAGGCCAAACCGATCTGCCTGGACGAGAGCGGCAACATCGTGCCCTTCGCCATGGACAAGAAGCTGACCATCACCCGCGGCAACGGCTACAGCCGCGCCCGCTGGCAGTTCGACGCCCACGGCTTCACCCGCAGCAGCGGCGACCGCCCGCTGACCGAGGCCGACTTCGAAGGCATCCCGCATGACGTGATGTTCAAGCTCTACCGCGAGTACAGCCTGGCCACCGTCTACGACTTCGAGCACCACGTCCGCATCGGCGAGGCCCTGGAGATCACCGGCAAGCTGCCCACCGGCTTCATGCTGCTGCCGCCACAGTCCTGGCACCCGGATGTCTGGACCGATGTCGCCCGCATGCGGACGCTGAACGCCGAGCAGTACAGCAAGGGCCAGGAGATGCACCTCTGCCCCCTGCAGTTCGACATCGTCGACCGCGCCATCGTCCAGTACTCGATGGAGGGCGAGACCGTCTACGACCCGTTCGGCGGGATCATGACTGTTCCCTACTGCGCCCTGAAGCTGAAGCGCAAAGCGATCGCCAGCGAACTGAATCCCCGCTACTTCCTGGACGGTGCCGGCTACTGCAAGGCCGTCGAGGAAGAAATGGCCATGCCGGGCCTCTTCGACCTGCTCGATGCCGAGCAGGAGGCGGGTGCGGCATGAGCGAGCGAGCGCCAGTAGCTGTCGCCTACGGAGCCGGCACGAACAGCACCGCCTTGCTGGTGGAAATGGTTCGTCTCGGCGAGCCAGTCGACGCCATCCTGTTCGCCGACACTGGCGGCGAGCGGCCAGGGACCTATGCCTACCGAGACCTTTTCTCCGCCTGGCTTGTCGAGCGCGGCTATCCCGCAATCACCACAGTACAAGCGTCTAGCGCGACGCTGGAGGAGGACTGCCTACGGCGCTCGGCACTGCCCGCGCTGTCTTATGGGTTCAAAACCTGCTCCATCCGCTTCAAGCAGCAGCCGCAAACGAAGTGGCTCAACAACTGGCGCCCAGCAAAAGCAGCCTGGGCCAGAGGGCAAAAGGTCGTAAAGCTGATCGGCTACGACTTAGACGAGCCGCACCGCGGGAAACCTTTCGAGGACGACAAGTTCGTCAACCGCTACCCGCTACTGGAATGGGGCTGGGGCCGAGAGGAATGTGTGGCCGCCATCGCCGCGGCCGGACTCCCGCAGCCTGGCAAATCCTCCTGCTTCTACTGCCCGTCGATGACCAAGCCGGAGATCTTGCAGCTCCGCAAGGAGCACCCCGACCTGCTGATCCGGGCGCTGAACATCGAGACCACGGCGAAGAACGCCGGCGGCCTCGACAGCGTGAACGGCCTCGGCCGGAAGCTGAACTGGGGTGACTTCATCGAACTGGTCGACGAGGCCGAGGCCAACGACCCAACAGCGTTCTTCCTGCGCCAGCAGGACTTCCCCAATCCCCCACAGTGCGGCGGCTGCTACGACGGTCGCTCGCTCGATGCCGACGAGCAGGAGCCCGCCGCATGACCTGCGCCATCGACTACGGCTCCATCTGCAGCGGCATCGAGGCGGCTTCGCTGGCTTGGGAATGCCTGGACTTCAAGCCCCGCTGGTTCGCCGAGATCGAGCCCTTCCCGTCCGCCGTGCTCGCTCACCGCTGGCCGGCGGTGCCCAACCTGGGCGACATGACCAAGCTCGCCCGCGAGGTGCTGCTCGGCACCATCGTCGCGCCGCTGATACTCGTCGGCGGAACGCCATGCCAAGACTTCTCGGTCGCCGGTATGCGTGCTGGCCTGGCCGGCGAACGCGGCGCCCTCACCATCAAATTCGTGGAGCTGGCTGATGCAGTTGACTATGTTCGCCCCGCCGGAGACGAGTGCATCGTCGTCTGGGAAAACGTCCCCGGAGTCCTCTCCGATAAAGGCAATGCGTTCGGGTGCTTCCTCGGGGCCATGGTGGGCGAGGCCGACGCACTCATCCCGCCAGGGGGTAAGTGGACAAAGTCTGGTGTTGTGTATGGACCCCGGCGAACAGCCGCATGGCGGATTCTGGATGCCCAATATTTCGGAGTGGCCCAACGACGCCGTCGTGTGTTCGTTGTCGCAAGTGCTCGAGCAGACTTCGATCCCGAAGAAGTACTTCTTGAGCGCGAAGGCCTGCTCCGGGATCGTCCGCCGCGCCGAGGCGAGGGGCAAGACCTTGCCGGCCACGCTCCATTCGGCCCTGCTCTCCAGTGCGGATGTGGATACACATACGGCCTGAGCCTGGGCGAGTACGGCTGCCCGAACTGCGAAGGCGACGAGGGCCCAGCCGTCGAGGTGATGGCTGGCGTCCCTGCGTTCGGCGGAGAGAACCAGAGCGGCAACCTTTTCCAGGCAGGTGCCCTGACCGCCCATGGCCAGCGCAACGACTTCGCATCGGAGACGTTCTGTGTTTCACCAACTCTGGCCGGCGGCGCTCGGAAGGCAGGCGGATACAGCTACGACGACATCCCGCTTACCGCGGCAACACTCGACGCCTCGTACGGAAAGCTTCAGGGCTGCAGCGGACAGGATCTGAACCATGGGCACAGTCATCTGATTTGTGTGCATGGAACACAAGACCCTGACATCTGCTTCGACCAGACACATCCGCTAGGCCGCAACAGCGGCCAGGAAAACGCGGTTCTGGTGTTCGACCCTACCCAGATCACCTCGCCAACTTGCAGGAGCAACCCGCTGCCAGGGGATCCTTGCCACACCCTGGCAAAGGGTCAGCGACCGCCAACGCTGATCAGCTCACAGGTGCGCCGCCTCACCCCGCGCGAGTGCGAGCGCCTACAGGGCATGCCCGACGACCACACGCTGATCCCCTGGCGGGGCAAGCCTGCCGAGGAATGCCCGGACGGCCCACGCTACAAGGCCATCGGCAACAGCAAGGCGGTACCGGTGGTGCGCTGGATCGGCCGGCGGATCAAGCAGCAGCTGGAGCGCAGAGCATGAGCCGCCGCAAGCCGAACAACGGCAAGGCCCGGATGGAGCGCGCCATGCGCGCGATCCTGGGCACCAACCACGTCGCGGTGGTCAGCATCGATCCCTCTGGCTGGCAGGGGATGGTCAACTGGAAGCTGGCCAAGCGAATCCCGCCTGGCCGCCGCGTGGCGGATGCGGTCTGCGACATCTCGCACCGCTGGACGATCTACCTGGCCGGCCTGTGCGTCGACCAGGCGGGCAATCGCTACATGAAGAGCCAGGAGGTGGTGCCGAACGGGGTCTATCGCGCCGAGCATCTGACCGACGTCATCGAGACCTGCTACCGGGACCAGCTCTCCACTTGCAACCCGCGCCAGCTTGTCGCCTCTGGCTGGATCGCCATTCCCTGCCCTGTATCCCTGACCGAGGAGCAGGCCTACCGGGTATTCGACCTAGTGGGCGCCTGGGATCAGCGCCAGCAGGTGACCGCATGAGCCGAATAGCGAGCCTATTCGGCTCACCCATCCAACCCCATCACCAACACAGGCGAGGTAGCCATGCGCAACCATACGCTCGACCAGACCATCGTGGAGCTTTACCGCTGCCTGCGCGAAGCCCGCGCGCTTCGCCGGCTGCAGAAGAAGGAACCGCAGAAGCGGCACCCCAAGGAAGCCGGCTCGCTTCGCCGCTCCTCCATGGACTTGACCCGCAAGCTGGCCGACCTGCGCCAGAATCGCTAGCCCTATTTCGGGATCAGCAGATCCTCGTCATTGATACCCAGGAGAGGGAGCGCCGTTTTCTGGCGGCGCTCCTGCAGCCGCTGGCGAGTGGGCCGCGTGGCGAACTGGCGCCGGTCCAGACACGAGCGCAGCGCGCTGCTGATCTGGAAGTGTCCGCAGCCGAGGCACACCGCCTCGGTGTAGCTGCTCTTCACCTGCAGAACGTCGACCGGCTGGAAGCAGACAGGGCAGTTCATGCCGCACCCCGATCAGAGGACACGGTTGCGCTCGGTGTACATCACCTGTTTCAGCTGATGCAGGGCGACAAGCTCACCACCAACCGCGTCGCGCCAGGCCCTATGGATGGTTTTATAGCGGTCGTCGAGATCGGCAATCAGCAGGCGATAGCGCTGTATTTCCAGCACCAGACTGCGAGCTTCCGGGCATGGGTTCTCGGTCCAGATGCGCCGCAACTCAGCGCTAGTGACCGGTTTGAATGGAGGCAAGCCGAAGAGATTCATGGCAATGAATTACTGTATGCATTTACAGTATTCTTGCACGACATATCGCAGCCGTCTCCAGCCGCTCATCACCAGGGCCTCCCTGCCCGGCCGTCATCCTTGCCCGACGCGCGGCCGGCGGGCGGTGCCGGTGATGATAGCGTCTCAGTCCTCTTCAAGCCGGAACAGGAACTGACCGTTTCCCTTGCGGGCTGCAACACCATCCTCGATGAAGCCAACCAGGTCCCCGCCTGCGCCGTAAACCTCTTCACCGTCAACTCGGAACAGCCAAGTGCCGTTATCCGAGTGCAGCATGCCGTCTTCGAGCCAACCAACCCTCGGCCCATCTGGGCCTGCACCATAGGCGACGAATCGCCCTTCGCTGTAGTCCTTCGCCATACAAGCCTCCTGCCCGGCCCCATGCCGGAGCATCAACCAATAGCCCACACCCACCTTTCACGCCACTGGCGAGGGAGAAGTCATGTCCACTGAAAACACCGCCAACGCAGATTTCCTGCGTGACGTGGCCACCCATGAACTGAAGATCATCCGGGATGAGGGCCTCTATCGGCACCTACGCTTCAAGCGCCCTGGCACTTCCTGCATGTACTTCGACCTGATCACCTGGCCGGGCCACCTCTGCTACACCGGCGACATGGGCACCTATGTGTTCCAGCGCGTAGAGGACATGCTGGAGTTCTTCCGCCGCGACTGCGGTGACGAGTTGCCGATCAACCCGAGCTATTGGTCAGAAAAGGTGATCGCCGTCGACGGCGGGCGCAGCGCCGGCAGCGTCTTCGAGTACGACCACCAGAAGTTCCTCGATGCCGTGATGGACTATCAGGGCGAATGGCTCGAAGGCCTGAGCGAAGAGCATCAAGCCGAGCTGAAAGATGCTGTGTGGGATGACGTGCTGCACTGGGCCGATGAGCATGACGAGCACGGCAATTACCGTCGCGTGTATGAGTTCTCGGCCGAGGTTGGCGGTCAGCAGTTCCAGTTCACGGACTTCTTCGAGCGCAGCATGCGCCGCTTCACCGACCGCTATATCTGGTGCTGCCGAGCTCTTGTGTGGGGAATCGGACAGTACGACGCAGCCAAGCAGTCAGCTGAGCAGGAGCAGCAGCCATGAGCCGCAGCGGATACAGCGATGACTGCGGCGGCTGGAGCCTGATCTGCTGGCGCGGTGCGGTGAATTCCGCGATCAAGGGCAAGCGCGGGCAGCAAGCCCTACGAGAGATCCGCGACGCCCTGGACGCCATGCCGGTTAAGGAACTGGCCGCGGAATCTCTGGTTACGGCCGATGGCCAGTTCTGCACCCTGGGCGCACTGGGCGCTGCCCGCGGCATGCCGCTGGACACCCTTATTCCGGATGACCCAGAGGGCGTGGCCGAGAAGTTCGGCATAGCCACCGCCATGGTCAGGGAGATCGTCTACGAGAACGACGAGTGCGGCCCGTGGCAGCCCTACCCCGAGAAAGAGTCCCCCGCCGCGCGCTGGAAACGCATGCGCAACTGGGTAGATCAGCACATCCTGGAGCAACAGCCATGAAAGAACGCCCCATCCTGTTCAGCGGCGCCATGGTGCGCGCCATCCTTGAGGGCCGGAAGACGGTGACGCGGCGCGCGGTGAAGGGTCACCAGATCCCAAAGGAGAACCCTACCGAGACCGATCCTACGCTGCGCTGGACGGCAGTTGGCCAAAAGCACCATCGCTGGGGCTTTGTTGTTCCCGGCGCCACCGAAGAAGCATGCGCCTCGGCCCTTGGAACCATGGGCGTATGCCCCTATGGCAAGCCAGGCGACCGCCTGTGGGTGCGCGAGACCTGGGCCCGCGTAGGCAACGTCGATCCTGGGTATCTCACCTACCGCTCCACCTATCCGAAATGCCTGCCTCCAGGGCTGGAGAACGTGCCAGCGGATATTCACGACATCGGTGAGCGCTGGCGCCCAAGCATCCACATGCCCCGAGCGGCCTGCCGCATCGTGCTGGAGATCACCGCCGTGCGCGTCGAGCGCCTGCGAGACATCAGCGGCGATCAAGCCTTAGCCGAAGGCATCTACAGCAACCCCGCCATGAACGGGATGTACACCGCAGACGGCGACCTCCACACCAGCAAACACGATGGGCCAGTCGAAGCCTTCGCCAAGCTGTGGGAATCCATCAACGGCGCCGGTTCGTGGGCCGCCAACCCCTGGGTCTGGGTGGTCGAGTTCAAGCGGGTGACGCCATGAGCAAGCCCGCCACTGACTACGCGATCGCCGCGGCCGATGCTAAGGATCTGCTGGGTATCGTGCTGGCGCCGGCCGACATCCGGCGCCAGGCCCTGGAGCTGTACCTGGCCCGCAACAGCTTGTCCGCCCTGCTCGATCTGTTCGCCCAGCTCCTGGGCATGGCCAACGCCGTCGCCGAGAACTGCCGGGCCATGGCCGAGCTGATCCTCATCGAGGAAGGCATGCACCCGCACACCGCGGAGAAAGCCAACCTGCCCACGATGTTCGGCGCCCTGCAGGGCGTGCTCCTGGCCGCCGGCGTCGACCCGCGCGGAACCTGCGCCAGTTGCGCTTACCGGCTCGGCACACCGGCCAACACCTCGCCCATCACCACCACCGAGGCCCGCCACTGCCAGAGCGAGCTGCAGAAGTTCTTCTGCCACGCGGAGTTCGACGAGGCAGGTGAGCCTATCAAGCAGTGCGTCGGCCACGCCAAGGCGCTGCACCTGCAGCGGGAGACACAGGCATGAGCAAGCCCACCAGCTCCACCACCATGACCAGCGCCATGCAGGCAGTGATCTGGCAGCCCTACCTCGACGACCGAGGCCCGGGCGAGCCAGCCCTGCTGGTCCAGGTCGACGCCTGCGGCCTGCTCACCATCACCCAGGAAGGCCGCGAGGTGCTGATCCAGCCCGAGACGCTGCCGGAGCTGTTCCGCCAGCTCCGGCGCCTGGCCGCCAGCAATCCGCCGTGAACTGCCCCACTTACTGCCGCGCCTGCGGCCAACGCGTCGGCCTGTGCCGGTGCAGCAAGGAACAGAAGCAGGAGCCAACCGAATGCGCCGCATCTACATCGCCGGGCCAATGACCGGCCTGCCCGAATACAACTATCCCGCCTTCCACGCCGAGGCCGCCCGCCTCCGCGCCCTGGGCTACATCGTGGAGAACCCAGCCGAGAACCCGAAGCAGCCGAGCTGGTTCATGTACATGCGCCAGGCCCTGCGCCAGATGCTCACCTGCGACGCGATCGCCCTGCTACCTGGCTGGGCAAACAGCAAAGGCGCGTTGCTCGAGCGCTATGTCGGCCAAATGGTCGGCCTGCAGATCCTGCGGGCCGGACAGATCGTCACCGAGGAGCAAGACGTATGTCCGGCATGACTCCCTCGTCGTCCGCCAGCCTGATCGCCGCCCAGGCGGCCGGCGTCACCCTGACCCAGGCCATCGCCCTGCTCAAGCTGGCAAACCGCTATGTCGGCACCAACAACAGCACCAGGGCAATGGACCTGAGCGTGGAAATCACCGAGTTCGTCGCGAGCTACCAGCGCTCCCAGGACAGCCTCGCCGGCAAACTTTCCGACAATAGTCTGCAGACAAATCAGCTGGAAGCGGCACTTTAGATAGGGGTTGCATATTTGAGATTGCCGGTAGGCTCGGAGCAACTGGAACGAAATGTGAGCCAATTCCCGAAAATGGACACTTCGCACCAGTTGTTAAGGGACATACCCAATTTCTGAGCCATAGGGAGCAGTCATGGAAGTTTGCGTCGCAGCACTGTTGAGTCCGATCGATATCGCAAGCGAATGCACAAGGCAGATTCGCGCGATCGAGGATCTGATTACGCGAGCGATCAACGTGCGAAACAACCCGGAAGAATGGAAAGCCCTGCTGCGCGAGGCGCTGGCGGTCGGAGTCGATATCCGCGGCTTTCTCGCCTTCGAGAAGGCCGACGCCGAGCGCCAGCTCGCCGAAGCACAGAGAACCGCCGAGCACATCCCCTGGATTGATCAGCAGCACCGCTGATAGAGGTAACCGGCGCCTTGCGCCTGAGAATTCCGACGGGAGGTTTTAGGTATCGAGCGGCACCTTGTATGCCGCCTTGTATGCCGCAGAAATAGAACAGCACAAAAAGACTTTAACCTCAGTAGGTTAGGAGCACTGTTCTAAGGTAGTCGCTCGACCAAATCCCGAATCGACAGCAAAGTCGATTAGAAAAACCGGCCCCAGCGGCCGGTTTTTTCATTTCCGCCTCGTGAAAAAGCCCGCATGCTTTTGGCTTGCGGGCTTTTCTATGTGTGGCGTCCCAGAGAGGGGTCGAACCTCCAACCTTCCCCTTAGGAGGGGGATGCTCTATCCAATTGAGCTACTGGGACAGCGATCGCTCTGCGACGGGGCGGCATGTTAACGGGCAGAGGCCTGTTTGTCATGCCATTCACCCTCTTCCGACAAGCCGAGCAAACCATTGCCGACCCAGGCCCTCTTAGCCATCAGCGACGACCGGAGATGCCAGCGAGATTCGAGCCATTTGAATGACCGGCTGCCAAGAAGCCGCTCTATTTCGGATATTCCAGACAATTCTTATACTGACCAGTGCACCAGTTTTGCTTAGCTGTACGCATTTCGGACAATTGGTGCTGGCAATGCGCCTGTATTCGGACGACAATTACGTCGCGTAATTGGCGTCAAATAGTCGACCGATCAAAAACCGAACCGATGCTGTTACCGGCTGAACGGCTAGCGCCTAACATGGTCAAAGCAGCGACAATGTGTAGCTGATTGCCAGCATCGCTTTCCTGAACTAACCGGTTTAATGTATACGCCCTATGAAACAGGCCATCTATTCCAGCCGTACGGCTGACAAGTTTGTAGTCCGCCTGCCCGACGGTATGCGTGAGCGCATCGCCGACGTGGCGCGTAATCATCACCGCAGCATGAACTCGGAAATCATTGCGCGCCTGGAGCAGAGCCTGTTCCAGGAAGGCTCTCTGGGCGACGAGCTGAACCTGCACATGGACAGTCCAGAACTATCCCTGCATGAACGCGAACTGCTGCAACGCTTCCGTCAACTGTCGCGCCGCCAGCAGAACGCACTAGTTGCACTGATCGCTCACGATGCGGAGTTGGCCAGCGAAGAGGCCTGAATCTCTCCGCACCACCTCCAATAAAAAAGCCGGCTAATGCCGGCTTTTTTGTGCCTGCCGATCAGAGCAGGAACAGCGTAGCCAGCCCCAGGAAGATAAAGAATCCACCACTGTCGGTCATGGCAGTGATCATCACGCTGGCGCCCATGGCCGGATCACGCCCCATGCGCACCAGCGTCATGGGAATCAGCACCCCCATCAACGCAGCCAGCAGCAGGTTCAGCGTCATGGCCCCCGTCATTACCAAGCCCAACGACCAACTGTCATAGAGCCAGAAGGCAACCACACCAATCACGCCACCCCAGACCAGACCATTGATCAGCGCCACCCCCAACTCCTTGCGCATCAGGCGCGAGGTATTGCCGGTACCGACCTGATCCAGGGCCATGGCGCGCACGATCATGGTGATGGTCTGGTTGCCCGAGTTACCACCGATGCCAGCCACGATCGGCATCAGAGCGGCCAGAGCTACCAGCTTCTCGATCGAGCCCTCGAACAGGCCGATCACTCGCGACGCCAGGAAGGCGGTGATCAGATTGATGGCCAGCCAGGCCCAGCGGTTGCCGAGCGACTTCCACACCGAGGCGAAGATATCCTCCTCCTCGCGCAGACCGGCCATGTTGAGCACTTCGCTCTCGCTCTCCTCACGGATCAGGTCGACCATCTCGTCGATGGTCAGACGCCCGATCAGGCGGCCCTCCTTGTCCACTACCGGCGCGGAAATCAGGTCGTAGCGCTCGAATGCCTGAGCCGCGTCATGGGCATCCTCGTCCGGCTGAAAGCTCACCGGGTCACTGGCCATGACCTCGCCGACCTGCTTGTCCGGATCATTGACCAGCAGACGCTTGATCGGCAGCACGCCCTTTAGCACGCCGTCATAGTCGACCACGAACAGCTTGTCGGTGTGCCCCGGCAGCTCTTTCAGTCGCCGCAGATAGCGCAGCACCACTTCCAGACTGACGTCTTCGCGGATGGTGACCATCTCGAAGTCCATCAGCGCACCGACCTGGTCGTCCTCGTAAGACAATGCCGAGCGCACGCGCTCACGCTGCTGGGCGTCCAGGGACTCCATCAGCTCGAGCACTACATCGCGCGGCAACTCGGGGGCGAGGTCAGCGAGCTCATCCGCATCCATGTCCTTGGCGGCGGCGAGAATTTCATGGTCATCCATGTCCGCGATCAGAGATTCGCGGACCGCATCGGAGACTTCGAGGAGGATATCGCCGTCACGTTCGGCCTTGACCAGCTGCCAGACAGTCAGGCGGTCGCCAAGCGGCAGGGCTTCGAGGATATGGGCAACGTCGGCGGAGTGCAGCTCATCGAGCTTGCGCTGCAGTTCGGCGAGGTTCTGCCGGTGGACCAGGTTTTCCACCAGATCCTGGTGCTGGCCCTCCTGACGATGAGTCAGGCTTTCGACCAGCTTGTGGCGGTGCAACAGTTCGACCACCTGAGCGAGGCGGTCCTGCAGGCTTTCTTGCGGCTTTTTGGCTTCTACTTCAGTCATACGGCACGCTCCACCCCAGCAGCAGGGCGCGCCGCGGGGGTCAATCAGTCAAAACGCGATTGGGCGAAAAATAAGTTGAGTAACTACTGGGTAAGTCCATGGTGGTTTTCCACAAGCCCCGGCGGGGCTGACCTTGCAATGATAGCACCGCACTCCGTTTCGACGCGACAAAATCAGGCCTAGAACAAGCGCTTGCAGCGCTTTTCTAGACACCCGCACAACCTGTTTCTTCGACGCATGCGCTGCGTCACAAGGCACGCTGGCGAGCCCACGAGGACGGTCTAGGCTGGGGAAGGCAACCGTCAAGGAGGACGAGTCATGCTGCGACTGATCTGCGCAGGAATTTGCGCATCCCTGCTCTACCCCACCACCCATTCCCACGCCTCTACCGTGTTCCGCTGCGAAGATGACAAGGGCCACATCACCTACACCCTGCACGGCTGCCCGAAAGAGGCCAGCCAGGACCTGCAGGAGGCCTATAACCCTACGCCTGGCAAAGGCAAGGCAGTGCCGCTTGCCAAGACTCAAAAGACCCGAGCGAAAGCAAAAGGCAAGAAGAAGGACGAAGAGCAGCTCGTGGTGGTCGGCGCCAAGCAGGATGGCTGCGGCAACAAACTCACCAGCAGCGAGCGACGGCGCGCCGTGATCCGCCAGCAGATACGCAGCGGCATGACCCAGCGCGACGTAGAGAGCAGCCTCGGCGAACCGGACAAGGTCACCAGCAACGACGGACAGACCCGCTATCACTATGCCGACGACAAGGGGAACAAGCGTCAGGTGACCTTCGATGAGTACGGCTGCGTAAAAGAAAAAGGGAAACGCTGAAAAGCAAAAGGCCCGCATCGCTGCGGGCCTTTTGGGTTATGGCGCACTCAGGAGGATTCGAACCTCCGACCGCCCGGTTCGTAGCCGGGTACTCTATCCAGCTGAGCTATGAGTGCGTATGGCGCTTTTAGACCAGATCACCGCTGGTTGAAACAAAATGGCTTGCATCGCTGCAAGCCATTTCAATATGGCGCACTCAGGAGGATTCGAACCTCCGACCGCCCGGTTCGTAGCCGGGTACTCTATCCAGCTGAGCTATGAGTGCGTGGGTTGCGCATTTTAGTGATCTCAACCATCAGGTCAAGCACTTTTCCGAATAAGTTCAATAACTTATTGGACTTAGCACAAACACAACCTCGGTTGTGAATATGGCGGAGAAGGGGGGATTCGAACCCCCGACACCCTTTTGAGGTGTACTCCCTTAGCAGGGGAGCGCCTTCGGCCACTCGGCCACCTCTCCGCAACACGGGGCGCATGATAACCATGTTTTCCCCGTTTGCAAAGCCAAAATTTCGAGAAAAATTAGTGGCTTGGTTCGTCGCCTTTCTCTTTTTGGATGCGCTGGTAAATCTCTTCGCGGTGCACGGCAACTTCCTTGGGAGCATTGACACCAATGCGCACCTGATTACCTTTCACGCCCAACACGGTGACGGTGACATCATCACCCACCATCAGGGTCTCTCCGACCCGGCGAGTCAGAATCAGCATTCCTTTCTCCTTACGGATTCAATTACGGGACAACAGTCTGCAAGAAATAAAATGGTGGCAGCATCGCCTATATCAAGTACGACACCTTCACCCAAGTATTGACCAGCCCGGACAAAAGAAAAGTCCCCTGCCAAACCGACCAAAAAAGCGAAAGGCGCGGATGACCGCGCCTTTCAGTAGAACATATCACTCAGCCTGTCGGGCCGGCGCATCCAGGTCGAAGGCAGTGTGCAAGGCGCGCACCGCCAGCTCCAGGTACTTCTCCTCGATGACCACGGACACCTTGATTTCCGAGGTGGAGATCATCTGGATATTGATGGTTTCCTTGGCCAGGGCCTCGAACATACGGCTGGCCACGCCCGCGTGGGAGCGCATGCCGACGCCGACGATGGAGACCTTGGCGATGTTGGTGTCGCCGATCACTTCACGGGCACCCAGCTCGCGCGCGGTGTTTTCCAGCACGCCCATGGCGCTCTGGTAGTCGTTGCGGTGCACGGTGAAGGTGAAATCGGTGGTGTTATCGTGCGCCACGTTCTGCACGATCATGTCCACTTCGATATTGGCGGCACTGATCGGGCCGAGAATCTTGAAGGCCACGCCAGGGATATCCGGTACGCCACGGATGGTCAGCTTGGCCTCGTCGCGATTGAAGGCGATGCCGGAGATGATCGGCTGTTCCATGGATTCCTCTTCATCAAGGGTAATGAGGGTGCCCGGACCCTCCTGGAAGCTGTGCAGCACGCGCAGCGGGACGTTGTACTTGCCGGCGAATTCCACCGAGCGGATCTGCAGCACCTTGGAACCGAGGCTGGCCATTTCCAGCATTTCCTCGAAGGTGATCTTGTCCAGACGCTGGGCCTTGGCCACCACGCGCGGGTCTGTGGTATAGACGCCATCGACGTCGGTGTAGATCTGGCACTCGTCGGCCTTCAGCGCCGCGGCCAGGGCCACGCCGGTGGTGTCGGAACCACCGCGACCGAGGGTGGTGATGTTGCCCTCCTCGTCCACGCCCTGGAAACCGGCGACCACAACCACGCGACCGGCCTTGAGGTCGGCACGGATCTTCTGGTCGTCAATCTGCAGAATGCGCGCCTTGGTGTGGGCGCTGTCGGTGAGGATGCGCACCTGGTTGCCGGTGTAGGACACTGCCGGCACACCGCGCTGAATCAGGGCCATGGCCAGCAGGGCGATAGTCACCTGCTCACCGGTGGAGACCATTACGTCCAGTTCACGCGGCACCGGCTGGCCATCGCTGACCTGCTTGGCCAGGTCGATCAGGCGGTTGGTTTCGCCGCTCATGGCGGAAACCACGACGACGATATCGTCGCCGCCTTCGCGGAATTTCTTCACCTTGTCGGCTACCTGCTGGATACGCTCCACGGTACCGACTGAGGTGCCCCCAAACTTCTGTACGATCAACGCCATGTCAAAAAGCCGCCTGATTCCTCGAAGGGCGCCCATTAAACCCGCATCGGGTCACACTGCCAAGGCCTGCCGGACGCACTGCAGACCCTGGTTTCGCCGTATTTAAGCGCCTTGTTCGACGAAGGTCGCCGCCAGAGCCAGCGCCTCGTCCAGCTTGCCGGCATCCACGCCGCCCCCCTGAGCCATGTCCGGACGACCACCGCCCTTGCCACCCACGGCAGCAGCTGCCTGACGCATCAGGTCACCGGCCTTGAGCTTGGCGGTCAGGTCCTGGGTCACGCCGGCGACCAGCACGACCTTGTCGTCCTGCACGCCGCCGAGCAGGATCACCGCGCTGCCCAGCTTGTTCTTCAGTTGGTCGACCATCGCCAGCAGAGCCTTGCCGTCCAGACCGTCGAGGCGCGAGGCCAGCACCTTGATGCCCTTGACGTCCACGGCCGAGCCGGCCAGATCGTTGCCGGCAGCGCTGGCGGCCTTGGCCTTGAGCTGCTCCAGCTCTTTTTCCAGCTGACGGTTGCGTTCGATCAGGCCGGACAGCTTGTCCAGCACGTTGTCGCGGCTGCCCTTGACCAGCGCGGCAGCTTCTTTCAGCTGCTCTTCCGCGCCATTCAGCCAGGCCAGGGCCGCAGCGCCGGTGACGCCTTCGATGCGGCGCACGCCAGCGGCAACGCCGCCTTCGCTGGTGATCTTGAACAGGCCAATGTCGCCAGTGCGCGATACGTGGGTACCGCCACAGAGTTCGACGGAGAAGCCGCCACCCATGGTCAGCACGCGTACGTCATCGCCGTATTTTTCTCCGAACAGCGCCATGGCGCCCTTGGCCTTGGCGGTCTCGATATCGGTTTCTTCGGTCTCGACTTCGGAGTTCTTGCGGATCTCGGCGTTGACCAGTTCTTCCAGTTGCTTCAGCTGCTCGGGCTTGATCGCCTCGAAGTGGCTGAAGTCGAAGCGCAGGCGCTGGCTGTCGACCAACGAGCCCTTCTGCTGAACGTGCTCACCGAGCACCTGGCGCAGCGCGGCGTGCAATAGGTGGGTAGCGGAGTGGTTCAGCGCAGTGGCCTGACGCACCGAGGCGTCGACTTCGGCCTGCACCGCAGCGCCGACTTTCAGGCTGCCTTGGGCAACCACGCCATGGTGCAGGAAGGCGCCGCCGGCCTTGGTGGTGTCACGCACGTCGAAACGCACGCCAGCCGCGGACAGATAGCCGCTATCGCCAACCTGGCCACCGGACTCGGCGTAGAACGGCGTCTGGTCGAGGACGATCACGCCCTCTTCGCCTTCACCCAGGCTGTCGACGGCCGCACCGGCCTTGAACAGGGCGACGACCTTGCCGTTGCCGGCGGTGCCCTGGTAGCCAAGGAACACCGTGTCGCTGTCGACCTTGACCAGGCTGTTGTAGTCCATGCCGAAGGAGCTGGCGGAGCGGGCACGCTCGCGCTGGACCTCCATCTCTCGCTCGAAGCCTTCCTCGTCGAGGGTCAGCTCGCGCTCGCGGGCGATGTCGCCGGTCAGGTCCACCGGGAAGCCGTAGGTGTCATACAGCTTGAACACCACGTCGCCAGGAATGACGCTGCCCTTGAGGTCGGCCAGATCCTGCTCGAGGATCTTCAGGCCCTGCTCCAGGGTCTTGGCGAACTGCTCTTCCTCGGTCTTCAGCACGCGTTCGATGTGCGACTGCTGCTGTTTCAGTTCGGGGAAGGCTTCGCCCATCTCGGCCACCAGCGCGCCGACGATCTGGTAGAAGAAGCTGCCCTTGGCGCCCAGCTTGTTGCCGTGGCGGCAGGCGCGGCGAATGATGCGGCGCAGCACGTAGCCGCGGCCCTCGTTGGACGGGGTCACACCATCGGCAATCAGGAAACCGCAGGAACGGATGTGGTCGGCCACCACTTTCAGCGAGGCCTGACCCTCGTTGGCGCAGCCGATGGCCTTGGCCGCGGCGCCCAGCAGGCTCTGGAACAGGTCGATCTCGTAGTTCGAGTTGACGTGCTGCAGCACCGCGCTGATGCGCTCCAGCCCCATGCCGGTGTCCACGCTCGGCGCCGGCAGCGGGTGCAGCACGCCGTCCGCGGTGCGGTTGAACTGCATGAACACGTTGTTCCAGATCTCGATGTAGCGGTCACCGTCTTCTTCCGGCGAGCCGGGCGGGCCGCCCCAGATGTGCTCGCCGTGGTCGAAGAAGATCTCGGTACACGGGCCGCACGGACCGGTATCGCCCATCGCCCAGAAGTTGTCGGAAGCGTACGGCGCGCCCTTGTTGTCGCCGATGCGGATCATGCGCTCGGCCGGGATGCCGACTTCCTTGTGCCAGATGTCGTAGGCCTCGTCGTCGGTAGCGTAGACGGTGACCCAGAGCTTCTCCTTCGGCAGGTTCAGCCACTTGTTGCTGGTCAGGAATTCCCAGGCGTAGGCGATGGCGTCGCGCTTGAAGTAATCGCCGAAGCTGAAGTTGCCCAGCATCTCGAAGAAGGTGTGGTGGCGCGCGGTATAGCCGACGTTCTCCAGGTCGTTGTGCTTGCCGCCGGCACGCACGCACTTCTGGCTGGTGGTGGCGCGGGTGTAGGCGCGCTTTTCCAGGCCGAGGAAGCAGTCCTTGAACTGGTTCATGCCGGCGTTGGTGAACAGCAGGGTCGGATCGTTCGCCGGGATCAGCGAACTGGAAGCGACACGGGTGTGCCCCTTCTCTTCGAAGAAGCGGAGGAAGGCTTCGCGGATTTCTGCGCTTTTCATCTAATTCATCCAGGCAAACGGCGGCTGCGGCAAAAGCCGGCAAAGGGCCGCATTATATCGGCCCCGCGCGGCAGGGACAGCCCGTTTGCGGGGAATTTGGATAGAAAGCCTCTATCGGGCCACGGGGTGACCCGAATCGAGAGCGAAGAACCGGATCAGAGCTCGGTGGGGACGATCAGGATGCCGGCGCGCAGGCCGTTCTTGACCTTGGGATTGGGGAAGATGATGCGTGCGCCCTGCTCTTCCACCAGCCAGCGGGTGCCGGCGATGTCCTCGGCCAGCAGGAAGCCGGGCTCGAGCTCGGTGAAGTTCTCGATATCGCTCGGCAGGTGCAGCTTGAAGGCGTCGCTGTGCTTGATCACCTCACGCGATACGGCGAACAGCTGCAGGCCGTCCAGCGAATCGGTTTCCGGCTCGCAGTTTTCCACCAGCTCGCGCAGGCGCTTCTCCAGCAGGTCGAGGTTGACCAGCTGGTTCTGGCCGAACGGCCGTGCCTTGCCCAGCTCCAGGGTGAAGGCCTCGGCGTCCAGGCGCGCGTAAGTGTAGGAGCTGAAGGTGATGCCGGTCTTGCGCTGCAGCAGCACGGCATCGATGCCGGCGCCACGCAGGCGGGCCAGTTCGGCGCGCGAATGCTCGCGACCCTCGACATAGGGATAGAGGGCGAACTGCTCGATCTTCGAGCCGCGGATCGCCGTGTGCAGATCGTAATGCAGGCGGGCACGGCCTTCCTTGCTGAAGAAGGCGGCGGCGTGACGCTCCAGCTCGTTGGCGCGCAACGCCTCGAAGCCACTGCTCTGGGCATGGCGGCCGTCGAACAAGCGGTTGATGTCCTGCTCGATGTAGCGCTCGCCGCGGCGCATGGCCTCGGGATTGCCGTAGAGGAACAGCATGCGCACCTTGGGCAGCAGCTGGCCGGAGGCGATAGCCTGCAGCAGCCGGTCGAGCAGTTCGATCGGCGCCGTCTCGTTGCCGTGGATACCGGCCGACAGCAGCAGGTCGAGGCCGCTGTCGTCGTGGGCGCTGGGCGTCACCTCCAGCACGCCTTCGCCCAGCCAGTGCAGGCGCGCGCCCTCGCGGGTCAGCTGAATCTTCTCGGTCGGCTCGCGGCCGGCCAGGGTGAGTTCGAGCAGTTTGCCGAGGGCGAGCATGGGGATTACCTCAGTCTTTACGGTCCGGCTCAGTGCTTGCAGTCGGGACCATGTACATGATCCTCGTCGTCACCGGACAGGTCGGCCGGCTCCATTTCCAGCTGCAGGCCGACCAGGTTGGTGGCCTGCGGGCGCAGCAGCAGGTTGGCGTACTCGGTGTCGCCCTCCTCCACATCCACGCCGATCAGCAGTTGCTCGCCAACGGCCTGGATCCACACTTCCTTGCCCTGCCAGATCACGGCGAAGCGGGTGCAGGACGTTTCCAGCTGGGTGCCGTCGGTATCTTCGAGGATGAGTTGCAGGGCATCGGACATGTTCAGTGCTCTCAGGCGAGTTGGAAGGGATAGACGGAGCCCAGTTTAAGGATCTGCGTCAGTTCATCCAATGCCGTACGGCACTCGATCAGCAATTGCGGGTCGGCCAGGTCGCTTTCCGCCAGGCGATCGCGGTAGTGCTTGTCGACCCAGGCATTGAGGGTATCGAACAGGGCCGGCGTCATCACCACACCCGGGTTGACCGCCGCCAGCTCGTGCTCCTTGAGCGCTACGCGCAGGCGCAAGCAGGCCGGACCGCCGCCGTTCTGCATGCTCTGCTTGAGGTCGAACACCTTGACCTCGCGGATCGGACCGCTGTCGCTGGTCAGCTGCTGCAGGTAGGCCCAGACGTTGGCGTTGTTGCGGCATTCCTCCGGCACGATCAGCAGCATGCTGCCGTCGGCGCGGGTCAGCAGCTGGCTGTTGAACAGGTAGGAGCGCACCGCGTCATCGACGCTCACGGCATCGCGCGGCACCAGCACGCCCTGGAAGTTGCCACCGCGGCGGCCAAGCTTGTCGCCCAGCTCGGCCAGCACCTTGTCGGTGTCGAGGAAGGCGTCCTGGTGATAGAACAGCACCTCGCCGTTGCCCACCGAGATCACGTCGTTGTGGAACACGCCCTGGTCGATCACCGCCGGGTTCTGCTGGGCATAGACCACACCATCGTCACGCAGGCCATGCAGACGGGCTACCGCCTGGCAGGCTTCCAGGGTCTGCCGCGCCGGATAGCGCTGCGGCGACGGGAAGCGGCTGTCGAAGGCGCTGCGACCGAACACGAAGAACTCCACGCCGGCCTCGCCATAGCCCTTGCAGAAGCGCGTGTGGTTGGCCGCACCCTCGTCACCGAACTGGCCCACGGCCGGCAGCGCGGCGTGGTGGGCGAAGTGCTGCTCGCTGTCGAACATGGCGCGCAGCACGCGGCTGGTGGTCGGGTGCTCGATGGAGCGGTGGAACTTGCAGTTGAGGTTGGCGGCGGTGAAGTGCACGCGGCCATCGGCAGTGTCGGCGCTGGGGCTGACGGTGCAGGAGTTGGCGGTCCACATGCTGGAGGCGGAGCTGACGGCGGCCAGCAGCGGCATGGCTTCCTTGGCGGCTTTGGCGATCACCTCGGCATCGCTGCCGGTGAAGCCCAGGCTGCGCAGGGCGGCGACGTCCTGGCGCTCCTGCGGGGCGAACACGCCCTGCTTGAAGCCCATGTCCATCAGCGCCTTCATCTTGCCCAGGCCCTGCTTGGCCGCTTCCTTCGGGCTGGACACCGCCTGGCTGTTGCTCTGCGACGCCACGTTGCCGTAGGACAGGCCGCCGTAGTTGTGGGTCGGCCCGACCAGGCCGTCGAAGTTCATTTCATAGGCGGACATCACAGACTCACTCCCGGGGTCAGGGTGGCAGGCAGGCTCAGGGTGGCGCTCTCCAGCGAGGCGACCGGATAGGCGCAGTAGTCGGCCGCGTAGTAGGCGCTGGCGCGGTGGTTGCCGGAGGCGCCCACGCCGCCGAACGGCGCGCTGCTGGCGGCGCCGGTCAGCTGCTTGTTCCAGTTGACAATGCCGGCGCGGCTCTCGATCAGGAACTGCTGGTAGCGCTCGGCGCTATCCGACAGCAGGCCGGCGGCCAGGCCGTACTGGGTGTTGTTGGCCTCGGCGATGGCGGCATCGAAATCGGCGTAGCGGATCACCTGCAGCAGCGGGCCGAAGAACTCCTCGTCGATGCGCTCGGCCACCCGGGTCACGTCGAGAATGCCCGGGGTCAGCAGCGCGGCGTTTGGCACCGGCTGGATCATCTCCAGCAGGACCTCAGCGCCCTTGTCGACCAGATGACGCTGGGCCTTGAGCAGATGCTCGGCCGCGGTCAGGGAAATCACCGAGCCCATGAACGGTGCCGGCTGCTCGTCGAAGGCGCCGACCTTGATGGTCGAGGCGACCGCCACCAGGCGCGCCAGCAGGGCATCACCCCAGGCGCCGACGGGCACCAGCAGGCGACGGGCGCAGGTGCAGCGCTGGCCGGCGGAGATAAAGGCGGATTGCACAATCGTATAGACGGCGGCGTCGACATCGGCGACCTCGTCCACCACCAGCGGGTTGTTGCCGCCCATCTCCAGCGCCAGGATCTTGTCCGGGCGGCCGGCGAACTGGCTGTGCAGCAGGTTGCCGGTGCGGCTGGAGCCGGTGAAGAACAGGCCGTCGATGCCGGCGCTGCCGGCCAGGGCCACGCCGGTCTCGCGGGCACCCTGCACCAGGTTGAGCACGCCGGCCGGCAGACCGGCCTCGATCCAGCACTTGACCGTCAGCTCGGCGACCTTTGGGGTCAGCTCGCTGGGCTTGAACACCACCGCGTTGCCGGCCAGCAGCGCCGGCACGATATGGCCATTGGGCAGGTGGCCGGGGAAGTTGTACGGGCCGAACACGGCAACCACGCCATGTGGCTTGTGGCGCAGCACGGCGGTGGCGTCGGCCAGCGGGCCGCTCTTCTCACCGGTACGCTCGCGGTAGCTCTGCACGGAGATGGCGACCTTGTTGACCATGCTGGTCACCTCGGTGGCGGACTCCCACAGCGGCTTGCCGGTCTCCTCGCCGATGGTGCGGGCCAGTTCGTCGGCATGCTTCTTCAGGGTGGCGGCGAACTGCTCGAGGATGGCGACGCGCTCCTCCAGCGGGCGCCGCGCCCAGGCCGGGAAGGCGGCACGGGCGGCGGCGACGGCCTGCTCGACCTGCGCGACGCTGGCGCCCTGGCCGCTCCATACGGCCTCCTGGGTCACCGGATTGAGCGACTCGAAGGCCTCGCCCTGCCCGGCCTGCCAGTTGCCGGCGATGTAATGGGTAGTCATTGCTTGCTCTCCTTGGCCGACAGCGGCACGGCGCGCACATTGGCGCCGGCACTGAGCTGCAGGCGCTTGGCGGTCAGCGGGTCGACCACCAGGGTGCCGGCGGCGGCACGCGCCGGCGCGGCGGCGATACGGCAGTCTTCGCGCTTGCGGTTGTGGATCAGATAGGGAATGGCGTCGTCGCCCGGGGTACCCACGGCCAGCACCAGGTTCTGGCTGTCGCGCACCGCGCGGATCTTGTCGGTCTCCACCTCGATGGCCGGGCCGGCGTCGAAGATGTCGACGAAGCCCTGGTAGCTGAAGCCTTCGCCCTTGAGCATGGCCAGCGCCGGCTCGGTGTCCGGGTGCACGCGACCGATGACGCTGCGCGCCTCTTCGGAGAGGAAGCAGGTGTAGAGCGGGAACTTGGGCATCAGCTCGGCGATGAAGGCCTTGTTGCCGACCCCGGTGAGGTAGTCGGCCTGGCTGAACTCCATCTTGAAGAAGTGCCGACCGAGACTTTCCCAGAACGGCGAGCGGCCGCTCTCGTCGGACATGCCGCGCATCTCGGCGATCACCTTGTTACCGAACAGCTCGCGGAACTCGGCCATGAACAGGAAGCGTGCCTTGGACAGCAGGCGCCCGTTGAGACCGGTGCGGTAGCCGGCATGCAGGAACAGCGAGCACAGCTCGGAGTTGCCGGTCATGTCGTTGGCCAGGAACAGGGTGGGAATCTCGCGGTGGATCTTCAGTTCCTGAGAGGCACTGACGGTGAGGCCGACCCGGTAGTTGTACCAGGGCTCGCGCAGGCCCACGGCGCCGGCCACGGCAGAGATGCCGACGACCTGGCCGTTGTCGTCCTCGAGCACGAACAGGTAGTCGGCATCGGCACGCTCGGCCTCGCCACGGAACGCCTTC
This sequence comes from Pseudomonas sp. SO81, assembly GCF_030374125.1. Taxonomy (NCBI): domain Bacteria; kingdom Pseudomonadati; phylum Pseudomonadota; class Gammaproteobacteria; order Pseudomonadales; family Pseudomonadaceae; genus Pseudomonas; species Pseudomonas sp. SO81. Next base: position 4,363,471 of record NZ_CP126126.1, on the reverse strand, counting down.
TCCGCCCAGCCGACCCGGTGCGCCAGGCGCTCCTCGTTGGCCGGCAGGGTGGTCAGGCCGGTGCCGGTGCTGCGGGCCAGGTCGATCAGCGCCGACAGGTCGGTGCTACGGACGGGACGAACGATCATATTGCCTCCAGAATTCTCTCCCCTCTCCTTCCGGGAGAGGGGCCGGGGATTGAGGGAAGCTCCCTCATCCGGCCCTACGGGCCACCTTCTCCCGGTGGGAGAAGGGTCAATGCATCAAACCGCCACCAGCCGAACGCTGGCACCCTCGCCCACACCCAGCGCCTCGGCCGCCTCGGCACTCAGGATCACCGGCTTGCCGGGCACCCAGTCGAGATCGGCGACGATGGCGCGGAAGTCCTGCAGCTGGCCGTTACTGACCAGGTACTGGCGCCCGCCCTTGCCAGGCTCACCGACGCGCACCGGCACGATGCGGCTCTGGGCGATGGAACGGATGCCCGAGGTGCGCGCGTGCAGAGTCGGGCCGCCGTCGAAGATGTCGATGTAGTGGTCGGTCTCGAAGCCTTCGCGCATCAGAATATCGAAGGTCACCTGGGCGCGGCTGTAGACCTGGCCCATGGCTTCCTGGGCGCTGTCCGGCAGCAGCGGCACGTAGATCGGGTAATGCGGCATCAGCTCGGCAAGGAAGGTGCGGCTCTTCAGGCCGCACAGGCGCTCGGCCTCGGTGTAGCTCATGTCGAAGAAGTTGCGGCCGACCGCGTCCCAGAACGGCGAGTCGCCCTGCTCGTCGCTGTAGCCGACGATCTCCACCACCACCGCATCGGCGAAGCGCTCGGGATGGGCGGCCATGAACAGCAGGCGGCCGCGCGAGTTGAGCTCGGCGAACGGGCTGTCGACCAGGTCGCGCTGCACGTAGAAGCTGGTCAGCAGGCTGTTGCCGGTCAGGTCGTGGCACAGCGAGAGGACGTGAATCTTGTTGTGGATCTTCAGCTCGCGCGAGGCGTGCACGAAGGTCTCGTTGCGGAAGCTGTAGAAGGGTTCGGAGTAGCCGGCGGAAGCGACGATGGCCGAGCAGCCGAGCAGCTTGCCGCTGCTGCTGTCTTCGAGCACGAAGAAATAGCTCTCCTCGCCGTTGAAGATCACCTCGGCGGCGAAGGACGCCTCGGACGCGGCGATCTTGTCGCTCAGGCGACCGGCGTCGTCCGGCAGCGAAGTAACACCCACCGGACTGTCCGCAGCCAGACGCTGCACCTCGGCAAGGTCGGACATCTGCGCGGGGCGCATCACCAGCATGGCGTTACTCCTTTGAACGGCGCTCCGCCTGGGCGGAACGGTTTTCGAATAAAAGCCCCAGAAGATTCATGACCCTCTGGAGAAGGATCGGAGATTCCGATCACACGTGGAGCGGTTCGTCCTGAAGAACCGGCGGCGCAACCCTGCGCCGCCGCTACCGAGCGCGGATCAGCCCTGGACCAGCTTGGCCACGGCGCGCTCGAAGCGATCCAGGCCCTCGGTGATGTCGGCATCCTCCACCACCAGGCTGGGGGCGAAGCGCACGGTGTCCGGACCGGCCTGCAGCACCATCACGCCCTCGGCGGTGGCGGCGTCCAGCACGCTCTTGGCCTTGCCCTTCCAGGCATCGGTCAGGGCGCAGCCGAGCAGCAGGCCGATACCGCGGACCTCGCTGAAGATGCCGTACTTCTCGCCGATCGCCTGCAGGCGCTGCTTGAACTGGGCGCTCTTGGCCTTGACGCCGTTCAGCACCGCCGGGGTGTTGACCACGTCCAGCACTGCCTCGGCCACCGTACAGGCCAGCGGATTGCCGCCGTAGGTGGTGCCGTGGGTGCCGACGGCCAGGTGCTTGGCCAGCTCGGTGGTGGTCAGCATGGCGCCGATGGGGAAACCGCCGCCCAGGCTCTTGGCACTGGAGAGGATGTCCGGGGTGACGCCGTAGTGCATGTAGGCGAACAGCTCGCCGGTACGACCCATGCCGCTCTGCACCTCGTCGAACACCAGCAGCGCGTTGTGCTCGTCGCACAGCTTGCGGGCGCCTTCCAGGTAGGCCTGGTTGGCCGGCAGCACGCCACCCTCGCCCTGGATAGGCTCGATCACCACGGCGCAGGTCTTGTCGGAGATGGCCGCCTTCAGTGCGTCCAGGTCGTTGTACGGAACATGGCTGATGCCCTGGATCTTCGGACCGAAGCCGTCTGAATACTTGGGCTGGCCGCCGACGCTGACGGTGAACAGGGTACGACCGTGGAAGCTGTTGAGCGCGGCGATGATCTCGCACTTCTCCGGACCGAAACGGTCATGGGCGACACGACGAGCCAGCTTGAAGGCGGCCTCGTTGGCCTCGGCGCCGGAGTTGCAGAAGAACACGCGTTCGGCGAAGGTCGCATCGACCAGCTTGTGGGCCAGGCGCAGGGTCGGCTCGTTGGTGAACACGTTGGAGATGTGCCACAGGGTATTGGCCTGCTCGGTCAGCGCCTTGACCAGCGCCGGGTGGCAGTGGCCGAGGGAGTTGACGGCGATGCCACCGGCGAAATCGATCAGCTCGCGACCGCTCTGATCCCAGACTCGGGAGCCCTGGCCGCGCACCGGAATGAAGGCGGCGGGGGCATAGTTGGGGACCAGATACTGATCGAAATCGGCGCGTTGCACCGGATCGTGCTGAACGGACATCGGGGCTCTCCTGAATAACGAACACCGCACAAATGGCAGGTGATGAAAGGATTGTAGGGGCTGCCCACGGGCCCGCATTGCCGCCATGCGACAACTTCTTACAGCGGCAACCCGCGGTTTTCCTGGGCTTTCGGCAATGCGACAGAAAGCTCCGGAATTGCGCAGTTTAAACGCTGCGCGACGGCATCGGCGGTGCCCAGAGGAAAAAAGCGGGAGGCGCAATGGACATCGAGGCGTGCCGACCGACACGCAAGCCGCACCGACGATTGCGCTGCCCCCTCAGTTGCCAGCCGCGAGAGCCGGACTCGGCAACACGCCGGCCGGGCTAAGCGCTGCCCAGGCAAACCCGATTGCGCCCTTCCTGCTTGGCCCGATACAGCGCGGCATCTGCCGCGCCGACCAGCGCCACCAACTCGTCCTGAGCCGGCGAACCGGGAATCGCCGATGCCAGGCCGATGCTGGCGGTGACCTTGATAACCTCGTCAACCAGCGGAATATCGAGCTCAGCCAGGGCCTGGCGAATACCCTCTGCGACTAGCCGGGCGCCGTCCAGCGTGGTGTCCGGCAGAATCACCATGAACTCTTCACCGCCATAACGGCACACCACATCGGCCTTGCGCTTGGCAAAGCCCTTGATAAGCGTCGCGACCGTCTTGAGCACGGCGTCACCGGACTGATGCCCGTGGTTGTCATTGATGCGCTTGAAATGGTCGATGTCGACCATCAGCACCGACAGCGGGCCCTTCTGCCGGCAGGCCCGCGCCCACTCCGTCGCGAGGACCTCTTCCTGATGGGCGCGGTTATACACCCCGGTCAACCCGTCGATCGTGCTTAGCTCGCTGAGCTGGCGGTTCTTGTCACTCAGCTCGAGCAACGCGCTGTTGAGCTCTTCCGTGCGTTCCAGCACCCGCTGCTCGAGCAACACCCGCGCCTCCTGCTCGATACGCAGGTTCTCCTGCTTCAACAGGCGCATGCGGTCGGCCAGCGCCACCACCAGCAGGATCATCTGCAAGGCAGAGCCGATCTGCAGGGCGTACTCCGTGAGATAGGTACCTGGCAGCACGTGGAAGGTCTTCAGCGCGTACAGCACCATGCCCAGCAGCAGCACGGTGAATGCCAGCAGGAAGAAACGCGACTGGCGATAACCAGCCCAGAAGATCCGCACCGCCACCGCAAACACCACCAACGGGGAAATCACCACCGACGCGGTGCTCAGGCGGATAGCCCAATCGTAGGGCATGACCAGACAAGCCAGCGCCAACGCGACATACAGCCGCTGTACCAGTAGCAGCAACCGATCGATACGCGGCGCCAGGGTGCGGGTCTGCAGAAACGAGCGGGTCAGCAGGATCAGGGTGAGCGTGGCCACCGTGATAGAGAGCGGCAGCATGCGGTTGCTCCAGCTCGGTAACTGGGGCCACAGATACTGGAAGGCCAGGCCATTGAGCGTCAGCTGGAACAACCCGTAGGCAGCGATGTAGGCAATGTAATAGAGATGGCTGGCATCCCTTACCGACAGATAGGTCAGCAGGGTGTACAGCAGCATCGACAGCAGAGCGCCGTAGTAGAGCCCCAGCAGGTAGTACTCGGTACGACTCGTGGACACATAGTGATGGGCACTGGAGAGTACCGCCGGCATCTGCAGCGACCCCTCGGTCTGCACCGCCACATACAACCAGACCGGCTCGCCGAGCGGCAATGGCAACTCCACCGTGAAGTGCCGACTCTTGATCAGGCGCTGGTCGAACGGTCGTCGATCGCCACCATGCTCGGCGACCAGCACCTCGCCGTGCTGATCGAGCAGGAACACGTCGATGTTATCCAGGGGTGGATAACCGAACTCCAGGAACCAGCTTTCATCGCCGTTGACCTGCAGCAACTGGGTGCGGAACCAGTAGCGCTCTTCGGTAAAACCGAAGTTCGGTGCTCCGCCGGAGTGGCGGGTGAAGCGCTGGTCGGGCAGCCGGCTGACAGCATGGACATCCGCGACGGAGCTTGGATCGGCGAGAAATTCGAAATGGCTATCGAGCTCGACGCGCGGTTTCTTTTCATCCAGCAGCAGCAACGAAGCGTTCTCGGCTGCAGTGACAGTGACCGCACCGAAACCCATCCAGCAGCACAGCAGCAAGCGTAATAGGCGCATCTTCTTATAGTTGTTCGGTTTGCACCGCACTGAGCATAGGCCGGTTTATGGTGCTGAAAAAGCGCAGCGGCCGCCTCCGGCGAGCTCGATGCCCGGCTTGTTGATGACCCGATCGAAGCGCCTCGCTGCAGAGACCCCGGCGCAACGGCGGCATAGGCACGGCGCGCGAGCGACGGGGAACCTGCACTATCCGCGTTCGACGGACGCCGGTGCGATCTCGAAGGGACTGGCGCTGCGGCGCTGGTTGCGGTCTTCCCGCGGGGTGGCGCCGAAGAAGTTGCGGTAGGCGCTGGAGAAGTGCGGACCGGAGGAGAAGCCGCAGGACAGGCCGATCTGGATGATCGACTTGCTGGTCTGCATCAGCAGCTGGCGCGCCTTGTTCAGGCGCAGCTCCAGGTAGTACTGGCTGGGCACGCGATTGAGGTACTGCTTGAAGATGCGCTCCAGCTGGCGACGCGACACGCACACATGCTGGGCGATCTCGTCGGTGGTCAGCGGCTCTTCGATGTTGGCTTCCATCAGCAGCACGGCCTGGGTCAGCTTGGGATGGCTGGAGCCGATGCGGTTCTGCAGCGGAATGCGCTGGCGCTCGCCACCCTCGCGGATGCGCTCGACCACCAGCTCCTCGCTCACCGCCCCGGCCAGCTCGGCGCCGTGGTCGCGAGCCAGCACGGCCAGCAACAGGTCGAGCACGGCCAGGCCACCACAGGCGCTGAGGCGGTCACGATCCCAGTCGAACAGATGGCTGGTGGCGATGACCTTGGGGAAGCGCTCGGTGAAATCGTCCTGCCAGCGCCAGTGCACGGCGGCGCGATAGCCGTCGAGCAGGCCGAGCTGGGCCAGCGGATAGACGCCGGCGGAGAGGCCGCCGATGGCGATACCGGCACGCGCCAGCTGCTTCAGTGCCGAGGACAGCGCCGGCGCCACCTGCGCGGGCGGCTCGTCGGCCAGCAGGAACAGCTTGCTGCAACCCTCCAGGCGACCGCTCCAGGGCTCGCCCGGCATCTGCCAGGCTCCCGCGCTGGGGGCTTCGGCCTGCAGGAAACGCAGCTCGTAGGACACTTCCGGATGAACGCGCTGTGCCACACGCACAGCCTCCTCGGCCAGGGCCAGGGTCATGGGCCTGGTTTCTGGCCAGATCAGGAAGGCAATGCAGTGGGCAGTCGAGGTCATGGAGGCAGTCTAGTGCTTACTTCAGGCTGCCGGAAAGGAACTGCTTCAGGCGCTCGGATTGCGGATTGGCCAGCACCTGTTTCGGGCAGCCGGTTTCTTCCACCAGGCCCTTGTGCAGGAAGATCAGCTGGTTGGACACCTCGCGGGCGAAGCCCATCTCGTGGGTCACCACCACCATGGTGCGGCCTTCCTGGGCCAGGTCCTGCATCACCTTGAGCACTTCGCCGACCAGCTCCGGATCGAGGGCCGAGGTCGGCTCGTCGAACAGCATGACTTCCGGCTCCATGGCCAGGGCACGGGCGATGGCCACGCGCTGCTGCTCGCCACCGGACATATGTGCCGGGTACGCATCTTTCCTGTGCGCCACACCGACCTTGGCCAGGTAGTGCTCGGCCTTCTCGATGGCTTCCTTCTTCGGCACGCCGAGCACGTGCACGGGCGCCTCGATGACGTTCTCCAGGGCGCTCATGTGCGACCACAGGTTGAAGTGCTGGAACACCATGGACAGGCGCGAGCGCATGCGCTGCAGCTGCTTGGCATCGGCTGCCTTGAGCGCGCCGTCCTTGTTGGCCACCAGCTTGAGCTCCTCGCCGTTGAGCAGGATCTTGCCGCCGTGCGGCTGCTCGAGCATGTTGATGCAGCGCAGGAAGGTGCTCTTGCCCGAGCCAGACGAGCCGATGATGCTGATCACGTCGCCAGCCTTGGCCGCCAGGGACACGCCTTTCAGCACTTCGTGGTCGCCGTAGCGTTTGTGCAGATCCTGAACTTCGAGTTTGTACATGGTTGGTCTCTCGTATGGCTCAGTCGCTCAGCAGGCGACCCTGACGAATGGGTTGATGACCGGCCACCTTGGCCAGCCAGAGTCCGGGTTGGGCGAAGCGCAGGCGCTCGCGCACATAGAGCACGCCGGAGGTGGAAGCGCGCACGATGCTGTGGCGATCCTCCAGCGGGTCGATGACTTCGAATAACGGATCGCCAGCCACCACCCAGGCGCCGACCGGCTGCAGGAAGCTGACCACGCCGGGATGCGGCGCATAGGCGTACTCGGCACCGGCGAAGGGCGTGGCCACGCAGCTCGGTGCGGGCGCCGCCGGCCAGTCGCCGTCGATCAGGCCATGCTCGGCGAGGCAGGCGAGGATGGCCTCGGCGCTGGCCTCGGCGCGCTCGCGTTCGGTATCCAGCATGCCGCCCAGCTCCACCGTCGCCGCCTGGCAGGCCAGCGGCACGGCCGCCTGCGGGAAGCTGCGCGACAGACGCAGCCAGGCCATGGAGCAGGCCTCGTCGAAGGAACTGCCGCCGGTATCTTCGGCGACCAGCACGGCACCGGCCTGCAGGCGCGCGGCCAGGGTGGCGAAGGCCTCGGTCTGTTGCGGAATCATGTACAGGTGCGCCACCGCCTCGAAATCGCAATGCAGGTCGAGCACCAGATCGGCGTCGCAGGCATGGCGCAGCAACAGGCGCTGCAGGCCTTGCAGCTCCGAGCCGGCGCCTGGCAGTGCGTCGAGCGCTTCGAGCATGGCCTGGCGGATCAGCCGCACGTTGGCCTGGGCATCGTCCCCCAGGCGGCCTTGCAGCTGCGGCGCCACCAGTTCGGCCAGGTCGGCGAAGTCGCGATTGAAGTTCTTGCCGCTGCCCAGCTCGAAACGCCCCTGGCTGGTGGCCTGGAACATCTGGCCGAGGCCGATGGGGTTGGCCACCGGCACCAGTTCGATCACGCCCTGCACACGACCCTGCCCTTCCAGCTCGGCCAGGCGGCGCTTGAGTTCCACCGCCACGCGCATGCCCGGCAGCTCGTCGGCATGCAGGCTGGCCTGGATATAGGCCTTGCGCTCGCCCGCGCCGAAACGGAACACGCTCAGCGTGCGTTCGGTGCCGGGGCAACCCCAGGGCAGGCGGTGGTCGATGCGTTGCATGGCGTCGGTCTCAGTGCTTGCGCGGGGCCAGGTAGGCCAGCCAGCGGCGCTCGGCCAGCTTGAACAGGCGTACCAGGACGAAGGTCAGGCACAGGTAGAACACGCCGGCGGTGATGTAGGCCTCGAACGGCAGGTAGTACTGCGAGTTGACGGTCTTGGCGGCGCCGGTGATGTCGATCAGGGTCACCACCGAGGCCAGGCTAGTGGTGTGCAGCATCATGATCACCTCGTTGCTGTACTGCGGCAGTGCACGGCGCAGCGCGGACGGCAGGAGGATGCGGCGATACAGCTTGCCGCGCGACATGCCCATGGCCTTGGCCGCCTCGATCTCGCCATAAGGGGTGGCCTTGAGGCTGCCGGCGAGGATCTCGGCGCTATACGCACTGGTGTTGATGGCGAAGGCCAGGCAGGCGCAGAAGGTGGCGTTGGACAGGTATGGCCACATGAAGCTCTCGCGCACCGCCTCGAACTGGGCCAGGCCGTAGTACAGCAGGTACAGCTGCACCAGCATCGGCGTGCCACGGATCACATAGGTGTAGAGCCAGGCCGGGAAGTTGATCGCGGCCTGCTTGGACACGCGCATCATCGCCAGCGGCACGGCTGCCAGCAGGCCGACGGCCAGGGAAATCACCAGCAGCTTGAGGGTGACCAGCACACCGCCGAAATACAGCGGCAGACTGTCGAGTACCACGTTGTAGTCGAAAAGCATGACAACTCCCTCAGATTTCGGCCGTCTTCACGCCGACCGAATAGCGGCGTTCGAGGTAGCGCAACACCACCAGCGACACGCTGGTCAGCACCAGATAGATGGCTGCCGCCAGAAGGATGTAGGTGAACGGCTCGCGGGTCGCGTCGCCGGCGCTCTTGGCGCGGGCCATCATGTCCTGCAGGCCGACCAGGGAAATCAGCGCGGTGGCCTTGACCAGCACCAGCCAGCTGTTGGTCGCGCCGGGAATGGCCAGGCGGATCATCTGCGGCACCAGAATGCGCAAGAACACCCGCAGCGGGCTCATGCCGTAGGCCATGCCCGCCTCGCCCTGGCCCTTGGGGATGGCCATGAAGGCACCGCGGAAGGTCTCGGACAGGTAGGCGCCATAGATGAAGCCCAGGGTACCGACACCGGCAATGAACGGATTGATGTCGATGTAATCTTCGTAGCCCACCAGCGGGGCGATACGATTCACCAGATCCTGGCCGCCATAGAAGATCAGCAGGATCAGTACCAGATCGGGAATGCCGCGAATCACCGTGGCGTAGGCATCACCCATCAGGGCGAGCCACTTCATGGGCGACAGGCGACAGGCCGCACCGAACAGACCGAGCACGATGGCCACCGCCATCGATAGCGCGGCCAGCTGCACGGTGAGCCAAGCGCCATCGAGAATGGTCGAGCCGTAGCCGTTGAACATGGAATCTATCCTCTGGATACACAGGAGGAGGCCCTTACTAGGGCGGGGCTGGGTGAGTCCGGCAGAGCTGCTCGCTCACCCGGCCCGCGCAACGCCCTCCCCATACGGGAAGGGCGAGCGCTGCGGCGTTACTCGCCGTAGACGTTGAACTGGAAGTACTTGTCCTGCACTTCCTTGTACTTGCCGTTGGCGCGGATCGCCAGGATGGCGGCGCTGATCTTGTCGGCCAGGGCCTTGTCGCCCTTGCGCACGGCGATGCCGGCACCGTTGCCGAAGTATTTCTCTTCGGTGTAGTCCGGGCCCACCAGGGCGAAGCCCTTGCCGGCGTCGGTCTTGAGGAAGCCGTCATCGATGTTGACGACGTCGGCCAGGGTGGCGTCCAGACGGCCCGAGGCCAGGTCCAGGAAGATCTCGTTCTGCGAGCTGTAGCGCACCACTTCGACGCCGGCCGGGGCGAAGACTTCGGTGGCGTAGCGGTCATAGATGGACGCGCGCTGCACGCCGACCTTCTTGCCTTTCAGGTCCACCAGCGGGTCTTTCAGCTCGGTACCGGCCTTCATCGCCAGCTTGGCGGGGGTGTGGTAGTACTTGCCGGTGAAGTCCACGGACTTCTTGCGCTCTTCGGTGATGGACATGGACGACAAAACGGCGTCGAACTTGCGCACCTTGAGGGCCGGGATCAGACCGTCGAATTCCTGCTCGATCCACTGGCACTTGACCTTCATCTCTTCGCACAGGGCGTTGCCGATGTCGTAGTCGAAGCCGGTGATGCTGCCGTCGGGCTGCTTGAAGGCGAAGGGTGGGTAGGCCGCCTCGATACCGATGCGCAGCGGTTTGTCTTCTGCCTGGACCAGCGCACTGAAAGCGGAAAGCGCCAGTGCGCCGAGAAGTACGATCTTCTTCATCTTGTGCTCCTTCGAATGGGTACAGCGTTTGGCAGAATGAGGTTCGCCATGGCCTTGATGAATTGTAGAAAGTGTCGCCATGTTTGCCGGCGCAGAATGTGCGGCAATAGGCTCGGCCAAGTGGGCGGCATTCTATCGACCGGGGATAGGTCGATATTTCCTCAAAGCGACAACAAATTACAGAAGGGCAGGACGGGCGCTGAGCGCGTATTGACAGGTCAACCGAAACGTGACCGGCAGGACATAAAAACACAACCCAGTATCAAGGCAATAAGCACGCCAGCTATGGCCAAAGCCTTGAATTCAGTGGGCGCGGCACCCTCCTCCCGGTTTTTCTGATCCGCCAGTGTGCAGCGAGTGTTCCCAGCCGCCCCGAATCGGCGCACGGCGTTACCCTGGGGGTTACGCCTTATCGGGAAAAATCGGTATTCGGCGCCGCAAAAAACAAACCCCGGCTTGTGGCCGGGGTTCTGCACGTCCGCGCAACCGCCCGATCAGGCGACCTGCATGGTGCGATGAGTGTCGATGAGGTGCTGCACCACGCCGGGGTCGGCCAGCGTGGAGATGTCGCCGAGGGAATCGTATTCGGCGGTGGCGATCTTGCGCAGGATACGGCGCATGATCTTGCCCGAGCGGGTCTTCGGTAGTCCCGGAGCCCACTGGATGACGTCTGGCGAGGCGATCGGGCCGATCTCCTTGCGCACCCAGTTCTTCAGTTCCTGACGCAACTGCTCGGAGGTTTCCTCGCCTGCGTTCAGGGTCACGTAGACATAGATGCCCTGCCCCTTGATGTCGTGCGGCACGCCGACCACGGCGGCCTCGGCGACTTTCGGGTGGGCGACCATGGCGCTCTCGATCTCGGCGGTGCCCATGCGGTGGCCGGAGACGTTGAGCACGTCATCGACCCGGCCGGTGATCCACCAGTAGCCGTCTTCATCGCGACGGGCGCCGTCACCGGTGAAGTACATGCCCTTGAAGGTCTTGAAGTAGGTGTCGACGAAGCGGTCGTGATCGCCGTACAGGCTGCGCGCCTGGCCCGGCCAGGAGTCGATGATCACCAGATTGCCTTCGGCAGGACCCTCGATCAGGTTGCCCAGGTTGTCCACCAGCGCCGGCTGCACGCCGAAGAACGGACGGGTGGCCGAGCCCGGCTTGAGCGCGGTGGCGCCCGGCAGCGGGCTGATCAGCACGCCGCCGGTCTCGGTCTGCCACCAGGTGTCGACGATCGGGCAGCGCTCGCGGCCGACGTTCTCGTGGTACCAGTGCCAGGCCTCCGGGTTGATCGGCTCGCCCACCGAGCCGAGCAGGCGCAGGCTGGAGCCATCGGCTCCCTCCACGGCGGCCTTGCCCTCGGCCATCATGGCGCGAATGGCGGTCGGTGCGGTGTAGAGGATGTTGACCTTGTGCTTGTCGATGATCTTGGCGACGCGGGTCACGTCCGGGTAGTTCGGCACGCCCTCGAACAGCAAGGTGGTGGCGCCGTTGGCCAGCGGACCGTAGACGATGTAGCTGTGGCCGGTGACCCAGCCCACGTCGGCGGTGCACCAGTAGACTTCGCCCGGCTTGTAGTCGAACACTCGCTCGTGGGTCAGCGCGGCGTACACCAGGTAGCCGCCGGTGGTGTGCAGCACGCCCTTGGGCTTACCGGTGGAGCCGGAGGTGTAGAGGATGAACAGCGCCTCTTCGGCGCCCATTTCCTTCGGGGCGCAGACGCTGCCGGCCACCTTCATCAGGTCCTCGAACCAGATATCGCGGTGCTGGTTCCACTTGATCTCGGAACCGGTGCGCTTGACCACGATGACCTTCTGGATGCTGCGGGTCTCGGGGTTGGTCAGGGCGTCGTCGACGTTGGCCTTCAGCGGGACCTTCTTGCCGCCGCGCAGGCCTTCGTCAGCGGTGATCACCACCTTGGATTGACAGTCGATGATGCGCCCGGCCAGGGCCTCCGGCGAAAAGCCGCCGAATACCACGGAGTGGATGGCGCCGATACGTGCACAGGCCAGCATGGCGACCACGGCTTCCGGAATCATCGGCATGTAGATGGTCACCACGTCGCCGCGGTGCACGTCCTGGCCACGCAGGGCGTTGGCGAACTTGCAGACCTGTTCGTGCAGCTGGCGGTAGGTGATTTCCTTGTGCTCGGACGGGTTGTCACCCTCCCAGATGATCGCGAGCTGATCGCCGCGTTCGGCCAGGTGGCGGTCCAGGCAGTTGGCCGAGACGTTGAGGGTGCCGTCGGCGAACCACTTGATGTCGACATGGTGGTCGTCGAACGAGGTCTGCTTGACCTTGGTGAACGGCTTGATCCAGTCGATGCGCTTGGCCTGCTCACGCCAGAAGCCGTCCGGGTTGATCACCGACTGCTGGTACATCGCCTTGTAGGTGGCTTCGTCGGTCAGCGTGTTGGCGGCCACCTCGGGGCGGACCGGATAGAGAGAAGCAGCGGACATGTGGATACCTCGGCGGCGCGGTTGTTTTTGTATGCCGCCTTTTGTATCCCCCACCCTTTCGTGGGGCCATTCGACCATGGTCTTACCGCTCTACGACCTTGGTCTCAGCCCCGAAAAGGGGGGACAAAAAATCGCCGAGAGCGATTTTTAACGTCGCCCTGCGACGGCCCGAAGGGTGGCCGCCAAGGATGGCGGACATAAAAAAAAAGGCGACCCACCAGGGCCGCCGCCAATTCATTCCGGGGAGGAATGTCAGAAACGCAGTCCGATTCGCAGGAGCCGGACGACTGACTTTTTACCCCTCCCCGATTCAGCGAACCATTACACCAAGGTCGTAGGGCAATGCCCTACTCCTTGCCCAGGCCGTGCTGGCGCAGCTTGTTGGCGATGGTGGTGTGCGATACGCCGAGGCGCTTGCCCAGCTGGCGGCTGCTCGGGTGCTCGGCGTACAGACGCTCCAGCACCGCCTTCTCGAAGCGGCCGAGGATGCTGTCCAGATCGCCCTCGACGGAGAACTCGCCGAGCGGCTGCGGCGCGCCGTAGTCCGGCAGGCGGATATGCTCGGCCTTGACCGTGCCGCCGTCGCACAGCGACACGGCCTGGAACAGCACGTTCTCCAGCTGACGCACGTTGCCCGGCCAGTGGTAATGGACCATGCGCTCGAACGCCGGCGCCGCCAGCTTCGGCAGCGGGCAGCCGATCTGCCGGCTGGCCGAATCGAGGAAATGCTCGACCAGCGGTGCCAGGCCGTCCAGACATTCGCGCAACGGCGGGATATGCAGGCTGAGCACGTTGAGGCGGTGATAGAGGTCCTGGCGGAACTCGCCCTTGGCGCACAGCTCGGACAGGTCGACCTGGGTGGCGCAGATCACCCGCACATCCAGGTACACCTCCTCGTCGCTGCCCACCCGGCGGAAGCAGCCGTCCTGCAGGAAGCGCAGCAGCTTGGCCTGCAGGCGCGGGCTCATCTCGCCGACGCCATCGAGGAACAGGGTGCCACCCGCGGTCAGCTCCAGCAGGCCGAGCTTGCCCTCCGGCCGCGCGCCCTCGAAGGCGCCGGGGCCGTAGCCAAACAGCTCGGTCTCGGCCATGGATTCCGGCAGCCCGGCGCAGTTGAGCGCCATGAACGGCGACTGCCCGCGCGGGCTGGCCAGGTGGCAGGCGCGCGCCAGCAGCTCCTTGCCGGTACCGGTCTCGCCCTCGATCAGCAGCGGCGCATCCAGCGGCGCCATGCGCCGCGCCTCGCGCACTACGGCGGCCATCACCTTGGAGCTCTGGAAGATCGAGTCGAAGCCGCGCAGCTCCTGCTTGCGCACGTGATAGATGCGCTCGCCCACGCGGTCGGCGCGGTGCAGGGTGAGCACGGCACCGGCCAGCGCCTCGCTCTCGTCGTGCTCGGACTGCAGCGGCGCGATATCGGCGAGGAAGATGTCGCCCTTCACTTTCACCCGCAGGCCGTTGACCCGCGACTTGTTGGCGCGCACCAGCTCGGGCAGGTCGAAGTCCTCGATATAGCGCGACAGCGCCATGCCCGGCACCTCGTCCACCCGCACGCCGAGCAGCTGGGCGGCGCTGCGGTTGGCCGCGACTATTGAGCCGCCCATGTCGATGGACAGCACCGGGAAATCCAGGGCGCCGAGCAGCGCGTTGAGCTCCAGGTGACGGCGCTCGCTGGGCATCAGGCCGACGCGCTTGACCCCGAACACACCGGCGATGGCCTCCAGCTTGGGCCGCAGGGCCTGGAACTGCAGGTTGATCAGGTTCGGGCAGTGCAGATAGATGGCGTTGCCCTGCTCGCCGCCGACTTCGCCACGGGCGACATTGATGCCGTAATCGACCAGCAGTTCGAGGATGTCGCGCAGGATGCCGACACGGTTCTGGCAATGGACCTTGATACGCACGGTTGAGGGACCCTGGATTGTGATTATTGACTGGGCCACGGCCGTTTTTTCGCAAGGCGGCCGTTATTTTTCGTCAAGAATATGTGACAGCCAGGAACTGCAGCAAGGCGATGATTTGCAGCCCCAACACTTTCGTAATGATTTATTTACGATCAAGGCCGCACGAGTGCGGCCATGCACCACCCTCTCCTGCTGCCTCGCCCACGCTTCTGCGGTACTGCTTAGGCAACACAACAAATTCCGCGGCATGTACCGCAGATGAGGAGGCGAGGCGATGAAAACCACGCAGTACGTGGCCCGGCAACCGGACGAACACGGTTTCATCCACTATTCGGACACCGAGCATCAGGTGTGGAACACCCTGATCACCCGGCAGATGAAGGTGCTCGAAGGCCGCGCCTGCCAGGAGTACTTCGATGGCATCGAACAGCTCGGCCTGCCCACCGAGCGCATTCCCCAGCTCGGCGAGATCAACAAGGTGCTGGGCGCCACCACCGGTTGGAGCGTGGCCCAGGTGCCGGCGCTGATTCCCTTCCAGACCTTCTTCGAGCTGCTGGCCAGCAAGCGCTTCCCGGTCGCCACCTTCATCCGCACCCCGGAAGAGCTGGACTACCTGCAGGAGCCGGACATCTTCCACGAGATCTTCGGCCATTGCCCGCTGCTCACCAACCCCTGGTTCGCCGAATTCACCCACACCTACGGCAAGCTCGGCCTGGCCGCCACCAAGGAACAGCGCGTGTACCTGGCGCGGCTGTACTGGATGACCATCGAGTTCGGCCTGGTCGATACCCCGCAGGGCCGGCGGATCTACGGCGGCGGCATCCTCTCCTCGCCCAAGGAGACGGTCTACAGCCTGTCCGACGAGCCCGAGCACCAGGTGTTCGACCCGCTGGAGGCGATGCGCACGCCCTATCGCATCGACATCCTGCAGCCGCTGTACTTCGTCCTGCCCCAGCTCAAGAGCCTGTTCGAGCTGGCCCACCAGGACATCATGGGCATGGTGCAAAACGCCACGGCGCTGGGCCTGCACGCACCGAAGTTTCCGCCCAAGGCCGCGTGAGCCGGCGGAACCCGTCCTAAGCTTGCAACCTCTACGTTCAAACACCCTTTGCTCCAGGAGCCCAGAATGTCCCTCGCCCAAGCCCAATGCGAAGCCTGCCGCGCCGACGCGCCCCACGTCTCCGACGAGGAGCTGGCCACGCTGATCCGCGAGATCCCGGACTGGAACATCGAGACGCGCGACGGCCACATGGAGCTGGAGCGCGTCTACCTGTTCCGCACCTTCCGCCATGCCCTGGCCTTCACCAACGCGGTGGGCGCCGCCGCCGAGGAAGTCGGCCACCACCCGGCCCTGCTCACCGAGTGGGGCAAGGTCACCGTCACCTGGTGGAGCCACGAGATGAAGGGCCTGCACCGCAACGACTTCATCATGGCCGCCCGCACCGATGTGCTGGCCGCCAGCGCCGAGGGCCGCAAGTGAGCCACTTCGCCGCCATCGACCGGGTGCCGGGCGA
Source organism: Pseudomonas sp. SO81 (assembly GCF_030374125.1). Classification (NCBI taxonomy): domain Bacteria; kingdom Pseudomonadati; phylum Pseudomonadota; class Gammaproteobacteria; order Pseudomonadales; family Pseudomonadaceae; genus Pseudomonas; species Pseudomonas sp. SO81. The sequence continues at coordinate 4,347,415 of NZ_CP126126.1, read as the reverse complement.
TCCGATCCTCGGCCTGCTAGACGCCTATCGCGCGGACAGCAACCCGGCCAAGCTGGACCTGGGCGTGGGCGTGTACAAGGACGCCCTCGGCATCACCCCGATCCCCTACGCGGTGAAACTGGCCGAGCGGCAACTGGTGGAACACGAGCCGACCAAGAGCTACATCGGTGGCCACGGCGACGCGGCCTTCGGCGAGCAACTGCTGCGCCTGGTGCTGGGCGCGGACAACGCGCTGCTGGGCGCTGGCCTGGCCGGTGCCACCCAGACCCCCGGCGGCACCGGCGCCCTGCGCCTGGCCGGCGACTTTATCGCCGCCCAGCTGCCGGGCCGTGGCATCTGGCTGAGCGCACCGACCTGGCCGATCCACGAAAGCATCTTCGCCACCTGCGGCCTGCGCGTGGAGCACTATCCCTACGTCGGCGCCGACAACCGCCTGGACGTGGAAGCCATGCTCGACGCCCTGCAGCGAGTGCCGGCCGGCGACGTGGTGCTGCTGCACGCCTGCTGCCACAACCCCACCGGCTTCGACCTGAGCCAGCACGACTGGCAGCGCGTGCTGGAAGTGGTCAAGGCCCGCGAGCTGCTGCCGCTGATCGACTTCGCCTACCAGGGCTTCGGTGACGGCCTGGAGCAGGACGCCTGGGCCGTGCGCCTGTTCGCCGCCGAGCTGCCGGAACTGCTGATCACCAGCTCCTGTTCGAAGAACTTCGGCCTGTACCGCGAGCGCACCGGCGCGCTGATCGTGCGGGCGGAGAACTTCGAGAAGCTGATCGACATCCGCAGCCAGCTGGCCTTCCTCGCCCGCAACCTGTGGTCCACCCCGCCGGCCCACGGCGCCGCCGTGGTCGCCAGCATCCTCGGCGACGCGCAGCTGCGCACCCTGTGGACCGAGGAAGTGGAAGCCATGCGCCTGCGCATCGCCAACCTGCGCAACGGGCTGGTGAGTGCGCTGGCGCCGCACGGCCTGGCCGAGCGCTTCGCCCACATCACCGCGCAGCGCGGCATGTTCTCCTACACCGGCCTTACGGCCTCCCAGGTGCAGCGCCTGCGCCAGGAGTTCAGCGTGTACCTGGTCAGCAGCGGCCGCGCCAACGTGGCGGGCATGAGCGAACAGCGCCTGGACTACCTGGCCGACGCCATCGCGCAGGTCTGTCGATAACGGGCTACGCGCTGAACGAAAACGCCGCCCGAGGGCGGCGTTTTTCATTGGCGCTGGCGAATCAGTCCAGCTGGTCGTCGCGAATCAGCACATAGCTGCGGTCGGCCTGGTCGTAGACGTAATACATCTCCACCTTCATGCCACGCACCACCGCCACGTAGTCACCGGGCTCGGCAACGAAGAAATCGTTGCTGTCCGCCTTGGCCGGGCTCTCGATCTGCGCGGTGAAGAACAGCGCCGGATCGCTGCCATCGAAATAGTCCTCGCGCTCGGCGGCGTCCCACTCGGCCGGAGCCTCGAAGGCGCCTTCAAACAGCACATGGCCGTCGCCCAGCTCCAGTTCCTCGGCGTCCGGATCGTTCTCGTCCGGGCGGTACAGGGTGCAGTCCAGCGCGTCTGGATGGTCTTTGAGTTTCATGTCTTGCTCCGTGGTGCGCGATTGCGCAGGTAGTCCAGCACGGCTGACTGTTCGCCAGCGAATTCGATGCGCGCGGACTTGCTCTCGCGCTGGTAAACGTACATCGGGTCGTAGTATTCGTTCAGCAGGCCCTCGATCCAGCCGCGGTGCAGCTCCACCGCGCCGCTGCGCGCCTGCTCGTCCAGCGCCTGCTGCAACAGGTCGCGCAGCCGCGCGTGGCGCTCGCCGCCCAGGCGCTTCTGGATATTGTCCATGCTCTGCAGCATGCGCGCGGCGAACAGCACGAAGCCCTGCTCCTCGCCGTGCACGGCCAGGAACTCGGCGGAGAGTCCGGTCACGTAGTCCTTGAGGATGCGCTCGACGCGGCCCTCGACGCTGTCTTCCAGCCAGACCATGGGGAACTGCTGCATGCCCTGGTGCAGCGCCAGCGGCAGCGAGCAGGTGCCGATCAGGCGGCTCTCGTCCTCCAGCACGAACTGCTGCTGGCCACGCGCGCGGCGCTTGAGCAGGTCGACGGCCAGGCGGTTCTCGAAGTCGATCTGCGACGGCTGGCCGGTGGCGCGCTTGCCGAAGCTGGAGCCTCGGTGATTGGCGTGGCCTTCCAGGTCGATGCTGTTGTCCAGGGCGGCCACCACCTCGGTCTTGCCGGTGCCGGTCATGCCGCCAACGATGACGAAGTCACACTCGGCCACGGCGTTGTCCAGCGTCTCGATCAGGAAGCTGCGCATGGCCTTGTAGCCACCGATCACCCGCGGGTAGTCGACCCCGGCTTCCTTGAGCCACTGCTGGACGATCTGCGAGCGCAGGCCGCCGCGGAAGCAGTACAGGTAGCCGTTCGGGTTGGCCTTGGCGAAGGCCGCCCAGGCCTCGATACGTGCGGCCTTGACCTTGCCGGAGACCAACTGGTGGCCCAGCTCGATGGCGGCCTGCTGGCCGTGCTGCTTGTAGCAGGTGCCGACTTTCTGCCGCTCGATATCGGTCATCAGCGGCAGGCTGACGGTATGCGGGAAGGCGCCCTTGGTGAATTCCACCGGGGCGCGCATATCCATCATGGGGACGTCGTCGAGGAACAGCTGGCGGTAGTCGGTGGTGTTGTCGCGCATCACAGCACCTCTACCGCGTGGCTCTGTCGCGGGGCCATCTGGCCAATGGGCGCCAGGTCCAGGCCCAGCTCGGCGGCCACAGTGAGGAACTCGGCCTCGCCCTCCGGTGCCACGGCTACCAGCAGGCCGCCACTGGTCTGCGGGTCGCACAGCAGGTTGCGCTGCTCCTCGCTGATCGGCGCGATCTTCTCGCCATAGCTGTCGAAGTTGCGCAGGGTGCCGCCGGGCACGCAGCCATCGGCCAGGTAGTAGTCGACACCCGGCAGGCGCGGCACGGCGGCGTAGTCCAGCTGGGCGGTGAGCCCCGCGCCATCGGCCATCTCCACCAGGTGGCCGAGCAGGCCGAAGCCGGTGACGTCAGTCATGGCGCGCACGCCGGCCAGCTTGCCGAAGCGGCTGCCGGGCTTGTTCAGGGTGCACATCCAGTCGCGGGCCAGACCCACGTCCTGCTCGCGCAGCTTGGCCTTCTTCTCGGCGGTGGTGAGGATGCCGATGCCCAGCGGTTTGCTCAGATACAGCCGGCAGCCGGCGGTAGCGGTGTCGTTGCGCTTCATATGTTTCTTCTCGACCACACCGGTCACGGCCAGGCCGAAGATCGGCTCTGGCGCGTCGATCGAGTGGCCGCCGGCCAGCGGGATGCCGGCGGCGTCGCACACGGCGCGGCCGCCGCGGATCACCTCGCGGGCCACCTCGGCCGGCAGCAGGTTGACCGGCCAGCCGAGAATGGCGATGGCCATCAGCGGGTCGCCGCCCATGGCGTAGATGTCGCTGATCGCATTGGTCGCGGCGATGCGGCCGAAGTCATAGGGGTCATCGACGATCGGCATAAAGAAGTCGGTGGTCGAGACCACGCCGCGTTCGTCGTCCAGGGCGTAGACCGCCGCATCGTCTCGCGAGGCATTACCGACCCACAGCTTGGGGTCGAGGTTCTGCGCGCCGCTACCAGCGAGAATCACTTCCAGCACCTTGGGGGAAATCTTGCAGCCGCAGCCGGCACCGTGGCTGTACTGGGTCAAACGGATCGGCTCGCTCATCGGCAACGCTCTCGGCAAATCGGAAAACAGGTCGCGGATTCTAGCAAAGCTGTTCTTTGCCACGGTCGCCCATATAATCCCCGGCTTTCAACTTTACTCATGGGGGCGCGCGAGCGGCTGAAGGGCTAGGCGCCCGGAGCGGAGCAACCGGAGTGGGCTGTAGCCCATGAGGATTGCGAGCACCGCGCAACGCAGCCATTCTGTCGCGTAGCCGTCCCCAAGCCTTTTCCGCTATTGAACCGGAGAATCCTTATGCTCAAGCGTACCCTGGCGCTCGCCGCCGGCTTTGCCCTGTCCCTGTCCGCCCTGACCACCCATGCCGCCGATGTGCTGAAGGTCAGCGCCATCCCCGACGAGGCCCCCACCGAACTGCTGCGCAAGTTCAAGCCGCTGGGCGCCTACCTGGAGCAGCAACTGGGCATGAAGGTCGAGTTCGTCCCGGTCGCCGACTACCCGGCCGTGGTCGAGGCCCTGGCCACCGACCGCCTGGACCTGGCCTGGCTCGGCGGCTTCACCTTTGTCCAGGTGCGCCTGAAGACCGGCAACGCCATCCCGCTGGTACAGCGCGAGCAGGACGCCCAGTTCACCAGCAAGTTCATCACCGCCAACCCGGAGGTGAAATCCCTGGCCGACCTCAAAGGCAAGACCTTCGCCTTCGGCTCCATCTCCTCCACTTCCGGCAGCCTGATGCCGCGCTACTTCATGCTGAAGGACGGCATCAAGCCGGAAACCTACTTCAGCCGCATCGGCTTCTCCGGCGCCCATGACGCCACCGCCGCCTGGGTGCAGGCCGGCAAGGTCGACGGCGGCGTGCTCAACGCCAGCGTATGGGACAAACTGGTCGCCGCCGGTAAGGTCGACACCAGCAAGGTCAAGGTGTTCGCCACCACCCCGGCCTACTACGACTACAACTGGACCGTGCGCGGCACCCTCGACCCGGCGCTGGCCGAGAAGATCAAAAAAGCCTTCCTCGCCCTCGACCCGGCCAACCCGCAGCACAAGGCGATCCTTGACCTTCAAGCGGCATCGCGCTTTATCGAGACCAAGCCGGAAAACTACAAGGGTATCGAGGACGCCGCCCGCGCCGCCGACCTGCTGAAATGAGCCTGCGCCTCACCGGCGCTGACCTGCGGCACGGCAATGGAGTCCACGCCCTGCGCGGCGTGGACCTGAGCATCGCGGCCGGCGAGCGGGTCGCCATCATCGGCCCGTCCGGCGCCGGCAAGTCCAGCCTGCTCAGCCTGCTGGCCAGCGCCCTGCAGCCCGGCGGCGGCAGCGTCGAGCTGCTGGGGCAGAATCCCTGGCAGCTCTCCGCCCGCGCCCGCCAGCATCTGCGCACACGCATAGGCCTGATCCACCAGGCGCCGCCGCTGCCACCACGGCAACGGGTGGTCACCGCCGTGCTGGCCGGCAAGCTCGGCCAGTGGGGCCTGGGCAAGAGCCTGCTCAACCTGCTGCATCCGCTCGACATTCCTGGCACCAGGGACGTCCTCGCGCGCCTGGACCTGACCGACAAGCTGTTCGCCCAGTGCCAGCAGCTCTCCGGTGGCCAGCTGCAGCGGGTCGGCATCGCCCGCGCGCTGTACCAGGACCCCGAGCTGCTGCTGGCCGACGAGCCGGTGTCGGCCATGGACCCGGTGCTCGCCGACCACACCCTCAGCGTGCTGTGCCGGCATGCCGAGACGCGTGGCGTGACCCTGGTCGCCAGCCTGCACGCGGTGGACCTGGCGCTGGCGCACTTCCCGCGCATCATTGGCGTGCGCGAGGGCCGCATCGCCTTCGACCGCGCGGCCGGCGAAGTCACCCAAGAGCTGCTCGACGCCCTCTACGCCAACGAGCAGCTGGTGTCGCCACAGGCGCCGGCGGTGACCCTGACCCTGCAGATTCCGCGATGCTGAGATCTGACAGCCGCGACCCCGCCGCCTTGCCCCGGCTGCTGCTGACGGTGCTGGCCGTGGTGTTGCTGTGGCCGGGCATCCAGCTCGCCGAGCTGAACCCCGGCGTGCTGCTGCAGGCCGACAGCCAGAGCGAGATGGGCCGCTTCGTCGCTGCCTTTTGGCCGCCGGCGCACACGCCGGAGTTCCTCCAGCTGCTGCTCGACGCCACCCTGCAGACCCTGGCCATCGCCACTGCAGGCATGGCCCTGGCCCTGCTGGTGGCGATTCCCGCCGGCCTGGCCGCCAGCCGCGCCCTGTCGCTGTCGGCGGCCTCGCGTGGCGGCCGCCCCAGTGCGCTGGGCCAGGCCCTGCGCTGGCCGGTGCGCGGGTTGCTGATCTTCCTGCGCAGCGTGCCGGAGATCGTCTGGGCGCTGCTGTTCGTCCGCGCCGTCGGCCTAGGCCCCACCGCCGGGGTGCTGGCCATCGCCATCACCTACGCCGGCATGCTCGGCAAGGTCTATGCGGAGATCCTCGAGTCGGTCGACCAGCGCCCCATGCACGCCCTGCTGCAGGGCGGCAGCGGCCGTCTCAGCGCCTTTGTCTACGGCCTGCTGCCGAATGCCGCCGCCGAGCTGACCTCCTACACCGTGTACCGCTGGGAATGTGCGATCCGCGCCTCGGTGGTGATGGGCTTCGTCGGCGCAGGCGGCCTGGGCCAGCAGATCGACCTGTCGCTGCGCATGTTCGCCGGCGGCGAGGTGGCCAGCATGCTGCTGACCTTCCTCCTCCTGGTGCTGCTGGCCGACGCGCTGAGTCGCGTGCTGCGCGGGAGGCTGGCATGAATCGGCTGGTCAATCTCGCCCTGCTGCTGGCGATTCTCGCCGCAGTGATCGCCTCCTTCGCCTACCTGGGCCTGGACCTGGCCGCGCTGGGGCAGACGGACAACCTGCGGCACATGGCCGATTACGCCGCACGCTTCCTGCAGCCTGACCTGAGCGGCGGGCACCTGCTGGCCATCGGTCGTGGCGCGCTGGAGACCCTGGCCATGTCCGCCCTCGGCACCCTACTCGCCGCCATCCTCGGCCTGCTCCTGGCGCTGCCGGCGGCCGGGCGCTTTGGTGCTGTCGCCCAGGGCCTGGTGCGCCTGCTGCTCAACGGCCTGCGGGCGATTCCGGAGCTGGTGTGGGCGGCGTTGATGGTGCTGGCCGCAGGCCTCGGCCCCAACGCCGGCACCCTGGCCCTGGCGCTGCACACGGCCGGCGTACTCGGCAGGCTGTTTGCCGAAGCGCTGGAGAACACCCCCACGGCGCCGGCCGAGGCGATCCGCCTGCAAGGCGGCAGCCAGGTCGCGGCCTTCTGCTACGGCACCCTGCCCAACCTGTGGCCGCAGCTGCTGGCCTATTCGCTGTACCGCTGGGAAAACAATATCCGCATGGCCAGCGTGCTCGGCTTCGTCGGCGCCGGCGGCCTGGGGCAGATGCTCTACGTCAGCCTCAGCCTGTTCCAGGAAGCGCAGGCCAGCACGGTGATCCTGGCCATGCTGGTGCTGGTGTTCGCGGTGGATGCCTTGAGTGGCTGGACGCGGCAGCGCTGGGTGCGGGCTTAGCGCTTATCCGCCGCGTGCTTTCGGGCGGGGTGCTATTGGTGAGCTCCGCTGGTGGGCTGTCGCTTCGCTCCGAGACCACCCTACGCACGGATGAAGCTGCCTGTTCTGCCGGATTACATCCGGGCTACGCAGAGCGCTGCCTGTGAGCAACCGAATCTCAGGCCTGGCAGGCGTCCGCATCGCCGCTGCCACAGTGCCCATGCAGTAGGCGGTCGCGGCCCTGCTGCTTGGCCTGGTAGAGCAGGCGGTCGACCGCCTCGATAAAGGCCAGTGGCGTGTCGCCGGCCTCGGGGATGATGGTGCCGACGCCCAGGCTGACCGTGACCAGCTGCGCCACGTTGGACTGCTCGTGGGCGATCTGCTCCTTGCGCACCAGCTTGCGGCAGCGCTCGGCGATCTTCTTCGCCGATTCGCCGTCGGTTTCCGGCAGCACCAGCACGAACTCCTCGCCACCGAAGCGCGCCACGCAGTCGCGCGGGCGTGCCGCGGCGCCCTGCAGGGCCTGGCCAATACGCTTGAGGCAGTCATCACCACGGATATGGCCGTAGTGGTCGTTGAACTGCTTGAAGAAGTCGATATCCAGCAGAATCAGCGACAGCGGCCGGCGCGTGCGCTGGGCGTTGCCCCACTCGATGTCGAGGATCGAGTCGAACATGCGCCGGTTGTTGATGCCGGTCAGGCCGTCCTTGTAGGAGTACTCTTCCAACTGCTTCTGCAGGGCCAGCAGCTGTTCCTCGGTCTTCTTGCGCTCGCTGATGTCGAACATGAAGCCGACCAGCGCCTCGGTCTCGCCATTGGCATCGCGCATCACGTGCACCACGTCGCGAATCCACACATAGTCGCCGTCCTTGGTCAGCGCCCGGTAGTCGGCCTCGTGGTCGATGCCGCACTGGGACTGGGCGATGCAGAAGTTCACCACGCGCTCGCGGTCTTCCTCGTGGATGCGCTCGGCCCAGTCGTTGGCGCTGATCCAGCTCTGCTGGGTCCAGCCCAGCAGCGGCTCGATCTGCGGGCCGATATAGGCGAAGGTCATGGTCTTCCAGTCGATCTTCCAGGGAATCGCCTTGGTCGACTCCAGCAGGGTCTTGTAGACGGCGTGGTCGTCCGGCTGGGGCAGGATGGGATCGAGCATGGCGGTACTTCCGAGGGCAATACGGCAGAAGCTATGCCGGTTTGCCTCAGTAGTCCACCTTGCCGCGCCCGGCCTTGATCGCTCCGCGCTTGCTCTTGCCTTCCAGGCGGCGCTTCTTCGAGCCGAGGGTCGGTTTGGTCGGGCGCCGCGCCTTCTCGGTCTTGCCGGCATTGCGGATCAGCTCGGCCAGGCGCTCCAGGGCATCGGCGCGATTCTGTTCCTGGGTGCGGTACTGCTGGGCTTTGATGATCACCACGCCGCCTTCGGTGATGCGGCTGTCGCGCAGCTCCAGCAGACGTTCCTTGTAGAACGGCGGCAGCGACGAGGCCTGGCTGTCGAAACGCAGGTGCACGGCGCTGGAGACCTTGTTGACGTTCTGGCCGCCGGCGCCCTGAGCGCGGATGGCAGTCAGCTCGACTTCGTCGTCGGGCAGGTGAACGCTGTTGGATATCACCAGCATGGGCAGCAGGCACCGCAGGAAAAATGAGTGCCCAGCATACCCCGACTGCGAAGCCGGTGCGGATGCCTCTGCTCGCTCAGGGGTAGGCCCGCTCGTAGGCACCCAGATCGCACACGGCCAGACCGTCGCCGTTGCCCTCACGTGGCCGCCTCAAGCCACGCTGATCGACGGACGCGCAGCTACCCACCCCCGCATCGATGGCGGGACTGTTGCGGCGCAAGGCATGGGTTGGGGTTGTGCCGTTGTTGTCCGCCAACTGATAGAAGACGGTGCTAATAGCGCTGGCGCTATCTACCAGCGAGTCCGCCGTGCAATTGCTTGGGCTGGTACCGGTGCCCAGCAATAGGCCAACAGCTTTGTAGGAGAAGCTGCCGCCATTGCTGCATTCCAGATAAGTGCCAGGAGTCTCACCCATATTGCCGGCGATGATGCTGTTGCGAATCAGCGTACTGCCGCTGTTCAGCAGACCATAGCCGCCTGACGATCTGGTGATCGTGACATTGACCAGTTGCAGACGAGCAACCACGCCTGGGTATTGGGGAAAAGAACCATTGACGATAGTGGCGCTCTGGAAGTGCTGCATGGCATTGCCACTGAAGGTGCTGTTGAAGACTTTCAGATCGCCATTGCGGCTATTGTTGATGGCTGCACCTTCGTTACCGTGGTTATACAGAAAACTGCTACCCCCTACGGTGGCAATGCCTTCGTTGTAAATCGCGCCGCCAAGCCCTGCTTCATTGTCGTCGTAGGCCCAATTACTGAGAAACAGGGTATCTCGCACCGTCAGAGTTCCAGACCGCCAATTCAGGATTGCGCCTCCCAGTCCAGCGCAGCAGCTGGACCCGTTGCGGTTATTCTCGAAACGGGAAGAATGCACTTCCAGCACACCCGAGTTGGAAATAGCGCCGCCGCCACCTCCATCAGCGTCCCCACTCCATGCGGTATTGCCTGAAAAGACCACACTCCTTAACAAGGCTTGGCCATGGTTCTCCAGCGCACCGCCATAACGCCAGGTCTTACCGTTGCTCAGCGAGACGTTCTGCAGAACCAGCTTGACGCCAGCAAAAACCTCTAGCAAACGATCACTTGCCTCTGCCGTACCATTGATGATGGAAGATTGGGGATCGACCCCGACGATGGTGAGTGAATCATGAACGTCGAGATCGCCATTGAGATTGTCCTCTTCGTCGGTCGGGAAGGGTTCTTCCTCATGTTTATCCGTAGGCAAGGTGAGCGAATAAGTATCCACGCCGAGCACGATGGTATCCCCCCCGGGCAAGGCGTTGGCCGCCACGACCGCCTCGCGTAGCGAGCAGTCGGAGTCGCACGCACCGTCGAGACTGTCAGTCGGCTTGCTCACCACAAACGTAGCCGCATGACTGAGCGAGGCCCCCATACAGAACGAAAGTACGCAGGTAAGGGCAACTGATCGATATTGGAACTTCAGCAGGTTATGCATTCTGGCCTCCGTGGCGCAGACAGACCCGTAATGCGGTATCGGGGATGGGTTAGCTTTACAACTGTCTGGAAAAATCTCTGTTTCCAGAGGGTACGAAACGCACAGGACTGCACTAGGCGTCAGGTTCAATCGATCAGTGAAGGCGCGTTCATAAAACCCCAGGCTCCGCTGGCCAAACCGTCGGCCACGACTACCTGGCCGCTTCACGCCACGCTGATCGGTTACCTTGCGAAAGCGCTGCTGCCCGTCGGCACACCGGCTCGCAGCAACGAGTGCTAGACGCGGCGAGCGGCCGCCTCGTACCTATAGTCCGGTGTGTCGCCGCTTTGGTTGCACAAGGATGGCTGGCTGAGCGGTGGCTGCGCTCGAAAACGGCAGCATAGAGTGCAGATGCCGCTCTCGAGCCAGGCGCTCAGCCATGGCTGTATCGGTCGGGGAAACCGGAGACAGGATGAGGTTCGCGCATCATGAGCCGCGACGTTGGCTGCGCAAGCGCACTGGCGGATGGTGACTAGCAGCTGGTGCTGCTCTCCTCCGCGCATATCGCGCCCTCTTCTGCCGACAACGGAGCGCTGTCCGCCGCCCTGCGCCAGCAGTACCAGCGCGGCGCGGTGCTGGCGAGCATCTGCACCGGCGCCTTCGCCCTGGCCGAGGCCGGTCTGCTGGATGGCCGCGAGGCCACCACCCACTGGGGCTTCGTCGAGCTGTTCCGCCGGCGCTTCCCGCAGGTGCTGCTGCAACCGGAACAACTGGTGACCCACAGCGAGCGGCTGTTCTGCTCCGGCGGTTTCCATGCCTACCAGGACCTGTGCCTGCGCCTGATCGAACACTTCTGCGACTTCGAGCGCGCCGAGCAGACCGCCCGCGCCCTGGTGCTGCAGGGCGAACGTCCGTCGCAGCTGCCGTACAGGCGCTTCGACCTGCACAAGCAGCACCAGGACGCGGCCATCCGCAAGGTGCAGGAACATATCGAGGCGCACTACGCGCAGGCCTTGGGCAACGCCGAGCTGGCTGGCCTCGCCCACCTGAGCGAGCGCCAGTTCAAGCGCCGCTTCCAGGCCGCCGTCGGCGAAACCGCGCCGCAGTATCTGCAGCGGGTGCGGGTGGAGATGGCCAAGCAGGAGCTGCGCAGCTCCCGCGAGCCGGTGGAGCGGATTGCCGACCGCGTCGGCTACAGTGACGCGGCCTTCTTCCGTCAGGTGTTCCGCCGTCACACCGGGCTGATCCCCCAGGACTACCGGCGCAAGATGCAGCGCAGCGCCTGAGCGATCAGCCCGCGTGGCGACTCAGGCGGGCACCTGGCAATCGCCGGAGAAGTTGATCATCCATGGCACGCCGAAACGGTCGGTGAGCATGGCGAAGCCCTCGGCCCAGAAGGTCTTCTGCAGCTCCATCTGCACCGAGCCCTGGGCCGACAGCGCGCGGTACAGGCGATCGGCATGGGCCATGTCGTCGGCCTGGATCGAGATGTGGCAGCCCTTGATGCCATCGTAGGGGTCGCCCGGCATGGTGTCCGAGCCCATCAGCAACTGGCCGTCGCGGTTGAGGCTGGCGTGCATGGTGCGGTCGCGGTGCTCCGCCGCCACATCGCCGCAGGCCGGGCTGCCCTCGAAGGGCATGATCAGCAGCTCGCCGCCCAGCACCTCGGCGTAGAAGCGGAAGGCATCGGCGCACTGTCCGTCGAAAATCAGATAGGCGTGGATATTCATCTGGGTCTCCTTATTCCGCGGCAATCCGAGCGCGCAGACGCTCTTCCTGTTCACGCAGCTCCGGGGTGAATTCCTCGCCGAAGTCCTCGGCCGAGAAGATCTGGCGAATCTCGATCTCGCTGTCACCCGGCATCGGGTTGGGGCAGCGCTTGACCCACTCGATGCATTCCTGCAACGAGGCCACTTCCCACAGCCAGAAGCCGGCGATCAGCTCCTTGGTCTCGGCGAACGGGCCGTCGACCACACTGCGGTTGGCGCCGGAGAAGCGCACGCGCGCGCCCTTGCTGCTCGGGTGCAGGCCCTCGCCGGCCTTCATCACGCCGGCCGCCACCAGCTCCTCGTTGTATTGGCCCATGGCCGCCAGCAGCTCCTCGCTGGGCATCACACCGGCTTCCGAATCGGCAGTGGCCTTGACTATCACCATGAAACGCATCGTCGTTCTCCCTGATTGGCGCCCGCCACAATGGCGGGTCTGTCCATTGGTCGAACGACAGTGAAGCAGATCGACAGGGGCACGAAAAAAATTTCAACCAAATGGTCAACCCACCGTGGCCTGCATCACGAGCTGCCCAGCTATGGGAGAGGGAATACCCAGCCAGCCCTGTAGCCCGGATGCAATCCGGGATCGGAGCCGCCCGCTTCCCCGGGTTGCATCCGGGCTACGGGCACCAGTGAATCTGCAACGGCGGGCGCAGCAGCGCGCGGATCGGCAGCTCTTCGAGCGGCCCCGGCTGCAGGGCACGGGTCAGCACGGCCAGCTTGGTCGCCCCCTGGATCGCCAGCAGCGCCAGGCGCGCGGTGGCCAGGGCCGGTAAGGTCAGGCTCAGGCGCTCGTGTGGCGCGGCGGGTGCGTGCATCGCCAGCAGCCGGCGTGAGCAATCGTCACGCAGCGCCTCCGCCAGGTTGGGGCTGCCGGGAAACAGCGACGCGGTGTGGCCGTCGTCACCCATGCCCAGCACCAGCACATCGATAGGCGGCAGCCCGGCCACGCATTGCTCGGCCAGGCCCGCGGCCTCGTCCAGGCTCTGCGCCGGGTGATACAGGCCGAGCATGGTCGCCTGGGCCGCCGGCCCCTGCAGCAGATGGCGCCGTACCAGCGCCTCGTTGCTGTCGGCATGGCTGGGCGGCACCCAGCGCTCGTCGGCCAGGCTGACCTGGACCTTGCTCCAGGGCAGCTCCTGGCGCGCCAGGCACTCGAAGAACGGCACGGGACTACGCCCACCGGAGACCACCAGCAGCGCCCGCCCGCGTTCGCTCACCGCCGCTCGCAGACCTTCGGCCACCTGCTGCGCCAGGGCCTCGGCCAGCAGCGCCGGCGTCTCGTACTGGTAGCCCGGTACACCGAGCGGCATCAGCAGCGAGGCCAGGCTCATCGCAAGGCGCTCAGGCTGGCGGTGAAGGCGCTGGCGCCCTGCTCCGCCGGGCTGAAGGCGGCGCGCATGAAGGCGAACAGCTCGCGGCCGCAGCCGATTTCCGCCGGCGGCGGCGTGGCCAGCTCGCGGGCCTCCCATTCGGCTGCGTCGACCAGCACCTGCAGTTCGCCGTTGCGGCCGTCGATGCGGATACGGTCACCGTCGCGCACCTTGGCCAGCGGGCCGCCGTCGAAGGCTTCAGGGCAGATATGGATGGCCGCCGGCACCTTGCCGGAGGCGCCGGACATGCGCCCGTCGGTGACCAGCGCCACCTTGTGCCCGCGATCCTGCAGCACACCGAGGAACGGCGTGAGCTTGTGCAGCTCGGGCATGCCGTTGCAGCGCGGGCCCTGGAAGCGCACCACGGCGACGAAGTCGCAATCCAGCTGGCCGGCCTGGAAGGCGTCGGCCAGCTGCTGCTGATCATGGAATACCCGCGCCGGCGCCTCGATCACATGGCGTTCCGGCGCCACGGCGGAGAGTTTCATCACCCCGCGCCCCAGGTTGCCCTGCAGCAGGCTGAGGCCGCCCTCGGCGGAGAACGGCTGCGCCACCGGGCGCAGGATGCTGGTATCCAGGCTGACCGCGGCGCCTTCGCGCCAGACCAGGCGCTCGCCGTCGAGGAACGGCTCCTGGGTGTAGCGCCGCAAACCGCGACCGGCCACGGTGGCGACGTCCTCATGCAGCAGGCCGGCGTCGAGCAGCTCGCGGATCAGTAGCGCGGTGCCGCCGGCGGCGTGGAAGTGATTGATGTCGGCCTTGCCGTTGGGATAGACGTGGGCCAGGGTCGGCACCACCTCGGACAGCTCGGCCATGTCCTGCCAGGTCAGCTGAATGCCGGCGGCCTGGGCGATGGCGGGCAGGTGCAGGGTGTGGTTGGTCGAGCCGCCGGTGGCATGCAGCGCCACCACCGAGTTGATCAGCGCGCGCTCGTCGATGATCTCGCCCAGCGGCAGGTACTGGCCACCCTGACGGGTCAGGCGCACCACCTGCTGCGCCGCCTCGCGGGTCAGGGCCTCGCGCAGCGGCGTGCCCGGGTTGACGAAGGAGGCGCCGGGCAGGTGTAGGCCCATGATCTCCATCAGCATCTGGTTGGTGTTGGCGGTGCCGTAGAAGGTGCAGGTGCCGGGGCTGTGGTAGGCGGCCATCTCCGAGGCGAGCAGCTCGTCGCGGCTGGCCTTGCCCTCGGCGTAACGCTCGCGCACCTCGGCCTTCTCCTTGTTGGACAGGCCCGAGGGCATCGGCCCGGCCGGCACGAAGATGGTCGGCAGGTGGCCGAAGCGCAGGGCGCCGACCAGCAGGCCGGGGACGATCTTGTCGCAGATGCCCAGACAAAGGTTGGCGTCGAACATGTTGTGCGACAGCGCCACGGCGGTGCTCATGGCGATGGTCTCGCGGCTGGCGATGCCGATCTCCATGCCCGGCTCGCCCTGGGTCACGCCGTCGCACATGGCCGGCACGCCGCCGGCCACCTGGCCGACCGAGCCGATCTCGTGCAGCGCCGCCTTGATCCGCTGCGGGTAGTCCTCGTAGGGCTGGTGCGCCGAGAGCATGTCGTTGTAGGCGGTGACGATGGCCACGTTGACCGCATCGGGCAGGCGCAGGGTCTGCTTGTCCGCGCCGCTGCAGCCGGCCACGCCGTGGGCGAAGTTGGCGCACTGCAGCTTGCCGCGCTGCGGGCCCTGGTCGGCGGCCGCGGCGATCATCGCCAGGTAGCGCTGGCGGGTGGCACGGCTGCGCTCGATCAGGCGCTCGGTGACTTCGAGGACGCGCGGATGCATGGGAAGGCTCCTGGGGGCTTTGCAATACCGACACTGTAACCCCGCCTGCAGTTGAAATCTTTCGTCGGAATTTCCCGGCTGCCGCCCGCCGCGCCCGGCGCTAAGTTAGCCGCCTAGTTTTCCTTGCGAGAATGCTCATGGACTCGATCACCCAGGCGGTACTCGGCGCCAGCATCCAGGGCGCTCTGCTCGGCCGCTGGCAGGGCCGCCGCGCCCTGCTCTACGGCGCCATGCTCGGCACCCTGCCCGACCTCGACGTGATCATCGACTACGGCGACGCCGTGGCCGACATGACCTACCACCGCGGCTTCAGCCACTCGCTGCTGGTGCTGAGCATCCTCGCCGTGCTGTTCACCGCCCTCGCCCGCTGGCTCAGGCCCAACCCGGCCTATTCGACGCGCCGGCTGTTCCTCGCCATCTGGCTGGCGCTGATCACCCATCCATTGCTGGACGCCTTCACCAGCTATGGCACCCAGCTGTTCTGGCCACTGCAGACACCGCCCGTGGCCTGGTCCTCGGTGTTCATCATCGACCCGCTGTATACGGTGCCGCTGCTGGTGGCGGTGATCGTCGGCCTGGTGCGTGGCCTGCGTGACAAGCCGCAGTGGCTGGCAATCACCGCCCTGGGCCTATCCAGCGTCTATCTGGCCAGCACCCTGGCCGGCAAATGGATGGCCGAGCAGCGGGTGCAGGACGTGCTGGTCGAACGCGGCATCCAGGCCGACGTGCTCTTCAGCACGCCGACGCCGTTCAACAGCCTGTTGTGGCGGGTCACCGTGATCGATGGCAGCGACTATCACGAGGCGCTGGTGAGCTGGTTCGACGACCGTCCGCCCCGGCTCGAACGCATCCCGCGCGGCGCGCAACTGGCCGAGCTGCTGGAGAATTCGCCGCAGCACCAGCGCCTGCAGTGGTTCACCCACGGCGTGCTGCGCTACGACCGGATCGGCAACGAGCTGATCGTCACCGACCTGCGCCTGGGCATGACCGGCTACCACCCGTTCCGCTTTATCTTCGCCGAGCACCGTGGCGGCCGCTGGCGACCGCTGCCGGTGGTGGACCGCCTGCCATTCAACCGTGGCGAACCGGAGCGCCTGCTGGTGCTCTGGCGCAGGATCTGGGACCAGGCCGAGCCAGTGGAACTACTGAGCTGGGCCAGCGCTCTGCAAGGAAAACCCTGAGTACGTCGGCCGCTGTCCCTGGGCTAGGCTTGACGGAAAGCCGGCAGTCGGAGACAGCAGCATGAACATCCGCCAGAAAATGATCGCCTGCGGCGCCATCAGCGTGGTCGCCGCCGCCCTGCTCGGCGGCGTCGGTTACTGGGGGCAGATGCGCCTGGCCGAGGTGATCGCCAGCAGCGAGCTGAGCGTCAGCGCCCTGCGCAACCATCTGGAAGGCGACATGATGCATGACGCCCTGCGCGCCGACGTGCTCGCCGCCTTCTACGCCCCGCCCGGCGACACGGCCGCCGCCGAGCAGGTGCGCGCCGACCTGCGCGAACACAGCCAGTGGTTCCAGCGCACCATGGCGGCCAATGCCGAGCTGCCGCTGAGCGAGGAAATCCGCCGCGCCATCGGTCAGTCGCAGCCAGCGCTCAACGCCTATATCGCCCAGGCCGAGCGCATCGTCGGCCTGGCCCTGCAGGACCCGCAAACGGCGCGCGCCGAGATGCCGGCGTTCGAGCAGAGCTTCGGCGAGCTGGAGGAGAAGAACGAGGCGCTCAGCGAACTGATCGAGCAGCACGCCAGCCAGGTGCGCAGCGACAGCAGCGCGGCCACCGAGAAAGCGGCGTGGCTGCTGATCAGCGGCATCCTGCTGGTGTGCCTGCTGCTCGGCCTGCTCACCAGCCACCTGATGAAGACCGTGCTGCGGCCGCTGGGCAAGACCATGGCCGTGGCCCGCGCCATCGCCCAGGGCAACCTGCGCAGCGTGATCCAGGTGGAGAGCGACAACGAGGCCGGCCAGCTGCAGCAGTCCCTGGCCGACATGCAGAACTACCTGCGGCAGATGATCGAGACCATCCGCCGCGAGAGCGAGCAGCTGCAGAGCACCGCCCAGCACCTGAGCGGCGCCTCGCAGAGCATCGTGCACAGCTCGCGCGAGGAATCAGACAACGCCACCAGCATGGCCGCGGCCATGGAGCAGATGATCCACAACATCGCGCAGATCGCCGACCACGCGCGCAACGCCAAGGACATCTCGTCCCAGTCCGAGCAGCTGGCCAGCAGCGGCGGCCAGGTGATTCTCGGGGTGGTGGACGGCATGAGCCGCATCGCCGAGGCGGTCAACGAGTCGTCCAATACCATCACCGCGCTGGGTCAGTCGTCCGAGGAGATCCACTCGATCATCCAGGTGATCAACAGCATCGCCGAACAGACCAACCTCCTCGCCCTCAACGCCGCCATCGAGGCGGCGCGGGCCGGCGAGGCCGGGCGCGGCTTCGCCGTGGTGGCCGACGAGGTGCGCAACCTGGCCGCGCGCACCGCCCAGTCGACCCAGGAGATCACCGGCATGATCGAGCGTATCCGCAACAGCACGGCGCAGGCGGTGAACAGCATGCAGGCCGGGGTGACGCGGGTGAACGACGGGGTCAACCTGGCGCGCCAGGCCGGCGAGTCGATCAGCGAGATCCGTGGCGGCGCCCAGCGCGCGGCCTCGGTGGTGGAAGAGATTTCCCACACCATCGGCGAGCAGAGCAAGGCCAGCAGCGAGGTGGCCCAGCGCGTCGAGCAAATCGCCCGCATGTCGCAGCAGAACAGCCAGACGGTGGGCGAACTGGCCGCCGCCGCCCAGCGCCTGGACAGCGTGGCGCGCAGCATGCAGAACTCGGTCTTGCAGTTCCAGACCTGACGGCTGAGATAGCGCGTAGGCGAACAGCCAAGAAAAAGCCCGGCCTAGGCCGGGCTTTTTTCATGCCGCGGGGTTCACCCCTGGCTGGCCAGCGGCGCGCTGCCGGCCGCCAGCTTGATGCGGTAGCAGGTCCAGAGGAACAGCAGCCAGAACGGGATGGCGTACACCGAGACCTTGATGCCGGGGATCATCAGCATTACGCCGAGGATGAACAGCACGAAGGCCAGGCACAGGTAGTTGGCGAAGGGGAACCAGAAGGCCTTAAAGCTCGGCTGCACGCCCTTGGCGACCATGGCCTTGCGGAACTTCAGGTGGGCCAGGCTGATCATCGCCCAGTTGATCACCAGGGACGCCACCACCAGCGACATCAGCAGTTCCAGCGCGCTCTTCGGCGCCAGGTAGTTGACCAGCACGCAGAGCAGCGTCACCAAGGCCGACAGGCCGATGGCCAGCACCGGCACGCCGCGGGCGTTGACCTTCATCAGCGCCCTGGGTGCATCGCCCTGCTCGGCCAGGCCGTAGAGCATGCGGCTGTTGCAGTACACGCCGCTGTTGTAGACCGACAGCGCGGCGGTGAGCACCACGAAGTTGAGGATATGCGCGGCGGTGTCCTCGCCGATCAGCGAGAAGATCTGCACGAACGGGCTGCTGCCGTAGGAGTCGCCACCGGCGGTGAGGGTCTGCACCAGGCTGTCCCACGGGTACAGCGAGAGCAGGATGGTCAGCGCGCCGATGTAGAAGATCAGGATGCGCCAGACCACCTGGTTGATCGCCTTGGGGATCACCGTCTTCGGCTGGTCGGCCTCGGCGGCGGTGATGCCCACCAGCTCCAGGCCGCCGAAGCTAAACATGATGATCGCCATCATCATCACCAGCCCGGAGATACCGTTGGGGAAGAAGCCGCCGTGGCTCCACAGGTTGCTGACGCTGGCCTGCTCGCCGCCGGCGCCGCTGAGCAGCAGGTAGCCGCCGAGCAGGATCATGCCGATGATCGCCACCACCTTGATGATGGCGAACCAGAACTCGGTCTCGCCGAAGGCCTTCACGTTGACCAGGTTGATCAGGTTGATCACCACGAAGAACGCGGCCGCCGTGGCCCAGGTCGGGATTTCCGGCCACCAGTACTGCACGTACTTGCCCACCGCCGTGAGCTCGGCCATGCCCACCAAGACGTAGAGCACCCAGTAGTTCCAGCCAGAAAGGAAGCCGGCGAACGGGCCCCAGTAGCTGTGGGCGAAGTGGCTGAAGGAGCCGGCGACCGGCTCCTCGACGATCATCTCGCCGAGCTGGCGCATGATCAGGAAGGCGATGAAGCCGCCTATCGCATAGCCCAGGATCATCGACGGGCCGGCGCTCTGCAGTACCCCGGCCGAGCCGAGGAACAGGCCGGTGCCGATGGCGCCACCGAGGGCGATCAGCTGGATATGGCGATTCTTCAGGCCGCGCTTGAGCGGGCCGGTGTGCAGCTGCTCGGACATCAGCGAGCGCTCCGCAGGGAAAGGCAAGGCATAGGATCACCTGTCTGTCGAAGTATGCCGCCGGGCTCGTGGTCCGGCGGCAGGGGTCGTGGCTATTGGCCGTAGCCGCAGGCCTTGGGCGCCGGGGCGCGGCGAGTATACACCCGAGGGCTTTGGGCCGGCTTGCCGGTACGCTTAACGGCCCAGGCGCTCCCGGGCCATACGGTCAGCCACTGCAGTAGTGGTAGCACCCTCGGCCTTGGAGCGCTGGAAGATCTCGTCCAGGGTCGCCTCGATGCCCTCGATGTGCGCCTTCAGCTGCTCGGAACTGCCGCCGGTGCGCTCGTAGCACACGTCGATGATGCCGCCGGCGTTGATCGCGTAGTCCGGCGCGTACAGGCAGTCGCGACGGCGCAGCTGCTCGGCCAGTTCGGCGCTGGCCAGCTGGTTGTTGGCGGCGCCGGCGATGATCGGCGCACGCAGCGCTTCCAGGGTCTGCGGGTTGATGATGGCGCCCAGGGCGCAGGGGGCGAACACGTCCACGTCGAGGCCGAAGATCTCCTGCTGGCCCACGGCACGGGCGCCCAGCTGCTCCACCGCGCGGCGCTGGTTGGCTTCATGAATGTCGGTCACCCACAGCTCGGCGCCGGCGTCCCTGAGGTGCTTGGCCAGGCCGAAACCGACCTGGCCGACGCCCTGGATGGCCACCTTGAGGCCGTTGAGGTCGCTGCGACCGAGGCGATGGCGCACCGCCGAGCGAATGCCGACGAACACGCCATAGGCGGTGGCCGGCGACGGATCGCCGTCACGGGTGCCGCCGCCGATGGCCTCGCGCTGGCCGGCGCCGGCCACGTGGCGGGTGCGCTCGGCCATGATCTGCATCTCGGCCACGCCGGTGCCGGAGTCGGCGGCGGTGATGTAGCGCCCGCCGAGGCTGTCGACGAAATCGCCCATGGCCTGGAACAGCGCCTCACTCTTGCCGTTGCGCGGATCACCGATGATCACCGCCTTGCCGCCGCCCAGCGGCAGGCGCGCCAGGGCGGATTTGTAGGTCATGCCGCGGGACAGGCGCAGCACGTCGCGCAGGGCCTCCTCGTCGCTGGCGTAGTTCCACATGCGGCAGCCGCCCAGGGCCGGGCCGAGGGTGGTGTCGTGCACGGCGATAATGGCCTTGAGGCCGCTGGCCTGGTCGTGGCCAAAGACCACCTGCTCGTGGTGGTCGAAGTCGATATGGGTGAAGACGGGCATGGGAATTCCTCGAATCTGGGGCGAAAAAAACCACCCTCTCCCATCAGGGAGAGAGAGGGTGGCAATGGGGTGACTGTTAGGCGGCCGGTTCGAACAGCTGGACGGCGGAGATCTCGCTGACCAGCAGGCGAGCCTTGAGCTGCTCGGCCTGCTCGCGGACCTTGACCAGGGCGTGTTCCTTGACGTGGCCGTAGCCGCGAATCTGCTCCGGCAGCTCGGCCAGGGCCACCGCGGTGCGGTAGTTGTCCGGGCGTTGCTCCTTGAGCAGCAGCTCGACCAGCTCCTCGTACTCGCCGATCAGCTCGCGCTCGACCTTGCGCTCGGCGCTGTGGCCGAACGGGTCGATCACACTGCCACGCAGGAACTTGAAGCGCGCCAGCACGGCGAAGGCCTTGAGCATCCAGGGCCCGAAGGTGCGCTTGATCGGCGCGCCGGTGCGCGGGTCTGGCTTGGCCAGCCAGCTCGGCGCCAGGTGGAACTGCAGGCGGTAGTCGCCCTCGAACTGCGCCTCCAGGCGCTGGCGGAAGGCCGGCTCGCTATACAGCCGCGCCACTTCGTACTCGTCCTTGTAGGCCAGCAGCTTGAAGTAGTAGCGCGCCACGGCGCGGCTCAGGGCCTGGTCGGCGCCGCTGTCGGTCTGGCGCACGCGGGTCACCAGGTCCAGATAGCGCTGGGCGTAGGCGGCGTCCTGATAGGCGGTGAGACGGGCCATGCGGTCGGCGACGATCTCGTCGAAGCTTTCGCAACGCGGCGCCTCGGGGTTCTTCGGCTTGGCCAGCTGTTCCACGGCGGCCAGGTCATGGGCGGCGCGGCGGCCCCAGAGGAAGGCCTGCTGGTTGAGCTTGATCGACACGCCATTGAGCTCGATGGCCTTGTCGATGGCCTCGGCCGAAACCGGCACCAGGCCCTTCTGATAGGCATAACCGAGCATGAACAGGTTGCTGGCGATGGTATCGCCGAGCAGGGCGGTGGCCAGGCGGGTGGCGTCGACGAAGTGGGTCTTGCTCTCGCCCACCGCTTCCACCAGCGCCTCGTGCATGGCCGCGCCGGGCACCTGGGCGTCCGGGTTGCGGGTGAACTCGGCGGTGGCCGCCTCGTGGCTGTTGACCACGGCGTTGGCGATCTTGTCGTTGAGCTTGGCCAGGGATTCCTCGCCGGCCGCCACCACCAGGTCGCAGGCCAGCAGCAGGTCGGTCTCGCCGGCAGCGATGCGCACGGCGTAGATATCGTCCTGCTTGGCGGCGATGCGGATGTGGCTGATCACCGGGCCGAACTTCTGCGCCAGGCCGGCCTGGTCGAGCACGGTGCAGCCCTTGCCTTCCAGGTGCGCGGCCATGCCCAGCAGGGCGCCAACGGTAGTCACGCCGCTACCGCCGACACCCGGCAGGAGGATGTTCCAGGGCCGCGAAAGATCCGGCTGGCGCGGTTCCGGCAGGGCCACGAAGAGCGCCTTGGCACCCAGCGCCTCGGGCTTGCGCAGGCCGCCACCGTGCACGGTGACGAAGCTCGGGCAGAAGCCCTCGACGCAGGAGAAGTCCTTATTACAGGCGTTCTGGTCGATCTCGCGTTTGCGCCCCAGCTCGGTCTCCAGCGGCAGCACGGAGAGGCAGTTGGACTTCACGCTGCAGTCGCCGCAACCCTCGCACACGGCCGGGTTGATGAAGGCGCGCTTGGCCGGGTCGACCAGCTTGCCGCGCTTACGGCGACGGCGTTTCTCGGTGGCGCAGGTCTGGTCATAGAGGATCACCGAGGTGCCCTTGATCTCGCGCAGCTCGCGCTGCACGGCGTCCAGTTCGCGGCGATGGTGGAAGGTGACGATGGGCGCGAAGGTGGCGCGGGTCGGGTACTTGTCCGGCTCGTCCGAGACCAGCGCTATGCGCTTCACGCCCTCGGCGAACACCTGCTGGCTGAGCTGGTCGATGCGCAGCTCGCCGTCGATCGGCTGGCCGCCGGTCATGGCCACCGCGTCGTTGTAGAGGATCTTGTAGGTGATGTTCACCCCGGAGGCCACGGCAGCGCGCAGGGCCAGCTGGCCGGAGTGGAAGTAGGTGCCGTCGCCGAGGTTCTGGAACACGTGCTTGGTGTCGGTGAACGGCGCCTGGCCGATCCAGGTGGCGCCCTCGCCGCCCATCTGGGTGAAGGTGTCGGTGCGCCGGTCCATCCACTGGGTCATGTAGTGGCAACCGATGCCGCCCAGCGCCCGGCTACCTTCCGGCAGCTGAGTGGAGCTGTTGTGCGGGCAGCCGGAGCAGAAGTGCGGAGTGCGCTTGGTGTCGTGCTTCGGTGCGGCCAGCGCGGCTTCCTTGGCCGCCAGGAAGGCCAGGCGCTCGTCGATGGTGGCGCTGGTGTAGATCGGCGCCAGGCGCTTGGCGATCACCCGGGCGATCATCGCCGGAGTCAGCTCGGCCAGGTTGGGCAGCAGCGAGTTGCCCGCCTCGTCGAACTCGCCGACCACCCGCGGGCGCTTGCCGACCGGCCAGTTGTACAGCTGGCCGGTGAGCTGGTCCTCGATGATGCTGCGCTTCTCCTCGACCACCAGGATCTCGTCCAGGCCTTCGGCGAAGTTGTGCACGGACACCGGCTCCAGCGGCCAGCTCATGCCGATCTTCAGCACGCGCAGGCCGACCTGGGCGCACAGCTCGTCGTCCAGCCCCAGGTCGTTCAGCGCCTGGCGCACGTCCAGGTAGGACTTGCCGGTGGTGATGATGCCGAGGCGCGGGTTGGGCGAGTCGAGCTTGATCTGGTCGAGGTTGTTGGCCAGGGCGAAGGCTCGCGCGGCGTAGATCTTGTACATGTTCAGGCGCTTTTCCTGCGCCAGGGGTGGGTCCGGCCAGCGTATGTGCACGCCGTCTTCCGGCAGCTGGAAGTCGGTCGGCAAATTGATCTTCACGCGCAGCGGGTCGACCTCCACCACGGCCGAGGAATCGACGTTCTCGGCGATAGTCTTGAGCGCCACCCAGCAGCCGCTGTAGCGCGACAGCTCCCAGCCGATGATGCCGTAGTCGAGCATTTCCTGGACGTTGGCCGGGTTCAGCACCGGAATCGACGCGGCAATGAACGCATGCTCGCTCTGGTGCGCGATGGTCGAGGACTTGCAGCCATGGTCGTCGCCGGCCAGCAGCAGCACGCCGCCGTGCGGGGACACGCCGGCCGAGTTGCCGTGCTTGAACACGTCGCCGCAGCGGTCCACGCCCGGGCCCTTGCCGTACCACATGGCGAACACGCCGTCGTAGCGCGCGCCGGGGAACAGGTTGGCCTGCTGGCTGCCCCACACGGCGGTGGCGCCCAGCTCTTCGTTGACGCCGGGCTGGAAGTGGATGTGGTTTTCCTGAAGGAACTGCTTGGCCTCCCACAGGCTCTTGTCCAGGTTGCCCAGGGGCGAGCCCCGGTACCCGGAGATGAAGCAGGCGGTATTGAGACCGAAGGCGGTATCGCGCTGCTTCTGCAGCATCGGCAGGCGGGTCAGGGCCTGGGTGCCGGTGAGGTACAGCTGACCTGTGGCTACACGGTACTTGTCGTCCAGGCGGATTTCGGCCAGAGACATGGTGCGCTCCTTTTATTCTTGTGTGAGCGACGCGACCTTTCTTGGAGGTCGCCGATTAACCCTGCCGCAGGATCACCGCAGCGGGTCGTATGGCCAAGACTATGACCGAGGGGTTCTGGGATTTTCTTTCTTTTTTCGGGCTACAAGCGGGATACTGCGCATGAGTTATTCCGTCATGACCAATAAAGAGAAAAAATCATGCAGGAAAATCTAAGCTCCATCGACCGGCGCATTCTGCGCCTGCTGCAACACAACGCCGACCTCTCCGCCGCCGAGATCGCCGAGAAGGTGGAACTGTCGCAATCACCCTGCTGGCGACGCATCCACCGTATGCAGGAAGAAGGGCTGATCGAACGCAAGGTCGCCCTGCTCAACCCGAAGAAGCTCGGTCTGGGCATCACCGTGTTCGTCGACATCAAGCTCTCGGCCCACGGCCGCAGCAATCTGGAAGAGTTCGAGCAGGCGGTGGTCGGCTACCCCCAGGTGCTGGAGTGCCACACCATGGCCGGCGGCTCGGACTACCTGCTCAAGGTGGTGGCCAAGGACATCGCCGACTACGAACGCTTCCTGCGCGACCACCTGCTGCAACGCCCGCATGTGCATGAAGCGCACTCGCATATCGCGATGAGCGAGGTGAAGCGGACTACGGAGTTGCCTTTGGATTGAGGAGGGTCATGTGGAAGCCTAGCAATGCTCCTAGACGACCTGCCGGTTCCCCAGTGGCCAACCCATGAGTTCGCGTGGAGCACGTTGAGTCGTACCCAACAGCTCAACCCAGAAACCATGGAGTCCTCCACACCCACCCGATAAACTCGGCTCCTCTCGAAGTTCCCATTGGACATTGGAGGTCCTGCATGGCACTGGTGCGGAAAACAATTTTATTAGCGCTGCTCGGCGCCACATTGATGGGCTATTTCATCTATGTCGAGCCAGACAAGCGCAGCCCCACTGAAGCTTCTAAAACCAAGCAGGAAGAGCAGCTAGCAGCGTTCAGATCGTCGCTTAAACCGATCAAGGTCCCCTCCTCCCTCAAACACCTACCCAATCTGCGCGGCCAGGGCTATCTGCGAGATCTGCGGGAAGCGGCGGTAATCGACAAACGCCTGCGATCATTAATGCAGCAGTATGTTTCCGAGCCTGATCCCGCCCGCAGGATAAAGTTAACCCTACCGATTCTTGATGCATGGATATCGACCAGTAAACGCGCCTCATCGCTCGCTGAGTCACTCAAGCAAGCCGAGAGCGCTAGCCAGATTGTCCTGCGAGTCGATGGTGCGGAAGGGAAAAGGGTCGCGGACCTGATGCACAAGGTGCACTCCTTGGAAGTCGTGACAGGCTCCGTGTTCTTCACCTTCAAGGACTTCAAGGAAGACGCTGGGAATGAGCAGGGTGTTGTCGGTCTGATGAGCGGTGCCGTACCCAAGAAGCTCAAGGTTTCCCGTCAGGAAGGGCAATACGTCCTGCCGATGACAGACCTCAATCTGCGCCCTAAACAGACCCAGCATATCGAGAATGGCTACACAGCACTTGTAGAGAGCCTTGAACGAACGCTCTTGATGGGACGGTATCAATATTGTCTAGAACACCCTCTGGCCGGCTTTGAACGCATGAACGTCGAAAAGCTATGCCGGATCGAATTGGCTATCGGAAAGAAGGCATCCCCCTGGAGCAAAGGCGTATCCCAGAACCGGCACAACGGATAGGCCAGATGGTGCTGCCGGCAGCCCATGAGCAAATCTACTTCGGTCGCTTCCACGCTCAGCGTGGGAATGCAGCCAACGAAGCTCTCCGCTTCCAGCTGCCGAATCATGCAAATCGATAGCTTATGCCGCGGAGCGGCACGGATCAGCTATTGCTAGCTTCCCAGCACAGAAGCTCCCTATTGCGGCCCCTCCTCGCTGCACAGGTCAGGATTCTCGCTCAGCATGATGCGTCGAATACGACCATCGTCGAAGAACGGCACCTCGGGGCAATAGCGTTGGCCTGCCGCAGTCTTCACTGGCCTCCAGGCTATTGCTTCAGTGCGCAGGAGGGTCGGCTTCTGTTCGTTCGAATCGGGCTTCCAGATGTCGATATAGGTGCGTTCCAGAAACGCTCCCTCATCGATGTCACAAGTTTTCGGATCGATCTGACGCAGCTTCAACTGCCCATCGACGGCCTGTTCTACCCGGCTGGCAAACTCGATGAAGCCATTGCGGTAACTGGGTGTGATGTAGCACAGGCGTCGCTGGTTGCCATCCAGCACTGGCAGGAGGTAACTGCTCTGGGTTTCGACTTCTTCGATATCGCCTTCCTTCCATCGATAGGTCGACACGCCATGCTCGCAGCAGCTGGCTCGCCAATAGGCATAGATGATCCGATGAACTGGGTCGAACTCGGCCGAGCTGATGTCCTGCAGGGCTGCCGGTGCATCGACGAAGCGGCCCTTGGCCACGTCGTACAGCCAGGTCTGGTGGGGCATGTT
Source organism: Pseudomonas sp. SO81 (assembly GCF_030374125.1). NCBI lineage: Bacteria > Pseudomonadati > Pseudomonadota > Gammaproteobacteria > Pseudomonadales > Pseudomonadaceae > Pseudomonas > Pseudomonas sp. SO81. Next base: position 4,320,702 of record NZ_CP126126.1, on the reverse strand, counting down.
CGGACCGGCCGGGAGGAACTGCGCAATCGTCAGGTCAGGCCAGCCGTCGAAGTTCGCGTCGACCAGCTGCGGCGTGAAAATGCCGCAGGTACCCTGGGACTCCGTTGCCAGGGCCTGGAACATTGCGCCGTCCTTGTAAAGGCGGATGGCCGATACAAACGGCGTAGAAGAACAATCATCGCCTTCCTCCGGCAGGGCATCCGCAAGCAGGCGTATCTCGTAGGGGAAACGCGCCGCCAGATCATCCCCGACCCGGGTCTCGCGCAGCTTCAGCGCAAGCGTTCGCTTGCCGTCTGGCGAGGTCCAGGTGCCGGTGATGTCGCCCTTCCACGACTCGATATGCCAGGTGCCTGTCGCGGTGGATCCACGGCCGCTGTCTCGCTCGGTCAGCTCAGCCCCCTCTCCCTGTACCTGCCCCGCCAACACAAGCTGGCTGCGTGTCTGGGCTCTGCAGGGCAGATAGCAATAGCTGCCGGACAATCTGTCGGCAACGCGGCTCAAGACAACCTCCACCTCCTTGGTTCCGAGGGTCCCGTTCCAAGTACGCCCCCAAACGGGAAACTCCACGGTACCGCTAGGCGGTTGCGCCGCGCTGGCTGGCGGCGCTGACAGCAAGAGCAAGGCCAAAATGAGCTTTATGCAGCAAAGAAAATCAAGGGTGCCGCGCATACAACTTCCTTGTTCGTGAGAGAGCCATACGGCATTCAGTATGCCCTCGTGACGAAACGGAGGCCCCCCGTTAAACACGCCCTACGTCCCAAAAAAGAACGCCCGGCATAGCCGGGCGCTTGATCGTGTGGCGGATCAGACCATCGCGTCTGGCTGAGCTTCAGGCGCGGCGGCCTTGAAGGCATCTAACGCCAGGCAACGATCTTCCATCTCCAGCAGACGCGGGAAAGCATCCAGCGAGCAGGCAAACCGCCGCGCGTTATACAGCTGCGGAATCACGCAGGCCTCCAGATAGCCCGGCCGGTTGCCCAGCGACAAGCCACCCTTGAGCCCACCCAACCCCTGCTCCACCGCCGCCAGGCCCTTCTCCACCCAGTGGCGATACCAGGTGTTCTTCGCCTCGTCGTCGACACCTAGCTCGGCGCTGAGGTACTGCAACACGCGCAGGTTGTTCAGCGGGTGGATATCGCAGGCGATATGCAGGGCCAGGGCACGGACCTGGGCGCGATGGGCCGGATCGCCAGGCAACAGCGCCGGCACCGGGAAGACCTCGTCGAGGTATTCGAGGATGGCCAGCGACTGGGCAATGCGTGCGCCGCCATTGGCGTCGTCCACCAACAGCGGCACCAGCTCCTGCGGGTTCAGGTCACGGTACTCGGCCGCGTGCTGCTGGCCGCCGTCCTTGACCAGGTGCACCGACTCCTGCCGATAGGCCAGGCCCTTGAGGCCCAAGGCGATGCGCACCCGGTAGGCGGCGCTGGAGCGCCAGTAGCCGTAGAGCGTCAGCTCACTGCTCATAGTGCTCCACCGCCTGGTCGATGGCGCCGAAGATGCTCTGGCCGGCGGCGTCGAACATCTCGATGCGCACCCGGTCGCCGAACTTGAGGAACGGGGTCTTGGCCTCGCCCTGCTCGATGATCTCCAGCATGCGCTTCTCGGCCAGGCAGCTGGAGCCGGCGCTGCGGTCGTAGTTGGACACGGTGCCCGAACCGATGATGGTGCCGGCGCCCAGCGGGCGGGTCTTGGCGGCGTGGGCTACGAGGATCGGGAAGTTGAATGTCATGTCCACGCCGGCGTTGGGCTGGCCGAACAGTGCGCCGTTGATATGCGAGACCAGCGGCCGATGCACCTTGCCGTCCTTCCAGGCCTCCCCCAGCTCGTCCGGGGTCACCGCCACCGGCGAGAAGCTCGACGACGGTTTGCTCTGGTAGAAGCCGAAGCCCTTGGCCAGCTCGCCGGGGATCAGGTTGCGCAGCGACACGTCGTTGACCAGCATCAGCAGCTGGATGTGTTCGGCCGCCTGCGCCGCCGTGGCGCCCATCGGCACGTCGTCGGTGATCACCGCGATCTCCGCCTCCAGGTCGATGCCCCAGGCTTCGTCGGCCATCTGGATCGGCGCGTGCGGCGGGATGAAGCTGTCGGCGCCGCCCTGGTACATCAGCGGGTCGTGCCAGAAGGATTCCGGCATCTCCGCGCCACGGGCCTTGCGCACCAGCTCCACGTGATTGACGTAGGCGCTGCCGTCGGCCCAGTGGTAGGCGCGCGGCAGCGGGCTGTGGCAGTCGGCCTGGTCGAAGACGAAGGCGTCGTCGATCAGGCCGTCGTTGAGGCGCTGATAGACCGACTCCAGCAGCGGGCGCTTGATGTCCCAGTCGTCCAGCGCGGCCTGCAGGGTGGCGGCGATCTGCGGCACCTTCACGGCGCGGGACAGGTCGCGGGAGACGACGATCAATTCGCCGTCGCGGCCTTGGTTCAGTGATGCGAGTTTCATCGGTTACCTCGAATTAAGTTGGTCTCCCTCTCCTATTGGGAGAGGGGCCGGGGCGGGCCGCGTAGGATGAGGGGTTCCCAGGCAGCTCCGAGCTGCCAGTAACACCCTCACCCCAGCCCTCTCCCAGAGGGAGAGGGGGTTGTTCTGTGTGGCCTTAGCCTGGTTTGCCCGGCGCACGCCAGGAGTTCACGTATTCGGGCACGTCCACCGCGGCGGCAGCCTCGGCCACCTCCAGCGCGCGGCGGGTGTCGATCATCACCGCCACTTCCTCGGCGAAGGTGGCCGGGTCTTCCTGGGCCTTCTTCAGTGCCTTGGGGTGCGGGCCGTGGGGGAAGCCGCAGGGATGCAGCGTGACCATGCCGGCCTCAATGTTGTCGCGACTGAAGAAGTTGCCGCGGTGGTAGAACAGCACCTCGTCGTAGTCGTCGTTGTTGTGGAAGAACGGCACCTTGAGCGCGCCGGGGTCGCTCTCGACCGGGCGCGGGGTGAAGGTGCAGACCACGAAGCCGTTGGCGACGAAGGTGGTGTGGGCCGATGGCGGCAGGTGGTAGCGGTGGCTCATCAATGGGCGGATGTCGCGCCAGTTCAGGCGCACCACTGTGTTGTCGCCATGCCAGCCCACCGCATCCAGCGGATTGAACGGATAGGTGACGGTGCTGATCTGGTTGCGCCGCTTGATACGCACCTGCCAGGTCTGCTCGTCCTGCTGGGCCTTGAAGGCGTCGTCGATATGCGGGTGGTCGAGCACCGCCGGGTCGAAGATTGCCTGCGGGCCGAGCAGGCCCTTGTCCGGCAGCTGGTAGGCGCCGTCGGTATTTTCGATCAGCAGGAAGTGGCTGGGCGCCGTCGGCTCGATGCGCCAGGCAGTGCCACGCGGGATCAGCAGGTAGTCGCCGTCGCGGTATTCCAGGTGGCCGAAGTCGCAGTAGAAGTGCCCGGCGCCGTCATGCACGAACAGCAGCTCGTCGCCGTCGCTGTTGCGCACCAGGTGGCGCATGGCGCCGTGGGTCTTCCACACGCGCAGCTTCATATCGGCGTTGTGCAGGGTCAGTGGCGCTTCCAATGGGCAGTCGCGCTCGCTGGCGATCCGGTTGAAGTTGAAGGCGTGCGGGCGCAGCGGCCCTTCCCAGTCGACCCAGCCGGTGGGCGGGTGCTTGTGGTGCAGGTGGGTCACCGGGCCGAAGAAGCCCTCGCGGCCCATCTCCCGCTCGTAGGTGCCCTCGGGGAAATCGCAGTGGGCCTGGCGCGAGTGCTCGCCCTCGCGCAGGGGGAAGCTGATCCATTTGCGGCTCATCGCATCACTCCTCGGAGATCACACCACGACGCAACTGATCCTCTTCAATCGATTCAAACAGCGCCTTGAAGTTACCTTCGCCGAAGCCCTGGTTGCCCTTGCGCTGGATGATCTCGAAGAAAATCGGGCCAATCACGGTATTGGTGAAGATCTGCAGCAGGATGCCGTCGTCGCCCGGAGCGCCATCGATCAGGATATTCAGGTCGCGCAGGGTGGCGGTGGGCTCGCCATGGCCGGCCACGCGGCTGTCGACCTTCTCGTAGTAGGTGTCCGGCGTGGTCATGAAATCCACACCGTTGGCGCGCAACTTACGCACCGTCTCGTAGATATCATCGGTGCTCATGGCGATGTGCTGGATGCCTTCGCCGTGGTACTCGCGGATGAATTCCTCGATCTGCGACTTGTCGTCGGCCGACTCGTTGATCGGGATGCGGATCTTGCCGCAGGGCGCGGTCATGGCGCGGGAGAACAGGCCGGTGAGCTTGCCTTCGATGTCGAAGTAGCGAATCTCGCGGAAGTTGGCGATGCGCTCGTAGAAGCCGGACCAGACGTCCATCTGCCCGCGCTTGACGTTGTGGGTCAGGTGGTCGATCTGCTGCAGGCCGACGGCGTTGTCGCCCGGCTTGCGGCCTTCGATGTACTCGAAGTCGACGTCGTAGATGGTCTTGTCGCCGTAGCGGTCGACCAGATACAGCAGCGAGCCGCCGATGCCCTCGACGCAGGGGATGTTCAGCTCGCCGAAGTTGGCGTGGCTGCCGACCAGCTTGGCGCCCTGCTCCTTCACGTAGGCGGCGGCCTGGGCGGCGTTCTTCACCCGGAAGGCCATGGCGCAGGCGCTCGGCCCGTGCTTTTCGCCGAAGGCGCGCACATGGCCGGTGGGGCTGCCGTTGAGCACGAAGTTGATGTCGTTCTGCTGGAACAGCCAGACCTGCTTGGAGCGGTGCTTGGCCGTTTCGGTGAAGCCCATGGCGCTGAACAGCTGGCGCAGCTGCTCGATGCCCTCGGGCGTCGGCGCGGTGAATTCGACGAACTCGAAACCGTCGGTTCCGATGGGGTTGTGCTGCTCGATCTTGGCCACGGCGTTCATCCGGCCTCCCTGATTGTTGTTGTGGGCAGTCGCCCGCCGTCGCGGCGGTGCGGTTGGATTGCCCTCATCACAGCGCCTGCCCCGATGCCGAGCAAGCTGTCTATCTGGCTTGGAGGCGGGCCTGCCGCCGGAGGTTCGGCAAGTTTTCCTTACACGCTTTCGGCTCGCCGGAGTCGCTGCCCACAACCCCTGCCTGGCGTAACGTTTTCTTGCCAAGGTGGTTCAGTCTGCTGCCAGTCCCGCGGTGAGTTGTAGCGCCGGCGTGGCCAGCAGGCTGTCGAACGGCTGCGGTTTGCCCAGGTGGTAGCCCTGGGCGAAGTCCACGCCGAGTTCGCGCAGGGCCTCCAGCACCTCGGCCGTCTCGACGAACTCGGCGATGGTGCGCTTGCCCATGACGTGGCCGATCTGGTTGATCATCTCGACCATGGCCCGGTCGATGGAGTCGTCGAGCAGGTCGCGGACGAAACTGCCATCGATCTTCAGGTAGTCCACCGGCAGGTGCTTGAGGTACATGAACGAGGACATGCCGGCGCAGAAGTCGTCCAGCGAGAAACGGCAGCCGAGGGCCTTCAGCTCGTTGATGAAGTGGGTGGCATCGGCGAGGTTGGCGATGGCCGCCGTCTCGGTGATCTCGAAGCAGATGGCCTGGGGCAACACCGGCTGGCTGGCCAGCTGCTCACGGATGAAGTTGAGGAAATCGCGGTCGCCGATGCTGGCGCCGGACAGGTTGATTGCGCAGTGCAGCGCAGGCGCATGCGGGTGCTCGGCATGAAAGCGCGCCAGAGCCGCCAGGGTGTGGTGCACCACCCAGCGGTCGATCTGCGGCATCAGGCCGTAGCGCTCGGCGGCCGGGATGAAGGTGCCGGGAGCGATCAGCTCGCCCGCCTCGTCCTGCAGGCGCAGGAGGATTTCCACATGACCGCCGTCCTCGCCGCTGCGCAGCGGCACTATGGGCTGGGCGTAGAGGCGGAAGCGGTTCTCCTCCAGGGCCCGGTGGATGCGCTGCACCCAGCTCATCTCACCGACCCGCTGGGACAGTTCGGAATCGTCCGGCTGGTAGGCGTGCACCCGGTTGCGCCCGCGCTCCTTGGCCGAATAACAGGCCAGGTCGGCGGTGCGCAGCAGCTCCACCAGACTGGTCTGCCCCGGCGGAATCTGTACCAGGCCGATGCTGGCGCTGACCGAGAACAGCCGCCCACCCCAGACGAAGCGCAGTTCCTGCACCGCCTTGCGCAACGCCTCGGCCACGCGCAGGGCGGCCTCGGCCGGGCAGTTTTCCAGGATCACGCCGAACTCGTCACCGCCCAGGCGGGCCAGGGTGTCGCCCTCGCGCAGGTGCAGTTGCAGCTCCTGGCAGACCTTGCGCAGCAGCTCGTCGCCAGCAGCGTGGCCGCAGGTGTCGTTGACCAGCTTGAACTGGTCCAGGTCGATGAACATCAGCGCATGCCGGCCCGCCTGGCGCAGCATGCGCGCCAGCAGCTGGGCCAGGCGGTATTCGAACTCGCGGCGGTTGGCCAGGCCGGTCAGGGCATCGTGGCTGGCCTGCCAGGACAGGCTGGCGACGAACTGGCGCTCGCGGGTCATGTCGTGCAACACCATGACCACACCGCTGACCAGGCCACGTTCCTGAATCGGCGCGCCGACTAGGTTGACCGCCACCTTGCTGCCGTCCGGGCGCACCACCAGCTTGGCGTAGTCGCCATCCTCCTGGCCGGCGAGGATCTGCTGTACCGGCGAGACGACATTGGCCTCGGAATGCTCGTCGACGATGGAGAACAGCTGATCGAAGGCGCGCCCCTCGGCCTGGGCCAGGGCACAGCCGGTGAGCTGCTCGGCGGCGGCGTTCATGTAGGCGATGCGGCCGTCGCGGTCGAGGCTGATCACCGCATCACCGATGGAGGCGAGGATGGTCTGGGCGCGCTGCTTGACCGCTGCCAGGGCCTGATCGACCTCCGCGCGCTGGATCAGCAGGTGCCGCGTGCGCAGCACCGCCAGGCTGATCAGCAACACCCCGGTGCACAGATTGCCCAGCACCAGCAGCCACAGCACCGCCCGCGAGGCCTCGCCGAGAATCTGCGAGAACTGCTCGGCGGCGCGGGTGGCGCCGAGGTTGACGCCTTCGATCTGCCCGCGCCAGAAGGTGCGCTGCACATCCGACGCCGCATCGAGCAGGATCTGCTGCTCGATCTCGCCGGCCAGCAGGGTCAGCTCGAACACATAGCGATCGCCGCGCTCCCACTGCTCGATGGCGCGCCGCAGGTAGCTGAGCTGGTTGAAGTTCTTGTACAGCCAGATCATCCCCTCGATATCGTCCGGATGATTCTTGCCTTGCAGGAGGCCGCTCCGGGCCCGCTCCAGATCGGGCTCCGGCTGGTCCATGGCCACGCGGAAGTCGTTATCGCCGAGCGGTACATCGATGGCCTCGTGGTACAGGCGCAGGTGGCGGTCGGCGCCGCTCTGCACATAGAGCTCGAGGTAGTGGATGGCGTCCTTGAGGCCCTTGGACCACAGGCTCTCGCCGGCCACGTAGCTGCGCACCGCCGAGTGCAGGTAAAGACTGCCGCCGGCCAGCAGCGACTGCAGCAGCACCACCAGCACGAAGGGCCAGACCAGGCGCAGCAACTGCGAAGCGATGCGCGCCCGCGGGGCGCCCGTCTCCTGACTCATCGATCCCTGTCTCCCCGGGGGCGAAGCTGGCGGGCATGCCAGGACCGCAATATGGGTACTGGCGTACCAGTCAGGTATAGATGGCTTTCTGCCGGGTCGCAGAGCCCTCAGCTTTCTGCACTAGATGGCGCCGAGCGGTGCCTCACGCGCTGACGAACTGCATGTTGGCGTCGTTGAGCTGATCGGCCACCACGCCGAGCACGAACACCCGGCTCTGGCTGTCCAGGGTGATCAGCGTGCCGCTGTTGCCGGCGCTGGACTGATAGTCGGCGATACGCAGCGAATCGAAGCTGCTGCGCTGGCCGACGAACACCAGCAGGTCTTCCTGCGGATTGAAGTCCAGCACGCTGTCCAGACCGAAGTTCCGCCGTTCATAGTCCTGCGCGGCATCCCCCGGCCCGCTGAGGCGCAGATCCATGGTGAACTCGAAGCGATCACTGCCCGCTCCGCCGGTGAGCAGGTCGCGACTATCGGCCACGCCGGCGGCAGCTATTCCGCCATTGAGCAGGTCGTTGCCGTCGCCGCCGTACAGCCTGTCGGCACCCGCCCCGCCGTACAGGTCGTCATCGCCATCCCGGCCGACCAGGCGGTTGTCGCCGCCGTCGCCATCCAGGGTATCGGCATGCTCGCTGCCGGAGAGGTATTCGATGCCGACCAGCACATCGCCGTCGGCCTCGCTGTCGTCCACCAGTGCCGATAGCGGCCCCAGTTGCACGCGCACGCCCGAAGCGGCCGCGCCGTAGTCGGCGGAGTCCTCGCCTAGGCCGCCTTCCAGGTAGTCGGCGCCTTCGCCGCCGCGCAGGATGTCGTTGCCCCAGCCTCCATACAGGCGATCGTCGCCGGCATTGCCGGACAGCACGTCGTAGCCACCCACCAGCTGCGAGTCGCCATGGATGGCGTCGTTGCCGCTGCCACCGCTGATGCGATCGGCACCGCCCTCCCCGTGCAGCTCGTCATCACCGCCACCACCGCTGATCACGTCGTTGTCATAGCCACCGCGCAACCAATCGCGCCCATTGCTACCCGTCAGGTGGTCTGCGCCGAAGCCGCCCCAGGCGTAGCCGGCCGCCTGCAGCAGCAGGGAATCGTCGCCACCACGGCCATACAGCAGGGGCAATTCGCCATTGCCCGTCAGCGTGTCGTTGCCGTCGCCACCGATGACCTGGTCGACCAGCTGGCCATCCGGTACCCAGGCGCCGTACAGGAACATCTGCTTGTCATCGTCGTCGCGGAAGAAGAAGCCGCCGACATCGGCCTGGTCCATCCAGAAGTTCGGCCCGTCCGGATCATCCTGGGAGAACAGGAAGGCCTGGGCATCGGCCAGCGGAACATCCAGGCCCTGGCTGGTCAGCATCAGCGTCGGGGCAGCCCAGGGTGTGAAGTCGGCCTCGTCGAGGCCTCCCACTCGCGGCACCGGCAGAGAGAAATCCACTCCCGCGCTGGCATCCAGGGTCAGGGTGCCGCGCCCCGCGCCATCCAGCGCGGCCAGGTAGGCGACCAGCGCGGCGCCGCTAAGCGCCAGGTGGCCCTCGACCAGCTCTCCCGGGCTGAAGCCGTAGGCGGCGGGATCCATATACTTGTAGCCGTTGCTGTCGCGAAGGCTATCCTCGACCAGACCGTAGAAGGTCCAGCCCATGCTGCTGTCGGTAGGCATAGCGAGCTCCTTGCAGTGATCAACCTGACCGGGCTGGCGCATGATCCGTAATGCGCCCGGGTGGAATCCTTCATGCACGCCTGAAAGCGCAGGGCCAAAGCCCTCGCCAGCGCATTGGACCGATCTCACAGGCAGAAGCTCGGCGTGTTCCGACGGAAGGTGGGCGGGCATCTGATACGGTTTTTCTCGATAAACCTGAGTCTGTTATCCAAACCGCCCGACGCGCACAGTTCGCTCAGCCTGATTAGAAGCCCGAGAGGCCCACCATGAGCGAGCGCATACCGGCGCAGATCATCGACACCATCGACCCGCGCCAACCCCTCCGCCTGACCCCGGCCCAGGCCGGCGGGCCGATCCACACCCGCAGTTTCAGCGGCCGCTTCCGCAACCTGCGCCTGTATGGCGCGGGCCTGCTGTTCCTGATCTTCTTCGGCACCGCCTGGCTGGACTGGGACGGTCGCCAGGCCGTGCTGTGGAACCTGGCCGAGCACCGCTACTACATCTTCGGCGCCACCTTCTGGCCACAGGACTTCATCCTGCTCTCGGCGCTGCTGATCATCTGCGCCTTCGGCCTGTTCACCATCACCGTGTTCGCCGGCCGCGTCTGGTGCGGCTACAGCTGCCCGCAGAGCGTGTGGACCTGGGTGTTCATGTGGGTGGAGAAGGTCACCGAGGGCGAACGCAACCAGCGCATCAAGCTCGACGCCGCGCCCTGGGGCCCGGCCAAGCTGCTACGGCGCGGTGCCAAGCACGGCCTGTGGCTGGCGGTGAGCCTGCTCACCGCGCTGACCTTCGTCGGCTACTTCACACCGATCCGCCCACTGGCGCTGGAACTGTTCGGCGGCCAGCTGGAAGGCGCCGCGCTGTTCTGGATCCTGTTCTTCACCGCCGCCACCTACCTCAACGCCGGCTGGCTGCGCGAGAAGGTCTGCGTGTACATGTGCCCCTACGCGCGCTTCCAGGGGGTGATGTTCGACAAGGACACCCTGATCGTCTCCTACGACGCCGCCCGCGGCGAAGGCCGTGGCCCGCGCAGGAAGGACAGCGACTACCAGGCCGAAGGCCTCGGCGACTGCATCGACTGCACCATGTGCGTGCAGGTCTGCCCCACCGGCATCGACATCCGCGACGGCCTGCAGGTGGACTGCATCGGCTGCGCCGCCTGTATCGACGCCTGCGACAGCATCATGGACAAGATGGGCTACGCCCGCGGCCTGATCCGCTACGGCTCCGAGCGCGAGATGCAGGGCGGTCGCACCCGCCTGCTGCGGCCGCGCCTGGTCGGTTACGCGGCGGCCCTGCTGCTGATGATCGGCGCCTTCGCCTGGGCTCTGCAGGCCCGCTCGCTGGTGTCGCTGGACGTGGCCAAGGACCGCGGCATGTACCGCGAGAACGCCAGCGGCCAGATCGAGAACGTCTACCGCCTCAAGCTGATCAACAAGACCCAGCAGGCGCAGCGCTACCACCTGCGCCTGGTCGACGGCCAGCCGTTCAGCCTCGGCGGCCCCGGCGACCTCAGCCTGGCCGCCGGCGAGATACTCGAAGTGCCGGTCAGCGTGGCCCTGGTCCACGAGCCGCTGGCCAGCAGCCCGGCGCCGGTGCAGTTCGAGGTGGTCAACCAGGCCGATGCCAGCGAGCGCAAAGTGGCGAGCAGCACATTTATCGCGCCGAGCGGGCGCTGATGGCCGAGGCCCGCTCACTGCCCGTAGACTGTGGCGCACCTGCGGCCACAGTCACGGACAAGATGAAGCGCTACGAGCAATTCGCCGACCAGATCGCCGGGCTGATCCGCTCCGGCGTGCTCGCCCCCGGCGAGCGGGTGCCCTCGGTGCGCCATGCCAGCCGCACCTACGGAGTCAGCCCGTCCACCGTGTTCCAGGCCTATTACCTGCTGGAGGATCGCGGCCTGATCCAGGCCCGCGCGCGGTCCGGCTACTTCGTCCGCGAGCTGGCCCGCCACCCGCTGGCCGAGCCGCAGGTAAGCGCCACGCCGGCCACCAGCACCGAGGTGGATGTCAGCGAGCTGGTGTTCTCGGTGCTCGGCTCGCTGAAGGACCCGCACACCGTGCCCTTCGGCTCCGCCTTTCCCAGCCCGGAACTGTTCCCCCTGCCGCGCCTGGCCCGCTCCATGGCCCACGCCCTGCGCGACATGCCGAGCCACGCGGTGATTGCCGACATGACCGCCGGCAACCCCGACCTGCGCCGGCAGATCGCCCTGCGCTACATGGTCGCCGGCGTGCGCCTGCCGCTGGAGGAACTGGTGATCACCAATGGCGCGCTGGAAGCATTGAACCTGTGCCTGCAGAGTGTGACCCAGCCGGGCGACCTGGTAGCCATCGAGTCGCCGGCCTTCTACGCCACTCTGCAGGTGCTGGAGCGCCTCAAGCTCAAGGCGGTGGAGATTCCCGTGCACCCGCGCGAGGGCATCGACCTCGGCGTGCTGGCCGAGCGTCTGCAGCAACTGCAGATCAAGGCCTGCTGGTTCATGAGCAGCCTTCAAAACCCCATAGGCGCCAGCCTCGCCGAAGCCAGGAAGGCCGAGCTGTATGGGCTGCTGCAGCGGCACCAGGTGCCGATGATCGAAGACGACGTATACGCCGAGCTGTACTACGGCGCACAACCCCCGCGCCCGGTGAAGAGCCTGGACGATGACGGCCTGGTGATGCACTGCGGCTCCTTCTCCAAAAGCCTGGCGCCGGGCTACCGGGTGGGCTGGGTGGCCGGCGGGCGCTATGCGGAGCAGATCAGCCGGCTCAAGCTGATGACCACCATCTCGCCCTCGGTGCCGGCCCAGGCGGCCATCGCCGACTACCTGCAGCACGGCGGCTACGACCGTCACCTGCGCAAGCTGCGCATCGCCCTGGAGACCCAGCAGGCGGCGATGCTGGCCTCCGCCGCGCGGCACTTCCCGGCGGAAACCCGGGTCACCCGCCCCAGCGGCGGCTACTTCCTGTGGTTCGAGTTTCCCGAGCGGGTCGACTCGCTGCAGCTGTTCCAGCTCGCCCTGGCCCAGGGCATCAGCCTGGCGCCGGGGCCGATCTTCTCCGCCACCCGACGCTTCCGCCATTGCGCGCGACTGAACCATGGCCACCCCTGGGATGCCCAAAGCGAGAGGGCGATGGAAGTGCTCGGGCGCATCCTCGCCTCGTTCTAGAGCCCGGCGGCTATGCTGCGGATAGGCAGCGGGCCCGCCATCGGCGATACTGGCAACGCGCCATCAATACAAGGAAAGACCGCATGAGCAGCGACACCGAAGCCGTCAGCACCGACGCGCTCCTCACCGACCAGCAACGCATCGAGAAGCTGGAGAAGGCCGGCAAGCTCAATCGCCTGCTGATCTTCGGCCTGGCCGGCGCGCTGCTGCTGACCCTGCTCACATGGCTACTGGTCGCCCTGCTCTCCTCCTCCGCCGAGGAAGCCGCGGAAGACCAGGCCCAGCTGGCCAGCCTGGCCAGCGTCGAAGCCCTGCAGAAGGAGCTCGGCGCCCTACAGCTGCAGATCGCCCCGCTGCAACAGCAGATCAAGGACCAGCAGAAACTGATCCTGCTGCAGGCCCAGCAGCAGATGGCCCCGCCGGCCGAAGCCGCGACCGGAGATGCCCCGGCGGCGGACGAGACACGCGAGCGCGATCGGGAGAACGTGCGCATGCTGGCGCGCACCCTGATCGGCCAGGAGAACAACTACCAGCACACCCTCAACGCGCTGAAGGAAGGCATGCGCGAGCTGGCAGGCATGACGCCGGGCTCGCGCAGCTGGCTGGACTTCTACGAAGAATCCCTGGCCAAGCCGATGGCCGACAGCCAGGCGCGGGTCAAGGCGCTGCAGAAATGGTCGGAGGAACAGAGCAAATAATGGGGCGAGCGCGACGCCCTGCGCATAGGCGGCGGGCTGGCACTGCTCAACCCTCGGAAGACGGTTGGGGTGGGGGAAACAGTGTGCAGGTCTAACCGCCCCCTAGTCGTAGCCCGGATGCAATCCGAGCTACGCCTGCAGAAGTGGTCCGCCGACGCCCAGTGAGCCGCACCTGACTCAGTCGTGCGGATGGTCGTTGAGGTCGCGGTCCTCATGATTGGCGAAGGCCTTGTCCAGGCCCAGTGCTCCGGCGATGGCGGCTGGCGTGCTGGCCACCACGGCCATGGCCTTGGCCAGGCCGGTGGTCTCATCGGAGCGAGCGGCCGCCGAAGTGGCCGCACCGTGGCCCTGTCCCTTGCCCTGCCCGACGCCGGGCGCTCGACCCGATCCATGGCCGAGTCCCGGGCCGTGATCGCCGCCGGCCAGACCATGGCCCTGGCCACCACCGACACCACCACCGTGACCGCCGCCATGCCCACCACCATTGCCGCCACCATTGCCACCGCCGCCATCGCGGGCGTAGGCGGAGTCGATCAGCGGATTGAGGTCGGGCGGAACGGCGGCCGCCAGCATCAGGACGCTGGCCGGTATGGCCAGCACAGTGCCTAGTCTCAACATGGGAACCTCCCGAGGAGCTCCTCAGACAGTTTCAGTCTAGGGCGGCCAGCGACACGGCCGAAACCACCCGACACAAGGTTGAGACAAGCGCAGCGCGGCTTAGTGCTGCAGGTGGCCGTAGAGCTTGGCGTACAGGCCGCCCTCGGCGATCAGCTGCTGGTGGTCGCCGTCCTCGGCAATGCTGCCACCGTCGAACACCAGTACCCGGTCGGCCTGCTTCACCGCGCTCAAGCGGTGCGCCACGATCAGCGTGGTGCGGCCGTTGAGGAAACGCCCCAGGGCCTCATGCAGGGCGTACTCGGTGGCGGCGTCCAGGGCAGAGGTGGCCTCGTCGAGAATCACCACCTTGGGCTCGGCCAGCACCATGCGGGCAATCGCCAGGCGCTGGCGCTGACCGCCGGAGAGACGCACGCCGGAGCGGCCGACCATGCTGTCCAGGCCATCCGGTAGCGCGCGGATGGTGGCCGCCAGCTGGGCGATCTCCAGTGCCTGCCAGCAGGCCTCGTCGCTACGCTCGCGGCCCATGCACAAGTTGGCGCGTACGGTGTCGTTGAACAGCGCCGGGTGCTGCAGCACCACCGCCACGTGCTCGCGCACCCGCTCCAGGCCGATCTCCTCCAGGCTCGAACCGCCGAAACGAATGGTCCCGGCCTGGGCCGTGTAGAGGCCGAGCAGCAGCTGCACCAGGGTACTCTTGCCACCACCGCTGGCGCCGACCAGGGCGACCTTCTCGCCGGGGGCGATGGCCAGGTCGAGGTCATGCAGCACCGGCTCGTCGCGGTAGGCGAAGCTCAGCCCGCGCACCTCGATGCCCACCGTATCGCGGCCCTTGAAGGGGTCGCTGCGCTCTTCGTGCTGCGGCTCGTCGGCGCGCGCCAGCAGCTCGTTGATCCGCGTCATCGCGCCGCCGGCGGCGTAGTAGGCGTACTGCAAGCTGAGCAGTTGCTCGACCGGACCGATCATGTACCAGAGGTAGCTGAACACGGCGAGCATCTGGCCGATGGACAGGTCCGAGAGCAGCACGGTGAGCATGGCGGCGGCGCGGAAGATGTCGATGCCGAACTGGAACAGCAAGCCGCTGGTGCGCCCGGCGGCGTCGCTCTTCCACTGCGAGGCCACCGCGTAGTCGCGCACCTCGCGGGCGCGCAGGCCGAGGCGGCCGAGGAAGTAGCCCTGGCGGTTGCCGGCGCGCACCTCCTGGATCGCCTCCAAGGTCTCGGTCAGCGCCTGGGTGAAGCGCGAGGTGCTGTCGTTCTCCAGCTTCTTCAGGTGCTTGACCTGCTTGCCCAGCTGCACGGTGGCGAAGATCACCAGCGGATTGAACAGCAGGATCAGCAGCGCCAGCTGCCAGTGCATCCAGATCAGCACGGCGGCCGTGCCGGTCAGGGTCAGCACGGCCACCAGCACCTTGCTCAGGGTCTCGCCGATGAACTTGTCGAGGGTATCCAGATCGGTGACCAGGTGCGCGCTGACGGTGCCGCCACCGAGGTTCTCGTACTCGCCCAGGGCGATGCGCTTGAGCCGTTCGATCAGGCGCACGCGCAGGCGGTAGATCACGTCCTTGGACAGGCGGGCGAACAGGCGCGCCTGCAGCACGTTGCTGACCAGGGCACCCAGGCGCAGCATCAGGGTCAGCACCAGCATCAGGCCGATGTAGCCGGCGGCGGTTTCCCAGCCCGCAGGTAGCAGACGGTCCATCACCTTCAGCGCGGCGTCGCCCTGCTTGAGCAGCACCTCGTCGACCAGCAGCGGCAGCAGCAGCGGAATCGGCACGCTGCACAGGGTGGCGACGAAGGCGATCAGGTTGGCCAGGATCAGGCCCTTGCGATGGCGCAGCGCGAGGCGACGAATCTCCGCCCAGGTCAAGCGATCAGGCATGGACTCGCTGCTCCAGCCAGCGCCCCAGCAGCGGCGCCAGCGCCTCCAGTGGCTGGTAGCCGTTGGTCAGCAGGGCCAGGCGGCCATCGCGCTCGGCCAGCAGGGTCGGGAAGCCGGAAATGCCGAGGTCCTGCACCCAGGTGAAGTCGGCGGCGGTGGCCTCGGCGGCCTCCACGCTGTCGAAGGCGGCGGCGAACTCGATGCGCGGGATGCCGGCGCGCTCGGCCAGCTCCACCAGCACTTGGGCGCGGGTGACGTCGCGGCCCTCGGCGTAGAAGGCCTCTTGGATCAGCTCCAGCAGCGGCCAGACGCTCTGCTCGTCCAGGCCGCGGGCGGTGACCAGTGCGCGGCAGGCGGGCTCGGTGTCGTAGACGAAGCCTTCGGGCAGCGCATCGTTGAAGTTGAACAGCTGGCCGGTGCTGGCGTTGACCGCCTGCCAGTGGGAGAGGATGCGCACGCGCATCGCCGGGTCCAGCGCCGCACGCTCACGGCGCAGGCCGCCGAGCACCAGCTGCAGCGGCACACCGTGCGCGGCGGCCTGCTCGGCCAGGGCCTGCACCACCGGGGCGAAGCCCCAGCACCAGGAACACATGGGGTCCATCACGTAGAGCAGGCGGTCTGGGCGCACAACGCGGTCCTTAGTCAGGCGACGAGATGAGGATGGCTGCAGTGTACGTACAGAGCAACCATCAGCGGCAGCGGTTCAGCCTTCCTGCAGCGCCTTGTAGTTGAAGCCGATGGGATGCGGCAGGTTGCGCGCCTGGGCGATCTCGATCTGCTTCTGCCGCTCGCGCGCGGCCTGGCGAGTTTTCTCCGGCAGCGAGTCCCAGCAGTGCGGGCAGCTGATGCCCGGCGAGTAGTGCTGGCTCTGCCGGTCCTCGACGGAGATCGGGTTGCGGCAGGCGTGGCACTGGTCGTAGTCGCCCTCGGAGAGGTCGTGGCGCACGGTCACCCGGTTGTCGAAGACGAAGCAGTCGCCGCGCCACTTGGTCTGATCCTGCGGCACCTCTTCGAGGTACTTGAGGATGCCGCCCTTGAGGTGGAACACCTCCTCGAAGCCTTCGCCAAGCATGTAGCTGGAGGCCTTCTCGCAACGGATGCCGCCAGTGCAGAACATGGCGACCTTCTTGTGCTTGGCCGGGTCGTAGTGGGCCTTGATGTAGTCGGGGAACTCGCGGAACGACTTGGTCTTCGGGTCGATGGCGCCCTCGAAGGTGCCAATGGCCACCTCGTAGTCGTTGCGGGTGTCGATCAGCAGCACCTCGGGATCGCTGATCAGGGCATTCCAGTCCTGCGGCTCGACATAGGTGCCGACCCGCTGGTTGGGGTCCACTCCCGGCACGCCGAGGGTGACGATTTCCTTTTTCAGCTTGACCTTGGTGCGATAGAACGGCTGCTCGTCGCAGTAGGATTCCTTGTGGTCGACATCGGCCAGGCGCGGGTCCTGGCGGAACCAGGCGAACAGCGCATCGATGCCGGCGCGGCTGGCGGACACGGTGCCGTTGATGCCTTCCTCGGCCAGCAGCAGGGTGCCTTTGACATTGTTGTCGAGCAGGGTTTGCAGCAGGGGTTCACGCAGCGCCTGGTAGTCCGGCAGGGAGACGAACTTGTACAGCGCCGCGACGACGATCTTGTCGGTCATGCGGACTCTCTCCAGTGGTCACCCTCGCAAAGGGCGGACCGGGGATGAAATGAAAGCGCCGGCTGGGGCCGGCGCGGGGCGATTCTAACGCAGCCGCGCACCCGAGGGCACGCGGGCGGGATCAGTGGTCGTGCTTGCTGCCGCCGCGGCAGGTCGGCGAATCCGGGGCCATGCCCTGCTGCGCCCACTCCTCGGGGGTGTAGGTGTGCAGCGCCAGGGCGTGGAACTGCTGCATCAGTTCGCCGAGGGTGGCGTAGACCTTCTGGTGGCGCTTGACCGAATTGAGGCCGGCGAAGGCCGTGCTGACGATCACCGCCTTGTAGTGGGTCTCCTGGCCACGGCTGTGCATATGGCTCTCGTCCAGCACGTCCAGGTGTTCGGGTTGCAGGTCGCTGAGGGCCTGCTGGATCTTGTCGCGCATGCTCATATCCGGCACTCCTTACTGCTTGGCGGGCTGCAGTTCGGCGGTCATCTCGCCGAGCAGCTTGTCCACTTCCGGCACGGCCTGCTGCAGGCGCTCCTGGGTCAGCTGGGCGGCGTGGGCCATCAGTTGCGGCATCTGCTCCAGCACCTTGCGCCCGACCGGAGTCTGGTAGAAGGCCAGCAGCTCCTTCAGCTCGGCCTCGGTGAAAGCATCGGTGTACAGGCTGACCAGCTCGGACTCCAGCTTGCCCTTGCCGACCACACGTTCGATGGCCGCATCGGCCTGGGCCTGGTAGCGCTCCAGCACGGCCTTCTTCGCCTCGCTGCCACCGGCCTGGGCGAAACGCTGGGCGAACATCTGGCGCACCTGCATGTGCGCCGGCACCGCCAGCTTGTCGGCGCGGCTTATCTCGATGAAGCGCTTGGCCTCGGCGGCGTGACTGCTAGCGTCGGCCAGCAGCGGGCCGCTGGCGACCAGCAGCAGGCAGGAAAACAGGGCGCGCAGGCGGGTCATGGGTACGTCCTTCAGGAAAATCGCGGGCGGCCATTCTGCGCGCCCAGCTCGCGCCGCTCAAGCGCGCCGCACCGGGCAAAAAGCCAGCACTTGCCTCACAGCCCTGCAAATGGGCATGCTTACCATTCTCCCAAGACCCTGTTCAGGATCTTGCGGGCTAGCCAGGCTGTTTCAACGCCGCATGGCAGGCGCCGCAGATCGCCAACAGGCTCTGAGGCCGCACCAGCGCTAGCGGCCCCACACACGGACGTGTCTGATGAACAGCTTCACCAATCCGCTCGCCCCTCTTTCCCAGCCGCTGTGCGACGCCCGAGGCCGCCTGGCCGAAGACGCCGTCGGCTGGTCGCCGCGGCCGCGCGTGCACTGCGCCCTGCCTGGCAACCATGGGCGGCGCAAGCGCTGGAATCACTGGTGCATCACCACGCCGGACTGGATGCTGGCGCTGACCTTCGCCGACCTCGACTACCTGGGCTACGGCGCCGCCTATTTCCTCGACCTGCACAGCGGCAAGTCCGCCAGCCGCACCCAGCTGCGCCCGTTCGGCCTGGGCTGCACCCTGCCCGACTCGCCACTCGATAGCCACGAATTCAGCCACAGCCACCTGCAGCTGCGCGCCGACGATCGCGGCAGCTCGGTCCGCCTCACCGTGATGGCACCGGACATCGGCGGCCAGCCGCTACAGGTGGCCCTGGACATCCAGCGGCCCCCGCACCTGGATTCGGTCAATCTGGTCTGCCCCATGGGCCGCCACACCTTCCACGCCACCAGCCGCCAGCTCGGCCTGCCGGTCAGCGGCAACCTGCAGCTGGGCAGGCAGCAGTACCTGTGCACGCCGGGGCAGAGTTTCGCCTCGCTGGACTTCGCCCGCGGCGTCTGGCCGCTGAACAGCCACTGGACCCGCGCCGCCTTCGCCGCGCCCGGCGGCATCGCCGGTAACTTCGGCAGCGGCTGGTGCGACTACAGCGGCTTGTCGGAAAACGCCCTGTGGTTCGGCGGCGAACTGCTGCACCTGGAAGAACGCGTAGAGATCGCCCAAGGCTCGCCGAACTCGCTGGAGCCCTGGCGCCTGTCCAGCCCCAGCGGCCAGGTCGACCTGTGCTTCACCCCGCGCCAGCTGCACCAGGCCTGCCCCAAGTTCGGCCCCTTCTATGCCGATACCCGCCAGTGGTTCGGTCGCTTCGACGGTCTGCTGCGCGGCCCGCAGGGCGAAAAAGTGCCGGTCAGCAGCGCCTATGGCTGGCTGGGCGCGACCCACGCCCGCTGGTAATACCCGGTCAGGGAACCCGCCTCGGTAGCGGCGGCCTAAACTGCCGGAAACAATCCGGAGAGAGTTCATGAGCCGCATCGAAACCGACAGCCTCGGCGCCATCGAAGTACCCGAAGACGCCTACTGGGGCGCCCAGACCCAGCGCTCGCTGATCAACTTCGCCATCGGCGAGCAGCGCATGCCGCTGGCCGTGGTGCACGCCCTGGCGCTGATCAAGAAGGCCGCCGCGCGGGTCAACAATCGTATCGGCGAGCTGCCGCCGGAGGTCGCCCGCCTGATCGAACAGGCCGCCGACGAGATACTGGCCGGCCAGCACGACGATCAGTTCCCGCTGGTGGTGTGGCAGACCGGTAGCGGTACGCAGAGCAACATGAACGTCAACGAAGTGATCGCCGGTCGCGCCAACGAGCTGGCCGGCCAGGGCCGAGGCGGCAAGAGCCCGGTGCACCCCAACGACCACGTCAACCGCGCGCAGAGCTCCAACGACAGCTTCCCCACCGCCATGCACATCGCCGCCGTGCAGGCCGTGCAGCAACAGCTGCTGCCGGCCATCGCCGAGCTCTCCGGCGCGCTGGCGGACCAGTCGACCCGCCACATGCAACTGGTGAAGACCGGTCGCACCCACCTGATGGATGCCACCCCGGTGACCTTCGGCCAGGAGCTGTCGGCCTTCGTCGCCCAGCTCGAATATGCCGATCGCGCCATTCGCGCCGCCCTGCCGGCCGTGTGCGAGCTGGCCCAGGGCGGCACCGCCGTCGGCACCGGGCTCAATGCTCCCAAGGGCTTCGCCGAGGCCATGGCCGCGGAACTGGCCGCGCTGGCCGGACTGCCGTTCATCTCGGCGCCGAACAAGTTCGCCGCCCTCGCCGGCCACGAGCCGCTCACCGCGCTGTCCGGCGCACTGAAGACCCTGGCCGTGGCGCTGATGAAGATCGCCAACGACCTGCGCCTGCTCGGCTCCGGCCCGCGTGCCGGCTTCGCCGAAGTGAAGCTGCCGGCCAACGAGCCCGGCAGCTCGATCATGCCCGGCAAGGTCAACCCGACCCAGTGCGAGGCGTTGTCCATGCTGGCCTGCCAGGTGCTGGGCAACGACGCCACCATCGCCTTCGCCGCGAGCCAAGGCCACCTGCAGCTCAACGTGTTCAAGCCGGTGATCATCCACAACCTGCTGCAGTCCACGCGCCTGCTGGCGGACGGTTGCCGCAACTTCGCCCAGCACTGCGTGGCGGGGATGGAGCCGGATGCGCGGCAGATGGCCGAGCACCTGGAGCGCGGCCTGATGCTGGTCACCGCGCTGAACCCGCACATCGGCTACGACAAGGCCGCGGAGATCGCCAAGAAGGCCTACGCCGAGGGCCTCAGCCTGCGCGAGGCGGCGCTGCAGCTCGGTCATCTGAGCAACGAACAGTTCGACGCCTGGGTTCGCCCGGAAAACATGCTGGAGTCCGGACAACATGGCTGAGGAAGCGAAGAGTGGCGCCACCCCGCTGGAAGGCGACGGCAAGCGCATCCTGATGATCCTCGGCACCTCGAAGAGCGACAGCCTGTGCCACGCTATCGCCGAGGCCTACAGCAGCGGTGCCCGCGGCGAGGGCCATGTGGTGCGCCAGCTGAAGCTCGGCGAGCTGCAGTTCGACCCGATCCTGCGTGAGGGCTATGGCCAGCACCAGGCGCTGGAACCGGACCTGCTGGAGGCCCAGCGGCAGATCCACTGGGCCGAGCACCTGGTGTTCGTCTACCCGGTCTGGTGGGGCGGCGTGCCGGCGCTGCTCAAGGGTTTCTTCGACCGCACCTTCCTGCCCGGCTTCGCCTTCAAGTACCGCAACCGCTCGCAGCTGTGGGACAAGCTGCTGACCGGACGCACCGCCGACCTGCTGGTGACCCTGGACACGCCGCCCTGGTACTTCCGCTGGATCTACGGCGCGCCGGCGCATCGGCAGATGGTGCGCACCATCCTCGGCTTCTGCGGCATCAAGACCCGCCGCCTGACCGAGTTCGCCCCGGTACGCCCCTCCTCCGAGGAACAGCGCCAGGGCTGGCTGCGCAAGGCCGAGAGCCTGGGCGTCAGGGTCTGACAGCGTTTACCTGAGAGCCAGGCGCGCGCGCCGCGCCCGCCAGCCGGCCAGCAGCGACGGGCCCAGCGCGGTCAGTGCCGAGCCCAGCACCACCAGCAGCGCACCAGCGTAGCCGAGCAGGTTGATCTGCTCCGGCTGCACGTGGTCCGGCCACCAGACGGCGGCCAGGGCCACGGCGACGAAGGTCACCAGCGGCGTGATCGACAGGGTCGCGCTGACCCGCGAGGCCTCCCAGTGCGCCAGCGCCTCGGCGAAGGCACCGTAGGCCACCAGGGTGTTCAGGCAACAGGCCAGCAGCAGCCAGAACTGCAGCGGGTTGAGCTGCAGCACCTGCAGCGGATGGGCCCAGGGCGACAGCAACAGTGCGCAGGCCAGGTAGATCACCATCATGATCTGCGGCGAGCTCCACTGGGTCAGCAGCTGCTTCTGCGCCAGGCCGTAGAACACCCAGAGAAAGGCCGCCAGCAGGATCACCAGCACGCCGGTGGTGTAGGTGGTCAGCGAGGTCAGCAGCTCTTCCAGGCGCTGGTTGAAGAACAGGCCGAAGCCCAGCAGCAGGATGGCCATGCCGATGCCCTGGCCGAGGCTGAAGGATTCGCGGAACACCAGCAGGCTGGCGACCAGGAACAGGATCGGCGCCATCTGGATCACCAGCTGGGTGGTGCCGGGGCTGAGCATGTTGAGGCCGATCAGGTACAGCACGTAGTTGCTGGTCAGCCCGGCGATGGCCAGCGCCAGCAGGCCCTGGCCACGGCGGCCCAGGGGTGCGAAACGCGGCAGGCGCCGGGTGGCGCCCAGCCAGATCAGCAATAGCAGGCCGGAGACCAGCAGGCGGTACCAGGTGACGGCGACCGGGTCCATCACCTGCAGCACTTCCTTGAGCTTGATCGGCAGAATGCCCCAGAGCACCGCGGTGGTCAGGGCGAGCAGCAGGCCGAAGAGCCAGCGGCCGGAGGAAACGTGCATGACAGCCTCGACAGCGCAACAGCGAAATGGCCCAGCATTCTAGGCCCTGGCACGCGGCGGCGGCAGCCACAGTTGACCATGTGGACAGAATGAAACTGTGCTGCGCGCCGACCCGATATGGC
This sequence comes from Pseudomonas sp. SO81, assembly GCF_030374125.1. Taxonomy (NCBI): domain Bacteria; kingdom Pseudomonadati; phylum Pseudomonadota; class Gammaproteobacteria; order Pseudomonadales; family Pseudomonadaceae; genus Pseudomonas; species Pseudomonas sp. SO81. Next base: position 4,298,203 of record NZ_CP126126.1, on the reverse strand, counting down.
TAAAAAATGACCACTTGTCGCATGCCCCGGCTCGCCTGGGGCCAGCCACTACACTCACAACAGTGCACGCTGTTGCAGGAGGCTTCGCCATGTTCGGTCAACGCCATATCGACCCCACTCCCGGCACCCATTACCGGAGCGAGCGGGTCAGCGCGGTCAACGGTCAGTACTTCTTCTCCACCCGCGAGGGCACGCTGGAAGGCCCCTACTTCACCCGTGTCGATGCCGAGCGGGAAATCGCCTTCTATATCCGCCGCATGCGCCAGGCCAGCGACATCATCGAGAGTCGCGCCTTTTAGTCAGTCTTCGGCGAAGGCCCGTTCCAGGGCCTCGTTGATGGTGCGCAGCACCTTCACCCGGGCGAAGCGCTTGTCGTTGGCCTCCACCAGCGTCCAGGGCGCAATCGAGGTGCTGGTACGGTCGACCATGTCGCCCACCGCATCGCGGTACTCGCCCCACTTGTCGCGGTTGCGCCAGTCCTCTTCGGTGATCTTGAAGCGCTTGAAGGCGATCTGCTCGCGCTCCTGGAAGCGCTTGAACTGCTCGTCCTGGTCGATGGCCAGCCAGAACTTCACCAGCACCACGCCGGCATCGCTCAGCTGTTCCTCGAAGTCGTTGATCTCGCCGTAGGCGCGCAGCCAGTCGATCGGCTCGCAGAAGCCCTCCACCCGCTCCACCAGCACCCGGCCGTACCAGGAGCGATCGAACACGGTGAACTTGCCGCGCGCCGGAATGTGCCGCCAGAAGCGCCACAGGTACGGTTGGGCGCGCTCCTCTTCGGTCGGCGCGGCGATCGGCACGATGCGGTACTGGCGCGGGTCCAGCGCCGCCGCCACCCGGCGGATGGCGCCGCCCTTGCCCGCCGCGTCGTTGCCCTCGAACACCGCCACCAGGGCATGCCGGCGCATGCGCTTGTCGCGCATCAGCATGGCCAGGCGCGCCTGCTCGACGGCGAGCATGTCCTTGTACTCGTCCTTCTCCAGGCTCTGCGTCAGGTCCAGGCAGTCCAGCAGGCCACGGTTGTCCAGGCTGGCGATCAGCGGCGCCACATGCGGCTGCGCGGCGCGCGGGCCGGTGTTGCGCAGGGCGGCCTGCAGGCCGTCGAGCAGGATGCGTCCCACCGTCAGGTTGCGATAGCACTCGTCGCTGCCCTCCACCACGTACCAGGGCGCGAAGTCGCGGCTGCTGCGGCGCAACACCCGCTCGCCGTGGTGCACGAACTTGTCGTAGGTCTTCGACTGCTGCCAGTCCAGGGGGCTGATGCGCCAGGCGCGTTGCGGGTCGTCCTGCAGCTCCTTGAGGCGCGTCTTCATGCGTTTCTTGGACAGGTGGAACCAGAACTTGAAGATCAGCGCGCCCTCGTTGCAGAGCATCTGCTCCAGGGCCAGGGCGCCGTCGATGGCCTGGTCCAGCACCGCGTCCTTGAAGTGACCGTGGACCCTGCCCTGCAGCATCTGGCTGTACCAGTTGCCGAAGAAGATGCCGATCTGCCCCTTGGGCGGCAGCTGGCGCCAGAAGCGCCAGGCCGGCGGCCGCGCCAGCTCCTCGTCGGTCTGCACGTCGAAGGTGCTGACCTGGATCAGCCGCGGGTCCATCCACTCGTTGAGCAGCTTGACCGTCTCGCCCTTGCCGGCGCCCTCGATGCCGTTGATCAGGATGATCACCGGGAAGCGCCCCTGCTGCTTCAGCTCGAACTGCGCCTCCAGCAGCGCCTCGCGCAGCGCCGGCACCTCCTTGTCGAAGGTCTCCTCGTCGATTGCATGCCCCAATTCGGCGGACTCGAACATATCCATCTCCCTGCCAAGAATCCGCTCAGCCTAGCGGATTCCCAGCGCCCCCGGGCATGTCGTTACAATGCGCAACCTTGCATACGGATGCGCGCATGACCGATTTCCACCACGCCCAGCTCGATTGGGACGACCAGGGCCAGCCCCGCTCGCGCCAGTTCGGCGACATCTATTTCGCCAGCCAGGACGGGCTCGGCGAGACCCACCACGTGTTCATCGAAGGCACCGACCTGGCGGCCCGCTGCGCCGCCCTGCCCGCCGGCGGACGCCTGGTGATCGGCGAGACCGGCTTCGGCACCGGCACCAACTTCCTCTGCGCCTGGCGTCAGTTCGAGCGCAGCGCGCCGGCCGATGCCCAGCTGCATTTCGTCAGCGTCGAGAAATACCCGCTGGCCGCCGTCGACCTGCAACGCGCCCTGGCCCTGTGGCCGGAACTGGCGCCCTGGTCCGCGCAGCTGCTGGAGCAGTACGTCGCCATCCACCCCGGCTTCCAGCGCCTGGCGCTGGGCGGCGGCCGGGTGATCCTCACCCTGCTGATCGGCGATGCGCTGCAGATGCTGCCGCAGCTGGATGCGTGCATCGACCTGTGGTTCCTCGACGGCTTCGCCCCGGCCAAGAATCCGGAGATGTGGACGCCGCCGCTGTTCCAGCAGCTGGCGCGGCTGTCCGCCGCTGGCGCCAACCTGGCCACCTTCACCAGCACCGGCTATGTGCGCCGCGCGCTGAACGATGCCGGCTTCGTCATGCGTCGCGTGCCGGGCTACGGCAAGAAGTGGGAGATCCTGCGCGGCCATTTCGAGGGCCCCGCCGCCCCGGCGGAAAAGCCTTGGTACGCGCGCCCGCCGCAACAGGAACGACGCCAGGCCCTGGTGATCGGCGCCGGCCTGGCCGGTTGCGCCACGGCCGCCAGCCTGGCCAGCCGCGGCTGGCAGGTAACCCTGCTGGAACGCCACGACGCGGTGGCCCGCGAGGCCTCGGGCAACCCCCAGGGCGTGCTCTACCTCAAGCTGTCCGCCCACGGCACCGCGCTGTCGCAACTGGTGCTGGCCGGTTTCGGCCATACCCGGCGCCTGCTGCAGCGCCTGCAGCCGAGCGACTGGGCGGCCTGCGGCGTGCTGCAGCTGGCCTTCAACGCCAAGGAGGCCGAGCGCCAGGCCAAGCTGGCCGAGGCCTTCCCCACCGACCTGCTGCAGAGCCTGGATCGCCAGCAGGCCGAGGCCATCGCCGGGGTCGAGCTGCCGGCCGGCGGCCTGTTCTACCCCGAGGCCGGCTGGGTGCATCCGCCCGCCCTGTGCCAGTTGCTGGCCGAGCATCCGGGCATCCGCCTGCTGCCGCACAGCGAAGCACTCGACCTGCGCCGCGTCGACGGCCGCTGGCAGGCCATGGACGGCGAACGCCTGCTGGCCGAGGCGCCAGTGGCGGTGCTGGCCGGCGCCGCCGAGGTGCAGCGCTTCGCCGCATTGCCGCTCAAGCGCATCCGCGGACAGATCAGCCGCCTGCCGCAGACCGCGGCCAGCGCCGCGCTGGGCTGCGTGCTGTGCGCCGAGGGTTACGTGGCGCCGCCGCGCGCCGGCGAGCACACCCTCGGCGCCAGCTTCGACTTCCATGCCGAGGACCTGGCGCCGACCGCCGCCGAGCACGCCGGCAATCTCGATCTGCTGCGGGAAATCTCCACCGACCTGGCCGCACGCCTGGGCGCCGATGCCCTCGCCCCGGAACAGCTGCAAGGCCGCGCCGCGTTCCGCTGCACCAGCCCTGACTACCTGCCGATAGTCGGACCACTGGCCGATCCGGCCGCCTTCGCCGAGGCCTATGCGGTGCTGGGCAAGGACGCGCGCCAGGTGCCGGATGCCCCCTGCCCCTGGCTGGACGGTCTGTACGTCAACAGCGGCCACGGCTCGCGCGGGCTGATCAGCGCGCCGCTGTGCGGCGAACTGCTGGCCGCCTGGCTCAGCGGCGAGCCGCTGCCACTGCCGCGCGCGGTCGCCGAGGCCTGCCACCCCAACCGCTTCGCCCTGCGCCGGCTGATCCGCGGCTAGGCCGCCAGGCCGTGATGGCATCGCCGCACATATAACCAAATGGACTAGACCTTTCCGGGAATACGCCTGTCGGAAGCTGTGCCCCTGCCCTTGGCGGGGCCATCCCCAACGGCAAAACCGGTAAGGAACCATGTGCGGAATAGCTGGAGAACTACGTTTCGATCACCAACCGGCCGACCTGGCCGCCCTCGCCCGAATCACCCACCACCTGGCCCCACGCGGCCCCGATGCCTGCGGCTTCCATAGCAGCGGCTCGCTGGGCCTCGGCCACCGCCGCCTGAAAGTCATGGACCTGGCGCCGGCCTCCGGCCAGCCGATGGTCGACCAGCAGCTCGGCCTGGCCATGGTGTTCAACGGCGCCATCTACAACTACCCGGAACTGCGCGACGAGCTGCGTGCCCTGGGCTACCAGTTCCACTCCGACGGCGACACCGAAGTCCTGCTCAAGGGCTACCACGCCTGGGGCGAAGCCCTGTTGCCGAAACTCAACGGCATGTTCGCCTTCGCCATCTGGGAGCGCGACACGGAGCGCCTGTTCCTCGCCCGCGACCGCCTCGGCGTCAAGCCGCTGTACCTGAGCGACGACGGCACCCGTCTGCGCTTCGCCTCCAGCCTGCCGGCCCTGCTGCAGGGCCGCGACATCGACTCGGCGCTGGACCCGGTCGCACTCGACCATTACCTCAATTTCCACGCCGTGGTGCCGGCGCCGCGCACCCTGCTGGCCGGCGTGAAGAAACTGCCACCGGCCACCTGGCTGCGCATCGAGCGCGATGGCCGGCGCGTCGAGCACCGCTGGTGGCAGCTGGACTTCGGCCCGCGTGCCGACGAGAGCGGCCTGCAGCTGGAAGACTGGAGCGAAAGAGTGCTGGATGGCCTGCGCCAGGCCGTGCAGGTGCGCCAGCGTGCGGCACTGGATGTCGGCGTGCTGCTCTCCGGCGGGCTCGACTCCAGCCTGCTGGTCGGTCTGCTGCACGAGGCCGGCGTGGCCGACCTGGCGACATTTTCCATCGGCTTCGAGGATGCCGGCGGCGAGCGCGGTGACGAGTTCCACTACTCGGACCTGATCGCCCGCCACTACGGCACCCGCCACCAGCAGCTACGCATCGCCGAGGCGGAAATCCTCGCCGAGCTGCCGGACGCCTTCCGCGCCATGAGCGAGCCGATGGTCAGCCACGACTGCATCGCCTTCTACCTGCTCGGCCGCGAGGTGGCCAAGCACTGCACCGTGGTGCAGTGCGGCCAGGGCGCCGACGAGCTGTTCGCCGGCTATCACTGGTACCCGCAGGTGGATGGCGCCGCGGACCCGCAAGCCGCCTACCGCGCAGCCTTCTTCGACCGCTCGCGGGAGGAGACCCTGGCCACCCTGCGTCCGCAATGGCACGGCCCGGACTGGGCCGGCGAATTCCTCCGCGAGCACTTCGCCATGCCCGGCGCCGAGGCGGCGGTGGACAAGGCCCTGCGCCTGGACGGCACGGTGATGCTGGTCGACGACCCGGTGAAGCGGGTCGACAACATGACCATGGCCTGGGGCCTGGAGGCCCGTACGCCGTTCCTTGACTACCGCCTGGTGGAGCTGGCGGCGCGCATCCCGGCGCGCTTCAAGCTGCCGGACGGCGGCAAATACGTGCTCAAGGAAGCCGGGCGCAAGGTCATCCCGCATGCGGTGATCGATCGCCCCAAGGGCTACTTCCCGGTACCCGGCCTCAAACACCTGCAGGGCGCCACCCTGGACTGGGTGCAGGAGCTGCTGCTCGACCCCAGCCAGGACCGTGGCCTGTTCGAGCCGGCCATGCTCGATCGCCTGCTCAGCGAGCCGGATGGCCAGCTCACCCCCTTAGGCGGCTCCAAGCTCTGGCAGCTCGCCGCACTCAACCTGTGGCTCAGTGAACAGGGCCTCTGACCGACTCAAGGAGCTTCATCATGCGTGCATCCGCCTACAACCAACGCCTGCAGCGCGGCCAGCCACCGTCCTATCAGCGCCTGCAGGCGCACCTGGCCAAGGACGGCATTGAGCAGCCGGAACCGCAGAGCGTGCGCTGCGGCTGGGGCCGCCTGCTGCTGGGCCACACCTACCCGGACGCCGAGGCCCTGGCCACCGCGCTGCTGGAGGAGCGCCCGGGCGAGCGCGACATCGCCCTGTACGTGGCCGCACCCCAACAGGTGCTGGCCCAGGCGCCGCAGCAGCTGTTCCTCGACCCTTCCGACACCCTGCGCCTGTGGTTCACCGACTACCGCCCGGCGCACTCCAGCTTTCGTGGCTTCCGCATTCGCCGGGTGCAGAACGAACAGGACTGGGAGGGCATCAACGGCCTGTACCTGCAGCGCGGCATGTTGCCGATCGATACCGAGCAGCTGACCCCGCGCGAGGCCGGCGGCCCCGACTACTGGCTGGCCGAGGACGAGGCGGATGGCCGGGTGGTCGGCGCCGTCATGGGCCTCAACCACCGTGAGGCCTTCGCCGACCCCGAGGGCGGCAGCAGCCTGTGGTGCCTGGCCGTGGCGCCGAACTGCCAGCGCCCAGGCGTTGGCGAGGCCCTGGTGCGACACCTGGTCGAGCATTTCAGGGGCCGCGGCCTGAACTACCTGGACCTGTCGGTGCTACACGACAACGACAGCGCAAAGAGCCTGTACGCCAAACTCGGTTTCCGTGAACTGCCGACCTTCGCGGTGAAGCGCCGCAACGGCATCAACCAGCCCCTGTTCCTCGGCCCGGGGCCGGAGGCGGAGCTCAACCCCTACGCGCGGATCATCGTCGATGAGGCACGCCGCCGCGGCATCGAGGTGCGCGTGGACGATGCCGAAGGCGGCCTGTTCACCCTGGCCCAGGGCGGCCGGCGCATCCGCTGCCGCGAGTCGCTGTCCGACCTGACCAGCGCAGTGAGCATGACCCTGTGCCAGGACAAGCGCCTGACCCATCGCGCCCTTGAGCGCGCCGGCCTGCGCCAGCCGGCCCAGCGCCTGGCCGGCAGCGCCGAGGAGAACACCGCCTTTCTCGCCGAGCACGGCAGCATCGTGGTCAAGCCGGTGGACGGCGAACAGGGCCAGGGCGTGGCCGTCGACCTACGCACGGCGCAGGCGGTGCAGGACGCCATCGAGCGTGCCCGGCGCTTCGACCAGCGCGTGCTGCTGGAGAGCTACCACTGCGGCCAGGACCTGCGCATCGTGGTGATCGGCTACCAGATGGTGGCCGCGGCCATCCGCCACCCGGCCGAGGTGATCGGCGACGGCGTGCACACCATAGGCGCGCTGATCGAGGCGCAGAGTCGCCGGCGCCAGGCCGCCACCAGTGGCGAGAGCCGCATTCCGCTCGACGCCGAGACCCAGCGCACCCTGCACGACGCCGGCTACGACTACTCCAGCGTGCTGCCCGCCGGCACCCGCCTGGCCGTGCGCAAGACCGCCAACCTGCATACCGGCGGCACGCTCGAGGACGTCACCGAGCGCCTCCACCCCACCCTGCGCAAGGCCGCCGTGCAGGCGGCGCGTGCCCTGGACATCCCGGTGGTGGGCCTGGACATGCTGGTGGAGTCCGCCGAGGGCGAGGACTACGTGCTGATCGAGGCGAACGAGCGGGTCGGGCTGGCCAACCACCAGCCGCAACCGACGGCCCAGCGCTTCATCGATCTGTTGTTCCCGCTCAGCCGCCCGCATCCGTGACCCGAGGAGGCCCCATGCATCGCCTGCCCGACCCCGACCTCGCCTATCTGCGCCAGGTGCTGCTGGAGCTGCTGGCCATCCCCAGCCCCACCGGCTTCACCGACACCGTCGTGCGCTACGTGGCCGAGCGCCTGGAAGAGCTCGGCATCCCCTTCGAACTGACCCGCCGCGGCACTATCCGCGCCACCCTCAAGGGCCGCCAATCCAGCCCGGACCGTGCGGTGTCGGCGCACCTGGACACCATCGGCGCCATCGTCCGCGAGCTCAAGGACAGCGGCCGCCCGGCCCTGGCCCCGGTGGGCTGCTGGTCCAGCCGTTTCGCCGAGGGCAGCCGGGTCAGCCTGTTCACCGACAACGGCGTGCTGCGTGGCAGCGTGCTGCCGCTGATGGCCTCCGGGCATGCCTTCAACACCCAGGTCGACAGCCTGCCGGTGAGCTGGGAGCACATCGAGCTGCGCCTCGACGCCCCCTGCGCCAGCCGCGCCGAGTGTGAGGCGCTAGGCGTGGCGGTGGGCGACTTCGTGGCCTTCGACCCGCTGCCCGAGTTCACCGAGAGCGGCCATATCAGCGCCCGTCACCTGGATGACAAGGCCGGCGTGGCGGCGCTGCTGGCGGCGCTCAAGGCGGTGACCGAGAGCGGCCTGGAGCCGCAGATCGACTGCCACCCGCTGTTCACCATCACCGAAGAAGTCGGCTCCGGCGCCGCCGCCGCCCTGCCCTGGGACGTCAGCGAATTCGTCGGCATCGACATCGCCCCGGTCGCCCCCGGCCAGCAGTCCAGCGAGCACGCGGTGAGCGTGGCCCTGCAGGATTCCGGCGGGCCCTACGACTATCACCTGTCGCGTCACCTGCTGCGCCTGGCGGCCGAGAGCGACATCCCGGTACGCCGCGACCTGTTCCGCTATTACCACAGCGATGCCCAGTCGGCGGTGACCGCCGGCCACGACATTCGCGTCGCCCTGCTGGCCTTCGGCTGCGACGCCACCCACGGCTACGAGCGCACCCATATCGACAGCCTGGCCGCCCTCACCCGCCTGATCGGCGCCTACCTGCTCAGCCCACCGGTGTTCGCCAGCGACGCCAAACCGGCCCAGGAGCACTCGCTGGAACGCTTCAGGCACCAGATCGAGCATGACGCGCAGATGGCCAGCGACACCCAGGTGCCCACCGTCGAGAGCGTGCTCGGAGCACGCGGCGAGTCTTCCGACTAAGCTTCAGCGCGGGGCCGCGCAGGCTCTGCAATGCTCTCTTGAAGCCTGGGCGGCAACTAGGCAAAGTGCAGGCAATAACCAATAAGAAGCATGAGGTTGCGGATGCCTCGCGTGTGTCTGGCTGTGCTGTTGCTCTGCCTGAGCGGGCCGCTGTGGGCACTCTCCCCGGCCCCCCTGGACCGCGACGAGCTGCGCCTATCGCTGGCGCCCTACATGGGCTACTACGAGGACCGTGACGGCAAGCTCGACGCCGAAACGGTGCAACGCCTGCCGGACGATGCCTTCATCCCGGTGCAGGGCGACCACGCCAACCTGGGCAAGAACGCCTCGGTGTGGTGGTTCAAGGTACGCCTGGTCAACGGCCGCCCGCAGCCGCTATCCGGCTACCTGGAAGTCAATTACGCCCTGCTCGACCACATCGACGTCTACCTGCAGGACGGCGACGGCAACCTGCAGCGCCAGCACAGCGGTGACAGCTTTGCCTTCGCCCAGCGCCCAGTGCAGGTGCGCCACTTCTGGTTTCCCCTGACCCTGCCCCACGGCAGCAACACCGTGCTGCTGCGGGTAGAGAGCACCAGCACCATCTTCGTGCCGCTGTTCTTTAGTACCTACGGGGCCAGCGCGGCGGCCCAGGAAAACCTGATGGGCATCAACGGCGCCTTCTACGGCGTGCTGTTCGCCATGTTCATCTACAACCTGTTCCTGTTCATCTCGCTGCGCGAGCGGGCCTACTTCTGGTACCTGGTGTACAACGTCAACGTCGGCCTGTTCGCCGCCTGCTTCGACGGCATGCTGTTCAAGCTGCTGCCCAACAGCGTGGGCCTGCAGTCGGTGAGCATCTACGTGCTGATGTTCCTGCACTGCCTCACCGCCGCCCAGTTCAGCCGCCACTTCCTGCACATCCCGCAGCACTTCCCGCGTCTGGACAAGGGCCTGCGCCTGCTGATGCTGGTGATCGTCGGCTGCCTGCTGTCGGTGCCGCTGATCGGCCTGGCCGCCTGGAACATCCTGGCCAGCGTGGCGGTGCTCGGCATATCGCTGATCCTGCTGCTCACAGGCATCTACGCCTGGCGCCGCGGCGTACGCCATGGCTCCTACTACGTGCTGGCCTGGAGCGTGCTGCTGGTGGCCTTCATGCTGGTCACCAGCGGCTCGCTGGGCCTGGAGATCTTCGGCATCTACGGCTCGGCGGTGGTCAAGGTGGGCGTGACCATCGAGCTGCTCAGCCTGTCCATCGGTCTGGCCGATCGCATCAACCTGCTCAAGGAGGAAGGCTTCCGCTCGCGCCAGGCGGCCGAACAGGCGGAGTACGAGAACCAGGCCAAGGGCCGCTTCCTGGCCAAGATGAGCCACGAGATCCGCACCCCGCTCAACGGCGTGCTGGGCATGCTGCAGCTGCTGCGCGAGACGCCGCTGGAGCGCAACCAGCGCTTCTACGTGGACACCATCAGCAGCTCCGGCAGCTCGCTGATGGCGGTGATCAACGACATCCTCGACTACGCCCGCATCGAGTCCGGCAAGCTCAGCCTGGAGGAGATCGAGTTCGACCTGGAGCAGATGGTCTCCGAGACCATGGCGCTGTTCACCGCCCAGGCCCTGGAGAAGCGCCTGCGCCTCTATGTCAGCCTGGAGGGCGGTGTGCCGCGCCGGGTGCGGGGCGATCCGACCCGCCTCAAGCAGGTGCTGATGAACCTGCTGGGCAACGCCCTGAAGTTCACCCAGGAAGGCCATGTGGCGCTGACCCTCAGCCGGCGCAGCGACAGCCAGGGCCAGCAGCACCTGGTGTTCGCCGTCAGCGACAGCGGCATCGGCATTCACGACGACTCCCTCACCCAGTTGTTCAAATCCTTCGCCCAGGGCGACTCCAGCACCACCCGCCGCTACGGCGGCAGCGGCCTGGGCCTGGCCATCAGCAAGGAACTGGTGGAGATGATGGGCGGCCGCATCGAGGTGCAGAGCACGCCGGGCCAGGGCTCGCGCTTTGCCTTCGACATCCCGCTGCGCGCCGCGACCGCCGGCGAGGACGACCTGGCCACCCTGCTGGAGAACCGCATCGCCCTGCTCTGCTCGCTGGACGGCCAGGGTCTCGACTGCCTGGGCCACCTGCTCGGCCGCTGGGGCATGCGCACTCAGCGTTGCCAGGACCCGGAGCGCCTGCAGGACTACCTGGAAGACTTCGCCACGCCACCGCTGCTGGTGCTGATGTCGCCCTGGCCGGGTAGCAGCGGGCACTGGCTGGACAGCCTGCGCCCGCACCTGCAGCAGGGTCAGCGCGTGCTGCTGCTGAGCCCGCCGGAGCAGCACCAGCAGCTGCCGGAAAGCCAGGGCCTGCGCCTGCTGCACCTGGCCCTGCCGCTGTCGGTCACCGGCCTGCGCGACACCCTGCTCGAGCTGTACAGCGAGCGCCGCCAGGAATCACCGGCACAGCCTCCCGCGCTGGACCAGCGCAGCGGCAACACGCCGTGCATCCTGGTGGCCGAGGACAACCGGGTAAATCAGATGGTGGTGCAGGGCTTCCTGCGCAAGCGCGGCTACTCGGTGCGCATGGTCGCCGACGGGCAGAGCGCGGTGGACGAGTACCGCCGCGATCCAAACGCCATCCAGCTGATCCTGATGGACTGCGAGATGCCCGAGTTGGATGGTTTCGAGGCCACCCGGCAGATCCGCCGCCTGGAGGCCAGCCGGCACCTCTCGGCCGTGCCGATAGTCGCCCTCACCGCGCACATCCTCGACGAGCACCGCGACCGCGGCATGGCCGCCGGCATGAACGAGTTCCTCGGCAAGCCGCTGGACTGCCAGCAGCTATACGCCCTGCTCGACCGCTATCTGCTCGCCCAGGCGCGCGACCGATTAGCATGACCGCCCGCCGTCGAGCCCGTTGAAGGGCCCGCGCAGAAACTGGCCCCAGGAGCCGCCATGCTGATCCCCCACCAGATGCTCGAAGCCGAGACCCTGACCCGCCTGCTGGAAGACTTCGTCACCCGCGAAGGCACTGACAATGGCGACGAGACGCCGCTGGATATCCGTGTCGAGCGGGCCCGCCGTGCGCTGGAAAAAGGTCAGGCGGTGATCGCCTTCGACCCGGACAGCCAGCAGTGCCAGCTGATGCTGCGCGAGGAAGTGCCGAAGGAGTGGCTGGAGGACTAGCGGCCCGCGCGAGCGCTACTGACTGGTGAAGCGCGGGCCGAGCAGGATGACGCCCGCCCCGATCAGGCACAGCAGCGCGCCCAGCCAGTCCGACAGCAACGGTCGGGTTCGCTCGATCGCCCCGAGCCAGAGCAGCGAAGCCACCACATAGACCCCGCCATACGCCGCATAGGCGCGCCCGGCATAGGCTGCCTCGACGCGGGTCAGCAGCAGGGCGAACAGGCTCAGGCTGAGCAGCCCGGGGGCGATCCACCAGGCGCTCTTGCCCAGGCGCAGCCACATCCAGAAGGCGTAGCAGCCGCCGATCTCGAACAGCGCGGCGAGGAAGAACCACAAGTAGTTGAGCATGGCGTTATCCGTCAGCCGCGCAGGCTGCCCTCGCGCTCCCACACGCAGCGCATGCGCAGGTCTTCTTCCTGGGGGCTGTGGAAGCCGCTCTCGGACTCCCAGCGGAAGGTGTGCAGGCCGTTCAGTTCGGTTTCCAGGTGCACCACCGCGCTGGCCCAGTACAGGCGCTTGAGCAGCGCCTCGAACTCCTTGACCCACAGCGCCCACTCGTACTCGATGGCCTGGTAGCTGGCGCCGAAGTGGATCACCTGGGTCTGGTACAGGCCCTCGCCCTCGGTGCCGCAGAAGGAGAACATCTCGCGGCCGAGGAATGGCCAGGCGTCGCCGTCGGGCAGCTGCTGCAGCACCCGGCGGTTGGTGCCGCGGCGCAACTGGCGTTGCTCGCGGTCACCGGATGGCCAGTCGCGGATGCAGCCATAGACGATGGATTCGGACTCCACGCGGGTACTCCAGAAAGTGCAGGCTGCCTTCTAACACAGGGCACCGGCCCTGCAAAGGAACCATGCGCCGCTTTTGCAAAAAGCCGCAGGCGCTAGGCCGGGCGTTTCGGCGTGCGCAGGGCCCAGGCGATGAGGGTCATCAGCACGCCCAGGCCGATCAGCACCATGAACGGCGCTTGGTAGTGACCGGCCAGGTCGCGCCCGAGGCCGGCCAGGATCGGCGCCAGGCAGGCCATGCAGTAGCCGGCGCAGAGCATCATCGCGGTCCAGCGGCTGACCGCCAGCGGCGTGTGCACCTCGTACAACGGCAGCACCAGCGACAGGGCGAAGGAGCCGCTGAGGGCGAAGCCCATCAGCACCGCCCAGACCTCGGGCAGCAGGATCGGCTGGAAGGTGATCATGGTCAGGCACAGAGTCAGGCTCAGGCCGCAGGCCACCAGCAGCGGCTGGCGGATATCAAAGCGCTGGGCCAGCCAGGGCATCAGCCAGGAACTGGGCAGGCCGACCAGCATGAACAGGCTGAACAGGCCGTTGCTGTACAACAGGCTCAGCCCCGCCTCGTGGTAGCGCGCCACCAGCCAGGTGGCCATGGTGTAGAAGAAGCCGGCCTGGATGGCGAAGAAACCGGTCACCAGCCAGGCCCGTGGTTCGCGCCAGGGCAGGCCCTGGCCATCGCTGGCCACGGCCTCCTCGGTACGGTTCGGCAGGCGCAGCCAGAGCAGACCGGCGAGCAGGGCCGGCACGAACCAGGCGGCCAGGCCCAGGCTCCAGTCATCGCCCAGGTTCTGGGTCAGTGGCACGGTGAGCACCGCACCGCCGGCACCGCCGATGGCCATGCTGAAGGAATACCAGCCGACCACCTGGCCGACGTGGTCACGGAAATGCCGCTTGATGAAGCCGGACAACAGCGGCCCGGCCACGGCGATACCGGCGCCGAGCAGCACGGCGCTGCCGATCAGCAGCACGCTGGTGTGGCCGCCGAAACGCAGCAGCAGGGCCAGCATGATCAGCCCCAGGCAGCAGGTGATGGTGCGTTCCAGGCCGAAGCGCACCGCCAGGCGCGGCGCCAGTGGCGCCAGCAGGCCCATGCACAGGACCGGCAAGGCGGTGGTCAGGCTGATCAGGCCGCGGCTCAGCGAAAGCTCGGCGGCAATGCGTTCGATCAGCGGGGCGAAGGAGGTGATGCCGGGGCGCAGGTTGATCGCCGCCAGCACCAGCGCCAGCATCAGCAGAGCCCGGGATACAGGTTTCACGGTACATCCAACAGCATGGCGGCCGGTCCGGCCGGGGCAGCAACCCTACTCCCCGGCGAACACCTCAGGCAAGACTTGGGGCGGAAAAATCTGACCGCCCGGACAGCCTCAGTGGAACGGGAAGATGTAGTTCATCCACGCCGCCATGCGCAGCAGGATCTTGCGCATCACCGCCACATGGTGGAAGTGCTGGCTATACAGCGCCGCCTGGCCATAGGCGCCACCCGGCACCTGGGCGCGGTACTTCTCGAAGTCGGGATCGTCGATCTCGATCTGCACCGGCACTCGCCCCGGGGGCGGCGAGCCGGTGAAGCCGACCAGGTTGCCGGAGGGCTGCACCTGGCCCTCGGCGATCACCCCGACCACCGTCTTGACCTTGCCGCTGAAGACTTCGCCGGGAATGCCGTCGAAGGCCACTTCGGCCTCGTCACCCACGGTCAGACGCAGCTGGCTGTTCTGGCGCATCCAGGCGACGAAGTAATGACTCTCGGCCGGCACGAACACCATCGAGGGCCGCAGCGGCAACCTGGCCGCATACATGCCCGGACGCAGCGAGACGTGGGTGACGAAGCCGTCCGACGGGGCGCGGACCGTGGTGTTGTCCAGCTCGTACTGGGCGATGTTGATCTGCCCTTGCAGGTCATCCACCCGTGCGGTGGTGATATCCAGGTCGCGGCGGTTACCGACGTTGCGCTTGACCAGCTCGCTGGCACGGAACTGATCGGCCTTGGCCGAGACCATCTGCGCTTTCAGCGACTTCAGCTTGTTCTCGAACGGAATCGGGTCCAGGCGGAACAGCACGTCGCCTTTCTTCAGCGCCTGGTTGCCCTGCACCGGCACCTCGATCACGCGACCACTGACAACTGGAATCACCGGCGTCGAGACGAAGTACATCCGGCTCACTTCCGAGTACGGATGGTTGTAGTTCATGAGGAAGATCAACGCGCCGATCAGCACAATCCCACCCAGGGCGGCGGTGGGTACCGACCACTTGTTCAGCGGGATGCGGAAGATCTTGAAGATGGCAACGCAGATGGCGGTGTAGGTCAGTATCAGTAGAAGATCCATGGCTCACACCTCCTCTGCCGGTGCGGATTCGACCGGCGGCTCGCCAGCGCCCTGGCGCTGTTCCAGTACTTGCAGACGCTCACGCAGTTCGGCGACCTGCTGCTCCAGCCCTGCCACATGACTCTCGGTGGACTTGCCATCGCTGAAGCCCCAGCCGCGGTCGGGGCGATAGAGGGTGGCCCAGATCCACAGGAAGGGCCACAGCGCGTGGAGGGTGAACAGGCTGACCCAGCCGGTGGCGTGGATCGCATCCTGGTGCGGATGCTTGCGGTGCACCGCGATCTCGTAAGGAATGTCGTGAATCACGATGATGCCGTAGAACAGCACCAGCCCCACGAACACCAACAGGCCAAGCGCAAAATAATCGAGCATGTAGGTCTTCCCCCAGAAACAACCAAATCGGTTGAAAGGCTAGCCAGGATCGGCCAAGGGTCGAGCGGCATAGCGTTTCGCCATGCTTTTCGTGCTAACACAGAGCGGACGGGGCGTGAAGCGGTGAAAAAGAGCCTGCATCCGCCTCGAACAATGCCGGTTCGCTGTATATAGTGCTAGCTCATGTAACCGAGCATTTCCCTGCTCCAGTTCTATTTAATAAGAAAGCTGCCGCCAACAGCCCGGAATGTCGACGATGAAAACAACTAAAGACAAAGACGCAGATTCCACCGTTTCCGAACCCCGCACCGTTGCACATACCGAGATCGAGCCCCTCCCCCTGCCAGTCAGCAACGCGCTGCAGGTCGGCGGCGAGCAGTACATGTACTTCACCGAGCGCGACATCGACCGCATCCTGGAGAATCTGGACGGCCTGCGCGAGCGGGTATTTCCCAAGCTGCACGGCGAAGATGCCCTCGATGCACGGCACGCCCAGCATTTCCCGTCGGTGTGCCTGATCGGCCTCGGCCGCTGCGGCTCCAACATCGCCCTGGACGTTGCCTCGCTGGTGTACAACGCGCGGCGCTTCTACCTCAACGAGTTCAGCAACCTGGAAAAGAACGGCGGTGAACAGCGCCCGGCCGGCTGGCTGCGCAGCAACCTGCGTTTGGCCGGCAGTCGCGCCGCCAAGCCGGTGTTCCTGATCGAGCCGCTGGTGATGCTGGGCGACCTGGACAAGGACATCGAGGGGCGCATCCGCTTCTCGCGCAAAGCAGAGACCAGCGGCTTCCTCGACGACTACAGCAAGATGAAGATCATGGACCTGTCCGAGGTCCACGCCGGTGGCGCCGGTAACGCGCCGATCCTCGGCCAGTACCTGGCCAAGATCATCCTCAACAAGGACACCCAGCGCTTCTCCAATGCAGACTGGAAGTTCATCCATAGCTACCTGATCGATTCCTGCGGCATCAAGGCCAACCAGTCGCGCCTGTACTTCTACATCTTCAGCGCCGGTGGCGGCACCGGCTCGGGCATGGCCTCGGAGTTCGGCCTGGCCCAGCAGTTCGCCTACATGAGCAAGACCTTCGAGACCAAACAAGAGAGCAGCAGCGAGGACAACCGCGGCCACTCCTTCGTCTTCGAGCCGATCTTCACCAGCGGCATCTGCATCCTGCCGAACATCTCCGATCAGCGCATCGAGATGTCCGAGGCCCTGCACATCAACGCCGGCCGCCTGCTGTGCAAGTACCTCGCCGAGGAGTGGGACTTCTCCTACAACTTCGACAGCGAGGAGACCGGCGAAGAGAGCGTGATGCGCCGCATCCGCCCGTGGAACGCCATGATGCTGATCTCCAACGACATCATGCGCTACGCCGAAGAAAGCGATGGCGGCAACGTGCAGAACATCGACGTGAACGCCATGGAGCGCCACGCCAACCAGTACATCTCGCAGCAGATCTTCAACATCCTCACCGCCCAGGCGGTGACCACCGACTACGACCAGAACTACTTCCGTCGTGCCGGCATCGACATCGGCGAAACCATCCGCCTCGACGCCAACGACCTGTTCATGAGCCTGGCCGGCCCGGTGGCCGTGGCCTATGCCGAGTCCGTGGTGGCCGAGCAGACGCCACCGACCACCACCGAGAAATTCAAGGTGTTCGAGAAGGAGCAGCCCAAGCTCAATATCGACGACCTGTTCTTCCGTTCCATCGACCTGCCGCACTTCAACAAGGTGACCCAGGCCATCGAGGGCATCAGCCTGCTGCCGATCGAGGCCAAGCGCTACCGCGCGGCCCTGGAGCAGTACAAGAAGTCCAACTTCGACGCCAGCGCCCTGAGCGACCTGCACTTCTTCAAGAACTGCTCCTCGGTGGTGTCCATCGTCTCGTTGCCGAAGGACTACAAGCTGTCCTACATGGACCTAAACCGGCTCAAGACCCACCTCAACAGCCTGTTCCCCAACACCACCCTGAAGCGCTACGCCCTGGTCATCGGCGCCTCGGCCAACCTGTCGCTGACCACCCTGATCGTCAAGAGCCCGTGCCTGTCGGACGACTTCCTGACCCTGATCGTCGCCTTCATCAAGCGCTGCTTCGCCCGCGACCAGTACCGCTACGACGAGAGCCTGGACAACGCCATGCTCGACTTCATCGTCTCCGAGGAGTTCGACGAAGAGCGCATCGAGGCCATGCTCAACGAGTACGAAAACCCGGCGAAGATCCTCGATACCAACTGGTACGCGATCAAACCGATGTACGAGAAGAAGTACCGCGAGCTGATCCACGACCAGGACAAGTTCGTCTCGATCAACGACATCCGCCTATCGCGCGACAGCGTGAAGAAGGCCATCAAATACCTGCGCGAGATCTACCGCCACCGCGTCGGCAAGACCCGGGTCATTTCGCTCAATGACTATGAAGGTGGCAAGGACTGAGTTCCTAGCACGGCTCTCAGAGATGCCATTCGGCCAGCCACCCCAGACTGGCCGAAGTGTCACCAGCCGGGCGGTATTCAGCACCGAGCCAGTCTCGGTACCCGGCAGCCTTCAGGGCCTCCAGCAAAGGGGCGAAGACCAGCTCACCCGTTCCCGGGGCTCCCCGCCCCGGGCAGTCGGCGAACTGCACATGACCTAACCTGCCCTTCAGACGAGCAATGCACTCGGCAATATTCAGTCCCTGTCGGGCCATGTGATAGAAGTCGAGTTGCGCCAGGCAATTGGGGTGATCGACCCGGTACAGCAACTCTTCCAGTTGCTCTGCGGTGTTGATCAGGAAACCGGGCATATCCAATGGATTGATGGCCTCGCATAGCACGCGAATGCCCAGCGCCTGGAATTGCTCAGCGGTCTTGCGCAGATTGGCCTCCAGAGCGGACAGCGCCTCCTCTTGGGCCACGCCCGCGGCGAGCCGCCCGGGTAATACATTGACGCAAAGTGGGCGAGCTATTGCCGCGTAGCTCAGTGCTTCCCGCAGAGCCGCATCGAACTCACCCTGGCGATTCGGTACCGCGGCCAGCCCGGGACCACCGGACATCAGATCGCCCGCGGGCAGGTTGATCAGCACCAGCGGCATCGCGCATCGCTTCAGCTCCTCGCGCATTACCGGCGCGGGTACCTCATAGGGGAACTGGATCTCCACTCCGTCGAAGCCAGCCGCAGCAGCCGCCTGAGGACGCTGCCGCATTGGCAGCTCGCCGAATAGAAGAGACAGATTGGCGCTTACCTTCATGGCAGATCCCCGCGCAGCATTTGAATCAATGTCGAGGGATCCTGCTCGAGATAGCCCTGGTTGCCGTGTAGGCGCATTAGCTGGGCTGCCAGGCCACTCATGGGGATTGCCCCCTCCTTTTCACGAGCCAGCTTGACCGCCGTATCCAGGTCCTTCAAAAGAGTCCTTACGTGCCATTTGACGGGCTCGAAGCGACTCTCAGCCATCTGCGGAGCCAGTATCTGTAGCGGCTTGGAGTCGGCAAAGCCGCCGGCCAGAGCCTGTGCGAGCAAGGCGGCGTCGACTCCCGAACGCTCCGCCAGAGCCACCACCTCGGCAATTACCAGAGCGTTGCAGGCGACCAGCATCTGATTACAGACCTTGGTGACCTGGCCGGCGCCGACAGGCCCCATGCGCGTAAGGCGCTGCCCCAGGTGTGACAGGATCGGGCGAACCCGTTCTATGTCCTCAAGGTTCCCCCCGGCCATGATTGCCAGAGTACCGGCCTCGGCGCCAGGCGTTCCGCCGGATACCGGCGCATCCACCCAGCGCATGCCGGTGCGAGCCTGCAACTCCGCTGCCATCTCACGCGTAGCCGTAGGCTCGAGGCTGGAGAAATCGATCAGCAACTGGCCGTGCTGCGCCCGCTCGACTATTCCTGTCGGTCCGAAGACCACTTGCTGCACGGCGGCCGTATCGGCCAGGCAGAGCATCACGACATCCGCCTGCTCGCATAACTGGCCGGCAGAAGGCACAATCACCGCGCCCCCCTCTGCCAAGCCAGCACATTTCTCCGCTGAGCGATTCCAGACACTCAAGGAATAGCCTGCCGCAAGTAGGCGCCGCGCCATCGGAAGCCCCATCAGACCGATACCGGCAAATCCGAGCGATGGTTGCATTGAAGGCACGGCCAACTCCTGACAGCTTGTGATGAGGCATTGTATCTCTGCCCCACCGAAAGCAAAAAAGCCGGTCATAGACCGGCTTTCTCAGGACATCGGATGTCTAGTTGACGCTGATCCTGTCGCGGTTCTTTTCCAGCGTCGCCGGGCCAATCCCCTTGACCTCCAGTAGCTCATCGATCGAAGCGAAGGGACCATTGCTATTGCGGTGATCGATTATGGCCTGCGCCTTGGCCGGGCCGATCCCCAACAACCCCGCCTCGAGGGTTGCGGCGTCGGCAGTGTTGAGATTGATCTGGCCTTCGAGCTGCTGGACCTGCTCTGCAGGCGCCTCAGCGGCCTTGGTGGACTCGGTGGTCGCGGCATTGACAGACAGTGATGCAAAGCAGGAGAACAACAGAACGGCGAGTGACTTCTTGTACATGGCGAAGCTCCATTTCGTTGAGGGGAACGTGAACTTCCTGATCACGTCTCCGAAAGGCTAGCCCTCGCCAGAAAGCTGTCAAACAGCCACTATCTAGGTTCTGTGCGGTGCTGCACATGCATCCAGTCGACTATCTCTCCTTCCGGAGCATATCCGCTCACAGTTTCGCGTAACAGTTGCCGGACCCTGTCGTAATCGTCCCGAGCCAGGGCGGTCAATATTTCGTCGAGAACCCCCTTCAATGCCTCCCAGGACAGATGTTCCTCGCTCGCTCTCATGATCATCGGATGGCAGGTAGGGCTGACGTTGTCGCCAATCAGCAGTTCCTCGTAAAGCTTCTCACCCGGCCGCAAACCGGTGAATTCGATATCAATATCGCCCTGCGGATTGCGCTCCGAACGAATACTCAGGCCGGAGAGGTGGATCATCTTCTCGGCCAGCTCCAGAATCTTTACGGGCTGCCCCATATCCAACACGAAGACATCCCCACCCTGCCCCATGGCTCCAGCCTGGATCACAAGCTGAGCCGCCTCGGAAATAGTCATGAAATAACGAGTAATGGACGGATGGGTCACCGTAACCGGCCCGCCCCGCTTGATCTGCTCACGGAACAATGGGATGACCGAGCCAGAAGAGCCCAGCACATTACCGAAGCGGACCATGGTGAAGTGCGTCTTGTTGACCTGGTGTACTGTCCCGGAATCGTTGAACAGTACGGGCGCGGACTCCAGGCTCAATGCCTGCAACACAAGTTCCGCCAAACGCTTGGTGCTGCCCATGATGTTGGTAGGCCTGACCGCCTTGTCGGTGGAAATCAGCACGAAGTTCTCGACACCTGCTTTGAGCGCCGCCTGCGCAGCACTCAAAGTGCCAAACACGTTATTGCGAACACCTTCAGCGATGTTGTGCTCGACCATGGGCACATGCTTGTAGGCCGCAGCGTGATACAGGGTGTGAACCCCCCAGGCGCGCATTACCTCCAGTAGGTACTCCTGCGAGCGCACAGAGCCGAGTATCGGCACCAGGCGGATGGGTAGAGACTCCCGCCGAATGGCCGCTTCCAGCTCGCTGTGGATGCTGTAGAGATTGAACTCGGCATGTTCGAACAGCACCAGCGTGCGAGGCTGGCTGCCAATCAGCTGGCGGCATAGCTCCGATCCGATCGAACCACCGGCGCCAGTGACCATGACAACCTTGTCGCGAATGCAACGCTCGAACAGTTCGACCTGAGGAGGGACCGCATCACGGCCAAGGAGGTCGGCAATGTCCACCTCTTGGATATCGTCGACTCGCACCCGCCCACTAGCCAAATCCACGATGGCTGGCACGGAGCGAATGTGCAGGGGGAAAGCCTCGAGGTGGTGCAGAATCTCCTTGCGCCGAGCCCGACTGGCAGACGGAATTGCAAGGAGAATTTCCTGTGCACCGGTCTCGTTGATCAATTGGGCAATATGCTTGGGCTTGTAGACCTTCAAACCTGCGATCACACGAGTAGCAATGCTGCCATCGTCATCAATGAAAGCCACCGGTCGCATCGAGCGCCCCATGCGCAAGGCCGCCACCAGCTGATTACCAGCGGTACCCGCACCATAAATGGCGACACGAGGCAGGGCATCATCCTTGCTCGAAAAATTCATGGCCGCACGGACGTTGAACCAGTCACCCATGAAGTACTGGCGCATCAGCAGGCGCAGGCCACCCGCCAGGACCAGGCTCAACCACCAGTAGTTGAATACCAGGGAGCGAGGAACAACCGCAGGTGCCGTCTTGTGCCAATAAACCACAAGAGCAAGCAATAGCGCCGAGACGGTCACCGCCTTGAAGATGGTCACCAGGGCATCATTGCCCAGATAGCGCAATACCGCCCGATACATTCCGGATCGGATATAGATTGGGATGGCAATAAGCGGAGCCGCTGCGAATAGCCACAGATACTCACCCAAGGGATTGATCAGCTTTTCGGATCCCAGGCGCACCCAGAAAGCCAACCACAGGGCCACCCAGCAGATCAGGACATCGGCGCTAAGCTGCAGTAGACGCTTGTAGCGGCGCGGCCAGCTCACTAGCCAAAGACGCACATTCATAGGCTCCATGCCTCTATCGATTCAGACTACTCTGCAAGACCAGCACGATACCTAAGAGCCAAGCAGATCAACGGTACATATGCTAGGGGCAACGCCACCCAGGCATTCCCATCTAAAGCAACCCAGACAGCCAGCGGCGTCAGCCAGCATAAATTAATAGCGGCCACCGCCAGGGTAACAGGCAGATGCTTCCCATATAGGCGAGAGGCATGCTGATAGGCATGGCTGCGATGCGCCTGATAAATCTTCTCTCCTCGCACGAATCGGCGCAGCAGTGTAATGCTGGCATCGACCAGAAAGACGCCAAGCACGATCAGCCAAGCCAGGAACAATTGCGGCTCGAGCCAGGTCATGTACAGCGAGATCAGCCCCAGTATCAGACCAAGGAAGCCGCTGCCGGCGTCCCCCATGAAGATTTTCGCCGGCGGGAAATTCCATATCAGGAAACCCATCGCAGCCAGCCCTAACGCAGCGGGCAACAGCGCAGCCTGCCAGTTATCCAGCAAGATGCAAATCAATACCGCAGACAGGCAACATGTCACTGCCTCGACACCTGCGATACCATCGATACCATCCATGAAGTTATACAGATTGAGCAGCCAGACCAGATACACCACCCCGAACATGCCGCCCAACCAGCCTAGCTCGATATTTACATCGCCGAGCTTCATGGGGGGCATACCGCCAAGCCAGTAAAGGCCCCAGATAGCGGCCGTAAAATGGACCAACAGGCGCCAGCGAGCCGGCACATGGCCGTGATCGTCGAGAAAGCCAATCACAGCCACCAGGGATCCAGCCCCCAGCAGCGCCATAGCTGGCTCAAGCGTCAGCCACCCAAGCGCCAACGCCGCCAGCAAAGCCAGCAAAAAGCTCATCACTATGGCCATGCCCCCACCCCGTGGAGTGGGCACGCTATGGGAGCTGCGCTGATTGGGCATGTCCAGGACATTGCGCTGCAGGGCATACCGCCGCAGCCCGCCAGTCATCCCCCAGGAAAGCAGCAACACCGCAGACAGGAGCAGGACCGAGGTCAGCATGCATTCATCCGAAAGCTCTCTGCGGTCAGGCGCAAAGCTTCATCAGAGCTAATCGGCGGAGCCCAATCTAATAGCGCCCGAGTCTTGTCGATATCTACCTGCAGGGAACCATATAGTCGCTGTATCAACGCAGCGCGCCCCGTTATCCGCAACAGCGTACGCAATAGGGGAGTTGCCCAGCTCCAAAGGTGGGCCGATCGGTTCAGGGCAAGACCGAGGCGACGCAACAACTCGCTAGTGGAGAGATCCTCGCCATCACTGACGAGGAACACTTGATTGGCCGCGGCCGGATGTTCGAGGCAGCACACCATTAGGTCGACGAGATTATCCAGAGCCACCAGACTACGACGGTTATCGATCCCACCAAGCGGCAGCGGGATACCTCGATGCAGCCAGCGCATCATGCTGAGGAAGTTGGCACGCACACCCGGTCCGTAAACCAAGGGGGGGCGGATTATTACCACCTCCATTTCGGATTCGCATGCAATCTGAAGCAGCCCCTGCTCAGCCTCGAGCTTGGAGACTCCATAAGGATCCATAGGCGCAGGCAAGTCATCCGCCCGGAAAGGTGAGTTAGCCGGTGTCGACTCTCCATTGACCTTGATGGAGCTGACAAACAGGAATCGTCGAACGCCAGCCGCTGCAGCAGCCCTGGCGAGAGCAAGAGTGCCGTCGACATTGACCCGCCGGAACTCCGTCATTGGATCAGCGGAGCACTCGCGCATCACATGGACACGAGCCGCGGCATGCACGACAACCTGTATGTTCTGTAGCTGCTGGGCCTCGAGCCGACCGTCTTCCAGATTACCTAATTCCAAGAAATCGCATGCCATACCGACCGGCGCATAAGCTAGCGCGCGCACGCCTGCAACCGCCTGGATTTCCGGCTCAGTGATAAGACGGCGAACCAGCGCGCCACCTACAAAACCGGAGGCCCCCGTCACCAGCACTCGCATCATTGGTCAGGTCCTAACGAGAAGACCCGAATAGCCGCTCGCCATTCATTCGCAAGGAGCCCAAAGGCGCAACAACTCATAAAACTCAATCAGCCTTCGGCTTCGTCCGGATAGCCCAGCGTCTCGCGGCCAAAAGACTCAACAACAGCGAGCCGACGGCGCCGAGCACAAAAGCCAGAATCAGGAAAACAGAAAAAGGTAGTTCCGGGGTAACCCAGAATAGGAAGTGGAACTCGGAACGCTGCGGATTTTGCAGCATGAGCAGCAGGATCGCTACTCCAACCAGCAAAAGCGTTCCCAGCAGAATCAAACGCTTAATGCTGCCAAACATATTCAGCTCCTTGCGAGCCGTGACCAGCCCAACTCACTCATCCTCGTTGACACGATCACGCAATTCCTTGCCTGGCTTGAAATGCGGCACGAACTTGCCATCCAGGCGTACGGACTCTCCAGTCTTGGGATTACGCCCCACGCGAGGTGCACGGTAATGCAGGGAAAAACTGCCGAAGCCGCGGATCTCGATGCGATCGCCGGTCGCCAGAGCCTGGGACATCTGCTCCAGCATGGTCTTGATCGCCAGTTCCACATCCTTGGAGGACAGCAGTCCCTGGTGGGTAACTATGCGCTCGATCAACTCCGACTTGGTCATGGTTTTCCCTTCTTTTTCAAGCGGCTAGATCATCTAGTAGGTGTTTTTAGCACGCCTGCCAGTGTTTGGGTAGCCCGAATGTCAAGAGGGGAAATACGAATCTCTAGGAAATGAAAAAGGGCGACCGAAGTCGCCCTTTTTCCAGAAGCACCGGAACTTAGTTCTGGTTCATCTGGGCACGGATCAGATCACCGATGGTGGTCGGACCGGTGCTTTCACTTTCCTGCTTGGTGCGCAGCTCTTTCATCGCGTCCTTTTCGTCTTCGACGTCTTTGGACTTGACGGACAGGCTGATCACGCGGGACTTGCGGTCGATGCTGATGATCTTGGCTTCGACTTCGTCGCCTTCCTTCAGCACGTTACGGGCGTCTTCAACGCGGTCACGGCTGATTTCGGAGGCTTTCAGGATGCCCTCGATATCGCCGCCCAGGCTGATTACAGCGCCTTTGGCGTCCACTTCCTTGACGGTACCGCGCACGATGGTGCCTTTCTCGTTCAGGGAGGCGTAGTTGGAGAACGGATCGTCTTCCAGCTGCTTGATGCCCAGGGAGATACGCTCGCGCTCCGGATCAACGGAGAGGATGACGGTTTCCAGCTCGTCGCCCTTCTTGAAGCGACGTACGGCTTCTTCGCCCACTTCGTTCCAGGAGATGTCGGACAGGTGAACCAGACCGTCGATGCCGCCGTCCAGACCGATGAAGATACCGAAATCGGTGATCGACTTGATGGTGCCGGAGATCTTGTCGCCCTTGTTGAACTGGCCGGAGAAGTCTTCCCACGGGTTCGACTTGCACTGCTTGATGCCCAGGGAGATACGACGACGCTCTTCGTCGATGTCGAGAACCTGAACTTCCACTTCGTCGCCGACCTGAACGACCTTGGACGGGTGGATGTTCTTGTTGGTCCAATCCATCTCGGACACGTGCACCAGGCCTTCCACGCCTTCTTCCAGCTCGGCGAAGCAGCCGTAATCGGTCAGGTTGGTGACTTTGGCGGTAACACGGGTACCTTCCGGGTAGCGCGCTTTGATGGCGACCCATGGATCTTCGCCCAGCTGCTTCAGACCCAGGGAGACGCGGTTGCGCTCGCGATCGTACTTCAGAACCTTGACATCGATCTCGTCGCCAACGTTGACGATCTCGGACGGGTGCTTGATGCGCTTCCAGGCCATGTCGGTGATGTGCAGCAGACCATCTACGCCGCCCAGGTCAACGAACGCACCGTAGTCGGTGAGGTTCTTGACGATACCTTTGACCTGCTGACCTTCCTGCAGGGATTCCAGCAGAGCTTCGCGCTCGGCGCTGTTCTCGGCTTCCAGCACGCTGCGACGAGAAACGACAACGTTGTTGCGCTTCTGGTCCAGCTTGATGACCTTGAACTCCAGCTCTTTGCCTTCCAGGTGAGTGGTATCACGCACCGGACGGACATCGACCAGGGAGCCCGGCAGGAACGCGCGGATGCCGTTGACGTCAACGGTGAAGCCGCCTTTGACCTTGCCGTTGATAACGCCCTTGACCACTTCCTCAGCATTGAAAGCGGCTTCCAGAACCAGCCAGGACTCGGCACGCTTGGCTTTCTCGCGGGACAGCTTGGTTTCACCGAAGCCGTCTTCCACTGCGTCCAGCGCAACGTGGACTTCGTCACCTACCTTGATGGTCAGCTCGCCCTGTTCGTTGAAGAACTGGTCGAGCGGGATGACGCCCTCGGACTTCAGGCCGGCATGCACGGTGACCCAGTCACCGTCGATGTCGACCACGATGCCGGTGATGATGGCACCCGGCTGCATGTCGAGGGATTTCAGGCTTTCTTCAAAAAGTTCTGCAAAGCTTTCGCTCATGTTGATTCCTGTCGATCAAGGGCAGGGAATCTGCCCAAACCACACTCCAGACAATGTGGGTTCGTTCATGTAAAAAGAGGCCTGCGGGACTATGACTGGTCTCCCGCCTGCCTCCTTGTCGGCCGCGATGGTGCGGCCTGGGCTTACCCGGCGAGATCGCGGCTGGCGACCTCGCTGAGAATTCTTTCCATTACCTGCTCGATGCTCAGCTCGGTGGAATCCAGTTGAATGGCATCGACTGCCGGCTTCAAGGGAGCCACCGCACGCTGCATGTCGCGCTCGTCGCGCGCACGAATCTCGTCTAGCAGACGAGGCAGGCTAACACCTTCGACCTTGTCTTTCAACTGCAGGTAGCGGCGACGGGCCCGCTCCTCGGCGCTGGCGGTCAGGTAGATCTTCAGCGGCGCGTCCGGGAACACCACGGTTCCCATATCGCGACCGTCGGCCACCAGGCCCGGCGCCTCGCGGAAGGCGCGCTGGCGCTGTAGCAGCGCTTCGCGCACCGCCGGCAGGGAGGCGACCATGGAAGCGCCGGCGCCGACCTGTTCATTGCGGATGTCGTCGGTGACCTCGTCACCTTCGAGGATGATGCGCTTGCCGATGAACTGTACGTCCAGGTGGGCGGCCAGGGTCTTCAGCGCTTCCTCGTTGGTCAGATCGAT
This sequence comes from Pseudomonas sp. SO81, assembly GCF_030374125.1. Taxonomy (NCBI): domain Bacteria; kingdom Pseudomonadati; phylum Pseudomonadota; class Gammaproteobacteria; order Pseudomonadales; family Pseudomonadaceae; genus Pseudomonas; species Pseudomonas sp. SO81. The sequence continues at coordinate 4,271,121 of NZ_CP126126.1, read as the reverse complement.
GCCGTGATTGCCGGCGGCGAAAGCCAGCAGACGGTAGAGGGCGCCGGAATCCAGCAGATTCCAACCCAGCTTGGCGGCCAGCAGGCCGGCAACAGTGCCCTTGCCGGAGCCGCTCGGCCCGTCGATGGTGATGACTACGGCGCTCATGCCTTGCCCTCCTCCGCCACACGGATACCGACCTGCGCCGCCAGCCCGAGGAAATTGGGGAAGGACGTGGCGACGTTGGCGCAATCATGGATACGGATGGCGCCGCCGGCACGGAGCGAGGCCACGCTGAAGGACATGGCGATGCGGTGATCGCCATGGCTCCATACCTCGCCACCACCGAAGGCGCCGCCCTCGATGATGATGCCGTCCGGGGTCGGCTCGGCTTTCACGCCCAAGGCGATCAGGCCGTCGGCCATGACCTGGATGCGGTCGGATTCCTTCACCCGCAGCTCCTCGGCACCACGCAGCACGGTGCGCCCTTCGGCGCAGGCGGCGGCGACGAACAGCACCGGGAACTCGTCGATGGCCAGCGGCACCAGGTCTTCCGGGATATCGATGCCCTTGAGCTTGGCGGCGCGCACGCGGATATCCGCAACCGGCTCGCCGCCGACTTCGCGCTGGTTTTCCAGGGTCAGGTCGGCGCCCATCAGCTTGAGGATGTCGATCACGCCGGTACGGGTCGGGTTGATGCCGACGTGCTCCAGCACCAGTTCGGAACCCTCGGCGATGCTGGCGGCGACCAGGAAGAAGGCGGCCGAAGAGATGTCCGCCGGCACTTCGATATGAGTGGCGCCGAGCTTGTGGCCGGACTGAACGGTGGCGACATTGCCGTCCACGCTCACCGGATAACCGAAGCCGCGCAGCATGCGCTCGGTGTGGTCGCGGGTCGGCGCCGGCTCGGTCACCGAGGTCTCACCGGCAGCGTACAGACCGGCCAGGAGCAGACAGGACTTGACCTGGGCACTGGCCATTGGCATCTCGTAGCTCATGCCGGTCAGGCGCTGGCCGCCACGAATGGTCAGAGGCGGACGACCTTCCGGGCCGGTCTCGATCACCGCCCCCATCTCGCGCAGCGGCTTGGCCACCCGATTCATCGGGCGCTTGGACAGCGAGGCGTCGCCGGTCAGCACGGTATCGAACGGCTGCGCGGCCAGCAGGCCGGAGAGCAGGCGCATGGAGGTGCCGGAGTTGCCCAGGTACAGCGGGCCGGGCGGCGGCTTCAGGCCATTCAGGCCCACACCGTGAATGGTCACCTTGCCGTGATGCGGACCTTCGATCACCACGCCCATGTCGCGGAAGGCCTGCAGGGTGGCCAGGGCGTCTTCGCCCTCGAGGAAGCCTTCCACCTGAGTGGTGCCCTCGGCCAGCGAGCCGAGCATGATCGAGCGGTGCGAGATGGATTTGTCGCCCGGCACGCGGATGCGACCGGAGAGAGAGCCACCGGGATTGGCGAGGTAGATCAGATCATTCGAGTGCATGGCGTCCACATAGGCCCTGCGGGCCAGGATTTTGCTGAAATGCTCGCGGGCATGCCGGGCGCGGGTGAACACGCCAAGCAACTGATGCCCGTCCCCTGCGTCGACCGCGCCGCGTAGGGCGTCGAGGTCGTCGCGAAATGCGTCTAGTGTGCGCAACACCGCCTCGCGGTTGGCGAGGAAGATGTCGTGCCACATCACCGGATCGCTGCCGGCAATGCGCGTGAAGTCGCGGAAGCCGCCGGCTGCGTAACGGAAGATCTCCAGGTTCTCGCTGCGCTTGGCCAGCGAGTCGACCAGGGTAAAGGCCAGCAGGTGCGGCAGGTGGCTGGTGGCGGCCAGCACCTGGTCGTGATGCTCCACCTCCATGTGCTCCACGTCGGCACCCAGGGCGCGCCACAGACCGTCGACCAGCGCCAGCGCCTCGGCATCGGTGCCGGCTTGCGGGGTGAGGATCACCTTGTGGCGACGGAACAGCTCGACGTTGGAGGCCTCCACCCCGCTCTGCTCGGAACCGGCGATGGGATGGCCCGGAACGAAACGCGCCACATCGCCACCGAAGGCCGAACGCGCGGCGCGCACCACATTGCCCTTGGCGCTGCCGACATCGGTGAGCACGGCATGGCCCAGATCGAGGCGCGCCAGCTGGGCCAGGACTTTTTCCATGGCCAGAATAGGCACCGCCAGCTGGATCACCGCGGCGCCCTGACAGGCGGCGGCCAGCTCGGTCTCGCAGCGGTCGACCACGCCCAGCTCCACGGCCAGACGACGCGACTCGGCGTCCAGATCCACTCCCACCACTTCGTCGAACAACCCCTTCTGGCGGATGCCCTTGGCGAAGGAGCCGCCGATCAGGCCTAGCCCCACCACCACCAGGCGACCGAGCTTGCTCGATACTTGTTGCAGCGACATTGCATCAGCCACGGAGGATCTGCCCCAGCGCCTCGAGGAAGCGGGCATTCTCCTGCTCGGTGCCGATGGACACCCGCAGGAAGGTCGGCATGCCGTAACCGGCCACCGGACGCACGATCACCCCGGCGCGCAGCAGCGCCTGGTTGATCGGCGCGGCGTCGCGACCGAAGTCGACGGCGATAAAGTTGCCCTTGCTGGGAATCCACTGCAGACCCAGGCGGCGGAAGCCGTCTTCCAGCTGCGCCATGCCGGCGTCGTTGGTGCGGCGACTGGCGGCCAGGTAGTCGGCATCCTCCAGCGCCGCACAGGCGGCGGCAAGGGCCAGGCTGTTGACGTTGAACGGCGCGCGCACGCGGTTGAGCGTATCGGCCACCTGCGGCGAGCTCAGCGCATAGCCAACGCGCAGCGAGGCCAGGCCATAGGCCTTGGAGAAGGTGCGCGAGACCAGCAGGTTCGGGTAGCGCGCCAGATAATCGAGGCCATCCGGCAGCTCATCGCCTTCGGCATACTCGATATAGGCCTCGTCCAGCACAACCAGCACGTTCTGCGGCACGCGAGCGAGGAAGGACTCCAGCGCGGCCGGGCCGAACCAGGTGCCGGTCGGGTTGTTCGGGTTGGCGATGAACACCACGCGGGTGTTGGCGTCGATGGCCGCCAACATGGCTTCCAGGTCGTGACCATGTTCCTTGGCCGGTACCGCCTTGCCCTGGGCGCCGACCGCCTGGGTGGCGATCGGGTACACGGCGAAGGCGTATTGGCTGAACACGGCGTTCAACCCCGGTGCCAGCCAGGCGCGGGCGACCAAGTCGAGAATATCGTTGGAGCCGTTGCCCAGCGTCACCTGAGCCGCAGTCACGCCGCAGCGCGCCGCCAGCTTGGACTTCAGCTCGAAACCGTTGCCGTCCGGGTAGCGGGTCAGCTCGGCCAGTTCGGCGCGGATCGCTTCCAGCGCCTTGGGCGACGGGCCCAGCGGGTTCTCGTTGCTGGCCAGCTTGACGATGCCGGCCGGGTCGAGATTGAGCTCACGGGCCAGCTCATCGACCGGCTTGCCCGGCACATAGGGCGAAAGTTTCTGCACGCCCGGCACGGCCTGGGCGAGGAAATCGCAACTCATGAGCTCTCCTCAGACACTCACGCGGTTCAGAGAACCGCTTTCGGGTAGGAACCCAGCACTTTCAGGGCGACGGCTTCGCCGTTGATCTTTTCCAGCACGTCCTTGATCAGCGGATCCTGGTGGTGGCCGACGAAGTCGATGAAGAACACGTAGGTCCACTTGCCGCTGCGCGACGGGCGGGTCTCGATGCGGGTCAGATCGATGCCGTTGGTGTGGAACGGCACCAGCAGCTCGTGCAGCGCGCCCGGCTTGTTGCGCATGGAGACGATGACGGAAGTCTTGTCGTCGCCGGTCGGCGGCACTTCCTGGCTGCCGATGATGAGGAAACGCGTGGAGTTGTCCGGGCGGTCCTCGATCTTCTCCTGCAGCTTGGTCAGGCCGTAGAGGTTGGCCGCCATGTCGCCGGCGATGGCCGCCGAGTTCCACTCGCTCTTAACCCGCTTGGCCGCGTCGGCGTTGCTGGGCACCGCCACGCGCTCGACGTTCGGATAGTGCGCATCCAGCCACTTGCGGCACTGGGCCAGGGACTGGGCGTGGGAATAGATGCGGGTGATCTTGTCGGTCTTGGTGGTGTCGCCGACCAGCAGGTGGTGGTGGATGCGCAGCTCCACCTCACCGCAGATGACCATGTCGTGCTCGAGGAAGCTGTCCAGGGTGTGGTTGACCGCACCCTCGGTGGAGTTCTCCACCGGCACCACGCCGAAGTTGACCGCGCCGGCGGCCACTTCGCGGAACACCTCGTCGATCGCCGCCATCGGCTGGCTGATCACCGCATGACCGAAATGCTTGAGCGCCGCGGCCTGGGAGAAGGTGCCCTCCGGCCCCAGGTAGGCGATCTTCAGCGGCTGCTCCAGGGCCAGGCAGGAGGACATGATTTCGCGGAACAGCCGCGCCATTTCCTCGTTGTCCAGCGGGCCCTTGTTCAGCTCCATGATGTGCTTGAGCACCCAGGCCTCGCGCTCGGGGCGGTAGAAGACCGGCTTCTCGCCTGCCGGCAGGGAGGCCATCTTCACCCGCGCCACGTCCTGGGCGCAGCGCGCGCGCTCGCTGATCAGATCGAGAATCTTCTCGTCGAGGCTGTCGATGCGTACCCGCAGCGCCTTGAGCTGATCGGCGTCACTCATCAGGCGTGCTCCTTCTCGAACTCCGCCATATAGGCAACCAGGGCCTCGACCGCGTCCAGACCGGTGGCGTTATAGATGGAGGCGCGCATGCCGCCCACCGAACGATGGCCCTTGAGGTTGAGCAGGCCGCGGGCATCGGCACCGGCCAGGAAGGCCTTGTCCAGTTTCTCGTCAGCCAGACGGAACGGCACGTTCATCCAGGAGCGGGCGCTCGGCTGGATCGGGTTGCTGTAGAAGTCGCTGGCGTCGATGGCCTTGTACAGCAGGTCCTTCTTGGCCTTGTTGCGCTGTTCCATGGCGGCGACGCCGCCCTGCTCCTTCAGCCACTCGAAGACCAGGCCGGAGAGGTACCAGGAATAGGTCGCCGGGGTGTTGTACATGGAGCCGTTGTCGGCGGCGATCTTGTAGTTGAGCATGGTCGGGCAGACGCTGCGGGCACGGCCCAGCAGGTCCTCGCGGATGATGGCGACGACCAGACCGCTCGGACCGATGTTCTTCTGCGCGCCGGCGTAGATCAGGCCGAACTTGGAGACGTCGATCTCGCGGGAGAGGATGTCCGAAGACATGTCCACCACCAGCGGGGTGTCGCCCACTTCGGGAATCCAGTCGAACTGCAGACCGCCGATGGTCTCGTTGCTGGCGTAGTGCACGTAGGCAGCGTCCTTCGACAGCTGCCACTCGTTCTGCCCGGGGATGGCGAAGTAGTCGTAGCCCTTGGCGCTGGCGGCGACATTGACGTTGCCGTAGCGACGCGCTTCGTCGATGGCCTTCTTCGACCAGATACCGGTCTCGATGTAGTCGGCGGTGCCGTCTTCCGGCAGCAGGTTCAGCGGAATCTCGGCGAACTGCTGGCTGGCGCCGCCCTGCAGGAACAGCACCTTGTAGTCGTTCGGGATGCTCAGCAGGTCGCGCAGGTCCTGCTCGGCCTTCTCGGCGATGGCCACGTACTCGTCGCTGCGATGGCTCATCTCCATCACGGACAGGCCCTTGCCCTGCCAGTCGAGCATCTCGGCCTGGGCGCGTTGCAGTACTGCGGTCGGCAGCGCGGCCGGGCCGGCGCAGAAGTTATGGGCGCGTTTGCTCACGTCAATCTCACTCTTCGTCGCTAGGGGCGTCTACCGAGGTCTCGCCCTCGTCCGCCACTTCCACTTGTTCGGTCTCGGCACCTTCGGCAAGCACTTCGCCTTCGATGTCGTCGTCATCCGAGCCGGACGGCTCCTGGACCCGCTCCAAGCCGACCAGGGTCTCGTCGTCGGCCAGCTTGATCAGGATCACGCCCTGGGTGTTACGGCCGGCGCCGCGGACTTCATCGACGCGGGTACGCACCAGGGTGCCCTGGTCGGAAATCAGCATGATCTCCTCGCCATCCAGCACCTGCACGGCGCCGACCAGCTTGCCGTTACGCTCGTTGATCACCATGGCGATCACGCCCTGGCCACCACGACCGCGGCGCGGGTAGTCGGCCAGCGGGGTGCGCTTGCCGTAGCCGCGCGCAGAGGCGGAGAGGATCTGCGCACCGGCTTCCGGGATCAGCATGGAGATGATGCGCTGCCCGTCAGCCAGGCGCATGCCGCGCACACCGCGAGCGATACGACTCATGGTGCGCACCTTGCTTTCCTTGAAGCGGATCACCTTGCCGGCGTCGGAGAACATCATCACGTCCTTCGAACCATCGGTGATGGCGGCGGCGATCAGCGAGTCGCCCTCTTCCAGCTTCAGGGCGATCAGGCCGTTGGAGCGCGGCTTGGTGAACTGGATCAGCGGAGTCTTCTTCACCGTGCCGTAGGCGGTCGCCATAAAGATGTAGGCGCCGGTCGGCTCGTCCTGGCTGAAATCGGATTCGTCGCCTTCCTCGGCCTCCTCCACCTCGACCACTTCGCCGACCTGCTCGGCGACCACGTCGTCGTCATCGCTCTCTTCGTCGGCGAAGCGCGCACGCACGGCCTCCAGGTCGATCTGCAGCATGGCGGTGATGCGCTCACCCTCGTCCAGCGGCAGCAGATTGACCAGCGGGCGACCACGCGCGGTACGCGAGGCTTCCGGAATCTCGAAGGTACGCAGCCAGTAGACCTTGCCCTTGCTGGAGAACAGCAGCAGGGTAGCGTGGCTGTTGGCGACCAGCAGGTGCTCGATGTAGTCCTCGTCCTTCACCCCGGTGGCCGACTTGCCCTTGCCGCCACGACGCTGGGCCTGGTAGGCGGCCAGCGGCTGGGACTTGGCGTAGCCGCCGTGAGAGATGGTGACGACGCGTTCTTCCTCGGTGATCAGGTCGGCGATGGTCAGGTCCATCTGCGAGGCCATGATCTCGGTGCGGCGGGCGTCGCCGAACTCGGCCTTGACCTTCTCCAGCTCCTCGCGGATGACTTCCATCAGACGCTCGGGGCTGGTCAGGATGCGGATCAGCTCGCCGATCTGAGTGAGGATCTCCTGGTACTCGGATAGCAGCTTCTCGTGTTCCAGGCCGGTCAGGCGATGCAGGCGCAGCTCGAGGATGGCCTGGGCCTGCTCGGGGGACAGGTAGTACTTGCCGTCACGCAGGCCATACTGCGGGTCCAGGTCTTCCGGACGGCAGGAGTCGGCACCGGCGCGCTCGACCATCGCTTCCACGGCGCTGGAGGCCCAGGCGGTGGCGATCAGACGTTCCTTGGCCTCGGCTGGAGTCGGCGAGGTCTTGATCAGCTCGATCACCGGGTCGATGTTGGACAGGGCGACGGCCTGACCTTCGAGGATGTGGCCACGCTCACGGGCCTTGCGCAGCTCGTAGACGGTACGGCGGGTCACCACTTCGCGGCGGTGACGGACGAATACCTCGAGCATGTCCTTGAGGTTCAGTGTGCGCGGCTGGCCATCGACCAGGGCCACGACGTTGATACCGAACACGCTCTGCATCTGGGTCTGGGCGTAGAGGTTGTTCAGCACCACCTCGCCGACTTCGCCGCGGCGCAGCTCGATGACCACGCGCATACCGTCCTTGTCGGACTCGTCGCGCAGCTCGGTGATGCCCTCGATCTTCTTCTCTTTGACCAGCTCGGCGATCTTCTCGATCAGACGCGCCTTGTTCAACTGGTACGGCAGCTCGGTGACGATGATCTGCTGGCGGCTGCCGGACTTGTCCATGTCCTCGACCACCGCACGGGCACGCATATAGATGCGACCACGGCCGGTGCGGTAGGCCTCGATGATGCCCGCGCGACCGTTGATGATGCCCGCGGTCGGGAAATCCGGACCGGGGATGTACTGCATCAGCTCGTCGACGGTCAGCTCGGGGTTGTCGATCAGCGCCAGGCAGCCGTCGATCACCTCGGTCAGGTTGTGCGGCGGGATGTTGGTGGCCATGCCCACGGCGATACCGCTGGAGCCGTTGACCAGCAGGTTGGGGATCTTGGTCGGCATGACCGCCGGGATCTGCTCGGTGCCGTCGTAGTTGGGCACCCAGTCGACGGTTTCCTTGTCCAGGTCGGCCAGCAGCTCGTGGGCCAGCTTGGCCATGCGCACTTCGGTGTATCGCATGGCCGCGGCGTTGTCGCCGTCCACCGAACCGAAGTTGCCCTGGCCGTCGACCAGCATATAACGCAGGGAGAAGGGCTGGGCCATGCGCACGATGGTGTCGTACACCGCCGTGTCGCCGTGCGGGTGGTACTTACCGATCACGTCACCGACCACACGGGCGGATTTCTTGTAGGCCTTGTTCCAGTCGTTGCCCAGTTCGCTCATCGCGTAGAGCACGCGACGGTGCACCGGCTTCAGGCCATCGCGCGCATCCGGCAGCGCACGCCCGACGATCACGCTCATGGCGTAGTCGAGGTAGGACTGTTTCAGCTCGTCTTCGATATTGACCGGGAGGATTTCTTTGGCCAGTTCGCCCATGAGAAGCCAGGTTCCTTATTCTGGTGAAACCCCGTTCCTGCCCATCCTGGGTGGGATCGGAGTCCGCCGCGACCGCCCGTTCGGTAGCGATCCACAGCAAATCAACGAGTTAAGCCAACTATTCGCGCTGGTGAGGCGACCCCGACGGGGCCGTCGAAAAACTGCCGGAGCTTATCACAGCACACGCCCGGCACCTACCCCGCCCAGCGCCGGAGCGTGCGACTCAGTGCAGGCGCTTGCGACACATCAATTGCGCCATTTTCGCCGCATCCGGCCGCTCGACCACGCCCTTTTCGGTGACGATGGCATCGATCAGATCGGCCGGCGTCACGTCGAATACCGGATTGATCGCATCCACATCGGCGGCGATGCGCTGGCCGGCGACCTCCAGCAGCTCACGGCTGTCGCGCTCCTCGATCGGGATGTCTTCGCCGTCCTCCAGGTTCATGTCGATGGTCGAGCTGGGCGCCACCACCATGAAGCGCACGCCATGGTGCATGGCGTTGACCGCCAGCTGGTAGGTGCCGATCTTGTTGGCCACGTCACCATTGGCAGTGATGCGGTCGGCCCCGACTATGACCCAGGTGATGCCTTCGGTCTTCATCAGGTGCGCGGCGGCGGAGTCGGCATTCAGGCTGACCGGCACGCCCTCGCCCGCCAGCTCCCAGGCGGTCAGGCGCGAACCCTGCAGCCAGGGCCGGGTCTCGTCGGCGAACACCCGCTCGACCAGCCCACCCAGATGGGCGGCGCGAATCACGCCCAGGGCGGTGCCGAAACCGCCGGTGGCCAGGGCACCGGTATTGCAGTGGGTCAGCAGCTTCTGCGGGCTGTCCTGGTGCTTGCGGATCAGCTCCATGCCCAGCTGGGCCATGGTCAGATTGGCCTCGCGGTCGCTGTCGAAGATGCCGACGGCCTCCGCCTCCAGCGCCGCCAGGGCGTTTTCGCCCTCTTTCAGGCGCTGCAGGCGCTCGCGCATGCGATCCAGGGCCCAGAACAGGTTGACCGCGGTCGGCCGCGATTCGGCCAGTACCTTGAAGTCTTCCTCCAGCGCCGCCTGCCAGTCGCCGCCAGCCGCCAGGCGCGCCCGCGCACCCAGCACCAGGCCGAAAGCGGCGGCGATACCGATGGCCGGCGCGCCGCGCACCACCATGCTGCGGATGGCCTCGGCCACGCCGGCGGCCGAATCGTAGGCCAGCCAGGTTTCCTCGCGCGGCAATACGCGCTGATCCAGCAGATACAACGTGCCTTCGCGCCACTCGATGGCTTTTACCTTCTCTGCCGCCAACAGTTCGTCGCGCATGACATCCCCACAAGGTGAAACGAAAAGCCGCGGATTATAGCGAGCCGCCTGTTACATGGCTCAGTTATACTGCCGCCACCTCTTTATTGCCCGGATAAATGCCATGCCCGAACCGCGCCAGCCGCTCGATCTGCTGCTCCTGCCCACCTGGCTGGTGCCGGTCGAACCCGCTGGCGTGGTGCTGCGCGATCACGGCCTGGGCATCCGCGACGGGCGCATCGCCCTGATCGCGCCGCGCGCCGAGGCCCTGCGCCATCCGGCCACCCAAGTGCGCGAACTGCCGGACTGCGTGCTCACCCCCGGCCTGGTCAATGCCCACGGCCACGCGGCCATGACCCTGTTCCGCGGTCTGGCCGACGACCTGCCGCTGATGAGCTGGCTGCAGGACCATATCTGGCCGGCCGAGGCCAAGTGGGTCGACGAGGAGTTCGTGCGCGACGGCACCGAGCTGGCCATCGCCGAGCAGATCAAGGGCGGCATCAGCTGCTTCTCCGACATGTACTTCTTCCCGGAAGTGGCCTGCGAGCTGGTGCACAAGAGCGGCATCCGCGCCCAGGTGACCATTCCGGTGCTGGACTTCCCCACCCCCGGCGCGCGTGACGCCGAGGAAGCCCTGCGCAAGGGCCTGCGCCTGTTCGACGACCTCAAGCAGCACCCGCGCATCAAGGTCGCCTTCGGCCCCCATGCGCCCTACTCGGTCAGCGACGACAAGCTGAAGAACGTGCTGATGCTGGCCGAGGAGCTGGATGCCGGCATCCACATGCACGTTCATGAGACCGCCTTCGAAGTGCAGCAGAGCCTGGAGCTGCACGGCGTGCGCCCGCTGCAGCGCCTGGCCAGCCTGGGCCTGCTCGGCCCGCGTTTCCAGGCCGTGCACATGACCCAGATCAGCGACGAGGACGTCGCCCTGCTGGTGGAAAGCAACAGCAGCGTGATCCATTGCCCGGAATCCAACCTCAAGCTGGCCAGCGGCTTCTGCCCGGTGGAGAAGCTCTGGCAGGCCGGGGTCAACGTCGCCATCGGCACCGACGGCGCCGCCAGCAACAATGACCTGGACCTGCTCGGCGAGACCCGTACCGCGGCCCTGCTGGCCAAGGCCGTGGCCGGCAGCGCCACCGCGCTCGGCGCCCACAGCGCCCTGCGCATGGCCACCCTGAACGGCGCTCGCGCCCTGGGCCTGGATGACTGCACCGGCTCCCTGGAACTGGGCAAGCTGGCCGACCTGGCCGCCTTCGACCTCTCCGGCCTGGCCCAGCAACCGGTCTACGACCCGGTATCGCAATTGATCTACGCCGGCAGCCGCAGCTGCGTGAAGCACCTGTGGGTCGGCGGCAAGCAGCTGCTCAACGACGGCCGCCTGACCCGCCTGGACGAGCAGCGCATCGTCGCCAACGCGCGCGCCTGGGGCGAGCGCATCGCCGGCACACACTGAATTCGTTTTCGAGACTTTTAAGAGTACGCCATGAGCAACGTCGACCACGCCGAAATCGCCAAATTCGAGGCCCTCGCCCACCGCTGGTGGGACCGCGAGAGCGAGTTCAAGCCGCTGCACGACATCAACCCGCTGCGCGTCAACTGGATCGACGAGCGCGTCGGCCTGGCCGGCAAGAAGGTGCTGGACGTCGGCTGCGGCGGCGGCATCCTCAGCGAATCCATGGCCCAGCGTGGTGCCAACGTCACCGGCATCGACATGGGCGAGGCGCCGCTGGCCGTGGCCCAGCTGCACCAGCTGGAGTCCGGGGTGAATGTCGAGTACCGGCAGATCACCGCCGAAGCCCTGGCCGAGGAGATGCCTGGCCAGTTCGACGTGGTCACCTGCCTGGAGATGCTCGAGCACGTGCCCGATCCGTCCTCGGTGATCCGCGCCTGCTACAAGATGGTCAAGCCCGGCGGCCAGGTGTTCTTCTCCACCATCAACCGCAATCCCAAGGCCTACCTGTTCGCCATCGTCGGCGCCGAGTACGTGATGCGCCTGCTGCCGCGCGGCACCCATGACTTCAAGAAGTTCATCCGCCCCTCCGAGCTGGGCGCCTGGAGCCGCGCCGCCGGTCTGCAGGTCAAGGACATCATCGGCCTGACCTACAACCCGCTGACCAAGCACTACAAGCTGGAAGCGGACGTGGACGTCAACTACATGATCCAGACCCTGCGCGAGGAGTAAGGCGCATGGCCCTGCGAGCGGTTCTCTTCGACATGGACGGTACCCTGCTGGACACCGCGCCAGACTTCGTCGCCGTGTGCCAGGCCATGCGCGCCGCGCGCGACCTGGCCCCGGTGGACGAGCAGCTGATCCGCGACGTGGTCTCCGGCGGCGCCCGCGCCATGGTCTCAGCTACTTTCGGCCTGGAAGTCGGCGCTGAAGGCTTCGAGGCCCTGCGCCTGGAGTTCCTCGAGCGCTACCAGCAGCACTGCGCGGTACTCAGCAAGCCGTTCGACGGCATGCTCGAACTGCTCGGCGACATCGAGGCCTCGCGCCTGATCTGGGGCGTGGCCACCAACAAGCCGGTGACGTTCGCCGAACCGATCATGCAGCAACTGAATCTCGCTGAGCGCTCGGCCGTGCTGGTCTGCCCGGACCATGTGCCGCGCAGCAAGCCGGCGCCGGACATGCTCCTGCTGGCCTGCGAGAAGATCGGCGTGGCTCCTGCCGACGTCCTGTTCGTCGGCGACGACGCCCGCGACATCGAGGCCGGCCGCGCCGCCGGCTGCAAGACCGCAGCCGTCACCTACGGCTATATCCACCCCGAAGACAATCCGCGCCACTGGGGCGCCGATGTGGTGGTGGACCATCCCCTGGAGCTGCGCGCCGTGCTCGACAACGCCCTGTGCAGCTGCTGACCCTATTCACGCAATAACGAGATTTCACCCATGTTCGACTACAGCGCCCGCCCCGACCTGCTCAAGGATCGCGTGATCCTGGTCACCGGTGCCGGCCGCGGCATCGGTGCCGCCGCCGCCAAGACCTACGCCGCCTACGGCGCCACCGTGCTGCTGCTGGGCAAGACCGAGGGCAACCTGAATCAGCTGTATGACGAGATCGAGGCCGCCGGCCATCCGCAGCCGGTGGTGATTCCGTTCAACCTGGAAACCGCCCTGCCGCACCAGTACGACGAACTGGCCGCCACCATCGAAGCCGAGTTCGGCCGCCTCGACGGCCTGCTGCACAACGCCGCCATCGTCGGCCCGCGCACGCCGCTGGAACAGCTGTCCGGCGACAACTTCATGCGCGTCATGCAGATCAACGTCAACGCCATGTTCATGCTGACCAGCACCCTGTTGCCGCTGCTCAAGCTGTCCGACGACGCCTCGGTGGTGTTCACTTCCAGCAGCGTCGGTCGCAAGGGCCGCGCCTACTGGGGCGCCTATGGCGTGTCCAAGTTCGCCACCGAGGGCCTGATGCAGACCCTGGCCGACGAAGTCGAGGGTATCGCCAACGTGCGCTCCAACAGCATCAACCCCGGCGCCACCCGCACCGGCATGCGCGCCCAGGCCTACCCTGGCGAGAACCCGGCCAACAACCCGCTGCCGGAAGACATCATGCCGGTCTACCTGTACCTGATGGGCCCGGACAGCCAGGGCGTCAACGGCCAGGCATTCGACGCCCAGTAAAAGGTGGCTGGCTGCCGGTTTTCCGCCGCCGCCAGCGGCACGGCATCAAATTGCCAGCACCGGCGTCAATAGAGCGGCAATGGATTGCCGCTCTGCTCGCCAAAAAAATAACTCAAACCACTGAAATATAAGTACTTTCTGAAAGTGGCACAGAATTCGCTCTACCTCCATCAATAAGGCGCTTAAGCGCCAGAGGTCGAGCATTATGGTTCCGCACAATCCTTCCAATACCATCGATTTCGATGCCGCCAAGCTGCAGCGCCTGGGCTATGCCAGCCGCAATCAGCCGCTGCTCAAGCCGGTCAGCCTGGCCCAGCTGCGTCAGCAGCTGAACCTGCAGCTGCAGACCTCCCTGGAAGTCGACCGCATTCTCGGTCTGTTCTTCCAGGAAGTGCAGCGCCTGGTGCCGCTGAGCGCGCTGAGCTATCAGTTGGCGGCCTGCGATCTGCGTCTGGAGCTGGGCGAGCGCGCCAACCATTCGGCCAGCTACCGCCTTAGCCATCAGGGCGAATACCTGGGTGAACTGACCTTCCGCCGCAGCCAGCGCTTCAGCGACGACGAACTGGGCCAGCTGGAATCCCTGCTGGCCAGTCTGCTGTTCCCGCTGCGCAACGCCCTGCTCTACCGCGCCGCCCTGCAGAGCGCACTGCGCGACCCGCTGACCGATACCGGCAACCGCATCGCCATGAATCAGGCCCTGCAGCGCGAAGTCGACCTCGCCCGCCGCAGCCTGCAGCCGCTGTCGGTACTGATGCTGGATATCGACCACTTCAAGAGCATCAACGACCGCTTCGGCCACGCCACCGGCGACGAGGTGCTGAAGGCCGTGGCCGCGGCTCTGAAGGGCAGCCTGCGCAATATCGACATGGTGTTCCGCTACGGCGGCGAAGAGTTCCTGGTGCTGCTGTCCAACACCAGCCGCGAGGCCGCGCAGATCATCGGCGAGCGCCTGCGCCTGGCGGTGCTGGGCCTGCAATACCTGGAAGAAGGCCGCGCCCTGGAGCTGTCCATCAGCCTGGGCTGCTCCACCCTGCTGCCGGGCGAATCATCGGAAAGCCTGCAGCGCCGCGCCGACAGCGCCCTGTATGTATCCAAGCGCGAAGGCCGCAATCGCCTGTCCATGGCCGGCTGAGTAAACGCCAGCCAAGAAAAAGGGGCTCCTGAGAGCCCCTTTTTCATTGCCGCCAATCAGCGCTTGCGGCCGAAGCCCGGACGCTGGCCGTCGCCACTCGGCGGCCGCTTGTTGCCGCTCGGTGCAGCCGGACGCGGCTTGCGCGCCGGGCGCTCGGCCGTGTCGCCGGCCGGACGTGGAGTGCGCTTCTTGTTCACATCGGCGGGACGTTCCGCCACCGGCGTGCCACGGCCGCCCTCGCGCTCACCACGCTCGCCACTCGGCTTGCGCGGAGCGCGCTGCGCACGTTCTTCGCCGCGCGGGGCGCGGGCCGGACGCTGCTCGACCGACTCGGCGGCGCCATCCTGGGCCGGGCGCAGCACGCGCTTGGGCCGCTCGTTGCGGCTCATCGGTCGAGCCGCCTTGCGCTGCAGACGATCGAGCTTGTCGCGCATCTTCTCGTTCATGGCCGGCAGGGCCATGGGCTTGAGGCCGACTTCCTCGCTGAGGATGTCCAGCTCGCGCTGGCCCATTTCGCGCCAGCGGCCCATCGGCAGATCGGAAGTCATGAACACCGGACCGAAGCGCACGCGCTTCAGGCGGCTGACCACCACGCCCTGGGATTCCCACAGGCGCCGCACTTCGCGGTTGCGGCCTTCCATCACCACGCAGTGGAACCAGTGGTTGAAGCCTTCGCCGCCGGGCGCTTCCTTGATGTCGGTGAACTTGGCCGGGCCGTCTTCCAGCATCACGCCGGCCTTGAGCTGCTCGATCATTTCCTCGGTGACTTCGCCGCGCACACGCACGGCGTACTCGCGGTCCATCTCGTAGGAGGGGTGCATCAGGCGGTTGGCCAGCTCGCCGTCGGTGGTGAACAGGAGCAGGCCGGTGGTGTTGATGTCCAGGCGGCCGATGTTGATCCAGCGGCCTTCCTTAGGTCGTGGCAGACGGTCGAACACGGTGGGGCGACCTTCCGGGTCGTCACGGGTGCAGATCTCGCCTTCCGGCTTGTTGTAGATCAGCACGCGGCGCACGGTCTGCTGGATGTCTTCGCGCTTGAGCAGCTGGCCATCGACGCTGATGGCGTCGCGCAGTTCGACGCGGGCGCCGAGGGTGGCGACGGCGCCATTGACCTTGACGCGGCCATCGGTGATCCACTGCTCGATGTCACGGCGCGAGCCGAGGCCGGCGCGGGCCAGGACCTTCTGCAGCTTCTCGCCGCTGGGACGGGGATCTAGTTCGGACTCACTCATCTGGGCACCTCCCGGTGTAACTGAGGATGAAAAAGGTCGCGCATCATACGCGGATCGCCGGTGCTGCGCACGGCTGACTATAGACCGCTCAGCGGGTCTTGCGCCGGCCGGTCGCCTCGAAGGCCAAAAGCCGCAGGTCGGCCTCGGCCAGCAAGGCGAAGCGCTCGTGCTTGTCGAGTTTCTTCCAGGCCTTGATCTCGCGCTTGCTGCGCCCGCAGCCGACGCAGATGTCGGCGTCGAACTCGCAGACCTTGATGCAGGGATTCTTGCTCATGGCGGCACCTGTGGGGGAAGGCGCCGCCAGCATAGGGCGGAAGCGGATCAGGCCGGGATTGAAAGTCTCAATGCCCTCGATGGCCAATTGCTCAATGCAGGGAGTCGCCGGCGCCCAGGGTCTCGTCCTGGTTCTCTTCGACGGTAGTCTCTTCTTCGGCCCGGGCCAGATCCTCGAAGTCGGTCTTCAGGCCCTGCTCCATCTCGTCCAGCTCGACCAGCAGGCTGCGGAAGCTGGTTTCCTCGCGCGGCTCGGCCGGCGCGTCTTCGCCCAACTCGGCATCGACCCGCGCCTGCAGGCCGGCCGGTACCGGCATGTCGTCGTCCAGCGCCAGCATCGGCTCGGGTTCCAGCTCGCGCAGGGCGGCCAGTGGCGGCAGTTCTTCCAGGCTCTTCAGGTTGAAGTAGTCGAGGAACACCTTGGTGGTGGCCAGCATGGCCGGCTTGCCGGGCACGTCGCGGTAGCCGACCACGCGAATCCAGTCGCGCTCCTGTAGGGTCTTGATGATCTGGCTGTTGACCGCCACGCCGCGAATATCCTCGATCTCGCCGCGGGTGATCGGCTGGCGGTAGGCGATCAGCGCCAGGGTCTCGAGCATGGCGCGCGAATAACGCTGCGGGCGCTCCTCCCACAGCCGGCCGACCCAGGGGGCGAACTTCTCGCGCACCTGCAGGCGGTAGCCGCTGGCCACTTCCTTCAGTTCGAAGGCACGCCCCTCGCAGGAAAGGCGCAGCACTTCCAGCGCCTCGCGGAGCTGCGCCGGCTCCGGCCGCTCGCCCTCCTCGAACAGCTCGCCCAGGCGCTCCAGCGACAGCGGCCGGCCCAGGGCCAGCAGCCAGGCTTCGAGCAGGGAGGCGAGTTCTTGCGGGTCGGACAGGTTCATCTATTCGGCTCGGGCACGGACGTGGATAGGCGCGAAGGGCTCATTCTGCACCAGTTCCACCAGTTGTTCCTTGATCAGTTCGAGCACCGCCATGAAGGTGACGACCACCCCCAGGCGCCCCTCCTCCACCGTGAACAGCGTGACGAACGGCACGAAACCATTGCCCTTGAGGCGCTCCAGCACTTCGCTCATGCGCTCGCGAGTGGACAGCGCCTCGCGCGTCACCTGGTGGCTCTCGAACATGTCGGCACGGCGCAGCACCTCGGCCATGGACAGCAGCACTTCTTCCAGGCTGACGTCCGGCAGCAGCTTGCGCGCCCGTGCCTCGGGGGCGTCCAGGCGCGGCACGCTGAGGTCGCGGCCGACCCGCGGAATCTCGTCCAGACCTTCGGCGGCGGCCTTATAGCGCTCGTATTCTTGCAGGCGGCGGATCAGCTCGGCGCGCGGGTCATCTTCCTCTTCCTCCGCCTCGGCCGAGCGCGGCAGCAGCATGCGCGACTTGATCTCGGCCAGCATGGCGGCCATCACCAGGTACTCGGCGGCCAGTTCCAGGCGCACCGACTTCATCAGCTCGACATAGCCCATGTACTGCTTGGTGATCTCGGCGACCGGGATGTCGAGGATGTCGATGTTCTGCTTGCGGATCAGGTACAGCAGCAGGTCAAGCGGGCCCTCGAAGGCTTCGAGGAACACTTCCAGGGCGTCCGGCGGGATATACAGGTCGATCGGCAGCTCGGTGACCGCCTGACCGTAGACCAGGGCAAAGGGTAGTTCCTGCTGTGCGCCGGCCTGGCTGTCGACCTGCTCGCTCACGCCTCGTCCCCCTGGAAGGGCGTCGGGTCGCCGCAGCCCACGCGGATCACCTCCGGCTCGCCCTCGGCCAGGTTGATCACGGTGGAGGCCTCCAGGCCGCCGTAGCCGCCATCGATGATCAGATCCACCTGGTGTTCGAGGAGCTGGCGCATCTCGTAGGGGTCGCTCATCGGCAGATCTTCGCCGGGCATGATCAGGCTCACGCTCATCAGCGGCTCGCCCAGCTGCTCGGCCAGGGCCAGGGCGATGGGATGGGCCGGCACGCGCAGGCCGATGGTGCGGCGCTTGGGGTGCAGCAGCATGCGCGGCACTTCGCGGGTGGCGCTGAGGATGAAGGTATAAGGGCCGGGCGTGTGCGCCTTGAGCAGGCGGAAGGCGCCGGTGTCGACCTTGGCGAACAGGCCGATCTGCGACAGGTCGCTGCATACCAGGGTGAAGTTGTGCTTGTCGTCCAGCTGGCGCAGGCGGCGGATGCGCTCCACCGCGCCCTTGTCGCCGATCAGGCAGCCGATGGCGTAGGAGGAGTCGGTCGGATAGACGATCACCCCGCCGCTACGCAGGATTTCCACCGCCTGCTTGATCAGGCGCGGCTGCGGATTCTCCGGGTGGACCTGGAAGAACTGACTCATGAACTCTCCCTGCTCAGGCGGTAGTAGCGCGTGCATGGTCGAAGCGCTCCCATAGAGGAGACAGGTCTTCCGGCAACGGACGGTACATGCCCAGCTCCGACCAGTCGCCCGGGGCGTGAAAATCGCTGCCGACACTGGCCAGCATGCCGAATTCACGGGCCAGGATGGCCAGGCCGCCGACCTGCTCGGCCGGCTGCAGGCCGTTGACTACTTCCAGAGCGTGGCCACCGGCGGCGATGAAATCGGCCACCAGGCGCCGCCGCTTGCTACGAGTGAAGTCGTACTGCCAGGGATGCGCCAGGCTGATCCAGGCACCGGCGGCCTTGAGCGTGCCGACCGCCTGTTCCAGGGTTGGCCAGTGCTGTTTCACGTCGCCCAGCTTGCCCGAGCCCAGCCACTTGCGGAACGCCTCCGCGTGGTCACGCACGTGCCCGGCGCGCACCAGGAACTCGGCGAAGTGCGGCCGCGCCGGCGCGTTGCCGCTGTCGCCCAGGCCCTGCTGGATCGCCCGCGCACCCTCCAGGGCTCCGGGCATGCCCTTGGCCGCCAGGCGCCGGTCGATTTCCTCGGCACGCAGCCAGCGACCCTGATGCAGCTCGGCGATGGCCTGGCGCAGCGCCGGCGCATCGCTGGCAAAGGCGTAGCCCAGCACATGGATGGTCGCGCCACCCCAGGTGCAGGACAGCTCGATGCCGTTGACCAGACGCAGGCCCAGCTCACCGGCGGTGCGGCGCGCCTCGTCCAGCCCTTCGAGGGTGTCGTGGTCGGTCAGCGCCAGCAGCTGCACGCCTCTTTCGTGGGCGCGCGCGACCACCGCGGCAGGCGCGAGAACGCCGTCCGAAGCGGTGCTGTGGCAGTGCAGATCGACCTTCATGGCGCGTCTTTCGTTAATGGGGTTGTTTGTTATTATGCCGCCACATCCCGCTTCTGGCTGCCGCCGTGAAACAATTCATCGATTTCATCCCGCTTATCCTGTTCTTCATCGTTTACAAACTCGATCCCCGCACCGTCGAACTGGCCGGCCACAGCGTCGAGCTGGGCGGCATCTTCAGCGCCACCGCAGTGCTGATCATCAGTTCGATCCTGGTCTATGGCGTCCTGTTCCTTGTGCAGCGCAAGCTGGAAAAGAGCCAGTGGCTAACCCTGGTCGCCTGCCTGGTGTTCGGCAGCCTGACCCTGGCCTTCCACAGCGAGACCTTCCTCAAGTGGAAGGCACCGGTGGTCAACTGGCTGTTCGCCGCCGGCTTCCTCGGCAGCCACTTCATCGGTGACAAGGTGCTGATCCAGCGCGTCATGGGTCACGCGGTACAGCTCCCACAGCACATTTGGACCCGCCTGAACCTGGCCTGGGTGGTTTTCTTCATCTTCAGCGGCTGCGCCAACCTGTTCGTCGCCTTCACCTTCCACGACATCTGGGTCGACTTCAAAGTCTTCGGCAGCCTCGGCATGACCGTGCTGTTCCTGGTCGCCCAGGGCGTCTACCTGGCGCGCCACATCCACGACGAAACCCCGCAGCAAAGCAAGGACTGACATGCTCTACGCCATCATTGCCAGCGATGCCCCCGAGTCCCTGGAGAAGCGCCTGGCTACCCGCCCCGCCCACCTGGCCCGCCTGGAACAGCTGAAGAACGAGGGCCGTCTGGTGCTGGCCGGCCCGCACCCGGCGGTGGACAGCGTCGATCCTGGCCCGGCCGGCTTTTCCGGCAGCCTGATCGTCGCCGAGTTCGAATCCCTGAGCGCCGCCCAGAGTTGGGCCGACGCCGACCCCTACCGTGCCGCCGGCGTCTATGCCAGCGTGCTGGTCAAGCCTTTCAAGCAGGTGCTGCCCTAACCAAGAGTCGGCCTACGATCTGCTGCGCGTCGGCCAGGCGTCGTTAAAAACCAGCTCGGATGCTCATTTACGATTTGTAAACTCCGCCTCCTCGCTGGTTTTTGCCTAGCCTGACTCTAGCTCGCAAGATCGTAGGCAGACTCTGACAACCGACGCAGGCCCATAACAATAATTCGGAAACTGGAGTTCCCCATGCGCCAAGGCCCGCTCTACCTGTTGCTCACCGCTCTCTGCATCACCCCCGCTCTGCACGCCGAAGAATCCCAACCGCTGGCCCTCAACCCGACGCCGGCCAGCGCTCCGGTCGCTGCTGCGGCCAGCGACAGCGCCGCGCAGATCGCCGCACTGCAACAGCAGCTGGCGGAGAGCGAGCGCCAGCGCAGCGAGCTGCAGGCCGCCACCTCCGGCGAGCGAGAGACCGCGCAGATCGGCCGCCTGCGCCAGGACAACCAGCGCCTCAAGCTGCAGCTCAAGCAGGCCCAGGCCGAGCAACCGCCGCGCCTGTTCAGCGAGCAGCAGCTGTGGTTCGCCATCGGCGCCGGCACCGCCCTGCTGGCCTTTATCGTTGGTCGCCTGAGCGCCGGCGGCCGGAACAAACGCCGCAGCGAGTGGGTCTGACCGCTCCACCTGAAGAACCGACGCCACCATGACCGACCTGCTGCTGATCGACGACGACCGCGAACTCTGCGAGCTGCTGGCCAGCTGGCTGCAGCAGGAAGGATTCAACGTGCGCGCCAGCCATGACGGCTTCAGCGCCCGCGCCGCGCTGGCCGAGCAGAGCCCGGCGGCGGTGATCCTCGACGTGATGCTGCCGGACGGCAGCGGCCTGGAGCTGCTCAAGCAGCTGCGCAGCGAACACGCCGAACTGCCGGTGCTGATGCTCTCGGCCCGTGGCGAACCGCTGGACCGCATCCTCGGCCTGGAGCTGGGCGCCGACGACTACCTGGCCAAGCCCTGCGATCCGCGCGAGCTGACCGCCCGCCTGCGCGCCGTGCTACGCCGCAGCCTGCCGGTGGCCACGCCCACCCGCGTCGAGCTGGGCGACATCAGCTACAGCCCGCAACGTGGCGTGGCCAGCCTCGGTGAACACGAGATCACTCTGACCCTGTCCGAGGGCCGCATCCTCGAGGCACTGCTGCAACAACCCGGCGAGCCGCTGGACAAACAGGCCCTGGCGCAACTGGCGCTGGGCCGCAAGCTGACCCTCTACGACCGCAGCCTGGACATGCACGTCAGCAACCTGCGCAAGAAGCTCGGCCCGCACCCGGACGGCCGCCCGCGCATCGTCGCCCTGCGCAGCCGCGGCTACTACTACGCACCCTGAGCCGCATTTACCCAGCCTTTACCCTGAGCTGACCGCGCTTGACCTTGCCTTCCCTAGACTGGGCTCATCCGGTAACCCGCCGGTTTCGAGACAAGGAGACACATCATGCGCAAGACCCTCACCGCCCTGCTCCTGGCCGCCAGCCTGCCGACCATGGCCATGCCCGAGGGCGCACCCGGCGAGCCGGGGCACTGCAGCAAGGCCATGCACGGCGAGCATCGCGGTCACGGCATGCGGATGCTCAAAGACCTCGACCTCAGCGCCGAGCAGCGCGAGCAAGTGGGCAAGCTGATGCACGAACGCAAGAACGACCCGCGCGAGATCACCCAGAAGTACCTGAGCAAACTGCCGCAGGCCGACCAGGACGCCCTGAAGAAGGAACTGGAAACCGCCCGTCTGGAGCATGACAAGGCCTTCCGTGCCATCCTCACGCCGGAGCAGCAGAAGACCTTCGACACGCGCAAGGCGGAGATGGACAAGCGCCGCGCCGAGCGTGCCGAGTTCGAGGCCTGGAAGGCCGAGAAGGACAAGCAGGCCCAATAACCCAGCGTTATCCGGCCCGGCTCCCTGAGCCGGGCCTGGCTATTTGAGGAGTACTCATGCGTTCACTGTTCTGGCGCATCTTCGCCAGCTTCTGGCTGGCCGTCGCCCTGGTCGCCGGCCTGTCCATGCTGCTGGGCCGCGCGCTGGACCAGGACGCCTGGGTACTCGGCCGCCATCCGGCGCTGAAGGATGTCGCCGAACTGTGGAGCCAGCTCTACGAGCGCAATGGCCCGGAAGCCGCCCAGCAGTTCCTGGAAAAGCGCAAGCAGCGCTACCGGGTGAACATCCAGGTCCTCAACGAAGAGGGCCAGGCCCTGGTCTACGGCACCTTCCCGCCGCGCGCGGCCGCCTTCGAGGCGCGCCACGACAATCCCAAGCGCCTGCCCTGGCGCCGCATCACCGAGGAATACCGCAGCCCGGCCACGGGCGAGACCTACCTGTTCATCTACCGCATTCCCCACCCGGAGATGATGGCCTGGCACCGCGAGAGCCTGTTCTGGCCACTCAGCGCCCTGACCATCGCGCTGGTGGTGCTGACCGCCATCAGCCTGCTGCTGACCCTATCCATCACCCGCCCGCTCGGCCGCCTGCGTGGCGCCGTGTACGACCTGGGGCAGACCGCCTACCAGCAGAACAGCCTGGCGCGCCTGGCCGACCGCGGCGACGAGTTCGGCGTGCTGGCCCGCGACTTCAACCGCATGGGCTCGCGCCTGCAGGACCTGATCGGCAGTCAACGCCAGCTGCTGCGCGACGTGTCCCACGAGCTGCGCTCGCCACTGGCGCGCCTGCGCGTGGCCCTGGCCCTGACCGAGCGCGCCGAGCCGGCCCAGCGCGACCAGCTGTGGGGCCGCCTGACCCAGGAATGCGATCGCCTGGAGGCACTGATCGCCGAGATTCTTGCCCTCGCCCGCCTGGATGCCGACCCCGGCACGCCGCAGCCGGTGGACCTGCGCCGGTTACTCGACGGCCTGCTGGAAGATGCCGCCCTGGCCACCCCCGAGCAGCGCCTGCAGGTACGCATGGACAGCCGCCCGATTGCCCTGCAGGGCTGGCCGGACATGCTCGGCCGCGCGCTGGACAACCTGCTGCGCAACGCCCTGCGCTTCAACCCGGTGGAGCAGCCGATCGAGATCGAGGTGAGCCAGCAGGACGGTTTTCTGCGTATCGCGGTGCGCGATCACGGCCCCGGCGCTCCGGCGGAAATCATCGAGCGCCTCGGCGAACCCTTCTTCCGTGCACCAAAGCAAGAGGCACCGGGCCACGGCCTCGGCCTGGCCATCGCCCGCCGTGCGGCGGAGCGTCATGAAGGTCAGTTGCTGCTGGCCAATCATCCGCAGGGCGGCTTTGTCGCCACCCTGGAGCTGCCACTGGCCGAATGAGGCGGACTCAGCCCTGCCAGGCGCTGACGAACTGCACCGGCTCCAACGCCGACGGCGTGCGCCGCTCGCCTTCGAAGCTGCCGACATAGAGGAAGCCGACGATCCGCTCGCTGGCGTGCAGGCCGAGACCGGCCAGCACCTGTGGGTGGTGAGCCAGGGCACCGGTGCGCCAGATGGCGCCGAAACCCAGCTCCTGGGCTGCCAGCAGCAGGCCGTGGGCGGCGCAGCCGGCGGACAGCACCTGTTCTTCCTGCGGCACCTTGGGGTGTTCACTCAGGCGCGCGACCACCACGATCAGCAGCGGGGCGCGCAGCGGCATGGCGCGGGCCTTGTCCAGGGCCTCGGCCTTGTTCGCCGGATCGCTGGCCAAGGCCGCGGCGAACAGTTCGCCGAGACGCACGCGGGCATCGCCCTCGACAGTGAGGAAACGCCAGGGGCGCAGCTGGCCATGGTCCGGCGCACGCAGGGCGGCGCGGAACATCAGCTCGCGCTGGGCGGCATCGGGCGCCGGCTCCAGCAGGCGGCCGACGGATACGCGATTGAGCAGCAGATCGAGGGCTTGCATAGCCATCTCCAAGGGAAGCAGGCGGGCATTCTAGCCGAAGTGTTCTGGCGTCAGCGGCGGCAGGCCATAGGCCGCGCGCGCCGCATCGCAATGCGGGTTGTGCTGGCCATCCTCCCAGCTGGCGGTGAACTCGCGGCAGGTGCTGGAGCGCTGCTCGTAGACGTTGCAGCGCGTGCCGCAACCCACCTCGCCCTCAAGGCCGATGCAGCGCACCGGCTTGGTCGTGGTGCCGAGCATCGCCACATGGTAGGGACCGATCTGCTCGACCAAGTGATCGGGCACCGTGCCGCCGGCGGACTGGCATTCGCCCCAGTAGAAGGACACGCGGAAGTTGGCGCAACAGGCGCCGCAACTGAGGCAGGGATGGTTATCGGACATGGCGCATACGCAGTGAGCCGGCCGAGCGCCGGAGAATGGAGCCGTATTCTATGAATCCACTCGCCGCTGTGAAGCCCCACACGGCGGATTTACAGGGCATGGCACCAAGGTAGAATGGCGCCCCACCGCAGCCTAGCCGGCTCCCGCAATGCCGGCGCACTAGACTCAAGGCAACCACGCGGAAAGGAACCCGATGTCTCTGCCTACCCTACGCATCCTCGCCTTCATCAACGGCATCTTCCTGATCACCCTGGCGGTGAGCATGCTGGTGCCGGTCGGCACCCTGCTGGTGTTCGAGCAGCCGCAGGGCATCAACGCCTTTCTCTGGTCCAGCCTGATCACCTTCGTCGCCGGCATCGTGATGATCGCCCAGGGCCGCCCGCAGCACGGCCAGCTGCGACCACGCGACATGTACATGCTGACCGTGTCCAGCTGGCTGCTGGTCTCGCTGTTCGCCACCCTGCCGTTCATCTTCACCCAGCACGCCAGCTTCACCGATGCCTACTTCGAGAGCATGTCCGGCATCACCGCGACCGGCGCCACCATCTTCATCGGCCTCGACAGCATGTCGCCGGGCATCCTGATCTGGCGCTCGCTGCTGCACTGGCTGGGCGGCATCGGCTTCATCGCCATGGCCGTGGCGATTCTGCCGATGCTGCGCATCGGCGGCATGCGCCTGTTCCAGACCGAATCCTCGGACCGCTCGGACAAGGTCATGCCGCGCTCGCACATGGTGGCCAAGTACATGGTGGTGGCCTATGTCGGTCTCAGCGCCCTGGCGGTACTGGGCTTCTGGCTGGCCGGAATGAACCTATTCGATGCGATCAACCACGCCATGTCGGCGATCTCCACCGGCGGTTTCTCCACCTCCGATGCCTCCCTGGCCAAATGGCAGCAGCCGGCCGTGCACTGGGTGGCGGTGGTGGTGATGATTCTCGGCAGCCTACCGTTCGTGCTGTACGTCTCCACCCTGCGCGGCAACTACCGGGCGCTGATCCGCGACGAGCAGGTGCGCGGCTTCATGTTCGTGCTGCTCGGCAGCTGGCTGGTGCTGGCCACCTGGTACACCCTGACCACTCAGTTGCACTGGTTCGAGGCCCTGCGCCACGTGGCGGTGAACACCACCTCGATCATGACCACCACCGGCTTCGCCCTCGGCGACTACAGCCTGTGGGGCGGCTTCTCGACCATGCTGTTCTTCTACCTGGGATTCATCGGCGGCTGCTCCGGCTCCACCGCCGGGGGCCTCAAGGTATTCCGCTTCCAGGTCGCCTTCATCCTGCTCAAGGCCAACCTGATGCAGCTGGTGCACCCGCGCGCGGTGATCAAGCAGCAGTACAACCGCCATCGCCTGGACGAGGATATCGTCCGCTCGATCCTGGCCTTCTCGTTCTTCTTCACCATCACCATCGCCGCCCTGGCACTGGCCCTGAGCCTGTGCGGGCTGGACTGGATCACCGCGCTGTCCGGCGCGGCCAGCACGGTGTCCGGTGTGGGCCCGGGCATGGGCCCGATCATCGGCCCGGCCGGCAACTTCTCCAGCCTGCCGGACACGGCCAAGTGGCTGCTGAGTGCCGGCATGCTGCTGGGCAGGCTGGAAATCCTTACCGTACTGGTACTCCTCCTCCCCGCCTTCTGGCGCCACTGACGCGCAGCGTGGCCAAGCTACTGCGCGTCCCACTGGCGTCGTTGCGTCCTCGCTCAAGGCTCGCCTAGCGGACGCTATGTCTCGCCTTTCGCTGCGGGGCGCCTAGCCAGCAGACCGCTCGCTACGCTTGGCCACGCTGCGCACACCGAGCTGCCGGCGAGTTCACAACCGCGCGCGGTACTCACCGGGCGTGGCATCGAACCAGCGGCGGAAGGCGCGGAAGAAGTTGCTGGGGTCGGCGAAGCCGAGCAGATAGGCGACCTCCAGCAGGGTCAGGTTGGGTTGGGCCAGGTACTGCTCGGCCAACTCGCGGCGGGTGTCGTCGAGCAGCTGCTGGTAGCTGGTGCCCTCCTCCTGCAGGCGCCGCTGCAGGGTGCGCTCGGACAGCAGCAGCGCCTGGGCCACCGCCTCGCGCTTGGGCTCTCCCTGGGGCAGCAGGCGGCACAGCACCTGGCGTACCTGATGGGTCACCCGACTCTCGGAGAAGCGCGCAAGATACTCGCCGGCAAAGCGGTCATGCAGCTGCGCCAGCGCCTCGTTGGCCGAGGGCAGCGGAGTCTCCAGATCGGCGCGGGCGTAGAGCAGCGAGTAGTGCTCGGCATTGAACTTCAACGGCGCCTGGAACACCTGCTGGTACAGCTCCAGATTGGCCGGCGCAGGGCCCTGGAAGCTGACCAGCAGCGGCGTGATCGGCTTGCCGGTGAGCCAGCGGCAGAACGCCAGGGAATAGGCCAGCGACGCCTCGGAGCTCTGCCGCGCCGGCGGCAGACGGTCGCCATGAATCGCTTGGATCAGCTCATAGCCCTCGGGCGAGGGGCGCAGGCACAGGTCCGAGCCCTCGGCGATGATGCGCTGGTAGCGCACCAGGCGATTGAAGCCCTCCAGCAGGTTGCGGCTGGACATCAGCGCATAGCCCACCACATGGAAGGACGCCGGCCGGACCACCTTGGCCATGTTCAGGCCGATGGCCGGGTTGCCGGATGCCTCCACCGCCAGGTGCCAGAGTCGGGTCATGGCATCCTGCGGGAAGCGCGCGTCGGGGTCGGTCAGGGCCGCATAGTCGAGCCCCAGGCGGGCGAACAGCGCGCGGCAGTCGACGCCGCCCAGCTCCAGGGCCTGGACGATGCCGGAAGCCCAGCTGGAGGATGTGGTACGTTCGCTCATCGTTTGTTCTTATCGTTGGTCAGCACGGTCTGGCGCCAAGAGGATACTAAACTGGCCCTGTATGTCACTGGCCGCGGAAGACAGTCCGCATAGACTGGCGTCGACAATGACAGGAGGTACGCCATGAGCGCCGAAACCACCGATCGCTTCAACAGCTTCGCCGAGTTTTACCCCTATTACCTGCAGGAGCACAGCAACGATGTGTGCCGCCGCCTGCACTACGTCGGCAGCCTGCTGGTGCTGAGCATCCTCGCCTACGCTGTCGTCACCCAGCAGTGGCTGTGGCTGCTGGCCCTGCCGCTGGCCGGCTACGGCTTCGCCTGGGTCGGCCACTTCGTATTCGAGAAGAACAAGCCGGCCACCTTCAAGTACCCGCTGTACAGCCTGATGGGCGACTGGGTGATGCTCAAGGACGCCTTCACCGGCCGTATCCGTTTCTGAGGCCATACGACCTGCTGCGCGTCGGCCAGTCGGCGTTAGAAGCGGTCTCGGATGCTCATTTACAGCTCGTAAACTGCGCTCCTTCGGCCACTTCTGCCTTGTCTGGCTCTAGCTCGCAAGATCGTATCCGTGCGCAGTCCCAACCAATAACAAGAGGACGCCTAATGAATGCACATGCCCGCTTCACCCATATGGAAGACGGCACGGCAGATGACTGGGCGATCATCGCCAAGGATTTCGCCCAGTACGCCACCCGGCTGCCCGACCGCATCCTCAGTCACCTGCGCCTGCTCGACGGAGACTTCGGCGGTTTTCCCATCGACCGCCTGAGCCACTCGCTGCAGACCGCCACCCTGGCCTACCGCGACGGCCGTGACGAGGAATACGTGGTCTGCGCCCTGCTCCACGATATCGGCGACACCCTTGGCACCTACAACCACCCGGATATCGCCGCGGCCATGCTCAAGCCGTTCGTCAGCGCCGAGAACCACTGGATGGTCGAGAAGCACGGCATCTTCCAGGGCTACTACTTCTTCCATCACCTGGGCATGGATCGCCATCTGCGCGAGCAGTTCAAGGACCACCCGCAGTACCACGCGACCATCGAGTTCTGCGCCCGCTACGACGCCGCAGCCTTCGACCCGCAGGGCGAGGTGCTGCCGCTGGAGTTCTTCGAGCCCATGCTGCGCCGGGTATTCGCCCAGCCCCGACAGTCGCTGTACAAGGCCGCCATGGAGCGCCAGCCGGCGTGATTGCATTTCGCCATTCGGCGGCCACGCTTGGCCGCCGAATGGCAGCTGGTTATGATCCCCTACCCGCCATAGCCTTGGCTCAGGTCTTGCAGCCGTTCAGGCGCTCGTCAGAAGCGTCAGAAAACATCAGGGATCGCTCCATCCATGAAGTCCAACGTCCAGGAAACACCCAGGGCGCAGCCTGCCCCGTTGCTCCGCGAATATTATTCGCGGGTGCTGGCCTACATCGCCCCCGCTGCTGCCGTTGCTGCCGGTACCTATAGCAACCACTTCGGCTACAACATCCTGTGGATGGTGCCGTACGCCCTGCTCTACCCGCACCTGGCCTATCACCTGGGCAACCGCTTCAAGCGCGATCATCCGCAGCAGACCAATCTGATCCTGCTGTTCCTCGACGCCATCCATGCCGGCGCCGCCGGCGTGCTGATGGGCTTCTCGATAGTGCCGACGCTGATGTTCCTGCTGACCCTGGCGTTCAGCTCGCTGATCGCCGGCGGCCTGCGCAACATGGGCCTGGCCCTGCTGATCGCCCTGGGCAGCATGGCGCTGAACACCGCGCTGATTCATCCGGAAATCAATATCGCAAGCCCCAGCCTGGTAGCGATGACCAGCATCCTGCTGACCACCCTGTATATCTGCATCACCGCCTTCTTCGTCCACGAGCAGGGCATGCGCCTGACCCAGGCACGCATCGAGATCAAGCGCGAGCAGGAAAAGGCCGCGCGCCTGGCACGCAACCTGGCCAAGTACCTCTCGCCGCAGGTCTGGGAAATGATCTTCAGCGGCAAGAAGCACGTGCGCCTGGAGACCCAGCGCAAGAAACTCACCGTGTTCTTCTCCGACATCAAGGGCTTCAGCGAGCTGGCCGAGGAGCTGGAAGCCGAGCAGCTCACCGACCTGCTCAACACTTACCTCAACGAGATGTCGAAGATCGCCCTCAAGTACGGCGGCACCATCGACAAGTTTGTCGGCGACAGCGTGCTGGTGTTCTTCGGCGACCCCTCCAGCCAGGGCGCCAAGAAGGACGCGGTGAACGCCGTGTCCATGGCCATCGCCATGCGCAAGCACATGAAGGTGCTGCGCCAGCAGTGGCGCGCCCAGGGCATCACCAAGCCGTTGGAGATCCGCATGGGCCTCAACACCGGCTACTGCACCGTGGGCAACTTCGGCGCCGACACGCGCATGGACTACACCATCATCGGCCGCGAAGTGAACCTGGCCAGCCGCCTGGAAAGCTCCTCGGAAGCCGGCGAGATCCTCATCTCCCACGAGACCTACTCGCTGATCAAGGACGTGATCATGTGCCGCGACAAGGGCCAGATCGTGGTCAAGGGCTTCAGCCGCCCGGTGCAGATCTACCAGGTGGTGGACTTCCGCCGCGACCTGGGCGCCCGTTCCAGCTACGTCGAGCACGAGCTGCCGGGCTTCTCCATGTACCTGGATACCAACGGCATCCAGAACTACGACAAGGAGAAGGTCATCCAGGCGCTCAACCAGGCCGCCGAGAAGCTGCGCGACAAAATCATCCTCTAAGCGCAGCGGCCCGCGCTTCGATCAGCCAGCAGGCCGCCTCGAACTCCACCCGCTCACCCCGCACGAACGGCGCGAAGGCCGCGCGCAAGCGCTCGACCAGCGCCGCCCTGGCGCCCTCCTCCAGCTCCTGCAGCGCGATGCCGACCGGCCCCAGCCGGCTCAGGTAAGGCACCAGCGCGGGCTCCGGCATACTCAGCGGCACGTCCAGCGGGCGTATCTCCACGCGATCCCAGCCGCTCGCCGCCAGCAGCTCGCGCACCCGCTGCGCCTCGGCGAAGGCGAACTGCCCCGGCGCGCCCGGGCGGCGTACCGGCAGCTGCGGCAGCCAGGGCGCGGCTGTGCGCTCGGCCAGGGTCATGAAGGGATTTTCCGCGGCGCTGCGCCAGACGATCAGGCGCAGCTTCGCCGCGTCGCTGGCCGCCCGGCGCAGGTTGGCGAAGGCGGCCCGGGGATCGGCGAAGAACATCACGCCGAAGCGCGAGATCAGCCGATCGAAGCTGGCGGGTTCGAACCCGTGGCTCTGCGCATCGGCGCAGACGAACCGCGCCCGGCTGCCCTCGCGCTCGGCACGCGCCTGGGCCAGGGCCAGCATCGGCGCGGAGACATCGACACCGACGCAGTCGGCAGCCTGGCGACGCGCCGCGGCCAGGGTAGTGGCGCCGGTGCCGCAGCCGATATCCAGCACCCGCTCGTGGGCCTGCAGACCGTCGAGCAGCAGCGGTTCCAGGGGGGCGAACAGGGCGTCCAGCAGAGCCTGGGACTCCACCCAGGCCTGGCCGGCTGCGCCGTTCCACAGTCGGCTCTGTTCGTCGAACAAGGCTTGCAGAGTCATAGAGTGCTCCTTCGTATGGTCGATGGGAGTACTCTGCCGGTTCAAGTCGACTTGAGGTCAAGCCCCGGCGTTTCGCCGGGGCGTCAGGTCGTCGGCAATCCGGCCACGTCGGCCAGCTCGCCGCACGGCTCGTCATCCAGCAACGGCTGCGTCGCCAGGAACTCTAGGGCCGAGGCGCGCCAGGACTGGTGCGCGGCCCGTTCGGCGCACACCGCGCGGTCCAGCTGCAGCGCCGCCCGGCAGGCCAGGCCCAGGTCCTCGGCCATCACCCCGGTAACGCCCTGCTCCAGCACATCCAGCGGCCCGGCCACCGGGAATGCCGCCACCGGCGTGCCGCAGGCCAGCGCCTCGAGCATTACCAGGCCATAGGTGTCGGTGCGCGAGGGGAACACCAGCACGCTGGCGCCGGCGAAGGACTGCGCCAGCGCCTCGCCCTGCTGGAAGCCGAGGAAACGTGCCTGCGGGTAATCGTGCTCCAGCACCGCCCGTTCCGGACCATCGCCGACCACGCGTTTCTCGCCCGGTAGTTCCAGGTCGAGGAACGCCCGCAGGTTCTTCTCCGCCGCCAGGCGGCCGACGTAGAGAAACACCGGCTCGGCCGGGGCTTGCAGCTGCGGGCGGAAGCACGCGCGGTCCACCCCCTTGCGCCACAGCCGCAGCCGACCGAGGCCCTGGGTGGCGAACTCCTCGCGCAGGCGCTCGGTGCTCACCAGCACCGCCTGGCTGGGCCGATGGAAGCGGCGCAGGTAGGCGTAGCCCCAGCTCAGCGGCAGCCACGCCCAGCGGGTATGCACGTACTCGGGGAAGCGGGTGTGGATGGCGCTGGAGAACACCAGCCCGCGCCGCGTCAGCCAGTGCCGCGCCGCCCAACCCAGCGGGCCTTCGGTGGCCAGGTGCACGCAGTCCGGACGGAAATCGCGGATGGCCGGGCCGACCCGCCACAGGTCCCAGGCCAGGGGAATCTCCGGGTAGCTCGGGCACGGCAGGTGGCTGAAGTCCTGCGGCGACAGCACCTTGACCAGATGACCGAGGCCGCGCAGCTCGCCGACCAGCGCCTGCAGGCTGGTAACCACGCCGTTGACCTGGGGATGCCAGGCATCGCTGACGATGAGAATCCTCATGCCGCCTGCCCGAGAGTCGCCAGCGCGTCGGCCTGCGCCTGCTCATCGGCCAGGCGGTAGAGCTGGATGCTGCCGTCCAGGTGCTCGATCAGCGCCGTGCAGGATTCCACCCAGTCGCCGCAGTTCATGTACTCGACGCCGCCGACCCGACGGATCTCGGCATGGTGGATATGGCCGCAGACGGCGCCGTCCAGGCCGCGCTTGACGCATTCGTGGGCGATGGACTCCTCGAAGTCGCTGATGAAGTTCACCGCCGTCTTGACCTTGTGCTTGAGAAACGCCGACAGCGACCAGTAGCCGTAGCCCCAGCGCTCGCGCCAGTGATTGAGCCAGCGGTTGAGGGTCAGGGTGAACTCGTAGGCCGAGTCGCCGAGGAAGGCCAGCCACTTGTGGTAGCGGGTGATCACGTCGAACTGGTCGCCGTGGATCACCAGCAGGCGGCGACCGTCTGCCGTGGTGTGCACCGCCTCGTCGACCAGCTGGATATTGCCGAGCATCAGCGTGGAATAGCGGCGCAGGAACTCGTCGTGGTTGCCGGTGACGTAGATCACCTCGGTGCCGCGCTTGCTCATGGTCAGCAGGCGGCGGATCACGTTGGTGTGCGCCTGCGGCCAGTAGATGCCACCGCGCAGTTTCCAGCCGTCGATGATGTCGCCGACCAGGTAGATGCGGTCGGCCTGGTAGCGCTTGAGGAACCCGGCCAGGCGCTCGGCCTGGCAATCGCGGGTACCGAGGTGGACATCGGAAATCCACAGGGTGCGGACATGCTGCTTGCGGCTGGGCTTGCTGCGCTCGGCGATGCTCATGGGCGGACTCCGGCTGGGTTTAGCCGAGATTGCGCGCCAGCGGTGAAATGACCATGACAGGCGAATGACGATTAGATGACAACCAGCGCGGCTGCTCCGGCATGTACACTGACCGCTCGATCAGGAGTTCGCCATGCAACAGCTGCTCTCCCTGCGCCACTACCACCACGAACAGATCGCCCACAGCCACGAGCATGCCCAGCTGGTATTCGGCCTCAGCGGCCAGCTGGACTTCGAAGTGGGCGGGCGCGGCTGCCAGGTCTCCAGCCTGAGCCTGGCCGTGGTGCCGCCGGGCGCTCACCACGCCTGCGCCAGCCCCCTGGGCAGCCAGTGCCTGGTATTGGATGTGCCGATGGATGGCTGGCTGCAGCAGCGTCTCGGCCACCACGCCGATGCTAGTCGCCGCCTGTTGGAACGCCCCGGCCGCTTGCAGCTCGACCCGGCTCAGGGCCAACTGGTCAACTGGCTGGCAGCCAGCCCGATCAACGACGAAGTGATCGGCCAGCAAGGCGCCGCCCTGTTGCTGGCCAGCCTGAGCAACGCCGCCGCGCCCGCACCGATCACCCTCGGCCTGCCGCTGGCGAGGATCGATGCCTACATCGAGCGCCACTGCGCCCATCCGCTGCAGGTCGCCGACCTGGCGCGCCTGTGCGGCCTGTCGGCGGCGCGCTTCCATGCGCGCTTTCTCGCCGAGACCGGCCACACGCCGATGGAACATGTTCGCGCACTGCGCCTGCAACTGGGCCGCCGTTGGCTGCTGCAGAGCCGCCTGCCGGTGGGCGAGATCGCCGCGCGGGTCGGCTACGACTCGCAGAGCGCCTTCACCGCGGCGCTGGTCCGCGAGTTCGGCCTGACGCCGCGTCAGCTGCGCACCAGCGCCTGACGCGAGTCGCGCGACAAACTCCGCGAGTCCTGCGACAGACCGCTGTGCGCGGCACGCCTAGACTCTGCCGATCATCAGGAGAGTTGTCGTCATGCAGACCATCGAATGGCAGGACTTCGAGCGCGTGGAGCTGCGCGTCGGCACCCTGCTCAACGCCTACCCCAACGACAAGGCGATCAAGCCGGCCTACGTGCTGGAAGTGGACCTCGGCGAGCTCGGGGTGAAGACCTCCAGCGCCCAGCTCACCGCCCACTATGGCGCCGCGGAACTGATCGGCCGCCAGGTGCTGTGCGTGTGCAACTTCGCGCCCAAGCGGATCGCCGGCGTGCGCTCCGAAGTGCTGGTAACCGGCGTCTACGATCAGGACGGCAAGGTGGTATTGGCCAGCTTCGACAAGCCATTACCCAATGGCGCGCGCCTGGCCTGAGAGCCATTTCAATACCTCACTGCGCTTCGGCCATGCGTCGTTAAAACCGGCCTCGGGATGCTCATTTACAGCAAGTAAACTCCGCTCCCTCGGCCAGTTTTGCCTAGCCTGGCTCTAGCTCGCAAGGCCTTGAAAGGACTCTTCATCTATTCACTCTGTCCCCTGGGAAAGTCCATGCAACACCGCACCGCCATCTTCGCCCTGCACCTGGGCGCCCTGTTCTTCGGCCTGTCCGGCATCTTCGGCAAGCTGGCGCTGGCTGCACCGCTGGTGATCGTGTTCGGCCGCGCCCTGTTCGCCGTCGCCGCCCTCGGCGTATTCGCCCGCCTGGGCGAGCCGCTGGCGGCCATCAGCTGGCGCCGACGCCTGGCCCTGGCTGGCGCCGGCCTGCTGCTGGGCGGGCACTGGTGGGCGTTCTTCATCGCAGTGAAAGTCTCGGGCGTGGCGGTGGCCACCCTCGGCTTCGCCAGCTTCCCGGCCTTTACCGTGCTGCTCGAGGGGCTGCTGTTCCGCGAGAAGGTGCGCCTGGCCGAATGGGGCGTAGTGGCCCTGGTCAGCCTCGGTCTGGTGCTGGTCACCCCGCACTTCGACCTGGGCAGCGATGCCACCATCGGCCTGGCCTGGGCGATCTTCTCCGGCCTGCTGTTCGCCCTGGTCTCAGTGTCCAACCGTGCCACCACGGCCGGGGTGAAGCCGGCCCAGGCCGCGCTGTGGCAGAACCTGGCGATCCTGCTGGTGAGCCTGCCACTGGCCTGGTCGGCGCTACCCGAGGTGCGTGCGCTGGACTGGCTGTGGATCGGCCTGCTCGGCCTGCTATGCACGGCGCTGGCGCACAGCCTGTTCGTCGCCAGCCTGCGCGTGCTCAATGCGCGCAGCGCCTCGGTGGTATTCGCCCTGGAGCCGGTCTACGGCATCGCCTTCGCCTGGTGGTTGTTCAACGAGCAGCCCGGCCTGCGCATGCTGTTCGGCGGCGCGCTGATCCTGCTGGCCACGGTGCTCTCGGCGCGCCTGAGCAAGCGTGCGGCGAGTGTCGAGGATATGGCCTAGCGGTCGTTATGGCCCAGGTCGCGCTCGGGGTCGATGAGGTCGCGCAGGCGCTGCTTGAGCACCTTGGCCTCGGGGAAGCCGCCATCGGCCTTGCGCTCCCACAGCTGCACGCCGTCGCAGACGATGCGGAACACCCCGCCGGTGCCCGGCTGCAGGCTGACCATGCCCAGTTCGTCGGCGAAGGTACTGAGCAGCTCCTGGGCCAGCCAGGCGGCACGCAGCAGCCATTGGCACTGGGTGCAGTAAGTGATCACCACCTCGGGTTTGCTGGTCATACGGCGGCTCCTGGCCTGAATCGGGGCGCCATGATAGCGCCGTAGAAAGGACAACGCCGTGGGCATGCCACGGCGTCGGCCTTCCCGCCCTTGATCATGCGATCTTCGCCAACAGCTCCCGGGCGCGCTCGCGCTCCTCCTCGTCACCCTCGCTGATCACCTCGTTGAGAATGTCGCAGGCGCTACCGATGTCGCCCTGCTCGATATAGGCCAGCGCCAGGTTCAGCTTGACCAGATGCTCGCGGTTGCCGGCCAGGTGATCCAGGTCGCTGTGCAGCGGCCCCTTGGGCTCCTTGGCCGGCTCCAGCGACAGGTCGTCGTCCAGCACCCGCTCCTGGGGCAGCTCGGCGAAGGACTCCAGCACCTCCATCTCCAGCACTTCCGGCAGCTCCTGCAGATTGGAGCGGAAATGCGGATCGGGCGCCTGCTCCTGCGCGGCCCGCGCCCGCCCCGACTGCTCTGGCCGGAACGGGCTGACCAGATCCCAGTCGGCGTCCAGCGACAGGTCGTCGAGATTGAGCTGGAACTCGTCCGGCGCCACCGCGAGCGGCTCCGGCTCGTCCAGCTGCAGCACCGCGTCGGCCAGCGGCACATCCTGCTGCGGACGTTGCAGGGCGGCGTAGCGCGCACGGATCTGGTCAACCTGCACGTGGCTGGCGCCCAGCTCGCGCAGCCGGCGCTCCTGCTCGAAGAAGGCGGCGGCATCGCCCAGCTCGCCGTACACCTCGAACAGGCGCAGGTGCAGATCGAGCCGCTCGGGATGCTGGATCAACGCCTTGCGCAGGACATTGCCGGCATCGGCGAAGCGCCCATAGGCGATATAGATATTGGCCCCCTCCAGCGGGTCGGCCGCGCTGGCGGGCATACGCCGCGCAGGGGGCGGTGCCACTGCGACAGGCTGGGGCACCTCCTCGTCTTCCTCGATCTCCGCTTCGACCTCTAGCGGCGGCTCGGGCACTACCGCTGGCTGCGGCCTGGCCGGCACCTGCACCTCCGGCCTGGACTCGGGCGCGATAGGTCGGCTCTGTGGCTCGGGCTCGCGCACCGGGCGCCGGCGCCCCAGGAGCCAGGCCCCTACCAGCAGGATGAGGATCAGCAAGGCGCTGCCCAGCCACAGCGCCCAACCCCAGCCGCGCTCGGCCGGCGGCGGGGCGGGCTGGCTGGCAGGTGGAGCCACCGGTTGCGGCTCGGCAACCACGGGCGCGGGCGTCGACTGTCGCTGCTGCAGATCGTCGCGGATCTGCTGCAGCTGGCGATCCTTCTCGGCCATCTGCGCCTGCAGCTGGACCAGCTGGCTCTGCAGAGCGTCCACAGCGCTGCGCAGTTCCTGGTTCTGCGCGGTGACGCCGGCCAGCTCGGCATCCACCTGGCGCCGCTCAACCTCGAGCGGTGCTACGGCGGCCGGCTGCTCGGCGGGCTGGTCGATCGCTTGTGCGACCGGCGCATTGCTAGCGACTGGCGCGGCCGATGCCGAGTCGGGCAACAACAGCTCGGCCTCGGCGCGCAGACGATTGCGATCACCGCCGCTGAACGCGTCTGGGTTGAGCGCATGCAGGTCGGCCATCAGCGCTTCGCGGCTACTCGTGCTGCCGCCGGCCTGCAGGCGCCCGGCGATGGTCCACAGGCTGTCGCCACGCTGCACCCGATAGCGCTCGCCACGGCTGGCCAGCGGCATTGCCCGCGGTGTCGCCGGGCGTACCACCGGCGCCGCAGCTTCCCGGGGCTGCTGCGCCAGGCTCGCCTGCGGGCTGAAGGCGGCCGAGCCTGGCGGGTCGATCAGCACCGTGTATTCGCGCAGCAGGCTGCCTCCCGGGCGTGCCACCTCGATGATGAAGTTCAGGTACGGCTCGCGCACCGGCTTGCTGGACGCCACCCGAATCAGGTTGCGTCCACCGCCCAGCACCGGGGTGAAGCGCAGGTCGTTGAGAAAGTAGAAACGATCGACACCGGCGCGATTGAAGTCTTCGACGCTGGCCAGACGTACCTTGATCTCGTCGGCGCTCAGGTCGCCGACTTCGAGCAGTTCGATCTGCGCGTCGAGCGGCTGGTTCAACGCCGAGTGCAAACTGATTTCGCCCAACCCCAGGGCAGGCACCAGGCCCGAATAGAAGACAGACCCCGAGGCGAGGCCCAGCAGCAGGTGACGGATACGAGCCATAGGCTCCTCCCCGACACGGCCTGACCGGCATATCCCTGGGCGTAATGATTATCCCCGGCGGGTCTGGCGTGTGCTCACACTGTCGGGCAGGCGCTCCCTTGCGGCCCGGCAAGCCCGCCCAGAGAGGTGGTACGCGTGTACCGAACTGGCGAGCATAAGGGCAGCTTAAGAAAGCACCGAAACAAACGCCAACGGCGATTTATGCTAAATCGCGATAGGTAAATGCTTGTATGTAACGGAAAGACCTGTAGCTCAGGTCTTTTCCAGATTGCCCAGAATGCGTGCGTGAACGCTCTGGCACAGGCGCTGCTCTTCTTCGCTGACGCCGGCGAACAGCTCCTTGCGCAGCTGCAGGGCAATGCTCTCGATCTGCTCGATCAGCGGCCGTGCCTTGGCGCTGAGCACCACCTTCTTGGCCCGACGGTCTTCCGGCACGGCGATGCGCCGCACCAGATCCTGGGACTCCAGGCCATCGAGCAGGCGGGCCAGGGTCGGCCCCTCCACGCCCACGGTCTGCGCCAACTCACGCTGGGTCGGCGCCTCCTTGAGCAGGGCCAGGTGGAGGAGAACCAGCCAGCGTGCCTGGGACAGGCCGAGGCCGGAGAGACGCCGGTCCAGCTCGGCGCGCCAGGCGCGGGAAAGCTGGGCCAGCTGCATACCGAAACTGTGGTGCGCGAAGTTGTGCATAAGAAGACTCTCACTGGTCTCTGCCGCCGCCCACTCCCCGAATCGTGTGGACAGCAGAAAAACCTAATTATTAGTCAACTAACCATAACTCCGAGAAAGCGAGTCGCCAAGCCCGCTGTCACCATTTGACATACTGATCCTCGACGAAGCCCCACAGGTTGTCGATCACCAGCGGCGGCCTGCCCGGCGGGCGCAGGGTACCCTGGAAGCAGCCGAACACCTGCTTGAAGTTGCTGGCCAGCACGCCCAGGTTCAGTTGCTCGCGATGCAGGCCGTGGCCGCGGAAGTTCAGCTCCACCTGACCGTCGCCAGAGACGATGCGCCAGGGTTTCAACGGGTCGTTGCGATCGAACTGAAAGTGCACGCCGCCGACCGGCATCAGGGCGCCGTCCAGCCAATAGCAGTTTTCGCTGAAGCTGGTCTCGTTGACGCCGCAGGACAGGTTCAGCCCCACTCGTGTGCCGGCCACCTCGCCGGACAGGCAGGCCCAGTTCCAGAAGGTCTCCGGGCGCATGTAGCCGGCCGACCAGTCGTGGTGGGCGAAGGCGTTCAGCGCCTGCAGGTCGAAGTCCCCCAGCTCGCTGCGCACGCTGCCCCGGCAGCGCACGCCGGCGACCTTCTGCGCATAGACCCAGCCGTTCACCGCCGTCGGCGTGCAGATGCACATGGGCGCGAATTGCTGCTCGGAGAAGCTCGCCTCGATGCGCGTGCCGTCGTCCAGCTCCACCAGCAGGTGCTTGTCGCTGCCGCGGTTGTCCAGGCGCAACAGGTTGGCGCCGCTGCGCAACTCGCAGAGGCCGTCGTTGGGCTGCTGCGAGAACGCAGTGCCATGCCCCAGCGGCCGCTTGAACTCGCGCTCGATCATGCGCCCGCTGGCCGGGTGGAACAGGTAGACGAAGCCCGCCGTGAGCAGGCTGATGTCGGCCAGGGCGCAGCCGCCGATCAGCTCGTCACTGACGATGCCGAAGTACTGGAACTGATGAAAGCGCCGCCACTTGGCCAGGGTGCCGAGGCGGCGTCCCATGGGCGAGCGGAAGTCGAAATCGCGCCAGTTCACCTGGCCCGGTGCGGCCGGGAAGATGCCGTAATGGGGTTGGCCGTTGGCCTGGATCAGTCGTTCCATGATTACTGCCGGCAGAGGAAAGCGCCGATGCTAGCAGTCGCGTCGAAGGCTGCCAGGGACGATTCACGCCAGCACGGGGGGCGCTTCAGGTCACCACCTGGTTGCGACCGAAGGCCTTGGCCTCGTAAAGGGCACGGTCGGCATGCTCGAACAGACTGTCCATGGCCAGGTCCGCCGCCGGTTGCAGGCAACATACGCCGACCGAGAGGGTCAGCACCGTCGCCGTCTGCGAACCCGCGTGCTCGATAGCGCGGGCCTCCAGGCTCTGGCGCAGGGTCTCGGCGCGCTGCCTGGCCTCACTCGCCGAGATGTCGTAGAGCAACACGGCGAACTCTTCGCCGCCCAGGCGCGCCGCCATGTCCAGTGGACGCCGCGCCGCCTGCAGCAACACCTCGCCAACCTGCTGCAAGGCGCGGTCGCCGGCCTGGTGCCCGTAGTGATCGTTGTACGCCTTGAAGTGGTCGACATCGCACAGCAGCAGCGCCAGCGAGCGCTCTTCGCGCTGCGCCTGGCGCCACAGGCGGCCCAGCTCGCGGTAGAAACTGCGCCGGTTGTGCAGGCCGGTCAGGCCGTCCTGATCGGCCAGCACGCGCAGCAGGCCGCTGACCAGAAAGTGCTCGCGCGACTTCAGCTCCAGCTGGTAGCAGCCGATCGCACCGATCAGGTTGCCGGCCAGCAGGAACAGCAGGTTGTTGAACAGGCGCTCCGGGGCCAGGCCGCCGAGCCACTCGAACAGGCCGTAGGCGAGCAGCACCAGAAACGAGGTGATGACCGCCTCGACCAGGCGCAGGCCGACCAGGAAGTAGGCGGCGATGCAGACCAGCAGCAGCCCCTCATAAGGGAAGGACGGGTCCTGACTATGCCCCAGGGCGATGATGGCCGCCGCGCCAAAGCCCATGGCGCCGATGCAGGCGATGCCCAGCGGCGCCGCCAGCTGCGAGTGGCGACGACTGAGGATCACCCGTCCGCAGGCCAGCAGCAGCAGCCCCACGCCGGCGCGAATGGCCAGCAGGGCCGCCAGCAGCGGCCCCTCGATCATCCAGATATCGACACCGGCGAAGGCCAGCCAGACCAGCAGGGCATAGACCACCGCGACCCGTTTCAGCTCCAGGGTGTCGCGCAGCACGTAGGCGCGATATTCCCGCTCCAGGGACGGGGCGAAACGCAACAAGCGATAGCCGCGAGACAGTTGCTCGGCGTAGGGATTGGGCGGAACCTCGCCCAGCCAGTCGGGATGCAGCGACACCAGGACCTCGCTTATCGATCGCTTGGGCTAACCCTAGCGTTTTGAGAAACACGTCACAAGTTTGCCGCCAACGAATTGGCGTAAAGAATCGTTATCGGCGCGACATCAGACCTCGAACTCGGCCTGCAGCGCGGCACGCACACAGTGCAGCACGCCCTCCGGCACTTGGCCGGCGAACTGCTCGACAATGGCCGCCACCGGCGGCAGCTCGCCCTCGCCATCGAGGAAGGCATCCTGGATCTCGCCAAGCAGCACCTCCGGCAGATCCAGCGCCTGCTCCAGCGACAGCTGCTGGCTGGCGATGGCCTCGGCCAGCAGGTTGTACACGCTCTTCTCGCCGCAGTTCAGCTGGCTGGCGATCTGCGCCGGCGTCATGCCGGCGCGGGCCAGACTGACCAGTTCGTGGCGCAGATCGGTGACCGCCTTGGGCGCCTCGGCGGATTCACCACCGTTGAGCACTTCGAGGAAGGCTTCGCCATAACGTTCCAGTTTGCGTGCGCCGACGCCGCTGACCTGGGCCATCTCGGACAGGTTGCGCGGCTGACTGCGCAGCATCTCCAGCAGCGTCGAGTCGGGGAAGATGACATAGGGCGGCACGCTGTGTTCCTCGGCCAGCTTGCGCCGCAGGGTGCGCAGGGCCTCCCACTGCTCGCGCTCCTCGCCACGCACCAGCTGGCTGGCGCTGCTGCCGCTGGCCTTGGCGGCTTGCTGCGGCTTGAGGTCACGCCGCAGTTCCAGAGTCACTTCGCCGCGCAGCAGCGGGCGGCAGGCGTCGCTCAGGCGCAGGCCGCCGTAACCGTCCAGATCGACGTCGGCCAGGCCGCGCGCCACCAGCTGGCGGAACAGGGTGCGCCAGTCGCCTTCGGCCAGCGCCTTGCCGATGCCGAACACCGGCAGGTGCTGATGGCCGGAGGCGCGGATCTTGTCGTTCTCGCGGCCCAGCAGGATGTCGACCAGGTGGCCGACGCCATAGCGCTGGCCACTGCGATAGATGGTCGACAGGGCCTGGCGCGCCGGCTCGGTGGCGTCCCAGGTCTGCACGTTGTCGACGCAGGTGTCGCAATGGCCGCAGGGTTTCTCCAGCACTTCGTCGAAGTAGGCCAGCAGGGCCTGGCGGCGGCAGCGGGTTTCTTCGCAGAGGGCGAGCATGGCGTCGAGCTTGTGCTGCTCGATGCGCTTGTGGCGCTCGTCGCCCTCGGAGTTGGCCAGCATCTGCTTGAGGAACACCACGTCCTGCAGGCCGTAGGCCATCCAGGCGTCCGCCGGCAAGCCATCGCGGCCGGCACGACCGGTCTCCTGGTAATAGGCCTCCAGCG
This sequence comes from Pseudomonas sp. SO81, assembly GCF_030374125.1. NCBI lineage: Bacteria > Pseudomonadati > Pseudomonadota > Gammaproteobacteria > Pseudomonadales > Pseudomonadaceae > Pseudomonas > Pseudomonas sp. SO81. The sequence goes on along the minus strand of NZ_CP126126.1, from coordinate 4,229,290 downwards.
ACTTGGGCAGATCCATGTGGCAGACGAAGCGCACGTTGGGCTTGTCGATGCCCATGCCGAAGGCGATGGTCGCCACCATGATCAGGCCTTCCTCGTTGAGGAAGCGCTTCTGGTGGTAGGCACGCAGCTCGTTGGGCAGGCCGGCATGGTACGGCAGCGCCGGGAAGCCCTGAGCGCTGAGGAAGTCGGCCACCTCCTCGACCTTCTTGCGCGACAGGCAGTAGACGATGCCGGCGTCGCCCTTGCGTGCAGCCAGGAACGCCAGCAGTTGCTTGCGTGGCTGATCCTTGGGCTGGATGCGGTAGAAGATGTTCGGTCGGTCGAAGCTGGAGAGGAAGCGCTCGGCCCGTTCCAGGTGCAGACGCTGGACGATCTCTTCGCGGGTACGCATGTCCGCCGTGGCGGTCAGGGCGATGCGCGGCACATTGGGGAACAACTCGGCCAGCTGGCTCAGCTGCAGGTATTCCGGACGGAAGTCGTGGCCCCACTGCGACACGCAGTGCGCCTCGTCGATGGCGAACAGGGCGAGCTGCGGCAGGCGCTGCAGGAAGTCCAGCATGCGCGGCTGCACCAGGCGCTCGGGCGCCACGTAGAGGAACTTGATCTCGCCGCGACGAATGCGCTCGGCGATATCGCGCTGCTCCTCGGCGCTCAGGGTCGAGTTGAGCGCCACGGCGGCCACGCCTAATTCGTCGAGCGTGGCGACCTGGTCTTCCATCAGTGCGATCAGCGGCGAGACCACCACGGCCAGGCCTTCGCGCAGCAGCGCCGGCACCTGGAAGCACAGCGACTTGCCGCCGCCGGTGGGCATCAGTACCAGTGCATCACCACCCGCGGCCACGCGCTCGATGATCGCCGCCTGCTTGCCGCGGAAGGCGTCGTAGCCGAAAACATCCTTGAGGATGCGCAGTGCCTGGGAATTGGGTGCCTGGTCGAGCATGCCGGTCTCCATATGAAGCGGCGCAGTATACGCGAGCGATGACGGCGGCAGGCCATCGCCCGTCGGCCGTGCTTTTGCGGGCCTGGGCGGCTAGAATCCCGATGTTTACTCACTCAAGGTAGTCCCACGATGTCCTTCGCCGAGCAATTGTCCCGCCTGCAAGCCTTCCTCGATGCCGATGATCTGCACGAAGAAGCTCTGGACTACGTGGCCGCCCATGGCTACCTGACCGCCCTCTGCATCTGCCCCGACCAGGTGCCGGAGCGCGAGTGGATCGACGCCCTGTTCGCCGAGCCACCGCACTACCGCAGCGAGGCCGAGCGCGAAGAAATCGAAATCACTCTGCAGCTGCTCAAGGCCCACATCGCCCGCCAGCTGGCCAGCGACGACGAGCCGGAAATCCCCTGCGACATCGACCTCGGCGACGAGCCGGACGACTCTGACCTGCGCGGCTGGTGCATCGGCTTCATGGAAGGCGTGTTCCTGCGCGAGGCCGTGTGGTTCGAGGACTCCGAAGACGAAGTCAGCGAGTTGCTGCTGCCGATCATGGTCGCCTCCGGCCTGTTCGACGAGCAGCCGGAATTCGCTGAGATCGCCCGCGACCGCCAACTGGTGGACAGCATGGTCGACCAGATCCCCGAACTGCTCACCGCCCTGTTCCTGCTGTGCCAGGCGCCGGAAGAGAAACCAGCCCTTCTCAAACCCCGCCACCACTAAGCCGCGCCCATGGCGCACCGCGACATCCAGCAGAGCCGCCACCGCAGCGTGCGTTACGCGCTGCTGGCGATCGGCTGGCTGAGCGTGGTGCTCGGGGTGATCGGCATCTTCGTGCCGGTACTGCCCACCACGCCCTTCCTGCTGCTGGCCGCGGCCTGCTTCGTGCGCAGCTCCAGACGCTTCTACCTGTGGCTGGTCAACCACCCGCGCCTCGGCCCGTGGATTCGTGACTACCTGGAAGGCAACGGCATTCCGCTCAAGGGCAAGGTCTATGCCCTGGGCCTGATGTGGGCCAGCATCGGCCTGTCCTGCTACCTGGTGCCGCTGCCCTGGGCACGTGCCTTCATGCTCACCAGTGCGGTGCTGGTGAGCCTCTACATCCTGCGTCAGAAGACCCTGCCCAGCCGCCGCTGAAGCGCACCGCGAAAGCGGAAAAAACGTGACGCGCTGCCTACACTTCATCCACCTCTCGTGGAGACATTTCCATGCCGTTGCGGCCGAGCATTCAGGGACGAGCCAAGCGCCTGCCGCCAGGCCGGCTGCTGCTTGGCGCCCTGCTCGGCCTGCTGCTGGCAATGGTGGCGCGCGCCAACTGGGACTTCGGCCTGATCCTGCAGAATGCCGAGCAGCGCTACGGCAACCTGGGCGTCGCCAAGGGCCGCATCGAGGCCTGGGACGAGCTGATCATCACCAGCACCAACCTCCCCGAAAACGAGAAGCTGGCCGCGGTCAATCGCTTCTTCAACCGCCAGTTCCGCTTCTCCGACGACAGCCGCAACTGGCGGCAGAACGACTACTGGGCCACCCCCGTCGAGGCGCTGATCAAGGGCGCCGGCGATTGCGAGGACTACTCCATCGCCAAGTACTTCACCCTGCGCCGCCTGGGCGTGCCCAGCGACAAGCTGCGCATCACTTACGTCAAGGCACTGCGCTACAACCAGGCGCACATGGTGCTCACCTATTACGCCAGCCCCGGCGCAGAACCCCTGGTGCTGGACAATCTGATCGGGGAAATCCGCCCCGCGTCCCAGCGCAAGGACCTGCTGCCGGTCTACGCCTTCAATGCCGAGGGCCTGTATCTGCCAGGCCAGACCGGCAGGAAGAGCGACACCAAGAAGCTGTCACGCTGGCAGGATCTGTTGAAGAAGATGCGAGCCGAAGGCTTCGACATCGGAGAGGGTTAGGAGAGGCCTATGTCCCTGTTGAAACAGCTGTTTCTCGCCATCTGCCTGTTCCTCGTGGTGGCCTTCACCGGCAGCTTCATCGCCGGCGTGGAGACCTCGCGCGAACAGCTGCTCAGCCAGTTGCGCTCGCATGCCCAGGACGCCGCTACCGCACTGGGCCTATCGATGACGCCACACGTGGACGACCCGGCGATGATCGAGCTGATGGTCAGCTCGATCTTCGACAGCGGCTACTTCGCCACCATCCGCGTGGTGCGCATCCCCGGCGAGGAGGTGATAGTCGAGCGGCGCACCACCACCACCTCGGACAAGGTGCCGGCCTGGTTCGTCGACCTGGTCGACCTCGACCCGCAGGGCGGCGATGCGCTGATCATGCGCGGCTGGGAACAGGCGGCGCGGGTCGAGGTGCTCAGCCATCCGCAATTCGCCCTGGCCAAGCTGTGGGACAGCGCCATCGGCAGCCTGCTCTGGCTGCTGCTGTGCGGCGTGATCAGCGCCATCCTCGGCGGCTGGCTGCTGCGCACCCAGTTGCGCCCGCTGGACAACATGGTCAGCCAGGCCCAAGCCATCACCCGTCGCGAATTCCTCACCCTGCCCCGCGTGCCGCGCACCCCCGAGCTCAAGCGCGTGGTGCTGGCGATGAACCAGATGGTCGAGAAGCTCAAGCAACTGTTCGCCGAGGAAGCCGCGCGCAGCGAGAAACTGCGCGAAGAGGCCTACCAGGACAGCCTCACCGGCCTGGCCAACCGCCGCCTGTTCGAGATCAAGCTGGCCAACCAGCTGGCGGTGACCGAGCAGAACGCGTCTGGCTACTTGATGTTCCTGCGCGTCAACGATCTCGGCGGGCTCAACCAGCGCATGGGCGGCCAGCGTACCGACTCGCTGATCTACAGCATCGGTGAACTGCTCAAGCGCCTGCTGGAGCAACGCGGCGCGCCGGACTGGCTGGCCTCGCGTAGCCGCGGCGGCGAGTTCACCCTGCTCGCCCCGGGCCTGGTCGCCGAGGATGCCGACCGCCTCGCCCAGGAGCTGGCGGATGGGCTGGAGAGCCTGCGTCAGACCGGCGCCAGCGATTGCACGCCGGTGGCGCATATGGGCATCGCCGCGTTCCGTCCGGGCGAAGAAGTGGCCAATGTGATCGGCCGCGCCGACCAGGCCTTGGCCCAGGCGCAGAGCAACGCCGGCAAATCCTGGGAGCGCCTGGACGACTTCCAGACCACCAATGGCCAGGGCCTGCACGATTGGCGGCGCTGGATCGACGACGCGCTCAGCCAGAGCATGCTGCAGCTGTATTTCCAGCCGGTGGCGGCCTGCGCCGACACCAGCCAGATCCTGCACCAGAAGGTCCTGGCGCGCCTGCTCGACCCACAGGGCGAGGCCGTGGCCGCCGGCCGCTTCCTGCCGTGGATCGAACGCCTGGGCTGGGCCGCACGCTTCGACCTGGCCATGCTCGAACACAGCCTGGCGCACCTGGCCAAGTACCCGCAGCCGCTCGCCTTGAGCCTGTCCGCCGCCACGCTGCGCGACGCCGGCAGCCTGGAGAAACTGCTGAACCTGCTCAAGGAACATCCACAACAGGGCGAGCTGATGACCCTGGAACTGGACGAGCGCTACCTGCCGCCGCCGGCGGAGCTGGAGAAACTCAGCCAGCAGGTGCGCGAAGCCGGCTACCACCTGGGCCTGCAGCACTTCGGCGGGCGCTTCAGCCTGATCGGCAACCTGACCCACCTGGGCCTGGCCTATCTGAAGATCGACGGCAGTTACATTCGCGCCATCGACAAGGAAGACGACAAGCGCGTGTTCATCGAGGCGATCTTCCGCGCCACCAACAGCATCGACCTGCCACTGATCGCCGAGATGGTGGAAACCGAGGGCGAGTTGAACGTGCTCAAGGAGCTGGGCATCCATGGCGCCATGGGTCGACTGCTCGGTGCACCGGCCCCCTGGAAGGGCTGAGTGCCCCCGCGCTAACGCAAAAAAGCCCGCCATAACGGCGGGCTTTTTTCTGCCTTTACGGGCCTGCATCAGATCAGTTGGTGATCATCGTCACCCAGCAGGCCGCTGAGGCCTTCGATCTCGGCACGGGTCACTGCCCGCCTATCCAGCTTGCGCCGCGCCGCATCCGGCAGATCGGTGTAGCGGATAACGCCCTTTGCCACCAGCACGCTGACCACGTCCTCCAACACCCGCACCAATTCCAGGTCCGAGTCCTTCAGGCTGGCCAGGCGCTCCTTGACCTCTTCACGGGCGGCCAACCAGTTATGCAGCTCGTCGCTCTCGACCGCCAGCGTCTCCGTCATGCCCTCGAACGGATCATGCTCCACCCGCAGCAAGCGCCCCTCGGCATCCCTTTGCACGTACACCATGTGGCTTCCTCCAGGCATAAAAAGGCCCGCTACCCCAAGAGGGTAGCGGGCCGATGACAAAAGTGCCGCTTCGGTGATGTCGATTAACCAGGCATCCCCGAAGGGCTGCCTGGTTCATCGTCAGGCCACGTCGACCTTGAGAGTGCCGTCCCCCAGCATGCCGAGGATGGTGCCACTCTCGCCGCCGCCATACAGGGTCAGCAGGTTGACGTCCTGCAGCACGATGGTCTGCTCAGTCGAAGTCGACGGATCACCAGTCGCGGTGTCGCTGACCTTGATCACCGTATCCAGCGCCGCACCTCCTCCCAGGTTGGCTGTGCTGATGTCGATGAAACTCAGCAGGTTGCCGATATCACCCGCCTGCCCGTGCTCACCGGTCAGCAGTTGCGACAGATCGAGCCTGTCGCCCTGGGCGTTGCCGTTGAAGTTGCTGACGAAGCCCTGCACCGTGTCGGTATCGGTGTTTCCGGCAGTCCACTGGTAGGTGTCCTTGTCCGCGCCACCGATCAGCAGGTCATTGCCCAGGCCACCGATCAGCAGGTCGTTGCCGGCACCACCATCCAGGGTATCGGCACCAGCCAGGCCGGACAGGATGTCGTTGCCACCGAGACCATTGAGCGTATCGTTGCCGGCAGTGCCCTGGATGGCATCGGCCAGGGCCGTACCGTTGAACACGTTGCCTGCCTCGATGGTGACATGCAGGTTCACGCTCGAAGTAGCGTCGTTGTCGGCATCCTGCACAGCCACCTGGAAGTCCAGGTCCGCATCTACAGTGGTGGTCTGGGTCTTGATGAAGCCGATATCGGAGACCTTGACCACATCGTTGTCGGTCTGGTTGTTGAAGTTGGTGAGGCCATCGAAACCGTCGTTGAAGTCACGGTCGTAGTCGATTGCCACCGTCGTCGTGATGCCCTCTACGGTGGTCAATATCTGAGCACCGTAGATCTGCCAGCTCTCGCCCGCGCCATTGAAATCATTACTTTCGATAACGATGGCACCGTCGTTGTTGTCCAGCGTGATGCCATAGACCGCCAAAGCGGCCAGCGCCGTAGCACCGCTGGAGTTGCGATAGATGTCGCTGTTGCTGACCACCAGAGCCCTGGTGGTGGTGGCGCCACCGGCACCGACCAGCTTCAGCACTATCACCAGATCCTCGCTGTTGATGCCGTCGAACTTCAGGAAGATGCCATCGGCACGGCCGGTCGGGGTCACCCCGAGGTTGCCGGTCGGGTTGGCGGTATAGAAGTTCAGGTCCAGCACCTCACCCTGGCCGATGGTGTCGCCGGCCACTCCATTAGCGCTGTTGGACAACGTGACGTAGGAGCCCGTCTGGGTGAAGGTCTCACCGTTGACGAAGACGGTGGTGTTGGCTCCTCCGGTCTGCAGGTTATTGCTACCGGTTCCTCCGCCCGTCTCGGCATAACTGCGGAACTGCACGAAGAAGTCACTAGCCAGTTGCGAAACAGCCACTTCCGGATTGGTAGGATCCACTGTGCTGCCACCTGGCACATAGCCAGTGATACCCAGCGTGGCGCTGGTCTTCAGCACCTGGAAGCCCTCGATCGGCCCATCAAGCGTCACCGTATAGGTGCCGTTGACCTTGTCGAAGGTCAGGGTGCCTTCGGCCTGTTCCTTGACCCCCGGGTTGGACGGGTTAGGGGCGTACTCGAATTCGATATCGAAGGTCGCCGTCGTGGCGCTCTCCGATACCCAGGTGACCGACTGCGAACTGATTGCCGCGCCACCCACGGAGCCGGTCAGGGTGATGGACTTGAAGTCCGAGTCGGAAGCACTGAACGGCCCAGTGTCCCGGGTATCGGCGCCGGTGCTGTAGTCGAACACACCGGTGGCTCCGCCCGGATTGCTGCTGTTGGAGTACACCAGGTTGGAGGTGGACTGGATAACCGGCACATCGTCCTCGACCTGCACGATGAAGTCGCGAATCAACGGGACGTTGGTCACCCCTTCCTTGGCCACGATGACGCTGGAGAGGTCCAGGTCCTTCAGCTCCTGATCGTCGCCGTTGGCCGTGGCATGGTCGATGGCACCCAGCAGGTTGAAGGTGTAGCTACCGTTGGCCTGCAGCACCAGGGTGAAGATGTCCACCGTACCGGCCTTGGCAGTCAGGGTATCGGAGGTCGGCCCATCGACCACGCTGTAGGTGATGGCCACACCATCGGCAGTCAGGGCCGGAAGGCCGGCAACGCTACCCAGGCTGAAGGTCACCCCGGCGCTGTCTACCACTGCCCCCGCCAGAGTGCCCGATACGCTGGTGACGTTGGAGCCCGGATCCGGCAAGCCGTTGGGCAGGCCGTCCTCGTACACGTTGGCAACGATCGGGCTGGTATCCAGAACGTTGATGGTCAGATCGGCACTGGACTTGTCGCCATCCTTGTCGACGATGGTGTAGGTGAACACCTCCTGACTATCGACCAGCACGTCATTTGGCGGTGTATAGCTGTAGGAACCGTTGGCGTTGACCACCAGGGTACCGCCCAGCGGAGTCTCGATCGGGCCGGTAGTGCCGCCCTGTACCAGGAAGGTCACCACATTGCCGACGATGCTGTCGGCCACCCCGATGTAGGCCGACGGATCGGCTGCGACGAAGCTGATCTGGGTCACCGTTACCGGCACATCCGCACCACTGGTGTCGACACCATCCACCGGGTCAACATCGGTCACCATATTGCCCATGGTCGGCTGCGGCACAGTAGCCTGCAGGGTCGCATCGAGGTCATAGGGGTCATCGATCAGGGTGACGGCGTCACCATGATCCTCGACCAGACCAAGCTGCGCGATCGCACCGGCATTGCCGCTGACGCTGAGACCAACCGCATACACCTCGGCGCCGCTGGCATCGATGAAGGATGTCCATCCGGCAGGCACGTTGCCCACATTGGGCTGGCCGTCGGACAGGAAGTACACCCTGTGCTCGTAGTCCGGCAGGTTGACCAGGTCGGCGGTCAACTGATTCTGTGCCAGGACCAGCGGGGCGTTGTAGTTGGTGTTGCCGCCGTCGGTGGCCAAGTTCTGGATGTTGAGCTTGGCCACATCCGGGTCGGTGGTCTGAGGAATCAGCAGGGCACCGGTGGCGAAGTCGATCACCGTGATCGCCAGATCCACGCCAAGGGCGGCATAGCTGTCGATCATGTTGGACAGCGCTTCCTTGGCCAGCTCCAGGCGGTTGGGCGAACCCTGAGTGTTGCCGCCGATCTCGTACAGCATGCTTCCGGACGTATCCACCACCAAAATCAGATTGAACGGTGGCACCCCGCCTTCGGTCACGCTGATGGTGTTGTCCTTGGCGGTCGGGCTGTCGTCGTCGACGGAGATGCCCAGGCTGCCATTGGCGGTCGAGCCATCATCGTCCTTGACCGTGTAGCTGAAGTTCAGGTTGATGTTGTTCTCGTCACTGGTAACCGGAGCTACAGGTGCCGAGTGATCCAGCGGCAGCAGCAGTTTGAACTCGTAGGCACCGGTCGCGACATCGGTGACCTTGACGGTGAAGACGGTTGCGCCACCCCCTACCTTGGCCGCCGTCAGGGTCAGGCCATCGGAGCTCACCGAGTAGGTCAGCGCGGTGCCGCCGGAAGTCAGTGCCGGCAGACCCCCTGTACTCCAGGTGAAGGCTCCCACGGGTGCCGCACCGTCGGCACCGAAGCTGTAGCCCAGAGTGCCGGTAACCGTGGTATCGGCCCCCGCAGCATCGTTGGGGCCACCGGCTACGCCGTTGGCCAGCCCGTCTTCATCCACCGCGTTGTTCGCCGTACCTCCCGTGGGCTTGGCCGCATCGGTGATGTTGATGGTCACGCTATCGGTCACGGTGTCCTGGTCGTAGTCACGCACCCGCACCGAGAAGCTCTGGCTGTTGATGACATCCTGATCCAGACCATTGGCGGCCTGGAAGCTCCAGGTGCCGTCGCTGTTGACCCGCAATGTGCCGGTCGCCAGGGCGATATCGGCGTCCAGGTTGTACTCGTTGGCGCCTACCAGCACCTTGATGCTGCCGGCACCGTCGGCGCCATAACCACTGGTCCAGGTACCGCTGTTGTAACTGGTGCCCTCGGCCACATTGACCGGTGCATCCGGCAACAGATTCACAGCCGGGCTGTCGTCATCGACGGAAATGCCCAGGCTGCCATTGGCGGTGGAACCGTCATCGTCTTGGACGGTGTAGCCGAAGCTCAGGCCAATGTTGTTCTCATCGCTGCCGGTCGGTGAAACCGGAGCCGGATGATCCAGCGGCAGCAGCAGCTTGAACTCGTAGGCACCGGTCGCGACATCGGTGACCTTGACGGTGAAGACGGTTGCGCCGCCTCCCACCTTGGCCGCCGTCAGGGTGAGACCATCGGCGCTCACCGAATAGGTCAGCGCAGTGCCACCGGAGGTCAATGCCGGCAGGCCGGCAGTGCTCCAGGCGAAGGCTCCCACGGGTGCCGCACCATCCGGACCGAAGCTGTAGCCCAGGTTGCCGGTGACCGTGGTGTCGGTACCCGCCGCATCATTGGGACCGCCGGCGATGCCGTTGCTCAGTCCTTCTTCGTCTACCGCGTTATTCGCCGTACCTCCCGAGGGTTTGGCCGCATCGGTGATGTTGATGGTCACGCTATCGGTCACGGTGTCCTGGTCGTAGTCACGCACCTGCACCGAGAAGCTCTGGCTGTTGTAGATATCCTGATCTAGGCCATTGGCGGCCTGGAAGCTCCAGGTACCGTTGCTGTTGACCCGCAGAATGCCGGTATCCAGGGCAATGTTGGTATTGAGGCTGTACTCGTTGGCCCCCACCAGCACCTTGGCGCTACCGCCGCCGTCGGCACCATAACCGCCGCTCCAGGTACCACTGCTGTAAGTAGTGCCTTCGGCCATATTGACCGGTGTATCCGGCAGCAGATTGACCGCCGGGCTGTCGTCGTCGACGGAAATGCCCAGGCTGCCGTTGGCGGTCGAACCGTCATCGTCCTTGACCGTGTAAGCGAAGCTCAGGTCGATGTTGTTCTCGTCGCTGCCGGTCGGTGAAACCGGGGCCGAGTGATCCAGCGGCTGCAGCAGCTTGAACTCGTAGGCGCCGGTCGAGACGTTGGTGACCTTGACGGTGAAGACGGTTGTGCCGCCCCCCACCTTGGCCGCCGTCAGGGTCTGGCCATCGGCGCTCACCGAATAGGTCAGCGCAGTGCCGCCGGAGGTCAGCGCCGGCAGACCTGCCGTGCTCCAGGTGAAGGCTCCCACAGGTGCCGCGCCATCCGGGCCGAAGCTGTAGCCCAGGTTACCGGTGACCGTGGTGTCGGTACCCGCAGCATCATTGGGACCGCCGCTGATGCCGTTGGTGAGCCCCTCTTCATCCACCGCATTGCTGGTCTGCCCGCCAGTGGGAGCACCGGCATCGGTGATGCGGATGGTGAAGCTGTCGGTCGCGGTGTCCTGATCGTAGTCACGCACCCGCACCGAGAAGGTCTGGCTATTGATCACATCCTGATCCAGCCCGCTGCCAGCCTGGAAGCTCCAGGTACCATCGCTGTTGACCCGCAGCGTACCGCTGGCCAGCGAGATGTTGGTGTTCAGGTTGTACTCGTTGGGACCTACCAGCACCTTGATGCTGCCGGCGTCATCGCCGCCCATACCATGGGTCCAGGCGCCGTTATAGGTCGCCCCTTCGGCCACGCTCGCGGCCGAGTTGGGCAGGATATCGACCACCGGCACATCGTCCTCGACGTGGATGAGGAAGGCTCCGGCCAGGTCGACCGGGGCGCCACCGGCAGTTTCGGCCTCGAGTACGCTGGCGAAATTCAGGGTCAGCTGCTCGTTGTCGTCACCGTTGCCCAACGGATGATCCAGGGCCCGATCCAGAGTGAAGGTGTAGCTACCGCTGGGACCGACCTCCAGGGTGAAGACCGTCGGGCCGGCCGGACCGGCAGTGGCGGTGAGAACGTTGCTACTGATCGAGTAGACCAGCGCGACGCCACCTGAGGTAGCGCCAGTCAGGCCACCAATACCACCGGCATTGAGGCTGAAGACCGCCGTGTCGGGGCCGACTGCCAGAGAGGCGACACTGCCGCTGACCGAGGCCGTCAGACCATCGCCATCCGGTATACCGCCGGCAACAGCGTCGTCGGTAACCGTAGCCTCGACCGGGCTGCTGTCCTCGACATATATCTCCAGGGTGGCAGTAGACGGGTCGCCGTCGTTGTCGATGATGGTGTAGGTGAAGGTCTCTGTCTTGTCACCGTCCACACTGTCTGGGGCCTGATAGCTCCAGGCGCCAGTGGAGAAGTTGAAGCTCAGCTTGCCGCCTTCGGCGGTAGCGATGTCGGTCAGCTGCTGGTCGCCATCGGCGGTGCCATCCCAGGTGTAGGTGGTGCCATTGATCTCGATGGAGAGAATCTGGCCGCGGCCATCGGCACCGAAGGCGTCGTCGTCACCACCGCCCACGGCGTTGTCATTACCCAGCAGGACGTTGCCGCCCACCAGGCCACCGATCACCTGATCCACCAGGGTATCGACCAGATCGTCGAAATCATCGACGCGCAGCGGATCGTTGTTCGCCCCGGCATCCACATCTATGTCTTCCAGACGCGGGTCGTCGATGTTATCGCCAATGCCGATGGTGGTGACGTTGATGCCATTGTTGTCGACGAAATTGTTCCAGTTGGTCGCCGTCGGCTCGGTCAACGACGGTGCACCACCTGGGCCTGTCTGCTCGTTGGGGTTGCCGTCGCTGATAAAGATGACCTGGTTAGTCCACCCCGGCAGCGGGGTATACACACTCATGGTCTCCTGGATCGCATCGGTGAAGTCGGTGAGGCCATTGAGTGGCCGAGCCCCCCCTGGCTCCTGCGGATTGAGCGAGTTCACCAGAGCGGTGAAGTCCGCGATGTTGTCGATCGCCGGGAAGGAAACCGAGGTGCCCGAGAACGCCACGATCTGAATCTGCACCGCGCCGGTCGCCGTATTGAACAGCTCCTGTCCAGCCGCGCGCACGGCATCGAGCATGGCGTTCAGCTCGGTGTTGTCGATGCTGCCGCTGAAGTCCAGCACGAACACCAGGTTGATGTTCTGGGCCTGGCCAGACAGCACGGTGGCGTTGTCGTTCTGCGCCACCGGCACATCGTCTTCGACATTGATCACGAAGCTGCCATCGGCGAAGCCATCCACCGGGTCGCCGTCGCCATCGGTGGCAGTCAGCACACCGGAGAAGTCGATCGGCAGACCGAGCAGCTGGTCGTCATCGGTGCTGCCAGGGAGCGGATGATCCAGCGGCCCCTGCAGCTGGAAGCTGTAGCTACCATCCGCATTCACCGTGAGGGTGAATACCGGGTTGCCGCCGGCAGTGGCGGTGAGCACGTTGCCCACCACCGAGTAGCTGAGCGGGATGGAGTCCGAGGTCAGGCCCTGGGCTTCCAGGGTGGCGATGTCTAGCGGATCGTCGCTCAGGCCGAAGTCACCGGGGCCGTCCGCACCGAAGTTGACCAGAGCATTCAGGGTGCCAGCAGGGCCGGATACCGAAGTGCCCTCGCTGTCACCGTCACCGATGCCATTCGGTAGCTCGTCCTCGTCCACCTGGCCCGAGACCAGCGGAATGGGGTTCTGCTCGTTGTCGTACTGCAGCGGTACCGCCACGGGGATGTCGTCTTCCACCCGGATCACGAAGCTACCCGGGTTCAGACCGCTCAGCGGGTCGCCATCGCCATCGGTTGCGGTGATCACCGACGAGAAGTCGATGCCCGACGCCAACAGCTCGTTATCGCCGGCCGGGGTGCCGTCGGCCACCGGGTGATCCAGCGGGCCGGACAGGGTGAAGGTGTAGCTGCCGTCACCGTTCACCTGCAGGGTGAAGATGGTGTCGCCTCCCGCAGTGGCGGTCAGCAGGTTGCCAACTACGGTGAAGCTCAACGCCACGCCGCCCGAAGTCAGACCCTGTGCCTCCAGGGCGCCAATCGCTGCCGGGCTACCGGTCATGCCAATAGTACCGGGACCATCGGCGCCAAAGTTGATGGCGGCGTACAGCGCGCCTGCCGCGCCATTGGCCACATTGGTAACGCCGTCGCCATCGGTGATACCACCGGTGATCTCGTCCTCATCGACCTGGTTGCTGACCCACGGCCGCTGGCTGAACTCGCGGGCCACCGGCACATCGTCCTCGACATCGATGGCGAAGGTGCCGTTGGGCAGGCTCACGGACAGCGGGTCGCCGTCACCGTCGGTGGCGGTGATCATCTGCGAGAAGTCGATGCCCAGGCCGGCCAGGGTTTCGTCGTCCAGGGCACTGTCCGCGATCGGATGATCCAGCGGGCCGCTCAGCACGAACTCGTAGCTGCCATCCGGATCCACCGTCAGGGTAAAGATGGTGTTGCCGTTGGCGGTTGCGGTCAGCACGTTGCCGATCACGCTATAGGACAGCTCGGTGCCTTCGGACATCAGGTCCTGCGCGTCGAGCGAACTGGTGTCGCTGGACAGGCCCACGGTGCCGGGACCGTCGGCGCCGAAGTCGATCAGCGCGAGCAGGTCGCCCGGATCGCCCGAGGCGACAGTGGTCTGGCCACCCTCCTCGTTGCCCTCGTAGGGCGCGCCGTCGACCAGGGTCAGGGCATCTTCCTGGACCTCTTGATGGATTACATTTTTCTCGCCGCCGTCGGGGCGCGGCACATCGTCCTCGACGTTGACGGTGAAGCTGCCGGTCGGGAAGCCGCCGGCCAGCGGGTCGCCGTCACCATCCGTGACAGTCAGTACACCGGAGAAGTCAATGCCCAGGCCGGGTAGCAATTCATCGTCCATAGCGCCATCGGCGACCGGATGGTCCAGCGGCCCTTCGAGCACGAATTGCCAGCTGCCATCGGCATCGACGGTTAGGGTGAAGATGGTTTCGCCACCCGCGCTGGCGATCAGCACGTTGCCGACCACCTCGTAGGTCAGCGGATCGCCGCCTGAGGTCAGGCTCTGCAGGTCCATGGAGCTGACGTCGCTGGAGAGACCGAAGTCGCCAGGGCCATCGGCACCGAAGCTGACCAGGCCGCTGAGCGAGCCACTGGTGGCACTGCCCACGGTGGTGGTCTGACCGCTTTCCGGATTGCCCTCGTAGGGAGCCCCGCCGCCTATTGTCAGCGCGTCCTCGTGAACCACGCCGGAGACTTCGTTGCCCTCGCCACCTGCCACTACAGGCACGTCGTCCTCGATGTCGACAGCGAAGCTGCCGGACGGGAAGCCGCCTACCAACGGGTCGCCATCACCATCGGTCGCAGTGAGGATGCCGGAGAAGTCGATGCCCAGGCCGGGCAGGTCCTCGGAATCGAAGGTGCCGTCCGCGACGGGATGATCGATCGGGCCCTGCAGCACGAACTCCCAGCTGCCATCGGCATTCACGGTCAGGGTGAAGATGGTTTCGCCGCCCGCGCTGGCGGTCAGCACATTGCCGACCACCTCATAGGTCAGCGGATCGCCACCAGAGGTGAGACCCTGCAGGTCCATGGAGCTGACATCGCTGGAGAGACCGAAGTCGCCGGGACCATCGGCGCCGAAGTCGACCAGGGCCGACAGCGACCCGGCCAGGCCGGAGGCCGTGGTGGTCTGCCCACCTTCCGGGTTGCCGTCATGCGGCGCGCCGCCGCCAGTGGTCAATGCATCCTCGTGGACGAGGTCGGAGACCCGCGGGAAGAACTGTTCTTCGCCCTCGCCTCGGCCACCGGCCCATTGCGGAACGTCGTCTTCCACGTCGATGACGAAGCTGCCGCCGGTGAAGGTGCCAACCGAGTCGCCATCGCCATCCACGGCAGTCAGTACACCGGAGAAGTCGATCGGCAGTTCGAGCAATTCGTCGTCATTGCCATCGGGGGTCGGGTGATCCAGCTGGCCGACCAGGGTGAAGGTGAAGCTGCCATCGGCGCCCACCTGCAGGGTGAAGATGGTTTCACCTCCCGCCGATGCGGTCAGCACATTACCGGCGACGCTGTAGCCGAGGGCGGTACCGCCAGAGGTCAGACCCTGGGCTTCCACGCTGGAAATGGCAGTGGCACTGCCCGAGAGGCCGAAGCTGCCGATACCATCGGCGCCGAAGTTGACCAGTGCGCTCAGGGTGCCGGGGCCACCAGCGGCCACGTTGGTCACCGAGTCGCCGTCGGTGATGCCATCGGAGGTTTCGTCCTCGTCGACGATGGCGGCTACCTGGGCGCCCTCGCCTTCGGTGAGGATGGGTGCGTCGTCATTGACCAGCACGTTCAGTTGCACGGTCGGCGATACATCGCCGTCCAGGTCGAATACCCGCACCGGGAAGCTTTCGCCGACCTGGTCGGCAGCGCCAGAGGCGCCGGTGTTGGGGTGATCGAGGGTGTTGTCGGTCAGGGTGTAGGTCCAGTTACCAGCCGCATCCACGGTCAGGGTGCCGTACTGGCCGACTACCACGCCGCCATTGGTGACATCCACCCAGACGCCGTCGAAGCCCTGGATCTGCAGCGAGGAAACGCCATCCGGCGAGGTGATGATGATGCTGCCGCTGGCCTGCTCTGCGCCGCTGCCCGGGTTGGTACCGTCGGCCAGTGCCTCTTCATCGACGATGGCCGGGCCGACCGAGATATTGCCATTGGCGTCCTCGTACTCGACCTCCACCGAGGGAGTGAAGTCCGCTACGGGTTCATCGGTAACGATGGGCTCCGGATCAGGGAATTCGGGACCGGTGTTGAGCCCCTCGGTAGGAAAGCCGATCACCGGATCCAGTGCGCCGCCCACTTCACCCAGCAACACGAAGCTGTGGCCTCCGCCAGCACCACCGGCACCACCGGCACCGCCACCAGCGCCAGGACCGGCAGCAGTCGCCTCGCCAGCCTGGGTCGGGTCGACGCCGGCTTCGATGGCGGCCTGCAGTTGTTCTACGTCAGTCAGATCGCCGTCGGTAGGAGCGGCAGGCGCCTGCTCCTGGGGCTGGGCCGTTTGGCCATCGCCCCCGGCCAGCATCTGCTCGTTGAGGCCCAGGCTGCTGTCGCGCCCGAGGGTAAGGACCTCACCGTTGGTGAGGGTGACCGCGACCGCGCCTGCCGCGCCGGTTTCCAGTTGCTCGCCGGCATACACCCGATCGCCTTCGACTAACGGTCGACGCGTTCCATCGCCGGCTACCGCATAGACCTCGCCGACAACCTGGCTGACGACACCAATCAAAGTAGCCATGATCCTTCCTCCGCACTACAGCTGCCGACCACCGTCGACACGTTTCAAAAGGGCCAAATCACCTTCCGAACTCGGGGATTGCGTGCGAAGAAAGTTGAGAAAAGTAGAGCGGCGCAAGTAACCCAATTTGAAATGCGACAAAAAAGTGTCGCCCCAACTGCACCGAACCTACTCCATCAGAAACATTCCCGCCCCTTATGCTCCAAACTGCGCTTGACCATCTGCTTTAACTGCGAAAAGGCCTGAAGGCCCCGTTTTTCGCGGCTTACGGAAGAAACAATGTGCCGTATCTCACACAGTGCATAAGACTTTTTTCTCATAAATCTTGTGACGAATTTTTCTTAGCTACTCTGGAAGATGTTCTTAGCTGTGATGTTACAGGCCTGAAACGCTCTTTCAGGCATAAATCGTCAGTATTTTGGCGACAGGAACCGAGCATATAAATAAGGAGAAAAAACCATGCCCTCACTAAAACCGCTCTACAGTGGCATTTTGCTGGCCATGGCCTGTCTCCAGGCCCAGGCCATGACACTCTCGGAAGCCATCCAGAGCACCATCGACAATCATCCCGAGCTGCATGCCAGCATGAATGATCGTCTGTCTGCGGATGAGGAAGTGAAAATCGCCAAGGGCGGCTATCTACCTACCGTTGATCTGCTTCTGGGCTACGGCCGCGAGCAGACCGACAGCCCGAGCACACGGGCGCTGGGCGATCACAACAAGGAAACCCTGACTTATAACGACGCCGAATTGCGCCTGCGGCAGATGCTGTTCGACGGCTTCAACACGCCCAACGAAGTGGCGCGCACCAAGTCGGTGGTCGACTCCCGAGCCTACTATGTACAGGGCACCTCCGAGAGCCTGGCCCTGCGTACCGTCGAGGTCTATCTCGAAGTACTCAAACGCCGCGAGATGGTGAACCTGGCGCAGAACAACCTGCAGGCCCACCAGCGCATCAATGACCAGATCGGCCTGCGCAGCGAGCGCGGCGTTGGCAGCACCGCCGACCTGGATCAGTCGGTAGCCCGTCTGGCTCTGGCCGAGAACAACCTCTATACCGAGCAGGTCAACCTGGCCGACGCCGAGGCCAACTTCTTCAGTGCCACCGGCCGCATGCCTGACGAACTGGAGCAGCCCGCCTCGATCAAGGGCGAGATGCCGGAAGACGTTAACGTCGCCAGGCAGATGGTGATGGACAACAATCCCTTCCTCAAGTCCGCCCAGGCCGACGTCAATGCCGCCGAGAAACAGTACGAAGTGGCCAAGGCGCCCTTCTACCCGCGCTTCGACCTCGAACTGGCCACCACCGCAGACGACAACGTGCAAGGCGACGAGGGCCACTACAACACCTGGCGCGCAGCCGTGGTAATGAACTACAACCTATTCAACGGCATGCGCGACAAGGCTCGTCTGCAGTCGGCGGCGCACCAGATCAACCAGTCCATGGACATCCGCAACAACGCCCTGCGCGTGGTCAACGAGAACCTCTCGCTGGCCTGGAACGCCATGGAGAACGCCCGCCTGCAGACCCCCAAGGCCCGCGACTATGCGGATTACACCTCGCGCGTGCGTGAGGCCTACCAACAACAGTTCAGCCTCGGCCAGCGCACCCTGCTCGACCTGCTGGACAGCGACAACGAACTCTTCACCGCTAACCGCCGCTATACCGAGGTTCGCTACACCGAAGAGTTCTCCATGTACCGCGTCATCGCAGCCATGGGCGAGCTGTTGAAGAAACAGAACGTCGTAGTCCCGGCCGAAGCTGTAGCCCTCACCGAAGTGAAGAGCGAGGCGCGCCTGCCGGAAATGAAGTAGTCCCGGCGAAGACGTCGCCCGCGCGATCACCGCCGGGCGACCTCTCAGGAGTAGTGACCTTTGACCACCATGGAACGGAGACCCTCCGACGACCAGCGGCAGAGTCACGACGACCCGCTGCTGGACGGACTCCTCATTCTCTGCAACCTGCATGACTGTTCGGCCAGCCGCGCCAGCCTGACGGCAGGCCTGCCGATGCCCGAACAACGCCTCAGCGCCGAGCTGCTGCCCCGCGCGGCCGCCCGCGCCGGCTTGCAGGGCCGCATCCTGCGCCGCGAGCTGGACGCCATCTCGCCGCTCAACCTGCCGGTCCTGTTGCTGCTCAAGGACGGCCGCAGCGCCGTGCTGCGCAAGATGGGTCCGAAGAACCAGATGCAGATCCTGCCCTGCGAGACCGATGGCGGCGAGCAGTGGGTCAACCGCGACCATCTGGCGCTGGAATACAGCGGCCAGGCCTTCTTCGCCAAGCCGCAGCACGAACTGGAAGATTCCCGCACCCCCCTGGTGCCGCGGGTCGAGGCGTGGTTCCGCGACACCCTGAAACTGTCGCGCTGGCTCTATACCGACGCCGTCCTGGCCAGCCTGCTGATCAACCTGCTGGGGCTGATGGTCCCGCTCTTCGTCATGCAGACTTACGACCGCGTGGTGCCCAACCAGGCCATCTCCACGCTCTGGGTACTGGTCATCGGCCTGTTCATCGGCACCGGCTTCGAACTGCTGTTGCGCGTTCTGCGTGCCTACCTGCTGGACGTGGCCGGCAAGAAGACCGACGTGGTGCTGTCCGCCACCCTGTTCGAGCGCATCACCGGCATGTCGATGATGGCCAGGCCCGCCACGGTCGGCGGCTTCGCCCAGAGCATCCATGACTTCCAAGGCCTGCGCGAATTCCTCACCGCAGTGACCCTGACCAGCCTCATCGACCTGCCCTTCTCCCTGCTGATGATCCTGGTCATCGGCCTGCTGGGCGGCTGGCTGGTGGTGATCCCGTTACTAGCCTTCCCCATCACCGCGGTGTTCGCCCTGATCATCCAGGCCCGCCTGCGCGACACGGTGCAGAAGAGCCTGACCCTGGGTGCCGAACGCCAGGCCCTGCTGATCGAGACCCTCGGCGGCCTGGAAACCCTCAAAGCCTGCAGCGCCGAGAGCGAGCGCCAGCACCGCTGGGAGAAGACCCACGGCGCCCTCACCCGCCTGGACAGCCACGCGCGCTTCCTCGCCTCGCTGGCCACCAACGGCACCATGTTCCTGCAGCAATTCGCCGGCATGGCCACCATCGTTGCCGGGGTCTACATCATCATCGCCGGCCACCTCAGCGTCGGCGCACTGGTGGCCAGCTATATGCTCGGCAGCCGGGTACTGGCGCCGCTCGGACAGATCGCTGGCCTGATCACCCGCTACCAGCAGGCGCGCCTGACCATGACCAGCACCGATGCGCTGATGGCCCTGCCGCAGGAGCGCCAGGCCAACCAGCGGCCGCTGGAGCGCACCCACCTCAAGGGCGCGCTGGACCTGCGTCAGATCAGCTTCAGCTACCCCGGCCAGAGCACCCCGGCACTGAGCAAGGTCAGCCTGCACATGGCCGCCGGCGAGCGGGTCGGCATCATCGGCCGCAGCGGCTCGGGCAAGAGCACCCTGGCGCGCCTGGTGATGAACTTCTACACCCCGAGCGAGGGGCAGATCCTCCTCGACAACCTCGACCTGCGTCAGCTGGACGTGGCCGACCTGCGCCACCAGATCGGCTACGTCGCCCACGACCTGCCGCTGCTGGCTGGCAGCCTGCGCGACAACCTGACCCTCGGCGCCCGCTACGTCAGCGACGCGCGCATGCTCGAAGTGGCCGAGCTGACCGGCGTCACCGACCTGGCCCGGCAACACCCGCAAGGCTTCGACCGCCCGGTGGGCGAGCGCGGCCAGCTGCTGTCCGGTGGCCAGCGCCAGGCCGTGCTGCTGGCCCGCGCGCTGCTGCTCGATCCACCGATCCTACTGCTGGACGAACCCACCAGCGCCATGGATAACACCAGCGAAGATATCCTGCGCAACCGTCTGCAGACCTGGTCCCAGGGCAAGACCCTGCTGCTGATCACCCACCGCAGTTCGATGCTCAGCCTGGTCGATCGCCTGATCGTGCTGGACTACGGCCATGTGGTGGCCGATGGGCCGAAGGAAGCGGTGATCGATGCCCTGCGTCGCGGCCGTGTCGGCCCGGCAGCGGTTTAGCGGAGGTATGGCGTGGAACTGACCCAATCCCTGCGCGACTACTTCGGCAGCCTGCAGCGCAAGAAGCAGGACACCGAGTTCATGCCCGAGGTGGACGGCGCCATTCTCGAAGACTCGCCCTGGCTGGCGCGCGCCACCGTGTGGGCGGTCAGCGCCTGCCTGATCGTGGCGCTGATCTGGGCCAAGTTCGCCGTGCTGGAAGAAGTCACCACCGGCGAAGGCAAGGCCATTCCCTCGAGCAAGGTGCAGGTCATCCAGAACCTGGAGGGCGGCATCGTCACCGAAATCTTCGTACGCGAGGGCCAGGTGGTGAACAAGGGCGATGTGCTGCTGCGCCTGGACGCCACCCGCTTCATCTCCAACAAGGGCGAGACCGAGGCCGACCGCCTGGCCCTGCTGGCCCGCGTCGAACGCCTCAGCGCCGAGGCCGAGGGTCGGCCGCTGGCCCTGGCGGACGAGCTGGTCAAGGAAGCGCCACAGCTGGTCGAGGACGAGATGGCCCTGTACCGCTCGCGCCAGCAGCGCCTGGAGAGCGAACAGAACACCCTCAAGGAGCAGCTGCGGCAGAAGACCCAGGAGCTGGCCGAGTTCCGCGCCAAGGCCCAGCAGTACCGCTCCAGCCTGGGCCTGGTGCAGCAGGAACTGAACATGTCGCAGCCGCTGGTGGCCGCCGGCGCCATCTCCGAGGTGGAAATCCTCCGCCTGCGCCGCAGCGCCGTGGAGATGCGCGGCTCGCTGGACGCCACCAACCTGGCGATCCCACGCGCCGAGGCGGCCATGCAGGAGATCGAGAGCAAGCTCAACGAGTCGACCCTGACCTTCCGCACCGAGGCCCTCAAGGAGCTCAACGAGGTGCGCACCGAGCTGAAGAAGATCACCTCCACCAGCGTCGCCATCCAGGACCGGGTCAGTCGCACCACGGTGAACTCGCCGGTGTACGGCGTGATCAAGCTGCTCAAGGTCAACACCATCGGCGGTGTGGTGCAGCCCGGCGACCCCATGGTCGAGGTGGTGCCGCTGGAAGAAAACCTGCTGATCGAAGCGCGCATCCGTCCTCAGGACGTGGCCTTCCTGCATCCCGGGCAGAAGGCCATGGTCAAGTTCACCGCCTATGACTACACCATCTACGGCGGGCTCAAGGCCAAGCTGGAGCTGATCAGCGCCGACACCATCACCGACGAGGAAGGCAACAGCTTCTATCTGATCCAGGTGCGCACCGACAAGAGCCACCTGGGCAACGACGATCACCCGCTGCTGATCATCCCCGGCATGGTCGCCACGGTGGACATCGTCACCGGCGAGAAGAGCGTGCTGGACTACCTGCTCAAGCCGGTGCTCAAGGCGCGCTCCGAGGCCATGCGCGAGCGCTAGTCGGGCGCCCGCCAGTGCGCACCCGGCCCCTCCGCCGCCAGCTGGTCGCCGGGGTTGCGTAGCGGGCAAGCCTCCAGCGACAGGCAGCCACAACCGATGCAGCCATCCAGCTGGTCGCGCAGCATCTGCAGCTTGGCGATGCGCTGATCCAGATCCTCGCGCCAGCGAGCCGACAATCCCGCCCAGTCCGACGCCGTCGGGTTGCGCCCCTGGGGCAACTCACTCAGCGCCCCGGCTATCTCCGCCAACGGAATGCCCACCCGCTGCGCCACCTTGATCACCGCTACCCGGCGCAGAGTCTCGCGCGGGTAGCGCCGCTGGTTGCCGGCATTGCGAGTGCTGGTGATCAGGCCCTTGGCCTCATAGAAATGCAGAGCCGAGACCGCGACGCCGCTGCGCCTGGCCAGCTCGCCGACACTCAGGTCACACGGTGGTTGTGAAGGTTTTTTCATGACTGTTGACCTCAAGCTAAGTTGAGGTTTTACCCTCGCCCGGTGTTCGAGTTCAAGCCCAGGAAACCAACACCATGCTCATACCCAGTGCCCATAGCCAAAATGCAGACGACAGCGACCAGGCCCGCTTCGCCCTGCTGATCGATATCGAAGTGAACACCGCGCACCGCGCGGAGATCATCCAGCGCTTCCACGACTATCTGCAGCAGCTGCGCCAGCTGTTCCAGGACGGCAGCGGCTACCTGGGCGCGGAGCTGCACGCCAGCGGCGAGCATCACCTGCTCGGCCGCCTGCGCTGGCGCCGCCGCGAAGACTGGGAAGCCGCCTGGGATTGCCAGCGCACCCGCAACCAGCTGTTCGCCGACAGCCTGCTGCGTCTGGGTGCCCGCAGCATCCAGTTCGACAGCGTCCTGCTCGACGAGAATCGCTGAAGCGCTAACCGCCGTGGTTGCGCTCGTAGGTATCGGCGCCCATCGCGGCGATCTGCCCCTCGATCAATGCCTCGAAGGGTCGCAGCAGTTCATCGAAACGCAGCGGCGCCTCCTGCAGTTCGAGAGCCGCAACGATTGCCTCGATGGTCGCCAGTGCGCCCTCGGCGGGCGCCTTGCGCAGGCGGTAGCGCGAGTTCAGGCCTGAGGGCAGGCAAACGCGCGGCAACTCCGCCAGACAAGGGTTGAGGTGCAACAGCTTGCGCGCCTTGCGCCAGGTGCCGTCGGGCACCACCAGCAACAGCGGACGCTCATCGTTTGGCAACGGCGCCAGCGGCAGCGGCTGCGCCGCCTCGCCGGGGAACAGCAGGCAGGCGCGGTAGGCCGGGTCCAGCGGCAGGTCGGCGAAGCGCTCGCCCACCAGCAGCTCGGCATTCTCCAGGCCCAGGGCCGCCAGACACGCGGTGTTCAGCGCGTGGCCGACCTCGTCCGGGTGCTGCAGGATCAGCACCCGCGTGCGGCTCGGCAGGCGTGGAATCAGGTGACAGAGACAATGGCTCTGCGGGCGGGCACAGCGTTCGCAGCGCGCTCGGGACATGGGCGGGTTCCTCCGGCCGCGCAGTGTGCCACAGCGACCGCAGCCACGCCGCCAGCAGGACGCTGGCGGCGCGCCACCCTAGTGATTGAAGCGTTCGGCCAGGCTGTGCAGGTAGGCGGCCATCTGCTCCAGCTCCTGGCTGATGCCGACGCTCTGCTGGGCCTGCCCGGCGCTGTGATCGGAGAGCTGGGCGATGCGCGTGATCTGCCGGCTGATGTCCTCCGCCACATGGCTCTGCTGCTCGGAGGCGGTCGCCATCTGCTGACTCATGCCGGTGATGCGCGTCACCGCCTGGCTGATGCCGTCCAGCGCCTCGCGCACCGCCTCGACGCTGCGCACGCTGTCGCGGGAGATTTCCTCGCCGCGATTGGCGGTATTCACCGCCTTGTCCGCACCGTTGCGCAGGGACGAGATGATCTGGTGAATCTGCTCGGTGGACTCGCGGGTCCGCCCGGCCAGCGCGCGCACCTCGTCGGCCACCACGGCGAAGCCACGGCCCTGCTCGCCCGCCCGCGCCGCCTCGATGGCGGCGTTGAGCGCGAGGAGATTGGTCTGCTCGGCGATGGAGGTGATCACGTCGGCCACGCTGCCGATCGACTGGGTCGAGTTGGCCAGTTCGTTCACCGCCTGGCCGATCTCCTGCACCGCGCCTGCCATCTGCTGCATGGCCTGCAGGCTGCCGCCGGCCAGGTCGCGGCCCTGCTGGGCCAGGCGGTCGGCCTCCTCCGCCGCGTGCGAAGTGTTCTGCACGTTGTGCGCGACTTCCTGGATGGTCGAGGCCATCTGAGTGATGGCGGTGGCCGACTGGTCCGTCTCGCTGCGCTGCTGCTCCAGCAGCTCGGCCCCGGAGCGCGACAGCTCGGCGGATTGCGCCGCGCGCTTGCGCACGCTCTCGCCGGCATCCTCCAGACGGGTCAGGGCCGTCTGCAGGCGCGCCTCCTCGCTGATCATCGCCATGTCCAGCAGCGCCTGGGCGCCGCGGCTGTCGCTGTAGGTCAGGGCCACCAGAGCACTGGTGAAGGCCTTGGGATGCTCGGCCAGGGTGCGGCGGATCATCTGCCGCTTGCTGTACAGCTGGAAGGAGCCGAGGCCGAACATCACCGCGGCGATGAAGCCGAGCAGCCAGGGCCCGCTGAGGAAGGCATGACCGCCGAGGATGACCAGCGCGGCGATGATCAGCGGCCAGCTGCGCAGGAGGTCGTAGGTCCAGTACTCAATCCGCGACACCGGTGGCTTGCCGGCACGCAGGCGAGCGTAAAGCTCTTCGGCGCGGCGCTTCTGCGCCTCGCTGGGTACCGAGCGCACCGACTCGTAGCCGGCCATGCGGCCGTTCTCGTAGATCGGCGTAACGTAGGCGCTGACCCAGTAGTGGTCGCCGTTCTTGCAGCGGTTCTTGACGATGCCCATCCACGGTTTGCCCAGCTTGATGGTCTCCCACATGTGGGCGAACACTCCGGGCGGCATGTCCGGATGGCGCACCAGGTTGTGCGGCTGTCCGATCAGTTCTTCGCGGCTGAAGCCGCTGATCTCGATGAAGGCGTCGTTGACGTAGGTGATCTTGCTGCTGAGGTCGGTGGTGGAAATCAGGCGATCGGCATCGGTAAAGGTGCGCTCACGCTGGGTCACGGGAAGGTTCTGACGCATAGGCGGACCGTCCTTGGGGAAATGTGAGGGAGACTTCCTGGCCTTACACCATTGGTTCTAGCACAGGAGTACCAAACCGGCATTTGGCCAGCATCGACCTCACATTTCCCTGACGAACGGTAGGGGTATTAGCCCCTGGCGGCGAATGCCACGCCGATCAGACGATCAGGTCGGCCTTGCGCCGATAGGGGAACACGTCGATCACCTTCCCGGAGCGGATCGCATCCTGCAGACTCTGCCAGTACTCGGCGGTAAAGAGGTCGCCGTGCAGCTGGTTGAACAGCCGGCGCTGGCCGATATCGACGAACAGGAAGCGCGGGAACTCCTCGGGGAACACGTCGTTCGGCCCCACCGAATACCAGGGCTCGCTGGACATCTCATCCTCGTCGTAGCGTGGCGGCGGGATGCGGCGGAAGTTCACCTCAGTCAGGTAGCTGATCTCGTCGTAGTCGTAGAACACCACGCGACCATGGCGGGTGACGCCGAAGTTCTTCAGCAGCATGTCGCCGGGGAAGATATTGGCGGCGGCCAGTTGCTTGATGGCCAGGCCGTAGTCTTCCAGCGCCTCGCGCACCTGGGCCTCGTTGGCATGCTCCAGGTAGATGTTCAGCGGGGTCATGCGCCGCTCGGTCCAGCAGTGGCGAATCAGCACGGTATCGCCGTTCTCGACCTCCACGGTGGACGGCGCCACTTCCAGCAGCTCGGCCAGGCACTCCGGATCGAACTTGGACAGCGGGAAGCGGAAGTCGGAGAACTCCTGGGTATCGGCCATGCGCCCGACCCGGTCGACGCTCTTCACCAGGCGGTACTTCTCGATCACCGTGTTGCGGTCGACGTTCTTCGACGGCGAGAAGCGGTCCTTGATGATCTTGAACACGGTGTTGAAGCCCGGCAGGGTGAACACGCTCATCACCATGCCGCGCACGCCGGGGGCCATGATGAATCGGTCGTCGGTGCCGGCCAGGTGGTTGATCAGGGCCCGGTAGAACTCCGACTTGCCGTGCTTGTAGAAGCCGATCGAGGTGTACAGCTCGGCGATGTGCTTGCCCGGCAGGATGCGCTTGAGGAAGCCGATGAACTCCGCCGGAATCTCCACCCGCACCATGAAGTAGGAACGGGTGAAGGAGAAGATGATCGAGACTTCCGCCTCGTCGGTGATCAGGGTGTCGATCTGCACGCCCTGCCCCTCGCGGTGCAGCAGCGGGAATACCAGCGGCCACTGTTCGTCCGGGGTGAAGATGCGCCCCACCAGGTAGGCGCCCTTGTTGCGGTACAGGGTCGAGGAGAACAGCTCGATGGTCAGGTCCTGGTCCTTGCACACCCAGTCCGGCAGGTTGCTGCGCAGCTGCTGCTCGAGCTTGGCCAGGTCGCGGTCCAGGTCCTCGAACGGGGCGTTGTAGCTGTAGTCGGTGAAGATCTGTCGCAGGGCCTGGTTGAGGTCGCCGCGCGGCTGGTAGCTGCGGGTCTGCGGCGTGCGCTCGTGGGGGCGCAGCGAGGGCCGGGTGGTGTGGATGAACATGCAGCCATCGCTGATCTGGTCATGGCTGAACAGGCCGCAGAAGATCGAGTTGTACCAGGTCTCGGCCAGCTCATCGTCGTTGCGCAGGTCGATCAAGCCGATGTAGGCGCTCTTGGCCAGCGGCCACAGGTCGATGTCCAGCAGCTGCTCGTCGGCGAAGGTCGCGCGCAGGCGCCCACTGACTTCCGCCACCTTCTCCTCGTAGAGGTTGATGCGCGCTGCCGAGGCGAGCTGCGCCTCCTGCCATTGGGCCAGTTCGAAGCGGGCGCGGGCGCCGTTGGTGATCTCGCGGAAGTGCGCGCGATAGTCGTCGAAACCGTCGAGGATCATTCGGGCGATATCGGCGGCCGGCCGTTGCTGCGACATGGGAAAGCCTCTGCTGCATGTGCGGAACCGCGAGCTTAGCCACAGCCGACGCCAAGGAAAAGCCGCAGTGTCGAGGAGTCCGGGTGGCCAGATTGCGAATGGGCAAAAAAAGAGGCGATGCCGGGGAGGACATCGCCTAAAGGCTCTCGGGTCGAGCAGAAGGGTCAGATCAGTGCGGGCTGGCTGCCGACGTGATCGAAAATGCGGGCGTCATCGGCGCAGGAGAAAGCGCTGCGAGCGGCTACGCCGAGGCAGGCAGGAAGACTGGACAGGCAGTGATTGGTGCAGTGCCGCAGCAGCATGGCTTCGGCTTCGCGGGACGCAGAGGCGCGCGGTGGGTTCGACATGGCATCCGTTCCAGAGTCGTTACGCAGGCCGCATTTATGCCCTGCGCCGCCCCGCTTGGCTCGCGCCATGTCGCCAGGCTGTGAAGCCGGTCAAACAAATGTTCACTGAAATAAAAAAAGCCCGCAGGGGAGGACGGGCCAGGAGAGACCGCCCGCAACGCGGGCGGTGAGAAAACACTCAGACGATCTCGGCGCTGGCCGGCAACTGCGGCTTGCCACCACTGGCTAGCTGGCGCTGCAGGGTGTCCTCGTCCAGCTGCTTGCACCATTTGGCGACCACGATGGTGGCCACGCCGTTGCCGACCAGGTTGGTCAGGGCGCGGGCCTCGGACATGAAGCGGTCGATGCCGAGGATCAGCGCCAGGCCGGCCACCGGCAGATGGCCCACGGCCGAGAGCGTCGCCGCCAGCACGATAAAGCCGGACCCCGTCACCCCCGCAGCGCCCTTGGAGGCGATCAGCAGCACGGCCAGCAGGGTCAGCTGGTGAGTGATGTCCATCGGCGTGTCGGTGGCCTGGGCGATGAATACCGCGGCCATGGTCAGGTAGATCGAGGTGCCGTCCAGGTTGAACGAGTAGCCGGTGGGGATCACCAGGCCCACCACGTTCTTCTTCGCGCCGAGCTTCTCCATTTTATCGAGCATGCGCGGCAGGGCCGACTCCGAGGACGAGGTGCCGAGCACGATCAGCAGCTCCTCGCGGATGTAGCGGATGAACTTGAGGATGCTGAAGCCGTGGGCGCGGGCGATGCCACCGAGCACCACCAGCACGAAGAACACGCAGGTGATGTAGAAGCACAGCATCAGCTGGCCCAGCTGCACCAGCGAGCCGACACCGTACTGGCCGATGGTGAAGGCCATGGCGCCGAAGGCACCGATGGGCGCGACCTTCATGATCATATTGATGATGCCGAACATCACCTGGGCGATGCGATCGATGAACTCCAGCACCGGCTTGCCGTAGTCGCCCATGCGCTGCAGGGCGAAGGCGAAGATCACGGAGAAGAACAGCACCTGCAGGATGTCGCCGGTGGCGAAGGCGCCGACGATGGTCGCCGGGATCACGTTGAGCAGGAAGGCCACTGTGCTCTGCGCCTCACCGGCCTTGGCATAGGCGGCGATGCCGCTGGCATCCAGGGTGCTCGGGTCGACGTGCATGCCCACGCCAGGCTGCACCACGTTGACCACCACCAGGCCGATGACCAGGGCCAGGGTGGAGACGATCTCGAAATACAGCAGCGCGTAACCGCCAGTCTTGCCCACCGCCTTCATGTCCTGCATGCCGGCGATGCCGCTGACCACGGTGCAGAAGATGATTGGCGCGATGGCCATCTTGATCAGCTTGACGAAGCCGTCGCCGAGCGGCTTCAGCGCCACGCCGGTCTCGGGGTAGAAGTGGCCGAGCAGTATGCCGATGGCAATGGCCACCAGGACCTGGACATACAGGCTCTTGTAGAAGGGTTTGCGGGTCATGGCAGTTCCTCGCTCGCTGCCGCCGGACCGCCATCCCTGGGTGATCATGCGACTGCTCAAAGTGCTAACCCTCCTGCTCTGGAGGGATTTGTTGTTGGTGCCCGACTGCGGGGCTGTAGCACTCATGGCAAGCGTTATGCCAGGCCATCGAAAAATAAAAATCCCTTTATTTACAATGACTTATTAGAAAAACGAATTCGAGCGAGATGGATTTTGGCGGCTTTCCGCCAACGGCGCGGCGGGATTTCGCCCACGCGAGGGTGGCGCGGAAGGTCAAAGCCATCGCCCTGCCGAGGCGACCTGGCGAAGTGCGTCCGGCGATGCACCAGCGCGGATCACAATGGGGCAACGCAACGCTGCCGCGCCTCCTTTTGGGTCCGTGATCCGGCCGCACCCTACCCCGCCAGATCGCCGCCAGGCCGCGCCGGCAAAGGGCTGCAGCCCTGCCAGGTGAAACTGGCACAGCCACTGCATAGTCCGCTCTGAGCCCGCTACATCCGGGCCGTCCATTCGATCAAAGGCGATCGACAGCCAACGCTGGCAATGGGCATTACGGCGCCTCTCGCAGGCGACGGACAGAACAGGCAAAGGCGCCTGAGACCGAGAGGTTTCAGGCGCCTTTTTATTTGCCGGGAAAAAAACTGATGAGCTTTGGCCGGGAAACGCTATGAACAGCACAGACGCTACCACTGACAAGCAACGACTGATCGTCGTCGGCAACGGCATGGTCGGCCACAACTGCGTCGAGCAACTGCTCGCCAATGGCGCCCTGGCGCACTACCGCATCGAGGTGTTCGGCGAGGAGGCGCAGCGCGCCTACGACCGCGTGCACCTGTCCGAGTACTTCGGCGGCCGCGATGCCGAGTCCCTGGCCCTGAGCGCCGCCTCCCTCTATGAAGAGGACGGCCTGACCCTGCACCTCAGCGCCCAGGTGCTGGAGATCGACCGCGCCAAGCGCGAGGTGGTCACCGCCAAGGGCCGCTTCGGCTACGACAAGCTGGTGCTGGCCACCGGCTCCTACCCCTTCGTGCCGCCGATCGAAGGCGCCGAGGGCGACTCGCGCCTGGTCTATCGCACCCTCGACGATCTCGACGGCATCCGCGCCGCCGCCAAGGGCAAGCGCCGTGGCGTGGTGGTCGGTGGCGGCCTGCTCGGCCTGGAAGCGG
This sequence comes from Pseudomonas sp. SO81, assembly GCF_030374125.1. Taxonomy (NCBI): domain Bacteria; kingdom Pseudomonadati; phylum Pseudomonadota; class Gammaproteobacteria; order Pseudomonadales; family Pseudomonadaceae; genus Pseudomonas; species Pseudomonas sp. SO81. Next base: position 4,199,541 of record NZ_CP126126.1, on the reverse strand, counting down.
CCAACGCGCTGAAGTCCCTGGGCCTGGAAGCCCACGTGGTGGAATTCGCCCCGCGCCTGATGCCGGTACAGCTGGACGACTTCGGCGGCGCCGCGCTGAAGCAGCGCATCGAGGACCTGGGCGTCGGCGTGCACCTGTCCAAGGCCACCCAGAGCATCAGCGCCGGCAGCGAGTACCGCTACCGGATGAACTTCGCCGGAGACGACTTCCTCGAGACCGACCTGATCGTGTTCTCCGCCGGCATCCGCCCGCAGGACGCCCTGGCCCGCGCCTGTGGCCTGGAGCTGGGGCCGCGCGGCGGCATCAACATCAACGACCAGTGCCTGACCAGCGACGAGCACATCTTCGCCATCGGCGAATGCGCGGCCTGGAACGGCAGCATCTTCGGCCTGGTCGCCCCCGGCTACCAGATGGCCCGCCTGGTGGCGGCCCAGTTGTGCGGCCAGGAAGGCTTGCCCTTCCTCGGCGCGGACATGTCGACCAAGCTCAAGCTGCTCGGCGTGGACGTCGGCTCCATCGGCGACGCCCATGGCGCCATGCCCGGCGCCAAGAGCTACCGCTACATCGACGAGGCCACCTCCAGCTACCGCCGCCTGGTGGTCTCCGCCGACGGCAAGCAGGTGCTCGGCGCCGTGCTGGTGGGCGACAACAGCTACTACGACACCCTGCTGCAGTACGCGCAGAACGGCATCAAGCTGCCGGAGGACCCGGCCAGTCTGATCATGCCCGCCGGCGAAGGCGCCCCGGCGCTGGGCGCCGACGCCCTGCCGGACACCGCCACCATCTGTTCCTGCCACAACGTCAGCAAGGGCGCGATCTGCTCGGCCATCGACGGCGGCTGCAGCGACATCGCCGGGGTCAAGTCCTGCACCAAGGCGGCCACCGGCTGCGGCGGCTGCGCGGCGCTGCTCAAGCAGGTGGTTGAGCACGAGCTCACCGCCCGCGGCGTGGAAGTAGACAAGAGCCTGTGCGAGCACTTCGCCTACACCCGCCAGGAGCTCTACCACTTCGTTCGCGTCGAGGGTCACGAGACCTTCGAATCGCTGCTGGCCAAGCACGGCCGTGGCCATGTCGGCTGCGACATCTGCAAGCCGGCGGTGGGCTCGATCCTCGCCTCCTGCTGGAACAAGCCGATCATGAACCCGGCGCTGGTGCCGCTGCAGGACACCAACGACACTTTCATGGCCAACATGCAGAAGAACGGCACCTACTCGGTGGTGCCGCGCATCCCCGGTGGCGAGATCACCCCGGACGGCCTGATCGCCATCGGCGCGGTGGCGAAGAAGTACGACCTCTACACCAAGATCACCGGCGGCCAGCGCATCGACCTGTTCGGCGCCCAGCTGCACGAGCTGCCGGAAATCTGGGGCGAGCTGATCGCCGCCGGCTTCGAGACCGGCCACGCCTACGGCAAGTCCCTGCGTACCGTGAAGAGCTGCGTCGGCAGCACCTGGTGCCGCTACGGCGTGCAGGACAGCGTCGGCATGGCGCTGCTGCTGGAGGACCGCTACAAGGGCCTGCGCTCGCCGCACAAGATCAAGTTCGCCGTCTCCGGCTGCACCCGCGAATGCGCCGAGGCGCAGAGCAAGGACATCGGCGTAATCGCCACCGAGAACGGCTGGAACCTCTACGTCTGCGGCAACGGCGGCATGCGCCCGCGCCACGCCGAGCTGTTCGCCACCGACCTGGATGACGCCACCCTGGTGCGCTACATCGACCGCGTGCTGATGTTCTACATCCGCACCGCCGACAAGCTGCAGCGCACCTCGGTGTGGCGCGAATCGCTGGAAGGCGGCCTGGACTACCTCAAGGACGTGGTGATCCACGACAGCCTGGGCCTGGGCGCCGAACTGGAAGCGCAGATGCAGCTGGTGGTCGACCGCTACGAATGCGAATGGGCCAACGCGCTGCAGGACGAGGAGAAGCTCAAGCGCTTCCGCACCTTCGTCAACGAGAAGGGCGGCGACCCGGACATCCACTTCGTCCGCGAACGCGGCCAGCGCCGCCCGGCGCGTGACAACGAACTCGAACTGATCCCCGTGACCATGGAGGCCGTCTGATGAGCACAGCAACCCAACTCGACAACGCCTGGCAACCGCTGTGCAGCACCGCCGACCTGGTGGCCAACTCCGGCGTGGTCGCCCTGGCCGGCGGTGAGCAGGTCGCCCTGTTCTACCTGCCGGATACCGAGCAGAAGGTCTTCGCCATCGGCAACCGCGACCCCAAGTCCGGGGCCAACGTGATCGGTCGCGGCATCATCGGCCACCTCGGCGGTGACCTGGTGATCGCCTCGCCGCTGTACAAGCAGCACTACCGCCTGAGCGATGGCGGCTGCCTGGAATACCCCGAGCAGCAGCTGCCGGTATGGCCGGTGCGCCTGCACGGCGAGCAGGTGCAGATCCTCCGCTGAGCCCTGGCGCCGCCCCGCGGCGGCGCCCTCCCCGTTTCCGACAGAGAGCACTGCCATGTCCTATCTGGTCCCTGCCGAGTTCGCCACCAAGATGGTCGATGCCGGCGAATCGAAGATCTACATGTCCACCCGCGACACCCTGATCCGCGCCTTCATGGCCGGCGCCATCCTCGCCCTGGCCGCCGTGTTCGCCGTCAGCATCAGCGTGCAGACCGGCTCGCCGCTGCTCGGCGCCGTGCTGTTCCCGGTCGGCTTCGTGATGCTCTACCTGATGGGCTTCGACCTGCTCACCGGGGTGTTCGTGCTCACCCCGCTGGCCCTGCTGGACAAGCGCCCCGGCGTCACCGTCGGTGGTGTGCTGAAGAACTGGGGCCTGGTATTCACCGGCAACTTCGCCGGCGCCCTGACCGTCGCCTTCATGATGGCCTTCGTCTTCACCTACGGCTTCTCCACCACGCCGGGGGTGATCGGCGAGAAAATCTCGCACATCGGCGAGGCCCGCACCCTGGGCTACGCCGAGTACGGCGTGGCCGGCTGGCTGACCATCTTCCTGCGCGGCATGCTGTGCAACTGGATGGTATCCATGGGCGTGGTCGGCGCGATGATCTCCACCACCGTCAGCGGCAAGACCATCGCCATGTGGATGCCGATCATGCTGTTCTTCTACATGGGCTTCGAGCACTCGGTGGTGAACATGTTCCTGTTCCCCTCGGCGATGATCATGGGCGGCGACTTCTCGGTGATGGACTACATGCTGTGGAACGAGATCCCCACCGCCCTGGGCAACCTGGTCGGCGGCCTGGCCTTCACCGGCCTGACGCTCTACGCCACCCATGTGAAGACCGCACCGAAGCGCTCCTTCGTCTGAGCCCCGCGGCCCCGCCAGCCGGCGGGGCCCGCATCGTTCCAGCATGAGCAGCCAACTGCGGATTTCCGTCGGCCAGCACTCCGACAAGGGGCGCAAGGAGGTCAACCAGGACTTCCACGGCCTGTGCATCCCCGACGAACCCCAGCTCTCCACCAAGGGCATCGCCATCGCCCTGGCCGACGGCATCGGCAGCAGCTCGGTCAGCCATGTGGCCAGCGAGGCGGCGGTGAGCAGCTTCCTCGAAGACTACTACTGCACTTCCGACGCCTGGTCGGTGAAGAAGTCCGCCTGGCGCGTGCTGATGGCCGCCAACTCCTGGCTGCACGCGCAGACGCGGCAGAGCCAGTACCGCTACGACATGGACCGCGGCTACGTCTGCACCCTCAGCGCCCTGGTGCTCAAGGCCACCACCGCGCACCTGTTCCATGCCGGCGACACACGCATCCAGCGCCTGCGCGACGGCGCCCTGGAACGCCTGACCGAGGACCACCGCCTGTGGGTCTCGCGTGACACCAGCTACCTGAGCCGCGCCCTCGGCGTGGGCCCGCACCTGGAGCTGGACTATCGCCAGCTGGCCATGGAGCCGGGCGACATCTTCCTACTGACCAGCGATGGCGTGCACGAATACCTCGAACCAGCCGCCATGGCCGCCCTGATCCGCGCCTATGGCGACGACCTGGACGGCGCCGCGCGCACCCTGGTGCAGCAGGCCTACTCACGCGGCAGTGACGACAACCTCACCGTGCAGCTGGTGCGCATCGACCAGCTGCCACGCCAGGACGCCGGCGAGCTGCAGCAACGGGTCGGCGACCTGGCCCTACCGCCGCTGCTGCAGGCGCGCATGGAGTTCGACGGCTACCGCATCGTGCGCGAGATCCACACCAGCAGCCGCAGCCACGTGTACCTGGCGCTGGACGGCAAGACGCCGGTGGCGCTCAAGGCCCCGGCCACCGAGCTGCAGCACGACCGCGCGCACCTGGAGCGCCTGCTGACCGAGGAATGGATCGCCCGCCGCATCGACAGCGCCCACGTGCTCAAGGCCCCGGCACAGACCCGCCGGCGCAGCTACCTGTACAGCGTCACCGAGTACATCGAGGGGCAGACCCTGCGCCAGTGGATGGTCGACAACCCGCGGCCGGGCGTGGAGAAGGTGCGCGCCCTGGTCGAGCAGATCGCCCGTGGCCTGCAGGCCTTCCACCGCCTGGAGATGCTGCACCAGGACCTGCGCCCGGATAACCTGCTGATCGACGCCACCGGCACCGTCAGGCTGATCGACTTCGGCTCGGCGCGGGTCGCCGGCCTCAGCGAGCAGGCCCCGCAGCGCGTGCAGAACCCGCTGCCGGGCACCCTGCAGTACATGGCCCCGGAATACTTCATCGGCGAGGCCGGCTCGCCGCGCTCGGACCTGTTCTCCCTGGCCGTGATCGCCTACCAGCTGCTCAGCGGTCGCCTGCCCTACGGCGCGGAAGTCGCCAAGTGCCGCAATCGCAGCGAGCAACTGCGCCTGGTCTACCACTCGGTGCAGGACGCCGAGCGCAGCATCCCGCCCTGGATCGACGAAGTGCTGCGCAAGGCCCTGCACCCCGACCCGAACCGGCGCCACGCCGAACTCTCCGAGTTCGTCCATGACCTGCGCCAGCCCAGCGCCGAATACCTCGACCGCGCCCGCCCGCCGCTGCTGGAACGCAACCCGCTGCTGCTCTGGCGTGGCGCCAGCCTGATCCTGGCCGCACTGCTCGCCTGGCAACTACTGAGTCGTTGATCTCTGCAGACCAACACACCCTCACCCCCGGCCCATCTCCCGGTGGAGAGGGGTGACTGACCTCAACGGCCACGCGCTTCTATCCCCTCTCCCCCCGGGAGAGGGCTAGGGAGAGGGGCTTCCACAGCCTCGCCCACGAAACTTGTTCCCTTCCGCCATGCCGCCTTACCATCCGGGCACCTTCACGCCGAGCCACGCCATGCGCGAACGCACCATCGCCAGCCACTTCGTCCGCGCCGCCTTGCGCGGCGCCGACCGCCAGGGCTACGACTACGCCGCCCTGCTGCGCGAAGTGGGCATCCAGCCGGCGCTGCTCGAAGAACCGCGCGCCCGCCTGGCCCCCGAGCAGTTCACCCGCCTGCTGCAAGGCCTGTGGGCGCTGCTCGACGACGAGTACATGGGCTTCGGCGCCATCCCCAGCAAGCGCGGCACCTTCGCCATGATGTGCCACGCCATCATCCACTGCCACAGCCTGGAAAAGGCCCTGGTGCGCGGCATGCTGTTCTATGGCCTGTTCCCCGACGCGCCGCGGGTGCAACTGCAGCGCGAAGGCGAATGGGTGCGCCTGACCCTGGACAGCTCGGCCCTGTGGGACCCGGACCACTTCCTCACCGAGAGCCTGCTGGTGATCTGGCACCGCCTCGGCAGCTGGCTGATCGGCCAGCGCATCCGCCTGGAAGAAGCCAGCTTCGTCCACCCCGAGCCATCGCACAGCGCCGAGTACGACCTGCTGTTCCCAGGCCCGCGCCGCTTCGACGCCGCATACACCGGCCTGCTGTTCCACAGTCGCTACCTGGGCATGCCGCTGCTGCAGGATGAACGCACGCTCAAGCAGTTCCTCGAACACTCGCCGGCCGACCTGCTGGCCCGTCCGGATGGCGGCGACAGCCTGACCAGCCGCATCCGCCGCCTCCTCGGCCGCGACTGCGCCCATTGGCCGGACCTGGAGAACGTCGCCATGCAGCTGCACATCAGCCCGCAGACCCTGCGCCGCCACCTGCGCGAGGAAGGCAGCAGCTTCCAGGAACTCAAGGACCATCTGCGCCGCGACCTGGCGATCTACCACCTGGGCCGCGACGAACTGTCGATCCAGGACCTGGCCGAACAGCTCGGCTTCTCCGAGCCTTCGGCCTTCCACCGGGCGTTCAAGAAATGGACGGGGCTGACACCGGGAGCCTATCGGGCTCAGGAAAGCTGATTCGCCGCAGCCCCGATTTCGCCAGCTTCCACCAAGCCAGAACTGCCGCCCCTTCACCAACAGACCCGCCGATGACCACATCTCTGCAGATCGACCGCAACACCGGCCACGTGCACGTGGCGGGCAGCCTTATCACCCCCGCCACCACGCCTGAGCAACTGGGCGCCGGCTTCCAGGTCGGCGACTCGCGCCCGGTGTTGGTCGGCGAGCGCGAGGTACCCTGCCGCTCCACCCGCATCAGCCTGCAGGAGGGCCGCCTGGGCATCGACCTGAGCCTGCGCTTCGAGGCGGAGCAACTGGTCAGCCTGTTCATCGAACTGGCCGATCCGAGCATCCCGACCGATTCCGACGACGACTTCTACGCCTCCATCCCCCTGCGGGAAAAGCTGCACCAACGCTGGCTGAGCGAGCAGCTGGGCAAACTGGACGGTACACTCGCCCACTTCCCCTGGGGCACCGCCGGCGTCGCCCGTGACAAGAGCGAGAACGTCTTCATCTACCTGCATAATCGCAACAATAGTTGGGTGTTCGGCGACTGAACCCCTGAGACAACACCGCATGGATGCGCGATGAAAATAAAGAAACCCCGCAAACGCCATCTGCTTCTGGCCCTGCTGCTAGCCTGGCTGATCGCCCCCGAATGGCTGCGCGTGCCGGTACAGGGCGCCACCGCCCGCGACTGGAACCAGCAGAGTTTCTGGTTCGAACCCTGGGGCCGCTCCGGCGTGCACAAGGGCATCGACATCTTCGCCCGCAAAGGCACCCCGGTAGTGGCCCCAACCTACGGCCTGGTGCTGTTCCGCGGCGAGATCGACATGGGCGGCAAGGTCGTCTTGATGCTCGGCCCCAAATGGCGCCTGCACTACTTCGCCCACCTCGACGACTACAACGCCCTGCCTGGCCAACTGGTATCGTCCGGCAGCCACATCGGCAGCGTCGGCGACACCGGCAACGCCCGCGGCAAACCACCCCACTTGCACTACACCATCCTCAGCCTGCTGCCCTATCCGTGGCGTTGGGATAGCAGCACTCAGGGCTGGAAGAAGATGTTCTACCTCGACCCAAACGAGGCCTTGGGTGGTGTGCGTGAAGCACCGTAGACAGCTGGAAAACAAGTCAGTAGCGTCGGCTACAAGTCAGCAGAGTGCTGGCATCAGGTCTTGCCGCTCTCGTGTCGCTTTTCATCCCGCTGCTGTCGCGTTTGGCGAGGTGGTAGCGTGGAGAATCAAGGACTTGCAAGGTGACAAGGAACATTATCCGACATTCGATCGGATGTTATGCGACAGCAATGTCGCCTAATAATAGTTAGAGGTCGCAGTGGAAATTCACGGATATTCCAAGGAAGAGCAGGATGCAGAGGATCTAATTCCGGCCGAACTAGCAGAAATCACGCTAGTTGCATCTCCTAATGAGCTACGGCGCATTGCTAAATTTCTTGAAAATTGTGCGAGCGGAATCGAGGAGCGCGGAAAGTCTTGGACTCATGAGCACTTATCTGACCAAGACAAGAGCTTTGAAAACTCGCCACACTTCGTTGTTTACAACCCGGAGTACGAGCTGTGACCTCTAACAAGTCGCTCAAAGCGCTCACTTCGTTCGCTGGGACCGGCGAAGCCGGCCCCTTAGCTTAATCGTTAGAGGGTCAGCACATGGCAGTGCAGCAACTCGGGCCAACAACAGTTTCCGTAACCGAAATCACATGGAATGGGAGCGGCTTCGAACACACCAAGGCCAATGAATTTTGGTTACAGCTATCGGCTCAGCTACAAGAAATAGCCACTTCTGAGTTTTTAGCAGGAAATCTTCCAAGGAATATTCTGCGCAACGATGCACGAAAAATTATTATTCTTACTTTCTCATTACCACCAAAGTCACTAAAGCAAACATCTGATTCGTTGCGCGTGCACACAGAATTTCACCAAGGCAATTACTGTTACGACGAAACCGTCTGTACTTACGAAGATTTAGAGTCTGGAGACTTTCTTGCATTCGACACAGCGGAGTCGGCGCATGCCCACTAACAAATGGTTCAAGCCGTTCGCTTCGCTCACTCGGGACCGGCTAAAGCCGGCCCCTTAACCAAACGTTATGCACCAAAGGTGAATCAGTGTTCGTAATTGGCCAGCGCGACCAAATCCGTTTTGAGCTTGAGAACACGCCACAAAACGGCCTGCTCCAAGTAGAAATATGGTGCGCAGGTCTCCACGTAACCTACTTCGACAATCATGTTCACATCCCATCTTTTAAGCACTCAATGCAATGTGAGCTAGAGCGTCTGCAAACTGTAAAGCAACAAAGTAAGCAACCGGTTCTGCGCTTAGGGCCAACAACTGACGACGCAAGCTCTTCAATCAAAGTCAAAGGCTCAGCAGCATACATTGAAACTAACCTTTCAAATGGCAAAAAGGGAAGCATCACTATCCCCCTAGCGGATCTTCTAAATATTTATTCAAAGGTCATTACCCAACTGGAGGTCACTACAAGTGCATAACAATGCGCTCAAAGCGCTCACTCCGTTCGCTGGGACCGGCGAAGCCGGCCCCTTAGCTTAATCGTTAGGCAGCAAGAGCAATCAGGAAAGTAAATGCATGGAAAGCTCGCAGGCCATCTTCAAAAATGCGCAACAAAGAAGCAGCCGATTAAGTTCATGGCTGCAGCCATCGCGCCGCCTGCAAGGCCATTGCGGTAAAGCAAATGCGGGGTTTTCAGCGGCAGTGTCCGGCTCAGCTCCGAGCCTAACAATTGCCTCAAGTCGTTCGCTCCGCTCACTTGGACGTCCGCAAGCTACGCTCGCGGCCGCCCCTTAGCCAAACGTTAGGCCCACAACAGAGATTCATCCACCCAAACCTCAAGGAAGAAAATGAAGTACATCATCCTCATAATCCTGGTCGCCGGCGGTTACTACGCATACAAAAACTATGCAGTAGAAAACGTCACCGTAGATAGCTATCAAGCGCTACTCAAGAAAGTAGAAAAAACAGAGGTAACGCTGCAGGAGGTAAAATCAGGCTCAAACATGTTGGCCGAATTCTTCTGCAATGACGCTGAATTCCAAAAAAGTGGCGGCTCTAGCGTTAGCGCTTGCCTGAGTAAGCTCAACAATTATCGTGAAATGTGTGAGTCCCGCATATTTAGTGATGCACCCGCCACCTTTACCACCAAAGAACAAGTAACAACCATCGCCAAAAGCTATGCCGCTTGCACTGGCAGCACCAGCTAGTCTAACAATTGGCTCAAGTCGTTCGCTCCGCTCACTCGGGACGTCCGCAAGCAGAGCTTGCGGCCGCCCCTTAGCCAAACGTTAGGTGCCAAAAATGTTCAGTAGCCACGCTAAAGGAATAGCACGCGACAGCCTCCTATTTTTTATCACGGCAATGGTGCTGACTGTAGGGGCAGTCGCTTTGTACGGACTAATTATTGGAATTGGGTTTTTCATCATTGGCATTCTTACCAAAACCGGCGCCGGAGCTGCGGTAGGAGCATTCTCAGTAGTCGGCATGCCCTTTGTGTTTGCGCTATTTATTGGGATATTTAGCATTCTGCCATCAGCAATTGCCGGCATAATTTTTGGATTTTCAGCGTTCATATCACGCTCGCTAAACCTCCCTAAAGTGGCACTACTACTATTCTCAATGGGGGCAGGATATTTGGCAGGTCACATCGGAATGCCAGCAAGTGCTAAAGACTACATACCATCACTGGCCTTATGTGCCGGCCTGGCAGTATCAGCAACAATCTGCTATGCCAGCTACTTCAAGAAATTTTTCAACTATCCACTGTAGGCACCTAACAATGCACTCAAGTATCGCTCACTTCGTTCGTTGCACGGTCAAAAGCTACGCTTTTTCCTGCCCGCTAGCTTAATTCTTAGACCACAGCGAGTTTCTCGATGACCTATGAAAGCTTTGATCAATACTGGCTTGCATACCTCGCCGCTCACTCAAAACCGGCTACCCGTGTATGCCACTACATTGGTACTGTTCTGGGCCTGTTCCTAGGCATTGCGGCGTCATTTTTTGTGGTTTGGTGGGCGCTCCTAGTCCTCGGCCCAATCGGTTATGGCATTGCGCTAGCTAGCCATCCCTTGGTTCAAGGAAATCGCCCATTTGCTACCCGCCCACTTTGGGGCCTAGCTAGCGACTTGCGCATGCTTTGGTTTGCAGTTACCAATCAACTTCGCCCGCATATTGAAAGGGCTGTGCGTACTGCCACCTAACAAATGGTTCAAATCGTTCGCTTTGCTCACTCGGGACCAGCTAAAGCCGGCCCCTTAACCAAACGTTAGGCACTCATAGCGGAACGTCATCATGGAATTTAGAGTTAGACCAGTAACCGCTGATGATCTTGCCAAAATAAATTCGGCCATTGAGCACTCCTCCTCACACAGCGGAGGAGCAATTGATCTTAGATATCGAGTTAGCCCAAACCGGCTTTTCGAGCACAAAATATGCTCAAGCGCCAATCAAAATCATCTACTTATAAATCTGCCGTCACACCCGGAACCATAGAGCAGTATTGGTGCAACCAAGACACACTGCATGAAGCAATGCTTGGCCTAACCCAAAACTCTCCAAAACTAGGAGCACCCGATGCACCTGCGTAAGCTCCTAACAATGCGCTCAAAGCGCTCACTTCGTTCGCTGGGAATGGCTAAAGCCGGCCCCTTAGCTTAATCGTCAGGGCATATGAAAATAATCCGTACACTTTTGCTCCTACTAGCTGCAATAAGCACTACGTTACATGCTGAAAGCTGTTCAGTTTCAGAAAAAGATATTTTAGGAGCTTGGAGTAGAGCAGGAGACCAAGGGTTTTTCGAGGAGTTCTCACTCGCGACATACTCTGGCTCAAACGATTTCAGCTCATGGATTCACCATAGGCCAGAGATTTTCGGTGCAGCTTGGGAGGTCAAAGATTGCCGATTATTAATTACAGGTCGCCACAATGAATTTCCGCCATTTCAACTAAAAATTCTTGGCCTTAAAAAAGACCAGCTCCACCTGCATGATGAGTCAGAGAATTCACAATCAGTGTACAAACGAATTCCGAGCCAGCCCTAACAACTGGTTCAAGCTGTTCGCTCTGCTCACTCGGGACCAGCTAAAGCCGGCCCCTTAGATTAATCGTAAGGGCCCACTAACTCATGCACATACCAGCCCTGATCATCATTGATATGCAGCGCGGCATGCAGGAGCCTTCCGCAGGCTCTCGCAACAATCCCCAAGCGGAGCAGGCAATCGCTACGACGCTCAAGGCATGGCGGGAGGCGAAGGCGCCTGTTGTGCATGTGCGTCATATCTCGCGTACACCGGGCTCTCCGTTCTGGCCTGGGCAATCTGGCGTCGAGTTCCAGGAGCAGCTGCAGCCACTGGATGCCGAGCATGTGGTTGAGAAGAATGTCCCGGATGCATTCATCAACTCCGGGCTCGAGCGCTGGCTTCGCACCAGAGGTATCGAGGCCGTTGCGATCGTGGGTGTCAGCACCAACAACTCGGTCGAGGCTACGGCTCGTACGGCTGGCAACCTTGGCTTCGCTACATACGTCGCTGCCGATGCGACGTTCGCCTTCGCCAAAGCCGACTACAACGGCGTTATGCGTAACGCCGAGGACGTACACGCGATGGCTCTGGCAAACCTCAACGGCGAGTACGCCACGGTGGTCACCTCCAGCGAACTACGAGACTTGCTCTAGCCATGAGTGCACAAGCGACTCTCGACATCTTCGGCCCCGCGGCGGCCCTTGCGTCGCTGGAAGATATTGAAAGCCTGATCCTGAGCAACCCTGCGAACCCGAGGCTGTGTACCCAGGCTGCGGCATTCGGCCTGTCGCTCGCGGCCGCTCAAGCCGTGAGAGGAACGAGCTTCCTCGAGGACGCTCGCCATGTGGTGGACGCGGTCGCCAAGGCGAAGGCTCCTATCGACATCGCTGCGTGGCATTCCCTGGAGGGGGTGCGGACCACGGCGGCGGTGCTCCTTGCTGCGCAGCTGTTCCTGGATGAACAGACCATCGCCTGTACGGAGTGGCCGGCCCCTGGCGAGGTGGCAACGGCGGTGCTGGAGTCCGCTCGCCGCGCGGTGGAGACCTGATCCTTGCCCAGAGCCATGCTGTTGCTCATCAAGATCGCCCTCAGCCTACCCATCGCCTATGGCCTGGCCTATCCCTTCCTGCATCCAGAATCAGGTGGCGGCATCCTCAAGGAAGTGGAGATGCTCGGCACGGTCGGCAGCCTGATCGCGGTGCTGCTGTTCCTGATCCTGGTGGCGCTCTACTGTCGCGATCTGCAGCGCGCGCTGGCACTGGTTCGCCCCGAGGCGCGCAAGGCGCGGCCGCGCAGTGTGTGGCTAATGTTCCTGCTGCCGTACAACTTCATCGAGGACTTCTTCATCGTCGCCAACGTCGCCGCCTCGCTGCGTGAAGAAGTAAGACATAACGAGCGGCTGAAGTTGCCGCGCGATGCAGGGCTGGTGAGCGGTTGGGGCTGGTGCGCGGCGCAGGTCGTCTCGCTGGTTCCTCACCAGTTGGGCTCGGCGGCCGGCGCGTTGGCGATTGTGCTGTGGATAGTGCATTGGCGCTTCGTGCGCAGGGCCAACGCCGCGCTGACGCATGCGCCTTGAGCCAGGACTGCGATCGCCGCCCTGCACAAGAGCGGCGCTTTGCAATAGCCTTGGCGTGCCTTCGCCACGGACTCCCGCCATGTTCAAGAACAGCTTTCACTCCATCGCCACCACCTGGCTGGCCGGCGTGCTCGCCCTGCTGCCGCTGGCCCTGTCGCTGGCCCTGCTGGGTTGGGTGGTGAGCCTGCTGAATGGCCTGGTCGGCCCCTCCAGCATGGTCGGCAAACTGTTCGCCGAGCTCGGCCAGCCCTTTGTCAGCAGCCAGGAACTGGCCTGGCTGCTCGGCACCCTGGTGCTGCTGGTGGCGCTCTACCCGCTTGGCCTGGCCGTGCAGCTCGGCCTCAAGGGCCCGCTGAGCCGGCTGTTCGGCTACACCCTGCGGCGCATCCCTCTGATCGGCCCGTTGTATGGCCTGGCCGACCGCTTCGTCGGCCTGCTCGACAAGAAGGAGGATGCCGACCTGGCGGCCATGAGCCCGGTCTGGTGCTTCTTCGGTGGCGACGGCACTGCCGTGCTGGCCCTGCTGCCCAACCCGCAGCCGATCGAGATCGACGGCCGCGCCTATCACGCCATCCTGGTGCCCACCGCGCCGGTGCCGGTGGGCGGCGGCCTGCTCTACGTGCCGGTGGAATGGGTCAAGCCGGCGGAGATGGGCATGGACAGGTTCACCAGCATCTACGTCTCGATGGGCATTACCCCACCCTCTCAACCCCACGCATAAGGAACCGCTCATGGGCTACTTCGAAGGACTCGCCGATGCCGTCTTCAAGCAGGACAGCAACGGCGAAACTGTGTTCTATCCCTGGGGCGTACTCGGCAAGGGGCGCATCATTCGCGACCCGGCCACCCGCGACGCCCTACGCAACTTCATCATGCTCTACTACAAGGTCTCGCTGCCGCTGATCGTGCTGCTGGTGGTGTTTCGCCTGTGGTGGCTGGCAGCGCTCGCCTTTCCGCTGATGCTGCTGTGGTTCGTGCTCAAGTCGCGTGAGCTGCTCAAAGACTGCCCACCGAGCAGCGAGCGCCTGACCCTCAGGGAGGGTTATCGCAACTCTGCGGCCAGCCACAACAGCCTCACCCTGTGGCTGCTGTTGATCGTCTCGCTACTGTTCTGCGCCGGCAGTGTGCTGCTCCTGGTCGCCGGCAACCCCCTGTTCGGCATCTTCGGCCTGGTACTGTTCGGCGCCTGCAGCGGGGCCTTCGTCTACATGATCAAGGCCAAGCGCGAGCGGCGTTGAGCTGCCCAAACAGGTGAACATGCATAACCGATCCGGGCTGGCTAGGCTTGCCCCTTACCCACCTTTCAGGAGATTCCCATGCGCACCCTGCTGACCGCTCTGCTGCTGTGTTGCAGCCCCCTCGCCCTGGCCGCCGTGCAGACCCAGGAGATTTCCTACACCAGCGCCGACGGCACGCGCCTGATCGGCTACCACGCCTGGGACGACGCCATCGAGGGCAAGCGCCCCGGGGTGATCGTGGTGCATGAGTGGTGGGGCCTGAATGATTACGCCAAGCGCCGCGCCCGCGACCTCGCCGCCCTCGGCTACAGCGCCCTGGCCGTGGACATGTATGGCGACGGCAAGCACACCCAGCATCCCAAGGATGCCGGTACCTTCATGCAGGCGGTGATGGCCGACCCGGCCACGCCGCGTGCGCGCTTCCAGGCCGGGCTGGACCTGCTCAAGGCGCAGCCGCAGACCGACGCCCAGCGGATCGCCGCCATCGGCTACTGCTTCGGTGGCCGCGTGGTGCTGGACATGGCCCGCCAGGGCCTGCCGCTGGCAGCCGTGGTGAGCTTCCACGGCGCGCTGGTCACCGACACCCCGGCCAAGCCCGGCAGCGTCAAGGCCAAGGTCCTGGTGGAGCATGGCGCGGCGGACAGCTTCATCACGCCGGAGCAGATCGCCGCGTTCAAGACCGAGATGGACCAGGCCGGCGCCGACTACCGCTTCGTCGAGCTGCCCGGCGCCAAGCACGGTTTCAGCAACCCGGACGCCGATGCGCACAAGGGCCATGGCCTGGACCTCGGCTACCAGAAAGAGGCTGACCAGCGCTCCTGGGCCGATATGCAGCAGTTGCTGAAACAGGTTTTCTGAGCAAAAAAAACGGGAGTCCCGAAGGACTCCCGCACTCGATCAGTAGAGTAAAACCACGGTGGCGACAGGCCTGCCGTGGCTGCAACCTCACCAGCGTTCATAGGGAACGCATGGCGCATTCTTACCAAAAACAAGCGCTTGCTCTGTAGCGCTTCGTTATCGCCGTGCAAAGAAATGTAAACGGCTGGCCCGGCCACCCCGGCCACGGCAGAATGCCGGCCATGAATTCGCACATCCCGCCCTTCTGCCAGCTGCTGCTGGAGCCCGCGCCGCTGCAGCTGCCCGGCGCCCGCCTGGTGCGCGCCAGCTTCGATCCTGCGCGCCTGGCCGCCGAGGACTTCCCGCGTTGCGCCATCGAGCCGGTGCGCGGCGTGGCCAAGCGCCAGGGCGAATACCTGGCCGGCCGTCTGTGCGCCCGCGAGGCCCTGCGCCAGCTGTGCGGCCAAGCGCTGGTGCCCGGGCGCGACGAGGACGGCGTGCCGATCTGGCCGGCCGGTGTGGTCGGTTCGATCACCCACGGTGCCGGCCAGGCGGCCGCCATGGTCGCTTCGCGCCAGGATTGGCAAGGCCTGGGCCTGGACCTGGAGAAACAGCTGAGCGCCGAGCGCGCGGCCAAGCTGGCCGGCGAGATTCTCACCGCCGCCGAAATGGAGCGCACCGCGGGCCTGGACCAGCAGGCCTTCGCCCGCCTGGTCACCCTGACCTTCTCGCTCAAGGAGAGCCTGTTCAAGGCCCTCTACCCGCTGGTGCTGACCCGCTTCTACTTCCACGACGCGGAGCTGCTGGAAGTCTGCGGTGAGCAGGCCCGCCTGCGCCTGCTGCTCGACCTGCACGCCGACTGGCCACGCGGCAGCGAGCTGGATGGGCGCTTCGCCGAGTTCGACGGCTATCTGTTGAGCCTGGTGGCGGTCTAGTCCCTCCTCCCTGGGAGAGGGATGAGGAGTGAGGGAAATACCGCGAGTTGCCTGGAAGTCCCTCACCCCTGCCCCTCTCCCATAGGGAGAGGGGAGTTCTACGCCAGCTCCGCCCGCAGCTGCCGTGCCGCGGCCACCATGTTCACCAGCGCCGCTTCGGTCTCCGCCCAGGCGCGGGTCTTCAGGCCGCAGTCCGGGTTGACCCACAGCCGCTCGGCCGGCACGCGCTGCGCGGCCTTGCGCATCAGGCGGACCATCTCGGCACTGTCCGGCACCCGTGGCGAGTGGATGTCGTACACGCCGGGGCCGATCTCGTTGGGGTACTCGAAGCGCTCGAAGGCGTCCAGCAGCTCCATGTCCGAGCGTGAGGTCTCGATGGTGATCACGTCGGCGTCCATGGCGGCGATGGACTCGATCACGTCGTTGAACTCGCTGTAGCACATGTGGGTGTGGATCTGCGTCTCGTCGCGCACCCCGCTGGCGGTCAGGCGGAAGGCCTCGGTGGCCCAGGCGAGATACTGCTGCCACTGGGCGCGGCGCAGCGGCAGGCCCTCGCGGAAGGCCGCCTCGTCGATCTGGATGATCTTGATGCCGGCGGCTTCCAGGTCGATCACCTCGTCGCGGATGGCCAGCGCCAACTGGCGTGCCTGCTGCTCGCGGGAGATGTCGTCACGCGGGAAGGACCACATCAGCATCGTCACCGGGCCGGTCAGCATGCCCTTCATCAGCTTGTCGGTGCAGCGCTGGGCGTACTCGATCCAGGACACGGTCATGGCCCGTGGGCGCGACAGGTCGCCATAGATCAGCGCCGGTTTCACGCAGCGCGAACCGTAGCTCTGCACCCAGCCGAAGCGGGTGAAGGCGTAACCGTCGAGCTGCTCGGCGAAGTATTCGACCATATCGTTGCGTTCCGCTTCTCCATGCACCAGCACGTCCAGGCCCAGCTGCTCCTGGATGCTCACCGCATGGCGAATCTCGCTGTGCATGGCCTCGGTGTATTCGGCCGCCGACAGCTTGCCGGCCTTGAACGACTGGCGCGCCAGGCGGATCGCCGAGGTCTGCGGGAAGGAGCCGATGGTAGTGGTGGGGAACGGCGGCAGATCGAGCAGCGCGCGCTGCTTGGCGATGCGCTCGGCGAACGGCGACTGGCGCTGGCTGTCGGCGGCACTGATGGCAGCCAGACGCGCCTGCACGGCCGGCTTGTGGATACGCGGCGACTGCGCCCGACTGGCCTGCACCGCGCGGCTCGCGGCCAGTGCTGCCTGCACCTCGGCAGCCTGCGGCTCGCGCAGGGCCTGGGCCAGCACGGCGACCTCCCGGCACTTCTGCACGGCGAAGGCCAGCCAGCTCTTCAGCTCGGCATCCAGCTGGTCTTCGCGGCCCAGGTCGACCGGGCTGTGCAGCAGCGAGCAGCTAGGCGCCACCCACAGCCGCGAGCCCAGGCGCTCATGGGCCTGCTGCAGCACGACCAGCGCAGCCTGCAGATCGGTACGCCAGATGTTGCGGCCGTTGACCACGCCCAGCGACAACACCTTGTATGAAGGCAGGCGATCGAGGATGGCCGGGAACTGCTCCGGCGCGCGCACCAGGTCGATGTGCAGGCCATCTACCGGCAGGCTGGCGGCCAGGCCGAGGTTGTCTTCCAGGCCGGCGAAGTAGGTGGCGATCAGCTTCTTGCCCGGCTCCTTCTGCAGCAGGTTGTAGGCACGCTCGAAGGCGTTCTTCCAGGCCTGCGGCAGATCGAGGGCGAGGATCGGCTCGTCGATCTGCACCCACTCGATGCCCTGGGCGGCCAGACGCTGGAAAATCTCGCCGTAGACCGGCAGCAGACGTTCGAGCAGGTCGAGACGATCGAAGTCACCGCCCTTCTCCTTGCCCAGCCACAGGTAGGTCAGCGGGCCGATCAGCACCGGCTTGAGGTTGTGGCCCAGGGCCTTGCCCTCCTCCACTTCCTCGAACAGCTGCTCCCAGCTCAGGGCGAACTGCTGATCAACGGAGAATTCGGGGACCAGGTAGTGGTAGTTGGTATCGAACCATTTGGTCATCTCTTGCGCATGGGCACCGCCGCAGCAGCTGTTATGCGTAACGCCCCGCGCCATACCAAACAAGGTGTCCAAAGTCGGCTTGCCGCCATGGCTGTGGAAGCGTTCGGGGATCACGCCGAAGGTCAGCGAGTGGGTCAGCACCTGGTCGTACCAGGCAAAGTCGCCGACCGGCAACAGCTCGATGCCGGCGTCCTTCTGCAGCTGCCAGTGCGCGGCGCGCAGTTCGCGACCCACGGCGCGCAGGCCGGTCTCGTCCAGCTCGCCCTTCCAGTAGGCCTCCAGGGCCTTCTTCAGCTCGCGGTCGCGACCGATGCGCGGAAAGCCGAGGTTGTGTGCCAATGCCATCTGTCCATCTCCAGTGTTCGTCAATGGCGCTCATTCTCGACAGCGAAGGCATCATGAGACAAACTCAACCTATTCGTGATGATCACAAGTTTCATTCATTGAGATTCGCTCATGTTGGAATTGCGCCACCTCAAGACCCTGCACGCCCTGCGCGAGACCGACAGCCTGGTGGAGGCCGCCGAGCGCCTGCACCTGACCCAGTCGGCCCTGTCCCACCAGTTCAAGGAACTGGAGGAGCGCCTGGGCATGCAGCTGTTCGTGCGCAAGACCAAGCCGGTGCGCTTCACCAGCGCCGGCTTACGCCTGCTGCAGCTGGCCGACAGCCTGTTGCCGCAGCTGCGCGCGGCGGAGCGCGATATGGCGCGCCTGGCCGGCGGCACTGCAGGGCGCCTGCATATGGCCATCGAATGCCACAGCTGCTTCCAGTGGCTGATGCCGACCATCGACCAGTTCCGCGACGCCTGGCCAGAAGTGGAGCTGGACCTGGCCTCGGGCTTCTCCTTCGCCCCGCTGCCGGCCCTGGCCCGTGGCGACCTGGACCTGGTGGTGACGTCCGACCCGGTGGACCTGCCCGGCATCACCTACGTGCCGCTGTTCACCTACGAGGCGCAGTTGGCGGTAGCCAACCAGCACCCGCTGGCCAGCCGCTCCTACATCGTCGCCGAGGACCTGGAGAAGGAAACCCTGATCACCTACCCGGTGGAGCGCGACCGCCTGGACATCTTCACCCGCTTCCTCGAGCCGGCCGACGTGGAACCGGCACAGGTGCGCACCTCGGAGCTGACGGTGATGATGATGCAGCTGGTGGCCAGCGGCCGCGGCGTGTGCAGCCTGCCCAACTGGGCGCTGCATGAATACAGCTCGCGCGGCTACGTCACCGCCAAGCGCCTGGGCGAGCGCGGCCTGTTCGCCACCCTGCAGGCCGGCATCCGCAGCGACATGCTCGATGCGCCGTTCATGCGCGACTTCCTGCTGACCGCCAAGGACACCTCCTTCGCCACCCTGGCCGGGGTCAGCGCCGCACGCGGTTGAAGCGAGGCGGCAGGACGGCGCCGCTGACGCTACCCTTGCCTGGCCGCACCCGCCATAAGGAAGCCCCATGAGTCTGTCGCTGCTGAACCGCTATGCCTTCTTCGCGTTCTGCGTGCTGTTCACCCTGCTCAGCCTGCCCTTTGTCGGCGCCCATGAGTGGCTGTGGGCGCTGACCCTGCTCGGCGGCGTGCTCAGCCTGGTCGGCATCAACGACCTGCTGCAGACGCGCCAGGCGGTGCGGCGCAACTACCCGATTCTCGGCAACATCCGCTACCTGGTGGAGAGCATCCGCCCGGAGATCCGCCAATACCTGCTGGAGGCCGATGGAGACAAGCTGCCGTTCTCCCGCGCCCAGCGTTCGCTGGTGTATGCGCGGGCCAAGAACGAGGGCGCCGACAAGCCGTTCGGCACCCTGAGCGACGTGTACCAGAGCGGCTTCGAGTTTATCGGCCACTCCATGCTGCCGGCCGACCACTGCGACCCCGCCACCTTCCGCGTCAGCGTCGGCGGACCGCAGTGCACGCAGCCCTACTCGGCCTCGGTGTTCAATATCTCGGCGATGAGTTTCGGCTCGCTCAGCGCCAACGCCATCCGCGCGCTCAACCAGGGCGCCCAGCTCGGCGGCTTCTACCACGACACCGGCGAGGGCAGCATCAGCCCCTACCACCGCGAACATGGCGGCGACCTGGTGTGGGAGCTGGGTAGCGGCTACTTCGGCTGCCGCGGCGAGGACGGTCGTTTCGACCCCGCGCGCTTCGCCGAACAAGCCGCCAGCGCCCAGGTGAAGATGATCGAGATCAAGCTGTCGCAGGGCGCCAAGCCCGGCCACGGCGGCATCCTGCCCAAGCACAAGGTGACCGAGGAAATCTCCCTGACCCGCGGCGTGCCCATGGGCCAGGACTGCATCTCGCCGGCGCGCCACAGCGCCTTCGCAACGCCGATCGAGCTGCTGCAGTTCATCGCGCAGTTGCGCGAGCTGTCCGGCGGCAAGCCGGTGGGTTTCAAGCTGTGCCTGGGCCACCCCTGGGAATTCATGAGCATCGCCAAGGCCATGCTGCAGACCGGCATCCTGCCCGACTTCATCGTTATCGACGGCAAGGAAGGCGGCACCGGCGCGGCGCCGCTGGAATTCACCGATCATATCGGCGTGCCGCTGCGCGAGGGCCTGCTGCTGGTGCACAACACCCTGGTCGGCATCAATCTGCGCGACAAGATCCGCCTCGGCGCCAGCGGCAAGATCGTCAGCGCCTTCGACATCGCCAGCGTCATGGCCCTGGGCGCCGACTGGGCCAACTCGGCGCGCGGCTTCATGTTCGCCATCGGCTGCATTCAGTCGCAGTCCTGCCACACCAACAAGTGCCCGACCGGCGTGGCCACCCAGGACCGCCTGCGCCAGCGCGCCCTGGTGGTGCCGGACAAGGCCCAGCGCGTGCACAACTTCCACCGCAACACCATGATGGGCCTGGCCGAGATGATCGCCGCCGCCGGCCTCAGCCACCCCTCGCAGATCGAGGCCAAGCACCTGGTGCGGCGCATGTCGGCCAGCGAGATCAAGCTGTACTCGCAGCTGCACGTGTTCCTCAAGCCAGGCGAGCTGCTCGATGGCCGTATCGACGGCGAGTTCTACCGGCGCATGTGGGCGATGGCGCGGGCCGACAGCTTCGCGCCGAGCGCGACTTCGTAGTCAGCTGAGGCTTCATTACACTGCGGCCCTTCCTCCCGCGAAAGGCCGCCGCCCATGCGCACCCTGTACCAGTTCCCGATCTCCCACTACTGCGAGAAGACCCGCTGGCACCTGGACCACAAGGGCCTCGACTACCGCGTGGACAACCTCTTCCCGGGCTTCCACCGCCTGCAGAGCAAGCGCCTGGCCAATATCGTCACCCTGCCGATCCTGCGTGACGGCGAGCAGGTGGTGGGCGATTCCACCGCCATCGCCCTGCACCTGGAGCAGCGCTACCCCGAGCAACCGCTGCTGCCGCAGGACGCCGAGCAGCGCGCGCAGATCATGGAGCTGGAAGAACGCTTCGACCGCCTCGGCGTACACGTGCGCCGCTGGCTTTACGGCCAGATCGAGGACTGGAGCACGGTGATGCACGCCATGCTCAAGGTCTACCGGCCCTGGTTCGGTCTGCGCGACTTGATGAAGCCGCTGCTGATCGACGGTGTGAAGAAGCTCTACGGCATCCGCCCGGACCGGGTGGCCAAGTCCCGCGAAGAGCTGCTGGCAGGCCTCGACCTGATCGAACAGCTGACCGGCGGCGACCCGGCGCGCTACCTGGTCGGCGACCAGCTGAGCCTGGCCGATGTGGCCGCCGCTTCACTGTACGGCCCACTGTTCACCCCGGCCGGCACGCCCTGGGAACATATCGCCGGCCATGGCCAGGAGACCCAGGCTTTCCTCGACCAGCTGTTCGCCCGCCCGGCCGGGCAGTGGGTGCTGCGCCGCTACGCGGAAGACCGCCAGCGCCGCACCTGAAGGCTTATTCGCTCCAGGGATCGTAGCTGCCCACGCTCCACAGCTGGCCTTCCAGGTCGCGGCAGGTGAAGCCGCGGCCGCCGTATTCCTCGTCCTTGATCGGAATGAGGATCTCGCCGCCGGCGCGCTGCACCCGGGCGTAGGCGCCGTCGACATCCTCCAGCAGCAGGTAGATGCCCTGGGTATTGCCGCCGATCTGGCGCGGATCGCGCAGGTTGCCGGCGTATTCGCCGTCGCGCAGGGTGCCGAGCATCAGCATGCCGTTGCCGTGCAGCAGCTGGGCGTGGTGGATGCTGCCGTCCTCGCCCGGCACGCGCAGCTGCTCGCGCAGACCAAAGACCTCGCCCAGCCAGGCGATGGCGGCCGGGGCGTCGCGATACAGCACGCAGGGAATCAGGCTGGAACCCTTGTCCATGGTCGTTCTCCTTGAGGGGGTTGCCGCGACAGTCAAGCAGGGTTGACCGCGGCGCGCCGCTGCCCGTTCGCGCCAGCCGACGAACAGCCGCCGCAGAGCAGAAAGCGCTCTGCAACGGGCGATAAAAAGCCGTGCGGCGCCCCGCGGCGAACTACGCTTGAAACAAGAGCAGGCATCCAGGCCAGTCGATCATGGGCGCACTTTGGCAATCGGACGCACCCCAGACTGCGCTCCCCGTGAGCGACCCGGAAGCGCTTTACACCCAGAATCCCCCGCCTCGCCGACGCAAGCTGAAAACTCTGTTCTGGGTGAGCCTGCTGGGCGTGGTCGTGCTGCTCGGCCTGGCCGTCCATCGCGAGATCGAAACCGCCTATTTCCAGGCCCGCCAGTTCAGCCAGTACGCCAGCGAGCTGGGCTACAGCCTGCAGCCCGGCCCCAGCGAAGACATCGCCTTCCCGGCCGACGGGCCGTTCGACAAGCGCCTGGGCTACGCCCACCTGCCGCTGCTGCTGGAGCGTCTGCAGCAGCGGCATTTCCTGATCACCGCCCAGGTCCAGCAGTCGCCGGCCCTGCTGGCCTATGGCGAACACGGCTTCTTCCCACCGTTCAGCGAGAAGGTGCAGGCCGGTCTGGCCATCAGCGATTGCCGTGGCGAGCCGCTGTACCTGTTCCAATACCCGCAGCAGCTGTATCCGAGCTTCGCCGACATTCCGCCGCTGGTGGTGAACAGCCTGCTGTTCATCGAGAACCGCCACCTGCTCGACCAGGACCAGCCGCGCGCCAACCCGGCGGTGGACTGGCCGCGCTTCGCCAAGGCGGCGCTGTCGCAGGTGGGCAAGAGCTTCGCCATCCAGGAACAGTCGGCCGGCGGTAGCACCCTGGCCACCCAGCTGGAGAAATACCGTCACTCGCCGGACGGCCTGACCCTCTCGGCCATGGAGAAGCTGCGGCAGATGATCTCCGCCAGCGTGCGCGCCTATCGGGCGGGACCGGAAACCTTTGCCGCGCGCCAGCAGATAGTGCGCGACTACCTCAACAGCGTGCCGCTCTCCGCCGCCCCCGGCCACGGCGAGGTGCACGGCCTGGCCGATGGCCTGCGGGTTTGGTTCGGTGCCGACTTCGCGCGGGTCAACGCCCTGCTCGACCCGGCGCGCACGCCGGTGGCCAGCAGCGCCGAGCGCGGCCTGGCGCTGCGCCAGGTGCTGGCGCTGATGATCGCCCAGCGCCGCCCCTCCTATTACCTGGCCCAGGGCCGCAAGGAGCTGGAGGCGCTGACCGATAGCCATATCCGCGTGCTGGCCAACGGTGGCGTGATCAGCTGGGCCCTGCGCGACGCGGCGCTGGCGCAGAAGCTGCGCTTCCGCGACCTGGAACAGCACCCGGCGATCCAGCCGGTGCAGGGCAACAAGGGCATCAGCGTGGCCCGCTCGCGCCTGTCCAGCCTGCTCAACATGCCGCTGTACGACCTCGACCGCCTCGACCTGGCCGCCAGCAGCACCCTCAACGGCCCGCTGCAGGACCAGGTCAGCGCCTACCTGCGGCGTCTGGCCGACCCCGAGTTCGCCGGGCAGATCGGCCTGTACGGCGAGCGCCTGCTGTCACCGGAAAAGACCGCCGACGTGCGCTACAGCTTCACCCTGTTCGAACGCAGCCCGGACGGCGCGCGGGTGCGGGTACAGACCGACAGCACCGACCAGCCCTTCGACATCAACGAGGGCAGCAAGCTGGAACTGGGTTCCACCGCCAAGCTGCGGGTGCTGACCACCTACCTGGAGGTGATCGCCGAGCTGCATGCCCGCTACGCCGGGCAGAGCCCCGAGGCGCTACGCAAGATCGAGGTGGCGCCGCAGGATCACCTGAGCCGCTGGATGCTCGACCAGCTGATCGCCAAGCCCGAGCAGAACCTGCGCGACACCCTGGAGGCGGCGCTGGAGCGCAAGTATTCGGCCAGCCCCTACGAGACCTTCTTCACCGGCGGCGGCGCGCACACCTTCGGCAACTTCAAGCGCGAGGACAACGCGCGCATCCCCACTCTGCGCGAGGCCCTGCGCGAGTCGATCAACCTGCCCTTCATTCGCCTGCTGCGCGACCTGGTGCGCTACAGCACCTACCACGGCGAGAGCAGCAGCGCCGCCCTGCTGCAGGACGACAAGCACCCGCTGCGCGAGGGCTACCTGAAGCGCTTCGCCGACCGCGAGGGCACCACCTTCCTCCTGCGTTTCTGGCGCAAATACCAGGGGCAGAGCGCCCAGGAGCGTCTGGACACCTTCCTCGAGGGCCTGCGCCCCACCGCGGTGCGCCTGGCCGCCGTGCACCGCTACCTGATGCCGGAGGTGGACGAGGCGACCTTCGCCGCGTTCGTCCGCGCCCACGCCAACGTCAAGACCGAGAAGCTGACCGAGAAGAAGCTGCACAGCCTGTACCTGGACTACGGCCCCGGCGCCTGGAGCCTGCCGGATCAGGGCTACATCGCCCGGGTGCACCCGCTGGAGCTGTGGCTGCTGGGCTACCTGATCGAACAGCCGCAGGCGACCTTCAAGGACGCCGTGGCGGCCAGCGCCGAGGAACGCCAGGAGGTCTACGGCTGGCTATTCAAGACCCGCCACAAGAGCGCCCGCGACAGCCGCATCCGCACCCTGCTGGAAGTCGAGGCCTTCCTCGATATCCACCAGCGCTGGCAGCGCCTGGGCTATCCGTTCGAACACCTGGTGCCATCGCTGGCCACCGCCATCGGTAGCTCCGGCGACCGCCCGGCGGCGCTGGCGGAGCTGATGGGCATCATCCAGAACGATGGCATCCGCCAGCCCAGCGTGCGCATCGACCGCCTACATTTCGCCGCTGACACGCCCTACGAGACGCTGCTGCAGCAGAACAGCCAGCGTGGCGAGCGGGTACTGCCCTCGGAAGTGGCGGCGGCGCTGCGTGGCGCCCTGTCCCAGGTGGTCGAGGCCGGCACCGCTCGGCGCCTTCATGGCAGCTTCCAGCTGGCCGACGGCACCCCGCTGGTGCTCGGCGGCAAGACCGGCACCGGCGACAACCGTATCGAGAGCACCACCCGCGGCGGCCATGTGCTGAGTTCGCGGGCGATGAATCGCACGGCGACCTTCGTCTTTTACCTGGGCCCGCGCCACTTCGGCACCCTCACCGCCTTCGTCCCGGGGCAGGCGGCGGAAGGTTTCCGCTTCACCTCGGCGCTGCCGGTGCAGGTGCTCAAGGGCATGGCGCCGATCCTTACGCCCTACCTGGAGCCGGCCGGGCAGACCGGCTGCGGCCTGCCGCCTGCTCCATCGCAGGTGCGCCTGCTGTAGATCCCGCGGGCACAAAAAAGCCGATGCAGGGGCATCGGCTTTTTCTGAAGCGACTCGGCTTATTCGGCCTTGGCCTTCTCGGCGGCGTCCTTGATCAGGGTCTGCAGCTCACCCTTCTCGAACATCTCGGTCATGATGTCGCTGCCGCCGACCAGCTCACCGGCCACCCACAGCTGCGGGAAGGTCGGCCAGTTGGCGTACTTGGGCAGGTTGGCGCGGATTTCCGGGTTCTGCAGGATGTCCACGTAGGCGAACTTCTCGCCGCAGGCCATCACCACCTGCGCGGCGCGGGAGGAGAAACCGCACTGCGGCGCGTTCGGCGAGCCTTTCATGTACAGCAGGATGGTGTTGTTGGCGATCTGCTCTTTGATGGTATCGATAATATCCACGACTCACCTCGTCTGAACTTCCCCGGACCAGCGCCGGGCGGGATGGCTCGATTGTAACCGAAAGAATCTGCAATTCCGATTGCACGATGATTCAACCACCCGCCGCAGCGCGGGCTTGCTCAAAAAGACCTACATGCTTCGTGAGCTTGGCATCGTCGCAATGACGACAAAGGACTGGTTTCCCTTTGCCAGTAACCATAACCATGGACTTCTCTCCGCAGGAAGCGCATGGAGAGTAACCAGATTCAGATAGATCGAGGTACGGCTGGAACCACTGACATTCGGTGTTCGGAAGCTTCGCCGATAGCCAAGCGTACTCATCATAAGGAAGGCGCCCACCAATGCCTAAGCTCTTCAGGTTGGCGAGCGGCTCAAGAGCCCGCAGGGACTTCACGTTGGACGTATCAACGCAGAGCGAGGATAGCCAAGTCATCTGCCCAAACGGCTCGAGGCTGGCTGCGGCTTGCTTGCTCCACATACTGCCTGAGACGGACAAGTGACGAAGTGAGCGAAGGTCAACCAAGGGCGAAAAATCCGTGATCAATTTGAAGTTCTCAATTTCGAGAAGCTCCAGGGATTGCAGCGCAGTCAGCGGAGCAATTGATTCGACCTGGGTTGAACTGCCAATCGACAGTGCCTTGAGGGCGGATAAGTTCCTGATCGCATCCAAACGGCAGACGTTGCTCCACTTGATCTGAAGCACTTGAAGGTTGCTTAGCTCGCAAATCGCGTCAAAAAGAGGCTGAGTCACGCGCGACCACACGCGCAGATGTGTGAGGTGGGAAAGCGAGGGCAGCGCCTTTACCCAAGCGGCAATAACCCTTTTCTTCTCTGAATCAGAGATATCACCTAGATCCCAACTGAGGCTAAGCGTGGTTCCCGACTCGTATTGGTCGGCATGTGTGATCGACTTTGGCCAACGACTGGTATGAAACGGCTTATCCGTAACCATGCTTTCACCTAGAAGAGATGGGGAACGAGTTGAGGCGATTGAGCAAAAATCCAGAAGCGCAGCCTGGGGGCGGTCCTTTTGACGGAATGGCAATGTCGCGTTTTCAACGCTTTCACCTGCTGAACCTTAGGAAAACCAGACGCGCCAGCAGCAGAAGTGCGATGCCATATGTCGACCGTGCAATACGCCCGCGCCGTGTTTGACTCTCATCGTGGAAGGTGACCGCCAGTTCCCAGCGCATGGGTTTAGCGTCCGACATCTTAGTGATTCTAGAAAGTCGCCGCTCTGCGTCGCGGTCTAACGGATCAACCGATCTTTCTCGTGCGTACACAACGGCAGGTGTGAAGTACGCTTTTTCACCCAAAACGTCGACCTGAACAGCCCCAGGCAGAGTGGCGCCGTTTTTGAGGCGATAGGTTGCAGCGACTAGGTAGCTTCCAAACGTGCCGAGAGCGAGTGGCTCGTTGTGTGGAGCTACGTGCGATTCATCCACTTCCTCGCCACCCTCCGCATCTGTGCGGAAGCGCCATATCGGGTTGGTTCTCAGGTCGGCGGCGGAGAGCTTGTTGGCGGAGATCAAGCCACTGCTGGTCATGTGCTACCTAACGGCAGAGCTCAGCGGCCGGCCGCTGAAATGGACTCTCAGGCGCTATGTGCGAATGTACTTGTTGCGCTTAGATGGCCTGCTAGAGCCCTAGCAGCTTGAGCGTTGAACTTTGGCCATGCCATATCAAGGCTAGGGCGACTGCCATGAAAGCTACAAACACCCAAATAATCGCCCCATTCTGTCGCTTGCTCTTTGCAACAAAGGAATCAGCATTGGCCGCGTACTCCAGACTTTTGGTGTTTTGCGCCATGGCTCGCTCATTCATCTCTGCAATACGTGTCATGAGCTTGTTCTGCTCTGCCAGCAAATCGCGAATCTCAATGAGCAAGCCTTCGTTGTCCATGACATCCCCTGTAGCGCTTGGATCAGCGCAGTGACGAACTTGAAAACGTTATTGGAATATTGCCCCAGATAGCCACAAAGCAAACAGACCTGTCCACACGGCAGCGATAATCCACAACCAAAAACCCAGCAGCGGGCCCGGGGATGGCGCGCCACTCCCTGGCGAGCCGCCGGATGGCTAGACTGGGTGGCAGGCGACGGCGGGAGTCGAGGACGATGCAGTGAAGTGGCTGATCAAGGCGATGGCCATGTTGTGCCTGTGCGGCTGCGCGCAAGGCACTGTCGCCGAGACCTTCCGGGTGGGCTTCTACGATTATCCGCCGATGATGATCGAGAACGGCAGGCGCGGCATCTACCAGGACATCCTCGATGAACTGGCCAAGCTCACTGGCGATCGCTTCGACGTGCAGTACTACCCCTACCCGCGCATCGGCCTGCTGTTCAACGAAGGGCAACTGGACATCGAGCCCGGCGTCTATCCCGGCTGGGTGCAGAACCAGGCGACACCGGGCGTGTTCTCGGTGCCGTTCGGCAAGGTGGTCGACGTGCTGGCGTTCGCCCCGCACAAGGCCTTTCCGGTCAAGCAGCCTGAGGACCTGCGCGGCAAATCGGTGGGCATGGTGCGCGGCTACGCCTATCCCGAGCTGGCGGCGCTGGTGACCTCGGGGCAGATCGATCGGCGCAATGGCCTGAACGAACAGCAGCTGCTGAGCATGCTGGCCAAATCGCGCTTCGATCAGATCATCGTCAACAAGGCCATCGCCCAGTACCACAGGCGCGAAGTGCCGGAGTACCGCCGCCTCGAGATCGGCGATGTGATCAGCTCATACGACGTGAGCATGCGCGTCCACCCGAGGCATGCGGCCTGGCTGAACAAGCTGGACGCGGCGATCGTCCAGCTCAAGCAGCGCGGCATCATCGAAGAGATCTACGCCCGCTACGGCGTTCATCTCTGACCCGCAAGCGCTAGGCGGCTTCCACCCGCACAGGCACCCCGTTCAGCGCCGCGTTGCCGGACACCGCGTCCAGCTGGCGGTCGTCGGTCAGGTCGTTGGCGCTGGCGCCCGGCTGGGCGCTGGCGATGCCCATCTGCACGCCAGGCCGCGCATGGCCCCAGCCATGCGGCAGGCTGACCACGCCGGGCATCATCTCGTCGCTGGCCACTGCCTCGACTTCGATCTCGCCGACCCGCGACTGCACGCGCACGCGCTGGCCGTCACTCAGCCCTCTGCCGGCCATATCCTGCGGGTGCATCAGCAGCTGATGGCGCGGTTTGCCCTTCACCAGACGCTGGTAGTTGTGCATCCAGGAATTGTTGCTGCGCACGTGGCGGCGGCCGATCAGCACCAGCTCGCCCTCGGCCGGCAGCGGCTGGGCGGCGAAGCGCGCGAGATCCGCCACCAGCAGCTCGGGCGCGGCCTCGATGGCTTTCGATTCGGTCCTCAGCCGCGCCGCCAGGTTCGGCTGCAGCGGCCCCAGGTCGATGCCGTGCGGGGCGTCGCGCAGGGTGGCCAGGCTGAGCTTGTGCTCGGACTTGTCGCCATAGGGGCCGAAGCGCAGGCCCATGTCGATCATCTGCTGCGGCGGCATGGTCGGCTTGAGCTCGGTGCCCTGCTTGGCGGCGAAGGCCTTGGCCAGACCGACGAAGATCTCCCAGTCGTCCAGCGCGCCTTCCGGTTTGGCCAGCACCGGCTCGTTGAAGCGAGTGACGTTGCGCACGGCGAACACGTTGAAGGTGGTGTCGTAATGATCGTGTTCCAGCGGTGCGGTGGGCGGCAGGATCAGGTCGGCGTGGCGGGTGGTCTCGTTGATGTACAGATCAACCGAGACCATGAAGTCCAGGCCGTCCAGCGCCTGTTCCAGCTGGCGACCGTTGGGCGTGGACAGCACCGGGTTACCAGCCACGGTGACCAGCGCGCGGATCTGTCCTTCGCCGGGGGTGAGCATTTCCTCGGCCAGGGCCGCCACCGGCAGCTCGCCACCGTATTCCGGCAGGCCGGAAACGCGGCTCTGCCAGACATTGAAATGACCGCCAGAGGTAGTCGCCACCAGGTCCAGCGCCGGGCTGGTGCACAGGGTGCCGCCAACCCGGTCGAGGTTGCCGGTGACCAGGTTGATCAGCTGGATCAGCCAGTGGCACAGGCTGCCGTAGGCCTGGGTGGAAACACCCATGCGCCCGTAGCACACCGCCGACTCGGCGGCGGCGAAGTCGCGGGCCAGCTGGCGGATGTCCTCGGCCGGCACGCCGCAGCGGGAGCTCATGACTTCGGCGGTGAATGGGGCCACGGCCTCCTTCACCTGATCCAGGCCATGGACCGGCAACGGGCCATCACGGGTCAGGCCCTCGTCGAACAGGGTGTTGAGCAGGCCGAGCAGCAGCGCCGCGTCATTACCCGGGCGCACGAAGATGTGCTGGTCGGCCATGGCCGCCGTCTCGCTGCGCCGCGGGTCGACCACCACCAGCTTGCCACCACGGGCCTTGAGCGCTTTCAGGCGCTTCTCCACGTCGGGCACGGTCATGATGCTGCCGTTGGAGGCCAGCGGGTTGCCGCCGAGGATCAGCATGAACTGGGTGTGGTCGATGTCCGGGATCGGCAGCAGCAGGCCGTGGCCGTACATCAGGTAGCTGGTCAGATGGTGCGGCAGCTGGTCCACCGAGGTGGCGGAGAAGCGGTTGCGCGTCTTCAGCTGGCCGAGGAAGTAGTTGCTGTGGGTCATCAGCCCGTAGTTGTGCACGCTGGGGTTGCCCTGGTACACGGCCACGGCGTTCTTGCCGTGCTCGGCCTGGATAGCCGAGAAACGTTCGGCGACCAGCTCGAAGGCCTCGTCCCAGGCAATCGGTTGCCACTGGCCATTGACCTTGCGCAGCGGCTGACGCACCCGGTCCAGGTCGTTCTGGATGTCCTGCAGAGCCACCGCCTTGGGGCAGATATGGCCACGACTGAACGTGTCCAGGGCGTCGCCCTTGATCGACAGGATCTGGCGGCTGCCGTCGTCGTGGTCTTCGGTTTCGATGGTCAGGCCGCAGATGGCCTCACACAGGTGACAAGCACGGTGATGGAGGGTCTTGGTCATGGCCTAGCCTCTGTTGTTCTGATCGAGACGACCGGTCTAGTCGCATGGACCTGACTATGGCGGCTGAAGCCGGGCTTGGCCAGGGTTCTCAGCCTCATGAATCGACGAGCATCATAGCCGCCGATTCAGCCCCGCCCGAGCCGCCGGTACATCCGGAAAACCTGCCAACCGGGGCTAATTTGCTCCAGTGCGTCCTTTCCTTATAAGATCGCGCCTCCCCCATTTGTCGCCCTCTCGCGGCTCCAGCCGCTGTGTGGGCTGCTTTTCCCCTGAAAAACGGGGCCGCGACAGTTGTCGAATTAAGGTAGTGAACAAGATGAGCGCCAGGCACTTTCTCTCGTTGATGGACTTCAGCCCGCTGGAACTGAGCGGCCTGATTCGTCGAGCCATCGAGCTGAAGGACCTGCGCCGACGCGGCGTGCTGTTCGAGCCGCTGAAGAGCCGGGTGCTGGGCATGATCTTCGAGAAGGCCTCCACCCGTACCCGCCTGTCCTTCGAAGCCGGCATGATCCAGCTCGGCGGCCAGGCCATCTTCCTCTCCCCGCGCGATACCCAGCTGGGCCGTGGCGAGCCGATCGGCGACACCGCCATCGTCATGTCCAGCATGCTCGACGTGGTGATGATCCGTACCTACGCCCACAGCAACCTCACCGAGTTCGCCGCGCACAGCAGCGTGCCGGTGATCAACGGCCTGTCCGACGACCTGCACCCCTGCCAGCTGCTGGCCGATATGCAGACCTTCGAGGAGGCCCGCGGCAGCATCAAGGGCAAGACCGTGGCCTGGGTCGGCGACGGCAACAACATGTGCAACACCTATCTGGAAGCCGCCGTGCAGTTCGACTTCCAGCTGCGCATCGCCTGCCCCGAGGGTTACGAGCCGAAGGCCGAGTTCCTCAAGGCCGCCGGCGACCGCGTGCGCATCGTCCGCGACCCGAAGGAAGCGGTGGCCGGCGCCCACCTGGTCAGCACCGACGTGTGGACTTCCATGGGCCAGGAAGAGGAAAGCGCCAAGCGCCTCAAGCTGTTCGCCCGCTACCAGGTCAACCGCGCCCTGCTGGACGCCGCCGACCCGAGCGTGATCTTCCTGCACTGCCTGCCCGCCCACCGTGGCGAGGAGATCAGCGAAGATCTGCTCGACGATCCGCGCTCGCTGGCCTGGCAGCAGGCCGAGAACCGCCTGCATGCACAGAAGGCGCTGATGGAAATGCTGGTCGCCCCGGGTTGCCGCCCGGCATGAGCGAACTGCTGCTGTCGCTGCGCGACCTGGCCTGCGGTTACCACGAGCACCGCATCGTGCAGTCGCTCGACCTGCACCTGAACGCCGGCGACATCGGCTGCCTGCTCGGCCCCTCGGGCTGCGGCAAGACCACCACCCTGCGCGCCATCGCCGGTTTCGAGACGGTGCTGCAGGGCGAGATCGAGCTGGGCGGCGAAGTGATTTCCCGCGCCGGTTTCACCCTGGCCCCGGAGAAACGCCGCATCGGCATGGTGTTCCAGGACTACGCCCTGTTCCCCCATCTGTCGGTGGCGGACAACGTGGCCTTCGGCATCCGCAAACACCCGCAGCGCGACAAGATCACCGCCGAGCTGCTGGAGCTGGTCAAGCTCAGCCAGTTGGGCAAGCGCTTCCCCCACGAGCTGTCCGGTGGCCAGCAGCAACGCGTGGCCCTGGCCCGCGCGCTGGCACCGGAGCCGCAACTGCTGCTGCTCGACGAGCCCTTCTCCAACCTCGATGGCGAGCTGCGCCGGCGCCTCAGCCATGAGGTGCGCGACATCCTCAAGGCGCGCGGCACCAGCGCCATCCTGGTTACCCACGACCAGGAAGAGGCCTTCGCCGTCAGCGACCATGTCGGGGTCTTCCACGAAGGCCGGCTGCAGCAGTGGGACACGCCTTACAACCTGTACCACGAGCCGCTGACGCCCTTCGTCGCCAGCTTCGTCGGCCAGGGCTATTTCATCCGCGGCCAGCTGCAGAGCCCGGACACGGTGCAGACCGAGCTGGGCAGCATCCGCGGCAACCGCGCCTACACCCTGGCGCCCGGCAGCGCGGTGGACGTGCTGCTGCGCCCGGACGACATCGTGTATGCACCGGACAGCGACCTGCAGGCGCAGATCGTCGGCAAGACCTTCCTCGGCGCCGCCACCCTGTACCGCCTGCAGCTACCCACCGGCACCCAGCTGGAGGCGATCTTCCCCAGCCACGCCGACCACGCACCGGGGCAACAGGTAGGCATTCGCGTCGCCGCCGATCACCTGGTGGTATTCGCCGCCCAGGGCAGCGTGGCCGCGCAGGTCAGCCTGGGTGAGTCCGGCGTGCGCCGCCACAGCAGCAGCTGATCGTCGAACCCACCTTCCGAACACAGTCAGCAGACGACCGTAGGCGGATGAAACCCGCGCCTGAGGTGATGGTGCTCGCGGGCTGCGCCCGCCCTACTCCGGTTTAGACAAACAGCTTGCCGCTGGCCACCAGCACGGCCTGGCCGGCGATCTTCACCCGCTCGCCTTCCAGCCGGCAGTGCAGCTCGCCGCCGCGGGCCGAGCACTGGTGGGCGCGCAGCTCGCTCTTATCCAGGCGCTCGGCCCAGTAAGGCGCGAGGATGCAGTGGGTGGAACCGGTAACCGGATCTTCATCGATACCGATGCCCGGGGCGAAGTAGCGCGAGACGAAGTCGTGCTCGCGGCCCTGGGCCGTGACGATCACCCCGAGGCCCGGCAGTTTCGCCAGCGCCGCCAGGTCCGGCGTGCACTCGCGCACCGCCTGCTCCGACTCGAGCACCGCCAGCAGCTCCTTGCCGCCCTGCACCGCCAGTACCTTCTGCCCGAGAATGGCCGCCACCTCGGCCGCCATTTCCACCGGTTCCAGCCACATGGCCGGGAAATCCAGCACCAGCCGGCCACTCTCGCGACTCACCGCCAGCGCGCCGGACATGCAGACGAACTGCAGCCGCTCGCCCGGCTCGTCATACAGCTCGAACAGCGCATGGGCGGTGGCCAGGGTGGCGTGGCCGCACAGCGGCACTTCGCATGCCGGGGTGAACCAGCGAATCCGCCAGCCCGCACCCTCGCGCACGGTGAAGGCCGTCTCGGCCTGGTTGTGCTCGGCGGCGATGCGCTGCATCAGCTCGTCCTCCAGCCAGGCGTCGAGCCGATAGACCACGGCCGGGTTGCCGCGAAACGGTCGGTCGGTGAAGGCGTCGATCTGGTGGAATTCGAGTGGCATGTGGCGCTCCCTGGCATTTGGTCTTGAGGTCGCCAGCATGCCGCGCCCCACGCCCGGCGACCCGATACAGTCGGGGCCGATTGCGCCATTACAGCTGCACTGTCTCAAGGCGTCGCGAGCGAGCGCGGTGCAGACGCTTTATCGCGAAAGGCTCTAGATAGTCATTAATTCGCAATAAATCAGTCACTTGCCAATCCTGGCATGCCGCCTGCTATTGCCGACCCCGGTCAGCACAACGGCGTGTCTGCCAACTCAACCGACAACGACGTCACGGAACCCTTCCCCTTACCGGGAGCGCGGGTGCTGTGGCGTTTTTTTTTGCGTTAATTGGCTAACAGGAAAGACCCCCATGTGCATGAAACCAACCCTACTGTCGCTCGCCATCGCCTCCGCCACCCTCGCCCAGGGCGCCTTCGCCGCCGAGGACTTCAGCAACCTGTTCACTCAGGGCAAGCCGATCCTCGATGCCCGCTACCGCTTCGAGAACGTCGACCAGGAAAACGCCCTGCGTGACGCCAACGCCCAGACCCTGCGCACCCGCGCCGGTTTCCAGAGCGGCAAGTGGTATGGCCTGTCCGGCCTGATCGAAGTGGACAACGTCAGCCGCCTGGGCGACGCCGCCTATAACGACACCCGCAACGGCCAGCGCGAATACGCGGTGGTGGCCGACCCGGACGGCACCGAGGTCAACCAGGCCCTGCTGCGCTACGACCACAAGCTCGGCAGCGCCGTGCTCGGCCGCCAGCGCATCAACCTGGACAACCAGCGCTTCATCGGCAGCGTGGCCTGGCGGCAGAACGAGCAGACCTACGACGGCGCCCTGACCCAGCTCAAGCCCATCGACGGCCTGACCCTGAGCTACGCCTACATCGACCAGGTCAACACCATCTGGGGCCCGGAGAACGGCCGCTATGACAACCGCACCAACCCGGCCAACATCGACGGCCACAGCCACTTGGTCAACGCCCAGTACGTGTTCATGCCGCAGCTGACCGCCACCGCCTACAGCTACCTGCTGGACCTCGACAACATCGCCGTGGCGCCCACCGCCGCCGAGGGCACGCTGTCCAGCCAGACCAGCGGCCTGCGCCTGAACGGCGCCGTCGCCGGCATCAACTATGTGCTCGAATATGCCCAGCAGAAGGACTACGGCGACAACCCGCTGGACCTGGACAGCGAGTACCGCCTCGCTGAACTTGGTTATACCTTCAAGGGCGTGCAGCTGAAGGCCGGCTACGAGGTGCTGGGCGGCGACGGCGGCTCCGGCAACCGCGCCTTCCAGACTCCGCTCGCGACCAAGCACCTGTTCCAGGGCTGGGCCGACCAGTTCCTCACCACCCCGGCCGACGGCATCGAGGACGCCTACTTCGGCGTCACCGCGCCGTTGTTCGGCGGCACCCTGCAGGCCTGGTACCACGACTTCGCCACCGAGCGGGGCAGCGATGACTACGGCGACGAGATCGACCTGTCCTACGCCCACCCGATTCCCGGGGTGAAGGGCCTGGTTGGCCTGGTCAAGTACGCCACCTACGATTCCGCGGACGAGGCCCGCACCGTGGATACCGACAAGGTCTGGCTGCAGCTGCAGTACACCTACTGAGCCGCCTCGCGGCCTTCACCGGCGGCCCCGCAACGGGGCCATTGCAGCGCGCGGCCCGGCCGCGCGCCTTCGGAGATATCCATGATGAGTCGTCTTGCCCTTCTGTTCGGCCTCGCCTGCGTCCTGCTCGGCCAGCCCGCCAGCGCCGCCATCGGCGATGCCGAAGCGATGAACCTGTCCGGCATGCAGCGCATGCTCAGCCAGCGCATCGCCAAGCTCTACCTGGCGCTGAGCTGGAAACTGCCGGCCGAGGGCCTGGAGCAACAGCTGCAACAGGCCACCACGGAATTCGAGGCCGCCCAGCAGGAGCTGCTGGCTGCCGAGCAGAACACTCCGCAGATCGCCGCCGCCCTGAAGAAGGTCGAGGCCCAGTGGCGCTTCGCCCGCGCCGGCTTCCAGCTGTCCGCCGACTCGCGCTATGTGCCGACGGTGATCACCACCACCACCGAGACCCTGCTGTGGCAGATGAACGAGCTGACCAGCGCCTATGAGCAGGTGATGCAGCGCGAATCCTAGCGTTCCTCGACGCCATAGGCCTTGAGCAACGCCTGCAGACGACCGTCGGCGTGGTAGCGCTGCAGGCCCTGCTCGAACAGCTCGACATAGCGAGCGCTGTCCGCGCGGGTTGGCGAGAAGGCCAGGTAGATCGGCACGTCCGGCTCGCGGCAACCGGCCTCGCGTAGCTCGCCGCTGCGGCCGAGCTCGGCCAGGCGCGACTGGATCACCCAGCTGTTTTCCACCAGGGCGTCCAGCCGACCATGGCGCAGCTTGGTCAGGTTGAGGTCGAGGGCGTTGTCGCCGGCCGCCACCTGCACCCGATCGCCGTCGCGGTGGGCGGCCACATAGGCATTGAGCGGCTCGCCGTAGCTGTAGTTGTTGATCACGCCCAGGCGCACCGGCGCCAGCGAGTCGACGCCGCCGAAGCGCCAGGTGGAATCCCGGCGGGTGTAGAAGCAGTTGCGCGACATGGCCACCGGCGTGCGGGTGAACAGGAAGTCCGGGGCATCCTCGTGGCCGGCGCCCACCGCGGCGTTGAGCTCACCGCGGCGCACCTCCTGCAGCACCCGCGCCCAGTTGCGCGTCTCGTAGCGCACGGCGATGCCGACCTCGGCGAAGATATCGCGCGCCAGCTCGACGAAGATGCCCGGCCGTGGCGAGTCGGCCGCGCAGTTCACCGGGCACCAGAGATCGGCGGCGATGATCAGGGTTTCGTCACGCGCGCTGCCCGCCGGCGCAGGGCCGGCGAGCAAACACAGGGCGAGAGCAAGGAGCGGCAGGCGACGGCGCGGCTGCATGCGGCGACCTCAAGGGGAACTTGGCACCCTTGTACCACCTCAGCCCTCGCTGCGCACCCTCTTCACCGCGTCCAGCCAGCCGGCGTAGAGCTTGCCCCGATGGGCGTCGGCCATGCGCGGGGCGAAGCGCTGCTGGCGGTGCCAGTGGCTGGCCACTTCATCCAGATCGCGGTACAGCCCGGCCTGCAGGCCGGCCAGGTAGGCCACGCCCAAGGCCGTGGTCTCGGTCACCACAGGGCGTTCCACCGGCACGCCGAGGATGTCGGCGAGGAACTGCATGACCCAGTTGTTAACCACCATGCCGCCGTCCACGCGCAGCGCGCTGGGCTCGGCGGCGCCATCCTGGCGCATGGCCTGGAGCAGGTCGCGGGTCTGGTAGCACACCGACTGCAGGCCGGCGGTGACGATCTCCTTGATCCCGGTGTCGCGGGTCAGACCGAAGATCGCGCCGCGCGCCTTGGGGTCCCAGTACGGCGCACCGAGGCCGGTGAAGGCCGGCACCAGGTACACGCCGCAGGCATCGCCGGTCTGCTCGGCGAGCAGCTCGGTGTCACGGGCGTCGCTGATCAGCTTGATACCGTCGCGCAACCACTGCACTGCGGCGCCGGCGACGAAGATGCTGCCCTCCACCGCGTAGGTGACCTTGCCATTGAGGCGGTAGCCGACGGTGGTGAGCAGGCGGTTCTTTGACACCACCGGCTTGTCGCCGGTGTTCTGGATCATGAAGCAGCCGGTGCCGTAGGTACTCTTGACCATGCCGGGCTCGAAGCAGGTCTGGCCGATCAGCGCGGCCTGCTGGTCGCCGGCCATGCCCAATACCGGAATGCCGGCGCCGAGCAGCGCAGGCTCGGTGACGCCGAAATCGGCGGCGCAATCCAGCACCTCCGGCAGCAGGCTGCGCGGGATGTCGAACAGCTGCAGCAGCTCGTCGTCCCACTGCTGGCTGTGGATGTTGAACAGCAGGGTGCGCGAGGCGTTGCTGGCGTCGGTGCGGTGCGACTTGCCATCGGTCAGGCGCCACAGCAGGAAGCAGTCCACGGTGCCGAAGCGCAGCTCGCCGCGCTCGGCGCGCTCGCGGGCGCCGGGCACGTTGTCGAGAATCCAGCGCAGCTTGGTCGCCGAGAAGTACGGGTCGATCAGCAGACCGGTCTTGTCGGCCACCTTGGCCTCGTGACCCTCGGCCTTGAGCCCGGCGCAGTAATCGGCGGTACGCCGGTCCTGCCAGACGATGGCCGGGTGGATCGGCGAGCCGCTGACCGCATCCCATACCACGGTGGTCTCGCGCTGGTTGGTGATGCCGATGGCCAGCACCTCATCGGCCTTCAGGCCCTTGCTGGCCAGGGCCTCGCGGCAGACCTTGAGGGTGGTCAGCCAGATTTCCTCGGCGTCGTGCTCGACCCAGCCGTCCTTGGGAAAGTACTGCTTGAACTCCTGCTGGGCGCTGGCCAGCGGCAAACCCTGGGCACTGAAGACGATGGCGCGGGAGCTGGTGGTGCCCTGATCGATGGCAAGCAGGTATTGGGACATGCGCGTTTCCTTGTTGTTATGCGTGAGCTCCGCTCGGGAGCCGGATCATTCCCTGCCGATGGCGGCGAAGGTGCCCTGGGTGTGCAGGGCCAGCACCTCGGCCGCCAGCTCCACTTCCAGGCCACGACGGCCGGCGCTGACATGGATGGTCGGGTACTGGCGTGCGGATTCGTCGATAAAGGTGCGCAGGCGCTTCTTCTGCCCCAGCGGGCTGATCCCGCCGACCAGATAGCCGGTGCTGCGCTGGGCCTGCTGCGGGTCGGCCATGTCGGCCTTCTTCGCTCCGGCGGCATGCGCCAGGGCCTTGAGGTCGAGGCTGCCGGCCACCGGCACCACCGCCACCAGCAGCTCGCCCTTCTCGGTGGCGGCGAGCAGGGTCTTGAATAC
Organism: Pseudomonas sp. SO81; assembly: GCF_030374125.1. Classification (NCBI taxonomy): domain Bacteria; kingdom Pseudomonadati; phylum Pseudomonadota; class Gammaproteobacteria; order Pseudomonadales; family Pseudomonadaceae; genus Pseudomonas; species Pseudomonas sp. SO81. The sequence continues at coordinate 4,160,663 of NZ_CP126126.1, read as the reverse complement.
CCGCGCCGGCTCCAGGCCGAGCTTCTCGGCGGCCTCCAGGCCATAGGACGGGGCCTTGGGGTCGTGGTGGTAGCTGTGCACCTGGTGCTCGGCCTTGGCCTTTTTCAGCAGATCGATGGCAGGAGTCATGTTCGAATGTGAAAATCCCTGACGAAGGCGCGTACCTTAGCGGAAAAAACCTGGCGGGAGCAGCCCTCGCCGTCACACCGGGTGGCCACCACGGATGCCAGGTCATAACGGTCGCCAGCAGGCGGCTCCTCGCTATAATCCGCCGGCCGATAAAAAAGGAAAGCCCATGAGCCTCCCACCTCGCCAGCAGAGCATCCTCGAACGCGCCCGCGAGCGCGGCTACGTCAGTATCGAAGAGCTGGCCCAGGCCTTCGCCGTCACCCCGCAGACCATCCGCCGCGACATCAACCAGCTGGCCGAACAGGGCCTGCTGCGGCGCACCCATGGCGGCGCGGCGAGCGAGGCATCGAGCATCCAGAACACCGCCTACGCCATGCGCGCCGGGCAGATGCGCGACGAGAAGCAGCGCATCGCCGAGGCCATCGCCGCGCAGATCCCCGACTACGCCTCGCTGTTCATCAGCATCGGTACCACCACCGAAGCCATCGCCCGTGCCCTGCTCGGGCGCAAGCACCTCAAGGTGATCACCAACAACCTGCACGTGGCGGCCACCCTGGCCGACAAGGCCGACTTCGAAGTGCTGGTGGCCGGCGGCAGCGTGCGCAGCGACGGCGGCGTGGTCGGCCAGGCGGCGGCGGACTTCATCCAGCAATTCAAGGTCGACTTCGCCATCATGGGCATCAGCGGCATCGACGAGGACGGCAGCCTGCTGGACTTCGACTACCAGGAAGTGCGCGTCTCCCAGGCCATCATCGATAACGCCCGCCAGGTGCTGCTGGCCGCCGACTCCAGCAAGTTCGGGCGCAACGCCGTGGTGCGCCTGGGCTCCATCGCCCTGGTCGACCACATCTTCACCGACGCTCCGCTCTCCGCCGGCCTGAGCCGTCTGCTGGCCGAGCAGAAGATCCAGCTGCATATCGTCTGATCCCGCCCCTTAGCCAATCCGGGAACAGAGTCACCTGCACTCCCGGATTGCATCCGGCTACGCGCCCCCTCGTAACCCGCGCTGCGCTTGTGCGAGTCATCTCGCCTTTCTGATGGTCGGCCGCCCTTCGGGCTGGCGGAAGCGCGCCTGCTCGGCTAGCATATTTTCGAAATCGAACATTCATACGTTCACATTACAACTTACGGTGCCTTGCCATGTCGCTCAGTCAGACGCCCCCCATCGCTGAAATCTACGACCTGGCCGTGGTCGGTGGCGGCATCAACGGTGCCGGCATCGCCGCCGATGCGGCCGGCCGCGGCCTCTCAGTGTTCCTTTGCGAACGCGACGACCTGGCCCAGCACACCTCCTCCGCCAGCAGCAAACTGATCCACGGCGGCCTGCGCTACCTCGAACACTACGAATTCCGCCTGGTCCGCGAGGCGCTGGCCGAGCGCGAAGTACTGCTGGCCAAGGCCCCGCATATCGTCAAACCGATGCGCTTCATCCTGCCGCACCGCCCGCACCTGCGCCCGGCCTGGATGATCCGCGCCGGCCTGTTCCTCTACGACCACCTGGGCAAGCGCGAGAAGCTGCCGGGCTCCAACGGCGTGCGCTTCGGCGCCGGCAGCCCGCTCAAGGCCGAGATGGCGCGCGGTTTCGAGTACTCCGACTGCTGGGTGGACGATGCGCGCCTGGTGGTGCTCAACGCGATGGCCGCCCGCGAACGCCACGCGCATATCCACACCCGCACCCGCTGCGTCAGCGCGCGGCGCAGCAAGGGCCTGTGGCACCTGCACCTGGAGCGCGCCGATGGCAGCCTGTTCTCGATCCGCGCCCGCGCCCTGGTCAACGCCGCCGGTCCCTGGGTGGCGCGTTTCATCCAGGACGACCTGAAGCAGAAGTCGCCCTACGGCATCCGCCTGATCCAGGGCAGCCACATCGTGGTGCCGCGCATCCACGAGGGCGAGCAGGCCTACATCCTGCAGAACGAGGACCAGCGCATCGTCTTCGTCATCCCTTGGTTGGAGCGCTTCAGCCTGATCGGCACCACCGATCGCGAGTACCAGGGCGACCCGGCCCAGGTGCGCATCAGCGAGGAAGAAACCGACTACCTGCTCAAGGTGGTCAACGCCCACTTCAAGCAGCAGCTGCAGCGCAGCGACATCCTGCACACCTACTCCGGCGTTCGCCCGCTGTGCGACGACGAATCCGACGAACCCTCGGCAGTGACCCGCGACTACACCCTGTCGCTGTCCGGCGCGCCGGGCGAGGCGCCGCTGCTGTCGGTGTTCGGCGGCAAGCTGACCACCTACCGCAAGCTGGCCGAGTCGGCCATGAGCCAGCTCGCGCCTTACTTCCCGCGCCTGTGCCCGGCCTGGACCGACCAGGCGCCACTGCCCGGCGGCGAGAACATGGACAGCCGCGAGGCCCTGGTGGACAAGCTGATCGCCCGCTTCGGCTGGCTCGACCGCGAGCTGGCCACGCGCTGGGCCGGCACCTACGGCAGCCGCACCTGGCGCCTGCTGGACGGCCTGCAGTGGCAGAACGAACTGGGCGAGCACCTGGGCGCCGGCCTGTATACCCGCGAGGTGGACTACCTGCGCCGCGAGGAATGGGCCGTGGAGGCCGAGGACATTCTCTGGCGCCGTACCAAGCTCGGCCTGTTCATGACGCCCGGCCAGCAGGCCAAGCTGCGGGACTACCTGCAGGCCAGCCGCCAGCCACAGCCCCTGGCAAGCGCTCGCGCCATCTGATCAGAGCGGCGACTGCGCCCCACTCTCCTGCCGTTGGGCCAGCTGCGCGTCGTCCATGCGATGGGCGCGCAGGTGCGGCAGCACGGCGGCCAGCAGCGGCTCCTTGAACGCCGCCTGGAAGCGATGGGCCAGACCCGGAATCAGCTTCAGCTCGCTGCCCTTTATATGGGCGGCCACGTGTACGCCATGCATCACCGGCAGCAGCGGGTCGGCGGTGCCGTGCACCACCAGGGTCGGCACCCGCAGGCGATTGAGCAGCTCCACCCGGCTCGGCTCGGCCAGTATTGCCAGGATCTGCCGCTGCACGCCCTGGGGATTGAAGGCGCGATCGTAGCTGTGCTCGGCCTCCACCAGCAGCTGTGCGCGATCCACCGCCAGACTCGGACTGCCGAGCGCGGCCAGCAGGTCGGCCTGTTGCTCGATGGCCGCGGCGCGATCCGGTGCCTCGCGCCGCGCCAGCTGCTGCCGCAGGCGTGCATCCGGTGCCGGCAGGCCCGGCGCGCTGGAGCTGGTCATCAGCAGGGTCAGGCTCTCCACCCGCCGCGGTGCCAGGTCGGCCATGTGCTGGGCGATCATCCCGCCCATGCTGGCGCCCAGCACATGGAAGCGCTGGACACCCAGCAGATCCATCAGCCCCAGGGCATCGCCGGCCATGTCGCGCAGCGAATAGGGCGCGGCGGCGCCGAGCCCCACCTGATAGCTGAGTAGCTCATAGCCCAGGTTGACCTCGGGAGCGGCGCCCGCCCAGGTCGATAAGCCAACGTCGCGATTGTCGAAACGGATCACCCGGAAGCCCTGCTCGCACAGGCGCGCGAGTACCTCATCGGGCCAGTGGATCAGCTGGCCACCGAGCCCCATGACCAGCAGCAGCGCCGGATCGCTGTCGCGGCCGATGCTCTGGTAGGCCAGGCGTACCTCGCCGACATCCGCCATGGCGGTCGGCACCTGCAGATCACAGCGAGAAGCCGCCAAGGACGGCACGCCGCACAGCAGCGCGACGAGGAAGAGCAACGCACGCATCGAGAACACCCAGAACGCAGAACCCCAGTGAAGCGCGAGTCTGCGGATGTTCGTGCGTTGGCGCTGCCACAGTTCGATGACAATTTGATGAAGGGTGCCGAACGGTAGTGACTCGGCCTCAGAGCGGCTCCGTCGTCGCCGGCTGCTCACGCGGCCACACCAGGCTGAAGTGGGCGCCACCGAGGTTGGCGCTGCGGCCGACGTGGGCGCGGCCGGCGTGCCAGTAGATGATCCGGCGCACGATGGACAGGCCCAGGCCGTGGCCGCCGGAGGCGCGGGTGCGGCTGTCGTCCAGGCGCAGGAAGGGGGTGAAGATGCGCTCCCAGGCGTCCTCGGGCACGCCGGGGCCGTCGTCCTCCACGTCCACCCGGCAGCGCTCCGGGCCGATGTTGTAGGTCAGGCGCACCCGGGCCTCGGCGTGGCGCATGGCGTTGCTCACCAGATTCTGCAGGGCGCGGTGCAGATAGCGCGGCTCGGCTTCCACCAGGGCGCTGCCGTCCGGTGCATCGCGGCACTGGCCACGGTCGACGCGGATCTCGGCACGCAGCGGTGCCAGCTCCTTGATCACCTGGTCGAGCAGCGCGCGCAGGTCCACCCGCTGATAGATCAGCTCCGGCGAGCCCTGCTCCAGGCGGGCGTAGACCAGCATCTCGTCGACCAGCTTGTCCAGCTCCTGGATGTCGCCGTCCATGCCGTCCATGTACTTGCGCCGCGCCTCGTCGCTTTCCGCGTCGCCGACCATCTCCAGGCCGAAGCGCAGCCGCGCCACCGGCGTGCGCAGCTCGTGGGACACGGCGCGCACCATCTCGCGCTGCACGTTGAGCAGGCGCTGCAGCTGCTCGGCCATGGCGTTGAAGGTGGCGGCCAGGCGCCCCACCGAGTCGGCACCCTGGGTCGGCGCGCGGGCATCCAGGCGGCCGCTGGCCAGGTGCGAGGCGGCGTTTTCCAGGGCCAGCAGACGACGTTCCAGGCGCCGCACCAATAGATAGAGGATCAGCCCGGTGAGGGTCAGGCCGAGCACGCCGATCAGCACCAGCAGCTCGGTGGGATAGGGATTCATCTGGTAGATCGGGCCGACTTCCAGCACCCAGGGCGTGCCGACCATGCCGGCGATCACGCGGATCGAATCGCCGCCCTTGCCCAGCGCCAGTACCGTGTCGCCCTCGTCCACCCGGCGCTGCTGGTCCTCGTCCAGGTCGACCCTCTCCAGGGTGACCAGGCGCAGGTCGAAGCCGAACTGCTTCTCCTCCTTGAGCGCGGCCAGGCGCCTGGGCTGCTCGACAATGGGGTAGCGCACCAGTTCGTCCATCAGCAGGTAGACGGTGGCGCGCGCCAGCTGCTCGCTGATCTGCTCCACCTCGGTGGTCAGCACCAGCTGCTGCTCGGCGCTGACCAGCGCGTAGACCCGCGCGGCGTGCGGGCCGGTCTGCTCCACCAGCACCTGGCCGCGCAGCAGACGCCCGCGTGCGCGGCCATCCAGCGGTTCGGCGGTCAGCTGCTGCAGCTCCAGCGACACGCCGATCAGCCGGCTCCAGGTCACCAGCGCCCGGCGCCGGTCCACCTCCCCCATCGGCTGCAGGCTGTCCGCCATCAGGCGGAAGGTGCCGCGCGCCAGTTGCTCGCGGTATTGATCGCTGCGCACCTCGTTGGTCAGCTGCAAGGCGCCGACGCCGAGCAGCGCGACCAGCACCAGGGCGGCGATGATGCCGCCATAGATGCGCAGGAAAATGGTGTTCATTGCAGCGCGCTGGCGGCCTCGGCGACGAACAGGTAGCCCTTGCTGCGCACCGTCTTGATCAGGCGCGGGTGCATCGGGTCATCGCCGATCTTCGGGCGGATGCGCGAGATGCGCACGTCGATGGAGCGGTCCTGGCCGTCGTACTCGATGCCACGCAGGGCGGTGAAGATCTCCTCGCGGGAGAGGATGCGCCCGGCGTTGGCCACCAGCAGCCAGAGCAGGTCGAACTCGGCGCTGGTCAGCTCGATGCCCTCGCCACGCAACCAGGCCTCGCGCATGGCACTGTCGATCACCAGCGGACCGAACTCCAGGCGCCGCTGGTTTTCCGCCGCCGGTGCCTCGGCCACGCCCTCGCTGCGCCGCAACAGGGCACGGATGCGCGCCAGCAGCACACGGGGGCGCACCGGCTTGCACACATAGTCGTCGGCGCCCATCTCCAGGCCGAGCACCTCGTCCATGTCATCGGTTCGCGCGGTGAGCATCAGGATCGGCCCGGCGAACTGACCACGCACCTTGCGGCAGATGGACAGGCCATCCTCACCCGGCAGCATCAGGTCGAGCACCACCAGGTCCGGCTGCTCCTTGAGGATGCGCGCCGCGGCCCGGGCGCCATCGGATTCGATCGCCACCTGCAGGCCATTGCCTTGCAGGTACTCCTGGGTCAACTCCGCCAGCCGCTGATCGTCCTCGACGATCAGGATTTGCCAGGCCTCTTGCTCCACGAATTCTCTCCAGCGGGAACGCCATAGTGGCGGCATTGTAACAACCGCGAACGGTTAGCACAGCGCATGCCAGAAACACTAGATATTGTGTTAGCTTCCATGCCCGCAGAATACTTTTCCCGGCCGGCAAACCCGCTCACCAGGGTCGACGAACGGTAGAAGCCAGGGTTCATGGGGCCTGCCGCGATTCCGGCGAATTTCACCCACAATTCACCCACAAGTTATCCACAGAATTGCCTTCCACCCTTCCCTTGCAATGCCCCCGTTAGCGCATTATCTTGTATCCCCATCGCGCCTCACACCTACATATGGTGTTTTACGAGGCACCGGACACTAAGAAAAAAGAATGCAGAGGGGCCCGATCCGCTCGCTACCGGTAGCACTTCCCACGCATCCGCCGCAGCGGTGGATGGTCGCGGCACGGACAGCGCAGCAAGCCCCCCAGATACACCGAACCGGTACGCAGCCACAGGCACCCACCACTATCCCTAGTGGTACAGCCCTCGGCCTCGTCACCGACTTTGGAGCCAGGAAGGCGCTTGAAGTCCGCGCCCTTACCGCCCCAAAGAATGCTTTTCTCGATGCCTGGCTGGAACGCCGGATTTCGTGACGTTTTTCAATGGAATGAACACAAGGCACCTCGGGTGTCCAAACCAATTAGAAGTGGAGAACCTCATGCACACCGACACAACTCGCGAGAACCCGCAGGCCGTGGCGCCGCAGGCAGCCGAATCCAGTCAGGATCTGGTCGCCACCGCCCCGGGCCAGCTGCGCGTGATCAAGCGCAACGGCACCGTCGTCCCCTACACCGACGACAAGATCACCGTGGCCATCACCAAGGCGTTCCTCGCAGTTGAAGGCGGCAATGCCGCCGCCTCGTCGCGTATCCATGAGACCGTCGCGCGCCTGACCGAGCAGGTCACCGCCACCTTCAAGCGCCGCATGCCGTCCGGCGGCACCATCCACATCGAAGAGATCCAGGACCAGGTCGAACTGTCCCTAATGCGCGCCGGCGAGCAGAAGGTCGCCCGCGACTACGTGATCTACCGCGAGGCCCGCGCCAACGAGCGCAAGAGCAGCACCGCCGACGTGGCCCAGCCGCACCCGAGCATCCGCGTGACCCGCGCCGACGGCAGTGTGCAGCCGCTGGACATGGGCCGCCTGCAGACCATCATCCGCGAAGCCTGCGAGGGCCTGGCCGAAGTCGACGGCTCGCTGATCGAAGCCGAGACCCTGAAGAACCTGTACGACGGCGTGGCCGAGAAGGACGTCAACACCGCCCTGGTGATGACCGCCCGCACCCTGGTCGAGCGCGAGCCGAACTACTCCTACGTCACCGCCCGCCTGCTGATGGACAACATCCGCGCCGAGGCCCTGAGCTTCCTCGACATCGCCAGCAGCGCCACTCACCACGAGATGGCCGACCTCTACGCCAAGGCCCTCCCGGCCTACGTGGAGAAAGGTGCCGAGTTCGAGCTGATCGACGCCAAGCTGAAAGAGTACGACCTGGAGAAACTGGGCCGCGCCATCAACCACGAGCGCGACCAGCAGTTCACCTACCTGGGCCTGCAGACTCTGTACGACCGCTACTTCATCCACAAGGACGGCATCCGCTTCGAACTGCCGCAGGTGTTCTTCATGCGCGTGGCCATGGGCCTGGCCATCGAAGAGCCGCAGAAGGAAGAGCGCGCCATCGAGTTCTACAACCTGCTGTCCTCGTTCGACTACATGGCGTCGACCCCGACCCTGTTCAACGCCGGCACCCTGCGCCCGCAGCTGTCCTCCTGCTACCTGACCACCGTGCCGGACGACCTGTCGGGCATCTACCAGGCCATCCACGACAACGCCATGCTGTCCAAATTCGCCGGCGGCCTGGGCAACGACTGGACTCCGGTGCGCGCGCTGGGCTCCTACATCAAGGGCACCAACGGCAAATCCCAGGGCGTCGTGCCCTTCCTGAAAGTGGTCAACGACACCGCCGTGGCCGTGAACCAGGGCGGCAAGCGCAAGGGCGCCGTCTGCGCCTACCTGGAAACCTGGCACCTGGACATCGAGGAATTCCTCGAGCTGCGCAAGAACACCGGTGACGACCGTCGCCGTACCCACGACATGAACACCGCGAACTGGATTCCGGACCTGTTCATGAAGCGCGTGTTCGACGACGGCCAGTGGACCCTGTTCTCCCCGTCCGAAGTGCCGGACCTGCACGACCTGACCGGCAAGGCCTTCGAAGAGCGCTACGAGTACTACGAAGCCCTGACCCAGTACGGCAAGATCAAGGTGTTCAAGACCATCGCCGCCAAGGACCTGTGGCGCAAGATGCTGTCCATGCTGTTCGAAACCGGCCACCCGTGGCTGACCTTCAAGGACCCGTGCAACCTGCGCAGCCCGCAGCAGCACGTGGGCGTGGTCCATAGCTCCAACCTGTGCACCGAGATCACCCTGAACACCAACAAGGACGAGATCGCAGTCTGCAACCTGGGCTCGATCAACCTGGTCAACCACATCGTCGACGGCAAGCTGGACACCGAGAAACTCGGCCGCACCGTGAAGACCGCTGTGCGCATGCTCGATAACGTCATCGACATCAATTACTACTCGGTACCGCAGGCGCGTAACTCCAACCTCAAGCACCGTCCGGTCGGCCTCGGCCTGATGGGCTTCCAGGACGCCCTGTACCTGCAGCACATCGCCTACGGCTCCGACGCGGCCATCGAGTTCGCCGACAAGTCGATGGAAGCGATCAGCTACTACGCCATCCAGGCTTCCTGTGACCTGGCCGACGAGCGCGGCAGCTACAGCACCTTCGACGGTTCGCTGTGGTCCAAGGGCATCCTGCCGCTGGACTCCCAGCAGATCCTGATCGAGGCCCGTGGCCAGAAGTACATCGACGTCGACCTGAGCGAGTCGCTGGACTGGGCGCCGATCCGCGAGCGCGTGAAGAAAGGCATCCGCAACTCCAACATCATGGCCATCGCGCCGACCGCGACCATCTCCAACATCATTGGCGTGTCGCAGTCGATCGAGCCGACCTACCAGAACCTGTACGTGAAATCGAACCTCTCCGGCGAGTTCACCGTGATCAACCCCTACCTGGTTCGCGACCTGAAGAACCGCGGCCTGTGGGACAGCGTCATGGTCAACGACCTGAAGTACTACGACGGCTCCGTGCAGCAGATCGAGCGCATCCCGCAGGACCTGAAAGACCTGTACGCCACCGCGTTCGAAGTGGAAACCAAGTGGATCGTCGACGCCGCCAGCCGCCGCCAGAAGTGGATCGACCAGGCCCAGTCGCTGAACCTGTATATCGCCGGCGCCTCGGGCAAGAAGCTGGACGTGACCTACCGCATGGCGTGGTTCCGTGGTCTGAAAACCACCTACTACCTCCGTGCCCTGGCCGCCACCAGCACCGAAAAATCCACCATCAACACCGGCAAGCTCAACGCCGTGTCCAGTGGTGCGATCGACGAGGGCAACTTCGCCGCTCCGGCCGGTCCGGCGCCAGTGCCAAAAGCCTGTGCCATTGACCAGCCCGACTGCGAAGCGTGCCAATAAGCGCACGAACCTGAGCGGCGCCCGCGTCGTTGCCCGGCAGGTCCGCCCCCATCACGTGCAGTAGCACGCTCAGGGGCTCGGACCAGCCAGGCGCCTAGCGCTCACTCGCTCAGCTTCGCGCTTGCTGCGTGTTGTTTGTAAGTAGAAGCCGCAAGCAACACGGACTGCTTCTAGTCCCCTCTCCCTCTGGGAGAGGGCTAGGGAGAGGGGCCAACAAGCAGCACCGCCCTCCCCCACGAATACAGCCCAAGCCAGTCCACCGGCAGGGGCGCCGCCCAGACAGGCGGCACGGTTTTACCCTTGCGTGCAGATCGCAACGGAACATAATCAGAATTACTGGACATTCATACAGGCCGCACAAGCCCGGCCCGATGACCAAGCAGGAGACCACCATGCTCAGCTGGGACGAATTCGATAAGGAAGATGCCACCGAAGCGGCCGCCAAGCCCGCCGCTCCCGTAGTCGGCGCCGCCATCGACAAACTGGACGACGAAGCCGCCGGCTCCGTGGAAGACGCCCGCGCCGTATCGGCCGACGACTCCGACGCCGTCGCCCGCGCCAAAAAGGCCCTGAACGACCTGGACGTCCAGGAAGGCCTGGACGATCTGGAAGGCTCCGCCGCCCGCGTACACGTCGGCGACAAGCAGATGATCAACGCCCGCGCCGACCTCAACCAGCTCGTACCCTTCAAGTACGACTGGGCCTGGCAGAAGTATCTGGATGGTTGCGCCAACCACTGGATGCCGCAGGAAGTGAACATGAACGCCGACATCGCTCTGTGGAAGAGCAAAGACGGCCTCAGCGACGACGAGCGCCGTATCGTCATGCGCAACCTCGGCTTCTTCTCCACCGCCGACAGCCTGGTTGCCAACAACCTGGTGCTGGCCGTCTACCGCCTGATCACCAACCCCGAGTGCCGCCAGTACATCCTGCGCCAGGCCTTCGAGGAAGCGATCCACACCCACGCCTACCAGTACTGCATCGAGTCGCTGGGCATGGATGAAGGCGAGATCTTCAACATGTACCACGAGATCCCGAGCGTCGCGAAGAAGGCCTCCTGGGGCCTCAAGTACACCCGCTCGATCTCCGACCCGCAGTTCCAGACCGGCACCCCGGAGACCGACCGCCAGTTCCTGCGCAACCTGATCGCCTACTACTGCGTGCTGGAAGGCATCTTCTTCTACTGCGGCTTCACCCAGATCCTCTCCATGGGCCGCCGCAACAAGATGACCGGCACCGCCGAGCAGTTCCAGTACATCCTGCGCGACGAGTCCATGCACCTGAACTTCGGTATCGACGTGATCAACCAGATCAAGATCGAGAACCCGCATCTGTGGGATGCCCAGATGAAGGACGAAGCGACCCAGATGATCCTGCAGGGTACTCAGCTGGAAATCGAATACGCGCGTGACACCATGCCGCGCGGCGTACTGGGCATGAACGCGGCCATGATGGAGGACTACCTCAAGTTCATCGCCAACCGTCGTCTGACCCAGATCGGCCTGAAGGAAGAGTACCCAGGTACTTCCAACCCGTTCCCGTGGATGAGCGAGATCATGGACCTGAAGAAGGAGAAGAACTTCTTCGAGACTCGCGTCATCGAGTATCAGACTGGTGGTGCGTTGAGCTGGGACTAAGCTCGAAATCGCCAGAAATAAAAAGCCCCGCACAGTGCGGGGCTTTTTATTTCTCTATGGAGAAAAAGCTATACCCCCCCACAGGCAAACAGCTTGCACCGTCTAACTCCTGAGCTATCGTCATCATGTATACACATCCATTACAAGGAAATACATAATGGCGAAACAATTACCATACATGAGCGCACCAGGAACCCTAACAAAAATACTGAATAAAGTTAAAGACGCAGCAGTACCAAGCACATTCAACTCAGACTTTCTCTCCACAGTACTAGGATTTAAAGGTGGAAACGCCAGAACATTTATCTCCTGGGCAAAGAAGTGCGGAATACTCAACACTGACGGGTCACCCTCAGATATCTATAAAAAATTCCGAAACCCAGGCACCTCTGGCGCCGCGATGGCTAGCGCATTAAAAATAGGCTACGAAGAACTATTTAGAAGAAACGAGTACGCGCACAAACTAAAACCTAATGAGATAAAGGGCCACATAATAGAAATTACAGGCGCCGAAGCAAAAAGCCGCACTGCAGAAATGATTCAACAGACATTCATGAATGCCCTCGCATTTGCAAATTTTGACACTGCAAATGAATTACATCTCAACACCGACACTCCTGATGAAGAGATACAGCAAACTCCAGATCGGCTAGAAAGCCTTGGCGCACCTAAAGCCCATAGCTCGCAGCTTAAGCTAGGCCTGAATTACACCATTAATCTTGTCTTACCAAAGTCAGATGACCCCAAAGTTTATTCAGCCATATTCAAATCAATCAGAGAACATCTTCTGGATTAAAGATGAACGATCTCGAGAAAATCCAGCTATTTCAAATGAAAAATATGCTACTCGAAAGCTCATTAGATGAGATCGAATCAGCACACTCATACGACTTAGGGCGAAATACACAAAAGCCTCTAGAGAAAGATCAAAGCTACTACCCTCAATTTGATCAAGACCTGAGAGTTGAAGCCAAGATAATGTCTAGCCACTACGAAGCCTTCTACTGCTTAGAGCGCTCCATCAGAAGGCTTGTCACAGAAAAAATGATTGACTTCTATGGCGCCAACTGGTGGAGCGATCAAGTCAAAGAGGAAATACAGAAAAACGTAGAAGCAAATATAAAACGTGAAATAGATGCAGGAATAACCCAGCGCTCAGAAAATCAAATCGACTACACCACATTCGGAGAACTAGGAGACATAGTTAGAAAAAACTGGGAAGCATTTGATGATCTCTTTAATTCTCAAAAAGCATTCAACCGAATAATGACAAACCTCAACATACTGCGCGGCCCAATTGCACATAGCTGCCCACTCCACAGAAGTGAAGCCCTACGACTTGGTCTTTCAATAGAAGACTGGTTCCGACTTATGGAGTAGCAAGTAAAATTGTGAAGCTTTCCAACCTACACAGTGACTTTGTTGATTGGACAATGCCGAAAGCCTGTGTCAACTGAGGTCACTCAAGACTTTTAATTCGGCCGAATCACCACTTTTCGCCCTTATGGCGAGTCACTTTCTCTTGCGTGCCCAAGAGAAAGTAACCAAAGAGAAGGGCACCCCGACATCCGGGTCTGGCCTGCGGCCAGACTTCCCTCCTTCCGGTGCCGCTCCGGGGGCCGGCGTACAAGGGGCGTCCCTGCCCCTTTAAGCGGGGACGCCTAGTTCTCTCGCCGCATCCATGCGGCTCGTCCCCCTGCGCAACACCTCCACTCGGCCTCCTGACGGGGACTCAACTCCGAGTCGCTTGAGGGTTTGTCCAAGCGCTGCGCGCCCTAACCAAGTTAGCAGGACTCGCTTTCGTAGGGTGGTCTCGCCGCAGGCAGCCCACCACACCGGAACGGTGTACTGCCCTTCGGGCACCCTACAGAAGCGACACCGCAGCCACAGGCAACTCCTCGCCCCTTCAGGAGGGTGAGCGGAATCGTTGTGTAGAGGGGTGAGCCGCATGGATGCGGCGAAAGGCTTAAAGGGCCAGGGACGGCCCTTGTAAGCCGACCCTCGGAGCAACGATGGAGCGAACGAACCCGGAGCGAAGCGCAGGGCCGGATGTAGGGGCAAGCGTTTTTGGTTACTTTTTCCGCGACTGGAAAAAGTAACCCGCCCAGCAGGGCGGAACTGATGCCACAGCCAACACGAAAACCAGCAGCGGCACGAAAGCCCCAGAACCAAAGATCAGGCCGAGCCGCCAAAGCGATCTCGGCCTGAACACACCGCCGTCAGCCAGCCCTAACCAGCACCATCGTCACCCTCCTCACCAGCGGCAACACCAGCAACAGCACGGGAAACGCGATCACCCAAGAAAGCCCCCAAGCGGCGAGCCACTTGTGCGCAAACTGCGGCGACCAGCCGATGCCCTTGAGCGTACTGATCAAGGACACGATGCAGGTCATGAAGATGGACAACAGCAGCGGCATGACCCATGCGCCATAACGCGCAGGAAGCTTGGGAATGCCGAAGACGATGGTGGATTTGGTAGAAGCGTTCATGGAGTGATCTCCTGATCCGGTCAAGCAAAGGCGCCTTTCGCCCAGCGATGGGCAAACAGCCCCGGCAATGCCGGAGTTGATGGGGCGCGTTGGTTGACGTGAACGCTTACGGTCGACGCGGAACGCGTGGACGGGGCGATGCTAAACCGCCCGGCGAACGGCTGGCAAGGCGAACGGAGCCATCTAGCAGGCAGCCCGGATATCCCGGTGGAAAACGCTTCGCGGTTTCACCACCCCAATGCGGGCCGGGTGGATAACCCTGAGTATTCCTACGTGGGACGCGGGAACGCAGCCCTCGACACTCCAGCTGCCAAGTGCCAGAGCCTTGCTATCAGGCCTTGTCGACGCCTTTTTTGATCGCGTCCTTGACGTCGCCCTTCACCTGCTGGGCTTTGCCCTTCACCTGCTGGGCATCGCCTTCGCCCTCAAGACGAGGGTTATCCGTGGCCTTGCCGACACCCTCTTTGACTTTACCGATGGCTTCGTTGGCGTTGCCTTTGATCTTGTCTTTCGTGCTGCTCATGGGGCACCTCATTCTTGATGGCTTACGGAGAATGGAGCCCGGCCGGCTTCAATCGTTTCGTTTTTCTTTTTGACCGTTCGGCCCGCCTGGAAATCAGTGGCAGTCAGGGTTGATCGAGATGGTCAGCTGGGTGTGAGGGGACGCGGAGCGTCGGGGAATGCTCAACGCGAGCGGAGCCGACGAACCTACAGCGTACAAAGCCCCCCAGGCACCGCCATCACCCAATCCCGCACCGCCCGAATCGCCGGATCATCCCGCCGGCTCTCCAGATACACCAGAAAGAACGGCTTGCCCTCCACCTCCGGCCCGAATGGCTGCACCAACCGCCCTTCCCTCAGCTCATCCTCGATCAGCTGCCGGCTCATCAACGCCACCCCCTGCACACCGATGGCGGCGGAGACCGCGTGGGTCTCGTCGGAGAACACCAGCCCGGCGCTGACATCCAGCCCCGGCACCTTGGCCTGCTTCTGCCACAGCGCCCAGTCCAGCGGCGAAGAGACCACGGCTTGGTTACGGAAGTGGATCAGCGTGTGCTTGGGCAACTCTGCCGCATCCTGCAAACCAAGCCGCGGGCTGCAGGCCGGGATGAAGGTGTTGTCGAACAGCTTCTCCGCCACCAGCCCCGGCCAGCGGCCGTCACCGTAGCGGATGGCGATGTCCGCGGTGACGCCATCCAGCGCCACCGGCTCGTGGGAGGCGTGGATGCGCAGGTCGATATCCGGGTGGGACTCACGCAGCAGGCAGACCCAGGACAGCAACCAGCGCACCGCCACGGCCGGCGTGGTGCTGAGGGTGATGGCCTGGCGGCAGGGCAGCGCGCTGAGGCGCATGGCCGTGGCGCTGATGCTGTCGAACGCCGACTCCAGCGTCTGTTGCAGCTCGCGGCCCTGGGCGGTGAGTTCCAGCTGGCGCGGCTTGCGCAGGAACAGCGCCACGCCCAGCGATTCCTCCAGGGCACGAATCTGGTGGCTGATCGCCGTGGCGGTCACCGAGAGTTCTTCCGCGGCCTGCTTGGCGCTCTCGTGGCGAGCGGCCGCCTCAAAGGCGCGCAGAGCCGAGAGCGAGGGTAGCCAGCGCTGACTCATGAATGAATTCCTCTCAGGTGTAGTGAAAAATAATGATCGTTTGTCGCCGCCACTGGCCGACCAGTGCCTGAGTCTGCTGCGAATTACAGATGAGCACAACTTCAAGCAGGAGACTCGACATGCCACACCTACTGCACCTGGATGCCAGCGCCCGCCCCGGCCTCGCCGGCAAAGACCTGCACGGCTCGCACAGCCGCAACCTGAGCCAGCGCTTCGTCAGCCAGTGGCTGGCCCGCCGCGCGCAGGACAGCCTCACCTACCGCGATATCGGCCAGAACCCGCCGACCATCATCGACCACGACTGGATCGCCGCCGCCTTCACCGCGGATGAACAGCGCGAGCCATGGATGAACGACACGCTGCAGGAGAGCGAACTGCTGATCGACGAACTGCTGGCGGCGGACGTGCTGGTGATCGGCACGCCGCTGTACAACTTCAGCATGCCGGCCGCGCTCAAGGCGTGGATCGACCAGATCGTGCGCACCGACCGCACCGTGGCGTTCGACGCCAGCAACCCACTCGATCCGTACATCCCGCTGCTGGCCGACCGGCCCCGGCACGCGGTGATCCTCGTGGCGCGCGGCGGGGTCGGCTTCGACGCGGGCGGGCAGATGGCGCACATGAACCATCTGGAAGCCAGCCTGATCACCGCCCTCGGCTTCATCGGCATCACCCGCGTGCACCAGATCGCCATCGAGGGCCAGGAAGTCGGCGGCGAGCTGCTGGCCGCGTCGGTGGCCCAGGCCATGGGCCAGGTCGATGCGCTGGTGGAGCATTTGCAGGAGGAATTGCAGGCGCGGCGTACGCCGGAGCCGGCCTGAGACGGGCTTGGGGAAACCATCGGCGGCGGCGGACGCTACAATACCGCTCCGCCGATTTCCCAAGCGGGCCTCCCCGCCTCGGAGCCACCCTGCCGATGTTCACCCTCACCCACCTGACCACCCCGCCGCCCGAGTCGCTGAAGAGCCAGGTGCTGCAGATGGTGGTCGACTACTTCAGCGACATCAGCCCCGCCCCGCTGACGCCGAGCAACCCGCTGTACCAGCTGTACCAGTACGTGATCGGCTTCGAGGTGCACCTGTACCTGCAGGCCATGGGCAGCGAGCCGGAGAGCAGCGCCCGCCTGATTCTCGCCCTCGACAATCAGGATCCATCCCTGGTGCTGGGCTTCGCCCTCTACCTGCCCAGCGCGGATGATCCGCACGCCTGCACCCTGGCCTATATGGCCGTGCAGGCCAGCCAGCGCCGCCAGGGCATCGCCCGCGCCATGCTGCAGCAGATGCAGCTGCTCCACCCGCACGCCGCGCTGGCCTGCGTGGCGAGCCGCGTGCCGACCTTCGAGGCCATGGGCTTCCGAGTGCTGGCCGCGCGCGGGCCGCAGGTGCTGATGAACACCCGCGACCACGCCTCGGACGGCCTGGTCGCGGTGCAGGACCTGGCGCCGATCTTCCAGTCCAAGGAAGTCGGGCAGATCCACGCCTACCTGGTCAAACAGCATGGCCAGAAGGCCATGCGTGACGCCGAGAAGCAGCGCGACCGTCTGCTCGACCATCTGGCCCGCCAGGCCGAGGCGGTGGTCGAGGAGCGCCGCAGCACGCGCCTGCACTGAGCAGCATCGGGGCACTAGACTGTTCGCAGAACCGCACAGGAGCCCCGCATGCACGGAATCACGATCACGCTTTTGCTCGCCCTCGCCTTGGCTGGCTGCGCCGGTGGCGGCGGCTCCGGCGATCACGTTCAGGTCAAGCTGGCCGGCACCGCCAAGAACGCCGGCAGGATCGGCCAGGCGACCCTCTCGCCGCGGGGCGATGTAACCGACATGTCGGCCTTCGTCAGCGGCGTGCCCTTCGGCGTGACGCTGCCGGTACGCCTGCTGGCCTTCATCTACCCGGGCAGCTGTCAGCAGCCCGGCGCGCAACCGGCCTACGAGCTGAACGACACGCTGCTGACCCAGCACCGGGGCTCGGCCGATGGCTGGCGCCTGTCGCGCACTGCCAAGGTGCCGCTGGCCACCCTGCGCGCGACGCCCCATGCGCTGGTGCTGCGCACCTCGGCGTCCGACGGCGGTTACGACATCTTCTGCGGGGATATCCGCTGACCGACCCAGCCTGCGCATGCCCTGGCAGCTCATCCACTTAGACA
The DNA here is from genome assembly GCF_030374125.1 of Pseudomonas sp. SO81. Taxonomy (NCBI): domain Bacteria; kingdom Pseudomonadati; phylum Pseudomonadota; class Gammaproteobacteria; order Pseudomonadales; family Pseudomonadaceae; genus Pseudomonas; species Pseudomonas sp. SO81. The sequence continues at coordinate 4,142,944 of NZ_CP126126.1, read as the reverse complement.
GAGGCGTATCCGGCGGCCTGCTCGGCCACCGACGGCGCTCAGCCCGGCACCCGTCGCTGGCGGGCGGCGAGCGCCTTGCGCGCGGTGTCGACGAAGGGCAGCACGATCAGGCTGTAGAGCGAGAGATAGCGGTGCGGGTCGCGCTCGGCAGTGCCGAAGTTGAGCCGCTCCGGTTCGGCCGTGGTGGTGTAGAGCGTGCCGAACATCCAGTCCCAGATCGACAGATTGGTGCCGAAGTTCTTGTGGAAGTGCCGCGGCGCATCGCTGTGGTGGATCTGGTGCTGCGCCGGGCTGTTGATGACGTGCTCCAGCAGCGGGCCGAACGATAGCCAGACCTGGCTGTGACGCAGGTTGGCGGCCAGGCTGTTGAAGATGAACACCAGATAGGTCACGCCGAACAGGGTGTAGCGACTGACCTCGCCACCGCACAGGTACCAGAACGCCCCGGCATAGGCACCGAGCAGCACAGCGGTGAGCAGGTTGTCGGCGAGCTTCTCGAGGAAATGCACGCGGCTGGCCGTCAGCGGCACCAGCACCGGCGCCGAGTGATGCACCTTGTGGAACTCCCACAGCCAGCGCGAATGGAAAGCGCGGTGGCTCCAGTAGCTGGCGAAGTCATTGATCAGGAACACACCCAGGCCATAGAGCAGGCTCAGGCCCAGATTTTCCCCCAGTTGCGGGCGGGCGCCCCAAAGCTGGGTGAAGAAGGCCACGTAGTCAGCCGAGCGCAGCACATAGGGATCGACCAGCCCGATAATGGGCACCACCAGCAGCACCTTGAGCAGGGCGCGCACGAAGTAGTAGCGGTAATCCAGCAGGGCAGACGGATGCAGATGCACGCGCCAGCCGCCGAGGAACTGCCAGAAGGAAGGCGCCTCGGTCAGCCCCTGCCGCCGGCGCCAGCGGTACAACAAGTAGGCGGTGCCGTAGGATAGGCCAATGAAGAACGCACCGATGCGCCCGTTGAGGTCGAACAGCCCCTTGAATTGCTTAACCACTGCAGCCAGCAGCCAGCTCAGCTGCTCGTAGGCAAGCGACAACTCGTCCACGTCCGGTGCCCTCCCCATTGAAAGCGGCAGCCATGATAGGCAAGTCGATCTCGTTGGCAAATGAGAATTTGTCCCCTCAGCTCATGACCAGGAGACTCCGCAATTTCAGGAGTGGATCACTCGCCCGTCATCGGGTCGGGCACAACGCCGTACGGCACGGCCCTGCGCTAGAACCCCCGCGCCAAGACGATATCGAACACCCCACGCCGCCCTGCTTCCGCCATCTCCAGCGCGATCACGTTGGCCGGATGCTGGCTGGCCCAAGGGTCCTTGGCGATGAAGGGGTCGCCGGCGAAGTACAGCTGCAGGGTCACCGGCACGTGCAGCGCTTCCATCACCCGGAAGTGGATATGCGCCGGCCGGGTGATTCCGCCGTACTGCTCCAGCCCCGGCAGGTTAGGCGGCACCGGGTAGCGGCCGGGCATCACCGTCTCGATGCGGTAGCGGCCCTGAGCATCGGTGTAGAGCATGCCACGCAGGTGGAAGCGACCCTTGTCGGTGTAGTTGCCGGGAGTCTGGGTGTCGTACAGGCCGGCACCGTTGGCCTGCCAGATTTCGACCAGGGCATTGGCAACCGGTGTGCGGCAGTCCGCGCTGAGCACCGTGCCGCTCACCACCAAACGCTCGCCTGTCTCCTCCGGCCCGGCCAGTTTGGCCAGGAAAGGCGCGCCGAAGCGGTAGTAGGGCCCGAGGATATCGCCCTCGGCGGGCCGGCAGAGCTGCTTCGCCAGGGCCGGCGCGGCCAGCAGGCCACCGCCCAGGAACATCGCACCACCGCAGAGGAAATGGCGCCGAGAGAGGCCGGCGCCTGCCTTTCGCTGCTTGTCCACGCCAACCTCCCGGCTCGCCGACGCTGCGCTTCGTTCAGCCTAGGCCGCCGCTACCGGTACCGCTGCGCCGTTCATCCGCGCTCGCCGCGTGCAGGGTTCACAGTTGAACGAAGCGGAGCGGCAAGCGAGGAACCTTCCTGGGTTGCCTGACCCTAACGCGCTTTCGCCACTACCACAGGACCCGACCATGCATACCCTCGCCCGCCTCTGCCTGCTCAGCGCCGCCGCCTTCTCCCTCGGCGCCTGCTTCGACCAGGAGCAGAACGAAACCCAGAGCAAGATCTGCATCTACAACACCGACCCTCAGGCCGAACGCTGCAAGGCCGGCCAGATGGCCTGGTTCCGCCCCGATGACGGCCAGCTGATCAGCGAACAGATGGCCCTGAGCGTCGCCGCCGCTTACTGCGACTTCGACCACCAGGTGATGCACAACCGCGCCGGCGTGGTGTGCGTGTTCACTGACCAGCGCCTCGGCAACGTGCAATAGCAATCGATCGAGCCGACTGCATGGCATGCGTTCGGCTCGAAATCCCACCTCGTTCCCTCGGCACGAAGCCGGAAAATGATCGGAATCTGCCGGAAGCAGCTTGCTTTCCCGAGTCGCCACAGTAAGGTAGCGACCGCTGGCAGAATGATATCGCGCCGGCCATACACCAAAACTCAGGAACGAGTAATTCATGTCTAAGAAATCGATGATGTGTGCAGCAGCGCTGAGCGTTGCCCTGCTGTCGGGTTGTGCATCTGTTCCCATGGAATCCAACGAGAAGGATCAGGAACTCAAGACGTTCCCCGCCCCGCCCCAGGACCAGGCTGGGCTGTATATCTTCCGTGACTCCTCCATGGGCCCGATCCTCAAGAAAACCGTCAAGGTTGACGATCAGGTGATCGGCGAGACCGCAATCAACACCTACTTCTATCGCCCCCTCGCTCCCGGCGCGCATGTGCTAGCCACCGAGTCCGAATTCAGCGACAACAAGCTGAACCTGAACGCCGAGGCCGGCAAGAACTACTACGTTCGCCAGTACATCAAGTTCGGCGTCTTCGTCGGCGGCGCGAACCTGGAGCAGGTGTCCGAAGCCGAAGGGCAGAAGGGCGTAGCCAGCACCAAGCTGGCCCGCTAAGCAGAACGTCCGGCCATGCCCAACCGAGCGGGCATGGTCGGAACCGACCAAACGCAGAATCACCCAACAGAATCCAGCCATCCGGCACCTCGGCGTGCCACCCTCCCCTCGCCCCGCTACAATGCGCGCCTTGCCGTGCCACGCCTATAAAGAAGAAACACCATGTCCCTGCCCAAGAACCATCTGGAACTGCTCAGCCCTGCCCGTGATGTAGCCATCGCGCGGGAGGCCATCCTGCATGGGGCCGATGCCGTGTACATCGGCGGGCCGAGCTTCGGCGCGCGGCACAACGCCTGCAACGAGGTCAGCGAGATTGCCGAGCTGGTGAAGTTTGCCCGCCGCTACCACGCGCGGGTGTTCACCACCCTCAACACCATCTTCCACGACGACGAGCTGGAGCAGGTGCGCACGCTGATCCACCAGCTGTACGACGCCGGAGTCGATGCGCTGATCGTGCAGGACATGGGCGTGATGGAGCTGGATATTCCGCCCATCGAGCTGCACGCCAGCACTCAGACCGATATCCGCACCCTGGATCGGGCCAAGTTCCTCGACCAGGCCGGCTTCTCCCAGCTGGTACTGGCACGCGAGCTGAACCTGCAGGAAATCCGCGCCATCGCCGACGCCACCGACGCGGCCATCGAGTTCTTTATCCATGGCGCGCTGTGCGTGGCCTTCTCCGGCCAGTGCAACATCTCCCACGCGCAGACCGGGCGCAGCGCCAACCGTGGCGACTGCTCGCAGGCCTGCCGCCTGCCCTACACCCTGAAGGACGACCAGGGCCGCGTGGTGGCCTTCGAGAAGCATCTGCTGTCGATGAAGGACAACAACCAGAGCGCCAACCTGCGCGCGCTGGTCGAGGCCGGCGTGCGCTCGTTCAAGATCGAGGGACGCTACAAGGACATGGGCTACGTGAAGAACATCACCGCCCATTACCGCAAAGAGCTCGACGCCATCCTCGAAGACCGCCCGGACCTGGCCCGTGCCTCCAGCGGCCGTACCGCGCACTTCTTCCTGCCCGATCCGGACAAGACCTTCCACCGCGGCAGCACCGACTACTTCGTCACCGACCGCAAGGTCGACATCGGCGCCTTTGACTCGCCGACCTTCACCGGCCTGGCTGTGGGCAACGTGGAGAAGGTCAACAAGCGCGACCTGATCGCCGTCACCCATGAGCCGCTGTCCAACGGCGACGGCCTCAACGTGCTGGTCAAGCGCGAGGTGGTGGGCTTCCGCGCCAACATCGCCGAGCTCAAGAGTGAGTTCGAGGAAGACGGCGAGAAGCGCTACCGCTACCGCGTCGAGCCCAACGAGATGCCCGAGGGCCTGTTCCGCCTGCGCCCCAACCATCCGCTCTCGCGCAACCTGGATCACAACTGGCAGCAGGCGCTGCTCAAGACCAGCGCCGAGCGCCGTATCGGCGTGAACTGGAAGGCCGAACTGCGCGAGGAACAGCTCAAGCTGACCGCCACCAGCGAGGAAGGCATCGCCGTGGAGGTCGCCCTGCCCGGCCCGTTCGGCGTGGCCAACAAGCCGGAACAGGCGCTCGACGGCCTGCGTGACCTGCTGACCCAGCTCGGCACCACCGAATACCACGCGCTGGACGTGGCGCTGGACGCCCCGCAGGCATTCTTCGTGCCCAACTCGCAGCTCAAGGCATTGCGCCGCGAGGCCGTCGAGAAGCTGACAGAGGCCCGCGTCGCTGCTCACCCGCGCGGCAGCCGCAAGGCCGAGACCACCCCGCCGCCGGTGTACCCGGAGTCGCACCTGTCGTTCCTCTACAACGTCTACAACCAGAAGGCCCGCGACTTCTACCACCGCCACGGCGTGCAGCTGATCGACGCGGCCTACGAGGCCCACGAGGAAGAAGGCGAAGTGCCGGTGATGATCACCAAGCACTGCCTGCGCTTCTCCTTCAACCTGTGCCCCAAGCAGGCCAAGGGCGTCACCGGCGTGCGCACCAAGGTGCAGCCGATGCAGCTGATCCATGGCGACGAGGTACTGACCCTCAAGTTCGACTGCAAGCCGTGCGAGATGCACATCATCGGCAAGATGAAGGGGCATATCCTCCACCAGCCGCAACCGGGTAGCGCGGCCCACAGCAAGATGGTCGCCAGCATCAGCCCGGAAGACCTGCTCAAGACTATCCGCAACAAGCCGACCGGCTATAGCCACTAGGCCGCGGGCCCGGATGCAATTCGGGAAACGCCCTGCCCCGGATTGCATCCGGGCTACAACCGAGCCACCAGCCAGCCCGTCAGATACAGGCCCAGGCCGAACACCAGATGGGTGAGCAGCGCCCGCGAGCGAACCTGCCAGGGCTTCGCCGTGCGCGCCGCGGCGATGCCCATGCCGAACGCCGGCTGCATCAGCAGCAGCGGCGCGGCCACGGTAAGCCCGCCAAACGCCAGCGCCGGCCATAGCGTCGGCCACTGCAGCCATTCGCCGCCCACCAGCGCCAGAAACGCTCCGGCGAAGGCCAGCCCGGTCAGGTAGTGAAAGGCCCAACCCAGCGGCCGCTCGCCGCGTACCGACGGCGCCTTGCCGATGGCCGAGTGACGAAACCGGCCGTGACGCATATGCCCCAGCCAGCGCCCGACCAGTCCGTAGTCCAGCGCGGGCACGCCGAAGAAGCGTTTGCGCGCCAGCGCCCACAGGTCCATCACCAGCGTCGCGCCGATACCCAGAACGATTGCCTGCACGATCATCTCGACTGCCATAGCCACCTCCATCTACCCTGTCTGAAAAGCCTGCAAAGCAAGGCTGCCAGTTGAAGTCGACTTGAGGTCAAGCGATGAAAGAGATGGATATCGGCAAGGTCGCGCGCTGGTCCGGCCTGCCGGCCTCGACCCTGCGCTACTACGAGGAAAAGGGGCTGATCCGCTCCATCGGCCGCAACGGCCTGAAGCGGGTGTTCGGCGAGTCGGTGCTACAGCGTCTGTCGCTGATCGCCCTGGGCCGCACCGCCGGCTTCTCGTTGGACGATATCGCCGAGATGCTGGCGGCCGAGAACGGTCCGGCCATCGACCGGCAATTGCTGGAAGACAAGGCCGATCAGCTGGACTTGACCATCAGGCGCCTGTCCGCCATTCGCGACGGCCTGCGCCACGCCGCGGTCTGCCCGGCCGAAAATCACCTGGCCTGCCCCAAGTTCCAGCGCCTGATGGGCATCGCCGCCAGGCAGGCGGCGAAGAGCAAGCAGGCGCCCACGCCGCCGGAAAAGGCTTAGAACCTATTTACGATCTCCTGGCCGTCGGCCATACGGCGTTAAAAACAGTCTCGGAATGCTCATTTACAGCTCGTAAACTCCGCTTCCTCGACTGTTTTTGCCTTGTCTGGCTCTAGCCCAGAAGATCGTAAACAGGCTCTTAGGCGCTGAGCATCTCGATCTCGCGAATCTCGAAGTCGCGGCGCAGGTAGTCCATGCGCCGCTCGCTGAACTCGCGCATATGCGGCATGGCCGTGTGTTCGGCGAAGGCCTCCCGCGATGCCCAGACCTCGAAGAAGATGAACAGCGTTGGATCGGCCGCATCGCGCAGCATGTGGTACTGCACGCAGCCGGCCTCGGCGCGGCTGGGCTCAACATAGGCGCGGAACAGCTGCTCGAAGGCCTCGGCCTGCTCGGCTCTGGTATGGGCGTGAAGGATAAAGCCGTACATGGTGCGCTCCGGGATGGGTGATGGGCACACCCTAGCGCAACAGCAACCTCTGCATTCATGACTTGTCAGCAACAATCATTTGCCCGGGAGCGGCTGTTTCCAGCGGGAGCGCCTGCGTAACCTGCCGGCCATTCGATATGCCCGGAGGCTCCCATGAAAAAGATCCTGCTTCTCAACGGCGGCAAGCAGTTCGCCCATTCCGACGGCCGCTACAACGCCACCCTGCACGACGCGGCCGTGGCCTACCTCGACCGCGCCGGTTTCGACGTGAAGACCACCTTCATCGACGGTGGCTACGACGCCGAAGAGGAAGTGCAGAAGATCCTCTGGGCCGACCTGGTGATCTACCAGATGCCGGGCTGGTGGATGGGCGCGCCCTGGACCGTGAAGAAGTACCTCGACGAGGTGTTCACCGCCGGCCACGGCAGCCTCTACGCCAACGACGGCCGCACCCGCTCGGATGCCTCGCAGAAGTACGGCAGCGGCGGCCTGATCCACGGCAAGAAGTACATGCTATCGCTGACCTGGAACGCCCCGCAGCAGGCCTTCGACGACCCCACCGACTTCTTCGAGGCCAAGGGCGTGGACGCGGTGTACTTCCCCTTCCACAAGGCCAACCAGTTCCTCGGCATGAGCGCCCTGCCGACCTTCCTCAGCACCGACGTGATGAAGATGCCGAACATCGAGCGCGACGTCGCCCGCTACGAGCAACACCTGACCGAGGTGGTGAAGGCGCTGTGATTCAAACCATATGCAGCGCCATCATGGTGCTGCATCGCTTCACCTTAGACGCGGCCTTGAGATAGCCTTGCGACCACTTTTTTCGCAAGGAAGCTCCCATGTCGCAGGATCTCCAACCACATCCCCTCACCAAGCCCATTCGCCGCCTGACCTTCGCCGTTTGGGTGGTTGCCGCCGGGCTGTTTTTCAGCACCCTGGCGCCCTACATCGCCTTATTCTTTCCGCAAATCTATGTCGCCCAGGCGGAAAATATCGAAGAGTCACTTAACAAGACGCTAAGCAAAGAGAAATTCAGCGTCAGCACCAAGCCCACCGTCGAGAAACAACCATTCAGCACTATTCCCGGTGAACAATTTCATGCCATGTCACTGGACGAAAGGATTGAGCACGCCAGCGCGATAGCAGTGACCCGCATTGAAAAGACCAGCGATGGGAAGCAACGCCAGGTTATCCAGGAGTTCCTGAAAAAGGCCCCCGGTGTAACCCTCTACCACGAGGTGGGCAGCGAATTCCAAAGCCGCTATGCCAGTGGCGATGACATGGACTATGGAGACGGCGCCATCGTCTTCTTTCTAGGCTCGCCAGCGCGCGCCATCTCTTGGTCGTACTTCAGCGGCGACCGTGTCGATAGCCTCGAAGGCATTCCCCTCACGCTGCTGCGTGAAAAGTGCAAACAGGCTCAGGGCGCGCCGAACAGCGCCGTCCAGTAGATGCCGGCGTCGCTCTTCGGGTCCACCGCGTAGGCGGCGCCCAGCTCGCTGAGTTCGGGGCTCATCAGGTTGGCGCAATGGCCGGGGCTGGCCAGCCAGCCATCGACCACGTTGCGTGCGCTGTCGCGCCCGGCGGCGATGTTCTCGCCGATGCGCTGGCCGGAGTAGCCGGCCAGTTCGGCGCGGTCCCCGGGGGTGCGGCCATCACGGTCGCGGTGGTCGAAGAAGTTGCCGTTGGCCATGGCCCGGCTGTGCGCCTCGGCCGTGCTGCCCAGCACGTCGTTCCAGGCCAGCGGCGCGGCGGCGGCGAAGGGCTGCTCGCCACAGTTGCGCGCCTGGCCGCGGGCCACGTTGATCTCCGCCAGCAGCTTCTTGCCCTCCGTCTGCCAGTCGCCCAGGCGGCCGCCCAGCAATGGGCGCGCCAGCACGATGCGCCAGTCGCGGTCCGCGCGGCTGACGCCGACATCGACGAACTGCGGGTCCAGCACCACCTTGCAGAAGCTTTCGCGCAGCGCCTGCATGGCTGCGGCCGCATCGCGCGGGCCGGACAGGGTGATCGCCTGCACGTTGACCATCGGGTAACCGGCGCGGGCCAGGGCGTCCTGCAGGTCGCCAGCGCCAGTGGCCGGCAGTACCAGGCGGATATCCGCGGTCAGCGGCGGCAGCTCCGGCGAGGCCTGTTCGGCGCAGCGTTGCACCTGGCTGCGGTAGGCGTTGATCGACTCGATCAGTTCGGCCTCATCGGCGGCCTGTACGGTCGTGGCGAGCAGACCGAGCGACAGGGCGGCGAGGCGCAGAGCGGATGACATCAGGTGCATTGGAATCCCCAGTTCTTGTGGCCCCATCATGCCGCTTATGGCGGCGCCGGGAAATGCCGAGCTTGCCCGCTGAAGACCAGCAGACTACCGTCGCGTTCCCGAGCAACGGAGTGCCGCCATGGACAAGTCCCCCGACCTGAACTCGTTCGCGCTGAACAGGGCCAACTGGAACGAGCGCGCCGACCTGCACGCCGCCTCGCCGGACTATGAAGCGGAGCGCTTCGTCGCCCAGCCCGCGCATCTATCCGCCGTGGTGCGCTTCGACCTGCCACGCCTGGGCGATATCGCCGGGCTGCGCGCGGTGCACCTGCAGTGCCATATCGGCACCGACACTCTGTCGCTGGCGCGGCTCGGCGCGAGCATGACCGGCCTGGACTTCTCCCCCGCCTCACTGCAGCAGGCACGCCGGCTGGCGGCGCGCTGCAGCACCGCCATCGACTATGTCGAGGCCTCGGTGTACGACGCTGCCACGGTACTCGCGCCCGCCTCGTTCGACCTGGTGTACACCAGCATCGGCGCGCTGAACTGGCTGCCCCGCATCGACGACTGGGCACGCAACGTCGCCGCCCTGCTCAAGCCGGGCGGGCGCCTGTTCCTGCGCGAGGGCCACCCGCTGCTGTTCTGCCTGGACGAGGACTGCCAGGACCAGTTGGTGATCCGCCATCCCTACTTCGAACAGACGCAGCCCATGGTGTGGGACGACGAAAGCACCTATGTGCAGACCGACCAGACGCTGAGCGCCACCATTACCCACGAATGGAACCACGGGCTCGGCGAGATCATCTCAGCGCTGCTGCGCCACGGCCTGGACATCAGCGGGCTGGAGGAGCACGACAGCATCCCCTGGGAGGCCCTGCCCGGGCAGATGGTCCTCGGCGAGGACGGTGAATGGCGACTGCGCAGCGGGCGTGAGCGCGTGCCGCTGAGCTACACGTTGCAGGCGGTCAGAGCCGGTTTACGGTCTTCTGAATTAGAGCCAGACAAGGCAGAAGCGGTCGAGGAAGCGCAGTTTACGAGTGGTAAATGAGCATTCCGAGACCGCTTTTAACGCCGTATGGCCGACAGTCAGGAGATCGTAAATCGGCTCTCAGACGTAGATGCTGATGCCGCCCTTTTCCTGCAACCAGTCGCGGTAGGTGGTCAGCGAGTCGGTGCTCTTGTCGCCGTTGCTGCCGGTGAAGGCCTTGCTGTCGCCCAGGCCCGCGTCGATCAGCTTGTTCACCTGCACCAGCAGCTTGGCGGCGTCCTCGCGATCCAGCGTGGCCACGTCCGGCAGCTCGATCTGGGTGCTGTCGCCGTTCAGGTTGGGATCCAGCGAGGCGCGATCGCTGGCCAGCTGAGGGCCGCTGCCACCCTGCAGCGCCCGCAGCAGGCCGCCCTCGCTGCGGGCGACCATCTGCCGGGCCAGGCTGCGCAGCTCGGCAATCGGGTCCTTGGTGCTCTCGGCGGGCTTTTCCTGGCTGGCTGGCGTGGCGGCGGTGGCGGCCTTGCCACCACTGGCGAGGTAGCTGGCCAGCGGCGAGTTGGTGCTGATGGTGGTCATGGCGGTTCCCTGCTGAAGTCCGTTGCCCCTTCGCAAGCAGAATGCGGGCCAGGCCGCCGCAGGCCCCATATTTACTGGCTTCGACTGAGTTTTCCGACACGCTGGACAGGAAAGACTTTGCCGTCGCGGGCAAGGCCTTGCCGTCTCAGCCGGGATGGCCATCTACTCGCGCCGTCCAGAACATCGCCGCGTAGTGACGCAGGAACAGGGCGAACGCCAGGCACCAGCCCGCCGCCGCCAGCCACAGGCCGTAGACGCTGAAGCCAGCCAGCAGCACACGGCACAGCGTCGCCCCGTGCAGCAGGGCGAAGGCCCAGGCGATGGCTGGCGGCGGCGTCAGAGGCCGGCCGGTATGACCGAGGCTGACGCGTGTCAGCATGGCCAGGATCAACCCACCCATGGCGCCCACTGCCAGCGCGTGGCTGGCCAGGCTCGGCTGCTGCACCAGGCCCAGGTGCCACAGGGTCATGCCGAATGCCGCCACGGCCATCCAGGCATAGGCCAGGTGCAGCGACCAGAGCAGCGGCACGCGCCAGATGCCCGGTTCGTACCAGCGCCACAGGCGCAGGCCGTGCAGAGCGGCCACCAACAGGAACAGTGGCACCAGCAGTGGCCGCGGCTGCAGGTTCAGCCCGGCGGCGGTGAGTGCGGCGATGGCCAGCGAACCGCCGAGCAGACTCCACATCAGCCAGAGACTCATTGGCACCTGGCTGGCCAGGCCCAGGCCGCGCTGGGTAAAGAACGGAATCACCCGCCCGCCGATGACGCCCATCAGCGCCGCCACCAGCCACAGCGCGGCCAGGGTGCCACGGCGCTGCAGGGCATCATCGCCCAGGGCCACGCCATACAGGGTCAGGGCCTGGCAGGCGGCGAGCAGCGCGAGTACCAGGACGATGGGCGCGTTGTGCTTCTGCCGCGCCTTGAACACCAGACGGCCAAAGGCCCACGGCAGGGCCAGGGCGAAGGCCAGCTCGATAGCCGCCAGCGCGACCATGGGTAGCGGCAGGAACCAGGCCAGACGCCCGGCAGCCCAGATGGCGAACAGCGCGATCAGCGGACGCCCGGACAGGCTGGGCAGCCCGGTCCAGGTCTGCACGGCGGTGAGCAGGAAGCCGGCGATGATCGCCAGGCCGAAGCCGAACAGCATCTCGTGGCGATGCCAGGCCAGCAGGCCTCCCAGCGGTTGCAGGCCGGCGTGGCCGGACAGCGCCGCGCCCCACAGGGCCACGGCGATCAGGGCGAACAACGCGCCGCCGAGGAAGAAGGGCCGGAAGCCCAGGCGCCAGAGCGGCGCGATGGCCAGGGCGGCGTGGCGATCAAGCAACTGCACAGTTCGCCTCCCAGCCAGCCTTGCGCATGTAGTGCTGGGCGATCAGGCGCATCACATAGCCGATCTTCAGCATGGTCGGGCCGATCACCACGCCGGAGTGGGCGACCACCAACGCCGGGATGCTGAGCTGGCCCTCCATGCCGTAGCCGGCGCCGATGCCGGCCAGCAGAATCGCCAAGCCGGCGACCAGCAGTTGAGTGGATACACGCAGAACGTTTTTCGGGCAGCTGAGGAACTCGATCATGGCGATGTCTCCCTGGAGAGCGGGGGCGGTAGACCCCCTTTGCTCTGGCTGTATCAGGAAGCGTGCCAGTCATTTTTCTCATTATTTTCATATAGTTGAAAATATATGTGTTCGAATGACACGCAGGCATTCGCAGTCAAGATGACTGCAAGCTGTCATCTTGACTGCATCGAATCCAGATCTCGGCTACTCATTAATGGCCTCTCGCGCCCCTACGCCGTAGGAACTTACCAGCGCCAGCGAACCCCAATCCCAGGTAGCCCACTCAACGAGCCCATGCCATGGCCGACGACGAAGCCACCCCGGAACCAGCAGCCGAGCCAGACGCCAGCACCGAGGAACTGTCGGAGGAAGTGCTGGAAAACCTCGAGGAAGTCGCCCCGCTGCCCGCTCCCATCCCCGAACCGGGGCCGCTGTAGCGCCGCTGCGCTTGCCGCGCTGCCGCTTCGCTAGATCGACCGGCGGTATATCCGCTCGTCCCTGATCGCTTAAACCGCCGTGGCCGATGCCGATAATCCGCTCGCGTGCCGAATCGCTGCTATTGCAGCGGCCTCTCGCGAGCGGAGCTCGATGCCGCCTGGATTGCCCACTCGTGGGCGCTGTATGACTGCACTCCGGGATCGCCATGACCAAACGATTTATCCACCGCCACCGCCGCCTGCTCGGTGGTGTTTCGCTCTGTGTCGCCCTGCTCGCCATGGTCGCCGTCGGCTACTGGCAGTCGATTCGCCCGACCACGCCGCCTGCCGGCGATGTCTCGGCCGTCATGCTGGTCGAGCTGCAGCGTTCCACCGCGCCCTGGACCGCCAACCGCCGCGACCTCTCCACCCTGGTCGGCGACATGCGCGGCGGGCGCATCGCCAGCGCCGCCCTGAGCGACGAGGCGGTGTACGTCTCCACCCATGACGGCCGGCGCTACTGGCTGGCCGACCAGTCCGGACGCATCGGCGAGATGATCCTGCGCGACTACGGCAGCGGCGCCGCGCTGTTCCCCATCAGCCTGTTCGATACCGACGGCGAGGCGCCCTGGTACCGCGAGCTGCAGAGCCAGTGGCCGTTCCTCCTGCTGCTGTTGCTCGGCGCCGGGTTCGGCGTGTGGAAGCTGCGCCCGCAGCAGGCGCTGAAGCACAACACCGGCATCCGCTTCGCCGACGTGATCGGCGCCAGCGAGGCCAAGCAGGCCCTGCAGGACGTCACCAGCTACCTGCGCGACCCGGCCGCCTTCGCCGCCCTCGGCGCGCGGCCGCCCAAGGGCGTGCTGCTGACCGGCGAGCCCGGCACCGGCAAGACCCAGCTGGCCAAGGCCCTGGCCGGCGAGTGCGGCGCGCACTTCATCCAGGTCACCGGCAGCGACTTCTCGTCGATGTACTTCGGCGTCGGCATCCACAAGGTCAAGACGCTGTTCCGCACCGCGCGCAAACATGCGCCGTGCATCGTGTTCATCGACGAGATCGACGGCATCGGCCGCCGCGGCGAGCAGAGCCGTGCCAGCGACGCCGAGGCCAACCGCATCGTCAACCAGTTCCTCACCGAGATGGACGGCTTCGCCGCCGACAGCGGCGTGCTGGTGCTCGGCGCCACCAACTTCCCCAACTCGCTGGACCCGGCCCTGCTGCGCGAGGGGCGCTTCGACCGCAACATCGCCGTGGGCCTGCCCAGCCTGGCCGATCGCGAGCAGCTGTTCCGCCTGTACGTCGGCAAGGTCAAGGCCGCCGGCGACATCGACCATGCCCTGCTGGCGCGCAACAGCGTCGGCCTGACCCCGGCGGCCATCGCCTACATCGTCAACCACGCCGCCCTGCTGGCCGCCCGTGGGCGCTCCGCCCAGGTGAGCATGCGCCACTGCGTGGAGGCCCTGGAAACCTGCCGCATCGGCGAGCAGCCGCTGGGTGTCAGCGCCCTGTCGGAGGCCGAGCGCACGCGCATCGCCGTGCACGAGGCCGGCCACGCCATCGTCGCCGCCGCACTCAACTGCGGGCGGGTGGAAAAGGTCACCATCCTGCCGCGCGGCCAGGCCCTGGGCGTGACCCTGGTCACCCCGGTGGAGGACAAGCGCCTGCACTTGGAATCCGAGCTGCGTGCACGCATCCAGATGCTGCTGGCCGGCCGTGGCGCCGAGCGCCTGCACTTCGCCGAGATATCCTCCGGCGCCGGCCAGGACCTGCACGAGGCCAGCAAGCTGGCCCTGTCCATGGTCGCCGCCCTCGGTATGGGCCCGAACGGCTCGCTGCTGAGCCTGCAGGCGGTACGCGAGGCGCACCTGGACAGCGACCCGCGCGAAGCGTTGGCAGCCGCCGACCAGCTGCTGCAGGACCTGGACCGCGATTGCCTGGCCCTGCTGCAACGCCTGCGCCCGGCACTGGAGCACATCACCCAGCGCCTGCTGGAGGAGGAGACGGTGGCCGGAGAGGAAGTGCTGGAAGCGGTACGCGCGCTGCTCGACGATCCGCTCGCCGCGCCTCGCCCGCATCCCGCCCGCCCCTGCCACCTGGAGCGGGTCGCCGCCAGCCCGATGGTCGAGCTCGATCCGTTCTTCGACCTGGCGGTGGAGGAAGCGCAACCCGGCCCGGGCATGGCCTGAGGTCGTCGACAACCCGGCACCGCCCGGCGCCGGGCGTGCCATGGACGGGCCGTTTGCGTTAGGCTCTGCGCCTCTTCAACTGGAGGTAATTCCCATGGCTCGCGCCACTGCCCGTCACATCCTGGTTTCCAGCGAAGCCAAGTGCAATGAACTGAAAGCCGCCATCCAGGGCGGCGCCGACTTCGCCCAGGTGGCCAAGGACAACTCCACCTGCCCGTCCAGCCGCGACGGCGGCAATCTCGGTACCTTCGGCCCCGGCCAGATGGTGCGCGAGTTCGACCAGGTGGTGTTCAGCGCCCCGGTCGGCGAAGTCCAGGGCCCGGTCAAGACCCAGTTCGGCTACCACTTGGTGGAAGTCACTGCCCGTCAGGACTGATGCATCCGGCGGAGGCTAGTCCTCCGCCACCCTCCACAACGTCGGCCACTCTCCCGGGTTGCCCGACGCACAGCGCGACATCAGCTGGTAGGACTGCACCCGGAAGCGCTCGCCATCGAAGCGCCAGCTGCCGGCCTCGCCGCAATCCCCTACGCCCCGCGCCTTCACCCGGTATTGCAGGATCCCCGTCTGCGGGTCGTAGTCGACCCAGCCGGTCGGCTCGCTGCCCTGCAGCGGCAGCGCATCCAGGCGCAACTCCACTTCCTCGTAGGGCGGCTTGCGCTGCAGCCGGTACAGCGAGTACTCGCAGTTGTAGGCCGCACACCAGCTGCGCACCAGCACCAGCGCCTCGCTCGGGCTCAAGGCGAAGGCCTCGCCCACGGGAGCCTCGCCCATTTCCTCTTCCTGCTGCGGATCACGGGTCGCCTGCAATACCGCCTGCACGATGCGCTCGGCCTCGGCTGCCGGCATCGGTGCGGTTACGGGATAGGCCGGTAGCTTCGCTACCGGCGGTGGCGGCGGCACCTCGGAGTCCGCGCGGGCGCCAGGGCGATAGAGTGCGCCGCGGGTGTCCAGGCGGCCCTGCACCGAGTCCATCAGCAGCAGCGCGGCGGACAGGCCACTCAGCGACACCGTCACCTCCTCGTCGCCATCCACCGCCATGCGCAGCCGACCGGCGTTGCGCAGCTCGCCCAGCAGGCCCCGCGCCGCCTCGCCCTGGGCTTCCAGGATCAGCTCGTTCTCGGCCGGTACCAGCTGCAGGGCGTTGGTCAGCGCATCGGGCAGCAGCCGCTCGTCCGCCAGCAGCGGGAAGTACTGGGTCTGGCCGGCATACACCAGGCGCAGCCGCGGCTGGCCCGCCGCGCCGGCGTCACGCTGCAGCACCAGCCGCAGCGCGCTGTAGTCGCTGGTCTGGCCGGCGCTGAGGGCCTGGCAGCTGCGCCGGTTGTCGCAGGCCACCACCCAGTCCTTGATCTCGCGATACAGCGGTACATCCTCGGGCTCGGGCTCGGCCTGAGCGACGCAGGCCAGCAGGCACAGGGGTAACAGACGTAACGAAGCGGGCATGTTGGCTCCTTGCACATGGCCTGATGCAGCAGCTTGGCACAGCCGCGGCGAAAACTGGTTGAGCGTTCCGCCCGCTTCGCCGGTCGCAAGTTAGGAAGTACCTTGCCGAGGACTCTTCCATGACTCGCCGACTGCCCTGCCTCTCCGCCCTGCTACTCGCCATCTGCGCCCCGCTGTACGCCGCCGACGAACCGCTCGACAGCACTGGCCAGATCAAGGACGACCAGTACCACGCCGTCCTGGCCGGCGACTGGCGCTCCCCCGAGCATCGCCTGCGCGACCCGGATCGCCGACCGATGGAAACCCTGCGCTTCTTCGACCTGTCGCCGACCCAGACCCTGATCGAAGTCGGCCCCGGCGATGGCTGGTACAGCGAGATCCTCGCCCCGCTGCTGCGCGAGCGCGGCCAGTACAGTGCGGCGTTGCCCAGCAGCGGCGATGCCGAGCAGCGCGAAGCCGCCAGCGCGCTGCGCAACAAGTTCGAGCAGGATGCCAAGCGCTTCGACAAGGCCCGCATCATCGAATTCGACCCGCAGGCGCCCAAGCTCGGCGAGCCGGAGTCGGTCGACCTGGTGGTGAGCTTCGACGACCTGCACAACTGGGCAGAGGCCGGCAGCGAGAAGGCGATGTTCGGCGCCATCTACCAGGTGCTCAAACCCGGCGGCAAACTCGGTATCACCGCCTACCGGGCGGCCAAGAACGCTACTCTCGAGCAGACCAAGGGCAGCGGCTACCTGCCCACCGACCACGTGATCGGCAAGGCCAAGGATGCCGGCTTCGTCCTCGCCACCATCGAGCAGATGCACTCCAATCCCCGCGACACCCGCGACCACCCCAACGGCGCCTGGAGCCTGCCGCCCCACCTCAAGGGCGGCGCGGAGGAGCGCAGCAAGTACGAGAAGATCGGCGAGCCCGACCGCATGACCCTGCTGTTCGTCAAACCGAGCGGGCCGAGGCCCTGAGTGATCAGCGCGCCGAGAAGCGCCGGTCCAGCCCCTGGGCGCGGAACTGCTCGACCAGGAAATCGATGAACACCCGGGTCTTGTGCGGCAGCAGTCTCTGCGCGGCGAAGTGGATGGAGATGATGCCGGTGTCCACGTACCAGTCCGGCAGCACCCGCTGCAGCGTGCCGGCCTGCAGGTGCGGTAGCGCGTGGGGCATGGCTACCAGGCAGATGCCGAGATGCATGAGCGCGGCCTGACAGGCCGCCTCCGGGTCGCCCATGACCAGCCGTGGACGCAGCTCGATGCCAGCCTGCTGGCTCTCGCGATTGCGCAGCAGCATGGAGCGGATGCGACCGGTCTGCGCAGCGCGGATCAGAATTCCGTCGTGTTCCGCCAGCTCGTCCGGTTCGCGCGGCTGGCCGCGTTCGGCCAGGTAGGCCGGCGAAGCCAGCAGCACCCGATGCGCCGGCGCCAGCTCGCGCGCCACCACGCCAGGCGCCTGCTCGAAGCCGCCGCCGATGGCCGCGTCGAAACCTTCGGCAATCAGGTCCACCGGGCGGTTGTCGAAGTGGAAATCCGGCTGCACGCCGGGATAGCGGGCGAGGAACTCTGGCAGCAGCGGCATCACGTAGTAGCGACCGAACGCGTTGCCCATGCTCACCTTCAATACCCCGGCAGGCTGGCCCTGGCGGCTGGCCAGATTGGCCATGGCCGCCTTCAGGTCGTTCAACCCGCCTGCCGACTCGCTCAGGAAGCGCTCGCCGGCCTCGGTCAGCGACAGGCTGCGGGTGCTGCGCTGGAACAGCCGCACCTTCAGCTCCGCCTCCAGGCGCGCCACGTTCTTGCCCACCGCTGCCGGCGTCAGACCCAGGCGCCGCGCGGCCTCGGCAAAGCTGCCGGCCTCCGCGCTGCGGATGAAACATTCGATGCAATTGAGCGTATCCATGCTGCGACTATAAACCTTTTGTATCGAAAGAAACGCAGAAATACCGACTAATCAGAATTCAATCGACGGCAGATACTCGTCTCCAGCAACCCACCTCACTCGGAGACATACACCATGAGCCAGACTCTCAACCTGCAAGACAAAGTCGCCTTCATCCAGGGCGGTTCCCGCGGCATCGGCGCCGCCATCGTCAAACGCCTGGCTCGCGACGGCGCCGCCGTGGCCTTCACCTACAGCCAGTCCGCCGCCAGCGCCAACGCGCTGGTCGCCGAAGTCGAAGCCGCCGGCGGCCGCGCCCTGGCGATCCGCGCCGACAGCGCCAGCGAGCAGGAAATCCGCGGCGCCATCGGCGAAGCGGTGCGCACCTTCGGCCGCCTCGACATCCTGGTCAACAACGCCGGCGTGCTTGCCATCGCGCCCATCGAGGAGTTCAGCATCGACGACCTCGACCGCACTCTCGCCATCAACGTGCGCAGCGTGGTGATCGCCAGCCAGGAAGCCGCCCGGCACATGGGCAACGGCGGGCGCATCATCAGCATCGGCAGCACCAATGCCGATCGTATGCCCTTCGGCGGCGGCGCCGTGTACGCCATGAGCAAGTCCGCCCTGGTCGGCCTGACCAAGGGCCTGGCCCGCGACCTCGGCCCGCGCGGCATTACCGTCAACAACGTGCAGCCCGGCCCGGTGGACACCGACATGAACCCGGACAACACCGACTTCGCCACCTCGCTGAAACCGCTGATGGCCGTCGGGCGCTACGGCCAGGTCGAGGAAATTGCCAGCTTCGTCGCCTACCTGGCCGGCCCGGAAGCCGGCTACATCACCGGCGCCAACCTGCTGATCGACGGCGGCTTCGCCGCCTGATCCATCAGCCAACAACCCCGTGCCGGCCTGCCGTGCACGGGGTTTCTTGCATTGCCCCTCAACCCTGCTGGACCTGGCCATCGCTTTCACCAAGCATCCTGGCAAAGGCGTCGACCTCCCCCGATGGCGAACAGACGCGGCAACCCGCTAGAATCTGCCCCCTCAATTCGCCTCGCACGTGCGGGGCTCCGTCAGACGCAGCCAGCGAGAACACCGCCATGGGCGCACAGTGGAAAGCCAAACCTAAAGAAGCCGCAGCCAACGCCAGGGGCAAGATCTTCGGTCGCCTGGTCAAGGAGATCATGGTCGCCGCCCGTAACGGCGCCGATCCGGACACCAACGCCAAGCTGCGCGTCGCCGTCCACGCGGCCAAGAAAGCCTCGATGCCCAAGGACACCCTGGAGCGCGCGATCAAGAAAGGCGCCGGCCTGCTCGGTGAGACCGTCAACTTCGAGCGCACCACCTACGAGGGCTTCGCCCCGCACCAGGTGCCGGTGATCGTCGAGTGCCTGACCGACAACCTGAACCGTACCGTCGCGGAAATCCGCGTGCTGTTCCGCAAGGGCCAGATGGGCGCTTCCGGCTCGGTGAGCTGGGACTTCAGCCACGTTGGCATGATCGAAGCCTCCACCGACAGCGGTGCCGACCCGGAGCTGGCCGCCATCGAAGCCGGTGCCCAGGATTTCGAGCCGGCCGATGAAGGCGACACCCTGTTCATCACCGAGATGACCGACCTCGACGCCGTGTGCAAGGCGCTGCCGGAGCATGGCTTCACCGTCAACTCGGCGAAGATCGGCTACATCCCGAAGAATCCGGTGAGTGGCCTGAGCGACGCGCAGATGGAAGAAGTCGAAGCCTTCCTCGAAGCCCTCGACAACCACGACGACGTGCAGAACGTCTACGTCGGCCTCGCCGGCTAACCGCCGCGCGTGAGCCGCAGCCAGTTCCACCAGCAGCACGCCGCACGCGCCGAGGCCGAAGCCCGGCGCCTGCTGGCAGAGCGCACCAACCTCGGCACGCGCTGGCTGGACTGGGTGGCCGCCGAGCTGTACCGCCTCACCCCGCCCGAATACGCAGCCATGGTGCGCCGTGAGCTGCAGCGCCTGAATACTCCGTAAGCCCTCTGCATATCGCCGCACACAGTCAGCTGCCTCCTTGTCGCCCAGCGGCAAAGCCTGGCGACGCACGACCGAACCACCCGCGCACTTCGCGACTATGCTCTAAGCAGTGTACGGATCAGGCTGGCTCAGCCTGGGAGGTGGAGATGACCGTCGAAGCATGCCATTCAAACTGAATCGCCATTTTCGGAGGACTCCACCATGAGCAAAGGTCTGGATCGACACAAAGAGGCGAAGAAAAAGCCTCTCAAGACCTCCCAGGAAAAACGCATGGCCAAGCGCAGCAAGAAATCCGGCACCACTCTGCTCGGCAGCCACGCCCCATCCAGCTAACCCTTCTCGCACCCGGCCAGCGCCGGGTGCTTCGTTTCAGCCCCGTGGAAAACCGAATGTCTCCAGAGGCCTGGCCAGGCGCCAGTACCCATTCGTCCAGAATCAAGCGCAACGCTGAACTTCCCGGCGTAGACGGGTCGGAACCCCGACCGTTACGTTTACTGCAAGGGGGACCCGATGCTCGACCTGACTACCTGGAACTTGACCATTCCCGCCACCGAATCGGCCACGGTGATCACCACCGAACGCCTCAAAAAGGGCTACAGCAGCCAATATTTCCGCCCGCAGAACAGCAGCGTGCGCTTCTGGGTGCCGGTCACCGGCTCCTCCACCGAGAACTCCCGCTACCCGCGCAGCGAGCTGCGCGAAACCTGGCCCAACGGCGAGCTGCGCAACTGGCACCACGGCGACGCCGACAACCTGCTCAGCGCCGAGCTGACAGTCAACCAGGTGCCGAGCAAGAACAAGCTGGTGATCGGCCAGATCCACAGCATCAACCGCCCCGGCGATGTCGGCGAGCCACTGGTGAAGCTGCAGTATCACTACCGCCCGGAGCTCAACAGCGGCAGCGTCGAGGCCCTAGTGCGCAAGCATCCCGACGATAAGCACGTGCAGAACATCATGCTGGTGAACGATGTGACACTCGACGAGCGCTTCGCCTATCGCCTGCGCCTCACCCCTAGCGGCCGCCTGGCCATCGCCGTGTACAGCGACGAGGACAATGGTGCCTACCACCGGCAGATCGCCTCCAGCTGGAGCAGACAGCTTCTTTACTTCAAGGCCGGCACCTATGCCCAGGACAACTCCGGAAGCAGCGCCGAGGGGGGCCGCGCGACCTTCTACCACCTCGATATCGAGCACCGGAAGCCGTAACCGTGGCGTCGGCGCCGGGCTTGATCCAGAGCAAGGCGCCGCCGCGACCATTGGCTAGGATGGCCGGCAAAAATAACGACAGCTCCTTGCGCGCAATCCTCGACAACATCCACAGGAGGTTTGCATGAGCATCACATCGTCCACCATCTGCGCCGCCGCCGAAGCCCTGCAGGGCCTGGTCGGCTACAACGCCAAGAGCGAGCAGCACATCGTGCGCTTCAGCGAGGACTCCTTCGGCCTCGACGTGACCGAAGAGAGCATCCAGCCCTGCGCCGAGTTCGTCTGGCAGCCGCTCAAGGGCGCGCTGATGACCCTCAGCCGTGAGCGCCTTGGCCTGCTGCTGGAACAGCGCATCGACGAGCGCCTGAACATCTCCGAGCCGCTGCTGGTGTACCTGCGCCGCAGCGATCTGCCGGAGATCATCGCCGAGCGCCGCCGCACCTGAGCGGCCGCACGAGCCAGTGCAGTCGGCGCGCACCACCCGGGCTGGCATAATGCGCGCACCGTAAGGTGCGCCGGCGCGCATCGCCCACGATTGAAAGGATTGCAATCGATGCCTGTGCGGCGTCTGACCTGGCTGCTGGCCCTGCTGCTGAGCGCCGCGCCCTGCCTGGCCGCGGAAGGCGTGCTGCGCTACCCGCGTGCGCCAGTCGGCGACGAGTTCCGCCCAGCCTATCCGCTGGCGCAACTGCAGCTGGCCCTGGACAAGGTCGGCAGCAGCCTGCGCATCGTCCCCTCGCAGCACCATATGGAACAGCAGCGCGCCCTGCTCAGCCTGGAACAGGGCGAGGCGGTGGACGTGGTGTGGACCATGACCAGCCTGGAGCGTGAACGACGCCTGCTGCCGGTGCGCATTCCGCTGGACAAGGGTCTGTACGGCTGGCGCATCGCCCTGCTGCGAGCGGACCAGCCGAACCTGCTGCAAGGCGTGCGCACCCTGAACGACCTGAGCCGGCTGCGCGCCGGCCAGGGCCACGACTGGCCGGATACCGACATCCTGCGCGGCCACGGCCTGCGGGTGGAAGTCAGCTCCAGCTACGAGAGCCTGTTCCTGATGCTGGAGGCCAGGCGTTTCGACTATTTCCCGCGGGCCGTGCTGGAGGTGGAGGACGAGCTGAGGCACAACCGGCAACGCCCGCTGGTCGCGGACAGCCACCTGGCGCTGCACTACCCCACCGCGCTGTATTTCTTCTTCTCGCCGCACGCTCCGCAGCTGGCGGAAACCGTGCGCCGGGGCCTGGAGCTGGCCCTGGCCGATGGATCCTTCGAACGGGTGTTCCAGCAGTACCACGGCGCCGACCTGCGCCGCGTTGCACTCGAGCAACGCCAGATCATCGAGCTGGACAATCCGCTGCTGCCGCCGCAGACCCCGCTGCAGCGCCGCGAGCTGTGGTATCGCCCCTGAGGCTTACTGCTTGGGCACAGTGGCGCTGAGCGCATTGCGGCTGTGCGCACCGAAGTGGCGGAACAGCTGCACCAGCAGCGCCTCAAGGGCCGGATCGGGCTCCACCGCCTGCAGGCGGTTGCCCTCGCTGAAGCCCTTGGCGGTATCGCCGCGGGCCAGCCACTCGCCGATCAGCGCATCGAACTCGCCGGCGCGCTCATGCGACTCCGCCGCCACCACCTGGGCCGCGTAGTCCACGTCGAAGGCCGGGTAGTCGGCATCGCCATCGCGTTCGGCATAGGCCGTGAGCAACGGATGCTGCGCCTGGCCGCTCTCCAGCAACGATTGCATGCGGTCGAACTGGTATTGCTCGATGGCGGTATGGCGGTCGGCCACGCGCTTGATCGCCGCCTCGCGGTCCTCGGGGTAGCCGGCCTCGGCCTTGGCCGCGATCAGCACCATGCCGGCGGTATCCACGCCCGGCAGCACGCTGGCGTGGTACGGCTGGGTGAGGTCCTGCAGGTAGTGCATGGCCCAGCCGAGGAAGCGATAGCCCCAGTAAGGATGACCACTGGCAAAGGCCAGGCGCGCCAGGCCACTGTACTGATACACGCGCCAGTGCGGCAGGGTCTGCCCCAGGTAGGGCGCGGCGGCGAAGATCAGCGCCGACTCGTGGTAGTAGCCGATATGGAACGGCGCCTGGGAGGAATACTCGAAGCGCGCATCGCCGAACGGCTGCGGACCGAAGTTGTAGCGCTGGCCGACGGCGCCGGGGTTGTCGCTGAACAGGTTGATGTCATGACCGTAGTCCGGCTCGTCGGCGGCACTGGCCACCACCTGCAGGGCCGCGACCTTCTCGCCATCCTTCAGCCCCAGGTAGCGCCAGTGGGTCCAAGGACCGACCTTGTGGAACACCAGCACATCCTCGCCGCCCAGCAGCGGCCGGCCGCCGGCATCCTGCCCCGGCAGCTGCTGGATGAAGCTGGCCAGCTTGATCTCCGGATTGACGCGCAAGGCCTGGAGGAAGGCGGTACGCCGATCGCCGCCACCGGCCGCCTGCCAGCGCAGCTGGTCCGGGCGCGGCGGGTAGTAGGAGAAATGCTCGCGGGCGTAGCGTTCCTGCTCGTCCAGCAGGCGCTCGATGGCCGGCGCCTGATCGGCGAGGAAGGCCTCCAGCGGCTCCACCGTTACGTCCTGGCGCAGCTCGGGCATCTCACGCAGGGCCAGCAGGCTGCCCAGCGAGTGGTTGGACCAGGCCAGGGCATGGGAGGACAGGCCGACCAGCAGGCAGGCGCAGGACAGCAGAACGAGTGACTTCACGGCTACTCCGATGCGTGAGGCGAATCGGCCAAGGCTAACCCCGCCAGCGTCGCCAGACACTGTCAGGCTGCGCCAGCGGCACTCACCGATCGGGCATCAGAGCAGCGCGGCAGCGGCCAGCCCACCGACGATCAGCAGCACGCCGATCACCAGGGCGACGCGCAGCGCCCCGCTACCGGCCTTGACGGCGGGTGCCGGGGCGGCCTGGGCGCGTGCGGCGGCGCGCAGCGGGTTGGCCGTGGGGGCGGCGCTGCTCGCCGGTCGCGCCTGGGGCTTGGCCTTGGGCGCGGGCAGGTCGACGGCGCGCACGAACACCGTGGCGTCCTCGCTCTCCTCCTCCACCTCCTGGGCATCCACCTTCGGCCCGATCACCAGCAGGATCACCGAGCCCATGCGCACCTGGTCGCCCGGTTTGAGCACGGCGGCGGCGCTCTTCTCGCCGTTGATCAGCACGCCGTTGGCCGAGGCCAGGTCCTTGACCTCCAGCACGTCGTCGCGCAGGAAGAACTCGCAGTGGCGGCGCGACAGCTGGGCATCGCTGAAGCACAGCTCGCACTTGACCGAGCGGCCAAAGGTCATCGAGCCGCTGACGTGGAATTTCTTGCCCTCGTGCTCGCCCTGGATCACCTGGAGGAACCAGCGCTGGCTGGCCTCGGCATGGGACTTGGCCTTGCCCGGGTCGACCAGCAGCAGCTCGACCTCGCCCAGGCGCACACGATCCTCGGAACGCAGCTGGTAGCGGCTGCCGATGCGCTCGTCGTTGACGAAGGTGCCCAGCTCGCTGTCGCAGTCGCTGATGTAGTAGAGGCCGCCGTCCTGGCGGATTTCCGCATGGAAGGCGTTGATCCCGGCATCCTCCAGGACCAGGTTGTTGCGCCGGTCCTGGCCCAGGGTGAAGCGTTCCTCCACCAGCCAGACCGGGGCCTGGCGACTGTCTTTGAAGTGCAGCTTGAGCATGTCTGGGTCCTACTGGCCGAAGATGTTGTTCCAGGCCCGCTTGATCGGGTTGCTGTTGCGCTCGCGCTCGGCCTGGGCCGCGGCGGCGCGTGTTCGGGCGGCACGGGCCTCGCCGAGCAGCTGTTCGTGTTCGCCGCGCATCTGCAGCAGCTCGGCGTTCTGCGGCTCCACTTCCAGGCCGCGATCGATCATCGCCAGCGCGCCGGGGAAATCGCTGCGCCGGTAGGCGGCGCTGGCCAGGTCGCGGTACAGCTGCGCCACGTGGCTGAGTCCGGCCAGGGCGTCGGCGTTGTCCGGGGCCCAGCCGAGGATCTGCCGGTAGTAATACACCGCGCTGTCCTCCTCGGGCAGCAGCAGGCGCTTGTCGGCGATGCTCTGCTCGGCCAGCTGCAGGTAGCGGGCGATGCGCGCGTCCAGCACGCGCTGCAGGCCGGCCAGCGTGGCGGCATGCTGCGGGTCGATGGCCAGGGCCTGGCGGTAGTAGTAGTCGGCGCTGTCCTCGGCCGGCTCGGTCAGCAGGCCATCGGCCAGGCGCTGTTCAGCGAGATCAGTGAACACCTTGATCCGCGCCTCGCGGATGCGCTGCAGGCCGGCCAGGGCCTCGTCGCTGTCGTCATCGAGCGCCAGCACCTGGTTGAAGTAGTGCTCGGCGCTGTCCTGCGCCGGCTCAATCAACTGACCGGCGGCGAAGCGCTGCTCGGCCTCGGCCAGCAGCGCGTCGATCTGCCGCTGCTCCTTGATGTACAGGCCGGCCGAGGTCAGGGTGCCGATCAGCACCAGCACGCTCAGCGTTATCAGCAGAGGCATGGCCGAGCGACGCTGGCGCGGCGCTGGCGCCTCCACGGCAACCGGCTCGCTGACCGGCTGGGCCGGGCGCAACTGGGTCTCTTCCAGGTCGCTCAGCTCCATCTCGTCCAGTGCGGCGAGCAGGGCGCGGCAATCGGCGAAGCGCTCGTCCGGCTTCTTGGCCAGCATGCGCGCCAGCAGACCACGGAAGGCACCGAGGCTGTCGGGCAGCGGCGGCGGCTCCATCTGCACGTGGTTGACCACGGTCTGGGTGTAATTGCCGCCGCGATAGGGATTGCTGCCGGTGAGCAGCTCCAGGAGGATCACGCCCAGGCTGTAGATGTCGCTGCGCGCGTCCAGCGGCTGGCACTGGGCCTGTTCGGGGCTGCTGTAGGCCGGGCTGCCGACGGCAACGCCGAATTGGGTCAGCTCGCTGTCGATGTCCAGGTCCTTGGCCACGCCGAAGTCGGTGAGCACCGCCGTGCCGTTGCTGCGAAACAGCACGTTGGCCGGTTTCACGTCGCGGTGCACCAGGCCCTTGTCGTGCACCACCGCCAGGCCGCTGGCGATCTCGCGGATGATCTGCAGCGCGCGCTCGGGAGCGAAAAGTTCGCCCTTGTGCCGCGCCAGGTCACCGCCGGGGAGAAACTCCATGGCCAGGTAGTAGCGACCATCGGCCAGGCGGTCGATGTCATGGATGGTGATGATCGACGGATGGTTGAGCGAGGCGACTATGTGCGCTTCCTGGATGAAGCGCTTGCTGAAGGCCTCGTCCTCGGCGCTGCGCAGGACCTTGATCGCCACCTTGCGGCTCAGCGACTCCTGGGTAGCCAGGAAGACTTCGGCCATGCCGCCTTTGCCCAACTGGCCGTGCACCCGGTAGCCGGGGATTTCAAGCAGAGTGGTGCTCATGGATGTGCGTCGATCATTCAATGCTTGCGGGAATGGAGCCAACGGCTGAGGAAGTTGCGGGGCTTGGCGTCGATCTCGGTCGATTCGGCCATGCTGCGCCCCAGCACGATGCAGGAGATATTGTCCTTGCCGCCCAGCTGATTGGCCAGCCCTATCAGCTGTTCGACCAGATCATCGAGGGTCGCCGCCCCAGCACAGACCTCCTGGATCTGCTCATCGTTCAGCTCGCCGGTCAGGCCGTCGCTGCACAGCAGCAGCAGTTCGCCGGGCGCCAGGCTGCCCTGCACGCGGCCGACTTCGAGGGCCTGTTCGCTCTGCCCCAGGCACTGGGTGACGATGTTGCGGCGTGGATGCTGACGGGCCTCCTCGACGCTCAGCTCGCCGGCGTCGATCATCGCCTGCACCCAGCTGTGGTCACGGGTCAGACGGGCAATGCCGTCCAGGCTGATGCGGTAGGCGCGGCTGTCGCCGATCCAGGCCACCTCAAACTCGCTGTCGAAGAAGCGCGCGGCGACCACCGTACTGCCCATGCGCCGGCCACCGTCTTCCTGCACCGCATCGAGGATCGCCTGGTTGGCCGCGTGGATCGCCGCCTCCAGGTCGCCGCCTGCCGAAATGGCCTGGCGCAGGGTGTCCAGGGCCATGGCGCTGGCCACTTCGCCGCACTCGTGGCCACCCATGCCATCGGCTACTGCCCACAGACCAAGCTCGGGGAGGCAGAGCACGGCGTCTTCGTTATGCCCTCGAACCCGACCCGAGACGCTCTGCGCCGCGAACCCCAGGGACTGCATCGACATGACTGCTGGCTACCTTCTGAATCTGCACTGCCGTGCATGATGCTGCGCCGAACCGAGACTGTCAGCCCGAAGCGCGCGAACTGTTAAGCAGTCGTCAGCGGCTGCGCTGTACTTCGTAGCTGTTCTGCCCGGGATACCGCTGCACCTCGATGCCACCGGGGTACTCGGTGCTCTGCCGAATGCCACCGTTCTGGCGCACGCTGGAGCCGCCCTGGATGATCTGCACCTGACGGCCATAGCCCTGGCTGGGTACCGCATGGCCTCCATAAACGTCGTAGCTCTGGCTGCGACTGGAAGAGCTGACGCTGCCGGAGGCACCGGGGCTGACGTACTCGATGGGAATCTCGCGGCGCACCGGCTCGGCGCCCAGCGCCGCGCCACTGAGTGTGGCGGCCAGCAGCAACAGAATGGTTCGCATGAGGTTGCTCCTCGTCGATCGATAGCCTCGATGCTACGCCCCAAGGCTCCCGGCGAGTAGCCTTGGCCAGCGCCGTGCCACGATTGGCAGGCACTTCCCGATCGGTATGATGCGGCGCTTTTTCCGGGATGCCGCATTCATGCCCACGCGCTTTGCCCTGCTGTTGCTCGCCTGCTGTCTCGCCCTGCCCGCAATTGCCGCGCCACCACGCACCTTCAGCGAGGCCAAGAAGATCGCCTGGCAGCTGTACGCCCAGCAGTCGGTGGAGTTCTATTGCGGCTGTCGCTACAGCGGCAATCGGGTGAACCTGAAGAGCTGCGGCTACCAGCCACGCAAGAATCCGCAACGCGCCGCCCGTATCGAGTGGGAGCACCTGGTGCCGGCCTGGGTCATCGGTCACCAGCGGCGCTGCTGGCAGCAGGGCGGACGCAAGCACTGCGCGCGCAGCGACGAGACCTTCCGCCGCGCCGAGGCTGACCTGTTCAACCTGGTGCCGAGCATCGGCGAACTCAACGGTGATCGCAGCAACCTGCCCTTCGCCTGGCTGCCGCAGCAGCCGAGCCAGTATGGCGCCTGCCCAATGGTGGTGGACTTCCAGGCGCGCAAGGCAATGCCGCGCCCCAAGGTGCGCGGCATGATCGCCCGCACCTACTTCTACATGAGCCAGCGCTATGGCCTGCAGCTGTCGCGCCAGGAACGCCGCCTGTTCGAGGCCTGGAGCAGGAACTATCCGGTCGAAGCCTGGGAACGCCAGCGCAACCAGCGTATCGCCTGCGTGATGGGCTGGAGCAACCCCTTCGTCGGCGCCGCTGATCTGCGTCGTTGCCCGGCACCGTTTACCGGAAAAGGCAGAAATGATTAGGTAAATCAGCGCAGTGCCTGTAAGGTGGCGGGACTGTGCTGCATGTGTCACCGCAAATCGACCGGTTTAGATCTCGGTCCAACCCCCCTCGGTTTCTTTACTCTTTGCACTCAGTCATGGCCTGGGCTGTTCCAGCGCCGTGTTAACTTTGTTCAAGGAGATTTTCCATGTCCGCACGTCAAACCGGCACCGTCAAGTGGTTCAACGACGAGAAAGGCTTCGGCTTCATCACTCCGGAAAGCGGTGCTGATCTGTTCGTTCACTACCGTTCGATCCAGAGCACCGGCTTCAAGAGCCTGCAGGAAGGCCAGAAGGTTTCCTTCATCGCCGTCCAGGGCCAGAAAGGCATGCAAGCTGACGAAGTCCAGGTCATCTGATCTGTACGACGTCCAAAGAACCGGCCTTCGGGCCGGTTTTTTTATCCCTGCTACTTCGCTGCGCCCCGCGTAGCCAATCATTCCTCGAGGGGGAACCATGCGAGTCAAGAAGTCCACCCAGCAGCCCAAGCCTCAGCCGGCTTCGGAAACCAGCGAATCCCTCGAAGCCCAAGTCGCCGCCTTCCTCAAATCCGGCGGCGAGATCCAGCAGATCGCCAAGGGCGTGAGCGGACAATCCTGGGCCCCCAGCCGCCAGATCAGCCTCGGCAAGAAGTAATTTTCGCGGCAATTCGGTAAGCGCAACGATACTGGCACTTTGCCTAACAGTTCCTTGCCGATACGAGCAAAGCCCTGCATCCTTGGTCCATAACAATGAAATGGGCCATGAGCCAGAGAGCCGCGCTGATGTTCAAGCGACTGCGTAACGACTTCCAGCTGTCCATCATCACCCTGATGGGCATCATCGGCGTGCTCGGCATTTCACCCTATGCGGTCTATCGCCTGCTGCACGGCAATCTCCTGGTCGGCATCGCCGATGCCGTGATCGTGCTCTCCACCCTGTCCGCCGTGGTCTATGCCTGGCGCACCGGTGACACGGAGAAGCCCGGCCTGTACCTGGCCGGCGTGTTTTCCGTGGGCTCCACGCTGATCGCCATCAACCTCGGCGTCAACGGCCTGTTCTGGATCTACCCGCTGATCCTCTTCAACTTCTTCATGGTCTCGCCCGGCAAGGCCATCGCCGCCACCCTGCTGGTGCTGGCAGGCCTGGTAGGCCACGCGCTGTGGGTGCCCGGCAGCGTGTTCGAAAGCCACTACCAGATGATCTCCTTCCTGGTCACCAACGCCATGGCCGGAGTGCTGACCTTCATCTTCGCCTACCGCACCCGCATCCAGCGCGAGCAGTTGCAGTTGCTGGCCATCCAGGATCCGCTGACCGGCGCGCGCAACCGCCGAGCAATGAACGAGGAACTGAAGATCGCCGTGTCCAGCAAGCGCCGCCACGGCCGCAGCTACGGCGCGCTGGCCATGGACCTGGACCACTTCAAGCAGATCAATGACCTCTATGGTCACCAGGCCGGCGATCAGGTGCTGATCGACTACGTGAAGCTGATCAAGGCCTGCTCGCGCCAGGAGGATCGACTGTTCCGCTTCGGCGGCGAGGAATTCCTCCTGCTGCTCCCGGACACCGATGCGGAGGGCCTCGAATCGGCAGCAGAGAACCTGCTGGCGACGGTCCGCGACAACCTGCGCGGGCCCGGCGGACCGGTCACCATGTCCATCGGCGGCGCCCTGCTGCGCGACGACGAGCCCTGGAGCCACTGGCTGCAGCGCGCCGATCAATGCCTGTATCAGGCCAAGAGCAGCGGTCGCGACCGCACCATCATCGACCGCCCGACGGTCAACCTCACTCCCAGCCACTGACTAAAATGTAACCAGGTCAACGTCGACCTGAGCACCGGCCGGCCGGGGGACCGCCAAGCAGAAGGTGGGAGGTATGCCATGAACCGGCACTACTACATCAGTGACAACCTGGACGATCTGGAGAACCTGGAAGGCGAGCTGGAGGCTCGCGGCATCAATACCGAGCAGATCCATGTGCTGAGCGAGCAGGACGCGGCAGTGGAACAGCACCAGCACTTGAACGAGGTGCCATCGATCCTCAAACAGGATGTCGTCCACTCCGGCTCGATTGGCAGCCTGATCGGCATCGCCCTGGCCGTACTGGTACTGCTGCTGGCCTGGCTGAACGACTGGGCCTCGACCCCGGCGGGCTGGATTCCGTTCGTCTTCCTCGCCGTGGTATTGCTCGGCTTCAGCATCTGGGAAGGCAGCCTGTTCGGCATGCAGCAGCCCAACAGCGCGTTCCGCCGCTTCGCCGACCGCCTGCACGAAGGCAAGCACCTGTTCTTCGTCGATGTCAGTCCAGCCCAGGAGCCGATACTCAGCCAGGTGGTGGCGCACCACCCTGGCCTGGAACTCGCCGGCACCGGCCCGGCCAGCCCGGGCTGGGCGGTGGGCCTGCAGCACCGCTGGCACCAGTTCCGCCGCATGATGTGAGATCTGGCAGGCGGGCCGCTGCGGCCCGCCACCTCATGCTGGGCTAGAATAGGTGGGCGGCCACCCCGGCCGCGCATGACCCAAGGCCCCTGCGCGCCCATGATGATCCGCCTGCTTCTGCCGCTGGCCACCGGTCTGCTGTTCGGCAGCCTGGCCAACGCCGCCTCGATCAGACTGGTGACCGGCGACGAATATGCCCCCTTCACCGGGCAGAACCTGCCCAATGGCGGCATGCTCACCGAACTGGTGCAGCAGGCCCTCCAGCAGGCGGGACACCAGACCAGCCTGACCTGGCTGCCCTGGAAGCGTGGCTATCAGGCGACGCTCAAGGGCCAGTTCGATGCCACCTACCCCTATCTGCCGACGACGGAGCGCCAGGCGGACTATCTGTTTTCTGCAGTGCTCTACGAAACCACCCAGCGACTGTTCAGCAGAGCGGGGCAACCGCTGGAGCCAGACCTGCAACAGCTGGCGGGCAAGCGCATGTGCCTGCCGCTGGGCTGGCAGCCCCCTCCCCGTCTCGCACCGCTGCTGGCGGCAGGCACGCTGCAACGCCACGAACCGCAGGATCTCACCGCCTGCGCACGCCTGATCGAACTCGGCCGCGATGACTTCTTCGTCGCCGACAGCCTGCTCGGCGAGCGCGCCATTCATCGCTCCGGGCTGGCCGCCGAACGCTTCAGCGAGTCGCAGGGGGTGGTCGGCAGCAACACCCTGCACTTCCTGGTGCCGCGCAACCGGCCGGGAGCCCAGCAGCTGATCGAAGAATTCGACAAGGGCCTGCGCCTGCTCCAGGAGAACGGCAAATACGCGCGGATCTTGCGCACCCACCGCCAGCACGCGCTGAACGCAGAGTGATCAGCCGCGAACGGACGCGGCCAGGATCAGCTGCTTCATCTCAGCCACTGCGCCCTTGAAGCCGACAAACAAGGCATGCGCGACGATGGCGTGGCCGATATTCAGCTCGTGCACGCCAGCAATCGCCGCCACCGGCTCGACGTTGTGATAGTGCAGACCATGGCCGGCATTGACGATCAGCCCATGGGCCAGGCCGCAGGCCACGCCGTCACGGATGCGCGCCAGTTCCCGGGCGGCCTCTTCCGGGGTATGGGCGTCCGCATAACGGCCGGTGTGCAACTCGATGGCTGGCGCACCGATGCGGCGAGCCGCCTCGATCTGCCGCTCCTCGGCATCGATGAACAGCGACACCTCGCAGCCCAGCTTGGCCAGACGCTGTACGGCGGCCTTGATTCGCTCCTCCTGACCGGCGACATCCAGGCCACCTTCGGTGGTCAGTTCCTGACGGGTTTCCGGCACCAGGCAGACGTGCTCGGGGCGAATGCTCTCGGCGAAGCCGAGCATGAACTCGGTGACGCCCATCTCGAAATTCATGCGCGTCTGCAGCACATCCTTGAGCAGGCGTACATCGCGTTCCTGGATATGCCGACGATCCTCACGCAGGTGCACGGTGATGCCGTCGGCGCCAGCTTCTTCGGCATCCAGCGCGGCCTTGACCGGGTCCGGATAGCGGGTGCCGCGGGCCTGGCGCAGGGTGGCGACATGGTCGATATTGACGCCGAGGAGGATGCGATTGGCTTCAGTCACGAGCGGGTTCCTTGAGATTCATGAAGAGTTCGCGGCTGACCAGCGGTCGACCGCCCAGATGAGGAGCGAGGGCCTGGCGCATCAGGCGCTTGGCCGCAGCCAGGGCGCCAGGTGAGGACCAGTCGGCGTCGGCCATGGCCAGCAGATCGGCGCCCTGAAACAGGCCGGGTTGCAGCTGGGCCACCGCCTCCAGACCGGCATCCGGCCGCAGGCGGTAGAGGCCATCGGCGGCAATCGGCTGGCCGGCAATATCGATATCCAGGGCGAAACCATAGCCCAGCTCGTCCAGCAGACGCCACTCAAAGGCGCGCAGCAGCGGCTCCAGCGGCGGGTTGGCAGCCAGGGCCTGGAGCGTCAGGGCGTAATGCTCGAACAGAGCTGGATGTGGATCTTCGGCGGGTAGCAGGCGCAGGAGGAGCTCGTTGAGGTACATGCCGCTGTAGAGCGTCTGCCCCTGCAACCAGTGCGCGATGCCGCTGGCTTCGAGGCGGCCGACGTTCTTCAACTCACCCCGCCCGCGCAACTCCAGCTCCAGCGGTGCAAACGGCCGCGCCAGGCTGCCGGCCTTGCCACGGGCGCCTCGCAGTACCGCGCGCAACCGCCCTTCGGGAGTGAAGAAATCGACCAAGGCGCTGGTTTCCTTGTAAGGCCGACTGTGCAGGACGAAGGCCGGCTGCGCGCTGGCGAGCATGGATCAGAAGTCGGTGTAGCCCAGCGAACGCAGGGCCCGCTCGTCGTCGGACCAGCCACCCTTCACCTTGACCCAGAGATTGAGCATGACCTTGGAGTCGAACAGCACCTCCATGTCCTTGCGCGCATCCTGGCCGATGCGTTTGATGCGCTCGCCCTTGTCGCCGATGATGATCTTCTTCTGGCCGTCGCGCTCCACCAGGATCAGACCGTGGATGTGCAGCACGCGCCCCTCCTGCTTGAACTCCTCGATCTCCACGGTGATCTGGTACGGCAGCTCGGCACCGAGCTGGCGCATGATCTTCTCGCGGATCAGCTCAGCAGCGAGGAAGCGACTGGAACGGTCGGTGATCTGGTCTTCCGGGAAGAAGTGCTCGGACTCCGGCAGATTCTCCGCCACCAGGCGTTCCAGGGTGTCGAGATTCTGCCCGTGCAGGGCGGAAATCGGCACCACTTCGGCCTGCGGCAACTGGGTGGCAAGCCACTCCAGGTGTGGCAGCAGCTCGCTCTTGTCGTCCAGCCGGTCGGCCTTGTTCACCGCCAGCAGGATCGGGCATTTCACGTACTGGACCTTCTCCAGCACCATCTGGTCCTCGTCGGTCCAGCGGGTGCGATCGACCACGAACACCACCACATCCACGTCCTTGAGGGCCGTGGATGCACTGCGGTTCATGTAGCGGTTGAGCGCCTTGTCGTTGTGCTTGTGCAGGCCCGGGGTATCGACGTAGACAGCCTGCACCTCACCCTCGGTCTTGATCCCGAGCATGTTGTGGCGGGTGGTCTGTGGCTTGCGCGAGGTGATCGCCAGCTTCTGCCCGAGGATATGGTTAAGCAGCGTCGATTTGCCCACATTGGGTCGGCCGACGATGGCGACGTAGCCACAACGGGTCACGGGTGCATCAGTCATGGCTATTCTCCACGCCCAGCGCCACCAGCGCGGCGGCGGCGGCGACCTGCTCGGCAATGCGCCGACTGGCGCCATGCCCCTGGGTCTTGTCGGTCAGCAGCGCCACTTCGCACTGCACGAAAAAGGTACGGCAATGGGGCTCGCCCTGGATATCCACCACCTCGTAGCGCGGCAGCTCAGCGGCGCGCGACTGAAGGAACTCCTGCAGGCGAGTCTTGGGATCCTTGTTGGTATCCACCAGAGTAAGACTGTCCAGCTCATTGGTCAGCCAGGCCAGCACCCGCTCACGAGCCACATCCATGCCGGCGTCCAGATAAATGGCACCGATCAGCGCCTCGAGGGCATCGGCGAGAATCGACTCGCGGCGGAAACCACCACTCTTCAGCTCTCCGGAGCCCAGACGCAGGTATTCACCCAACTCGAAGCCACGCGCAAGTATGGCCAGGGTCTCGCCTTTAACCAAACGCGCACGCAGACGCGAAAGCTGGCCTTCTCGGGCCTGGGGAAAGCGTTCAAATAGCGCTTCGCCAGCGACGAAGTTGAGGATGGCATCGCCGAGGAACTCCAGACGTTCGTTGTTGCGCCCGGCGAAGCTGCGGTGAGTCAGCGCCAGGAGCATCAGCTCCTGGTTCTGGAAGGTGTGGCCGAGCTGACGCTCGAGGCGAGGAAGGGAATAACTCACTGGACGCGGATTCGGAATTCTTTGTCGAACTTGGCAACAAGGTCGAGGTTCTCGATCAGCGGCTCACGCTTTTCATACTTCAAATGCACCAAGAACTCATTGCCTTCCATCTTGATGTCCAGCGCTTCATCCAGATTGAGATCGCGGATACCGTTCACGGTCATCATCTTGTCCACATGACCGTAGAAATCCGACACCGTGCTAATACCCAAGGCACGATCAGTCTCGACAGACTTGATGGACTTCTCCAACGACCAATAGTCCATATAGTGAGGCCCTACTTTGAACGCCGTACTGGCCAGGAATGCCACGATTGTCAGTACTACTACCCAGCCCAGCATGGACATGCCTTTCTGCGAACGCGCAAATGTCATGGTCGATTCCAATTTTCGGTGTTGTTGTAAGGCGATGACTATATATAAGCAGGCGCCGCACGATTGAACAGCGCCTCGCAATTTCGGAGCGTCAGCGGATCAGACCGACCCGGGAGAAGTTCGGCAGGCTGCGCAGCTTGGGATCAGGCCAGCTCAGCCATACGGCGAAAGCCTTGCCGACAATATTGCGGTCGGGAACCATGCCCCACAGCTCCTTGGGAATCGCACCATCATTCCAGTAGCGGCTGTCGTTGGAGTCATCCCGGTTGTCGCCCATCATGAAGTAGTGTCCTTGCGGCACCACCCACTCGTCACCCGGGCGTACATTGCGATGCAGCTGCTTGCGGATCAGATGCTCGGCTTCACCCAGCTTCTCGCGATAGACCAAGGTGCGCCCCAGGGAGCGCGGCTCCTCACCCAGCAGCTCCTCGGCAACCGACTGGCCATTGACCAACAGGCGCTTGTCCTGGGTATAGGCGATGCGATCCCCCGGCAGCCCTACTACACGCTTGATGTAGTTGATGCTGGGGTTGCTCGGATAGCGAAACACCATCACGTCGCCACGTTGCGGATCACCCACCTCGACCACCTTGGTATCGACCACGGGCAGGCGGATGCCATAGGCAAACTTGTTGACCAGGATGAAGTCACCCACTTCCAGAGTCGGCTTCATCGAGCCCGACGGAATCTGGAAGGGTTCCAACAGGAAGGAGCGCAGCACCAGAACAATGGCCAGCACCGGGAAGAAGGATTTGCCGTACTCGACCAGCAGCGGCTCCTTCTTCAGGCGCTGCAGCACCAGTTCGTCCGGCTGACCGACCTGGCCTTCGTAGGCCGCGATTGCCACCCGACGGCGTGGCGCCAAGAGCAGCAAGTCGATCAGAGCCAAGGCGCCGCAAACCGCAACGGCAATAACCAGAATCAGCGGGAAGTTGAACGACATAGGTCTTAGCTATCCACTTTGAGTACGGCGAGGAAGGCTTCCTGCGGGATTTCCACGCTGCCTACCTGTTTCATCCGTTTCTTACCGGCCTTCTGCTTCTCCAGCAGTTTTTTCTTACGGCTGACGTCACCGCCGTAGCACTTGGCCAATACGTTCTTGCGCAGCGCCTTAACCGTGGTCCGGGCGATAATCTGGCCACCGATGGCCGCCTGGATCGCCACATCGAACATCTGCCGCGGGATCAGTTCTTTCATCTTTTCGGTCAGCACCCGGCCCTTCTGGTGGGCACGGTCGCGGTGCACGATCAGCGCCAGGGCGTCGACCTTCTCGCCGTTGATCATCACATCCAGGCGCACCAGGTTGGCCGACTGGAAGCGGTCGAAGCTGTAGTCCAGCGAGGCGTAGCCGCGGCTCACCGACTTCAGGCGATCGAAGAAATCGAGCACCACCTCGTTCATCGGCAGGTCATAGGAAACCTGTACCTGGCTGCTGAGGAACTGCAGGTCGCGCTGCACGCCACGCTTCTCGATGCACAGGGTGATGACGTTACCCAGATGCTCCTGCGGCACCAGGATATTGGCGCGCACGATCGGCTCGCGCATATCGAGAATGCCGGCAGGATCGGGCAACTTGGATGGGTTGTCGACGGACAACGTCTCGCCGTTCTTCATCTCGACTTCGAAGATCACCGTCGGCGCGGTGGTGATCAGGTCCAGGTCGTACTCGCGCTCCAGGCGCTCCTGGATGATCTCCATATGCAGCATGCCGAGGAAGCCGATACGGAAGCCGAAGCCCAGGGCGTCGGAACTCTCCGGCTCGTACTGCAGCGCGGCATCGTTCAAGGTGAGCTTCTGCAGAGCCTCGCGGAAGTCCTCGAAATCATCCGAGCTGACCGGGAACAGACCGGCGTAGACCTGCGGTTTGATGCGTTTGAAGCCCGGCAGCACATCCACGTCGGGGGTGTTGGACAGGGTCAGGGTGTCGCCCACCGGGGCACCGTGGATGTCCTTGATACCGGCGATCACGAAGCCCACTTCACCGGCCTTGAGGTCGGCGGTCTCGGTGTGCTTCGGGGTGAACACGCCAACGCTGTCGATCTGGTGCGTCTTGCCGGTGGACTTGACCAGGATCTTGTCGCCCTTCTTCATCCGGCCATGTTTGACCCGCACCAGGGAGACAATCCCCAGGTAGTTGTCGAACCAGGAATCGATGATCAGCGCCTGCAGCGGCGCCTCGATGTCACCCTCCGGCGGCGGAATAACCTGGACCAGACGCTCCAGCACATCGATCACGCCCATGCCGCTCTTGGCACTGCAGGGCACCGCGTCGGTGGCGTCGATGCCGATGATGTGCTCGATCTCGTCCTTGACCCGCTCCGGCTCGGCCTGGGGCAGGTCCATCTTGTTCAGTACCGGCATGACCTCGAGGCCCTGCTCGATGGCGGTGTAGCAGTTGGCAACGGACTGGGCCTCGACGCCCTGACCGGCGTCGACCACCAGGATCGCGCCTTCGCAGGCGGCCAGGGAGCGACTCACCTCATAGGTGAAGTCGACGTGACCGGGGGTATCGATGAAGTTCAGCTGGTAGGTCTTACCGTCCTGCGCCGGGTAATGCAGGGTGACGCTGTGAGCCTTGATGGTGATGCCACGCTCGCGCTCCAGGTCCATGGAGTCGAGGACCTGAGCTTCCATCTCGCGGTCGGACAGACCGCCACAGATCTGGATGAAGCGGTCGGCCAGGGTCGACTTGCCATGATCGATGTGGGCGATGATGGAGAAATTGCGGATATGACTCAGATCACTCACGGATCAACACTCGAATAAAGCCGCAGGCAGGCTGCCCGCCGAAAAATAGCCGGAGATTCTACCCGATCGGCGACCGACCCGTCACGCGCGCCACACGGCCGGCAGCCACAAAAAAAGGGCGGCCAACGCCACCCTTCTTGCTTCCAACCAGGCCTATTCGGCCAGTTTGAAGGTAATGAAGCTGGCGCGTCCCTGGCGCAGCACGCGCATGGACACCGAGCGATTGACCGGCAACTCCTTGGCCACCTGAGTGAAAGTCTTGGCCGAATCGATGGCCTGGTTGTTCAAATGAGTGATGACATCGCCAGGGCGCAGGCCGATCAGCGCGGCCGGGCCGCTCTGCACTTCCTTGATGACCACACCACCGCGCAGGTCGAAGGCCTTCTTCTGCTCGGCGCTCAGCTCCGCCACCGACACCCCCAGGCGATTGCTGCTGCGCTCGACACCCGCCTCGCCAGCCACCGGCATCTCCTCGCCCTCTTCCGGCAGGGCGCCGATGCTCAGCGCAATACGCTTGCGCTCACCCTCGCGCACCACTTCCAGATCCGCCTGGCTGCCGGGCTTGAGAGCCCCGACCAGATGCGGCAAATCGGCCGACATGATGATCGGCTGACCATTCAGGCTGAGGATCACGTCTCCGACCTGCAGACCACCCTTGGCAGCCGGCCCCTCCTCCAGTACCTGAGCCACCAGCGCACCGGCCGGCTTGTCCAGACCGAAGGATTCGGCCAGGTCCTTGTTCACCTCCTGAATCACCACCCCCAGCCAGCCGCGACTGACCTTACCCTCGGACTTCAGCTGATTGGCGACATCCATGGCCACGTCGATGGGAATGGC
Source organism: Pseudomonas sp. SO81 (assembly GCF_030374125.1). NCBI lineage: Bacteria > Pseudomonadati > Pseudomonadota > Gammaproteobacteria > Pseudomonadales > Pseudomonadaceae > Pseudomonas > Pseudomonas sp. SO81. Next base: position 4,104,082 of record NZ_CP126126.1, on the reverse strand, counting down.
GAACGAGAGCCCCATGAAGCCGCCGGAGCGGGTGAATATCTGCGAGTTGATACCAACCACTTCGCCGTCCAGATTGAACAGCGGTCCGCCGGAGTTACCCGGATTGATCGCTACGTCGGTCTGAATGAACGGCACGTAGCTCTCGTTCGGCAGGCTGCGCCCCTTGGCCGAGACGATGCCGGCGGTGACCGAGTGATCGAAACCGAAGGGCGAGCCGATGGCCAACACCCACTCGCCCACCTTGAGCGCCTGCGACTTGCCCAGCTTGACGGTCGGCAGGCCCTTGCCCTCGACCTTGAGCAGAGCCACATCGGTGCGCGGATCGGCACCGATCAGCTTGGCTTCCAGTTCGCTGCGGTCGGACAGGCGCACGATGATCTCGTCGGCATCCGCCACCACATGATTGTTGGTCAGTACATAGCCGTCGCCGGAAATGATGAAGCCGGAACCCAGCGACTGCGCCTCGCGCTGGCGACCGCCCCCCGGGCTACGCGGCATCTGCGGAATGTTGCGCTCGAAGAACTCACGGAACATCGGCGGCATGCCCTCGAGGTCCGGCATCTGCCCCGGAGCTGCCACCTCACGCTGCGGCAGGTTCTGTCGCGTACTGATGTTCACCACGGCCGGCGAGGCCTCCTCCACCAATTCGGTGAATTCGGGCAACTCGGCACGCGCCAGAGACATCTGCCCGAGCAACAGCAGGGCGCACAGACCGGACAGCGAGGATTTCAGGCTAAGCATCGACTTCAGCTCCATCCACTTAGAAGACAGGAATTTTCACGATCATTACAACAGATGCAACGAGGCCGACTCGGAGAAAGAAACCACCCCGAATCGGCCCATACCGCAGCAGATCACTGTGCAGAGCTCTCGACAGCCGTCGCAGTCTGCATAGACAGGGCCACGCGCTCGGCGGTACCCAAAGGAATCTCACCCACCACGGTGACCATCATGTCGCCGTCAGCGGTACTCATGCGGCGCGAGACAACAGCAGTCGGCCCCAACTGGCTACGAGCATCTTCCGCCCCAGCCCCACGCAGCGGCTCGAGGAACACTGTGAAGCGAGCCAGACCATCACCATACAGCAGGCAAGCCACCGGCTCGGACGAGGCCGGGCTGGTACGTTGCAGCGCCTGGCTCAATTCGAAGCCCGGCGGGACCCAGCCGGCCTTCCAGGACTGTGGCAACTCGGCCACCTTGCCCAGGCTGACCGGCTTGCACGACTCCCCCGGCTTGAGCGCGGCGTCATCGACATCGGCAGTCAGGTCCAGGCTGACGAACTGGAAGCGCTCCAACAACTGCCCCTTCTCGCTGATCAACAGCGACTTCAGAGGCAGCGCGGTCTCGTCGTCTAGATGCAGTTCGAAGGCGTATCGATGCTGGTCACGGGGAATCAGCGCCAGCACCGTGGCGGAACGCCCGGCCACCCGAGAACGCCCCAGCACGCGCATGTCGTAGCGCTGTTCCAATTGATCCGCATTGAGTTCACGTGCAGGCCACTGAGCATCGACCACCTGCTCGGCCAGCGCGCCACTCATGCATTGCGGCTTGCCATCGACCCGCAGCACTTCTTGCGCGGGTCCATCGAGCTGCAGCAAACGCTCGCTGACGCCAGATTCGCTACCCCGGTGCCAGATGCCATGGGTAGAGAAGCTGCCATTGCGCTCGTAGATGAAAGTACCTTGAAAGCTTTGCCGGTCGGCCTGAGCCAACCGCTGCAACCAACTCTCGGCAGCCTGTGCGGGCAAAACCAGACAGCTGCCGAGTAGAGCTATAAGGGGGATGACGCGCATGTACCCTCTCAGCGATTTTCCAGGCTGGCGGCTCGGGCGTATGGCAGCGCGGTATCAGCACCGGTGGCGGCAGCCTGTTGCGCATGCTGACGCAGATAAGCAGGCAGACGCTGTTCGTGCCAACCCGAACTGGACTGTTCGGCGCTCTGTTGCAACGGCGACGCTGCCTCAGTATAGCCAGCCAGCACAGCGGGGCCTTGCACTTGCGGCAGAGTCAGGCTGGGCTGTACGCCCTGCTGCGCCAACTGGGCGCCGGCCAACTCGTCCTGATTGTAGAAGCGCACGCCAGCCAGCACGGCCAAGGTCACCGAGGCAGCTACCGCCACTCGTCCAACCATGCGCCACGGACCACGAGCAGTCGCAGTCGGCATTGCCTCTTCGGCCAGCGCCGCAGAAACGGCGGCCGCGATATCGAGACGCGGCTCGAGCAGTTCTTTGTGCATCACCGCACGCGCGATCTGGTAACGCGACCAGGTGCCACGCAGTTCGGCATCGTCGCCGGCAGCCGCCAGCACTCGACGCAGTTCCAGTTCGTCCGCTTCGTTATCCATCACCGCGGACAGCGATTCCTGCAGGGCTTCACGACTCATGGTGTTTCCTCTCTTGGCTGTCGCCGCTGTCTCACATTCAGGCTTCCTGCAGCAAAGGCTGCAGGGCTTTGTCGATGGCCTCGCGGGCCCGGAAGATCCGCGAGCGCACGGTACCGACTGGACACTGCATGACGCTGGCAATGTCCTCGTAACTCAGTCCATCGAACTCGCGCAGGGTCAAGGCCGTGCGCAAATCCTCAGGCAGTTGCTGGATGGTCCGATGCACCGTGGCCTCGATCTCATCCCGCAGCATGGCGCGCTCGGGCGACTCTATGTCCTTGAGCGCGTGATCTCCGTCGTAAAACTCCGCATCCTCGGAACTGACATCACTGTCTGGCGGACGCCGCCCCCGCGAGACCAGATAATTCTTCGCCGTGTTGATGGCGATGCGGTACAGCCAGGTATAGAACGCGCTGTCACCGCGGAAATTACCGAGTGCCCGGTAGGCCTTGATGAAAGCTTCCTGGGCGACATCCTGGGCCTCATGGCTGTCGTGAACGAAGCGCACCACCAGGCCGAGGATCTTGTGCTGGTACTTGAGTACCAGCAGATCGAAGGCCCGCTTGTCGCCGCGCTGCACCCGCTCGACCAGCTGCTGATCGTCTTCCTGGGCTAGCATGAATACTCCTCGTTCGTTCCGGAGGAGATCCGCGCCGGCCAGTCTTTCCGTCTGCCAAGATAGACTCGGGCGTTGCGCAAAAGTTCTCCCCTCCGAAGAAGCTTTGCTCGGCTCTCGATGGCCTTGCAAAGCGTTACAGCATCGTCGATTCGACTACTGCATGAATAACCTGGCCAATCTGGCCGCCGCTCCAATACGACAGGCACATTTGGCAACTGTCGTTGGAACTTGAACGACTAAGAAAGTTCCAGAGTGTTCTTCTACGTCATAAGCCCAGCTATTGTGCCGGCCACCCCCTCTATATACTAGGCGGCGCCATTTCGATCCCTGCGGAATCAGCAGTAGATGAGCCAACACTATCAGCACGACGTTCTGGTCATCGGCAGCGGCGCTGCCGGCCTGACTCTGGCCCTGACCCTGCCCGAGCACCTGCGCATTGCCGTGCTGAGCAAGGGTGACCTGGCCAACGGCTCCACCTACTGGGCCCAGGGCGGTGTTGCCGCGGTGCTGGACGATGCCGACACCGTGGAGTCCCACGTCAGCGACACCCTCAACGCCGGCGGCGGCCTGTGCCGCGAAGACGCCGTGCGCTTTACCGTAGAGCACAGCCGCGAAGCCATCCAGTGGCTGATCGAACAGGGCGTGCCCTTCACACGCGACGAAGAACAGGATCGCGAGGACGGCGGCTTCGAGTTCCACCTCACCCGTGAGGGCGGCCACAGCCACCGGCGCATCATCCATGCCGCCGATGCCACAGGCGCGGCCATCTTCAACACCCTGCTGCTGCAGACCCGCCAGCGCGCCAACATCGAGCTGCAGGAGCAGCGAGTGGCGGTCGACCTGATCACCGAGCGCAAGCTCGGCCTGCCCGGCCAGCGCTGCGTCGGCGCCTACGTGCTCAATCGCAACAGCGGCGAAGTGGATACCTATCACGCGCGCTTCGTGATTCTCGCTACCGGCGGCGCGGCCAAGGTCTACCTCTATACCAGCAACCCGGACGGCGCCAGCGGTGACGGCATCGCCATGGCCTGGCGCGCCGGCTGCAGGGTTGGCAACCTGGAATTCAACCAGTTCCACCCGACCTGCCTGTACCACCCGCAGGCCAAGAGCTTCCTGGTCACCGAGGCCCTGCGCGGCGAAGGCGCGCACCTTAAGCTGCCCAACGGCGAGCGCTTCATGGCGCGCTTCGATGCGCGCGAAGAACTGGCCCCGCGCGACATAGTCGCCCGCGCCATCGACCACGAGATGAAGCGCCTGGGTATCGACTGCGTGTACCTGGACATCAGCCACAAGCCGGCCGAATTCGTGAAGGCGCACTTCCCCACCGTGTATGAACGCTGCCTGACGTTCGGCATCGACATCACCCGCCAGCCCATCCCGGTGGTGCCGGCGGCGCACTACACCTGCGGCGGAGTCCTGGTCGACCAGCACGGGCGCACCGACGTGCCAGGCCTGTATGCCATCGGCGAGACCAGCTTCACCGGCCTGCATGGCGCCAACCGCATGGCCAGCAACTCGCTGCTGGAGTGCTTCGTCTACGCCCGCTCGGCGGTCGAGGACATCCTCGCCCAGCTCGACGAGGTACCGATGCCCCAGTCCCTGCCGGCCTGGGACGCCAGCCAGGTGACCGACTCGGACGAGGACGTGATCATCGCGCACAACTGGGACGAGCTGCGGCGTTTCATGTGGGACTACGTCGGCATCGTGCGCACCAACAAGCGCCTGCAGCGCGCCCAGCACCGGGTGCGTCTGCTGCTCGACGAGATCGACGAGTTCTACAGCAACTACAAGGTCAGCCGCGACCTGATCGAGCTGCGCAACCTGGCTCAGGTCGCCGAGCTGATGATCGAGTCGGCCATGCTGCGCCGCGAGAGCCGCGGCCTGCACTACACCCTGGACTACCCGCAGCTGCTGCCGCAGGCCCACGACACTATCCTGGCGCCGCCCACCTACGCCGGCTGAACTTCAGCCGCACGCGCAGGCGCCGGTGCGCCTCGCGCGGCAATGCGTCGCGCGGGATGCACAGACCACGCACCCGCCGCTCGCCGGCCAGGCGGAAACGCAACACCACGACCAACGGCAGGGCAAGGCTGTCCGGACGCAGCTGCACCGGCTGCCAGCCATCGCGACTATTGAACAGCTGCCAACCCTCCTCGTCGCGACGCAACCCGGTGAAGGCCATCGGATGGCGCAGCAGGATCTGTCGCGGCACCACCCAGGCGGCATGCAGCAGGCAGGCGCCGACACCGAGCAGGGACGCCCAGAGCGGAACTTCGACGACGAACAGGGTGATCAGCGCCAGGACCAGCGCCGACAGGTAGACCGCCAGCAGCAGGCGCGAGGCCTGCCAATGGCATTCGAAGACTTCACTTCGGCTGGACACGATCCAGGATCATGCGAACCATGCGGCGCAGATCGGGGTCTTCCGGCTCGCCGCGCTGCATGAACCAACCGAACATGTCCTGATCCTCGCACTCCAGCAGCTTGCGGTAGCGCGCCTGATCCTCGGCATCCAGGGTGGCGTAGACCTCCTTGACGAAAGGAACCAGCAGCACGTCCAGTTCCAGCATGCCGCGGCGGCTGTGCCAGAAGAGTCGATTGAGTTCGGTAGCGTCGGCCATGCAGCGGCTCCTGTGCAAAGGAGCGGCAGTATACCGACGCCGCACGCACTCGGCACGCTGACAAGGCTCCGGGGGGCCTCTATGATGACGCCCTTGTCTTTTGCAACCAGCGATCGCCCATGGCCGACTCCGCCTTCTTCACCCTGCTGAACCACGAAGCCCTGCTCGCCGTGCGCGGCCCCGACGCCGCCAAGTTCCTCCAGGGCCAGCTCACCTGCAACCTGAATTATCTCGACGAACGTACCTCCAGCCTGGGCGCGCGCTGCACGCCCAAGGGCCGCATGACCTCCAGCTTCCGCATCCTGCAGGACGGCGACGGTTACCTGCTGGCCATGGCCAGCGAACTGCTGGAGGCGCAACTGGCGGACCTGAAGAAGTACGCGGTGTTCTCCAAGTCCACCCTCGCCGACGAATCCGCCAGCTGGGTGCGCTTCGGCCTGGACGGTGGCGACGGCGCCCTGCTCGACCTCGGCCTGGACCTGCCGCAGCAGGCCGATGTCGTGGCCCGCGCCAACGACCTGACCGCCATTCGCCTGCCCGGCAGCCGCGCCGAACTCTGGGCGCCGGCAGACCAGGCCGAGAGCCTGCACAGCCGTCTGGCCGCGCAACTGCGCGAGGCGCCGCTCAACGACTGGCTGCTCGGCCAGGTGCACGCCGGCGTCGGCCAGGTGTTCGGTGCCACCCGCGAGCTGTTCATCCCGCAGATGATCAACCTGCAGGCCGTCGGCGGCGTCAGCTTCAAGAAAGGCTGCTACACCGGCCAGGAAATCGTCGCGCGCATGCAGTACCTCGGCAAGCTCAAGCGGCGTCTACAACGTCTGAGTCTGGCCCAGGGCGAGCTGCCGGCCGTGGGCAGCGAGCTGTTCTCGCCGGTCCACGGCTCCAGCGTCGGCGAAGTGGTGCTGGCAGCCGCTACCGAAGGCGGTGCCGAGCTGCTGGCGGTACTGCAGGAGGATGCGGTCGCCGATGGCCGAATCCACCTCGGCAGCAATGACGGCCCTGGCCTGAAGCTACTGGAACTGCCGTACCAACTGGACGCGGATCGCGAAATCCAGCGCTAGGTAAAAAAGCTGATGCATGACCCCGGGCAAACGCGGTACAACCCCGGCATCCCTGAACGAAGTCCGCTTCAGCACCTAAACTGAAGCGGTCGAGTGACCCGAGAACCGAGATGAGCAAGCTTGCCGAGAAAGTCCAGGAAGAACTGATCCACGCCATCGAGAACGATGAGCTGGTGCTGCCGACCCTGCCCGAGGTGGCATTGAAGGTGCGCGAGGCGGCGGAAGACCCGAACATCAGCATCCCTGCCCTGAGCAAGGTGATCGGCAACGACGCGGCGCTGACCGCGCGCATCATCAAGGTGGTGAACAGCCCGCTGCTGCGCACCAGCAAGGAAATCACCGACCTGCAGATGGCCGTCGGCCGCCTCGGCATCAACTACACCTGCAACCTCGCCACCGGTCTGGCCATGGAGCAGATGTTCCAGGCCACCAGCGACGTGGTCGACCGCAAGATGCGCGAAGTGTGGAACAAGAGCACCGAGATCGCCGGCATCTGCCACGTGCTGTGCCGCCACTACACCCGCCTGATGCCCGACCAGGCCACCCTGGCCGGCCTGGTACACCAGATCGGCGTGCTGCCGATCCTTACCTACGCGGAAGAAAATAACGCCCTGCTGGCCGACTCGATCAGCCTCAACCACGTGATCGAGAAGATCCACCCGATCATCGGCGACAAGATCCTGCGTGCCTGGGAGTTCCCCGAGCCGATCGCCATCGTACCCAGCCAGCACCTGGACTTCAGCCGCAACTCGCCGAAGGCCGACTACGTCGACATCGTCCAGGTCGCCACCCTGCAGAGCTACCTGGGCAGCGAGCACCCCTACACCCAGCTGGACTGGAGCCAGATCCCGGCCTTCGCCAAGCTCGGCCTCGACCCGAACGTCGACATGCAGGCCGACGAAGACCTCTCCGCGGCGATGGAAGCCGCCGCCAGCATGCTGCAATAAGCGCAACGGGCGACGCTTGGTCGCCCGCTCCCGCAAGCCACGCATATCCTGACTAGACTGCAAGCAAGCCCGGCTCACCCCGGGCGGCGATAGAAGCCGTACGCCACGGCGCCGAAGGACCCGGCTCCGCCCCGCTCAGTCAAGGAAACCTGCCATGCGCCTGCTGCCACTGCTGCTCGCCCTGCTCATGCCTCTGGCCGCCACGGCCGACGAGGTTCGCCTGACCAACGGCGAGTGGAGCCCCTACCTCGGCCAGAACCTCCCCCACCATGGCGTCGCCTCGCGCATCGTCGAGGAAGCCTTTGCCCTGGAGGGGGTGAAGGTGAAATGGGAGTTCTATCCCTGGGCCCGTGCCCTGCGCAGCGCCGAGCGCGGCAACAGCGAAGGCAGCGCCGTGTGGCTGCGCAGCCCCGAGCGCGAACAGGCCTTCTTCATCAGCGATCCGGTGGTGGAGAGCGGCTACTACCTGTTCCACCGCAAGGACCAGCCGATCGAATGGAGGGAGGTCGCCGACCTCAAATCGCTGCGCATCGGTGGCGCCATCGACTACGACTACGGCCAGGCCTTCCAGCAGGCCGAGCGCGACGGTCAGCTCAAGGTCAAGCGCCTGAGCAACGAGGAACAGGGGCTGCGTATGCTGCTGGCCGGCCGCCTGGACGTGTTCCCGATGGACAAGGTGGTGGCCTTCGACCTGCTGCACAGCCAGTTCAGCCGCGAGGCGCGCAGCCAGCTGAGCTTCCACCCGCAACCGCTGCGCAGCGACAGCCTGCACCTGCTGCTGTCGAAAAAAGTGCCCGGCAACGAACAGCGCATGGCGCAGTTCAACCGCGGTCTGAAGGCCCTGCAGGACAGCGGCAAGGTGTCCCAGTACCTGCTGGAAATCCAGCAGCCCCTCAGCCTGGCCTACTGAGCGACTGGGAAACTCACCCGCACCAGCAAGCCACCCAGCTCGCCCTGCGCCAGCTCGATCTCGGCGCGATGGGCACGGCAGATTTCGCCGACTATCGCCAGCCCCAACCCGGCGCCACTGCCCTGTGGATTGCGCCGGTAGAAGCGCTCGAACACCCGCTCGCGCTCCTCGGCGGGAATGCCCGGGCCGTCATCCTCCACCTCCAGCACGGCCGGGCTCAGCACCCGCAGCACCACATTGCCGCCGACCGGCGTATGGGCCAGGGCGTTGTCGACCAGGTTATAGATCAGTTCGTGCAGCAGCATCGGCTCGCCGCGCAGCGGCACTTCCACCTCTGCCTCCAGGGCCAGGGCGATGCCACGCTGGTGCGCCAGCGGCGCCAGGGCCAGGCCCAGCTCGCGGGCCAGCTGGGCCAGCTCCACCCGCTCCGCACCGCCCTCTTCGACGGCGCGGGCGGCCCGTTCGATGCGCGCCAGCGACAGCAGCTGGTTGGCCAGATGGGTCAGACGGTCGGTGCTCTGCGCCGCCTTCTCCAGGGTGCTGTGCCACAGCGCCGGCTCGCGCTCGCGCAGGCCCAGCTCGATGCGCGCCTTGAGCGCGGCCAAGGGCGTGCGCAGCTCGTGGGAGGCGTCGGTGATGAACTGCGCCTGGCGTTCGAACTGCTGGCGCAGGCGCTCGGTGAAGTGGTTGAGGGAGGCCACCAGCGGGCGCAGCTCGTCCTGCGCCTCGACCAGCGGCAGCGGGCGCAGGTCGTCCGGCTGGCGCTCTTCCACCGCCGCGCGCAGGCGCTCCAGCGGACGCAGCGCGGCGCTCACCGCCAGCCACACCAGGGCCAGGCTGATCAGCGCCAGCAGGCCCATGCGCCACAGGGTATCGAGCAGCAGGCCACGGGCCATGCGCACGCGGGCCACGTCGGTCTCGGCCACGCGGATCTCGGCCATGCCGTTCATCCCCGGCTCGCTGACCGGCTGCAGCAGACTGACCACCCGCACGCCGACGCCGTCGAACTCTCCGTCGTAGAAACGCGCCAGGGCCGGATAATCATCGGTGCGCGGCGTGGTCGGCGGTGGCGGCGGCAGCCCGTCGTAGCCGGACACCAGTTTCCCCTGCAGGTCGCTGACCTGATAGAAGATGCGCCCCTCCAAGTCATAGGCGAACGGGTCCAGCGCCACATAGGGCACGTCGGCGCGCAGCAGCCCGTCCTCGGTGTACAGGCCGTCGGCGATGGCCCGGGCAGAGGCCAGCAGGGTGCGGTCATAGGCGGCGTCGGCCGCATGCCGGCCATTCCAGTAGGCGCTCAGGCTGCCGATCAGCAGCGGGATGGCCAACAGCGCTGCCAGGCGTCGCAGCAGCCGGCCACGCAGGCTGCCGGCGCTGGCCTCACTCACCCGCAGACTCCAGCAGGTAGCCGAGGCCGCGGAAGGTGACGATGCGCACCGCATCGCCCTCCAGCTTCTTGCGCAGGCGGTGGATGTAGATCTCGATGGCGTCCGGGCTGGCGTCCTCGTCCAGGCCGAACACCTGGTCGGCCAACTGCTCCTTGCTCATCACCCGCCCCGGCCGGGCGATCAGCGCCTCCAGCACGGCCTGCTCGCGGGAGGTCAGGTTGAGCAACTGTTCGCCCAGGGTGAAGCGCCGCGTGCCCAGGTCATAGACCAGCGCGCCGCAACGCTGCTGTTGCTCGCCGCCGAGCACGCTGCGCCGCAGCAGGGCCTTTACCCGCGCCTCCAGCTCGGTCAGCTCGAAGGGCTTGGCCAGGTAATCGTCGGCCCCCAGGTTGAGGCCGTGGACGCGATCCTTGACCTCGCCACGGGCGGTCAGCATCAGCACCGGCAGGGTCTTGCCGCGCCCGCGCACACGGGCCAGCACCTCGAAGCCGTCGAGCCGCGGCAGGCCCACATCGAGCACGGCCAGGGCGTAGTCCTCGCTGGCCAGGGCGTGTTCGGCGGCCACCCCGTCATGCAGCACATCGACGGTCAGGCCCGCGCCACGCAGAGCCTGGGCCACGCTTTCGGCCAGGGGCAGATGGTCCTCGACCAGCAGGATTCGCACGGCGGCACTCTCCACAAACCTCGTATTTATTCGCCGAGTGTAACCAGCGCCGGCGGCCTGTGAAGGCCGCCGCGGGTTTCTTTCACCCTGAAAGGCTGGCGAAAGTTTCGCCCCCTAGGATCGCGACCAGGGTGGCAAGAACCACCCATAAAACGCCGGGTGCGTGGTTGCCCCGGCGTGACAAGAACAACAATCGGAGACCACATGATGCGATCTGCCCATCGGCAGGCCACGGCGCCTGTCCGTCGCTTCAGCCTCAGCCTGCTCGCCTGCGCCCTGGCGCCTGCCGCCGCGCAAGCCGCCTTCGTCGAAGACAGCAGCGCCACCCTCACCACCACCAACATCTACCTCAATCGCGACTTCCGTGAAGGCAGCGGCCAGAACAAGCGCGAGGAATGGGGCCAGGGCTTTCTGCTCGACATCCAGTCCGGCTACACCGAAGGCACGGTCGGCGTCGGCCTGGACGCCCTCGGCATGCTCGGCGTCAAGCTCGACTCCGGCGGCGGCCGCACCGGCACCGACCTGCTACCGGTACAGGACGACGGCGGCACCCCGGACGAATTCGGCCGCCTGGGCCTGACCGGCAAGGTCAACCTGTCCAAGACCGAGCTGCGCTACGGCTCGCATATCCCCGAGCTGCCGGTGGTCAAGGCCAGCGACAGCCGCCTGTTGCCCCAGGTGTTCGAGGGCGGCCTGCTGAGCTCCAGCGAGATCGACAACCTGAGCCTGCTCGGCGGGCGTCTGGACAAGGTCATCGACCGCGCCTCGACCAACTCCGAGGACATCATCCTCAACAGCAAGAACGGCCGCTTCGCCGGCGGCGTCACCGCCGAGCACATGGACCTGGCCGGCCTCGACTGGACCTTCGCCAAGGGCCTGACGGCGCGCTACTACTATGCCGATGTCGAGGACATCTACCGCCAGCACTTCCTTGGCCTGCTCGCCAGCCAGCCCCTGGGCGGCGGCAGCCTGAGCGCCGACCTGCGCGTCTCGATCAGCGACGACAGCGGCTCGGCCGAGGCCGGCAAGGTCGACAACAACGCCTGGAACGGCCTGGTCTCCTACGCCCACAGCGGGCACAAGGTCGGCCTCGGCTACCAGCACCTGACCGGCGACACCGGCTTCGCCTACGTCGATGGCAGCGACCCGTTCCTGGTCAACTTCGTGCAGATCAACGACTTCGCCAACGCCGAGGAACGCTCCTGGCAGGCGCGCTACGACTACGACTTCGCCACCCTCGGCGTGCCCGGCCTGAGCTTCATGACCCGCTACATCAAGGGCGACAACGCCCAGGTGACCGGCAGCAGCGAAGAAGGCCACGAGTGGGAACGCAACACCGAGGTCAAGTACGTGGTGCAGAGCGGCCCGCTCAAGGACCTCTACGTGCGCCTGCGCAACGCCAGCTTCCGCTCCAGCTTCGCCCGCGATGCGGACGAGAACCGCTTGATCGTCGGCTACTCCCTGCCGATCTGGTAAGCCACAATAAAACTCCACAGGAGAAGATGATGAACACTGCCCTGTCGCGTATCGCCCTGGCGTTCGGCGCCCTCGCCCTGTCCGGCCAGCTGCTGGCCGAACCCAAGCGTCCCGAATGCATCGCCCCGGCCAAGCCCGGCGGCGGTTTCGACCTGACCTGCAAGCTGGCCCAGAGCGGCCTCAAGGACAACGGCCTGCTCGAGGCCCCGATGCGCGTGACCTACATGCCCGGCGGCGTCGGCGCCGTGGCCTACAACGCGGTGGTCGCCCAGCGGCCGAAGGACGCCGGCACCATCACCGCGTTCTCCTCTGGCTCGCTGCTCAACCTGGCACAGGGCAAGTTCGGCCGCTACGACGAGAATGCCGTGCGCTGGCTGGCCGGCATCGGCACCGACTATGGCGCCATCAGCGTGCGCGCCGACTCGCCGTACAAGACCCTCGACGACTTGGTCCAGGCCCTGAAGAAAGACCCCGGCGGCATCGTCTTCGGCGCCGGCGCCACCATCGGCGGCCAGGACTGGATGCAGACCGCGCTGATCGCCCGCGCCGCCGGCATCGATCCGAAGGCGCTGCGCTACGTGGCCTTCGAGGGCGGCGGCGAGACCCTCACCGCCATGCTCGGCGGCCATGTGCAGGTCACCTCCAGCGGCCTCGGCGAAGTCACCCCGCAGCTGGCGGCGAACAAGATCCGCATCCTCGCCGTGCTTTCCGACCAGCGCCTGCCGGGCAAGCTGGAGGGCCTGCCGACCGCCAAGGAACAGGGCTACGACATCGTCTGGCCGGTGATCCGCGGCTTCTACATGGGCCCGGAGGTCAGCGATGCCGACTTCGCCTGGTGGAAGGCCCAGTTCGACACCCTGCTGGCCAGCCCGGAGTTCGCCAAGCTGCGTGAACAGCGCGACCTGTTCCCGCTGAACATGACCGGCGACGAGCTGAAGGCCTACGTGTTCAAGCAGGTGCAGGACTACAAGGCCCTGGCCGGCGAATTCGGCTTGGTTCAGTAGGGAAGCTGCTGCGCCAGGACAGGCTGTGTTGGAAGGCGGCTCGGCTCGGTCATTGGGTTAACCCAACTCCCTCCCCTCGCCGCCTTCCGCCTTGCCTTTCCCGGCGCTCGCGACGCTTCCCGCCGCCCCCTATCACGAGGAATTCCTCATGTACGTCCGCCTGTTCGCCGCGGTGTGGCTGCTCGTCTGCGCCTTTCTCGCCGTGGTCGCCTGGGGCTTCCAGGCCCCCTTCTCGTATGACCCGGTCGGCCCGCGTGCCTACCCGCTGTTGCTGCTGACCCTGATGGCCGCCTCGGCCCTGTGGCTGCTGTGCAAACCCAGCGGCGAGCCGACCCTGCCGATCTCCTGGGCCCTGGCACGCAAGGTGGCCCTGTGCATCGGCGCCCTGCTCGCCTACGCCCTCTTGTTCGAGCCACTGGGCTTCATCCTCAGCACGGCCCTGATCGGCTTCGGACTCGGTTTGCTGTTTGGCGGCCGCGTGCTGCTCAGCGCCGTCAGCGGCGTGCTGATGGGCGTCCTGCTCTATGGCCTGTTCGACTATCTGCTGGACGTGCCGCTACCGCTCGGCCTGTTCGCCGCTTTCCTGGAGAGCTGAGATGGAAACGCTGAATTTCTTGATGCAGGGCTTCGATGTCGCCACTCGCCCGGTCAACCTGCTGGTGGCGCTGTTCGGCGCCTTCGTCGGCACCGTGGTCGGCCTGCTGCCGGGCCTGGGGCCGATCAACGGCGTGGCCATCCTGCTGCCGCTGGCCTTCGCCCTCGGCCTGCCACCGGAGACCGCGCTGATCCTGCTGGCGGCCGTGTACCTGGGCTGTGAGTACGGCGGACGCATCTCCGCCATCCTGCTCAATGTGCCGGGCGACGCCGCGGCCATCATGACCACCCTCGACGGCTACCCGCTGGCGCGTCAGGGCAAGGCGGGCATCGCCCTGTCGCTGTCGGCCATGAGTTCGTTCATCGGCAGCACCATCGCCACCATAGGCGTGGTGCTGTTCGCGCCGATCCTGGCCAACTGGGCGATGGCCTTCGGCCCGGCCGAGTACTTCGTGCTGATGGTGTTCGCCATCGCCTGCCTGGGCGGCATGGTCGGCGACAAACCGATGAAGACCCTGCTCGCCGCGCTGATCGGCCTGGGCCTGGCCACGGTCGGCGTGGACGCCACCACCGGCGTGTATCGCTTCACCTTCGACAGTGTCGGCCTGTCCGATGGCATCCAGTTCGTCATCGTGGTGATCGGCCTGTTCAGCGTCAGCGAGGTGCTGCTGATGCTCGAACACACCGCCACCCGCCAGCAGGCGGCCAAGGCCAGCGGGCGCATGCTGTTTAACGCCAAGGAATTCGCTTTCACCTGGTGGAGCAGCGTGCGCAGCTCCCTGGCCGGCTTCGTCATCGGCGTGCTGCCGGGCGCCGGGGCGACCATCGCCAGCGCCATCACCTACATGAGCGAGAAGCGCATGGCCGGTGCCAGCAGCCGTTTCGGCGAGGGCGACCTGCGCGGCGTGGCAGCGCCGGAGGCGGCCAACAACGCCTCGGCATGCGGCTCGCTGATCCCCATGCTGACCCTCGGCGTGCCGGGCTCGGGCACCACCGCGGTGATGATCGGCGCCCTGACTCTGTACAACATCACCCCCGGCCCGCTGCTGTTCGAGCAGCAGCCGGACGTGGTCTGGGGCCTAATCGCCTCGCTGTTCATCGGCAACGTCATCCTGCTGGTGATGAACATTCCGCTGGTCGGCCTGTTCGCCCGCATGCTCAGCGTGCCGACCTGGATCCTTGTGCCGGCCATCACCATCATCTCGGTGGTGGGCGTGTACGCCGTGCACAGCACCACCTTCGACCTGGTGCTGATGGCCGCGCTCGGCCTGTTCGGCTACCTGCTGCGCAAGATGGACTTCCCGCTGTCGGCGCTGATCCTCGGCTTCGTCCTCGGCGAGATGATGGAGTCCAACCTGCGCCGCGCCCTGTCGATCAGCAACGGCGACCTGGCGATCCTCTGGTCCAGCCCGATCACCGTCGGCCTCTGGGCCCTGGCCGCGCTGATGCTGGCCCTGCCCGGCCTGCGCTGGTGGCGCAACCGGCGCAAACTGCAGGCGGCCCGTGCCTAACTGGCTGCTCACCCCGGTCGCCGGCGCCGCCGGCGGCTACCTGGCCAGCCTGATCGGCTGGCCTTTGCCGTGGATGGTCGGCTCCCTGCTGGCGGTCATGCTGCTGCGCTGCCTCGGCGGCCTGGAGCTGGGCGAGGTGCCGGGTGGGCGCAAGCTCGGCCAGTGGCTGGTCGGCACCGGCATCGGCCTGCACTTCAGTCCGGCGGTGCTGGAACAGGTGCTCGCCCATGGCGGCGTGCTGCTGATCGGTGCACTGGCCACCAGCCTGACCTGCATGATCGGCATCGCCCTGCTGCGCCGCGCCGGCGTCGACCGCGCCACGGCGTTCTTCGCCAGCATGCCCGGCGGTGCCAGCGAGATGGTCAACCTCGGCCAGCGCAATGGCGCCAAAACCGGCGAGGTGGCGGCCGGGCAAAGCGTGCGCCTGCTGCTGGTGGTGCTCTGCGTGCCGGCGCTGTTCCAGTGGTGGCTGGGCGCAGCTCCCGCACTCGCGCATGCCGGTGGCGCCAGCGATCTGCCCACGCTGGCGCTGCTACTGGCCGGTGGTGCGCTGTTCGCCCTGCTCTGGCAGCGCCTGCGCCAGCCCAACCCCTGGCTGCTGGGGCCGATCTTGTTCGCCGGCGCCGGCGCGGTGTGGCTGGATCGCCCGCTGAGCCTGCCGCCGGGCACCAGCGAGATCGGCCAGTGGCTGATCGGCAGCGCCCTGGGCTGCCACTTCAGCCGCGAATTCTTCCGCCGCGCGCCGCGCTTCATCGGCCTGGTGGTGCTCGCCACCCTGCTGGCCATGCTCGCCGCCGCGCTGGTGGCCGAGGCGCTGAGCTGGCTGGGCACCCTGGATCACCGCTCGCTGATGCTGGGCATGATGCCCGGCGGCATCGCCGAGCTGAGCCTGACCGCCGAGGCGCTGGCCCTGTCGGTGCCGCTGATCACCGGGCTGCAGGTGCTGCGGCTGATGTGCGTGCTGTTCCTCGCCGAGCCGGCCTTCCGCCTGTGGCAGCGGCGCCGCTAGACCACGTTTAGGCCCGCAATGTGCGGGCCTCTTTTTTCGCGGGCAAAAAAATGGGCGACCGGAGTCGCCCTAAATGCCTTGCGTGCACTGTTGCGGAGGGATTACTCGGCCTTGACGATTGCCTTGGCCTTCTTGTGTGAATCCTTCCAGATGAAGAGACCGACGCCACCGAAGAAGGCGACCATCAGGGCGACTGTGCCGATGCCAGCGAGAACTACGGTATCGAGGAACATGGCTGCCTCCTGAGCTGTGCCGTGTCGTGATGGGCTCAGATTAGAGGAGGCGTGGCGGCGGCAATTGATCCGGATCAATGTCCGGTGGGGTGGGCGCCGCGACAGGGCGCCGCAGGCGGATGGCAGCTAGCGTGCGAGGACGCTCAGCGCTTCTTCTTCGGCTTGGACTTGCTCTTGCCCTTGAGCGGCATGGCCTGCTCGAAGGCCTGGCGCATGTCGTCCAGCTTCTTGTCGTGCAGGTCGTGGATGCGCTTGCCGCGCTCCGCGATGAAGTCGATCAGCTTGTCGTCGCTCATGGTCGGGACCGGATCAGGCGGAAAGTGAGGTTGATGCGTGGCGCTACCGGCTTGCGGGTCTTCGCCACCTGGTGCTGCCAATGATGCTGCGTTGCGCCGGCCATGACCAGCAGCGAACCGCTATCCAGTTGCAAAGAATGCTCGATGCGCCCGCTGCCCTTGCGCCGCAGATCGAAACGGCGCGGCCCGCCGAGGTTGAGCGAGGCGACCAGCGGATTGCGCCCCAGTACGGACTCGTCGTCGCTGTGCCAGCCCATGGAGTCGTTGCCGTCGCGATAGAAATTGAGCAGCACGCCATTGAACGGCTGACCGGCCACCTCTTCGACCCGCGCACGGATCTCGGCCAGCAGCGGCGTCCACGGCAGTGGTTGATGCAGCAGGCCGGAATAGCGGTAGCTGGCCTCGGGGTCGCCATACCAGGCCAGTAGACGCGGCACGGGAAAGTGCTTGCCGTGGATCAGCAGCCGCGGCTGCTCCCAGGGCGTCTCGGCGGTCAGTTGCTGCAGCCATTGGTCGGCGGTGGCGACATCCACCCAGTGCGGGCGGAAATCCAGCTCGGCGTCAGGCAGTTGCAGTACTTGGGAATCGAACAGGTCCACGGGGGTCAGACTTCCACGTCCACCCACAGGCCCTGGCGCGGCAGCTCTTCCAGGAGCTTTTCCTCTTCGGGGCTGTGGGCCTCCAGCTCGGCCAGCTCCTCGGGGGTGTAGCCGCGGCGCCGGCGGCGGCGCTGCTCCTCGCGCAGCAGCTCCTCGGCCTCTTGCGGGTGCCGCTTGTCCAGCTCCACCTTGCCCTCGTTGGAGCTCTCGTTGGTCGGCGTCACCGGCGGAATTTCCGGGCGCGGCTTGACCACGTCCTGCTGGGCGGTGACCGGGACCAGGCTGTGGGGGATGGGCGGCAGCATCGATGCTCTCCGTGGTTAACCCAACTGTCGGCCGGACAGACTCCAACTTGAACCGGCGCTCGCTACACTTTCGACTCAGGCCGCACGCATTGATTCAGCCGCGGGCGTCGCCCTCGACGCGGCGTTCCGCTAACATACGCGGCTTTTTTCGCAGCTGGGGCATTTCATGGCAAGTAGTGGCATTGTGCAGTATCAACCGGGGCAACGCTGGATCAGCGACAGCGAGGCGGAACTCGGCCTGGGCACCATCCTCACTTCCGACGGCCGTCTGCTCACCGTGCTCTACCCGGCAACCGGCGAGACCCGCCAGTACGCCCTGCGCAACGCTCCACTGACCCGCGTGCGCTTCGCCCCGGGCGACGAGATCACCCACTTCGAGGGTTGGAAGCTCACCGTGCAGGAGGTCGAGGACATCGACGGCCTGCTGGTCTACCACGGCTTCGACGCCCAGCACGAACCCTACAGCCTGCCCGAGACCCAGCTGTCCAACTTCATCCAGTTCCGCCTGGCCAGCGACCGCCTGTTCGCCGGGCAGATCGACCCGCTGAACTGGTTCGCCCTGCGCTACCACACCCTGGAGCACCAGAGCCGCCTGCTGCAGTCCAGCCTCTGGGGCCTGGGCGGCGCCCGTGCCCAGCCGATCGCTCACCAGTTGCATATCGCCCGCGAGGTTGCCGACCGCATGGCCCCGCGTGTCCTGTTGGCCGACGAAGTGGGTCTGGGCAAGACCATCGAGGCCGGCCTGGTGATCCACCGCCAGCTGCTCTCCGGTCGTGCCAGCCGAGTGCTGATCCTGGTGCCGGAAAACCTGCAGCACCAGTGGCTGGTGGAGATGCGCCGCCGCTTCAACCTGCAGGTCGCCCTGTTCGACGCCGAACGCTTCGCCGAGAGCGATGCCAGCAACCCCTTCGAGGACACCCAGCTGGCGCTGGTCTCCCTGGAATGGCTGAAGGACAGCGAGAAGGCCCAGGACGCCGCATTCGCCGCCGGCTGGGACCTGCTGGTGGTCGACGAGGCCCACCACCTGGTGTGGCACCCGGAAAAGGCCAGCGACGAATATCGCCTGGTCGAGCAACTGGCCGAAACCATTCCCGGCGTGCTGCTGCTCACCGCCACCCCCGAGCAGTTGGGCCTGGAAAGCCACTTCGCGCGCCTGCGCCTGCTCGACCCGGACCGCTTCCATGACCTGGAAGCCTTCCGCGCCGAGAGCGCCAACTACCGTCCGGTCGCCGAGGCGGTGCAGGAGCTGCTCGACGAGGGCCGCCTGTCCGAGAAGGCCCATGCCACCATCGCGCGCTTCCTCGGCGCCGAGGGCGAGGCCCTGCTGGCCGCCGTTACCGATGGCGACAGCGAGGCCGCCGCGCGCCTGATCCGCGAACTGCTCGACCGCCACGGCACCGGCCGCGTGCTGCTGCGCAACACCCGCACCGCCGTGCAGGGCTTCCCCGAGCGTCAGCTGCACCCCTATCCGCTGCCGCATCCGGCCCAGTACGCCGACCTGCAACCCGGCGAGCACGCCGAGCTGTATCCGGAAGTCAGCTACCAGGCCCAGGGCGAAGACGAGGCCTGGTGGCGCTTCGACCCACGTGTCGACTGGCTGATCGACACCCTGAAGATGCTCAAGAAGTTCAAGGTGCTGGTGATCTGCGCACACGCCGAGACCGCCATGGACCTGGAGGACGCCCTGCGCGTGCGCTCCGGCATCCCGGCCACGGTGTTCCACGAGGGCATGAGCATCCTCGAGCGCGACCGCGCCGCCGCCTACTTCGCCGACGAGGAATTCGGCGCCCAGGTACTGATCTGCTCCGAGATCGGCTCCGAGGGCCGCAACTTCCAGTTCAGCCACCACCTGGTGCTGTTCGATCTGCCGGCCCACCCGGACCTGCTGGAGCAGCGCATTGGCCGTCTCGACCGCATCGGCCAGAAGCACACCATCCAGCTGCACGTGCCCTACCTGGAAGGCAGCCCGCAGGCCCACCTGTTCCACTGGTACCACCAGGCACTGAACGCCTTCCTCAATACCTGCCCGACCGGCAACGCCCTGCAGCATCAGTTCGGCCCACGCCTGCTGGCACTGCTGGAGAGCAATGGCGACAAGGCCTGGCAGGCCCTGCTGGACGAAGCCCGCGCCGAGCGTTTGCGTCTCGAAGGCGAGCTGCACAGCGGGCGCGACCGCCTGCTGGAACTCAACTCCGGCGGCGCCGGCGAAGGCGAGCGGCTGGTCGAGGAAATCCACGAGCAGGACGACCAGTTCGCCCTGCCGATCTACATGGAAGAGCTGTTCGACGCCTTCGGCATCGACAGCGAGGACCATTCCGAGAACGCCCTGGTGCTGCGCCCCAGCGAGAAGATGCTGGACGCCAGCTTCCCCCTCGGCGACGACGAGGCGGTGACCGTCACCTACGACCGCAACCAGGCCCTGGCCCGCGAGGACATGCAGTTCCTCACCTGGGAACACCCCATGGTGCAGGGCGGCATGGACCTGGTGCTGTCCGGCTCGATGGGCAACACCGCCGTGGCGCTGATCAAGAACAAGGCGCTCAAGCCCGGCACCGTGCTGCTGGAACTGCTCTACGTCAGCGAGGTGGTGGCGCCCAAGGCGCTGCAGCTGGGCCGCTTCCTGCCGCCGGTGGCGCTGCGCAGCCTGCTCGATCCGAACGGCAACGACCTGGCCAGCAAGGTCGCCTTCGACACCCTCAACGACCAGCTGGAGACCGTGCCGCGCGCCAGCGCCAACAAGTTCGTGCAGGCCCAGCGTGACGTGCTGTCCAAGCAGATCAACGCCGCCGAGGCGAAGATCGCACCGCGCCACAACGAGCGGGTGAGCGAGGCGCGTCAGCGCTTCACCGCGACCCTGGACGAGGAAATCGCGCGCATGACCGCCCTACAGGCGGTCAACCCGACGGTGCGCAGCAGCGAGATCGAGGCCCTGCGCAAGCAGCGCGAGAGCGGCCTGGCCTTCCTCGACAAGGCGGCCCTGCGCCTGGAGGCGATCCGGGTGTTGGTGGCCGGCTGACCTGTTCGGCAAAAACAAAAAAGGGCAGCCTCGGCTGCCCTTTTTGATTGCCGCGCGACTCAGGCGCCGCCGATCTTGGCGCGCATCTTCTCGCACATCTTGGTCATCTCGTCGTAGATGACCTGCGGTTGCTGGCGCTTGATTGCCCAGGCCATGCGGCCCTGCTCGTGGGGCAGGATCATGAACTCGCCCTTGGCCACTTCGTCGTAGACATAGGCGGCGATGTCCGCGGCGCTGATCGGGCTGCCTTCCAGCAGCTTGCCGACCTGCTGCTTCATCTCCGGGGTCGGGCCACGGAACGAGTCCAGCAGGTTGGTCTGGAAGAACGACGGGCAGACCACGTGCACCGCCACGTCCTCGGGCTTGAGTTCGATCAGCAGGCTCTCCGAGAGCGCCACCACACCTGCCTTGGCCACGTTGTAGTTGCTCATCGCCGGGCCCTGCATCAGCGCCGCCATGGAGGCGATGTTGATGATCTTGCCCTTGCTGGCGCGCAGCAGCGGCAGGAAGGCCTTGCAGCCCTTGATCACGCCCATCAGATTGATCGACAGCTGCCAGTCCCAGTCTTCCAGGCTGAGGTCGGCGAAGAAGCCACCGGCCGCCACGCCGGCGTTGTTGACCAGCACGTCGAGGCCGCCGAAACGCTCCTCGCAGGCCTGAGCCACGGCGGTCAGCTGGCTGTAATCGCGCACGTCGCAGCGCAGGGTGAAGCCATCGCCACCGGCCTCGCGCACCAGCTTGAGGGTTTCCGCCAGGCCGGGTTCGTTGACGTCGCACAGCGCCAGGCGCCAGCCTTCACGGGCCCAACGCAGGGCGATCTCGCGTCCCAGACCGGAACCAGCGCCGGTGATCATCATGCGGTTCTGCATACTGCTTTGCCTTTGTTCTGTGGTGAAGTTGGGCCGAGTGTAGCCAAGGCATCCCGCGCGGCGGCACTGAATCAGGCGGCTGAATGACGGGCCACAAGTGGTCTATTGCCCTGCCCCGTCGAGGCGTTGGGTCACCGCCAGGATCAGGCTGGCGGTGAGCTTGCTGCGCTCCACCGTGCCCATGAAGAAGCCCTCGGCATTGATCACCGGCAGGCTGTCGGTGCGCAGCTGCTCCATGCGCTCCAGCGCCTCGCGCCGCGAAGTGCTGCTGGCCACCGCCGACTGCACGCCGACGAAGCCCGGCAGCTTGCTCAGCTCGTCCCAGCTGGCCGCGTCGCTGCTGTTCAGCAGGCGCTCGAACTGCTGATAGCCGGCCTGATCGGCCACGCGCAGGTAGCCAATCAGATTGGCCGCATTGAACATGCCGAACAGCTTGCCGTCCGGCCGATTAACCACCACCACACGCAGATAGGAACTGCCGGACAGCGACTCGAGGTAGGTCTTCAGTGCCTCGCCGTAGTAGCCGCCATGGCCCAGGCGCAGCTCCAGGGCCTCGATGCGCCTTTCGATCAGCACGCGCAGCTCGTTGATGCCGCCCTTGCCGGCCATCTGCACCACCTGCACGGCGTCCTGCACGGTCAGCTGCTTGGCCGGCGCCACCTGCTCCTTGATCTTGCCCTGGGCGGCATCGGCCAGCAGCTCGCTGAGGTCGGCCTTGACCCCGAACATGTCGATGCCCTTGAGCTTCCCAGTGGCCAGCGCCACCACCAGCAGCGGGATGACCAGGAACACCAGGTCGATGGTCTTGATCTCGTACTTGCCGGCGGAGAACACCCGCAGCAGCAACGAGCCGGCCACCAGCACCGCGCCGGCGATCAGCAAAAAGAGGATGGTTGAGGCTTGCATGGCGTGCGCTCCTTGCCGATCCGGGGTTCAACCCGCACCCGACACGCCTCCTCCGGCGCGCCACGGCAAGTGCAAAACGGGTACCGCAGTTGTAAAGCTAGGCCTGCGGAACCCTTGCGTTAGAGCAGTTCGCGATAACCGCTCCGCTCAGCGCCGTAGCAGGCGCCAGAGCAGCCACAGGTAGACCGGCACGTTGATTGCCAACACCACCGCGCCGAGCCACAGCTGGATCTGCGGGGTCAGCCCGGCCGGGTAGATCAGCGGGATCAGATAGTGCTCGACGAAGCCGCCGTCATAACCGGCCTGCCCCGCCGCCTGGCGCAGCTGGTTCTCCAGCGGCGTCAGCGGGCAATACAGGTGCAGCAGTTCCACTGCCACGCCCCAGGCCGCCGCCGGCAGATGCAAGAACGCCAGGTGCGGCCAGCGCAGCGCCAGCAGACCGCCGCCGAGCACGAACAGGATGAACAACAGGTGCACCACCACGACCGCATCGGCGGCCAATCGCAACAGCATTTCATTCTCTCCAAACAGCCTGTTGCGCCCGCCTCGTGAAATATTCGGCGAGCAGACTCGGCGCCATTAAACAGCCGCCCAATCTTTATCGCCATATATCAATGAGTTAGCGCCAAAACGCGGAAGCTAAACATTCTTATTTATATTAATTTTTGTATATAATTCAAAGACTTATATTTGACCGAAAGCAACTTCAGGCGCAAACTTCAAGCCTATCCAGCCGTATCCAACAATCACCACTCAGGGCGAGGCGCATCATGAAAGGCGACAAGAAGGTCATTCAGCATCTGAACAAGATCCTCGGCAATGAGTTGGTGGCGATCAACCAGTACTTCCTGCATGCACGCATGTACGAAGACTGGGGCCTGAAGAAACTCGGCGAGCACGAGTATCACGAGTCGATCGACGAGATGAAGCATGCGGACAAGCTGATCAAGCGCATCCTCTTCCTCGAAGGCCTGCCCAACCTGCAGGACCTGGGCAAGCTGATGATCGGCGAGAACACCAAGGAAATGCTGAGCTGCGACCTCAAGCTGGAGCAATCCGCGGTACCCGACCTGAAAGCCGCCATCGCCTACTGCGAGAGCGTCGGCGACTACGGCACCCGCGAGCTGCTGGAAGACATCCTCGAATCCGAGGAAGAGCACATCGACTGGCTGGAAACCCAACTGGGCCTGATCGACAAGGTCGGCCTGGAGAACTACCTGCAGTCGCAGATGGACGAGTGATCCGTCCGCAATGAAAAAGCCCCGCCAGCGCGGGGCTTTTTCGTTTCTGCCATCACGGCTTCGTATTGGCCGCCACGTAGGGCGGCTCGTCGGCCTGCATGATCTCGTCGATGATCTTCGCCGACAGCGCCTGCACCTGGCGTTCGGTCATGTTGGAGAAGAAGGTGCCCCAGCCAGACGAGGTGGTCCGGTAGGTACGGTTGCCCAACAGCTCTCCCGACTGCAGATCGTAGAAGGCCACCTTGGCATCGACCCAGGCGTTGCCGGTGGTGGGCCCGAGGAAGCTACGGCTGAGCTGGCTCAGGTAACGAAAATCGACCACGTCGACGCTGACCAGCACGCCCGGCGTCGGGATGATCCGCCGATCAGCGACATGGGTCATGCGGTAGAGCGAATGGAAGGCCTGGTCGTCGAGGTTCGAGTGCAGGGAATGGCGCAGGTCCTGCCAACTTTCGTTGCTCTCGGCCTGCTCACTGCCATTCAGGCTGACCAGCACATTGCGCCTGGCCGGCTTGTCGATGACCAGATCGCCCGAGGTGGCGCTGGTATCCACCTGAGAGGCACAACCGGTCAGCAGGGCAACGGCAAGCATCGTGATCGTGGCGCGCATGGCGGCTCCTTGTTTGATGGCGGGTGAGTTGTTCACAGGCAGTTCATATCCGAGCCACAGGCATCACCGTCGGCCAGTGCCGGCGACTGCATACGCACCATGGCTTCGGAGGTGATGACGATACCGCGCCGGCCGGCCTGGCAGATGTCCGCATAGTTGTCGACAGCAGCCCGCGAAGCCTCGCTGAAGCTGCCCTCGGTGCCGGAGCTGTTGAAGCTCGAGGCAGCGCTGAGCAGACGATCGACAATCGGCACCACCAGCTTCAGGCAGTACTGCACGCGAATCTTCAGCAGGTTGGCGTCCTGGATGCCGGTGCCCGGGCGATACATCAGGTTGTCGTTGGGTATGGCGTAGTCCGATTCGTCTGCATCGAACTCGCCATAGGCGCTGAAGTCACCCAGATTGGGGCTGATACGGGTAACCAGCATGAAGTTATCCACCTCGGCACCCGCCTCGATATTGGCCAGGTCCTTGCTCTCATCGGTGTTGTGGTGGACGAACATCGGCGTCATGCCGCGAATCAGGCCGCGGCGGATATCGTCGTACTTAGCACTGTTCACCGCTCCCAGGCGGGCGGCCTGGAAGGTGGCAAAGTTAAGGGTGTTCTTCGCCGAATAGATAAAGGCCGCCTGGATGGTACCGAAGATCAGCATGACCAGCACCGGCAGCACGATGACGTACTCCACCAGGGCCTGGCCATGCTGACTGCGTGGGCTCATCTCAGGGCTCCTGGCGATCCAGCGGCTGGAGAGGCACGTCGAAGGCCTGCATCACCGCCTCGGCCTTCTGTGCCACCGGGGCAACGCGTGGATCGTCGCGGTTGATGTGCAGATACATCTCCGCCACCGTGTGGCCGACTCCCTGCAGCTGCAGATAGATCAGGTTGTGCCAGGCCTTGGCATGCTTGGAGTCGCGTACCACCGCCTCGCGGTAGGCCTGCATGGCACCCTCGACGTCACCCTGCTTGGCCAGGCTGTTGCCCAGGCGATAGCGCACCTCGGCATCCTGAGGCAGCTCCTCGACCAGGGCGCGATAGCCGCGAGTGGAGCGGGCAAAATCGCCTTCGTTGTAGGCCGCGTTCGCCTGGCGCTGCACTTCCAGCAGATCACCACTCGGCATGCCGGCGCAGCCGGTCAGTGCCAGCAGCACGCCACAGATAATCAGGCCACGCATGTGATCACATCCCCCTCACCAATCTTCAGCCTTTCCGCTTCGCCCGCGGCCAGCTCCACAACGCTGCGCGCACCGCGACAGGCCGCCATGCGCCATGGCCGAAGCTGCGAGCAGAGTTTGAGTACACGCCCTTCGCCATCGAGAAACAGCACATCGATGGAGTAGCCCATAAGCCAGCAATGTACGGCATTACAGGGTTTCAGCCAGATACCCTGGCCGGGCAATGGCTGCGGTCGCCCGAGCAGGCCGCGGGCGCGGCGCAGCATGTCGTAGGCGGACAGCAGATGCAGCTCGGCAATCGCCTCGCCCTCTCTTTGCACCTGTACCACGCGATATCCCGCTTTCATCTTCATTGCGCCATGAACTTGACCGCGATCGGGAACAGCAGGATCACGAAGGTCAGAGGGAAGATGAACAGGATCAGCGGGATGATCAGCTTTACCGGCGCCTGCATGGCGGTCTTCTCCGCACGCTGGAAGCGCTCTTCGAGGCGCTGCTGGGCCTGGATCTGCAGGGTCGACTTGAGGCTGGAGCCCATCTTCTCGGCCTGCACCACCGCGCGGACGAAGGTCGCGATGTCCTTCAGGTTGACCCGCTGCTCCATGCGTGTGAGAGCCTCGGCACGCGGAAGGCCAGAACGTATATCACGCAGGACGATGCGAAACTCGTTCTTCATCGCGCCGTTGGGGCCTTTCTCTACCGCCTGCTGCAGAGCACCGAGGAAGTTGAGGCCGGCGTCCACGCACATGGTCAGGTACTCGAGGAACACCGGCAGGTTGCGCACGATGTCGCGGTCGCGGCGGTTGCGCGTGTCGTTGATCCATAGCTCGGGCAACACGGCGCCCAGGGCGAACATCAACAGCAATACCGACCACATCACCCCGCTCTTGCCACTGACCATCGGCAGCAAGGCAATCAGCGGCAGCAGGATGGCCAGGGACACGCAGAGACCGAAGTAGTCTTCCGGGGTCAGCACGTAGAGCGCCCCGGTGCGCTGCAGACGCTTGTCCAGCCAGTCGAGGAACTTGGGCGGCAGCATCGAGCCGATGAAATAGGAGACCAGACGCACCAGCGGCCAGATCGGCTTCATCAGCGGCGGCACCGGGTCCATGTAGGAGCGGTTTTCGTCCGGCAGGTAGCGGAACAGCGCCATGAACACCAGGATCGAGCAGGTGACCGCGACGCCGGTGCCGGCGCCGCTCAACAAGGCAAGTAGCTCGCTCATCAGGCGTCGATCCGGGTGATTTTCTTGATAAAGACGAAGCCAAGCACTTCCATCACCACCATCACCGCCAGCACCATCAGGCCCATGCGTGTGGTGTAGAGCTGGCTCATGGCCTCCGGCTCGATGGCGCTGAGAATGCCGGCGAGGAAGATCGGCAGCATGGCCATGAAGATGCCCTGGGCGCGGCCCTGGGAAGTCAGGCTGTCGATCTTGCCCTCCATGACCTTCTTGCGCCGCAGCATGGTGGCCATGCCGTTGATGGTCTCCACCAGGTTGCCGCCCACTTCGCGGCTGATGCGCACGGCCGAGCTGGCCATGATGAAGGACGGCAGCGGGATGCGTTCCTCCATCTTCACCAGGGCGTCCTCCAGGGTCACACCCAGACGCAGCTTCTTCACCAGCAGGCCGAACTCCTGGTTGAGAGGTGCCGGAGACTGCTGCACCACGTTCTCCAGCGCCATGTTCAGGCTGGCGCC
Source organism: Pseudomonas sp. SO81 (assembly GCF_030374125.1). Taxonomy (NCBI): domain Bacteria; kingdom Pseudomonadati; phylum Pseudomonadota; class Gammaproteobacteria; order Pseudomonadales; family Pseudomonadaceae; genus Pseudomonas; species Pseudomonas sp. SO81. The sequence goes on along the minus strand of NZ_CP126126.1, from coordinate 4,076,946 downwards.
AGACTGCAGGCTGCTGGACAGCAGCATGAATGCATCCGGCAGTTGCTCCTCGAACTTCATCAGGCGCTTGCGCTTGAGCATGCGGAAGAACATGCCCGGGACGAACAACGTGAGAATCGCGCCGGCAACGGTGATCACCAGGATGTCGAACAGCACGTGCAGAAACAGCGGTACGAACGCCAGCAGCATCAGGTTGAAGATGAACAGCTGCTGGCCGCTGGCGAAGATGAACATGTCGGCTAATTCCACCTCGGCGCTGGCGCTGAACTGGCGACGGTAGAAGCCCATGTTGGCCAGGATTACCCGGCCGAAGATGAGTGCCAGGCAAAAGGCGCAGAGGGCGATCGCCGCCACGCTGAGAATCAGCATCAGGCCGCCCATGTCAGACCTCCTGATCGCTCTTGAAGATGCTCATGTCCACCGGGATGCCGCGGCTGCGCAGCTCCTCGTAGAACTCCGGCACCTGGCCGGTGGCCAGGTAACGCCCCTTGACCCGGCCGTTCTGGTCGAAGCCCTGCTGGCGGAAGCAGAAGATCTCGTTGAGCAGAATGGTGCCCTGCTCCATGCCGGTGATCTCGGTGATGCTGGTGATGCGCCGCGAGCCGTCGCCGAAGCGGGTCTGCTGCACGATGATGTGCACCGCCGAGGCGATCTGCTCGCGAATCGCCTGCACCGGCAGGTCCATCCCCGCCATCAGGACCATCACCTCCAGGCGGCGCAACATGTCGCGCGGCGAGTTGGCGTGGCCGGTGGTCAGCGAACCGTCGTGACCGGTGTTCATCGCCTGCAGCATGTCCAGTGCCTCCCCGCCGCGGCACTCGCCGACCACGATGCGGTCGGGGCGCATCCGCAGGCAGTTGCGCACTAGGTCGCGGATGGTCACCTGGCCCTTGCCCTCCATGTTCGCCGGACGCGACTCCAGCGACACCACGTGGGGCTGCACCAGCTTCAACTCGGCGGCGTCTTCCACGGTCACCACCCGCTCCTCCGGCGGGATGAAGTTGGACAGGATATTCAGCAACGTGGTCTTGCCCGAACCGGTACCGCCGGACACCACCACGTTGAGGCGCTGCTCAACCGCGGTACGCAGGAACACCACCATGGGCTCATTGATCGAGCCGTAGCGGATCAGGTCGTCGGTGGTCAGCTTGTGCTGGGAGAACTTACGAATGGTCAGGCAAGGACCCTTGAGCGCCAGCGGCGGGATGATCGCGTTGACCCGCGAGCCGTCCTTGAGGCGCGCATCCACCATCGGCGAGCTTTCGTCGATGCGGCGGCCGAGCGGCGAGATGATCCGCTCGATGGTCGCCATCACCGTGGCGTCGGAGCTGAAGTTGATGCTGGAGCGCTCCAGTCGACCGGAGCGCTCGACGTAGATGTCGTCATGCCGGTTGACCATGATCTCGGTGATGCTCTCGTCGGCCAGCAAGTCCTCCAGCGGGCCTAGACCGACCGCCTCGTCCAACACGATCTTGTGCAGCACGGCGCAGTCGATGCACTTGGGCAGGCGCGCGCGGATCTGCTCCATGATCTCGTCGACCAGTTCGGCCAGCTTGGCCCGTACCTCGTCGTGGGCCATGGTCTCCAGGTCCATGCGGCGCAGGTCCATGGCACGGAACAGCTCACCATGGATGTACTTGGACCATTCCATATAAGCGGCCTGGTCGTGGCTGACGATACCGGCGGCCTCCGACTCGTTGAGCGGCTGCCCCTCGTCGGTCGGCGGCATGTCCTCGCTCTCGACCACCAGCGGGCGCACCCGCACCAGATAGCCACCGATGCCGATCTGATCGTTCTCGCTGAGCGGACCATAACGCCCCACCAGCTTGCCGTTGACCTCCAGCTCATAGCCACGACTGAGATCCTCGACGAACAGCCCGGCCAGGGAACGCTCAATGCGTGCATGCACCGGCGCCACCCGCCAGCCACGCAGACGCAGGATGCAGGTGCGCGCCTTGCCCAGCTCGCACTGGCTGGCGGCGCAGGTAACCTTGTCGACCGGCTGGCCGTTGCGGTAGCTGACTTCTAACTCGAACATCCGTCGCTCCTCAGTCCAGCAGGCCTTTCTTCACCGACTTCTCGAAGTCGCCGAGCATGCGTTCGGCACGATCCAGCTCACGCTGGTTGGCCGTGGCGGTGGCGCCGGTCATCAGCTCCGGCGTGATGAAGATCACCAGCTCGGTCTGGCCGCCCTTGAAGCTCTTGTTGCGGAAGAAGGGACCGAGTACCGGGATGTCCTGCAGCCACTTGACGCCCTCGTAGGTCTGCTGGGTGTCCTTGTTGACAAGGCCGGACAGCACCAGGGTCTCGCCGATCCTTAGCTGCACCTCGTTGTCGGTGCGACGGGTCTTGAACGCAGGGTAGTCGCCTACCTGGTTGGCCTTATCCAGCTGGCTGATCTCGGCCATCACCTTGGCCGCGACCCGGTCGCTGCCGTAGATCTGCGGCGAGATGTTGAGGATGATGCCGAACTCCTTGTACTCCACCGAGGGGCCGTTGATGCTGCTGGTCACCACCGGCACTTCGCCGCCCACGGTCAGCTCGGCGACGCCACCGCTGCGCGCGGACAGGCGTGGCGAGGCCAGCGTCAGGGCCGAGCCATTCTTCTCCAGGAAGTTGATGCGCGAGGTGATCTCCGTGGCGATGCCCCAGTAACCGTTGGTGCCGGTGTTGCCGACCTCTTCGTTGAGGTCGTCAAAGGTGCCCGAGTCGCTGGGGAACTGGCCACGGAAATAGGGGTTGGTGCGCTGGTCGGAGGAGAACACGAAGCTCGGACCGTTGATGCTGGTGCTCCAGTTGATACCCAGCTCTTCCACGTCGTCCTTGGCGAACTCGGTGATACGCACGTCGAAATAGATCATCGGCGCGACGAACTGCGACATCGGCTGGGCCAGCACCAGCATGTCCGGATAGCGCTCCTGCAGCAGCTTGATGCGATCCATATCGATCTGGTTGAGGTCGCCGTCCACCACGATCTGGCGGCCGACGGTCTTGATCGAAATGCCCGGAATCTGCCCGAGCATCGCGCGCACCTCCTCCAGCATCAGACCGGAGTCGGATTTGGTGGCGGCACCGTTCTGCTCCTCGGCCAGCACCAGCACATTGTCGTAGAACTTCACCGCATCCTTGACCCGCTGCAGGTCCTGGCTGTGCAGGCGCCCTTCCATCACCACCTGACGGCCTACTGTGCGAATCTTCAGGCCAGGAATATCGCCAAGCAGGGCGCGCAGTTCGCCAACCTGGCGATAGCCGTTGGCCTTCACCACCACCACGCCCATCTGCTCGCGATGGCCATCGGTGAACCAGGCCTGCACCGTGGTCTCGCCCTCGGTCTCGGCGGTGAGGACCATTTCCTGGTTCTTCAGCAGAGTGGCGCTGACCAGCTCCACGTTGCCGACCGCTAGGCGCTCGATACCCGGCGCCTCGATCACCCGCACATCACCCTTGTACAGCGTCAGCTGCGCCGGCAGGCTTTCTGCCGAGGCCAGCGGCACGGCCAGCATCCCCATGAACAGCAAAAGAAATCGTACTTTCATCGTTATTGTCTCGAGGCCCTAGCGTCTTTCTTGTTCATCGAGCGGCACTCTCGGTGCCGCTTCATCTTGCGATCTATTCCAGGCGCAGGTTCTGCACCGGGATGACGCCGTTCTTGCCGGTCCCCCCCGGAATGAACTGCACCATGCGGCTGGTCTGCTGAACAACGGCCTCGCCCTCCCCGGCTCCGGCCAGCGCAGTATCGGCCTGGGATTGGCCCTCGACCGCCGCATTCACTCCCGAGGCGACCACGTTGCCATTGGCATCCACCACCTTGCCGCCCACCAGTTTGCCAACCACCTTGCCACTGGCGTCGTAGACAGTGTCGCCCTTGACCGTGCCGATGGCCTTGCCGGAGGCATCGCGGGCCACGCGCACGGCGTTCTGCTGGATCTCGACCTCGACACCGTCGGCCAGGACCTGGCCATCCGTGCCGATCACCTTGCCGTCCACCAGCTTGCCGACTTCGCGGCCCTGCTCGTCCAGCACCCGGTCGCCGACCACAGTGCCGAGCACCTTGCCGGAGGCGTCACGAACCACGCGCACGGCGTCGTCCTTGGGCTTGCCACTGGCGTCCAGCGGCACCTTGTCCAGTTGGCCGATGGCCTTGCCGTCCACGCCCACCGCCTTGCCGTCGCGCACTACGCCGAGCACCTTGCCGCTGGCATCCACCACCTGGCCGTCGACCACTCGACCGATGATCTTGCCGTTGGCGTCGCGCACCACTTCGCCCATCTGCCCGACCACCTTGCCCTGGGCATCCACCAAGGTGGTCTCCACCTTGCCCAGGCTCTGCCCGTCGAGGCCAATGGCCCTGCCGTTCTTGACCTGGCCGATGACCTTGCCGCTGGCGTCGACCACCTTGCCGTTCACCACTTTGCCGATCACCTTGCCACTGGCATCGCGCACCAGCTGCTGCTCGCTGCCGCGTTTCTGCGGCGCGGCCTGGGCGCTGGACTTGCTCATGTCGATCACCCGGCCCTGGGCATCCAGCGCCGCGTTGCGCTCGACGCTGCCCAGGCTCTCGCCCTTGAGGCCCACGGCCTGGCCGTTCTTGACCACGCCAATGACCTTGCCCTCAGCGTCCAGCACCTTGCCGTCGACGATGCGGCCGATCACCTTGCCGTCGGCATCGCGCACCACATCGGCACGCTCGCGCATGCGCAGCAGCGGGTCATCGGCGGCCACGTCCTTGACCACCGAGCCGAGTGCCTTGCCATCGAAGGCCACCGCCTTGCCATCGACCATCTTGCCGACGATGCGGCCCTGGGCATCCACCACGTTGTCGCCGACGATGCGGCCAACCAGCTTGCCATCGGCATCGAGCACCACATCGGCCTTCTCGGCAGGCGGCGGCTCCAGCAGGTTGGCGACGGTGATCTGGCCCAGCTTGGCGAAGCTGGTGTCCTTGGGGTGGCGCAGCACCGCAACCAGGTCGCCGCTACGCTCGGCCAGCTCGACGCGCGCTACCTGTTGCGGGGTGAGCATCAGGCTGACGGTGGAGAAGTTCATGTTGAAACCGTCTGCCGAGTTCTGGTCGTAGAAGGTCTCGTACTTGCGGCCACTGGCATCCTCGCGGCCAGCGGCGACCACCACCACGTTTTCCAGCACGGTCATGATCACATCGTCGGCCAGGTTGGGTTGTTCCTGCAGGCCGATGTCGGTAGCGGCGAAGCTGCCCAGTAGGTCGACGTGGTCCCCCGGACGCAGCAGGCCGTCGAAGGAGTTGACCTTGCTGATCTTGACCGTCTTGGCGCGCTTGCCCAGCTCGACATTCTCGGAGAAGCGCGTCACCGAGCTGCCTTCAACTGCGCTCCAGGTGATCGGTTTGCCCTTCTGCAGCGGCGCTTCCACCATGCGCCCATCGAGCTTCTTCCAGTCCTGAGCCAGAACGGCGCCGGACGGCACGAACTGCGCGGGCACCTCCAGGACGGCCACCTTTTCCTTGCTGATCACTTCGGCCTTGCCGATATCCTGGCGCGGCACGATCAGCGCCACCTTGCGCTCCACTGGCGGCCTGTAGGCCTCACGGTACTGGGCCTCCTTGCTCTTCAGGTACATCCACGCCGCACCACCCGCGAGTACCCCGCAGATCACGGCGATGATCAACAACTTGCTCCCCGAAACCGGTTGCATGCCCTATCCCCTAGCGAATCAAAACTCTTGTTATGTCGGCCCGCGCCAGCACGGGCCTGTATTCTTTCGGCGGCTCTAGTAAGGCCCGCTCAGTGTCCAGTCGCTGGCACCCTCGGTGAGCAGCCAGCGGCCTCCGCAGCTGCCGCCCATATCGGCGCTGTCGATGTAGCCCAGGTTGTTGGTCGGCGACTCCACCACGGCGTTGTCGGTGGTGGTCACCTGATTGCCCGAGCCGTCGTCCTCGGTCTTGTCGAAGGTGTAATTGCCACTGCCCGGATAGGCGCTCAGCTCCGTATTGACCCAGTCCAGCCCGCGCACGACGCAACGTGAATAGCCATCCCAGTCGGCGATGGTGGAAGACTGGCTGAGAACCATCTCCACCAGCTCGCCATCGGGCACCTTCGTCGTGGAGTAGGTTTCGCCTGACACTTGGACCTTGGACAGGGAATAGATATAGCCGTCCACCTCGTAGCCGAAGTCGCTGGCCTTGCCGCTGCCGTCAAGCACCTTGACCGGGCGAGTGTCTACAACGGTGGCATTGCTCGGCACTTTGTCGGTCAATTCGCCTTCGAGCGGATCATAATATTGGTCGTTGACCTCATAGCCGAAGCCCACCACCTGGCCACCAACCACAAATGCCTTGAGCTCGAGCACGTTGCCATCCTCATCAACGAATACGCTGCCGGTACTGACACCGGTTAGAGTCTCCCCGTTGACTACGGCCACTGCCTCGCCGGTTTCTTCGTTGTAGGAGTAGATTCCGATGGCATCGCCATTGGCATCACGGATCACGTCGCCAGCCACGGTGCCGATCACATTGCCCTGCGCGTCGTATACGTAGTTGACCTTGCTCAGGGTCTCGGCCGGTGTGGGAGTGTCTCCTGTGCCGTCACCACCGGAAGTGTCGTCCTCTTCTTCTACCGTACCGCCATCGCCCTCGGGAGGGTCCGCTACCGCTACATCCTCGTAGTCCTGCACGGCACCGATGGTCGCTGAGTACCCTTCGTAGTTATTGTGCAAGGCATCAATCAGGGTCGGAATGCAACCACGGGTGGTGCCAGCAGGCTCGCAGGGCGCCAGGGTCAGGGCGGCGATGATGCTGCCCCCGACACCCAAGGCGACCAGGTACTCGGTCATCGATTGCCCGCACTGACGCTTCATCAGTGATCTACCCGGTTGAGCAGGATCTGCGTCTGGTCATCAGCAGCGGTTCGCAGGAAAACCACCGACAGCTGCTCCAGACCCTTGCTGTAGATCAGCGTGGCATTGTTCTGACTGAACGCTCGGCGGCTGAGCTGCCAGCCACTGCGTACCATTTCCGTCTGATACCAGCTCACCGCGCCGGCAATGCTGTCCGGGTGCAGCAGCATCACTAGCTGACCATCGCGATGAGCGTCCTGGCTCTGCATATCGGTCACCACCACGGCATCCGGCGGCACCGGCACGCCGGCGCCGAGCACGCGCCGTACTTGTTCATCTGCGGGAGGATTGACCAGCATCAGGCGCCCGGTGGTCTGGGAGCCAACGGTGCGAGCCTGAACCATCATCATGCAGTCTTCGTTAAGATGCAGTACCTGCTGCCAGGCGCCAAAGGTAGTGATGTCCTCCGCGCCCGCCCAGCGCTCTTGGTAAAAGGCGAGTACCGTCTGCAAAGCGGCATCGGTGCGAAAGCCCTTCACACTCATCGGCATGTTGTTCCACTGCATGGCCTCGGCCACTGTGGTCAGCTGCATGTCGTCCATGGTCGGGAAATCGTCGAAATCGCACTCACCCCGCGCGACCAAAGGCATCGCGAATACGGTGAGCAGCAGAAGAAGGTCGCGCTTATTCATCGAAGTAACAGAAGCCCAGGTCGCACTGCACATCGGCATCAGGAATCGGCTCGGTACCCACATAGCCGAAATCCACGTCGGCGAAGCTGGGCTCGAAGATGCCGATGAAGTCGATCACCGTGTTGATGACTGCGTTGTCCATCATGGTGCCAATGGCGAAGTCATCCACCCGTTCCTTGAAGTGGTGTTCACCCTGGGCGTTCCAGCCATCGGCGAGGATGGCGCCGTTGGCGGTCATGGTCAGCCCACCAGGAAGGAACTCCGGTCCGAGAAAACCAGCACCAGTCCTGGCCTCCAGGCCTGCATTGCCGAGATTGACATTGGCGCTAATGGAAGGCTTGAAATAGTTTTCTTGTGGGTGGGCGACCTGCAAGAAATTCTCATCGTCTTGCAGCTTGAGCATGGTCAGGGGACTGATCAGCGCTTCCATGCCGGTGTTGTAGAGTCCCAGCACGTCGTAAGCGACAGATTCGGTCTTATGCGGGTTGAGGCTGCCATTGTCGACCCCGCCGTCGCCGAGCATTGACGCACCGTTGCTCCAGCGCCACAAGGCATGTTGGCTGCCGGCGGCGATACCGGACACATCGCTACTGGCCAAAGGCTCCGGGGCGCTGGCGAAGCTCAGCAAACGTTTCTCACCACTGGCGCTGATGGCCGCGTCACTGCGTACCGCAACATCGTAGCCTGGCTCGGTGGTTTCGCCGGGCTGGTCGCCGTTGTCGAACCAGACGGTTCGTTCCCAGGTCGCATAGCGCCCCAGCTGCTGAGTCTGGAAGCTCATGTCGAGCAGCTTGCCCAGGGTTGGCACCACCAAAAACAGGATCAGCAGCACGCCCGCAGTCATCACCACGAACTCGGCCATCGCCTGTCCGGCGCAGCGACGATCAGGGCGCATATTTTTCCAACTCACTGAGTACCGCATCCTTGGCCGTGCCGGTGACCTGATCGAAGACCTCGTCGACTATCTCCTCGGCATAGGGTTTGACCGGGTCGTCCACGTTCTTCAGCAGTTGTTCCTTGGCCGGCTCGGTGAGCGACTCCATGGCCAGATCGATCACCCACTCGGCGACGCCCATCACTCCACTGGATAGATCCAACTCGCCGATCAGCTCGAAGGGGTCGATTTCGCCTGTGGCAATCATCATGACGATAGGGCTCGGCTCACGCAGGCGCGCGTCCCAGAACGGACTGAACTGGCTGGCCACCTCATCCGCGTCGCGCGGGCTGGCGAAGTAGGTCTCGGCCGAGGACACAGTCATCAGCGCGTCGGTTTCCTGCCACATGACAGTGGCGTAGGCACCGTCCAGCGCCCCGTCGATCGGTCCCTGGGTATCCAGCTGGAAGCGGTGCAGGTTATTCCCAGAAGAGCCCATTAGATTGAGCCCGTCCTGGCTGTCGGTGGTCGGCACGTCCCTGAGTTTCTTGGCCACCGCGATACTGAACTCGTGACTGGTGCCGGACTCGGCGAACGAGTCGTTGAGAGCGAAGAAGGACGGCGGCCCGGCGTAGTTGGTCTGCACATCGGCCGGCAGGGTGCCGTAGATGTTGCGCACCTGTCCCCAGCCATAGGTGACTAGATGCACCATGTCGAAGGCCTCGCCGTACATGCCCGGCGCCAGCCCGAATTCATCCATCAGCGGGAAGCCCCACTGTGGCGCGCTTAGCATGGCGTCCTCCTTCTCCGCCACCAGCTGCTGGGTCGCGCCGCTGATCGGCATGCCGAAGCCCAGGGGAATGTTGCCGTCGATCAGGGTGAGGCACTTAGTACCGACGAAGGGGAACCACAGGCATAGTTCGACCGCCAGGTCGACGTCCAGCTTGAAGCCCAGCGAGGTGTAGTCGATCGAAGTCCAGCCATAACGCTCGATACCGTCCGGGGTGGAAGCCGTACGTGCGGGATTGAAGCGGTATGCGGTACCACCGTCGTTGAACGAGCCCATCTCCAGAGTCAGGCTGAAGGTGATGCTGATGGGGCCCAGTGGCAGAGTGATCTCCGGTGTAGTCACTGCTGGTGGACCGAGGTTGAAGTGGCGGTCGCTCAGCCAATCGTTGCGATTGTCATTGATCACGGCCGCGAAGCGCTTGTAGGCCTCCTTGGCATCCTCATTGTCTGAAGGTTCGCTGGCACCGGGCTTGGGCTTCTTGTAACTCTCCGGGTTGGTATCCACCAGCATGGTTTCGGGACCATTGAGGCCACCGAGGAAGGAGCCAACTACTTCATCGGTAGTCGAGGGTTCCTCGTTGGCTGCGCCCGCACTGCCATTCGCGCCACCACTACTGCTCATGGCACTGCTAGCCTGGGAGTAGAGGCTTTCGTAGCTGAACATATCGCCGAAGTAGGTCAGCGCCGTGTTCTGGGTAAGGAAGTAGTAGCCCAGCAGAGGGATGTAGAGATCATCGCTGGGGTCGGCATCATTTCGGTTCTGGTGCGCCTCCACCACATCGATCATGCCCTCGATCTGCGACTCCACCGTGGCCAGGGCGAAGGCCTTCTGGAACAGGGACAGGGCCATGTTGAAGTAGGAGACGACGGTCGGATAGAAACCGATCATCGGATTGGCCACCATATCGATGCCGTAACCGATGGCAATGTAGGGGAGATACGCCAGCTTCAGCATGTCGGCCAAATTGGGCCGCGGCGCGGGTGGAACTACCGGAATTTGGTAGGCGGGAAAGGAATCCAGCCAGCTGGGAATATCCCTGTAGCGTTTGGCCCAGGAACCCATGGCCACCATCTGCCCCACGGACAGCTCGTTGGCGATCATCGCGCGATTGGTATAGGCGATGAAGTTCTGGTTACGGGCGAACAGCTTGGCCTGGGTGTAAACCGCCGCATCGGCGGCGTTTTCCAGCTGCACGCGGTCGCGGGTGAGGATGCCATGGTTGTACACCAGCAGCATCGCCACCACGGCCACACCCAAAAAGAGCAGGCCAAAGACGATGGCCTGCCCTCGTTGGGCAGCGCGACTGACCACCTGAGCCTCGCGAACGGGCTAGACGCTAATCAGTCTTCAGCTTGCTGGAAGTTGCCGAGATCGTAATCCTGGGAAGCTTCGGCGCCGGCAGCGGTACCGGAGGCGGCACCCTGGTTGGTGGCGGCCTGTCCCCCCAGCTCCGCTGCCATATCACCCACCTGACCGCGAACGGTATCGCCGAACAGGTTGTAGACGACGATGGCGGCGATCGCGATCAGCGCCACGATGATGATGTACTCGGTCATGCCCTGGCCGAGCTGGCGCGCGCGTGCTTTGAAATTCATGAGATTGCTCCTGTTTTCTTATGGTGATGGCGTATCTATGGCAGATGGCCAATACACTACCAAAGTTGTAGGAAATCGTCTCAAAAAACCTCAGAGAAACGCTTGACTTTGACCAAATGATCAGGTTTCAAGTCAAGGAAAAGGGCTGAGATAACCACCCTTGAGCGGCGCAAACCAAATCAGATGAGAAGCGATTGCAACAGCGCTTTGCCTTCCTGCCACTCGCCCAAGCCACTGTCGCCGTTGATATGCCCCTTCGCGCCGACGTTGTGCCAGCGGCTTCCCCAGCGCGTGGCGGCGCCATGGGCGTGTTCCAGGCTGCTGTAGGGATCGTCGCTGCTGGCCACCACCAGGCTGGGGAAAGCCAGTGGCAGGTCGGGCACCGGCACGAAGCCCTGGATGTTCAGCTCCTTCGCCGGCCCTTCCGGGTCGGGCGGGGCCACCAGCATGGCGGCGCGGATGCGCTGGCGGGTCTGCGCGGCCCAGTGGGCGACCAGGCCGCAACCCAGGCTGTGGGCGACCAGCACGGTCTGCGGTCCGCTGGCTGCCACGGCTTGTTCCAGGGTCTCGACCCACTCCGCGCAGACCGGATTCCACCAGTCGCGCTGCTCGACCCGGCGAAAGCGCGGGTCCTGTCGTTGCCACAGGCTCTGCCAATGCTCGGGGCCGGAGTCGCCGTAGCCGGGGATGATCAGAAAGGTGGTATCCATCGCGTTGACTGCCTTGTCGAAAAACCCGCGCACACCATGCCGCAAGCACGGCGCAGGCTCAAGCGCGGGGCTCAGCCGGCCCTGGACTGGAAGTAGAACACCCGCCAGCGCCCTTCCCTATCGCGGCGCAGCTCAACCGTCATCAGGCAAGGACTCTTCTCGAAACGGAGTTGAACGCTGGGCATTTCCACCTCATGGCCCGCCAGCCAGCGGCGCAGGCGATTGCCGTTGGACTGGGGCGGATGCGGCTCTCCAACCAGGGGCAGATGCTCCGCCGAACACAGCTGGCGAGCGGCAAAGGGCTGGAACTCCTTCAGGTCACGCCCTACCAGGCTTTGCCTCTTGAGCGTCAATTCGTAGGCCTGCTCCAGCCGTCCCTCCTGCAGCAGCGTGAGAAATTCGCGGGCCACGCCAGCCGCCGTCGAATAGGCATAAGGCACCTTCAGCCAGGCATAGCCGCCCGCCACGGCCACGGCCACGGCCAGCAATACGATCAATCCGAGCAGCCCCGCCGTACGCCGTTTCATAGATCCACCCCATCCACGTCACGAAACAGCCGACCGGGTTGACGCAGCAGCCAAAGCAGCAGGTTCACCGGCAACTCGACCAGCAGCTCCAGCGCATCGAACCAGGGGCTGTCCGCCTGCCGATTGCGCGGCCACAGCCAATAGGCCAGCAGGAAGCACAACGCCATGCCGAGCAGGCAGGGCCACAAAGGCCCGCCCGACAGGCCATGCACCAGGCAGGCGATGCCGGCGAGCAACACCAGCGTCGCCAGGAGCGCGCGCAGCGTCTCCATCAGCCGATCACTCGCGAATGACGAACAGCTTGACCACGAACCACTCCGCGCCCTTGTACAGGTAGCCCAGGGGCCCGTAGATGGTGGCCGGCTTCGGTGGTTCCTGCTGCTGCAGCGCCACGCGGATGGTGGACATCTGGATCTGGTCCTTGAGGATGCGCATGCGCGCCTCCATCGAGTCGATCTCGGACTGGATGCGATTGAGCTCCGCCTCGATCAGCAGGATGTCCTTGACGTCCTTGGCCTTGGCCAGCAGCTCGCGGAAGCGGTCGCGCAGGGCCAGGTTGTTCTTCAGGCGGGTTTCCACGTCGACGTACTGTTCGGTGACATCCTCGCCCTTGACGTGGCGACGCTGCACGGTACCGCTGCGTTCGACGTCGCCCAGCGCTTCATTGAAGGCGTCCTTGGGCACGCGGTAGACGAAGCTCTGGCTCTGGCTGCCGTAGTCGCTCTTCTCCTCCACATAGCCGCCGAGGGCGATCATGCGCGCGCTCAGCTGCTCGGCGGACTTGGCGAGGTCGGCCACTTCCACGGAAAAGTCGGCGGTCCACACCAGCAGGCGGCCGCTGGTCTTGCCCTGGGTGGGCGCATAACCGGCACTGACCGGCTCGGCACCTGCGCCGCCGACATCGCCGCCCCTGGAGGAGCAGCCCATCAGCAGGCTCAGGCAGACAGTCAGGGCAATGGCGCCCCAACGGCAGAAAGACGTGTTCATCCCTGAGAGTCCTCGGTTCATCCATACGAATGGGCGGCGATCATACAGACGCCCATAAAAAAGGGCAGCCCGAAGGCTGCCCAGTCACACGGAGATATCGCTATCAGTGAGCCGAGGCACCGCTGGCGCCGAGACCGGTCTGCGAGCGCACGAACTGCGGGTAGAAGCGCGCACGCTCCTCGTCCGCGGCGGTGGACTTGTCGGTGATGGAGAAGAACCAGATACCGACGAAGGCAACCAGGATCGAGAACAGCGCCGGGTACTCGTAGGGGTAGATCGGCGTGGCGTTGCCGAGGATCTGCACCCAGATGGTCGGGCCGAGGATCATCAGGCCAACGGCGGTGATCAGACCCATCCAGCCGCCGATCATGGCGCCGCGGGTGGTCAGCTTCTTCCAGTACATGGAGAGGATCAGCACCGGGAAGTTGCAGCTGGCGGCGATGGAGAAGGCCAGGCCGACCATGAAGGCGATGTTCTGCTTCTCGAACGCGATGCCCAGGCCGATGGCCAGCACACCGAGGATCACGGTGGTGATCTTCGACACGCGCAGCTCATCCTTCTCGTTGGCCTTGCCCTTCTTGATCACGCTGGCGTAAAGGTCGTGGGACACCGCCGAGGCACCGGACAGGGTCAGGCCGGCGACCACCGCGAGGATGGTGGCGAAGGCCACGGCCGAGATGAAGCCGAGGAACAGGCTGCCGCCCACGGCATCGGCCAGGTGCACCGCCGCCATGTTGTTGCCGCCGATCAGCAGGCCGGAGGCGTCCTTGAAGTCAGGGTTGGTGCCGACCAGCAGGATCGCGCCGAAGCCGATGATGAAGGTCAGGATGTAGAAGTAACCGATGAAGCCGGTGGCGTAGAACACCGATTTGCGCGCTTCCTTGGCGTCGGAGACGGTGAAGAAGCGCATCAGGATGTGCGGCAGGCCGGCGGTACCGAACATCAGCGCCAGGCCCAGGGAGATTGCCGAGATCGGGTCCTTCACCAGGCCGCCGGGGCTCATGATCGCCTCGCCTTTCGGATGGGCCTTCACTGCCTCGGAGAACAGGGTGCCGAAGTCGAAGCCGACGTGCTTCATCACCATCAGCGCCATGAACGAGGCACCGGACAGCAGCAGCACGGCCTTGATGATCTGTACCCAGGTGGTGGCCAGCATGCCGCCGAACAGCACGTAGCAAACCATCAGGATGCCGACCAGCACGACGGCCACGTGGTAGTCGAGGCCGAACAGCAGCTCGATCAGCTTGCCGGCGCCGACCATCTGCGCGATCAGGTAGAAGGCCACCACGACCAGCGAACCGCAGGCGGACAGGGTACGGATTTCCTTCTGCTTGAGGCGGAACGAGGCGACGTCGGCAAAGGTGTACTTGCCCAGGTTGCGCAGGCGCTCTGCGATCAGGAACAGGATGATCGGCCAGCCGACCAGGAAGCCGATCGAGTAGATCAGGCCGTCGTAGCCGGAGGCGAATACCAGGGCGGAAATACCCAGGAAGGACGCCGCCGACATGTAGTCACCGGCGATCGCCAGGCCGTTCTGGAAGCCTGTGATGCCGCCGCCGGCGGTGTAGAAATCAGCCGCCGACTTGCTGCGTTTGGAGGCCCAGTAGGTGATGTAGAGGGTGAAGCCGACGAAGGCGACGAACATGACGATGGCCGCCATGTTCAGCGGCTGGCGTTGCACCTCGCCTTCGAGGGCGCCGGCGGCCCACAGGGCCGGGGCGGCGACCATCAGGCCGACGGCGGTGAGGAGACGCGCGATCATTTCTGCACCTCGTCCAGGATTTCCTGGGTCATGCGGTCGAATTCGCCGTTGGCACGCTTGACGTAGATGCCGGTCAGCACGAAGGCCGAGAGGATCAGGCCGACACCCAGGGGAATGCCCAGGGTCATCGGCGAGTCGTCGCTGATGCGCGTGCCGAGCAGTTGCGGATCGAAGGCGATCAGCAGGATGAAGGCCACATAGAGGCCGAGCATGATGGCGGAGAGAATCCAGGCGAAGCGGTCGCGGGTGGCGACCAGCTCCTGGAAGCGCGGACTCTGCTCGATCCGCTTGTAGACGCTGTCGTTCATTGTTGTTGTCCTCCACAGCACGAGTTACTGGTGAGGCCACTCTGCGAGCGACTGGCGGGGCGAGACAGACGACCTTAGTCGTAACTGCCATGCGCTTTCGACCAAAGTCTTAGCGCCATCGGCGGCGGCCTTGGCATTTGGTACGAGCGTCTATACTCACCAACTCCCGAGCCTGTAGTCCCCTCCTTGCACCCTGTCCGCTGAGGTCGCCTGCTATGGATTGGCTAGGTCTGCGCTTTCTTACCACTCAGCCCGATGGGGCACAGATTCTGCTCGATTGCAGCCACGCCCCGGAGCTGGTGGTGCTGGCCTATGTGCTCGCCTGCGTCGCCGGTTACGCCACCCTCAGCTTCGCCGAACGGGCCGGCCATGCCGACCGCGCCGACGCGCGGCGCAACTGGTGCGCGGTCGGCGCCCTGAGCCTGGGTGGTGGCGTGTGGGGCATGCACTTCGTCGCCATGCTCGCCTTCCAGGCGCCGGTGGCGGTGCGCTACGACCTGCCGACCACGGTGTTCTCCCTGCTGATCGTGATCCTCGCCGCCCTGCTGGCCATGCCGGGCCTGGCCAAGGATCGGCCGACCCTGCGCCAGCGCCTGCAGGCGGCGCTGTGCATCGGCTTCGGCATCGGTCTGATGCACTACAGCGGCATGGCCGCCATGCGCTCGGAGGCGCAGCTTTACTACCGGCCGGGACTATTCGCCCTGTCCCTGGTGATCGCCGTGGTCGCCAGCCTGGCGGCCCTGCAGCTGTCATTATTCTTCCGCGGCCGCGAGGGTTTCCTGCATCAGCTGCTGCGCATCATCGCCAGCCTGGTGATGGGCGGCGCCATCGTCTCCATGCACTTCACCGGCATGTGGGCCCTGGAGATGGTGGTGCCGCTGGGCACGCCGCTGCAGTTGCAGAGCCCGGCCAATGCCCTGCAGCTGGGCCTGAGCATCGCCCTGATCGCCCTGCTCGCCATTGGTGGCGGCCTCGGCGCGGCCTGGGCCGACCGCAAGCTGCAGCGCAAGGAGCACGACCTGCTGCGGGTCAACTCGCTGCTCAGCCAGCTCAACCAGGCCCGGGCCTCGCTGCAACAGGCCGCCCACTACGACCCGCTGACCAACCTGCTCAACCGCCGCTCGTTCAACGAGGTGTTCGCCGAGAAGCTGCGCAGCCACGCCCAGCAGGGCCAGGCGCTGGCGCTGATGTTCCTCGACATCGACCACTTCAAGCGGATCAACGACAGCCTCGGCCACGACGCCGGCGACCAGTTGCTCAAGGAAGTGGCCGAGCGCATCCGCCATACCCTGCGCGACCAGGACGTGGTGGCGCGCTTCGGTGGCGACGAGTTCTGCATCCTGGTCAGCCTCAGCCGCATCGAGGAGGCCCGCGCCCTGGCGCGGCGGATCATGGCGCGGATGAAGAAGCCGATCACCCTGGCGCGCCGGCATATGGTAATGACCACCAGCGTCGGCATCGCCATCTACCCCCGCGACGGCGAGACCTGCGAGGAACTGCTCAAGCACGCCGACCTGGCCCTCTACCAATCCAAGGGCAGCGGACGCAACGCCGTGCACTTCTTCAGCGAGCACCTGCGCAACAAGGCGAGCATGGAGCTGGAGCTGGAAGAGGAACTGCGCCAGGCCCTGAAGAAGGACCGCGGCCTGCTGCTGCACTACCAGCCGATCCTCGACCTCGGCAGCGGACGCATCGGCAAGCTGGAGGCCCTGGTGCGCTGGCAGCATCCGCGCCTGGGCCTGCTCAGCCCCGACCGTTTCATCGGCATCGCCGAGGCCAACGGCTTTATCGGCGAGCTGGATGCCTGGGTGCTGCGCCGCGCCTGCCAGGATCTGCGCCAGCTCACCGCCAGGCATGCGCACCCGGACCTGCGCGTGGCGGTGAACTGCTCGGCGCTCAACCTCAGTCACGACGACCTGCCGGACGAAGTGGCGCGCGCCCTGAAAGCCTCCGGCCTGCGCGCCCAGCGCCTGGAGCTGGAGGTGACCGAGAACGCGCTGATGAGCAACGTCAATCAGGCCCTCACCCTGCTGCAGCGCATCCGCGATCTGGGCGTGGGCATCTCCATCGACGACTTCGGCACCGGCTACTCGTCGCTGGCCTACCTCAAGCGCCTGCCGCTGGACACCCTGAAGGTCGACCGCTCGTTCATGCTCGAACTGCCCGGCGCCAACGCCGACCGGCAGATCGTCCAGGCCATCGTCGGCATGGCCCACACGTTGAATCTGCAGGTGGTCGCCGAGGGCGTAGAGAATGCCGAGCAGCTGGCCTTCCTGCGCCAGCTGGGCTGCGACTATATCCAGGGCTATCTGCTCAGCAAGCCGCTGCCGCTGGAGTCGCTGGCGCAGTTCCTCACCGACTTCGAGGCCGGCCAAGCGGGCACCGAGGTGCTACCGGCCGGGGAGCGCGCGGAGAAAATCGATTTCCTGAAATCGATATAGTCTGACTATCGAAATCATGACCAAGGTCGATTTCCCCGGATCGGCAGCCAAGACTAAGGTTCACCTCAACGAAGAACAATTCTCATTCATCGAGGTGCGCCATGCTCAAGACAGTGACCTTCACCCTCATGCACTTCTGCATCGCCTTCAGCGTGACCTACGCGCTGACCGGCAGCGTCGCGGTGGGCGGCCTGGTCGCGGCGGTGGAACCGCTGTGCAACTCGGTGGGCTTCTACTTCCATGAAAAGATCTGGCAGCGCTTCGAGAAGCCGGGCCAGTCGCGCGATGCGATTCCCAAGCACGCCTGGTTGCATCATCACGCCTGACATCGCATTGCGCCCGAACTGTCCGCGGGCGCCCGGCTTCCGCTAAGATGCGCGGCTTTGCCACCTCGCAGCAGCAGCCGACATGACCTCAAGCCCACGCGCCACTCTTCTGCCCTACCTGTTCGCCCTCCTGCTCGCCCTCGCGGCGCTCGGTGCCGTCTGGTATGGCGTCGGCCGGCCCTTGGAGCTGGGCGACGTGGCCACGCCCACGCACAAGCTGCAGTGCGCCTCCTACACGCCGTTCGGCAAGGACCAGTCGCCCTTCGACCAGCCCCTGCAGATCCGCCGCGAGCAGGTGGAAATCGACTTCGCCCAGCTGGCCACCCGCTTCGAGTGCGTGCGCACCTACTCGCAGATCGGCCTGGAGGCGCTGCCGGAGCTGGCCCGCAAGCACGGCCTGAAGCTGCTGGCCGGCGCCTGGGTGAGCAGCAACCCGGTGGACACCGAGCTGGAAATCAAGGCGCTGATCGCCAACGCCAAGGCCAACCCGGACGTGATCCAGGCCGTGATCGTCGGCAACGAGGCCCTACTGCGCAAGGAAGTCACCGGCGGCCAGCTGGTCAAGCTGATCGAGCGGGTCAAGGCCGAGGTCGAGCAACCGGTGACCTACGCCGACGTCTGGGAATTCTGGCTGCAGTACCCGGAAGTGGCGCCGGCGGTGGACTTCATCACCATCCACCTGCTGCCCTACTGGGAAGACGATCCCACCGGCATCGACGCCGCACTGAACCAGGTCGCCAACGTGCGCCGCACCTTTGGCAATGCTTATGCCCCCAAAGACATCCTGATCGGCGAAACCGGCTGGCCCAGCGAGGGCCGCCAGCGCGAGACGGCGCTGCCGAGCCGGGTCAACGAGGCGCTGTTCATCCGCGGCTTCGTCAAGATGGCCGAGGAGAATGACTGGCACTACAACCTGATCGAGGCCTTCGACCAGCCGTGGAAGCGCGACAGCGAAGGCGCCGTCGGCGGCTACTGGGGCCTGTTCGACGCCGACCGCCAGGACAAGGGCATCCTCGCCGGCCCGGTGTCCAACCTGCCGCATTGGCCGCTGTGGCTGGGCGCCAGCGGGCTGCTGCTGCTCGCCGCACTGATCCTCGCCGGTCGCCCGGCCTCGACCCGCGCCGCCCTGCTGCTGCCGCTCACCGCCGCCTTCGGTGCTGCCTGCGCCCTGGGCTGGAGCGAACTGGCGCTGATCACCAGCCGCTACTGGAGTGAATGGCTGTGGGCCGCCGCCCTGCTCGGCCTCAATCTGCTGGTGCTGGCCCATGCCGTGCTGGCCCTGTCGGCCCGTGGCGGCTGGCGCGAACGCGCCTTCGCCTGGCTGGAGGCCCGTGGCGGCTGGTGGCTGGCCGCGGCCGGTTTCGCCGGTGCGGTGCTGATGCTCGGCCTGGTGTTCGACTCGCGCTACCGCAGCTTCCCCAGCCTGGCCCTGCTGCTGCCGGCGCTGGTCTACCTGTGCCGCCCGGTACGCGCGCCACGCCGCGAGATCGCCCTGCTGACCATCATCGTCGGCGCCGGCATCGCCCCGCAGCTGTATCAGGAAGGCCTGCACAACCTGCAGGCCATCGGCTGGGCGCTGACCTGCGCCCTGCTGGTCGGCGCCCTGTGGCGCAGTCTGCGCCTGTCGCGCGACTGAAGGACGGGGCAAGGATGCCCAAACTGCTGCTTCTACCGCTCCTGGCCTTCAGCCTGAGCGCCTGCGTGCCCTACCCCGCCTACCGCACCACCCAGCCCAAGGCCGAGCTGCGCGTGCTGGACGAACAGGGCCGGCCCCTGGTCGGCGCCAGCGTCACGCTGATCGGCCGCGCCCACCCGACACCCGTCGAGCAGTCGCGCGAAACCCGCCAGACCGATGCCGACGGCATCGCCCGCTTTGCCAGCCGCCACGCGTGGCAGAGCGAGGTGCTGTTCCTGCACGGCCGCCTGGATTACTACTGGGAGTGGTGTGTAACGGCGCCGGGCAGCGGCACCGTGCTCGCGCCCTATCAGGCGCAACAGCAGGTAGTTCAGCTGAAGCCAGGCGTTGTCGAGCCCTGCCCGACACCCCGCCACTGAGAATCAGGCGACGCGCGGCGCTCGCACTAGGCGCAGGCCGGCCAGCACCAGGGCGAACACCGCCAGGCTGGCGCTGTACAGCACCAGGGCCGGTATGCCGACGAACAGGGCCAGGCCGGCCAGCACGCGACCGACCTTGCCCGGCGCGATGAAGCCGAGCACGGCCAGCACCAGCGCCGTCCAGGCGATCACCCGGAAGTGGATCAGGTAGCCGAGGCTGGCACGAGCCTGGCACTCCCAGCGCGCCGCCTGCTCCACGCAGGTGCCCACCCACTGGCCGTCCTCCATCAGGGCGAAGCGCACGCCATAGCTGGCCGCCAGCCATAACGGCAACACCAGCAGCAACAGCAGAAGGGGAAAATGGCGGGACATCATGGCGCTCCGGTGGTCCGAAAAAGGCGCCCAGCTTAATCCGCTCGCGCCCGAGCGCAAGACCGGAACACTAGAATTGCCGTCATGAACGCCCGCCGCCTGATATTCACCCTGCTCCTGCTGACCGTCCTGGCGCTCGGTTGGCAGTGGCTGCGCCCGTCTCCCGAGCCGCCAGTGGCCACGCCGGACGGCGTGATGCGCATCAACGGCCACACCATCACGCCGCTGCAGCCGTTCCAACTGGAGGCCCTGGTGCTGGGCCGCGAGGACTATCGCTTCGACCGTGGCGCGCGGGTCTCGCCCACCGACCTGGCCCTGGGCTGGGGACCGATGGCCGATCCGCAGGTGCTGGCGCGCATCGACATCAGCCAGGCCAATCGCTGGTACCGCTGGCGCACCGACGACTTCCCCATCCCGCGTCGCGACATCGAGACCCACAGCGCCAACATGCACCTGATCCCGGCCGACGCCGCCGTGGCCCACGCGCTGGAACGGGTCGAGCCCGGTCAGCGCATCACCCTGGCCGGGCAGCTGGTACGGGTGGATGGCGACGACGGCTTCCACTGGCAGAGCTCGCTGAGCCGCGACGATATCGGCGAAGGCGCCTGCGAACTGATCTGGGTGCAGAGCCTCAGCTCGCTCGAGTAAACGAAACGGCACTCCCGCCGCTTGCACTTGTCATAAGCCCGGTATTCACTTCAGCAGTCCTTCGCCAAGGAATCCGGCCATGCCCCGCCTCCCCCTCCTTGCCGCCCTGTTCGGCGGTCTGTTGTTCGGTGCGCCCGCGCTGGCGGCCGATGTTCCTCTCGCCGGCTACGGCTACCCGCTGGACAACCCCTTCGAGGCGACCATCGCCAGCACGCCGCCGGAGCTGCGCCCAGAGCTGCCCAGCGACGACGACATCGACCAGGCCGACTACGACCTCAAGCTGCGCCCCGAACGCGAGTTCGAGCTGCCGGAAAACTTCTGGCCGGTGACCAAGCTGCGCTATCGCCTGGCCGAGCAGGACGGCCGCGCGCCGCTGATCTTCATCATCTCCGGCACCGGCGCCAGCTACGCCAGCGGCAAGACAGAGGAACTCAAGCGCCTGTTCTACGGCGCCGGCTACCACGTGGTGCAGCTGTCCTCTCCGACCAGCTACGACTTCATGAGCGCCGCCTCGCGCACCGCCACTCCCGGCCTGTCGCGCCAGGATGCCGAGGACCTGTACCGGGTGATGATGGCCGTGCGCGCCCAGCACCCCAAGCTGGACGTCAGCGAGTTCCACCTCACCGGCTACAGCCTGGGTGCGCTCAACGCCGCCTTCGTCAGCGAGCTGGACGAGCGCCTGCGCAGCTTCAACTTCAAGCGCGTGCTGCTGCTCAACCCGCCGGTCAACCTGTACACCTCGGTGACCAACCTGGACCGCCTGGTGCAGACCCGTGTCGCCGGCATCGACAGCAGCACCACCTACTTCGAACTGGTGCTGAGCAAGCTGACCCGCTACTTCGAGGAGCAGGGCCACATCGACCTGAACGACGCGCTGCTCTACGACTTCCAGCAGTCCGGGCAGAAGCTCAGCAACGAGCAGTTGGCCATGCTGATCGGCAGCTCGTTCCGCTTCTCGGTGTCGGACATGGCCTTCACCGCCGACCTGATCAACCGTCGCGGCCTGATCACCCCACCGAACTATCCGATCAAGGAAGGCACCAGCCTCACCCCGTTCTTCAAGCGTGCCCTGCAGTGCGACTTCGACTGCTACATAGTCGAACAGCTGATGCCCTACTGGCGCGAGAAGTACAGCGGCGGCAGCCTGCCGCAGCTGGTCGATGAGGTCAGCCTGTACGCCCTGGAGGGCTACCTGAAGAAGAGCCCAAAGGTGGCGGTGATGCACAACGCCGATGACCTGATTCTCGGCCCCGGCGACATCGGCTTCCTGCGCCGCACCTTCGGCGAGCGCCTGACCCTGTACCCGCGCGGCGGGCACTGCGGCAACCTCAACTACCGCGTCAACAGCGACGCCATGCTGGAGTTCTTCCGTGGCTAGAAAATGGACTCTCTCGCTCGCCCTGCTGCTCGCCAGTGGCCTGGCCCAGGCCGATACCGCGGTGGATGAAGACGGCTTCACCAATCCGCTCGACCGGCTGCAGTTCAACCCCTACCTGGACCAGCGCGAGTTCGAGCGCTCCACCACCAGCGCGCTGCATGTCTACGACCCCTGGGAGCCCTGGAACCGCCGGGTCTACCACTTCAACTACCGCTTCGACGAGTGGGTGTTCCTGCCAGTGGTGCGTGGCTATCGCTACGTCACCCCGGGCTTCGTACGCAGCGGGGTGAGCAACTTCTTCGGCAACCTGGGCGATGTGCCCAACCTGCTCAACAGCCTGCTGCAGCTCAAGGGCAAGCGCTCGCTGCAGACCACCGGGCGCCTGCTGGTCAACACCACGGTCGGCGTCGTCGGCCTATGGGACCCGGCCACCCGCATCGGCCTGCCCAAGCAGAGCGAGGACTTTGGCCAGACCCTGGGCTTCTACGGCGTGCCGGACGGCCCCTACGTCATGCTGCCGCTGCTCGGCCCGTCCAACCTGCGCGACACCGGCGGCAAGGTGTTCGACTTCGTCGCCGAGAGTCAGATCAACTACCTCAACGTGGCCGAGGTCAGCAGCGATCATCCGGAGATCACCGCCCTGCGCGTGGTCGACCTGCGCAACACCACCAACTTCCGCTATGGCCAGCTGAACAGCCCGTTCGAGTACGAGAAGGTGCGCTACGTGTACCGCGAGGCGCGCAAGCTGCAGATCGCAGAGTGATCTATTTGATCGATATATAAGCGGTAGATTTCGCAACCATTTATTCAATTCATGGCGATAGCATGGGCACATTCCACAGATGAAGGTGCCCCATGACCCAGTTTCGCCAAGTGATCGCCCAGCACATCGGCCAGCCCGCCTCGGACGGCGCCGGCGTGCGCCTGACCCGCGTATTCGGCGGTGCCGGCATCGAGCGTTTCGATCCTTTCCTGATGCTCGACGAGTTCGGCTCGGAGAACCCGGACGACTACATCGCGGGCTTCCCGCCGCACCCGCACCGCGGCTTCGAGACCATCACCTACATGCTCGAAGGGCGCATGCGTCACGAAGATCACCTGGGCAACGTCGGCCTGCTGGAAAGCGGCGGTGTGCAATGGATGACCGCCGCCCGCGGCATCATCCACAGCGAGATGCCGGAACAGGAGGAAGGCGTGATGCGCGGCTTCCAGCTGTGGCTCAACCTGCCGGCCAAGGACAAGCTGGGCGACGCCGGCTACCGCGACTACGCGCCAGGGGAAATCCCGCGTTTGACCACAGAGGGCGGCGTAGACGTGACGGTGATCGCCGGCCGTTTCGACGATGGCCAGGTGCAGCAGGATGGCGCCGTGCAGCGCCCGCATACCGCGCCGCAGCTATTCGACCTGCACCTGCCGGCAGGCAGCCGCCTCTCGCCGCGTCTGGCCAATGGCCAGCGGGTGATGCTCTACGTCTACGAGGGCGAGCTGGCGGTCAACGGCCACACCGTCGGCCAGAGCCGCCTGGCGCGCCTATCCGACGTCGGCGCCATCGAGATGGGCAGCACCGGTGGTGCGCGAGTACTGCTGATCGCCGGCATGCCGCTGAACGAACCGATCGTGCAGTACGGGCCCTTCGTGATGAACAGTCGCGAGGAGATCGAGCAGGCCCTGCGTGATTTTCGCGACGACCGCCTGACGGCCTAGCTCACCGACGCCGCTGCAGCCTCCGCCGCCTCTTCGGCCACGCCGAGAAAGCGGCACAGGGCGCCCTTCTGCGCCATGGCGTCCTGGTAGCCCAGCTCGATCAGCTCATTGCAGTAACCCGGCTCGAACAGCAGGTAGCTGAGCACGCCGGCGCCGCTGGCGCGGGTGGCGCCCGGGCCGCGCAGGAAGAAACGCATGGCCTTGGGCAGCTCGTGGCGGTGACGCGCGGCGATCTGGTCCAGCGGCTGGCTCGGCGAGATCACCAGCACCTCCACCGGCTTCAGGCCCAGGCCGCGCGGATGCAGCCCCGAGGGCACCAACTGGCTCATATGGTTGAGCCGCTCCAGGGTCTCGATGTCGCCTTCCAGGCTGTCGATAAAGGTGCTGTTGAGCATGTGCCCGCTGATCTGCGCCAGGGTCGGCGGCAGGCCGCTGCGCGGACGCACCACCTGCTGGTTGGCGCCCTTGCCCAGTGGATTGCCACTCACCCCCACCACCAATACCCGGTTGGCCCCCAGGTGCAGCGCCGGACTGATCGGCGCCGACTGGCGCACCGCGCCATCGCCGAAGTATTCGCGGTTGACCTTCACCGGCGGGAAGATCAGCGGGATGGCCGCGCTGGCGAGCAGGTGCTCCAGACTCAGGCGGGTGGGCACACCGACGCGACGGTGACGGAACCATGGATCGATGGTGGCGCGGCCCTGGTAGAAGGTCACCGCCTGCCCGCTCTCGTAGCCGAAGGCGGTCACCGCCACCGCGCGCAGCTGGCGCATGCGCACCGCCGCGGCGATGCCGGAGAAGTCCAGTTCGCGGCCGAGCAGGCCACCCAGCGGCGAGCTGTCGAGCAACGCCACTGGCAGGTCCTTGCCCATGCCCAGCATGCTGTGGCCGAAGAAGCGCCCGGCCTGGCGCAACACGCCGGACCAGTCGCTGCGATACACGTCGCCACAGTGGAAGGCCTGCCAGACCTCGGTCAGCCGGCGCACCGCGCTGGCGAAATGCAGGGCGCCACAGGCCAGGCCGACGGCGTTGATGGCGCCGGCCGAGGTACCGACGATCACGGGGAAGGGATTGCGGCAGGATTCGCCGAGCAGATCGGCGATCGCCCCCAGCACGCCCACCTGATAGGCCGCCCGGGCTCCGCCGCCGGAGAGGATCAGCCCGGTGACGGGCCGCGCTACTGCTACTGCTTGGGTCATGGAGCGGCTTCCGCTTTTTTCTAGCGAGTATAGGGGCCCGCTACTTGCCGCGCTTGCGATACAGCTTGGGCTCGCCTGGCGGGCGCGTCTTGAAGCGCCGATGGGCCCACAGGTACTGCTCGGGGTGCTGGCTGACCGCCTGCTCGATCCACTGGTTGATGCGCAGGCAGTCGGCCTCCTCGCTCTCGCCGGGGAAGTCCTCCAGCGGCGGGTGGATCACCAGGCGGTAGCCGCGGCCGTCGGCCAAGCGCTCCTGGGTGAAGGGCACCACCCGTGCCTTGCCCAGGCGGGCGAACTTGGTGGTGGCGGTGACGGTGGCGGCGCTGATGCCGAACAGCGGCACGAAGATGCTCTGCTTGGGGCCGTAGTCCTGATCCGGCGCATACCAGATGGCGCGGCCGGCGCGCAGCACCTTGAGCATGGCGCGGATGTCCTCGCGCTCGATGGCGGTGGCGTCCAGGTTGTGGCGCTCGCGGCCGCGGCGCTGGATGTAATCGAACAGCGGGTTCTTGTGCTCGCGGTACATGCCGTCGATGGTCTGCACCCGCCCCAGCAGCGCCGCGCCGAGCTCCAGGGTGGTGAAGTGCAGGGCCATGAGGATCACCCCCTGCCCCTGCTTCTGAATCTCCTGCAGGTGTTCCAGCCCCTCGATATGCCCCAGGCTGGCCAGACGCGGCTTGGCCCACCACCAGCCCATGGCCGTCTCGAAGAAGGCGATGCCGGTGGAGGCGAAGTTCTCCTTCAACAGACGCTCGCGTTCATCTGCGCTCAGGTGGGGGAAGCACAGTTCCAGGTTGCGTGCGGCGATACGCCGACGCGAACCGGCCACCCGGTACATCAGCGCGCCCAGGCCACGGCCCAGCACCAGCAGCATCCGGTACGGCAGCTGGGCGATCAGCCACAGCAGGCCCATGCCCAGCCACAGGGGCCAGAAGCGCGGATGGAGGAAATAGGCGCGAAATTGCGGGCGATCCATAGTGATTCCGGGCAGACAACGAGGCCCAGCATTCTACAGAAGTCCTCGCGGCTTGCGGCGCTGCGGCCTTCTCGTTATAAGTCGTGCCCATTCAATGCAGTGGGCGAACCATGAGCCAAGCCGATCTCCTCGACCAAGACCCCGTGTTCCAGCTCAAGGGCAGCATGCTCGCCATCACCGTGCTGGAACTGGCGCACAACGACCTGGAGCGCCTGGACCGGCAACTGGCCGAGAAGGTCGCCCAGGCGCCCAATTTCTTCCAGAACATCCCGCTGGTGCTGGCACTGGACAAGCTGCCGGAAGGCGAAGGCGAGCTCGACCTGGGCAAGCTGATGAAAGTCTGCCGCCAGCACGGCCTGCGCACCCTGGCCATCCGTGCCAGCCGCGAGGACGACATCAAAGCCGCCGAGGCCCTGGACATTCCCGTGCTGCCGCCATCCGGCGCGCGCGAGAAGCTGGTCGAGCCGGTGGAGGCGCGCAAGAAGGAAGTGAAGCCGGCCGAGCCGCAGTACAAGCCGACCAGAATCATCACCACGCCGGTACGCGGCGGTCAGCAGATTTACGCCCAGGGCGGCGACCTGGTGGTGATGGCGCCGGTCAGTGCCGGTGCGGAACTTCTCGCCGACGGCAATATCCATGTGTACGGTCCGCTGCGCGGCCGCGCCCTGGCCGGCGTCAAGGGCGATGCCAAGGCGCGGATCTTCTGCCAGCAGATGGGCGCCGAGATGCTCTCGGTGGCCGGCCAGTACAAGACCGCCGAGGACCTGCGCCGCGACCCTTTATGGGGGCAATCGGTACAGGTCAGCCTGTCGGGTGACGTGTTGAACATCACCCGCCTTTAACGGATACTGCGGCCCAATTTCAGGGACCAAAAGGGGCATTCGGAAGCCAGTTTACCGGCGCCGGATTTCCCGATTTTTCATATATTTGGGGTGAATCACCTTGGCCAAGATCCTCGTAGTCACTTCCGGCAAGGGCGGCGTGGGTAAAACCACCACCAGCGCCGCCATCGGCACCGGCCTCGCCCTGCGCGGCCACAAGACCGTTATCGTCGACTTCGACGTGGGCCTGCGTAACCTGGACCTAATCATGGGTTGCGAGCGCCGCGTGGTGTACGACTTCGTTAACGTGATCAACAACGAAGCGACCCTGACCCAGGCCCTGATCAAGGACAAACGCCTGGAGAACCTCTACGTCCTGGCCGCCAGCCAGACCCGCGACAAGGACGCCCTGACCAAGGAAGGCGTCGGCCGCGTGATCGACGAGCTGGCGCAGAACTTCGAATACGTGATCTGCGACTCCCCGGCCGGCATCGAGACCGGTGCCCACCTGGCCATGTACTTCGCCGATGAAGCGATCGTCGTGACCAACCCGGAAGTCTCCTCGGTACGCGACTCCGACCGCATGCTCGGCCTGCTGGCCAGCAAGTCGCGCCGCGCCGAGCAAGGCCAGGAGCCGATCAAGGAGCGCCTGCTGCTGACCCGCTACAACCCGGAGCGCGTGACCAAGGGCGAGATGCTGGGCGTGGAAGACGTCGAGGAAATCCTCGCCATCAACCTGCTGGGCGTGATCCCCGAGTCCCAGGCCGTGCTGAAGGCCTCCAACCAGGGCGTACCGGTCATCCTCGATGACCAGAGCGACGCCGGCCAGGCCTACGGCGATGCCGTCGACCGTCTGCTGGGCAAGGATGTGCCCCATCGCTTCCTCGATGTGCAGAAGAAAGGACTCATGCAACGCCTGTTTGGAGCGCGCTAATGAACATTTTCGACTTCTTTCGTGAACGCAAGAAAGAAACCCCTGCGTCGATCGCGAAAGAGCGTCTGTCGATCATCGTCGCCCACGAGCGCGGCCAGCGCAGCCAGCCGGACTACCTGCCGGCCCTGCAGAAGGAACTGGTCGAGGTGATTCGCAAGTACGTCAAGATCGAGCAGGATCAGGTGCACGTGGCGCTGGATAATCAGGGCAGCTGCTCCATTCTGGAACTCAACATCACCCTGCCGGATCGCTGATCCGCCCGTGGTGAGCGACGGCGGCCCTGGCCGCCGTTGTCATTTGTGGAATGCCCATGCCGCTGTCGAACATCGAGATTCTCCACCAGGACGACGCCCTGCTGGTGATCAACAAGCCCACCCTGCTGCTCTCGGTGCCCGGCCGCGCGGAGGACAACCGCGACTGTCTGGTGACCCGCCTGCAGGAAAACGGCTACCCGGAAGCGCGCATCGTCCACCGCCTGGACTGGGAAACCAGCGGCATCATCGTCCTGGCCCGCGACGCCGACAGCCACCGCGAGCTGTCCCGCCAGTTCCACGACCGCGAGACCGAGAAGGCCTACACCGCCCTGTGCTGGGGACAGCCGGAACTGGACAGCGGCAGTATCGACCTGCCCCTGCGCTACGACCCGCCGACCAAGCCGCGCCATGTGGTCGACCATGAACAGGGCAAGCACGCCCTGACTTTCTGGCGCGTGCTGGAGCGCTGCGGCGACTGGGCGCGCGTGGAGCTGACGCCGATCACCGGCCGCTCGCACCAGCTGCGCGTGCATATGCTGTCCATCGGCCACCCGCTGCTCGGCGACGGCCTGTACGCCCACGAACAGGCCCTGGCCGCCTGGCCGCGCCTGTGCCTGCACGCCAGCATGCTCAGCCTGACCCACCCGACCAGCGGCGAGCGCCTGCGCTTCGAGTGCCCGGCGCCGTTCTGACGCGACACCTGGCCGACGCAGTGCGATAAACTCGGGCCATCGCTGTCCGGAGTCCGTTATGCGCGCTGAGCTGAATCAAGGCCTGATCGAGTTCCTCAAGGCCTCGCCCACCCCCTTCCACGCCACCCGCAGTCTGGCCCAGCGCCTGCATTCCGCCGGCTTCCGTCCGCTGGACGAGCGTGAGCCCTGGCATACCGAGCCGGGCGGGCGTTACTACGTGACGCGCAACGACTCCTCGATCATCGCCTTCCGCCTCGGCAACCGCGCGCCGCTGGAAGGCGGCCTGCGCCTGGTAGGCGCGCACACCGACAGCCCCTGCCTGCGCGTCAAGCCGCAGCCGGAATTGCAGCGCCAGGGCTTCTTCCAGCTCGGCGTGGAAGTCTACGGCGGCGCCCTGCTCGCCCCCTGGTTCGACCGCGACCTGTCGCTGGCGGGCCGCGTGACCTTCCGCGAGGGCGGCAAGGTGCAGAGCCAGCTGATCGACTTCGAACAGCCGATCGCGGTGATCCCTAACCTGGCCATCCACCTCAACCGCGAGGCCAACCAGGGCTGGGCGATCAACGCACAGAACGAGCTGCCGCCGATCCTCGCCCAACTGGCCGGCGACGAGCGCGGCGACTTCCGCGCCCTGCTCGCCGACCGCCTGGCCAGCGAACACGGCATCGCCGCCGACGCGGTGCTGGACTATGAGCTGAGCTTCTACGATACCCAGGGCGCCGCGGTGATCGGCCTCAACCAGGACTTCATCGCCGGCGCGCGTCTGGACAACCTGCTGTCCTGCTACGCAGGCCTGCAGGCGCTGCTGGCGGCCGAGGGCGACGAGAGCTGCGTGCTGGTGTGCACCGACCATGAGGAAATCGGCTCCTGCTCGGCCTGCGGCGCCGACGGCCCGTTCCTCGAGCAGGTGCTGCGCCGCGTGCTGCCGGAGGGTGACGCCTTTGTCCGGGTGATCCAGAAGTCGCTGCTGGTGTCGGCCGACAACGCCCATGGCGTGCACCCCAACTATGCCGAGAAGCACGACGCCAACCACGGCCCCAAGCTCAACGCCGGCC
Organism: Pseudomonas sp. SO81; assembly: GCF_030374125.1. Taxonomy (NCBI): domain Bacteria; kingdom Pseudomonadati; phylum Pseudomonadota; class Gammaproteobacteria; order Pseudomonadales; family Pseudomonadaceae; genus Pseudomonas; species Pseudomonas sp. SO81. Next base: position 4,047,039 of record NZ_CP126126.1, on the reverse strand, counting down.
CGGTGATCAAGGTCAACAGCAACCAGCGCTACGCCACCAACAGCGAGACCGCCGGCTTCTTCCGCCACCTGTGCCTGGCCGAGGAAGTGCCGGTGCAGAGCTTCGTGGTGCGCAGCGACATGGGCTGCGGCTCGACCATCGGACCGATCACCGCCAGCCAGCTGGGCGTACGCACCGTGGACATCGGCCTGCCGACCTTCGCCATGCACTCCATCCGCGAGCTGGCCGGCAGCCATGACCTGGCCCACCTGGTACGGGTGCTGACTGCGTTCTACGCCAGCGCCGAGCTGGCCTGAAGGAAGTAGCCCGGATGCAATCCGGGAGCGGAGCTGCCTGCCTCCCGGATTGCATCCGGGCTACGGGCTGGGTGAGGAAATAAGGGCGAGCGGCCTGCAGCTCCCCTCACCCTACGCGGGCCGCCCTGCCCCTCTCCCAAAGGGCGAGGGGAAATCAGCCGCTTCCTCCTTCTTCAATCCGGCACTTCGACACTGACCCGCACGGCGTCGTGGCGCCAGTACTCCACGTCGCAGTCGATGATCCGGCCGTGCTGGTCGCGGTTGACCCGGGTGATGCACAGCGCCGGGCTGCCCGGCGTCGCCTTGAGGTTGAAGGCGGCGTCCACCGGCAGCGCGGTGGGTAGGATGTCGAAGCCGACCCGGCCATAGCGGATGTCATAACGGCTGGCGTACAGCTCAGTCAGCGACGCGGTCAGGTCGGCGTCGAGAATGCCGGGGAAGTAGGTCGGATTGAGGTAGTGCTCGACGTACAGCACCAGCCGCCCATCGATGCGCCGCACCCGCCGGATCTGCAGCACCGCCGACAGCGCCGGCAGCTCCAGGCGCTCGCAGATATCCACCGGCGCCGGCATCAGCCGCGCACTCAGTACCTCGGTCGACGGCACTCTGTCCTGCTCGCGCACCATGGCGTGGAAGTGGCTGCGCACCAGCGGGTTGTAGGCCAGGCGTTGGGGCGAGACGAACCAGCCACGGCGCTCCTCGCGGTAGATCAGCCCCTCCGCCTCTAGCTGCCCCAGCGCCTCACGCAGGGTGATGCGGGTGGTCTCGAACAGTTCGCTGAGCTTGCGCTCGGCCGGCAGCTTGCCGCCCTGTGGCAGCAGGCCGTGGTCGATCTGTTCCTGCAGCGCACGACAGATGGCGGTGACGGTACGGGGCGCTTCTTCGCGCATGCATTTCTCCCAATCTGGCATAGACCAGCACCAAGCCGGTGCAGGCGCCGCCCATGCTAGGCAGCCTAGATGAATGTCCGATGACAGCCAGATTTCCTCGCCAACGACCTGCATGCCGCATGCCAGCTACCTCCTGGCAACTCTACCAAATCAGCCACTTAGCCATGGTCTACGCTTTCCAGCGCGTGCCTGGGTGCGCGGCATCGCCATAAAAGCGTCATACAAAGCCTCTAGATTTGGCCTGGGTCTTGCTGATCTAGACCAAACTTTCACCCTGACAAGGAGCTCCACATGAAACGCCTGCTGCTGGCTTCACTGCTGGGATCGGCCATCGTTCTGGGCAACCAGGCCATGGCCAACGAGGACTTGAAAGCATTGGAACAAGCCGCCCGCACCGAGGGCGAAGTCAACAGCGTCGGCATGCCCGACAGCTGGGCCAACTGGAAGGACACCTGGGCCGACCTGAACAAGCTGTACGGCCTCAAGCACCTGGACACCGACATGAGCTCGGCCCAGGAGATCGCCAAGTTCGATGCCGAGAAGGACAACGCCACCGCCGACATCGGCGACGTCGGCGCCGCCTTCGGCCCCATCGCCGTGCAGAAGGGCGTGACCCAGCCCTACAAGCCGAGCACCTGGGAACAGATCCCGACCTGGGCCAAGGATGCGGACGGCCACTGGATGCTGGCCTACACCGGCTCCATCGCCTTCATCGTCAACAAGCAGCTGGTCAAGGACGTTCCCAAGTCCTGGGCCGACCTGAAGCAGGGCAAGTACAAGGTCGCCATCGGTGACGTCAGCGCCGCCGCCCAGGCTGTCAACGGCGTGCTGGCCGCGGCCATCGCCAACGGTGGCGACGAGAAGAACATCCAGCCGGGCCTGGACTTCTTCGCCGAGATCGCCAAGCAGGGTCGCCTGTCGCTGTCCAACCCGACCATCCAGACCCTGGAAAAAGGCGAAGTGGAAGTCGGCGTGGTGTGGGACTTCAACGGCCTGTCCTATCGCGACCAGATCGACCCGAGCCGCTTCGAGGTGCTGATCCCGTCCGACGGTTCGGTGATCTCCGGCTACACCACCATCATCAACAAGTACGCCAAGCACCCCAATGCCGCCAAGCTGGCGCGCGAGTACATCCTCAGCGACGCCGGCCAGATCAACCTGGCCAAGGGCAATGCCCGGCCGATCCGCGCCGAGCACCTGACCCTGCCGGCCGAGGTGCAGGCCAAGCTGCTGCCCAACGAGCAGTACGCCAAGGTCCAGCCGATCAAGGACGCCGCCGCCTGGGAAGCCACGTCCAAGGCCCTGCCGCAGCAGTGGCAGGAAAACGTGATCATCGAAATGCAGTGATGCCGTGCGGGGCCCACCCGGGCCCCGCTTTCGCTGAGGACTATCGCGATGAAACACAAAGTCATCCTGGTGCTGCTGGACGGCCTCAACTACGAGGTCGCCCGCCACGCCCTGGGCCATCTGCAGGCCTACTGCGCCGCCGGCCGCGCCGCGCTGTACAAGCTCGAATGCGAGCTGCCGGCCCTGTCGCGCCCGCTCTACGAATGCATCATGACCGGCGTGGCGCCGATCGACAGCGGCGTGGTGCACAACGACGTGGTGCGCCTGTCGAAGGAGCGCAGCATCTTCCACTACGCCCGTGACGCCGGCCTCTCCACCGCCGCCGCCGCGTACCACTGGATGAGCGAGCTGTATAACCGCGCGCCCTTCGTAGCCGCCCGCGACCGCCACACCAGTGACGCTGCCCTGCCGATCCAGAACGGCCACTTCTATTACGCCGACCATTACCCGGATTCGCACCTGTTCGCCGATGCCGAGAGCCTGCGCCTCAAATACGCGCCGGACTTCCTGCTGGTGCACCCCATGAACATCGACGACGCCGGCCACGGCCATGGCCTGGATTCGCCGCAATACCGCAACGCCGCGCGCCGCGTCGACGTGATCCTCGCCGACTACCTGCAGGGCTGGCTCGATGCCGGCTACCAGGTGCTGGTGACCGCCGACCACGGCATGAACAACGACCGCTCGCACAACGGCCTGCTGGCCGAGGAGCGCGAGGTCCCGCTGCTGGTCCTGGGCGAGGCCTTCAGCCTCGACGCCAGCGCTCGCCCGCGGCAGACCGAACTGTGCGGCACCGTCTGCACCCTGCTCGGCGCCGCCCACGACAAACCCCTGTGCAAGGAACTGCTCAAGTGATGTCCGCGCTTCGCGGCAAGTGGCTAGCCCTGCTGTGCCTGCTGCCGTTCGCCGTGTTCTTCTTCGCCTTCCAGATCGCCCCGCTGCTGTGGGTGGCCGTGAACAGCCTGGTGGTCGGCGACACCTGGGGGCTGGGCAATTTCCATAAGATCTTCGCCTCCAAGTTCTATCTGCAAGCGATCAAGCACAGCCTGCAGATCGCCTTCTGGTCGAGTCTGTTCGGCATCGCCATCGCCATCCTCGGCAGCTACTCGCTGCGCCAGGTGGACTCGAAGCTGCGTGACTTCGTCATTGCCTTCTCCAACATGACCAGCAACTTCGCCGGCGTGCCGCTGGCCTTCGCCTTCATCATCCTGCTCGGCTTCAACGGCGCGCTGACCCTGATGCTCAAGCAGGCCGGGCTGATCGAGGACTTCAACCTCTACTCCAAGACCGGCCTGATCGTGCTCTACACCTACTTCCAGATTCCCCTGGGCGTGCTGCTGCTCTACCCGGCCTTCGACGCCCTGCGCCAGGACTGGCGCGAGTCGGCCCAACTGCTCGGCGCCAGCACCTGGGACTTCTGGCGACACATCGGCCTGCCGGTGCTGACCCCGGCGCTGCTCGGCACCTTCGTCATCCTGCTGGCCAACGCCCTCGGCGCCTACGCCACCGTGTATTACCTGACCACCGGCAACTTCAACGTTATGCCGATCCGCATCGCCGGCCTGGTGGCCGGCGACATCAGCCTCGACCCCAACCTGGCCAGCGCCTTGGCGATGGTGCTGGTCGGCCTGATGGCGCTGATCACCGTGGTGCACCAGTGGCTGCTGCGCAGGAGCTATCACGATGCGCGCTGAGGCCAAGTCCGTCGCCCTCTACCACCGCGTGGTGGTCTGGTTGCTGTTCCTGATCCTGCTGCTGCCGCTGGCGGCCACCCTGCTCTACTCGCTGTCTACCAGCTGGTCGGCGACCATTCTGCCGGACGGCCTGACCTTCAAGTGGTACCTGGCGCTGTGGAGCGACAGCCGTTTCCTCGCCGCCTTCGGCCAGTCGCTGCTGGTGTGCTTCGGCGCGCTGCTGCTGGCGGTGCTGCTGATCCTGCCGCTGCTGTTCGTGGTGCACTACCACTTCCCCAGGCTCGACGGGCTGATGAACATCCTGATCCTGCTGCCCTTCGCCGTGCCGCCGGTGGTGTCCTCGGTGGGCCTGCTGCAGGTCTACGGCTCCGGGCCGCTGGCGATGGTCGGCACGCCGTGGATCCTGATCGGCTGCTACTTCACTGTGGCCCTGCCGTTCATGTACCGAGCCATCACCAACAACCTGCAGGCGATCAACCTACGCGACCTGATGGACGCCGCCCACCTGCTCGGCGCCAGCACCTGGAAGGCCGCCTTCCTGGTGGTGCTGCCCAACCTGCGCAACGGCCTGATGGTCTCGCTGTTCCTCTCCTTCAGCTTCCTGTTCGGCGAGTTCGTATTCGCCAACCTGCTGGTGGGCACCCGCTACGAGACCCTGCAGGTGTACCTGAACAACATGCGCAACAGCAGCGGCCACTTCAATAGCGCGCTGGTGATCTCCTACTTCTTCTTCGTACTGGTCTTCACCTGGGCGGCCACCCGTCTGAACAAGGACAAGGCATGAGTTACCTTTCCATCCGCAATCTGCACAAGAGCTACGGCGCCACCCCGATCTTCAGCGATATCCAGTGCGAGATCGGCCAGGGCGAGTTCGTCACCCTGCTCGGCCCCTCCGGCTGCGGCAAGTCCACCCTGCTGCGCTGCATCGCCGGCCTCACCGAGGTAGATGGCGGGCAGATCCTCCTCGACGGCCAGGACCTGGTGCCGCTGTCGCCGCAGAAGCGCGGCATCGGCATGGTGTTCCAGAGCTACGCGCTGTTCCCCAACATGACGGTGCAACAAAACGTCGCCTTCGGTCTGCGCATGCAGAAGGTCGGCAAGGACGAGAGCACCCAGCGCGTCGACGAGGTGCTGCGTCTGGTGGAGCTGCACGATTACGCCGCGCGCTACCCGCACCAGCTCTCCGGCGGCCAGTGCCAGCGTGTGGCCCTGGCCCGCTCACTGGTCACCCGCCCGCGCCTGCTGCTGCTCGACGAGCCGCTGTCGGCCCTCGATGCACGCATCCGCAAACACCTGCGCGAGCAGATCCGCGCCATCCAGCAGGAGTTGGGGCTGACCACCATCTTCGTCACCCACGACCAGGAAGAGGCGCTGACCATGAGCGACCGCATCTTCCTGATGAACGCCGGCAAGATCGTGCAGAGCGGCGACGCCGAGTCCCTCTACACCGCGCCGGTGGATGCCTTCGCCGCCGGCTTTATCGGCAACTACAACCTGCTCGATGCCGACACCGCCAGCCGCCTGCTGCTGCGCCCGGTCAGCAGCCGCATCGCCATCCGCCCCGAGGCCATCCGCCTGGAGGACAGCGGCGCCATCGCCGCCGAAGTGCTCGGCCACAGCCTGCTGGGCAACGTGATCCGCTACCGGGTGCAGGCCAACGGCGTGGAACTGCTGGTGGACGTACTCAACCGCAGCGAGGGTGCGCTGATCGGCAAGGGCCAGTGCATCGGCCTGTCCATCGACGCCAACGCAATCCGGGAGGTGGCCTGATGGCCCTGGCAATCTTCGACCTCGACGAGACCCTGATCCACGGCGACTGCGCCTCACTCTGGGCCCAGCACATGGCCGATATCCAGTGGGTCGACCGCGACTCCTTCGTGCCGCGCGAGCAGGAACTGATGGCCCTCTACTCCCAGGGCAAGCTGGCGATGGAGGACTACATGACCTTTACCCTGTCACCGCTGGTGGGGCGCACGCCGGAGGAAGTCGAGTTCGTCGTCGGACCCTTCGTCGAGGACGTGATCGAGCCAATCATCTTCAGCGACGCCATGCGCTGCCTGGCCGCCCACCGCGCCGCCGGCGACCGCCTGCTGGTGATCTCGGCCTCGGCGCATTTCCTGGTCAGCGCCATCGCCGAGCGTCTGGGCATAGAGGAAGTGCTGGCCATCGACTGCGAGCAGCAGCACGGCTGCTACAGCGGCAACACCGTCGGTGTGCTGACCTACCGCGAGGGCAAGGTCACCCGCCTGCAGGCCTGGCTGGAAGCCGAGGGTGAAACCCTGGACGGCGCGCACTTCTACTCGGACTCGCGCAACGACCTGCCGCTGCTGCAGCAGGTGCCACACGCCCATGCGGTCAACCCGGACCCGACCCTGCGCGCCCACGCCGAGCAGGCCGGCTGGGAAATCCTCGCCTGGAAATAGCCCTAGCTCAGGCTCTCGTCGAGCAGCAACACCAGCTTGCCGGCCACTTGGTTGCTGGCCAGCGCGGCGAAGGCCGCCTCGGCATCCTTGCGGGGAAAACTTCGCTCCAGCTGGGGCTTCAGCCGGCCCTCGGCGAATAGCGGCCAGACATGCAGTTGCAGGTCGGCCATCAGCTCGGCCTTGAACTGCTCGTCGCGGTTGCGCAGGGTCGAGCCGGTCAGCTGGATGCGCTTGCCGAGCAGCAGAGCCATGTCCAGTTGCGCCTTGGTGCCGCCCATCAGACCGATATTCACCCAACGCCCATCGCGCGCCAGCAGCTGCAGATTGAGCTCGGCGTAGCTGGCGCCCACCGGGTCGAGAATCACGTCGAACGGGCCGAGGTCGCGCAGGCTCTCCAGCGCCTCGCCGCGAATCGCGCCGCCCTGGGCGCCCAGGCCCTCGCAGTAGGCCAGGCGCTCCGCCGAACCGACGCTGACCCAGCACGGATTGCCGAAGGCCTTGCACAGCTGGATCGCCGCCGAGCCCACGCCGCTGGCGCCGGCATGCAGCAGCACCTTCTCGCCGGGCTTGAGCGCGGCCAGCTGGAACAGGTTGAGCCAGGCGGTGGCGTATACCTCCGGCAGCGCCGCGGCCTCGGCCAGGGACAAGCCTTCCGGCACCGGCAGCACATGGCGCGCGTCCACCACCACTTCCTCGGCCATGCCACCACCGGCCAGCAACGCGCAGACCCGCTCGCCGACCTGCCACTGACTGCCGGGACCGACTTCGGCGATCACCCCGGAACACTCCAGGCCGAGGATATCGCTGGCCCCCGGCGGCGGCGGGTAATGGCCGGCACGCTGCAGCAGATCGGCGCGATTGAGCCCCGCCGCGGCTACACGAATACGGACCTGGCCCACATCGCAGACCGGAGAGGCGCGTTCGGCCCACTCCAACTGCCCTTCGACGCCTTGCAATGCCTTCATGCTGCCTCCATAGTGAGTGAGACCCCGGCATAGACAGCACGCGGCTTTGCGCCTGATGCCGGGCTTTTGCATTTTGCCGCCGGGATAGATGGAACCCGGCGCTCTACCAGACGGCCTAATATGCGTTATCACCTGCCTTCGCGTCGAACCAACATGCAGCGTTTCCTCCCCGCAACAGCCCTGGCCTTGCTTCTCGGTCTGCACGCCCTGCCCGCCGCCGCCAAGGCCGCCGCGGAGAACTGGGCCTACCTGCAGCCGGACCGCGAGCAGGTGATCGCCAGCCTCAACGTGGTCGAGCTGCTCAAGCGCCATCACTACAACAAACCACCGCTCAACGACCAGCGCTCGGCGAAGATCTACGACGGTTACCTGAAGATGCTCGACCCCGCGCGCAGCTACTTCACCGCCGCCGACATCGCCCAGTTCGACCGCTGGCAGGCCAAGTTCGACGACCTGCTCAAGAGCGGCGACCTGGAACCCGGCTTCATCATCTACCGCACCTACCTGCAGCGCGCCGAGGAACGCCTCGACCACGCCCAGGCCCTGCTCGAAGCCGGCGTCGACAAGTTCGACTTCAGCGTCGACGAGAGCCTGCTGGTGGACCGCGAGAAGGCGCCCTGGGCCAAGGACAAGGCGGAGCTGGACGACCTCTGGCGCAAGCGCGTGAAGGACGAGGTTCTGCGCCTGAAGATCGCCGGCAAGGAGCCCAAGGACATCCAGGAGCTGCTGCTCAAGCGCTACAAGAACCAACGCAAGCGCCTCGAGCAGACCCGCGGCGAAGACGTGTTCCAGGCCTACATCAACGCCTTCGCGCAGACCTACGACCCGCACACCAACTACCTCTCCCCGGACAACGCGGAGAACTTCGACATCAACATGAGCCTGTCGCTGGAAGGCATCGGCGCCGTGCTGCAGACCGACAACGAATACGTCAAGGTGGTGCGCCTGGTACCGGCCGGCCCGGCCGAGAAGAGCAAGCAGATCGTTCCGGCCGACAAGATCGTCGGCGTCGCCCAGGGCGACAAGGAAATGGTCGACGTGATCGGCTGGCGCCTGGACGAGGTGGTCAAGCTGATCCGCGGGCCCAAGGGCTCCAAGGTGCGCCTGGAAGTCATCCCGGCCAGCAACGCGCCAAGCGACCAGACCAGCAAGGTGGTCACCATCGTGCGCGAGGCGGTCAAGCTGGAAGAGCAGGCCGCGCAGAAGTCGGTGCTCAAGCTGCAGCACGAGGGCCGCGAGTACAAGCTCGGGGTGATCAAGGTCCCGGCCTTCTACCTCGACTTCAAGGCCTACCGCGCCCAGGACCCCAACTACAAGAGCACCACCCGCGACGTGAAGCGTCTGCTGGGAGAACTGAAGAAGGACAAGGTCGACGGCGTGGTCATCGACCTGCGTGACAACGGCGGCGGCTCCCTGCAGGAAGCCACCGAGCTGACCGGCCTGTTCATCGACCAGGGCCCGACCGTGCTGGTACGCAACAGCGACGGCCGCGTCGACGTGCTGGCCGACGAGGAACCGGGCGTGTTCTACGACGGCCCGCTGGCCGTGCTGGTGGACCGTCTCTCGGCCTCCGCCTCGGAGATCTTCGCCGGTGCCATGCAGGACTACCACCGCGCGCTGATCCTCGGCGGGCAGACCTTCGGCAAGGGCACGGTGCAGACCATCCAGCCGCTCAACCATGGCGAGCTGAAGCTGACCCTGGCCAAGTTCTACCGCGTCTCCGGGCAGAGCACCCAACACCAGGGCGTGCTGCCGGACATCGCCTACCCGGACATCGTAGACACCCAGGAGATCGGCGAGAGCGCCCTGCCCGAGGCCATGCCGTGGGACAGCATCAACCCGGCGCTGAAACCGGACAGCAACCCCTACAAGCCGTTCCTCGCCGAGCTGAAGTCGCGTCACGAATCGCGCACCGCGGGCAACCCGGACTTCGTCTTCACCCGCGAGCGCCTGGCGCTGGCGCAGAAGCTGATGGCCGAGACCAGCGTCAGCCTCAACGAGCAGGCGCGCCGCTCCCAGCACGCCGACATCGAGGCCAAGCAGTTGGCGCTGGAAAATACCAAGCGCAAGGCCAAGGGCGAGGAGTTGCTCAAGGAGATCAAGGCAGAGGACGAGGACGCCGCGCCGGTCGAGCCCGAGAAGACCAAGCCGGAAGACGACGCCTACCTGACCGAGAGCGGGCATATCCTGCTCGACTACCTCGGCCTGGAAGCCACCCTGGCCAAGCACTGACCCAGGCGTAATCAAACAGTCATCGTTCTGTCGTGAAATAAGGGGGCCGGTAGCGATACCGGCCCTTTTCTTTTCCGGCAGACCGAGACACCTCCATGACCGTCACCGAGCAGTTGAGCGCGCTGGAATCCATCCTCGCTCACGGCGACCTTCACAGCCTGTTCCAGCCCATCGTCAGCCTATCCGAGCGGCGCATCCTCGGCTACGAGGCACTGACCCGCGGCCCTTCCAACAGCTCACTGCACGCGCCCCTGGCGCTGTTCAGCGTGGCGCGCAATGTCGGCCGCTTGAGCGAGCTGGAGCTGCTGGCACGCAAGAGCGCCTGCCGCCGCTTCCGCGATCAGCAGCTGGGCGGCAAGCTGTTCCTCAACGTCTCCCCGGAGTCGTTGCTGGAGCCCAGCCATCAGCCCGGCCGCACCCTCAAGCTGCTGCAGGACTTCGGCATTCCGCCGGATCAGGTGGTGATCGAGTTGACCGAACAGGCGCCGATCGACGACTTCCAGCTGCTCGACACCGCCCTGCACCACTACCGCGCCATGGGCTTCTCCATTGCCCTGGACGATCTCGGCGCCGGTTATTCCAGCCTGCGCCTGTGGTCCGAGCTGCGCCCGGACTACGTGAAGATCGACCGCCACTTCATCGACGGCATCCACCAGGACGCGGTGAAGCGCGAGTTCGTCGATTCGATCCTGAAGATGGCCAAGGCCTCCCGCGCCCAGGTGATCGCCGAGGGCATCGAGCTGGTGGAAGAGCTGGCGACCCTGATCGAGATGGGCGTCGATCTGGTCCAGGGCTACCTGCTGTGCCGGCCTCAGGAGCAACCGCCACGCGACGCGCAGAAGCTGTTACCGCGCCTGGAAAGCGTGGCGCCATCTCTGGGTGAGGACAGCGGAGACCTCTCCGCCCTGCTCAACGAGCAACCCGCGGTGGCCCAGGACACCGCCATCGCCGTGGTGCTGGAGGCCTTCCGCGCCCAGGCCAATCTCAACTCCCTGGCGGTGCTGGACAGTCAGGGTCAGCCGGTCGGCATCGTCCATCGCCACTCGCTGTCCGATGCGCTGCTCAAGCCTTTCGCCACCGACCTGTTCGCGCGCAAACCGATCAGCCGCCTGATGAGCACGGACTTCCTCGCCGTAGACGTCAGCCAGTCGCTGCAGCAGGTCAGCCGCCTGCTCACCAGCCGCGCGCGCCAACGCATGGAAGAGGACTTCATCATCGCCCAGCAGGGTCGTTACCGCGGCCTGGGCCGGGTGATCGACGTGCTCAAGCTGATCACCGAGCTAAAGATCCAGCAGGCCCGCCACGCGAACCCGCTGACCCTGCTGCCGGGCAACGTGCCGATCCAGCAGTGCCTCGGCCGCCTGTTGCAGCAAGGCCGCGAGGCGGTGGTGTGCTATGTGGATATCGACAGCTTCAAGCCGTTCAACGAGTTGAACGGCACAAAAAGAGAAAACGATGAGCAGCTTGCGGAGCTGATCGCAACGATTGTGTCCACTATTGAGGAAAATTTTGAGTTAGTGCCAAAACAGAAGCTAACGCAGATAAAAAATGATCGACAGTGCAGTTGAGTAAGAACCTAAGCACTCAAATCCATAGCAGCAGATGAGAGAAAAAATCAGCCAACTTGAAAAATAAAAACCAAAATCGCTATTTATCACCCGCTATCTTTCTTATTAGCGCAATTGCAGCACCCACCCCAGTATGGGAAAGATCAAAACAAATCTTCCCACCCTTAACATAAGCCTCAAAATGAGGGCTAAAGCGCTGATTAAAGAATCTACTTACATTATTCTTATCTACAGGCATAGATTTCTTACCCTTCCGTCTAAGCCCCGGTATGTTCTCCTGCATATTCCTTGCAATTTGAGTTGTAGTTAGCGGCAATAGCCCCCTCTTACGATCAATAAGCATTGAAACAAGAACAGCCTGCTCCAAGAGCAAAAAATCATTAACTCCGGACACATCACACTTAAAAGGAATCAACTGCGCACCATTGGTCAAATGATCTAACGATGACCTTATATAACCAATCAAAGAGCCTTCATTCAAAATTATTTTTGCACTAGAGGCAATCTCGGACAGCCCCATAGAGTTTTGAACCTCATTCTTACTTTCAAAATCCTCTATAGTCATGAGAGCATCAGATCTTCTCCTTTTAATATTTCGCTCATATCGAACCTGAAGACTACTCTCAATAAAAATCACTTCCAGATCTATACCTGAGAGCTCAGATCGCAGTATCTCGATTTCCTTCGGCGAACGAAAACCCGTAATAACCAAGCCCGTCTTAGGCCCACCCTTCACATAATCAGATATTTGCCTTGCAACTATACCAGGATCTTTCTCTAAAGCATTTTTAGCAAAATCCTGAGTCTTCATATTATTATTGTAGCCATGCCTTGCATACAAGGCACACCTCATGAAATCACTTGCCTCAATATGTCTGTAGGCGTGCAGCCTAGCCAGCGCAGATGCTAAAACTGTTTTACCTGCACATGTTGGACCACATATGATGTAATTTCTTCTTGGAAAAAGCTCACCTTGAATCGGGCTTTCTTGTAGAGACTTACTCTCAATCAAATCTTTTGATTTAAGAAAATCCACAAGCCCTTGCACAGCCTTGCTTCTAAAGTCATATTTCAGAGCAACATTGATTGGAAGCAGGCTTATTGGTTTCCTTGCACCCTTCGGGACAAACCACTTATTAAATGTTTTATTATCCAACCAAGGATATAGCGTATTAGTCTTAAACTCTACCTCCTCACTAACCACCTCTCCCTCTGACTTCCCAACAAAAACCTTATAAATTTCGTCAGGAAACTCTCGCAAACGAGGTGGAAGATACAGAACTATATCCGACCTAACAGTTACCCTTCTATTATTTCCAAGCCTTTTAAGCTGCTCATCCAACTGCGAAAATGTTGTTTCTCTCATCCAATATTTTACATCTACGCCCGGAAACTCCTTTTCCCCACTTAAAGCCTCAATAGCTATAGAGGTATCTTCTATAAAAAAAAGCCGGTGCTGATGCAGCGAGGCATATTTTTCTAAGAGATCATCCCTTTCAATTTTTCCTTCGACAAAAATACCACCCTGCTGTGATTGATCACCGCTAATCGGGCTCTTAGCTAGCTTTACATTTGCGCTCTGTATACTCTCTTTAAGCAGTTTATCCCTATCTTCTATGCGCGGCTCATAATATGGCTTACCATAATTAGGGGGTGGAAGCAGCATAATCGGCTGCTCCCGTAGCAAATATTCAAAGTGAGCAATCTTTGTAAGATTGGATGAGAGAAAAACTAATTTAATCAAGCTTTATTTCTCTTCCAGAATTGTTAGGAGAGCAGCACATTGCAATATAACTATTCGGCAAATCTATTTTATCTATAACATTACCAACATCTGATGCCAGAAAATACAATGCAGGCCCAAAGCTAGAAAGACCAACACTTTCTGCACCTGAATCTTTCAATTTATCTCTTAGGCTACAAACCAAACTTGGCTGAATCGCCCACTCAGCTCTTTTCCACTCAGTCATTTGAATAGCACTTACAGATGCACCGAATGTTAAATAGTCATTTTCTAACGCTGCGCAAGCCATTCCCGATACAGCGTGATATATTGACGCATGCACAGATTGCTGAGAAACAGGGCAAGTTCTATTAAAAAAATCAATCTCATCTTTAGCAGAAACGCCACGAGCACCGAGAAAGACAATTACACCAAACTTCCAGCTTGTTGGAAGCTTAATATTCAACAACTGAAGCGGCTTTGCTAAAGGAGATGTTCTAGCCGAAGAAGGGGCTAGAGATAGACCGCTAGCCTTGATTCCAAAATCAACACTTAGCCCCCCATGGAAATAAGTGTTAATCCCTACACCTGAAGTACCTCCTCTACCTGAAGCCGATACTAGCTGCTCCTGATTAACTTTAATATTATTAATAAGAAATGCAGCCTCAACACACGCTAGCTTTGTGGCCGTGCCTGTACCAAAGCCACTGTGAGGAGGAGGACCAGAAAGAATATCGACAGCTACCTTTTTAGAAAGATCATTCACCCTATAAAGTTCTTGTAAATGATCGACAAGCGAAGCTATTTCAGCAGCAGAAAGCCCATTATCCCGCCTATCAATAACAGCAAACTCGTCACTAACTTTGAAATCAATAACAGTATCAAAACCACTTACACAGAAGCCCACACCGCCATTCTGTCTGTAGCCACAATCACTTAGATCAAATAGATTTACATGAAGCCTCGCAGGAACAGAAATCCTTATCATCCTACTCATATGCTTCACTTGCACCAGCCCAAGTTTCATCGACATACGAAAGATAGGGCTTAATATACTGACCTCCCTTATCAAACGTAATTGCCGGAGTATCTTTACTGCTTATATTCTTAAATATTGGCCCAACGATACAACGTGAGCCCGCAAGAAATATGCTGTGCGATGGCTCGAAGTCATAATAGCGAATGGAAAACTTATCAGGGTACTCTCTTTTTAATTTTCCAGCTATTTCCAATGTCTTGTTCGTAAAATCAGACTGATTTTTTTTATCAAGATAAGATATTTTTGGGAGCAAGAGCTTAACCTCTACCCCTCGAGACAATGCCTCTAACAAATCAGTAGATCCCGCAACATCAGAATTTGCAAAATCCTCGAGTAACCGATTACACGTCACTCCCACTACAATTATTTGATCACCAACTTCTGTATCTCTTATAAGCTGACGATAATAATCGGTATTCTTTCTATTTACCTGAAACTCTACAAGCCCATGCTTTCTATACTCGGCCAAAGCTTTTTGCTCTAAGTATTGAGTTAGGAACTGCAAAGAGGCAATTATAAGCCCCGCAAACAAGCCCGTAGCAACACCAATAACTCGACCGTCGCTTTTCTCCGTACTGAAAAAAACCAGAAGAGCAAGAATTATCAAAGCCAAAGCTATGAGCGACAAAAGATAGACAATCGGCGCCTGCACTACGAAATTTTTCTCGTTAATTTTCATCTCGGACTCCCTATTATAATAACTTCCTTCTTAGGGCTCTTGCTAAGTGCATGCGGCATATCGCACTCCAGCAGCGCAACCTTCTTAAACATCGAAGAAAAAAAATCATTGATTTCTTGAATGCTTGGATATGCTCCATGCACATAAGACAAGCAAACTATGGAGCGCCTATGCTTATCAACTAACTCAAATAAACTTTCCTTGAAGTGTTTTTTGGTATTCCATTTTAATATCTCATCCGAGCTACTAATCGGGAGATTCTTTTTTGAGTAATCTATACGCCCTTCCCAGTCACCCGGAAGGCATAACCCCTCTAAAAAATGATATCTATCCATATAGGATATATCTTGCTTTTTAGCCGGAACATACGGCGGATCAAGATATACAAAATCATAATTACTAGGCAAATCAATTGCGTCAGTACAGGGCATAATCACAGGCTTATGCTTAGACTCCCACCTAGCTTTTTGGACTTCACCGAGAGCCCGAACCATCAAAACAGAGAATGGCTTTTCCCAAGTAGCCCAATTACCAAACTTTGTATCCTTCTTGTTATTCTCCCTCAAATATAAATTTTTACGATGAAATAGATTAAATGGCCGCTTCTGCAAGCAAGCCTGCATCAAACAATATAAGACTTCAGACTTCTGTATAGGGTTTCTAATAGCCGACAAGGCGCTTAACGCTCCATCAAGCCATTTGTTTTCCTCATCCGTGTAATATACGCCATGGTAATTCTTCGATATAAAGCCTTTCCTTGGCTTAACACTCCCAATAAAATCCTCTAATCCTTGAACAGTTGTCACACATGGCTCATTCGAGAGCAATGCTACAGCTATATTTCTATTTGACTCCAATATATCATTATAAGTGACTTTTTTATTAAGGCGCTTTAATGCCAAAGACACAGTCGATGTCCCGCCAAAAACATCTAGCGCAGTCTCAAACTCATAATTTTTAAACTCTCTCATCATCCACTGAATCAGTCTTCGCTTACTACCATAGTATCGTGTCTGAGGAAGGTATACTTCCTCATTAACCGAGACTGCGGACTTTAAAAGAGTTTCATTTACTACTGTCTGAATTTCTACTCCGCCAGCAACACAACTTGATTGCGACAGAGCTGCTGTTAGGCCACAAGCGTCTCTATCCATGACAATTCTTAGCAATTCGCTTTTATCAGACTCAAGCATTCGAACTTCCAGCGCATCAACTAATAAACCACCCATAAATCTCATAACCCAGCAAGCTTCAACCTTGAAGCGCACCACTGACTCATGCATTCAACAACAGTTACCAACCATATAAAACAAAGTAAGTCGACACTAGGATATCAAAGTGTATACTTATAATTTTACTCATATTATTATTAGCCTTAACTCAATCATCGCTTATCTTTCACCTGAATTTAAACACTTAGAGCGATGACTCTGAGCAAGTTATATGCGAGCTGTTTAGCTTGCAAGCTTAACCTACCTACCGGCTGGGTTGTTCTGAGCGGTTGCAGATGAAGCTCACGTCGCTCTATGTAGAGCACGGCCTGCTGACCAGCCCGTAAAGGCTGGGCTGTATTGAGGTCACAATGGCGGATTTTCAGCTATACGGCTGGCATTTTTAACAGATTCGTCATCGACCTCTACGGCTACGCCCGCGGCGACGAGATACTGCTGTGCCTGGCGCAATGCCTGAACGAACGGGTCGACCCCAGCCGCGACTTCGTCGGCCATATCGGTGGCGATGATTTTCTGCTGGTACTCGGCCCGGGCAACTGGCGCGAGCGGCTCAACCAGCTGCTGGAGGACTTCCAGGCCCAGTGCCGGCGCTTCTACCGTGAGGAACACCTGCAGGCCGGCTGCTTCGTCAGCCACAACCGCCAGGGCAAGCGCGAGGAATTCCCCCTGCTATCACTGTCGATCGGCGTGGTGCATCTGCATCCGCAGAACTGCCCGCAGCTGGATGCCAGCCAGTTGGCCGGTTTGGCCTCGGAGGCCAAGCGTCACGCCAAGGCGGTGCCGGGCTATAGCCTGCACATCCTCGATACGCTCAGCCTCTCGGCCTGAAGCCCAGCTCCTCGGCACGCCGGGCATAGCGCTCGGCCAGCAGCGCATCCGCCGTCAGGCCGGGGCCGCCATCGCGATAGAGCTGGCACAGACGCTGCGCCGCCAGCGGATGGGCGAGCGCGGCGGCTCGCTCCCACCAGCGCGCCGCCTCGGCCGCATCCGGAGCCTGGCGGCTGTCGCCGGTGAGGTATTGCACACCGATCTGATAGGCCGCCTTGCCATCACCGCCCTCGGCGGCCAGACGCAGCAGGCGCAGGCCCTCCTCGCGCGCACCGAAGCCCTGGCCACGAAACAGCAGCAGATGTCCGTAGAAGCTTTGCGCCGGCGTATCACCGAGCGCGGCCATGCGCGCGAACTGGCCCTGCATCCAGCCCCAGGCGCGCGGCTGTTGCATCAGCCAACGCCAGTGAAACAGGCGCCGCGCCACCCAGTAGCCCAGGCGCGCACGCAGGCGCCAGAGCATCAAGGCTCCTCGGGGTAGCTGAACTCGAACACCCGCGCCACTTCCGCCGCGTGCCAGGAGGCGGCGGCGATGCCGTCGGAGGGGCCGGAGAAACGCCCGAGACGGTTCACGCACTCGAAGAAGCCGGTGCGCGGCAGGCGACTGGCGCCCTGGCTGATCACCAGCGCGCTGCGCAGGGGTCGCTCGGCGCGGGCATCGAGGGCGGCCAGGTGTTCCAGAGCGGCGGTCAGGGTCTGCATGGCCGGCGTCGGCAGCTGCAGGCGCTCGACCAGCGCACGGTAGGTCAGCAGATGGCGCTGGCGACGCGCATCTTCCAGTTCGCCGAGCAAGGCCTGCCAATGTTGCCGATGGATACGCACACTCAAGACGACTGCTCCCAGTCGCTCACACCCAGCACCCGCCCCAGCGAGCGCAGGATGGCGCCATCCGGCGCACGCTCACCGGTCTCGAACAGATTCAGATAATGCGGGCTGATGCCTACCGCACGCGCCAGGTCGGCCTGGGACATGCCCTTGGCCTCGCGCAGGCTGGCCAACTGATCGAGCCCGGAACCGGTGGTCGCCGGCGCGACGCTGGCGATGGATGCGGAGGCCTGACCGGCGGCCTTGAGCAGGGCCTGGTATTCGGCCCAAGGCAGCACGGCGTACTCCGCCTCGCCGTCGCGCGTGATCACTTGCACACTCATACAACTCTCCGTGGACCGCAGTGCCGAAACGCTCGGCACCTCCCTTCAGGCGCTCATGTTAACCGCCCGATGCCCCAAGAGCGTGACCTATACTGACCCAGCAGACAAGAGTCTGCGCCCTTGGCGCAGCGCGAATGCTGAGCAAGTCGCATGCAGTTCACAGCGACAGGCGATCGCGATAGATGCGCGGATTCGAGCAGAGGAATGTGGCTCGCACATGGATGTGGGCAGGATGAGCGCCCGATAGCGCGAACGGCATTGCGCCGCCACGCACATTAATCGTCTGGCAGTTACTCGGGGCGCCCTTCGTCCAGCGCCGGCAACGCCTCGACCCGCCGCAGCACCTCGGGCGCCTGTGCATCGCGCCAGACACGGTAGGCCTGCAGCTCCGCTTCCCAGGTACGCAGCACCCAGGCCAGCACCGCCAGATCATCCAGCAGGCCGACGCCCAGCAGCCAGTCCGGCACCATGTCCAGCGGCATCAGGAAGTACATCAGCGCCGCGACCACGGCCACCAGCGCCTGGCTGCCGATGGCGCGGTACTCGCCACGCCACCAGGCCGCACACAGGCCCTGCAGCAACTTCAGATCGCCGCGCAGGCGGGCGAAACGCGCGCCGCCCTCGCCCTTGCGGGTCACCGCCAGCAGCAACGCCGGTAGCCGGCCACGGGCCAGCACGCGCTGCGCCAACCTGAGGTAACGCATGGAATTGAACGGGGGATTCATGACCAACCTCCGCGATGACGCATGCCTGCTGGGCTCTGCCTGGTTATCCACCGAAGCTGTGGATAACCCTGTGAACAGTTGTTTGATGACTCGATCAAACGCCCGTACCACGCGGTCTCTCCACAGATCGGGTGTTTTTTGCTCACGAACAAAAAACAATATAAATCAGCTAGTTACGATACGAGCATTGCTCATGAAAGGCGTAACGGGCCTGGCAAGCCTGGTAACCGGCGCAATGTGCATAACCGTAACACCACAAGCGGCGTTACCTTCGTTCAGACCGACGGGTCGCCTGCCGGTTCGGCAAAAGAAAACGCCCCGGCAAGCGGGGCGTTCTGTGCAACCGAGGACTGTTACTGGGCAGCGCCAGGAGCAGCCTGGTCCTTGATGGCCAGCAGTTCCAGCTCGAATACCAATACCGAGTTGGCCGGAATGGCCGGGCTCGGGCTCTGGGCGCCGTAGGCCAGCTCGCTGGGGATGTACAGCTTGTACTTCTCGCCGACGTGCATCAGCTGCAGGCCTTCGACCCAACCCGGGATCACGCCGGAGACCGGCAGATCGATGGGGCTGCCGCGCTCGACGGAGCTGTCGAACACGCTGCCGTCGGTCAGCTTGCCCTCGTAGTGCACGGTGACCACGTCGGTCGGCTTCGGCTGAGCGCCATCGGCCTTCTTGATCACTTCGTACTGCAGGCCAGAGGCGGTGGTGACCACGCCATCCTTCTTGCCGTTCTCCTCGAGGAATTTCTTGCCGGCCTGGGCCGATTCCTCGTT
The DNA here is from genome assembly GCF_030374125.1 of Pseudomonas sp. SO81. NCBI lineage: Bacteria > Pseudomonadati > Pseudomonadota > Gammaproteobacteria > Pseudomonadales > Pseudomonadaceae > Pseudomonas > Pseudomonas sp. SO81. Next base: position 4,027,477 of record NZ_CP126126.1, on the reverse strand, counting down.
GAGCTTGGTCATGCGCTCTTCGGCACGCTTCTGCAGGAAGGCGAAGGCCTCGGCCAGCTCCTCATCATTCAGCTTCTGCTCTTTCTTGCCGATGGCGTCTTCGATACCCATGGCCACGGCCTTGGAGTCCAGATCGGACAGGCCTTCCTGGGACAGGCTCTTGCCCATGTTCAGGCCGATGCCGTAGGAAGCCTTCTGCGCCGGGGTCTTGAGTTCCACTTCGCTGGTCTGCGCATCGCAGCCGGCCAGTACCAGGCCGACCAGGGCAACCGCCGCCGCTAGACGATGTTGTTTCATGCTTGTTCCTTGTTGTAGCCGCAGGGGCCGGAGAGAGACGCGAGCTTAGCAGCCTGCGGCAAGCACTGGCTACGGCACTGTAGGAGCCGCAGAAAGCGGATAAGTTCAGCCACCCCGGCCTTGTCTGGCACGCTCTGCGCGCTGAATGGAAATCGCGGGCAAAAAAAAAACGACCTTTCGGTCGTTTCTTCCAGTCCTGGTCTTCAGTCTAACCAAGGCTTATGTATGGCGCAGCGGACGGGACTCGAACCCGCGACCCCCGGCGTGACAGGCCGGTATTCTAACCGACTGAACTACCGCTGCGCGTAACTGCGAGATGGTGGGTGATGACGGGATCGAACCGCCGACCCTCTGCTTGTAAGGCAGATGCTCTCCCGGCTGAGCTAATCACCCTTCACTCTCGAAGTGGGGCGCATTCTAGAGAGCGACCCTGACCTTGGCAAGCTCTTTTTTAAAAAAAATCTGCAATTGTTCCAAAGGCTTAGCGATGGGTTGGCCAATCCGCCCCGGCGGAGAATAATGCGCGCTTTGCGTAATTGGAGAGTCAACCCCCATGTGGTTCCGCAACCTGCTCGTTTATCGCCTGACCCAGGACGTGCCCTTCGACGCCGAGGCCCTGGAAGCGGCACTAGCCGCCAAGGCCGCGCGCCCCTGCGCCAGCCAGGAGCTGACCACCTACGGTTTCATGGCGCCGTTCGGCAAGGGTGGCGATGCACCGCTGGTGCACGTCAGCGGTGACTTCCTGCTGATCTCCGCGCGCAAGGAAGAACGCATCCTGCCCGGCAGCGTGGTGCGCGATGCGCTGAAGGACAAGGTCGACGAGATCGAGGCGCAGCAGATGCGCAAGGTCTACAAGAAGGAGCGCGACCAGCTCAAGGACGAGATCGTCATGAGCTTCCTGCCGCGCGCCTTTATCCGTCGCTCCAGCACCTTCGCCGCCATCGCGCCGAAGCTCGGCCTGATCCTGGTCGACAGCGCCAGCGCGAAGAAGGCCGAAGACCTGCTGTCCACCCTGCGCGAGGCCATCGGCTCGCTGCCGGTACGCCCGCTGAGCGTGAAGATGGCACCGACCGCCACCCTCACCGACTGGGTCAAGACCCAGGCCGCCGCGCCGGACTTCTTCGTGCTCGACGAATGCGAGCTGCGCGACACCAGCGAAGACGGCGGCGTGGTGCGTTGCAAGCGCCAGGACCTGACCAGCGAGGAAATCCAGCTGCACCTGTCCGCCGGCAAGCTGGTCACCCAGCTGTCCCTGGCCTGGCAGGACAAGCTGTCCTTCGTGCTGGACGACAAGCTGACGGTCAAGCGCCTGCGTTTCGAGGACCTGCTGCAGGACCAGGCCGCCCAGGACGGTGGCGAAGATGCACTGGGTCAGCTGGATGCCAGCTTCACCCTGATGATGCTGACCTTCGCCGACTTCCTGCCGGCGCTGTTCGAGGCGCTCGGCGGCGAAGAGATCCCGGAAGGCATCTGACCTGCCGGATAACTTCCGCAACAACTGCACAGGGCCCGCCCGTCCTTCCGGGCTTGCCCTGTGCAGCCCTCTGTGCAGAATAGCGAACAACGCGAGGACGACCTCGCGACTCCTTTCGAGTGATCATCCGGGACGGCCCGTCGCCTTTTCAGCAGTACGGAGCTACCGCCATGTCCTGGATCATTCTGTTATTCGCCGGTCTGTTCGAGGTGTGCTGGGCCATCGGCCTCAAGTACACCGACGGCTTCAGCCGCCCCCTCCCCACCGTGCTTACCGTTGGCGCCATGATCGTCAGCCTGGCCCTGCTCGGCCTGGCCATGAAGGAGCTGCCGCTGGGCACCGCCTATGCGATCTGGACCGGCGTCGGCGCCGTCGGCACGGTGATCGCCGGCATCGTCCTGTTCGGCGAGTCCATGGCGCCGATGCGCCTGGGCAGCGTAGCGCTGATCGTCATCGGCCTGGTCGGCCTCAAGCTCAGCCACTGAGTTCGTAGCCATTAAAAAACGGCAGGACAGCCCTTTTCACAGCGAAGCTGCCCGAGGGGTGGCGCACAGGGATGTGCGCCATGAAAAGCCCGCCGATCGGCGGGCTTTTTTGTGGGCATCGAGCTTAGCGCTGGTCGCCACGCAGCAGGCTGACCTGCTCCTGCAGCGCCAGCCGTCCGGTGTCCGCCGGCAGCGCCGCGCCAGCGACTATGTTGACCCGCGACCAGAAGCGTTTGAACAACCCTTTGTGCGGCGCGCGACTGAAGAAGCTGCCCCACAGGCCCTGCAGCGCCAATGGAATCACCGGCACCGGGTTGGCGGCGAGGATGCGCTCGACCCCGGCCTTGAACTCGTCGATATCGCCGCTGGTGGTCAGCTTGCCCTCGGGGAAGATGCACACCACCTCGCCCTCGGCCAGGTACTGGGCGATACGCGCGAAGGCCCGCTCGAACACTTCCGGGTCCTCGTTGCGCCCGGCTATCGGCACCGTGCCGGCGGTACGGAAGATGAAGTTGAGCACCGGCAGGTTGTAGATCTTGTAGTACATGACGAAACGCACCGGCCGGCGCACCGCGCCGCCGATCAGCAGCGCATCGACGAAGGACACATGGTTGCACACCAGCACCGCCGCGCCCTCCTCCGGGATCACCTCCAGGTTCTGATGACGCACCCGGTACATCGAGTGGCTGAGCATCCAGATGAGGAAGCGCATGGTGAACTCGGGAACGATCTTGAAGATGTACAGATTCACCGCGATGTTCATCAGCGAGATGGCCAGGAACAGCTGCGGGATGCTCAGCTTGGCGACGCTGAGGAAGAGGATCGACACCAGCGCCGCCGCCACCATGAACAGCGCGTTGAGGATGTTGTTGGCGGCGATCACCCGTGCCCGCTCGTGCGCCTCGGTACGCGACTGGATCAGCGCGTACAGCGGCACGATATAGAAGCCGCCGAAGATACCCAGGCCGAGGATCGAGGCCAGTACCCACCAGGCCTCGCCCATCTGCAGCAGGCCCAGCCAGTCGCGCGCCGCGGCCGCCTGCGGGAAGCTGCTGGAGGTGGCCCACAGCAGGATGCCGAACAGCGACAGGCCGAAGGAGCCGAACGGCACCAGGCCGATCTCCACCTTGTGCCCGCTCATGCGCTCGCAGAGCATCGAACCCAGCGCGATGCCCACCGAGAACACGGTGAGGATCAGCGTCACCACGCTCTCGTCGCCATGCAGCAGATCCTTGGCTAAGGTCGGGATCTGCGTCAGGTAGATAGCACCGAGGAACCAGAACCACGAGCTGCCGATCAACGAGCGCGACACCGCCGGGCGCTGGCCGAGGCCCAGGCGCATGATCTGCCAGGACTGGCGGAAGATGTTCCAGTCCAGCTGCAACTGCGGCAGCACCGCGGCAAAATGCGGGATGCTGCGGCTGGCCAGGTAGCCGGCCGCAGCCGTGGCGATGATGGCGACGCCCACCGCCACGCGGTAGCCCTCGCCGGACATCAGCAGACCCGCACCGATGGTGCCGGCGAGGATGGCGAGGAAGGTGCCCATCTCCACCAGCGCGTTGCCCCCCACCAGCTCCTGCTCGCGCAGGGCGGCGGGCAGGATCGAGTACTTCACCGGGCCGAACAGCGCCGAGTGGGTGCCCATGGCGAATAGCGCGGCCAGCATCAGGTAGAGGTTGTCAAGCAGGAAGCCGGTGGCGCCGACCGCCATGATCACGATCTCGGCCAGCTTGATCGCGCGGATCAGCGCGTCCTTGTCGAACTTCTCGCCGAACTGGCCGCCGAGGGCGGAGAACAGAAAGAACGGCAGGATGAACAGCAGCGCGCAGAGGTTGACCAGCAGATCGCGGTCGGCGCTGACGCTGAGCTTGAACAGGATGGCGAGGATCAACGACTGCTTGAAGATGTTGTCGTTGAACGCGCCGAGCAGCTGGGTCACGAAGAACGGCAGGAAACGCCGGGTGCCGAGCAGGGCGAATTGTGAATTCTGGGTCATCGTCCTTGTACCTGTGAGAGGCCGAGCGGGCCGTCCGATATTGGACAGCATCTGTCCCAGGCAAAGCCACACCCGCCGGCCACTTTTGCCGCATCGGGCAGAAAAAAGGCGCCTCGCGGCGCCTTCTTCGTCGGCCTCAGAAACTGAGACTGGCCTGCACGTATAGCGTGCGCGGCTGCCCTACGTACTTGCCGTAGTTGTTGTCCAGCGAGCGGGTGAAATACTGGCGGTCGAACAGGTTCTTCACCCCGGCACCCAGGGTGAGGTTGGACAGCTGCGGACCGAAGGCGTATTCGCCACGGGCACTCCAGATGCCATAGCCGGGGATGTCACCGTAGCGACCGTCGGCGGTCTCGTCGCGGTAGTAGATGCGGTTGGCCAGATCGGCGACGTACTGGCGCGACTGGGCGTAGCCGTCCAGGTTCCAGGTCCAGCGATTGCGCTCGTAGCGCAGGCCCAGCGTCGCGGTCTGCCGCGAGTAGAAGTTGAGATCCTGGCCGGCGAAGGCGCCCTTGTCGGCGGTCGCCTTGGTGTAGGCGAAGCTGGCGTAGGTGGACAACCCCTCCAGGCCGCGGCTCAGCGTGCCCAGATCGTAGCTCAGCGCGGTCTCCACACCTTCGTGGGTGGTGGCGCCCATCTGGGTCCAGCCGTCCTGCTTGGCGTACTGCAGCTGGCTGTCGAACTCGATGCGGAACAGGGTGACCTCGCCGCTCCAGGCGCCGTTGTCGTAGCGGGTGCCGACCTCGTAGGTGTGAGCCTTCTCCGGCTCCAGCCCCGGGCCCACCTCGTTGCCATAGGACGGCAGCGGCGCGCCAGGGTCCTGACCCAGCTGGAAGTACTGCAGGCTGCCGAACGAGGTGTTGTAGTTGGCGTACAGCTTCCACTCATCGGACAGGTGATACATAACGTTCAGCGATGGCAGCGGCTCGAGGTAGTTGACCTCGCGCTGGTAGCCGTTCACCCGGCTGTGCCAGGTGGTGCGCACGCGCTCGTAGCGCAGGCCGGGCGTGACGGTCCAGTCGCCGACGTCGATGCGGTCGTCGATGTAGAGCGAGTGCGCCTCGGTGCCACCGGTGTTGTCCGCGGTCACGCTGAACGGGGCACTGTAGGGGTCACCGCCATCGCGCAGATAGGTAGCACCGCGCTCGGTGCTCTCGTGCATGCCCTCGTCGACGTAGCGGTAGCCGACGCCCACCTCGTGGGCCACGTCGCCCCAGAAGAACAGCTGCGAGTAGCGCGGCTCGATACCGAACACGTGGTAGTAGCGCGGATAGGAGAACAGCCGATCATCGGTGGCGCTCTGCTCGGTGACGATGTTGCTGCCGCGATAGCTCTCGTAATAGTAGGAGCCGAGTTCGAAGGTGCGCTCGTCGTCGGGCTTGCGGGTGTACTTGACGGAGATGTCCTTGCGCTCGCCCTCGAAGCTGTCGTAAGGCCGCACCGACTGATAGGGGTCCTCGTTGTACTGAGCGGCGCTCAGCCCGCCCGGCATGTCGGCGTCGGCGCGGTAGTAATGCAGGCTGGCCGCCAGCTCGTCGATCTCGCTGAGGGCGAACTTGCTCTTGAGCAGGAAATCATCGACCAGGGTGCCGTCGTTCTCGTCGCGATAACCGGCTCCGCGGATACCGGAATACATCAGCGCGGCACCGATGCCGTTGTCGGCGGTGCCGCCGAGGAAGGCGCTGGTCTGGGTCTTGAAGCCGCCGGTTTCCGCCGCCTCGGTGCCGATGCTGACGTTGCCGGCCGACTCTTCGGGAATATCGCGGGTGACGAAGTTGATGATGCCGCCGACGTTCTGCGGGCCGTAGCGTACGGCGCCGCCGCCACGCACCACGTCGATCGACTGCAGGTTGCCCACCGCCACCGGCGCCAGCGACAGCTGCGGCTGGCCATAGGGGGCGAAGGCCATGGGGACGCCATCGATAAGGATGGTCGAGCGCGGTGACAGGCGCGAGGTGAGCCCGCGTGCACCGACGTTCAGGGCCAGATCGCTGCCGCCGGTGCCATTGCTCTCCTGCACCTGCAGGCCCGGAACCCGGCGCAGCACATCACGCACATGCTTGGCGCCGCTCTCCTTGATCGTCTCCTCGCGAATCACCGTACGCGCACCGGGGTGATTCTTCACATCCTCGTTGTTCGCTTCGCCGAGCCAGTCGCCGACCACTTCCGCGCCTTCGAGCTCCAGGTTTTCGGCGATGGCCGGCAGGCCGGTGAACGCCAAGGCGACTGCCAGGGCCAGACGATTGTGCTTGCTGACGAGCATGTGTTCCCCCAGTGAACAGGCATAGCCTGAAAAAGGGGCGCACCTTAGGAGAAACGGCAACGATTGTAAATAGCAATTAATATCAATTGAACAAAAAGTCTCTTCTAGACAGGAAACTGTCCCAGCCACCAGCGCAACAGGAAGAACACCAGCAGCCCGCCGCCGATGGTGGCCAGCAGATGGCGGGTCACCGCGGCGATGGCGATGGTCGCAAGGCCAGCCAGCAGATAGGCGTTGTCCAGGCTCAGCGCCCAGCTCTTGCCATCCGGCAGCAGCATGCCGGGCACCACGATGGCGGTGAGCACGGCGGTCGGCACGTAGTGCAGGCCCTGGCGGATCAGCGGCGGGAAGCGCAGGTCGGGGAAGGCGAACAGGCTGTAGCGGGTGGTGAAGGTGATCACCAGCATGCCGAGGATCAGGATCCAGTTTTCCATCAGAACACCTCGTCCTGCAGCAGGCGGTAGCGACGCTCCAGCACCACGCCGACGACGATGCCGGCGAAGGCCGCGGCCATCAGACCGAGCTTGTAAGGCAGCCCGTGGCAGGCCACGGCAACACCCGCAGCGACAAATGCCGCTGCCACCTGCGGGCAGTTGCGCAGCATGGGCACGACGATGCCGATGAAGGTGGCGAGCATGGCGAAGTCCAGGCCCCAGTCACCGATGTTCGGCACCGCCTGGCCGAACACCAGGCCGACCAGGGTGCAGGCCAGCCAGTTGCCGTACATGGCCAGGCCCGCGCCGAGGAAGTACCAGTGCTTGTGCGGCGAGGCGTCGGTCTCGGCATAGCGGTGCTGGACCACGGCAAAGGCCTCGTCGGTCAGCCAGAAGGCCAGCGGCACACGCCAGCGCTTGGGCAGGTGGCGCACGAAGGGTTGCAGGCTGGCGCTGTACAACGCGTGGCGCAGGTTGACCACCAGGGTGGTCAGCCACAGCACGGCAAGGGTCGCGCCGCCGCCGAGCAGGCTGATGGCGATGAACTGGGCGGAGCCGGCGAACACCAGCACCGACATGCCGATGGTCTGCCAGGGCGTGAGCCCGGCCGCACCGGCCAGGCTGCCGTAGATGATGCCGAAGGGCATGGCGCCGAGCAGCATCGGCAGCATGTCGCGAGTGCCCTGCAGGAATTCATGATGACGGGACATGGGACCTCCTTGAATCGAGGAGGCTAGCCGGGCGTTGCGGCCGCTGTCTTGAACGATCTTGCGCGTCTGCCTCAGAAATCGGCACAGGCGCGGCGATACTCGCCGGGGCTGACGCCATAGCTCTGCTTGAACTGCCGACTCAGGTGACTCTGGTCGGAGAAGCCTAGCTGCAGGGCCACCTGCAGCGGCGCACAGCCGGAACGCAGCAGCGCCCGCGCCTGTTCCAGGCGCCGTTGCTTGAGCCAGGCATGCGGCGGCAGCCCGGTGGCGCGGCGGAACACCCGGGCGAAGTGGAAGGGCGAGAGATTCACCAGCGCGGCCAGCTCTTCCAGCGACGGCGGCTCGCCCAGGCGCGCGGCCAGCAGCTCCTTGGCCAGAGCCACGGCGCGTGGCTCGCGACCGGGCTCGGCCGGCTGGGATATCCGCGCGTGGCGCTGGAACAGCAGCAGGATCGCCTCGCGCCAGGCCGTCTGCTGCTGCAGGGCATCGGCGTCGCTGTCGAGCAGGCGGTGCAGCTGGCCGAAGGCCTGGTGCAGATCGAGGTCCTGCAGCACGCTGACGCCAAACGATGGCATGCCGCCACCGGCCAGTCCCAGCTCCGCCAGCACACCCTGGACCTGCGCCGGCGCCGGGTAGAAGCCACGGTACCACCAGCCCTGCTCGTGGGCCTTGGAACCGGTGTGCACCTCGTCCGGGTTGATCAGCACCATGCTGCCGACCGGCGCCAGATGATCGCTTCCGCGATGGCGGAAGCGCTGGGCGCCGCCCTCGATCACGGTGAACACGAAGCCCTCGTGCACATGTGGGGCGAAGCGCTGTTCGATGTAGCGCGCGTGCAGCAGCTCGACGCCGGTCAGCGCCTGGCTCTCCCAGAAGCGGGTTCGCTCGCCGCCGGCCAACGCCTCACGCGCCGAAGCGCGCCTCCAGACCGGCCTTGACCTGCGGCCACTCGCTGTCGGTGATGCTATACATCACGGTGTGATCGAGACGGCCATCGGCCAGGCGCCGGTGGTTGCGCAGCAGCCCCTCGCGCTGGGCACCGAGCTTCTCGATGGCGCGCTGCGAGCGCAGGTTGCTGGCGGCGGTCTTCAGCTGCACGCGCACCAGCTGCCACTCCTCGAAGGCGTGGCGCAGCATCAGGTACTTGATCATGCGGTTGAGGCCGGTACCGTGCTGGCGGGCGTCCAGCCAGGTCGCGCCGATCTCGGCGGCCGGCAGCACCGGATTGAAGTCGAAGAAGCTGGTGGTGCCGACCAGCTCGCCGGCCAGGCGGATGGCGAACACCACCTCGCGGCCCTCGCGCTGCTCGGCCAGGGCGTTGCGGTACCAGTCCGGGCGCGTGGTGCCGCTCATGTACTGCTGGGACTCGCGGTTGGCCTCGGCCAATTCCAGCAGGCCCGGCAGATCGCTCTCGCTCAGCGGGTCGAGGCGCAGGGCCCCCTGCTGCAGGGCGACGGGTTGAGGCTTGAACATGACACGAACTCCGGTAAAGCGACCACGGCCGGCCACGCTAGCAGGCGCCTGGCGGCGACTCAAGCCGTTGCGACCTTGGTCGGCCTGACGATTGCGGCGCCGCGTGCGAGACTAAACCCATAGCCAATGGTCTTGCTGACCATGCCCCACACGCGGAGTTCGCATGTCGCTGTCCGGCGGATTGATCGCCTTCGTCGCCCTGGCCTACATGGCCATCCTCTTCGCCATCGCCTTCTATGGCGACCGCCGCCGCACGCCGCTCAAGCCGCGCCTGCGCGCCTGGGTCTTCAGCCTCTCGCTGGCGGTGTACTGCACCAGCTGGACCTTCTTCGGCGCTGTCGGCCAGGCCGCCGGCCAGCTGTGGTCGTTCCTGCCGATCTACCTGGGGCCGATCATCGTCCTGCTGTTCGCCCCCTGGGTGCTGGAAAAGATGGTGGCGATCAGCAAGCGCGAGAACATCACCTCCATCGCCGACTTCATCGCCGCCAGATACGGCAAGTCGCAGAGCCTGGCGGTGGTGGTGGCGCTGATCTGCCTGGTCGGCGTGCTGCCCTATATCGCCCTGCAGCTGAAAGGCATCGTGCTCGGCGTCAACCTGCTGATCGGCACTACACCCAGCCCCACCCGCAGCCAGGACACGGCGCTGATCGTGTCGCTGATCCTGGCCCTGTTCACCGTGCTGTTCGGCACCCGTAGCCTGGATGTCACCGAGCACCACCGCGGCATGGTGCTGGCGATTGCCTTCGAATCGCTGGTCAAGCTGCTGGCCTTCCTCGCCGTCGGCGTGTTCGTCACCTGGGGCCTGTTCGGCGGTTTCGGCGACCTGCTCGATCGCGCCAGCCAGGCCCCGGCGCTGGAGGACTACTGGTCGCAGACCGTGAGCTGGCCGGCCATGCTGGTGCAGACCGGCCTGGCCATGACCGCGATCATCTGCCTGCCTCGGCAGTTCCACGTCAGCGTGGTGGAGAACATCGAGCCGGCCGACCTGCGCCTGGTGCGCTGGGTGTTTCCCGCCTACCTGCTGCTGGCCGCGCTGTTCGTGGTGCCCATCGCCCTGGCCGGCCAGCTGATCCTGCCGCAGGGCGTGCAGCCGGACTCCTTCGTGATCAGCCTGCCGCTGGCCGAGGCGCACCCGGCCCTGGCCATGCTGGCCTTCATTGGCGGCGCCTCGGCCGCCACCGGCATGGTGATCGTCGAGGCCGTGGCGCTGTCGACCATGGTCAGCAACGACATGTTGCTGCCGGCCCTGCTGCGCCGGCAGAACGCCGAGCGGCCGTTCGAGGCCTTCCGCCAGTGGATGCTCAGCGCGCGGCGCCTGAGCATCCTGATCATCCTGCTGCTGGCCTATGTCTGTTATCGCCTGCTCGGCACCAACGCCAGCCTGGCCACCATCGGCCAGCTGTCCTTCGCCGCCATCGGCCAGCTGGCGCCGGCCATGTTCGGCGCCCTGGTGTGGAAGCAGGCCAACCGCCGCGGCGTGTTCGCCGGCCTGGCTGCCGGCTGCGCCCTGTGGTTCTACACCCTGGTGCTGCCACTGGTGGCCGGCGGCCTGCGCTGGTCGCTGGACAGCTTCCCGCTGCTGCCGGAGCTGCTGTACTACCCGGTCGGTTTCGAGATCGATCCGCTGACCCGTGGCGTGGTGCTGTCGCTGGCCGGCAACTGGCTGCTGTTCGCCCTGGTCTCGTCGTTTTCCCGCACCCGCGTCTCCGAGCACTGGCAGGCCGGCCGTTTCATCGGCCTGGACACCGGCGCCAAGTCCGGCAGCCGCAACCTGTTGGCCGTGCAGGTGGCCGATCTGATGGCCCTGGCCGCGCGCTTCGTCGGCGAGGAGCGGGCGCGGCAGAGCTTCGTGCGCTTCGCCTACCAGCAGGACCGCCCGTTCAACCCGACGCAGAATGCCGACCCCGAGTGGATCGCCCACACCGAGCGCCTGCTGGCCGGCGTGCTCGGCGCCTCCTCGACCCGCGCTGTAGTGCGCGCGGCCATCGAGGGCCGGGAGATGCAGGTCGAGGACGTGGTACGCATCGTCGACGAGGCCAGCGAGGTGCTGCAGTTCAACCGCGCCCTGCTGCAGGGCGCGATCGAGAACATTACCCAAGGCATCAGCGTGGTCGACCAGAACCTGCAGCTGGTGGCCTGGAACCGCCGCTACCTGGAACTCTTCGAATACCCGGACGGGCTGATCGGGGTCGGCCGGCCGATCGCCGACATCATTCGCTACAACGCCGAGCGCGGCCTGTGCGGCCCCGGCGATGTGGAAGAGCACGTGACCAAGCGCCTCTACTGGATGCGCCAGGGCAAGCCGCACACCTCCGAGCGCCTGTTCCCCAACGGCCGGGTCATCGAGCTGATCGGCAACCCCATGCCCGGCGGCGGCTTCGTCATGAGCTTCACCGACATCACCGCCTTCCGCCAGGCGGAGCAGGACCTGCTGGCGGCCAACGAGGGCCTGGAGCAGCGGGTGGAGGAGCGCACCCACGAGCTGTCGCAGCTGAACCAGGCCCTGGGCGAGGCCAAGGGCAACGCGGAGAGCGCCAATCAGTCGAAGACCCGCTTCCTCGCCGCCGTCAGCCACGACCTGATGCAGCCGCTCAACGCCGCGCGGCTGTTCTCCGCCTCCCTCTCCCACCAGCAGGAGGCCCTGCCCGCGGAGGCACAGGAACTGGTGCGCCATCTGGACAGCTCGCTGCGCTCGGCCGAAGACCTGATCACCGACCTGCTGGACATCTCGCGCCTGGAGAGCGGGCGCATCACCCCCGAGCGCAGCCAGTTCCCCCTGGCCCAGCTGTTCGAGGCCCTCGGTGCCGAGTTCAAGGTGCTGGCCCAAGAACAGGGCGTGGACTTCCACCTGGTGCCCAGCCGCCTGCGCATCGACAGCGACCCCAAGCTGCTGCGCCGGGTACTGCAGAACTTCCTCACCAACGCCTTCCGCTATGCCCGCGGCCACGTGCTGCTAGGCGCCCGCCGCGACGGCGAGTTCCTGCGCCTGGAGGTGTGGGACCGCGGCCCGGGCATTCCCGAGGACAAGCGCAAGGTGATCTTCGAGGAATTCAAGCGCCTGGACAGCCACCAGACCCGCGCCGAGAAGGGCCTGGGCCTGGGCCTGGCGATTGCCGACGGCCTATGTCGGGTGCTCGACCATCGCCTGGAAGTGCGCTCCTGGCCGGGCAAGGGCAGCGTGTTCAGCGTGCGCGTGCCGCTGGTGCGCGGCGCCGCACCGCAGGTCGTACCGGCGAGCAGCGAGCTCAACGGCCACACTCTCGGCGGCGCCCAGGTGCTGTGCATCGACAACGAGGACAGCATCCTCACCGGCATGCACAGCCTACTGTCGCGCTGGGGCTGCCAGGTGTGGACGGCGCGCAATCGCCTGGAATGCGAGCACCTGCTCGACGAAGACGTGCGCCCGCAGCTGGCGCTGATCGACTATCACTTGGACGAAGGCGACACCGGCACCGAGCTGATGGCCTGGCTGCGCACCCGCCTGGGCCAGCCGCTGCCCGGCGTCGTGATCAGCGCCGATGGCCGCCCCGAACTGGTGGCGGAGGTGCACGCCGCCGGCCTCGACTACCTACCCAAGCCGGTCAAGCCAGCGGCCCTGCGCGCGCTGATCAGCCGGCACCTGCCTCTGGCATAAACCATTTATTTAATCGATAGGAAGTAGCGGTTTTTTGCGATTTTTATCCATAGATACTCGATAGATGATGCTCGCCATCCCTGCGGCGCAATACGGCGCCGCAGCCACGGAGTCATCACCATGATCGAAGTACGCCCGTTCGCTTCGCTCGGCCGCGCCCACCATGGCTGGCTGAACGCCCGCCACCACTTCTCCTTCGCCGAGTACCAGGACCCGCAGCGGGTCAACTGGGGCCGCCTGCGCGTGTGGAACGATGATGAGATCGCCGCCGGCTCGGGCTTCCCGCCGCACCCGCACCATGACATGGAGATCATCACCTACGTCCGCGAAGGCGCCATCACGCACCGCGACAACCTGGGCAACCAGGGCCGCACCGAGGCCGGCGACGTGCAGGTGATGAGCGCCGGCACCGGCATCGCCCACTCGGAATTCAACCTGGAGGACGTCACCACCAAGATCTTCCAGATCTGGATAATCCCGGACCAGCAGGGCGAAGCGCCGTCCTGGGGCGCCAAGCCCTTCCCGCAGGGCGAGCGCGCCGGCCAGTTCGTGATCCTGGCCAGCGGCCACGCCAGCGACGAGGAGGCCCTGCGCATCCGCGCCGATGCCCGCCTGGCCGCCGCTACCCTGAGCGCCGGGCAGAGCGCCGAGTACCCGCTGGGCCGCCTGCGCAAGGGCTACCTGGTGGCCGCCAAGGGCCGTATCGAAGTCAATGGCGTGCAGGCGCTGGAGCGCGACGGCGTGGCCATCGCCCAGGAAGAAGTGGTGCGGGTCACCGCGCTGGAAGACAGCGAGGTGATTCTGGTCGACGTGGCCTGAGCCGCGAGGCGGGCGAGTTACTCGCCCGTCTCGTCCAGCAGGGGCATGCCGGCGGCACGCTCGATGAGATCCGCCGGCAGGCTCTTGCTGGCGCGGGCGCCGAGCAGCTTGAGATTCTCGACCCGGTTGATCAGGTTGCCGCGGCCTTCGCACAACTTGTTGCGCGCCGCGTCATAGGCCTTGTCCAGCTGTTTGAGGCGGCTGCCCATCTCGTCCAGGTCGGCAATGAAGGCGACGAACTTGTCGTACAGCTGGCCGGCCCGCTCGGCGATATCGCGGGCGTTCTGGCTCTGCCGCTCCTGACGCCACAGGCTGTCGATGACCCGCAGGGTGGCCAGCAGCGTGGTCGGGCTGACGATCACCACATGCTGCTCGAAGGCCTCCTGGAACAGCCCCGGATCGGCCTGCAGGGCCGCGGCGAAGGCTGCCTCGATAGGTACGAACAGCAACACGAAGTCCAGGCTGTGCAGGCCCTCCAGACGCTGGTAGTCCTTCACCGACAGCCCCTTAAGGTGGCTGCGCAGGCTCAGTACATGCTGCTTCAGGGCATGGGCGCGGACCGCGTCGTCCTCGGCGACGATCATCGCCTGGTAGGCGGTCAGGCTGACCTTGGCATCGACGATCACCTGCTTGTCGCCGGGCAGCTGGATCAGCACATCCGGCTGGAAACGCTCGCCGTCGGCGCCCTTGAGGCTGACCTGGGTGTGATACTCGCGCCCCTTCTCCAGGCCGGCATGCTCCAGCACCCGCTCCAGCACCAGCTCGCCCCAATTGCCCTGAGTCTTCTGGCCCTTGAGCGCGCGGGTCAGGTTGGTCGCCTCGTCGCCCAGACGCTGGTTGAGCAGCTGCAGGCGCTCCAGCTCCTTGGCCAGGGAGAAGCGCTCGCGTGCCTCGTTCTGGTAGCTCTCCTCCACGCGCTTCTCGAACGCCTGGATGCGCTCCTTGAGCGGATCGAGCAACTGGCCGAGGCGCTGCTGACTGGTCTCGGCGAAGCGCTGCTCGCGCTCGTCGAAGATCTTCCCGGCCAGCTCGGCGAACTGCGCACGCAGCTCGTCGCGGGCGGCCTGCAGATCGCTCAGGCGCTGCTGGTGATGTTCCTGCTGCTCACGCAGCTCGGCGGCCAGGCCGGCGCGCTGGCTCTCCAGCTGGCGCAGCTGGCCTTCTTTATTCTCGCGCTCGCGCGCCCATTCCAGGGCTGCCGTCTGCGCGGCCTCGCGCTCGCGGCCGAGCAACTCGCTCTCGCGGCGCAGGGCGGCCAGTTCGGCCTGCTGGCGAGCGCTTTCCTGCTGCTGGCTGCGCAGATCATCGTTGGCGCCATCGAGCTGGGCGCTCAGGCCTTCCTGAGCCAGGCGCGCCTGGCTCAGGCGCTCTTCAAGCAACAGGCGCTCGGCCGCCTGGCTCGCCAGCCCGCGCTGCTGGCGCCACAACAGCACGGCCAATGGCGCGGCGCCGAGCAACAGGCCGAGCAGCAGATTGGGCAGATCAAGAACGAAGGAAACGGGCACGGGCGAACTCGCTGGCGGAAGGAATGCCCGGCAGTATACCCGCGTCGATCAGTGATCGAGACGCTGCAGCAGGCGCACGGCCTCGTGGGAACCCTGGGCAGCGGCCAGCTCCAGCCAGTGCCTGGCCTGCAGCGGCTCGCGCTGGCGCGGCTGGCAATAGAGACGGCCGAGCTCCAGCTGAGCGCGCAGATCGCCGGCGCGGGCCGCCTGACGCAGCAGCTCCTGACCGATGCGACGATCGCGGGCGTTGCCGCAGTCGCGACACAGCAATTGGCCGAGGCGGCTCTGCGCCGCGACCACGCCCTTGCGGGCCGGCTGCTTGAGCAGGCCTCCGGCGAAGCGCTTGATGGTGGAGTGGTGCCCCAGGCGGGGGCGATCGAGCAGCCAGAAGGCCAGACGAACCGGCAGATGATTGCCCATGTCGGGCTGATGCTGGACGGACAGAACGCGAGACTTCATGTAAGCGACGGCTGGCTTCGGGGCGCGCCACTCTACTCTCTTTTCCCGCCCGGTAAAGACTTGCCAAACGCGCAAAACCGCGCTCTAGAGCAACTACTCTGACAATCCACAGAAGCTGTGGATAACTACGTGGACAACTTGGTGGAAACCTTTCTTATCGCCCAGTGCCTGCGGCCTCGGCTCAAACTGATGCTTTTTTCACCAATGAAAAAATTCCTTATTTTTCATTGACTTGAAAAATGATCACGGAGAATCAAGCGGTTACGACGCTTTGTGACAGAAGCTTGACAAGCTGCTTCGCCAATGTGCACAAGTGCGCCGCCCTCGCCCTCTTTCAGCGCACGCGCAGGCCCTAGGCAGGCTGCGGCAGGTGCCCCTCGACCAGGTACAGCTCTAGGCCGAACAGGCGGGGAATATCCGGCGTCTGGGCACTCTTGAAGGCCACATATCCGGAGGTGGTTTCGCACAACCAGGGCTGCAGGTTGCGTGGACGTTTCTCGCTGAACGCGGCAGGTGCATACAGGGCGACATTGGTGCCCCGCAATGGGCAGCGCGCCGAGGGATACTCGAACGCCTCCACCCCCGCCTCGCGCATGGCGCTGCCCAGTTCATGGGTAGCCCGGTAGTCGCTGCGATGAGTCAGCGCCTGGCGGTACCGATCGAACGGCGGCAGCTGCAGGCGAATGCCGCGCTGCACCTGATAGCGCGCCTCGAAGGAAGAATGCTCGGAGAGGATGCGCCCGCTGGGCGGCGGCTCGGCCATGCCGTACCACAGCACGAAACGGTAGAAGGCGGTCTCGGCCATCGCCGTTTCCAGCTGGCAGGCGGCATAGAACAGGCTCGGCTCATGACGCCGGCCGAAGCGCGACCCCCAACGCAGCGGCGGGTAACGGAACGGCGTGTGCAACAAGTAGTGCAATGGCTCGTCGCTGGGTGGTAGCGGCGGCTTGCTGCCCTCCAGCAACTGCTCGAGCAGCGCCTGCTCTTCCAGGGTATCCACCAGCTGCAGGGTGGCCACCTGCTCCTGGTTCTCCACCAGGCGTACCAGCCGGCCGCGCAATGGAGTCAGCTGTTCTGCGCCGGCACAGGCCTGCCAGATATCCATATCGGAAACTCGCTTAGCTCCGCCAAGGCGGGGCATCGGGAAAGGAAGTCAGACCTTGCCGCGGATCGCGTCGAGGTACTCCACCACACGCACCAGCCCCTGCACCTGGCCCATCTGCTCCAGCGGCACACCGGCCAGATGGCGGTTCTCGGTACGCAGGAAATGGCGCATGTCATCAAGATTGCCGCCAAACAGGGCAAACAGGGCGCGGTAGATACGGATCAGCAGCAGCGCCAGTTCGCCAGTCTTGCTCTGCGGACGCAGACCGCCGCTATCGCCCCAGCGGCTGATGGCAGAACGGTTGACTCCGACTATTCCCGCCAATTCCTGCTGGGTCAGCCCCAACTGCTCGCGGGTACTGAGCAGGGCCTTGAGCAATACCGCATCGGCATCGACGCCGGGCTTGCTGAGCGCACTCATGTTCGCCTCCATATGTTCGTTTGAAACAAACATAGCAAATTAATTGCAAAACAAACACTAGAGAAGTTATTTGGGAGGTGAGCCTCAATACTAAACAGCGCACTGGCAGGCAACTTTTCCATGCCTAGAAACGCAAAAACCCCTGAAGTCCGAAGACTTCAGGGGTTTTGCACTTTGTATGGCGGGAAGATAGGGATTTGAACCCCGAGCGCCGTTCAGCGTGTACGCCGCAGGCCGCATTAGTCCAGGGATGATGCGCTGTAGCCTGGCCACGGGCGGACCTATCCGGCCCGCGTTTGGTCCTAAAATGGTCCTAAACCGTTTCGAGGACCAGGCATGTGCGGTCGATACGTCACACCAGATGAAGCAGCCATGGAGCGCCGCTGGCACATCGGGGCGCGAAACGTGGGGAAGTGGATCCGGACCGGATTCAATGTGGCGCCGACCCGGCAGGTGCCGCTGGTCCTGCTGAACGACGAAGGGCAGCAGGAGGTCGTGTCTGGGAGGTGGGGCCTAATTCCCCACTGGTGGAAGCAGCCGAAGCCGCCGACGCTGAGCTTCAATGCGCGCAGCGAAGAGGCGGCGACGAAGCCGATGTGGCGGGACGTTATCCGCCGGCAGCGCTGCCTGATGCCCGCAGCCGGCTGGTATGAGTGGAACGAGCACGAACAGGTACGGAACCGCGCCGGCAAGATCGTTAACCAGCCCTACTACCACCACGCGGCCAACGACGAAGTGCTGGCGATCGCCGGGCTATGGTCAGTTTGGAAGGGGCCCGAAGGTCAGGATGTCCTCAGCTGCGCACTGATCACGAAGGAGGCTGCAGGCCCGGTGGCAGCGGTCCACCACCGAATGCCTGTCATCCTGGCGCCTGAGCAGTTTGATCTGTGGCTCTCCCCGTCGACGTCGTCCGAGCAGGTGCACAGCGCGATCGCGCTGAGCCGTGAGGACTTCGAGGCATATCCAGTCAGCACCGACGTGGGCAATACCAAAAACGAGTACCCGGAACTGCTCGACCGGGTGCCCGTCACCCTGGCGTAATCAGTTGGAATGGATGCTCACCACGCCCTCTCCCCGAGCAATCCAGGTCTCCTCCGGGGCGTTTGGGGATGGCATCAGGAATACTTCGACGGTTTTGCCATCTGCCGGATCCGCTGGCCGGATGCGGGCATAGCGGTATGTCGTGCGGCCGTGGTCCACGGTGTAGGTGCTGGCCGAGCGATGGAAGTCCCAAACACCCCACCCGCCCGCGTCGCTCAGCTTGCGATCGAGGTGGTAAGCCGACCCGTGATTCATGCGGATGAGCAGCATCAACAAACTCCAGCTTTGATATGGCCGGCGATTGTACGGGCGACTACCCGCCACGCACAGCGCCGTAGGCCGCCTCGCATTGCCGGCCAGCTACTCGACTTCGGTCAAGCGCTGCCGCCAGCTCTCCCGCTCGGTGGTCAGCGCGCTCGAACAGGTCGGCGAGCACAGTGAAAGCTCGGTCTCCTGCCTGGCGCTGCTGGGCAGCGATGGTATTGCAGGTGGCTGCGCGGCTGGCGCGCAGTCGGTTGACCTCGAGCTGCAGCCGGTCACGAGCCCCAGCAGCATCAGCAGCATCCCCGCGCGCAGCGGCCAGTTTCCGTTGCCCATCTTCCTCTACCTCGTCTACGGCCACCTGCCGGCGGCGCTCCTCTTCTCTGGCTGCAGCAGTCGCGCGGCGATCGCGCTCCGATACCTCCAGCCGATAGTCACTCAGGCGCGTTTCGGCCTTGGCCTGCGCCGCTTGAGCATCCGACACATCCCCACGCAACCCGATCACCCGCAGCTGTTGCGCGCCGCCGACCAGGCAGGCCAGCAGCAGACCGCCCAGCAGCGCCCAGGCCCAGCTGGGGACCAGTTTCGCCCAGGTGATCACTGGAAGACCTTCAGGGCAGCGGCGTAGTTCTTAGCCCACTTATGCCGCAGCTCGGCGCGCTTCTCGGCTGTGCCTTTGGTGTATGCACCAGGCCGCCAGGTGTCCAGGTACAGCTGCCAGGCATCCTCCTCGTCGCCGATCGCCGGCAGCTTGTGCGGGTCCGTGTACAGCAGCAGGCGCGCACAGCCGGCGGCCAGCACGTCGTCATGCTGGAGGCGGTTGTAGATGGCCACCGGCTCGAACGCCACCCCGCGCGCGGCACACAGGTCGCGGAGTGGCGCTCGGCTGGCGTCGTGCAGGTAGATGCCCCACACGCCACCGCGCGATATCTCGGTGCCCAGCTCGAACTGCCAGAGCCCGCGTGCCGGGCCGGTGGGCCATTGGCGGCGCCGCTGATCGGGGTCTTCCTGCAGGGTGGTGGCCAGCAGCTGCAGCTCAGCCAACACGCTGGTCATTTTGGCAGGCAGCAGCAGAAGCGCCTCGGCCAACGGGCCGTTGCGAATTTCACGAAGAGTCATGGTGGCTCCAGAGACAAAAAAGCCCGCACAGGGCGGGCTGGGTGTGACGGGAAGGCGCTAAATCGTGGGCGGGCAGCTCGGAACGAAGGAGATGGCCACCGGTGGCTTCTTCAGGGTGTAGCCGCCCCACATGCCCATGGCAGAGGCGAGGCAGAAGAACAGCGTGAGGGTGAGGAGGTTCTTGAGGCGCATAGCAGATCCTTTGCTGGCGGTGCCGTCGTTGGCCGGGAGAGCGTAGATGACTTCCCCGCTGTTGCGCTACAGCAGCCCCTCAGAAGTCAGCAGGGCCTTCCATGCATTCGCGATGGTCTGGCGCCCAGCGTTATTGGGGTGGATGCCATCGCCGCCGTCGTAGGCCGCAGCCAAGTTCCCCACCCCGTCGTCCAGCGCAATGGTATGTGCGTTGATCCGGCCGTCCACGCCGGTGATCGGCGACCCGCCACCATTCATGATCGCGGTGTTCATATCGTTCCACTTGGCGAGGCTCGCCAGCGCCGGCGCGCCAGCGCCGTACCGGGTGATCATCCGCGCGTAAGCTGGCGTCATGGTAGCTATGAACACCTTGCAGCCGGCGGGCTTGCTGGCGTTCACCGCGTTGACCAGCGACTGCAGGGCGGCGATGGAGGTGGCGGTGGCCACGGCAGGATCGATGTCGTTGAGCCCCACCTCGATCATCACCCAGCGCAGGTCTGCTTTGCCGGCAAAGGCGTTCCAGTTGGTTGTTTGCTGGGCGATAGTCGCGCCGCCAATCGCCAGCGAGGCGATGGCGGAGTTTCGGCTGTCCGCTGCAGCGCGCAGCAGCGAAGCCGTGGGGACGCCTGCTGCCACATCGTAGCTGGCAATGGTCGAGTCGCCCAAGACGCACCCGTTGAAGGACTGCACCCGAGACGCCTGACGACTCATTACCGAGAAGGCCACCTGGGTGATGTCGGCGTTTGGCGAGCCGCCCGACAACGAGTTGAGATAGCCGGTGGACACCGCCCCAGAGAGCGGCGATGCGGCGGTGCCAAGCTTCGCGTAGGCGTACACCCCGTTCACAGCCATGTAGATGCCGGTGCTGTTGTTCGGGGCGTCCCACCAGGCGCGAACGGTGATGAACTGGCCGGCCACGGCGCGCTGCCCCGCCGCCGCGGTTGTGTCTATGGCGTTGGCGGTCAACACGTCGACGCCATTGATGCGCAGAATCCAGTTACCACTGACGCCGCCCGTGTAACGCAGAGAGTGGGCACCGCCGTTCAGGGACCAGGCGTAGAAGGCAGTGCTGCTCGACTGCGAGGCCCACTCGACCATCGCAGTCCATTCGATATCGAGGTAACCGCTGATCAGCGCCAGCACCGGCGCAGGTATCGCGCTGTCGGTAGTGGGCGTGGACGAGTTGTAGACGGCCAGCACCGGCGGGTCGAGCACGTCGGCGGTGAACCCTTGCGCGAACCCAGCCGGCGGCGTGCCCGACCAGGACGAAGGGGCGAACTTCGCTACCAGCCTGTTGCGGTCGGTCACTGTGCTGGCGTGGCCACGGCGCGGGCAGCCCATCGGGTAGACCGTGGAGTTTGGCGTGAAGGTGAAAGTCGGGGACGTACCCGCCGCCGGGTCGCCGCCGCCGATCCAGGCGCCCGAGTTGCGGTTGGAGATACCGCACCACGCCTTGCCCGCGCCGATGTCTACGGCCCACTTGTGGTAGTGCGCCAGGTTGGCCGCGCCGCCGGCGTTGTTGTTTGACGCCGATCCGTTCGACCAGGTGTCGGAGCCGGTGGAGGTGCTGGCCAGACCGAAGCTCGAGGCGGTGGCGCCGGGGTAGGAGGAAGTCGTTCCGGTCCCGATGCTGATGCCCGTCAGATACCCGGGGTTGGCCGCATAAAACTGGTCCGGCTGGACCTCGAAGTAGTACTTCCCACCGCTGGCGCCGATAACGGAAAGCACGCTGCCGCCACCGGTAGTGATGCCCGACTCGCACTGCATGTTGCCGGAGCGCAGCGTGATGTCGGCGGCCTTCTTGGCCGGATCCCAGGTCGTGTAGGTAACCGGCGAAGGCGGCGCGACGTTGGCGCCTGCCACCGCGGCCAAGAACATACTCATAGCGTGTTTCCAGCCAAGAAGAAGTCGTCGGCACCGCGGCGCTTCAGCGCGCAGGTACCGCCAGACGGGATCACCAGCGAGCCGCCGGCAGGGGCGCTGATGGTGACACCAGACCCGGCGACGACGGTCAGGTTGCTGGCTCCCTTGTTGTTCAGGATCAACTCCCAATCGCTCGGCAGTGCCGTGGTCGCCTCGGGGTCTATGGTCGCGGCCTTCGCTGCGGTGTTCGTGAAGACCAGGGTCTTCCTGTTATCCGACGCTGCCCCGGTATAGGTCGTTCCGGAAATGACGGACACGGGGGAGCTCGCGGCGCCGCTGGCTGCACTGACTGTCAGCGTACCCGCTGTGTCGTTGTAGCTCACGCTGACGTTGGCACCGGCAACGATCATGGCGCCGACTGTATCCTGGGTTACTTCGACCAGGTCGCTGATGGTGCTGGCCGCCTGCGTGCCAGTGTGGGTGCTGCGGTCGCGCAAGGCGGAGTCGGTAGCGTTTGCGGTGGCTCCGGCGGCAATACCGTCCAGCTTGGTTTTCATCGCCGAGGCGGCCCACCAGGCCGCGATGGCCTGCCAAACCCGTTGGGCCGTCCAGCTGCGCAGCACAGTGCTTGAGCCGGCCTCGGCCTCGGCCTGATCAACCGCGGCGTAGTTGACCTGGGCGCCGGCCTCGATGTCGTCGAGCTTCGCCTCGTCCGCATCGGTGAAAGCGTTGGTGTCCGGGTTGCTCTCGTAGAGAAGCTTGATGTCGGCAGCGGTCAGCGGCGCGCCGCTGCCAGAGGCGAGCCATTCGGCATCGCTCACGTCCCACAGATACCGCGCCGTCGCGCTACCCTCACCAGCGTCCACGTCCGCGTAGTCACCAGCTTCGGCACTGGGGAAGGCCGTCATCAGGGCGCCAAGGCTGGTGAAGAGGCCCTTGAAGTGGTTGCCTTCCAGGCCGGCCAGCTTGCTCTTCTCGGCCGGCGTGAAATTCTCCTGGCTCAAGCCGTAGCCGGTGAGCTTGTCCACCTTGGTGGCCAGGCCGCTGGCCAGCTCGGCAGGCTGCACCGCCGAGTCAGCCTTCGCGCCCTGGGCGGCTGTAGCGGCGCCGATGTCAGCCGGTGATGGGGCCGGATGCTGATGATCCTCGCGCGAAGCAGCTGCAGCCACGCCGGGGTCCGCCACCGGAGCCAACGGCAACGGCTCAGCATCCCCAACCACCGCGCGGACCTGCAGAGGCTCCGCGTAGCCTGCAGTGATGGTGCAACGCACCACAGTGCCAGCCGACCAGGTGGCAGGCGTCGGCGTGCCCTCGCGCCCGCGAGCACCGATGCTCAGCACACCACCAGCAGCACCAACTACCCGAACAATTTCAGGCGCCGCTCCCAACGGATCACAGGTGAGATCGACAAAGTCGC
Source organism: Pseudomonas sp. SO81 (assembly GCF_030374125.1). Taxonomy (NCBI): domain Bacteria; kingdom Pseudomonadati; phylum Pseudomonadota; class Gammaproteobacteria; order Pseudomonadales; family Pseudomonadaceae; genus Pseudomonas; species Pseudomonas sp. SO81. The sequence goes on along the minus strand of NZ_CP126126.1, from coordinate 4,004,510 downwards.
CAGCACCCAGAATCAACTGAGCGCCTTTGTCGGTTTCCACCACCAGCTCCACATCGGAGGCAAACAGGGGCGCCTGGAGCGTGGCGCTCCAGTTGTTGAAGAGTTTCTGCATGGGCTAAATCCAGTTGACTGGGCTGATGGAGCCGATCACGGCCTGCTCCGTCTTGGGGTTGAAGCTGCCGTAGTTGTTGACGGCAGGCGCTGCATCGCCAGCCATGGGAAGGAACGCAGTGCGCACGGCGGCGCCGACATACACCTGCGGGCCTGAACCGACCTTGCACGAGATGCCCACCAGATTGTTGCTGTAAAGGTCCAGCGCAACCCGGTAGCTGATGGGGCTGGGCAGCAGGCCGACCTCGCCGATCGACGCCACACACAAGGGCTGCCGGGTTGCTCCATCCCCCTGCAGTACAGCCGAGCTGACCGGCTGCATGTTCTCCAGCGCCAAGCCCGCCTGCACCAGGGTGAGCCCGCCGCTGGTGCCAGCAAGGCTGTAGCTGTTGCTCACCGCCGCAGACGGCAAGGGCGCCCCGTATGCGTACTCACCGGTATCCACCGTGCTGGTGGTGGTGATGGTCACGTCATCGGACCACGCACCACACTCCAGCCGAGCCACTGTAGTCACCACCGTCTCGCCCTGGATGGCGATTCTGCCGGTTTGGAGCACGTTGTTAGATCCGCTCAGGAACTCACGCACGATCCGACTCTCGATCGTCACACGCTCCAGCTCCGGCGCCGGCACCTCGCAGACGGACTCAACGCGAGCGCGCACAGGCACCGGAGTCTCGCCGTCAAACCCTACCTGCACCATCAGCTGGCGCGCGCCGGAGTATGTGCCGGGCTTGGTGTACGGGGTCGAACTGGGCGAGGCCTCCAGGGTTACCGCACTGTCCAGGGAGTATGTTACGTCGTAGGCCACCAACGAGCCGCCGCCACTGAACACGGGCACCCGGCTCACCTCCACCGGATCCTCGAAGGCCAGACGAACGAAGCCCGAGGGGCTAGCGCTTTCCGCGGGGGGCGCTATGTCGTCGATGCCGTACAGCAACGAGATGCTGACGGTGAGCGCCCCGCCCTCGCCCGTCACGGTGGCCAGGAAGAACCGGTAGGCACGAGGGCGGCGGTCGAGTGCGCCGCTGCCCGCGTTCTGGTAAGTCACCAGGGCCAGCACCGCATGCCTACCGGTTGGGCTCACTGCATGCAGCCGCAGCACCCCATTGGCAGCCGTTCGCAAATCGGCAAACACACGAGCCGCCTCTGAGCCTGTTGCCCGTCCTGCGGGCAGCGTGAAGCTCTGCAGGCGCTCCTCGGGCTCTCCACCGGCAACACCGAACCGGCGGCTGCGGATCTGCAACGCGGTTGAGGATGTCCCGACGGTGATGTTCTGCAACCGCAGCCACCACTTGCTTCCGCTGACAGCCTGATAGATCCAGCCATCCAGCCGCTTTCCGTAGAGATCTGTTCCGCTCAGCAGCGCCCGCCCCGCCCACCACTGGCCACCGGCAGGCGCCTGAGCGACCTCCTCGGCGGTGATGGCTGGGATACCGGCCACCTCAATCAGGTGCGTATCGCCAGGGCCGCTGGATTCCCCCACGTCATTGGGCGGCATCGGGTGAGCCCGCAGGCTGCCGTCCGCCAGAGTGATCAGCCCATCGCGCAGGCGGCCATGCCAGGGCCAGGTCAGGATACGTCGACTCATGCGGGCGGCTCCGCTAGGTAAAGATCTCCCGTGCGCCCCTCCGCGTCCGTAAGCACCAGTCGATCGATGGCGGGGAAGAAGAACAGACCGTCACTGCTCGCCATGCCGGATGAGTGATAGGTTCGGGCGCTGTAATCTGTCTCCACCAGAGGCCAGGCCACTCCCGCACCACCGCTCGAACTCGGGCGGCTCTCAGCCCAATCGGCGCGCCCGCGCTGCGCGGCGAGTGCGCCTCGCGGATCCAGCAGGCGCAGCGCCTTGGCTTGCTTGGGCCGGGCCACCACGCGATTCAGCGCATCCACCGTGCTCTGCCCGGTGCGCTGCTGCACCAGGGAGCGCCCGATGGCGCGGCGCTCGTCGGCAAGGCTGACCATAGTCACAGCTCCAGCAAGTCATTGGGTATGGCGATGCGGTAGGTCTGCCCCACCTGGATGATCTGCTCGTCCACCATCTCGGCCGCAATCTCTGGCGCGGTGATGGCGAAGCGGCGAGGAAAGCGCGGATAGGACGGATCGAAGTTGTCGTAGTTGCCGCTGAAGCCATCGGCATCGTCGTCGTAGTCGCCGCTATCCGGGCTGCCGCCAAGCTGAGTGATAAGACCTGGCGTCACAGGCTCCCCACCGGAACCAGGCGGGGGCTCGGCGGGGATGGGCGGCGGCGTGAGCGGGTCGTTGACCGAGCCGCCGCCGCGCATTACCGCAATCGTGAGCGTGGTCATAGCAACGCCGGAGGCCTTGTCGAGGCGGTGCTGGAGCCGGCTGCAGCGCCCGATGCCGGCCACGCCCTGATCGTTCATCTTGAGCGTATGGCCCAAGTCCACACCCATCACCAGGCTGGTCGGCGTGTCCCAGGCCAGGCCGCTGGCATTGTGAGCGCGCACGATGGTGGTGGCGGCCTGGTTGAGCTGGCAGCGCAGGAACAGCTGCCGACGATCCTCGGCCCGCAGGTCGTCATCCTCGGTGTCGTAGGAACCCTCGACAAGGCCGCCGCGCGACATCCGCTCCAAGCTCTGCTCCCAGCGCTCAGTCCGGTCGCTTTCAATCTCAACCGCCGAACCTTCGCGGACTATCACTTCGCCTACCGCGCTCACGCTGCTGATCGCCTCGACGCGCAACTGGTACTGCTCTGTGACGCTCTGCACCCAGCGCCGAATACCGCCCCAGGTGGCACCCAACACCAGCTCGGAATAGCCGTTGACCCATGGCACGCCCGTGCCGCAGGGGTCTCCGGCGCTCGGTGGCAGCCGAGTGAAGCTGGCGTTCACCATCACCTGGCCGCTGCTGTCGGTGGCCGAGCGCAGCATCTCCACATCCGGCAATTCAGTGGACTCAGGCCGCCAGGCGCAGAACCCAGGGATACCCGTTGCACCGCCGGTGCCAGGGTGCTGCCAACTGTAGTTCGTCACCAGCTGCCGCAGCCGCGGGTAGCGGTAGTCGGCCTCGATCTCTACGACGTTGGTAAGCGTGGACAGGTCGGCATAGATGACCTCGACGCTCTGGTACACAGTGGTGTCGGGCCCGAAGTCGTAATCCACCGGGCCCGCGTACCAGGTTGTCAGCCGGGGCGTGCCATTCACATCGCAGTCCAGGCTCGCGCGCACGGTGCTCAGCCGCTCCTCGGCGTACTCCCAGCGGCTGCGCCCCTCGGCTGGCTCAAACACGTCAGCCGACCAGTAGCACGGTATCAGCGCATCCACCTCGGCGATGGTCAGCCGTTCCACCCGCTGCTGCAGGCGATCGCTGCAGGCGCAGGAGAGCAGGCGTTCGTTGGGGTTCCAGCTGGTTTCCTCGATGTGCCCCGTGAACAGCCGCGCCGATGTAGTCACACCACCCGACGTGCTGAGGTAGTTGATGATCACCTCGCGCCCCACCCACTCGGCAGGGTTCGGATCATCGGCCATGAACATATCGAAGTCGGCAATGCCAGCGGCGCCGCGCTCCCGGTCAACCTCCGGCACGCCGGTGACCTGGGCACTCACGTCCACGCCAGCCACCAGCACCTGGTCGCGCCAGGTGAAGGCAACGCCGGTTGGGATCGGCTGCGGCGCCGGAGGGCTGCCGCCGTCGGCCGTGCCGTTGAGCGGCGCCGTGTTGAGGGCGTCTGCGCCTACCTGCATGTCAGACCTCTTCCCATGGGATGGACCAGCTGTGCGGCCGGGATGGGTCACCCGGGTTCATCTGCTGCACCGGGCGCTGCGCGAACACCCAGTAGCGCGGCATCCACTGCACGCTGTACATCGTGGCGCCTGGCACTGGCGTTACGGTGGCAGCCAACCCGGCGAGCACCATAGGCGTGCGCACCCATTCCCGGCCGATCAGGGCCTGGGCCCAAGGCGCGAAATCAGGCCGCGGTGTGCTGGTGAGCATGATGCCGATGTGGGTCGGCTGCGCGATGCTCTCCTGCTTCGTCAGGCGCAGATCCAGCGGCTGGCTGTAGTCCAGCCCATCGAGCCCCGGCGGCATCCAGCCTTGGCCGCTGATGCTGCCGCCGGCCTTGCGGAAGTGCGTCAGCTTCACGCCGCCGCCCTGCCCCATGCGCACGATCGCCTCCGCCAGAATCGGCGCATCGGCCTGCTCCGGCACGCCGGCGTGCACAACGATCTCGACGCCGCCGAGCATCACTCGCGGTAAGGCCATAAAAACTCCGGGCAAAAGAAAGCCCGCCGAGGCGGGCTATGGTCAGCGGCTGGTCGCGCCCAGCTTGCGGGCCGTTCGGTTCAACTCTTCAGCGGTACTGCGCGGCGCCTTCACCGAAAACTGCTGGCCGCCCAGCTGTAGCACCAGAGTGCCCAGGCTTTCGGCGCTCCCGCCGCTAGCCTCCAGCAGGCTCGGCGGAATCGGCGGGATGGCCGGCAGGCTGCGCGGCCCGACCAATCCACCCTCGGCGTAGCCATCTCGCAGGCTGGCCAGTGTGCTGCGGAAGCCATCCCGGCGGATACGCTCCAGAAAGGAAAGCGCCCCAGGCTCCCGCACAATGCGTTGAGGCTGAACGTGCTCGCCGGCATGCACCACACCTGCAGGCTGGTACTTGCCACCCGGGCCGGTCCAGCCCCCATCGGCGAAGCCGGGCGGCGTCAAGTTGGGTTGCTGCAGGATGTAGTCGCCAGAGACGGGGTCGAAGTCGCTTTGCTTGTAGGTCACCGGGATCGTCATGATGATCTTGGCCTGGTCGGCCAGTCTCGCCATCTGATCCAGCAGCGCCTGCTGCGCTTCGGCATCCAAGGTGGGCTGCACCTTGATGTCCTTCAGCTCCTCGAGCGCCGCCTTGGTTTGAGCAACGATATCCTGCGTCTGCTTCAGCTGCTTCTGGGCATCCTCCACATTCGAGCTGTCCGCAGAGTCCTCGATCGACTTCAGCTCTTTGATCATGCCGGCAAAGCCATAGGTGTTCTTGCCGGCATCTTTCAGCTGCTTCAGCACCTCGAGCGCTGCCTGCGCCTGCTGCTTTGCCTTCTCAACATCGCCACCCTGCAGTGCCTGGCGCGCTCCGGCCTTCAGCGCAGTCGCCTGGGCGAAGCTCGGCTCGCTGGCCTGGCCGCCTCCAGCCAGACTGGCAAGAGCGTCCTTGTATCGCTTTTGGGTGTCCAGCTGCGCCTGCTTGGCCTTTGCCAGTTCGCTGGCGGCCTTGCGCTCGGCGGCGATCTGCTGCTGAAGTGCAGCCTTAGTATCCTTGAGCTGCTGCTCCTTTATGGCCTTGCCGTCCTCACCTGCCTGCTGCTCCATATCGCGAACCCTTGCGTGATGCGCCGCAAGCCGCTCTGCCCGGAAGTCGTAGACCTTCACCTCCTCCTGCACCATCTCTTCGGCGTTCTCGGCAAATGTGCCCATGCCAGTCACGCGCCCCAAATGCTCTACAGCCAGCGCCATCGTGTTCAGCAGCGGTACTGCCTTGGCCGCCTCAGTTGCGACGTTACCAACCCCAACAGCCGCCTTCTTGGCACTACCTGACCCAAGTAGATCGAGGGAAGTGGCCAAGCTGTTGATCTTGTCGATCAGCTTCTGCGAGGCGCCGGTGCTCTCGTCGAACTTGCCCAGTAGCTGCTGGAAAGAGTTGGTCAGGCGTGTAGTGGCTGCCGCCCAGGTTTCAGGCATTTGCTCAGCTTCGGCGCGCAGCGCGGGCAGCACTCGGTTGGAAAGGTCGATCAGCATTTCGCTGGTGATCTCCCCCGCCAGAACCATGTTACGGAACTCGCCGACTGTCACCCCAAGTTCTTCAGCAAAGGCGCGAATCAGTCTGATGTTTCCATCGGAAACTGAGTTGAACTCTTCCGCCTGGAAGACGCCTCGGTTGAGAGCCTGCACGTACTGCTGCATGGCTGCTGCCGACTGTTGGGCGTTGGCGCCGCTGATTCGAAGGCCAAGGGCAAACGCCTCAGTACTGTTCGCCGCATCCTGTTGGCTGCCGCCAAGTTCTTTCACTGGCGGGACCAGTTTGGCATAGAGTTCTGCGGTGTCAGTTAGCGGCGCGCCGGCGGCGTCAGCAATACGCGCGGAGTCAGCCAGAGCTTTGTTCAGCTCCTCCTGGCTATCCGTGGCCAGATCCAGTTGGGCGCGCATGTTCTTTATTGGATCGATAGCCGCCGCGTACTGACCTGCCAAGGCCGCCGCACCAACTACTCCGCCCGCTACCCCTGCCAGTCTCCCCGCACCGATCCCGGCCAGCGCGCCGCCACCCTGAGCGCTTGATAGGGCCTGAAGCTCGCTCTTGCTATCGCGGATTCGCTGTGTGAGTTGCTGCTGGGCGACAGCCAGTTCCTTGGTGCTCAATTTTCCGCTTGTCCGCAGCAGCTCATACTGCTGACGAGCTCCCTGAATCTCGCCCTGTATCGCGCGGAGGCGGTTGATTCCCAGGTTGTCGCGCGCAGCTTCAATGTTCGCCTGACGCTGAGCGATGGCCTGTTGCTTGAGCGCGGCGGCACGGTCGCGGATGCCACGTGCTGCTGCATCCTGGCGGCCGTCTCCTTGCGCGCGGGTCATCTCAGCGTTGAGGCGCCGCTGTTCGGCGGCAAGCCGGGTAGTATCAACACCAGCGCCCTTCAGCTCAGACCGAACCCGCGCCAGTTGATTGGCCTGCACCGCCTCTGCACGCTCCAGGCGCTGCAGTTCCTTAGTGGCCTCCCGGAAGGATTCCTTAAGGCGCTCCGTTGGGGACTCGGTATTGATCAACTCGCGCTGCAGTGTCGCGAGGCGCACCCGGGCGGACTGAACGGCCTTGCCGCTGGCCTCCAGGTCGCGCTCAAGGTCGCGAGCCATGTTTACCTGGCGCAGAGGCTTCTCGATTTGGGTGACTAGCTTCGCGTATTCCTTGCTGAAGCCACGCACCTCGTTGAGCGCCTGGTCCAGGTCAGCAGTCATCCGCAGTTCGACTTCAGCCATGCTGGCCACCTTTCAATGCGTGCTGAAACAGCGTCCACGGGTATTCAAGAACCGAGTGATGCCCGGCCCTCACAAGCAGCACCACGGCCTGGTCAAGCTGGCTCAGGAAGCAGCCCGTAGGGATTTCACCCTGGCCAGCATCTCGAAAAAATCAGCGTTTGCCTCGCGGCACCCATCGATCACCACCCGCACTGCGCTGGGCGGTAGGGCGTCGACTTGAGCAAGGGTCAGATTGGTGAAGGTGGGCAGGTCGCAGAGACGCAGATCCTCGAAGAGAAAATCATGCACCACGTCCATTTCCGAAGCGGCGGTGACCAATGCGCGCAACCGGCCCACGGTCAGCTCGCGACACACCACATCCAATTCACCGATGCGCCGGTTAACTACCTTTCCAATGTCGCTCATGCCGTTCTCCAGGCAACAAAAAGCCCGCCGAAGCGGGCCAGAAAAACTCGCGCCACGCCTATCGCGATAGAGCGCCGAGGAATCCGCCAAACATTGCAACTAGCATCACGCCGATGATGAAGAGAATGATGAGCGCCGGTATGGACGCTATCGCCCACTTCACCATGAACCACACCATCGAGTTGAAGCTCATGTTGAGGTCCATGATGACGACCGGTTGGGCACCTCGGAACTCGTCCATCACTTTCCGCACGTGCGGAGCAACAGCCGCGTCGGCTGCCTTTCTTCGCTGCTCCGCCTGGCGGCGCTCTTCACATCGAGGGCAGAGAGCAGACTCCTGCACCTCCTTCATGGAGAACTCGTATCGACAAAACTCGCACTGCATGGGGCATCCCTCCCGGTTGAACTGCAAGGGACTCTAGCAACATACGTCACTCGTGCAAAATCACAGCTGGCGCACAGGCTTAACGGTGGCTAGATTCGTGCAAACGATAAGCAGGGATCGCAAATGCCGAACAGACCAGCAGGCACTATCGCCACGCTTACCATCGGGTATACCGATGCTGGCGGTGTAGCTACTCAGCGCGGGGTGTCCGTTACCGCGTTCGATCCATACGAGATGTTCGGCTTCTGTCACCTGCGCGAGCGCTACCGCTCGTTTCTCCACGAACGAGTCACCTCCTGCGTCGACATCAACACTGGCGAGCTCGTGAGCAACACCTACAGCCATCTGCTGCGGGCCTGGCAAGGCTCCCCCGGCTACGCCCTTGAGCAGTTCGCCGCGAACAAGCGCGCCGTTCTTCAGATCCTGGTGTACGTCGGCAAGGCGGATGGCCGCCTGACTGCCGCCGAGCGAAAGGTAATGACGGCGGCATGCAGGGTGCTGAGCGGAGACGTGCGCATCAACGATGAGATGACGGCCGCCCTGTTCCGCTCAACAGCAATCCCCGCCCTGTCCACCTTCAAGCGTGTTGTAGGCTCAATCGCCAGCGGCGGTGACCAGACGCTGATGAAGCGCCTATTGATTGCCTGCAACACCATCGTCAAGACAGAGAAAAAAGCATCTGCAGCTGAGCAAGAAGCGCTCGATTACATGGCGAAGCGCTTCAATCTCTCTTAGCTCGGCGCAGGGGCAGCCACTCGGCAACCCCTACTTCGATCACACCGCCAGCCGCTGCTTCTGCAGCTTGCCGTAGGCCGACTTGGCGTCGCCGGTGGAGCGGGAGTCCTCGCGGAGCACCTCGGCGCGCACGGTCATGGTCATGAAGTCCTCGTTGCCGATCACGTCGCGACTCTCGGTCGGGCTGAACTTCACGCGCCAGTAGTGGGCGTTGAACTTGCCCTTCTCGCCCACGGCGTTGGCGCCCTCCATCAGGAGGTACCACTCCTCGCCGGAGTTGGTGAGCAGCTCAATCTCGTCGAAGGCGGCGCTGGTGTAGTCCACCTCGGCCACCACTTCGGTAACTTGCACCACGGTGATGGTGAAGCCGTCACCGGCCACGAACGGAGTGGCGCCAGCGTTGATGGTGAAGCTCAGGCCACCCGTGTTGAACAGAGTGCCGGTGGTACCGCTGCCCACCGACCCGGCCGGGCCGGTGACGTTGAAGGCGGTGGCAGAGGTGAAGGTGACGGTGTAGGCGCCGACGGCGGCGCTGCTCACGGTGACCGCACCCATGGTGCCGTTGCCGGTGTTGCCGCCGGCCTTCGGCGCGCTGCTGGCGGACTTGGTGCCCAGCTGGGCGGCGATGTAGTCGGCGAGGTCGCTGTTCTCGATCACCTCGATACCAGCGCCGGTGATGCGCCAGTCAATGTCCTCGTCGTACTCGGTGCTGTCGATCTCCACCTTGGTGATCTCCAGCGGCATCAGGGCCAGGGCGGTGGTTTGGCCCACGCCGAGCACAACCTGCTCGGCGACTACCGCGGTGCTCGGCACCTCGGCGATATCGGCATAGAGGGCGTTGGCCAGGTTACGGGAGTTGATCTCGCGCAGGGCAAGGGTCAGGAAGAAGCGATCGACCCGGGCGAAGGTGTCGTAGGTGCCGCCCTGCGGGGTGGTGGTGTCCGGCAGGCGGATCTCGGTCTGCTCGATCTGCTCCTGGGCGGTGGATACCAGGCCGATAAAGTCGGTCGGCGCGCGGCCACCGGCCTTGCCCAGCTTGAAGCGGCCGCCGATCAGGGCGGTTTCTTTGATATGCGGCATGGTGTAGCCCTCAGGGATAGGTCGAGCCGGATGCCTCGACAATGGTCCGGATGTGGATGGGGATCAGTACGGTGGCGGCGGGCAAGCCATCGCCGGGCGGGTATGGGTCGGGCGCGCCAACGGCAAGACCGGGAGCCCCGCGAGGCAGCCAGTCAACGAACACGCCATCGATAGGTGTCAGGCACTGGAGCAGGTCCAGCTCGATATCCTCGATCGCTGGCTCGTAGCCCTCAACGCCGGCGGTCACGGCGCCGATCACCGAAAAGCCGATGTGCATCATCAGCTCGTGCGCCCCGGCCTTCGGCTCTTTGCCCTTGCCACGCTGCACAACCACCATGCCGGTGGCCGGCACGCTGCCAGGCTTGGCGATCTCGTTGAACCACCCCGCCTTCACAGCACCGCCGATGTTGGTGCGGTACCCGTTGCGGGTGAGGATGGTGCCCAGCCTGGCGAGCAGCGCCTGGCGAACCTCAGTGATGATGTTGCTCATGACTGCACCATGCACGCCGCGGTGACCATGTGGCCGTCGTCGGCAAGGATCTTCTCTACGAGGAACCGCTCGGTACCGACGAGGAACAGGCCGCCGGTAGAGGCTGAATCGAGGCGGCACTTGTGCCAGGTGACGAACTTGACGCCAGCGGCGAATGCATCGCCGGCGCCAAACTCGCCCCACTGCTGATCGACCTGCAGCTCCAGGTCCTCAGCTACTGTGGCGCCGTTCTCCTGGTAGCGGCCGATCGAGTCGGCCAGGCGAGCCGCCCCCACGCGGTGCAGGCGGGCCTGTGCCCGCGCGAAGCGGCCTTCCACGGTCAGTTACTCAGGCGGCAGTCGGCGAAGCCGTCATCCTCGGCAGCGGTAAGCTTGCCGAACGGGAAAGACGAGGCGGTGCCATCCGCAACCAGGCCGCCCTCTTTCAGGCTGACCTTGGCGCCCTGGGTCAGGCCAGTGGCGCACGGCAGGCGGAAGACGCCAGTCGCGCGAGCCGCGAAGGGTTCGCCGGCGGCGGCGGTCACCAGCGCAACAACTGCGAGGGTACCAATGACATAGGGGTTGCCGGACACGACGCCGCCAGCGGGAGCGATCAGGGTCAGCGAGTCGCCGTCCTGCACGTAATTCTTGGCCATGGGGTTCTCTCCTGTGGCTTGGGGGAAGCGGAAACAAAAAGCCCCGCTCTATGCGGGGCTCTCTGGGGCGAACGGTGATTAGGCGCCGTTGGCCTTCTGCAGGCCGCGGAAGTCCAGCGGGGCCACACCAGCATCGATGCGCACCTTGGTGGCCACGCCGTCGACGGTGAAGCCCTGCTGCTGCTCCATGTACGGCAGTTCGTTGCCGTCGAGGTAGGCCACCTCGATGGTGTCCGAACCCTGGCGGGCGGCCTGATACCAGGCAGTGGCGGAAGCGTCATCCAGACGCGCCTCGCCGATCACCTTGGCGAAGCCGCGGATCGGGTTGACGATGCCGCTGTTCGAGTCAGCGCCCGGCACCGAGGCAGACTCGATGATCTGGCGGGCCTTGTCTTCCAAGGCTACCGGGGTGATCACGAACGCCGGACGGATATTCAGGGTGCGGGCTTTGGCGTCGCCCTCGACCTGCGTCTTCTGAGTGGCCATCTGGGTCTTCGCCTTGCTCAGGGACTCGAGCGAGAGCGCAGAGGTGCCGCCGGTGAGCAGGTTCTTGTGGTCGGCATGGAACAGGGCCTTGCCATCGGACAGCGCCGGGTTGCCGGTCAGTACCGCGTACACCAGGTCGCCGATGGTGCCCTTGGCGGCGATACCCATCTTGCGCGGGATATCGGTCAGCATGCTCAGGTCATCGTTGATGATGGTCTGGCGGGTGATGCTGAACAGCTCGCCGTAGGTGGCCAGAACGATCTGCTCGGCACGGTCACCGACGGTGACGTACTTGTACTCGGCACCCTCGCGCACTTGGCGCAGCGCGGAGAACTCACCCAGGCCAACGCGGCGGGCGGTCTTGAAGTCGCTCAAGAAGCCCTTCTTGGTCCACAGCTGGAAGGTCTCCTCAGCCTCTTCCCAGCCGGCCAGCAGCGAGCGGTGGGCCACATCGATCAGGATGTTGCCGAAGTCGCTGGTGGTGTGGGTGAAGGCCAGGCCGTACATCTGCATGCGGTTCTGGCTCGCGACACCGACGCCGCGATCCACCAGGGAGGCGCGGGCCAGCTCGCCAAGGCTCATGTAGTTGTAGCGGTTGTCGGCCTGCAGTTCCTCGAGGCCAGCGCGGGCCAGAATGGAAGCGCGCACCGAGTCGCCAACCAGATTGCCGTTGCCGGCGTGGATGTGAGCGTTGGCGCCGCTGCGGCCCTGCGGGCCAGCCGACGGGGTGGTGTTCTCCGCGATCTTGGCCAACAGCTTGGCTTGGGCCTGCTCGACGGTGACAGTCTGGTCCAGCAACAGCTCATTGAGCATGTCGCCATGGCTGGCGGCGAACGGCGTAAACACCGCGCGGATGCCATCGCGGCGAACGTCCTCGGCAGCCTTAGCGCGGGCCAGGATGGTGGCTTCGTCAGTGACGGCTGCAGCAGGTGCCGCAGGCGCGGAGGGAGCAGCAGGCGCAGCAGCTGCCGGCGGCTGGTTTGGGGCAGCGGCTACCGGGGTAGTAGAGGCGCGCGGCTGCATCAGGTTTTTCATTGCTTCGGGCATGTGGGCGAACTCCTGCATGCGTTTGGAGGTGAGTTGAGCTGCCGCGGCGAGCGGCTCAGTGAGCAGGTCGGCAAAGCCGGCCTCGACAGCCTCGCGGCCATCCATCCAGGTCTCGGCCTTGAGCAGAGCCTTGATTTCCTCTTCGGACTTCCCGGTCTTGGCCATGTAGGCCGCCACCATGGTTTCTTCGATCTTTTCGAGCAGGTCGGCGTAGCGGCGCATGTCGTCCGCTTCGCCGCCCTGGATGCCCCACGGCCGGTGGACCATCATCAGCGCGTTCTCGGGCATGTAGATGGTGTCGGCGGCCATGGCGATAACCGACGCCATCGAAGCGGCCAGTCCGTCCACGTGGGCTTCCACGCGGGCCGGGTGATGCTTGAGCAGGTTGTAGATCGCCGTGCCCTCGAACACGTCGCCGCCGGGCGAGTGAATGCGCAGGCTGATTAGCGACAGGTCTCCCAGAGCCTTCAGCTCGCGGGCGAACTGCTGGGCGGTGATGCCCCACATGCCGATCTCGTCATAGAGCAGGATTTCGGCAACGCCGCGGCTCAGCGCCTTGATGCTGTACCAGCTGCCCTCGGGCTTGGTCTCTTCGGTCAGGGCGGCACTGGTGGCCACCGCCATAGCCAGCGGCGCCAGGAGCGCGCTAGTCAGCTTCCGATGGCTCCCCATGGGTGCCTCCTTGTTGATTGGGTTCAGAGAAATCGGGGGTCGGACCGGTGAGGCCCGCACCGTGCTGGTTGACCAGCTCGCGCGCCTCCTCGGCGGTAATCATCTTCCCGACGCCCAGATAGGCCTTCTGCACTGCCTCTACGGCTGTGAGCTGGTCCGGCACCGGCAGGTCGTGGAACGCGTCGGAGCTGAACACCAGCCCCGCCTCGCGGTTCTTCTTGATCTCGCCGATGCGGGCGCGCTTGAGCTCCTGCGGGTCGCGGCCGCGCGAGCGGGCAACCTCTGCCTCGTCGGCGAAGCCCGCCTTGACCAACAGTTCCCAGGCCTGGGCCTCGTGCATCGGGTTGATCCACGGCATCACCGGCCCCTGGTAGACAGCCGCATAGAGCGTGCGCAGGTCTACGTCGGCCGGCGGCTTGAGCACGCCGGCGGCGATGGCCAGCGGCAGCCATGTGCGATAGACCGGCCGGCACCAGTAGTCGATGAACTCGTGCTGCAGCAGGTCGTAACCCAGCTGAGCCTCGACCAACTCCTGGCGCTGCGCCGAGTAGGTTCCGTCATAGGAGCGAGAGGCGGTCGAGTAACCAATACGGCCGGCAGCCGACACAGCCCGGATCATTCCGTTGCGGAAGCCCTCCAGCATCGGGTTCGGGCGGTTGCTCTCGAACATGCCGATGTCTTCGCCCGGCAGCAGGTCGTCGAAGACCATGCCGGGGGCGATGGGGAAGGAACCGCGCTTCTCGGGCGCATTCTTCTCGTCGTAGTCGTGGGGCTCGCCCTTCTTGATGTAGAAGGCCATCGCCGCACAGATCCGCGCCGCGATGCGCTCGCTCTCCTCGTAATCCTTCAGGTCAGCCAGGCGGATCAACGCGGCATGCAGCAGCGGCACGCCACGGTTCTGGCCGATTCGCTTGCGATAAGCGATGTGGATGACGCGATCCGCGTCCACTCGCTTGGTGTTCTGGTAGATGCCCTGCCCCAGATCGCCCGGGTGGGCCTTCAGCAGGTGATAGGCTCGCACCCGCCGCCAGGCATCGCGCTCGATGCCTTGGATGATCCCCTTGGAGATATCGTTGTAGTCGTATGGCAGGTAGTCCGGCTCGAGCAGCTCCAGGGCAAACGGAACCCTGGTCAGGTGGCGATAGTTGGCCACGTTGCCCATTACCTTCTGCGCCAGGCCCTCGCCGTCACGCAGCCAGGTGCGGCAGACCATGCGTTCCATCTGCGGGCGCGTCAGCTCACCAGCGGTTTCTGGCTTCAGCGACCACTCGCCCCAGGCGGTTTTGATCTGGGCGCAGAACTCCAGGTGCACTTCGCCGTCTAGGCCAAGCACCAGTGGTTCGATACCGATTCCCGCGCCGCCCACCACCCGCTCTTCCAGGCGATCGAAGATCCCGGTCACGATGTCGTGGTTCTCGTCCAGCCAGCGGCACTGCTCCCGCAGCGAGCGGCCGGCGGCCTGCAGCGCAGCATTCGCGCTGCGCGTCTCGCCCTTGGCCTTGTGCGTGCGAGTCGGGCGCGCTGCCTCATAGGCCTGGATAACGGCCTGGTGTCGCAGGCGCTGCGCCACGAAGCCAGGCGCCAACGGTGCCAGCAGCCGATCGAGCCAGTTCATTCGAAAGTCGCCAGCTTGTAGCCAGCGGAACCACCGCCGGACAGCCGATTGACCTTGCGCTCCCACTCCTGGCGGCCAACGCGGATCTCGTCCAAATCGGCCATGCCCAGCGTGCGCCCACCGAAGCTGACGGTTCGACCCTCGAGCACCTCCTGCTCGGCAGTGAGGTAGCGCTGCAGCATGTTCTGCGCCTGAGTAAGTGTCACAGCCATGGGCTATTACCTGTTGTGCTCAGGAACGCGGCATTAGCGTCCTGGGCGGATTGGTCATTGATTCGCTTGGCCACAACCTCGGCCTTGATCGGGCGCGCCGCGGCGAGGCGTTGAGCTTCGAGTGCATCGAGGTCGAAGCCGAAGCGCAGCTGGCTGATGCGCAGCGCGGCGATGGCGTACACCAGGCAGTCGAGGGCCTCGTTTCGGCGGCCGCCTGAATCCCAGCGCAGCTCGCGCTTGCCCTTCACCATCACTGGCTTCTTCCGCTCTGCGGTCAGCTGCTTGAGCTCGTCTTCATCGCACCAGTCGATCAGCGGTAGGTGGATGCAGCCTGGCGTGGCCGACCAGGGCTGCGGCACCTGGATACGCAGACGGCTGTAGATCAGCTCCTTGGCGTTGTCGGTGCCGACCTCGGTCTTGTAGACCTTGTTCTTGCGGCGCCGCGGGAAGTTGGCGATGGGCTTGCCGTAGGTACTGGCCCCGAAGATCGGGATCACCCAGCGCACGCCGTGCTTCACGCTCTCCTCGGCAACCTCGTCCGAGTAGTGGCCGCCGGCATCCCAGCACCACCGCTCCACCCGCATGGGCGTGCCGTCCGGGCGCTTGAACTC
The DNA here is from genome assembly GCF_030374125.1 of Pseudomonas sp. SO81. NCBI lineage: Bacteria > Pseudomonadati > Pseudomonadota > Gammaproteobacteria > Pseudomonadales > Pseudomonadaceae > Pseudomonas > Pseudomonas sp. SO81. The sequence continues at coordinate 3,989,064 of NZ_CP126126.1, read as the reverse complement.
GCGCTGCAGCTCTACGCCCACCTTGCGGCGCAACTCTGCGCTCGCCGGGTCGCCGCCGAGGATGAATCGGTGGATGAGCCACTTTTCCTCGCCGGCGCCGATTGCCCAGACCCGCCCCTCGTATCGGTCGTCCTGGGTGTCGATACCCCCGAACAGGCCCAGGGCCTGCTCGGGGACCTGCGCCGTGTTCGGGTAGATCTCCCGTCGACCGTAGAGCAGCTCCCACTCGACGCGGTCGCCCTGGTCCTCGATCCACACCTCACCGCGGGTGGTATTGATGAAGGTGATCAGCTTTTCGCGATCACCCTTAACCTTGAGCCACTCGTCCACCAGGGACAGCCAGGTGGACCAGGTGCTGTATATCGCCCAGCACAGGAAAGTGACGGAGCGCGGCGTGCGGATCGGCTCGCCATCGGCCCCGAACCAGTCCATCGAATCCCGAGTCCAGATGCCGGTGACTTCGCAGACCCAACGGCCGGCTTCGGATGCCAGCACCATGTCCTGATGGAAGAAGATGCCGGCGCAGTACTCGCACAGGTACCAGGCTTTTTCAGCCTCGCCGAGGGCGTTCTTTTCCCACTTCAGGCCGTAGGCGCAGTCCTTGCCGCCCCACTTCAGCATCTGCTCCTGCCGGCAGTGCGGGCAGGCGATCTGAAAGTTGAGGCGGTACGGTGACTCGTCGGAGGCTTTGGAGATCTGGCAGGTGTCTTCCTTGCCCGGGGTGGAGCCACGGATGGACTTGGGGTACACGGCGCCGTTCAGGCGCTTGTCGCCCAGAGTGACTGGGTCGCCCTCGCCTTCTACGTCGGCATCGAACTTCGACAGCTCGTCGTAGATCACCTCGTCCGCCGACTTCTCGCGGTAGTTGCGAGAGGCCTTGCCGCCGCGAATCCACAGCGTGCGGCGGTTCGAGAAGACCTTCTGGTCCAGGGTGTTGTCGCTGTGCTTCCGCCCGAACCAAGGTGCCAGGTCCAGCAGTACCGGGACATCCCGAATCAGGCCGTTCACGTGGCTTTTGCTGATGTCTTCGGCGTCCGGGTCAGTCGGACTCCACATCATCACGTTGCGGCGCTTGTGCTGGATCTTGTAGCCGATGTTGGCCATCAGCAGCTTGGTGTAGCCGATCCGCGCTGACTTCCGGAAGTTCACTACCCGGATGAGGTCGTTTCCCATCGCGTTCAGGATCGCGACCTGGAACGGGGCGGTCTTCCATCGTCCCTCGTTGTACGAGGACTCGGCGGACATATAGAAGTGCTTGTCCGCCCACTCCACCGCCGTCATGGGCGGCTCTTTGTACAGCCCCTGCAACCCTAAGCTGACCGCCTTCTGCAGGTCATTGATCCAGGGTCGCAAGATACTCATCGAGGATTTCCGGAAGGTCGTCGCCGAAGTGCGCGGCGAGGTTGCGCGCCAGGGCTATCTCCCGCTCGAAGGCCTCCAGCACCACCGGGTCAAGATCGGGGAACCGACGGCTGACGGTCTTGCAGACTGTCTCCAGTTTCGAGCCGATCTGGGCGGCGATCTTGGCCAGTGAATAGGTGGCGAACGGGACCGGGACGAGGATTCGCTCGTTCACCTGATTCTTTTGTTCCTGAGCGTCTGCCTGCGCCGAAGTCAGTCGTAGTCGTTCACGGAGTAGCTCGGACTCGACCTTGCGATCGGAACCTTCGCCATCAGGGTCGTCAGGTTGGTATTTCCTCAGCGCGTGGTCGATGCGGTTTTGCACGACATCCTGCACCCGGTAGAACGCCTCGCGGCCAATCCGGGCAATGGGCTCAACGTCCCATTTATCAAAGGCTTGCGGAGAAATGCCGAGGCTTTTGGCCATCTCGGACTTGTTTAACCATCCCGGCTGCCTGGTTGTTTCGTTCTTGGCCATGACTAAACAACAACCAACCTCCGAAAATCGGTCATACATAATTCGCGCGCGGGGCTCGAATTACCCTCATAGGGGGCCCCACCCAGGAGGACCCAAAGCCATAGGGTGGCCCTATCGACGGCGCATGGTGGCCAGCGCCTGCGCCATCGCCTTCTCGAACTCGATAGGCAACGACTGCTCTGCAGAGCGCTCAGCGATGGCATACCAGTCGAGCGCCTTGCTGTAGCTCGGCCTCTTGGTGAAGGCCAACACCACACGCAACCCAGACCTGCCCGAGCCAGTGCGCTCGGCAATGGCGAACGGCTTTCGGTTGCTGTCGTGCATGACGAAGTAACGCTTGGCGTTACCCTTGGCCCGGCTGCGCTTGCTGCCTGTGGCGTTGGCGCTGTAGCCCTCCTGGGTGAACAGGCTGGCACCGGACAGAATCTTGTTCAGCGTGCCGCGGCTGACGTTGCCGTACTGATCCAGCGGCAGCTTCTCCCCGGGCACCACGTACTGCCCTTGGGCAAGCACACCACGCCGACGCAGTAGACGCTCGACACCCTTGTCATCACGAGGCCCGCCGAAGACTTCAGGCGTCAGCCACTTGATGGCTGCCCTGCCCTTACCCCATGTACCAGTGCCACCCACCGAGCGGCCAGCAGGGCCTGCTGATCCGCCATCCTTGATCCAGACCCGCGCCTCCATCCTCTGCTTGGTGGCAGGCTGGATGAATAGGCTGTTGAGGGTCGCTGGCGTTGGTCTATCAAATACCACCTGCATCTCGGCACGCAGGTCATCCGCCACCACCTGGGCAGTGCGGGTCAGCGCCAGAGCAGCAGCAAATGGCAGCTGTTCACGCTCCAGGCGGTCCAGCGTCTGCAGGCGTTCCCGCAGGCCGCTGAACGCCACCTTGATCATGGTCTACTCCTCGCGAGCGACGGACACACGCCCCTTCACTGCACGATTGGCCCAGAACAGTACTTTGCGCGGGTCAGCAGGCAGCCCCGTGACACTGCAAGCAACGCGAACACCCATCACATAGAAGGGCCACCACCAGGCGATCCGAACGCGCAGGCGGAGTTTCAGCTTCGAGGCGGCCATCAGCTAGAAGCCTTGCGCCTATCGCGCCCTCGCCATGGGCCAGTGCTCCAGTCCACACGCAAGAACGAGGCGACATTTCCACGAGCGCGCAGCAACTGAACCAGCACGATGCCCAGCACCACCACCAGAGGTGGCGAGACGGCCGGCACCAGTTCCCCGTGCAGGGGCGCCATGCCTACAAGCAAGGCGAATCCACCGGTCGAGAACGCAAGCAGCCAGGCCACGAAGGCGGCCCACAGATCCGTGCGTTGATTCTCGGTCGAGCGCCAAGTTAGCACCCGCAGGCAAATGGCAGCGCATATCACTGCGGCCGCTACTGTCCACAGATCCACCTGAATCACAGCCACCACAGTGTTAGCCATTTGAGCCTCCAGTGCGGAACTCCCGCCACCAGCCCCAAACAGTCTTGATCCATGTCGGTGTCTGGCCTGTGGTCATCCATTCCAACGCACTGGTGATGATCATAATCAGAGCCGCGGCGCCGACGAGAGCCGGCAACCCGCTGTACTGCGTCCAGCCACGCCCGACCGCCTCTCCACCGGCGAAATACCCAGCAATCCAGCAAGGGAACAGATATAGCAGGCGGACCATAATGGGCAGGCTCTTGGCCCACAGCACGAACAGGACCGCACCGCCGAAGGCGCCCACCACGGCATTGAGGTCAACGCCCGGCAACAGCGCGGCGCCGCCGATACCCACAATGCCGGTGCCAGCCACGACAGCCAATGTGCTTGGCTCGGCCATAAGGGGTATCTCCAGAAGAAAACGCCCCAGGAGCTGGGGCAGAGGGCGCAGCCTGGGGGGGAACTGCGCGGAGCAAGAACGAAAAAGCCCCGGCATCTCTGCCAGGGCTTTTGAGTGTGGTGTCGCTGTCCGGAAAGCCAGACACGGTGCCATGAAAGCAGGTGCTTATCCGCGCGGAAAGCTTTTTCTACGCAGCCTCGCGAAATTTCTCCATCGCCCCATCGATCCACGCCACACCAGCCTTGATCAGCTCCCGCGCCTTCGCTTCACCCATGCCGCTCTCTCGGCCGATTCGCAGTGCCGGCCACTTCGCGCCGAAGTACAGCCACACGAACGTGCCCATCTGCTCATCCCTGCTCGACAGCCTGGCCACAGCAGCATCCACCGCCAGCGCCACGTCATCGATGATCGCGTAGTTCTTGATGCCGCCCATGCAGTTCGTGTTGTCCCGGATCAGCACATAGGACGGCGACACATACCGCGGCACTCCCATCCCATCCATGCGCCACCAGCCCCACTGCTCCAGCAACCACTCGGTGTCACCCAGCGCCTTTCCTGCATACGTCCGCTTCTTCATCTCACCCCTCCCCGCCCTTTTCCTGATCTTCCTCTGGTAGAAATCCCAAAAACGCTCGAAAGCCCCGCCCCGTCTGGGCTAGGCGGCGTTTGTGGAAATTCCGGTTTGTTCGCTTTTCAGGCCGTGCGCAGCGGTGAACCCGCGCGCATCGAGCCATGCATGCCACCGCTCCAGCGCCTCCCGGCGCAGCTGGTCAGCGGTGGTGCGGATGTACGTCTTCGCCAGCGTGCCCACCGAGTGGTTCAGCAGCATCTCCCCCACCAGGTAGTCGATGCCGATCTCAGCCCACACCGTGCGCGCCAGCTTGCGCAGGTCGTGGCTCGTCCACTCCCCGCCGCTCAGCTCCTTGATCAGTGCGCTGGCCTGCTTGGCGCTCACCGGCCTGCCATTCACCCCGGGGAACACCCACGGGCTGCCCTGGCGGGACGGCGGCAATGCCTGCCAGTACCGAGTCAGCAGTGCGCACATCTGCTCGGTCAGCGGCACCACCAGCTCCTCGCGGGTCTTCGTGTTCTGCGATGGGAAGATCCAGACTCGCTCGATCATGCTGATCTGAGCCCGGCGGGCCTGGCACGACTCGCCGATGCGGTTACCCTGGGCCAGCATCGTCAGCGCCAACATCACCGCCACCGGCTGCTGCTCGAAGGCCTCGCACAGGTTGGCCAGCAGGGTCGGCACCGCCACCGGCAGCAGCCCGGCCGCCTTCGGCTGCAGCTTGCCGGACCAGAAGTCCTTGAAGCTCACCCCCGCCAGCGGGTTCCGGTCGATGCGCTTCTGCACAGCGGCCAGCTCCAGCGCCATCAGCAGCACCTGCAGCGCCTTGTGCGCGGTGTGCGGGGAGAGCCCCTCGGCCTGCATCGGCCACACCAGCTGATCGTCCACCGTGGCGCGGTCCAGCTGCTTCAGCGTCACCTTGCCCAGCCTCGGCACCACCTGCCGGCGCGCCAGGCTCAGCATCGTCGCCCTGTAGCTGGCGCTAACCGAACGGTTCGCCTCCAGCCGCCCACACCACCAGGTCACCACCTGGGCCACGTTGCGCAGCTGGGCGGCCTTCGTCATAGGCCCACCAGCTTGTGCGCGTTGCAGCGCTCGCACACCCTCAGGCGCAGCTGCTCCCCGCCCAGCACAATCACCACACCGGCGTCCCACCGGCAGCCGGCCAGCAAGCAGATCAGGCGCATACGCCCTCCCCGGCCCTGGCCTGCTGGTCAGCCTGGATCATCCGCACCACCTCGGCCTCGTCGCCCAGGTAGGCGAACGGCGCGCGATCGCCGGGGCGGATCACCGTGAAGGGCGTCTTCGTCAGCCGGCACAGGCTCACGATGTACCCCTCAGGCGTCACCCAGCAGCCAGGCACCGCCCGGCCTTCGTCGCCCCGCATCTCCGACCAGCAGCGTTCACCGGCCATGCTCATGCCGCTCCTCCTCGGTCATCAAAGAAATCTGCACCACCGCCAGCACCACCTCGCGCCGCACGTACTGGCGCACCAGGTCCGGCTGGCTGAACGTCGCCAGCGCCTTGGCCACGATCTGGTCCAGCTGCAGGCCGTCAAACCGCGTGGCCAGCTGGAAGCAGTCCGCGTCGTCGTCGAGGGGTGCGAACCAAGGGCGCTCACCCCAGCCGGACACAACCGCAAAGCGCCCGGCCAGGTCGAACTGCCCGACCACCCCGGCCTCCTTCGCTGCAGCCTCGACCAACTGCGGATCAGCCATGCACTGCGCCCGGCGCCACTCAGCCACGATCCACCTCCCGCCGCGCACTTGCCCAATCAAACACCGCCGCCAGGCCGCCGCCCTCGCGCAGCCGGTCCACCGTCCGGTCACCCAAGGCGCCGGAGAGGGCCGGCGCGGCCAGGTTGGAAATCACGATGGTCGGCTTCACGTCCTCGTAGCGGGCGTTCACCACCTCGAACATCACCATCCGCTCGAAGTCAGTCCCGTAGCTGGCCCCCACCTCGTCCAGGATCAGCAGGTCTGGCGTCCGGAAGATCTCCAGCGCCTCGCGCTCGGACTGCTCCGCCTCCTTCCCGTAGCTCGCCTTCACCTGCTGGCACACCCGGGCCACGGTCGTGTACAGCACGTTGCGCCGGTGCTGCTCCACCACCTCGGCGGCGATCGCCGCGGCCAGGTGCGTCTTGCCGTTGCCCACATGGCCGAGCAGCAGCAGGCAGCGCCCAGCGCCGGCGTGCTCCGGGAAGTCCGCTGCATACCCGCGGCAGATGGTCAGCGCCAGGCGCTGCGCCTCCGTCTCGGCCCGGTAGTTCGCAAAGGTCTTGGTCTTAAACCGCAGCGGAATCAGGGCCTGGCCCAGCTGCCGCTCCAGCTTCGCCGCAACGGCCAGGCGCTGCTGCTCGGTGCGGTCGATGGCCTCCTGCTCGGCCAGGCGCTGCCGCGCACACTCCGGGCAGCCGGAGAGCACGTCGTCGCGCAGCTTGTTGGCGATGTAGTCACCATGCGCCAGGCACTTGGCCGGCGCCGTGCCGGTGATCCCGGCAGACCTCTGCAGGCGCGCGAGGCTGTCGCCCAGCGAACTCGGGCGGTTAGAACGAGTAGGTTCCATCGGGATTGGGCTCCAGGCCGTCACGCAGGTTTTGGGATTTCAGATCGGTGTGCTGGCTGGTCCGCCCGTTGCGGGCGGCCTGGGCAGGCTTGGCTGCAGTGCGCGCAGCAGCACGCTTGATCGAGGTAACCAGCTCGCGGCACCAACCGCCCTGGTTGTTCGCCGTCTCGGGCCGGGTCAGCCAGTACGACACGAACTCGGCAACTACCTCGTCGGTCACCTGCTCAGCCGCCACGCCGATCATCTTCAGGTGGGTGGCCAGGCTCACCTCGTCCGGCTTCCAGGTCTCCACCATCACGAAGCGCTGGCGGGCGTCCTCGGGCGGCTCCCCCTGTTGTTGTTCTTTATCTCTTCTCTTCTCTTCTCTGGTCACGCTGCTGTCACGCTCACTACGTGACGGTTCGGGTGACTCTGGCGTGACGGATGGCGTGACAGCACCGCGCTTTTTCTGCTGCCGATTCGCCGCCAGGCCCCGTGCCTTGGCGGTTGCGCCGTTGTGTCGCTCAAAATTGGGGAAGGTGATGCCCTGCTCGCTGATCACCAGCCAACCGGCCTCAGCCATCACGCCGGCGAAGCCATCGCAACGCAGGTAACGGTCGATCCATTTTTGTGTCACGCCAGCAGCGTGACCGTCGCGTGACTGACTGTCGGCCCAACTCCACAGATGCTGCAGCCGCCCAACCACCGAGAACTCGTCCAGGCCCAGCCGATCCGCGATCAGAATCACCGCAGGGTCGTCAGCCAGGGAGACGCGCATCTTGATCCAGTCGCCTGCCATGTCAGGCCACCTGCACCGAGGCTTCGAGCTGGTCCAAGCTCTCGCGCACGCCGCCGATCTCCCGGCGGATCATCGCCTTCTCCACCTGGCTCACCCGGCCGTCGGCCATGGCCACGGTCACCGCCTTGGTCACGTCGGCCACCTCGGCGTGCATGTGCAGCACCGCAGCGGAGAGGTTCACCGCCTCGGCGCCCTCCTTCGCCACCAGGTTGAAGCCGAACTCGGCAGCCAGCGCCGCCAGCGGCCGCATGTCCTGGGTGTGCAGTAGGATCTGGTACAGATGGTTGATGGTCAGCTTGTGCGCGTCGTTGTCCGGGTTCGAGCGCTGCAGCAGGCTCACATGCGGCAAACCCATCTGGCCCGCCAGGCGCTTCGGCTCGGCGTCCTTCACAGCGTCATGACAGGCCCTGAGGAACTGTTCCATGCGTAAAACCTCTCTGCTCTTTCCGTGGCGCTGTAGTCATCGCGCCTTCAATCTGGTGGCCATGAAGAACACAGCCCCTAAACCCCATTGCGTCAGCGGCGCCTGCCCTCAGGCCGCCGACTTTGCGCTCGGCTTCGCGCTCTCTTTCAGCTCGGCGGTTTGGAAAGGCTCGCCTCGCGCTGCAGCAGCTGCAGCCAGCAGCTCGGCGTACTTCGTTTCGCCGGTGTACTCGGTGCGCGGCAGCGCGCCTGCCGCGAGCCACTTGTAGATCGCGCGCGGGCTTTTGCCGCAGATGCGCGCCGCTGCAGCTGGGCCGCCAGCTGCGTCGATCGCAGCCTTGAGAGTGCTCATGGTTGCTCCTGATGGATTAGGTACTTCTGGTACATATTATGTCGGTACTGAAAGTTCACGCAACCACGTGTGATAGTGAACGAATGGTTCAAGAAATCGACTCTATCCGCGCCGGGTTCGTAGCCCGCCTAAAACAGGCGGCGGTAGCGGCTGGCTTGCCGGAATGGGGACTGGGCGCTCACCTGGCCCGCGCAACGAAGCGCACGCCCAAGGCGGTCAGCAAGTGGATGAACTGCGAGAGCATGCCCGAGCGGGATGCCATGCTCGATCTGGCCACCACCCTGGGCGTTCGTACCGAGTGGCTGGAGTACGGCGAAGAGCCAATGAAGAGCCAGTTCATGACCCCGCCTCGAACCGTAGCGGCAATCCAGCAGATCGCAGAACAGGCCTCTACCGGCTACAAGGCAACCGAGCAGGCCGCAACCAAGGTTCTGGAGATGCTGGCCAAGCACGGCAAGCTGAACAAGGACGCCGAGGCTCGCCTGGTCGAGGCCGTGCAGCAGAGCCTCGCTGAGGCGAAGACAGGCAAGGTCATCTCCGCCGACTTCTCCGGCTCGCGCCTCAAGCCAGGCGAGATCCTGATCCCGCAGTACGATGTGCGCGGCTCCATGGGCCACGGCCAGGTGCCGGCCGACTACACCGACTTCATGCGTAACGTGACGGTGAGCGGCCCCCAGCTGGAGAAACTGGGCCTCGACTACACCTCCCCCGCCAACCTGGCCATCATCAGCGGCTGGGGCCAGTCCATGGCGCCGACGATCCAGGACAAAGACCCGGTCATCGTCGACCGCGGCGTCACCGACTTCACCGGCGACGGCGTCTACGTCATCACCTGGGACGGCATGCTCTACATCAAGCGCCTGCAGAAGGTAGACGCCGAAAGCATCGAGCTGATCTCGGACAATCCCAAACACAAGGACCGCGTTGTCAGCCTCGACGAGGTCGCCATCCATGCCAGAGTACTGCTGGTATGGAACGCGCAGAAGCTCTAGCGTAGAGGCAGCGGCATCAAGGAGGGGGCGTGGAGGCACTAGCTACGTGGATTCAAATTCTCCTACCGATTGGCGGTGGGTTATGGATTTACGGGACTGCATCAGATCACAAGCGCGCCCAGTTCAGGCGCTGGCTGTCAGAAAAGGCATCCGCTTCGAAGCCCTATATTCAGCGGTTGTTGCTTCGACTTGGATGCGGAGCGGTAACAGTCGCCGCCGGCTGGATTGTCTGGGACTCGATCATCGGGGTCATCGACTTCAAGAGCAGTGCGGCCCCATTGAGCCGACGAGACGTTTTTCTCTTTGTACTTAATGCGTTTAACGGCATTTGCTACGCCGTGGTGACGGCAACATTTTTCGGGCTCACTATCAGGCGCAACGAGGAATCCGGAGAAAGTGGACGGCTCGTCGTAACACTCAACAAGCGGGAGTACTTAACCTTAAAGATTGTTGAGGGCGCGGATATCAACGGACTCATCGAAGCGCTCAAGCGGGGCGAGGTCTGCCTCCAGATGGTCGGGACTTCCAGAGGCAAAGTTAAGGTTCGCGTAGATGCGCCTAGGGATCTCCTAGTGCTCCGACAATCGGAAAATGAAAGGCTTGTTTGACCGGCCCGTTGAACAGAAAAACCGCTGCCTAACGTATAGCCTCGTCCACTGTCAGCGACCTATACTCGAATGATGAAAACGCTAACGCTCGCTTTAGATGGGACCAAGCCAGGACTGCTATCTATGGCACGTCTTACGGACTATCTTTGCGAGCTCGTTGAGTTGCTGGGTCATCCGGACAGTGTCCACTTTGATTCCGTCACTGAAGGCTCTGCGTGCCTGAACACTCACATCGATGATTCGTACTACCAGCATGTAGTGCATCGCGTACGCGAAGCTGGCCAGAATGTGGGTCCGAAAAGAGCAATCAAAGCGTACAAACGTCTCGCGAGCCTCATGGAGGAGGATCGGGTGGATGGAATCTTGCGCACGGACGATGCCCAGATTCTGCAGTTTCCCAAGGTTAAGAGCTCTGCCGCTCCTCTGGTCGTCATCAAACAGGGTAGCGTGCAAGGGCGCCTTTACATTGTTGGTGGGAAAGACGATACCGTCCCGGTACGCCTAGAAGGGGCCAATGGAGAGACATTGCTCTGCGAAGCAGATACGCATCTCGCCGAAGAGCTAGGAAAACTGCTTTTCAAGCACGTACGAGTGCACGGCAAGGGCGAGTGGCAGAGTCGCCCCCACGGCGGGTGGAGACTAAAAAAAATGTTCATCCATTCGTATGAGAAGCTTGAAAAGAGCAACCTAAAAGGCACGGTTGATCGGATCAAGAGAGCGGGAGGAATGCTCTGGGATGATCAGGAAGATCCGCATGCTACGATCCATGAGCTGAGGAGCTAAGGTGCGCGTAGTTCTCGACACAAACATCCTCATTCAAACGCTAAGGAATGCTAAAGCTGGCGCACAGCTATACGACCCCGAAACAGGTGAGCCGGTTGATCGGTTGGAGGCGCGCGCGGAAGCCCTGATCGAGCAAATAGACTCCAAAGACGGGGTTGTCTTAATCCCTGCGCCGGTACTTGCGGAATACCTTATTGGCGTAGCTCACGATGCTTATCAGACCCATTTGGACTTAATCGGAGGCACCTCCTGTTTTGAGGTTGTTCCTTTCGACCAAATCGCAGCGATCGAATGCGCGCTTATGGTCAATGACGAGGAGTTAAGAGCTCTAGACACCGTGGCCAGCAAGGCGAAACTTCGCGTCGATCGCCAGATTATCGCTATCGCATTGGCAAATAACGCGGACGAGTTATGGACGCATGATGTAGGTCTCTACAAGAAAGCCGTCAGTTGCGGGTTAAGTTGTAAATCGCTGGCACACATTCTTCCGAAACCTGAGCAACTCGAAGTCTCACTAAATGACGGTGCCGCCTAGTACTGCACATCATCCTCCACCGCCTCCAGCTCCCCCTCCTCCACCGCCCGATCCTCTTGGGTCGGCAGATCCCACCGCAGCGTCACTGACCCATCCTCGTTCGGCGTCACCGCCACCGCATCCTCCTCGGCCAACAGCTCCAACACCCCCGCCCAGTCCTCGGCTGAATCCGTATCCAGCCGGTGCACCGTCACGCAGCGCTCAAGCTGCGACCTGGGCGAATTGATCATCATCGAAACCCGCAACCCCAGCCGCTCCAACCCGGTCAGCTCGCGCTTCGCCTGACGCTCTGGGGACTTCTGCTTTGCCATCTTCCCTACTCCTGATTCTGTATATCCGTACAGTATTTCAACTGCCGCTCCGCTTGCAACGTCCTGCGCAACCGTTAGCGCGCAAAACGAAATATGTACTTTTGGTACTTGACCATATATGAACCATGAGTACATATTTATCTCACGCCGGTTCATACCAGCCAGGCCACGAGGCCACCGCTCTTTAACAACGCACGCCATGAACAGCTAGCCGGCAGCCGCCGGCGAGGCAGCCCCGGCCACTACCTGTGGGGCGACAGAAAGTCAGGTGGACACCATCAACAACAGAACGCATCGCCTCTTCGGCGACCGGCGATCAGACAGGTGCAGAGGCAACACCTGCCAACGCGAAGGCGACCCAGAACCATGGGCGACCGGAGACGGCTGATCGAGGGCCCTACCCAACCGAGAGAACGACCCGAACGCGATGCGCCCCGCCTCAACCTCCAGGGCGGCCAGGTCAGGAGGACAAGTATTCGAGAGCCTGCCCAGCAGGCACACCAGCAACGCCAACCCGAGGATCACCCCATGAAAGCGACCCACATCCTGCTCGCCGTGCTGCTGACCATCAGCGGCCTGGCCAGCGCCACCCCTGCCCCGCTCACCTTCTGCACCGGTGGCGAAGGCGGCTTCTACGAGAGCCTCGGCCAAGCCATCGGCAAGGCCATCACCAAGAACACCGGCGCCCAGCTCGAGGTGCTCAACACCGGCGGCTCGGTTGAGAACGCCCAGTTGCTGAAGGACGGCGACTGCCGCATAGCCATCATGCAGGCCGACGTCGTCACCACTGCCCCGCTCCCCGCGGACATCAAGGTGTCCGACGCCCACTCCGAGATCGTGTACTGGCTGCACGGCAAGGCCGGGGTGGACGACTTCGGCAAGATGGAAGACGACAGCGTGGCCGAGAAGTACGCCTTCGCCGCGGTCAGCGGCTCCGGCGCCCTGGTCACCGTCAAGAACTGGGTAGCAACCGACAAGGACTACGAAGGCGCGCGCATCGTCGAGTTCGACGACTGGTACAGCGCGGCCGAGGCCGTCGCCCAGGGCTACGTCTCCCGCGCCGGTGTGCGCATCGAGATCGCCGGCATGCTCTACGTCGGCCGCGCCGGCAAGATCACCACCGACATCACCGAGGACTTCGGCAACCAGATCCTGATCGGTGAGATCAACGACGACTCCTTCGCCAACGCCAAGGACGCCAACAACAACCCGCTCTACACCCACTGCAGCGTGGAAACCCAGGCGGCAACCGGCCTGAAGACCAGCACGACCTTAGCGCCGGACACCTACTGCCTACGCGCCCAGGTCGTCTACGACAACGAGTACCACAAGGACCTGGCCAGCAAGGAACAGCGCACCGTGCGCCGCGCTGTGGATAAGGGCATCAACAGCATCGTGAAGGCGGTGCGCTGATGCGCCGGCGGCTCGTGGCGGCCTGCCTGGTGCTGGCCGCCGCGCTTCTCACCATCTGGCTGCTCACCCGCCTATTCGCCTGGGGCGCCTGCTCCTGGTACGGCTACCAGACCGAGCGCAACACCCGCTATGCCGCCTTCGTGGGCTGCATGGTCGAGGTGAACGGCCGCTGGATACCGCGTAACGAGCTGCGCGTTGTGCAGTGAGGCTTCCCCGATGCCCTTGCGAGGGGCTGCAGGGAACCACCCAGGAGAACACCTATGGAAAACCAACACCGCAAGATCGCTGGCTACCGCGAGCTGAACGAGGACGAAATATCGCTGATGAACGCCATCAAGGCCCAGGGCGCTGAACTGCTGAAGCTGCAGGGCAAGCTGGTGACGATGCTGCAGGCGCAGCGGATTGGTAAGGCTGTCGCAGCTGAGCACGACGACCAGGCTGCCATCGATGAATACGAGCGTTTCAAGGCAGCTGAGCCTGAGCGCTGGGCGGCCATCGGCAAAACCGATATCCAGACCGGAATCATGGCCATGGTTCGCGCTGTCGCGCAGCCGGCTGGCGTTTGACTTCCAATCCGTGCCGGTTCGGCATGCAGCTGCGTTAGCGCGGGCTCATATCACCCGCAGATCAGCTCGCCTTCCCCTGCCGGGCCGGATCAAAGCGCGCACCTGTTCGAGTAAATCGGAAGCCAAGGGGGAAGCCCCTGCTACCGAGGTAGCCGGCGCCTCGGGCGACAAGCCGGCACACCACTCTCCCCGCCTTCATACGCCGCCGCCTTACCGAAAGACCTTGCGGAAGACCACTTCCGGCCAGGGCGGCGACCTATGCACGCAACCCCAACGAGGTGCCCATGAACATGATCACCATGGCCCAGGAGAGCATCCTGGAACTGGCGGAGATGCTCCGCCTCAGCAGCCAAGCGCGCATGGCCTTCGAGGCACGGCGCACCCAGCCGGCGCCCACCACCTACCGCGCCCAGGTCGTGGCCACCGGCTCCGGCATGGTCCGCGTCGTCGAGATCGGCACCGGCCGCGTCCTCGGCTTCCGCCGCACCATCCGCGAGGCCAAGTGGCTGGCCGAGTCCCTGGCGCGCAGTCAACAGCAGGTGCCGGCATGATCCAGCAACCCCACTTCCGCAGCCACGCAGACCAGTTGGCCGCCCTGGGTTCCGCTGCGCAGCTCGACCCAGCCAAGTATCCACGTCGTGCCGCCTTGGCCCGCGCCCGCGAGAAGCAAATGGCAACCCGCCGTGGCCACGGCGACAAGTTTCGCCAAGCCAGAGACGAGCTCGCCTCAGGCATAAAGATGCAGGCCACCACCATGACTCTAGCCGAGATATCTCGCGCTACCGGCATCGACCGCAAGCGCCTGAACCTGATCGCCGAGGAGAACGGCTTCACCTTCCTCTCCCGCCCACAGATCGAACAGGCCCGAATGGCCAAGATCGCCCGGGCATTCCTGGAGGAGGAACCACAGGATGGCGGCTAAGAGCCAGAAGGAGCGCGACGACAAGGCCGCCGCCAAGCGCATCGAGATGGACGAGAAGGAGCTGCGCCACCGCTGCCGGCGCGGCACCCGCGACAAGCTCGAAGAGCTGATGGCCTGGCACGGAATCACCGAGCAGGCCGAGGCCATTCAGCTGCTGATCTGGAACGCCCATGCCCTGGGACCGGAAGGCTCGGCACCTGCCCTTGCAATCCCGCGCCACGAATACGCACTACCGGAAAGCGTGGCGCGCACTCTCTACCAGCAGGGCGCCAAAGAAGCCGCCAGCATGGATCGCTTCGAGCAGTTGCCGAATAGCTAATTTCCGCTACCGAAGCCTGGCTCGTACCACCCTGTTGGGGTGACTCGCAAAAGCCCTCTATGCGCAACACTCTGCAGCCTGGCCTTCGCCTCGCTCTTCGAAATCCCTAGTGCATCAGCCACGAACTGCGGCGAGATCCGACCGTGTTGCTTGGCTTTGGCAACCAGCCAATCGCTCTGCGAGTCGTCAATGCGGCCAGCCAGCGCATCGCGCAGCCCATCGAGACCAGGAATGTATGCCATGTGCAGCTCCTAGCGAATCTGGTCAACAAGCCTAGCAGCCCCGCCCCCATCCCAATCTACATCCCCACGCCATCGGCCGCCCTGGGCGAGCAGATGGCCCTGTTCTGAGGTACGCATGAACCCCTATCGCATAACTGGCCCGGCGCAGATCGGGCTCAGCGGCGGCCGCACGTCCGGATTTTTGACGCGCCGCATTCTCGATGCACACGGAGGCAGTCTGCCTGCCGACGTGCATGCCTTCTTCCAGAACACCGGCAAAGAGGTGGAGGAAACGCTGGAGTTCGTGCAGGAGATGTCCGAGCGCTGGGCTTTCCCTGTCGTATGGATGGAGTGGTGTCGGGAGTACGGCCAAGCAGAGGATGCGCCGTGGTACCGGCTGGTGGACTTCAAGACCGCGAGCCGTAGTGGCGAGCCGTTCGACATGATGCTCGACTACTACGCCCGCTACCGTCGCGAGGAAAAGCAGCTACCTCCGGTCCTCCCCAACTTCTCGAACAACATGTGCACCGCCTACCTCAAGATCAAGATCGGCGAGAAGCATATGCGCAGCCTCGGCTACGACCAGTGGGATTGTGTGGTGGGCATCCGCTACGACGAGCCAGGGCGCTATCACCGCATGATGGCAGCCAATGAGCGCGGCGGTACACGCTGGGAGAACTACACCCCGCTCTACTTGGATGGCATCACCAAGGAGCATGTCGCTGAGTTCTGGAGCCAGCAGCCCTTCGACCTGGGCATCCACTCGGACATGGGCAACTGCGACCTCTGCTGGAAGAAGAGCGAAGACAAGCTCTACAGGGCGATCATCGAAGACCCGTCGAGGGTTCTGTGGTGGTCAGGCACCGAAGAGCGTTTCGGCCAGGTCTTCCGCCAGGACCGCCCCAAGTACGCCCACATGGCCTGGTATGCCGAACGCATGGCAACCCAGGACGCCTTCGACTTCGAAGCAGCTGGCCTTATTTCCGAGGACATCGACTGCTTCTGCGGGGATTGATCATGAACACCTACCGCATCACCTTTGCCGCCACCTGCCCCAACGATGGGGAACTGATCGTCTACAAACTGGAGATCCAGACCAGCGAGGTGATCTACGTCGAGCATCTCAAGGCCGAAACGGCGCTGATCAAGACGGGAATCCAGGAGCAGATTGCGGATCGACTGCAGCAGCGCTTCGGCGGCGAGCAGACGATGGTTGCAGTTCACCAGGGCGTCGAGATTGAGACTGTGCGGGCGCCGGCGTGATGATCCACTATCACGGCACTCCGGTCGGTGGCACGCGCCATGATGCGGCTCGCCTACTGGCTGGCCGGCACGCCCTGGTGCCATTCCCTCGCCAGGACGACATGGGCATCGTCGCCGAGGCATGCCAGTCCTTCGTCTTCGATAATGGGGCGTTCACTGTCTGGCGCCAGGGCGGCCAACTCGACGTTGACGGCTACCTTCGCTGGGTCGATGACTGGTACCGACATCCTGGCTTCGACTGGGCGCTCATTCCTGACGTGATCGACGGCGACGAGAACGCCAACGATCTATTGCTCGAGCAATGGCCCGCACATCTGCCTGGCGTACCGGTCTGGCACTTGCACGAGTCACTGGAGCGCCTTCAACGGCTGGCCAGCGATTGGCGCACAGTGGCCTTCGGCAGCTCCGGCCAATGGTCCTCTCCCGGTACAGCGCCATGGTGGACGCGCATGAGCGCGGCCATGGATGCGATCTGCGATGAACATGGCCGCCCTCTCTGCCGGCTGCATGGCCTCCGCATGCTAGACCCAGCCATCTTCTCGCGCCTGCCCCTCGCCAGCGCCGACAGCACCAACGCAGCGGTCAACGGCGGAAGCGTCAAGCGCTTCGGTATGTACGTGCCGCCAACGGCTGGGCAGCGCGCGGCGGTGATTGCCGACCGCATCGAGGCTCACAACTCAGCCCCGATCTGGCAGCGCAGCGGGCAAGCCGAATTCGCGCTCTAGCCCAGTTCAATACCCTCAACAGATCCGGAACACCAGCATGACCACGCCAGTAGCCGTGTTGTTCGCGCGCGCCGACAGCAACTACAAGCCCCTGCCAGGATGCGATGTGTACGACATTGACCGCGACGCTAGAACGTTCGCAGGCGGCATGCCAGTTGTGGCGCACCCGCCCTGCAGGATGTGGGGGAAGCTCCGGAAGTTCGCCAAGGGACGGGCAGACGAGAAGGACCTGGCGCGCTTCGCCGTGAAAATGGTCCGTGAGTGGGGAGGCGTCCTAGAGCATCCTTTCTCATCGACGCTTTGGCTTGATCAAGACCTGCCAGCTATCGGTCAGCGTGACGGGTACGGTGGCTGGACATTGGTGATCGATCAGGATTGGTTCGGACACAAGGCTGAGAAACGGACGAAGCTCTATATCGTCGGTGTGGAGCCTAGAGATATACCGCCACTGCCATTCCGAATTGAAGAGCCCACCCATGTGCTGGCATCTGATCGCCGAGCCGGACCTGGCCGTGATTCGCCGCGGCTGAAGAAGGGTGACCCAGGGTGGCGCCCGGAGATCAGCAAGGCCGAGCGCGAACACACCCCGCAGCTTCTGGCTGAATGGCTGGTAGAACTGGCGCGGCGCTGCCGCGTCGATCGCCGCCAAGGTGCCTAAGCCACCCTGTCCGGCCGTCATCCTTGCCCGATGCGCGGCCGGCGGGCGTGCCGCGGAGTATAGGGGGCGAGCAGCACCAGGCCAGGTACAAGAGGTCGCAGCCGACGAGCTACCCCTTGGCATCCTCCGCGTCGTTGTTATCCCAATACGCATAGGCGGCCTGCTCTGCGGCAGACTCCAGGGCGAACAGCTTGTCCTGCAGCTCGACCGCGCTGATGTCGGGGTTGGCTGCCAGGAAGGAGTCGATCTCCATCCAGCTGGCGGCGGCAGCCCGGGCCAGGCGGCGCGAGCGGTCGTGAAATGTCTCCATGGGCATGCTCCTGCAGGGTGTCTTCGGATAGACCGCAGGCGGCCGGCAAGGTTGAGGCGACGAGCGCGCCTCGACCAACCGAAAGGAAGGCGCCAGAATACTGTATATACAAACAGTATTTAGCCATGCATTACGAAATCCTGCCCCTCTACAACCTTGGCGTCCGGCGCAAGCCGAAGGAGCTGGACCGCGCGGACCGGATCAGCGCCGACATCCACATCCAGAAAGACCCGTGGGGGCCGCTGGGTAGGGAAAGCCTGAAGGCCTACTTGTTCAGCGCCTCGCTACCCAGGAGCGTGCATCAGCACCAAGAGCCGCGAGATCTGCCACCGCTCTGGGATGTCCGCATGGAAGGCATGGCCACCCTGGCCTTTGTGATCGAGGGTGTCGAGTTCGTCGACGGCCGCATGTACCAGCAGGCATGGCACTGCAAGGTGTCGGATGAGCGCTTCACAGTTCCGTGGACCCTATGCCCACGCGGGCCATTAGACGAATTGATGTAGTCAGATCGGATTCTTTCTACCGGCCGCTAACCCGGTGATCCGTTGCTATGCGCGGTTTCCAAAAACTTCGAGAAACGGCCTTGTTCCACATCGAAGTAATACAGCACCTGATAACGAAGATGACGGACATCCTGATACAGTATTATTAGCTGGCCAGTTATATCCTCAGCCCCCGGTTCGATCAGAACTTCAAATTCTCGCACCTCATCCCTTCTAATCAATGCAAAGTTCATACTATTTAGCGATCCTGCAATGGGGCTTGCAATAATTGACACATGCAGAGCATCACCGCCCAGGTTTGTGATTCTGAACTTGGATCTCACTCCTTCCGAGGAGGTCATCTTGTGGCGCGCCTCGATAGCAAATTTTGCTTTGTAGGCTAGCGCTTCACGCGACCGTGCCTCTTCGAGCTCTTTCAATTGATTATCAACTTGCATCCGAGTGGCTTCGGCCATAACTTTCTGCTGTTCCACGGAGTTCTTCAATTCAGTTGCCTGAAGGCGCAACTCAGCACCCTGCTGGAGATATCCGAGAACAAGCCAAAGAAATGCCAGAGGCCCAAATATGCCCGCGAAGAAATCCCCAAGCTCGTTGAGATCTAGCGCCCCCAGCGTGGTAAATCGCGAACCGATTAAAGACCAGACCCACAGCAAGTAAGCGGCACTGACGAATACTCCAAACCAAGTTCTTCTCGACCCCATACTTCGCATCCTTTCCAGTTTCGCCGCTTCGCTTGACCCTACCCCACAACCCACCTTTCACGCCACTGGCGAGGGAGAAGTCATGTCCACCGAAAACACCGCCAACGCAGAGTTCCTGCGTGACGTGGCCACCCACGAACTGACCATCATCCGCGAGGACGGCCTCTATCGGCACCTGCGCTTCAAGCGCCCAGGCACGTCCTGCATGTTCTTCGACTTGATCACCTGGCCTGGCCACCTCTGCTACACCGGCGACATGGGCACCTACGTATTCCAGCGGATCGAGGACATGCTGGAGTTCTTCCGCCGTGAAACGAAAGGCGAGGACCTGCCGATCAATCCGAGCTACTGGTCGGAGAAGGTTATTGCCGTCGACGGCGGCCGCAGCGCTGGCAGCGTGTTCGAGTATGACCACCAGAAGTTTCTGGATGCCGTGATGGACTATCAGGGCGACTGGCTCGAAGGCCTCAGCGAGGAGCACCAGGCCGAGCTGAAAGAGGCGGTATGGGATGACGTCCTGCAATGGGCCGACGAGCACGACGAGCACGGCAATTATCGGCGGGTGTACGACTTCTCAGCCGAGGTCGGCGGCCGGGAGTACCAGTTCACCGACATTCTCGAGCGCAGCATGCGCCGCTTCACTGACCGCTATATCTGGTGCTGCCGCGCTCTCGTGTGGGGCATCGGTAAGTACGACGCTGCCACCCAGCCGACCGAGCAGGAGCAGCAGCCATGAAAGAACGCCCCATCCTGTTCAGCGGCGCCATGGTGCGCGCCATCCTCGAGGGCCGGAAGACTGTCACCCGGCGGGTAGTACCCAGCTGGCAGCTACCAAGCAAAACACGAGGCGAAGATATCGAAGGGCTGCGCTGGATGTCGGTGGCACAGCGTCACCCTCGGTGGGGGTTTGGTGTGTTTGGCGCCACCGAAGAAGAGTGCATGGCGAACTACTGCGCCGAGTACAGGAGCTGCTGCCCGTACGGCATGCTAGGCGACCGGCTGTGGGTACGCGAGAGCACCGAGGCTGACTACGACACCTTCGAAGAGGTGGTGCTCGCGCGCTACTGCGCCGACAAGGAGCCCGTTCTGTACGAGGCCGTCGATGAGGAAGGAGACCCTATCCAACCCGTTGAGCACTGGAACTATCCGCGTGACGTGCGCCCGTCCATCCACATGCCGCGCTCCCAAGCTCGCATCCTGCTGGAGATCACCGCCGTGCGCGTCGAGCGCCTGCAGGACATCAGCGAGCAGCAGGCCCTGGCCGAGGGCGTCCGCGATGCTGGCGAGGGGTTCTTTGACGTCGAGGACAGCCGGCACCTGGCGGCAGACCCACGCGAGAGTTTTGCCTCTCTGTGGGAATCGATCAACGGCGCCGAGTCCTGGGCCGCCAACCCCTGGGTCTGGGTGGTCGAGTTCAAGCGGGTGACGCCATGAACAAGCCCACCACCTCAACCACCATGACCACCGCCCAGCAGGCAGTGATCTGGCAGCCCTACCTCGACGACCGCGGCCCAGGCGAGCCCGCCCTGCTCGTCCAGGTCGACGCCTGCGGCCTACTCACCATCACCCAGGAAGGCCGCGACGTGCTGATCCAGCCCGAGACGCTGCCAGAGCTGTTCAAGCAGCTGCGGCGCCTGACCAAAGGAAAACCATGACCACCAAGATCCTCTGCCGCACCACCCGCAAGCCGGTCGAAGAGTGCCGCTGCCTGCGCTGCACCCCAGTTCAGCCTGGGGGCTAGCCTCCTGCTCCAGGAGCCCAACCACCCACCTCGTGGAGCCTGGCCACGATCTGCCGCATACCCACGTGAGTGCAGGGCCTACCAGGCGCCACCTGCTCGATCAGCTGGTTGATCCGCGCGTCCGAGAGGTCTGCCTCCAGGATCGCTGGATAGAGCTGCCGCAGATGCTGCTCGCTCAGCCACTTATCGCTCGTCTCGTTGAAGCAGATGCTCCACCCGGGCCGCCGCTCTTCGATCTTCAGGCCGAGCTCAGCCGCCAGCTGCAGCACAGCCTCCACAAATCCATCCGCATCCAATGCCTTCATGACCATGCCCTCGGCTGTTTATTCGGCCGAGTATAGGAGCTGCACGGAATGAAACGAATCTACCTAGCCGGCCCCATGACCGGCCTGCCCGAATACAACTACCCCGCCTTCCACGCCGAAGCCGCCCGCCTCCGCGCCTTGGGCTACCACGTGGAGAACCCGGCGGAGAATCCGGAGCAGGACAGCTGGGAGGCCTACATGCGCCAGGCCATCCGCCAGATGCTCACCTGCGACATCGTCGCCTTCCTGTTCGGGTGGGCCGAGAGCCGCGGCGCGCTGCTCGAGCGCTACATCGCGCAGCAGGTGGGGCTGGCCGTCATGCCTTCCGCGCAAATCGAATTGCAGGAGGTGCCATGCGAGGCCTGAACGAATCAGCGGCACAGGCCCGGGCGCGCCGCGACACCCACAACGAGCTGCAGGAGATGGAAAGCCGAGTCGGCCCGATCTACGCCCTGATCGCCATCGCCGGCCTGATCAGCCTGGGCATCTTCATCTGGAGCCTGACCTATGAACCGGCATCCCGCCAACGGCATTCGGCAGCGCCAGGCGCAGTACCGACCACCCTGCAGCCACAACTGGGGCTTCGGCGCTCCTGGGTGCATCCGCTGCACGTTGTGCCCGGCTACCGGGACGAGGCGCTTGTCTGCCGCCGAGGTTGAGGAGCTGAGCTCCGGCGCCTGGATATACCTGCGCCACCCCTGATCACCCTATACGCACCCCATAGCTCGCCGGCGACGCCCGGCGTGGAGGAAAGTCATGGCTGCTGCCGAGAAGATCCACCCGCTCATCACCCCGGCCGACTGGTTCCGGGGCAATCTCCTGCCGGCCGTGTTCGGCATCACCAGCGAGGCGGCGCGAAAGTACCGCGAGCGAGGCCAGTGGCTGGAGGGCGTGCACTACCGCAAGGACCCGGTCGGCCAGTATGTCTACAGCCGGCCGGCGATCACCGCATGGATGGGAGGCAGGGTTTGAGCAAGGCGAAGCTGCCCAAGGGCGTGGACAAGCTACCCCAGGGGGTCGAGATCAACGGCAACCGCCTGCGCATCTCCTTTTACCTGAACGGCCGGCGGTGCAAGGAGCCCCTGCCGGCCGTTACCACCATCACCAAAGCCTCGATCGCCTACGCCGACAACAAGCGGCGGACGATCCTGGCCGAGATCAAGGAGGGGCGGTTCGACTACGCGACTCACTTCCCAGAGTCACCCCTGGCGCCGATCTTCTCCGGCACCGGCGGGCCAAGCACAAACAGAACAGTAGCCGAGGGCGTGACGCGCTGGCTGGAGGTGCAGAAGGCCAAGCGAGCGAAGAGCACCTACGACAACTACGCCAGCAAGTCGAAGCACATTACCGCGTGGGCCGGCCCGCGCCGAATCGCCGACATATCTAAGACCGAGTTCGAGCTGCTCCAGGCGAAGCTGCTCAAGTCAGGCCTCAAGCCGAAGACGGTCAACGACGTGTTCACTGTGGTGCGCGGGGTATGGGCGGATGCCTTCAGCGACGGGGTGGTGAAGTCCAACCCTCTGGAGCGGATCACCAACATCGAGCGCGACAGCGACGACGGCGAACACGCCAACCCCTTCAGCCGCGACGAGATCGACAGCATCGCCGCCGGCGACCCCAGCCGCATGCCCGACGTCCGGATGATGCTCTTCAACTGCTGGGCGGGGCTGTCGTTGTCCGAGATGGTGGCGCTTGCTATTGAGGATGTGGACCTGGCAGCCGGCGGCATTTACGTCCGGCGCGCCCGCGTCGGGGCGGACTACAAGGTGCCCAAGGAGCGCTCGCGCATACGCTTCGTCGAGCTGATCACTCCCGCCCTCGAGCTGCTGCAGCAGATACTGCTCGATGCCGCCGACCACCCTGCCGCCACCATCGAAGTGATCCAGCGGGACAACATGACGGTGAAGAAGGAGCGCGTTACCCTCCTGTTCCGGAACTCCGTCAGCGGCATCCCGTGGAGCGGCCAGAACGTGCACGAGTGGTTCACCGACCACCTGGCGCGCAGCGGAGTAGCCCACCGCGGGCCAAACCAATGCCGCCACACCTTCGCCAGCCAGGCGGTGTCCAGCTACGTTCCCCTGGAATGGGTCGCACGCCAGCTCGGCCACACCGACACAACGATGGTGAAGAAGCACTACGCGCGCTGGATACCCGCAAACACGAAGAGCATGGCGCGGCTCGTGTCGGAGATGATGGGATTCAAAGCGGACTAAGGCGTCCAGATACGGCCTAGAGGGTGGCGTTTCGGTCCTAATTTGGTCCTAAACGCAGCGCCAGAAAAGACAAAGCCCCTGTAATCTTCAACAGATTCAGGGGCTTAGGCTTACTTCAATATGGCGGGAAGATAGGGATTTGAACCCTAGGTGCCATTGCTGACACAACGGATTTCGAATCCGTCCCGTTCGACCACTCCGGCATCTTCCCAAAGCGGTGCGCATGATATCAGCTGAGCGCCGTTAGTCCAGCAGTTTTTCTTGTGTGATCAGGTGCTTGCGGCAGACATGAAAAAGGGAGCCATGGCTCCCTCGTTCTTTCCACGATTAAACTCAGCTGGTCAGCCGAGTCAGTGCCTCGCGGTATTTGTCGGCAGTCTTCTGTGCCACTTCGGCCGGTACGGCCGGGGCCGGCGGCTCCTTGTTCCAGCCGGTGGACTCCAGCCAGTCGCGCACGAACTGCTTGTCGAAGCTCGGCGGGTTGCTGCCTTCGGCGTAGCTGTCGGCCGGCCAGAAGCGGCTGGAATCGGGGGTAAGCGCCTCGTCCATCAGCGTCAGGGTGCCGTCTTCGTCCAGACCGAACTCGAACTTGGTGTCGGCGATGATGATGCCGCGAGTGGCCGCATATTCGACCGCCGCGCTGTACAGGGCGATGGCGGTGTCGCGCACCTTGGCCGCCAGCTCGGCACCGATGATGGCCTCGCACTGGGCGAAGCTGATGTTCTCGTCGTGGTCGCCGACGGCAGCCTTGGTCGAAGGGGTGAAGATCGGCTGCGGCAGCTTGGCCGCTTCCTTCAGGCCGGCCGGCAGCTGTATGCCGCAGACGGTGCCGCTCTTCTGATATTCCTTCCAGCCGGAGCCGACAATATAGCCACGCACGATGGCTTCCACCGCCACCGGCTGCAGGCGCTTGGCGACCACCGCACGACCCTCCACCAGCGGCAACTCGGCGGCCGGCACCACGTCCTCGACCTTGTCGCCGGTGAAGTGGTTGGGCACCACGTCCTTGAGCTTGTCGAACCAGAAGTTGGAGATGGCGGTGAGGATCTTGCCCTTCTCCGGGATCGGCTCGTCGAGGATCACGTCGAAGGCCGACAGGCGATCGGTGGCGACCATCAGCATGCGCTTGGCATCGATCTCGTAGAGGTCGCGGACTTTGCCGGAGTAGATCTTCTTCAGGCTCAGGGTGGTGGGAGTGGTCATGTCGAAGTTTCCGCCTGGTTTAAACGAAACAGGCGAAACCCATCGGGTTTCGCCTATCGATTCGCTGCAGGCCCGGCAGGTGCCGGGCCGGGATCAGCCGAGGTTTTCCTGGATCAGGGTCAGCACACGGCGGGCCACGTCTTCCGGGGCCACGGTGTTGATGTCCTTCTCCACGGTGACCTGCACGTCGCCACCGGCGCTGCTGGTCAGGCGTACCTGATAACGCTCGGCGCGGGCGTCGATCTCTTCCTGGGTCGGCTCGCTGCCGAACAGGCCGCTGATGAAGCCCTTCTCTTCTTCCGGCTTCTTGGCGCCCTCGGCCAGGTTGACGTAGTACACGCCCAGGCTGCGGTTGATGTCGTCGACGCGTACGTCGCCCAGCTCCAGGGCACGACCGACGCTGGACCAGGCACGGTCGAAGTCGGTGCTGAGGTTCAGTACCGGGTTGCCGGCACCGTCCTGGGTCAGGTTGATACGGCTCGGGGCGTCATAGTTGCGCGCGGCCAGCAGGGACACCGAGCCGTGCTCGGCGGTGCTGCTGAGGTCGGCGAGCATGCCGTCGAGCAGCGAGGCCTCGAGGCTGGCGTTGCCGGTGCGGGCCGGGAAGGCCACGTCGGCAGTGCTGCCTTCTTCACGCTCGGCGCTGACCACGAACACTTCGCTGGTATTGCGCACCACGCCCGGCTCGATGCGCACACGCACACGAACCTGGTTGTCGGTATCGGCCATCAGGCTGCCCACGCGACGGCCCATGGAAGGAGCCAGGTCCTCGACGCCCTGCCACTCGGTGATGAATTCACCGGTCTGCGGGCGCTCTTCGGCGATGCGGAAACCGCTGTTCTCGAAGTAGGAGCGAGCCACCGGCCAGACTTCCGCCGGAGCGCGCTGGGCCACCAGCCAGCGCGAGTCGCCGCTCTTCTGCAGGCTGAACTCGCTGGCCTCGCCAGTAGTGCCGAGGGCCTGCGGACGCGGCACCTCGAAGCTCTGCGGGGTTTCGGAACTGGTGGCGACGTGCGCCGGCACCGGCAGCAGCGGGTCGATGCGCTTGGCGTCAACGTTCGGCGGCATCTGCATCGGCGCAGTCTGACGCGCATCCAGATAGTCGGTGGAGCGATCACGGAAGTAGCCTTCATCGCCCCAGAGCCAGCCGCAGCCGCTGGTGGTGGAGATGATCAGGGCAAGGGCAGAGAGTCCAGCCAGTCGCTTCATGCGCAAGTATTCCTCGATTAAGCCAGGACGCCGGACTGGCGCATGGCCTGACGCAGCGGTTCGTGACAGCGCGGGCTGAGCCAGGTCAGCGGCAGACGAATGCCGTCCTGCATCATGCCCATTTCCTGCAGGGCCCATTTCACCGGAATCGGGTTGGATTCGATGAACAGATTCTTGTGCAGCGGCATCAGGCGCTCGTTGATAGCGCGGGAGGTGGCGGCATCGCCGGCCATGGCGGCGGCGCACAGCTCGGCCATGGCGCGCGGGGCGACGTTGGCGGTTACCGAGATATTGCCCTTGCCGCCCATCAGCATCAGCTCGACGGCGGTGGCGTCATCGCCGGAATAGACCAGGAAGTCGGAGCTGACGCGATCGAGGATGTCCTGAGCGCGCTGCAGGTCGCCGGTGGCTTCTTTGATACCGATGATGTTGGCCACCTTGGACAGGCGCTCGACGGTTTCCGGCAGCATGTCGCAGGCGGTACGGCCCGGCACGTTGTAGAGAATCTGCGGGATGGCCACGCTCTCGGCGATGTGGCGGAAGTGCTGGTACAGGCCTTCCTGAGTCGGCTTGTTGTAATAAGGGGTGACCAGCAGGCAGGCATCGGCGCCGACGCTCTTGGCGTTCTGGGTTAGCTCGATGGCTTCGCGGGTGCTGTTGGCGCCGGTACCGGCGATCACCGGGATACGACCGGCAACCTGGTCGACCACGCGGCGGATGACTTCGACGTGCTCGTTGACATCCAAGGTGGCGGATTCGCCAGTGGTGCCGACGGCGACTATGGCGTTGGTGCCCTCCTGCAGGTGGAAGTCGACCAGCTTGCTCAGAGCAGCCCAGTCCAGACCACCCTGTGCGTCCATGGGCGTGACCAGTGCCACCATACTGCCCGAAATCATGCAACCGCTCCTGCCGGAAAAAGAGAGCGGTAATGGTACTGGCGCCACCTGTGTTGCACAAGCGAACGGGACCCAGGCCAGCATTCCCCTGAGCGGCGCTTTTCGCTACCCTTCCCTCTTTGTTGGGCGCCTCATCGCGCCGACCCTCATCGTTTCAGGAAAGCTGAATGTCCACCCCCCAGGTTCGCGAACAATTCCTTGTCATCAGTGCCCTCGGCGCCAACCCCATGGAGCTGACCAGCGTGCTCTGCCGGGCCAGCCAGGAAAACCGCTGCGGCGTGGTCAGCAGCCGCCTGACCCGCCACGGCGAGTACAGCTCCCTGACCCTGCAAATCAGCGGCAGCTGGGACGCCCTTGCCCGTCTGGAAGGCGTTCTGCCGCCCCTGGCCAAGCGCCACAGCTTTAGCGTCAACATGATCCGCAGCGGCGCCCTCGAGGCTCGCCCCAATTCGCTGCCTTATGTCGCCTATGTCAGCTGTGCCTACCGCCCGGACATCCTCAACGAGCTGTGCCAGTTCTTCAGCGACCACCGCGTGGAGCTGGAAAGCATCACCTGCGACACCTATCAGGCCCCGCAGACCGGCGGCACCCTGCTCAACGCCACGCTGACCGTGACGCTGCCGCCGGGCACCCAGATCAGCTGGCTGCGCGACCAGTTCCTCGACTTCTCCGACGCCCTCAACCTGGACGCGCTGATCGAACCCTGGCGCCCGCAGAACCCATAAGGAATCCGAGATGGCCGTTTCCATCGACCAGCCGGTCGCCGACTTCAGCGCCGCCGCCACCAGCGGCCAGCAGGTCTCGCTCAGCGCCCTCAAGGGCCAGCAAGTGGTGATCTACTTCTACCCCAAGGACAGCACCCCGGGCTGCACCACCGAGGGCCAGGGCTTCCGCGACCAATACGCCGCCTTCAACGCAGCCAACACCTTGGTCTTCGGCGTATCGCGCGACGGCCTGAAGTCCCACGAGAACTTCAAGTGCAAGCAGGAATTCCCCTTCGAGCTGATCAGCGACAAGGACGAGGCGCTGTGCGAGCTGTTCGACGTGATCAAGCTGAAGAAGCTCTATGGCAAGGAGTACCTAGGCATCGACCGCAGCACCTTCCTGATCGACGCCAACGGCGTGCTGCGTCGCGAATGGCGCGGCGTGAAGGTGCCGGGCCATGTGGACGAGGTACTGGCGGCGGCCCAGGCCCTGCACAAGGGCTGATGACGCCGAGGTGAAAAAAGGGCCGCCGATGCGGCCCTTTTTCATGGCACTCGCGTCAGGCCTTCCTCAGCCAGTAGCGGAACACCCCACCCTCTTCCTCCTCGCGCAACAGCTCATGACCGGCCAGCCGGGCGAAGGCGCGAAAGTCCCGCTGCGAGCCGGCGTCGGTGGCGGTCACCTTGAGTACCGCGCCGCTGGCCAGGCGATTGAGCTCCAGCTTGGCCTTGAGCAAGGGCAGCGGGCAGTTCAGGCCGCTGGCATCCAGCTCGGCGTCACAGGCGGGGAAATCGGTCATGCAGTCTCTCCTCGAAGGCCGGCAAGGATACCGCACAACCCTGGCCAGCAGAGCGGCGAGGCGGCTACAGTAAGGCCTTCGTTTGCCAAGAGCCCCGTGCATGACTCTTCTGCGCCCCTCCCTGCTCGCCCTCGCCTGCCTGGTGCTACCCGCCTTCGCCAGCGACCTGCCGTCGCTCGGCGACTCCAGCTCGTCCATCGTCTCGCCGGAGCAGGAACACCGGCTCGGCCGCGCCTGGCTCAGCGTGCTGCGCGGCCAGGTCGACCAGCTCTCCGACCCGTTGCTCAAGGACTACGTGGAGACCAGCGTCTATCGCCTGGCCGAGACCAGCCAGCTGGAGGATCGGCGCCTGGAGTTCGTCCTGCTCAACAGCCCGCAGATCAACGCCTTCGCCGCGCCCGGCGGCATAGTCGGGGTCAATGGCGGCCTGCTGCTGCACGCACAGACCGAAGCCGAGTACGCCTCGGTGATGGCCCACGAACTGGCGCACCTGTCGCAACGCCACTTCGCCCGCGGCATCGAGGCCCAGCAACGCATGCAGGTACCGGTGATGGCCGCCATGCTCGCCGGCATCGTCGCCGCGGCGGCCGGTGCAGGCGATGCCGGCATCGCTACCATCATGGGCGCCCAGGCTGCGGCCATTCAGGAGCAGCGCCGCTTCTCCCGTCAGAACGAACAGGAAGCCGACCGCATCGGTCTGCTCAATCTGGAGAAGGCCGGCTACGACCCACGCGCCATGCCGAGCATGTTCGAGCGCCTGATGCGCCAGTATCGCTACGACTCCAGACCGCCGGAATTCCTCCTCACCCACCCGGTGACCGAGTCGCGTATCGCCGACACCCGCAACCGCGCCGAGCAATATCCGGCCAAGGGGGTCGAAGACAGCCTGCGCTACCAGCTGATGCGCGCCCGCACCCAACTGATGTTCGAAGAGACCCCGGGCATCGCCGCCAAGCGCTTCCGCGCCATGCTCGACGGCAATGCCAAGCTGGACGCCGCCCGCTACGGCCTGGCCCTGGCGCAGATCAAAGCCGGCCGCCCCGAGGAGGCGCGCAAGGGCCTCAACGACCTGCTAGCCAAGGCGCCCGACGAGCTGATCTACAACCTGGCGATGATCGACCTGGACGAGAACGCCAACCGCCTGGCCGACGCCCGCCAGCGCGTCGAACGCCTGCGCGGCCTGTACCCGGACAGCTATCCGCTGGAGCAGGCGCGCATCGACCTGATGCTCAAGCAGAACCAGACCAAGGAGGCCGAGGTCGCCCTCGACCAGCTGCTCAAGCAGCGCGGCAACGACCCGGACGTCTGGTACCAAGTCGCCGAGGTGCGCGGCATGACGCGCAACATCATCGGCCTGCACCAGGCCCGCGCCGAGTTCTTCGCCTTGGTAGGCGACTACGACCAGGCCCTAGAGCAGCTCGACCTGGCCAAGCGCCGCGCCAGCAGCAACTTCCCCCTGGCCTCGCGCATCGACGCGCGCCAGCAGGAGCTGATGGAAGAGAAACGCGCACTGGACAAGATGATGCGCTGAACCCGGCCATGAAAAAGCCCGGCACTGCCGGGCTTTTTTCTGTGCGCAAGCTACTCAGGCGTTGCCGGCCAGCTTCAGCCGCGCGGCCTGGGTGAAATCCAGCATGCGTTTAAGCGGCTTGATTGCCCTCGGGATCAGCGCCGGCTCGACGAGAATCTCACCGCTGCCCTCGCGCAGGCATTGCAAGGTGCGCTGCAGGGTATTCATGGCCATCCACGGGCAGTGCGCGCAGCTGCGGCAGGCGGCGCCGTTGCCGGCGGTGGGCGCCTCGACAAAGACCTTGTCCGGACACAGCTGCTGCATCTTGTAGAAGATGCCGCGGTCGGTGGCGACGATGAAGGTCTTGTTCGGCAGGGTCTGCGCGGCCTTGATCAGTTGGCTGGTGGAGCCCACTGCGTCAGCCAGCTCGATCACCGCTTCGGGCGACTCGGGATGGACCAGGATGGCAGCCTCCGGATAGAGCGCCTTCATGTCCTCCAACTGCTTGGCCTTGAATTCCTCGTGAACGATGCAGGCACCGTCCCACAGCAGCATGTCGGCACCGGTCTCGCGCTGGATGTAGCGGCCCAGGTGCTGGTCCGGGGCCCAGAGGATCTTCTCGCCGTTGTCCATCAGGCTCTCGACGATCTCCAGCGCGCAGCTGGAGGTCACCACCCAGTCGGCACGCGCCTTCACCGCCGCCGAGGTGTTGGCGTACACCACCACGGTACGGTCCGGATGCTGGTCGCAGAATGCCGAGAACTCATCTACCGGGCAGCCCAGGTCGAGCGAGCAGGTGGCCTCCAGAGTCGGCATCAGCACGCGCTTTTCCGGATTGAGGATCTTCGCCGTCTCGCCCATGAACTTGACCCCGGCCACCACCACGGTCTGCGCCTCGTGCTGATTGCCGAAGCGAGCCATCTCCAGGGAGTCGGAGACGCAGCCGCCGGTTTCCTCGGCCAGGGCCTGGATCACCGGATCGCAGTAATAGTGGGCCACCAGCACGGCGTTCTGCTTCTTCAGCTCGGCGGCGATCTCGCTGCGATAGAAGGCTTCTTCGTCCGGCGTCAACGGCTTGGGTTGTTTGGCGTCGAGGTGAGCCTGAACCAACAGGCGTTCGGAAATCTGGGTCATGTCATCAGGCTCTGAATATGCTTTCAGTGCGGTCGATTATACCCACCAGGAGTTCTGGCGAGAGCGTTCTGATGGGGAGTATGCGAGGAGGTGACGCGAAGGAGGGAGTGGTGGGTCGTGTAGGATTCGAACCTACGACCAATTGGTTAAAAGCCAACTGCTCTACCGACTGAGCTAACGACCCAACGCGGAGCGCATGATACTGATTTGATTCAGGAAATCAACACTCCACGAAAAAATTTTAGGCGTAACGGGTCGGGTCCGCCACTCCGGCCGCGGTAAAACCGGCGGCGCGCAGGCGACAGCTGTCGCACTTGCCGCAGGCGCGGCCGTCGTCATCGGCCTGGTAACAGGACACCGTCAGACCATAGTCCACGCCATACTGCAGGCCGATCTGCACGATCTGCGCCTTGCTCAGGTTCTGCAGCGGCGCCTGGATGCGGAAGCCACTGCCCTCCACGCCCTCGCGAGTCGCCAGATTGGCCACCCGCTCGAAGGCGGCGATGAACTCGGGGCGGCAATCCGGATAGCCCGAATAGTCCACCGCGTTGACGCCGATGAAGATGTCATGGGCGCCCAGCACTTCCGCCCAGCCTAGGGCCAGGGAGAGGAACACGGTGTTACGCGCCGGCACGTAGGTAACCGGGATGCCTTCGGTCGGGCCCTCGGGCACGGCGATGGAGCTGTCGGTCAGCGCCGAACCGCCGATACCATTGAGGTTGAGACCGATCACCTTGTGCTCGACCACGCCCAACTGGCGCGCCACGCGCTCGGCGGCCTGCAGCTCCGCGCGGTGGCGCTGGCCATAGTCGAAGCTCACGCTGTAGCAGGCGAACCCGGCGGCCTTGGCCTGGGCCAGAATGGTTGCCGAATCGAGGCCGCCCGAGAGCAGCACCACGGCTTTCTTGTCAGTCATATTCAGTGCCCCGGCTCGTCGTTCCAGAGAATCTTGTGCAGCTGCAGCTGGAAACGCACCGGCAGGTTGTCGGCGATGATCCAGTCGGCCAAATCGCGTGCGCTCACCTGCTGGTGGCTGGGCGAGAACAGCACCTCGCCGGCGCGCTCGTCCAAGCGGTACTCGATCAGCTTGCTCACCGCCCAGTCGTAGTCCTCGCGCGAGCAGATGACGAACTTGACCTGATCGTTGCGCGTCAGCTCGGCCATGTTGCTGTAGAGATTGCGCGAGACCTCCTGGGAACCAGGCGTCTTCAGGTCGACCACCCGGCTGACGCGCTGGTCGGTCGGGGCGATATCGATGGCACCGCTGGTTTCCAGGGATACCTGGTAGCCGGCATCGCACAGACGCTGCAGCAGCGGGACGCAATTGGGCTGGGCCAGCGGCTCGCCACCGGTCACGCAGACATAGCGCGGCTTGTAGCTGGCTACCCGCTCGAGGATGGTATCCAGGCTCATGATTTCGCCGCCGCTGAAGGCGTAGGCGGTGTCGCAGTACTGGCAGCGCAGCGGGCAGCCGGTGAGGCGGACAAAAACCGTGGGCAGACCACTGGTGAGCGTCTCGCCCTGCAACGAGTAAAAGATCTCGGTGATGCGCAGGGTTTCTTGCATATGAGCACCGGGCGTGACGGCTAAACAGGCCATCCGCCTCCGTTGCGGGTGATTCGGGGCGGCGATTCTAACGAAAAACCCGCGACTAGCGCGGGTTTTCTGACCAGCAGGGCTGGCGATCAGGGCAGGCGCTGCAGGTCGCGCTGGGCCAGCTGGGCCGCCGAAGAGCCGGGGTACTGAGCGATCAGCTGCTGCAGGATGCCCTTGGCGCGATCGGTATTGCCCATGCGCTGCTCGACATCGGCCAGCTTGAACAGCGAATCCGGCACCTTGGCGTGAGTCGGGTAGTTGGCCGCGACCAGGGCGAAGGCCTTGCCGGCTTCCTGCAGGTTTCTGTTGGTCAGATTGATCTCGCCCAGCCAGTACTGGGCGTTGCCGGCGTACTGGCTCTGCGGGTACTTGCGCAGGAAGGCGTTGAAGGCCTGAGCGGCCCTGTCGAAGTCTTTGGCCTTGATCAGGTCGAAGGCAGCGTCGTAATACAGCTTTTCCTTCGCCGGGTCGGCCGGTTCGTTGCTGGCTGCCGGAGCCTGCTGGGCAGGGGCGGCGGGGTTGCCGGCGGCGTTGATCGCGCCATCGGCCGGAGGATTCTGTGCGGGCGCTTGTGCACCGGCGGCACCGCCTTGCAGGCGGCTGTCGATGTCCTGATAACGGGCATCGCCTTCTTGCTTGAGACGCTGGATCTCGTTTTGTTGCTCTTCGAGCATGCCACGCAGTTGGGCTATCTCGTCCTGCATCTGCTGCAGCTGCATGAACAGCTGGCCTTGCGCCGTGGCCGGGGCTTGCGCCCCGCCCCCGGCATAGGCGCCACTCGTACCATAACCAACCGGCGGATAGCTGCTACCGGAGCTGCCATCCACCACGGGAACCTCGGCCACGGCCGCGAGCGGCAGGGCGAGTACCAGAGAGGTCAGGATACGAGGGCACTTACGCATGGCAAATTACTTGCGCAGTTCGACGCGGCGGTTCTGAGCCCAGGAGGACTCGTCGCTGCCGGTAGCAACCGGACGCTCTTCACCGTAGGAAACCAGTTCAAGCTGAGCCGGGGAAACGCCCTGCAGTACCAGGTAGCGCTGAACGGCCTTGGAACGACGCTCGCCCAGAGCCATGTTGTACTCGCGGGTGCCGCGCTCGTCGGTGTGGCCTTCCAGAACGACGCGAGCGCCGTTGCCTTTCAGGTCCTTGGCGTGTACGTCCAGAGCGCGCATTGCTTCCGGCTTCAGGTCGGAGCTGTCGTACTCGAAGTAGAAAGTGGTGATGGCGCGCAGAGCGGCTTCTTCGCTCAGAGCACCGTCAACGCCGCTGCCGTTGGCGTTGTAGCCAGCGTTCGGGTCAACAGCGCCTTCGCCGGAAGCGTCGCCGCCTTTGGACGAGCAACCAACAGCCACGGCCAGAGCCAGGCTCAGAGCGGCAAATTTGCCAAATTTCAGCATTTCCATGGTGTAGCTCCTAATGATTTCTAGGTGTGTTTACAGCAGAAAGTGTTTTACCGCATCAGTTCAGGAAAGGAGACCAGGACGGTTCCCGGACATCACCTTGAGCGGTGGGAATCGGGAGCCTGACACGCCCGTTGGTGGACACGAGCATCAGCACTCCCCGGCCCTGCTGGCGGGTGGCGTAGATTAGCATGGTGCCATTGGGCGCAACAGTGGGCGAGTCGTCCAGACTGGTCTCGGAGAGGATGCGCAGGCGGCTGGTCACCAGATCTTGGGCGGCCACCTTGAAGTTGGTGAAACCGTCCTGACGGTGGATCATCACCAGGGTCTTCTCGTCGGCCGACAGCTTCGGGTTGGCGTTGTAGTTGCCGGTGAAGGTCACACGCTGGGCGGCACCACCATGGATGCTCTGCTTGTAGATCTGCGGCTTGCCGGCGCGGTCGCTGGTGAAGTACAGGGTCTGCCCGTCCTTGCCCCAGAACGGCTCGGTCTCGATCGAGCCGGAATTGGTCACGCGCTGAATCTGGCGCGAGCCCAGATCCATCACGTAAATCTCCGGGTTGCCGTCCTTGGACAGCACGAAGGCCAGGCGATTGCCGTCCGGCGAGAAGGCCGGGGCGCCATTGAGGCCTTCGAAGTTGGTCAGCTGCTCGCGGCGCCCGGTGTCGATGTGCTGCAGGAAGATGCGCGGGCGGCGCTGCTCGAACGACACATAGGCGATGCGGCGGCCGTCCGGTGCATAACGCGGCGACAGGATCGGCTCGCGCGATTGCAACAGGGTCACGCCACGGGCGCCGTCGTAGTCGGAGCGCTGCAGGGTGTAACGGGTGTTGTTCACGCCGAAACGCTCGGCGGTGACGTAGAGCATCTTGGTGGAGAAGGCGCCCTTGATACCGGTGAGCTTCTCGAAGGCCTGATCGGCGATATGGTGCGCCATGTCACGCAACTGATCCGGAGTACCGCCAACGGTACCGGCAACCACCTGCTGCTGGGTGGCCACGTTGAACAGGGCGAACTGCACCTGCAGGCGACCACCGTTCGGCACGATGCTGCCTACCATCACGTACTGGGCGCCCAGGGCCTGCCAGTCGCGGTAGATGATCTCGGCCGCCGAGGTCGGCAGGCTGATCATGTTCTGCCGCGGGATCGGCTCGTACATGCCGCTGTTGCGCAGGTCGTTGCCGATGACGGTGGCCATGTCCTCGGGCAACACGGTGCCGCCCTGCCAGCCGAAGGGCACCACGGCGATAGGTATGGCACGGTCGCTACCACTGGTCACCACCAACGGGTCCGCTGCCTGCACGCTGCCAACCAGCAACGCCAGACCCAGCAGGGCGATACGAATCAAGGTATTCACAGAGACAAATCCTCCGGTTTGAAAATCATCCGCCGCTGACGATACATGGCGTTAAAGGTTGCACTATCCAGCTGTTGCATCTCGGGAATACGCACGACGTTCTTGACTGCAGCCACAGCAGAACTGTCGAAGGGCGCGTCGCCACTGGAACGGGTGACAGAAGCATTGACGATAGTGCCATCGGGCAGCATCTGAATCATTACCTCGACACTCATGCCGTTGCGTGCCGACGGTGGACGCTGCCACTGCTCGCTGACCAGCTTGATGATCAGGTCATCAAGGCTACCGGCCACCTGATCGCCCACCTCGTCGGCCAGCGCCTGCTGGCGCTCGGTGGTGTCGCCCAAGAGCTCAGCAAGCGCCTGGGCCTTCTTGTCCTCGGCGGCCTTGCGCGCGGCATCCTGGGCTTTTTTCTTCTTGGCCGCCTCGGCAGCGGCCGCCTTCTTCTTGGCGTCTTCCGCAGCTTTCTTCTTAGCCTGCTCGGCCGCTTTCTTACGGGCCTCCTCGGCAGCAGCTTTTTTCTTCTCTTCCTCGGACTTCTTCTTGGCGATATCGGCCTGCTTCTTCTGCTCGGCCTTCTTCGCCTCCTCCACCTTCTTGGCTTCGGCCTGCTTCTTCGCCTCAGCCTGTTTGGCCGCCTCGGCTTTCTTTTGTTCCGCCGCCTCCTGCTTCTGCTGCTCTTCCTTCTTGGTCTCCAGCTGCTCCACTTCGTACTGGCGAGCCTTGGTCTTCTGGGCCTCGCCGGCGATCTTCTGGTTGGTCTGAGTGGTCGCCTGGCTCTGCGACTTCAGTTGGTACAGGGTCGCCTGGACGATGGGCCTGGCCGGCGGCAGCTCGGGTGCAAAGTGGAAGCTGACAAACAGCATGGCGAACATCAGGGCGTGCAGAGCCACGGCCCAGACGGTCGGCCAGAAGTAACTTTCCGATGAGGAGCGAACGCTCTGCTGCTGCATCAAGGCGCCTCGGTGATCAGCCCGACGTTGCCGACACCGGCCTCTTGCAGGCCACCCATCACGGACATGACCGAGCCATAGTCGACCGCCTTGTCGCCACGCACGAAGACCTGGACCTTCTTACCCTGGCCGGCGTTCTGGCTCATGATCGCGGTCACCGTCTGCACCAGCGCCGGCAAAGCGGTAGCGGTCTCGCTGGCCTTGCTCTGGTCCGGATCGACCTCGTCGCCCATGTTCCAGTAGTAGGTCTTGTCGGCCTTGATCGAGATGGTCAGCACGCGGGAGTTGTTGTCCTGCGGCAGTACCTCGCTAGAGACCTTGGGCAGGTCGACCTTGACGCCCTGGTTGAGCATCGGCGCGGTCACCATAAAGATCACCAGCAGCACCAGCATCACGTCGATATAAGGCACGACGTTCATCTCGGCGACCGGCTTGCGTCTGTTGCGAATTCTGGCCATGGGCTGAGCCTCAGTCCTCGCTGGTGTGCACTTTGCGGTGCAGGATCGCCTGGAACTCGTCGGCAAAGGTGTAGTAGCGGCTGATAAGGCGATCGCCTTGCGCCGAGAAGCGGTTGTAGGCGATGACCGCCGGGATCGCGGCGAACAGGCCGATGGCGGTGGCGATCAGCGCCTCGGCGATACCCGGTGCCACGGTGGCCAGGGTGGCCTGCTGCACCTGGGCCAGGCCGCGGAAGGAGTTCATGATGCCCCACACGGTCCCGAACAGACCGATATAGGGGCTGGTGGAGCCTACGGTGGCGAGGAATGGCAGGCTGGTTTCCAGCTTCTCTTCCTCACGCGAGATGGCGACGCGCATGGCACGGGCCACGCCATCCATCACCGCATCCGGATCGACGCCGGACTGCTGGCGCAGGCGGGAGAACTCCTTGAAGCCGGCGCGGAAGATTTGCTCGACGCCGCAGTCCGGGTCTGGATTGCTGCCGGCCTGGCGATACAGCTTGGACAGGTCGATGCCGGACCAGAAGCGCTCCTCGAACACTTCCAGCGACTTCTTCGCCGCACGCAGCATGGTGCTGCGCTGGAAGATCATGATCCAGGACACCACCGAGGCGGCCACCAGGGTCAGCATGACCAGCTGCACCACGAAACTGGCGTTGCTGATCAGGCTCCACATCGACATATGGTCAACGGCGTTGGCTGTTGCTTCCACGCTACTCTCCTGCTGTGACTTGACCCATGCCGGCGAAGGCTGCGCGCAGCGCTTCGGGGATGGCACGGGGCTTCAAATTGTCGGTGCGCACACAGGCCACCACGAACTGCCCCTCGCAGAGCAGTGCCTCATCCGTTGCCCGCCGTACCTGTTGACGAAAGCGCAGGCTGGCACGGTTTAACTCGATTACCTCGGCAGTGATAAAAAGTTCGTCATCCAGCTTGGCCGGCGCGTGATAACGCGCCTCGGCGGAATGCACGACGAACAACAGGTTCTCTCCGGCGAGCTGCGATTGGGCAAAACCCAGACTGCGCAGGCACTCGGTGCGAGCCCGCTCCATGAACTTGAGGTAATTGACGTAGTAGACGATGCCGCCGGCGTCGGTGTCCTCGTAATACACCCGACACTTGAGGGCAAAAGGCTGGGCCTCGTTTTGCGCGCGCATACTCTAGTGTTTACTCCTGGCCTTGCCAATCCGGGCAAGCCTTTGTTTTGCAACTATTCGTCGCTGCCGGTGAAAAGGTCGGCAGTGGATGGTTCGGACAGGCGCTTGGGCAGATTGAGCCCGAAATGCAGATAGGCATGTCGGGTCACCACCCTACCCCGCGGGGTACGCATGATATAGCCCTGCTGGATCAGGTACGGCTCGAGCACGTCCTCGATGGTGCCGCGCTCCTCGCCGATGGCGGCAGCCAGGTTGTCGATACCGACCGGGCCGCCGTCGAACTTGTCGATCATGGCCAGCAGTAGACGTCGGTCCTGGTGATCGAAGCCACGCTCGTCGACATCCAGCATGTTCAGCGCCTGGTCGGCGATGCCACGGCTGATCTGCCCACCGGCACGCACCTCGGCGAAATCACGCACGCGGCGCAGCAGGCGGTTGGCGATACGCGGAGTACCACGGGCACGACGGGCGATCTCAAAGGCGCCCTCCGCATCGATATGCAGGCCGAGAATGCCGGCCGAGCGACTGACGATGGTGGCCAGGTCCTGGCTGGAGTAGAACTCCAGGCGCTGGACGATACCGAAGCGGTCGCGCAGCGGGTTGGTCAGCATGCCGGCGCGAGTGGTGGCACCGACCAGAGTGAAGGGTGGCAGGTCGAGTTTGATCGAGCGGGCAGCCGGCCCCTCACCGATCATGATGTCGAGCTGGAAGTCCTCCATGGCCGGATACAGCACCTCCTCGACCACGGGCGAGAGGCGGTGGATCTCGTCGACGAACAGCACATCGCCGGCTTCCAGGTTGGTCAGCAGCGCGGCCAGATCGCCCGGGCGCTCCAGCACCGGGCCGGAAGTGCTCTTGATCGATACGCCCATCTCCTGGGCGATGATATTGGCCAGGGTGGTCTTGCCCAGGCCGGGCGGGCCGAAGATCAGCGTGTGGTCCAGGGCCTCCTGGCGATTCTTGGCGGCCTGAATGAACAGCTCCATCTGCTCGCGCACCACCGGCTGGCCGACGTACTCGGCCAGCTTGAGCGGGCGAATGGCGCGGTCCTGCTGCTCGTCGCGGTCGCGGCTGCTGGCGGTAATCAGGCGGTCGGCGTCTATCACTTCTTACACCATTCCTTTCAGGGCACGACGGATCAGCTCTTCGCTGGAAAGCCCTTCTTCCTGCACGGCCGCCACGGCCTTGCTGGCCTCCTGCGGCTTGAAGCCGAGCGAGATCAGCGCGCTCACGGCGTCGCTCTCGGCGCTTGAGACTGCCACGCCGGCACGAGGTTCCACCACCAGCGGTGCGATGGACGGCATGCTTTCCCAGGCCTTGAAGCGATCCTTGAGCTCCACCAGCAGGCGCTCGGCGGTCTTCTTGCCGACGCCCGGGATCTTCACCAGGGCCGAGGTGTCCTGAGCCTGCACACAGCGCACCAGCTCGTCGACTTCCAGGCCGGACATCAGCGCCAACGCCAGCTTGGGCCCGACGCCATTGAGCCGGATCAGCTCGCGGAACAGCTCACGCTCGCGCTTCTCGGCGAAGCCGTAGAGCAGATGCGCATCCTCGCGCACCACCAGATGGGTATGCAGCGTCACAGGCTGACCCAGGGCCGGCAGGCGGTAGAGGGTGGTCATCGGCACTTCCAGCTCGTAGCCGACACCGTTGACATCGAGGATCAGGTGCGGCGGCTGTTTCTCCGCCAGAGTGCCCTTCAGGCGTCCGATCACGAATTGGTTTCCTTCTGGTTACAGGCGCAGCCGCCCGCTGCGCCGCTTGGCGCCGAGCAGGCCGTGGGGAATCAGGCTCTGCCGGTGGTGGGCATGGCAGAGGGCGATGGCCAGTGCGTCGGAGGCGTCGATCTGCGGCTTCTGCGTCAGCTTGAGCAGGTGCATCACCATCATCATTACCTGCTGCTTGTCCGCCCCGCCGGTACCGGCGATGGCCTGCTTGACCTGGCTGGCGGTGTATTCGTTGACGTCCAGACCCGCCTCGATGCCGGCGACTATGGCCGCACCGCGAGCCTGGCCTAGCTTGAGCGCGGAATCGGCGTTCTTCGCCATGAATACCTGCTCGATGCCCATGGTCACCGGCCCGTGCAGGCGAATCACCTCACCGACCCCGCGGAACACCACCTGCAGACGGCTGGCCAGATCACCATCACCGGTGCGGATGCAACCCGAGGCGACGTATTCGCAGCCACGCCCGGTATCGCGCACCACGCCGTAGCCGGTGATGCGCGAGCCGGGATCGATGCCAAGAATCAGGGTCATGCAGCGTTTCGCTCCGCGGGCCGGTCGAGCCGACACACTGTCTATTTATCCAGCCGCGAGTATACGGAGCGGCGCCCATATAAAAAAGCCGGAAGCGCACGAGGCGACTTCCGGCTTCTGCCGACGAGTCGGGATCAGTCCAGCTGCTCCATGATCTCGTCCGAGATTTCCGCGTTGTGGTAGACGTTCTGCACGTCGTCCAGGTCCTCGAGCATGTCGATCAGCTTGAGCACCTTCTTGGCGGTCTCCAGATCGGCGATGGGCGCCATGGTCGAGGGGATCATCGCCACCTCGGCCTCCTCACCCTTGAAGCCGGCAGCGGTCAGCGCCTCGTTGACCGCGAGGAAGTCGGCGAAGCTGGTCGACACCAGGGCCGAACCGTCTTCACCCATCTCCACATCGTCGGCGCCGGCCTCCAGGGCCGCCTCCATCAGGGCGTCCTCGCTCACGCCCGGGGCGAAGCTGATCTGCCCCTTGCGCTCGAACATGTAGGCCACCGAACCGTCGGTGCCGAGGTTGCCGCCGCACTTGGTGAAGGCGTGGCGCACGTCGGCGGCGGTGCGGTTGCGGTTGTCGGTCATAGCTTCGACGATGATCGCCACGCCACTCGGCGCGTAGCCCTCGTAGCTCAGCTCGATCATGTTGTCGGCTTCGGTGTTGCCGGCGCCGCGGGCGATGGCGCGGTCGATCACATCACGCGACATATTGGCCGTGAGGGCTTTATCGACCGCCAGGCGCAGGCGCGGGTTATCCGCCGGCACGCCGCCGCCATGCTTCGCGGCCACGGTCAGCTCACGAATCAGCTTGGTGAAGATCTTGCCGCGCTTGGCGTCCTGACGCCCCTTGCGGTGCTTGATGTTGGCCCATTTGGAATGACCGGCCATAACTCACTCCGTTTCTTTCGGTTTTGTAGTGCCTGAAATGCAAGGAGCCTGGCATGCCAGGCTCCTGTTGCTACCGCTTACTCAGCCTTGGGCTGTTCGCGCAGGCGGATATGCAGCTCGCGCAGCGCCTTGGCATCGACGATGCCCGGCGCCTGGGTCATGACACAGGCCGCGCTCTGGGTTTTCGGGAAGGCAATCACTTCACGAATCGAGCTGGCACCGGTCATCAGCATCACCAGGCGGTCCAGGCCAAAGGCCAGACCACCATGGGGCGGAGCACCGAACTTCAGGGCGTCGAGCAGGAAGCCGAACTTCTCCTGCTGCTCGTCTTCGCTGATGCCCAGCACGCGGAACACGGTCTGCTGCATGGCCTTGTCGTGGATACGAATCGAACCGCCGCCCAGCTCGGTGCCGTTGAGCACCATGTCGTAGGCACGGGACAGGGCGGCAGCCGGGTTGGCCTCCAGCTCTTCCGGGGTGCATTTCGGCGCGGTGAACGGGTGGTGCATGGCGGTCAGGCTGCCGTCATCGTTCTCTTCGAACATCGGGAAGTCGACGACCCACAGCGGCGCCCACTCGCAGGTGAGCAGGTTCAGATCGTGGCCGACCTTGATGCGCAGCGCGCCTAGAGCGTCGCAGACGATCTTGGCCTTGTCGGCACCGAAGAACACGATGTCGCCATCGACGGCGCCCACGCGGTCGAGGATGACCTTGAGGTTGTCTTCCGGGATGAACTTGACGATCGGCGACTGCAGGCCCTCGACGCCCTTGGCGCGCTCGTTGACCTTGATGTAGGCCAGGCCCTTGGCGCCGTAGTTGCCGACGAACTTGGTGTAGTCATCGATCTGGCTACGCGGCATGGAGGCAGCGCCCGGTACACGCAGAGCGGCAACGCGGCCCTTCGGGTCGTTGGCCGGACCGGAGAACACCTTGAACTCGACGCCCTGCAGCTGATCGGCAACGTCCACCAGTTCCAGCGGGATACGCAGGTCCGGCTTGTCGGAACCGAAGCGGCGCATGGCTTCGGCCAGGGTCATGTGCGGCAGCTCGCCGAATTCCAAATCCAGCACTTCCTTGAACAGGTTGCGGATCATGGTCTCGGTGATGCCCATGATGTCGCTTTCATCGAGGAAACTGGTCTCGATGTCGATCTGGGTGAATTCAGGCTGACGGTCGGCACGCAGGTCTTCGTCGCGGAAGCACTTGGCGATCTGGTAGTAGCGGTCGAAGCCGGCCACCATCAGCAGCTGCTTGAACAGCTGCGGCGACTGCGGCAGGGCGAAGAAGCTGCCGGCGTGGGTGCGGCTCGGCACCAGGTAGTCGCGTGCACCTTCCGGAGTGGCACGGGTCAGGATCGGGGTTTCGACGTCGAGGAAGCCGTTGTCGTCGAGGTAACGGCGGATGCTGCTGGTGATGCGCGAGCGCAGCTTCAGCTTCTCGGCCATTTCCGGGCGACGCAGGTCGATGAAGCGGTAGCGCAGGCGGGTTTCCTCGCCCACGTCGGTGTATTCGTTGAGCGGGAACGGCGGGGTTTCCGCTTCGTTCAGCACCTGCAGCTCGTAGCCCAGCACTTCGATGGCACCGGAGGCCATGTTGGCGTTGACCGCACCGGCCGGACGCAGGCGCAC
Organism: Pseudomonas sp. SO81; assembly: GCF_030374125.1. Classification (NCBI taxonomy): domain Bacteria; kingdom Pseudomonadati; phylum Pseudomonadota; class Gammaproteobacteria; order Pseudomonadales; family Pseudomonadaceae; genus Pseudomonas; species Pseudomonas sp. SO81. The sequence goes on along the minus strand of NZ_CP126126.1, from coordinate 3,946,430 downwards.
CTTGCCGGTGATCTTCACCACGTACTCGCTGCGTACGCGGTCGGCCTTGGCGAAGGTCTCGGCGCGATCCGGGTCGAACACCACCTGGGCCAGGCCTTCACGGTCGCGGATGTCGAGGAAGATCACACCACCATGGTCGCGACGGCGGTGAACCCAGCCGCAAAGGGTGATTTCCTGGCCGTCCAGGCTCTCGTTCAACTGGCCGCAATAGTGGCTGCGCATCATGGTCGTGGTTCGCTTCTCTAGATCAGTCTTGAATTCGTACCCGGCCGGCCCGGGCATGTTTCCGCCGGATAGTGGCAGACATTTTCTTCAATTCGGAGGGGAAACCGCAGGAAAACGCGACCAATGGCGCCACAGCGCCGCGATCGATGCGTTTCCGCATCCGGAGACAAGGGGCGCGATTATATAGGGTTAATCGCCCCCTTGCAGCCCACCGCCCGCGGCCTTTCTATACTGAGAGTCCAGCCCAGCGGAGACCGCCCCATGGCCCTAGCCCGCCCCGCCGACGTCCCCAGTGATCTGCTGGAGGAATTTCGCCTCGATACCGCCGATCATCTGCCGCGCTGCGAGCAGCTGTTGATCGAACTGGAGCGCCACCCACGTGACGGTACGCGCCTGCGCGAGCTGTTCCGCCTGGTACACACCATCAAGGGCAGCCTCGGCCTGGTGGAACTGAACCACCTACTGCCGCTGCCGCAGGCCATGGAGGATGTGCTCGATCGTCTGCGCGAGGGCAGCCTGCAGTTCGACAGCCTGCTCGGCGACATCCTGCTGCTCAGCCTGGACCAGCTGCGCAACCTGATCGAGGCTGCCCTGGGCCGGGCTGCAAGCCCTGATCCCGTGCAGATCGCCAGCCAGTGCCAGGCCCTGCAAGCCCTGGCCGCCGCTCCAGCCTCACGACAGACCGAGATTCGCCGCACGCTGCTGCAACACCTGGCGCCGGAGACCCGCCTACAGCCCGTCGAGGTTGGCCACGGGCAGACTCCGCAACTGCTCGCCGACTACGGAATAGCAGTAGACGCCGACCTGCTGTTCTTTATCGAGCTGATGACCACCAGCGAACACCGCTCGCCGTTCTGGCACGGCCGCGGCCTGCGCCTGCTCGACCTGGCGCTGGGCATGAACGAGGTCGCCGAGCGGCCGGTAGAGCCCGCGCAACTGGCTGCCGCGGTCTGCCTGCACGACCTCGGCATGGCCTTTCTGCCGCTCGACCTGCTGCACAAGGAAAGCGAGCTGAGCCGCGAAGAGCGGCGACAGATGCAATCCCACCCACGCCAGGCCTGCGAGCTGCTCAAGCGCATGCCGGCCTGGAACGCGGCGAGCGAGATCATCCTGCAGCACCAGGAGCACGCCGACGGCAGCGGCTATCCCAAAGGCCTGCGCGAGGCGGAAATCCACCCGGGCGCCCTGCTGCTGAACATCGCCGATACCTTCGACGCCCGCACCCACGAGCGCGCCCACCAGACCATGAGCAAACGCCCACGCCTGCGCGCCATCCTGGAGATCAACAACCTGTCGGGCATGCAGTTCAGTGGCTACTGGGTCGAGGTATTCAATCGCACCCTGCAACTGCACCCGGAACTAGTACACCGGTAGCAGACGGAACCGCCGGCGCGCTCATAGCCTCCAAGCATCGCCTTCATTGACATAGATCGAACGGGCAAACGCAGCCCCTGTGATAGGCTCGGAACCATCACGGGGAACGTCTACCCCGGCCACCTGAGAGGAGTAAAGGTATGGAAATCAATATTGGCATCGCCGAACAGGACCGCGCCGCCATCGCCGAAGGACTGTCGCGCCTGCTGGCGGACACCTACACCCTGTATCTGAAGACCCACAACTTCCACTGGAACGTCACCGGCCCGATGTTTAACACCCTGCACCTGATGTTCGAGGCGCAGTACACCGAACTGGCACTGGCCGTGGACTCCATTGCCGAGCGTATCCGCGCCCTCGGCTTCCCGGCGCCCGGCACCTACGCCGCCTATGCCCGCCTGTCCTCGATCAAGGAAGAGGAAGGCGTGCCGAGTGCCGAGGACATGATCAAGCTGCTGGTCCAGGGCCAGGAAGCGGTGGTGCGCACCGCTCGCGGCATCTTCCCGCTGCTGGACAAGGTCAGCGACGAGCCAACCGCGGACCTGCTGACCCAGCGCATGCAGGTGCACGAGAAAACCGCCTGGATGCTGCGCAGCCTACTGGCCGCGTGATCGTCCAGAGGCAAAAAAAGGCCCGGCTAGACCGGGCCTTTTGCTAGGCGAAGCGCCCACAGCTACTCTATCCTTTGCCTTTTCCCATACCCCAGTGACGCGCATGAGCCAGCCGAAAGCCCCCTCCATTCTCGAGCTTTACCCCGAAGAGACTCGCGAGGCCGCCGATCTGCTCAAGCAGGCCGTGCCACACATGGTGCGCCACGATATTCCGCCGAACCCGGTGCATTACGCACTCTGGTACAGCTACTGCAAAGGCTCCGACCCCGAACTGAACCGACGCCTGGAAAAGGCCATCAAGGACTTCTCCAGCTTCCCGCCCGAGACGGCGATCAAGCTGTTCCGCGACTTCATCATCCGCGGCGAACTGGAAGACGCCCGCGCCGGCCAGCATCAGGTCATCGAGTTGGTGGACGATATCGAGGGCGACGTGCAGCGCAGCGTCAGCGGCAGCCAGCATTATCAGGCCAGCCTCTCCCAGGGACTGGCCGCCTTGCAGGAGCCGATAGTCGACGACCTGCCCAGCGTGCTCAACGAACTGCAGCTGAGCACCCAGCAGATGCAGGACCAGCAGGAAAAATTCCTCTACCGCCTGCGCTCGGCACAGGCCGAAATCCAGAACCTGCGCGGCCAACTGGAGCGCGCCCAGGCCGCCGCGACCCTGGATAGCCTGACCCATGTATTCAATCGCCACGCCTTCACCCGCCTGCTGGAACAGGCCCTGGCCGGAGATATCAAAGGTCTTGCCTTGGTGATGCTGGATATTGACCACTTCAAGCAGTTCAACGACCAGTACGGACATCCCTTGGGTGATCGCGTGCTGCAGCATGTCGGTCAACTGCTGCGCGAACTGCTGCCGGCACGCGGCGTGGCTGCACGCTACGGCGGCGAAGAGTTCTGCGTGATCCTGCAGGACTGCTTCGACCTTGGCACTGCCGGCGACTTCGCCGAACAGCTGCGCCTGAAGATCCAGGCCCTGCGCGTCAAGGTGCGCAGCACCGACAAGGTACTCGACACCATCACCGCCTCATTCGGCCTGGCCCTGGCCGAGATGGGCGACACCTTCGACAGCCTGGTCACCCGGGCCGACGATGCGCTCTACCAGGCCAAACGCAACGGCCGCAATCAGATTCACCCGCCTACCCCGGAAGCGGCGCTAAGCGCTTGATTTGAGCCGACATCCTCTTTGCGGTTAAATACGCACCGTGCCGTATTGCTGCGGCATAGGCGAAGCGCATTGCCCATTCATCGGACTTGCGACTCCGCTCTTCTGATATCCATTTCGAACAAGCGAGTTCCTTGACCATGTTGAAGATCGTTCACCTGATTACAGGCGGCGGCGCCCTGCTGCTGTCCTTCGCCCCCAGCCTACGCAGCGAAACGCTGCCCTACCTGCAACAACCCGACGCGATTTATCTGGCCCTGTTCGGCCTGGCCAACCTGCTGCTGGCTCCCCTGCTGCCGGTACGCCATGAAGGTGTGCGCAACCAGCTGCAAGCCCTGGTATCGGCCCTACTGGTATTCGCCAGCGTACTGCAGGCTCTGATCCTGCTCGCCCCGCTGGCACAGATCGGCAATCAACCCGCCGTATCGCTGAGCCTGGCCACCCTGCTGGCTGCCGCCCTGCTGCATCTGGCCATCAACCTAGGCAAACGCAGCCCGCGCATCGCCATGCCCCGTCGCGACCTCGACGACAGCCGCGAGACCGGCACCGTCAAGTGGTTCAACACCTCCAAGGGCTTCGGCTTCATTTCCCGCGACATCGGCGACGACATCTTCGTGCACTTCCGCGCCATTCGCGGCGAAGGCCACCGCGTTCTGGTCGAAGGCCAGCGCGTGGAGTTCTCGGTCATGCAACGCGACAAGGGCCTGCAGGCCGAAGACGTAATAGTCGCCCTGCCCGGCCAACGCTGAATAAAGGCGTATAAAAAAAAGCCCGCAGATGCGGGCTTTTTTATGGGCTCAGTAATGAGGCGGCGGCGCATCGCCCTCGGCGATGCCGAACTGGCCGACCATCTCTTCCTGGCGACGGGCCAACACGGCAATTTGCTGCTGCAGACGTTCTATATCCCGCTGCTGCGCCACCACTACGTCATTCAGCGCCGCGATGGTGTCGTCCTGAAAGGCCAGCCGGCTCTCCAGCTCAATGACACGCTGCTCCAGCCCCATCGCTCAAGCCTCCGCAAACTGGAAATCATTGGTAAGCACCAGACGCAGGCGCTCGCGAATCGAGGACACCTCGCCGGCCTCATAGGCACGCGCCGGATGCCGCCCCCAGACAGGAGCCGGCCAGGCCTGATCCTCACGGCGACGCACGATCACATGCATGTGCAGCTGGCTGACCACGTTGCCCAACGTGGCGACATTCATCTTATTGGCAACGAAGGCATCCTTGAGGGTCTCCGCCAGGCGAGTGGTTTCCAACCAGAGCTGCTGCTGATCGGCAGTATCCAGCTGGAACAGCTCGCTGACCGCCTCGCGACGCGGCACCAGAATGAACCAGGGGTAATTGGCATCGTTCATCAGCAGCAGGCGGCAGAGCGGAAAATCCCCCATGACCAGGGTGTCCTGCTGTAAACGGGAATCAAGGCTGAACATCTGAGCTTCCTCCGGACCAGGCCCAACGGCCGCGCAGCATAGCGGGATGGCCAGCGCAATTCACCTTCAGCGACTCGCCCACTGCGCCAAGATGATGCGCATCGACTCCCCGAGCGAGCCAGATGACAGCCTAAAGTATGGCCAAGCCTCGACAGCAAAGAGGAGCGAGAGGTCACCGCTCCAAAAGTGGGCACTCTCAAATCGGCAGCGCCCACAAATTGAACAAGCGCACAGGCAAAAACGTTACCGACGAGTAAATTCCACCTGCAGCAATGGATCACGGTAACGCTCGGATGCCTGCCCTATAAAGGAAATGATCCCATCAAGAGCAGGCTCGCCTGCTGTAGGGCCCATGAAAGGGGACTTCTAGCCGTGAGCCCACTCCGAAGAGAGTAAAAGAAAGAAACTTTCATAGCCGATTAGCGTTTTGTGCATGGAAGTTGCTTTAGGAGGAGCACCGTCAGCGTCGGCACGTTCCGATCCGCCTGCAAAGCCCTAAGCAATTGGATTTGCAGTCTTTTCAGAACAAGCCGGAGCGCGGGACTGAAGACGACAAAACCTACAAAATTGCGACGTTAAAAATGCAGATTTGCGACGCGCACTGAGAGAACTTGTAGGGAATCAATGATATCTGTCGCCAACTTAAGTCACCGTGCTATAAGTTAGCGCCGACACAAAAAGAAAGAGCCGCCCAGAAAACAAGACAATGGGCAGCACAAATCTTCTAAACCAAAGGAGCAATCACAATGCAAGTGATGAAGTGGAGCGCACTGGCTCTGGCCGTGACCGCCGGTACCACCCAACTGGCTTTCGCCAGCGCACAGTCCGAGTCCAAGGGCTTTGTTGAAGACAGCAGCTTCGACATCTTCAACCGCGTTCTGTACATGAACCGCGATTTCAAGAATGGCGCCGCCAACGGTGCTAGCACTTCTGCCAATCCGGCAGGCTATCGCGAAGAGACCGGCCTGGGCATCCGCCTGCTGTTCGAATCCGGTTTCACCCAAGGCACCGTTGGTGTCGGTGTTGACGCCCACTCCCTCTCCAGCATCAAGCTTGACAGCGGTCGCGGCAAGTACGGCACCGGCCAGTTCGACCAGACCAGCGATGGCCGCGGCGACGACACCCAGACCGAAGTTGGCGGCGCCATCAAGTTCCGTATCTCCGACACCGTTCTGAAGTACGGCAACCAGTTCGTTGCCAGCCCGGTATTCTCCACCGACGACAGCCGCATCCTGCCGGAAGTCGCTACCGGTACTTACCTGGTCAGCAACGAAATCGAAGGCCTGGAACTGAGCGCAGGTCGTTTCACTGCCCTTAGCAGCCAAGCATCTTCCGACCGTGATACCTTCGAAGTTACCGAAGGCGACATCGTTGGCGCCAGCTATGCCTTCACCGAGAACTTTAGCGCTGCTCTGCACCACGCTAACTTCGAGGACTACCACAAGAAGACCTACGTCAACTTCAACTACACCCTGCCGCTGGCCGATGAGCAATCGCTCAACTTCGACCTGAACGGCTACCGCACCACCGACGAAGGCGACGCTCTGGCCGGCGAGATCGACAACAAGATCTGGAGCTTGGCATCCGCTTACACCATTGGCGCCCACAAGTTCACCCTGGCCTACCAGCGTTCTTCCGGCGACACTCGCTACTCCTACGGTGTAGTAGACGGCGGCGGCACCGTTTGGCTGAACAACTCCGTTCAGTTCTCCGACTTCGACGCCCAAGACGAGAAGTCCTGGCAGGGTCGCTACGATCTCGACATGACCTCCTACGGCGTACCGGGCCTGAGCTTCATGACCCGCTACATCTACGGTGACGACATCACCACCAGCTCTGGCGAAGAAGGCAAAGAGCACGAGTGGAACTTCGAGACCAAGTACGTCATTCAAGAAGGCGCCGCGAAAGACCTGTCCTTCCGTCTGCGTCACGCCATCTGGCGTGCCAACGATGCCTACAACGCTGACTACAGCGCTGACCTGAACGACACCCGCCTGATCGTCGAGTACCCGCTGGACGTGCTGTAAGTCCTAGCGATACCGCAATCTATGCAAAAAGAACCCGGCCTAGGCCGGGTTCTTTTTTATCGGTCATCGCATCTTATTGCGGCAACGCATAGGTCCCGGTGACATGCGCCACCAGCTCGCCTTCCTCGCCTTGCGAGTAGAGCTGCACCTCGCACACCGCCTGGCGCCGTGACAGACGCAGAATGCGCGCCTCGGCAATCAGATCTACCGGCTTGGGCCGAGCCAGGAAATTGATATTGAGATTGGCCGTCACCGCCATCTCCACCCGCCCCAACCGCCCCAGCACCACCGCATACATGGCCGCATCGGCCAACGACATGATGGTCGGCCCCGACAGTGTTCCACCCGGCCGCACCAGCTTGCCTTGAAAAGGTACCCGCGCCACCGCCAGATTGGCATCGAGACGGTCGATGCACAGGTCGATATCCTCGGCCATCGGCACTCCAGCGCGGATCAGCGCCTGCACCTGGCCAGCGGTCAGTTCCGCCATCCTCAACTCCCGGTCTGTCCTGTACGCCACATGGCTGGCACCGTACAATGCCGAGTCATTATTTGCCCTCGCAACCGACATAACGGCCAAACATGCGTACCAGTCAGTACCTGCTCTCGACCCTCAAGGAAACCCCCTCCGATGCAGTAGTGATCAGCCACCAGCTGATGCTGCGTGCCGGCATGACCCGCAAGCTCGCCTCCGGCCTGTACACCTGGCTGCCGATGGGGCTGCGCGTGCTGCGCAAGGCCGAGGCCATCGTGCGTGAGGAGATGAATGCCGCCGGCGCCCTGGAAGTGCTGATGCCAGCCGTGCAGCCGGCGGAGCTGTGGCAGGAGTCGGGACGCTGGGAGCAGTACGGCCCCGAGCTGCTGCGCATCAAGGATCGCCACGACCGCGAGTTCTGCGTCGGCCCGACCCACGAGGAAGTCATTACCGATCTGGCGCGCAACGAGCTGAACAGCTACAAGCAGCTGCCGATCAACATGTACCAGATCCAGACCAAGTTCCGTGACGAGATCCGTCCGCGCTTCGGCCTGATGCGTGGGCGCGAGTTCCTGATGAAGGACGCCTACTCCTTCCATGCGGACCAGGCCTCGCTGCAGGAAACCTACGACCGCATGCACCAGGCCTACTGCAACGTGTTCACTCGCCTGGGCCTGAATTTCCGTCCGGTGCAGGCCGATACCGGCTCCATCGGCGGTACCGGCTCCCACGAGTTCCATGTGCTGGCCGAATCCGGTGAAGACGATATCGCCTTCAGCGACACCTCCGATTACGCCGCCAACATCGAGAAGGCCGAGGCCATTCCGCGCGAGAAGGCACGCGGCGCGGCCACCGAAGAACTGCGCCTGGTCGATACGCCGAACGCCAAGACCATCGACGAGCTGGTCGAGCAGTTCGGCCTGGCCATCGAAAAGACCGTGAAGACCCTGGTGGTGCATGCCGCCGAGGAAGGCAAGCTGATCGCCCTGATCGTTCGCGGCGACCACGAGCTGAACGAGATCAAGGCCGCCAATCATGAGCTGGTCGCCAGCCCGCTGGTGTTCGCCTCCGAGGCCGAGATTCGCGCCGCCATTGGCGCCGGCCCCGGCTCGCTGGGCCCGCTGAACCTGCCGATAGCCTGCGTGATTGACCGCAGCGTGGCCCTGATGAGCGATTTCGGCGCCGGCGCCAACGTCGACGACAAGCACTACTTCGGCCTCAACTGGGAGCGCGACCTGCCGCTGCCGGCGATCGCCGACCTGCGCAATGTGGTCGAAGGCGACCCCAGCCCGGACGGCCAGGGCACCCTGGTGATCAAGCGCGGCATCGAAGTCGGGCACATCTTCCAGCTCGGCACCAAGTACAGCGAGGCCATGGGCTGCAAGGTACTGGGCGAGAACGGCAAGCCGGTGACCCTGACCATGGGCTGCTACGGTATCGGCGTATCTCGCGTGGTGGCCGCAGCCATCGAGCAGAACTACGACGAGCGCGGCATTCTCTGGACCGACGCCCTGGCGCCCTTCCAGGTCGCCATCGTGCCGATGAAGTACGAGAACGAAGCGGTGCGCGAAGCCACCGACAAACTCTACGCCGAGCTGACCGCCGCCGGCTACGAAGTGCTGCTGGACGATCGTGACAAGAAGACCAGCCCCGGCGTGAAGTTCGCCGACATGGAGCTGATCGGCATTCCGCACCGCATCGTGGTCAGCGAGCGCGGCCTGGCCGAGGGCAACCTCGAGTACAAGCACCGCCGCGATAGCGAAAGCCAGCCACTGCCGGCTGCCGAGGTGTTGTCTTTCCTGGCAACCCGCATCCCCCGCTGAGTACCGAAGCCGCATGTTCCAGCGACACACCCTCAGCATTGGCGCCGCCCTGCTCAGCGCCCTCCTCCTCGGCGGCTGCGCCAACCAGCTGCCGCAGCGCAGCGAGCACGAGGAGCGCTTCGAGCGCCGCCTGCTCGACCACAGCCTGCAGATCGATGTAGGCGAGCCACGGGTGCTGGAGCTGCCGCAGCGCCGGGTACGCATCCACGAGCAGAAGACCTTCGAAGTCACCGAATTCGAGGTCACTCGCCGCTACGACCGCTACACCCCCTACCAGCCCTGGCGCGAGCTGTACGAAGTGCCGCTGGGCGCGGTGGCGGTGGTCGCTGGCGTCGGCGCCAACGTGGTCAACGTGATCGCGCTCGGCCGCCTGCCGGACAGCATGACCAAGGACTGGATCAGCTACGGCGTGGCCGGCCTCAACCCGGCGATGAACGTCGAGTCCAACGGTCGCTCCCAGCAGAACCTGGCGGCCATCGAGGAAAAGCAGCACGACAAGCGCATGGAGTATTCCAGCCTGCCCTGGGCGGAACGCCCGGTGCTGGTCAAGGCCGGTCGCGAGACCCACGAGCTGACCAGCGACCGCAGCGGCGTGTTACGCCTGAACCTGCTCGACGGCCCCTTTGCCGAGCATGACGCCAGCCAGGTCGGCACCCTGCTGCTGAGCGTGGAGGATCCGCAGGACGGCGCGCGCGCCGAAGCCACCCTGCTGGTCAGCCGCAACCTGCGCGGCAAGCTGCGCGAAGCCCACGCCCTCATCTACGACGACCTCGAAGATGACGAGGTGAGCCACTGGGTACACCGGGTCAAGCGCCTGTCAGACCTGGGTCTGGAAGAGGAAGCCAGCGAGCTGGAGCAGAGCCTGATCGAGCTGACCCGCAACGATCCGGAACTGCAACAGGAGTTCCTTAAGGCGCTGATGAAGGACGCCGGTCGCCTCGCCGCCGACCCGGGCGAAGACTGATCAACGCCTGACGACGAAGCCGGTGACGCCCTGCACCGGCAGCTGCTCCAGCTCCAGCGCATCCACCCGCGCCGCCTGCGGGCCGTGCCCGAGCCAGGTCTCCAGCTCGCGCACCGCGGACTCCTCCCCCTCGACCAGCACCTCGACCCTGCCATCGGCCAGGTTGCGCACCCAGCCATTCAAGTCGAGGCGTTCGGCCTCCTCCTGAGTGTGCTGACGAAAGCTCACACCCTGCACCTTGCCGCTGACGAAACCGTGCAAGCAGATCTGCATTCCCGTTACTCCTCGGCCTGCCAGTGGGCCAGCCGTGCCTGCAGGCCGGCGGCGGTCTGCTCGCCAACCAGCCGTTCGCGCAGCCTGCCATCGGCATCGATGATATAGGTGACCGGCAACACGTTGTTGCGCGGCAGCTCCAGGCGCGACGCGGGATCCTGCGCCAGCACGGTGAAACGGATAGCGAAGGCCTCGGCAGCCTTGCTCAGCGCCTCGCCTTGCAGGGCATCGAAGTTGACCCCGAGCACCTGGGCGCCCTTGTCGCGCAGCCCGTCGTTGAGCTTGTTCAGCTCCGGAATCTCGGTGCGGCAGGGCTTGCACCACTCGGCCCAGTAATTGATCACCAACCACTGGCCTTCCAGTTGTTCAGCCGTTACCTTTCGTCCATGCTGATCGACGCCCCAGTCCTCGGCGCAGCCGGCCAGAAGAAGCCCGGCAATGACACCTATCACCATCTGGAGTGGCCTTCCCATGCATTCGCTCCTCGTGCACGCGGGGTTGATATGACGCTGGATGCTCTGCACCTGGAAGTGCCGGACATCCTCGAAGAGGATGCCACGCCACTCGCCGACCTCATGTCCGAGCTCGCCGGCGCACGCCAGCAGTCCCGCGAGGATGGCCTGCAGCAAGTGCTGAGCCTGCTGTTCCGCCTCAATCGCTGCGCCATGACCTTACTGGAAAGGCAGCGGGCCCTGCAAAGCTTCTGCGAAGAGTACCGCCACTACTGCCAGCCGCTGCGCGACGGCGCTATGCCCAGCGCGCTGTTCGTGCACCTGTGCGACGAACTGGCTGCCGGCTTCAAGCGCCTGTTGCTGCAGATACTCCAGGGACGCCAGCCCTCGCGACCGCACCTGGCGTGGTGCCTGTACATGGCCGAGCACTTCCTCGCCCAGAGCCTGCTGCGCCATTACCAGCTGTACCAGGAACCGCCGGCCTCGCTGTGGAGCGACAGCCACCTGCTGTACTGGATCGGCGAACACCAGGGCTGCCTCGACGAACACGTCGCCGCTCCGTTCCAGCCCGCCCCGGCCGGATCGTTGCGCGGCCTGTACCAGCAGATGCTGGTGCTGGCCCTGAGCAATCCCTTCCACCTGGCCGAAGGCGAATGCGCTGTCCTGTTCGGCGCCCTCACGCCGCTGGCCGAGCTCGCTCGCCTGCTGCCCTGGGACGAAGACGAAGAAGGCGAAGGCCCGCTGATCGACCTCAGCCAGGCCCACCCCTGCCTGCCCTACGACGCCGAAGTGCAAGGCGCGCCCGAATATCTGCGCCGCTTGGAACTCGGCGCCCTGCTGGTCGCCCTGCATGAGCCGGCACCGCTGCAGAGCCCGCGCGAGCGCGAGCTGCTGGAGCGGGTGCGGCAGAACTGGCTCGGCCGTCAACAACGACGCCATCCGCGCGCCGATTTCAGCGCCGATTGCAGCCTGGTGATCGGTCTGCCAGCCATCCACGCCCAACTGCTGGAAAAGCGCCCCACCAGCTGCGCCGCACAGATGCTCGACGCCAGCCCCGGCGGTGCGCGCCTGCTCTGCCACGCCGACCAGGCCGTGCAGTTGCCGGTCGGGCAACTGGCCCTGGTGCTGACCCACAGCGGCACGCCAACCCTGGCCCTGGTGCGCTGGCGCCACCTCAATCAGGAAGGCCTGCATCTCGGGCTGCGCTATCTCAAGGGCTTGCCGCGCGCGGTCTGGCTGCGCCGCGCACCAAGCGCCCAGACCCACCCCGGCGTGCTGCAGAGCACCCCCGAACCCGGCGCCGGCTGGCACCACGGCCTGTGGTTGCCCTGCGGGCAATTCGTCGAGGGCGAGAACGTCTGGCTGCAACTGGCCAACGTCAACAACCAGGCTGTGCTGCCGCTGCCCGCAGCCAATCTCAGCACTCCCACGGTGATTCGCCACCCCCTGCGCCTGGCCTGATCCTTCAGCCAGGTTCTGCGACGAAAGTCTCAGCCAGCGGAGCTTTAGTGCACAGTTTCGCCGGGGACCCCACGCCTATAATCCGCCCATTCCTATACCAACGAGTTCTGCCGGAGCCCTCCCATGTCCCAAGCCAACGACAAGCTGATCGGCCCAGTACCTGCCAGCATCGTCAATAGCGCGCGCCTGAGCGTAACGCCCTATGAGGGCCGGGTCGGGGAGTTCAACGTGGCGGTGTGGCTGCACCTGCCGGGGCTGGCCAACCTGCCGGTGTCGCTGATGGTGCGCTACCGTGACGGCAGCCAGGTACGCGAAGTGGCGGTGGATCATGGCAAGGTCAACGGGCACAACAAGGTCATGCTCTCCGGCATCGCCCGCCTGCCGATGAAGCAGAAGATCGAGGACATGCAGGTGCGCCTGCGCTCGGCGGTACCGGCGCAGACGCTGATCGTCGAGGAACTATTCGTGCAAGCCGTGGAAATGCTAGACGCCGCTTCCCGCCAGGCGCTGGCCTGACACTTCCGGCTCTTCCCCACCCCCGCCTCGGCGGGGGTTTTGTTTTTCGGGGGCTCAGAAAACCCCGAAGCGCACCACGCTGCTGGGCTTCGGCGGCTCGGCCTCTTCCGCTGCCTGGCGGGCCAGTGCTGCCAGTGACTCGGGCCAACGCGAGAAGCGCAGGCCGGTGATGCGGTTGAGCCGCTCCAACGCCTCCTCCGAGTCCCGGGGCTGCAACGGCACTATCTTGTTCTTGCTACTGCTCATTCACTCGACTTCCCTGAGTCATCAGGCCGCTAGCAGTGTGCCAGCATATAGCTGGGTAGTTGCCAGAAGCGTGCCAGCCTTCCTGGGCCGGTGGTTTCTGCGCCTCAGCGCACCTGCAGTCTCATGCGACAGACTGCACCTCGCCTTAAACTGACTTTTTTCGTCACTTCTGGCAAGCCTATTCCTTGGCACGCAGCCACTGCGCGAGGCTGCCATCGAACAGCGCCGCCTGCTGCTCATGCAGTTGCGCCAATGCCTGGCGCAGCGCCGGATACCAGACCTCGTCCAGTTGTTCCGGCAACTGCCCCGGTCGCGGCAGCGGCCAGGGGCTATGACCGAGCAGGCGATGCAGGCTGTAATGCTCAAGATCGCGACACAGCACCCAGCCACCGCCGCTGGTGCGACAGATCAACTGTTCACGCTCGAGGAAGTCGAGCACTTCTTCCCACTCGTCCTCCGGCAGCAACCAGCCTTCGCGCTGCACATCGAGATGGCGCACCGGCCGACCACGCTGCTGACGATCGTGGAATACCCGCAGTACGCCGAGTAGCACCAGCAGGCGCGGCACGGCACGACGCCGCCAGATACGCGACGACGACAGGTTGCATACCAGCTCGGCACCGAACAGCACGATCAGCCAGGACAGATAGACCCACAGCAGAAACAACGGCACCGTGGCGAAGGCCCCGTAGATCAGCTGATAACCGGGGAACAGGCTGACGAACAGGCCGAAGATGCCCTTGGCTATTTCCACCAGCACCGCGGCGAACAGCCCACCGGTCAGCGCATGCGCCAGCGGCACGCGGGCATTGGGCACCGCCGAATAGATCAGGGTGAACGCCGCCGTGCTGAACAGCAGCGGCGCGAAACCCAGCAGGGTCTTGGCGCCGATCAGCGCGTCCGGCCCGGACAGCAGCGACAGCGAGGCGATGTAGGTGGTCACGGCAAAACCGGCGCCCAGCAGCAGCGGCCCCAGACTGAGGATCGCCCAGTACAGCAAGAAGCTGGAAATACCCCGGCGCGGCTGACGCACCCGCCAGATCGCGTTGAAGGTCTTCTCGATGGTCACCAGCATGAAGAACGCGGTGACCGCCAACAGCGCCACGCCGACCCAGGTCAGGTGACGCGCCTGGGTAGTGAACTCGCGCAGGTACTGCTGCACCGTCTCGCCGGACGACGGCACGAAGTTGTGGAAGATGAAGCTCTGAATCTGCTCGCCGGTGTCCTGAAACGCCGGCACGGCGGAGAGCGTGGCGAAGGTCACGGTCATCACCGGCACCACGGCGAACAGCGTGGTGTAGGTCAGCGCGGCGGCGCTGTTAATGGCGCGGTCGGCGAGGAAACGCTGCAACAGGAAACGCCAGAACTCCACCACATCATCCAGCCGCTGCCGCATGCCCACTCCTTAGAACCCGTTTCGTGCTCGACGCGGCTAGAATAGCGCCCTCATTCGCCAATGGGCACCCGCCATGACCGATCTGACCCTCTACCACAACCCGCGCTGTTCCAAGTCCCGCGGCGCACTGGAGCTGCTCGAAGCCCGCGGCCTGACACCGCAAGTGGTGCGCTACCTGGAAACGCCACCCAGCGCAGCCGAACTGCGCGAGCTGCTGAGCAAGCTGGGCATCGGCGCCCGCGCGCTGCTGCGCAGTGGCGAGGACGAATACAAGGAGCTCGGCCTGGGCGATGCCAGCCTCAGCGATGAGCAACTGATCGCCGCCATGGCCGCCCATCCCAAGCTGATCGAGCGGCCGATCCTGATCGCCGGCAAGCGCGCCGTGATCGGTCGCCCGCCGGAGAAGGTGCTGGAGCTGCTGGCATGAGTTCGCCCTATATCCTGGTGCTCTACTACAGCCGCCACGGCGCCACCGCCGAGATGGCCCGGCAGATTGCCCGCGGCATCGAACTGGGCGGCCTGGAGGCGCGCCTGCGCACGGTGCCGGCGGTGTCCAGCGAATGCGAGGCCGTGGCCCCGGCCATCCCCGAGGAAGGCGCGCTGTACGTCAGCATCGACGATCTCAAGCAGTGCGCCGGCCTGGCCCTGGGCAGCCCGACCCGCTTCGGCAACATGGCCGCGCCGATGAAGTACTTCATCGACGGCACCAGCAGCCTGTGGCTGACCGGCGAGCTGGTCGGCAAACCGGCCGGCGTGTTCACCTCGACCTCCAGCCTGCATGGCGGCCAGGAAAGCACCCTGCTGTCGATGATGCTGCCGTTGCTGCACCACGGCATGCTGGTCTGCGGCCTGCCCTACAGCGAAGGCGCCCTGCTCGACACCCGCGGCGGCGGCACGCCTTACGGCCCCAGCCACCATGCCGGCGCCGACGGCAAACGCAGTCTCGACGAACACGAAATCGCCCTGTGCCGCGCACTCGGCCAGCGCCTGGCGAACACCGCCGCGAAACTGGAGACCACCCGTGGCTAAAACGCCCAAGCCCCTGCCCAGCCTCGAGTGGCTGGCCCCGCGCCTGAAGATCAGCCGCGCCCTCAGCCTGTTCAGCTTCGCCGCCCTGCTGGTCCTGCTGCTGGTGTGGAACCTGGCCTTCGCCGACCTGCACGGCGCGCGCACCTGGGTAGTGCTGAGCATCCAGCTGCTGCCGCTGCTGCTGCTCGCGCCCGGGTTGCTGCTGGGCAACGCCCGCGCCCACGCCTGGGCCTGCTTCGTGGTAAACATCTATTTCATCCAGGGCGTGCTGGCCGCCATCGACCCGAACCGCGCCCTGTTCGGCGCCCTGGAGACGGTGATCAGCCTGCTGCTGTTCTGCAGCGCCCTGCTCTATGTGCGCTGGAAGTTCCAGTACGACCGCAAGCTGGCGGGCGAGTAGTCTGAGCGAGCCCTGGGCCTTACCAGCCCAGGGTTTCCTTGAGGAAGGGAATGGTCAGCTTGCGCTGGGCCTGCAGCGAGGCCTGGTCGAGGCGTTCCAGCAGCTCGAACAGCGCGCTCATGCTGCGTTCGCCGCGGGTGAGGATAAAGCGACCGACTTCGTCGGTAAGGTGCAGGCCACGGCGCGAGGCGCGCAGCTGCAGGGCGCGCAGCTTGTCTTCGTCGGACAGGGAATGCAGCTGGAACACCAGCGCCAGGGTCAGGCGCGACTGCAGGTCGGGCAGCTGGATCGGCAACTCGCGCGGCGACACGGTGGCGGCCAGCAGCAGGCGGCGGCCGGAATCGCGCAGGCGATTGAACAGGTGGAACAGCGCCTCTTCCCAATCCGCACGACCGGCCACGGCGTCGAGATCGTCCAGGCAGACCAGCTCGGCCTGATCCAGGCCATCGAGCAGCTCGGGACCGTAATCCGCCACTTCGGCCAGGGGTAGGTACACGGCCTGCTCGCCACGCTGCTCGAAGCGCAGGCAGGCCGCCTGCAGCAGATGGCTGCGCCCCACGCCCTCGCCGCCCCAGAGGTAGATCAGGCTCTCGGTCCAGCCGGCATCGGCCTCGCACAGGCGCTCGACATAGCCGAGCGCGGCCGCGTTGGCGCCGGGGTAGTAGTTGGCGAAGGTGGCGTCGTCACGCAGACGCACGCCAAGGGGCAGTTGTACAGGTTTCATGCACTGGGCGGCGGTTCTTGCGAATCGCCGGAAGACTCTCCGTAAAGTGCGGAAAGTTTATAGAAATCATGCGCATGGCGCAGCAAAACCATGATCACTGCGGCCACCGGCAGGGCCAGTAGTACGCCGGTGAAACCGAATAGCTGACCGCCGGCGAGGATGGCGAAGATCACGGCGACCGGGTGCAGGCCGATGCGATCACCGACCAGCATGGGGGTCAGCACCATGCCTTCGAGCAGTTGGCCGATGCTGAACACCACGGCGATGCCGATCAGCGGGTACAGATCGAAGCCGGCGTACTGGAACAGCGCGGCCACCACGGCGGCGCCGAAGCCGACGACGAAGCCCATGTACGGCACGATGCTGGCCAGGCCGGCGAGCAGGCCGATCAGCAGGCCCAGTTCCAGGCCGACGGCCATCAGGCCGACCGAATAGATGGCGGCCAGCGCCAGCATCACCAGCAACTGGCCGCGCATGAAAGCGCCGAGCACTTCATGGCATTCGCCGACCAGACGCACGATCAGGCCCTCGCGGGCGCGCGGCAGCAGGTTCTGCAGCTTGGCCATCATCAGGTCCCAGTCGCGCAGCAGATAGAACGCCACCACCGGGATCAGGAACAGGTTGCCCAGCCAGCCGAGCAGCGCCAGGCTCGATGCGGTGGCCTGGGCCAGCAGGCCGCCGACGATGTCGGTGGTTTTGCCCAGGTGCCCGGACAGCGCCTGCTTGACCTGTTCGAAGCGCCAGAATCCCTCGGCCAGGCCGAGTTGCGCCTGCACCCAGGGCAGCGCCTGGTGCTGCGCCCAATCCAGACCCTGCGGTGCCAGCTCGTAGAGACGCACCAGCTGACGGCCGAGCATGGGGATCAGCACCAGCAACATGATCAGCAACAGCAGGCTGAACAGCCCGAAGACGATGACCACGCTCCAGGTGCGTGACAGGCCACGCTTTTCCAGGCGATCGACCAGCGGATCGCCCATGTAGGCCAGCAGCATCGCCACCAGGAACGGCGACAGGATTGGGGTGAGCAGGTAGATCAGCCAGCCACACAGGAACAGTCCGGCCAGCCACAGCCAGCGCCGCGAATCGGTCATCTCAGGCACTCCGCCTCTAGTGATGGAACCTGCACGCCCAGTGGGCAGTGCACCTATCAGTCCTTAAACGGCGAACCGCGGTTACCAGCTGAAGCGCATGAGATTGGCCGGTGCCGGAGCGGGCGCAGCCTGGGGATCGCCGCCGGCATCCAGCGGCGCGGCATCGGCCGGCACTTCCTGCAGGCCAGCCAGGCCCAGCTGGGCGCGCAGCTGCTCGGCGCTGGCGTTGACCTGCCAGACCATCTGATCGCCCTTGATTCGCACCAGGCGCGCGGCGAAGGGCTCGAGCAGGCGTTCCAGTTCAGCGTAACGCCCCAGGTCGGCGCCCTGGACTTCCAGGGTCAGGGCGCTGGCGGCGCCCGGCTTGACCAGGAAGCGCGGCGCCAGACGCTCGCTCACCGCCAGCAGCAGGGCGTCGGCCAGCGCCTTCTGATCGGCACCCTGGGCCTTGCCCTGCTCGCGGGCGTCACCCAGCCACAGGCGCCACTCGGCCTGCCACTGGCTGCCCTCTTCACGGGCCTGCACGGCCAGCAGGGCATCCGCGCCGTAGCGCTCGGAGGCCGGTTGCAGCGCATCCGGCTGGCTAGCGCCGAGGTTCTCCGGGGTAGCCACCAGTTGCTCCTGCAGATCGGCCAGCGGCAGACGCAGCGGCAGACCGCGATGCTGGGCGGCCTGTTGCAGCGGCGCGGCGGCGTCCTGGCCATCGCCGATCAGGCTGGCACCTTCGGCGCCGCTGTTCAGCCACCAGGCCAGGATGGCCGGGCGATTGGCGCCCCACAGCGCCAGGCCGGCCTGGCGCAGCTTGTTCTCGGTGGTCACAGGATCGAAGTCCACCACCAGGGTCTCGCCCTCGTAGACGTACTGGCTGACCAGTTGTTGCGGGTCCTGGCGCACGCCTTCCAGCGCCGGGCTCTGCACCGCCTTGGCATCGCCGGTCAGGCGCAGCACCAGGGTCTCCAGGGCACGATTGAGGGCGGCCGTGCGCTCCTCCGGCTGCTGGCTGGTGACCGGCTCGCGCACCTGATAGAGGCCACTGACCGTCTCGGCCAGGGCCGGCAGGCTGAATAGCGGGAGGCAAAGTGCAAGCAGGCGGGCGGACAGGCGCATCGATAGGGTCTCGGCTCGGAGGGATGTGCCGGCGCGGCACGTGAAGGGCTATACCTTAAACAGCCGCCTGCCCCCGGGCAACCGTCGCGCCCGGTGGCCGCTGGCGGGCAAGCCTGATAAAATCGCGCGCCTTCGCGGACCGGCCCGCGCCAATGCCGGTCGCCCACAGCATTCCCCCTTCTAAAGGCCTGAACCCATGAGCAAGCAACCCTCCATCAGCTACAAGGATGCAGGTGTCGACATCGACGCCGGCGAAGCCCTGGTCGAGCGCATCAAAGGCGTGGCCAAGCGCACCGCGCGTCCGGAAGTAATGGGTGGCCTGGGTGGTTTCGGCGCCCTCTGCGAAATTCCCGCCGGCTACAAGCAGCCGGTACTGGTGTCCGGCACCGACGGCGTCGGTACCAAGCTGCGCCTGGCGCTGAACCTGAACAAGCACGACAGCATCGGCCAGGACCTGGTCGCCATGTGCGTCAACGACCTGGTGGTGTGCGGCGCCGAGCCGCTGTTCTTCCTCGACTACTACGCCACCGGCAAGCTCAACGTCGACGTGGCCGCCACCGTGGTTACCGGCATCGGCGCCGGTTGCGAGCTGGCCGGCTGCTCCCTGGTGGGTGGTGAAACCGCCGAGATGCCGGGCATGTACGAAGGCGAAGACTACGACCTGGCCGGCTTCTGCGTCGGCGTGGTGGAAAAGGCCGAGATCATCGACGGCTCCAAAGTGGTCACCGGCGACGCCCTGATCGCCCTGCCCTCCTCCGGCCCGCACTCCAACGGCTACTCGCTGATCCGCAAGATCCTCGAAGTCTCCGGCACCGACATCGAAGCCACCGAGCTGAACGGCAGCAAACTGGCCGACCTGCTGATGGCGCCGACCCGCATCTACGTCAAGCCGCTGCTCAAGCTGATCAAGGACACCGGCGCGGTCAAGGCCATGGCCCACATCACCGGCGGCGGCCTGCTCGACAATATCCCGCGTGTGCTGCCGCAAGGCGCCCAGGCGGTCATCGACGTGGCCAGCTGGAACCGTCCGGCCGTGTTCGACTTCCTGCAGGAAAAAGGCAACGTCGACGAGCACGAGATGCACCGCGTACTGAACTGCGGCGTCGGCATGGTCATCTGCGTCGCCCAGGATCAGGTCGAGGCCGCCCTGGCCAGCCTGCGCGCCTCGGGTGAAACCCCGTGGGTGATCGGCCAGATCGCCCAGGCCGCCGAAGGTGCCGAGCTGGTCGTGCTGAACAACCTGAAAGCCCACTGATGGGCGACTGCAATGTCGTGGTGCTGATCTCGGGGTCCGGCAGCAATCTGCAGGCCCTGATCGACAGCATCGCCAACGACGGCAATCCGGCGCGCATCGCCGCGGTGATCTCCAACCGCGCCGATGCCTACGGCCTGGAGCGCGCCAGGCAGGCCGGCATCGCCACCCGCGTGCTGGACCACAAGCAGTTCGACGGCCGCGAGGCCTTCGACACCGCGCTGGTCGAGGCCATCGACGGCTTCGACCCGCAGCTGGTGGTGCTGGCCGGCTTTATGCGCATTCTCACCGGCAACTTCGTGCGTCACTACGAAGGCCGTTTACTGAACATCCATCCCTCGCTGCTGCCCAAGTACAAGGGCCTGCACACCCACCAGCGTGCGCTGGAGGCCGGTGACAGCGAGCATGGCTGCAGCGTGCACTTCGTCACCGAGGAACTCGATGGCGGGCCTCTGGTCGTACAGGCGGTGGTGCCGGTAGAGTCTGGCGATACGCCGGAAAGCCTGGCCCAGCGCGTGCATTCCCAGGAGCACCACATCTATCCTCTGGCGATGCGCTGGTTCGCCGAAGGCCGCCTGCGACTGGGCGCCAGCGGCGCACAACTGGACGGCAAGGACCTGCCGGCCACCGGACACCTGATCCGCACATAGGAGATTCCATGCCCCGCGTTCTGCTGATGCTGCTCGCCCTCCTGGCCCTGCCGGTGCAGGCCGCCCTGGAGCTCAAGCCCTTCTCCGCCAGCTATACCGCCGACTGGAAGCAGGTGCCGATCAGCGGCACCGCCAGCCGCAGCCTGGAGGCCCTGGACAACGGCCGCTGGGAGCTGAACTTCGAAGCCTCGATGCTGGTGGCCAGTCTCAACGAGACCAGCACCTTCCGCATGGAGAACGACGCCTTCCTGCCGCTGACCTACCGCTTCGACCGCAGCGGTCTGGGCAAGGCCAAGCAGATCGAGCTGGACTTCGACTGGACCGAGAAGCAGGTACTGGGCAACGATCGCGGAGAGCCCGTGCGCTTCCCGCTCAATCGCGGCATCCAGGACAAGTCGACCTACCAACTGGTACTGCAGCACGACGTGGCTGCCGGCAAGCAGAGCATGAGCTACCAGGTGGTCGACGGCGACGAGATCGAGACCTACGACTTCCGCGTGCTCGGCGAGGAGCGCGTGCGTACCAAGGCCGGCCTGATCGACGCGATCAAGGTCGAGCGCGTGCGCGACCCCACCCAGAGCAGCCGCAAGACCGTGCTGTGGTTCGCCAAGGACTGGAACTACCTGCTGGTACGCCTGCACCAGGTGGAGAAGGACGGCAAGGAATATCAGATCATGCTCAAGGACGGTCAGGTCGACGGCCGTACCGTCGAGGGCATCGCCGAGTAATACTCGTGCACACGAAGAAGCCGGGCACTGCCCGGCTTTTTTCTGCCCGTACTCGGCCTAACCTGTACTCCATTGCTTCAGCAGGGGGACGCACCATGAGCGACTACCAGCCGGTTTCCTGCAACCTCTACGATCACCTCGAAGTGGCCTGCCTGCAGCATTACCGCCTGGCCATCGAGCTGCGCGACGGCACCCGCCTGGAGGCCGAGGCGATCACCACCGAGACCGATGCGCAAAAGCAGGAAATCCTCGTGGTGCGCGACGCCCAGGGCCTGCACCGGCTGCGCCTGGATTACTTGCTGGCGATCACGCCACTAACTGCCGACGCCCGCTTCGGGCGAGTCGAGCTGGGCCCGCGCTGCTGACTCAGCCCTGCCCTGCAGCCATCACCTGGTTGCGACCAGCCTTCTTCGCCGCGTACAGCGCGTTGTCGGCGCAGAGGATCAGGCTCTCGCTGTCGCCCCCGTCGTCCGGATACAGGGCGTAGCCGGCGGAGAAGCTGAAGTGGCGTTGCGGCGCCACGTCCAGCGGTGCCAGTTCGCTGAAGTCCTGGCGCAGCTGCTCAACGCGCTGGGCCAGCGCCGCCTGGCTGATGCGCGGCAGCACCAGCAGAAACTCCTCGCCGCCCCAGCGACAGAGAATGTCGCCGGCCCGCGCATGGCCGCGCAGCAGGTCGGCCAGGGCCAGCAGCACCTGGTCGCCGGCCGAGTGGCCGTAGGTGTCATTGACCAGCTTGAAGTAGTCGGCGTCGATCAGCACCAGCCCCACGCCATAGCCTTCGCGTTCGGCACGGGCGATCTCCAGCGGCAGGCTGGCGTAGAGATAGCGGCGGTTGTACAGGTTGGTCAGCGGGTCGCGCTCGGCGGCGAAGCGCAGCTGGTCCTGCAACTGCTGGTTCTCGCGCAGGCGCTCGGTCAGTGCCAGATTGCTCAGGCGCAGCGAGCGACTCAGGCGATAGAAGCGCCGCGCCACCCAGGCCACCAGCAGCAGGCCGGCGAGGATCACCAGACTGGCCCAGTTGAGCATGCGACTGCCCAGGGGCTGCGGCACTTGGTAGATCAGGCCGTCGACGCTGGCGCCCGGCGGCAACATACCCAGCTCCCGGTACACCTCGGCGATGCTCTGCCAGCGCCCCTGGTGCTGGTAGCCCATCTCGATCAGGTCGGGAAACACCAGGCGGCGCATCTGCTCGGCCTCGAAACGCAGCTTGCCCTCGCTCAGCTCCGGGGCGTAGCGCTGGCGAATCAGCGCGATGCTACCGTCGACATCGGCAAACGCCTCGCGCCAGCCACGCAGGCTGGCGGCGCGGAAGGCCTCGACCAGTGCCGGATCGCCGAGCAGCAGGCGCTCGCTGGCGAACAGCGCGTCGCCGTAGAAGTCGATGCCCGCGGCACGCGGCGTCAACTCGATATAGTCGAGACCCTGCTGTTGCAGCACATAGGCCTCGTCGGTGGAGTAGCCGGAAATCACATCGACCCGGCCCTCCAGCAGGGCCTGCAGCTGGTTGTCCATGGGCGGCACGCGGATCAGGCTGTCGCGCGCGATGCCTTCGTGCTGCAGATAGGCGAACGGCTCTGCCTCGAAATCGTGCAGCAGCACGCGCTTGCCCGGCAGGTCATGCACGCTGCCGATACCGGCGGCACGGCGGGCGAACAGCACGGCCGGGGAATGCTGGAAGATCACCGCCAGGCTCACCAGAGGGCGGCCCTGCACATGGGCCAGGACCAATTCCGAGCCGGCGATGCCGAAGTCGGCGCGTTCGGCCTGCACCTCGTCCATGGCATCGACGCCCGGCCGCCAGGGCAGGATGTGCAGATCGATACCGGCCTCGCGGTAGTAGCCGCGCTCCAGCGCCAGGTAATAGCCGGCGAACTGGAACTGGTGACGCCACTTCAGCTGCAGACTGACCGGACGCAGCTCCTCGGCCTGGGCCGGCAGCACCAGCGCCAGGCAGATCAGCCAGAGGCCGCTCAGCAGGCCGCAGAAACGGCCGCGGCGCGATGCAGGATGAATAGGGGACAAGGAGGCGTAACCTCGCGCGAGATCGCTCCTGTAGGTCTAGCAGAAGCGCAGCGGGAATGAAAAACGCCGCATTCCGGCGGAAGGCGGCGTCTGTTCAGGCGTGGCGAACGATCACCACATCAGATCGTCCGGCACCTGGTAGGCGGCGTACGGGTCGTCGGCGTCCGGCGCCTCGGTCTGGGTATTGAGCAACAGCACGCGGGCCGGGTCGCGCTCCTGGATCTTCAGCGCCGCCTCGCGCGGGATAACCTCGTAGGCGCCGCCGAGGCGAACGATGGCCAGCGAACCACGGCTGAGCTTGTCGCGCATCAGGGCGTTGACCGACAGGCGCTTGACCTTCTTCTCGTCGACGAAGTTGTAGTAGTCCTCGGTGGTCAGCTTGGGCAGGCGGCTGGTCTCGATCAGCTGCTTGATCTGCGCGGCGATGGCCTTCTGCTCGGCCTTCTCCTGCTGCTGGCGATTCAGCTCCTGGTCCTTGGCGGCCTTCTCGGCCTTGGCCTGCAGCGCGGCCTGCCTCTGCGAGTCGTCCACCTCGACCTGGTTCTTCTTCTCCAGGCGTTGCTGCTTCTGCTTCTGCTTGCCGGCCTGCTTGGCCTGCTTTTCATTGACCAGGCCGGCTTTGAGCAGCTGGTCGCGGAGGGAAAGGCTCATATTCGATCTCTACAGTCAGCAGCTAGGCTGCAGTTTTTCCAGTTTTTTGGCTTCGCCCCACAGGGCGTCGAGCTCTTCCAGGCTGCAATTCTCGATGGGGCGACCGGCGTCGCGCAATGCCTGTTCGATGTGGTGGAAGCGCCGTTCGAACTTGTTGTTGGCGGCACGCAGGGCGGTTTCCGGATCGACCTTGAGATGCCGCGCCAGATTGACCGCCACGAACAGCAGGTCGCCGACCTCCTCGGCGATGGCCTCGGCGTCGTTTTCGCTCATGGCCTCCAGCACTTCGTCCAGCTCTTCGCGCAGCTTGTCCACCACCGGCAGCGCTTCCGGCCAGTCGAAACCGACCTGGGCTGCACGTTTCTGCAGCTTGGCCGCGCGGCTCAGGGCCGGCAGCGCCTGGGGTACATCGTCGAGCAGCGACAGCTGCTGCGGCGCGGCGGCCTTCTCCGCGCGCTCCTCGGCCTTGATCTCCTCCCAGCGCTGCTTGATCGCCGCCTCTTCCAGGCGGGCCATGTCCGGCGCGCCGTACAGGTCGCCATCGGGGAACACATGGGGATGACGGCGTACCAGCTTGCGGGTGATGCCATCGACCACCTGGGCGAACTCGAAGCGCCCCTCCTCCCTGGCCAGCTGGCTGTAGTAGACGACCTGGAACAGCAGGTCGCCCAGCTCGCCGGGCAGGTGGTCGAAGTCGCCGCGCTCGATGGCGTCGGCCACCTCGTAGGCTTCTTCGAGGGTGTAGGGAACGATGGTCGCGTAGCTCTGCTTGAGGTCCCAGGGGCAACCGTGCTGCGGGTCGCGCAGGCGGGCCATCAGGTGCAGCAGGTCGTCGAGGGAATAACTGTCTTGCATGAGTCAGTCTCTGGGATTGGGCCACATGCTCCTATCTCCCGCCGGGAGAGGGGCCGGGGGTGAGGGAGCACGCAACTTCGAGTCGCCTATGGCCCCCTCACCCCTGCCCTCTCCCAGAGGGAGAGGGGGAAATCAACCGCCGCTGCGATTGCGCCGCGCCTCGATGATATTGGGCAGCTGGCTGATCCGCGCCAGCAGCCGGGCCAGGGCATCCAGGCCAGGAATCTCGATGGTCAGCAGCATGGAGGCGGTGTTGTCCTCCTTGTTCGAGCGGGTGTTCACCGCCAGCACGTTGATGCGGTCGTTGAGCAGCACCTGGGTCACGTCGCGCAGCAGGCCGGAGCGGTCGTAGGCGCGGATGACGATATCCACCGGATAGGTCTGCACCGGCACCGGGCCCCAGCTGACCTGGATGATCCGCTCCGGCTCGCGCCCGGCCAGCTGCAGCACCGAAGCGCAGTCCTGGCGGTGGATGCTGACACCGCGGCCGACGGTGATGTAGCCGACGATCGGGTCGCCCGGCAGCGGCTGGCAGCAGCCGGCCATCTGCGTCAGCAGGTTGCCGACGCCCTCGATCTGGATGTCGCCGCGGCGACCCGGACGGGGCGAGGTCGCGCGCCGCGGGATCAGCTCCAGCTGCTCGTTGCCGCGCTCCGGCTCCACCTGCTGTTGGGCCAGATTGACCGCGTGGGCCAGGCGCAGGTCGCCGGCGCCGAGGGCGGCGTACATGTCCTCGACCGTCTTCAGGTTGCACTTCTCGGCCAGCTTGGCGAAGTCCACGGCCGACAGCGCCAGGCGCGACAGGTCGCGATCGAGCATGGCCTTGCCGGCGGCGACGTTCTGCTCGCGATCCTGCAGCTTGAACCAGTGGACGATCTTCGCCCGCGCCCGCGAGGTGGTGATGTAGCCCAGGTTGGGGTTGAGCCAGTCGCGGCTCGGCGCACCCTGCTTGGAGGTGATGATCTCCACCTGCTCGCCGGTCTGCAGGCTGTAGGTCAGCGGCACGATGCGGCCGTTGACCTTGGAGCCACGGCAGTTGTGGCCGATCTGGGTGTGCACGCGGTAGGCGAAGTCCAGCGGCGTGGCGCCCTTGGGCAGGTCGATGGCGTGGCCGTCCGGGGTGAACACGTAGACCCGGTCCGGCTCGATATCCACGCGCAGCTGCTCGGCCAGGCCGCCGATGTCGCCCAGCTCCTCGTGCCACTCGAGCACCTGGCGCAGCCAGGAGATCTTCTCCTCGTAGTGGTCGGAGTTGCCCTTGACGTCGGTGCCCTTGTACTTCCAGTGCGCGCAGACGCCCAGCTCGGCTTCCTCGTGCATGGTCTGGGTGCGGATCTGCACCTCCAGCACCTTGCCGTCCGGGCCGATCACCGCCGTGTGCAGGGAGCGGTAGCCGTTCTCCTTGGGGTTGGCGATGTAGTCGTCGAATTCCTTGGGGATGTGCCGCCACAGGCTGTGCACGATGCCCAGCGCGGTGTAGCAGTCGCGCACTTCCGGCACCAGCACGCGCACCGCGCGCACGTCATAGATCTGGCTGAACTGCAGGCCCTTGCGCTGCATCTTCCGCCAGATCGAATAGATGTGTTTGGCGCGGCCACTGATGTCCGGCTTGATGCCGGTGGCGGTCAGCTCGTCACGCAGCTGCTGCATCACCTCGGCGATGTACTGCTCGCGGTCCAGGCGGCGCTCGTGCAGCAACTTGGCGATCTGCTTGTACTGCTCGGGCTCCAGGTAGCGGAAGGAGATGTCCTCCAGCTCCCACTTGATATGGCCGATGCCCAGGCGATGGGCCAGCGGCGCATAGATGTCGAACACCTCGCGGGCCACACGCAGGCGCTTCTCGTCATCGGCATGCTTGACCGCGCGAAGCGCGCAGGTGCGCTCGGCCAGTTTGATCAGGGCCACGCGCACGTCGTCGACCATGGCCACCAGCATCTTGCGCAGGTTCTCCACCTGGGCCTGGGAGCCGAGCACCAGGGAATCACGGGGGTTGAGCGAGGCGCTGATGGCGGCCATGCGCAGCACGCCCTCGATCAGCTTGGCCACCACCGGGCCGAACTTGTCCTGCACCGCCTTGAGGCTGATCTTGCCCTCGCGCACGGCGCGGTAGATCACCGCGGCCACCAGGCTGTCCTGGTCCAGCTTGAGGTCGGCGAGGATCTCGGCGATCTCCAGGCCGGTCTGGAAGCTGGAGTTGCCTTCCGCCCACAGGTTCTGCGCGGCGTTGGCCTGCTGTTCCACCTCGCGGGCGAACTCGCAGGCCGCCTTCAGGGCCGCGCGGTCCAGCGCCGGGTCGACGCTCAGCGTATGGTCCAGCCAGGCCTCGAGGTTGATGCTGCCGTCGAGGTTGATCGGCTGGTGTGCTCTCACCTGTACCATCTTCTGCCTTCCCTACGGCGGGTCGCAGCCCACCGGATTATCGCCGGCCTTCTGTGAGCCGGTCGGATTGCGCCGGCATCCTAGCCAGCCTCGAATAACGCCATCGCCTCCACATGCGCCGTCTGCGGGAACATGTCGAGAATCCCGGCCCGCTTCAACCGGAAGCCCTGCTTGACCAGTTCGGCGGTATCACGCGCCAGGGTCGCAGGGTTGCACGAAACATATACCAGGCGCCGCGCGCCCAGTTCGCCGATCTGCTTGACCACCTCGAAGGCGCCATCGCGCGGCGGGTCCAGCAGGATCGCGTCGAAGCCCTCGGCGGCCCAGGGCGCGCCGGCCAGCGGGTTCGACAGGTCGGCCTGGAAAAAGTGCAGATTGCCCAGGCCGTTGGCCGCGGCATTCGCTCGCGCCCGCTCGACCATGGCCTGCACACCTTCCACCGCCACCACCTCGCGCACCTGCTGCGCCAGCGGCAGGGCGAAGTTGCCCAGGCCGCAGAACAGGTCCAGCACGCGCTCGCCAGTCTGCGGCGCCAACCAGTCTAGCGCCTGTTCGACCATGGCCTGATTGACCGCGCCGTTGACCTGGACGAAATCGCCGGGCCGGTACTGCAGCTCCAGGTTCCAGGGCTCCAGACGATAGCCCAGGGTTTGCCCGGGCTGATCTGCCTCGGGCTCGCCGGCACCGTGCAGCCACAGTTGCGCATCATGCTCGGCGCAGAACTCGCGCAGGCGCTGCAGATCGTCTTCGCCCAGCGGCGCCGTATGGCGCAGCAGCACGGCCGACTGGGTGCCATGGAACAGCTCGACGTGACCCAGGGCCTGGGGCTTGTCCAGACCGAGCAACAGCTGCGGCAAGGCACGCATGATCGGCTGCAAGGGCTGTACCAGCACCGGGCAGTCGGCGATGGCGACTATGTCCTGGCTGGCGGCGGCGCGGAAACCGACATCCAGGCGCTTGGCCTTGACGTCCCAGCGCACGGCGATGCGCGCGCGGCGGCGGTAGGCGAACTCGGGGCCGCTGAGCGGTGCCACCCATTCATCCGGCTGCACGCCACCGAGGCGCTGCAGCTGTTCGGCCAGCGTGCGCTGTTTCAGGGCGAGCTGTTCGGCATGGGGCAGATGCTGCAGGGTGCAGCCGCCACAGCTGCCGGCGTGGGCGCAGGGTGCCTCACGGCGCAGCTCCACGGCACGCAGCACGCGTTCGGCGCGCGCCTCCACTACTTGGGCGCGCGCATTCAGCACGCGGGCTTCAACCTCCTCGCCCGGCAGGCCACCGGCGACGAACCAGCTGCGCCCATCGATGAAGGCGATGCCACGGCCGTCGTTGGCCAGGCGCTCGATCAGCAACTTCTGCTTCTTGCCGACCGGCACCTGCGCCTTGCGCTCGCCACCGGCGGGCTGGAAGCGCAGCGATCTGTGCTTGCTCATGGTCAGCGGTTGAACAGGCCGGACGACAGGTAGCGGTCGCCACGGTCGCAGATGATCGCCACCATCACGGCGTTCTCCACTTCCTGCGCCAGCTTGAGCATGGCTGCCACCGCGCCGCCGGAGGACACGCCGCAGAAGATGCCCTCCTCGCGCGCCATGCGCCGCATCATCTCCTCGGCCTCGGCCTGGGTGATGTCCAGCACGCGATCCACGCGACTGGCGTCATAGATGCTCGGCAGGTATTCCTGGGGCCAACGGCGGATGCCGGGGATGGCCGAGCCGTCCTGCGGCTGCAGGCCGATGATCTCGATGGCCGGGTTCTGCTCCTTGAGGTAGCGCGAGGTGCCCATGATGGTGCCGGTGGTGCCCATCGAACTGATGAAGTGAGTGATGCTGCCCTGGGTTTGCTGCCAGATCTCCGGGCCGGTGCCGCGGTAGTGGGCCTCGGGGTTGTCGCCGTTGGCGAACTGGTCGAGCACCTTGCCCTTGCCTTCGGCCTGCATGGCCAGGGCCAGGTCGCGGGCCACCTCCATGTTGTCCACCAGGATCAGCTCGGCACCGTAGGCGGTCATCGCCGCCTTGCGCTCGTCGGTGGAGTTGTCCGGCATGATCAGGACCATCTGGTAACCCTTGATCGCCGCCGCCATCGCCAGGGCGATGCCGGTGTTGCCGCTGGTGGCCTCGATCAGGATGTCGCCGGGCTGGATGTCGCCGCGCTGCTCGGCGCGGGTGATCATCGAAAGCGCCGGGCGGTCCTTCACCGAACCGGCCGGGTTGTTGCCCTCCAGCTTCACCAACAGGGTATTGGAGGTGTTGCCGGGCAGGCGTTGCAGGCGGACCAGCGGGGTGTTGCCGATGCAGTCGGCGATGGTGGGAAACTGCAGGGTCATGGCGAGACGGCTATCCGTTCACGAAACAGGTGCGCCATGATACCGGCAAACCGCCGCCGGCCATATCGGCATGACCGGCCGAGATCACGCCGCTGCTCCGCGCCGCTGTCCGCTCATCGGCTCAGCCGCTAAACTCGCGAAACATCGGATCGCTGGAGAACCCCGTGTTCAAGGACCTCGGCATCAAGGGCCGCGTGCTGCTGCTCACCCTGCTACCCACCAGCCTGCTGGCCTTGGTACTGGGCGGCTACTTCACCTGGATGCAGCTGGCCGACCTGCGCAGCCAGCTGCAGCAGCGTGGCGAAACGGCGGTGCAGCACCTGGCGCCACTGGCCGCCCAGGCCCTGGCCCGCGGCGATGCGGCGCAGCTGGAGCGCCTGGCCGAGGAGGCGCTGAACCAGCAGGACGTGCGCGCCGTCGGCTTCCTCTCCGCCGAGCGACAGAGCCTGGCCCAGGCCGGGCCGGACATGCTCAACCCACCGCCGCAGGCCACGGTCGAGCCACTCGCCACCAGCAGCAGCCAGGACGCCACGCGCTTCCTGATGCCGGTATTCGGCCGCCACCAGAGCCTCGCCGGCCCCACCGAGGCGGACAGCGCCGACCGCCTGCTGGGCTGGGTCGAGCTGGAGCTGTCGCACCACCGCACCCTGCTGCAGGGCTATCGCAGCCTGTTCGCCAGCCTGCTGCTGATCGTCGCCGGCCTTACCGTCACCGCCCTGCTCGCCCTGCGCATGAGCCGGGCGATCAACGACCCGCTGCGCACCATCAAGCAGGGCGTGATCCAGCTCAAGGACGGCCAGCTGGAGACCCGCCTGCCGCCGCTGGGCAACCATGAGATGGACGAACTGGCGGCCGGCATCAACCGCATGGCCGAGTCGCTGCAGAATGCCCAGGAGGAGCTGCAGCACAGCATCGACCAGGCCACCGAGGACGTGCGGCAGAACCTGGAGACCATCGAGATCCAGAACATCGAGCTGGACCTGGCGCGCAAGGAGGCCCTGGAGGCCAGCCGCATCAAGTCCGAGTTCCTGGCCAACATGAGCCACGAGATCCGCACCCCGCTCAACGGCATCCTCGGCTTCACCGGCCTGCTGCAGAAGAGCGACCTGACCCCGCGCCAGCAGGACTACCTGGGCACCATCGAGAAGTCCGCCGAGAGCCTGCTGGGGATCATCAACGAGGTGCTCGACTTCTCCAAGATCGAGGCCGGCAAGCTGGTGCTGGAGAACATCCCGTTCAACCTGCGCGACCTGATCCAGGACTGCCTGACCATCCTCGCGCCCTCCGCCCACCAGAAGCAGCTGGAGCTGGTCAGCCTGATCTACCGCGACACCCCGCTGTCGCTGCAGGGCGACCCGCAGCGCCTGAAGCAGGTGCTGACCAACCTGGTGAGCAACGCCATCAAGTTCACCCGCGAAGGCACCATCGCCGTGCGCGCCATGGTCGAGGACGAGAGCGACGACCGTGCGCAGCTGCGCATCAGCGTGCAGGACACCGGTGTCGGCCTCTCCGACGAAGACCTGCGCGCCCTGTTCCAGGCCTTCAGCCAGGCCGACAACTCGCTCAGCCGCCAGGCCGGCGGCACCGGCCTCGGCCTGGTGATTTCCAAGCGCCTGATCGAGCAGATGGGCGGCGAGATCGGCGTCGACAGCAACCCCGGCACCGGCTCGGAGTTCTGGATCAGCCTGACCCTGCCCAAGGCCCGCGACGACGGCGACGACCTGCCGCGCGCGCCGCTGCAGGGCCGCCGCGTGGCCATGCTGGAGAACCACCAGCTGACCCGCCAGGCCCTGCAGCACCAGCTGGAGGACTGCAACCTGCAGGTGCTGGAGTTCGCCAGCCTCGATCAGCTGCTGGAGCAGGTGGCCCGCCAGCGCGAGGCCGGCCAGCCGATCGACCTGGCGGTGCTCGGCGTCAATGTCCACGAGCTGCCGCCGGAACAGCTCGGCCAGCGCCTTTGGGACCTCGACCGCCTCGGCTGCAAGGCCCTGGTGCTGTGCCCCACCACCGAACAGGCGCTGTACCATGAGGCCCTGCCGGAAACCCATCTGCAGCTGCAGGCCAAGCCGGCCTGCACGCGCAAGTTGCTGCGCGCGCTCAGCGAGCTGATCAACCCACGCCAGGTGAAATCCGAGGCGCCCGCGCCGCTGACCAGCCGCGCACCACGCCTGCTGTGCGTCGACGACAACCCGGCCAACCTGCTGCTGGTGCAGACCCTGCTCGGCGACATGGGCGCCGAGGTGGTGGCGGTGGACAGCGGTTACGCAGCAGTCGAGGCGGTACAGAAGCAGAGTTTCGACCTGGTGTTCATGGACGTGCAGATGCCTGGCATGGATGGTCGCCAGGCCACCGAGGCGATCCGCCAGTGGGAACAGGAGCGCGAGTGCAGCCCGCTGCCCATCGTCGCCCTCACCGCCCACGCCCTGGCCAACGAGAAACGCGCCCTGCTGCAGGGCGGCATGGACGACTACCTGACCAAGCCGATCAACGAGCGCCAGCTGGCCCAGGTGGTACTCAAGTGGACCGGCCTGGCACTGCGCAACCATTCGCAGCCAGCCGCGTCCGCCACGGCGGCGATCAGCGCCAGCCTGCGCGTGCTCGACGCCGAGGAAGGCCTGCGCCTGGCCGCCGGCAAGGCCGACCTGGCCAGCGACATGCTCAGCATGCTGCTGGCCGGCCTGCCCGCCGATCGCCAGGCCATTCGCCAGGCCCGCGACAGCGGCGAGCGCAACGCGCTGATCGAGCGGGTCCATCGCCTGCACGGCGCCACCCGCTACTGCGGCGTGCCGCAGCTGCGCGCAGCCTGCCAGCGCAGCGAGACCCTGCTCAAGCAGGATGATCCGAACGCGCAGAACGCCCTCGACGAACTGGACGCGGCCATCGCCCGGCTGGCCGAGGAGGCCGCGATCAGCGCCTGAGGAGACTCGATGAAGATCATCCTGTTCAGCAGCAAGCCCTACGACCGCGCCAGCTTCACGGCCTGCACGCTGCCGACCGGCTGGCGGTTGCAATTCCAGGACAGCCTGCTGACGCCGGACACCGCCGCCCTGGCCGAGGGCTACGAGGTGGTCTGCGCCTTTATCAACGATGATCTTTCCGCGCCCGTGCTGGAGCGCCTGGCGGCCGGCGGTACGCGCCTGATCGCCCTGCGCTCGGCCGGCTACAACCATGTCGACCTGCAGGCCGCCGAACGCCTCGGTCTGATCGTGGTGCGGGTGCCGGCCTATTCGCCGCATGCGGTGGCCGAGCACGCGGTGGCACTGATCCTGGCGCTCAACCGGCGCATCCACCGGGCCTTTAACCGCACCCGCGAAGGCGACTTCAGCCTGCACGGCCTGACCGGATTCGATCTGCACGGCAAGACGGTCGGCGTGATCGGCGGCGGGCAGATCGGCATGGCGTTCGCCCGCATCATGGCCGGCTTCGGCTGCCGCCTGCTGGTCAGCGACCCCTGCCCCGTCGCCGGCCTGGACACCCTCGGCGCTCGCCAGGTGGCGCTGGACGAACTGATCGCCGCGAGCGACGTGATCAGCCTGCACTGCCCGCTGACCGAGGCCAGTCGCCACCTGATCGATGCCGCGCGCCTGGCGCGGATGAAGCGCGGCGCCATGCTGATCAACACCGGCCGCGGCGCGCTGGTCGACACGCCGGCGCTGGTCGAGGCGCTGAAGAACGGCCAGCTCGGCTACCTGGGCCTGGACGTCTATGAAGAAGAGGCCGAGCTGTTCTTCGAGGACCGCTCCGACCAGCCACTGCAGGACGACGTGCTGGCGCGCCTGCTGACCTTCCCCAACGTGATCGTCACCGCCCACCAGGCCTTCCTCACCCGCGAGGCGCTGGCCGCCATCGCCGGCACCACCCTGGACAACATCGCCGCCTGGGCCGCCGGCGCAGCGGTCAACCGGGTGACATCTGCCGCGTGATAGCATCCCGCCCAGCTCAGGAGGCTTCATGACCACCCACGATTTACGCTACACCCTGCTCAACCCGCAACACACCCTCACCGAGTGCCGCGCCCTGGCGCCGGGCCGATACCAGGTCACCGGCAACGGCGGCGCCATCCAGGCCGGCGACACCCTGCTGGTGACCCTCAAGGGCAGCAAGGAGCTGTCCATGAGCCTGGCCGTGGAGAAGGTCCGCCACCTGATCAACCCGCCCGGCCAGTGGCTGGCGGTAGCCAGCGGCCCGGCCTTCCGCGAACTGGCGATTCACAACTGGCAGGTGGATTGCGACGCCTGCGCCAAACGCATCGATCTGGAGTTCGCCGTCGACGCCTCGCTCGGCACCAAGGCCCAGCAGCCCGCCGCGGAGGCGCGCCTGCTCGAGCTGGGCTGGGTAAGCCGCGGCGGCAAACACTTCTGCCCCGCCTGCACGGAGAAAAGCGCATGAAGCACGCCCTGGCTCCCGCTCTGCTCGCCGCCGCCCTGAGCGGCTGCGCCAGCGACCCGGTACAGCTGGAAAGCGACAAGACCTACCAGGTGGAATGGCTGGGCGAACGCCCGCTGATCGAGCGCAGCCACCTAACCATCACCCTCGGCGAGGACGGCCGCGCCTATGGCAACGCCGGCTGCAACCACTGGTTCGCCAGCTACAGCCGCGACGGCGACAAGCTGAACTTCGGCCAGGCCGGCGCCACCCGCAAGATGTGCGCACCGGAGCTGATGGAGCAGGAGCAGCGCTTCCTCGAGGCCCTGGGCCGGGTGCAGCGCTGGGATGTCTCGGGCACCGACCAGCTGCGCCTGTGGCCGGCCGAAGGCAAGCCGATTCGCCTGTCTCCGGAAGAAGGCTAAGCGCGCCTCACCGGGCGACTCGCCGTAGGGTGTACTCGCCGCAGGCAGTACACCGCGGGCCCCCGCCACCGCGCTGCGCTCCGGGCTACTCGAACAGCTCCAGCTGCTCGTGCCGCCCGCGCAGATCCAGCAGCCGCACCCCAACGCCGAGCAGACGCACCGGCTTGTTGCCACGGGCGAAGGCCGCGCTCATCAGCAGCTGATAGCTGTCCAGGTCACGGCGCGCACCGGCCTGCTCCAGGGTGGTCTGGCTGAAGTCGTGGAACTTGATCTTCACGAAGGGCTTGTCCGGCCGGTAGCTGGCATCCAGGCGCGCCATGCGCGTATCGAGCTGCTGCAACAGTTCCGGCAGGTGCTTGAGGCAGGCCGCCAGATCCGGCAGATCCTGATTAAAGGTGTTCTCCACGCTCACCGACTGGCGCCGACTGTCCACCTGCACCGCGCGCTCGTCGATGCCGCGCGCCAGGTTCCACAGGCGCTCGCCGAAACTGCCGAACTCGCGGGCCAGGGCCAGCTTGCTCCATTCGCGCAGGTCCAGGCAGCTGATGATGCCCAGCCGCTCCATCTTGCTCGCCGTGACCTTGCCCACCCCGTGCAGCTTGCTGACCGGCAACGCGGCGACGAATTCCTCGATCTGATCCGGGGTGATCACGAACAGCCCGTTGGGCTTGCGCCAGTCGCTGGCTATCTTGGCCAGGAACTTGTTCGGCGCCACCCCGGCCGACACGGTGATGTGCAGCTCCTGCGACACCCGCCGACGAATGTCCTGGGCGATGCGCGTGGCGCTGCCCTCGAAATGCGGGCTGGCGGAGACGTCCAGGTAGGCCTCGTCTAGCGACAGCGGCTCGATGATCTCGGTGTAGTCGCGGAAGATCGCGTGAATTTCCCGCGACACCGCCTTGTAGGCATCCATGCGCGGGCGCACCACTTGCAGGTCCGGGCACAGCTTGAGGGCCTGGCCCATGGGCATGGCCGAGCGCACGCCCCAGGCCCGCGCCTCGTAGTTGCAGGTGGCGACCACCCCACGCCGATCCGCCGCCCCGCCCACCGCCAGCGGCCTGCCGGCCAGGCGCGGATCGTCGCGCATCTCGATGGCGGCGTAGAAACAGTCGCAGTCGATGTGGATGATCTTGCGCACGCCAAGCCCCGTACGGCCTGCCCTGGGCCCCGAAGTCTACCATTCGTCCCGCGCTAAGCATCTGAGAAAAAACAGCTTTTTCTGAATCAGTGGTTGACACAAAAGCTTTCGCCGCTAGAATGGCCGCCGCGGGATGGAGCAGTCTGGTAGCTCGTCGGGCTCATAACCCGAAGGTCGTCGGTTCAAATCCGGCTCCCGCAACCAGATTCAGAAAAAGGCCACTCAAACGAGTGGCCTTTTTTCTTGCCTACGATTTATGTAATTGATTAAAAAACAGAAATCGATTGACACAAGCCTTTCGCTGAGTAGAATGGCCGGCGCGGGATGGAGCAGTCTGGTAGCTCGTCGGGCTCATAACCCGAAGGTCGTCGGTTCAAATCCGGCTCCCGCAACCAGATTAAAGAACGCCTCGATGGGGAAACCCGTCGAGGCGTTTTCTTTTGTGCAGCGTAATTGCAGAGCGCTGGCGCAACTGACTAGAGTGACAACTTTCCACTCCGGTCTGCCCAACATGCTGCGCCAAGCCCTCGCCCGCTTTCCCCGCCTCGAACTGATCCCCAGCGCCACGCCGCTGGAACACCTGCCACGCCTGTCCCGGCACCTGGGGCGCGATATCTGGATCAAACGCGACGATCTCACCCCGCTGGCTCTGGGCGGCAACAAGGCACGCAAGCTGGAATTCCTCGCCGCCGACGCCCTGGCCCAGGGCGCCGATGTGCTGGTCACGGCCGGCGCCATCCAGTCCAACCATGTGCGCCAGACGGCCGCCATCGCCGCCAGGCTCGGCCTGGGCTGCCTGGCCTTGCTGGAAAACCCGATCGGCACCGCCGACAGCAACTACCTGAGCAATGGCAACCGCCTGCTACTCGACCTGTTCGGCGCCGAGATCGAGGCGGTGGACAATCTGGACAATGCCGACCAACTGCTGGCCGACGCCTGCGAGCGCCTGCGCGCCGCCGGGCGCAAGCCTTATTCAGTGCCTATCGGCGGCTCCAATGCCCTCGGCGCCCTCGGCTACGTGCGTGCCGGGCTGGAACTGGCCGAGCAAATACAGCACACCAACCAGGACTTCGCCGCCGTGCTGCTCGCCTCCGGCAGCGCCGGCACCCACAGTGGCCTGGCCCTGGCGCTGGAGCAGACGCGCCCGGGCACACGGGTGGTCGGCGTCACCGTATCGCGCCCCGACGCCACCCAGCGGCCCAAGGTCGAGAGCCTGCTGCAGCGCACCGCCGATCTGCTCGAAGTGAACGTGCCTGCCGGCCTGCGTATCGAACTCTGGGACCAATACTTCGCCCCGCGCTACGGCGAGCCGAACGCCGGCACCCTGGAGGCGATCCAACTGCTGGCCCGCCTGGAGGGCGTGTTGCTCGACCCGGTCTACACCGGCAAGGCCTTTGCCGGCCTGCTCGACGGCCTGGCCCAGGGTGCGTTCCCCGACGACGGGCCACTCCTGTTCCTGCATACCGGCGGCGCACCGGCGCTGTTCGCCTATCATCCTGCTGGACCCGCCTGAAACCTGGCAATTCACCCAGGAATAAGCAGATAATTTTTAATTATTTTATCGAATAAAAATTTAACTCTAGAGTTGCCCGACTTTCCGCCCACTGCATAAGAGGCATCCCATGAAATTCACTACTCTGCGTCGTCATTTCCTTCTCGGCAGCCTGAGCCTGCTGCTCGGAGCCAGCCTGGCCACCCCGAGCTTCGCCGCCGACCTGCTGGACGAGATCAAGGCCAACGGCGCGCTCAAGGTCGGCCTGGAAGGCACCTACCCGCCCTTCAACTACCAGGACGAGAACGGCAAGCTCACCGGCTTCGAAGTCGAACTCGCCGAGGCCCTGGCCAAGGAGCTGGGCGTCAGCGCCGAGTTCCAGCCGACCAAGTGGGACGGCATCCTCGCCGCCCTGGAGTCCAAGCGCCTGGACGTGGTGATCAACCAGGTGACCATCTCCGACGAGCGCAAGAAGAAGTACGACTTCTCCACCCCCTACACCGTCTCCGGCATCCAGGCGCTGACCCGCAAGGCCGACGGCGACAGCATCAAGAGCGCTGCGGATCTGGCCGGCAAGAAGGTCGGCGTGGGTCTGGGCACCAATTACGAGCAGTGGCTGAAGGACAACGTGCCGCAGGCCGACATCCGCACGTACGACGATGATCCGACCAAGTTCCAGGACCTCAACGTCGGCCGCATCGACGTGATCCTGGTCGACCGCCTGGCCGCCTTCGAGATGGTCGAGAAGACCGGCGGCCGCCTGGCCGTGGCCGGCGACGCCTTCTCCCGCCAGGAAGCCGGCATCGCCCTGCGCAAGGGCAACCCGCAGCTGCTGGCCGCCATCGACAAGGCGCTGGCCAAGCTGAAGGCCGACGGCACCCTCAAGCAACTCTCCGAGAAATGGTTCAAGGCTGACGTCACCCAATGATCGAAACCAGCCTGCAGCTTGCGCTGGACTCCCTGCCCTTCCTGCTGAAGGGCACCCTGTGGACGGTGGTACTGAGTCTGGGCGGCATGTTCTTCGGACTGCTGCTCGGCTTCGCCCTGGCCCTGCTGCGGCTGTACGGCTACTGGCCGCTGCAGTGGCTGTCGCGGATCTACGTCTCGTTCTTCCGCGGCACGCCGCTGCTGGTCCAGCTGTTCATGATCTATTACGGCCTGCCCCAGCTGGGCATCCAGCTGGAGCCGCTGACCGCCGCCCTGATCGGCTTCTCGCTGAACATGGG
This sequence comes from Pseudomonas sp. SO81, assembly GCF_030374125.1. Classification (NCBI taxonomy): domain Bacteria; kingdom Pseudomonadati; phylum Pseudomonadota; class Gammaproteobacteria; order Pseudomonadales; family Pseudomonadaceae; genus Pseudomonas; species Pseudomonas sp. SO81. The sequence continues at coordinate 3,908,135 of NZ_CP126126.1, read as the reverse complement.
CGCGTACACCTCCGAAATTTTGCGCGCCGCCATCGCCTCCATCGACCGTGGTCAGTGGGAAGCGGCGGCGAGCATCGGCATGGGCCGGGCACAGACCCTGTACCGCGCCATCCTGCCCCAGGCCGCGCGCACCGCGCTGCCGCCGCTGGGCAACAGCTTCATCTCGCTGGTCAAGGACACCGCCCTGGCCGCCACCATCCAGGTGCCTGAGCTGTTCCGCCAGGCGCAGCTGATCACCGCGCGCACCTTCGAGATCTTCACCATGTACCTGGCCGCCGCGCTGATCTACTGGGTGCTGGCCAGCATCCTGGCGCACTTCCAGGCGCGCCTCGAGGCGCGGGTCAACCGGCACGAGCAGGACTCCTGATGATTTCCGTCCGCAACCTGAGAAAGGCCTTCAAGGGCCAGGAAGTGCTCAAGGGCATCGACCTGGACGTCGCTCCCGGCGAAGTGGTGGCCATCATCGGCCCCAGCGGCTCGGGCAAGACCACCCTGCTGCGCTGCCTGAATCTGCTGGAAGAACCCAGCGGTGGACAGATCACCGTCGGTAGCATCGCCATCGACGCCGACCAGCCGCTCAAGAGCCAGCAGGGCCTGGTGCGCAAGCTGCGCCAGCACGTCGGCTTCGTGTTCCAGAACTTCAACCTGTTCCCCCATCGCACCGCCCTGGAGAACGTCATCGAGGGCCCGGTGCAGGTGAAGAAGGAGCCGCGCGCCCAGGCCATCGAACGGGCCCGCGCCCTGCTCGCCAAGGTCGGCCTGGCCGGCAAGGAAGACGCCTACCCCAAGCGCCTCTCCGGCGGTCAGCAGCAGCGCGTGGCCATCGCCCGTGCATTGGCCATGCAACCGGACGTGATCCTGTTCGATGAACCCACCTCGGCGCTCGATCCCGAACTGGTCGGCGAAGTGCTGGCGACCATCCGCGGCCTGGCCGAGGAGAAACGCACCATGGTCATCGTCACCCACGAGATGAGCTTCGCCCGCGACGTGGCCAACCGGGCGATCTTCATCGACCAGGGCGTGATCGTCGAACAGGGCGAGGCCAAGACGCTGTTCAGCGCACCCAGGGAAGAGCGCACCCGGCAGTTCCTCAGCAAGTTCCTCGGCCAGCCTTGACCTCGCTCAGATTGCCTTAAGGTTCGCGGCGCTATGCTTCGCTCATCCGCCACGGAGCGGAGCCGCAACCGAGGAGGCATGATGAGCTGGAAGAACGACGAACACCGCTACGGCGGCCTCTCCATCGCCCTGCACTGGCTGATGCTGGTGCTGATGGTCGGGGTCTACGCCTGCATCGAACTCAAGGGTAATTTCCCCAAGGGCAGTGAGCCCCGCGAGCTGCTCAAGCAGTGGCACTTCATGCTCGGCCTCTCCGTGTTCGCCCTGGTCTGGCTGCGCCTGCTGGCGCGGCTGATCGCGCCAACGCCGCGGATCGAGCCGGCCATCGCCGCCTGGCAGGCCATCCCCGCCAAGCTGATGCACCTGGCCCTGTACGGCCTGATGATCGGCGCGCCGCTGGCAGGCTGGCTGATCCTCAGCGCCGCCGGCAAGCCGATACCCTTCTTCGGCCTGGAGCTTCCGCCGCTGATCGGCAAGAACCCGGAGCTGGCCGGGCAGATCAAGGAGCTACACGAGCTGGCCGGTACCGCCGGCTACTGGCTGATCGGCCTGCACGCGGCGGCCGCGCTGTTCCACCACTACGTCAGCCGCGACAACACCCTGAGGCGCATGCTGCCGGGGCGCGGCTGAGCCCTCCTGAAGAAACGGCGCCCATCGGTGCCGCTTGCGCTTAGATCTCAACCTGAGTGCCCAGCTCGATCACCCGATTCAGCGGCAGCCTGAAGAAACGCAGGTTGCTGTTGGCGTTGCGCAGCAGGAAGGCGAACAGCGCCTCGCGCCAGCGCGCCATGCCGAAGCGCTTGCTGGCCACCACCGTCTCCCGGCTGAGGAACCAGGTGGTGCTCATCGGGCTGAAGTCCAGATCGTTGAGGTGGCACAGGCGCAGCGCCTCCGGCACGTCCGGCTCCTCCATGAAGCCGAAGTGCAGGATCACCCGGAAGAAGCCATCGCCATAGGCCTCCACCTCGAAGCGCCGCTCCGGCAGCACCCGCGGCAGGTCTTCGCTGGCCACCGTGAGCAGCACTATCTGTTCGTGCAGCACCTGGTTGTGCAGCAGGTTGTGCAGCAGCGCGTGGGGCACGGCATCCGAGCGCGCGGTGAGGAACACCGCCGTGCCGCGCACCCGCAGCGGCGGCTGGCCGCGCAGGCTGGAGATGAAGATCGGCAGCGGCAAGGCGTTGTCGTCCAGGCGCTCCACCAGCAGGTGGCGGCCGCGCTTCCAGGTGGTCATCAGGGCGAACACGGCCAGCCCGGCGATCACCGGGAAGGCGCCACCCTGGAAGATCTTCGGCACGTTGGCGGCGAAGAACAGCACGTCCACCAGGAAGAACGCCAGCAGCAGCGGAATGGCGAGCCAGCGTGGCGCCTTCCACAGCAACAGCACCACGGCCGCCGACAGCAGCGTGGTGATCAGCATGGTGCCGGTCACCGCCACACCGTAAGCAGCGGCCAGGGCATCGGACGACTCGAAGCCCAGCACCAGCAGCACCACGGCGACCATCAGCGCCCAGTTCACCGCGGCGATATAGATCTGCCCCTGCTCCGCATCCGAGGTGTGCTGGATGTGCATGCGCGGGATATAGCCGAGCTGGATGGCCTGGCGGGTCAGCGAGAAGGCGCCGGAGATCACCGCCTGGGAGGCGACTATGGTGGCGAAGGTGGCCAGCCCCACCAGCGGCAGCAAGGCCCAGCCCGGCGCCAATAGATAGAAGGGATTGCGCGCCGCCTCCGGGTTGTCCAGCAGCATCGCGCCCTGGCCGAAATAGTTCAGCACCAGCCCCGGCAGCACCAGCAGGAACCAGGCGCGAGCGATCGGCTGGCGACCGAAATGGCCCATGTCCGCGTACAGCGCCTCGGCGCCGGTCAGCGCCAGCACCACCGCACCGAGGATGGCCACGCCGATACCCGGATGGGCGATGAAGAAATGGATGCACCAGTAGGGGTTGAGCGCCTGCAGCACCTGCGGCTGATGGAGGATGCCGTACACGCCCAGGGCGCCCAGGGTGACGAACCACAGCAGCATCACCGGGCCGAACAGGATGCCGATGCGCGCCGTGCCGTGTTTCTGGATCAGGAACAGCCCCACCAGCAGGATCAGCGCCAACGGCACCACCCAGTGCTCCAGCCCGGCGAAGGCGATCTCCAGGCCCTCCACCGCCGACAGCACCGAGATGGCCGGGGTGATCATGCTGTCGCCATAGAACAGCCCGGCGCCGAACAGGCCGAGCAGCACCAGCACCATGCGCAGCCGTGGCTGACCAGACGCCGCACGCCGGGCCAGCGCGGTCAGTGCCATCACCCCACCCTCGCCCTGGTTGTCCGCGCGCAGCACGAACAGCACGTACTTGATCGACACCACCCAGATCAGCGACCAGAAGATCAGCGACAGCACGCCGAGCACGCCCTCGTGGTTGACCTGCACGCCGTAGCCGCCGTTGAACACCTCCTTCAGCGTGTACAGCGGGCTGGTGCCGATATCGCCGTAGACCACGCCCACCGCGCCAATCAGCAGGCCGATGGAGGACGAGGCGTGGGAGGGCTTGGTGTGTTCGGCGACGACTTCGCTCATGGGCGGCTTCCATCCGGACGAGTGGGCGCGCGACCTGAACACGCCGCTCAGCCCGATCCAGGGCTGTCGCGGCTCGCTGCAGGCGGCCAGGCTGAGCATAGATCAGTTGTCTGCCCAGGCTATTCAAGCAGGCAAGCTGCCGCTAGAATTGCGCACTTTTTGATCAGAGGCGCCCTCCCGAGCGCCCGTTTGAGGTTAGCCCCCGATGTCCACCGCCACGCCCAAAGTCGGATTCGTTTCCCTTGGTTGCCCCAAGGCCACCGTCGACTCCGAACGCATCCTCACCCAGCTGCGCATGGAAGGGTACGAGATCGTCCCGACCTACCAGGATGCCGACGTGGTGGTGGTCAACACCTGCGGCTTCATCGACAGCGCCAAGGCCGAATCGCTGGACACCATCGGCGAAGCCATCGCCGAGAACGGCAAGGTGATCGTCACTGGCTGCATGGGCGTGTCCGAGAACGCCATCCGTGACGTGCACCCGAGCGTGCTGGCCGTCACCGGCCCGCAGCAGTACGAACAGGTAGTCAACGCGGTGCACGAAGTGATCCCGCCCAAGGCTGATCACAACCCCTACGTCGACCTGGTGCCGCCGCAGGGCATCAAGCTGACCCCGCGTCACTACGCGTACCTGAAGATTTCCGAGGGCTGCAACCACAGCTGCGCCTTCTGCATCATCCCGTCCATGCGCGGCAAGCTGGTCAGCCGTCCGGTCGGTGACGTGCTGTCCGAGGCCCAGCGCCTGGTCAAGGCCGGCGTCAAGGAGCTGCTGGTGATCAGCCAGGACACCAGCGCCTACGGCGTGGATCTGAAGTACAAGACCGACTTCTGGGAAGGCCAGCCGGTCAAGACGCGCATGAAGGAACTGTGCGAGGCGCTCTCCAGCATGGGCGTGTGGGTGCGCCTGCACTACGTCTACCCGTACCCGAACGTGGACGACGTGATCCCGCTGATGGCCGCCGGCAAGCTGCTGCCGTACCTGGACATCCCCTTCCAGCACGCCAGCCCGAAAGTGCTCAAGGCCATGAAGCGCCCCGCCTTCGAGGACAAGACCCTGGCGCGCATCAAGTCCTGGCGCGAGATCTGCCCGGAACTGACCATCCGCTCCACCTTCATCGTCGGCTTCCCCGGTGAGACCGAGGAAGACTTCCAGTACCTGCTGGACTGGCTGACCGAAGCCCAGCTCGACCGCGTTGGCTGCTTCCAGTACAGCCCGGTGGACGGCGCCCCGGCCAACGACCTGGGCCTGGAGCCGGTGCCGGATGATGTGAAGCAGGACCGCTGGGACCGCTTCATGGCCCACCAGCAGGCGATTTCCGCCGCGCGTCTGCAGCGCAAGGTCGGCACCGAGATCGAAGTGCTGATCGACGAAGTCGACCACGAAGGCGCCGTCGCCCGCTCCTGGGCCGATGCCCCGGAAATCGACGGCAGCGTGTTCATCGACAGCACCAGCGTGCAGCCGGGCGACAAGGTCCGTGTACGCGTCGTCGATGCCGACGAGTACGACCTCTGGGCCGAGCTGGTCTAAGCGCCGCCCATATAAAGAAGCCCCGCAAATGCGGGGCTTTTCATGACGCTGCCCCAACAAGCGGCTGCAATGCTACGAGGCGCTGTCGGACTGCCGCGCCCAGGCTGCCTCCGCTATCCGCTTCACACCCGATCCAGCGGACTCAGCACCCCCAGCCCGCCGCGATTGAGCACGTGGGTATAGATCTGCGTGGTCTTCACATCGGCATGGCCGAGCAGCTCCTGCACCGTGCGAATGTCCTGCCCGCTCTCCAATAAATGTGTGGCGAAGGAATGCCTCAAGGTATGCGGCGTGGCCGGCTTGTGCAGCCCAACCCGCCGCACTGCGTTGCGGATCGCCCGCTGGATGGTCTTCTCGTGCAGATGGTGGCGGAAGATGCCACCCGGGCGCGGGTCCTCGGAACGGTTGATCGACGGAAACACGAACTGCCAGCCCCACTCCGCCGCCGCATTCGGATACTTGCGCGCCAGCGCATGGGGCAGGTTCGCCCGACCGTAACCTTCCTGCAAATCATGCTCGTGCAGCGCGCGAACCCGCTGCAGATGCATCTCCAAAGGCGCAGCCAGCTTACGCGGCAGCATGGTCACCCGATCCTTCTGCCCCTTGCCGTCGCGAATCAGAATCTCAAAACGGGAAAACTCCACGTCCTTGACGCGCAAACGCAGCACTTCCATCAAACGCATGCCCGAGCCATACAGCAGATTGGCCACCAACCACAGCGTTCCGTCCAACTGCGCCAGCAGGCTGGCGACCTCCTCCCGTGTCAGCACCACCGGCAAACGCTGCGGGCGCCGCGCCCTAATTACCCCGTCCATCCAGGGCAGTTCTATCTGCAACACCTGCTTGTAGAGAAACAGAATCGCCGACAGCGCCTGATTCTGCGTGGACGCCGCCACATCCCGCCGCACAGCCAGATCACTCAGAAAGGCCTCAACTTCAGCAGCGCCCATCTCCTGCGGGTGACGGTATTTGTGGAAACGGATAAAGCGCTTCACCCACTCCAGATAGACAGTTTCGGTACGAATCGAATAGTGTCGAAGGCGAATTTGCTCGCGTACTTGATCGAGCAGCCTGGGCTTGCCATCCATGTCGCTATTGCTCCCTGACTGTTGTCGCATCTCCTGATGCGATTTGCAGGCTAGACAAGGACTTGCCGGACGACAAGGAACGTTATGCGACACAAGTGGCGGAAAAAAATTACGCCACTTGTGTCGTCTACTTATAGTTAGGTGCTTATGGAATTATCACACCTTCTCAATGCTGCTGGAGTCATCGCGAAGCGTAACTTGAGCGTGAACGTAAACTCAGTCACCGTTGAGTGGTCTCAGGATAAAGCAGCACTGAAGCTATTTCATTACTTCGATCTTTATCCTACCAGCGCCGATCTAGAGCTTCAGGAGCTCAGCATGTGTGAGTTACTAGCAGAATTCCCTGACATCCGAAGCTCAGAATGCATTTCACTAACTCAGCCTTTCGAAGAAGCCACGCAGTCAAAACAAAATATCGTATATGTGCGCAGCACCTAACAATGCGCTCAAAGCGCTCACTTTGTTCGCTGGGACCGGCGAAGCCGGCCCCTTAGCTTAATCGTTAGGTGCCCACATGCTGATAGCCATCCGCTTAATTCTTATCCTTACAGCTTTAGCTGTTGGGCTCCTCGTATATGGCGCTGTAGGCTCATGCATGGGAGCACGCAATTGCGAGTCAGCAGAAGAGGCGAATATCTTTTGGGCCATTCTTATTTCAGCACCCTTCGCCGTATCAGCCTTGACGCTTAATCGCCATAATAAAATTGCGTCAATTATCAACCTAGCTTGCCTGGCAATAATCTCTGCCTTTGTTTACTTTTTATTTTCCTCTTCAGCTATACCTTGGAATTCAACCAAAATATTTAAATTTATAGCTAACTGGAGAGACATTAACCTCCTGATTTTTCTAGTCGGCGTTCTTCCATCAATACTCATACACACATCCCTTATATGCATGCTGTGCATTGCACCAAGAAATATCAAATCTCTTATAAAGCAAGAGAACAAACACAATTTATCGTCCGACACCTAACAAATGGTTCAAGCCGTTCGCTTCGCTCACTCGGGACCGGCTAAAGCCGGCCCCTTAACCAAACGTTAGGCTCTATCAAATGTACGCAAAAGAGTATTCAGATGCAGGAGTTAAAGCCCGATGGCTAGAGCCTTTGAAAGCTCAGCATGCGTATGATTATGCGCTCAAATACAGCCACCCAAAGCGATATGGACTAAATAAAGAAAGCGTTGCAAACATTGATCGTCTAATTATTGAAAGCTATTCAGTTGCCAAGGCTTGGCTAGCCAAGCGAATTCCATCTACTGGCACAGTTCAAATCGTCTACAGCGAATCAGAGGTTGCGGTGGTGGAAGCCGCAGAGTTCGTTGAGCGTTGGCATGAGATCTTCTTACCCGCACGAGACGATGCTGTAGTTTTGCACAATCTCTCATCGACAGTCCTTTTTTACTGCCATGAAGAAGAGCTCGAAGTCGGCCAGCGAAAAGATCTAATAGATGGCACTGTGGAACCTCTCATATGAACGGCCTAGCCTCCAGCGCAAGCCTAACATGCGCTCAACTGCCGCTCACTTCGTTCGCTGGACAGCCAAAAGCTACGCTTTTGTCTGCCCGTTAGCTTAATCGTTAGGCAACTGAATGATCTCCTGCATTCCGGCACTTGAATTCCTGCGTAAAATATGCGGCCTGCACGAAGACTCAACTAATGCAGTTAAGTTGCGTGTATGGGCTTGTGGATATGGCATCGCTATGGATCTAACTGTCAAAGGTAAATCTATCCTTTGTGCGGTTGCGGGAGCACTCCGCCAAGAGGTCGAATGCTTTGCTCAAATTGGGCTTCCGAACGTAATTCGGTTAGTAGGCGACAAGACGTCAGAGAATCAACTAAAGCTCATAGGCATGGAACCACCAATCGAACTTCATATCTCTCGCGAACAGAGCAGTCTCCAAGTCGTAATTTTGTACGAGGGTCAGGTAAAGGCTACATATGTGCTGTCAGCCGCCTAACTACTGGTTCAAGTCGTTCGCTTCGCTCACTCGGGACCGGCTAAAGCCGGCCCCTTAACCAAACGTTAGCCCTCCCACCACCCGATTCGCTGCAAGCTAAGCTCCTCCTCCCACCCCACTCGGATACCGCGTATGTTCTCCCACGTTTTCCTTGGCATTGGCGACTTCGAGCAAGCCCTGGCGTTCTATCAGCCGCTGATGCACGCGCTGGGTAATCAACTGCGCTTCAGCGATGCCTCGCGGCCCTGGGCCGGCTGGCAGCCGATGCAGGCCGAGCCGCGCCCATTGTTTCTGATCGGCAGACCTTATGACGGGCAGCCGCATGCAGGCGGCAACGGGCAGATGGTGGCCTTCGCGGCTTCCAGTCGGGCGGTGGTGGACAGTGTCTACGCCATCGCTCTGGCCCATGGCGGCAAGTGCGAGGGCGAGCCGGGGTTGCGTTCCGAGTACCATGAGCACTACTACGGCGCCTATTTCCGCGACCCGGATGGCAACAAGCTGTGCGTGGTCTGCCACGACGCGCAGGACTGAGCCATGGACGTTCGCTGGTCCGACTCGCTCGACGGCCTCGACTGGGAGGAGCTTTCCGCCCTGTACCTGGCCGCACCGCTGGGTAACAAGAGCCCGGATTGGCTGCGCACCGCCTTCGGTAACAGCCTGTTGCGCTGCCTGGCGTACATAGACGGCCGGCTGGTGGGTGCCGGTCGCGCGCTGGCCGATGGCGTCGATTGCTCCTACATTTGCGACGTCGCCGTGTTGCCCGAGCATCAGGGCAGCGGCCTCGGCCGCGAGATAGTGACGCGGCTGGTGGAGGCCTCGCGCGGGCATCGCAAGATCATTCTCTATGCGGTGCCGGGCAAGGAGGACTTCTACCGTCGCCTCGGCTTCCGCCGCATGAGCACCACCATGGCGATTTTCGAGGACCAGGCGCAGGCGCTGCGCCAGGGCTACATCAGCGAAACCTGATCCAGTTCAGCGAGGGATTCACATGTACAACGGAAGTTGCCTGTGCGGGGCGGTGCATTACGAGATTCGCGGCGAGCTAGGTGCGGCGTTCTTCTGCCACTGCTCGCGCTGCCGCAAGGCTGGCGGCTCGGCCTTCGCTTCCAATGTTTTGGTTGCCACCGCTGATTTCGTTGTCACCGCCGGCGCGGATGCACTGAAGGACTTCCGCACCGCCGAGGGCAGCCACCGGGTGTTCTGCAGCCACTGCGGCTCGCCCATCTACAGCCGTCGGGAGCAGATGCCGGAAATCGTCCGAGTGCGCATGGGCAGCCTCGACACCCCGGTCGAACAGGGCCCCGGCGCGCATATCTTCGTCGCCTCCAAGGCGCCTTGGCTGGAGATCTGCGACCAGCTCCCACAATACCCGGAGCGCCCGCCGGCGGTCCCGGCCAAGCCCTGAGGATCGTCCCATGGTCTGCGAACACCTGCGCGCACTGGAACAGGCTCTGCTGCACAACGGCGCCGAGGAGACGTTTCGCGGCCAGGCCTGGTCGGAGAACTGCCGCGAGTGGGTGTACTTCGATGTGCGCCTGGACCTGAGTGCGCTGCAGCGGCGCTTCGCCCTGCCCGCCTGCGTGCAGCCCCACGAGAACGCCGACCCGCACTCCGGCCAGGAACGCGGCCTGGTCTGCACGCAATGCCACGATGCGGTGATGGGGCTATTCACTGAGGTGTTCCGGTGACAGCCATGACCGGCGCACGCGGTGCTTCAGACAGCTCCGCCCAACCGTCCACGCGAACGAGCGTCGAGCCATGACCGAGCTGCTGATCAATCTGGACGTGCCGGACCTGGAGCAAGCCGTGACCTTCTATGAGCAGGCCGCCGGCTTGCGCCTGCGCCGCTACCTGTTCGATGGCAGCGTGGCCGAGCTCGAGGGCGCGCCGGTGCCGGTCTACCTGCTGCACAAGGAACCCGGCAGCGCTGCGGTCGCCGCTAGCGGATTGCGCCGTGACTACGCTCCACACTGGACGCCGCTGCATCTGGACCTGGTGGTGGCGGACCTGGACAGCGCGCTGGCCCGCGCCCTGGCTGCCGGTGCACGCCTGGAACGCGGCCCGACCGACGAGGCCTGGGGCCGCCTGGCCGGCCTGCGCGATCCGTTCGGCCATGGCCTGTGCCTGCTGCAATGGCGCGGCCGTGGCTACGACGAGGTGGCCGACTGAGGCGAGCGCTCGCTACCATGGGCGGGTTTTCCCGCCACGCGTGCCGCCATGTCTCACTCCGTCAGCCCCATCGGTTTCCTGCGCTCCTGCTTCAAGGAGAAGTTCGCCATTCCCCGTCAGCCGCAACTGGCCCCGGCCGCTCGCGGCGTGCTGGAGCTGGTGGCGCCGTTCGACCGCGCCGAAGCGGTCGAGGGGCTGGAGCAGGTCAGTCACGTGTGGCTGCTGTTCCTCTTCCACCAGGCCCTGGAGGACAAGCCGCGGCTCAAGGTGCGCCCACCGCGCCTGGGCGGCAACGCCTCGCTGGGCGTATTCGCGACCCGCGCCACGCACCGCCCCAACGGCATCGGCCAGTCGGTGGTGAAGCTGGAGAAGGTCGAACCAGGGCGGCTGTGGTTGTCCGGCATCGACCTGCTGGACGGCACGCCGGTGCTGGATATCAAACCCTACGTGCCCTATGCCGACGGCGTGCCCGGCGCGTTCAACCGCATCGCCGATGCGCCGCCGACGCCAATCGACCTGACCTGGAGTGACGAGGCTCTGCAACAGGCACGGCAACACGCCCTGCGCCTGGGCGAGCCACTGGTCGAACTGATCGAGCAATGCCTGGCCCAGGACCCGCGCCCCGCCTACCAGGTGCCGGAGCCCGAGCGCCGCTACGGCGTGCTGCTGTGGGATGTGCAGGTGCGCTGGCACTACCCCGAGCCGGGGCGCATCTGCGTGCTGGAAGTGGTGCCTGGCTAACCCAGAAACGACAAACCCGCCGATAGGCGGGCTTGTGTTGTAACGATGGGCGCTTACTTCTCGACGAAGGCGCGCTCGATCAGGTAGTCGCCCGGCTCGCGCATGCGCGGGGAGATCTTCAGGCCGAAGCTGTCGAGCACTTCGCTGGTCTCGTCGAGCATGCTCGGGCTGCCGCAGATCATGGCGCGGTCATCCTGCGGGTTGATCGGCGGCAGGCCGATGTCCTCGAACAGCTTGCCGCTGCGCATCAGGTCGGTCAGGCGGCCCTGGTTCTCGAACGGCTCGCGGGTCACGGTCGGGTAGTAGATCAGCTTGTTCTTCAGCGCGTCGCCGAAGAACTCGTTCTTCGGCAGGTGCTCGGTGATGAACTCGCGGTAGGCGACTTCGTTCACGTAGCGTACGCCGTGGACCAGGATGACCTTCTCGAAGCGCTCGTAGGTTTCCGGGTCCTGGATCACGCTCATGAACGGCGCGAGGCCGGTGCCGGTGCTGAGCAGGTACAGGTGCTTGCCGGGGTTGAGGTCATCGAGCACCAGCGTGCCGGTGGGCTTCTTGCTGATGATGATCTCGTCGCCTTCCTTAAGGTGCTGCAGCTGGGAGGTCAGCGGGCCGTCCGGCACCTTGATGCTGAAGAACTCCAGATGCTCTTCCCAGTTCGGGCTGGCGATGGAGTAGGCGCGCATCAGCGGGCGGCCGTTGGGCTGCTGCAGGCCGATCATGACGAACTGGCCGTTCTCGAAGCGCAGGCCTGGGTCGCGGGTGCACTTGAAGCTGAACAGGGTGTCGTTCCAGTGGTGCACACTGACGACGCGTTCCGTGTTCATGTTGCTCATGCGGGTGTCCTCAAAAGTCTCGGTTTTCAGATTGCCGGAAAACACCATCGACCCATTTGCGTCAGGTCAATGCCAGGTGATTACGCACACAATCGTCTGCCGGGGCCGGCAGCGTTGCGCGCCATTCTAGTGACAGCCACAATATCTGTTAAGCGAATTATCACGATATCGATTATTGGTTATATAGATATGCGATTTACCCTCAGGCAATTGGAAGTGTTCGTCGCCGTGGCCAAGCAGGAAAGCGTGTCGCGCGCGGCGGAATCCCTGGCCCTTTCGCAGTCCGCCGCCAGCACCTCGCTCAGCGAACTGGAGCGGCAATCCGACTGCCAGCTGTTCGATCGCGCCGGCAAGCGCCTGTCGCTGAATGCCCTGGGTCGCCAGTTGCTGCCGCAGGCGGTGGCACTACTCGACCAGGCCAAGGAGATCGAGCGCCTGCTCAGCGGCAAGACCGGCTTCGGCCTGCTGGAGCTGGGCGCGACGCTGACGGTGGGCAACTATCTGGCCACCCTGCTGATCGGCAATTTCATGCAGCGCCACCCGGAATGCCGCCTCAAGCTGCATGTGCAGAACACCGCCAACGTGGTGCAGCGGGTCGCCCACTACGAGCTGGACCTGGGCCTGATCGAGGGCGACTGCCAGCATCCGGACATCGAAGTGCAGCCCTGGGTCGAGGACGAGCTGGTGGTGTTCTGCGCTCCGCGCCACCCGCTGGCCGAGCGCGGCACGGCGACGCTGGAAGAGCTGAGCCGCGAGGCCTGGATCCTGCGTGAGCAGGGCTCGGGCACGCGCCTAACCTTCGACCAGGCCATGCGCCATCACCCGGCGCAGCTGAATATCCGCCTGGAGCTAGAGCATACCGAGGCGATCAAACGCGCCGTGGAGTCCGGTCTGGGCATCGGCTGCATCTCGCGCCTGGCCCTGCGCGACGCCTTCCGTCGTGGCAGCCTGGTGCCGGTGGAAACCCCGGAACTGGACCTCACCCGTCAGTTCTATTTCATCTGGCACCGGCAGAAGTACCAGACCGCCGCCATGCGCGAGTTCCTCGAACTGTGCCGGGAGATGACCGCAGGTATCCGCCGCAGCGACGAAATAGTGCTGCAGCCGATCGCCTGAGCGGAGGCCCAGACGATCAGATAAGGAAGCGTGTCAGTCAGGCCGAGGCGGCCAGAGGATGAAAGCTGAAGTAGCTACGTAGGGCGTCGACCATCTCGACGTACTCGGCCGGCGGCGCGACCAGCGAGAAACCCGAATCGTAGGTGCCGGGAGTGACGTCCTCGCGGCTCCACTGGCAGCAGGCGCCGAAGTCGATGTTGTGCACACGACCATCGCGGCCGGGAATCTTCAGGCGCATGTCGAAGCGCGCATTGACCAGCATCGGGTACTGGCTGATCAGCATCAGGCCGTCCAGCGAGACATTGCCGATGTAGCCCATGGGTTTGTCGGTGATGCGGTTGAACACCTTCAAGTAGTACGGCAGCTGGTGGCGTTCGATGTGGCGCTGAATGTGCATGGTGGCCAATCGCTATGGATGGAGTTCGAGTATGGCTGCTGCGCTGGGACTCGACCAGACTCAGCCGCACCGCTCGGCAATACGAGACGACAGACGGCTGCGCGCCGCTTCTACCTCGGCTTCGTCGATATAACTGCGTTCGCCATTAGCATCCGTAGTGAAGTAACGGCCGCCGCGCTGGATCTGCGCAAGATTGCTGCGTAGCTCGCTGCATTCCTTGTTGCGTTCGGCGCGGGCCGCAGAGGCGCGAGCCTGAGAATGGGCCTTCTCGTCGCGACGCGCATCGAAGTATTGCTGGGCGCGCTGCTCACGTTCACGCGTGGCATCGTCGCGCTCCACGACCTGAGGCTTCACCTCTACCTGCTCGGCGCTACTGCCGCCGGGTTTCTCGCTGAAATGCACGCGCCCCTGGGCGTCCGTCCAGCGATAGATTTCCGCGCTGGCGAACGCCGGCACGAGCAAGGCGATGAATATGAAATGACGCATGCGGGCTTCCCTCCTTCGGCGCAGCTTAACGCCGCGCTTCGCTTCCTGCGGGCCAGCCGACTGACGGCCGCATCAGAGGGATGCGGCGGATGCCTTGGCCGGCTCTCCCGCCTGATGATGCCCGAGCTGGCGCAATGTCTCCAGCCTGGCGCGCGCGCGATAGGCGTATTCGCTGGCCGGATAACGGGTGACGATGAACTCGTAGGTCTGCGCCGCGTCGACGAACAGGTTCTGCCGTTCGAGGCACTGGCCGCGCAGCAGGGAGATTTCCGGCTGCATGTAACTGCGCGAGCGACTGCTGCGCTCGGCACGCGACAGGTCGAGCAGGGCCTGGTCGCAATCGCCCTCGGTGTAGTGCCGATAGGCCTCGTCCAGATGACGGTCCAGGGACAGGCGATTGCAGCCGACCAGACTGGTCAGGGTGAGAATCAGGATCAGGGTTCGCATGGTCAATTCCTCCGCTGTGCAGTGTATCGGCGTTCGAGGCGATTTCTGCAGAGACAAGGTAGTGCAGGCGAACGATGACTACAGTGAAAGGCCGTAGTAGCCTCGCCGCACGCTATGCAAACTGGAGTTACCGCATGACCCTGCGCCGCACCAAAATCGTCGCCACCCTAGGCCCCGCCAGTAATTCCCCGGAAGTTCTCGAACAGCTGATAGTCGCCGGCATCGACGTTGCCCGCCTGAACTTCTCCCACGGCAGCGCCGACGATCACAAGGCTCGCGCCGCGCTGGTCCGCGAGCTGGCCGCCAAGCACGGCCGCCACGTGGCGCTGCTCGGCGACCTGCAGGGTCCGAAGATCCGCATCGCCAAGTTCACCAACAAGCGCATCGAACTCAAGGAGGGCGACCTGTTCCGCCTGTCCGCCAGCCACTCGCGCACCGAAGGCAACCAAGAGGTGGTCGGCATCGACTACCCGGCGCTGATCCAGGATTGCGACGTCGGCGACGACCTGCTGCTGGACGATGGCCGCGTGGTCATGCGCGTCGAGCTCAAGGGCGCCGACGAGCTGCACTGCCGCGTGGTGATCGGTGGGCCACTGTCCGACAACAAGGGCATCAACCGCCGCGGTGGTGGCCTGACGGCGCCGGCCCTGACCGAGAAAGACAAGGTCGACATCAAGCTGGCCGCCGAGATGGATCTGGACTACGTCGCCGTGTCCTTCCCGCGCGACGCCGCCGATATGGACTACGCCCGTAGCCTGCTCACCGAGGCCGGTGGCAACGCCTGGCTGGTGGCCAAGATCGAGCGCGCCGAGGCGGTGGCCGACGATGCCGCGCTGGATGGCCTGATCCGCGCCAGCGACGCGGTGATGGTGGCCCGCGGCGACCTCGCCGTGGAGATCGGCGATGCCGAGCTGGTCGGCATCCAGAAGAAGATCATTGCCCACGCCCGCCGCTACAACAAAGCGGTGATCACCGCGACCCAGATGATGGAGTCGATGATCCACAGCCCGATGCCGACCCGCGCGGAAGTCTCCGACGTAGCCAACGCCGCGCTGGACTACACCGATGCGGTGATGCTCTCGGCCGAGAGCGCCGCCGGCGAATATCCGGTGGAAGCCGTGGAGGCGATGGCCCGCGTATGCCTGGGCGCCGAGAAGCACCCGACCAGCCAGAAATCCAGCCACCGCATCGGCCGCACCTTCGAGCGCTGTGACGAGAGCATCGCCCTGGCCACCATGTACACCGCCAACCACTTCCCGGGCGTCAAGGCCATCATCAGCCTGACCGAGAGTGGCTACAGCCCGCTGATCATGTCGCGCATCCGCTCGTCGATCCCGATCTTCGCCTTCACTCCGCACCGCGAGGCCCAGGCCCGGGTCGCCCTGTTCCGCGGCGTCTACACCGTGCCGTTCGACCCGGCCGCCCTGCCGGCCAACAAGGTCAGCCAGGCGGCGGTGGACGAGCTGCTCAAGCGCGGCTTCGTGCAGCCCGGCGACTGGGTGATCCTGACCAAGGGCGACAGCTACCACGGCACCGGGGGCACCAACACCATGAAGATCCTCCATGTGGGCGATCCGCTGGTCTGATTAGCCGCCCATGAAAAAGGCCGCTCGATGAGCGGCCTTTTTTATTCCTCTCCCTCCCTTGGAGAGAGCCGGGGTGAGGGATTGGCAGCGAGTCGCCTACAGCCCCTACCCAGCCCCTCTCCCGATAGGAGAGGGGGGTTCAAGCCTACGCGAACTTGGAGAAGTCCGGCTTCCTGCGCTGCATAAAGGCCGACAGCGCCTCGATGGCCTCCGGCGAACGCAGGCGCTGGCCGAACAGGGCGCCCTCCTCCTCGATTACCTTGCGCAGCTCCTCGCGCCCCGGCGCGCGCATCAGGCGCTTGCTGTCGGCCACCGCGGAAGGCGCCAGTTCGAGGAAACGCAGGGCCATCTCGTGGGCCTTGGCCACCGTACTCGGACCGTCCTCGAGAGCACCGCTGGCGATGCCCCACTGCGCGGCCTCGGCGCCAGTGAAGGCCTCGCCCAGCAGCAGCACTTCGGCCGCCTTGGCCTGGCCGAGCAGGCGCGGCAGCAGGAGGCTGGAGCCGAATTCTGGGCACAGGCCGAGGTTGACGAAGGGGGTGCGCAGCTTGGCGTCGCGGCTGACGTATACCAGGTCGCAGTGCAGCAGCAGGGTGGTGCCGATGCCCACGGCCGGGCCGGCAACGGCGGCCACCACCGGCTTGGCGAAGTCGAACAGCGCGCGCATGAACTGGAACACCGGGCTGTCCATGCCGGTGGGTGGCGCCTGCAGGAAGTCGGCCACGTCGTTGCCGCTGGTGAAGCACTCCGCACCGCCGGTGATCAGCACGGCACGCACCGCTCGATCCTCGTTGGCCGCGTCTAGCACCTCGGCCATCTGGCTGTACATGGCGCGGGTCAGCGCGTTCATCTTGTCCGGACGGTTCAGGCGCAGGGTCAGCAGACCGCCTTCGCGCTCGACCAGTATGTGTTCGCTCATCGCAACTCCAGGGCTGGGCCCCGGCTTGGAACCTGCTTCAGGCTTTTTGAGCTAGAGCCAGGCAAGGCGAAATTAGGCGAGGACGCGGAGTTTACGAAGTGTAAATGAGCAGTCCGAGCGTAATTTCAACGCAGCATGGCCGACGATCAAGAAGTCTGAAATAGGTTCTCACGCATGGGGCAGAAAAAGGTCAGCCAGCACCTGGTTGCGCGGCACACCGATCAGATAGAGGCGGCGGGCGAAGGCTTCCACGCTGGCGGGAGAGCCGCAGAGTAAGGCGACGGTCTGTCGCGAAACAAGCCGCAGTTCCGCCAAAACCGCCGTCTGCTCGGACGCCGTCACCAGCTGCAACTGCAGCTGCGGATGGCTCGCAGCCAGCGCCTGCAGCGGCTCGGCCAGATAGTGGCCGGAGTCGTCATGGGCCAGGTGAATGACCCGTAGCGGCCCCTGATGATGCTGGCGAAGTGCCTCGCGCAACACCCCCCAGAGTGGTGCCAGGCCGGTGCCGGCGGCGAGCAGCCAGAGCGGCCGCTCGCTCCAGGCCAGGTCGTAATGCAGGGCGCCGCCGCGCAGCTCACCCAGACGCAGCACGTCGCCCGCTTGCAGCTGGCGGGCGACATCGCTGAAGGCGCCGCTCTGACGGCAGTCCAGGTGGAACTCCAGCCAGGGCTCCTCGCCCGGCAGGCTGGCCAGCGAATAGGGCCGTGCCACGCCGTCAGCTGTCCATAACACCAGATGCTGACCGGCGGCATAGCGCAGCGGTTTCTCCGGCAGCAGGCGCAGGCGCAGTACCGATGGGCTCAGCCAGTCGAGCGAATGCACGCATGCCGGCACACCATCGCGGGACGGATCGAACAGCTGCACTTCCAGATCGCCCACCACCCGGCACTGGCAGGCCAGACGCCAGCCCTGTGCGCGGCGCGCCTCGCTCAGCGATTCGGGTTGCTGGTCCAGCACCTCGCCGCGCACGCAGCGCACCAGGCAGGCATGGCAGCTGCCAGAGCGGCAGCTATAGGGCACGCGCAGGCCGGCGCCGTTGAGAGCATCGAGCAGGTTGCTGCCGGCGGGTACCGACCAGGCCTGGCCGGAGGTTTTCAGCTCAGGCACCGGCGCCCTCCCAGGCCGCGTCGCAGCGGTTGCGCCCGCCACGCTTGGCCCGGTACAGCGCCTGGTCGGCCCGCTGCAGGGCCTCGTCGAGATCATCACCTTCGTTGAGCAGGGTCATGCCGGCGGACAGGCTCAGGTTGCTCACCTGCACGCCGACCGGCTCGGCATTGGCGAATGCCTCGCGCAGCCGCTCGCAGCAACTGGTGAACTGGTCGGCGTCGGTGTGGGGCAGCAGCAGTACGAATTCCTCGCCACCGTAGCGGGCCAGCACGTCGCCATCGCGCAGGCAGGCGCGGGCCACGGCGGCGAAGGTCTGCAGCACGCGGTCGCCGGCGGCGTGACCGTGCACATCGTTGATGCGCTTGAAGTGGTCCAGATCAATCAGTGCCAGGCCGTGCTGACGGCCGTGGCCGAGGTTGTCCAGCTCGCGGAGAGCCAGGCGCAGGAAGTGGCGGCGATTGAACAGCCCGGTCAGTTCGTCGGTGGCCACCAGGTCTTCGAGCTGGCGCATCATCCCGCGCAGGGTGTCCTGGTGTGCCTGCAGGGCGTAGCGGCGTTGGCGCATGCGCTGGCGCAGGGCCTGTACGTAGCTGGCGAACAGGCTCTGCCAGGTCAGGCCGATAAACAGCGCGCAGCATTGCAGCAGGGCCTGGCCCGGATCGTCCAGGCGCATCTGGTAGCCTTCCACCAGGTTGAGTCCGACGAAGGAAAAGAAGGCAACGGCGGCGCAACGCACGAACACCCGCGGGCGCAGCTGGAATACGCCGAACATCAGGATGATCAGGTAGAACATCAGCAGGCTGCCGCGCGCGCTGTCGAGCTGGACCAGCAAGGCGGTGTGCAGGGCAAGGCCGACGAGAATCTGCGCCTCGGTCAGGCTGGGATCGGCGAAGTGCAGGTTGCGGCCGCTGCGGAACAGGGCGTAGAAGGCCAGCTGGCTGAGCGCCACCATGCAGGTACAGAACAGGGCGAAGGAGACGGTGCCGTTATATATGCCAACCCACAGGGCCACCCACATCAACAGAAGCACCAGCGCATAGCTCGCTACCGCCATGCCGAAGCGCTTCAGCAAGAGGCTTTGCAGACCGCGCTTTGTCACCCCTGGACTACTTGTACTCATGGGTTCCGTCCCGTACTGGCACCTTGCCCAACTCTACCCCCGTAGTAGTGAAATTGATAGCGCGCCCGCGACCATCGGCCAGCCCGCGCGGCTGTGCCGGTCCCTGCCAGCGCGCTATACTGCGCCGCCTTTTTTGTGACCCGCCATCCCTGGCGGCCACCCTGCGGGCCGTCGCGGGCGACGTCAAAAATCGTTCCCGACAATTTTTTGCAGTTGCGCCGGGTCGTGGTCCGGCGTTTCCTTATAGATGTTCCCTGATAGAGGAGCGCCCAAATGACCGTGATCAAGCAGGACGACCTGATTCAGAGCGTCGCCGACGCCCTGCAGTTCATCTCCTATTACCACCCCGTCGACTTCATCCAGGCCATGCATGAGGCCTATCTGAAGGAAGAGTCGCCGGCCGCGCGCGACTCCATGGCGCAGATCCTGATCAACTCGCGCATGTGCGCCACCGGCCACCGCCCGATCTGCCAGGACACCGGCATCGTCACCGTGTTCGTCAAGGTCGGCATGGACGTGCGCTGGGACGGCGCCACCATGAGCGTCGACGACATGATCAACGAGGGCGTGCGTCGCGCCTACAACCTGCCGGAGAACGTCCTGCGCGCCTCGATCCTGGCCGACCCGGCCGGTGCGCGTAAGAACACCAAGGACAACACCCCGGCGGTGATCCACTACTCCATCGTCCCCGGCGACAAGGTGGAAGTGGACGTCGCGGCCAAGGGCGGCGGCTCCGAGAACAAGTCGAAGATGGCCATGCTCAACCCGTCCGATTCGATCGTCGACTGGGTGCTGAAGACCGTGCCGACCATGGGCGCCGGCTGGTGCCCGCCGGGCATGCTCGGCATCGGCATCGGCGGCACCGCCGAAAAGGCCGCAGTGATGGCCAAGGAAGTGCTGATGGAGCACATCGACATCCACGAACTGAAGGCTCGCGGTCCGCAGAACAAGATCGAGGAAATGCGCCTCGAGCTGTTCGACAAGGTCAATCAGCTGGGCATCGGCGCCCAGGGCCTGGGCGGCCTGACCACCGTGCTCGACGTCAAGATCATGGACTACCCGACCCACGCAGCAAGCCTGCCGGTGTGCATGATCCCCAACTGCGCCGCCACCCGTCACGCCCACTTCGTGCTCGACGGCTCCGGCCCGGCCGAGCTGGAAGCGCCGGACCTGTCCGCCTACCCGGAAATCGTCTGGGAAGCCGGCCCGAGCGCGCGCCGCGTCAACCTCGACACCATCACCCCGGAAGAAGTGCAAAGCTGGAAGCCGGGCGAGACCGTGCTGCTCAACGGCAAGATGCTCACCGGCCGCGACGCTGCGCACAAGCGCATGGTCGACATGCTGAACAAGGGCGAAGAGCTGCCGGTCGATCTGAAAGGCCGCTTCATCTACTACGTCGGCCCGGTCGATCCGGTCGGTGACGAAGTGGTAGGCCCGGCTGGTCCGACCACCGCCACCCGTATGGACAAGTTCACCCGCCAGATCCTCGAGCAAACTGGTCTGCTGGGCATGATCGGCAAGTCCGAGCGCGGCCCGATTGCCATCGACGCGATCCGCGACAACAAGGCCGTGTACCTGATGGCCGTCGGCGGCGCCGCCTACCTGGTCGCCCAGGCGATCAAGAAGTCCAAGGTGCTGGCCTTCGCCGAGCTGGGCATGGAAGCGATCTACGAGTTCGAAGTGAAAGACATGCCGGTTACCGTGGCGGTCGACACCCAGGGCGAGTCCGTGCACATCACCGGCCCGGCGATCTGGAACAAGAAGATCGCCGAAAGCCTGGCGGTGGAAGTGAAGTAAGCGCACCCGCGCTGCAAAGAAGCCCGGCCTCAGTGCCGGGCTTTTTCTTTTGCCCGACCATTGGCCGAATTGCCACGGACACGCCTCTAGTCATCCTCCATAAATGGCAATAACATTGACCTAATTCTATGTTCCGCCATCACCCCGGCGGACCATACCGCGCACCGCCCTATCCGGGCCGCGCCTGTCGCTGTGGAGATACACGATGTCTACCGATCCGGTCACCATGCTGGTGGCACGCCGCGTTCCGCGCGAGTGCTTCCAGGATTTCCGCGCCTGGCTGCACGAAGGCCAGCAACTCGCCGCCGACTTCCCCGGCTACCTCGGCTCCGGCGTCCTCGCCCCACCGCCCGAAGACGACGAGTTCCAGATCATCTTCCGCTTCGCCGACTCCGCCACTCTCGCCGCCTGGGAGCATTCCGCCTCGCGCCGTGCCTGGCTGCAGCGTGGCAGCGGCCTGTTCGCCCAGCCCCATGAGCGCCGGGTCAGCGGCCTGGACGCCTGGTTCGGCAACGCTCTGCGCCGCCCGCCGCGCTGGAAGCAGAGCGTGGCCATCTGGCTGGCGTTCTTCCCGGTGTCGCTGGCCTTCAACCTGATGTTCGGCGGCTTCATGGCCGAGTGGCCGCTGGTGCTGCGCGTGCTGCTCAGCACCCTGCTGCTCACGCCGCTGATGACCTACTGGTTCATCCCGCTCTCCACCCACCTCCTCGATCCCTGGTTGCAAGGTCGCCGCGTGCGCCAGGCGGACGAAGTGCTGCAGACGCCCTGAAGCGGCGCTTTCCCCCACGCTGCGCATGGTTGTAGCGCAGCGGGGCCTGGGGTTTACTTGGCCGATCCGGTCTGATCGACGAGCCCCGCAATGACTGCCCCTGCCCCCATCCTGATCACCGGCGCCGGCCAGCGCCTCGGCATGCACTGCGCCGAGCGCCTGCTCGACGACGGTCAGCCGGTGATCTTCAGCTACCGCAGCGAGCGCGAGGGCGTGCAGCGCCTGCGCAAGCGCGGCGCCATCGCGCTGCAGGCGGACTTCGCCAGCGAGGCCGGCATCCTCGCCTTTATCGAGCAGCTGAAAGGCACCACCGAGCGCCTGCGCGCCATCGTGCACAACGCCTCGGACTGGGAGACGGAAACCCCGGGCCACGAGGCCGAGGTGTTCCAGCGCATGGTCAGCGTGCACATGCTCGCGCCCTACCTGATCAACCTGCACTGCGAGGCGCTGCTGCGCCACGGCGGCCCGGCGGACATCGTCCACCTCGGCGACGACGTCTCGCGCAAGGGCAGCGCCAAGCGTCCCGCCTACTGCGCCAGCAAGGCCGGGCTGGACAGCCTGACCCAGTCCTTCGCCGCGCGTTTCGCCCCGGCGATCAAGGTCAACGGCATCGCCCCGGCGCTGATCCAGTTCAATGAGGGCGACGATGCCGAGTACCGCGCCAAGCGCCTGGCCGAGACGCCACTAGGCTTCGAGCCCGGCGCCGAGGTGATCTACCAGAGCCTGCGCTACCTGCTGGACAACCCCTACGTCACCGGCACCACCCTGACCGTCAACGGCGGTCGCCACCTGGTCTGAGGACCGCACCATGAACCTGCCGCAGCACTACCGCGAAATCCTCCTCGGCCTCGGTGAAGACCCGCAGCGGGAGGGCCTGCGCGACACGCCCGAGCGCGCCGCCAAGGCCATGCAGTACCTGTGTCACGGCTACGCCCAGTCGCTGGAAGAGATCGTCAACGGCGCGCTGTTCGCCTCGACCAGCGACGAGGTGGTGATCGTCCGCGACATCGAGCTGTACTCGCTGTGCGAGCACCACCTGCTGCCCTTCATCGGCAAGGCCCACGTCGCCTACATCCCCACCGGCAAAGTGCTGGGCCTGTCCAAGGTGGCGCGCATCGTCGACATGTACGCCCGCCGCCTGCAGATCCAGGAGAGCCTGACCCGGCAGATCGCCGAAGCTATCCAGAGCGTCACCAACGCCGCCGGCGTGGCCGTGGTGATCGAGGCGCAACACATGTGCATGATGATGCGCGGGGTGGAAAAGCAGAACTCGCAGATGCTCACCTCGGTTATGCTGGGCGCCTTCCGCGAGTCCAGCAACACTCGCCAGGAATTCCTGCAACTGATCGGACGGAGCAAGTAAATGCCGCGACTGGAACCTGGGATGGCGCGCATCCGGGTCAAGGACCTGCGCCTGCGCACCTTCATCGGCATCAAGGAGGAGGAGATCAACAACAAGCAGGACGTGTTGATCAACCTGACCATCCTCTACCCGGCCGACGAGGCCGTGCGTGACAACGACATCGACCACGCGCTGAACTACCGCACCATCACCAAGGCGGTGATCCGCCACGTCGAGGAAAACCGCTTCGCCCTGCTCGAGCGCCTGACCCAGGAGATCCTCGACCTGGTCATGGCCAATCCGCCCGTGCGCTACGCCGAGGTGGAAGTGGACAAGCTGCACGCCCTGCGCTTCGCCGAGTCGGTATCAATCACCCTCGCCGCCCACCGCTGAGAAGCGGCCCAAAGTCTGCTGCGCGTCGGCCATGCGTCGTTGGGAAAGGGCCTCGGGTGCTCATTTACGTCATGTAAACTCCGCGCCCTCGCCCCTTTCCCGCCTAGCCTGGCTCTAGCTCGCGAGACTTTGAATCCGCTTCCGATGACAAGGAGCCTGTATGACCGAACAACAACGCCTCGAGCTGGAAGCCGCCGCCTTCCGCCGCCTGGTCCAGCACCTGCGTGAACGCAGCGATGTGCAGAATATCGACCTGATGAACCTCGCCGGTTTCTGCCGCAACTGCCTGTCCAAGTGGTACAAGGCCGCCGCCGATGAACAGGGCGTGGCCGTCGACATGGAGCAGGCCCGTGAAGTCGTCTACGGCATGCCCTATGCCGAGTGGAAAGCCCAATACCAGAAAGAAGCCACTGCCGAGCAGCAGGCCGCCTTCGACAAAGGAAACCAGCACTGATGAGCCTGCAAGACTTCCGCGCCCGCCTGCACGGCGAGCAATTCCAGTTCGCCGAGACCCTGGCCTTCGTCGCCGAGCACTACGACTACCAGCCCAGCGCCTTCCGCAACGGCGCCGTGGAGAGCGCCGCCGGGCAGAACGAAGGTTCGTGCAAGACCCTCGGCCTGGCCCTGCTCGAAGGCCTCAGCCTGGAAGAGACCCTGCGCGCCTTCGGCGAGCACTATCGCTCCGTGCTGGCCACCCCAGAAGGCAACGACCACGCCAATATCCGCGCCCTGCAGGACACCGGCCTGGGCGGGGTGCAATTCGCCCAGCAACCGCTCAAGCGCAAGGCCTGAGTGCGCAACAAGCTGCGCATCTGTCGGCTTTGGCTGACAGACAGCGCGCAGCGAGCGCCGTATTCTCTGTCCCATCTAGCGCGGCAGGATGCCGGCGCGCCTTGAGCGGAGGAGTGCAAGGATGCAACAGAGCCTGGTCTGGAAGCCCTGGACCAACCCCGGCGTCGAACACCTCAACCTGGATATCGCCAGCGACGGGGTGAATGCCAGCAGCCACCTGATGCAGAGCATCCGTGGCAACAGCATCGTCGCCACCTATACCCTCAAGTACGACGAGCGCTGGCGCTTCCGCCGCCTGTGGCTGAAGGTGGACAACCACGGCCAGCGCAGTCTCGACCTGCATCGCGACATCCGTGGCAACTGGTTTCTCGACAGCCGCCTGCGCGAGGACCTCGCCGAGTGCCAACAGGTGATGCTGTCCGCCTCACCCTTCACCCACACCCCGCTGCTGCAGCAAGGCGCCCTCGCCGTCGGCGACAGCGAACGGGTCTCGGTGGCCCATGTCGACCTGCTCAGCCTGCGGGTCGAGGCGCGCCAGCAGCGCTACCAGTGCCTGCACCGCCAGGCCAGCCACGCCGTGTACCTGTGCGAAGCCGAGGGCCACGCGCCCTGCGAGCTGACCCTGGACGACGGCGACCTGCTGGTCCAGGCCATCGACCAGTTCATCCGCACCAGCCGGCAGACGCTGCGCCACGCCAACTGCGCCTAGGCCAAGTCGCCAGAATGAAAAAGCCCCGCCTAGGCGGGGCTTTTTACATCTGCAGGGTTTAGCGGCTGTTGAGCTGCTGCTGCAGGTTCTGCACCTGGGCCTGCAGGCCGTTGATGTTGCGGGTGACCTGGGCGCGGAAGGCATCGAACTCGGCGGTGTTGTTGCTCGGCGCCGGACGGTTCTCCAGTTCGCTGCGCAGCACCAGCAGGTCCTGCTCCAGGCTGCGCACGGCCTGGCTCTGATCGCCCCTCTTCTTCAGTGCCTCTATATCGGCGGCCTGGCCCTTGAGTTGCTCCTGCAGCTTGCCGACACCGGCCAGGCCACTCTTCTGCTCGCTGGCCAGCTTGTCCAGCTTGCCATCGAACTGGGCAGTCGAGCTCTGCTGGGTCTTCAGGTCGGCGGCCAGCTGGTCGATACGCTTGCCCTGCCCGCTCTGCTGGCCGGCCACGTTCTGCTGCTGCTTGCTCAGCTCGGCCAGCTTGGTCTCCAGCTGCTTGACTCGCAACTTGAGGGCCTCGCTGTCGCTGGTGACGCTGGACTCGGTGGCCACCACCTTGCCGGAGATGTCCTGGATACGCCCAGCGGCCTCCTCGCTGATGCGAGCGAAGGCGTCCTGGGTCGCCACTATCGACTCCTGCATGTGCAGCACCTGCTGGTAGCTCCACCAGCTCAGGCCACCCAGGGCGATGACCAGCGCGCCGATCAGCGCCCACAGCGGCCCGGTGCCGAAACCACGGCGCCGCTCCACCTGCGGGTAGCTGGGCGCGTTGCTGCGGGATGCATGGCTCTGGGCGGGCGCCTGGTAGCCGAGCTGATAGTCGTCACGGTCGCGCGGATCGGTGGTCAGGCTGGGCACATGGTCCAGTTCGTCGTGGGCGTCGTTGCGCATAGAAACCTTCAGAAATACGGAAAGGCAGAACGGATGGCGGCCAGTATACCCGGTTCGCTGGCTCGCCTTCAGCGGGCGCCAGACCAGTGCAACCTGCACCAGCGTCGGGCAGTCGGCCGCCTATGGACCTGTGAAGGCCCGCACAGTTCGCCGCTCCGGCGTTCTGGTATGCGCCTTGCTTTGGCCTGAACCTGAGTCTTCGCGCCGAGCAACCGATACGAGGGAGCCGTCATGGAACTGAACAAAGCCGTTCTCGATTGCATGCAGTCGCTGCGACGCCGTCTGCGCGAGGAATTGTCCGTGGACATCCGCCTGAGCCAGCCGGACGCGGTCGAGGCCATGCTCCTCGCCTGCCTGCGCTCGAGCGATCAGGACACCCGCAGGCTGGGCATCCGCCTGGCCGAGCTGAGCGACAGCGCCGCGGCAGCCCCCGTACCGGCCCATCCGGCGCGCCAGTATCGCGGCCACGAGCTGCCGGCACAGCCGAGCGCGCCCCAGGACATCGAGGCCGAACAGCGCGGCCACTCGGTGCGCATGTACCGCGGCCAGCGCGTCTACGCCTGAGCCGCGCGCGGAAAGTGACTGGACGAGCCGAGCCGGACGGGCAATAGTCTGCTCACGCGTCTCGTCACGGAGAACCGCATGACCGCTCGTCCCGCCTGGCTGACCTGTGTGGAATCCGACCCGCCCGCGCTGCTGCGGGCGGCCCTGTACATCGCCGCCGAGCATGAGCCGACGCTGCAGCCGGAGCAGGTGCTGCGCGAATTCGCCAACCTGCGCCAGCAGGTAGCCGCCGGCCTGCCCAACCTGGCCGGCCCGGACCTGGCCCAGCCGCTGCTGCGGCGCCTGGGCGAGCTGGACTTCCACGAAGACGACGACCTGCCGCTGCGCCCGCGCGCCGCACTGCTGCACCAGGTGCTGCAACGCCGCCGTGGCCAGCCGCTGTCGCTGGCGCTGATCGCCCTGGAGCTGGCCCAGCGTCTGGATATTCCGCTGCAGGCGGTGAATTTCCCCGGCCACCTGCTGCTGCGCGTGCCCGGCGCCGACCACCTGCTCGATCCCTGCAACGGCCGCCGCCTGTATACCCGCGACTGCCGCGAGCTACTGGCCCGTGTCGCCGGCCCCGGCGCCGAGCTGGGCGCCAGCCATTTCCAGGTGTGTGACGGACGCGCCTTGTTGCTGCGCCTGTCGCGCAACCTCTGCCACCTGCACGGCGCCGCCGGCGACCATATGGCCGCGCTGAAGGACGCCGAGCGCATCATCCTGCTGGCGCCGCCGAACAGCAGCGACCACCTGCTGCGCGCCGCCATCTACCACGAACTGGACTGCCCGCAGGCCGAGCGCTTCGACCTGGAGCGCGCCCTGCTGCTGTGCGACGACGAGCAAGATCGGGTGCGCCTAGTCCAGCGCCTCGACGAACTGGGCCGCATGGGGCGCACGCCGGCGCTGCACTAGGCCGTTCGACGCGCGTAGTACAGCGCACCAATATCTGTCTCGCTCAGAACTCGCCGTGGCGACCGGCGCCCTCGCTGAAACGCCGCGCGCCGGCACGGGTCTCGCCGCTCTCCACCACCGCCATGCCGCCGCGGAACTCGGCACGCAGGGCCGCGTCCAGCGGCAGCTGCCACTGGCCGTAGGCGCTGGCGCGGTCGGCCAGCATGCAGCGCTGCGGAAAACCGGCGATCTCCAGCGCCAGGGCCTCGGCCACGGCTCGCGCCTGTCCCGGCGGCGTCAGCCGGTTGACCAGGCCCATCTGCAGCGCCTCCTCGGCATGCACCGCACGCCCGGTGAGGATTAGGTCCAGCGCCCGGCCCTGGCCAATGATGCGCGGCAGGCGCACGGTACCGCCGTCGATCAGCGGCACGCCGAAGCGCCGGCAGAACACGCCGAGCACCGCGTCCGTCGCCATCACCCGCAGGTCCGCCAGCAGCGCCAGCTCCAGGCCGCCGGCCACGGCATGGCCCTCGATGGCGGCGATCAGCGGCTTGCTCAGCTGCATGCGACTGGGTCCCATGGGGCCATCGCCCTCGACCTGCAGCCGATTGCTGCGCTCGCCGCCTTCGGCCACCGCGCCCAGGTCGGCGCCGGCGCAGAAGGTGCCGCTGCTGCCGGTGAGCACCGCCACCCGCGCCGAGTCATCCGCCTCGAAAGCCCGCAGCGCTGCGGCCAGGGCGTCCGCGGTGGGCCGGTCCACGGCGTTGCGCACCTGCGGTCGGTCCAGGGTGAGGATGGTGACCGGGCCGTTGTGTTCGACGATCAGGCTCATGGCGGGCTCCAGAAGGCGGAAACGAAAAAGGCCGGCATCGCTGCCGGCCTTCAACTTAACTCCGCGCCGCCGGGAAAACAGCCCGCTGGCCGAATCCCCCGTGTCGCTGGCGGATCAGCCCGCGTGCTTCTGCAGGTTGGCCATCATCTCGCGCAGGGCGGTGACGTTGTCGTCCGGGTGCGCCGCGCCTTCGAAGTCGCCGATCTGCTTCCAGCTGTCCGCCACGTCTTCCGGGCTGAAGCCAGTCTTCGGATCGAAGCCGGCGCCCAGGCTGCGCTCCCAGCGCACCTTGCCCATCCAGCCGCCGCCGACTTCGTAGAGGCCGCCGGTGTCCTGGCACTGGTTGCTGCCCAGGTACACCACCAGCGGGCTGACCAGTTCCGGTTTGAGCTGCTCGAACACCTGAGGCGGGATCAGGCCCTCGGTCATGCGCGTGCCGCCGGTGGGAGCGATGGCGTTGACCAGCACGTTGTTCTTGCGGCCCTCGATGGCTAGGGTACGGGTCAGGCCATACAGGCCCAGCTTGGCCATGCCGTAGTTGGACTGGCCGAAGTTGCCGTAGATGCCGGAGGTGGAGGCGGTGAAGATCACGCGGCCGTACTGCTGCTCGCGCAGGTGTTCCCAGGCGGCGCGGGTGACCTTGTAGGCGCCCTCGACGTGGACCTTGTAGACCAGGTCCCAGTCGGCGTCTTCCATCTTGTGGAAGGACTTGTCGCGCAGGATGCCGGCGTTGTTCACCACCACGTCGATGCGGCCGAAGCTGTCCAGCGCGCACTGCACGATCTTGCCGCCATCGGTCACCGAATCATGGTTGGCCACGGCCTCGCCACCGGCGGCGCGGATCTCGGCCACCACCTTGTCCGCCGCCGAGGCGTTGGCGCCCTCGCCGTGGGTGCTGCCACCCAGATCGTTGACCACCACCTTGGCGCCATGCTTGGCGAACAGCAGCGCGTGGGCGCGGCCCAGACCGCCGCCGGCACCGGTGACTATGACCACTTGATCTTGGAAACGGATGGCGTCGCTCATGAGGGCTCCTCGGCAGTCTGCGAAACCCCGAGTTTCAGGCAGATACCGCTCGCCCCACAAGGCGCGCGGCCTGCCTGAATGACGGCCGATAATGCGACCTTATGCGTGGTTACTGACCACCACTGGCCGCGCCACCACCAGCAGCGCCGCCGCCAGTACTGCCACCACCCGTGGCACCGCCACCAGTAGTACCACCACCGGTGCTGCCGCCCGAGGTGCCGCCACCGGTGGTTCCGCCGCCCGTGGTGCCGCCCGTGCTGCTGCCGGTACCGGTGCCAGTCCCGGTGCCGCCGCCGGTAGTACCGGGCGCGGTGCTGCCCGAGCCGGTACCAGTACCCGTGCCAGTGCCAGTGCCAGTGCCAGTGCCGGTACCCGTACCGGTGCCATTACCGATTCCGCTGCCGCTGTCAGTACCGGTCCCGGTACCGGTTCCACTGTCGTTACCCAGGCCGGTGCCATTGCCCGTGCCGGGACCGTTCATGCCGGGGGCATCGTTGCCCAGGCCACTGTCATTGCCGACGCCATTGTCGGTGCCGGTCGGCGAGCCGGGGGTAAAGGTGCCGGTATCGCTGCCATTGGGCGAAGTATTGCCCGGCACCTCCGCCGGCGTGGGCGAAGTCGAGCCGGGTACGGTCGGGCCGGTGGAATCGGTTTCGGCCAGGGCAGGCAGGGAAAGACCGGTCAGCATGGCGCTGAACAGCAACGCGGAAAGCGGTTTCTTGTTCATGGGTATCACCTCGAAGATGGAGTGCATACCCTGAAAACGACTGCGCCGCCTGCGCCGATGTTCGAGTCGTTGGATCAACGGTCGTCAGGCGAGACGGCGCTTGCAGGCCTCTGGAAGGCCAGAAATCAGGCCGGCTTGATCAGGCTCAGGTGGTTGTACAGGTGCATCACGTGAGCCTGGGCGTATTCCGCATGGTCGAGGGCGCCATAGGCGAAGTGCGGCTTGAGCTCGCCCTGGTGCGCGGCGAAACGCTCGAAGGCCAGCTGCAGGCGCTGCAGGGCCAGTTCCTGGCTGGCCGGCTCGGCCAGCGGGGCGGCGCCGGGAATGGCCTCGGTCAGCGGATGGCGCATGGCGCCGCGGGCGCTGAACACGGCGAAGGCGGCCGGGCCGACGCTGTGGCGGAACCAGGCCGGCTTCAGCTCCGGATAGCCGTCCAGCGAATACTCGATGCTCTGTGCGCAGTGGTTGAACACCTCGGTCGGGGTCCAGCCCTGGATGCTGGTCAGCGCCTGGCCCTTGAGGCCGGCCAGCACCTGGCGTGCGCCATCCAGGCTCAATGCCGCCGGTGCGGCGCCGCTGGGCAATGCCCAGAACCGGGCGCCCAGCGCCACCACGCCGCCCACGGCGGCGCCTTTCAACAGAGTGCGTCTTTGCATGCCAGCGCCTCCCAGCGTTCACGGAATTCCAGATAGTGAGCGAGCACCTCTGCGGGTGCCTCGGTCTGCGGATAGTGGCCTATGGCTTCCAGCAAAACCGTGTCAGGGTTGGCGATCAGCTCGCGATAGCGCGCCACCATATGTGCGCCGGAGATCGGGTCGAGCGCGCCGTCGATCACCCGCAGCGGCACCGCCGTCTCCTGCATCGCCGCGACCCAGCGCTCGCGATTGACGCGGCGATCGAGGATGTAGTGGATCAGCCGGTGCATGACCTTGGGCCCATCGTTGTGCGCGATCAGCTCCCAGAAGGCGTCCAGCTCGCTGTCGCTGGGCGGCGTCTGCGGGCCGAATACCTTGGTCAGGTTGGCCTTCAGCTTGCTGCGCGAGAACAGCCTGCCGAGCAGCGGCCCGAGCGGGCTGAGCAGCAACTTCTGGGTTAGCACCGGGCGGTGGGTCTCGGGGAACAAACCGCCATTGAGGAACACACAACTGGCCAGTTGCAGGCGGTCTTCCTGATGACGGGCGATCAGCTCCTGGGCCACGCTGTCGCCGTAGTCATGGGCCAGCACATGCAGCGGCCCACCGATGCCCAGATGGGCCAGCAGCGCCTGCTGCAGGTCGGCCTGCTCCAGCAGGCTGTAGACATGCTCGCGCGGCTTGGCCGAGTAGCCGAAGCCGAGCATGTCGCAGGCGATCACCCGGTACTTGGCCGCCAGCGGCTGCCACAGGTAGTGCCAGTCCCAGCTGGCGGTGGGGAAGCCGTGAATCAGCAGCAGCGGCTCGCCCTCGCCCGCCGTCCAGTAGCGGATGGCCTGGCCGTTGAAACTGAAGCCGCGACTGCGCGAACGCCAGTCGTCCAGGCCGATGCCCGGCAAGGTGCTCACTCGGCGTAGCCCGGCATCTGCGCATCGAGCTTGCGCAGCAGCGCCGGCCAGGGCAGCGCGCCGCCCATCCCGGTGGGGCTCTTCATCACGCCGGCGATCATCGCGCGGGCGCCATCGAGGATCTGCTGCGGAATATGGATCAGCTCCGTGCCGCCGCTCTGCGCCATGACCTGGATCTCGCAGGCGCGCTGCAGGGTGAACATGCCGAGGAAGGCGTCGGCGATGCTGCCGAAGGCGGTGAGCAGGCCATGGTTGGGCAGGATCATGAAGTTCTTGTCGCCCAGGTCGTGCTGCAGGCGGCTCTTCTCGTCGTGGTTCAGCGCCACCCCTTCGTAGCCGTGGTAGGCCAGGCTGGCGAGGACGAACAGCGACTGTTGCGACAGCGGCAACAGGCCCTGCTTCTGCGCGGAAACGGCGATGCCGGCGGCGGTGTGGATGTGCAGCACGCAGGCCACGTCGTGGCGCACCTCGTGCACGGCGCTGTGGATGGTGTAGCCGGCCGGGTTGATGTCGTAGGGGCTGTCCATCAGCTTCCTGCCGGCCAGGTCGATCTTCACCAGGCTCGACGCGGTGATCTCGTGGAACATCAGGCCGTAGGGGTTGATCAGGAACTCTTCGCTGCCCGGGATCTTCGCCGAGATATGGGTGAAGATCAGGTCGTCCCAGCCATACAGGGCGATCAGGCGGTAGCAAGCGGCCAGGTCGACGCGGGTCTGCCATTCGGCAGCGGAAACCTGACTCTTCACATCGGGGAGATTGAGCGGAGCGTTCACGGCGGGTACCTCGGCATTTGTCGTTGTGCCGAGGAGTCTAGCGAGCGACGGGCCACCCACCAGTCGCCTTGCAGGCCAGCCTAGTGGCCGAGCGGGTCAAAGCAGCTCGGGATAGTCGCCCGCCAGGCGCGGCCAGAGCGCCAAGGCCGCCGCATCATCGGCCAGCAGGCGAAAGCCGTCGAAGCGAAACTCCGGCGCCACCGTGCAGCCCACCAGGGTGAAATCGCCCAGGCTGCGCGCGGCCTGCCAGGCCTGCGCCGGCACCACCCGCTGCGGCAGCTGGTCGGCCGTCACCGGGCCGAGCCGCTCGCTGTGCACCCGGTCCGGCGTCTGCGCGACCAATAGCTCCAGCGGCGCGCCCTCGTGGTAATGCCACAGCTCGTCCGCGTCGACCCGATGCCAGCGACTGACCACGCCGCCCGGCAGCAGGAACAGGATGGCACTGGACGCGGCGCGACCATCGGCATCCCGCCACGCGGAGGTGAACAGGCGCCGGTAGTAGCCGCCCTCGGGATGCGCGGCCAGCTGCAGCTCGCGGATCAGTTCGGCGGCGCGCGGGGGCATTAGGGTCTGTTCTCGCTTCGACGCGAGCCGCGTTGCAGAGTCAAATTGCGCCAGGTTAGGCGCGGGACGCAGGTAATGGTCATTCCCTTATCAAGTCCCGCAACAACACATGGCGCAATTTGACGCGCAACCCAAAGGGACGGGCCAGTTTTTGTGTGGCGCGTTGTTACTCGTCGCTCATTTGGAATAACCAAACCTCTGTCCTCGCGCCTAGCTCCACACAAAAACCGGCTCCGTCGCGGCCGCGGCGAAGCGAGAACAGACCCTACCCTTTCAGCACCTGAGCCAGCTCGGCCAGCCAGGGCATGGCGTCCTCTTCCGGCGTCACCGACTCGCTGGAATCCAGGCGCAGCATCGGCTGTACCTCGCGCATGCCCAGTTCCAGCAGCAGTTCGCGCATCTGCTCGCCACCACCGCAGAATACGTCGTAGCTGGAGTCGCCCAGGGCGATCACCGCGCCGGCCAGGCCGCTCCAGGCCGGGAAACGGTCACGGATGGCGTAGTAGAGGTTCTGGATATTGCCGGGCAACTCGCCCATGCCGGTGGTGGACGTGACCACCAGGATCGCCTCGGGAGCGAAGGCCAGCACCTCATCCAGCGCCACGCCGGGCTTGTGCCAGGCCTCGAAACCGGCACCTTCCAGCACCTGGACGGCGCGACGGGCGACTTCTTCGGCGGCCCCGTAGACCGAACCGGACAAAATGGCGACTTTCATGCAGCACTCCGCAGATTCCAGAAAAAACGCCGCGCATTATGCCGCATGTCGCCTGCCGGGGAACTCACCCGGCGTGCAGCCGTCCCACCCCATGTGTTCGTCCGCCTCCAGAAGGCGCATTTCTTGCTTGCAGTATCTGGCGAGCAGCCCTCGGAGGGGCCCCCATGTCCGAGCAACCTACCCTGTCCAGCGAAGAGCTGAACTTCATCAGGGAAGTCTTCAACAGCCAATTGATTGGCAAGCCTTTGCCCATTCCCGCCTTCAAGGTGGACGGCGGACCCCAGGCCAACGCCCTGCTCGCCCGCCTGGGCAGCCACGCCAGGCTCAGCCTGGAGGCGCAGATGGATGGTTGCCGGATGACTTTTCCGCTGCAGATGGTGGAAGACGAACTGCACGGCCTGCAGCTGGAAATGGGCGCGCCAAGCATCTTCGAGGACGGTGCAGTCCGTCGCCCGTGGCGCCTGGAACTTGACGAACCACTGGCCCTGCGTGACGTCGGCGGTGCCGAAAGCGGCCTGCTGGTCTATGAATTGGCGCCCACCAGCCTGGTGCTGGGCTCGCCCATGCGAGAGCCGCCGGAGAAATTCAGCCTGTGGCTACCGCTGCCGGGGCAGGAAAGCCTGCCGATTAAGGGCCAGCGCATTCGCCGCATCGGCCGCCATCGCGCCGCCTATGGCCTGCAGGTGCAACACGGCGAACATGCCGAGCGCATCCGCCAGTACATATTCGAGCAGTATCGCCAGCGACATCCGCAATTGCAGATCGCCGGCTGAGCGTCATAGATCGCTGCCACTCTTTAGATGCAGGCACATAGACCGAACCAATCGTCTTGATGCCTTCATTCAATTTAGCGATTACGGATACTGCGGTTAGTATGCGCAGCATCAAGTTACCAACCCCCAACAGGAGTTCTCTCAATGTCCCTGATCAACACCCAGGTTCAACCGTTCAAGACCACCGCTTTCCACAACGGCGAGTTCGTCGAAGTCACCGAGCAGAGCCTGAAAGGCAAGTGGTCCGTCCTGATCTTCATGCCGGCTGCCTTCACTTTCAACTGCCCGACCGAGATCGAAGACGCCGCCAACAACTACGCCGAGTTCCAGAAGGCCGGTGCCGAGGTGTACATCGTCACCACCGACACCCACTTCTCGCACAAGGTGTGGCACGAGACTTCCCCGGCCGTTGGCAAGGCCAAGTTCCCGCTGATCGGTGACCCGACCCACCAGCTGACCAACGCTTTCGGCGTGCACATTGCCGAAGAAGGTCTGGCTCTGCGCGGCACCTTCGTGATCAACCCGGAAGGCGTGATCAAGACCCTGGAGATCCACTCCAACGAAATCGCTCGCGACGTCTCCGAGACCCTGCGCAAGCTGAAAGCCGCCCAGTACACCGCTGCCAACCCGGGTCAGGTTTGCCCGGCCAAGTGGAAAGAAGGCGAGAAGACCCTGGCTCCGTCGCTGGACCTGGTCGGCAAGATCTAAGTATCTGCCCGGGGCCGTCCTGGCCCCAACCGTCTTGCGCTTCGCGGGCTGAGATCCAGCCCTCCAAGTGCCCGAACGCCCGGGCGCGATCCGCCCGGGCGTTTGTTTGTCCGAAATTCGTAATAGGAACCCCGTCATGTTGGATGCCACTCTTAAAACCCAGTTGCAGGCCTACCTCGAGAAGGTCACCCAGCCGTTCGAGATCGTCGCGTCCCTCGATGACGGCGAGAAGTCCCAGGAACTGCTCGGACTGCTCAAGGACATCGTCGGCCTGACCGACAAGATCACCCTCAAGACCGATGGCAGCGATGCGCGCCGTCCGTCCTTCGCCCTGGTTCGTCCGGGCGCCGATATCGGCGTGGCTTTCGCCGGTATCCCCATGGGCCACGAGTTCACCTCGCTGGTGCTGGCCCTGCTGCAGGTCGGCGGTCATCCGTCCAAGCTGGACGCCGAGACCATCGCCCAAATCCAGGCCATCGAAGGCAAGTTCGAGTTCGAGACCTACTTCTCGCTGTCCTGCCAGAACTGCCCGGACGTGGTCCAGGCGCTGAACCTGATGGCCGTGCTCAACCCCAACATCCGTAACGTATCCATCGACGGCGCGCTGTTCCAGGAAGAAGTCGAGCGCCGCCAGATCATGGCTGTACCGAGCATCTACCTGAACGGCGAAGTGTTCGCCTCCGGCCGCATGGAAGTGAAGGAAATCCTCGCCAAGATCGACACCCAGGCCGGTAGCCGCGATGCCGAGAAGATGAGCGCCAAGGAAGCCTTCGACGTTCTGGTCATCGGTGGTGGCCCGGCCGGCGCCGCGGCGGCCATCTACGCCGCGCGCAAGGGCATCCGCACCGGCGTCGCCGCCGAACGTTTCGGTGGCCAGGTGCTGGACACCATGGCCATCGAGAACTTCATCTCGGTCAAGGAAACCGAAGGGCCGAAGCTGGTCCGCGCCCTGGAAGAACACGTCAGGGAATACGAAGTCGACATCATGAACCTGCAGCGCGCCAGCGCCCTGGTGCCGGCCAGCAGCGAGGGCGGCCTGCATGAAGTGCAGTTCGACAATGGCGCCTCGCTCAAGGCCAAGACCGTGATCCTCTCCACCGGCGCGCGCTGGCGCGAGATGGGCGTGCCCGGCGAGCAGGAATACAAGGCCAAGGGCGTGTGCTTCTGCCCGCACTGCGACGGCCCGCTGTTCAAGGGCAAGCGCGTGGCGGTGATCGGTGGCGGCAACTCCGGCGTTGAAGCGGCCATCGACCTGGCCGGCCTGGTCGCCCACGTGACCCTGCTGGAATTCGCCGACACCCTGCGTGCCGACGCCGTGCTGCAGAAGAAGCTGTACAGCCTGCCCAACGTCACCGTGATCAAGAGCGCGCAGACCACCGAGGTCAAGGGCGACGGGCAGAAGGTCACCGGTCTGGTGTACAAGGACCGCACCAGCGACGCCGTGCATACCGTCGAGCTGGAAGGCATCTTCGTGCAGATCGGCCTGCTGCCCAACAGCGACTGGCTGAAGGGCACCGTGGAGCTGAGCCGCTTCGGCGAGATCATCGTCGACGCCAAGGGCGCCACCAACATCCCCGGCGTGTTCGCCGCCGGCGACGTGACCACCGTGCCGTACAAGCAGATCGTCATCGCCATGGGCGAAGGCTCCAAGGCCTCGCTGAGCGCCTTCGACCACCTGATCCGCACCAGCTGATCGCCGCCACACGACAAAAGGGCCCTAAGGGGCCCTTTTTCATGGGCGTCGCTCAGGGCACACTGCGCCCTCCTCCGCCTACGGCTCGACCATGAATCCCGAAGACCTCCTCCTGCTGGTCACCCGCACCATGCCCTTCGGCAAGTACCAGGGCCGGCTGATCGCCGACCTGCCGGGCAACTACCTCAACTGGTTCGCCCGCGAGGGCTTTCCCAAGGGCGAGATCGGCCGTCTGCTGGCGCTGATGCAGGAGATCGACCACAACGGCCTCAAGCCGCTGCTGGAGCCGCTGCGCCAGGGCAAACGCTGATGCCCCGGCATTTGCGCCGGCTATAAGCGCCGCGTCCACCGGCCGCCTCGTTTAGGGTACGGACTCGTCCCATCACCTTCGAGGAATCGCCATGCATCCCTATTTCAGCCTGCAGGGCCGCACCGCCCTGGTTACCGGCGGCAGCCGCGGCATCGGCCGGATGATCGCCCAGGGCCTGCTCGAAGCCGGCGCCCGGGTGTTCATCTGCGCCCGCGATGGCGCCGCCTGCCTCCAGGCTGCCGAGGAGCTGTCGGTGCATGGCGAATGCATCGGCCTGGCCGCCGACCTCTCCGGCGAGGAAGGCGCCCGCGCCCTGGCCGAGGAGCTGAGCGGCCGCATCGGGCAGCTCGACATCCTGGTCAACAACGCCGGCACCACCTGGGGCGCGCCGCTGGAAAGCTACCCGGTGAAAGGCTGGGAGAAGGTCATGCAGCTCAACGTCACCGCCGTGTTCAGCTGCATCCAGCAACTGCTGCCGCTGCTGCGCAAGGCCGGCAACCCACAGAGCCCGGCGCGTGTGATCAACATCGGCTCGGTGGCCGGCATCAGCTCGTTCGGCGAGCAGGCCTACGCCTATGGTCCGAGCAAGGCGGCGCTGCACCAGCTTTCGCGCATCCTGGCCAAGGAGCTGGTGGGCGAGCACATCAACGTCAACGTGATCGCCCCCGGGCGCTTCCCGAGCAAGATGACCAAGCACATCGCCGGCGACGAGGCGGCCATGGCCGAGGACGTGGCGCACATACCGATGCAGCGCTGGGGCCGCGAAGAGGAGATGGCCGCGCTGGCCATCAGCCTGTGCAGCGCGGCCGGCGCCTACATGACCGGCACCATCATCCCCATCGACGGCGGCTTCAGCCTCTAGCCGTTTCCCTCAAACCACCGGCAGCGTCGGCCACTGCAGATCGCGGCCGCCGGCGAAGGGTTCACGCATCTCCGCCGCCTGCTCGTGGGGCACGCCCAGCGGGATAGCGCTGGCGGCGCTGAGGCGGGCGAACTGCTCGTCGCTCAGGCTCACCTGCAGGGCGCCGAGGGTGCCATCGAACTGCTCGCGGGTGCGCGAGCCGAGGATCGGGATCAGCGTGGTGCCGGAGCGCCGCGCCTTGTGCAGCAGCCAGGCGATGGCCACCTGGGTGGCGCTGCGGCCCTGTTCCTCGGCCACGCCGAGCAGCGCATCGAGAATGGCGGTGTCGCGGGCACTCTTCTCGCCGTGCACCAGCATGCCCAGCTTGGTCGCGCGGCTGTCGTCGTTGCCGGCGCGGTACTTGCCGGTGAGGAAGCCGCCGCCCAGCGGCGACCACTGGGTGACGCCCAGGCCCAGCGCTTCGGCCATCGGCAGCAGCTCGCGGTCGGCGCTGCGCTCGGCCAGGCTGTATTCCAGCTGGATGCCCACCAGCGGCGCCCAGCCGCGCAGCTCGGCCAGCAGGTCGGCGCGGGCGATGCGCCAGGCGGGGAAGTTGGACAGCCCGGCGTAGTGAATCTTGCCGGCGCTGACCAGGTCGTCGAAGCCGCGCAGTATCTCGTCCATCGGCGTCATGCCGTCGGTGATGTGCGCCCACAGCAGGTCGAGGTGATCGGTGTTGAGCCGCTTAAGGCTCTCCTCCACCGCGCGCACCAGGTTCTTGCGGTTGTTGCCGGTATGGGCGATGCCGGCGCCGGGCGCGGTGCCCAGGCCGTACTTGGTGGCCAGCACGAAGTCGTCGCGCTGGCTGCCGAGAAACTCGCCGAGCAGCACCTCGGCCTGGCCGGCCTGGTAGCCGTTGGCCGTGTCGAAGAAGTTGCCGCCGGCCTCGACGTAGCCGTCGAAGATCCGCCGCGCCTCGTCGCGCTCGGCGCCGTGGCCCCAGCCGGTGCCGAAGTTGCCGGTGCCCAGGGCCAGTTCGGAAACACGCAGGCCGCTGCGGCGGCCGAAGGTGGTGTAGCGCATGTCTGTTCTCCCGTGGAGGGTCGAAGCACTCAGGCCAGGGCGGCGGTGACTTCGGCGGTGGTGAGGATGGCGTGGGCGAAGGTCGGCCCGTTGATTTCATGGGCGGCGTGCAGCGCCTCCTCGGAGAAGGCCGCCGTGGCATCGCGCACCAGGGTCACGTGGTAGCCCAGCTCGGCGGCGAAGCGCGACGTGGCCTCGATGCAGGTATTGGCCAGCAGACCGATGACGATCACCTGGCGCACGCCGTGCTGCTTGAGCTGCAGGTCCAGGTCGGTATTGGCGAAGCCGCTGCCGCCCCAGTGTTCCTGCACCACCACGTCCTCGTCATGAGGCTGGAAGTCCGGGTGCCATTCGCCGCCCCAGCTGCCGACGGCGAATACCTGGGCCCGCGCGGCGCCCAGCTGATAGGGGCTGGGATGCAGCCAGCCCTGGAAATCGCCGGGCCGCGCCCGGTGGTGCGGCACGTAGAACACGCGGATGCCGGCCTGGCGCGCGGCGGCGACCACGGCGCGCAGGTTGGCCAGGGTGCCGAGGCGGTCCGCCACCGGCTTGGCCAGCCCGGTGAGCTTGCCGCCCTCGCTGAGGAAGTCGTTGTAGGGGTCGACCAGCAGCAGGCCGGTGTCCTGTTTCGAGTAGCTCATGATGCACTCCAGGGATAGGGGCGGTGCCAGTTCAGCGCCGCGGGGTACCTTCACTTGGCGGTGATTGCCCAGGGCCGGTTGATCCAGGCTGCAGCCATGGTCGCGCGGCGCCGCGGACGGCACCATCAGACCGCGGTTCAGCCGGCTCATGCCTTGGTATAGGTCAGGGCAGACAGCTACCGGCGCCGCTCAGGGCCAAGGCGACGCAGCTCAGCAGTTGCTCGGCGGCGAAGGGTTTGCACAGCAGGCAAACCGCGCCACTGGCGCCGGCGCGGGCCAGCAGTTCGCGCTCGGTGCGGGCGGTCATCAGGATGATGCGCGCGGCGGCATCGCCGGCCAGCAGCCGGTCGGTGAGGTCGATGCCGCTCATGCCGGGCATCTGGATATCGCTGACCACGCAGGCGAAGCGCGCGGCATCGCCGGCCAGGAAGTCCTCGGCGCTGGCGAACAGCTCGGTGCGATAACCCTCGGAGCGCAGCAGGCTGGCGGTGGCCAGGCGCACCGATTCGTCGTCGTCGATGATGGAAATCAGCGGAGCTTCGGACACAGGCTCATCCCGGCAGGCCAACGCGGCGGAGGGTCGCGTGTCAGTTGCCTGCAGCTTGGCGCGAAGCGGACGGTTTGCAAATCATACGGAAGTTCATGTGCGCGCCGTGCCGTCGCGTTCCAGCTGCAGCACGCCGGCCATTTTTACCAGCTCGGCCAGCGAGCGCGCCTGCATCTTCTGCATGGCGTGGCCGCGGTGGATCTTCACGGTGATCTCGCTCAGGCCCAGCTCGGCCGCCACCTGTTTGTTCAGCTTGCCGGTGGTGACCAGCGCCATCACCTGGCGCTCGCGCGGGCTGAGGCTGGCGAAGCGTTCGTGCACACCGGCGACGTCGCGGTTCTGCGCACGACGCTGGCGGTCACGGTCCAGGGCGGTGGCCACCGCATCGAGCATGTCCTGGTCGCGGAACGGCTTGGTCAGGAAGTCCACGGCGCCGGCCTTCATGCTGCGCACCGACATGGAAATGTCGCCGTGGCCGGTCATGAACACCACCGGGATGGGGTTCTTCAGCTCCAGCAGTTGGCTCTGGAAATCCAGGCCGCTGCGCCCCGGCAGGCGCACGTCGAGCACCAGGCAGGCGGGCTGCTCGAGCAGTTCGGCGTCGAGGAATTCCTGGGCCGAACCGTATTGCCGGGTGGCCAGGCCGACCGAGCGAAACAGGCTGTCCAGCGCGGCGCGCAGGGACGCATCGTCATCGACTATGTGCACCAGCCCCACGGCTTCCGGCATCGCGCCCTCCTCGCTCGACGACCCCGACGGCGGGGTCGCCAAGGATTCTAGCCTCGCTAAACGCGCAGCGTCGGCGTCCCCCATACCAAGGTATGAGCGCAGCACGCCACGCCGTCCGGGCCCGGCGCGGGGATCTGCCGTTCGCCTCATACCTAGATATGCCCCGGCATGCCCCTTCGTAGAATGGTGGCGCCGGTGCCGGCCTTCTTATAGTCGGCAGCACGGGCCGGCAGTGTGGCCCACGACGGCATCCCACCGTGCAGTAGCCCCAGGCAGACGGCGACGCCCCATGCGGTTCATCTGCTGGAGGTCCGAGCATGGCCAATCCACTTTCCACCCTGGGCATTCTGCACACCGCCCTCAGCCTGGTGCCGGTGCTGGCCGGCTTCTATGCCTTCGCCCGCCACGGACGCATCCCGCCGCATGGCGCGCTCGGCAACAGCTACTGGTACGGCATGCTCGGCTCGGTGCTGACGTCCTTCGGCCTGTCCAGCACCGGCGGTTTCAACAGCGGCCACGCCATCGGCATCCTCGTCGTGGCGGTCATCCTGCTCGCCCGCCAGGCCATGCGCCTGCAGCGCCTGGGCAACGGCCGTGCCTACCTGGAAACCGCCTGCATGAGCTTCAGCTTCCTGCTGCTGATGATTCCCGGGCTCAACGAATCCCTGTCGCGCCTGCCGCCGTCCGCGCCCATCGGCAACGGACCCGATTCCCCCGAGGTGAAGCTGGCCATCCTGGCCGCGCTGCTCCTCTTCCTGGTCGGCCTCGGCTACCAGTGCCTGCGCCTGCGCGCGCGGCACGCCGGGCCGGGCCAACCCCAGTGCAACCATCCCTAAAGGAGCATCCCGCATGAGCACCATCACCACCCGCGACGGCGTCGAGATCTACTACAAGGACTGGGGCAGCGGTCAGCCCATCCTGTTCAGCCACGGCTGGCCGCTGAACGGCGACAGCTGGGAGTCGCAGATGCTGTTCCTGGCCAACCACGGCTACCGCGTCATCGCCCACGACCGCCGCGGCCACGGGCGCTCCAGCCAGCCGTGGGACGGCAACGACATGGACCACTACGCCGACGACCTGGCCGAGCTGATCGAGACCCTCGACCTGCATGACCTGATCCTGTTCGGCTTCTCCACCGGCGGCGGCGAAGTGGCGCGCTACATCGGCCGCCACGGCACCAAGCGGGTGGCCAAGCTCGGCCTGATCTCCGCCGTGCCGCCGCTGATGCTGAAGACCGAGAGCAACCCGGACGGCCTGCCCATCGAAGTGTTCGACGGCATCCGCGCCGGCTCCCTCGCCGATCGCTCGCAGCTGTACAAGGACATCGCCGGCGGCCCGTTCTACGGCTACAACCGCCCGGGCGCCAAGCCGTCCCAGGGCATCATCGATGCCTTCTGGATGCAGGGCATGCAGGCCGGGCACAAGAGCGCCTACGACTGCATCGCCGCCTTCTCCGCCACCGACTTCCGCGAAGACCTGAAGAAGTTCGACGTGCCGACCCTGGTGCTGCACGGCGACGACGACCAGATCGTGCCGATAGGTGCCGCCGCCCTGGCCTCGGCCAAGCTGATCGCCGACGCCAAGCTGGTGGTCTACCCCGGCGCGCCCCACGGC
This sequence comes from Pseudomonas sp. SO81, assembly GCF_030374125.1. Taxonomy (NCBI): domain Bacteria; kingdom Pseudomonadati; phylum Pseudomonadota; class Gammaproteobacteria; order Pseudomonadales; family Pseudomonadaceae; genus Pseudomonas; species Pseudomonas sp. SO81. The sequence goes on along the minus strand of NZ_CP126126.1, from coordinate 3,865,713 downwards.
CTGGCCGACACCCACAAGGACCAGCTCAACGCCGACCTGCTGGCATTCATCAAGAGCTGAAACCGCGCACGCCGCCGCCCGCACTGCGCGGCGGCGGCGTGCGGCCATAGCCCGCCTGCACCAGTTAGCCCGGAGCCGTGCAGCTGCAGCTGCCCGGCACATCCCTACCGCCGCCCTGCGTGGCGGTTCTCACCCTAGACCAAAGTCGTACAAGACAACCTGTCTCCAGCCGCTACGCTTGAAGGTTCAGGTGTGGCGTGCACGCCATATCCCGGCAATCGACCTGTCGGCCATGGCCAGTGGCGCCGGCGCGGGAGGAGCAATGCAAGGGCACGACTGCGGCGCCTCGGCCGAGTTCGACGAGGCCCACGCAACGAAGGACGCCATGCTCGGCGTGGACCTGCTGGAGCTGGTCGACGAGAGCATCTTCCTGCGCGACCTGAACGGTCGCATCCGCTACTGGAACAAGGCCTCCGAGGAGCTCTATGGCTGGAGCAGCGCCGAGGCGCTCGGCCAGCCGGCCCACGACCTGCTGGGCTGCCAGCACGCCGAAGCGCTGGCCAGCCTGAACCAGAAGGTGCTCGACGACGGACGCTGGAGCGGCGAGCTGAGCCGGCGCCGCGCCGATGGCCGCGAGCTGCTGATCGAGACCCGCTGGTCCCTGCGCCGCGATGCCAGTGGCGCGCCCCAGGCGATCGTCGAGAGCGGCCGCGACATCACCGCGCGCAAAGCCACCGACCTGATCCTGGCGGAGAGCGAATACCGCTACCGCAACCTGTTCCAGGCCATGGCCGCATCGTTCTGGGAGCTCGACTTCACCGCCGTCGGCGCCATGGTGCGCAGTCTGTACAAGAGCGGCGTCAGCGACCTGCGTACCCACTTCCGCCAGCATCCCGAACTGGTGCGCGAAATGATGCTGGCCACCCGCGTAATCGACGTCAACGAACAGACCGTGCATCTGTTCGGCCGCGGCACCAAGGCCGAGCTGCTGACCACGGTGGAGCCGTTCTGGCCCCAGGCCAGCTCCGCGGTATTCGCCGAAAGCATCATCGCCGCGGTGACCAAGGCGCCCAGCTACGTCAAGGAAACCCGCCTGCGCACCATCGACGGCAAAGAATTCGATGTGCTGTTCACCGCCTCCTTCCCGCCGGAGAACATGCAGAAGGGCATCCTCATGGTCGGCGTCATCGACCTCTCCGCGCGCAACCAGGCCTACGCCGCCCTGGAGCAGAGCGAGTCGCGCTATCGCAACCTGTTCGAGGTGATGGCGGTGTCGTTCTGGCAGCTCGACTCCAACGGCACCAACCGCCTGTTCGCCGAGCTGCGCGAACAGGGCGTGAGCGACCTGCCCGCCTACATCGACCAGCATCCCGAGTTCGTCCGCCGGGCCATGGACGCGACCCTGGCCATCGACGTCAACCAGCGCACCCTGGAGCTGTACGGCGCCCGCGAGCGCGGCGAAATGCTCGGCTCGGTCAGCCGCTTCTGGATACCGGGGCACGACGAGGCCTTCCGCCACAGCCTGGAAGCCGCCTGGCGCCGCGAGCCGGGCTACCTGGCGGAAACCAAGACCCGCACCCTGGATGGCCGCGAGCTGGATGTGCTGTTCTTCGTCACCGCGCCGCCGGAGATGCGCGAGCGCGGCATGGTGCTGGTGGGCAACATCGACATCAGCGAACTGGTGGCCTCGCGCAACGCCCTGCAGCGCATGCAGTCCGACCTGGCCCACGCCGCGCGCATCTCCATGCTCGGCGAGCTGACCGCCTCCATCGCCCACGAGGTGAACCAGCCATTGGCGGCCATCGCCACCTATGGCGAGGCCGGCCTGCGCTGGCTCGGCCGACCGCAACCGGATCTCGACGAAGTGCGCGACCTGACCCAGCGCATGGTCGGCGACGCCCGCCGCGCCGCCGAGATCATTGCGCGCATCCGCGGCATGGCCCGCCAGCAGAGCCCGGAGCCGCAGCCCCTGTCGCTCAACGCGCTGGTCAAGGAAGCGGCCGCCTTCCTGCGTCACGAACTGCAGAGCCAGGGCGCGACCCTGCGCCTGGACCTGGAAACCGGCCTGCCGCGCCTGCGTGGCGACCGCACCCTGCTGCAGCAAGTGCTGGTCAACCTGCTGGTCAATGCTTTGCAGGCCATGACCCAGGCCGACTGCGCCACACGCAGTATCGTCCTGTCGACCCGGCGCCTGGATGAGCAGCTGCAACTGCGGGTGCAAGACAGCGGGCCGGGCATCGCCGCCGAGCATGTCGAGCGCCTGTTCGACAGCTTCTTCACCACCAAGCGCAACGGCATGGGCATGGGCCTGCCGATCTGCCGCAGCATCATCGAGAACTGCGGCGGCAGCATCGAGGCCGAACCGCGCCCCGCCGGTCAGGGCGCCTGCTTCGTCATCCGCCTGCCGCTGCCGAGCACCTGAGGCAATTTGCCACGAGGCTGCCGAGGTAGAATCTTCTTAGAGTGAACACAGAAGATTGATCTTGGAGCCGTGCATATGGATAGCGAAGGCTGTGTTCTCTCCCGGGATTACCGGCGGATCCACCAGGAAGCGACGGTACTGGCCGGCGCGCTCACCGATCTGGGCCAGCGCGCCTCGGTCTACCACCACCTCTACGAGGACTCCGGCGGGCGCAGCGTGTTCCCGCTGATCGCCGCCCACGGCGCGCTGTGGGGCGCCGGCTACTTCGCCCTGGGCCTGAAGGTCGGCGCCCTGCTCTCCGCCCAGTTCCTCTTCAGCCCGGCCGTGCGCCGCGACAAGCTGCGCCAGTTGCACGCCTTCGCCGACGCCTTCCGCGAGATCAACCGGCAGGTCTGCGTCGAGGCCTACACCGCCTATCACTTCAGCAAGCTGCATGGCCGCGCGTCCGGCGCCGAGCGCTACCTGCAGCCGCGCCTGCTGGCCGCGCTGAACCGCTGCCACCGGGCCCAGGCACTGCACGAGCCGCTGCCGCAACCGGCGCGCCGCGAGCTGTTCGAGGCGTTCTTCCTGTGGGAGCAGGAGGTCATAGTCGGGCCGGCCGTGGAGCGGGCGCTGGCGGCGCTGGACTGGCCGCTGATCCGCCACGTGGCACTGCGCCCGCGCATCCGCTTCGCCTATTTCGCCAGCAGCCGCGACATGGGCTTCACCGACTTCGCCAGCACGGCCGAGCGCATCGAAAAAGGAATGCGTGCCTATGAGCTGGCCGAACAGGCCGGGCTGCAGCAGGTGGAAGCCGCACTCAAGCGCTATGGCATCCTGCCGGGCGCCTTCTTCCAGGGTTCCGCCCTGCACTTCCAGGCCATGCGCGAGCGTTTGCACGCCGCGGCGAACCTGCCTTCCAGCTAGACCTGCAGCGCCGCACAGGCCGGGGCGGCAGCCATCGGCTGCCCCGGCCTCGCCGACGGGGCCCGCGCCTGCAGCGGCGAGCACGCACGCGCACCTCGGCATGGCGGGCCGACGCCCCCGCCAGCCAGCCCCATGGCAATAACCATGAACCTTACCGGCGGACGCTCTCACTAACGCATAAGAGCCGGCGATCCGCCGCCTCTGTGCAGTGGGTTTTCCGTCCAAGTAAGGATAAAAACATGATCACCACACCCGATCTTGCTGCAGCTGCCCTGGATGAATCAGCCAACACCTCTGGTGTTTCCTGGGCCGCGATCTTCGCCGGCGCCATCGCCGCGGCGGCGTTGTCGCTCATTCTGATCCTGCTCGGCTTCGGCCTCGGCTTCAGCGCGGTCTCGCCCTGGAGCAACGAAGGCATTAGCGCCGAGGGGCTGGGCATCTCCACGATCATCTGGCTGGCCCTGACCCAGATCATCGCGGCGGGCATGGGCGGCTACCTCGCCGGCCGCCTGCGCGTGAAGTGGACCACCCTGCATGGTGACGAGGTGTTCTTCCGCGATACCGCGCATGGCTTCCTGGCCTGGGCCGTGGCCACCCTGCTCACCGCCACCGTACTGGTCGGCTCGGTGAGCGGCATCGTCGGTGCCGGCGTGCAGGCCAGCGCCCAGGTCGCCTCTGGCGCGGCGCCGACGGCGCTGGCCGGAGCCGAGGAGGAGTACGGCTACTACATCGACGGCCTGTTCCGCGATGATCGCCCGGCGCCCAGCGCGGACGATGCCGCCCATGGCGTGGTCGCACGCATCCTCGCGCGCAACCTGGACAACGACGGCGAGCTTGTCCCGGCCGACCGCGCCTACCTCGTCCAGCTGGTGTCGCAACGCACCAACCTCTCGCCCACCGAAGCCCAGGCCCGTGTCGACGAGATCTATGCCCAGGCCCGCCAGAGCGTGGTGCAGGCCAAGCAGGCCGCCGATGAAGCCCGCAAGGCGGCCGCGCACGCCACCTTGTGGATGTTCGTCGCGCTACTGATCGGCGCCTTCGTCGGCAGCTTCGCCGCCACCCTCGGTGGCCGCGGCCGTGACGCCGTGGTGCTGGTGGTCCGCGACTACCGCACCTCGCCCAACAGCACCACCGCCCCGCTTAGCTGATAAAGGAGAACGGACATGCGCTCACTTCTGCTGTGGTTCCTCGGTGTACCCATCCCGCTGATCATCCTGATCGCCCTGATTACCTGATCGTCAGCCAGAAAAAAGGCCGCTTCCCTCAATCGGGAAGCGGCCTTTTTCATGGGTAGCGCCCGCTGCGGCGCCGCCACTCACTCCTCCTGGGCAGCCTTCAGCGCCTCGTAGGCCGGGGCGGCATAAATACCGACCTCGACGGCCAGCTCCAGCACCCGCGGCAGGTCGCTGGTGTAGACGAGCACGCACTGCAGCTCGTCATCCAGCGGCTCGCTGAGGTCCATCAGCACGTAGCCGCCCTTCTCCTTGTACAGGGCCGAGAGCTGCACCTGGATGCGGTTCAGCGCCTTGAGCGGCTCGACCTTCTGCAGCTGCTTGGGCTTGATGTTGAAGCTCACCTGCGGGCCGAAGGAGTCGATGATCTGCTGCAGCAGCTCCTCGTAGCTGTCGGCCTGGAACAGCACGGTCTCCGGCAGGCTGCCGATCACCACCCACTCGCCCAGCGGAATGGGGAAATCGTCGTCGTAGTTGATGTCCGGATTGGCGGCGAGGAAGGCCTGCGGGTCGGCGTAGGCCTGGGCGGCCTCGTCGGCGATGCGGGCGATCTCCTCCTCGGTCATGCAGCCGGAGCTGATCAGGGTGATGAGTTCGAGGAGCTGGGCTTGCATCGGGCGGTCCTGCAGAGGGTTCGGGGCGCACAGGATAGCGCGTCACGGCGAGCGCTTCACCGCCAGCTGGGTGAACTGCACCTCGCCTTTCAGTCGTGGTGCACGCTCAGCTGCGTGAACTGTACCTCGCCTTTCAGTCGTGGCGCACGGTCAGCTGCGTGAACTGCACCTCGCCCACATCGTCGTCGCCGTCCTCGTCGTCGTCCTGCACGTAGGCGCCGGCCTTGAAGTAGAACGGCACGTCGCGCCAGGCCGGGTCCTCCTTGTAGAAGTCATGCTGGATGCGCTCGCCATTGACCTCCACCGTCAGCACGCCGTCCTGCACCTCGATGATGTAGGAGAACAGATCGTTGCCCACCGGCGTGGCGAAGACATGACTGATGTCCTTGTTGCTGCCCTTGGGGTGGCGCTTGATCAGCGACTTGAGCTTGCCCTTCTCCCACTGCAGCTTGATCAGCGGGCGGGCGTCGTAGCCATGGATCTGCCCGACGACGATCTTCTGCGTGCTCGGCGCGCGCAGCACCCGGGCGCTGGCCTTGAGCTGGTGAAAGCCGGCGCCGGTCCAGTTGCGATTGTCGTCGGCCGGGTCGAGCAACTCGCGCAACTCGGCGCGCGGGTAGTCGGAGTTCTTGGTGGTGCCCGCGCCGGCCGGTGCCATGAAGACCATGGCGCCGTTGTCGGCCAGGTGGAAGTAGCGTGAGGCGTAGCCGCCCTTCAGCTCCTCGCTGCGCACCTCGCTGGCCTCGTCGTCCGGCAGGGTCAGCTTCCAATGGGTCAGGTCGTAGTTGTCGGCCGGCGACTGGTAGTCCCCCGGCTCGTCGTGGCTGCAGCCGGCAACCAGCAGCAGGCCGGCCAGGCAGAGTAGTGATCGATGCATTGGCTCGCTCCCAATGGCTGTTCAGACGTCCCAGACGGACTCTGTGCAGACAGCGCGATCAGTATGCAGGTTTCACATGACGGGGAATCTCGCATGGCGCTTGGATTTCCACATAGCGCCGACTCAGATCACAGCGCGGAATCTCGCCCAAGGCATGGCTGCGTCCACAGCGGCTGGAGAGGCTGGAGAGGCTGGAGCAACCATGCGCTCGCTGCCAACCCTAACTTGCCGCTATCGGCTAGAAGCGAACTGCCATGCCTGGGTTTCCTGCGCGTCGACGGCATTGAACTGTCCAGGGCCCTGGCCCATAAGCCCCCGGCAAAGACTGCTAGGGATCGCACATTGACATATCGGTAAATTTCGATATTCTGACGCCATGGACTTACTCGAAGTTTTCAAAGCGCTATCAAACCGGACCCGTCTTGAAATCCTGAAGGGCTTGAAGGATCCGGTGAAGAGCTTCCCTCCGCAGGATGAGGGTGACGTGCTCACGGTCGGCGTTTGCGTCAGCAGCATTCAGGAAGGCGTCGGACTATCGCAGTCGACGGTGTCTGATTATCTCGCGACGCTGCAACGCGCCGGGTTGGTCGAAGTCAGGCGCATCGGTCAGTGGACCTACTACAAGCGCAACGAAGCAGCCATCAATGCCCTTGCCGAGATGATAGGGACAGAGTTGTAATTTTTTGCCAGGATAAATCTATTATTCCCGATATCCCTATTAGTAGAAATAAGGAGCTATGATGACCTGAACACCCCGATTCTCCGCCCGAATATATCGATATTTCCCAATATCCCTTTTTATAGAAACGAGGTTTTGCAATGAAAGCGATGATGCTCAAGTCCTTCGGTGGCCCGGAGGTGTTCGAACTGCGTGATGTACCCAAGCCAATGCCCGGCCCAGACCAAGTCCTAGTTCGCGTACACGCCACCTCCATCAACCCTTTGGATTATCAAGTCCGACGCGGTGACTATTCCGACCTGGTCCCTCTTCCGGCTATCACCGGTCATGACGTCTCCGGCGTGGTCGAAGAAGTCGGGCCTGGTGTGACGGCTTTCGCCCCCGGTGACGAAGTCTGGTACACCCCACAAATATTCGATGGCCCAGGAAGCTATGCCGAGTACCACGTTGCGGCCCAAAGCATTGTCGGGAGGAAGCCTGCCTCGCTGAGTCATCTCGAGGCGGCAAGCCTGAGTCTGGTCGGCGGAACGGCGTGGGAAGCACTGACCGTACGAGCGGCGCTAAAAGTGGGCGAAAGCATCCTGATACACGGTGGTGCCGGAGGCGTCGGTCATGTAGCGATCCAGTTAGCAAAGGCCATTGGCGCGCGCGTCTTCACGACCGTGCGCGAAGCGAACGTTGAGTTCGCACGAAGCATGGGTGCCGATGTAGTCATCGACTACGAGAAGCAGGATTACGTCGACGCCATCAATCGGGCAACGGATGGCCGCGGAGTCGATGTGGTGTTTGACACCATTGGCGGAAACACACTGTCCCGAAGCCCCGACGTCCTCGCTCAACTCGGCCGAGTTGTCTCCATTGTGGACATCGCCCAGCCACAGAACCTCATTCAGGCCTGGGGCAAGAACGCGAGTTATCACTTCGTTTTCACCAGGCAAAACCGCGGCAAGCTGGATGAACTGAGCACATTGGTAGAACGCGGTCAGCTGCGTCCGCACGTGGGTGCCGTCTATTCGCTTGCCGACCTTGCGCTCGCCCATGCGCGGCTGGAGAGCCCCAACAACGGTATCCGAGGAAAGGTAGCGATCACCGTCGCGCCCTAGCCTCAAAGCTGAACTCACCTCAGGAAGAAATCCCATGATTTATGAGATCGCTGTACTGCCCGTTTACAAAGATCAGATCGAAAACTTCAGGACTGCGTTTGCCCAGGTTGCACCTTTGCTCTGCCGTGCCAAAGGTTACTGCGGGCACATGCTGGCCCAGGGCATCGAAACGCCGCACCAATTCAATCTGATCGTACGCTGGCAATCACTCGAGGATCACACTCCAGGCTTCGAAGCGAGTGAAGACCATCGGGTGTTCATGCTGGGCCTGCAGGATTACTTCTCGGAAGAACCAAAGGTCTATCACATCGAGGGAGTGGCTTTTTCTACGGGTGGTCCATTGGTCTAAAGCGAATTTGTAGTCAGCCCCGCATTGGCCGATTGCACCCTGCTGCGAAGGGCTGCAATTGGCCGCACGCGACATCCTAGTCGTCTTAACAACCTGACTCAGGACCTTTCTTCACGGCCTTGAGCCTTCAGCCAGCCGCGAAAGGCGCGCGTTGCCATAGGCATGAACAGGTACACCACGAGCTGAACGATACTGAGAGTGATGATTATGTTGCTCGGCGAGTAGCCGCCGAGCCAGGGAATACGATGGAACAGAGGCTGCCATAGCAGTGGTACCAGCAGGCTCAATGGCAAGATCGCAAGAAAAGTTACGCAGCTTTGCTTCCAGCGCAGCGGCGGCGCTTGTACCGCTTCAGGTACGAACCAGAAGTCCTTGCCTTGAGCGATCCCCAACTATTTGTACGGATAGCCCCAGAACAACAAGGCTTATTCACTCACCAATTGAATGACCGTTTTGCCCTTGCCGCGACCTCCTGCGACCTGGCGAAATGCCTCGTTGACCTCTGCCAGCGCAAAGTGCTGCTGATCGACTCGAATGGTCAGCTGCCCGGCATTGGCCAGCAAAGCCGCTTCGCGCAGGATGTCCCCATGGTGGTCGCGCCCCGTGCCGGTGAGCAACGGCGTCAGAGTGAACACGCCCGAGTAGGTGGCGCTTTTGAACGATAGCGGCGCGAGGCTGTGCTGGCCCCAGCCGAGGCAACTCAGTACGTGTCCGGTATAAGGCTTCACGGCCTGGAAGGACGCATCCAACGTGCTGCCACCCACGGTGTCATAAACGATGTCGAACCCCTCGCCGGCCGTGTACTGCTCGACATAGGCCTCCACGCTCTGCGCCTGGTAGTCGATGGCGGTGGCGCCCAGCGAGCGAATGAAGTCGAGACCCGCCGCCGAACCGGTGGCGTAGACTTCGGCACCGCGCGCCTTGGCCAGTTGCACCGCGACTTGGCCGACCCCTCCCGCACCGCCATGGATCAGCACCCGCTGGCCGGCACGGACATTGGCGCGATCCACCAAGCCTTCCCAGGCGGTAATAAAGATCAAAGGCAGAGCGGCGGCCTCACGCATGCTGAGCACATGTGGCTTTGCCGCGATCAGTCGGGCATCCACAGCGATGTACTCGGCCATGGTGCCTTGAGCACCGCCGATCCCGCCGGCCATGCCGAAGACCTCCTGGCCGGGCGTGAAGCCCTCGACCGCCTCGCCCAGCTCGACAACCATGCCGGCCAGATCCAGACCGAGCACCGCCGGCAGTGCCTGGTGGGCATGTTTTCCTGCGCCGGAGGCGATCTTGGTATCGAGCGGGTTGATCCCCGCGGCGTGAACCTTCACCAAAACCTGTCCCTTACCGGGAACAGGGCGAGCAATGTGGCGGACGGCCAGCGGGGCCTGGGCGGACTCGGCGATAGCGGCAAGCATGGTCTGATTCATGACGGGTACCTCTGAATGAGTGGACGCTTACAGGTTGCCCCGTCTTCTCCATTCCGATAAGAAACTAAATTTTCATATCACTCATTCCTCAAAGAGGCCTAATGGCGATGGATCTGTTCGACAGCATGCGCATCTTCGTGCGCGTCGTGGAGCGTGGCTCGTTCTCGGCGGTCGCGCGCGAACTGAACATGGGGCAGCCTGCGGTGAGCAAGCAGATCCGTGCGCTGGAGCAGTATCTGGGCGGGCCCGTGTTCGCCCGCAGCACCCGGCTTCTGGCCCTGACCGACCAGGGGCAAGGCTTTTACAGGCACTGCCAGGACATTCTCGGCCAGCTCGACAGCGCCACCCGCAGCTTCGCCAGCGGCCAGGAGCAGATCGCCGGCCCCCTGCGAATCGCCGCACCGGTCAGCTACGGAAGGTTGTGCATAGCGCCGCTGCTTGGGACCTTTCTGCAGCGCCATCCCGATGTGCGGATCGACCTGCGCCTGAGCGATCACAACGAGGATCTGCTCAAGGAAAACATCGACCTGGCGATCCGCATCGGGGTAGTGAAGAGCGAAGGGCTGGTGGCCGTCTCTCTTGGCGCCAGCACGCGGCGGATCTATGCCGCACCCAGCTATCTGGATCGCCACGGCCCGCCAGGCGAGCCCGCCGACCTGGCACACCACAACTGCATCGCCTTCACCCTGCTGGAGCACTACGATCGCTGGCACTTCACCCGCGGTGCGCAAGCGCTCGATATCGCCATCAAGGGCAACGTCACCAGCAACAGCAGTGAGGCCATACGGGAGATGGTCCTGAGCGGCCTGGGCGTTTCCCTCTCTCCGGAATGGCTGTTCGCAGCAGACGTCCAACAAGGCACCGTGCGCAGCGTGCTCGACGATTACCAGACCACCGCGCTGCCAGTTAGCGCCGTATTCAGCCGCGAGCGACGACGCTCGGCACGGACGATGGCGTTCATCGATTTTCTCCGCGAGCACTTGTAGCTGCTCCCACGCGTGGCGCAGGCCCGCGTGCATTGCCGTAACGGGCAGACCTGTCAGGTATCATGCCGTGTTCTGCTGCAGCCATTCCCTCGGGCTTGCGCCTACCTTGCGGCGAAAGGTGCGGGCCAGCGCAGACGGACTTTCGTAGCCCACCTCATCGGCGATCAGGGCAATCGGGCGGCCTTCGCGCAGGCGCTTCTGCGTCAGGCTGATTCGCCAGTTGGCCAGGTAATCCGCAGGGGTGGCCCCCACGGTCTCGCGAAAGTGCGCAGCAAAGCTCGCGCGGGACATACCGGCACGATCCGCCAACTCCGCCACGGACCAGTTTTGCTGGGGCTCGTTGTGGATGACCACGAGCGCGCGGGACAACTGAGGGTTGGCCAACCCGGCCATCATTCCGGAGTCGATGCTGCGGCTGGCGAGGAGGTGGCGCAGCAGCTGGATCACCATCAGTTCGAACAGGCGATTGAGAATCACATCCCGCCCGCATTCGTCGCCGAAGGCTTCATCGAACAGCCAGTCGAGGGTGCCATCGAGCCCCTGTAACTCGCGCAGCGGCTTGATGATGAAGTCCGGCAACGCCAGCGTCAGCGGGTTGTTGGCCCCGCCATCGAATTGCAAGGTGGCACACACCAACTCTGCTCCATCGGCTTCGCTCGCCGACAACTGATGCTCCTGCGGGCGGACTGCCAGAATCAGGCTGGGTTCCGTCAATTCAATTAGCTGGCCGCGCTTGTCCCTCAAGGCCAGGCGCCCCGAACGCAGCAGATGGGCGTGGCCGACGCCGTGCTGCCCATAAAGACTGGTCGTTCCGCAAAGCCCACCCTGGTGAAAGGTGGAAGCGTGCAGGTTGAAGTGCTTGAGCAGTGTCGATAGTCGGTCCATAGCTCGCTCAGATTTAGACGATCTGTCGCATAAGTTCGACGATCTGAATCCGAAAGGAAAGATGGCCTTCCTAGTATGGACTCCAAGCTTGACCGACAAGCCGGTTAATCAACCTACTGGAGAACCACCATGACTCGTATCGCCGCTCTCTCGCTGGACCAAGCCCCTGCTGGCTCGCGCGCTGCCCTCGAAGGCATTCAGAAAGGTCTCGGCTTCATTCCCAACGCATTCAAGACCCTGGCCCACTCCCCGGCCGCACTCAACGGTTACCTGGGACTCGCCCAGTCCCTGGGTAAAAGCTCGCTGAGCGCCGCCGAGCGTGAAGTCGTTGCCCTCGCCACTTCGGAAGTCAACGGTTGTGACTACTGCCTGGCCGCACACGCTTTCTTTGGCGCCAAGGCGGGCTTGAGCGACGAGTCCATCGGCCAAGCCCGCAGCGGCACACTTAGTGCGGTCGCAACGCTGGCGCATCAGATCACCGCGAGCCGCGGCCAATTGAGTGACGAGCAGATCGCTGCAGCGCGCGAGACCGGCCTCACCGATGGCCAGATCGTGGAGGTGGTGGCACAGGTCACGCTGCTGACCCTGACCAACTACCTGAACAACATCGCCACGACCGATATCGACTTCCCGCCTTCGGCACGCTAGGAAGGTAACCATCATGAGCCAAGTGACTATCTACACCACCCAGCACTGCCCTTACTGCGTGAGTGCCAAGCGACTGCTGTCGAGCAAGGGTGTTACCCCGCTCGAAATCAATATTGAAGCGTCGCCGCAACACCTCGCGGAAATGCTGCAGCGATCTCGGCGCCGTAGCGTCCCGCAGATATTCGTAGGGGATGTGCATGTCGGCGGTTTTGACGACCTGGCCAGCCTCGACCAACAGGGCGGGCTCGATGCGCTGCTTCACGCCTGATCTGCATGAGTGCTCCGGAACGGGATTCCATCCGGAGCACTCATTATTGCCGCTCGATGCCCGTGCTGGTCGCAGTTCATGTCCGACCCAGTTCCAATGTGCGAAGCGTGTTATTGGACCGTGCGACCATCGCGCCAAGAGCGATGTCCTTCCGGTGTCCGCTTACGGGCGGAATGACCTACGCCGCAAGAGTTTGATGACGCCCTGTTTAACGGAGCGCCGAACGTCCGCTTCTGGCCGGAAGCAGACTCCGGTGACAGGCTGCTTCCGGCCACTAGCAGCCGCTCGAAAGCTCTATCCATTGATCGGCTTGGACGGTTGATAGCGCTCACCGAAATAGGTATTGAAGCGTGCCCACTGGAGGGACCATTTAAAAAGTAGCCAGGCAGTGCCTGTATCATCGAGAGCGATGGCTCACTACCACCATTCCCTCAGTTTCTAGCAGTAGGCCCTCATACAGATCTGCGAGTGGGGAATGAGCAAGCACTGGCGAAAAGACGATCGCTCCGGGTGCGCGATGGCAGGAAAGTAATAGCCTGACTGGAGAGTATCGCTCTTCAGGGACGCATTCATTCTTGTTCGACCTCCAATTGCTAGTGCCGTGGTCGCAGCGCCGTGGGGGCTATGTTCGAAAGCCAGCGGAAAGCCGACAAACGTTAAAAGAACCCACGCGTTCGAGAAAAACTGAAGCATTTAGCAAACAGTGATGCTGGTTGCATGGAGAGATAGCCGACTAACCTGATATCCAGTCACAGCGAGACGGGACTGCAGCCCATGAGCGACGTTGGCAACCTACTGGATGCTCTGGAAGAGCTCGCCATCCAGAAACAGGAGGCGGTGCTGGCTACGGTCGTAAAAGTTGAGGGTTCGGCATACCGGCGACCTGGTGCCCGCATGCTCATTCCTCAGATCGGTAATGCCGTCGGGACCGTCAGCGGGGGGTGTCTCGAAAGCGACCTAGCCAAGAAAGCTTGGTGGCTTACCGAGCAAGGACAACCAGTGATCCGCACCTACAGCACTGGCATGCCAGGAGATGAGGCTGGAGAAGAAGAGGAACTGGCCTTTGGGCTTGGATGCAATGGCACAGTCCACATCCTCCTCGAGCGAGTACGAGTCGCACAACCCTACTTGCCAGCACAGTTGCTGCGTCAGGTAATCCAGGAACAGCGCCCTGCCACTCTGGCGACAGTTATTGCAGGCACTGGTGACGCCAAAGCCCTAATCGGTGCACGAGTGGCGCTGTCCCCAATGGACGATCTTTTCCTGAGCGGTAATCACGCAGCGCTAGCTGATTTACTGACTGTCGACCTGCAAGCTGCATTCGATCAGCGGAAAACTGCCTTACATCGCTACGACCTAGGAGCTGACGAAATAGAGGTAGTCATCGAGTACCTGGCCCCACCACGCAAACTAGTTATTTTCGGCGCGGGGCACGATGCTCAACCTCTGGTAGCAATGGCCAAGCAGCAAGGCTGGCGAGTGACTGTAATCGACTCGAGAAGCCATTTTGCCAGGAACGAACGCTTCCCAGGGGCCGACCAAGTCCTCCACCTATCGTTGGAGACCGGTCAGATCCCATCTGGCCTGATCGCGCATGCCGCTGTGATAGTCATGTCCCACAGTTACTCCCAAGACCGCCATTGGTTGGCTCAGGCGCTCAGCCAAGCGCCCTCTTACATCGGTCAGCTAGGACCACGTAGCCGTACGGAGAGGTTGCTCGCCGAGATTCCCAATAGCCTTTCGATGCCGGCGTTCGAGAAACTGCACTACCCCATGGGGTTGGATCTAGGCGGAGATACACCCGAGAGCATTGCGCTGTCTCTTGTGGCCGAGGTAACAGCTCACTTCAACGGACGTAATGGCGGTATGTTGAGGGAGCGGACCGCCCCGATTCATGATGCAGAGCCAGTGATGCGACACCAGAAGGCGAGTGAAAGTCTCTAGCCTCCGATGGCCTTCATCGGAATCAATGCTCCTGAGAAGGTGCTATCGCGCTTATCGGCCAGTGCCCCTGCTAATAGCTCTTGCAGCTCCGATAGCGCCTCGTCATGAGGCTTACTAAGCAATGGGGCGAGAGCATGTCGGTTACTCGACGACAGGCACCCATACAACCAGCCAGATGAAGACAAACGCAACCGAGAGCAGGTGCGGCAGAAGGGGGCGCTTTCGTTCGCGATAATGCCGAAGTGCCCCAGCCCGGCAATCTCATAGCGAAGCGCAGTTGAGTCCAGTGGAGCGGGAGCCTGGATGTAGGTGTGTTGGCTACCTATCAGCTCCAGAATCTCATCCATGCCGAAGTACTGACGAGAGAAATTAGCGGTGTCTCGAGCTAGATGCCCCATGCGCATGAGCTCTATGAAACGAAGCTCGAATCCTCGTTCAAGGCAGTACTCCAGCATTGGCAGAATCTGGTTCTCGTTGGCGCCACGCAGTGGAACCATATTTACCTTGATACGAACTCCTGCCACTCGGGCTAACTCCAGTCCGTGCAGAACGCTGCCAAGATCGCCTGAACGAGCAATTTCGCGAAACGCCTGAGCATCAAGCGTATCGAGGGAAACGTTCAGACGGCGAATTCCATATTCGAGCAGTAGTGGCAATCTCTGAGCCAGGAGTTGGCCATTGCTCGTAATGCTGATGTCTTTTATTTCTAAGCCAGAAATCAAGCGAAGAAATGGCTCAAGCTTGGCGCTGACAAGGGGCTCGCCTCCGGTGATCCGCAACCGGTCAATCTCTGTTGCCTCTACCAGCAGTGTCACAGCGCTAGCCATATCGGCTGCGGACAACTCGTCGCTCGCCGCCACCAACCGCCTGCCATCCGGCACGCAGTAGGTGCACGCATAGTTGCAGGCGGCGGTGAGGCTAACGCGTAGGTTTCGAAAACTTCTCCCTTGCCGGTCTACTACCACTGGCGAGACTCCACTCAGGCTGTACGAAGCTCACTCGAGTTGATCGGGAGGCTGCGTAGTCGCTTACCAGTCGCGGCGAAAATTGCATTCACAACGGCAGGTGCGATAGTCACAGTTGATACCTCACCAAGCCCCCCAGGGGCTTCCTGGCTGTCGATACGATACGTCTCTATCGCCGGTGCCTCATTGATCCTTAGCAAACGATATGTGTCGAAATTGCCCTGCTCCATGCGCCCATCTTTGAACGTGATGTTTCCAAAGAGCGCCGCAGTTAGGCCGAAGATGGTGCCTCCCTGCACTTGCGCAACCACGCTGTCTGGATTGATTGCGATGCCGCAGTCGACTACAGATGTGACCTTATGCACCCGAACATCGCCATTCGCGTTAACGCTCACCTCAGCAACCTGCGCAGCGTAGGTGCTGAAGCAGTAGGTAAGCGCAAGACCTCGACCATGCCCAGCGGGCAGAGGGGAGTCCCAGCCCGACTTTTCACGCAGTAACTCCAGCACCTTGAGGGCCCGCGGATGTTCCTTCAAAAGCGGATAGCGGTACTCAAAAGGGTCTGCTTTCGCCAGCTGCACCAACTCGTCGAGCAAGCCTTCAACCATGAATGCATTTTGAGTGTGTCCAACTCCACGCCAGAACGCCGGAAGAATCCCTTTCGGGGGTTCATGCCGAATGTAGTGCACGCTCAAATTCGGAAATGAATACGGCCCACAGGCGTCCCGCACAGCATCACCGTCGATGCCGTCCTTGAACGCAGCGGGCAACCACCGAGCCAAAATCGAAGCGCCTGTCACCTTATGGGTCCACGCTATCGGCCTTCCCTCGTTATCCAACGCAGCACTCAGATGGTTGTAGTGAGCGGGACGGAGCGTGCTATGTCGGGTGTCCTCCTCGCGCGACCAGATAACTTTCAACGGGAAGTCCACCTGCTTGGCGAGCTTCACCGCGTCAGCCACGAAATCGACCTCAAGGCGACGGCCGAATCCGCCGCCGATAAGATGGTTGTGTACTTGCACTGAGTCTTCAGGCAGCCCTGTGATCTGGGCTGCAACGGTCTTGGCACGGGCTGGAACTTGAATGCCTAACCAAAGATCGCAGGAGTCCTTTCGCACGTGGACGGTGCAGTTAACTGGCTCCAGACAGGCATGAGCTAGAAACGGAATTTGGTACGTTACTTCAACTTTCTGGGCTGCGCCGGCGAACGCCTCTTCGACGTTGCCTTCGTTTCGGACTTGAAGCCCAGGTTGTTCAGAGGCCTCCTTCATTTTCTGCAGCATCTGCTCGCTGGAAACTGATGAGTTAGCTCCGCCATTCCATTTGATGTTCAAAGCTGCGAGGCCTTTGCGAGCAGCTCCGGTATGGTCAGCAACCACGGCTACAGAGTTGTCCGTACGCAGCACCTGGCGAACGCCATTGATCGATAGGGCAGGAGCCGGATCAACATCATCGAGAGTTCCCCCTATCACGGGGCAAAGCATGATCGCGGCAACCTTCACGCCCTCAGGCCGAGCATCAATGCCAAACACTGCCTTGCCGACAACTTTGTCCGGAGTATCGGTGCGCTTGGCAGGGGTTCCTATCAATTTGAAGCTCTTGGGATCCTTGAGGGGAATACTTTCTGGAAGAGGAAGACCCGCGGCTGCGTCCACTAGCTCTCCGTATCCAAGCTTACGACCACTAGTAGGATGATGGACCTCGCCGTTTTCAGCTTTACAGCTATCTGCCGATACACCCCACTCCTTAGCAGCTGCAGAGATCAACAGGACGCGGGCAGCCGCACCGGCTTCACGCAAAGGCTTCCAGTTGGCCGGCACGGATGTCGAGCCGCCGGTAACCTGGAAACCAAGAGCCGGGTTGGCGTACCGCTTATCGTCAGCTGGAGCATGCTCAACGACCACTCGATCCAGTCCTACCTCTAGCTCTTCTGCGATAAGTGCGGGCATAGAGGTGTAGGTGCCCTGACCCATCTCCACCGGTTGTATGGTGAGGAAAACTCGCCCCTCCCGGTCGATTCGCACATAGGCATTCGGCGCAAAAGTCCCTGCCTCGGCAAATGCTCCTCGCATTAAGCCAGGCAGACTGAAGCTAATTAATAGGCCACCGCCGACGGCTACGCCGGCCTTAAGAAAGCTACGGCGAGTAAGGCCTTCAGAGAGGTCAGAGCTACGAAGTGTGTCATTCATGATCAACCCTCCGCTCTCGGCTCTGCTGCAGACTTGATTGCCTCACGAATCCTTACATAGGTACCACAACGGCAAATGTTGCCTGCCATAGCACTGTCGATGTCGCTATCGCTAGGGTTGGAATTGGTTTTCAGCAGAGCCGTTGCGGACATGATCTGTCCAGATTGGCAGTAGCCACACTGCACCACCTCGTGGGCAAGCCAAGCCTCCTGGACTCGCTTGCCGACCGGTGTGCTACCAACAGCCTCGATCGTAGTGATCTCTGCTCCTACGAGAGCGCTGACCGGCATGATGCAGGAGCGAACAGCATTGCCATTCATATGGACGGTGCACGCCCCACACAACGCCATTCCGCAACCGAATTTTGTACCTGTCATCCCTAGAACATCTCGGAGCACCCACAACAATGGAGTGTCCGGATCGACGTCCACCTGGACCTCGGCGCCATTGATCATGAGCTTATGATCCATACAGCCTCCTCGCTAAACCGGTAGGGGATTGCGCCGCACCACTAACGATGTGGGGCGCTTATATTGGTAGGCAGCTTCAGTTGCTGGTCAGAATCCACTCGGCGATGCTGGTTCGGTCTGCATCACTCAATTGAGCTTGAGGCGGCATAGGTACAGCGCCCCAAGTCCCGGTGCTTCCAGTCTTTATGGTTTCGCTGAGCTGGGCGGCGGTCTTACTACCGTCACGATACTTGTCGGCAATTTCCTTCCATGAGGGGCCGACGACCCGCGTTGCCGGTTGATGGCACGCGGAACAGGCATTGGCCTGCAGGAGAGTGGCAATATCCTGTGCTTGAACGGTCTGCAAACCGACAGAACCGAGCACCGCCATACCGAAAGCAATTTTTCGCATAAGCTTGCCTCCACCGCTTCGCTGACTAGTCAAGACTAGTACTCACTTAACGTATGACGACCGACATTTGTAACGAAGTATTAGATGAGAACAGAACGCAATTAGCTCCGACTGTGCAATGCCGATTAGCGATATACGGCCGGTCGCGAGCTTCCTTCCACAGTTAGATGTCGCTAACTGTGCTTGATTTACAAAGGTGGAAAGACGGTCCACCGAGCGGCTCTTCAGAGGACAAACAGTCCATGACGAAACACTCTGCTCCGTGCATGACAGCTGGACTGGTTCTGGCTGCCGGTAGTAGCGCGCGATTTGGAAGCGACAAAAGGAAAGCAGAGGTATGCGATGGCACTACCTTGCTTTCTGCCAGCCTACGACTCCCCAGCCAATATTTGGAGGAGGTATGGCTTGTACTACGCCCAGATGACGATCCTCGAGATCTGAACTTGCCGCACGCCGTTCGAGTTATCCAGGATCCAGCGACCGCTCGAGGAATGGGACATAGCCTGGCCGTCGGCGCGACGCAGATCACTCGATTATCGGCAGCGGATAGCCTTGCGGTTTTCCTAGGCGACATGCCGGGCATCAAGAGTTCGTCTCTGATGCTTCTACTTAGCAACGCTGCCTCTGATCGAATCACTGTGCCGACATACAACGGCAGCCGTGGACACCCAGTGCTGTTTGGCCGAGTGTTCTGGTGTCATTTGAGTGCGCTAACAGGGGATCAAGGAGCACGGAGCGTGCTAAACCGCTTTGCTGAATCCGTTCACCTTGTTGAGACAGGTGACCCAGGTATCCTTAGCGATGTGGACTCGATACAGGACCTCACTGCACTTGTCCCAAGGTCTCTAGCCCACTAGCGGTACGGTGTCACTTACGCGGTGGGCCAGCGCCTTTGGGTCGAACGAAAAAACGCCCGCGGATGCGGGCGTTGCTTTCACTCAGGACTCTATTACTGTTCCACGTCTGGTGCTTGTTATCAGAGATACGTACTCAGCCTAGGCATCCTGTACCCATCACCTGATACCGCAAGGTATGACGTTGACCTTTAGAGTCCTCGTACACCATCTCGACAGGAACAAGCTTGCAGACTGCTGGTATCTCACTGTGAGAGATGACCTGTGCAATATCCAGCTCCTGGTTGGCCTGATACTGAGCATCCAGAATTCGTACTTGATGTACTGAATGAACCCCAGCGCCTTCAGCCGCAACTTGAGTGGCGATCATCAGCCCCATGATTGAAATCAGCATCTTCATGTTCATTCCTCCGAGAGGCGATCTCAGGATGCGAAGTCAGTGGTCAGAGCCAGCTCTCGCCACTCAGCCAGCTCAGCTTCAACCAACTCGTGCTTCGCCTTGATTCGCTCGACAGCGTCACTACCCAGGGGCAGACGCAGCGGCGGGTTCGGGGCGTTCACCAGCGTGACCATGGCCTCAGCAAGCTTGATGGGGTTCCCCGGTTGAGCATGGTTAGCGGCCTTAGCAAAGCGGCGGATCACACCAACAGTCTCGTCGTATTCGGGCAGCTCCAGAGCGGTCTTAACCAGCGATTGCTCATCAAGGAAATCGGTGCGGAAGAAGCCGGGCTCTACCACCGTCACTTTGATACCCAGCGGGGTCAACTCTTGGTGCATGGCCTCGCTGATGCCTTCAACAGCGAACTTGGTAGATCCATACACACCCCAACCCATATAGGCGTAGTAGCCACCCAGGGAAGAGATGTTGATCACGTGACCGGAACGTTGACGACGCATATGCGGCAGCACAGCCCGGGTGACGTTGAGAAGGCCAAAGACGTTCGTGGAAAACAGGCGCTCAGTTTCGCTAGCACTGGTTTCCTCTACCGCGCCTAGTACGCCAAAACCTGCGTTGTTAATCAGTACATCGATGCGGCCGAAGCGCTTGATGCCTTCAGCGACTGCCTGATGAGCATCTGCCTCTTTGGTGACGTCCAGGCGAACTGCAAAGAGGTTCGGGTGGTTGCCAAGGCGATTCTCCACGTCTTGCGGATTGCGAGCGGTAGCGATGACAGCGTCACCAATACGCAGGGCTTGCTCAGCGATAAGTGCGCCGAAACCACGGGAAGCTCCAGTAATGAACCAAGTACGCATTTCAACTCCTCCGTTTTGGGACCCTGCACCATTGCGAGGTCTTCTTGATGAGTTGACGCAACTCTAAGGCTCAGCTACTGATGTGATAATCCCAACAAAATTGCATGGGCTTGTGAGCCATATTCACATATGAAATCTGTCTCTCCCGCTGACCTTTCGATATTTCTGTGCATCGCCAATAACCTCAGCTTTAGCCGAGCGGCAGTTGAGCTAGGCCTTTCGCCCTCTGCCCTAAGTCATTCATTACGCGGGTTGGAGGCACGGCTAGGGGTCAGGCTCTTCAACCGAACGACCCGTAGCGTGGCGCTGACCGCAGCGGGTGAACGTCTCTACTCACGTGTACGTCCGGCATTCCTGGACATCGCAGATGCACTCGAAGATCTCAACAGCTTCCGAGACAAGCCATCGGGATCATTGCGCATTACAGCTGGGCGCCCTGCCACACAATTAGTTCTACTTCCGTTGGCTAGTCGCTTCCTTGAAAGCTACCCAGACGTGCGGCTGGAAATTGTCGCTGACGACGCTCTGGTGGACGTTGTTTCAGGGGGGTTCGATGCTGGGGTGCGTTTTGGCGAGCGGCTTGAAGCTGACATGATTTCTCTCGCCATCGGCCCGAACATGCGCTCTGTAGTCGTAGGCTCCCCTGCATTGCTTGCACGCTATCCGGCTCCTCAGAAGCCGGGGGATTTACACGGCCTACCCTGCATCCGACATCGTTTTCCGAGCGGCAATTTCTACCGCTGGGAATTCGAGAGAGGAGGCATCGCCCAGGAGATCGAGGTGGATGGACCTCTGACGCTGGATGATGTCGGCCTCATGGTTGGGCCGGCTGAGCATGGCGTTGGCCTAGCCTATGTCTTCGAAGAGATGGTGAAGGAGCAGATAGCCGACGGTCGCTTGATCCAGGTGCTGGATGACTGGTGTCCATACTACGCAGGCCTTCATCTCTATTATCCGAGCCGTAGACACGTTCCCGCAGCGCTCAAAGCATTCATAGACTTTGCTCGAGATGCTCGGTAGCCACTCACCAACTGTGGCAGGACGAATTGCTTGTCGCCCATAGAGCTTTGATATCGACCTAATGTTGGAGTAGCCGAATGCGCCAAGATCACTTGGATGGGCTGATAACCTTCATCGCTGTTGCTGAGGAGAAAGGGTTTTCAGCTGCCTCGGTTAAGCTAGGCATATCTCCCTCTGCGGTAAGCCAAAGTATCCGAGCTCTTGAGCAACGCTTGGGCTTAGTCCTCTTCAATCGCACCACTCGTAGCGTCAGCCTGACCGAGATTGGCGAACGATATCTAGAGAGAGTCCAACCCGCACTAGAGCAGTTGACCTCTGCCTCCCAAGAGTTGGGGCGTGAAGCTGACCACCCTGCTGGCATGCTGCGCCTGAACGTTCCGAGGGCCGCGTACCTGATAGTTCTGCAGCCGATGTTGCGCCGGTTCCTGCAAGCCTACCCGGAAATCAGCTTAGAGATACGAGCCGAGAATATGCTCGTCGATATCGTCAGCCAGGGCTTCGATGCGGGGATACGCTTCGGTGAGTTAGTGGAAAAAGACATGGTGGCAGTGCCTGTCGGACCAGCGTTGCAGATCCATGTGATTGCCTCCCCAGGCTACCTAGAGAGAAACGGCACCCCCGCGCATCCGCGCGAGCTGCTGAACCACAACTGCATCGGATTTCGCCATACCACCAGCGGGCAAATTGAACGGTGGGATTTTGCCCGAGGTGATGAAGTCCTATCGCTGCAGATCAAGGGGCGGATGATAGTGAATGACTCCGAGATCCTCGTGCGAGCAGCCCTTGATGGGCTGGGAATTGCCTACATGATCAATGGCTACATCGATCCACTCATCGAGCAAGGCCAACTGGTTAGACTGCTTCCCGAGTGGAGTCCCGACTTTCCCTCTCTGCACCTGTACTACCCGGATAGGCGCCGAGTTCCAGGAAAGCTCAGGGCGATGATCGACTTTCTTCGAGCGGAGCGTGAGGGCGCTCCTCAGACGAGATGGACGCCCCTATGACGCTATCGCCAGCACATGCTTTGCGGTAGTTTCGATCACCTTTCCGTCTTGTAACCACAGCACCCTGTCTGCCGCCTGAATCGCTGCTGGCCGGTGGGCAATTACAATTCGGGTCTGGTCTTGGCGGTACGACGCAATCCCTCGAAGAACCCGTGCTTCGGTTTGCTGGTCTAGGGCCGACGTTGCTTCGTCCAGAATCAGGACTGGTGCATCAGCCAGGAGAGCTCGAGCGATAGCTAACCGCTGCCGTTGCCCGCCAGACAGCAGCGTACCGTGCTCTCCTACAATCGTGTCGTAACCGCGGGGTAACTGCATGATGAAGTCATGAGCGCAGGCCGCCTTTGCCGCAGCAATGACCTCATGGGTGCTTGCCTTAGGGCGAGAGTATCGGATGTTTTCCAGGATGCTCCGATAGAGCAGTGCTGGCTCTTGATCAACCACCGCGATTTGACTGCGCAGTTCTTTGAGGGAGAGCTGGGAGATATCCCGACCGTTCAAGAATATGCGCCCTGACTGAGGCCCATAGAATCGCTGCAGCAGTCGAGCAATTGTTGATTTACCTGATCCGCTGAGACCGGCAATGGCAATCGTCTCACCAGCACTGGCTTGTAAGCTCAACCCTTCAATGAGATTCCCAGTTGCGTTCGGATATGCAAAGGAGACGTTTTCGAACAAGACGGCTCCGCGCAGATTGTTCTCTGCAGCTTGTATCGCAGCTGGAGCTTGACCATTTGCTTCTTGGGGCAACGCATTGAGCATCAGGGCGTCAGCAGCATCTTCCAGTCCCTTCTGAGCGACTCGAAGGCTTTCTCCAAACCCGCGTAAGTAACCGGCCATCAACAGGAATGAGGTGACGGCAAACGCCACATCGCCAGCCCCAGTTGAGCCATCAGACCATGCCAGAAGTGCAACGCCGCTCAGCCCTGCCAGCAAGGCAAGCAGCAGGAGGTTCTGAATCAGTCCGAGATCAACGAAACGTCGCCACTCCAAGGACGATGCTTGCCCCCACCCCTGAGCGACTTTAGCCATATGCAGGCGCTCGCGTCGTTCGGCACGGAAGCTTTTGATCGTAGTGGCTGCAGTCAGTAGATCAGCTGCTGCGCCACTCAACTGTCCATCAGAGGCATTGGCTTGCAGGTGAGCCGGACGGATCCAATGCATGCCCAGCAGTAAATTGCTGAAGACGAAGGCTATCGCAATAGCAGCCGCTAAAAGCCCGGCCAAGGGCTCGCGCCAACCAATCATTCCAACGATGCCCAGCAGTACTATCAACGCTGGCCCGAGGTGGATGGTCACTGCATCGGTGACTGCATCGTACCCCTCCATAGCCCGCCGCAGTCTACGAACCGTCTCTCCAGTTGACTGAGAGACATGCCACTCAAACGGAGCAGCCAGCACGTGCTCCACGCCCTGCAGCAGAACTGACTGCATGTTGCGCGCAGCCAATGGAATCCAAAGGCGGTGTGCCACATTGCGGCTAATTGCAAAGCCTGCGAAAACGCCGATCAGAACAGCCCAGCTTTGCCAGATGTTCGTCGTCTCTCCGTTCTTGGCAACCTGGTCGATGAGTTCTGAAGCCGCCCACGGCATGCTGAGATCGAATCCAGTTGCTGCTAACGTCAGCAGGACGCCGAGCAAGAACCGACCTGGACGCCTCAGCCATAGCCGACCAACGAAGCCCAGGATCTGGCTGTAGGCCAGGGGTTTTGTGTTCTGAACCATTGTCCCCCCTCTGCCGGTGGCAATCTGTCGGCATGAGCAATCTGCATAAGCGCGAGCCATACGCCCCTATGGCGTTGACGGAGGCCATGTTCGATAGAAAGCGGATTTTGAGAAAGATGACTAATCGGTATGGCCTTTGAAGCCAGGCTAACAAATGGGCTTATATCCCTGAGCGCTCGTGCGGGACGTTTGCTGTATAGATAAAAAGTGGACTACATCGGGTCCATGCGCTATAGCAGATAGGTTTGATGCCTCAATAGCCGTCCGCGCAGAGGTGCCTGATGATCACTCCCAACACAGTCATTCTCTTTGCTCAGTACAAGCGCTGGGCTGACCAAGTACTGCTAAATAGCCTAGCGGAGCTTCCCCCCGAGGAGCTCGTCAAAGTGCGCGCTGGTCCACTCAAAAACTTCATCGGCATCCTCAACCATGTCCACGTAATAGACCGCATCTGGCAGGGAAATATTCTGCAACGCGAGCATGGACACAAATCTCGGATGGAGGTCCCTTACCCAGAGTTTTTTGACCTTTACAAAGCCCAGGAGGAAATGAACGAGTGGTTCACCTCATGGGCGAAGCAGCAAACGGAAGACTCCCTGGCTATGCCCTTAGATTTCCATTTTCTGTCAGGCCAACCTGGAAACATGACTGTTGGAGCAATGTTTCTCCACGTAGCAAACCATGCGACCTTCCATCGAGGTTGGATAACGCAGCTGTACTTTGAGATCCCTGCTCCACCGCCTGTGACAGACCTATGTGTTTATCTGACCGAAGTCAGCTGCGCAGCGACACTGTCTTGCTAGCCCTAGCTTGATTCCGACATATGCTGAGAAATCATGCTTCTGAGCCAGCGCTCTGCGGGGTCGTTGTCCGTACCCTCGCTCCAGACCATGCATAGGTCCGAGGTAATGGTAGGAAACGGTGGATCATCTGCGCGTAAGTCGGCACCTTGAACCAGAGCCGCGGCAGCGTAGTCGGGTACCGCGGCTAGCAGCTCGGTTCCGGGCAATATGCAGCGCAATCCACTGAATTGCGGCACGGCCAGCACTACGTTGCGTGAGCCGCCAACCCGCTCTAAATCCTTGTCGATGTTGCCACTAAGATCCCCAGAAAACGACACCAGTGCATGGGGTCTCGAGCAATAGTCCTCTAGAGTAAGAGCTCCTGGTCTGTCATCTCCTCGCAGCACCTTCACTCGCATCTCGCGCAACTTTTTGCGCCTTGCGTTTGCAGGCAGGTCCTTCGTATAGCTGACCCCTACGGAAACCTCCCCGGACGTCAGCATAGGGGGAAGCATCAGGAAGTTAACTCGGCGAACCACGACCGTTACGTGCGGTGCTTCTTGACGCAAATGCTTAAGCAACTCCGGGAAAAGTCCAAACTCAGCATCATCTGAGAGGCCAATTCGGAAGGTGTCCTGACTTGTCGCCGGATCGAACTCTCTGGCTCGGCTGACGGCGCTTGAGATCGTATCAAGTGCCGGCTGGAGCTCTTTCAATATTGCGAGCGCACGGGCTGTAGCTTCAAATCCGCGACCACTTCGGACAAGAAGCGGGTCATCGAAAAGGTCACGTAGGCGCGCTAGCGCTGCGCTGACGGCTGGCTGTCCGAGGAAAAGTTTCTCCGCAGCACGAGTTAGATTCTTCTCGTACATTAAAGTCTCGAACACCACTAGGAGATTCAGGTCAACGCGGCGCAGCTCATTCCGGTTCATAGGCCCCCTCCTCGCTACTCATCTTCCAAGATAGCAGCAGGTTCAACTAGCTACGCGAGATCAATATGCCTCCGGATGATGGCAGGCCGCAGTTGCCCGGTTAGCGATGGCGGTGCATCGCTCGGTAGGAGCGCGTTCTAGTTAGAGCGCTCCCCGAAGGGCCGCTTCTGGCCAATAGCGGCCTGTCACCAGCGTCTGTTTCCAGCTAGAAGGGAACACTACTCGCCATCCCGACCAATCAAGCCATATCGCTCTGACTGAACTCCTCGGCAAGAAAGTCGATCAGCGTGCGCACCGACGGCAGCAGGCCGCGGCGTGAAGGGAAGATGGCGTGGACGATGCCGCAGCGGGGAGTCCAGCCCGGCAGCATCTCCACCAGCCGGCCGTCCGCCAGTTCCTCGCGCACCGATACCCGTGGCAAGTGGGCGATGCCCACGCCGGCCAGCGCGGCGTTGCGCAGGGCGACCAGGTCGTCGGTGACCATGCGCGGCCGGTGCGGGATCACCAGCCGGGCCTCGTCCTGCAGCAGCTCCCACTGGTAGTCGCGCTGCGTGCCGCCCCAGTGCAGGCTCGGCAACCGGCCCAGGTCCTCCGGTTGGAAGCCCGGCGGCAGGCTGGCCAGGTGATCCGGGTGGCCCACCAGACACTGGGTGCTGGCGCCCAGCACCTTCATCACCATGTCGGTGTTTTCCAACGGCGGGAAGCGTACCCGCAGGGCGATGTCGAAGCCTTCGTGGAGCAGGTCGACCCGGCGGTTGGTGCTCTCGATGTACAGCTCCACCAGCGGGTACCTGAGCATGTAGCGGCTGAGCATCGGCCCGACCCAGGAATTCAGCAGAGTGGTGGGGCACGCCAGGCGTACCAGGCCGCGCGGCTCGGCGCGGTTGCGCTCGACCACCTCGGCCGCGCCCTCCGCCTCCACGCGCATCGCCAGGCAGCGCCGGTAGTACTCCTGGCCGATCTCGGTGAGTGACAGATGCCGGCTGGTGCGATTCAGCAGGCGCACACCGAGGCGCTCCTCGAGCTGGGCGATGCGCCGGCTAAGCTTGGACTTGGGCATGTCCAGCGCGCGCCCGGCAGGGGCGAAGCCGCCGTGCTCAACGACCTGGGTGAAGTAATAGAGGCTGTTGAGGTCTTCCATGATCGTTCTCCAAATAGAACGCTAGAGGCAATTTTCGCAGTCTAGTGCATCAACGGGTCTGAATTTAATCTTTCTTCCATGCAGTCAGCACTGCACAGCAACACCCCAACACACCCGCCGGCTCATTCGGCATCAACTGCAAAGCGAGGAACGCAACCATGACTACTTCTTTCAAATACAACCGTCTGGACAAAGATAACGCCGCCGTTCTGCTGGTCGACCATCAGGCCGGTCTGCTCTCCCTGGTGCGCGACATCGAGCCGGACAAGTTCAAGAACAACGTCCTGGCCCTGGCCGACCTCGCCAAATTCTTCAACCTGCCGACCATCCTCACCACCAGCTTCGAAACCGGTCCCAACGGCCCGCTGGTTCCCGAGCTGAAAGAGATGTTCCCGGACGCGCCTTACATTGCCCGCCCCGGCCAGATCAACGCCTGGGACAACGAGGACTTCGTCAAGGCGATCAAGGCCACCGGCAAGAAGCAGCTGATCATCGCGGGTGTGGTCACCGAGGTGTGCGTGGCGTTCCCGGCCCTGTCGGCCATCGAGGAAGGCTTCGAGGTGTTCGTGGTCACCGATGCCTCCGGCACCTTCAACCAGATCACCCGCGATTCCGCCTGGAGCCGCATGACCCAGGCCGGCGCGCAGCTGATGAACTGGTTCGCCGTGGCCTGCGAGCTGCACCGCGACTGGCGCAACGACGTGGAAGGCCTGGCTAAGATCTGCTCCGACCACATCCCGGACTACCGCAACCTGATCACCAGCTACAGCGCCCTGACCGCGGCCAAGTGAGCCACCCATAAACAAAAACCGGAGCCCGTATGGGCTCCGGTTTTTGCGTTGGACTCAACCTGCGCAGGCAGCGCATCTATCGCGGCAGCTTGGCGATCACCTTGATCTCGAAGTCGAAGCCGGACAACCAGGTCACACCGATGGCGGTGACCGTCGGGTAAGGCGCTTCGCCCCAGTACTCGGCGGCTACCTCCCAGATGGTCTCGAACTTCGAGTCGGGATCGACCATGAAGATGGTCGTGTCGACCACATCGTCGAAGCTGCTGCCGGCCTCGGCCAGGATCGCATTTAGATTGGCAAAGGCCAGGCGCACCTGCGCGGCGAGGTCCGGCTCGGCCGAGCCATCCTTGCGGCTGCCTACCTGGCCGGACACGAACAGGAAACCGTTGGAGCGAATCGCCGGCGAGTAGCGGTGCAGCTCGTACAGGGCGTGGCGGTCAGGGGGGAAAACGACATCACGTTTGCTGCTCATGGCATACCTCCAGTGGGGCCATCGCGGCCCGCTGTTGACGATGGAGCCACTGTAGGAAGGCCGCCGGCCTGGATAAACGAGCAACTCTGGTCATGACTGTTTGTAGAATCCAAACTATCCAGACCCGAGTGAGACGTGAGATGGACCGTTTCAATGCGATGCAGGCCTTCGCCCGAGTGGTGGAAACCGGCAGTTTCACCAAGGCGGCCGCCACCCTGAACATGAGCAAGACCAGCGTGACCCAGCTCGTCCAGCAACTGGAGGCCAGGCTGCGCGTGCGCCTGCTCAATCGCACGACTCGCAAGGTCAACGTCACCGCCGATGGCGCGGTCTATTACGAGCGCGTCGTCAGTCTGCTGGCCGATCTGGACGACGCCGAGACCAGCCTGTCCAGCGCCTCGATGGCGCCGCGCGGGCGGCTGCGGGTGGACGTGCCCAGCCCGCTGGCGCGCATGCTGCTGATACCGGCCCTGCCCGGCTTCTACGCACGCTACCCGGAAATCCAGCTGACGATGGGCGTGAGCGATCGCATCGTCGACATCATCGGGGAGAACGTCGACTGCGTGGTGCGTGGCGGCGAGATCACCGACCAATCCCTGGTGGCGCGGCATGTGGGCGACCTGCAACTCGGTATCTATGCGGCGCCAAGCTACCTGCAGCGCGCCGGCCGGCCAGCGCACCCGCGCGAGCTGGAAGAGGGTCGCCACACAACCGTCGGCTACCTCTGGTTTCGCACGGGCAAGGCCCTGCCCATTGCGATGCAGCGTGGCGAGGAACGCATCGAGGCCCAGGGGCGCGCGCTTCTGACGGTCGACGACGGCAATGCCTATCTCGCCGCCGGTCTCGCCGGCCTGGGCATGCTCTGGTTGCCGCACTACATGGCCAGGCCGCACCTGGCCAGCGGCGAGCTGCTGCCGCTGTTCGAGGATTGGCACATGGCGCCGATGCCCATGTATCTGGCATTTCCGCCGAACCGCCATGTCAGCGCCAAGCTGCGAGTGTTCATCGACTGGGTAGTGGAGCTGCTGGCCGAGCATGCACCGACGACAGGGCGAAATTGATGCCGCGATCACGTCACTGGTCGAGTCGCCGACTGATTAGCCTGCTTCAAACGACGGCATGGGATAACCTTGCGTCTCGAACCAACCATGAGCCGTGAATTGAACGATGGGTTTTGAGCAACTAGCTGAGCTACGTGACCGCCTGCGGGCCGAAAAAGAGCAGGTGAAGACCGAGAGCACGAAACCGCGCAGGCGGAAGCCCTCCCAGCCAACCAAGCCTCGCGAGCAGGATCCTGCGGTGGAGGCGATCTGGCGATTGCAGATGCACTTCCCCCTGGCCTTCCCGGTCAATCCGGCGCCCAAGGTGCCGCTCAAGGAAGGTATTCTCAAGGATGCCGAGCAGCACCTGGAGCTGCTCGGCATCACCGCCGAACAGCTCAAACTGGGCCTCGCCACCTGGTGCCGGGGCAGCCGCTACTGGGCCAGCATGACGGAGAACGCACCGCGCCTGGACCTGCAAGGTCAGGCAGTTGGCACGGTGACGGCGACTCAGGCGCAGCATGCGAAGCAACAGGCCAAGCGGCAGCGCATGCAGGCACGGCGTAATCAGTCGAAGCCGAAGGAACCTACCCGGGATCCCGCCGCCGACACCGCGGCGGAACAGGCCGCGGAGTAATCCGCTCGCGCTCGATATCGAATCGCTCCATCAGACCCAGTCACTGGCAAGCAGCGAATAGGGCTGCTTGCCATCGCTGCCGATGGAGCGAGAGGTGATAGTGCGGCGATTCGACGGCATCAAGAGCGCTGCAGCCAGCTGAGGAATTTGCCCTTCTTGATCGTCACCGGCTTCTGCTCCAGCAGCGAGGCACTGGCCTGCTGACGGAAGCTCTGCAACTTGGCCAGCGCGCTGCCGACTTCGCTGCGTTGCTCCAGGCAGGCCTGCAGCGCTTCCTTGTCGAGACGGTAGAGCACCCCCGAACTGAGCGCGGTGAAGCGCGCCTCGGACGGCGTGCCGAAGGTAACGCCCTGTTCACCCATGACCTCGCCGGGGCCCATGCGTCCGGCCTCGATCACTTCGCTGCCATTGGGCACGGCGGCCGATATGACGCCGGTGCCGATCAGCAGCAACTGCTCGCTGACTTCGCCGACCTCCAGCACCACCTGGCCCTTGCTGAAGGTCTGCGGCACCAGCAGTTCGGCCAGGCGATCCTTGTCCTCGGCATCCAGCGTGCGGAAGATCTTCACGTCGTCGAGCAGCGCGCGCTGGCGGCTGCGCGGCGCATCGTCATGCTCGGTGCCACGCAGAATGCCAGCGGCCTGCAGATGCCGGTGAGCGAGGTCGAACAACTGATTGCGCACCTCGCTCGAGCTGCTGCCGGCGGCCACGAAGGCACTCATTTCATACTCCACCATGCTCAGGTCGGAGCTCTTGACCGACACCTTCGGCCTGGGCTTCTGCAGCAGCGCACTGACACCCTGCAGGGCGCGGTTGAGGGCGTCGAGCACCAGGATGGGTCGCACCTGCACCGGCACGCCGATGCTCAGTTTGACGTTCTCGATATCGGTGGAACGATTGAGGTTGAGAACCTTGGTCTTGGCGGCCACCGAGTTGGGAATCACCACGGTGCTGCCCTGGCTGGTGCGCAGGTGAGTGGCGCGCCAGTCGATCTCGATCACCTTGCCTTCGATGCCGTCGATCGAGACCCAGTCATCCAGGCGATAGGGTTTGGTGGTGTTCAGCACGATGCCGGAGAACACGTCGCCCAGGGTGTTCTGCAGGGCCAAGCCGATGACGATGGCGACCACCCCGGAGGTGGCCAGCAGGCCCTTGACCGGCAGCTGCATGATGTAGGCCGCCGCCGCGACTATGGCCGCGAGGAAGATCACCGCCCCCAGCACATCCTGCAGCAGGCGCCCGGTGTGGCCGCTGCGCGGCATCAGCAGCACGCCGAGCACCACGGTCAGGGTGCGCGCAAAGAGCAGCCACCAGGCGATACCCAATGCGGAGCCGAGCATGCTCAGCGCCGGCTCGCTCCACGGCGGCGGCTGCAGCGGGCTCATCCCGGCGCTGACGATGGCCAGGCTGTAGGCGATGAAGATCCCCAGGCGCAGCAGCACCCTTAAGACCTTGGCCTCGGCCGGCAACAGACGCCAGCACGCGAGGTCGGCGAGCAGCAGGCCGACGCCGATGGTGAGTGGGTGTTGGGCGATCAGTGCAAGCATGGCGGGTTCCACGGCAGGAAAGGGAACAGGCACCAAGCATGACTGGATTGCCGGCAAAGATGAATGGGACTGCGGCCACATCTTCGGCCGGCTCCCGACGCCAACCGAGGCTGAAGCGGCCATCCAGAAGCGGGCTCGCCGGTCGACCTGGGGGCTGCTGCACGCCTAGCGCTGCGCAGCGCCGCCACGCCGCACCGGCATACAGCTGACAGCCATCTGCCCGGACCATTAGGCTACTGTCAGGCGCCGCACCGATGGCGGCCCCATCCACTCGGCAAACTGGCGGTGAGCGTGGACAGGTTTCAGGAAATGAAAGTGCTGCTGGCCGTCACGGAAGCGCAGAGCTTTGCCGGTGGCGCCAAGCTGCTGGGCATGTCGCCACCGAGCGTGACCCGGGCGATTGCGGCGCTGGAGAACCGCCTCGGCACCCTGCTGCTGGCACGCAGCACCCGCAGCCTGCGCCTGACCGAAGCCGGCCGGCGCTATGTGGAAGACTGCCGGCGCATCCTGCTCGAACTGGAAGAGGCCGAAGAACTCGCCGCGGGCGCCAGCGTGCGGGTGCGCGGCACCCTGACGGTCACCGCGCCGGTGATGTTCGGCGAGCTGCATGTGATCCCGCTGATCAGCAGCTTCCTCGCCGAGCACGCGGAGCTGAACATCAACGCGCTGCTGGTGGATCGCCCGGTCAACATGGCCGAGGAAGGCGTGGACGTGGCCATCCGCATCGGTCGCCTGCCGGAGGGCGACTACCACGCGCTGAAGGTGGGCGAAGTGCGCTCGGTGATCTGCGCATCGCCCGGTTACCTGGACCAGGTGTCCAGGCCGCAAACCCCGGACGACCTGCTGACGGCGCAGATCATCATGACCTCCGCCAGTGCCGCGATGACCCAATGGCAACTGATGGGCCCCGGCGGCCCAATGACCCTGCCCCTGAAACCCCGCCTGACCGTCAGCTCCAACCAGGCGGCGATCCGTGCGGCAAGCCTGGGCGGCGGCTTCACCCGCGTGCTCTCGTATCAGGTGGCCGAAGCCCTGGGCAAGGGCGAGCTGGAGCTGGTGCTGGAAGACTTCGGCACGCCACCGCTGCCGATTCATGTGGTCTCTCTCGGCTCGCGGCCATCGGCCAAGGTGCGCAGCTTCGTCGATTACTGCGTGGCGCGTTTTCGACAGAACCCCGCGCTGAACGCCGCCACCGCCTCATGAACCGCTTTCGCGAAATGCAGGTGTTCCTCGCCGTGGCCGAGGCTGGCAGCCTGGCCGCGGCGGCGCGCGCCTTGGGTTTGTCCACCGCCACCGTCATGCGCACCCTCGCCACGCTGGAGGCACGCCTGAATGCCACCCTGTTGCTGCGCGGTGCACGGGGCACGGGCCTGAGCCCGGCCGGCACGCTGTTCGCCGCCAGCTGCCGGCAGATTCTCGAGGGTGTGGAGCAGGCCGAACGCTCCGCGATTGGCCAGCACGCGCGACCTGCCGGGCAACTGACGCTCTCGGCACCGCTGCTGATGAGCCATCGGGTGCTCACTCCTGTGGTGCTGGATTATCTGGCGGCGTTTCCCGAAGTCAGCATCGTCACCGAAAACCGCGAAGACCTGCCGCGCCTGGTGGAGGATGGCATCGACGTGGCGCTGGTGGTGGGCCACCTGCCGGACTCCAGCGGCTTCGCCGTTGCCGTCGGCGCCGTGGCGCCCATCGTGTGTGCGGCGCCGGCCTACCTGCAGCAGTGGGGCCGGCCGCTGAGCCCGGACGATCTCCACGCCCACCAGACCATCGCGGCCAGCAGCACCGGCCATGTGGTCGAGTGGCGTTTTCGCGGGGAGCACGGCGTGCGCCTGGTCCGCCCTGCCCCGCGCCTGAATTGCACCACCCAGCAGGCGGCGATCCGCGCGGCCACCACCGGCCTGGGCCTGGTGCGCTGCATGAGCCATGAGGTCCACCACGAGCTGCAGACCGGCCTGCTGGTGCCGGTCCTGAACGACTTCTCCCTGCCCAGTATCCCCGCTCACCTGATCTACCGTGAAGGCCGCCGCGCCGCTGCGCGCACGCGTACCTTCATCGACTTCAGCGTACCGCTGCTGCGCGCCCATCCCGCCCTGCGGCAAGCCTGACGCCCTGCAACAGCGAACCTGCCGCGCCTGCACAATTTCATAAAACGCAATTATCGATTGCGTTTTTTGGCGATTCCGCCACCGAGTGCATTGACTCAATCTACAGCCATCGACGCGAACCCAACCCACGCTTCGGTCTCGACCACCCTCACTCAAGGAATCACCGCCATGTCCCGCGCCCCGATCAAGCTCTACCATTTCCCGCTGTCCGGCCACGCTCACCGTGTCCAGCTGATGCTGTCGCTGCTGCAGCTGCCCACCGAGCTGGTCTTCGTCGACCTGGCCAAGGGCGAGCACAAGCAGGAGCGTTTCCTGGCCATCAACCCCTTCGGCCAGGTGCCGGCGATCGACGACAACGGCGTGATCCTCAGCGACTCCAACGCCATCCTGGTGTACCTGGCCAAGCAGTACGGCGAGGGCCGCTGGCTGTCCGAGGAGCCGGCTGCCGCAGCCCGGGTGCAGCGCTGGTTGTCGGTGGCTGCCGGGCAGCTCGCCTTCGGCCCGGCAGCGGCCCGCCTGGTCACCGTATTCGGCGCCAAGTTCAACGCCGAAGAAGTGATCAACCGCGCCCATGCCCTGCTCACCCTGATGGAAGGTGAACTCGATGCCGTGCCCTTCCTGACCGGCTCGGCGCCGACCATCGCCGATGTCGCCAACTACAGTTACATCGCCCATGCCCCGGAAGGAAACGTGTCGCTGGAGGCCTACCCGAACGTGCGGGCCTGGCTGCAACGCATCGAAGCACTGCCCGGTTTCGTGGCCATGCCGCGTACCGCTGCGGGCCTGCAAGCCAACTGAGTGTCGACCTGGCTGCCGGGCTTCCCGGCAGCCCTCTCAAGGAGCGCGTCATGGACCATCTGCCCAAGCACCGCAAATCGCCCTGGCACGCCGGCGAACGCCAGCTGCAGGAAAGCGTGCACGCCATCGAACGCATGGAAGTGATCGGGCAGAAGGTCATCCGCGACTACATGCCCGACCAGCACCGCGAGTTCTACCAGCAGCTGCCGTTCATGGTGGTCGGCGCAGTGGATACCGAGGGCCGCCCCTGGGCCACTCTGCTCGAGGGGCAGGAAGGCTTCGTCACCTCGGCCGACCCGCAGCACCTGTTCCTCGCCACTCAGCCCGACTCGCAAGACCCGGCCGCCGCCGGACTGCAGGCGGGCAACGCCATCGGCATGCTCGGCATCGAGCTGCATACGCGCCGGCGCAATCGCATCAACGGCGTGATCCAGCAGGCCTCGGCCGCAGGCTTCGCCGTGGAGGTCGAACACTCCTACGGCAACTGCCCCAAGTACATCCAGGAACGCTCCTACACCCGCGTCACCGCGCCGGCCGGCAGCCTGCCGCCGCGCCAGGACTTCACCGGCCTGGACGACTACAGCAGCGCGCTGATCCGCGCCGCCGACACCTTCTTCATCGCCAGCTACGTCGAACATGACGACCATAGCCGCTCGGTGGACGTCTCCCACCGCGGCGGCCGTGCCGGTTTCGTCAGGGTCGAAGGCAACCGCCTGACCATTCCCGACTACGCCGGCAATCTGTTCTTCAACACCCTGGGCAACCTGCAGACCAACCCGGTCGCCGGCCTGCTGTTCGTCGACTTCGCCACGGGCGACGTGCTGCAACTCAGCGGGCGCACCGAGCTGCTGCTCGACAGCCCGCTGACCAAGTCCTTCGAGGGCGCCGAACGGCTGTGGACGGTCGAGGTCGAGCACGTGGTGCTGCGCCCGGCTGCCGTGGGCATTCGCTGGCAGTTTCACGACTACGCGCCGACCAGCCTGGCCACCGGCACCTGGGCGGAAACCGAAGAGCGCGTGCGCCAGTACGAGCAGCGCCGGCAATGGCAGCAATGGCGCGTGGCGCGGGTGCAGCAGGAGAGCAGCGACATCCGCTCGCTGTTCCTCGCCCCGCTGGACAACGCCAGCGTGCCTTTCGCCGCCGGCCAGCACCTGCCGATGCGGCTGCAGGCCAGCGACGAGGCCCTGGTCAGGACCTACACCGTCTCCAGCGCGCCGTCCGACGGGCATATCCGCATCAGCGTGAAACTGCAGGGCAAGGCCTCGCGCCACCTGCACGAGAACGTCCAGGTCGGCGACCTGCTGGAGGTGCGCGCACCGCTGGGCAGCTTCACCCTGGTCGATGAAACCGAACGGCCGGTGGTGCTGATCGGCGCCGGCGTCGGCATCACCCCGATGGTGTCCATGGCCCGCGAGCTGGTGGCGCAGAACCGCCAGCACCAGCGCGCACGGCATATCCATCTGTTCCACAGCGCCCGTAGCCTGGCCGAGTTGCCCTTCCGCGAGGAGCTGAGCGCGCTGCAGCAACAGGCGGACGGACTGCTGCATATCCACCGCGCCCTGAGCAGCCCCGGCGCCGAGGCGCAGCTCGACCGCGATTACCAGCTGGCCGGCCGCCTGAGCTTCGCCCAGGTCAAGGCGCGCCTGCCGCTGGACGACTACGACTTCTACCTGTGCGGTCCCAGCAGTTTCCTGCAGGACATGTACGACGGCCTGCGCGGTATCAACATCCCCGACCAGCGCATCCACGCCGAGGCCTTCGGCCCCTCTGCCTTGCGCCGTTCACAAAGCGAGCAGCCGCCGAGCCTGGAGCAGCCGCCGGCGGCCACGGTGCCGGTACCGGTGTACTTCTCCGCCTCGGCCACCGAGGCGCGCTGGAAGCCCGACAGCGGCAGCCTGCTGGAGCTGGCCGAAAGCCGTGGCCTGAGCCCCGAGTTCAGCTGCCGGGGCGGCTCGTGCGGCACCTGCGCCGCCAGGCTGGTCAGCGGCGCCGTGCACTACCCCAATCCGCCGGCGCAGTTGCCGGACGGCGACAAGGTGCTGATCTGCTGCGCCGTGCCGGCGCAGACCGACGACAGCCCGCAACCCCTGGTGCTGGATATCTGACGAGGAGGCCGCGAGATGAACAGAAGCGATTTGCGCAGTTGGGAAATGCAGCCGTCCGTGCAGTGGCACGACGCGCCCACCTCTTCGTCGCTAAACCATGACGCCATGGAGTGGGAGGCGAATCTGCTGCTGCCACAGATGGCCGCGGCGCTGGAATACCCCTGCTCCGCCGCATCGGCCAACCGCCTGCTCAGCCTATGGCGCGCACTGCGCACCGGCATTCGTCAGCCAGTCGCCGGCGCCGCGCGCCACTGAACGCCCCCAATTCCCTTCGCCAACAGGAGCAAGCCCATGTCCACGCCCGAAATCCGCCAGCCGGTGCCGCCCTTCACCCGCGAGACCGCCATCCTCAAAGTGCGCATGGCCGAGGATGGCTGGAACAGCCGCGATGCGGCCAAGGTGGCACTGGCCTATACCCCCGATACCAAATGGCGCAATCGTGCGGAATTCGCCAGCAGCCGCGCCGAGGCGCAGGCGTTCCTCACCCGCAAGTGGAACAAGGAGCTGGAGTACCGCCTGATCAAGGAGCTGTGGGCCTTCAGCGAAAACCGCATCGCCGTGCGCTACGCCTACGAATGGCATGACGACTCCGGCAACTGGTTCCGCTCCTACGGCAACGAGAACTGGGAGTTCGCCGACAACGGCCTGATGGCCCACCGCTTCGCCTGCATCAACGACCTGCCCATCAGCGAGGCCGAGCGCAAGTTCCGCTGGCCGCTGGGCCGGCGTCCGGATGACCATCCGGGGCTGTCGGAGCTGGGCCTGTAACGACGCCAGGCGACCCGCTTCCGGGTGGAGGCGGGCCTGCCCAGACGGCGCTATCAGCGCAGCTTTTCCATCATCTGGTAGTACCACATGCCGGCAGCCAGCATCGGGTTGCCGAACACATCGCCCATCGGCACCTTGATGTGCTTGCAGGCGGCGAAGGTGTCGTAGTGGCCGAGGGTGCCGGTCAGGGCGTTGGCCATGATCTCACCCATGATGTGGGTGGTGGCGATGCCGTGGCCGGAGTAGCCCTGGCAGTACCAGACGTTCTGCGACAGCTTGCCCAGTTGCGGGATGCGGTTCATCACGATGCCCATGGCGCAGCTCCACTGGAACTCGATCTCCACGCCCTTGAGCTGCGGGAAGGTGCGCTCGATGCAAGGGCGCAGCTCGGCGGCGATATCGCGCGAGTCGCGGCCCGAGTAGTTGGCGCCACCGCCGAACAGCAGGCGGCCGTCGTTGGTCATGCGGTAGTAGTCGAGCACGAAGCGGCAGTCGTACACGGCCAGGGTCTGCGGGTTGAGCTCCTTGGCCAGCTCACCCAGCGGCGCGGTGGTGACGATGCCGCCCATGGCCGGGAAGATCATGCCTTTGAGCTGCTTGCGCGCCAGCTTGTGGTAGACGTCGCCGGCCAGCAGCACCTGCTTGGCGTCGATGCGGCCCTGGGCGGTGATCACCGCCGGGTTGGCGCCCTGGACGATGTCCAGCACCTCGGAGTGTTCGAAGATCAGCGCGCCCAGGCTCGCGGCGGCCTTGGCCTCGCCGATGCACAGATTCAGGGGATGCAGGTGCATATTGCGGGTGTTCTTGATCGCACCCAGGTAGATATCGGTTGCCAGGTGCTCGCGCACGCCGGCGGCGTCCAGCAGGCTCACGTCGTCGCCCATGCCGCGCTCGATGGCCTCGGCGTAGGAGGCGCGCAGCTCGTCCATGTGCGAGGGCTTCATCGCCGCATGCAGGTGGCCGTGACGCAGGTCGCACTGGATGCCGTACTTGGCCACGCGGTTCTTGATGATCTCGTGGCCGCGCCAGCGCAGGTGCCAAATGAAGTCGTCGACTTCCTCGCCCAGGGTGTTGCGCATCTGCTTGCGCATGGCCGCATCGCCCGACAGGCTGCCGGTGACCTGGCCGCCGTTGCGCCCGGTGGCGCCCCAGCCGATCTTGTTGGTCTCGACTATGGCTACCTTGAGGCCGCGCTCGGCCAACTCCACCGCAGTGGCGACGCCGGTGAAGCCGCCGCCGATGATGGCGACGTCGACGCTGACCTGGCCCTGCAGGGTCGGGTAGTTGGTCTCCTCGTTCAACGTGGCGCTGTAGTAGGACTTGGCCCGCTCGGCGGCGGCGATCACGGGTTGGGTGGCGGCGTTCATCGTTGCTTTCCTCTGGGCCGCCCCATCGCGCGGGTCGGCTGTTGTTGTTCTGTATCGGGTGCTGGTCAGGCGCCGGTTCGTCTTGTCATCAGTTGGCGGTATGCGCGCAGCAATCGAGCGGGACGCATCGCTGCCCAGGGCGTGGAAAAAACGCGTGGTTCGGCAGATGAAGTTTGCAAACCAGGGCGTCCGCGCACGGGCGCGGGGCAGCGCTCAAGGGGCGAGCGGGCCATCCGGTGGGCGGGCGTGGCGGCAGTGCCACAGGGCCCAGAAGGCGAGGATTTCCGGGAGCAGCGCGTCAGTGCCGTCGGCCCTGCACGGGCAAGGACTGGACGCGAGGCTGGAACGGCGGCTGGGCGAACTCATGAAGGCGAGACTCGCACGGCGGTTAATCCGGGTTAAATCCGATTCTTTGCACGCTCAGTTCATCCATCACTAAACAATTTCGGCTCACGGCTGATACTGAAACGGCCGGCCCAGGCCCTCCTCGATCTGCCCGGAGAGGTACCAGACGCCGGCCAGCACCCCGCGGTCCGGGCTGCTCAGCAGCGCCCTGGTTTCCTGGTCGAGCGCCACCGCCAGGCTCTGGCGTAGCTGCGCCTCGCTCTCCGGGCGGTCGGCGTCACGGCTGATCAGGGTGAAGAGGGTCGCGCCCAGGGACAGCGCCGTACCGGCGACCCTGCCAACCATGGCGGCCACCGCGCTGACCGCGCCGCTGGTGGTCATCTCGTCGACCAGGCGCTCGCTGGTGCGCTGGGCCACCAGGGAGATGCCGGGGTCGGCCGACCAGTCGCCGCCGGGCACGGCGCCCACCCGTTCGAGCAGCGCGGCATAGGCCGGCAGGCGCTCCAGCGGGTCGGCGTGGATCAGCTGGTAGAGGCTGGCGCCCGGTTCGCCGGAGATCACCGGCAGCGCGGCCAGGCGCTGGTCGAACTGCTCCTGAGGCACGCCGTGGCGCCCGGGGATGCTCCGCAGGCGCATGTCCAGCAGGCGCACATAGAGGCGAGTGGACCCATGCAGGATGCGCTCCGGTGAAACCTCCTCGGCCACCGGCTCGAGCACCAGCTCCTGATACTCCTCCTGCAGGTAGGCGGCCAGGCGCCGCACCGTGGGGTCGTCCTCGTCGGCGCCGAGCTTGTACCAGGACACCTTGAAGCTCAGCCACTGCTGGGTCCAGTAGCCGTAGAACCAGGGAATGAACTCCTCGTCGGTCTGCCGCTGCACCAGTGCCAGCCAGCGCTGCATGGCCTCCAGCGCGTGCTGGCGAGCCTGATCCTCGGCACTGCGCGAGGCGGCGGCGATGTCCTGGTCGACCTGGCGCCAGGTGCTCGCGGAGACATGCACGGGCGGGTCGCTGGCGCAGCCGACCAGCAACCCGGCCAGCAGCGGGATGCACAGGCGCCGGCGCGCGGCGACCAGCCATGCGGTGCTCATGTGATATCGCCTGCCCGCCGCTGCGGCGAGCCACCCTTCCCTTTCCCGGCAGTCGCGGGTGAAGCCCCGCTACCCGCCCGGCCCCCGCTCCAACGGAACGTCCAGCACGCCCGACCCTGGTGGTTTCAGTATAGGAGCCGGCGCCTCGGCGAAGCGCAGAAACGACAACCGCCCGAGAGGGCGGTTGTATTGATCGCGGCAATGGGTGCGCGGGTTATTCGCGTTGCAGTTCTTCCTGCTTGGCCAGGAATTCCTCTTCGAGCAGGGCATCGGTGAGCAACACGTCGCCGGCTTCGACGAAGCGGCCGGTGGAGAGGGGCTTGCCTTCCAGACGCCCGGTCAGGTGCTCCAGGGCGTGGCGCATCTTCTCGGCGGCGCCGTCGATGGCCAGGCCCATGGCCTCGGCCTTGTGCGTCACGGAGATGGGCTGATGGCCCTTGGGCCGGGCCTCGATCTGGCATCGCTTGTCGTCGCCGCCCGACTTGTGCGCGTTCTCGTCGCTGATATGGACGACCACCCGGGTCAGCAGCTCGTCGAAATGTTCGAGCCTGTCCATCACCTCCGCGCTAACCCATTCCTGAAGCCGAGCACTACCTTCGATCTGATTGGTGCGAACTTGAACTTGCATGGGGCTTCCTCGTTTTCCTGGGGTGTTCCGAGGTACTGCGGCTGCGGGGTCAGGCGGGTGAAGCATCTCCTCTGGTGTGCCTGCGAAGCGCCGTGCGCCGACCATCGGCGCACCACTCCCCTTGCTGGGCCACACAACTTCGAATGGACCGGCGGCATCCACCACGGTCCGAATGAATCTCTGGCTCCAGTCTTACTACAGGCGCTGCCGGCGAGCAAATCCAGTATGTCGCATCCCCGCCGCACGAGTATTGCAGCAGATTGCGCTAGTCGGCCTGCCGCGCCTTGCGCAGGCTGGCCATCATGCGCTCGGCGTTCTCGTTGCACAGCATGCCTTCGGGCTTGTTCTCGATATCGGCGATGGTGGCCAGCAGCTGCGCCTTGTTCTGCGCCAGGCGCGCCTGCATCGCCTCGATTTCCTCGACCTTGCGCTTGAGCGCGGCGAGCAGTTCGTCGTGGGGCCAGCTCTGCGCCACCGGGTCGGGCAGCAGGCGGCGGATCTCCTCCAGGCTGAAGCCGGACTGCTGGGCGCGGGTGATCACCGCCAGGATCTGCTCGGTCTGCGCCGGATACTCGCGATAGCCGTTGGCCTGGCGCTGGGCGGCGATCAGCCCGCTGGCCTCGTAGAAGCGGATGCGCGAGGCCGCCAGGCCGGTGCGCTTGGCCAGTTCGCCGATCTTCATGGAAATGCTCCGAGGGGTATTGACCTTGAAGTTCACTTTAATCTTAGGCTTCGCCCATCGTCCACCGGGAGAACCCTTCATGAGCCCCTTCCAGCCCCTGCAACTGCCCAACGGCACCCGCATTCCCAACCGCATCGCCAAGGCCGCCATGGAAGAGAACATGGCCAGCATCGACCAGGGTCCTTCCGCCGAACTGCTGCGCCTGTACCGGGCCTGGGCCGAGGGGGGCGCCGGCTTGCTGCTGACCGGCAACGTGATGATCGACCGCCACGCCATGACCGGTCCCGGCGGCGTGGTGCTGGAAGACGACAGCCTGCTGCAGCGCTTCCGCGAATGGGCCCAGGTCGGCCGCTCCCATGGCGCGCAGTTCTGGATGCAGCTCAACCATCCGGGCCGGCAGATGCAGGCCAACCTCGGTCAGCCGACCGTGGCGCCCTCCGCCGTGGCCCTGGAGCTGGGCAGTTTCTCCAAGATGTTCTCGCTGCCCAAGGCGCTGGACGACGCGGAGATCGGTGAGCTGATCCAGCGTTTCGCCCGCTCCGCCGAGCTGGCCGAACGCGCCGGCTTCAGCGGCGTGCAGGTTCACGCCGCCCACGGCTACCTGCTCAGCCAGTTCCTCTCGCCGCTGTCCAACCAGCGCACGGACCGCTGGGGCGGGCCGCTGGAGAACCGTGCCCGCCTGCTGCTGGAAGTGGTCAAGGCCGTGCGCGCGCGCGTTGCGCCGGGCTTCTGCGTGGCGGTCAAACTCAACTCGGCGGACTTCCAGCGCGGCGGCTTCGACGCCGCCGACGCCAAGCGCGTGGTGGAGATGCTCAACGAGCTGGACGTCGACCTGGTCGAGCTGTCCGGCGGCAGCTACGAGGCGCCGGCCATGCAGGGCGACGCCCGCGACGGCCGCACCCTGGCGCGCGAGGCCTACTTCCTCGAGTTCGCCAGCGAGATCGCCGCGGTGGCGCGCATGCCGGTGATGGTCACCGGCGGCATCCGTCGCCTGCCGGTGGTGGAGAAGGTGCTGGAGAGTGGCGTGGCCATGGCCGGCATCGCCACCGCCCTGGCCATCGACCCGGCGCTGCCCGAGCACTGGCGCCAGGGCCGCGAGCGTCGCGTCGAGCTGGCGCCGATCGCCTGGAAGCGCAAGGCCCTGGCCTCGCTGGCCTATATGGCGGCGGTGAAGTTCCAGCTGCGCCGTCTCAGCCAGGGCCACCAGCCCAACCCGGACGTGTCGCCACTGCGCGCCCTGATCGGCGAGCAGCTGCGTATCGCCCGCCGCGCCCGCCAATACAAGCGCTGGATCGCCAGCCGCGCCGGCTAGCGCAGGCCGTCCAGGGCCTGGCGGCTGCGCTCGAACCAGCCCAGCAGGTAGTCCGCCAGGGCCTGGGTGCGGCGCGGCAGGCTGCCCTGCCAGGGATGCACGAGGAACACCGGCGTGCTGCGGGTCTGATGATCGCGCAACAGCCACACCAGGCGGCCGTCGGCCAGCTCGTCCTGCACCATGTAGGACGGCAGGCGCGCCACCCCGGCGCCGCTCAGCGCCGCCTTTTTCAAAAGGCTGTAGTGGTTGCTGGCCAGGTTGCCGGATACCCGCACCCGCTCCAGCTGATGCTGACGGTGGTACAGCCATTCCTCGAAACCGCTGTAGTGGGTGTTCAGCAGGCACCG
This sequence comes from Pseudomonas sp. SO81, assembly GCF_030374125.1. Taxonomy (NCBI): domain Bacteria; kingdom Pseudomonadati; phylum Pseudomonadota; class Gammaproteobacteria; order Pseudomonadales; family Pseudomonadaceae; genus Pseudomonas; species Pseudomonas sp. SO81. The sequence goes on along the minus strand of NZ_CP126126.1, from coordinate 3,822,616 downwards.
GTGCGCGCCCAGCTCGGCCGGCGTCTGCGGCTTGCCGTGGCGCGCTAGATAGGCCGGCGCGGCGCAGGTGATCTCCTGCAGGGCGAACAGCGGCTTGGCCACCAGGCGCTCGTCCGGACTTACGCCGGAGCGGATGGCCAGGTCGAAGCCGTCCGCCACCAGGTCGCGGTAGACATTGGCCAGGTCCAGCTCGACCCGCACCTGCGGATAGCGGCTGGCGAAGTCCAGCAGCAGCGCGTCGAAGAAGGTCTCGCCGAGGGACACCGGCACGGTCAGGCGCACCGTGCCACTGACCTCCTCCTGCAGGCTGCGCACCACCTGGCGCGCGCGCTGGGCCTGGGTCTGCAGCGCCTGGGCCTCGGGCAGCAGCGCCGCGCCGGCGGCGGTCAGGTGCAGCCGGCGTGTGGTGCGGTGCAGCAGCTGGCTGCCGAGGCTGCGTTCCAGGCCGCTGATGCGCTTGGACAGCTGTCCCTTGCTGCAGCCCAGGCGCTCGGCGGCGGCGGTGAAGCTGCCGGCCTCCACCAGCAGGGCGAAGGCGGCCAGGTCTTCCAGTTCGCTCATGGCGCGGCGCTCATTGTTTCCTGATGAGAACCAAAGGTTTCACATTGCCCGGATTATTGGCAACAGCGCAGCGCCTAAGCTGGCCCCGTCACTCAACCAGTACGGAGCCACTCCATGAAAATCATCCTGATCGGCGCCAGCGGCACCATCGGCCGCGCCATCGACCACGAACTCAAGGACCGTCACCAGATCGTCCGCGTCGGCCGCAACAGCGGCGAGCTCCAGGTGGACATCACCGACCCGGCCTCGATCCGCCGCCTGTTCGAGCAGACCGGCCGCTTCGATGCCCTGATCAGCGCCGCCGGCAACGGCCACTTCGGCCCGCTGGAAGAACTCACCGCCAAGGAATTCGCCGTGGGCCTGGACGACAAGCTGATGGGCCAGGTCAACCTGGTGCTGATCGGCCGTGAGTTCGCCAACGACGGCGCCTCTTTCACCCTCACCTCCGGCGTGCTCAGCGAAGACCCGATCCGCTTCGGCAGCGCCCTGAGCATGGTCAACGCGGCGGTCGACGGCTTCGTCCGCGGCGCAGCCATCGAGCTGCCGCGCGGCCTGCGCATCAACAGCGTGAGCCCGACCGTGCTGGAGGAGTCCTTGCCCAGCTACGGCCCCTACTTCCGCGGCTTCAAGGCGGTACCGGCGGCCAGCGTGGCGCTGGCCTACGCCAAGAGCGCGGAAGGCCGGCAGACCGGGCAGGTCTATCGCGTACTGTGATCCCGGCGGTTGCCTGAGCGTGCCAGCGGTGGCACCGTGGTGGGGTGTTTCAGACAAGGACGCCCCTCATGACCCGATCACTGCAACTCTCCGCCCTGCTCGCCTGCGCGCTGCTGGCCGCCTGTTCCTCCAGCCCGGACAAGCCGGCCGCCGCGAGCAAGGGCGATGGCCGCTGCAACGCCGAGGCGGTGCAACATCTGGTGGACCAGCGCATCACCACCGAGATGGCCGAGGAAGCCCGCGCAGAAGCCGGCGCCGAGCACCTGCGGGTGACCCAGCCGAACCAGCCGGTGACCATGGACTACAACCCGCAGCGCCTGAACATCGACATCGACGAAGACGACACCATCATCCGCCTGAGCTGCGGCTGATGCGTGCGCTGCTCTGCGCTCTGCTCGCCACCTGCGTGGTCGGCCAGGCCACGGCGCTGGGCCGGGAAGTCGGCTACGGCGAGGCCCGCGAGCACTTCGCCAGCCTGCGCCAGGTGCTCGACTGCGGCAGCTGGAAGATTGGCGAGAACCATGGCGACCTGCGCCTGCTGCGCTACTCGCAATACGGCCAGGACCTGATCTTCGTCGACCGCATCGCCCCGGATCAGACGGGTGCGCTGTGGCGGGTGGAACAGGGCTACGGCTTCGCCGAGATCAACAACGACCACGCCGAACTGAGCTTCGCCCGGCTCAGCTGCTCCAGCGATGGCGCCACCCGGGTGACGTTGGAAGGCCTGGCCGAGAATGGCCACGAGCAGAGCGACTGGCAGATCCGCATCGACCTGAACCTCGAAAGCGGCACTTACCGCTACGACGCCAGTCCCGCCGAATAACCCTCGACGCGCATCTCCATGCGCCGGATCAGGCCGCTTTCCACCAGGCGGCCGAGCAGCTGCATGTGCGGCAGTTGCAGATGCGCCTCCAAGGCCTTCTCGGAAGCCCACTGCCCGCACAGCTGCCACTCCTCAGGGCACTGCTGGTCGTGCAGCAGCTCGCAACCCTGGCAGGCGGCATCGCGCCGGGCCCGCAGCAACAATTCGCACAGACGCAGGCCGAGCTCCTCGCCGCGGCCTTCCCGGGCCTGGAAGCGCACCAGGCTGGTGATTGCTTGATTCATTGCATGTCTCCCGCAAGAGCCGCCCCTGCGGGGCGGCGTATCGTTGCAGACGGGCCGTCTCGGACAGACCCTCTCAATAGGCGCTGGAGGTGGGGCGGATCACCAGTTCGCTGACATCCACCGCGGCCGGCTGGCCGATGGCATAGGCGATCGCTTCGGCGATGGCGCCGGCCGGAATCGCGTCGCGGCGGAACTCGCGGATCATCTCCAGGGTGGCGCCATCGGAGATGGTCTCGGCCAGGTCCGACTCGGTGACGCCGGGCGAGACCACGGTGACGCGGATATCGGCGCCCACTTCCTGGCGCAGCGCCTCGGACAGCGACACCACCGCCGCCTTGGTCGCGCAGTACACGGCGCCGGTGGCGATCGGCTTGTAGGCGCCGATGGAGGCGACGTTGATGATCTGCCCGGCGCGGCGCTGCTGCATGCTGGGCAGCACGGCGGCGATGCCGTGCAGCACGCCGCGGATATTGACGTCGATCATGCGATTCCACTCGCCGATCTTCAGCGCCGCCATGGGCGACAGCGGCATCACCCCGGCGTTGTTGACCAGCACATCGACCCGGCCGAAACGCTCCAGGGCCAAGTCGACCAGGGCCTGCACATCCTCCTCGCGGACCACGTCGGTGACGCGGTACTCGGCCGTGCCGCCCTGGTTGCGGATATCCGCGGCCAATGCCTCCAGGCGCTCGCTGCGGCGGGCGCCGAGTACGACGCGGGCGCCCTGGCTGGCCAGCAGGCGGGCGGTGGCTTCGCCGATGCCACTGCTGGCACCGGTGATGACGATGACTTTCTCTGCGATCTGCGACATGAGCTATTCCTCGGCAAGCGGCGCGGAAGTGGCGCCGGGACGAGGCAGAGATTGCGCGCCGGAATAGGCGGGACGTTAGCTGGAAACTGCCGACGACTTGCCTGATCCTGCAAACCATCCACAATCAGGCACTGCGCTTAGCAGACTATGAAAAGTCGGCTTGCCCAAACCTGCCGTGCTCTTGCCTGATCCTGCCGATGCCAGCCGAACCGCCACACGGTGCGGTTATGCTTGCGGCAACCGAGGAGACCCGCCCCATGCCCAACGTCGAGAATGCCGAACAGAACCTGGAAGGCCAGCGCCGCGAGCTGGCCGGCCTGATTGCCCAATACTGTGACGGTGAGGGTGTGGTCGAGACGGCGATCCCCGGCCTGGCGCTGTACCGCACCACCGAGCCGTCGCCCATCGTCCATACCCTGTACCGCCCGGCCCTGTGCATCATGGCCCAGGGGCAGAAGGTGGTGCGCCTGGAGGGCGAGGTGTACTGCTACGACCCGCTGCATTACCTGGTGGCCTCGGTGACCCTGCCGGTGACCGGCGAAGTCACGGTGGCCGCGGTGGAGCAGCCGTACCTGAGCCTGCGCCTGGATATCGACACGGCCGAGCTGGCCAACCTGATCGCCAGCGCCGGGCCCATCGGCGTGCCCAACCAGGGCAGCGGCCGCGGCCTGCATGTCGACCGCCTCGACGCCCCGCTGCTGGACGCCGTGCTGCGCCTGGTGCGCCTGCTCGACAATCCACGCGACATCGCCATGCTCGCCCCGCTGGTACAGCGCGAGATCCTCTACCGCCTGCTGCACAGCCGCCAGGGCCAGCTGTTGCGCGACATCGCCACGGCGGATAGCCAGGCGCATCGGGTCAACCGCGCCATCGAGTGGCTCAACCAGCACTACGGCGAGCCGCTGCGCATCGAGGAACTGGCCAAGGTGGCCAACCTCAGCACCTCTACCCTGCACCACCGCTTCAAGGCTCTGACCGCCATGAGCCCGCTGCAATACCAGAAGCAGCTGCGCCTGCAGGAGGCACGACGCCTGATGCTGTGCGAGAACCTGGATGTGTCGAGTGCCGGCTACCGGGTCGGCTACGAGAGCCCGTCGCAGTTCAGCCGCGAATACAGCCGCCTGTTCGGCGAGCCGCCGATGCGCGATCTGGCTCGGTTGCGCAACGCGGTCTGAAACTTCGCCCTACCAATCCAGTTCGATAGCGCTCTCGAAGCGCCGCGCCTCACCGCTCAGCGGGTCGGCGAACTCCAGGCTGTGGGCCAGCAGCTTGAGCGGCCGCTCGAAGTCGTCCACGCCCTTCTCGTCGTTGAGCTGCGGATAGAAGGTGTCGTTGCAGATCGGCGCGCCCAGCGCGGCCATGTGCACGCGCAACTGGTGCTGCTTGCCGGTGACCGGGAACAGCCGGTAACGCCAGAGCTCGCCGTTGCGCTCCAGTACTTCCAGCAGGGTCTCGCTGTTCGGCGCACCGTCCACCTCGCACATGCGGAAGAACGGCTCGCCCTTCTCCAGGCGGCTGTGTCGACGCAGCGGGAACTGGTGCTGCGGCAGCGCCGGGGCGATGGCCTGGTAGCGCTTGTCGATGCGCCGCTCGCGGAACAGCGCCTGATAGGCGCCGCGGCTGGCCGGCTCGGCGGAGAACAGCACCAGCCCGGCGGTATGCCGGTCGATGCGGTGCAGCGGCGCCAGGTGCGGGTTGCCGGTCTCGCGCACCAGGCGGGTGAGCAGGGTTTCCTCGGCGTAGTCGCCGGCCGGCATCACCGGCAGGAAGTGCGGCTTGTCCGCCACCAGCAGGTGCTGGTCCTGGTAGACGATCCGGGCCTGGAACGGGATCTTCCGCTCGTTCTCGATCTCGCGGAAATACTGCACCCGCAGTGCCTCGCGGTACGCCGCCTCGGGGCCCAGCGGGCGATCCTGGTCGTCCAGCACCAGGCCGCGGGCCATGCGCTGCAGCCAGGTATCGCGGGAAATCTGCGGGAAGCGCGCACACAGGCAGTCGAGCACGGTCGGCCAGTTGCCGGCCGGCAGGTGCAGGTAGCTGGGGCGGACGTTGAGCGGACGCGAGGACATGGCAGGGAGCTTGGCGACGAGGCTGCGCATTATTCCTCAGACCGGGGAAAAACGCCGCCCCACTCGTCTGCGCCGACTAGGCTGTTGGGCGATATCACAGGGAGGCTCCACCATGCTCAAGACCTATCACGGCAGTTGCCATTGCCAGCAGGTGCGCTTCAGCGCGCAGATCGACCTGGCCAACGGCACCGGCAAGTGCAACTGCAGTTTCTGCGTCAAGGCGCGCAACTGGAGCGTGCTGATCAAGCCCGAGGCCCTGCAGCTGGAGAGCGGCGAGGATGCACTGAGCGGCTACCAGTTCAACACCTTCAGCACCCATCACCTGTTCTGCAAGCACTGCGGCATCCGCGTGTTCAGCCGCGGCAACATACCGGAGATCGGCGGAGCCTTCGCCTCGGTGAGCCTGGCCAGCCTGGACGACCTCAGCCCGGACGAGCTGCTGGCCGCCCCGGTGCACTACGCCGACGGCCTGCACAACAACTGGATGGAGACGCCCGCCGATATCCGCCATCTGTAGGGCTTGATCCGCGCGCCGCTGTAGCTGCCGGGACCGGCCATGGCGGCGCAGGATAGTCCCTCGATATCCGAGGAGCCCTCATGAAGACCATAGGCCTGATCGGCGGCATGAGCTGGGAGTCCACCCTGCCCTACTACCGCCACATCAACGAAGCAATCAAGGCACGCCTGGGCGGCCTGCATTCGGCGCGACTGGTGCTGTACAGCGTGGACTTCCATGAGATCGAGCAACTGCAGCGCAGCGGCGACTGGCAGCGCGCCGGCGAGTTGCTGGGCGAGGCGGCTGCGGCGCTGGAGCGGGCCGGCGCGGAGTTCCTGGTGCTCTGTACCAACACCATGCACAAGGTCACCGACGCCATCGAGCAGGCGGTGAGCATCCCGCTGCTGCATATCGCCGACCCGACCGCCACCGCGATCCGCACTGCGGGGCTGCAGCGGGTCGGCCTGCTCGGCACCCGCTTCACCATGGAGCAGCCGTTCTACCGCGAACGCCTGGAGAGCCGGCACGGCATCCAGGTGCTGGTGCCGGACGAGGCCGATCGCCAGCTGGTGCACCGGGTGATCTACGAGGAGCTGTGCCTAGGAACGGTGCGCGAGACCTCGCGCCAGGCCTATCGCGAGGTGATCGCCCGGCTGGTGGCGCAAGGCGCACAGGCGGTGATCCTCGGCTGCACCGAGATCGGCCTGCTGGTAGGGGATACGGATGCCGCGGTACCGCTGTTCGACACCACCCTGTTGCATGCGCGGGCGGCGGCCGACCAGGCGCTGGGCTAGCCGATCAGCTGCTCGACCATGCCGTCGTACAGCACCACGCGGTCGCGGCCGGCGGCCTTGGCCGCGTACAGCGCCTTGTCGGCGCCCTGGATCAGGCGCTCCGGCCCGGTCTCCGCCGCCATGTTGGGGGTCGGCTGGCAGACGTTGACCCCGGCGCTCAGGCTCAGCCGGCGCCAGGGCGAGCCGGCATGCGCGACGCCAAGCTCCTCCAGGGCCACGCGCGCCTGCTCGGCGACCTGCAACGCGCCCTGGGCATCGGTCTCCGGTAGCAGCAGGCAGAACTCCTCGCCGCCATAGCGCACCGCCAGATCCGCCGGGCGCTTCTGCCCGCCACGGATCACCTCGGCCACGGCGCGCAGGCATTCGTCGCCGGCGGAATGGCCGTAGATATCGTTGTACTGCTTGAAGTAGTCGACATCGAACATCACCAGCGCCAGCGGCTTCTGGCTGCGCGCGGCGCGGGCGAACTCGTCGCTGAGTGCGCGGATGAAGCGGCGGCGGTTGGCCAGGCGGGTCAGCTCGTCCTCCAGAGCCTGCTGCTCCAGGCGCCGGTTGAAGGCGCGCAGGGCGTCGCGGGTGGCCATCAGCTCGATCTCGGTCTTCTGGCCCTGCTTGATCAGGCGCAGCAGGTAGAAGCCGAACAGCGCCAAGAGCGCGGCGAGCAGCATCACCACCACCAACTGGCGCGAGGTGTCGGCGCGCCAGTCGGCGAGGATGTCCTGCTCGGCCAGGGCGGCGATCACCACCAGCGGATAGCCCTGGATCTGCCGGTAGCTGAACATGCGCTCCACGCCATCGATCACCGACGGCAGCATGGCGGTGCCGGTGGGGCTCTGCGGCAGCAGGCTCTTGAAGATCTGCCCGCCGGCGATGCTGGCGCCGATCAGGTCCTCGCGGTAGGGGTTGCGCACCAGCAGGGTGCCGTCGTTGAGCACCAGGTTGATGCTGCCGTGTTCGCGGATATCGAAGGTGGCATAGAACTGGCGGAAGAAGTCGACGGATATGGTGGCCAGGGCCACGCCGACGAAGTTGCCCTGGGCATCCTCCACCCGCCGCGACAGCGGGATGATCCAGTCGCCGGTGGTACGGCTGCGCACCGGCTTGCCGACATGGGCGCCGTGGTCGTCCGGGTACTGGCGGTGATAGCGGAAGTACTCGCGGTCGGCATTGTTGGCGCCCGGCGGCACCTCGCCGAAGGAGTTGACCAGCCAGTTGCCGTCGCGGTCGTAGGCGAACAGGCCGTGTAGCTCCGGCTGCTCATAGACGTGCTGGCGCATCAGGCCCTCCAGACGCTGCAGCTGCTGCGGCTGCATGCCGTCCACCTGCAGGCGCTCGACCAGGTCGAGCAGCACGGTATCGGCCTTTTTCAGGGTATCGCTGGCCTGGCGCGCCAGGGCGGAGGCCAGGTTGGAAGTCTCGATCTCGGCCTCGCGCAGCTGTACCTGGCGGGCGTTCCACATCAACCAACCATCGGTGGCCACCAGCGACACACAGACCAGTATCACGAAGACCCTGGCCAGCGGCACCAGGGTCGGCCCCCGCCACCAACGGTGATCCGCGCTATCCGTATTTGCGTTCTGACTCATCGAATCCTGCTGCCTTCAGCCACTCTGCTTCAGATATAGAAAAGCCCGGATCGGGTCAATAAAAAGACGCCGTAATAGATGCAGCGAGGACCCACTGCGGCGCCGGCAAAGCCCTGGGCCACAACCCATGGTAGGCGAAGAACAGCGACCGACGCCGCAGTGATGGTGGAGAGCGAAGCGGCGAATTCAGCTCGCCGTGGCCGACTCCACGCCGATCAGCGCGGCCGCCCTGGCGCTGGGTGGCGACCTTTACCGTCGGCCCGCCGAGGCGGATGAGCCCGGCCTGAGCCAGAACAGCGGCGCCGCGCGCCAGCTTAGCGGCTGCGGTGCAGCTTCTTTTTTTCTTCGTGCGGCCCCTGACCGCAATAAACAGTGGCCATGCTGCCACAGGCACTGCGACAACGGCATGGCGATTGGCATCTTCGGCCGGGACTTGGGCTGCGCGGATGCATACACTAGCGACCAGTTTTCCTTCTGCAGAGAGCCCACCATGACCGACGCTGCATCCTCCATCGCCATCATCATCGGTGCCGGCCACGCCGGCGGCGAACTGGCCATCGCCCTGCGCAACGAGGGCTGGGAGGGCCGCATCCTGCTGCTCGGCGAGGAGGCGCACCTGCCCTACCACCGCCCGCCGCTGTCCAAGGCCTACCTGGCCGGCAGCGTGGAGAAGAGCAGCCTGTCGATCCGTCCGCAGCTGGCCTACGACAAGGCCAACGTGGAGTTCTTCGGCGGTGTGCGGGTGGTGCGCATCGACCGCGCCAACAAGCGCCTGGAACTGGCCGACGGCAAGCAGCTGGCCTACGACAAGCTGGCCATCGCCACCGGCGGCCGCCCGCGCCCGCTGAGCGTACCGAATGCCGCAGCCGCCGAGCGCTGCGCCAACTTCCATTACCTGCGCACCCTCGACGACGTCGAGCTGATCCGCGCGCAGATGGCTGCCGGCAAGCGCCTGGCCATCGTCGGTGGCGGCTATATCGGCCTGGAGGTGGCGGCCGCCGCCGTCGCCCAGGGCCTGCAGGTCACCGTGCTGGAGGCGCTGCCGCGGGTGCTGCAGCGGGTCACCGCCGCCGAGCTGTCGGCCTACTACAAGCGCAAGCACCGCGAGGCCGGCGTGGACATCCGCACCAACGTGCAGGTGGCCGATCTGGAGGTGACTGGCGAGGCGGTCAGCGCGGTGATCTGCGCCGACGGCAGCCACCTGGAGACCGACCTGGTGGTGGTCGGCATCGGCCTGATCGCCAACACCGAGCTGGCCGCCGAGGCCGGCCTGGAAGTGGACAACGGCATCCTGGTTAACGAATACGCGCAGACCAGCGATCCGGACATCTTTGCCGCCGGCGACTGCACCAACCACCCCAACCCGCTGCTCGGTCGCCGCCTGCGCCTGGAGTCGGTGCCCAACGCCCTGGAGCAGTCGCGTGTGGCCGCCGCCGGCATGGCCGGTAAGCTCAAGGCCTACGCCTCGGTGCCGTGGTTCTGGTCCGACCAGTACGAACTGAAGCTGAAGATGGTCGGCCTATCGGAAGGCTTCGAACGCCTGGTGCTGCGCGGCGAGCCGCAGACCGACAGCTTCAGCGCCTTCTATCTCAAGGACGGCAAGGTCCTGGCCGCCGACACGGTCAACCGCCCGCAGGACTTTATCGCCGCCAAGCGCCTGGTGGCCGAAGGCATCGCCGTGACGGCCGAGCAACTGGCCGACGACAGCAAGCCGCTGAAGGAGCTGCTGCCGGTACCGGCGGCGTAAGGATCGTCACTACTGCAGATGGGCCGCGGCCCGGTCATAGCTCGACCATTGCGAAGTCGGCCTTGGCCGCACCGCAGTCGGGACAAAGCCAGTCCGCCGGAACGTCCTCCCAGCGGGTTCCCGGCTCGATGCCCTCGTCCGGCCAGCCCAAGGCCTCGTCATAGATGAAGCCGCAGATGACGCATTGCCACTTTTTCATATCGCTCTCCGCCCCCACACACCATTCAGCATAGGAAGTGCTGCATAGGTAGTTTGTCGAAGAGCAACTTGCCTAAGCGGTCAGATTTACTGAACTCACCGTGCGACGCGGCTTCCAATAATTGTGGTGAGTACTTACGAGCATGGAAACGAAAGTACCGATCGCTATAATTGCATCAGCTTTTTCTTAACAAACTTCGATATAAATACCGGTTAAAGGCCGGTTATGGCCTTCTATTTCAACTTGGTGAATATGTGACGAAAGACGAACTGCGCGCCGAACTGGAGCGTCAGGCGCAACGTTACAAGGATGTTTATGGCGGCGAGGTGATTACCTACGCGGCCCAACCGGACCCCGAGCGCAAGCCCTGGCGCAAGAAACAGAGCCTGCTGGATCAGGCGTTCCAACAGGAACTGCAGAAGATCGAGCAGGCCCGCGAAGCCGAATAGACGATAGCCGCCGTTCCAACCAGGTCTGAACGGCGGTGCCAATATTCAGCGGCGTCGGCTACCACCCAGCAGAGACCCCATCAAACCGCGCACCAGCTGCCGACCGATCTGATTGGCCGCCTGGCGTACGGCGGTCTTCATTACCTGGCTGGCCAGACTGCCCAGCAGCTCGCCTGCCATGCCACCCAATCCGCCCTCTTCCACCGAAGTCGTCTTGCCAGCTTTACCGGCAGAGACCTCTGTCGGCGTCTGGGCGGCGCGAGCCATGAGTAGTTCGTAAGCCGACTCGCGATCCACCGGCCGATCATAGCGCCCCACCTGGGGCGAGGTACGCAGCAGCTGAGTTCGTTCGGCCTCGTTCAGCGGCCCGATACGTGACTGCGGCGGCGCAATGGCCACGCGCTGGACCATGGCCGGCGTGCCCTTCTCCTCCAGAGTCCCCACCAGCGCCTCGCCGATGCCCAGCTCGGTGAGCACGCTCAGACTGTCGAACGCCGGATTGGGGCGGAAGCCGTCGGCCACGGCGCGCAACGACTTCTGCTCCTTGGCGGTGAAGGCGCGCAGGCCGTGCTGAATGCGCAGGCCGAGCTGGGCCAGCACCTCATCCGGCAAGTCGCTGGGCGACTGGGTGACGAAGTAGACGCCGACGCCCTTGGAGCGAATCAGCCGCACCACTTGCTCCAGGCGTTCCTGCAGGGCCTTGGGCGTGTCGGCGAAGAGCAGGTGCGCCTCGTCGAAGAACAGCGCCAGCACCGGTTTGTCGGCATCACCCCGCTCCGGCAGCTGCTCGAACAGCTCGGCCAGCAGCCACAACAGGAAGGTCGCGTAGACCTTGGGCGCCTCGTGCACCAGGCGGCTGGCGTCCAGCAGATGGATACGCCCACGGCCGTCGCGATCGGGATGCAGGATGTCTTCCAGCTGCAGTGCCGGCTCGCCAAACAGCGCCTCGGCGCCTTGCTGCTCCAGGGTCGCCAGGCGGCGCAACAGTGCCTGGGAGGAGGCGCCGGCAAACAGCGCACGGTCCTCACCGAGCATCTCGGGATGGTCCTTGAGGTGATTGAGCAGGGCCTTGAGATCTTTCAGGTCGAGCAGCAGCAGGCCCTCGCGGTCGGCCACCTGGAAGGCGGCATACAGGGCGGCCTGCTGGCTGTCGGTGAGTTCCAGCAGGTTGCCCAGCAGCAGCGGGCCCATCTCGCTCAGGGTGGTGCGCAGGGGATGGCCGCTCTTGCCCGCCACATCCCACAGGGTCACCGGGTAGGACTGCGGGCGGTGATTCAGCCAGGGCATGCCGACGATCCGCTCGGCGACTTTGCCCTGAGGATTGCCCGGTGCACCCAGACCGCACAGGTCGCCCTTGATGTCGGAGGCGAACACCGCCACACCGGCATCGCTGAACGCCTCGGCCAGGCGCTGCAGGGTCACCGTCTTGCCCGTGCCCGTCGCGCCGGCAACCAGGCCGTGGCGGTTGGCCAGGCGCAGCGCCTGGGCAATCGGCTGGCCCTGAGGGTCAGCACCAAGAACAAAAGAATCGACTACTGACATCTTGCCATCCCTCGGGCTAAAGCTTTACTGCAGTTATGTCGCTATAGGTGATGTAACTAAGCGCTCGTGCGTCTTCGCACAGCCATCCAATAAGACTGCTGCCAGACATTACCGGACGCAAGTGACCATGACCCAGAATCTGAAATTCAGCCACAAGATACTGCTCGCCGCCTCACTGGTGGTCATTGCCGCCTTCTCCCTGTTCACCCTGTACAACGACTACTTGCAACGCAATGCCATCCGGGTTGACCTGGAAGACGAGCTGCGCAGCCTGGGCGAAGTGACGGCAAGTAATATCCAGAACTGGCTGTCCGGCCGCATTCTGCTGGTGGAGAACGTCGCCCAGAGCGTGCAGGACGACACGCCCGAGACGCTGGCCCGCACCCTGGAACGCAAGGCACCGGCCTCGACCTTCGCCTTTACCTACCTGGGCTCGGCCGACGGCACTTTCACCATGCGCCCGGAAAGCGAGATGCCTGCCGACTACGACCCGCGAACCCGCCCCTGGTACAAGGATGCGATGAGCGCCGGGGGTTCGACCCTGACCGAACCCTACATGGATGCCGCCACCGGCAAGCTGATCATCACCATCGCCACCCCTGCCGGTAGCAGTGGCGTGGTCGGCGGCGACCTGAGCCTGGACACTCTGGTGCAGATCATCAACTCGCTGGACTTCGGCGGCCTGGGCTATGCCTTCCTGGTCAGCGCCGACGGCAAGATCCTGGTCCATCCGAACAAGGACCTGGTGATGAAGACCCTGCGCGAGGTTTACCCGCAGAACACCCCGCAGATCCGTAGCGAGCTTTCCGAGGTCGAGTTGGATGGTGTCGAGCACCTGCTCACCTTCACCCAGGTCAAGGGCCTACCCTCGGTCACCTGGTACGTCGGCCTGTCCATCGACAAGGACAAGGCCTACGCCACCCTGCATGAATTCCGTGCCTCGGCGATCATTGCCACCATCATCGCCGTGGTCATCATCATGTTACTGCTGGGCATGCTGATCCGCGTGCTGATGCAGCCGCTGCTGGTGATGGGCAAGGCGATGCGCGACATCGCCCAGGGCGAGGGTGACCTGACCAAGCGCCTGAGCGTGCAGAGCCGCGACGAATTCGGCGAGCTGGCCACTTCCTTCAACCAATTCGTCGAGCGCATTCATGGCTCGATTCGCGAGGTGTCCTCGGCCACCCAGCAGCTCAATGAAGTGGCCAAATTGGTGGTCAACGCCTCCAACTCATCGATGGCCAACTCCGACGAACAGGCCAGCCGCACCAACAGCGTGGCCGCGGCGATCAATGAACTGGGTGCCGCCGCCCAGGAGATCGCACGCAACGCCGCCGACGCCTCGCACCAGGCCTCCGACGCCCGTCATCTGGCCGAGGACGGCAGCCAGGTGCTGCAGAAGACCATCGTAGCGATGAACGAGCTGTCGGAGAAGATCAGCGCCTCGTGCCGCAATATCGAGACGCTCAACAGCAAGACGGTGGATATCGGCCAGATCCTCGAGGTGATCAAGAGCATCTCCGAGCAGACCAACCTGCTGGCGCTCAACGCGGCCATCGAGGCGGCCCGCGCCGGCGAGGCCGGACGCGGCTTCGCCGTGGTGGCGGACGAGGTGCGCAACCTGGCCCACCGCACCCAGGAGTCGGCCCAGGAAATCCAGAAGATGATTGAAGGCCTGCAGGTGGATGCCCGCGACTCGGTGTCGACCATGACCGAGAGCCAGCGCTACAGCGAGGAGAGCGTGACCATCGCCAACCAGGCCGGAGAGCGCCTGGGCAGCGTGACCCAGCGGATCGGCGAGATCGACGGCATGAATCAGTCGGTGGCCACCGCCACCGAGGAGCAGACCGCCGTGGTCGACTCGCTGAACATGGACATCACTGAGATCAACACCCTCAACCAGGAAGGCGTGGAGAACCTGCAGGCGACTCTGCGTGCCTGCGGCGACCTGGAGCAACAGGCCCAGCGCCTGAAGCAGCTGGTCGACAGCTTCCGCATCTGATCAGTCCGGCGCGGGAGTCCCCTGCGCTGACTCATTTTCACCCTCCGGCGCCTGTTGCAGGCGCTGCCAGAGTTCGGCGGCATCGGGAAACTCGGTGCCGTCGGTTTCGCTCAAGGCCTCGGGATCGTAACGCTGCAGACAGCCCTCACCCAGGGTGGGCGGCGGCGTAGCCGTACCTCGTTTCATCCTCGTCTCCTGACGGTCAGTCGAAGACCACCGTCTTGTTGTCATGCACCAGCACCCGGTCTTCCAGGTGATAACGCAGGCCACGGGCCAGCGCCATCTTCTCTACATCCTTGCCCAGGCGCACCATGTCTTCGATGCTGTCGCGATGGGTCACCCGCACCACGTCCTGCTCGATGATAGGGCCGGCATCCAGCTCCTCGGTGACATAGTGACAGGTGGCGCCGATCAGCTTGACACCACGCAGCGAGGCCTGGTGATAAGGCTTGGCGCCGACGAAGGACGGCAGGAAGCTGTGGTGGATGTTGATCACCCGCCCGGCGTATTCCTGGCACAGCTGGGGCGGCAGGATCTGCATGTAGCGGGCGAGCACCACCACGTCGGCCTGGTACTCCCCGACCAGGCGCGATACCTCGGCAAAGGCGGGCGCCTTGTCCTTGGGGTCGACCGGCACATGGTGGAACGGAATGCCATGCCACTCGACCATGCTGCGCAGGTCGTTGTGGTTGGAGATCACGCAGGGAATCTCGCAGTCCAGCTCATCGCTGTGCCAGCGGTGCAGGAGATCGGCCAGGCAATGCGACTCGCGACTGGCCATCAGCACCACGCGCTTCTTCTGCTCGGAATCGGTGATCCGCCACTCCATGGAGAACTCACGGGCAATGGGGCCGAACGCTTGGCGAAAACCGTCCAGGTCGAAAGGCAGAGAGTCGGCGCGGATTTCGTGACGCATGAAGAACCAGCCACTCTGGTTATCCGAGTGGTGGCTGGCTTCAGTTATCCAGCCATTGTAGGTAGCCAGAAAATTACTGACCTTGGCGACGATGCCAACGCGGTCCGGGCAGGCGATCACCAGCCGAAAAGTGCGCATGTGGGGAACTCCAGAACTTTGCGAGGCGCCATTCTAGCCGCAGCCGGATGAAACTTCAGTACTTCCCTCGTCGGCGCAGTCCCCGCCGATTGAGCCATAACTTGCACAGCTCAACTATTCCGGGCCGCCATAATGAATGGTCATGCGGCTGCACGAATGGTGAAACAAAACTGGCGCTACTTGCCGCTGCTGCTCATTGCTCGAATAGATACCCGCAGATAATTCCCGCAAAACTTTTCCGACTTGTTTACTTGCCCATTAGCGCTGTCTATTATTGACCTACTTACTACTGCAACTGGCCACTGGGAAAACAACATGTCTCTGATCAACGAATACCGCGCCACTGAAGAAGCCATCAAAGAGCTGCAAGAGCGCCTGAAGAATTTGTCGCAGGACGACAAGCTGAAGAAAGAACTGGAGTTCGAAGGCAAACTGCGCACCCTGATGGGCGAATACCAGAAATCCCTGCGCGACATCATCGCCCTGCTCGATCCGGAAGGTGCCAAAGGCGGCAAGACCGCTCGTCCGGCCAAACCTGCTGGCGGCAAGCGCGCACGCAAGGTCAAGCAGTACAAGAACCCGAACACCGGTGAAGTGATCGAAACCAAAGGCGGCAACCACAAGACTCTGAAAGAGTGGAAAGCCAAGTGGGGCGCCGACACCGTTGAAAGCTGGGCCACCCTGCTCGGTTAATTTCGACGAAACACCAAAAATGCCGGCGATTGCCGGCATTTTTTATTCCCCTCTTTCCTAGCCTACACAGCAATAACGCTCGCTCAGCAGTCGAGCATATTCCTGCCAGGCCTGCAGCACCTGCTGTTGTACTGGTGACGACAATGGCCATTCCGTCTGCAGCGCCAGCTCGAAGTTGGCCAGCGTATTCGGTGCACCCATCTCGCTATTGCTCAACCGATCACGACAGAATTCTTGCCAGCGCTGTCGCTCGGCACTCGTCAATGAATCGGGGAAGTTTCGCGCGCGATAGCGGAACAGCAATTCGGGCAGTCGCTCATCGCTGAATGCCCAGTTATCCCGGGCCAATTGCTCAGCGGAAGAGTGGCGTACTTGCTCGCACAGCCGACGATCACGATCACCGAGAAAGCCCGCATACAGTTGATGCTCCGGGTCGTGCAATGGCTCGAAGTCATCCGCCGCATACAGATCGGCCAGCTTGCTCTGCCACAGCGCCTGGTGCTCACCGAGTGCGGAAGCCCGCTGCTCACACTGCGCCATGTCGATCTGCAGGCGCTCGATATCATCAGGACGCAGCACCTTGAGCGGCGCCACCACCGGACACTTGTTGATATGCAGGAGTTTGAGCGGCACCGGCAGTTCACCCTCGGCCAATTCGTCGCGCCGCGTGTAGAGGCGTCTGCGCAAGCCATCGGCATCCAGGTCGAACAGCGGCTGCGGATCGGACTGCAGATCGCAGACGATCAGCGCATTGCGATTGCGCGGGTGCCAGGCCAGCGGCAGTACTACTGCCAGGTAGTGCCGACTGCCGGCAAAGCGCCCGGAAACATGCACCAGCGGCTGCAGCAGGCGAATCTGCTCCACCACCTTGGCCTTGCTGCGTAGCTGATAGAGGAAGTCATACAGGAGGGGCTGCCTATCTCTGATCAGGCGCGCCAGACCGATGGTCGCACGCACGTCGGACAACGCGTCGTGAGCCTGGCCATGATCGATGCCGTTGGCCACCGTGAGTCGCTCCAGCTTGAGCGAGACCCTACCCTCTTCGTCCTGTGGCCACTCGATGCCTTCCGGGCGCAAGGCATAGGCCGCCCGCACCAGATCGATCAGATCCCAGCGGCTGTTGCCGCCTTGCCACTCACGGGCGTAGGGGTCGTAGAAGTTTCGGTACAGGCTGTAACGGGTCACCTCATCGTCGAAACGCAGGCTGTTGTAGCCCGCGCCGCAGGTGCCCGGCAGCGCCAGCTCGGCATGCACGAGGGCCATGAACTGCGCTTCAACCAGGCCTCTTTCGGCCAGTATCTGCGGGGTGATACCAGTAATCCGACAGGCCGCCGGATGCGGCAGGATGTCATCGGATGGCCGGCAATAGATGTTGAGCGGCTCGCCGATCTCATTGAGCTGCTCATCGGTACGGATGCCCGCCACCTGCAAGGGGCGATCACAGCGAGGGTTGATGCCGGTGGTTTCGTAGTCGTACCAGAAGATGCTCGAAGACAAGGTGCTTTCCCCGGAAATATCGCCGCGGCAGTCTAGCATCCGCCCGAATCCAACCAGCCGCCACGAAAGCTTGAAATCGCTCACGCTGCCTGGCTTGTCGCTGAACCGGTGCGCCTATAGGATGGCCGGATGAGGAATTTCCCACCCACAAGGACAGTCAGTCATGAGTGAATCCACCGCTCCAAATCCCTACGCCGCGCCGAGCAGCAACCTACAGGAAGCTCCCAGCGGTCAGGTGCCGACCATCGCCGAGGCGCTCAGCCGTGGTTATGACTTCAATATCGGCGACCTGCTCAGCGAAGCCTGGCAGCGTGTCAAAGGCACCAAAGGCATCATCATCGGCGGCTTCATCGTCTTCTACGTCGCCCTGTTCGCCGCCACCGCGGTGCTCGGTTTCATCTTTGGCGGCCTGGCGAGCGAAGACAACATCGCCGGCATCATCATCGCCCAGCTGATCATCACCGTGCTGGCCTCGGCGCTGTCCTATCCCTTCCTCGCCGGCCTCAACATGGTCGGCATCCGCCGCGCCGCCGATCAGCCGGTCAGCTTCAACGAGATATTCAGCCACTTCGGTCGCCTGGTACCGCTGCTGATCACCGCCATCGTGATGATGATTCTGGTCTACGTCGGCATGCTCCTGCTGATCATCCCCGGCATCTACCTGAGCGTGGCCTACATGCTGGCCATCCCTCTGGTGGTCGAGCGCGGCCTGTCGCCCTGGCAGGCCCTGGAAACCTCGCGCAAGGCCATCAGCCAGCACTGGTTCAAGGTCTTCGGCCTGTTCCTGCTGCTCGGCATCATCATGGGCCTGAGCATGATACCGGTCGGCATCGGCCTGATCTGGACCATCCCGCTGTTCATCATCAGCATGGGCGTGCTGTACCGCACCATCTTCGGCGTACTGCCGCCGGCCAACTGATCCAGTCCAGAAGTTCGGGCCGCCTCTGGCGGCCCGATTGCTTTAGCGTCCTGCTGCTGGCTAGCATCAGGCTTTCTTCGATGCAGTCGACCGATGCAGCCTAATCGCCCCCAGCCGGAACTCCCCGACTTTCCCCTTCTGGATACCCGCCGCCTGGTGGAAACGCCGGAAGGCATCGACCTGATCCTCCGCCCCGCCGGCCTGATGCCGCGCGCCCTGGCCTTCGGTATCGACCTGCTGATCCGCGGCGCCATTCTGGTGGCCGCCTTCGTCATTCTCGGCATCCTCGGCCAGTTCGGCGCGGGTCTGGGCACCATCCTCTACTTCCTGGTCAACTGGTGGTACCCGGTGCTGTTCGAGGTGCTGAACCAGGGCCGCACCCCAGGCAAGAAGGCCATGGGCCTGCGCGTGGTGCACGACGACGGCACCCCGGTCGGCTGGGCGGCGTCGCTGACCCGCAACCTGCTGCGCGCCGTGGACATGTTGCCGTTCGCCTATTGCGTCGGCGCCGTCAGCAGTCTCAGCCATCCGAGTTTCAAACGTCTCGGCGACCTCGCCGCCGGCACCCTGGTGGTCTACCGCGACGACGAACTGAAACGCCCACAGATTCCCGAGGCGGATGCCGAGCGTGCGCCCTTCCCCCTCAACCTGGCAGAACAGCGCGCCGTGCTGGACTTCGCCGAGCGCCGCGCCAGCCTCTCCAGCGCGCGCCGCGCCGAGCTGGCCGGCATCCTGGCTGAGCCCCTGGAAAGCCTGCCGGAACATGCCGAAACGCGCCTGCACGGTATCGCCCGCGGCCTGGTGGGTTCGGCATGAAACAGCACCTGTTCGAACAGCGCCACAGCACCGACTGGCAACGCTTCGAGGCGCGACTGAGCAGCCTGGAAAAGGGCAAGGTCGAGCGTCAGGATTGTGAGAGCTTCGCCGCCGACTATCGCCATCTGTGCCAACACCTGGCCCTCGCCCAGGAGCGCGGCTACAGCAGCCACCTGATCGACCAGCTGCAGCAGCTGGCTATGCGTGGCCACCAGCAGTTCTACCGCCACCGCAGCCACCTGGGTGCACAGATCATCGGCTTCGTCATCGCCGGATTCCCACAGCTGGTGCGCCGCGAATGGCGCGCCGTACTGGCCGGTACCCTGCTGTTCTTCGGCGCGCTGATCGGCATGGGCCTGCTCACCTGGCTGTTCCCGGACATCATCTACAGCCTGATGGACCCCGAGCAGGTGCGGGAGATGGAGAAGATGTACGACCCGGCCGCCCGGCGCATCGGCCGCTTCGCCGAGCGCGACTCCGGCGACGACTGGATGATGTTCGGCTTCTACATCATGAACAACATCGGCATCGCCTTTCAGACCTTCGCCAGCGGCCTGATCTTCGGCCTCGGCAGCCTGTTCTTCCTGCTCTACAACGGCCTGGTAATCGGCGCCGTTGCCGGCCACCTGACCCGCATCGGCTACAGCGAGACCTTCTGGTCCTTCGTCATCGGCCACGGTGCCTTCGAACTCACCGCCATCGCCTTCGCCGGCGCCGCCGGCCTCAAGCTCGGCTGGGCCCTGCTCGCCCCTGGTCGCCTCGGGCGTGGCGAGGCCCTGCGCCAGGCCGCCGGCAAGGCCATCCAGCTGGTCGCCGGGGTCATCCTGTTCCTGCTGATCGCCGCCTTCGTCGAGGCCTACTGGTCCTCCATGACCTATGCCACGCCCGTCACCAAATACTGGGTCGGCGCCGGTCTGTGGGCGCTGGTGATCGCTTATTTCCTGTTCGCCGGACGGACCCGCCATGCGCCTGACTGACGCCAGCGTCGCCATCCGCCCGCGCACCGCCTGGGAGGCCATCGACCTGGGCGTGCTCCTGGCTCGCCGCCACGCCGGTCTGCTGATGGCCAGCTGGGCCATCGTGACCCTGCCGCTGTTCGCGCTACTGACCGCCCTGCTCTGGCAGTACCCTACCATCGCCGCTCTGCTGTTCTGGTGGCTGAAGCCGGCCTGGGAGCGCCTGCCGCTGCACATCCTGTCGCGCTCGCTGTTCGGCGACACGCCGACGCTCAAGGAAGCGCTCAAGGCCCTGCCGCGTCTGCTCAAGCCCCAGCTGCTCGCCAGTCTGACCTGGCGGCGCCTGAGCCCGACCCGCAGCTTCGACCTGCCGGTACTGCAGCTCGAAGGCCTCGGCGGCGATGCGCGCAGCAAGCGCCTGACCGTACTCGGCCAGCGCCACTCGGGCGGTGCCGCCTGGCTGACCATCCTCGGCTTCCATCTGGAAGGGCTGCTGTGGATGGGCATGGCCACGCTGATCTGGCTCATGGTGCCGCAACAGATGGAAACCCAGCTGGACTGGGACACCCTGATCCAGGCCAGCCGCGGCAAGTGGCTGTGGCTGGAGCATGTCTCCAACCTGGTCTACGCCCTGATCCTGGTGTTCTGGGAACCGATCTACGTCGCCTGCGGCTTCACCCTCTACCTCAACCGGCGCACCGACCTGGAAGCCTGGGACATCGAGCTGACCTTCCGCCGGCTGCGCCAGCGTCTGATCGGCAGTGCCTACGCCCTGTTGCTGGCCTGCGCCACCCTGACCCTGATGCTGCCGACCGGCGATGCCCTGGCCGACGAGCCCAGCGGCACCTGCCCGGTGCCCTTCGACGACCCCATGGGCCCCGACGCCGAACGCCTGCTCAACCAGCCGCTGAGCAGCCAGGCCGCCCGGGACAGCATCGCCAAGCTGCTGGACGCCGCCCCCTTCGAGAACCGCGAGACCGTCACCCGCTGGCGCTTCGGCGACGAGGAGAAGGCCGAGGAGCCCTCCGAGGAAGAGGTGAAGAGCTTCGCCGAACTGATCAAGAAGCTGCTCAAGCTCGGCGAGTTCTGGGGCAAGCTCGACATGGTCGCCCTGGCCTTCGAGGTCGTGCTCTGGGCCCTGCTGGTCCTGGCCATCGCCCTGCTGCTATGGCGCTACCGCGAGTGGCTGGAGACCTTCGTCGGCCGCCTCGGCCTGCCGCAGCGCCGCGTGCGCGAGATGCCGAGCCAGCTGTTCGGCCTGGAGCTCGCCCCGGAAAGCCTGCCCGACGACGTGGCCGGCGAAGCCGAGCGACTCTGGGCGGAACAACCACGCGAGGCCCTCGGCCTGCTCTACCGCGCGCTGCTCAGCCGCCTGCTGCATGACTTCCGCCTGCCGCTGAAGGGCTCGCATACCGAGGGCGAAGTGCTGCAACTGGTCGAGCGCCTGGAACGCGACGAGCTGAGCCGCTTCAGCCAGGTACTGACCCGCCACTGGCAGAACCTCGCCTACGGTCACCGCCTGCCGCCGGAGAACCTCAAGCGCGGCCTCTGCGAGGGCTGGCGCCGCCTGTTCGCCCAGGGGGCCACCGCATGAACAGGCCGGTGAAGATCGCCCTCGGCGGCATCCTGCTGATCGCACTCGGCTGGCTCGCCCTGCTTGCCGTGCAGCAACTGCAGCCCTACGAGGAAACCCTCGAACACGGCCCCGCCCCCGAGGCCCGCGCCAACGATTATCTGGCTGCGGAAATGTTCCTGCGCCAGCAGAAGATCAGCGTCAAACGCGCCGACGGCCTGGATGCGCTCAATGGCCTGCCCTCGGCCGGACAGACCCTGATGCTGCTCGGCCCGCGCCACAACATGACGCCACGCCAGGCCAAGCTTGTACTGGACTGGGCCGCCAAGGGCGGTCATCTGGTGTTCGTCGCCGAAGAAGTCTGGGACGAGGAAGAAGGCCGCAGCGGCGACCTGCTGCTGGACAGCCTCGGCGTGCAGCAAAGCAGCACCTACGAAGAAGATGAAGACGAGGACAGCGAGGACGCCGAAGCCGGCGACGACGAATCGGCTGTCGAAGACGAGGAGCCGGATGTCGAGGCCGAGGCCGAAGTCGAACTGGAAAACGATGTCGATGCCGCCGATGACGAGCAGTCCGAGCAGTCCGAGCAGTCCGAAGCCAGCGAAGAAGAGACCGAGGAAGATCGCTATCCCGAGCTGACCAAGATCTACCTGGAGAACGAGGAGGCACCGGCCTACGTCGAGTTCGACACCAGCTTCCACCTGCTGGACACCGAGAACCGCGCCTATGCCTGGGCCAACAGCGGCGACGCCACCCACATGCTGCAACTGGAGCATGGCGAGGGCCTGGTCACCGTGGTGACGGACGCCTGGCTGTGGCAGAACCACAGCATCGGCGACTACGACAACGCCTGGCTGCTCTGGTACCTGAGCCAGGACAGCGCCGTGACCCTGGTCTACAGCACCGAGCGCGCCGACCTGTTCAGCCAGCTGTTCAAGCACTACCCCGCCGCCCTCGCCGCCCTGGCCCTGCTGGTCGCCCTGCTCCTATGGCATGTCGGCATGCGCCATGGCCCGCTGCTGGCGGCACCGACCCACACCCGCCGCCAGCTCGAAGAACACCTGCGCGCCGCCGCCGACTTCCTGCTGCGCCGCGCCGGCCAACAGCACCTGCTGAGCAACCTGCAGCGCGACATCCTGCGCCGCGCCCGTCACCGCCACCCCGGTTTCGAACGCCTGCCCGTGGCCGAACAGTGGCAGGTGCTCGGTCGCCTCACCCGTCTACCCAGTGGCGCCGCCAGCGCAGCCATGCGCCCGCTGCCGACACAGCGCCTGTCCGCCGCCGACTTCACCCGCCAGGTCGCCAACCTGCAAAACCTCAGGAATGCCCTATGAGCGAAATTCCGCAGCAACCCAGCACCAATCCCGAAGCCCCCGCCGCGCCGGTCGAGGCCCCTGTCGCACCGGCCGTAGCCGCCGCGGCTCCCGCCAACCCTGCCGGCCAGCAGCGCCAGCGCGCCAGCCAGATGCTCCAGGCCCTGCGCCTGGAGCTGCAGAAGGCGGTGGTCGGCCAGCGCGCGGTGGTGGACGACGTGCTCACCGCGCTGATCGCCGGCGGCCACGTACTGGTCGAGGGCGTGCCGGGCCTGGGCAAGACCCTGCTGGTGCGCGCCCTGGCCAAGTGCTTCGGCGGCGAGTTCGCGCGCATCCAGTTCACCCCGGACCTGATGCCCAGCGACGTCACCGGCCACGCCGTGTACGACCTGCAGACCGAGCAGTTCAAGCTGCGCAAGGGCCCGGCCTTCACCAACCTGCTGCTGGCGGACGAGATCAACCGTGCGCCGGCCAAGACCCAGGCCGCCCTGCTGGAAGTGATGCAGGAGCGCCAAATCACCCTGGAAGGTCGCGCCATGCCGGTGCCGCAGCCGTTCCTGGTGTTGGCCACGCAGAACCCCATCGAGCAGGAGGGCACCTACCCGCTGCCGGAAGCCGAGCTGGACCGTTTCATGCTCAAGCTGCGCATGGACTACCCGCAGGCCGACGAGGAGCTGAGCCTGGTACGCCAGGTGACCCGCTCGGCCAAGGCCGACATGCTCGAAGTGGCGCCACTGCGCACCCTGCTGCAGGCCAAGGACGTCCTGGCCCTGCAGAAGATCGCCAGCGACCTGCCGATCGACGACCAGGTGCTCGACTACGCCGTGCGCCTGGCTCGCGCCACTCGCAGCTGGCCGGGCCTGGCCATGGGCGCCGGCCCGCGTGCCTCCATCGCCCTGGTGCGTGGCGGCCGTGCCCGCGCCCTGCTGCGCGGCGGCGACTTCGTGGTGCCGGACGACGTCAAGGCCTGCGCCCTGGCCGTGCTGCGCCATCGCGTGCGCCTGGCGCCGGAGCTGGATATCGAGGGGCTGTCGGTGGATCAGGTGCTGCAGCAGCTGCTCGACCAGGTTCCGGCACCGCGCCTGTGATCGCCCACGCATGAAGCCATCCCCCCTGTTCCTCGGCCTGCTCGGCGGCCTGCTGGCCCTGGCCATCGTCCTCGGCAGCCTGCCCCTGCTCGGCATCAAGCTGCCGCAGACCCTGCAGCCGCTGTGGTGGGGTCTGCTGCTGGCGCTGCTGCTGATCGCCGGTCTGGATGCCGCCTGGCTGCGCCGCCTGCCGTCGCCGCGTCTGGAGCGCCAGCTGCCGGGCAACCTGCCATTGGGCCGCTGGAGCGAGGTGCGCCTGACCCTGCACCACGACTATCGCCAGGCCCTGGCGGTGCAGGCCTTCGACCATCTGCCCGAGCACATGGACTTCGAGTTTCTGCCGCAGCAGGTCGAGTTGCATCCGGGTGAGCAGACCGAATTCGGCTATCGGGTGCGCCCGCTCAAGCGCGGGCACTTCCGCTTCCCCCGCTGCGAGCTGCTGCTGCCCAGCCCGCTGCGCCTGTGGCAGTCGCGGCGCTTCATCGATCAGGCCAGCGAGACCCGCGTCTACCCGGACTTCGCTCGTCTTTACGGCGCGCAGCTGATGGCCGTGGACGACTGGCTCAGCCAGATGGGCGTGCGCCAGCGCCAGCGCCGCGGCCTCGGCCTGGAGTTCCACCAACTGCGCGAATTCCGTGATGGCGACACCCTGCGCCAGATCGACTGGAAGGCCACCGCGCGCAAGCGCACGCCGATCGCCCGCGAGTATCAGGACGAGCGCGACCAGCAGATCGTGTTCCTGATCGACTGCGGCCGACGCATGCGCAGCCAGGACGACGAGCTGTCACATTTCGACCACGCCCTCAACGCTTGCCTGCTGCTCAGCTACGTGGCCCTGCGCCAGGGCGATGCGGTCGGCCTGGCGACCTTCGCCGGCGATCAGGACCAGTACGTCGCACCGGTCAAGGGCCAGGCCCATATCAGCAGCCTGCTCAACGCCGTGTACGCCCTCGACAGCACCCGGCGCCCGGCCGACTACGCGGCGGCGATCAACGCCCTGCTCGCCCGCCAGCGCCGCCGCGCCCTGGTGGTGCTGGTGACCAATCTGCGCGACGAAGACGACGAGGAGCTGCTCGGTGCGGTCAAGCGCCTGGGCCGCCAGCATCGCGTGCTGATCGCCAGTCTGCGCGAAGAGGTGCTGGATCGCCTGCGCCACACCCAGGTGCAGGACTACGAGCAGGCCCTGGCCTACTGCGGCACCATCGATTACCTGAATGCCCGCGCCGGCCTGCACGAGCGCCTGCTCGCCCACGGCGTGCCGGTGCTGGATGCCAGGCCGAACGAGCTGGGACCGGAACTGGTCGGGCGTTATCTGGCCTGGAAAAAGGCCGGGGTTCTTTAACCCGGACCAGCGTCCGGGCAGGGATCGGCCTCAGCCGATCAGAATGATCGCCCAGACCAGGGTGATCAGCGCCAGGGAAGTGAGCTGCGCGGCGCTGCCCATGTCCTTGGCGTTCTTCGACAGCGGATGGCGATCCAGGGAGATGCGGTCGATGGCCGCCTCGATCGCCGAATTGAGCAGCTCGACGATCAGCGACAGCATGCTCACCGCCACCATCAGCGCCCGCTCCACAGGACTGACATCGAGCCAGAAGGCCAGCGGTACCAGGACCACGTTGAGCAGTACCAGCTGGCGGAAAGCGGCTTCGCCGGTGAAGGCCGCACGCAGGCCGTCGAAGGAGTAGCCGGCGGCGTTGAGGATACGTTTCAGGCCGGTCTGGCCCTTGAATGGCGACATGAAGAACTGCTGTCCTGTGCGATGAAGGTCGGCACCTTAGAGGCCGCGCCGTCAAAAATGCGTGAAGGGCTCATTGCCCGGGAATCGATTCCATCTGCTGCAGCAGCAGCGCCGCCTGGGTGCGGGTGCGTACACCCAGCTTGCGGAAGATGGCGGTGACGTGAGCCTTGATGGTGGCTTCCGACACGCTCAGCTCGAAGGCGATCTGCTTGTTCAGCAGCCCCTCGCAGACCATGGTCAACACACGGAACTGTTGCGGCGTCAGGCTGGCCAGGCCGGCGCTAGCGGCCTTGGCCTCGGCCGATACGCTGACCGCAGCGAACGCCTGCGGCGGCCACCAGGCATCGCCGTCCAGCACCTGGCGCACGGCCTGCTGGATGGTCTCCAGCGAACTCGACTTGGGAATGAAACCGCTGGCGCCGAACTCGCGGGAGCGCGCCACCACGGCCGCCTCTTCCTGGGCCGAGATCATCACCACCGGGATCTGCGGGTACTGGCCGCGCAGCAGCACCAGGCCGGAAAAGCCGTAGGCGCCCGGCATGTTCAGATCGAGCAGGACCAGGTCCCAGTCGCTCTTCTCACCCAGGCAGGCTTCCAGCTCGGCGATGCTGGCCGCCTCGACCAGACGCACATCCGGGCCCAGGCCCAGGGTCAGCGCCTGCTGCAGGGCGCTGCGAAACAGGGGATGGTCGTCGGCGATGAGAATCTCGTAAGCGGCCATGTGCTTTCCTGTTGTTGTTGTCGAGCTGGCTAGCGAGGCGGCGCCCAGCATGCCGAGCCGTGACGGGGTGGTCAAGTTCCCTGCTTTGCGGCAAAGTCGCCAGCTTTTCCTGCCGAGATGCACCATGCGAAGCCAAGCCCTGCGCGCCGATCTGTTGATGCTGCTGACCGCGATGATCTGGGGCTCCGCCTTCGTCGCCCAGCGCCTGGGCATGGATGCCATCGGTCCCTTCCTCTATACCGGCCTGCGCTTCGCCCTCGCCACCCTGGCCCTGCTGCCACTGGTGCTCTGGCTGGGCAGCCGCGATAGCGCGCACAAGCCCGCCCCGCTCAATCGTGGCCTGCTGTTCGGCGGCCTGGCCATGGGCCTGGCGCTGTCGCTGGGGATCAACCTGCAGCAGGTCGGTCTGCTGTTCACCAGCGTGACCAATTCCGGCTTCATCACCGGACTCTACGTCATTGTGGTGCCGCTGCTCGGTCTGTTCATCGGCCATCGCACCGGCACCGGCACCTGGCTGGGGGCCGGCCTGGCAGTGGCGGGCATGTTCCTGCTCAGCGTCGGCGAAGGTTTCCAGGTGGCTTCCGGCGACTGGCTGCAACTGGCCGGCGCCTTCGTCTGGGGCGTGCACGTGCTGCTGGTGAGCTTCTTCGCCAGCCGTCACGACCCGCTGCGCCTGGCCCTGCTGCAATTCGCCACCTGCGCGCTACTCAGCCTGATCCTGGCGGTGGTATTCGAAGAGATTCGCCTCGACGCAATCATCGCCGCCGGCCCGGCCATCCTCTATGGCGGCCTGCTCGGCGTGGCCGTCGGCTTCACCCTGCAGGTGGTGGCGCAGAAGCATGCGATCGCCTCCCACGCCGCCATCATCCTCTCGCTGGAAGCGGTGTTCGCCGCCATCGCCGGCGCCCTGCTGCTCGGCGAGGCGCTGGCGCTGAAGGGCTACTTCGGCTGCGCACTGATGTTCGCCGGCATGCTGCTCGCCCAGCTGTGGCCGAAGAAGGCCTGAGAACCTATCCAAGGTCTGCTGCACGTCGGCCATGCGCTGTTGGAGAAGGGGCTTAGACGCTCGTTTACCCTGTGTAAACTCCGTGCCCTCGCCCCTTCGCCGCCTGGCCTGACTCTAGCTCGCGAGGCCTTGAACAGGTTTCGAGGGATTTACAGGAAAGGCTTGAGCGCCTGGTGTGCCGGGCTCTGCTCATCCAGCACGCGGCGGTGCTTGGCGCCCAGGTAATGCTCGGTGAACAAATCCAGCCAGGCATCCAGCGCCACCGCCGCCTGCGGCTCGCCGGCCAGTTCCAGACAGAGCGCGGCCACCTCGGCGGTGCACAGGTGCTCGTCGCGCTTGGAGCGGCGCAGGCGATAGCGCGACAGCTGCTCCGGCCTCAGGCTGAGCACCGGGAAGCGGTTCAGATAGGGGCTCTTGCGGAACATCTTGCGCGCCTCGGTCCAGGTGGCGTCGAGCAGGATGAACAGCGGCCGCTTGCCCGTCGCCAGGGGCGGCAACTCCTCGATTACCCGCTCGGGTTCGGCGTACTCGCCGGGAAACACCACGCAGGGCGCATATTGCGGATCGTCCAGCAGCGCCAGCAGGCGCGGGTCGACCGCGGTGCGCTGCCAGCCGAAGGCGTGGGTGTCGGCCACCAGATCGGCGATCAGCCAGCCGGTGTTGCTCGGCTTCAGCGCCTCCACGTCGTACATCAGCAGGCACACGCCGGCCTGTACTTCGACTTTTGGCCGCCAAGCACACAGGCAGTAGCTGGGGATCACCCGGCAGCCGGGGCAGCGCTCGGAGCGCGAGCCGCGGGACACGAAGGGCTTGAGGCTGCGCGCCAGGCGCTCGGCGCGCAGGCGGGCGACGGCATGGCTCATGACGGACTCCACAGGAAAGGCGCGCAGTCTACTCCCGCCGTCGGCAGGGAGTAAGATGGCCGCCTGCTGAACCCGGGCAAGGAGCACCGGTCGAAGGCAGCATCGTTTATCTGGAGATCACCATGCCCCGCCTTATCGCCTTGTTCGCCCTCGCCGCTTTCCTGCCCGCCGCCCAGGCCGCCTCGCTGCAGGAACACGAGCTGACCAAGATGCTCGAGCAGGTCGCCAAGGAGAGTAGCGCCGGCACGCCACGGGCGATCAACGAGGACATCCTCGACCAGGGCTATACGGTGGAAGGCAACGAGCTGGTCAATCACCTCAGCGTGCGTCAGGGCCACGCCCAGCAGATGCGCGCGAATCCGGACACGGTACGCCAGCAACTGGCAGCCAGCGTGTGCAACAACCAGGGCTACCTGCGTCTGCTGGGCAGTGGTGCGGTGTTGCGCTACCAGTTCAGCGAATACAAGAGCAACCGCCCGGTCGCCGTCGAGCGCTTCGCCAAGGCCGACTGCGGCCTGCAGTGACCTCAGCCCTTGCTGCGTCGCTGCTCGCCGTCTGCCCTGAGCTCGGCCAGCAGCGCCTGCATATAGCTGGAGCGGCGCACCCCGCCCTCCAGTCGTCGCAAGCATTCCTCTTCCAGGCTCAGATCGTTGGTTTGCGCCGCTCGCACCAGCATGCGGTACAGCTCCAGATCTACCTCCAGCGTCAACTTGGGCATACCTGCCCCTCCCTTTCCAGGCGCCACGGCGGGCGCATGCATCGCTAACTGCAAGTAAATCAGAGGTGCATCGTCGCTCACTCTCAACGGACGAACGGCGCCACCTCTTCGCCCGTCAAAGCGTCATGCCGCGGGCCATACTCTCAGCAGGGCCTGGCGCCGCAGGGAGTGGCGGCGGGCCTGCCTTAGCAGAAGGAGATGTCTATGCCTTATGAACCGGATGACTACCTGTCCCGGCACTTCCATACCAGCGGCATCGATCTGACCAGCAAAGTGGAGGAGCTGGCCGCCCTCGTGGTTCCCGCCAACAGTCCCAACCTGCCCCTTTACCAGGAGATGCTCACCACCGTGATCCGCATGGCCCAGGCCGACCGCAACCGCTGGGACGCCAAGATCATGCTGCAGACCCTGCGCGAGATGGAGCTGGCCTTCAGCACGCTCGAACAGTTCAAGCGCCGGCGCAAGGTCACGGTCTTCGGTTCGGCCCGCACGCCGACCGACCACCCCGTCTATGCCCTTGCCCGCGACCTCGGCCGCACCCTGGCCCGCCTTGACCTGATGGTGGTCACCGGCGCCGGTGGCGGCGTGATGGCCGCCGCCCATGAGGGCGCCGGGCTTGAAAACAGCCTGGGCTTCAACATCACCCTGCCGTTCGAGCAGGGCGCCAATGCCACCGTGCATGGCACCGGCAACCTGCTGTCGTTCCACTTCTTCTTCCTGCGCAAGCTGTTCTTCGTCAAGGAAGCCGACGCCCTGGTGCTCTGCCCCGGCGGCTTCGGCACTCTGGACGAGGCGCTGGAAGTGATGACCCTGGTGCAGACCGGCAAGAGCCCGCTGGTGCCCATTGTTCTGCTCGACGAGCCGGACAGCAATTACTGGGGCGAGTTGCTGCGCGTCATCCGCGAGCAGCTGCAGGAGCGCCACTACATCCTGCCCAGCGACATGCATCTGGTGCGCCTGGTCCACAGCGCCGAGGAGGCCGGCCAGGAGATCGCCCGCTTCTACCGCAACTACCACTCCTCGCGCTGGCTCAAGGGCCAGTTCGTGATCCGCATGAACCACCCGCTGAGCGAGGCCGCCATGCGGGTACTGAACAAGGAGTTCGCCGACCTGTGCCTGAGCGGCGACTACCAGCAGCAGGCGGCCAGCGAGAAGGAGCGTGACGAGCCAGAGCTGTTCGACCTCCGCCGTCTGGCGTTCCACTTCAACGCCCGCGACCATGGACGTCTGCGCGAGCTGGTGGACTTCATCAACCTGCCACAGAACTGGGCACAGAACGGCTGAAACGGAAAAACGGAGCCCGGAGAGGGGAAAGCTCCGGGCTCAAGGGGAAGTCAGTCGAGACTGGCGCCGCGTAGCAGGCGACCAATCTGCTCCTGGGAAAAACCACGGTAGGCGAGAAAGCGCGCCTGCTTGGCCTTCTCGCGCATATCCACCGGCAGCTGGCCGGCAAACTTGCGCTGCCACAGCTCACGCAGCTGCTCGCCCCAATCGACACCGGTCTCGCTCAGCGCCTGCTCGATATCGGGTCTGGGCAGGCCGCGCTGAGCCAGCTCCTCGCGGATGCGGAGGGGGCCGTAACCGGCACGGCCACGGCTGGCGACGAAACTCTCCAGATAGCGGGCCTCCGACAGCAGCCCCTCCTCCGTCAGACGGTCGAGGGCGCTGTCGATCAGCTCCTGCGGCGCGCCGCGCTGGCGCAGCTTGCGCACCAGCTCGACCCGCCCATGCTCGCGCCGCGCCAGCAGGTCCATGGCGACCCGGCGCACGGCGACCGGGTTATCGAGCATGCCACTCACGGGGCGCTCCATGCGTCAGGCGAGCCGATCAGGCGTCCAGGTCGGCCGTTTCGTCGGCATCGGCCTCGACCGCACCACGGGCGGCGGAGTCGACCAGCAGCTTCTCGCGGATGATCTTCTCGATGGCGCCGCCCACTTCCGGATTGTCCTCCAGGTACTTGGCGGCATTGGCCTTGCCCTGGCCGATCTTGTTGCCCTGGTAGCTGTACCAGGCGCCGGACTTCTCCACCAGACCGAGCTGCACACCCAGGTCGATGATCTCGCCGGTACGGTAGATACCCTTGCCGTACATGATCTGGAACTCGGCCTGACGGAACGGCGGGGCCACCTTGTTCTTCACGACCTTGACGCGGGTCTCGCTGCCGACCACCTCGTCGCCTTCCTTCACCGCGCCGGTACGACGGATGTCCAGACGCACGGAGGCGTAGAACTTCAGGGCGTTACCGCCGGTGGTGGTTTCCGGGTTGCCGAACATCACACCGATCTTCATGCGGATCTGGTTGATAAAGATGACCAGACAGTTGGCGTTCTTAATGTTACCGGTGATCTTGCGCAGCGCCTGGCTCATCAGGCGTGCCTGCAGGCCGACGTGGGCATCACCCATCTCGCCTTCGATCTCGGCCTTGGGCACCAGGGCGGCCACGGAGTCGACGATGATCACGTCAACCGCATTGGAGCGCACCAGCATGTCGGTGATTTCCAGGGCCTGCTCGCCGGTATCCGGCTGGGAAACCAGCAGATCGTCGACATTGACGCCCAGCTTGCCGGCGTAGTCCGGGTCCAGCGCGTGTTCGGCGTCGACGAAGGCGCAGGTGGCGCCAGCCTTCTGGGCCTCGGCGATGACCGACAGGGTCAGAGTGGTCTTACCCGAGGATTCCGGACCGTAGATCTCGACGATACGGCCCTTCGGCAGGCCGCCGATGCCAAGCGCGATGTCCAGGCCGAGGGAGCCGGTGGAAATGGCCGGAATCGCCTGCCGCTCGTGGTCGCCCATGCGCATCACGGCACCCTTGCCGAACTGCTTCTCGATCTGACCCAGGGCTGCCGCCAACGCGCGCTTCTTGTTCTCGTCCATTTCCATCCTCACGTGATCAAAGGGAGCCGTTCGCCCACCAACAACTGTATAAGTAGACAGTAGTATTCCATAAGGCAAGTCGCTCGCCTACCCCTGTGCAGGATTTTCTCCCGCCGTCAGTCGGAGCAATCCCTCCAGGGCCCATTGCACCGTCTGCCGCCGTACGGCCTCACGGTCACCGGCGAACTGGCAGCGCTCGGCAAACAGCTTTGTACCGTCGCCCCAGGCCAGCCATACCGTACCGACGGGCTTCTCCGCAGAGCCACCCGCGGGGCCGGCGATGCCGCTGACCGCCACCGCAAAGCGCGCCCCGCTGCGCTGCTGCGCGCCGCTCACCATGGCCTCGACGACTTCACGACTGACCGCGCCGACACGCGCGAACAGCTCTGCCGGCACCTGCAGCTGCGCAGTCTTCTGCGTATTCGAATAGGTGATGTAGCCCGCCTCGAACCAGGCCGAACTGCCGGCGACACGGGTGATCGCCTCGGCGATACCGCCGCCGGTACAGGACTCGGCGGTAGTGACCTGGGCGCCGAGCGCCTTGAGCCGACTACCGAGTGCTTCGGCCTGCAGGGTAATGCTGGAATCCATATGCTCTCCGGATGAAACAGATGCGGGGGATACCCTACACTACGCGCTTTTGCGATTTCAGCCGGACCGAACAGCATGAGCGATTTGTCAGCCCACACACCGATGATGCAGCAGTACTGGAAGCTGAAGAATCAGCATCCGGACATGCTGATGTTCTACCGCATGGGCGACTTCTACGAGCTGTTCTACGAAGATGCCAAGAAGGCCGCGGCCCTGCTCGACATCACCCTCACCGCCCGCGGCCAGTCGGCCGGCCAGGCCATCCCCATGGCCGGCATTCCCTTCCATTCCGCCGAGGGCTACCTGGCGCGCCTGGTGAAATTCGGCGAGGCGGTGGCGATCTGCGAGCAGATCGGCGACCCGGCCACCAGCAAGGGCCCGGTGGAGCGCCAGGTGGTGCGCATCATCACCCCCGGCACCATCAGCGACGAGGCCTTCCTCGACGAGCGCCGCGACAACCTGGTCGGCGCCATCCTCGGCGACGAGAAACTGTTCGGCCTGGCCGTACTGGATATCACCAGCGGCCGCTTCAGCGTGCAGGAAATGAAGGGCTGGGAGAACCTGCTGGCCGAACTGGAGCGCTTAAGCCCCGCCGAATTGCTGATCCCCGACGACTGGCCCCAGGGCCTGCCAATCGAGAAGCGTCGTGGCGTGCGTCGCCGTGCGCCCTGGGACTTCGAGCGTGACAGCGCGCGCAAGAGCCTGTGCCAGCAGTTCGGCGTGCAGGATCTCAAGGGCTTCGGCTGCGAGGGCCTGACCCTGGCCATCGGCGCCGCCGGCTGTTTGCTGGTGTACGCCAAGGAGACCCAACGCACTGCCCTGCCGCATCTGCGCAACCTGCGCCACGAGCGTCTGGACGACACCGTGATCCTCGATGGCGCCAGTCGCCGTAACCTGGAGCTGGACACCAACCTCGCCGGCGGCCGCGACAACACCCTGCAGTCGGTGGTGGACCGCTGCCAGACCGCCATGGGCTCGCGCCTGCTGACTCGCTGGCTGAACCGTCCGCTGCGCGATCGCAATGTATTGGAGGCGCGTCAGGAAGCCATCGCCTGCTTGCTCGACCGCTACCGCTTCGAACTGCTGCAGCCGCAGCTGAAGGACATCGGCGACGTCGAACGCATCCTCGCCCGTATCGGCCTGCGCAACGCCCGTCCGCGCGACCTGGCGCGCCTGCGTGACGCCCTCGCCGCCCTGCCGCAGCTGCAAAGCGCGCTGGCCGAGCTGGACGCCCCGCACCTGGCCGAGCTGGCGGTGAATATCCGCACCTATCCGGAACTGGCCGACCTGCTGGCCCGCGCCATCATCGACAACCCGCCGGCGGTGATCCGCGACGGTGGCGTGCTGAAGACCGGCTACGACGCCGAGCTGGACGAGCTGCAGTCGATCAGCGAGAACGCCGGACAGTACCTGATGGACCTCGAGGCGCGCGAAAAGGAGCGCACCGGCCTGGCCAACCTCAAGGTCGGCTACAACCGCGTGCACGGCTACTTCATCGAGCTGCCGAGCAAGCAGGCCGAGTCGGCCCCGGCCGACTACATCCGCCGCCAGACTCTGAAGGGCGCCGAGCGCTTTATCACCCCGGAACTGAAGACCTTCGAGGACAAGGCGCTGTCGGCCAAGAGCCGCGCCCTGGCCCGCGAGAAGCAGCTCTACGAGGAGCTGCTCGAGCTGCTGATCGCCCAACTGGCGCCGCTGCAGGACACCGCCGGCGCCCTGGCCGAACTGGACGTGCTGGCCAACCTGGCCGAGCGCGCACTGAACCTCGATCTGAACCGTCCGCGCTTCGTCGACGAGCCCTGCATGCGCATCGACCAGGGCCGTCACCCAGTGGTCGAGCAGGTGCTGGAGACGCCGTTCGTCGCCAACGACCTCGGCCTAGACGACGGCACCCGCATGCTGATCATCACCGGCCCGAACAT
Source organism: Pseudomonas sp. SO81 (assembly GCF_030374125.1). Taxonomy (NCBI): domain Bacteria; kingdom Pseudomonadati; phylum Pseudomonadota; class Gammaproteobacteria; order Pseudomonadales; family Pseudomonadaceae; genus Pseudomonas; species Pseudomonas sp. SO81. The sequence goes on along the minus strand of NZ_CP126126.1, from coordinate 3,788,197 downwards.
GGGCGGTAAGTCCACCTACATGCGCCAGACCGCCCTGATCGTGCTGCTCGCCCATATCGGCAGTTTCGTGCCGGCGGCCGCGTGCGAGCTGTCGCTGGTGGACCGCATCTTCACCCGTATCGGCTCCAGCGACGACCTGGCCGGCGGCCGCTCCACCTTCATGGTGGAGATGAGCGAGACCGCCAACATCCTGCACAACGCCACCGACCGCAGCCTGGTGCTGATGGACGAGGTAGGCCGCGGCACCAGCACCTTCGACGGCCTGTCGCTAGCCTGGTCGGCCGCCGAGCACCTGGCCAAACTGCGCGCCTGGACGCTGTTTGCCACCCACTACTTCGAGCTGACCGTGCTGCCGGAGAGCGAACCGGTCGTAGCCAACGTGCACCTCAACGCCACCGAGCACAACGAGCGCATCGTCTTCCTGCACCACGTGCTGCCCGGCCCGGCCAGCCAGAGCTACGGCCTGGCGGTGGCGCAACTGGCCGGCGTACCCGGCCCGGTGATCCAGCGCGCCCGTCAGCATCTGGCCCGTCTGGAAACCACCAGCCTGCCCCATGAATTACCGCGCAGCGAACCAGGCCAACCCGGCGCACCGCTGCAGAGCGACATGTTCGCCGCCCTGCCCCACCCGGTGCTGGAGGAATTGGGCAAGATCAATCCCGATGATCTGACACCGCGCCGCGCCCTGGAGCTGATATATACATGGAAGACGCGCAGCTAACGCCAGCCGGCTCAAGCTGATAGAATCGCGCGCATTTTTACGACTGCCCGGTTTACAGCCTGAGCCGCGGCCAATACCGAGCGCCTGCAAACCCGCACAGATTGGGTCAGGCCGCCGCCCGAGGAGAGAATCAGAGATGACCTTCGTCGTTACCGACAACTGCATCAAGTGCAAATACACCGACTGCGTGGAAGTCTGCCCAGTGGACTGCTTCTATGAAGGCCCGAACTTTCTGGTGATTCATCCGGACGAGTGCATCGACTGCGCCCTGTGCGAGCCAGAGTGCCCGGCCCAGGCCATCTTCTCCGAGGACGAAGTACCGGAGAACATGCAGGAATTCATCGAGCTCAACGCCGAGTTGGCGGAAGTCTGGCCGAACATCACCGAGAGAAAGGAAGCGCTGCCGGACGCCGAGGAATGGGATGGCGTGAAGGACAAGCTGCCGCAACTGGAGCGCTAAGCCCCAGAACGCAAAAGGCCCGCTGCATGCGGGCCTTTTCGTTTCTGCCTTTTCTCCAGGCAAAAAAAAGGGGCGGTGATTAGCCGCCCGCTCTTTCTTCCCTACTCCCTGAGAATCCTTTCATCATCCTGATGAACTGCATCCTGCAGCGGCTCCCTGGTCGCCGTCCTGGCTCCCGTGCCTTCTCCCTAGGCACGGCTTCATATTAGCGTTTCGCCGCAGCCGAACAAGGCCTGCCTCGGCCAGCGAACACCCCAGTCACGGCCCGACATCCAAGAATAAATACTTTAAAATCATATGCTTACTCAAAATCCACAGATAAGAATGCATCGCAACCAATGCATTTTTCCTGCGATCTCTTACAGGCCATGTAAGCAATGACTTACATGGGCGAGCAATAAAAAGCCCGGCTGGAGCCGGGCTTTCTGGTGGAGCGATCCGCTTCGCTGAGCTATTGGAACAAAGCGTCGCTGGACAGGCCGTTCTTCTCCAGGATCTCGCGCAGACGCTTGAGCGCTTCAACCTGGATCTGCCGTACCCGCTCGCGGGTCAGGCCGATTTCCTGGCCGACTTCCTCCAGCGTGCAGCTCTCGTGGCCGCGCAGGCCGAAACGCCGCACCACCACTTCGCGCTGCTTGTCGGTCAGCTCGGATAGCCACTGGTCGATGCTCTCGGACAGATCATCGTCCTGCAGCAGATCGCAAGGATCGCTGGGACGGTCATCGGTAAGGGTATCGAGCAAGGTCTTGTCCGAGTCTGGCCCCAGAGACACGTCCACCGAAGTGACTCGCTCGTTGAGGCCGAGCATGCGCTTGACCTCATCCACCGGTTTCTCCAGCAGATTGGCGATCTCTTCGGCCGAGGGCTCGTGATCCAGTTTCTGGGTCAGCTCGCGAGCGGCGCGCAGGTAGACGTTGAGCTCCTTCACCACATGAATCGGCAGGCGAATCGTGCGGGTCTGGTTCATGATCGCCCGCTCGATGGTCTGACGAATCCACCAGGTGGCGTAGGTGGAGAAACGGAAACCGCGCTCGGGATCGAACTTCTCCACCGCGCGGATCAGGCCGAGGTTGCCCTCTTCGATCAGATCCAGCAGGGAAAGTCCGCGATTGACATAGCGTCGGGCGATTTTCACCACCAGGCGCAGGTTGCTTTCGATCATGCGCTTGCGCCCGGCAGGGTCGCCCTTCTGCGCTAGGCGCGCGAAGTGCACTTCTTCCTGAGGGGTCAGCAGGGGGGAGAAACCTATCTCGTTGAGGTACAGCTGGGTCGCGTCGAGCGCCCGGGTGTAATCGATGTACTTGTGCTGTTTGAGAGTAGTGGTCGAGTTCTTGGATTTGGCGCTGGAAAGAGACAGCTCGGCTTCCTCTGTCATGTCTTCCAGGACGATGTCGGGCTCCATCAGGAGAACCTCATCGTCGACGTCAAACTCCGGCGCTTCTTTGCTGAGTGCCATTGTTGTTGTCCTGTGCTGAGTTCGACAACAAGCCTTGGCGGCACCCGATCCAGATCCGCATCAGGGAGAACCGGCCCCCCAAGTCAGCACAAAGCTGACCTGCCGCCGACTCATGGCGCACCTGATGAATAGCTGGATGACTCCCTGGCAACAACCAAAGCCCGCTCCTCCCACGCATGGAACAGGCTGGCTGCAGAGTCAACGACGAGGCAGATATTGCAGGGGGTCTACCGGTTTGCCCTGGCGGCGAATCTCGAAGTGGAGCTTCACCCGATCAGTGCCCGTGGATCCCATCTCGGCGATATGCTGTCCGACCTTGACCTGCTGTCCCTCCCGCACCAGCAACCTGCGGTTATGTCCGTAGGCGCTTACGTAGGCATCGCTGTGCTTGATGATCACCAGTTCGCCGTAGCCCCGTAAACCACTTCCGGCGTACACCACGGAACCATCAGACGCAGCTAAAACAGGCTGGCCCAATTCCCCAGCGATATCAATTCCTTTATTCAAACTCCCGTTTGACGAGAATTTGCCGATCAGCACACCCGCGGAAGGCCAGGCCCAGCCCTTCGCCGAACGCGGCACCTGCTGCACTTTGCCAGGCGTTGCCGGTGTGCTGCTGGTGGCTACGGGCGGCTGGCTGACCGGCTGCTGCGGCTGAGATGGGGTCACCACCGGTGGTGGTGTGGCCACCGGCGGACGCGAGGCCGTCTGCGGTGGCGTGCTCGGCAGGCTGGTTACCGGTGGCCTGCTCGGCTGCGCCGCTACCGGCACACTGCTCTGCTGCGGCAGATCGAAACGCACGCGCTGCCCCGGGCGAATGGTGTACGGCGGGGGAATATTGTTGCGCGCGGCCAGGGCTTTCCAGTCCCAGCCGAAGCGGAAGGCGATCGAGTAGAGGGTGTCGCCACGCTGCACCACGTACTGGCCGGCAGTGGTCTGCGGACGCGCCGGTGCGGCAGTGCCACCGCCGTGGGTGCGATCCACCACCTGCGGAGATGTAGAAGGCGAGCTGCTGCAGCCCGACAGTATGGCTGCGAAGACTGCTGCCCCCAGGCCGAGGCCTGCCAGGCGCTTTCGCTGCTGTCCGCTCGTGAGACTCACCCCGTGCTCCCCTGCCGGTGTTTCTTGTAGATAGATGTCGCGCATTGTGCCGGAATTATCCGGCATCGCCAGCGTTCGCGCTGGCACTGTGCCGCAACGTGCCACGCCTCAGGCCAGAGGGCCGTTGAGCAGCGGAACGAAGCGCACCAGGTCGAGCACATGGCGGGAATAGCCATCCTCCTCGCGCACAATCAGCAGCAGCTCCTGGGTTTCCCCGGCGCCGACCGGAATGACCAGGCGACCGCCGACGGCCAGCTGGTCCAGCAGCGCCTGCGGCACTTCGGCGGCGGCGGCGGTGACCATGATGCCGTTGTACGGGCCGAGGGCATTCCAGCCCTCCCAGCCATCGCCCCAGCGGAACACCACATTGCGCAGCTTGAGCTCGACCAGGCGCTCCTTGGCGCGGTCCTGCAGGGACTGGATGCGCTCCACCGAGAACACCCGTTCCACCAGCTGCGCCAGTACGGCGGTCTGGTAGCCGGAGCCGGTGCCGATCTCCAGCACCTTGTCCAGCGGGCCGCCGGCCAGCAGCAGCTCGGTCATGCGCCCGACTATATAAGGCTGGGAAATCGTCTGGTTGTGGCCGATGGGCAGCGCGGTGTCCTCATAGGCGCGATGGGCCAGCGCCTCGTCGACGAACAGGTGGCGCGGCGTGCGACGGATGACTTCCAGCACGTGCGGGTTGGACAGGCCTTCCTCGTACAGCCGCTCGATCAGGCGCTCGCGGGTGCGCTGCGAGGTCATGCCGACGCCCTGGCGCTGCAGATGATCCTGGCCGCGCATCAGACCAGGCCCTCCAGCCAGCCGCCGATGCCTTCGAAGGCTTCGTGCAGGGTGCGATCGAGCTGCAACGGGGTGATCGACACATAGCCCTGCATCACGGCATGGAAATCGGTACCCGGGCCGCCGTCCTCGGCATCGCCGGAGACGGAGATCCAATAGCCTTCCTTGCCGCGCGGATTGACCATCTTCACCGGCGCGGCGGCGCGGGCGCGATGGCCCAGGCGGGTCAGCTGGATGCCGCGGATATGCTCCAGCGGCAGGTTCGGTACGTTGACGTTGAGCACGGTGCGCGGCGGCAGGTCGAGCCGCTCGTGCGCCTCCACCAGCTTGCGCGCGAAGTAGGCGGCAGTGGCCAGATTGTCGGTGCGCCGCGATACCAGCGAGAAGGCGAAGGCCGGCTTGGCCAGGAAACGCCCCTCCAGCGCGGCGGCCACGGTGCCGGAATAGAGCACGTCGTCACCCAGGTTGGCGCCCAGGTTGATGCCCGACACCACCATGTCCGGCACTTGCTCCAGCAGGCCGTTGAGGCCCAGGTGCACACAATCGGTCGGCGTGCCGTTGAGGCCGATATAGCCGTTGGGCATGGTCGCCGGGTGCAGCGGGCGGTCCAGGGTCAGCGAGCTGCTGGCACCGCTCTTGTCTTCGGTGGGCGCGACGATGGTGCACTCGGCATAGTCCTGCAGCGCGCCATGCAGCGCGGCGATACCGGGTGCCATCACCCCGTCGTCGTTGGAGATCAGAATTCGCATGGGGAGTCCGTGTGCCCCGCCGGCAGCAGATCGACCAGTTCGCGCACCACCGCGGTGGCGAAGCATCCGGCCGGCAGGACGAATTGCAGTTGCACTATCTCAGGCTCCGGATAATGCCACGTCAGATCGGCGATGGGGAGGCGCAGGATGCGCCGTTCGTGCGCCATGCCCGCCTTCGCCAGCCAGGCGATCAACGCTGGATCGGCGGCGGCCAGCTCTTGCTCCAACTCCTGTGCGGCGCCCTCGGCCGACGATGCACCTTCGCCCCACAGCGGGCCGGTCGGATGCAGATCGAGAATGGCCAGGCGCGGATCCCTAGTCTCAGCCTCGCCGGCCATAAAGAAGCTGCGACTGTCGGTGAAGGCCAGCAGGTCGCCGATCCGCGCCTGGTTCCAGCTGCCATTCGCCACCCGCGCCGCCAGGGCGCGGTTGAACAGATAGCTGCGCGCCGATGAGAGCAGGCGCGAACGGGTATTGCGCTGCTCCGGCAGCTCGCTGCGCTCGGCGAAAGCACGTGCATCGGCCACGTTGCCACCCTGCCAGCCAAAGCGCTGCAGGCCGTAGTAGTTGGGTACGCCCTGCTCGCGGATACGTTGCAGGCGCTGCTCCAGCGCCTCGCGATCGGCCTTGAGGCCGGTCAGGCGCAGGGTGAAGCCGTTGGCCGAATGTGCGCCGCGCTGCAGTTTGCGCGAGTGACGCACCCTCTTGAGGATGGCCAGGGTCTCGCCCTCGGCGGCGGACAGATCGGGATCGGCCTTGCCCGGCAGGTGCAGGCTGAACCACTGGCGGGTCAGCGCCTGGCGATCCTTCAGTCCGGCGTAGCTGATATTGCGCTGCGACACCCCAGCCGCACGAGCCAGGCGGCGCGCCGCCTCCTCGGTGTTGAGGCCGCGCTTCTCCACCCACAGCCAGAGATGCTCACCAGTGCCGGACAACGGAATGTCCAGCACCTCGTCGACCTGGAAGTCCTCGGCGGTGGCCTTGAGCACGGCCTGGCCACAGGCCTCGCCATGGGCGCGCGGGCCCAGCAGGTCCAGCTCGGTCATGCTTTAACCAGCAGCGCCACGGCGTGAACCGCGATGCCTTCCTCACGGCCGGTGAAACCGAGCTTCTCGGTGGTAGTGGCCTTGACGTTGACCGCGTCCAACTCGACCTGCAGGTCCTCGGCGATCAGGCCACGCATGGCCTCGATATGCGGCGCCATCTTCGGCGCCTGGGCGACGATGGTGGCATCGACGTTGCCGACCACATAGCCCTTGGCGTGGATCAGGCCGAGCACATGGCGCAGCAGCGCGCGGCTGTCGGCGCCCTTGAAGGTCGGGTCGGTATCGGGGAAGTGCTTGCCTATATCGCCCAGGGCGCAGGCGCCGAGCAGCGCATCGCTGAGGGCATGCAGCAGCACGTCGCCATCGGAGTGGGCGATCAGGCCGAACTTGTGCGGGATGCGCACGCCACCGAGGGTGATGAAGTCGCCCTCGCCGAAGCGATGAACGTCGTAGCCGTGACCGATACGCATAGGGCTGCTCATGAAAACCTGGCCTAGAAAAAATCAGGGCGAGATTCTACCGCAGGCCAGCCCCCCGCGAACCCTTCTCATCCAGACCTTCAGTCGTCGGCGGCTTCGTCGAAGGCGCGGTGCCCGGCAAAGCCCCTCGCTTCACCGAGCACCAGCGGCATTGCGGACGACAAGCGCCAGACATCTAATTATGTAGGAGCGAGCTCTGCTCGCGAACGCTCCATGTCTAGCAGGTTCGCGAGCAGAGCTCGCTCCTACAGATACCTCGCCGTAGCCGACAGCGTCGTAGCCCGGATGCAATCTGGGAATTCGAGCAGCTCCGCCCCGTATCACGACTACTTCAGCGCAGCCGCATGATGGCGCAGATGGTCGTCGATAAAGCTGGCGATGAAGTAGTAGCTGTGGTCGTAGCCCGGCTGCATACGCAGGGTCAGTGGATGCTCGGCGGCCTTGGCCGCGGCCTGCAGGGCCTGGGGCTTGAGCTGGACCTCGAGGAAGTCGTCGCGGTCGCCCTGATCGACCAGGATCGGCAGCTTCTCGCTCGCCTCGGCCAGCAGCACGCAGGCGTCCCACTCGCGCCAGCGCGAACGGTCGTCTCCCAGGTAGTTGGAGAACGCCTTCTCGCCCCAGGGGCAATTGAGCGGATTGCTGATCGGCGAGAAGGCCGAGACCGACTGGTAGCGCCCCGGATTCTTCAGCGCGCAGATCAGCGCACCGTGGCCGCCCATGGAGTGGCCGGCGATGCCGCGCTTGTCGCTAACCGGGAAGTTGGCCTCGATCAGCGCCGGCAGCTCCTGCACTACGTAGTCGTACATGCGGTAGTGGCGCGCCCAGGGCTCCTGGGTGGCATTGAGGTAGAAGCCGGCACCGAGACCAAAGTCCCAGGCCTTGTTGGCATCATCCGGCACGCCTTCGCCACGCGGGCTGGTGTCCGGAGCGACGATGATCAGGCCGAGCTCGGCGGCCAGTTTCTGCGCGCCAGCCTTCTGCATGAAGTTCTCGTCGGTGCAGGTCAGGCCACTCAGCCAGTACAACACCGGCAGCTTGGCGCCCTGCTCCGCCTGCGGTGGCAGGTACACGGCGAACACCATCTCGCAGTTGAGCGCTGTGGAGCGGTGGCGATAGCGCTTGTGCCAGCCGCCACAGCTCTTGTTGCTGGAAACGATCTCAAGAGTCATCACGATCTCCGTAGGGGGCGCAGCAGCGCCCCGCCCATGGATTTAGTAGTGGATAACGGTGCGGATGCTCTTGCCTTCGTGCATCAGGTCGAAGGCGGTGTTGATCTCGTCTAGGCCCATGGTGTGGGTGATGAAGGTGTCCAGCGGGATCTCGCCCTTTTGCGACTTCTGCACGTAGCTCGGCAGCTCGGTACGACCCTTGACGCCACCGAAGGCCGAGCCGCGCCAGACGCGCCCGGTCACCAGCTGGAACGGGCGGGTGCTGATTTCTTCGCCGGCACCAGCCACGCCGATGATCACGCTCTCGCCCCAGCCCTTGTGTGCGCACTCCAGTGCGGCGCGCATCAGCTGCACGTTGCCGACGCACTCGAAGCTGTAGTCGACGCCGCCGTCGGTCATCTCGACGATGACTTCCTGGATCGGCTTGGCGTGGTCCTTCGGATTGACGAAGTCGGTCGCGCCCAGCTCGCGGGCCACGTCGAATTTGGCCGGGTTGATGTCGACCGCAATGATGCGGCTGGCCTTGGCCATCTTGGCGCCGATGATCGCCGCCAGACCAATTCCGCCCAGGCCGAAGATGGCCACGGTGGCGCCCTCTTCAACCTTGGCGGTGTTGAGCACGGCGCCGATGCCGGTGGTGACGCCGCAGCCGAGCAGGCAGACCTTCTCCAGCGGCGCGTCCTTCGGGATCACCGCCAGGGAGATTTCCGGCAGCACGGTGTATTCGGAGAAGGTCGAGCAGCCCATGTAGTGGTAGATCGGCTCGCCGTTGTAGCTGAAGCGGCTGGTGCCGTCCGGCATCAGGCCCTTGCCCTGAGTGGCGCGTACCTTCTGGCACAGGTTGGTCTTGCCGGATTTGCAGAATTTGCACTCGCGGCATTCAGCCGTGTACAGCGGGATCACATGGTCGCCGACCTGCACCGAGGTCACGCCCTCGCCAATGGCTTCAACGATACCGCCGCCTTCGTGGCCGAGGATCGACGGGAACACGCCCTCGGAGTCAGCACCGGACAGGGTGTAGGCGTCGGTGTGGCACACGCCGGTGGCGACGATGCGCACCAGCACTTCGCCGGCCTTCGGTGGAGCGACGTCCACTTCGACGATCTTGAGCGGCTGGTTGGGGCCGAACGCGACGGCGGCACGGGACTTGATCATGGACGTTCTCCAGCGAGTAACGAGTAAAAAGTGCCGAGAGTGTAGACCCCAGTGTTTTTCTGGATAATCCAGGCAATCAGCAAAACATTATTGCCAGCCAGGGATAATCGATGAGCAACTGGGAAGGTCTGGACGAGTTCGTCGCGGTCGCCGAATGCGGCCGTTTCGCCGCCGCCGCGCAGCGTCTGGGGCTATCTACCTCGCAGGTCAGCCGCCAGGTGGCGCGCCTCGAGGAGCGCCTGCAGACCCGCCTTTTCTACCGCAGCACACGCAAGGTGACGCTGACCGAGGCCGGGCAGACCTTCCTGCAGCACTGCCAGCGCCTGCAGGACGCCCGCGAGGAAGCCCTGCGCGCCATCGGCGACCTCAACGACGAGCCCAAGGGCCTGCTGCGCATGACCTGCGCGGTGGCCTATGGCGAGCGCTTCATCGTGCCGCTGGTCAACCAGTTCATGGCGCGCCATCCACAGCTGCGCGTGGAGATCGAGCTGAGCAACCAGACCCTCGACCTGCTGCACAGCAGCATGGACCTGGCCATCCGCCTCGGTCGCCTGCAGGACTCGCGACTGGTCGCCACCCGCCTGGCGCCACGGGTCATGCACCTGTGCGCGGCGCCCGCCTATCTGGAGCGCTACGGCCGGCCGCACTCGCTGTCCGAGCTGGGCCGGCACAACTGCCTGGTCGGCAGCAGCGATCAGTGGAGCTTCCAGCAGGACGGTCGCGAGCTGAGCCAACGGGTACAGGGCAACTGGCGCTGCAACAGTGGCGAGGCGGTGCTCGACGCCGCCCTACGCGGCTTCGGCCTGTGCCAGTTGCCGGACTACTACGTGCAGCCGCACCTGCGCAGCGGCGCGCTGGTCGACCTGTTGCCACAACAGCGCCCACCGCACACCGCCGTATGGGCGCTCTACCCGCAGCAGCGCCACCTCTCGCCCAAAGTGCGCCTGCTGGTAGAACTACTAAAAGAAGGCCTGGCCCAGCGCCCCGAGTACCACGAAGCCAACACCCCCATCCCGTAGGGTGGACTCAGGAGCGAAGCGAACAGTCCACCACTGCCAAGAACTGGACGACGACCCCACCTACCCCGGAGTAAGACACTCCGGCCCCTCGAAGGCAGGATCATTGATCAGCGTACTCAGCACCCGCTCGCGCAGCTGCGGTTGCGGCGCCACCAGCAATGCCTGCAACTGCTCGACCGACGCCTGCGGATCGAGCCACACACGGGTAGCGGCCTGGTCGAGCAGCACCGGGCGGCGCAGGTAATTGGCCGGCGCGGTGATCATCGCCACGCTCAGGTAGGTCTGCCCCGCCGTCGGGTAGGCCTCCCACAGGCCGGCGAAGTACAGCAGCCCTTCGCTGCTCATCCAGTACGGCCGCTTGTGGTTGGCCTGGCCACGCCACTCATAGAAGCCGTTGGCCGGCAACAGACAACGGCGCTGGCGGAAGGCCTCGCGGAACATCGGTTGTTCGGCCAGGGTCTCGGCCCGGGCATGGGCCGGCGCCTTGCTGAAGTCATCGAGCCAGGCCGGCGTCAGCCCCCAGCGCCCCGCTGCCGCCCGCAGCTCGCCTTCGGGCTGATGAATGAACAGCACCTGAGCGCCGGGCGACAGATTCCAGCGCTGTGGAAAGCTTTCGGGAAAGCCCGGCAGGCTCGACAGGGCCTGGGGCCAACGGAACAGGGCGTAGCGTCCACTCATGGGCGGCGGTATTTCCGGCAACAGAAGAAAGCAACAGAACAGTCAGCAGAGCAGCACGCCGGGGAACCCCTCGGGCTCCTCGCCCGGCAGCGGCGCGGCGGCATTGTACGCGGCGATCAGCCGACGCGCGTGCTCGGCATCGTCGTCTTCCACCAGCAGCCCTAGCAGACCCAGCGCCGGCAGCTCCCCCACCGCACCGAGCAAATGCCGCCCGGCCAGATGCGCCTCCACACCCTCGCTGGCCAGCACACCGACCAGCAGTTCGGCCTCCAGCAGATCCTGTGGCTCGTAAATCCGCTGCATCAGTCGTCCTCCCGACGCACATCCAGCGACCATTCCTCACCATCGGTGCGCAGATCGAAAACAATCGGCCGGCAACACACCGGGCAGTCCTCGACATACTCCTGGTCGCCGGCGGAGAGATCGAGCAAGGCCTCGGCCTGCTCCCAGCAATAAGGGCACTGGTACGACTGTGATTCCAGCATCGCGGCCTCCATGTGACTTGCCGTTATAATCGCCGGTCTATTGCAGGCCCGCGCACGGGCATTCCGAGCAGCCTAACCACGAGAGCATGATGGGCGAATTCGATTCCATCCGACCCTACGCCGACCACGAAGTCCCTGCCGTGCTTGCACGCCTGCTGAGCGACGACACCTTTCTCGGCGCCCTTACTCGCTTCCGCTTCCCGCGCCTGGCCGGGCCATTCGGTTGGTTGCTCAAACCTCTTATAGCCCATCGGTTGCGCAGCGAGACGGCTGGCATCACCTCGGTGGATGCCCTGCAGGCGCGCATCGAGCCCTATATCGACCGCACCGTGGAGCGTGCCACCGATGGCATCAGCTTCTCCGGCATCGAGCACCTGAAGGCCGGCACGCCCTATCTGTTCCTGGCCAACCACCGCGACATCGTGATGGACCCGGCCTTCGTCAACTACGCGGTGTTCCACGCCAAACTGCCGACGCCGCGCATCGCCATCGGCGACAACCTGCTGCAGCGTCCCTTCGTCAGCGACCTGATGCGTCTGAACAAGAGCTTCATCGTGCACCGCAGCGTGGCCGGGCGGCGCGAGAAGCTGGCGGCCTTCCAGCTGCTGTCGGCGTACATCAATCATTCGATCCGCGAGGAAGGCCAGTCGATCTGGATCGCCCAGGCCGAGGGCCGGGCCAAGGACGGTGACGACCGTACCGATTCGGCGATCCTCAAAATGTTCCACATGAGCCGCAAGGACGAACCGTTCGCCGAGGTACTGGCCGCGCTGAACCTGGTGCCGGTGTCGATCAGCTACGAGTATGACCCCTGCGACCAGGCCAAGGCCCGCGAGCTGCAGCTGCGCGCCAGCACCGGCAGCTACGAGAAGGCGCCGGGCGAGGACGATGCCAGCATTGCCCTGGGCATCACCGGCTACAAGGGTCGCGTGCATGTGCAGTTCGGCGAGCCGGTGCGCGAAGGCTTCGAGGATGCCAAGCAGCTGGCAACCCTGATGGATCAGCACATTCTCGGCGGCTACCGGCTGTTCCCGGTGCACCACCTGGCCTACGCCGAGTGGGAGCAGCGCGATGCCGAACTGCAGGTGCCTGCTGCCGAGCAGCTGTTCCCCGCTGCCGAGCTGGCCAAGGCCCGCGCCGAATGGCAGCGCCGCCTGGACGCCTGCCCCGCCGAGCAACGCCCCTGGCTGATCCGCCAGTACGCTACACCGGTGCGCAACCAGTACCGGATCAAGGCCGGTCTGCCACTGTGATTGCACAGCCTGCCCGGGCATATCCGGGCAGGCCTTCTTATTGATCAAACGATCAAACTTTCCCGCACACTTCGATATATATCCGCCGCCCGCGGATTCATATTGAATTTCTCGTCAAACCCCGCATAAAGCGCAACTAAGGCTGGCAAAAAAAGCCAAACTTTGGTTAGTTATCGCCCAGGGAAAACCGGCAACTTTTATCCACCGGATTGCGCGCGAAAACTTCTGCCCGAGTGCATCTTCGCCGCCATCCGCAGCTCGACCGGCCCGGACCATCGTCTGAGAAAGGGATTTGTGCATGCGCCGCGTCGTGATCACCGGAATGGGGCTGGTCTCCAGCCTCGGCAACGACCTGGAAACCGTTACCCGCAACCTGCGGGACGGCCGCTCGGGAATTCGTTTCAACCCCACCTACGCCGAAGTCGGCATGCGCAGCCAGGTGTGCGGCGCGGTGCCGCTGGACATAGACGACCTGAGCATCGACCGCAAGGTCAAACGCTTCATGGGCGACGCCGCGGCCTACGCCTACCTGGCCCTGCAGCAGGCGATCAAGGACGCCGGCCTGGGCAACGGACACATCTCCAACCCACGCACCGGGCTGATCGCCGGCTCCGGCGGGGCCTCGGCCTTCAACCAGATGGAGGCCATGGACATCCTGCGCGAGAAGGGCATCTCTCGGGTCGGCCCGTTCCGCGTGCCGCGCACTATGAGCAACACGGTGTCGGCCTGCCTGGCCACGCCGTTCCGCATCAAGGGCCTGAGCTACTCCATCGCCTCCGCCTGCGCCAGCAGCGCCCACTGCATCGGCCACGCCATGGAGCAGATCCAGCTGGGCAAGCAGGACATCGTCTTCGCCGGCGGCGGCGAGGAAGAACACTGGAGCCAGAGCTACCTGTTCGACGCCATGGGCGCCCTCTCCAGCCAGTACAACGACAACCCGGAGAAGGCCTCGCGCCCCTACGACACCCGACGCGACGGCTTCGTCATCGCCGCTGGCGGCGGCATGGTGGTGGTCGAGGCGCTGGATCATGCCCTGGCCCGCGGCGCGCAGATCCATGCCGAGATCATTGGCTACGGCGCCACCTCCGATGGCTACGACATGGTCGCGCCGAGCGGTGAAGGCGGCATGCGCTGCATGCAGCAGGCACTGGAAAAAGTGGAAGAGCCGATCGACTACATCAACGCCCACGGCACCTCCACTCCGGTCGGCGACCTGGCTGAGATGCGTGCGATCCGCAAGGTGTTTGGCCGCCAGCTACCGCCGATCAGCTCGACCAAGAGCCTATCCGGCCACGCCCTGGGCGCCGCCGGCGTGCACGAGGCGATCTACTGCCTGCTGATGATGCGCGAGAACTTCATTGCCGCCTCGGCCAACATCGACAACCTCGACCCCGAGCTGACCGACATGCCGGTGCTGCGCGAGACCCGCCACGGCGTGCGCCTGAACACGGTGATGAGCAACAGCTTCGGCTTCGGCGGCACCAATGCCACCCTGGTACTGAAGCGCTGGGAAGGCTGAGGCCCCCTCTCCCGCCAGCGGGAGAGGGGGAGAACTCGTAGTCCGAATGCAGCAGCTCCGTCCCCGGATTGCATCCGGGCTACCGTACTCAAGCGCTGGCCTGCATGAAAAAAGCCGGCGGACGCCGGCTTTTTCTTGCATCGCATCCAAGGATTCAGGCCGCCAGCCCTACTCCGCCGGTGGCCACCAGGATCTGCCCACGGATGGCGCTGGAGCGATCCGAGGCGAGGAAGGCCACCACGTTGGCGATCTCCTCCGGCTCCAGAGCCCAGCGCCGCCCCGAGGACTCCATGTTGCCGATCATCCGCGGCCACATCTCCGTCAGATAGGGCAGCATCTCGCTGCGCACCACCCCGCCGCACACGCCGTTGACGCGGATACCGCGGTCGTACAGCTCCACCTCCATGTAGCGCACCAGGTTCTCCAGCGCCGCCTTCATCAGGCCCAGCGGGTAGTTGGGCAGCACGGTGTGCGAACCCACCCCGGAGATGGCGCAGATGGTTCCGCCGGCCGGCATCAGCGGCGCCACGGCGTTGATCATCGCCACGTTGCCGATCAGGCTGGTGCCGAACAGCTGCTTCCAGTCGTGCTTGGTCAGATCGAGGATCGACTTGAACGGCGCGCTGGCGGCGTTCAGCACCAGGTGGTGGATGCGTTCGAGGCCATCGAGCTGCAGGCTCTTGATCATCTGCTCCACGTCGCGGCTCTCGGAGATGTCCGCCAGGGCCTTGTACGCTCTCACGCCACGAGCCTCCGCGCGGGACACCAGGTTGTCCAGGTTGGCGGCGCCCTTGCCCTGGGTGCGGCGGTAGTTGAGCACCACATCGAAGCCGTCGTCGATGAACCGTTCGGCGATGGCCGCGCCAATGCCGCGGGCGGCGCCGGTGATGAGGACGACTTGCCGTTCTGCTGTCATAACTTGCTCTCACTCTGTATATGAAGCGCGCTCGCCAACAACAACTTCAATAACAGCAGCGCAGTATTAAACACCCACTAGCAGGCACAACTTACCCTGCACTAAGGCGCATCGCTTATTACCACCACCCGGCAACTTCCAGCGTCGCCGGGTGACAACTATCCAAGTTATTCAGGTGAACCTGAATGCCTCGGCGATCAGCAACTTCGAGGCGCGTTTCGCCGGGATGATCGAGGCTAATACCGCGGTGACTATGGCCAGGGCGCAGGTGAACCAGAACAGATCGAAATCCTCGTCCCACAGGATGAAAGCCAGGTAGCCCTTGGTGTATCCCGGAGACGGCGGCATGGGCAGGCCGTTGACGTTGATCAGTTCGGCCAGGCCGATGCCCACCGCTACGCTGAGCGCCGCGCCGAGCAGGCCGATGAAGATGCCTTCTAGAATGAACAGCCGCCCCACCTCGCGCTGGGTCAGGCCCAGGGCGCGCAGGGTGGCGATCTCACGGGTGCGCTCGACCACGTTCATCATCAGCGTGTTACCGATCATGAACACCACGATCACGCTGACGATCGACTTGATGAAGAAGAAGATGCCGTCGAACAGGCTGACCACCTGGTGGTAGTACACGGCCAGCTCGGACCAGGGCCGCACCTCCAGCTTCAGCCCCTGCTCGGCGATCAGCGCCTTGACCCGCTCGAGTGCGGCGGCGGTCTGCTCGGTGTCGTTGAGCAGGATGATGATGCGGCTGACCTCGTCGGTCTCCAGCAGCGCCTGGGCGGTTTCCAGCGGCATCTTCAGCGAGCGGTCGTCGTACTCCTTGATACCCGACTCCATCACCCCACGCACGGTCACCGACATGGCGTTCTGGCCGCCCTTGGGATTGACCACCAGCAGGTCCAGCTCGCTGTCGTAGCCGGCGCCGATGCCCTTGGCCACGCCGCTGCCGATGGTTACGCCGAGGCCGTCGATACGCGACAGGTCGCTGCCCAGCACGATGCGGTCCAGCGCGCCCAGGGTCAGTGAGCTGGCCGGCTCGATGCCGACGCCGGAGATGAAGGTGGAGGTCTCCGACTCGTAGTGCGAGGCGATGCCGGAGAATTCGATCTGCCCGGTCACCGTCTTCAGCATCGGCCCCAGCTCGGGGTCGGCGGCCAGCACCTGCTTGATCTGCTGGTAGCCGGGAATGCCGTGGCGCAGCGGGTTGGTCGCGCCGCTGGCGAGATAGCCCTCGCGGTACAGCTGCAGGTGGCCGAGGTTGGTGCGGATGGTCTGCTCGCGCAGGGCGGAGAAGGAATGCTGGACGAAGCCGCCGAAGGTGAACACCGCCACCCCGCCCATGATGATCGCCAGCAGGGTGATGCCCGAGCGGCGGCGCTGACGGAACAGGTTGGCGAACGCGTAGCGGATCGAGGTGGGCCGCCGCAGTGCGGTCCACAGCACCAGCAGCAGGGCGTAGGCGATGATGGCGTTGGCCAGGTAATACAGCAGTTCGCTCATGGCGCCGCCTCCACTATGGGTGCCAGCACCCGCTGCACTTCCGCCTGGGTGATGGGCAGGCGACCCTCGGCCTGCAGCAGCTCGCCCCACGGCGCCTGGTCGGCCAAGGCCTTGGCCGCAGCCTCGTCACCGGCGGCGCGCTGGGCGCGGGCCTGCAGGAAGTCCTGCAGCGGACGCAGCTCGGCCGGCACCTGCTCGGGATGTTCGCGCAGGTAACGCAGGTCCTTGAGCGCCACCACATGGCGACCGAACTCGGCCGGCACGTAGCAATCCATGCGCGCGCGCAGCAGGCGCAGGCGCCAGTCCTCGGGGTTCTGGTCGACCGCCTCGTCCATCAGGAAGAAGCCGCGCTTGGCCAGCTCGGCGGCGCGGAAGTAGTTCTGCTGCTTGACGTACTCGCCGGCCATGAACAGCCAGCCGTAACCCTCGTAGAGCTTGGCCGGCAGGTCGTCCGGGTGCTGTTCGCGCCAGGCTGCGAGCGACTCCAGGGTGCTCTCCGCGAGCCCCTCGTTCGGCGCCTGCACCACCACCAGGATCGCCTGATCGCGCGCCGGCAGCTGGCTGCTGCGCTCGACCAGCGCATCCAGCGCCGTACGGCCCTGCTGGCGCAGCTGTTCGGCGTCGAGCGCGGCCTGGGCGGTGGAGGCCAGCAGCAGGAGCATCAGCGGCAGCAGCTTAGTCATGCTGGATACTCCCGTCGGCGATGCGCACCACCCGCCCGGCCACGTCGCGTACCGCGTCGGAGTGGGTGGAGATGATGAAAGTGGTGCCGTTCTCGCGGTTGATCTCCTGCATCAGCTCCAGCACCGAGCGGCCGGTTTCCGAATCCAGATTGCCGGTGGGTTCGTCGGCGATCACCAGCGCCGGCTTCTTCACCAGGGCGCGGGCGATGGCCACGCGCTGCTGCTGGCCGCCGGACAGTTCCACCGGGCGGCGCAGGGCGTGCTGCTGCAGGCCGACCCGCTCCAGCGCCTGCAACACCTGGCGGCGCGCCTGCTCCTTGCGATAGCCGTTGAGCATCAGCGGGTAGTAGACGTTATCGAACACGCTGAGCACCGGCAGCAGGTTGAAGAACTGGAAGATGAAACCGATCTCGCGGGCGCGCAGCTGGGCCAGGTCGCGGTCGCCGAGGTCGGCCAGGTCCTGACCGAGGAAGTGCACGGCGCCGGCGCTGGGCTGGTCGATGCCGCCGATCAGGTTGAGCAGAGTGCTCTTGCCGCTGCCGGACTGGCCGACCAGGGCGACGAACTCGCCGCGCTCCACTTGCAGGTCGATGCTGCGCAGCGCCTGCACGCTGCCCTCGCCCTTGCCGTAGCGTTTCTCCACCTGGCTCAGGCGCACGATCGGCAGCTGGCTCGCCTTGACCAGTTGCAGCCGGCGAGGCTCGCCGGCGGGTGTGGCGGATGCCTGCACCTTGTTCTCTCTTTCCGTCATCTCATTCCCCTCGCAGCAGCCAAGTGCCGCCCTGGCTGTCGCTCAGGCTCAGCAGGGCCGGCGGCGTGTCCGCCTGGGCGGCCTTGCGCTCGGCATGGCGCTGCAGGGCCAGCAGCGGATTGAGCCCGCCGCTGTCACCGAAGCGCCGGCAGATGTTCTCGTAGACCCAGCAGTCACCCTGGGCCGCCGCGCCGGCCTCGACCTGATCGAGCAGGCTGGACGGGTAGTGGCCGCCATAGACCAGCGCGCGCGGCTCCGGCAACAGCTCGGCCCAGCGCTCGCTCAGCGCCTGCTGGGTCGCCGCGCGCCCGGCCGGTGCCTGCAGGTAATGCGGCTCGCCCAGTAGCAGGCCGGGCTGGCGCGCAGTGGCCAGGGCTTCGCCACGGCGCAGCACCATGAAGCCGGCGCGCTCCACCAGCGGTGCGTTGTGCTGCCCGCCGCGCCCCAGCCAGCCACGCTCCGCCGCACTGCCGCTGATGGCCTCGGCGAAGCACAGCACCGGGAAGCTGCGGAACAGCCCGCCGAGCAGCACGCTGTCGGCACCGCCGCCGTGCAAAAGGGCCTGGGCCATGCGCAGCGCCTGGATAAAGGCGCCGCGGCCCGCCTGCACCTTGCAGGAGAAGGCCTCGGTGGCCTGGTCACGCAGGATGAATTTGGGGATCACGTCCAGATCGAAACTGTCGCGCCAGTTGAACGCTTGCTCCAGGTGCGAGCTCTGCCCCCAGAAATCGAAATACAGCAGCGCCATGCGCTCGCGCGAGCTGCGCCGACCGCAGCTGGCTTCGGCCGCCGCCACCGCCTGCTTGGCCGCCTGGGCCATTGCGCCCAGGGTGTCGCGATAGCCGACCTTGGCCGCCTCCAGGCCGCCGTCCCGGCTGAAGCGGCTGAAGTCCCACTGGCGGCGCCCGGTCTTGCGCGCCGCGCGCTGGTACAGCTGCGCCTCCCAGGCACGGAACCAGCGCGGCTCGAAACGCTGCGGCGCGCGTTCGGCCTGCAGCACGGACAGGCCGACCAGCGCCAGCGCGCTGCCCTGCTCGAGACGGGCCTGGCCAAGCGGCGCCTGCAGCTCGGCGGCGCTGGCCGGGCGGGTCGGGGTCAACTGCTTCTCTTCGACGGACATGATCGTCTCGCTCATCCTGCCAGCCGCGTCAGCGTGCAGGCGGCCATGGATCCCTCGATGCCCAGGCCCAGCTTGACCAGCTTGTCGCTGTTCAGCGCCAGGGGTTCGGCATCGGCATGCAGGTGCACTCCGGCGACATCCAGCGGCGCCAGGGCCTTGAACGCCAGCAGGCGGCGCTGCTGCAGGGCGTCGGCGGCGATGGCCAGGTCGGTCAGGCCGCTGGCCGCCACCTGATAGCCCAGCTGCGCCTTGTAGGAAACCGTGGGCACCGTGTTGTCGCCCCACAGCTTGCGCACCGCCAGCAGCTCTGCCTGGTCGCTGCCGCGAATGCCGTTGCCGTGCATGAACACGCAGCCGACATCGGCGGCGGCGATGCCGGCCTGTTCCAGCGACTCTTCCACGGTGCGTGCCAGGGTGCGGAAGTCCGGGGCGAAGGACTGCCCGCCGCGCCCCGAACCGCCGCCTTGGCAGGTGGCGAAGCCATCGATGCGCAGCAGGCCGCGGCCTTTCCGGGCGCGCAGGTGCGCCTCGCTCTCGAGGATCGCCAGGGCCGCGCCGCCACCCAGCATCACGCCCTCGGTCGCCGCCGAGAACGGCTGCGCCACCGAGCGGGCCAGGGCGTTGACCCCGCCCATGAACATCAGGTTGTACTGCGACACCTGCTGCCAGGACGCCACCACCACCAGGTCCGCGCGGCCACTCTCGATCACCCGACTGGCGAGGAACAGCGCCGACATGCTGGAGCAGCTGGCGGTGGACAGGGCCAGCGGCGGCAGCGCCAAGCCGACGCGCTGCATGAGCAGGCGGCCGAGGCGTTCCTCGGCGTAGCTGTCGCTGTGCATCTTGCGGATGCCGGGGTTGAAGAACAGGTCCTCGGCGTCATTGCGTTGCAGGTAGGCGGTGAACTTCATTATTTCCGGCTGCACGCCCTGACCACCGATATAGAACTGCACCCGCCGCCCGGCCAGATCGGCGCGGCGCAGCCCGGCCTGGGCCAGGGCCTCGTCCAGCACCTTCTCGATCAGCGCGCAGGCGGTCTCGGCGTCGCAGCCGGCCGGGTTGCGCTTGGTCTGCGGCAGTGCCGGCATGGCCACCTGCTGCGGGTTGAACGGTAGGCCGTTGCCCTGGGCCGCGCGCTCGCTGGCGAAGAAGCCGCTGCGCGGGCCCAGGCGTTGCTCGGCCAGGGCCGCGCAGAGCGCCGCCGTGTCGTGGCCGAGGGCGTTGAACACGCCCAGGCCGGAGATCAGCGCACGCCCGGCATCAGCCATCGATGGATTCCTTGCGGATCAGCAGGGCGTAGTTGTTGCCACCGTCCGAGGCGCCCAGCACCAGGGCGTGGCGCACCTCGCGGCGCAGCGGCTGGCGCACGAAGGCGATGTCGCTGGCGCAGAACTCGGCGGTGTGCGGGATCGGCGCGATCTCGCCGCTGCGCATGGCCTGCAGCACCTGCGACAGGTTGAGCAGGCCGGCCGCCGACTCGACGAAGCCGAAGTGGCCGTTGTAGTTGACCAGCGGCACCTCGGCCGCGAGCGCGCCGAACACCTGACGCACGGCATCCAGTTCCTTCTCGGCGCTTTCCGCGGTGCCCCAGCTGGTGCCGCAGATCAGGTCGACCTGCTCCAGGCCCAGGCCGGACTCGGCGAGCGCCTGGCGAATCGCCGCGACCATGGCGTTGCCGCTGGCCAGCGCCGGTTCGCCCGGGTAGCTGGCATCGCACGAGCGGCCATAGCCGATCACCTCGGCCAGCACCTCGGCACCGCGCGCACGGGCCGCGTCCAGGTCTTCGAGCATGGCCACCGCCGCGCCCTCGCCGATAGTGAAGCCGCTGGCGCTGGCGCCGTAGACCTGGAAGGCGTCCGCGGCATCGCTCCAGCTCAGGCGGTCGGCCGCCGCTGGCGACATCAGCACCGAGGAATAGGAGTTCTCTTCCGCGCCGCCGACCAGCGCCTGCACCTGCAGGCCCTGGCGGACGATCTCGTAGCCGTACAGCAGCGCGCCGAGGCCGGCGTTGTAGCCGGTGGACAGGGTGGTGTTGTAGCCCTTCATGCCCTTGCTGATGGCGCAGAAGGTGGCGATAGAGTTCATCAGCGCCGAGGGGAACTCGAAGGTGCGCGCACGCTTCGGGTCCGGATGCAGGCTCTGCGCGTAGCGGGCGATGGTGGCCTGGGGGCCCTTGGACATGCCCATGATCAGCGCCACGTCGGTGTCGCCGTGACGAATCTTGCGTCCGCCGCTCTGCAGCGCCTGCTCCAGGGCCAGCAGGCCGTGGGTGCCGATGCGGCTGGCCTTGCGCGGGTCGTAGTTCTTCAGGTGCTTGCGCGGCTCGATGCCGCGCACTTCGTGGGCGCGGAACTGCATGGCGCGCAGGTCGCCCTCGGTCATGCCGGCCAGGCGCTCGGCCAGGGCCGGGTTGGCCTCCAGCAGCTGGGCCAGGTCACGGCCCTCCTCGCCGAGGCCCAGCCAGTCGTTGGCGGAGACCAGCAGCGAACCGTCGACGCCGTTGCGGATGTTCTCGGCGATCTGCTCGGCGCCGTAGCCCAGCGAACTCAGCGCGCCGAAACCGGTGATCGCCACGCGCCGCGGACGGTATTCGGTCGGCGCCGCCGTCTCGGGCGCCACTGAGGCGACGATGCTGCAGTTGTTGCCGCCGAAGGCGTAGTTGTTCTTCATGAACAGCTCGACCTGGTGCTCCTGGAAATGATTGGGCACGTAGTTGAGGTCGCAGCCGGTGCGCGGCGTGGAGAAGTTCAGGGTCGGCAGCACCTTGCCGGACGGCAGGGTGGTCAGGCAGGCGATCATCTCGATGATGCCGGCCGAGCCGATGTTGTGGCCGAAGTAGGACTTGGTCGAACTCACCGGGATGCCGGCGATGTTGGGGAACACCTTCTTCATCGCCAGGGTTTCGGCGCGGTCGTTGGCCTCGGTGCCGGTGCCGTGGGCATTGATGTAGCCGATGGCCTCGGGGCCGACCCCGGCGTTGCTCAGCGCTGCGCGCATCACCAGGGTGGCGCCTTCGGCGCGCGGGTCCGGCGCGGTTTCATGGTGCGCGTCGGAGCTGGTGGCGTAGCCGACGATCTCGCCATAGATGGTGGCGCCACGCGCCTTGGCGTGTTCGTACTCTTCCAGCACCAGGGCGCCGGCACCCTCGCCGACGGACATGCCGGGCGTACCGGAGAATGGGCAGCAGGCCTCTTCGCGCATTGCCTTGAGCGCGTAGAAACCGGCGAAAGTGGGTAGGTAGACCGGGTCGGAACCGACGATCAGTGCTACCGGGTTCTTGTCGTTCTGGATCTGGTCGAAACCGATGCCGATGGCGTTGGTACTGGCCGTACAGGCCGTGGCCACCAGCTCGAAGCCACCCTTGAGGCCGAGCAGCGAAGTCACCACCGGGCAGATCGCCGAGAAGTTTCCGCAGATCGCCATCTTGCGCGGGCTGAACTCCTTGGGCCGGCCCTCGATCATCGGCATGATCGCCTCGGCGCTGGCCGAGGAAACACCGACCACCAGGCTGGTGCGCTCCAGCAGCGGATCGCCGAGCAGACCGGCGTGCTCCAAGGCATCGCGACCGACCTTGTAGCCCCACAGCGAGGTGCGGTCCAACTCGGGCAGGCGCTCGGCGGCGACACCGGGGTAGTCCACCTCCTGTAGCACTTCGGATGCCACGGCATCGTCGAAGTAATGGCGGAAATGCTGGCTCGGACCGATGGCCGCCTTCTCGGCGAACAGGCCCTCGCGGAACTCTTCCAGCGTATTGCCGAGCGCCGTCAGCACGCCCATCCCTGTGACCACTACCCGCTTGCGCTGAACCATTTGCATACTCCTTCGAGGCTGGCGACCTGATGAACGGACCGCCCGCCCCGGCGGCCCGCTCGGCTGTGGCTGATTACCGTGCTTACTGCGCCTGTTGCTCTAGCAGACTCTTCGGCCGCGACGGGTCGACGTAGCTGTGCTCGGCCGGATTGACCAGGAAGCTGAAGTTCTGCAGGAACGGAATCGCCGAGGTGGCGATGGCGATGCGCCCGGATGCGGCGTCGATGGCGTAGCCTTCCAGGCCGGCATAGGCGTACTCGCTGTCGAGCAGGGCCTGGCCGATATGGGCCTGCATGCCTTCCGACCAGCCGAGGGTGATCACCTTGCCGATCTGCGTGTCGCCGCTGAACACGGCGTCGCCGATGTTGGCTGCGGCACCGTCGCCCTTGACCTGGAAGCCCACCACGCGCTGCGCGGCGCCTTCCTCGAGCTTGGCCAGCAGGGCGTCCTTGCCGACGAACTCGTCCTTGTCGTAACGCACCGCCCACTGCAGCTGCAGCTCGATCGGGCAGCGGCTGAACTCGCCGGCCAGGGCCGGATCCCAGCACGGGTTTTCCAGGCGCGAGCGGTTCTGGAAGTCGATGCCGCCGGCCTTCAGGTCGAACTTGGCGCCGGCATCCAGGGCACGCTGCCACAGCTCGGCCAGGGCCTCCTTGGGCGCCAGCACCTTGTAGGAGAACTCGCCGTGCTTGCCGGCGCGCAGCAGGGTCACGCCGTCCACGTGCATGAACTCGAGGAACGGCAGGCCGAGCACATCGAAGCCGAACAGCTCGGACATCAGCTCCCAGCTGTAGGGACCTTCGAACAGCAGGGCGCCGAGCTCGTCCTTGGCGGCGATTTCGACTTCCTCCTCGCCGACCAGGGCCTGCAGGCTGGCGGCCAGCGCGTCGCCGCGCACCCACTCGGTGAGCAGCAGAAAGCGCTCGTCGTCGCACAGCACATAGAGGTCGGTGACGA
Source organism: Pseudomonas sp. SO81 (assembly GCF_030374125.1). NCBI lineage: Bacteria > Pseudomonadati > Pseudomonadota > Gammaproteobacteria > Pseudomonadales > Pseudomonadaceae > Pseudomonas > Pseudomonas sp. SO81. Next base: position 3,764,390 of record NZ_CP126126.1, on the reverse strand, counting down.
TCTGGCCCTGGTCGTCCAGCAGCACGGTGTACAGCGCCTGCTCGTCGCGGATCACCGAGAGGTCGCCGCCGACCACGCGGTTGAGGAAGTCGTAGGCCTCGTCGCCCTGGACTTCGACGATGCCGAAGTGCGAGTAGTCGGCCAGCAGGATGTTCTTGCGCGAGGCCTGGTGCTCGGCGGCAGGCGCGCCATAGTGCAGCGGGATGCGCACGCCATTGCGTTCGCCCAGGGTGGCGCCGGCGGCTTGGTGAACGGCTTCCATCGGATTCATCGTTGTGTCCCTCGAATAGTGTTCGGCAGAAGTCAGGCGGCTGCGGCCTGGCGTTGCAGGATGAAGCTGGCCAGCGAGTTGACGTTGCGCATGTAGGACGGATCGTCGCCCTCGGATACGCGCACGCCGAATTCCTCTTCGAGCATCACCACCAGTTCGGTGGCGTCCACCGAGTCCAGCTTCAGGCCGCTGCCGAACAGCGGGGTGTCGTCGTCGATCTGGTCCTGGCGCTGGTACAGGTTGAGGCGGTCGATCAGGCTGTCCTTGAGCTTGTCCAGTACGGCCCGGCGCTGGGCGATGGCTTCTTGCAGTTGCTTGTCCATGTGGTGGTCCTCGCGGATGGGGCTTAGCCCGGGTAGTTGAATGGCTTGCTCATGTCGAACCAGAAGTTGGCGAGCTTGCCGACGGTGGTGACCCGCCGACCGATGCGCGCCTCGACCTTGAAGTGGCTGAAGCCGGCCGGGTCTTTCATGATCAGTTCGCTGCGCATCTCCAGGGTGTCCCCCGGCAGTACCACGCTCTTGAACTTGAGGTCCTGGGAGGCCAGCACGCCGCCCCACTTCTTGCGGATGCCGGCGATGATCGCCATGCCTTCCTCGCTGTGCAGGGCCTTCTGCAGGTCGCGGCGGGCCGACAGGTCGCAGTCGAAACGCTGCTCGTACTCCTCGCAGAACGCGGTGAGCAGAGTCAGGTAGTCGCTGGTCTGGCCCATCGCCTCGGCGATCAGCACGCCAGGCATGATCGGGCTCTCCGGGAAGTGCCCGGTGAACTGCGGCTCGTTGAACGAGATGTTCTTCACTGCGGTGATGTAGCCACGCGAGCCGCGTTTGAACTCGCAGATCTTGTCGACCAGGAAGAACGGATAGCGCCAGGGGCCCATCTTCATGAGCATCGAGGGTGCGACGAGACTTTCTTCGGAATCGGCCATGGGGCCTCCTTAACGCATGATCAGGCCGCCATCGACCACCAGAGTCTGGCCGACGACGTAGCTCGAGGAGCTGGAGCAGAGGAAGGCGATGGCCTCAGCCACTTCGCGGGTTTCACCCATGCGCTGCAGGGGGATCACCGAGAGGGTCTGGCGGATCACGTTGCGCGGCACGCGCTTGGTCATCACCGACTCGATCAGGCCCGGGGCCACGGCGTTGACCCGCACGCCCTTGGAGCCCAGCTCGCCGGCCAGGGTGCGGGTGAAGCCGATCATCCCGGCCTTGGCCGCGCTGTAGTTGGTCTGGCCAAAGCTGTTGGTCAGGCCGGCGATCGACGAGACATTGACCACCGTCGCCTGCTTGGCCTTGCGCAGCATGCGCAGGGCCGCCTTGGTGGCCATGAAGGTGCCGTACAGGTTGGTCTTGACCACGTCGTCGAACTCGTCGAAGTCCATCATCGAGAACAGGTTGTCGCGGTACTTGCCGGCGTTGTTCACCAGCACGTCGAGCTTGCCCTCGGCCTCTTCGATCTGCGCCAGGGCCGCGTCCAGCTCGGCCTTGTTGGTGATGTCGCACTTGAGCGTCACCAGGCGCCCGGCGAACTCCTGGCGGTCGGCCAGCTCGCCGAGGCGTGCCGGGTTGTTGTTGTAGGTGGCGTACACCTTGCTGCCGTCTTCCAGCAGCTTCTCGCACACCGCCAGGCCGATATCGCCGCTGGCCCCGGTCACCAAGGCGACCTTCCCCTGTAAATCCGTAAATGTTGCCATTGCCCTAGCCCTGTCTTCTGGTGGTCACCCGAGCACAACCGCCGCCACTGCGTGGGTGCCGCAGTGGGATATGCTCAAACTCGCCGCGGTCAGCCCGGACCGCTGCATTTCTTCTCGGAAGCGCCCGGCGAATACCAGGTACGGCCTGCCCGCTGGCTCGTGCTCGATGCACAGATCGTGGAACTGGATGCCGTCGCGAAAACCACTGCCCAGTGCCTTGACCGCTGCCTCCTTGGCCGCCCAGATGCCTGCCGCGCGCTCCGCGTTGGCCTCGGCGTCGCCGATGTAGTCGCGCTCCTGCGCCGTGTAGACCCGCGTCATGAAATCCTCGCCGCTGCGCTGGCTGGCGGTGCGGATGCGCTCGATCTCCACGATGTCGATGCCGATGTGCATGCCCCCTCCCCTATGGCCGCTGCGGCATGCCGGCCGCCACCGGCTGCACGCCCAGCTCGCGGATGAACAGGCCGGCCTGCTCGGCATCGCGACGCAGGGTCAGCCCGCGCTCGCGCCAGAAGGCCCAGCCCGGGGCCGCCAGCAGCAGCGCGCAGAACAGCGGGAACGGCAGCGGCTGCGGCAGTTGCGCCAGCAGGCCGCACAGCACCAGGGCCCACAGGCCCACGGCGGCGTAGTACAGGGCCATGCGCGGCAGCAACCGGCTGGCGAGCGGTTCGGTATCGCCGGGCACGTTGCGCAGCAGGGCGGACAGACGCTCGCCCACCGCCGAATAGAGCCGCGAACGACGGGCGCCGAGGAGCATGAAAAACGTGACTATCCAGCCCAGCAGCAGCGCCGCCACGGCGAACTCCGGCTTGCCGTAGCCGCCTTGCAGGTCGAAGTCCGCGCGGCTCTGCAGCGGCCAGATCAGGCACAGGCTGATCAGCAGGCTGATGGCCAGGTCCTCCGCACGATAACGGCCGGTGTTGCGCAGGCGTTTCATGTGCGGCAGCAGGGTGTTCTCGCCCTGGTCGCTGGCCAGCACCATGAAGTACGGCGCGCTGCCGCTCAGCAATAGGGCCAGCAACAGCGGGAACAGCAGGCCCAGCACCGCCAGCGCCACCAGTGCCGGATAGGCCGGCGCCAGGGTCAGCCCGCCCCACAGCAGCAGGGTGGTCAGGCTGGCGAGCAGCAGCGGCAGGACAAACGGCTGCTGCAGCGGATTGAGCAGGCTGATCAGAGGGCTGACGCGCAACTGCTGCAGCTGCGTCAGCTCGGCCGGCAGGACCATGAACTTGAGTGAGCGCGCCGCGTAGATCCAGTAGCCCGGCGCATCGCGCGACGCCCCCAGGGTGACACCGAAGGCAATGGCGAAGCCGGCCGGCAGCAGCTCCAGCAGTCCGATAGCCTGGCTGTTGCGCACCAGGGCGAAGACCAGCAGCAGACACAGGAAGCTGACGCCCAGGCACAGGCCGAAGCCATAGCGGCCGGCGTGCTGGCGGAAAGTCGGCAACATGCTCAGCGCCTCAGTCGGCCAGCGCCGCTTGCGGCGCCAGGTAGTCGGAGACATGACCCACCGCCGGCAGCGGCTGCAGCTCGGTGAAATCGAGCAACAGGCGACCCAGCACCTTCTTCGGACCGACTTCGAGGAAGCCGCCAACACCGCTGGCCGCCAGGGCCAGCATGGTTTCGCGCCAGCGCACGGTGGAATACAGATTGACCACCAGATCACGGCGGATCTGCGCGATATCGACGACGGGGGCCGCCGCCTGGTTGGTGAACAGCGGCAGCTGCGGTGCGGCGAACTCGAGATCGTCGATCACCGCCTGGAAGTCCTCGCGGCCAGCCAGCATCAGCGAGCTGTGCCAGGCGCCGTTGACCGGCAGCTTGACCTGTTCGAAGCCGGCCCGCAGCAGTGCCGGCAGCAGCTCCTTGAGCGCCGATTTGCTACCGGAAATCACCTGCTGGCGGGGCGAATTGTCGTTGGCCACGGTGATGCCGTCGGCCAGTTCGTGGGCGGCGATCAGTTCGGCGATGGCATCACGGCCCACACCCTTGATGGCGTACATGGCGCCGTCGGTCTGTTCGGCCAGGGCCTGCATGATGCGGCCACGGGCAGCCACGGCGCGGAACACGTCCTCCATGCCCAGCACGCCGGCGGCGAACAGCGCGGAGAACTCGCCAACGCTGTGCCCTGCCACGGCAGCCACCTGCGGCTCGCCACGCTCGCGCAGCGCCACCAGGCTGGCGACGTTCACGCAGGTGACCGCCACCTGCTGGTACTGGGTCTTGTCCAGCTTGGGCATCGGCCCCTTTCTGCATAGACGGCGCAGGTCGAAGCCGGCGATGTCGCTGGCGCAGTCCCAGACTCGCGCGGTGGCGGCAGACTGGTCGCAGACCTCCTCGCCCATGCCGATATGCTGGGTACCCTGCCCCGGGAACAGCAGGGCCACACCCTTGTCACCAGATTGCTCGAACACCTGCATAACCCACCCCGCTGTTTCCCAATCGACCGAATTCACTGTTATCCGGACCGTCCAGATAACCGCCACCGACATACACTTCGAATGTTCTCGTCAACTGCGACGAGAAGTGCAGATTGAGGGCGAAGCTGCGATCTTCCAGGTTGTAGATCGTCGAACTTTCCCATGACAGCCTGCGCATCTCGGCTTCATTACTATCCAGATGCGCCATCAGGTAATTACGCCCCGGCAACAGGTCGCGCCGGGCCATGTTGTCCGCCTCCTGGACGAACAACAGCTGATAGTTTCTGAATAGATCCGCGGCAGTCGCCTGATAAGCTCCTTCGAGCAGATCGAGCGTTTCGAAATAGTTATCCCAGTCTTTCTGTTGCCATCCCTGATCCTGAAACAGGTACTCCAACGAGATGGCCGTATTGTTATCCGTGGTGTATCTCAGCCCGGCGCCGAACTGGTAGAAGTGATCTTTATCCTGCTCTTTGAAGAAATCGTCTTCTGCTGGCAAACGATACGACTGCAAAGTATCCAGCGCCGTCTTGTCGAACTCGTTTACCTGACTCTGTTCATTGACGGAAAGCTCGATATTGAGAATCCAGTCCTCGGTCAGAAAACCACTGGTACCGATACCAAACGCATAACTCTCACCACCGACCATGACCAGACGGGGATTGAAGTCCTCGAACATGGCCGTGGTGTACGACAGGTAATACCTCTCTGCCGAATTGGTCCGCTGCAATGTCGTCCATTCCGCCACCCGCTCCTTGTGCGACGGATTGGCCAGTTGCGGAAGTACCGCCAACTCCAGAGTGCCCGCCTGGCTGAACCAGGACATCTGCGCCACCATCGCGCCTTCGCGATAAGTGTCGCGCCAGGACACACCTAACGCATTTACCGCACCCCGCGACGAGTAGTTGCTCGGGCTCTGCAGGAAATCCAACGGACTGACAAAGAAGAACTGCCCGTTGCGTATATCTTTCTTGCCGATATCGATAAACACCGACTCATGCGGCGTCAGCGATATATAGGCCTCGCGCACGAAGCCGCGGTTGTCGTAACCGTCGTTCTCCTGGGCGACACCGTTATCGCCGAAGGTTTCCAGACGCTCACCGAACACGTTGAAATGCAGCTTCGCCGCCGCACCCGCACAATCTCCGTTCAACTCGCCGTAGGTCGCCGCCGAACCCATGGCCCGGGTGAAATCCTCGTCCGGGTTCAGCCACGCATCCCGCACCGCAGAGCGTCCCGCCTCCGCCCCGGCGAAGCCGGACAGGCTGCACGGCTGCTCGGCAAACACCGGCACGGCCGCCAGCGCCAGGCAAACGCCGGCCAACAGAAATTCGTTCCGCCACATCGGAATACCCACCCTTCCCTGTCAGATATTCAACGCAGACGCAGCAGATACTCTTTCTGGAAATAGGCTTCCGGCACGGCTTCCAGGCGCACGTCGGAATACAACATGCGCGTGTACTGTTCTTTCTTCAGGCTGTCTTCGATATAGATTTCATGCGGCCGCTCAACACCCAGCGCCGGTTTGTAATCCTTGTACCAGGCACGCTTTATCAACTTGTCGTTGGTGGCGAGAAACTCTGCCTTGTAGGGTCGATAGTTCTCCGCATCGACCCAGTAGATGATCTTCGGATAAGTCACATACGGCCAACGCCGCTGCAATTCCAGGCGATAGCATTTGCGCCCCTCGCAATCCTCGGTGGCCACCAATTTGGATATATAGGAAAGATCGAAGTCGGTAGCGACCACATCGCCATTGGACACCTGTCCGACCAGGCGCTGTTGTCGTGAAATCGGAATGGGACGACGCAACTTTGGCTCGTAGTACCAGAGTTTGTCGAAGATGGATAACAGCGACTTGCCACGCTCGGTGGGCGGATCGACGAAACGCACCAGTGCGCGCGCGTCGCCCTCTTGCCCCGACTCGGGCTTATAGAAACGCATGGCAACATCGAAACTTTGCCGAGTGACTTCACTATCGCCCTTCATCTCCGCCAGAGTCAGGGTATAGCGGAAGGGCTCGGCCGGGGCACGAATACGGTCGGCGCGACGGATAATATCCACGGCGCGCGCATCTTCGGAAACTTGATCCGCTGTATTTTCAGAAGAGTTTGCAGATTGCTGAGCAGCGGCCGGCGCCATGGACGCGAAAAACGCCCAGCCCAGAATTAGAAATAAAGAAACTACGCCGTGCCGCATCCCTTCATCCCCCGCAACGCCAATAGACAAAGCCTGGACACTGCAGAACTTATTATTGTTATGGCGAAGAACTTCCTGAGCATCGCCTATGGTTCAGCTTCAAAGCTGGCCGAATCCTATTTTTAGGAGAGCATTAATGTCAACACGGCATTCCGCGAACTATTTCTGCAATGAATGGCCTATCGCCATGTTTGCCACAGGCAATATCAACTTAAATCGGCGGCACGTTTAATTAGAAAGAGAGTTCTAAATTCATTAATAGTCCACCCTGCAACATGACCATCCAGTCACGACAACTGCGCAGAATACTGCCACCCATGACATTAGATTCGTTGCAGGTACGATCGCTCCACAACGGCGCAGCTAATTTGGTGCACCTATAGGCAGTAGCGCCGGAAGAACTCCCGAGACTGGCCTCAGGCGCTGACGGAGGAATGTCGAGCAGAGTGCTGCGACGAAAAGCAGAGAAAAAAGGATGACTGGCCGGTTTCCGGTCGCCATCTGCGCAGACTTCGGCGAGACGCCCAGAGCGCCGACAGCCTCAGATACGTGTACTGAACCAGGACAGCAGCAGAGCGGCGCCCAGAGTGGCGGTACCAAAACCGTAGAAGAAGCGGTTGATGCGCTGGGTCGGCTCGTCCAGCAACGAGGTTTCCTCGTCGATCTCGTCCAGTTCGCTGTCGGCGGCCAGGTGGGCAACCGCGCGCTGCTCGCGCAGGCGTGTGGCCAGCAGCAGCCAACTGCCGGCGACGGCAAAGAACAGTGCCAGGCCGTTGAGCACTTGCCCGGGATAGGTCGAAAACAGGGTCCAGAGGTACTGCAGGGACACGCGAATCACCTCAACAGGAGATAGATGCGCCATCGACAGGAGGCGCTGGCACCAGAAGCGGGCAAGGAGGCTCGCCAGGCTCTGCCCTGCCCCTCTTGGCCACTCGTCGGAGCACCAGAAACAGGCAGCGCCCCGCCGGAAAAGGCCGCAGGGCCCGTGTTTGGCGGGCGGCAGTCTACTGGAACCCGCCTGATTATGAGCTGCGTTCCGACGAACGTTGGTGCTTATCACCAAATTGTCTGAAAACGGTCATCCAACTGGCCTAGGGTTTGTTACTCCATCCGTGACTATCCAGTCACTGTGGTGACGGAGCGAATTCCATAACAGCGGAGGACCCGCCATGCTAAACCCGCAACCTGTTGACCGCGACTATCTCATCGACTCGCTGGACGAAGTGGAAGCCGTGGTAGATGAACTCTCCTTCAACGTGCAGGACTACCACTGGCTGGTGTATTGCGCCCTCGGTGGCCACGAGCACTACGATCTGCCGGATATCGACGAACGCACCGGCTTCAGCCTGCCGGAGCTGTATGCCGAAGCGGCCTGACCAGGCGGCCTGGCCGAACATGAAAAAGCCCGGCGATGCCGGGCTTTTTCGTTGCGCAGAACGCCTTACTGCTGGCCGAGCATCTGGCCGATGGTTGGGTCCTTGAAGGTCCGGGTCAGGGCGTCGCTGAGTACGTCGCTGATCAGCTTGGTGTTGGTCTCCTGGTTCGGCGCCATGCCGAAGCGCTGGTTCAGCGAGGCGCCGTAGCGGCCGCTGTAGCGACGGGCACTGTTCTGCACATCGGCGCGGAAGGTGGCGCTGATATCGGCCTCGGTGACGTACATGCCTTCCTTCGGCGACTGGTACTTCAGCTCGGCCAGGGTCAGGGTCAGCTGCGGCGCGTTGTAGGCGTTCTGGCTCGGCGTGAAGCCGAGCAGGCGGACGGCCGCCTCGGCCTCGGCCTGCAGGCGCGGCAGGATGTCCTGGCCTTGCACGCTGATGGCGCTGGTTTCCGGATACAGGCCGCCGCGAGTGCCGAGTACCGGCGACGGGCGACCGTCGGCAACGCGTACCACGACCGGCTGGCCCTGGCCCACGGCCACCAGCGCGGCGTTGAGCTTGGGCTGCGGGCGCAGCTGCTGCGGGCTGTGGGCGCAGCCGACGAGGGCGACGCCGAGAGCGCCTAGCAGACCGAACAACAGGTGTTTCTTCATGAGCGATCTCCAGAAGGTGGCTGCGGAAAATGGCCGGCAGTATACCCACCGCTCCGCTGGGCCGACAGCTGTGTTTCAGACCGTCGCCGAGGCCCTGCGGTTCCTGTCATAGCCCTGTCACCGCCGCATGCGATAAGACTCCGGCAACCGAAGGAGAATCGCTCGATGATAAGTCTATGGTCCCTGCTTACCCCGCGCGCCAGGATGCGCCGGTTCGCCCTGCTGGATGCCACGGGCACCTGCCGCGCCCTGCGCGAGGCACGCGAACTGCCAGCCGAGGACGGCTGGGTGGAAGTGCGCGAGCTGCGCAACCAGTGGCTGGGCCAGGCACTACCGCTGGAGGCGATGATCGCGCCACAACACCTCGGCATGCGCCCGCGCCCTGCCCTCGCCGTCTGAATCCCAGGCATGAAAAAAGCCGCCCGAAGGCGGCTTTTTCGTTGGTGCTAGGGCATCAGACGAGCTGCAGGGCCTTGTCGCTCTGCTCGCTGACCGAGCGGTACAGCGCGGCGTCTTCTTCCAGCACCTTCTCGCGAGCCGGGAAAATTTCCTTGAGCTTGGCAGCCCAGGCAGCGCTTCCGGCTTGCGCGGCGAAGCAGCGCTCGATCAGGTTGAGCATGATCGATACGGTGACCGAGGCACCTGGCGAGGCACCCAGCAGGGCGGCGATGGTGCCGTCCTCGGCCGCCACCAGCTCGGTACCGAACTGCAGGATGCCGCCCTTCTTGGCGTCCTTCTTGATGATCTGCACGCGCTGGCCGGCGATCTCCAGGCGCCAGTCGGCCGGGTTCAGGTTCGGGTAGAACTTGCGCAGGGAGTCCAGGCGCTGTTCAGGCGACTGCAGCACTTCCTTGATCAGGTAGCGAGTCAGGTCGAAGTTGTCGCGGGCCACGGCCAGCATCGGGCCGATGTTGCTTGGACGTACCGACAGCGGCAGGTCGAGGAACGAGCCGTACTTGAGGAACTTGGTGGTGAAGCCGGCGTAGGGGCCGAACAGCAGCGAGGTCTTGCCGTCCACCACGCGGGTGTCCAGATGCGGCACGGACATGGGCGGTGCGCCCACTTCGGCCTGGCTGTAGACCTTGGCCTGGTGCTGCTTGACCACTTCCGGATTGTCGCAACGCAGCCACTGGCCGCTCACCGGGAAGCCGCCGAAGCCCTTGCCTTCCTCGATGCCGGACATCTGCAGCAGCGGCAGTGCGCCGCCACCGGCGCCGAGGAACACGAACTTGGCCTTGATCTCGCGCTGCTCGCCGCTCTTGGTGTTCTTCACCTCGGCGCTCCAGCCGTCGGCGGTGCGCTTGAGGCCGGTGACCTTCTGGCTGTAGCTGACGGTGGTGCCACCCTGCTGGGCGAGGTACTGCAGCAGCTGATTGGTCAGGGCGCCGAAGTTGACGTCGGTGCCGTTCAGCGCGCGGGTCGCGGCGATGCGCTCGTTGGCATCGCGGCCCTGCATCATCAGCGGCATCCACTCGGCCATGGCGGCCCTGTCTTCAGTGTACTCCATGCCGGCGAAGGCATGGTGCTGGGTCAGCGCGGCATGGCGGGTCTTGAGGAAGCCGATATCCTTCTCGCCACGCACGAAGCTCAGGTGCGGCACCGGATTGATGAAGTTCTTCGGCGAACCGAAGGCGCTCTTGCCGCACAGGTACGACCAGAACTGCTTGGAAACCTCGAACTGGGTGTTGATCTGCACCGCCTTCTTGATGTCCACCGAACCATCCGCCGCCTGCGGCGTGTAGTTCAGCTCGCAGAGGCCCGCATGGCCGGTACCCGCGTTGTTCCACGGGTTGGAGCTTTCGATGGCGCCGGAGGAACGCAGTTCGGCGATCTCCAGCTTGAGGTTGGGGTCCAGCTCCTTGAGCAGCACCGCCAGGGTGGCGCTCATGATGCCGGCCCCGACCAGCAGCACATCCACAGTTTCGTGATTGACTTGCGTCATTAACGCTTCTCCAAGATCTGCAGTACCAAGCCGCTGACATCGGCCTTTTGAGCCGCGCACCGACGTCTAATCACTGGCAGCCAGACGGGTGTCTGGAGCTTCGGAGGGCTCGCACCGTGGCCGATGACTTGGCCTGACCGATCCCGAGCAACCTCGTCCGGCGCGCACCGCCTGTGGGCGGCCCGCACGTTCAATTCTTCACTTCCCGACAGAGCTCGAAACGCTCTGCAATGACCCTGCAGCGGGGCACGCAAGACGCGCGCCAGACCAGCTGCCGCGCCGGCTCGGGAGTTTTACGGCGCGCACAATACCACTATTGCCGCGGGCTCAGTCGCAAAAAATGCACGAACCCCGGCGGACGGTCATTTTTTCTACGGCTCTCAGGCTTTTGCCGCTTTAACGGCTTCCACGTAGGGCTCGGCCAGGCGCTGATCCTGGATCAGGGCGATGAAATCCTGGCCTTTGGCATCCCGCGCGTTCAGGTCGTAGCCGGCCTGCTTGAAGAAGGTCAGGAACTTCTCGAAGTCGTCGATGCGCAGGCCGCGGTAGGCCTTGACCAGCTTGTGCAGGGACGGCGGGGTGTCATCCGCCGGCTCGACGTCGAGGAACAGCTTGATCGAGTCGTCGCTGATCTCTTCGCCAATCACCTGTTTCTTGTCTTTACGCATCACGCACTCCAGCTAGCGGGCATCACGGGGGCCGGCAGTTTACCCTTGCCCCGTGCGCCGCTCAACGCGACTAAAGGCTGCAGCCGGGAGTCCCGCGGACCGCGACTAGACCGGCGAGTCGCCGAGCGGCCGGAACTGCGCGCGCATCCAGGCCAGGTAATCGGCCACCGCCGGCTCGCCCTCGCGCGGCGCCCAGGCGGCCTGCTCGGCCTCGACCAGCGGGCGATAGGGGCCGGCCTTGCATTCGAAGAGGATGCTGTCGGCCGTCAGTACCACCAGGGCGTGGAACTGGCCGGGGGTGAGATCGACGCCCTGGCAGTCGCCGCCGGCCTCGAGCAGGCGGGCCTGCTGCAGGCTGCCGTCCTCGGCGAACAGCAGCAGGCCGATGCGCCCCTGCAGCACCAGCAGGGTCTCGGCCTTGTCATCGGACAGGTGGCGATGGGGAGGAATATAAGTGTCGGGCTGCAGCCCCACCGCCAGGCGGTGGCAGGGCTCGCTCATGTCGTGCAGGTTGTGATGGGCGCGCCGACGTGGGCTGTCCGCGGCCTTGTCCGCCAGCTCGGCGAACAGGGCGCGGTCGAGAAACACCGGCGCGCGCACCTACAGGCCTTTTACCGCATAGATGCCGGCGGCGTTGCGCCAGTAGCCCTTGTAGTCCATGCCGTAACCGAAGATGAAACGGTCCTCGCAGGGCAGACCGACGTAGTCGGCCTTGAGGTCCGGGCGGGCCTTGCGGTCATGGGTCTTGTCGATCAGTACGGCGGTGTGCACGGCGCTGGCGCCGGCGTGCTTGCAGAACTCGATGATGGCGGACAGGGTGTGCCCCTCGTCGAGGATGTCGTCGATGATCAGCACTTCGCGGTCGATGAAGGAGATTTCCGGCTTGGCCTTCCAGAACAGCTCGCCGCCGGTGGTCTCGCTGCGGTAGCGAGTGGCGTGCAGGTAGGACAGCTCCAGCGGGAAGCCCAGCTTGGGCAGCAGCTTGCCGGCGAAGATCAGGCCGCCATTCATCACGCAGAACACCACCGGGTTGCGCTCAGCCAGCTCACCGTTGATGGCCGCGGCCACCTGGTCGATGGCGGCCTCCACCTGGGCCTCGTTGAACAGGCAATCGGCTTCGGCCATGACTTGGCGGATGTGGGCGAGATCGGCGGACATGGCGTGCTCCGGAAGGTAAAAGTGGGCTGGTTAAAAAATGGCCGGCAAAGGTACTCAGATGGGCGCCAGAGGGCAAGTCCGGCAGCATATTTTCTGACCAATCGAACAGCTAAACCGTTAAACTGCGCGGCTTCTAGACGGCATTACCAGTGCTTTACTCTAGCCAGAATTTCCTTCCCGCCCCGGAGAACTCCGCATGCCCATCCGTGAGATCCGCCATCCGCTGATCCGCCACAAGATCGGTCTGATGCGCCGCGCCGACATCAGTACCAAGAACTTCCGCGAACTGGCCCAGGAAGTGGGCGCCCTGCTGACCTACGAGGCGACCAACGACCTGCCGCTGGAGCACTACGAGATTCAGGGCTGGGCCGGACCGGTGCAGGTGGAGAAGATCGCCGGCAAGAAGATCACCGTGGTGCCGATCCTGCGTGCCGGCATCGGCATGCTCGACGGCGTGCTCAGCCTGGTGCCGGGCGCCAAGGTCAGCGCCGTGGGCATCGCGCGCAACGAGGAGACCCTGCAGGCACACACCTACCTGGAGAAGCTGGCGCCGGAGATCGACGAGCGCCTGGCGCTGATCGTCGACCCGATGCTGGCCACCGGCGGCTCCATGGTCGCCACCATCGACCTGCTGAAGAAGGCTGGCTGCAAGGAAATCCGCGCCATGGTCCTGGTCGCCGCCCCCGAGGGCATCAAGAAGGTCGAGGACGCCCACCCGGACGTGACCATCTTCACCGCCTCGATCGACCAGCGCCTCAACGAACACGGCTACATCATTCCCGGCCTGGGTGACGCCGGCGACAAGATCTTCGGCACCAAGCAGAAGGACGCCTGAGCATGAGCGAGTACAACGACCCGCTTCCGCGGCAGATCCTCTCCGGCGCGCAGATGCTGTTCGTCGCCTTCGGCGCCTTGGTGCTGATGCCGCTGATCACCGGCATGGACCCGAACGTGGCGCTGTTCACCGCCGGCGTCGGCACCCTGCTATTCCAGCTGGCCACCGGGCGTCAGGTGCCGGTGTTCCTGGCGTCGAGCTTCGCCTTCATCGCGCCGATCATCGCCGCCAAGGGCGAGTTCGGCCTGCCGGCGGTGCTCGGCGGCGTGGTCGCCGCCGGCTTCGTCTACACCTTCCTCGGCCTGGCCGTGAAGCTCAAGGGCCCCGGCTTCATCGACCGCATCCTGCCGCCGGTGGTGATCGGCCCGGTGATCATAGCCATCGGCCTGGCCCTGTCGCCGGTCGCGGTGAACATGGCCATGGGCAAGACCGGCGATGGCGCCGCCGAACTGGTGCCCTACCAGACCGCCATGTTCATCTCCATGCCCGCGCTGGTCACCACCCTGCTGGTGGCCGTGCTCGGTCGCGGCCTGTTCCGCCTGGTGCCGATCCTCGCCGGCATCGCCGTGGGCTGCAGCCTGGCCGCCTTCTTCGGGGTGATCGACACCGCTGGCATCGTCGCCGCGCCCTGGCTGGCCATGCCCAACTTCGTCGCCCCCGAGTTCCACCTGGGCGCCATCCTTTACATGGTGCCGGTCGCCCTGGCGCCGGCCATCGAGCACATCGGCGGAGTGATCGCGGTCGGCACCGTCACCGGCAAGGACTTCGTGCGCAAGCCCGGCCTGCACCGCACCCTGCTCGGCGACGGCCTGGCCACCTCGGCCGCCGGCCTGTTCGGCGGCCCACCCAATACCACCTACGCCGAAGTCACCGGCGCGGTGATGCTGACCAAGAGCTTCAACCCCAAGGTGATGACCTGGGCGGCCGTGTTCGCGATTCTGCTGGCCTTTATCGGCAAGTTCGGCGCGGCGCTGCAGGCCATTCCGGTACCGGTGATGGGCGGCATCCTCTGCCTGCTGTTCGGCTCCATCGCGGTGGTCGGCCTGAACACCCTGATCCGTCACCAGGTCGACCTGTCCGAGGCGCGCAACCTGATCATCGTCTCGGTGACTCTGGTGTTCGGCATCGGCGGCATGGTCATCGGCGGCAAGGAGTTCGCCCTCTCCGGCATCTCCCTGTGCGCCATCAGCGCCCTGGCGCTGAACCTGCTGCTACCGGGCGGCAGCGCCTGGCACAAGCATCCACCGATCGACCCGGAGATCTGAATAGAAAAGCCCCGCTCTCGCGGGGCTTTTTTCAGAAGCAACGTTACGATCTCGCGAGCTAGCCAGGCTAGGCCTCGGCGGCCCCGCGTAAAGGGCCGAGGGCGCGGAGTTTACAGGTAGTAAATGAGCACCCGAGGCCCTTTTCCAACGACGCATGGCCGACGCGCAGCAGATCGTAAAGGCCCTCAGAACGGCTCGGCGATGTACTTGAAGGGGTAGTTGGCCGCCTTGTACTTGCCGATCTTGCGCTTGGGCAACTTGACCTTGGGCTGCTCCACCGGCTGGTAGGGGATCTGCCCCAGCAGGTGGCTGATCAGGTTCAGCCGCACGCGCTTTTTGTCTTCCGAACGCGCCACGTACCAGGGCGCCCACGGCGTGTCGGTGGACTCGAACATCTCGTCGCGGGCCTGGGTGTAGTCGTCCCAGCGGTTGAACGACTTGATGTCCATCGCGGTCAGCTTCCAGGTCTTGCGCCCGTCGTCGATGCGCGCGTGCAGGCGCCGTTCCTGTTCCTCCGGGCTGACCTCCAGCCAGTACTTGAGCAGGATGATCCCCGACTCGACCATGGTCCGTTCGAACATGGGCGTCAGGGCGAGGAACTTCTTCACCTGCGCATCGCTGCAGAAGCCCATCACCCGCTCCACCCCGGCGCGGTTGTACCAGCTGCGGTCGAAGATCACGATCTCACCCGCCGCCGGCATCTGCGTCAGGTAGCGCTGCACATACATCTGACTTTTCTCCCGCTCGGTGGGCGCCGGCAGCGCCACCACGCGAAACACCCGCGGGCTGACCCGTTCGGTCAGCGCCTTGATGGTGCCGCCCTTGCCGGCGCCATCACGCCCCTCGAAGACGATCACCACCTTGGCGCCGCTGGCCACCACCCATTGCTGCAGCTTGACCAGCTCGACGTGCAGCTTGCGCAGCTGCTCCTCGTAGTCCTTTCGCGAGAGTTTTGCGTCCGCTGCCTTGGCGGAGACCTCGGCCCTTCCCTGTGCTTCCTTCTTCTGTTTGCTCATGGCGAACCCGTCATTGGTGACTACCTCCGACGAGCCTAGATCGCCGCACGCTGGCTTGCCACGTACCGGGCAAACACCACGGCCGCTGGCAGTGCATGGCAGCGCGCGCTATGGTCTGCAGCCACTCAAAGCCGCCAGCGGATGACAGCCATGCTCGACACACTTTCCCGCGTCTTCGGCTTCTCCCAGCTGCGCCCCGGCCAGGAGCGCGTGGTCGAGGCCGTGCTCGGCGGGCGTTCGGCGGCGGCGATCTTCCCCACCGGCTCGGGCAAGTCGCTGTGCTACCAGCTGCCGGCGCTGCACCTGCCGCACCTGACCCTGGTGGTGTCGCCGCTGCTGGCGCTGATGCAGGACCAGCTGGCCTTCCTGCATGC
The DNA here is from genome assembly GCF_030374125.1 of Pseudomonas sp. SO81. Classification (NCBI taxonomy): domain Bacteria; kingdom Pseudomonadati; phylum Pseudomonadota; class Gammaproteobacteria; order Pseudomonadales; family Pseudomonadaceae; genus Pseudomonas; species Pseudomonas sp. SO81. The sequence goes on along the minus strand of NZ_CP126126.1, from coordinate 3,748,520 downwards.
CCGCGGCATCAGCGCGGCCAGCATCGATTCGGCGCAGAGCCGCGAGCAGACGGCGGAGACCATGGCCCGCGCCAAGAGCGGCGAACTGAAGATCCTGATGATCTCGGTCGAGCGCCTGAAGAACGAGCGCTTCCGCCACTTCATCGGCCAGGTGCCGATCTCCCTGCTGGTGGTCGACGAGGCGCACTGCATCTCCGAGTGGGGCCACAACTTCCGCCCGGACTACCTCAAGCTGCCCGACTACCAGCGCCAATTCGGCATTCCCCAGGTGCTGCTGCTCACCGCCACGGCGACACCGCCGGTAATCGCCGACATGCAAAAGAAGTTCGCCATCGCCACGGACGATGTGGTCACCACCGGCTTCTACCGGGCCAACCTCAACCTGCTGGTGGAGCCGGTTGCCGGGCGCGACAAGCAGCGCCGCCTGGTCGAGTGGCTGGGCGCCAAGGCCGGCCAGCCGAGCATCGTCTACGTCACCCAGCAGAAGACCGCCGAACAGGTGGCCGAGCAGCTCGGCCAGCGCGGCATCGCCGCCAGCGCCTACCACGCCGGCATGCCCCATGAGGCGCGCGAGGCGATCCAGCGCCAGTTCATGGACGGGCGGATCAACTGCATCGTCGCCACCATCGCCTTCGGCATGGGCATCGACAAGAGCGACATCCGCAACGTGGTGCACTTCGACCTGCCCAAGTCGATCGAGAACTACAGCCAGGAGATCGGCCGCGCCGGGCGCGACGGCCAGCCGTCCGACTGCCTGGTGCTGGCCAACCGCGACAGCCTCAACGTGCTGGAGAACTTCGTCTACGGCGACACGCCGGAACTCGGCGGCATCCGCCGCGTGCTCGACGAGCTGCTGGCCAGCGCGCCGGACGGCCAGTGGGAACTGATGCTCAACCAGCTGTCCGAGCACAGCAATATCCGCCAGCTGCCGCTGAAGACCCTGCTGGTGCAGTTGGAACTGCGCGGCATCATCGCCCCGCGCTACGCCTACTTCGCCGAGTACCGCTTCAAGTACCTGGTCGAGCCGGAGGTGCTGCTGGGTAAGTTCGAGGGCGAGCGTCGCCAGTTCGTCGAGGCCATAGTCGCCAGCTCCAGCCGCGCGCGCACCTGGTGCACGGTGGACTTCGACGCTCTCTACAGCCAGCACCAGGCCGAGCGCGGCCGCGTGGTCAAGGCCCTGGACTTCTTCCAGGAGCGCGGCTGGATCGAGCTGGAAAGCAAGCAGATGACCGAGGTCTACGCCCTGCTCGATCCGCGCTTCGACCCGCAGCAGCTGAGCGCCGAACTGCACGCCTACTTCAAGCAGCAGGAGGCCAGCGAAATCCGCCGAATCCACGCCATGCTCGAGCTGTTCGCCACCGACCAGTGCCTGAGCCAGCGCCTGGCCGCCTACTTCGGTGACGCCAACGCGCCGCAGCGCTGCGGCCATTGCTCGGTGTGCCACGGCCAGGTCGCCCGCCTGCCCGCAGCACCGACGTTGCGCCCGCTGGCCGAGCAGGACCTGCACGCCCTGTGCGCCGGCTTCGGCCAGCGCCATCGGGAATACAGCGGCGAAGCGCCGAGCAGCGAATGCCTGACGCGCTTTCTCTGCGGCATCAGCGTGCCGCTGTTCACCAAGCTCAAGGCGCGGCAGATCGCCGGTTTCGCCGCGCTGGAGGACTACCCCTACGCCGAGGTGCGCGACTGGGTGGAGCACCAGGCCTAGCGCGACAGGCTGACCCGATAGGCCCCATCCGCATCGATCTCCCCTACTCCGCCGGGCGTGCCAAGCAGCAGCTCATCGCCCACCTGCACCACGCTGCTGAAGCTGGGCAGCGCGCTGCCCGGCGAGGCCTTTAGGCTCTCCAGCACTCTGCCCTCGCCGTCGAAGCGGAACACATGCGGATAACGGCTGGGCCGCGCCAGCAGTGCCGGCGGCAGGCGCGAGGCGATCTTGCGCAGGAACGGCCAGGGCCCCAGGGCATCGAGCACGGCCTTGCGCGGCGAGAAGAACGAGCACCAGTAACTGCCATCCGGGGCGACGGACAGGTCGCCGGGGAAGCCCGGCAGGTTGTCCACCAGCACCTCGCGCTGGCCGCTGCGCGGGCCCCGTATCCACAGACGCGTGATGCGATAGGCACCGGTCTCGGCGACCAGCAGGTAGGACTCGTCCGGACTCAGCACCACGCCGTTGGCGAACTGCAGGCCATCCATCACCCGCTCGATGCGCCCGTCCGGGTCACGCACGAACACGCCACCGTCGCCACCGTGCTCCAGCAGCGCGCGCTTGTTGTCGGCCAGGCCCCAGCGGCTGGAGGCCTCGGTAAAGAACAGGCGGCCGTCGCGAGCCACGAACACGTCGTTGAGAAAGGTGAAGCGCTGCCGGGCATCGCTCTGCACCAGCACCTGCGCCTGGCCGCCGGGCGTGATGCGCCAGACCTTGGCATTGGCTTCGTCGGCCGCGTACAGGCTGCCGTCCGGGCCGAAGTTCATGCCCACCGGACGCCCGGCCAGGCTGACGAAGGTCTGCGCCGCTTGCCCCGCCTGCCAGCGCAGGATGCGCCCATCGCCGATACCGCTGTAGCGCCGACCCTGGCCGTCCACCACCACGGTGTCCGGACCGGCCAGGCCGGACTGCTCCAACACGGCGCCATCCAGCCGCCCGTTCGGCGCCCATACGCCTGCGGCCTTGGGGAGCGGACCAGGCTGCCAAGCCCGCGGCTGCATGGGCGCAGGCCAGAACAGCAGGTAGGAGACACCCGCCAGCACGAGAAACAGCAGCGCTCTACGCATGAGGAAGTCCTGTTGATCTTGTTTGCCGCAGCCTACCTTCGCACGCCGCGAGACAGCCTTGCCCCCAGGGCCAAAGCACTGGCCTTGCAGCCACGTCAGAAATTGAAGGCGAGATCGGTGCCGAGGTACCAGTTGCGCCCCGGCGCCGGCTCGTAATAGCGGCCGTTGCCCTCGGCCACGATGACCGAGCCGATGTAGTCGCGGTCCAGCAGGTTATCCAGGCGCAGGGTCTGTCCGAAGGTCCATTGCTGCAGGTTCTGCTCATGGCGCAGGCGCCAATTGAACACCGCATAGCCCGGTGCCGGGCGTTGCTGATTGCTGTCCTCGACATACACCTTGCTGCGGTAAAGGCCGTCGATGGCCACGGAGAGCGTCTCGCTGGGGCGCCAGAGCAGCTCGCCATACAGGGTCGTGGTCGGCACGCCGGGCAGCCGATTGCCCGCCTCGATCTGCCGCCCGGCGCTGCTGAAGTCCTGGTCGTAGGTCGCCTGCAGATAGGTGTAGGCCAGGCTGGCCTGCCACTGCTCGCCCCACTGCTGCTCCAGGCTCAGCTCGACGCCGCGGCGCAGGGTCTGCGCGGCATTCTGGTAGGTGCTGCGCCCGGAGGATGAGCCGGCCACGACCAGCTCGTCGTCGGTCTCGATCTGGAACAGGGCGGCGTTCAGCCGCGTTCCTTCGCCGAACAGGGCCTTGAGGCCCAGCTCGTACTGCAGGCTGGTCGCCGCATCGAGCTGCAGGTTGAAGCCGCCGGCATCGGGCGAATAGGCCAGCTCGCTCAGGGTCGGCGTCTCGAAGCCCTGGCCGACGCTGAAATAGCCGTGCAGCGCGGGGGTGAAGGCATAGAGCACACCGAAGGCAGGCGTATTCTGCCGGTAGGTGCGGCTGCCACTGTCGGCGCCGTTGCTGCGGTAGTGGTCATCGACCTCCACCTCGACGCGGTTGTGCCGCAGGCCCGCCTGCAGGGTCCAGTCGCCCAGGCGCCAGTTGGCCTGCAGGTAGGGGTCGAGGCTGGTGACCCGGTCGAGCTCGTCGCGGCGCAACTGCCCCTTCACACCCAGCTGGCTGCCGACGAAATTCTCGTAGCCCTGGCGATCGTCCTCGCTATGGTCGTAATCGAGCCCAAGCACCCACTCGAACTCGCCGGGCAGGGTCGTCACCGGCTGCAGCCAGCGCAGGCTGCAGCCGTGGAACTCGCGGGTGAAGTCGATAACCCCGCCGGCGTGCTTCGGGTTGCCCTGCACGGCGACGGGAATCGACTGGTACTGCACCACCCGCCGCGTTCCCGCATACAGCGTGCTCTGCAGGCTGGCTGCGCCGAACTGGCGCTCGAAGTTCAGGCCCAGCTGCTGCTGATCGATGCTCTTGCGCGTGTCGAACAGCTCGGCCACCACCGGCTCCGCGCGCGGGTCGGCCTGATAGGCATCCCAGGTCAGCCCCAGCGGGTCATCGCTCTGCTGGTTGAAGTCGCTGAAGCTCAGGGCCAGGCGGCTGTCGTCATCCGGATACAGGTTGAGCTTGGCGAAGGTCTGCTCACGCAGGGCCGCGCTGTGGTCGCGGTAACCATCGGTATCCAGCCGCGAGCTGTCGACCAGGAAGCCGCCCCACTCATTACCTCCCTCGGCGCTCAGCCGCTGCCGGCTCAGTTGGTCGCTGCCCCAGGCCGTGCCGGCGAACACCTGCGGCGGCCCCTCGCCATCGCGGGAGAACAGCTGGATCACGCCGCCCGCGTTGCTGCCATACATGGTCGCCATCGGCCCGCGCAGCACCTCGATGCGCTCGGCACTGTCGAGATCGAAGGTGGCCAACTGGCCCTGGCCATCCGGCGTGCTGGCCGGGATACCGTCGGCGATCAGCTTGATGCCGCGCACCCCGAAGGTGGCGCGAGAGCCGAAACCGCGCGACGACACCTGCAGGTCCTGGGCGTAGTTCTGCCGGTTCTGCACCACCAGCCCCGGAACCCGCTGCAGCACCTCGGAGGCATTGATGCCCGGCTGCCCTTCGCTGATGGTGCGCCGATCCAGACTATCGACCGAAAACGGCAGGTCGAAGCTGCGCTCGGCGCTGCGCGAACCGCTGATCACCGCGGGGTCGAGCTGTACGGCCTCGCCGGCCAACAGCGGGCCGGGCAGTAGCAGCGCGAACAGGGCGGGCAGGCGCCGCGACACCCGCCTACTCACTCGCCTTGGCGCTGACGCGCCAGATCAGGTTGCCGACATCGTCCGCTACCAGCAGCGCGCCCTGTTTGTCGACTACCACGCCCACCGGGCGGCCCATGGCCTGCTCCTCGCCATCGAGGAAGCCGCTCAGCACATCCTGCGGCATGCCACTGGGCTTGCCGTCCTTGAATGGAACGAAGATCACCTTGTAGCCGCTGTGCGGCTTGCGGTTCCACGAGCCGTGCTGGCCGATGAACATGCCCTCCTTGAAGGACGGCAGCTGCGCCTGGTCGGCGAAGGCGATGCCCAACGAGGCGGTGTGTGCGCCGAGGGCGTAGTCGGGGACGATGGCCTTGGCCACCAACTCGGGCTGCTGCGGTTGTACCCGCGCATCGACATGCTGGCCGAAGTAGCTGTAGGGCCAGCCATAGAAGCCGCCGTCCTGCACCGAGGTGATGTAGTCCGGCACCAGGTCATCGCCGATCTCATCGCGCTCGTTGACCGAGGTCCACAACTTGCCGCTGACCGGCTCCCAGGCCAGGCCGTTGGGATTGCGCAGGCCGCTGGCGAAGAGGCGCTTGGCGCCGCTGGCCGGATCGACTTCCCAGATCGCCGCGCGCCCCTCCTCGATGTCCATGCCGTTCTCGCCGACATTGCTGTTGGAACCGACGGTGACATACAGCTTGCTGCCATCGCGGCTGGCAATGACGTTCTTGGTCCAGTGGTGGTTGATCCCGGCCGGCAAGTCGGTGACCTTGTCGCCGGCGGCCTCTATATGGGTCTGGCCCGTCTGGTAAGGAAAACGCACCAGGGCGTCGGCATTGGCCACATACAGCTGGTCGCCGACCAGCGCCATGCCGAACGGCGAGTGCAGTTGCTCGAGGAACACCGTGCGCAGCTCGGCGACACCATCGTGGTCGGCATCGCGCAGCAGGCTGATGCGATCCGCGCTGGGCACCCCGGCGCCGGCCTTCTCCATCACCTTGCCGGCGATCCAGCCTTTCAGCCCGCCACCTTCGCGCGCCGGCGCATTGCTCTCGGCCACTAGCACATCGCCGTTGGGCAGCACGTACAGCCAGCGCGGGTGATCCAGGCCGGAGGCGAAGGCATTCACTTGGGTGCCGGCGGCGGCCACCGGCTTGCCACCGTCGGGCCAGCCCACGGCCGGGGCGATATTGACGGTGGGCAACAGTCCTTCGCTCGGCTTCGGCAATTGCGGCTGCGGTCCGTAGCCCTGCTCGATTGCCTGGCTCGAACCATCGCTGCAACCGGCGAGCGCAATCGCCACCAGCAGACCGGGCAAAAGTGAACGTGCGTGCATGGCGTCCTTCCTTTGTTGTTGTGCTCAGGCGTTGACCACCGCCAGCTGCGGGGATTCCGCTCCTCGTTTCGGCACAACACTACCAGCACACAGCCGCCACCGGCCGCCAAATCACAACAGATCGTGTCTCAGCGGCCCGTGCGGCGCAAAGTCAGGCAATCAGGTCACGGGTCTCCTGATAGGTGGTGATCGCCTCGATGGCGGTCCGCGTGGTCACCGTCTGCGGCGGACCGAAGGTCAGCTGGTTGGCCTCCGCCCGCGGCTGGGTCAGGTTCTGCGGCGCCAGAGGATCGTTCTGCTCGGCAGACTGCTGCAGCTGATCGGCCCGCTGGGCCTCCAGCACCCGCTCCACCTGCTGCTGACGCAGCCGATCCTGCAGGCTGCTGGTGGCTTCATCCGCCGCCTGCCGCGCCTGTTCGGCCAACTCTTCGCGCAGCAGCTCGCGGCGTTCCTCGGCGAGTTCCTGCTGCCGGGCGGAACGCTCGGCAGCCCGTTCACGAGTCAGCTGCAGACGATCCTGCAACCGCTCGGCGCTGGTGGGGTTGAGCGGCGTGTCGAAGCGGTTACGCACCTCCAGCGAGGTGTTGTCATCGAGCGGACGCAGGGCGCGCGGCTCGTAGAGAGTGTTGCCAATCGGACTGATGGCGATAGCCATGGGGTTCTCCCTGGATTTCGGCCTGGGAGCCTCATTCTATGGCCTTGCCAACGCTTTATTTAGGCGGATGGGGCATAAGGCCCGGACGCAGATGTTCTAGCACTTTTTCCTGCCTTTCCGGTCGCACCGCTGACGGAAAAACCGCTGCATAAGCCGCCAGCGCCCATGGCAGAGGCGCTGCCGCACGATGCACCGCTGCGCCTGGGCCAGGCCCGGCACAGAGCCTTCGCGCTGCGCTGGCGCGGCCAGGCGCAACGGCGAAAGGCGACGAATGGCAGCAAGTGAATGGCCAGCACAGGCCGGAGCCAGGCCCGCTCAGGCGCGCAAGCGCTACACCAGCCATTTCCTCGCTGAACTCAGCCCTCGCCCAGCACGCGGATCTGCTCGATCAGCCACTGCAGGGCCACATCGCGGCGGCGCAGATCGAGGCTGACGATCTGCAGGTGGAAGGCGCCCAGGTCGAAGGGCAGGTCGAACAGGTCCAGCGGCAGCAGTTCGGCGAAGTAGCGAGCCAGGCGCGCCGGCAGCACCGCCACCAGATCGCCGCTGGCGGCGATGTGCGCGGCCTGCAGGTAGTTGGGCGTGGTGTAGACGATATCCCGGCTCAGGCCCTGCTCGCCCAGCCACTGCTCGACCAAGCCGCGGGTCTGGCCACCGTGCACCCACAAGTGGCGCAGACGCAGAAAGCCGTCCAGGTCGAGGCCGTGGCGCAGCTGCGGATGGTCGCGACGCGCCACCAGCTGCAGGGTCTCGCTCATCCAGCGGCTGCCGGCGAAGCGTGGTGGCAGCGCCTCGAAACGACCGACCGCCAGGTCCAGCTCGCCCTTCTCCAGCGCCTCGGCCGGCAGGCGCGGGCTCAGGTGGCGCACGTCGATGCGGATGCCCGGCGCCTGCTCGGCCAGGCGCGCCAGTAGTCGCGGCATCAGCAGCATCTCGGCGTAGTCGGTGAGGGCGATGGTGAAGCGCTGGCGGCTGCGCGCCGGATCGAAGTGGCTGCCCTCGCCCAAGCTCTCCTCGATCTGCCGCAGCGCGGCGCGAATCGGCGCCTCCAGTTCCAGCGCACGCGGCGTCGGCTGCATGGCGCGGCCGACGCGCACCAGCAGCGGGTCGTCGAGCAGCGCGCGCAGGCGGTTCAGCGCGTTGCTCACCGCCGGCTGGCTCAGCGCCAGACGCTCGGCCGCCCGCGACACGTTGCGCTCGCGCAGCAGGGCATCGAGCACGCGCAGGAGGTTGAGGTCGAAGGTCAATATATTCACAAGAGGAATTCAACTTATCACAAGTCAAAATTTCCCAAATAGTAGCGCCGTACTTAAGGTTCGTCAGTTGTGTTTTGGCAGGTCGCCACGGCGGCCGACATGAAGTGACCGAGGTAGGGCTATGAGTAACAACTACAAGATCGAACAGGCAGCCGTGATCGGCGCCGGCACCATGGGCCGCGGCATCGTCATCAGCCTGGCCAACGCCGGCATCCCGGTGCTGTGGCTGGACAACAACCCGCAGATGGTCGAGGCCGGTCTCAAGATGGCCGAGGACACCTGGGCGCAGAACGTCGCCAAGGGCCGCATCAGCACCGGCGAGGCCAGCCTGCGCCTGTCGCGCATCGAGGCGGTGAACGACTACGCCGACCTGGCCGAGGTCGATCTGGTGATCGAGGCGGTCTACGAGAACCTCGAACTCAAGCAGGAAATCTTCCGTACCCTCGACCGCATCGTGAAGCCCGGCGCGATCCTCGCCAGTAACACCTCGGCGCTGGACATCGACGCCATCGCCGCGGTCACCGCCCGCCCGCAGGACGTGCTGGGTCTGCACTTCTTCAGCCCGGCGCACATCATGAAGCTGCTGGAGATCGTGCGCGGCGCGCAGACCGCGCCGGCCGTGCTGGACGCCGCCGTGGCCCTCGGCCAGCGCATCGGCAAGATCAGCGTCGTGGCCGGCAACTGCGACGGCTTCATCGGCAACCGCATGCTGCACACCTACGTGTTCGAGGCGCGCAGCATGCTGCTGGAAGGCGCCTACCCGCACCAGGTGGACAGCGCCCTGCAGGGCTTCGGCTTCGCCATGGGCCCGTTCCGCATGTACGACGTGGTCGGCATCGACCTGGAATGGCGCGCCCGCGAGCTGGCCGGCAAGGGCCAGGACGTGGCCCAGGTGCAGGTGGACAACCGCCTGTGCGAACTCGGCCGCTTCGGCCAGAAGGCCGGCAAGGGCTACTACGTCTACGCGCCGGGCAGCCGCCAGGCCGAGCACGACCCGGAGGTGGATGCCCTGGTGCAGCGCGAAGCCGAGCGCCTCGGCTATCAGCGCCGCGATGTCGGCCCCGAGGAAATCCTCGAGCGCTGCCTGCTGGCCCTGGTCAACGAGGGCGCGAAGATTCTCGAGGAGAACATCGCCGCCAACGCCCATGACATCGACCTGGTGTATCTGAACGGCTACGGCTTCCCCGCCGACAAGGGCGGGCCGATGGCCTGGGCCGACGCCCAGGGCGTGGCCGCGATCCGCGAGCGCCTGCTGCAGCTGACCGAACGCTTCGGCGCGCACTGGCAGCCGGCCGGCCTGATCGACCGCCTGGTGGCCGATGGCAAGCAATTCGCCGACGTACAGGAGGGCCGCGCATGAGCTATCAAGCCCCCCTGCGCGACATGCGCTTCGTCCTGCACGAATTGTTCGACGTCGCCGGCCACTGCGAGCGCCTGGGCAACGGCCTCGACCGCGAACTGATCGACGGCGTGCTGGAGGAGGCCGCGGCCTTCACCGGCAACGAGATCGCCCCGCTCAACCGCAACAGCGACGAGGAAGGCTGCCGCCTGGAAGACGGCAAGGTCACCACGCCCAAGGGCTTCCGCGCCGCCTACCAGCAGTACGTGGACAACGGCTGGGCGAGCATGACCGGGCCGACCGACTTCGGTGGCCAGGGCTTCCCGCAACTGGTGGCCTTCGCCTTTCACGAGATGCTGATGGGCGCCTCGCTGTCCTTCCGCATCTATTCCGGCCTCACCGAGGGCGCGGTGCTGGCGCTGGACAAGCACGGCAGCGCCGAGCTCAAGCGTGCCTACCTGGGCAAGATGGTCAGCGGCCAGTGGACCGGCACCATGTGCCTGACCGAGCCCCAGGCCGGCACCGACCTGGCCCTGCTGCGCACCCGCGCCGAGCCCCAGGCCGATGGCAGCTACAAGGTCACCGGCAACAAGATCTTCATCAGCGGCGGCGAGCAGGATTTCTCCGAGAACATCGTGCACCTGGTGCTGGCGCGCCTGCCGGACGCCCCGGCCGGGGTGAAGGGCATCAGCCTGCTGCTGGTGCCCAAATTCATCGCCAATGCCGATGGCACGCCGGGCGCGAAGAACGCACTGAGCTGCGGTGCCATCGAGCACAAGATGGGCATCAAGGGCGCCTCCACCTGCGTGATGAACTTCGACGGCGCCACCGGCTGGCTGGTCGGCGAGGCCAACCAGGGCCTGGCGTGCATGTTCACCATGATGAACGACGCGCGCTTCCAGGTCGGCCTGCAGGGCCTGGGCATCGGCGAGGCGGCCTTCCAGGGTGCCCTGCGCTATGCCCGCGAGCGCCTGCAGTCGCGTGGCCTGACCGGTGCCGTGGCGCCCGAGAAGGCGGCCGACCCGATCATCGTGCACCCGGATGTGCGCCGCATGCTGCTGACCCAGAAGACCCTGGTCGAAGGCTGCCGCATGCTCGCCGCCTACACCGCGCGCCAACTCGACCTGGAACACGGCGCCGAGGAACCCGCCGCGCGCAAGGCCGCCGGCAAGCGCGCCGCGCTACTGATCCCGATCGTCAAGGCCTTCTTCACCGATATGGGCCAGGAAGTCGCCAGCCATGCGGTGCAGGTCTACGGCGGCCATGGCTTCATCCGCGAGTGGGGCATGGAGCAGTTGATGCGCGACAGCCGCATCACCCAGCTGTATGAAGGCACCAACGGCATCCAGGCCCTCGACCTGATCCGCCGCAAGCTGCTGGGCGACGGCGGTGCCGAGCTGGGCGCGCTGATCGACGAGCTGGCCGCCCACGCCCGCGACGCCGCCGCGCAGCCGGCCCTGGCCGAGTCTGCGCGCCTGGTCGAACAACGCCTGCAGCAATGGCGCGAGCTGGCCGCCCAGGTGATCGCCAACAGCCAGGCAGATGCCCAGGAAATCGGCGCGGCCTCGGTGGACTTCCTGCAGTACTCGGCCTATGTGTTGCTGGCCGGCTTGTGGCTGCAGGCCGCCGCCACCGCCCAGCAGGCACTGGACGCGGGCACTGGCGAGGCGGCCTTCTACCAGGCCAAGCTGCACAGCGCCGAGTTCTACCTGCGCCGCGTGCTGCCACGCGCCAGCAGCCACCGCGAGGCCCTGCTGGGCGGTGCGGACTGCCTGATGGCGATGGCCGAAGAGAGCTTCGCGTTCTGATGCCGCTGTGAAATTGGCGTTGCGCGCGGCGATGCCCTGCAGGTTTCTGCATGGGCATCCCCGCGTGCAACCCTCGACTCCACCCTGAGGCACCCATGAGAAAAACAACAAGAGTGCTGACCCTGCTTCTACCGCTGGCCCTGTTGCTGGGCGGGCTGTACCTGTACTTCCTGCATACGCCGGCGCCGTCCACCGCCGCGCCGAGCGCCGAACTGCAGCGCGGCCGCATCCAGGTCGGCGAGCTGCAGCGCGACTATGCCTTCCATGTCCCGGCCGGATTGCCGGCCAAGGCGCCGCTGCTGTTCGTGCTGCATGGCTCGCTGCAGAGCATCGACGACATCCGCACCTACAGCGCCTACCAGTTCGAGCACCTGGCCGACGAGCACGGCTTCATCGTGGTCTACCCCCAGGGTTTCAAGGACAACTGGAACGACTGCCGCCGCGCCGCCGACTACCCGGCGCGCACCCGCAACATCGATGATCTCGGCCTGCTCGCCGCCCTGGTGCAGCGCTTCGCCGCCGAGCACGGCGCCGATCCCCGGCGCGCCTTCCTGGTCGGCTACTCCAACGGTGGCCAACTGGGCCTGCGCGCGGCGCTGGAGCGCCCGCAACTGCTGGCCGGCGTCGCCGCCGTGGCGGCCAACCTGCCGACCGATGCCAACCTGGACTGCGCACCCTCCGGCCAGGCCGTGCCGGTGCTGCTGATGAACGGCACCCGCGACCCGATCAACCCCTACAACGGCGGCCCAGTCAGCCTGTTCGGCTTCGGCGACCGCGGCAACGTGCGCTCGGCCTACGAGTCGGCGCTGTACTTCGCCAATCTCGCCGGCTACCCGCGCGAGGCCGTGCGCAGCAGCACGGCCTGGCGCGATCCGGCGGACCCGGCGCAGCACGTCAGCCTCGACCAGTGGCAGGCCGAGGGCCGCGCCGAGGTGGCCCTGTACGGGGTGATCGGCGGCGGCCACCTGCTGCCCCAGGCCGGCTTCCGCGCGCCGCGCCTGCTCGGCCCCACCCTTTCCGGTTTCGACGGCCCACAGGCCATCTGGGACTTCTTCGCCCGCCAGCAGCCCGTGCCGGCGCAGCCCTGACCTTCGGAGGACTTGTCATGCAACCCTTCAGCTTCGCCACCACCGCGCAGATCCTCTGCGAATCCGGCGCCGCCGCGCGCCTCGCCAGCCTGTGCCAGGAGCGCGGCGCCCAGCGCGTGATGCTGGTCACCGACCCCGGCATCACCCGCTTCGGCCTGCTCGACGGCGTGCTGCCCGGCTTCGCCCAGGCCGGCGTGGCCGTGGAGGTGTTCGACCAGGTGATCGCCGACCCGCCCGAAGCGATCGTGCTCAACGCCGTGGAGCGCGCCCGTGCGCTGGGCGCCGACCTGGTGGTCGGCTTCGGCGGCGGCAGCTCGATGGACGTGGCCAAGCTGGTCGCCCTGCTCGCCCACCCCAACTGCCAGCAGGCACTCAAGGACATCTACGGCGTGGGCAATGCGCGCGGCCAGCGCCTGCCGCTGATCCAGATGCCGACCACCGCCGGCACCGGCTCGGAAGTGACGCCGATCTCCATCGTCACCACCGGCGAAACCACCAAGATGGGCGTGGTCTCGCCGCTGCTGCTGCCGGACCTGGCCCTGCTCGACGCCGAGCTGACCCTCGGCCTGCCGCCGGCGGTGACCGCCGCCACCGGCATCGACGCCATGGTCCACGCCATCGAGGCCTACACCACCAAGCTGAAGAAGAACCCGCTGTCCGACCTGCTGGCCCGCGAGGCCCTGCGCCTGCTGGCCGCCAATCTGGATGAGGCGGTGCACAACGGACAAAACCGCGAGGCGCGTCAGGCCATGCTGCTGGGCGCCTGCCTGGCCGGCCAGGCCTTCGCCAACGCGCCGGTGGCGGCGGTGCACGCCCTGGCCTATCCGCTGGGCGGGCACTTCCATATTCCGCATGGTCTGAGTAACGCCCTGGTGCTGCCGCATGTGCTGCGCTTCAACGCGCCGGCGGCCACCCCGCTGTATGCCGAACTGGCGCCGCTGCTGCTCGGCGAGCGCTTCAAGGGTGACAGCGCGGAGCAGTGCGCCGCCGAGTTCATCAACGAACTGGCCGCGCTGAACCAGCGCTGCGGGCTGCCCAGCCGCCTGCGCGACGCCGGCGTGCCGGAAGCCATGCTGCCGACCCTGGCCAGCGATGCGATGCTGCAGCAGCGTCTGCTGGTGAACAATCCGCGCGAGGTCAGCGAGGCCGATGCGCTGGCCATCTACCGGGCGGCGTATTGAATAGCTCCCTCTCCCTCTGGGAGAGGGCTAGGGTGAGGGTGACGCAGGCAACTCGGAGTAGCGTGTAAATCCCTCACCCCCGCCCCTCTCCCAAACGGAGAGGGGTGACCAATGCTGACCAATAGCCCGCAATACAGCCCACGAATCAAAGTATCCCGCGCACCACCCAGGCCTTAGGGTGATGCGCAAGCACGAGGACCGAGCATGAACCCACCGCAGCACCTGCGCGGCGACTACGCCCACTTCCAGCCGATCACCACGCGCTGGCACGACAACGACGTCTACGGCCACGTCAACAACGTCGTCTATTACGGGTTCTTCGACAGCGCGGTGAACACCTACCTGATCGAGGTCGGCGGCCTGGATATCCACGAGGGCGAGGTGATCGGCTTCGTGGTCAGCTCGTCGTGCGACTACTTCGCCTCCATCGCCTTCCCCGAGCGCATCGAGGTCGGCCTACGCGTCGGCAAGCTGGGCAACAGCTCGGTGCAGTACGAACTGGCCATCTTCAAGGCCGGCGAAGACGAAGCCTGCGCCGCCGGGCGCTTCGTCCACGTGTTCGTCGACCGTGCCAGCAACCGGCCGGTGCCGATTCCCGAAAACCTGCGCCAGGCGCTCGCCCGCCTGCTGCGCGACTGATACGAAGACCACAACAGAGGATTCCGCCATGCAAGACGCCGTCATCGTCTCCACCGCCCGCACGCCGATCGCCAAGGCCTTCCGCGGCGCCTTCAACGACCTCAAGTCGCCGTCCATGGCCGCCGTCGCCCTGCGCGCCGCCGTCGAGCGCGCCGGCATCGAGCCGGGCGAGATCGAGGACGTGGTGATGGGCACCGCCATGCAGGGTGGCACCGCCGCGATCAACCTGGCGCGCCTGTCCAGCCTGGCCGCCGGCCTGCCGCTGTCGGTCAGCGGCCAGACCATCGACCGCCAGTGCGCTTCCGGCCTGATGGCCATCTCCATCGCCGCCAAGCAGATCATGGTCGACGGCATGGCCGTCACCGTCGGCGCCGGCCAGGAGCAGATCAGCCTGGTGCAGAACACCCACATGAAATGGTCCGGTGCCGACTACGACCCGGCCGTGGTGAAGATGGCCGAGCATGCCTACATGCCGATGCTGCAGACCGCCGAGATCGTCGCCAAGCGCTACAACATCAGCCGCGAGGCCCAGGACGAATACGGCTTCCTGTCCCAGCAGCGCACCGCCGCCGCCCAGGCCGCCGGCCTGTTCGCCGATGAGATCGTCCCGGTCACCGCCCGCAAGAAGCTGGTGGACAAGGAAACCGACGCGATCAGCTTCGAAGACGTCACCCTGAGCCTGGACGAGGGCAACCGCCCGCAGACCGTGCTGGACGACCTGACCAAGCTCAAGCCGGTCATCGAAGGTGGCTGCATCACCGCCGGCAACGCCAGCCAGCTGTCCGACGGCGCCAGCGCCAGCGTGCTGATGAGCGGCGCCCTGGCCGCCCAGCGCGGCATCCAGCCGCTGGGCCTGTACCGCGGCATCGCCGTGGCCGGCCTGGCCCCGGAAGAGATGGGCATCGGCCCGGTATTCGCCGTACCCAAGCTGCTCAAGCAGCACGGCCTCACCGTCGACGACATCGGCCTGTGGGAGCTCAACGAGGCCTTCGCCTGCCAGGTGCTGTACAGCGCCCAGAAGCTCGGCATCGACCCGGCCAAGCTGAACGTCAACGGCGGCGCCATCTCCATCGGCCACCCCTACGGCATGAGCGGCGCGCGCATGGTCGGCCACGCCCTGCTGGAAGGTAAGCGTCGCGGCGTAAAGTACGTGGTGATCACCATGTGCGTCGGCGGCGGCATGGGCGCTGCCGGGCTGTTCGAGGTGCTGTAAGCGCCTGATCGCTGGCAGGTTGAAAACGGAGGCCTCGGCCTCCGTTTTTCTTTGCCGGCCTCAGATCAGCCCAAGAGTGAACGCCTTCAGCGTCGCCGCCGCGCGGGTGGTGCACTGCAGTTTGCGGAACACGCTCTCGACATGGGTGCGCACCGTGCTCGGGCTGATGCCGAGCTGGCGGGCCACCTCCTTGTTGCTGCCGCCGAGGCTGATGCACCTGAGGATCTGCGTCTCTCGTTCGCTCAGCAGGCCGTTGCCGCTCCGGCATGGCGCCAGGGCACCGTCGCCACGCGCCGCCGCGATCACCGCCTGACAGGCCTGCGGATCGAAACGCCCACGCCCGGCCTCGTCGAGCAGCACGCGCTGCGCCTCGCCCGCGTCGAAGGCTGGCCGCCAGGGCCGCTCGCTGCCCAGCGCCTGCCAGGCGAGCGCCGCCGCCAGCAGACGCTGCGCGGATGGCAGCGCCTCGCCGCCCAGTTCACGGAAATAGCCGCTGCCGTCCAGTCGCTCGTAGGCGCTGGAGGCGAGCTTTCCGGGCGCCGCCAGGGCGGGGATGCGGCTGCAGGCGCGGGCCGTCCAGTAGGGCACCAGGCGAATCTGCTCGAAGTCCCCGGCAAGCGGTGCACCCGGGGCGTTCCAGATACGGTTGGGCACCGCCGCGCGGCCGATGCCATGGATCAGCGCGGCCTGGGCCGCCTGCTCGACCACGGCTTCGTCCAGGCTCCATAGCCGGCCGGCCTGGCGCACCAGCTCGGCGGCGCGCCGCGAGTAGCCGGCCAGCCAGGGCAGCTTCAGGTCGATCACGTCCGCCACCAGGGTCAGCGGCACCTGCGCCCCGCTCGCATCGAGTTCCTCCTCGGGCGCATCGGCGATCTCCAGCCAGTCCGCGGCATGCCGCGCCAGCTCCGCGGCGAGTACCGCCGGATAGCGCCGGTCGGCCTGGGCGGCGATCCACGCCAGCGCGGCTTCCAACCCGTGCACGCGCGCGAGGATCTCCAGATCGCCCGCCAGCATCACCTGATACACCACCTCCGGCACCTGGGGGTGGCGCAGGCCGAAGGGTCTGCCCTGGCCATCGAACTGCTCG
Organism: Pseudomonas sp. SO81; assembly: GCF_030374125.1. Taxonomy (NCBI): domain Bacteria; kingdom Pseudomonadati; phylum Pseudomonadota; class Gammaproteobacteria; order Pseudomonadales; family Pseudomonadaceae; genus Pseudomonas; species Pseudomonas sp. SO81. The sequence continues at coordinate 3,732,005 of NZ_CP126126.1, read as the reverse complement.
AACACGTTACGCAGGCCCTGCTCGACCGCCGCGCCCAGGCCCAGGGTATGGGCGACCTCGCCGGCCACCTCGCAATGCACCACGGCCAACGGCGTGGTGCGGCGCATGGCGCGCCGGCCGGCGCTGTCCAGCGTCTGGCTGAGCATGGCGCTGCGCCCGCCCACGTCGTCGCCGAGCAGGCGGGCGAAGCCCTCGGCATTGGCGGTGCAGCCCGACCAGCGCAGCAGGGACACCTGGCGGGCGACCTCTGCGTGCTCGCCAGCGCCGTGGCAGGCCTGGGCGAGCAACCGCGCCAGGCGCGCGCTGCGCCGCGACTGGCCGAGCGGCTGGCCCATGCTGAGGTCGCCGACCATGGACAGGGCGAGGACCGCCGCCTGCAACTCGATGCCATCACTCGCCATGCCGCTTCTCCACTCCTGCCCAGCAAGCAGGCCTCGGATAAACGACCGATACCCGGATGCCGGAGGCTCCTCGACACTGCACATCAACCCCCACAGGAGACTCCACCATGTTCAAACCCAAGACTCTCGCCCTCGCCCTCGCCATGAGTGCATCGCTGTTCACCATGGGCAGCCAGGCGGCCACCCAGGAACCCTCGGTCGTGATCGTCCACGGCGCCTTCGCCGACGGCTCCGACTGGGCAAAGGTAGTGCCGCTGCTGCAGTCCGAAGGCATCAAGGTCACCGTGGTGCAGAACCCGTTGACCTCCCTGACCGACGACGTGGCTGCCACCCAGCGCGTACTGAACAACCAGGAAGGTGACGTGGTGCTGGTCGGTCACTCCTGGGGCGGCACGGTGATCAGCCAGGCCGGTGCCGATCAGAAGGTGCGCAGCCTGGTGTATGTGGCCGCCTTCGCCCCCGATGCGGGCCAGGCCACCAAGGAACTGGGCAAAGATTACCCCGCGCCGTCCGGTGTGAGCGAGATCGTGCCGGACAAGAACGGCTTCCTCTACCTGACGCCCAAGGGCATGGCCGACGACTTCGCCCAGGACCTGCCGGCCGAGCAGACCAGCGTCATGCTCGCGACCCAGGGCCCGATCCGCGCCGCGGCCTTCGAGGACAGGACCAGCGTGGCGGCCTGGAAGACCAAGCCGAGCTGGTTCGTCGTCGCCAACGAGGACCGCATGATCCAGCCGGATCTGCAACGCGCCTTCGCCAAGAAGATCGGTGCCCGCACCACCGAGCTGAAGGCCAGCCACGTGCCGCAGCAGTCGCGCCCGGCTGAAGTGGCCAAGGTCATCATCGAGGCGGTGCACCAGACTCACGAAAATCGCTAGTACGGCAAGCGGACCGGGACGCGCCGCCATGGCGCGTCCCGCCTGCGGTTCGTTGCCCAATCCGACTGCCAAAGCAGCGACCTCACACGAAAAACGGGGCCGCAGCCCCGTCTCGTTCACAGCCCTTGCGGCGCCCTCTCGCACAGCACCTTCAAGGCCTCCACCCATTGCGGGTGATCGTTCAGGCAGGGCACCAGCACCAGCTGTTCGCCACCGGCCTCCTGGAACTGCTCGCGGCCGCGATCGCCGATCTCCTCCAGGGTCTCGATGCAATCGGCGACGAAGGCCGGGCACATCACCAGCAGCTTCTTCACGCCGGCCTTGGCCAGTTCGTCCAGACGCGTCTCGGTATAGGGCTCGATCCACTTGGCGCGGCCCAGGCGCGACTGGAACGACACCGACCACTTGCCCGCCGGCAGCCCGGCGCGCTCGGCGAACAGCTCGGCGCTGCGCAGGCACTGGGCGCGATAGCAGTGGGCGAGCACCTGGGGCGAAGCGGTACGGCAGCAGTCGGCGCCCTTCAGGCAGTGGCCGCTCGGGTCGAGCTTGTGCAGATGGCGCTCGGGCAGGCCGTGGAAGCTCAGCAGCAGATGGTCGAAGTCCTGCTCCAGATGCGGCCTGGCGCTGGCCACCAGGGCGTCCAGGTATTCCGGCTCGGCGTAGAACGGCGGCAGCTCGGCGAACTGCAGCGTCAGGTTCTGCTCGCGCACCACCCGGCGCACTTCCTCCAGCGCCGTGGTGGTGGTGCTGTCGGCAAACTGCGGGTAGAGCGGCGCCAGGGTCACCTTGCGCACACCCTGGGCCACCAGGCGGTTGAGCACCGTCTCGATGCACGGCTCGCCGTAGCGCATGGCCAGCTCCACCGGGCCGTGCGGCCAGTGCGGCTGCATGGCCTGCTGCAGGCGGCGACTGAGCACGATCAGCGGCGAGCCGCCTTCCCACCAGATCGATGAGTAGGCATGCGCCGATTGCTCCGGCCGCTTGATCAGGATCAGCGACACCAGCAGCCGGCGCAGCGGCCAGGGCAGGTCGACCACGTAGGGGTCCATGAGGAACTGGTTGAGGTAGCGACGCACGTCAGCCACCGAGGTGGAGGCCGGCGAACCCAGGTTGATCAACAGCAGGGCATGATCGGTCATGCGGTGTCCTTGAACAGGTCGGCCAGGGCCGAGTCGAGATCGGTGAAACGGAATTCGTAGCCGGCGGCCAGGGCGCGCTGGGGCAGCGCCTTCTGCCCGCCGAGCAGCAGCCCGGACATCTCGCCCAGGCCGAGCCGGAGCAGCGGCCCGGGCAACGGCAGTATCGCCGGGCGGCCCAGCGCACGGCCGAGGGCGCGGGCGAAGGCCTTGTTCCTGGCCGGCTGCGGCGCGCAGGCATTATAGGGACCGCGGGCATCTTCCCGCTGCAAGAGAAAATCGATCAGGCCGATTTCATCCTGCAGATGGATCCACGGCATCCACTGCCGGCCATTGCCGATCGGCCCGCCCAGGCCCAGACGGAACGGCGGCAGCATGCGCTTGAGGAAGCCACCGTCGCCGGCCAGGACCAGCCCGGTGCGCAGCAGCACCACGCGGATGCCCTGCTCCTCGGCGCGCTGCGCCGTCTCCTCCCAGGCGCCGCACAGCTGCGCGGCGAAGTCCTCGACCACCGGCGGGCTGTCCTCGTGCAGCTCGCGCTCGCCGCCGTCGCCATACCAGCCCACGGCGGAGCCGGAGATCAGCAGCCGTGGCTTGTGCTCGCGGCTCTCCAGCCAGGCCAGCAACTGTTCGGTCAGCGTGACGCGGCTGGCCCACAGCAGCGCCTTGCGCCTGTGCGTCCAGGGCCGGTCGGCGATGGGCGCGCCGGCCAGGTTGATCACCGCATCCAGTGGGCCGTCACCGTAATCCTGCAGCCGGCCGATGCCTCGTACGGCAGCGCCGCACAGGGCGGGAACCCGGTCCGGCGTGCGGCTCCACACGGTCAGCTGGTGTCCCTGCTGCAACCACTGGCGACACAGGGCACGTCCGATCAGACCTGTACCGCCGGTCAGCAATATGTGCATGGCATCCTCCTCGCATGGCGTTAACCACCTGTCACGCCCTAGTCTGAATCATGACGGCGCAACGTGCCTTTTTTCACCGAGGCCGCCGTCCCAGTTTCAGCAGGCTCACGCAGCGGATGGTGTGAGACGGGTACAACCAATGTTTGTTCACCCGTGTCCAACATGTAGCCGGCAGTAACATCGCTCCGAGAAGCGACCGGCTAGGAAACGAGGCTCACAATGAACGCACCCATCGCAATTATCGGTACCGGCCTGGCGGGCCTCTCCGCCGCCCAGGCCCTGCATGCGGCAGGGCTGGAGGTCGAGCTGTTCGACAAGAGCCGCGGCAGCGGCGGACGCATGGCCAGCAAGCGCAGCGACGTCGGCTCGCTGGACCTTGGCGCCCAGTACTTCACCGCCCGCGACCGCCGCTTCGTCGAAGTGGTCCAGCAGTGGCAGGCCCGTGGCTGGGTCGCCGAGTGGGACCCGCAGCTCTACCACTACAACGAGAACGGCCTGCTGCCCTCGCCCGACGAGCAGGTGCGCTGGGTCGGCACACCGCGCATGAGTGCCATCAGCCGCGCGCTGCTCGGCGCCCTGCCGGTGCACTTCGCCTGCCGCATCACCGAGGTGTTCCGCGGCGAACAGCACTGGAGCCTGCAGGACGCCGAGGGCAACAGCCACGGCCCCTACAGCAGCGTGATCATCGCCACCCCGGCGCCACAGGCCACCAACCTGCTGGCTGCCGCACCCAAACTGGCCGGTGCCGCTGCCAGCGTGATCATGGAGCCGACCTGGGCCGTGGCCCTGGGCTTCGCCACGTCGCTGGAAACTCGCGTCGAAGCCTGCTTCGTCCAGGGCAGCGCGCTGGACTGGCTGGCCCGCAGCCGCAGCAAGCCGGGCCGCGACGGCAGCGTCGACACCTGGGTGCTGCACGCCACCAGCACCTGGAGCAAGCAGCACTTGGACCTGCCCAAGGAGGCGGTGATCGAGCAACTGCACGGTGCCTTCGCCGAGCTGATCGGCTGCGCCCTGCCCGCCCCGACCGTCTCCCTGGCCCATCGCTGGCTCTACGCGCGCCCGGCCAGCGCCCACGAGTGGGGCGCCCTGGCCGACGCCGACCTGGGCCTGTATGCCTGCGGCGACTGGTGCCTGTCCGGCCGGGTGGAAGGCGCCTGGCTCAGCGGCCAGGAGGTGGCGCGGCGCCTGCTGGAACATCGCCAGTGACACCGACGCGGATCAACCCGCGCAAGCTGCTGCTGTCGAAGTGGACGGCGCGCGCCCCGCAGAACCGCGAGCGCCACTTCCTGGTGACCGAGCTGCATCACGATGACGACGGCAGGCTGCTGACGGTGGACCTGCAGGCCGTACTCACCGGCCGCAGCGAGCGCCTCGACTGGCGCCGGCTGCAGGACCCGCAGCGCTGGCAGATGGGCTGGAAGTAGCGGCTGTGGGACAATGCGCGCCCCGCCCGCCGAACCGCCCGTCATGCGCCAGAAAGCTCAGCCGCCCCGCCAACCCAAAGCCGTCGTCAAAGGCCAGTTGCACCCGCGCAACCGTCACCAGGGTCGCTACGACTTTCCCAAGCTGATCGAGGCCAGCCCGGAGCTGGGCCGCTTCGTCATCCTCAACCCCTACGGCAAGCAGAGCATCGACTTCGCCGATCCCGAGGCGGTGAAGGTGTTCAACCGCGCGCTGATGCGCCAGCTGTACGGCATCGCCCACTGGGACATTCCACCGGGCTACCTGTGCCCGCCGATTCCCGGCCGCGCCGACTACCTGCACGGCCTGGCCGACCTGCTGGCCGAGAGCAACGATGGCGCCATTCCGCGCGGCAAGGCGGTTCGCGCACTGGACATCGGCACCGGCGCCAACTGCATCTACCCGCTGCTCGGCCATAGCGACTACGGCTGGCGCTTCCTCGGCTCCGACATCGACCCGGTGGCCCTGGCCGCCGCCCGCGTGATCGTACAGGCCAACGGTCTGGCCGACGCCATCGAGCTGCGCCAGCAGAGCGAGCCGCAGCACATCTTCCAGGGCCTGCTGGCCAGCGACGAACGCTTCACCCTGACCCTGTGCAACCCGCCCTTCCACGCCTCCGCCGCCGAGGCGGTGAGCGGCAGCACGCGCAAGTGGAAGAACCTCGGCAAGCTCGACCCCAAGCGCAAGCTGCCGGTGCTGAACTTCGGCGGACAGAGCAACGAGCTGTGGTGCGAGGGTGGCGAGGCCGCCTTCCTGCGGCGCATGGCGGGCGAGAGCGCGGCGGTGGCCGGCCAGGTGCTGTGGTTCAGCAGCCTGGTGTCCAAGGCCAGCAACCTGCCCGGCCTGGAAGCCGCGCTGAAGAAGGCCGGCGCGCTGGAGGTGCGCCAGCTGAACATGGCCCAGGGCAACAAGCAGAGCCGCTTCGTCGCCTGGACCTTCCACGAGGTCGCCGCGCGGCGCGCCTGGCTGAACGGTAGCATCGCCGCCGGCGCGAACTGACTATGCTGTCGGGGTGACAGCCTCCGGGAGCCCGGGAGTCCCCATGCGCTGGAAAACCCTGCTGACGATCTGCTGCCTGTCTTGGTGCCTGGCCACCCAGGCGGAACCGCGCGAGCTGCAGATCAGCGTTGGCGACTGGCCGCCCTACCTGTCCCAGGAATTGCGCCACAGCGGCGTGATCGCCCACATCATCAGCGACCTGTTCGCCGAGGAAGGCTACAAGGTCAGCTTCCGCTTCCTGCCCTGGCCGCGTGCCTACTCGGCGGCCGCCGCCGGCAAGTTCGACGCCACCGGCGTGTGGATGCACAAGGGCGAGCGCGAGGCGGACTTCCTGTTCAGCGCGCCGCTGCTGGATGAGCGCTTCGTGTTCTTCCACCTCAAGTCGCAGCCCTTCGATTGGCACAGTTTCGACGACCTGGCCGGCATGACCCTGGGCGGCGGCCTGGAATACAGCTACGGCCCCGACTTCGATGCCTTCCTGGCCAAGGGCAAGGTGCACATGGAGCGGGTCTCCAGCGACCAGCAGAACTTCGAGAAACTGCTCAAGGAACGGGTGGTGCTCTACCCGCAGGAGATCAACGTCGGCTACGCCGCGCTGAGCCGCCACTTCACCCCGGCCGAACGCGCCCGGGTCACCCACCACCCCAGGCCACTGCTGATCAACCGCAGCTACCTGATGCTGCCCAGAAGCCTGGAAGACAGCGAGGACCTGCTGCTGCGCTTCAACCAGCGCCTGCAGGTGTTCCGCGACAGCGGCCGCTACGACCGCTACTTCCAGGACCTGCAGGCGGGCAAGTACATGCTCACCGAGGAAGAGGCGACCCAGGCATCGGCCGAATAGGCCACCGCCTCGCGCCCTACATCGCCCACTCGTTGACCACCATGTGCGTCTTCACCCGCTGCATGCCGGGGAAGCTCTCGATCACCCCGCGAATCTCGGCCAGGCGCGCCATGCTCGCCGCCTCGACCTGCACCAGCATGTCGGTCTCGCCGCTGATGCCACAGCACTGGCGGATCTCCGGGTAGGCGCGCATGCGCTCGACATAGTCCTGGCAGCGGCCGTCCTTGTAGAACAGCTCGAGGAAGGCCTTCACCCCGCCAGCGCCGGCCTCCGCCACCCGGGCGTGGTAGCCGCGGATCACCCCGCTCTGCTCCAGCTGGCGGATGCGCTCGCCGACCGCCGAACGGGACAGGCTGATTTCGCGGGCGATCTGGCTGACGGAGGTACGCGCATCCTGGCGCAGCAGGGCGATGATCTGGCGATCGAACTTGTCCACGGTGGTTCTCGGCAGCAGGCAGTTTGACGGTGGATTCCGCCAGTTTGCCGGTAAACGGCGGCGACCTGCCCGAGGCGGCGCGCTTAACATGGCGGGATCGAAAGGAAGGAGCGAGCATACATCATGAGCCGGCTGAACAAGGAACTGGGCCTGCTGCAGGGCATCGCGCTGCTCAGTACCTCGCTGCTGGGCACCGGCATCTTCGTGGTGCCGGCACTGGCCGCCACCGCCGCCGGCAGCGCCTCGCTCTGGGCCTGGCTGATCCTGATCGCCCTGGTGCTGCCGGTGGCCTTCACCTTCGCCCAGCTGGGCAAGCGCTTCCCCCACGCCGGCGGCGCGCCGCACCTGATCGGCCGCGCCTTCGGCCCGCGCATGGAAAGGCTGATCGCCTTCCTGTTCCTCGCCGTGCTGCCGGTCGGCCTGCCCGCCGCGCTGAACATCGCCACCGGTTTCTGGCAGGCGGTGCTGCCGATCGGCAGAGGCGAGGCGCTGTTGATCCAGTTCGTCACTCTCGGCGCCATGCTCCTGCTCGGCCAGCGCCCGGCCCGGGCCAGCGGCGTTGTACAGGGGCTGATCGCCCTGGCGATTCTCGGCACGGTCGGCCTGGTCTGGTGGGTCGGCGATTTGCCGCTGGCCAGCCAGCCGCTGCTGCCGGAGATCGGCGACTCCTGGCAGCTGATTCCCACCGCCCTGGGCGTGATGTTCTGGTGCTTCGTCGGCATCGAGGCCTTCACCCATCTGGGCGAGGAGTTCAAGCATCCGCAGCGCGACTTCCCCCTGGCCCTGCTGCTCGGCGTGCTGCTGGCGGGTCTGGTGTACTGGGGCTTCTCAGTGGCGGTGCTGAGTTTCGGCGTGCACGGCGACGTGCACAGCGACGCCGCCTCGCTGCCGCGGCTGATGCACATGCTGCTCGGCGACGAGGCGCGCTGGCTGGTGGCGGCGGTGGGCTACCTGGCCTGCTTCGCCTCGATGAACGTCTATGTGCAGGGCTTCGCGCGGCTGATCTGGAGCCTGGCCGACGAAGGCAAGCTGCCCTCCTCGCTCGCTCCGCTCAACCGCCACGGCGTACCGGCCCGCGCCCTGCTGGTGGTGGTACTGATCTGCTGCCTGTGCGCCACCCTGGCCGCGGTGATGCAGCTGTCGGTGGACGACCTGATCCGCTACGCCAACGGCAACTTCATCGTCGTCTACCTGCTCAGCATGGCCGCCGGCTGGGTGCTGCTGCGCGGCCTCTGGCGCTGGATCGCAGGCTTCAGCACCCTGCTCTGCTGCCTGGTGCTGGTGGCCCTGGGCGTGGAGGCGCTGTATGCCCTCGGCTTGCTGGTGCTGCTGGCAGCGGTGGGTTACTGGCACGATCGACGCGGAGCGGTTCTCGCCTCGCGCGGCTGAACGGTGAGCGAGTGGCCCGGGCCGGCTATCCTCTGCCAGGGATAGCCACAAGGACCGACCATGCGCCGCATTCTCCGCGACCTGAAAATCCTCATCCTCGCCAACCTGTGGATAGTGCCGGTGCTGGCCGGCCTGGTGGGCGCGCTGTTCTACTTCGTCGCCCCGCCGCCGCCCATGCATGCACGCATGGCCACTGGCGCCGTGGGCGGCGGCTACCACGCCTTCGCCGAACGCCTGCGGGCCGAGCTGGAGCAGCAGGGCTTCGAGCTGGAGCTGGTACAGAGCCAGGGCTCGCGCGACAACCTGGCCAAGCTGGGTGACGGCTCCGTGGAGCTGGCCCTGATCCAGAGCGGCCAGGAGCTGACCCTGGACGACGAGGCGCGCGGCAAGCTGGCCGGCCTCGGCGTGATGTACCGCGAACCGCTGTGGCTGTTCACCACACGCAAGGTGAAGTTCGAGCGCCTGGCCGACCTGATGAAGCTGCGCCTGGCCATCGGCTCGGAAGACAGTGGCACCCAGGCGGTGACCGCCGCCCTGTTCGCCGCCAACCGTATCGAGCCGGGCGCCTATCCCAAACAGTGGCAGCCATTGGGCGGCAGTCGCGCCGCCGATGCGCTGGTGAAGGGCGAGCTGGACGCCGCCTTCTTCGTCGGCCCGGCGGAGAACCCGCTGATCCAGCGCCTGGCCGCCGAGCCCAAGCTGCGCCTGGTCAGCCTGCGCCGCACCGAGGCCTACCTGGCGCGTCTGCCCTACCTGAGTCGTCTGGAAGTGGGCGAAGGCATGCTGGACATGGCGCGCAACACCCCCGAGCGCGACATCGTCACCCTCGGTCCGGTGGCCACCCTGGTAGCCGGCGAGAGCTTCCATCCGTCGCTGACCCCGCTGATCCTGGAGGCGGCCAAGACCGTGCTGAAGAACGGCAGCCTGCTCGACCCCGCCGGCAGCTATCCGACGCGTCCGCCGCTGTCGCTGCAGACCCTGAGCGAGGCCGACTATTACTACGACAAGGGCCTGCCGATCCTGCAGCGCTACCTGCCGTTCCGCATCGCCTCGCTGGCCGACCGCTACATCATCCTGGCCATCCCGCTGCTGGTGCTGCTGTTCCCGCTGTTCAAGGCCATCGGGCCGATCTACCAGTGGCGCATCCGCGCGCGCATCTACCGCTGGTACAAGCACCTGCGCGAGATCGACCAGCAGCTGTACAAGGGCAAGCTCAATGGCGATATCGGCGCCGAGATCGAGCGCCTGGAGAAGCTGGAGGATGAGCTGGCACGGGTCGAGGTGCCGCTGTCCTACTCCAGCGAGCTGTACGAGCTGCACATGCACCTGCGCTACATGATCGAGCGCCTGCACGCGGTGCAGCGGCGCCAGGCGTCTGTGCCGGCGCCATGAAAAAGCCCCGCCACGGCGAACCGTGGCGGGGCTTTTTGTCAGCAGGCGCGGATCACTTGATCCAGTGCTTGCCCCAGTGCGTGATGTCATAGGCCTGGGCGGCGCGCTTCAGGCTCGGGCCCGCTGCCTTGCCGGCCTCGATCTCGTCATCGATCGCCTTTGTGGAATGCGACAGCCAGCTGGTGACGAACGCCATGGCGTCGCCGTTGATCTCCAGCGCACGCATGTCGATGTTGCCCAGGTTGTCGCAAGCCGCGTGGTAGCACGGATCGAGGGCGACGCCGGCAGTGCCGCCATAACGCGCGGCCTGCTCCTCGGTCTTCAGCTCCTCGGCGCCGGTGAACAGGCCGCCGAAGGCGATGCCGTCGGTGAAGAACTGCGCGTAGTCGGAGCGGAAGGTGATCTCGTCACCCTCGAACGGCAGGCCGCGCAGCTTGTAGTACTCCTCGAACAGCTTCTCGATGGCCGCGGAACCGGGTGGGCCTTCCAGGCCGAAGGCGGAACCGTCGCCGTCATAGATGAAGTAGCCGAAGTTCGGCGAAGCGATCATGTCGAAGTTCAGGTAGGCCTTGATCTTCGCCTTCTCCTCCGGCGGCAGCTGGGTCACGTAGTAGGTCGAACCCACCAGCCCCGACTCCTCGGCGCCCCACCAGGCGAAGCGCAGCTTGTTGGTCGGCCGCACCTTGCGCAGCTGCACGGCCAGCTCCAGCAGCGCGGCGCTGCCCGAACCGTTGTCGTTGATGCCCGCGCCCTCGAATACCGAGTCCAGGTGCGCACCGGCCATCACCACGTTGTTCGGGTTGCCATGCTTGGATTCGGCCACCAGGTTCTGGGTCTGGGTGCGTTCGCGCACCACGTCGGTGACCATGCGTACCTGCAGGTCGGCCGTCTGTGCCAGGCCCACACCCACGTCGTAGGTGGTGAACAGCACCGGAATGCCACCGGCATAGGCGTCGCCCAGGGTGGCGTTGATCAGGCCCTTGCGGTCCTCGGTGTCGCCCTGGTTGAACACCACCACGCCGACCGCGCCGGCATTGGCGGCGTTCTCGGCCTTGATCTGGAAGTTGCAGCTGCCGCGTTGCAGCAGGGCGATGGAGCCGGCCGGGAAGCCGGTGAAATCGGCTTCCTCGCAGCCGCTGCTGGAGGTGTTGCCGGCGCCGAGGGCGATATCCACCGGCACCACGCTGCTGGTGATGTCACCGGCATCGGTCTGCGACAGGTAGGTGAAGTCCACCTCCCACTCGAAGGTCTCCGGGCTCGGCGCCAGGGCCTGCAGCGTGCCCGGGCCTTGCGGGTAGAAGGCGCTGAACGGGAAGGACTGCAGCGTGACCCGGTAACCGGCGCGCTCCAGGGTTTCCTTCACGTAGTTCAGCGAGCCGTCGTAACCCGGCAGACCGGCGGCACGGTTGCCACCGTTGGCCTGGGCCACGTCGTACAGCATCTGCAGATGCTGGTTGGTGTTCTCCGCCTGCATGCAGCGCGGCAACAACAGCGGCGAGCTATTGAGCAGGCCGCTGCGGCACTCCAGCGGGCCGAGGCGAGTCGGGCTCCAGAGTTTTTCGAAGACTTGCGAGAGGTCCTGAGGTCCGGCGGCGAGCGCCGGGGCGGCCGCGGAGGCCAGAAGAGAAGCAAACAGCAGCTTTTTTTTGTAATGCATGGGTCTTTCTCCAATCCGTGTTTGGAGCAAATGGATGCGGCGGCGCTTGTGGCGCCGCCGCGGGCCGTCCCTTTACTGCGTCGTGTGGACGAAAAAACAGTAGACGCACATTTCCCGGGAAGCGAAGCGGGTAGCGACTTTTATCCGAAATATTGCGGTGGATCACCGAAGATAGCGGCACTAAGCCATCACCCGACCGGGCAGAGACCCGCCACGGGCCGTTGTCGGGTAGACTCCTCGCCCTGTTCCGAACCACCGAAGACCGATACCCATGCCGATCCGCCACTGCATCGTCCACCTGATCGACAAGAAGCCCGACGGCTCGCCGGCCGTGCTGCACGCACGCGACTCCGAGCTCGCCGCGTCGCAGGCCATGGAGAATCTGCTGGCCGATCTCAACGAGAGCTACAACGCCAAGCAGGGCAAGGCCTGGGGCCTGTTCCACGAGGAATCCGGCGCCTACCCGTTCAGCGGCTGGCTGAAGGCCTACCTGGATGGCGAGCAGGACTTCACCGCCTTCAGCCGCCAGGCCGTGGAGCAGCTGCAGAAGCTGATGGAGGAATCCAACCTGTCCACCGGCGGCCACGTACTGCTGGCCCACTACCAGCAGGGCATGACCGACTACCTGGCCATCGCCCTGCTGCATCACAGCGAAGGCGTGACAGTGACCGAGGCGCTGGACGTGGCGCCGGCCAAGCATCTGGACCTCAGCCAGCTGCACCTGGCGGCGCGCATCAACATCTCCGAGTGGCGCAACAACGCCAACTCCAAGCAGTACATCTCGTTCATCAAGGGCAAGAACGGCAAGAAGGTCTCGGACTACTTCCGCGACTTCATCGGCTGCCAGGAAGGCGTGGATGCGCCGAGCGAGACCCGCACCCTGCTCAAGGCCTTCAGCGACTTCGTCGAGAGCGAGGACATGGCCGAGGAGCAGGCCCGCGCCAAGACCGAGGCACTGGTCGACTACGCCACCAGTCAGGCCAAGATCGGCGAGCCGATCACCCTCGACGAGCTCTCCGGCCTCATCGACGAGGACCGCCCGCGCGCCTTCTTCGAACACATCCGCAACAAGGATTACGGCATGGCCCCGGAATTCCCGGCGGACAAGCGCACCCTCAACCAGTTCCGCCGCTTCACCGGCCGCGCCGAGGGCCTGTCGATCAGCTTCGAGGCTCATCTGCTGGGCTCAAAGATCGAGTACGACGAGGCGCGCGACATGCTGATCATTCGCCAGGTGCCGACGCAGCTGAAGGATCAACTGAAGCGCCGCAAGGACTGATCGGGGCCCATAAAAAAAGCCCGGCCAATGCCGGGCGCATTCTCCCCTCTCCTCCCGGGAGAGGGGCCGGGGGGTGAGGGCCCAACTGGCAACTCAGCCCCTCACCCCAACCCTCTCCCACAGGGAGAGGGGGCAACAGCTACAACGCTTCGATCCGGAAGCCCAGGCGCGGGAAGTGCACATGCACGACGCCCGCGCGCTCGTCCTCGCGGCGCAGGATCAGTTCCTCGGCACCAGCGAACACAAGCTCACCCTCCACCGGATCGACGCCATAGTCGGTCGCGGCGATCTTCACCCGTTGGCCGGCCTGGAAGCCGTTGGGCTCGGCGAATTGTTCATCCGGCAAGGCAGCCGGGGTCGCCGCGCGAGCGATCTCGATGGCTTCGGCGGAACTCAGCTCGCTGGCCGCGCCATGGCCGAAGCCCAGAACGCGGCCGAGCCAGGCGCTGACATTGGGGTAGGCGTCGACCAGCGGCGCGGTGACCGGGGTGCCCTTGAGGAACCATAGGCAGTGAGCCAGGGAGAAGTCGGCCACCGATGGCTCGCCGAACAGGAAGTCGCCCTGCTCACGCGCCAGCTGCTGCTCGACGCGGGCCATGATGCTTGGCCAGTTGTGCTTGGCCACGTCGGCCGGAATGCGCGTCGCAGTGCCGCCACTGAACAGTCCAGCGCGGTCGGCGATAAAGGCCTTGACCGCCTCCGGCGGCAGCTTAGCGAAGCGCAGTGCCACCGATTCCGGCTGGAACACCAGGCTCACCGCGTGCTGGAACACTACCGAGTCGACCCACTGGGCAAAGCTGGCGACGACGAACTCCTGGCCTTCCGGGTACAGCGCCGGAACACTCTTCTCGGCCTCCAGGCGGCGCGCGATCAGCGCGGTGTCGCAATAGATGTCGGCACCGATCTGCAGCACCGGGGTCTTGCGGTAGCCGCCGGTCAGCGCGGTCAGATCGGGCTTGGGCATCACCGGCGGGATCATCACCGAGCGCCAGGACAACTGCTTGAAGCCCAGCAGCAGGCGCGCCTTCTCGGCGAACGGCGAGGTCGGGTAGTGGTGCAGGATCAACTCGTGCATGACGGGCTCCGTGTCAGTGTGATGGGCCAGCTTAACTCCGCGGCAGGCAGCGGCCTACCCACTCAGACTGATAGGGCGCTATCAGCTTCTTCCATGATGAAGCTGGCGACCAGGCGCTCCTTGGCGGCCTTGGCCAGCGCCTTGATCGCCCGCTCGCGGCGCAGCGCGGCGCTCTTGTCCGTGCAGCTCTCGATATACACCAGCGCCTGCGCCGGGCTGGAGTGGAAGAAGCGTGCGCCCTTGCCGCTGCGATGCTGCGCGAAGCGCCGCTGCGGATCGTCGCTGATGCCGCAGTACAGCGCGCCGTTCTCGGCACGCACCAGGTAGACGAACCAGGGCTTGGCAGGAGGTGTATCGGTCATGGCTCGGCAGCGTGATGCGGGGCCGCCGAGCTTACGCCAGTCAGCGCCCGGCCTGCCAGGCGCGCAGCCCGCCCATGGCCTGCTTGCGGATGGCGTTTTGCACCGGCGCCAGCCAGCCGAGCAGCAAGCCCTTGGCGCCCAGGGCCTGGCGGGACCAGCGCCACAGGTCGAAGCGGTCGCGGTGCTCAACTATCTTGCCGTCCTCGAAGCGGAAGCTGGCCTCGATATGGTTCTCCACCATGCGCCCGGTCTGGCTGAACAGGTAGGTCGCCACCCAGCGGGCGCGGCCCTGCAGGTCATCCGCCTCCAGCACTTCGTAGGTCAGGGAGAACCGCTTGGCGCGGGCGCAGAGCATGCGCCACATGTCACCGGCGTCCGTGCCCTCGAGGTCGCGGAATACCGGATCGGAGAACTCCACGTTGTCGGCGTAGCAGGCGGCCATGGTCTCGGCATCCTGGCGCTGGAAGGCCTGGTAGAAACGGTCGATCAGTTCGGCATTGGGGTGAGCCATGGCAACGCTGCTCCGGGTTGTGATGGGCAGAGTATGGTCGTGCAGGTGACGGTCGGCGATTGGCGATAAAGACAACTTTGTGTCAATAATCGCCACATGATCCGTATCGCCCTCTACACCTGCCCACAAACCGTGCTCTCCAGCCTAAGCATGGCCGATGACGCCTTCCGCCTGGCCAACCAGCTGGCCGGCGAGCCACTGTTCGGGCTGCAACGGGTCAGCGCCGACGGCCAGCCGGTGCAGCTGGGCTATGCGCAGCTGCGGGTGGATGGCGACCTGAGCCTGGCCGATCAGGCCGACCTGCTGCTGATCCCCGCCACCGGCAGCGCCTTGGAGCGCACCCTGGAGCACAACACCGCCCTGCTTGCCTGGCTGGCCACGCGACCACAGCACCAGCAACTCGCCAGCCTGTGCAGCAGCGCCTGCCTGCTGGCCGCCGCAGGCCAGCTGGACGGTCGCCGTGCCACCACCCACTGGGCCCTGGCGGACAACTTCAGCCAGCGCTTCCCGAAAGTACGCCTGCAGATCGACCAGCTGTTCACCGAGGACGACAACCGCTTCTGCTCCGGCGGCGCCCAGGCCGGCCTCGACCTGTGCCTGCACCTGATCGCCGTGCATGGTGGCGACTGGCTGGCCCAGCGCGTGGCCGGCGCCCTGGTGGTGGAGCGTGAGCGCGGCGGCCAGAGCCGCTTCGCCCCGCTGCTGCCGATGGCCGGGCAGGACGACCCGCTGATCGCCCCACTACTGCGCTGGCTGCAGCAGCACCACGCCCAGGCCATCGACCTGCCGCTGCTGGCCGAGCGCGCCAACTGCTCCACCCGCACCCTGCTGCGCCGCTTCAAGGCGGCCACCGGCCTGACGCCCAACGACTACCTGCAGCGCCTGCGCATCAGCGCCGCACAGAGCGCCCTGCGCAACCCGGCACGCTCGCTGGAACAGGTCGCCGCACAAGTGGGCTACGCCGACCGCGCCACCTTCGCCAAGCTGTTCAAGCAGCTATGTGGCGAGACTCCGGGGGCCTTCCGCAAGCGCCTGCGCCAGCCGCTCGCCGAATAGCGGGCAAAGAAAAAAGGAGCCCGAGGGCTCCTTCTTTTTGCCGCAGTGCAGATCAATGGAGGATCTGGCCGAGGAACAATTTGGTCCGCTCGTTCTGCGGGTTGTCGAAGAACGCATTGGGTTCGTTCTGTTCGACGATCTCGCCGCGGTCCATGAAGATCACCCGATCAGCCACGGTGCGGGCGAAGCCCATCTCGTGGGTCACGCAGAGCATGGTCATGCCGTCCTGGGCCAGGCCAACCATGGTATCCAGCACCTCCTTGACCATTTCCGGGTCGAGGGCCGAGGTCGGCTCGTCGAACAGCATGATCTTCGGCTTCATGCACAGGGCACGGGCGATGGCCACGCGCTGCTGCTGGCCGCCGGAGAGCTGGCCCGGGTACTTGTGCGCCTGCTCGGGGATGCGCACGCGCTCGAGGAAGTGCATGGCGATCTCTTCGGCCTTGCGCTTGGGCATCTTGCGTACCCACATCGGCGCCAGGGTGCAGTTCTGCAGCACGGTCAGGTGCGGGAACAGGTTGAAGTGCTGGAACACCATGCCCACTTCGCTGCGGATCGCCTCGATGTGCTTGAGGTCGCTGGTCAGCTCGGTGCCATCGACGACGATGCGGCCCTGCTGGTGCTCCTCCAGGCGATTGATGCAGCGGATGGTGGTGGACTTGCCGGAACCCGACGGGCCGCAGAGCACGATGCGCTCGCCCTGCTGCACGTTGAGGTTGATGTCCTTGAGCACGTGGAACTGGCCGTACCACTTGTTCACGCCCTGCAGCTGAATGATCGGCTCGGCAGCGGCTTCTTTCTTAACTTCGGTCATGGTCTATGACTCCTAACGCTTATGGCCGGTGTCCAGCTTGCGCTCCAGGCGCATGGAATAGCGGGACATGCCGAAACAGAAAATCCAGAACACCAGGGCAGCGAACACGTAGCCCTCGGTAGCCATGCCCAGCCAGGCCGGATCGGTGGTCGCCTGCTTGATGCTGTTGAGCAGGTCGAACAGGCCGATGATGATCACCAGGCTGGTGTCCTTGAACAGGGCGATGAAGGTGTTGACGATGCCCGGGATCACCAGCTTGAGCGCCTGCGGCAGGATCACCAAACCCATCATCCGCCAGTAGCCCAGGCCCATGGCCGCGGCCGCCTCGTACTGGCCCTTGGGAATGGCCTGCAGACCGCCCCGCACCACTTCGGCGATGTAGGCGGACTGGAACAGGATCACCCCGATCAGGGCTCGCAGCAGCTTGTCGAAGGACAGGCCCTCCGGCAGGAACAGCGGCAGCATCACCGAGGACATGAACAGCACGGTGATCAGCGGCACGCCGCGCCAGAACTCGATGAAGGTCACGCAGATCACGCGGATCGCCGGCATCTTCGAGCGCCGGCCAAGGGCCAGCAGGATGCCCAGCGGCAGCGCGCCGGCGATGCCGACGGCGGCGATCACCAGTGTCAGCATCAGGCCGCCCCACTGGCTGGTTTCCACCTCGGTCAGACCGAGGAAGCCACCGTGCAGCAGCCAGAAGGCCAGCAGCGGATACACGATCAGGAACAGCAGCCCGTAGCTGGCCTTGCGTGGCATCGCCGGGATGAACAACGGCGCCGCGCCGATCACCGCCAGCCACACGGTCAGGTCGACGCGCCAGCGCAACTCTTCCGGGTAGAAGCCGTACATGAACTGGCTGAAGCGCTCCTTGATGAACACCCAGCAGGCACCCTCGCTGGTGCAGTCGGCGCGGGTGGTACCGGTCCAGTCGGCCTGCAGCACCGCCCACTTCAGCAGCGGCGGCACGATCAGCCAGACCAGGTAGATGGCCAGCAGGGTCAACAGGGTGTTGAACCAGCTGGAGAACAGGTTGGACCGCAGCCAGCCGACCACACCCACGCTCATGCGGGGCGGCGGCAGACTCGGACGGAATTGATGGACTTCCATGCGCTTCTCCTTACCGCTCGATCAGCGCGATGCGCTTGTTGTACCAGTTCATCAGGATCGAGATGCTGATGCTGATGGCCAGGTACACGCTCATGGTGATGGCGATGACCTCGATGGCCTGCCCGGTTTGGTTCAGGGTGGTACCGGCGAACAGCGAGACCATGTCCGGATAGCCGATACCGGCCGCCAGCGACGAGTTCTTCACGATGTTCAAGTACTGGCTGGTCAGCGGCGGAATGATCACCCGCAGGGCCTGGGGAATGATCACCAGACGCAGGGTCTTGCCGGCCGGCAGGCCGAGGGAGCGGGCCGCCTCGGTCTGACCATGGCTCACTGCCTTGATCCCGGAGCGCACGATCTCGGCGATGAAGGCCGCGGTGTACACGGTCAGCGCCAGGGTCAGGGCCATCAGCTCGGGGATCAGCACCCAGCCACCACGGAAGTTGAAGCCCTTGAGCTCCGGCACTGTCCAGTGGAAGGGATCGCCGAACACCAGCGCGGCCAGACTCGGCAGCCCCACTATCAGCACCAGGCTGGTGATCAGGGTCGGGAAGCCCTGGCCGGTGGCCTCGAAGCGCTGGCGCGCCCAGCGGGCCAGGAACCAGATCGCGACGAGCGCCAGTACTACGGCGATAAGGAACGGCCAGAAGCCCTCGGCCATCGCGGGCGACGGCATGTTCAGACCGCGGTTGCTGAGGAAGAACGTATCGCCGAGGCTGACGCTCTGCCGCGGGCCGGGCAACGGCAGGAACACGGCGAAGTACCAGAAGAAGATCTGCAGCAGCGGCGGGATGTTACGGAAGGTCTCGATATAGATGGTGGCCAGCTTGCTGATCATCCAGTTGGGCGACAGTCGCGCCACGCCGAGGATGAAGCCGAGGATGGTGGCGAACACGATGCCGATGCCCGCCACCAGCAGGGTGTTGAGCAGGCCGATGACGAACACCCGCCCGTAGCTGTCGCTCTCCTGATAGTCGATCAGGTGCTGGGAGATGCCGAAGCCGGCGCTCTGCTCCAGGAAGCCGAAGCCCGAGATGATCCCGCGCTGGGCGAGGTTGTGCTGGGTGTTGTGGAACAGGTACCAGCCGATCGCCACGACGGCGATGACTGCGATGATCTGGAATAGCCAGCCGCGCACCTGCGGGTCGGTCCAGACCGAACCGCGCGGACGCGAAATATTGGCAGGATTTGGCATAACGGCCCTCATAGAAACTCCGCGCCCGTGGATTGCGGCGCGGAGTTCACGAAATCAGGAACACCATCGCCCCACGAAGGGGCGATGGCAAAGGGGATCAGCGCACCGGCGGTGCGTACTGCATGCCACCCTTGTTCCACAGGGCATTGAGACCACGCTCGATCTTCAGCTCGCTGCCGGCACCGACGTTGCGATCGAAGATTTCGGCGTAGTTACCGACTTGCTTGACGATCTGCACGGCCCAGTCCTTCGGCAGTTTCAGATCCTTGCCGAAATCACCCTCTGCACCCAGCAGGCGAGCGATGTCCGGGTTCTTGGTGGACTTGGCCATTTCTTCCACGTTGGCGGAAGTCACGCCCAGTTCCTCGGCGTTGAGCTGTGCGTACAGGCTCCAGCGCACGATGTCGAACCACTCCTCGTCACCCTGGCGTACGGACGGGCCGAGCGGCTCCTTGGAGATCACTTCCGGCAGTACGACATAGTCGTCCGGCGCGGCCAGCTTGATGCGCTGGGCGTACAGCTGCGACTGGTCGGAGGTCAGCACGTCGCAACGACCGGATTCCAGCGACTTGGCGCTCTCGTCGGAGGTGTCATAGGTGATGGGGGTGTACTTCAGGCCGTTGGCGCGGAAGTAGTCGGCCAGGTTCAGCTCGGTGGTGGTACCGGCCTGGATGCACACGGTGGCGCCGTCCAGTTCCTTGGCGCTGGAAACGCCGAGCTTCTTGTTCACCAGGAAGCCTTGACCGTCGTAGTAGGTCACGCCGGTGAAGTTCAGGCCCATGGCCGCATCACGCGAGCTGGTCCAGGTGGTGTTGCGCGACAGCACGTCGACTTCGCCGGATTGCAGCGCGGTGAAGCGCTCCTTGGCGGTCAGCGGGCTGAATTTCACTTTGGAGGCGTCACCGAATACGGCGGCAGCCACGGCACGGCAGATGTCCACGTCGATACCCAGGTAGTTACCCTTGGCGTCGGCGTAGGAGAAACCGGGCAAACCATCGCTGATACCGCACTGCACGTAGCCTTTCTTCTTCACCGCATCCAGGGTCGCACCTGCATGAGCGAAACCGCTCACACCGAGCACCGCAGCCGTGGTCAGTACTGCCAGGGTGGATTTCACCATCTTCATCAAAACCTCCAAGTGTTCTTGTTTGGTCGAGTCTCGGTCCTGCCGCCGTACCCTTGTGAGGCACGTTCGATCCCGCCACCATGGCAGGATCAACCGGGGTGCGAACCTGAAGGGAGTCTAGATGCCGATCCGCAGACCGGCGAATGACCCTTTCATCTCCGTAGGTCTTACGGGAAAGAGACGCAGCAGATTTGTCCGGCTTCCCGCTCTAGGGCGGCCCCCGCCGGACCCGCTTCTTACAGCAAGGTGCGTACCAATTTCGTGACCGGACGGTATTGATCGCAGGTCAAGAGGCAAACTTTTGCCGTTGCGACATCTTATTAAGTGATTCAACGAACCGAAAAAAGCATGACGCACTAAAAATGCTCATGCGCACCATAATGGAGCAACCATGCAAGAAGCCCTGCTACTCGAGCCCGCCAGCCCGGCCGACTCCTGCGTCATCTGGTTACACGGCCTGGGCGCCGACCGTTACGACTTCGAGCCGGTGGCCAAGATGCTGCAGCAGCATCTGCCCGCCACGCGCTTCGTGCTGCCACAGGCGCCGACGCGGCCGGTGACCATCAACGGCGGCTGGTCCATGCCCAGCTGGTACGACATCCTGGCCATGAGCCCGGCGCGGGCGATCGACAAGGCGCAGATGGAGACCTCGGCGCAGACGGTGATCGCGCTGATCGAAGCCCAGCGCGACAGCGGCATCGACCCGGCGCGTATCGTCCTGGCCGGCTTCTCCCAGGGCGGCGCGGTGGTCTATCACACCGCCTTCCTGCGCTGGCAGGGCCCGCTGGGCGGGTTGCTGGCTTTGTCCACCTATGCCCCGACCTTCCCCGAGGAGCTGCAGGTAGACGCTTCGCGCCGCCAGTTGCCGGTACTGTGCCTGCACGGTAGTCAGGACGACGTGGTGCCCTCGTTCATGGGCCGCGCCGCCCACGACGCACTGGCCGCCCAGGGCGTGCCGGTTGCCTGGCGGGAATATCCGATGGGGCACGAGGTGATGGCGGAGGAAATCCAGGACATCGGCACCTGGCTGAAACAGGTGCTGAAAGTGGGATAAGCGCGTCAAGGCTCCGTCGAGATGCTCCAGCAACTCGCTAAGTACGCGTCGAAAGGTCAAGCAGCCGGCGGGCGGGTAACCCCCGTCCTTCGCTTGCGACCGCTGGTCGGACCGCTCTAGTCCGAGCATTGCGCAGGTAATATTGCGGAGCATAAGGTCACTGCTAGGTGTTCGCCCTACGACAGGGAGTGTTTAGCGATGCCCACCCGCAGCAGCCAGACAGGTTATTCATTCTTGCGATGAAAAACGCCAACTGGCAGCAGGATCTCCAGCAGATCAGCCAATTACGACTGTTCCAGAACGTCGCCGCCAGCAGCCTGCAACAGCTGCTACAGGAATTTCGCGCCTGCGAGTTGGAGGCCAGCGAGATCCTGCTGTCGCCCTTCAACCGCAACCAGCACCTCTATCTGCTGCTCGAGGGCGAGCTGAAGGTCTATCTCGGCTCCCTCGACAACCAGCCCGTCAGTACCCTGACCCCGGGCGATTGCGCCGGCGAAATCAGCTTCATCGACAACGACCGCCCTTCCGCCTATGTGGTGGCCACCCAGCCCTCGCTGGTCCTGCGCCTGCACCGCGAGTCGCTGATCAAACTGTTCGACCAGTCGCCGGAACTGATGCAGAACCTGCTGGAACTGCTCTGCGACCGGGTGCGCAAGGGCAACCGAATCATTCTCGACAGCGAGCAGAACGCCAATGTCGACATCCTCACCGGCTGTTTCAACCGCCGCTGGCTGGAGCACGTGTTCGAACGCGAAAGCACCCGCTGCGCCTTCAGCCACCAGCCGATGAGCATGCTCATGCTGGATGTCGACCACTTCAAGGCCTACAACGACCAGCATGGCCACCTGGCCGGCGACTACGCCCTGTGTCTGGTGGCGCATACCCTGCGTAATCAGCTGCGACCGAAGGACAGCATGGTGCGTTATGGCGGCGAGGAGTTCGTCATCCTCCTGCCGGAGCTGGATGCCGACGAATCGCGCACCATCGGCGAGCGCCTGCGCCAGAGCCTGGAGCAGATCAGCTCGTTCTACTCGCCGGTAGGCATATTGCCGGGCGTCACCGTCTCCATCGGCATGGCCCAGATGCAGGACAAGGACGGCCTGGAAAGCCTGATCGCGCGGGCCGACGCGGCCCTATACAAGGCCAAGCAGCAAGGCCGCAATCGCCTGTTCGGCTGAGCAGGCTCCCGCCAGATCGCCCGGCGAAAACGCAAGCCCATCGCCAGCTGCCGGCGCGCCTTGTTAGAGTCCGGCGCATAACAACAATGCTCGGATGCCCCCATGCGCAAGCTACTGCTCACCCTGCTGATCCTCGTGCCGGTTGGCGCGGGAATCTTCTTCACCATCCCCACCCTGCTCGACCGCCAGGCGAACAGCGTGGCCACGCCCGCGCCCTACCCCGCCAGCGACTCCGCTGAAAAGCTGCACCAGACCCTGTTCGTCGCCGACCTGCACGACGACGCCCTACTCTGGCAGCGCGACCTGCTGGAGCGCCACGACTACGGTCACTCGGATCTGCCGCGCCTGCTCGAAGGCCGCGTCGGCCTGCAGGTGTTCTCCACCGTCACCAAGACCCCGCGTGGCATCAACTACGAGAGCAATGGCGCCGACAGCGACAACATCACCCTGCTGGCCATGGCCCAGCGCTGGCCGCGGGAAACCTGGAGCAGCCTGCTGGCCCGTGCCCTTTACCAGGCCGACAAACTGAAACAGGCAGCAGCCGCCAGCGAGGGCAGGATGGTACTGATCCGCAGCCGCAGCGAGCTGGCCGCCTACCTGCTGGCCTGGCAACGCGACCCGCAGCGCCTGGCCACGGTGCTGGCCACCGAGGGCCTGCAGCCCATCGAGGGCAAGCTGGAAAACGTCGACCGCCTGTACGACGCCGGTTTCCGCATCGCCGGCCTGACCCATTTCTTCGACAACGAGGTGGGCGGCTCGGCCCACGGCCTGGAAAAGGGCGGCCTGACCCCGCTGGGCCGCCAGGTGATCGCCCGCCTGGAGGAGAAGCGCATGCTGGTCGACCTGGCCCACGCCTCCAAATCGCTGATCGATGACGTGCTGGCCATCGCCAAGCGCCCCGTGCTGGTCTCCCACACGGGCGTCGCCGGCACCTGCCCCGGCCCGCGCAACCTCACCGATGACCACCTGCAACGCATCGCCGCCAACGGTGGGGTGATCGGCATCGGCTACTGGGACGCCGCCGTCTGCGAGACCTCGGTCGGCGCCATCGTCCGCGCCATCCGCTACACCGCAGACAAGGTCGGCGTCGCCCACGTGGCCCTGGGTTCGGACTTCAACGGCACGGTGCATGCGCCCTTCGACAGCACCGGCCTGGCACAGATCACCGAGGGCCTGCAGCGCGCCGGCTTCAGTGACGCCGATATCGCCGCGATCATGGGCGGCAACGTGCGCGACCTGCTGCTGGCCAACCTGCCCGATTGACCGGCCGCAGCCCGCGCAGCATTTCGCCGCGCGGGCTTCTTGCTTTACACTGGCGACCGTTCATTCCTTGACCAATACGAGACGGCCGTGCTCAAAGCACTCAAGAAAATTTTCAGCAAGGGCGAAGCCGAACAGCCCGCCAGCGTCACTCCCGCCAGCACTCCCAGCGCCCCCACCAAACCGAGCGCCCCGCGCCACCCGCAAGCAAAGGCGGATGCCGAAGCCAAAGCGCCGCGTGACGCCAAGAAGCCGCGCGCCGACAAGCCGCGCCGCGAGCGCCCGGCCAAGCCGGTGGACACCTGGAAACTGGAAGACTTCGTGGTCGAACCGCAGGAAGGCAAGACCCGCTTCCACGATTTCCGCCTGGCGCCGGAGCTGATGCACGCCATCCACGACCTCGGCTTCCCCTACTGCACACCGATCCAGGCCCAGGTCCTCGGCCACACCCTCAAGGGCAAGGACGCCATAGGCCGCGCCCAGACCGGCACCGGCAAGACCGCCGCCTTCCTCATTTCCACCATTACCCAGCTGCTGCAGACCCAGGTGCCGAAAGAGCGCTACATGGGCGAGCCGCGCGCGCTGATCATCGCGCCGACCCGCGAGCTGGTGGTGCAGATCGCCAAGGACGCCGAGGCCCTGACCAAGTACACCGGCCTCAACGTCATGCAATTCGTCGGCGGCATGGACTTCGACAAGCAGCTCAAGCAGCTCGAGTCGCGCTACTGCGACATCCTGGTCGCCACCCCGGGCCGCCTGCTGGACTTCAACCAGCGCGGCGAGGTGCACCTGGACATGGTCGAGGTGATGGTGTTGGACGAAGCCGACCGCATGCTCGACATGGGCTTCATCCCGCAAGTCCGTCAGATCATCCGCCAGACCCCGATGAAGGGCGACCGCCAGACCCTGCTGTTCTCCGCGACCTTCACCGAGGACGTGATGAACCTGGCACGCCAGTGGACGGTAAACCCGGCCATCGTCGAGATCGAGCCGGAAAACGTCGCCAGCGACACCGTCGAGCAGCACGTCTATGCCGTGTCCAGCAAGGACAAGTACAAGCTGCTGTACAACCTGGTGACGCAGAACGACTGGCAGCGGGTGATGGTGTTCGCCAACCGCCGCGACGAGGTGCGCCGCATCGAGGAGAAGCTGATCCGCGACGGCGTCAGCGCTGCGCAGATGTCCGGCGACGTGCCGCAGCACAAGCGGATCAAGACCCTGGAAGGCTTCCGCGAAGGCAAGATCCGCGTGATGGTCGCCACCGACGTGGCCGGCCGTGGCATCCACGTGGACGGCATCAGCCACGTGATCAACTTCACCCTGCCGGAAGTGCCGGACGATTACGTGCACCGCATCGGCCGCACCGGCCGCGCCGGCGCCAGCGGCACCTCGATCAGCTTCG
The DNA here is from genome assembly GCF_030374125.1 of Pseudomonas sp. SO81. Classification (NCBI taxonomy): domain Bacteria; kingdom Pseudomonadati; phylum Pseudomonadota; class Gammaproteobacteria; order Pseudomonadales; family Pseudomonadaceae; genus Pseudomonas; species Pseudomonas sp. SO81. The sequence goes on along the minus strand of NZ_CP126126.1, from coordinate 3,707,088 downwards.
CCGGCGAGGACGACGCCTTCGCCCTGCCGCCGATCGAAGAGCTGCTCGGGCGCAAGATCAATTGCGAGATGCCGCCGGAAGAACTGCTCAAGCCGGTGCCGCGCAAGCACTGATCGGCAACCCATAAAAAAAGCCCGCATGACGCGGGCTTTTTTGTGCGCGCTCGCCTAACGCGACTGCACCAGACTGAGCACCTCGGCACTCTGCTGCGGGCGCTGCGCCAGGAAGCGGGTGCAGCTGACGCGCAGGAAGGAGGCGAAGTTGACCACCTCGCCACGGTAGTCCATGACCTCCTCGTACAGCTTGGTGATCAACTGGTTGGTGGTCATGCCGTCGACCTCGGCGATCTCGCGCAGGATGTCCCAGAACTGGTTTTCCAGGCGCAGGGTGGTGACCACCCCGTGGATGCGCAGGGAGCGCGAGCGCGACTCGTAGAGGATCGGATCGGCCTTTACATACAGCTCGCACATGCCCTGCTCTCCTCTCTCAGCCCAGCACTTTCAGAAACGCCGCCAGCCAGGCCGGATGCGCCGGCCAGGCCGGGGCAGTGACCAGGTTGCCGTCGACGTGCACGCCATCCATCGGCACCTCCACGTACTCGCCACCGGCCAGGCGCACTTCCGGCGCGCAGGCCGGGTAGGCGCTGCAGCCGCGGCCCTTGAGCACGTCGGCGGCGGCCAGCAGCTGGGCGCCGTGGCACACGGCGGCGATCGGCTTGCCGGCCTTGGCGAAGGCCTGCACCAGGGCGATCACCTCGGCATTCAGGCGCAGGTATTCGGGGGCACGACCGCCGGGAATCAGCAGGCCGTCATAGGCGCTCTCGGAGGCCTTGGCGAAATCGAAGTTGAGGGCGAAGTTGTGCCCCGGCTTCTCGCTGTAGGTCTGGTCGCCCTCGAAGTCGTGGATCGCGGTGCGCACGGTCTGCCCGGCGCTCTTGCCGGGGCATACCGCATGCACGGTGTGACCGACCATCTGCAGGGCCTGGAACGGCACCATGGTCTCGTAGTCTTCGGCGTAGTCGCCGACCAGCATCAGGATCTTCTTCGCCGCCATGGTAGTTGCCTCCTCTGGGTGAATGTGGCGCCAGTCTGCGCCGCCTCGCCCACTTCAGGGTAACAGCTGGCTACTACAGAACCATGATTCCGCCCATGAAAAAGCCCCGCACTGGGCGGGGCTCTTCATTACAGCAGTGTCTTATAGCGGCTTGCCGCGATTACCGTGGACCGCGACAAACTGCTGTACGGTCTTCAGATCGTTGGCCAGCACTGTGCAGCGCTCGTCACGCTGGAACAGGTCGGCCAGGTGCGGCGGCAGTGCCGGGGCCTGGCCGATACCGGCCTTCTCCACCGCTTCCGGAAACTTGACCGGGTGCGCGGTACCCAAGACGACCATCGGGGTGGCCAGGCTGCGACGGCACTCGCGGGCGGCACGCACGCCGATGGCAGTGTGCGGGTCGAGCAGCTCGCCGCACTCCTTGTACACCTCGGCAATGGTCTCGCAGGTCTGCTCATCGCTGACGGCCAGGGAGTCGAACAGCTTGCGCGCCTCGGTCCAGCGGTCTTCCTCGACGCTGAAGCCGCCGCCCTGCTTGAAGGTGTCCATCAGGCCGGCGATGGCGGCGCCGTTGCGGCCGTGCAGGTCGAACAGCAGGCGCTCGAAGTTGGACGAGACCATGATGTCCATGGACGGCGACAGGGTCGGGTGCAGGTCGCCCTTGACGTACTGATTGCCGCTCATGAAGCGGTGCAGGATGTCGTTGCGGTTGGTCGCCACGATCAGTTGGCTGATCGGCAGGCCCATATTGCGCGCGAGATAGCCGGCGAAGATGTCGCCGAAGTTGCCGGTCGGCACCGAGAACGCGATGGAACGGGCCGGGCCGCCGAGCTGCAGGGCTGCGTGGAAGTAGTAGACAATCTGGGCCATGATCCGCGCCCAGTTGATCGAGTTGACCGCCACCAGACGGGTGCCCTTGAGGAAGCCCTGGTCGGCGAAGCTGGCCTTGACCATCTCCTGGCAGTCGTCGAAGTTGCCTTCGATGGCGATGTTGTGGATGTTCTCGCCGAGGATGGTGGTCATCTGCCGGCGCTGCACCTCGGACACGCGGTTATGCGGGTGCATGATGAAGATGTCGACGTGCTCGCAAGCCTTGCAGCCTTCGATGGCCGCCGAGCCGGTGTCACCGGAGGTGGCGCCCATGATCACCACGCGCTCGCCGCGCTTGCTCAGCACGTGATCGAGCAGGCGACCCAGCAGCTGCAGGGCGAAGTCCTTGAACGCCAAGGTCGGGCCGTGGAACAGCTCCAGCACCCACTCGTTGCCGTTGAGCTGGCGCAGCGGCGCCACGGCGTTGTGGGCGAACACACCGTAGGTTTCTTCGAGGATCTTCTTGAAGTCGGCATCGGCGATGGAGCCGGTGACGAACGGGCGCATCACGCGGAAGGCCAGCTCGTGGTATGGCAGGCCGGCCCAGGAGGCGATCTCTTCCTGGGTGAAGCGCGGCAGGTTTTCCGGCACGTAGAGGCCGCCGTCGCTGGCCAAACCGGCGAGCAGAACGTCTTCGAAATTGAGGGCCGGGGCCTGGCCGCGGGTGCTGATATAACGCATGACTTTCTACCTCAGACCAGTTGCTCGACGCGGATACGCACGACTTTGCCGACCACATCGGCCAACCCTTCGAGGGCGGCGATGGCGTCGTCGATGCGCGACTCGACGACCCGGTGGGTGACCAGGATCATCGGTACCAGACCGTCGTGCTCTTCGGCCTCTTTCTGCATGATCGATTCGATGTTGATGCCGCGCTCCGACAGGATGCTCGCCACCTGGGCCAGCACGCCCGGGTGGTCCTTGGCCTGGATGCGCAGGTAGTAGGCGCTCTCGCACTCGGCGATCGGCAGGATCGGGTGGTCGGACAGCGAGTCCGGCTGGAAGGCCAGGTGCGGCACGCGGTTGGTCGGGTCGCTGGTCATGGCGCGAACCACGTCCACCAGGTCGGCGACCACGGACGAGGCGGTCGGCTCCATGCCCGCACCGGCGCCGTAGAACAGGGTGCTGCCGGCGGCATCGCCATTGACCATCACCGCGTTCATCACGCCGTTGACGTTGGCGATCAGGCGATCGGCCGGGATCAGCGTCGGATGCACGCGCAGCTCGATGCCAGCCTCAGTGCGACGGGCCACCCCGAGGTGCTTGATGCGGTAGCCCAGGGCCTCGGCGTAATTCACGTCGGCGCTGGTCAGCTTGCTGATGCCCTCGGTGTAGGCCTTGTCGAACTGCAGCGGGATGCCGAAGGCGATGGACGCAAGGATGGTCAGCTTGTGGGCGGCGTCGATGCCTTCGACGTCGAAGGTCGGATCGGCCTCGGCGTAACCCAGGGCCTGGGCTTCCTTCAGCACATCGGCGAAGGCACGGCCTTTCTCGCGCATTTCGGTGAGGATGAAGTTGCCGGTGCCGTTGATGATGCCGGCCAGCCAGTTGATGCGGTTGGCGGCCAGGCCCTCGCGGATCGCCTTGATCACCGGGATGCCACCGGCCACGGCGGCCTCGAAGGCGACGATGACGCCCTTCTCGCGGGCCTTGGCGAAGATCTCGTTGCCGTGCACGGCGATCAGCGCCTTGTTGGCGGTGACCACGTGCTTGCCGTTCTCGATGGCCTTGAGCACCAGCTCGTGGGCCAGGGTGTAGCCACCGATCAGCTCGATGACCACGTCGATTTCCGGGTTGTTGGCCACGTCGAAGATGTCGGCGGTGATGGGGGTGGCACCGGTTTCACACTTCGGGTTGGGGCGACGAGCGGCAATCTGCGCGACTTCGATTCCACGCCCGGCACGGCGGGCAATCTCCTCGGCGTTGCGTTTGAGTACATTGAAGGTACCGCCACCGACGGTACCCAACCCACAGATGCCCACTTTCACCGGTTTCACGTTGTTTTCCCCATCTGCCTACACGAAACGGCCGGGGCGAGCCCCGGCCGCACAAAAGAGCCGCACTTTACGAAGCGCCAGACCCCAGGTCAATCGGGCCGAGGGCCAGATTACTTGGCCTCCAGGGCAGCTTTCGCCAGTTCTGGAGCCGGCTGGTAGCCCGGAATCAGCTCGCCGTTGCCCATGACGATGGCCGGAGTGCCATTGACGCCGATCATCTGACCCAGCTCGTACTGCTTGGCCACCGGGTTGTCACAGGTAGCCGCCGGCAGTTCCTGGCGGGACTTGGCCTGATTCATGGCCGACTGGCGGTCCTTGGCGCACCAGACACTGACCAGCGTGTTGTAGCCATGGCTGCCGAGACCCTGGCGCGGGAACGCCACGTAACGCACCTCGATGCCACGACGGTTGAGCTCCGGCACTTCGCTGTGCAGTTTCTGGCAGTAGCCGCAGTCGGTGTCGGTGAACACGGTGATATGCGCCTTGGCCGGCTCCTTGGGCGAGAACACCACCATCTCGCTGGTAGGAATGCCGTTGATTTCCTTGGCCACGCCCTTGCTCTCGGCCTGGCGGGTCAGGTTGACGGCATTGTCACCCTTGAACTGATAGAGGTTGCCCTGCATCAGGAACTGGCCGTCGGCACTGGCGTAGAGCAGGCGACCGCCTTTCAGATGCACCTGATACAGGCCGGTCATCGGGCTCTCGGCGATGGCCTCGATGGGCATATCGGGCTGCAGCTTGGTCAGAGTGGCGCGAATCGCCTGGTCGGGATCGGCGGCGAAAGCGATAGAAGCGGCGAGACCCAGAACGGCACCGCCCAGAACACGAATAACGGACATGGAACACTCCTATGACAGTGCTCCCAGCCTACCACAGCACACCCATGCAGCCGACCGCAGACGCCGGGCGGGCATGCACGATGGACGGACTGCGAAGTCGGTGCGACCTACAGCCGCCGCCCCTACCGGATAGAGGCGCTAACGCACCAGCCAGCGCACCCTCGGCTGGCCATTCGGCAGCCGTTCCAACTCACCCCCTGGGGTGATGCTGGGCATGCAGCTCCTGCAGGCGCGCACGAGCGATATGGGTGTAGATCTGCGTGGTCGACAGATCGCTATGCCCCAGCAGCATCTGCACCACCCGCAGATCGGCGCCGTGATTGAGCAGATGGGTGGCGAAGGCATGGCGCAGGGTGTGCGGCGACAACGGCTTGAGAATGCCGGCCACCTTGGCCTGGTGTTTGATGCGATACCAGAAGGTCTGACGGGTCATCTGCTCGCCACGCAGGCTGGGAAACAGCACGTCGCTGGGTCGGCCATCCAGCAGCAAAGGTCGCGCCTCACGCACATAGCGCTCGATCCAGACAATCGCCTCCTCGCCCAGCGGCACCAGGCGCTCCTTGCTGCCCTTGCCGAACACGCGCAGCACGCCCTGGCGCAGGTTGACCTGCTCCAGGGTCAACGACACCAGCTCGGTCACCCGCAAGCCACAGGCATACAGCACCTCGAGCATGGCGCGGTCGCGCAGCCCGATCGGGTCCTCCAGCTCCGGCGCCGCCAGCAACGCCTCCACATCGGCCTCGGACAGCGACTTGGGCAATGGCCGGCCGAGCTGAGGCAGATCCACCTGCAGAGTCGGGTCTTCGCCGATCAGCCCGTCGCGCAACAGGTAGCGATAGAAACCCCGCAGGCCGGAGAGCAGACGCGCAGTCGAGCGGGCCTTGTAACCCTGCTCCAGGCGCCAGGCCAGGTGATCGAGAATGACCTCCCGTGCGGCGCTTTCCAGCGCCAGCCCGCGCTCCTGCAGCCAGGCGTGGAAGTGACCTAGATCGCTGCGATAGGCGGAGCGGGTGTGCGGCGACAGGCCCTTCTCCAGCCACAGGGCGTCGAGGAAGCGGTCGATCAGGTGATGATCCAGAACGGGCATGGGACGGCAGAAAGTCTCGAAGACAGAACCAGGGCAGTCTTCCATATCCATCAACGCGGCGACCAGCCAGCCCGAAAAAGAAAAAGGCACCCGTAGGCGCCCTTTCTCATGCGAAGTCCGGCAACACCGGTATCGGCTTCTTGTCCTCGCCGATGGCGACGAAGCTGAACACGCCGGTGATGGCCTTCTCCCGACCGCCGCAGTACATGCCCTCGACGAATACCTCGACCTCGACCTTGAGGCTGGTGTTGCCGGCCTTGATCACCCGCCCGACCAGTTCGACGATGGAGCCGGCAGGAATCGCGTGTTTGAAGTCGATGCGGTCACTGGACACGGTCACCAGCGGCAGGCGGCAGAAGCGGGTGGCGGCGATGAACGACACCTCGTCCATCCAGGCCAGGGCGGTGCCGCCGAACAGGGTGTTGTGGTGGTTGGTACTCGGCGGGAACACCGCCTTGGTTACGCGGGTTTCCGACAGCTCGGTACGGCGCTGGATCTCTTGCTCTCTCGGGGTCATGCCACTACTGCTCTGCTGAAGAATGTGGCTGCCTCGTGCTGCGCTGTTGTGCTTGTTGTCACGCTGCCCGTGCGGCAGAAACGCTGAGCCCGTCGATCAACGAACCCATAAACGAAAAAAGCAGCCCGCAGGCTGCTTTCTTCAGGTCGGAAGACCGTCCGATCAGGACAGTTTTTCCTTGATGCGAGCTGCCTTGCCGGACAGGTCGCGGAGGTAGTACAGCTTGGCCTTGCGCACGTCGCCGCGGCGCTTGACGCTCAGGCTGTCGATCAGCGGGCTGTAAGTCTGGAAGGTACGCTCTACGCCAACGCCGTTGGAGATCTTGCGTACGGTGAAGGCGCTGTTCAGGCCGCGGTTACGCTTGCCGATCACTACGCCTTCGAAGGCCTGCAGACGGGAACGATCGCCTTCCTTCACTTTCACCTGAACGATGACAGTGTCACCCGGGGCGAAGGCCGGGATTTCTTTGTTCATCTGCTCGGCTTCGAGCATCTGGATAATTTTGTTGGTCATGCTGTGCTCCTAAGACAAACCTGGGTTTGCCATCGATACGTTAACTATCGTCCCGCTGGCGGATGTACTCCTCCAGCAGCTTCTTCTCTTCTCCAGAAAGCGAGCGGCTATCCAGAAGATCGACTCGGCGCTCCCAGGTCCGACCAAGGGACTGTTGGAGGCGCCAGCGCCGGATGTGTTCATGGTTGCCGCTAAGCAGCACGTCCGGAACACGTTTGCCCTCGTACACCTCGGGTCGGGTGTAGTGCGGGCAATCGAGGAGGCCATCGCTGAACGAGTCCTCCTCGGCGGAATCTGCATGCCCGAGCGCACCCGGCAGCAACCGCGTTACAGCATCGATCAGCACCATCGCCGGAAGCTCACCGCCGGAGAGGACGTAATCGCCAATCGACCATTCCTCATCGACATGCGCCTCGATGAAGCGCTCGTCGATGCCTTCGTAGCGACCGGCGATAAGAATCAGCGCCTGCTCGCTAGCCAGTTCACGCACCCCCTGCTGAGTCAGCTGGCGGCCCTGCGGCGACATGTAGATCACCTTCGCTGCATCCCCGGCATCGGCCTTGGCAGCAGCCAGGGCGTCTTCCAGGGGCTTGATCTTCATCACCATGCCAGGGCCGCCACCGAAGGGGCGATCATCCACGGTCTGATGACGGTCGTCGGTGTAGTCACGCAGCTGCCGGCAGTTCAACTGCAGCAGCCCCTGCTTCACCGCACGACTGGTAATGCCGTACTGACTGATGGCGGCGAACATCTCCGGGAAGATGCTGATGACTTCGACACGCATGGCACTCGCTCAGGCAAGAGCCAGGGGCTCAGAAATCCGCGTCCCAGTCCACCCGCATCTCGCCGGCGGCCAGGTCGATCTGCTGCACGCACTGCTCGGTATAGGGCAGCAGGCGCTCGCGATCATCCAGGCTGCCCGGACAGGGCTTGACCACCATCACATCGTTGGCGCCGGTCTCCAGCAGATGATCGAGGCGCCCGAGCAGTTGCCCTTGCAGATCGATCACGTTCAGCCCTTCCAGCTGGTGCCAGTAGAACTCGCCGTCATCCAGGTCGGGCAGCAGTGCGCGTGGCACGCAAATGTCGAAACCCGCGAAGGTACGTGCTACCTCGCGGTCATCGAGCCCCTTGAGCTTGGCCACCAGGACTTTGCCCTGGAGGCGACCGCTGACCAGCTCCACCTGCTTGACCTCACCCTCGCGCTTGAGCGTCCAGGGACTGTAATCGAGCAGGTTGTCGATCGGGTCGGTGAAGGAATAGATCTTCACTTCCCCACGCACGCCGTGCACCGAAGTGATCTTGCCGAGGACGATCAGGTCCTCAGCGGACGGCGTAGCGTTCATATTGCTTAGGCAGCAGCCTTGGCAGCTTCCTTCAGCAGCTGAGCAACGCGCTCAGACGGCTGGGCGCCCTGGCTCAGCCAGTAGGTAGCGCGCTCTTGGTTCACAGAGAGCTTCACTTCGGCACCGGTAGCGATCGGGTTGAAGAAACCGATGCGCTCAACAAAGCGACCATCGCGCGCATTGCGGCTGTTGGTCACGGTCAGGTGGTAGAAGGGGCGCTTCTTGGAGCCGCCACGAGCAAGACGGATGGTTACCATTGAACTTCGTTCCTGTAATCGGTGCTAACTAAAAGGCACACACTTTAATGGGCCTAGGCCCGAAAGGCCGCATATTCTAAGGATTATCCGGCTATTTGCAAATCTCTTTTTCGGGCCACCCATCGGCCCCAGGGTTACAACTTCGGCAGCCCGCCCGGCATCATGCCGCCGAGGCCACGCATCATCTTGGCCATGCCGCCCTTGGCGGTGAATTTCTTCATCATCTTCTGCATCTGCTTGTGCTGCTTGATCAAGCGGCCGACGTCCTGCACCTGAGTGCCGGAACCGAGGGCGATGCGGCGCTTGCGCGAGCCACTGATGATTTCCGGATCGCGACGCTCGGACGGCGTCATGGAGTCGATGATCGCCTCCATCTGCTTGAACTGCTTCTCCGCCGCGCCCTGGGCACCGCCCATTTGCGACAGGTTGACCCCGCCGATGGACGGCAGCTTGTCCATCAGGCCGCCGAGGCCACCCATGTTCTTCATCTGCTGCAGCTGGTCGCGGAAGTCTTCTAGATCGAAGCCCTTGCCCTTCTTCAGCTTCTTGGTGAGCTTCTCGGCCTTCTCGCGATCGAGAGTCTGCTCGGCCTGCTCGATCAGGCTGAGCACGTCGCCCATGCCGAGGATGCGCGAGGCGATACGGTCCGGGTGGAAAGGCTCCAGGGCCTCGCTCTTCTCACCCATACCGATGAACTTGATCGGCTTGCCGGTGATCTGCCGCACGGACAGCGCAGCACCACCACGGGCGTCGCCGTCGACCTTGGTCAGCACCACGCCGGTCAGCGGCAGCGCGTCGCCGAAGGCCTTGGCGGTGTTGGCGGCATCCTGACCGGTCATGGCGTCGACCACGAACAGGGTCTCTGCCGGGTTGATCGCGGCGTGCACGGCCTGGATCTCGGCCATCATCTCCGCATCGATGGCCAGGCGGCCGGCGGTGTCGACGATGACCACGTCGATGAACTTGAGCTTGGCCTCGGCGATCGCCGCCTGGGCGATGGCTACCGGCTTCTGGCTGATGTCGGAGGGGAAGAAGGTCACGCCGATGTCGCTGGCCAGGGTCTCCAGCTGCTTGATCGCCGCCGGGCGGTAGACGTCCGCGGACACCACCATCACGGTCTTCTTCTTGCGCTCCTTGAGGAAGCGCGCCAGCTTGCCGGCGGTGGTGGTCTTACCGGCGCCCTGCAGGCCGGCCATCAGCACCACGGCCGGAGGAGTCACAGCCAGGCTGAGATCTTCGTTGGCCGCACCCATCAGCTCTTCCAGCTCGGCGCGGACGATCTTCACGAAGGCCTGGCCCGGCGTCAGGCTCTTCGATACCTCGGTACCGACCGCACGTTCCTTGACCTTGTTGACGAAGTCCTTGACCACCGGCAGGGCCACGTCGGCCTCAAGCAGGGCCATGCGCACTTCGCGCAGGGTGTCCTTGATGTTGTCCTCGGTCAGCTTGGCCTTGCCGGTGACATGGCGCAGCGTCTGTGACAGGCGGTCGGTTAGGTTTTCGAACATGCGCTTTCCTTTGAGCCGGGGCTTGCAGCAAGCCGCGGAGTATAACCAAGAGGTGGGGCCGCCGACACCGCCGGCGGTCTTTCGTGAAATGCGTCTTGTGTGCCACACTCACGGCCTTTCGGGCCCAGCCATACACGGATTTATGCACCCTCTGCTGCCCAGTCTCGCCGCCGCCGGCCTGTATGCCGGTGCCACCCTTTATCACGGGTTGCGCTTCTCCCGCCGCCAGGCGCCGGACAAGCGCCTGCTCGGCCTGCTCGGCAGCCTCGCCCTGATCGCCCACATCTTCAGCCTGGGCATTCAGCTGCTGCCGGGCGCCGGCCTCAATCTGGACTTCTTCAACGCCTCCAGCCTGATCGCCTGCGCGGTCATCGCGCTGATCCTGATAGGCACGACGCGCATCCCGGTGGAGAACCTGCTGCTGCCGCTGTTCCCGCTGGGCGCGATGACCGTGCTGCTGGCGCAGTTCGCCCCGGCCGGCACCAGCCAGCCGATCAACGAGGAGCCGGGCATTCTCGCCCACATCCTGCTGTCGATCCTGGCCTACGGCCTGCTGACCATCGCCATGTTCCAGTCGCTGCTGCTGTCGTTGCAGGACCACCAGCTCAAGCACAAGCATCTGTCGGGGCTGATCCGCAACTTCCCGCCGCTGCAGACCATGGAGAGCCTGCTGTTCGGTTTCCTCTGGGCAGGCTGGCTGCTACTGTCGCTGTCGCTGCTGTCCGGCTGGGTGTTCGTCGACAACCTGCTGGCCCAGCACCTGGCGCACAAGACCCTGCTGTCGTGCCTGGCCTGGCTGGTGTTCGCCGTGCTGCTCTGGGGCCGCCACCAGCTCGGCTGGCGCGGGCACAAGGCGATCCGCTGGACCCTGGCCGGCTTCTGCCTGCTGATGCTGGCCTACTTCGGCAGCAAGCTGGTCCGCGAATTCATCCTGCATATCTGACCCCATGACTCTCGCCCCCTACGAGTGGTGGCTCGGCACGCTGATCCTGTTGATCGGCGGCCTGTTGCTGCTGCGCGAACGCAACCTGCTGCCCCTGCCCTTGCGCCGCACCAGCCGCGCAGCCCGTGCCGCCGGCGCGCCGCGCCACGAACGCCGGCGCACACCGCGCAATGGCGACGCCCAGGAAGAGCGCCAACAACGTCAGCGCGCCCTGCTGCAGCTGCTGGAACTGGAGAAGGTGACGGTCGACGACATCATGATCCCGCGCAGCGAGATCGTCGGCATCGACCTTGACGACGAGCTGCCACAGCTGGTCGAGCAGCTACGCAGCGTCGGCCACACCCGCCTGCCGGTGTACCGCGGCGACATCAACCAGATCGAAGGCATAGTCCATATGCGCCGCCTGGCTGCCCTGCTGACGCAGAACCGGCTGAGCCATGCGACCCTGCTGGAAAGCTGCGTACCGCCCTACTTCGTGCCCGAGGGCACGCCGCTGGCGACCCAACTGGTGAACTTCCAGAAGGAGAAGCGCCGCCTCGGCCTGGTCGTCGACGAGTACGGCGATGTGCAGGGCATAGTCACCCTGGAGGACCTGCTGGACGAGATCATCGGCGACTTCAGCCACATCGAGGGCGAGGAGAACCCGGACATCCATCCCCAGGCCGACGGCTCGCAGATCATCGACGGCGCGGCCAGTATCCGCGAGATCAACAAGGCCCTGGGCTGGCACTTGCCCAGCGAGGGCCCCAAGACCCTCAACGGCCTGGTCACCGAGGCGCTGGAAACCATTCCGGACAGCCCGGTGTGCCTGAAGATGGGGCCCTACCGCCTGGAAATCCTCGAATCCGGCGACAACCGGGTCAAACGCGTACGCCTGTGGCAGACACGCCTCAGGCCGCGCGAGTGAGCAGCTCCGCCAGCCCCTCGCCCCACACCCGATAACCCAGCGCCGACGGGTGATAGCCATCCCGCGCCAGATAGTCATCGGCGAACTTCAATTCCAGCCGCGCGTACTGCGCCCGCTCCTGCGCGCTGATGCGACGCAACGCGGCATCCAGCAGGCCGGCGCGCAGCCCGAGCAGGCGACGCAGCAGCCAGGGCAAGGCGCTGAAGTGCTGAATCGGCGGAACCCCGGTGAAGACCACGCGGCAGTCATGGGCCGTCATGCGCTGGCTCAGGGCTCGCAACGCGCTTTCCCAGCGACTCAACGAGCTGAGACGGGTGGTGTCGTTGACGCCGAACACCAGCAGCACAAGGTCCGCAGGCTCGCTCAGCGCCAGCGGCAGCAGGCGCTCGCAAGCCTCGCCCGCGGTGATGCCGTTCTCGCCGCAGGCACGCCAGGCCACCGGGCGCTGCAGGCGCGCAGACAACGCCTGCGCCAGTTGCCCGGCCAGGGCAGCCTCCTGGGCCTCGACGCCGACACCGGCCACCGTCGATTCACCGATAAGCAGCAGACGTAGCGGCTCACCCGCCCGCTCGACACCGACAACGCCACTCTGCGCGCCCGAGGCCTCCGGCAGGCGCAGCGCTGTGCGTCGGGTCCACAGGGCCTGCGGCAGGGCAATCGGCGCCAGGGCCAGCAGCAGCCCCCACCACAACCCCGCGCGCAGGCGGCTCACAGTTCGACCTTGACCGCCTCGGACGCGCGCACGGCCTTGGCTCGCGCGGCCTCGATACTCTCATCGCGGGCCAGGGTCACACCCATGCGCCGCTGGCCGCTGACCTCCGGCTTGCCGAACAGGCGCAGCGCGGTATCCGCCTCGGCCAGGGCCGCGCCGAGGTTGGCGAAGGCCACCTGACGCGACTCACCCTCGACCAGGATCACCGAGGAGGCGGACGGGCCGAACTGGCGAATGCTCGGAATCGGCAGGCCGAGGATGGCCCGCGCATGCAGGGCGAACTCGGACAAATCCTGGGAGATCAGGGTGACCAGGCCGGTGTCGTGCGGACGTGGCGACACCTCGCTGAACCACACCTGATCGCCTTTGACGAACAGCTCCACGCCGAACAGGCCGCGGCCACCGAGGGCCTCGGTCACTGCCAGCGCCACGCGCTCGGACTCGGCCAGGGCCTTGGCGCTCATTGCCTGGGGCTGCCAGGACTCGTGGTAGTCGCCCTTGACCTGACGGTGGCCGACCGGCGCGCAGAACGAGGTGCCGCCAATGTGGCGCACGGTGAGCAGGGTGATCTCGTAGTCGAAGTCGATAAAGCCCTCGACGATCACCCGGCCCTTGCCGGCGCGGCCGCCTTCCTGGGCGTAATCCCAGGCAGCTCGCAGGTCGGCGTCGCTCTTCAGCACGCTCTGGCCCTTGCCGGAGGAGCTCATGATCGGCTTGACCACGCAGGGATAGCCGACCGCCTGCACCGCCTCGGCGTAAGCCTCGTAGGTATCGGCAAAGTGGTAGGGCGAGGTCGGCAGGCCCAGCTCTTCGGCGGCCAGGCGGCGGATGCCCTCGCGGTTCATGGTCAGCTTGGCGGCGCGCGCGGTGGGCACCACGGTGAAGCCTTCGGCCTCCAGCTCGACCAGGGTATCGGTGGCGATCGCCTCGATCTCCGGCACGATGTAGTGCGGCTTTTCCGCCTCGATCACCGCGCGCAGGGCGGCGCCGTCGAGCATGCTGATCACATGGCTGCGATGCGCCACCTGCATGGCCGGGGCGTCGGCGTAGCGGTCGACGGCGATCACCTCGCAGCCCAGGCGCTGCAGCTCGATCACCACTTCCTTGCCCAGCTCGCCGGAGCCACAGAGCAGGACGCGGGTCGCGGTGGGCGACAAGGGGGTACCGATACGGGGCATGCGGATGTCCTCGGAGAAGGGAGAAAGGGAATTCAGGGGCGCGCGGGCTGCTGCAAAAACTGCCCGGCGGCGCGGGTGCGCTCGATGCAGCGCTGCAGCACTTCGCGGCGCTCGTCGTTGCTCATGCGGCCCCAGCGGGTGATCTCGTCCGCCGTGCGCTGGCAGCCGATGCAGATGTCGTGGTCGTCCAGCGCGCAGACACTGACGCAGGGCGACTTGACCGGGCGTTCGTCGCTCACGCGTCGTCCTCGACCAGGTCGCGGGCGTAGCGCTGGGCGTTGTGCACATAATGGGCGGCACTGCCTTCGAGCATCTTCTTCTGCTGCTCGGTGAGCTCGCGCACCACCTTGCCCGGGCTGCCCATCACCAGGCTGCCGTCGGGAATCACCTTGCCCTCGGGGATCAGGCTGTTGGCGCCGATGATGCAGTACTTGCCGATCTTGGCGCCGTTGAGAATCACCGCATTAATGCCGATCAGGCTGTAATCGTCCACCGTGCAGCCGTGCATCATCACGTTGTGACCGACGGTGACACCCGTGCCGAGGGTCAGCGGGAAGCCCATGTCGGTGTGCATCACGGTGCCGTCCTGCACGTTGCTGTTCTCGCCGATATGGATCAGTTCGTTGTCGCCGCGCAGCACGGCGCCGAACCAGACGCTGGCGCCTTTCTCCAGGCGCACCTTGCCGACCACTGCCGCAGTCGGGGCGATCCAGCTTTCCGGGTGGGCCTCCACGCGGGCATCGCCCAGGCGGTATTTCATGGGTAGCTCCTCACAGGCGGATGATCTTCACAGAGGGCTGCGGCGGCTGCTCCAGGTCGATGCCGGCGTCGAACGCGACATTCAGCAGCTCGACGATCATCACCGCCGTCAGACCCCAGATCTTGTAGCTCTCGTAGTGGTAGCAGGGCACGTACCAGCTGCGCCCTTCGTAATCGATGCGGTGGGTGACCTCGCGCGAGGTCTCGAGGAAGAAGCGCAACGGCACGGCGAACACCGCGGCGATCTCGCTGTCGTTGGGGCGGTACTCGACGTAGTCCGGCACCACGCCGACCCAGGGCGTGACGCGGATGCCGAAGCGCGACACCAACGGGCTGAGCGGGCCGACCATTTCCACCAGGCCGGGCGGCAGGCCGACTTCTTCCTCTGCCTCGCGCAGGGCGGTGAAGGCCAGGTCGGGATCGGTGGCGTCGCGGCGGCCGCCGGGGAAGGCGACTTCGCCACCGTGGGTGGACAGGCCGCTGGCGCGCAGGGTCAGCACCAGTTCCGGGTCGTCGCTGCGGGTCAGCGGCACCAGCACGGCCGCCTCGGGGTGGCGCTGGTCGGTCTCCAGGATGCGCGGACTGTGGTCGCGCACGCGCTGCAGGAGCTCGTCGAGCATGATTGTTCTCGGTTCTTCTCGTCTGCCGGGCATCATGGCATGAAGGCGTCTCCCGCGCATCATCGCACCGGCTTGCCGCCGCGATGCTTCTGGCGCCAACATGGGCGATGACCCAGGAGAGACCGGCATGAAATTCTGCAGCCAGTGCGGCGGTTCGGTGGAGCAGCGCATCCCCACGGGCGACAATCGCCTGCGCTTCGTCTGCCCACAGTGCGAGACCATCCACTACCAGAACCCGCGCATCGTCGCCGGCTGCCTGCCGGTATGGGGCGAGCAGGTGCTGCTGTGTCGTCGCGCCATCGAGCCGCGCCGTGGCTACTGGACGCTGCCGGCCGGCTTCATGGAGAACGGCGAGACCATGGCCGAGGCGGCCATGCGCGAGACCGACGAGGAGGCCTGCGCGCGAGTGCGTGACCTGCACCTCTATACCCTGTTCGACCTGCCGCACATCAGCCAGCTCTATGTGTTCTTCCGCGCCGAACTGGTCGACCTGGACTTCTGCGCCGGCGAAGAGAGCCTGGAAGTACAGCTGTTCCACGAGCGCGATATCCCCTGGAACGAGCTAGCCTTCCCTACGGTCGGACGTACTCTGGAATGCTATTTCGCCGACCGTCGCGATCAGCTTTTTCCGGTGCGCAACGAGGGGCTGGCCCCGCTCCGCCCTCGTCCGTAACCACTCACCCGAAGGGAGCATTGCCATGGATACCAGCAACCACCACAGCCTGCGCACCCTGTTCGAACAGCTCGGCCTGCCGTCCAGCAACGAGGAGATCGCGGCCTTCATCCGCGCCCATCAGCTGTCCAACGGCGAGAAGCTGGCCAAGGCGCCGTTCTGGACCGAGGCCCAGGCCAACTTCCTCGCCGAATCGCTCAAGGGCGACTCCGACTGGGCGATTCAGGTCGACGAGCTGGCCGTGTCACTGACCCAGAAGCCCTGACAGAGACAGGTGCAGCAGGCTGGCCGCCGTCGCCGGGTCATCCGCGTCGGTGACCAGCAGCAGGTCGCCCGCCTCGTCCAGCGCAATGCCTTCCACCTTCCAGCGCCCCTCCAGCTCGGCCAGGCGACGCATGCGGCCGTCACGCTCCACCAGCCCGATCACGACGCCCAGGCAGGCGCCGTCGTTGTAGCTGTCCGCCGTGTTCTCCGCCGCCGCGCTGAATAGCCAGCGACCGTCGGCCAGCGCCGCGCCATCGGTAAAACCCAGGGCCACGTCGCCCAGCTCGCCCAGTTCGACCGGCTGGATGATCGGCGGCGCGGGTAGCGGGCCCTCGCCCCGCAACCAGTCACGCAGCTCGGCCCAGCGATAGCGCACGGCGGCATTGGCCGCCTGGCCCTGGTTGCCGCGCTGCAGCAAAACGAATTCCTCGCCGAGCAGGAAGCCGCCCTCGATATTCAGGTCGCTGAAGTGCTGGTGCAGCGGCTGGTACAGCGGCGCCAGATCGATCTGCCGCGGCAGCGCGCCCTCCTCCAGCCCCAGCAGCACCGCACGCTGGCGATTGGCCTTGGAGCCGGAGCCCAGCGCCAGCAGAGCACCCCGGGCATGGCCGGGTAACGCCGGCAGCAGGGCCAGCGCCTCCAGGTCCGGCTTGGCCGCCTTGCGCTCGGCCTTCGGCGCCGGCAGCTCGCCCTCGAACAGACGGACCAGCCGGCCGGGGCCCTGGTCCGCGAGACTGAACAGGCCCAGTTGCAGCTCGTCGTCGGCCACCACATACAGACGCTCGCCGACCCGCACCAGCGCACTGGCGGCGCTGAGGTGCGCCTGGCCGAGGGGATGGTCGGCCGGATCGAGGACCAGGGCTCGCAGCAGCTTGGGTTGGGGCATTGCCTACTCCTGGGCGGATTTTTCCGAGGGGCCGATCCTACCCAGCCCACCATCCGGCTGGCGAGGATTGAACATCATCCTCGGCATAGGCAGACTCTCGCGCTATAACACCTGAATCATCAGGGCCAACACTGAAATACCTCGGAACATCGCAATGCGCTGGTTGCTCGCCTTACTCTGCATTACCTCCATCGGCCTCGCCCAAGCCTCCACCGCTCCGACTCTGCGCGGCAAGGCGATCGACAAGGTGTTGGTGGTCAAATCCGAGCGCAAGCTGCACCTGATGGGGCGCGGCGAGGTGCTCAAGTCCTATCGCATCTCGCTCGGCAAGGTGCCCGACGGCGCCAAGGTGCGCGAGGGCGACCTGAAGACCCCGGAAGGCTTCTACTGGATCGACTGGCGCAAGACCAGCGACAAGTACAACCTGTCCATGCACATCTCCTACCCCAACGCCCGCGATGCGGCCAACGCACGCAAGAACGGCGTCTCGGCCGGCGGCATGATCATGATCCACGGCACTCCGCTGGACGACGAGTACCCGGAGTGGTTCTTCAGCACGCTGGACTGGACCGAGGGCTGCATCGCCATGCGCAACGCCGACATCCGCGAGGTGTGGGATCTGGTGAAGGACGGCACGCTGATCGAGATCCGTCCCTGAGATTTGCTGCGCTAGTCCGCTAAAGACCTCGACCTCTGCAAGGCGCCCCCCCAGGCGCCTTTTTCATGCCCGCCGGCCAAAATTTGCTCAATGTTAATTTGCGCGATAAATTGTTGCGCAGATATCGAGTGGAGGTTCCACCATGAAACAGCCGCAATCCTGCGCCGCCCTGCAGCTGGACAACCAGCTGTGCTTCGCCCTGCATTCCACCTCGCTGTTGATGACCAAAGCCTACAAGCCGATGCTGCAGAGCATCGGCCTGACCTACCCGCAGTACCTGGCCATGCTGGTGCTGTGGGAAGGCGACGGCATCACCGTAGGGGACATCAGCGCGCGCCTGCTGACCGATCCCGGCTCGCTGACACCGCTGCTCAAGCGCCTGGAGGCCGAGGGCTTCATCACCCGCACCCGCAGCAGCGCCGACGAGCGCGTGGTAGAGCTGCGCCTGACCGAGCATGGCCGCGCCCTGCAGCAGCAGGCCGAGCAATTTCCCGCCTGCATCCTCGAAGCCAGCGGCCTGACCCTGGAACAGATCGGCGCCCTCAAGGACCAGATAGTCGCCCTGCGCGACCAGTTGCAGCAGTCGCTCTGACCTTTTTACGCCACCCGGCCCTGGGTGGAGCCCCCCATTTTCCTCGCTTCAGCCGCTCTAGTTCACACTTATTCCAGAAGAGCATATAGCTAAGACAGAAAACTTCTAAAAATTATCTTGCGCACAAAATTAAATGCGACTAACTTCTGCCTCACGCACTTACTTAGCGCGCAAAACTTTAGACAGCAAAACAACTGGAGACATCGCCATGCAAACCATCAAAGCCCTCTACACCGCCACCGTTACCGCCACCGGAGGCCGCGACGGCCGTGCCGTTTCTTCCGACGGTTTCCTCGACGTCAAGCTCACCACCCCGCGTGAACTGGGCGGCCAGGGTGGCGAAGCCACCAACCCGGAACAACTGTTCGCCGCCGGCTACTCGGCCTGCTTCATCGGCGCCCTGAAGTTCGTCGCCAGCCAGAAGAAGCAAGCCTTCCCGGCCGACGCCTCGATCACCGGCAAGGTCGGCATCGGCCAGATCCCTGGCGGCTTCGGTCTGGAAGTGGAACTGACCATCAGCCTGCCGGGCATCGAGCGCGCCGTCGCCGAAGAGCTGGTCGCCGCCGCCCACCAGGTCTGCCCTTACTCCAACGCCACCCGCGGCAACATCGACGTACGCCTGATCGTGGCCTGAGCCCAGCGAGACAAGAGGAGAAACCCGATGAAAACCCGCCGCATGTTTGCCAGCGCGCTTGCCGCGCTGGCCCTGATCACCACCTCGGCGAGCTTCGCCGAACAACCGGTCAGCCAGCAGTACCGCTACGGCCAGCAGCTGGATGTGGCGGAGGTGATCAGCCTGCAGGAAGCCACCAGCGCCGGCTGCAGCGTGGTCGAGGCACAGATGATCTACCGTGACTCGACGGGTGAATTGCAGTCCGTCACCTACCTCAAGCAAGCCGACAACTGCCACAACCAGGGCTGAGGCCCTGGTTGTCCCCAGCCCCCCGAATCGCCAGGAGAATCATGATGAACATCAAGCAACTCGTTGGAAGCGGCCTGCTCGCCCTGGCCGTTGGAAACGCCTTTGCCGCCGGCAGCCCCGGCGTGGAACACAACACCCAGGCCTTCCTCCAGGCCCTGGAAGCCGGCGGCGGCAAGCCGCTGGAAACCCTCAGCCCGCAAGACGCCCGCGCCGTGCTGGTCGGTGCCCAGGCCTCGGTCAAGGTCGATCTGTCCGGCGTGAGCGTGTCCGAGAAGACCATCCAGGCCGGCGGTCAGTCGATCCCGCTGACCATCGTCCGTCCCGAAGGCGCCAAGGGCGATCTGCCGGTATTCATGTTCTTCCACGGCGGCGGCTGGGTGCTCGGCGACTATCCGACCCATGCCCGTCTGATCCGCGACCTGGTGGTGAACTCCGGCGCCGTGGCCGTCTACGTCGGCTACACGCCGTCGCCGGAAGCCAAGTATCCGACCGCCATCGACCAGGCCTACGCGGCCACCCAGTGGGTCGGTGAGCACGGCAAGGACATCCAGGTCGACAGCTCGCGCCTGGCGGTGGCCGGCAACAGCGTCGGCGGCAATATGGCCGCGGTGGTCGCACTGAAGGCCAAGGAAGCGGGTACGCCCAAACTGCGCTTCCAGCTGCTGCTGTGGCCGGTGACCGATGCCAGCTTCGAGACGGCCTCCTACAACCAGTTCGCCCAAGGCCACTTCCTGACCAAGCCGATGATGCAGTGGTTCTGGGACAGCTACACCACCGACCCGAAGCAGCGCGCCGAACGCTTCGCCTCGCCGCTGCGCGCCTCTGCCGAACAGCTCAAAGGCCTGCCGCCGACGCTGATCCAGACCGCCGAGTTCGATGTGCTGCGTGACGAGGGTGAAGCCTATGCACGCAAGCTGGACGCCGCCGGCGTGACGGTCACCGCGGTGCGTTATAACGGCATGATCCACGACTATGGTCTGCTCAACCCGCTGGCCCATGTCCCGGCCGTGCAGGCCGCCATGCGCCAGGCCGGCGCCGAGCTGAAGCAGCACCTGCAGTAACGGCAGGCGGAAAAAAGAAGCCCCGGCAGTGCCGGGGCTTCTTCTATTTATACGCGCAGATCAGAACTGCAGGTCGGACAGGCGCCACACATCGAAGGCGGGGGTCTCGTAGGGATGGGCCTTCTTCATGGCCTTGACCACGTCGTGAATCAGCTCGTCGGCCACCACCATCTCCACCTTCCACTCCGCCACTTCCTCGCTATGGCCTGGCTGACCGATAAAGGGGTTGCTGCCCTCCAGCGGGCGGAACTGGCCCTTGCCCAGAGTCTGCCAGCAGCAGCTGTCGTACTGTCCAATGCGTCCTGCACCTGCCGCGAATGCCGCGACCTTCACTTCTTCCAGATGGCTTTCCGGCACATAGAAACAGAATTTGTACATCCAGCCCCTCCGAGCATCGACGAATACCGCGACCCGAGAGCCGCACTGCCAAGGCAATAATGGCATTTTGCCTCATCACCCGCACGCGGACTAGTTCGCAACTGTGCATTGGAGTCCGTCGCAGCCCAATCGTCCATTCACTGCCTAGAGCCTTTGGCCATAAAACGCAGCGACTTAATCACCCTTGGCGAAGCGTCGCCAGCGCGCCTTCAGGCCTTGCGCGGGCGGGCTGTGGCTGCCATCGCAATAGGGCATGCGCCGCGACTGCCCGCAGCGACAGAGCAGCACGAACTGCTGACGCACGGGTTCGAGCAGCAGCCCTTCGGCGCAGCCTGGAGAACAGTCGGGAAGCACGGGCGAGCGCCCGCAGCGGCACAGCAGATGAGTCTCGCCAGGGTTGACCTGACGCACTTCGGGGAGGGAGTTGTCTGCGGAGCCTGACATCGCAAGCCTCGTCGAGAAGCCCTCCCCCGCAGACGCGGGAGAGAGCACTCGGTGCGCTATCAGTCGACCCAGACGCGGGCGTTGCGGAACATGCGCATCCAGCCGCCGTCTTCCTGCCACTCGTCCGGGCGCCAGGAGTTCTGCACGGCGCGGAACACCCGCTCCGGGTGCGGCATCATGATGGTCACGCGGCCGTCGCGGCTGCACAGACCGGTGATACCGCGCGGCGAGCCGTTCGGGTTGGCCGGGTAGTTCTCGGTGACCTTGCCGTGGTTGTCGATAAAGCGCATCGCAACCGTTCCAGACAGATCGGCCTCCAGCAGCGCCTCCTCGCTCTCGAACTCGGCATGGCCTTCGCCGTGGGCGATGGCGATCGGCAGGCGCGAACCGGCCATGCCCTGCAGGAAGATCGACGCCGACTCCTGCACCTGGACCATGGCCACGCGGGCCTCGAACTGCTCCGAGCGGTTGCGCACGAAGTGCGGCCAGAACTCGGTGCCCGGGATCAGCTCGTGCAGGTTGCTCATCATCTGGCAGCCGTTGCACACGCCGAGGGCGAAGCTGTCCTTGCGCGCGAAGAAGGCGGCGAAGCCGTCACGGGCGCGGCTGTTGAACAGCGCCGACTTGGCCCAGCCCTCGCCGGCGCCGAGCACGTCGCCGTAGGAGAAGCCACCGCAGGCCACCAGGCCCTTGAACTGCTCCAGGCTGACGCGGCCGCTGAGGATGTCGCTCATATGCACGTCGACCGCGGCGAAGCCGGCGCGGTCGAAGGCCGCGGCCATTTCCACCTGGCCGTTGACACCCTGCTCGCGCAGCACCGCCACCTGCGGACGCACGCCCTTCTTGATGTAAGGCGCGGCGATGTCCTGGTTGACGTCGAATGACAGCTTGGTCGACAGGCCCGGGTTGTCCTCGTCGAGGATCAGATCGAATTCCTGCTCGGCACCCTGGGCGTTGTCGCGCAGGCGCTGGATCTGGTAGCTGGTCTCGGCCCACTGGCGCTGCAGCATGCGGCGCTCGCCGCCGAATACCGGCTCGCCGTTGAAGCTGATGGCCACGTCGCTGCCGTTGACCGGCTGGCCGATCACCGCCACGCAGTCGTCCAGGCCGGCGGCGCTGAACTGGGCGAGGACTTCCGGAGTGGCGTCCTGGCGCACCTGGATCACCGCACCCAGCTCCTCGTTGAACAGCACGGCGGCCAGTTCGGAGGCCTCGTCGGCAAGGCCGTCGAGGAACAGGTTGAGGCCGCAATGGCCGGCGAAGGCCATTTCCAGGGCGGTGGTCAGCAGGCCACCGTCGGAACGGTCGTGGTAGGCCAGGATATGGCCGTCGGCGTTGAGGCCCTGGATCACGGCGAAGAAGGCCTTGAGGTCTTCGGCGTCATCGACGTCCGGCACGGCCTGGCCGAGCTTGGCGTAGGTCTGCGCCAGGATCGAGCCGCCCATGCGGTTCTGTCCGCGGCCGAGGTCGATCAGGATCAGGTCGGTCTCGCCCTTGTCCAGGCGCAACTGCGGGGTCAGGGTCTGGCGAATGTCGGCGACCGGAGCGAAGCCGGTGATCACCAGCGACAGCGGCGAGGTCACGCTCTTGTCGACGCCCTCGTCCTGCCAGCGGGTCTTCATGGACATGGAGTCCTTGCCCACCGGGATGGTGATGCCCAGCGCCGGGCACAGCTCCATGCCGACCGCCTTCACGGTGTCGTACAGGCGCGCGTCCTCGCCCGGGTGGCCGGCGGCGGCCATCCAGTTGGCGGACAGCTTGATGTCGGAAATCTTCTCGATGCGCGAGGCCGCCAGGTTGGTGATGGTCTCGCCCACCGCCATACGGCCGGAGGCCGGGGCGTCGAGCAGCGCCAGCGGGGTGCGCTCGCCCATGGCCATGGCCTCGCCGGTATAGACGTCGAAGCTGGTGGCGGTCACGGCGCAGTCGGCCACCGGCACCTGCCACGGGCCGACCATCTGGTCGCGAGCGACCAGGCCGGTGATGGTGCGGTCGCCGATGGTGATCAGGAAACTCTTGCTGGCCACGGCCGGGTGGTGCAGCACGCGGTTCACGGCCTCGTCGATATCGACGCTGGAGGCGGCGAAGTCATCGCCCTGCTCGGCCTCGCGGGTCACGCTGCGGTGCATGCGCGGCGGCTTGCCGAGCAGTACTTCCAGCGGCATGTCCACCGGCTTGTTGCCGAAGTGGCTGTCGGACACGGTCAGGTGCGGCTCGGCAATGGCCTCGCCGACCACGGCGAACGGGCAGCGCTCGCGTTCGCAGATGGCCTTGAAGCGCTCGAAGTCGGCGGCGTCCACGCTCAGCACGTAGCGTTCCTGCGACTCGTTGCACCAGATTTCCAGCGGGGCCATGCCCGGCTCGTCGTTCGGCACGGCGCGCAGCTCGAAGCGACCGCCACGGCCGCCGTCGTTGATCAGTTCCGGCAGGGCGTTGGAGATGCCGCCGGCGCCGACGTCGTGGATGAACTTGATCGGGTTGTCGGCGCCCATCTGCCAGCAGCGGTCGATGACTTCCTGGCAGCGACGCTCCATTTCCGGGTTGTCGCGCTGCACCGAGGCGAAGTCCAGGTCGGCGGAGCTGGCACCGGTGGCCATGGACGAGGCCGCGCCGCCGCCCAGGCCGATCAGCATGGCCGGGCCGCCGAGCACGATCAGCTTGGCGCCGACCGAGATCTCGCCCTTCTGCACATGGTCTTCACGGATGTTGCCCATGCCGCCGGCGAGCATGATCGGCTTGTGGTAGCCACGTACTTCTTCGCCACGCGGCGAATTCACGGCCTGCTCGAAGGTGCGGAAGTAGCCGTTCAGGGCCGGACGGCCGAATTCGTTGTTGAACGCGGCGCCGCCCAGCGGGCCCTCGATCATGATGTCCAGGGCGGTGACGATGCGCTCGGGCTTGCCATAGGGCTTCTCCCAGGGCTGCACGAAACCGGGGATGTTCAGGTTGGAGACGGTGAAGCCGGTCAGGCCGGCCTTGGGCTTGGCGCCGCGACCGGTGGCGCCCTCGTCACGGATCTCGCCGCCGGAGCCGGTGGAGGCGCCGGGGAACGGGGCGATGGCGGTCGGGTGGTTGTGGGTTTCCACTTTCATCAGGATATGCACCGGCTCGACGGTGGCGCCGTACTCGCGGGTATCCGGATTGGGGAAGAAGCGCCCGGCCGTGTGGCCGACGATGACCGAGGCGTTGTCCTTGTAGGCGGACAGCACGCCGTCGCTGTGCATCTGGTAGGTGTTCTTGATCATGCCGAACAGCGACTTGTCCTGGCTCTCGCCGTCGATGTCCCAGCTGGCGTTGAAGATCTTGTGGCGGCAATGCTCGGAGTTGGCCTGGGCGAACATCATCAGTTCGACGTCGTGCGGGTTGCGGCCCAGCTCGGTGAAGCTCTTCACCAGGTAGTCGATCTCGTCTTCGGCCAGGGCCAGGCCCAGCTGGACGTTGGCCTGTTCCAGGGCGGCGCGGCCACCACCCAGGATGTCCACGGCGGTCAGCGGCTTGGGCTGGGCGTGGCTGAACAGGCCGGCGGCCTCTTCCAGGGTGCTCAGCACCAGTTGGGTCATGCGGTCGTGCAGCAGGGCGGCGGCGGCCTGGATATCGGCCTCGCTCAGCTCGCCGCTGACGTAGTAGGCCACGCCGCGCTCCAGGCGCTCGATCTTGGCCAGGCCGCAGTTGCGGGCGATGTCGCTGGCCTTGCTCGACCAGGGCGAGATGGTGCCGAAGCGCGGAATGGTCAGGAACAGCTTGCCGCTGGGCTCCTGCACCGGAACGCTCGGGCCGTACTTCAGCAGCCGGGCCAGCACCTGCTCTTCATCGGCGGTAAGTACTCCGGTGACTTCGGCAAAATGCGCGAACTCGGCGTACAACCCGGTCACGGCGGGAACTTTGGCGGTCAGTTGCGAAAGCAGTTTGCCGTGACGGAAGGCGGAAAGAGCGGGCGCGCCGCGCAGGATCAACATGGAGAACAGCCTCTGAGAAGGGGGTGTACTTCGAACCTGCCACGGGCCCCCGAGAGCAGGTTCTTTGAGGCCGTGCATTCTAGCCTAAAGCACCCGCCGACGGCACCCTGAGCGCACAGGGTGCGGCGCATCTAGCAGAGCGCCGAAATACTGTCGAGATATGGCACCCGTTGGGCTTTGCGTATACTGCGCCGATGTTTGCCCACATTGTGTTGCGCATCCGCACGACCGCCTGCTTGTTGGCGACCGCGATCCTCCTGCTGCTCGCGGGCTGCGACGGCTCTGCCGCCAAGCAGCCCAGCACCCTCGAGCGGGTACAGGAGGACGGCGTGCTTCGCGTGATCACCCGCAACAGCCCGACGACCTATTTCCAGGATCGTGCCGGCGAGACCGGTTTCGAGTACGAGCTGGCCAAGCGCTTCGCCGACAACCTGGGCGTCGAGCTGAAGGTCGAGACCGCCGACAACCTCGACGACCTCTTCACCCGCCTCAACCAGAGCAACGGCCCGGTCCTGGCCGCCGCCGGCCTGGTCGCCAGCGAAGGGCGCAAGGCCCAGGCCAACTTCTCCCGCGCCTACCTGGATGTCACCCCGCAGATCATCTATCGCGACGGCCAGCGCCGCCCCAGCCGCCCCGAGGAGCTGATCGGCCGGCGCATCCTGGTGCTCAAGGGCAGCAGCCACGCCGAACAGCTGGCAGAACTGAAGAAGACCCTGCCCGAGCTGCAGTACGAGGAGTCCGCCGATGTCGAGGTGGTCGACCTGCTGCGCATGGTCGACGAGGGCCAGGTCGACCTGACCCTGGTCGACTCCAACGAACTGGCGATGAACCAGGTGTACTTCCCCAACGTGCGCGTCGCCTTTGACCTCGGCCAGGCGCGTAGCCTGGGCTGGGCGGTGGCCGCCGGCGAGGACGACAGCCTGCTGCGCGAGGCCAACCACTTCCTCGCCCTGGTCGAGGAGAACGGCAGCCTGCAGCGCCTCAAGGAGCGCTACTACGGTCACGTCGACGTACTCGGCTATGTCGGCGCCTACACCTTCGCCAAGCACCTGCAACAGCGCCTGCCGCGCTACGAGCAGCAGTTCAAGCAGGCCGCCGAGAAGCACAGGGTGGACTGGCGCCTGCTGGCCGCCATCGGCTACCAGGAGTCCCTGTGGACCGCCGACGCCACCTCCAAGACCGGCGTGCGCGGCCTGATGATGCTGACCCAGGCCACCGCCCAGGCCATGGGCGTGGTCAATCGCCTGGATCCCAAGCAGAGCATCGCCGGCGGCGCCAAGTACTTCACCCTGGTGCACAGCGGCCTGACCGAAGAGATGAGCGAGCCGGACCGCACCTGGTTCGCCCTGGCCGCCTACAACATCGGTATCGCCCACCTGTCGGACGCCCGCAAGCTGGCCCAGGCCGAGGGCCTCAACCCGAACAAGTGGCTGGACGTGCAGAAGATGCTGCCGCGCCTGTCGCAGAAGCGCTGGTACAGCAAGACCCGCTACGGCTACGCCCGCGG
Organism: Pseudomonas sp. SO81; assembly: GCF_030374125.1. NCBI lineage: Bacteria > Pseudomonadati > Pseudomonadota > Gammaproteobacteria > Pseudomonadales > Pseudomonadaceae > Pseudomonas > Pseudomonas sp. SO81. The sequence goes on along the minus strand of NZ_CP126126.1, from coordinate 3,680,641 downwards.
CGGCGAGACCGTGCACTTCGTGCGCAACGTGCGGCGCTACTACGACATCCTCAACTGGGTGACCCAGCCGCAGCTGGAAGGCACCCGCGTCGCCGAGAGCGGCCTGCATGTGCCCGGCGTGAACAAGACCATTCCCAAGGAAGAGCCGACGCAGCTGTAGCCCGGATGCAATCCGGGGGGCGGGACTCGGGATCTGGCGTTACGGCCCGCGAGGTCGAAGCAGATCGCCGCGTTTCCCGGATTGCATCCGGGCTACCGATCGCCGCCGCGGCGTGCCTTGAAGAAGGCACTGAGCATTTCCCCGCATTCCTGCGCCAGCAGCCCGCCCTCGATCAGCACACGATGGTTGAGGAAGTCCTGGGTGAAGAACTGCCCGCGACTGACCGCCACCCCGGCCTTGGGCTCGGTGGTGCCGTAGACCACCCGGGCGATACGCGAATGCACGATCAGCCCGGCGCACATGCTGCAGGGTTCCAGGGTGACGTACAGGGTGCTGCCGGGCAGGCGGTAGTTCTGCACGGCCCGGGCGGCGGCGCGGATCGCCACCATCTCGGCGTGGGCGCTGGGGTCGGAGGTGCTGATCGGGCAGTTGAAACCGCTGCCGATCACTTCGCCGTCCTGCACCAGCACCGCGCCCACCGGTACCTCGCCTCTTTCCGCTCCCTCTGCGGCCAACGCCAATGCCTCGCGCATAAAGCGCTCGTCCTGGCTGCGGTCGATGATCTTCGGTTGGCGCATCAGGCCACCTCGATGGCGGCCATCAGGCCGGTTTCCATGTGATCGATCACATGGCAGTGGAACATCCACACCCCTGGATTATCGGCGACGAAGGCGATGCGCGCCGTCTCGTTCTTGCCCAGCAGGTAGGTGTCGGTGAAGTACGGCACGATGTCCTTGCGGTCCGAATCCAGCACCTTGAAGCTCATGCCGTGCAGGTGGATCGGGTGCTGGTACTGGGCCATGTTGCGCAGCACGAAGATGTAATGGCCGCCCTTCTTCAGGCTGGCGATGGGGCGGTCGGCGCAGGCCTTGTCACTTATATCCCAGGCCTGGCCGTTGATCTGCCAGTAGCGATAGCTGCCGCCGCGCTGCACATCGCCGGAGAGCATGGCCGCCCACTCGAAGTTGAAGCGCAGGGTCTCGGCGCGGCTCAGGTCCGGCTCGCGCACCGGGTTGGCCGGCAGCGCCGGCGGCCAGTTGCCGGGCGCCTCGCCGCTGGCGCTGCTCCTGATGGTCGCCAGGCGCAGCGGCCCGTTGCGCAGCGGCAACTCCTGACCCGCGGCCGGCACCTTGAGCGCCAGATCGATGCGCATTCCCGGCCCCAGCCAGTAGTCCTTGCCCAGTGGCCGCGGCTCGATCGGGTTGCCGTCCAGCGCATAGATGCGCGCCTCGCCGCCCGGCAGGTTGAGGCGATAGGTGATGGTGCTGTCGACGTTGATCAGGCGCAGGCGCACCACCTGCCCGGCCGGCAGCTCGATGGTCGGATTCGGCTTGCCGTTGACGGTCGACAGGCGCCCACGAGTGCCCTCGCGGGCAGCCTGGCGCGGCACCAGGAAGTCGGTGAAGGCGCCCTGCTCATCCACATGCCAGGTCTTCAGGCACAGCGTGCGCTCATGAACGAAACCGCTCGGCTCGCGCTCCTCGACGATCAGCGGGCCGACCAGACCGCGACCCAGCTGCTCGGTGCTGGAAGTGTGCGGGTGATACCAGTAGCTGCCGGCATCCGGGCAGATGAAGTCGTAGTCGAAGTACTCGCCCGGCTTGACCGGCAGTTGCGAGACATAGGGCACGCCATCCATGTCCAGCGGCAAGCGGATGCCGTGCCAGTGAATAGTGGTGTCGACGTCCAGCCTGTTGATGAAGCGCACGCGCAGGCGCTCGCCCTGTTTGCAGCGCAGCTCCAGCCCGGGGGCCTGGCCGCCATAGGCCCAGGCCGGGGTCTGGTGGCCCGGCACCAGCTCCAGGTCAAGCGGCGCGGCGATCAGCTCGTAGTCGTGGGTCGCCACGTTCTCCGGGCGCCCCAGCCAGTAGCGCACGCCACCGGCGCCAAGGCCGGCGACGCCCAGCCCCGCCATGCCGGCCAGTATCTGTCTGCGGGTAAACGACATGCGCCGACGACTCCTGAGAATGCGGGCCGACTACCGGGCCCTGAAACGACATAGTTTCTCATTAACTGCAGGCGCTGTGTGCGGGCAACGTTACGGGACGCGCGGCCGATTGCCGCAACTCTCGGCGCAGGCCACGGGTCTACCGGCAAACCCCGACAGGAGCGCACCGCATGCCCGAAGGCCCCAGCATCCTGATTCTGCGCGAGGAGACCGAGCGTTTCGCCGACCAGCGCATCCTGCGCGTGGAGGGCAACAGCAAGGTCGATCTGCAGCGTCTGCAAGGCCAGCGGGTAAAGGCCCTGCGCAGCTGGGGCAAGCACTTCCTGATCGAGCTGGAAGACGTCGTGGTGCGCATCCATCTGCTGCTGTTCGGCAGCTACCGCATCGACGAGCGCAAGGACGCGGCGCCGCGTCTGAGCCTGGGCTTCGCCAATGGCGAGCTGAACTTCTATGGCTGTTCGGTGCAGCTCCTGCAGCCGCCGCTCAGTGAACATTACGACTGGCGCTGCGACACCCTTGCCGATGACTGGGATGCCGAGCTGGCCCTGACCAAGCTGCAGGCGATGCCCGCCACCCTGGCCTGCGACGCGATCCTCGATCAGCAGGTGTTCGCCGGCGCCGGCAATATCTTCAAGAACGAGGTGCTGTTTCGTATCCGGGTGCACCCGTTGAGTCCGCTGGGCGCGCTGCCTGCCGACAAGCTGAAGGAACTGGTGAGCGAGGTGCGCCAGTACGCCTTCGACTTCCTCGCCTGGAAGAAGGCCTTCGTGCTCAAGCAGCATTGGCAGGCCCACCGTCAGAGTCGCTGCCCGCGCTGCGCCATTCCCCTGAGCAAGGCCAAGCTGGGGCGCACCCAGCGACAGAGCTATTACTGCGAGCAGTGCCAGTGGCGCTACGCCTGAACCAGCAACCACACTCCGCTACCGATCAGCAGCGCGCCGCTGACACGACGCCAGCCGGCGCCCAGCGGCAGCAGCTTCTCCGCCAGCACCAGCAGACTGAGCAGCGCCATGCCCCACAGGCTCATGGCGCCGAGCACCAGCAGGATCAGCATCAGCGCCCAGCAGCAGCCCAGGCAGTAGAGGCCATGGTGCAGGCCGGTCAGCCAGGCGCCGCTCAGCCCGGGACGGGCATGGTGCTGGAGGAACTGCAGCGGACTCTGGCAATGCTCGAGGCAGGCGGCCTTGGCCCGACTCAGCTGGTACAGGCCGGCCACCAGCAGCATCAGGCCGCCGAGCGTCGGCGGCAGGCGCAGGTTCATCGGCTCGAGCACGCCGGCACGCTCGCCGAGGGCCTGCAGGCCGGTCAGCAGCAGGGCGAAGCCGCACCACATAAGCCCGTACGCCGCGCAGAACAGCCAGAGCTTGGCCACGCGCCGGCGATCCCGCTGCAGGCAGCGGCGATACAGCATGATCATCGGCAGGGCCGCCGGCAGCATCATCGCCTGCATCATCACCAGCCACATGAGCAGGGCCAGCAGCCCCTCCCGGGACAGCCACCGGGTCGGCGGCATGCGCATGTCGCCCATCGCCGCCACCAGTTCCGCCTGGCGTACCTGCCAATACCAGGCCAGCGCGCTGAGCAGCAGCACACTGGCCGCGGCGACCAGCGCGCCCCAGTCCGGCCGGCTAGCCGCGGATGATGCCATTCGGCCCCATGTGCAGGTCGTAGAGCATGGCGTTACTGCCGGAGTGCTGCAGGGCGATGGCGCCCATCGTGCGGAAGGTGGCGCTGGCGCAGTCGGTCTCGGTGAACTCGAAGCCCTCGGGCAGCACCACCCGGGCGCGATGCACCGAGCCATCCACCGGGTTGCGGATCGGCTCGGCACGGCCATCGATCAGGCCGGGCACGCGGATGCTGGCGGTCAGGGCGACGCGGTCGGTGCGCACCTCGACCGGCAGGAACTGCGGCTCGTGCATGGTCTCCACCGTGCTGGCGAAGATGGCGAAGAAGGCCGTGGGTTCCTGCTCCTGGCCGCTGAGGATGGTCAGCAGCGCCTGGCGCTGAGCCTCGCTGGCCCTCTCGTCGATGAACGCCTGGCACTGGCCGTGGCCCTCGTGGATGGGGCCGGGCCAGGCGAAGGTGCAGGCCACGTGCAGGTCATCCAGCGAAACGTCGCCGAAGTGCCCCTCGAGAATATGGAAACCCACCGCCGCCTCGCAGGTGCCGTGGGTCGGCAGCGCGTTGAACTGGCAGGGGCAGCCGTACGCGCAGTTGCACAGGTCGACACCCGCGCCGCGCAATCGCCAATCGACATGGGCCATGACTCCATCCTCGCGAATGAGCGCATCACCCCTTCAGCTTGGTCCGGGTGCGCCGCCTCGTTAGATGGAATCGGCATCGCGCCGGGGGCTCTGAGCGACAGGCCCTATAAGCGAAAGGACAGCAACGAAAAGGGCAGCTTGCGCTGCCCTCCCGGTCACTCCCACTCGATGGTGGCAGGCGGCTTGCTCGACACGTCGTAGGTGACGCGGGAGATGCCGGATATCTCGTTGATGATGCGGTTGGACACCTTCTCCAGCAGCTCGTAGGGCAGGTGCGCCCAGCGCGCGGTCATGAAGTCGATGGTTTCCACGGCGCGCAGGGCCACGACCCAGGCGTAGCGACGGCCGTCGCCGACCACGCCGACCGATTTCACCGGCTGGAACACCACGAAGGCCTGGCTGGTCTTGTGGTACCAGTCGAAGTTGCGCAGCTCCTCGATGAAGATGTGGTCGGCCAGACGCAGCAGGTCGGCGTATTCCTTCTTAACCTCGCCGAGGATGCGCACGCCCAGGCCCGGGCCCGGGAACGGGTGGCGGTAGACCATGTCGTAGGGCAGGCCCAGCTCCAGACCGATCTTGCGCACCTCGTCCTTGAACAGCTCGCGCAGCGGCTCGACCAGGGAGAACTGCATGTCCTCCGGCAGGCCGCCGACGTTGTGGTGGCTCTTGATTACGTGGGCCTTGCCGGTCTTGGCGCCGGCCGACTCGATCACGTCAGGGTAGATGGTGCCCTGGGCGAGGAACTTCACGTCCTTGAGCTTGGTGGCTTCCTCATCGAACACTTCGATGAAGCTGCGACCGATGATCTTGCGCTTCTCTTCCGGATCGCTGACGCCGGCCAGGCGACCGAGGAACAGCTCTTCGGCGTTGGCGCGGATCACCTTGACGCCCATGTTCTCGGCGAACATGGCCATCACCTGGTCGCCTTCCTTGTGACGCAGCAGGCCGTTGTCGACGAACACGCAGGTCAGCTGGTCGCCGATGGCCTTGTGCAGCAGCGCCGCGACCACCGAGGAGTCGACACCGCCGGACAGGCCCAGCAGCACCTTGTTCGAGCCCACCTGGGCACGCACGGTGGCGATGGCGTCTTCGACGATGTTGGCCGGGGTCCACAGGGCTTCGCAGCCGCAGATGTCGAGGATGAAACGGGAGAGGATGCGACCGCCCTGCTTGGTGTGGGTCACTTCTGGGTGGAACTGCACGCCGTAGTAGGCGCGGCTGTCGTCGGCCATGGCGGCGATCGGGCAGCTCGGGGTGCTGGCCAGGATGTGGAAGCCGGCGGGCATGGCGGTGACCTTGTCGCCGTGGCTCATCCACACGTCCAGACCCAGCACACCGTCGGTGTCCACGTGGTCTTCGATGCCGTCGAGCAGGCGGGCCTTGCCGACCACGTCGACGCGGGCGTAGCCGAACTCGCGCAGGTCGGAACCCTCGACCTTGCCGCCGAGCTGCTCGGCCATGGTCTGCATGCCGTAGCAGATGCCGAACAGCGGCACGTTCAGATCGAACACCGCTTGCGGCGCGCGCGGGCTGCCCGCCTCATGCACCGACTCTGGACCGCCGGCGAGGATGATGCCGCGCGGGGCGAAGGCGCGGATGTCGGCGTCGGCCATGTCGAACGGGTGGATCTCGCAGTACACGCCGATCTCGCGCACGCGGCGGGCGATCAGCTGGGTGTACTGGGAGCCGAAGTCGAGGATGAGGATGCGGTGGGCGTGAATGTCGTGGGCCATGGCCGTCTCTCGTAGCGGAAGTCACAAATGACACGGGGCTGGTTAGTCAGCCCCGTGTGTACATCGTCTTGCTGCAATCAGCCCACGCGGTAGTTCGGGGCTTCCTTGGTGATCTGCACGTCGTGCACGTGCGACTCAGCCATGCCGGCGCCGGTGATGCGCACGAACTGCGGCTTGGTGCGCATTTCCTCGACGGTGGCGCAGCCGGTGTAGCCCATGGAGGCGCGCAGGCCGCCCATCAGCTGGTGCACGATGGCGCTCATCGCACCCTTGTACGGCACGCGGCCTTCGATACCTTCCGGCACCAGCTTCTCGGCACCGGCCGAGGAGTCCTGGAAGTAGCGGTCGGACGAGCCCTGGGCTTGGGCCATGGCGCCCAGCGAGCCCATGCCGCGGTAGGCCTTGTAGGAGCGACCCTGGAACAGTTCGACTTCGCCCGGGGCTTCTTCGGTACCGGCCAGCATCGAGCCGATCATCACGGCGGAGGCGCCGGCGACTATGGCCTTGGACAGGTCGCCGGAGAAGCGGATGCCACCGTCGGCGATGAGCGGCACGCCGGTGCCGGCCAGGGCGGCGGCAACGTTGGCCACGGCGCTGATCTGCGGCACGCCGACGCCGGCGACGATACGGGTGGTGCAGATGGAGCCCGGGCCGATGCCGACCTTGACGCCATCGGCGCCAGCGGCGACCAGGGCCTTGGCGGCATCACCGGTGGCGATGTTGCCGCCGATGACCTGGACTTCAGGGAAGTTCTCTTTGACCCAGCGCACGCGGTCGATCACGCCCTTGGAGTGGCCGTGGGCGGTGTCGACGATGATCACGTCGACACCGGCGGCGACCAGTGCGCCGACGCGGTCACCGGTGTCGGCACCGGTACCGACGGCGGCGCCGACGCGCAGGCGAGCCTGGTCGTCCTTGCTGGCCAGCGGGTAGGCCTTGGCCTTCTCGATGTCCTTGACGGTCATCATGCCCTTGAGGTTGAAGGCGTCGTCGACGATCAGGACTTTCTCGATACGGTGCTTGTGCAGCAACTCGCGCACGGTTTCCTTGGTGGCGCCTTCCTTGACGGTGACCAGGCGCTCTTTCGGCGTCATCACGTCGCGCACCAGGGCGTCCAGGCGGTTCTCGAAGCGTACGTCGCGGGAAGTGACGATGCCGACCAGGTCGCCGTTGGAGAGCACCGGCACACCGGAGATGTTGTGCTGGCGGGTCAGTTCGAACAGATCGCGTACGGTGGCGTCGGCCTCGATGGTGATCGGGTCCTTGACCACGCCGGCCTCGAATTTCTTGACCTTGCGCACCTCGGCAGCCTGCTGCTCGATGGTCATGTTCTTGTGGATGATGCCGATGCCGCCTTCCTGGGCCATGGCGATGGCCAGGCGCGCTTCGGTGACGGTATCCATCGCGGCGGACAGCAGCGGGATGTTCAGCTCGATGCCACGGGTCAGGCGGGTCTTCAGGCTGACGTCCTTGGGCAGGACTTCGGAATAACCGGGGATGAGCAGAACGTCGTCGAAGGTCAGTGCTTCTTGGCTGATGCGCAGCATGGCGGGGCTCCCGGGAGGGAAAAATAAGAAGCGCGGCATTATACCTAGCCACCCGCCATCACTCAATGCGCGGTTTCGCCCACTCAGCTTTTTACCTGAACCTGGGCCAACGGTTGTCCCAGGCGCTCGGTCAGCTCCTCGAGAAAGGCCTGGCGAAAACCCGCGGGGCCCCAGCCATTGAAGATCAGGCCGAGGTTGGAGAAGGCGCAGGGCTGCAGGAACAGGAAGCCATTGATGTCGTCCTCATGGCCGCATTCGGGACAGGTGAAGTTGTCGGTCTGCCCCGGCATCCACTCCTCCAGGCTGGCGAACAGCGCCTCGCCGATCTCCTGGCGGCACTCCGGACAACCCGCCTCCTCGAGGAAATCCTCGCTAGGCGTATAGATGCAGCGCTTGGTGACTATCTCCAGGCCGTTGAGCGGCTGACCATAGGGCAGCAGCTCGGGACGCTGGACGATCTGCCGCGCCCCCGGCGCGATGGCGTGGGCCATGCCGCGCGCGCCACGGCCGCAGGTGGTCGGCAGCTGCTCGACGATGTCACGTTTGACCAGCCAGCGCAGGATGCCCCAGGCCTTGGCCTCATGGCCGGGCAGGCTGGAGATGCGCGGGACGAGAATGATCTGATCGCTCATGACTACACCGCAAGGCGAAAAACGGCTGCGCAGCTTAATGACCACGCGGCGCCGGTCAAGCGCCTATGGCTGTTTCAGTAAAGCCTTTATCATGCCGCCATGCTCAACGATCCCTTCCAGCGCCTCGGTCTCGACCGCGACACCCTCAGCGTCAGCCAGCTCAACAACCGCGCACGGCTGTTGCTGGAGGATGTGTTCGCCCAGGTCTGGGTCGAGGGCGAAATCTCCAACCTGGCCAAGCCCGCCTCCGGACACCTCTACTTCACCCTGAAGGACAGCCAGGCCCAGGTGCGCTGCGCACTGTTCCGGCAGAACGCCAGCCGCGTACGCCAGGCGCTGCGCGACGGCCTGGCGGTGAAGGTGCGCGGCAAGGTCTCGCTGTTCGAGGGCCGCGGCGACTATCAGCTGATCCTCGACACGGTGGAGCCGGCCGGCGACGGCGCCCTGCGCCTGGCCTTCGAGGCGCTGAAAGAGAAGCTGTCCGCCGAGGGTCTGTTCGCCAGCGAGCGCAAGCGCGCCCTGCCCCCCCATCCGCAGCGCATTGGCATCGTCAGCTCGCCGACCGGCGCGGTGATCCGCGACATCATCAGCGTGTTCCGCCGCCGTGCGCCGCAGGTGGCATTGACCCTGATCCCCACCGCCGTGCAGGGTCGCGAGGCCACCGCGCAGATCGTCCGGGGCCTGCAGCTGGCCGACCGCGCCGGCTTCGACGCGATCATCCTGGCGCGCGGCGGCGGCTCGCTGGAAGACCTGTGGTGCTTCAACGAGGAAGCGGTGGCGCGCGCCGTGGCCGCCTGCGTCACGCCCATCGTCAGCGCCGTCGGTCATGAGACCGATGTGTCGATCAGCGACTTCGTTGCCGACGTGCGCGCCCCCACCCCATCCGCCGCCGCCGAACTGCTGGCACCGGACAGCTCCGACCTGCAGCGCCGCCTGGACGGCCTCAGCCGCCGCCTGGCCCTGACCCTGCAGACCCGCCTGAGCCGCGAACAGCTGCGCCTGGAAAGCCTGACCCGGCGCCTGCGCCATCCCGGCGAACGTCTGCGCCAGCAGGCCCAACGCTTGGACGACCTGGACATGCGTCTGCGCCGCGCCTTCACCCAGCAGTCCACCAGCCGCCATGAGCGCCTGGCGCGTCTTGAGGGCCGCCTGAACGCGCAGCACCCGGGACGCGCCCTGGCCCTGCTGCGCCAGCGCCTGGACAGCCTGGCCGAGCGCCTGCCACGCGCCACCCAGGCGCGCCTGCGCGAGCAGCGGCAGCAGCTGCAGAGCCTGGCGCAGACCCTGCACATCGTTAGCCCGCTGGCCACCCTCGGCCGCGGCTACAGCATCCTGCTCGACGAGCGCGGCCAGGCCGTGCGCGCCGCCAGCCAGACCCGCCCCGGCCAACGCCTCAAGGCCCGACTGGGTGAAGGCCAGCTCGATGTACGGGTCGAGGACAACCACCTCACCCCAGTCACCCTCTCGCTTCTGGACTGATTACGTGCGCTCGCTTATCGCCCTGCTGCTCTGCCTCACACTTCCTGCTCATGCCGATGGCTTTATCACCCGCCTGCTGAACAAGCCGGTGCCCGGTGGCGTGGCTGTGCTCGACCTGGGCGATGGTTCCACTGCACCCCAGGCGCGCTACCAGGGCAAGTCGGTGCTGGTGGTGAAGGAGGAAGGCAAGCGCTGGATCGCCATCGTCGGCATCCCGCTGACGGTCAAGCCCGGCCCGCAGGAGATAGAGGCAAACGGTCAGGCCCTGAGCTTCCAGGTCGGCGCCAAGCACTACCGCGAGCAGCGCATCACCCTGAAGAACAAGGAACAGGTCAATCCGAGCCCGGCCAACCTCAAACGCATCGAGCGCGAGCTGGCCGAGCAGACCCGCGCCTACCAGCAATTCAGCGCCCGTCAGCCGAGCAACCTACTGTTCGACAAACCGGTCAACGGCCCGCTGTCCTCGCCCTTCGGCCTGCGCCGCTTCTTCAATGGCGAGGAGCGCAACCCGCACTCTGGGCTGGACTTCGCTGTCGGCGCCGGCACGCCGATCAAGGCCCCCGCCGCCGGCAAGGTGACGCTGATCGGCGATTACTTCTTCAACGGCAAGACGGTGTTCGTCGACCACGGCCAGGGCCTGATCAGCATGTTCTGCCACCTGTCCAAGATCGACGTGCAACTGGGCCAGGAACTGCCGCGCGGCGGCGTGGTCGGCAAGGTTGGCGCTACCGGCCGCGCCACCGGGCCGCACATGCACTGGAACGTCAGCCTCAACGACGCCCGCGTCGACCCGGCGATCTTTATCGGCGCCTTCAAGCCCTGATTTCTCGCGCAATAAAATCCAGCCGCACAACTAATTTCAGCAATTTTTCTTTCAGCCAGAAAAATCAGCGCAAGCAATCCGCGTTTTTCGCACAAGCCTTGCCAGCTTTAACCTCCAGCAGTAGGGTTATCAGCATGAACACGGCCCATACCCTCATTCTTCTGCGTCAACACGCCTGCCAGCGCCTGGTCAGCCCACGACTGCGTGGCTGAATCCGCCTCCGACGCACACTCTCGATTTCGCGATTCGCCCGGCCTGCCGCCGACCCAAGGATTACCCCGATGACCATGCTCAAAGACCCTTCGAAGAAGTACCGCCCGTTTACCCAGGTGCAGCTCCCTGACCGCACCTGGCCGGACCAGATCATCGACAAGGCGCCGATCTGGCTGTCCACCGACCTGCGCGACGGCAACCAGTCGCTGATCGAGCCGATGGACGCCGAGAAGAAGATGCGCTTCTTCAAGTGCCTGGTCGCCGTGGGCCTGAAGGAAATCGAGGTGGGCTTCCCGTCCGCCTCGCAGACCGACTTCGACTTCGTCCGTGAGCTGATCGAAGGCGGCCATATCCCCGATGACGTGACCATCCAGGTGCTGACCCAGGCCCGCGAGGACCTGATCACCCGCACCTTCGAGTCGCTCAAGGGCGCCAAGAAGGCCATCGTCCACTACTACAACGCCACCGCGCCGAGCTTCCGCCGCATCGTCTTCAACCAGGACAAGGCCGGCGTGGTCGACATCGCCACCAGCGCCGCGCGGATCATCAAGTGCCTGGCCGCCGCGCAGCCGGAAACCCAGTGGGGCTTCGAGTACTCGCCTGAGGTGTTCAGCTCCACCGAAATCGACTTCGCCGTCGAGGTGTGCAACGCGGTGATCGGCGTGTTCGAGCCGACTCCCGCGCAGAAGCTGATCCTCAATCTGCCGGCCACCATCGAGTGCGCCACGCCGAACAACTACGCCGACCAGATCGAGTGGTTCGGCCGCCATGTCGCCCGCCGCAACAGCGTGCTGATCAGCGTGCACACCCACAACGACCGCGGCACCGGCGTGGCCGCCTCGGAACTGGCCGTGATGGCCGGTGCAGACCGCGTCGAAGGCTGCTTGTTCGGCAACGGCGAGCGCACCGGCAACGTCTGCCTGGTGACCCTGGCGCTCAACCTCTACACCCAGGGCGTCGACCCCGAACTGGACTTCTCCGACATCGATGCCGTGCGCAAGGTGGTGGAAGAGTGCAACCAGCTGCCGGTGCACCCGCGCCATCCGTATGTCGGCGACCTGGTCCACACCGCCTTCTCCGGCTCGCACCAGGATGCCATCCGCAAGGGCTTCGCCCAGCAGGATCCGGAAGGCGTCTGGGAAGTGCCGTACCTGCCGATCGACCCGGCCGACATCGGTCGCGACTACGAGGCGGTGATCCGCGTCAACAGCCAGTCCGGCAAGGGCGGCATCACCTTCCTGCTCGAGCAGGAATACGGCATCAGCCTGCCGCGCCGCATGCAGATCGAGTTCAGCCAGGTGGTGCAGCGCGAGACCGACCGACTCGGCCTGGAAATGACCGCCGCGCAGATCTACGGCCTGCTGCAGAGCGAGTACCTGCAAGCCGACAGCCCCTACGTGCTGAAGGGCCACCGCCTGCAGGAAGAGAACGGCATCTGCACCGTCGACGTGGAAGTCGCCTACGAAGGCGAAGCCCGACGCAAGCACGGCACCGGCAAGGGCCCGCTGGAGGCGCTGGTCGCCGCCCTGCCGCAGAACATCGAGATCATGGACTACCACGAGCACGCCATCAGCGCCGGCACCAACGCCCAGGCGGTGGCCTATATCGAGGTACGCCTGAACGGTGGCCGCCCGCTGCACGGCATCGGCATCGACGAGAACCTGACCACCGCGACCTTCCGCGCCCTGTTCAGCGCGCTCAACCGTGCGCTGGCGCAGACCGAGGTCCAGGCGGCCTGAGCAAGGCACGCTTGAGCGAGGGGGCTGCGGCCCCCTTTTTCATGCCCGCATCTCCGGGTATGGAGTTCGGTGGCGAAACAGCTTCGGCGGCTACTCCCAGCACATAGCGGTGGAGCAGCGCTTCGTCCTGCGTATCAGCCATACCGACCGCGCCCAGCTGGTCGTAGAAGCGCCGCTGCTGTGCGCCGGCATCACCACCTGCTCGCCGCTGCGCCAGTGGAAGGTCGGTCCGGGACAGAAGGTCGGCATCGTCGGGCTAGGCGGCCTAGGCCATATGGGGGTGAAGATCGCCGCCGCCATGGGCGCCCGCGTGGTGCTGTTCACCACCTCGCCGAACAAGCGTGAAGACGCCCTGCGCCTGGGCGCCAGCGAAGTAGTGGTGTCGAAGAACGCCGAGGAGATGGCCGCCCATGCGGGCAGCTTCGACTTCATCCTCAACACCGTGGCCGCCCCGCACGACCTCAATCCCTTCCTCAACCTGCTCAAGCGCGACGCCACCCTGTGCCTGGTCGGCGTCCCGGATTCGCCGCACCCGCCGGCAGACGTGTTCGGCCTGATCTTCAAGCGCCGCCGCATCGCCGGCTCGCTGATCGGCGGAGTCGCCGAGACCCAGGAGATGCTCGACTTCTGCGCCGCGCACAACATCGTCTCGGACATCGAGATGATCCCCATCCAGTCGATCAACCAGGCCTACGAGCGCATGCTTAGGAGCGATGTGAAGTACCGCTTCGTGATCGACATGGCCAGCCTGCAGGCCTGAGAAAAGACCACGCCGGGCTCGAACCCGGCGTTGTCACTCTGCAGCCGCTCAATCCAGGCTGAAGCCATCGGCGTCCAGGTAGGCCGGGAAGCGCTGCCGATAGGCGGCCAGCTCGGCGGCCGACAGGCGCACACGGAACACGCCGGCGGCATCGCCCGGGGCCAGTAGGCTCTCGCCCTGGAAGTCCAGTACCTGGCTATCGCCACTGTAGGGATGACCATTGCCGTCGCTGCCGATGCGATTCACCGCGGCCACGTAGCACAGGTTCTCGATGGCCCGCGCCGGCAGCAGGCGGTTCCAGTGGTGGCGCCGTGCGCCCGGCCAGTTGGCGGTATAGAGCAGCAGGTCGGTGTCGTGCGGGTCGCGGCTCCACACCGGGAAGCGCAGGTCGTAGCAGATCAGCGGGCGTATCTGCCAACCCTTCAGCTCCAGCAGCAGCTGCTCTTCGCCGGCGCTGTAGTGCTTGTGCTCGCCGGCCATGCGGAACAGGTGGCGCTTGTCGTAATGCGCCAGTGAGCCGTCCGGGCGCGCCCACAGCAGGCGGTTACGGTAGCTGCCGTCGGCGGCCTGGATGATCAGGCTGCCGGTGACCACGGCGCCGATGCATTGGGCTTGCTCACGCAGCCAGGCGGTGGTCGGTCCGTCTTCCGCCTCGGCCAGCTCGGCCGAATGCATGGAGAAGCCGGTGCTGAACATCTCCGGCAGCACCACCAGGTCGGCGCCACGCGCCTGTTCCAGCAGCGGTTCGAAGCGCGTACGGTTGGCGGCGGCGTCGTGCCAGTCCAGTTCACTCTGGATCAACGCCAGTTCGAGGTCGGGCAGCTGGCTCAGATCGCGCATAGTTTTTCCGCTGCCAGGCGCAGCGTCTCCTCGCGTTTGGCGAAGCAGAAGCGCACCAGGCGCATCTCGCTCGGGGCCTGCTGGTAGAACACCGACACCGGGATGGCCGCCACGCCATGTTCGCGGGTCAGCCATTCGGCCATGGCCACGTCGTCCAGGTCCGGGCGGATCGCCGAATAGTCGGCCAGCTGGAAGTAGGTGCCCGGCGCGCGGGTGAAGCGGAAGCGCGAGCCGGCCAGCAGGTCGCAGAACAGATCGCGCTTGGCCTGGTAGAAGGCCGGCAGTTCCTCGACATGCTCGGGCCTGACCGCCATGAAATCGGCCAGGGCGTGCTGCAGCGGGGTCACACCGCAGAAGTTGACGTACTGGTGGATCTTGCGCAGCTCGGCGGTCAACAGAGGCGGGGCCACTACGTAGCCGGTTTTCCAGCCGGTGACGTGGTAGGTCTTGCCGAACGAGCTGACCACGAAGGCACGGGCGTAAAGCTCCTCGTGGGCCAGCACGCTGGCGTGGCGGGCGCCGTCGAAGATCAGGTGCTCGTAGACCTCGTCGCTGATGATGTGAATATCGCGGCCGCGGATCAGCACGGCCAGGCGGTCCAGATCGTCACGGGTGAGCAACGCGCCGCTGGGGTTGTGCGGCGAATTGAGGAAGATCAGGCGGGTGCGCGGAGTGATGGCGTCACTCAGGCGCTGCCAATCCACGGCGAAATCCGGCAGGGCCAGCGGCACATGCACGCAGCGGCCGCCGGCCAGTTCCACCGAGGGCTCGTAGCTGTCGTAGCAGGGGTCGAGAACGATGGCCTCGTCGCCCGGATGGATCAGCGCCTGCACCGCGCAGAAGATCGCTTCGGTGGCACCGGGGGTGATGGTGATCTCGCTGTCGGCATCGCGCTGCACGCCATAGCTGCGCGCGATCTTGGCCGCCACCTGCTGGCGCAGGGCCGGCAGGCCGGTCATCGGGCTGTACTGGTTGCGCCCCTCCAGCACATGGCGCGCCACGGCTTCGCGCAGAGCCTGGGGGCCGTCGAAGTCGGGAAAGCCCTGGGACAGGTTGATGGCGCCGACTTCCGCGGCGAGCTGGGACATGCGGGTGAAGATGGTGGTGCCGACATTGGGCAGCTTGCTGGCGAGCATCGGGACTTCCTGCTGGCGTGAGGCGAGCCGCGAGGATAGCCGATGGCCCACTCGAGATGCAGCAGCGGCACCAATGAAAAAGGCGCAGGAGCCGAAGCTACTGCGCCTTTGTCTGAAAGCTGGTGAATCAGCGTTTCTTGTCCTTGCGCTTCTTCTCGGCCTTCTTGTGGTGGCTCATCAGGCGGCGCTTCTTGTTCACCTGGCGGTCGGTGAGAGTGTTTTTCTTGCCCTCGTAGGGGTTGTCGCCACCCTTGTACTCGATGCGGATCGGCGTGCCGACCAGCTTGAGCACGCGGCGGAAGGTGTTTTCCAGGTAGCGCGTGTAGGACTTCGGTACCGCATCGACCTGGTTGCCATGGATCACGATCAGCGGCGGGTTGGCACCACCGAGGTGGGCATAGCGCAGCTTGATGCGGCGGCCGCTGACCATCGGCGGCTGGTGCTCCTGCACCGCGTCCTCGAGGATCTGCGTCAGGCGGCTGGTCGGCCAGCGGGTGATCGCCGACTTGAAAGAGGCCTGCACCGACTTGTACAGGTTGCCCACGCCGGTGCCGTGCAGGGCGGAGATGAAGTGGATGTCGGCGTAGTCGACGAAGAACAGCCGGCGCTCCAGCTCGGTCTTCACGTAGTCACGCTCGCCGGGCTCCATGCCGTCCCACTTGTTCAACGCGATCACCAGTGCGCGGCCGGACTCGATGGCGAAGCCGAGCAGGTTGAGGTCGTGGTCGACCACACCTTCGCGGGCGTCCATGACGAAGATCACCACGTTGGCGTCCTTGATCGCCTGCAGGGTCTTCACCACCGAGAACTTTTCCACTTCCTCGTGGATCTTGCCGCGCTTGCGCACGCCGGCGGTGTCGATCAGCGTGTACTTCTCGTCGTTGCGCTCGAACGGGATGTAGATGCTGTCGCGGGTGGTGCCGGGCTGGTCATAGACCACCACGCGCTCCTCGCCGAGCATGCGGTTGACCAGGGTCGACTTGCCGACGTTGGGCCGGCCGATGATGGCGATCTTTATGCCATCCTTCTCGCTCGGCCCAGGAATGCGCTTGGCTTCCTCGCCCTCGGCGACGTTCTCGTCGTAGGCGTCGTGGTCCTCGTCACGCGGGTACTCACCGAGTGTCGTTTCCAGCAGCTGGGTGATGCCACGACCATGGGCGCCGGCGATCGGCAGGGCTTCGCCCATGCCCATCGGGGCGAATTCGGCGCGGGCGATGTCCGGATCGATGTTGTCGATCTTGTTCACCACCAGGTAGCTGCGCTTGTTGCGCTTGCGCAGGTGCTCGCCAATCATCTGGTCGCTGGCGGTCAGGCCGGCACGGGCGTCGACCAGGAACAGCACCACGTCGGCCTCTTCGATGGCCAGCAGCGACTGCTCGGCCATCTTCTCGTCGATGCCCTCCTCGTCGCCGGTGATGCCGCCGGTGTCGACCAGGATGTAGCTGCGCCCTTCCCACTTGGCATCGCCATACTGGCGATCGCGGGTCAGGCCGGCCAGGTCACCGACAATGGCATCGCGGCTGCGGGTCAGGCGGTTGAACAGAGTCGACTTGCCCACATTGGGACGGCCCACCAGGGCGATTACCGGAACCATTGGGCTCCTCCACAGCTAAATCCAGAAAACACAAAGGCCGCTGCCGTAGAACGGCAGCGGCCGGACATTGCAAAACAGCTTAGCGGATGGTCAGGCCGACCAGCTTGCCGCTATTGCCGTAGGCGTAGATCCAGTCACCGACCACCAGCGGACGGGCACGCAGGCCATCGCCGTCGATCTTCTTGCGGCCAACGAAATGGCCGTCCACCTGGCTCAGCAGGTGCAGGTAGCCTTCGAAGTCACCGACCGCCACGTAGCTGGAGAACACTTCCGGCGACGACAGCTGGCGGCGCTGCAGGGCGTCGTTGTTCCACAGTGCGGAATTGGAGCCCTCGTCGACGCCTTCCACGGCACCGCTGGCCAGGCTAACGTAGACGCTGCCGAAGCCCTGGGCCAGGCCCACGTAGCTGGAGGCTTCGCGGTTCCACAGCGGGCGACCGCTTTCCACGTCGATGGCCGCGACATTGCCCTGGTAGGTCACCACGTACAGGGTGCCGCCGGACAGCAGCAGATTGCCGTCGATGTCGACCACGCGCTCCAGTTCGGAACGGCCTTGCGGTACGGCCACGCGCTGCTCCCAGACCGGGATGCCGCGGTTGGCGTCGAGGGCCAGGACCTTGCCGGTGGACAGGCCGGCCATCACCAGGCGATTGGTCATCACCGGGCTGCTGGTGCCACGCAGGGTCAGCACGGCCGGGCTGTTCTCGTAGATCCAGCGCTGTTCGCCGGTGCTGGCGTCGAAGGCGATCAGGCGATCGTCCTGGGTCTGCACCACGACGACATCGCCGTTGGTGGCCGGCGCGGACAGCACTTCGCTGGTCACGCGGGCACGCCATTTTTCTTCGCCGTTGCTGGAGTCCAGCGCGACCACTTCCCCCTTGAGGGTGCCGATCAGCACCAGGCCGTAGCCGGCGCCGACACCGCCGGAGATCGGCAGGTCCAGCTCGACTTCCCAGAACTTGTCGCCGGTCAGACGATCCAGGGCGACCACTTCGCCATCGGCAGAGGCGGCGTAGAGACGCTCACCATCGGCGGCGGGGGTCAGCTGGTTGTACAGCTCGCCCTGGCCATCACCGATGGAGCGGCTCCACTGGGCGTCCAGGCGTACTTCTTCCTGGATGTCGGGCAGCTCGGCCGGCGGCAGTTCCTTCTTGCTGTTGCTGCTGCAACCCACGGCCACTACGGCCAGAGCCAGCACTGCGGCATTCTTCCAACGCATCACGTCAGGCATCCCCTTTCGCCAGGTCGTCGAGCTTCATCTGCAGGCCGCCGACAGCGGCGTCCTCGGACAGAGAATCCTTGGCCTTTTGGTAGGCCACATGGGCTTCGTCGCTGCGACCGAGCTGCACCAGCAGGTCGCCCTTGAGTTCTTCGCGGCTGGCCTGCCAGGCCTTGTCAGCCTCGCCTTCGAGCAGCTTGAGGCCTTCTTCGGTCTTGCCCTGGGCAGCCAGCACACGAGCCAGGCGCTGACGCGCCAGTTCGCCGATGGTGGCATCGGCCGGCTTGTCGACCAGCGGCTTGAGCTCGGCCACGGCGTCATCCAGCTTGGCGTTGTCCACCGCCACCTTGGCGACGAACAGGCCAGCGTACTGGGCGTATGCGCTGCCGCCGTATTCGGACTTCAGCTTGTCGGCCAGTTCGGTGACCTTGCCGGCGTCCGGCTGGCCGGTAGGAGTCAGGGTGGTTTCCAGCAGTTGCTGATACAGCGCACCGCCACCCTGGGCCTGGTTGGTCTGGTACTGCTGCCAGGCCTGCCAGCCGACCACGACGGCCAGGGCCAGGGCGCCACCAGTCAGCAGGGGTTTGCCATTGCGCTGCCACCAGTCCTTCATCTGCGCAATTTGTTCTTCTTCGGTCATGCTCACCCCAATAACTCCTTGATTCTCTTTATTCTCAGGCCTGCAGGCAGGCGGCCAGATGCGGTGCCAACGCATCCCAGCCAATGTTCTGTTGTTCTGCGTCGTCGCGCAGGGGCTTGCAACCTACCACGCGGGCGGTCAGTTCGTCCTCACCCAGAATCAGGGCGAAGCGCGCGCCGCTCTTGTCGGCCTTCTTGAACTGGCTCTTGAAGCTGCCAGCGCCGCTGTTGACCAGCAGACGCAGACCGGGAATGGCATCGCGCAGGCGCTCGGCCAGGCCCAGGCCGGCGAGCTCGGCGGCCTCGCCGAAGGCGCACAGGTAGACATCCGCAGGGCTGTTCAGCTCGGCCGGCAGCAGCTCCAGGGTCTCCAGCAGCAGCACCAGGCGCTCGACACCCATGGCGAAGCCGACACCCGGCGTGGCCTTGCCACCCAGCTGGGTGACCAGGCCGTCGTAGCGACCACCGGCGCACACGGTGCCCTGGGCGCCGAGCTTGTCGGTGACCCACTCGAACACGGTGCGGTTGTAGTAGTCGAGACCGCGGACCAGTTTGTTGTTGATCTCGTAGCGAATGCCGACCGCATCCAGGCGCGCCTTGACGCCCTCGAAGTGCAGGCGCGACTCCTCGTCGAGATAGTCGGCCAGGGTCGGCGCACCGACCAGCAGAGCCTGGGTCTGGGCGTTCTTGCTGTCGAGGATGCGCAGCGGGTTGGTGGTCAGGCGGCGCTGGCTGTCTTCGTCGAGCTGTTCGAAGCGCTCGTTGAGGTAGGCCACCAGGGCATCGCGGTAGGCCGCGCGAGCCTCGCTGGAACCCAGGCTGTTGAGCTGCAGGGTCACCGCATCGGCCAGGCCGAGCTGCTGCCACAGGCGCGCGGTGAGCACGATCAGCTCGGCATCGACGTCCGGCCCCGGCAGATTGAAGGCTTCCACGCCGATCTGGTGGAACTGGCGATAGCGGCCCTTCTGCGGCTTCTCGTAGCGGAACATCGGGCCGGCGTACCACAGCTTCTGCACCTGGCCGCCACCGGACAGACCGTGCTCGAGCACGGCGCGCACGCAGCCGGCGGTACCTTCCGGACGCAGGGTCAGGGACTCCTCGTTACGGTCGAGGAAGGTGTACATCTCCTTGTCCACCACGTCGGTGCCCTCGCCGATACCGCGGGCGAACAGCTCGGTGAACTCGAGGATGGGCAGGCGGATTTCCTTGTAGCCGTAGCCATCGAGCAGGCCGGCCAGGGTGCCTTCCAGGTAGCGCCAGGCAGGCGTCTGCTCTGGCAGGATGTCGTTCATGCCACGGATGGCTTGTAAGGTCTTGCTCACGAATCTTCCTTAAACCTGTTCTCAACACTGCTGCGCTTGCTTATGCAGCGTCAAAAACAGGCTCAAAATGCTCATCTACAGTTGTAAACTGCGCTTTTTCGCCTGTTTCTTCCTTGCCTAACCTGCGCCCGCGACGTGTTGAGAGCAGGTTTGAATCAGCCGCGGGCGATGACGGCCGCGTCGGCCTCGGCCTTCTCGGCCGCCTTGCGGCGGATCAGCTTCTCCAGCTCATCCACCAGATTGTCGTTGTTCAGCTTCGAGGCCGGCGCGCCGTCGATGTACACCAGGTTGTTCGGCGTACCGCCGGTGAGGCCGATATGGGCCTCCTTGGCCTCGCCCGGACCGTTTACCACGCAGCCGATCACGGCGACGTCGAGCGGCACCAGCAGGTCTTCGACCCGCTGCTCCAGCTCGTTCATGGTCTTGACCACGTCGAAGTTCTGCCGCGAGCAGCTAGGGCAGGCGATGAAGTTGATGCCACGCGAGCGCAGGCGCAGGGACTTGAGGATGTCGTAGCCGACCTTGATCTCCTCCACCGGATCGGCGGCCAGGGAGATGCGGATGGTGTCGCCAATGCCCTCGGCCAGCAGCATGCCCAGGCCGACCGCGGACTTCACGGTGCCAGAGCGCAGACCGCCGGCCTCGGTGATGCCCAGGTGCAGCGGCTGCTCGATCTGCTTGGCCAGCAGGCGGTAGGCGGCGACGGCCATGAATACGTCGGAGGCCTTCACGCTGACCTTGAAGTCGGGGAAGTTCAGGCGATCCAGGTGCTCGACATGGCGCAGCGCGGACTCGACCAGCGCCTCGGGCGTCGGCTCGCCGTACTTCTTCTGCAGGTCCTTTTCCAGCGAGCCGGCGTTGACGCCGATGCGAATCGGGATGCCCTTGTCGCGCGCGGCCTCGACCACAGCCCTGACCCGGTCTTCGCGACCGATGTTGCCGGGGTTGATGCGCAGGCAATCGACGCCCAGCTCGGCCACACGCAGGGCGATCTGGTAATCGAAGTGGATGTCGGCCACCAGTGGCACTTTCACCTGCTGCTTGATCTTGCCAAAGGCCTCGGCCGCCTCCATGGACGGCACCGAGACGCGCACGATATCGGCGCCGGCATCTTCGAGACGACGGATCTGGCCGACCGTGGCCTCGACGTCACAGGTCTCGGTGTTGGTCATGCTCTGCACGGCGATCGGCGCATCGCCGCCGACCGGTACCGAGCCGACCCAGATCTTGTGGGACAGGCGACGCTTGATGGGGGATTCGCAATGCATGGTCTGGCTCACTGCCCCAGTTTGAGGCGGGCGGTTTCACCGTGGGTGGAGGAAGCAACATCGACCGGCTGGCCATTGACCAGGACCACGGCGCCGCGGGCGTAACCCAGGCGCAGCTCCAGCGGGGCCTTGCCGACCAGCTCGACGCTGTCGCCACGACGCTTGAGGGCACTGAGCAGCACCTTGCCATTGGCATCGGTGAGCTGGGTCCAGCAGTCGGCGGTGAACTGCAGATTGACCAAGGCCTCACCGGCAGCGGCCGTCACCGGAGCGCTGGCGACCGGAGCCGTCGGCTCGGCAGCGGGCATGGTCGGAGCAGCAACCTGCCCTGTCACAGCCGGCTCGCTCGATTGCGGCGCAGCGACGGCAGCAGCCTGTTGCTGAGCATTGACCGACGCCTGAGGCGCGGCAGGCACAACCGGCACTGGCTGAGCGGCCGACTCTGCCGGAACGGTAGGATTGGTCTCGGCACTTGGCGGCGCTTCGGCGGCCGCCGGGTCAACCGCAGGCGGCATATCGGCGATGGGCGCTTCGGCCTGAGCTTCGGCTACCGCCTGGTCCTCCGGCTCGTCCAGCGGATGGATCTCGGTGGTGCCGTCGGCGGCCTCCACTTCGACATGCTCGATGGGAGCCTTGACCGAGCCGGCGCCAAGGCGTGCGGTCTCGCCCTGCCACCAGAAGAAGCCAACACCACCCAGAGCTGCCAGCGCCACGATGCTGAAGACCTTCACCAGACTCTGCGATACCCGGGCAGGCTCTTCAATACGAGCCAGGCTGGCGACGCTACTGCCATTGGCATCGGTGCCGGTGTACTGGTCAAAATCGCTGACAAGACGGCTGGGATCCATGCCCATCAATTTGGCGTAGGCACGGATATAGCCACGCGCGAAGGTATGCCCTGGCAACTGATCGAAAGCCCCGGACTCCACGTTACGCAGAGCCTGGGCAGTCAGGTTCAGCTGCACGGCGACATCGTTCAGCGCCAGGTTTCGGCTTTCGCGCACCTTGCGCAGCGTCTCTCCCGGATTGACCCGGGGCGCGGCAGCAACTTCAGGATGCGTAGCTTTCATCACTGCTCCGACAGGTATTGCTGGTATTCCGGGGTACCCGGATAGAGGCGCTTCAACTGCAGACCGAGGCTGGCCGCCTGGTCGCGGTCTTCGAAGACTTTGGCCAGACGGATACCCAAGAGCAAGCTCTGGGGATTCTGCCGCGCCTGCTGGCTGTAACCGGCGTAGTAGCTTCGAGCAGCCACATAGTTTTTATCGTCAAAAGACAGCAACCCCATCTGCAATAACGAAATGGAGCGCTGGCTATTGAGACGCAGCGCCTTTTCGAAGAACTGCTTGGCCTCTGCCCGCTTGCCCAGCTGCAGGGCAGTCAAGCCTAGATTCTCGAAAACTCGTGAACGCTCAGAGTACAGAGTGTCCTCAGAAGCCTTCATATATTGGGCATAGGCTTCGGGGTAACGTTTTTGCTCAAACAGAAAACCGCCGTAGTTGTTCAAAACCCGAGCATCGCCTTTGCTCAGTGAAATAGCTTTCCGATAGTGCTCATCCGCCAGTTTAGGCTCCATCTCGTATTGATATACGACAGCTAGAGCGGCATAGGTTTCGGCGTTGGACGAATCAAGCTCAAGCGCCTTGCGTAAAGGTTCCTTGGCCTTCTCGGTAGAGCCCTGCTGCAAATGCCCTATCCCTAACTGAACATAGGCATCACGAGCTGCATTTCGCCCCTCGCTCGTGCTCAACGGGTCGACCGGACCGCCCTCTCTCACACACCCCGCCAACAGGAAAACCAAGGACAGATACAGCGCAGCGCGCAAGGTCATGAATTACTCCCCTTCAATTTCGGTTGGCAGCATCGCGAGGCTCTGCGGCCTCGTTACCCAGCTGGCGTACGGCGATATAACGCTCACTGCGACGGGTACGGTCCTGCACCTGCCCGACCAGCTGCCCGCAGGCGGCATCGATATCGTCGCCACGGGTGGTGCGCACGGTGACGTTGAAGCCAGCCTTGTGCAGCAGATCCTGGAAGCGGCGAATGGCGTTGTTGCTCGGCCGTTCGTAACCGGAGTGGGGGAAGGGATTAAACGGAATCAGATTGATCTTGCAAGGGAAATCCTTGAGAAGTGCGATCATCTGCGCAGCATGTTCCGGCTGGTCGTTGACGTCCTTGAGCAGGGTGTACTCGACAGTGAGGAAACGCTTCTCGCCCAGACCCTCGATGTAGCGGCGGCAAGACGCCAACAGTACTTCCAGCGGATATTTCTTGTTGAGCGGCACCAACTGGTTGCGCAGCTCGTCGTTCGGTGCGTGCAGCGACAGGGCCAGGGACACGTCGGTGACGGTGGCCAGCTTGTCGATCATGGGCACCACGCCAGAGGTGGACAGCGTCACCTTGCGCTTGGAGATGCCGTAGCCAAGGTCATCCATCATGATCTGCATGGCCGGTACGACATTGTCGAAATTCAACAGGGGCTCGCCCATGCCCATCATCACCACGTTGGTGATGGCACGGTCGATCTTGGCCGGCACGGTGCCGAAGGATTTGTTGGCGATCCACACCTGGCCGATGATTTCCGCGGCAGTCAGGTCGCTGTTGAAGCCCTGCTTGCCGGTGGAACAGAAACTGCAATCCAGCGCACAGCCAGCCTGGGACGACACACAGAGGGTGCCACGGCCGCCTTGCGGGATATACACGGTCTCGACGCAGCTGCCGGACGCCACGCGCACCACCCACTTGCGGGTGCCGTCGCTGGAGATGTCCTGACTGACGATCTCGGGACCGCGAATCTCGGCGCAGGCGCTGAGCTTTTCGCGCAGGGCCTTGCCGAGATTGCTCATGGCGTCGAAATCCTCGACGCCAAAATGGTGAATCCACTTCATGACCTGACCGGCACGGAAACGCTTTTCCCCGATGCTCTCGAAGAAGCTTTCCATCTCGGGCTGGGTCAGCCCCAGCAGGTTGGTCTTGGCAACATCACTCATGGATTCACCCTCGCCGGTTCGCGCTTAGCGAATGCGAGCGCACACCTCGGTGGCGGAGAAGAAGTACGCGATTTCGCGAGCGGCAGAAGCCTCGGAATCGGAACCGTGTACGGCGTTCTCGTCGATGGAAACGGCGAAGTCGGCACGAATGGTGCCGGCAGCAGCTTCTTTCGGGTTGGTGGCGCCCATCAGCTCACGGTTCTTCAGGACGGCGTCTTCGCCTTCCAGAACCTGGACGATGACCGGACCGGAAGTCATGAAGGCAACCAGGTCCTTGAAGAAGCCGCGCTCGCTGTGCTCGGCGTAGAAACCGGCGGCTTCACGCTCGGACAGCTGAACCATCTTGGAAGCAACGACGCGCAGGCCGGCCTTCTCGAAACGGGTGGTGATTTCACCGATGACGTTTTTGGCAACGGCATCCGGCTTGATGATGGAGAAAGTGCGTTGAACGGCCATGTGAAGCTCCAGAAAGTTAAAGCGAAAAATTAAACCCGCGAATTATACGCGGGTTAGGGGGAAATGCGTAGGGCCGCGCCCTGAAGCGGTGCGGCGACTCAGTCGAGCTCTTCGATCCAGGCCGCCTGGATGGCCTCTAGCACCTTCTCGCCACCGCGCTGCGGGTCATCGGCGAAATCCGGCAGGGCCAGCACCCAGCGGTGCAGGTCGACGAAGTTGACGTAGCGCGGATCGACATCCGCCTTGCTCTCGGCCAGCTCGATGGCGATATCCAGCACATCGGTCCATTTCAGGCTCATGTCGGCTCCTTGACTCAGTGCGGCGCTTCGGCAGCGTGGTTGAGCGAGTATTTCGGGATCTCGACGGTCAGGTCTTCGGTGCCAACGACAGCCTGGCAAGCCAGCCGCGATTGCGCCTCCAGCCCCCAGGCCCGATCGAGGAAGTCTTCCTCCAACTCGTCTGCCTCTTCCAGCGAATCGAAACCCTCGCGAATGATGCAGTGGCAAGTGGTGCAGGCGCAGACGCCGCCGCAGGCACTCTCCATCTCGATGTGGTGTTCGTGAGCCAGCTCGAGAATGGAAGTACCGGGCTCGGCCTCCACGACCATGCCGTCAGGACAGAACTTCTCGTGCGGCAGAAAAATGACCTGTGGCATCAGTTATCCTCGATTTCATTCAGATTGCGCCCCGCCAGGGCGGCTTTCACCGTCGAGTCCATCCGCCGAGCGGCAAAGGCGTCGGTGATCTGCGACAGACGCTTGGTCTGCTGCTCGATGGCATGCGTATCGTCGCCAACCGCCAGAGCTCGCAGCTCTTCCATGGCCGCCAGAATGGCGATTCGCTCGTCTTCGTCGAGCAGGCGCTGGCCATCAACCTCCAGTGCCGACTGCACGGCCTCGAGCAGGCGCTCGGCCTCGACCTGCTGCTCGCGCAGCGCACGAGCCGCCTTGTCGCCACCGGCATTGCTGAAGGAATCCTGCAGCATGCGCGCGATTTCGCCATCGGTCAGACCGTAGGACGGCTTGACCTGGATGCTCGCCTCAACGCCAGAGCCCAATTCGCGCGCGGCGACGCTGAGCAGGCCATCGGCGTCGACCTGGAAGGTCACGCGAATCTTTGCAGCACCGGCAACCATCGGCGGAATACCGCGCAGCTCGAAGCGCGCCAGGGAACGGCAGTCCTTGACCAGCTCGCGCTCGCCCTGCAGCACCTGGATGGCCATGGCGCTCTGGCCGTCCTTGTAGGTGGTGAAATCCTGGGCACGCGCCACCGGGATGGTGGTGTTGCGCGGGATGACCTTCTCCATCAGCCCGCCCATGGTCTCCAGCCCCAGGGATAGCGGAATGACGTCGAGCAGCAACAGCTCCTCGCCATTGCCGCGCTGATTGCCGGCCAGGGTGTCGGCTTGGATGGCGGCGCCTATGGCCACCACCTGATCCGGGTCGATATCGGTCAGCGGCTCGCGACCGAACAGCTCGCCCACCGCCTCGCGCACGCGCGGCACGCGGGTGGAGCCACCGACCATGACCACCGCCTCGACCTCCTCGATCTCGATGTTCGCGTCGCGCACCGCGCGACGGCAGGCCTTGAGGCTGCGGACAATCATCGGCTCGATTAGCGCCTGGAACTGCGCCCGGCTCAGCTCGCCAGACCAACCATCATGGGACAGCGCAAAGACCTCGACCTCGGTCAGCGCCTCTTTCGCCGCACAGGCAGCCTGCAGCAGGCGGCGCTGGGCCGCAGGATCGAGATCGTGAGACAGGCCGGCCTGCTCGATGATCCAGCCGGCGATGGCGTGGTCGAAGTCATCGCCGCCCAGGGCGCTATCGCCGCCGGTGGCCAGCACCTCGAATACGCCACGAGTCAGGCGCAGCACGGAAATATCGAAGGTGCCGCCACCGAGGTCGTAAATGGCCACGACACCCTCGGCACCCTTGTCCAGACCGTAGGCAACAGCAGCCGCGGTCGGCTCGTTGAGCAGACGCAGCACGTTGAGATTGGCCAGGCGCGCGGCGTCCTTGGTGGCCTGGCGCTGGGCATCGTCGAAATAGGCCGGCACGGTGATCACCGCGCCGACCAGCTCACCACCCAGCGCGGCTTCGGCGCGCTGACGCAGGGAGCGGAGAATCTCCGCCGACACTTCCACCGGGCTCTTGGCACCCTGCACCGTCTCGATGAACGGCATGTGTGACTCGCCCTCGGCGAAACGATAGGGCAGCTGGTCGCCGAGCTGTTTGACGTCTGCCACACCGCGCCCCATCAGGCGCTTGACCGACAGCACGGTGTTCAGCGGGTCCAGCGCGGCAGCGG
Source organism: Pseudomonas sp. SO81 (assembly GCF_030374125.1). Taxonomy (NCBI): domain Bacteria; kingdom Pseudomonadati; phylum Pseudomonadota; class Gammaproteobacteria; order Pseudomonadales; family Pseudomonadaceae; genus Pseudomonas; species Pseudomonas sp. SO81. The sequence continues at coordinate 3,653,570 of NZ_CP126126.1, read as the reverse complement.
CCTTGGCGGAAGCGCCCACCTCGACGCGATCGGCGTGATAGCGCACGGCAGACGGCAGGATCACTCGCCCATCGGCATCGGCCAGCGGCTCGGAAAGACCGCTGCGCACGGCAGCGACCAACGAATTGGTGGTGCCCAGGTCGATGCCCACCGCCAGGCGGCGCTGATGGGGTTGCGGGCTCTGCCCGGGCTCGGCGATCTGCAGTAGGGCCATGGTGCTCTAGATGTCAGGCGCGCAGCGCAAGGCTGCGCCGGGTTAGTCGTCGAGGCGCTCTTCCAGATCGCGCACTTCGTGGGCCAGCTTGTCGAGGAACTGCATGCGACGCACCAGGCGCTCGGCCTCTTCGCGTCGCGCGGCATCTTTCCAGCAGGCGGAGAAATCTTCGTCCAGCTCGTCCTGAGCCGCTTTCAAGCGCTTCTTGAACGCCGCCACGCCGACCAGATCGGCGCTGTCCTGCAGGTCTTCCAGCTCCTCGCGCCAGCGCATCTGCTGCAGAAGGAACTCGGGATCCTGCACCGTTACTTCCAGCGGCAGCTCACGGCCACCCAGCGCCAGCAGGTAGAGCGCGCGACGCGGCCCGCTCTTCAAGGTCTGATAGGCCTCGTTGAGGCTGGCCGACTGCTCCAGCGCCAGACGCTGCTCGCGCTCGCCGGCATCGGCGAAACGGTCCGGATGGACGGCCTTGGCCAGCTCGCGATAGCGCGCGGCCAGCTGCGCCTGATCCAAACGGAACGTGGGCTGCAACTCGAACAGGGCGAAATGACAGGGACTACCCACAACCAGCCTCAGACGTTGAAGCTCTCGCCGCAGCCGCATTCGCCACGCACGTTGGGGTTGTTGAACTTGAAGCCCTCGTTGAGGCCTTCGCGGACGAAGTCCAGCTCGGTGCCGTCCAGGTAGGTCAGGCTCTTCGGATCGATGATCACCTTGACCCCGAAGCTTTCGAACACCTGATCCTCGCCCGCCACTTCATCGACGAACTCCAGCACGTAGGCCAGACCCGAACAACCGGTGGTACGTACGCCGAGGCGAATGCCCTCGCCCTTGCCACGCCCGTCGATCGAGCGCTGCACATGGCGAGCGGCGGCTTCAGTCATGGTAATGGCCATTAGCGACTCCTCGGGATCAGAGCAGACCTTTCTTCTGCTTGTAGTCGTGCACGGCGGCCTTGATGGCGTCTTCGGCGAGCACGGAGCAGTGGATCTTTACCGGCGGCAGGGCCAGTTCTTCGGCCAGCTGGGTGTTCTTGATCGACTCGGCCTCGTCCAAGGTCTTGCCCTTCATCCACTCGGTGGCGAGGGAGCTGGAGGCGATGGCCGAACCGCAGCCGTAGGTCTTGAACTTGGCGTCTTCGATCACGCCCTGCTCGTTGACCTTGATCTGCAGACGCATCACGTCGCCACACGCCGGAGCGCCGACCATGCCGGTACCGACATTCGGGTCCTCGGCATCCATCTTGCCGACGTTGCGCGGGTTTTCGTAATGGTCGATGACCTTTTCACTGTATGCCATGTTGCAAATCCTCTCTCATCAGGTGCCGCTCTACAGGCGACTCGAAAATCAGTGTGCCTGCCATTCGACCTTGGAGATGTCGACACCTTCTTTGAACATGTCCCACAGCGGCGACAGCTCACGCAGCTTGTTCACCGCACCGGCCACTTTGCTGGCCGCGTAATCGACTTCTTCCTCGGTGGTGAAGCGGCCGAAGGTGAAACGGATCGAGCTGTGCGCCAGCTCGTCGTTGCGACCCAGGGCGCGCAGCACGTAGGACGGCTCCAGCGAGGCGGAGGTACAGGCGGAACCGGAGGAAACCGCCAGGTCCTTGAGCGCCATGATCAGCGACTCGCCTTCGACGTAGTTGAAGCTGAGGTTCAGGTTGTGCGGCACGCGCTGGGTCAGGCTGCCGTTGACGTACAGCTCCTCCATGCCCTCGAGCTGCTTGTAGAAGCGATCACGCAGCGCCAGCACGCGCTGGTTTTCCTGCGCCATCTCTTCCTTGGCGATGCGGAAGGCCTCGCCCATGCCGACGCACTGGTGCGTGGCCAGGGTGCCGGAGCGCATGCCGCGCTCGTGGCCGCCACCATGGGTCTGGGCCTCGAGGCGCACGCGTGGCTTACGACGCACGTACAGGGCGCCGACGCCTTTCGGGCCGTAGGTCTTGTGGGCGGAGAAGGACATCAGGTCGACCTTCAGCTTCTCCAGATCGATCTCGACCTTGCCGGTGGACTGCGCCGCATCGACATGAAACAGCACGCCACGGGAGCGGGTCAGCTCACCGATGGCAGCGATATCGTTGATGGTGCCGATCTCGTTGTTGACGTGCATGATCGACACCAGAATGGTGTCCTCGCGCAGCGCCGCCTCGACCATGGCCGGAGTTACCAGGCCATCTTCACCCGGCTCGAGATAGGTCACTTCGAAGCCTTCGCGCTCCAGCTGGCGCGCCGTATCCAGCACCGCCTTGTGCTCGATCTTCGAGGTGATGATGTGCTTGCCCTTGGAGCTGTAGAAGTGCGCGACGCCCTTGATGGCGAGGTTGTCGGACTCGGTGGCGCCGGAGGTCCAGACGATCTCGCGCGGGTCGGCATTGACCAGCTCGGCGACCTGGCGACGGGCGTTCTCGACCGCTTCCTCGGCCTTCCAGCCGAAGACGTGGGAGCGCGATGCCGGGTTGCCAAAATTGCCATCCACCAGCAGGCACTCGCTCATCTTCTGCGCCACGCGCGGGTCGACCGGGGTGGTGGCGGAGTAATCGAGGTAAATCGGCAATCTCATCAGGTATCTCCTATTCAGGCAGGCGCCCTGCTCACTCGATGGCGGACGCTTCGATCTTGTCCAGCTGCGGCGTCCTGCCGTTACAACGGCGCTGATCCTGACGCTGTGCGACTTCCTGCACTTCGCGCCGGGTCACCAGATCAGCCAGGCTGATGCCGCTGAGAAATTCGTGAATCTGCTGACTGAGGTCGCACCACAGATGGTGGGTCAGACAGGTGTCACCGGAGTGGCAATCGCCCATGCCCTGGCAACGGGTGGCGTCGACCGATTCGTTCACCGCGTCGATCACTTGCGCCACCTGGATCACCCGCATGTCGCGCGACAGCTGATAGCCGCCACCCGGACCACGCACGCTGCTGACCAGGTTGCCACGGCGCAACTTGGCGAACAGCTGCTCCAGATAGGACAGGGAAATACCCTGCCGCTCGGAGATGTCCGCCAACGACACAGGCCCGCTCTGGGCATGCAGCGCCAGATCGAGCATGGCTGTGACGGCGTAGCGGCCTTTGGTGGTCAGACGCATGGTTATCGCACCACGGGTGAGCTGAGTTGCCGCAAGTATCCTCTTTTCCGACTATTTAGGTCAACTATAAGACCGATTAAAACAGTCGGGTATAGCGGCAATGCGGGGCGCGAATGATAGCAGACTATGCGTCGTCAGGCAGCCGGCTTGTCGCCCTGCTCCTTGCACACATCGGCGAAGTCCTCATCGCGCAGCGCCGGCAGCTCCTTGGCGCAGTAGTCGCTACCCAGCGCCTTAAGCGCCGAGCACATGCCCTCCAGGCGCCCATCGACCGCATGCAGATGGTCGAGCAGCTGGCCGATGGCACGCGCCACCGGATCGGGCATGTCCTGGCCAACGCCATAGGCATCGAAGCCGAGCTTCTCGGCCATGGCCTGACGCTTGGCCTCCTGTTCATCGTCGCTCTTGGCGATGATCCGCCCAGGGATGCCAACCACAGTGGCACCCGCCGGCACCTCCTTGGTCACCACCGCATTGGAGCCGACCTTGGCGCCGGCACCGACAGTGAACGGGCCGAGCACCTTGGCACCGGCACCGACCACCACGCCATCCTCCAACGTCGGATGGCGCTTGCCCTTGTTCCAGCTGGTGCCACCCAGGGTCACCCCCTGATAGAGGGTGACGTCATTGCCGATCTCGGCCGTCTCGCCGATGACGATGCCCATGCCGTGATCGATGAAGAAGCGCCGCCCGATCTTCGCCCCCGGGTGAATCTCGATGCCGGTCATCCAGCGCCCGAAGTTCGACACCAGGCGCGCCAGCCATTTCCAGCCCGCGCCCCACAACGCGTGCGCCAGCCGGTGCAGCCACACCGCGTGCAGACCCGGATAGCAGGTCACCACCTCGAAAGCGTTGCGCGCTGCCGGATCACGATGGAAAACACTTTGGATATCTTCGCGCACACGCTCAAACATCGTCTTTTCTCCGCTTGTGGGACTCGCCACGCACCGCCTTCTGGGTTTCCGTGAGAACGCCGCGCAGGATATTCATTTCCAGCTTGCTGATGCCCGAGCGACCGTACAGGCGGCGCAGGCGCGACATCAGGTGACGCGGATTGGCCGGATCGAGGAAGCCGATCTCCACCAGCGTACTCTCCAGATGGCCGTAGAACAGCTCCAGCTCATCCGTGGTTACCGGCTGGGTATTGAGCATCGCCGTGGTTTCCAGTTTGCTCATCTTGGTTGGCTGGCCCTCGGCCGCCAGCCAGGCCATACGCACCTCGTAGGCCAGCACCTGCACGGCAGCCGCCAGGTTCAGCGAGCTGAACTCCGGATTGGACGGGATGTGCACGTGGAACTGACAGCGCTGCAGCTCATCATTGGTCAGGCCGGCGTACTCGCGACCGAACACCAGCGCCACCTCGCCACCCAACTCGGCTTGTTGCAACGCCGTGGTCGCACACTCGCGCGGATTGAGCAGCGGCCAGGGGATGCGCCGATCGCGCGCACTGGTACCCAGTGCCACGCTGCAACCGACCAGCGCCTCTTCCAGAGTGCCGACAACCACAGCGTTATCGAGGATATCGGTGGCACCGGAGGCGCGCGCCACCGCTTCCGCGCTAGGAAAGTCTTCAGGATCGACCAGCACCAGACGCGACAGGCCCATGTTCTTCATGGCCCGCGCGGCACCGCCGATATTGCCGGGATGACTGGTATTGACCAGCACGACGCGAATGTTCTGCAGCAACGCCAGCTCCGCCCAAGGATGCGAAAGGGCCATGAATGTTACAGAAGGCCCCGCCCCAGCGCCATGCACTGCGACGAGCCGGCTGCACAGAAAAAGCTAGTCTGCTAGAATGGCCGGCTTTCTTCTTTAACGATCCAGGTGAACCTTCCATGCAGCCCATGCTGAATATCGCGCTGCGCGCTGCGCGCAGTGCCGGCGAACTGATCATCCGCTCCGTCGAACGCCTGGACGTCATCTCGGTCAACGAGAAAGATGCCAACGACTACGTCAGCGAAGTCGACCGCGCCGCCGAGCAGACCATCATCCAGGCGCTGCAGAAGGCCTACCCGACCCACGGCTTCCTCGGCGAGGAAGGCGGCAGCATCGCCGGTACCGGCGACGGCGCCGACTACCAGTGGATCATCGACCCGCTGGACGGCACCACCAACTTCCTGCGCGGCGTGCCGCACTTCGCCGTCAGCATCGCCTGCAAATACCGCGGCCGCCTGGAGCATGCCGTGGTGCTCGACCCGGTGCGCCAGGAAGAGTTCACCGCCAGCCGTGGCCGCGGCGCCGCCGTAAACGGCCGCCGCATCCGCGTCAGCAACCGCAAGAGCCTGGACGGCGCCCTGCTCGGCACCGGCTTCCCGTTCCGCGCCGAGCAGGTCGACAATCTGGACAACTACCTGGGCATGTTCCGCAGCCTGGTCGGCCAGACTGCCGGCATCCGCCGCGCCGGCGCCGCCAGCCTGGATCTGGCCTACGTGGCCGCCGGCCGCTACGACGCCTTCTGGGAGTTCGGCCTGTCCGAGTGGGACATGGCGGCAGGCGCCCTGCTGATCCAGGAAGCAGGCGGTCTGGTCAGCGACTTCAGCGGCGGCCACGATTTCCTCGAGAAAGGCCAGGTCGTTGCCGGCAACACCAAGTGCTTCAAGGCGGTGCTGACCGCCATTCAGCCGCACCTGGCGCCCTCGATGAAGCGCTGATTGCCAGCCAATGAAAAAGCCGCCCTAGGGCGGCTTTTTTGTTTCGGGTCGCGCTTACTGGGCGACTTGCGATTGCTGCACCAGCACCAGCTGGCCATCCTTGTTGACCGGAATCTGGCTGCCCGGATCGCGGTCCATGCGCACCTGACCGATCTTGCCGTCCAGCTGATACTTCACGTCGTAGCCCACCAGCTTCTCGCTGGTGTCGGTCACGGTGTTGCAGCGGGTCTCGGTGGTAGTGTAGGTGTCACGCTCCTGCATGCCCTCCTGCACCTTGTTGCCGGCATAGCCACCGCCGACGGCGCCGGCCACAGTGGCGATCTTCTTGCCGTTGCCGCCACCCACCTGATTGCCCAGCAGGCCACCAGCAACGGCGCCGAGCACGGTACCGGCGATCCGATGCTGATCCTTGACCGGCGCCTGACGAGTCACCGCCACGTCCTTGCAGACCTCGCGCGGCGTCTTGATGGTCTCTTTGATCGGCTGCACGGCCAGCACCTCGGCATACTGAGGACCGCCTACCAGGCTGTAGGTGGCTACAGCGCCACCGGCAGTGACACCCACCGCGCCCAATACTGCACCTACGATCATCGACTTGTTCATGGGGTCCTCCAGACTTCAGTTGCCGGGCATTTATGCCCTATTCCCTGCCTTGGATCAGGCCAGGCTGAGCGAGTTCCCGCTGCGCTGGCCAGCGCAGCGAGAACTGCGACGAAACGCACACCACCAAAACACGAAGCCCGGCACTGGGCCGGGCTTCGGACGATCGGCGAGATGAATCAGGGACGCTCGTCGACTTCCTCGCTGACCGCCGGCGGAATCAGGTCCTCGCTGGTCAGGTTCAACCAGATCAGCACCACGTTGGCGATATAGATCGACGAGTAGGTACCAGCCAGCACACCGACGAACAGGGCGATGGAGAAGCCCCACAGGTTGTCGCCGGCGAACGCCAGCAGGGCGAAGATCGCCAGCAAGGTGGAGATCGAGGTCGCCATGGTGCGCAGCAGGGTCTGGGTGGTCGAGATGTTGATGTTCTCGATCAGCGTCGCCTTGCGCAGCACGCGGAAGTTCTCGCGTACCCGGTCGAACACCACGATGGTGTCGTTCAGCGAGTAGCCAATGATCGCCAGCACCGCGGCCAGCACCGTCAGGTCGAAGGTGATCTGGAAGAACGACAGGATACCCATGGTCACGACCACGTCGTGCACCAGCGAGGCGATGGCGCCCACGGCGAACTTCCACTGGAAGCGGAAGGCCACGTAGATCAGGATGCCGCCGAGAGCCAGCAGCATGCCCAGGCCGCCCTGGTCGCGAAGCTCCTCGCCCACGGCCGGGCCGACATACTCGACCTTCTTCACCTGCAGCGAGTTGCCACCGCTGGCTGCCTGCAGCACGGAGGCCACCTTGTTGCCGAGCTGCGGATCATCACCCTGCAGACGCACCACCACATCGGTGGTAGCGCCGAAGTTCTGCACCACGGCGTCGGCATAACCGGCCGCCGCCAGCTGCTCGCGCACCTGGCCGAGGTCGGCGGGCTTGTCGTAACTCAGCTCGATCTGGCTGCCGCCGGTGAAGTCGAGACCGAAGTTGAGCCCCTTGAAGAACCAGCTACCGAGGGCGATAAGGGTCAGGATCATGGTCAGGGCAAACGCGAAATTGCGTATGCCCATGAAGTTGATAGTTCCGATTTTCATGACTGGCTGCCCCTTAGATCCACAGCTTCTTGAAGTCGCGACCGCCGAAGATCAGGTTGACCATCGCGCGGGTCACCATGATGGCGGTGAACATCGAAGTGACGATACCCAGCGACATGGTCACGGCGAAGCCCTTGACCGGGCCACTGCCCATGGCGAAGAGAATGCCGCCGACCAGCAGGGTGGTCAGGTTGGCGTCGAGAATCGCCGAGTAGGCACGGTCGAAGCCTTCGTGGATGGCGCGCTGCACCGACATGCCATTGGCGATTTCCTCGCGTATCCGCGAGAAGATCAGCACGTTGGCGTCCACCGCCATACCCATGGTCAAGACGATACCGGCGATACCCGGCAGGGTCAGAGTCGCGCTCAGCGCCGACATCAGCGCCAGCAGCAGGACCATGTTGAAGCCCAGGGCCACGGTCGCCAGCACGCCGAAGAAGCGGTAGATGGCGATGATGAAGATGGACACGAAGATCATGCCCCAGATCGACGCATCGATACCCTTGGCGATGTTGTCGGCACCCAGGCTCGGACCGATGGTGCGTTCTTCGGCGAAGTACATCGGCGCGGCCAGGCCACCGGCACGCAGCAGCAGGGCCAACTCGGAGGACTCACCCTGGCCGTTCAGGCCGGTGATGCGGAACTGGCTGCCCAGCGGCGACTGGATGGTCGCCAGGCTGATGATCTTCTTCTCTTCCTTGAAGGAGGGCACCGCCACTTCCTTCTCGACGCCGTCGACCACCTGCTTGACGTAGCGGGTCAGCGGCTTCTGCTCGATGAAGATCACCGCCATGCTGCGACCCACGTTGTTGCGGGTGGCGCGGTTCATCAGCTCGCCGCCATGGCCATCCAGACGGATGTTCACCTGCGGACGGCCGTTCTCGTCGTAGCTGGCCTGGGCATCGGTGACCTGGTCACCGGTGATGATCAGGCTGCGCTCCAGCGCCACGGCCGGGCGACCGGACTCGCGGAACTCGAAGGGCTCGGTGGCGGCGCGCGCGGCGTCGACGTCGGCCTGCAGACGGAACTCCAGGTTCGCGGTCTTGCCGAGAATACGCTTGGCCTCGGCGGTGTCCTGCACGCCCGGCAGCTCGACCACGATGCGGTTGGCGCCCTGGCGCTGCACCAGCGGCTCGGCCACACCCAGCTCGTTGACCCGGTTACGCACAGTGGTCAGGTTCTGCTTGATCGAATACTCGCGGATCTCCGCGCGCTTGGCCTCGGTCAGCGCCAGACGCAGCACCTGCTGGTCGTTGCGCTCGGTGGTGGTCTGCTCGAAATCGTTGAAGCTGCCACGGATTAGCTCACGGGCTTTTTCCAGCGATTCGCTGTCGGCGAAGCCGAGCTGGATGGCGCCACCCTGCTGCGGCAGGCTGCGATAACGCACGCGGTCTTTGCGCAGCAGACTCTTGATCTCGCTCTCGTAGACCTTCATGCGCGCGTCCATGGCCTTGTCCATGTCCACTTCCAGCAGGAAGTGCACACCACCGGACAGGTCCAGACCCAGCTTCATCGGGCCGGCGCCCAGGTTGCGCAACCACTGCGGAGTGGTCGGCGCCAGGTTCAGGGCGACCACGTACTCGTCACCGAGCAGCTTGCGCACCAGCTCCTTGGCCGGCAGCTGGTCTTCCTGCTTGGTCAGACGCAGCAGCGCAACCTGACCCTGCTTGGCGCCCAACTGAGCGGACTTGACCGCAATGCCACCGTCATTCAGCGCCTTGCCGATGCGATCGAGGTCGGCCTGGCCGATCTCCAGCGCCGTGCTGGCACCGGTGATCTGGATGGCCGGGTCGTCCGGATACAGATTGGGTGCGGAATAGATGAAGCCGACCGCCAGCACAGCCAGGATCAGCAGGTACTTCCACAGAGGATATTTGTTGAGCATGACGCCGCCCGTTATGACACGGGGCGCCTTAGGCGCCCCGTATTGGTGAACGAAGAATCGTTAGATGGACTTCAGAGTGCCCTTCGGCAGGGTCGCCGCGATGGCCTGCTTCTGGAACTTCAGCTCGACGTTGTCGGCGATCTCGACCACCACGAAGTCGTCGGTGACTTTGTTGACCTTGCCGATGATGCCGCCGCTGGTCACTACCTCGTCACCCTTCTGCAGGCCGCCGAGCAGGTTCTTGTGCTCCTTGGCGCGCTTGGCCTGGGGGCGCCAGATCATCAGATAGAAGATGACCATGAAACCGACCAGCATCAGGATGCTCATCATGTCACCGCCGGGCGCGGCGCCTGCCGCCGGGGCTGCGGTGTCGGCATAAGCAGCGGGGATCAGAAAACTCATGGAAAACTCCTATTGCGAGGTCTTGAAGCTGTTGTTTTCAGGCTATTTTTCGCGAGCGCCCGGGCTTTTTTTTTTGCACGGGCGTCGGCTGCCATCGCGAGTAGATGGGTGCGCCGCGCCGAATTTCAAGCGGCAGGCCGGCGAATCACCGATCAGGGCTCCAGCGGCGGCGTCGGTAGGCCGCGCCGGGCGTAGAAGGCGTCGACAAAGGCGGCCAATGTACCCTGTTGAATTGCCTCGCGCAAACCAGCCATCAGGCGCTGGTAATGGCGCAAGTTATGGATGGTATTCAGCATGCTTCCCAGCATTTCGCCGCATTTATCCAGGTGATGCAGATAGGCGCGGGAGAAGTGGCTGCAGGTGTAGCAATCGCAGCTCGGATCCAGCGGCGACTCGTCGTGCTTGTGCCCCGAGTTGCGGATCTTGACCACGCCGGTCTCGGTGAACAGATGACCATTGCGCGCGTTGCGGGTCGGCATCACGCAGTCGAACATGTCCACGCCACGGCGCACACCCTCGACCAGGTCCTCCGGCTTGCCTACGCCCATCAGGTAGCGCGGCTTGTCGGCCGGCAGCTGCGGCGGCAGGAAGTCCAGCACGCGGATCATCTCCTCCTTCGGCTCGCCCACCGACAGGCCGCCGATGGCCAGGCCGTCGAAGCCGATCTCGCACAGGCCTTCCAGCGAGCGCATGCGCAGTTCTTCGTGCATGCCGCCCTGGACGATGCCGAACAGCGCCGAGGGGTTGCCCTCGTGGGCGTTCTTCGAGCGTTTGGCCCAGCGCAGCGACAGTTCCATGGAGCGCTTGGCCACATCGAAGTCGGCCGGGTACGGGGTGCACTCGTCGAAGATCATCACGATGTCCGAACCCAGGTCGCGCTGTACCTGCATCGACTCTTCCGGCCCCATGAACACCTTGGCGCCGTCCACCGGCGAGGAGAAGTACACGCCCTCCTCCTTGATCTTGCGCATGGCGCCCAGGCTGAACACCTGGAAACCGCCGGAGTCGGTGAGGATCGGCCCCTGCCACTGCATGAAGTCGTGCAGGTCGCCATGGCGCTTGATCACTTCGGTGCCCGGACGCAGCCAAAGGTGGAAGGTGTTGCCGAGGATGATCTGCGCGCCGATGCCCTCGATGTCGCGCGGCAGCATGCCCTTGACCGTACCGTAGGTGCCGACCGGCATGAAGGCCGGGGTTTCCACCACGCCACGCGGGAAGGTCAGGCGGCCACGGCGGGCACGGCCGTCGGTGGCCAGCAGCTCGAAGGACATATGGCTCATGGGGTCTCCTCGGGACCGCGCGGGTCGGGGTTGCGGGTGATGAACATGGCATCACCGTAGCTGAAGAAGCGGTACTGCTGCTCCACGGCCGCTGCATAGGCGGCCATGGTCTCGGGATACCCGGCAAAGGCCGAGACCAGCATCAGCAGGGTCGACTCCGGCAGGTGGAAGTTGGTGACCAGGGCATCGACCACATGGAAGCGCTTGCCCGGGTAGAGAAAGATGTCGGTGTCACCACTGAAGGCCTTGAGCTCGCCATCGCGCGCGGCGCTCTCCAGCGAGCGCACGCTGGTGGTGCCGACGGCGATCACCCGTCCGCCACGGGCACGACAGGCCGACACGGCATCGACCACATCCTGACCGACCTGCAGCCACTCGCGGTGCATGTGGTGGTCCTCGATGCGCTCCACGCGCACCGGCTGGAAGGTACCGGCACCCACGTGCAGAGTGACGAAGGCGGTGTCGATACCCTTGTCGCGAATGGCCGCCAGCAGCGCCTCGTCAAAGTGCAGACCGGCCGTCGGCGCAGCCACGGCACCGGCCTTGGACCTGTCCGAGTAGACGGTCTGGTAGCGCTCGCGGTCGGCAGCTTCGTCGGGGCGATCGATATAGGGCGGCAGCGGCATGTGGCCGACGCGATCCAGCAGCGGCAGCACCGGCTCGCTGAAGCGCAGCTCGAACAGCGCGTCGTGACGGGCCAGCATCTCGGCCTCGCCACCACCTTCTATATGAATCAGCGAACCCGGCTTGGGCGACTTGCTCGAACGCACATGCGCCAGCACCCGGTACTCGTCGAGCACACGCTCGACCAGGACTTCCAGCTTGCCGCCGGAGGCCTTCTGGCCGAACAGGCGCGCCGGGATGACCCGGGTATCGTTGAAAACCATCAGGTCGCCGGGGCGCAGGTACTCCAGCAGATCGGCGAACTGCCGATGGGCCAGCGCACCGCTCTCGCCATCCAGCACCAGCAGGCGACTGGAACGGCGCTCGGCCAGGGGATGGCGGGCGATCAGGGCATCGGGCAGGTCGAAATGGAAGTCGGCAACGCGCATGGGGTCAGTCTCGCAGGGGGCGCAGAGCTTACCGGAAAGCGGGCCCGCGGACCACGCACCGGGCGACTGAAGGCATGCTCAATGCGGATCGCCGCCATGCTTGTCCTGCTCCAGGGTTTCCAGCAGGGCGATCTGCATCCGCGAGTGCAGGCGAATCAGCCAGCGCCACAGCAGGGTGATCGCCGCCACCGCTACCAGGCCGATGACCAACAGCGCCTCGCCGGTCGGCAGGATGCTGGCCGACAGCGCCATCAGCAGCACCATGATCAGGGCGAGAGACACCAGCGGGATCACTTCGGCTATCACCTTGCGCACGCGGACGGTGTGGCGCCCGGCCTTCTCGGGGCGCACACCGAGCTCGGCCAGGAGCATCGCCAACGCCTTCAGCTTGCGGTACGCCGCCACCAGAAACGGCAGCGACAACAGCAGCGCGCCACCCCAGACCAGCGCCTTCTGCAGGTTCTGCGCGGCCACCCAGGGTTCCAGATAGGCCGCCAGCGGTACGGCGAAATAGCTGGCACTGAGGAAGATCGCTATCACCAAGGCGATATTGATCGCCACCTGCAGCAGGATGCGCCGGATCATGCCCAGCAGCATCACGTTCTGCCCCTGGGGCTGGATGCTGCCCAGCCAGTCGCCGTACAGGCCGAAGACCCGCGCGACACGTTCCGGCATCAGCCCCGCCAGCTTGTTGGAGAAGGGGTCGGCGGCGCGGATCAGGTAGGGCGTGGTCAGGGTGGTGATGGCCGAGACGGCCACCGCCACCGGATAGAGGAAGTGACTGGTGACCTGCAGGGTCATGCCCAGCGCGGCGATGATGAAGGAGAACTCGCCGATCTGCGAAAGGCCCATGCCGACGCGCAGCGAGGTGCGCCCATCGTTGCCAGCGATGAAGGCGCCGAGGCTGCAGGACACCACCTTGCCGACGATGACCGCGACCGTGATCACCAGGATCGGCCAGGCATATTCGACGAGAATCGCCGGATCGATCAGCAGGCCGATGGCGACGAAGAAGATCGCGCTGAACATGTCGCGCACCGGTTCGATCAGCCGCTCGATCTGCGGCAGCTGGCGCGACTCGGCCATGATCGCGCCGATCAGGAACGCCCCCAGCACCATGCTGTATTCCAGCTTGACCACCAGCAGGCAGAAGCCGAAACACAGGCCCAGCACGGTGACCAAGAGCATCTCGTTGCTCTCGAACTTGGCCACGTACGCCAGGATGCGCGGCACCAGCAGGATGCCGATGACCAGCGCCACCACCATGAACAGCGACAGCTTGCCGACCGTGGCGAACACCTCGCCGGTCTCCACCGAGCCACTGACAGCGATGCCGGACAACAGCGCGATGATGCCGATGCCGAGGATGTCCTCGACGATCAACACACCGAAGATCAACTGGGCGAAGCGCTCGTTCTTCAGCTTCAGGTCGCTCAGCGCCTTGACGATGATGGTGGTCGAGGAGATGGCCAGGATGCCGCCGAGGAACAGCGAGTCCATCTTGCTCCAGCCGAAGAAGCTGCCGATCTCGTAGCCGATCCACAGCATCAGGCCGATTTCCAGCAGGGCCGCGATGAAGGCGGTGGCGCCGACGTTAAATAGCTTGCGCAGGCTGAACTCGAGGCCGAGGAAGAACATCAGGAAGATCACGCCCAGCTCGGCGAGGATCTTGATCGTCTCCTCGTCGTGAATCAGGCCAAAGGGCGGCGTATGGGGACCGATGATGAAGCCGGCAAGGATGTAGCCCAAAACCACCGGCTGGCGCAGGCGATGGAACAGCACGGTGACCACGCCGGCGACCAGCATGATCACGGCCAGATCCTGGATGAAACTGATGGCATGCATCGCGGCGCCCCCTCCTGTGAAAACCTCCCCGGCGCCGCTGCAGCGGCCACCACCAAACCGACCTCAGAGCCTAACAGCTTGATTTGGCGGACTTATCGGCAGCGCTCAGGGAATTTGTAAGCACAGATGGCAGTGCATTGACGCCGAAGCCGGTGCGATTGACCACCCCCTGACGCCTCCCTATACTGCGCGCCCATCGTGCCTCGGTGGCGGAATCGGTAGACGCGGCGGATTCAAAATCCGTTTTCGAAAGAAGTGAGAGTTCGAGTCTCTCCCGGGGCACCACGATATTCCCTCCTCAATTGCCTGCAAGGCCTCTGGAATCAGCTATTCCAGGGGGGTTGGCAAACGTATTTGAGTTAGCGTAGAGTTGGTCAACTGTGTTTGCATGGGTCGCCTTGAATCGTGACCTGGTGCAGTAGATCCTAAGATCCGCTACATCCCGCTCGACTTCTCTTACTCTCTGCAACCAGTTCCAGCCCTCTCGCGTCACAAGCTCGCGAGGCTGTCATCTAACTCTAGTTTCAAGGAAATAAGACAATGTCGAATCGTCAAACCGGCACCGTCAAGTGGTTCAACGACGAGAAGGGCTTCGGCTTCATCACTCCTGAGAGCGGTCCGGATCTGTTCGTGCACTTCCGCGCTATCGAAGGTTCGGGCTTCCGCAGCCTGAAAGAAGGCCAGAAGGTCACCTTCGAAGCCGTGCAAGGCCAGAAAGGCATGCAAGCTGACAAGGTCCAGGTTCTGGGCTAATCGCTGCTGCTACGAAGAGCCCCTGATGGCAACATCAGGGGCTTTTTTGTGCCCGGCGTTTTTGTCCCGGATGACGACACCCCGTACAATCCCGCGCAGTCTTTTCTTCCCGAGCTGTCCATGCCCAAGCACATGCTGCGCCCCCAGGGCGAATTCCCCGGCGTCGGCCTGCCCCGCCGCTTCGCCGCGATGTTCTATGACTTCCTGCTGTGCGTGGCCCTGGTCATGGTGGTGGGCCTGATTTACCAGCAGGGCCTGCTGCGCCTGATCTATGGCAGCGAGCGCCTGATGCAGCTGTCCCAGGCCGGCGCGCTGGACAACGACCCCATGCTGGCCAGCCTGGCGCTACTCAGCCTGTTCGGTTTCTTCGCCAAGTTCTGGACCCACAACGGCCAGACCCTCGGCATGCAGGCCTGGGGCCTGCGCATCCAGAACGCCGACGGCTCGGCCATCAGCCTGTGGCAGGCGCTGCTGCGCTTCGTGATCGCCATCGGCTCCTGGCTGTGCCTGGGCCTGGGCTTTCTCTGGGCGCTGTGGGACAAGGACAAGCGCAGCTGGCACGACATCTACTCGGAGAGCCGCGTCGTCCAGCTGCCCAAGGGCATCCACAAGCAGGGCAAGTAAGACTCAGGCCCCAGCCAGCCCCGGCAGCAGCACGTTGCTCACCAGCCAGGCAGTGGCCAGCGCACCCGCCACGCAGAGCAGCGCGCCACCGACCGCCTGCCAGTAGAAACCACGCGCCAGTTCGTCCTCGCCGCCATTGGAGAGGATGAACGGGAAGGACTCCCCCGGCTTGCGCAGCTGATGATGCACCGGCACCTCGCCGCGACCCGCCTGGCGACGCTGCGCCTCGACCCGCGCCGACTCGCGCATGCGTTCCCACTCGGCCGGGTCCAGCTGACCGTCGCCGTTGCTGTCGAAGCGCTGCAGCATGCCGGCGAAATCGCTCTTCCACTCGCGCACCACCGCGCCCTGGGCCAGGGTCAGGTCGAACGCTTCGGTGCCACCCTGAGTGCGGAAGTCACCGATGGCATACAGCGGCTGACCGACATGCAGGCGCTCCTCGGTGTAGCGATAGCGGCTACCGCCGGAGAACAGCATGCCGAACAACCCTCCACCGCCACTCAGGCCACGCGGATGGCGTTCGCTGCCACTCCAGACCTGGCGCGTGCTCGGCCGCACTTCCGCGCCCTTGGGGTTGATCAGGCATTCGCCGGTGGCATCCTTCAGGCGCACCAGCGCCTCGCTGACGCCGCTCTCGACCACCCGCCAGCGGCGGTTCTTGCCATCGCCGGAATACTCTTCGATCTTGAAGCGCCACCACAGGCACGGTGTGCCGGTGAGTGGCGCCTGCAGCGAGCCGTCGGGGAGCTCGTGCAGCACGCCGTAGAGCTCGACATAACCCTGGGCCGCCGAGCGGATCTTCGAGGTCGGCGTGTTGAGCAGGAAGCGCGCCTCGGACAGGCGCTTGATGCACCACCAGCCACCGCCGACGCACGCGCCGACGCTGAAGGCCATGCTGATGGCCAGACCAGGTACATCCATCTCAGTTGAACAGCGACTTGAGGTCGACGTCGGCCTTTTCTTCCTCGCTGAACTGCAGCAGCTCGGCTTCCTTGAAGGCGAACAGGCGAGCCAGGATCACGTCGGGGAACTGCTCAATGCGCACGTTGTTCAGGTTGACCGCCTCGTTGTACAGCTCGCGGCGATCAGCGATGGCGTTCTCCAGGCCGGAGATGCGCTGCTGCAGGTGCTGGAAGCTGTCGTTGGCCTTCAGGTCCGGGTAGTTCTCGGCCAGGGCGAACAGCTGGCCGAGGCCGGCGCGCAGGCTGCTCTCGGCCTTGCCCAGGGCGCCCACGTCGTGCTGCTCGCGAGCGCTGGCCACGGCGCTGCGCGCGGCGATCACCCGCTCCAGGGTGGTGCGCTCGTGCTGCATGTACTGCTTGCAGGTCTCCACCAGCTTGGGTAGTTCGTCGTGGCGTTGCTTGAGCAGCACGTCGATGTTCGACCAGGCCTTGCTCACGCCGTGCTTGAGACGCACCAGGCCGTTATAGAGAACCACCGCCCAGGCGGCGAGGAGAAACAGCACGACGAGTACGGCAACGGCAGTGAGGCTCATGGACAACGCTCCTTGTGAATTGCCGGCAATTCTATCGACACCATGAGCCACGTCTACCAGGGCGACGAACGGAAACGCCCTTTGCATTTAATGAAAATCTTTCGCATTATTGTGCGGTTTTCCCGCCTTCCAACACTAAGAAGCAAAGGACTCCGCCATGACTCGTATGCCCCTGGCCACCGCCAGCCTGCTGGCCCTCGCCATTTCCCTCGCCGGCTGCGGCGACGACAAGAAAGAGGCCGCCGCTCCGCAAGCTGCCGCTCCGGCTGCCGCCACCGCTACCGCCCCCGCTGGCAAGGTAGACGAAGCCGCCGCCAAGGCCGTGGTCGGTCATTACGCCGAACTGGCTTCCGCCGTATTCAGCGACGCCGCCAGCACCGGCAAGCAGCTGCAAACCGCCATCGACGCCCTGCTGGCCAAGCCCAGCGAAGAGACCCTGAAAGCCGCCAAGGAAGCCTGGCTGGCCGCGCGCGTACCCTACATGCAGACCGAAGTGTTCCGCTTCGGCAACGCCGTGGTCGACGACTGGGAAGGCCAGCTGAACGCCTGGCCGCTGGACGAAGGCCTGATCGACTACGTGGCCAAGGACTACCAGCACACCCAGGGCAACCCGGGCGCCACTGCCAACATCATCGCCAACACCACCATCCAGGTCGGCGAAGACAAGATCGACGTCACCGAGATCACCAGCGCGAAGCTGGCCGAGCTAAACGAGCTGGGCGGCTCCGAAGCCAACATCGCCACCGGCTACCATGCCATCGAGTTCCTCCTCTGGGGCCAGGACCTGAACGGCACCAACCCGGGCGCCGGTGCCCGTCCGGCGAGCGACTTCGTGGTCGGCGCTGGCGCCACCGGTGAGCACAACGAGCGTCGTCGTGCCTACCTGAAGGCCGCCACCGACCTGCTGGTTGCCGACCTGGACGAAATGGTCGGCCAGTGGCAAGCCGGCGTTGCCGACAACTACCGCGCCAAGCTGGAGGCCGAGCCGGCCGAGAGCGGCCTGCGCAAGATGCTGTTCGGCATGGGCAGCCTGTCCCTCGGCGAGCTGGCCGGCGAGCGCATGAAGGTCGCCCTGGAAGCCAACTCCACCGAAGACGAGCACGACTGCTTCAGCGACAACACCCACAACTCGCACTTCTACAACGGCAAGGGCGTGCGCAACGTCTACCTGGGCGAGTACAAGAAGGTCGACGGCACCACCCTGACCGGCCCGAGCCTGTCCTCCCTGGTCGCCAAGGCCGACGCCGCTGCCGACACCACCCTGAAGGCCGACCTGGAAGCCAGCGAAGCCAAGCTGCAGGCCCTGGTCGACAGCGCCGAGAAGAACAACGTGCACTTCGACCAGCTGATCGCCGCCGACAACAAGGATGGCCAGCAGATCGTGCGTGACGCCATCGCCGCCCTGGTCAAGCAGACCGCTGCCATCGAGAAGGCCTCGGCCGCTCTGGGCATCAGCGATCTGAACCCGGACACCGCCGATCACCAGTTCTGATACCCGCAGAGCTGTCCAGGACGGATGCGCCCACAAGGCGCATCCGTTTTTTTATGGCCGGCGTTACGCGAGCCGGAAACTTCTCCCGACAGCTTTTATGCCCGCGACAATCTGGCCCCGGCACAAACGCTAATTCCTCTTATTTGACTTCCCTTAGCCTGCTAAGATTGCCCGCCTGATTGGCCGTCCAGGTTTTCGCCGATGCCCTCGCCGTTGCGCCTTTGTTTTTTGCCGCTGGCCTTTGCCCTGGCGGCCTGTGAGCGCACGCCGCCTCCCGCCGAGCCGGGCGAGGCGCTGTCCGGCGGTGCCACCACGGTGCGCCAGAGCGACCAGAACGCCTTCTCCCTGCCCTCCGCCAACCTCGCGCCATCGCGGCGCCTGGACTTCGCCGTGGGCAACAGCTTCTTTCGCAACCCCTGGGTGATCGCCCCGGCCACCACCACGGCGCGCGACGGTCTCGGCCCGCTGTTCAATACCAACGCCTGCCAGAACTGCCATATCAAGGACGGTCGCGGGCACCCGCCGGAGCGCGATGCGCTCAGTGCCGCCTCCATGCTGGTGCGCCTGTCCATCAAGGGTGACGACTCACCGGCCCACGCCGAACTGCGCCAGCGCCTGGGCGTGGTGCCCGAGCCGGTATACGGCGGCCAGCTGCAGGACATGAGCAACCCCGGCGTGGCGCCCGAGGGCAAGGTGCGGGTCGAGTACGACCTGCAGTCGGTGACGCTCGCCGACGGCACCGTCGTCGAGCTGCGCAAGCCGCGCCTGGTGATCAGCAAGCTGGGCTACGGCGCGCTGCAGCCGGACACCCTGTTCTCCGCCCGCGTGGCGCCGCCGATGATCGGCCTCGGCCTGCTGGAAGCGATTCCCGAGGCGGCGATCCTGGCCAATGCCGACCCCGAGGACCGCGACGGCAACGGCATTCGCGGCGTCCCCAACCGCGTACATGACGATGCCAGCGGCCGGAAGGTGCTCGGCCGCTTTGGCTGGAAGGCCGGCCAGCCCAGCCTCAACCAGCAGAATGCCCATGCGTTTTCCGGCGATATGGGCCTGACCACCGAGCTGCTGCCGCATGACGACTGCAGCGCCGCCCAGACCGACTGCCGCGCCATGCCCGACGGCGGCCAGCCCGAGGTCAGCGCCAACATCCTCGCCAACGTGCTGTTCTACACCCGCAACCTGGCGGTGCCGGCACGCCGCGGCGTGGACGAGCTGGAAGTGCGCCGCGGCAAGCAGCTGTTCAGCGACGCCGGTTGCCAGCAGTGCCACATCCCCAGCTTCGTCACCGCCGCCGATGCCGCGGAACCGGAGCTGGCCAACCAGACCATTCGCCCCTATACCGATATGCTGCTGCACGACATGGGCGAGGGCCTGGCCGATGGCCGCCCTGAGTTCCAGGCCAGCGGCAGCCAGTGGCGCACCGCGCCGCTGTGGGGCATCGGCCTGACCCAGGCCGTCAACGGCCACACCCAGTTCCTCCACGACGGCCGCGCGCGCAACCTGCTGGAGGCCATCCTCTGGCACGGCGGCGAGGCGCAGAGCGCCCGGCAGGCCGTCATCAATTTCGACGCCAGCGAGCGCGGTGCGCTGCTGGCCTTCCTCAACTCCCTGTAAGGAGCCCGGAATGCCCCGTTCCCCCCTCGTCATCGCCCTGCTCGCCCTGGGCCTCGCCGCCTGCAGCCCGCAGGACCCGCAACAGCGCACCAGCGCCGCCCTGGTCGACGGCGTGCTGCTGCCGGCCTACAGCGCCTGGCACCAGTCCAACCAGCAGCTGGCCGAGAGCGCCAAGGCTTTCTGCGCCGGCCAGCAGGAGCTGGGCGCCGCGCAGCAGGCGTTCCTCACCGATGTCGCCAGCTGGGCCGCCCTGCAGCCCCTGCTGCTCGGCCCGCTGGCCGAAGGCAACCGGGCCTGGCAGGTGCAGTTCTGGCCGGACAAGAAGAACCTGGTGCAGCGCCAGGTGGAAACCCTGCTGAAGAACAAGCCGCAGCTGACCCAGGCCGACGTGGAGAAGGCCAGCGTGGTGGTGCAGGGCCTGACCGCCTATGAATATGTGCTGTTCGATGCGGGCATCGACCTCTCAGATGCCGCCCAGAAGACCCGCTACTGCCCGCTGCTGACCGCCATCGGCGAGCACCAGCAGAAGCTCTCCGCCGACGTCCTCGGCCAGTGGCAGGCCGAAGGCGGCATGGCCGCCCAGCTCAAGGAATTCCCCAACACCCGCTACGCCGAGGCACCCGAGGCCGTGGCCGAATTGCTGCGCGCCCAGGTCAACGCCATCGACGGTCTGAAGAAGAAGCTCGGCGCCGCCCTCGGCCGCCAGAGCAAGGGCGTGCCGCAGCCGTACCAGGCCGAGTTCTGGCGCAGCAATGCCAGCCTGGCCAGCCTCGCCGCCAGTGTCGCCAGCGCCGAGCGCCTGTGGCTGGGCGGCAACAAGGACGGCGTGCGTAGCCTGCTCGGCGACGACCAGCAGGCCCTGGCCGCCAGCATCGGCCAGCAGTACGCCAGCACCCGTCAGCATCTGGCCGCGCTGCAGCGCCCGCTCGGCGAGCTGCTCGCCGACGAGGCCGGGCGTGCCGAGCTGAACGCCTTCTATGACGAACTCAACAAGCTGCACCGCCTGCAGGGCAGCGAACTGGCCAAGGCCCTCGGCGTGCAACTGGGCTTCAACGCCCACGACGGTGATTGAATGAAGCGCAGAGCCTTTCTCGGCCTAAGCGGCCTGGCCCTGGCCGCCGGCGCCCTGACTACCAGCGCCCTGGGCGGCTGGAAGCTGATCGGCCACGGTCCGCAACCGCTGCTGCTGTCGGCCCGTGATGACGCCGACGGCCACCACTACGCCGTGGGCTATCGCTTGGACGGCAGCAAGGCCTTCGCCACCCGGGTGACCGAACGCTGCCATGACGTGGTGCCGCACCCCAGCCTACCGCTGGCGGTGTTCGTCGGCCGCCGGCCGAGCCGCGAGAGCTACCTGATCGATACCCGCGACGGTCGCCTGCTGCAGACCCTGGCCTCGCCGGCCGAGCGCCACTTCTATGGCCACGGCGTGTTTCACAAGAGCGGCGAGTGGTTCTACAGCACCGAGAACGACACCAGCCAGCCCGGCCGTGGCGTGCTCGGCGTCTATCGCCTGCAGGGCGAGCGCCTGGAACGGGTCGCCGAACGCAGCACCCACGGCCTGGGCCCGCACCAGCTGCTGTGGCTACCCGGTGGCGAGGAGCTGGTGGTGGCCAACGGCGGCATCCGCACCGAGGCCGACAGCCGGGTGATGATGAACCTCGACGCCATGGAGCCGAGCCTGGTGCTGATGCACCGTGACGGCACGCTGATCAGCAAGGAGCAGTTGCCCGAGCGGATGAACAGCGTGCGCCACCTGGCCGTGGCCGCGGACGGCACCATCGTCTCCGGTCAGCAGTATGAGGGCGACCCGCAGGACGCCGCGCCACTGCTGGCGATCAAGCGCCCCGGCCAGCCCTTCCAGCCCTTCCCCCTGGGCGAGGCGCAGCGCCTGGTGATGAACCAGTACACCGCCAGCCTGGCGATTCACGACGAGCTGCGCCTGCTGGCACTGACCGCACCGCGCGGCAACCGCTTCTTCATCTGGAACCTGGACAGCACCGAGCTGCTGCTGGATACGCCACTGCCCGACTGCGCCGGCGTCGGCGCGGTGGCCGACGGCTTCGTGGTCACCTCTGGCCAGGGCCGCTGCCGCCTGTACGACTGCCGCGGCGAGCAGATCGCCGTGCGTCCGCTGGCATTGCCGGCGGGGCTGTGGGACAACCATCTGCGCCTGGCCTGAAATAGCCGTGCAGGCTAAAGGCCAGCGTGGCGCGGCCGACCTATACTGCACGTTGCACTCGCGCCGGATTTCCGGCCGTTGCCGCCGGCTCTTCATGGCCGGGTGATAGGGATATCCGCAGTTCCGGTGCCCGCTTGGGCGCCGGGGGCAACCACCCCGAAGAGGCGAATCCCCATGTTCCTGCAAAAATCCCTGCGCGCGCAGATCCTCGCGCTGCTCGGCGGCAGCCTGGCGCTGATCCTGATCACCGCCCTGGCGTGCTTCAGCTTCCTCTCCAGCGGCATGCATGCCTACCGCGGCCTGCTCGACGGCCCGCTGCAGGCTGCCCAGTTGATCGACTCGGCCAACGTCGAATTCAAGATCCAGGTGCAGGAGTGGAAGAACGTCCTGCTACGCGGCCAGGAGCAAGCCAATCTGGACAAGCACTGGGGCCAGTTCGAGGCCCAGGAACGCAAGGTCCAGGACATCCTCGGCGAGCTGTCCCAGCAGGCCAGGGACGATGCCGCGCTCAAGGGCCAGGTGGATCGCCTGCGCAGCGAGCACCAGACCCTCGGCGCCAACTACCGCAAGGGGCGCGATGCCTTCGTCGCCGCCGGCGGTGACGCCAAGGCCGGTGATGCGGCGGTCAAGGGCATCGACCGCGCCGCCAGCGAGCAGATGACCGCCCTGGTCGACCAGTTGCGCGAGCAGAGCATTCAGCAGGCCGAGCAGATCAACGCCAGCGCCGACCGCACCATCACCCTCGGCACCCTGGTCATGCTCGCCGCCAGCGTGGTGATCGCCCTGTTCAGCCTGTGGCTGGTCAACCGCCACCTGATCATCCCGATCCGCCACCTGATCACCCATGTCGACCAGCTCAGCCATGGGCGCTTCGGCCAGAAGGTGGAAGTGCTGCGCAAGGACGAGCTGGGCATGCTGGCCAGGGCGGCCAACACCCTGCGCGACTTCCTCGCCAGCACCACCGAGAGCCTGCGCCTGAGCAGCGGCAACCTGAACACCGCCAGCGGCGAGCTGAACCAGATCGCCTCGCGCATGACCCTGGGCATCAACGAGCAGTTCGAGCGCACCGACCAGGTTGCCACCGCCATGCACGAGATGTCCGCCACCGCCCAGGAAGTGGCGCGCCACGCCGCCGAGGCCGCGCACGCCGCCGACGACGCCGACAGCTCGGCATGCCAGGGCGGCAAGGTGATGGAGTCGACCATCCAGACCATCACCGGCATGCGCGGCGAGATCGCCAACACCGCCGAGGTGATCCGCCGCCTGGAGAGCGACAGCGGGCGCATCGGCAAGGTGCTGGAAGTGATCCGCGGCATCGCCGAGCAGACCAACCTGCTAGCCCTCAACGCCGCCATCGAGGCCGCGCGCGCCGGCGAGCAGGGCCGCGGCTTCGCCGTGGTCGCCGACGAGGTGCGCACCCTGGCCCAGCGCACCGCCGAGTCCACCGCCGAGATCAATCAGATCATCGACACCGTGCAGACCGGCGCACTCAACGCCGTGCGCGCCATCGAGAGCGGACAGAATCGCAGCGAGGAAGGCGTGACCCAGGTGACCGAGGCCGGCGCCATGCTGCAGCGCATCACCGGTGCGGTGGAGGCGATCCGCGACATGAACCGGCAGATCGCCACCGCTGCCGAGGAGCAGACCTCTGTGGCCGAGGACATCTCGCGCAACCTCACCGAGATCACCGCCATCGCCAGCTCCAACCAGGAGAACGTCGAACGCACCCAGGCCGCCAGCCATACCCTGCGCAGCCTGTCCGGCGAACTCAGCGAAGTGACCCAGCGCCTGGGCGCCTGATGCGCCCAATCGGTACAGGGAAGTACCGATTTCCCGGTCATCTGTGCGGTTTGCGCGCCGCCGTGTTGCGCGACAATAACGGCGCAATCTTTTGCAAACGCCAGGCTTTTGACTTGATGGTCAAGTAGCACTAAGGTGCCACCTTCGCCATTCCAGGCCCTCCCCGCCTCGCCAAGGATTCGGAATATGTTGCTCCGCCGCATGCTCATCATGCTGGGCGTAGTACTCGTCGTGGTGCTCGCCCTCGCCGCCTACAAAGGCTTCTCCATCTACCAGCAGATCCAGATGTTCTCCGGACCACAGCCGGCCATCAGCGTGTCTGCCGCCGTCTCCGAGGAAAGACCCTGGCAGAGCCGCCTGCCGGCCATCGGCACGCTCAAGGCGTTCCAGGGCGTGGACCTGACGTCCGAGGTGCAGGGCACGGTCAAGGAGGTGCTGTTCCAGTCCGGCGAGAAGGTCACCGTCGGCCAGCCGCTGCTGCAGCTGGACAGCGAGGTGGAGCGCGCCATCCTGTCCACCGCCGAGGCGGTACGCGCCCTGGCCCGCGTCGAGTACCAGCGCGGGCAGGACCTGATCAAGCGCCAAGCCATCTCCAAGAGCGAATTCGACCGCCTCAACGCCGAGCTGCTCAAGGCCGAGGCCAGCGTCTCCCAGCTCAAGGCCGAGCTGGACAAGAAGCGCATCCTCGCGCCGTTCGCCGGTACCATCGGCATTCGCCAGGTGGACACCGGTGCCTACCTGAGCCCGGGCAGTTACTTCGCCACCCTGCAGGACTTGTCCAAGCTGTACGTCGACTTCTTCCTGCCCGAGCAGGACTTCCCGCAGCTGGCCATCGGCCAACGCGTGCGCCTGTCGGTCGCCGCCTACCCCGGCGAAGTCTTCGAAGGCGAGATCGGCGCCCTCAACCCCAAGGTCGAGGAAAACACCCGCAACGTGCAGATCCGCGCCACGCTGCCGAACCCGGACAATAAGCTGCTGCCGGGCATGTTCGCCAACCTCGAGGTACTGCTGCCGGGCGAGAAGAACCAGGTCGTGGTACCGGAAACCGCCATCACCTACACCCTGTACGGCAACTCGGTGTACGTGATCGGCGAGAAGAAGGACGACAAAGGTGTCGTCGTCAAAGACGACAAGGGCCAGGCCCAGCTGGTGGTCGAACGCCGCTTCGTCGAGACCGGCGAGCGCCGCGATGGCGTGGTGCTGGTGCTCAAGGGCCTGAAGGCCGGCGAGCGCGTGGTCACCGCCGGCCAGCTCAAGCTGGACAACGGCGCCCATGTGGCCATCGTCGATGATCAGTCGCTGACCCAGGACAACCAAGCCAGCGTCGAGAAGTAAGGCTCGACGCCAAGGAACCCGTTATGGCTTTCACAGATCCGTTCATCCGGCGCCCGGTCCTGGCCACCGTGGTCAGCCTGCTGATCATCCTGCTGGGCTTCCAGGCCTTCAGCAAACTGGTGATCCGCCAGTACCCGCAGATGGAAAACGCCCTGATCACGGTGGCCACCGCCTACCCCGGCGCCAACGCCGAGACCATCCAGGGCTATATCACCCAGCCGCTGCAGCAGAGCCTGGCCAGTGCCGAAGGCATCGACTACATGACGTCGTCGAGCCAGCAGAACCTCTCCACCATCTCCATCTACGCGCGTATCGGCGCGGATACCGACCGCCTGTTCACCGAGCTGTTGGCCAAGGCCAACGAGGTGAAGAACCAGCTGCCGCAGGATGCCGAGGACCCGGTACTGTCCAAGGAAGCGGCCGACGCCTCGGCGCTGATGTACGTCAGCTTCTACAGCGACGAGCTGTCCAACCCGCAGATCACCGACTACCTGTCGCGGGTGATCCAGCCCAAGCTGGCCACCCTGCCCGGCATGGCCGAGGCCGAGATACTCGGCAACCAGGTGTTCGCCATGCGCCTGTGGCTGGACCCGGTGAAGATGGCCGCCTACGGCATCACCGCGACCGATGTGACCGACGCCGTGCAGCGCTACAACTTCCTCGCCGCCGCCGGCGAGGTGAAGGGCCAGTACGTGGTCACCAGCATCAACGCCACCACCGACCTCAAGTCGGCCGAGGCCTTCGCCGCCATTCCGGTGAAGACCTCCGGTGACAGCCGCGTGCTGGTGCGCGACATCGCCCGGGTGGAGATGGGCGCCGAGAACTACGACTCGATCAGCTCCTTCGACGGCATCCCCTCCGTGTACATCGCCATCAAGGGCACGCCCAGCGCCAACCCGCTGGACGTGATCAAGCACGTGCGCGGCATCCTGCCGGAGCTGGAGTCGCAGCTGCCGCCGAACCTCAAGGTGTCCATCGCCTACGACGCCACCGAGTTCATCCGCGCGTCCATCGAGGAAGTGGTGAAGACCCTGGGCGAGGCCGTGCTGATCGTCATCGTGGTGGTGTTCCTGTTCCTCGGCGCGTTCCGCTCGGTGCTGATCCCAGTGATCACCATCCCGCTGTCGATGATCGGCGTGCTGTTCTTCATGCAGCTGATGGGCTACTCGATCAACCTGCTGACGCTGCTGGCGATGGTCCTGGCCATCGGCCTGGTGGTGGACGACGCCATCGTGGTGGTGGAGAACATCCACCGCCATATAGAAGAGGGCAAGACGCCGTTCGATGCCGCCATCGAGGGCGCCCGCGAGATCGCCGTGCCGGTGATCTCGATGACCATCACCCTGGCCGCGGTGTACGCCCCCATCGGCTTCCTCGAAGGCCTGACCGGCGCGCTGTTCAAGGAGTTCGCCCTGACCCTGGCCGGCGCGGTGATCATCTCCGGCGTGGTCGCCCTGACCCTGTCGCCGATGATGTGCTCCAGGCTACTGCGCCACGAGGAGAACCCCACGGGGCTGGCGCACAAGCTGGACATGGCCTTCGACAAGCTCAAGCGCCGCTACCAGAAGGCCCTTCACGGCACGCTCAACACCCGCCCGGTGGTGGTGGTGTTCGGCATCATCGTCATGTGCCTGATCCCGGTGCTACTCAGCTTCACCAAGAGCGAGCTGGCGCCCGAGGAAGACCAGGGCATCGTGTTCCTGTTCGCCAACGCGCCGCAGCCGACCAACCTGAACTACATGAACGCCTACACCGACCAGTTCGTGAAGATCTTCAAGGAGTTCCCCGAGTACTACTCGTCCTTCCAGATCAACGGCTTCGACGGCGTGCAGTCCGGTATCGGCGGCTTCCTGCTGACTCCCTGGAGCGAGCGCGAGCGCACCCAGATGGAGCTGCTGCCGATCGTCCAGCATCGCCTCAACGATATCCCCGGCCTGCAGATCTTCGGCTTCAACCTGCCGTCCCTGCCGGGTACCGGCGAGGGCCTGCCGTTCCAGTTCGTGATCAACACACCGAACGACTACGAGTCGCTGCTACAGGTGACCGAGAAGATCAAGCAGGAGGCGCTGGCGTCCGGCAAGTTCGCCTTCCTCAACGTCGACCTGGCGTTCGACAAGCCCGAGGTGGTGGTCGATATCGACCGCGCCAAGGCGGCGCAGATGGGCGTGTCCATGCAGGACCTGGGTGCCACCCTGGCCATCCTGCTCGGCGAGGGCGAGGTCAACCGCTTCACCATCGACGGGCGCAGCTACAAGGTGATTGCCCAGGTCGAGCGCGCCTACCGCGACAACCCGAGCTGGCTGAGCAATTACCACGTGAAGAGCGAGAGCGGGCAGATGGTGCCGCTGGCCACCCTGATCAAGGTCAGCGACCGCGCGCGGCCGACCAAGCTCAAGCAGTTCCAGCAGCTCAACGCGGCGATCATCGAGGGCGTGCCGATCGTCAGCATGGGTGAGGCGGTGGACACCGTGGCGCAGATCGCGCAGAAGGAGGCGCCGCGCGGCTACACCTTCGACTACGCCGGCGCCTCGCGCCAGTACATCCAGGAGGGCAGTGCGCTGTTCGTCACCTTCGCCCTGGCCCTGGCCATCATCTTCCTGGTGCTGGCGGCGCAGTTCGAGAGCTTCCGCGACCCGCTGGTGATCCTGGTCACCGTGCCGCTGTCGATCTGCGGCGCGCTGATCCCGATCTTCCTCGGCTTCTCCAGCATGAACATCTACACCCAGGTGGGCCTGGTGACGCTGATCGGCCTGATCAGCAAGCACGGCATCCTGATCGTCGAGTTCGCCAACCAGCTGCGCCACGACAAGGGCCTGTCGGTGCGCGAGGCGATCGAGGAAGCCGCGTCGATCCGCCTGCGCCCGGTGCTGATGACCACCGCGGCGATGGTGTTCGGCATGGTGCCGCTGATCCTCGCCACCGGGGCCGGTGCGGTGAGCCGCTTCGACATCGGCCTGGTGATCGCCACCGGCATGTCGATCGGCACCCTGTTCACGCTGTTCGTGCTGCCCTGCGTCTACACCCTGCTGGCCAGCCCGGACAAGGCGCCGGCCGCATCGACCGCGGCGGCGCACTGAGCTGCCACCAGAAACGAAAAAGCCCCGCCTAAGCGGGGCTTTTTTCTGGCTATCCAGGACTGGATCGGGCGAAAGACCTATTGCTCGCCCTTCATCGCATGGGACAGGCCGTATACCAGCAACAGCAGGTTGTCGCTATCGGCCTGGACCGCCACGGACCCTCGATGTCGGGCGGACACCACCGGGCACGCCTGATCGGCACAGTTCACCAGATCGATTACCTGCGGCGCCGGCTCCTGCCAGGCGGCTGCAGCGAGGGCCGTGACGCTCAGGGCACCGACGAGGAACAATCCTCTAGCAATATCTAATTTCATTTCGATAACCCCTTGATGGCGCTGCCAAACGCCTGAAAAGCAAAACTAGTTCAGGCCAGTCCTTGGCAACGTCCCAACCGACGAGTGGTTTGTCGGTCTGGGGTATGGCGCCCATCAGAGCGCCGTGCAGAAGCGAAGTTCCCTCACCCCAGCGGCAATGCCCTACCCCACTGGCGGCGGTAGCCCGACAGAAGCTGCTGCCACTCCGCTTCGCTCCACGACGAATGACGGCGCAGCTGCTTTAGGTCATGCAGCGCCGCGCGCTTGCGGCTCAGGCGACGCCGGCTCTTCTCCAGATCGAGCAGCGCCACTTCCACGCCCTCCGCCGTCACCTTGACGAACACATGCTTGGCGTACAGGCAGCCATGCTGCCAGCGCCCCAGGTGCATGCGCGCCAGGGTCGCACCTATTTGTTGCAGCAATACGTCATGCTGCTCGCCGGCACGCTCGCGGCCACCGGCGGCGTACCAGCTGTCGATATCGCTGAAGCCATCCAGCGCCTCGCTGATCAACAGGCCGCGCCAGCCCTGCCCTTCCTGGTAACTGGCATCACAGTAGATCAGGCGTGGTACGCGTACACCGAGGCGGCTCAGCCCCAGCAGCGCGTCGCGCTCGCGCAGCACGGTGGGCCGGCCGAACGGGTGACTCAGACTACGGCACAGATGCCCCACCTGGCGCTTGACGTACAGCAGATGCCCCTGGGCATCGCGCAGGCGCTGCACTCCGCTCTCTCCACCCCTGCGTCGGTTGGGCTCTTCGACCCATTCGCCTTGCTGCTGCCACCAATGCTCGAACTGGCCGGCAGCCGTTCCCCCGGAAACGAACTCAGACAACATCAACTCTCCAAAACTGTGACCACATGCAAGCGTGGTAACAATGCGGTAACGAATCTGCCTCGAATGACCCCATAACGGTAGCCATTTCCGATCTACGGCAAGCGATCGGGCGGATACTGCAAGGGGCATACCCATCTGACCAACACATCAGGTTGCGCTGCTACCTCCCAGGCTGACCTGGAACCGGCAACCCCTAGGCTCGGCGTCGGACAGTTCCACGCTCCAGCCCTGGCTCTCGCAAATGCGCTGCACCAACGACAACCCCAGGCCGAGCCCCTCGCCCCGCGCCGCACCACCGCGCACGAAGGGCTGGAACATGGCCTCGCGTTCGGCGGCAGGAATGCCCACGCCGCTGTCCTCGACCAGAAAACCCTGCTCGCCCAGGCTCAGGCCGATGCGCCCCTGCTCGGTGTAGTGCAGCGCGTTGCGCAGCAGGTTGCCCAGCACCGAGCGCAGCAGTGGCGCGTTGTAGCGCCGCTCGTCAGCCAGCTCGGCGTGATAGTCGAAGGTCAGGCCCTTGGCCTCGATGGCCGGTCGCCATTGGGCCGCCAGATCATCGGCAACCACCCGCAGACTGGCATGGGGCGTGCCGCCGGCCTCGTCCTGGCGCGAGCGGGCCAGCATCAGGAAGGTCTGCACCAGACCACGCATCTCCTCGCAGGCGTTGGCGATGCGCCGCACCTGCGCCTTGCCGCGGGCATCCAGGCTCGGGCTCTCCAGCAACAGCTCGCAGGAACTGGCCAACACCATCAGCGGGGTACGCAGCTCGTGGCTGACGTCGCTGGTGAACAGGCGCTCGCGCATCAGCGCGCGGCGCAGCAGGCCCAGCGTGGTATCGAAGGAGGCCGCCAGTTGGCCGACCTCGTCGTTGGCGTAGTCGCGCGCCAGCCGCGGCGCCTCGTCCAGCAGCTGCTCGGGCGCGCGCACCTGGCGCGACAGGCGCACCACCGGCTCGATCACCTTGCGCGCCAGCAGCCAGCCGAGCAGGCCGGACAGGCCCAGGCTGATCAGGAAGCCCACCAGCACCACGGCGAACAGCAGCTGCTCGCGCTCCTCGAAGCCGCTCTGATCCTGCAGCAGCACATAGCGTCGACCGTCCACCAGCTGCACGAAGCCGTGGTAGGACGTGCCCTCGCGGTACACCTCATGAAAGCCGGGCGACAGGTCCTGCAGTTCCTCCGGCAGGGCGAAGTCGCCGTGCCCGTCACTGAAGAAGAACAGCTGGCCCGGCTCGGGGCGATGACGCCATTCGTCGATGCTCTCCATCTTCAGGAAGCGCCCGAGGTCGCCGCCCAGTTCGCTGGAGATCAGCCGCTCCTCGACCTGGTGCACGGTCTCTACAATGCCGACGGCGAAAGTGCCGCCGACCAGCGCCGTCATCAGCACGAAGGCGATGACGATACGGCGTGACAGGCTCTGCCTGAACAGGCCATGCCTATACAGGCCGTCCCTAAACGCCATCGCCGGGCTCCGCCAGTCGGTATCCAACACCGTGCACGGTCTGCAGCAGCGCCTTGTCGAAGGGTTTGTCGATCACCTGGCGCAACTGGTGCACATGGCTGCGCAGGCTGTCGCTGTCCGGGCAATCGTCGCCCCACAGCGCCTCCTCCAGCACCTCGCGGCGCACCACGTGCGGGCTCTTCTGCATCAGCAGGGCGAGCAGCTTGAGGCCGACCGGATTGAGCCTGAGCGGCTTGCCGGCGCGGGCGATCTCCAGAGTATCGAGGTCGTAGCTGAGCTCGCCGACCTGCAGCAGGCGCTTGCCGCCACCGAGGCTGCGGCGCAGCACCGCCTCGATGCGCGCGGCCAGTTCGGAGAGGGCGAAGGGCTTGACCAGGTAATCGTCGGCACCCGCCTGAAAACCTTGCAGACGGTCGTCGAGCTGGTCGCGGGCGGTCAGCATGATCACCGGCGTGTCGCGCCGCGCCTCCTCGCGCAGGCGTTTGCACAGGGTGTAGCCATCGATGCCGGGCAGCATGATGTCCAGCACCAGCAGGTCGTAGTGCTCGCTGCTGGCCAGGCGCAGGCCGGACAGCCCGTCCTGGGCGCAGTCCACCGTGTAGCCCTTGATCTGCAGGTAGTCGGCCATGTTGGCCAGGATGTCGCGGTTGTCCTCGACTAGGAGGATACGCATGGAAAGAATCCTATTCGTCGCAATGCCGGCAAAGATACCGCGGAACGCCCCGGCATCCGCCGTCTTTGACGGATTTTTCACGGGCAAGAAAAAGCCCCGCACGGGGCGGGGCTTCTTCGCTGCAGCTCAGGGAGCCGGTCGGCTTACATCATGCCGCCCATGCCACCCATGCCACCCATGTCCGGCATGGCCGGAGCGGCCTTGTCTTCCGGAATGTCGGCGACCATGGCTTCGGTGGTGATCATCAGGCTGCCGATGGAAGCGGCGGCCTGCAGGGCGGAACGGGTGACCTTGGCCGGATCGAGAATACCCATCTCGATCATGTCGCCGTACACGCCGGTAGCGGCGTTGTAGCCGTAGTTGCCCTGGCCTTGCTTGACCTTGTCGACCACCACGCTCGGCTCGTCGCCGGCGTTGGCCACGATCTGGCGCAGCGGCGCTTCAACGGCGCGACGCAGCAGGGCGATACCGACGTTCTGGTCGTCGTTGTCGCCTTTCAGGCCTTCGATGGCCAGCAGGGCACGCACCAGGGCCACGCCGCCGCCAGGTACCACGCCTTCTTCGACGGCTGCGCGGGTAGCGTGCAGGGCGTCTTCAACGCGGGCCTTCTTCTCTTTCATCTCGACTTCGGTGCCGGCACCGACCTTGATCACGGCAACACCGCCGGCCAGCTTGGCCAGACGCTCTTGCAGCTTCTCTTTGTCGTAGTCGGAGGAAGTGTCTTCGACCTGCTTGCGGATCTGGGCAACGCGGGCCTCGATGTCGACCTGCTGACCAGCGCCGTCGATGATGGTGGTGTTTTCCTTGCTCAGGACCACGCGCTTGGCGTTACCCAGGTGCTCCAGGGCGGCGCCTTCCAGGCTCAGGCCGACTTCTTCGGAAATCACGGTACCGCCGGTGAGGATGGCGATGTCCTGCAGCATGGCCTTGCGACGGTCGCCGAAGCCCGGAGCCTTGACGGCAGCGACTTTGACGATGCCACGCATGTTGTTGACGACCAGGGTGGCCAGGGCTTCGCCTTCCACGTCTTCGGCGACGATCAGCAGCGGACGACCGGCTTTGGCGACGGCTTCCAGCACCGGCAGCATTTCGCGGATGTTGGAGATCTTCTTGTCGACCAGCAGGATCAGCGGGCCGTCGAGCTCGGCGACCATGGTGTCCGGCTTATTGATGAAGTACGGCGACAGGTAGCCGCGGTCGAACTGCATGCCTTCTACGACGGACAGTTCGTTTTCCAGGCCCGAGCCTTCTTCAACGGTGATCACGCCTTCTTTACCGACTTTTTCCATGGCTTCGGCAATGATGTCGCCGATGGAGTTGTCGGAGTTGGCGGAGATGGTGCCGACCTGGGCGATGGCCTTGGTGTCGGTGCACGGCTTGGACAGATTCTTCAGCTCGTTGACGATGGCGATGGTCGCCTTGTCGATGCCGCGCTTCAGGTCCATCGGGTTCATGCCGGCGGCAACGGCCTTCAGGCCTTCGCTGACAATGGCCTGGGCCAGAACGGTAGCGGTGGTGGTGCCGTCACCGGCAGCGTCGTTGGCCTTGGAGGCAACGTCTTTCACCAGCTGGGCGCCCATGTTCTCGAACTTGTCTTTCAGCTCGATTTCTTTGGCAACGGACACGCCGTCCTTGGTGATCAGCGGAGCGCCGAAGCTGCGGTCCAGGACCACATTGCGGCCTTTCGGGCCGAGGGTCGCTTTTACCGCGTCGGCCAGGACGTTGACGCCGACCAGCATTTTCTTACGAGCGGAATCGCCGAATTTGACTTCTTTAGCAGCCATGGTGGTTGTTCCTTAAATTCTTGGGTTAACGGAGAACGTGTCGAATCAGGCTTCGATGACGGCGAGGATTTCGTGCTCGCCCATCACCAGCAGATCTTCGCCGTCGACTTTGACGGTGTTGCTGCCGGAGTACGGACCGAACACCACCTTGTCACCGACTTTGACCGCCAGTGCACGGACTTCACCGCTGTCCAGAACCTTGCCGGTACCCACGGCGACGATCACGCCCTGGTTCGGCTTCTCGGCAGCGGAACCCGGCAGCACGATGCCGCCAGCGGTCTTGGTTTCTTCTTCGCTGCGACGGATGACGACGCGGTCATGCAGAGGACGAAGCTTCATTGTCGATCTCTCCTGAGTAGTTGTTTTCACTGGCCGGCGACTGCGCCGGCGGGTTAGGCAAATCCGGCTTGGGGCCGGGCGCGGCACGCCAGAGGCGAGTCGCGGAAGACTGTTCCACCGAAACGGTGGAAACCTTGCGGTGATCGCTAGATAGGGGCGGCGGCGGGCATTTCAAGGGGCGACTGTGAAATTTTTTACACAGCCACCTGCAGTCCCGGGGTCAATCGCGGCGCTGATACTCGCCCTCGATCACGTGCGGGTGGGTCTGGCCGCTGCGGGCCTGGGCGTCGTCGAAAAACGCGCGCTGACGCAATGCCTGCTCCTGGGCGCGACGTTGCAGCTTGCCGATCATCAGCCGGCGGGTGAAGGGAATCAGACACAGCAGGCCGAACACGTCACTAATGAAGCCGGGCAGCAGCAGCAAGCCGCCACCGACGGCGATCAGCAGGCCCTCGAACATTTCCTGCTCGGGCATCTCGCCCCGCGCCAGCTTCTCGCGGGCACGCCAGGCGGTGGCCACACCGGCCACGCGTAGCAGCACGCTGCCGAGCACCGCGGTGCCGATCACCAGCAGCAGGGTTGGCAGCACACCGATGGCGCTGCCGACCTGGATCAGCACGGCCAGTTCGATGAGGGGGAACAGCAGGAACAGAAACAGAAAAGCGCGCATTGCGAATGTCCTTGGCGGAAGAACGGCTTCCGATACGGATGAAGTATGGGGCCTGGCGCTTAATTCAAGCTGAAGCCTGCTCGGCGGTCGGCCAGACTTCGGCGCGGGCCAGCAATACCAGGGCCTGACGCACGGCGCCGGGGTTGTTACAGGATGTTGGGAATGCCAGCCAGTGCAGGCCCTTGCCGATGCGCAGATGGAAACCCTCGCTGTCGATGCCGGCCAGTTGTGCCGGTTCGTGGTTCGGCAGGTTGGCCAGTTGCACATAGTGGGCGAGCGCCGATGCGTGGTCGTCGTTCATGTGCTCGACCATGCTGCGCTCGGCCTCGCGAGCATGCGGGTTGGCCAGATTTACCGCCTGCAGCCAGTGAATGGCACCGAAGCCGCCGATAAAGCGCCAGCGCACGGGCTCGAGCACCCAGAAGTCGAAGTCGTGAGCGCTGTGATATCCGCGCGAATCGGGGAAATAGCGGTAGTAGCGCTCGGCGGCGGCCTCGATGGCTGCTGGCTCGTCCAGCTGCCGGGCTTCGGCCAGCAAGGTCAGGCGCCCGGCGGCCTGAACGTCCTCGGCGCCACGCTCGCCGACCAGCAGCGAGCACTTGGCATCCTTCTGCAAGTTATGGGTGTGCTGGGCGATGCGGCTGATCAGTATCAGCGGCCGGCCCTGCTCGTCCAGGCAATAAGGCACCACCGATCCGAAAGGGAAGCCCGGCATGCTCTTGGAGTGGGTGGAAAGCACCCCGCGGTATTCCTTGAGCAACAATTCTCGGGCATGCTTCTCGGCTGTCATGCTCAATTTATGACTCCTCGCTAAGAATTCGTCGAAAACAAAACGAACAGGCGCCCAGCGCCAGCGGGGCAATCTTCAAGACCTTCGAGGAGCAGTGTTATGGAACTCAAAGACAAAGTCATCATCATCACCGGCGGCTGTCAGGGCCTGGGCCGCGCCATGGGCGAGTACCTGGCCGCCAAGGGCGCCAAGCTGGCGCTGGTCGACCTGAACCAGGAGAAGCTGGATGACGCCGTGGCCGCCTGCAAGGCCGCCGGTGGCGACGCGCGCGCCTACCTGTGCAACGTGGCCAACGAAGAGCAGGTGACCCACATGGTCGCCCAGGTGGCCGAGGACTTCGGCGCCATCAACGGCCTGGTCAACAACGCGGGCATCCTGCGCGACGGCCTGACCATCAAGGTCAAGGACGGCGAGATGACCAAGATGAGCCTGGCCCAGTGGCAGTCGGTGATCGACGTCAACCTGACCGGCGTGTTCCTCTGCACCCGTGAAGTGGCAGCCAAGATGATCGAGCTGAAGAACCAGGGCGCGATCGTCAACATCTCCTCCATCTCCCGCGCCGGCAACATGGGCCAGGCCAACTACTCCGCGGCCAAGGCCGGCGTCGCCGCCGACACCGTGGTATGGGCCAAGGAACTGGCGCGCTACGGCATCCGCGTGGCGGGCGTCGCGCCGGGTTTCATCGAGACCGAGATGACCAGCGGCATGAAACCGGAAGCCCTGGAGAAGATGACCTCCGGCATCCCGCTGCGCCGCATGGGCAAGCCTACCGAGATCGCCCACTCCGTGGCCTACATCATGGAGAACGACTACTATACCGGTCGTATTCTGGAACTCGACGGCGGCCTCCGTCTGTAAGACCGTTTCGACTTGCTGCGCGTCGGCCGGGCGGCGTTGAAACGGTCGGGGCGCGCAGTCTCGGGCTGCTCATTACAGCTCGTAAACTCCGCGCCCTCACCAAGTTCTGCCTTGCCCGGCTCTAGCTCGCAGAGTCGAGCCGTAGCATCGCAAACAAAAAGCCCCGCAATGCGGGGCTTTTTGTTGCGTGCAGGCCTGCATGAGCGAGCAGCCCTATTTCTTGCGCAGCTTGGCGCAGTGATCCTCGGGCACATTGGCGGCGGTGTACCAGACATAGTCGGCACTGCCGGCAGCCGGCTCTTTGCCAACTTCGGCAAGGATCAGCACGGCATTGCCCTCACCCGCGCCGAGGTCGGCCAGGTGCAGCGGCACGCCCAGGTCCTTGCGCACATGGAAGACGCCGGCAAACAGCATGGCCGGCTGCGGTGCGGCGGCCAGGCGTTCGGCCATGCGCCGGTCGCGCTGCTGCTGCACGGCGAGCATCGCGGGAATCTGGCTGTCCGGCAGCAGTCCGCAGTGGGACTCGCGGATATCTTCCTGCAGCTTTTCCTGCACTGCCGGCGCGGTGGAAGCCGAGCCCTGCAGGGCCGGGCGCGCCTGGTAGATCTGCATGATCTCGGCGCGGTCCAGGTTGGCCGACAGCAGCGGATAGGGCTGGCGCAACTGGTACTGCACCAGCGCGCCGTACAGGCCCCAGTCCCAGTTCGGCAGCCAGGCCAACGCGGCGAAGGTATCGGCCGGCGCCTGGCCGGCGCGGGTATCGGCCTGCGTCTGTTCGACCCTGGCCTGCTGGCTGGGGTTGAGCATTTCCATCAGCACGCTGCCCTGCGGACGCTGGGCGGCCAGCTCACGCGACAGCCACAGCTGCAGGGCGTGATGATCGGGGTTGTCGTGTTGCTCGCCGACCAGCACGCGCGGCACCTTGGCCAGGCGGGCGACCAGCTTTTGCGGGCTGATGCGCTCGCCGCTGGCCAGGTCGATGATCTGGCCCAACTGGGCGTGATCGCGGCCCTCGGGGGCGATAGGCGCCGGAGGCGGCAGCACGCCGAGGGACTGGCAGGCGGCCAGCAGGACAAGAGAACAGAGCAACAGGGTTCGCATGCGGGCTCCTTATCGAGAGAGCTTTTCAGCCGTAGCCCGGATGCAATCCGGGATGGGCCGCTCCCGGATTACATCCGGGCTACAGATTCAACGGGCCACGATCAACGGGTGGCCGCGCTCCGGATGACGCTGGATCAGTACATCGAGGCCGAACACCGCGCGCAGCGGCTCGGCCTGCAGCACCTCGTCGGGGCTGCCGAAGGCATGCGGGCGGCCGTCCTGCAGCAGCAGGATGCGGTCGCAGTAGCGGGCAGCCAGGTTGAGGTCGTGGAGTATCACCAGCACCGCCGCGCCCTGGCCGGCGAAGTCGCGCACGGCCTGCAGGGTGGTGTGCTGGTGCAGCGGATCGAGGGCCGAGGTCGGCTCGTCGAGCAGCAGCACCTGCCCTGCCCCGCCCGGCCACAACTGCGCCAGCACCCGCGCAAGGTGCACGCGCTGGCGCTCGCCACCGGACAGGGCCAGGTAGCTGCGCCCGCGCAGGTGCTCGGCATCCGCCGCGCGCAACGCCGCATCGACGATCTCGGCATCGCGCACGCGGCCGGTATCGTGCGGCAGGCGCCCCATGGCGACCACCTCGGCCACCGGGAAGGCGAAGCTCAGGGTCGAACTCTGCGGCAGCACCGCCAGGCGTCGCGCGCGCTCCTGGCCGGACCAGGCGCCGAGGGCTTGGCCGTCCAGGGTCACATTGCCGCCATCGGCATCCAGCTCACCGCACAGGGCGCCGAGCAGCGTGCTCTTGCCGGCGCCGTTAGGGCCGAGCACGCCGAGCACCTCGCCGGGCTGCAGGGCCAGGTCGACGCCCTCCAGTACGGTGGTGCCGCCACGGCGCACACTCAAATCTTGCGCGCGCAACATCAGGCCCGCCCCCGCACCAGCAGATAAAGGAAGAACGGCGCGCCAATCAGCGCCGTGACGATGCCGATCGGCAACTCCGCCGGCGCCAGCACCAGACGCGCGACCAGGTCGGCCAGCAGCAACAGGCTGGCACCGGCGAGCAAGGACGCCGGCAGCAGCACACGATGATCGGGGCCGGCCAACAGGCGCATCAGGTGCGGCACCACCAGGCCGATGAAACCGATCAGACCCGCCGCCGCCACCGCGGCGCCAACCCCCAGGGCGGTACACAGCACCAGCTCCAGCTTGATCCGCTCGACGTTGAAGCCCAGATGGCGCGCCTCCGACTCACCGAGCAGCAGCGCGTTGAGCGCCGAGGCGCGGCGCGGTAGCCAGATGGCCACGCCGAGGGTCACCAGCAGCAGCGGCCACAGCCTTGGATAACTGGCGCCGTTGAGGCTGCCGAGGTTCCAGAAGGTCAGGCTGCGCAGGGTGGCGTCGTCGGCCAGGTAGGTGAACAGGCCGACGCCGGCACCGGACATGGCGGTCAACGCCACGCCGGCGAGGAGCATGGTGGCGACGTTGGTCTGCCCGTCACGGCGGCCGAAGCGATAGACCACGGCGGTCACGATCAGGCCGCCGGAGAAGGCGCAGATCGACAGCAGAGAGGGCGCCAGTGCCGGCGGCAGGCCTCCGACCATGCTGCCGCCGACGATGGCGATGGCCGCGCCGAGTGCCGCGCCGCCAGCGACGCCGACCAGGCCGGGGTCGGCCAGCGGATTGCGGAACAGGCCCTGCATGGCCACGCCGGACAGCGCCAGCACGATGCCCACGCAAAGCCCCAGCAGGCTGCGCGGCAGGCGGATCTGGCCGAGGATCAGCTCGGCCTGCTGCAGCCCCTCACCGTCGATGGGCAGCCCGATGAGGCGCAGGGCGGCCAGCAGGGTGTCGCCCAGCGGCAGGCTCACCGGCCCGAGGGCCAGCGACAGCCAGAACGCGAGCAGCAGCAGAGCGCCCATTGCCAGCAGCAATGGGCGGGGTCGAAAAACAGGATTCATCGGTCGAGGCTGGCCGTCAGTGCTTGCTCAGCAGGATAAAAGGCTACCGGCAACTCGGCCAGCCCCTCGGGCAGACGCGCGCCCTACCCCATCGCCACGCCCGTGCGGGATAATCCCCGCCTCGGCGTGGAGATTCCCATGATTCATCTGTGCGCCCCGGGTGAGCTGGTCGAAGGCCAGAGCCGGGGCTTTGTCGTTCAGGGTCGCAAGTTGCTGGCGGTACGCCGCGACGGTCGGGCCCATGTCTACCTCAACAACTGCCCGCATCGCGACCTGACCCTGGAATGGCGCGCGGACGACTTCCTCGACGCCAGCGGCAGCATGATCCAGTGCGCCCACCATGGCGCATTGTTCCTGATCGAGAACGGCGAGTGCGTCACTGGCCCCTGCGCCGGGCAATCACTGCGCAAGGTCGATTGCCGGGAAGACGGTGACGCCATCTGGGTCGAGCCGGCTTAGGCCAATACCTCCAGCCGGCGCAGCAGGCGCACTTCCTCCGGGGCAACCGAGGCGCCATAGGCCAGCACCTCCACACCCGCCGCGCGTGCCTCGCGCAGGCCCGCCGCGTAGGCCGGGTCGATCTCCTCGGCGGCGCGCACCGCCTCGATGCCGGACAGGTTCACGCAATACAGCAGCACCGCCCGCACACCTTGCCTGGCCAAGGCGGCCAGCTCGCGCAGGTGCTTGGCGCCGCGCTCGGTCACCGCATCGGGGAAGGCAGCCACCGTGGAGTCGGCGAAGCCCAGGGTCACGCTCTTCACCTCGAGGAACAGCGAGCCGGACAGGTAGTCCAGGCGGAAGTCGGCGCGGCTGCCTTCGCTGCCATAGGCCACCTCGCGCTTGAGCCAGGTGAAGCCGGCCAGCTCGGTGATGATGCCGACGCGCAGCGCCTCCTCGACCAATGCGTTGGCGCGTCCGGTGTTGAGGCAGGCCAGCCGCCCGTGCGGCGTCTCGCCCAGTTCCCAGGTGCCCGGCAGCTTGCGCTTGGGATCATTGGAACGGCTGAACCAGACGCGGCAGCCCTCGCTCAGGCAGTTGAGCATGGAGCCGGTGTTGGGACAGTGAATGGTCAGCGCCTCGCCGCTACTCGTCTCGATATCGGCGAGGAAGCGCTTGTAGCGGCGCAGCAGGCGCCCCTCTTCCAGCGGCGGATCAAAGCGCATCGGGATTCCAGGTCTTCAGTCCGCGGGCGATGCGTTCCACCGCCTGCTGCAGACGCTCGACAGTCTGCGTGTAGGCGAAGCGCACGTGGTGGCCGGCCAGGTGGCGACCGAAGTCCAGGCCCGGGGTGAAGGCCACGTGCTCGGTCTCGATGAAGTGCCGGCAGAAGGCGAAGGCGTCGCCGCCGAAGCTCGAAATATCCGCATATAAATAGAAGGCCCCTTCGGGCTCCACGGCGATGCCGAAACCCAGCTCGCGCAGCGCCGGCAGCAGGTAGTCGCGGCGGCGCTGGAACTCGTGGCGGCGCTCCTCGAAGATCGCCAGAGTCGCCGGCTCGAAGCAGGCCAGGGCGGCATGCTGGGCCATGGAGGGCGCGCTGATATAGAGGTTCTGCGCCAGCTTCTCCAGCTCCGGCACCGCATTGCTCGGCGCCACCAGCCAGCCCAGGCGCCAGCCGGTCATGCCGAAGTACTTGGAGAAGCTGTTGAGGACGAAGGCGTCGTCGTCCACCTCCAGCACACTGGCCGCCTCACAGCCGTAGGTCAGGCCGTGGTAGATCTCGTCCACCACCAGATGCCCGCCGCGCTGCTTGAGGGTGCTCGCCAGTGCCGCCAGTTCATCCTTGTGCAGCAGGGTGCCGGTAGGGTTGGCCGGCGAGGCGACCAGGGCACCAACGCTGTCACCGTCCCAGTGCCTTTCCACCAGCTGCGGGGTGAGCTGGTAGCGACTCTCGGGGCCTACCGGCACAAGCTGCGCGGCGCCTTCGACCAGGCGCAGGAAGTGGCGATTGCAGGGGTAGCCGGGGTCGGCCAGCAGCCAGTGCTTGCCCGGATCGACCAGCAGACTGGAGGCCAGCAACAGGGCGCCAGAACCACCGGGAGTAATCAGCACGCGTTCGGGGTCGATATCCACACCATAGCGGCTGGCATAGAAACCCGAGATGGCCTGGCGCAACTGCGGGATGCCGCGCGCCGCGGTGTAGCGGGTGTGCCCGGCGGCCAGCGCGGCCTGCCCGGCACGCACTATGGGTTCGGCGGTGGTGAAGTCCGGTTCGCCGATCTCCAGATGGATGACGTCATGGCCGGCGGCCTGCAGTTCGTTGGCTCGCGCCAGCAACGCCATGACATGGAAAGGTTCGATGGCGCGACTGCGCGCGCTGAAGGGCTGGGCCATTGGCCTTCCTTTATTAAGGAAAAGGGGGGATTCTAACCAACTGCCCCCGCTGCCAGTAAGAAGCGTGACAACCGGGAGTAGCATCGCCGGAATCGATCTGGTAAGTTCGCCCGCTTGCAGCCGCAGGCCCGGTGTCCGAGCCGGCAAAGGAACAGATCCTGCGCAATGGATCAGAGAGAGTGAGAGGCGGTCATCCATGCCCACCAAAGCAAAACAGAACGGCAACCAGCTGATTCGTGGCTTCGAACCCTACAAAGAAAAGAAGGGCGAGGAGTACATGAGCGATCCGATGCGTGCTCACTTCACCAGCATTCTCAACAAGTGGAAGCTGGAGCTGATGCAGGAAGTGGATCGCACCGTGCACCACATGCAGGACGAAGCCGCCAACTTCCCGGACCCGGCCGACCGCGCCAGCCAGGAAGAAGAGTTCAGCCTCGAACTGCGCGCCCGTGATCGCGAGCGCAAACTGATCAAGAAGATCGACGAGACCCTGCAGCTGATCGAAGACAACGACTATGGCTGGTGTGATTCCTGCGGCGTGGAGATCGGCATTCGCCGCCTCGAAGCCCGCCCGACCGCGACCCTGTGCATCGACTGCAAGACGCTGGCGGAAATCAAGGAAAAGCAGATCGGTTCCTGATTCCGGACGGGGCGCTAAGGCGCCCCGTTGCATTTCCGGCTACCGATAAGCGGGCTGGCGCCGCAAGGCTCCAGCCGATAGCCTCCCGCCCATGAAAGACTCCGCCTACATCGGGCGCTTCGCCCCCACGCCCAGCGGCTACCTGCACTTCGGCTCGCTGGTGGCCGCCCTTGCCTCCTACCTGGACGCGCGCAACGTCGGCGGCCAGTGGCTGCTGCGCATGGAAGACCTCGATCCGCCGCGCGAAGTGCCCGGCGCCCAGGACGCGATCCTGCGCAGCCTGGAGCTGTACGGCTTCGAGTGGGACGGCGAACTGGTACGGCAAAGTGAGCGCCATGCCGAATACGCCGCGCTGATCGAGCGCCTGTTCAGCCAGGGCCTGGCCTATGCCTGCACCTGCTCGCGCAAGCAGCTGGAAGGCTCCGGCGGCATCTACCCTGGCACCTGTCGCAACGCCGGCCATCCCGACTTTGAGGCCGCCATCCGCCTGCGCGTACCCGAACTGGAATATCGCTTCACCGATCGCGTGCAGGGCGAATTCCGCCAGCACCTGGGCCGCGAGGTCGGCGACTTCGTCAT
This sequence comes from Pseudomonas sp. SO81, assembly GCF_030374125.1. NCBI lineage: Bacteria > Pseudomonadati > Pseudomonadota > Gammaproteobacteria > Pseudomonadales > Pseudomonadaceae > Pseudomonas > Pseudomonas sp. SO81. The sequence goes on along the minus strand of NZ_CP126126.1, from coordinate 3,610,819 downwards.
TCGTCGCAAGGACGGCCTGTTCGCTTATCAGTTGGCCGTGGTGCTGGACGATGCCTGGCAAGGCGTCACCGACGTGGTACGCGGCGCCGATCTGCTCGACTCCACCCCACGCCAGCTGTACCTGCAGGAGCTGCTCGGCCTGCCGCAACCGCGCTACCTGCATGTACCGCTGATCATCCAGCCGGATGGCCACAAGCTGGGCAAGAGCTACCGCTCGCCACCGCTGCCGGCCGACCAGGCGCCCCCACTGCTGACCCGCGCCCTGCGCGCCCTCGGCCAGCAGCCACCGGCCGAGCTGGCCGGCGCCACGCCGCACGAGGTACTGGCCTGGGGCATCGCCCACTGGGACGCCACGCGCACCCCGCGCAGCCGGACCCTGGCCGAGGCGCAGCTGCGCTAGCGTAACCATCTGTAAGGATGGGTTCAGGAGGCAGCGAACACCCCACCGTCACGCCCACACTTGTCCAGTGCTTGCTGGCGGCGCCCATGGCGTACTGCTTCGCGAGTACACCCTACGTCAGTGAGTGACTCCGTTCTTGCGGGTGGCCTGAGGCCGGCGGCTTCCTTTACCATCGGCGCATCCTCCGACGAGAAGCCGCATGTACATCTACCGACTGGTACTGATCCTGGTGGTGGGCATCTACCTGTTTTCCCCCGCCATCATGGACTGGTGGATCGACCCCAACGGCGCCTGGTATCGCCCGTACCTGCTGTGGCTGATCCTCATCGTCGTCACCCTGATCCTGCAGAGTCAGCGCGATGCCGATGAACTCTGACCCGCGCCCGTGGGGCTGCCCATCTATCCCTTCGCAGAGCCCGCGCAATGCCGACCAGCTTTGAACTCAGCCAGCTGATCCTGATCAGCTCCGCCTACCTGCTGCTGCTGTTCGGCGTGGCCTGGGTCAGCGAGAAGGGCCTGATCCCGCGCTGGGTGATCCGTCACCCGCTGACCTATACCCTGTCGCTCGGCGTGTACGCCAGCGCCTGGGCCTTCTACGGCACGGTGGGCCTGGCCTATCAGTACGGCTTCGGCTTCCTCGCCAGCTACCTGGGCGTGACCGGCGCCTTCCTCCTCGCCCCGGTGCTGCTCTACCCGATCCTGCGCATCACCCGCACCTATCAGCTGTCGTCGCTGGCCGACCTGTTCGCCTTCCGCTTCCGCAGCACCTGGGCCGGCGTGCTCACCACCCTGTTCATGCTGGTCGGCCTGTTGCCCCTGCTGGCGCTGCAGATCCAGGCGGTGGCCGACTCGATCGGCATTCTCACCCGCGAGCCGCTGCAGGATCGCTTCGCCCTCGGCTTCTGCGCGCTGATCACCCTGTTCACCATCCTCTTCGGCGCACGCCATATCGCCACCCGCGAGAAGCACGAGGGCCTGGTGTTCGCCATCGCCTTCGAGTCGGTGGTCAAGCTGGTCGCCCTCGGAGGCATCGGCCTGTATGCCCTGTACGGCGTATTCGGCGGCCCCGGCGAACTGGAACAGTGGCTGCTGCAGAACCAGCACGCGCTGACCACCCTGCACACCCCCTTGCAGGAAGGCCCCTGGCGCACCCTGCTGCTGGTGTTCTTCGCCTCGGCCATCGTCATGCCGCACATGTACCACATGACCTTCACCGAGAACCTCAACCCGCGCGCCATCGTCAGCGCCAGCTGGGGCCTGCCGCTGCTCCTGCTGCTGATGAGCCTGTCGGTGCCGCTGATTCTCTGGGCCAGCCTGAAGATCGGCGCCACCACCAACCCGGAATACTTCACCCTGGGCCTGGGTCTGGCCGTCGGCGACCGCAACCTGGCGCTGCTCGCCTATGTCGGCGGCCTGTCCGCCTCCAGCGGGCTGATCATCGTCAGCACCCTGGCGCTGTCGGGCATGGCGCTCAACCACCTGGTGCTGCCGCTGTATCAGCCGCCGGCCGAAGGCAATATCTACCGCTGGCTGAAGTGGACGCGCCGCGCGCTGATCATCGCCATCATCGCCGCCGCCTACGGCTTCTACCTGCTGCTCGGCGCCGAGCAGGACCTGGCCAACCTCGGTATCGTCGCCTTCGTCGCCACCCTGCAGTTCCTCCCCGGCGTGCTTTCGGTGCTGTACTGGCCCACCGCCAACCATCGCGGCTTCATCGCCGGCCTGCTGGCCGGCATCGCCGTGTGGGCGGTGAGCATGCTGGTGCCGTTGGTCAGCAATCTGCAGGGCGTGCACCTGCCGTGGTTCGACATCGTCTACGTGCTCGACGAGAACAGCTGGCACCTGGCCGCCGTCGGCTCGCTGGCGGCCAACGTGCTGGTGTTCACCCTGGTCTCACTGTTCACCGAAGCCAGCGACGAGGAAAAGAGCGCCGCCGAAGCCTGCACCGTGGACAACGTGCGCCGCCCACAGCGCCGCGAGCTGTTGGCCGGCTCGCCGCAGGAATTCGCCTCCGAGCTGGCCAAGCCGCTCGGCGCCGTCACCGCACAGAAGGAAGTGGAGCGCGCCCTGCGCGACCTGCACCTGCCCTTCGACGAACGCCGCCCCTATGCCCTGCGTCGCCTGCGCGACCGCCTCGAAGCCAACCTGTCCGGTCTGATGGGGCCGAGCGTGGCCCAGGACATGGTCGAGACCTTCCTGCCCTACAAGTCCGGCAGCGAGGCCTACGTCAGCGAAGACATCCACTTCATCGAGAGCCGCCTGGAGGATTACCAGTCGCGCCTCACCGGCCTGGCCGCCGAGCTGGACGCCCTGCGCCGCTTCCACCGCCAGACCCTGCAGGAACTGCCGATGGGCGTGTGCTCCCTGGCCAAGGATCAGGAAGTGCTGATGTGGAACCGCGCCATGGAGGAGCTGACCGATATCAGCGCGCAACAGGTGGTCGGCTCGCGCCTGCTCAGCCTGGACGAACCCTGGCGCAGCCTGCTCAAGGACTTCATCGAGCAGGACGAGGAGCACCTGCACAAACAGCACCTGGCCCTGGATGGCGAAGTACGCTGGCTCAACCTGCACAAGGCCGCCATCGACGAGCCGCTGGCACCGGGCAACAGCGGCCTGGTGCTGCTGGTCGAGGACGTGACCGAGACCCGTGTGCTGGAAGACCAGCTGGTGCACTCCGAACGCCTAGCCAGCATCGGCCGCCTGGCCGCCGGCGTGGCCCACGAGATCGGCAACCCGGTCACCGGCATCGCCTGCCTGGCGCAGAACCTGCGCGAGGAGCGCGAGGGCGACGAGGAACTCGACGAGATCAGCGGCCAGATTCTCGAGCAGACCAAGCGCATCTCGCGCATCGTCCAGTCGCTGATGAACTTCGCCCACGCCGGCCAGCAGCAGCGCGCCGAATATCCGGTGAGCCTGGCCGAGGTGGCACAGGATGCCATCGGCCTGCTGGCGCTGAACCGCAACAGCGCCGAGGTGCAATTCTTCAACCTGTGTGACCCCGACCACCTGGCCAAGGGCGACCCACAGCGCCTGGCCCAGGTCCTGATCAACCTGCTGTCCAACGCCCGCGATGCCTCACCGGTCGGCGGCGCGATCCGGGTGACCAGCGACGCCACGGAGCAGAGCGTGGAACTGATAGTCGAAGATGAAGGTACGGGCATTCCGCAGGCGATCATGGACCGTCTGTTCGAACCCTTCTTCACCACCAAGGATCCGGGCAAGGGCACCGGTTTGGGGCTCGCGCTGGTCTATTCGATCGTGGAAGAGCATTATGGGCAGATCACCATCGACAGCCCGGCCGACCCCGAACGCCAGCGCGGAACTCGATTCCGCGTTACCCTGCCGCGCTATGTCGAAGCGACGTCCGTAGCGACCTGAGTAGTGACCTAGAACCGCCGAGAGCCGTGAAGCGCCCGCGCGGATTCGGAGACCGTCGAGAGAGAATCAATGCCTCATATCCTCATCGTCGAAGACGAAACCATCATCCGCTCCGCCCTGCGCCGCCTGCTGGAACGCAACCAGTACCAGGTCAGCGAGGCCGGTTCGGTGCAGGAAGCCCAGGAGCGCTACAGCGTTTCCGGCTTCGATCTGGTGGTCAGCGACCTGCGCCTGCCCGGCGCACCCGGCACCGAACTGATCAAGCTGGCCGAAGGCACCCCGGTGCTGATCATGACCAGCTACGCCAGCCTGCGCTCGGCGGTGGACTCGATGAAGATGGGCGCGGTGGACTACATCGCCAAGCCCTTCGACCACGACGAGATGCTCCAGGCCGTGGCTCGTATCCTGCGCGATAACCAGGAGGCGCGGCGCAATCCAACCAGCGAAGCGCCGAGCAAGGCCAACGGCAAGGCCAGCAGCGCCGCGGCCGAAGGCGACATCGGCATCATCGGCTCCTGCGCCGCCATGCAGGACCTCTACGGCAAGATCCGCAAGGTCGCCCCTACCGATTCCAACGTGCTGATCCAGGGCGAATCCGGCACCGGCAAGGAGCTGGTCGCCCGCGCCCTGCACAACCTGTCCAAGCGCGCCAAGGCGCCGCTGATCTCGGTGAACTGCGCGGCGATCCCGGAAACCCTGATCGAGTCCGAGCTGTTCGGCCACGAGAAAGGCGCCTTCACCGGCGCCAGCGCCGGCCGCGCCGGCCTGGTGGAAGCGGCCGATGGCGGCACCCTGTTCCTCGACGAGATCGGCGAGCTGCCGCTGGAAGCCCAGGCCCGCCTGCTGCGCGTGCTGCAGGAGGGCGAGATTCGTCGGGTCGGCTCGGTGCAGTCGCAGAAGGTCGACGTGCGCCTGATCGCCGCTACCCACCGCGACCTGAAGACGCTGGCCAAGACCGGCCAGTTCCGCGAGGACCTCTACTACCGCCTGCACGTCATCGCCCTCAAGCTGCCGCCGCTGCGCGAGCGCGGCGCCGACGTGGTGGAAATCGCCCAGGCCTTCCTCGCCCGCCAGTGCGTGCGCATGGGCCGCGAGGGTCTGCGCTTCGCCCACGATGCCGAGCAGGCGATCCGCCATTACCCGTGGCCGGGCAACGTGCGCGAACTGGAGAACGCCATCGAGCGCTCGGTGATCCTCTGCGAGGGCAACGAGATATCCGCCGAGCTGCTGGGCATCGACATCGAGCTGGATGACCTGAGCGACGACGACTTCGGCGAGCAGCCCATGCCCTCCAGCGCCGTCAACAACCACGAGCCGACCGAAGACCTGTCGCTGGAGGACTACTTCCAGCACTTCGTGCTCGAGCATCAGGATCACATGACCGAGACCGAACTGGCCCGCAAGCTGGGCATCAGCCGAAAGTGCCTATGGGAACGTCGTCAGCGCCTGGGCATTCCGCGGCGCAAGTCCGGCGCGGCGGCGGGCTGAGCCGCAACGCGGTGACAGAGCTGTGGGCGGATGGTTCCGCAGCTGTTACCCCAATCAAACATCGCGTAACAAAGCCGGGTTCATCGGTAACGAGAACCCGGCTTTTTTATGCCTCATCTCTGCCTGTTTTTTCTCTAAGCCCTTGAAAAACAAGGACTCACAAAAACTGGCACGGCTTCTGCTTTATCTCTGGCACAACAACAATAAAAACGTTTGAAGCTCCATAATAAAAACAATACAGAACGACTCCAGCACAACAAAAACAACAACGCGGAGGCGCAGCTAACTGATTCTTTTGGAGAGGATGTGCCTTTGGGGTTCGCCCCACGACCAGGCTGAGAACAACAAAAACTGCACTAAAGCAGAGCCTGTACTGGTTGGGTCACGGAAAGACCACGGCAATATCAGCATCCAAAGCAATCCGTTTGCTCCTGGTACCCAGCTTGGGATACCTAAAACGGGCCTACAACAAAAACAACAGGCCCGACACAATAACAAAAACAAAGCACGCACCTATTTGGGGGGGAGCCTCGGCTCCCCCAGTAGCTTTACCCCTCTCGCCTTCCCCAGCCTGCCTTCTCCACCATTCTCCTTCCCAATGCTAGAATCCGCGCCAATCGTGCGGTTACCGGCATTTCCGGCCGCTTATTCCTGCAAACAGTGCCTCTCATGCTGAAAAAGCTGTTCAAGTCCCTCCGTTCGCCGCTCTCGCTCAAGCGCCAAGCCCATCCTCGCAGCACGCCGGAAGTGCTCGGCCCCCGCCAGCATTCGCTGCAGCGTGGCCAGTTCAGCCGCAATGCGGTGGGCGTGGTAGACCGCCTGCAGAAGGCCGGTTACCAGGCCTACCTGGTGGGTGGCTGCGTACGCGATCTGCTGATCGGCGTGCAGCCCAAGGACTTCGACGTGGCCACCAGCGCCACTCCCGAGCAGGTGCGCGCCGAGTTCCGCAATGCACGGGTGATCGGCCGCCGCTTCAAGCTGGCCCATGTGCACTTCGGCCGCGAGATCATCGAAGTGGCCACCTTCCGCAGCAATCACCCGCAGGGCGATGACGAAGAAGACAGCCATCAGTCGGCACGCCACGAGAGCGGCCGCATCCTGCGCGACAACGTCTACGGCACCCTGGAAAGCGACGCCCAGCGCCGCGACTTCACCATCAACGCCCTGTACTTCGACGTCAGCGGCGAGCGCGTGCTGGACTACGCCCACGGCGTGCACGACATCCGCAACCGCCTGATCCGCCTGATCGGCGATCCCGAGCAGCGCTATCTGGAAGACCCGGTGCGCATGCTGCGCGCCGTGCGCTTCGCCGCCAAGCTCGGCTTCGAGATCGAGAAGCACAGCGCCGCGCCGATCCGCCGCCTGGCGCCGATGCTGCGCGACATTCCGGCCGCCCGCCTGTTCGAGGAAGTGCTCAAGCTGTTCCTCGCCGGCCGCGCCGAGCGCACCTTCGAGCTGCTGGTCGAGTACGACCTGTTCGCCCCACTGTTCCCGGCCAGCGCCAAGGCCCTGGAGCGCGATCCGGAATACGCCGGCGACCTGATTCGTCAGGCCCTGGCTAATACCGACGAGCGCATCGCCTTGGGCAAGCCGGTGACCCCCGCCTTCCTCTTCGCCGCCCTGCTCTGGCCGGCCATTCCGGCCCGCGCGGCGCAGCTGCAGGCGCGCGGCATGCCGCCGATCCCGGCCATGCAGGAAGCGGCGCATGATCTGATCGTCGAGCAGTGCAAGCGCATCGCCATTCCCAAGCGCTTCACCATCCCGATCCGCGAGATCTGGGACATGCAGGAACGCCTGCCGCGCCGCCAGGGCAAGCGCGCCGACCTGCTGCTGGAGAATCCGCGCTTCCGCGCCGGCTACGACTTCCTGCTGCTGCGCGAAGATGCCGGCGAGCAGACCGATGGCCTGGGCGACTGGTGGACCGACTACCAGGACGCCAGCGACAGCGAGCGCCGCAGCATGATCCGCGAGCTCGGCAACCGTCAGGAAGAAGATGGCGAAGGCGGTGCTCCTGCCCGTAAACGCCGGCGCGGCGGACGCAACCGTCGCCGCGGCCCGCGCAGCGAAGCCCCGGCCGGCGAATGATCGAGCGGGTCTACATTGGCCTCGGCAGCAACCTGGCCGAGCCGCACCAGCAGCTGCGGGCCGCGCTCGCCGCCATCGCCGCGCTGCCGCACACGACGCTGGTCAGCACCTCCTCCTTCTATATCAGCGACCCACTGGGCCCGGCCGACCAGCCACGCTACGTCAATGCCGTGGCCGCGCTGGACACCGAACTGGCGCCGCTGCAGCTGCTCGACGCCCTGCAACGCATCGAGCTGGAGCAGGGCCGCGTGCGCAAGGCCGAGCGCTGGGGGCCACGCACCATGGACCTGGACATTCTGCTGTTCGGCTCGCGCATCCTCGCCGAGGAGCGCCTGACCGTGCCGCACTACCATATGCACGCCCGTGCCTTCGTCCTCTACCCGCTGGCCGAGATCGCCCCGCAGCTGCTGTTGCCCGACGGGCGCAGCCTGGAGCAGCTGCTGGCCGCCTGCCCCTACGAGGGGCTGGAGCGCCTGTAAGCGCAGCGCCGGTAACGCCGTAACAGCGCGGTAACACCCGTGATTGACTTCACGCCCCCCCATCGGGACTATAGGCGTCCCGTTGCCCCGAGGCGGTGCAGAGAGTGCCGTCCAAGAGGCCGAGAGCAGGCGCCACAAGTGCCGTAATCCGGCCCGCTGATGAGGAATCTCCAATGCCTGATGTAACCGTAAGCACCCTGCTGGGCCTGAAGCAGAAGGGCGAGAAGATCGCCATGCTCACCGCCTACGACGCCACCTTCGCCCAGGCAGCCTGCCAGGCCGGTGTGGAAGTGCTGCTGGTGGGAGACTCCCTGGGTATGGTCCTGCAGGGCCACGACAGCACATTGCCGGTGTCGCTGGCCGACATGGCCTACCACACCGCCGCCGTGAAGCGCGGCAACCAGGGCGCGCTGATCCTCGCCGACCTGCCGTTTATGGCCTACGCCACCCTGGAACAGACCTTCGCCAGCAGCGCCGCGCTGATGCAGGCCGGCGCCCACATGATCAAGCTGGAAGGCGCCAGCTGGCTGGCCGAGCCCATCCGCCAACTGGCCGAGCGCGGCGTGCCGGTGTGCGCCCACCTGGGCCTGACCCCGCAGGCGGTCAACGTGTTCGGCGGTTACAAGGTACAGGGCCGCGGTGACGCCGCCGCCCGCCAGCTGCGTGCCGACGCCATGGCCCTGGAACAGGCCGGCGCCGCCATGCTGCTGCTCGAGTGCGTGCCCAGCGAGCTGGCCGCCGAAATCAGCCAGTCGGTGAAGATCCCGGTGATCGGCATCGGCGCAGGCTCGGCCACCGACGGCCAGGTACTGGTGATGCACGACATGCTCGGCCTGTCCCTGACCGGCCGCGCGCCGAAGTTCGTGAAGAACTTCATGGAAGGCCAGCCCAGCGTCCAGGCCGCCTTCGCAGCCTATGTGCGCGCAGTGAAGGACGTCAGCTTCCCCGCCGAGGAACACGGATTCTCCGCATGAACACTGTCAAGACCGTACTGGAACTGCGCGCCGCCGTCGCGCGTGCGCGTGGCGAGGGCAAGCGCATCGCCTTCGTGCCGACCATGGGCAACCTGCACGAGGGCCACGTGGCCCTGGTGGAGAAGGCCGGCCAGCGCGCCGACTTCGTGGTCGCCAGCATCTTCGTCAACCCGCTGCAGTTCGGCCCCAACGAAGACCTGGCCAAGTACCCGCGCACCCTGGCCGCCGATCAGGAGAAGCTGGTCGCCGCCGGTTGCCACCTGCTGTTCCATCCGGACGTGGAGGAGATGTACCCCCACGGCCAGGAAGGCCAGACTCGCGTCGGCGTGCCCGGCGTCTCCGAGGGCCTGTGTGGCGCCAGCCGCCCAGGTCACTTCGAGGGCGTGGCCACGGTGGTCACCAAGCTGTTCAACATGGTCCAACCGGACCTCGCCGTGTTCGGCGAGAAGGACTTCCAGCAGCTGGCGGTGATCCGCACCCTGGTGCGCGACCTGAACATGCCGGTACAGATCATCGGCGAGCCGACCGTGCGCGCCGAGGACGGCCTGGCCCTGTCCTCGCGCAACGGCTACCTGAGCGCCGAGCAGCGTGCCCAGGCCCCGGCCCTCCACCGCACCCTGCAGCAGTTGGCCGAAGCCATTCGCAATGGCGACCGTCAGTTCGCCCAACTGATCGAGCGCGGCCAGGCCAGCCTGGCCAGCGCCGGCTTCCGCCCCGACTACCTGGAGATTCGCGAGGCGCTGAGTCTGCGTCCGGCCCAGGCAGACGATACGCAACTGGTGATCCTGGGCGCCGCCTTCATGGGCAACACGCGCCTGATCGATAACCTGACGCTCGAGCTGTAACCCGCACATCGCCTGGTCTTGAACCCCTTCGGGGGTTCGGGCACACTCTGCCGCCGCCGTATTCCGAGAGGGGAGTAGTCATGCACGCCATCATGCTCAAGGCCAAGCTGCACCGCGCCATCGTCACCCATGCGGTGCTCGACTATGAGGGTTCCTGCGCCATCGACGGCGAGTGGCTGGACCTGTCCGGCATTCGCGAGTACGAACAGATTCAGATCTACAACATCGACAACGGCGAACGCTTCACCACCTACGCCATCCGTGGCGAGGAAGGCTCGAAGATCATCTCGGTCAATGGCGCCGCCGCGCACAAGGCCGGCGTCGGCCACCGCGTGATCATCTGCGCCTACGCCCACTACAGCGAGGCCGAGCTGGCCAATTTCCAGCCGCGCGTGCTGTACATGGGCGCCGATGGCGAACTCAGCCACACCAGCAACGCGATTCCCGTACAAGTCGCCTGAACGAGTCGCGTCCCGCTACACTCCAAGCCCGGAATCTCCGGGCTTTTTAATGCCCGAAACGCCGCATAACAAGGAAATTGCCGCCCATGGCGTACTACCAGCAACCGCTCGATGTCACCACCCTGCCCGCCTGGCAGGCCCTGCGCCAACACCGCCAGGCCATGCAGGACTTCAGCATGCGCGACGCCTTCGCCAGCGACGCCAAGCGTTTCGAGCGCTTCTCCATGAGCACCAGCGGCATCTTCCTCGACTACTCGAAGAACCTGCTCAGCGAGGAAACCCGCACCCTGCTGGTCAACCTGGCCAGGGAAGCCGGCCTGCAGGAGGCCATCGAGGCCCTGTTCAACGGCGAGCACGTCAATTCTTCGGAAGGCCGCCCGGCCCTGCATACCGCCCTGCGCCGCCCCATCGGCGACTGCGTCATGGTCAACGGCGCCAACGTGATGCCGGACGTGCACCGCGTGCTCAACCAGATGACCGATATCGTCGGGCGCATCCACAGCAACCTGTGGCGCGGCTACAGCGAGAAGACCATCACCGATGTGGTCAACATCGGCATTGGCGGCTCCTTCCTCGGCCCGCAGCTGGTGTCCGAGGCGCTGCTGCCGTTCACCCAGCACGGCGTGCGCTGCCACTACCTGGCCAATATCGACGGCAGCGAATTCCATGAACTGGCCGCCAAGCTGAATGCCGAGACCACCCTGTTTATCGTTTCAAGTAAGTCGTTTGGCACCCTGGAAACCCTGAAGAACGCCCAGGCCGCCCGCTCCTGGTACCTGGCCCGTGGCGGTACCGAGGAGAAGCTGTACCGCCACTTCATCGCGGTCACCAGCAACAACCAGGCGGCCATCGAGTTCGGCATCCGCGAGAAGAACATCTTCCCCATGTGGGACTGGGTCGGCGGGCGCTACTCGCTGTGGTCGGCCATCGGCCTGCCGATCGCCCTGGCCATCGGCATGTCCAACTTCAAGGAACTGCTGTCCGGCGCCTACAGCATGGACAATCACTTCCGCAGCACCAGCTTCGACAAGAACATGCCCGTGCTGCTGGCCTTGCTCGGCGTCTGGTACGGCAACTTCTGGGGCGCTCAGAGCCACGCCATCCTGCCGTACGACCACTACCTGCGGAACATCACCAAGCACCTGCAGCAGCTGGATATGGAGTCCAACGGCAAGAGCGTGCGCCAGGACGGCAGCCCGGTGAGCGTCGAGACCGGCCCGGTGATCTGGGGCGGCGTCGGCTGCAACGGCCAGCACGCCTACCACCAGCTGCTGCACCAGGGCACCCCGCTGATTCCGGCAGACTTCATCGTGCCGGTGGTCAGCTACAACCCGGTGGCCGACCACCATCAGTGGCTATACGCCAACTGCTTGTCGCAGAGCCAGGCGCTGATGCTCGGCAAGTGCCGCGATGAGGCCGAGGCCGAATTGCGCGCCAAGGGCCTGAGCGAGGACGAAGTGCAGCGCCTGGCGCCGCACAAGGTGATCCCGGGCAACCGCCCGAGCAATACCCTGGTGCTGGAACGCATCAGCCCGCGGCGCCTCGGCGCGCTGGTGGCCATGTACGAGCACAAGGTGTTCGTGCAGAGCGTGATCTGGGGCATCAATGCCTTCGACCAGTGGGGCGTGGAGCTGGGCAAGGACCTCGGCAAGGGCGTCTACCAGCGCCTCACCGCCTGGGATGCGGCGCCGGCCGAGGACGCCTCGACCCAGGGCCTGATCGACTTCTTCCGCGGTCGTCACCGCGGCTGAGGCGCGCCCGCCAGTCGCCGGGCGCAATGCCCGGCGGCTGTTTCCCAGCACTGCTATCGTTAGCGCCGCCGGCCAGCCCGGAACTGCCTCCCCGGGCGATTGCCGAACCTGAAGAGGCAACCTGCGCGCTCGCACGCACCGCGCCTGAACGCCAAGGCTTGAACCGAGCAGGTGCTTGGTACACCCTAGCCGCCATCGTGGCTCAACAATAAGACAAGGACCCCGCCATGTTCGAAATCAGCCTTCACCCGGTCAAGGATGCGGTTCGCCAGCGTGCGTACCTGGACAACGAGGCCTACCAGCGCCTCTACCGCCAGTCCGTCGAGCAGCCGGAAGAGTTCTGGAGCGAACAGGCCAAGCAGTTCCTGCACTGGTTCAAGCCCTGGGATCAGCTGCACCACAGCGATCTGGCCAAGGGCGAGGCGCAATGGTTCAAGGGCGGCCAGCTCAACGTCGCCTACAACTGCATCGACCGCCACCTGGAACAGCGCGGCGAACAGATCGCCATCATCTGGGAAGGCGACAACCCGGCCGAGTCGGCACATATCACCTACAACAAGCTGCACCACAACGTCAGCCGCCTGGCCAATGTGCTGAAACAGCGCGGAGTCAAGAAAGGCGACCGGGTGTGCATCTACATGCCCATGGTGCCGGAGGCGGCCTACGCCATGCTGGCCTGCACCCGCATCGGCGCCATCCACTCGGTGGTGTTCGGCGGCTTCTCCCCGGACGCCCTGCGCGACCGCATCCTCGATGCCGATTGCCGCACCGTGATCACCGCCGACGAAGGCGTGCGCGGCGGCAAGTACATCCCGCTGAAGAACAACGTCGACAAGGCCCTGCAGAGCTGCCCGAACGTCAGCACCGTGCTGGTGGTCGAGCGCACCCAGGGCGAGATCGCCTGGGTCGACGGCCGCGATCTCTGGTACCACCAGGCCCTCAAGGAGGCCAGCGCCGACTGCCCGGCCGAGCCGATGGACGCCGAGGACCCGCTGTTCATCCTCTACACATCCGGCAGCACCGGCAAACCCAAGGGCGTGCTGCACACCACCGGCGGTTACCTGCTGGGCGCGGCGATGACCCACAAGTACGTGTTCGACTACCACGAGGGCGACATCTACTGGTGCACCGCCGACGTCGGCTGGGTCACTGGGCACAGCTACATCGTCTACGGCCCGCTGGCCAACGGCGCCACCACCCTGATGTTCGAGGGCGTGCCCAACTACCCGGACGCCTCGCGCTTCTGGCAGGTGATCGACAAGCACCAGGTGAACATCTTCTACACCGCGCCGACCGCCCTGCGCGCGCTGATGCGCGAGGGCGAGGCCGCCGTGAAGGCCACCGACCGCTCCAGCCTGCGCCTGCTCGGCTCGGTGGGCGAGCCGATCAACCCCGAGGCCTGGGAGTGGTACTACAACGTGGTCGGCGAGCGCCGCTGCCCTATCGTCGACACCTGGTGGCAGACCGAAACCGGCTCGATCCTCATCACCCCGCTGCCCGGCGCCACCGACCTGAAACCCGGCTCGGCCACCCGCCCGTTCTTCGGCGTGCAGCCGGTGCTGCTCGATGAGCAGGGCAAGGAGATTGAAGGCCCCGGCGCCGGCGTGCTGGCGATCAAGGCCAGCTGGCCGAGCCAGATCCGCAGCGTGTACGGCGACCACCAGCGCATGATCGACACTTACTTCAAGCCCTACCCCGGCTACTACTTCACCGGCGACGGCGCGCGCCGCGACGAGGACGGCTACTGGTGGATCACCGGCCGCGTCGACGACGTGATCAACGTCTCCGGCCACCGCATCGGCACCGCCGAGGTGGAGAGCGCTCTGGTACTGCATGACGCCGTGGCCGAGGCCGCGGTGGTCGGCTATCCGCATGACCTCAAGGGCCAGGGCATCTACGCCTTCGTCACCACCATGAAGGGCCTGGAACCCTCCGACGAGCTGAAGAAGGATCTGCTGGCCCTGGTCGGCAAGGAGATCGGCAGCTTCGCCAAGCCGGAGCTGATCCAGTGGGCACCGGGCCTGCCCAAGACCCGCTCGGGCAAAATCATGCGGCGCATCCTGCGCAAAATCGCCTGCAACGAGCTGGACAACATGGGCGACACCTCGACCCTGGCCGACCCGTCGGTAGTGGATAGCCTGATCGAGCAGCGCCTGAACCAGTAACCCTCCTCCTTAGGCGGGTAACCCCACGCGCCCGCCCCACCTTCCCCTCTCCCTCTGGGAGAGGGGCTAGGGGTGAGGGCCTCACCAGCAACACCGCCGATAATCGAAATCACCATGGAATTCCTCCGCCGCCGCATCGAAGCCCAGGTTCTCAGCCTCAGCGGCATCGTTCTCGGCCAGATCGACTTCAGCCAGCCCCAGGGCGATCCCGGCCTGTTCGGCCCGGACGCGGTGTGCTGGCGCGTGCACGGCGACTTCACCAGCATGATGGTCGGCGGCATCAGCGCCCTGCTGCTGCAGGCCCTGCACCCTCTCGCGCTGTCCGGCGTGTGGGACCACTCGAATTTCCGCGAGGACCTGATCGGCCGCCTGCGCCGCACCGGCCAGTTCATCTCCGGCACCACCTTCGGCTCGCGCCGCGATGCCGAGTGGCTGATCGACAAGGTGCGCACCATTCACCTCAAGGTGGTCGGCACTGCGCCGGATGGCCGGCCCTACGCGGCCAGCGACCCGGCGCTGCTGACCTGGGTACACGTGGCCGAAGTGTCGAGCTTCCTCGCCGCCCACCTGCGCTACTGCAACCCCCAGCTCAGCGCGGCCGACCAGGACCGCTACTACGCCGAGGTGGCGCTGATCGCCGAACGCCTGGGCGCCGAGAACGTGCCGCGCTCGCGCGGCGAAGTCGCCGCCTACCTCGATGGCGTGCGCCCGCAGTTGCTGTGTGACGAGCGCTCGCGGGAGATCCTGCGCATCCTGCAGGGCGCGCCGGCGCCCAGCGCCCTGGCCGTGCCGGTGGGCAAGCTGCTGATGCAGGCCGGCTTCGATCTGCTGCCGGACTGGGCCCAGGCCATGCTCGACACGCCCATCGGCACAGCCCGCAGCCGGGCCATTCGCACCGGGGTGAACAGCCTGGCGCCGACGCTGCGCTGGGCCGTGCGTGGCGCCGCGGTGCATCGCGCACGCCAGCGCATGGGCCTGCCGCCGCGCGACTGAGCGGTCGGCCCCGGCACTGGCCGGGGTCGAATCGGCTATGCCACCATAGCGCCCCCGTCGCGCCATCCGCGCGCGCACCCGATTTCGAGGAGCCCGTCATGCAAGAAGTCGTCATCGTCGCCGCCACCCGCACCGCCATCGGCAGCTTCCAGGGCTCCCTGGCCGGCGTACCCGCCGTCGACTTGGGCGCCGCGGTGATCAAACGCCTGCTGGAACAGACCGGCCTCAATGGCAGCGAAGTGGACGAGGTGATCCTCGGCCACGTGCTGACCGCCGGCGCCGGACAGAACACCGCCCGCCAGGCCTCGATCAAGGCCGGCCTGCCGAATGCCGTGCCGGCGCTGACCCTGAACAAGGTCTGCGGCTCCGGCCTCAAGGCCCTGCACCTCGGCGCCCAGGCGATTCGCTGCGGCGACGCCGAGGTGATCATCGCTGGCGGCATGGAGAACATGAGCCTGGCGCCCTACGTCATGCCCGCCGCCCGCACCGGCCAGCGTATGGGCCACGGCAAGCTGATCGACACCATGATCCAGGACGGTCTGTGGGACGCCTTCAACGACTACCACATGGGCATCACCGCCGAGAACCTGGTGGACAAGTACGGCATCAGCCGCGAGCAGCAGGACGCCTTCGCCGCCGCCTCGCAGCAGAAAGCCGTGGCCGCCATCGAGGCCGGTCGCTTCAATGACGAGATCACCCCGATCCTGATCCCCTCGCGCAAGGGCGACCCGGTCAGCTTCGCCAAGGACGAACAGCCGCGCGCCGGTACCACCGCAGAAAGCCTGGCCAGCCTCAAGCCGGCGTTCAAGAAGGACGGCAGCGTCACCGCCGGCAACGCCTCCAGCCTTAACGACGGTGCAGCGGCGGTTCTACTCATGAGTGCTGAAAAGGCCAAGGCCCTCGGCCTGCCGGTACTGGCCAAGATTGCTTCTTACGCTAACGCCGGTGTCGACCCGGCGATCATGGGTATCGGCCCGGTCTCGGCCACCAAGCGCTGCTTGGAGAAGGCCGGCTGGCAACTGGCCGACCTCGACCTGATCGAGGCCAACGAGGCCTTCGCCGCCCAAGCCCTATCGGTGGGCAAGGAGCTGGGCTGGGATGCGGCCAAGGTCAACGTCAACGGCGGCGCCATCGCCCTCGGCCACCCCATCGGCGCCTCCGGCTGCCGCGTGCTGGTGACCCTGTTGCACGAGATGATCAAGCGCGACGCCAAGAAGGGCCTGGCCACCCTGTGCATCGGTGGCGGGCAGGGTGTAGCCCTGGCCATCGAACGCTAACGTCACGCCCATCACTCGCATTCGCGGTGTCGGCGGCGCTTGCCGTAGGCGGTCTACTGTCTGCGCACCGCCTCCTTGCGACTACGAGTGCTGTGCGCGACTGAACATGGAGTAACGCCGGCCGAGAGCCGGCGTTTTTCTTGGTAAACTGCGCGCCCTCCCGCTCCGAGACGCCGCGCATGTCTTCTCTCGACCAGGCGCTCTCCGCCGCCCTCGATGCCCGCCAGCCATTGCTGGCCGAACTGCACCAGCAGCAGACCGACTGCTACCGGCTGTTCCATGGCAGCCAGGAAGGCGCACCCGGCCTCACCGTCGACCGCTATGGCCCGCAACTGATGGTGCAGAGCTTCCATCAGCCACTGGAGCTCGATGCACTACTCGACCTGCACACCACCATCAACGGGCGCCTCGGCGTCGAACTGCAACTGGTCTACAACGACCGTTCCGGTGGCAACTCGCGCGTCGACCGGCGCGACCCGGTGTACCAGGCCGCTCCCGAGGCGCTGGAAGACATGGTCGGCCGGGAATGGGCGCTGAATTACCGGGTACGCGGGCGCCATCCGGGCCAGGACCCGCTGCTGTTCCTCGACCTGCGTGAAGCGCGTGGCTGGGTGAAGCGCCACAGTGCCGGCAAGAGCGTGCTCAACCTGTTCGCCTATACCTGCGGCGTCGGCCTGGCAGCCGCTGCCGGTGGCGCGCGCGAGGTGCTCAACCTGGACTTCGCCGAGGGCAACCTGGCGGTAGGCCGCGAGAACTTGGCACTCAATCCGGGACTGGCGATGGACTTCGTGCAGTCCGACTACTTCCCCGCCATCCGCCAGTTGGCCGGGCTACCCATTGCCTCCCGCCGCGGACACAAGTTGCCGAGCTACCCGCGCCTGGAACAGCGCCAGTTCGACCTGGTGCTGCTCGACCCACCGGCCTGGGCCAAGAGCGCCTTCGGCACTGTCGACCTGCTGCGCGACTACCAGAGCCTGCTCAAGCCGGCGATCCTCGCCACCGCCGAGGATGGCGTGCTGATCTGTTGCAACAACCTGGCGAAAGTGGCGATGGACGACTGGCGCCCGCAGGTGCTGCGCTGCGCCGAGAAACTCGGGCGCCCGGTGCGCGAGTGCGAGCAGATCGTCCCCGCTGCCGACTTCCCCTCGCGCGACGGCCAGCCACCACTGAAGACCCTGGTGCTGCGCTTCTAAGTCGATCACAAGGGCACAGTGCTGGCCCACAAAGCGTGACGGCCCATGCCATACTCCTGGCGTCTTAGCCTGGAAGATGTGCCGCACCATGCCCAAAGGATTGAAACGCGCCGCCTACGCGCTCGCGATTGCATTCGGACTGTATAGCCTGCTCGGTTTCCTGATCCTGCCCGGCATCGCGCTGCGGGTGGCCAACCAGCAACTGGCCCAATTGGCCACCGTGCCGGCGCGACTGGGGCGCATCGAGCTCAACCCCTTCAGCCTGGAGCTGCAGCTCTGGGGCCTGCATATCGGCGAGCCGGCCAAGCCGCAGGTCGCCTTCCAGCGCCTGCACGCCAACCTGCAGGTCGACAGCCTGTGGAGCGGCGCCCTGCACCTGGCCGACATAGAACTGGAGAAGGCGCATACCGAGGTGCTGTTCGCCAAGGACGGCAAGCTCAACCTGACCGGCCTGTTCCAGCTGCCGCCCAGCGAAGAGAAACCCGCAGCGGAGGAGCCGAGCGAGCCCTTCCCGCTGCGCATAGGCCGCATCGCGCTGATCGAGAACGGCCTGCACTTCGAGGACCTGCGCCCCAGCGAGCCGGTGGAGTTCATCTACGACTCGCTGAATCTGGAGCTGACCAACCTCAGCACCCTGCCCGACGACAACGCCGACATGCAGATGGTCGCCATCGGCCCGCGCGGCGGACGCATCGACTGGCAGGGCCAGGTCAGCCTCACCCCGATCGCCTCCAAGGGTCAGCTCAAGATCACCGACGGCAAGCTCAAGGGCGTGTGGCCCTATGTGCGCGATGCCGTACCACTGGTGCTGGAAGACGGCGTGCTCGACCTCAGTGCCGAGTATTCGCTGAACCTGGCCAAGGGCACCGAGCTGCAGCTGAGCAACGTCAGCGCCGCGCTCTCCAGCTTTGCCATCAAGAGCCCCGAGGACAAGCCGCTGGCTCGCCTGGAGCGCCTGGACGTCAGCGAAACCAGCCTGGACCTGGCCAAGCAGCAGGTGGTGATCGGCAAGATCCGCAGCCACAAGCTGGAGACCTGGGCGGCCCGCGAGAAGGACGGCCAGCTGGACTGGCAGAAGCTGTTCGCCAGCCATAGCAAGCCTGCTCCGGCGGCCGCACCTGCTGCCCCGCAGACGCCCGCCGCCGCTCCCGAAGCTCCGGCTCCGGCTCCGGCTCCGGCTCCGGCTCCGAACGAGGGTGGTGCAGGCTCCACGCCCGCAACAGCCGCACCGGATGCTTCTCAACAAACCGCCAGCGCCGCAGCTCCGGCAGAGCCGAAAAAACCGGAAGAGCCGGCCAAGCCCTGGCAGGTGCTGCTGCGCGATGTGCAGCTGCGCGACTACCAGATCCACCTGGCCGACCGCGCCGCAGGCGCCCAGGAGGTCAAGCTCGACCTGGCCCCGCTCCATCTCGATCTCAAGGACTTCGACAGCCTGGGCACCTCGCCCTTCTCCCTCAAGCTCGATACCGGGGTGAATAAGCGCGGGCAGCTCAAGGCCGATGGCCAGGTCCAGCTACAGCCGACCACCGCCAAACTGCAGCTGGTCACCCGTGACATTGATCTGCGCCTGGCTCAGTCCTATATCAGCCCCTTCGTCCGCCTGGAGCTGCGCAGCGGCCTGCTCGGCAGCGACCTGGCCGTGAACCTGAAGAGCGTCGATCCGCTGGCCTTCAGCATCGGCGGCCGCGCCGAGGTCAACCAGCTGCATACCCTGGATACCCTCAAGGACCGCGACTTCCTCAAGTGGCAGCAACTGGTGGTGGAGGGGCTGGACTACCAGCACGAACAGGGCCTGGTGATCGGCCAGGTCAATCTGCAGCAGCCTTATGCGCGCTTCATCATCAACGAGGACCTGACCACCAATATCAACGACCTGGTCATCGCCCAGCCCGCCGATCCGAAGGCCAAGCCGGCGCCGGCCGGTAAGCAACTGCCGATCCGCATCGGCGGAGTGAACATCAAGGACGGCTCGGCCAACTTCGCCGACTTCAGCCTGACCCCCAACTTCGCCACCGCCATCCAGCAACTCAATGGCCAGATCGGCACCTTGGACAACCAGAGCCCGAAGACCGCCAGCGTCGATATCAAGGGCAAGGTCGACAAGTACGCGCCGGTCACCATCAAGGGCGGGCTGACGCCGTTCGACCCGATGAACAGCCTGGATATCGCCACCAGCTTCAAGAACGTCGAGCTGACCACCCTCACCCCCTACTCAGGCAAGTTCGCCGGCTACCGCATCAAGAAGGGCCGCCTCAACCTGGACCTGCACTACCAGATCGAGAAGGGCCAGCTGAATGCCGAGAACAAGCTGCTGCTGGAAGACCTGCAGCTGGGCGAGAAAGTCGACAGCAAGGACGCCGTGGACCTGCCGATCCGCCTGGCCGTGGCCCTGCTCAAGGACACCAAGGGCAATATCGACATCCAGCTGCCGGTGCAGGGCAACCTCAACGACCCGCAGTTCAGCGTCATGCCCATCGTCTGGCAGACCATGCGCAACCTGGTGCTGCGTGCCGCCCAGGCACCGTTCAAATTCATCGCCGGCCTGGTCGGTGGCGGCGAAGCCGACCTCAGCCAGGTGCAGTTCGCCGCGGGCAGCAGCGAGCTGGACGGCGCAGCGCAGAAATCCCTGGATACCCTGGCTGCCGCGCTCAAGGAGCGTCCAGTGCTGCGCCTGGAAGTGGAAGGCATGAGCGCCGAAGCCAGCGATGGCCCGCTGCTGGCCGTGCAACGCCTGGAGCGTGAATACCAGAGCACCCAGTACAAGATGCTGCAGCGCAACGGCGATCAGGTGCCGGCCGAGCCCGAGCTGCTGGTGGTGGACGAGGACGACAAGGCCGTGCTGCTGGAAGGCATCTACCGCACCCGCCTGAAGCAGCAGCCTCCCGCCGAATGGAAGGAGCTGCCGGACGAAGAGCGCACGGCGAAGATGCGCAACGCCGTGCTGGAGTCGTGGTCCAAGAGTGAACTGCTGCTGCGCCAACTCGGCCAGGCCCGAGCGGCCAGCATCAAGGACTATCTGGTGGAGCGCGGCGGCCTGGAAGACCAGCGCATCTATCTGCTCGATGTCAGCCTGACCCAGGGCCAATCCGGCGGCCAGGTTGCCACCGCGCTGCATCTGGGGAGCTTGTGATGAACCGGAGCCTATTGGCCATTGCGCTGACGCTATCCTGTGGTTTGGCGGAGGCAGGAACGCTGCGCTGCGGCAGCAAGCTGATCAACGAAGGCGACCGCGCCTTCGAGGTCCAGCGCAAGTGCGGCGAGCCCGAGTATCGAGATCTGGTCGGCTATACCGGCGGCAACTACGGCGACCGCGAGCTGGTGATCGAAGAATGGGTATACGGCCCCACCAACGGCATGCTCAGCATCCTCACCTTCCAGGGCAATCGCCTGGTCCGCATCGAAACCAAGCGCGCAGACTGACAGAAGACTGGCCACCGTGTAGGCTTCCGCCTCTCGACCCACGGTCCCACATCATGCATCTCAGACACCTGTTGCCTGCCCTGTGCCTGCTGCTGGCCGGCACGGCCGAAGCGGCCTCCACGCTGCGCTGCGGTGCCCGTCTGATCAGCCTGGATGACCTGGCCGGCGAGGTGGAAGACAAGTGTGGAACCCCCGTCCAGCGCGACTTCCTCGGCTACAAGGAAGTACTCGATATCTATGGTTACGTCCATGAGGTAGAGGTCGAGGAATGGACCTACGGGCCGAAGAACGGCATGTACTACTTCCTGCGCCTGGAAGGCAATCGCGTCACCAAGATCGAAAGCAAACGCGGCAAATGACAGCCCGTTAACCCCTCGGAACAAGGATGCTCACCATGAAAAAACTGCTCTCCATCACTCTACTCGCCCTGATCACTGCCAACGCCCAGGCCTCGCTGCGCTGCGAGCACGGCATTGCCGACAGGGGCGACCGTACCTCCGAAGTGCTGGCCAAATGCGGGGCGCCGGCGAGCCAGGCCGTTACCGGCTACATCCTCGACAAGAACGGAAACGAGAAATTTCAAAAGGAAGAGTGGGTCTACGGCCCCAGAAACGGCGGAATGCTGTATTTCCTGCAGTTCGAGGGCGAGCGTCTCGTCCGGATCGACAGCAAACGCAGCAACTGATCCAGGCGCCCTCCCATGCTGATCATCCCCGCCGAGCACCCGCTGGACTGGAAGCGCCCGCCAGTCATCACGCTGCTGCTGATCCTGCTCAACACCCTGATCTACTTCGCCTACCAGGGTGGTGACGAAGCTCGCCGCGAGGTGGCGGTGCAGGCCTATCTCGACGGCGGCCTGCTGGGTCGCGAGCGCGCGCTGTTCCTCGAGGACATCGCCCAGCGGGAAAAGCTGGACGACGAGCAGCGTGAATACCTCGACCATATGCGCCGCCAGGAGCTGGCCGGGTGGATACTGCACGATCTGCAGTTCGAGCACACGCTGCACCAGCGCAGCGACTTCCGCGCCGATCAAGCCTGGCAGGCGGCACGCGCCAGGGCCGAAGAGGCGCGCAACCAGCTCAGCACATTCCGCTTCGGCTTCATTCCGGCGCAATCCACCCTCGAGGGGCTGTTCGGGGCCATGTTCCTGCATGGCAGCTTCGACCACCTCCTGGGCAACATGCTGTTCCTGTTCATCTTCGGATTCGCCCTGGAGATCGCCCTGGGGCGCTGGGTCTATCTGGGACTGTACCTGCTCAGCGGCCTCGCCTCGCACCTGCTGTGGTGGGCGCTGGATCCGGTGTGGGTCACCGGCGTGGGAGCTTCGGGAGCCATCTCGGGGCTGATGGGCATGTATATCGGCGTATACGGCCTGCGCCGAATCAACTTCTTCTACTGGCTGGGTCCGCTGATCGGCTATTTCAAGGCACCGGCCCTGTGGATACTGCCGGTCTGGATGGGCAAGGAACTCTACGGCCTGCTGGCGGCGGACGATCACGTCAACTACTACGCCCACCTCGGCGGCCTCGGCGCGGGCTTCCTCGCCGTGTGGCTGGCGCGCCTCAGCGGCCGCCTGCAGATGGACGAAGCCTACCTGCTCAAGGAAGATCCGGACGCGCCCTTCAAGCGCGAACTGGCGGCGCTGGATCAGCTTATCGGCCAGTTCGCCCTGCCCCAGGCCGCTATCCGCGGCCCCGATCTGCTGACCCGCTATCCCGGCCGCCTCGCGCTGCTCGAGCGGCTCTATGCCGTGGCCTGTGGGCGCCAGGACAAGGCGCTGCTGACTCAGGTACTCAAGCAGCTGTTCGCCCTGGCGGACACGGTAGAAGCCAGGCCACTGCTGCTGCGCATGGCCAATGACAGCAGCGAGACGCACCGCCAGCTGCTGGGACATCCCGCCGTACAGTTGCACCTGCTGCAGAAGCTGATCCGCATTGGCGAGGGCCCTCACGGTCTGGCTGCATGGCGGCGACTCAGCCAGATGCCGCAACCCCTGCAGCAGCTGCCGCCGCTGACCTTGCAGTTGGCCAAGCAACTGGGGCAGCGCCGGGATCTGCGGGCGGTCAGCGAAATGGCCCAGTATCTGCGCAAGGCCTTCCCCGAGGCGGAGCAGACCCAGCAACTGAGCTTCTATCAACAGAATCTGGCGCGCTGAGCCCCCATAAAAACTCATAAATAAAAAAGCCCCGAATTCGGGGCTTTTTTATGGCAAACGGCTGCTACAGCTTACTGCTGAAGTCGCGCACTTCCTGTTGCGCCCGCTCCTTGGTCCAGCCGTAACGCTCCTGCAGCTTGCCTTCCAGATACTCGCTATGACCTTCGACGATATCCAGGTCGTCATTGGTCAAATTGCCCCAGCGCTCCTGAATACGGCCGGAGAGCTGTTTCCATTTGCCTTTGATCACATCGGAGTTCATGGCGTTTCCTCCCATGGGGCACTGCCGGCCATGCCGGCAGCGCTGTGGGTTATTCGGTAGATTTCAGGCCATCGGCGGATACGGAAGTCACGCCCTTGATCGCCTTGGCTTTCTCCACCGCCAGATCACGCTCGGCATCGGTCGGCACCACACCGGACAGCGAGACCACGCCTTCGTTGGTTTCCACCTTGATATCCAGGCCGCTGATGCTGTCGTCGGCCAGGAAGCTGGCTTTCACCTTGCTGGTGATCCAGGTATCGGTAACCGCTTCTTCCGCCTCGTTGACGGTTTCACTGGCGGCCAGTTGCAGAGGCTCGTCGGCGAAGGCCGCGTTGCTCAGCGGCATGCCGATGACAGCGGCGGTAAGAGCGGCAAGGGTCCACTTGTTGAAAGGCTGTTTCATAGCGATCTACTCCTGATTGCTTCGGAAGTATTCGCAGCCAACTCCTGGCTGCGCTTGCAGGGAGAGATATCGCAAGCGCTATGCCAGCTTTCCTTCTAAAATAATTCCTTACTTTTCAATCACTTGAAATAACAAGAAGCCAAGCGGGGCATGCAAAATGCCGAAACCGCGAGAATAAGCCGTGCAGATTGCAATACCTGGCGTTATGCCCGTGCCGCCAACTGGGCGATGACGGCCTCCAGACCGGCCACCTCTCCCAACAGGGGGGATTGCGGATAGCGGGCACGAATGAAGCCCAGCAGCTTCTGCGCCGGCTCCAGCTGCCCCAATCCCTCGGCAAAACCGCGAGCGGCCAGCAGATACGCCCGTGGAATATGCGGATAGTCAGGGAAACGCTGATGCAGATTGCGCAGCAGGCTCAGCCCTTCGCGAGTTTTGTGCCGCTGCAGCAGGGCCTCCGCCACGCGCTCGCAGACCTGGGCATCGTCCGGCAGATAGTCGGGCTTCAGCTGGCGGGCATTCAGCAACGCCGTGGCAGCCTGAGCCGGATTCAGGCGTGCCACCAACGGCAGGTAATGCGCCAGATGACGCAGACAGCGCTCGCGCGCGTCGAGACCGAACAGCAGCTGATGGAAGCGCTCGTTGAGCTTGAGGTCGTTGGGCGCCACGTCCAGCGCCTTGGCCAGCACCTCCAGGGCATGGCCACTCTGCCCCTCCTTCAATCGCACCTCGGCATCGGCGAGGGCGCGGCGACGACGGTACTCCTCGGCGGGAAAGCCGCTCGGCGCCTGGTCATCCACCGCCACGTAACCCAGGGCGCCCTGATACTGGAATACGGCGTAGCCCATCATGGCGCACATCACCACACTGAAATAACCGAACAGCAGCGCAGCGACGGGGATCAGCACCACCTCGGGCAAGCCCTTGGACAGCATGTAGATGACCCAGTCCGGCGACTGCCAGAGGATGAACAGAAAGACCCAGAGAATCAGATAGCGCCAGCCCATGGCCTGGATCACCGAACCGACCTGGTCGGGGCTCAGTGCGGCGCCCAGGGTCTTGTCCAGCGCCAGGCGGATCAGGCTGGCCGGGATCAGCAATTGCACGCCCAGGGTAGCCGCCCAGAACAGCGCCTCGCTGTCGAAGTCCGCCGCCAGCCAGACCACGGCGAAGGACAGGAAGAAGATCACCAGCACTCGCCAGAACAGGCTGAAGCCCTCGCCGTCGAAGGCGCTGAGCAGGGAAGGAGCCTCGCGCGTGCCCTGACTGGCGCCCTCGATCACGCTCTGCAGGTACTTGGTGGCCACGCAGAACAATGCCAGCCACAGCAGCTTCCAGGCCGGCATGAACAGGCTGGCCAGGCATAGCGCGGCGGCAAAGGCCAACGGGCCGGGCTGCAGGCCATAGCGGAAGAACGCGGGAATGCGCTGCCAGAACGGCTGGGCAGTGTTGGCCGCCCCCAGGAAGCGCAGCTTGCCGGCGCACAGCGGACACTGCGGCTCCAGCTCCGGCGCATCGGCATTCAGCGGAACGCAGCAGTCGCCATAGTCACGCTGGCAGGGTGAGCAGTGCCAGGTGGCGGGCTGGGCGGGGTGATAGCGGCAGTGAGTGATTTCCATCGCCAGACGTCCTTGTTGGGTACTGCGGAAAGCGCCATTGTCGGGGCAAATCGCGGGCAAAAAAAGAGGGCCCGCATGGGGCCCTCCTTTCTACCGCCTGACTTGGACTTAAACGCCCGAAGCCTTGGCAGCAGCGACGTCCTTGATGGACAGCTTGATGCGGCCGCGGTTGTCGACGTCCAGTACCAGCACTTCGACTTCCTGACCTTCCTTCAGCACGTCGGTGACCTTCTCCACGCGAGCGTCGCTCAGCATGGAGATGTGCACCAGACCGTCCTTGCCCGGCAGAATGTTGACGAAGGCGCCGAAGTCGACGATGCGCTCGACCTTGCCGACGTAGATCTTGCCGATCTCGGCTTCCGCGGTGATACCCAGAACGCGCTGGCGCGCGGCCTCGGCAGCTTCCTTGGTTTCGCCGAAGATCTTGATCGAGCCGTCGTCTTCGATATCGATCGAGGCCTTGGTCTCTTCGCAGATAGCACGGATGGTGGCGCCACCCTTGCCGATGACGTCGCGGATCTTGTCCTGGTCGATCTTCATCGCCAGCATGGTCGGGGCATTGGCCGACAGCTCGCTGCGCGACTGGGCGATGACCTTGTTCATCTGGCCGAGGATGTTCAGGCGCGCTTCCAGGGCCTGGTTCAGGGCGATCTCCATGATCTCTTCGGTGATGCCCTGGATCTTGATGTCCATCTGCAGCGCGGTCACGCCATTGGCGGTACCGGCAACCTTGAAGTCCATGTCGCCCAGGTGGTCTTCGTCACCGAGGATGTCGGTCAGTACGGCGAACTTGTCGCCTTCCTTGACCAGACCCATGGCGATACCGGCCACCGGGGCCTTCATCGGCACGCCGGCGTCCATCAGGGCCAGGGAAGCGCCGCAGACCGATGCCATGGAGGAAGAACCGTTGGACTCGGTGATTTCCGAGACGATACGGATGGTGTACGGGAACTCGTCACCGCTCGGCAGCATGGCGGCTACGCCACGACGGGCCAGACGACCGTGGCCGATTTCGCGGCGACCGGTGGCGCCCATGCGACCACACTCGCCCACCGAGTACGGCGGGAAGTTGTAGTGCAGCATGAAGGGGTCTTTCTTCTCGCCTTCCAGGGTGTCGAGCAGCTGCGCGTCACGGGCGGTGCCGAGGGTGGCGACCACCAGGGCCTGGGTTTCGCCACGGGTGAACAGGGCCGAGCCGTGGGTCTTGTCGAGCACGCCAACTTCGATGTTCAGGCCACGCACGGTGCGAGTGTCGCGACCGTCGATACGCGGCTTGCCGTTGACGATGTTCTCGCGCACGGTGCGGTATTCGATCAGGCCGAAGGCATCTTTGACTTCGCCGGAAGACGGCTGGCCTTCTTCGCCGGAGAACTTGGCAACGACCTGGTCGCGCAGCTCGTCCAGACGGTTGTAGCGATCCTGCTTGATGGTGATGGTGTAGGCCTGGGAGATGGCCTCGCCGAACTCGGCCTTGATGGCGCTGAGCAGAGCGGTGTTCTCGGCCGGAGCGGTCCAGTTCCAGCGCGGCTTGCCGGCTTCGGCAGCCAGCTCGCCAACGGCCTTGATCACGGCCTGGAACTCGTCATGGGCAAACAGTACGGCGCCCAGCATCTGGTCTTCGGTCAGCTCTTTGGCTTCGGATTCCACCATCAGCACGGCGTCTTTGGTACCGGCCACGACCATGTCCAGGCTGGAGGCCTTGAGCTGCTCGTAGGTCGGATTCAGCAGGTAGCCGGTTTCCGGGTGGAAGGCCACGCGCGCGGCGCCGATCGGGCCGTCGAACGGAATGCCGGAGATGGCCAGGGCGGCCGAGGTGCCGATCATCGCGGCGATGTCCGGATCGGTCTTCTTGCTGGTGGAGACCACGGTGCAGATGACCTGCACTTCGTTGAGGAAGCCTTCCGGGAACAGCGGGCGGATCGGACGGTCGATCAGGCGCGAGGTCAGGGTCTCTTTCTCGGAAGGACGCGCTTCACGCTTGAAGAAGCCGCCAGGGATCTTGCCGGCGGCGTAGGTTTTTTCCTGGTAGTGCACGGACAGCGGGAAGAAGCCCTTGCCCGGATCGGCTTGCTTGGCGCCAACCACGGTGCACAGCACGCTGACATCGTTGTCTACGGTGACCAGAACGGCACCGGAGGCCTGACGGGCAATGCGCCCGGTTTCGAGGGTGACGGTCGACTGACCGAACTGGAACTTTTTAATAACCGGAGTCACGGTATTTTCCTTCTCTTTGTTGCCTTGGGGGAAACTGCTGCAACAGGGGCCTGCTGCCCCTGAAACCTGTTCAGAACTCGGCTCGGTGGAACCGGTTTTTGAACGGGTTTCAAATTCCGTTCTGTAGAAAGCCAGAAGCTGGAAGGCCGAAGCCGCTGGCCGGTATCAACCGTCCCGCAACCCCGAGCTTCCAGCTTCTCACTTCAGGTGTACGTCTTAGCGACGCAGACCCAGGCGACCGATGAGGGCGCTGTAACGACTGGTGTCCTTACCCTTCAGGTAGTCCAGCAGCTTGCGGCGCTGGTTAACCATGCGGATCAGGCCACGACGCGAGTGGTGGTCTTTGCCGTTGGCCTTGAAGTGGTCCTGCAGCTTGTTGATGTTGGCGGTCAGCAGGGCAACCTGCACTTCCGGAGAACCGGTATCGCCTTCAGCTTGCTTGTAGTCGTTAACGATCTGGGCTTTTTCTTCAACGCTCAGTGCCATGGTAATGGGCTCCTAGAGAGAACAGGCCGGGAGCGACTCCCGTGTTTTAAATGGAGGAATGACCGCGCCTGTTGACAGCCACCCTCTTGGCCGCGAGTGGACGAGTCCGCCCGCGGTTCCGGTCATTCGACCGAATCAGTTGCCCTGGGCCGGAGCCCGGAGCCTCTACCGCTATCAAGTAGCGGTAGAGATCAATCGCTTCGGCGCGATGCGCCCGTCTTCGCTCACTTCACCGATACCGATGAAGCGACCATTGTGATCCTGCACCCGGACCATGCCGAACTTCGGTGCTTCCGGGGCGCGTACCGGCTGGCCATGCAGCCAGTAATAGGCGCTGTGTTCGCTGAACTGCAGCAGGGGCCAGTGTTCCAGACCGCTGTCCGATGGCAGCAGGAAGCAATCCAGCGCCTCGTTGCCACCTTCCGCGTGCACCCGTTCCAGCTCTTCCAGCGTCACCGTCTGCGCCAGGCTGAACGGCCCGGCCTGGGTGCGCCGCAACTCGGCGACGTGGGCACCACAGCCCAGCTCGCGACCTAGATCCTCCACCAGGGTACGGATATAGGTGCCTTTGCTGCAGGCCACGGACAGGCGCAACTGCGCATTATCCAGGGCCAGTAAATCCAAGCGCGCGATAGTAACAGATCGCGCCTCGCGCTCCACTACTTCGCCGGCACGCGCCAGCTTGTACAGCGGCTGGCCGTCCTTCTTCAGGGCGGAGTACATCGGCGGTATCTGTTTGATTTCGCCGCGGAAACGCGGCAGCTGCGCCTCCACGTCATCCCGACCGACGGTCACCTCGCGGCGCTCGAGCACGTCGCCCTCGGCATCGCCGGTAGTGGTGGTCACGCCGAGCTGGGCAAGGGTCTCGTAGCCCTTGTCGGCATCCAGCAGATACTGGGAGAACTTGGTGGCCTCGCCGAAGCACAGCGGCAGCACGCCGGTGGCCAGTGGATCGAGGCTACCGGTGTGACCGGCCTTCTCGGCATTGAGCAACCAGCGCACCTTCTGCAGGGCCTGGTTGGAGCTCATGCCATGCGGCTTGTCGAGGATCAGGATGCCACTGACATTGCGGCGGATACGTTTTACCTGGGCCACGCTCAGTCATCCTGATGCTTGCTGTCTTCGGACATCGCACGATCGATCAGTGCCGACAGGTGCGTACCACGGGAGATGCTCTTGTCGTAGTGGAAATGCAGCTGCGGCACGCTGCGCAGCTTCATCGCCTTGCCCAGCAGCATGCGCAGGTAGCCGGCGGCATCGTTGAGCACACGCACGTTCTGCTTGATCTTCTCCGCATCGTTCTCGCCCATCACGGTGATGAACACCTTGGCGTGGCCGACGTCGCGACTGACGTCGACGGCGGTGATGGTGACGAAGCCCAGGCGCGGGTCCTTGACCTCGCGCGGAATCATCTGCGCCAGCTCGCGCTGGATCTGATCGCCGATACGCTGGGTACGGCTATACACTTTTGCCATTTCTTCCTACCTCACCCGCGACGCTGTCAGCGGGTTCACAAGCGGCAAACGCCCGGCCGCGCTGATGCGGGGCCGGGCGTCCGGTGTTGCGGGCCGTCCCTTACAGGGTACGAGCCACCTGGACCTTCTCGAACACTTCGATCTTGTCCCCGACCTTGACGTCGTTGTAGCTCTTCACGGCGATACCGCACTCCATGCCGTTACGCACTTCGGCGACGTCGTCCTTGAAGCGGCGCAGGGATTCCAGCTCGCCTTCGAAGATCACCACGTCGTCGCGCAGTACTCGAATCGGACGGTTGCGATAGACGGTGCCCTCGATGACCATGCAGCCGGCGACGGCGCCGAACTTCGGCGAACGGAACACGTCACGCACTTCGGCGGTACCCAGGATGTTCTCGCGGACGTCGCTGCCGAGCATGCCGGTCAGGGCCTTCTTGACGTCTTCGATGATGTCGTAGATCACGTTGTAGTAACGCATGTCCAGGCCTTCGGCCTCGACGATCTTGCGCGCACCGGCATCGGCACGCACGTTGAAGCCGAACAGCACCGCGTTGGAAGCCAGCGCCAGGTTGGCATCGGACTCGGTGATACCACCGACACCGCCACCGACCACGCGAACCTGGACTTCGTCGTTGCCCAGGCCGCTGAGCGAGCCTTGCAGCGCCTCGAGGGAGCCACGGACGTCGGATTTGAGGACGATGTTGAGCGTCTTCTTCTCTTCCTGCCCCATGTTCTCGAAGATGTTTTCCAGCTTGCCGGCATGAGCACGGGCCAGCTTCACTTCGCGGAACTTGCCCTGACGGAACAGAGCGACTTCGCGGGCCTTCTTCTCGTCGGCCACCACGGTCAGGTCGTCACCGGCATCCGGGGTGCCATCCAGGCCGAGAATCTCGACCGGAATAGACGGACCGGCTTCCTTGATTGGCTGACCGTTCTCGTCGAGCATGGCACGCACGCGGCCATAGTTGACGCCGCACAGAACCATGTCGCCCTGGCGCAGGGTACCGTCCTGGACCAGCACGGTGGCCACCGGGCCGCGGCCCTTGTCCAGACGGGACTCGACCACCACACCACGGCCAGGAGCCGACGGGGTGGCTTTCAGTTCGAGAACCTCGGCCTGCAGCAGCACGGCTTCGAGCAGCTCGTCGACGCCGGTACCGGCCTTGGCCGAAACACCCACGAACGGAGCATCGCCGCCCCACTCTTCCGGAATCACATCCAGCGCGGCCAGGCCGTTCTTGATGTTGTCCGGGTTGGCATCCGGCTTGTCCATCTTGTTGATCGCGACCACGATCGGCACGCCAGCCGCTTTCGCGTGCTGCACGGCTTCCTGGGTCTGCGGCATCACGCCGTCATCGGCCGCCACGACCAGAATGACGATGTCGGTGGCCTTGGCACCGCGGGCACGCATCGCGGTGAACGCGGCGTGGCCCGGGGTATCGAGGAAGGTGACCATGCCGCGGTCGGTTTCCACGTGGTAGGCACCGATGTGCTGGGTGATACCACCGGCCTCGCCAGCGGCTACCTTGGCACGACGGATGTAGTCGAGCAGGGAGGTCTTGCCGTGGTCGACGTGGCCCATCACGGTCACTACAGGCGCACGGGAGAAAGCCTCGCCTTCGAACTTCAGCGACTCGGCCAGCTGCTCTTCGAGCGCGTTCTCGCTGACCAGCTTGACCTTGTGGCCCATTTCCTCGGCGACCAGCTGAGCGGTCTCCTGATCCAGGACCTGGTTGATGGTCACCGGGGAGCCCATCTTGAACATGAACTTGACCACTTCGGCGCCCTTGACCGACATCTGGGCAGCCAGGTCACCAACGGTAATGGTCTCGCCGATCGCTACTTCGCGCACAATAGGTCCTGTCGGGCTCTGGAACCCGTGCTGGTTACGCTTCTTCGGCTTCATCCGACCACCGCGACGGCGGTAATCGTCGACTTCTTCGTCGGTGCTGCGCGGAGCGACACGCGGAGCAGGCACTTTTTCCTTCTCCTTGAGGGAAGGACGATGCTGGGCATGCTTGCGATCGCGACGCTCGTCGTCATCGCTGCGTGCCGGCTTGTCCTTCTCGACGCGACGCGGCTCTTCCTTCTTGCGCTCGACGGCAGCAGCAGGTTCGGCAGCGGCGGCGACAGCCACGATCGGAGCGACGTCAACAGGCGCTTCGGCAGCCGAAGCAGCAGTTTCCTGCGGCTTGCTGGCGGCCGCTTCGGCCTGCTTGCGAGCCTCTTCCTCGGCCTTCAGACGCGCAGCCTCTTCGGCGGCGCGCTGCTCTTCCAGTTCACGCTGTTTCTCGGCCTCGATCTCGGCCGGGCTGCGCTTGACATAGGTCTTCTTCTTGCGCACTTCCACGCTGATGGTCTTGCTACCGGCAACCTTCAGGGTGGTGGTGGTCTTGCGCTGCAGGGTGATCTTGCGCGGCTCTTCCAGCTTCTCGCCGTGGCTGCCTTTCAGGTGCGCCAGCAGGGCCTGCTTCTCGTTGTCGGTCACCACTTGCTCGGCACTGGTGTGAGGCAAACCCGCCTCACGCATCTGCTGCAGCAGGCGCTCCACTGGTGTATCGACCACTTGGGCCAGTTCTTTCACCGTGACTTGCGTCATGCATCTCTCTCCTCAGGCCGCAACCGCTTACTCGAACCAATGGGCTCGGGCGGCCATGATCAGCTTGCCGGCACGCTCTTCTTGCATGCCGTCGATGTCGAGCAGGTCGTCGATCGACTGCTCGGCCAGGTCTTCGCGGGTAACTACGCCACGCACCGCCAGTTCCTGGGCCAGCGTCTTGTCCATGCCTTCCAGGGAAAGCAGGTCTTCGGCAGGCTGGGCATCGGCCAGCTTCTCTTCGTTGGCGATGGCCTTGGTCAGCAGACGGTCCTTGGCACGAGCACGCAGCTCGTTGACGATGTCCTCGTCGAAACCGTCGATGCTGAGCATCTCTTCCATCGGCACGTAGGCAATCTCTTCCAGGCTGGTGAAGCCTTCCTCGACCAGTACCTGGGCCAGCTCCTCGTCGACTTCCAGCTCGTCGACGAAGGCCTGCAGGATGTCGCCGGTCTCGGCCTGCTGCTTGGCCTGGATGTCGGCCTCGGTCATCACGTTCAGGGTCCAGCCGGTCAGCTGGCTGGCCAGACGCACGTTCTGGCCACCGCGACCGATGGCCTGGGCCAGGTTGTCTTCACCGACGGCGATATCCATGGCATGGGCATCTTCGTCGACGATGATCGCCGCCACTTCGGCCGGGGCCATCGCGTTGATCACGAACTGGGCGACGTTCTCGTCCCACAGCACGATGTCCACACGCTCGCCACCGATCTCGCCGGAGACGGCCTGGACGCGCGAACCGCGCATGCCGATGCAGGCGCCTTGCGGGTCGATACGCTTGTCCTTGGAACGCACGGCGATCTTGGCGCGCGAACCCGGGTCACGAGAGGCGGCCATCACTTCGATCAGGCCCTCGGCGATTTCCGGCACCTCGATGGTGAACAGCTCGATCAGCATCTGCGGCGCGGTGCGCGACAGGATCAGCTGCGGGCCGCGGTTCTCGGTGCGAATTTCCTTAAGCAGGGCGCGCATGCGCGCCCCGACGCGGAAGGTCTCGCGCGGGATGATGTCTTCGCGGGCCAGCAGCGCTTCGGCGTTGTTGCCGAGGTCGACGATCACGCTGTCGCGGGTGACCTTCTTCACGGTGCCGGAGATGATCTCGCCAACGCGTTCGCGATAGGCGTCGACCACCTGGGCACGCTCGGCCTCGCGCACCTTCTGCACGATGACCTGCTTGGCGGTCTGCGCGGCAATACGGCCGAACTCGATGGACTCGACCGGCTCCTCGACGAAATCGCCGAGCTTGGCGCCGGCCTCGCGCTCCTGCGCCTGCTCGACGGTCAGCTGGGCAGCCGGGTTTTCCAGATCGTCCTCGGCTACCACTTCCCAGCGACGGAAGGTCTCATAGCTGCCGTTATGGCGGTTGATCGCCACGCGCAGCTCGACTTCGTCGTCGAAACGTTTCTTGGTCGCCGTCGCCAGAGCCAGCTCCAGCGCCTCGAAAATCACATCGGCCGGTACGCCTTTCTCGTTGGATACCGACTCAACAACCAGCAGTACTTCTTTACTCATCGTACGCCTCGCCTTTCGCAATCCATTGGATCCGCGGGATCCGCGTCTCAGTCAAAACGGGGGATAATGTTGGCCTTGTCGATCAGATCGATCGGCAACAGGAATTCGTGGTCATCCACCAGCACCACCACGTCCTGCTCCTCCACACCGCGAAGGAGGCCCTGGAAATTGCGCCGCCCATCGAAGGGCGAACGCAGCTTGATCTTCACCTGCTCGCCAACATGCTTGGCGAACTGTTCGATGGTGAACAGCGGTCGATCCATACCCGGCGAAGACACCTCGAGGGTGTATTCGCTGCTGATCGGATCTTCGACGTCCAGCACGGCGCTGACCTGCCGACTGACCGCCTCGCAATCCTCGATCAGGATGCCGTTGGCATGATCGATGTACACGCGCAGCAGGGAATGCCGCCCCTGGGAGATGAACTCGATGCCCCAGCATTGATAGCCGAGAGATTCGATCACCGGGGCCAACATGGCCTGCAACTGTTCCAGCTTGCTCGACACCCGAAGCCCTCCGCGCATGTCGTAGAAATAAAAAATGGGCGAAACGCCCATCCATCGTGCCACCCGACCGTAATGCCGGTGGCGGATTGTCCAGCTAGCAAAAAGCCCCTGAATAAGGGGCTTCTTTACGACTGGTTGCGGGGGCTGGATTTGAACCAACGACCTTCGGGTTATGAGCCCGACGAGCTACCAGACTGCTCCACCCCGCGCCAAAGCTGGGCCAAGAGTATACGGACCTAACCCCTGAGGGTCAACCGAACTCCTGAAAACGACAAGGCCCGCAATCTGCGGGCCCTGCCGAAATATGGTACCGAGGAGGGGACTCGAACCCCTACAGCCTATGGCCACTACCACCTCAAGGTAGCGTGTCTACCAATTCCACCACCTCGGCAAAGAGGGTATTACTTCTGCTCCGGAACCTGGGGCACGTCAGCCTTTTCGACTGCCGGCTTTTGCTCTTCGAGCACCGGAACATCTTCAACCGCCGGCTTCTCTTGCTGAACTTCCAGCACCGCCGGATCTGGCAGACCAGCCTGCGTCAGATTATCAGCTTTCTCTTTAGCAAAGAAGGCTAAACCCAAGCTGGTAATGAAAAAAGCCGCGGCGAGTATAGCAGTAAAGCGACTCAGAAAGGTAGCGGAACCTTGGCTTCCGAACACGGTACCGGAAGCACCTGCACCGAAAGAAGCACCGGCATCGGCACCCTTACCTTGCTGCAGCAGCACCAGACCAACGACGCCAATGGCGCCCAGCAGATGCACGACGATTACGACTGTTTCC
This sequence comes from Pseudomonas sp. SO81, assembly GCF_030374125.1. Classification (NCBI taxonomy): domain Bacteria; kingdom Pseudomonadati; phylum Pseudomonadota; class Gammaproteobacteria; order Pseudomonadales; family Pseudomonadaceae; genus Pseudomonas; species Pseudomonas sp. SO81. The sequence goes on along the minus strand of NZ_CP126126.1, from coordinate 3,575,902 downwards.
AGCATTTATCAGTTTCCTGCGGCGCGACAGATCGCACCAAACTCATCTGCGTTCAAGGAGGCCCCACCAATGAGCCCCCCATCGATATCCGGCATGCCGAACAACTCGGCAGCATTGGCGGCCTTGACACTGCCGCCATACAGAATTCTTACACCGCGCGCCACTTCCGCATTTTCCGCTTCAAACTGCGCACGAATAGCTGCATGGACTTCCTGAGCCTGCTGAGGCGATGCAGTCAATCCGGTACCTATGGCCCAGACTGGCTCGTATGCCACAACAGCCGCGGAGAAGGCACCTACGCCCAACTCTTCGACCACACTTCCCAACTGGGCAGACACCACTTCCAGCGTCCTGCCCGCCTGACGCTGCTCCAGGGTCTCGCCAATGCACAACACCGGAACCAGACCACAGGATTGCGCAGCGGCAAACTTGCGACTTACCTGCTCGTCACGCTCACCAAGAATCAGGCGGCGCTCGGAGTGCCCGACAAGCACCATGCTGCAACCAGCATCAGCCAACTGACTGGGCGCAATCTCACCGGTCAGAGCGCCTTGCATGGGCTCCAAAGCGCAGTTCTGCGCACCGACGGTGATCGCCTTGCCTTCCAGCCCAATCAGCACCTGATTGATGTACAGGCAAGGCGGCATGACTGCCACTTCGACACCGCTAGGCAGTGCCAATTGATGAAGGCCCTTGATCAGCTCTGCGACGCTGGCGCGGGTACCGTGCATTTTCCAGTTACCAGCTACCAGGGGGCGACGCATGCCAGACCTCGTCGTTCAAAGTGGGCGCAGATGTTACCCAAGAGCTTTTCCACTAGCAAGCCGAATCAGGCACAGACCTCGCCGACCACTTTGGCCAGCTCCTCGGCATAGCCACGCACCTGATTTTCGTCGTCGCCCTCGACCATCACACGCACCAGCGGCTCGGTGCCGGACTTGCGCAACAGCACACGGCCGCGCCCCGCCATGCGCTCGGTGACTCGCGCACAGGCATCCTTGACCGCCGCATGCTCTACGGGATCGACATCGCCGGAAAGGCGCACATTGATCAGTATCTGCGGACACTTGCGCACCACCTGGCGCGCCTCGGCCAGGGTATGCCCGCTGCGCTTGAGCGCCATCAGCACCTGCAAGGCAGCAATGATCGCATCGCCCGTGGTGGTATGCTGGCAGCACACCAGGTGTCCGGAGTTCTCTCCCCCCAACTGCCACTCACGCTCCTGCAGCTCGGCCATCACATAGCGATCGCCAACCTTGGCCCGCACGAAGGGAATACCCAGCCCACCGAGCGCCAACTCAAGCCCCAGATTGCTCATCAGGGTGCCAACCACACCACCTTGCAGCTTGCCGCGCTCCTGCAAGTCGCGCGCGATGATGTACAGCAACTCATCGCCATCCACCGCGGTACCGGTGTGGTCGACCATCAACACGCGATCGCCATCGCCATCGAAGGCAATGCCCAAATCCGCTTGCTGCGCCAGCACCTCGGCCTGCAACGACTCTACATGGGTCGAACCACAGTTATCGTTGATGTTCAGGCCGTTGGGCTGGGCCGACAGCACGGATACCTGGGCACCCAGTTCGCGGAACACACTGGGCGCAACCTTGTAGGTGGCGCCATGGGCGCAGTCGATGACCAGCTTGAGACCGGCGAAACTGGTACTGCTCGGCACGCTGCTCTTGCAGAACTCGATGTAGCGACCCGCCGCATCGTTGATACGTGAGACCTTGCCGAGCTGATCCGACTCCACCACCGTCATCGGCTGATCGAGCAACTCCTCGATCATCAGCTCAATCTCGTCCGGCAGCTTGGTACCCTTGCCAGAAAAGAACTTGAAGCCATTGTCATGGTGAGGATTGTGCGAGGCACTGATGACGATACCCGCCTCGGCCTGGAAGGTGCGCGTCAGATAGGCGATGGCCGGGGTCGGCATGGGACCGAGCAGCATCACGTCAGCGCCAGCAGCCACCAGCCCGGCCTCCAGTGCAGACTCGAACATATAGCCCGAGATGCGCGTGTCCTTGCCGATCAGAATGCGGCACTTACCCTGCTTGCGGAACGCCATGCCCGCAGCCCAGCCCAGTTTGAGAATGAACTCGGGAGTGATGGGGAACTGGCCGACAGGGCCGCGGATACCGTCGGTACCGAAATACTTTCTGCTCATACTCACTCCAACTTCTTATTCTGCTGTCTGTACGGCGGCAATCATGCGCACCGCATCGACAGTTTCGGCGACATCATGGGCGCGCAGGATACACGCCCCCTTGGCAACCGCCAGCGCCACCAGCGCCAGGCCACCCGACAAACGCTCGTGGACTTCGCGGCCCAACGCCTGACCGATCATGGTCTTGCGCGACACACCGACAAGAAGTGGCCGGCCGAGCTCATGCAGCGCCTCCAGGCGCTTAAACAGGCTCAGGTTGTGGGCGAGAGTCTTGGCGAAACCGAAGCCGGGATCAAGAACGATGCGCTCGACGGGAATACCCGCCTCGACACAGGCCGTCATGCGCTGAGCGAGAAAATCACGGACCTCGCCCACCACGTCGCGATACTGCGGATTCTGCTGCATATTGCCGGGCTCGCCGAGCATATGCATCAGACATACCGGCAAACCGCTGTCGGCAGCCGCCTCCAGCGCGCCATCACGACGCAAGGCCCGCACGTCGTTGATCAGCCCCGCCCCCAGCCGAGCGCCTTCGCGCATCACCGCGGGGGTCGAGGTATCCAGGGAGATGATCACATCCAGCTCGGCAGCGATGGCCTCGACCACCGGGGCCACGCGCTCCAGCTCCTCGACCGGCGACACCGGACGAGCACCGGGACGGGTTGACTCACCACCAACATCGATCAGCGTCGCGCCGGCCGCCACCATCTGCGCCGCATGACGCACTGCAGCATCACGCGCGGCAAAGCGACCGCCATCGGAAAAGGAGTCGGGAGTGACATTGAGGATGCCCATCACTTGCGGCTGGGCCAGGTCGAGCACCCGGCTACCACAGGGCAGCCGGGGCGGGTACTGCGGAACGATCATGCGCGGGCCTTTAGTGCTCACCCGCCGGACCGCCAATAGGAGTTTCTGGGCGCTCGGCCTGCTCCTTGGGCGCATGAGTACCCGAGCCGCCCTGCCAATCACGCGGCTCGCGCGGCGTGCGGCCGGCCATGATGTCGTCAATCTGGTCAGCATCGATGGTCTCGTACTTCATCAGCGCGTCGGCCATCATGTCCAGCTTGTCGCGATTCTCTTCCAGCAGACGCTTGGCGGTGCCATAGCAGCCATCGATGATGTTGCGCACTTCTTCGTCGATAGCCTTAGCGGTTTCGCCAGAGACGTTGGCCTGCTGACTGCCGGCACTGCGCCCGAGGAACACCTCGCCCTCTTCCTCCGCATACATCAGCGGGCCGAGCTTCTCGGACAGGCCCCACTTGGTCACCATGTTCCGCGCCAGACGCGTGGCACGCATGATGTCGTTGGAGGCGCCAGTGGTAACGCCATCGAAGCCGAGGGTCATCTCTTCGGCGATACGGCCGCCGAACAGCGAGCAGATCTGACTGGTCAGGGCGCGCTTGGACAGGCTGTAGCGGTCCTCTTCCGGCAGGAACATGGTCACACCCAGGGCACGCCCGCGCGGAATGATCGACACCTTGTAGACCGGATCATGCTCGGGCACCAGGCGACCGACGATGGCATGGCCCGCCTCGTGGTAGGCGGTATTGAGCTTCTCCTTCTCGGACATGACCATGGATTTGCGCTCGGCGCCCATCATGATCTTGTCCTTGGCCAGCTCGAACTCCTTCATCTCCACCAGACGCTTGCTGGCACGAGCAGCGAACAGCGACGCCTCGTTGACCAGGTTGGCCAGATCGGCACCGGAGAAGCCCGGCGTGCCGCGCGCAATGACCGCCGGCTCGACGTTGTCACCCACCGGCACCTTGCGCATGTGCACTTTCAGAATCTGCTCGCGACCGCGGATATCCGGCAGACCGACCACCACCTGGCGGTCGAAGCGGCCGGGGCGCAGCAGCGCCGGGTCCAGCACGTCCGGACGGTTGGTGGCGGCGATGACGATGATGCCGTCGTTCATTTCGAAGCCATCCATCTCGACCAGCAGTTGGTTGAGAGTCTGTTCGCGCTCATCATGACCGCCACCCAGGCCGGCGCCACGATGGCGACCAACGGCGTCGATCTCGTCGATGAAAATGATGCAGGGCGCATGTTTCTTGGCCTGCTCGAACATGTCGCGCACGCGACTGGCGCCGACACCGACGAACATCTCGACGAAGTCGGAACCGGAAATGGTGAAGAACGGCACCTTGGCCTCACCGGCGATGGCCTTGGCCAGCAAGGTCTTACCGGTACCGGGCGGACCAACCATCAGCACACCACGAGGAATACGGCCACCGAGGCGCTGGAACTTGCCCGGATCACGCAGGAACTCGACCAGTTCGCCGACCTCTTCCTTCGCCTCGTCGCAACCGGCAACGTCGGCCAGCGTGGTCTTAACCTGATCTTCGGAGAGCAGACGTGCCTTGGACTTGCCGAAGCTCATCGGCCCGCCGCGACCACCGCCGCCGCCCTGCATCTGGCGCATGAAGAACATGAACACGGCGATGATCACCAGGATGGGGAAGCTTGCTACCAGCAGCTGGGTCCAGATGCTCTGGCGCTCCGGCTGCTTGCCGACGATCTCGACGTTGTTGTCAATCAGGTCCTTGATCAGACCGCGGTCCTCGATGGCCGGACGAACGGTCTCGAAGGTAGTGCCGTCGAGGTTCTTGCCGCTGATGATGTAACCATCGACAGTGACTTGCTTGACCTTGCCTTCCTGCACCTGCTGGATGAACTCGGAATAGTTCAGCTTGCCGGCTTCACTGGGGCTGGAGAAGTTGTTCATCACCGTGACCAGGACGGCTGCGATGATCAGCCACAGGATCAGGTTCTTTGCCATGTCGTTCAATTCGCTACCCTCTGAAACGAGCCTCGTCCTGGAAACGCGCTTCGCATGACGGCTGGTGGATTACCAGCCTAACTTACTACACAACCCCTACCCCAGGCAGGAACCGTCTGTAACCCTTTATGAGACTCGGCCATCCGACCCGGCCCCGTCAGGCCAGTTCCAGTCTAGGCGCCACGGAGCCTGCGAACCAGCCAGCGCGCCCGGCGGAACTATCCACCACACTCATACCACCACACTCATATGGGGGCCGGATCGGAAATCACAAGGCCAGCGCGATAGCTCGCGCTCCAGGAGAGAGCGCGGAAGCCATCTCGTCCCGCGCCAACTAGTCTTGAGCATGCCACAGGCCGATCGCCCGAAGAGAAACGGGCGCAGCCGGGTCGGCTCGGGTAAACTACGCGGTTTTTGCGGCCGGTGCGCGGCAACGGAATGGGTGACGGCTGCGGCCTGCCCGCCGGGCAAGGCCGATACAAACAGCAGCAGGATCAGATTATGGCGCTTACCAACGAACAGAAGAAACACTTCAAGTCCATCGGTCACCACCTGAAACCGGTACTGATCGTGGCCGAGAATGGCCTGACCGAAGGCGTACTGGCCGAGCTGGAGCGCGCCCTCAACGATCATGAACTGATCAAGGTGCAGTTCCGCCTGACCGAGCGTGACGACCGCCGCGCGCTGATCGACGAGCTGGCGTCCGTCGGCCGCTGCGAGCTGGTCCAGGTGATCGGCAAGATGGCCCTGATCTACCGCAAGAATCCCAAGCCGAACAAGAATCTCTCGAACATCCACCGCTATCAGGCCTGATAGCGGTCCCGCCTCATTCGCTCCGCTGCCCCGGCAGCGGCTGCAGCACCAGCACCAGGCCGCACAGGGCCAGCACCAGATAGTTGAACTGCAACCAGCGTTCGGCATCCGGCTGCCAGTGGCGCACAGCGAAGAATGCCACCGCCATGACCAACACGATCAGCAGCAACTGGCCACGCAGCTCGCGCCACAGGCTGGACAGCCCCTGGGCCTGCGCCAGCACCATGCCCTGAAGCACCACGCAGAACGCGGCGAAGCCGATCAGCAGCGGGCTCAGTGCCGCATTGACCTCTTCGATCAGCAGCGGCGCCAGGCCCATCTTCTCCAGCGTCGGCAGCATGACGAAGTGCAGCAGCCAGAGGCCGCCGACCCAGAATGTCTGAGCCAGCTGCCAGCTGATCGCACCCGCACGCAGCGGTTGGCGCTTAAATATGGCGGACTTCGACAATCTCGTACTCGACCAGGCCGCTCGGGGTCTTCACCGCCACCACGTCCCCCTCCTCCTTGCCCACCAGGGCACGGGCGATGGGCGAGCTGACCGACAGCTTGCCGACCTTGATGTCGGCCTCGTCCTCACCCACGATCTGGTAGGTCACGGTCTCGTCGGTCTCGCAGTTGGCGATGTCCACGGTGGTACCGAAGATCACCTTGCCGGTGTGGGCGATGGTGGTGACGTCGATCACCACCGCGTGCTGCAGACGGCCTTCGATATCGCGGATACGCGCCTCGACCATGCCCTGCTGTTCGCGGGCGGCGTGGTACTCGGCGTTCTCCTTGAGGTCGCCCAGCTCGCGCGCCTCACCGATGTCCTGGCTGAGCTTGGGACGCACCACCTTGGTCAGGTGAGCTAGCTCTTCTTCCAGAGCGCGAGCGCCCTGGACGGTCATGGGGTACTTGTTCATGCCTTGATTCCTGCATGCAGATCCTGCAGGCGGCGCACGGTCTTCTCGGGACCGAACTTGAGCGCTTCGCAGATCGCCTGACCAGCCGCGATGGTGGTGGTGCAGTAGATCTTGTGCTGCAGGGCGTTACGACGGATGGAGTAGGAGTCAGCGATGGACTGACGACCTTCGGTGGTGTTGATGATCAGGGTGACTTCGTCATTCTTGATCATGTCGACCACGTGCGGACGACCCTCGGTCACCTTGTTCACGCGACGCACCGGCAGACCGGCGGCCTCGATCACCTTGGCGGTACCGGCGGTGGCGACCACCTCGAAGCCCAGACCGACCAGATCGCGCGCGACCTCGACGGCCTGCACCTTGTCGTCTTCGCGCACGCTGATGAAGGCGCAGCCGGAGTTCGGCAGGATTTCGCTGGCGCCCAGCTGCGCCTTGGCGAAGGCCTCGCCGAAGCTGTCGCCCACACCCATCACTTCACCGGTGGACTTCATTTCCGGGCCGAGGATCGGGTCGACGCCCGGGAACTTGGCGAACGGGAATACCGCTTCCTTGACGCTGAAGTACGGCGGAATCACTTCCTCGGCGTAACCGGCTTCGGCCAGCGACTTGCCCGCCATGACGCGGGCCGCGACCTTGGCCAGCGACTCGCCGACGCACTTGGAGACGAACGGCACGGTACGCGAGGCGCGCGGGTTCACTTCGATGACGTAGATGTCTTCGCCTTGGACGGCCATCTGCACGTTCATCAGACCGACCACGCCGAGTTCCAGGGCCATTTTCTTGACCTGGTCGCGGATCTCGTCCTGGATGTGCGCCGGCAGCGAGTACGGCGGTAGCGAGCAGGCGGAGTCACCGGAGTGCACGCCGGCCTGTTCGATGTGCTGCATGATCGCGCCGATCACCACGGTCTCGCCGTCGCACACCGCGTCGATATCGACTTCGATGGCGCAGTTGAGGAAGCGATCCAGCAGCACCGGGCTGTCGTTGGACACTTTCACCGCTTCGCGCATGTAGCGCTTGAGCTCTTCTTCCTGGTAGACGATTTCCATGGCACGACCGCCCAGTACATAGGACGGGCGCACGACCATCGGGTAGCCGATGGACTTGGACAGGGCCAGGGCCTCGTCTTCGCTGCGCGCGGTGGCATTGGCCGGCTGACGCAGGTTCAGGCGCTGCACCATCTGCTGGAAGCGCTCACGGTCTTCGGCGCGGTCGATGGCATCAGGCGAGGTACCGATGATCGGCACACCGGCTTCTTCCAGGGCGCGGCACAGCTTCAGCGGAGTCTGGCCGCCGTACTGCACGATCACGCCTTTCGGCTGTTCGACGCGGACGATTTCCAGCACGTCTTCCAGGGTCACCGGCTCGAAGTACAGGCGGTCGGAAGTATCGTAGTCGGTGGAGACGGTTTCCGGGTTGCAGTTGACCATGATGGTCTCGTAACCGTCTTCACGCATGGCCAGCGCCGCGTGTACACAGCAGTAGTCGAACTCGATGCCCTGGCCGATACGGTTGGGGCCACCGCCGAGGATCATGATCTTGTCGCGGCCGCTCGGGTTGGCCTCGCACTCTTCCTCGTAGGTCGAGTACATGTAGGCGGTGTCGGTGGCGAACTCGGCGGCGCAGGTGTCGACGCGCTTGTATACCGGCAGCACTTTCAGCTTGTGGCGGTGGCTGCGCAGGGTCTTCTCGGTCACACCCAGCAGCTTGGCCAGACGGATGTCGGAGAAGCCTTTGCGCTTGAGCTTGAACATCAGGTCGCGGTCGATGGCCGACAGCGCCAGGGTCTTGATGCGCTCTTCGTCCTTGACCAGGTCTTCGATCTGCACCAGGAACCACTCGTCGATGCGAGTCAGGTCGAACACCTCGGCGACGGTCTTGCCGGCGCGGAAGGCGTCGGCCACGTACCAGACGCGGTCGGCGCTCGGCACAGTCAGTTCGCGACGCAGGGTGCTCTCGGCTTCCGGGTCGTTCAGGTCGAGCTTCTCGTCGAAACCGGCAACGCCGACTTCCAGGCCGCGCAGGGCTTTCTGCATGGACTCCTGGAAGGTGCGGCCGATGGCCATGACTTCACCCACGGACTTCATCTGGGTGGTCAGGCGGGCGTCGGCTTTCGGGAATTTCTCGAAGGCGAAGCGCGGGATCTTGGTGACGACGTAGTCGATGGCCGGCTCGAACGAGGCCGGGGTGCGGCCGCCGGTGATGTCGTTGCTCAGCTCGTCGAGGGTGTAACCCACGGCCAGCTTGGCGGCGATCTTGGCGATCGGGAAGCCGGTGGCCTTGGAGGCCAGCGCCGAGGAACGCGACACGCGCGGGTTCATCTCGATGACCACCATACGGCCAGTGTTCGGGCAGATACCGAACTGCACGTTGGAGCCGCCGGTTTCCACGCCGATCTCGCGCAGCACCGCCAGGGAGGCGTTACGCAGGATCTGGTATTCCTTGTCGGTCAAGGTCTGGGCCGGAGCCACGGTGATCGAGTCGCCGGTGTGCACGCCCATCGGGTCGAAGTTCTCGATGGAGCAGACGATGATGCAGTTGTCCTTCTTGTCGCGGACCACCTCCATCTCGTATTCCTTCCAGCCGATCAGCGATTCGTCGATCAGCAGCTCGCTGGTCGGCGACAGATCCAGGCCGCGGGCGCAGATCTCTTCGAATTCTTCACGGTTGTAGGCGATGCCGCCGCCGGTGCCGCCCATGGTGAAGGACGGACGGATGATGCAGGGGAAGCCGACCTTCTCCAGCACGCCGTAGGCTTCTTCCATGTTGTGGGCGATGCCGGAAACCGGGCAGGCCAGGCCGATGTCTTTCATCGCCTTGTCGAAGCGCGAACGATCTTCGGCCTTGTCGATGGTGTCGGCGTTGGCACCGATCATCTCGACGCCGAATTTCTCCAGGATGCCGTGCTTTTCCAGGTCCAGGGCGCAGTTCAGCGCGGTCTGGCCGCCCATGGTCGGCAGCAGCGCGTCCGGACGCTCCTTCTCGATGATCTTGGCCACGGTGGCCCACTTGATCGGCTCGATGTAGGTGGCGTCGGCCATGGCCGGGTCGGTCATGATGGTGGCCGGGTTGGAGTTCACCAGGATGACGCGGAAGCCTTCTTCCTTCAGGGCCTTGCAGGCCTGGGCGCCGGAATAGTCGAACTCGCAGGCCTGGCCGATGACGATGGGGCCGGCGCCGAGGATCAGGATGCTTTTGATGTCTGTACGTTTTGGCATGGTTCTTACTCGAATCCTTGGGTCAGTCGGCGTGGCTTAGCGGCGCTTGGCCATGGCTTCGATGAAGCGGTCGAACAGCGGGGCGACGTCGTGCGGGCCTGGGCTGGCTTCCGGGTGGCCCTGGAAGCTGAAGGCGTCCTTGTCGGTACGCTCGATGCCCTGCAGAGTGCCGTCGAACAGCGACTTGTGGGTGGCACGCAGGTTGGCCGGCAGGCTCGGCTCGTCCACGGCGAAGCCGTGGTTCTGGCTGGTGATCATCACCACGCCGGAATCCAGATCCTGCACCGGGTGGTTGGCGCCGTGGTGGCCGGTGCCCATCTTCACGGTCTTGGCGCCGGAGGCCAGGGCCAGCAGCTGGTGACCGAGGCAGATGCCGAACAGCGGAATCTGGGTATTGAGAATTTCCTTGATCGCGGCGATGGCGTAGTCGCACGGCTCGGGATCGCCTGGGCCGTTGGAGAGGAACACGCCGTCCGGGTTCAGCGCCAGCACGTCCTTGGCCGGGGTCTGCGCCGGCACCACGGTCAGGCGGCAGCCGCGCTCGACCAGCATGCGCAGGATGTTGACCTTGACCCCGTAGTCGTAGGCGACCACATGGTAAGGAAGCTCGCTGGCGGCGATTTCCGGGTGGCTGTCGTCTTTCAGGTTCCACACACTGGAGCGCCACTCGTAGCGCTCGGTGCAGCTGACCACCTTGGCCAGGTCCATGCCTTTCAGGCCGGGGAAGCTGCGCGCCAGTTCCAGGGCTTTTTCCTCGGTGGCGTCTTCGCCAGCCAGGATGCAGCCGTTCTGCGAACCCTTCTCGCGCAGGATGCGGGTCAGGCGACGGGTGTCGATGCCGGCGATGGCGACGGTACCGTTCTCTTTCAGGTACTCGTCCAGCGGCTGCTTGTCGCGCCAGTTGCTGGAAGTCAGCGGCAGGTCGCGAATGATCAGGCCGGCGGCCCACACGCGGTTGGACTCGGCGTCCTCGGGAGTAGTCCCCGTGTTACCGATATGCGGGTAGGTCAGGGTGACGATCTGCTGGGCATAGGAAGGATCGGTGAGGATTTCCTGATAGCCGGTCATGGCGGTGTTGAACACCACTTCACCGATGGTATGGCCGTCGGCCCCGATTGCTTCACCGCGGAAAATGCTGCCGTCGGCAAGGGCGAGAATGGCTGGCTTAGTCAAGAAGACCTCCCTTAGATCTGAAACTTGCACAAACGCAGGTTGTAAAAAAGCGGGATGACGTATTGACCGTCACCCCGCTTCTTTATCTGATTCATTCTGCGTTACTTTTAGTGGACACACTAAAGCGGGAAGCTTACAGGAAAAGCCCTTTTCGGTCCACAGCTTGCATGGACCGTTCAGGCATTTCAGTTTAGCCCCAACACGTCCTGCATGTCATAAAGTCCAGCCGGCTGCCCCTGCAACCATTGCGCCGCGCGCACCGCGCCCTTGGCGAAGGTCATGCGACTGGAGGCCTTGTGGGTGATCTCCACGCGCTCGCCATCGGCGGCGAACAGCACGGTGTGATCACCGACCACATCACCAGCACGCACGGTGGCGAAACCGATGGTCTCGCGCTCGCGGGCGCCGGTCTGGCCCTCGCGACCGTAGACCGCAACCTTCTGCAGATCACGCCCCAGGGCATTGGCCACCACCTCACCCATGCGCAGCGCGGTGCCGGAAGGCGCGTCGACTTTGTGCCGGTGATGCGCCTCGATGATCTCGATATCGACATCGTCGCCCAGCACGCGGGCGGCGGTATCCAGCAGCTTCAGGCACAGGTTGACGCCCACGCTGTAGTTGGCGGCGAAGACGATCGGGATCTGCTTGGCCGCCTCGCTCAGCAGCTGCTTCTCCTCCGGCGAGAAGCCGGTGGTACCGATGACCATGGCCTTGCCTGCCTGGCGGCAGACTTCCAGGTTCTTCAGGGTCACCGACGGATGGGTGAAGTCGATCAGCACATCGAACTGATCCAGCACGGCATTCAGGTCGCCGGACAGGGTCACGCCGATCTTGCCCTGCGCCGCCAGTTCGCCTGCGTCGGCACCGATCAGGCTGCTGTCCGGGCGATCTACCGCCGCGGTCAGCTGCGCGCCTTCCGCCTGGCCGACCGCCTCGATGAGAATCTTGCCCATGCGCCCGGCGGCGCCCATCACTGCGATACGTTGCATAGCCTGTTCCTTAGATGTCGCCGAAGAAGCGCTTCATGCCGTCGAACCAGCCGCTGGCCTTGGGCGAGTGGGAACTGTCGCCTTCCAGCGACTTGCGGAACTCTTCCAGCAGCTCGCGCTGGCGCTTGTCCAGATTGACCGGCGTTTCCACCGCCACCCGGCACATCAGGTCGCCGGCACCGCCACCGCGCACCGGGGCCACGCCCTTGCCACGCAGACGGAACAGCTTGCCGGTCTGGGTGCCTTCCGGGATCTTCAGCTTGACCCGGCCATCCAGGGTCGGCACTTCCAGCTCGCCGCCAAGCGCCGCGTCGGCGAAGCTGATCGGGACTTCGCAGTACAGGTGCTTGCCGTCGCGTTGGAAGATCGGGTGCTCGCGCACGTTGACCACCACGTACAGGTCGCCGGCCGGCCCGCCATGGGAGCCCGCCTCGCCTTCGCCGGACAGACGGATACGGTCGCCGGTGTCGACGCCTGCCGGCACCTTGACCGACAGGGTCTTGCTCTCTTCCACCCGGCCCTGACCATGGCAGCTGCCACAGGGGTCGGTGATCATCTTGCCGCTGCCATGGCAGCGCGGGCAGGTCTGCTGCACCGAGAAGAAGCCCTGCTGCATGCGCACCTGGCCGATGCCACCGCAGGTGGTACAGGTCACCGGGCTGGTACCCTTCTTGGCGCCGCTGCCATCGCAGGTCTTGCAACCGACCAGGGTCGGCACGCGAATGGTCACGGTGGTGCCGCGCACCGCCTCTTCCAAGTCCAGTTCGAGGGTGTAGCGCAGATCCGAGCCGCGCTGGGCGCCGCCACGCTGGCCGCCGCGACCGCCACCGCCGAAGAAATCACTGAACACATCGCCGAAGATGTCGGAGAAGTTCGCGCCGCCGGCGCCAAAGCCGCCACCGCCGCCCATCTGCGGGTCGACGCCGGCATGGCCGTACTGGTCGTAGGCCGAGCGTTTGCTGGCATCGGAGAGCACTTCATAGGCCTCGTTGGCCTCCTTGAATTTCTCTTCCGCGGCCTTGTCGTCCGGGTTGCGGTCCGGGTGGTGCTTCATCGCCAGGCGGCGGTAGGCCTTCTTCAGGTCCGCCTCGCTGGCGCCGCGCTCCACACCGAGCACTTCGTAATAGTCACGTTTGGCCATACATCAACACCTTTAAATTCGTCTGCCCCAGACACACCAACGCGGGAGCAAGCTCCCGCGCGGCGAATCGCACCTGCCGAAGCCAGGCTTCGGCAGGCTGGAACGGAAGCAAGCCGTAGCTTACTTGTTGTCCTTGACCTCTTCGAACTCGGCGTCGACCACGTCGTCGCCGGCGTCCTTGGCGTCATCCGCGCCCTGGGCGGCAGCGCCCGGTTGCGGCTGCTCGGCGTACATCTTCTGCGCCAGCGGAGTGGTAGCTTCGGACAGGGCGTTGATCTTGGCCTCGATGGCAGCCTTGTCGTCGCCTTTCAGGGCAGCTTCCAGTTCGCCGATGGCCTTCTCGATGGCCGCCTTCTCGTCGGCAGTGGCCTTGTCGCCAGCCTCGGTGATCATCTTGCGAGTGGCGTGGACCAGACCGTCGCCCTGGTTGCGGGCAGCGGCCAGTTCCTCGAACTTGCGGTCTTCCTCGGCGTTGGCCTCGGCGTCACGCACCATGCGCTCGATCTCCTCGTCGGACAGACCGGAGTTGGCCTTGATCACAATCGACTGCTGCTTGCCGGTGGCCTTGTCTTTGGCGCCGACGTGCAGGATACCGTTAGCGTCGATGTCGAAGGTCACTTCGATCTGCGGCACGCCACGCGGAGCCGGCGGAATCTCGGCCAGGTCGAACTTGCCCAGCGACTTGTTCTGCGCGGCTTGCTTGCGCTCGCCCTGCAGCACGTGAATGGTCACGGCGCTCTGGTTGTCGTCGGCGGTGGAGAACACCTGCGACTTCTTGGTCGGGATGGTGGTGTTCTTCTCGATCAGCGGAGTCATCACGCCGCCCATGGTCTCGATGCCCAGGGTCAGCGGGGACACGTCGAGCAGCAGCACGTCCTTGACGTCACCGGCCAGCACGGCGCCCTGGATGGCGGCACCGATGGCCACGGCCTCGTCCGGGTTGACGTCCTTGCGCGCTTCCTTGCCGAAGAACTCGGCAACCTTCTGCTGCACCAGCGGCATACGGGTCTGGCCGCCGACCAGGATCACGTCGTCGATCTTGCTGGCGTCAATGCCGGCGTCTTTCAGGGCAATGCGGCACGGCTCGATGGTACGGGCGACCAGATCCTCGACCAGGGCCTCCAGCTTGGCGCGGGAGATCTTCACGTTGAGGTGCTTCGGACCGGTCGCGTCGGCGGTGATGTAAGGCAGGTTGACATCGGTCTGCTGGGACGAGGACAGCTCGATCTTGGCCTTCTCGGCGGCTTCTTTCAGGCGCTGCAGAGCCAGCGGATCGTTCTTCAGATCCATGCCGGACTCTTTCTTGAACTCATCGACGAGGTAGTCGATCAGGCGCATGTCGAAGTCTTCACCACCGAGGAAGGTGTCACCGTTGGTGGCCAGCACTTCGAACTGGTGCTCACCGTCGACTTCGGCGATCTCGATCACCGACACGTCGAAGGTACCGCCACCCAAGTCATACACGATCACGGTGTGGTCGCCCTTGGCCTTGTCCATGCCGTAGGCCAGCGCAGCCGCGGTCGGTTCGTTGATGATGCGCTTGACGTCCAGACCGGCGATGCGGCCGGCGTCTTTGGTGGCCTGGCGCTGGCTATCGTTGAAGTAGGCCGGCACGGTGATCACCGCTTCGGTCACGGCCTCGCCCAGGTAGTCCTCGGCGGTCTTCTTCATTTTCTTCAGCACTTCGGCGCTGATCTGCGGCGGCGCCATGTCCTTGCCGCTGGCCTGCACCCAGGCGTCGCCGTTGCTGGCCTTAACGATCTTGTAGGGAACCAGCTTGATGTCTTTCTGCACGACATCTTCTTCGAAGCGGCGACCGATCAGGCGCTTCACTGCGAACAGGGTGTTGTGCGGGTTGGTCACCGCCTGGCGCTTGGCGGACTGGCCGACCAGAGTCTCGCCGTCGTTGGTGTAGGCGATGATCGAGGGGGTAGTACGCGCGCCCTCGGCGTTCTCGATGACCTTGACGCTGCCGTTTTCCAGGATGGCCACGCAGGAGTTGGTGGTCCCCAGGTCGATACCGATGATTTTGCCCATGTTCAAACTCTCCGAAACTTTGTCGTTAACCGCGGCCTGTCATGCCCGCCGCGTCAGCTATGAATTCGCTTGCTGTAACAGATGGGGGTCGGCCCGATGGATTTCAAGCCTGCTCGTCGATGGAGGGCGGCGGCGCGCTCGGCGCCTTGCTCACCACGACCATGGCCGGGCGCAGCAGGCGACCGTTGAGCAGGTAGCCCTTCTGGAACACCTTGAGCACCGTATTCGGCTCGACATGGGTGCTCTCCTCCATCGCCATGGCCTGATGATGCTCCGGATTGAACGGCGTGCCGTGCGGATCGAGCGCTTCCAGCTGGTAGCGCTTGAGGGTGTCGTGGAACAGCTTGAGGGTCAGCTCCATGCCTTCGCGCACGGCCTTGATCGCCTCGTCGTTGGGATTGGACAGCTCCAGACCGCGCTCCAGGCTGTCGACCACCGGCAGCAGGTCGTTGGCGAACTTCTCCAGGGCGAACTTGTGCGCCTTCTCTACATCCTGCTCGGCGCGGCGGCGCACGTTCTGCAGGTCGGCGGCCACGCGCAGGGACTGATCCTGGGCGGCAGCCAGCTGCTCTTCAAGGATCTGCACGCGGGCGGCCAAGTCGTCGCCGGCGGTCGCCTCGGGGGCCAGTTGCTCTTCCGGGGTTGCCGGGTCCAGGGTCTGTTCGTCTGCCATTGGTTCCTCCTGTCTATACATCGGCGGGTCATGGCCCGCGCTTCTTGCCGCCTATATGGGGGCCGGTCGCACGGTTTCAAGGGTTATTGCCGGGACAAAACAAAACACTGTATAAATAGCCAGCACAAACTTTTGGGAGCGCTCTCCATGCTGGTGCACCTGTCCGTTCACAACTACGCCATCGTCGAACACCTGGATCTGGAGCTGGAACGCGGCATGTCCGTGATCACCGGTGAGACCGGCGCCGGCAAGTCGATCATGCTCGACGCCCTCGGCCTGGCCCTAGGCGATCGCGCCGACAGCGGCGCGGTCCGCCCCGGCGCCGACAAGGCGGACATCCTCGCCAGCTTCGACCTGGAAGACATCGCCGAGGCCCGCGCCTGGCTGGCCGAACGCGACCTGGACCACGACGGCCCGTGCATCCTGCGCCGCGTCATCACCAGCGAAGGCCGCTCGCGCGGCTATATCAACGGCGCGCCCTGCCCGCTCGGCGACCTCAAGGCCCTCGGCGAGCTGCTGATCGACATCCACAGCCAGCACGAGCACCAGTCACTGCTCAAGCCCGACACCCATCGCCGCCTGCTCGACGAATACGCCGGCAGCCAGGAGCTGGCGCGCCAGGTTCACCTGGCCGCTCAGCGCTGGCGCCAGACTCGCCAGGAACTGCAGCGCATGTCCTCGACTGGCGACGAGCAGCGCGCCCGCCACCAGTTGCTCAGCTACCAGCTGGAAGAGCTGGAGAACCTGGGCCTGGGCGACAACGAGCTGGAACGACTGGAGCAGGAACACAAGACCCTGAGCAGCGCCGAACAGCTGCTCGGCGCCTGCCGCCAGGTGCTCGACCTGTGCAGTGAGAGCGACGCCGGCAACGTGCTGTCCGCCCTCACCGCCAGCCTCAACCGCCTCACCGCCTTCAGCAGCCAGCCCGGCGCCCTGGGCGAGGCGACCAACCTGCTGGCCAGTGCGCAGATCCAGGTCGAGGAAGCGGTCGGCGAATTGAATCGCTTCCTCGACCATTTCGACGCCGACCCGCAGCGTCAGCAGTTGCTGGAAGAGCGCCTGGACGCCATCTACAGCCTGGCGCGCAAGCATCGGGTGCAGCCCTTCGAGCTGGCCGAGCTGCAGCAGCGCCTGCTGGAAGAGCTGGAAAGCCTCAACGCCGATGACGAGGCGGTAGAGCGTCTGGGCGAGGAGCTGGCCTCCTACGCTCGCCATTATCAGGAGAAGGCCGCCGAGCTGAGCGCCCTGCGCCAGCAAGCCGCCAGCCGTCTGGCCGAAGCCGTGCAGGTGGAGATGCAGACCCTCGGCATGCCCGGCGGACGCTTCAGCATCGAGCTGCAGGCTGGCAGTGCCGAAGAGCCGCAACCCCACGGCTTGGAGCAGGTGGAATTCCTGGTCAGCGCCAACCCGGGCCAGCCACTGAAGTCGCTGGCCAAGGTCGCCTCGGGCGGCGAACTGTCGCGCATCAGCCTGGCCATCCAGGTGATCACCGCGCAGACCTCGCGGGTACCGACCCTGGTGTTCGACGAAGTGGACGTCGGCATCGGCGGCCCCACCGCCGAAGTGGTCGGCCAGCTGCTACGCCGCCTGGGCGAGCGCGGCCAGGTGCTGACCGTGACCCACCTGCCGCAGGTCGCGGCCCAGGGCCACCATCATCTGTTCGTGCACAAGCAGCGCGACAGCGCCGAGACCCGCACCGCCGTGGCCAACCTGGATACAGCGCAGCGCGTCGAGGAAGTCGCGCGCATGCTCGGCGGCGTCGACCTCACCGAGGAATCCCTGCAGCACGCACGCAAGATGGTCACCAGCGTCCAGAGCTGACACTGCAAGCCGCCCATGAAAAAGGCGCCCCGCGGGGCGCCTTTTTCGTCTGACTCGGTACGCGTTACTTCTTCTTGCGCACGTAGAGCACCAGATTGTGATCGACCAGTTCGAAGCCGTGCTGCTTAACGATCTCTTTCTGCAGCTTCTCGATCTCTGGATCGAAGAACTCGATCACTTCGCCGCTATCGACGCAGACCATGTGGTCGTGGTGCCCGCTGTCGGCCAGCTCGAATACGGCATGGCCGCCGTCGAAGTTGTGGCGCTCGACCAGGCCGGCAGCCTCGAACTGGGTCAGCACGCGGTAGACGGTAGCCAGGCCTACATCTTCGCCGGCCTCCATCAGAGCCTTGTATACGTCTTCCGCACTCATGTGACGCTGGCCGGAAGTGGCCGAGTCGAGCATCTGCAGAATCTTCACGCGCGGCAGGGTGACCTTGAGGCCAGCCTTACGCAGTTCGTTGTTTTCAACCATGGTCAGCTTTCTCGTGGTTGCTGCTTCGCAGCTCCCGTTAATGCGGGTATGATCGGGGTTTAATTTGCCCAGCCAAGATAGTGGAAGTCACCCACCGATGCAAAACACCAAGCTCTTGCTGCCCAGCCTCACCCTCGTGGGTCTGTTCGCACTCGCCGGCTGTTCGTTTCCCGGGGTCTACAAAATCGACATCCAGCAGGGCAATGTCGTTACACAGGACATGATAGACCAGTTGAAGCCCGGAATGACCCAACGCCAAGTGCGGTTTATCATGGGCAACCCGCTGATCACCGATACCTTCCACGCCAAGCGCTGGGACTATCTGTACAGCATTCAACCGGGTGGTCGTCAGCGTTACCAGGAACGCATCAGCCTAATGTTCGACGGCAGCGATCAACTGATCGGCCTGGCCGGCGACTTCATGCCGGGCGTCAGCCGCGACCAGGAAATCCTCGGCGAAGGCAGCGACACGAGCGTCAACCAGCAGCCGCAACAGCAGACCGAAGAGCCGGCCAAGCCGGGCTCCCTGCTGGAGCAGATCCAGGACGAAGTGGATGCCGCCGAGCCGATCCCGGTGCCGATTCCGGAGCCGCTGGACCCGCAGCCGCAGTAATCCGCTACAACAAAAAGCCCGGCCAATGCCGGGCTTTTTCATGGCCGCCGAAAATCACTCAGTCGCCTTGCTGCGCAGCCTTGGCTCGTGCCGCACGCGCCTTGCGCACTTCCTTGGGATCGGCCAGCAGCGGCCGATAGATCTCGACCCGCTCGCCGGCCTCCAACACCCGCTCCTCCGGCTTGGCCACTAGCTTGCCGAAGATACCCAGCGCAGCAGTGCTCAGATCGAGACCGGGAAAGTGCTCGTCCATCGCCGAGCGCAGCGCCGCCTCGCGCACTGTGGTGCCGGTCGGCACGCTCAGGCGTAGCAGACGCTGCTCGCCTGCGAGGGCGTAGACCACCTCAATATCAATCTCAGCCATAGAGCTGCTTGGCCCGCTGGCAGAAAGCATCGACCATGGTGTTGGCTGCCTGGGTGAACAGCGGACCGAGCGTCGCCTTGACCAGCGGACCGGCGTAATCGAAGGTCATGTCCAGGCTGATCTTGCAGGCCTTGTCGCCGAGCGCCTTGAACTCCCACACACCATGCAACTTGGAGAACGGGCCGTTCACCAGCTGCATATCCATGGACTTGCCCGGCACCAGGCGGTTGCGCGTGGTGAACTGCTGGCTGATGCCCCCCTTGGCCACAGTCAGGGTCGCGCGCATCTCGCTCTCGCTGGATTCCAGCACCTCGGACGCCGCGCACCAGGGCAGGAATTGCGGATAGCTGGCCACATCGTTGACCAGGTCATAGAGGGCCTGCGCCGGATAGGGCAACAGGGCCGAGCGTTGGATACGGGTACTCATCAGCCTTTTGTTCCTGAACTGCCGCGCCGGCCTGCCAGCGCCACGGAGCGCGCATTGTGCGGAATTAGACCACCCCTCTCAAGCGCACCTGTCGCCACGGGCGCGTCGACTCCCTATAATGCGCGCCCTATGGCCAAGCAGAAGAAACACCCCACCGGGACCATCGCGCTGAACAAGAAGGCGCTGCACGACTACTTCATCGAACACAAGTTCGAGGCCGGCCTGGTCCTGTCCGGCTGGGAAGTGAAGAGCCTGCGCGCCGGCAAGGCGCAGCTGGTAGACAGCTATATCCTGCTCAAGGATGACGAAGCCTGGCTGATGGGTTGCCACATCACCCCGCTGAAGACCGCCAGCACCCACGTCATCGCCGACCCGATCCGCACCCGCAAGCTGCTGCTGAACAAGCGCGAGCTGGACAAGCTGTTCGGCTCGGTACAGCAGAAGGGCTACACCTGCGTTGCCCTGTCGATCTACTGGAAGGCCCACCTGATCAAGTGCGAGATCGCCCTGGCCAAGGGCAAGAAGGACTTCGACAAGCGCCACACCGAGAAAGAACGCGACGCCGATCGCGAAGTCCAGCGCGCCATGCGCAGCAAGGGCAAGGACGAATAAGACAAAGGGCGGATCATCCGCCCTTTTCTTTTACAGCCCCTGGCGCCGCTGCGCCCGCTCCAGGCGCCGGGCCTCCTGCTGGGCCTCGGTCAGCACCTCCTGCACATACTGGATATGCAGATCCGACAGTTGCCGCGCTGCCTCGGCGCGCCGCTCGATGATCGCCTCGAACAGCGCCTGGTGCTGTGCGCGCAACTGGTCACGGGTCTCGCTGCGCTGCAGGTACATGCCGCCGATATTGGTCACCACGTTGTGCCGGAGCAGGTCGAACAGGCCACGGATGGTGTGTAGCAGCACCGCGTTGTGGCTCGCCTCGGCGATGGCCAGATGGAAGCGTGCATCCGCCGCGCCCTCCTCCGCCCGGCTGGCCTTGCTGTCCGGCGCATAGCAGCGCTGCAGCTCGTCGAAGGCGGCACGCAGGCGCTCGTGGTCGAGCGGCGTGGCGCGCTGCGCCGCGTAGAAGGCGCAGGAGCCCTCCAGCGTATGGCGGAACTCCAGCAGGTCGCGCTGGGCATCGGGGTTGCTCTCCAGCAGGTGCAGCAGCGGGTCGCTGAAGGTCGAACCCAGTTCCGCGGCCACATAGTTGCCGCCACCCTGGCGACTGACCAGCAGGCCCTTGGCCACCAGCTTCTGGATCGCCTCACGCAGCGACGGCCGCGATACGCCGAACTGCTCCGCCAGCGCACGCTCCGCCGGCAGCCGCTCTCCAGCCTTCAGCGTGCCCTCGAGAATCATCGACTCGAGCTGACTGACGATGTCGTCCGACAGGCGGCGCTGCCGTACCTGACCGAATGTCATACCACTTCCACCCTCATTTCCTGCCGCCCGGCGGCCGTCTGGCCCGCCATTCGCGACTTGTGCCGGGCAGCCTAACCAGCCCCGTTAACCGCGGCAAGCAGCCGCAAACGGCGAGCCGGTGCGACCAAAGTCGCAGACGGACAAATTGACACACCCAGAGCCAGGCTTTTACCCTGAGCGCCTGGCTTTGTAAATTGGTATTACCAATTAATCCAAGTCATCGAGTCGCTCGATCTGCCGCCGCCGGGCCAGAAGCCTGAGGACCACCGAGCGCTAGGCACCTCCAAAAACAATTAGGGAGCCACCCGCAATGCAAACCTGGCAACAGCTCTATACCCCGCTCGGCAGCCTCGGCCTGTCGGCGCTCGCCGCACTGATTCCGATCATCTTCTTCTTCCTCGCCCTGGCCGTGTTCCGCCTCAAGGGCCACATCGCCGGCACCATCACCCTGGCGCTGGCGCTGCTGGTGGCGATCTTCGCCTTCGGCATGCCGGCCGAAAAAGCCTTCGCCGCCGCCGGCTACGGCTTCGCCTACGGCCTGTGGCCAATCGCCTGGATCATCGTCGCCGCGGTGTTCCTCTACAAACTCGCGGTCAAGAGCGGCCAGTTCGAGGTGATCCGCAGCTCGGTGTTGTCGATCACCGATGACCAGCGCCTGCAGGTGCTGCTGATCGGCTTCTCCTTCGGTGCCTTCCTCGAAGGCGCGGCCGGCTTCGGCGCGCCGGTGGCGATCACCGCCGCCCTGCTCGTCGGCCTCGGCTTCAACCCGCTGTACGCCGCCGGCCTGTGCCTGATCGCCAACACCGCGCCGGTGGCCTTCGGCGCCCTGGGCATTCCGATCACCGTGGCCGGCCAGGTCACCGGCATCGACCCGTTCAAGATCGGCGCCATGACCGGTCGCCAACTGCCGTTGCTGTCGATCATCGTGCCGTTCTGGCTGGTGGCGATGATGGATGGCTGGAAAGGCATCAAGGAAACCTGGCCGGCCGCGCTGGTCGCCGGTGGCAGCTTCGCCGTCACCCAGTACTTCACCTCTAACTTCATCGGCCCGGAACTGCCGGACATCACCTCGGCCCTGGTCAGCCTGGTCAGCCTGACCCTGTTCCTCAAGGTCTGGAGTCCGCGCCGCGCCGAAGACAGCGAAGTGGTCAGCCTCTCCGGCGGCGCCGCGACCCTCGGCGGCTTCGGCGGCCAGAGCGGCGCCACCCCATCGCCCTACAGTTTCGGTGAGATCCTCAAGGCCTGGTCGCCGTTCCTGGTGCTGACCCTGCTGGTCACCATCTGGACCCTCAAGCCGTTCAAGGCCATGTTCGCCCCAGGCGGCGCGCTGGAGAGCTTCGTCTTCCTATTTGCCATCCCGCACCTGGACCAGCTGGTACTGAAGGTCGCACCGATCGTCGCCAACCCCACGCCGATTCCGGCCCTATTCAAACTGGATCCGATCTCTGCCACCGGCACCGCGATCTTCTTCTCGGCACTGATCTCCATGCTGATCCTGAAGATCGACTTCAAAACTGGTCTGACCACTTTCAAGGAAACCTTCATCGAGCTGAAGTGGCCGATCCTGTCCATCGGCATGGTGCTGGCCTTCGCCTTCGTCACCAACTTCTCCGGCATGTCCACCACCATGGCCCTGGTCCTGGCCGGTACCGGTTCGCTGTTCCCGTTCTTCTCGCCGTTCCTCGGCTGGCTGGGCGTGTTCCTGACCGGCTCGGACACCTCGTCCAACGCCCTGTTCGGCTCGCTGCAGGCCACCACCGCGCACCAGATCGGGGTCAACGACACCCTGCTGGTAGCCGCCAACACCAGCGGTGGCGTGACCGGCAAGATGATCTCGCCGCAATCCATCGCCGTGGCCTGCGCCGCCACCGGCATGGTCGGCAAGGAATCCGACCTGTTCCGCTTCACCCTCAAGCACAGCCTGATCTTCGCCACCTTCGTCGGCCTGATCACCCTGGTCCAGGCCTACTGGCTGACCGGCATGCTCGTGCACTGAGGACATTCGGATCTGCTGCGCGTCGGCGATACAGCGTTAGACATGGCCTCGGGCTGCTCATTTACAGCTCGTAAACTCCGCGCCCTCGGCCATGTCTGCCTTGTCTCGCTCTAGCTCGCGAGATCCGTCCGCAACATCGTTGTTCCCATTTTCCAACGGATGAGAAGCCAATGATCATCTCCGCCTCCACCGACTACCGCGCCGCCGCCCAACGCCGGCTGCCGCCGTTCCTGTTCCACTACATCGACGGCGGCGCCTACGCCGAGTACACGATGCGGCGCAACGTCGAGGACCTGGCCGGCATCGCCCTGCGTCAGCGCGTGCTGAAGAACATGTCCGAGCTGAACCTGGAAACCGAGCTGTTCGGCGAGAAGCTGGCCATGCCGGTGGCCCTGGCCCCGGTCGGCCTGACCGGCATGTACGCCCGCCGCGGCGAGGTGCAGGCGGCCAAGGCGGCGGCGGCCAAGGGCGTTCCATTCACCCTGTCCACCGTCTCGGTCTGCCCGATCGAGGAAGTGGCCCCAAGCATCGACCGGCCGATGTGGTTCCAGCTCTACGTGCTGAAGGACCGTGGCTTCATGCGCAACGCTCTGGAGCGAGCCAAGGCCGCCGGCGTCACCACCCTGGTGTTCACCGTCGACATGCCCACCCCCGGCGCGCGCTACCGTGACGCCCACTCCGGCATGAGCGGCCCCAACGCCGCCCTGCGCCGGGTGCTGCAGGCCGTCACACACCCGGCCTGGGCCTGGGACGTCGGCGTGCTGGGCAAGCCGCACGACCTCGGCAATATCTCCACCTACCGTGGAAATCCGACTGGGTTGGCCGACTATATCGGCTGGCTGGGGGCCAATTTCGACCCGTCGATCTCCTGGAAGGACCTGGAATGGATTCGTGAATTCTGGGACGGCCCGATGGTGATCAAGGGCATCCTCGACCCCGAGGATGCCAAGGACGCCGTGAAATTCGGCGCCGACGGCATCGTCGTGTCCAACCACGGCGGCCGCCAGCTCGACGGCGTGCTGTCCAGCGCCCGCGCCCTGCCAGCCATAGCCGACGCGGTGAAAGGCGAGCTGAAGATCCTCGCCGACTCCGGCATCCGCACCGGCCTCGACGTGGTGCGCATGCTCGCCCTCGGCGCCGACGGCGTGATGCTCGGCCGTGCCTTCGTCTACGCCCTGGCCGCAGCCGGCGGTGCCGGGGTGAGCAACCTGCTCGACCTGTTCGAGAAGGAGATGCGCGTGGCCATGGTTCTGACCGGCGCCAAGTCGATCGCCGAGATCAGCCGCGACTCGCTGGTGCGTGAACTGGGCGTCTGATGTTCTAGTCCCCTCTCCCAGAGGGAGAGGGGTGATACCACCGGATACATGGAGCTCGCATGAGCCTGCCCGCCGCCTTCCTCGCCGAAGTCCATCGCCTGATCCCGCGCGAGCGCCTGTTCGACGACCCGCTGTCGACCCTGGCCTTCGGCACAGATGCCAGCTTCTACAGGCTGATTCCCAAGCTGGTGGTACGGGTCGAATCCGAGGCCGAGGTGGTGCAGCTATTGGAGCTGGCCAGCGCTCAGCGCGTGCCGGTGACCTTCCGCGCCGCCGGCACCAGCCTCTCCGGCCAGGCCATCAGCGACTCGGTGCTGATCGTCCTCGGCGACAGCTGGAACGGCCGCGACATTCGCGCGGGCGGCGCGCAGATCCGCCTGCAGCCCGGCGTCATCGGCGCCCAGGCCAACGCCTGGCTGGCCCCGCTGGGGCGCAAGATCGGCCCCGACCCGGCCTCGATCAACGCGGCGAAGATCGGCGGCATCGTCGCCAACAATTCCAGTGGCATGTGCTGCGGCACCGCGCAGAACAGCTACAAGACCCTCGCCGGCCTGCGCGTGGTGCTGGCCGACGGCAGCGTACTGGACAGCGAGGACGCCGCCAGCATCGCAGCCTTCCGCGCCCGTCACGGCGCGCTGCTCGACACCCTGGCCGAGCTGGGCCGGCAAACCCGCGCCAATACCGCGCTGGCCGACAAGATCCGCCACAAGTACCGACTGAAGAACACCACCGGTTTCTCGCTCAACGCACTGGTCGACTTCGACGAGCCTCTCGACATCCTCAACCACCTGATGGTCGGCTCCGAGGGCACCTTGGGCTTTATCAGCGCGGTGACCTACGACACCGTGCCGGAGCACCCGCACAAGGCCAGCGCGCTGATCGTCTTCCCTGACGTGGAGAGCTGCTGCCAGGCCGTACCGTTGCTCAAACAGCAGCCGGTGTCCGCGGTGGAGCTGCTCGACCGCCGCAGCCTGCGCTCGGTGGAGAACATGCAGGGCATGCCCGAGTGGGTGCAGAGCCTGTCGGGCGGCGCCTGCGCCCTGCTGATCGAATCGCGCGCCGCCAGCCAGTCGCTGCTGCACGAGCAGATCGGCCAGATCATGGCCTCCATCGCCCACTTCCCGGTGGAGAAGCAGGTCGACTTCAGCGAAGACCCGGCCGTCTACAACCAGCTGTGGAAGATCCGCAAGGAGACCTTCCCCGCCGTCGGCGCCGTGCGCCAGACCGGCACCACGGTGATCATCGAGGACGTCACCTTCCCGGTGGAGCGCCTGGCCGAGGGCGTCAACCGCCTGATCGCGCTATTGGAGAAGCATCGCTACGACGAGGCCATCCTGTTCGGCCACGCCCTGGAGGGCAACTTGCACTTCGTCTTCACCCAAGGCTTCGACGACCCGGTTCAGGTCGCGCGCTACGAGGCCTTCATGCAGGACGTGGCGCAGCTAGTGGCCGTGGAGTTCGGCGGCGCGCTCAAGGCCGAGCACGGCACCGGCCGCAACATGGCGCCCTTCGTCGAGCTGGAATGGGGCAGCGAGGCCTACCAGCTGATGTGGACCATCAAGCGCCTGTTCGACCCGCTGGGCATCCTCAACCCGGACGTGGTGCTGTCGGACGACCCGCAGATCCACCTGAAGAACCTCAAGCCGCTGCCGGCCGCCGACGAGATCGTCGACAAGTGCATCGAGTGCGGCTTCTGCGAGCCGGTCTGCCCGTCCAGGGGGCTGACCCTGACGCCACGCCAGCGCATCGTCATCTGGCGCGATATCCAGGCGCGCAAGCGCGCCGGCATCGATACCACGGAGCTGGAAGCCGCCTACCACTACCAGGGCGTGGACACCTGCGCCGCCACCGGACTGTGCTCGCAGCGCTGCCCGGTGGGCATCAATACCGGCGACCTGGTGCGCAAGCTGCGCGCCCGCGACGCCGAGCACGGGCGCAGCGCCGACTGGCTGGCCGCGCACTTCCACCGCACCCTGCAGGGCGCGCGGGTGTTGCTGCACGTGGCCAACGGCGCGCGCATGCTGATGGGCGCGCCACTGCTGGGCAGGACCTCGGCCCTGCTGCACAAGGCCAGCGCCGGGCGCGTGCCGCAATGGACGCCGGCCATGCCGCAGCCGGTACGCAATCTCGATCTGCCGGCTTTCAGCAATGATGCGCGACCACGCGTGGTCTACCTCGCTGCGTGCATCTCGCGCGCCATGGGCCCGGCCTTCGCCGATGCCGAGCAGACGCCGCTGATCGACAAGACCCGCCGCCTGCTGGAAAAGGCCGGCTTCCAGGTGGTGTTCCCCGAAGATGCGGACAACCTCTGCTGCGGCCAGCCATTCGCCTCCAAGGGCTACCCGGAGCAGGCCGAACGCAAGAAGCAGGAGCTGGTCGACGCGCTGCTCAAGGCCAGCCGCGGCGGCCTCGATCCGATCTATTGCGACACCAGCCCCTGCACCCTGCGCCTGGTCCAGGACGGTCTCGACCCGCGGCTGCAACTGCACGATCCGGTGAAGTTCATCCGCGAATATCTGTTCGAACGCCTGGAATTCACCCCGCAGGACAAGCCGGTGGCGGTGCACGTCACCTGCTCCACCCAGCATCTGGGCGAGGCCCAGGGGCTGATCGACATCGCCCGCCACTGCGCCAAGGAAGTGGTGATCCCCGAGGGCATCCACTGCTGCGGCTTCGCCGGCGACAAGGGCTTCACCACGCCCGAGCTGAACGCCCACTCGCTGCGCTCGCTGAAGGACGCGGTGCAGTACTGCGAGGAAGGCATCTCCACCAGCCGCACCTGCGAGATCGGTCTTTCCAGCCACAGCGGCATCGACTACCACGGCCTGGTGTACTTGGTGGACCGGGTGACCCGGGCAAAAAACTCTGAACCGAGGCCGCTCTAACCCAGTCGACTGCACACGGGCCCGTTTGCCGGGCTCGCTTCGACGACTGAAGAGGAGAGACCTCGATGAAGCGTACTGCCCTGATTTTTGCCTGTGCTCTCGCCGCCTCGCCGGCGTTCGCCAACGACGATCTGTGCGCCACCAACCTGCAGAAGATCGATGACCAACTGGCCAGCCAGACCGCTCTCGGCGCTGCAGCCAAGCAGCAGGTCGAGGATCTGCGCAAGCAGGCCGTGCAAGCCCAGCAGGCTGGCGACAACGAAGGCTGCGCCGGGCATGCCAACCAAGCCGTGACCCTGCTGGAAAAAACCGGCAAGGGCGACGGCCCGGCCGATTGACGGCTGGAGAGCCGGCGGCACGGCGGACCTGGCGTCCGTCTCTATACTGAGTTCACCCCATCCATGGAGGACTCACCATGCGCCGGCTCTTCCTGCTCTGCTCCACCCTGCTGTTCAGCACCTCGCTATGGGCCATGCACTGTCCCCAGGACATGACCAAGATCGACGAAATGCTCAAGACCGACCCGCCCGCCGATGCCGAAGTATTGGCCGAAGTGCAGCGCCTGCGCGCCGAAGGCGAGCAGCTGCACAAGTCCGGCAATCACGGTGAGTCGGTGAAGGTGCTGGAGGAAGCGCTGAACCTGCTGCAGGCCAGCGAGTAGTCAGGCTTCCTGACCGAGCAGCGACAGCGCCATCTGGCGCAGTTGCTGCAGGTCCACCGGCTTCAGCAGGCAGGCCTGCGCCCCCTTGGCGCGGGCTTCCGCCAACAGCTCCTCGTCGGCCGCAGCGCTGACCACCAGCACCGGCACCTCGGCCAGGCGCGGCTCATTGCGCATGTATTCCAGCACTTCCAGGCCGCTGCCATCGGGCAGATCGAGATCGAGCAGCACCAGCGCCGGCGTCTGCTCGCTGAGTTGCAGCAGCGCACGGCGCACCGAGCCCACGCCGCCGACCACCGCCATCTCGCGCAGCCCCTCCTGCAGCACCCGCAGGCAGGCCGGATGGTCTTCCACGCAGAGCACCTGGGCCAATACCTGGCGCGCACGCGTCGCGGCCGGCTGTTCGGCCGCGCCACCGAGCGGCGGCTCGGCGGCGCTGGGCAGCTCGATCCAGAAACGACTACCCAGGCCGACATCGCTGGTGAAGCCCATCTCGCCGCCCATCAGCTCCGCCAGTTCGCGGCACAGCACCAGGCCGATGCCCGTGCCGGGGATATTGGAGTTCTCCCGGCCGAGACGCTGGAACGGCTGGAACAGCTGCGCCTGCTGTTCGGTGCTGAGGCCCGGACCACTGTCGTCGACCCACAGGCGCACACCGCTGGCGCGCACCTCGTAGCCCATGCGGATCATGCCCTGGGGGCTGTTGTACTTGATCGCGTTGGACAGCAGGTTGAGCAGCACCTGGCGCAGACGCCGCGGATCGGCCAGGACGAACAGCGGCGGATGCGCCTCGGCCAACACCTGCAGCTGCAGGCGGCGTTGCTGCACCTCGGGCTGGATCAGCTCGGCGCAGCTACGCAGCAGCGGGCCGATATCCACCGGCTGCAGTTGCAGCTGCTGTTGGCGGCTCTCGATGCTGGAGAGGTCGAGGATGTCGTCCACCAGCGAGGTCAGGTGCCGGCTGGCCAGCACGATCTCGCGAGCGTACTCGGCCTCCTGGTTGCGCTCGGCATGGTCCTGGGCCTCCAGCTCGATCAGCTGGGCGAAGCCGTGGATGGCATTGAGCGGCGTGCGCAGCTCGTGGCTCATGCTGGACAGGAACCGGCTCTTCGCCTGGCTGGCGGCCTGGGCCTCGTGGCTGGCGCGACGCAGCTCCTCCTGCACCTGCTTGAGGCGCGTGATGTCGACGTGGGTGCCCGCCGCACGCACCGCGCGGCCCTCGGCATCACGCTCGATCACCTTGCCACGGCTGAGCAGCCAGACGTAGCGGCCCAGGCCATCGGCATAGCGATACTCGGCCTCGAAGAAGTCCTCGGCGCTGTCGTCGGCCATGCTCAGGCGCAGGTGGCGTACCCGCGGCAGGTCGTCCGGGTGCACGCGTTGGTTGAATTCAGCGAACGGCATGCAGTCGGTGGGAAGGCCGAAGCGCCGCACGAAGCGGTCGCTGATGCGGATGCTGAGGCTCTCCGCCTCCACTTCCCAGAGACTCTCGGTGGTGCTCTCCAGCACCAGCTCCAGGGTGCGCTGGGCACGCAGGCGGCTCTCCTCGCTGGCCTGCAGCTGTTGGCCGGCGTGCTGCACCTCCACCGCCATCTCGGCCATCTCGGCGATGGAGGTCGGTGGTGCCGCTGGTTTGCGCTCGCCCACCGCCAGGCTGCGCATCATGCCGACGATGCCGGCGATGGGCTCGGCCAGCTCGTTGCTCAGGCGCCGCGAGCGCGTCCACATCCAGGTACCGAACAGCAGATAGAAGAACACCAGGCCGGCGATCAGCAGGTAGCCGATGATCTGGTATTGCTCGGCCAGGCGGTTGGTCTCGCTGAAGATGTTGGCCTCGTCCACCACCAGCAGCAGACGCCAGCCGGTCTGCGGAATCTCACTCCAGGCCATCAGTTGGCCACGGCCGCCGAGCTGCACCTCGACCACGCCGTGATGCCGGGTGGCCATGGCCTCCAGCAGCGGGCGCAGGCCCTGCTGGCGATCGAGCTTGAAGTCGGCCGGCTTGAGCACCTCGCGGCTGACCGCCTCGGCGTACGAGTAGCTGGTCAGCTCGCGCAGGCCGAAGTCCTTCTCGCCCGCCGTGGGCAGGGCCATGATCGCGTTGTCGCTACCCACCAGCAGCGCATAGCCCTGCCAGGGCACTTGAAGATTGCCGATCTCGGCGAGCATCTGCCCGACCGTCACGTCCAGGCCGGCGACGCCCTCGAGGAAGTTGTCGCGATAGACCGGCGCGATGGCCGACATCATCCAGCCCTGACCGGCCGGGTCGAGATAGACCTCGGTCCACACGGTACTGCGCTTGGGGTTGTGCTCGGCGTTGGCCAGGTAATAGAAGTTGTACTGCGGAATGACCATGTCATGTGGGTACTGCTGCAGCACATCGAAGTAAGGGTAGATGCGGTTGTAGCTGTCCCAGGTGTTGAAGTAGACCGCCGCCACCAGCGGGTCGGCCTGGCGGATCGAGCGCATCAGCGGGTCCACCCGCGACAGGCGCAGCGCCTTGTCGCGGTCCTGCTTGGCCGGCGGCGTGGCGGCGGAATAGAAGGAGGCGGCGCGGCCATCGTCGCTGTTGCTGTAGAACACGCCGCTCGGCGCGCTGGCGTGACGCTTGCGCTCCAGTTCGTCCGGGGCGAAGCGGTGGTCGCTCAGGGCCTCGGTCACCGCGTCACGGTAGATGCCGACCTGGGCCTCGATGGCGCGCAGACGGCTGTCGATCACCTGCCCTTCGCGGCGCACGGCGCTGTCCAGGTCCTGCAGCGCGCTGCTCTGCAGGTAACCGACCTGGGACTCTCGGATGGATTCGTTGGTATAGAGATAGACGGCGATCAGCACCGACTCCACCAGTACCAGGGGAATCAGCGCACTCTGCAGGAACGCTCGCCAGATCCAGCGGCGCAAAGGCTTGAGCGGTGCGAGCGGCATCCGTCGCTCCTCGAATTCTAATCTGAAGAGAATGGCACAAGACCGCCGAACGGCCAG
Source organism: Pseudomonas sp. SO81 (assembly GCF_030374125.1). Taxonomy (NCBI): domain Bacteria; kingdom Pseudomonadati; phylum Pseudomonadota; class Gammaproteobacteria; order Pseudomonadales; family Pseudomonadaceae; genus Pseudomonas; species Pseudomonas sp. SO81. The sequence continues at coordinate 3,545,063 of NZ_CP126126.1, read as the reverse complement.
TGCCCGCCAGGGATTGTACTGGCAGTTCGATGGTCGACGCTGGTGAACCTTTGCCGTACACTGCCCTCCAACCTCGCAAGAGCGTTCTGGGGCCGATTAGGATTCGACGCCGGTAGCAAAACTTGAGGGGCATGCCGAGTAGGTGACAGTTCTCGTAAATCCGCTGCCACAACTTTATAGTTGCCAACGACGACAACTACGCTCTAGCCGCCTAAGTGCCGCTAGCTGACCCTAGGGGATGCCTGTAAACCCGACGATTAGGTCAGTCAGATAGAACAGGATCGCCGCCAAGCTCGCTGCAGGTGTAACGGCTAAAACTTATGCAGCTCGCTCCAAGCGCCCTGCCACTCGGGCCGCGCGGAGTTAACTCAGTAGAGATGGCTAAGCATGTAGAACCGATAGCGGAGAGCTGGCGGACGGGGGTTCAAATCCCCCCGGCTCCACCAAACAAGCCCCTGATTTTCCTAGAGAAAGTCAGGGGTTTTTCTTTGGGTGTCGAAAAAGTGTCGAAAGTACAGACTTAAAGCGAAGCGTTAGAAATCTGACGTTGAAGCTAGACCTAGACCAATTCTTGGCGTAAAAGTTGAGAGGAAAGCCAGGAAATATATGCCCCACACTCCCCGCCCCGGTTTCTAGACGCTCAGCCTGCAGTAGCATAGCCGCCCTCCCGCTGAGGAACCTGACTAAGGAACGTGGTTACACCCACAGAGCCGTCACGCTAAGGGCAGCTCTCGCTTAGCAAGTTAAGGCCATGAACTCACTGCGCCGCGAGCGGTACGAGGTTCCTCTCGTGCTACTGGAAGGTAAGTTATTTCTGGACGTTATGTGCCATGCCGACAAGGTTCTGCTCGTCAACGTCGTCTATAACGACACCACCCAAGCGGTTTACTACCCACCGACAGATAGCGAAATTCCTTGTGAAGAAGCGGAGCGGGCATGCCGGATGGCGTTGGGCCATTTCAGATCAAAGTCATTTGGTCTCTACATGAACGACCGCCGCGCCGTCCTAAGACGATCCGCGCTCATCCTTGATGCTCAAGGCCCGCTATATGACGGCATCCTTTTTAAGCACGAGATTCACCAAGAGAGCGCGGCCAGAGGCCCCAGTCTAAGCGCGTCCTGAAGGTGATCCGGGGCAAGATGCGCATAGCGCATGGTCATGGCCAAGCTCGAATGGCCCAGGATTTTCTCAGCGTAAGGATGTTGCCGCCGTTCTGGATGAAGTGGCTGGCGAAGGTACGCCGGAGAGAATGGGCAGCCTGGCCTTTAGGAAGCTCAATAGTCGTCCTGGCGAGGGCTCTGCGAAACGAGGTAATGGCCGAGTTCGGCTGACCATGCTGTTTCCAGTGCCGAACGATTTTGGCTTCCAGTTCAGTCGAAATTGGTACAGACCGAACCTTACCGCTCTTGGCCCGCTGAAAGTAATCACCACGTTAAGACCGGTCCGCTTTAGCTTTTCGCCTCTGACCAACGAGCTCCGGTGGCCAGACAGATCAAGGTGATGATCTCCACATGCTGGTTATCACAGCCACTGCGAATGGCCTCCAGTAGCACGGCAATCTGATCGGTCGTCAGCCAAGACAATTCCCGTTCCTAGATCTTCAACGGCTTCACCAGGGCCAGCGGATTGGCGTAGCGATAACGCCTAGGACGCGCGTTGTATACCGAGCGCAGATACCCCAACTCGTTATTGAGCGTTTTAGGCGACGTGCCCTTCCCTAACCTGACGTGGCGATCATGAGCTAAGGTCTGCGGATCGAGCTTGGCGGCCTGCGGATTGCGAAGGCGCTTCGCGAGCATATCCAGCTTGGAGCGGCGGCGTTCCCCCCATCCCTGAGAGAGTGCCCATGCAGGTGGAACCAAGCGGCGATCAGCTCGGTCAGTCGGCGTGTGTCGGTCGGCTTTGGCGTCCAGCTCGGATTGTCTACGACCTTGGGGCGGCAGCTAGCCTCAAATCGCTGAGCTTCAGCCTTGGTCTTGAGAATCTCGCGGCAACGCTTGCCCTTGATCGGCTCTATATCGACCTTCCAGCGGCCATCAGCTAATTGCTCAATGGCCATACGCGATGCTTCGCTCAGAAGATGTAAAGCAAGCCCAGACAGATGACGAAAAACAGTACCGTGCTAAACGCAAATAGCCCCAGGTAGATACGACCGACCTTGGCGCAATGCGGACACTCATAAACATCTTTCGGTAACACCAGACTGCATTCTGGACACTTGTGGTCGTCCATACTGGCTCCGCTATGGGTACTAACAGTCTCATACTGCTCTTCCCCAGTGGATATGTCTCTCTTCCAGTAAATCGCGGATGTGGTGGTAGGGGTCGATGGTGGTCATATCCTTAGCCGCGTAGCGGTCGCGGATCACCGGCCAGCATTCCCACTCGGTGAGCCGCTTAAACGCCTTTTTGCGCCCCCAGGATGTGCCCACCCTTCTGTATGAAGTGACTGGCGACCTGAAGATTCGCGCCTGTTCACCAACGCTACGCAAACTGAGCGAAGCCTCCTCGCTTGCCTTCATACTCCAGAAAAAACAACGCCGACCAGCTTGCGCGGGTCGGCGTCAAAAGGAGAAGGCAGTTCAGCCTTCACCACCGTGGTTTACGGCGGGCAGCAGCGACACAAAAGAAAGGACCGCGCTTAGAACGCGGGAACTACGGCCCCCGAATAGCGCTTCTCGATGAAGGCCTTCACTTCCGGGCTGGTCAGGGCTGCGGAGAGTTTCTTGATGGCGTCGCTGCTCTGGTTGTCCGGACGGGATACCAGGTAGTTCACGTAGGGCGAGTCGCTGCCTTCGATGACCAGCGCGTCCTTGCCCGGGTTGAGCTTGGCTTCCAGGGCGTAGTTGGTGTTGATCAGGGCCAGGTCGACCTGGTCCAGCACGCGCGGCAGGATGGCTGCCTCGAGCTCCTTGAACTTGAACTGATGCGGGTTCTCGGCGATGTCTTTCGGCGAGGCCAGGGCGTTGCTCGGGTCCTTGAGCTTGAGCAGACCGGCCTTCTGCAGCAGGAGCAGGGCACGGCCGCCGTTGCTGCCCTCGTTGGGGATGGCGATGGTCGCGCCCTTGGGCAGGTCGGCCAGCGACTTGTACTTCAGCGAGTAGCCGCCGAAGGGCTCCACGTGCACGCCCTTGACGATTACCAGGTCGGTGCCACGGTCGTGGTTGAAGGTGTCCAGGTAGGGCTTGGTCTGGAAGTAGTTGGCGTCCAGTTGCTTCTGGCTCACCTGCAGGTTGGGTTGCACGTAATCGGTGAAGACTTTGACGTCGAGGTCGACGCCTTCCTTGGCCAGCTGCGGCTTGATCAGCTCGAGGACTTCCGCGTGAGGTACGGGGGTTGCGGCAACGGTGAGCTTCTCTCCGGCGTGCGCCAGAGTGGCAGAGAGGGCAGCCGCCAGAGCGGTCAACAGCAAGGTCTTCTTCATGTCCATGATCTCGATTCAGGCGCCGCGGCTGGATCTTCAGCCGCCGGCAGGTTGGCTTTGGTCCCAGCGGGTAGGCTGGGTGGAGTGACAGTAGGGATTTTTCTTATTCCTTAAAAATACTGTTTAATTATTTTTATATTCTCTAAAGGGATAATCAGCGCAATCGCCCCGCTCCGCTTAGTCCTTGAGCAATCCCTCGGTGCGCAGCGCCTGCTGCACCGCCGGACGCGCCGCCCACTGTTCGCGCAGACGCGCCACATGGGTCAGCTGGTCGAAGGGCGCGCCGAGCCGCAGCAGCCAGTTGGCGAACAGGCCGAGGTAGGCGTCGGCCAGGGTGTAGCGCTCGCCCACCAGCCACTGGCGACCCTGCAGGTGCCTGTCGATGTGTTCGAAGGCCTTGTACAGCTGCTGCAGGGCCTGGGCGCGAATGCCGGGATGCACCGCCTCGTCCGCCGAGTAGCGCTCGGGGCGATTGAGCGGGCGGAACGAGGCGGTATGGACTTCCGCCGCCAGGTAGCCGAGCCAACCCTGGATCTGAGCGCGCTCGGCGCTGCCGACCGGGGCGAACAGCGGCGTGTCGGGCACCTGGTCGGCCAGGTACGGCAGGAGCGCGCTGTTCTCGGTCAGCAAGGTGCCATCGTCCAGCTGCAGGGCGGGCACCCGCCCCAGCGGGTTGATCGCGTGGATCGGCGAATCCGGCGTACGCAGGGCAACCTGCTCGACCTGGATCGGCAGCGCCAGCTCATGAACGACGATATGCGAGGCCAGCGAACAGGCCCCCGGGGAGATGTACAGCGTGGGCATGGGCGCCTCCTGTGGCAAATAAAAAAGGGGCCGTTCCCCTGCCTGGTAAGAACGGCCCCGCGAAACGATTCAGCGAGCGGTGATCACGGCCAGCTTGGTGATGCCGGCGCGCTCGATGCTGGCCATGGCCTTGGCCACCACGCCGTAGTCGACCTGGTCGTCGGCCTGCAGCTGCACCTTGACCTCGGCATCCTTGGTTTTGGCATCGGCCAGGCTGCTCTCCAGCAGCTCCGGCTGGATCTCGTCCTTGTTGATGAACAGCTTGCCGTCGCCGTCGATGCTCACCACCAGCGGGTCCTTCTGGTCCGCCGGGGCCACGGCCTCGGTCTTCGGCAGGTTGATCGGGATGGAGTTGGTCAGCAGCGGCGCGGTGACGATGAACACCACCAGCAGCACCAGCATCACGTCCACCAACGGGGTGACGTTGATCTCGGAGAGGACTTCGTCGCTGTCCTGGGTGGAGAAGGCCATGTCAGACAGCCTCCTTCACATTCTGCGGCTGCTGCGGCTTGCGCGCGCCGGGATGGCTGATGACCTTGAACGCGCTCTTCTGCGCCAGGCTGTAGAAGTCGTGGGCGAAGTCGTCGAGGTCGGCGGCGGTCAGCTTGAGGCGACGAAGGAAGTAGTTGTAGACCAGCACCGCCGGCACGGCGACGGCGATGCCCACGCCGGTGGCGACCAGCGCCGCGCCGATCGGCCCGGCCACGGTTTCCAGGCTGGCATTGCCCGCCGCGCTGATGCCCTTGAGCGCTTCCATGATGCCCCACACGGTGCCGAATAGACCGATGAAGGGCGAGGTCGAGCCGATCGAGGCGAGGACCGCCAGGCCGGACTCCAGCGAGCGGCGCTCACGCTGGATCTGCTGGCGCAGCGAGCGCTCCAGGCGATCCTGGTGGTTGATCGACTGGGCCAGATCATGGGCCTGGCCGTCCTGCACCTGGATGGCAGCGAAACCGGCCTGGGCCAGGCGGGCCACCGCACCGTTCTGCTGCTGGCCCTGCTCGGCGGCGGAGTCCAGGCTGGTGGCGCTCCAGAACTGCTTGTGGAAGCGGCGATCCTGGTAGCGCTGGCGGGCGAACTGGATGCCCTTGATCAGGGCCAGGCCCCAGGTGACGACGGAGAAGCCGATCAGCAGCCAGATGACGCTGTGTTCGACCGATTGGAAGGGAGAGTCGGTAAGCAGGTTCATGTCGCGTTCCTCGCAGGGCGTATTGCAGTCTTGTTCGGCGGCGCCAGCGGGCGCCGCATCGGTCGGTCAGTTAGTTCAAACGGAAGTCCAGTGGCACGGTCACCCAACCGGCGATGGTCTGGTCGCCGCGCTTGGCCGGTACGAAGCTCCAGCGCTTGACCGCGCGGATGGCGGCCTCGTCGAGGGACTCGCGGCCGCTGCTCTTCTGCACCTGGATCTCGCTCGGCTTGCCGTTGGCCTGCACGTGTACCCGCAGCAGCACCGTGCCTTCCCAGCCACGGCGCTGGGCCAGGCTCGGGTATTCCGGCGCCGGGTTCTTCAGGTACGCGGCGTTGGCCGAAGGTGGCGTTTCCACCGGTGCCGGAGCCGGCTTGGGCGGTTGCGGCGCGGGCGGGATCTCGGCCTTGGGCGGCTGCGGTGGCGGCTCGAGCGGTTTCGGCAGCGGCTTGGGTTTCGGTTTGGGTTTTGGCGGCTGCGGCTTGGGTGGCTCGGGCTTGGGCGGCGGCTTGACCGCCAGCTCCTCCACCACCGGCGGTGGCGGCGGCTCGATCACCGGCTCAGGTGGAGGCGGCGGGGCGGCGAATTCGATGGTCATCGGCGGGATGACCACCGGCACTTCCGGCAGCACCGGCTCGCTGCGCTGGCTCAGCCAGTACAACACGGCGCCGTGCAGGGTCAGGGCGAACAGACCGAGCAGCACGGCCTCGCGGCGGCTCAGCACGGGACGCTCGCGACGCGGCACATGGCGCTGCAGGTCGAGGGCCTGGCGCAACTGCACGCCGAGATCGAGGACCTCGCCGGGGTTGCGCCACAGCACTTCCTTCAGGTTGTCGGCTTTTAGGACGTTGCCCATTTGGCAGTGTGCTCCTGGATCACGGGCCAGCTCTGGATGGCGTTTGGTGGCATGCCGGACTAGCAAGAACTGGCCGGCTGACGTGGGTTGGATAATTGAATGACGCGCTTATTTCAGAAAGTATCTTTTTATTAACTTGTAATTTCTTAATGGAATATAAATATCTCAAGCTATTGATTTTTAAGGATTAAAAATTACGAATGCTCGGCAGGCATAGAAAATATGCCCACAGGGCATCAGCTGCGAAACGTCTGAAGGTCCGTAGCAGAGTGGCTATCGTTTCGGGCTCAGCTGTTTCACTCCTCGACCGCGCCTTGCCTGATCCCGCATGGATCCACGGCAGCCCGGGCACAGATGGTTGGCCGCGAACAGGTCGGGTAGTGAGCGGGTCGATCAGTGATCGCGCCGCCCTGCAGGTGCTGCAGAGCCTCGGCGCAGTCGAGACCGAAGGCGAACTGCAGCGCCTGAACCTGCTGCAGTGCCAGTTGATCGTCAGAGAGAGCGCCTGAGCACGACCAATCCAGAGGCTGATAAGGCATAATTGCCGCCTTCCCGCCCACACCCTGCTCCCGCACGAGGACTCCGCGCCTACGTGCGGAGGCGTCGCTTTCCGGATCATTCATGCACCTCGGTACCCTGCTCTCCCTGCCCCTGCTGGCCCTCGCTCTCGGTGGCTTCGTCGTCGGCAGCAGCGAATTCATCATCATGGGCCTGCTGCCCGAAGTGGCCGGCGACCTGGGGGTGAGCCTGGCCGACGCCGGCCTGCTGGTCAGCGCCTATGCCATGGGCGTGGTGATCGGCGCGCCATTGCTCGGCCCGCTGCTCGGCCGCCTGCCGCGCAAGCAGGCGCTGCTGTGGCTGATGGGTGCCTACTCGCTCGGCAACCTCGGCTGCGCCCTCGCCCCGGACTACGCCTGGCTGCTGGCCATACGCATGCTCACCGCCATCAGCCACGCCGGCTTCTTCGGCTGCGCCACCCTGCTGGCCGCCGAACTGGCCCCGCTGCACCGGCGCGCCTCGGCCATGGCCCTGGTGCTCAGCGGCCTGACCATCGCCAACGTGCTCGGCGTGCCGCTCGGCGCCTGGCTCGGCCAGGCCACCAGCTGGCGCATGACCTTCTTCGCCGTCGCCGGCTTCGGCCTGCTCGCCCTGCTGGCCCAGGCCCTGTGGCTGCCGCGCACACCGGTGCCGCCACGCGGCGAAGCCGGTGCCTGGAGCGGCATCCTGCGCCGCCCGGTGCTGCATGCGCTGCTGGTCTGCTGCCTGTCGTCGGTGGCGCTGTTCGGCGTGTTCACCTACATCAGCCCGCTGCTGCGCAATGTCGGCGGCTTCAGCGCCTCGCTCAGCAACGGCGCGCTGCTGCTGTTCGGCATCGGCCTGACCCTGGGTAACCTGCTCGGCGGCCGCCTGGCCGACAAAGGCATGCGCTTCGCCCTGCCGCTGGCCTTTGCCGCCAGCACCCTGTGCCTGCTCGGCCTGTACCTGTTCATGGAGGTGACGCCGGTGGTGCTGACCCTGTTGTTCGCCTGGGGCGTGGCCAGCTTCGCCATCTCCTCGCCGCTGCAGCTGCTGCTGGTGGAACAGGCCGGTGAATCCGCCAGCCTGGCCGCGACACTCAGCCACGCCGCGTTCAACCTGGGCAACGCCAGTGGCGCCTACTTCGGCGGCCTGTGGCTGAGCGTCAACCTCGGCCTGGCCAACCTGCCGCTGCTGGGCGTGGGCCTGCTGGCGATGGTGATCCTGGTCAGCCTGCCGCTGCCGCGTTTGCGCGCGACGCGCGAGCGCTTCGAACTGAAGTGAGCGACAGGCCCTCGGAGCCGGCTCCTCGCGCAGCACAGGCACTGGCGGCAAGGCTGACCCGGTAGGCGACACGGCGACGTCCCCGCCCCACATGAACACTGTTTATCACTGTGGATTCATCCGATCGATGCGGCTTCTGCATCGGCCGACGCACTTGACCATAAAGTTAAGTTGAACGTTAGGGTTTCCGCGCCCGGCTCTCAAGCGCATGACTTGGGCGGCTGTATACGGGGGTTCCATGGGCAGGAACCGCCTCACGACGCGGAGACGAACACAGATGAGATTCAGCAACGTTGCGGCAATGGCGGGTGTGCTGCTGAGCGCCATGGCTCTTTCCTCATGGGCCACCGGCTTGCCGCAGGCCGGCCAGCCAGTTACTGCCACCACTCGGATTGCCGGCCAGGATATTCCGGTGGTGGCCGGTGGGCTGTACGACCGCTACCGGTCCAATCCGCCGCTCTCCGTTATCGCAGCGGAAGCGCCGGGCATCGACCTGAGCTGGTTCAAGGGGCTGAAGAAAACCAGGGTCGACATGGGCTTCGAGTCCTACTCGCCGAACTTCTATTACCAGAACAACCGAGTCACCGCGGTCTTCACGGCCGACCTGGAGCGGCTGAAGGCACTGATGCCCGCCACGGTGCTGGAGCAGGTCCAACCGCTCCAGGTGTGGCCCGGCAGAGGCCTGGTCGCCTTGACCGCCTACGCCTACGAATACTGCGACAACGACAGCTACAACGAGATCGCGCTGTCCATCGTCACCAGCAAGCCCGGAAGCTCCAACCTCGGCCCCATCTCACTGGTGGGTCAGTCGATGTCCAACGACTTCTGGGGCTATGTGCTCAAGCTGCCGGTCAACACCGAGCTGGCCAGGGTCAGGGGCGTGGTCGGCTACAACCTGCCCAAGTGGCTGACCGGCATCAACCGCAGGGAAACCGACAAGTCGGTGGTCTTCGAGATTCTCGACAGCCAGACCGGGAAAGTCGACGTCACCCTGGAGACCGAGAAGCTGAGCGATCTGTCCACCGAGGCTGACCTGGTCACCAACAGCTTCACCAATATCGGCCACAGCGGTGAGCTGAACTACGGCTATGCGATTTCTCGCCAGCTGCGCCATGCCTCCAGCACCAGCGAGGACTCGGTCAAGCTCACCCTGAACGACGGCAGCCTCTCGACCTATATCGAGTCACTGGAGCTGGGCGACCTGGTCAAGTACGAGTACGTGCCGGAGTTCCAGAGCGCGCTGTATGCCCCTGCCCCCCTGCAGTCGTTCCTGGATAGGGACTGAGTTGCGCAGCAGAACCAGGGGCAGGCTCATGCCCTCGGTTCTGGCCTGCATCTCCGTCGACAGCATTCGTGCTTGCTGGCGCAGAAACGGACAACCCGCACGGGGCGGGTCGTCCGATGCCCGGCCGATGCGCCTTCAGAACGGTCGGCTGCCGGCCAGGCTGATGCGCTTCATGCGCCGGCGCTGGGTGGCCGGGAAGGCGTTGCGCGCGTGCAGGGTGGCCTGGTTGTCCCAGTACACGATGTCGCCCACCTCCCACTTGTGCGTGTAGGAGTAGCGCGGGTTCTGCAGGTGCTCGCGCAGGCGGGCGATCAGCGCCGCGCCCTGCTGCGGGTCGTAGCCGGGAATCTCCACCTCGGTGTGCACGCTGAGGTAGAGCAGGCGCTTGCCGGTCTCCGGATGGGTGCGCACCAGCGGATGCTCGGTGCCCTGGATCGGCTCGATGTCCGGCGTGCGGTAGGTGACGAAGCCGCCACCGTAGCCGCCGTTCTTGATGCGCACGAAGGGGTTGTAGTTGATCAGCTTGAGGTCGTCGATCTCGCGCCGGGTGTCCTCGTCCAGGGCGCGGTAGGCCAGGGTCAGGTTGGTCCAGCTGGTCTCGCCGCCCTCCTCCGGCACTTCCAGGGCATACAGCAGCGAGCCGGCCGAGGGCGTCGGCGTCCATTGATGGTCGGTGTGCGCCGGCAGGGCGAAGTTGCCCAGCTCGCCGTCACCGGTGTTGGCCACCTTGACGATATCCGGCGCCTTGCCGTCATTGCCGGAGGACAGCACGGCGAAGTCCGGGTGCGGCTGGAACACCGAGCCGAACCAGGAGGTGAAGCGCAGGAACTGCGCATCGTCCAGCTGCTGATTCTTGAAGATCAGGATCTGGTATTCGCGATGGGCTTGCTTGAGGGCGAGGATCTGCTCGGCGGTCAGGTCCCGGCGGCCATCCAGGCCATGTACCTCGGCGCCCAGCGGGGCGTTCAGGGGGACGATGCGCAGGCCGTCGCCGGCCTGCTCCTGGCGCAATGCGCTGACGTTGTTGCTCATGCGGTTCTCCCCTTCAGCCCTTGCGGATGGTCTGGCTGCGGCGACCGTCGACGCTCACCGGCACGTCTCCGGCCAGGGTCACGCGGCGCACGATGCGATCCTGCTGGCCGTAGTCGTCCACCGCGTAGTGCTGGGTGGCGCGGTTGTCCCAGATCGCCACGTCTCCTTCCTGCCAGCGCCAGCGCACGGTGTTTTCCAGACGGGTGACATGGCCCTGGAAGATGTCGAACAGGCGCTGCGAGTCATCTCGCGACAGGCCCTTGATGCGTTTGACGAAGTGGCCGAGCAGCAGGCTGCGCTTGCCGCTCACCGGGTGCACGCGCACCAGCGGGTGTTCGGTCTCGTAGACGGTGGAGGCGAACACCTTGCGGTACTCCTCCAGCTTGGCCAGCTCGACGTTGGGGCGCACGCCGGCGTAGTCGTACTCGTTGCTGTGCACGGCCCAGAGCTTGTCGGCCAGCTCGCGCAGCTCCGGCGAGAGGTCCTGGTAGGCTGCCTCGGTGTTGGCCCAGACGGTGTCGCCACCTGACTTGGCCGCCACCACCGAGCGCAGGATCGAGGCCTTGGGATAGGCGTCGACGAAGGTCACGTCGGTGTGCCAGGAGTTGGCGCGCTGGCCCTGGGCGCCGTCCAGTTCGAGCAGGTAGTGGGTGCCTTCGCGTACCGGCACGGTGGGGTGGGCGATGGGCTCGCCGAGCAGCTTGGCGAAGGCCTCCTGGGCCTGGTCGTCGAGCTGGTGCTGGGCGCGGAAGAACAGCACCTTGTGCTCGACCAGCGCGGCCTGGATAGCCTCGACGGTGGCGGCGTCCAGCTCGGCGGACAGGCTGATGCCGCGGACCTCGGCGCCGATGCGCCCGGCGACCGGGTGGATATCGAGTTGGACTGCAGGTTGTACGGCGATTGCGGCATTGCTCATGGTGTCTCTCCTTGAGGTTTGGCTGTGCGGCAGCCGATCAGAAGTCGTAACGCAGGGTCACGCCGGCAGTGCGCGGCTGGCCCACGGAGGCGGTGTAGGCGCCGTTGGTCATTGCGAAGGCGGTCAGGTAGTAGTCCTCGTCGGTGGCGTTGCGCACCCACAGCGAGGTGTCCAGCTCGCCGTCGCCGAGGTCGGCGCGCACGCCGGCTGCCAGGTTGAGCAGGCCGTAGCCGTCGATCTTCGAGAGATCGGAGTTGTCCAGCGTGCCTTCGGCCTCGGAGCGGTAGGAGTAGCCGGCGTTGACGTAGGGACGCAGGCCGCCGTCGAGCTGCCAGGCGTACTCGCCGTTGACGTTGCCGATCCATTTCGAGGCGCCGACCACGCGCTCGCCGGTCAGGTCGCACTTGGCGGTCGGGTTGACCGTGCTGACCTCACCCGGGCACGGCGCGTCCTTGAAGCTCAGGTAGGTGACGTCGTTGTAGGAGCCGTTGAAGTTCAGGGTCAGGCCGCGGATCGGCAGGTAGGTGGCCTCGAACTCCACGCCACGCGAGCGCACGCTGCCGGCGTTGGCCAGCACCGACACCGGGGTCGGCGAGCTGGCGTTGGTGGTCAACGTGGTGGCCTGGTAGCCGTGGATACCGGTCCAGAAGATGTTGGTGTTAAACAGCAGGCGGCCGTCGGCCAGGGTGCTCTTGAAGCCCAGCTCGGCATCGTTGGCGCGCTCCGGACCGACCACCAGCGAGTCGGCACCGTTGCCAAACACCGGAGCGGTCAGGTTGACCCCGCCTGACTTCTCGCCGTGGGACAGGCTGGCGTAGCCGAGCAGGTCATCGGCGAAGCGGTAGCTGAGGCTGAGCAGGCCGGACGGCGAAGCGTTGTGCAGACCGAAGTCGCCGGTATCCAGGGCACCCATCTGACGTTGGCGCGCGGCATTGAGCGGTGGGATGCCGGACAGATCTGCGCCGCCTTCGGGAGCAAAGCGGTGCAGGCGCGCGGTCTTCTCCTCGTAGGTGCCACGCACGCCGGCGGTGAAGTCGAGGCGGTCGGTGAGGTGCCAGTTGCCCTGGGCGAACAAGGCGAAGCTGTCGGTCTCGATCTTGCCGTTGGTCTGGGTGCGTACGTTGTTGAAGATGCCGTTGTTGGCACCGGTGAGGAACAGGTCGGCGTAGGGGCCGAAGTCCTGCACCGTCTTGTTGCCCAGGTTCTGGTTGAACAGGTAGGCGCCGAGCACGTAGTCGAAGCTGCCCCCGGTGGGCGAGGCCAGGCGGAATTCCTGGGAGAACTGCCGGTCGTGCACTTCCACGCCGCTGTGGGTGAAGGCATCGACGTCAGTGAGGTCGGCATCGTTGCGCGGGATGAAGTGCCAGTAGCGGTAGCCGCTGATCGAGGTGAAGGTGTAGCCGCCGTCGAGGTTCCAGTTGGCCTCCAGCGAGGAGCCGCCCTGGTAGACGTTCACCGACTGCACGCCGTCGATGTTCACCTCGCGTTTCTTCACATCGTACTGCGGGTTGGCGCCGATCAGCGCGGCGCGCTGGCGGAAGCGGTCGGTCACGCCGTACAGGGCCCACACACCGTTGCTGGAGTTCTCCTGGTTGTAGTCGCTGATCCAGCGCAGGCTGAAGTCGTCGTTCGGCTCGAACAGCAACTGGCCACGGGCGCCCTCGCGCTCGCCGCCGACGAAGGTGCGGTCGTCGTGCTGATTGTCGATGTAGCCGTCGTCACGGGTGCGGTAGGCCGACAGGCGCCCGGCCAGGGTCTCGGTCAGCGGCCCGGAGATGGTGCCCTTGCCCTGGAACAGGCCGCGCTCGCCGCCGGTGACCTCGACGCTGCGCTCGGGGGTGAAGGTCGGCTTGCGGGTGCTGATGTTGATCACCCCGGCCGTGGTGTTCTTGCCGAACAGGGTGCCCTGCGGGCCGCGCAGCAGCTCCAGCTGCTCGACGTCGAGCAGGTCGAACACGGCCATGCCCGGGCGACCCAGGTAGATGTTGTCCAGGTAGATCCCGGCGCTGCCTTCCAGGCCGTCGCTGGCCGGGTTGTTGCCGATGCCGCGCACCGCCACGCTGGACTGGCGCGCATGGATATAGGCGACGTTCACGCTCGGCAGCACCTGCTGCAGGTCCTGCACCTTGTAGACCTTCTGCTGCTCCAGGGTGGCGCCGCTGAGGGTGGTGATCGGGGTCGGCACGTCCTGCACGTTCTCCTCGCGGCGGCGGGCGGTGACGGTGACCTTGCCCAGCGCCACCTCTTCCTCGGCGCTCGGCGTGGCGGCGGCTTCCTCGGCCAGCACATGGCCCGGCGCGGCCAGGGCCAGCAGCAGGGTCAGGGCGTATTCGGGGGCGGCCAGGCGTTGCAGCGACAGGGGCTTGGCGATGGTTGGCGACGTTCGGTGATGGCTCATCAATGTTTCCTTGGCTGATCTGCCCGCCGCCGGATTCGGGCAGCAGCGGGCCGCATCGCCTGCATGGGGCGATGGCTGAAAGGATGGTGAATGGGTGGGCGAGCCTTAAGGCGGCTCAGCGGCGGTCAGCGACAGCGGCACCGCGACATTGGCATCTGCATGGTTCTCCCCCTGGGTTGCATGGCCATATCAATATTCCATTTAGATCTAGATTTATTAATTTACTTAGATTGACGGAATAAGAGCCTGCATTTAAAACCAGCACCCAGGGGCACACAAATGCCTTCTCCCTATATTTTCAATGCCGGGAACGCATCATGGATCTGCGCCAACTCCGCTACTTTCTCGCCCTCCACGAGCACCGCAGTTTCGTCCGCGCGGCCGACGCCATGGGCATCACCCAGCCGGCCTTCAGCCGCAGCATCCAGGGCCTGGAGCACGAGCTGGGCTGCGTGCTGGTGGATCGCGGCAGCAAGGACCTGCGCCCCACGCCGGAAGGCCAGGTGGTGCTGCAGCACGCCCTGGCCCTGGTGCGCGGCGCCAGCAACCTGAGCCACGAGATCAACCAGATGACCAAGCTCGACGCCGGCGAGCTGCGCTTCGGCTGCGGCCCGGCGCTGGCCGCGCGCCTGGTACCGGACGCCCTGCTGGAATTCATGCAGCGCTACCCACGCATTCGCGCGCAGTTCGAGGTGAACAACTGGGAGAACCTCAGCCGCAGCCTGGGCCGCGACGAGATCGAATTCTTCATCGCCGACATACGTCATTTCGAGGCCGACCCCAGCGTGCAGACCCAGGCCCTGCGCCCGCGTCCCGGGCTGTTCTTCTGCCGCCCCGGCCATCCGCTGCTGGCCAAGGAGAGCCTGTCGACCAACGACCTGTTCGACTACCCGCTGGCCGCCACGCGCATTCCCATGGGCGCGCGCAAGGTGCTGGCCAACCTCAGCGGCAAGACCGACTTCGCCGTACACCTGGAGTGCGAGCACTTCTCCCTGCTGGAGGAGCTGGTGCAGCGCAGCGACGCCATCGGTATCGCCACCGTCGAGGCGGTCAGCGATCGGGTCCGGCGCGGCGAGTTGGTGCAGCTGCACCTGCGCAACCTGCCGAGCAACCTCGACAGCCTCAGCGCCCGCTGCGGCATCGTCACCCGCACCGGGTTCCGTCTGTCCCCGGCGGCCAAGGCGATGATCGAGCTGCTCACCGACCTGGACGGGCAACGGGCGGAGACGGCGGCCGCCTGAGCAGGCGCGCCGCCTATCCGCCGCATCGCTTGCCGCTACTCAGCTGCTAAGGTCACCCAGACCAGTTAGCGGAGGAGATGCGCCATGCAACGATTCAGCGGCGGCTGCCTGTGCGGCGACGTGCGGCTGGAGGCCACGGGGCGCCCCTACCGGGTCGGCCTGTGCCACTGCCTGGACTGCCGCAAGCACCACGGCGCGCTATTCCACGCCTCGGCGATATTTCCCCAGGAGGCGGTGACCGTCAGCGGCGAGACGCACGCCTACGCCGGCCGCCACTTCTGCCCGCGCTGCGGCTCCTCGGTGTTCGCCCGCAGCGCCGACGAGATCGAAGTGAACCTGGGCACGCTGGACGCCCCCGACCAGCTGCAACCCACCTACGAGAGCTGGATCATCCGCCGCGAAGCCTGGCTGCCGCCGTTCCCCCTCGCCAGGCACTACGCACGCGACCGCGAGGGCACAGGGCGCCTGGAGGAATAGCGCAGCGGTGGGCAACCCGGCCGCCGGCCGCTACAGTGCGGCCATGCCCACACCGCCACCCTCGCCACTCGCCGCCTACCGCCAGGCCCTGGCCAGCGGCGACCTGCATCCCGATGCCGCCCAGCTGCGCGCCGCCGAGCAACTCGAAGCCTGTCATGCCGCCCTCGCGGCAGGGCGTAGCTGTCGTGGCGTGTACCTGTGGGGGCCGGTCGGGCGCGGCAAGACCTGGCTGCTCGACCGCTTCCACGAGAGCCTGACGGTGCCGTCCCGGCGCCAGCACTTTCATCACTTCATGCGCTGGGTGCACCAGCGCCAGTTCCAGCTCAGCGGCACCGCCAACCCGTTGCGCGCGCTGGCCCGCGAGCTGGCCGGCGAGGTTCGCGTGCTGTGCTTCGACGAGCTGTTCATCAGCGACATCGGCGATGCCATGCTGGTCGGCGGCCTGCTGCGCGCCCTGCTCGACGAGGGCCTGGTGCTGGTCGCCACCTCCAACCAGCCGCCGGACCAGCTGTACGCCAACGGCTTCAACCGCGAACGCCTGCTGCCGGCCATCGCCGCGCTGCAGGCGCAGCTGGATGTGCTGGAAGTGGACGGCGGCCGCGACCATCGCCTTCATCCGGGGCAGACCACCCAGCGCTACTGGGTCAACGCGCCCACGGCGCTGCCCGAAGCGTTCGCCCGTCTGGCCGGCGCCGGCCCGGTGACGCACGCGCCGCTGCAGATCGGCTCGCGCCAGCTGCCGGTGATCGCCCAGGCACCCGCCGCGGTGTGGCTGGATTTCGCCACCCTGTGCGTGGGCGCCTGGGCCAGCGAGGACTTCATCGCGCTGTGCGACCGCTTCCCGGCGCTGCTGCTGGGTGGCGTGCCGTGCCTGTCCGGCGAGCAACGCGCGGCGCGCATCGCCCGCGGCACCGAGGACGCCGCCGAGCGGGTGGTCGCCGGTGATCGCGAGCTGCCCAGCCTGGCCCCGCACGACGATGCGGTGCGGCGCTTCATCGCCCTGGTCGACGAATGCTACGACCGCCGCCGCCCGCTGTTCATCGAGGCGGCGGTACCACCGGAGGCGCTGTACACCCGCGGCTACCTGGAATTCCCGTTCCGCCGCACACTCAGTCGCCTGCGCGAGATGCAGCAGGCGCGTTACTGAGCCACCGCCACCGATTCCTTCTGCCCGGCCAGCGCCGCATCGAGGAACTTCGGCTCGGCCCAGTCCTTGACCACGAAGCCCTTGCGCACCAGGCGCTGCTCGGCGGCCAGGTCGACGCTCTGCTGCAGGCGGGCGAGGAAGCCGGCGTCCAGCTGCGGGTCGAAGATCCTGCTGAAGCTGCTGTTGTGCAGGTCGTTCTGCAGGATCAGCGTCGGGTAGTTGGCCAGGCCCGAGACCAGGTCGATATAGGCCTGCTTGTTCTGCTCGTCGCGCAGCCAGCTCACCGCCTGCTGCTGCGCCTTGATCAGGCGCGCGGTGACCTGCGGATGCTGGTCGACGAAGCGGCCGTCGGCCACCAGCACGCCCTGGATGCTGCCGACGCCGCCGAGGTCGTCGGTGGACAGCGGCAGCTCGGCCACGCCGCGCGCCTTCAGGGCGATCAGGTTGGACAGGCTCCAGGTAGCGTCGATCTGCTTGGCCGCCAGCGCCGCGGTGGCCGCGTTGAAGTCCAGGTTGATCACCTGCAGATCGCGCTCGGACAGCCCCTTGCTGGCCAGGGCGGCATCGAACGACAGCTGCGAGGCGGTGCCACGGAAGATCGCCACGCGCTTGCCCTTGAGGTCTTCCAGGCTCTTGATGCCGGAGCCCGGCACCACGCCCAGGTAGTGCTTGATGTCACGCGCGGTGGCGCTGAGCAGGCGGGTGTCCAGACCGTTGGCCTTGCCGATGATGGCGGCCAGGTCGCCGAGGTAGGCGAAGTCCACCTGGTCGTTGGCCAGGGCCTCGTTGATCACCGGGCCAGCGCCCTTGAAGAAGCTCCAGCGGATCTTGATGCCGTCAGCGGCGAACTCCTTCTCGAGGATCTGCCGGCTGCGCAACACGTCGACCACGCCACCGCCGCTGTGCTGGGGACCGGCGCTGACATCGGGCACGGCGATGCGGATTTCCTCCAGCTTGTCCGCCGCCTGCGCGGGCGGCAGGTAGGCCAGCAGGCCGATCAGCGCCGGAGTGGCGAACAGCGCGGCGAAGCCGTTGAAAAGACTCTTCATGGTGATGCTCCTGGTCTGGGCAGAGCACTCGATCCGTGCTCCCTGGCGAAACTAAGGCACGCACCATTTATGCAGAATAAATATTTAAAAATTATCTATTAGTAACTTAAAGCTCTAAATCAGCACGCATGCGGCCTCGCCGGCAGATGCCGCGCAGGCATAAAAAATATTCGGCAAAGGCATTGGCCGAGCCCTGCCGGGGTTCTTTAAATGACCGCTCTTATCTCTCAATCGAATTGATATGAGCTTTTATATGCCTTTACTAACCAGCGCTTATATCGCCGTCAGCGGGAGCGCAGGAGCATGAGCCACGGCGCCGTGCGCGATCTGCCGCGCCCGTTGTGGTTGGCGCCCCGCCTGCAGGGCGAGCGTCTGCTGCCCTGGTTGCTGCCCATCATCTTGTTGCTGCTCTGGCAGGTGGCCAGCCACTGGGGCTGGATGGGCGAGCAGGTACTGCCGGCGCCCGACCTGGTCTGGCAGACCCTGCTGGAACTGGGCCAGGGCGAACTCTGGCAGCACCTGGCGATCAGCCTGCAGCGCCTGGCCTGGGGCCTGCTCGGCGGGGTGGCCGCCGGCGTCGCCCTGGGCGCCCTGCTCGGCAGCAGCGCCCGCGCCGAGCGCCTGGTGTTCCCCACTTTCGCAGCGCTGGCGCAAATCCCGACCCTGGCCTGGATTCCGCTGTTCATGCTGCTGTTCGGCATCGGCGAGGCACTCAAGCTGGTGGTGCTGATCAAGGCCATCATCGTGCCCGTCACCATCCACACCCTGGTCGGCGTGCGCGATGCCCAGCCGCGCCTGCGCGAGGCCGCCGAGGTGCTGCGCCTGCCGCTGCACCTGCGCCTGTGGCGGCTGACCATCCCCGCCGCCCTGCCCTCGTTCATGGCCGGCCTGCGCCTGGCCCTGGCCACCGGCTGGGCGTCGCTGCTGGCGGTGGAGCTGCTGGCGTCCAGCGAGGGCCTCGGCTACCTGATGGTGTGGGGCCGCCAGCTGTTCATGCTGGATATCGTGTTCGTCTGCATCCTGGTCATCGGCCTGTTCGGCGTGGTGCTGGACCGCGCCATCCAGTGGTTCGACCGGCGCCTGCTGCACTGGCCGCACCCACCCACCGCCGAGTTCCGCCGCGCAGCGGCCGGGCGTGGCTGGCAGCGCCTGCAACCCTGGTACCTGCCGCTGGCGCTGCTCGGCCTGTGGCAGCTGACCTGCAGCGCGGGCTGGGTCGACGCCAATATCCTCGCCAGCCCGGCGCAGGTGGTCCAGGCCACCTGGCTGGGCCTGGCCGACCGCAGCCTGGTCGACGGCCTGCTGCTCAGCCTGCGCCGCGCGCTCTGCGGCCTGCTGCTGGGTGGCGGCCTGGGCCTGGCCCTGGGCGTGCTGCTCGGCCTGTGGCGCCCGGCGGAGCGGGTGCTCGGCCCGTCGCTGGCGGCGCTGCGCCAGGTGGCGATCTTCGCCTGGGTGCCGCTGCTCACCGCCTGGTTCGGCCTGGGCGAGGCGGCCAAGCTGGTGTTCGTCGGCATGGCCACCTTCTTCCCGCTACTGATCGCCAGCCAGCGCGGCATCGCCGCCCTCTCGCCGCAGCTGGACGAGGCCGCCCGCGCCCTGCGCCTGAATCGCCGCCAGCGCCTGCTGCGCCTGGTGCTGCCGGGCGCTGCCCCGGCCATCTTCGCCGGCCTGCGCCTGGCGCTGATCTTCGCCTGGCTCGGCACCATCGGCGCCGAATACTTCATGCCCTCGGACGGCGGCCTGGCCAGCCTGATGATCGGCGCCCAGCAACTGTTCCGCATGGATCAGGTGATGGCCGGGATGCTGCTGATCGGCATCACCGGCGCCCTGCTCAATACCCTCGGACAACTGATCGAAGCGCGCGCGACGCGTTGGAGAAGCGCATGAACAGCCTGACCCTGCCCGACTCGCGGACCTTCCAGGGCCTGCCGCCGAGCCCGCCGCTGGTGAGCTTCATCGGCGTCGGCAAACGCTTCGGCGAGTTGCAGGCGGTGAGCGACTTCAACCTGGATATCCGCGAGGGCGAGTCCATCGCCATCCTCGGTTCCAGCGGCTGCGGCAAGTCCACCCTGCTGCGCCTGCTGGTCGGCCTGGACCGCGAGTTCGACGGCCGCATCGAGATCGCCGGCAGACCGGTCGAAGGCATCGGCAGCGAACGCGGCATCGTGTTCCAGGAGCACCGCCTGTTCCCCTGGCTGACGGTGGAGCAGAACATCAACCTGGGCCTGGTCAACGAGGACCTGACCCAGGCCGAACGCTTCCGCCGGGTCGAGGAGTTCGTCCAGCTGGTCGGCCTCGACGGCTTCCAGCGCGCCTACCCGCACCAGCTCTCCGGCGGCATGGCCCAGCGCGTGGCCATCGCCCGCGGCCTGGTGGCCAGCCCGCGCATCCTGCTGCTCGACGAACCCTTCGGCGCCCTCGACGCGCTGACCCGCCAGCAGATGCAGGAAGAGCTGCTGGCCATCCGCAAGCGCGCCGGCATCACCAGCCTGCTGGTCACCCACGACGTCGAGGAGGCGATCTTCCTCGCCGACCGCGTGGTGGTGCTGGCGCCGCGTCCGGGGCGGATCAAGCGCATCGTCGAGATCGACCTGCCCCACCCGCGCGACCGCGCCGGCTACGACTTCCACCAGCTGCGCGCGGAACTGCTCTACGAGCTGACCGGCGACGGCGACTACCGCGCCCCGCCGCCACGGGTCGAGGACTTGCCGCTGGCCTCGCTCGCCTACTGATCGCCTGTCTACCCGCAACCGCCCGCCTCGCCCGCGGGCCGCACCTTCCCGAGATTCACATGAGCAAACGCCCCAACTTCCTGCTGATCGTCGCCGACGATCTGGGCTTCTCCGACCTCGGCGCCTTCGGCGGCGAGATCGCCACGCCCAACCTCGACGCCCTGGCCCTGGACGGCCTGCGCCTGACCGACTTCCACGTGGCGCCGACCTGCTCGCCGACCCGCTCGATGCTGCTCACCGGCACCGATCACCATATCGCCGGCATCGGCAGCATGGCCGAGGCCATCGCCCCCGAGCAGATCGGCCAGCCCGGCTACGAGGGCTATCTCAACGAGCGCGTAGTGGCCCTGCCCGAGCTGCTGCGCGAGGCCGGCTACCAGACGCTGATGGCCGGCAAGTGGCACCTGGGCCTGACGCCCGAGCTGGCGCCCCATGCACGCGGCTTCGAGCGCTCCTTCTCGCTGCTGCCCGGCGCCGCCAACCACTACGGCTTCGAGCCGCCCTACGACGAGAGCACGCCGGGCATACTGAAATCGACGCCGGCGCTGTATATCGAGGACGACCGGTTCGTCGAGCAGCTGCCGGAGGGCTTCTACTCTTCCGACGCCTTCGGTGACAGGCTGATCCAGTACCTCAAGGAGCGCGACCAGGCGCGGCCGTTCTTCGCCTACCTGCCCTTCTCCGCGCCGCACTGGCCGCTGCAGGCGCCGCAGGAGGTGGTGGCCAAGTACCGGGGCCGCTACGACGCCGGCCCCGAGGCGCTGCGCCAGGAACGCCTGCAACGTCTCAAGCAGCTCGGCCTGGTGGCCGAGGATGTGCAGGCCCACCCGGTGCTGGCGCTGACCCAGGAATGGGAGCGGCTCACCCCACAGCAGCGGGCGATCTCGGCGCGCACCATGGAGGTGTACGCGGCGATGGTCGAGCGCATGGACTGGAACATCGGCCGGGTGGTCGACTACCTGCGCCGGCAGGGCCAGCTGGACAACACCTTCGTCATCTTCCTGTCCGACAACGGCGCCGAGGGCGCGCTGCTGGAGGCCTTCCCCAAGTTCGGGCCGAACCTGCAGAGCTTCCTCGACCAGCACTACGACAACAGCCTGGACAACATCGGCAACGCCAACTCCTACGTCTGGTACGGCCCGCGCTGGGCCCAAGCGGCCACCGCGCCGTCCAGGCTGTTCAAGGCCTTCACCACCCAGGGTGGGATCCGCGTGCCGGCGCTGTTGCGCTACCCCGAACTGCAGCGCCAGCAGGGCCAGATCGACCACAGCTTCGCCACGGTGATGGACATCACCCCGACCATTCTCGACCTGGCCGGCGTGCGCCATCCCGGCAGCCGCTGGCGGGGCCGCGAGGTGGCGCCGCTGCGCGGCAAGTCCTGGCTCGGCTGGCTGTCCGGCGAGACCGGCGCGCCCCATGACGAGCATCACGTCACTGGCTGGGAGCTGTTCGGCATGCGCGCGGTGCGCAAGGGCTCGTGGAAGGCCGTGTACATTCCCGCGCCCCTGGGCCCGGAGAGCTGGCAGCTGTACGACCTGAGCAAGGATCCGGGGGAGATCCACGACCTGGCCAAGCACGAGCCGGCCAAGCTGGCGGCGCTGATCGAGCATTGGCACGAATACGCCGAGGAGACCGGCGTGGTGCTGGGCCGGTCGCCATTTCAGCCGGATTGAGCGTCGCCGCAGGGACGAGGCGGCAAACTGCTTCGTCGACCCGCTGACCAGCCAAGCCGCGTGGCGACGGGCACGGGAGCTCAGGAGGGCCTGGTCTTCCTCAGCCTGTGCCGGAGCCAACCCACCAGCACGCCCACCAGGTAGCTGAGCAGGATGGGCGCCACCAGCCCGAGCAGGGCCTCGGCGATCAGATTCCAGTTGAGCAACTCTTCCCGGTCGGTCAGGCGCCAGGTCTTGGTCACGTAGAACAGCACCAGGCCCGTCCAGACCATCGAAAACAGCATCCAAAGCCGCTGCCAGCCGTTCATGTCTCTTCAGCTCCGTTCCGATAGCCATGAATCCATACTGCAGGCCGCAAAGTATAGAACCGTCCGCCAGCGGAGAAGATCCTTGCGCCGCGATGAGGCCGGTTTGCCGACTCGCTCACGCCGCTACGCCGGCCCGCTGAGCGGCAGCGCGGCCAGCAGGCCTCAGAACAGCCCCAGCTGCGGATTGACCAGGCGCGTGAAATCGTCGCCCACGAAGGGCAGGATGGCGTCGGCGATCGGCTGCAGCTGCCGGGTCAGGTAGTGCTCGTAGTCGATGGCGGCGGCCCGGGTCTCCAGCGGCTCGGGCCCGGCGACGGTGATCAGGTAGCTGATCGAGCCGCCGCGCTGGTACTGGCGCGGGCGGCCCAGGCGGTCGTTGTGCTCGTCGGCCAGGCGCGCGGCGCGCACGTGCGGCGGCACGTTGCGCTCGTAGTCGCCGAGCTTGCGGCGCAGGCGCTTGCGGTAGATCAGCAGCTCGTCCAGCTCGCCGGCCAGGGTGCGCCGCACATAGTCGCGTATGTAGTCCTGGTGCGGCTTGCGCTCGAAGATCAGGCGATACAGCTCCTGCTGGAAGCGCTGGGCCAGCGGCGACCAGTCGGTGCGCACCGTCTCCAGGCCCTTGAACACCATCTCCTCGCTGCCATCGGCGCGGCGCACCAGGCCGGCGTAGCGCTTCTTGCTGCCCTCCTCGGCGCCGCGCACGGTGGGCATCAGGAAGCGCCGGTAGTGGCTCTCGTACTGCAGCTCCAGGGCGCTCTCCAGGCCCATCTCCTCGCGCAGGTGCTCGCGCCACCACTGGTTGACCCGCGCCACCAGCGCGCGGCCGATGCGCGCGGCGTCCTCCTCCGCATGCTCGTGGCCGAGCCAGACGAAGGTGGAGTCGGTGTCGCCGTAGATCACCCGGTAGCCCTCGGCCTCGATCAGCTCGCGGGTGCGCTTCATGATGGCGTGGCCGCGCAGGGTGATGGACGAGGCCAGACGCGTGTCGAAGAAGCGGCAGCCGCTGGAGCCGAGCACGCCATAGAAGGCGTTCATGATGATCTTCAGCGCCTGCGACAACGGCGCGTTGCCCTCGCGCTTGGCCGCCTCGCGGCCCTGCCAGACCCGCTCGACGATGGCCGGCAGGCAGTGCCGGGTGCGCGAGAAGCGCGCGCCACGGAAGCCCTCCACCGAATGCTCGTCGTCCGGCTCGCGCAGGCCCTCGATCAGGCCCACCGGGTCGATCAGGAAGGTGCGGATGATCGACGGGTACAGGCTCTTGTAGTCCAGCACCAGCACCGACTCGTAGAGCCCCGGGCGCGAATCCATGACGAAGCCGCCGGGGCTGGCCTGGGGCATCTTCTCGCCCAGATTCGGCGCGACGAAGCCCATGCGGTGCATGGCCGGCAGGTACAGATGGGTGAAGGCCGCCACCGAGCCGCCGCTGCGGTCGGCCGGCAGGCCGGTAGTGGCCGCGCGTTCGAGGAGGAAGTCGATCAGCCGGGTGTGGGCGAAGATGCGCGTGACCAGCTCGCAGTCCTTGAGGTTGTAGCGGGCCAGGGCCGGCTGGTCCTCGGCGAACATGCGGTTGATCTCGTCCATGCGCTGGTACGGCGTGTCGATCGCCTTGCCCTCGCCGAGCAGGGTCTGCGCCACGTTCTCCAGGCTGAACGAGGGGAAGCTCCAGGTGGCCGAGCGCAGCGCCTCGATGCCGTCGATGATCAGGCGCCCGGCGGCGGCTGCGAAGTAGTGGTTGTGGCTGGCGTGCTCGCGCCATTCCATCGGCTCGCCGCCGCGGCCGAACAGCAGCGGCACCTGCAGCTCGGCGGCATGGCGCTGCAGCACGCGCAGGTCGAACTGCACCAGGTTCCAGCCGATGATGGCGTCCGGGTCGTGCTCGGCCAGCCAGCCGTTGAGCCGCTGCAACAGCTCGGCGCGACTGCTGCAGTACTCCAGGTCGAAATCCACCTCGGGAGCGACTTCCGGACGCGCGCCGAGCATATACACCTGACGCTGGCCGCAGCCCTCGATGGCGATGGAGTACAGCTCGCCGCGCTCGCTGGTCTCGATGTCCAGGGAGGCCAGGCGCAGGGTCGGGCGATAGCTGTCGTCCGGTTTCAGGCGCGCGTCGAGCAGCGTGCCGTCCTCGCCCGGCGTGCCGCCGAAGCTGACCGGCGCGGTGATGAAGCGCTCCATGAGGAAGCGTTCGGGCGGGCGGATATCGGCCTCGTAGACGTCCACGCCGGCCTTGCGCAACTGCTTGTCCAGCTTGATCAGCTGGCGGTGCGAGCGGCAGTACAGGCCGAGCATCGGCCGCTGGCGGAAGTCGCGCAGGCCCAGCGGGCGCAGCTCCACGTCGCGCTCGCCGCGCAGCTGCGCCTCGGCGCGCTCGCGCTGCACCTCGGGGATGAAGGCCACCGAGGGCTGGGGTGCCAGGCGCACCCGGCGCGGGCCGGCGTCGCTGGCCAGCCAGAATTCGACCTCGGTGCCGGCCGGCGTGTCGCGCCAGTGCCGGGTCAGGACGAAGCCCTGCTGTAGATCCACGCTGCTCTGCCTCGGGAAAATCGATTCGGGCGATTCTACCGGGCGGTGTGGCCTTGCGGGGCTCGGAGCCTGTTTACGATCTTTTGAGCTAGAGCCAGGCAAGGCGAAATGGGGCGAGGGCGCGGAGTTTACGAGGTGTAAATGAGCAGCCCGAGTCCCATTTCAACGCAGCATGGCCGACGATCAAGGGATCGTAGACAGGCTCTCAGATCTCCACTTGGGTACCCAGCTCTATCACCCGGTTAACCGGCAGCTGGAAGTAGCTCATGCTGCTGTTGGCGTTCTTCTGCAGGAAGGCGAACAAGCGCTCGCGCCAGGGCGCCATGCCGAAGCGCTTGGTCGGGATCACCGTCTCGCGGCTGAGGAAGTAGGTGGTGCGCATCGGCGAGAAGTCCAGCTCGTCCAGATGACACAGGCGCAGCGCCGCCGGCACGTCCGGCTCCTCCATGAAGCCGAAGTGCAGGATCACCCGGAAGAAGCCGTCGCCATAGGCCGACACCTCGAAGCGCCGCTCCGGCGCCAGGCGCGGTTCGTCCTCGCTGACCACGGTGAGCAGCACCACCTGCTCGTGCAGCACCTGGTTGTGCAGCAGGTTGTGCAACAGCGCGTGGGGCACGGCGTCCGGCCGCGCGCTGAGGAAGATGGCGGTGCCGTTGACGCGGTGCGGCGGCTGAATGCGGATGCTGCCGAGGAAGGCCGGCAGCGGCAGGGCCGTTTCGTCCAGGCGGGCGAACAGCATCTGCTTGCCGCGCTTCCAGGTGGTCATCAGCAGGAACAGGGCGATGCCGGCCACCACCGGGAAGGCGCCGCCCTGGAGCACCTTGGGCACGTTGGCGCTGAAGAACAGACTGTCCACCAGGAGGAAGCCGAGCAGCACCGGGATGGCCAGCCAGCGCGGCGTGCGCCACAGCAGAAGCATCACCGCCGACACCAGCAGGGTGTCGATCAGCATGGTGGTGGTCACCGCCACGCCGTAGGCGGCGGCCAGCGCACCGGAGGAACCGAAGCCGATCACCAGCAGCACCACGGCGACCATCAGCGCCCAGTTGACCACGCCGACGTAGATCTGCCCCTGGGCCGCGCTGGAGGTGTGCTGCACCTGCATGCGCGGGATGTAGCCGAGCTGCATGGCCTGCTGGCTGAGGGAGAACGCGCCGGAGATCACCGCCTGGGAGGCGATGATGGTGGCCAGGGTGGCCAGGCCGATCATCGGCAGCAGCGCCCAGGACGGCGCCAGCAGGTAGAAGGGATTGCGCGCCGCCTCGGGGTTTTCCAGCAGCAGCGCGCCCTGGCCGAAGTAGTTGAGCACCAGGCCCGGCAGCACCAGGGCGAACCAGGCGCGGGCGATGGGCAGGCGGCCGAAGTGGCCCATATCGGCGTACAGCGCCTCGGCGCCGGTCAGCGCCAGCACCACGGCGCCGAGAATGGTCACGCCGATGCCCGGATGGGCGACGAAGAAGTTCACCGCCCACCAGGGATTGAGCGCCTGCAGCACCTCGGGGCGCTGCACGATGCCGTGGATGCCGAGCACGCCCAGCACCAGGAACCACAGCACCATCACCGGACCGAACAGGATGCCGATGCGCGCGGTGCCGTGCTTCTGGATCAGGAACAGGCCGATCAGCAGGATCACGGTGACCGGCACCACCCAGTGGCTCATGCCCGGCAATGCCACGTCCAGGCCCTCCACCGCGGAGAGCACCGAGATGGCCGGGGTGATCATGCTGTCGCCGTAGAACAGCGCGGTGCCGAACAGGCCGAGCAGCACCAGCACGCCACTCAGCCGTGGGTGCGCGGCGGTGGCGCGACGGGCCAGGGCGGTGAGCGCCATCACCCCGCCCTCGCCGCCGTTGTCGGCGCGCAGCATGAACAGCACGTACTTGAGCGAGACCACCCAGAGCAGCGACCAGAGAATCAGCGAGAGAATGCCCAGCACGCCGTCGTGATCGACGCGCACACCGTAGTGGCCGGCGAAGACTTCCTTGAGGGTGTACAGCGGACTGGTGCCGATATCGCCGTAGACCACGCCGATGGCGGCCACCAGCAGACCGAAGGATGACGAGCGGCTAGGGGACTGCCCGGCCGCATCCGCGATGTGGGAACTCAACGACGCACCTCAGCGAGAGCCGCGGCATCCGGCGCCGCGAAATGACCATGGCAGGCGGCCGGTCGAACCGGCCAGCGAACCACTTCAGGGCGTCAATTCTCGCCTGGCGGCCAGGGCCCGGCCGT
Source organism: Pseudomonas sp. SO81 (assembly GCF_030374125.1). Classification (NCBI taxonomy): domain Bacteria; kingdom Pseudomonadati; phylum Pseudomonadota; class Gammaproteobacteria; order Pseudomonadales; family Pseudomonadaceae; genus Pseudomonas; species Pseudomonas sp. SO81. The sequence goes on along the minus strand of NZ_CP126126.1, from coordinate 3,517,980 downwards.
TAAGAATGCGTAAAGAATCTCCCGGCGCCTACCGGAAACGCCTACAGCAGCGACTGCTGGCGCGCCGGGGTAAGCACGCCCTCCAGCTCCAGCAGCGCCTGCTTGCGGTGCAGGCCGCCGGCATAGCCGGTGAGGCTGCCGTTGGCGCCGATGATGCGGTGGCAGGGCACGATGATGGCGATCGGGTTGACCGCATTGGCGCGGCCCACGGCGCGTGCCGAGGTGCTGCGGTCCAGCTTCAGGGCCAGGGCGCCGTAGGTCATGGTGGTGCCGTAGGGCACCTGGCGCAGGTGCTTCCAGGCCTCGTGCAGGAAGGCGTTGCCCAGCGGCGCCAGGGTCAGCTCGAACTCGCGGCGGCGGCCGGCGAAGTACTCGTCCAGCTGGCGCGCCACGGGCGCCACCAGCGCGGCCTCGCGCTGCAGCTGGTAGCCACGCCAGATCAGCGGCTCGTGCACCTCGTCGTCGAGGAATTCCAGGCGCTGCAGGGCGCCCTGGGCATCCACCAGGGCAACCATCACGCCGAGCGGGGTGTCGATCAGGTCGCCGCGTACCAGGGTCGGCTTCAGTCCGTTGCTGCGCAGGCTGTCCATCGTCATTGCAGGTCTCGCCGGGTGGGGCCTGCGACTATCGCGCCACTCGCCGCGGCGGGCAAGTCGTGCCAATCGGCCAGCAGGCGCTCATAACTCGTACTTGTTCTTCAGCGCCTGCACCGCCTGCCGCTCGCGCAGCAGGAAGGCATCGAAACGACGGATCAGCTGCGGATGGCGAATGCTCGACAGGTGGTAATAGCTGTCGCGCTGTGGCAGCAGGAGCGGCTGCACCACCAGGCTGTCCGGCCGGCCCAGGCGCTTGAGGTGGAAGCGCGCCACCTGGCGCGCCATGTTGGCGGCATCGATGTAGCCGGCCAGGGTCATGCGGATCAGCCCCTCGGGGTTGGGCGACTCGTGGATGCTGACCCGGCCGGCGGCGATGTCGTCCTGGAATTTCCACGGGGTGAAGCCACGCACGAAGCCCAGCTTGCGGAAACTCTCGCGCGGCTGGCCCAGGCGCTTGGGCAGCACCAGCATGGCGTCCTGGAACTGCAGCACCGGTTGCGAGTAGCGGATGCTGGCCGGCTTCTCCTGCACATCCCAGCGCGGGTTGTCGGGGAACATCAGGTCCAGCTGGCCGGCCAGGTAAGCGTGCGACAGGCGCCGCACCGGCAGCGCCACATAGGTCAGGCGCAGGTTCTCGCGGGCGGCGAACAGGTCCAGCAGGTCGCGGGCATAGCCGCGGTAGTGATTGTGCGGCGGCACGGCCGAATAGATCGGGTAGTAGTCCACCTGCTCCACGCCCACGCGATACCCCTGCGCGGGCGTGGCGGCGCCGACCGGTTGCCAGGCCAGGGCGGCGCACAGCAGGGCGGCGAGGTGAACCAAGCGAAAGGATTGGAGCGGGCTGGGCATCAGCAGACATCGTCATCAGCAATGCCTGCAGTGTAGGCCGGACGGCCCCCTTCAGTCGCGCAGTGGCACCCAGATATCCACGTGCCCCTTGCCAGCCATGGGGTCGAAGTCGGCGCTGTAGCGCTCGAACTCCGGCGCATCCGCGGCCTGCATGCCGGAGGCCGGCAGCCAGCGCTGGAAGATCGCGGCGAAGGTCTCATGGATGCTGGAGATATGCCCCGTGTGGCGGAACACCGCGTAGCGCCGCGCCGGCAGGCGCTGGTGGACGAAGCCGGGCGGCAGCTCGTCGACACGGCTGACCCGCACCCCGGCGATGTACTCGAAGCTGCCGTCCTCGTCCGGGCTGTGACACAGGCCGAAGGTCTCCCAGCCCTGTTGCCCCGGCACCTTGCCGATGTAGGGCACGAAGCGTTGCCAGAGCGAACTGATGCCCTGGGACTTGTCGACGCTGAAGCGCTCGCCGAGCCCGGCGATCAGCAGTTCCTTGCCCTGCTCGAAGCGCGGTTCGGCAAGTGGGTAAGTGGTGGTGGGTTGCATGCGCATGGCCTCCCTCAGTTCGATGCCATCCAGATGGCCGCTCGCCCGCAAGGCCTCCGGCGTGATGCCGAACTGCTCGCGGAACGCGCGGGTGAATGCCTCGTGGGAGCCATAACCCGCCTCCAGTGCCAGGCCGAGAATGTCCTGGGCACCCTCGGCCAGCCGCCGCGCCGCCCGACTCAGGCGCCGCGCCCTGGCATAGCGCATCACCGGCCAGCCGGTGGCGACCACGAAGGCCCGCGCCATGCCGAAGCGCGACAGCCCGCAGGCGTCGGCGATGTCCTGCAGATCCAGACGTCCTTCGAGATCGGTCTCGATCAGCCAGAGGGCCTTGCCGATGGGGTCCATGTTCGCTCCTCACGTTGCGCCGGCAGTATCGGCGGCCAGTATGCCCGGCGCTTGATCGTTCTTGCGCAGGCTGGCGACGCGGCATGAACGCGACAGACGCAGCGCGGGTCTAGTGCCAGACAGCCCAAGGAGATCGCCGCCGTGTTCGCCCGCGCCGCCCTGCTCGCCCTGTTGTCCGCCGCCCCGCTGCTGCCTGCCGCAGAGCCGCTGCGCATCACCCAGCTGCAGCGTTGCGGCGACCTGCTGCAACAGGAAGCCAGCCGGTATTGCCTGCGTACGCGCGGACTGAGCGAGGGCGAGTTGCAGGTGCATCTGGGCGATACGCCCCTGACAGCCGAGCGGATCGAGCGCGATGGCCAGAGCCTGCGCCTGGACCTGCCCAAGGGCCCCAGCGCGCCGCTGTGGCTGCAGCAGGGTGAGCGGCGCAGCAACCCGGTGTGGCTGTCGCGCGGCAGCAGCCAGGTGCTGGCCGCCGGCCCGGACGAGGTGGCGAAGAACATGGACGGCCTGACCACCTACCTGGACCTGGTCAGCCTGCTGATCGAGGAGAAACACGACGGCCGCACGGAGGCCGAACGCCTGGCCAAGCGCTACGGCGCCCAGGTGGTCGGAGCCATTCCGCCGCTGAACGTGTACCAGCTGCGCCTGCCGGCCAAGGACCTGGTGCAGCGCGATGCGCTGATCCTGCGCCTGGGCAGCGAGGCCAGCGTGGACGCGGTGATAGTCGAGGAATCGGCCCCGGAGAAAGGCGAGGAAAGCGAGCACAGCCAGGTGCCGCAGCAGCCCAGCGAAGACGAGTGGGCGGCCAACCGCTTCGCCGACGCGGTGAACTACTACCGCCGGCGCATCCCCGCCAAGCAGGCGCCGGTCGCGACCAAGCCGGTGCGCATCGGCGTGATCGAGCGCAACGTCGACTTCGACGCGGCGGACTTCGCCGACCAGCTCGGCGGCTGCCAGCCGGACAAGCGCACCTGCCTCTACGCCCGCGACTCGGACCAGCCCGACAATCACGGCAGCACGGTGGCCGGCATCCTCGCTGCACACCCCGAGCGCGGTGGCAACAGCGGCTTCCTGCGCGCCCTGGACGACGCCGGGCCGGGCTTCGAGGTCATAGTCGAGCGCAACTCCGACGCCGGCATCACCGCCAACGTGGCCGCCTCGGTCAACCTGGTCGAGGATGGCGCGCGGGTGCTCAACTGGAGCTGGGGCATCCACCGGGTCGGGGCGAAGAATGTCGCCGGCGACGAGGTAGATTCGCTGATCCGCTCCGGCCTGGCCATGAGCGGCTACGAGGAGCTGCTGGAAGAGTTCTTCCTCTGGCTGCGCCGCGAGCACCCGGACGTGGTGGTGATCAACTCGGCCGGCAACGGCGCGGCCTTCTCCGGCACCGACGAGTACCGCCTGCCCTCCTCCTTCATCACCGACCAGCTGCTGGTGGTCGGCGGCCACCAGCGCAGCCAGAAGCAGGACGTAGCGGTGGACGATCCGGACTACGTGATCAAGCGCAGCTCATCGAACATCGACATGCGCGTGGACATCACCGCCTCGGCCTGCACCCGCGCCTCGACCCTGGGCGACGGCGAGCGTGGCGAGGTGCATTGCGGCACCTCCTACGCCACGCCGATGGTGGCCGGTGTGGTGGCGGCCATGCTGTCGATCAACCCCGAGCTGCAGCCGGATCAGCTGCGCATGCTGCTGCGCCGTAGCGCCATGACCATCGGCGGCGACTACGACTTCGAGCCGATGGACGCCGAGGACCTGACCGCACCGATCCTGCCGTCCGAGCGCAACTACCAGCTGGACGACAAGGACGTCGGCCGCTCCGCACGCCTGGACATGCAGAAGGCCCTGGACCTGGCGGTGCAGAGCCGCGAACGGGTGCGCTGAGTGGACAAAAAAAGCCCGCCGGAGCGGGGCGGGCAAGGGGAATAAACGGGCAGCCGGGGCTGCCTAAAGCGCCTTGTCGGCGCTGGAGCATTCGCTATCAGGGGATCAGTGCAGGCCCAATTGGCGCTCGACGTGACGCTTGGCATCAAGAGCCAGGTCGGGCGACACATACGGGCCGAGATGCTGCTGGCCATCGACCAGCACGTACCAGCAGGCCAGATGGCCACTGCTGCGTAGCGGCGCCGGGACGGCGCTGCCAATCATGGACATGATGTCGATGCGGGGCATCTGCTGATCTCCTCTGAACGTGTGACCACTCTAGGCGGGCGCACATTCGGGCGGAAATCGCTGCTCTCGATAGTGGCTATGCCCGGGGCCGATGCTCGCCGTGTTATCCGGAGTGGCGCGCGCTGCTGGCCTGGACGATGCGCCGGGCCGGCACGCGCAGCTGGGTCAGCAGGTATTCGGCAAACTCGGGGGCGTAGTGCTGCCGCTCGATGGCGCGGGCCATGCAGGTCAGCCAGGCCTCGGCCTGCACCTCGCCGATCAGCCACTGGGCGTGGAAGCTGGGAATGGCGATGGGCCCGTACTTCTCGCCGAACAGCTTGGGTCCGCCGAGCCAGCCACTGAGGAAACAGGCCAGCTTGTCGCGCGCCGAATCCAGGCTTGCCGGATGCATCGCACGCACCTCGGCGGCCTCGGGCAGCTCGTCCATGCAGCGGTAGAAGTCGTCGACCAGGCGGTGCAGGCCGTCGATGCCACCTGCGGCTCGGTATGAGGCGTCGCCGACGCCGTACTGCTCGCTCATGTCCGCACCTCCAGAGAAGGCCGGCATTCTAACGCCGCTCTCCGGGCAGTAATTGCTCATCATCCGCAGCATGCGCAACCGGACAAGCAGCGGCTGGTGGGCGGAGAAAGGTAACTGCCGGTCGCATCCATGACCGTCTTTGTCGGCATCCGGGTGTAAGCTGTGACCCATCAGTCACCGGAGCCCTTCATGTCCCTCAGCGTTTTCGACCTGTTCAAGATCGGTATCGGCCCTTCCAGCTCCCACACCGTCGGGCCGATGCGCGCCGCGGCGCGCTTCGTCGAGGGTCTGCGGCGAGAAGGGTTGTTCGACGTCACGCACAGCCTGAAGGTCGAGCTGTACGGCTCCCTCGGCGCCACCGGCAAGGGCCATGGCAGCGACAAGGCAGTGCTGTTGGGCCTGGAGGGCGATCAGCCGGACAGCGTCGATACCTCGACCATCGACAGCCGCCTCACCGCCATGCGCGCCAGCGGCGAGCTGAAGCTGGGCGGCGACAAGCCGATCCGCTTCGTCGAGAAGGAACATCTGGCGATGATCCGCAAGCCGCTCGACTTCCACCCCAACGGCATGATCTTCCGCGCCTTCGACGCCGCCGGCCTGCAGGTCCGCTCCCGCGAGTACTACTCGGTAGGCGGCGGCTTCGTGGTGGACGAGGAAGCCGCCGGCGCCGACCGCATCGTCGAGGACCAGACCCCGCTAGCCTACCCGTTCAAGACCGCCAAGGAGCTGCTGGCCCAGTGCAACGCGCACGGCCTGTCGATCAGCCAGCTGATGCTGGCCAACGAGGCCGCCTGGCGCCCCGAGGCCGAGACTCGCGCCGGCCTGCTGAAGATCTGGCAGGTGATGCAGGACTGCGTCACCGCCGGCTGCCGCAACGAGGGCATCATGCCCGGCGGCCTCAAGGTGCGTCGCCGCGCCGCCGCCCTGCACCGCCAGCTCAGCGAGAACCCCGAGGCCAGCCTGCGCGACCCGCTGACGGTGATCGACTGGGTCAACCTCTACGCCCTGGCGGTGAACGAGGAGAATGCCACCGGCGGCCGCGTGGTCACCGCCCCCACCAACGGCGCGGCTGGCATAGTGCCGGCGGTGCTGCACTACTACCGGCGCTTCGTGCCCGGTGCCAATGACGACGGCGTGGTGCGCTTCCTGCTCACCGCCGCGGCCATCGGCATCCTGTACAAGGAGAACGCCTCGATCTCCGGCGCCGAGGTCGGCTGCCAGGGCGAGGTCGGGGTGGCCTGTTCGATGGCCGCCGGCGCCCTGTGCGAGGTGCTCGGCGGGACCATCCAGCAGGTGGAGAACGCCGCCGAGATCGGCATGGAGCACAACCTCGGTCTGACCTGCGACCCGGTCGGCGGGCTGGTCCAGGTGCCCTGCATCGAGCGCAACGCCATGGGCTCGGTGAAGGCGATCAACGCCGCGCGCATGGCCCTGCGCGGCGACGGCCAGCACTTCATCTCGCTGGATCGGGTGATCCGCACCATGCGCGAGACCGGGGCGGACATGAAGAGCAAGTACAAGGAAACCGCCAGGGGTGGCCTGGCGGTGAACATCATCGAGTGCTGAGGCACTCTTCAGGCCTCCGCGCGTGACGCCTGCGCCGAGCGACGCAGGCTGGTAAAAATGCGCCTCACTCGGTACGGAAGCGCCCCACCAGCTGCTTGAGCGCACTGCTCAGCTCGCGCTGCTCGTGGGAGTACTGCTCCACCTCCATGGCCTGGCTGGAGACCTGGCTCACCGAATCGTTGATGGCGACGATGTTCTGGTTGATGTCCTCGGTCACCAGATGCTGCTCCTCGGTGGCCGTGGCGATCTGCATGGTCATGTCGCGGATCATCTGCATGGCGCCCTCGATGCTCTCGAAGGCGCCCATCACCTCGCTGGCCAGCTCGATCGCCTTGCCGGACTCGCTCAGGCTGTGGTCCATGCTCGTCGTCACTTCGCTGATGCGGCTGACCAGCAGATTGAGGATCTTGTTGATCTCGCCGGTGGAATCCTGGGTGCGCTTGGCCAGGTTGCGCACCTCGTCCGCCACCACCGCGAAGCCGCGGCCCTGCTCGCCGGCGCGGGCCGCCTCGATGGCCGCGTTGAGCGCCAGCAGGTTGGTCTGCTCGGCGATCTGCTGGATGGTCGAGAGGATGTTGTTGATGCTCACCGTCTCGCGCTCCAGCTCCTGGATCACCTTGCTCGACTCGAGGATGCTGGCGCCCAGCTTGTTGACCCCGGCAGTGCTGCGGCCGATCACCTCCTTGCCGTTGCTGGTCGCGTCCAGGCCCTGCTTGGAGGCGTCAGCCGTGCGCACGCAGGTCTGCGCCACCTCGTTGGCGGCGGAGGACATCTCGGTCACCGCCGTGACGATCTGCTCCACCGCACTGAGCTGATGCTGCAGGCTGGCGGACATGGCCGTGGTGCGCTCGTTGGTCTGGCTGGAAACGCCATGCATGCTGATGGCGTTGTCCTTGATCACCTTGATCATCGCCTGGGTCGACTCGATGAACTGGTTGAACCAGTTGGCCAGCTCGCCGGTTTCGTCCTGGCTCAGCAGGTCCAGGCGGCGGGTCAGGTCGCCCTCGCCCTGGGCGATGGTGCGCAGGCCCTCCTTGACCAGGTTGATCGGCGTGACGATGCGGTTGGCGATGATCACCCCGGCGATGCCGAACAGCAGCACCAGCACGGCGGAGACCACCAGGGTCTGCCAGGCCAGCTGATGGGCGTTGGCAAAGATCTCGTCGCTCTGCATGAAGCCGATGAACTTCCAGCCCAGCTCAGGCGAGGTGTAGACGTTGGCCATGTAGTCGACGCCATCGATACTCACCTCGATCAGGCCGTTGTCGGTCTGGGCGATGGTGGCGAAGTAGTCGTCCTTGAGCTCGCTGAGCTTCTTGAAGTTGTGCTCCGGCTGCTGGCCGTCGACCAGCACGGTGCCGCTGCTCTCCACCAGCATGAAGAAGCCGGTCTCGCCGAAGCGGATCTTCTGCGTCATGTCGGTCAGTGCCTTGAGCGACACGTCCACCGCCACCACCCCGGCGAAGGCGCCGGCCTGGTCCTTGAAGCCCTTGAGCACCGAGACGTACACCGCGTCGTCCGGCTCCCAGTAGTAGCCGTCGCGGCGCGCCAGGGTGAAGTTGGCGTTCTTGCCGATGTCGTACCAGGGCCGCTTGCGCGGGTCCCAGTCGCCGTATTCGCCGGTACCCGGCCACTCCACATAGGCGCCGTTGGTATCGCTCATGTAGACGTAGCCGAAGGTCGGGTTGTTGTTGCCGATGCTGGAGAAGTAGTCGAACACCTGCTTCTCGCGACCACCATTGGCGGTGGCGACCTCACTGGGTTTGCGCTTCTCGCCGAAGTAGTTGCTCAGCTCGCCGCCGGCGGTGTCGCGTAGCGCGGGGTAGTCGGCCAGCGCGGAGACGGTGTAACCGACCGAATCGAAGAAGGTGACGAAGGTGTTGTCGACCAGCCGCACATCCAGGCTGCTGGCCTCGTGGAAGTGGGTCTTGGCCTGCTGCGTCACGTTGCGAATGGTCAGCAGCGCCACGATCAGCACGGGGACCAGGGTCGCCACCAGAAAACTGGTCAACAGTTTGCTCTTGATGCTCATGGCGGGAGTGTCTCTTGTTATCGGGGAGAGCTGGCGCAGGCATAGCGCGCCGCGAGCAGCGGCTGATTTCATACTAGGTAATCGCCCGCGTTTTTGCGTAGTGGCCCCTCGCCGCTCGCCCCGGCGGCCCTCCCCTCCATGAAAAACGGAGGCCGCGGCCTCCGTTCTTTCTTCACCTACCCCTCAGTGGCGCAGCCGGTAACCGGTCTTGAAGATCCAGCTGACCACCAGCACGCAGGCCAGCAGGAAGCCGAGGATCATGCCGACGCTCAGGCCCAGATTGACGTCGGCCACACCGAAGAAGGCCCAGCGGAACGCGCTGATCAGATACACCACCGGGTTGAACAGGGTCAGTTTCTGCCACAGCTCCGGCAGCATGCTGATCGAGTAGAAGCTGCCGCCGAGGAAGGCCAGCGGGGTGACGATCAGCGCCGGCACCACCTGCAGTTTTTCCCAGCCGTCGGCCCACACGCCGATGATGAAGCCGAACAGGCAGAAGGTGATGGCCGTCAGCAGCAGGAAGGCCAGCGCCCAGAACGGATGGGCCACCTCGAAATCGACGAACAGCGACGAGGTGGCGAAGATGATCAGGCCGAGGATCACCGACTTGGTCGCCGCCGCGCCGACATAGCCGACCAGGATCTCGAAGAACGACACCGGCGCCGACAGCAGCTCGTAGATGGTCCCCGAGTACTTCGGCATGTAGATGCCGAACGAGGCGTTGCCGATGCTCTCGGTGAGCAGCGCCAGCATGATCAGGCCCGGCACGATGAAGGCGCCGTAGCTGACCCCGTGCACCTCGGTCATGCTCGAACCGATGGCCGAGCCGAACACCACGAAGTACAGCGAGGTGGTGATCACCGGGGTGGCGATGCTCTGCAGCAGAGTGCGCCAGGTGCGGTGCAGCTCGAACAGGTAGATCGACTTGATGGCTTGCAGGTTCATGCGCGCTCCTTCTCATGGACCAGGCTGACGAAGATGTCTTCCAGCGAGCTCTCGCTGGACTGCAGGTCCTTGAAGTCGATGCCGTGCTGGGCAAGGTCCTTGAGCAGCTCGGCGATGCCGGTGTGCTCGCGCTGGGCGTCGAAGGTGTAGACCAGTGCATGGCCCTCGTCGGCCAGTTCCAGGCCGTGGCCGGCCAGCTCGACCGGCACGCTGCCCAGCGGGTGCTTGAGCTGCACGGTCAGCTGCTTCTTGCCGAGCTTGTGCATCAGCACGTCCTTGTCCTCCACCAGGATGATCTCGCCCTTGCGGATCACCCCGATGCGGTCGGCCATCTCCTCGGCCTCCTCGATGTAGTGGGTGGTGAGGATGATGGTCACGCCGCGCTCGCGCAGGCGGCGCACCATGTTCCACATGTCGCGGCGCAGCTCCACGTCGACGCCGGCGGTGGGCTCGTCGAGGAACAGGATCGACGGCTCGTGGGAAAGCGCCTTGGCGATCATCACCCGGCGCTTCATACCGCCGGACAGTTCGAAGATCTTGGCGTCACGCTTGTCCCACAGCGACAGGTCCTTGAGCAGTTGCTCCAGGTACTGCGGGTTGGGCTTCTTGCCGAACAGGCCGCGGCTGAACTTCACCGTGGCCCAGACCGTCTCGAACACGTCGTTGACCAGCTCCTGGGGCACCAGGCCGATGGCCGAGCGCGCCGCGCGGTAGTCGGCCTTGATGTCGTGGCCGGCCACGCGCACCTGGCCCGTGCCCGGGTTGACGATGCCGCAGATGATGCTGATCAGGGTGGTCTTGCCGGCGCCGTTGGGGCCGAGCAGGGCGAAGATCTCTCCCTGGCGGATATCCAGATTGATGTTCTGCAGCGCCGGATGACCGGACTTGTAGGTCTTGCTCAGGTTCTCGACGGAAATCACCGATTCCACGATTACTCCTTAGCCAGGCAGCAAAAGCGCGATTGTACCCCCTCAGCTCTCCTCCACGCGCATACGCAGCTGCTGCAGGCCCTGCTCGAAATCGCCGCCGACCATCTTGTCCATGTTGAACACCAGGCCCATGGCCTTGCCGATGAAGCCGTTGTGGCCGCTCATGCTCCAGCTCACGCGGGTGCCGCCGCCCTCGGGCTGGAAGCGGAACTCGGCCAGGTTGCTGGCGCGAAAGGGTTCGAGGAACTCCAGCTGGATCAGCACGCGCTGGCCCGGCTCGCTCTCGAGGATGGTCGCGCTACCCTTGCCCACCTCCTTGTTGCCGACCCAGCGCTGCGTGGCGCCGACGCCGCGTTCGGCGCCCTCGTAGTCAACTTTCATGGCCGGGTCGCGGCGCGCCCAGGGCGACCAGTGCGGCCATTGGTGGAAGTCCTCGATCTGCGCCTGCAGCGCGGCGGGCGGCGCCTGGATCAGCGCGCTGCGCTCGACGCGGAACTGGTCCGGGCGGCTGGCGACGAACACCGCCAGGCCGGCGACCAGCAGTACGACGACGATCAGAATGCTCATGCTCTTCTTTCCTTGCATTGTCATTATCTCCTCGTGGGCCGCCTGGGGCGGCTCCGCTTCATTCACGGCTGCAGTTCGAACAGTGCCTGGCCGCTCTCCGGGTCGAAGGGTGCGGAGAAGTGGTCGTGGACGATGCGCCACTGCCCGCCGATGCGCCGGTAACCCTGGGTCACGCGCATCCAGCAGTTGTGCGTGTTGCCCTCGTTGTCGGTGCCGCCGCAGTGGCAGAGGAAGTGGCCGAAGCCGACATCGCCCTCGCCCCACTGCTGCAGCTGGTGTACCTCGAAGGTCATCGGCCCCTGACACATCTCCAGGCAGTTCTTCCAGTGCGCCTTGTACACCTCGCGGCCCTTGAACTGCAGTTGCAGGATGGCATCGAAGGCCACCAGGTCCTCGGCGTAGTGGCCGAGGATGGCGTCGACGTCGCGGGCCTTGTTGGCCGCCTCCCAGCTGGTGGTCAGGGCCTTCAGTTCACTGTTTATGGTGCTCATGAATCTCTCCTCGCGCTCAGGCGCAGCAGTCGTGGCGGGCCGCAGTCGCGCCTTCGTATTGGTCGTGCAGGCGGGTCCAGTTCATACCCTTGCCATTGACGTTGGCCATACCGCCCCAGCCCTCGCCACGGCCGAACGGCGTGAGGTCGAGGTAGTGGTAGGCGTTCATCAGCATGTCCAGGCCGCGGGCATAGGTGGAGTAGGTGTGGAACACCCGCTCACCGTCGCGCAGGAACACGCTGGCGCCGGGCAGCTCGCCCTTGATCATGTCCAGCTGGCCCATGCGTTTGAGCTCGGCCTCGTCCTGATAGTTGTACTCGACCGGCGCCTGGCTGGCGTCGATGGTCACGTGGAAGTCGTAGTTGAAGCGACTGCCGAACGACGAGTACCAGGGCAGGCTCCAGCCCATGCGTCTTTTGAAGGCTTCCAGCTCCGCCAGCGGCGCGTTGGAGACCAGCACCAGGCTGGTGTCGCGGGCATGCAGGTGGGCCAGGTGGCCGATGTTGTCGGCTAGGAAGGAGCAACCGGGGCAGCCCTCGCCTTTGTCGCGATGGAACATGAAGTGGTAGACGATCAGCTGGCTGCGCCCGGCGAACAGATCGGCCAGGCCGACCTCGCCTTGCGGCCCGGTGAAGCGGTAGTCGGCGTCGATCGCCACCATCGGCAAGGCACGGCGCTGGGCGTTGAGCCTATCGCGCTGGTGGGTCAGCGCCTTCTCCTGGGCGAGCAGCTGCAGGCGGGCGGCCAGCCACTCCTCGCGGCTGGCGACCTTCGGGTAATCAGGATTCATCGTTGTTCCTCCTCGTGGCAGCGCGGCGGCAGCCGAGCCACAGACCGATGCCGCCGGCACCGGCGACGCTGGCGCTACCCAATGCCAGCGCGGCCAGACAGAACGGGCACACGACTTCAGCCCTCGAGTTGCAGCTGGCGCACCGGCCGCACTTCGACGCTGCCGACCCGCGCGGCGGGAATGCCGCCGGCGATCTGCAGTGCCTCGTTGAGGTCGCGCGCCTCGATTAGGTAGAAGCCGGCCAGCTGCTCCTTGGTCTCGGCGAAGGGACCGTCGGTGATGCTCAGCTTGCCGCCGCGCACGCGCACCGTGGTGGCGGTGGCCACCGACTCCAGCGGTTCGGCGGCCAACATGCGGCCGCTCTGCTGCACGCTCTGGAAGTAGTCGAAGCACTCGCCGTCGCGCGGGCTGTCCGGCGAGTTGTGCAGGATGTTCTCGTCGCTGTAGATCAGGCACAGGTATTTCATCGCTCTCCTCCCTGGCAGCGGAAATCGCTGCTGTCACCTTCTGGTCGAGCGCCACATCGACAATTCGACAGGGCCGCGCAAAATATTTTTCAGGCGTCCGGCAACTCGGCCAGGCGGCGCTCGAGAAACTGCCGGTCCATGCCCTGCTGGCTGAGCTGCAGCGCCCGCTGGTAGGCACTGCGCGCCTCGTCCCAGCGGCCCAGGCGGCGGTTGAGGTCGGCGCGGGCGGCATGCGCTAAGTGGTAGTCACCCAGCTCGCCGCGTTCGAGGATCGCCTCCACCTGGCGCAGCCCGGCGTCGGCGCCGTCGCGCATGGCCAGGGCCACCGCGCGGTTGAGCTCGATCACCGGCGACGGGTTGGCCGCCAGCAGCACCTCGTACAGGGCGACGATCTGCGCCCAGTCGGTGGCCTCGACGCTCGGCGCCTCGGCATGCACGGCGGCGATGGCGGCCTGCAGGCAGTAGGGGCCGATCTCGCCGGAGGCGAAGGCGGTCTGGATCTGCGCCTCGCCTTCGGCGATCAGCTCACGGTCCCACAGGCTGCGGTCCTGCTCTTCCAGCAGCACCGGCAGGCCATCGGCATCGCTGCGCGCGGCGCGGCGCGACTCCTGCAGCAGCATCAGCGCCAGCAGGCCGCGCACTTCGGCCTCGGGCAGCAGCTCACACAGCAGGCGACCGAGGCGGATGGCCTCGGCGGACAGGTGCTGGCGGGTCAGCTCGTCGCCGCTGCTGGCGAAATAGCCCTCGTTGAACACCAGGTAGACCACCCGCAGCACCGCCTCCAGGCGCTCGGGCAGCTCGCTGCGGCCGGGGACTTCATAGGGGATGCGCGCGTCGCGGATCTTGTTCTTGGCCCGCACGATGCGCTGGGCGATGGTTGGTGGCGTGGCCAGGAAGGCACTGGCGATTTCCTCGGTGGTGAGGTCGCAGATCTCGCGCAGGGTCAGCGCGACCTGGGCGTCGGGCGCCAGGGCCGGGTGGCAGCAGGTGAAGATCAGGCGCAGGCGGTCGTCTTCCAGATGCTCGCCGTCCCAGGCCTCGCCGCCGGCCGGCTCCTCCACATCGTCGAGGGCCTGGAAGCGCGCCTGGCGGCGCAGCTGGTCGATGGCCTTGAAGCGCCCGGCCGAGACCAGCCAGGCCCGCGGATTGTCCGGCACGCCCTGCTCCGGCCACTGCTCCATGGCCGCGCGGAAGGCCTCGTGCAGGGCCTCCTCGGCCAGGTCGAAGTCGCCCAGCAGGCGAATCAGAGTGGCCAGCACCCGGCGCGATTCCTCACGGTACAGGCGCTCCAGCGCCAGCTCGAATTGCTTCGCTTGTCGATCCATCGTCTCGTCCGTTGGCACGGTAGACCCCAGAGCCTAACCACTGAGCGCGGGATAAGAAACCGGATCGACGGGCGGTCGCTAAGCGAAGCGGCTAGCGGCGCGGCGAGCGGCGCGCCTCAGCGCCGCTTCATGCGCGAACGCAGCTTGTAGCGGGCGCCGGGGTGGATCAGGCGGGCGTAGCTGATCAGGTGCTCGGCCGACCAGGTGCGACGGATCATCGACAGGCACGGCGAGGCGGGGTCGATGTCCAACCAGGCGGCGGTCTGTGCGTCCACCAGCACCGCCTCAACCACGTGCTCGACATCGGCGATCGGACAGCTGGCCACCAGCACCTCGTTGGGCGTTTGCTGGGAGAAGTCGCTGTCCAGGTAGTGCGGCACCCAGCGCGGATTGACGTAACGATCCTCGAGCTGGATCGGCACACCGTCCTCGCGGTGCACCAGGATGCTGTGGAACACCTGGGCGCCCAGGCGCAGGCCGAGGCGCAGGGCCACCTCGTCGTCGGCCTCCACCGCCTCGCAGCGCAGCACGTCGTTGCTGTAGGCATGGCCACGGCCACGCACTTCGGCAGCGATGTTGAGCACCTCGTGCAGCGAAGACTCGGCCTTGCGGTCGGTGACGAAGGTGCCGAGACCGGCCTGGCGCACCAGGTAGCCCTTCTGCACCAGGTTGTTGATCGCCTTGTTGGCGGTCATGCGGCTGACGTCGAAGTCGCGAGCCAGCTGCTCTTCCGGGGGGATCTGATGGTTGACCGGGTAGGCGCCGCCATGGATGCGCTCGAGGAGGAAATCCTCGATCGCCTTGTAGCGCGGGGTTGTGCTGGTCACTGCGGCTCCTTGGGTAACGACCCGGTGCGCAGATGATAGCGCCCCTCCCCCACCGCGGGAGAGGGGCAACGTGCTCAACCCAGCGAAGGCAACATCCCCGCCGGCAACAACGGCGTCAGCACCTGGCGTTGCAGCAGCTCGTCCGCCGCGGCGATATCCGGGGCGAAGAACCGGTCCTCCACGTAGTACGGCACCTCGGCGCGCAGGGCCTGACGGGCCTGCTCCAAGGCCGGCGAGCTGTGCAGGCCCTCACGGAAATCCAGGCCCTGGCAAGCGCCCAGCCACTCCACGGCGAGCACACCGCGGGTGTTGGCGGCCATCTCCCACAGGCGCTTGCCGGCGTTGGGCGCCATCGACACGTGGTCTTCCTGATTGGCCGAGGTGGGCAGGCTGTCGACGCTGTGCGGATGGGCCAGGGCCTTGTTGTCGCTGGCCAATGCCGCCGCAGTGACCTGAGCGATCATGAAGCCGGAGTTCACCCCGCCATTGGCGACCAGGAACGGCGGCAGCTGCGACATGTGCTTGTCCATCATCAGCGAGATACGCCGCTCGGACAGCGAACCGATCTCGGCGATGGCCAGGGCGATATTGTCGGCGGCCATGGCCACCGGTTCGGCGTGGAAGTTGCCGCCGGAGATCACGTCGCCCTCGGCGGCGAACACCAGCGGGTTGTCCGACACCGCGTTGGCCTCTACCGCCAGCACCTCGGCGGCCTGGCGCAGCTGGGTCAGGCAGGCGCCCATCACCTGCGGCTGGCAGCGCAGGGAGTACGGATCCTGCACCTTGTCGCAGGCGGCGTGGGAGCGGCCGATCTCGCTGCTGGCGCCGAGCAGGTGACGGTAGGCGGCGGCCGCGTCGATCTGCCCGCGCTGACCGCGGGCGGCGTGGATGCGCGCATCGAAGGGCGCCCGCGAGCCGAGCATGGCCTCGACGCTGAGGGCGCCGCAGACGGTGGCGGCGGCGTACAGGTCTTCAGCCTCGAACAGCCCGCGCAGGGCATAGGCGCTGGAGACCTGGGTGCCGTTGAGCAGGGCCAGGCCCTCCTTGGCGGCCAGGGTCATGGGCTCCAGGCCGGCCACGGCCAGCGCCTCGGTCGCCGGCAGCCATTCGCCCTTGTGCCGCGCCTGGCTCTCGCCGAGCAGCACCAGCGACATGTGCGCCAGCGGCGCCAGGTCGCCAGAGGCGCCCACCGAGCCCTTGAGCGGGATGTGCGGATAGACCTCGGCGTTGACCAGGGCGACCAGCGCCTCGATCACCTTGCGGCGGATGCCGGAGAAGCCGCGCGCCAGGCTGTTGATCTTCAGCAGCAGGATCAGCCGCACCATGGCGTCGTCCAGCGGCTCGCCGATGCCGGCGGCATGCGACAGCACCAGCGAGCGCTGCAGCTTCTCCAGGTCGGCATTGGCGATGCGGGTGGAGGCCAGCAGGCCGAAGCCGGTGTTGATGCCGTAGGCGGTGCGGCCCTCGGCGACGATCTGGTTGACGCAGGCGACGCTGGCATCGATGGCCGCGTACGCCGAGGTGTCCAGGCTGATGCGCACGGGGGCCTGGTAGGCGGCGCGCAGTTGGGCCAGGGTCAGCTGGCCGGGAAGCAGATGCAGGGTATCCATCGTTGTCTCCAGAGCCGGGCGGCTCGTGACTGCCCGGCGATCAAAGAATTCAGGCCTTGGCCGGCAGCACGGTTGCCGCCGGCACGCTGCGCTTGCGCGCCACCAGGTAATAGAGCACCGCCGGCACCAGCAGGCCGATGATCCAGGAAATGTCCACGCCGCCCAGGCGCTCCACCAGCGGGCCGGTGTACAGCTTGGTGGAAATGAACGGCAGCTGGATCAGCACGCCGATCAGGTACACGGCGATGCCCGCCAGGTTCCAGCGCCCGTAGCGGCCGTCGGGGTCGGCCAGCGCGTCCACGTCGTAGCGCTCGCGGGTGATGAAGTAGTAGTCCACCAGGTTCACCGCGCTCCAGGGCGTGAAGAAGGTCAGCAGGAACAGGATGAAGGACTTGAACGCGCCGAGGAAGGAATGCTGGCCAAGCAGCGCCAGCACGGTGGCGGCACCGACGATGCCGAGCACGAATAGCAGGCGCTGGCTGCGCGACACCTCGATATGGCCACGGAAGCCGCTGATGATGGTGGCGATGCACATGAAGCTGCCGTAGGAGTTGAGCGTTGAGATGGTCACCTTGCCGAAGGCGATGCTGAAGTACAGCAGCGCGGCAATCGCACCGGTGCTGCCGAGGCCGACTATGTAGGCCACCTCGCGGCCGGCGAACTGACCGTTGGCCAGGGCCGCGGCGAGCACGCCGAGCACCATCGCCACCTGGGCGCCGAGCACCGAGCCGGCGCCGACGGCGAGGAAGGTCTTCAGCGACGAGCTGCTGCTCGGCAGGTAGCGCGAGTAGTCGGCCACATAGGGCCCGTAGGCGATCTGCCAGGACGCCGCCAGGGACACGGCGAGCAGGAACGACGACCAGCTGAAGTGGCGAATCTGCAGCAGCGCGCCGACGTCGCTGATGGTCATCAGGCGGGCAAACAGATAGACGAAGGCGATGATGCCGAGCACGCTGGCAATGCGGCCGATCCAGTGGATCACCCGGTAGCCGAGGGTGGTGGCCAGCACGATGCAGGCGGCGAAGATGAGGATGCCGACGCTGTCGCTGGCGCCGGTGAGCTGGGCGATGGCCTGGCCGGACAGCACGGTGCCGGTGGCAGTGAAGCCGAGGTACATCAGGCACACCAGGGCGATCGGGATGGCAGCGCCATACACCCCGAACTGCACGCGGCTGGAGATCATCTGCGGCAGGCCGAGCTTGGGCCCCTGGGCGGCGTGCAGGGCCATCACCCCGCCGCCGAACAGCTGGCCGATGAACAGGCCGATCAGCGACCAGAACACGTCGCCGCCCAGCACCACGGCCAGGGCCCCGGTGACGATGGCGGTGATCTGCAGGTTGGCGCCCAGCCACAGGGTGAACTGGCTGTAGAGGCTGCCGTGACGCTCGGCCTCGGGGATGTAGTCGATCGAACGGCGCTCGATCAGCGGCTTATTAGCCTGGGTCATCTGGTGTTCTCCACTGCGCCGGCCTTTGCCGGCGCTCTTGTTGTTGTCTGGGAACAGCGAGCCGGTGCGGGCACCGGCAGTCTTCTCTCAACCGGTGATCATCGGTAATTTCAGGCCCTGCTCCTTGGCGCAGTCGATGGCGATCTGGTAGCCGGCATCGGCATGGCGCATCACCCCGGTGCCCGGGTCGTTGGTCAGCACGCGGGCGATACGCGCCGCTGCTTCATCCGTACCGTCGCAGACGATGACCATCCCCGAATGCTGGGAGAAGCCCATGCCGACACCGCCGCCGTGGTGCAGCGAGACCCAGGTGGCGCCGCTGGCGGTATTGAGCAGGGCGTTGAGCAGCGGCCAGTCGGACACGGCGTCGGAGCCGTCCTGCATCGCCTCGGTCTCGCGGTTGGGGCTGGACACCGAGCCGCTGTCCAGGTGGTCGCGGCCGATCACGATAGGCGCCGACAGCTCACCCGAACGCACCATCTCGTTGAACGCCAGGCCGAGCCTGGCGCGCAGGCCCAGGCCGACCCAGCAGATGCGCGCCGGCAGGCCCTGGAACGCAATACGTTCCCTGGCCATATCCAGCCAGCGGTGCAGTTGGGCATCGTCGGGGATCAGCTCCTTGACCTTGGCGTCGGTCTTGTGGATGTCTTCCGGGTTGCCGGACAGCGCGGCCCAGCGGAACGGGCCGATGCCACGGCAGAACAGCGGGCGGATATAGGCCGGGACGAAGCCGGGGAAGTCGAAGGCGTTGGCCACGCCCTCCTCTTTCGCCATCTGGCGGATGTTGTTGCCGTAGTCGAAGGTCGGCACGCCCAGCTTCTGGAAGTCGAGCATGGCCTGCACATGCACGGCCATGGACTGCTTGGCGGCCTTGACCACCGCGGCCGGGTCGGTCTTGCCACGGTCCTTGTACTGCTCCCAGCTCCAGCCGATCGGCAGGTAGCCGTTGAGCGGGTCGTGGGCGCTGGTCTGGTCGGTGACCATATCCGGACGCACGCCACGGCGTACCAGCTCCGGCAGAATCTCGGCGGCGTTACCCAGCAGGGCGATGGAGATCGCCTTGCCCTCGCCGGTGTACTTGGCGATGCGTGCCAGGGCATCGTCCAGATCAGTGGCCTGCTCGTCGACGTAGCGGCTGCGCAGGCGGAAATCGATGCTGCTCTGCTGGCACTCGATGTTCAGCGAGCAGGCGCCGGCCAGGGTCGCGGCCAGCGGCTGGGCGCCGCCCATGCCACCCAGGCCGGCGGTCAGTACCCAGCGGCCGGTGAGATTGCCGTTGTAGTGCTGGCGGCCGGCCTCGACGAAGGTCTCGTAGGTGCCCTGGACGATGCCCTGGCTGCCGATGTAGATCCACGAACCGGCGGTCATCTGGCCGTACATGGCCAGGCCCTTGGCATCCAATTCGTTGAAGTGTTCCCAGCTGGCCCAGTGCGGCACCAGGTTGGAGTTGGCGATCAGCACGCGCGGTGCGTTGCTGTGAGTCTTGAACACGCCGACCGGCTTGCCGGACTGCACCAGCAGGGTTTCGTCGTCGTTCAGGTTGGTTAGGCTCTCGACGATCTTGTCGTAGCACTCCCAGTTGCGCGCGGCGCGGCCGATGCCGCCGTACACCACCAGCTCTTTCGGGTTCTCGGCCACTTCCGGGTCGAGGTTGTTCATCAGCATGCGCAGCGGCGCTTCGGTCAGCCAGCTCTTGGCAGTCAGCTGGTTGCCACGCGGGGCGCGGATCTCGATGTCGCGAAACTTGCTCATGGGGGCTCCTTGTTCTTGTGCGGAGTGAGGTTCGGGCTTAGAGGGTCAGCAGATGAATCAGGCGCGCCACCACGCGGGCGGTGCGGTTGTCGATGTCGTGTTGCGGGTTGAATTCGGCGAAGTCGATCAGGCGTAGCTTGCCGCTGCCCTTGATCCGTTCCAGCAGCGGCTCGAGCAGCGCCAGCGGCACGCCGCGGGCGGCCGGAGCACTGACCCCGGGGGCCTCGCAGGCCGGCAGCACGTCGATATCGAGGGTCAGGTAGAGCGCGTCGCAGCCGGCGATAAAGGCATCCAGCTCGGCGCCGATGCTCTCCAGGCTCGACTCGCGGATCTCGCGGTCCTCGCGCACCAGCACCTCCAGCTCGGCGGCGCGGGCGAACAGCGCGCGGGTGTTGCTGGCGCGGCTGACGCCCAGGCAGGCGTAGCGGAACGGCCAGCCGCGGGCGGCGCACTGCTCGGCGATCTGCGCGAAGGGGGTGCCGGAAGAATGCACATGGGCCGGGTCGCGCAGGTCGAAGTGGGCGTCGAAATTGATGATGCCAATCTTTGGGGCGGCCATCCGCGGAGCAGCCTCGCCGCCCAGATGCTCGGCCAGGCCGGACCAGCTGCCGAAGGCCACCTCGTGACCGCCGCCCAGCACCAGCGGCAGGTGGCCGGCGTCCAGCAGGGTGCAGACGCCACGCGCGAGGCGCGCCTGGGCAGCCTCCAGGTCGCCGTCCGCACAGACCACGTCGCCGGCATCGTAGGCCGGGCCCTGGCGATGCCAGGCCAGGTTGGCCAGGGCCTTGCGCAGCAGCGGTGGGCCACCGGCGGCGCCGACGCGGCCGTGGTTGCGGCGCACGCCTTCGTCGCAGGCAAAGCCGAACAGGGCCACGCCGGCCGGGCTGTCGGCCTGCAGCGGCTGGATGCGCTGGTGCCAGCGCGGGCTGTCCGGCTCGGGGTCGGTGCGGCCGGTCCAGGCCTCCATGGAGAAACGATCAGCGTGCATGAGTGATGGCTCCGGCGAAGATGCGTTGGCGCAGGCGTCCCGGCTGCACGGCGTAGGCCAGCTCGGCGGGGTGCTGGATGTCCCACAGGCACAGGTCGGCCGGGGCGCCGACGGCGATGCGGCCCAGTTCGGGGTGGCCGAGGGCGCGCGCACCGTGGGCGGTCATGCCGGCCAGGGCCTCGCGCGGGGTCAGGCGGAACAGGGTGCAGGCCAGGTTGGCCAGCAGGCTGGGCATGCAGATCGGCGAGGTGCCGGGATTGGCGTCGCTGGCCACGGCCATCGGCACGCCGTACTGGCGCAGCAGCTCGATCGGCGGCAGCTGGGTCTCGCGCAGGCAGTGGAAGGCGCCGGGCAGCAGCACGGCCACCGTGCCGGCCTCGGCCATGGCGCGCACGCCGGCCTCGTCGAGGTATTCGATATGGTCGGCGGACAGTGCGCCGTAGCGCGCGGCCAGGGCGCTGCCGCCGAGGTTGGAGAGCTGCTCGGCGTGGGCCTTGATGGCCAGGCCGTAGGCTTGCGCGGCGTGGAAGATGCGCTCGCACTGGGCCGCGGAGAAGCCGATGCCTTCGCAGAACACATCCACCGCATCGGCCAGGCCCTCGGCCGCGGCGGCCGGGATCATCTCGTCGCAGACCAGGCGCACGTAGCCATCGGCATCGCCGGCGTATTCCGGCGGCAGGGCGTGGGCACCGAGCAGCGTGGTGGTCACCCGCACCGGTCGCAGCTCGCCGAGGCGCCGGGCCACGCGCAGCATCTTCAGCTCGTCGGCGAGGGTCAGGCCGTAGCCGGACTTGATCTCGACCGTGGTCACGCCATCGGCCAGCAGCGCATCCAGACGCGGCAGGCTGGCGGCGAGCAGTTCGTCCTCGCTGGCCGCGCGGGTGGCGCGCACGGTGCTGAGGATGCCGCCGCCGGCCTTGGCGATATCGGCGTAACTGACGCCCTCCAGGCGCCGCTCGAATTCGTCGGCGCGGTTGCCGGCATAGACCAGGTGGGTGTGGCAGTCGACCAGGCCCGGGGTCATCACCCCGCCGCGCCCGGCCTCCTCGGCGCCAGCGGCCAGGGCCTGGTCGAACTCACGCTCGGACCACAGGCCGGCAATACGCTCGCCCTCCACCAGCACGGCCATGGGCTCGGGCAGCTGCTGCAGGCCATCGAACAGGATGACGTCGCGCCAGAGGCGACGTGGCCGGGGAGACAAGGGCATCGGGTTGTCCTCTCGCTTCAATGTATATACATTTAAAGTCAACGCATGGTGCCGTCAAGCATTGTCATCGGCGAGCTTGTCACCTCTACGGCAAGAGCCATTCAAGGCAGGCTACCCGAGCCCAGAAAAGACGGGGCCTCGGCACTGATCGATCATTTGTATATACATTAAATCGGGAGACGAACGGTATGCCCTGCCGAATCATCGACCTGCAGACACTGCCCGCTACACCCTGGAAGAACGGCGGCGGCACCACTCGCCAGTTGGCCATCGAGCCACCTGTGGCCGGGCTGGAGGATTTCGCCTGGCGCATCAGCTGCGCCCGGGTGGCCAGCGGCGGGCCCTTCTCGCCCTTCCCCGGAGCCGACCGCAGCCTGGCCGTGCTCGACGGCGCCGGCCTCGATCTGCAGCTGATGGGCGCCAGCCGCACCCTGCGCCCCTGCGGCGAGGCGCTGGCGTTCGCCGGCGAGGACGAGGTGACGGCGCAGCTGCTCGACGGGCCGGTGAGCGACCTCAATGTGATGACCCGCCGCGACACCTGGCAGCACCGCCTGTGGCATCTGCATCTGGAGGGCGAGCGGGCGCTGCACAACGACGCCGAGGTACTGCTGCTCCTGTGCAACGGCGGCCAGGTGGAGGTGCGGGACCGGGCCGCGCTGCATGCGGGCCAAGCCCTGCTGCTGAAAGGCGAACAGGGCCCACTGAAGCTGCGCGGCAGCGCCCCCTGTCTGCAGGTGGCCCAGCTGTATCGCCGCTCCTGAAACGCGAAACCCCGCCATGGGGCGGGGTTTCGGCGAACGTGGCGTGGCTTACTCGGGCTGCAGCACCAGCGCCTGGTCCGGGTTGCGGTGCCACTGCGGCAGCAGCGAACCGATGATCATGGCGCCCAGGCTGAAAAGCAGGCCGGCCAGTTGCGGCGGCCAGAAGGCATCATCGGTCAGGCTGTATTCCAGGTACAGCCAGGAGCTCAGGCCGGCGACGATGGCCAGCAGGGCGCCCTGGGTGGTGGCGCGCTTCCAGAACAGACCGGCGAACAGCGGCACCACGGCGGCGACCAGAGTCACCTTGTAGGCGTTGCCGACCATCTCGTAGATGCTCGCGTCGGAGTACATGGCAAAGGTCAGGGTAGCGGCGGCGCAGACCACGATGCTGATCCGCATGGCAAGGAGGAACTGCTTGTCGCTCATCACCGGCACGAAGCGCTTCAGCACGTTCTCAGTGAAGGTCACCGATGGCGCCAGCAGGGTGCCGGAGGCGGTGGACATGATCGCCGACAGCAGCGCGCCGAAGAACATGATCTGGGCGAACAGCGGGGTCTTCTCCAGGATCAGGTGCGGCAGGATCATCTGCGCGTCTTCGGCCAGCCAGCGCTGGACCATCTGCGGATCGATGATGGAGGCGGCGTAGGCGAGGAAGATCGGCAGCATGCAGAAGCACAGGTAGAAGGCGGCGCCGAACATCGAGGCGCGCGCGGCGATGTTCTCGGTCTTGGCCGACATCACCCGGGCGTACACGTCCTGCTGCGGGATGGAGCCGAGCATCAGGGTAACCGCGGCGCCGATGAAGGCGACTATGTCCTTGGGCTCGAAGCCCTGAATGAAGGTGAACTTGCCCTCGCTGGCGGCCTTGCCGATGACCACGTCGGCACCGCCGGCCATGTCACCGATCAGCCAGGTCAGGTAGATCAGACCGACCACGATGATCAGCATCTGGAAGAAGTCGGTCAGGGCCACCGACCACATGCCGCCGAACAGGGTGTAGAGCAGCACGATGAAGGTGCCCAGCAGCATGCCCTGGGTGGTGCTGATGGCGCCGTCGGAGATCACGTTGAACACCACACCGAGGGCGGTCAGCTGCGCCGCGATCCAGCCCAGGTAGGAGAACACGATGACCAGGCTGACGATCAGCTCGACGTTGCTGCCATAGCGCTTCTTGAAGTAGTCGCCGATGGTCAGCAGGTTCATGCGATACAGCGGGCGGGCGATGATCAGGCCGACCAGCATCAGGCAGCCGAAGGAGCCGAACGGGTCCTCGATGATGCCGGCGAAGCCTTCCTCGATGAAGGTTGCGGGAATACCCAGTACCGCCTCCGAGCCGAACCAGGTGGCGAACACCATGGCCGCGACGATGGGGAAGCCCATGCTGCGTCCACCTGCAGCGAAATCCTTGGAGTTCTTGACGCGGGTGGCGGCGTAGAAGCCGATACCGACGGTGACCAGCAGGTAGAGCGCAACGAACCAGATCAGCATGTTTCCCGTTCCAGAGGCATCGGCCCGCCACATGCTGCCCCGCAGATGCAGGGGCTGGGAACGGCGGACCACAGGTTTTTGTTATGTCCGTCAGGCTCGTTCGAGCGGCCTGGCGGCACGGTCGCGCAGTCTGGCAAAAACGTAAAATATGTCAAACGAAAACGACGAAATACCTGCACATTTGTTTCAGCACCTGGCCACGCATTTTGCTAAGAGCATGAGAAATAGCGATTTTCCTAGTGGAAATCCGCAGTCACAGTTTTAAATTTTTGACACCCGCCCAGCTTCGCAGCGCCCGTGCCAGAGCGCGGCCCCGCCGGTTCGCCTTGTAACAGCCAGTAACGCCCGCCGAATACGCACGGCTTGAGCCGGGCGGCCGCCTCCGGGATACTGCACGCCGATTTGCGCACCGCCTGCCTGCCATACTGCGGATGCGCCAAGTGGCCAACGGATTGCCTTCAGATAGAGACGGGGAGCCATCGTCGATGATGAAAAGAAGCGACTGGATCTGGACCGTCATAGGTTTGGCCGCAGTCGTATTTTCCTGCTACCTGCTCTACAAGGAGATCCGCACGATCTCCCTGAACGAGCTGCAGGACAGCCTCAATGCCATCGCCCTGCACAACTGGCTGCTGGCCGCCGGCGCCACCCTCGGCGCCTACGTCGCGCTGGCCTGGTACGACCGCATCGCTATCGCCCACCTGGGCAAGAAGATTTCCTGGTGGTTCATCACCCTCTGCTCCTTCACCACCTACGCCCTGGCGCACAACATCGGCGCCTCGGTGTTCTCCGGCGCCGTGGTGCGCTATCGGGCCTACACCAGCAAGGGCCTGGTGCCGTCAGAAATCGGCGTACTGATCGTGTTCTGCTCCTTCACCTTCGCCCTCGGCGTACTGCTCTCCGGCGGTGCCGTGCTGGTCTGCCAGCCGGACCTGATCAAGCGCGTGGCGGATGTCGGCCCCTGGTTGTCGGTGGCGATCGGCCTGCTCCTGCTCGGCCTGGTGGCGCTCTACGTGCTCGGCTCCTGGCGCCATTTCAAGCCGTGGAAGTGGGGCAAGCTGCATGTCGAATATCCGCGCCTGGGCATAGTCGCCCGGCAGCTGCTGGCCGGGCCGCTGGAGCTGGCCTGCGCGGCGGCGATCATCTATTTCGCCCTTCCGGTGGAGGGCAATCCGGGCTATCTCGTCGTGCTCGGCGTGTTCCTCGCCTCCTTCTCCCTGGCGCTGCTGTCCCACGCCCCCGGCGGCCTGGGCGTGCTGGAGGTGACCTTCCTCGCCGCCATGCCGGAGCTGCCGACCGCCGACGTGCTGGCCGCGCTGATCGTGTTCCGCGTGTTCTATCTGCTGTTGCCGTTCGCCCTGTCCATGCTGGTGGTGCTCGGCTTCGAATGGAGCCAGTGGAATCAGAGGCGCCAACGGCGCGATTGACCAGGACAGGGACGAGGCATGAGCACACACAGCATCGAGCGGATCTACCCGCCTGACCTCGACCCGGAAAACCCCAGCGACCAGACCACCCTGCGCATCCACCTGGAACGCTACGAGTTCGCCGCCCAGCACCTGAGCGGCGACCGCGTGCTGGATATGGCCTGCGGCTGCGGTTACGGCACCGCCCTGCTGGCCGAGCGCCATCCGGACAAGCAGGTGACCGGCGTGGACATCGACCCCGAGGCCATCGCCTACGCCCAGCGCCACTACCGCCTGCCCAACCTGCGCTATGTCTGCGCCGACGCCGAGCGCTTCGAGGCCGAGTCTGGCTTCGACAGCATCGTCAGCCTGGAGACCATCGAGCACCTGCCGCACCCGCCGCGTCTGATCGCCAACTACGCGCGCCTGCTGGCCGCCGGCGGCCGGGTGATCGCCTCGGTACCGATCACCCCGACCCTGGATGGCAATCCGCACCACCTGCACGATTTCAGCCGCCGCTCCTTCCTCGCCCTGTTCCGCCACCATCGCCTGCGCCCGCATGCGCTGCACCTGGAGCAGATCCAGTGGTGGCAGTTCCGCGGCCTGTTCTCTCGCCGGCCGGACCACGCCAAGCGACATCGTTCCGAGGGCGTGGGCAATGCGGTACTCGGTTACTACCGGCGGCACCCCACCTACCTGTTTTCCCGCCTCGCGGCGATGCTGCGCTACGGCTTCAGCAACCGTTATCTGACCTGCCTGTTCCTCGCCGAATAGCCCGATCCAGAGCGGCCCAGGCGTTACATTACTGACGTCGATGGGCACCATCAGGACGATCAACTTTTGTCTCGGCGGCGCGTGAGTACCATTTGCTCCGTAGCCACTTTCCAGCCCCTTCGAGGAGGCCCGAGATGAACAAACAACTGATCGCCAGCCTGATCCTGTCCACCCTGACCAGCGCCGCATTTGCCCTGCCGGGTGACGAACAACCGCCACTGACCGAACTGCAGCACATCAGCGCCCCGGCCACCGTTGCCGAGGGTGGCGCCGATCGCCTGATCGATAGCCGTGACGTCGCCGAGAATGGCGCCGAACGCACCAAGGCCTTCCGTGTCGCCGAAGGCGGTGCAGATCGCCTGATCGACGGCCGTGACGTCGCCGAGAATGGCGCCGAACGCACTAAGGCCTTCCGTGTTGCTGAAGGCGGTGCCGATCGCCTGATCGACAGCCGTGACGTCGCCGAGAACGGCTCCGAGCGCACCAAGGCCTTCCGCATTGCCGAAGGCGGTGCCGACCGTCTGCTCGACGGCCGCGCAGTTGCCGAGAACGGCTCCGAGCGGGTCGGTCGTCAGACCGCCTGACGTGGGCAGCAGTACCCCGAAGCCCGGCGCCCGCCGGGCTTTTTTATTGGGCGGCCGCAGCCGGCGGCAGGCGATGGATCCAGATGCGTTTGAGCACGGTGGTGAACTGCGCCGACAGGGTTCCGCTGTTGTAGATCTGCCCGTAGCGCGCGGCGATCTCGCGCACCCGCGGTGCCAGCTCGGCATAGCGGCGCGCCGGCAGGTCGGGGAAAAGGTGGTGCTCGATCTGGTGGCTGAGGTTGCCGGTGAGGATATGCAGCAGCTTGCCGCCCTCCAGGTTGCTGGAGCCGCGCAGCTGGCGCAGGTACCAGTGGCCGCGGCTCTCGCCCGCCACCGACTCCTTGCTGAACACGGCGGCGCGTTCGGTGAAGTGGCCGCAGAAGATCACCAGGAAGGTCCACAGATTGCGCAGCAGATTGGCCAGCGCGTTACCGGCCAGCACGGCCAGGGCATTGGCGCCGACGGCCAGCGCCAGCAGCGGGAACAGCAGGTAGTCCTTGCCCCACAGGCGCAGCAGCTTGGCGCCGAACTGGCGCAGCAGCGGGCGCACCTCGGCGCCGTCGATCTTGCCCTTGTACCACTTGTCCAGCCGCAGGTGCTGGATGGCCACGGCGTACTGGAACAGCAGCGCCTGCAGGGTCACCCACAGCGGCTGCCAGCGGTAGAACGGCTTCCAGCGCTGCTCGGGAAACAGCCGCACCACGCCGTAACCGACGTCGTCGTCCATGCCGATCACGTTGGTCCAGGTGTGGTGCACATGGTTGTGGGTGTGCCGCCAGAAATCGGCCGGGCCGACTATGTCCCACTCGTAGCGGCGCCCGGCCAGCTCCGGATCGTTCATCCAGTCGTACTGGCCGTGCATCACGTTGTGGCCCAGTTCCATGTTCTCGAGAATCTTGCCCAGGCCCAGCAGCAGGCTGCCAAGCAGCCAGGTGGGCGGGAACCAGCCGAGCATCAGCAGCGCGCGGCCGCTCCAGCAGCACAGCCGCACCACCCCGCGCACGCGGCGGATATAGCGCGCGTCGGCATCGCCGAGGTCGGCCATGGTGCGGCGGCGCAGGCCGTCCAGCTCGGCGGCGAAGGCCTCCAGTTCGGCGGCGTTCAGTTCACGGTCGATTCGCATGGCACGCTCCTAGATATCGAGTTGCACATCGCCCAGGGGGGCGCTGACGCACAGCCGGATCGGCTGGCCCGGCTCGGCGAACGGCTCGCCACTGCGCAGGTCGCGCACCGTGCCGGCCAGCAGGGTGCAGGTGCAGCTGGCGCAGATGCCCTGGCGGCAACCGTGGGCCGGACGCAGGCCATGTTCCTCGGCCTGTTCCAGCAGGCTGCGGTTGCTGTCACCCAGGGCCGCGACGCGGCTGCGGGCGAAGTCCAGGCGCACCGCCTGGCCGGGCTCGCTGATCCGCTGCGGCGGGCTGAAGGCCTCGACCTGCAGGGAACCGCCCCAGCTGTTGCGCACCGCCTCGACGAAGCTGGCCGGGCCGCAAGCCAGCAGGCCGAAGTCGCTCATGCCGAGCAGATGGCCGGCCTGGAAGCGCCCGCCCCGGGGATCGTGCCGTGCGTCCTGGCCGGTCAGCAGCCAGCGCACCTGCAGATTGGGGTGGCGCAGCATCAGTTGCTGCAGCTCCGCCTGGTAGGCGCATTGCCCGGCCTCGCGCACGTAGTGCAGCAAGCTCACCGGCGCCGCATAACCGCGTGCCAGCGCCTCGCGCAGCAGGCCGAGCAAGGCGGTGATGCCACTGCCGGCGGCCAGCAGACCGACGCCGGCGCCCTGCTCCGGCCACTGCAGCTCGCCCTGGGCCTGCGCCAGCTCCAGTACCGCGCCGACGGGCAGATGATCGAGCAGCCGATTGGACAGCCGCCCACCCGGCTGGCGGCGGATGCCCAGCTCGATCAGGCCGCCGGCAGCCACGCGGGTCAGGCTGTAGCTGCGGCCATGGCGTACGCCATCCAACTGCAGATACAGCTGCACGTGCTGGCCGGCGCGCCAGCCGCGGGCGTTGCCATTGCAGCGCAGACGCAGGGCAAGCAGGTCGTCGCTGACCCACTCGCGCCCTACCACCCGGGCGTACACCCGGTTCAGGCGCCAGGCCGGATGCAACCTGGCCAGCACGGCATCCACTTCCGCCTCGCGCAGCCAGGCCCGCGCCGTCAGGGCGCGCAGCGGCCATAGCAGTGGCGTCAGCCAGCGAACGAGAAACAGCGGCAGGAGGGACATGGACCAATATTCCAGTGAACAACTGTTCACACAGAATGGACCAGCAAAGCAACTCAGTCAACGATTGTTCACTGAACGTCATTCGACGCCGGCAAAATGCATTTGCTAGAGTGCGCCGCAACCTCGCCATCGCCCGAATGTCATGCCGCCACGCGCCGAACAGAAACAGCAGACCCGCCAAGCCCTGATGGATGCCGCACTCAGCCTGATGGACAGCGGCCGCGGCTTCGGCAGCCTCAGCCTGCGCGAAGTCAGCCGCACCGCGGGCATCGTGCCGACCGGCTTCTACCGCCACTTCGACGACATGGACCAGCTCGGCCTGGCCCTGGTCGCCGAGGTCGACGCGACGTTCCGCAGTACCCTGCGCGAAGTGCGCCATAGCCAGTTCGAGATGGGCAGCATCATCGAGGCCAGCGCGCGCATCTTCCTCGATGCGGTGAACGCCAACCGCAACCAGTTCCTGTTCCTCGCCCGCGAGCAGTACGGCGGCTCGCAACCGGTGCGCCAGGCCATCGGCTGCCTGCGCCAGCAGATCACCGCCGACCTGGCCGCCGACCTCAAGCTGATGAACCGCACCCCGCAGCTGGACGAGCCGGCGCTGGAGGTGGTCTCCGACCTGGTGGTGAAGACCGTGTTCGCCACCCTGCCCGAGCTGATCGACTCCCCAGACGAGTCGCTGCCCGCCCACTTGACCCCTGAAGCCAAGATGACCCAGCAACTGCGCTTCATCTTCATCGGCGCCAAGGGCTGGCTGGGCCTGGGCCAGGGCCGCGAATAAGCGCACCAACCAGGCTCACGCCCCGCAACAACGCACCACAATTGCGCACACCGAAGCCCCAACTTCTGGCATAACGCCGCCAAATTGGGGCCTCACCGGCTTGGCAAGGGCCTTGCTCTACCGACAGGACCATTCCTGGCCGGAAGCCCAACATGCTGGTGATCCATCACCGCCTCGAACCCCAGCCCTACTGGGACGAAGAACTGCACCTGACCTTCGACGCCCGTAGCAAGAGCCGCCTGCGCTGTTTCAGCGCGGCGGGCGAAGACGTCGGCCTGTTCCTCGAACGCGGCCAGCCCGCGCTACGCGACGGCGACTGCCTGCGCGCCGAGGACGGCCGCATCGTACGGATCTGCGCCCGTCCGGAAACCCTGCTGCACGTCACCTGCGCATCCAGCTTCGAGCTGATGCGCGCCGCCTACCATCTGGGCAACCGCCATGTGGCTCTGCAGCTGGGCGATGGCTGGCTGCGCCTGCTCGACGACTACGTGCTCAAGGCCATGCTCGACCAGCTCGGCGCCACCACCTGCACGGTCGACGCGCCCTTCCAGCCCGAACAGGGCGCCTATGGCGGCGGCCACCACCATTCGCATGCCGGCGAGGCCGAGTTCAGCTACGCACCGCGCCTGCACCAGTTCGGCGTGCGCCCGTGAACAAGGCCTGGGCCCTGCTGCGCCTGGCCAGCCCGCAGCTGCCGAATGATCTGTTGGCTACAGCGCAGCGGGTGCGGCCATGCATGCCCCTCTGCACGGAGCGAAGCCATGAATAAGGCATGGGCGCTGCTCAGGCTTGCCAGCCCGCAATTGCCCATCGGTGGTTACAGCTATTCCCAGGGCCTGGAGATGGCCGTGGAGCGGGAGCTGGTACGCGACCAGCACAGCGCACACAACTGGATCGCCGACCAGCTGCTGCTCAACTTGACGCGCTTCGAGGCACCGCTGCTGCTGGCCCACTGCCGCGCCGCGGCAAACGCGGACTGGCCAAGACTGGCCGAGCTCGCCGGGCAGCACCGCGCCAGCCGCGAGACCCGCGAGCTGGCCCTGGAAAGCCGGCAGATGGGCTACTCGCTGCGCCAGTTGCTGGAGGGCCTGCCCGAACTGGACCAGGAGGCCCGCGACTTTCTCGCCGACCAGTCCGAGCTGGGCCTGGCACCGGCCTGGGCCCTAGCCGCCCGCGCCTGGGTGATCGACCCGGAGGACGCCCTCGCCGCCTGGCTATGGGGCTGGCTGGAGAACCAGCTGGCGGTGCTGATGAAGACCCTGCCGCTGGGCCAGCAGGCCGCCCAGCGCCTGACCTCCGAACTGCTGCCGCTGCTGGAACAGGCGCAGCAGCAGGCCACCACCCACGAACCACACCATTGGGGCAGCGCCGCCTTCGGCCTGGCCCTGGCCAGCATGGCGCACGAGCGCCAGTACAGCCGTCTCTTCCGCTCATGAGAAAAGGAAACATGCCATGAACAGCCAACCCCTGCGCGTCGGTATCGGCGGCCCGGTCGGGTCGGGCAAGACCGCCCTGACCCTGGCCCTGTGCCAGGCCCTGCGCGAGCGCTACAACATCGCCGTGGTCACCAACGACATCTACACCCAGGAAGACGCCCAGTTCCTGGTGCGCAACGAGGCCCTGGCGCCCGAACGCATCATCGGCGTGGAGACCGGCGGCTGCCCGCACACGGCGATCCGCGAGGACGCCTCGATCAACCTGGAGGCGGTCGACCAGCTCAACCGACGCTTCCCGGGCCTCGACCTGATCATCGTCGAATCCGGCGGCGACAACCTGTCCGCCACCTTCAGCCCCGAGCTGTCGGACCTAACCCTGTACGTGATCGACGTGTCCGCCGGCGACAAGCTGCCGCGCAAGGGCGGCCCGGGCATCTGCAAGTCCGACCTGCTGGTGATCAACAAGGTCGACCTGGCGCCCATGGTCGGCGCCTCGCTGGAAGTGATGGACCGCGACGCGCGCAAGATGCGCGGCGACAAGCCGTTCGTGTTCAGCAACCAGAAGGTCGGCCAGGGTCTCGACGAGATCATCGCCTTCATCGAACGCCACGGCATGCTCAGCGCCGCCTGAGCCATGACTCCCTCTCCCCCGGGAGAGGGCTGGGGTGAGGGACACCCCGCCAACGCCATGCCTTACCAGGAGTACCCACCAATGAATCTGCGCAAACCCCTGTTCGCCATCGCCCTGTTCCTCAGCCCGGCGCTGGCCTTCGCCCATGCCGGCCACGACCACTCCGGCCTGATGGCGGGCGTCGCCCACCCGATCACCGGTCTCGACCACCTGCTGGCGATGCTCGCCGTCGGCCTGTGGGCCGCGCAGCAGAGCGGCGCGGCGCGCTGGGCTCTGCCAGGTACCTTCGTCGCCACCATGCTGCTCGGCGGCCTGCTCGGCTTCTCCGGCGTGGAAATCCCGCTGATGGAGACCGGCATCGCCGGCTCGGTGCTGGCCTTCGGTCTGCTGGTGGCGGTCGCCGCGCGCCTGCCGCTGGCGGTGTCGCTGGGCCTCACCGGCCTGTTCGCCCTGAGCCACGGCGTGGCCCATGGCCTGGAACTGCCGGAGCTGGCCAGCCCCTGGGGCTATGCCGCCGGCTTCGTGGCCGCCACCGCCGCCCTGCATGGCCTGGGCTACGCGGTCGTGCGTTACCTGCCGCGCGCCGCCGCACCGCTGGTGCGCCTGGCCGGTGCCGCATCGGCGGGTGCCGGAGTCTGGCTGCTGGCCAGCTGAGAAAACACTCACGGGCGTGCCCGGCACGCCCTTGCTAGACTGGCGGGGTCCATCCCCACGGTTCCCGCCATGCCTGTTCGTCCTCGCCGCGCGCTGATCGGCCTGCTACTGTTGTGCTCCTCGATCGCCCACAGTGCGCAGCCGCCAGGCCTGGAAGTGACCTGGAACATGAGCCCCTGGCCGGGCCTGATCAACATGCAGGACGGCCGGCCCAGCGACGGCATCATCGTCGACCTGCTGCAGCAGATCACTCAGCGCCTGCCGCAGTACCGCCACAACCTCCGCCTGAACAACCTCACCCGCGGCCTGGAGCAGCTCAAGCGCGAGCCGCTGAGCTGCTTCCTGCCGACCTTCCCCACCCCCGAACGCGACCAGCACGGCTACTACGTCGGCCTGTTCGTCGCCATGCCGCACCAGCTGGTGGTGCGCACCGCCGACCTGCAGCGCTTCGCCCAAGGCAAGGACGAGGTGTCGCTGCGCCAGCTGTTGCGCGACAGCCAACTGCGCGGCGGCCTGGTTCGTGATCGCAGCTACGGACCGATCCTCGACCCGCTGCTGCATGCTCCCGAGGCCCAGCCGCAGCTGCAGCGCATCCAGACCAGCAGCGCCGGCAGCAACCTCTACGGCATGCTCGAACACCAGCGCATCGACTACCTGCTGGACTACGCCGAGGTGGTGCAGTACGTGCAGCGCCAGCAGGGTGTGGCCCAGGGCCTGAGCCTGCTGCCGCTGGCCGAGGCCAGTTCGCCCTACGTCAGCGGCATCTATTGCAGCAAGAATGCCGAGGGCGCCGAGCTGGTCCGCCAGATCGACCGCATCGCCCGCCTGCCCGAGGTCATCGCCCTGTTCATCGAGGCGCAGAAGGCCTATATGCCACCGCGCACCCTGGCCCACTATCAGCCCTGGCTGGATCGCTTCTTCGCCGAGCGGCCGCACAAGGACCTGACCAAACTGCCGCGCTAATGGCTATGACGGCCATCGAGACAATCTAAGGGCCGGTGCCGCAGGGTCGGCCTACTCTGACGGCCAGCCCCAAGCGGAGATGCCGCCATGCCCATCCACGATTTCCTCTACGCCCTGCTGGCCTGCTACGCGGCCGGCGCCAGCGGCACCTGCCCGCAAGAGCTCGCCTGACCGATCGGACAGGGTTACCCTGTGCAGCCTTTTTCGCCTGGGAGCACCCTGCATGAGCCTGAAGTCCGTCTGCGTGTTCTGCGGCGCCAGCCCCGGCGCGCGCCCGATCTACCGTGAGGCCGCCGAGAATCTTGGCCGCAGCCTGGCCGAGCGTGGCCTGACCCTGATCTACGGCGGCGGCGCCGTCGGCCTGATGGGTGTGGTGGCGGACGCGGCCCTGGCCGCCGGTGGCGAAGTGATCGGCATCATCCCGCAGAGCCTGGAGCGCGCGGAGATCGGCCACAAGGGCCTGACCCGCCTGGAAGTGGTGGACGGCATGCACGCGCGCAAGGCACGCATGGCCGAGCTGGCCGACGCCTTCATCTCCCTGCCCGGCGGCCTCGGCACCCTGGAAGAGATGTTCGAGGTGTGGACCTGGGGCCAGCTCGGCTACCACGCCAAGCCCCTGGGCCTGCTGGAAGTGGACGGCTTCTACGCGCGCCTGACCGATTTCCTCGACCACCTGGTGGCCGAGCGCTTCGTCCGCGAACCGCACCGCGCCATGCTGCAGGTCGGCGAGTCGCCGGCCGAGCTGCTCGACCGCCTGGAAGCCTGGCAGCCCACCGTGGCGCCCAAGTGGGTCGACCGCACGTAACGCCCGCGGCGCCGATGACAGTGGCGCGGCGCCATGCTACACAGGGGCCCGACCCAACAAGG
Organism: Pseudomonas sp. SO81; assembly: GCF_030374125.1. NCBI lineage: Bacteria > Pseudomonadati > Pseudomonadota > Gammaproteobacteria > Pseudomonadales > Pseudomonadaceae > Pseudomonas > Pseudomonas sp. SO81. The sequence goes on along the minus strand of NZ_CP126126.1, from coordinate 3,483,449 downwards.
ATGTTTCGCCCATGCCCCTGCTCGCGCTGCTGCTCATCGCCTGCCAGATCATCTGTGGCCTGCACGTGCTCCGTAGCGGCCAGGAGCGCTACTGGCTGTACCTGATCATCGCGCTGCCCGGCCTCGGCTGCCTGATCTACTTCCTCGGCGTGATGCTGCCGGACATGCTCGGCAGCCGCAGCGGCCGCCGCGCGATCAACCAGCTGCACGACCGCCTCGACCCGGAGCGCCATCTGCGCGCCCTGCGCGATGCCCTGGACCTGAGCGACACTCGCGAGACCCGCGTGCAGCTGGCCGACGAGCTGCTGCGTCTGGAGCAGCCCGCCGAGGCCGCCGATCACTATCGCGCCGCCCTGCGCGGCGTGCACAGCCACGCGCCAGACATCATGCTCGGCCTGGCCCGCGCCCAGTTCGCCCTGGACAACGCCGCCGCTTGCCGCGAGACCCTGGACCAGCTGATCCAGCACAACCCGCAGTTCCGCTCCGCCGACGGCCACCTGCTGTATGCCCGCGCCCTGACCCGGCTCGGCGAGCTGGCCAAGGCCGAGGAGGAGTTCCACGCCCTGCTCGGCCACTTCGCCGGCCCCGAGGCGCGCTACCACTATGCCCAGCTGCTGCGCCAGGCCAACCGCACCAATGAGGCCCGCGCCCAGCTGGAGCAGATCGAGCAGTACGCGCGGCGCGCGCCCAAGCACTACCGCAACCTGCACCAGGCCTGCCTGGCCCAGGTGCGCGACGAACTCAAGGCGCTGGACGCCCCGCAGCAGCAGAGCGCCTGAGGCCTGCCCTCAGCCGGCGGCCTGCTGGACGATCACCGTCTGCGCCGCCATCGGCGCCGGGAAACCGGCCTCGCCGAGGGCATCCTTGATCACCTTGTTGCTGTCGAAGTACACCTGCCAGTAGTGATCGGTGTGGCAGTAGGGCCGCACCGCCAGCACCGGGCCGACCAGGTTGAACTCGAGGATCTCCACGTCCACCGCCGGTGTCGCCAGCACGTTGTCGATGGCCGCGATGCGCTGCTTGAGCAGGGCCGCGGCGCTCTTCCAGTCGGCCGCGCCGGACAGCTGCGCGGTCAGGTCGACACGGCGGAAGGCGTTGTGCGAGAAGTTCTGGATGTTGTCGCTGAAGATCTTGTTGTTGCCCACCAGGGTCAGCACGTTGTCCGGGGTGTTGATCGCGGTGACGAACAGGCCGATCTCGGTGACGGTGCCGGTGACCCCGCCGGCGCAGATGAAGTCGCCGACCTTGAACGGCCGCAGCACGATGATGAAGCCGCCCGCCGCCAGATTGGCCAGCAGCCCGGACCAGGCCATGCCGATGGCCAGGCCGACCGCCGCGATCAGGGCGGCGAAGGTGGTGGTCTGCACCCCGAAGTAGCCGAGGATGCCGATCACCAGCAGGATGTTCAGGGTCACCGTGATGAAGTTGCCCACGTAGCGCAGCACGGTCGGGTCGACCTTCTGCCGGCCCAGGGCCTTCTGCAGCAGGCCGACGGCGAAGCCGATCAGCCAGCGCCCGATCACCCAGAACGCAATGGCTGCGAGCATCTTCGCGGCGAAGGCGGCGCCGTACTGCGCCACCATGTCCATCAGCTGGTTGACCTTGGTGGTCCCCACCGTGATCAGCGACTCGCCCTCTTCCATTTCCCTGCCCTCGCATGCCGTGAATGACAGCAAGAACGCTAGCACGCCATGGCCGAAACGCCCTGGCGGAGCGTCCGCTTTGCCGTTACGGCAAGGCACTTGGCCATCGTATACACTGCTGAAGCGCCCCCTCGCTTCCCGGTCCACCCCCATGCGCCCGATCCTGGTGTTGCTCGCAGTTCTGCTACCCCTCGCCCCGGGCTTCGCCGCAGCCAGCGAGGCGGTGCTGCGCCTGCTGACCTGGCCCGGCTACGCCGACGCCGACCTGGTGGAGCAGTTCGAGCAACGGCACGACGTGCGGGTGGAGGTCACCCTGGTCGGCAACGACGATGTATTGCGCAGCAAGCTGGCGGAGAACAAGGGCGGCAACTACGACCTGATCGCCGCCAACACCGCGGAGATCGACCACTACATCGACCAGGGCCTGCTGCAGCCACTGCAGCCGACGCGCATCGCCAATACCACCCGCCAGCTCTGGCGCTTCCGCGACTACCCGAAGATTCCCGGCATCAGCCGCGACGGCAAGGTCTACGCGGTGCCCTATACCTATTCGGAGATGGGCCTGATCTACGACCGCAACCAGTTCACCGAACCGCCGCAGTCCATCACCAGCCTGTGGGACCCGCAGCTGCAGGGCCGGGTGCTGGCCTTCAACGGCAGCAGCCACAACTTCTCCCTGGCCAGCCAGGCGCGCGGGCGCGACCCGTTCCGCATCGAGCCCGACGACTTTCCCCAGCTCACCGAGCAGCTGATCGCCCTGCGCCGCAACGTGCTGACCTTCTATTCGCTGCCCGAAGAGGCCGCCAGCCTGTTCCAGGAGCACAAGGTGGCGCTGCTGTTCGCCAACTACGGGCGCCAGCAGCTCAAGCAGCTGCGCGACAACGGCGCCGACGTCGGCTACGTGATCCCCCGCGAAGGTGCCCTGGCCTGGCTCGACTGCTGGGCGATCAGCCGCGGCGCCCGGGACGTGAAACTGGCCGAGGCCTGGATCGACTTCACCCTGGAGCCGCCGATGAGCCACGCCCTGGTCGAGCGCCAGGGCCTGTCCAACACCCTGCAGGAGGAGGAAAGCAGCGGCGTGCCCGGGCGCATGATCTGGCTGCGCCCGGTGGAGGACGCCGAGCGCCGCACCCGTCTGTGGGAGCGCATTCTCTCCGGCGAACGCCCGCCGCTGACGGAGGCGCCATGAAGTTCGGCATCGCCTTCAAGCTCGGCTGTCTGCTGGCGGCGTTCGGCGTGCTGGTCTGCGGCCTGACCGGCTACTACTCCTACAGCAGCAGCCGCGCCACCCTGCTCAAGGCGGCCGAGCGCGACCTGCTCACCGCCACCCAGGTACTCGGCCGCAACCTGCGAGGCAGCATCGACGGCGTGGCCCGCGACGCCCTGCTCATGGCCGAAGTCTCCAGAGCTCGCGAGCTGCCCAGGGTGACCGACGAGCACCACCGCGAACACAGCGAAGATGACCTGGCCGAGCTGTTCCGCGCGCAGATGCAGGTACACCCGGAATACATGCAGATCCGCCTGATCAGTGCCACCGGCCATGGCCTGGAGCAGGTGCGCATCGACCGCGCCGGCGAGCGTCTGCTGCACATCAGCGGCGCCAAGCTGCAGGAGAAGGGCCACTACGCCTACGTGTTCGACACCCTGCGCCTGCCGCCGGGCGAGGTGCGCCTGTCGCCCATCGTGATCAACCACGAGCTGGGCGCCCACTCGGGCCTGGGCAAGCCGACCCTGCACGTGTCCACCCCGGTGGCCGATGCCAATGGCAAGGCCGGCGCCCTGATCGTGATCAACGTCGACCTGGACCAGCTGTTCGCCCAGATCAAGAGCGACCTGCCCAGCCACTACCAGGTGTACCTGAGCAACCGCTGGGGCGACCTGCTGATCCACCCCGACCATCGCCGCACCTTCGGCTTCGACCAGGGGCGCCGGCTGTTCATCCAGGAGGAGTTCCCCGATGTCGCCGCCCTGCTCGGCGACGGCAAGCAGAGCAGCCTGATCAGTCGCACCGATAACAGCGGGCACGACCTGGTGGCCGCGTTCGTCCGCCTCGGCGTCAATGCCAGCACACCGGAACGCTTTATCGTCCTCGGCCTGGCCCAGCCGGAAGACCATGTGCTGGCCGAAACCACCCGCCTCGGCCAGCGCATCATCCAGGTGGTGATCCTCTCCAGCCTGCTGGCCGTGGCCATCGCCATCGTCGCCTCGCGAGCCATGACCCATTCGCTGAAGAGCATCACCCTGGCCGTGGAACAGTTCACCCGCGAACGCCGCAGCGGTCCCCTGCCGGTGCAGCGCCAGGATGAACTGGGTCAGCTGGCGCGCAGCTTCGCGCAGATGCAGGAGGAGATCCTCGACCAGCTCGACGAGCTCAACCAGAGCCGCAACGCCCTGGAGCACCTGGCGCGCCACGACGCGCTCACCTGCCTACCCAACCGGCGCATGTTCTTCGAACGCCTGGAACACGCCCTGGCCAACGCCCGGCGCAGCGCCATGCCGCTGGCCGTGCTGTTCGTCGACCTGGATCACTTCAAGCAGCTCAACGACAGCCTCGGCCACGGCGCCGGCGACCGCGTGCTGCAGGCGGTGGCCAACCTGCTGCGTTCGGCCACCCGCGAGAGCGACACGGTGGCGCGTCTGGGCGGCGACGAGTTCGTCATCCTGATCGAGCAGATGGACGATCCGCAGCGGGTGATCGCGGTATTGCACAAGCTGCACGAGCGCTTCCAGCTGCCCATGCTGATAGACGGCCACGAGGTGCAGGTGCAGGCCAGCATGGGCGTCAGCCTGTTCCCGCGTGACGGCGACGACATCGAATCGCTGCTGCAGCAGGCCGACCGCGCCATGTACGCGGCCAAGAACGCCGGGCGCAACACCTACAGCTACGAGGCCAACGAACAGCGCTGAGCGCCGCCAGCGCACGGGTACTTGTCACCGCTGCCCCGTCATGTTTTCCCCTATCGCGACCCGGCCGACACGCCGTCTATGCTTGCCCTAACGCTTATCACCAGGTGACTCCAGTGCTTCCACTGCTGGTCTGCGACGACTCGACCATGGCGCGCAAGCAGCTTATCCGCGCCCTGCCCCCGGAATGGCCGGTGACCATTACCCAGGCCAGCCAGGGCGAGGAAGCCATGGCCGCGATTCGCCAGGGCCTGGGCGAGGTGGTGCTGCTGGACCTAACCATGCCGGTGATGGACGGCTACCAGGTGCTAGCCAAGGTGCGCGAGGAAGGCCTGGCCTGCCGCATCCTGGTGGTCTCCGGCGATATCCAGGACGAGGCCCAGCGGCGCGTCGCCGAACTCGGCGCCCTGGGCTTCATTCAGAAGCCGGCGCCGGCCGAGGAGCTGCGCGCCACCCTTAAACGCCTCGGCCTGTTCCAGCCGCCCGCCAGCGGCGAGACGGCGCCGGCCCATGAAGAGCGGCTGTTCAAGGTCGGTTTCCGCGACGCCCTGCGCGAGGTCAGCAACGTCGCCATGGGCCGCGCCGCCGCCCTGCTGGCCGCCGAGCTGGGCGTGTTCGTGCAGCTGCCGATTCCCCAGGTCAATCTGTTCGAGGTCAGCGAGCTGCACATGGCCCTGGAGGACGCCCGGCGTGGCGAGCACCTCAGCGCCGTGTGCCAGGGCTTCATCGGCGAGGCCATCGCCGGCGAGGCGCTGCTGCTGTTCCATGACTCGGAAGTGGCCGACATCGCCCAGCTGCTCGGCTGGCAGCCCAAGGATGCCGGCGAGACCTCGGAGATGCTCCTGGACCTGGCCAGCATCCTGATCGGCGCCTGCCTGGCCGGCATCGCCGAGCAGATCGACATCCGCTTCTCCCAGGGCCATCCGCAGCTGCTCGGCCAGCACGCCGCCATCGGCGAGCTGATCCAGCTCAATCGCGAGCGCTGGAAGAAGACCCTGGCGGTAGAGATCAGCTATGGCCTGGAGGGCCACGCCGTGCACTTCGACCTGCTCCTGCTGTTCACCGAGGACTCGCTGCCCCGGCTGACCGGCAAGATCCAATACCTGATGGAGTGACCGACCCATGACCGGCCGCGCGCAGATCGACATGCAGGAGCTGCACTGGCTGCTCGACATCGTCCAGTGTCTGGACGTGGGCGTGCTGGTGCTGGATCGCCAGTATCGCATCGAGGTGTGGAACAGCTTCATGGAGAACCATTCCGGCCTGGGCGCCGACCAGGTGCAGGGCCGCGAGCTGTTCGAGCTGTTCCCGGAGATCGACCGGGCCTGGCTGGAGCGCAAGGTCAACAGCGTGCTGCGCCTGGGCACCCGGGCCTTCAGCCTGTGGCAGCAGCGCCCGTACCTGCTGCGCTTCAAGAGCTACCGGCCGATCACCGGGCAGGCCGACTTCATGTACCAGAACCTCACCGTGCTGCCGCTGGCCGCCTCCCGGGGCCAGGTCGAGCACGTATGCCTGGTGATCTACGACATGACCGACGCCGCCGTCGGCCAGCTGCGCGGCGGCTAGCGGTCAGCGCTTCTTCGGCCCCGGCTTGGGCTTCTCGCCGAACTTGGGCACCGCGCGCACGGCCTTGGCCTTGGGCTTGTCGTCGTCGGCCTCGAACCAGTTGCCCATGTGGATCTTGCCCTTGCCGGCGCGGGCACCGGCGCCGGGAATCACCTTGACCTTGGGCTTCTTCGGCTTCTTCAGTACCGCGCCGCCGGGGGCGGTCTGCGGCACCCGGTGATCCGGCTCGAAGCCCGGTTCGTCCTCGCGGCGGATGATCTGGCCGATCAGCGTCTCGATGGCCGCCAGCAGCTCCACCTCGTCGGCGCAGACCAGCGACACCGCCTCGCCGGTGGCACCGGCACGGCCGGTACGGCCGATGCGGTGCACGTAGTCCTCGGCGACGATGGGCAGGTCGAGGTTGACCACCCGCGGCAGCTCGCTGATGTCCAGGCCGCGTGCGGCCACGTCGGTGGCGGCCAGCACGCGCACCTCGCCTGCCTTGAACCGTTGCAGGGCACGCAGGCGCGAGGGCTGCGGCTTGTCGCCGTGGATCGAGTCGGCAGCGATGCCTTCGGCCAGCAGCAGCTGCTCCAGCTCGTCGACGCCCTTGCGGGTCTTGGCGAACACCAGCAGCTGGTCCCAGCCGTGCTCACGATACAGGTGCAGCAGCAGCTCGCTCTTGCGCTTCTTGTCCACCGTCACCAGCCACTGCTTGACGCTCTTGGCCGCCGCGTTGCGTGGGCTGACCTCGATGGACAGCGGGTCGCGCAGCAGCTCCTTGGCCATCAGGCGGATGGCGTCGGAGAAGGTGGCGGAGAACAGCAGGGTCTGGCGCTTGCGTGGCAGTGCGCTGAACAGTTCGTCCAGCTCCTTGGCGAAGCCGAGGTCGAGCATGCGGTCGGCCTCGTCCAGCACCAGCGCCTGCAGCTGGTCGAAGCGCACCGCGTTCTGCCGGTACAGGTCGAGCAGGCGGCCAGGGGTGGCCACCAGCAGGTCGATGCCCTTGCGCAGCTTCATCATCTGCGGGTTGATGCTGACCCCGCCGTACACCGAGTAGGTGCGCAGCGGCAGGTTCTGCGCGTACTGCTGCACCGCCTGCGCCACCTGCTCGGCCAGTTCGCGGGTCGGCACCAGCACCAGCGCACGCACCGAGTTGGCCGCTACCTGGCTGCCTTCCATGGTCAGCTTCTGCAGCAGCGGCAGGGCGAAGCCGGCGGTCTTGCCGGTGCCGGTCTGCGCCGCGGCGAGCACGTCGCGTCCCTTAAGCACGGCGGGAATGGCCTGCTTCTGCACCGGCGTGGGCTCGCTGTAGTCGAGCGCCTTCAGGGTACGCAGCAGGGGTTCGATCAGGCCGAGGGGTTCGAAGGACATGGCGGAGCAACCGGAAACGGAAAGACGCCAGTTTAACCGTTCGCTTCAGAACCTGTTCAAAGTCTCGCGAGCTAGAGCCAGGCTAGGCAAAAACAAGCGAAGAAGGCACTGGGCCCGCACACGGGTTTACGAGTGGTAAATGAGCATTCCGAGACGCCGCGTCCCGGCTTGTTTTTAACAACGCATGGCCGACGCGCAGCAGGCTTTGGGCAGGTTCTCAGTCGTGCTCGACTACCACGCGCAATCCCTCGTCACCGGCTTGTGCGCGCAGACGAATCGCCGCCGGGTCCTGCAGCACGCAGTCGGCGATGGCCGGCTCCAGCTCGGTGCGCACCCGCCGCGCCAGGGCACGGGCGCCATAGCGTGCGTCGTGGGCGCGGCACAGCCACTCCACCGCGCCCTCCTCCAGCCACAACGAGCGGCCCTGGCGGCCCAGGCGCTGGTTGAGTTTGGTCAGCTCGATCTCCAGCAGCGCCTCCAGCCAGTCGTCGTCGAGGCTCTGGAAGTCGAGGATGCGGTCGATGCGGTTGAGAAACTCCGGGTCGAAGCTGCGCCTGAGCGCCCGCTCGCGCTCGCCGGCCTCGTCGGCGCGCAGGCCCAGCCAGCTGCGCCAGCCACGGGCGAAACGCTCGCGCAGGCGCTGCACCGGCTGGGCGCCGACGTTGCTGGTCATGAAGATCAGGCTGTTGCGGAAATCCAGGGTGCGGCTGCCGGCGGTAAGGGTCAGGCGGCCGTTCTCCAGCACGCCGAGCAGGCTGCGCAGCACCTCGGGGCTGGCCTTCTCCAGCTCGTCGAACAGCACGATGCCGGGGCGGCCGAAGCTGCCGGCGATGGCCTCGGCGTCGAACAGGGTAGTGCCCTCCTTGCTGCCGACATAGCCTGGTGGCGCGCCGGTCAGCGCAGCGGCGTAGTGCTCCTGGGCCAGGGTATGCATATCGATACGGCAGAAGGCGTCACCGCGGCCATGGATGGCCTGGGCCAGCAGGCGCACCACCTCGGTCTTGCCGACGCCGGTGGGGCCCATGAACAGGTTGACCGACAGCGGCCGCTCACGCTCGCCGATGTCGGCCTTGACCACCTTGAGCAGCGCCTCGACCTGCTCCAGCACCGCATCCTGGCCGACGATGCGCTCGCGCAGCAGGGCCATGACCTTGCCCGGTTCGAACAGGAAGCGCGACTGCAAAGTGGCCGCCGGCGCCGCCTCGGCCAGGCGCTGGCGGTTGTGTTCGAGCAGGTCGTTGGCGAAGGGCATGGCTCAGCCTGCGACCTTTTCCTTGCCGGGGTGCGGCAGCTCGCCCACCGGGCAGTCGGCCACGCCGATGGTCGAGCGGGTCAGCTCCTCCACGTCCTCCCGGGCCTTCTGCGCGTCCAGCACCCAGGTGCGGTAGAACTCGAACGGGCAGTCGGCCACACCCTTGTCGCCGTCGCCGGAGTTGTACACGCCGGTGTAGCCACGATGCAGCAGCTTGAACAGGTGGTTCTGCGACTGGTCGTTGGCCCGTGCGTCACGGATCTGCGAGACCGACAGCTGGGCGTACTGGATGCCCATCTCCTCCTCGCCGCACTCGCCGAGAGTGCGGCCGTCGAAGCCAATCAGCGCGGAGTGACCGAAGTAGCTGTACACACCGTCGAAGCCGGTGGCGTTGGCCACCGCCACGTAGCAGTTGTTGGCCCAGGCCATGGTCTTGGCCATCAGCACCTGCTGGTCCTTGGCCGGGTACATGTAGCCCTGGCAGCGCACGATCAGCTCGGCGCCCTTCATCGCGCAGTCGCGCCAGATCTCCGGGTAGTTGCCGTCGTCGCAGATGATCAGGCTGATCTTCATGCCCTTGGGGCCTGCGGAGACATAGGTACGGTCGCCCGGATACCAGCCCTCGATGGGGCACCAGGGGATGCACTTGCGGTACTTCTGCACGATCTCGCCCGCATCGTTGATCAGGATGAGGGTGTTGTACGGCGCCTTGTGCGGATGTTCCTCATGGCGCTCGCCGGTGAGCGAGAAGATGCCCCAGGTCCTGGCGTCGCGGCAGGCGGCGGAGAAGATCGCGGTCTCCTCGCCGGGCACCGTGGCGGCGGTGGCCATCATCTCGTCCTTGTCGTACATGATGCCCATGGTGCTGTACTCGGGGAACACCACCAGGTCCATGCCTGGCAAGCCGAGTTTCATGCCCTTGATCATCTCGGCGATCTTGCGCGCGTTGTCGAGCACTTCGGCCTTGCTGTGCAGGCGCGGCATCTTGTAGTTGACGACGGCGACGCCGACGGTATCGGGGCTGCTGGAAATATCGCCGTGACGCATGACGGAACTCCTGTGTTGAGGCTGGAAACTAGTGGCTGATCATCCACGGCCGCGCCGAGGGGCTGGCCTTGAGGCCGTGGGGGTTGGCCTTGGTCCGCTCGACCGGCTTGCTCGGGCCGCAGCAGCTGCAACCGGCCGGGTGCTTGCGGTTGGCCTTGTACTCTTCGAGGGTCTGCGGCGCGTGGCGCGAGCGCTCGTTGGTCTCGTGCACGCGGCGCTGGCTGCCGGGCATGGTGGCCAGGCCCGGGGCGCTGAGAATCACCCGCTCGCTGACGGTTTCGCAGTAGGGGCAGGCGCAGGGCGTGTCGCGCTCGGCCATCGGCCGCAGCACGGTGAAGTCGCCACATTGCGGACAGTCGTATTCGTAGATCGGCATCGCGACCTCCTGGGAAGCGGAGCGCACGGCGCACACGGCGCCGTGCGCGGGTGCATCACTTGTCGTAGGCGATGGGCATGTCGATGCTGCCGTCCAGGTACTTGGTCGGGCCGCTCGCGCTGGGGTTGATGTCGAACTCGAAGATGTCGGTCGGCAGCCACAGGGTGGCGCAAGCGTTGGGGATGTCGACCACGCCGCTGATATGCCCCTGCACCGGCGCCGAGCCGAGCAGCGAGTAACCCTGGGCAGGCGAGTAGCCGAACTTGGTCAAGTAGTTGATGGCGTTGAGGCAGGCCTGCTGGTAGGCCAGGTTGACGTCCAGGTAGTGCTGCTTGCCGGCGTCGTCGACCGAGATGCCTTCGAAGATCAGGAAGTTGTTGTAGGTCGGCACGATCGGGCTGGGTTTGAAGATCGGGTTCTTGATGCCGTACTTGGCCATGCCGCCCTTGATCAGCTCGACCTTCATGTGCACCCAGCCGGCCATCTCGATGGCGCCGCAGAAGGTGATCTCGCCGTCGCCCTGGCTGAAGTGCAGGTCTCCCACCGACAGGCCGGCGCCGTCGACGTAGACCGGGAAGAAGATCTTCGAGCCACGCGACAGGTCCTTGATGTCGCAATTGCCGCCGTGCTCGCGCGGCGGCACGGTGCGCGCGCCGGTGGCGGCGGCCATGTCGCGGGAGGCGCCGGTCATCTTGCCCATGTGCGCGGTGCTGGCGAACGGCGGGTTGGCCAGCGGCGGCACGCGGGTCGGATTGGTGTCGATCAGCTCCTGCTCGCGGCGGTTCCACTCGGCGAGCATCTTGTGGTCCGGCAGGCAGCCGATCAGGCCGGGGTGGATCAGGCCGGCGAAGCGCACGCCGGGAATGTGCCGGCTCTTGGTGAACATGCCCTCGAAGTCCCAGATCGACTTCTGCGCGGACGGGAAGTAGTCGGTGAGGAAGCCGCCGCCGTTGTTCTTCGAGAAGAAGCCGTTGAAGCCCCACTGCGACTCGGCCTTGGCGCCGATATCGAGCAGCTCGACGATCAGCAGGTCGCCCGGCTCGGCGCCATGCACGCCGACCGGGCCGGACAGGTAGTGCACGGTGGACAGGTCGACGTCGCGCACGTCGCTGGCGTCGTCGTCGTTCTTGATCGCGCCGCCGGTCCAGTCGTAGGTCTCCAGGATGAAGTCGTCGCCCGGCTTGACCCAGCAGGCCATCGGGATGTCCGGGTGCCAGCGGTTGTGGACTTGTTCGTTCTCGGTGGCGGCCTGGTTGAGGTCGACCTTGATCAGGGTGTCGGTCATGACGTTGCTCCTGGGACCAGTGGTGGGTGCCTGGCGCCAATGCGCCGGGGTACGGTGGCCAGTCTCAGGGGGCGCAACGAAACGGAAAATACGTTGGATAACGTATGCGTGGCGCCAGCAATGGCGCGGCTTGCAGCGGCTTTTGTGCAGACACGAAAAAGCGGCCGGGGCATGGAGAACACGCCGGCCGTAAACAGGTGAAGCGCTGCCCTCCCCCGGCCGGGAGAGGGGCTGAAATCACACCGAGAGGTAGCGGCTGATGGTCGCCTCGTCGACCCTGTCGCGCGCCTCCTCGATGACGAACTTGCCCTTCTCGATGACCAGGAAGCGGTCGGCGATTTCCATGGTGAAGGACAGCACCTGCTCGGAGACGATGATGGTCAGGTCACGCAGGTTGCGGATCTCCTTCAGGGTACGGGCGATGTCCTTGATGATCGACGGCTGGATGCCCTCGGTCGGCTCGTCGAGCAGCAGCACCTTGGGATTGGTCGCCAGCGCACGGGCGATGGCCAGCTGTTGCTGCTGGCCGCCAGAGAGGTTGCCGCCCTTGCGGTGGCGCATCTCCTGCAGCACCGGGAACAGCGCGTAGAGGTCGTCCGGCACCTTGCCCTTGGCCGACGCCGGCAGGCCGGTCTGGATGTTCTCCAGCACGGTCATGCTGGGGAAGATCATCCGCCCCTGCGGCACGTAGGCGATGCCGGCCTCGACGCGCTGGTGGGTCTCCAGCCTGGAGATGTCCCGACCATCGACGCTGATCTGCCCGCCCCACTGCGGCAGCACGCCCATCAGGCTCTTGAACAGGGTGGTCTTGCCCATGCCGTTGCGGCCCATCACCGCGACGATTTCCTTCTTCGCCACGTCGAGGTTGAGTTCGTGGAGGATCTGGCTCTGGCCGTAGCCGGAGACGAGGTTGTCGATCTGGAACATGCTGGACTCCTTGACCCGGGGCTCAGTGCCCCAGGTACACCTCGATGACCTTGGGATTGCTCTGCACCGCGTCCATGCTGCCCTCGGCCAGCACCTTGCCCTGGTGCAGCACGGTGACCTTGTGGGCGATGCTCTTGACGAACTCCATGTCGTGCTCGATGACCAGCACCGAGCGGCCCTGGCTGATACGCTTGAGCAGCTCGGCGGTGGCCACGCGCTCGCTGACGCTCATGCCGGCCACCGGCTCGTCGAGCATCAGCAGCTGCGGGTCCTGCATCAGCAGCATGCCGATCTCCAGCCACTGCTTCTGGCCGTGCGAGAGCAGGTCCGCCTGCAGGTGCAGGTGCTCGCCGAGCATGATTTCGGTGGCCACCTGCTCGACCCGCTCGATCACCGCCTGCGAGCGTTTGAAGAACAGCGCGCCGAACACCTTGCGACCTTTGGGATAGGACATCTCCAGGTTCTCGAACACCGTCAGGTTCTCGTAGATCGACGGGTTCTGGAACTTGCGCCCGACGCCGGCGCGGACGATGTCGAACTCGCGCATCCTGGTCAGCTCGCGGTTCTCGAACTGGATGCTGCCGGCGGTGGCCTTGGTCTTGCCGCAGATCAGGTCGAGCACCGTGGTCTTGCCGGCGCCGTTGGGGCCGATGACCACGCGCACCTCGTTGCGGTCGATGTACAGGTTGAGATCATCGACCGCCTTGAAGCCGTCGAACGACACGGTCAGGCCCTCGATGGCCAGCACCGGTTTGGGCATCTGGAAGCCAGCGGGATTGGGGCTCATGGGGTGGTCTCCAGTTCGGGAGTAGGTGCGGCCTTGGCGACCGGCTTGGCCATCGGCTCGGTCTTCACCGGCGCCTTGGCCTTCGGCTTGAGGCGCGCGAGCCAGCGCTTGCCGTGGCTGTCCCACAGGCCGGCAAGGCCGTTGGGGAAGTACATGACCACGGCGATGAACAGGCCGCCCATCAGGTACAGCCACAGCTCGGGGAAGCTCTCGGAGAAGTAGGTCTTGCCGAAGTTGACCAGCAGCGCGCCGTACACCGCGCCGAGCAGCGACAGGCGCCCGCCGACGGCGGCGAAGATGACCATCTCGATCGACGGCACGATGCCGACGAAGCTCGGCGACATGAAGCCGACCTGCAGGGTGAACATCGCCCCGCCGATGGCGGCGAAGGCGGCGCCGACGCAGAACACGAAGATCTTGAAGCTGGCCACGTCGTAGCCGGAGAAGCGCACGCGCTCCTCCTTGTCGCGCATGGCCAGCAACAGGCGGCCGAGCTTGGAGGCGATGATGAAGCGCGCCAGCAGGATGCAGCCGAACAGCAGGAAGGCGCTGACGAAGTACAGGATCAGCTTGGCCTCGTCGGTGCGGATGTCCCAGCCCATCAGGGTCTTCAGGTCGGTGATGCCGTTGACCCCGCCGGTGTAGCCCTGCTGGCCGATGATCAGCACGGTGAGGATCAGCGCAATGGCCTGGGTGACGATGGAGAAGTACACGTCACCGACGCGGCGCTTGAACATGGTCAGGCCGATCACCAGGGCCAGCAGCACCGGCACCGCGATCACCGCCAGCAGGGTGAAACCGAAGCTGTGGAACGGCTGCCAGAGCATCGGCAGCTCGGTGATCTGGTTCCAGTCCATGAAGTCCGGGATGCCGGGGGTGGACTGGATCTTGGTGCTTTCCGGGTCGGATGCCTCGAGCTTGAGGAACATCGCCATGCAGTAGCCGCCGAGGCCGAAGAAGATGCCCTGGCCGAGGCTGAGGATGCCACCGTAGCCCCAGCACAGCACTAGGCCGACGGCAACGAAGGCGTAGGTCAGGTACTTGCCGACCATGTTCAGGCGGAAGGCATCGAGCAGCAGCGGGAACACCACCAGGATCAGCACGGCGAGCACCGCCAGGCCGATGGCGCCCTGCTTGCCGCCCAGAAGTTTGTCGAGAGTCGGATTCATGGGCGGTTCCTCATTTACGCACTTTGATCGAGAACAGGCCCTGCGGGCGCATCATCAGAATCAGGATCACCGCCGACAGGGTCAGCACCTTGGCCATCGAGCCGCTCATGAAGAACTCCATGATCGACTGGGCCTGGGCAATGGAGAACGCCGAGGCGATGGTGCCGAACAGGCTGGCCGCGCCCCCGAAGACCACCACCAGGAAGGTATCGACGATGTACAGCGAGCCGGCGGTCGGGCCGGTGGAGCCGATGGTGGTGAAGGCCGCGCCGGCCACACCGGCCACGCCGCAGCCGAGGGCGAAGGTCATGCGGTCGACGCGCTTGGTGTTGATACCCACCGCGCGGCTCATCACTCGGTTCTGCATGGTGGCGCGCACCTGCAGGCCCCAGCGCGAGCGGTACAGCATGAGGAAGATGGTGGCGGTGAGGAGAATGGTCAGGCCCATGACGAACAGGCCGTTACGCGGGATGTCGATGGTCTCGGTGGGGTTCCACGAGCCCATCAGCCACTCCGGCAGGGTGGCGCTGACCTCGCGCGCACCGAAGATCGAGCGGAACGCCTGCTGCATCACCAGGGACAGGCCCCAGGTGGCCAGCAGGGTATCCAGCGGCCGCTGGTACAGCTTGCTGATCATCGCCCATTCCACCAGCCAGCCGATGGCGCCGGCGATGAGGAAGGACAGGACGATGGCGAAGAAGAAGTAGTAGGGCCCGAAGGCCGGGGCGTACTGCTCGGTCAGCGAGGACACCACAAAGGTGGTGTAGGCGCCGATGGTGAGGAACTCGCCGTGGGCCATGTTGATCACGCCCATCTGGCCGAAGATGATCGCCAGCCCCAGAGCCATCAGCAGCAGGACGCAGAACACGGACAAGCCGTTGAAGCCCTGCATGGCCGCGATGGCACCAAATTCCGATAGCCATTCCATGTTGATGGTCTCCTGGCGGGAAAAATGGCGAGAGCAATTCAGCCCTCACCCCAGCCCTCTCCCGAGGGGAGAGGGGGTTGTACGGGAGTCGGCTGGAGGGCACCGCGCAAATCGGCGACACCGCTCCAGTCCCCTCTCCCACTGGGAGAGGGCTAGGGTGAGGGTCCGAGCGCCTCACCCCATCACATGCTTACTGGTAGCCTTTCGGGAAGGGGTTCGGCTCGATCAGGCCGGACTCGTAGACCACCTTGAACTGGCCGTCCTTCTGCACCTGGCCGATGCGGGTCTTGCTCCACAGGTGATGGTTGTCGTGGACCTTCACGTAGCTTTCCGGCGCGCTGTTCAGCTCGATACCCGGCGAGGCGGCGGCGACCTTGTCGACGTCGAAGCTGCCGGCTTTCTCGACCGCGGCCTTCCACAGCCACGGGCCGAGGTAGGCGGCCTGGGTCACGTCACCGATGACCGCATCCTTGCCGTACTTGGCCTTGAAGGCCTCGACGAAGGCGGCGTTGTTCGGGTTGTCCAGGCTCTGGAAGTACTTCATGGAGGCGTAGAAGCCTTCCATGTTCTCGCCGCCGATGCCGAGCAGTTCGTCCTCGGTAACCGACAGGGTCAGCACGTTCTGCTTGGCGGCGGTGACGCCGGCGGCCTTCATCTGCTTGTAGAAGGCGACGTTGGAGCCCCCGACCACGGCGGTGAACACCACATCAGGCTTCTTCAGCTTGACCTTGTTGATCAGCGAGCCGAACTGGGTGTTGCCCAGCGGGTAGTACTCCTCGCCCACCACCTTGCCGCCGAGCACGTTCTCGATGTGCTTGCGCGCGATCTTCATCGAGGTACGCGGCCAGATGTAGTCGGAACCGATCAGGTAGAAGGTCTTGGCGCCCTTCTCCTTGGCGATCCAGTCGAGGCCGGCGAGGATCTGCTGGGTCGCCTCCTGGCCGGTGTAGATGACGTTCTTCGACTGCTCCAGGCCCTCGTAGAAGGTCGGGTAGTAGAGCAGGCCGTTTTCCTTCTCGAACACCGGCAGCACCGCCTTGCGCGAGGCCGATGTCCAGCAGCCGAACACGGCGGCGACCTTGTCGCCCACCAGCAGCTTCTTGGCCTTCTCGGCGAAGGTCGGCCAGTCGGAGGCGCCGTCTTCCTGGATCACCTTGATCTGCCGGCCGAGGATGCCGCCGGAGGCGTTGATCTGCTCGATGGCCAGGCGCTCGGCCTGGATCGAACCGGTCTCCGAGATGGCCATGGTACCGGTGGCCGAGTGCAGCTGGCCGACCGTCACTTCGGTGTCGGTCACGGCCAGGCCGGTGGTGTTGGCGCTGTCGGCCATGACGCCCTGGCTGAACACGCTGGCGGCCAGCAGCGAGAGCGCGGCGGCGCCCAGCGCCAGCCGGCGGGGTAGAAGTCGGGTCGGTTGTGCATCCATCGTCGTGCTCCTCGTGCGGTTGGGTCGTTGCCGGCCTGTCTGCGCAGGTCTGCTCCGGGTTCGCCGCAAGAATGCGGGCGCCCTCCCCGCCGGGGTATACGCAGCATGACGTAAGCGCATACGTCATCTGACGTACAGCGCCACGGCACCAGCCTGGTGCACTCTCGAGCCCGAGCAGGAAGCCAGACAGAAGCCCGGGCGCACGCGCACGCGGCCCGCAGTTGGGGGCATGGATGTTGCAAATTCGCAGAGCAAACGGCAGCACCAGGAGCACGGGCGTGCAACCCACCGGAACCCAGCGCATCGTCAAGATCCGCCGCGACTACAACAGCTGGGTCGCCGACGAGACCATGGAGGACTACGCCCTGCGCTTCACCCCGCGGGCGTTCCGCAAGTGGTCGGAGCTGCGCATCGCCAACACCGCCCTCGGCGCCGTGTCGTTCCTCGCCCTGGAGGCCATCGGCGGCGCCCTGGCGCTGTCCTATGGCTTCACCAACACCCTGTGGGCGATCCTCGCGGTGAGCCTGGTGATCTTCCTCACCGGCCTGCCGATCAGCTACTACGCGGCGCGCTACGGCGTGGACATGGACCTGCTGACCCGCGGCGCCGGCTTCGGCTACATCGGCTCGACCATCACCTCGCTGATCTATGCCAGCTTCACCTTCCTGTTCTTCGCCCTCGAGGCGGCGATCATGGCCCTGGCCCTGGAGCTGTACTTCGACATCCCGCTGGCGCTGGCCTACGTGATCTGTTCGGTGATCATCATTCCCCTGGTGGCCTACGGCATCACCCTGATCAACCGCCTGCAGACCTGGACCCAGCCGGTGTGGCTGGTGCTGCTGTTGCTGCCCTACGCCTTCGTCATCGCCAAGAATCCCGAAGCGATCGGCGACTGGACCAGCTTCGCCGGCCGCGAGGGCGAGGCCGGCAGCTTCAACCTGCTGCACTTCGGCGCCGCCTGCACCGTGGCCCTGGCCCTGGTCACGCAGATCGGCGAGCAGGTCGACTACCTGCGCTTCCTGCCGGAGAAGACCGCGCAGAACCGCAAGCGCTGGTGGGCCGCGCTGCTCATGGCCGGCCCCGGCTGGATCATCCCCGGCGCGCTGAAAATGCTCGCCGGCGCCTTCCTCGCCTTCCTCGCCCTGCAGCACGAGATCCCCATCGAGCGCGCCGCCGAGCCGACGCAGATGTACCTGGTGGCCTTCCACTACGTGTTCGCCTCGCCGCAGTGGGCACTCGGCGCCATGGTGCTGTTCGTCATCGTCAGCCAGGTGAAGATCAACCTGACCAACGCCTACGCCGGCTCCCTGGCCTGGTCCAACTTCTTCGCCCGCGTCACCCACAGCCATCCGGGGCGCGTGGTGTGGCTGGTGTTCAACGTGGCCATCGCGCTGATGCTGATGGAGCTGGGCGTGTTCGAGGCGATCGAGGAGGTGCTCGGCCTCTACGCCAACATCGCCATCGCCTGGATCGGTGCGCTGGTGGCCGACCTGGTGATCAACAAGCCGCTGGGCCTGTCGCCACGCTACATCGAGTTCAAGCGCGCGCACCTGTACGACATCAACCCGGTCGGCGTCGGCGCCATGCTGTTCGCCTCGCTGCTCTCGGTGCTGGCCCACTTCGGCCTGTTCGGTGCCCTGGCCCAGGCCGCCTCGCCGCTGGTGGCGCTGTTCTCCGCGTTCCTCTGCGCGCCGCTGCTGGCCTGGTTCACCGGCGGCCGCTTCTATATCGCCCGCACCAGCACGGCGGCGCTGATCCACCCGCCGAGCGCGACCGACGCCGGCCGCTGCGGCCTGTGCAACAACGCCTTCGAGATCGAGGACATGGCCTTCTGCCCGGCCTACAGCACGCCGATCTGCTCGCTGTGCTGCTCGCTGGACGCGCGCTGCGGCGACGCCTGCAAACCCCATGCGCGGCTCAGTCGGCAGGTCGATGCGCTGCTGCACTGGCTGCTGCCCTGGGCCAGCATCCCGCGCCTGCACAGCCGCCTGGCCCAGTACCTGGGCTTCCTCGTCCTGCTGGTAGTGATGCTGTTCGGCGCCCTGGCGCTGATCTACAGCCAGGTCTCCCACGGCCTGGTGCCGCACTCGGCGGAGGTGCAGCAGACGCTGTACCAGGCCTTCATCAAGGCCTTCCTCACCCTCTCGCTGTTCGCCGGCATGCTCGCCTGGTGGATCGTCCTGACCCGCGAGAGCCGCCAGGTGGCGCAGCAGGAGTCGGACCGTCAGACCCTGCTGCTGATGCAGGAGATCGAGGCCCACGGCAAGACCGACGAGGCGCTGCAGAAGGCCAAGGTTCTGGCCGAGAACGCCAACGCGGCGAAGAGCCGCTATGTCACCGGCCTGTCCCACGAGCTGCGCACGCCGCTCAACAGCATCCTCGGCTACACCCAGATCCTGCAGCGCGACGCGGCCATGCCCGAGCGCCATCACGACGCCCTGGCCACCATCTACCGCAGCGGCTCGCACCTGCTGTCGCTGATCGACGGCCTGCTCGACGTGGCCAAGATCGAAGCCGGCAAGCTGCACCTGGAACTCTCGGAAATCGCCCTGCCCGAGTTCGTCGGCCAGCTCGAACGCATGTTCGCCCCCCAGGCCGCCGAGAAGGGCCTGGCCTTCCGCCTGGAAACGGCCGGGCGGATTCCCGCCGTGGTGCGCGGCGACGAGAAGCGCGTGCGGCAGATTCTGATCAACCTGCTGGGCAATGCCGTGCGCTTCACCGAGCAGGGCGAGGTGCGCCTGCGCGTCAGCTACTTGCGCGAGACCGCCTGCTTCGAGATCGTCGACACCGGTATCGGCATCGCCCCCGAGCAGATCGAGCGCATCTTCCAGCCCTTCGAGCGCGGCGACCTGATGCGCCAGGACAACGGCGTCGGCCTAGGCCTGACGATCACCCGCATGCTCACCGCGCTGATGGGCGGCGAGCTGTCGGTGCACAGCGAGCCGGGCAAGGGCACGCGCTTCCAGGTGCGCCTGTTCCTATCCGAGGTGCGCGCGCCGCAGGCGGTGGTGCACGTGGCGCACGACATCATCGGCTACCAGGGGCCGCGCCGCCTGGTGCTGGTGGTGGACGACCACCTGGAACACCGCCGCGTGCTGGCCGGCATGCTCGAGCCGCTGGGCTTTCGCGTCGAGCAGGCGGCCAGCGGCCAGGAGGCGATCCGCCAGGCCGCGCTGCTCAGCCCCGACCTGATCCTCATGGACCTGTCGATGCCGCAGATGGACGGCTTCGAGGCCAGCCGCCTGATCCGCCGCAACGCCCTGTGCCAGGCGCCGATCATCGTCATCTCGGCGAATGCCTTCGCCGACGACCGCGAGCGCAGCATCGCCGCCTACTGCAACGACTACCTGGCCAAGCCGGTGCATATCCCGGCGCTGCTCGAACGCATCCAGCAGCAGCTCGGCTTGCAGTGGCTGCACCGCGTGGCCGAACCGGAGCCGGCGCAGCCGCAGGTCGAGGCACTGCCCAGCGCCGGCGAGCTGGCCGAGCTGCGCGAGCTGGCGGCGCTCGGCTACATGCGCGGCATCCAGGACAAGCTCGACGCCATCGAACGCCAGACCCCGGCCTGCGCGCCCTTCACCAAACGCCTGCGGGCCCTGGCCAAGGGCTTCCGTCTGGATGAACTCAACCGCCAACTCAAGGAGGCCGAACATGAATGCAGCCACGCAGCTTGCTGAGCGCGGTACGGTGCTGATCGTCGACGACACACCGGACAACCTCGCCCTGCTCTCCGACGCCCTCGACGCCCAGGGCTACATGGTGCTGGTGGCGCTGGACGGCCAGAGCGCGCTGAACCGCATCCAGCGTCGGCGCCCCGACCTGATCCTGCTCGATGCGATGATGCCCGGCCTGGACGGCTTCGAGACCTGCCGCAGGATCAAGGCCGAGCCGAACAGCGCCGACATCCCGGTGCTGTTCATGACCGCCCTGACCGACAGCGAGCACGTGGTCGAGGGCTTCGCCGCCGGCGGCAGCGACTACGTGACCAAGCCGATCCACACCGACGAGGTGCTGGCGCGGGTCGCCGCCCACCTGCGCACCGCACGCACCCTGCAGTCGGCACGCGCCGCGGCGCAGCCGGTGGACCTGACCCTGAGCAACGAGCCGACCTTCGAGACCCTCTCGGCGCGCTTCCAGCTCACCGAGCGCGAGGTGGAAGTGCTGCGCTGGGTGGCCTGCGGCAAGACCAACCGCGACATCGGCGACATCCTCGGCCTGTCGCCACGCACGGTGAACAAGCACCTGGAACACGTCTACGTGAAGCTCGGCGTGGAGACCCGCACCGCCGCGGCGGCGGTGGCCATCTCCGCCAGCGTGGCGCGCTAAAGCGGCATAGCCGGGGCATTCACCCCTTGCCGCCCTGCTGCATCTGCCGCAGCAGCGGCGCGCACTGGCTGGGCTCGTCGCCACTGCTGGGCGCCACCAGTGCCAGCAGGCCTGCCGCCGGCGCCACCGCCACGCCGAGCGCCACTAGGCCGACGCCGCGCAAGGCCAGCGGTGTGCCCTTGACCCCGGCGTCGGGATTCTTGAAGGTGCCGCGCACGAACAGCGGCGAGCGCAGGGAGAAGATGCGCAGGCCCTTGGCCGCCGGGGTGACGACGAAATCGAGACGCTCGTTGGCGAAGCTGGCGCTGCCGTCGACCTTGATCAGCGCGTTCTCGGTATCGACCACGAACAGCCGGCTGCTCATCAGCCCGTTGCGGATGCCGAGGTCGGCGGCGGCGCAGTTGATGGTCACCTCGTCGTCGCCGAACAGCTTGCCGACCAGATAATTGCCGACGTTGAGCCCGGCGATTTCCAGCAGGCCGCGGCTCACGGCGCCATCGTTGATCAGCATCTGCAACTCGCCATCGGCACTGCCTAACAGGGCCGCCACCGAGTTGCCGGTGCCGCTCAGCTTGGCGTCACCATTCAGCGCACCGAGGCTGGTCTGCATCGGCGCGAAGGTGGGAAACAGCTGCTTGAGCTTGAGACCGCGGGCGCTCAGGCGTGCCTGCCCACGCATCGGCACCTGCGCGCCGTTCAGACGAATCTGCGCATCCAGCGTGCCGCCGGCCATGCCGAAGCGCAGGGGCTCCAGGCTGAGCACGCCGTAGTTGAGCACCAGGTGGGTGTCCAGGTCGCGGATCGGCAGCTTCTCGTCATGCACGATGCGCTTGCCGGTGAAGCGCACGTCGGCGTCCATGCTGCGCCAGCGCTCGGTGCGAAACTC
The DNA here is from genome assembly GCF_030374125.1 of Pseudomonas sp. SO81. Taxonomy (NCBI): domain Bacteria; kingdom Pseudomonadati; phylum Pseudomonadota; class Gammaproteobacteria; order Pseudomonadales; family Pseudomonadaceae; genus Pseudomonas; species Pseudomonas sp. SO81. The sequence continues at coordinate 3,461,574 of NZ_CP126126.1, read as the reverse complement.
CTCCACCGGCAGCACCTTGTTCGCCGGCTGGCTGACGGCGGCGCCGCGCGCCTTCTTCTCGGCATTGGAGTCGGCGCCGATCAGCGGCGCCAGGTCGGCGAACAGCAGTTGCTGGGAGGTCAGCCGCCCCGACAGCTTAGGGCGCGGCTGGCGGTTGACGAAGGTCAGGTCGCCCTGGATATCGCTGTCGCCGATGCGGCCATTGAAGTCCTGGTAGCGGAACAGCGCGCCGCCGGCGTCGCGCAGATCCGCCTGCAGGCGGCCGTCGGTGCTGTAGGGCGGGGTGTCCGGCAGGGTCACGCCGGTCAGCGGATAGAGTTGGCTCAGGCTGGTGCCCGCCAGGCGCAGGCGCAGGTCGAGGGCGCCGAGGTGCCGCGGATCGGTCAGGCTACCGGCGACGCGAATGCGCGTGCTGCCGATGCGTACATCGGCCTGCAGCGGAAACGGCAGGCTGGCGTCCTGCAAGGCGAGCAGGCCGCCGACCTTGCCGCTGCCGCTCACCGCCTGGCCCTGGAAACGGCCCTTGGCGCGCCAGGCGAAGGCGTAGTCCTGGGCCGCCGCATGTTCGTCGGCCAGGCGCTTGGCGGCGCTGTCGCCGACTATCTGGGCAAACGGGATGGGCGCGCCGAGCGGGTCGATCTGCGCCTCGAGGCGGGTCTTCGACACCTGGTCATCGAGGCTGACCACGCCCTGATCGAAGCCGATGGTGCCGATATCCAGGGTCCAGGGGCTCGGCTCGGCCGCCTCATCCGGCTGCTGGCCACCCAGGTCGAAGGTCCAATTGGCGCGGCCATCGGCCAGGCGCTGCAGGCTGACGTAGGGTGCGCCAAGCTCGATGCGCGGGATGCTCAGGGTCTTCCACAGCAACGGTAGGGGTGCTAGGCGGAACTGCACCCGGTCGAGGCTGACGAAAGTGTCGCCCTCGGCCCACTCGGGATTGCCCAGGTTCAGCTGTTCGGCGGCGAAGTGCGGCCACGGCAGCCAGGCGCGCCAGCCACCCTCCTCCGGCTCGCGCTGCCAGACCACGCTGAGGTTGCCCTCGATGGCGAACGGCCGGTTCAAGGCCTGCGACACCTTGTCGTTGATGCTCGGGCGCAGCAGGTTCCAGTCGAACAGCACCAGGAACAGCATGAGCGCCGCGACCGCCAGAAGCAGTACGGCCAACGCCCCGCTCATCCACTTGCGAATCCGCAGCATTCCTCGGTTTCCTTTCTGACCACTGCAGTTTCGACTGACGAAACGCGGGAACGCTCCCCAGGCTGGTGCACTCGAGTGAAATACCCGATGCTGGAACCTTCAACCGGACCCGCCCATGCAGCTGATCGACACCCACACCCACCTCGACTTCCCCGACTTCGACGCCGATCGCACCGAGCTGCTGGCGCGCAGCCGTACGGCGGGAGTGGAGAAGCTGGTGGTGCTCGGCGTGTACCGGGACAACTGGCAGCGCTTGTGGGATCTGGTGCAGTGCAATGAGGGCCTGTACGCCGCCTTCGGCCTACACCCGGTGTATCTGCAGCAGCATCGCCCCGAGCATCTGGATCAGCTGCGCGAGTGGCTGCAGCGCCTGGCCGGGAACCCGCGCCTGTGCGCGGTGGGCGAGTTCGGCCTGGACTACTACGTGGAAAGCCTGGACCGCGAGCACCAGCAGCAGCTGTTCGAGGCGCAGCTCGGCCTGGCCGCCGAGTTCGAGCTGCCCGCCCTGCTGCATGTACGGCGCGCCCACGCGGCGACCATCGCCACGCTCAAGCGCTACAAGCTGCCCCGCGGCGGGGTGATCCACGCCTTCACCGGCAGCTATGAGGAGGCCCGCGAGTACATTCGTCTCGGCTTCAAACTGGGCCTGGGCGGCGCGCCGACCTGGCCCCAGGCCCTGCGCCTACGCAAGGTGATCCCGCGCCTGCCGCTCGAGGCCATAGTGCTGGAGACCGATTCACCGGACATGGCCCCGGCCATGCACCCGGGCGTGCGCAACAGCCCGGAACACCTGCCGGACATCTGCGCAGCCCTGGCCGAACTGTGCGGCGTGACAGCCGAGGAGCTGGCCGCCGCCAGCAGCCGCAATGCGGCCGAACTGTTCGGCTGGCAGCTCTGAGAGCGGAGCGACACTCGCGCGCGGCCTTAACCCGCCCTGGAAACGACAAGGCCCGCCGATTGGCGGGCCCTGCTTGGCGAAGTGGCGATCAGACGCGGAAGGCGCCGATCAGCTCCTTCAGGCGCGCCACCTGATCGGACAGCGCGCGGCTGGCCTGCTCGGTCTCGACGGCGCCCTCGGCAGTGCGCTCGCCGGCCTGGTTGATCTCGACGATGTTCATGTCGATATCGTGGGCCACGGCGGTCTGCTGCTCGGCGGCGGCGGCGATCTGCTGGTTCTGGTCGACGATCATGCCGACCGCACCGAGGATGTTTTCCAGCGCGTGCTGCACCTGGGCCGACTGGCTGACGGTGCTCTCCACCATCTGGTGGCTGCCGTTCATGGCGGTCACCGTGGCGCCCACGCCGTTCTGCAGGCGACCGATCATCTGCTCGATCTCTTCGGTGGACTGATGGGTACGCTTGGCCAGGTTGCGCACCTCGTCGGCCACCACGGCGAAACCGCGTCCCTGCTCGCCGGCCCGCGCCGCCTCGATGGCCGCGTTGAGCGCCAGCAGGTTGGTCTGCCCGGCGATGCCCTTGATCACGTCCAGCACCTGGCTGATCGAGGCGCTGTCGGCGGCCAGCTGGTTGATCACGGTCACCGACTGGTCGATCTCGCTGGCCAGGCGCTGGATGCTGCCGACCTGGGATTCGACCATGGCGCGACCGCTGACGGTCTCGTCGTTGACGCTCTGCGCACTGCCCACCGCGGCGGCGGCGCTGCGCGCCACCTCCTGGGCGGTGGCGGACATCTGATTCATCGCGGTGGCCACCTGCTCGATCTGCCCGCGCTGGGCGGACACGGCCTGGCTGCTCTCACCGGAGACCAGCTCGACGCGATCGGCCTGGCGCTCCACTTCGGTGACGGTCTGGCCGACCAGCTCGATCAGGTCGCGGATCTTCGCCACGGTGCCGTTGAACACCTCGCCCAGCTCGCCCAGCTCGTCCTGGCTCTTGACGTTGACGCGCACGGTCATGTCGCCGGCGGCGACCTGGCCGAGGGTCTTGCCGAAGCCCTTGAGAGTGGTGCGGGTGGACACGTAGAAGCCGCCGTACAGGTAGCCGATGGAGAGGAACAGCACCACCAGGGCCACGACCAGCAGCACCATCTGGGTACGCTTCTGATCCAGGCGCTGGCTCAGTTCCTTGTCGAGGAAGTCGAGTACCGAGTCGTTCAGCGCGTAGGTCTTGTCGATGGCCACGCTGAGCTGGTCGAAGAAGCCCTGCCAGGGCGAGTCCAGGCTGTCGGCCATGAGCAACTGCTCTTCCAGCACGGCGCTGATCTCGGTCAGGCTGTTGCGGCTGGCCTCGGCTTTGTCACTCAGCTCGCGCTTGGCGTGCGCATTGCCATCCAGCGCGCTCTGCAGCTTATAGCCGTACTCGGCGTGCAGCTTTTCCAGCTCCAGCAGCAGCTCGTCGAGCTTGGTGCTGTCGGAAGAGCCGAGAATGCCCTGGCCCAGGGAATAGGAGCCCAGGGCGCGGCCCTTGCTCAGGGCCTCGGTCACCGGCGGGCTGGAGGTAGTCATCAGCTCGGTCATCTGCCGCACGGTCAGATCGCTGTCCTGGCTGAGGCCGGACTGGCTGGCGACGAACTTGATGAACACCTCGGAGTTATCCAGCGCCTTGACCACCAGGCCGGCCTTGCTGCGCAGCGAGGACTCGGCCGCCACCGCATCCATGGCCGACTTGATGGCATCGCGCTGGGCGTTGAATTCCTCGACCTTCTGCGCGTCATCGCTGGGCGACTCGAGCGCTCCCAGCGTCTCGCCGATGCCGGTCTCCAGCGGGCCGATCAGCGCGGTCAGCTTTTCCGCTTCACCGGACTGGCCGAGCACGGCATTGATCTCGTAGAGGTCGTTGAGACGCTCCAGGTCCTGGCGCATCTTCATGCTCTGCTTGAGCAGCGCGAGGCTCTGCAGCTCGGTGCGGGTATCGACGAAGGCGTCGTAGGACTCGCGCACCAGGAAGTAGTTGGTGACCAGCATGGGCAGGAAGAACAGCACGCTGATCAGGCTGAACTTCATGCCGAAGCTCATGCGGTTCATCAGGGCGATGGCAGGGTACAACACGCTATTCACTAGACGTCTCCTATTGCCATTATTGTTTTGCCAGCCGGGAGCGGGCTGATCTATTGAACGGCAAGGTAGCGGTATATCTGAAATTCTAGCGGGAGTGGCCATTTGCCAGGCACAGTGCCCCCACAGCCTGTATACCGGATATCGGCCTTTGCCTCTGTAACTTAAGGTTAAGAATGCGCACACCTTTTCGCCTCGGCATTGATCTGGGTGGGACAAAGACGGAAATCATCGCCCTCGAAGGTTCCGACGAGCGGTTGCGGCATCGCCTGCCCACCCCGCAGGGTGACTACCGAGCCACTCTACACACCATAGTGCAGCTGGTGAGGGAAGCCGAGCGGCAACTGGGAGGTCGCGGCAGCATCGGTGTCGGCATTCCCGGTACCCGCTCGCCGGACCACGGCCGCATCAAGAACGCCAACTCCACCTGCCTGATCGGTGAGGACCTGCAGGGCGACCTGGAGCACCTGCTGCAGCGCCCGGTCCGCCTGGCCAACGATGCCGACTGCTTCACCCTGTCGGAAGCCACCGACGGCGCCGGGGCCGGTGCGGCCAGTGTGTTCGGGGTCATCCTCGGCACTGGCGTGGGCGGCGGCATCGTCATCCACGGCCGCCTGCTGAGCGGTCCGAATGCCATTGCCGGGGAGTGGGGACATAACGCCCTGCCCTGGCGCAGTGCGGACGATGGCCCGGCAAGGCGCTGCTACTGCGGCCTGGACGACTGCATCGAGACCTTCCTCAGCGGCCCCGGCTGGGCCGCCCGCAGCGACCTGGGACTGAACGCAACCCAACTGGCCGAGGCGGCACAGCGTGGCGAGGCACCCGCCGTCGCGGCGCTGCAACGCTACTGCGAGCAGTTGGCGCGAGCGCTGGCATCGGTGATCAACGTCATCGATCCGGAGGTGATCGTGCTGGGCGGCGGGCTGTCGAACATGCCGGCGCTGTACCGGGAGGTGCCGCGTCTGCTGGTGCGGCACGTGTTCTCGGACCGGGTCAACACGCGCCTGGTGCAGGCCCGCCACGGCGACTCCAGTGGCGTGCGCGGCGCCGCCTGGCTCTGGCCGGAATAGAGCCTGCCTACAGCAGCAGGATCCACACGGCGAAGGCGGCGTACCACAGCACCGCGGCGCGAATCAGCAGCTGCCACAGCTCGTCCAGGCTGCTGGCGCCCTGCTCTCCCGTTTGCGGCTCGGCCAGCTCGCTGGCGGCGCGGCCGGCGTTGGCCACCAGCCGCGCGGCCGGTAGCTCCCAAGCCAGCAGATCGTGCAACACGGCGCGACTGACCGCGGCAAAGTTGCCCACCAGGGCGAAACTGGCGGCCAGCACCCGAACCGGCAACCAGTCCATGGCATGACGCAACTGCGCCGCCCGTTCGGCGACACCTGGGCTGGCATGTTCGGCGCTCAGCGCCAGCAGCCGATAGGCCAGGGCCGGCAGCGGACCGAGCAAGGCATACCAGAAGATCACCGCGAAGAAGCCCTGATAGGCTTGCCACAGCTCATAGTCCTGCACCCGCTCGAGCAACTCGGCCTCGCCATCGGCGGCCACGCCCAGATCGCGCTCTGCCACATGCAGGGCGGCCTGATCGTCACCACGGCGCCAGGCATCGCGGAACGGCCCCAGCGCCGCCAGCACATCGCCACGGCCGAGGCTGTAGACCAGCACCAGCAAGTGCACCGGCAGCGTCAGCCAGCCATAGGCCAGCGGCTCGAGCGCCAGCAGTAACAGGCCGAGCAGCACTACCGGCAGCAACACCGCCAACAGCAGGGTTTGCCACGGCGACGGCCCCTCGCTACGCGCCAGCCATTGCAACCAGGGGCCATCCTGCTGGATACGACGGCGCCCGGAGGAGAATTTCTCCACCCAGAGCGCCAGCAGAAGCACCAGAAAATTCATCTACCGCTCTCCTCGGTCTGCAGAGCCGCGCGCAGGCGTGCCCAGTCGAAAAAGGGCCCCGGGTCGGTCTTGCGCCCCGGCGCGATATCGCTATGGCCACGGATGCGCTCGACGCTCAACTCAGGATAGGCACGCAGCAACTCCCTCGTCAGGGCCGCCAGAGCCTGATACTGGGCATCGCTGAAGGGCAGCTCGTCGGTGCCCTCCAGTTCGATGCCAATGGAAAAATCGTTGCAGTTCTCCCGCTCCTCGAAACGCGACACGCCGGCATGCCAGGCCCGCTGTCCACAGGAGACGAACTGGGTAACGGCACCATCACGCTCGATCAGGAAGTGGGCGGAAACAGTGAGCTGGGCGATACCGGCGAAGTAGGGATGCTCGTCGACCGGCAGGCGGTTCTGGAAGAACTGCTGCACCTTGCCGGTACCGAACTGGCCCGGCGGCAGGCTGATGTTGTGGATCACCAGCAAGGAGACCTCTCCCAGCGGGCGCTCGTTGAAGTTCGGCGAGGGGCAGTGACGGGCTCCGTCACACCAACCGCTGGCAGGGTCCAGCCGCATTGCAGGCTCCTTGAAGACTGGCGCCACTCTAGCAGACTGCACCAACGAAAACGCCCGGCACAGAGCCGGGCGTTTCATCTAGCAGGTAGCGCTCAGGCGCCCTTGAGCTTGCGCAGGTTGCCGATTACCGACTCCAGGGCGCGATCGAACAGCAGCGCGTCGTCGAGCAGGCGGATGGCGCCGCGGCGGAACTCCACGGCCAGGCCCATGCGGGTCTTCTCCATCACCTTCATACCGGTACGGTTGACGAAGATGAACTTGCCGGTGGGCTTGATGATCGCTGCCAGCTTGCCACGCAGCTTGTGCTCCTCGTCCTCCTGGATTTCCACCCAGCTGCCGACGCGCAGGCTGTCCACCTTCTCCAGCGCCTCGTCATCGTCCGGCAGGCTGGCCTCGGGCTCCTGCGAACGGCTCTCGCCCGGCGCCAGCAGAACGATCTCCTCGACCACCTCGACCATGGCCGGAGCATCGACCTCAGGCTCCAGCGGCGGCAGCTCCAGCAGCGGGCCGGCGCCCAGCTCGACCACGACCTCGGCAGACGCCTCGACGCCCTCCTCGGCCTCGACCGGGACCGGAGCCGGAACGGCCTGTGGCTCGGCGGTTTCGCGCTTGAAGCGCTGGAAGGCCTGCACATGCACGGCCTCAAGCTTGCTGAAGAATTCGCTGGTGATGAACGGGTCGATGGCGGCACTGGACAGACCATCGCGCAGCGACTTAAGCAGGCTCGGCACCAGTTCCAGCAGGCGCAGGCGATCTTCCGGGGACTCGTGGGGCTCGACGCTCCACACCAGATCGTCCATCACCGTCAGCGCCGCTTCCCACTCGGCGGACTCGGCGCCGTGCTTCAGGCAGGTCAGCTGCAGCACCTTGCTCCAGCCTTCTTGCAACAGGCGCACCACCACTTCCGGCAGGGTCTTGCCGAGCAGACGGGAATTCAGGGCCTGCTCCACCTGCTGGCGAGCCAGCTCGGCCTTGGCGCGACCCTCCTCGGCATCGCGGGTGCGCTGCTCCAGCAACTCGCTGCGGCGCTTCTCGTCGCCGGTGAAGGCGAGGAACTCGGCCAGCACGTCGGAGAAGATCGCTGGATCGTCGGTGAAATCGTTGAGTAGGCGCTGCACTACCTGCTCGATGCGCTGGTACAGGGCATCGCGCTGCTCGTCGCCCTGAGCACTCCAGCCCAAGGCCGCGGTAGCGATCTCGTTGAGCAGACGGCGGGCCGGGTGGCTGCCACGACTGAAGAAGGTCTTGTCCAGCACCGCGACCTTGAGCATTGGGATCTGCAGGCGACCGATCAGCGCCTTGAGCGAGTCCGGCAGGGTGCGGTCGTCGAGGATGAACTCGAACAACATGGCGACCAGATTGATCACATCCTCGTCGACTTCACCGACGATGCGCGCCTTGCCACTCTTGGCGCTGGCGCGGGACAGCAGGCCTTCCAGCTGATTGCGCAAGTCGTAGTCATCGCTGACCTGCGGGCCACCGACCGGGAAATGCTGCTGCATGTGCGAGAGCAGGCGCATCAGGTCGTTGCTGGAAATCGGCACCGCATCGGCAGGAATATTCCGCCGCGGCAAGACGCTGGTACCGCGAACCTGGGACAACAGCTCCTGCAACGCACCGAAAACTTCCTGCACGCCCTCATCACCATAACCACCGGCCGCGGCGGCGCCCTGCGCCTCTGCGGAGTCGTCGCGCTGTGCGCGGCCACCGGCTTGTGCCGGACGTCCCGGCTGACGGCGGGCTGGTGGAGCGGATTTCAGCTCAGGCAGTACACCGGCCTCGACCAGTTGCTGGTTGGCATCGGCGAACAGCTGATCGAGATCACCCAGCACATATTTTTCGAACAGCTTGAGGATGATCAGCTTGACGCGAATCTCCACCCCCAAGCCTTCACAGGAGCCCAGAAACTGCTCGCAGAGCATGCGCGGCCCCAGGGGGTTGGACTTGTCATCGAGTTTCTTGCTGATCACCGCGTTGAGGCGGGTAGTCAGATGGCCCAGAGCGATGCCATCACGATGCATGACGCGGGAGACCATGGCATCTAGCGCCACGTTCTCTTCCAGGGTGTCGTTGTGCACCAGGCTGAGGGCATCGGAAGAAACGCTGTCGAGCACTGGCGCCTTGCCAATCTCGTACTGATTCAGAGTGGCGAAGCTCTCGAAGACCTTCTGCAGGAAGCCGCGCTCGATGCTCTTGCGCTTCAGGCGCAGGTCACGCATCGCTTCGAAGAAAGAATTCTGCTCGGCGTTGCTGGTCGCACGGTCGGCCATCTCGAAGAGGGTGTCGTCCGCATTGTCGAACAGTGCCTGCATGGCCTGTTTCAGCTGCTGAGCTGCCTTGTCGCGTACCTGAATAAGGGCCACGGGAAGCCTTCCTGCCGGCGAAGTTGGCGATTGCTCGGGGGCGACCTTGTTCAGGTGCACCACTTTCGCGTCGGTCTTCATTGCGAGTCTCCCGCAGGCTGCTTGATCAGAACCTGCCTGCATACGATCAGCTGGGCGTCATCCGTAACGTCAAAGGCATGGCGTCAAACTTAAATGCCAACCCGAGTATAGGGGGATGCGAAGCATGACCAAATACCCCCTGTCACAGACATGACCCAGATCACAGACCGCGGAGTTCGAGGTTACGAACGGTCACTATCGCTCGACCAACACGCTATCGGTCTAGCAGAAAGCCACGGTATTCACCCGGCAACACTGCGCCAAACGTCGGCTATCCCTATAATCGCGCCATCTGAATACGGAGAGCGACATGCCCAACCTGACTCTCGCCGAGCTCGGCGCCGAAATCGAAGCCAACGTGCGCACCGCACTGCGCGAGGATATCGGCAGCGGTGATATCACGGCCCAGCTGATTCCGGCCGAGCGTCTGGCGCGGGCCACCGTGATTACCCGCGAGCCCGCTGTCCTCTGCGGCACTGCTTGGGTCAATGCCGTCTTCCGCCAGCTCGACCCGCGCGTCGCCGTACACTGGCAGGTCGCCGATGGCGACAAGGTGGAAGCCAACCAAACTCTGCTTCACCTGGAAGGCCCGGCCCGCGCCCTGCTCAGTGGCGAGCGCAGCGCCCTGAACTTCCTGCAAACCCTGTCCGCCGTTGCGACTCGATGCCGCCATTTCGCCGATCTGGTCCAGGGCACTCAGGTAAAGCTGCTGGATACCCGCAAGACCCTGCCAGGCCTGCGCCTGGCGCAGAAATACGCGGTCACTCAAGGCGGTTGCTATAACCACCGCATCGGCCTGTATGACGCCTTCCTTATTAAGGAAAACCATATCGCCGCTTGCGGTGGCATTGCCCAGGCAGTCGCCGCCGCCCACGGCATCGCCCCGGGAAAACCGGTGGAAGTCGAGGTGGAAAGCCTGGAGGAACTGCGCCAGGCGCTGGAGGCAGGAGCCGATATCGTCATGCTCGACGAGCTGAGCCTGGACGATATGCGCAGCGCTGTCGGCATCACGGCCGGGCGAGCCAAGCTGGAGGCTTCCGGCGGTATAAATGAAAGCACCCTGCACAACATTGCCGAGACCGGCGTGGATTACATTTCCATCGGCAGCCTGACCAAGGACATCAAGGCCATCGACCTGTCGATGCGACTGAGCCTGTAAAAAGCGCATTACCAATGGAAAGCCCGCCAAATGGCGGGCTTTCTTATATCAGGGCGCCGAAGACAGCAATCAAACCTAGGAGAGGAAGCGGCTCTTTCACCGGCATCACGCGCTGGCGCAGCCCCTATAGCACCATGCCCCCGACTGGCGCCCCGGCCTTGAGAGACGCAAAGGGTGCCCTGCGGCACTCACCAAGGTCGCAGATCCACAATGGCAACGACTTCAGCCGTCTCCTTGCGCACCAGCACGACCATGGAGTTCGCTCCAGCCATCAGAGGCAACCATGCGTCCGCCTCATTCCAGCGCTCCAGCTCGACACTTACGCGAGCAGGCTCATTGAATAACGACAGCTTTTCCAACGGCGAAGCTTTCGCCTTGATCGAGAACGCCATCTTGGCAAGTGGGCGATATAACTCGGGGCGCTGGGCAATATCACTTCCTCCCACGGCCGCCTCCAACATCAGCGCCTGACGCTGCTTGGGATCCTCCGGATTATCCGCGCCTACCCAACGCGGCCCCGACCACGGGGCACTACGATATTCAGGCAAGGCATCGCCGAGTTTGCGAGTGTCGATATCCAGTGCCCGCACCACATCGAATCGATCGACATTGAACACCAGCCAGGCCGGGCGCCCCTCCGCCACGGTCCACACACCATAGGCAAGTGCCGAAAGCTGCAGCAGGAGAATCACTGCCATATCGAATACCAGGGTCTTCTTGCCCACCTTGAATACCAACAGGGTCAGCAGAGGCCCGATCACGACATCGACGGCCAGCAGCATCAGAAAGACATTGGTAACGCCCACCGCCTCATGCAAGGGAGAGGGATACCAGACTGAGAACACCAGCAACAACATCGCCAGCGCAACTACCGCCGAACCACCGAGGTGGAAATAGAACGCCTTGAAACGAGCAGAGCGAAGAAGGATTCCGAGCATCGTGACTACACCAGAGTATGGGGATGCCGGATGTTACTACCCCCGTATCGAAGGTTTAAGCCACTGGCGGCGGACCAAAAACCCTTGATAGCGGAAGTGAGCAGCGCATCAAGCCACACACTGGAACAGCCCCCCGACCCCGAGCAGCGATGACACTTTTTGTCAGTTATCGCCCATTGCGCAAGACCACTCCCCCCAGACTTCGCTTCAGAACCCTGCCAGACCCTGAAAACAAGCATCAGGAAAAGTTGGCATGGACCCTGCTTTACCAGATTCAGCGCAACGTCTCGTTGCCACTTACAACTCGGAGATATCTCTAATGAAAGCAATGCAGAAAGGCTTCACCCTGATCGAACTGATGATCGTGGTCGCCATCATCGGCATCCTGGCCGCCATCGCCCTGCCGGCCTACCAGGACTACACCGTCCGCGCCAAAGTTTCCGAAGGTGCGGTCGCCGCCAGCGCCCTGAAAGTAGGCGTTGCCGATATGTTCGCCGACCGCGGCCTGGCTGGCATTCAAGCCTACGCTGAGGAAATCGCTAACGACCAAGACAACCTGACCACTCCCGATAAGATCAGCGAAATTGTCATCGGCGACGACGGCACCATCACTGTTACCATGGGCAATATTCCACAGCTGGCCGGCGGTGACGATCTGGCCTACGTCCCAACTATCGGTGGCGCCGCCCTGAGTGACGAAAACTCCACCGGCACTATCGTCTGGGACTGCACCACCGCTGCGACCACCATCAACGCCAAGTTCCTGCCTGCCAACTGCCGCGCCGCTGCCGCTCCGTAATCTCGAGCTCACCAGCTGAAAACAAAAGAGACCGCCTTGGCGGTCTCTTTTACTATGTGCCCTAGTAAAACTAAAAAACCGCCAAGGCTCTGTCGCTTGACTCATGCTTCACAGCTAGTCGCTGATTATCTGGTCAGCTATAACACTTCATTGAATTGATAGCCTGGTTCTAGCCCATGAACGAACTCCCCTCTCTGACCGGTCTCGCCAAGCAACTGGTCATGACCAACCTTCTGGACGAAACCTCGGCTCAGCAGGCTCAGCTTCAGGCACAACGCAACAAACTCCCCCTCGTCACCTACCTGGCCCAGAACAAGCTGGTCAAGAGCCGGGTACTGGCCGAGCTGATCAGCGATCAATTCGGCATCGCCATGCTCGACCTGAGCAGCATCGACAAGGAGTCGATGCCGCGCGACACGGTCACGGAAAAGCTCGCACGTCAGCATCGCGTGCTGCCACTCTACAAGCGTGGCAACAAGCTGTTCATCGCCACCTCCGACCCTTCCAACCACCAGGCTGTCACCGATGTGCAGTTCAGCACCGGACTCAGCACCGAGGCCCTGCTGGTCGAGGACGACAAGCTCGGCGACGCCATCGAGAAATTCTTCGACAACGCCGCAAGCGGCCTGGCTGACTTGGGCGACGTGGACCTCGACAACGTCGATATCGAGAGCGTGGACGACGACAAGCAGGATGCCGGCGGCGGTGACGCCGACGATGCTCCGGTCGTGCGCTTCGTCAACAAGATGCTCCTGGACGCCATCAAGGGCGGCTCTTCAGATCTCCATTTCGAACCTTACGAGCGCGTCTATCGCGTGCGCTTTCGCACCGACGGCATTCTTCACGAAGCCGCCAGACCGCCGATACAGCTGGCCCCACGCATCTCCGCGCGCCTGAAAGTCATGGCCAGCCTGGATATCTCCGAGCGCCGCAAGCCCCAGGACGGCCGGATCAAGATGAAAATTTCCAAGACCAAGGCCATCGACTTCCGCGTCAACACCCTCCCCACGCTGTGGGGCGAGAAGATCGTGATGCGTATCCTCGACCCCACCAGCGCGCAGATGGGAATCGACGCCCTGGGTTACGAGGACAATCAGAAAGAGCTGTACATGAATGCCCTGAAGCAACCCCAGGGCATGATTCTGGTAACCGGCCCTACCGGCTCCGGCAAGACGGTGTCCCTGTACACCGGCCTGAATATTCTCAATACCACCGATGTGAATATCTCCACCGCCGAAGACCCGGTAGAGATCAACCTCGAAGGCATCAACCAGGTCAACGTCAATCCCAAGCAGGGCATGGACTTCTCCCAAGCCCTGCGCGCCTTCCTGCGCCAGGATCCGGACATCATCATGGTCGGCGAAATTCGCGACCTGGAAACAGCCGAGATCGCCATCAAGGCCGCCCAGACCGGTCACATGGTCATGTCTACCCTGCACACCAACAGTGCAGCCGAAACCCTGACCCGCCTGCGCAATATGGGAGTCCCGGCGTTCAACATCGCCACTTCGGTCAACCTGATTATTGCCCAGCGCCTGGCACGCAAACTCTGCAGCACTTGCAAGAAACCAGTGGATGTTCCTAAAGAAGTCCTATTGAAAGAGGGCTTCCCAGAAGACAAGATCGGCACCTTCAAGATCTACGGCCCCGTGGGATGCGAAAATTGCAAAGGTGGTTACAAGGGCCGGGTCGGTATTTATGAAGTGGTTAAAAACACCCCCGCACTGCAACGCATTATCATGGAGGAAGGCAACTCCATTGAAATCGCCGAGCAGACTCGCCGGGACGGCTTCAATGATCTGCGCACGTCCGGCCTGCTCAAGGCCATGCAAGGCGTTACCAGCCTTGAGGAAATCAACCGCGTGACCAAGGACTAATCCACCATGGCGGAAAAAGCTCTCAAAACCAGCACCTTCAGCTGGGAAGGCACAGATAAAAAAGGCGCCAAGATTAAAGGTGAAATGGGCGGGCAGACCCCCGCTCTAGTCAAAGCTCAACTGCGCAAGCAGGGTATTAACCCGATCAAGGTACGCAAGAAAACCACTTCGATCTTTAGCGCAGGCAAGAAGATCAAGCCCATGGACATCGCCCTGTTCACTCGACAGATGGCGACCATGATGAAGGCGGGCGTCCCCTTGCTCAGCTCCTTCGACATCATCGGCGAAGGCTTTGATAACCCCAACATGCGCAAGCTGGTTGACGAGCTTAAGCAGGAAGTAGCAGCCGGTAACAGCTTTGCATCTTCGTTAAGAAAGAAGCCCCTCTATTTCGACGATCTTTATTGCAACTTGGTTGATGCCGGCGAACAAGCAGGTGCGCTTGAAACGTTGCTCGACAGGGTAGCGACCTATAAAGAAAAGACCGAGGCCCTGAAGGCCAAGATCAAAAAGGCAATGACTTACCCCATTGCCGTGCTCGTAGTAGCGGTCATCGTGTCGGCGATCCTGCTAATCAAAGTGGTGCCGCAGTTCGAAGACGTCTTCAAGAACTTTGGTGCGGAGCTTCCTGCCTTTACCCAGATGGTTATTGGACTTTCCAATGTCCTGCAGGAGTGGTGGTTCATTGTATTGATAGGAATGATTGGCGCATCGTTCGGCTTCCGCGAGATCCACAGGCGCTCGGAGAACTTCCGCAACAGGCTGGACAAGATGGTGCTAAAGGTGCCGATCGTGGGTGACATCATTTATAAATCTTCGGTCGCCCGTTACGCGCGCACTCTTTCAACCACGTTCGCAGCAGGCGTTCCGCTAGTGGAAGCACTTGACTCGGTGGCTGGCGCTACTGGCAACGTAATATTCCGAGATGCCGTGAATAAAATTAAACAGGACGTATCCACGGGCATGCAGCTCAACTTCTCCATGCGCACCACCGGGGTATTCCCCAGCATGGCATTGCAGATGACAGCTATCGGTGAGGAGTCTGGTGCTCTCGACGATATGCTGGACAAGGTAGCCAGCTTCTATGAAGCAGAAGTGGACAACATGGTGGACAACCTCACCGCCCTCATGGAGCCAATGATCATGGCCGTACTGGGCGTACTCGTCGGCGGCCTTATCATTGCGATGTACCTCCCCATATTCCAACTCGGCCAAGTTGTATAAGAGATGGCAGTAGTAGATTTTCTGGCCGGCAATTTGCCGGCCTTTGTTTTAATAGCAACCCTGCTCGGCCTGCTAGTAGGCAGCTTCCTCAACGTAGTGATCTACCGCCTGCCAGTCATGATGCAACGCGACTGGCGTCAGCAGGCACGAGAGATTCTCGAACTGCCTGAGGAGCCCAAGCAGGACACTTTCAACCTAATCCTGCCGAACTCCTGCTGCCCCCACTGCGGCCATCAGATTCGCCCTTGGGAGAACATCCCGGTGGTGAGTTACCTGTTCCTACGCGGAAAGTGCTCTGGCTGTAAGACGCGGATCAGTAAGCGCTATCCGCTGGTTGAGCTGGCTTGTGGTCTGCTGTCTGGCTATGTGGCGTTTCACTACGGCTTCGGCTGGCAGGCGGCCGGTATGCTGATGCTGACCTGGGGCCTGCTGGCGATGAGCATGATCGACTGCGATCACCAGCTGCTGCCAGATGCTTTGGTGCTTCCGCTGCTATGGCTGGGTCTGATTGCCAACCTCTTCGGTGTTTTCACCAGCCTGGAGGATGCCCTGTGGGGTGCCATCGCCGGCTACCTGAGCCTGTGGTCGGTGTACTGGTTGTTCAAGCTGCTGACTGGCAAGGAAGGCATGGGCTATGGCGACTTCAAGCTGCTGGCCATGCTCGGCGCCTGGGGTGGCTGGCAGATTCTACCGCTGACCATCCTGCTCTCCTCGCTGGTCGGCGCCGTGCTCGGGGTAATCATGCTGCGCCTGCGCAATCAAGAGACCAGCACGCCCATCCCCTTCGGCCCCTATCTGGCCATTGCCGGCTGGATCGCATTGCTCTGGGGTGATCAAATAACCGGGACCTATCTGCATTTCGCCGGTTTTAGATGAGCAAACCCTGGATTCTCGGCCTTACTGGCGGCATCGGTAGCGGCAAGAGTGCCGTCGCCCAGCACTTCATCGACCTCGGCGTGCATCTGGTGGACGCCGATCACGCCGCCCGCTGGGTAGTCGAGCCGGGGCGCCCTGCCCTGGCGACGATTGTGGAGCGCTTCGGCGCCCAGGTACTGCAGGCCGACGGCACGCTGGACCGCGCAGCCCTGCGCCATCTGGTGTTCCAGGACGAACAACAGCGTCGCTGGCTGGAAGGTTTGCTGCACCCCCTGATCTTCCAGGAGATCAACCAGCACCTGGCGCGCGCCGAATCGCCCTACGCCATCCTGGTGTCGCCGCTGCTGGTGGAGTCCGGCCAGCATCGCATGACCCAGCGCGTGCTGGTGGTCGATGCACCCGAGCACCTGCAGCTGCAACGCAGCATGCTGCGCGACAGCAGCTCCGAAGAGCAGATCCGCGCCATTCTCAAGGCGCAGACCAGCCGCGAGGAGCGCCTGCGCCACGCCGATGACGTGCTGATCAACGACCGCGACCTGGCCTGGCTGCAGAGCGAGGTCGAACGCCTACATCACTTCTATCTGACCCTGCGCGGAGGCCAACCATGAGCACCACAGTGGAATGCCCGACCTGCGGAGCACCCGTGGAATGGGGGCCGCAGAGCCCCAATCGACCCTTCTGCAGCGAGCGCTGCAAGCTGATCGACCTGGGCGCCTGGGCGTCCGAGAGCCACGCCATTCCCGGTGACTCCCTGGAGGACTCACCCTTCTCCGACGACCTGCCACCGCGCGAGCACTGATCACGGCCGCATAAAAGCGTAGTCACGCTCCGGATCCAGATTGTCGGCGAGAAACTGCAGCTCCTGCGCCAGATCGGCCACCTCGCGCTCCAGGCGATTCAGCTCCACCGCCTCGCTGAGCAGCGCCCGCAGGCTCAGTAACGGATCGAAGCCCTGCCTCTGCGCCTGCTGCAGGCTGCTCTCCAGCTCTCGCCGCGCCCATGCGTGCACACTCATGATCTCGCCCTCCCGCGCCATTTCTCCCAGCATGGGGCAGGAAGAGCTGCGCGCCTTGATCCAGATCAGCTGCGCTAGCGAGATAAACCGCGCTTATGGACGGCGATCCGTATCGTCACCCTTCCACGGCGCCGCCAGGTAACGGGTGCGATTGAAGGTCTCCAGCCAGTCCGGATAGAACACCACTAGGCCAGTGACCAGCATGCCGTTGATGAAGGCCTCGGGGAACATCACCAGCCACAGGTAGCCGATGAAGTCCTCCAGCCAGGGCGGCATCACGTACAAGCCGTCATGCCAGAGCAGCCCCAGCCCGCCGAGCAGGCAGACCAGCGCCGTCAGCGCCGCAGGGAAGAAGCCGCAGCAGAAGATGTAGACGAACAGGTTGCGCGGCTGGCGTCGCTCCACCAGCACGGCAAAGGTTTCGGCGATGGCCACGGGTACGGCCACCAGCAGCAGGCCATTGACGCCCAGTGCCGCCCAGTCCAGGCGCCCCAGCGCCAGTAGACCCAGCTGCGCGGCAAAGCCACAGAGCAGCGCCAGCGGCCAATCCAGCAGCAGGGTCACGGCCGTCATGCCGATGAAGTGAAAGGACAGCCCCGAGGCGAAGTCGCGGCGCACCAGCCACAACAGAAACAGCGCCAGCATCGTGCCGAACAACAGGTGCTGGCGGCGCTGGTCGCTGAACAGCTCGACCCAGGGCGCGCGCCATAGCGCCCACAACAGCACTAGGGCATAACTCAGCCAGCCCAGCCACAGGCTGGTCGGCAGCAGCAGCTCGGCGGCGATCATGACGCGCCCCTGGTCGAAAACACCTGGATATCCGTGCGCGCGCTCCAGCTCTGCTGCGCCTGCCAGAAATCCAGAGCCTCGGGCGCATCGCGCAGCACGAAGACGTGGGACTTGCTCACGCCGAGCGCCGCCAGTCTGGCCAGCGCCTCGTCCAGCAGCGCCCTGGCCAGTCCGCGGCCACGCCAAGGAGCATCGACCACCAGATGCTGCAGATAGCCACGGCGACCGTCGTGGCCCACCAGCAAACAGGCGATGGGCGTTCCGTCGACCTCGAGCAGCAGACTCAGCTCGGGATTGCGCGCCAGATAGCGACAGAACGGTTCATAGGCATCCTCGGGGCGGATACAGATGCCCGGCGTGCGCCGCCACAGCGCGAACAATGCGGCGTGATCGGCGGGAATGATGGCGCGTATCTGCATGGCGGTTTCCGTGGCTGCTCGGCGCAGTCTAACGCGCCCGAACGCGACTGGCTTTTACGCTATGCTGCGGCCATGGACGACTCCGACTACCTGCGCCTGCTCACACGCCAAGCGGAACAGGCCAACGAATTTCTCTCCAATGCACGCAAATGGGAGCGCGAGCGCTGGGTCTGCCAGCGCCTGCTGACGGCGCTCAACCTGCGCCACCGGCAGGACGAGTTCGCCACCGGCCAGGAGCCACCGGACGTGCTGTTCCGCGGCGCCAACTTCGAGGTGTTCTTCGTGCTCGATCGTGATCGCCGCCTCAACGACGAGTGGCGCGAGGAGCTGCAGCGCCGCCGCAGCGCCCTGTCCCTCAGCCAGCTGCTGCGCCGCGAGGCTCGCCCACGGCGCATTCCGGCCAGCGAACTACAGGCGCGCCTGGCGCCGACCCTGCGCAAGAAGGCGCACAACTATGGCGAGCGCGGCCTCGAACTGGGGGAGCTGGACCTGCTCGCCTACGTCAGCCTCAAGCGCGAAGTGCTGGACCTCAACAGCCCCTTCCCGCCCCCCAGCGAATACCTGCGCCAGGGCTGGCGCTCGCTGTCGCTGGTCGGCCCCAACTACGCACGGGTGCTGTTCGCCCACCGCGACGCGCCGGACTTCCTGCGCCACAACCTGGGCCGCACCGTGCTGTTCGACGTCGGTATCAGCCTGTGAGCGAGCTACTGGACTTGCTCGCCACTGTGCCCCAACGCGGTCATGTGCGCTGGCTCGGGGTACGCCCGCAGGCGCGCGGCGCGATGCTCGAACCGGAAGCCGTCGAGGCCCGGCGCGAAGCCGGCCTGACCGGCGATCACGCCCGCCCCGGGCCGCGCAATGCGCGCCAGGTGACGCTGATCCAATGGGAACACCTGGCGGTGATCGGCGCGCTACTGAATCGCGAGATCACTCCGGCCGATCTGCGCCGCAACATCGCCGTCGCCGGCATCAACCTGTTCAGCCTCAAGGGTCGGCGCTTTCGCATCGGCCAGGCACTGCTGGAAACCACCGGCTGGTGCCAGCCCTGCGCACGCCTGGAGCAGCGCCTCGGGCCGGGCACTTTCCAGGCCATGCGCGGCCATGGCGGAATCACCGCGCGGGTGATCGAGGGCGGCATCATCCGCCTGGACGATCAAGTGCGCGTTGAGCCGGCGTGAGGGACGTGCCTAGAATGGGCGCATTCTTCGAGAGGATCGCCATGAGCAGCCGTCTCAGCCCGGAAGACCAGCAACGCGTCGAGCAGTACCTCAGCGCTCCGCAGCATCAGGTGGAGCGTCAGCCGTTCCGCCCCTGGCGCCTTCTGTTGATCGTCATCGCCCTGACGATCGGCCTAGGCCTCTTCTCCCGCCTACTTGTCGGACTGGCGCTATGAGCCGCATCGCGCTCGCCCAGTCGGGTCTACCGCTTTCTTTAAGCCTTGTGAGATATCCCCATGACTCATCGTATCGTGATCGTCGGCGGCGGCGCCGGCGGCCTGGAGCTTGCTACCCGCCTGGGTAGAACCCTGGGCAAACGCAAACAGGCCAGCATCGTGCTGGTCGACGCCAACCTCACCCATATCTGGAAACCGCTGCTGCACGAGGTAGCCGCCGGCTCGCTGAACTCCTCCGAGGACGAGCTGAACTACGTGGCCCAGGGCAAGTGGAACCACTTCGAGTTCCAGCTCGGGCGCATGAGCGGCCTGGACCGCGCGCGCAAGGTCATCACGCTGGCCGCCACCCTGGACGAGGACGGCGGCGAGCTGCTGGCCGAACGCGAGCTGACCTACGACAGCCTGGTGATCGCCGTCGGCAGTACCACCAATGACTTCGGCACGCCAGGCGCCGCAGAACACTGCATCTTCCTCGACACCCGCGAGCAGGCCGAGCGCTTCCACCGGCAGATGCTCAGCCACTACCTACGCGCCCACGCCGGCAACAGCGACGACGGCCGCATCAGCATCGCCATCGTCGGCGCCGGCGCCACCGGCGTGGAGCTGGCCGCCGAGCTGCACCACGCCGCCCACGAGCTGGCGGCTTACGGCCTGGATCGCATCCAGCCACAGAACATGCGCATCACCCTGATCGAGGCCGGCCCGCGCGTGCTGCCGGCGTTGCCGGAGCGCATCAGCGGCCCGGTACACAAGACCCTGGAGAAGCTCGGCGTCACCGTGCTGACCGGCACCGCGGTGAGCCAGGTGACCGCCGAGGCGCTGCTCACCGCCCAGGGCATGGAGGTTCCCGCCAGCCTCAAGGTGTGGGCCGCCGGCATCCGCGCGCCGGCCTTCCTCAAGGATCTGGACGGCCTGGAAAGCAACCGCATCAACCAGTTGCTGGTGCGACCGACCCTGCAGACCACCCTGGACGACAATATCTTCGCCTTCGGCGACTGCGCCGCCTGCCCGCTGGGCGACGGCAGCGAGCGCACCATCCCGCCGCGCGCCCAGGCCGCTCACCAGCAGGCGTCGCTGCTGGCCAAGACCCTCAAGCTGCGCCTGAACGGCCAGGCCCTGCCGGAATTCCGCTACCGCGATTACGGTTCGCTGATCTCGCTGTCGCGCTTCTCTGCCGTGGGCAACCTGATGGGCAACTTGATGGGCAGCGTGAAGCTGGAGGGTTGGCTGGCGCGTATGTTCTACGTGTCGCTGTACCGCATGCACCAGATGGCGCTGTATGGCGTGCTGCGCACCGCCCTGCTGATGCTCGGCGACCGCATCGGCCGCAGCACCGAGCCACGCCTGAAGCTGCACTAGTCAGGATAGGGGCGGTTCGCCGCCCCTTCCCGCATCGCCAGTTTTCTTCCAGGCAACAAAAAGCCCGCACTAGGCGGGCTTTTCGTTTAAATGATGGTGGGTCGTGTAGGATTCGAACCTACGACCAATTGGTTAAAAGCCAACTGCTCTACCGACTGAGCTAACGACCCAAGTGGTCGGGGTAGGGGGATTCGAACTCCCGACATCTTGCTCCCAAAGCAAGCGCGCTACCGGACTGCGCTATACCCCGCCAGGAAAATTGGCTCCGCGACCTGGACTCGAACCAGGGACCCAATGATTAACAGTCATTTGCTCTACCGACTGAGCTATCGCGGAACTACGATTTTCCAATCTCCTCTACCGGACCGGCCAGGCCGATTCCCGTATCAGAGGCGCGCCATTTTACGGGCCAGAATGCTTATGTCAACCCTGACAACGAGTTATTTCATCCGCGCCGCCGACGGCAATAAAAGGCTACTCTATTGCTGGAAACATGATTGAGATCACAGCGATAGCCTCGACCGAGCTATCGCCCCAGGACGCCGCATGAGCTCGCAGGACCTCCCACCACCCCATATTCCCGGCGTCGCCAGCCGCGCCATCCAGCCCCGCTTCGGCGAGCTGGTCCAGGATTGCCGCAAGCTGGTGATGAACAACCTGGCCGAACACCTGACCGGGCTGTTCGCGCAGGTCGACGACACGCTCTTCGAAGGCGCCGAGAAGGCCGAAAACAACAAGGTGCAGAGCCTGTTCTTCGATGCCATGCGCGACCTGCGCAAGCTGCGCCCGCAGATAGAACGCAGCTACCACCAGCGCATCGCGCAAAACTTCGCCGACTTCCTCGAGGGCAAGCTCAAGGCCAAGCCCCAGGACGGGGAAGCGGATGGCGAACACCTGAGCCTGATGCAGAACGAGGAGTACGAGGAAAGCCTGCAGGTGACCAACATGGTCAGCAAGGTCAAGGCGCGCAGCACCCGCGCCCTGTTCGCCCTGGAACAACGCCTGGCCCTGCTCAACAACGGCCAGAAGCTGGTGGAGGATGCCAACCCCTTCGGCCCCCAGGCCCTGGCCGAGGCCTTCCGCGAGGCCCTCACCCCGCACCCGCTGCCGCTGCGGATCAAGGTCATCCTCTACATGCTGTTCGACCGGCACGTGATGCAGGGCCTGGATACGCTGTACGAGATGCTCAACCAGCGTCTGGTCAACGCCGGCATCCTGCCCAACCTCAAGTTCACCGCCCAGCGCTCGCCGTCCGCCAGCCCGCCCAGTCGCCCGGCGGAGGGCGGTACAACGGCAGCACAGGCACCGACCGGTACGGCGCCGGCTGCCAACTTCGCGCCGCCTGGGATTAGCCATGCCGGCGCGGCGCAGACCACCCAGGCAGCCGCGCCGATCATTCAGGCCCCGGCGGACCTCAGCGCTCCACCGCCGCAGGACCCCGGCCAGCTGTTCGGCGGCCTGGCCGCCCTGCTCGGCGAGCGCCGCCAGCAGGACCTCGACGCGCCGCTGCCGGGCGGCACCCGCAGTATCGCCAGCTTCGCCCCGCGCACGGCCACCAGCACCTACAGCGCCGGCGAGCTGCTCGAGGCACTTACCCGCCTGCAGCAGCAGTCCGCCAGCACCCTGACCCAGCGCCTGCAGGGCCCGCAGCCGGTAGAGGACATCAAGGTCAACCTGCAGCAGCAGCTGGAGTCCCTCAGCAGCCTGCCGGGCCAGCAGAAACTGGCCGATCAGGAAGCCGACGTGATCGACCTGGTCGGCATGCTGTTCGACTTCATCCTCGACGATGACAACCTGCCGCACAGCTGCAAGACCGCCCTCTCCCACCTGCACACGCCCTACCTGAAGGTGGCGCTGCAGGACAAGGCGCTGTTCACCCAGCACCAACACCCGGCCAGACGCCTGCTCAACACCATGGCCCAGGCCGGCGTGCTGTATGGCGGCGAAGGTGACGAGCGCGGCCTGCTGGCGAAGATCCACTGGGTGGTGGAGCGGGTGATCCACGGCTTCACGGGCGACCTGCTGCTGTTCGACAACCTGCTGGAGGAGTTCAACGAGTTCGTCGCCACGCTCAAGCACAAGGTCGAGCTGCGCGAGAAGCGCGCGGTGGAGGCCGCCAAGGGCCGCGACCGCCTGCTCGGTGCGCGCCAGCAGGCGGTCGCGGTGATCCAGAACGTGCTGCGCGAGCGTCACCTGCCGAGCGTGATCCACAACTTCCTCGAACTGACCTGGGCCGATGTGCTGGTGTTTGTCCTGTTGCGCCATGGCGAGCGCAGCGCCGAATGGCAGCGCGCCGGTGAAGTGGCCGAGCAGCTGGCCTGGAGCGGCACGCCGCTGGATGCCGATGGCCGCAGTCGCCTGCAGAATCTGCGCGTCACCCTGCTGGACGAGCTGCGCAAGGGCCTCGAGCTGCTCGGCGGCTACCACGAGGACGGCATCCGCCGCCTGCTGCAGGACATAGTCGCCTGCCAGCACGCGGTGCAGGCCCAGCAGCCGCAGCTGGCCGCGCAGATCAAGAGCCAGCTGCAGGAGAGTCCGCTGGGCGCCATGCTCGGCGAGGACGCCGCCCTGGCCGAACCTGTCAAGCGCGAGGGCCAGCTGACGGCGCGCGCCCAGGCGCTGATCAAGGAACTGCAACAGCTGGAGTTCGGCACCTGGTTCGAGTTCGTCCAGGGCAAGGACACCCAGACCCTCAAGCTGTCCTGGTTCAGCCCGACCACCCACAACTACATGTTCGTCGATCACAGCGGCCAGCGGGTGGCGGTCAAGCCGATCCGCCAGCTGGCCAACGAAATGGAGCAGGGCCTGGCGCGCATCGTCGCACCGGAGCGCAGCGCACCCCTGGTGGACCGCGCCCTGGGCGCCATCTATCGCGTTCTGCAGCGCTTCACCGGGCGCGCCAACGAAGTCGGACAAGGAGCCTGAATGGACGATCGTCGCCAGCACAGCCGCCACACCACGCAACTGGGCATCGATGTACTCGACCTGCACAGCGGCCGCCGCCTGGGCCGCATCGTCGACCTTTCCGAGGACGGCTTCATGCTGGTCAGCGAGGCTCCGCCGGAGGCCGACTCGGTCTGGGAGTGCCGCCTGGTGCTGGACCAGCCCCTGGATGGCATTCATGAGGTCCGCGTGGGCGCCGACTGCCTGTGGAGCCGTCCCGGCGAAGCCGGACACAACGGCTGGTGCGGCTTCCATATCATCGACCTGGCCGATGACCAGGTCGGCCCCCTGGCGCTGCTGTTGCGCCACCTGCAGGTCTGAACGAAAAAGCCCCGGTTTCCCGGGGCTTTTTTCATAATCGCCGAACTCAGGCGAAGACGATCTCGTCGCCCTCGACCCGCGCCTGGATCGCCATGCCGGGCAGGAAGCTGCCGGCCAGGATCTGCTGCGCCAGCGGGTTCTCGATCCAGCGCTGGATGGCCCGCTTCAGCGGCCGCGCGCCGTAGACCGGGTCGAAACCGACCGACACCAGCTTGTCCAGCGCCTCGGCCGACAGTTCCAGGCTCAGCTCGCGCTCGGCCAGGCGCTGACGCAGGCGCGCCAGCTGGATCTCGGCGATGCCGGCGATCTGCTCGCGGCCCAGCGGCTCGAACACCACCACCTCGTCGATGCGGTTGACGAACTCCGGGCGGAAGTGACTGCTCACCGCATCCAGCACCGCCGCGCGCTGTGCCTCGCGGTCGCCGACCAGCTCCTGGATCTGCGCCGAGCCGAGGTTGGAAGTCATCACCACCACGGCGTTGCGGAAGTCCACGGTGCGCCCCTGGCTGTCGGTCAGGCGGCCGTCTTCCAGCACCTGCAGCAGCACGTTGAACACGTCCGGATGGGCCTTCTCCACCTCGTCCAGGAGGATCACCGAGTAGGGTTTGCGACGCACCGCCTCGGTCAGGTAGCCGCCCTCCTCGTAACCCACGTAACCGGGCGGCGCGCCGATCAGGCGAGCCACCGAGTGCTTCTCCATGAACTCGGACATGTCGATGCGCACCATGGCCTCCTCGGTGTCGAAGAGGAACTCGGCCAGCGCCTTGCACAGCTCGGTCTTGCCCACCCCGGTGGGCCCGAGGAAGAGGAAGGAGCCACTGGGCCGATTGGGATCGGCCAGTCCGGCGCGCGAACGACGCACGGCGTTGGCCACCGCCACCACCGCCTCGTGCTGACCGATCACCCGCTTGTGCAGATCGTCCTCCATGCGCAGCAGCTTCTCGCGCTCGCCCTCGAGCATCTTGGCCACCGGGATGCCGGTCCACTTGGACACCACCTCGGCGATCTCCTCGTCGGTCACCTTGTTGCGCAGCAGCTGGTTCTCGCTCTTGCCGTGCTGGTCGACCATCTGCAGGCTGCGCTCCAGGTCGGGGATGATGCCGTACTGCAGCTCGGCCATGCGCTGCAGGTCGGACTTGCGCCGCGCCGCCTCGAGGTCGGCCTTGGCCTGCTCGATCTTCTGCTGGATCTGCGCCGAGCCTTGCACCTCGGCCTTCTCCGACTTCCAGATCTCCTCCAGATCGGCGTATTCCAGCTCCAGCTTGGCGATGTCGTCCTGCAGCTTCTCCAGGCGCTTCTTGGCCGCCTCATCGTCTTCCTTCTTCAGCGCCTCGCGCTCGATCTTCAGCTGGATCAGGCGGCGCTCCAGGCGATCCAGGGCCTCCGGCTTGGAGTCGATCTCCATGCGGATGCGGCTGGCGGCCTCGTCGATCAGGTCGATGGCCTTGTCCGGCAACTGGCGATCGGTGATGTAGCGATGGCTGAGCTTGGCCGCGGCGATGATCGCGCCGTCGGTGATGGTCACGCCGTGGTGCACCTCGTAGCGCTCCTTGAGGCCGCGCAGGATGGCGATGGTGTCCTCTTCGCTCGGCTCGTCCACCAGCACCTTCTGGAAGCGGCGCTCCAGGGCGGCATCCTTCTCGATGTACTGGCGGTACTCGTCCAGGGTGGTGGCACCGACGCAGTGCAGCTCGCCACGGGCCAGGGCCGGCTTGAGCATATTGCCGGCATCCATCGCGCCTTCGGCCTTGCCCGCGCCGACCATGGTGTGCAGTTCGTCGATAAACAGGATGATCCGCCCTTCCTGCTTGCCCAGCTCGTTGAGCACGGCCTTCAGGCGCTCCTCGAATTCGCCGCGGAACTTGGCCCCCGCAATGAGCGAGCCCATATCGAGAGCCAGCAGGCGCTTGTCCTTCAGACCATCCGGCACCTCGCCATTGATGATGCGCTGGGCCAGACCCTCGGCGATGGCGGTCTTGCCGACGCCGGGCTCGCCGATCAGCACCGGGTTGTTCTTGGTACGGCGCTGCAGGACCTGGATGGTGCGACGGATCTCGTCGTCACGGCCGATCACCGGATCCAGCCGGCCTTCCTCGGCACGCTTGGTCAGGTCGACGCAGTACTTGTCCAGGGCCTGGCGCGACTCCTCGACATTGGGGTCGTTGACCGCCTGGCCGCCGCGCAGGTTGGCGATGGCGTTCTCCAGCGCCTTCTTCGACACGCCCTGGGCCAGCAGCAGCTTGCCCAGCTTGGTGTTCTCGTCCATGGCGGCCAGCAGCACCAGCTCGCTGGAGATGAACTGGTCACCCTTTTGCTGGGCCAGGCGGTCGGCCTGGTTGAGCAGGCGCGCCAGGTCCTGGGACAGGTTCACGTCGCCGGTGGGGTTCTGGATCTTGGGCAGGCCGTCCAGCTCCTTGGCCAGGGCCTTGCGCAGGGCGCCGACATCGAAGCCGACCTGCATCAGCAGCGGCTTGATCGAGCCGCCCTGCTGATCCAGCAGGGCCTGCATCAGATGCAGCGGTTCGATGGCGGCATGGTCGAGGCCGACGGCAGTGGACTGGGCGTCGGACAGGGCAAGCTGGAGCTTGCTGGTAAGACGATCGATACGCATGAATTGTCCTTCCTTCAGAAAGCGGGCCGGAGCGCTGAACAGCTCCTCTGAGTGAAGCCCGGTATTGCTCTGTAGATAGGGACAGTTTCGGCCGATTCAAGCGCCAATCATTTGCTGCGGATCAATCGACCAGCCACACCAGAGAGGCGAAGCGCCCGGTGCGGGCGGCGCGGCGGTAGG
This sequence comes from Pseudomonas sp. SO81, assembly GCF_030374125.1. Lineage (NCBI taxonomy): Bacteria > Pseudomonadati > Pseudomonadota > Gammaproteobacteria > Pseudomonadales > Pseudomonadaceae > Pseudomonas > Pseudomonas sp. SO81. The sequence continues at coordinate 3,434,560 of NZ_CP126126.1, read as the reverse complement.
AGAAGAAGCGCTCGTCGCCGACCGTACAGAGGCCGCCGCCATATACGGCGGTGACACCGCGGGCCGCCAGACGGATGCGCGCCATGGCATAGATGTCGGCCATGTATTTGCCGGGGTTGCGGCTGGAGCCGAAGGCGCGCTCGGCCTCGGCATGCTGGGAGACGAACGCCTCGCGCACTTCCGGACCGACCTCGAAGGCCTGGGGGCCGATGGCCGGCCCCAGCCAGACCAGCACTTCGGCGGGCTCGACGGCCAGCGCCTCCAGGGTGTTTTCCAGCACGCCACCGGCCAGCCCGCGCCAGCCGGCATGGGCCGCCGCCACGCGAGTGCCGGCGCGGTCGCAGAACAGCGCCGGCAGGCAGTCGGCGGTCAGCACGGCACAGGCGATGCCCGGCGTGGCGCTCCAGCTGGCGTCGGCGACGGGCACGTGGACGGGATCGGCTTCGACCACATCTGGGCTATGCACCTGTCTCAGCCAGGCCGGCTGGCAATCCAGGCGCTCGACCAGCAGACGGCGGTTGTCGGCCACAGCCTGCGGATCATCCTCGACGTGATCGCCGAGGTTGAGGCTGTCGAAGGGCGACAGGCTGGTGCCACCGGCTCTCGTAGTGACGCAGGCACGGACATTGGCCGGGGCCGGCCAGTCCGGCAGCAGCCAGTCAGACGAAGGACTCATTGTCCTGGCGCAGCAGCGAGAGCATCCACACCAGATCTTCTGGCAGCGGCGAGACCCACTTCATGCGCTGCCCGGTGGCGGGGTGCTCCAGCTCCAGGAAACGCGCGTGCAGGGCCTGGCGCGGGAATTCCTTGAGGGTCTGCACCAGGGTCGGGCTGGCCGCCGGCGGGATGCGGAAGCGCCCGGCGTACAGCGGGTCGCCGATCAGCGGGTAGCCAACATGGGTCATGTGCACGCGAATCTGGTGGGTACGGCCGGTCTCCAGCTTCACCCGCACATGGGTGTGCGAACGGAAACGCTCCAGCACCCGGTAGTGGGTCACGGCCGGCTTGCCGCCATCGATCACCGCCATGCGTTGGCGGTTGGCCGAGCTGCGACCGATCGGCGCGTCGACGGTGGCGCCGGAGGTGATCACGCCGATGCAGATGCATTCGTAGATGCGGCTGACCGTGCGCTTCTGCAGCTGGTCGACCAGCTTGGTCTGCGCCTGCAGGGTCTTGGCCACCACCATCAGGCCGGTGGTGTCCTTGTCCAGGCGATGGACGATGCCGGCACGCGGCACGTTGATGATGTCCGGCACATGGTGCAGCAGGGCGTTGAGCAGGGTGCCATCGGCGTGCCCGGCCGCCGGGTGGACCACCAGGCCGGCCGGCTTGTCGATCACCAGGATGTGCTCGTCCTCGTAGACGATGTTCAGCGCGATGTCCTGCGCCACCCACTCGCCCTGGGCCTCCTGCTCGGCCTCCAGGCTGAGCACGGCGCCGCTGTGGACGATGTCACGCGGGCGCAGCACGGCGCCATCGACGGTCAGGCGGCCGTCCTTGATCCAGGTCGACAGGCGCGAGCGCGAGTACTCGTCGAACAGCTGGGCGGCGACCTGGTCGAGGCGCTGGCCACCGAGGTCGGACGGCACTTCGGCGGTGAGTTGGATGAGCTGATCGGAATCTTCGGACATGGGCTGCTGCGGAGGGCGGTGCGGCTTTTGGTTTCGGCGGCACGCTGTGGTTAAATACGGCGTCTTTGTCCCGGCGTTTTCCGGGGCGCTCATCATAACAGGACGGTCGAGGCCTAGACAGCCGCCGTCACAGGGACGCAAGCCACCATGCAAGTGAAACACCTGCTGCTGATCGCCACCCTCGCCTTCGTTGCCGCGTGCTCCTCCAACAAGCCGGAAGTGGATGAGAACCTGAGCGAGACCGAGCTCTACCAGCAGGCCCAGGAAGATCTCAGCAGCAACAGCTACAACAATGCCATCGCCAAGCTGAAGGCCCTGGAGTCCCGCTACCCGTTCGGCCGTTACGCCGAGCAGGCCCAGCTCGAACTGATCTACGCCTACTACAAGAACGTCGAGCCGGAGGCCGCCAAGTCCGCCGCCGAGCGCTTCATCCGCCTGCACCCGCAGCACGCCAACGTCGACTACGCCTACTACCTCAAGGGCCTGGCATCGTTCGACCAGGACCGCGGACTGATCGCCCGCTTCATCCCGCTGGACCTGACCAAGCGCGACCCGGGCGCCGCCCGTGACTCGTACAACGAGTTCGCCCAGCTCACCAGCCGCTACCCCAATAGCCGCTATGCGCCGGACGCCAAGGCGCGCATGGTCTACCTGCGCAACCTTCTGGCCGCCTACGAGATTCACGCCGGCCGCTACTACCTGACCCGCCAGGCCTATGTCGCCGCCGCCAACCGCGGCCGCTATGTGGTGGAAAACTTCCAGGAAACCCCCGCCGTCGGCGACGGCCTGGCCCTGATGGTCGAGGCCTACCAGCGCCTGGAGCTGAACGATCTGGCCGCCACCAGCCTGGAAACCCTGAAGCTGAACTACCCGGACCACCCGACCCTGGTCGACGGCCAGTTCGTGCCCCTGGAAGAGGAAGCGGACAACCGCTCCTGGTTGGCCAAGGCCACTCTGGGCCTGATCGAATCCGACGCACCGCTGCCGCCGGGCGAGACCCGCGCCAGCCAGGACGTGATTCGCCAGTACGAGGAAGCCCAGGAAGATATCCCGGACGAACTGCAACCGGAGAACCAGGGAGAGGAAGCCCAGGAAGACCTGGAGAGCGAAGCGGAAGGCAACAGCGACGACCGTTCCTGGTTCAGCTACATGACGTTCGGCCTGTTCGACTGAGCCGTCGGCGCGACACGAGAAGGGAGGCCTGGCCTCCCTTTTTCATGCCTGCGCCCCGCGTAACGGTGCACGATAGGAGCGTTTTCCTGCTGCGCCACCAGCGGCTCCTTGGCTAAACTGCCAGCCTGCCAACGAGAGAGCACACCATGTTCCGTCTGCTGTTCTGGGTCGCCGTGATCGCCGCCGCCGTCTGGCTGTGGCGCCGCTTCAATCGCTCCGCCGCCCCATCGGCAAAGCCAGATGAAGATCAGCCGGCGCCGATGGTGCGCTGCGCCCAGTGCGGCGTGCATGTGCCACGCGACAAGGCGCTACCCCAAGAGCAGCTCTGGTATTGCAGCCAGGCCCACCTGGAGCGGGGGCAGCCCCAGCAGTGAGCGCAGAGCACCTGACTCTCGACGGCATCCCCGGCCGCCGGATACTGCGACTGTACAACCTGTACCGGGTCGCCCTCGGCCTGGCGCTGGTCCTGCTGATTTCCAGCAATCTGGACAGCGAGCTGCTGGAGCTGGCGCATGTGCAGCTGTTCCGCTACGGCAGCTGGACGTACCTGATAGTCAACGTCCTGATAACGGTGCTGATGCAGCGCCCCAAGCACCTGATTCAGGTGTTTGGTCTGGCACTGCTAGACGTACTTCTGCTCTGCGCGCTCTTCTACTCGGCAGGAGGCACTCCCAGCGGCATCGGCAACTTGCTGATCGTCGCGGTGGCGATTGCCAATATCCTGCTACGCGGGCGAGTCGGCCTGCTGATCGCTGCCGTGGCCGCTATCGGCATGCTCGCCCTGACCTTCTATCTGAGCCTGCATCGCCCCGCAGCCGGCAGCCAGTTCGTCCAGGCTGGCGCGCTCGGTGCGCTCTGTTTTGCTGCAGCGATTTTTCTCCAAGGCCTCAGTCAGCGCCTGCAACAGAGCGAAAACCTGGCCGAACAACGGGCGGTCGATGTCGCCAGCCTTGAAGCACTCAACTCGCTGATTCTGCAACGCATGCGCACCGGTATCCTGGTGCTGGACAAGCAGCACAAGGTGTTGCTGGCCAATCAGGGCGCCCTCGGCATGCTTGGCCGCAGCAGGCTGGAAAACAAGGTACTGGACCCGCATTGCCCGGATCTGGTCCAGCGCCTGCAACAGTGGCAGCACAATCCGACCCTTCGCCCACAGAGCCTGCAGGCGATAGCCGATGGACCTCTGCTGCAGCCCAGCTTTATCCCCCTACACAGGGGCGATGAGCTGCACACATTGATCTTCCTCGACGATATCTCGCAGGTTACTCAGCAAGCCCAGCAACTGAAGCTAGCCTCGCTCGGCCGACTGACTGCCGGCATCGCCCATGAGATCCGCAACCCGCTGGGCGCCATCAGCCACGCCGCGCAGCTGCTGCAGGAGTCTGAAGACCTGGAGGAGCCTGACCGGCGCCTGGCCCAGATCATCCAGGATCATTCGCGACGGATGAACATGGTGATCGAGAACGTATTGCAGCTCTCGCGCCGCCGCCAGGCGGAGCCGCAACTGCTCGACCTGAAATACTGGCTACATCGCTTCGCCAGTGAGTTCCGCAACTCCGCGCGCCTGGATCAGACCCTGCATCTGGAAACCAGCAGTGGCAGCCTGCAGACCCGAATGGACCCCCACCAGCTGACCCAGGTGCTGACCAACCTGGTGCAGAACGGCCTGCGCTATAGCGCCCAAAGCCATCAATTGGGCCAGGTGTGGCTTAAGCTCTATCGCGACGCCGAGAGCGATCTGCCTACGCTGGAGGTGCTGGACGACGGGCCTGGCGTGCCAGCCGAGCAGTTGCAGCACATCTTCGAGCCCTTCTATACCACCGATAACAAGGGCACCGGCCTGGGCCTGTATATTTCCCGCGAGCTATGCGAAAGCAACCAGGCACGCCTCGACTACAAACCTCGCGACGGTGGTGGCAGCTGTTTCCGCATCACCTTCGCCCATCCACGCAAGCTGAGCTGAACATGAGCACCCGGCAGAGAGCCCTGATCGTCGACGACGAGCCCGATATCCGCGAACTCCTGGAAATCACCCTGGGCCGTATGAAGCTCGACACGCGCAGCGCACGCAACGTCAAAGAGGCGAAGGAGTGGCTAGCTCGCGAGCCATTCGATCTGTGCCTGACCGATATGCGCCTGCCCGACGGCACCGGACTGGAGCTGGTGCAGCATATCCAGCAGCGCCACGCGCAAGTTCCGGTGGCGATGATCACCGCCTATGGCAGCCTGGATACTGCAATCAACGCGCTCAAGGCCGGCGCCTTCGACTTCCTGACCAAACCCGTCGATCTCGGCCGCCTGCGTGAACTGGTGGCCACCGCGCTGCGCCTGCGTAGCGGTGAACACGAAGAGGGCCCGGTCGACACCCGTCTGCTCGGCGACTCGCCGCCGATGAAGGCCTTGCGTAACCAGATCCAGAAACTCGCGCGCAGTCAGGCTCCTGTCTATATCAGCGGCGAATCCGGCAGCGGCAAGGAGCTGGTGGCCCGCCTGATCCATGAGCAAGGGCCGCGCAGCGAAAAGCCCTTCGTACCAGTCAACTGCGGAGCCATCCCCTCGGAGCTGATGGAGAGTGAGTTCTTCGGTCACAAGAAGGGCAGCTTTACCGGAGCCATCGAGGATAAACAGGGACTCTTCCAGGCCGCCGACGGCGGCACGCTGTTCCTCGACGAAGTCGCTGACCTGCCACTGGCCATGCAGGTCAAGCTGCTGCGCGCAATCCAGGAAAAGGCCGTGCGCGCCGTCGGCGGACAGCAGGAAGTAGTGGTAGATGTACGCATCCTCTGCGCCACTCACAAGGATCTGACGGCAGAGGTCGCTGCCGGACGCTTCCGCCAGGACTTGTTCTACCGACTTAACGTTATCGAGCTGCGCGTGCCCCCACTGCGCGAGCGCCGCGAAGATATTCCGCTGCTGGCTGAAACCATGCTGCACCGGCTATCCGAAGGCAGCGGCCTAGCAGCCGCGACCATCACCGGGGACGCTCTGGACAAGCTCAAGTGCTACCGCTTCCCCGGCAACGTGCGCGAACTGGAAAACATGCTGGAGCGTGCCTACACCCTGTGCGAGAACGATCAAATACAGGCAGCCGACCTGCGCCTGGCCGACGCCGCTCCAGCCGCGGAGAGCGGCGAAGCCTCGCTATCGCAGATAGACAATCTTGAGGACTACTTGGAAGAGATCGAGCGCAAGCTGATCATGCAAGCCCTCGAAGAAACTCGTTGGAACCGCACCGCCGCTGCCCAGCGCCTGGGCCTGACCTTCCGCTCCATGCGCTATCGCCTGAAGAAGCTGGGGATCGACTGATACGACTCGCGACCTGGCGTTGCGCCCCCACATCAGCCTTACCCCAGGCGCCCCGCTGGTGAGTAGGGCGCAGGATCGACGATCGGTGTCTCGCCCAGCATCAGGTTCTTCAGCAGCTCGCAGGACGCCGGCGCCAGCACCAGCCCGTTGCGGTAATGTCCGCAATTGAGCCAGAGCCCGGGGTACTGCGGCACCTCGCCGATAAAGGGCACCCCATCCGGCGAACCCGGCCGCAGCCCCGCCCAGTGTCCAATCACCTCAGCCTCCTGCAGCGCTGGCAACAGCTCCTCGGCAGAAGCCTTGAGACTGGCCAGCGCCTCCCCGGTCGGCGTCTTGTCGAAGCCGACATGCTCCAGGGTACTGCCGACCAGAACATGCCCATCCTTGCGTGGAATGGCATAGCGCCCCTTGGCCAGCACCATGGCCGGCAGGAAATCCTCGGCACACCTGTACAGGATCATCTGTCCCTTGACCGGCTCGACGGGCAACCGCAGCCCCAGCGTCTCCAGTAGCTGCCCACTCCAGGCACCGGCAGACAGCACCACCCGCGCAGCGCGAATCTCACCGGACTCAAGCCGGACTCCAGCAACGCGCTCGCCTTCGTACAGGAAGCCCTGTACTTCGCTGTGCTCGAGCAGGGTCACGTTGCTCATGGCCTGCAGAGCAGCCCGAAGGGCCTTGAGCAGGCGCGGGTTGCGCACATTGGCGACCCCGGGCATGTAGATGGCCGAACTGAATCCACTTCCCAGTGGCGGTACTGCCTCGCGAACCGCCTCCAGAGCGACGCTGCGCAGCCCGTAAGACTCCCGCCGGGCCCAGTCCAGAGCCTGCGACTCATCCTGCAAATCCAGCCAGTAGAGACCGGTGACATGTACCTCCGAATCTACCTCCGTGGCGGCGAGCAACCGGGCGGCAAGCTGCGGATAATAGTGCTGCGACCAACGTGCCAGTGCCCCCACAGCCGAGTCATAGCGCCAGGGATAAAGAGGGGAAACTATCCCGCCCCCCGCCCAGGATGATTCCCTTCCCGCTTCCGCCCGCTCCAGCACGACCACCGGCTCGCCCGCGCCAGCCAGCTCCAAGGCACCGAGCAACCCAATAACTCCGCCACCAACCACCAGGGTGGAGTTCGATTTCACTGCGCCATCCTCCCAATACCAATAAAAAAGGGGAGCCAAGCTCCCCTCGATTTCAATCAGGATCTAGCGTCGCCAGCAGATGGCATTGTCCCCCTCGCCAGAATCCTGTTCACCAAGCTCATTGATACTGAGCGCCTCGCACTCATCACCATCCATGACGCCACCATCAACGGCAGTTGCGTTGATGATAAAAGCAGTTGCGGAGGTGTTGGCATCGTCAACAGCAATATCATACACCGCCGTACCGTCGGCCGGACTCTGGGCAACGATATTCGCTCCCACATAGGTCCCGTTCTGCGAATAGAAGCGCTCCATAAGCTGGGCGTTCTCCAGCATGATCGCCACAGCTTCAGCCCTGCGGGTCTTCTTCACGTACTCGTTGTAGCTGGGGTAAGCAATAGCGGCAAGAATGCCGACAATCGCAACCACGATCATCAATTCGATCAGCGTGAATCCATTGCGTTTCATCTAGTAAGCCCTTACTGCAATTGACGCCACATGATACGCCGTGACTGAGCCACGCCACCGCATTGCCCATTATTCACTTCGCCGCACTCGTCCACGACCTGCACCTCGCCTGTCGACTTGAGGATGTACTTGCCCTGAGTATCCTTCTCATCACCGGCATCGATAATTACCGGCACGCCCGGAAGGCCGTCCTCGATGCCCAGCCCGGATACACGGGTATCGCCATCATCGACTTTGCCATCGCCATTGGTATCGAGCACAGGGTAAGTCAGCATGGACCCCGATATGGCATCCAGCTCGACCAACTTGCCGCTACCCGTACTCTCGCAGGGGTCGACCGCATCCACCTTGGCAGTCACGAAGATGACCCGTCCCAGGGTAGTCTGCGCCGGATAGATGACCCTTTCGCCCTCGAGATCGCCATCCAACACCAGAGGTAGATACCAGCCCCGCTTGGTATCCCAGTCGACCGTGTTCTCCGTGGTCGTGTAATAGGTCTGGGTTACGCCATCGGCCGTGATATCCACATCATCGACGAAGGCCTGGGCCTGCAGGGAACTACTGCTCACAGTACCGGTGGAGCTCGGTTTGTCCCAGATGGCGTAGAAGGTTTGTAGCTCAGTGCTGAGCTTGTCTGCGGCCTCCATCAGCTTGCCGGTGCCGAACAGAACCATGTGCCCGCCCTTATCCTCATGCTCTATCACCAGAGGCTTGGCGGTGATGGGATGATCGGAGCCCGCAGCGAATAGCGGAGTTCCGCCGTTAGCCACGGACGCGGAGCCGCTCGACATGTCTATTTCCCAGAGATTGCCGCGCAGATCACCGGCATAGACTTTCTGCACCTGATACTGGGCATTAACAACCATCTGCGGCGAGGAGAGGCCGTTTGGCGTAGTACCGGTAGCATTGGCATCCACGACAAGCTCCTGGATCAGCTGTCCGGTCGAAAGGTTGACCACATAGAGGGACGCCTTGCCCAGATGACTGCCATAACCGTTGCCAAATATGGCTACCCACTGGTTGCTGGCGTTTCTAACCACCAAGGGCTTGGAATAGGTATATCCAAGGTTATTCCAGACATTGGCCGGGGTTGAAGTTGCCGGGGCAGTAACCTCCCACAGCGCACGGATTGTATTGTCGCCCGCAGAGAACAGCTTGACCGCGAACATGCTCTTGCCACCGCCGCCCATGCCGGCAACGGCCACGGTAGACCAGGTGGAGTTCACCTCTGCGTCCGCCACCGTAATGCCGCCGTCCACCATGAACTTGTGCCCACCGCTGGTGGCATAGTCGGTAGCTGCCACAGTCTTCAACTGAGGGAAGACGCTGGAAGGCATATAGCCATACCGGTGGCCGCCGGTGTCGGCATTGATCACATGGAAGAAGCCATCGTTGCTATTGACCAGCAGGCTGTTAGTCATGCCCGCCTTTGCCGCGATGAAGCTGTCGTAAGAGGTCGAGCCGGTGATATCGCTAGCCAAGCGCTCGGTCGACGAAACCCGCTCCAGCGTAGAGTTGATCACATCGCCCAACAACACTGTACGGGTACGCAGGCCGGTCACTGCAGCTCCCTTGGCCCAGTCGACCAGTTGACTGCCCGTCACCCCAGAGGGCAGACCGGCACTGAGAGTTGCCTGCTGAGTGGCGGACACATTGGCGTAGGCCAGCGAAACGACACTATTGGTCCCGGTGTTATAGGTCTGATAGCTAGCACCGTTATTGGACGGCGTGATGGTGTTATCGGTACTCCAGACTCTCGCCAGCAGGCGCCCCGTAGTCGGGCTCAACGAATAGGCCTCGACCGTACCGCGCCAATCCGCGGGATCGTACAGAGTCTTGTAGTAACGGGTCTCGGTAGTCAGGCTTGTGGAACTGGAGGCACCGGCACCACCGGAACCCGCCTGGGCGCTGATTTCATTCAGCGCCTGAGTGAGAGCCGCAGTCAGTCCAGCACTGTCAGTAGCGGTGTAGTACTTGCCTCGACCATAGAAGGCCGCGTCCTTCAACATCTGGTTGTCTTGGGCAAAACCGACCGTATAGGTTTTCACATTCTGCTGATTGAATGCGGTGGCTTCGAAACTCTTCCCTGCATTATCCAGAACAGCCGTCGGGCGAATATCGATGTCGTAAGCAAATTTGGCGATATCGTCCAGATAGTAAGTCGAACCCTCGCTGCTTAGCGAAAGGGAGGAGTCGCCATCGGAGTATGCGGTAGGGGGACTGGGGTTGAGGCCATCCCAGTTGGGTAGGTTATCGGTTCCGGCAACGGCAGGGTTGTCGCGATCAGGATCGCTTGCGGCATTAAAGAACTTGGAGTCGTAGGTCGGTGCACCATCGGTTACCACGATCCCGAAGTTTTTCTGGCAGCGGTACTGCACCTGATCGGAAATATTGGCTGGCGCTGCGTTGTAGGAACTGGCCAGCCCCCTGTAATAGCGGATCACGTCATAATAGGCTTCCGCCAGCGGTGTATAAGTAGCTCCGTACAAAGCATTGACGTTCGCGTCCAGAGTTGCCTTGGTCGCCCCCAGACCGGACTGAATGATCCCTCCCTGCTGCTGGTACACTTCACCGGTGCTACCAGAAGCAGTATTGCCCGGTCGGAAGGTGGCCAAACCAAAACGGACACCAGAGAAATTGTCGGCAACGATCTGCTTGGCAACACTCTTGGCCACGCCCATCCGATGGGTCGTTGGAATATCTGCAGCAATTACCGTCCCCGCCAACACACCTTGAACAAGATACTCCAGGTAGTTCTTTGGCAAGTCCGCCTCATCCGCTGTAGAGCCCGACGAGTTGGTCTGCACTACTCCAGGAAAGGGAATACAGACGGTCTGTGCAGAGGTACCAGGGTAATAACGATCCTGTCCGCTAACCCTATATCTGTTCTTAGCGCCCAGCCGATAGTAGCCACTGGCACATCCACCCTGGGCCACGTTGCTATGTCCGGAGAGAGTCGCAGTGTCAGCCCAGTGATCCCTGTTGGTCACATTACAGGAGGTCCCGGCCTTGCAATACATTGCAGTGGGATAGTCCGTCCTGGAGTTAAATCCCGAGTGATAAATCACCGTATTCATACTGCCTGAGTTATCCAGCAGCAGCATCACGTTCGGCGTAACGGCGGCCGTACTCAGCAAGGGGGCCTGAAAGGGCGTGAACGCATAGACCGGCGTAGCAGCATAAGCAGCGACAAGCGCACCAGCCAAAAGGGAAAGCAGCTTGGACTTTCTGCCTTTATCGATTGACAACGACATTATTGGACCCTCACAGATATTCAGTTGCTGTGCGCATAAATACTTTCGAGCGCAGTCTTGGCGTTACCCTTTGTGGCGACAGCGGTTACCCGGTAGAGCATGACACTGGAGCCGTTCTGTACATTCACCGCATCGCTGGAGGTACCAAGCTTCTGTAGTCGATAGAAGGCACCACCAGATGCACTCGTCCACACATCGCAGGTCCCCGATCCAGCACTCAGGTCACCTGAGAAGTCCGGAACACGGCAGCCGTCGCCAGTGCAGGTAGAACAAGCTGCCAAGCTCCCCTCATTAGCCGGGGCAGCGATAAAATTCTCACCTTCGCGCAAGGCGCGCTCTGCGAGCTGGAAGGTTTCATTCTTGATCTTGATATTGCCGGCCATCTTTTCCTGCAGACCGGCATTCTGCATCGAGGCCACGCCAATAATGGTCAGCAGCAGAAGAAAGATCAGACTGACGAATAGCGCCATACCATTTTGCTTTTTCATGATTGCGCCCTTACAGGAGTCGGTTACGCAGTGCGGCGACAACCGAATAGTTCTGGTCTGCCGCCTTACCATCCGGATCAGTCAGCGTCAGACTTATGCGTACACTGCGAATCAGTGCTGGATCGGCCGCACTGGTCGCATAGTTACCCGAGGCATATGTGCTTTCAGTATCGGCCGCCATACCAAAGCTGACGTCAAAGCTGGTAACCCCGGTAATCAGCGGCTGAAATCCACTCCCGCCGTTGCTCACGGAAAGCGTCTGCTCATCGGCATCGTACCGATACTCCACCTGGCGAATCGGAAAGGCCATTTCACCCGCAGCAGGAGAAGCCGCACCGACATGAACGACGCCAGCCGAACGGCAATCGGTCGTCAGCGTCCAGTCGGCGGCGTCAGGTGCAGACGAGCCGGTCGTAGCATCGGCAGTAATAATGCTGAGCGTATTGCTGCCCCAAGCGATGGGCTCATCAAACTCGGTCGGCACACCGCTGACCGAGCCCGAGCCCAGTGACAGGCAACCGAACATGCCGGCCATACGCAGCTCCTGAGTGATGCGCGAAAGCACATAGCGAGCATCCTCCTGCAATCGTGCCGAAGCATCCTGTGTTTCATAGGTCTGCTTGGAGCTGATGAATATCTGGGTGATACCCAGCACCACCAGCAGGCCGAGGACCATGGCAACCATGACCTCGACCAGACCGAATCCGGATTGATTAGGCTTCATGATCGGCATCACTCATTGGCAACATCGGTGGTAATCGAAAAAGTCCCTGTCGCATCTGCCTCTCCCGTGGCCTTGCTTTCCGACCAGCTGATATTCACCGTAACCGTGCTGCCAGTTACATCGATGCTGCCGACTCCACCAGGCAGGCTCTGCACATTGGTGGAGAAGTCGGTCAGATCGGTCGCTTGCAGGCTCGATCCCGAAGGCGGAGAGTCGGTACTGTCCAGCTCGTAGTCATCCACGCTATCCGGATCGGCGCTGGCCCGAATGCGATCCAGGATATCGTATGCAATGAAGCTGGCCTGCGACGTGTAGACGGCGCTGTTGGTGTACTTGAGCGCGTTCAACTGTAGCGCCGCGGCCCCCAGCACCCCGATGGCACTGATAAAAACTGCGATCATTACCTCGAGCAGGGTGACCCCTGTTTGCGATTGGCGCATTGGATCTCTCATCACTCACACTCCGTCCCAACCTGGATACGCCCAGTAAGGCAAACCGCAACAATCTTGCTCTGGTCTCCCCGCGTATATGTGAATGCCACAGCCTGAGCGGGGCTGATCAGCCCGCCGAAACTGTTGAACTCGATGGAGTCTGCATCATTCTCTTCCTCCACCCCGGCGCCCGAGGCCATGGGGGGAAGGGTGCGCAAAACCTCGCCATCGGAGCTTTTCTGGATGGTGATACCACTGCCCCAGCCCTCGTCCGGATCGGTGGGCACAACCTCCACCGGCTGACTGCGATTGATCGCCTCAAGCCGGCCATAGCTCAGCGCCTTGGCTAGGTCATTCACCTCGGTACTCGCGCGCGAGCGCTCGAAGGCGCCATCGAATGCCGGTAGCGCCAGGCCAGCCAGAATCGCCACTACCACCAGAGTGATCATCAGCTCGACCATGGTGAAGCCGTTTGCATATCGCCGCATTGCTGCTCTCCCTTTACTGAGTCGGACTATATCCACCCGCTTGTAAGCGAACAGGGCAGACAGGACATACGGTCGGATTTACCCCCCCAATGAATAACAGCGATGTGCCATAGACCGCAGTTTTGCGACCTCGCCTTGCTCGCATCGGCGCACGACCTATAGTCAGACGGCCCCACTAATCCAAGGACGGATTAAGCATGCGGAACACCGGATTCACCCTTATCGAGCTGCTGACGACACTCGCAGTCGCCGCCATATTGACCTTCGTCGCCATCCCGCTGGTCGATGAACTGCTGGCCAAGCAACGAGCGAGCATGGCGCTGCGGAGTTTTACCGATAGCCTGAGATACGCCAGGACACACGCCGTCCTGAACCAGACAGGTGTGACGATGCGCGCACAACAGGGCGACTGGGCCGCAGGCTGGATGATCTTTGAAGACCCCAACCAGAATGCGACGCCTGATAGCCGAGAGAAGACCCTGCTGCAGAGAACCCCGAGCGAAACCCTGGTGATCAGGGGCAACCAGCCCGTGGCCAGCTACATACACTTCAATATGCAGGGTGAGCCACAACTGACCGGGGGAGGATTCCAGGCAGGAACAGTGACCATCTGCTCGCCCGCCACGCCTGACAAGCGCACTCGACTGATAATGGCCAGAAGCGGAAGGCTGCGCGTCAGCAGCGAAGAAGCCTCCTCCTGCCCATGATCACAGGTTGCGGACGCGAAGCTCCTTCGGCATCGAGAAAGTCACATTCTCCGGCCGCCCATCCAGCTCCTCCGCGCCAATGGCGCCCCACTCGCGAAGCCGTTCGACCACCCCAAGCACCAGCACCTCAGGCGCCGAAGCACCAGCGGTAATGCCAATGCACTGCACACCGGCGAACCATTCCTGCTTGAGGTCTTCGGCACCGTCGATCAAGTAGGCCGGGGTGTCCAGGCGCTCGGCAAGCTCGCGTAGGCGGTTGGAGTTGGAACTGTTCGGGCTACCTACTACCAGCACCACATCGCACTCGCTGGCAAGCTGCTTGACTGCATCCTGGCGGTTCTGGGTGGCGTAGCAGATGTCATCCTTGCGCGGGCCCCCAATGCCAGGGAACTTGGCGCGCAGGGCGTCGATGACCTTGCTGGTGTCGTCCATGGATAAGGTGGTCTGAGTAACGAAGGCCAGCGTCTGCGGGTCGCGCACTTCGAGCGCGGCTACATCCTCTTCGTCTTCCACCAGATAGATGGCGCCGCCGTTGCGGTCGTCGTACTGGCCCATGGTGCCTTCGACTTCCGGATGGCCTTCGTGGCCGATGAGAATGCATTCGCGGCCGTCGCGGCTGTAGCGCGCCACTTCCATATGCACCTTGGTCACCAGCGGGCAGGTGGCGTCGAAGACCTTGAGGCCACGGCGCTCGGCCTCCTGGCGTACGGCCTGGGAGACACCATGGGCACTGAAGATAACGATGGTGTTGTCCGGCACCTTGTCCAGCTCTTCGACGAACACGGCGCCGCGGGCGCGCAGGTCCTCGACCACGAACTTGTTGTGCACCACTTCGTGACGCACGTAGATCGGTGCGCCGAACACTTCCAGGGCGCGGTTGACGATCTCGATGGCACGATCGACGCCGGCGCAGAAGCCGCGGGGGTTGGCGAGTTTGATTTGCATGCTGGGTATCTCGGCGCGCGCTGAAAGCGATGGGGAGAGTGTACGCCTCTCCCGGAGAGGGGTCAGGCCTGACGGACTTCGATGATTTCCACGTCGAAGCTCAGGGTCTTGCCGGCCAGAGGATGGTTGAAGTCGACGGTTACCTGCGCTTCGTCGAACGCCTTGACCACGCCCGGCAGCTCGGCATTGGCGGCATCGTTGAAGATCACCAGCAGGCCCTCGGACAGTTCCATGTCGGCGAACTGGCTGCGCGGCATGACCTGCACGTTCTGCGGGTTGGGCTGGCCGAAGGCATTCTCCGGTTCGATCTGCAGGCTGCGCTTGTCACCGGCCTTGAAGCCGTAGAGCGCGACTTCGAAGCCTGGCAGCAGGTTGCCATCACCGACCTTGAAGGTAGCCGGCTGTTTGTCGAAGGTGCTGTCGACCACATCGCCGTTGGCCAGCTTGAGGGCGAAATGCAGGGTGACTTCCTTGTCCGGGCCAATGCGTTGCTCAGTCATGGGCGGGCTCTCCGGACTTCTTGCTCTTGAACATATCCAGCGCCAGCATCACGGCGCCGACGGTGATGCCGCTGTCGGCCAGGTTGAAGGCCGGAAAATGGTGGCGGTCCTGCCAGTGCACCAGGATGAAATCGACCACATGACCGAGAACAATACGGTCGTACAGGTTGCCCAGCGCACCACCCAGCACCATAGCCAGGGCGATGGCCAGCCAGGTCTCGTCGCTCTTGAGGCGCTTCATCCACACCACCAGCACGGCGCTGACGCCGGCGGCGATAGCTGCGAACAGCCAGCGTTGCCAGCCGGACTCAGCGGCCAGGAAGCTGAAAGCCGCGCCACGGTTATACAGATGGGTCCAATCGAAGTAGCCATCGATCACCGTGACCCGCTGCCCGTACTCCAGCACCTGCAGCACGATCTGCTTGCTGCCCTGATCGAGGACGAACACCAGCACGGCTAGCCACAGCCAGGCCAGACGGCCGAAACGCGAGGCATCAGACATGCTTGCGTACCTCGCCAGCGCCTTCGATGTTGCTCACGCAACGCTCGCACAGCTCGGGGTGCGAGGCATTGCTGCCGACATCGGCGCGGAAGTGCCAGCAGCGACCGCACTTGGCGTGGGCCGACTTGACGATCTTCAGCTTCAGGCCAGGCACCTCGGTGGCCACCGCATCGGCTGGCGCATCGGCCAGCGGCGCGACGGCGGCGGCGGAGGTGATCAGGGCAAAGCGCAGCTCGTCGTCGAGCTTGGCCAGGGACTGCTGCAACGCCTCGTCGCCATAGAGGGTGACCTCGGCCTGCAGGTTGCCGCCGATGGCCTTGCTGTTGCGCAGGTTCTCCAGCTCCTTGTTCACCGCGGCGCGCACGGCGGTGAGCTGCTCCCAGTAGGCACGATCCAGCTCGAAGCCTTCCGGCAGGCGGTTGAGACCTGTGTACCAGGTGTTGAGCATGACCGACTCGTTGCGCTCGCCCGGCAGGAACGACCAGATCTCGTCAGCGGTGAAGGCCAGGATCGGCGCGATCCAGCGCACCAGGGCCTCGGCGATATGGTACTGCGCACTCTGGCAGGAGCGGCGCGCCGCGCTATCGGCAGCAGTGGTGTACTGACGGTCCTTGATCACGTCCAGATAGAAGCCGCCCAGCTCCTGCACGCAGAAGTTGTGCACCTTGGAGTAGACGTTCCAGAAACGGTATTCGCCGTAGGCCTCGATGACTTCGGCCTGCAGGCGCGCGGTGGCGTCCACCGCCCAGCGATCCAGATCGAGCAGCTGCTCGGCCGGCAACAGGTGTTTGGCCGGGTCGAAGTCGCCCAGGTTGGCCAGCAGGAAGCGCATGGTATTGCGGATACGCCGGTAGGCATCGGCGCTGCGCTGCAGGATGACCTTGGACACGGCCATCTCGCCCGAGTAGTCGGTGGAGGCGACCCACAGGCGCATGATGTCGGCGCCCAGGCTGTCGTTGACCTCCTGCGGAGCGACGACGTTGCCGAGGGACTTGGACATCTTGCGGCCGTTCTCATCGACCACGAAACCATGGGTCAGCAGGGCCTTGTATGGCGCGTGGCCGTCGATGGCGCTACCGGTCAGCAACGAGGAATGGAACCAGCCGCGGTGCTGGTCGGAGCCTTCCAGGTACAGGTCGGCGCGCGGCCCCTGCTCGTGGCCCATTGGGTGCGAGCCACGCATCACATGCCAGTGGGTGGTGCCGGAATCGAACCAGACATCCAGGGTGTCGCTGATCTTGTCGTACTGCGCAGCCTCGTCGCCGAGCAGTTCGGCGGCGTCGAGCTTGAACCAGGCCTCGATGCCTTGCTGTTCGACGCGCTTGGCCACTTCCTCCATCAGCTCGACGGTGCGCGGGTGCAGCTCACCGCTGGCCTTTTCGAGGAAGAACGGGATCGGCACGCCCCAGTTACGCTGACGCGAGATACACCAGTCCGGGCGCCCGGCGATCATGCTGTGCAGGCGCGCCTGGCCCCAGGCCGGTACGAACTCGGTCTGCTCGATAGCGGACAGTGCACGCTCGCGCAGGGTGGCGCCTTGCGCAGGCGCCTTGTCCATGCCGACGAACCATTGCGCGGTGGCGCGGTAGATCAGCGGCGTCTTGTGCCGCCAGCAGTGCATGTAGCTGTGCTGAATGGCTTCGTGCTTGAGCAGCGCACCGACTTCGCCGAGCTTGGCGACGATGGCCGGGTTGGCCTTCCAGATGAACTGGCCGCCAAAGAACGGCAGGTCGGCCACGTACACGCCGTTGCTCTGCACCGGGCTGAGTATGTCGTCGTTGTGCATGCCGTACTGCTTGCACGAACGGAAGTCGTCCTCGCCATAGGCCGGGGCGGAGTGGACGATACCGGTACCGGCACCCAGCTCGACGTACTCGGCCAGGTAGACCGGGGCGAAACGCTCGTAGAACGGATGACGGAAGCGGATGTTTTCCAGCGCGGCACCGACAGCGGTGGCAACCACTTCGCCCTGCAGGCCGTAGCGCGCCATGCAGCTCTCGACCAGCTCCTCGGCCAGCAACAGCAACTTGTCGCCGACGTCGACCAGGGCGTAGGTGAACTCCGGGTGCACGTTGAGCGCCTGGTTGGCCGGGATGGTCCAGGGCGTGGTGGTCCAGATGACGATGCTGGCCGGCTTGGCCAGCTCGCTCAGGCCGAAGGCGGCGGCCAGCTTGGCGGCGTCCTCGACGGCGAAGGCCACATCGATGGCATCGGACTTCTTGTCCTGGTATTCGACCTCGGCCTCGGCCAGGGCCGAGCCGCAGTCGAAGCACCAGTTGACCGGCTTCAGGCCCTTGAACACGAAGCCTTGCTTGACCATCTCGGCCAGGGCGCGGATCTCGCCTGCCTCGTTGGCGAAGTCCATGGTCTTGTACGGGTTGTTCCACTCACCCAGCACACCGAGGCGGATGAAGTCGGCCTTCTGCCCTTCGATCTGCTCGCCGGCATAGGTGCGGCAGCGCTCGCGAGTCAGGTCGGACGGCTGGTTCTTGCCGAAGGTGGTTTCGACCTTGTGCTCGATCGGCAGGCCGTGGCAGTCCCAGCCCGGCACATAGGGGGCGTCGAAGCCGGCCAGGGTCTTGGAACGGGTGATCATGTCCTTGAGGATCTTGTTGACCGCGTGACCGATGTGGATGCTGCCGTTGGCATAGGGCGGGCCGTCGTGCAGGACGAACTTCGGCCGGGTCTCGCCAAGCTTCCGCAGCTTCTGGTACAGACCAATGCTGTCCCAGCGCGCCAGGGTCTCCGGCTCGCGCTGCGGCAGGCCGGCTTTCATCGGGAAGGCAGTATCCGGAAGGTTCAGCGTGGCTTTGTAGTCGGTCATCTCAGGCTCTTCGATCAATCAAGCGGTTGGCCAAGCCAGTAGGCCCGGGCGGCGGAGACATCCGCGTCTATCGCCGTCTTCAGCGCCTCCAGGGAGGCAAAACGCTGCTCATCACGCAGCTTGTGGTGGAACTCCACCGTCAGACGCTGGCCATAGAGATCGCCAGCGTATTCCAGCAAATGCACTTCCAGATGCGGGCTGCCGTCGCCAGCCACAGTCGGGCGCTGACCGATGTTGGCCACGCCGTGGAAGCGGTGCCCCTCGTGCAATGCGGTCACCAGAAATACCCCGCGCAGCGGCGGCTTGCGCCGCTTCAGCTGCACATTGGCGGTCGGCGTGCCGAGCTGGCGGGCCAGCTTCTGGCCATGCAACACGCGGCCGGCCAGGGCATACGGACGCCCCAGCAGGCGCTCGGCCAGCTCCAGCTCGCCGGCCTGCAGGGCCTCACGCACACGGGTGCTGCTGACGCGCTCGCCGTCCAGCTCGACGGTCAGCGCCGCCTCGACGCTGAAGCCATGCCGCTCACCGGCCTCGACCAGGAAGGCGAAATCGCCAGTGCGGCCGGCGCCGAAGCGGAAATCGTCGCCGACCTCCAGATGCTTCACGTGCAGCCCGTCCACCAGCACCTGACGCACGAACTCGTCGGCCGACAGTTCGCGCAGGCGACGGTTGAAGGCCAGGCACAGCACCCGGTCGACACCCTGGGCCGCCAGCAGCTCGAGCTTCTCGCGCAGACGGGTGAGACGGGCCGGCGCAGTGTCCGGGGCGAAGAATTCCCGCGGCTGCGGCTCGAAGATCACCACGCAGCTCGGCACGCCCAACTCGATGGCGCGCTCACGTAGGCGCGCCAGGATGGCCTGGTGACCACGGTGCACGCCATCGAAATTGCCGATGGTGGCAACGCATCCCTGGGTTAGGGGTAGCAGATTGTGGAGGCCTCGGACCAGCTGCATAGCGCACTTCTTGCTTACAAAGTGGTCGATTATACGCACAGGCGACTGGCGGCGACAGGCAGTGTGTCGGCCGCCTGGCGCGTCAGTGAATGGCGCGGCGGGCGAAGTCGCGCGGGCGGAAGCCGAGCAACAGCAACATGCCGAAATAGGTCACCGTACCTGCCGCCACCAGCGCGCCCAGACGCAGCAGCCGCATAAGCATGCCCCCCTCTCCCCAGGCCGGCATATGGTGCATCACCAGCAACAGCACGGCCGTCATCGCCAGCACCGCCAGCACCAGCTTGGCGAGGAACTTCGGCCAACCCGGCTGCGGCTGATACATGCGCTTGCTGCGCAGCTGCCAGTAGAGCAGCCCCGCGTTGAGGCAGGCGGCCAGACTGATGGCCAGCGCCAGCCCAGCGTGGCGCAGATCCAGACCGAAGACGAACAGCGCATTCATCGCCTGGGTCGCCAGCAGGCTGACGATGGCGATACGCACCGGGGTCTTGATGTTCTGCTGGGCGTAGAAGCCCGGCGCGAGAATCTTCACCAGGATCAGCGCGAGCAGGCCGACCGAGTAGGCGACCAGCGCCTGCTGGGTCATGGCCGAATCATGCGCAGTGAACTTGCCGTACTGGAAAAGAGAAACGATCAGTGGCTCGGCGATGATGGCCAGCGCCAGGGTGCACGGCAGTACTAGCAGGAAGCACAAGCGCAGGCCCCAGTCGAGCAGCTTCGAATACTCCTCGCGATCGGCGCTGGCATAGGTCTTGGCCAGCGCCGGCAGCAGGATGGTGCCCAGCGCCACGCCGAGCACGCCGGACGGCAGCTCCATCAGACGATCCGCGTAGTACATCCAGGAAACAGAGCCCGCCACCAGGAAGGAGGCGAAGATGGTGTTGATGATCAGCGAGATCTGACTCACCGACACGCCGAAGATCGCCGGCCCCATCTGCTTCAGCACCCGCCATACGCCGGTATCGCGCAGGCTCAGGCGCGGCAGCACCAGCATGCCGGTCTTCTTCAGCGCCGGCAGCTGCCAGAGGAACTGCGCCAGGCCACCGACCAGGACCGCCCACCCCAGGGCCATGATCGGCGGATCGAAGTACGGCGCGAGCCAGACGGTGAAGACGATCATGCTGACGTTCAGCAGGGTCGGCACGAAGGCCGGCACAGAGAAGCGGTTCCAGGTGTTGAGCACCGCACCGACCAGCGACGACAGCGAGATCAGCAAAATATAGGGGAAGGTCACCCGCAGCAGGTCGACGGTCAGGGCGAAACGCTCCGGCTCGTCGGCGAAGCCTGGCGCGCTTATCCAGACGATCCAGGGCGCGGCAAGAATGCCGAGCAAGGTCACCAGCGCCAGCACCAGGCTCAGCAGGCCGGCGATATAGGCCAGGAACGTGCGGGTCGCCTCCTCGCCCTGCTGGGTCTTGTACTCCGCCAGGATCGGCACGAAGGCCTGGGAGAACGCGCCTTCGGCAAAGATGCGGCGCAGCAGGTTGGGCAGCTTGAAGGCGACGACGAAGGCGTCCGATGCCACGCCGGCACCGAAGATGCGCGCGATGAGCGTGTCGCGGACGAAACCCAGCACGCGGGAAACCATGGTCAGGGAGCTGACGGCGGCCAGGGACTTGAGCAGATTCATGAAGTCTCGACGATCCGAAAGGCCGGCACAGGCAGCCGGCACATGAAGGCGAGGAGTGTAACCAGCCACCGCTGGTCAGACCAGCCAATCAAGGCACTTCCGCACTTGACAGGCGCGCGACGCATCGGCATGATTCGCGGCCTTATTTGTTGCTATCCCCCTAGTTTTCGAGGAGCTTGACGGTGGCCAATACACCTTCTGCCAAAAAACGCGCCAAACAGGCTGAGAAGCGTCGTAGCCATAACGCCAGCCTGCGCTCCATGGTCCGTACCTACATCAAGAACGTGGTCAAGGCTATCGACGCCAAAGACCTGGAAAAGGCTCAGACCGCCTACACCCTGGCTGTTCCGGTCATCGACCGCATGGCCGACAAGGGCATCATCCACAAGAACAAGGCCGCTCGTCACAAGAGCCGCCTGAACGGTCACATCAAGGCCCTGGCTACCGCCGCCTGATTGATCTGTTCTTGAAAAGACCGGCCTCAGGGCCGGTTTTTTATTGCCCGCGATTCTTTGACAGGGCATGAAAAAGCCGGAGCAAGCTCCGGCTTTTTGGCTTACTGCGCTACCCAGGGCAGGATCGGAATGGCCGTCACCGCATTCTGCGGACTGCCCTCGATCACCCGATCGCTGTACACCAGATAGACCAGCGTATTGCGTTTCTCATCGAAGAAGCGCACCACCTGCATGGTCTTAAATACCAGCGAGGTGCGCTCCTTGAACACCTCCTCGCCATCCTTAAGCTTGCCGGTGAAGTGAATCGGCCCGACCTGGCGACAGGCGATGGACGCCTCGGCCCGATCCTCGGCCAGACCCAGGCCACCCTTGACGCCGCCAGTCTTGGCACGCGACAGGTAGCAGGTCACCCCCTCCACTTTCGGATCGTCGAAGGCCTCGACCACGATCTTGTCGTTCGGACCGACCCACTTGAATACCGTGGAGACCTCACCGACCTCCTCCGCCTGCGCCACCAGCGGCAGCACCAGGCACGCAGCCAGCAATTCCTTCGCAATGCGCATCGCGCTATCTCCTCAGACCAGAATCAGATTATCCCGATGCACCAGCTCCGGCTCGTCGACATAGCCCAGCAGCTTCTCGATGGCATCGGAAGGCTGGCCGACGATCTTCTGTGCCTCGAGAGCACTGTAGTTGGCCAGTCCGCGCGCGATCTCACGCCCATCCGGACCGACACAGACCACCATCTCGCCACGCCGGAAGCTGCCCTGCACTTCGCGCACACCGACCGGCAGCAGACTCTTGTGATCGACCGCCAGCGCCTTCACCGCCCCCGCATCCAGCACCAGCGTGCCGCGAGTCTGCAGATGCCCGGCCAACCACTGCTTGCGCGCCGCCAACATGCCGCGCTCGGGCGCCAGCAGCGTCCCCAGACGCTCACCCGCCTTGAGTCGATCCAGAACGCGCTCGATACGCCCACCGACGATAACCGTATGCGCACCGGAACGCGCCGCCAGACGCGCCGCACGCAGCTTGGTCTGCATGCCGCCACGCCCCAAGGCACCGCCGGTACCGCCCGCCACCGCATCCAGGGAAGGATCGTCGGCACGCGCCTCGAAGATCAGCTGCGCATCGGGATTGTGCCGCGGGTCGGCATCGAACATGCCGTCGCGGTCGGTGAGGATCACCAGCAGGTCGGCCTCCACCAGGTTGGCCACCAGCGCCGCCAGGGTGTCGTTGTCGCCGAAGCGGATCTCGTCGGTGACCACCGTGTCGTTCTCGTTGATCACCGGCACGGTGCCGAGATCGACCAAGGTGCGCAGGGTGCTGCGCGCATTCAGGTAGCGCTTGCGGTCGGACAGATCGTCATGGGTCAGCAGCACCTGAGCCGTGTGCCTGCCATGCTCGGCAAAGCTCGACTCCCAGGCCTGCACCAGCCCCATCTGCCCCACTGCTGCGGCGGCCTGCAGCTCATGAATGGCACTCGGTCGAGCTGACCAGCCCAGCCGACTCATGCCCGCCGCCACGGCGCCGGACGATACCAGCACCAGCTCCACGCCCGCCTCGCGCAGAGCGACCATCTGCTCGACCCACACCGCCATCGCGGAACGATCCAGGCCACGCCCATCGGCGGTCAGCAGCGCACTACCGATCTTCACCACCCAGCGCTGCGCGCCGGTCACCTTGTCCCGCATGATGCCCTCTACCCAAGCCAGTCAGCACAACGCCGCTATAAAGCGGCGCTGCACGATACCCATTGTCAGTCCCGAACGTAAATGATCTCGGGACCGTCTTCGTCATCCTCGAAGTCATCCCAGTCATCGTCGTCGCCAACATCATCGACGCTCTTCAGACCGGCCTTGCGCAGAGCACGCTTGTCGTCCAGCGCCTGCAGACGGGCACGCGCCTCGTCTTCGATGCGGCGATCCAGCTCCGCCAGCTCTGCAGCGAACGCCGGCTCTTCGGCAATACGGATGGCGCGCTCATCCATGTAGCGCATGATCGCCTGACTCAGCGCCTCGGTACCCTCGCTCTCCAGCGCGGAGATGACGAATACCGGACCCTTCCAGTCGAGGCGCTCGACTACCGCACGCATGCGCTCCTCGCGCTCGTCGTCGAGCAACTGATCGCACTTGTTCAGCACCAGCCAGCGCTCGCGCTCGGCCAGCGCCGGGCTGAATTTCTCCAGCTCGCTGATGATGACCTCGGCAGCGTCGGCCGGATCGCTCTGATCCAGCGGCGCCATATCCACCAGGTGCAGCAACAGGCGAGTGCGCGCCAGGTGCTTGAGGAAGCGAATACCCAGGCCAGCACCCTCGGAGGCCCCCTCGATCAGCCCCGGAATGTCGGCGATGACGAAGCTCTTGTAGCGACCGACACTGACCACACCCAGGTTCGGCACCAGGGTGGTGAAGGGATAGTCGGCAACCTTCGGCTTGGCCGCGGAGACCGAGCGAATGAAGGTGCTCTTGCCGGCGTTCGGCAGACCCAACAGGCCGACATCCGCCAGCACTTTCAGCTCAAGCTTGAGGTCGCGCTGCTCACCCGGCTTACCCGGCGTAGTCTGGCGCGGCGCCCGGTTGGTGCTGGACTTGAAGCGGGTGTTGCCCAGGCCATGCCAGCCACCTTGAGCCACCATCAGGCGCTGGCCCGGCTTGGTCAGGTCGCCAATGACCTCCTGGGTCGTCGCATCGATGACGGTGGTGCCGACCGGCACCGGCAGGATCAGGTCCTCACCCTTGGCGCCCGTGCACTCGGTGCTGCCGCCCTTCTCACCGTTCTGCGCATGGAAGCGACGGGTGTAGCGGTAGTCGACCAGGGTATTGAGGTTCTCGTCGGCCTCGAGGAACACCGAGCCGCCGTCACCGCCGTCGCCGCCGTTGGGGCCACCCTTCTCGATGAACTTCTCGCGACGGAAGCTCATCATGCCGTTACCGCCGTCGCCGGCTTTTACAAATATCGAAACTTCGTCGACGAATTTCATTCGGGTTGCCTCCCACCGCAGCGGCGGGCCAGTGAACTCAGGAATACAGGATACACAGAAACAAAAAAGCCCCGTCGCGAGACAGGGCTTTTTCAGCAAACGCGACCTTAGGCGGTCACGATGCTCACGTAACGGCGGTTGAACTCGCCCTTCACGTCGAACTTGATCACGCCATCGACTTTCGCGAACAGGGTGTGATCCTTGCCCATGCCAACGCCGTAGCCAGCGTGGAATTGGGTGCCGCGCTGACGCACGATGATGTTGCCGGCCTTGATGACCTGGCCACCGTACATTTTCACGCCAAGGCGTTTACTTTCTGAGTCGCGGCCGTTACGAGTACTACCGCCAGCTTTTTTGTGTGCCATGAGTCATAGCCTCCTAAAAGGGGATCAGGCCTGGATGCCGGTGATCTTGATTTCGGTGAACCACTGACGGTGGCCCTGACGCTTCATGTGGTGCTTACGGCGGCGGAACTTGATGATGGTCACTTTGTCGTGACGGCCTTGGGAGACCACTTCAGCAACAACCTTGGCACCATCGACCACCGGAGCGCCGATTTTCACGTCGTCACCGTTGCCAACCAGCAGAACGCGGTCGAAAGTCACGGATTCGCCGGTGGCGACTTCCAGCTTCTCGACCTTGAGGAATTCACCTTCGGCGACTTTGTACTGCTTGCCACCGGTAACAATTACTGCGTACATGGATTTTTCTCCGTTAAACCTGCTCACCCGACTCTTTATAGGAAGAGTTATTGGCCGGCATGGCTGCATGGGGCCGGAACTGACGCCCGTGCAATTGCGTAAGGCAGGGAGTGCCCATAGAAGTTTGGGGCCGCGATTGTACGGAAAGCCGAGAACAGAGGCAAGCCCCGCCAGGCCTTGCCTTGACAGCCCATAACCCGACCCATAGCATGCCGCGCAGCCCGGTCGGCCCAGCCCGGCCCGCCATTTTGCCGCCCTCCGCCCTGCGAGGCAGCCGGCCCCGTTCCAGGAGCTCCCCTCACCGATGCAAGCCCAGGCCTTCCACAGCGTGGTCGCGGACGATTTCACCGCCGTCGACGGCATCATCCGCCAGCAGCTGAAGTCCCACGTGCCTCTGGTGGAGAAGATCGGCGACTACATCATCTCGGCCGGCGGCAAGCGTCTGCGCCCGCTGCTGGTCTTGCTCAGCGGCAAGGCCCTGGGCTACCAGGCCGACGATCTGCGCCTGCTGGCCGCGACCATCGAGTTCCTGCACACCGCCACCCTGCTGCACGACGACGTGGTCGACATGTCCGGCATGCGCCGCGGTCGCGCCACCGCCAACGCCCAGTGGGGCAACGCGCCGAGCGTGCTGGTCGGCGACTTCCTCTATTCGCGCTCGTTCGAGATGATGGTCGAGCTCGGCTCCATGCCAGTGATGCGCATCCTCTCGCGCGCCACCCGGGTGATCGCCGAGGGCGAAGTGCTGCAGCTGTCCAAGGTACGCGACGCCAGCACCACGGAAGAGACCTATATGGAGGTCATCCGCGGCAAGACCGCCATGCTGTTCGAGGCCTCCACCCACGCTGCCGCCGCCCTGGCCGGCAGCTCCGAAGCTCAAAGCGAAGCCCTGCGCCACTTCGGCGACCACCTGGGCATCGCCTTCCAGCTGGTGGACGACCTGCTCGACTACCAGGGCGATGCGGCCACCCTCGGCAAGAACGTCGGTGACGACCTGGCCGAAGGCAAGCCGACCCTGCCGCTGATCTACACCATGCGCGAAGGCAGTGCCGAACAGGCCGCCCTGGTGCGCACCGCGATCCAGAAGGGCGGCATCGAGGACCTGGAAAGCATCCGCGCCGCCGTACAGGCCTCCGGCTCGCTGGACTACACCGCCAACCTGGCTCGCGAGCACGCCGACAAGGCCATCGCCTGCCTCGAAGCGCTGCCGGACAACGCCTATCGCGACGCCCTGATCGAGCTGAGCCGCTTCGCCGTCGCCCGCACTCACTGAGCCGGCACAGCGCCCAGAAGAGCCCGTCCCTGTGACGGGCTTTTTATTGCCCGACAAAAGGGTGCGATTGAGGCTTGCTATTTCGATAATAGGAATTATTCTCATATCCATCAAATGGATGACAAGGAGATGAGCCATGACCTATCTGATCGACGCCTGGCTGGATCGCCCGCATCCCTATCTGCGCATTCTCAATCGCGAGACGGGTGAGGTATGCGCCGTGCTGGAAGAGGAAGCCATCGGCGAGCTGCGAGATCAGGGCGATCTCGACCTGGCCAGCCTCAACTCGTGCGAGCCCGGGGCCCTGAAGGAGCTGGTCCGCGGCCTGTTCCTGTTCTGCTATGCCCGAGCACTGCGACCACAGGGCGAGCTGCACTGAGCGACGCTCGACGAGGGCGACCAACGCGGGTCGGCCTCGCCGGCAAGCCCGGCACCAGGGAAGGTGCCGGGAGACACGCGGGGCAATGATGCTCTCGCAGGTGCCCGGGGCAGGTCAGGATGACCAGCCGGGCATCGCCTCTTACAGAATGTCGAGCAGCTCGACGTCGAACACCAGCACGCTGTGCGGCGGGATGCTGCCGGCAGCCTGGCCACCATAGGCCAGCTCGCTCGGTACATGCAGGCGCCATTTGCTGCCGGTGTTCATCAGTTGCAGGGCCTCGACCCAGCCGGCGATCACGCCGCCCACGGGGAATTCGGCCGGCTGGCCGCGCTCGTAGGAGCTGTCGAACACGGTGCCATCGATCAGGGTGCCGTGGTAGTGGGTACGCACATGGTCCTCGCGGGACGGCTTGGCGCCCTCGCCCGCCACCAGCACTTCGTACTGCAGGCCGGACGGCAGCACGGTCACGCCTTCGCGCTTGGCATTCTCGACCAGGTACTCGCGGCCGGCACCGGCAGCGGCCTCGGCCTTGGCGGCGGCCTCGGCCTGCATCACTTCGCGGATCACCCGGAAGCTGGCGTTCAGCGCTTCGGGGGAAACCTGGCTGGGCTGACCGTTGAAGGCGTCGCGCAGGCCGGCCACGATGGCCTCCAGGCTGGCGCCGGGCGGCGGGTTGTCGCGCAGCTGGTCGCCCAGTTGGCGGCCGATGCCATAGCTCACACGGGTTTCGTCGGTAGACAGGTTGAGTTCGGACATCGCCGGGGCTCCAGATGGGGGTCGAAAAAGGCCGGCCAGACTAGCACAGCCATCCACAAACGAAACCGCCCGGGCGTCTCGCAACGACCGGGCGGCGGGTACGGCTCGGCTGACTCAGTGATCGTGCTTGGTCAGCTTGTCCAGATAGCCCATGGCGAAGGCTGAGACCACAAAGGCCATATGGATGATCACGTACCACTTCAGGTATTCGGTTTCGATGTTCTTGGCATCCATGAATACGCGCAGCAGATGGATGGACGAAATAGCCACGATGGACGCGGCCACCTTCATCTTCAGCGAGCCGGAATCCATCTTGCCCAGCCAGTTGAGCTTCTCCTTGCCCTCATCGATATCCAGCTGGGAGACGAAGTTCTCGTAGCCGGAGATCATCACCATCACCAGCAGGCCGCCGACCAGGGCCATGTCGATCAGCGACAGCAGCACCAGAATCAGGTCCGACTCTGCCAATGAGAAGATATTGGGCAGGATATGGAAGATCTCCTGGAAGAACTTCAGCGCCAGCGCCAGCAAGCCCAGCGACAGGCCGAAATAGATTGGCGCCAGCAACCAGCGCGAAGCGTACATCGCGTTTTCGATAAAGCGTTCCATGGAAATCCATCCTCAAAAAAACTGGTCGCGAGTATACCCAGCCAGCCCTCGCGGGCAAGGCGACAAACGTTGCGGATTTTTATCCCCGCTTACTGTGGATAACCTTGTGGGCAGGTGCGGGAAGGATGGCTGCATACCACTCGTCGCGGGAGGTCGTCACGGGTTGGGCAAAAAGCGCTCAGTCGGGCGCTCAACTCTCCGGGCGGAACTGATAGTCGCCCAGATGGCGGCAGCCCTCACCATTGAGCTTGCGCAGCTCGGCGCGCAGATGCAGGCACCAGATCATCGGCTCCGTGCAGGGCTCATAGCCCTGCACCGCCAGGCACTGGGCGATCGAATCGAGCACCGCCTCGGCCACCAGAGGCCCGTGGAATGGGCCTTGCGCCTTGATCGCCGAAGGCTGCGCGGCGGACATACCGGCCGCGCACAACAGCGTCCACAGACCACGTCCGCCGGCCAGCGGACGAATCTCGCATTCGATGCGGGTAGTCAGGCCGAGGCACTGACGGGTGAGACAGAGGCTGCGCGGCATGACGGCGGTCCTCGCAAGGTCTGGCTTTCAGCCTACACCCCGGCGCGCCGATTCGGGAAGGTAAAGTTATCCCCGCGCCTTGTGGATAACTCTGTGGATGGAGCGGGGGAAAACCGGCTGCGACGACGCCCGCTGCGGGCGTCGTCGGAATGCGCAGTGACTGACCAGTTGTCGCGCGACTGGCAGCGTCACTCCTTGGACGTTTTGGCCGCCGGCTTGGCCCGGGTCTTCACTTCCTTGATCTTCGGCTCCTTGTCCTTCTCGTCCTCCTCCAGGCCCATCTCGGCGATGCTGCGCAGACGCTCCACCACCCGCGCGTTGACGCTGCCCTTGGGGAACTGGCCCTTGGCATCCGGCGCGCCAGCCGGCTCGCCCAGCAGCAGGCCGAGCGCCTCGTCGACATGGCGCACGGCATAGACATGGAACTGGCCATTGCGCACCGCCTGCAGCACCCGCTCGTCGAGCATCAGGTTGCTGACATTGGAGTGCGGGATGATCACCCCCTGCTCGCCAGTCAGGCCGCGGGCCTCGCAGAGGCGGAAGAAGCCTTCGATCTTCTCGTTGACCCCACCGACCGCCTGCACCTCGCCGAACTGGTTGATCGAGCCGGTGATGGCGAAGCACTGCCTGAGCGGCGTGCGCGAGAGGGCGGAGATCAGTGTGCAGACCTCGCCCAGCGAGGCACTGTCGCCATCCACATAACCGTAGGACTGCTCCAGAGCGATGCTCGCGGAAATCTCCAGGGGGAATTCCTGGGCATAGCGACTGCCGAGGAAGCCGGTGACGATCATCACCCCCTTGGAGTGGATCGACTGGCCCAGGCTGACCTCGCGCTCGATATCAACGATGCCCGAGCCGCCCGGATAGACGGTAGCGGAGATGCGCGCCGGCACGCCGAAGGCCGAGTCGCCGACCTGCAGCACGGTGAGGCCGTTGCACTTGCCAATGGCCGAGCCGGCCGTATCGATCAGGATGATGCCGGCCAGCATATCGTCGATGATCCGCGCCGAGACCCGCCCGGTGCGGTCGGACTTGGCCTTCAGCGCCCGTTCGATATGGCCGACGTCGGTGGTCGCATCATTGGCCAGCTGGCGCACGAAGTCGGCCTCGCTGACCAGCTGGAACAGGTCGCCGATGCGCGCCGACAGACGCCCCTGATGCTCGGCCAGGCGCGCACTGTAGGTGGCCAGACGCGCCACGGCGGCCGCCGTCAGCGGCGCCATGCCCTCCTCCGAGGTGCGGGTCTTGAGCAGTTGGGCGAACTGTTCGAGGCTATCGTCGGCGACCGGGATCTCCTCGTCGAAGTCCACCAGCACGCGGAACATCTCCTGGAAGTCCGAATCCAGGTCCTGCAGCGTGTAATACAGCTGGCGCGAGCCGATGATGATGACCTTGAGCTGCAGCGGGATCAGCTGCGGGGTCAGGGTCACGGTGGCGATGCGGCCGAGATCGCCGAGCGGCGACTCCATCTTCAGCTGGCGCGAATGCAGGGCGCGCTTGAGCGCGTCCCAGACGAAGGGTTCGCTGAGCAGCTTCTCCGCCTCGACGATCAGATAGCCGCCGTTGGCCCGGTGCAGCGCACCCGGGCGCAGCTGGCGGTAGCTGGTGTAGAGCGCGCCCTGGTCGGTGTTGTACTCGATGCGGCCGAACAGGTTGTCGTAGGTCGGGTGCGACTCGAACACCACCGGCGCGCCGCCGTCGGCGTGATGGCCGACCACCAGGCTGGGACTGTACTGCTCCTCGAGCATCTCGCGGCGCTGGGCGTCCGGCTTGTCGTCCAGCAACTGGTCGACCACCGTCTTCAGCAGGTTGACCTGCACCGCCTGCAGATAGGCGCAGACGCCGGCATTCTCCGCATATTGCTCACACAGCGGCGCCAGCAATGGCTGCAGGGCCAGGGTGATGGTTTCTTCATTGAGCTGGCGCAGCTGGTTGCTGGTCTCGCGCTTCCATTGCGGCAGGCTGGCCAGGCCCTCGTTGAGGCGCTCCTCCAGCTCGGAGATGTCCTCGTGGAAGCGTTCGCGCTCGGCCTCCGGCAGCTGGGCGAAGTCCGCCTCGTCCAGGGCCTTGCCATCCTTCATCGGGGTGAAGGCGATGTTGCTGCTGTCGCGATACAGGGCGACGTCCTTCTCCAGCGCAAGCTTCTCGATCAGGTCCAGGGCCTTGTCGTAGCGCTGGTTGAAGATGCGGTCGATGGCGCTCTTCTTCTGCTGGTAGGTGGGCGTCTCGAACACTGCCGGGAAGGTCGCCAGCAGGTTGTCGATCAGGTGGCCGATATCGGCGATGAAGGCCGCCGCGGTGCCGGCCGGCAATTCCAGCGCGCGGGGTTCGCGCGGCTCATCGAAATGGTTGACGTAAACGCGGTCCACCGGCGTGGCCTGGCGCTTGGCCTCGGCCTTGAGATAGCGCTGCACGAACGAGAAGCGACCGGTGCCCGGCTCGCCCATGACATACACGTTGTAGCCTGGGCGCGGCATCGCCACGCCGAACTGCAACGCCTCCACCGCGCGCTCCTGGCCGAGCACGCCGCGGAAAGGTTCCAGATCGTCGGTGGTGGTGAAGTTGAACTGGTCGGGGGCGCAGGGGCGGGTCAGGGCATCGGGCGCCAGGCGCAGGCTGGCAGCGAAGGATTCGGGCATCGGAAGTCCTTGTCGAAGCGGGCTAGCCGCGAGATGGAGCCATTCTGGCGCCGCCTCGGCGCCGCTGGCAAGGCGCGCGTCAGACGCCGGCGCGGTCGGCGCAGGCCAGGCAGAACTCCGCCGCCGGCAGGGCCTGCAACCGCGCCTGCTCAATCTGCTCGCCACAGCGCTGGCACTGCCCATAACTGCCATCGGCCAGATGCAGGCGGGCCAGCCCGACCAGGCGCAAGCCCGCCTGCGCCTCGGCCAGCAGGGCGTGCAGCACCTCGTCGTTCTGCCGCTCACCCGCCTGCTCGGCGAAGTCCGCGCTGCGCTGCAGGCCGAGATCATGATGAATGGCATTGGCGCGCCGGCTGTACTCGTCGTACAGCCGGTCCAGCGCGGCGTGGGGATCGAAGCTGGTCATGGCAGCCTCCTCGCGGGTGATGTTTTCAGTGTGGCCCGTTCTGCCAACCCTGCATTGACTGGGAGCAAGGCGCACAATGGGCCATCGAACCTGCGGGAAAGCATCATGCAAGATTCCTCTCCCCAGCTGCTGGAAGTCGCCGGCGGCAAGCCGATCAAGCTCTGGACCCGTGGCGTGCCGGTGGAGGACGCCGCGCGCCAGCAGCTGATCAACACGGCGAAACTGCCGTTCATCTTCAAGCATCTGGCGGTGATGCCGGACGTGCACCTGGGCAAGGGCTCGACCATCGGCAGCGTGATTCCCACGCTCGGCGCCATCGTCCCCGCCGCCGTGGGCGTGGACATCGGCTGCGGCATGATCGCCGCGCGCACCTCGCTGAGCGCCGCCGACCTGCCCGACAACCTGTACGGCCTGCGCAGCGCCATCGAAAAGGCGGTGCCCCACGGCAAGACGTTCGGCAAGCACGACCAGGGTGCCTGGAACGATGTGCCGGCCCAGGCGGACCAGGCGTGGAAGGCCCTGGCCGGGCGCTTCAGGCGCATTACCGAGAAGTACCCGCGCCTGGAGAAGACCAATAACCGCCAGCACCTCGGCACCCTGGGCACAGGCAATCACTTCATCGAGGTCTGCCTGGACGAGGCGCAGCGCGTCTGGTTCATGCTGCACAGCGGCTCGCGCGGCGTGGGCAACGCCATCGGCACGCATTTCATCGAGCTGGCCCAGGCCGACATGCGCCAGCACATCGCCAACCTGCCGGACAGGGACCTGGCGTACTTCGAGGAAGGCAGCCGCCACTTCGCCGACTATGTGGAGGCGGTGGAGTGGGCCCAGGACTACGCCAGGCAGAACCGCGCCCTGATGATGCTCGCCGTGATCGCGGCGGCCCGCCAGGTGATCCGCAAGCCCTTCGAGGCGCAACTGGAAGCGGTCGACTGCCACCACAACTACGTGCAGCGCGAGCAGCACTTCGGCCGCGAGGTGCTGGTCACCCGCAAGGGCGCGGTGTCGGCGCAGCGCGGCCAGCTCGGCATCATCCCCGGCTCGATGGGCGCCAAGAGCTTTATCGTGCGCGGTCTGGGCAACGCCGAGGCGTTCTGTTCCTGCAGCCATGGCGCCGGCCGGGTGATGAGCCGCACGGCGGCGAAGAAACGCTTCTCAGCGCAGGACCAGCAGCGCGCCACCGCCCACGTGGAATGTCGCAAGGACAAGGACGTGATCGACGAAATCCCCATGGCCTACAAGGACATCGACGCGGTGATGGCCGCCCAGCGCGACCTGGTGGAGGTGGTGCATACGCTGCGCCAGGTGGTATGCGTCAAGGGCTGAGGGCAATCATGACGCTGATCGTCATGGGCCCCGCCGGCAGCGGCAAGAGCACCATCGGCCAGGCGTTGGCGGCGCGCCTGCAATGGGACTTCATCGACGCGGACGACCTCCACGACGCCTCGGCCAAGGCCAAGATGAGCACAGGCAAGGCGCTCACCGATGCCGACCGGCGCCCCTGGCTGCAGGCGATTCACGAGGCGATAGTGGCCCATCGGCACAGTGGCCGGCCGCTGGTCTGCGCCTGCTCGGCCCTGACGCGCGAGTATCGGCAACTCCTCGCCCAGGGCGACCCAGACGTTCACTTCCTCTATCTCGACGGCCCGGCGGAACTGCTGGCCGCACGGCTGCGCCAGCGACAGGGGCATTTCTTCGCGCCACAGTTGCTGGAGAGCCAGCTGGAGCTGCTGCAACCGCCACAGGCGGGCGAGGCCATGGTTCTCGATAGCCGCCGCCCGCCCGAGGCAATAGTCGAGCAGATAGTCGAACACCTGGGCATGAAAAAGGGGCCCTGAGGCCCCTTTTCCTTGGCTGATGCCGGTCGCTTACTGCGCCAGCTTCTTGTAACGCACGCGGTGCGGCTGCGCGGCGGCGTCGCCCAGGCGTTTCTTGCGATCGGCCTCGTACTCGGTGTAGTTGCCCTCGAAGAACTCGATGTGCGAGTCGTCCTCGTACGCCAGGATGTGGGTGGCCACGCGGTCCAGGAACCAGCGATCGTGAGAGATCACGATGGCGGCGCCGGGGAAGTCGAGCAGCGCCTCTTCCAGGGAACGCAGGGTTTCCACGTCGAGGTCGTTGGACGGTTCGTCGAGCAGCAGCACGTTGGCGCCCTGCTTCAGGGTCAGGGCCAGGTGCAGACGGCCGCGCTCACCACCGGAGAGGTCCTTGACGAACTTCTGCTGGTCACCGCCCTTGAAGTTGAAGCGGCCAACGTAGCCGCGCGACGGGACTTCATAGTTGCCGATCTTGATCATGTCGAAACCGTCGGACACGGCTTCCCACACGGTCTTGCTGCCGTCCAGGTCGTCGCGGCTCTGGTCCACGCAGGCCAGCTGCACGGTATCGCCCAGCTCGATGCTGCCGGAATCCGGGGTTTCCTTGCCCATCAGCATGCGGAACAGGGTCGACTTACCGGCACCGTTACCGCCGATCACGCCGACGATGGCGCCTTTCGGGATGCTGAACGACAGGTTGTCGATCAGGACGCGGTCGCCGTAGCCCTTGGTGACGTTCTTGAAGTCGATGACCTTGTCGCCCAGGCGCGGACCGGCCGGGATGTAGATCTCGTTGGTCTCGGCGCGCTTCTGGAATTCCTGCGACTGCATCTCCTCGAAGCGCTGCAGACGGGCCTTGGACTTGGACTGGCGGGCCTTGGCACCTTTGCGCACCCACTCCAGTTCGTCCTTCATGGCCTTCTCGTGGGCCGATTGCTGCTTGGATTCCTGGGCCAGACGCTCGGACTTGGCTTCCAGCCAGCCGGAGTAGTTGCCTTCGTACGGAATACCGGCGCCGCGGTCGAGCTCGAGGATCCAGCCGGCAACGTTATCGAGGAAGTAGCGGTCGTGGGTGATCGCCACCACGGTGCCCGGGAAGTCGTGGAGGAAGTGCTCCAGCCAGGCCACCGAGTCGGCGTCCAGGTGGTTGGTCGGTTCGTCCAGCAGCAGCATGTCGGGGGCCGACAGCAGCAGGCGGCAAAGCGCCACGCGGCGCTTCTCGCCACCGGACAGGTGTTCGATGCGCGCGTCCCAGGCCGGCAGGCGCAGGGCGTCCGCAGCGACTTCCAGCTGGCGCTCTAGGTTGTGACCGTCACTGGCCTGCAGGATGGCTTCCAGCTTGGCCTGCTCGGCGGCCAGGGCGTCGAAGTCGGCATCCGGCTCGGCATAGGCGGCATACACCTCGTCCAGGCGGGCCTGGGCCTGCTTGATCTGGCCTACGGCCTCCTCGACGATCTCGCGCACGCTCTTGCTCGGGTCGAGCTGCGGCTCCTGCGGCAGGTAGCCGACGTTGATGCCGGGCATGGCGCGGGCTTCGCCGTCGAACTCGGTGTCGACGCCGGCCATGATGCGCAGCAGGGTCGACTTACCGGCGCCGTTGAGGCCGAGTACGCCGATCTTGGCGCCCGGGAAGAACGACAGGGAGATGTTCTTGAGGATTTCCCGCTTCGGCGGCACGACCTTGCCGAGCCGATGCATGGTGTAGACGTATTGAGCCATGGATGACCTTGGTTCTGCGTAACTGAGGGATTGAGAGGTAAATGCGCCAGCGACCGACCGGCCGCTGAGCAATACTCTGGGGCAGGGAGCATCATAGCTCCGCGCGCCCACGCGCGTGCGGCAAAGCTACCGGAATGCTCCCGGAGGGGCAAACCGGACCCGATGGACAGTGATAGCACTTGGCCGCTTTTCCGGGCATGCTACGCGGTTCCGATTGCCAGGCAAGGCCCCGATCCGGCAGCTGTATCAGCAGGGTTATACGCGTGTCACGATCCCGCCCTCCTTCTTCCCGTTCTTCTGGCGATCCGCTCGCCCGGCCCCACCGTGGTTCGCTGAAAGGCGCCCTGGGGCTGCTGGTCGCGCTGATGCTCGGCCTGCTGCTGTGGCAGCTGCAGCAGGAGGCCAGCAACCAGGAGCAGAGCGAGCGACGCCATCACCTGGACCACGCCGAGCAGCAGCGCAACCACCTTGGCCTGACCATGCGTCTCAAGGCCGAGGCCGGCCTGGCCTTCCTCGCCACCGCGGCGGACCGGCCGCTGGCGGCGGACGAGCAGAGCGTACTGCTGCAGCGGCTGCGCGGCGTCTTCCCGGCCCTGCACAGCCTGGTGTGGTTCGATGCCGGCGGAAAACCGCTGGTGGACAGCCAGCCGACCCTCGGCAACCCGGTGCCCTTCGTCAGCGACCAGCCCTATCACTTCGCCCAGGACCGCGGCCTGCTGCTGCTCGACCTGCCACGCCCCGATCACCAGGGCGGCTGGCGCGTGCGCCTGCGGGACCAGGCCCTGCGCAACTGGTTGCCGCCACAGACCGCCGAGACGCCCTGGCTGCTGCTGGACAGCGTCAGCGGCCAGGTGATGTTGCGCCAGCCCGTGAACGAGGGGGCCGCCCAGCCCAGCGCCAGCGAGAGGGAGCAGATCATCGCCGAGCTGCCGGTAGCGGGCAGTGACTGGAAGCTGGTCCCCCTGTTCGACGCCAATACCCTGCGTGCCGAGCTGCTGCCGCGCCAGGCCAGCAAGCTGCTGCTGTTCATCCTCTGTGGCGCCCTGGCCCTGCTCGCCCTGTTCGGCCTGCTGCGCGAGCAGAGCCGCCTGCGCGCCTACCACGCGCTGTCGCGCCGCTCCATGGAAGACGCCATCGGCGCCCTCGGTGCCATCGACGAGCGGGTACTGGTGACCCAGCCCGACGGCCATATCAGCTACCTCAACCCGCGGGCCGAGCGGATGTTCGGCCTGGATCTGGCCACCGCCAGCGAGATGCACGTGCTGCAGCTGCTGCCGGCGCTGGCACCCTGGCTGGAGAGCGCCTTCCACGAGCAGGCCGAGCCCATCGAGGTGCTGCTCGACGGCGAACGGCGCCTGTTCGACGTGACCTGCCACGCCCTCTACACCGACAACCCCGAGCCGGGCCGCGCCTGGGTACTGCGCGACGTGACCGAGGAACGCCAGGCCCTGCATGTGCTGGAGGACACCCGCCGGCGCTACCAGGACATCTTCGAAGGCAGCGGCGTGGCCCTCTGCGTGCTCGACCTGCTCGACCTGCGCCTCTTCCTCGAGGCCCAGGGCCTGCAGCACAGCAGCCAGCTGCAGACCTGGCTGAACCTGGACCCGCAGCACCATGTCGAGCTGCTGCAGCGCATCCGCATCAGCGAAGTGAACAAGGTGGCCCTGCAACTGCTCGGCGTGGACAGCCCCGACCAGGTCTGGGACCACCTGATCGGCTACGCCCCGCTGCGCCAGGGCGGCGCCCGCCATGCGCTGATCACCACCCTGCTCGACGGCGAGCGCGACATGATGGTCGAGAGCCGCATGCACACGCCCCAGGGCCACGAGCGCTACGTGTGGCTCAACCTGCAGCTTCCCGAGAGCCGCGACGAACTGCGCGCGGTAACCCTCAGCGTGCACGACATCACCAGCCGCAAGCGTGTGGAGCTGTCGCTGGTGGAGCGCGAGCGCTTCTGGTCCGACGTGCTGCGCTCGGTGCCAGACACCCTCTACGTGCACGACATGAGCACCATGCGGGTGATGTTCAGCAACAACCGCCTGGGCCCGGACCTGGGCTACAGCAAGGAAGAGATGCGCCGCTTCGGCGACAAGCTGTGGGAGAAGATCCTGCACCCCGACGACGTCGAGCTGTACCAGCGCCTGCGCAACCTGCAGAAGGTGGTCGGCCAGGGCCAGCAGCTGCATTTCCAGCTGCGCTGGCGCCATCGCGACGGCAGCTGGCACTGGTTCGACATCCGCGAGCATGCCCTCAGCCGCGACCGCCACGGCCGGGTCAGCCGCCTGATCGGCGTGGCCAAGGACATCACCGGCGAGATCGCCGCCCAGGCCAGCCTGAGCGACAGCGAGCGGCGCTATCGCCTACTGGCGGAGAGCATCAGCGACGTGATCCTGTCCACCGACAACACGCTGCAGCTCAACTACGTCAGCCCGTCGGCCAAGACCTTCTTCGGCTACAGCCCGGAATGGCTGCTGGACAACGGCCTGCTCGGCACCGTGACCAACCCACGCCAGCTGGCCAGCCTGCTGCAACTGATCGAGCAGGTGCGCGGCGCCCTCAACGAGGCGGACAAGCTGGCCCGCCTGCAGACCAGCCTGGCCGGACGTACCTTCATCTTCGACTGTCTGCGCGCCGACGACCGCAAGATCACCGTGGAGATGCGCCTGTCGCTGATGTGGGACGAACAGGACCGTTTCGAGGGCGTGCTCGGCATCGGCCGCGACATCACCCAGCAGCGCCGCGCCGAGCGCGACCTGCGCATGGCGGCCACGGTATTCGAACACTCCACGGCGGCGATCCTGGTCACCGATCCGGCCGGCTACATCGTGCGCATCAACGAGACCTTCCAGCGCCTCACCGGCTATGCCGGCGCCGAGGTGCTCGACCAGCTGCCGGGCATGCTCACCGCCGACCGCCAGCAGGCTGCCCAGTTCGCCTACATCCTCACCCAGCTCAACCAGCACGGCAGCTGGGAGGGCGAGCTATGGCTCAAGCGCAAGAACGGCGAGCAGTTCCCGGCCTGGGTCGGCATCACTGCGGTGCACGACGAAGACGGCGACCTGGCCAGCTACGTGTGCTTCTTCAACGACATCAGCGAGCGCAAGGCCAGCGAACAGCGCATCCACCGCCTGGCCTACTACGACGCCCTGACCCTGCTGCCCAACCGCACCCTGTTCCAGGACCGCCTGCACACCGCCCTGCAGCATGCCGAACGGCACGACGAGTGGGTGGTGCTGATGTTCCTTGATCTCGACCGCTTCAAGCCGATCAACGACTCCCTGGGCCACGCCGCCGGCGACCGCATGCTCAAGGACGTGGCCGTGCGCTTGGCCGCCTGCGTCGCCGAGGACGACACGGTGGCGCGCATGGGCGGCGACGAGTTCACCCTGCTGCTGCAGGCGCGCAACACCCGTGCCGGTGCGCTGAACCGCGCCATCCATGTGGCCGAGCAGATCCTGGCCAGCCTGGCCCAGCCCTTCGTCCTGCAGGGTCGCGAGTTCTTCGTCACCGCCAGCATCGGCATCGCCCTGGCGCCGCAGGACGGCGACGAGCTGAGCCAGCTGATGAAGAACGCCGACACGGCGATGTACCACGCCAAGGAACGCGGCAAGAACAACTTCCAGTTCTACCAGGCGGAGATGAACGCCACCGCGCTGCAGCGCCTGGAGCTGGAGAGCGACCTGCGCCACGCCCTGGAGCAGAACCAGTTCCTCCTCTATTACCAGCCGCAGCTTTCCAGCGACGGCAAGCGCCTGACCGGCGTCGAGGCCCTGCTGCGCTGGCAGCACCCGCGCCGCGGCCTGGTGGCGCCGAACGAGTTCATTCCGGTACTGGAAGAACTGGGCCTGATCGCCCAGGTCGGCGACTGGGTGCTCGCCCAGGCCTGCCGCCAGCTAAAGGCCTGGCACGAGGCGAAGGTGCGAGTGCCCAAGGTCTCGGTCAACCTCTCCGCCCGCCAGTTCGCCGACGGCCAGCTGGGCATGCGCATCTCGCGCATCCTCGGTGCCAGCGGCCTGCCGCCGGCCTGCCTGGAGCTGGAGCTGACCGAGAGCATCCTGATGAACGACGTCGGCGAGACCATGCAGGTGCTGGCCAGCCTGAAGAAGCTCGGCCTGTGCATCGCGGTGGACGA
Organism: Pseudomonas sp. SO81; assembly: GCF_030374125.1. NCBI lineage: Bacteria > Pseudomonadati > Pseudomonadota > Gammaproteobacteria > Pseudomonadales > Pseudomonadaceae > Pseudomonas > Pseudomonas sp. SO81. Next base: position 3,394,996 of record NZ_CP126126.1, on the reverse strand, counting down.
CTTTGGCACCGGCTACTCGTCGCTCAACTACCTCAAGCAGTTCCCCATCGACGTGCTGAAGATCGACCGCAGCTTCGTTGACGGCCTGCCCGAGGGCGAGCAGGACGGCCAGATCGCCCGCGCCATCATCGCCATGGCCCACAGCCTGGGCCTGGCGGTGATCGCCGAGGGCGTGGAGACCCAGGAGCAGCTGGACTTCCTGCGCGACCACGACTGCGACGAGGTGCAGGGCTACCTGTTCGGCAAGCCGATGGCGGCCGCCCAGTTCGAGACCCAGTTCGGCGGCAATGCCCTGTTCATGCTGACCTGAGTGGCGGCAGCGGGCCGCGTGAGGCCCGCTTGTCCGGCACTTGACCGCCATTCATGTGCCAGTGCGCGGCACATCGGGTAGAATGCGCGCCTTCCTTAGAACCTGTTCACGATCGCTGGGCGTCGGCCATGCGTCATTGGACAGACTCTTACTACCGCCCGCTGATTGATCAGGTGACCACCATGTTCAGCCGTGATTTGACCATTGCCCGCTACGATGCAGAACTCTTTGCCGCCATGGAGCAGGAAGCCCAGCGCCAGGAGCATCACATCGAACTGATTGCCTCCGAGAACTACACCAGCCCGGCGGTGATGGAAGCCCAGGGCAGCGTGCTGACCAACAAGTACGCCGAAGGCTATCCGGGCAAGCGCTACTACGGTGGTTGCGAGTACGTCGACGTGGTCGAGCAGCTGGCCATCGACCGCGCCAAGGAGCTGTTCGGCGCCGACTACGCCAACGTCCAGCCGCACGCCGGCTCCCAGGCCAACGCCGCCGTCTACCTGGCCCTGCTGTCGGCCGGTGACACCATCCTCGGCATGAGCCTGGCCCACGGCGGCCACCTGACCCACGGCGCCTCCGTCTCCTCCTCCGGCAAGCTGTACAACGCCGTGCAGTACGGCATCACCGACGCCGGCCTGATCGACTACGACGAAGTCGAGCGCCTGGCCGTCGAGCACAAGCCGAAGATGATCGTTGCCGGCTTCTCCGCCTACTCCCAGGTGCTGGACTTCGCCCGCTTCCGCGCCATCGCCGACAAGGTCGGTGCCTACCTGTTCGTCGACATGGCCCACGTGGCCGGTCTGGTCGCCGCCGGCGTGTACCCGAACCCGGTTCCCTTCGCCGACGTGGTCACCACCACCACCCACAAGACCCTGCGCGGCCCGCGCGGCGGCCTGATCCTCGCGCGCAAGAACGAAGAGATCGAGAAGAAGCTCAACTCCGCCGTCTTCCCGGGCGCCCAGGGTGGCCCGCTGGAGCACGTGATCGCCGCCAAGGCCATCTGCTTCAAGGAAGCCCTGCAGCCCGAGTTCAAGGCTTACCAGCAGCAGGTCGTGAAGAACGCCCAGGCCATGGCCAACGTGTTCATCGAGCGCGGTTTCGACGTGGTCTCCGGCGGCACCCAGAACCACCTGTTCCTGCTCTCGCTGATCAAGCAGGACATCACCGGTAAGGACGCCGACGCCGCCCTGGGTCGCGCCTTCATCACCGTGAACAAGAACAGCGTGCCGAACGACCCGCGTTCGCCCTTCGTCACCTCCGGCCTGCGCATCGGCACCCCGGCCGTCACCACTCGCGGCTTCAAGGAAGCCGAGTGCAAGGAACTGGCCGGCTGGATCTGCGACATCCTGCAGAACATGGGCGACGAGTCCGTGGTCGACGCGGTACGCGAGAAGGTCAAGGCCGTCTGCGCCAAGCTGCCGGTTTACGGATAACCGGCGCCAAAGTCGTGACAAGAAGCCCGGCAATCGCCGGGCTTTTTTGTGCCCGTGCCGTTTTCCTGACATAGCGATTAGGAAGAATAAATAAGCATATCTATCAAAGAGTTGGATCGGTAAATCGGCAAAACATGACTTTCCGGCCAATTCTCTGACGGAAGGTCGTCGCCACCCCGCCGGAAAGGCCTTAAACCATCTCCCTTTCAATCCGAACCGCTATTACCAAGCGGGGGATTAGCCGGGGGGACTGAACCATGGTTTTCGACGCGAAGGCTTACGGGGCACTGGGCGATGGAGTCGCCGATGACACTGCGGCCATTCAGGCGGCCATCGATGCCGCCTTCACCGCGGGAGGCGGTGTGGTCTACCTGCCGGAGGGGGTCTACCGGATCAGCGGCGATGGCACGGGGGCCGGCAACTGCCTGACCATGCACAGCCAGGTCGACATGATTGGTGCCGGCATGGGCAGCACCGTGCTCAAACTGGTGGACGGCTCCGCCCTGCCCCTCCTGGGCATGATCGGCTCGCCCACCGGGGAAGTGCTGCAGGGCGTCGGCATCAGCGACCTGAGCCTCGACGGCAATCGCGGCAACAGCAGCGGCGAAGTCAACGGCTGGCACCTCGCCGCCAGCACAGCCGGCATCAGCGGCAATCTGAGCATCGAGCGGGTTGAGGTTCGCGACGTATCGGGGAGCGGCTTTCGTGTCGATGGCCAGACCTCGCACCTGCTGATCAAGGAGAGCGTGGCCCATGGCAATGGCCAGGACGGCTTCGTCAGCCGGGACTCAAATAGTGGTTACTATGCCGACAACCAGGCCTACGGCAACGACGGCAACGGCTTTGCCCTCGACACGCACCATTCGGCCCTGACCTTCACCAACAACGATGCCTTCGCCAACGGTGCCAATGGCCTGCTCGTCACCGGCGACGCCGACACGCAGCCGGACTCGCCCCTGCTGATTCTCGGCGGCGAGCTGCAGGACAACGGGCAGGCCGGCATCGCGCTGCAGCAAGCCAGCGAGGTGCGTGTGGAAGGCGCGCTGATCGGCGGCAACGGCGGCCCGGGCATCTTGCTCTCCGGCGCCAGCCACAACCAGATCATCGCCAACCAGCTGCAGGGCAACGCCCAGTCGGGCCCGGGGCCGGAGATCCTGGTCGAGGCCGATGCCAGCGGCGGTATTACGGTCGTATCCAGCCACAACCTCATCGAGCAGAACCTGATCAGCGGCGGCCCCGGCTCCACTTACGGTGTGCTGGAGGTCGCCGATGGCAGCCACGCCACCGGCGTCTACGCCAACCAGATCGAGGCGATGCTCAGCGGCCAGGCCCTGCTGCATGCAGCGGACAGCCGGCTGTCCAGCGACCCCAGCCACGAACTGCTGGTTCAGGTCGTCGGCAGCGAGGACAGGGACAGGCTGGCCGGCGGCGAGGCCGACGAACGCCTGCTCGGCCTGGACGGCAACGACTCTCTGGCCGGCGGCGCAGGCAACGATGTACTGGTCGGCGGCGCCGGACGCGACACGCTCACCGGCGGCAGCGGCGCAGATATCTTCCGTTACGCGGCGTCGGCGGACAGCTATCGCACCGGCAGCGGCGCGTTCAGCGACCATATCGTTGACTTCGATGCCGCCCTGGACCGCATCGACCTCTCCGAACTGGGCTTCAGCGCGCTCGGCAACGGCCTTGATGGCACCCTGCGCCTGAGCTACAGCAGCGCCAGCGACCGTACCTACCTGAGCTCGCTGGCAAGCGACGCCGAGGGCCGCTACTTCGAGCTGGCCATCCAGGGCAACCATCTGAGCACCTTGAGTTCCGCCAATATCCTGTTCAATGGCAACGTAGCCCCCAACGCGGCGCCGGTTCTCCACGAGGCCTTGCCGAACCAGACCATAACGGAAAATCAGGTATTCACCTTCGGCTTCTCGGCTAGCAACTTTTCCGACCCCGACGGCGACACGCTGAGCTACAAGGCCACCCTCGGCAATAGCACGGCCCTGCCCTCCTGGCTGAGATTCGATGCCGCCACGCTGTCGTTCAACGGCCTACCCGGACTTGGCAATGCCGGCATCTATGAGATCAAGGTCAGCGCCGGCGACGGGCGCGGCGGCAGCCTCGCCAACAGCTTCCTGCTGGTGGTAGACGAAGCGCCCGCCGGCACACCAACCCTGCACGGCAGCGCAGGCAATGACCTGCTGCTTGGCACCTCCGCCAATGAGACCCTGCTGGGCCTGGGTGGCGCCGACACTCTCATGGGCGGAGCGGGCCACGACATGCTGGTCGGCGGGCTGGGCCGCGACACCCTCACCGGCGGCGACGGCGTGGACACCTTCCGCTTCGACACGCTGCACGACAGCTATCGCAACGGCAGCCCGAGCTGTGACCTGATCACCGACTTCGACCCCACGACCGACCGCATCGACCTCAGCGCCCTCGGCTTCAGCGGCCTGGGCAACGGGCTCAACGGCACCCTGGCGCTCAGCTACAGCGCCGCCAGCGACCGCACCTACCTGCGTTCACTGGAAACCGACGCCAACGGCGACCGCTTCGAGCTGGCCCTGCAGGGCAACCATCTCGACACGCTCAACGGCAGCAACCTGTTCCTCGTCACCCCGCCACCGCCACCGCCCGGCACCATCACCCCGCCCCCGCCGACACCGGTCGGCACGCCCGGCGACGACGTGCTGAACGGTACCGATGCCAGCGAGCTGCTGCTCGGCCATGCCGGTGCGGACAAGATCAATGGCGGAGGTGGCAACGACATCATCGATGGGGGCGCCGGCAAGGATGTACTCACCGGCGACGATGGCGCCGACGTCTTCCGCTTCACCGAGCTGCTCGACAGCTTTCGCAACTACGGCCCAGCCAACATCAGCGCGGCCGACACCATTACCGATTTCACGGTGGGCGTGGACAAGATCGACCTGTCGGCCCTGGGCATCACCGGTCTGGACGACGGCTACAACCACAGCGTCTACCTGACGCTCAACGAAACCGGCACCAAGACCTCGATCAAGTCCCGCGAGCCGGATGCCGACGGCAACACCTTCGAGCTGGCGCTCAACGGCAATCACATCGGCACGCTGAGCGAAGCCGATTTCATCTTTGCCGATCCCACCCCGCAGACCACCCTGTTCATCCCCACCCTGGGTCAGTCCAACTCCCGCGCGCTGCGCATGCAGGGCGAGGATGACGACTCCGGCATCACCGAGATGATCAAGCAGCTGAAGCTCTATACCGACTTCGATCGGGTGGAGAGCCTGTTCTCCGACGCGGCGGGAGAGCCGATCGACATCGCGGTCGGCGGCAGTACGGTCACCGGTAGCTCGACGGCCAGCGAGGCGGAACGGGCCAAGTCCTGGTGGTACAGCGACACCGACCAGCCCGGACAGGCGCTGCTGAATGCCGTAGCCAATCTCGGCAGCCAGCTGGCAGCGCTCCAAGCCCAGGGCCCGGTCACCTTCGCCATGGTCTGGGGACAGGGCGAAGACGACGCCATGACCTACGCCGCCGCCTCGGATAAGACCGCGGCAATCGAGCTGTACAAGGCCAACACGCTGAAGGTGTTCGACTACCTCAAGGCCCAGCTGGGAACCCCGGACGCGGTCTTCTACGTGATGCTCACCGGCGACTACCAGCAGCAGGGCGCCGACCTGCGCGGCTTCACCAGCGAGGAAATCGCCGAGGTAGTGGACGGCACCCAGGCCATCCGCCAGGCGCAGATGGAAATGGCCGCCGGCCGCAGCGACATCAAGATCGCCGTCGACTACACCGACCTGCCGATGCGCTACGAAGTGGACCCGCTGACCTATTATTACGATGTCTGGCACATGCATGACGATGCCAGCGAAATCATCGGGCAGCGCCTGGCCGACTTCATCGCCAATGACCTGGGCTACACCAGCAACCCCGGCGACAACAACGACCCCGACGCGATCTCCATGTACCCGGCCAACAAGGTCGTCGGCGGCCATGGCATCGACCAGCTCACGGGCACTCCCCTTGCCGACACCCTCGAGGGTGACGAGGGCGCCAACTATATGGCGGGCTATGAAGGCAGCGATGTGTACGTGGTCAACAATCCCGGCGACATCCTGTTCGAGAACGGCACGGGTGCCGAAGATCACGACACCGTCGTGTCGTCCATCAATTGGGTGCTGGGCGACAACCTGGAAAACCTGCTGCTGACCGGCCAGGCGCGCAACGGCACCGGCAACAGCCTCGCCAACATCATCGGCGGCAATGACGGGGACAACGTGCTCGACGGCGGCACGGGCGTGGACGTGCTGCTCGGCGGCAAGGGTTCGGACACCTACTTCGTCGACGACGCCGCCGATCGGGCGATGGAAGGCAGCAACGCCGGTTTCGACCGGGTGTTCAGCACCGCCTCCACCTACACCCTGTCATACAACCTCGAGGAGCTCTATCTCGTCGCACCCGGCAACTCCAATGGCACCGGCAATGCCCAGGACAACACCATCTACGCCAGCAGCGGCAATAACGTGATCAACGGTGGCGACGGCGTCGACACGCTGTCCTACGCCTTTGCCGAAGCCGGCGTGACGGTCAGGCTGACCACCTCCGCGGCGCAGAACACCGGCGGCTCGGGTTTCGACTCGCTGCGCCATCTGGAGAACCTGATCGGCAGCAACCATGCCGACAACCTGACCGGCGACGCCAACGACAACATCCTGCGCGGCGGTGCCGGCAACGACGTGCTCAACGGAGGGGGCGGCGACGACGTGCTCGACGGCGGCAGCGGGGCCGATCAGCTGAATGGCGGTGCCGGCGCGGATCGCTATGTCTTTACCTCGCTGAGCGATCTCGGCCTGGGCGACCTGGCCGACCTGATCAGCGGCTTCAATGGCGGTGAGGGCGACTGCATCGACTTCTCGGCGCTGGACGCCAACCCGCTGACCGCCGCCCGCGAGGCCTTCGAGTTCATCGGCAACCAGGACTTCAGCGCCACCAATGCCACCGGCCAGCTGCGTTTCGCCGACGGCGCCCTGTACGGCAGCATCAACGCCGACAGCGCGGCGGAGTTCACCATCCGCCTGCTCGGGGTCACGGAGTTCTCGCAGAACGACCTGCTCGGCTGAGCTGGCGCGACGACCGGATCGGCGCCGAGCTCAGGCCTGCAGCTCGGCGAAGCCGGCGCGGATCTGCTCCTCCGGCAGGTTGTCGCCGATAAATACCAGCACGCTCTCGCGTGGCTGATCCGCGGCCCAGGGCTCGTCCCAGTCGAAGCCGTACAGGCCGAGCACGCCCTGGAACACCAGGCGGCGCTCGTCGCCGGCCACGCTGAGCACGCCCTTGTAGCGCAGCAGCGCGTTACCGTGCTGCTCCAGCAGGCCCTCCATAAAGGCGCTGAGCCTGTCGAGATCCAGCGCCCGCTCGCTCTTCAGCACCAAGGTGGCGATGCGATCCGGCGTGGTCCCTGCGGGCGTCAGCGGGCGCGGATTGAGCGGACGCAGCGTCAGCGCCGGGCCGATATCGGCGTTGAGGTTGAAGCCACGGATATCCAGCAGCTCGGCCAGGTCGATGCGCCCATGCTCGACCACGCGGACCGGCGCACGCCGATTGATGCGCTGCAGGCGCTGGCTCAGGGCCTCGACCTGTTCGGCGCTGGCCAGGTCGGTCTTGCTCAGCAGGATGCGGTCGGCGAAACCGACCTGGGCCTGGGCGATGGTCTCCTGCAGATGGCGCTCGGCGTTCACCGCATCGACCAGGGTGACGATGCCGTCGAGCACGTAGCGCTGGGCCAGCTCCTCGTCGGCGAAGAAGGTCTGCGCCACCGGCGCGGGGTCGGCCAGGCCGGTGCACTCGATCACCAGGCGGTCGAAGGCCAGCTCGCCGGCGTCCAGCTTATCCAGCAGCAGGTACAGGGCCTTCTCCAGCTCGACATGGATCGAGCAGCAGACGCAGCCGTTGGCCAGGGTCAACAGCTCCACCGGCTTGTCGCCGAGCAGTTGGCCATCGATCGGCGTGTCGCTGAATTCGTTCTCGATCACCGCCAGCTTGAGGCCGTGCTCGGCCTGCAGCATATGGCGCAGCAGGGTGGTCTTGCCGGCACCGAGGAAGCCGGTGAGCACGGTGACGGGAATGGGTTCGGGATACATCGCGATCTCCAGAAAGACACGCGCCACGACTAGGCGTGGCGCGTGGGTAACAACCTGCCTCGATAAGCGCGGTAGCTTACCGGGTTCAGCAGCAGCGAATGGGCCGTCCTTTCCCTCCGCCGTAACGAGCTTCCTGGCGCTCACGGAAGAACGCCTCGTAGCTCATCACCGGCTTGTCCGGATGCTTCTTGGCCATGTGCTCCACATAGTTGTCGTAGTCGGGCATGCCCACCAGCATGCGGGCGGCCTGCCCGAGGTATTTACCCATGCGACTCAGGTCATTGAACATATCAGGCGTCCGGAATCGGCTGGAACGGGGTTTCCTTGTCCGTGCGTTCCGGCTTGATCCAGGCGGCGCGGCCGACCTTGATCGCGTAGAACAGCACGCTGAGCACCACGAACAGGAACAGCACGGTCAGCACCGAGTTGGTGTAGGCGTTGAAGATCACGTGCTGCATCTGGCCGATGTCCTTGGCCGGAGCCAGGACCTGACCGGCGTCCAGAGCATCGCTGTACTTCTTGGCCAGGGCCAGGAAGCCGACGGCCGGGTTCGGGTCGAGCAGCTTGATCAGGCCGGCGGTGGTGGTGCAGATCAGCAGCCAGCAGGCCGGCACCAGGGTGACCCAGACGTAGCGCTGACGCTTCATCTTGATCAGCACCACGCTGCCGAGCATCAGGGCGATACCGGCGAGCATCTGGTTGGAGATGCCGAACAGCGGCCACAGGGTGTTGATGCCGCCCAGCGGATCGACCACGCCCTGGTACAGCAGCCAGCCCCACATCGCCACGCAGCCGGCGGTGGCGATCACGTTGGCGCCCCAGGATTCGGTCTTCTTCAGGGCCGGCACGAAGTTGCCGAGCAGGTCCTGCAGCATAAAGCGACCCGCCCGCGTCCCCGCATCCACCGCGGTCAGGATGAACAGCGCTTCGAACAGAATGGCGAAGTGGTACCAGAACGCCATGGTGTTCTCGCCCGGCAGCACGCTGTGGAGGATCTGCGCGATACCCACGGCGAGAGTCGGCGCACCGCCGGCACGGGCCAGGATGGTGTGCTCGCCGATGTCCTTGGCCACGGCTTCCAGCGCGTCAGGCGTGATGGCGAAGCCCCAGCTGCTGACGGTGGCGGCCACGGCGGCGGCGTCGGAGCCGACCACGGCGGCCGGGCTGTTCATGGCGAAGTACACGCCCGGCTCGATCACCGAGGCGGCGACCATGGCCATGATGGCGACGAACGACTCCATCAGCATGCCGCCATAGCCGATGTAGCGCGCGTGCGACTCGTTGGCCAGCAGCTTCGGCGTGGTGCCCGAGCTGATCAGCGCGTGGAAGCCCGAGACGGCGCCACAAGCGATGGTGATAAACAGGAACGGGAACAGGGTGCCCTTCCACACCGGGCCGGTGCCGTCGGTGAACTGGGTCAGCGCCGGCATTTTCAGCTCGGGCATGACCACCAGGATGCCGATGGCCAGGGCGATGATGGTGCCGATCTTGAGGAAGGTCGACAGGTAGTCACGCGGGGCGAGGATCAGCCACACCGGCAGCACCGCTGCGACGAAGCCATAGCCGATCAGCATCCACGTGATCTGCACGCCGGTGAAGGTGAAGGCTGGGCCCCAGGTCGGGTCGGCCGCCACCTGGCCGCCGGCCCAGATCGAGGCCAGCAGCAGGACCACGCCGATCACCGAAATCTCGCCGATGCGCCCTGGGCGGATGTAGCGCATGTACACGCCCATGAACACCGCGATGGGGATGGTCGCCATCACCGTGAACATGCCCCATGGGCTTTCGGCCAGGGCCTTGACCACGATCAGCGAGAGCACCGCGAGGATGATGATCATGATCAGGAAGGCGCCGAACAGGGCGATGGTGCCCGGAATCTGGCCCATCTCCTCGCGCACCAGCTCGCCCAGCGAGCGGCCGTTACGGCGGGTAGAGATGAACAGGACCATGAAGTCCTGCACCGCACCGGCCAGCACCACGCCGGCGATCAGCCACAGCGTGCCTGGCAGGTAGCCCATCTGCGCGGCGAGCACCGGGCCGACCAGCGGGCCGGCGCCAGCGATGGCAGCGAAATGGTGGCCGAAGAGGATGTGCTTGTTGGTCGGCACATAGTCCAGACCATCGTTATTGAGCAGCGCCGGGGTGGCGCGAGTCGGGTCCAGCTGCATCACCTTGGTGGCGATGAACAGGCTGTAGTAGCGGTAGGCAACGAGATAGAGGGAGACGGCCGCCACCACTATCCACAAGGCGTTGATGGCTTCGCCGCGGCGCAGCGCCACGACTCCCAAGGCACAGGCGCCCACCACTGCCAGCACTGCCCAGGGCAGGTGGCGCAGGAGGCTATTGTTATTGTTCATGATTACTCCTAACCAATGGACAGACAGGCTGCCGCTGAAGCTTAGACGCTGGATGGCACCTGCATTATTCGACCTTGGTCTAGTACGCATCTCCGCACCGCCAACGGGGGTAAACTAGCGCCCTTTTCGGCGACCGCCAGGATGCTACGCCGCATGCTTCATCACCTTCACCGCCCCGTTATCGTCCTGCTCCTGGCCAGCCTTCTCGGCTGCGCCGAGGAGCGTGCCGCGCCGCTGGATCAGCAGCTGTATATCTGGCAACGCCAATGGCGCCCCGCCCACGCCGAGGCCCTGGCGCAGAGCCACGCCGACTTCTCCAGCCTGCGCGTTCTGTCCCTGCAGGCCCACCCGCAGGCCGGCTGGAGCCGCGCTCGCGTCGACCTACAGCTGCTCCGGCGCGACGACCGTCCGCTGATCGCCGTGGTGCGCCTGGACGGCCAGCTGGCGCAGCTTGATTCCGCCGAGATCGGCCGGCAGATCGCCAGTCTATTGCACGACTGGCGCAGCGCCGGCCTGCGCATGCAGGGCCTGGAGCTCGACCACGACTGCGCCACCGCGCGCCTGCCGGCCTACGCCGCCCTGCTGCGCGAGCTGCGCCAGCAACTGCCGCCCGAACTCGGACTGAGCATCACCGCCCTGCCCGCCTGGCTGGACAGCCCGGCACTGGACGAGGTGCTGGCCGCCGTCGACAGCTCGGTACTGCAGGTGCATGCGGTGCGCGATCCGCAGGACGGCCTATTCGACCCCGAGCAGGCACAGGACTGGGCCGAGCGCTACGGCGAGCGCAGCGAAAAACCCTTCCACCTGGCCCTGCCCGCCTATGGCGTGGGCCTCACCGCAGATGGCCAGGTAGAGAGCGAGACGCCGCTGCGCCAGGGTGGCCCGCGCCGCGAGTTGCGCGCTGATCCGCAGGAGGTCAGCGAGCTGCTGGCCGATCTGCGTCACGAACCGCCGGCACATCTGGCCGGCATCATCTGGTTCCGCCTGCCGCTGGCCGGCGACCGCCGCGCCTGGCCGCTGCCCACCCTGCTCGCGGTGGTGCGCGGCCAGCCCCTGGTGCCGGCCCTGGCCCTGCAGCGCCAGCAGCACGACGGCTTCAGCCAGTTGCAACTGTTCAACAACGGCACCCTGGCCAGCCCGCTGCCCAATCGCATCGAGCTGCCCGCCCGGGCCTGCGCGGCGGCCGACGCCGTGGGCGATTACCGCCTGGAGCGCAGCGCCGAGCGCCTGGCCTTCGTGCGCCAGCGCGACGGCCGGCTGGATGCCGGCGAGCACCGGGCCCTGGGTTGGGCACGCTGCGCACAGATCGATCAAGGAGGCATGCATGTGCAGTTCTAGAACCCTGCTGGCCCTGGCCATAAGCGCGCTGCTGCCGCTCGGCACCGCCCAGGCCTGCGGCCCGGAATTCCCCTACCGCCTGCTCTCCGACCGGGCCGGCGCCCTGGGCGAACTGCCGGAAGGCAACTTCGCCGTCGAAATCGGCCGTCTCGGGCAGGGCGTCCCGGGCCTGGGCCAAGCCGGCAAAGCCACCCTGGAGCCCTACTGGGACGAGGACAACCAGCGCTACATCGACAGCCGCGAGGTGATCGAACAGAAACAGCTCGGCGCCGAGCAGTTCGCCCTGGTCAGCCGCCTGCGCGACCTGAGCGACGCCCGCCAGGCCGAGGCCGAAGGCGCCGAGCTGGCGCCCGAGCTGCGCCTGTATACCGCCGGCGCCGTGGCCTTCGCCCACTACGATATGGCCCTGGCCGCCGACTACTTCCAGCGCGTGCTGGCCCTGCCCGCCGCCGAACGCCCGCTGCGCAGCACCTGGGCCGCCTACTCCCTCGGTCGCGCCCTCGCCGTGCTGGCGGTCAGCGCTCCGGACGCCGTGCTGGACGAAGCTGCCGCCCTGCAGCGCCGGCGCGAGTTGCGCCAGCAAGCCGCCCAGGCCTTCCAACAGACCCGTGCGCTGAGCATCGCCGGCCTCGACGACGCTTTGGAGCTGGGTGTCGCCAGCCTCGGCGAGGAGGCCCGCCTGGCCCTGAGCGAAGGCGACTGGGGCACGGCCATTCGCCTCTACGCCAGCCAGTCCCACCAGGGCTCCAACACCGGCTACACCTCCTTGCGCCAATTGAGCTGGAAGCTCAAGCGGATGAGCGACCAGGAGCTGCAGCCGCTGCTGGCCAGCCTGGAGGTCCAGCAGTTGCTGGTGGCCCAGCTATTCAGCCGGGTGGGCGAATACGAGAGCCCGAACCTGGACAGCCGACGTCTGCTGCGACTGCTGCAGGAGCAAAGCCTGCAGCCGCAGCTCGCCGACCGCCTGGCCGCCCTCAGCTACCAGCAGGGCGACTACGCCAGTGCCCGGCGCTTCGTCGAGCAGGCCGGCGACGGCGGCCTGGCCTGGTGGCTGCGCGCCAAGCTGGCCCTGCAGAGCGGCGACAAGCAGGCCGCCGTACAGGCTTACGCCCGGGCGGCCAAGGCCTTCCCCGTCGAGGAGGACTGGGGCTGGCGGCGCACCGAGAGCTGGGACCACGAGGCGCTCAAGCCGCGCTGCCGCATCGAGGGCGAGATGGCCATCCTGGCACTGGAGCGCGGCGACTACCTGGAGGCCTTCGACCAGCTCTACCGCAGCGGCGACATCTACTGGCAGGACGCCGCCGAAGTGGCCGAGCGGGTGCTCGCCACCGACGAGCTGAAGGCCTATGTGGACGCACGGGTGGCGGCCGCCCCGCCGCTGACCGAGGGCGAGCGGCAGTACTACTGGGACCGCCCGCCGGCCACCGCCCTGCGCGAACTGCTCGGCCGCCGCCTGCTGCGTGAGGGGCGCCATGCCGAGGCCACCCACTACTTTGCCAGCGCCGAGCTGCAGCAGGCCGCCCGCGACTACGCCGCGGCACACGCACAGGCCGAGGACGCCTGGACCGCCATAGGCCGTGCCGAGGGCTACTACGCCGCCGCCAAGCTGGCCCGCGAGCAGGGCCTGGAACTGCTCGGCTACGAGCTGTCGCCCGACATGGCCTGGAGCGGCGGCAATTACGGTCCGGAAAAACCGCAGCCAGTGCAGGCCGGCGGCCTGCTGAGCGCCGCCGAGGCGCGACTGCAGAATACCCATGCCGCGCAGCCCAACCAGCGCTTCCACTATCGCTGGGTCGCCGCCGACCTGGCCAATCAGGCCGCCGACCTGTTGCCACCCAGCAGCCAGGCGTTCGCCGCCGTGCTGTGCAAGGCCAGCGGCTGGATCAACTACCGCGACCTCGCCGGCGCCCAGGGTTACTACCAGCGCTATGTAAAGCAGGGCCCCTACGTGGAGTGGGCGGCGAACTTCGGCTTCGACTGCCAGGAGCCGGATTTCGCCGGCGCCCGCCAGCGGCTCTGGGAGGAGCGTGAACGGAACGTGCGCCAGGCCCTGCGGCCGTTCAAGTTCTGGCTGCCGCTGGGCTTGCTGGCACTGCTCGCCTCAGGTATCTACTGGCAGCGCCGGCGACGTGCCTTGGCTATAGTGGATAAAACCGCAGAGGAAACCCGTCATGAGTGATACAACCACCGAGCGTCGGCGCTTCCAGCGCATCGCCTTCGACGCCGCCACCGAGCTCACCCAGGGCGAGCGGCGCTGGACGGTTGCGCTGCACGATGTGTCGCTCAAGGGCCTGCTGGTCAAGCGCCCGCGCGACTGGAACGGTGACCCCGACCAGCCTTTCATCGCCAGCATCAGCCTGGATGCCGACACCCGCCTGCAGATGGAAGTGGTACTGACCCGCACCCGCGACGAGCTGCTCGGCTTCGTCTGCCGGCATATCGACCTGGACTCCATCAGCCACCTGCGCCGCCTGGTCGAACTCAACCTGGGCGACGAAAGCCTGCTGGAGCGCGAACTGGCCGCCCTGGGCGAGGAAGACTGACGCCGGCGTGGCATGAAAAGAGGGCGCCCATGGGCGCCCTTCGTTTATCAGCCTCGGCGCAACGTGCCGAGCTTCTGGCGCCGCGCCTGCACCCGCCGCACACCGATGCTCGCCTCACGGCGCTCCTCGATGCTATCCCTGGGCCTTCCCGGCTCGTAGTTGAGGGTTCTGGCAAACAGATCGAAGAACAGGAACATGGGCAATCTCCGTTATGAACATGGCCCCATGTTCCTCCTCCTGTGTGACGCAAAGATTGATCTGCGCCAAGCGCGCCCTGCCGGCACCAGCGACAGGGCGCCGCAGGGGCATCACTCGAACAGCGCGTCCAGCGCCTGCTCCAGGCGCGTCACCGCGATCACCTGCAGGCCGGCCGGCGCCTCCTTGGGCGCATTGCCCTTGGGCACGATGGCGCGCTTGAAGCCGTGCTTGGCCGCCTCTTTCAGGCGCTCCTGGCCACTGGGCACCGGGCGGATCTCGCCGGACAGGCCGATCTCGCCAAACACCAGCAGGTCGTGCGGCAGCGGCTTGTTGCGCAGGCTGGAGATCACCGCGGCCATCAGGGCCAGGTCGGACGCCGTTTCCAGCACCTTCACCCCGCCGACCACGTTGAGGAACACGTCCTGGTCATAGGTAGGGATGCCGCCGTGGCGGTGCAGCACGGCCAGGAGCATGGCCAGGCGGTTCTGATCCAGGCCCAGGGTCACCCGCTTGGGGTTGGCCATATGGCTGGTATCGACCAGCGCCTGCACCTCTACCAGCATCGGTCGGGTGCCCTCCCAGGTGGCCATCACCACACTGCCGGGCACCGCCTCCTGGGCGCGGGTGAGAAAGATCGCCGAGGGGTTGGTGACTTCCTTGAGGCCCTTGTCGGTCATGCCGAACACGCCCAGCTCGTTGACCGCGCCGAAGCGGTTCTTCACCGCGCGCAGCAGGCGCAGGCGGCCGTCGGACTCGCCCTCGAAATACAGCACCGTGTCGACCATATGCTCCAGCACGCGCGGGCCGGCCAGGGCGCCTTCCTTGGTCACGTGGCCGACCAGGAAGATCGCCGTGCCGCTCTGCTTGGCGTAGCGCACCAAGAGCGCAGCGCTCTCGCGCACCTGGGCCACGCCGCCGGGGGCGGATTGCAGCTGCTCGGTGAAGATGGTCTGGATCGAGTCGATCACCATCACCTTGGGCTGCTCGCGCCGCGCCACGTCGATGATCGACTCGATGCAGGTCTCGGTCATCACCTTGAGCTTGTCCTGCGGCAGCTCCAGCCGGCGCGCGCGCATGGCCACCTGCTGCTGGGACTCCTCACCGGTGACGTACAGGGCCGGCAGGCGCTGGGCGATATTGCACAGGGTCTGCAGCAGGATGGTGGACTTGCCGATGCCGGGGTCGCCGCCGATCAGCACCACGGAGCCATCCACCAGGCCGCCGCCGAGCACCCGGTCCAGCTCGCCGGAGACGGTGGAGAAGCGCGGCACCTCCTCGACGCTGACCTCGGCCAGGGTCTTGATCTGCGCCTGCTGCCCGGCCCAGCCGCCACGCCCGGACGGTGCAGCGGCGCCGCCGCTCTCGATCATGGTCTCGTTCAGGGTATTCCAGGCCCCGCACTCGCCGCACTGCCCGGCCCACTTGGGAAAGGTCGCGCCGCACTCGGTGCAGCCGTACATGCGCTTGGCCTTGGCCATGGAAATCTCCACCCGCTGAAAAACGGCGATAATAACGTCCTTGCCACCACGAATCGCCCACCATGCATGAGGAAATCATCGAACACCCCAGCGCCGCCCAGAGCGCCGAGCTGCAGCAGCGCTTCCAGGAGTTCGTCCAGCAGCGTCTGCAGCTACCAGACGAGTCGGCCGACCGGCCCCTGCTGATAAACCTGCGCGACGATGCCGGCGAGCTGATTGCCGGTATTCTCGCCAATGCCTACTGGGATGGCCTGGAGATCGATACCCTGTGGGTGGCCGAACAGCATCGCGGCCGCGGCTTGGGCGCCGATCTGCTGCAACGTGCCGAGGCCTATGGCCGCAGCCAGGGCGCCCTGGTTGCCTACCTGAAGACGGTGGAGGCCCGAGCCTTCTATGAGAAGCAGGGCTATCAACTGTTCGGCACTCTAGAAGACCGCCCCCGTGGCACCCTGCTCCACCACCTGAAGAAGCGTCTGGACTGACATGCATATCGAACTCGTGCCCGCCACTGCCGACCAGCTGCCGCTGATCGCCAATCTCTACCAGTACTACGCCTACGAGTCGTCGGACTGGGAGGAGGAAGAGGTGGAGGCCGACGGGCGCTTCTATATCCACGAGCCGCACCTGCAACGCTACTGGCAGGAAGCGGACTGGAGCGCCAGCCTGATCCTGGCGGACGGCTTCATCGCCGGCTTCCTGCTGATCGAGCGCAGCGAGCTGGCGGGCATCGACGCCCTGGAACTGGCCGACCTGTTCATCCTCAAGAAGTACCGCCGCCAGGGCATCGGCCGCGCCCTGGCGCAGCAGGTGCTGAGCCGGGGCGGTACCTGGCTGGTGCGCTTCTATGGCCAGGACGAACTGGCCGCGGCCTTCTGGCGCAAGATACTCGCCGAGCTGCCACTGGGTTCACGGCAGGTCTGGCCGGAGGACGACCCCGAGCTGATCAGCTACCTGGTCAATCCGCCGCTGCACTGAGCCAATCTAGCCGCCGCAGGCGTTGCCGCAACCGCAGCACTGCCCGGCGGCGCGCTTGAGCTGGCGCGCCAGATCGTCCTTGAGCGCCACGCGCGCCTGCTTGAGGCGAGCGAGGGAGGCGTCGTCGAGCAGCTCGATGCCCTCCTCGACTCGGCAGATGCGCTTGTCCAGCACCTCGTATTCCTCGGCCTGCTGGGCGAAGCGCTGATCGTCGCGGCGCAGGCGCTGCAGCTCGGCGCGCAGCTCGGAAAAGTCCTGGGTCAACGGATGGTGTTCGACATGCATGGGCTCGGCTCCTGAAACAGATGACCCAGCCTAGCCGGGCAGCCTCGCCCGGCCATTGACCCGGATCAAGCCGCGGCGACCGTCCGCCGCCTGAGCTACGCCGGCAGCGGCCCTGAGCTAGTCTGAACAGACACGTCACCACTGGGAGTGCCCCCTATGCCGCTCGAACACCACCCACTGGCCCGCGAATTCCCCGAATACCGCCAGCAACTGCAGGCCCTGCACGCCACGGATGCGCACTTCGCCCAGCTGGCGCAGCACTACGAGACCCTCGACAAGCGCATCTACGAAGTGGAAGACGGCCGCCAGGCCATGGACGACCTGGCCCTGCATGCCCTGAAGAACGAACGGGTACAACTCAAGGACCAGATCGCCGAGCGCTTGCGCAAGGCCAACGGCGCCTGACACCTTTCGCAAAAGCGAGCCGGCCAGCGCAGCCGGCTTCAGCCACCTCGGCCGACCAGGAGTACGCTCGACCATGACCTCGAATCCAGGTTGCTCCGCTTGCCGCGAAGGCAAGGGGCTGGACTTCCCTATCAGCATGGCCTTTCAACCCATAGTCGATCTGCGCCAGGGCCTGGTCTTCGCCCACGAGGCGCTGGTTCGGGGCAGCGCCGGCGAATCGGCCGGCAGCCTGCTGGCACGAGTCGACGCCGACAACCGCTACGCCTTCGACCAGAGCTGCCGCATCCAGGCCGTGGAGTGGGCCGCCCGCCTGCAACTGCCGGCCAGGC
Organism: Pseudomonas sp. SO81; assembly: GCF_030374125.1. Taxonomy (NCBI): domain Bacteria; kingdom Pseudomonadati; phylum Pseudomonadota; class Gammaproteobacteria; order Pseudomonadales; family Pseudomonadaceae; genus Pseudomonas; species Pseudomonas sp. SO81. Next base: position 3,377,226 of record NZ_CP126126.1, on the reverse strand, counting down.
TGTCGATCAACTTCATGCCCAACGCGGTCTACCGCGCGGAGACCTGCATCCGCGCCACGCTGGAGGCGGCGAGACGCTGCCGGTTCCCGCTGGAGCGGATCATCTTCGAGGTCACCGAGCAGGAGCAGGTGCTGGACATTCCGCACCTGACCGAGATCCTGCGCGCCTACCGGGCCCAGGGCTTCATGACCGCCATCGATGACTTCGGCGCCGGCTATGCCGGGCTCAACCTGCTGGCCGATTTCCAGCCCGACCTGATCAAGCTCGACATGGACCTGATCCGCGGCATCGACGGGGACCGGGTGCGCCAGGTCCTGGTCGAAAGCGTGCTCGACATGTGCCGCCGGCTCGGCATCGAGGTGATCGCCGAGGGTATCGAGACCCGGGGCGAGCTCGAGTGCCTGCGGCAGATGGGCGTGGGCCTGTTCCAGGGCTATCTGCTGGCCAAGCCGGGCTTCGAGTCGCTGCCCGAGGTGCACTACCCGGCCTAGGGTACACTTGCCGTCATAACCAGAAACCCAGGGAGTGAAACATGAGTATCCTCAGTGAATTCAAGGCCTTCGCGGTCAAGGGCAATGTGGTCGACATGGCCGTCGGTATCATCATCGGCGCCGCCTTCGGCAAGATCGTCAGCTCCTTCGTCGGCGACGTGGTCATGCCACCGATCGGCCTGCTGATCGGCGGGGTCGACTTCTCCGACCTGGCCATCACCCTCAAGGCCGCCGAGGGTGATATCCCGGCCGTGGTGCTGAGCTACGGCAAGTTCATCCAGACCGTGCTCGACTTCGTCATCGTCGCCTTCGCCATCTTCATGGGGGTCAAGGTGATCAACAAGCTCAAGCGCGAGGAAGCCGCAGCGCCGACCGTGCCGCCGGCACCGACGCCGGAGGAAGTGCTGCTGACGGAGATTCGCGATCTGCTGAAGAACCAGCAGAAGCAGTAGGCACCCGGACAAAGAAAAACGGCGCCCGCGGGCGCCGTTTTCATTTTCACTGCGGCTCGGGAGTGAGCAACAGGCGGCTGACCCGCCGCTCGTGCACCTCGTCAACACGCATGCACCAGCCGGCGTAGCGCACCTCGTCGCCCACCACCGGCAGGCGGTCGAGCAGGCTCATCACCAGGCCGGCGAGGGTCTGGTAGTCCTCGGTAGCCTGGGCCTGCAGGCCGATGCGCGAACGCAGCAGGGCCAGGTTGAGCGCGCCGCTGACGCGGAAGCCGGCGCCGGCCGGTTCGATGTCCGGGCCGTCCACCTCGCTGGCATCCGGCAGTTCGCCGGCGATGGCCTCGAGGATGTCGGTCAGGGTCAGCAGGCCGACGAAGCCGCCGAACTCGTTGACCACGAAGGCCACGTGGGCCTGGGCCTCACGCATCTGCTCCAGGGCGCCGAGCACCGCGCAGCTGTCCGGCAGGTTGAGCGGCCGGCGCAGCAGGCTCTCGATGTCCGGCTGCTGGTCCTGCAGCAGTTCCTTGAGCAGCTCCTTCTTGTGCACGAAGCCCAGCGGCTCGTCCACCTGGCCGCCGCGAATCACCAGCAGGCGCGAGTGCGGCGATTCCAGCAGAGCCTGGCGGATCTGCTCCGGGGCATGGGCCAGGTCGATATGGTCGACCTGCATGCGGTCGGTCATCACCGTCTTGATCGACTGCTCGGCCAGGCCCAGCACGCCACGGATCATCACCCGCTCGCGGCGGTCGAACAGCGCCGCCTCACCGGCGCCGCCCTCCAGCATATCGGCGATCTCCTCGCCCACCTCGTCGGCCTCGACCTTGCCGCCGAGCAGGCGCAACACCGCATGGGCGGTCCGTTCGCGCAGGCCGCGGCCGTCCTGCAGCTGGCGCTTGCGCTTGTGCCGCACCAACTGGTTGGCCGCCTCGATGAGGATGGAGAAGCCGATGGCCGCGTACAGGTAGCCCTTGGGAATATGGAAGCCCAGGCCTTCGGCGGTCAGGCTGAAGCCGATCATCATCAGGAAGCCCAGGCACAGCATGATCACCGTCGGGTGGGCGTTGACGAAGGCGGTCAGCGGCTTGCTGGCGACGATCATCAGGCCGATGGAGACGATCACGGCGATCATCATCACTTCCAGGTGCTCGACCATGCCCACGGCGGTGATCACCGCGTCCAGGGAGAACACCGCATCGAGCACCACGATCTGCGCCACCACCGGCCAGAACAGCGCATAGGTGCGGCTGCCGCCCGGCTGATGGGTACGACCCTCGAGGCGCTCGTGCAGCTCCATGGTGGCCTTGAACAGCAGGAACACACCACCGAACAGCATGATCAGGTCACGCCCCGAGAAGCTCTTGCCGAACACCTCGATCAGCGGCTCGGTCAGGGTCACCAGCCAGGAAATACTGGCCAGCAGGCCCAGGCGCATGATCAGCGCCAGGCTCAGGCCGATCAGTCGCGCACGGTCGCGCAGGTGTGGCGGCAGCTTGTCGGCGAGGATCGCGATGAACACCAGGTTGTCGATGCCGAGGACGATCTCCAGGACGATCAGCGTCAGCAGGCCGAGCCACGCGGTGGGGTCGGCCATCCATTCGAAGATCATGCTTTCCTCCGGGCAGGCGTCGACGCAGCGCAGGCACGGTAGACGTGGCGCAGGGCGTATCGTTCAGGTGAATTCAGCAGCAGACGCGCGCAGGCGTCGAGGGAGGGGTGGCCACTCGGGGGTGGCTGGCAACAGTCGCTGTCCATGGGTTCCGCAGGTGAAAAAAGGGACGGCCATCCTAACGGCACGACCGCCCATTCCTAAGCGGGAAAAAGTTACCAATTCTTAACGGTGCGGCGCGAACCGCTCTACCAGTAGTTCTCCACCGCCACCTGCCCGGGGCGACGGGTCAGCGCCAGGTTGAGGTTGCGCGCCTTGAGCACCGCGCGGGTGTCCTCGATCATCTGCGGATTGCCGCAGAGCATGATGCGCGAATGCTCGGGCGCAAGCTCCAGACCGGCGGCGCGCTCCAGCTCGCCGTTCTCGATCAGCGTGGTGACCCGCGCATCGAGCGCACCGGGCACCCGCTCGCGGGTCACCACCGGCACGTAGGTCAGCTTGTGTCCGGCCCCCTCCAGCCACTCGCGCTGCGGCAGCTCGGCGATCAGTTCCTGATAGGCCAGCTCGCCACGGTCACGGGCGCTGTACACCAGCACGATACGCTCGAAGCGCTGCCAGGCCTCCAAGTCCTGCAGGATCGACAGGAAGGGCGCCAGCCCCGTCCCGGTGCCGATCAGCCACAGGTCGCGGCCATCCGGGAAGCGGTCGAGGGTGAGGTAACCGGTGGCCTGTTTCTCCACCAGCAACTCGTCGCCGGCCTTGAGGCGACTCAGCTCGGAAGTGAACTCGCCGCCGGGCACCACGATGGAGAAGAACTCCAGGTACTCGTCATGCGGCGCCGAGACCACCGAATAGGCGCGCCACACCACCGAGCCGTCGGCCTTGCGCACGCCCAGGCGCACGAACTGCCCGGCGCGAAAGCGAAAACCGGCGTCGCGGGTGCAGGTCAAGCTGAACAGACTGGGCGACCAGACCCGCACGTCGGTGAGGGTCTGGCGGGTGAACTTCTCTTCGCTGGCGGTCATGGCGTTCCCTTCTTCACGTACGCGCAGTCTCGCGCAAAGAGCGCCGGACAAACACCATCAGTTAGCAGGGATTAGCGGCGATTGACGGTCTGCGCGGCGCGCAGCATGTCGGCGCCGATCTCTGCCTCGTACTGTTTCCACAGCGGCTGCATGGCGGTCCGCCAGGCGGCGCGCTCGTCCTTGCTGAGGGCGATGACACGGGCGCGACCGGCGCCGACCAGCTGCTCGCGGCCCTGGCGATTGAGCTGCTCGGCGTCCTTGTTCACCTGGGTGGTGACCTCCTCGACTATCGCCTCCAGCTCGCTGCGGGTGGCGTAGGGAATGCTCTGCCAGAACGACGAACTGCTGATCAGCATGTAGTTGAGCGAGCCGTGGTTGGTCTCGGTGATGAACGGCTGGGCACTGTCGAAGCCCGTGGCGGCCATGTTCGACCAGGCGTTCTCGGTGCCCTGCACGGTGCCGGCCTGCAGCGCCTTGAGCGACTCACCGAAGGGAATGCGCTTGGCCTGGGCGCCGAGGGCGGCGAACTGGGCCTCCAGCACGCTGGACGCCTGGATGCGGAAGGCCAGGCCCTTGGCATCGACCGGCGCGCGCAGCTCGCGGGTGGCGGAGAGCTGCTTCATGCCGTTGTTCCAGAAGGCCAGGCCGTAGATGTTCTGCCCGGCCATGGAGCGCAGCAGCTCGCGGCTCTTCTCGCGGCGCTGGAAGCGCTTGACCGCCTCCAGGTCATCGAACAGGAACGGCAGGTCGAACACCTGCAGCTGCTTGGTGTAGGCCTCGAACTTGGACACCGAGGGCGCCAGCATCTGCACCTCGCCACGCTGCAGGGCGGCCATTTCGTCGGCATCGCCGAACAGCGTGGAGTCGGGGTAGACCTCGACCTTCACCGCACCGCCCAGGCGTTCCGCCACCAGGCGCTGGAACAGCAGGGCGCCGCGGCCCTTGGGCGTGTCGTTGGCGACCACGTGGGAGAACTTGATCAGGATCGGCTGGGCCTCGGCGCGCAGCGGCGCGGAGAACAACAGGGAAAGCGACAGACAGGCAGCGAACAGGTACTTCATGAACTTCCTTGCGGCAATGCAATAGCGGCACCCCGCAAGACTTGCGGGGCGAATGATGGTTTTGGTTTGTGCGGCCACTGGGGCCGGAGGTTCGGACGGTGCCTGCGCTCAGGTCGCGCGGCCATCCGATTTGTTGTTGGACATGCCACCCATTGCGGAACTTCGGCGGCGGCAAGTGACTGCATATTCTCCGGATTGCACCTTGGAGTCACAAGCCGCCTGTTTCTCACTTCGAGACATTTCCCTATGCATCTAGGACAATGCCGCCTGCCCCGCCTATCGATCCCGCCGCCATGCCGACTCTCGCCACGCCCTTCGCCCAGCTCGACCTGATCCGCCAGCCGGAGATGGCCAACGAGCCGCTGCAAGCCTTCGACGCCGCCGACGAGTACCTGCTCGCCCATGTCCACGAACTGGGCCTGGCGGCGGACAGCCGCGTGCTACTGCTCAACGACGGCTTCGGCGCCCTGGCCTGCTCGCTGGCCGCGCACTGCCGGGTGACCAGCAGTGGTGATTCGCACTTGGGCTACCTGGCCCTGCAGAAGAACCTGGCGCGCAATGGCCTGCCCGCCGACAGCGTGCGCTTCGTGCCGGCCAGCGAGACCGTGCAGGGCCCGTTTGACCTGGTGCTGCTGCACGTACCCAAGACCCTAGCCTTGTTGGAAGAGCAGCTGATCCGCCTGCACGGCCAGCTGGCGCCCGGAGCCAAAGTGATCGCCGGCGCCATGATCAAGCACCTGCCGCGCACTGCGGGGGATCTGATGGAGCAGTACATCGGCCCGCTGCAAGCCTCGCTGGCGGTGAAGAAGGCGCGCCTGCTGACGGCCACGGCCGAAGCCAGACCGGCGCCGACCTCGCCCTACCCGACCCGCTACCGGCTCGACAAGCCGGCGTTGGAATTGATCAACCATGCCAATGTGTTCTGCCGCGAGGGCCTGGATATCGGCACCCGCGCCTTCCTGCCGCATCTGCCGAAGCGCCTGGTGGCGCAGCGCGTGGCCGACCTGGGCTGCGGCAACGGCGTGCTGGCCATCGCCTACGCCCTGGCCAACCCCGCGGCCGAACTGACCCTGGTGGACGAGTCCTACATGGCCGTGCAGTCCGCCGCGGAAAACTGGCGTGCGGCGCTCGGCGAGCGTGCGGCGACCTTCCGTGCCGCCGACGGCCTGGCCGACCAGCCGGCCGACTCGCTCAACCTGGTGCTGTGCAACCCGCCCTTTCACCAGCAGCAGGTGGTCGGCGACTTCCTCGCCTGGCGCATGTTCCAGCAGGCCCGCGCGGCGCTGGTCACCGGTGGCGAGCTGTGGATAGTCGGCAACCGCCACCTCAGCTACCACGCCAAGCTCAAGCGCCTGTTCCGCGGCGTTGAGCAGGTCGCGGCGAATCCCAAGTTCGTGGTGCTCAAGGCCACCAAGTAGCCCGGATGCAATCCGGGATAGCACACGGGCTCCATTTCGCCCTATGGGCATATGCACGAACGCCCCCCTCTCCCCCCCGGGAGAGGGCTGGGGTGAGGGGCAGCGGGCAACGCAGGCTCACCCCGCTCGCCGTAGCGCTGCCCTCCTGCGGATACGCGCCGCCGAGTCACTGCGACAAATTGCCCAGTGCGACAATCCGCCGGCTACGACCGCAGCGGCAGAGCGCGGATGATTGACCCAGATCAATCTCCGGAGTGGCCATTCATGTTCGGCCTCGATGCACTGGAACTGGCACGCATCCAGTTCGCCTTCACCGTCTCCTTCCACATCATCTTCCCCGCCATCTCCATCGGCCTGGCCAGTTACCTGGCCGTGCTCGAAGGCCTGTGGCTGAAGACCAACAAGGAGGTCTACTACGACCTCTACCGCTTCTGGCTGCAGATCTTCGCCGTGACCTTCGGCATGGGCGTGGTCTCCGGGGTGGTGATGAGCTACCAGTTCGGCACCAACTGGAGCCAGCTGTCCACGGCGGCCGGCAGCATCATGGGCCCGCTGCTGACCTACGAGGTGCTCACCGCGTTCTTCCTCGAAGCGGGCTTCCTGGGGATCATGCTGTTCGGCCTGAACAAGGTCGGCCGCGGCCTGCACTTCTTCGCCACCCTGATGGTGGCCATCGGCACGCTGATCTCGACCTTCTGGATCCTCTCCTCGAACAGCTGGATGCACACGCCGCAGGGCTTCACCCTGGTCGACGGCGTGTTCACCCCGGATTCCTGGTGGGACATTGTGTTCAACCCGTCCTTCCCCTATCGCCTGGCGCACATGGCGGTGGCTGCCTTCCTCAGTACCGCCTTCGTGGTCGGCGGCACCGCGGCCTGGCACCTGCTCAAGGGCAAGCGCGATCCGGCCACCCGCATGATGTTCTCCATGGCCCTGTGGATGGCGCTGATCGTCGCGCCGATCCAGGCCGTGATCGGCGACTTCCACGGCCTCAACACCCTCAAGTACCAGCCGGCCAAGGTGGCGGCGATGGAGGGTCACTGGGAGACCGAGAAGGGCGTGCCGCTGCTGCTGTTCGGCATCCCCGACATGCAGGAAGAGACCACCAAATACGCCATCGGCGTGCCACGCCTGGCCAGCCTGATCCTCACCCACGAGCTGGACGGCGAGATCAAGGGCCTCAAGGAATGGGCGCCGGAAGACCGGCCGAATGCGCTGATCGTGTTCTGGAGCTTCCGCGTGATGGTCGGTCTGGGCCTGCTGATGATCCTCTGCGGCGTGCTCGGCCTGTGGCTGCGCCGTGGCGACAAGGTCTACGAGACCAAGGGCTTCCAGCGCCTGATGCTGCTGATGGGCCCGAGCGGGATCATCGCCCTGCTGGCCGGCTGGGTGACCACCGAAGTGGGCCGCCAGCCCTGGGTGATCTACGGCCTGCTGCGCACCTCAGATGCCGCCTCCAACCACAGCGCCACGCAGATGGGCGTGTCGCTGGTGCTGTTCGTGGTGGTGTATTTCGCCGTGTTCGGCGTCGGCATCACCTACCTCCTGCGCATGATGCGCAAGGGTCCGGTGCTGGGCCTGATCAGCGCACAGATCGCCGAGCACGGCGGCCCCGGCCATAGCCGTACGCCGGCACGCCCGCTGTCCGCTTCCGCGGAAAGCGTGGATGACGAAGGCGTCGACAACCTGAGCAACGAGGAGAAACGCCCATGAGCATCGACCTGCCGCTGATCTGGGCCGGGGTGATCGCCTTCGGCATCTTCATGTACGTGGTGATGGACGGCTTCGACCTGGGGATCGGCATCCTCTACCCGTTCTTCCGCGACAAGGACGAGCGCGACGCCATGATGAACACCGTGGCGCCGATCTGGGACGGCAACGAGACCTGGCTGGTGCTGGGCGGCGCGGGGCTGTTCGCCGCCTTCCCGCTGGCCTACTCGGTGGTGCTCACGGCGCTGTACCTGCCGCTGGTGATCATGCTGATCGCGCTGATCTTCCGCGGCGTGGCCTTCGAGTTCCGCTTCAAGGCCAAGCGCACCCGTCATGTGTGGGACGCCGCCTTCATCTGGGGCTCCATCGTCGCCACCTTCGCCCAGGGCGTGGTGCTGGGTGCCTTTATCGAGGGCATCAAGGTGGAGAACCGCGCCTTCGCCGGCGGCCCGTTCGACTGGCTGGCGCCCTTCCCGCTGTTCTGCGGCGCCGGCCTGGTGGTCGGCTACGCCATGCTCGGCTGCGCCTGGCTGCTGATGAAGACCGAGGGCAAGCTGCGCCACAAGATGTACAAGCTGATGCTGCCGCTGACCTGCCTGCAGCTGCTGTTCATCGCCGCCGTGAGCATCTGGACGCCGCTGGCCCACGAGAGTATCGCCCAGCGCTGGTTCACCCTGCCCAACCTGTTCTACTTCATGCCGGTGCCGACCCTGGTGGCGGTGACCGTTCTCGGCATCGTCCGCGCCGTGCACCTGAAGATCGACTGGCAGCCGTTCGTGCTCACCCTGGCGCTGATCGCCCTGGCCTACGCCGGCCTGGCCATCAGCCTGTGGCCGAACATCATCCCGCCATCGGTGAGCATCTGGGAGGCCTCGGCGCCCGCCAGCAGCCAGGCCTTCGCCCTGGTCGGCGTGGTCATGATGGTGCCGATCATCCTGATCTACACCGCCTACAGCTACTGGGTGTTCCGCGGCAAGGTGGTCGTCGGCGAGGGGTACCACTAGATGAACCAGAGCAAACCACCCCTGGCCCAGCGCCTGGCCTGGTTCGCCGCCCTCTGGCTGGGCGGCGTGCTGGCCGTGGGCATCCTCGCCTACGCCATCAAGTGGGGCATGGGTCTGGCCTAGTGGGCCAGGCGGGGATCTCTGCTCAGGCGTTCATAGAGGAAGTCGGAGAGCGCGCGGATACGCCCCACCCGGCGCAGGTCGGGGTGGGTGAGAATCCAGATCGGCGTATCCAGCTCAGGCCGCGGCTCCGCCAGCCGCACCAGCTCTGCGCAGCCCTCGGCCAGCGGACAGAGCAGCAGCCCCAGCCCCATGCCCTGGCGCACGCACTGCAGCATGCCGACCAGGCTGTCGCTGCGCGCCACCACCTGCTCGGTGGACACATGCTCGGACAGCCAGCCGGCCTGCCTGAGATGCCCCAGCGACTCATCGAGGCCAACCCACAGGTGCTCGGCCAGGGGCCGCTCACCCGTCCTCGCCAGGTAGTCGCGCGAACCGTAGAGCGCGGTCTGGATGCGTCCGGCGCAGCGTCCCAGCAGGTGCTCGGGCGGCTCGTGGGTGCCGCGCACCGCCATGTCCGCTTCCCGCGGCGCCAGGCGTAGGAACTCATTGCGGCTGACCAGCTGCAGGCTGACGGCGCTGTGCTGGCGCTGGAAATCGGCCAGTAGCGGGGTGAGCAGGCTGGTAAACAGGGTGTCGGTGGACGTCAGGCGGATGTGGCCGCGGATCTGCTGCTCCAGCCCGCGCACCTGGCGCTCGGCGCCACTGATCTGCTCGTCCAAGCCGCCCAGGCGCGCCATCAGCTCGTCCCCGGCCGGAGTCAGCACATAGCCTCCGGACTGGCGCTGCAGCACGGCGACCCCCAATCCCTGTTCGAAGTGCTGCAGCCGGCGCAGCACAGTGCTGTGGTTGACCCCGAGCTGGCGAGCGGCGCCACTGAGCGAGCCATGCCGGGCAACCGCCAGGAAAAATTGCAGATCACTCCAATCCATCTGTGCATTTCCGCATAACAGAAGTGCAGATACTGCAAATTTTCAGGCATCCATGCAAAGCGCAGACTGGCCATCCATCACCAACTCGGGAGTCGCCATGTCCACACTCACCCTCTCCGCTCGCCCCGACCTCGGCCTGCTGCTCCTGCGCGCAACCCTAGCCGGCATGTGGCTCAGCCACGGCCTGCTGCTCAAGCTGCTGACCTATGGCGCCGCCGGGCTGAGCGCCTGGCTGATCGAAACCGGTCTGCCCGGGGCCCTAGCCTGGCCACTGATCCTGGCCGAGAGCCTCGGCGGCCTGCTGATCCTGCTGGGCCTGCAGGGCCGCTGGGTCTCCCTCGCCCTGTTGCCGATCCTGTTCGGGGCCATCTGGGTACACGCGGCCAACGGCTGGGTGTTCAGCAATGCCGGTGGCGGCTGGGAATACCCGCTGTTCCTGGCCGGCGCTTCGCTGGCGCATGTGCTGCTGGGCGACGGCCGCCTGGCCCTCAAGCGGTGAGCGCCATGCTCCCCCTGCAACTGGTCAGCCACCCGCTCTGCCCCTATGTGCAGCGGGCCGCCATCGTCATGGCGGAAAAGGGCATCGCCTTCAGCCGTACCGACATCGACCTTGCCCACAAGCCGGACTGGTTCCTGCGCCTGTCGCCGCTGGGCAAGGTGCCCCTGCTGCGGGTCGACGGGCACACGCTGTTCGAGTCCGGGCCCATCGTCGAGTACCTGGAGGAGATCGCAGAGCCGAAGCTGCACCCGCAACAGCCGCTGCAGCGGGCCCGCCACCGCGCCTGGATGGAGTTCGCCTCGGCCCTGCTGAACGACATTGCCACGCTCTACCGGGCCACCCCGGAGCGCTTCGACGAGGCGCTGCAGCGGGTGCGCCAACGCCTCGCGGAGCTGGAGCGGGCGCTCGGCGACGGGCCCTTCTTTGGCGGCAAGGCCTTCTGCCTGGTCGATGCACTGTTCGCCCCGGTGCTGCGCTACTGGGAGGTCTTCGACCTGCTGGCGGAGTCGCGTCTGCCACCGCAACTGGCCCGTCTGAACGCCTGGCGCCAGGTCCTACGGCGGCGCCCCAGCGTGGTCGCCGCGGTGACGCCCGACTACCCGCAGCGCCTGCGCGACTTCATCGAGGCGCTGCCGGGCAGCCACTTGGGCGCGCGGCTGCGCGCGCTGCACCCGCCGCTCAGTCCAGCAGGCGGCGCAGCTCCTCGCTGAGCGGCATCGGCTGGAACGCGCTGACTCGTGCCCGCCCGCTGTTGCCCAGCGGCACCCACAGGCGCGAGAAGAGCAGCGCGGCGAAGATGCGCGGCAGCTGCCCGACCACCTCGCGCCAATCGCGCAGCTGCCAGCCGGCACGCAGCATCAGCCAGTGCGCACGGGCATGCGCCAGTGACAGACGCTGGCCGAGGATATGCGCCCGCTCCAGCCAAGTCAGGGCGACGTTCGGCTCGCCCCGCCCCAACGCCATCTCGGCCTCATCAAAGGCCTCGCGCAGCGCTAACCCCAGTTCAGTGCGCATGACCGTGGCCATCCTTCAGCTCACCATCGGCCTGGCGCAGCACCTGCACGGCGGCAGTTATCGCCAAAGTAGCCATGATGCTGGCGACGATCAGGTCTGGCCAGGCGCTACCGGTACCGAACACCCCCAGCGCCGCCGCCAGCACAGCGAGGTTGCCTAGAGCATCGTTGCGGGTGCACAACCAGACACTGCGCATATTGCTGTCGCCGTCGCGGTAGGCATACAGCAGCACCGCCACGCCGACATTGGCCAGCAACGCCAGGCCGCCCACCACGCCCATGGTCGGTGCACTCGGCACCGCACCCTGCGACCAGTGCCACAACGCCGCGCCCAGCACGCCGAGGCCGAACAGCAGCATGCTCGCCGCCTTGAACTGCGCCGCGCGGGCCCGCCAGCTCAGGGCCATGCCCAGCACCCAGAGGCTGATGGTGTAGTTGGCGGAGTCACCGAGAAAGTCCAGCGAGTCGGCCAGCAACGATACCGAGCCGGCCTTGAGGCCCGCGCCTATCTCCACGGCGAACATCAGCAGGTTGACCGCCAGGGCGATCCACAGGATGCGCCGGTAGCGCCTGGAGCGCAGCGCGGCTTCAGGCGATTCGTGATTGCAACAGTGAGCACCCATTTGGCATCTCCTCTATCCAGGTGCAGACTAGGCTAAACCCTGTAGTAACTACGGAGTCAACATGGGCAAACCCATCACCATCGGCGTGCTCGCCCGCGACAGCGGCGTCAATCTGGAAACCATCCGTTTCTACGAGCGCAGCGGCCTGCTGCCGGCGCCGCAACGCAGTGCCTCGGGCTACCGCCATTACCAGGATATGGATGTGCGCAGGCTGCGCTTCATCCGCCGCGGCCGCGAACTGGGCTTCAGTCTGGAAGAAATCCGCAGCCTGCTGGACCTCGCCGCCCACCCGGAGAGCCCCTGCGCCAGCGCCGATCAGATGGTCAGCGAACACCTCGACACCATCGCCGCGCGCATACGCGACCTACAGAACATGCAGGCCGAGCTGAACAAGCTGTCCGGCTGCCAGAGCGGGCATGCCGAGCATTGTCGGCTGCTGGAGGCGCTGGACGATCGCGACTGCTGCCTCCCGGCCGAGCAGCATTGACCGAAGGCCCCAGCGGAAGAATGCTGCCGGAGCCCTCTCGACTTCCCGCGCCGGGCCGAGGTCAGGGCCGGGTACGCTCGTAGGCCCCCAGATCGCAGACGGCGGTACCGTCGCCATCACCGTCGTGCGGGCGGCTAACCGCACGCTGATCGGCAGACGTACAGTTTCCAACCCCGACATCAATGGCCGGACTGCCGCGCTTCAGTGCGTGGGTCCAGGTCGTGCCGCTGTAGTCGGCCAGCGGGTAGAGCACCGTGCTCCAGGTCAGCGCATCATCCGTGGGCAGGTCGCTGGCGCAGTTGCCCTGATCGGTACCCAGCAGCAGCCCGTGCGCCAGGTAACTGCCGCTGTTGGCACAGTTGGCCGGCATGCCCTCGAGACGATTGCCGGCAACCAGGCTGTTGCGCAGCACCAGGTGGCCGACGTTGCTCAGGGCCAGGCCTTCGTTGCCGGCGATGGTGACGTTGACCAGCTTGGCCTGGGCCTGGGCATCCTCGGCATAGCCACTGATGCCGTTGGCCAGCACGCCGTTGGTGTCGGTGCCCGTGTTGCCGCTGAGGGTGCTGTTGGCCAGGGTCAATACGCCGCCCTTGCGATTGGCGATGGCCGCGCCACCGCCATTATCAATCGAAAGGCCCGCGGCGTTGCCCACGAAGGTGCTCCGTGCGACGTCCGCGTGGCCCTGGTTGTACAGCGCACCGCCCTGGGCGAGATCGGTGTCATCGTAGTCGGCAGCGATATTGTCGCGGAAGGTGGTATCGCGGACCTGGACGGTCCCCAGGTTGAAAATCGCCCCACCCAGGCCGTAGAAGCCCTGCTTGCCGATGGACAGGTTGCCTTCGAACAGCGCCTGGCTGACGGTCAGGGTGCCGTAGTTGGCAATCGCCCCGCCCTCGCCTTCGATGCCGGCACTGGAGCGGTTGCCGATAAAGCTGACCTGCTGCACCAGCGCCCGGCCACGGTTGCGCAAGGCACCGCCCTGGGTATCGGAAAGACCGTCGCGCAGCGTGAGCCGGCGCAGGCTCAACGAGGCACCCTCGACCACCTCGATCAGTCTGTCGCCGGTGAGCGGCTCGCCGGTACTGCGGATGATGGTTTCAGCCTGGCCGGCGCCGACGATCGTCAGCTCACCGCGGATATCCAGATCACCACGAACACACTCGTTCTCATCGGGATCGGGATCGGTTTCCTGGTTCCAGATCGGATCGCTCAGGGTCAGGGTGTAGGTCCCGCTACGCAGCAGGATGCGCGTGGGCCCGGGCGTTTGATTGGCGCGGTGGATGGCCTCGCGCAGCGAGCAGTCACTGACACAGGCGGGATCGAAGCGGTCATCCGTTCGGCTCACGGTAATGACGTTCTCTGCCATGACCAATGGCGAACACAGACCAAGGAAAAGCGCGGCACCAGCGGATTTTGACGCGAACATACGAGACTGCCTCTGAGACATGAAGCCTTGTTGGAGACAACTGGGTACCGGTAAAGACAGGACAAAATGCAGGCCCCGGGCTTGCCGCGCACGCAGGTTGGATCACCCGCAAGCCACCGCAGACGGCAGGCTGACCAGTGGGAAGCGAGGGGCAGCACTTGATCGAAAGCGGCGGGACGCTGCTGGCACCCACCCGAAAGCCCCTGCGCGCCGCCACCCGGTTCGCCGGGGTGTACGCCAACAGCGGTACTTCAACAGCAAACCGGCAAGGATGCTGCCTGAACCTTAATAGGCCAAACAGAACAGAGACTCGTATGTGAGCAGGATGTTCAACCGGAAATACTGCCGCCGATCCGTTTTTTGCGTCGAATCAATGACGCCAGTTGCGCACCAGCTCCTCGGCCTCCTGCAACGAGTCGAAGCCGGTCAGGGCTACACGACCATCAAGCACCGGCTCCTCGACGATCGGCGCCAGGCGCAGTTCGCCGTCGACCACGAAGGCCAGGGGCTGGCCGAGGTGCTGGCGGGTAACGTCGGCCAGGGTAGCGCGGCCTTTTTCATTCAGGGTCAGCACCACGGCCGGCTCGCCGGCAGGCGTGAAGGCCATCTCTGCCTGCTGCACATCCGCCTCGGTCAGCACCGGCTGCGGCGCCACCCACAGGCGCACGCCGCTGTGGCGATCGGTCATCGCCTGCAGGCCATCGGCGCTGGCGGTACGGGCAGGGTGAATTCCGAGCTGGTGCTCCGCGGAAGGCAGGCGTGCCTCGCTGGCGCAGCCGGCCAGCAGGGTCAGCGCCAGTGCCGCGAGCAGCGCCCTCACGCCGGCACCAGCATTGCTTCGGCCACCGCCTTGCGCTTGGCCTTGCCCACCAGTTGCTCGACCAGGGTCAGGGCGAATTCCAGCGCCGTGGCCGGGCCCTGGCTGGTGATGCAGTTGCCGTCGACCACCACCGGCGCGTCGACGAAAGTGCAGCCGGACAGGCGGTCGCTGAATGCCGGGTAGCAGGTCATCCGTCGTTGCTTGAGCACGCCGTAGCCCTGCAGGGCCAGGGCCGGGGCGGCGCAGATGGCGGCGAACAGCTTGCCGGCCCCAGCCTGCTCGCGGACCTTGTCGGCCAGCGGCTGGTGGTCGGCCAGGTGCTGGGCACCGGGCATGCCGCCGGGCAGCACGATCAGATCGAAGTCCTGGGCCAGCACATCCACCAGCATGGCGTCGGCCGTCACCCGGGTGCCGCGGGCGCAGGTGAACATGCGGCGGTTCTCGATGCTTGCGACTACTACCTCCACTTCGGCGCGGCGCAACACGTCGATCAAGGTGATGGTCTCGAGGTCTTCCACGCCGTCGGCGACGGCGATCAGGGCGCGACTGGTCATCTGCTGGCTCCTCGGACGGAAACCGATGCTGTCCGTCCGGTCATAAATTCACCGCTCGGGGGTGAGCTGGTATAGTGCGCGGCTTTTCCGGACCAGGCCGAATCTGCGCTCGTTCTTCGTCGAGCTGGCAGCCTTTGTGCTTTGCTTTCGCACAGTCCACAACCCTTGCCGCACCAGCCCTACGGGAGCCCACCATGCTGGAAAAGCTGTTCCAACTCAAGGCGCACAACACCACGGTGCGCACCGAAATCCTGGCCGGTGTCACCACCTTCCTGACCATGGCCTACATCCTCTTCGTCAACCCGGCGATCCTCGGAGAGACCGGCATGGACAAAGGTGCGATCTTCGTCGCCACCTGCCTGGCCGCGGCCATCGGCTCGGCGCTGATGGGACTGATCGCCAACTACCCGATCGCCCTGGCGCCCGGCATGGGCCTCAACGCCTTCTTCACCTACACCGTGGTGCTGCACATGGGCCACAGTTGGCAGGTGGCCCTGGGCGCGGTGTTCATCTCCGCCACCCTGTTCTTCCTGCTGTCGATCTTCCGCATCCGCGAATGGATCGTGAACAGTATTCCGCTGCCGCTGCGCTCGGCCATCGCCGCCGGCATCGGCCTGTTCCTGGCGCTGATCGCGCTGAAGGAAGCCGGCCTGGTGGTGGACAATCCGGCCACCCTGGTCGGCCTCGGTGACCTGCACGCCCCCGGCCCGCTGCTGGCGATCCTCGGCTTCTTCCTGATCGTCGCCCTCGAGGCTCGTCGCGTCACCGGCGCGGTTATGATTGGCATTCTGGTCGTCACCGCCATCGCTATCGGCCTGGGCGTAACCCCGTTCGGTGGCATCGTGTCCATGCCGCCGTCGCTGGCACCGACCTTCCTGCAGCTGGATATCATGGGCGCGCTGGACGTGGGCATGATCAGCGTGATCTTCGCCTTCCTGTTCGTCGACCTGTTCGACAACACCGGCACCCTGATCGGCGTGGCCAAGCGCGCCGGCCTGATGAGCAAGGACGGCCACCTGCCGAAGATGGGCCGCGCCCTGATCGCCGACAGCGCCGCCGCCATGGGCGGTTCGCTGCTCGGCACCAGCACCACCACCAGCTATATCGAATCCGCCTCGGGCGTGGCCGCCGGCGGCCGTACCGGCCTCACCGCCATCGTGGTAGCAGTTCTGTTCCTCCTGGCGCTGTTCTTCGCCCCGCTGGCCGGCACCGTGCCCGCCTTCGCCACCGCACCGGCGCTGCTGTTCGTCGCCGTGCTGATGACCTCGGGCCTGGCCGAAATCGACTGGGACGACATCACCGTCGCCGCGCCGGTGGTGATCACCGCCCTGGCCATGCCGCTGACCTTCTCCATCGCCAACGGCATCGCTTTCGGCTTCATCGCCTGGGTGGTGATCAAGGCCCTGGCCGGTCGCTTCAAGGAGATCAACCCGGCGCTGGTGGTACTGGCCGCGATCTTCGTCGCCAAGTTCGCCTTCGGCGTCAACGCATGAGTCAGGTGCGTGACGCGGCGGCCTACGCCGCCCAGCTGGAAGAGAAGGTCGCCCGCCTGCGCGAGCTGCTTGCGCCCTTCGCCGCTCCGGAACCTGCGGTATTCGACTCGCCGGGCGAGCACTACCGCCTGCGTGCCGAGTTCCGCCTGTGGCGCGAGCAGGAAGAGCGGCACTATGCAATGTTCGCCGCCGGCGACAAGCACACGCCGATCCTGATCGACGAGTTCCCCATCGCCAGCCTGCGCATCAACGAGCTGATGCCGCAGCTGAAAGCGGCCTGGCAGGCCAGCCGGGTGCTGTCGTTCAAGCTGTTCCAGGTAGAGTTCCTCACCACCCTGGCCGGTGATGCGCTGATCACCCTGTGCTATCACCGCCCGCTGGACGCCGAATGGCAGGCCGAGGCCGAGCAGTTGGCGACCAAGCTGGGCGTCAGCCTGGTCGGCCGCTCGCGTGGCCAGCGCCTGGTGATCGGCCGCGACTACGTGCAGGAAGAAATGCAGGTGGCCGGGCGCACCTTCCGCTACCGCCAGCCCGAAGGCGCGTTCACCCAGCCAAACGGCCTGGTCTGCCAGAAGATGCTCGATTGGGCCCATGAAGCCCTAGGCCAGCGTGACGACGACCTGCTGGAGCTGTACTGCGGCAACGGCAACTTCACCCTGCCGCTGTCGACCCGCGTCAGAAAGGTGCTGGCCACCGAGATCAGCAAGAGTTCGGTGAACGCCGCGCTGGCCAACCTGGCCGACAACGGCATCGACAACATCGAGCTGGTGCGCCTGAGTGCCGAGGAGCTGACCCAGGCCCTCAACGAAGTGCGGCCGTTCCGCCGCCTGGCCGACATCGACCTGAAGTCCTACGACTTCGGCGCCGTGTTCGTCGACCCGCCGCGCGCCGGCATGGACCCGGACACCTGCGAGCTGACCCGACGCTTCGACAATATCCTGTACATCTCCTGCAACCCGGAGACCCTGGCTGCCAATATCGCCCAACTCAACGATACCCACCGTATCGAGCGCTGCGCGCTGTTCGACCAGTTCCCCTGGACGCACCATATGGAGTCCGGCGTGCTGCTGGTACGCCGCTGAGACGTAGGGCGGATGTAACCCGCGAGGCAGTCTTCGCGGGTTTCATCCGCTCTACAAAAAAGCCCCGGCATGCCGGGGCTTTTTCATTTCAGGTCGACCTTCAGTCGGCCGGCGCGGCCGCCAGCTGGGTCTGCCCATGCCAGCCGCCGCCGAGGGCCTTGTACAGGTTGACCTCGCTGGTCAGCTGGTTGAGGCGGTCGCCGATCAGTTGCTGCTGGGCGCTGAACAGCTGGCGCTGGGCGTCGAGCAGGGTCAGGTAGCTGTCCACCCCGGTGCGGAAGCGGCGCTCGGCGAGGCGGTAGTACTCCTCGCTGGTGCCGACCAGGGCGCGCTGGGCGCTGAGCTGCTGTTCGTAGGTGGTGCGTGCGGCCAGACCGTCGGCGACTTCCTGGAAGGCGGTCTGGATCGCCTTCTCGTAGCTCGCCACCTGGATGTTCTTCTGCACCTCGGCGTAGTCGAGGTTGGCCGCAAGGCGCCCCGCCGTGAAGATCGGCAGGTTGATCTGCGGCTGGAACAGCCAACTGCCGGAACCACCGTCGAACAGGCCGGACAGCTCGCTGCTGGCGCTGCCGGCGTTGGCGGTCAGGCTGATGCTGGGGAAGAACGCCGCACGCGACGCGCCGATGCTGGCGTTGGCGGCCTTGAGCTGATGCTCGGCCTGGAGCAGGTCCGGGCGACGCTGCAGCAGCTCGGACGGCAGCCCGGCCGGCACTTCGGCCAGCAGGTCGGCGTTCAGCACTTCACCTTGGGGCAGGTCGGCCGGCACCCCGGCGCCGAGCAGCAGGGCCAGGGCGTTGCGGTCCTGGGCGACCAGGCGGCTGTACTGCGCCAGGCTGGCCTCGGCGCTCTGCACCGCGGTGCGCGCCTGGCTCAGCGACAGCGCGTCGGCCACGCCGACATTGAAGCTGCGCTCGGTCAGGGCGTAGCTCTTGCGGTAGGTGTCCAGGGTGTCGCGGGTCAGCTGCAGCAGCTGCTGGTCGGCCTGCAGGGTCAGGTAGGCATTGGCCACGCTGGCCACCAGGCTGATCTGCGTACTGCGCTGCGCCTCTTCGCTGGCGAAGTACAGCTCCAGGGCCTGCTCGTCGAGGCTGCGCAGGCGGCCAAAGAAGTCGATTTCCCAGGCGCTGGTGCCGACCGTGGCGCTGTACTGGCTGCTGGTGGTGGCCTCGCCGGAAGATGACAGGTCGCCCGGCAGGCGCTGGCGGGTACCGCTGCCGGCGGCGGAAATGCTGGGGAACAGCTCCGAGCGCTGGATGCGGTGCTGGGCGCGGTAGGCGTCGACATTCAGCGCGGCGATGCGCAGGTCGCGGTTGTTGGCCAGCGCGGCCTCCACCAGTTGCTGCAGCGCCGGATCGCGGAAGAACTCGCGCCAGCCCAGGGCGGCGGCCGCCACATCGGTCTGCGCGGCACCGTTGCCGGTGTAGGCCGCACCTTGGGGCCAGGCACCGTCGACCGGTGCCTCCGGGCGCTGGTAATCGGGAATCAGGCTGCAGCCGCCGAGCAACACGCTGGCGACGGCAAGGGACAACAGGGACTGCCTCACTGGACGGCCTCCTCTGTGATGGCATCTTTGCTGCGCTTGTCCTTGAACAGCGAGCAGACCAGAACGTAGAACAGCGGCACCCAGAAGATCGCCAGCACGGTCGCGGTGAGCATGCCGCCGATCACGCCGGTACCGATGGCGTGCTGGCTGCCGGAACCGGCACCGCTGGAGATCGCCATCGGCACCACGCCGAGGATGAACGCCAGCGAGGTCATGATGATCGGGCGCAGGCGCATGCGGCAGGCCTCCACCGCCGCGTCGAACAGGCTCTTGCCCTGCTCGTGCAGCTCCTTGGCGAACTCGACGATGAGGATGGCGTTCTTCGCCGACAGGCCGATGGTGGTGAGCAGGCCGACCTGGAAGAACACGTCGTTGGAGAGGCCACGCAGGCTGGTGAACAGCAGCGCACCGATGATGCCCAGCGGCACCACCAGCATCACCGAGAACGGGATCGACCAGCTCTCGTACAGCGCCGCCAGGCAGAGGAACACCACCAGCAGCGACAGGGCATACAGCGCCGGGGCCTGGGCGCCGGACAGGCGCTCCTCGTAGGACAGCCCGGTCCAGGAATAGCCGATACCCGCCGGCAGCTGGGCGATGATCTGCTCGACCGCCGCCATGGCCTCGCCCGAGCTGTGCCCCGGCGCCGGCTCACCGAGGATCTCGATGGCCGGTACGCCGTTGTAGCGGGACAGCTTGGGCGCGCCGTAGATCCACTCGCCGGAGGCGAAGGCGCTGAACGGCACCATCGCGCCCTGGTCGTTACGCACGTACCACTTGCCGAGGTCGTCCGGGTTCATCCGCGCCTCGGGCACGCCCTGCAGGTAGACCTTCTTCACCCGGCCACGGTCGATGAAGTCGTTGACGTAGCTGGCACCCCAGGCGATGGACACGGTGTTGTTGATGTCCGCCAGCGACACGCCGTGGGCACGGGCCTTCTCGTCGTCGATCTGCAGCTGGTACTGCGGCTCGTCGTACAGGCCGTTGGCGCGCACGCGGGCCAGCACCGGGTTGTTCTTCGCCAGTTCGAGGAATTTGTCCCGCGCGGCGTTGAGCTGCTCGTGGCCGACGCCGGCACGGTCCTGGAGGAAGAAGTTGAAGCCGGTGGCGTTGCCCAGCTCCAGCACCGCCGGCGGCGCGAAGGCGAACACCATGGCGTCGCGGAAGCTGAAGAAGCGCTGCTGGGCGCGCTGGGCCAGGCTGAACACGCTGTGCTCGGCGCCCGGCCGCTCTTCCCAGGGCTTGAGCATGATGAAGGCCATGCCCGAGCTCTGCCCGCGACCGGCGAAGTTGAAGCCGGTGACGGTGAACACCGACTTCACCGTGTCCTTCTCCGCGTCCAGCAGGTACTCGCGCATCTGGTCGACCACCGCCTGGGTGCGCTCGGCACTGGCGCCGGCCGGGGTCTGCACCTGGGCGAACAGCACGCCCTGGTCTTCCTCGGGCAGGAAGGCGGTGGGGATGCGGGTGAACATCCAGGCCATGATCGCGACGATCACCAGGTACAGCAGGATGTACGGCGCCTTGCGCTTGAGGATGGCGCGCACGCCGCGCTCGTAGCCGTTGACGCTACGGTCGAAGGTGCGGTTGAACCAGCCAAAGAAGCCGCGCTTGGGCGCGTGGTGGCCCTTGGCGATGGGCTTGAGCATGGTGGCGCAGAGCGCCGGGGTGAACACCAGGGCGACCAGCACCGACAGCGCCATGGCCGAGACGATGGTGATCGAGAACTGCTTGTAGATCACCCCGGTGGAGCCACCGAAGAAGGCCATCGGCAGGAACACCGCCGACAGCACCAGGGCGATGCCGACCAGCGCGCCCTGGATCTGGCCCATAGACTTGCGCGTGGCCTCCAGCGGCGACAGGCCTTCCTCGGCCATCACCCGCTCGACGTTCTCCACCACCACGATGGCGTCGTCCACCAGCAGGCCGATGGCCAGGACCATGGCGAACATGGTCAGGGTGTTGATGGTGAAGCCGAACATCGCCAGCACGCCGAAGGTGCCGAGCAGCACCACCGGCACCGCCAGGGTGGGGATGATGGTGGCGCGCAGGTTCTGCAGGAACAGGAACATCACCAGGAACACCAGCACGATGGCTTCGCCCAGGGTGTGCAGCACGCCCTCGATGGAGGCCGAGACCACCGGCGTGGTGTCGTAGGGGAACACCACTTCCATGCCGGCGGGGAAGAACGGCTTGAGCTGGTCGATGGTGGCGCGGATCGCCCTGGCGGTGTCCAGCGCGTTGGCGCCGGTGGCCAGCTTGATCGCCATGCCCGAGGCCGGCTTGCCGTTGAACTGGGCGCTGATGGCGTAGTTCTCGCCGCCCAGCTCGACCCGGGCGACATCGCGCAGGCGCACCTGGGAGCCGTCGCGGTTGACCTTGAGCAGAATGGCGCCGAACTGCTCGGGCGTCTGCAGTCGGGTCTTGCCGATGATGGTGGCGTTCAGCTGGGTACCCGGCGAGGCCGGCAGGCCACCGAGCTGGCCGGAGGAGACCTGGACGTTCTGCGCCTGGATCGCGCTCTTCACGTCCACCGGGGTCAGCTGGTAGTTGTTCAGCCTGGCCGGATGGAGCCAGATGCGCATGGCGTACTGCGAGCCGAACACCTGGAAGTCGCCCACGCCCTTGGTGCGCGAGAGCGGGTCCTGCATGTTGGAGACGATGTAGTTGGACAGGTCGTTCTTGTCCATGGAGCCGTCGGCCGAGACCACGCCGATCACCAGCAGGAAGTTCTTCACTGCCTTGGTCACGCGGATGCCCTGCTGCTGCACCTCCTGCGGCAGCAACGGGGTGGCCAGCTGCAGCTTGTTCTGCACCTGCACCTGGGCGATGTCCGGGTTGGTGCCCTGCTCGAAGGTGGCGGTAATGGTCATGCTGCCGTCGGAGTTGCTCTCCGAGCTGATATAGCGCAGACCGTCGATGCCGTTGAGCTGCTGCTCGATCACCTGCACCACGGTGTCCTGCACCGTCTGCGCCGAGGCGCCAGGGTAGCTGACCTGGATGCCGACGGCGGGCGCGGCGATGCTCGGGTATTGGTTGATCGGCAGTTTGAGGATGGCCAGGCCACCCGCCAGCATGATCACCAGGGCGATCACCCAGGCGAAGATCGGCCGGTCGATGAAGAACTTCGACATGCGCGGCGCTCCTTAGTGACGCTGGGCCAGGTCGGGATCGACCGACTTGGTTTCGGCGACATTGGTCGCGGGCGCGGTCTGTACTTCGGCGCCGGGGCGCACGAACTGCAGGCCTTCGGTGATCAGCTTGTCACCCGGGTTGAGGCCCTTGGTCACCAGCCAGCGGTCGCCCACGGTGCGGTCGGCCTCCAGCTGACGCAGCTCGACCTTGTTCTCGGCGTTCACCACCAGCGCGGTGGCCTGGCCCTTGAGGTCGCGGGTGATGCCCTGCTGCGGCGCGAGGATGGCCTGCTGGCGCACGCCGGAGCTGAGCTGGGCATGCACGAACATGCCCGGCAGCAGGTCGTGCTCGGGGTTGGGGAACACGGCGCGCAGGGTCACCGAGCCGGTGCCTTCGTCCACCGACACCTCGGAGAATTCCAGGGTGCCCTCGTGGGCGTACTCGCTGCCGTCTTCCAGCTTCAGCCTGACCTTGGCGGCATTGGCGCCGGCCTTCGCCAGCTGCCCGCTGGCCATTTCGCGGCGCAGGCGCAGCAGGTCCTTGGTCGGCTGGGTGACGTCGACGTAGATCGGGTCGAGCTGCTGGATGGTGGCCAGCGCGGCGGCCTGGCCGTTGTTGACCAGCGCGCCCTCGGTGACGGCAGAACGGCCGACGCGACCGGAGATCGGCGCCAGCACCTTGGTGTAGCGCAGGTCGATGCGCGCCCGCTCCAGCGCCGCCTCGGCGGAGAGCTGGGCGGCCTTGGCCTCGTCATAGGCCTGCTTGCTCACCGCCTGGTCGCTGACCAGATCCGCGTAGCGCTCGGCCAGCGACTGGGTCGAGGCCAGGGTGGCCTGGGCGCTCTTGTAGCTGGCCTGGTACACGGCCGGATCGATCTGATACAGCTGCTGCCCGACCTTGACCTCGGAGCCTTCCTTGAACAGGCGCTTCTGCAGAATGCCGTCGACCTGCGGGCGCACTTCGGCGATGCGATAGGCGCTGGTGCGCCCCGGCAGCTCGGCGGTCAGGGTGAATGGCTGCGCCTGCAGGGTGACGATTCCCACCTGGGGCGTCTGCGCGGCGGGCGGCGCGGCGCCCTCCTTGCAACCGGCGAGCACCAACGTAGCCAGAGCGACGGCGGAAACCATGGCTGTGTAGGCTGGTTTCTTCTGCATCTGAAGCGACCTCATGTCAGAGACGGCCCGGCCAGAGGAGAACGGGCGTTGGGAAGGGAAACTGTTTAGCTGGCTAAGAAATATACTTACATACTAGAATGTTTGTAAACGCGAAATCTAACCGCTGAAACAACTTTTCCCAACCTTTACACACTGCCCAGCATGGTCCGACGCACCAAAGAAGAAGCCGAAGAAACCCGCCAGAGCATCCTCGACGCCGCCGAGCACCTGTTCCACGAGCGTGGGGTTTCGCGCACCTCGCTGGCCGATATCGCCAGCGCCGCGGGGGTGACGCGTGGCGCCATCTACTGGCACTTCGAGAACAAGGTCGACCTGTTCCAGGCCATGCTCGAACGCCTGCACCTGCCGCTGGAGGAGTTGGCCCAGGCCAGCGAACGCGAGGACGAACCGAACCCGCTGGGCCACACCCGCGAGCTGCTGGTGCGCCTGTTGCGCAACATCGAGCTGGACCCGCAGACCCGGCGCATCCAGGAGATCCTCGCGCACAAGTGCGAGTACACCGACGACCTCGGCGACCTGCGGCAGAAGATGCAGGCCCTGCATGTGGAGTGCGACGAGCGGATCGAGAAATCGTTACGCAATGCGGTCAGCAAGGGCCAACTGCCAGCCGACCTCGACTGCCGCCGCGCCACCCTGTGCCTGCACGGCTATATCCATGGCCTGCAGGCCAACTGGCTACTGGCGCCGGGTGGCGATTCCCTGGCGGCGCAGGCCGATCAGTTCGTCGACGCCCTACTCGACATGCTGCGCTGCAGCCACGCGCTACGCAGGCGTTGAGGCGCGTCGCAGCAGCCAGAAGGCGAGGCCGGCGGAGACGCCCTCGAACAACATGGCGTAGAGGTTGAAGGTCTGCTGCGCGCCGCCGTCCAGCCACAGGCCGCCGAGGCGCGCGACGAACAGGCTGGCGTAGAGCAGCACCAGCAGCATCAGTGCCGGACGCAGCAGGTCGGAACGCAGCAGCGCCAGCCCCAGCCACACCGCCAGCCCCAGCTGCAGGCCGCCGTAGTAGGCACGCACGTCGGTGACCGAGGCCGGCGCCATCAGCAACATGCCGCTGAGATTGGCCATCTCCTGGGGACGGATGAAGTAGGCCAGGCCGAAGCCGGCGAGTAGCAGGGCCTGGACGGCCAACAGGATGCGAGCAGGCAGCATCGGCGATCTCTCCTGGTAGGGACAGCGAGCATAGGCCGCGGCGTCGCAGACGGAAACAGTCCGCCACTGGGACGCCCCGGGCCGTGGCGCTATCCTGCGACGAATCCATCCTGCCGAGGAACCCGCCATGCGCCTCCTGCCTCTCGCCGCCCTGCTGTTCGCCAGCGCCACCCAGGCCGCCGAGCCCGTCACCATGGACGTCCATCGCGACGCCAACTGCGGCTGCTGCAAGGCCTGGATCAGCCATCTGGAAGAGAACGGCATCAAGGTCAACGACCATGTCGAGACCGACATGAGCGCGCTCAAGCAGCGCCTCGGCGTGCCGCCGCGCCTGGCCTCGTGCCACACCGGGGTGATCGACGGCAAGTTCGTCGAGGGCCACGTGCCGGCCCGCGACATCCTCGCCCTGCAGCGCCGCCCCGATCTGCTCGGCGCCGCCGTGCCGGGCATGCCGCACGGCTCGCCAGGCATGGAAACCGGGCGCGTGGACGCCTACCAGGTGATCGGTCTGGAAAAGGGCGGCAAGGAGAGCGTGCTGGCCGACTATCCGGCCAAGTGACCACGGGCTGGCGCGCACCGGTCGAGGCGACGACACTAACAGCCTCGACGGACTGAAGGAGCGCGGCCATGCGCTGGGAACGAGGTAGACGCAGCGACAACGTGGTGGACGCCCGCGGCGGCGGCATGCGCTTCGGCGGCGGCAAGGGCCTGAGCCTGGGCGGCATCGCCATCGTCGTGGTGGTCGGCCTGCTGATGGGCCAGGACCCGCTGACCATCCTCGGCAACGTGGTCAACCAGGGCATGCAGCAGGGTGCCGCGGTGCAGGAACAGCGCGCACCGGCGGCCAACGCCCCGCAGAGCGAATTCGTCCGCGCCGTGCTCGGCGACACCGAGGACACCTGGCGCGCCATCTTTCAGGCCTCCGGCAAGCAGTACCAGGACCCCAAACTAATCCTCTTCAGCGGCGGCGTGCGCTCGGCCTGCGGCTTCGCCGATGCCGCCGTCGGCCCCTTCTACTGCCCCGGCGATCGCCAGGTCTATCTCGACCTGTCGTTCTTCCGCGAGATGGAGACCCGCTTCGCCGCCGCTGGCGACTTCGCCCAGGCCTACGTGATCGCCCACGAGGTCGGCCACCACGTGCAGACCCTGCTCGGCGTCTCGGCCAAGGTCAACGCGGCGCGCCAGCGTGGCGAGCGGGTGGAGGGCGACAACGGCCTGCTGGTGCGTCAGGAGCTGCAGGCCGACTGCCTGGCCGGCGTCTGGGCGCACCACGCCCAGCAGCGCCTGAACTGGTTGGAGCCGGGCGATCTGGAGGAGGCACTGAACGCCGCCAACGCCATCGGCGACGACCGCCTGCAGAAGCAGAGCCGCGGCACCGTGGTACCGGACTCCTTCACCCACGGCACCTCGGCCCAGCGCGTGCGCTGGTTCCGCACCGGCTTCGACAATGGCGAACCGGGGCGCTGCGATACCTTCAAGGCGACCCGCCTCTAGGCCTGGGCTTTTTCCTGGTAGGCCTTGGGCGACACGCCGAACCAGCCCTTGAACGCCTTGTAGAAGGCGCTCGGTTCGGCGAAGCCCAACTCGCGGCTGAGCTGCTCGATGCGGCAGTCCGCCTGGCGCAGGCGACGCAACGCATGCTCGCGGCGCACCTCGGCGAGCAGCTCGGAAAAGCTGCAGCCCTCCTCGCGCAGATGGCGATGCAGGGTCTGCCGGCTGGTGCGCAACCGCCGCGCCACCGCCTGCACCGAGAAGGCACCATCCACCAGTCCCAGTTCGATCAGGTGCAGCACCTGCTGGCGCAGGCTGTGGTGGCTCGGCAGCTGCGCCTGCATGTCGCTGACCCGTTGCAGCAGCAGGCCCTTGAGGTAGTCGTTGCCGCTGTGCAGCGGCAACTGCATGTCCGCCGCCGCCATCTCGATATAGTCCAGCGGCTCGCCGAAACGCACCGGGCAACCGAGGATCTGCCGGTAGCTGGCGGAGCCGGCCAGCGGCATATGGCGGAAGCCCACCAGCAACGGCAGCAGGCGCACGCCACTCATCTGCCGGCCCCAGCACAGGGCGGAGCTCAGGCTGTATTCGCAGGCGGGTGGATGGTTGACCAACGGCGCGGTGAACAGGAAGCAGATGCGCACCCGCTCGCCGAGCAGCTCCACGCGCAGGTTCTCGCATTCGCTCATCACCGGGCTGTGCTGGCTGAACAGCTGCAGCGCCTCGCCGATGGTCGCGCTCATCGCCGCCAGGCTGGCCACCGGCCCGCGGGTGCGCAGGCCTCGCTGCTGGCCGAGAAGCAGGCCGATATCGGGCGGCGCTCCGCGCTGCGCCGCCAGCTGCCACAGGCGCAGCAACCAGGCCACCGGGATGCGCGCCTCCAGGTCCAGGCGCGGCTCCGGCGCCAGGCCCAGCTCGGCGAGGTCGTCCGGCCCCACCAGCTGCAACTGGCGCAGGCTCTGGTAGAGGTCCAGCAGCAGCGACGCGGTGGCGCTCGGGGCGGAGTCCAGCATGGTCGGCAAATCCTTTCACCTGTGGCGGGGTCGCTCGATTGTGCGCCGCCCATGAGACGAATTGCCAGTCCCTTGCGACCGCAGGCTATCAACAGCCCGACGCGGCCTTGCGTAGATTGCGGGGAATAACAACAACACCCCAGGATCCGCCATGAGCCATCCCGCCGTCATCACCCTGCCGCGCCTGCTGTCGCGCGTGCCCTACCTGCTCGCCGGCCTGCCCGGCATCATCCGCGGCCTGCGCCTCGCCAGCCGCGCCCGGGGCAGCGCCGTCGGCGGCCTGGCCGACTGCGTGGAGCGCGCCACCCGCGGCAACCCCGACGGCATCGCCCTGATCCAGGGTGACGAACAGCTGACCTACGCCGAGTTCGACCAGTGGACCAACCGCCTGGCCCATCGCCTGCGCGCCGGCGGTCTGGAACAGGGCGACTGCGTCGTGCTGCTGATGGACAACCGCCTGGAGCTGCTGGCCTGCGTCACCGCCTGCGCCAAGCTCGGCGTGGTGGTGGCGCTGCTCAACAACAGCCAGCGCGGCCAGGTGCTGGCGCACAGCATCAACCTGGTGAAGCCGCGCGTCGCCCTGGTCGGCGAAGAGCTGCTGACAGCCTTCGAGGAGGTGCAGGAGCAGCTGCAGCTGCCGGCCGACGGTCGCTACTACTTCGCCGACCGCCCGACCTGGCGCGAGCCCGGCCAGGCCCCGAGCGGCTGGCAGCACCCGGCCGCCGACCTGGCCGCGCAAGCAGACAGCAAGCCGCTGCTGGCGCGCCCGGTGCAGGCCGAAGACCCTTGCTTCTACATCTACACCTCCGGCACCACCGGCCTGCCCAAGGCCGTGGTGTTCAACCACGGGCGCTTCCTCAAGGGCTACGGCATCTTCGGTTTCGGCGCCGTGCGCCTGGGCCGCTACGACCGTCTGTACTGCAGCCTGCCCTTCTACCACGCCACCGCCATGGTGGTGTGCTGGGGCTCGGTGCTGTCCGCCGGGGCGGCGCTGATCATGGTGCGGCGCTTCAGCGCCAGCCGCTTCCTCGACGAAGTGCGCCGCCACGGCGCCACCGCCTTCGGCTATGTCGGCGAGCTGTGCCGCTACCTGCTGGACCGCCCGGCCAGCCCGGACGACGCCGACAACCCGCTGCGCATCATGGTCGGTAACGGCATGCGCCCGGCCATCTGGGGCACCTTCAAGCAGCGCTTCGGCATCCAGCGAGTGGTCGAGTTCTACGCCTCCAGCGAGGGCAACATCGGCTTCACCAACCTGCTCAATCTGGACAACACGGTGGGCTTCACCCCCTATCCCTACGCCATCGTGCGCTACGACCGCGACAGCGAGGCGCCGCTGCGCGACGAACACGGCCGCCTGCAGCGGGTGAAGCCCGGCGAGCCCGGCCTGCTGATCGGCGAGATCACCGCGAAGACGCCCTTCCATGGCTACACCGACCCGGCCAAGACCGAGAGCTGCATCCTGCGTGACGTGTTCAAGCCCGGCGACGCCTGGTTCAACACCGGCGACCTGATGCTGCATCAGGGCTGGCGCCACGCCCAGTTCGTCGATCGCCTCGGCGACACCTTCCGCTGGAAGGGCGAGAACGTCTCCACCACCGAGGTGGAGACGGTGCTCGATGGCATCGAAGGCGTCGGCGAGGCGGTGGTCTACGGGGTGGAGATCGCCGGCACCAACGGCCGCGCCGGCATGGCCTGCATCCGCCTGGACCGTGCCCCGGCCGACTTCGACTTCCAGGGTCTGCTCGCCGAGCTGCGCCGCGAATTGCCGCACTATGCGGTGCCGCTGTTCCTGCGCCTGAGCGAGAAGATGGAGACCACCGGCACCTTCAAGCACAAGAAGGCGCCACTCAAGGACCAGGGTTTCGACCCGGCGCGCTGCACCGACCCGCTGTACGCCTGGCTACCCGGCACGGAGAGCTATGTGGCGGTCAACGCCGAGCTGCATACGGCGATTCAGGGCGGCGAGTATCGCTACTGAGGCCTCCCTCAGAAGCCGCCTGCGGGCGATTCACCCTCTCCCTCCGGGAGAGGGGCTAGGGGTGAGGGTATGGTGACCTCAAGGTATATCCGCTCCAGCACTGCTGGTAGCTCTAGCAACACGTCACGATTGCTGAAGCGCAGCACGCGAATGCCTTTGCCCTGCAAATACGCAGAACGCTGCCGATCATGCTTCTCCCCTTCATCCGCATAGTGCTGCCCGCCATCCAGATCGATGCCGAGATGCAGCTCTTCACAATAAAAATCCAACACATAAGGTGACAGCGGATGCTGGCGGCGGAACTTGCAGCCGGCCAACTGGCGGCTACGCAGGTGGCGCCAGAGCAGCGTCTCGGCATCGGTGGCTTCGCGCCTGAGCTGACAAGCGAATTCGAGTTGGTCGGGTTCTAGCGGGGACTTGTGGCGGGGCATGGCAGGAGTCCTTTCCTGATAGTCCGTGCAGCCTAGCAGTCCCTCACCCCTGCCCCTCTCCCAGAGGGAGAGGGGTTAGCCTCGCCAGCAGCTCGGAGCAGTCTGCAGCATGCATGTCAGTCAGCTCCGGCCAGGGATTGTCCGGCAGGTTGACCAGCACGCCCCGGGCCCCGGCGGCGCGGGCGCAGTCGAGGTCGAAGCGGTAGTCGCCGACCATCACCAGCTCGGCCGGCGCCACGCCCCAGCGTTCGGCCAGTTGCAGCAGGCCTTCCGGGTCCGGCTTGGGGATCGCCTCGCCGCGACCGATCACATCGGCCGTGTCGAAGCAGTCGCCGAGGCCGATGGCGGCCAGGGTCAGCAGCGCCAGTTCATGGGCGTTGCGGGTGAGGATGCCGAGGCGGCAGCCACGCTGGTGCAGCGCGCGCACTAGGTCCACGGCGCCAACAGCGGCCACCGAGCCAATGGCCAGTTCGCGCTCGTGCTCCAGCAGCCAGGCGTGCTTGGCCGCCGCCTCGTCGGCCGGCAGCGCGGCGAGGTGATGGAGGATGTCCTCGTCCTGGGGAATGCCTAGCGCCCGCTTGATCGCCGGGAAGTCATGCACGGCCACCGTCAGGGTGCCGTCCATATCGAAGACCCAGTGGCGGCAGTCCTGCAGGCGCATTTCCGTTTGTAGGGCGGGTGCAACCCGCGCGCGGACTTCTCCCGCCCCGTCGCTCACTTCCAGTCCTCGCGCAGGCGGGTCAGCCCCTCCTGGCAGGACGAGGCGACCAGCTGGCCGGCGCGATTGAAGATGCTGGCGCGGGCAAAGCCGCGGGCATTGCCGGCCCAGGGGCTGTCCATGGCGTACAGAAGCCAGTCGTCCATGCGCAGGTCGCCGTGGAACCACAGGGCGTGGTCGAGGCTGGCCACCTGCATGAACTTCTGGAACACCGACACGCCGTGGGGCTGCATCGAGGTGGTCAGCAGGTTGAAGTCGCTGGCATAGGCCAGCAACAGCTTGTGCAGCTGCGGCTCGGCCGGAAGCGGACCGGCGGCGCGGAACCACACGTACTTCACCGGATCGCAGGGCTGCGGGGCGAAGGGGTTGATGCGGGTCACCGGGCGGATCTCGATCGGCTTGTCGCTGGTCATCCGCTCGCGCATGCGCTCGGGGATCAGGTGCGCCACCTGGCGCGCCAGGTCGGTCTCCGACGGCAGGCCCTCGGGGCCGGGCACGGCGGGCATCTGCAGCTGGTGGTGGAAACCTTCCTCGTCGGCCTGGAACGAGGCGCTGCAGGTGAAGATCGGCTGGCCCTTCTGGATCGCCGTGACCCGGCGGGTGCTGAAGCTGCCGCCGTCACGCACGCGGTCGACGCTGTAGACCACGGGCAACGCGGCATCGCCGGGACGCAGGAAGTAGCCGTGCAGCGAGTGCACGTGGCGCGCCTCCTCCACCGTCTGGTTGGCCGCCGACACGCACTGGCCGAGCACCTGGCCGCCGAACAGCTGACGGAAGCCCAGGTCCTGGCTGCGCCCACGGAACAGGTTTTCCTCGATCTGCTCCATGCTCAGCAGGGACACCAGATCATCCAGCACTTGGCTCATACATCGCTCCTCGGCGGCACACGTAATTCAGGATAGGCCGGCGCGCTGGAGAGTCTCGCGTCCCACACGGCGCGGCCAATGGTGAAATGGTAAAGGCTTTGCCAGCGGCTGTCGGCCAGTTCCAGCAATTCGTGTACCTGATCGTCGAAGAAGCAGCCGATGCCGGTGCCGGACAGCCCCGCTGCCTCGGCCTCCAGGTACAGCAGTTGGCCGATCTGCCCGCACTCCCAGAACAGCCGCGGATAGCGCCACGGCCCCTCGGCCAGCGCCGCGTCGAAGCGCGCCAACATGGCCAGGGCCACACAGCCATCGCTGGCGATGTCCTGGCCGCAGGAGAGGAAGCAGGCCAGGCCGCGGGCATCCCCCTCCAGCAGGCGGTACAGCGGCAGCTCCTGATGCACCCGTTGCCAGACGAAGTCCGCGCGCAGCCCCTCCGGCTGCGACTGGCCATCGCAACGGGCCAGCCAGTACAGCCCGGGCTGCAGGCCCTGCACGCGGTGGACGAACAGCAGCAGATCGACCCGCGCCGGCTCGCAGCTCAGCGCGAAAGGCACCGGCGAGTGCTGCGGCAGCAGGCGGCGCAGCCAGGCGAACAGCAGCTCGGCCTGGATACCGCTGCGCCCGTCGAAGGCCTGGGCACTGCGCCGTCGGTGCAGGATCGGCCGCAGTGGCAGGCCGGGATTTTCGTTGCCGTTGTGACCACTCGGCGCCAGCCAGCTCAAGCCCGGCAGGGCCGGCGCCCGACAGAGCCCATGCACCCGCGCCAGTTCCGGCCACTCGCGGTACTGGCGCGACAGGCGATTGGGCGTACCGCTCAGCTCTAACGCCGCGAGGCTGCATAGCAATGTTTCGGGCAGGGCGAACTCCTGTGCCTGCGCCGGGCCGATCCACAGCAGGCAGTCGCTATGCTCGGCCTCGTGGAAACCGTCGCGATCCAGCCCCAGCAGGCCATCCAGGCGCGCCTCGGCGACGCCGCGGAGCAAGCTCACCTGCCAACCCTGAATCGCGGCGGCGATGCTCAGGCAGGCCAGCGCATGCCCCAGGTCATGCTGGCAGTAGCGGTAGGCGCGCTCGCCGTACTTCCAGGACTCGCGCCAGGGAATGCTGGCCAGCCCCAGCAGGAAGCCACCGGCCGGCAGCGCGACCTGCAGCTGCTCGCCCAGCGGCGCCGGCAGCTCGGCGCGCACTTCCAGGCCGTGCGCATCCGGCGCGTAGTGCACCAGCAGCCCGGCCGCCTCGACGCTGCCCGGCGGCAGCAGCAGATAGGCCTCGGTCGGGTGCAGATTGCCGGACGAGGGATTGACCCGCAGCGCCCAGCGATTGCCGCCAGACTCCTTCCAGGCGGACAGCGCCAGGCTGTCGTACAGCAGCTGCGAGAGGCTGGTGCGGCTCAGCGGCGCCGGCGCGCCAGTCGGCCCGGCGAACGGCGCGTCGTAACCCGGCGTCTCCTCCAGCGGGCGCTGCCACAGCTCGATCAGACGAGCACCGGCGTAGCGACGGAAAGGTGCCGGCTGGGTCGCCCAGTCGAGCTGACCGGGGCCCGGCGCATAGGCGTTCGGCGCGTGCTTGCTCAGCGCGTGATAGGCGCGCACCCGCTGCTCAGCGTCCATGCCAGCCCTCCCGCTGGATGCGATAGAGCCAATGAGGGCGCAGCGGATGGCCGGCCGGCAAGCAGGGGTGTTCGAAGTCATCGGCCGGATCGCGGCGCATGCCCAGGCGCTCCATCACACTCCAAGAGCGCAGGTTGGCCGGCACGGTAAAGGCCACTACCTCAGGCAACGCCAAATCCTCGAAGGCGAACCGCAGCGCACGCCGCGCCGCCTCCAGCGCATAGCCCTGGCCCCAGTAGGGCCGAGCCAGACGCCAGCCGGTCTCCACCGCCGGCACGAACGGCGCGGCGAAACCGACCCGCGCCAGCCCGGCAAAGCCGATCACTCCGCCAGTGTCACGACGCTCTAGCGCCCAGAAGGTGAAGCCATGCTCAGTCTGGTGTGCCATCAGCTTGTCGAGCAGCTCGGCGCTGCCTGCGCGGTCCAGCACGCCGGGGAAATGCGCCATCACCTCGGGGTCGGCGCATAGCTGCGCCAGGGCGTCGAGATCATCATCGCGCCAGGGCCGCAGCATCAGGCGCTCGCTGGTCAGGGTCGTGGTCATATACTGGGCTCGCCTAGTTTTTCAAATGGCTGCGAGAGTTCCCCATTATGCTGCCGCTGGTCTACCACGACGACTACAGCCCGCCCTTCCCGGCCAACCACCGCTTCCCCATGGAGAAGTTTCGCCTGCTGCGCGACCACCTGGTGGACAGCGGCCTGGTGCGCGACGAAGAGCTGCATCGTCCGCAGATCTGCCCGCCGGAGATTCTCGCCCTGGCCCACTGCCCGGACTATATCGAGCGCTTCGCCAGCGGCGAGCTGACCTATCAGGAGCAACGCCGCCTGGGCCTGCCTTGGAGCGAGCCGCTGGCCCGGCGCACCGTGCGCGCGGTGGGCGGCTCGCTGCTGGCGGCCGATCTGGCCCTCGAACACGGCATGGCCTGCCACCTGGCCGGCGGCACCCACCATGCGCACTTCGCCGAGGCCTCCGGCTTCTGCATCTTCAACGACCTGGCGGTGATGGCCCGCTACCTGCTGGAGAGCGGCCGTGTCGGCCGGGTGCTGATCTACGACTGCGACGTGCACCAGGGCGACGGCACCGCGCGGCTACTGGAAAACGTGCCGGACGCCATCACCGTATCGCTGCACTGCGAGAAGAACTTCCCGGCGCGCAAGGCCAGAAGCGACTGGGATATCGGCCTGCCCATAGGCATGGGCGACACCGAATACCTCAAGGTGGTGCACGACAGCCTGGGCTACCTGCTGGCCCTGTACCAGCCGGATATCGTGCTCTACGACGGCGGCGTGGACGTGCACCAGGACGACCGCCTCGGCTATCTGCAGCTGACCGACGCCGGCATCGCCGCCCGTGACGAGGCGGTGTTCCGCCACTGCCTGGAGCGCGATATCCCGGTGGTCGGGGTGATCGGCGGCGGCTACGACCAGGACCGCGCCCTGCTCGCCCGCCGCCACGGCATCCTGCATCACAGCGCCGCGCGGGTGTGGCGCGCGGCGGGGCTGCGCTGACTACCCGACACGCCCTCACCCCGACCCTCTCCCGGAGGGAGAGGGTGTTACTAGCATGCAGGGGTTGTGCGGGTCCCCTCTCCCCTTGGGTTTACCCCGCCAGCACCTTATCCAGTGCCTGTTCCAGCGTGGCCACTGTGCGCTCGACATTACCCAGCTTGTCCAGGCCGAACAGGCCGAGACGGAAGGTCTGGAAGTCCGCCGGCTCGTCGCACTGCAGCGGCACGCCGGCGGCGATCTGCAGGCCCTGGGCGGCGAACTTGCTGCCGTTCTTGATCTGCGCATCATCGGTGTAGCAGACCACCACGCCAGGCGCCTCGAAGCCTTCCGCCGCCACACTCTTGAAGCCCTTGCCGGCCAGCAGCGCACGCACACGCCGGCCCAGCTCGCGCTGCTGCTCGCAGACCTTGGCGAAGCCCTTGGCCTCGGCCTCCTTCATCGCATCGCGGAAGCGCGCCAGGGCGTCGCTGGGCATGGTCGCGTGGTAGGCGTGACCACCCTGTTCGTAGGCCTGCATGATCTGCAGCCACTTCTTCAGGTCGCAGGCAAAGCTGCTGCTCTGGGTCGCCTCGACGCGGGCCTGGGCGGCCGCGCTGAGCATCACCAGGGCGCAGCAGGGCGAGGCGCTCCAGCCTTTCTGCGGCGCACTGATCAGCACGTCGACACCGCAGGCCTGCATGTCCACCCAGAGGGTGCCGGAGGCGATGCAGTCGAGCACGAACAGACCGCCCACCGCATGCACGGCATCGGCCACGGCGCGCAGGTAGTCGTCGGGCAGGATCATCCCCGAGGAAGTCTCCACATGGGGCGCGAACACCACCTGCGGTTTCTCCTGGGCGATGGTCGCCAGCACCTCGGCCAGCGGCGCCGGCGCATAGGCGGCCTGGCTGCCCTCGCTGACCGGGCGCGCCTTAAGCACGGTGGAAGCGGCAGGGATCTGGCCCATCTCGAAGATCTGCGTCCAGCGATAGCTGAACCAGCCATTGCGGATCACCAGGGTCTTCTGCCCAGTGGCCAGCTGGCGCGCCACCGCCTCCATGCCGAAGGTGCCGCTGCCGGGCACCACGGCCACGGCATGGGCGTTGTAGACGCGCTTCAGGGTGCTCGAAATATCCCGCATCACGCCCTGGAAGGATTGCGACATATGGTTGAGGGAGCGGTCGGTGTAGACCACCGAATATTCGAGCAGACCCTCGGGATCGACACTGGGGTAGAGGCCGGACATGACACTCACTCTCGCTGGGATTGATGCCCAGACCCTGCCCGAAGCCCGCGCAGATGACAAGGCTGGCGACCGATGGCTCGGGTAGAATGCCGCCTCTCGCCGCACATTCCCGACTCAAACCATGACCGACTCTGCCACTCGCTCCGCACCCTGCGTCGCCGTTATCGGCGGCGGCCCCGCCGGCCTGATGGCCGCCGAGGTACTGGCCGCGGGTGGCACGCGGGTCGAGCTGTTCGACGCCATGCCCTCGGTCGGACGCAAGTTCCTCCTGGCCGGGGTCGGCGGCATGAACATCACCCACTCGGAAGCCAAGGCGCCGTTCCTCGCCCGCTACCGCGAGCGTGAACGGGAGATCGCCACGCTGCTGGCGGACTTCGACGCCGAGGCCCTGCGCGAGTGGATTCATGGCCTGGGCATCGACACCTTCGTCGGCACCTCGGGAAGGGTGTTCCCCACCGATATGAAGGCCGCACCGCTGCTGCGCGCCTGGCTAAAGCGCCTGCGCGAGGCCAGCGTGGCGATCCATACCCGTAGCCGCTGGCTGGGCTGGGACGAGAGCGGCGCGCTGCGTATCGCCACAGCGGATGGTGAGCGCCTGGTTGCAGCCGATGCCTGCGTGCTGGCCCTGGGTGGCGGCAGCTGGGCGCGGCTGGGCTCGGACGGTGCCTGGGTGCCGCTGCTGGAGCAACGCGGGGTCGAGGTCTCTCCGCTGCGCCCGGCCAATAGCGGCTTCGAGGTGGCCGGCTGGAGCGAGCACCTGCGCGGCAAGTTCGCCGGCGCGCCGCTGAAGAACGTGACCCTGGCGCTGGACGGCAAGGAGCCGCGGCGCGGCGAATTCGTCCTCACCGAACACGGTATCGAAGGCAGCCTGGTCTATGCGCTGTCCGCCGCCATCCGCCAGCGCATCGAGCAGCATGGCCGCGCACGGGTCCACCTGGATCTGCAGCCGGACCGCAGCATCGACAAGGTCGAGGCGCTGCTGAGCAAACCACGCGGTTCGGCGTCGATGGCCAAGCACCTGCACCGCCAGCTCGGCCTGGATGGCGCCAAGGCCGCACTGCTGCGCGAGCTGACCAGCGCCGAAGACTTCGCCGACATGCGCCGCCTGGCAAAGGCAATAAAGGCGCTGCCGATCGAACTGCTGCGCACTCGCCCACTGGACGAGGCCATCTCCAGCGCCGGCGGGGTGACCTTCGCGGCGCTCGACCAGAACCTAATGCTGCGCGCCCTACCCGGCACCTTCTGCGCCGGCGAGATGCTCGACTGGGAGGCACCCACCGGCGGCTACCTGCTTACCGCATGCTTTGCCAGCGGCCGCGCCGCCGGGTTGGGCGCACTGGAGTGGTTGCGACGGCGGTAGCCCAGATGTCACCCGGGATACGGACGACATTCCCTCTCCCATTTATGGGAGAGGGTTAGGGAGAGGGCGCTTATGGTTATCACCCTCTCCCCCGCCCCCTCTCCCGCAAGCGGGAGAGGGGAGCACAGGCATCTCGCGCGCCTCACCCCACCGCCGGCAGCGGCTCTTCCAGCGGCGTCACCGTCACCCGCACCTCCGGATCGTGGCTGCCGCCGCCGAGGATCACTCCGCGCAGCGGCGACACGTCGGCGAAGTCGCGACCCCAGCCGAGGGTGATGTGCTCCAGAGCCGGCAGCAGGTTGTTGGTCGGGTCGAAGTCCACCCAGCCCTGGCGCGGGCAGTACACCGAGACCCAGGCGTGCGAGGCGTCGGCGCCGATCAGCCGGGGCTGGCCGGGCGGCGGCTGGGTCAGCAGGTAGCCGCTGACATAGCGCGCCGCCAGGCCCCGGGAACGCAGGCAGGCGAGCATCAGGTGGGCGAAGTCCTGGCACACGCCGCGGCGCTCCTCCAGCACCTGCAGCAGCGGGGTCGCCACCTGGGTGGCGGCGGCATCGAAGGTGAATTCCTTGAAGATCTTCTGCATCAGTGCGCGCACCGCCAGCAACAGCGGCCGGCCAGGAGCGAAGCAGTCGGCGCCGAACGCGGCGAAGGCCTGCTTGAGGTGCACGTAGGGCGACTGGAAGCGGTAGCGCGCCGCCTCCAGCAGCTCGGCGGACAATGGCTGGCCGGAGTAGCGCAGCGCGGCGGCCACCTCCTCCCAGGCCGGCGAATCCTCCAGCGCCAGCCCCTCGCGGGCCAGCACCTCGACGCGCAGGCAGGCGATCACCCGCAGCTCGTCGTGGGGCCGTTCGAAGGCCAGGCGGGTCAGCGGATTACCGAACAGGTCGAGGCCGTCCTGGCGCCGGGTCGGTTGTGGAGTAATGGTCAGGTGTCGTTCATGGCACAGCTGCCGGGTGCAATCGCGCGGCCACAGGTGGGCCAGCTGCTGGGCCAGGGAGACCGGCGCCGAGTAGCGGTAGTGGGTGTCGTGCAGAACCTGGTAGTGGGCGCGCTTCATGACGACAGTGTCCCGCGGCTGGCGTCCACGTGCACGAAGAAGCGCAGGGCCAGCTGGTCGGAGACCTCGCCGGAGGCCTCGCCGATCTGCAGCAGCAGGTCGGCCAGGCCGCCGAGCACCGCGCGCACGCCGGAGGTACCGAACAACGGGCTCTCCAGGCTGCTCAGGCGGAAGCTGGCGAGCTTGCTGGCCAGCTCGCCCAGGCGATTGCCGGCGACGAAGCCGAAGCCTTCCTCGAGACGCTCCAGCGAGCGCAGCAGCTGCCGCAGCTGGAACAGCACGGCGTGGGGGTTCTGCTCGTCGAGCAGGAGCAGGTCGAGCACCGGGATCAGCTGGGCGCTGGCCAGGTAGCGGGTGCGATAGGTGATGCTGCTGTTGCCCAGTTCCAGCAGCCACTCCAGCGCCGACTGGTCGTGCACCGCGTGGCTGCGCAGGAAGCCGGCGACGCTCTCGCAGAGGAACTGCAGGCGCTCCACGCAACGGCCGAGCATGAGGAAGCGCCAGCCGTCGTCGCGGGTCATGTCGTCGAGGGCGAAGCCGGCCAGGGCCGCCAGCGACATCAGCAGGCGGTTGAGGAAATCCAGCAGGTCGCCGAAGTCGGCGCCCTCGCGCTCCAGGCCCTGGGCCTCGCGCTGCAGTTCGACCAGCGCCTGCCAGTTGGCCTGGGACAGCTTGCCGCGCACGCTGCCGGCGGCCCACTGCAGGCGCTGCAGGTTGGCGCGCAGGCTGGTCGGCCAGTCGGCGCCGAGCAGGGCCTCGAACAGGCGCTGCTCCAGGCTGCCGCTGCCGGCATCCGGCAGCAGACCGAGGCTCTCGCCCAGGGACAGCGCGGCCTGCAGGGCCTGCGGGTCGTCGTCATCGTCGACGTAGCGGGCCAGCATGATGCGCAGCAGGCGCGCGCTGTCTTCGCAACGCTCGCCGTAGCGGCCGAACCAGAACAGGTTCTCCACCACCCGCGACGGCAGGTAGGGATCGCTGCGTACCAGGTCGGCCACGCCGAGCGGACGCAGCCATTGCCAGGGTTCGCCGCCGGGATGGCGCTCGCCGAGCACCCAGGTGTCCTTGCTCGCGCCGCCGCGCTGCATCGATACCACCTCGGCGTCGGCATCGGCGGCGACGCGGGTCAGACCACCGGGCAGCACGCGGTAGCCGTCGGCGCTGGCCACCGCGTACACGCGCATGCCGATGGCGCGCGGCACCACGCCGCCCTCCTCGGCCAGCCACACCGGCGCCTGCGACAGCTGGGCCCGCGCCTGCGCCACGTAGGCATAGGGGCGCGCCTGGATGCGCTCGGCCAGGGCGGCGCGCTGGGCCTCGTCGAGGTCGCGACCGAACTGGGCGACGAAGCTCTGCGAGGGAAAGCTCGGCCGTACCAGCAGCTCGTCGAGCTTGCCCAGCGCCTCTTCCAGTACCGGATCCTCGCCGCACCACCAGCTGGCGATGGAGGGCAGCAGCAGCTCCTCGCCCAGCCACTTCTCCGCGATGGCCGGCAGGAAACCAGGCAGCCCGGGCGACTCCAGCACGCCGCTGCCGAGGGCGTTGGCCACCAGCACGTTGCCTTGGCGCACCGCCTCCAGCAGGCCGGGCACGCCGAGGGCGGAGTCGGTGCGCAGCTCCAGCGGGTCGCAATAGTCGTCGTCCAGGCGGCGCAGCACGGCATGCACCCGGCGCAGGCCGGCCAGGGTCTTGAGGTAGAGCTTGGCATCGCGCACGGTCAGGTCGCTGCCTTCCACCAGCGGGTAGCCAAGCTGGCGCGCCAGGTACAGGTGCTCGAAATAGCTCTCGTTGAAGCGCCCCGGCGTGAGCAGCACCACCAGCGGCGTCTCGCCGGCTGCCGGGGCCTGGCGTGCCAGGGTGTCCTGCAGGGTGCGGAAGAAGCCGGCCAGGTACTGCACGCGCAGATCGCGGTACAGCTCGGGGAAGGCGCGCGAGAGGATCTGCCGGTTCTCCAGCGCATAGCCGGCACCGGAGGGCGCCTGGGTGCGGTCGGCGGTGACCCACCAGCGGCCGTCCGGCGCTCGCGCCAGGTCCACCGCATACAGGTGCAGGAAGGTGCCGCCCGGCGGCCGGATGCCCTGGCAGGGCCAGAGGAAGTTGTCGTGGCCGAACACCAGCTCGGTCGGCAGCAGGCCTTCGGCGAGCAACTGCTGTGGGCCGTACAGGTCAGCCAAGACGGCGTTGAGCAGGCCGGCGCGCTGGGCCACACCGGCGGCGATCTGCTGCCACTCCTCAGCGGGAATCAGGTTGGGCAGCAGGTCCAGCTCCCAGGGGCGGTCGGCGCCGTCCGGATCGGCGTAGACGTTGTAGGTCACGCCGTTTTCCTGGATCTGCCGCGCCAGCAAGGCCTGGCGCTGCTGCAGCTGGGCCGGGGTGCTGCGCTGCAGCTGGTCGAACAGACGGCGCCAGTGCGGGCGCACCTGGCCCTGGGCGTCGAGCAGCTCGTGGTAGGCCGCGTCGGCGCGCGGGTAGTCGGCAAGCAGATCAGGCATGCAAGTCTCGCAAGGCGCCCTGGCGCCGGGCATCAGCTCCGGCGCAGGTCCAGGGTCATGGGCAGTTCATTATTGTTGATGGCAGCGACCACTGTCAGTTCGCCCGGACTGTGGCCGTGGCGGAAGAAGCGCGCCAGGCGCCGGCTCTCGGCGGCGTAGGCATTGACCGGCAGGGCCTCAAAGTTGCGCCCGCCAGGGTGGGCCACGTGGTATTGGCAGCCACCCAGGGAACGCTGCATCCAGGTATCCACCAGGTCGAACACCAGCGGCGCGTGCACGCCGATGGTCGGTTGCAGGCAACTGGCCGGCTGCCAGGCGCGGTAGCGCACTCCGCCGACGAACTCGCCGACCTTGCCGGTCGGTCGCAGCGGCACCGGCACGCCGTTGCAGGTGAGCAGGTAACGGTCCGGCGCCATGCCGTTCAGTTTCACCTGCACCCGCTCCAGCGAGGAATCCACGTAGCGCACGGTGCCACCGACTGCCCCCTCCTCGCCCAGCACGTGCCAGGGCTCCAGGGCCTGGCGCAGCTCCAGGTCGATGCCCTTCACCGCATAGTCGCCGATGCGCGGGAAGCGGAACTCCAGGTGTGGGGCGAACCATTCGGCGCGCAGCGGATAGCCGGCGGCGTTGAGCTCGAAGATCACGTCGGCGAAGTCCTGCTCGATGAAGTGTGGCAGCAGGAAGCGATCGTGCAGTTCGGTGCCCCAGCGCGCCAGCCGGGCCGGGCGATAGGGCTCGCTCCAGAAGCGCGCGACCAGGGCGCGCAGCAGCACCTGCTGGGCCAGGCTCATGCGCGCGTGCGGCGGCATCTCGAAGGCGCGCAGCTCGAGCAGGCCGAGGCGGCCGCTGCTGGAGTCCGGCGAGTACAGCTTGTCGATACAGAACTCGGCGCGGTGGGTGTTGCCGGTGACATCCACCAGCAGGTTGCGCAGCAGGCGGTCGACCAGCCAGGGCGGGCAATCCTGGCCCGGTTCGGGCATCTGCGCGAAGGCGATCTCCAGCTCGTACAGCGCGTCGTTGCGCGCCTCGTCAACCCGTGGCGCCTGCGAGGTGGGGCCGATAAACAGGCCGCTGAACAGGTAGGACAGCGAGGGGTGGTTGTGCCAGTAGCCGATCAGGCTGCGCAGCAGGTCCGGCCGACGCAGGAAGGGCGAGTCGCCGGGCGTGGCGCCGCCGAGGACGAAGTGATTGCCACCACCGGTGCCGGTGTGGCGGCCGTCGAGCATGAACTTCTCGCTGGAGAGCCGGCACTGGCGTGCGGCCTCGTAGAGAAACTCGGTGCGTTCGACCAGTTCGTCCCAGGTCGCGGCCGGGTGGATGTTCACCTCGATCACGCCCGGGTCCGGGGTGACGCGGAAGTGGGTCAGGCGCGGGTCGGCCGGCGGCTCGTAGCCCTCCAGCAGCACCGGGCAGCGCAGGTCGCGGGCAGTGGCCTCGATGGCGGCGACCAGCTCCAGGTAATCCTCCAACCGGCTCAAGGGAGGCATGAACAGGTACAGGCGGCCATCGCGCGGCTCAGCGCACAGAGCGGTGCGCACCACGCCGGAAGCCGACTCGAAGGGCGCCGGCGCCGCGGCAGTCTCGCCCTCGCCACGCCGCTGCGGGTGCAGCGGCGTGCGCAACTGCTGCTGGATGCTCTGCCGGCTGGGCAGCGGCTGGAACTGCTGGTGCGGGTCCTGCGGCGAGACGTAGGGGTAATCCAGTTCGCCGACCCAGGACTGCGAGTCCAGCGGCAGGCGATAGCCCAGCGGCGAGTCGCCGGGGATCAGCCGGCAGTGTTCGTCGCGCAGGAACCAGGGGCCGGTCAGCCAGGCGTCGTCACCGGCGCTGCGCATCAGCGGCAGCACATGGCCAACCACATCACCCAAGCCGCGGCAGAACACCTTGCGCAGGCGCTCGCGCTCCAGCGGATCACTCAGGCGCGCGTCGTCCGGGCTGACGTTGGCCGGCAGGCGACGTTCGCGCCACAGGTAATAGAGCCAGTCCTCGTAGGCCGGGAATACATGCTCGGCGTCCAGGCCCAGATGCCCGGCTAGCGTGGCGAGGAAGCGCGCCGCCAGGC
Organism: Pseudomonas sp. SO81; assembly: GCF_030374125.1. Classification (NCBI taxonomy): domain Bacteria; kingdom Pseudomonadati; phylum Pseudomonadota; class Gammaproteobacteria; order Pseudomonadales; family Pseudomonadaceae; genus Pseudomonas; species Pseudomonas sp. SO81. The sequence continues at coordinate 3,334,653 of NZ_CP126126.1, read as the reverse complement.
GTGCATCGGCGCCGTAGTAGCGGCTCTCGTCGGCGTACAGCGCCGGGTCCTGCCAGATCGGCTGGCCGTCCTTGCGCCAGAAGCAGTTGAGCGACCAGCGCGGCAACTGCTCACCCGGGTACCACTTGCCCTGGCCGAAGTGCACCAGGGCCTGCGGCGCATAGTGCTCACGCAGGCGGTGGAACAGCTCGGCGGCCAGGCGGCGCTTGTTCGGCCCCATGGCCGCGGTGTTCCACTCGGCATCGTCCGGGTAGTCGAGGGCGATGAAGGTCGGCTCGCCGCCCATGGTCAGGCGCACGTCGCCATAGTCCAGTTCGGCATCGACCTGGCGGCCGAGGGCGAGGATCTCCTGCCACTGCTCCTCGCTATAGGGCTTGGTGACCCGCGGCGCCTCCCAGATGCGTTCGACGCGCATGTCGTGGTCGAACTCGCACTCGCATTCGTCGAGCACCCCGGAAATCGGCGCCGCCGCCGACGGCTCGGGACTGCAGGCCAGCGGCACGTGGCCCTCGCCGGCAAACAGGCCGGAGGTGGGATCGAGACCGATCCAGCCGGCACCGGGCAGGTACACCTCGCACCAGGCGTGCAGGTCGGTGAAGTCCTGCTCGGCGCCGCTGGGACCGTCGAGGGATTTGACGTCGGCGGTGAGCTGGATCAGGTAGCCGGAGACAAAGCGCGCCGCCAGGCCCAGATGGCGCAGCAGTTGCACCAGCAGCCAGGCCGAGTCGCGGCACGAGCCGGAGGCCAGCTCCAGGGTTTCCTCGGGCGTCTGCACGCCCGGCTCCAGGCGGATCAGGTAGCGGATGTCATCCGCCAGGCGCTGGTTCAGCGCCACCAGGAAGTCGACGCTGGGGGTGGGCGTACGGTCGACGCCGGCCAGGTACTTGGCGAACAGCGGACCGCCGCGATTGGCCACCAGGTAAGACGCCAGCTCGCGCTGCTCGGCGCCGCTGTAGGCGAAGGGAATTCGCTCGGCATGCGGCTCGAGGAAGAAGTCGAAGGGGTTGAACACCGCCATCTCGGCGACCAGGTCGACGGTGACCTTGAGCTGCTCTGTCTTCTCCGGGAACACCAGGCGCGCCAGGTAGTTGCCCTGGGGGTCCTGCTGCCAGTTGACGAAGTGCTCGCCCGGCTCGACCTGTAGCGCATAGGAGAGGATGCGCGTGCGGCTGTGCGGCGCAGGGCGCAGGCGCACGACCTGCGGGCCGAGGTTGATCGGGCGGTCGTAGCGGTAATGCGTGACATGCTGCAGTGCGACATGGATCGACACGGCGTGCCTCCTGCGAGCCAGGGCGATACCTGGGCCGCGCAAGAGTTATGCCAGTGGCTTTTCCGCGGTTTCGGGGGCTGTGCGGGGCAGACCGGCACCACAAGGGGGCAGGCGCGCCGGACGGAAGGAGACGGCGCACAGAAAAGGCGCCAGGCTCCCCTGGGAGAGGGCCGGGGCGGCCCGCGTAGGGTGAGGGGCTTACAGGCCACGCTGAGCCGCCTAGGGCGGCCCTCACCCCAACCCTCTCCCAAAGGGAGAGGGGGCGAAGCGCCGTTAGCGCGGGGCCACCGGGCGCTTGCCCGGCTTCTTGCTGGCAGGCTTGCCGGCGCCGGATTTCTCCGCCTTACGGCGGGCCTCGGCGGCGGCCTTGGCCTGTTCGCGCTTGTCCCAGGCCTTGCTGCCGTCGCTGCCGCGCGGTGGCAGGCCGGTGTGCTGGGTGAGGATGCGGCCGACCGTCTTGCCCTTGTCGCCGCCGTTGCCGGCGACCTTCTTGCTGCCGGCCGGGGTCGAGTTCTTGCGCCGGGCGCTCTGGTACTCGTCGGTCTGCGGCTGGTAGGTCGGGATCAGGTGGTGCTTGCCGTTGCCGATCAGGTCGCTGCGGCCCATGCGTTCCAGCGCCTCGCGCAGCATCGGCCAGCCCTTGGGGTCGTGGTAGCGCAGGAAGGCCTTGTGCAGGCGGCGCTGCTGCTCGCTCTTGACGATGGTCACGCCGTCGCTCTTGTAGGTGACCTTGCGCAGCGGGTTCTTGCCCGAGTGGTACATGGCCGTGGCCGACGCCATCGGCGACGGGTAGAAGGCCTGCACCTGGTCGGCGCGGAAGTCGTTGCGCTTGAGCCACAGGGCGAGGTTCATCATGTCCTCGTCGGTGGTGCCCGGGTGCGCCGCGATAAAGTACGGGATCAGATACTGCTCCTTGCCCGCTTCCTTCGAGTACTTCTCGAACATGCGCTTGAACTTGTCGTAGCTGCCGATGCCCGGCTTCATCATCTGATTCAGCGGGCCTTCCTCGGTATGCTCCGGGGCGATTTTCAGGTAGCCACCGACGTGGTGGGTGACCAGCTCCTTGACGTACTCCGGCGACTCCACGGCGAGGTCATAGCGCAGGCCGGAGGCGATCAGGATCTTCTTCACGCCCGGCAGGGCGCGGGCCTTGCGGTACAGCTCGATCAGCGAGCTGTGGTCGGTATTCAGGTTCGGGCAGATGCCGGGGAACACGCAGGACGGCTTGCGGCAGGCGGATTCGATTTCCGGGCTCTTGCAGGCGATGCGATACATGTTGGCGGTCGGCCCGCCGAGGTCGGAGACCACGCCGGTGAAGCCCGGCACCTTGTCACGCATCTCCTCGATCTCGCGGATGATCGACTCGTGCGAGCGGTTCTGGATGATGCGGCCCTCGTGCTCGGTGATCGAGCAGAAGGTGCAGCCGCCGAAGCAGCCACGCATGATGTTGACCGAGAAGCGGATCATCTCGTAGGCCGGGATCTTCGCCTTGCCATAGGCCGGGTGCGGCACGCGCGCATAGGGCATGCCGAACACGTAGTCCATTTCCTCGGTGGTCATCGGGATGGGTGGCGGGTTGAACCACACATCCACCTCGCCGTGCTTCTGCACCAGGGCGCGGGCGTTGCCGGGGTTGGTCTCCAGGTGCAGCACGCGGTTGGCGTGGGCGTAGAGCACCGGGTCGTTGCGCACCTTCTCGAAGGACGGCAGGCGGATCACCGTCTTGGCACGGGTCATCTTCGGGCTGGGCAGCAGCTCGACGACCTTGGCCTCGTTGGGATCTTCCTGAGGGCCCTTCTCCTGCTCGATGGCGCAGGCGGCGGTGTCCTGGGTGTTGACGTAGGGGTTGATGATCTTGTCGATCTTGCCCGGGCGGTCGATGCGGGTGGAGTCCACCTCGTACCAGCCCTCCGGGGTGTCGCGGCGGATGAAGGCGGTGCCGCGCACGTCAGTGATGTTCTCGACCGCCTCGCCGAAGGCCAGGCGCTGGGCGATCTCGACCACTGCGCGCTCGGCGTTGCCATACAGCAGGATGTCGGCGGTGGCGTCCATCAGGATGGAGCGGCGCACCTTGTCCTGCCAGTAGTCGTAGTGGGCGATGCGGCGCAGCGAGGCCTCGATGCCGCCGAGGATCACCGGGGTCTGGCTGTAGGCCTCCTTGCAGCGCTGGCTGTACACCAGGCTGGCGCGATCCGGGCGGGCGCCGGCCAGGCCGCCGGGGGTGTAGGCGTCATCCGAGCGGATCTTCTTGTCCGCGGTGTAGCGGTTGATCATCGAGTCCATGTTGCCCGCCGCCACGCCGAAGAACAGGTTCGGCTGGCCGAGCTTCATGAAGTCGTCCTTCGAGCGCCAGTTCGGCTGGGCGATGATGCCCACGCGGAAGCCCTGGGACTCGAGCAGGCGGCCGATGATGGCCATGCCGAAGGACGGGTGATCGACGTAGGCATCACCGGTGACGATGATGATGTCGCAGCTGTCCCAGCCGAGCTGATCCATCTCTTCCCGGCTCATCGGCAGGAAGGGTGCGGGACCAAAGCACTCGGCCCAGTACTTGGGATAGTCGAACAGCGGCTTGGCGAGTTGCATGTTTTTTGATCAACCGGGCTTTCACGGGGGCGCGGAATATAGCACAAAAAACATACAGAATCCGACCAGAACGCTCAGTTGCTCACGCGCAGCCATGCTGTCAATTTGTGATCACGGTCACTTCCATGGCTATACTCGGGCCTGGTTGCAAAACGCCAGCCCGACCCCCGGAACAAGGAGTCCCCCGGTGCGACGCTCGATCCCGCATGCGCTGCTATTGATGTTGTGCCTGAGCCTGCTCGGCGGGCGCCTGCACGCCGCCGTACAGCTGCAGGCGAATAGCAGCGGGCAGCAGCTGAACGGGCAGATCATGCTGCTGGAGGATGTCGGCGGCCAACTGGACATCGCCGACATGGCCGACCCCGCCGTGCAGCAGCGCTTCGTGCCGGCCAAGGGCCGCGCCAGCGTCGGGCAGAACCCCAATCCCTGGTGGATCAAGCTGGAGCTGCAGCGCGGCGCCGACGCCCCGGCGCGCTGGTGGCTGGAGATCGGCGCGGTGACCCAGCTCGACCTGCAGCTGTATACGCCCGATGGCAAGGGTGGCTGGAACCAGCGCCAGGTTGGCGAGCGGGTCAGCTTCGCCGAGGGCCGCGACCATGATTACCGGCGCCCGCTGCTGCAGCTGCCGGAGCTGGGCGAGACGCCGCAGACCTTCTACCTGCGCAGCTTCGACCCGGCCGGTAACTCCTTCCCGCTGCGGGTCTGGCAGCTGGACGACCTGAATCACCTGGCCAGCCAGGAAAACCTCGGCCTGGGCCTGATCTATGGGATCATCGCCGCCCTGCTGCTGTACAACCTGTTCATCTTCTTCACCCTGCGCGACACCGCCTACTTCTGGTACGTGCTGACCACCGCCGGCGCCCTGCTGCTGATCGTCAGCATGAGCGGCCACGGCTTCCAATACCTGTGGCCGGACGCGCCGGTGCCGTTCTGGCTGGACCGCATCACCCTGCCCTCGCTGTGGGGCTTCTGCGCCTGCCGCTTCACCCAGACCCTGCTGCAGACACGCATCCATGTGCGCTGGGCCCACCACCTGCTGAGCCTGGCCTGCGCCTGCTACGTGATCGCCATCGCCATGGAGGCCTTCGGCCTGCGCGGCGCCTCGGCCTGGCTGATCGCCCTGCTGTCGCTGACCAGCATTCCCGCGGCGCTCGGCTCGGCGATGATCCGTTGGCGCCAGGGCTACCTCCCCGCCCTGCTCTATCTGTTCGGCTACGGCCTGATCCTCGGCAGCATCAGCCTGGCGCTGATGCGCTCCACCGGCCTGGTGCAGCCGGCTACCTGGAACGCCTATGTGTTCCCGCTGGCGGTAGCGGCTGAATCGATCCTGTTCTCCTTCGCCCTGGCCTACCGCATCCAGACGCTCAAGCAGGAGAAGGCCGAGGCCCTGCTGCAGGCCGACCGCGAGAAAACCGCACGCCTGGCGCAGATGCAGGCCAGCGCCGACGAACTGCAGGAAGCGGTGCGCCTGCGCACCGTGGAGCTGGCCCAGGCCAACCAGCAGCTGTGCGAGCGCGAGCAGCGCCTGCAGCATGCCGCCTTCCACGACCCGCTGACCGAGCTGCCGAACCGCCGCTACCTGATCGAGCGCGCCGAAGTGGCGCTGGCCGATGCTCAGCGGCGCGGCGAATCGGTGGCGCTGATGCTGGTCGACCTGGATCACTTCAAGCCGATCAACGACCGCTATGGCCACGACGCCGGCGACCTGATGCTACGCACCATCGGCCATCGCCTGCGCGAACACGTGCGGGCCAACGACATGGTGGCGCGCCTGGGTGGCGACGAGTTCGCCGTGCTAGTGTGCGGCCCGGATGCCCAACAGCACGCCCAGGAGATCGCGACGCGCCTGCTCGCCGAGCTGTCGCGGCCGGTACTCTACGGCGCCAACCGCCTGGTGGTGACCATCAGCATCGGCGCCGCGCTCTATCCGCAGCACGCGCTGCAGTTCACCGGCCTGTACAAGTCGGCCGACGAGGCCATGTACCGGGCCAAGCAGCGCGGCCGCTCGGGCTTCGTGCTGCAGGGCTGCGACGGCGAGCTGAGCCCGCAGACCTGCCTGATGCTGGACGTGCTCAAGGTGCCCAGCGGGCTGAGCTGAGTTCGATCAGGCCTTGTAGCGCCGCGGCACGCGCGCGGTGACCTTGGTCAGCAGCTCGTAGCCGATGGTGCCGGCGGCCTGGGCCACCTCGTCCACCGCCAGACCGGCGCCCCACAGCTCCACCGCTTCGCCTACCACCGCCTCGGGCAGGTCGGTCAGGTCGACCATGAGCATATCCATCGACACCCGCCCGGCCAGCGGCACGCGGTGCCCGCGGATCAGCACCGGGGTGCCGCTCGGTGCATGACGCGGGTAGCCATCGGCATAGCCGCAACTCACCGTGCCGATACGCGACGCACGCCCGGCGACCCAGCCGGCGCCATAGCCGACGCTCTCACCCACGGCCACCTCGCGCACGGCGATCAGCTGGGCGTTCAGGCTCATGACCGGCTGCAGGCCCAGCTCAGTGGCGGACAGGTCGGCGAACGGCGTGGCGCCGTAGAGCATGATGCCGGGGCGGATCCAGTCCATGTGCGATGCCGGGATCATCAGCAGCGCGGCCGAATTGGCCAGGCTGCGCTGGTCGAAATCCAGATCGAGCAGGTCGAGGAAGCATTCGAGCTGCACCTCGGTCAGCGAGTGGCCGCGCTCGTCGGCACAGGCGAAGTGGCTGAGCAGGTTCAGCTCGGCCACCTGCGCTGCCGCGCGCAGGCGTGGGAACTGCTGGCGCACGACATCGGCGCAGAGGCCCAGGCGATGCATGCCGGAATCGAGCTTGAGCCAGATGTTCAGGGGCCGCGACAGGCTGGCGGCGAGCAGCGCCTCGATTTGCTCGACGCCCTGCAGCACCAGGTCCAGCCCTAGATGGGCGGCCATCGGCAGCTCGTCGACGCCGAAGCAGCCCTCCAGCAGCAGGATGCGCGCGGTGCCGTGCATGGCGCGGACCTCGGCGGCCTCCTCCAGGCTGGCCACGGCGAAACCGTCGGCCTCGTCATGCAGGGCGCTGACCACCTCGCGCACGCCATGCCCGTAGGCATTCGCCTTGACCACCGCAAACGCCTGGCGACCCGGCGCGCAGCGCTTGGCCAGGGCGTAGTTGTGGCGAATGGCGGCCAGATCGATGGTGGCGACGAGGGGGCGCATGAACGACTTCCGGAAATAAAACGGGCGCCCATCTTAACCGCTGGGCGCCCGTTTTCATTGAGCAGGATCAGCTCCGAGGAGGGTCAATCTTCCTCGAAGTTGTACAGCCCCGGCGCCAGGTTGTCGAAGCGCGTGTACTTGCCGATGAACGCCAGGCGGCAGGTACCGATGGGGCCGTTACGCTGCTTGCCGATGATGATCTCGGCCACGCCCTTGTACTCGGTCTCCGGGTGATACACCTCGTCGCGGTAGACGAACATGATGATGTCGGCGTCCTGCTCGATCGCTCCCGATTCACGCAGGTCGGAGTTGACCGGGCGCTTGTTGGGGCGCTGCTCCAGGGAGCGGTTGAGCTGCGACAGGGCGATCACCGGGCAGTTGAATTCCTTGGCCAGGGCCTTGAGCGAGCGCGAGATCTCGGAGATCTCGTTGGTACGGTTGTCGCCGCTTGATCCCGGGATGCGCATCAGTTGCAGGTAGTCGACCATAATCATGGCGATCTCGCCGTGCTCGCGGGCCAGGCGGCGTGCGCGGGCGCGCATCTCGGTCGGTGAAATCCCCGCCGTATCGTCGATAAACAGCTTGCGCTCATTGAGCAGGTTGACCGCCGAGGTCAGGCGCGGCCAATCGTCGTCGTCCAGCTTGCCGGAACGCACCTTGGTCTGGTCGATGCGGCCGAGGGACGAGAGCATACGCATCACGATCGAGTCGCTGGGCATCTCCAGGGAGAACACCAGCACCACCTTGTCGGTACGCAGCACGGCATTCTCCACCAGGTTCATGGCGAAGGTGGTCTTACCCATGGACGGACGACCGGCGACGATCACCAAGTCGGCAGGCTGCAGGCCGCTGGTCATGCCGTCCAGGTCGGTGAAGCCGGTGGAGATGCCGGTCAGGCCTTCGTTGGTGTTGAACAGCTCGTCGATGCGGTCGATGGTCTTGACCAGGATCTCGTTGATCCCCACCGGGCCGCCGGCCTTGGGCCGCGCCTCGGCGATCTGGAAGATCTGCCGCTCGGCCTCGTCCAGCACCTCCACGGCGCTCTTGCCCTGGGGCGCGTAGGCCATATCGGCGATGTCGTTGCTGATGCCGATCAGCTGGCGCAGGGTGGCGCGCTCGCGGATGATCTGCGCATAGGCCTTGATGTTGGCCACCGATGGCGTGTTCTTGGCCAGCTCGCCCAGGTAGGCCAGGCCGCCGACCTGGCTCAGGTGGCCTTCCTTGTCCAGCTGCTCGGACAGGGTCACCACGTCGAACGGCGAGTTGCGCTCGGCCAGGGTGACCACGGCGCGGAAGATCAGGCGGTGGTCATGCCGGTAGAAGTCGCCATCCGACACCGCGTCGGAGACCCGCTCCCAGGCATTGTTGTCGAGCATCAGGCCGCCCAGCACGGCCTGTTCGGCCTCGATGGAGTGCGGCGGCACCTTGAGGGCCGCGGTTTCCAGGTCGTACTGCTGGGGGACGCTGATGTCGTTCATGGCACCTGTGATTCCATACGCTCAGAGGCCTTGGCGAAACCGTGCGGCTTGGCCAAGGGCTCTAGAAAAAACAACGGGCACGCACCGCAAAGCGATGAGTGCCCGATTGTCTGCAGGCCCGCACCTTCGTGCAAGCCCGCTGGGTCGCTTGCCTTAGGCAGCTACCACGATCACCTTGACGGTGGCTTCCACGTCGGTGTGCAGGTGCACAGCTACGTCGAACTCGCCGACCTGGCGGATGGTGCCGTTCGGCAGACGAACTTCGGCCTTGGACACTGCAACGCCAGAGGCGGTCAGGGCTTCGGCGATGTCGTGGGTACCGATGGAACCGAACAGCTTGCCTTCGTCACCGGCCACGGCAGTGATGGTGACTTCCAGCTCGGCCAACTGAGCAGCGCGAGCTTCGGCGGAAGCCTTCTTCTCGGCAGCGGCTTTTTCCAGCTCGGCGCGACGAGCTTCGAACGCAGCAACGTTCTCGGCGGTAGCGGCGGTAGCCTTGCCCTGCGGCAGCAGGTAGTTACGGCCGTAACCGGCCTTGACGTTGACCTTGTCGCCCAGGTTGCCCAGGTTGGCGATTTTTTCCAGCAGGATAACTTCCATTTGGGTCTTACCTCTTAACTTTTAACCTTCACCGTTCGCGGGGCCGGCGCCGTTGTTGCGCGTTTGGCGACCGCGAAAATCCATCAGACTGTCGACGATGGCCAAGGCCACCAGTAACGGATAAACCAGCTGCATAAACAGCAGCAGCGATACATACAGCCCCACCAGCCAGAACCTGGCCAGGCGCCCTGCGGCAGCCAGGCCATGCAGCAGGGCCACCCCGGCAAACGCCAGTGGCACGCTGCACATCGGCGTCAGCATGGCCAGCTCCAGACCCAGATTGGGCGCCAGGAGCATGACCGCCAACAGGCCGAAGGCCAGTGGTGGCGGCAGGCGCAGGGCACGAAACTCGAGCCCGAAGCCGCCGGGGTTGTACAAGATCGACTGCCAGTACCGCCCGAGCATCAGGCAGAGCAGGCTGACGATCTGCAGTAACGCAGCCATCAGACCGGTGAGCACCGGGGTGATCAGCGCCTCCAGGCGGGTCCGCTCTTCTACCGACATCTGCTGGTAGACCCCATCGAGCATCTGCGGCATGAGCTTGTACAGCTCACCCGCCATTGCCGCGATGGGTTCGCGGAACACCGCCCCCAGAATCACGCCATACACCAGACCGAGGGCGATGCTTGCCAGCACCACTCGAGCCCAGGCGTGACCGGCGCGTAACAACAGCGCCAGCCCCAGCGAACCGAGCAGCACCAGCAGGGTGCGCGGCTCACCGAAATGCCACCAGCCCAGGGCCGGCAGCAATGCCCAGGCGAGGATGCCAATGGCATCTCTCGGCCCCCGCCGCAGCAGCACCAGGCAGCTGGCGGCGGCACTCAACCAGAACAACAGCGGCACTGCCGCCGATCCGACCACCACCAGGGTGGCCTGCATGCGGCCGCGCATGATGAACTCAGCCAAGGCGCGCATGCGGTTTATCCCTTACAACTTTGTCGACGATCTGCTCTCAACGGCCGTGGCTGTCGGTGTAGGGCAGCAGGGCCAGGTAGCGGGCGCGCTTGATAGCGACGGCCAGCTGACGCTGGTACTTGGCCTTGGTACCGGTGATACGGCTAGGAACGATCTTGCCGGTTTCGGAAACGTAGGCTTTCAGGGTGTTGAGATCTTTGAAGTCGATCTCTTTCACGCCTTCAGCGGTGAAACGGCAGAATTTACGACGACGGAAGAAACGTGCCATGAATGTGGCTCCTCAATAGATCCGTGGATTACTCGTCAGCGTTGTCGCCGTTGTCACCGTCTTCGCCTTCGGCGGATTCGGTTTCAACGCGCTCACGGCGCTCGCGGCGCTCGCTGCGGTTTTCTTCGGCCTTGAGCATCTCGGACTGGCCGGTGACGGCTTCGTCGCGACGGATGATCAGGTTACGGATCACAGCGTCGTTGTAGCGGAAGTTGTCTTCCAGCTCGGCCAGGGCCTTGCCGCTGCACTCAACGTTCAGCATCACGTAGTGAGCCTTGTGAACGTTGTTGATGGCGTAGGCCAGTTGACGACGGCCCCAATCTTCCAGACGGTGGATTTTGCCGCCGTCTTCTTCGATCAGCTTGGTGTAACGCTCGACCATGCCGCCGACTTGCTCGCTCTGGTCCGGGTGAACCAGGAAGATGATTTCGTAATGACGCATGAATGCTCCTTACGGGTTGTAGCCTGCCAACAGAAGGTGGTCAGGCAAGGAGTGAATGACTCGTTTGAACTTGCCGAAGCGAAGGCGCATGCACGCCTGCCGTCACGGCAAGGGGCGACATTCTAGAGAAGCCCCCTGCCGCACGCAAGGCGAATTGGCGATTATTTGAACAGCTCAGACCTTGGGTTTGGCGGCCTGGCGCTGGCGTACCGCCTCGAACAGGCAGACGCCGGTGGCGACCGAGACATTCAGGCTGCTGACACTACCACCCATGGGCAGCTTCACCAGGTAGTCGCAGTGTTCGCGGGTCAGGCGGCGCATGCCCTTGCCCTCGGCACCCATGACCAGCACGGTAGGCCCGGTCATATCCAGCTGATACAGCTCCTGATCCACCTCGCCGGCGGTACCGACGATCCACAGGCCCTTCTTCTGCAGCTTTTCCAGGGTACGCGCCAGGTTGGTCACCGCCACCAGCGGGATCACCTCGGCGGCACCGCAGGCCACCTTGCGCACGGTGGCATTGAGGGTGGCCGACTTGTCCTTGGGCACGATCACCGCCTGGGCGCCGGCGGCGTCGGCGGTGCGCAGGCAGGCGCCGAGGTTGTGCGGATCGGTCACGCCGTCCAGCACCAGCAGCAGGGCCGGACCTTCACTGCGCTCGAGCAGCTCGTCGAGCATGTTCTCGCCCCACACCTGGCTGGGGCTGACCTCGGCGACCACGCCCTGGTGCACGCCTTCGGCCCACTCGTCCAGCTCCTGGCGATCCTTGTTGCCGACCGCCACGCGATGCTGGCCGGCCAGCTCCAGCAGGCTGCGCATCCGCGGGTCCTGGCGGCTCTCGGCCAGCCACAGCTGCTTGACCCGCTTGGGGTGGTGGCGCAGCAACGCCTCGACGGCATGCACGCCGTAGACTTTTTCCAGCTGGCTCATCGCTTCGCCTTACGCCGACTCGCACCCGGCTTGCCGCCCGCCGGAGCATCCGCCTTGGGCGCACCCTTGCGATGACCGCCGGCCTTGCCAGCCGGCTTGCCCGCAGGCGCCTTGCCACCGCTCTTCTTGGCGCCGTCGAGCAGCGCCTTCTTCACGTCGCGGCTCTTCTGCACGTCGGTATTGCCGAAGCCGGCGGACTTGGGCGCAGGCTTCTTGCGCCCGTCGCTACCGGCACGGCCGCGACCGGACGGCGCCTTGTCGGCCTTGCCTTCGCTCAGCTCGAACTCGATCTTGCGCTCGTCCAGATCGACGCGCATGACCTTTACTTCCACGCTATCGCCGAGGCGGAAGCTGCGGCCGCTGCGCTCACCGGACAGGCGGTGGTGGACCGGATCGAAGTGGTAGTAGTCGCCCGGCAGCGCGGTGACATGCACCAGGCCTTCGACGTAGATGTCTTTCAGCTCGACGAAGATGCCGAAGCCGGTCGCCGCGGTGATTACGCCCTCGAAGGTCTCGCCGACGCGATCCTGCATGAACTCGCACTTGAGCCAGTTGACCACGTCGCGCGTCGCCTCGTCGGCGCGGCGTTCGGTCATCGAGCACTGCTCGCCGAGTTTCTCCAGCGCCGCCTCGTCGTACGGGTAGATGCGGGCCTTGGGCATGCTCGCCGCACCGGCGCGCTGCACATGCTTGGTCTCGCGCTTGGAGCGGATCACGCTGCGAATCGCACGGTGCACCAGCAGGTCCGGGTAACGGCGGATCGGCGAGGTGAAGTGGGTGTAGGCCTCGTAGTTCAGGCCGAAGTGGCCATTGTTGTCGGCGCTGTACACCGCCTGGCTCAGGGAGCGCAGCATCACGGTTTGGATCAGGTGGAAGTCCGGGCGCCCTTGGATGCTGGCCAGCAGCTTCTGGTAGTCCTTCGGCACCGGCCCCTGCTTGCCCTTGTGCAGAGCCAGACCCAGCTCACCGAGGAAGGCCTTGAGCTTCTCCACGCGCTCGGCCGGCGGGCCGTCGTGCACGCGGTACAGCGAGGGAATTTCGTGATCGAGCATGAAGCGCGCGGTGGCCACGTTGGCCGCCAGCATGCATTCCTCGATCAGCTTGTGTGCGTCGTTGCGCTGGGTCGGGCGGATCTCGGCGATCTTGCGTCCGCTACCGAAGACGATGCGCGTTTCCTGGGTCTCGAAGTCGATGGCGCCGCGCTCGTGGCGAGCGGCCAGCAGCACCTTGTACAGGGAGTAGAGCTCCTTGAGGTGCGGCAGGACTTCCTTGTATTCGTCGCGCAGGGCCTTGCCTTCGCTGCTCTTTGGCTGCTCCAGCATGTAGCTGACCTTGTTGTAGGTCAGGCGCGCATGGGAGTGGATCACCGCCTCGTAGAACTGGTAGTCGACCAGTTCGCCGGACTTGGACATGCTCATCTCGCAGACCATGGCCAGGCGATCGACATGCGGGTTCAGCGAGCACAGGCCGTTGGACAGCTCTTCCGGCAGCATCGGCACCACGCGCTCGGGGAAATACACCGAGTTGCCGCGCTTCTGCGCCTCTTCATCCAGGGCCGCACCAACCTTGACGTAGTGCGACACGTCGGCGATGGCCACATAGAGCTTCCAGCCGCCGGAGAACAGCTTCCAGCGACCGCTGTTCTTCTCGCAGTAGACCGCGTCGTCGAAGTCACGGGCGTCCTCGCCGTCGATGGTGACGAACGGCAGGTGGCGCAGGTCGACGCGATTCTCCTTGTCCTTCTCCTCCACCTGAGGCTTGAGCTTGCGCGCCTCTTTAGTGACGGCATCCGGCCAGACATGCGGAATGTCGTAGCTGCGCAGCGCCACGTCGATCTCCATGCCCGGCGCCATGTAGTTGCCGATCACTTCGACGATGTCGCCCTGGGGCTGGAAGCGCGACGTGGGCCAGTGGGTGATCTTGATCTCGACGAACTGGCCGATCTTGGCGCCGCCGGTGCGGCCCGGGGTGACCAGCACTTCCTGCTGGATCTTCGGATTGTCGGCCTCGACGAAGCCGATGCCGGCCTCTTCGAAATAGCGACCGACGATGCTCTCGTGGGCACGGGCGATCACCTCGACGATGGCGCCTTCGCGGCGGCCACGCCGATCGAGGCCGGAAACCCGCGCCAGTGCGCGGTCGCCATCGAACACCAGGCGCATCTGCGCCGGGCTGAGGAACAGGTCGTCGCTGCCGTCGTCCGGGACCAGGAAGCCGAAGCCGTCGCGGTGACCGCTGATGCGGCCGCAGATCAGATCGAGCTTGTCCACCGGTGCATAGGTGCCGCGACGGGTATAGATGAGTTGACCGTCGCGCTCCATGGCGCGCAGACGACGACGCAGGGCTTCTTCCTGCTCTTCGGTGGTCAGACCCAGCTCGGCCAGCAGCTCTTCACGGGCGGCGGGCGAACCGCGCTCGGCTAGGTGCTGCAGAATCAGCTCGCGGCTGGGGATGGGGTTTTCGTATTTTTCCGCCTCGCGGGCGGCCTCAGGATCGAGGGATTGCCAATCGGCCATTAAGTGAAATCACCTTTACGCATATATAGATGTGTGTGCCATATGCCTATTGAAGCGCGAAACGGCATCGGGGGTCAGCACAATAATTTTTTCGCTGTCAGGGGTTTACAAGCAAAAACCTGCTCCGTATAGTTCGCGCCCACAACGTTGCTGAGACGTTGTAACACGGAAGCGATTGAGTAATCATAGTTTCCCGTGCCCAGGTGGCGGAATTGGTAGACGCACTAGGTTCAGGTCCTAGCGGTGGCAACACCGTGGAAGTTCGAGTCTTCTCCTGGGCACCACTCTTCAGAAACCGAGCCGATGGCTCGGTTTCGCTTTTAACGGAGCAGCTTCCGTGCCGCGAAAACGGTGAATGCTGCAAAAAGTCGGCGAGCAATCGTCGCAATGTGCCCAGGTGGCGGAATTGGTAGACGCACTAGGTTCAGGTCCTAGCGGTGGCAACACCGTGGAAGTTCGAGTCTTCTCCTGGGCACCACTCTTCAAAACAGAACCGAGCCAATGGCTCGGTTTTGTCTTTTCTGGCTCCTGCAAATCTCCGCAGCAGAAGCGGCCCGGACCAGGCCACCCCCAGGTTCAGCCCGTTACACCTTGAACTGCGCGAAGCTCGCCCGCAGCTGAGCCACCAGGCCGTCCACCACGCGCCCACTGGCCGCCGTCTCGCTGACCGCCTGGGCCGCGCGCTGGGCCTCGCTGTGGATCACCTCGACCCGACCACGCACCGCCGACGCGCCATCGGCCTGATGGGCGGCGGATCGGGTAGCGGTATCGATGGCGCCGTGCACTTCATCCACCGAGGCCTGCACCGACTGCTGCAAGCGTGCGCTGTCGCGCAGCGCCTTGAGACCTTCGGCCGCCTGGCCGCCGGCCTGACCGATCACCGCCACTGCCTCGCGGGCGCCCTGCTGCAGGGCGGTGATATGCGCCTGGATATCACCGGTGGACTGCTGGGTCTTGCTGGCCAGGGCGCGCACTTCGTCGGCCACCACAGCAAAGCCACGACCGCTCTCCCCCGCCCGCGCCGCCTCGATGGCCGCGTTCAGGGCCAGCAGATTGGTCTGCTCGGCAATGGACTGGATCACCGTCAGCACCACCTCGATCTGCTCGCTCTGCTTGGCCAGCTTCTCGATCACCGCCGAGCCATTGTCCACCCGCGCCACCAGCGCCTCGATCAAGGCACCGACCTTGGCCGCGATGGCCGCATTCTCATGGGCCGCCTGACGGATGGCCGCCACGCGCTGCTGGGCGTCGTGCATGGCCTGGCTCTCGGCCTGGGCCGCCGCTGCCATCTCCTCCAGAGCCTGCAGGCTGCCGGCCACCTCGTCGCGCTGGCGCCCGGCCGCTGCTTCCGCCGCCGCACTGCGCTGGGCCAGGCTGCGGATCTCCTCGCCAGTGCGCTGCGCCACCTCGCCGGCTTCGCGCACGATGGGCTGCAGCTTGGCGATGAAACGATTGACCGCATCGGCCATCTCGCCGACCTCGTCATTGCTGTCCAGCTGCACCCGGCGGGTCAGGTCGCCTTCACCGGCAGCCAGATCCTTGAGCGCCGCGATCAGCAGCTGCAGGCGACTGAGCACACGCCAGCCAAGCACCAGCGCGACCACCGCCAGAGTCAGCAGGCCGACCACCAGCAGACCGCTGGCGATGCGCCAACGCAGGCTCTCGGCGGCCTGTTGCACGGTCTCGCTGCCATTGCGGGCCATGTCGGCGGTGGCCTGCTCGGCCAGCTGCAGGCGCTGCTGCAGGGCCTGGGTACTCTCCTGGGCGGCGCCGGACAGGCTCTTGTCGACCAGCTCGCCGGCGCTGCCGACCAGGGTGGCGAAGCGCGCGTCCAGGGCAGTCAGCTCCTGCTCCACGCCATCCAGCGACATGCCCAGCTGGACCTTGCCGATGGAGGCGCCCATCGGATTGATGTCCACCTCGACCAGGTGCACCTTGGGGTCGCGGGACGCCGCGTCGACCAGCTTGGCCAGGGCGCCGTCGCCCTGCCCGGCCGCCACCAGCTCACGCACCCGCGGGCTGCTGCGGTTGAAGTTGCGGGTCAGGCGCTGACCCTGGGCGTCGTAGAACACCGCGAAGAGCACCGCGGGGTCGCGCTGGACGATGCGGGTCAGGGCGGTCAGTGCCGGGGCGTCATTGTCCCAGATGGCCTTGGGCGCCACGCCGGCGAGCATCTGGGCGATGGAGTTGCCGGACTGCTTGAGGTTCTCCTCCAGGACCTTGCGCAGCTGCGCCTGTTCGTCCTTGAGCTGGCTGGAGAGACCGCCGGAGAGGCGTTCGCGGGTATTGGTGGAGAGCGCGGCAAGGCCGGCGCGCATCTCTTCCTCGGCGCTGCCCAGCTCGCCGGCCAGGCGCTGGCTCTCGCCACCCAGGCGTTGGGTCAGGTCATTGACCAGCTCGTCCACGGTGGCGCGGGTCAGCCAGACGGCCAGCCCTACCTGGGCCAGCATGGCCAGACCGAGAGCGATGAATACGGGGCGCAGCAGGCGGCTGCGCAACAGCGAGAACAGAACGGACACAACGAAACTCCTTCCGGTCAGGCGACCTATGCCTGTGCATCGGCCGCGTTCAGCAAAGCTGTAGCCAAAGCAAGGTATAGGCCAAATGCCAGCATAAAAAAAACCCCGCTCGGCGCGGGGTTTCGATCTTGCGACTGACTCAGTACTCCGGATCGCCCTTGAGCTGGGCTTCCGCGGCCTTGGCCAGATCCGGCGGCAGGAAGTCCTGGTCCGGGTTGTAGTCCGGCTTGAGGAAGCCCGACAGGGCATCCAGGTCGGTCGGCGCCAGGGTGCCGGCGGCCTGCTTCAGGCGCAGGTTGTTGAGGATGTAGTCGTAGCGCGCGTTGTTGTAGTTGCGCACCGAAGCGTACAGCTGGCGCTGGGCATCGAGCACGTCGACGATGTTGCGGGTACCGACCTGATAGCCGATCTCGGTGGCTTCCAGGGCACTCTGGTTGGAGATGATCGACTGCTTGCGCGCCTGCACGGTTTCCACGTCGGTGTTCACCGCGCGGTGCAGGTTACGGGTGTTCTCCACCACCTGGCGACGCAGGCTCTCGCGCTCCTGCTCGGTCTGGCTCAGGCGATGATAGGCCTCACGCACCTGGGAGCTGGTCAGGCCGCCGCTGTAGATCGGGATGTTCAGCTGCAGGCCGATGCTGGTCTGCTCGGCATCGCCGTCATAGGGCGAGGCCAGGTCGTTGTTGGTGAAGCCGAGGGAGTCGTTGTCGCCCTTCTGGTACTGGGCCACGGCGTCCAGGGTCGGCGCATGGCCGGCCTTGTTCTGGCGCAGGGTCTCTTCGGCGGCATCCACCGCATAGTTGCTGGCCTGCAGGTTGAGGTTCTGCTGGGCGGCGGTATCGACCCAGGCCTTGGCGTCGTTCGGCGTCGGCTCCAGCACCGGCAGGGTGTGCAGGATGCCCTCGATGGAGGCGTACTCGCGGTTGGTCAGGGTGACCAGTGCCTGGAACGCATCATCCACCGAGCGCTCGGCGAGAATGCGGTTGGCGCGTGCGGTGTCGTAACCGGCCTGGGCTTCCAGCACGTCGGTCTTGTCCGACAGGCCCACGTCGAAGCGCTCGTTGGCCTGGTCCAGCTGACGCTTGAACGCCGCTTCCTCGGCCTTGGTCGAAGCCAGGGTGTCCTGGGCGCGCAGCACGGCGAAGTAGGTCTCGGCGCTCTGCAGGATCAGGTTCTGCTCGGTGGCGGAGAGCTGCAGGGCGTATTGCTGGTCGGTGGCCTTGGCGGCCTGGAACTGGAACCAGCGATCGGCACGGAACAGCGGCTGACTGAGGCTGGCGCGGTAGGACAGGCCGCTGCGCGAGCTGTCGACATTGCCGGAGCGGGTGTCGACGTCGGTATCGGTGTTCATCGCATCGGCGCCGGCGGACAGGTTCGGCAGCAGGCCGGCGCGGGCCTGCGGCACCACTTCGCTGATCGCCGCGTAGTTGGCGCGGGCGGCGGCCAGGTCGGCGTTGTTCTTCACCGCCTCGTTGTAGACGGTGACCAGATCGGTCTTGGTCGCCAGGGGAGCGTCTTCGGCCCAGGCCATTCCAGAGGTGGCAGCTGCTACCGCGAGCGCCAGAGAGAGTCTGCGTAGCATGATCAGTCCTAGATGCGGGGGAATCGGGCAAGGCTAAGGCTGCCGCAGGCGGCGGTCAAGGCGAGCGCAGCGCAACGGCGGGCCGGTTTGCGACAAGCTTTGTTTCTTCGTCGCAACAATGCCAACGCTATACAGCCCAGGTTGCGGATTCCCGACGAAATACCGCGGGCACAATCACCATGGGCTGTTGTCCGGCGGCGAGCTTGATTAGACTGCCGGCAGTTCTTGTCGGGGTGCCCAGAGTCGTGGGCTGAGATCGGAAAGTTCCGGATCCCGTTGAACCTGATCAGGTTAAGGCCTGCGTAGGGAACAAGATGTCCTCGCCGTTCGGCGAGTCTTCTCGCACCAGCCATGGTGCGCCTTCCGTCATCAGGTTCGCTCCGACATCCAGCAAGGAGCCGAGCCGATGAGCAGCAAACCACAAGTACACCTGAGCGAGAGCGCCCGCGTCGACCAACAGTCAGTGCAGCCCTTCCCGCGCTCGCAGAAGGTCTATGCGCAGGGCTCGCGCCCGGATATCCGCGTGCCGATGCGCGAGATCAGCCTGGATGTCACACCCACCGCCTTCGGTGGCGAGATCAACGCCCCGGTCACCGTCTACGACACCTCCGGCCCCTATACCGACCCGAGCGTGACCATCGACGTGCGCCAGGGCCTGGCCGACGTGCGCAGCGCCTGGATCGAGGACCGCGGCGACACCGAGAAACTGCCGGGCCTGTCCTCCGAGTTCGGCCAGCGCCGCCTGAACGATGCCGAGCTGACCGCCATGCGCTTCGCCCATGTGCGCAACCCGCGCCGGGCCAAGGCGGGCAAGAACGTCAGCCAGATGCATTACGCCCGCCAGGGCATCATCACCCCGGAGATGGAATACGTCGCCATCCGCGAGAACATGAAGCTGGCCGAGGCCCGCGAAGCCGGCCTGCTCAAGGAGCAGCACGCCGGGCACAGCTTCGGTGCGTCCATCCCGAAAGAGATCACCCCTGAATTCGTGCGCAGCGAGATCGCCCGCGGCCGCGCCATCATCCCAGCCAACATCAACCACGTGGAGCTGGAGCCGATGATTATCGGCCGCAACTTCCTGGTGAAGATCAACGGCAATATCGGCAACTCGGCCCTGGGCTCCTCCATCGAGGAAGAAGTGGCCAAGCTGACCTGGGGCATCCGCTGGGGCTCGGACACGGTGATGGACCTGTCCACCGGCAAGCATATCCACGAGACCCGCGAGTGGATCATCCGCAACTCGCCGGTGCCGATT
The DNA here is from genome assembly GCF_030374125.1 of Pseudomonas sp. SO81. Lineage (NCBI taxonomy): Bacteria > Pseudomonadati > Pseudomonadota > Gammaproteobacteria > Pseudomonadales > Pseudomonadaceae > Pseudomonas > Pseudomonas sp. SO81. Next base: position 3,315,111 of record NZ_CP126126.1, on the reverse strand, counting down.
GGCACCGTGCCGATCTACCAGGCCCTGGAGAAGGTCAACGGCATCGCCGAAGACCTGACCTGGGAGCTGTTCCGCGACACCCTGATCGAGCAGGCCGAACAGGGCGTGGACTACTTCACCATCCACGCCGGCGTGCTGCTGCGCTATGTGCCGCTGACCGCCAAGCGGGTCACCGGCATCGTCTCGCGTGGCGGCTCGATCATGGCCAAGTGGTGCCTGGCGCACCATAAAGAGAATTTCCTCTACACCCACTTCGAGGAAATCTGCGAAATCATGAAGGCCTACGACGTCAGCTTCTCGCTGGGCGACGGCCTGCGTCCGGGCTCCATCGCCGACGCCAACGACGCCGCGCAGTTCGGCGAGCTGGAGACCCTCGGCGAGCTGACCAAGATCGCCTGGAAGCACGACGTGCAGTGCATGATCGAAGGCCCCGGCCACGTGCCGATGCAGCTGATCAAGGAGAACATGGACAAGCAGCTGGAGTGCTGCGACGAGGCGCCCTTCTACACCCTCGGCCCGCTGACCACCGATATCGCGCCGGGCTACGACCACATTACGTCGGGTATTGGCGCGGCGATGATCGGCTGGTTCGGCTGCGCCATGCTCTGCTACGTCACGCCCAAGGAGCATCTGGGCCTGCCGAACAAGGATGACGTGAAGACCGGCATCATCACCTACAAGATCGCCGCGCACGCAGCGGACCTCGCCAAGGGCCACCCGGGCGCACAGATCCGCGACAACGCCCTGTCCAAGGCGCGCTTCGAGTTCCGCTGGGAAGACCAGTTCAACCTCGGCCTGGACCCGGACACCGCGCGCGCCTTCCACGACGAGACGCTGCCCAAGGAGTCGGCCAAGGTCGCGCACTTCTGCTCCATGTGCGGGCCGAAGTTCTGCTCGATGAAAATCACCCAGGAAGTGCGCGACTACGCCAAGGAAAACGGCCTGACCGACGAGCAGAAGGCCATCGAGGCCGGCTTCGCCGAGCAGGCCGAACGCTTCAAGGACGAAGGCGCGGTGATCTACAAGCAGGTCTGAGTCCTGCCCTCGCCAGGCCCCGCGCAGTTCGCGGGGCCTGTTCATTCCCCTGCAGAGAACAATAACGAAGTGAACACGCCCAACTATTCCCCCAACCTCGCCGTGCCGCTGACCGAGCGCGCCTTCGGTGCCCGCGACCTGCTCGTGCTGTGGTTCTCCCTCGGCATGGGCCTGATGGTGCTGCAGGCCGGCGCCCTGCTCGCCCCCGGCCTGGGTCTGGCCGGATCGCTGCTGGCGCTGGTGCTTGGCGTCGGCCTCGGCGCCCTGCTGCTCGGCGCGGTCGGGGTGATCGGCAGCGACACCGGCATGGCCTCGATGGCCGCCCTGCGCCTGAGCCTCGGCCGTCACGGCGCGACCCTGCCGGCGCTGCTCAACCTGCTGCAGCTGATCGGCTGGGGCGCGTTCGAGATCATCGTCATGCGCGATGCCGCCAGCCTGCTGGCCGGCAAGTTCCTCGGCGCGGACAGCGCCTGGACCAACGCCACCCTGTGGACCCTGTTCTTCGGCGCCCTGGCCACCCTGCTAGCGGTCGCCGGGCCGCTGGCCTTCGTCCGCCGCGTGCTGCGCCAGTGGGGCATCTGGCTGCTGCTCGGCGCCTGCGCCTGGCTGACCTGGAACCTGTTCGCCAAGGCCGACCTGGCCGCGCTGTGGGCACGCCCGGGCGACGGCTCGATGAGTTTCGCCCTGGGCTTCGACCTGGCCATCGCCATGCCGCTGTCCTGGCTGCCGCTGATCGCCGACTACTCGCGCTTTGGCAAGCGCGCCGGTGGCGTGTTCGCCGGTGCGGCGCTGGGCTTCTTCATCGGCTGCCTGTGGCTGATGAGCCTGGGCGTGGCCTACACCCTGGCGTTCGCCGCACCGGAAGAGGCCAACAGCCTGCTGCTGGCCCTGGCCGGCGCCGGCATGGGTATCCCGCTGCTGCTGATCCTGCTCGACGAGTCGGAGAAGGCCTTCGCCGACATCCACTCGGCCGCCGTGTCCAGCGGCACCCTGCTGCCGTTCAGGGTCGAGCACCTGGCCCTGGCCATCGGCGTGCTGTGCACCCTGATCGCCTGGTTCGCCCCGCTGGCGCAGTACGAGCACTTCCTGCTGCTGATCGGCTCGGTGTTCGCGCCGCTGTTCGGCGTGGTGCTGATGGACCACTTCGTCCTGCGTCGCCGCCAACTACCGAGCAGCGTGCCGCTGCTGCGCTGGGACAGCCTGCTGGCCTGGGTCTGTGGCGTGGCCACCTTCCATGTACTGGTGAACTTCGACCCCGCCGTCGGCGCCACCCTGCCGGCGCTGGGCCTGGCCGCCGCCCTGCAGCTGCTAATGGGCAAGCTGGCCGGGCGTGGCTGATCAGCCGCGACCGGGGAAGTAGAAGGGTTTGACAATGCCGTTGAGGCGCGAATAGGGAATGCGCAGTTCGGGATGGCCGCTGGCGTATGGCGCGATGCGGCCGATCTCGTACTTGAGCATCACTGAGCCGCGCAGCAGGGCGACGTTGGCGGTGCGGGCGAAGGGCCACTCGGCCTGGTACTCCAGGTCATCGCCCAGGCCGTTGGCCTTGAGCCAGGCCTGGTGGGCCAGTTCGGCCTGCTGCCAGAAGGCGGTCTCGCCGTCCGGCAGCAGCAGGTCGTCCAGGCTCAGCAGGCGCCCTTTCTCGCGGTCGTAGTTGAGGTAGGCACGCCCGGGGATGCCGTGGGCGCCGCCGGTGAAGCGGTAGCTGGACAGTTCGATCACCACCAGACGGTCATGCTGTTCCAGCACCTTGGCCTGCAGGTAGCTCATCCAGCCCGGCTTGGCCGTGGCCAGGAACTCGCGCTCGTAGGTTTGCAGCGAGGCTGGCGGCGGATCGCCCGGCAGCTCGATGGTCAGCTTGAGCAGCTCCTGCTCGATGCGCGCATTCAGCTCGGGCAGCTCGTCGAAGCGCTGCACGTCGATATTGATCAGCGGGCATTCCTTGCCTGCACAGCCCGGCGCGCGATGCTCCCAGGCGTCACGTGTGACGGGCAGCGCCGACGACTTGGGCTTGGCAGCGAGCAGTATTGCCTGGCACCCGCTCAGCAACAGCGAGAGAGACAGCAGGCCGGCAATGGCGATGGGACGCATGGGTTTTCCTCGGGACGGCGACGGGCGTTTCGACTGTGCACCACGCCGGGCGTTCCCGGCGCGCGCGGCCATTGTCGCCGGCCGCGCGCCGTCATCCAAGTGCTAGGAATCACAGGCTGAAGTCGCGGCGCACCTGCAGGTAGAGACGATCCCGGTTGTCGAACTGGCCGTACTGGGTGGTCTGCCCGCCGCTGAAGGCGATGTAGCCCGTCTCCAGGTACCACTGGTTCCACGGCCGGTAGCCGAGGTTGGCCTTGACCATGTGGCTGCTCTGCACCTCGCGGTTGTACAGCCAGAGGATGCCGGCGTTGAGGCGCTGCTTGGACCAGTCCTTGAGCACCGCCGCCGAAGCCTCCCAGCCGGTCTCGCGCTGCAGGCTGTCCGGCGCGCCATGGCGATGGCTGACCGTGGCCTGCAGGTTGACCGTCCATTCGTTGCGCGTCAGGTCGAGGCCGAGCAGCGCCGCCGACTTGGGCACGTTCTCCGCACCTTCCGGGGTCTGCAGCGGTTCGTTGAACAGGTGCACCAGGTCGCCACGCACCACCCAGTCGCCGGTCGGGCGGGCAAACGAGGCGCCGACCAGGCTGCGCCGGCGCTGCTGCTCGACAAGCTGGCTGTCCTCCACCACATACAGCGGATCGGGGCTGAGGCCGTCGAACAAGTACAAGTCCAGGTCGGTGCCGTCGACCAGCATCTTGCCGCGCCAGCCGATATCCGGGCGTTCGTGCTCGTCGTCCTCGGGCAGCCCCTCCGGCCGTCCGGCGATGGCGAAGTCGGCGCCGGCCGGGGCGTAGCGGGTGTCCTGGGCCTTGGGTGCGACGACGAATTGCTGCTCCAGGCTGTCGCCATAGATCTCCACCACCGCCATCGGCCGGGTCTGCCGGCCGAGTGAGTAGTCGTCGATGTACGGCAGCAGGAACTCGCGCAGGTCCAGCGGGTTGAGCACGTCGACCAGGCGGAAATAGTCTCCGCGGCCCCAGGCGATCTGCTGCTGGCCGAGGCGCCACTGCCAGTTGTCGCCGGCCCAGGTCAGGTACAGCTCGCGCAGGTCCTGGTCGGACTCCATGCGGTCCTCCAGCTTGCCGCCGGCATCGTCGTACTGGCTGCGGTAGCGGCCGAGCAGCACGCTGTCGAGAGTCCAGTTGCCCTCGCTGATGCGGCTCTCCAGCAGTGCTTCGACGCGATGGCCGGAGCTGCTGGCACCGGTGGTGTCATGGTGATAACCATCCTCCACATGGCCGCGACTGCTGAGAGTCGCCGCGGCCAGCGGCAGGCTGGTCAGGCCCAGAAGGCCGATGAGCACTGCACGCATCAGCGAATCCCGTTGCGCAGGGCGCGCTCGCTGAAGTTCTGGTCGCCCAGGTCCAGGTTGTAGTCGGCGGCGGTGCGCAGCAGGCGGGTCTGGCCGCCCTCGACCAGGTTGCTCATCAGCGACTCGTTGACCGTCCAGAAGCCTTCCACCTCGGCTACATCCACCACCTCGAAGGTCTTGATCTGACGACCACCGCGAAAGAACTCGTCGCGCAGGATCAGCTTGCGCTCGCGGTCGACGTAGACCAGGCGCTGGCTGTAGCCGGTGCGCGGGTTCTCCAGGCCATCGGCGGTGCGCGCCTCGATCACGTAGACAGGACGGCCCTTGTACTCCTCCTCGCGCAGCAGCTTGTACTGGTAGTCGTCGACGCGCATGCGCTCGATATCGGCGAAGGAGAAGTCGGTGCCGAGGAACGGGCCCTCCTTGGAGTTGGTGGCGATGCGCCGGGTCTTGCGCAGGGCCGGCAGATACAGCCACTGGTCGTCCTCGCGGGCGGCGGCCTCGGCGTAGCTGTGCATCAGGATGCCGGTGCCGGCGGTATCGCTGGGCGCAGTGAAGTACAGGGTGGCCTTGCGCTCTTCGCCGTACTCCTTCTCCAGCATCAGCAGCTTGCGCTCGCGGACGAAGCCATCGGCCATGGTCTGCACCAGGGTCACTTCCGAGCGGCGGTCCTGGCCCTCGTCACGGTCGCGCACGGTGCGCATGATGGCGGCGGGGTCGAGGGCCTCGGCCAGGGCCGGCAGGCTCAGCAGCAGGCCGAGGGCAATCAGGGAAATACGCATGGGAAAACTCCTTAACGACAGTCGACTGTCAGGTAGCTGTTCGGGGTGGATGACCACTGGGCCTTGGCCTGCAGCTGGTAACCCGGCAGGGAGGGAGTGGCGGCGCGCTCGCGGCCCAGGGCGACCAGCTTGAGGCGCTGGAAGTCGGGCCGCGCCAGGTCCTGCAGATCGCGACTGCGCAGGCTCTCGGCGATCAGGTAGAGCTGGGCCACCTCGTCGTCGCTGGCCGGTAGGCTGGCGTCGCCGTTGAGCACCCGCTTGAGATAGATCAGGATGTCGGCGGCCGAATAGGCCTGTTCGCTGCGCTGGCGCAACGTGCCCACTTGCTGCTGCAGGGCCTGCAGGGTGGCGGTGCGCGGCGGCATCTTGGCCTCGGCCTGCAGCGTCCACTCGGCGAGCTGGAAGCCCTGCAGCGCGCCCTGGGCGCCGCCGGCCACCCGGCAGTTGGTCGAGAAGTCGGCGGCCAGGCGCTTGGCATAGCTCAGCAGCAGTTCGGCCTTCTCGGCCTCGGCATAGGGATGGGCCAGGCGCAGCCAGAAGTGCGTGCCGTCGTGCTGCGCCGTGACCAGGCGCGGGCCGAGCAGCGGGTGCTGCTCGACCAGGCCTGCCAGGGTCTTGAGGCCCGCGGGCGTCAGCTCGCGGGTCTCGATCAGCCGACGGAAGCGCACGTCATCACCCTGGGCGGCGATGGCGTTGGTGCTGGCCAGGCTGTCCAGGGACTGGATCGGCGTCCGTCCCTGGCCATCCTTCACTTGCCACAGGTTCTGCGTGGCGCCGACCAGGCGCTGCAGGTGCTCGGCCTGGTACAGCTCGCCGCCTGGGTAGAGCGTCAGCGCCAGCCAGTCCTGGGCGCCGGCCGGCAGGGCCACGCACAGCAGCCAGAGCAGATGCTTACGCATTGGCCGGCTCCGACTGCAGCTGCGCCGAGGCCTGCGGCTCCTGGCGGGTACGCACGAACACTGGCAGCACCAGCAGGGCGAACAGCGCGGCGAACAGCATGGTCAGCGAGATGAAGAAGCCCAGGTTGACCAGCGACTGGTAGCCCGACAGGCACAGCACCAGGAAGCCCAGACCCAGCGCCAGGGTGTTGATCAGGATCGGCTTGCCGGTATGCCGCAGGGCGTACTGGGTGGCCTCCTGCGGCGTACCGTGGCTGTGGCGCATGGCGGCGATCACGTGGATCGCGTAGTCGATGCCGATGCCGAAGGAGATCGCCGCGATGATCGAGGTGCCGATGTCCAGATCGGTGCCGCTCAGCGCCATCAGCCCGCTGATGCCCACCAGGGTGAACAGCAGCGGCAGCAGGGCGACGAAGCCCAGGCGAATCGAGTGGAACATGGCCATGACCATCAGCACGATCAGCGCCGGCGAGGACAGGATGCTGTTGATCTGCCCCCACACCACCGCGTCGGTGGTGGCCACCAGCACTTCGCCGTAGCCGGACACGCGCACGGTCATGCCGGCAGGCAGCACCTCGCGGGCGTAGTCCAGGGCGTCGCGCATCAGCGCGCCGACTTCCGAGGAGCGGTCGGTGTGCAGGATGGCCAGCACCCGGCCGTTCTGGAAGCGGCGGTCAACCACGTCGAACAGGTCGCGGCCGTTGGCGTTCTCGTACAGCAGGTAGTACTGCGCCAGCAGGCTGCCGCTGATGTCGCTCGGCAGGCGGTAGTGCTCGGCGGCGAACTCATCCTGGGTCACCTGGTGCAGGCGCTTGACGAAGTCGGCCGGCGAATAGGTGAAGCCAACCAGCTGCTGCTGGCGCAGGTGCTCCTGCAGCTTGGCCACGGCCTCGATCACGGCCGGGTCCTTGAAGGCGTCGACCTTGCTGCTCTCGATCATGATGCTGATCGGCGTGGTGCCGCCGAACTTGGCGTTGATCGCCGCGTCGTCCTGGCGGATGCGGCTGTCTTCCTCGAAGTAGCCGATCACCTGGTTGTCCACGGTGAGGTTCTCCACCACGTACCAGCTGCACAGCACGATGGCCACCAGCATGCCCAAGGCCAGCTTCTTGCCGTAGCGGGCGAAGTGGCCGAGGGCGGCGATCATGCGGTCCAGACGGTCGCTGACCAGCAGGCCGTGGCGCGGCGGTTCGGCCTTCCACAGGATGACGATGGCCGGCAGGAAGACGATGGTGATCAGCCAGGCGAAGAAGATGCCGAAGCCGGTGAAAATGCCGAACTCGCGGATGAAGGTGACATCGGTCCAGATCAGCGAGAAGAAGCCGACCAGGGTGGTCATGCAGGTCACGAACATCGGCCAGAACAGCTGCTGCATCACCTTGAAGGCGGTGTCGATGCGCGCCTGGCGATCAGGATTTGCCGGCAGGTTGCGGTAGTAGTCGGCGAGGAAGTGGATGGCGTCGCACACCGCGATGGAGATGATGAACACCGGCATGATCGAGGTGATGATGTTCTGCTTCACCCCGCAGGCGGCCATCAGGCCCAGGGTCCAGATCAGGCTGAAGATGGCGATCAGCAGCGGCGCGACCACGCCCTGCAGGCGGCCGAAGCTGATGAACAGGATCGCCAGGATCACCAGCAGCACCGCCGGCAGCAGGGTCTGGTTGTCCTTCTCCATGTTCGACGCGGTCTGCGCGGCGATCATCGGCGGGCCACTGAGGTAGATGCGGTCGTCGCCCTGCACCTGGTCGGTGATGTCGACGATGGCCTGGTACACCTGCAGCATGGCCGGCGAATCATCCTGGGCGATGTTGAACTCGACCTGGATGGTGGTGGCGCTGCCGTCACGCGAGACCAGGCTGTCGAGGAACAGCGGGTTGCCCATGGCCTCGGCGCGCAGCGCGTCGAGCGCGGCCTTGTCCTGCGGCACGCGCGGCATCAGCGCATGCACGTCGAGCGCCTCGTCGACGGTCAGCAGGTTCTCCACGGTCACCAGGCTGCGCACCTTGCGGATCGGCACCAGGCGGGTGTGCAGGCTGTCCAGCCAGGCTTCTTGGGTATGGCTGAGCTCGCCGGCCTCGGCCAGGCGCTGCTTGAGCGCAAGCAGGCGCGGCTGGTCGGCCGGGGTCAGGCCACCTTCGAGGATGGCGTCGACATCCGCCTCCAGGCGGGCATCGCCGCGCAGGGCGCGCAGCTTGTCGCTGTCGCCCGGCTGCACCATCTCGATGGCCTGGAAGGCGCGAGTCAGCTCGGCCACCAGGGCCAGGCTCTTGGTGTTGAAGATATTGCCCTGGGGATTCTCCAGGGCGACGAAGGCCTGCTCGCCGGTGTTGGAGAACAGGCGCTTGTTGTCGGCATCGGCCACCCGGCTGGGATGGCTCTTGTCGATCATGTAGGGGGTGCTGTTGATCTCCAGCCGACCCACCGCGACCACCGCCGCGGCGCTGATCAGCAGCAGGATGGCCAGCATCAGCCAGGGCCGATGCAGCATCCAGGAGAGCAACTCGACGGCGCGAGTCTTCATGCCGCGGCTCCTTCGCCGGTGTAGGCGTCCAGGCGCAGGTCGTCCTTGGCCTTGCTGCGGTTCTGCGCCTCGGCCACCAGGTTGGCCCAGATCACGGTCTTGTGGATCTCGCTGGTGCCGCCGGCGAAGAACAGGCCGATGGAGTCACGCAGCAGGCGCTCGAAGTGGAAGTCGCGGCGGTAGCCGTAGTTGCCGTGGATGCGCATGGCGTTGAGGCAGGCCTCGTGCATCGCCTCGCTGGCCAGCATCTTGATGATCGAGGCCAGAGTCGAGCAGTCGCGGCCGTGCTCCAGCTCGGTCAGGCCGCGGCCGACCACGCTGCGCAGCAGCTCCAGCTGGGTGTAGGCCTGGACGATGTGGCCCTGCACGTACTGGTTGTCGCTGATCGGCCGGCCGAACGCCTCGCGCTTGAGGCTGTACTGCATGCACTCGTCGATCACCGGCTGCATGCAGCCGACGATGGAGACGCCGGTGAAGATGCGCTCGACCAGGAAGCCGAAGTACAGCACGCGCAGGCCCTGGCCCTCGGTGCCGACCAGGCTGTCGGCGTCCAGCGCCACCTCGTCGAAGCTCAGGCTGCCGATCGGCGTGCCGCGGTTGCCCATCAGCTCGAACGGCGCGGACTGCACCAGGCCGGGCTTGGCGGTCTCGGTGATGAAGCAGGAGATGGCATTGGCGCCGGCCTCGTCCAGACGGGCGAAGGTCATGCAGATATCCGCCACCGGGGCGTTGGTGATGTTCCACTTCATGCCGTTGAGGCGGTAGCCGCTGCCGTCGCGACGCGCGGCCAGCTTCAGCGAGCGCACATCGGAGCCGCAGCCCTGCTCGGTGATGGCGAAGCAGCCGATCTTCTCGCCGCTGATCAGCGGCGGCAGCCAGCGCTGCAGCTGCTCCTCGCTGCCGTAGCTGATCAGCGCGGCCTGCACCAGGGCCACCTGGGCGACGAAGGAGACCAGCACGCCCATGTCCTGGCAGCCTTCGGAGAAGCCTTCCAGCGCGGCGGAGAATTCCCAGATGCCGAGGCCCTGGCCACCGTACTGCTTGGGCATGTGCACGCCGAACAGGCCGCTGCTGCCCAGGGCGCGCCACAGCTCGCGATCGAAGCCCAGCTCCTGGTCACGCTGGGCCGAGGTGGGGCGTACCAGCTGGCGGCCGACGGCCAGGTAGTGGGCGCGGATGTCTTGCTGCTGTTGGTTCCAGATACCGTTCATGTTCATGCTCCTATGTGCAGGTTGTTCTGCTGCTTGGCTTCGCGCAGCTGGGAAAGGAATTCGTCGCCTTCGAGTTCGATCAGGCCTTCGATCTGGGCCACCCGCTCGCGGTCGATGGCATCCAGGCGCAGCCAGAACGGATGCACCTCGCGGCCCTGGTAGCGGTTGGCATAGAGGTGCTCGGCCGGGATGCTGGCGGCGCGCGCCGGCATGACCTGCGGGCGGAAGCCGAAGAAGCCGAGGTTGCGCAGGGTGACCTGGCGCTCGCCGTCGCCGACCATCGCCGCCACGCCGCTGTCGGTCTTGCACAGCAGCCGGCCGTAGGCGCTGAGCAGCAGCATGCCGGCCTTGGCCTCCAGCACCGGGTCGCCGATCTGCGCCTTGGTCACCCGACCGATCTCGCGCACCTGCTCCACCGGCAGGTCCTGCAGCTCGGCGATCTGCGCGTAGAGGTCGCGACCGAAGGCGGTCTCCACGCCGAAGGCCGGGCGCTGCTCGTCGTCGAAGCGCTTGCCGCGGGCGATCGGTGCCTTAAGGGTGGAATAGGCCAGCAGCTGCTGGTCGCTGTCGCGCACCAGGACGATATGCACGTCCTCCTGGGCCAGGTTTTCCAGCGGCTCGGCGTGCAGCTGGCGCAGCGCCGCCACCTGCGGGTTGATGAAGCCGACCTTGGCGTAGTGGACGAAGGCGAAGCGCAGCAGCTGGCGGGTCAGGTTGTTGTCCAGCTGGTAGTTGGGAATCGCGTAGGTGGCGATGCCGGCGCGGCGATCGATGCAGAACTGCTGGTAGCTGCGCAGGCCGTTCAGCTGGGGCGCCTGGTAGTGCTTGACCGAGCGCTCGAGGAAGAACGCGTCGGGGCGCTCCGCCGGCAGCTGGCGCCACTGCGCCAGCGCCTGGCGACCCTGCTCCAGCTGCTGTTGGTGCTCACGTTCGGCCTGGGCATCGCGACGGCGGATCAGCTCCCAGACGTCGACATAGATGGCGTCGCGCACCGGGCGGCCGTTGAGCAGATCGATGATCAGCGCGGTGGCCAGGGTGCCGAACAGGTGGGCGGCGATGCCCAGCTGCGAGGTGTAGTCCTTGCCGGCCAGATGGCGGTCCAGTTCGGCGTACATCTCCAGCGGCACGCACTCCACCGGGATCAGGTAGGAGCAGGCCTGCATCGGGTCGAGGGTGGCCACCTGCTCGGCGCTGAGCTGGTCGTCCAGCACCGCCAGGTCCGGGTTGCGGTAGTCGAACACCGGGATGTACTGGGCGGCGGCCATGTCGTAGCCGCACACCACCGGCTTGTACTGGCGCTGGCAGACACGGTGCAGCAGGTACTTCATTTCCAGCCCGGAGCGCCCGGTGACGTCGATGGCATCCACCACCACGTCGGCCTGGGCGACCATGGCCTCGACGTTGTCCGGGGTCACGCCGTGGCCGTGCAGCTCCAGCTTGATATAGGGGTTGATCTGCCGCACGCGCTCGGCGAACACCTCGACCTTGGTCCGGCCGATGTCGCTGGCCACCATGTTCTGGCGGTTGGCGTTGTTCAGCTCGTAGCTGCCGTTGTCGGCCAGGATCAGGTGCTCGGCGCCGCTGCGCACCAGCAGCTCGATCACGCTGCCGCCGGTGGAGCCGCAGCCGGCCACGAGGATAACCGCCTCGCGCAGACCACACTGGTCGTCGGTACTGATGAACCCGGCGTTGCGCAGGGTGAGTTCGCGATAGAACTGGTCGTGATCCAGGGGGGGCTGTGGGTGGCTCATCGTGGCGTCCTGCTGAGTTGGGAGAGGCGGGCATCCTATTCAGCGCTTTAATGGCACAACAAGGACCAAAACCCCCTCGCTGTCATTAACGACAAACACGATTAACTATTTGTTTTTATTGATATTTTTATATGTGATCACAGATATTCGAGGCGCAGAAACGACGACCGCCCCGGAATGGGGCGGTCTGTCATGGAACGGTCGTCGAAAAAAGCGGTCGCGAGGCTCTAGCTCACGAGTTTGTGCAGGTTCTCCGGCACCTTGGTCAGCTCCCAGAGGAAGCTGTCGAGCTTGAAGGTGGAAGTGCGGATCTTTTCCTCGATGTCCTGCAGCTCGCGGCAGACTTCCTGGTAGCGTTGTTCGCGGCGCACGGCGGCCAGGGCCTCGCTGATCCGCTCCGGCTGCGCGCCGATGTATTCGCGCACGCGCTTGCCGTCCTTCTGCGGCCGTACCAGATAGAGGTAGCGCTGCTGGTGCCAGTAGGGCGTGGCGGCGATGCGCGGCGAGTCCTGCAGGGCCTCGAACTCGGCCAGCAGATTCATGCGCAGGGACTTGAGGCTGTCCAACTGCTCGGAGATGCGCCACACCTTCTGCCCCAGGCTCTCCTGGTCACCGAGCTTGTCGGCGTGGATCTCGCGGTGGGAAATATCGGTGATGGTCAGCAGGCTGCCACGGTCGCTGCCGTCGACGCTGGGAATCGGCGCGGCGCTCATCTGCACCCAGCGCACCTGGCCGTCGCGGGCCTGGATGCGCATCGGATAGCGCTCGGCCGACGGGCCCTGGCGCCGCTGCATCAGCACCACTTCCACCAGGTCGGCGGAAATCACCTGGGCCAGCGGCCTGCCGAGCGCCTCGGCCGGCGAGTAGCCGAGGAACTGCTGCATGAAGGGATTCATGTAAGTGATGCGGCCGAACGGGTCGAGCACCACCAGGCCCTCCTGGGCCTGCTCCACCAGATTCTGGTAGCAGCGGGTGTCGCCGGTGCTGTAACAGCTGGCCACCTGCAGCTGCGGCTGCTCGCCAAATTCGGCATCGGTGTAGGCCACCGGGATATCCGTGTCCGGGTCGTATTGCCGGAGCAGATCGATCAGCTCTGCAGCGCGCATTCCCCACCTCCCTGTTGAACTCGATACAGACCGCCCCGAGTATACTCATCGGTAGCCAATGAAAAAGACTGCTATTTACGATAAATGCCGAGCCGCACGGCATATCGACGTCACACAATCTTGATTGAATGACCCGGCGGCGACAGTGCCGAGCCGCAGCGGCAACCCTTGCCAAAGCGCCATTGCCGCGCGCACATTCACCGTTAGCCCGCCAATGGCGGCTGGATTTTCTGCAGGGAAGGACCCTGCCACGAGGGGGAATTGCATGTCACATGCCGATGTCGAGGTGCTCCAGCGCGAGACCTGCTTCAAGGGCTTCTATCGCCTGGACCGCCTGCATCTGCGCCACCGCCAGTTCGCCGGCGGCATGGGCCCGCAGCTGAGCCGCGAACTGTTCGTGCGCCATGATGCCGTCTGCGTGCTGCCCTATGACCCGCAGCACGATGCCGTGGTGCTGATCGAGCAGTTCCGCGTCGGCGCCATGGACAAGAGTGCCAACCCCTGGCTGCTGGAGCTGGTCGCCGGACTGATCGACAAGGACGAGCAGCCCGAGGAAGTGGCCCACCGCGAGGCCGAGGAAGAGGCCGACCTGCAGCTGACCGCACTGTGGCCCATCACCCAGTACTACCCCTCCCCCGGCGGCTCCGACGAGCGCGTGCACCTGTATGTCGGTCGCTGCAGCAGCGAGGGCGTGGGCGGCGTGCATGGCCTGGCCGAGGAAGGCGAGGACATCCGCGTGCATGTCTGGCCGCTGGAAGATGCGCTGCAGGCGGTGAAGGACGGACGCATCGACAATGCCGCCAGCATCATCGCCCTGCAGTGGCTGGCGCTGAACCGCGCGGAAGTGCGGGGGCTGTGGTCATGAACCTGCTGCGCGAGCGTTACCGGGTCGACCTGGTCGAGCTGCAGGCCGCTTGCGAAGCCAACTACGCGCGCCTGCTGCGCCTGCTGCCGGACATGCGCGAGGCCCAGGGCGAGCGCCGCGTGGCCCTGAGCCAGGGCGACCTGCTGCTCGGCGTGCTGCTGATCCGTGTCACCGAGAACTGCCCCTACACCACCACCCTGGAAGTGCGCCAGGAACACAGCCTGCCCTGGCTGCCGGTGCCGCGCCTGGAGGTGCGGGCCTACCACGACGCACGCATGGCCGAGGTGATCGGCGCGGAAAACGCCCGGCGCTTCCGTGGCATCTACCCCTACCCCAACGCCGCCATGCACCAGCCGGACGAGAAGACCCAGCTCAACCTGTTCCTCGGCGAATGGCTGAGCCACTGCATCGCCTGCGGTCACGAACTGGTCACAGTGCTGTGATCACAACCGCGCAAATGTGACGAGTTCACGTTTGCCGGGTTTACCGAATCGCGTTTCACCCACCATAATCCTGGGAACCCGCTCAGGAGTTGGCCCTTGTCGCGCCCGTCGTCTCTTGCCTCCGATCGCCCGGTACTGCTGGTGCAGTTGTCGGACAGTCATCTTTTTGCCGAGGAAGACGGCAAGCTGCTGGGCATGAACACCCGCGACAGTCTGGAAAAGGTGGTCGAGCGGGTGCAGGCGGAACAGACCGACATCGACCTGATCCTGGCCACCGGCGATCTCTCCCAGGACGGCAGCGTGGCCTCCTACCAGAGCTTCCGCCAGCTCACCGCCGGCCTCGACGGCAACGCCCGCTGGTTCCCCGGCAACCATGACGAGCTGCCGGCCATGCGCGAAGTGTGCAACGGCAGCGATCTGCTGGAGCCGGTGATCGACCTGGGCAAGTGGCGCATCACCCTGCTCGATTCCTCGATTCCCGGCGCGGTGCCCGGCTACCTGGCCGACGACCAGCTCGAGCTGCTCGAACAGGCGCTGAGCGCAGCCCCCGAACGTCATCACCTGGTGTGCTTCCACCATCACCCGGTGTCCATCGGCTGCAGCTGGATGGAGCCCATCGGCGTACGCAACCCAGACGCCCTGTTCGCCGTGCTGGAACGCCACTCGCAGGTCAAGGCCGTGCTCTGGGGTCATGTGCACCAGGAGTTCGACCAGCAGCGCGGCGGCATCCGCCTGCTCGCCTCGCCCTCCACCTGCGTGCAGTTCGCCCCCGGCAGCGAGGAATTCCAGGTCGACACCACGGCCCCCGGCTACCGCTGGCTGCGCCTGCACGCCGACGGACGGCTGGAGACCGGCGTGTCGCGGGTCACCGGCATCGACTTCGAAGTGGACTACAGCATCAAGGGCTACTAAGTCCGCAAGGCCGCTTGTCAATGCTTGCGGCTAGCGCCGCCTAGCTTGTAGCCTCCCGCTCCATGAATCCCAGCATCCTCTATATCCACGGCCTGAACAGTTCGCCGGCCTCGACCAAGGCCAGCCAGCTGCTCAAGGTGGCCGAACACTGCGGCATCGCCCAGCATCTGCGCGTGCCGGCCCTGCACCACCACCCGCGCCAGGCCATGCAGCAGCTGCAGGCGGCCATCGCCGAACTGGGCAGGCCGCTACTGGTCGGCAGTTCGCTGGGCGGCTACTACTCCACCTTCCTCGCCGAGCAGCATGGCCTCCCCGCCCTGCTGATCAACCCGGCGGTGCGCCCGCACCGGCTGTTCGGCGGCAAGGAAGTCGAGCAGACCAACTACTACACCAACGAGACCTGGCTGCTGACCCACGACCATGTCGCCGCCCTGCAGGAGCTGGAAGTGGCCGAGCCGCGCGACGCCGCGCGTTACCACGTGTGGCTGCAGACGGCCGACGAGACCCTGGACTACCGCCAGGCCGAGGCCTTCTACGCCGGCTGCAGCCTGGACATTCAGCAAGGTGGCGACCACAGCTACCAGGGCTTCGCCCGGCGCATCCCGGAAATCCTAGCGCTGGCCGGCTTCGCTCCCGCCCTCTGGGCCGATTTCGACTTTTCCACCCTTTAATAGACAAGAGACACCATGGCCCAGCAGAACGCCTACAACGCCGATGCCATCGAAGTACTGTCCGGCCTGGACCCGGTGCGCAAGCGCCCGGGCATGTACACCGACACCGCGCGGCCCAACCACCTGGCCCAGGAAGTCATCGACAACAGCGTCGACGAGGCGCTGGCCGGCCATGCCAAATCGATCCAGGTGATCCTCCACGAGGACAACTCGCTGGAAGTGGTCGACGACGGCCGCGGCATGCCGGTCGACATCCACCCGGAGGAAGGCATCCCCGGCGTCGAGCTGATCCTCACCAAGCTGCACGCCGGCGGCAAGTTCTCCAACAAGAACTACCAGTTCTCCGGCGGCCTGCACGGCGTGGGCATCTCGGTGGTCAACGCCCTGTCCAACCAGGTCGAGGTCAAGGTCAAGCGCGATGGCAGCGAATACCGCATGACCTTCGCCGACGGCTTCAAGGCCACCGACCTGGAAGTGATCGGCACGGTCGGCAAACGCAACACCGGCACCAGCGTGCGCTTCTGGCCCGATCCGAAATACTTCGACTCGCCCAAGTTCTCCATCAGCCGTCTCAAGCATGTGCTCAAGGCCAAGGCCGTGCTGTGCCCGGGCCTGGAAGTCACCTTCACCGACAAGAACAACGGCGAGACCACCCGCTGGTACTTCGAGGACGGCCTGCGCTCCTACCTCGTCGACGCCGTCAGCGAATTCGTGCGCCTGCCCGACGAGCCGTTCTGCGGCAGCCTGGCCGGCAACAAGGAGGCGGTGGACTGGGCCCTGCTGTGGCTGCCCGAAGGCGGCGAGTCGCTGCAGGAGAGCTACGTCAACCTGATTCCCACCGCCCAGGGCGGCACCCACGTCAATGGCCTGCGCCAGGGCCTGCTGGACGCCATGCGCGAGTTCTGCGAGTTCCGCAACCTGCTGCCGCGTGGGGTGAAACTTGCTCCGGAAGATGTCTGGGAACGCATCGCCTTCGTCCTCTCGATGAAGATGCAAGACGCCCAGTTTTCCGGCCAGACCAAGGAGCGCCTGTCCTCCCGCGAGGCCTCGGCCTTCGTTTCGGGAGTCGTGAAGGACGCCTTTAGCCTGTG
Source organism: Pseudomonas sp. SO81 (assembly GCF_030374125.1). Classification (NCBI taxonomy): domain Bacteria; kingdom Pseudomonadati; phylum Pseudomonadota; class Gammaproteobacteria; order Pseudomonadales; family Pseudomonadaceae; genus Pseudomonas; species Pseudomonas sp. SO81. The sequence goes on along the minus strand of NZ_CP126126.1, from coordinate 3,298,418 downwards.
GCTCAACGCCCACCCGGAAACCGGCCTGCTGCTGGCCGAGCAGGCCATCGGCAACGCCGGTCGCCGCCTCAAGGCCGGCAAGAAGGTCGAACGCAAGAAGATCACCCAGGGCCCGGCGCTACCCGGCAAGCTCGCCGACTGCGCGGGCCAGGACCCGATGCGCTCCGAGCTGTTCCTGGTGGAAGGTGACTCCGCCGGCGGCTCCGCCAAGCAGGCCCGCGACAAGGAGTTCCAGGCCATCATGCCGCTACGCGGCAAGATCCTGAACACCTGGGAAGTGGACGGCGGCGAAGTGCTGGCCAGCCAGGAAGTGCACGACATCGCCGTGGCTATCGGCATCGATCCGGGCTCGGCCGACCTGTCGCAGCTGCGCTACGGCAAGATCTGCATCCTCGCCGACGCCGACTCCGACGGCCTGCATATCGCCACCCTGCTCTGCGCCCTGTTCGTGCGCCACTTCCGTCCGCTGGTGGAGGCCGGTCACGTCTACGTGGCCATGCCGCCGCTGTACCGCATCGACCTGGGCAAGGAGATCTTCTACGCCCTCGACGACGCCGAGCGCGACGGCATCCTCGACCGCCTGGTGGCCGAGAAGCGCCGCGGCAAGCCGCAGGTCACCCGCTTCAAGGGCCTCGGCGAGATGAACCCGCCGCAGCTGCGCGAGACCACCATGGACCCCAACACCCGCCGCCTGGTGCAGCTGGGCCTGGACGACTTCGAGGCGACCCGCGAAGTGATGGACATGCTGCTGGCCAAGAAGCGCGCCGGCGACCGCAAGAGCTGGCTGGAGAGCAAAGGTAACCTCGCAGAGGTCATCGCGTGAGGTTGAGCCTCGCCCTCGCCGGCCTGCTGTTCGCCTGCACGGCGGCCGCGGCCGACAAGCCCGTGCAACCGGCCGAGCTGGAGCTGCTGGCCGAACATGCGCTGGACGGCATGGCCGGCGGCAACCTGTCCGGCCTGACCCGCTGCGGCGCGGAATGGCTGGCGGTGTCCGATCGCGAGGACGACCGCCTGTATCGCCTGCAGCCGGGCGATGCCGCCTGGCAGGCCGAGGCCGAGACCTTCACCGCGCCGCCGGTGCCGACCAGCACCCTGCCCTGGGGCCTGCGCATGCGCACCTGGGCGGCCCACCTGGTGCGCCAGGGCGAACTGGATTTCGAGAGCATCAGCTGCGACGACAAGGGCAACCGCTACCTGCTCAGCGAGGCGCATGTCGCCCTGCTGCAGGTCGGTCCCAGCGGCATCGCCGAATGGCTGCCACTGCCCGAAGGCCTGATCCGCCAGGCCCGTGCCAGTGGCATGCTGCTGCGCCACAACGCCCTGCTCGAAGGCCTGGTCATTGACCCGGCTGGCGAGCGCCTGTGGCTGGCCGCCGAGCGCGAGCGCCGCGGCCTGCTGGTGCTGCACAAGGACAAGGGCCGCTGGCGCTGTACCAGCGGCTGCATCCTGATGTCCGAGGCCGGCCAGCGGCGCTCGCCGCTCACTCCGCAGAGCGACGCGCGTCACCCGCGCAGCTTCGGCGACCTGGCCTTCCTGGATGGCCAGCTGTTCAGCCTGGAACGCCTGGAGCAGCGCATCTGCCGCCGCGACCCGGCCACCGGCGCCGAGCAGAAATGCTGGTCGTTCGCTGCTGCCGCCCTGGCCGACGGTCGCGTCTACCCCGAACCCTATGGCAACGCCGAGGCCCTGTGGCTGGACCAGGACGGCGCCTGGCTGGGCCTGGACAACAACGACCTGGCCCGCGCCGACGGCGAGCGCCGCCCGTTGCTCTGGCACTTCAAGGCGCCGACCGGCGGCTGGAGCGCACCGTGAGCGACAGACCCGCCGGCCAGCGCGCCGCCCGCGTGATGCTGATCCTGGCCTGGGTCGCGGCCCTGGCCCTGGCCACGCACTGGTTCGGCAACTGGGAAGAGCAGCGCGACAATCCCAATCGCCAGCCGCAATCGGTGCATGGCGACGGCTACATCGAGGTGCGCCTGGCCAGCAGCCGCGGCGGCCACTACGTGCTGGACGGGCAGATCGACGGCCGCACCGTGACCTTCCTGCTCGACACCGGCGCCACGGCCGTGGCCGTGCCGCAGAAACTGGCCGGCGAACTGGGCCTGCAGCCCGGCGCGCCGGTGCAGATCCGCACCGCCAATGGCACTGTCACCGGCGCACGCACCCGCCTCGACCTGCTGCAGCTCGGCGACATCCAGCTGCGCGACGTAGCGGCGCTGATCACCCCCGGCATGGACGGCGACGAGGTGCTGCTCGGCATGAGCGCCCTCAAGCAACTCGAATTCACTCAGAAGGGCGGCACCCTGGTGCTGCGCCAATCGACTTCACTGAAATGACCATGAGGCACGCATGAGCGACACCCTCGATTTGAGCCTGGAAGGCGTGGAACGACGTTCCCTCGCCGATTTCACCGAGCAGGCTTATCTCAACTACTCCATGTACGTGATCATGGACCGCGCCCTGCCGCATATCGGCGACGGCCTCAAGCCGGTGCAACGGCGCATCGTCTACGCCATGAGCGAGCTGGGCCTGGACGCCGACGCCAAGCACAAGAAATCGGCGCGTACCGTCGGCGACGTGCTCGGCAAGTTCCACCCGCACGGCGACAGCGCCTGCTACGAGGCCATGGTGCTGATGGCCCAGCCGTTCAGCTACCGCTACACCCTGGTCGACGGCCAGGGCAACTGGGGTGCGCCGGACGATCCCAAGTCCTTCGCCGCCATGCGCTACACCGAGGCGCGCCTGTCGCGCTATTCGGAAGTGCTGCTCAGCGAGCTGGGCCAGGGCACGGTGGACTGGGTGCCGAACTTCGACGGCACCCTGGACGAACCGGCCACCCTGCCGGCGCGTCTGCCCAACCTGCTGCTCAATGGCACCACCGGTATCGCCGTGGGCATGGCCACCGACGTGCCGCCGCACAACCTGCGCGAAGTGGCCAGCGCCTGCGTGCGCCTGCTCGATGAACCGAACGCCACGGTCGAGCAGCTGTGCGAGCACATCCTCGGTCCGGACTTCCCCACCGAGGCGGAAGTCATCACGCCCAAGGCCGACCTGCTGAAGATCTACGAGACCGGCCGTGGCTCGGTGCGCATGCGCGCCGTGTACCGCGTCGAGGACGGCGATATCGTGGTCACCGCCTTGCCGCACCAGGTCTCCGGGGCCAAGGTGCTGGAACAGATCGCCGCGCAGATGCAGGCCAAGAAGCTGCCGATGGTCGCCGACCTGCGCGACGAGTCGGACCACGAGAACCCCTGCCGCATCGTCATCATCCCGCGATCCAACCGCGTGGATGCCGACGAGCTGATGACCCACCTGTTCGCCACCACCGATCTGGAGTCCAGCTACCGGGTCAACACCAACGTCATCGGCCTCGATGGCAAGCCGCAGGTGAAAGACCTGCGTACCCTGCTCACCGAGTGGCTGGTGTACCGCGTCGGCACCGTGCGCCGCCGCCTGCAATTCCGCCTGGACAAGGTCGAGAAGCGCCTGCACCTGTTGGAAGGCTTGCTCACCGCATTCCTCAACCTGGATGAAGTGATCCACATCATCCGTACCGAGGACCAGCCCAAGCCGGTGCTGATGGAGCGCTTCGCCCTCACCGACATCCAGGCCGACTACATCCTCGACACCCGTCTACGTCAGCTGGCCCGCCTGGAAGAGATGAAGATCCGTGGCGAGCAGGACGAGCTGGCCAAGGAGCGCGCCAAGCTGCTGGCCCTGCTTGGCAGCGAAGCCAAGCTGAAGAAGCTGGTGCGCCAGGAAATCCTCGACGACGCCGAGAAGTACGGCGATGACCGCCGCTCGCCGATCGTCGCCCGTGCCGAGGCCCGCGCCCTGTCGGAAACCGAGCTGATGCCGACCGAGCCGGTCACCGTGGTGCTCTCGGAAAAAGGTTGGGTGCGTTGCGCCAAGGGCCACGATATCGACGCGACCGGGCTTTCCTATAAAGCCGGCGACGGCTTCAAGGCCGCCGCGCCGGGCCGCTCGAACCAGTACGCGGTGTTTATCGACTCCACCGGGCGCAGCTACTCGCTGGCCGCCCATAGCCTGCCATCCGCGCGAGGTCAGGGCGAGCCGCTCACCGGCCGCCTGCAGCCGCCGCCGGGCGCGACCTTCGACTGCGTGCTGCTGCCGGAAGACAGCGCCCTGTACGTGATCGCCTCCGACGCCGGCTACGGCTTCGTGGTCAAGGGCGAAGACCTGCAGGCCAAGAACAAGGCCGGCAAGGCCCTGCTCAGCCTGCCCAACGGCGCGCTGGTGGTGCCGCCCAAGCCGGTGGCCAGCGTCGAGGATGACTGGCTGGCGGCGGTGACCACCGAAGGTCGCCTGCTGCTGTTCAAGGTCGCCGACCTGCCGCAACTGGGCAAAGGCAAGGGCAACAAGATCATCGGCATTCCCGGCGAGCGCGTGGCCAGCCGCGAGGAATATCTCACCGACCTGGCCGTGCTGCCCGCCGGCGCCACCCTGGTGCTGCAGGCCGGCAAGCGCACCCTGTCGCTCAAGCCGGACGATCTGGAGCACTACAAGGGCGAACGCGGACGCCGCGGCAACAAGCTGCCACGCGGCTTCCAGCGGGTCGATTCGCTGCTGGTGGAAACCCCGGCCTGAGCCGCCGCTGCGCTCAAGCGCAGCGCGGAAGGCATGCCGTAGAGCGCCGCGGGCTGGAGTCCGCGGCCGCTTTGACGGATCATACGCGGCCTTGACGTACGATCACGGCCGCCCGCGCGGCCCTCAGGTGAACCGATGAAACTGCTGCGCCTCTCTTCCGTACTGCTGCTGACCGGCCTCCTCGGCCTGGCCGGCTGCACGGCGCACAAGCCGATACCGCTATACCAGCTGGACAACGGCAACGCCGCCATCCCCACCCAACCCCAGGGCCTGGCCGTGCTGCTCGGTCCCGTCTCGGTAGCCGACTACCTGCAACGCGAGACCCTGCTGCAACGCCAGACCGACGGCAGTCTGCTGGCTGCCGACGATGCGCGCTGGGCCGGCAGCCTGGCCGCCGACATCGACCAGTTGCTGCTGCGTCAGCTGGCCTGGCGCCTGGACAGCCAGCGCACCGTGCTGGCCCCGACCACCGCCGCCGACTTCAAGCCGGACGTGCAGGTGCTGCTGAACATCATCCGCCTGGACTCCGGCCCGTCCCATCCGGCCGTGCTGGAAGCCCAGTGGCGCCTGCTCGACAAGGGCGGCCAGCTGCGCGACAGCCAGTTGCTGCGTCTGGAAGAGGCCCACAGCGGCACCACCGCCGACCAGGTCCAGGCCCAGAGCCGCCTGCTGCGCCAGCTGGCCCAGCGCCTGGCGGAAGCCATCGAGCCGCTGCGCAACCAGCCGATCGCCGAGGCACCCAAGCCGGCAGTCACCCCGAAACCAGTCAAGCCCAAGGCCGAGCAGCAACCGCGCATCCCGCTGGTGGCACCGACCCGCAGCAACGGCGAAGTCCTGCGTTTCTGACCCCCGAGAGAATCCGCCCCATGGCCCGCAAGAAAGCCGCCGTCGATTTCGAAAAATCCCTCGCCGACCTGCAAACCCTGGTCGAGCGCCTGGAGAGCGGCGAGCTGTCTCTGGAAGACTCGCTGACCGCCTTCGAGCAGGGCATCGGCCTGACCCGCGACTGCCAGGCCGCCCTGGCCCAGGCCGAGCAGAAGGTCCAGCAACTGCTGGAGCGTGACGGCGAACTGGAGGAAGTGCCCTTCGACGCGGACGAACAGGCATGATCGCCGCGTACCAGCAGCGCTGCCAGGCGCGGGTCGACGCCGCGCTGGAAGAATTGTTCGATGCCCCGCGCAGCGAGCTGGCCCGCCTGTACCAGGCCATGCGCTACAGCGTGGTCAACGGTGGCAAGCGCGTGCGCCCGCTGCTGGTGTACGCCGCCTGCGAGGCGCTGGAAGGTGACCTCGACCGCGCCGATGGCGCCGCCTGCGCGGTGGAGCTGATCCACGCCTATTCCCTGGTGCACGACGACCTGCCGGCCATGGACGACGACGACCTGCGCCGCGGCCAGCCGACCACCCATATCGCCTACGACGAGGCCTGCGCCATTCTCGCCGGCGACGGCCTGCAGAGCCTGGCCTTCGAGGCCCTGGCCGATGCCCGGCGCAACCCGCTGGATCCGGATCTGCGCCTGTCCATGGTGCTCGGCCTGGCCCGCGCCGCCGGCCCCGCCGGCATGGTCGGCGGCCAGGCCATCGACCTGGAGTCTGTGGGTCGCCAGCTCGACCAGCAGGCCCTGGAAACCATGCACCGGCACAAGACCGGCGCGCTGATCGAGGCCAGCGTGCAGCTCGGCGCCCTGGCCAGCGGCAAGGCCGACCTGGCCAGCCTGCGTTCGCTGCAGCAGTACGCCCGGGCCGTAGGCCTGGCGTTCCAGGTGCAGGACGACATCCTCGACGTGGAAAGCGACACCGCCACCCTGGGCAAGACCCAGGGCAAGGACGAGGCCAACCACAAGCCGACCTACCCGGCCCTGCTCGGCCTGGAGCAGGCCAAGGCCTATGCTCTGGAACTGCGCGACCAGGCCCTGCACGCCCTGCGCTCGTTCGGCGACAGCGCCGAGCCGCTGCGCGAGCTGGCCCGCTATATAGTCGAACGGCGCAGCTGACTTTGTAGGGCGGGCGAAAGCCGCGCGACCCAAGCCGCGGGTTTCACCCGCCTACAGATTCACGCCCCTCAGGCGACCGCGCCGAGCGGCGCCACCGGCTCTTCGCGCCGCACAGCCGCCAGCAGCCCCGCACGCACCAGCAGCCACGGCATCAGCCAGGCCACGAACAGGCCCATCGCCAGGCCGCGCAGGCCCTGCCAGGCCAGCGGTTCCCAGGGCCAGGCGTCGCCCAGCAGCTTCAGGCCCTTCTGCAGCAGGATGAAGGCCAGCGCACCGAGCACGGCCGCCGCCAAGCGCCGCCAGATGGCGACCTCGGCGGAAAACACCAGGTTTCGGTAACCGAACAGCACGCCGACCAGCATGCCCGCCAGCAGCGGCACGTAGCTCGGCGCCTCACCCGGCCAGCTCAGCCAGGCGGCCAGGAACACCAGCAGGATCAGGCCCAGATGCCAGCCGGCATGGCTTTCGCGCCAGCCGCTCCAGCGCCGCGCGAACTCGAACACGACGAGGGTGGCGATGCCCAGCAGCGATCCGCCGAGCACGTCTTCCACGTCATGGGCGCCCAGGTACAGGCGGCTGAAGATGATTCCCGCCGCCACCACCGCGGCCACCAGCCAGGCCCAGGTCCGGCGCAGCTCCCAGGCCAGCCAGAACCAGATCACCACGGCGATCTGCGCATGGCCGCTGGGCAGGCCGAAACTCTCGCCGACCTCGTGGTCCATGCGCAGGGCGATGTCCGGCCGCGGGTCCTGCCAGAAGTCCTTGAGCCAGGCGTTGAGCAGCGCGGTGAGCGCCACCAGCACCAGCAGGCGCAGGAACACCCCGCGATTCCAGGCCCAGTAGCCCAGCGGCAGGAAGAACAGGATGAATTTCTCGTAGCCGAGCAGGGTGAAGAAACGCATCAGCGGGGTCAGCCCGTCACTGCGCAGCGGCAGCACCCACTCCAGGCTGTGGAGCAACTCGTTCATGGCGGTCCTTGCGGAATTAAGCGAAGCGGCAGAGATACCGGCCGGCGGCGCAGCCGGCAAGGGCCGATTCGGACAAAAGGCCCAGCGGATCATCAGCCACCCTGAGTGGCGGGTATTCGTCGCGGCACAGTTGGCTGCGGCCGGTGGCGGCGACTGCCTAAGATGAGCCCATCACCAGACCCAGACAGAGCCGCCGGCCATGCCCTTCTCCTCCCTGCTGATCGCCAACCGTGGCGAGATCGCCATCCGTATCGCCCAGGCCTGCGCCGACCTGAACATCCGCTCGGTGGCCGTGTTCGCCGAGGACGACGGCGCCAGCCTGCACACGCGCAAGGCCGACCTGGCCGTGGCGCTGCAGGGCCGCGGCGTGCCGGCCTACCTGGACATGGAGCAGCTGATCGCCATCGCCCGCGAGCAGGGCTGCGCGGCCATCCACCCCGGCTACGGCTTCCTCGCCGAGAACGCCGAGTTCGCCCGCCGTTGCCAGGCCGCCGGGCTGACCTTTATCGGGCCGGCGCCGGAGGTGCTGAAGCTGTTCGGCGACAAGGCCGCCGCCCGCCAGCTGGCCGAACGCTGCGGTGCACCGCTGGTGGCCGGGATCAACCGCGCGGTGAGCCTGGACGAGGCACGTGCCTTCCTGGCCGAACATAGCGCCGCCATGCTCAAGGCCCTGGCTGGCGGCGGTGGGCGCGGCATGCGCGCGATCCATGACGCGGCGGAGCTGGATGAGGCTTACGCACGCTGCCAGTCCGAGGCGCAGGGCGCCTTCGGCAACGGCGCGCTGTATATCGAGCAACTGGTGCAGAGTGCCCGGCATATCGAGGTGCAGGTGCTGGGCGACGGCGCGCAGGTCAGCCACCTGTGGGAGCGCGACTGCAGCCTGCAGCGCCGCCACCAGAAGCTGGTGGAGATCGCCCCCAGTCCGGACCTGGACGCAGGCCTGCGCGAGGCGATCATCGCCTGCGCCCTGCGCCTGGCGGCCGAGGTGAAGTACCGCGGCATCGGCACCTTCGAATTCCTGGTCGAGGGCGAGCGCTTCTTCTTCATGGAGGCCAACCCGCGGGTGCAGGTGGAGCACACGGTCACCGAGCAGATCACCGGCGTCGACCTGCTGCACACCCAGCTGCGCCTGGCGGCCGGTGCCAGCCTCGCCGAACTCGGCCTGCTGCAACCACCGGCGCCGCAGGGCTGCGCCGTGCAACTGCGGATCAACCTGGAAATCCTGCACGCCGACGGCAGCGCCCGCCCGGCCGCCGGCACGCTGAGCGCCTACCAGCCACCGTCCGGCCCCGGCCTGCGTGTGGATGGTTACGGCTACGCCGGCTACCCGGTGAGCCCGGCCTACGACTCGCTGCTGGCCAAGCTGATCGCCAGCGCGCCCGACTACCCGAGCGCCCTGCGCCGCGCCTATCGCGCCCTCTGCGAATTCCGCCTGGAGGGCGTGGCGAGCAACCTGCACCTGCTGCAGAACCTGCTGCAGCGTGAGGAGGTGCTGAGCAACCGGGTCAGCACACGCTTCGTCGAAGAGCAACTGGGCGAACTGCTCGGCGCCCATGGCGCGGCCCACCCGCACCGCTATTTCGCCCAGGTCGGCGCCAGCGCCACCGCTGCCAAAGCCATCGAGGCACCGGCGGGCACCCTGGCGCTGAGTACGCCGAGCACCGGCGTGCTGGTCAGCCTGGACGTAGCCGAGGGCGATAGCGTCGCCGCCGGCCAACAGGTCGCCGTGCTGGAGGCGATGAAGATGGAGTTCGTCGTCCGCGCCGAACGTGGCGGCATCGTCCGCGCCCTGGCCGCCGCCCCCGGCGACGCACTGGGCGAAGGGCAGGCATTGCTGTTCATCGAGCCCGCCGAGGTCGATGGCGGGCACGAGCAGGACGAACAGGCGGTCGATCTCGAACATATCCGCGCCGACCTGGCCGAGGTACTGGAGCGCCACGCACGCCTGACCGACGCGCGCCGCCCCGAGGCGGTGGCCAAGCGGCGCAAGACCGGCCAGCGCACCACCCGCGAGAACCTGCACGACCTGCTCGACGAGGGCAGCTTCAACGAATACGGCGCCATGGCCCTGGCCGCCCAGCGCCGCCGGCGCTCCCACGAAGAATTGCTGGAGCTGAGCCCGGCCGATGGCCTGGTGGCCGGCATCGGCACGGTCAACGCCGGCGCCTTCGGCAGCGAGGCGGCGCGCTGCATGGCCATCGCCTACGACTACACGGTGTTCGCCGGCACCCAGGGCGTGATGAACCACAAGAAGACCGACCGCATGCTCGGCCTCGCCGAACAGTGGCGCCTGCCGCTGGTGCTGTTCGCCGAGGGCGGCGGCGGGCGGCCCGGCGACACCGATTTTGTCGGCGTGGCCGGGCTCGACTGCCACACCTTCGTCGCCATGGCCCGGCTGTCCGGCCTGGTCCCCACGGTAGGCATCGTCTCCGGCCGCTGCTTCGCCGGCAACGCCGCCCTGCTCGGCTGCTGCGACGTGATCATTGCCGCGAAGGACGCCACCGTCGGCATGGCAGGCCCGGCGATGATCGAAGGCGGCGGCCTGGGCAGCTTCAAGCCCGAGCAAGTCGGCCCCACCAGCGTGCAAGGCCCGAACGGGGTGATCGACGTGCTGGTGGAGAACGAAGCCGAGGCCGTGCGCGCGGCCAAGCAGTACCTGTCGTACTTCCAAGGCCCGCTGGCCGACTGGCAGTGCACCGACCCGCGCGAGCTGCGCCATGTCATCCCGGAGAATCGCCTGCGCGTCTACGACATCCGCCGAGTGATCGAGCTGCTGGCCGACAGCGGCAGCGTTCTAGAACTGCGCCGCCAGTTCGCCCCGGGACTGATCACCGCCTTCATCCGCATCGAGGGCAAGCCGTTCGGCCTGCTCGCCAACAACCCCGCGCACCTGGGCGGCGCCATCGATGCAGTGGCGGGAGATAAAGCCGCGCGCTTTATGCAGCTGTGCGATGCCTTCGATATCCCGATGGTGTCGCTGTGCGACACCCCCGGTTTTATGGTCGGCCCGGAGGCGGAGAAGCAGGCCACAGTGCGCCACGTGTCGCGCATGTTCGTGGCCGCCGCCAGCCTGTCCGTGCCGTTCTTCACCCTGGTGCTGCGCAAGGGCTATGGCCTCGGCGCCCAGGCCATGGCCGCCGGCAGCTTCCACTCGCCGCTGTTCACCGCCGCCTGGCCCAGTGGTGAGTTCGGCGCCATGGGCCTGGAGGGCGCGGTGCGCCTGGGCTTCGCCAAGGAGCTGGCGGCGCAGCCGGACGAGGCTAGCCGTCAGGCCCTGTTCGACAAGCTGGTGGGCAAGGCCTACGCCAACGGCAAGGCGCTGAACATGGCCAGCTACCTGGAGATCGATGCCGTCATCGACCCGGCCGAGAGCCGCGCCTGGCTGCTGCGCGGGCTCAACGCCGCGCCGAAAGCGCCGGCCCGCACGGGCAAGAAACGCCCCTTCGTCGATACCTGGTAAGGACGCCCCATGCATATCGAGCATCGGCTGCTGGCGGTCAACGGCATCGACCTCAGCCTCTACAGTGCCGGCCCGATCGATGGCCGCCCGGTGTGGCTGCTGCACGGCTTCCCGGAGTGCTGGTACGCCTGGCATCCGCAGATCGAGGCGATGGCCGCCGCCGGCTACCGGGTGTTCGCTCCGGAGATGCGTGGCTATGGGCAGAGCAGCGCGCCGAGCGATCCCGCCGCCTATGACCTGCTGACCCAGTGCGGCGATATCCAGGGCGCCATGGATGCCCTCGGCCAGACCCGCGTCGCCGTGGTCGGCCATGACTGGGGCGCACCGGTGGCCTGGCATCTGGCCCTGCTGGAGCCCGCGCGGGTGCAGGCGCTCGGCGCGCTGTCCGTGCCCTTCGGTGGACGGCCGAAACGCCCGGCCATCGAGATGATGCGCGAGGCCTATGCCGGGCGCTTCCACTACATCCTCTACTTCCAGCAGCCGGGTGTGGCCGAGGCCGAACTGGACGTCGACATCGGCCGCAGCCTGCGCCTGCTGCTCGGCGGCCTGGAAGGCGCGCTGCTGCAGGACAAGCCGGCCGACGCCCGCCTGTTCGACGGCCTGGGCGATCTGCCGCTGCCGGCCTGGTGCTCGCCCGAGCTGTTCGCCGTGTACGAGAAGACCTTCGCCGGCCGCGGCTTCCACGGCGCGCTGAACTGGTACCGCAACTTCGAGCGCAACTGGCAGCGCAGCGAGCCGCTGGCCGAACTGCAGGTGCAGCAACCGACCCTGTTCCTGCTCGGCGACCGCGACCCGGTCGGCCGTTTCGAGGCGCCGACGCTGGGGCGCATGACGGCCAAGGTGCCGCGCCTGGAACAGCACCTGCTGGAGGGTTGCGGCCACTGGCTGCAGAGCGAGGACGGCGAGCGGGTCAACGCCCTGCTGCTGGACTTCTTGGCGCGGCATTACGCCGCGGACTGATCCACTCACAGGTCGTTTGGGCTGTTTCCGGCGCTTCAGGTAAACTGCCGCATCTTTTGTATGCCTATAACGATCCGCCTGATGCCGACCACCTTCCACGAAATCCCCCGCGAGCGTCCTGCCACGCCCCTGCTCGACAGCGCCGACACCCCGGACGGCCTGCGCCGCCTGGCGGAAAGCGAGCTGGAAAGCCTGGCCGACGAGCTGCGCCAATACCTGCTGTACAGCGTTGGCCAGACCGGCGGGCATTTCGGTGCCGGCCTCGGCGTGATCGAGCTGACCATCGCTCTGCACTACATCTTCGACACCCCGGACGACCGCCTGGTGTGGGACGTGGGCCACCAGGCCTACCCGCACAAGATCCTCACCGGCCGCCGCGAGCGCATGGGCAGCCTGCGCCAGAAGGACGGCCTGGCCGCCTTCCCGCGCCGCAGCGAGAGCGAGTACGACACCTTCGGCGTCGGCCACTCCAGCACCAGCATCAGCGCCGCCTTAGGGATGGCCATAGCCGCGCGCCTGCAGGGCAGCAAGCGCAAGTCGGTGGCCGTGATCGGCGACGGCGCACTGACCGCCGGCATGGCCTTCGAGGCGCTGAATCATGCCTCCGATGTGAAGGCCAATATGCTGGTCGTGCTCAACGACAACGACATGTCGATTTCCAAGAACGTCGGCGGCCTGTCCAACTATTTGGCCAAGATCATCTCCAGCCGCACCTATTCGAGCATGCGCGAAGGCAGCAAGAAGATCCTCTCGCGCCTGCCCGGCGCCTGGGAGATAGCGCGCAAGGTCGAGGAGCACGCCAAGGGCATGCTGGTGCCCGGCACCCTGTTCGAGGAGCTGGGCTGGAACTACGTCGGCCCCATCGATGGCCACGACCTGCCGACCCTGATCGCCACCCTGCGCAATATGCGCGACCTGGAGGGCCCGCAGTTCCTCCATGTGGTGACCAAGAAGGGCAAGGGTTTCGCCCCGGCCGAGGTCGACCCGATCGGCTACCACGCCATCACCAAGCTGGAGCCGATCAAGGCGCCAGTCGAGCCGAAGCAAGCCTCCGGCCCGAAATACTCCGCCGTGTTCGGCCAGTGGCTGTGCGATATGGCCGAGCAGGACGAGCGCCTGGTCGGCATCACCCCGGCGATGAAGGAAGGCTCCGACCTGGTGGCCTTCAGCGAGCGCTTCCCGGAGCGCTACTTCGACGTGGCCATCGCCGAACAGCACGCAGTGACCCTGGCCGCCGGCATGGCCTGCGACGGAGCCAAGCCGGTGGTGGCGATCTACTCCACCTTCCTGCAACGCGCCTACGACCAGCTGATCCACGACGTGGCCGTGCAGCACCTCGACGTGCTGTTCGCCATCGACCGCGCCGGCCTGGTCGGCGAAGACGGTCCGACCCACGCCGGCAGCTTCGATATCTCCTACCTGCGCTGCATCCCCGGCATGCTGGTGGCCACGCCCAGCGACGAGAACGAGCTGCGCCTGCTGCTGACCACCGGCTACCACTTCCAGGGCCCGGCGGCCGTACGTTATCCGCGTGGCAGCGGTCCCAACACGCCGATCGACCCGCGCCTGGAGCCGGTGGAGATCGGCAAGGCCGTGGTCCGTCGCCAGGGCAAGCGCACCGCCCTGCTGGCCTTCGGCGTGCAGCTGGCCGAGGCGCTGCGCGTCGGCGAGGCGCTGGACGCCACCGTGGTCGATATGCGCTTCGTCAAACCCCTCGACGAAACCCTCCTATGTGAACTGGCCGCCAGCCACGAGCTGCTGGTGACCATCGAGGAAAACGCCGTGATGGGTGGTGCCGGCAGCGCGGTCAGCGAGTTCCTCGCCGCCGAGAACCTGGTCAAGCCACTGCTGCACCTGGGCCTACCCGACTACTACGTCGAGCACGCCAAGCCGGCCCAGATGCTCGCCGAGTGCGGGCTGGATACCGCCGGCATCGAGACGGCGGTGCGGGCGCGACTGGCGCAGCTGGCTGGATGAGCCATGCTCATCCAGCCCTGAATCCAACTTGTTTGTAATTCATCCGGCTGCGCACTAAGGTGCGCGGCGTTTTTGCATTCCGCCAGGTGCGCTGCGTCCACAGGAACAGCGTTAAACGGGAAGCCGGTGCGCTCCGCGAGGAGCCATCCCGGCGCTGCCCCCGCAACGGTAATCGACCGCAGCCCACCGGCTGCACGCCCGCTCATCAGCCACTGGGTCTCCCGGGAAGGCGAGCCGGCGCGTCGAGAGCCCGGAGACCGGCCTGGACGGATTCGACTGGTGTTGCGGAGGGCAGCACCGTCAGGCGCCCGCCCGCGCCTGTCCTGCCCTCCTCGAAGTCTTGCGATCTTTGAGGAATCTCCATGAAGCTGTCCCGTTCCCTGCCTCTCTCGGCCCTGGCCATGGCCCTGCTGCCCGGCACCAACCTGCTGGCCGCCGGCCAGGAGGCTGCGCTGAAGCTGTCCGAAACCCTGATCAGCGCCAACCGCGATGTGCAGCAGCGCAGCGCCAGCAGCACCGCCAGCACCGTGTTCACCCGCGCCGACATCGAGCGCCTGCAGCCCTCGTCGGTGACCGACCTACTCAAGCGCGTACCTGGCGTTCAGGCGACCGACAACGGCATCGGCAGCCTGACCAGCCTGTACATTCGCGGCACCAAGTCGGCCCAGAGCCTGGTGCTGGTGGACGGCATGCGCATCGGTTCGGCCAGCTCCGGCGACAGCAACCTGCAGCACATCAACATCGACCAGATCGAGCGCATCGAAGTGCTGCGCGGCCCACGCTCCGCGGTGTATGGCGCCGACGCCATCGGCGGCGTGGTGCAGATCTTCACTCGCCGCAGCGCTGGCGAAGGCCTCAAGCCCTTCGTGCGCGTGGGCTATGGCAGCCACGGTGCCTGGCAGCGCAGCGCCGGCATCTCCGGCGGCGACCAGCAGACCCGTTTCAGCCTGGCCGGCAGCCTCAACGAGACCAACGGCTTCGATCGCAGCGGCCCGTCCTACGAGTCCGACCAGGATCACGACGCCTACCGCAACAAGGCCTTCAGCCTGAGCCTCAGCCACAGCTTCAGCGACAGCATCGAGGCCGGCATCAACGTGCTCGACCAGCGCGGCCGCACCGAATTCGACAACCCCTTCGGCCGCTTCGACATGACCACCTTCGAGTCGGTCGGCCAGGCCCCGTACAGCGACTTCACCGTCAGCAGCGTCTCCAGCTACCTCGATGCGCAGATCAACGACACCTGGAACAGCCGCCTGGAAGTCGGCCACAGCGAGAACCGCGAAGAGAGCCTGGACAAGCTCAGCGACGAGCGTGGCGTGTTCAACACCTACCGCGACTCGGTGAACTGGCTCAACACCCTGGCCCTGAGCGACAGCCACAGCCTGCTGCTGGGTGGCGAGTGGTACGAGGATCAGCTCAACAGCAACACCGCCTTCGAGGAGCAGCAGCGCTGGAACCAGGCTGCCTTTGTCCAGCATCGCTATGAGAGCGAGCACTTCTCCACCGAGCTGGGCATGCGCCACGACAAGAACGAGCAGTTCGGCAGCGAGAACACCTGGAGCGGCGCCCTAACCCTGCCGCTGAACGCCGCCAATGACCTGATCCTGTCCTACAGCGAAGGCTTCCGCGCGCCGACCTTCAACGACCTGTACTACCCAGACTACAGCAACCCGGACCTCAAGCCCGAGCACTCGAAGAGCTACGAGCTGCAATGGCGCAGCGAGCTGACCGAGAGCACCCGCCTGGAGGCCTCGCTTTACCGCACCGACATCGAGGATGCCATCGCCAGCGATCAGGACTTCATTCCGCAGAACATCGCCACCGCACGCATCCACGGCTTCGAGGCGACGCTGCAGCAGGAGCTGTTCGGCTGGCAGGGCCAACTGGGCGTCGCCTTCGTCGACCCGCGCGACCGCGATACCGGCCACACCCTCAACCGCCGCGCCCGCCGCACCCTGAGCCTGGACCTGGACCGCGCCTTCGGCGACTTCGCCGTGGGCGCCACCTGGCAGGCCGCGAGCAGCAGCTACGACGATCCGAACAACCAGTACGAGCTGGCCGGCTACGGCCTGCTGGGCCTGCGCGGCAGCTGGCAGGCAACCGGCGAGCTGAAGCTGGAAGCGAAGATCGACAACCTGCTGGACAAGGACTACCAGCGCGCCCTGTACGAGCACGAAGGCGAGCGCTATGGCTACCGCCAGGAAGGCCGCACGGCGATGCTCGGCTTCGTCTGGAGCCCCGAGCTGTAAACGTCCGGCGCAATGCACAAGGCCCCTTTCGGGGCCTCTTGTGTTTCTGCGCTAGAGCGCGGTTCAACGAGCCTGGACCAGCACTGCGCAGAGTTTCCCGATAGCCGCCAGCATCTGGAAGCTGGGACGTTCCAGACCCTTGTCCGGCACCGCCCACAGCTGCTGGCGCTGCACCGCCGGCAACTGCGGCCAGGCTCGCCAGTGCTGCAGTTCGGCGTCGCTGCCGGCGAGTATCACCTCGGGCGCCCGCCCCAGCACCGCCTCGACATTCACCTGCGGTGCCGGCAGCTGCAGATCGGCGAACACGTTGCGTGCGCCGCACACATCCAGGGCGTCACCGATGATCTGCCGCCCGCCGATGGTATACAGCGGCTCATGCCAGACCTGGTAGAACACCGGCAACGGCGGCTCGCGCCGGTAGCGCTGGCGCAGGCTCGCCAGGCCATCGCGGAAGCGCTGGCGCAGCTGGCGGCCACGCTCGGCAAGGCCGACCCGCTCGCCGACCTCGGCGAACTGCTCGGCCAACTGTTCGAGGTCGTGGGGTTCGCCGACATAGAGCGGGATGCCAAAGGACTGCAGCTGTTCACGCTGGGCCGCGGGAACGCTGTCCGGCCATAGCAGCAACAGATCGGGGCGCAGGGCCAACAGGGTTTCCAGTTCCACCTGGCCGTAGCGCCCCACCGAGGGGAGGTGCTTCAGCTCAACCGGCCGCTCGCCACCGTCAAGCACGCCAACCAGGCGCTCTTCGGCGCCCAGCTCCAGCATGATTTCCGACATCGAGGGTGCCAGGCTGACCACCCGCTCCGCCGCACACAGCGGCAGGCTCAGGACAAGCAGGCAGGCGGCGAAGAGGCGCTTAGCCAAGCTGGCGCGGGATGCGATACAGGCAGAGCAGCACCACGCTGCTCAGAGCGAGGAGGATCAGGGCGACGGCATTCAGCCCGCTGAACAGGGCGATCGCGGCGACCCAGCCCGGCAGGCAGGCGCCGAGAAAGGCCTTGCGCCGCTGGCGAGCCAGCTCCAGCCAGGCCTCGCGCTCGTGCTCGCCATCCAGCGCGGCCTCGGTGGCGATCAGCGCGCGCTTGTAGGCGGAGAACAGCGGCAGGCTGACGAACATGGACGCCATGCCGGCGATGAACAGCGGCATCTCCAGCACCGTGCCCAGCGCCTGGCTGCTGCCGAACAGCAGATTGAGGAAGAACAGCGGTGCCAGGGCGAAGCCGAGCCAGCGCCACCATTCGAGGGCGAGCCGGCGACGCACCTCGGCGCGCGTCACTCGGTCTCTTCCTGGTGTTGCAGCCCCAGCATGTGACCGAGCTTGCCGGCCTTGGTCGCCAGGTACTTGCTGTTGTGCGGGTTGCGCCCGATCTCCAGCGGGCGACGCTCGGCCACGCGCACGCCGAAGCCTTCCAGCGCCTTGACCTTGCGCGGATTGTTGGTCATCAGGTTGATCTCGCGAACGCCCAGGTGATCGAGCATCGGCTGGCAGATCGAGTAGTCGCGCTGGTCGGCGGCGAAGCCCAGGCGCTCGTTGGCCTCCACCGTGTCGGCCCCGCCATCCTGCAGTTCGTAGGCGCGGATCTTGTTCAGCAGGCCAATGCCACGACCCTCCTGGCGCAGGTACAGCAGCACACCGCGGCCCTCGCTGGCGATGGCGCGCAGGGCAGCTTCCAGCTGGGCGCCGCAGTCGCAGCGCTGGCTGAACAGCGCATCGCCGGTCAGGCACTCGGAATGCAGGCGACCCAGCACGGGCTGGCCATCGGCGATATCGCCCAGGGTCAGGGCCACGTGCTCCTTGCCGCTCTCCTCATCGAGGAAACCGTGCATGGTAAACACCGCGAAGGGCGTGGGCAGCTTGGAGGCGGCGACGAAGACGACGGACACCGGGTGCTCCTGTTGAACGTTCGGCAGAAAAGGCCGGCATTGTACCAGCAGCGTCGCACTGCGGCGCAGCGTGAATTGTCGGGGATAAGGATCGAAAGGGCCGATGAATCGGCCAAGCACACCTAGAGCTTGGACTCCAGCTGCAGCACGCCGTTCTCCTCACGCCAGCGCACCCGGCTGAGGAAGCTCATGCCCAACAGCACTTCGGTGGGCGAATCGCCCTCCAGCACCGCGCCTTCCACACCGAGCACCTCCAGACCGCCGATCTTGACGCTGTCGAGCTTGATCCGCCAGGCGCGGATATTGCCGCCGGCGGTGCTGGCGACCATGGGCTTGCCCTGCACCCGGTAGTCGATGCCCAGGCGGCGGGCCTGGCCTTCGTTCATCGCCACCGAGGTGGCGCCGGTATCGACCAGGAACTGCACCGGGTGACCATCGATGGAGCCGGCGATCCAGTAATGGTTGCCGACCCCGCGGCTGATGCTGAGCTGGGCCTTCTGCGGCCCGGAGCCAGCGCCAGCCTGGTTGTACTCGCGGCTGATGCCGTAGCTGCGCTGCACGCCATCGACTTCCAGCACCGCGCCCTTGCTGTCGGCGCTGACCACCTTGACCCCACCTGGGCCGGTCTGGCCATTGCGCACCAGCTTGCGCTGACCATCCACCAGCAGCACCGCGGCGCCGGGGAACAGGCCGACCACCTGAACCTGGGTCTCGGCATGCAGCAAGGGAGTCAGGGCCAGCAACAGGCTGGCGGCGAACAGCTCAAGGCGACGCATCGGGGATCTCCATGTCCTCGTCGAACGGATAAGGCTGCTGCCAGCGCCTGAAGACCGCTCGCAGCTTGCCGTCACGCACCAGCTCGGCCATGCGCCGATCGAAGAGTTCGGCCAGGGCGCGACCGCGGGCAGTATCGGCAAAGCCGGCATACAGCGGCAAGCGGGTCAGCGCGGTAGTGCGAAAGCGCGCAGAGTCCGGCCCCTCGCGCAGCACGTCCTCGACCTCGGTGGAGGCATCGAGGAAGAAGTCGGCATGCCCCAGTTCGAGCATGCGCAGAATACCGACGCGGCGCTGGATCTCTTCGTAGCGCTTAACACCGGGCAGATAGCGCTGATATTCGTAGCCACGAATCCACGACAGACGGTACTGACCGATGTTCTGCAGGGTCGGTACCGGCTGCTCGCGCAGGGACAGGGCGACTATCTGGTCGGCGTCGTAGGGCCAGCGCGGGTAGATGATCTTCTCGCTGACTTCGTCGCGGTAGGAGCCCAGCCAGGCATCCGCCTCGCCGCGCTGGACCAGGCCAATGGAGCGGGTGTAGGGCACGACGCGGAAGTGCATCTTCACCCCGGCCGGCTCGAACACCTGGCGCATGATGTCCCAGGCCAGGCCGCTGCCATCCTTGTTGGTATGGCCGACCCAGTGCTCGCTGACCAGCTGGACCTCGGCCGGCAGCGCCTGGCCGGCCTGGGCGATAGGCCACCCCAGACACCACAACAACGCCAGCCAGCAGACGCGCATGTACAGCCTCCGAATCAGGCCAGGCCCCAGACCAGCAACTGCATCGCCAGCCAGGCGAACACCCCGGCCAGCACGTCGTCCAGCATGATGCCGATGCCACCGTGCACATGGCGGTCGATCCAGCGGATCGGCCAGGGCTTGAGGATGTCGAACACACGGAACACTACAAAGCCTAGCAGCAACCACTGCCACCCCTCGGGCACCAGCCAGAGGGTGATCCACATGCCGACCATCTCGTCCCAGACGATGCCTTCGTGGTCGTGCACGCCCATGTCCTCGGCCACCCGGCCGCACAGCCAGAAACCGAACAGCATGGTCACGCCGAGCATCAGCCAGTAGCCCCAGTCCGGCAACATCTGCCACAGCGGGATGAAGGGGATCGCCACCAGCGAGCCCCAGGTCCCCGGCGCCTTGGGCATGAGGCCGGAGCCGAAACCGAAGGCGAGGAAATGCCAGGGATTGCGCCACACCCGCGGCGCCACTTTCACCAGTTCAGTCACCGCTACTCCCGAAATGCTGATAACCCGCCCGTGGCGGTTCAATGTGACGGCCCTGGCCGTCGATTAGCTGCACGCCCTGCCCTGCCTTCGCCTGGCCAATCACCACGGCCTCCGGCCATTGGGCCTGCAGAGCAGGCAGGAGTTCAGGCGGCAGGGTAAAGGCCAGGCGGTAGTCATCGCCACCGCTCAGTGCACAGTCCAGCGCCCCGCTGCCGGCCAGGGCGCGCAGGGCCGGCACCAGCGGCAGGCGGTCCTGCTCGATGTGCAGCGCCAGGCCGGATGCCGCGGCGATATGGCCGCAGTCGGCGAGCAGACCGTCGGAGATGTCCAGAGCCGCGCTGGCCTTACCACGCAACCACTGGCCGAGAGCCAGCTGCGGCTGCGGCGCCCAGTAGCGCGCCAGCAGGTAGTCGGCCGCCTCGCCCTGCGCCGCCTGCTGGCCGAGCACCAGCGGCAGCGCGCCAGCGCCATCGCCCAGGCTGCCGCCGACGCAAAGCAGATCACCGGGGCGCGCACCGCGGCGGGTCAGCGCCAGGCCAGTCGGCACCTGGCCGAACACGGTCAGCGTCAGGCACAGCGGGCCGCGTGTGGTATCGCCACCGACCAGGGCCAGACCACAGGCCTCGGCCATCTGTGACAGGCCACGGGCGAAAGCTTCCAGCCAGGCCGGCTCGGCCTGCGGCAGGGTCATGGCGAGAGTGAAACCGAGCGGCGTGGCGCCCATGGCCGCCAGATCACTGGCCGCCACGGCCAACGCACGCTGACCGAGCAGGTACGGGTCGCAGGGATCGGGGAAATGTACGCCGGCCACCAGGGTGTCGGTGGACACGGCCAGTTGCTGGCCGGGAGCCGGCTGCAGCAGGGCGCAGTCGTCGCCGATGCCCAGCGCCACTCCTTCGGCCGCCTGCGCACAGGGCGCGGCGGCGAAGTAGCGGCGGATCAGCTCGAACTCGCCCACAGCAGGCTGCCGATCAGCGCTTGTTGGCTTTGACTTCGGCCGCGCGCAGCACCGGCGCCAGCTTGTCCAGCACGCCGTTGACGAACTTGTGCCCGTCAGTGGCGCCGAACACCTTGGCCAGCTCGATGCCTTCGTTGATCACCACCTTGTAGGGCACGTCGACGCGGCTGGTCAGCTCCCAGGCGGACAGGCGCAGAATGGCCAGTTCTACCGGATCCAGCTCTTCCAGCGGGATATCCAGGAAGGTGGCGAAGGACTGGTCCAGCTCGGTCTTCTGCCGCGCCACACCCACGAGGATCTCGTGGAAGTAGGCGCCGTCGACGCCGCTGAAGTCGTTATCGACGCGGAACTGCGCTTCGATCTCGTTCAGCGACTGACCGGCCATATGCCACTGATACAGCGCCTGCATGGCCAGGCTGCGGGCCACGCGGCGCTGGGCGATCTTGCCCTTGGCCTTGGGCTGCGGAGCGTCCTGGCTGTCGTCGTGGTTCAGGCTCACTTGGCCTCCAGCTGCGCCAGCAGACTTACCATTTCCAGGGCGGACAGGGCAGCTTCGGCGCCCTTGTTGCCGGCCTTGGTGCCGGAGCGCTCGATGGCCTGCTCGATGGAGTCGACGGTCAGCACGCCGAAGGACACCGGTACGCCGTATTCCATGGAGACCTGGGCCAGGCCCTTGGTGCACTCGCCGGCGACGTATTCGAAGTGCGGGGTACCACCACGGATCACCGCGCCAAGGGCGATGATGGCGGCGAACTCGCCGCGCTGGGCGACTTTCTGGGTGACCAGCGGAATCTCGAAGGCACCCGGCGCGCGGATGATGGTGATGTCGCTTTCCTTCACGCCGTGGCGGACCAGGGCGTCGACGGCGCCGCTGACCAGGCTCTCGACGACGAAGCTGTTGAAGCGGCCAACCACCAGGGCGAATTTGCCTTGCGGGGCGATGAAGGTACCTTCGATGGTCTTCAGGGTCATGGGCGAGTCTCAGTCTGTATAAAGAGCCGGGGCGCCGATGGGCGTCCCGTGGGTATCAATGTAGAACGAAAAGCCGGGCCGGGCGCGGGCTGCGCTCGGCCGGGGTCGTCATTCAGCGGGCAGGTATTCTACAACTTCCAGGTCAAAGCCGGATATGGCGTTGAACTTCATCGGCGAGCTCATCAGGCGCATCTTGCGCACGCCCAGATCACGCAGGATCTGCGAACCGGCGCCGACGGTGCTGTAGGTCGCCGGGCTCGGCGCCGGTTGCTTGCCCAGGTGGGCCAGCAGTTCCGGACCGGTGAGCGGATTACCCAGCAGCAGCACCACGCCACTGCCGGCCTTGGCCACTTCGGCCATGGCCGCGCGCAGGCTCCAGCGGCCGGGCTGCTTGACCAGGAACAGGTCGCGCAGCGGCTCCATGTTGTGCACACGCACCAGGGTCGGCTCCTCGGCACACACCTTGCCCAGGGTCAGGGCCATGTGCGCGGTGTTCTCCACGCCGTCGCGGTAGGTGACCAGGGTGAACTGACCCAGCTCGGTGTCCAGTGGCTGCTCGCTGACGCGTTCGACGGTGCGCTCGTGGATCAGGCGGTAGTGGATCAGGTCAGCGATGGTGCCGATCTTGAGGTTGTGCTCGGCGGCGAATTTCTCCAGCTCCGGACGGCGGGCCATGGTGCCGTCGTCGTTCATGATCTCGCAGATCACGCCACTGGGCTCGAAACCGGCCATGCGCGCCAGGTCGCAGGCCGCCTCGGTGTGGCCGGCGCGGGCCAGCACGCCGCCGGGCTGGGCCATCAGAGGGAAGATATGGCCGGGGCTGACGATATCGTCGGCCACCGCGTTGCGCGCCACGGCGGCCTGCACGGTGCGTGCGCGGTCGGCGGCGGAGATGCCGGTGGTCACGCCCTCGGCCGCCTCGATGGAGACGGTGAACTTGGTGCCGAAGCCGGAGCCGTTGCGCGGCGCCATCAGCGGCAGCTTGAGCAGCTCGCAGCGCTCGCGGCTCATCGGCATGCAGATCAGGCCGCGGGCGAAGCGGGCCATGAAGTTGATATGTTCGGCCTGCACGCAGTCCGACGCGATGATGATGTCGCCTTCGTTCTCGCGGTCCTCGTCATCCATGAGGATGACCATCTTGCCGGCGCGAATGTCTTCGATCAGTTCTTCAGCGGTATTCAGAGCCATCTGGCCGTTCCTCAATTCTTCAGGTAGCCGTGTTCGGCCAGGAAACCTTCGGTTATGCCACTGGCGGTGGGCTCGGCGGCCTTGTCACCGAGCAGCAGGCGCTCCAGGTAACGGGCCAGCAGATCCACTTCCAGGTTGACCCGGCGACCGGACTGGTAGTCGGCCATGATGGTCTCGACCAGGGTGTGCGGCACGATGGTCAGCTCGAACTCGGCGCCATTCACCGCATTGACCGTCAGGCTGGTGCCGTCGACGGTGATCGAGCCCTTCAGGGCGATGTACTTGGCCAGCTCGCGCGGCGCGCGCACGGTGAACTGGATGGCGCGGGCATTGTCCTCGCGCTTGACGATCTCGCCGACGCCGTCGACATGGCCGCTGACCAGATGGCCGCCCAGGCGCGTGGTCGGGGTCAGGGCCTTCTCCAGGTTGACCCGGCTGCCGATCTTCAGGTCGATGAAGGCGCTGCAGGCCAGGGTCTCGCGGCTGACGTCGGCCCAGAAGCCGTCGCCCGGTAGCTCGACCACGGTCAGGCACACGCCGTTGACCGCGATGCTGTCGCCCAGCTTGACGTCGCCCAGGTCGAGCTTGCCGGTCTGCACGTACACGCGTACGTCGCCGCCCTTGGGGCTGAGGGCACGGATGGTGCCGATGGATTCGATTATGCCGGTGAACATGCGTCCTCCCGGAGGGTGTTGCAATGCAGCATGGATGAACTCCTGTTTTGGTCAAAAACAGGGCAATGCCGATCGATAGGGATTTTCGCGGGCGCAGCGGACGGCGCCCTGGAAGGGAATCCCGCTCTCTCTTTATCCGGACTATACCGTCGGCCCCGGAATCGCACCGGGTCTGCTGTCCCTTTCGCTGGAAAGGCGCTCGCGGGCTAGACAGTGACTGTCATTACCGCCGGTGGGGAATCGCACCCCGCCCTGAGAACGTGCAGCCCACAAAGTGGCTGCGGCTGGCTTTTTACCATATTTGCCACGCCACTGCATGACGACGCTTCGATCAAAGCCATCGAATGGTTCAGCGCGGCCGGGGCACGGCGATGATCCGCCAGTCGCTGCCGATGGCGCGCATCTCGCGAATCTCCAGCTCCTGCGCCTCGGCCATGCGCGCCAGCGGCCAGTCCAGCAGCGGACGGGCGCTGGAGCCGAGGAACTTGGGCGCGACGAACAGTTGGTACTCGTCGACCAGCCCGGCGCGGGCAAAGGCCCCGGCCAGCTTCGGCCCGGCCTCGACCAGCACCTCGTTGGCGCCACGCCCGGCCAGCTCCATCAGCAGACGGCGCAGGTCGACATGGCCATTGCTGCCCGGCACCGCCAGCAGTTCGTGGCCGTCCTCGAGGAAACGATCGCGGGCGGACGCGGCTGCGCAGGTGGCAACCAGCGCCGGGCCAGCCTGGAAGAACGGCGCGGCGAGCGGCACGCGCAAGCGGCCGTCGACCAGCACACGTAGCGGCGGGCGGTCGATGGCCAGGGCGGTCAGCTCGGCATTCAGGCCCAGTTCCTCGGCCCGAACGGTCAGGCGCGCCTGGTCGGTGAGCACGGTATCGGCGCCGGTGATTATCGCGCTGGCCCGCGCGCGCAGGCGTTGCACCGCGGCGCGCGCCTCGGGGCCCGTGATCCACTGACTCTCACCATTGGCCATGGCGGTGCGACCGTCCAGGCTCATGGCCAGCTTGACTCGCACGAACGGCAGGCCCTGCTCCATGCGCTTGATGAAACCGGCGTTGAGGGCTCGCGCCTCGGCCTCCAGCACGCCGCTGTGCACGGCGATGCCGGCGTGCATCAGGCGCAGCAGGCCCTTGCCGGACACGTCCGGATTGGGGTCCTGCATGGCCGCCACCACCCGCGCCACGCCGGCGGCCACCAGGGCATCGGCGCAGGGCGGCGTGCGACCATGATGGCTGCAGGGCTCCAGGGTCACGTAGGCGGTGGCGCCACGAGCCAGCTCGCCGGCCTGGCGCAGCGCGTGCACCTCGGCGTGCGGTTCGCCGGCCTTGGCGTGCCAGCCCTCGCCGACCACCTTGCCGTCGCGCACGATGACGCAGCCGACCCGCGGATTGGGATGGGTGGAGTACAGCCCCTTGCGCGCCAGCTCCAGCGCGCGGGCCATGTGTTGCTGATCGGCCGCGCTCATTCCTTGGACGGCTCGCGGGCCAGGCGCTCGATTTCCTCGCGGAATTCGTTGAGGTCCTGGAAGCGGCGGTACACCGAGGCGAAACGGATATAGGCGACTTCGTCGAGCTTCTGCAGTTCGGTCATCACCAGCTCGCCGAGCACCCGCGACTTGATCTCGCGCTCGCCGGTGGCGCGCAGCTTGTGCTTGATGTGGGCGATGGCCTCTTCCAGGCGCTCGACGCTGACCGGGCGCTTCTCCAGCGCGCGCTGCATGCCGGCACGCAGCTTCTCCTCGTCGAATGGCTGGCGGCTGCCGTCGGACTTGATCAGGCGCGGCATCACCAGCTCGGCGGTCTCGAAGGTGGTGAAGCGTTCGCCGCAGGCCAGGCACTCACGGCGCCGGCGCACCTGTTCGCCCTCGGCGACCAGGCGGGAATCGATGACCTTGGTGTCGTTGGCGGAACAGAACGGACAATGCATGGAAGATGAGGCCCTACGAAACGGTGGCTCATGGTAGCGCATGCCCCCGACAAGACAAGCCGCCGCCGTTGCGGTATACAGGCGCCCGATTTTTGCGCTATTCCAGCTAGATACGCCGCCGCATCGGATGCCGCCATGTTGCAACGCCCCGCCCTCGCCTGCCTGATCCTGCTGCTGGCCGCCTGCGCCAGCGAGCCGCCCAAGCCCATCGCCCCGGTCGTGCCGCCCCGCCCGGCACCCGTGGTCAAACCCGTAGCACCGGTCGAACAGGCCCTGCCCGCCCATATGCGCGAGCTGCGCGGCAGCCTGCAGACGCCGCCGCCCGGCAGCGAAGTGGAGATGGCCCTGCTGGTGGTGGACGAGCGTGACCGCCCGCAACAGCTGCTGGGCAGCCTCAAGCTGGCTGGCGATGGCCAGGCGCTGGCCTTCCGCCTGCCGTTCAACCCCGAGTACTTCCCGGTTGGCGCGCGGGTCGAGCTGCGCGCGCGCATCAGCCAATCCGGCCGCCTGATCCTGCGCCTGCCACCACAACGGGTGACCCAGGCGGTGACCCGCGACTTCGGCGCGCTGTCGCTGGTCAGCGCGCCATGAAGGCGCCCGAGGCGCTGCAGGCCGCCCTGCAACAGCTGCTCGGCGATGCCCGCCTGAGCGCCGAGACCCTGCCCGGCACCGATATCCGCCTGTGGCTGATCGACCCGAGCAACATGGACCGCAGCTTCAGCCCGGAAGAGACCCGGCGCATCCTCGAGGAACCGCCCTACTGGAGCTTCTGCTGGGCCAGCGGCCTGGCCCTGGCGCGCTGGCTGGCGGAGCAGCCGGAATGGGTGCGCGGCAAGCGCGTGCTGGACTTCGGCGCCGGCTCCGGCGTGGCGGCCATCGCCGCGGCCAAGGCCGGCGCGGCGGAAGTGGTGGCCTGCGACCTCGACCCGCTGGCCATCGAATCTTGCCGGGCCAACGCCGAGCTGAACGGCGTGGAGCTGAGCTACTCGCTGGACTTCTTCGCCGAACAGGACCGCTTCGACCTGATCATCGTCGCCGACGTGCTCTACGACCGCGCCAACCTGCCGCTGCTCGACGCCTTCCTCACTCGCGGCCAGGAGACCCTGGTGGCCGACTCGCGGGTCAAGGACTTCCAGCATCCGCTGTACCAACGCCTGGGCCTGCTCGACGCCTGCACCTGGCCGGACCTGGCCGAGCCGGAGGAATTTCGCAGCGTCAGCCTGTATCACGCCAAACGCCCTACTTAACCGTAGCCTCGATGTAATCCAGGCTTGTATCCGCCGGGCGCCGCCCGCATTTATAGTCGCATCACTGTTCCTCGGCTCGCACCGCGGGCCGCCAAGCGAGAATTGCCATGAGCGATACCCCCTACATCTTCGACGTGTCCGGCGCCGCCAGCTTCGAACAGCTGGTGATCGAGAACTCCTTCCACAAGCCGGTGCTGGTGGACTTCTGGGCCGAATGGTGCGCGCCGTGCAAGGCGCTGATGCCGATGCTGGCGAAGATCGCCGAGGAATATCGTGGCGAGCTGCTGCTGGCCAAGGTCGATTGCGACGCGGAGCAGGAAATCGTCTCGCGCTTCGGCATCCGCAGCCTGCCGACCGTGGTGCTGTTCAAGAACGGCCAGCCGGTAGACGGCTTCGCCGGTGCCCAGCCGGAATCGGCCATCCGCGAAATGCTCAAGCCCCATGTGGCCGAGCCGGCACCGCTGGCCGCCGACCCGCTGGAGACCGCCCAGGCGCTGTTCGCCGAGGAGCGCTTCGGCGAGGCCGAAACCCTGCTCAAGCAGGTGCTGACCGAGAACAACGAGAACGCCGCGGCGCTGATCCTCTACGCCCGCTGCCTGGCCGAACGCGGCGAACTGGGCGAGGCGGAAACCGAGCTCGGCGCGGTCAAGGGCGACGAACACAAGCAGGCCCTGGCCGGCGCCAAGGCGCAGCTGACCTTCCTGCGCCAGGCCGCCAGCCTGCCGGACGCCGCCGACCTGAAGAGCCGCCTGGCGCAGCATCCGGACGATGACGAGGCGAGCTACCATCTGGCCGTGCAGCAGCTGGCGCGCCAGCAGTACGAGGCGGCGCTGGAGGGCCTGCTCAAGCTGTTCGTGCGCAATCGCAGCTTCCAGGAAGGCCTGCCGCACAAGACCCTGCTGCAGGTGTTCGACCTGCTCGGCGGCGACCACCCGCTGGTCACCGCCTACCGCCGCAAGCTGTACCAGGCGATCTACTGATGGCGCCCTTCCGCCTGCTGCTGCGGGTGCGCTATGGCGAATGCGACGCCCAGCAGGTGGTGTTCAACGCCCGCTACGGCGACTACGTGGACGTGGCGGCCACCGAGTTCTACCGCGCCGTGTTCGGCAGCTACCAGAACCTGCTGGAGCAGAACCTGGACAGCCAGGTGGTGCGCATGACCATCGACTGGAGCGCGCCGGCGCGCTTCGACGATGTGCTGCAGCTGGAGGTGCGCACCCTGCGCCTGGGCAACAGCTCGTTCGCCCTGGAAGTGGACATCCGCCGTCAGGCCGACCAAGCCGCCATCGCCCGCGCCGAAGTCACCTATGTGATGGTCGATGCCCAGGCGTTCACCAAGGCGGCGATTCCCGACGCCATCCGCGCCCAGCTGGAACGCGGCGCGCCGGGCGTGACGGTCAACCAGGCCGGCTAGGCTGGGCACGAACCTCCGTAGGGCGGGTGTAACCCGCGCATCACCCCACCCAGCGATACAGCGGCGCCTCGGCGCCGCTTTCCACCTGCACCTGCGGGCAATGGCGCAGGCGCACCAGCAGGCGCTTGCCGGCCGCATCGCCACCGGCCAGGGCCGACAGCTCGCTCAACAGTTGCGGACCTTCCAGGCTGCCGGCGCGCTGCAGCAGCTCCTGGGCCAGCGGCCACAGGGCATCCGCAGGATTGCTGGCCGGCGTGGCTCGCGGCGTAGCGGGCGCGGCTTCCACCGGCAGATGAGCCGCCAGTTGCGCCCAGTCCTCGGCATCCATCTCCACCGTCAGGTCCACCGGCCAGTCGCCGACCCGCCCCTTGATTCGCAGCATCGTTCCCACTCCCGGATATCAGGCCGCCATGCTGCCATGTGCATGACGGGACTGGCCAATCGCGACACATTAGTGTTACAACATAACCTAACATTAAGTCGCCGGAGTTCGATTCATGCGCCGCATCCTGCTCGCCCTGCCCTTCGCCCTGCTGCCCCTGACCATTGCCCAGGCCGCCAGCCACGAACACGCGCATGACCATGCTCATGAGGAACACGGCAGCCTCGGCGCCCACGAGCATGGCGTGGCCAGCCTCAACGTGGCGCTGGACGGCCAGACCCTGGAAATCCAGCTGGAGAGCCCGGCGATGAACCTGGTCGGCTTCGAGCACAAGGCCAAAAGCGCTGCCGACCAGGCCAAGGTCGCTGCCGCGCGCAAGCACCTGGAGCAGCCCCAGGCGCTGTTCGCCCTGCCGATCGAGGCCAAGTGCGCCGTGCAGGAAAGCCAGCTGGACAGCCCGCTGTTCGAAGCTGCCGAGCACGCGGAACACGAGCACGGCGACGAACACGGCCACAGCGATATCGATGCCAGCTACCGCTTCGCCTGCGCCAACGCCGCGGCACTGCAGACCCTGGAACTGGGCAGCTTCTTCGGCACCTTCCCCGGCACCGAGAAGCTGCAAGTGCAATTGATCGGCCCCAGCGGCCAGCAAGGCGCCGAGCTGACCCCGAGCAACTCGCGCCTGAGCTTCTGACATATCACGGTGCACCTGCCGGGTGCGCCGCCCATCCTCTTGCCTTTAAGCTGTCGCCCTCTCCGACGCGCGAACCGCCCATGCCCGACGCACTGATCGAACTCCAAGACCTCGGCTTCGCCTGGCCCGGCCAGGCCGAGCTGCTGGATATCCCCGCCTTCACCCTGCAACGTGGCGAGAGCCTGTTCCTCAAGGGCCCTAGCGGCAGCGGCAAGACCACCCTGCTCGGCCTGCTCGGCGGCGTGCAGAAGCCCGGTCGTGGCAGCCTCAGGCTGCTCGGCCAAGAGCTGGCAAAGCTGTCCTCCGGCGCCCGCGACCGCTTCCGCGTCGACCACACCGGCTACATCTTCCAGCAGTTCAACCTGCTGCCGTTTCTCTCCGTGCGCGAAAACGTGGAGCTGCCCTGCCGCTTCTCCAGGAGCCGCGCCCAGCGCGCCAGCGAGCGTCACGGCAGTGTCGATGACGCCGCCGCGCAACTGCTCGAACACCTGGGCCTGAAGGCCGAGCTGCTGGAGCGCCGCGCCGACTCGCTGTCCATCGGTCAGCAGCAGCGGGTGGCCGCCGCCCGCGCGCTGATCGGCCAGCCGGAGCTGGTGATCGCCGACGAGCCGACCTCAGCCCTGGACCACGACGCCCGCGAGGCCTTCCTCCAGCTGTTGTTCGCCGAATGCCGCGCCGCCGATGCCAGCCTGCTGTTCGTCAGCCACGACCAGAGCCTGGCGCCCCTGTTCGACCGTAGCGTGTCGCTGGCCGAACTGAATCGCGCCAGCAAGCCGGTGGAGGTATAGGGTCTGTTCCCGGTTTTTTGTGGGCCGCGCCGGAGCCAGTTTTTGCGCGGAGCAAGGCATGAGGAGAGAAGTTTGGTTATTCCAAATGAACGACGAATAACGCAGCGCCGCGCAAAAACTGACCCGGCCCTTCGGGTTGCGCGGCAAATGGCGCCATGCGTTGTTGTGGGACTTGCCAAGGGGGCGACCATTGCCTGCGTCCCGCGCCTAGCCTGGCGCCATTTGGCGCAGCAACGCGGCCCACAAAAAACCGGGAACAGACCCTAACATGCACCTGCTCCGCATCGCCCTGGCCAGCCTGGCCAACCGCCGCTTCACCGCGCTGCTCACGGTGTTCGCCATTGCCCTCTCGGTGTGCCTGCTGCTGGCCGTCGAGCGCGTGCGTACCGAGGCGCGTGCCAGCTTCGCCAGCACCATCAGCGGCACCGACCTGATAGTCGGTGCCCGCTCGGGCAGCGTGAACCTGCTGCTGTATTCGGTATTCCGCATCGGCAACGCCACCAACAATATCCGCTGGGACAGCTTCGAAGCCCTGGCTAACAGCCCCCAGGTGAAGTGGGCGATTCCGCTGTCGCTGGGCGACTCGCACCGCGGCTACCGGGTGCTGGGCACCGATCCCGGCTACTTCGAGCACTACCGCTATGGCCGCGCCCAGCCGCTGCAACTGGCCGAGGGCAAGCCGTTCGCCGACCTGTTCGAGGTGGTGCTCGGCGCCGAGGTGGCCGAGGCATTGAAGTACAAGCTGGGCGACCAAATCGTCCTGTCCCACGGCGTGGCCACCGTCAGCCTGACCCAGCACGACGACAAGCCCTTCACCGTGGTCGGCATCCTCGCCCGCACCGGCACGCCGGTGGACCGCACCCTGCACATCTCGCTGCAGGGCATGGAGGCGCTGCATGTCGACTGGCAGAACGGCATGCCGGCGCGCGGCAACGCCAAGGTCTCGGCCGAGCAGGCCCGCGACATGCACCTGCAGCCCAAGGCGATCACCGCCGTGCTGCTCGGCCTGAAGAGCAAGGTCGCGACCTTTGCCGTGCAGCGCCAGGTCAACGAATTCCGCGGTGAGCCGCTGCTGGCGATCCTCCCCGGCGTGGCCCTGCAGGAGCTGTGGAGCCTGATGGGCACGGCGGAGAAGGCGTTGTTCGTGGTCTCGCTGTTCGTCGTGCTGACCGGCCTGATCGGCATGCTCACCGCCATCCTCACCAGCCTCAACGAACGACGCCGCGAGATGGCCATCCTGCGCTCGGTGGGCGCGCGGCCCTGGCATATCGCCGGGCTGCTGGTGCTGGAGGCGCTGGTGCTGGCCGCGGCCGGCGCGGCCCTGGGCCTGGCGCTGCTGTACGGCGGCATCGCCATCAGCCAGGGCTGGGTGCAGGCGCAATATGGCCTGTATCTGCCGCTGGCGCTGCCCAGCGCCTATGAGTGGAGCCTGCTCGGCGCTATTCTGGGCGCCGCCCTGCTGATGGGCGCCGTGCCGGCCTGGCGCGCCTATCGGCAGTCGCTGGCCGACGGCCTGTCCATTCGTCTATGAGGTTGCCCATGCGCCATCTGCTGTTCGCTCTGCTGCTCGCCATTGCCACTCCACTGTGGGCAGCCCCCGCTCTGGCAGACAGTGCGCGCGAGCTGACCTGGAGCGAGCTGATTCCGGAAGGTGCACCGCCGCAGGCGCCACAGCAGGCGCCGATGCACGACCTGTCGCAGCTGGCCGATGCCCTGGCCGCCGAGAGCGGTCCGGCGGCCCAGCAATCCACGCCGGACGCCCCGGTGGTCAAAGACCTGGATAATCAGCAGATCAAACTGCCCGGCTACATAGTGCCGCTGGACGTGACCGAGGAAGGCCGGGTGACCGAGTTCCTCTTCGTGCCTTACTTCGGCGCCTGCATCCATGTGCCGCCACCGCCGTCCAACCAGATCGTGCATGTCACCAGCGAGCTGGGCGTGCAGATGGAAGCCCTGTACCAGCCGTTCTGGATCGAGGGTCCGCTCAAGGTCG
Organism: Pseudomonas sp. SO81; assembly: GCF_030374125.1. Taxonomy (NCBI): domain Bacteria; kingdom Pseudomonadati; phylum Pseudomonadota; class Gammaproteobacteria; order Pseudomonadales; family Pseudomonadaceae; genus Pseudomonas; species Pseudomonas sp. SO81. The sequence continues at coordinate 3,266,065 of NZ_CP126126.1, read as the reverse complement.
AGGCCACCGACAGCGAGATGGGCAGCGCCGGCTACAAGATGACGGCGGAAAAAATCTACGCCTACGAGATGTAGTGCGACAGGCCGCCGCACCCCAAGGTGCGCGGCCATTGAGCCAGATCAACAAGCGCCCCCGGGGGCTCCGTAGCATGACAGTCAGCCAATACGAACTGCTGACTCCCCGGAGCCCATCATGAATAAAACACTGTTCGCCACTTCCCTGCTGGCCCTCGCCCTGGCCGCTCCGCTGGCCCAGGCCCATCAGGCCGGCGACATCATCCTGCGTGCCGGTGCCATCACCGTCGACCCGCACGAGAGCAGCAGCGACATCTGGGTCGGCGCCCTCGGCACCGACGTGGCCGGCACCAAGGCCACCCTGGACAGCGACACCCAGCTCGGCCTGAACTTCGCCTACATGGTCACCGACCACGTCGGTGTCGAGCTGCTGGCAGCCACGCCGTTCAGCCATGACGTCGGCGTCAAGGGCATGCCCGGCGCCTTCTCCGGCCTCAACGGCAAGCTCGGCGAGCTCAAGCACCTGCCGCCGACCCTGAGCGTGGTGTACTACCCGCTGGACGCCGCCTCGGCCCTCCAGCCCTATGTCGGCGCCGGCATCAACTACACCTGGTTCTTCGACACCAAGCTGAGCAGCGAGGCCGAGGACAAGGGCTTCAGCGGTCTCGACCTGGACGACTCCTGGGGCCTGGCCGCCCAGGTGGGCATGGACTACATGCTGACCGACAACGTGATGGTCAACGCCCAGGTGCGCTACATCGATATCGACACCCAGGGCAGCACCAGCTTCGGCGGCCGCGAGGTCGAGGTGGATGTGGACGTCGATCCCTTCGTCTACATGATCGGCCTGGGCTACAAGTTCTGAGTCGAGCCCGCTGCAGAAAAAAAGCCCCGCATTCGCGGGGCTTTTCCATTACAGGTCACGCGCCACGCCGGCGTAGCCCGGATGCAATCCGGGAGGCGGAGCGGCGAGCTTTCCCGGATTACATCCGGGCTACGGCTCTGCGCTCGCGATAAGCATGGGGAAAATCTGCACCCTATCGACAAACAAAAAGCCCCGCGAATGCGGGGCTTTTTCGCAGGGCGGGTGCAACCCGCGTTTGTCGCTCTCGCGGGGTTCATCCGCCCTACTTGCCGAGCAGCTGCGCCAGCCCCTGCGTCAGCGGCGTGGCCGGCGCCAACTGGTAGCGCTGACGCAGCAGGCTGTTGTCCGCCTTGGAGTGACGGATATCGCCGGGGCGCGCCTCGCCATAAGTGACTTCGGGCAGGCCGCCGAGCACCTGGCGCACTGCGTCCAGCAGCTGGTTGAGGCTGACCGACTGGCTGTGGCCGACGTTCACCGCGCCGGGCTCCACTGTGGTCTTGCTCAGGCCCTGCACCAGCAGCGGCACCAGGTCGGCGACGTAGAAGAAGTCGCGGGTCTGCTCGCCGTCGCCGAACACCGTGATCGGCCGACCGGCCTGGGCGCGCTCGGTGAAGATGCTGATCACCCCCGAGTAGGGCGACGAGGGATCCTGGCGCGGGCCGAAGATATTGAAGAAGCGGAAGATCGCCGGCTCCAGGCCGTGCTGGCGGCGGTAGAAGTCCAGGTAGTACTCGCTGGCCAGCTTGTCCGCGGCGTAGGGCGTCAGCGGCGCCATGGGCGTGTCCTCGCCGACCGCCACGCCCTCGCCGTTGTTGCCGTACACCGCCGCGCTGGAGGCGAACACCACCCGGCGCACGCCAGCCTCGCGCATGGCCTCACAGATATTCAGGGTGGCGACGAAGTTGCTCTGGTGGGTGCTCACCGGGTCATCCACCGAGGCCTGCACCGAGGCCACCGCGGCTAGGTGCGCCACCGCGCTGCAGCCGATCATGGCGCGGCGCACCAGCGCGGCGTCGGCGGCGTCACCTTCGATCAGCTCCAGGCGCGGATTGTCCAGCGCCAGGTTGCTGCGTTTGCCGGTGGACAGGTTGTCCAGCACGCGCACCCGGTGGCCGGCGGCCAGCAGGGCGTCACAGAGGTGGGAACCGATGAAACCGGCGCCGCCGGTGACCAGGATCAGGGAGTCGGACATGGGATTCTCGAAAGCGCTTCAGACGTGGCGATAGTAGCGGTCGAGCAGCGCCGGCAGCCCGGCGCGCCAGGCCCGCGGCTTGATGCCGAAGGTATGCAGGATCTTCTTGCAGGCCAGCACCGCGTGCTGCGGCTCGTCGGCGGCGTCGCTGCGGGCGGCGTGGGCCTGGGGACCGACTTCCTGCACCTTGAGCGGGTGCAGGCCGCGCACCTCGCCGATCACCGCCTGGCCGAGGGCCAGCGGCGTGGTCGCCTCGTGGCCACCGTAGTGGTAGATGCCCCATAGCGGGCTCTGGCAGTCCAGCTGCTTGAGCACGGCAAGGATGACCCGCGCGGCGTCGTCCACCAGGGTCGGGTTACCGCGGCGGTCGTCGGCCATGAACAGCTCCTGTTCCAGCTCGGCGCGACGCAGGAAGCGGCCGAGCAGGCCGTCGGCGCTGTCGTCCAGCAGCCAGCCGAAGCGCAGCAGCACATGCCGCGGGCAGGTGGCACGCACGCACTGTTCGATGCGCAGCAGGGCCTGGCCACGCAGGCCCAGGGGCACCGGTTCGTCCTTCTCGCTGTAGGCGGTGGCCCGCGAGCCGTCGAACACTCTATAGCTGGAGGGCTGCAGCAGCAGGATATTGTGGTGCTGGCACAGTTCGGCCAGACGCTCCATGGCCCGCTCCTGGGGCGCGAAGCGGCGCTCGTCGAAGCCCTCGGCCTGGAACCAGTCGAAGTAGTAGGCCAGGTTGATCAGCGCATCGGGGCGGGTCTCGTCGAGCAACTGGGTGAGGCTGGCCCGGTCCCAGCCGCCTTCCGGCGGACGCGGGGCGAGGAAGCCGATGTCCTCCTCGGCACCCTGGCGCACCAGCGCCTGACCCAGGGCATTACCCCCTCCCAGCAACAACAGCCGCATTCGCATAGTTCAGAACAAGACCCGAAAGACCGACGAAGGCCCCGGCCGCCGTGGCGGCGGGGCGAAAGTGGTCATTCTGCGGGTTTCGCGGCGGCTCGTCACTACCGAGGCCGGCGCGCCGGCCCCGGTGGCTGGCTACTGCACGGTGAAACTGCGGCTGGCGCCGGAGAAGGCGCTGATCCTGCCGGTCACCGGCGCCTTGCTGTCGCCGTAGTGGACCAGGCGGTACTCGCCTGGCGGCGTGCCGGCCGGGATGGTCCAGCGCAGGGTGGCCTGGGAGGTACCCCAGAAGCCGTCCTTGCGCAGCCAGTGGTACTGGGTGCTCCAGTCGTTGTCGCGGGCCACCACCTGCCAGGCGCCGTTCACCTTGCGCTGCACCTCGAGGAAGGTGCTCTCGGTGCGCAGGTTGTTGCGCGGGTGGCCGGTCCAGAACACCGCCTGGGCCGTGTCGCCGATGCGGTACTGGGCGTTGGCGTCCGTCACCAGCTGACCGAAGCGCTTGCCCACCGGCGGATTGTCGTAGACCACCCCGGTGACGAAGTTGCTCTGATCGTTGCGCAGGTCGCGCGGCACCAGGGTGCTGATCACCGCCTGCTGGTCGCGCAGGGCCACGGCCAGGTCGTGGAACACCTGCTGGTAGGCGGCCAGGGTCCAGCGCCCGAAGTGGGTGGAGCCGCCCTCGTAGTGCTGCTTGTCGTACTCCTCGGCGGTGGTGACGTAGCCGGAGTAGGCGTTGGACAGCCCGGCCACCACCAGCAGCTGGTCATTGCCGAGCACGCCGCGCACCGTCTCGCGCAGGCGCCGGCCGGACATCACGGTGAACTCGCCGGGCACCGCCAGCAGGGCGAACTGGCCGATGCGCAGGATCGACGCCGGCAGCACCTCGGGGCTCCAGGGATAGGGCTTGAACGCGCTCTGCTGGAGGATGATGGGCTTGGGCGCCTGGCAGGCGATGTCCGCTGCGGTCGGCGGAGTGATGGCCTGGGTGATCAGGTTGAGCAGCGGGTTGGTCTCCACCGTGCCCTCGTCGACATCCTCCAGGCCGCGACCGTCCTCGGTGCCGGCGGCGAAGGCATAGCCCAGCGCGGCGTTGCAGGTCTGCCGCTCCTGGCCGCCGCCGAACTGCGGGCGTACGCGGATCTTGGAGAAGTCGTTGTACTGCTGGCGGAAATCGACGGCGCCGGTCAGCTGCAGGCTGGCGCCCTGGTACAGCGCCAGGGCCTTGTCGAACTGGCGGTCGCCGATGATCTCGGTGTTGCGGAACTGGTCCTGGGTCGGGCCGGTGCCGTCCAGGTTGAGATTGGGCGTGGTGTCGGCATGGTTGCTCTGGGCGAAGGAGGCAATGAAATCCGGGTTGCCCTGGGCCCTGGCCAGCTCCTCGAAGCGCCATTCGGCGCGGCCCTTGTTGTCGCTGGTGAGCAGGGTGTTGCTCTTGTTCATCGACACCGGGTGCACAGCGAACCAGCTGATCATGCCGGCGTCGCGGTTGCCCTGGCGCAGGCGCAGCACCAGCATCTCCGGGTCGATCGAGCTGCCGTAGCGCGCCCGCTCCTCGGCCGGGTTGTTGTCATAGGCGGCCTGCGAGCGGTTGATGCTGGCGTTGCTCAGCTCGCCGCGATTGACCAGCACGTGGCCGGGCTGCAGATTGGCGTGGGCCTCGGCGATGGCCGCGACTATGCCGTTGACCTGGGCTTCGAAGTTCTCCTTGATGAAGCCGAAGATGGTCACGTTGTACAGCGCGTAATGCGACTGGCCGCCGGCGGCGCCATGGGTGTGGGTGGCGCTGAGCACCACATTCTGCTCGGTGTAGCGCTCGCCGAAGCGCTGGCGCAGGCGCTCGATCACCGCCTGGTTGACCGACTGGAACAGCGCGCCGGCATCGACGTTGACGAACACCACGGACGGCCCGCCGTTGGGCTGGGCGACGATGTAGGCGCGGGCGTACTGGCGGTTGTGGATGCCGCTGCTTTTCTGCGCGGGGTCGGCATAGCCCATCATGCCGACCTCGGCGGCGGCGCCGGTGACGTCGTACTTGCCGACGCCGATCAGGTAGTTGTCGCTGTAGGCCTGGACGGCCAGGGACAGGACGCTGCCCAGGAACGCGAGCAGCAGTGTGGCGATTCTCCTTGTTTTCATGTTTCAGCACCTCGAGCCGTAGGCTCTTGCATGAACTGCAATCGGTGGCTTGAACTCAGCCGGTGGGTTTCTCGGTCGTCCGGTTTTGCGGCGGCAAAGCTCCGCCCTGCGGCGAGGCCGCAAGCCCGAACCCCCAAGGTGGAAAGCTGTTCGAATGCCCTCCCCGCCGCGGGAGAGGGTCAGGGCGAGGGCCTGACGATCACCCCTCGCCCATGCCGGGTTACTGCGTGCCCTTGCGGCGCAGACTGGCCGGGGTGAAGTAGTTTTCCGGCGGTGGCGTGAGGAGGAACTGGCGCGGCGCCTTCTCGTTGTTGCGCAGGCCGATCACCGTGTAGCTGCGGGCGATCAGGTCGTGGTAGACCAGGTTCACCGGGGTGATGTTGGGCACCTCGTAGGCGTTCTTGCTGAACGCCAGGTTGACGTGCCACAGCTCGCCGCGGGCGTCGTAGTTCTCCACCATCAGGGCGTACCAGCTGTCCTCGTCGAGGTAGAAGCGGCGCTTGGCATGCACGTGGCGCTGGCCCTGGCGCAGGGTCGCCTCGACCACCCATACGCGGTGCATTTCCCAGCGGGTCAGGTCGCTGCTCAGGTGGCCCGGCTTGACCAGCTCATCCACCTTGCGCCCCGGTTTTTCCATGGCGTAGTTGTGGTAGGGCACCAGCAGGCTGCGCTTGCCGATCAGCTTCCAGTCGTAGCGATCGGTGGCGCCGTTGTACATGTCGGTGTCGTCGGCGTAGATGCCGTCGATCGGCGTGTCGTAGGCCAGGGTCGGCGCGCGGCGCACGCGGCGCTGGCCGGGGTTGTAGATCCACGCCGAACGCGGCTCGGCGACCTGGTCGATGGTCTCGTGCACCAGCAGCGCACGGCCCACGTCGCGGGATGGCGGCAGCAGCTCGCTGGCGAAGAAGTACATGATGTTGTCGAGGCTGCCGGCGTCCTTCTTCGGGTTGTAGTAGTTGGACAGCAGCTGGATGCGCTCGCGCAGGATCGAGTAGCTGCCGCTGGTGGTGACCTGGGCGGTCACCGACACCTCGTCCTGGTAGCGACCCTGCCAGCGGGCGATGTGGTTCCAGATCGCCTCGCGACCGTCCGCCGGAATCGGGAAGGGAATGCCGGCATAGGCGCCCTGCAGACCGTTGCCGCCTTCGGCCAGGGTCGCCTGCTCGGCGTTGCGCCGGGTGTTGGCGATGATCTCGCTGGGCGCGACGAAGCTGCGATGACTGGGATAGACCGGCAGCTTGAAGGTCTGCGGGTAGGCCTTGAGCAGTGCCTTGACCCCGTCACTCAGGTTGGCTTCCTCGGCGGCCATGTTCTGCGCGTCGATCACCCGCAGCGGCTGCTCATCGGCATAGGGATCGACGTGGAAGCTGCCCGGTCCGCCGTAGCCGGCCGGCGCCTGCACGGCAGTGCCCCACTCGGGAATGCCCTTGGCCGCATCGCCCTGGCGCTCGCCGCCGAAGGGGGTCAGCACGCCATCGAGTTGCGCTGCCTGCTCGGCACTCACCTTGGCCTGGGCGGCCAGGGGCAGCAGCAGACCGAGGGAGAGCAGGACGGAGGTAAATGCTGTTCTGGTCATGGAATTTCCGCCGTCAGAAGGAATAGGAGACGTTGAGGGCGACGTGGTCGCGATCGATCAGCGCGTTGTCCTTGCGCGCGCCCCAGAACGAGGTGTAAGCCAGCTTGCCGGCCAGTTTCTGGCCGTACTTGGCGCCCAGCTCGAGGGTGGCGGACTTGCGCCCCTGGACGAAGTTCTCGTTGAGCGACGGCGAGGTGCCGGACACGTCCTGGCGGAAGGTCAGCCCCGGCATCAGGTCGAAGTTGGGCTGCACGTCCTGCAGCAGGCCGGAGAAGTTCACCGTGTAGCCCCAGGCGAAGGAGTCCAGGTAGTCGTAGTTGACCGTGTCCAGCAGACTGCCCGGCACATGGTTGAACGCCACCTCGGCGAGCATGATCAGATCGTCCATGCCGGCGGTGGGGCCGAAGGTGTGAATGGTCGAGACCGAGCCGGTATACAGCTCGTGGCGCTTGTACAGGTCGATGCTGCGGCGCGGGTCGTTGGCCGAGCCGTCGCCGAATTCGCCCAGGTCGATGCTGCCGCCGCTGGCCCCGCCGCCACCCAAGGCGCCCTCGGCCATGGTCTCCAGCTCGTAGATCATCGAGGGCTCCAGCGGCGCGTTGGGCCGGTAGGTCAGCTCGCCGGCGACGCTGGTGTCGCCGACGGTGCCGGACACGCTGAGGCCGAACAGGCGGATGTCCTCGGGATAGATGAAGTCGTAGTAGGTGCTGTCGAGTAGGGCCAGGCCGTCCACCAGCGGCACCGAGGCCGGGTCGAGCAGCTGGGCCATGCTGCACAGGTCGCTGAAGTTGCCGCCGCTGCCGGCGCTGCAGGCCATGGACTGGCCCTTCTGGATGCGCAGGAAGGGCACCTTGCTGTGGTAGTTGAGGTAGTAGAGGCTGAACTCGGTGTTGTTCCACTCCTCCACCATATAGCGCATGGCGACGCCGAACTGACCGTCGTCGCGGGCGTCATGCTCCTTGCCGTAGCGGGCGCCGGCGACGATGCCGTTCTCGCCGTTGAGCCCCGGAACCAGGTCGGCCAGCGGCCCCAGCTCGTTGCGCAGGTCGACCAGCACGCCATTGCTGCCCTTGCCGAAGTAGTCCTGGTTGTTGAGGAAGGCGCCGGTGGGGATAAGGTCGTGGCCTTTCCACTCCAGGCCGTAGAAGGCCTCGACGTTCAGCGCATCGGTCAGGCCCAGCTGGCCGGAGATCATATTGGTCGGCAGCAACGCGTCCTTGAGGCTGGCGTTGGGCAACACCACGCGGCCGATGTCCACCGGGTTGATCACGTTGATGCCGTCGGCGTAGTAGATGCCCTCGCCCCAGTTGATCACCTGGCGACCGAACCGCAGGCTGTACGGCATCTCGCCGACGTAGCGGTTGGTGTAGAGGTAGGCGTCGAGCAGCCGCGCGCGGTGACCGGCGCGGTTCTCCAGGTCCGAGGGATAGCGCTCGTCGCTGTCGGTGTTGTGGGTCTCGAAACCGTCGCCGCTGGGATCGTGATCCATGATCTGGGTGTCGTACCAGGCGGTACCACGCACGAACATCCCATCCTGCTCGGTGCGCACGTGTAGCTCGGAGGTCAGCTTGAATTCGTTGGAGACGAACCCGGTGTCGTAGTACTCGCTGCCGTCGTTGTTGTTGGTGAAGACGTTCTGCCCGCCGCGCTCGATGTGCTCGGGCGAACTGGTGCGGTACACCGAGGTGAACTCGGCGACGCTCTCCAGCGACGTGGTGACATTCGGCCCGGTATCGATCTCGAACGCCTGGGCCTGCATCCCCCAGATGCCTATCCCGACTGCCAGCGCTATCTTGCTCTTGTTATGCGACATGCTGCTGTCCCCTAGCGGTGATGTGGCGAAACTAGCCGACTTGGAAAAACCTCCATGGGGCCGAGGCGGACAAAAAGAGACGCCGAAAGGGCCCTTGAAACATTTCTACACAGGTGCCGCGCGGCACTCTGCGCAGCGCTTGCTACGCCTGCCGGGCAAAGGCCTCGAGGCTGCTGGTGTAGATGAATTGCAGGGTGCGCTTGAGCTGCTGCAACCGTTGCTGGCGCTGCTCGGCCGGCAGGGTCAGGGCCAGCTTGGTCACCGCGCTGCCGCCCTCGCACAGCACCAGCGCCAGGCCCTCGGCCTGCTCCGGATCGACATTCGGATGAGCGCTGAGAATGGCCGTGGCAACCATGCCCGCGGTGGCTAGGGTGTCGGCCTGGTTCAGCTCGCGCAGCTCCGGCGCCGCGGCCACGCAACCCCAGACCTCGACGAAGCCCGGGTGGCTGATCTGGATCTCCACCATCAGGTCGATCAGCCGCTCGATCAGCAGGCCGGCATCGGCGCTGTTAGCCGGGTCGACGATCAGCTTGAGGTCTTCCTCCAAGCGCTCGCTGACGCTGCTGGTGTAGCGCTGCCAGACCTCCTGGACGATGGCCAGCTTGGTCGGGAAATACAGGTACAGCGAGGCGATCGGCAGGCCGGCCTCGCGGGCGATCTCGCGCATCGACACCGCCTCGTAGCCACGCGCGGCGATCAGCTCCAGGGCGACCTTGAGGATCGACTCGAAGCGCGCCTGGCTACGCTCCTGCTTGGGAGCACGCGGCGCTTTGGGTTTCACCTCGGGGGTGCTTGACAAGGTTTTGTTGGCCACAGCATTCTCGAAAAACATGAGCAATGCTTATGTTTTAGCGCGACTCTCGCAGAATGGGAAGAGGACGATGCAAACGAGGCAAGAACCGTGAGCCAAGACGAGCGCCTGGTACTGGCCGTGGACCTCGGCAGCTCCGGCTGCAAGACCGCCCTGGTCGGCCTGGATGGCCGCGTGCGCGCCTTCGCCTTCCGCGCGGTGAGCAACCACCTGCTGCCCGGCGCCGGTGTCGAGCAGTGTCCGGAAGACTGGTGGCGCGCCTTCGAGGAGAGCGCCGCCGAGGTGCTGCAGCGCCCCGAGATCAATCGCTCGAATATCGTCGCCATCGCCTGCTCCTGCCAGGGCGAAAGCACCCTGCCGGTGGACCGCGACGGCAAGCCGCTGGCCCGCGCCATGCTGTACATGGACATGCGCGGCCAGGCCGTGGTGCGGCGCCAGGTCGGCGGCCCCCTACCACGGGTGGCCGGCTACGACCCGCTGAAGCTGTGGCGCTGGCTGCGCCTCACCGGCGGCGCGCCGGCGCTGTCCGGCAAGGACCCGTTCGGCCACATCGCCTTCATCCGCGAGGCGATGCCCGAGCTGTACGCGCGCACCGCCAAGTTCCTCAACGTCCTCGACTTCATGAACCTGCGCCTGACCGGGCGCATCGCCGCCACCGTGGATTCGGCGCTGACCACCTGGGTCACCGACAACCGCGACCCGGCCAACATCTGCTACGACGACGGCCTGCTGCGCCTGGCCGGGCTGAGCCGCGAGCAACTGCCGGAGCTGGTGCGCTGCAGCGACATCCTCGGCACCCTGCGCCCGGTGGTGGCAGAGAAGCTCGGCCTGCCGGCCAACCTGCCGGTAGTGGCCGGCGCGGTGGACAACACCGCATCGGCACTGGGCTCCGGCGCCGTGGCGGACAACGCCCTGCACCTGTACGTCGGCACCTCGTCGTGGATCGGCGCCCACGTAGCCCGGAAGAAGACCGACGTGTTCAGGCAGATCGCCGCCGTGCCCTGCGCCCTGCCCGACCGCTACCTGATGATGGCCATGCAGTCCGCCGCTGGCGCCAACCTCAGCTTCCTGCGCGACCGCATCCTCTACGCCAAGGACGCCCTGCTGCAGAACGAGGCTGGCCCCGACGTCTACCGCATCCTCGACGAGATCGCCGCCGGCGTGCCGGCCGGTGCCCGCGGCCTGCTCTACCTGCCCTGGCTGATGGGCGAGCGCACGCCGGTCGACGACAGCCACCTGCGCGCCGGCCTGCTCAACCTGAGCCTGGAACACGCCCGCGAAGACATGGTGCGCGCCTTCCTCGAGGGCGTGGCGCTCAACACCCGCTGGATGATGGAGTCGGTGCGCAGCTTCCTCGGCACCCGGCCGGACAGCATCACCCTGGTCGGCGGCGGCGGCCAGTCCGATGTGTGGAGCCAGGTCTTCGCCGACGTGCTGGACATGACCGTGCTGCAGCCCGAGCAGCCGATCCAGGCCAATGCCCGCGGCGCCGCGTTCCTCGCCGGAGTCGGCATCGGCGCACTGAAGTTTTCCGATCTCGGCGAGCGGGTCGCCATCCGCCGCCGCTTCGAGCCGCAGGCCGCGCACCGCCAGCGCTACAGCGACAGCTACGCCACCTTCCGCGCCGCGCACAAGGCGCTGGCGGCTTTCTACGCCAGGCTCCATGGAGGCCAGCGATGAACGAGCGCGAAGCCCGCGAGGCGGTAGTGCGCACCGCCGTGGCCCTGGCCGACCAGGGCTTTCTCGCCGGCGTGGGCGGCAACCTGGCGCTGCGCATCGACGCCGAGCGCTTCGCCGTCACGCCCTCGGCTAGCGACTACTACGCGATGAGCGCGGACGATATCTGCGTACTGCGCCTGGACAGCCTCGAGCAGATCTCCGGCACCGGCAAACCTTCGGTGGAAAGCGGCCTGCATGCCCGCGCGCTACAGGCGCGGCCGGACTGCATGGCCAGCGTGCACACCCACCAGCCGGTGGCCAGCGCCTTCACCCTGCTCGACCGGCCGTTGCCGATGCAGGGTGAAGAGGCGCGCCGACTGATCGGCGCCGAGGTACCGATGTGCGCCTACGCGCCCTCCGGCACCAGCTGGCTGGCCGCCAATGTCGGCAAGCGCATCCGCGCCGACCTCAACGCCTACCTGATGCGCAACCACGGCGCCGTCTGCCTCGGCGCGACCCTGGAAGACGCCTGCGCCGTGGTGCGCCTGCTGGAGCAGGAAGCCAGCGCCTGGTTCCGCCGCGCCATGGCCGCGCAACCCGACAACCGCCTGCACCGACAGACGCTCGAATTCCTAGAAGAGGACCTGCGATGAACGCCTCCACCGACCTGCCCAGCACCTCCGGCATCAGCCACTGGCCGGATACCGATGCCATCGACGCGCGCCTGAAAACGCTGATCAAGCAGCCGATCCGGCCGATCCGCCGCGAGCACATGGACAAGGTGCTCGACTACTTCGCCCAGCAATGCCAGGGCTCCAGGCGTCTGGCGGAGAAGGCCGGCGCGGTGATCCCCGGCGGCGTGCAGCACAACCTGGCGTTCAACTACCCCTTCCCCCTGGCCATGAGCAAAGCCGAAGGCGCGCATCTGCAGGACGTCGACGGCAACCGCTATATCGACTTCCTCCAGGCTGGCGGCCCGACCCTGCTCGGCAGCAACGATCCGGTGGTGCAGGAGAAAGTCATCGAGACCCTGCGCGAGTGCGGCCCGGTCACCGGCCTGCTGCACGAGTACGAGGTCAAGCTGGCCGAGCTGGTGTGCCGCATGGTGCCGTCGGTGGAGATGTTCCGCATGCTCTCCTCCGGCACCGAATCGGTGATGGGCGCGATCCGCCTGGCCCGCGCCTACACCGGCAAGAAATGGGTGATCAAGATCGGCGGCGCCTACCACGGCTGGAGCGACCAGCTGGTGTACGGCATGCGCATCCCCGGCACCGGCCGACGCGAGGCCATCGGCATTCCGCGCGGCGCCACCTCGCACACCCAGGAGAGCTTCCCCAACGACCTGGCCGCCATCCGCCGGCGCCTGCAGATCAACCGCCTGCGCGGCGGCACCGCGGCGATCATCGTCGAGCCGCTGGGCCCGGAGAGCGGCACCCGCCCGGCCCATCGCGAATTCAACGCCAACCTGCGCAAGCTGTGCGACGAGTTCGGTGCGCTGCTGATCTTCGACGAAGTGGTCAGTGGCTTCCGCGTCGGCCTGTCCGGCGCCCAAGGCTATTTCAGCGTGCGCCCGGACCTGACCATCTTCGGCAAGTGCCTGACCGGCGGCTACCCCATGGCCGGCGGCATCGGCGGGCGCCGCGAGGTGATGATGCTGCTGGCCGGCGGCATCGGCGGCAAGCAGACCAAGCGCGCCTTCGTCGGCGGTACCCTGACCGCCAACCCGCTGTCCTGCGTGGCCGGCTACCACAGCCTGCTGGAGATCGAACGGCGCAACGCCCCGGCCATCGCCGGCCGCGCCGGTGACCGCCTGACCGCCGGTCTCGGCCAGATCATCGAGCGCCTGGGCCTGCCCTATGTGGTCTACAACCAGGGCTCGGTGGTGCACCTGCAGACTTCCGGCGTGCTGCTGCTCAACGTGCGCAACCCGATCCAGCTGCTGCGCGAGGTCAACCCGCGCAAGCACATGATGGAAGAGATGGGCGCCGCCTACATGGCCCACGGCCTGGTGACCCTGGCCGGCAGCCGCATGTACACCAGCGCCGCCGACAGCGACGAGATCATCGACGAGGCGCTGAACCGCTTCGAAGACGTGTTCAAACTGGTATGAGCCTGCACGACGAGCTGCTCCAGGCCAGCCAGCGCCTGGCCGCCAAGGGCCTGTTCAACGACGCCGGCGACAGCCTGTCGCTGCTGCTGCCCGGCAGCGGGCGCATCCTGCTGCAGGTCTATGGCGAGGCGCCGCGCGAGGTCGAACTGGGCCATGGCGACGCCGGCGTGGCCGGCATGCATGCATGGCTCTACCGCCTGCGCGGTGACATCGGTGCGGCGGCGCTGCTCAGCCCACGCTGGAGCCTGCAACTGCAGCAGCTCGGCGAGGCCATGCCCTCGGTGTTCGACGAACAGGCGCGGCATATTGGCCGCTCCTGGGCACCAGCGAGCAGCGAGCAGCTGCCCAAACAGCTGGCCAGCGGCGGCAACGCCGGGCCGCTTGACGGACGCCTGCTGGCCCTGGGCGTGACGCGCAACCGTATGCTGTTCAACGCCGAGCTGTTCGAGAAATGCGCCATGGCCTATGTGCTGGCCCGGCTGGGCGGGGAGCGGGTCAAGCGGGTGCCCTGGTGGGTGCGCCTGATCGCCGGCCGGCGCCTGCGCCAGGACCAGGCCCGCGCCGCCAGCAGCCATGCGGCCGGCCAGCAGGCCGCCGAACTGGGCGCCTACTAGCCCGGCGCACTGGCGCCGTGCTAACTATGCAAACCGGCGCGCAGGAGCGCGCCCATAACAAGAACAAGGCGCCCGCCGCGCTCAACGACTTCCCTGCTGGGAGCGTGCCTATGAAACCCATCGCCGATCCGCGTTACTCGGAGGCCTCGGCCCCGCCGCAGATCTCCCGCTTTCTGCTGCAGCACGTGGCCGCCGTCGGCCGCGACCCCGCCATGCTCTGCCGTGGCCTGGGCTTCGAGCCCGACGATCTTAAGAAGCCCGACTATCGCCTGTCCTACCGGCAGAGCTACCTGCTGGTGCGCCGCGCCCTGCACAGCCTGGACGACAGCGGCCTGGGCCTGGCCGTCGGCAGCCGGCAGACCGCCGTGTCCTGGGGTTTGGTGGGCATGGCCATGCTGGCCAGCCCGACCCTCGGCGAGGCCCTCGATCTCGCCATCCGCTACCAGCGTCACACCGGCGCCCTGCTCGACTGCGAGATGGAACTGCGCGGCGAACGCTGCCTGGTGTTCGCCACCACGCGCTTCTTCGATCCGGAGGTGGCGGTGTTCTACCTCGAGGAGGCCTTCGCCAGCGCCCAGGCCATCGTCCGTCATCTGTCCGGCCAGGACCTGGTGATCGACCGCATCGAGCTGGAATACCCGCGCCCGCCCCACTGGCAGCGCTACGCGGACATCTTCCGCTGCCCGGTGAAGTTCGGCGCCGGACACAACCTGATCCAGTTCGACGCGCGCTGGCTGGAACTGCCGCTACCGACCCGCGACGACTACGTGGCCGCAGAGATCGCCGAGCTGCTGGACAGCGCGCGCTGGGAGCAGCACGGCAGTTCCGACCTGATCGAGACCATCCAGCGCGAGGTGCGCAAGAGCCTGTGCCGCCCGCCACAACTGGCCGAGCTGGCGCAGCAGCTCAACCTCGGCGAGCGTACCCTGCGCCGGCGTATCGACGAGGCCGGGCTGTCCTACCACGGCATCGTCGACTCCGTACGCCGGGCCAAGGCCCTGGCCCTGCTCAGCCACCGCGACAGCCGGCTGATCGACGTGGCCAGCGAGACCGGCTTCAGCGACGTGCGCAACTTCCGCCGCGCCTTCAAGCGCTGGACCGGGGTGACGCCGCGCACGGCGAAGCAGCGTATCGCGCAGGAGTCCTAGATTCCCTCGTCCCTGGTCTGATCCAGGTATTTGCGGGTGACGGCATTCCACCCCCTTTCCCTCCGGGAGAGGGTTGGGGTGAGGGGCTTATAGGCGGCTCGGCGTGATTAACGAGTCCCTCACCCCCGGCCCCTCTCCCAAAGGGAGAGGGGAGAGCTACTCCTGATACACCGGCCAACGCTCGACGACCTTGCCGCCGCGCACGGCGAGCAGATCACCGAACTGCAGCAACACCGACTCGCTCTGGGCCGGGCGCAGGAACACCTGGTCGTCCACCGCCAGCCCCACCGCCGGCGAGCCGTTGACCAGTTCCTGGTTCGAGCTGCGCCCGTACAGGCCACTGAGCTGCAGCCCGGCCGGCGAAGCCAGGTCGGCCTGCCAGTTGCCGCCGTAGATGAAGAAGGTCTCGCGCTGGTTGACGTCCCACCAGGAGAACAGCCGCGACTTCTCATCCAGCGCCGGGATGCGCAGCGCACCCGTGCGTTTGAGCACCGGCGTAGCGATGTACACCGCCGGCTGGTGCTCGGCCAGCGACGGCAGATCGTAATGGCTGGGCTTGAGCAGGCCGGTGCCGATGGCCACCTCGCTGCTCAACCGCTCCTGTTCGTGAGCCCGGTAGCTGGGGCTGCCGGCGGTGTTCAGAGTCAGGCCCTCGCGCCACAGCGCCGGGAAGCGCTGGCGGGTGAAGTCGACGTGGCCCTGGTACAGCGCCATCACCTTGGCCAGCAGTTCGTCCTGGCTGCCCAGCACTGAAGGCAGGTTCATGCCGACGAAGGGGTCGTATCCCATGAAACCGGCGAACTCCAGCTGCTGCGGGTTATCCGCAATCAGCTGCAGCAACCGCCCCAGCGTCTGCGTATCGCTGACGCCGCCACGATGCAGGCCCACGTCCAGCTCGATGTTGATCCGTAGCCGCGTGCCCAGGCCCTGGGCCAGCGCCAGGTACTGCTGCAGGCGCTCGGGAGTATCGATCAGCCACTGCAGCTGCTTCGTCGGATCGAAGGGGCCGCTGTGCTGCTGGTAGAACAGCTGCGCCGAGCGCGCCGGCAACGGCTTGCCGAGCAGGATGTCGGCCTCGGGGAACAGCCGTGCATCGTGATTGAGAAAGGGCTGGTGGAAGGACATCAACCTCCGGGTGCCAATGCGCTCGCCGATATAGCGCAGCAGACCGGGCGCCGGCAGCGACTTCTCCACCAGGCGCAGTTGCTTGCCGCTGCGGGCGAGGAACTGACGCACCACCTCGATGTTGTGGTCGAGGCGGTCGAGGTCGATCAGCAGACTCGGGCGCATCGGCCCGTTGGCCTTGAGCTCCTGGTTCAGCGCCTGGAAGTAGGCATCGTGCGGTTGGCCCCGGTCACCCGGGCGCAGCCAGGCAGCGGCCAGCAGTCCGCCGGCGCCCAGGCCGGCCAGCACAAGAGTGCGTCGCTTCATCGTTGCTCCTTAACCAATGCCCAGACCGAACACACCGGCCAGATGCGCATTGACGAAGCGCCCTTGCGGGTCCAGCGCCTGGCGCAGCTCGGTGAATTCCTTCCAGCGCGGATACAGCGCCGTCAATTGACGCGCGCCCAGGCTGTGCAGCTTGCCCCAGTGCGGCCGCCCCTGGTACTTCCAGAAGATCGGCTCGATGGCGGCGAAGAACTCGCGATGGTCCATCGAGTGGTGCTGGTGGATCGACAACGCGCAGCTGTCGCGGCCCTCGAACATGCTCAGGGGAATGTCGTCGGCCTTCACGTAGCGGTACTCGACCGGCATCCAGGTGCGCAGGTTGCCGTCGTCGATGCGCTTGAGGATCTCGCGCAGGCAGGCCGGGCCGTGCTCGGCCGGCACCGAGTACTCCATCTCGTTGAAGCGCACGTTGCGCACGTTGGCGAAGATCTCGTAGGAGGCGTCCACGCGGTCGTCGAAGCTGGCCAGGTGGCGCATGTTGTTGAGCAGGCTGCGGCGCAGGCCGGGCGAGTCGCTCAGGTGCTTGTCCAGCCCCTCGATGATGTCGATGAAGCCGTTGCCGCCCTCCTCGTCCGGCGGCACCGGCGGCGTGCTCGGGTCCTCGGTCTCGTTCAGCGCCACCGACAGCGCGTAGTCGGAGTGGGTCACCACCAGCATTTCCCAGTGCTGGTTGTCGCGCTTGAGGTTGTCGATGTCCTCCAGCAGCTCCTCGGTCTTGCCCAGCCACTGGCGCTCGCGCAGGCGGAAGGCAGCGCGGTTCTGCATGCGTACCTTGGTCACCACGCCCAGCGCGCCGAGGGAGACACGCGCCGCATTGAACAGCTCGGGGTTCCGCTCGCGGCTGCAGTCGAGCACCTCGCCGGCGGCGCTGACCAGCTGCAGGCCGCAGACATTCGAGGAGTAGGAACCGAAGCCGATGCCGGTGCCGTGGGTCGAGGTGGCGATGGCTCCGGCCAGGGTCTGGTAGTCGGTGTCGGCCATATTGATCAGCGCCTGGCCGACCTCCTTGAGCGGCGCGCCCATGGTCGACATCGGCGTGCCGCTGCCGAACTCCGCCTGCAGCGTCTGCGCGTCATGCGTCAGCAGCCCGGTGAAATTGCTCAGCGACAGCAGGGTATCGTCGGTGGGCACCAGCGCACTGAAGGAATGCCCCGAGCCGACCGGGCGGATCTTGCCCGAGGCCTTGCGGATGACCTGCACCAGCTCGTCCAGATCCTTCGGCGCCAGGCGCTCCAGCGGCAGGCAGCTCTGCACGCCCGACCAGTTGCGCCAGGGGATGGGACGTGGCGTTTCCGCGGCCCACAGCGAGCGGCCCGGCAAGGCCAGACAGGCGCCCAGCAGGCCGGCGCGTTGCAACAGCTGACGGCGGGAGACCATCTCAGTGGCCCTCCGCAGGCTGCGGCGCGGCGGCCATGAACTCGATCAGCGCGCGGAAGTCGGCTTCCGAACACTGCATGCACAGGCCCAATGGAGGCATGCCCTGGAAGCCGTTGATGCTGTGGTCCAGCAGGGTGTCCATGCCCTTCTCCAGGCGCGGCTCCCAGGCCAGGGTATCGCCGGTCAGCGGCGCGCCGGCGGCCGGGTTGGCATGGCATTGCTTGCAGCTGGCGCCATACAGCTGCGCCAGCGCTGCATCCTGTGGCACGCCTTGCCCGGCGGCTTGCGCCGGCGGTGCATCCTCACCGCCACAACCGGCCAGCAGCGCGCCCAGCCCCAGCACCATGGCCCAACCTCGCCAACCCCTGTTTCGCCCTGCCTGCATAGTCCCTCCGAGCCTCGGCTCATCTCGATAGCGCCACACTAAAGCAGCGACGCATGGCGTATGAGGTCTCAAACGGCCAGCCAGGAACAGGTAAACGGCCAACACCCGAGGCGCGTACAGCGCCGCGACGACAGCATTCGACTGGCCGTTGCTGCCCTCTTTCACGGCCATCGCTCCCCTGCCGGAGCGGCATCGGCTTGGCTAAGGTGAACGCAGCCACCACCCGCGCGGAGAACACCGTGAGCACAGCGAACGACATCCAGGATTGCGGCGATGCCGTGTGCATCATCGGCGCCGGCCCCGGCGGGCTGTGCATGGCCCGTGCGCTGAAGCGCCAGGGCCTGGCCTACGAGCAGTTCGAACGCCACAGCGATGTCGGCGGCGTGTGGGACATAAGCAATCCGGGCACGCCGATGTACCAGTCCGCGCACTTCATCTCCTCGCGCGACCTCTCCGGCTTCCTCGACTTCCCCATGCCCAGGCACTTCCCCGACTACCCGAGCCACCGGCAGATCCTCGAGTACGTCCGCGCCTTCGCCCAGGCCTTCGACCTGTATGCCGGCATCCGCCTGGGCACCGCGGTGAGCAGGGTGGAGAAGCGTGACGACGGGCGCTGGCTGGTCACCCTGGGCAACGGCGAACGACGCAGCTATCGCGCCGTGGTCTGCGCCACCGGCTGCAACTGGGACCCGAACATGCCGACCATCAAGGGCCAGTTCAACGGCGAGATCCGCCACTCGATGACCTTCAAGAAGGCCGCCGAATTCAGCGGCAAGCGCGTGCTAATCATCGGTGCCGGCAACTCCGGCGCGGACATCGCCTGCGATGCGGCGACACATGCAGAAAAAGCCTTTATCAGCCTGCGCCGCGGCTACCACTTCATCCCCAAACACCTGTTCGGCCTGCCCGCCGACGAGGTCAGCGAGAAAGGCCCGCACCTGCCGATCTGGCTGGTGCGCCCGGTGTTCAGCCTGATCCTGCGCCTGATCAACGGCGATCTGACCCGCTTCGGCCTGCCCAGGCCGGACCACAAGCTGTTCGAGAGCCACCCGCTGCTGAACACCCAGCTGCTGCATTACCTGCAGCACGGTGACATCCAGGCCAAGCCCGATCTCGACCACTTCGACGGCGATTACGCGGTATTCAAGGACGGCAGCCGCGAGCGCATCGACCTGGCGCTCTACGCCACCGGCTACAAGTGGAGCTGCAAGTACGCCGCCGATTACTTCGAATGGAAGGGCGGGCGCCCGCAGCTATACCTGTCGATCTTCAGCCGCCAGCACCACAACCTGTTCGGCATCGGCTACCTGGAAACCAACTCCAGCGCCTACAAGCTGTTCGACAACGAGGCCCACGCCATCGCCTGCTACTTGCGCGACCAGCTGCAGCGCCCCGAGCAGGCGCGGCAGTTCGAGCGGCTGATTGCCACGGATGATCCGGACCTGTCCGGCGGCATCGACTTCATAAAGTCCCAGCGCCACGAGGTGTACCTGGAGGTACACGCGCTGAAGACCCACCTGCGCAAGCTGCGCCGGCAGATGGGCTGGGGCGAACTGGACGAGGGGTACTACGCAGGCCTGCGCCAGCACGCCGGCTTCCCCTCCGCCGCGCTGCCGGCCATCTGGGCGGATACCGCCATGGATCAAGTAGTGAGCATCACCGGTGCCGCCGCTGGTATCGGCCAGGCCATGCGGTTTTCCAACCGGTAACCACGCAGCATCCGGCCGCTCCGCAAGCGCGGCGAAAAATGGCCTGCAGCTTTATCTGCAATCTCTCGACGCAGAGGCCTGGCAAGGCAGTGGCGGCTCGCCAAGCGCAGCAATGATCCGCGAGGTCCCGCCCTGGAAGGTTGAACGATCCCCAAGCCGCTCACTCGTACCTTCAAGAGAGCCACGAGAGCGAGAGGCAGCATGCACACATCCAAAGGCGGCAGACAGACAACCCACCATAGCCCCGAGAGCCTACCCAGGACCGGCATCAAGAACGTCGGCCAGGGCGGCGGCAACGTGCTTGGCAACCGCACCCGGCAGCGCGCGGAAAGCAGCGACCAGCGCGGCCAGCGGCATTGAGGAGGAAAGACCATGACAGCCCATAAAGATGGCAAACACAACTTCGCCGACGATCCGCAGAAAGTATCCGAGGCGGGCGGCAAAGGTGGCGGTCAGACGACCGGCATCGATATGAAACGAGACCGTGCCGAACGCGCGCGTACCGGTGGCCAGCACAGCCATGGCGGTGGGCGCACCGGCCGCTGAAGCGCCGTCTGATCGTTAGGCTCGGAACGAGCCTAAGCCCCTCTGCAGCGCACGAGCAGTTTCCTTCAACACTCGGCTCGACTCGGCTCGGCGGCAGATCGGTTGACGTTTTGGCGGTTGGTTCAATGGCATCGCGCATACGCCAAGGCGGCCGCCCCTCGGCGGCCGCCCTGCCGCAGCTAGACAGCAATCGCCTCGCGGCGCTGCTTTTTCATCAGCTCCAGCTTGCGCTTGTGCACCAGCATGCGCGAAGCGGTGACGTGAATCGGCCCGCCAGTGAAAGTAGGCAGATTGCGCAGGCCCCAGCGGTCACCGTCGTCCTTGTCGATGGCCTGGCCGTTGGCCAGTTTAAGGCTCAGGGTCACGTCGAAGATCAGCTCACGTACGCTGGCCGGATTGAAGATCGCGGCGCTGTCGATGGCCTTGCTCAGCGGCACTTCATTCGGCTTGCGCAGAGTCAGCAACAGCATGCCGTCCGGGCGCGGCTTGATGGAAACGTTGTGCTCGGGAAAGGCGTCGAAGAATTCCTTGATCGCGATTTGCATCTCTCTACTCCCTATTGTCGTGTTCCGGGGTAACCAGCTAGTGCAGCGCCTGTGCCAACTTGAACTCCACAAAAATACACATGCAAATCAATAAGTTAAAAAACAGAGGTAGCACCTTGCCCGATGCAGAATGCACGGCCCGCTGTTAGCGACGTGCAAAATGCACGACGCCGCAAACAGAAGCCCACCCCGCGGCGAGCGGTTGCTTCAGGAGTCGAGAATCGACTTGGCCTTAGTCGAACCGGTTGTCGACGCCGGCGCTGAGCTTGAGATTGGCTCTGACGCGGTAGGCGCCGTTGAGTTAGAACACGCCGGAGCAGGGCAACTGGTGCGCAGCGGCTCCCACCGGGGCAAAGGCGTAGAGCCTGTCGCGGAAGTTGTGGCTGTGCGGATGCAGGTGGGGCATCCTTCTACACTGCATAGCCACACCGGCTCACTCGGGATCGGATCGAAAAACGCCATGGCCGATGAACCACCACTGATTCCCAGCGGCCTGACCGAGCGCAGCTATGAGTTGCTGGTTCAGGCAGTGGTCGACTACGCGATCTACATGCTCGATCCGCAAGGCCGGATAATGACCTGGAATGTCGGCGCCGAGCGGATCAAGGGCTACAAGGCCAGCGAAGTGATCGGCCAGCATCTGGAACTGTTCTTTCCGGAGGAAGATCGCCTCCAGGGCAAGGCACAACGGCTGATCGCCACCGCCCTGCGCGAGGGCCGCGCCCACGACGAAGGCTGGCGGGTGCGCAAGGACGGCTCTCGCCTCTGGGCGCTGACCGTGCTCGATGCCATCCACGACGAGGCCGGCTGCCTGATCGGTCTGGCCAAGATCACCCGCGACATGACCGAACGTCACGAGGCGCAACTGCACCTGGACGAGGTGCGCGCGCAGCTGTTCCAGGCGCAGAAGATGGAGGCGCTCGGCCAGCTCACCGGCGGCATGGCGCATGACTTCAACAACCTGCTCACGGTGATCATCGGCTCCAGCGATCTGGCCCGGCGCAGCAACAATCTGGAACGCATCCAGCTGCTGCTGGAGAACATCCACGAGGCCGGTGTTCGTGGGCGCGAGCTGACCCAGAACCTGCTGACTTTCGCTCGTCGCCGAACGCCGCAGGACTGGGCGCTCGACCTGGCCAGCACCCTGCAGGCCTCCTCGGCCCTGTTCGCCCAGGCCCTGCCGAAGGGCCTCAGCCTGGAGCTGGAAATAGCCCCCGCCCTGCACCAGGCGCGGGTGGACGCCAACCAGTTGGAAATGGCCCTGCTCAACCTGGTGTTCAACGCCCGCGACGCCATGGAGCAACAGGGCGGGCGCATCCTGTTGCGCGCCGAGAATCAGCGGCTGGCGGGCGAGTGGGAAGACCTGCACGGCGACTTCGTACTGATCTCGGTCAGCGACGACGGCCCCGGCATTGCACCCGAGTTGCAGGAGCGCATCTTCGAGCCATTCTTCACTACCAAGCAATTCGGCAAAGGCACCGGCCTCGGTCTCAGTCAGGTGTACGGATTCGCCCGCAACGCCGGCGGCGCGGTCCGGGTGGAAAGCGCGCCGGGCAAAGGCACCCGCATGACCATCTGCCTGCCGGCCGCGCTCTAATCCGGCCTGTTCGGCACCCGGCCTTGGCGGTAAAGTACAGGGCATTCGCGGCGCATCCTGGCGCCGCTCCTCGCAGAGAGATGGACGGATCTTGGAACAGCTAAAACGCCTTCAAACCGGCATCGACGGTCTCGACGTCTTGTTGAAAGGAGGCCTGGTGTCCGGCGCGTCCTACATCGTTCAAGGTCGTCCGGGCTCCGGCAAAACCATCCTGGCCAATCAGATCGCCTTCAACCATGTGCGCGAAGGCGGCCGCGTGCTGGTGGCCACGCTGCTGGCCGAATCCCATGATCGACTGTTCCAGTTCCTCTCCACCCTGAGCTTCTTCGAGCCGCAGCGCATCGGCAGCGAGATCCAGTTCGTCAGCGCCTTCGACACCATGCAGAACGAAGGCCTCGATGAAGTGGTGCGTCTGCTGCGCCGCGAGATCAACCGGCAGAAGGCCACCCTGCTGATCGTCGACGGCGTGCTCAATGCCCGCTCGCGCGCCGAATCGCAACTGGACACCAAGAAGTTCATCTCCGAGCTGCAGGGCCACGCGGCCTTCGCCGGCTGCACCGTTCTGCTGATCACCAGCGCTCGCCTGGACGACGGCAGCCCGGAACACACCATGGTCGACGGCGTGATCGAAGTCGGCGACGAGCTGCACGGCAGTCGCTCGGTGCGCCGCATCCAGCTGCGCAAGACGCGTGGCAGTGGCGCCCTCTCCGGCCTGCACGAGTGCGAGATCACCAACGACGGCATGGTCATCTACCCGCGCCTGGAGAGCCTCTACGCGCGCTCATCGCATCCGGACAGCGCCGACATGCGTCGCGTGTCCAGCGGCATCGGCGGCTTCGATCCGCTGATCGGCGGCGGCCTGCCGGAATCCTCGGTGACCCTGTTGATAGGGCCGTCCGGCGTCGGCAAGACCTGCGCCGGCCTGAGCTTCCTGGCCCAGAGCACGCCGCAGGAGCCAGGCCTGCATTTCGGCTTCTACGAGACACCGCAGCGCCTGCGCCTGAAGGCCCAGGCGCTGGGCCATGACCTGCAGGCCCTGGAAGACAGTGGCGCCCTGCATATCCTCTGGCAGCCGACCACGTCCGGCCTGCTCGACGGCCTGGGCCTGAAGCTGCTAGACACGGTCGAGCGCCTGGGTATCAAGCGCGTGCTGCTCGACAGCCTGGGCGGCATGGCTCGCGTGGCGACCAACCAGGCGCGCCTGGTCGAGTTCTTTAGCGCCCTGATGAACGAACTGCGCGGCCGTGGCGTGACCGTGATGGCCACCTGGGAGATGCGCGACCTCTTCGGTTCCGAGATCAACGCGCCGGCGTCGGAGCTGTCCAGCCTGGTCGACAACCTGATGCTGATGCGCTTCGTGGAAATCAATTCCGAACTTAAACGGGTGCTCTCTACCCTGAAGATGAGAGACAGCACCTACGACCCGACCCTGCTGGAGGCGGTGATCAGCGAGCGCGGCCTGCGTCTCGAGAAGACTTTCAGGAATGCGACTGCGGTGCTGTCCGGCACTGCGATACCGAACGCGACTATATGAGCAGAGCATGACGACCATCCTGATAGTCGATGACGAATATCTGATTGCGGATATTCTCGGCTACGCGCTGGAGGATGAAGGCTACATGGTGGTCAAGGCCGCCAATGGCCGGCGCGGTCTGGAAGTACTCGATCGCGAACGCCCTTCACTGGTCATCACCGATTTCATGATGCCGATGATGGACGGGGTCGAATTCGCCCGGGCCATCCGCAGCCGCCCGGGTACGGCCCATCTGCCGATACTGCTGATGAGCGGCGCTCACGGCAGCATCGGCCGGGCCACGCCCGACCTGTTCGCCGATGTGTTCGACAAGCCTTTCGAATTGGATCACGTGATCGCCAAGGTCCGTGAGCTGGTCGGCCCGGCAGGCTGAACAGCGGCGCCGCTTGCAGGACCGCCGACAGCTTCAGCGCAATCCAGGCGTGTACTCGGCGCCATCTTCGACATCATCAGTATCTGAGCGGCGCGCCATCCCAGGCGGGACGGCGCTCACCGCGGCGGCTAGACGTATCCCAGCAACAGCAATATCAGCAGGATCACCACCACCAGGCCGAGGCCGCCGGACGGGCCGTAGCCCCAGGAGCGGCTGTGTGGCCAGGCCGGAATGGCACCGATCAACAGCAGGATCAGGACGATCAGCAGTATGGTTCCCAAGGTCATGACGATTTCCTCGCAGTCGTGGTCATGCGCGCGCCAAGGGGCGACGCCCATCTAGCCAGGCCATCCCCGGCCCTACAGAAATATCGACCCGGCAGCCGCAACGGCGGTTCGGACTATTTTCTCCCCCTGAAATGCAAGAGCCCGCCATAAGGCGGGCTCTTGCTGACGCAACTCGATCAGAACGGGATGTCGTCGTCGAAGCTGTCATAGTCCGGAGCCGGCTGCTGGGCCGCTGGTTGCGGCGCCGGGCGCGGTGCGGCCTGTTGCGGGGCCGGGCGCGACTGCTGCTGACGTGGGGCGTATTCACCGCCGCCTTCGCTGTTATTGCCACGGCCGCCGAGCAGTTGCAGGGTGCCGTTCATGTCGACCACGATCTCGGTGGTGTAGCGCTTGACGCCGTCCTTCTCCCATTCGCGGGTCTGCAGGCGACCTTCGACGTAGCACTGACCGCCCTTGCGCAGGTATTCACCGGCGATCTCGGCGAGCTTGCCGAAGAACACCACGCGGTGCCATTCGGTGCGGTCCTGCTGCTGGCCGGTCTGCTTGTCCTTCCAGCTGTCGGTGGTCGCGAGGGTGATGTTGGTCACCGCGTTGCCATTGGGCAGATAGCGAGTTTCCGGGTCGCCGCCGACGTTGCCGATCAGAATGACTTTGTTAACCCCACGGGCCATTTCGTTCTCCTAAGCTGAATGCGTCTCCGCGGCCTCTTCGAGCACTCGCTCGAGCAACACGCGGTCCAATTGTTGGGTGTCCACTTTGATGTACAACGCGGCCTCCTCGGCCACCACAATGGCGTCGCTGACGCCGGGTATCGCGAGGAGTCGCCCCACCAGCGCGCTATCGGCCACGGCATGGGCCGTGAGCGGCCGGCGCAGGCTGGTCACATAAGGCGGCTCGCGCATAGTAGCAGCTGCCGCCAGCCAGAGGAGCCCCAGAACAGCGCAGCCGACGAAAACCAGGCCAAGCCCGCCATGCTGATAGAGCCAACCACCGAGGATGCCGCCCACGGCGGCGCCGAGGAACTGGCTGGTGGAGTACACGCCCATGGCCGTGCCCTTGCCGCCGGCCGGCGCCACCTTGCTCACCAGCGAGGGCAGCGAGGCCTCCAGCAGGTTGAAGGCGGTGAAGAACAGGATGAAGCCGAACACCAGCGCCTTGAGCCCGTGACCGAAGGCCCAGAAGTACAGTTCGCAGAGCACCAGCACCAGCACCGCACCGCTCAGCACGCGCTTCATCTGGCGCTTCTTCTCGCCATAGATGATGAACGGCACCATGCCGAAGAAGCCGATCAGCAGCGCACTGAGGTAGACCCACCAGTGCTCTTCCTTGGCCAGCCCGCCCTGCTCCACCAGCGCCAGCGGCAACACCACGAAGCTGGCCATGAGGATCGCGTGCAGCACGCCGATGCCCAGGTTCAGGCGCAGCAGCTCGCCATTGCGCAAGGTCGGCAGCAACGCCTGGCGCGCCACCCCGGACTCGCGGTGCTGCAGCGCGCTGGAGGCACGCGGCACGAATACAGCGATGATCAGCATGCCAACCAGGGCCATGCCGGCGGTGGCCCAGAACAGCCCGGACAGGCCGAAGGCGCGGGTCAGCAGCGGGCCGACCACCATGGCCACGGCAAACGACAGGCCGATGCTCATGCCGATCATGGCCATGGCCTTGGTCCGGTGCTGTTCGCGGGTCAGGTCGGAGAGCAGCGCCATCACCGCCGCCGAGATGGCGCCGGCGCCCTGCAGCACGCGCCCGGCGATCACGCCCCAGATGGAGTCAGCGTTGGCCGCCAGCGCGGCGCCGGCGGCGAAGATCAGCAGGCCGAGATAGATCACCGGCAAACGGCCGATGCGGTCGGAAATCACGCCGAAGGGAATCTGCAGCACCGCCTGGGTCAGGCCGTAGGCGCCGATGGCCAGGCCGATCAGCGCCGGGGTGGCGCCGGCCAGGTCGGTGCCGTAGGTGGCCAGCACCGGCAGGACCATGAACATGCCCAGCATGCGGAAGGCGAACACCAGGGCCAGACCACCGGCGGCGCGCGTTTCCCTGGCGCTCATGCGTTCGCTGTGCGGATCGTGCATGGAAAAACCCTGAACAAAGAGGCCGGCGATTCTATCAGTCATGACAGGGCCTGTAGACGTTTTGTCGGCACACCGTGCAGGTGCAAAACGTCGCAGCGGGCCCTGCCATTTCACCATCGCTGTACTTTGCCGCGTGCCAGCCAGCGGCCGTATACTTTGCCGTTTCCGCCCGCCACCTGCGAGGCCGTTCGTGGACAAGATTCTGATCCGGGGTGCGCGCACCCATAACCTGAAAAACATCGACCTGACCCTGCCGCGCGACAAGCTGATCGTGATCACAGGCCTGTCCGGCTCCGGCAAGTCGTCGCTGGCCTTCGACACCCTCTACGCCGAGGGCCAGCGCCGCTACGTGGAATCCCTGTCGGCGTACGCCCGGCAGTTCCTGTCGATGATGGAGAAGCCGGACGTCGACACCATCGAAGGCCTCTCCCCAGCCATCTCCATCGAGCAGAAGTCGACCTCGCACAACCCGCGCTCGACCGTCGGCACCATCACCGAGATCTACGACTACCTGCGCCTGCTCTACGCCCGCGTCGGCATCCCGCGTTGCCCGGACCACGACGTGCCGCTGGAGGCGCAGACCGTCAGCCAGATGGTCGACCAGGTGCTGGCCCTGCCCGAGGGCCGCAAGCTGATGCTGCTGGCCCCGGTGATCCGCGAGCGCAAGGGCGAGCACCTGGCGGTGTTCGACGAGCTGCGCGCCCAGGGCTTTGTGCGTGCCCGGGTCAATGGCCGCATCTACGAGATGGATGAGCTGCCCAAGCTGGACAAGCAGAAGAAGCATTCCATCGACGTGGTGGTGGACCGTTTCAAGGTGCGCGAGGACCTGCAACAGCGCCTGGCCGAATCCTTCGAGACCGCCATCAACCTGGCCGACGGCATCGCCCTGGTCGCGCCCATGGACGATGAAGTCGGCGACGAGATCATCTTCTCCGCACGCTTCGCCTGCCCGCACTGCGGCCACTCGATCAGCGAGCTGGAACCCAAGCTGTTCTCCTTCAACAACCCGGCCGGCGCCTGCCCGACCTGCGACGGCCTGGGCGTGAAGCAGTTCTTCGACGGCAAGCGCCTGGTCAACGGCGAGCTGACTCTGGCCGAGGGCGCCATCCGCGGCTGGGACCGGCGCAACGTCTACTACTTCCAGATGCTAGGCTCGCTGGCCGCGCACTACGGCTTCAGCCTGGACGAACCGTTCGACGACCTGGCCGCCGAACACCAGAAGTTCATCCTGTTCGGCAGCGGCACGCAGAACGTCGACTTCAAGTACCTCAACGACCGTGGCGACATCGTCAAACGCTCGCACCCGTTCGAAGGCATCATCCCCAACCTGGAGCGGCGCTACCGCGAGACCGAGTCGGCTACCGTGCGCGAGGAGCTGGCCAAGTTCCTCAGCACCCAGCCCTGCCCGGACTGCCGCGGCACCCGCCTACGCCGCGAGTCGCGCCACGTGTGGGTGGGCGACCGCACCCTGCCGGCCGTTACCGGCCTGCCGGTCGGCGAGGCCTGCGACTACTTCGGCGGCATGCACCTGACCGGCCGCCGCGGCGAGATCGCCGAGAAGATCCTCAAGGAGATCCGCGAGCGCCTGCAGTTCCTGGTCAACGTCGGCCTCGACTACCTGACCCTGGACCGCAGCGCCGACACCCTGTCCGGTGGCGAGGCCCAGCGCATCCGTCTGGCCAGCCAGATCGGCGCCGGCCTGGTGGGTGTGATGTACATCCTCGACGAGCCCTCCATCGGCCTGCACCAGCGCGATAACGAGCGCCTGCTGGGCACCCTCACCCACCTGCGCAACCTGGGCAACACCGTGATCGTGGTCGAGCACGACGAGGATGCCATTCGCCTGGCCGACTACGTGGTCGACATCGGCCCCGGCGCCGGCGTGCACGGCGGCCGCGTGGTCGCCGAGGGTACCCCAGACGAGGTGATGAACCACCCCGACTCGCTGACCGGCAAATACCTATCCGGCCGCGAGAAGATCCGCTACCCGGCGCAGCGCACCGCCCGCGACAAGAAGAAGTCGCTGAAGCTCAAGGGCGCCCGCGGCAACAACTTGCGCAATGTCGACCTGGAGATTCCGGTCGGCCTGCTCACCTGCGTCACCGGCGTGTCCGGCTCGGGCAAGTCGACGCTGATCAACAACACCCTGTTCCCGCTCACCGCCACCGCGCTGAACGGCGCGACCACCCTGGAAGCCGCCGCCCACGACTCGTTCGACGGCCTGCAGCACCTGGACAAGGTGGTCGACATCGACCAGAGCCCGATCGGCCGCACGCCGCGCTCGAATCCGGCGACCTACACCGGCCTGTTCACCCCGATCCGCGAACTGTTCGCCGGTGTGCCGGAGGCCCGCTCGCGCGGCTATGGTCCGGGCCGTTTCAGCTTCAACGTCAAGGGCGGGCGCTGCGAGGCCTGCCAGGGCGACGGCGTGATCAAGGTGGAGATGCACTTCCTGCCGGACATCTACGTGCCGTGCGACGTGTGCAAGGGCAAGCGCTACAACCGCGAAACCCTGGAAGTGAAGTACAAGGGCAAGAGCATCACCGAGGTGCTCGACATGACCATCGAGGAGGCCCGCGAGTTCTTCGATGCCGTGCCGGCCCTGGCGCGCAAGCTGCAGACCCTGGTCGACGTGGGCCTGTCCTACATCAAGCTGGGCCAGAGCGCGACCACCCTGTCCGGTGGCGAGGCCCAGCGGGTCAAGCTGAGCCGCGAGCTGTCCAAGCGCGATACCGGCAAGACCCTGTACATCCTCGACGAGCCCACCACCGGCCTGCACTTCGCCGATATCCAGCAACTGCTCGACGTGCTGCACCGCCTGCGCGACCACGGCAACACCGTGGTGGTGATCGAGCACAATCTGGACGTGATCAAGACCGCCGACTGGATCGTCGACCTCGGCCCCGAGGGCGGCTCCAAGGGCGGGATGATCATCGCCACCGGCACCCCGGAAGACGTGGCGGCGAACAAGGCCTCGCACACCGGGCACTTCCTCAAACCCTTGCTGGAAAGAGATCGCGCCTGAAATGAAAAAGCCCCGCTACTGCGGGGCTTTTTCTTGTTGCAGACGACTCAGGCCGCCAGGTCGAAGCGATCCAGGTTCATCACCTTGGTCCAGGCGGCGACGAAGTCCTTGATGAACTTCGCCTTGCCGTCGGTGCTGGCATAGACCTCGGCGTAGGCTCGCAGGATCGAGTTGGAGCCGAAGATCAGGTCGCTGCGGGTGCCGCTGTACTTCACGGCGCCGGTCTTGCGGTCCTTGCCCTCGAACACTTCGGCGTCGGCATCCACGGCTTTCCACACGGTGTTCATGTCCAGCAGGTTGACGAAGAAGTCGTTGCTGAGCACGCCGACCTTGTCGGTGAGCACGCCTTGTTTGCTGCCATCGTGGTTGGCGCCGAGCACACGCAGGCCGCCAATCAGCGCGGTCAGCTCCGGTGCGGTGAGGGTCAGCAGCTGCGCCCGATCGACCAGCAAAGCCTCGGTGGTGGCGCCGACCTTGCCCTTGCGGTAGTTGCGGAAGCCATCCGCCGTCGGTTCGAGCACGGCGAAAGAGTCGACATCAGTCTGGTCCTGGGACGCGTCGACCCGGCCAGCAGCAAACGGCACCTCCACACTGACGCCCGCGGCCTTAGCAGCCAGTTCGATGCCGACATTACCGGCCAGCACTATAACGTCAGCCAGCGATGCCTTGCCGGAGGCCTTCTGGATCTCAACCAGCTTGGGCAGCGCCTTGATCGCCCGTCGGTTGACCTCCCAGTCCTTCTGCGGAGCCAGGGCCAGGCGTGCGCCATTAGCGCCGCCGCGCTTGTCGCCACCGCGGAAGGTGGAGGCCGAGGCCCAGGCCACCGAGACCAGGTCGCCAACCGGCAAACCCGACGCCGCGATCTTGGCCTTGATATCGGCAATATCCGCCGCCGAGGGGTTGTGCGTGGCAGCCGGCAGCGGATCCTGCCAGATCAGGTCTTCCTTCGGTACTTCCGGGCCGAGGTAGCGGGCCTTGGGCCCCATATCGCGATGGGTCAGCTTGAACCAGGCACGAGCGAAGGCCTCGGCGAAGGCCTGGGGATCTTCGAGGAAGCGCTTGGAGATCTTGCCGAACTCGGGATCGAAGCGCAGGGTCAGGTCGGTGGTCAGCATGGTCGGCTTGTTGAACTTGCCCGGCACATGGGCGTCCGGAATGATCTCCGGTGCGTCCTTGGCCTCCCACTGCTTGGCGCCGGCGGGCGACTTGGTGAGCACCCACTCGTACTTGAACAGGTTCTCGAAGAAGTTGTTGCTCCACAGGGTCGGGGTCTTGGTCCAGGTCACCTCCAGACCGCTGGAGACGGTGTCCTTGCCATTGCCGCTGCCGAAGCTGCTGGTCCAGCCCAGGCCCTGGTCCTCGATGGTGCCGCCCTCGGGCTCCGGCCCCTTGTGCGACTCGGGCGCGGCGCCATGGGCCTTGCCGAAGGTGTGGCCGCCGGCGATCAGGGCGACGGTCTCTTCGTCATCCATGGCCATGCGACTGAAAGTGGCGCGGATGTCCTTGGCGGCGGCCATGTAGTCGCCACTAGCGTTCGGGCCTTCCGGGTTCACGTAGATCAGCCCCATGTGGGTGGCGCCCAGGCTGTTGATCAGCACGCGGTCGCCTTCGAAGCGCTGGTCATCGCCCAGCCACTTGGTCTCGGCGCCCCAGGACACATCCATGTCCGGTTCCCAGACATCCTCGCGGCCGCCGGCGAAGCCGAATGTGCGGAAGCCCATGGATTCCAGCGCCACATTGCCGGCCAGGATGAACAGGTCGGCCCAGGAAATCTGCTGGCCGTACTTCTGCTTGATCGGCCACAGCAGACGCCGCGACTTGTCGATGTTGACGTTGTCCGGCCAGGAATTGAGGGGGGCGAAGCGCTGCTGGCCACGCCCGCCACCGCCGCGACCGTCGGTGGTGCGATAGGTACCGGCGGCGTGCCAGGCCATGCGGATCATCTGCGGGCCATAGTGGCCGAAGTCCGCCGGCCACCAATCCTGGCTGTCGGTCATGAGCTTGACGAGATCGGCCTTGAGCGCCTTGTAGTCGAGCTTCTTGAATTCTTCGGCGTAGTTGAACTGCTCGCCGAGCGGGTCGGATTTTTCCGAGTGCTGGTTGAGCAGATCGACGCGTAGCTGGTTCGGCCACCAATCCTTGTTGGTAGTCCCGCCTGCGGCATGATGAAACGGGCATTTACCTTGGGTAGACATGGTTCTCTCCTTCTCCTCATCAGGTCGGTCCCTGCGATTGCGGCCGACGATGGAAGGAGACTAGACCCGCTTCGCCTGGCGGACCAATTTATGAAAGACAAGGAGTCGATAGCTTTTATCTCTTAAAACGAGACGGCTGATCGCCAAGTCTTCGGGGCGAGAAACGAGCCCAAAAACCTTCATCCAGAAAGCAAAAAACCGGGCCAGGGCCCGGTTCTTTGTGCAGCAGAAGCAGCTTATTCGGCAGCTTCTACGGCTTCGCCAGCGACCTGACGGTCAACCAGCTCGACGTACGCCATAGGAGCGTTGTCGCCAGCACGGAAGCCGCACTTCAGGATGCGCAGGTAGCCGCCCTGACGGGTGGCGTAGCGCTTGCCCAGGTCGTTGAACAGCTTGCCGACGATGGCTTTCGAACGGGTACGGTCGAAAGCCAGGCGACGGTTGGCAACGCTGTCTACCTTGGCCAGGGTGATCAGCGGCTCGGCAACGCGGCGCAGTTCCTTGGCTTTCGGCAGGGTGGTTTTGATCAGTTCGTGTTCGAACAGCGACACCGCCATGTTCTGGAACATAGCCTTGCGGTGTGCGCTGGTGCGGCTCAGGTGACGGCCACTTTTACGATGACGCATGATTAATTCCTTACCAAACTTTCGGTTCGGTGATTACGGACGATCAGGCAGTAGCCTTATCGTCCTTCTTCAGACTTGCCGGCGGCCAGTTGTCGAGGCGCATACCGAGGGACAGACCGCGGGAGGCCAGAACGTCCTTGATCTCGGTCAGGGACTTCTTGCCCAGGTTCGGAGTCTTGAGCAGCTCTACTTCGGTGCGCTGAATCAGGTCACCGATGTAGTAGATGTTCTCCGCCTTCAGGCAGTTGGCCGAACGTACGGTCAGCTCGAGGTCGTCGACTGGACGCAGGAGGATCGGATCGATCTCGTCTTCCTGCTCGACCACTACCGGCTCACTGTCGCCCTTCAGATCAACGAAGGCCGCCAGCTGGTGCTGGAGGATGGTCGCGGCACGGCGGATGGCCTCTTCAGGATCCAGGGTGCCGTTGGTTTCCAGGTCAATGACCAGCTTGTCCAGGTTGGTACGCTGCTCGACGCGGGCGTTTTCCACCACGTAGGCAACACGACGGACCGGGCTGAACGAGGAGTCCAGCTGCAGACGGCCGATGCTACGGCTTTCGTCTTCATCGCTCTGGCGGGCATCAGCCGGCTCGTAGCCACGGCCACGACGCACGGTGAGTTTCATGTTCAGAGCGCCGTTGTCCGCCAGGTTGGCGATTACGTGATCGCCGTTGACGATCTCGACGTCGTGATCCAGCTGGATATCGGCAGCAGTGACCACACCCGAGCCTTTTTTGGCCAGAGTCAGGGTGACTTCGTCACGGCCGTGCAGCTTGATGGCCAGGCCTTTCAGGTTGAGCAGGATCTCAATCACATCTTCCTGCACACCTTCGATGGCGGAGTACTCGTGGAGTACGCCGTCAATCTCGGCCTCGACCACTGCACAGCCAGGCATGGAGGACAACAGGATGCGACGCAGCGCGTTGCCCAGGGTATGGCCAAAACCACGCTCGAGGGGCTCGAGGGTGATCTTGGCGCGGGTCGAACTGACCGCCTGAACGTCGATATGACGGGGGGTCAGGAACTCATTTACCGAAATCTGCATGGATGCACCTATTTTCTAGCCCTTACTTGGAGTAGAGCTCGACAATCAGGCTTTCGTTGATGTCGGAGGACAGATCGCCGCGAACCGGAACGCTTTTGAACACGCCGGATTTCTTCTCAGCATCTACTTCGACCCACTCAACGCGACCACGCTGGGCGCACAGGTCAAGAGCCTGGGCAACGCGCAGCTGGTTCTTGGCCTTTTCGCGAACGGCCACGACGTCACCAGCTTTGATCTGGTAGGACGGGACGTTCACGGTCGAACCGTTCACGGTGATGGCTTTGTGCGATACCAGCTGACGAGATTCGGCGCGGGTAGCACCAAAGCCCATGCGGTAAACCACGTTGTCCAGACGGCATTCCAGCAGCTGCAGCAGGTTCTCGCCGGTAGCGCCCTTGCGACGGGCAGCTTCCTTGTAGTAACTGCTGAACTGACGCTCCAGCACGCCGTAGATACGACGGACTTTTTGCTTCTCACGCAGCTGGGTACCGTAGTCGGACTGACGACCACGGCGAGCGCCGTGCTGGCCAGGAGCCGCTTCGATGTTGCACTTGGATTCGAGCGCGCGCGCACCACTCTTCAGGAAGAGATCGGTGCCTTCACGGCGAGACAGTTTGCACTTGGGACCAATGTAACGAGCCATTCTTCACTGTCTCCTATTACACGCGACGCTTCTTCGGCGGACGGCACCCGTTGTGCGGGATTGGCGTCACGTCGGTGATGCTGGCGATTTTGTAGCCGCAGGCGTTCAGAGCACGCACAGCGGATTCGCGACCAGGACCCGGGCCCTTGACGTTCACGTCGAGGTTCTTCAGGCCGTATTCCAGAGCTGCCTGACCAGCGCGCTCGGCAGCCACCTGGGCAGCGAACGGGGTGGACTTACGGGAGCCGCGGAAACCGGAACCACCGGAGGTAGCCCAGGACAGAGCGTTACCTTGACGGTCGGTGATGGTCACGATGGTGTTGTTGAAAGACGCGTGGATATGGGCGATCCCATCAACCACTGTCTTTTTGACTTTCTTACGAGTACGAGCAGCTGGCTTAGCCATGACTTATATCCTGTCGATTCGCGGGCGCAATTACTTGCGGATCGGCTTACGCGGGCCCTTACGGGTGCGCGCGTTGGTCTTGGTGCGCTGACCGCGGACCGGCAGGCCACGGCGGTGACGCAGACCGCGGTAGCAGCCCAGGTCCATCAGACGCTTGATCTTCATGTTGATTTCGCGGCGCAGGTCACCCTCAGTGGTGAGCTTGGCAACTTCGCCACGCAGCTGCTCGATCTGCTCGTCAGAGAGATCTTTGATCTTTGCCGCCGGATTAACACCGGTGGTTGCACAGATTTTCTGCGCAGTGGTGCGACCAACACCGTAGATGTAGGTCAGCGAGATAACAGTGTGCTTGTTATCCGGAATGTTGACGCCTGCAATACGGGCCATTCAGTGGAACTCCAATTGACAGCTACCCACGCCCTGGAAGCCAAGAAATAGGGCGCGCGATATTAGCGCTGTAATAACAAAGAATCAACCCGGCAGCGCACTAGCTGCCGGGCTCATTACGCGTGAATCACACTCAGCCTTGGCGCTGTTTGTGACGCGGCTCCGCGCTGCAGATCACGCGCACGACACCGTCGCGGCGGATGATCTTGCAGTTGCGGCACAGCTTCTTGACCGATGCACGAACTTTCATCAGTAACTCCTAGAACCTTACGGAAACCATGTCAGCGGAGCATGCCGCCGCCATAGCCCTTCAGGTTGGCTTTCTTCATCAGGGATTCGTACTGGTGCGAAACGAGGTGCGATTGTACTTGGGACATAAAATCCATCACAACCACGACCACGATCAGCAACGAGGTCCCGCCAAGGTAGAACGGAACGTTGGCTGCCACCTGCAGGAACTGCGGGAGCAGACATACGGCCGTCATGTACAGAGCACCGAACATGGTCAAGCGGGTCAACACGCCATCGATATAGCGCGCGGACTGCTCACCCGGACGGATGCCCGGAATAAAGGCACCGGACTTCTTCAGGTTTTCCGCTACGTCTTTCGGGTTGAACATCAGCGCCGTATAGAAGAAGCAGAAGAAGATGATCCCTGCACTAAACAGCAGAATGTTCAACGGCTGACCGGGAGCAATCGCCTGAGACAGATCCTGCAGCCAGCTCATGCCAGAAGACTGGCCGAACCAGGTACCCAGCGAGGCCGGGAACAGCAGGATGCTGCTGGCGAAGATAGCCGGAATGACGCCGGCCATGTTCACCTTCAGCGGCAGGTGGCTGGTCTGCGCAGCGAAGACCTTGCGGCCCTGCTGACGCTTGGCGTAGTGCACCGCAATGCGACGCTGACCACGCTCGATGAACACCACGAAACCGATGATCGCTACCGCCAGCAGGCCGATGGCAATCAGGGCGAAGATGTTGATATCGCCCTGGCGAGCAGACTCGAAAGACTGCCCGATTGCCGACGGCAGACCGGCCACGATGCCTGCAAAGATCAGCATCGAAATACCGTTGCCGACACCCCGCTCGGTGATTTGCTCGCCCAGCCACATCATGAACATGGCGCCGGCCACGAAGGTCGTCACCGCCACGAAGTGGAAGCCGAAATCAACCGAGAAGGCCACGCCCTGACTGGCCAGACCGACGGACATGCCGACGGCTTGAACCACTGCCAGGACGAGAGTGCCGTAGCGGGTGTACTGGCTGATCTTGCGACGGCCAGCTTCCCCTTCCTTCTTCAACTGCTCCAGCTGCGGGCTGACGGCGGTCATCAGCTGCATGATGATCGAGGCCGAGATGTACGGCATGATCCCCAGTGCAAAGATGCTCATCCGCTCCAGCGCGCCGCCGGAAAACATGTTGAACAGGCTAAGAATGGTCCCCTCGTTCTGTCGGAACAGGTCGGCCAGCCGATCAGGGTTTATTCCGGGAACCGGAATGTGCGCACCGATCCGATAGACGATGATCGCCAGGAACAGAAAACGCAGCCGAGCCCACAGCTCGGACAACCCGCCATTGCTGAGCGCGGAGAGAGCACCTTGCTTAGCCATTTAGTCCTCGAACTTGCCGCCAGCTGCTTCGATAGCCGCACGCGCACCTTTGGTGACGGCGATACCTTTCAGGGTGACCGCACGAGTAACCTCGCCGGACAGCATGACTTTTACGCGCTGTACGTGCTGGTTAATCAGATTGGCATCCTTCAGCGACTGCAGGGAGACGACATCGCCTTCCACTTTGGCCAGCTCGGAGGTACGCACTTCTGCGCGATCCATGGCCTTCAGGGAAACGAAGCCGAACTTCGGCAGACGGCGGTGCAGGGGCTGTTGGCCACCCTCGAAGCCGGGGGCGATGGAGCCGCCGGTACGGGAGGTCTGACCTTTGTGGCCGCGGCCACCGGTCTTGCCCAGGCCGCTACCGATGCCACGGCCCGGACGGTGCTTCTCGCGACGGGCACCCGGCGCGGAACGCAGATCGTTCAGTTGCATGGATTAACCCTCTACACGCAGCAGGTAGTAAGCCTTGTTGATCATGCCGCGGTTCTCAGGAGTGTCCTGAACTTCCACGGAGTGACCAATGCGACGCAGGCCGAGGCCCTTGACGCAAGCTTTGTGGTTGGCCAGACGGCCGTTGGTGCTCTTGATCAGAGTAACTTTGACGGTAGCCATGATCAGAGAATCTCCTCGACGCTCTTGCCACGCTTGGCAGCCACGGAAGCCGGGGACTGCATGGCCTTCAGACCCTTGAAGGTGGCGTACACCACGTTCACCGGGTTGGTAGAGCCGTAGCACTTGGCCAGGACGTTCTGCACGCCAGCCACTTCCAGCACGGCACGCATGGCGCCGCCGGCGATGATGCCGGTACCTTCGGAAGCCGGCTGCATGAACACGTGGGACGCGCCATGCACGGACTTCATCGGGTATTGCAGAGTGGTGCCGTTCAGGTCGACCTGAATCATGTTGCGACGTGCAGCTTCCATCGCCTTCTGGATGGCGGCCGGCACTTCGCGGGACTTGCCGCGACCGAAACCGACGCGACCATTGCCATCACCCACCACGGTCAACGCGGTGAAGGTGAAGATACGGCCACCTTTTACGGTCTTGGCAACGCGGTTAACCTGGACCAGCTTCTCGGTGTAGCCATCGCTCTGGGCATCGTCACGGTTGCCGCGATCGCGCTTTTGCTCGTTATTTGCCATAACTTAGAACTCCAGCCCGCCTTCACGAGCAGCATCAGCCAGCGCTTTCACGCGGCCGTGGTACTTGAAGCCAGAACGATCGAACGCTACCTGGGTAACGCCAGCGGCTTTCGCGCGCTCGGCAACCAGTTGGCCGACTTTCTTGGCCGCGTCGACGTTGCCGGTGGCGCCGTCACGCAGTTCTTTGTCCAGGGTCGAGGCGCTGGCCAGAACCTTGGCGCCGTCGGCCGAAATGACCTGGGCGTAGATGTGCTGGGAAGAGCGGTACACGCTGAGGCGTACGGTTTCCAGCTCGCGCATTTTCAGGCGTGCCTTGCGAGCGCGACGCAGACGAGTTTCTTTCTTTTCGCTCATTTGCTATGCCCTACTTCTTCTTAGCTTCTTTGCGACGTACGACTTCGTCGGAATAACGCACACCTTTGCCTTTGTACGGCTCAGGACGACGGAAGTCGCGGATCTCCGCAGCTACCTGACCAACCAGTTGCTTGTCGATGCCCTTGATCAGGATATCGGTCTGGCTCGGGGTCTCGGCAGTAACGCCCTGCGGCAGTTCGTAGTCGATCGGATGGGAGAAGCCCAGAGCGAGGTTCAGCACCTGGCCTTTGGCCTGGGCTTTGTAACCCACACCTACCAGCTGCAGCTTGCGCTCGAAGCCTTGGCTCACGCCAATGACCATGTTGTTGACCAGTGCACGAGTGGTACCAGCCATGGCACGGTTCTGCTGATCGCCATTGCGGGCAGCGAAACGCAGCTCACCGGCGTCCTGGATGACTTCCACGGACGAGTGCACGTTCAGTTCGAGGGAGCCCTTGGCGCCCTTGATCGAAAGCTGTTGGCCTGCGAGTTTGACCTCAACACCAGCCGGCAGCTTAACGGGGTTCTTAGCAACGCGAGACATGCTTATCCCCCCTTAGAACACGGTGCAAAGCACTTCACCGCCGACACCGGCAGCGCGTGCAGCGCGATCAGTCATCACACCTTTGTTGGTGGAGACGATGGAAACGCCCAGACCGCCGCGAACTTTCGGCAGCTGATCAGCCGGCTTGTACTGGCGCAGGCCAGGACGGCTGATACGTTTCACTTCCTCGATGACCGGACGGCCTTCGAAGTACTTCAGCTCGATGGACAGCTGCGGCTTGGCGTCGCTGCTGACCTGGTATCCCGCGATGTAACCTTCATTCTTCAGAACGTTGGCTACTGCCACCTTCAGCTTGGAAGACGGCATGCTTACTACCGACTTTTCAGCCATCTGGGCATTACGGATACGAGTTAGCATGTCCGCTAACGGGTCCTGCATACTCATGGGCTAGATGCTCCTGATACAAAAAGAACAGCCTTTCGGCTGGAACCATCCACGAGCTCGGCAAATGCCAGGCTCAGGAGAGCCGGACATTCTAGAGATCGATCAAAAATGAATCAAGCCCCAAAAGGGGCTTGATCGATAAAACAAAGCCGGCGCTAGGCCGGCTTCGCTTTTGTTACCAGCTGGCTTTCACCAGACCCGGTACATCACCGCGCATCGCAGCTTCGCGCAGCTTGTTACGGCCGAGGCCGAACTTGCGGTACACGCCGTGCGGACGGCCAGTGATGCGGCAACGGTTACGCAGGCGGCTGGCGCTGGCGTCACGCGGTTGCTTTTGCAGGGCGACCTGGGCTTCCCAACGCTGCTCCGGAGTGGAGTTCGGGTTGGCGATGACAGCTTTCAGCTCGGCACGCTTCTTGGCGTACTTGGCTACCGTTTGCTGACGCTTCAGCTCACGGTTTTTCATGCTCATTTTGGCCATGATCCAAACTCCAATCAGTTGCGGAACGGGAACTTGAAAGCACGCAGCAGAGCGCGGCCTTCATCGTCCGTACGGGCAGTGGTGGTCAGGGTGATGTCCAGACCACGCAGCGCATCGATCTTGTCGTAATCGATTTCCGGGAAGATGATCTGCTCTTTGACGCCCATGCTGTAGTTGCCACGACCATCGAAGGACTTGGCATTCAGGCCGCGGAAGTCACGCACGCGCGGCAGGGAGATCGCGAGCAGGCGATCCAGGAATTCGTACATACGATCGCGACGCAGAGTCACCTTGACACCGATCGGCCAACCTTCACGAACCTTGAAGCCGGCAATGGACTTGCGGGCGAAGGTCACTACGGGCTTTTGACCGGTGATCTTTTCCAGGTCGGCAACGGCGTTTTCGATGATCTTCTTGTCACCGATCGCTTCGCCAAGACCCATGTTCAGGGTGATTTTGGTAACGCGCGGAACTTCCATCACGTTGGCCAGCTTCAGTTCTTCCTTCAGCTTGGGCGCGATTTCCTTCCGGTAAATCTCTTTCAGTCGTGCCATGGTGTTTTACCTATGATTCTCAAGCGCCAACCGGCTTTTGGGTGGACTTGAAGACACGAATTTTCTTACCGTCTTCGACTTTGAAACCAACGCGGTCAGCCTTGCTGGTTTCGCTGTTGAAGATGGCGACGTTGGAAACGTGCAGGGGCGCCTCTTTCTCGACGATACCGCCCTGAACACCAGCCATCGGGTTCGGTTTGGTATGACGCTTGACGAGGTTGATGCCGCCGACGATCAGACGATCGTCAGCCAGCACTTTCAGCACCTTGCCACGCTTGCCCTTGTCTTTGCCGGCGATGACGATGATCTCGTCGTCACGACGAATCTTTTGCATGACGGCTTCTCCTTACAGCACTTCGGGGGCGAGCGAGACGATCTTCATGAACTTCTCGGAACGCAGTTCACGAGTCACCGGCCCGAAGATACGGGTGCCGATCGGCTCTTGCTTGTTGTTCAGCAGAACAGCAGCGTTGCCGTCGAAGCGGATGATCGAGCCATCGGCACGGCGTACGCCGTGACGGGTACGGACCACAACAGCGGTCATTACCTGGCCTTTCTTCACCTTGCCGCGCGGAATCGCTTCCTTCACGGTGACCTTGATGATGTCGCCGATACCGGCGTAACGACGGTGCGAACCACCAAGGACCTTGATGCACATAACGCGACGAGCACCGCTGTTGTCAGCGACGTCGAGCATGGATTGAGTCTGAATCATATCTTTCTCCGACCCTTAGTCCTTAGACTTCCACGGCACGTTCGAGGACTTCCACCAGGGCCCAGCACTTGGTCTTGGCCAGCGGACGGGTCTCGCGAATGGAGACCTTGTCGCCGATCTTGCACTGGTTGGTTTCGTCGTGAGCGTGCAGCTTGGTCGAACGCTTAACGTACTTACCGTAGATCGGGTGCTTAACGCGACGCTCGATCAGAACGGTGATGGTCTTGTCCATTTTGTCGCTGACGACGCGGCCAGTCAGCGTGCGGACGGTTTTCTCAGCTTCAGCCATGATTACTTACCTGCCTGCTGGTTGAGCACAGTCTTCACGCGAGCGATGTCGCGCTTCACTTGCGAGAGCAGGTGAGACTGCCCCAACTGACCAGTTGCCTTCTGCATACGCAGATTGAACTGGTCGCGCAGCAGACCGAGCAGTTGCTCGTTCAGCTGCTGAACCGATTTTTCACGAAGTTCATTCGCTTTCATCACATCACCGTCCGCTTAACAAAGGAGGTGGCGAGCGGCAGCTTTGCAGCAGCCAGGGCGAATGCCTCACGCGCCAGCTCTTCTGGAACACCTTCAATCTCGTACAGCACCTTGCCCGGCTGGATCTGGGCTACCCAGTACTCGACGCCGCCCTTACCTTTACCCATACGAACTTCGAGGGGCTTTTTGGTAACTGGCTTGTCCGGGAACACACGGATCCAGATCTTACCGCCACGCTTAACGTGACGAGTCAGAGCACGACGGGCCGATTCGATCTGACGAGCAGTCAGGCGACCACGGGAAACAGCTTTCAGGGCGAATTCGCCGAAGCTGACCTTGCTACCGCGATGGGCCAGACCACGGTTGTGGCCGGTCATCTGCTTGCGGAATTTTGTACGCTTGGGTTGCAACATGTTGCGTACTCCTTACTTAGCAGCTTTCTTACGAGGCGCCGGGGCGACAGGCTTCAGCTCTTCTTGGCGGCCACCGATGACCTCACCCTTGAAGATCCAAACCTTCACACCGATCACACCGTAGGTGGTGTGCGCTTCGTAGGTGGCGTAATCGATATCGGCACGCAGGGTGTGCAGAGGCACACGACCTTCGCGATACCACTCGGTACGGGCGATTTCCGCGCCGCCGAGACGACCACTTACCTGGATCTTGATGCCCTTGGCACCAATACGCATGGCGTTCTGTACGGCGCGCTTCATGGCGCGACGGAACATAACGCGGCGCTCCAGCTGCTGAGCAACGCTCTGAGCAACCAGCATACCGTCGAGCTCCGGCTTGCGGATCTCTTCGATGTTGATGTGCACCGGCACACCCATTTGCTTGGTCAGGTCCTGACGCAGCTTCTCAACATCTTCACCTTTCTTGCCGATCACGATGCCGGGACGAGCGGTGTGGATGGTGATGCGTGCGGTTTGAGCCGGACGAGCGATGTCGATACGGCTTACGGACGCGCTTTTTAGTTTGTCTTGGAGGTACTCACGAACCTTCAGGTCGGCAAACAGATAATCAGCGTATTGACGCTTGTCTGCGTACCAGACGGAGGTGTGCTCCTTGACGATTCCCAGGCGGATGCCAACGGGATGTACTTTCTGACCCATCTGATCGACTCCGTTACTTGTCCGCAACCTTGACAGTGATATGGCAAGACCGCTTGACGATGCGATCAGCACGGCCTTTGGCACGCGGCATGATGCGCTTCAGCGAACGCCCCTCGTTGACGAAAACGGTGCTGACCTTCAGGTCATCAACGTCTGCGCCTTCGTTGTGCTCGGCGTTGGCTACGGCCGACTCCAGCACTTTCTTGATGATCTCGGCGGCTTTCTTCGAGCTGAAAGCCAGCAGGTTGAGCGCTTCGCCCACCTTCTTCCCGCGGATCTGGTCGGCGACCAAGCGGGCTTTCTGGGCGGAGATTCGAGCGCCCGACAGCTTAGCGGCTACTTCCATCGTTCCTTACCCCTTAACGCTTGGCTTTCTTGTCCGCAGCGTGCCCACGATAGGTGCGGGTACCAGCGAACTCGCCGAGTTTGTGGCCGACCATGTCTTCGTTCACGAGGACCGGGACATGTTGACGACCGTTATGCACAGCAATGGTCAGACCGACCATTTGCGGCAGAATGATGGAGCGACGCGACCAGGTTTTAACCGGCTTGCGATCGTTCTTTTCCACCGCCACTTCGATCTTCTTCAGTAGGTGAAGATCGATAAAAGGACCTTTTTTCAGAGAACGCGGCACTGTCGTATCCCTCTAATTACTTACGGCGGCGAACGATCATGTTGTCGGTACGCTTGTTCGCACGGGTCTTCGCACCCTTGGTCGGGAAGCCCCACGGCGAAACAGGGTGACGACCACCAGAGGTACGACCCTCACCACCACCATGCGGGTGGTCGACCGGGTTCATGGCAACACCACGAACGGTCGGGCGAACGCCGCGCCAGCGAGTGGCACCGGCTTTACCCAGGGAACGCAGGCTGTGCTCGGAGTTGGATACTTCACCCAGGGTCGCACGGCACTCGGAGAGAACCTTGCGCATCTCGCCGGAGCGCAGACGCAGGGTGACGTAGGCACCTTCACGAGCTACCAGCTGGGCGGAAGCACCAGCGGAGCGAACCAGCTGTGCGCCTTTACCCGGCTTCAGTTCGATCGCATGAATGGTCGAACCAACAGGAATGTTGCGCAGCGGCAGGCTGTTACCGGCCTTGATCGGAGCAGCGGCACCGGATACCAGTTGATCGCCAGCACTCACACCTTTCGGGGCGATGATGTAGCGACGCTCACCGTCGGCGTATTTCAGCAGAGCGATGTGGGCGGTACGGTTCGGATCGTATTCCACGCGCTCAACGACGGCAGGGATGCCATCCTTGTTGCGACGGAAGTCGACCAGACGGTAGTGCTGCTTGTGGCCACCGCCGATGTGGCGAGTGGTGATACGACCGTTGTTGTTACGGCCGCCAGTTTTCGACTTCTTCTCGAGCAGCGGAGCATAAGGAGCGCCTTTGTGCAGCTCCTGATTGACCACTTTGACCACGAAACGGCGGCCAGCGGAAGTCGGTTTGCATTTAACGATTGCCATGATGCGCCCCTACCTTACTCAGCACTGCTGGAGAAATCGAGATCTTGGCCAGCTTGGAGGGAGACATAAGCCTTCTTCCAGTCGTTGCGCTTGCCCAGACCGCGAGCGGTACGCTTGGTCTTGCCCTGTACGTTGACAGTGCGGACCTCGTCCACTTTCACGCTGAACAGGCTTTCGACGGCCTTCTTGATTTCCAGCTTGGTTGCATCAACGGCAACCTTGAAAACAAATTGGCTCTTACCATCTGCCAGCACGGAGGCTTTCTCGGAGATGTGCGGGCCAACCAGCACTTTGAATACGCGTTCCTGGTTCATGCCAGCAGCTCCTCGAATTTCTTCACGGCCGACACGGTTACCAGCACTTTGTCGAAGGCGATCAGGCTGACCGGATCGGTGCCTTGAACG
The DNA here is from genome assembly GCF_030374125.1 of Pseudomonas sp. SO81. Taxonomy (NCBI): domain Bacteria; kingdom Pseudomonadati; phylum Pseudomonadota; class Gammaproteobacteria; order Pseudomonadales; family Pseudomonadaceae; genus Pseudomonas; species Pseudomonas sp. SO81. Next base: position 3,221,746 of record NZ_CP126126.1, on the reverse strand, counting down.
TCACGAACATCAACGTGCGGCAGGTTGCGCGCAGCCAGGTACAGATTCTGGTCAACGGCTTCGGTAACGATCAGCACATCGCGCAGACCCATACCGTCCAACTTGCCCAGCAGAGCCTTGGTCTTCGGAGCGTCGACGGCGAAGTCTTCGACAACGACCAGACGATCCAGACGAACCAGCTCGGAGAGGATGGAGCGCAGAGCAGCGCGGTACATCTTCTTGTTCAGCTTCTGGCTGTGATCCTGCGGCTTGGCCGCGAAGGTCACACCACCGCCACGCCAGATCGGACCAACGCTGGAACCGGAACGAGCACGACCGGTGCCCTTCTGACGCCACGGCTTTTTGCCACCACCGGTGACTTCAGCGCGAGTTTTCTGAGCACGGGAGCCCTGACGACCGCCAGCCATGTAGGCGACGACAGCCTGGTGCACCAGAGTCTCGTTGAACTCACCGCCGAACGTGCGCTCGCTGACTTCGATAGCCTGAGCGCCATTTACATTCAGTTGCATCTCAGCTTCCCCTATTAACCGCGAGCTTTGACAGCCGGACGCACCAGCACGTCGCCACCGGTAGCGCCCGGAACGGCACCCTTGACCAGCAGCAGATTACGCTCGGCGTCGACACGGACCACTTCCAGGGACTGCACGGTCACGCGCTCGGCGCCAAGATGACCGGACATTTTCTTGCCCTTGAATACACGACCAGGAGTCTGGCACTGGCCGATGGAGCCCGGAGCGCGGTGGGAAACGGAGTTACCGTGGGTATTGTCCTGACCGCGGAAGTTCCAGCGCTTGATGGTACCGGCGTAGCCTTTACCCTTGGACTCACCGGTAACGTCTACCAGTTGGCCAGCTTGGAACAGTTCGGCAGTGATCTGATCGCCAGCCTGGTATTCGCCGTCCTGCAGACGGAATTCCCAGACACCACGACCAGCAGCGACATTAGCCTTGGCGAAATGACCAGCCTGAGCCTTGGTCACGCGGGAAGCACGACGCTCGCCCACGGTTACCTGCACAGCACGGTAGCCATCGCTTTCTTCGGATTTGAACTGGGTGACGCGATTCGGCTCGATCTCAATGACCGTAACCGGAATGGAGACACCTTCTTCGGTGAAAATACGGGTCATACCCGCTTTTCTACCGACTACACCAATAGTCATGTTGTAAACCTCATGAGTGTACGGGGCTTTCACCCGCTATGGCCGCCCATTTCAGAGCGTTACACGACTAAAACCGCCAGGTTTTAGCCGAGGCTGATCTGCACTTCCACGCCTGCCGCAAGGTCGAGCTTCATCAGCGCGTCGACGGTTTTATCCGTCGGCTGGACGATGTCCAGAACACGCTTGTGGGTACGAATTTCGTACTGATCACGCGCGTCTTTGTTGACGTGCGGGGAGATCAGAACGGTGTACCGCTCTTTGCGAGTAGGCAGAGGAATAGGACCACGCACCTGAGCACCAGTACGTTTCGCGGTTTCCACGATTTCCTGGGTGGATTGATCGATCAGGCGATGGTCAAAAGCCTTCAACCGAATACGGATTTGTTGGTTTTGCATTTTGACCTCAGACTCTATCTCTGCTTTCCCCAACGGACGGACTACGCCCGTTAAAAGGAGGCGTGATTGTACGGATGAGCCCTGAGGGTGTCAACTTTTGACCAACCAAAAGAAAAGGGCCCCGAAGGGCCCTTTTCTCCAGCAGTCGTCGATTACTCGATGACTTTGGCAACCACGCCGGCACCAACGGTACGGCCGCCTTCGCGAATTGCGAAACGCAGGCCGTCGTCCATGGCGATCGGCTTGATCAGGGTGACAACCATTTTGATGTTGTCGCCCGGCATTACCATCTCAACGCCTTCCGGCAGTTCGCACGAACCGGTTACGTCAGTGGTACGGAAGTAGAACTGCGGACGGTAGCCCTTGAAGAACGGGGTGTGACGACCACCTTCTTCTTTGGACAGCACATACACTTCAGCTTCGAACTTGGTGTGCGGCTTGATGGTGCCCGGCTTGGCCAGAACCTGACCACGCTCTACGTCGTCACGCTTGGTGCCGCGCAGCAGAACACCGCAGTTCTCGCCAGCACGACCTTCGTCGAGCAGCTTGCGGAACATTTCAACGCCGGTGCAGGTGGTCTTGGTGGTTTCACGCAGACCAACGATCTCGATTTCTTCCTGAATCTTGACGATGCCACGCTCGACACGACCGGTTACCACGGTACCGCGGCCGGAGATGGAGAACACGTCTTCGATCGGCATCAGGAACGGCATGTCGATGGCACGAACCGGCTCAGGGATGTAGGCATCCAGAGTCTCGACCAGCTTCTTAACAGCGCTGGTACCCATTTCGTTGTCGTCTTGGCCGTTCAGAGCCATCAGAGCGGAACCGATGATGATCGGAGTGTCGTCGCCCGGGAAGTCGTAGGTGGACAGCAGGTCACGAACTTCCATCTCGACCAGTTCCAGCAGCTCGGCGTCGTCAACCATGTCGGCCTTGTTCAGGAACACGACGATGTAAGGAACGCCTACCTGACGGGACAGCAGGATGTGCTCGCGGGTCTGCGGCATCGGGCCGTCAGCAGCGGAGCAAACCAGGATCGCGCCGTCCATCTGGGCAGCACCGGTGATCATGTTCTTCACGTAGTCGGCGTGGCCCGGGCAGTCAACGTGCGCGTAGTGGCGAACGGCCGAGTCGTACTCAACGTGAGCGGTGTTGATGGTGATACCGCGAGCCTTCTCTTCCGGAGCGGAGTCGATCTTGTCGAAGTCGACCTTGGCCGAACCGAATACTTCGGAGCAGACGCGGGTCAGAGCAGCGGTCAGAGTGGTTTTACCGTGGTCAACGTGACCGATGGTGCCAACGTTGACGTGTGGTTTGTTACGTTCAAATTTTTCTTTAGCCACGACAGTGAACCTCTTGCCTAAAGGGCTGAATCAGCCTTGTTTTTTAACCAGTGCTTCGACGATGTTCGACGGAGCTTCGGAGTATTTGGAGAATTCCATGGAGTAGCTTGCGCGACCCTGGGACATGGAACGCACGTCGGTCGCGTAACCGAACATCTCGCCCAGCGGAACCTCAGCACGGATCACCTTGCCGGAAACCGTGTCTTCCATACCCTGGATCAGACCACGACGACGGTTCAGGTCACCCATCACGTCACCCATGTAGTCCTCAGGGGTTACCACTTCGACCTTCATGATCGGCTCAAGCACAACACCGCCGCCCTTCTGAGCGAGCTGCTTGGTCGCCATGGAGGCGGCCACCTTGAACGCCATCTCGTTGGAGTCGACGTCATGGTAGGAACCATCGAACACGGTCGCCTTCAGGCCGATCAGCGGATAGCCGGCAACAACGCCGTTCTTCATCTGCTCTTCGATGCCCTTCTGGATGGCCGGGATGTATTCCTTCGGAACCACACCGCCCACGACTTCGTTGACGAATACCAGACCTTCCTGACCTTCGTCAGCCGGTGCGAAGCGAATCCAGCAGTGACCGAACTGACCGCGACCACCGGACTGGCGAACGAACTTGCCTTCGATCTCGCAGCTCTTGGTGATCTTCTCGCGGTAGGAAACCTGCGGCTTACCGATGTTGGCCTCGACGTTGAATTCGCGGCGCATACGGTCGACCAGGATGTCCAGGTGCAGCTCACCCATACCGGAGATGATGGTCTGGCCGGTTTCTTCGTCGGTCTTGACGCGGAACGACGGGTCTTCCTGGGCCAGCTTGCCCAGAGCGATACCCATCTTCTCCTGGTCAGCCTTGGTCTTCGGCTCAACAGCCACCGAGATTACCGGCTCCGGGAAGTCCATGCGCTCGAGGATGATCGGCTTCTCCGGATCGCACAGGGTCTCACCAGTGGTGACGTCCTTCATGCCGATCAGAGCAGCGATGTCGCCAGCGCGCACTTCTTTGATCTCGTCACGCTGGTTGGCGTGCATCTGCACCATACGACCAACGCGCTCTTTCTTGCCCTTGACCGAGTTGATCACCGAGTCACCGGAGTTCAGCACGCCCGAGTAGACGCGAACGAAGGTCAGAGTACCTACGAACGGGTCGGTAGCGATCTTGAACGCCAGAGCGGAGAACGGCTCGGCATCGTCAGCATGACGCTCGTCGTACTGCGCGTCAGTGATCTCTTCCTTCGGAGTGTCGACCAGGTCAGGGTGGATACCCTTGATCGCCGGGATCTCGGTCGGAGCAGGCAGGAAGTCGATCACGGCGTCGAGAACCAGGGGCACGCCCTTGTTCTTGAACGAGGAACCGCAAACGGCCGGAACGATTTCGCAGGCGATGGTACGCTGACGCAGGCCGGCCTTGATCTCCTCGATCGACAGCTCGCCCTCTTCCAGGTACTTGTTCATCAGCTCTTCGCTGGCTTCGGCAGCAGCCTCAACCATGTTCGAGCGCCACTCGTTGGCCAGGTCGACCAGCTCGGCAGGAATCTCTTCCTCGCGGTAGCTGGTGCCCTTGTCGTCTTCGTTCCAGTAGATCGCCTTCATTTTCATCAGGTCGATCTGGCCCTGGAAGTCATCTTCCGCGCCGATGGCCAGCTGAACCGGGACCGGGGTGTGGCCCAGGCGCTGTTTGATCTGACCGACCACGCGCAGGAAGTTGGCGCCGGCACGGTCCATCTTGTTCACGTAGACGATACGCGGAACACCGTACTTGTTGGCCTGACGCCATACGGTTTCGGACTGCGGCTCAACGCCGGAGGTGCCGCAGAACACCACGACAGCGCCGTCCAGTACGCGCAGCGAGCGCTCAACTTCAATGGTGAAGTCTACGTGGCCGGGGGTGTCGATGACGTTTACGCGGTACTTGTCGTACTGGCCGCGCGAACCCTCCCAGAAGGTGGTGATGGCAGCGGAGGTAATGGTGATACCACGCTCCTGCTCCTGCACCATCCAGTCGGTGGTAGCAGCGCCGTCATGCACCTCACCCATCTTGTGGCTGAGACCTGTGTAGAACAGGATCCGCTCGGTAGTGGTGGTCTTGCCCGCGTCAACGTGGGCGCAGATACCAATGTTCCGGTAGCGGTTAATTGCTGTGTTACGAGCCATAAAGCCCTCGCAAAAGAATGGAAGCCGTAATTAGAAGCGGTAGTGCGAGAACGCTTTGTTGGCCTCGGCCATACGGTGCACGTCTTCACGCTTCTTGACAGCAGCGCCTTTGCCCTCGAAGGCATCCAGCAGCTCGCCAGCCAGGCGCAGGGCCATGGACTTCTCACCACGCTTGCGCGCGCTTTCTACCAGCCAACGCATGGCCAGAGCATTACGACGGGACGGACGAACTTCGACCGGAACCTGGTAGGTAGCACCGCCTACACGGCGGGACTTTACTTCGACCAGCGGAGCGATGGCGTCGAGAGCTTTCTCGAAGATCTCCAGGGGATCGCTGTTCTTGCGGGTTTTGACGGTTTCCAGAGCACCGTAAACGATGCGCTCGGCCACGGCCTTTTTACCGCTTTCCATCACGTGGTTCATGAACTTGGCGAGAATCAGGCTTCCGTATTTCGGATCGTCCAGAATCTCACGCTTAGCTGCTACACGACGTCTTGGCATGATAAGCCCTCAAACGGTCTTCAGGTTAGCCCGGGACCAATAACCATTGGGTTACGCCCGACCTTACTCTTATCGACTCAATAAATAGAAAAATGGCAGACCGAATTACTTCGGACGCTTGGTACCGTACTTCGAGCGACCCTGCTTACGGTCTTTGACACCGGTGGTGTCCAGCGAACCGCGAACAGTGTGGTAGCGCACACCCGGAAGGTCTTTTACACGACCGCCACGGATCAGCACGACGCTGTGCTCTTGCAGGTTGTGACCTTCACCACCGATGTAGGAGGTGACTTCAAAACCGTTGGTCAGACGAACACGGCACACTTTACGCAGTGCGGAGTTCGGTTTCTTCGGCGTGGTGGTGTACACGCGAGTGCACACGCCACGGCGCTGCGGGCAGTTCTGCAGCGCAGGCACGTCGCTCTTCTCGACGATACGCTTGCGCGGCTGGCGTACCAGCTGGTTGATAGTTGCCATCTATAAGCTCCACTGTTGTCTTTCGACGCTATTGCCCTAAAGCAAAATGGCAGAGCTAGTCGCCCTGCCAAATTTAGGGGTGCATGAGTCTAAAGAGACTCCCGCCCCCAGTCAAGACAAGGCCCCGGGCGATTGCTCGCCCGGGGCCCTATCCGATCAGTTACCGCTGGAGTTCAGCGCCTCGGTGAGAGCCGCTTCGACCTCGCTCGCGCTCACGCGCTGAGGCTTGTCGGCATCACGACGACGCTTACGCTCGCTGTGGTAGGCCAGGCCGGTACCGGCCGGGATCAGACGACCCACAACAACGTTCTCCTTCAGGCCGCGCAGGTAGTCGCGCTTGCCGGTCACGGCCGCTTCGGTCAGTACGCGGGTGGTTTCCTGGAAGGAAGCCGCGGAGATGAACGACTCGGTGGACAGCGAGGCCTTGGTGATACCCAGCAGAACGCGCTCGTACTTGGCGATGAACTTGTCTTCGCCCGCCAGCACTTCGTTCTCGCCCAGGACGTGGGTCAGTTCCATCTGGTCGCCCTTGATGAAGCTGGAGTCGCCGGATTCGCTGATCTCAACCTTACGCAGCATCTGACGCAGAATGGTCTCGATGTGCTTGTCGTTGATCTTCACGCCCTGCAGACGGTAAACGTCCTGGATTTCGTTGACGATGTACTTGGCCAGCGCGCTGACGCCCAGCAGACGCAGGATGTCGTGCGGATCGCTCGGACCGTCGGAGATGACTTCGCCGCGGTTCACTTGTTCGCCTTCGAAGACGTTCAGGTGACGCCACTTCGGAATCAGCTCCTCGTACGGATCGCTGCCATCGGTCGGGGTGATGACCAGACGGCGCTTGCCCTTTGTCTCCTTGCCGAACGAGATGGTGCCGCTGATCTCCGCCAGGATCGAAGCCTCTTTCGGACGACGGGCTTCGAACAGGTCGGCAACGCGCGGCAGACCACCGGTGATGTCGCGGGTCTTCGAGGTTTCCTGCGGGATACGGGCGATGACGTCACCGACACCGATCTGCGCACCGTCCGCCACGCCGACCAGGGCGTTGGCCGGCAGGAAGTACTGGGCCGGTACGTCGGTACCCGGCAGCAGCAGTTCCTTGCCGTTGGCGTCGACCATCTTGATCGCCGGACGAATGTCCTTGCCAGCAGCCGGACGATCCTTCGGATCGAGGACTTCGATGTTGGTCAGACCGGTCAGTTCGTCGGTCTGGCGCTTGATGGTGATGCCCTCCTCCATGCCGACGAAGGTCACGGTACCCTTCATTTCGGTCACGATCGGGTGGGTGTGCGGGTCCCACTTGGCGACGATGGCGCCAGCGTCGACCTTGTCGCCTTCCTTCACGGAAATCACGGCACCGTACGGCAGCTTGTAGCGCTCGCGCTCGCGACCGAATTCGTCGGCCACGGCCAGCTCGCCGGAACGGGACACGGCCACCAGGTTGCCGTCGGCACGCTCGACGTGCTTCAGGTTGTGCAGGCGGATCGCACCACCGTTCTTCACCTGGACGTTGTCGGCAGCCGAGGTACGGCTGGCGGCACCACCGATGTGGAACGTACGCATGGTCAGCTGGGTACCCGGCTCACCGATGGACTGGGCGGCGATGACGCCCACCGCTTCACCGATGTTGACCTGGTGACCACGGGCCAGATCGCGGCCGTAGCACTTGGCGCAGATGCCATAGCGGGTTTCGCAGGTGATCGGCGAACGCACGATCACTTCGTCGATGCTGTTGCGCTCGATGAACTCGACCCACTGCTCGTCGACCAGGGTACCGGCCGGAACGATGATTTCATCGCTGCCCGGCTTCGGCACGTCCTTGGCGATCACACGGCCGAGCACGCGCTCACCGAGCGGCTCGACCACGTCGCCGCCTTCGATGTGCGGAGTCATCAGCAGACCGTGTTCGGTGCCGCAGTCGACTTCGGTCACCACCAGGTCCTGGGCCACGTCGACCAGGCGACGGGTCAGGTAACCGGAGTTCGCGGTCTTCAGTGCGGTATCCGCCAGACCCTTACGAGCACCGTGGGTGGAGATGAAGTACTGCAGTACGTTCAGGCCTTCACGGAAGTTCGCGGTGATCGGCGTCTCGATGATGGAGCCGTCCGGCTTGGCCATCAGGCCACGCATACCGGCCAGCTGACGGATCTGGGCGGCGCTACCACGAGCACCGGAGTCCGCCATCATGTACATGGAGTTGAAGGACTCCTGGTCGACTTCCTTGCCCTCGCGGTCGACGACCTTCTCTTTCGAGAGGTTGGCCATCATCGCCTTGGATACTTCGTCGTTGGCCTTGGACCAGAGGTCGATCACCTTGTTGTACTTCTCGCCCTGGGTCACCAGGCCGGAGGCGTACTGCGATTCGATCTCCTTCACTTCCTCGGTGGCGGCGTCGATGATGCGCGCCTTCTCGTCCGGGATGACGAAGTCGTTCACGCCGATCGACACACCGGAGATGGTCGAGTAGGCGAAACCGGTGTACATCAGCTGGTCGGCGAAGATCACGGTGTCCTTCAGACCAACGGTGCGGTAGCACTGGTTGATCAGACGGGAGATCGCCTTCTTCTTCATCGACTGGTTGACCACGTCATAGGACAGGCCGGCCGGCACGATCTGGAACAGCAGCGCGCGGCCGACGGTGGTGTCGACGATGCGGGTGTTCTTGACCAGGCTGCCGTCCTTCTGCTTGACGGTCTCGTTGATGCGCACCTTGACCTTGGCGTGCAGGGAGGCCTCGCCGGCGCGGAACACGCGGTCGACTTCCTGCAGGTCGGCGAATACGCGACCTTCGCCCTTGGCGTTCACGGCTTCACGGGTCATGTAGTACAGACCCAGAACCACGTCCTGGGACGGCACGATGATCGGCTCGCCGTTGGCGGGCGACAGCACGTTGTTGGTGGACATCATCAGCGCGCGCGCTTCCAGCTGGGCCTCGAGGGTCAGCGGAACGTGCACGGCCATCTGGTCACCGTCGAAGTCGGCGTTGTACGCGGCGCAGACCAGCGGGTGCAGCTGGATGGCTTTACCTTCGATCAGAACCGGTTCGAACGCCTGGATGCCCAGACGGTGCAGGGTCGGTGCGCGGTTGAGCAGCACGGGATGTTCGCGGATGACTTCGGCGAGAACGTCCCAGACCTCTGGCAGTTCGCGCTCGACCATCTTCTTGGCCGCCTTGATGGTGGTGGCCATGCCGCGGGCTTCGAGCTTGCCGAAGATGAACGGCTTGAACAGCTCGAGGGCCATCTTCTTCGGCAGACCGCACTGGTGCAGACGCAGGGTCGGGCCCACGGTGATCACGGAACGACCGGAGTAGTCCACGCGCTTACCGAGCAGGTTCTGACGGAAGCGACCTTGCTTACCTTTGATCATGTCGGCCAGGGACTTCAGCGGACGCTTGTTCGAGCCGGTGATGGCGCGACCGCGACGGCCGTTATCCAGCAGGGCGTCGACCGCTTCCTGCAGCATGCGCTTTTCGTTGCGCACGATGATGTCCGGCGCGGCCAGGTCGAGCAGGCGCTTCAGACGGTTGTTACGGTTGATCACGCGACGGTACAGATCGTTGAGATCGGAAGTCGCGAAGCGGCCGCCATCCAGCGGAACCAGCGGACGCAGGTCCGGCGGCAGTACCGGCAGAACGGTCAGGACCATCCACTCCGGGTGGTTGCCGGAGTCCTTGAAGGCTTCCATCAGCTTCAGGCGCTTGGACAGCTTCTTGATCTTGGTCTCGGAGTTGGTCTGCGGAATCTCTTCGCGCAGGCGGCCGATCTCATGATCCAGGTCGATGGCGTTGAGCAGCTCGCGAACGGCCTCGGCGCCCATGCGCGCGTCGAAGTCGTCACCGAACTCTTCGAGGGCTTCGAAGTACTGCTCATCGTTCAGCAGTTGGCCCTTTTCCAGGGTGGTCATGCCCGGGTCGATCACCACGTAGCTCTCGAAATAGAGCACGCGTTCGATGTCACGCAGGGTCATGTCCAGCAGCAGGCCGATACGGGACGGCAGGGACTTCAGGAACCAGATGTGGGCGACCGGCGAGGCCAGTTCGATGTGCGCCATGCGCTCACGACGGACCTTGGCCAGGGCCACTTCCACGCCGCACTTCTCGCAGATCACGCCGCGGTGCTTGAGGCGCTTGTACTTACCGCACAGGCACTCGTAGTCCTTGACCGGGCCAAAGATCTTGGCGCAGAACAGGCCGTCACGCTCGGGCTTGAAGGTACGGTAGTTGATGGTTTCCGGTTTTTTCACTTCACCGAAAGACCAGGAACGGATCATCTCAGGCGAAGCCAGACCGATACGGATCGCATCGAACTCTTCAACCTGACCCTGGTTTTTCAACAGATTCAGCAAGTCTTTCAAGGCCTTTCCTCCTCACGGACCTGCTGCGGCCGACGGTGCGGCCGCAGCAAGGCGTGTTATTCGGTTTCCAGTTCGATGTCGATACCGAGCGAGCGGATCTCTTTGATCAACACGTTGAAGGACTCGGGCATGCCGGCCTCCATGCGGTGATCGCCGTCCACGATGTTCTTGTACATCTTGGTCCGGCCGTTCACGTCGTCCGACTTCACGGTCAGCATTTCCTGCAGGGTGTAGGCGGCGCCGTAGGCTTCCAGTGCCCAGACCTCCATCTCACCGAAGCGCTGACCACCGAACTGCGCCTTACCACCCAGCGGCTGCTGGGTTACCAGGCTGTAGGAACCGGTGGAACGAGCGTGCATCTTGTCGTCGACCAGGTGGTTCAGCTTGAGCATGTACATGTAGCCGACGGTGGTCGGACGCTCGAACTGGTTACCGGTACGACCGTCGAACAGACGCATCTGACCGCTTTCCGGCAGATCGGCCAGCTTCAGCATGGCCTTGATCTCGGTTTCCTTGGCACCGTCGAACACGGCGGTAGCCATCGGAACGCCGCCTTTCAGGTTCTTCGCCAGCTCGAGGATCTCGGTGTCCGAGAACTCGTTCAGGCTTTCCTGGCGACCGCCGATCTCGTTGTAGATCTCGTTGAGGAACTTGCGCAGCTCGGCGATCTTGCGCTGCTCTTCGAGCATGCGGTTGATCTTCTCGCCCAGGCCCTTGGCCGCCAGGCCCAGGTGGGTTTCGAGGATCTGACCGACGTTCATACGCGACGGTACGCCCAGCGGGTTGAGGACGATGTCGACCGGGGTGCCATTGGCATCGTGCGGCATGTCTTCGACCGGCATGATCACGGAGACCACACCCTTGTTACCGTGACGACCGGCCATCTTGTCGCCCGGCTGGATGCGGCGCTTGATGGCGAGGTAGACCTTGACGATCTTCAGTACGCCCGGCGCCAGGTCGTCGCCCTGCTGCAGCTTGCGCTTCTTGTCTTCGAACTTGTCGTCGAGCATCTGGCGACGATCGCTGATGTAGGCCTGGGCCTTCTCCAGCTGCTCGTTCAGAGCGTCGTCGGCCATGCGCAGCTTGAACCACTGGCCACGTTCCAGACCGTCGAGGTACTCGTCGGTGATCGCGGTGCCTTTCTTCAGGCCAGCGCCGCCTTCGGCCTTGGCGCCGACCAGAGCGGAACGCAGGCGCTCGAAGGTGGCGCCTTCGACGATGCGGAACTCTTCGTTGAGGTCCTTGCGGATCTCGTCGAGCTGCTGCTTCTCGATGGCCAGGGCGCGGCTGTCGCGCTCCACGCCATCACGGGTGAAGACCTGGACGTCGATGACGGTGCCCTTGGTGCCGGTCGGCACGCGCAGGGAGGTGTCCTTAACGTCGCTGGCCTTCTCACCGAAGATCGCACGCAGCAGTTTCTCTTCCGGAGTCAGCTGGGTCTCGCCTTTCGGGGTGACCTTGCCGACCAGGATGTCGCCGGCCATGACTTCGGCGCCGACGTAGACGATACCGGCTTCGTCCAGCTTGTTCAGCGCGGCCTCACCCACGTTCGGGATGTCCGCGGTGATTTCCTCTGGGCCGAGCTTGGTGTCACGGGCCACGCAGGTCAGTTCCTGGATGTGGATCGTGGTGAAGCGGTCTTCCTGGACCACGCGCTCGGACAGGCAGATGGAGTCTTCGAAGTTGAAGCCGTTCCACGGCATGAACGCGACGCGCATGTTCTGACCCAGCGCCAGTTCACCCATGTCGGTGGACGGGCCGTCGGCCATGATGTCGCCACGCGCCACCACGTCACCCTTGCTGACCAGCGGGCGCTGGTTGATGCAGGTGTTCTGGTTGGAGCGGGTGTACTTGGTCAGGTTGTAGATGTCGACACCGGCTTCACCGGTTTCCACTTCGTCATCGGCAACACGCACCACGATACGGCTGGCGTCGACGGAGTCGATCACACCACCGCGACGGGCCACGACGCAGACGCCGGAGTCACGGGCGACGTTGCGCTCCATGCCGGTACCTACCAGCGGCTTGTCGGCGCGCAGGGTCGGTACAGCCTGACGCTGCATGTTCGAACCCATTAGTGCACGGTTGGCGTCGTCGTGCTCTAGGAACGGAATCAGCGAGGCAGCAACGGAAACCACCTGCTTCGGCGAGACGTCCATCAGGGTCACGTCTTCCGGCGCCTTGACGGTGAACTCGTTGAGGTGACGCACGGCCACCAGTTCGTCGACCAGCTGGCCTTTGGCGTTCATGGTCGCCGAAGCCTGGGCGATCACGTGATCGGCCTCTTCGATGGCGGACAGGAACACGATCTCGTCGGTGACCTTGGTGTCCTTCACCACGCGGTACGGGCTTTCCAGGAAGCCGTACTGGTTGGTGCGGGCATAAGCGGCCAGGGAGTTGATCAGACCGATGTTCGGACCTTCAGGGGTCTCGATCGGGCACACGCGGCCGTAGTGGGTCGGGTGTACGTCGCGGACTTCGAAGCCGGCGCGCTCACGGGTCAGACCGCCCGGGCCGAGTGCGGAGACGCGGCGCTTGTGGGTGATCTCGGAAAGCGGGTTGTTCTGGTCCATGAACTGGGAAAGCTGGCTGGAACCGAAGAACTCCTTCACCGCCGCCGCAACCGGCTTGGCGTTGATCAGGTCCTGCGGCATCAGGCCTTCGCTTTCGGCCATCGACAGACGCTCTTTGACCGCGCGCTCGACGCGGACCAGGCCCACGCGGAACTGGTTCTCGGCCATTTCGCCGACGCAACGCACGCGACGGTTACCCAGGTGGTCGATGTCGTCGACGATGCCCTTGCCGTTACGGATGTCGACCAGGGTCTTCAGAACGTCGACGATGTCTTCTTTGGACAGAACGCCGGAGCCTTCGATCTCGGTGCGACCGATACGACGGTTGAACTTCATGCGGCCGACGGCGGACAGGTCGTAACGCTCGGCGCTGAAGAACAGGTTGTTGAACAGGGTCTCGGCAGCATCCTTGGTTGGCGGCTCGCCAGGACGCATCATGCGGTAGATCTCGACCAGGGCTTCCAGCTGGTTGCCGGTGGAGTCGATCTTCAGCGTGTCGGAGATGAACGGACCGCAGTCAATGTCGTTGGTGTACAGGGTCTCGATGCGGACCACCTGGGCCTTGACGATCTTGGCCAGCAGGTCGGTGGTCATCTCGGTGTTGCACTCGGCAACGATCTCGCCAGTGGCCGGATGCACGATGGCCTTGGCGGTAGTGCGACCCAGCAGGTAGTCGAGCGGAACTTCCAGCTCTTTGATGCCGGCCTTGTCGATCTGGTTGATGTGGCGCGCGGTGATACGGCGGCCCTGCTCAACGATGACCTTGCCCTTCTCGTCCTTGATGTCGAACGCGGCGATCTCGCCACGCAGACGCTGCGGCACCAGTTCCAGGCTCAGAGTCTCGCCCTTCACATGGAAGACGTTGGTGTCATAGAAGGTGTCCAGCACTTCCTCGGTGCTGTAGCCCAGGGCACGCAGCAGGACGGAAGCCGGCAGCTTGCGGCGACGGTCGATACGGACGAACACGGCGTCCTTCGGGTCGAACTCGAAGTCCAGCCAGGAACCGCGGTAGGGGATGATGCGCGCGGAGTACAGCAGCTTGCCGGAGCTGTGGGTCTTGCCACGGTCGTGGTCGAAGAACACACCCGGGGAGCGGTGCAACTGGGAGACGATCACACGCTCGGTACCGTTGATGATGAAGGTACCGTTCTCGGTCATGAGCGGAATTTCGCCCATGTACACTTCTTGCTCTTTGATGTCCTTGATCGCTTTGTTCGACGATTCTTTGTCGAAGATGATCAGACGGACTTTGACCCGCAGCGGCACGGCGAAGGTCACGCCACGCAGCACGCACTCTTTGACGTCGAACGCGGGCTCGCCCAGGCGGTAGCCAACGTACTCGAGAGCGGCATTGCCGGAGTAGCTGATGATCGGGAATACGGACTTGAAGGCCGCATGCAGGCCAACGTCGCGGAACTGCTCCTTGCTCACTCCTTGCTGCAGGAATTCGCGATACGAATCCAGCTGGATGGCCAGGAGATACGGCACATCCATCACATCCGGCAACTTGCTAAAGTCCTTGCGGATACGTTTTTTCTCAGTGTATGAGTAAGCCATCAGCGTTCCCCAGCTTGGTCACCTGCTTGTTTGGCCGCTGCCGACGGCAACGACCAGAAAATCGTGCAAACCCTTGGTTTGCGCCGCCCTCGGGCGGGGTTTTCACGCCATGGACAGAGCTCATTCGAACTCCGCCCATAACGGAAAAAGGCCGGTGGCATTAGCCACCAGCCATCAGCCTTTCGCTTAACGCTCGGGCTGTAGACGCAAGGTCGTCGCTTACTTGAGCTCGACTTTGGCGCCAGCTTCTTCCAGCTTCTTCTTGGCGTCTTCAGCAGCTTCCTTGGTCAGGCCTTCGGCGATGACTTGCGGAGCGGTGTCGACTTTCTCTTTGGCTTCTTTCAGACCCAGACCGGTCAGCTCGCGAACAGCCTTGATCACGTTGACTTTCTTGTCGCCGGCTTCGGCCAGAACAACGTTGAACTCGGTTTGCTCTTCAGCAGCGGCAGCAGCCGGGCCAGCAGCAGCAACGGTGGCAGCAGCAGCGGTAACGCCGAACTTCTCTTCCATTGCCTTGATCAGCTCAACAACTTCCAGAACGGTTTTCTGGCCGATGGCTTCGATGATTTGCTCGTTAGTCAGAGACATGACTTAAATCCTGTATTGGGGTGACAGCCTACGCAGCCATCAAATTAAACATGTGATTTGAAAGGTACTTCCGCGCCTTAGGCGGCGGCAGCTTCTTTCTGGTCGCGAACGGCCGCCAGAGTACGAGCCAGCTTGCTGGTAGCGCCTTGAATCACGCTCATCAGCTGCGAAATGGCTTCGTCGTAGGTCGGCAGAGTTGCCAGTACGTCGATCTGGTTTGCTGCGAGGAACTTGCCCTCGAACGCAGCTGCCTTGATCTCGAACTTGTCGTTACCTTTAGCGAACTCTTTGAACAGACGGGCAGCAGCGCCCGGGTGCTCGTTGGAGAAAGCGATCAAGGTCGGGCCGGCGAAGACGTCGTTGAGGATACTGTACTCAGTATCAGCAACTGCACGCTTGAGCAGGGTGTTACGTACGACTTTCACGTACACACCAGCTTCACGAGCCTCTTTACGGAGTCCGGTCATAGCGCCAACAGTCACACCGCGGGCATCAGCCACAACAGCGGACAGGGCGACTTTGGCAGCCTCGTTGACTTCAGCGACGATGGCCTTCTTGTCTTCGAGTTTAATTGCCACGGGTAAAACTCCTGCTTGTTACCGTTTCACCTGATCGAAACCAGGTGTCGTTTTGGTGTCTGATTCGGTAAGGAACCGGGAGCACCATCTGCGTAGGCTTGTGGAGATCGCTCTCCGGGTTTAAGGCTTGCGCCGCCTACGGTCTTGGATAGCCCCCGCCAGGCAGGGACCCCAATCTTTCAGGCCGACGGACTCGTCCGTCGGCCAAATCACTTACGCTTCCAGCGAAGCCTGATCGATGACCAGACCCGGACCCATGGTGGTGCTCAGGGTCACGCGCTTGACGTACACGCCTTTGGAGGTGGACGGCTTCAGACGCTTCAGGTCGGACAGCAGGGCTTCCACGTTCTGCTTCAGCGCGGCGGCTTCGAAGCCGACCTTGCCAACGGAGGTGTGGATGATGCCGTTCTTGTCGGTACGGAAACGTACCTGACCGGCCTTGGCGTTCTTCACGGCGGTAGCCACGTCCGGAGTCACAGTGCCGACTTTCGGGTTCGGCATCAGACCACGCGGACCGAGGACCTGGCCCAGCTGACCGACAACGCGCATGGCGTCCGGGGAGGCGATGACCACGTCGTAGTTCAGGTCGCCGGCTTTCATTTCGGCAGCCAGTTCGTCCATGCCGACCTTGTCAGCGCCGGCAGCCAGAGCGGCTTCAGCGCCCGGGCCCTGGGTGAACACGGCAACGCGGACGGTCTTGCCAGTGCCGTTCGGCAGCACGGTGGCGCCACGCACGACCTGGTCGGATTTACGCGGGTCTACGCCCAGGTTCACGGAGACGTCGAAGGACTCGGTGAACTTGACGGTGGACAGCTCGGCCAGCAGCTTGGCGGCCTCTTCGAAGTTGTAAGCCTTGCCGGCTTCGATCTTCTCGGCGATAGCCTTCTGACGCTTGGTTACCTTAGCCATTACACACCCTCCACGTTCAGGCCCATGCTACGAGCGGAGCCGGCGATGGTACGCACGGCCGCATCCAGGTCAGCGGCGGTCAGATCGGCCTGCTTGGTCTTGGCGATCTCTTCCAGCTGAGCACGGGTAACGGTGCCAACTTTAACGGTGTTCGGACGAGCGGAACCGCTGGTCAGGCCGGCGGCCTTCTTCAGCAGAACCGAAGCCGGGGTGCTTTTGGTTTCAAAGGTGAAGCTGCGGTCGCTGTAAACGGTGATGATCACAGGAGTCGGCAGACCAGGTTCCATGCCCTGAGTCTTAGCGTTGAACGCCTTGCAGAATTCCATGATGTTCACGCCGTGCTGACCCAGAGCGGGGCCGACGGGTGGCGACGGGTTGGCCTGGCCGGCCTTTACTTGCAGCTTGATGTAAGCCTGAATCTTCTTAGCCATGAGCTACTCCAATATCGGGTCAAACGCCTCACTGAGGCTCCCCGGTTAGTACGCATTTATCCCAGTGACGACAAAACCCCACAGCCAGCGGCTGCGGGGTTCGGGATGCATTGTCCAGTTATGCCTTCTCGACCTGACTGAACTCCAGCTCCACCGGCGTGGAGCGACCGAAAATAAGCACGGCCACTTGGATCCGGCTCTTCTCGTAGTTAACTTCTTCGACGACACCATTGAAGTCGGCAAACGGACCATCGATAACGCGAACGGTCTCGCCCGGCTCGAACAGCGTCTTCGGCTTCGGCTTGTCGCCGCTATCGGCAACACGACGCAGGATGGCGTCGGCTTCTTTCTCGGTGATCGGCGCCGGCTTGTCGGCAGTACCACCAATGAAGCCCATGACGCGAGACGTGTCCTTGATCAGGTGCCAAGTCGCCTCGTTCATCTCCATCTGAACCAGCACATAGCCAGGGAAGAACTTCCGCTCGCTCTTGCGCTTCTGGCCGTTACGCATCTCCACCACTTCTTCGGTGGGGACCAGAATTTCGCCGAACTCGTCTTCCATGCCAGCCAGCTTGACGCGCTCGATCAGCGAGCGCATGACATGCTTCTCGTAACCCGAGTAAGCATGCACAACGTACCAACGCTTAGCCACGGGACACCCTTAACCGACAATCAACGAAACAAGCCAGCCCAGCAGGCTATCCAAGCCCCACAGGACCAACGACATCACCAGAACCACCGCAACCACGATCAGCGTGGTTTGCGTGGTTTCCTGGCGGGTCGGCCAGACAACCTTGCGAATCTCGATGCGCGCTTCTTTTGCCAGAGCAAAGAACGCCTGACCTTTCGCAGTCTGCAGCGCGACGAAACCGACTACTACGGCCAGCGCCAACAGAGCCAGCACGCGATACAGAAGCGGTTCAGCCGAGAAATACTGATTGCCGACAACACCTGCGACGACCAGAGCAGCCACAACGAGCCACTTCAGCGCGTCAAAGCGGGAGTCTTTAGCTTCAGCTTTGGCATTCATGAGAAAACCCTGTCGAAAGAAACGCCAGATCCACTTTTATCCAGGAATCTGGCAGGCCAGGAGGGAATCGAACCCCCAACCTGCGGTTTTGGAGACCGCCGCTCTGCCAATTGAGCTACTGGCCTAAAATCGAAGTAAGGCCGACCATTATGCCGACCTTACCGAGGCAGATCAACCGATTACTCGATGACTTTGGCAACCACGCCGGCACCAACGGTACGGCCGCCTTCGCGAATTGCGAAACGCAGGCCGTCGTCCATGGCGATCGGCTTGATCAGGGTGACAACCATTTTGATGTTGTCGCCCGGCATTACCATCTCAACGCCTTCCGGCAGTTCGCACGAACCGGTTACGTCAGTGGTACGGAAGTAGAACTGCGGACGGTAGCCCTTGAAGAACGGGGTGTGACGACCACCTTCTTCTTTGGACAGCACATACACTTCAGCTTCGAACTTGGTGTGCGGCTTGATGGTGCCCGGCTTGGCCAGAACCTGACCACGCTCTACGTCGTCACGCTTGGTGCCGCGCAGCAGAACACCGCAGTTCTCGCCAGCACGACCTTCGTCGAGCAGCTTGCGGAACATTTCAACGCCGGTGCAGGTGGTCTTGGTGGTTTCACGCAGACCAACGATCTCGATTTCTTCCTGAATCTTGACGATGCCACGCTCGACACGACCGGTTACCACGGTACCGCGGCCGGAGATGGAGAACACGTCTTCGATCGGCATCAGGAACGGCATGTCGATGGCACGAACCGGCTCAGGGATGTAGGCATCCAGAGTCTCGACCAGCTTCTTAACAGCGCTGGTACCCATTTCGTTGTCGTCTTGGCCGTTCAGAGCCATCAGAGCGGAACCGATGATGATCGGAGTGTCGTCGCCCGGGAAGTCGTAGGTGGACAGCAGGTCACGAACTTCCATCTCGACCAGTTCCAGCAGCTCGGCGTCGTCAACCATGTCGGCCTTGTTCAGGAACACGACGATGTAAGGAACGCCTACCTGACGGGACAGCAGGATGTGCTCGCGGGTCTGCGGCATCGGGCCGTCAGCAGCGGAGCAAACCAGGATCGCGCCGTCCATCTGGGCAGCACCGGTGATCATGTTCTTCACGTAGTCGGCGTGGCCCGGGCAGTCAACGTGCGCGTAGTGGCGAACGGCCGAGTCGTACTCAACGTGAGCGGTGTTGATGGTGATACCGCGAGCCTTCTCTTCCGGAGCGGAGTCGATCTTGTCGAAGTCGACCTTGGCCGAACCGAATACTTCGGAGCAGACGCGGGTCAGAGCAGCGGTCAGAGTGGTTTTACCGTGGTCAACGTGACCGATGGTGCCAACGTTGACGTGCGGTTTGTTACGTTCAAATTTTTCCTTAGCCATCTGACCCGTCTCCGAACAAGGAATTGAGAACTGACACTGCCATTAAAACAAAGGCAGATATCTGCATATCTGCCTTTGTTGAAGTGGAGCTCATGAGCGGATTTGAACCGCTGACCTCACCCTTACCAAGGGTGTGCTCTACCAGCTGAGCTACATGAGCGAAACACTTTGCGAACAACAAACTTGGAGCGGGCAGCGGGAATCGAACCCGCATCATCAGCTTGGAAGGCTGAGGTTCTACCACTAAACTATGCCCGCGGAGCTTGCAGCTCTCGCTTAAATCTGGTGGAGGGGGAAGGATTCGAACCTTCGAAGTCTATGACGTCAGATTTACAGTCTGATCCCTTTGGCCGCTCGGGAACCCCTCCAAAGTGAGGCGGCATTCTCTTCTCATGCCACCCTACTGTCAAGCATTTCCTCAATAAAAACTTGAGGTTAGCACTCTTTGACAGCAGCCCCGCGAGGCGACCCTCGCAAAGCGGGCGCCATTCTATGCAAACTATTGAGCGCTTGCAACGCTTTCACACGGCATTATTTGGTGCTGCAAATCTTTGAAGTCTGAGGCCAGCTGCTGCAGCACATCATCGGCCAGACGGCGACTCTCTGGAGCGACACGCACCCAGAAGCTGCGCTGGGCCCGCGGCAGCTCGCGTAGCATCGGCTCGTAACCCGCATCACGCAGGCGCTGCATCACGCTTTCGGCGGAATCGCTGCGCGGGAAAATCCCCAGTGAAATGCCGTTGGCCAGGTCGCCTTGAGTGATGATGTAGCTGTCGATCTTGCGCGCCTGCAATTCCTTCAGCTGACGCAACGAGGCTTGGCGCGAAGCGAGCGGAGCCAGGTACACCCAATAGTCCAGCCCCGCCGCCGCATCCACCGCGCGCACCTGAGCCTGGATATCCAGAGCGATAAGGCGCTGCTCGATCTGTCGGGCCGCATCCTCGCCCTGGAAGCTACCCAGGAAAAGACAGGTTTCATCGACAGTCGACGACGGCTGCGCAAGCTCCGGACGCGTCTTCGCGCGGTCGGCCGCATCCAGCAGGCGAATTCCCTGCTGCTCTCCTTTATAGAGAGCCATTGGCTCCACTTCCTTTACCCGCAAAGGTGCCTGCTGCTGATGCCAGACGTAATAGAAGAGATTGAGAACCAGCAGAAGCAGAAAGAACCAACGCATCAAGCACCCTCCACCGGCAGCGGACAAGCCTGAGCCAAGCCAACGAATACAAGGTCAGACACTTGCCGCGCCTGCGGCAACACCTCACTCACCAGGCCGGCATCGCCCCCCGTAAGGTACAAACCAAAGGACTCCCCGAGCAGCTCGCGGGCAAGCTCGACCTGCGTCAGGACAAAGCCGCGCAACATCAACGCACAGCCGCGCTCCACCGCCTCGACTGTCACCCTTCCCGGCTGCAGACTATGCACTGCCAGCTCGGCCGCGGCATCGTCGTAACGAATACGACGCGTATGAGTGCGCAGCTGGTTGCGCATCAGCGGAAGACCAGGACAGATGTAGCCGCCGAGGTGCTCGCCATCAGCCGTCACGAAATCGGAAGTGACCGCCGTCCCCAGATCCAGCACCAGGCAAGCGCCCCGCTCCAGCTGATACGCGCCGACCACCGCGAGCCAGCGATCCAGCCCCAGTCGCGCATATTCCTCATAACCGTTGCGCACCCCCGCAAGCTGCAAGGCAGGCCGAGCGCAAAGCACCTCGACCCCGAACTCCGCCTCCAGTGCATCCGTCAACGCCGAGGTTTCCGCATCGCTACGCACACTGACCAGCCGACAGCCCAGTAGCGACAGGTCCGCGACACCGCGCAGCGCCTCGAGCAAGCCCTCATCGGAGTCAACGACGCCGCCATGCATCCGCCCCTCGCCTTGAACTCGCCACTTGATCAGGCTATTCCCGCAGTCCAGCTCAAGAATCATCACGCAACCTCAGACTAAGCTCGCCACCACTGAACTGCCGCTCCTGCCCCGCCACATCCAGGCACAGCGCTCCGACTCGATCCACACCAAGTACGACGCCATCGATACGCTGAGGCCCCGCCAATAGGCTGACCTCTTTCCCCTGCCAGAGATGGCCAATCTCCCACTCCTCGCGCAGAGCCACGAAGCCATCTCGCCCATGCATATCCAGGTAATGACGCAGCCAGCGCCCCAGGATCAACGCCAGCTTGGTGCGATCAACCAAGCATCCAAGCTGTTCACGCAGCGAAGTCCAAGGCTGGTCGATTGGCACCGAGCTACCAGGCAACATATTCACATTGATACCGATGCCGATTACCACCTGGCAGGCGCCTGCCGGATCTCCCGCTAGCTCAAGCAGCACGCCGGCAATCTTCCGCCCCGACACCAACAGGTCGTTCGGCCACTTGAGCCCGGCGCCGACGCAACCCACCTCTTGCAGAGTCCGCAGAACAGCCAAGCCAACCGACAGACTCAAGCCATCGAGAGGAAAGGTCGAACCCTCAAGGCGCAGCCCCAGACTGTAATAGAGGTTTTCGCCAAAGGGGCTGACCCAGGCGCGCCCCCGGCGACCACGACCACCCTCCTGCTTCTCAGCCACTACCAGAAGCGGAGCTTCGGCAGAGGCAGCTAAACGGCGGAGCGCCTCGGCATTGGTGGAATCGATCGTCTCAGCTACCTGGGCTTTCCAGCCAACGTCGCGAGAGGCTGTGAGAATCGTCCCCTCATCGAGCAACGAAAGCGGCGAGGCCAAACGGTATCCTCGCCCGCGCACCCTATGCACTTCCAGGCCAAGTGAAACCTCGAGATGCTGCAGACGCTTCCAGACAGCCGCACGACTGACCCCAAGCAGCGCCCCGATGGACTCACCGGAATGAAACTGGCCATCCTGCAGCAGCCGTAATACTTCCCGCATCAAAAGAACGCTCGGATAAAGAGGCAGGCATCATAACGATGCAACATTGAAATGCCTAGAAATGCCAACACCCAGCAAGCCGGCGACCATCAGCACCACGGGTGCGACTCCTCGCCCAGAGACGCCAAAGCCACCGCGAGGGTGGCTTTTTTATGCGCGAGATCTAGGAGGGGCATAGATGGCCCGATCTCAGCACAACTTTTCTTCGGTGCAAAAGCCAAACCCCCACCCGATTTCTCGGATGGGGGTTTGGGGATAGGAGCTTGACGATGACCTACTCTCACATGGGGAAACCCCACACTACCATCGGCGATGCGTCGTTTCACTACTGAGTTCGGGAAGGGATCAGGTGGTTCCAACGCTCTATGGTCGTCAAGCAATTCGGTTGGGGACTCGGTGTTTAGTCGTTTCCCCTAATGGGTATGTGATATGTGGCGTTGCGGTTCTTAGCGAACTTTCGGTTCGTTTGTCGACTTCACCATACAACCCACAATCATCAGATTGTTTGGGTGTTATATGGTCAAGCCTCACGGGCAATTAGTATTGGTTAGCTCAACGCCTCACAGCGCTTACACACCCAACCTATCAACGTCGTAGTCTTCGACGGCCCTTTAGGGAGCTCAAGGCTCCAGTGAGATCTCATCTTGAGGCAAGTTTCCCGCTTAGATGCTTTCAGCGGTTATCTTTTCCGAACATAGCTACCCGGCAATGCCACTGGCGTGACAACCGGAACACCAGAGGTTCGTCCAACCCGGTCCTCTCGTACTAAGGTCAGCCCCTCTCAAATCTCAAACGTCCACGGCAGATAGGGACCGAACTGTCTCACGACGTTCTAAACCCAGCTCGCGTACCACTTTAAATGGCGAACAGCCATACCCTTGGGACCGGCTTCAGCCCCAGGATGTGATGAGCCGACATCGAGGTGCCAAACACCGCCGTCGATATGAACTCTTGGGCGGTATCAGCCTGTTATCCCCGGAGTACCTTTTATCCGTTGAGCGATGGCCCTTCCATACAGAACCACCGGATCACTAAGACCTACTTTCGTACCTGCTCGACGTGTCTGTCTCGCAGTCAAGCGCGCTTTTGCCTTTATACTCTACGACCGATTTCCGACCGGTCTGAGCGCACCTTCGTACTCCTCCGTTACTCTTTGGGAGGAGACCGCCCCAGTCAAACTGCCCACCATACACTGTCCTCGATCCGGATGACGGACCAGAGTTAGAACCTCAAGCATGCCAGGGTGGTATTTCAAGGATGGCTCCACGCGAACTGGCGTCCACGCTTCAAAGCCTCCCACCTATCCTACACAAGCAGGCTCAAAGTCCAGTGCAAAGCTACAGTAAAGGTTCACGGGGTCTTTCCGTCTAGCCGCGGATACACTGCATCTTCACAGCGATTTCAATTTCACTGAGTCTCGGGTGGAGACAGCGCCGCCATCGTTACGCCATTCGTGCAGGTCGGAACTTACCCGACAAGGAATTTCGCTACCTTAGGACCGTTATAGTTACGGCCGCCGTTTACCGGGGCTTCGATCAAGAGCTTCGCTTGCGCTAACCCCATCAATTAACCTTCCGGCACCGGGCAGGCGTCACACCCTATACGTCCACTTTCGTGTTTGCAGAGTGCTGTGTTTTTAATAAACAGTCGCAGCGGCCTGGTATCTTCGACCGGCATGAGCTTACGGAGCAAGTCCTTCACCCTCACCGGCGCACCTTCTCCCGAAGTTACGGTGCCATTTTGCCTAGTTCCTTCACCCGAGTTCTCTCAAGCGCCTTGGTATTCTCTACCCAACCACCTGTGTCGGTTTGGGGTACGGTTCCTAGTTACCTGAAGCTTAGAGGCTTTTCCTGGAAGCATGGCATCAACCACTTCACGTCCAAAAGGACGTTCGTCATCAGTTCTCGGCATTAAGATCCCGGATTTGCCTAAGATCTCTGCCTACCACCTTAAACACGGACAACCAACGCCGTGCTGGCCTAGCCTTCTCCGTCCCCCCATCGCAGTAACTAGAAGTGCAGGAATATTAACCTGCTTCCCATCGACTACGCATTTCTGCCTCGCCTTAGGGGCCGACTAACCCTGCGTCGATTAACGTTGCGCAGGAAACCTTGGTCTTTCGGCGTGCGAGTTTTTCACTCGCATTGTCGTTACTCATGTCAGCATTCGCACTTCTGATACCTCCAGCAAGCTTCTCAACTCACCTTCACAGGCTTACAGAACGCTCCTCTACCGCATCACTTACGTGATACCCGTAGCTTCGGTGTATGGTTTGAGCCCCGTTACATCTTCCGCGCAGGCCGACTCGACTAGTGAGCTATTACGCTTTCTTTAAAGGGTGGCTGCTTCTAAGCCAACCTCCTAGCTGTCTAAGCCTTCCCACATCGTTTCCCACTTAACCATAACTTTGGGACCTTAGCTGACGGTCTGGGTTGTTTCCCTTTTCACGACGGACGTTAGCACCCGCCGTGTGTCTCCCATGCTCGGCACTTCTGGGTATTCGGAGTTTGCATCGGTTTGGTAAGTCGGGATGACCCCCTAGCCGAAACAGTGCTCTACCCCCCAGAGTGATACATGAGGCGCTACCTAAATAGCTTTCGAGGAGAACCAGCTATCTCCGGGCTTGATTAGCCTTTCACTCCGATCCACAGGTCATCCGCTAACTTTTCAACGGTAGTCGGTTCGGTCCTCCAGTCAGTGTTACCTAACCTTCAACCTGCCCATGGATAGATCGCCCGGTTTCGGGTCTATACCCAGCGACTAAAGCGCCCTATTAAGACTCGCTTTCGCTACGCCTCCCCTATTCGGTTAAGCTCGCCACTGAATATAAGTCGCTGACCCATTATACAAAAGGTACGCAGTCACCCAACAAAGTGGGCTCCCACTGCTTGTACGCATACGGTTTCAGGTTCTATTTCACTCCCCTCTCCGGGGTTCTTTTCGCCTTTCCCTCACGGTACTAGTTCACTATCGGTCAGTCAGTAGTATTTAGCCTTGGAGGATGGTCCCCCCATATTCAGACAACGTTTCACGTGCGCCGTCCTACTCGATTTCACTTCTAAGACCTTTTCGCGTACAGGGCTATCACCCACTATGGCCGCACTTTCCAGAGCGTTCCGCTAAAATCAAAGAAGCTTAAGGGCTAATCCCCGTTCGCTCGCCACTACTAAGGGAATCTCGGTTGATTTCTTTTCCTCAGGGTACTTAGATGTTTCAGTTCCCCTGGTTCGCCTCTTGCACCTATGAATTCAGTACAAGATACCTAGGTTATCCTAGGTGGGTTCCCCCATTCAGAGATCTCCGGATCAAAGTCTGTTTGCCGACTCCCCGAAGCTTATCGCAGGCTACCACGTCTTTCATCGCCTCTGACTGCCAAGGCATCCACCGTATGCGCTTCTTCACTTGACCATATAACCCCAAGCAATCTGGTTATAGATTCGTAACGTGAAGACGACATTCGCCGAAAATTCGCGCTTGAACTCGCAAATTTTGCCTTGATTTGCTGAATGCAGTGAAACATTCAACAAGTCACTTCTATCACATACCCAAATTTTTAAAGAACAGTTCTGGCGCAAAGACCAGAAATCAACATTGAACTACCAATGTTCATTTCTGAGCTTTCAGCGATTATCGAGTTAATGGTGGAGCCAAGGAGGATCGAACTCCTGACCTCCTGCGTGCAAAGCAGGCGCTCTCCCAGCTGAGCTATGGCCCCATCTACGGACTTGGCCACATCCCTTGACAATTGGTGGGTCTGGGCAGATTCGAACTGCCGACCTCACCCTTATCAGGGGTGCGCTCTAACCAACTGAGCTACAGACCCAATCGTCTAACTCTCGGGTCTAAACCCAATCGCTTTTCGCAAGTGAATCAAGCAATTCGTGTGGGAGCTTATGAAGAAGCTGAAGTCTTCGATTAAGGAGGTGATCCAGCCGCAGGTTCCCCTACGGCTACCTTGTTACGACTTCACCCCAGTCATGAATCACTCCGTGGTAACCGTCCCCCTTGCGGTTAGACTAGCTACTTCTGGAGCAACCCACTCCCATGGTGTGACGGGCGGTGTGTACAAGGCCCGGGAACGTATTCACCGTGACATTCTGATTCACGATTACTAGCGATTCCGACTTCACGCAGTCGAGTTGCAGACTGCGATCCGGACTACGATCGGTTTTATGGGATTAGCTCCACCTCGCGGCTTGGCAACCCTTTGTACCGACCATTGTAGCACGTGTGTAGCCCTGGCCGTAAGGGCCATGATGACTTGACGTCATCCCCACCTTCCTCCGGTTTGTCACCGGCAGTCTCCTTAGAGTGCCCACCATAACGTGCTGGTAACTAAGGACAAGGGTTGCGCTCGTTACGGGACTTAACCCAACATCTCACGACACGAGCTGACGACAGCCATGCAGCACCTGTGTCTGAGTTCCCGAAGGCACCAATCCATCTCTGGAAAGTTCTCAGCATGTCAAGGCCAGGTAAGGTTCTTCGCGTTGCTTCGAATTAAACCACATGCTCCACCGCTTGTGCGGGCCCCCGTCAATTCATTTGAGTTTTAACCTTGCGGCCGTACTCCCCAGGCGGTCGACTTAATGCGTTAGCTGCGCCACTAAGATCTCAAGGATCCCAACGGCTAGTCGACATCGTTTACGGCGTGGACTACCAGGGTATCTAATCCTGTTTGCTCCCCACGCTTTCGCACCTCAGTGTCAGTATCAGTCCAGGTAGTCGCCTTCGCCACTGGTGTTCCTTCCTATATCTACGCATTTCACCGCTACACAGGAAATTCCACTACCCTCTACCGTACTCTAGCTCAGTAGTTTTGGAGGCAGTTCCCAGGTTGAGCCCGGGGATTTCACCTCCAACTTGCTGAACCACCTACGCGCGCTTTACGCCCAGTAATTCCGATTAACGCTTGCACCCTTCGTATTACCGCGGCTGCTGGCACGAAGTTAGCCGGTGCTTATTCTGTTGGTAACGTCAAAACAGCAAGGTATTAACTTACTGCCCTTCCTCCCAACTTAAAGTGCTTTACAATCCGAAGACCTTCTTCACACACGCGGCATGGCTGGATCAGGCTTTCGCCCATTGTCCAATATTCCCCACTGCTGCCTCCCGTAGGAGTCTGGACCGTGTCTCAGTTCCAGTGTGACTGATCATCCTCTCAGACCAGTTACGGATCGTCGCCTAGGTGAGCCTTTACCTCACCTACTAGCTAATCCGACCTAGGCTCATCTGATAGCGCAAGGCCCGAAGGTCCCCTGCTTTCTCCCGTAGGACGTATGCGGTATTAGCGTTCCTTTCGAAACGTTGTCCCCCACTACCAGGCAGATTCCTAGGCATTACTCACCCGTCCGCCGCTGAATCATGGAGCAAGCTCCACTCATCCGCTCGACTTGCATGTGTTAGGCCTGCCGCCAGCGTTCAATCTGAGCCATGATCAAACTCTTCAGTTCAATACTGCTTGGGTTTTGAGAAAACCCTAAACTTGGCTCAGCAATCGCATGCTCTATTTAAAGAGCTAAAACTCTCGAATTCACGAGTGTTACTTGCGTTGCTGATAATCAGTTGACCATCAGTCTTACATCACAAGCACCCACACGAATTGCTTGATTCAGTTGTTAAAGAGCGTTTCGGCGAAGTCTTTCGTCTCAACCGAGGCCGCGCATTCTACAGCAGCCTTTCAATCTGTCAAGCTGTTTTTGAAGAATTTTTCGTTTCTTCTCAACCGCTTGCGCTTCAGATTAGAACTTCTTCTCGTCAGCGGGAGGCGCATTCTACAGCGTTCAAAACCGCTGTCAACCACCTCTTTCAACCGCTTCCGATCTACCCGATCGAAGCAACCAACAAGATCAAACCACCACCTTGTCAGCCCGGCGCATTCTACTCAAATTCGCCATCCGGTCAATCTCTTTTTCATCCAACTCTTTGAATTTCAAGGAGTTTTCCGAGAGAACTGCGCCGGAAGTGGTGCGCATTATAGGGGACCAAATCTAACCGTCAACTCCTTTATGCAAAGTTTTTCACTCTGCCTTCAAAGAGATACGTGCGAAGGCCTTCTTACCGGCCTGGCACACATGACTGGAGCCCAGCTTGAACATGAAGTTGCGATCAACCACCTCGCCATCCACCTTGACGCTACCTGCACCCAATAGGTCGCGAGCAGCGGCAGCGTTCTTCACCAGGCCGGCCTTATTAAGGACAGAGGAGATCGGCATCTCTTCTATAGAGAGCAGCTCGACTTCCGGCAGGTCGTCCGGCAGCTCGCCATCCTTCAGGCGATTACCCGCAGAACGGTGCGCACTGGCGGCAGCCTCTTCACCATGGAATCGAGCCACGATCTCTTCGGCCAGCTTGATCTTGATGTCGCGCGGATTGGCACCATTGACCACGTCAGCCTTGAACTGCTCGATCTCTTCCATGGAGCGGAAGCTCAGCAGCTCGAAGTAGCGCCACATCAGCGAGTCCGGCATGGAGACCAGCTTGTTGTACATGACGCCGGGCGCTTCCTGGATACTTATATAGTTGCCCAGCGACTTGGACATCTTCTTCACACCATCCAAGCCCTCGAGCAGCGGCATGGTGACGATGCACTGAGACGACTGACCGTAGGAGCGCTGCAACTCACGCCCCATGAGCAGGTTGAACTTCTGATCGGTACCGCCGAGCTCGACGTCTGCACGCAGCGCCACCGAGTCGTAACCCTGCACCAGCGGATAGAGGAATTCGTGGATGGCAATCGGCTGATTGCCTTCGTAGCGCTTCTGGAAGTCATCACGCTCGAGCATGCGCGCCACGGTGTACTGCGAAGCCAAGCGAATGAAGTCGGCCGGCGTGAGCTTGTCCATCCAGGTGGAGTTGAACGCCACCTCGGTCTTGGCCGGATCTAGAATCTTGAATACCTGAGTCTTGTAGGTCTCGGCGTTATCCAGCACCTGCTCGCGGGTCAGCGGTGGGCGAGTCGCGCTCTTGCCACTGGGGTCGCCGATCATTCCGGTGAAGTCACCTATAAGGAAGACCACCTGGTGCCCCAACTCCTGGAACTGGCGCAGCTTATTAATAAGCACGGTGTGCCCCAAATGCAGATCGGGCGCGGTCGGGTCGAAACCGGCCTTGATCCGCAGCGGCTCGCCACGCTTGAGCTTCTCAACCAGTTCGGACTCGACCAGAACTTCTTCTGCACCGCGCTTAATCAGCGCCAGCTGCTCTTCAACCGACTTCATGACAGGACCCGTGCTACCCGCAAACCAAAAAGGGAACCAACCATACAAGATCACTGACCAATTACAAGCTCTACGCCAGGGGTGTGCCGCTGGGCCGATGCATGGCCTGCAGGGTTGCCTATAGTGAAATTTGATTATATTTTAGACAGTTAATGCACTCTTCCAAGAAACACCCTGAGCCATGACGCATTCTGTACCCAAAGCCACGTCCTATCCGCGGAGCCACTTGCTGGCAGCCAGCGGTATTGCGGCGCTGCTGAGCCTGGCCTTGCTGGTGTTCCCGTCGCGCGAAGTCGAAGCCAAGAAGACCTACCTGAGCCTGGAGCTGGACAACGGCTCCGAGCAGATCGTGCAAGAGAAGGATGATCTCCGACCCGATCAAGCCGCCGGGGAATCGCCTTTCGCCGATAACAAGAACAGCGCCCAAGCAAACGCGAATAAGAAGAACGAAGAAGCACAAATCACCCAACCCACCGATCCGCTGCAGAAGAGCGTCACCGTCGCCAACGGCGATACGCTGTCGACCGTCTTTTCTCGCGTCGGCCTGGATGCCAATGCCCTTCACGAAGCCATCGGCAGCAGCAAGGACGCCAAGCGTTTCAGCCGTCTGCACGTGGGCCAGGTGCTGGACTTCAAGCTGACGCCTGAAGGCAAGCTGGAGCGCATGGGCAGCAAGCTGAACGACTTGGAGAGCATCTCCCTGACGCGCAGCGACAAGGGCTTCTCCTTCAAGCGCGAACTGGTCAAGCCGGACGTGCGCACCTCCTACGCCCACGGCGTGATCAACAGCTCGCTGTTCCTCTCTGCCAAGCGTGCCGGGCTATCACACAGCCTGACCATGGACCTGGCCAACGTATTCGGCTACGACATCGACTTCGCCCAGGACATCCGCGAAGGCGACGAATTCGAGCTGATCTACGAAGAGCACGTGGTCAACAACAAGCAGGTCGGCAACGGCAACATCCTCTCCGCGCGCTTCACCAATCGCGGCAAGACCTACACCGCTGTGCGCTACACCAGCAAGCAGGGCGTGACCAGCTACTACAACGCCGATGGCATGAGCATGCGCAAGGCGTTCATCCGCACCCCGGTGGACTTCGCCCGCATCAGCTCGAAATTCTCCATGGGCCGCCGCCACCCGATCCTGAACAAGATCCGTGCGCACAAGGGTGTCGACTACGCTGCCCCGCGCGGCACGCCGATCAAGGCCGCCGGCGATGGCCGCGTGCTGCTGGCCGGACGCAAGGGCGGCTACGGCAATGCCGTGGTCATCCAGCACGGCAACAGCTACCGCACCCTGTACGGGCACATGCAAGGCTTCGCCAAGGGCGTGCGCACCGGCAGCACCGTCAAGCAGGGGCAGATCATCGGCTACATCGGCACCACCGGCCTGTCGACCGGACCGCACCTGCACTACGAGTTCCAGGTCAATGGCCGTCATGTCGATCCGCTCAGCCAGAAGCTGCCAATGGCCGACCCCATCGCTCGCAACGAGAAGCAGCGCTTCCTGCAGCTGAGCAAGCCGCTGATGGCGCGCATGGACCAGGAAAAGGCCACCATGCTGGCCGCCAACAAGCAGCCCTGATATGCCGCGCTACCTGGGAGTGATGTCCGGTACCAGTCTCGACGGACTGGATATCGCCCTGATCCAGCAAGATACCCGCCCCGCTCTCCTCGCCCACCACTACATCCCCATGCCCGACGCCTTGCGCGCCGAGCTGCTGGGACTATGCACCTCGGGCCCTGACGAGCTGGCACGCGCCGCCATTGCCGAGCAGTGCTGGGTAGAGCTGGCGGCCGCCGGCATCAATGCGCTGTTGCAACGCGAAGGGCTGAGCGCGAGCGATATCCGCGCCATCGGCAGTCATGGCCAGACGGTGCGCCACGAACCCGCCCGCGGCTTTACCGTGCAGATCGGCAATCCGGCCCTGCTGGCCGAGCTGACCGGCATCGACATAGTCGCCGACTTCCGCCGTCGCGACGTGGCCGCAGGCGGCCAGGGGGCGCCGCTGGTTCCGGCCTTCCACGAAGCGCTGTTCGACAGTGACGAGCAACCCAAGGCCGTGCTCAATGTCGGCGGCTTCAGCAATCTCAGCCTGATCGAGCCGGGCCAGGCCGTGCGCGGTTTCGACTGCGGACCGGGCAACGTGCTGCTGGATGCCTGGATCGGCAAGGTGCGTGGCGATGCGTTTGATCGCGACGGCGCCTGGGCGGCCAGTGGCCAGCCCAATGCGGCGCTGCTGCAAGCGCTGCTGAGCGACCCCTATTTCGCCACGCGCGGCCCGAAGAGCACCGGGCGCGAGCTGTTCAATCTGCCCTGGCTGGAAAACCACCTGGCCGAGTTCCCCGCAGTGTCGCCCGCCGATATTCAGCGCACCCTGCTGGAGCTCACCGCACGCAGCATCGTCGACTCGCTGCAGCAGGCTCAGCAGGACACCGCCGAGTTGCTGGTGTGCGGCGGCGGCGCGCACAACGCCGCATTGATGCAGCGCCTGCAGGAACTGTTGCCTAGCTGCCAGGTAGCCAGCACCGCCGAGCGTGGCGTGCCTCCGGACTGGGTCGAGGCCATGGCCTTCGCCTGGCTGGCGCATTGCTGCCTGGAGCGTATCCCGGCCAACCGCCCCAGCGTCAGTGGCGCGAAGGGACCACGAGTGCTCGGGGCGATCTACCCGGCCTGACCAGGCCAGGCCCAAACGAAAAAGCCGCGCAGATGCGCGGCTTTTTTCATGGCGAATGGCTCAGATCGAGAAGGACGAACCGCAGCCGCAGGTGGTGGAAGCATTCGGGTTGTTGATCACGAAGCGCGAACCTTCCAGGCCCTCCTGATAATCCACCTCGGCGCCGGCCAGGTACTGGAAGCTCATCGGGTCGACCACTAGGCTGACGCCCTCGCGCTCGACGATGGTGTCGTCGTCGGCCACGTCCTCATCGAAGGTGAAGCCGTACTGGAAACCCGAGCAACCGCCGCCGGTGACGAACACACGCAGCTTCAGACGCGGATTGCCCTCTTCATCGACCAGGCTCTTCACCTTGTTCGCCGCGCCCTGGGTGAAGATCAGGGGGGTTGGAGTGAAGGTCTCGACGCTCATCTTGCTGCTCTCCCGGCGCCAGGCGCCATGTTACGTACTGCACGGGCGGCGATTATCCGCTTACCCGAGCAAATTGGTCAATTATTGCGCGATGACAGGAGCAGGGCTCCTGCTTCTTAGATAGGCGCGCCTGCGGCGAATTCAAGTCGTCGCAGGCGCAACCTCGATCAGGGCAGCAACGCGGCGTGGGACAGGCCCAGGCGCTCGTCCAGGCCGAAGAGGATGTTCAGGTTCTGTACCGCCTGGCCGGACGCGCCCTTGACCAGGTTGTCGATGGCCGACAGCACCACCACCAGCTCACCGCCTTGCGGACGGTGCACGGCGATGCGGCAGACGTTGGCACCACGCACGCTGCGGGTCTCCGGATGGCTGCCAGCCGGCATCACGTCGACGAAAGGTTCATTGGCGTAACGCTGCTCGAACAGTGCCTGCAGGTCGACGCCGCGATCGGCGACAGTGGCGTACAGGGTGGCATGGATGCCACGGATCATCGGCGCCAGGTGCGGCACGAAGGTCAGGCCGACCGGCCCCTTGGCGGCGCGACGCAGGCCCTGACTGATCTCCGGCAGGTGACGGTGGCCCTTGACCGAATAGGCCATCATGCTCTCGCTGGCCTCGCACAGCAGCGAACCGACCTTGGCACCGCGACCGGCGCCGCTGACGCCGGAGGCGCAGTTGGCGATCAGGCGACTGTTATCGGCCAGGCCGGCCTCCAGCAGCGGAAGCAGGCCGAGCTGGGTGGCGGTCGGATAGCAGCCGGGCACGGCGATCAGGCGCGCGCCCTTGATGGCCTCGCGATTCACTTCCGGCAGTCCGTAGACCGCCTCCGGCAGCAGCTCCGGCGCGCCGTGCGGCTGGCCATACCACTTGGCCCACTCCTCGGCGTCCTGCAGACGGAAGTCGGCGGACAGGTCGATCACCTTGGTGCCGGCCGCCAGCAGCTCGCCGGCCAGGGCATGGGCGACGCCGTGCGGGGTGGCGAAGAACACCACGTCGCAGGCGCCCAGGGTGGCCACATCCGGCACGCTGAAGGCGAGATTGTCGTAGTGGCCGCGCAGATTGGGGTACATGTCGGCAACCTTGACCCCGGCCTCGGAACGCGAGGTGATGACCGCCACCTCGGCCTGCGGGTGTTGGGCCAGCAGACGCAGCAGCTCCACCCCGGTGTAACCCGTGCCGCCGACGATTCCGACCTTGACCATTGCATAACCCCCGCAGAGAGACCGATAAGAAAGGCTGCCGATGATAAAGCCCATGGCCGCAGCGGCCAACCTCAAGGGTGACGTGCGACCACGGCTTTCTCTACTATCGGCGATAAATATCCCGCTGGAAGTCGCCAATGCTCTATCTCTGGGTCAAGGCCCTGCACATCATCGCCATGGTCTGCTGGTTTGCCGGGCTGTTCTACCTGCCGCGCCTGTTCGTCTACCACGCCTCGGCCGACGACGCGCCCAGCCAGGAACGCTTCTGCGTGATGGAGCGCAAGCTGTACCGCGGCATCATGAACCCCTCGATGATCGCCACCCTGATCTTCGGCGGCTGGCTGCTCTACCTCAGCCCGGCCTGGCTGCAGCAGGGCTGGCTGCACGCCAAGCTGCTGCTGGTGGTACTGTTGATCGCTTACCACCACGTCTGTGGTGCACAACTCAAGCGCTTCGCCCGCGGCGAGAACGTTCGCGGCCACGTGTTCTACCGCTGGTTCAACGAGGTGCCGGTGTTGTTCCTGCTGGCGATCGTGATTCTGGTGGTGGTCAAACCCTTCTGAGAACAAGAGGAACGCTCATGTCACTGCCCGCCCTGCTCGATCAACGCCTGCGCCTGCCGGTGGTGGCCGCTCCGATGTTTCTGGTGTCCACTCCCCCCCTGGTGCTGGCCACCTGTCACAGCGGCGTGGTCGGCAGCTTCCCGGCACTGAACCAGCGCGAGAGCGCCGGCTTCAAGGCGTGGCTGGAGGAGATCGAAGCGGGGCTGAAGCCGGACTCGGCACCCTACGCGGTCAACCTGATCGTGCACGGTAGCAACCCGCGCCTGCAGGCCGACCTGGCCATCTGCGTGGAGCACAAGGTGCCGGTGGTGATCACCAGCCTCGGCGCAGTGAAGGAAGTGGTAGACGCCGTGCACAGCTATGGCGGTCTGGTGTTCCACGATGTGACCACCCACCGCCATGCGGAAAAGGCCGCCGAGGCCGGCGTGGATGGCTTGATCGCGGTGGCCGCCGGCGCCGGCGGCCACGCCGGCACCTGGAGTCCGTTCGCCCTGATCGCCGAGATCCGCCAGTTCTTCGACAAGACCCTGCTGCTCTCCGGCTGCCTCAATCACGGCCACGAGATCCTCGCCGCGCAATTGCTGGGCGCCGATCTGGCCTACATGGGCACGCGCTTCATCGCCACTCGCGAGAGCAATGCCGACGGCGACTACAAGCAGATGATCCTCGACGCCCGCGCTGCCGACATCGTGCACACCCCGGCGGTGTCCGGCGTGCCGGCCAGCTTCATGCGCCAGAGCCTGGAAAAGGCCGGCTACGACCTGCAGCGCCTGCAGAACAAGGGCGACATCAACTATGGCGAGAAGCTCAAGCCGATCAACGACGAAGCCAAGGCCTGGAAGACCGTCTGGTCGGCGGGTCAGGGCGTCGGCGGCATCGACGACCTGCCGACGGTGGCCGAGCTGATCGCCCGCCTGGATGCCGAATACCGGGCCGCCCAGAGCCAGGCCGGACAACTGACGCAACGCTGGCCGCGCTGAGCAGAAAACTGCGCAACAGGTCGCTTGTTCGCACCCGGCAAAGCCCCTAGGCTCTAGCCACTTCTCAATGACGTAACAGGGATGCACGCATGACGGATACTCGCTACAAGATCGTCTTCGACGGCCAGTTGATGCCGGAGATGACACTCGACACGGTGAAGGACAACCTGGCCCGCCTGTTCAAGAGCGACCAGAGCAAGATCGACGCCCTGTTCAGCGGCTCGCCGGTGGCCCTCAAGCGTGACCTGGCCGAGGCGGAGGCGGACAAGTACCTGGCCGCGCTGCAGCAGGCCGGAGCCTTGGTACGTAAGGAGCAAGAGGGCGGAAGCCTCGGCCTTAGCCTGGTGGATAGCGAACCGGCCATAACTGCTCCAGCCACGCCACAACTGCCCACCAACGGTATGGCCTGCCCCAAATGCGGCCATCAGCAGGAGAAAGCAGCCGAGTGCTCGGCCTGCGGCATCATCATCGAGAGGTATTTGGCCCGTCAGGCGGCGCTGCCGGCAACCTCAGCGCCTGCTGCAATGGAAAGCGCCTCGCCCTATAGCACACCGAAATCGGAAGTCGGTGATGCGATGCCAGAGTATGGCGAGCTGAAAGTCTTCACGGTGAATGGTCGGATCGGCCGCGTGCGCTACCTGGGCTGGTCGATGGCGTTGATGCTGATCGCCCTGCTGGGCTACGGCATTGCAGCCGGCGCTATGGCCGTTTCGCCCATAGTCGGTGGCATCCTGATGATTCCGCTGGTGATAGGCGGCGTGGTGGTCAGCGTGATGATTGGCGTTCAGCGCCTGCACGATATCGGCTGGTCCGGCTGGCTCTGGCTGCTCAACTTCGTACCGGTGGTGGGCAGCGTGTTTGCCCTGCTGATGCTGGTCATCCCGGGCACCCAGGGTGCCAACCGCTATGGCCCACCGCCACCGCCAAACAGCGGCGGCGTGATCGCCCTGGCCTGGTCGCTGCTCTTGGTACCGATACTGGGCATTCTCGCGGCCATCTCGATCCCGGCCTATCAGGAATATGTCGACCGTGCCGAGCAGGCTCAGCAGGAACAACAGCTGCAGTACGCCCCGGAAGGCGAGGAGTAGACCTTGAGCGGTTACGCCCTGATTACCGGCGCCTCCAGCGGCCTCGGCCTGGCCCTGGCCGAGGCTCTGGCCCGGCGCGGGCGTAACCTGATCCTGGTGGCGCGCCAACGCGACGCGCTGGAAAGCATCGCCTGCGAGCTGAGCCAGCGTTTCGGCATCGAGGCGCTGTTTCGCGTCTGCGACCTGACCGAACCGCTGCAGCTCACCGGCCTGATCCAGGAGCTGGAACAGGGCGAGCGGCAGATCGATCTGCTGGTGAACAACGCCGGCATCGGCAGCGCCGGACTGTTCGTCGAGCAGGACTGGGGACGCGAGCAGGAACTGATCGAACTCAATATTCTGGCACTCAGCCGGCTGTGCCATGCCCTTGGCCTGGAGATGAAGCGGCGCGGTGCCGGGCAGATTCTCAACGTGGCTTCCCTGGCCGCCTTCCAGCCGGGCCCACTGATGAGCAGCTACTTCGCCAGCAAGGCCTACGTGCTGCACTTCTCCGAGGCGCTACGCAGCGAGCTGGCGCCGTTCGGGGTGAGAGTCTCGGTGCTCTGCCCCGGGCCGATGGCTACCGCCTTCTTCCGTCGCGCCGAGTTGTACAGCGGTGGACTGGAACGCCAGCAGCAGCTGGCCAGCCCCGAGGAGATCGCCCTGGTCGCCTTGCGCGGCCTGGACCGCAATAGCGCCATCATCATCCCCGGCTGGCGCCATCGCCTGGTGCCGCAACTGCTGCGCCTGACGCCGCGGGCGCTGGTACGCCACGTGGCGATGAAGATGGTGCGCCCGCTGCTGCCACGCACTCGCGCAGAGCAACCTTAGTCGGCGCTCACCGTACGTCCGTCGGCCCAGGCCCGCAGCTCCGTCAGGCGTTCGGCCATGACCACCGACAGTGGCGCCGTACCCTGAATGTTGCTCAGCAACAGCGCCTGATCCACCGACTGCTGGCGGGCCTGCGCGGCATACAGGGCGCTGACCACCACCTGCTCGATCTCCGCGCCGGCGAACCCCTCACTGGCCTGCGCCAGTGCCTGCAGATCGAACTGCTCCGGCACCAGCTCACGGCGGCGCAGATGGATGGCGAAGATCTCCGCGCGCACCTCGGCGCTCGGCAGGTCGACGAAGAACAGCTCGTCGAAGCGCCCCTTACGCACCAGTTCCGGCGGCAGGCGGTCGATGGCGTTGGCGGTGGCGACCATGAACACCGGCGACTTGCGCTCGGCCATCCAGGTCAACAAGGTGCCGAGTACGCGCTGGCTGACGCCGTCGTCGTTGCTGCCGGTGGCCAGCCCCTTCTCAATCTCGTCCATCCACAACACGCAAGGCGCCATCTGCCCGGCCAGCTTGAGCGCCTCGCGCAGGTTGCGCTCGGTCTCGCCGAAGAACTTGTTGTACAGGGCGGCGAAGTCCAAACGCAGCAGCGGCAGTCCCCAGAGACCAGCCACCGCCTTGGCCGCCAGGCTCTTGCCACCGCCCTGCACGCCGACCAGCAACATGCCGCGGGGGATATCGGCACCCTTGCCGTTGAAGAAAATGTCCTGGCGCTCGCCCAGCCAGCGCTTGAGGTTGTTCAGGCCACCGACCTCGGCGAAGCGTGCGGTGTCGTACTCGAAGCTGAGCACGCCTTCCAGATCCAATAGCTGAAACTTGGCCTTGTTCAGCTCCGGCAGGTCTTCCTGGGTAATCGCGCCGTCATCGCAGATCACGTTGCGCGCCAGTGCCCGCGCCTCGGCGTGGCTCATGCCGCGCAGGTTCTTCACCACCTGCTGCAGGGTGCGATTGTCGGTGCGCACGCGGGCGCCGCGGTTGCGCTCGCTCCAGCGCGTGGCCTCTTCGCGCACCAGGGCCAGCAGCTCTTCCTCGGTCGGCAGCGCTAGGC
The DNA here is from genome assembly GCF_030374125.1 of Pseudomonas sp. SO81. NCBI lineage: Bacteria > Pseudomonadati > Pseudomonadota > Gammaproteobacteria > Pseudomonadales > Pseudomonadaceae > Pseudomonas > Pseudomonas sp. SO81. The sequence continues at coordinate 3,183,423 of NZ_CP126126.1, read as the reverse complement.
TGAAGCGCGCGGCATAGCGCTGCACCTCGGCCGGCAGCTTGAGCGCGTGCGAGACCAGCACCAGGGTCGGCTTGTGCGGCGCCTCGCTCATGGCAATCTCCTTGAGCAGGCGCACCAGTTTGGGATTGTCTGTCAGGAACGGATGCAGGTCGCACAGCACATAGATGTTCGGCGTCGGATCGGCCTTGATCAGGCGCAGCGCTTGCTCCGGCTCGCGGCTATCCAGCTCGCCCACCGGCTCGCCGCCGAAGGCCAGGCGCTGCAGACCCTCCGTCACCGCCCAGGTGTAAATGCCGAGGCCGCGCTTGATCGCCAGAGAGGTGATGGTTTCCAGCACCCGTGGCTCGTCCCAGGACTCGATCACCACCAGTTTGACGCGGGACTCCAGGACCAGGCCCAGATCGTGAACATCGTTCTTCAACACGCACTCCTTGTGCTGTCTGCCGACACTATTAAACTCGCAGGATACCCAAAGCCGCCGGAGGAAAGCGCGTGGACTGCCTGTTCTGCAAGATAATCGACGGCACCATTCCCGCCCGCAAGCTCTACGAGGACGACGAGGTGCTGGCCTTCCATGACATAGGCCCGCAGGCGCCGGTGCATTTCCTGGTGATCCCCAAGCGCCATATCGCCACCCTCAACGAACTGAGCGAAGCGGATCGTCCGCTGGACGGGCATATTCTCTACACCGCCCAGCGCCTGGCCGCCGAACAGGGCTGCGCCGAAGGCTTCCGCGTGGTGATGAACTGCAACGACCTGGGCGGCCAGACCGTGCACCACATCCATATGCACGTGCTCGGCCAGCGGCAGATGCACTGGCCGCCGGGCTGAGCGGCAGCGACCCATTGTCGCCGGTCAAAAATCTGTCCAGACCTTCAGGTAAACTGCCGGCATGCTTTCCGTGGAGATGGCCATGAGCAACGAACGCCAGTTTTCCCCCGTCGACCGCCTGTTGATCCAGGCCGATGCCGCCATGCGCACCCTGCTGCCGTTCAGCGGCGCACCGGCGCGGCCATCGCCGGCCATCCTGCAGAACGAGTCCGAGCTGAGCGACGAAGACGCTCGCCATGTGGCCGGGCTGATGCGCATCAACCACACCGGCGAGGTCTGCGCCCAGGCGCTGTACCAGGGCCAGGCCCTGACCGCCAAGCTGCCGGAAGTGCGCAAGGCCATGGAGCATGCCGCCGACGAGGAGGTCGACCACCTGGCCTGGTGCGAGCAGCGCATCCGCGAACTGGGCAGCCACCCGAGCGTGCTCAATCCGTTGTTCTACGGTCTGTCCTTCGGCGTCGGCGCGGTTGCCGGGCTGATCAGCGACCGGGTCAGCCTGGGCTTCGTCGCCGCCACCGAGGACCAGGTGGTCAAGCACCTCGACGAGCACCTGGAGCAGATCCCGCAGGACGATGCCAAGACCCGCGCCATCCTCGAACAGATGCGCGATGACGAGGAACAGCACGCCACCAGCGCCATCGACGCCGGCGGCCTGCGCTTCCCGGCGCCGGTGAAGTTCGGCATGAGCCTGCTGTCGAAAGTGATGACCAAGAGCACGTACAGGATATAAAGCGGTAGACATGAAAAAGGGCGCCGATCGGCGCCCTTTTTCGTTGCGGGAGAATCAGCGCGGCATATTGCGCGCGTAGAAGATCTCCAGCATCTCGTGACGCACCCGCTCTTCCACCTGCTGGCGCTGCTCGGCGGTCAGGTTGCGGGTGGCGTCGCCGAACAGGTAGTTGTCCAGCTCGAAGTTCTTGAGCAGCATCTTGGTGTGGAACAGGTTCTCCTGGTACACGTTCACGTCTGTCATCTGGTACGCGTCCTGGGTATCCTCGGAGAGGTAGTTCTGGATCGAGTTGATCTCGTGGTCGATGAAGTGCTTCTTGCCTTCCACGTCGCGGGTGAAGCCGCGCACGCGATAGTCGACGGTGACTATGTCCGAGTCGAACTGGTGGATCAGGTAGTTGAGCGCCTTCAGCGGCGAGATCACGCCACAGGTCGACACGTCGATGTCCACACGGAAGGTCGCGATGCCCTCGACCGGATGGATCTCCGGATAGGTGTGCACGGTGATGTGACTCTTATCCAGGTGCGCCAGGATGGTATCCGGCAGCGGCCCCGGGGATTCCTCGATCTGGCTGGCGGTGGGTTCCACCGGTTGCTCGGAGATCAGGATGGTCACGCTGGCGCCTTGCGGGTCGTAGTCCTGACGAGCGATGTTCAGGATATTGGCGCCGATGATGTCGACAACATCGGTGAGGATCTGCGTCAGCCGCTCGGCGTCGTACTCGGTGTTGATGTACTGGACGTAAGCCTGCTGGTCTTCCGGCGTTTCCGCGTAGCAGATGTCATAGATGTTGAAGCTCAAGGTCTTCGTCAGGTTGTTGAACCCGTGGAGCTTGAGTTTGCTTTTCACCGTTGGAGATTCTCTTGGTTGGTGCGGCTCTGCCGCGTGATCGAGCATGCCCGTCAGCTGCGAATGGCTCAGCTGCGTAGGACGGTTAACACCTCTTCGCGATGGCGATTGGTTTTGGTTGGGGCGCAGGCCCCGAAAAGGGCCGCGCATTATGCAGATCGACGGCCGTGGCGGCCAGAGTCTGCGCCCGCTTTATGATGGCCGGATGACCGTCAGGCACCCAGTTCGACTATCTCGTAGTCGTGGGTGATTTCCACGCCGGCGCGGCCGAGCATGATCGAGGCCGAGCAGTACTTCTCCGCCGACAGCTCCACCGCGCGCTTGACCTGCGCCTCCTTCAGGCCGCGGCCCTTGACCACGAAATGCAGGTGGATCTTGGTGAACACCTTGGGATCCTCGCCCGCGCGTTCGGCTTCGAGGAAGGCCTCGCAGCTCTCCACCGGCTGGCGCGCCTTCTTCAGGATGCTGACCACGTCGAAGTTGCTGCAGCCGCCCAGGCCGATCAGCACCATTTCCATGGGACGCACACCGAGGTTGCGACCGCCGGCCTCGGGCGGACCGTCCATCACCACCACATGGCCGCTGCCGGATTCGCCGAGGAACATGGCCTCGCCGGCCCATTGAATGCGCGCTTTCATCGCCTGGACTCCACTGCCCGAAAAAGGCGCGTAGCTTATCACAGCGTCTTATTTCACCCGGCCGTCGCATTTACGGGCAACGGGCCATTACCAGTGATGACTGCGTCGCAAATTCGCGTTGCTGGCCCCTGCGTGTCTGTTAAGCTGGCGACGGATAACTGGCACACTTGTTCGGATAACTAATAAGAAATTCGCCTGCTGGACAAAGGCTTACTCAATTTCGGGACTCGGGCATGGTAGCTATTACCCTTACACCAAAGATCAAGAACATCGACAAGCTGCTCGCGCACTGTCACCGCCGTCGCTATACGGCAAAGAGCACCATCATCTATGCGGGGGATCGTTGCGAGACCCTGTTCTTCATCATCAAAGGTTCGGTCACCATCCTCATCGAGGATGACGACGGCCGCGAGATGATCATCGCCTACCTCAACCCCGGCGACTTCTTTGGCGAGATGGGGCTGTTCGAGAAGGAAGGCACCGAGAAGGAGCGCAGCGCCTGGGTCCGCGCCAAGACCGAGTGCGAAGTGGCGGAACTGAGCTACGCCAAGTTCCGCGAGCTGACCCAACAGGACCCGGAGATTCTCTACGCCCTGGGCAGCCAGATGGCCGACCGCCTGCGCAACACCACGCGCAAGGTAGGCGACCTGGCCTTCCTCGACGTCACCGGCCGCGTGGCCCGCACCCTGCTCGACTTGTGCAAGCAGCCGGACGCCATGACGCATCCGGACGGCATGCAGATCAAGATCACCCGTCAGGAAATCGGCCGCATCGTCGGCTGTTCCCGCGAGATGGTCGGCCGCGTGCTCAAGTCCCTGGAGGAACAGGGCCTGGTGCATGTCAAAGGCAAGACCATGGTGGTGTTCGGCACCCGCTGATCGGGCTGCTGCGCGTCGGCGAGTCGTTGTCGCAAGCTGCTTCGGGATGCTCATTTACTGCATGTAAACTCCGCTCCCTCAGCAGCTCGCTCCTAGCCTCGCTCTAGCTCGCTAGCCCGATGCATAAAAAAGCCCGCCAATCGGCGGGCTTTTTTATGCAGACCAGTTCAGTCCGGATCGACGCCCGGCACCACGCGGCTGCCGGCGAAGAACAGGCGCTTGAGCTCGGTGCCCGGCTCCTCGGCGCGCATGAAGGCCTCGCCGACCAGGAACGAGTACACCTCGTTGATCTCCATCAGTTCCACATCGGCACGGGTGAGGATGCCGCTCTCGGTGATCACCAGGCGATCGCGCGGAATGCGCGGCAGCAGGTCGAGGGTGGTCTCCAGGCTGACTTCGAAGCTGTGCAGGTTGCGGTTGTTGATGCCCACCAGCGGCGTGTCCAGGGTGTTCAACGCACGCTCCAGCTCGTCTCCATCATGCACTTCCACCAGCACGTCGAGGCCGACGTCCTTGGCGCTGGAGGCCAGCTCGGCCATACGTACGTCATCCAGCGCCGAGACGATCAGCAGCACGCAGTCGGCGCCCAGGGCGCGGGCCTCGACTATCTGGTACGGGTCGATCATGAAGTCCTTGCGGATCACCGGCAGCGAGCAGGCCGCGCGGGCCTGCTGCAGGTACTCGTCGGCACCCTGGAAGAAGTCGATGTCGGTGAGTACCGACAGGCAGGCCGCGCCACCGGCCTCGTAGCTCTTGGCGATGTCGGCGGGCACGAAGTTCTCGCGCAGCACGCCCTTGCTCGGCGAGGCCTTCTTCACTTCGGCGATCACCGCGGCCTGCTTCTGCGCCACCCGCTCCTGCAGGGCGCGGGCGAAGCCGCGCACCGGATCGGCGCCACGCGCCTGCGCCTCGACCTCGGCGAAGCTGACGCGGGCGCGGCGCTCGGCCACTTCCTCGGCCTTGCGGGCGAGGATCTTCTCCAGCACGGTTGGAATGCTCACCCTTCGTTCTCCACACGAAATACCGCGGTAAAGGACACCAGCTCGTCCAGCTTTTCCCAAGCCAGGCCGGTGTGCAGAGCGTCCTGCGCCAGCTGCACACCTTCCTTCAGACTAGTCGCCAGATCGGCCGCGCAGAGGGCGGCACCGGCATTCAGCACGATCATGTCGGCGGCCTTCTGGCCATGCTCGGTCTTGCGCCGGCCGAGAGCATCGCGGATCAGTGCCAGCGAGCCCTGGGCGTCTTCGACGGTCAAGCCCATCAGGGTCTGGCTCTTGATGCCGAAGTCCTCGGGCTGGATGCGGTACTCGCTGACCACGCCGTCCTTCAGCTCGGCAACATGGGTCGGCGCGGCCAGGCTGATCTCGTCCAGGCCATCCTGCGCGTGCACCACCAGCACGTGCTTGCTGCCCAGGCGCTGCAGCACTTCGGCCATCGGCCGGCACAGGGCCTGGCTGAACACGCCGATCACCTGGTGCTTGACACCGGCCGGGTTGGTCATCGGGCCGAGCATGTTGAAGATGGTGCGCAGGCCCAGCTCGCGGCGCGGGCCGATGGCATGTTTCATGGCGCCGTGATGGGCCGGGGCGAACATGAAGCCGACGCCGACGCTCTCGACGCAACGTGCCACCTGCTCGGGCTTGAGGTTCAGGTAGACGCCGGCGGCTTCCAACAGGTCGGCGCTGCCACTCTTGCCGGACACGGCGCGGTTGCCGTGCTTGGCCACGCGGCCACCGGCCGCCGCGACCACGAAAGCGGCGGCGGTGGAGACGTTGAACACGTTCATGCCGTCGCCACCGGTGCCGCAGGTGTCGACCAGGCGCTCGGCGTTGATCTGCACCGGCGCGGCCAGCTCGCGCATGACGGTGGCGGCCCCGACGATCTCGTCGATGGTCTCGCTCTTCATGCGCATGCCCATGAGGAAGGCGCCGATCTGCGCGTCGGTGCACTGGCCGGTCATGATCAGGCGCATCACGTCCTGCATCTCGGCGGTAGACAGGTCCAGCTGGTTGACCACCCGGTTGAGGGCTTCCTTGATGTCCATCAGCGCACTCCGCCTTGCTGTTTGAGGAAGTTGGCGAACAGTTCGTGGCCCTGCTCGGTGAGGATGGATTCCGGGTGGAACTGCACGCCCTCGATGTTCAGGGTCTTGTGGCGCAGGCCCATGATCTCGTCCACCGAGCCGTCCGCATGCTGGGTCCAGGCGGTGACTTCCAGGCACTCCGGCAGGGTCTCCAGCTTGACCACCAGGGAATGGTAGCGGGTCACGGTGAGCGGCATGTTGAGGCCGGCGAAGGCACCCTTGTCCTCGTGGAACACCGGGCTGGTCTTGCCGTGCATCACCTGGCGCGCACGCACCACGTCGCCACCGAAGGCCTGGCCGATGCTCTGGTGGCCGAGGCACACGCCGAGGATCGGCAGCTTGCCGGCGAAGTGCTTGATCACCTCCAGTGACACGCCAGCCTCGGTCGGCGTGCACGGGCCGGGCGAGACCACGATGCGCTCGGGGTTCAGTGCCTCGATCTCGGCGATGCTCAGCTCGTCGTTGCGGATCACGCGGACATCGGCACCCAGCTCGCCCAGGTACTGCACCACGTTGTAGGTAAAGGAGTCGTAGTTATCGATCATCAGCAGCATGGTTGGGCCCCTTACTCTACGGACTGTTCGGCGAGGCTGACCGCGCGGAACATGGCGCGGCGCTTGTTCAGGGTTTCTTCCCACTCCAGGGCCGGCTGCGAGTCGGCGACGATGCCGGCGCCGGCCTGCACGTGCAGCTCACCGTCCTTGATCACCGCGGTACGGATGGCGATGGCGGTGTCCATGTTGCCGTTCCAGGCGAGATAACCCACGGCGCCGCCGTAGACCCCACGCTTGACCGGCTCCAGCTCGTCGATGATCTCCATCGCGCGCACCTTCGGCGCACCGGACAGGGTGCCGGCCGGCAGGATGGCGCGCAGGGCGTCCATGGCCGACAGGCCCTCTTTCAGGTGCCCCGTCACGTTGGAGACGATGTGCATGACGTTGGAATAGCGCTCGATCACCATCTGCTCGGTGACCTTCACCGTGCCGGTGCTGGAGACGCGGCCGACGTCGTTGCGCCCCAGGTCGATCAGCATCAGGTGCTCGGCGATCTCCTTGGCGTCGGACAGCAGATCCTTCTCCAGCTCGATGTCGGCCTCCTCGGTCGCGCCGCGCGGGCGGGTGCCGGCAATCGGGCGCACGGTGACCAGGTTGTCCTCGACGCGTACCAGTACCTCCGGCGAGCTGCCCACCACGTGGAAGTTGCCGAAGTTGAAGAAGTACATGTAGGGCGTCGGGTTGATGCAGCGCAGCGCGCGATACAGGTCGATCGGCGCGGCCTGGAACGGGATCGACATGCGCTGGGAAATCACCACCTGCATGCAATCGCCGGCCAGGATGTATTCCTTGATCGCGCCGACTGCGGCCTCGTAGTCGTCACGCTTGAAGCTGGAGACGAAGTCCGGCTCCTTGCCGGCCGGCTTGCTCAGGTCCACGCCCAGGCGCGGGGTGATAGGCCTGCGCAGCTTGTTGAGCAGCTCGCGCAGCTGGGCCTGGCCCTGTTCGTAGGCATCGGCTTGGGCCGGGTCAGCGAGAACGATGGCGTGCATCTTGCCGGCCAGATTGTCGAACACGACGACCGCATCGGAGACCATCAGCAGGATGTCCGGGGTGCCCAGCGGATCGGGGTTCGGGCACTGCGCCAGCTTCTTCTCCACGTAGCGCACGCTGTCGTAGCCGAAGTAGCCGACCAGGCCGCCGTTGAAGCGCGGCAGACCGGCGATGGTCGGTACGTTGTAGCGGGCCTTGAACTGCTCGACGAAGGCCAGTGGGTCTTCGCTTTCCAGGCTCTCCACCTCGACGCCGTCGACACGCACGCTGATCTGGTGACCATGCACGCGCAGCACGGTGCGCGCCGGCAGGCCGATGATCGAGTAGCGGCCCCACTTCTCGCCGCCCTGCACGGATTCCAGCAGGTAGGAGTTGGGGGTGTCGGCCAGCTTGAGGTAGATCGACAGCGGGGTGTCGAAGTCGGCCAGGGTTTCGAATGCAAGCGGAATGCGGTTGTAGCCGTCGGCGGCCAAGCGCAGGAATTCTTCGCGGGTCATGCTCTGCCTCGTGGTATGAGGAGGTGAAACGGATGTTGGGCAAACGCGCCGGAACCAGCCGGCCAGGAGAAATCAGGCGCGCCAGCGCCAGCGGGCCAGGGCCTTGATGACTTTCATCCATTGTTTGCTGGCAACTACCACGATGCTGTCTCGATGAGGCGGGTAATCGGAAGAGTCCGGCGACATTAGCGCAGCGTCATCGGCCGCGCAACCGGGCAGCAGCTGGCGCAGATCGTCGAGCACCCGTGCCGGGTTCTCCTCGGCGATCGGCCGACCATGGTTGTAGCCGTAGCTCAGGGCCACGCAGGGCACGCTGGCGGCGCGGGCGGCCAGCACGTCGTTGCGCGAGTCGCCGATAAACAGCGCCTGCTGCGACTCCACACCGGCCAGGCGCATAACGAACAGCAGCGCGGCCGGGTCGGGCTTCTGCTGCGGCAGGGTGTCGCCACCGATGATCCAGCGGAAGTAACGGCCCAGCTTCATCTCGTCCAGCAGCGGGGCGACGAAGCGCTCCGGCTTGTTGGTGATCAGCGCCAGCTCCACGCCCTGCTTCTTCAGCCACTTGAGGGTAGAGGTGACGCCCGGGTAGACGGTGCTCAGCGCATGGCTGCCGGAGTAGGCCTCGTTGAACAGCTCCAGGGCCTGCTCGGTGTCGGCGTCGCTGATCTCGGTGTGCTCGATGCCGCCGGCCAGGGCGCGGCGCACCAGCACGCGGGCGCCGTTGCCGACCCAGTCGCGCACCCGTTCGACACCGGCAGCCGGGCGACCGAGCTGCACCAGCATGCGGTCGATGGCGGCGGCCAGGTCGGGCACCGAATCCACCAGGGTGCCGTCCAGGTCGAACATCACCAGGCGCGGCAGGCTTCCCTCGAACAACTCGTGGATCACGCGCGCACCTGGGCCAGTTCGGCGCGCATGGCGTCGATCACCGCCTTGTAGTCGGGCTGGTTGAAGATGGCCGAGCCGGCGACGAAGGTGTCGGCGCCCGCCTCGGCGATCTCGCGGATGTTCTTCACGTTGACCCCGCCGTCGATCTCCAGACGGATGTCGTAGCCAGAAGCGTCGATCAGGGCGCGGGCCTCGCGCAGCTTATCCAGGGTGGCGGGGATGAACTTCTGCCCGCCGAAGCCGGGGTTGACGCTCATCAGCAGGATCATGTCGACCTTGTCCATCACGTACTTCAGGCAGTCCAGCGAGGTGGCCGGGTTGAACACCAGGCCGGACTTGGCGCCGCCGTCGCGGATCAGCTGCAGGGAGCGGTCGATATGCTGGGTCGCTTCCGGGTGGAAGGTCACGTAGGTCGCGCCGGCGTCGATGAAGTCGCCGATGATGCGGTCGACCGGCGACACCATCAGGTGGGCGTCGATCGGCGCGCTGATGCCGTACTTGCGCAGTGCCGAGCAGACCATCGGGCCGATGGTCAGGTTGGGCACGTAGTGGTTGTCCATCACGTCGAAGTGGACGATGTCGGCGCCGGCGGCGAGCACCTTGTCGACCTCCTCACCCAGGCGGGCGAAATCGGCGGACAGGATCGACGGGGCGATGGCGAAGGGCTGCATGCGAACCTCAGGCATGAATCACGGTGGCGCAATTGTAGCCTGAGTCGGTCGCGAAGGCTGTTGTCACACGTCAGTGAACGCCTGCGACTTTCGCCGCAGGCGCTGTATCCGTATCACTCGGGCATGGCGGTGCGCATCTTCTCGCTGCGCCCGCGCAGCCACTCCAGGGTCAGCAGCATGACCACCGAGAAGGCGATCAGCAGGGTGGCGGCGGCGGCGATGGTCGGCGACAGGTTCTCGCGGATGCCGCTGAACATCTGCCGTGGCAGGGTGGCCTGCTCGGGGCCGGCGAGGAACAGGGTCACCACCACTTCGTCGAACGAGGTGGCGAAGGCGAACAGCGCGCCAGAGATCACCCCGGGCGCGATCAGCGGCAGGGTCACCCGGCGGAACGCGGTGATCGGCGAGGCGCCCAGGCTGGCCGCAGCGCGCACCAGGTTGTAGTTGAAGCCCTGCAGGGTGGCCGACACTGTGATGATCACGAATGGCACACCGAGCACCGCGTGCACCAGGATCAGCGAGGTGTAGCTGTTGCCTAGGCCAAGCGGGGCGAAGAACAGGTAGCTGGCCACCCCGACGATCACCACCGGGGCGACCATCGGCGAGATCAGCAGGCTCATCACCAGCGCCTTGCCGCGGAACTCGCCACGGGTCAGGCCGATCGACGCCAGGGTGCCGAACACCATGGCCAGCACGGTGGCGGCCGGTGCAACGATCATGCTGTTCTTCAGCGAGCGCATCCACTCGGCGGAGCTGAAGAACGACTCGTACCAGCGCAGGGAGAAGCCCTGCAGCGGGTAGACCAGGAAGCTGCCGGAGTTGAACGACAGCGGGATGATCACCAGCACCGGCAGAATCAGGAACAGCAGCACCAGCGCGCATAGGCCACGGTGGGTCCAGAACCAGGCGCGCTCGACGGGGGACTTGTAGGGGCTCAGCATCTCGATGTTCTCCTGATCAGCCCAGACGCAGGCGGCTCGCGCCCACCAGCCAGCTGTACACCACGTAGAGCAGCATGGTCGCCAGCAGCAGCAGGCCGCCCAGCGCCGTGGCCATGCCCCAGTTGATGGTGCTGTTGGTATAGAAGGCGACGAAGTAGCTAATCATCTGGTCGCCCGGGCTACCCAGCAGCGCGGGGGTGATGTAGTAGCCGATGGACAGGATGAACACCAGCAGGCAGCCGGCGCCGACGCCGGCCAGGGTCTGCGGGAAGTACACCCGCCAGAAGCTGGCGAAGGGGTGGCAGCCGAGCGAGATGGCGGCGCGCATGTAGCTCGGCGAGATGCCCTTCATCACGCTGAAGATCGGCAGGATCATGAACGGCAGCATGATGTGCACCATGGCCACGTACACCCCGGTGCGGTTGAACACCAGCTGCAGCGGCGCATCGATCACACCTATGGCGATCAGCGCGCTGTTGATCAGGCCGCCGGACTGCAGCAGCACGATCCACGCCGCCACGCGCACCAGGATCGAGGTCCAGAACGGCAGCAGCACCAAGATCATCAGCAGGTTGCTAGCGCGGGTCGGCAGGTTGGCCAGCAGGTAGGCCAGCGGATAGGCCAGCACCAGGCAGATGGCGGTGATCACCAGGCCCATCCAGAAGGTGCGGGCGAAGATGTCCAGGTAGATGGCCTGGTCCGGGGTGGCGGACGCCAGCTCGCCGAGATCGTCGATGCGGTGGTCGAGGGACGCCAGCAGGAAATAGGGGGTGAAACCACTGTCGTTGCGACGGATCACCTGCCAGTAGGCCGGGTCGCCCCAGCGCTCGTCGAGGTTCTCCAGCGCATCCTTGTAGGAAGCCGGCTCCTGCTTGAACGGCAGGGCGCGACCGGTCTTGGCCAGCAGGCTGCGGTAGCCGGCCAGCTCCATGTTCAGGCGTTTGGAAAGATCGCCGATGGTCTGGTTCTTCCGCGCTTCGGCCAGGTCCTGGGCCAGGGCCTGGTACACCGGCTCCTCGGGCAGACCGCGACCATCCCAGGTGCCGATGGCCTCGACGGTGCGCGGCAGGCTGCCGACCACCTCGGGGTTCTCCACGCTCTTGTACAGCAGGATGCCGATGGGCAGCAGGAACACCACGAAGAGGAACACCAGCAGCGGCAGGATAAGGCCCTGGGCCTTTAGCTGGTTGATGCGCTCGGCGCGGGCCAGCTTCTGCTTCAGCGTCAGGCCGGCGAACTCGGTGAGGGATACGGTAGTGGCCATCGCGGGCTCCAGAAACACCGGGACAAAGCGCCCTCGCCCAACGGCGGGCGAGGGTCAGGAGGGACGGGGGAGCGTCCCTCCAACCAACTCCCCTTCACCAGAAAGGGGCACTGCACGGGATACTTACTTGGCCGCCCAGGCGTTGAAGCGCTGTTCCAGCTGCTCGCCGTAGTCGGCCCAGAAGGTCACGTTCATGGCCACCTGGTTGGCGATGTTTTCCGGGGTGGTCGGCATGTCCTTGAGCAGCGCCGGGTCGAGCAGCTCGACGGCCTTCTTGTTGGCCGGGCCGTAGGCGATGTTCGAGGAGTAGACCTTCTGCTGCTCCGGCTGCACGCTGAAGGCGGCGAAGGCCTTGGCGGCGTCGGCATCCTTGGCACCTTTCGGGATGGCCCAGGAGTCGAAGTCGTAGATGCCGCCGTTCCATACCACTTTCAGGTTGCTCTCCTTCTGCACGGCGGCGATGCGGCCGTTGTAGGCAGAGCTCATGACCACGTCGCCGGAGGCGAGGAACTGCGGCGGCTGGGCGCCGGCTTCCCACCACTGGATGTGCGGCTTGATCTGGTCGAGTTTCTTGAAGGCGCGATCCTGGCCTTCCTGGGTGGCGAGCACGCTGTAGACGTCCTTCGGCGCCACGCCGTCGGCCATCAGGGCGAATTCCAAGGTGTACTTGGCGCCCTTGCGCAGGCCGCGCTTGCCCGGGAACTTGGCCACGTCCCAGAAATCGGCCCAGCTGCTCGGGGCGGCGGAGAGCTTGTCGGCGTTGTAGGCGAGCACCGTGGACCACACGAAGAAGCCCACGCCGCACGGCTGGATGGCACCTTCGATGAAGTCGTCGGGATTGCCGAACAGGGCCGGGTCCAGCTCTTCGAACAGGCCCTCGTCGCAACCGCGGGACAGCTCGGGCGACTCCACTTCCACCAGGTGCCAGGACACGCTGCTGGTGTCGACCATGGCTTTGACCTTGGCCATCTCGCCGTTGTACTCGCCGGCGATCACCTTGCCTTTGCCGGCCGCTTCCCACGGCTGGTAGAAGGCCTTGGTCTGGGCGTCCTTGTTGGCGCCACCGAAGGAGATCACCGTCAGGTCGGCGGCCATCGCCTGGGCCGCGCCGAGCAGGCCGAGGGCCAGGGCGCTGTGGCGGAAGATGCTGCGGATGTTGCTCATTGTTGTTTTCTCCACTGTGCAGGGTTGGTAATGCCTGGCGCCGTCACTCGACGATCAGAGGGTCTAGCGCCCTTACGTGCTCCACATGCCAGCCGAGCGGCACCACGTCGCCCACGCCCAGGGCGGGGTCGAGCTCGGCGATCGGCTGTTTGACGAAGAAGCTGGGGTTGCCACACACCTCCATGCGGATGCGCACGTGGTCGCCCAGGTAGATGAACTCGGCCACCCGGCCGCTGAAACGATTGGCGCAGCTCTCGCTGGCGCTGTTGATGCGCACCCGCTCGGGACGGATCGACAGGCTCACCGGTGCGCCTGGCTCGCCGACATTCACCGCCAGCGCCTGTACCTGCTCGCCACGGGCGGTACGCACGGTGCAGCGCTCGCCATCGCGGCTGACCAGCTCGCCGGCCAGGCGATTGTTCTCGCCGATGAACTGGGCGACGAAGGTGTTGCTCGGCGCCTCGTAGAGGTCGCGCGGCGGGGCGATCTGCTGGATCTCACCCTGGTGGAACACCGCCACCCGGTCGGACATGGTCAGCGCCTCGCCCTGGTCGTGGGTCACGTAGACCACGGTCACGCCCAGGCGCTGGTGGATGTGCTTGATCTCCATCTGCATGTGCTCGCGCAGCTGCTTGTCCAGCGCGCCGAGCGGCTCGTCCATCAGCACCAGCTGCGGCTCGAACACCAGCGCACGGGCCAGCGCCACGCGCTGCTGCTGGCCGCCGGAAAGCTGCGCCGGATAGCGGTGGCGGAAGTTGTCGAGCTGGACCATGGACAGCGCGCGCTTGACCCGCTCGGTGATGTCGGTCTTGCTCATGCCGCGCACGGTGAGTGGGAAGGCCAGGTTCTCGGCCACCGTCATGTGCGGGAACAGCGCGTAGTTCTGGAACACCATGCCGATGTCGCGCTTGTGCGGCGGCACGTTGTTGATGGCGCGCCCGGCCAGGAGGATCTCGCCGGCGGTGGGCGTCTCGAAACCGGCCAGCATCATCAGGCTGGTGGTCTTGCCGGAACCGGACGGCCCGAGCAGGGTGAGGAACTCGCCCTTGCGGATATCCAGATTGAGGTCTTTGACGATCAGGCTTTCGCCGTCGTAGCTCTTCTGCACGCCCTTGAAGCTGACGAGCACGTCGCTGGAAGCATTCTCGGCCATCACCGCACCTTTGTTCTTGTTGCCGTGCTGTAAGCCTAGAAAGCCCTGCAGCCGGCGCAAATCGGGCGGTATGAGAGATTGCTATAAGGCGGACGGACGAGGCGCTGTAGGGATCGCCCTACAGCACCAATACTTGCGATCAGCGCTCGGCCCAGCGGGCGAAACGCTCCTCCAGGGCGGCACCGTTGGCGGCCCAGAAGGTCGCATCCATGCCGACGCCGCCGGCCAGATTGGCCGGGGCGGTGGGCAGGTTGGCGCGGACCTTGGGGTCCAGCGCGGCAATGGCGTGGCGGTTCACCGGGCCGTAGGCAATGTTCTCGGCGAAGCGCCGCTGCGGTTCCGGCTGGCTGGCGAAGGCGACGAAACGGCGCGCCTGCTCGGCCTTGCCGAGGCCCTTGGGCAGCGCCCAGTAGTCGAAGTCGTAGATGCCGCCGTTCCAGCTCAGGGCCAGTTGCGGCTGCTCGGCCTGGGCGGCGGCGATCCGGCCGTTATAGGCCGAACTCATCACCACGCGGCCGTCGCCGAGCAGGCGGATCGGCTCCACGCCGGTCTTCCACCAGTGCAGCTGCGGCTTGATCTCGTCCAGCTTGCGGAAGGCACGATCCTGGCCCTCGGCGCTGGCCAGCACCCGGTATACGTCCTTGGCCGGCACACCGTCGGCCATCAGGGCGAACTCCAGGTTGTACTTGGCCCCCCAACGCAGGGCGCGCTTGCCGGGGAAGCGCTTGGTGTCCCAGAAGTCGGCCCAGCCCTGGGGCGCGCCTTTCACCTTGGTTCCGTTGTAGGCCAGCACCGTGGACCAGACGAAGATGCCGACGCCACAGGGCTGCACGGCGCCAGGCAGGTAGTCGGCGGCGTCACCGAGCAGCTTGGGATCGAACTTCTCGAACAGGCCGTCCTCGCAGCCGCGTGCCAGCTCCGGTGCCTCCACCTCGACCACGTCCCAGGACACGTGGCTCATCTGCGCCATTTTGCGCAACTTGCTCAGGTCGCCGTTGTAGGACCCATGCACCACGCTGGTCCCGGTGGACTTCTTGAACGGGTCGTAGAAAGCGGCGCGCTGCGCCTCCTTGTTGGCCCCACCGAAGGAAATCACCGTCACGTAGTCGGCGTGGGCCGGCAGCGCGGCCGCCAGAAGGCTGCCTGCAAGGTACTTCTTGTACATCTTGTTCCCCATTGCATCGATGCCCTGCAAACGGGCGAAAGGCTTGCGCCAGAGCGGTCGCCGCGAAAGGTGACCAATCAGCCACGAAGCGACTGCAATGTAAAGAGGTGCAAACGAGGAACTTGTCTCAGATCAACTTGTGCTCGACCGCGTACTTCACCAGGTCGGCCACCGAGTGCAGATTGAGCTTCTGCATCAGGCGCGCCTTGTGGGTGCTGATGGTCTTGCTGCTGACCGACAACTGCTGGGCGATCTCGTTGACGCCCTCGCCGCGCACCAGGCGCTCGAACACCGAGAACTCGCGCTCGGACAGCAGCGCGTGCGGCGGCCGCGAGTCGGTCAGGCCGACCTCGAAGACCATGCGGTCGGCCAGCTCCGGGTCGATATAGCGGCCACCGGCGGCGACCTTGCGGATGGCGGTGAGCAGCAGCGCCGGGTCGCTGTCCTTGGTCGCGTAGCCGGCGGCGCCGATCTTCAGGGCGCGGGCGGCCATCTGCGCCTCGTCGTGCATGGACAGCACCAGCACCGCCGGCGGCTCGCTCAGCGCGCGAATGCGCGGAATCGCCTCCAGGCCGTTGACGCCGGGCATGGAGATATCCAGCAGCACCACCTCGCAGGGGGTATGGCGCAGGGTCTCCAGCAACTGCTCGCCGTTGCAGGCCTCGCCGGCGACGACGAGATCCTTGGCCAGGCCAATCAGCTGCTTGATGCCCTCGCGGACGATGGTGTGGTCTTCGGCCACCAGTACTCGAATCACGCTACGACCTCTTCATCCAGTGCCACGCGCACGCTCAGGGTGGTGCCCTCCCCCGGCGCGCTGTCGATGTCCAGGCGGCCGCCGAGCATCAGCACACGCTCGCGCATGCCGACCAGGCCGAAGGATTGTGCGCGCTGGGCGGCCGTGTCGAAACCCCGACCATCGTCACTCACCCGCAGGCACAGCTCGCCGCCCTGCACCTCCAGGTCGATCTCCACCGTGTGCGCCTGGGCATGCCGCAGCACATTGGTCAGCGCCTCCTGCAGCACGCGGAACAGGCCGATGGCCTTGGCGTCCGCCAGCGCCGGCACCTGCTCGGGTACCCGCACCAGGCAGGGAATGCCGCTGCGCGCCTCGAAGCGCCGCGCCTGCCATTCGATGGCCGAGGCGATGCCGGCGTCGAGGATCGGCGGGCGCAGCGCGGTAGCCACGTCGCGCACCAGCTGGAACAGGTTGGCGATCAGTTTCTTCATGCTGTCCAGGCGCGCCTGCAGGCCGGCGTCGAGGCCGGCATAGGCCAGCTCGCACATGGAGGTCTCCAGCTTGAGCACGGTGAGCACCTGGCCCAGCTCGTCGTGCACCTCGCGGGCGATGCGCGCCTTCTCCTCCTCACGCACGCTCTCAAGGTGCGCGGACAGCTCGCGCAGCTGGGCGCGCGACTCGGCCAGCTCCAGCTCGATGGCCTTGTTGTCACTGATGTCCCACACCACGCCGTCCCACACCACATGCTCGGCACTGAGCTGGCGGGCACTGGCCTTGATATCGGCCCAGCGCACGCGACCGTCACGGGTGAGGATGCGGCCCTGCCACTGCCAGTCGCTGGCCGCCTCGATGGCGGCGTCCTGGGTGGCGTGGTAGGCGGCGCGGTCCTCGGGATGGACCAGGCTGCGGATGCCGAAGTCGACCGCCATGATGGTCGCCGGCGGGTAGCCGACCAGTTGTTCGCTGCCCTCGCTGATAAAGGCGAAGTCCACCGGCGCAACGGGCAACGGGCGCTCCAGGCGGAACACCAGGCCCGGCACGTTGCCGGCGATGCCCTTGAGGCGCGCCTCGCTCTCCTCCAGGGCGGCGTGGGCACGGCGGCGCTCGGTGACGTCGGTGAGGTAGACCACCAGGTACTCGGCCTCGCGAAAGCGCAGGAAGCCCAGGGTCACATCGGCCGGCATCCAGCTGCCATCGGCGCGGACGCAGTTGCTCTCGAAGCTCAGCGCGCCCTCCTCGTGCTGGCGTACGCGCTTCCACAGGCCGAGCCAGCGGTCCATGCCCAGGTTCGGCTCGAAATCCTGCAGCGGCCGGTCGACCATGGCGTGGCTGTCGTAGCCGAGCATCTCGGCCACCGCCTGGTTGGCGTAGCGCACCCGGCTGTCCCAGTTGACCCAGAGGATGCCGACCGTGCTGTGGTCGAGGGAGAACTGCGCCAGGCGCAGCGCCTCTTCGGCCACCTCGCGCCGAGCCAGGGTCGCGCGCGCCTCCAGCAGGCGCCTCTCCAGGCCGCCACGCTGGCGGCGCAGCACGCCGAGCAGGGCCAGGCTGACCAGCAACAGCAGGCCGAGCAGCAGGCTCAGGTTGCGCCAGAACTGCGGCGACTCGCCGAGGCTAGGCGTGCGGGCGGTCAGCCAGCGCTGCTGCAATTGCTCCAGCTGCTCGGCCGGCAACTGGCGCAGGCCGGTGTCGAGGATGGTCGCCAGCTCGGGCCAGTCGCGGCGGGTGCCGAAGCGCAGCAGCTGCGGCAGACCGACATCGGCGATCACGGTGAGGCCGGCGAACTCGCTCTCCTGACTGAGACGACTGAGCTGCGCCTGGTCGATCACCGCATAGCGCGCCCGCTGCGCCAGCACCGCGCGCAGCGCCTCGCGGTCGGAGGGCTGGGCCTGCAGGCGCAGGTTGAAGTAATTGCCGCGCAGGTAGTCGGCCACCACGCTGGGTTCGCGCACGGCCAGCGGCTCGCGCTCGCCGAGGTTCTCCAGCTCCACGCCCAGTTCGCCCAGGCGCTCTCCCACCAGCAGATGGGGAACGCGCAGATAGGGATCGGAGAACTGCCACAGGCGCAGGCCGGCGGGGGTCTGAGTCAGTCCCGGGGCAAAATCGACTCGCCCGGCACGCAGGGCCTGGTCGAGGGCCGCCTGGTCGGCATAGCCGAGCCAGCTCAGCTCGACGCCGAGGGACTTGGCCAGCGCCTCGCTCAGCTCGACATTCAGCCCGCTGAGTTGCTGCTGGCGGCGCTGATACTCGGCATAGGGCGCCTGCAGCACCACGCCGGCGCGCAGCCGCGGATGCTCGGCCAGCCAGGCACGCTGCGCCGCATCCAGCTCGGCCGCCTGGCCCAGCAGGGGAAACAGCGGCAGCAGCCAGCACAGCAGTCGAATCATGCGCACAGCGTCGATCCACATCATCTCGGGTCCGCTTTCTACCTTACCTGACAAACTGCGGCGAAGCGCTTAGGCTGCTAGAACCTCCCGCTACCGAAGTGCTGAGATGCGCCGTCCAGTCCTGCCGACACTCCTGGCCTTGTGCCTGACCCTCGCCCTGCCCGTGCATGCCGAGGAAGAAGCTCCGACTCCCACCGAAACGCCCGCCGGCGAAGCCCCCAGCGAGGGCGCCGCGCCTGCCGAGCCGCCACGCCAGCCGCTGGAAGAGCGCATCGAGGACAACGCCGCAGGGCTCGAGCGCCAGCTGCCCAAGGACGAACAGCAGATCCTGCAGACCGGCGAGGAGAAATTCCTCGCACTGTGGAAACCGGCCAACGCACCGGAGTTCAAGGGCGTGGTGATCCTGGTGCCGGGCGCCGACGAGAGTGCCGACTGGCCCCAGGCGATCAAGCCGCTGCGCCTCAAGCTGCCGGATGTCGAATGGAGCACGCTCAGCCTGAGCCTGCCGGACAGCAAGGCCGCGCCACTGCCGGAAGCGGTGCTGCCGCGCGCGCCGGAACCGGTGACCGTCGATACCGCCACCGCGCCGGCCCAGGATGCCGCGCCAGACCCGGCGACCGAGGGCGCGACCACCGGTGCCCCCGCTGAGACTGCGCCTCCCGCCGCCACACCCGCGCCGCCTGCGGTCGATCCGGCCGAGCGCATCTTCGCGCGCATCCAGGCCGGCATCGCCTTCGCCGAGCAGCAAGATGCCAAGAACATCGTGCTGCTCGGCCATGGCGACGGCGCCTACTGGGCCGCGCTCTATCTCAAGGAGCGCAAGCCCGAGCAGATCAAGCAGCTGGTGGTGGTCGCGCCGCAACTGCCCGGCGGGCAGACCCCGGCGCTGGACGAGCTGATTCCCGGCCTCAAACTGGCCACCGGCGATTTCTTCTACAAGGACCTGGCCGCCGATCGCGGCAGCGCGGTACGGCGCAAGCAGGCCAGCAAGCGCCTGGCCCATGACGGCTACACGCAGATCGCCCTCAAGGCCCTGCCGGGTAATCTGGAAGCCGAGCAGGAGCAGCTGTTCCGCCGGGTGCGTGGCTGGCTGGAGAAACAGTAGACCGCAGGTGCGGGCCGCTAGCGGAAGCCGTGGCGCTGGCGCACCAGCTCGTAGGCGATCTGCAGCTCGCGGGTCTTGTCGGTCGCCGTACGCAACTGCGCCGCGGTGGCGCCGGAGCCGGCCAACTTGTCCGGGTGGTGGCGACTGATCAGGCGGCGGTAGGCGCGCTTGATCACCGCCGGCTCGCTATCCATCTGCACGCCAAGCAAGCGCAGGGCCGCCTGGTAATCGCTGGACTTCACCTGCGGCACCTGGCGCGCCGGCTCGTACTCGGCGGCCAGGGTCTTCAGCGCCTCGCGCTTCCACCCCAGCCAGAGCCCCCACTGCTGGATCAGCCGGGACTCCGCCTCACTCACCCGGCCATCGGCCCAGGCCATGCGCCAGCAGGTGCGCAGCAGCGTTTCACCCCGCTCCGGGCGCTCGTGCAGCGCCCGGAGCGCGGCGCGCAACTCCTTGTCGTCGACCTGCTTGCCGCGATTGAAGGCCTGCATGGCGCGCCGCCGGCCCGGCTCATCCAGGCCCAGGCGCTGCATCTCGTTGCGCGCCGCCTGGATATGGCTGTCGAGTACCCGGCCGTCGCTCTTGGCCAGCCGACCGATCAGCATGAACAGCAGGTCCTCGTCGTCCAGCGGCGGCGGGCGCTTGGCACCGAGCAACTCGCGCAGATGATCGAGGGATTGCAGGCGCAGGCGCCGATCCAGCACCTGGCCGAGCAGGCCACCGAGCAACGCGCCGGGGATGCTGGCAATCGCCAGCCCCGCCGCCGCGCCGATCAGGGTCGCCGGCCAGAGCATGTCAGGCTTCCGCCGCCAGCAGGCGCTCGACATCCGCCAGGCGCTCGTGGGTGCCTACGTCGACCCAGCGACCGGCGAAATGCTCGCCGCTGACCTTGCCGTCGGCCATAGCGGCGCGCAACAGCGGCGCCAGCTTGAAGGCCCCCGGCTGGCAGCCGGCGAACAGGCGCGGATGCAATACGGCCATGCCGCTGTAGGTGAAGCTGGCCTGCCCGGCAACAGCATCCGCCACGCGACCATCCTGCAGGCGGAAGTCGCCGCTCGGGTGGTGGGCGGGGTTATCCACCAGCACCAGATGGGCCAGCCCCTGCAGCGGACGGCGCAGGGCGGCGAAATCGTAGTCGGTCCAGATATCGCCATTGACCACCAGGAACGGCTCGTCATCCAGCAACGGCAGGGCCTTGAAGATGCCTCCGCCGGTTTCCAGCGGCTCGCCTTCGGCCGAATAGACGATGCGCAGACCGTAGCGGCTACCGTCGCCCAGGTAGTCCTCGATCTGCTGGCCGAGCCAGGCGTGGTTGATCACCAGCTCGCTGAAACCGGCGGCGGCCAGGGCGCGCACATGGAACTCGATCAGCGGAGTACCACTGGCACGCACCAGCGGCTTGGGCGTGTGTAGGGTCAGCGGCCGCAGGCGTTCGCCCTTGCCCGCCGCGAGAATCATCGCCTTCATGCCGGTTGCTTCTCCCGCTGTGGCAGGCTGGCCAGCAGTTCACCGAGCACGGCCAGTTCGGGGCGTCGCGTCAGCACTGCCTCTATATAGGAGAAGAAGCGCGGCACATCGTTCAGGTACTTGGGTTTGCCGTCGCGGTGGCAGATGCGGGCGAAGATGCCGATCACCTTGAGATGGCGTTGCACGCCCATCAGGTCGCTGGCGCGGTGGAACTCGGCGAACTGGGCCGGTACCGCGAGGCCGGCGTCACGTGCCAGCTGCCAGTAGCGCTGCAGCCAGCCGATCACACGCTCCTCAGGCCAGCTGAGGAAGGCGTCCTTGAACAGGCTGGTGACGTCGTAGCTGATCGGGCCGTGCACCGCGTCCTGGAAATCGAGGATGCCGGGGTTGGGCTGGCTCAGCATCAGGTTGCGCGGCATGTAGTCGCGATGGACGAATACCCGCGACTGATCCAGGGCGCTGCCCACCAGCAAATCGCAGACCTGCTGCCACTGGCCGCGCTGCGCTTCGTCCAACTCCACGCCGAGATGACGCTGCAGGTACCAATCGGGGAACAGCTGCAACTCGCGGCGCAGCAGGGCGTCGTCGTAAGGCGGCAGCTGGCCCTCGACCGGCAGCTTCTGGAAGGCCACCAGGGCCCGCAAGGCGGCGTCGAACAACGCATCGGCGTTCTCCGCGTTCAGCACCTCGAGCCAGGTTTGCGAGCCCAGGTCGTCCAGTACCAGGAAGCCTCGCTCCAGATCCTGGGCCAGGATGCGCGGCACATGCACGCCCGCCTCGGCCAGCATGGCGGCGACCTTGACGAAGGGCCGGCAATCTTCCTGGGGTGGCGGGGCGTCCATCAGGATCAGGCTGCGGCCCTCGGCCTGCCAGCGGAAATAGCGGCGGAAACTGGCGTCGCTGCTGGCCGGAGCCAGGCTCGCAGCGGGCACTTCACCCCAGCCTTCGCGTTGAAACAGAACGGGTAGACAGTCTTGCAGCCAGCTCCGCAGGAGCTGGAGACGCACATCTTGATCGGGCATTACAGGGGTCTCCGACGGCGCTAGCCGTTGCGCGGGTCATGCTTTATTATCCAGCATCTTTTTCAGCCCATCGAGAGGCGTGCGGCCCCCGCGGGTCGAAGGCGCGCAGGAAGCCCGGAAAAACAAGATGGCAGTAAAACTCCCCCTGTTCCGTAAAAAATTCCCGTTGCTGGTGACCGGCAGCCTGCTGGCTCTGCAACCTCTGGCCTCGCCTTTCGCTATTGCCACCGAGCAGTACGACTGCTCCGCCTCCGCCTCCGGCGGCTGGGCCTGCTCACCGAAGAGCAATGCCGCTGCCGCACTGCCGCGCCCGCAGCACAGCGCCACGGCCGTCAGCTCCGTTGCCGGCACCGGTGCCGCCCAGTCGGCCGACAGCCAGGCGCAGGGTGAGCAGGCGGTACTGGTCACCGAGAGCAAAGGCCGCGCCCTGAGCAGCCGCAGCGCCGACTACAGCCACCTGGACTGGGTCCCGCGCGACAAACTGAGCGCCGCGCAACTGGCGGAAGTCGGCCCGTACTGCGAGGGCTCCTACGTCGAGCCGCTACGCCCGGGCATGAGCGACGACACGCCGATGGACGAGGCGCCGCTGTTCGTCTCGGCCAAGGCTTCGCGCTACGAGCAGGAGAAGGAAGCCGCCACCCTCGCCGGTGACGTGGTCCTGCGCCAGTCGAGCATGCAGATCGAGGCCGAAGAGGCCACCCTGCACCAGGCCGAAAACCGCGGCGAGCTGAAAGGCAACGTACGCATTCGCGACAACGGCATGCTGGTAGTCGGCGACCGCGCCGAGATCCAGCTGGACAACGGCGAAGCCAAGGTCGAGAACGCCGAATACGTGATCCACAAGGGCCACGTCCGCGGCAACGCGCTCTACGCCAAACGCGAAGAAAGCGCCGTCGTCCGCCTCAAGGACGGTACCTACACCCGTTGCGAGCCAGGCAATAACGCCTGGCACCTGAAGGGGAACAACATCAAGCTGGACCCGGCCACCGGTTTCGGTACCGCGACCAACGTGACCCTGCGGGTGAAGGACATTCCGGTCTTCTACACCCCGTACATCTATTTCCCGATCGACGATCGTCGCCAGTCCGGCTTCCTTGCGCCGGGCATCAGCTCGTCGAGCGACAACGGCTTCACCCTGTCGACGCCGTACTACTTCAACATCGCACCGAACTACGACGCCACCCTCTATCCGACCTACATGGCCAATCGCGGCCTGCTGATGGAGGGCGAGTTCCGCTACCTGACCAAGGGCAGCGAAGGTCAGGTCGGCGGCGCCTATCTGGACGACCAGGAAGACGAGCGCGAGCTGCAGTCGGAGTACGAAGACCAGCGCTGGATGTACAACTGGCAGCACGTAGGTGGCCTGGACGAGCGGCTGTTGGCCGAGGTCGACTACACCGACATTAGCGACCCTTACTACTTCCAGGATCTGGACAGCGATCTGGAAAATCTACAGACGCCTGACTTCCTCAATCAGCGCGGAACGCTGAGCTGGCGAGGCGATTCCTTCAATGCCCGCCTCAATGTGCATGCCTACGAGGCAACCAGTGTTGTCGATATCACGCCATACGAGCGTCTGCCGCAACTGACCCTGGATGGCGCGCTGCCATTCCAGCCGGGTGGCCTGAACTTCACCTACGGTACCGAATACGTCTTCTTTGATCGTGATCTGCGTAGTGGAAACTTCATCGACGAAGACGGCAATCCCGAGCCCTGGTACGACAACAACGTGTTCGGCAGTGCACGCTCCACGGGCGAGCGCATCCATCTCGAGCCTGGCATCAGCTTGCCGGTAGAGCGAACCTGGGGCTTCGTCAAGCCAAGCCTGAAGTACGCCTATACCCAATATGATCTGGACCTGGATTCCGTCGGCAAGGCAGACCTCGCCAGTATCGGAGAGGACTTCGAAGATAGCCCGGATCGCAGCGTACCGATCTTTAGCCTGGACAGCGGCCTGTACTTCGACCGCAGCACCCAGTGGTTCGGCAATAACTATCGTCAAACCCTGGAGCCACGCGCCTTCTACCTCTATGTACCGGAAGAGGATCAAGAAGATATCCCCGTGTTCGACACTGGCGAGTACACGTTCAATTACGCCTCTCTGTGGCGCGAAAACCGTTTCTCGGGCAAAGACCGCATTGGTGACGAGAACAAGCTGTCACTCGGTGTAACCAATCGTTGGATCGAAGATAACGGCTTTGAACGTCAACGCTTCAGCATCGGCCAGGCTTTCTATTTCGAAGACAGAAAGGTCACGATGCCTGACAGAACGGGAACCCTTAGCCAACGCGACGACTATACCTCCAGCTCCTCTCCCTACGCTCTGGAGTACATGTACCGCTTCAATCGCGACTGGCGCGTGAACTCGGACTTCAACTGGGACGGCAACACCCACCGCACCCGCTCCGGCAGTGTGATGTTCCACTATCAGCCAGAAGACAATCCGAACAAGGTGATCAACGCTGGTTATCGCTATCGTAACGACACCATGCGTTACGACAGGACCAACGGCACTTGGACCTATGGCAGCGACTTCGGCACGCCGGGCAGCCCGAACTACATCAAGGACTACTACAAGATCCAGCAGCACGACTTCTCGGTCATCTGGCCAATCGTGTCGCAGTGGAACGTGATCGCCCGCTGGCAGCGCGACTATGCACGCGACCGTACACTCGAGGCCTTTGGCGGCTTCGAATACGACAGCTGCTGCTGGAAGCTGCGCCTGATCAACCGCTACTGGATCGACTACGACGAAACCAGTCTCAACCCCGATACCAACGAAGAGCCGGATCGCGGCATCTTCCTGCAGATCGTCCTCAAGGGCCTCGGCAACGTGTTGGGCGGCAAGACTGAGAGCTTCCTCGAGCAAGGCATTCAAGGTTACCGTGAACGTGAAGAACAAGCTTTCTGATTGCCTGCGCCCGCTGTTGCTGGGCGCAGTTTTCCTCGCTTCCGCCGCACAGGCGCAGCTCCAATCCATCGACCGCGTGGTCGCCATCGTCGACAACGACGTGATCATGTACAGCCAACTGGACCAGCGTCTGCGCGAGGTCGAGCAGACCATCGGCAAGCGCGGCGGCCAGCTGCCACCACAGGATGTATTGCAACAGCAGGTACTGGAGCGCCTGATCGTCGAGAACCTGCAGCTGCAGATCGGCGACCGCTCCGGCATCCGTATCACCGACGAAGAACTGAACCAGGCCATGGAAGGGATTGCCCAGCGCAATCGCCTGAATCTGGACCAGTTCCGCGCCGCCCTGGCCCGTGATGGCCTGTCCTATGACGAGGCCCGCGAGCAGATCCGCCGCGAGATGGTCATCAGCCGCGTGCGCCAGCGCCGCGTGGCCGAGCGCATCCAGGTGACCGATCAGGAAGTGCAGAACTTCCTGTCCTCGGACCTGGGAGCAATGCAGCTGTCGGAAGAGTTCCGCCTGGCCAATATCCTGATCCCGGTTCAGGAAGCGGCCTCTCCGGACGAGATCCGCGCCGCCGCGCAGAAGACCTCCGAGGTATATGACAGCCTACGCAATGGCGCCGACTTCGCTCAGACGGCGATGTCCAGCTCCGCCAGCGAGAACGCCCTGGAAGGCGGCGAGATCGGCTGGCGCAAGGCGGCCCAGCTGCCACCGGCGTTCGCCGAGATGATTCGCGCCCTGTCGGTCGGCGATATCACCGAGCCGGTTCGCACTCCTGGCGGCTTCATGATCGTCAAGCTGCTGGACAAGCGCGGCGGCGACACCCTGGTGCGCGATGAGGTGCACGTGCGCCACATCCTGATCAAGCCCAACGAAGTGCGCAGCGAAGAAGAGACCCGCCGCCTGGTGGAGCGCCTGTACCAGCGCATCGTCGCCGGCGAGGACTTCACCACCCTGGCCAAGAGCTTCTCCGAAGACCCGGGTTCGGCACTGAATGGCGGCGATCTCAACTGGATCGACCCCAACACCCTGGTTCCGGAGTTCCGCGAAGTGATGGCCAAGACTCCGAGCGGCCAGCTGTCCGAGCCGTTCAAGAGCCCCTACGGCTGGCACGTGCTGGAAGTCCTCGGCCGACGCGCCACCGACAGCAGCGAGCAGTACCGCGAGCAGCAGGCGATGAACATCCTGCGCAATCGCAAGTACGACGAAGAGCTGCAGGCCTGGCTGCGCCAGATCCGCGACGAAGCCTACGTCGAGATCAAGCTCTGATCGCCTGATCGCAGTGAAAGAGCCCGGTTCCGCCGGGCTTTTTTTCGCCTCGCGCCTTTGCGCGTACAGTATTCCTCTCTGACCCGGTATTCCCACGAGGCCGCCATGACCACTCCCCGCCTGTTTGCCCTCACCCCCGGCGAGCCCGCCGGCATCGGCCCGGACCTGTGCCTGCTGCTGGCCCGCGAGGTTCAACCCGAGGCGCTGGTGGCCATCGCCAGCCGCGACCTGCTGTCCGAGCGCGCACAGCAACTGGGACTGAGCATCGAGCTGATCGGCGTTGGTCCCGGCCAGTGGCCGAGCGCCCCGGCTCCGGCCGGCAGCCTGTATGTCTGGGATACGCCCCTGGCGGCTCCGGTAGTGGCCGGCGAACTGGACAAGGCCAACGCCGCCTATGTACTGGTTACCCTGACCCGCGCCGGTCAGGGCTGCATCGACGGCACGTTCGCCGGGATGATCACCGCGCCCGTGCACAAGGGCGTGATCAACGAGGCCGGCATTCCCTTCTCCGGCCACACCGAGTTCCTCGCCGAACTGACCACCACCGAGCAGGTGGTGATGATGCTGGCGACCCGCGGCCTGCGCGTGGCCCTGGTGACCACCCATTTGCCGCTCAAGGACGTGGCCGCCGCGATCACCGACGAACGCCTGGCCCGCGTCACTCGCATCCTGCACGCCGACCTGGTGGAGAAATTCGGTATCGCCAACCCGCGCATCCTGGTCTGCGGCCTCAATCCGCATGCCGGTGAGGGTGGCCACCTGGGCCGCGAGGAGATCGAGGTGATCGAACCGACCCTGGAGCTCCTGCGCGGCGAGGGCCTGAACCTGATCGGCCCGCTGCCGGCCGACACTCTGTTCACCCCCAAGCACCTCGAGCACTGCGACGCGGTACTGGCCATGTACCACGACCAGGGCCTGCCGGTGCTCAAGTACAAGGGCTTCGGCGCGGCGGTCAACGTCACCCTGGGCCTGCCGATCATCCGCACCTCGGTCGACCACGGCACCGCCCTGGACCTGGCCGGCAGCGGCAAGATCGATACCGGCAGCCTGCGGGTCGCGCTGGAGACCGCCTACCAGATGGCCAGCGCACGCCGCGCTTAGAGCCTGAGCCCGCGGCTGCTAAACTGCCGCTCTTTGCATTGCGCTTTGAGCTTGTGCTTGAAGCTTGGAGCCGTACCGATGTCCGAATACCAACACCGCGCGCGCAAGCGCTTCGGCCAGAACTTCCTGCACGATGCCGGGGTGATCCACCGCATCCTGCGTGCCATTCATGCCAAAGAGGGCGAGCGCCTGCTGGAGATCGGCCCGGGCCAGGGCGCGCTGACCGAAGGCCTGCTGGGCAGCGGTGCGCAGCTCGACGTGATCGAGCTCGACCTCGACCTCATCCCCATCCTGCAAGGCAAGTTTGGCGACAACCCGCGCTTCAAGCTGAACCAGGGCGACGCGCTGAAGTTCGACTTCACCCGCCTGGACGCCGCGCCCCACAGCCTGCGCGTGGTCGGCAACCTGCCATACAACATCTCCACCCCGTTGATCTTCCACCTGCTGGACAACGCCCCGCTGATCCGCGACATGCACTTCATGCTGCAGAAGGAAGTGGTGGAGCGCCTGGCCGCCGAGCCGGGCGGTGGCGACTGGGGCCGCCTGTCGATCATGGTCCAGTACCACTGCCGGGTGGAGCACCTGTTCAACGTCGGCCCGGGCGCCTTCAACCCGCCGCCCAAGGTCGACTCGGCCATCGTCCGCTTGGTGCCGCATCAGAGCCTGCCGCACCCGGCCAAGGACCATCGCCTGCTCGAGCGGGTGGTGCGCGAGGCCTTCAACATGCGCCGCAAGACCCTGCGCAACACACTCAAGCAACTGCTGCCGAACGAGGCCATCGAGGCCGCCGGCGTGGACGGCGGCCTGCGCCCGGAACAGCTGGACCTGGCCGCCTTCGTGCGTCTGGCCGATCAGCTGGCCGACCGCCAGGCCAGCGGCCAAGCGGACTAAACTGCCCTTTCAGCCTGTCGAGTTTGTTCAGATGGCCGACCCGCGTTACCAGATCGACGTCAGCGTCGAGACCCGCTACCTCCCGGACCAATCGACTCCGGAGCAGAACCGCTATGCCTTCGCCTACACCGTGACCCTGCACAACGGCGGCACCGAGGCGGCCAAGCTGCTCAGCCGCCACTGGATCATCACCGACGGCGACGGCCGCGTGCAGGAAGTACGCGGCGCCGGCGTGATCGGCCAGCAGCCGCGCCTGGAGCCTGGCCAGAGCCATACCTACAGCAGCGGCACGGTGATGGCGACCAAGGTCGGCAACATGCATGGCAGCTACCAGATGCTCGCCGACGACGGCAAACGCTTCGACGCCCCCATCGCCCCGTTCCGCCTGGCCGTGCCGGGGGCCCTGCACTGATGGCCACTTATGCGGTGGGCGACCTGCAGGGCTGCCTGCAACCGCTGAAATGCCTGCTGCAGCGGGTCGCCTTCGACCCAGCCCAAGACAAGTTGTGGCTGGTCGGCGACCTGGTCAACCGCGGCCCGGAGTCGCTGGAGACCCTGCGCTTTCTTTATTCGATCCGCGATGCGCTGGTCTGCGTACTCGGCAACCACGACCTGCACCTGCTGGCTGCCGCGCACAACGTCGAGCGCCTGAAGAAGAACGACACCCTGCAGGAAATCCTCGACGCCCCGGACCGCGGGGACCTGCTCGAATGGTTGCGCCGGCAGAAGCTGATGCACCATGACGAGCAGCGCGACATCGTCATGGTGCACGCCGGCATCCCGCCGCAGTGGACGCTGAAGAAGGCACTCAAGCGCGCCGCTGAAGTCGAAGAAGTGCTGCTCGACGATGCCCGCCTGCCCCTGTTCCTCGACGGCATGTACGGCAACGAGCCGGCCAAATGGGACAGCGATCTGCACGGCGTCACCCGCCTGCGGGTGATCACCAACTACTTCACCCGCATGCGCTTTTGCACCGAGGACGGCACCCTCGATCTGAAGAGCAAGGAAGGCGTGGGCACCGCTCCGCCCGGCTACGCCCCCTGGTTCAGCTGGCCCGCACGCAAGACCCGTGGGCAGAAGATCATCTTCGGCCACTGGGCGGCGCTAGAAGGCAACTGCGACGAGCCCGGCCTCTCGGCCCTGGACAGCGGCTGCGTGTGGGGCGGCGCCATGACCCTGATGAACATCGACAGCGGCGAGAAATTCCGCTGCGACTGCAAGGAGACTCCCGCATGAGCGACTTCAAACGCATCCCCCCGGAGCAGGCCCAGGCCCTGCGCGAACAAGGCGCCGTGGTAGTGGACATTCGCGACCCGCAGAGCTTCGCCAACGGCCATATCAGCGGCTCGCGGCATCTGGACAACCACAACCTGGCGGACTTCATCGCCAAGGCCGACTTCGATGCACCGCTGATCGTCTCCTGCTACCACGGCAACTCCAGCCAGAGCGCCGCCGCCTACCTGGCGCACCAGGGCTTCGCCGAGGTGTACAGCCTGGATGGCGGCTTCGAACTGTGGCGCAGCCAGTATCCGGATCAGGTCTCCAGCGGCGACGCCGAGTAAATTTTTCTGCGCGGCGCAAAGCCGCGCCAGCCGCTGCCTGCCGACGAACGGCAACACCTTGTCACCCTCTTGCCGCGCTTGACGCCGCCGAAACCGAACTACTCTTAGGGCGAGGCCATCCAGAAGGGAGAGCCGGCAAACCGGTTCCGGGCCATCGGTAGCGTCTTTATGGTGTCAGGGGGATTTTCCAACGGCTGAGCAGCCGTCCTCCCGCGCACCCGCCCGAATGACCCGCCCCGGCTCCACGCAAGCGAGTGAGGTGCAGTCATGAGTATATTCAGCCACTTCCAGCAACGATTCGAGGCGACTCGGCAGGAAGAATATTCCCTGCAGGAATATCTGGAGCTGTGCAAAACGGACCGCAGCGCCTATGCCACCGCTGCCGAACGCATGCTGATGGCGATTGGCTCGCCCGAGCTACTGGACACCTCGGTCGACCCGCGGCTGTCGCGGATCTTCTCCAATAAGGTGATCCGCCGTTACCCGGCCTTCGCCGACTTCCACGGCATGGAAGAGTGCATCGACCAGATCGTCTCCTACTTCCGCCATGCCGCTCAGGGCCTGGAGGAGAAGAAGCAGATCCTCTACCTGCTGGGCCCGGTAGGCGGCGGCAAGTCCTCGCTGGCCGAGAAGCTCAAGCAGCTGATGGAGCACATCCCCTTCTACGCCATCAAGGGCTCGCCGGTGTTCGAGTCGCCGCTCGGCCTGTTCAACCCGGACGAGGACGGCAAGATCCTCGAAGAGGAATATGGCATCCCGCAGCGCTACCTGCGCACCGTGATCTCGCCCTGGGCCAGCAAGCGCCTCAACGAATTCGGCGGCGACATCAGCAAGTTCCGCGTGGTCAAGCTGCACCCCTCGATCCTCAACCAGATAGCCATTGCCAAGACCGAGCCGGGTGACGAGAACAACCAGGACATCTCCGCCCTGGTGGGCAAGGTGGATATCCGCAAGCTGGAGGAATTCCCGCAGAACGACGCCGACGCCTACAGCTACTCGGGCGCCCTGTGCCGGGCCAACCAGGGCCTGATGGAGTTCGTCGAGATGTTCAAGGCGCCGATCAAGGTGCTGCATCCGCTGCTGACCGCCACCCAGGAGGGCAACTACAACAGCACCGAGGGCCTGGGCGGGCTGCCCTACAGCGGCATCATCTTGGCCCACTCCAACGAGTCCGAGTGGCACAGCTTCCGCAACAACAAGAATAACGAGGCGTTCATCGACCGCATCTACATCGTCAAGGTGCCTTACTGCCTGCGCGTCACCGACGAGGTACACATATACGACAAGCTGCTGATCAACAGCTCGCTGGCCAACGCCCACTGCGCGCCGGACACCCTGAAGATGCTCGCCCAGTTCTCCGTACTGTCGCGCCTGAAGGAGCCGGAGAACTCCAACATCTACTCGAAGATGCGCGTCTACGACGGCGAGAACCTCAAGGACACCGACCCCAAGGCCAAGTCGATCCAGGAATACCGCGATTCTGCCGGCGTCGACGAGGGCATGGCCGGGCTGTCGACCCGCTTCGCCTTCAAGATCCTGTCCAAGGTCTTCAACTTCGACCCGCACGAGATCGCCGCCAACCCGGTACACCTGCTCTATGTGCTGGAGCAGCAGATCGAGCAGGAACAGTTCCCCGCCGAAACACGGGAGAGGTACCTGCGCTACATCAAGGAATACCTGGCGCCGCGCTATATCGAGTTCATCGGCAAGGAGATCCAGACCGCCTACCTGGAGTCCTACAGCGAGTACGGCCAGAACATCTTCGACCGCTATGTTCTGTACGCCGACTTCTGGATCCAGGATCAGGAATACCGCGACCCAGAGACCGGCGAGATCCTCAACCGCGTGGCCCTCAACGAGGAACTGGAGAAGATCGAGAAACCGGCCGGCATCAGCAACCCGAAGGACTTCCGCAACGAGATCGTCAATTTCGTGCTGCGCGCCCGTGCCAACAACAACGGCAAGAACCCCACCTGGCTCAGCTACGAGAAGCTGCGCGTGGTGATCGAGAAGAAGATGTTCTCCAACACCGAGGATCTGCTGCCGGTCATCAGTTTCAATGCCAAGGCCAGCAAGGAGGACCAACAGAAGCACAACGACTTTGTCACTCGTATGGTCGAACGTGGCTACACCGAGAAGCAGGTACGCCTGCTGTCCGAGTGGTACCTGCGGGTTCGCAAGTCGCAGTAACCCGCCGTCGGCGCGCCGCCCCAGGCGGCGCCGACTGCCGTGCGCCCCTGGGAGCACGCGCTAAGGAGACGTCATGAGCTACGTGATCGACCGGCGCCTGAACGGCAAGAACAAGAGCACGGTGAACCGCCAGCGCTTCCTGCGGCGTTACCGTGAACACATCAAGAAGGCCGTCGAGGAGGCGGTCAGCCGGCGCTCCATCACCGACATGGAGCACGGCGAGCAGATCAGCATTCCCGGCCGCGACATCGACGAGCCGGTGCTGCACCACGGTCGCGGCGGTCGGCAGAACGTCGTGCACCCGGGCAACAAGGAGTTCAGCGCCGGCGACCATGTGCCGCGTCCCTCCGGCGGAGGGGGTGGACGCGGGCCGGGCAAGGTGAGCAACTCCGGCGAAGGCATGGACGAGTTCGTGTTCCAGATCACCCAGGAGGAATTCCTCGATTTCATGTTCGAGGACCTGGAGCTGCCCAACCTGATCAAGCGCCACCTGACCGGCACCGACACCTTCAAGACGGTGCGCGCCGGCATCAGCAACGAGGGCAATCCCTCGCGCATCAATATCGTCCGCACCCTGCGCTCGGCCCATGCCCGGCGCATCGCCCTGTCCGGCTCCAGCCGCGGCAAGCTGCGCGAGGCCAAGGTCGAGCTGGAGCGCCTCAGGCGCGAGGAGCCGGACAACTTCGGCGACATCCAGGAAATCGAGGCGGAGATCGAGCGCCTCAGCGCGCGCATCCACCGCATCCCCTTCCTCGACACCTTCGACCTCAAGTACAACCTGCTGGTCAAGCAGCCCAACCCCAGCTCCAAGGCAGTGATGTTCTGCCTGATGGACGTGTCCGGCTCCATGACCCAGGCCACCAAGGACATCGCCAAGCGCTTCTTCATCCTCCTGTACCTGTTCCTCAAGCGGAACTACGAGCGCATCGAAGTGGTGTTCATCCGCCATCACACCAGCGCGAAAGAGGTGGATGAGGAGGAATTCTTCTATTCACGGGAAACCGGCGGCACCATCGTATCCAGCGCCCTCAAGCTGATGCAGGAAATCATGGTCGAGCG
This sequence comes from Pseudomonas sp. SO81, assembly GCF_030374125.1. Classification (NCBI taxonomy): domain Bacteria; kingdom Pseudomonadati; phylum Pseudomonadota; class Gammaproteobacteria; order Pseudomonadales; family Pseudomonadaceae; genus Pseudomonas; species Pseudomonas sp. SO81. Next base: position 3,150,417 of record NZ_CP126126.1, on the reverse strand, counting down.
CTACCCGACCAACGAGTGGAACATCTACGGCGCCCAGGCTTCGGATGGGGACAACTGGAACGACGACTCGCCAGTGTGCCGCGACATCCTGATCAACCAGATCATGCCGTTCATGCAGTACTTCACCTACGTCGAGATCACCCCGCGCGAACACCAGGCGCTGTGGTACGAGTACGAACAGGTCAGCGAGACCTTCGCCAATTCGTTCGCCCAGCAGCAGCTGGTTTCCGCCGCAGACATCTACCCGGTGTTCCGCGAGCTGTTCCAGCGCCGCATGGTCACCTGAGGGCCGCCCCATGAGCGCAGCCGAGAAAAGACGCCAGCCGCTGTCCACCGGCTCGGAATGGACCTTCGAGCTGATCCGCGCCTACGACCGCGAGATCGCGCGCATCGCCGAGCGCTATGCGCTGGACACCTACCCCAACCAGATCGAGGTGATCACCGCCGAGCAGATGATGGATGCCTACGCCTCCGTCGGCATGCCGCTGGGCTACCACCACTGGTCCTACGGCAAGCACTTCTTGGCCACCGAGAAGGGCTACTCGCGCGGGCAGATGGGCCTGGCCTACGAGATCGTGATCAATTCCGATCCGTGCATCGCCTATCTGATGGAAGAGAACACCATGTGCATGCAGACACTGGTGATCGCCCACGCCTGCTACGGCCACAACAGCTTCTTCAAGGGCAACTACCTGTTCCGCACCTGGACCGACGCCAGCTCGATCATCGATTATCTGGTGTTCGCCAAGCAGTACATCATGCAGTGCGAGGAGCGCCACGGCATCGACGCGGTGGAGGAACTGCTCGACTCCTGCCACGCCCTGATGAACTACGGCGTGGACCGCTACAAGCGCCCCTACCCGATCTCCGCCGAAGAAGAACGGCGCCGGCAGAAGGACCGCGAAGAGCACCTGCAGAAGCAGATCAACGACCTCTGGCGCACCATTCCCAAGAGCTCGCGCAAGGGCCACGACCACGACAGCAAGCGCTGGCCGGATGAGCCGCAGGAGAACATCCTGTACTTCCTCGAGAAGCATGCGCCGCTGCTGGAGCCCTGGCAGCGCGAGGTGGTGCGCATCGTGCGCAAGATCGCCCAGTACTTCTACCCGCAGCGCCAGACCCAGGTGATGAACGAGGGCTGGGCCACCTTCTGGCACTACACCCTGATGAACGACCTGTACGACGAGGGCCTGGTCACCGAAGGCTTCATGATGGAGTTCCTGCAGTCGCACACCGGGGTGATCTACCAGCCCGGCTTCGACAGCCCCTACTACAGCGGCATCAACCCCTACACCCTAGGCTTCGCCATCTACTGCGACATCCGCCGCATCTGCGAAAAGCCCACCGAGGAGGACAAACGCTGGTTCCCGGACATCGCCGGCAGCGACTGGCTGTCCACCCTCAAGTTCGCCATGGCCAACTTCAAGGACGAGAGCTTCATCCTGCAGTTCCTCTCGCCCAAGGTGATCCGCGACCTCAAGCTGTTCAGCGTGCTCGACGACGACCAGCAGGAAGACCTGCTGATCCCGGCCATCCACGACGAGCCAGGCTACCGGCAGATCCGCGAGACCCTCGCCGCCCAGTACAACCTGGGCAACCGCGAGCCCAATGTGCAGATCTTCAGCGTCGACCGTCGCGGCGACCGCTCGCTGACCCTGCGCCACCAGCAACACGACCGCAAACCCCTGGGCGACTCCACCCAGGAGGTGCTCAAGCACCTGCACCGCCTGTGGGGCTTCGACATCCACCTGGAGAGCATGCGCGGCGATCAGGTGGTCGGCGTGCAGCACGTTCCCCCCAGGGGCGAATCGAGCGACGACAACGAATACCCGCGCCTGGACCTGGTGATCCCGCCCATCTGACTCCTTTGAGCGCAGGAGACGAGGAAGCGCCAGCCGGCGCTTTCGCTTATCCTCCGCCGCAACGGAGGAATCGACATGCAGATCTACAAGGTTGGCGGCGCCGTGCGCGACCGCCTGCTCGGCCGCGACGTCAGCGACATCGACTGGGTGGTGGTGGGCGCCACCGCCGAGGCCATGCAGGCCCAGGGCTTTCGCCCTGTGGGTGCCGACTTTCCGGTGTTCCTCCACCCACAGACCGGCGAGGAGTACGCCCTCGCCCGCACCGAGCGCAAATCCGGCCAGGGCTATGGCGGTTTCACCTTCCACGCCAGCCCGGACGTCACCCTCGAAGAAGACCTGACCCGCCGCGACCTGACCATCAATGCCATGGCCGAGGACGATGACGGCCAGGTGATCGACCCCTACGGCGGCCTGCAGGATCTCGAAGATCGCCTGCTGCGCCACGTCTCCCCGGCCTTCGCCGAAGACCCGCTGCGGGTGCTGCGCGTCGCGCGCTTCGCCGCTCGCTATGCGCCACTGGGCTTTCGCGTGGCCGACGAGACCCTGGCGCTGATGCGCCAGCTGGCCGAATCCGGTGAGCTCAAGACGCTGACGCCCGAGCGCAGCTGGAAGGAAATCTCCCGCGCATTGATGGAGCCGCGGCCGGACGTGTTCATCCAGGTGCTGCGCGACTGCGGCGCCCTGGCCGAGCTGCTGCTGGAGGTCGACGCGCTGTTCGGCGTGCCGCAGCCGGAGGCGCATCACCCGGAAGTGGATACCGGCGTGCACTGCCTGATGGTGCTGCAGCAATGCGCCCAGCACGAACAGCCGCTGACCGTGCGCTGGGCCTGCCTGCTGCATGACCTGGGTAAGGGCAGTACGCCGCCAGAGGAATGGCCGCGACATATCGCCCACGAGCATCGCGGGCTCAAGCTGATCGACGCGGTGAACCGGCGCTGCAAGGTGCCCAAGGACTGCGCCGAGCTGGCCCTGCTGGTCGGCGAATATCACACCCACGGCCACCGCGCCCTGGAGCTGCGCGCCACTACCCTGCTGGAACTGCTGCAGAGCTTCGATGTGTATCGCCGGCCGCAACGCTTCGAGGAGTTCCTCGCCGCCTGCGAGATGGACGCCCGCGGCCGCCTGGGCCTGGAGCAGCGCGACTATCCGCAATCCGCCTACCTGCGCGGCGCCATGCAGGCCGCCCGCGCGGTGGCGGTGCAGCCGCTGGTGGAACGAGGGTTCAAGGGTGCGGAGCTGGGCGAGGCGCTCAAGGGCGAACGCCTGAAGGCGCTCAAGGCCTACAAGGCCGGAGCCGGCGCTTAAATCGGCGCGGGATTGGCCTGAATCAACGCGGTCGGGGTCAGCTCGGCGCCGCGCCACCGGAAAGACACCGGCCATAGCTGCTGGTCGATCTGCGCCTCGCGCCACAGCTCGGAGAAGGATCGGCCGGTACCCGGATGAATCTCCTGCGGTGCCAGCAGGGCCAGCGGCCAGAGCACGAAGGCGTTCTTCAGGATCTCCGCCCGCGGCAATATCAGGCCGTCGAAGTTGCCCGCCAGGCCGTCGTACAGCAGCACGTCGATGTCCAACGGCAGGCCCTTGCGCTCGGGCGCATAGCGGCCGTTGTCGGCCTCGATGAACTTGAGCCGGCGATCCAGCTCGTGCAGCGGCAAGTCGGTGTTCGCGCTGACCACCAGGTTGTAGAAGTTGCCGCTCTTGATCCCCACCGGACGACTCTCGAACACCGGCGAGCAGCGCAGCTCGCCGAGCAGCTCGCTCAGGGCATCGAGCCCGGCCGTGAGCAGGCGCTCGCGATCGATGTTGCTGCCGAGCCCCAGAAAGACTTGAGTCATGCGCGGCTACGCTCGATTTCCACGCCCACCGCCCGGGCGGCCGGATTGGCGCCGGGCTTGGTCACCTTGAGGCGCAGCCAGGGCGCGCCGAACTGCGCCAATAGGCTCTCGGCCAGGCGCTCGGCGAAGGTCTCCACCAGTTCGAACTGGGCGGTAGCGGCGAACACCTGCACATGCTGGTGAACCGCGGCGTAGTCGAGGGCCTTGCTCAGGTCGTCGGTGGCGGCGGCCGGGCGAATATCCCAGGCGAACGTCAGGTCCAGCAGCAGGCATTGGCGAATGCCGCGCTCCCAGTCGTAGGCCCCGATCAGGGTGTCGACTTCCAGACCTTCGATGAAAACCTTGTCCAAACCTCGTCTCCGCTGCACGACAAGACCCTTGTCCCGCCGCTAGAATCGGGGCTCCCTCGCCCCGGAATGGATACCATGCTCTGGCTGCTGGCACTGCTCGCCTATCTGCTCGGCTCGCTGTCCTTCGCCATCCTGCTCAGCCACCTGAGCGGCGGGCCGGACCCGCGCGCCAGCGGCTCGGGCAACCCCGGCGCCACCAACATGCTGCGAGTGGCCGGCAAGAAACTGGCCGTGCTGACCCTGCTCGGCGATCTGCTCAAGGGCCTGCTGCCGGTACTGGTCGCCTACCTGCTCGGCCTCGACATCCAGCAACAGGCCTGGATCGGCCTGGCCGCCGTGGTCGGCCACCTCTACCCGCTGTACTTCCGCTTCCAGGGCGGCAAGGGTGTCGCCACCGCCGCCGGCATGCTGCTCGGTCTATATCCGCCGGCCGCCCTGCTGGCCCTCGCCGCCTGGGCGCTGACCTTCTATCTCACCCGCACCAGCTCGCTGGCCTCGCTGATCGCCACGCCGCTGACCCTGCCCCTGCTGGCCTGGCAGCAACCGGCGGCGCTGCTGCCGATGTGCGTGCTGACCGGGCTGATCGTCTGGCGCCATCGCGGCAATCTACGCGACCTCATGGCCGGACGCGAACGGCATTTCTAAGAGCCCGCTCCGGTACTGGCTGCGCGACGGCTGAACTGCGTTAAAAGCCGCCCGGGACGCGGCGTCTCGAAATGCTCATTTACCCACGTAAACTGCGCTTCGCCGGCGACTTTTGCCTTGTTCCGCTCTAGCTCGCCAGCACCGAAGCAGACTCTTGCTAATTTATCGGCTCATATGGCCGGCAGCTGCTCCATCGGCCAGCGTGCCTGCACCTTGATCTCCGGTCCCTCGTGCTGGCCGGCCAGCAGGCGCTGGCAGCCGGCGTAGGCGATCATCGCGCCATTGTCGGTGCAGAAGCGCGGGCGGGCGTAGAACACCTTGCCCTTGAGTCCGGCCAGCATGTTTTCCAGGGACTTGCGCAGGGCCTGGTTGGCACTCACGCCGCCGGCGATCACCAGGCTGTTCAGCCCGGTCTGCTTGAGCGCGCGCTTGCACTTGATGGTCAGCGTATCGACCACCGCCTCCTGGAACGCCAGAGACACATCGGCGCGGGTCTGCTCGCTGGCATCGCCGGCGTCGCGGCACTGCTGCCAGGTGTTGAGGGTGAAGGTCTTCAGGCCACTGAAGCTGAAGTCCAGGCCGGGCCGGTCGGTCATCGGCCGCGGGAAGGTGAAACGCCCCGGCGTGCCGCTTTCCGCCAGGCGGGCGATTTCCGGACCGCCCGGATAATTCAGCCCCATCAACTTGGCGGTCTTGTCGAAGGCCTCGCCGGCGGCATCGTCCACCGATTCGCCGAGCAGCTGATAGCGACCTATGCCGTCGACTCGCACCAGCTGGGTATGGCCACCGGAGACGAGCAAGGCGACGAACGGAAAGGCCGGAGGCTGCTCTTCCAGCATCGGCGCCAGCAGATGACCTTCCATATGGTGCACACCCACCGCCGGAATGCCCCAGGCGAACGCCAGGGCCTGGGCACAGGAGGCGCCCACCAGCAGCGCCCCGACCAGACCGGGGCCGGAGGTATAGGCGATGGCCTCGATCTGCGTGGCCTTGACGCCTGCCTCGCCCAGCACCTGGCGAATCAGCGGCAGCATGCGTTTGACGTGGTCACGCGAGGCCAGCTCCGGCACCACGCCACCGTAGACGCGATGCAGGTCGATCTGGCTGAACAGCGCATCGGCCAGCAGGCCGCGCTCGCTGTCGTAGAGGGCGACGCCGGTCTCGTCGCAGGAGGTTTCCAGTCCCAGCACTAGCATGGGTTCGAACCTTCAAAAAACTGGGCTAAATAAGGAGGCGCGCATGATAATCGCCGCACCCGGCACCGGCCAGCGCTTTTCGATCAGAGGCTTTGCATTCCACAGCGCGAGGCGTTAATATCCGCAACCCTTGAAAACCGACGTATTCCCGTGCCCTAGCCGGATCGCGTCGTCCATTCGGTAAAACAGTGAAGGTACGACCTGGATGCCAGCCGTCAAAGTTAAAGAGAACGAACCCTTCGACGTAGCTCTGCGTCGTTTCAAGCGCTCCTGCGAGAAGGCCGGTGTTCTGGCCGAAGTTCGTAGCCGCGAGTTCTACGAGAAGCCCACCACCGAGCGTAAGCGCAAAGCCGCTGCCGCTGTTAAGCGCCATGCCAAGAAAGTGCAGCGCGAGCAGCGTCGCCGCGAGCGCCTGTACTGAGTTATCAGTCGCACCGCTAAGGCTTCCGCAATGCCCGGCTTATGCCGGGCTTTGCATTTTCAGGCTGCAGCTCGCCTCAAGCTCCATCGACTCCGCTTCGCCGACCGGCGAATGACCGGAGTTTTTTTCGTTTATGCTCCCGCCTTCGGCAACCGCACGCTGACGACTCCATGGCCGGCCTGATTCCGCAATCTTTCATCGATGACCTGCTCAACCGCACCGACATTGTCGAGGTGGTGAGCTCGCGCATCCAGCTGAAGAAGACCGGCAAGAATTACACGGCCTGCTGCCCGTTCCACAAGGAGAAGACCCCTTCCTTCAGCGTCAGCCCGGACAAGCAATTCTACTACTGCTTCGGCTGCGGCGCCGGCGGCAACGCCCTCGGCTTCGTCATGGACCACGACAGCCTGGACTTCCTCCAGGCCGTCGAGGATCTTGCCAAACGCGCCGGCATGGATATCCCGCGCGAGGAAGGCGGTCGCGGCCGCACGCCGCGCCAGCCCACCGATTCGCCGCTCTACCCGCTACTCACCGCCGCCGCCGACTACTACCGCCAGGCCCTGAAGAGCCATCCGACACGCAAGTCGGCGGTGGAATACCTCAAGGGCCGCGGCCTGACCGGCGAGATCGCCCGCGACTTCGGCCTCGGCTTCGCCCCGCCAGGCTGGGACAACCTGCTCAAGCACCTGGGCGGCGACAGCCTGCAGCAGAAGGCGATGATCGACGCCGGCCTGCTGATCGAGAACGCCGAGAGCGGCAAGCGCTACGACCGCTTCCGCGATCGGGTGATGTTCCCCATCCGCGACAGCCGAGGGCGCATCATCGCCTTCGGCGGCCGCGTACTCGGCGACGACAAGCCGAAATACCTGAACTCCCCGGAGACCCCGGTATTCCACAAGGGCCAGGAACTCTATGGCCTGTACGAGGCGCGCAAGAGCAATCGCGACCTCGACGAGGTCATGGTGGTCGAGGGCTACATGGACGTCATCGCCCTGGCCCAGCAAGGCCTGCGCAACGCGGTGGCGACCCTCGGCACGGCGACCAGCGAGGAGCATCTCAAGCGCCTGTTCCGCCTGGTGCCCAGCGTGCTGTTCTGCTTCGACGGCGACGGTGCCGGACGCAAGGCCGCCTGGCGCGCCCTGGAAGCCACCCTGCCGAACCTGCAGGACGGCCGCCGCGCGCGCTTCCTGTTCCTGCCCGAGGGCGAAGACCCGGACACCCTGGTACGCAGCGAAGGTGCTGACGCCTTCCGCGCGCGCATCAACCAGCACGCCCAACCGCTGGCCGACTACTTCTTCCAGCAGCTGTCCGAGGAAGCCGATCCGCGCTCACTGGAAGGCAAGGCGCACCTGGTCACCCTGGCCGCACCGCTGATCGACAAGATCCCCGGCAACCACCTGCGCGCCCTGATGCGCCAGCGCCTCTCCGAGATCACCGGCCTCTCCGGCGAGATGCTCAGCCAGGTCGCCCAGAGCGCGCCGCCCGCCCCTGCGACAGCTGCCAGCAGCCACGAGCCGCCGGCGGACTACGGAAATTACTACGACGCCCAGCCGGAATATGGCGACATCGCCGACTACGCCAACCATATCGAGCCACCGGCTGAGGCCTACGAGCAGAAGAAGCCCTGGCAGAAAGGCGAGGGCAAGACCTGGAAGAAGGACGGCGAATGGAAAAAGGGTGGCGACTGGAAGAAAGGCTCGCGCGACAACGCCCCACCGCGCAAACCGGTGCACGTGGAGACGCCGACCCTGACCGCCCTGCGCACCCTGCTGCACCATCCGCAGCTGGCCCAGAAGGTCGAGGATGTCAGCCACTTCGCCCACGAAGACGATACCTATGCCCAGCTGCTGGTAGCCCTGGTCGGCACCCTGCAGAAAAGCCCCAAGCTGCGTTCGCTGCAGCTGATCGCCCGCTGGCACGGCACCGAACAGGGCCGTCTGCTGCGCGCCCTGGCGGAAAAGGAGTGGCTGATTTCGGCGGACAACCTTGAACAACAGTTTTTCGACACTATAACTAGCCTTGTAGGCCGCCAACGTGAGCGCAGCCTGGAACAACTGCTCCGCAAGGCCCGTCAAAGTGAACTAAGCGCAGAGGAAAAAGAGCAGCTGCGCGACCTGCTCAGCCGCAGTGCATCTCCCGTCTCCCCGACCTCAGCTGGCGCGTGAGGTCAATGCTCGGCTATAATGCTCAGCTTATTTTCAGCCCGCCAAGACCTTCAGTGGATAGGGTGCTATGTCCGGAAAAGCGCAACAGCAGTCTCGTTTGAAAGAGTTGATCAGCCGTGGTCGTGAGCAGGGTTACCTGACTTACGCGGAGGTCAACGACCACCTGCCGGAGGATATTTCCGATCCGGAACAGGTGGAAGACATCATCCGCATGATCAACGACATGGGGATCAACGTATTCGAGAGCGCCCCGGATGCGGATGCCCTGTTGCTGGCCGAAGCCGACACCGACGAAGCCGCCGCTGAAGAAGCCGCCGCAGCGCTGGCCGCGGTAGAGACCGACATCGGCCGCACCACCGACCCGGTGCGCATGTACATGCGCGAAATGGGCACCGTGGAGCTGCTGACTCGCGAAGGCGAGATCGAGATCGCCAAGCGCATCGAGGAAGGCATCCGTGAAGTCATGGGCGCCATCTCCCTGTTCCCGGGCACCGTCGACAGCATCCTCGCCGAATACCAGCGCGTCACCACCGAAGGCGGCCGTCTCTCCGACGTGCTCAGCGGCTACATCGACCCGGATGACGGCAACCTGCCGGCCGAGGAAGTCGAGCCCGAGCTGAAGGAAGCCACTGCCGAGGCAAAGGACGACGAAGACGAGGAAGAAGAAGGCGACAGCGATTCCGACGACGAAGGCGATGGTGGTCCGGACCCGGAAGAAGCCGCCCGTCGTTTCGGCGCCGTTGCCGAGCAGCTGGAGAAGACCCGCAAGGCTCTGAAGAAGCACGGCCGTGGCAGCAAGCAGGCGGAGAAGGAGCAGGCGCTCCTGGCCGAGCTGTTCATGCCGATCAAGCTGGTGCCCAAGCAGTTCGACGCCCTGGTCGAGCGCGTACGTGGTTCGCTGGACCAGGTCCGCAGCCAGGAACGCGCCATCATGCAGCTGTGCGTGCGTGACGCCCGCATGCCGCGTGCCGATTTCCTCAAGCTGTTCCCTGGCAACGAAGTCGCCACCGACTGGGCCGCCGGCCTGGCCAAGGGCAAGGCCAAGTACGCCGAAGCAATCGGCAACCTGCAGGCCGATATCCAGCGCTGCCAGGAGAAGATGGTTGCCATCGAGGCCGACGCCGGCCTGGTGATCGCCGAGATCAAGGACATCAACCGCCGCATGTCCATCGGCGAAGCGAAAGCTCGCCGGGCGAAGAAAGAGATGGTCGAGGCCAACCTGCGCCTGGTGATCTCCATCGCCAAGAAGTACACCAACCGCGGCCTGCAGTTCCTCGACCTGATCCAGGAAGGCAACATCGGCCTGATGAAGGCGGTGGACAAGTTCGAATACCGTCGCGGCTACAAGTTCTCGACCTACGCCACCTGGTGGATCCGTCAGGCCATCACTCGCTCGATCGCCGACCAGGCGCGCACCATCCGTATCCCGGTGCACATGATCGAGACGATCAACAAGCTCAACCGCATCTCCCGCCAGATGCTGCAGGAGATGGGCCGCGAGCCGACTCCGGAAGAGCTTGGCGAGCGCATGGAGATGCCCGAGGACAAGATCCGCAAGGTCCTGAAGATCGCCAAAGAGCCGATCTCCATGGAGACGCCGATCGGCGACGACGAAGACTCGCACCTGGGCGACTTCATCGAGGACTCCACCATGCAGTCGCCGATCGAGGTAGCTACCGTGGAAAGCCTCAAGGAAGCCACTCGCGAAGTCCTGGCCGGGCTCACCGCCCGCGAAGCCAAGGTCCTGCGCATGCGCTTCGGCATCGACATGAACACCGACCACACCCTCGAGGAAGTCGGCAAGCAGTTCGATGTCACCCGTGAGCGTATCCGTCAGATCGAGGCCAAGGCGCTGCGCAAGTTGCGCCACCCGACCCGCAGCGAACACCTGCGCTCGTTCCTCGACGAGTGATGACTGAAACCCCGGCGAATGCCGGGGTTTTTGTTTATGCCGGCAGACACGCCCAGCTACACTGAAACCATCTACCGCGTTTCCGGAACCGCCCGCATGTCGCGTCCGCTGGCCATTCTCCTGTCGTGTCTGGCGTTCTGGGCGTTGCCGGCGGCCGCCCTGACCCTCAGCCCGGAGGAACAGGCCTGGCTGACCGAGCATCCGCAACTGCGCCTGGGCATCGACGCCTCCTGGCCGCCCTTCGAGTTCCGCGACGAACAGGGCCGTTACAGCGGCCTCAGCGCCAGCTATGTCGAACTGATCGAAGAGCGCCTAAAGATTCGCGTACTGCCGGTGGAGCCGCGCAGCTGGAGCGAAGTGCTGGTCGGCGCCAAGAGTGGTGAGCTGGACCTGCTACCCGGCATCATGTCCACCCCCGAACGCCAGCGCGACCTGGTCTTCACCCGCCCCTACCTCGACTTCCCCATCGTCATCCTGGCCCATAGCAGCGGCCCGCAGCCACGCCGGCTCGATCAGCTGTATGGCCTGAAGATCGCCGTGGTGCAGGACTATGCGCCGCACGAACTGCTGCGCAGTCGCCATCCTGACCTCAACCTGCTGCCGCTGCCCAGCGTCAACGCCGCCCTGCAGGCGCTGGCCACCGGCCAGGCCGATGCGATGATCGGCGACCTCGCCTCCAGCGTCTGGAGCCTGCGCCAGCTCAAGCTGGAAGGCCTGCTGGTGAGCGGCGAGACACCCTATCGCTACCAGCTGGCCATGGCCGCGCCGCACGGCCACAGCCCACTGATCGGCATCCTCGACAAGCTCTTCGCCGAACTCACGCCAGAAGAAATCGCCGCCCTGCAGGAGCCCTGGGTCGGCGGCGTGCTGGACGAGCGCGACGCCTGGCAGCGCACCCTTCTGCTGTATGGCGTGCCGGCGCTGCTGCTGGCCCTGCTGGTGCTGGCCATGGTGCTGCGCATCAACCGGCGCCTGCGTCAGGAAATGCGCGGGCGCAAGGAGCTGGAAGAGCGCCTGCGCGACAGCGAACAGCATTACCGTGGCCTGGTCGAGAGCCTCAACGCCGTGGCCTGGCAGATGCGCATGGAGGACCTGCGCTTCACCTACGTCTCGCCACATGCCGAGAAGCTGCTCGGCCATCCCCTGGCGGAGTGGCTGGAGCCCGGCTTCTGGCAACGCGCTCTGCACCCGGACGATGCAGCCCGGGCCAAGCAGTACTGCCTGACAGAAAGCCAGGCGGGCCGCGACCACAGCCTGGACTACCGGATGCTGGCGGCCGACGGCAGTACCGTGTGGATTCGCGACATAGTCACCCTGATCCCCAACAGCGACGGCACGCTACTGCGCGGGCTGATGATCGATATCAGCGAGGGCAAGCGGACCGAGCAGGCGCAGCGCCTGTCGGAAGAAAAATTCGAGCTGGTGTTCCACAACTGCCCGGACATCCTGGTCATCGCCCGACGCCTGGATGGCGTGCTGCTGACGGTCAACCGCACGTTCGAACAGGAGTTGGGCATCAGCGCCCAGGAAGCCATTGGCAAGACTGCCACCGAGCTGGATATCTGGGGCCTGCCCAGCATCGGCCCGGTGCTGCTCGACCGCCTGCAGCAAAGGATCCTGAACAATATCGAGATGCCCTTCCGCCGCCGCAGCGGCGAGCAGTTCACCGGCCTGATCTCCGCCCAGCACATCGAGATGGACGGCCAGCCGGCGCTGGTAATCGCGGTACGCGACATCACCGAGGTGAAACGCACCCAGCAGCAGTTGCAGCTATCCGAAGAGAAATTCGCCAAGGCCTTCCATGCCTCGCCGGACGGCCTGCTGATCACCCGCGTGCGTGACGGCATGATCCTCGAGGCCAACGACGGCTTCTTCCGCATCACCGGCCACGACAGCCACCAGGCGGTGGGTCATACCACCCTGGAGATCGGCCTGTGGGCCGACCCGCAGGACCGCGACAGCATGATCGAGCAGATCCGCGCCAATGGCTCGATCAACGATTTCCGCGCCTGGATCAACACCAGCAACGGCCAGCGTCGCCTGGGCGATCTGGCCGTGCAGCCGATCATGATCGAGGGCGAGCCGTGCATGCTGATCATCGCCCGCGACATCACTGAGCGTGAACAGATGCAGGAGCGCCTGCACCAGGCCGCCACCGTATTCGAGAGCACGGCCGAGGGCGTGATGATCACCGACCTCGATCAGCGCATCACCGCCGTCAATCGTGCCTTCACCACCATCACCGGTTACAGCGAAGCCGAAGCCCTGGGCCAGAGCCCGCGCCTGCTGGCCTCGGGCAGACACGACAGCGCCTTCTACGCCGCCATGTGGCACCAGCTGGCCGCCGAGGGCCACTGGCAGGGCGAAATCTGGAACCGGCGCAAGGACGGCGAGCTGTTCCCCGAGTGGCTGACCATCAGCGCGGTGCGTGACCAGAGCGGGCTGATCACCCACTTCGTCGGCGTGTTCGCCGATATCAGCTCGCTCAAGCACGCCCAGGCCCGCCTGGATTATCAGGCCCACCACGATCCGCTCACCGGCCTGCCCAACCGCATGCTGTTCGAGAGCCGCCTGGACAACGCGCTGAACGACGCGCGCACCGACCACAGCCGTGGAGCCGTGCTGTTCCTCGACCTCGACCGCTTCAAGCACATCAACGACAGCCTCGGCCATCCGGTCGGCGACCTGCTGCTCAAGAGCATCGCCCAGCGCCTGCGCGAGCAGCTGCGCGACGTCGACACGGTAGCCCGCCTGGGCGGCGACGAGTTCATCGTGCTGCTGCCCGGCCTGCACCAGCCACGCGACGCCGAGCGGGTCGCCACCAAGCTGCTGACCTGCTTCAACGCGCCATTCCAGGCCGACGGCCACGAGTTCTTCATCAGCTCCAGCATCGGCATCAGCCTGTTCCCCGAGGACGGCAACGACGTCGCCACCCTGGTGAAGAACGCCGACGCGGCCATGTACAGCTCCAAGGCCAAGGGTCGCAACCGCATCGAGTTCTACACCCGCAACCTGACCTTCCAGGCCACCGAACGCATGACTCTGGAGCTGGAGCTGCGCCGCGCCATCGAGCGTGACGAGCTGAGCCTGCACTACCAGCCCAAGCTGTGCCTGCACAGCGGGCAACTGGTCGGCGCCGAGGCGCTGATCCGCTGGAACCACCCGGTGTTCGGCGAGATTCCACCGGACCGCTTCATCCCGCTGGCCGAAGACAACGGCATGATCCTCCAGCTCGGCGACTGGGTGCTGCAGGAAGCCTGCCGGCAGATGCGCGAATGGCAGGACAGTCATGCGCCCTTCGGCCCGCTGTCGGTCAACCTGTCCGGCAGCCAGCTGCGCCAGACGCAACTGGTCGAGCGCATCGCCGGCACCCTCAGCGACTTCGGCCTGGCCGCCACCAGCCTGCAACTGGAGATCACCGAGAGCTTCATCATGACCCAGGCCGAGGAGGCGCTGCTGATCCTGCATGAGCTGAAGAAGCTCGGCTTGCAGCTGGCCATCGACGACTTCGGCACCGGCTACTCCTCGCTCAGCTACCTCAAGCGCCTGCCGCTGGACATCCTGAAGATCGACAAGTCCTTCGTCCGCGGCCTGCCCGGCGACCCGGACGATGCCGCCATCACCCGCGCCATCATCGCCCTGGGTCGCAGCCTGCAGATGACGGTGATCGCCGAGGGCGTGGAGACCAAGGCCCAGGAGCTCTTCCTCACCAGCGAAGGCTGCGAGCAGATCCAGGGCTACGTGATCAGCCGGCCGCTCTCCGCCGAGTCCTTCGCCGCGAATTTCCTCGGCCCATTGCCGATTGGCAGCGCGGAAAAGGCGCCGGTATAATCCGCCGCTCCTTCTGAGGGCCTATAGCTCAGTCGGTTAGAGCAGAGGACTCATAATCCTTTGGTCCACGGTTCGAGTCCGTGTGGGCCCACCAAATGAAAAGCCGCGCAATTGCGCGGCTTTTTCGTTTCTGCCCTTCAGCGTTTGGCGATGATGTACACCGCGTGCACGATGCCCGGGATGTAGCCGAGCAGGGTGAGCAGGATGTTCAGCCAGAAGGCTCCGCCGAAGCCGACCTGGAGGAATACGCCCAGTGGCGGCAGCAGGATGGCGATGAGGATACGGACGAGGTCCATGCGCTACTCCTTGGGGTCCATGGCGGCGATGCGCCGCACTAGCACAGACCCCAGCACGCGCAGCACGGTTCAGGCTGATTCGCTCAGGCGCTCAAGCCGCGTACGTGCAGCACGCCGAACAGCAGCACCTGCAGACGATCCCGCCAGGGCTGGGCCTGGCGTTGCAGGCGGCCGTGCAACAGGATGATTTCCAGTACGTGCACCAGCAGCATCAGCGCCGCGGCCCAGGTCATGTAGGGGCCGGCAAAGGGGTGTAGCAGGTTAACCAGCGCCAGCAGCCAGAACACGGCCACTGCGCCTTTGGCTATTTTCAGCATGGATGACTCCTTCAGCTGTAGAGAAAGGTCGGGCCCGGGTGTTCGCGGCCGTCGTCGACACCGACTTCCAGAGCCAGCAGTTCGTTGAGCCGGCCGCTCAGACGCTCGATCAGGGCGCGTTGCGCCTGCGGGTCGGCGGCCAGGTTGTGCAATTCTTCCGGATCGGCCTGGGTGTCGTACAGCTCCAGGTCGTTGCGCGCCAGCAGGTCGTCGAAACTGGCCGGGATGTGGTGATCCTCGGCGGCGAAGTAGCGGGCGAATTTGTAGCGCCCGTCGTGGATGCCGCGGAACAGTGCGCGATTCTTCATCGACGGGCCGAGCTGCATCTGCGCCAGCGACTCCTGGATGAACGCCCAGGGCGTGACCTGATCATGGTCGCGCATCACCGCCTCGGTGAATTCCGGGTCCAGGTACATGACCACACCGTAGTCGTATAGGTGGCCGCGCTCGTCGCGCACGGAGCGCCTGCTCGCCCCGCCGATGCTTTCGGCCAGGCTGACGCCGGCCAGCTGCGGATAGAGTTCGGCCTGCCCCGCCGCATCCAGCCCGGCCAGTTCCAGCACGGTCGGCACGATGTCGACGGTGGAGCCCAGCGCCTGGCTGGTGAAGCCCTGCTGGATGTCCGGGTGACGCACGATGAAGTTGACTCGGGTGTTCTCCTTGTACATGTGCGGGCCCTTCTGCCGTAGCTGGTGGGCGCCGGCCATCTCGCCGTGGTCGGCGGTGAGGATGACGATGGTGTCGTCGGCCAGGCCGCTGCTCTCCAGCGCCAGCAGCACCTGCTCGATGGAATGGTCGACGTCGCGCACGCAGTTCAGGTAGTAGCTCTGCAGGCCCTGCCAGGCCTGCTCGTCCTTGGGGTCGAGGTGGCCGTAGATGTTGTTGCACAGCTCCACGTCGGCGCGCTGGGCCCAGGGTTTGCGGCTCAGGTCCTCGGAGTAGAAGCTCTTCGGCAGTGGCAGGTCCCAGTGTTTCTCGTACAGCCCGGTGCTCGGCCCAGGCGAGATCGGCCCGAGGAAGTTGCGCCGCAGGCGGCTCTGCTCCTGCCTGATCCCCGAGCTGTAGAACATGATGTCGTGCGGGTTGACGAAGTTGACCGCGAGGAACCACGGCTGCTCGTCGCTGCGGTGCTGCTGCAGCCAAGCCACCGAGTCGCTGGCGGTGACCTTGTCGTAGATGAAGCCGGTCATCAGCGAGCCATGCGGGTCGCCGTTCAGGTTGTAGTCGGCGAAGCCGTACGGCAGCAGCGCATCGGTGCTCGGCTGCACCACGCCATAGGTGAGGTTGCTTGATTGCTCGATGTGCGACAGGTGCCACTTGCCCTTGTAGGCGGTCAGGTAACCCTGCTCGCGCAGCATATGGCCGAGAGTCGGTAGCTCGGGCGACAGCTCGCGAAACGGCGGCAGGCCGACGTTGGCGGTGATCAGGGTCTTCTGCGTGTGCTGGCCGGTGAACAGCACCGAGCGCGACGGCGAACAGGGCGTGGTGTTGACGTGGAAATTGCCCAGGCTCGCCGCGCGCCGCAGCAGGCGCTCGTGGCCGGGCAGCGGCACGGCGCTGGGCAGGTCCTGATGGGCGCGCTGCTGGTCGGTGACGATCAGCAGGATGTTCGGCTTGCGCCCGGTGGGCCGCGCCAGCGCCGGGGCGGCCTGCTGCCCGAGCAGCGGAGCGGCCAGGCCGGCGGCGGACAACGCGGCCGCCTTCTTCAACAGTTCGCGACGCTGCATGACGCTACTCCTCCAGACGCGGGATGGTCTGCCGGCGAACCGGCAGCGACATATGGCGGATGACCGGATGCTCAGCGCACGGTCAGGGCGATGGGGGCATCCTCGAAGTCGAAGCAGCCGAGGAAGGTCTTGATGTCGAGCAGGTTGCCGTCGACCTTCACATCACCCAGCAGGGCGCCCTTGAGCAGACCGTTCTCGCCGCTGATCACGGTATCCAGGTAGGTCTTGTCCAGGGTCAACTTGAGCGTGGTGCCGGCCGGGATGCCCTTGTGCAATTCGACCACGCCGCGGCGTACTTCCAGGGCCCACTCCTCGCCGATATCGGGGAAGACGAAGCCGAGAGTCAGGTTCACGTCGGCGCTTTTCTCCGGATCGATGCGGGTCACCCAGTTCTGCAGGAAGATGCGCGCCGGCAGATTCTTCAGCATGTCCGCCGAGAGGAAGGCGCCACGGATGCGCTGGCCCATTTCCTCGGCGCCGCCGTTGTCGAACTTGCCTTCCAGCTCCATGGCGCTCATCAGGTACCAGTTGCGCCAGTTGATGTTCATGCTGGCGTAGCCCAGCTTGCGGAAGCTGCGCGCCTTGATGTCGCGCGCCAGCGTGTCGCCGTGATCGACGCGGATCGAGTAGCTGGCCAGCTCGGCGGCCCACTGGTAGTCGCCGTTGAGGTAGGCGTCGCCGGCGGCCAGCAGCACCTTGTCGCGGCCGCCCATCAGCTCGATCAGGCGCTTGGCTTTTTCCACCGGCGGGATCGGGTCGAGGTCCACCGGGTCACCCTGGAACCAGCCCAGGTAGCCGTTGTAGATCTGCCGCACGCTGTGCTTCACCGTGCCGTAGTACTCGCGCAGGTAGGGCGTGTAGCCGGCCAGGTGCGGCGGCAGCTGGACCTTCTCGACCAGCTCGTCGGGGGTCAGGCCCTTGTTCATCCAGCGCACGGTCTGGTCGTGGATATAGGCAATGGCGTCGCGGGTCATGCGCAGCACTTCCTCGACCTTGTCCTTGCCACTCACCGGCTGGCCGTGGAGTGGCACCATGTACTCGGCCTGGAAGGCGCGCAGGGCATCGAGGCTCTTCACCCACACCACCGGGTCGCGGAATTTGGTGCCGCGCAGGGTATGCACGTTGGGCAGGGTCGGGCCCTGGGTGACTTCGGCGCTGATCAGCACGCGGTTGTTTGGCAGGAACAGGACGATCTCGTCCGGCGCCTCGCTGGGCGCATGAAGGAACTGCACCGGCAGGCCGGCGATGGTGGTGTCGAGCTTGTCCTTGAAGGTGATGGTCGGCGCGATGAAGGTCGACTGGCCCTCATGGGCCAGCGGGCCGAGGCCGGCGTTCATGTCTTTCTTGTCGGCATCCGAAAGGGCGGCGCCGAAGCTATAGCCGGAGCGCATGCCGAGGATCGGGCCAACCAGTGCGCCCTGGGTCACCACGTTTTCCAGCAGGGTTTCCTGAGCGTAGATCTGCACCTCGCCGCTCTTCACCTGCTCCTCGCTGACAAAGCCCTTCACGCCGTTGATATGGTCGGGGTGGAAGTGGGTGTAGACGATGGCCTTGATCGGCTTGCTGCTGATCTTGCGGAACTCGGCGAGCACCTTGCGCGACTGCTCGGCCGACTCGCCGGTGTCGACGATGATCAGCCCCTCGGGCGCCTCGATCATTACGCTGTTGGCCAGGTTCCAACCCACCGCCGACCAGACGTTGTCGGCGATCGGGTAGACCTTCTCGCTGAAGTGCTTGGTGTGCTCGGCCAGCTCGGCATTGATCGAGGGTTCGATCTTCCCGGCGGGCAGTTCGGCATTGGCAGTGAACGGCAGGGCAGCAGCCAGCAGCAGGCCACTGAAGTGGGACAGGGTGCGCATCGGCGACCTCGTATATTTAGGGCTATCGAGTCTTGGCAGACTGCCGAGGCGGCCTCAATAATTCCAATGCATTTCAAATCAAGCATTGATGCAGGCCGCGCATGAACGATCTTCGCCAGCTCCGCCACTTCGTCGCCCTCGCTGACCACGGCCATTTCGCCCGCGCCGCCGAGGCCGTGCATCTCAGCCAGCCGGCGCTGAGCCGCAGCATTCAGGCATTGGAAAGCAGCCTCGGCTGCTGCCTGGTGGACCGCCACAGCCGTGGCATCAGCCTGACCGCCCATGGCGAGCTGGTGCTGGAGCATGCGCGCCGCCTGCTGGCCGGCAGCCAGGCGCTGAGCAATGCGGTGAGCCAGTTGGGCAACCTGGGCAGCGGCGAGGTACGCCTGGGCGCCGGCCCCTACCCGGCGGCGCGCCTGGTGCCACAGGCCATGGGCGCCTTCGCCGAACGCTTCCCGCGGGTGCGCCTGCAGCTGACCATCGACAGCTGGCAGCAGCTGCGCACGCGCCTGCTGGACAACCAGATCGAGCTGTTCGTCGCCGATATCCGCGAGTTTCAGGGCGATGCGCGCCTGCAGATCGAGGCGCTGCGCCCGCACCCCGCCGTGCTGTTCTGCCACCCACAGCATCCGCTGCTGGCGCGCCCGCGGCTGAGGGTGAAAGACCTGCTGGACTACCCGCTGGCCGGCACCCAGCTGCCGCAGGAAGTGGCCAGCGCGCTACAGAGCCTGAGCGGTAGGGAGGCCAGCCCGCTGAGCGTCGAGTGCGACAACTTCATGGTGCTCAAGGAGCTGGTCTCGGCCAGTCATGTGCTGAGCATGTCGCCCTGGGACGTGATCGCCCAGGACGTGGCGGCCGGGCGCCTGGCCGTGCTGCCGCTGCACACCGGCATGCCGGCGCAGCGCTCCGCCTACGGCATCGTCAGCCGCGCCGGCCACAGCCTGTCGCCCGGTGCGGCCGAGCTGCAACGGGTAATCCTCGCGCAGGACGACGCCAGCCATATCCCGCCGCTGATATAGCGCCAGGCCGCGTCAGAGCTTATGCCGCGCGGCGTACAGGCAAACCATCTCCATCGCCAGAGCGGCGCCGGCCAGGGCGGTGATTTCCGAGTTGTCGTAGGGCGGCGCCACTTCGACCACATCCATGCCGACCAAGTTGATGCCGCGCAGGCCACGGAGGATTTCCAGGGCCTGGTGGCTGGAGAGCCCGCCGCACACTGGAGTGCCGGTGCCGGGAGCGAAGGCCGGGTCGAGGCAGTCGATGTCGAAGGTCAGGTACACCGGGTTGTCGCCGACGCGGGCGCGGATCAGCTCGGCGATCTGTTCCGGCGTGCTGCGGTTGACCTGTCGCGCATCCAGCACCTGGAAGCCCATCACGTCATCGTTGGTGGTGCGCAGGCCAACCTGCACCGAGCGCGCCGAGTCGACCAGGCCGTCCTTGGCGGCGTGGTAGAACATAGTGCCGTGGTCGATGCGCGCGCCCTCCTCGTCCGGCCAGGTATCGCTGTGCGCGTCGAAGTGGATCAGCGACAGGGTGCCGTGCTTCTTCGCATGGGCCTTGAGCAGCGGGTAGCTGATGAAGTGGTCGCCACCCCAGGGTGAGCATGGCACAGCCGGCGTCGAGGATCTTGTCGGCGTGCGCCTCGATGGCCGCCGGGGTGTCCTGCGGCGTGCCGTGGTCGAAATAGCAGTCGCCGTAGTCGATGCAGGCCAGCAGGTCGAAGGGGTCGAACTCCCAAGGGAAGTGCCGGGCCCAGGCCGATTGAATCGACGCGGCGCGAATGGCGCGCGGGCCGAAGCGGCTACCCGGGCGATTGGTGGTGGCGGTGTCGAACGGCACGCCGCTGACCACCAGATCCACACCGCGCAGGTCGCGGGTATAGCGACGGCGCATGAAGCTGGTGATGCCGGCGTAGGTCGGCTCGGCCGCGGTGCCGTAGAGGCTGTCGCGGGTCATCGCCTGATCGTTGTCGAAGGCTTGTTCCATGTTCGGATGCTCGATATCTGCAGAACGGGCCACTCAGTGCCGGAGTGGCCATACGGCAATCAGTACTGGGTGCGGAACGCCGTCCACAGGCGGGTGCGCTGGCGCATCTCGCGCAGCGGCAGGCTCTGCTCGGCGAATAACCTGGCGCGCATGTCTGCCGCCGGGTAGATGTCCGGGTCGCCACTCACCGCCTCGTCCAGCAGCGGCGTGGCCGCGCGGTTGGCGTTGGCGAAGTACAGCGAGTTGGTCAGCTCGGCGATGGCCTCGGGCTTGAGCATGTAGTCGATGAAGGCGCGCGCGGCCTCTGGGTGCGGCGCATCCACCGGGATGGCCAGGGTGTCGAACCAGATCAGCGTGCCTTCCCTGGGAATCCGGTAGACCACCGTGAACGGCTGCTTGGCTTCGAGGGCACGAGCGGTGGCCATGCCGGCGTCGCCGGTGTAGGTCAGCGCCAGGCACACCTCGCCCTTGGCCAGGTCATCTATCTGCCGGCTCTGGCCGACGTAGCGCAGGTTCGGCTGCAGTTGCGCGAGCAACGCCTTGGCCGCCTCGCGATCAGCCTCGGCGGTGCTGTAGGGGTCCTTGCCCAGATAGTTGAGGACCACAGCGATCACCTCCTGCGGCGAGTCGAGCACGCTGATGCCGCAGTCCTTGAGCTTGCTGGCGTACTCGGGCTTGAACAGCAGATCGAGACTGTCCAGCGCCACGCCGGGCAGGCGCTGTTCCACCGCTTCCTTGTTGATGCCCAGACCGATGGTGCCCCAGGTGTAGGGCACGCCGTAGGCGTTGCCGGGGTCGACGCCGGCCAGCTTGGCCAGCAGCTCGGGATCGAGATTGCCCTTGCCGGCCAGCTCGCCCACCGGCTGCAGCGCCTTGGCGCCGATGGTGCGGGCCAGCACGTTGGACGACGGCACCACCACGTCGTAACCGCTGCCGCCGGTGAGCAGCTTGCTCTCCAGCACCTCGGTGCTGTCGAAGGTGTCGTACTTAACCTTGATCCCGGTCTCGGCCTGGAAGCGCTGCAGCGCCTCCACCGGTACGTAATCGGCCCAGTTGTAGAGGTTTAGGACTTTTTCCTCGGCCTGCAGCGGCAGGGCGAAGGCGAATACAAGCAAGCTGGCGACAAGGCGCATGAGCGGATTCCTCGGCAGATTCGGTAGCCCGTGCCCCTCTGCTGGGGCTCTGAGTGGAGCCATCCTGCGCCGCAGTTTGCTTCCGATAAATACGAAGTGATCTACTCTGGCATCGATATCTATCAATGTATGGAGCCGCGATGCTCAGCCAACTACGTGACCTCGATCTGCAGCTGCTGCGCCTGTTCGTCAGCGTGGTGGAGAACGGTGGCTTCAGCGCCGCCCAGGGCGAACTCGGCATCGGCCAGTCGACCATCAGCACGCAGATGGCCAAGCTGGAGACACGCCTGGGCTTTCGTCTGTGCGAGCGCGGCAAGGCCGGCTTTCGCCTGACGCCCAAGGGCGAGCAGGTGCTGGCCGCCACCCGCAAGCTGTTCGGCGCCATCGAGACCTTCAAGGGCGAGGCCCAGGGCATGGCCGACAAGCTGCTCGGCGAGCTGCACGTCGGTCTCTCCGAGGCCCTTGCCGACGAGGTGCTAGAGCGGGTCGGCGCGGCCATCGGGCGCTTTCGCCGGCGCAACCAGGCGGTACAGATCGAATTACTCAGCGCCACCCCGGCCGAGCTGGAGCGGCGCCTGCTGCAGGGCCAGCTGCAACTGGCCATCGGCTATTTCTCCGGCAGCCAGACCACCCTCGACTACCGCCCGCTGTTCAGCGAGCCGCAGCACCTGTACTGCGGCCAAAGCCACCCATTGTTCGCGCGCACGCGGATCAGCCAGGCCGACCTGGACGACTGCGACCGCGTGTTGCACCCCTATCGCTTCATCGCCGCCGACGAGCCCTGGCAGTCCGGCAGCAGCAGCGCACGCTGCGAGCAGGTCGAGGGCAGCCTGGCCTTCATCCTCTCCGGCGCGCATATCGGCTACCTGCCACAGCACATCGCCGCACCCTGGGTCGCCCGCGGCCAGTTGCGCACGCTACAACCGGAGCGGCTGGGCTTTAGCGTCGAGTTCCGCCTGGCCCAGCACCGTGGGCGCCAGCCCAGCGAGGCGCAGCAGGCCTTCAGTGAAGACCTGCTGGCGAGCTTTGCTGACCAAGGCTCAGTGGCGCGGTGACCGCCCCGCGTGATCCCGCTGGCGCAGGCGCTCGGCGAGGACATCGAGTGCCTGCAGGGCTTGGTGGATGCCGTGGTGGAGCGAGCGCGACGCATGTGCCGCAGAGGCAGCGGCGAGATCCTCGGCTTCGAGTTGGTAACGCGGGTCGAAGAGGCTGAACCTATCCATAACCAATTCCTCACGAATCATGGCCGGCGCGATATGCGCAGGCACAGTAGGGCAGTGACGGGCATCGGGGGATTGTTCTTGTTCGGCCAGCGTGCCGCCGGTTGGTGACACGCATGCAGGCTATGACCCACCTGCGTGCCGGCGGTTTCGCCGCCGTTGATCAATTTCTGCGCAAAAGCCTTCGCGAGCAATCCGGCGAAATGTCGCAGCCCGGCCAAGCCGCGCGCCAGAGCGGCGTAATCGACGAGGCGCACTATAGTTTCCTGCTCAGGTCTTCCATCCGTTCATCCACAGACTTACAGGAGTCACCATGAGCAAGGTTTACAAGGTCGCAGTCATCGTCGGCAGCCTGCGCAAGGCCTCGATCAACCGCAAGCTGGCGCTGGCACTGGCCGAACTGGCACCGCCATCGCTGCAACTGCAGATCGTCGAGATCGGCGAGTTGCCGCTGTACAACGAGGACATCGACGTCAGCCCGGCACCAGCGGCCTACACCCGCTTCCGCGAAGAGGTGAAGAGCGCCGACGCACTGCTGTTCGTCACCCCGGAATACAACCGCTCGATCCCGGCGCCCATGAAGAACGCCATCGACGTCGGTTCGCGCCCCTACGGCCAGAGCGCATTCGGCGGCAAACCCGGCGCCGTGCTCAGTGCCTCGCCGGGCGCGGTCGGCGGCTTCGGCGCCAACCACCACCTGCGCCAGTGCCTGGTGTTCCTCGACGTACCCGTGCTGCAGCAACCCGAGGCCTACCTGGGCGGCGCCGGCAGCTTCTTCGACGACAACGGCAAGCCGAACGATGGCATCAAGGGCTTCCTGCAGAAGTTCATCGACGCCTACGCGGCCTGGGTGGAGAAGAATCTGAAGGGCTAGAGCCCCTGCAGCAGGCTGAGGATGGCCTGCGGGCGCTGGTTGGCCTGGGCCAGGATTGCCGTCGCCGCTTGCTGCAGTATCTGGTACTTGACCATATTGGAGACTTCCGCGGCGTAGTCGGTATCCCGGATCCGGCTGCGTGCAGCGGAGAGGTTCTCCGACATGTTCTGCAGGTTGGCGATGGTGTATTCGAGGCGATTCTGCACCGCACCGAGATCGGCCCTGGCGCTGTCGACGGAGGTGAGTGCGCCATCGATGGCCGCCAACGCCGTCTGCGCGCCGATGGCAGTCAGCAAACTGACTTCCTTGAGCTCTTCAAACCCGCTGGCTTGGCTGTTCGTGATGCCGAACAAGGTGCCTAGATCAGCCTGAGTGACGAACGACTTGCCGCTGTTCAAACGCACGACACCGATGGCGCGCATGGCCGAATCGTCGACCAGCGCCGCGGTGGAGGCCGTCAGCGCATTCTCCCCGGTGTAGTCGTAGTTCTGCGCCTGCGCGGTGCCCGCACCCTGAGAGAGGAAATCCTCCAGCGCGATATCGTCCCCCGCCTCGCTGACCAACCACAGGCGGTTGCCTTCCTCTCTAGCGGAAATTCCTGTCTTGGCGGCTTCGGCATTGATCGCCTGGACCATATTACCGATGTCGCCATTCTCGATCCTGGCACTGACGCTCACCGCGCGGCTGTTAGCGCCATAGAGATTGAACGAGAAGGTATCGTCGCCGGTGAAAGTCAGCTGCAGCACGGTTCGCGCATCCGCCTGCACGCCTGTTCTGTCGGTCTGTTTGTTGATCGCCCTGGCCACCGAGGCGGCAGAGCCCTCGACGTCGACCGCGACGCTGTCCCTACCGGAAATGGTCAGCTCAGCGGTGACATCGTTATCCGGCAACGTACCCGCCTGCACCACCAGCCCGCCCAACTGGTCAGCGGACAGGCTGCCGGTGGTTTGATTGACCAGATCCTGGTAATGGGTACCAAGCCGGCTGGAATCAAAGTTGCCCAGTCCCATGGCAATGGTTTCATTGGCCTGTGCGCCAACCTGCAGGTTCACCGAGCCGAAGCTGCCATCGAGCAGCTTGCGGCCTCCAAAAGTGGTGGTTTCGGCGATGCGGTTCAGCTCCTGCTGCAGCTGGGCGGCCTCCTGCTGCAGGGCACTGCGCTCGCTACCGGAATTGGAACCGTTGGCCGCCTGCAGCGCCAAGTCGCGCATGCGCTGGAGGATATTGGTGGACTGCTGCAGCGCCCCTTCGGCAGTCTGCGCCAGGGATATGCCGTCGTTGGCATTGCGGATCGCCACACCCATGCCACTGATCTGGCTGCCTAGCCGGTTGGATATCTGCAAGCCAGCGGCATCATCCTTGGCGCTGTTAATGCGAAAGCCGGTGGACAGGCGCTGCATCGAAGTTTCCAGCGCGCGCGTCGACTCGTTCAGCGCACGCTGAACGCCGAGTGACGACACGTTGGTAAGAGTCAACGCCATGCAGACAATCCCTTGGGGACAGCAATTCCCTGGCCGATACCACAGGCCCAATCCGGCCTATCGCCAGAGCCATCGGCCATAGCGGGGAAATCTTTAGACCGTCCGTCTCCCTCATCAGGACGGGCTAGGCTTGTCTGCATTCGCAGGAGATTGCCATGTCCACCGAGCCACTCGACGACAGCCACTGGCTGGCCCCCGACCAGGATCGGCGCCAGGCCGAGGGGCTGGGCGCGGCGCTGGAGGTGCGGGCGCGCAGCGGCGAGTCCATGCGCGGCTTTCGCCTCAAGTACGCCAGTCTCGCCGGAGTCGACCTGGTGCATCACGGCAGCCGCGAGGGTTACGACCTGCGCGAGGCCGACCTGTATCGCGCCGACCTGCAGAACGCTCACCTTTTCGCCCTGAACCTGCGCGGTGCCTCGCTGATGAAGGCCGACCTGCGTGGCGCCAACCTGCACTGCGCCGATCTGCGTGACTGCAATCTGCTGGGCGTGCGCCTGGAGGGCGCGCGACTGGACAACGTGCTGTGGGATCGCCAGCTGATCCAGGAGCGCCGCGGCCGCGAGCGCCAGCGGGAAGGCGATGCGGAAGGCGCGCGGCAGGACTTCGAGGAGGCCGAGGAGACCTACCGCAACCTGCGCCTGCGCCTGGAGAAGGCCGGGCTGTTCGAGCAGGCCGGGCAGTTCTTCCACCGCGAGATGGTCATGCGCCGCCTGCAGATGCCGCGGCTGTCGAGCCGGCGCCTGTTCTCCTGGCTGGTCGACCTGTTCTCCGGCTACGGCGAGAAGCCGCTCAATGTGGTGCTGTTCTCCCTCGGCCTGATCGTCGCCTGCGGCCTGCTGTACTTCCTGGTCGGCGTGCGCCACGGCGACCTGCCCCTGGGCCTGGCCCTGGAGCGCGGCCTGGCAGCCAACCTGCGCGACCTGCTCGACTGCCTCTATTACAGCGTGGTGACCTTCACCACCCTGGGCTACGGCGATATCACGCCCCACGGGCTGGCGCGGCCGATCGCCGCCTTCGAGGCCTTCGCCGGCAGCTTCACCATGGCTCTGTTCGTGGTGGTGTTCGTGAAGAAGATGACCCGCTGATGCAGGGCGAACCGATCGTGTTGGCGGTGCTGGTGATCGGCGCCGGCTTCTCCGGCATCGGCATGGGCATTCGCCTGCGCCAGGCCGGCATCGAGGATTTCCTGATCCTCGAACGGGCCGCCGAGATCGGCGGCACCTGGCGCGACAACCATTACCCGGGCGCCGCCTGCGATGTGGAATCGCACCTCTACTCCTTCTCCTTCGAGCCGCGTGCCGACTGGTCGCGCAAGTATTCCGGACAGGCGGAAATTCTCGACTACCTGCAGCACTGCGTGCGCCGCTACAGCCTGGCGCCGCATATCCGCTGCAACGCGAGCATGACGGCGGCCCGCTACGACGAAGCCGGCGGCCAGTGGAGCGTGCAGCTGGCGAGCGGCGAACTGCTGCGCACGCGGGTGCTGATCAGCGCGGTCGGCGCGCTCAGCGAACCGGCGATTCCCGCGCTGCCGGGCCTGGCCGACTTCCGTGGCGTGCGCTTCCACTCGGCGCAGTGGGACCACATGCAGGACCTGAGCGGCAAGCGGGTGGCGGTGATTGGCACGGGCGCCAGCGCCATCCAGTTCGTGCCGCCGCTTGCCGAACAGGCCGGCCAGCTGTTGCTGTTCCAGCGCACCCCGCCATGGATCCTGCCCAAGGCCGACCGCACCTTCAGCCCCGCGGAGAAAAGCCTGCTGCGCCTGCGTCCACTGCAATGGCTGTACCGCGCAGTGATCTACTGGATCAACGAATCGCGGGTGCCCGGCTTCGCCCGGCGCAGCGACTGGCTGCTCAAGCCCGCCGAACGCATGGCCCTGCACCACCTGCGCCGCCAGGTGCGCGACCCCGAGCTGCGCAAGGCGCTGACGCCGGACTACCGCATCGGCTGCAAGCGCATCCTGATCGCCAACGACTACTACCCGGCCCTGCAACGCGCCAATGTGCACCTGGTACGCAGCGCCATCGCCCAGATCGGCGCCGACCATATCGACACCCGCGACGGCCAGCGTCATGCGGTGGACGCACTTATCTTCGCCACCGGCTTCCGCGCCACCGAATACCTGCACGATGTCGATATCGTCGGGCGCCAGGGCCTGAGCCTGCACGAGGCCTGGCGCGATGGCGGCGAGGCCTACCTGGGCATCGCCTGCGCCGGCTTCCCCAACCTTTTCATGCTCACCGGCCCCAACACCGGCCTCGGCCACAGCTCGATGATCTTCATGATCGAGGCCCAGCTGAGCTTTATCCTGCAGGCCATCCAGCGCCTGCGCGGCGACGACCTGCGCAGCATCGAGGTGCACGCCGAGGCGCAGCAGGCATTCAACTCGCAGCTGCAGCGGCGCATGGCCAACACGGTGTGGACCAGCGGTTGCCGCAGCTGGTACCTCGACGCCCACGGGCGCAACACCACCCTGTGGCCCGCCAGCACCCTGGCCTACTGGTGGCAGACCCGACGCTGGCCGGCCGAGGCCTTCACCCTGGAGCCGAACGGCTGATAGGCTGCGTCAGCCAACCGAACGAGGAGCCAGCATGAGCACCATGACCCTGTACCACTCCCCCGCCTCGCCCTTCGTGCGCAAGGTGCTGGTGTTGCTCCACGAGACCGGACAGACCGAGCGGGTGGCCCTGCATTCGGTGCAGCTGACCCCGGTGGCGCCCAGCGCCGATGTGCTGCGCGACAACCCGGCCGGCAAGATTCCCGCCCTGCGCCTGGCGGACGGCAGCGTGCTGCATGACAGCCGGGTAATCCTCGACTACCTCGACAGCCAGCATGTGGGCGAGCCGCTGATTCCCACCGGCGGTGCACGCTGGCGGCGCCTGACCCTGGCCTCGCTGGCCGATGCCATCCTCGATGCCGCCGTGTTGCTGCGCTACGAGACCTTTCTGCGTCCCGAGGACAAGCGCTGGGACCAGTGGCAGGCGGCCCAGCAGGAGAAGATCGAACGGGCCCTGGCCTACTTCGAAGGCGAGTGCCTGGCCGAGCTTGCCAGCCGCTTCGACATCGCCGCCATCGGCCTGGCCTGTGCCCTCGGCTATCTCGACCTGCGCCAGCCGCAGCTGGGCTGGCGCGAGCGTAATCCGGGGCTGGCCGCCTGGTATGCGGATGTCAGCCAGCGGCCGTCGATGATCGCAACCGTGCCGAGCTGATCAGCGCAGACGCAGCAACTCTTTCGGCACCACATAGCGCTCGCCGTCGTAGGTCAGGCGGTAGCGCTGCTTCTGGTTATACCCCTCAACTGTCTCGCAGTCGTCACCACGCACCTCGTCGCGGTTGAAGGTGCGTTTCTCCCGCAGGACAAGATCATGATAGCCATTGAGCCCGGGCCGCTCGGCCAGCGCCAGGGTGCGCGACATCTCCCGCCAGGTCCCCGCGCAGCTGGTATCCCACTCGCCCACACTCTCAGCCATGACCAAGTCGCTGAGCACCGGGCGAATGGCATCGCCGTCCAGAACATAGAGACTCAGCGACTGCTCGGAAAACGGATTAGCTCGCGAACTACCCTCTCGTGAAATCCGTACGCCAAAGGCCAGCCGCCTCTCGCTCACCCAGTAGGGAGCGGTATCGAAGGCGATGCCAGACACATAGACCGCATCCCAGTTCAGCTCGCCCGGCAGCAGCTTCCTCACACTCACTTCGCCACTGGCGCTGCCAACCACCAGCAGTTCCAGATCGGTCTCGCCATAACCATCCTGCTCGACTCGAGGCAGCGGCACCGCCACCAGGGTCAGCTCCGCGCGCGCCGGCCAGACCTTGCATACCACCTTCTCCAGTGCCACATGCTGTTCCGTACCATAGGCACTGGCCAGTATCTGCGGCAACTGCTCACGGCACTCCCGCGCCTGCGCCTGCCCGCCAATCATCACTGCGGCCACGAGCGCCCACCTGCTTATCGATTTCATTCCTGGCCTCCCTGGCCCATATATCAAGCGACACAGTCTAGAGCGTCCGCACAAGGCTTTCTGGACATGGCACTCAACCGAAGTAGCCGAACACGATCAACCCCTCGGCCGGCAGCACCAGCAGCAACGCCTCGTCCTTGCGGGTATAGAAAGAGCCGGGGCTCTGCATGGCCAGCAGGATGCGGCGCTCTAGGTCTTCATCCGCAGCGGCGCAGGCCAGCGGCGGCCAGCCTTCGCTGATCTCCCCCGCCAGCACCGGTGTGCTCTGCCAGGCCTCGTAGTGGTAATAGTCGTCGGCGTAACCACGCGCCTGGCGGGCCTCGTCCAGCGCGGCCAGCCCCGAGTTGCTCAACGCATCGCGGGTCTCTCCTGACAGGCGAAACACCGCCACGCCGCAGCCCTCGCGAAAGCCGCTCTCGCCGCTGATCAGCACCACGCCGGCCGGCTCGATGGCCGCCGGCAGCGCATCGATGAAGTGCGAGCGCTCGAGCAGCTTGAACACCAGATACAGGCACAGCAATGCCCAGCAGTGCAGCAACACGGCGCGATGCAGCCAGCGCCCCAGCGTCCTTACCCAAGTTCTCATCGCCACCTCAAGCCAGGCAGTAGAACAGCCACAGGCCCAGCACCACCGCGGCACCGACCTGCAAGCCACGCCGCAGGCTGGCGGCACGATCGGGGTCGGCGATCTCCCAGGCCGGCCACTGCAGGGCCAGGCTGACCAGCGCCAGGGAGGTGAAGAAGCCATTGAACGGCCAGGACGGCAGCAACAGGCCGATCAATACGGCCAACAGATAGGCCAGCGTGCTACCACTCATCACGCCGACCAGCAGGTCCCAGGCATGCCAGCGGGCTAGCGACATTTCACAGGCTCCTGGCACCGGGTTGGCTGCAATGGCTGCAGGGGCACGAACAACCGCGCAATGCGCCGCGCCAGCAGATGCCCCAGACGCGCTTCCTCGCGCAGACCGACATGCCCGCTCATGCCCGGTACCACAGGCGGAAGAAGCCGGCGGCCAGCAGCAGGGCGACCTGGGCCAGGGCCACGCACAGCTGCAGGAAGGACTGCACGTGGGCGTTGCCGGCGGCATCGGAAACACCGGTCAGGCCATCCCAGAAGCCGCCCGGCAGCAGCGCCAGGGCGAGGCTGGCCAGCGGTCGACCGCTGAGGTTGAGGCCGTGGATCAGGTCGAACTGGCCGAAGAACATCAGGCCGACCAGGAGCATCCCGGCCACCACCAGGCCGAGGGCGAAACAGGCGGAAAACTGCATCAGTAGACGAATCATGGCGATCTCCTCAGGGGGCGCGGCCACCACCGCGCCCGTATCGATCAGGCGAGGGTGGTGGTCGGCTTGGCGATGCCGTACCAGTCGAGCTTGCGGGTCAGTACCATCACCGCGGCGAGCAGGCCGAACACCAGCAGCGAGCCCATCAGCAGGGCATAGTCCTCGGCGCTGAGCAGGGCGTAGAGCATCGCGTAGAGCCCGGCCAGGGCGGCGGTGAAGCCGGCGCCACGTAGCCAGCTGTGCAGCACGTGGCTGACGTAGAAGCCGATCAGCAGCACGCAGGCGGAAGCCGCCAGGGCATAGGCCTGGGCGAAGGCCATGTGCTCGGCCAGCGACAACAGCAGCAGGTAGAACATCGCCAGCGACAGGCCGACCAGGCCGTACTGCACCGGGTGCACGGACAGACGCTTGAGCACCTCGAAGAGGAAGAAGCCGGCGAAGGTCAGGGCGATGAACAGCAGGGCGTACTTCAGCGCGCGGTCGCTCTTCAGGTACTGGTCCACCGGGTCGACGAAGCTGACGCCGAACTGGCGGCCGAGGAAGGCGTTGCACTCGCCGGCATTGGCGCAGTCGTTCAGCGCCTCCTCCATGTTGGTGGCGAAGAAGCTGGTCTGCCAGCGGGCGCTGAAGCCCTTGGCGGTGATCTCGCGCTCGCTCGGCAGGTACTCGCCGATAAAGCTCGGGTGCGGCCAGTCGGCGCTCAGGTCGACCTGAGTCTCGCGGCCCACCGGGGCGATGCTCAGCTCGCCGGTACCCTGCAGCAGCAGGTCGAAGGCGAACTCCAGGCGCTGCGCCTGATGGGTGTCCGCCACCGCCATCGGCAGCGGCGCGTGCACACCGGCGCCCAGCAGCTGGTCGGCACTGCCCGGCTGGAAGGCCAGCTTGCGCTCGCCTTGCTCCAGCACCAGGTTGTTCTTGATGCCGCGGATGTCGCTGATGCCGACGCTGACGAAGGGCTCGCCGAAGCGGAAGTCGGCGAGATCCTCGGTCACGCCGAAGTTGGCCGGCACCTCGAAGTGCCCGGAGAGGCGGCTGTTGCTGTGGAACAGGCGCGCCTGGTAGATGCCGCGGGCGCGCAGCTCGGTGCCGATCTCGCCGCCGACGGCCAGGCGCTCCGGCAGGAAGTACACGCGGCCGCTCACTTCGCTCTCTTCCAGGTAGCGCTCGCCGGTCTTGTCGTGGGTCTTCCACTCGCGCACGGTCTTGCGATAAGGCACTACCAGCAGCGGGCCGGTGATCTTCTGGCTGTGGCTGGAACTGCGCGCGATGTCTTCCAACACGCCGTCGCGCAGCTCCTGACGCTCCTCGATCATGCCGTCGATCATGATGATCGGGATCATCAGCAGAATGATCAGCGCGGCGATGGCGCCGAGCTTGATCAGCAGGTTGCGATTCATGGGGAAACTCTCCTTGGGTTGGACCGTGTGGAGAGTCTCGACGGCGCCCATGGTGGCGCCGTGCGGGGATTGTGGAGAGCGTGTGGAGTTTGTGTGGGTCTGACAGCGGGTTGTGCTAGAGCCAGGCTAGGCGAAACGGGCCGAAGGAGCGGAGTTTACAGCGAGTAAATGAGCATCCTGAGGCCCGCTTCAACGACGCATGGCAGACGCACGGCCCGCTGTCACTCGCCGCGAATGTACTGCTCCAGCTGCTGGATCAGACTGGCCTGGTCGGCGATGGTCTGCTTGACCAGGTCGCCAATCGACAGCATGCCGATCAGCTCGCCCTCGGCCACCACCGGCAGGTGGCGCAAGCGATGGTCGGTCATCAGCTGCAGGCAGTGCTGCACGCTGTCACGCGGGCCGACGGTGATCACCTCGGCGGTCATGATCTCGCTGACCTTGGCCTCGAAGGCGCCGCGCTCCAGTTCGGCCAGCTTGCGCACGTAGTCGCGCTCGCTGACGATGCCCGCCAGGCGCCCTCCGGCCAGCACCAGCAACGCGCCGATCTTCTTCTCGGCCAGCAGCTTGACCGCATCCAGCACCGAAGCCTCCGGGGCGACGTGGTGGACGTAAGCGCTGGGCTTGGTTCTGAGCAGTTCCGCAACGGTCTTCATGCATCGCCTCCCCGGGCTGTTTGTTGTTCTCCGCCAAGCAGGATCTCTGCCAGCCGCAGTGCTGGCTCGACCTGTGACGAAGCATAGCCCAGCTCAGTCGAGGCTCCTCTGCAAGGCCGCCAGGTCGAGCTGGGCGACCGCCTGGCGCACCTTCAGGCCCAGGACCTGGTCGTTGAGAAAGCCCTTGTTGACCACGCTGATGGTCAGCAGCTGCACGCTGCTCGGCGGCAGGCCCGGCTGGAAGTAGCCCGGCTCGAAGGTCACGTAGTACACCGCGCCCGGATCGCTGCAGGGGGCGAACAGGCCGCGGCTACCACTGCTCTGGCAGGTCGGCGAGCGCCGTTCGGCGTCGGACATGGCATCGAGCGTGGCCTGCTTCTGCGCCGCCGTGCCCTGCCACTGGCGAATGAACTGCTCCATCTGATGACGACTCTCGGCGTCCGTGGCCTCGGCCAGTTGCTGCTGCAGGCTGGCGATATGCTCATGCTCGCTGGCCAGCAGCCCCTGCAGATAGCGCTGGCGGCTGACATGGGCGAACGGCTTGCGCCCGGCCTTGTGCACCACCACCACGTCCTTGCTGCCGACCTGCAGCACCGGCATGCCCTGCAGCCGGCGCGGCTTGACCAGCAGCTGGTAATAATCGCCCTGAGCGTCCTTGCCCACCGGATAGCCGAACAGCGCGCCCTGGTCATTGACCCGCATCTCGATCGCCGGGCCCTCGCCGTAGCCGCGCAGACCGCCGCTGACCGGGTCCTTGGCGCTGCGCGCCGGGTCGACCCGGCGCACCAGCAGGTGCGCCCAGCCACCGGCCGGGGCACCGCTCAGCGCGGCCGGCTGCTCGAACAGGCGAATGCTCTGATTGATGGCGAAGCCCTGCAGCGGCGCCAGTGCCCTGGTCTGGCGCAGCAGCGCCAGCAGATCGTCCAGGCGTGCGCGCAATTGCGGCACCTGGTCCTGGGGCAGCGGGCTGCCCTGGATGTCGAACCCCACCGGAGCGACCGAGCCGCGGGCGCTGCCCAGACCGTCGGCAACGGCAAGGGCACTGCCGCCCAGGCCCAGCAGCAGACACAGCAGGCGCAGGCCGGGCATGACTACCAGACCTCCGCGTCTTCGGCGGCCGGCTCGGCGCTGGGCGCCGGGACCCCGCCCTGCGCGGCGCTGTTCTGCTCGCGGTTGCCGGCGCTCTGCGCCGCCACCTGCACGGCCTTGACCGCCAGGCCCTGGTCGGTACCGCTGAGGGAGGTTTCCTGCATGGCGCGGCTGAGCATATCGCCGAGCAGGGCGTTCTGCCCGGAGCCGGTGCAACCGCTCAGCAGGCAGGCGAGAGTGAGTGTGGTGAACAGTGGACGAATCATCGGCGCGGCTCCTGGAATGGTGCAGCGGCCAGGGGCCGCTGCAGTCGGGAACCGCAGCCTGGCGGCGCAGCGTTCGCGAATCGTTCAGGCCAGCGGCAGGCGCAGGCTGGCGCGCACGCCGCCGGGTACGTTGCTCAGGGCCAGTTCGCCGCCGTGCAGCGCCGCTACCTCCTGCACGAAGTTGAGTCCCAGGCCGGTGCTCTTGCGCCCGCTGGCGGGGCGCGGCAGCGAATAGAAGCGCTCGGTCAGGCGCGGCAGGGCGTAGTCGGGAATCGCCTCGCCCTGGTTGAACAGCGCCAGCTCCACGCGCCCCTCGGCGATCTCGGCGCTGAAGCGCAGCTCGCCACCGGGCGGGGTGAAGTCGAGGGCGTTGTCCAGCAGGTTGGTCAGCGCCTGGCGCAGCAGGAAGCGCTCGCCGGGCACCACCAGGCCGGCGGCGATGTGGTTCTCGACCCTCAGGCCCGCTGCCTGGATACGCGCGGCCTGGGCCTGCAGCAGGCCGTCGGCGAGATCGTGCAGCTCCACCTCCACCCGCTCCTCCAGGCCCTGGCGCTGTTCCACCAGGGCCAGGTTGAGCAGGCGCTCGATCAGCTGCTGCAGGCGTGCGCCCTCGCTGGCGATATTGGCCACGAAGCGCTGGCGCTGCTCGGCGGGCATGTCGCTCTCGAGCAGCTCGGCAGCGCCGCGGATCGCCGCCAGCGGGCTCTTCAGCTCATGAGTCAGGGTATGCACGTACTGCTCGACGTAGGCCTTGCCCTCCAGCTCGGTGCGCATCTTCTGCACCGCCTGGGCCAGCTGGGTCAGCTCGCCGCCGCGCAGGGCCGGCAGCTCGGCGCGCTGACCCTGGCTGACCGCCTGGGCGTAGCGGGTGAGCTTGCGCAGCGAGCCGCTGAGCCACCAGGACAGCACGCCACCGATCAGCAGGCCGAGCACGATCAGCCCGGCGCCGAGCCAGCCCAGGCGGCGCTGGGAGCGCTCGATATAGGGCTGCAGCGACTGGTTGGGCTTGGCCACCGAGACCACGCCGATGATCTGCGTGCCGTCCTTGATCGGCGCCGCCACGTACATCACCGAGCTGTTCTCGTCGGCCGGGTCCTCGCGGGTCGAACGCGCGCCGTACTCGCCGCGCAGGGTCAGCAGCACGTCGTTCCAGCGCGAATAGTCCTGGCCGACGGCGACGCCGCTGGAGTCGAGCAGGACGATGCCCTTGGCGTCAGTGACGTAGATGCGGTGGCTCACCGCACTCTTCTGCACGCCCCAGATCTGCGCCTGCGGCTGGCGCAGACCGTAGGCCTTGAGCAGCTCCGGCCAGCGGCTCTGCTGCAGGCGCGCGTGCTTCACGTCGTCGCGCAGAATCTCGGCCAGCAGGTTGGCGGTGTCCACCAGGGTTTCCTCGGTGGACTGGCGCACGCCGGGGCGGATCTCGTCCATCACCGTGCTGAGCACGAACCAGCCGGCCAGGCCGACGAACAGGAAGTACACCAGGAAGATGCGAACGCCTAGCGGCATGGCCGCCCTCCCGGATGTGGCTTGGGGCTGTGGTGCATGGTGACGTCCCTGTGACAGGTTGGCCGAACGGTCAGCCAGGCTGGGCGGCCGTGGGCTTCGATGGCAGAATGATGCCGCGGTCATGGCCGACCATTGCCCGCAGGCATCGGCACACTCGAACGACAAGGCCAGCATACCGCACAACCGAACCGGATCTGCCCCACTCGCCACCGAGCCCGCGCCGCCCTGGCCGGGAAAGCTTTGACATGAACGTCGCCAGCCCTACCCAGCCGTTCGCCCTGAACCTGCTCGGCAGCTTTGCCGCCTCCTGGCATGAACAGCCGCTGGAAGGCTTCAACTACGACAAGATGCGCGCCCTGCTCGCCTACCTGAGCCTGGAGCACCATCGCGAACACAGCCGCGAGACGCTCGCCGCCCTGCTCTGGGAGTCCAGCCCCAGCGAGACCTGGCGCGGCAACCTGCGGCGCACCCTGTCCGACCTGCGCCGGGTGCTGGAAACCCCCACCGGCCTGGAACTGTTCGACGCCAGCAAGAACAGCCTGCGCTTCCTCCCCGACGGCCACATCGACGTGCTGCGCTTTCGCCGCGAGCCCCAGCGCTGCGCCAGCCATCCGGCCTGCCAGCAGTGCGCGAGCTGCATCGCCGAGCTGGAGGAGGCGGCGGCGCTGTATCGCGGCGACTTCCTTGCCGGCCTCGACCTGCCGGACTGCCCGGACTTCGAGGACTGGCTGCTGCTGCAGCGCGAGTCCCTGCGCTGCCACGCCCTGGCCCTGCTGGAGCACCTGAGCAACCTGTTCGAACAGCGCGGCGAACTGCAGCGCGCCCTGCCCCACGCGCGCCGCCTGGTCGAGCTGGATCCCTGGCAGGAAAGCGGCCAGCTGCGTCTGATGCGCCTGCTGGCGCGCAACGGCCAGAGCGCGGCGGCGCTGTCGCAGTACGAGAGCTTCCGCAACCAGCTGTGGAAGGAGCTGGGCGTACACCCGAGCAAGGACTGCCAGGAGCTGCAGCAACGCATCCGCGACGGCAAGCTGCAGCCCGCGGCGCCAGCGCCGGAAGCCCGCGCCGTGGCGGTGCCGCCACCGCCGGCCGAGCTGCGCCAGGTCACCGTGTTGTATTGCGAGATATCCGTCGCCGGCTGCGCCGACCCCGAGGAGGCCCTGGCCCTGCTCGGCGCACCGCAGGCCCAGTGCATGCAGGTGATCCGCGCCCATGGCGGCCACGTGGTACAGGCCCATGGCGGCGGCCTGCTGGCCTATTTCGGCTACCCGCATGCCCGCGAGGACGCCGCGCACATGGCCGTGCTCGCCGCCCTGTCGCTGGCCGCCGCCTGCGAGCCGGCCCAGGTGCGCTGCGGCCTGCACACCGGGCAGATCGTCACCGCGCCGGGCCAGCAGATTCCCGATGCCACCGGCTTCACCTCGGACATCGCCGTGCAGGTGCGCCAGCACGCCGACTACCAGCAGGTGGTCCTCAGCGGCGTCACCCATCGCCTGGTCGAGGGCTATTTCCGCTGCCTGCCACTGCACCGCGGCCTGGCCGGCCCGGGCGCCAGCACCGGCACCCTGTACCGCGCCGAGGTGGTCAGCGGCGCCCGTCACCGTCTCGCCGTGCAGCCGCAGCTCACCCCGCTGGTGGGGCGCGACCAGGAGCTGCAGCGCCTGCTCGACCTGTGGCAGCAGGTACACGACGAGGGACGCGGCCAGGGCCTATTGCTGAGCGGCGACCCCGGGGTCGGCAAGTCGCGCCTGGTGCATGAGCTGAGCAAGCGGCTGCCGGCCACCCTGCCCGGCCGCCAGGTGGAACTGCGCTGCCTGGAACAGCACCGCAGCGACCCGCTGTTTCCCTGCGCCGAGCTGATCCGCAGCCTGGCCAGTTTCGTGCCCGGCACCAGCCCCGCGCAGCGCTACACCCACCTGTGCGAAGTGCTGCGGGTGTTCGGCCTCGAGCCACAGAGCCACGATCTGGTCGCCGACCTGCTCGGCCTGCCGCTGCCGGAAGGCTCGCCGGTGGCGGCGATGCCCGGCGAGGTGTGGCGCGAGCGCATGCAGGAGATCCTCCTGACCATCGTCCGCGCCAACCCGCGCCAGCCGTTGCTGCTGGTGTTGGAAGACGCCCACTGGGCCGACTCCTCGACCCTGCAGCTGCTCGATCGCCTGCTGCGCGAGCCGGAGCAGCGTCCGCTGCTGATCCTCATGACCGCGCGCCCCGAGTTCCCCGGCCTGCCCTGGCGCGAGGCCGGCGCCCAGCAACTGACCCTGCCGCACCTGAGCCAGGACCTGGCCCGCAGCATGGCCTCGCGCCTGCAGGTCGACATAGACCAGGGCGACCTGCAGCGCGTGCTCGCCCTGGCCGACGGCGTGCCGCTGTTCATCGAGGAGCTGGTGCAGTGGGGCGCGCGTGACGACCGCCTGCAAAGCATTCCGCTGACCCTCAACGACCTGCTGATGGCGCGCATCGACCGCCTCGGCCCGGCGCGGGCCGTCGCCCAGCTGGCGGCGAGCATCGGTCGCGAATTCCATATCGAGCTGCTCGAAGCGCTGCACGACGGCGAGCCGGCTCAACTGCACGAACGACTCCAGGAGCTGCTGCGCAGTGGCCTGGTCAACCCCGGCAGCCAGCAGACCCTGTACCAGTTCAAGCACGCGCTGATCCACCAGGCCGCCTACCTGTCGCAGCCCAGGGCCCAGCGCCGGCGCACCCACGGGCGCATCGTCGAGGTGCTGCTCGAACGCTTCCCGGCCCGCGCCCAGCATGCGCCGGCCCAGGTCGCCCACCACCTCGGCGAGGCCGACCAGCACACCGAGGCCATCGCCTATTGGCAGCAGGCGAGCAACAACGCGCGGCGCATCTCGGCCAACCGCGAGGCCGCCGAATGCCTGCAGCGCGCCCTCGAATGCCTGGCCGAGCTGCCGGCCGAGGCCAGCCGCGACCGCCTGGAGCTGGAGCTGCAACTGGCCCTCGGCACCGTGCTCAACTCCGCCGAGGGCTATGGCGCGAGCGCCACCCTGGCGGCCTTCGCCCGCGCCCATGCGCTCGGCGCCCAGGTCGAGGATCCCGAGCTGCGCTTCCGCACCCTGTTCGGCATCTGGGGCGGCGCCGGCTCCGAGCAGACCCATGACCGCGTGCTGGAGCTGGGCCAGCAGGTGCTGGAGGCGGCGCAGCGCACCGGCCGCCCGGTGCACCTACTGATCGGCCAGAACTGCTGCCTGGTCGGCTCCTTCTGGGGCCGCCCGCTGCGCGAGACCCGCGCGCTGGCCGAGGCGATGATCGCCAACTGCAAGCCCGAGGTGCGCCTGGAGTGCCTGCACGATTACGGCGAAGACCCGCTGATCAACGCGCGCAACTACCTGCTGCTCGGCCTGTGGATCGCCGGCCAGGCCGAACGCGCGCAGACGGTCTGCCAGGAGCTGCTGGAGGACGCCCGCGCCGGCGGCTTCGCCAACGCCATCTGCTATTCGCTGGTGTTCACCTCGATGCTGCACTTCCTGCGCCGCGACCCGCAGCGGGTCGCCGCGATGGCCGCTGAAACCATCGAGCTATGCCAGCGCAACGGCCTGCAGGTGTGGCACGACATCGCCGATGTCATGGCCGGCTGGGCCCGCGTGGCCCAGGGCGATGCCGGCGGCATGGCGGATATCGAGCGCGGCGTGGCCGGCAATCGCCAGTCCATGTCGAGCATCGAGGTCACGCTCGGCACCCTGCAGCTCGACGCCCTGCTGCGCCTCGGCCGGCATGCCGAGCTGGTGCGCGAGGCCGAACGCCTGGGCGAGATCGCCGAGCGCCGCGCCGACCGCTACCTGATGCCGGAGCTGCTGCGCCTGCGGGTCGAGGCCCTGCTGGCGCTGGGGCGCGAGGAGGAGGTGGCGACGCTGCTGGCGCAGGCCGATGAACTGGCCGCCTACCTGGGCGCCGACGCCTGGCACCTGCGCCTGGCGATGACGCGCCTGCGCTGGCAACCGACGGCGGCGCACCGCGCGGCGCTGGCTGAACTGCTGGCCGAACAGGCCGCGAGCGCCGACCCGCAGGACCGCCTGGACGCCGAGGCGCTGCTCGCTGGCTAGGCGCTGCGCGGGCTGTAGCTGTAGCCCAGGCCGCGGTGGGTCTGGATCGGCTCGGCGTCGGGGGCCACCTGGCGCAGCTTGGCGCGCAGGCTCTTGATGTGGCTGTCGATATTGCGCTCGTAGCCGGCGTCGGCCGGCACGCCCAGGGCATCGAGCAACTGCTCGCGGGCGAACACCCGCTCCGGCTGCGCCAGCAGCGCCTGCAACAGGCGGAATTCGTGCCGGGTCAGCACCAGCAGCTGCTCGCGGTAGTGGATCTGTACCCGCTCGGCATCCACGCGAAACAGCCCGCCATCGGCAACGGCCGGCTCGCTCGCACGCGGCGCCATGCGCTTGAGGATGGCCTTGACCCGCGCCGCCACCTCGCGCGGGCTGAACGGCTTGACCACGTAGTCGTCGGCGCCGATCTCCAGGCCCACCACCCGAT
Source organism: Pseudomonas sp. SO81 (assembly GCF_030374125.1). Classification (NCBI taxonomy): domain Bacteria; kingdom Pseudomonadati; phylum Pseudomonadota; class Gammaproteobacteria; order Pseudomonadales; family Pseudomonadaceae; genus Pseudomonas; species Pseudomonas sp. SO81. Next base: position 3,110,653 of record NZ_CP126126.1, on the reverse strand, counting down.
CGATCTCGGCATCGCGGGCGGTGAGGAAGATCACCGGTACCTCGGAGAAACGGCGCAGCCGCTTGCACGCCTCGAAGCCGCTGATGTCGGGCAGGCCGACATCGAGAATCAGCAGGTCCGCGGGGGTGCGCTGCTGGAACTCCAGGGCCGCCTCGGCCAAGTTGAGCCAGGTGGTGGTGAAGCCCTCGCCCTGCAGGGCGAACACCAGGGTGTCGGCGATGGCGGCTTCGTCTTCGACGATAAGGATGTGCGGCATGGCTTCCGTGCGGGGCTGGCGGTGACTGCCGGGCACGGTGCCGCATGCCGCGTATGGCGTCAATCGCGCCGGACCGGCCCGGCGACATACAGGCCGCTGAGGTATACCAGCAGCAGGCCGCCGGCGATCAACCACTCGTACATGGCGAACTCCTGGAATAGGTGGGCGACATCCCTGTCTGCCCGTGACACGCGTTGCAAGGGTGGGCGCCGTCCCTGGCGCCCGAACTCAGGGCTGGGGCCAGCGCGGGCGCACGCTGGCGATGAAGGCGCGCTCGCCCTCCAGTTGGCCGACCAGCAGCTGGCCATCGGCGCTGATGCCGGTGGCCTGCACCACCGGCATCGCGGCGGCGGCCAGGGAATTCTCGTAGAGCCAGGCCTCGACCGTGCGCATGCCGCCGCTGGCGGTCCAGACGAAGCCGCGCTCGCCATCGTCGGCGCTGCCGTCACTGGCCACCCCGACGACCACCGTGCCGTCGGCACTGACCGCGTTGGCGCGTGAGACCAGGCCGCCGTTCAGGCCACCGAGGCTGCGCATGCCGGTCTCCTCGCGCCAGACGAAGGCGCGCAGGGCCTCGCCGGCATGACCGTCGGCGGCCACCCCCACTATGGTGCTGCCGTCGGCGCTGATCGCCGTGGCCATCGAGTAGTGGCCGCCGTTCAGCGTGCCCAGGCTGCGCAGGCCATCCTGCTCGGTCCAGCGCACGGCGCGACGCGCGTTGTCGCGGGCGCCGTCGTCGGCGTAGCCGGCGATCACCCGGCCATTGGCGCTCACCGCGCAGGCGTGGCTGCTGAGGCCACCGCTCAGGGTGCCCAGGCTGCGCATGCCGCTGGCGAAGGTCCAGTAGAAGCCGCGGCAGGCATGGCCGATGGCGCCGTCGGCGGCATCGCCCACCACCACCAGCCCGTCGGCGCTGCAGGCGTAGGCCTGGGAGTAGCGTCCGTAGTTGAGCGCGCCGAGGTTGTGCATGCCGCCCTGACGAGTCCAGCGGAAGGCGCGGTCGGCGCCCTCGGCATCGCCATCCTCGGCGGTGCCCACCACCACTCGGCCGTAGGCGCTGATGGCCTCGGCCGCACTGTAGCGACCACCGTTGAGACCATTGAGCTTGTGCAGGCCGCCGGCGCGGGTCCAGACGAACGCGCGCAGGCTCAGCGCATCCGCCGGATCGGCCAGCATGCCGACCACGTGCAGGCCGTCGGCGCTCACCGCGGTCACCCGCAGGTAACCATCGCCGGCCGGCCCGGCAATACGTTCCAGACCTATGAACTCGGGCTCCGCCGCGAGCAGCCGGGCGGTCAGCGCGGAGCTGACGGGCCAGGCCTGATACTGCAAGTCTTTCATCCTTGTCACCGTTTCACTTACCGAAAGAGCAGGCGGCGCTCCCCTGATTCCAGCTTCCCGACACGGAAGCACCGCCTGCCACGCCCATTTTCCAGCGCAGCGTTCGCGCAGCGTTCGCTAGCGGGCCGAAGGTTCGATTTCCCGCAGCAGGGCCTTCCAGTCGGTAAGGAACAGCACGCCGATCATCCGCCCGATGGTGCCGGCCGGGTCCATCTGCTTCTGCGGAACGCCGCGCCACTGGCTGGACACCCGCGCAGTGAGGAACTGGATCTCCCCCGCCGGCCGACTGGGGTCGAGCAGCTGCGGGTTGACCTTGTAGCCATACGGCGGGTTGGCCAGGAACAGCGGTCGGCCGCTGTTGTTCAGCACCAGCATGTAGCCGTCGCCGCGATTGACCATGGCGATGTCGTTCCAGCGCCCGATCGGCTGGCGGCCGTCCAGGTCGTCCAGCTCGTTGGCCCGCACTTCGAGGAACGACGCCTCGCCGGGCGTGTGGTAGCGGCCATCGGCACCACGACGGGTGGCCGTGTCATCGAGGTTCAGCGGGTAGGCACCGACACCCACGCCGCCGGTTGCCGGCACCGGCATCGGCCCGCCGCGCACCGGCCCCATGGAGCCGCTGGCGGTCATGCTGAAACCTCGTGGATCGCGCAGCAGCGGATGGCGCAGCAGCTCGCCCTGCAGGCGTGCCAGCTTGGCGCGCAGCTCAACCACCCCGGGGCCCTGGGTCGGGCCGCCACCGGTGTGGGTCTTTTTCACGGTCCGGCCCGGCGCCTGGAGCGACGGATTGGCGGACACGGCCATCGAGGGCTGGCGCCAGTAATCGACGATGTACTGGGCATAGAAGGGCGCGCCTTCGAACATCCGGGCGCCGTCGCCGGCCTGGGCCAGCGAGGCCCAGGCCAGCAGCGGCAGTGCGCCCAGCAGTACGGACAATCTGCTCGACATGAGGGCTCCTAGGGCTGCCGCGGCGCGTTGATGGAGGTCGGCTGGTGCGGCTTGCCCGGCGCCCGCTCCCCGGCGGTCGAACGCTCCGCATCGGTATTGGCGTGGCAGGGGCCGGCAGCTAGCAAAGTGGCGGAGCAGAGCAGGGCCAGCAATGTGGCGAGCGATATCTGGTGCATGGTGTGTTCCTCGTTCCTGAAGGATTACGCCACCGACTTCCGCGCTGGTGGCCAGCCGTGCCCCCTCGGCAAGGCGGCGCCTCGGGGACAGGCTCGGCACTTTGCGCGGTCAGCGTTCGCCGTTCGTTCGCCTGGGCGAACAGGCGCGCACAGGCCAACGGGCGGTAGCGCTGGCCACCACCACAGGAGAGAGGGAGGGTTGATGTGCCTATGCGTGCCGGCGGCGCAGGGTCAGCCGAAGATCGAGCCCTTGCTGGCCGGAATGCCGGACCAGAGTTCCTCGATGTTCTTGAAGCCCCAGTCCTCGGCTGACTCGCGCGCGACTATCTTGTCGCGCCCGGCCAGCTTGGCCAGGTCGAGCACTTCCTGGGGAATCGGCAGCTTGGAGCGGGCGGAGAAGAACACCTTGACCCGTGGCGTGAGCAGCGACTTCTCGTGCTGCTCCAGGACCACGCCGAGGCGGCCGCTCTCCAGGCGCACCAAGGCGCCGACCGGGTAGATGCCCACCGATTTGACGAAGGCCTGGAATATCTGCGGATCGAAGTGGCCCTTCCATTCGGCCATCTTGCGGATCGCCTCGGCCGGGTCCCAGCCCTTCTTGTACGGGCGGTCCGAGGTGATCGCGTCATACACGTCGCACACCGCGCCCATCCGCGCGAACAGGCTGATCTGCTCGCCGACCAGGCGGTGCGGGTAGCCCGAACCGTCGAACTTCTCGTGGTGGTGCAGGCACACGTCGAGCACCAGGGCACTGACCTGTCGGCAGTCCAGCAGCATCCGCGTGCCCTGCTCGGGGTGGCCGCGCATGGTGCCGAATTCGGCATCGGTGAGCTTGTCCGGCTTGTTGAGTATGGCGTCGGGAATGGCCATCTTGCCGATGTCATGCAGCAGGCCCGCCTCGCCCGCCTCGCGCACCTGCTCCTCGGTCATGCCCAGCTGGCGCGCCAGGGCGATCATCAGCGCGCACACCGCCACCGAGTGCATGTAGGTGTATTCGTCGGAGGTCTTCAGGCGCGCCAGGCTGATCAGCGCGTTGGGGTGGCGAAGCACCGAATCGGAGATTTCCTGCACCAGCGTGGCCACATGCTCCATGGCGATGGCCTGGCCCATGCGCGCGTCGCTGAACATTTCCACCACCGCCGCCTTGGCCTGCGAGCACAGCTTGATCGCCCGCTGCACTTCCTGGTCGAGGCTGGTGCGGGCCGGCGGCGTGCGGCTGTCGGCAGCCAGCAGCCGCGCCTCGGCTTCCGCCTCGACCTCGGCGACGCTCTGGCTGGCCTGCCCCGGCGCCACATCGTGGCCCTTGCTGACGTCGATCCACAGCTCGTGCACGTCGCTGTCGCGCACGCGCTGCAGATCGCGCTCGTTGTCGAGCAGGAAGCGCCCTTTCCAGAACGGATGGTCCATCCATGAACCGCAGAACTCGTGGATATACATGCCGATGCGCAGCTCGGCGACAGCGATACGTTTGAGCACGATGGAAGACCGGAGGGATACGTTCTTGTTGAAATCAAGAATACGCCAGCTTGCGACAAGGCACATTGCCATCAAGGCATTTTTACCGCCGACGGCGTTGCTCGCGGGCGCGACCCGCCAGTTATCATGGGCACACTTCGCGACAAGGAGTCCCCATGCGTCGACTGCTCACCGCCTGCAGCGTGGTCTTGCTACTGCTGCTCAACACCCTGATCCTGATCGGCCCGCTGCTGCTGATCGCCCTGCTCAAGCTGGTGCTGCCGGGCAAGCGCCTGCGCAACGCCTGTTCGCGCGGGGTGATGTGGGTGGCGGAAACCTGGGCCGAGATCGACAAGCTGATCTTCGCTCTGCTCACCCCGACCCTGTGGGACATCCGCGGCGGCGAGGGCCTGCGCCGCGACCGTTCCTACCTGGTGGTCAGCAACCACCAGTCCTGGGTCGACATCCCGGCGCTGGTGCAGGCCTTCAACCGCAGGACTCCCTATTTCAAGTTCTTCCTCAAGCAAGAGTTGATCTGGGTGCCCTTCCTCGGCCTGGCCTTCTGGGCTCTCGATTATCCGTTCATGAAGCGCTACTCCAAGGCCTACCTGGCCAAAAACCCGCAGATGGCCGGCAAGGATCTGGAGATCACCAAGCGCGCCTGCGAGCGTTTTAAGGACCTGCCGGTGACGGTGGTCAACTACCTGGAAGGCACCCGCTGCACCCCGTTCAAGCAGGCCCAGCAGGGCTCGCCCTACCAGCACCTGCTCAAGCCCAAGGCGGGCGGCGTGGCCTTCACCCTGGCGGCCCTGGGCCCGCAGCTCGACGCCCTGCTCGACGTCACCCTGGTCTACCCGGGCCAGCGCCCACCGGGCTTCTGGAAGCTGATCAGCGGCCAGGTGCCGAAGGTAATCATGGACATCCGCACCCACGAGCTGGACCCAACCCTATGGGCCGGCGACTACGAGAACGATCCCGAATTCCGCCAGTACGTGCAGGCCTGGGTCAGCCGGCTGTGGCAAGACAAGGACGCGCACATCGCCGAGCTCAAGCGCAGCGTCTGATCGGCGCGGCGGGAGCGCGACGGCGCGGCCTGTTACACTTCGCGCCCGCCCTCCCCGCCAGGTTCGCCCCGTGACCACCGCCTTCGCTTCCCTGTCGCTGTCCGCCGCCATGCGCGACAACCTCGCCGCCCTCGGCTACGCCGAGATGACGCCGATCCAGGCCGCCAGCCTGCCGCTGATCCTCAAGGGCCGCGACCTGATCGCCCAGGCCAAGACCGGCAGCGGCAAGACCGCGGCCTTCGGCATCGGCCTGCTGCACCCGCTGAACCCACGCTTCTTCGGCTGCCAGGCGCTGGTGCTGTGCCCGACCCGCGAGCTGGCCGACCAGGTGGCCAAGGAGCTGCGCCGCCTGGCCCGCGCGGCGGACAACATCAAGATCCTGACCCTCTGCGGCGGCGTGCCCTTCGGCCCGCAGATCGGCTCGCTGGAGCACGGCGCCCACGTGGTCGTCGGCACCCCGGGGCGCATCCAGGAGCACCTGCGCAAGGGCACCCTGAAGCTCGACGGCCTCAATACCCTGGTGCTGGACGAAGCCGACCGCATGCTCGACATGGGCTTCTTCGACAGCATCGCCGAGGTCATCGAGCAGACCCCGGCGCGCCGCCAGACCCTGCTGTTCTCCGCCACCTACCCGGCCGGCATCGAGCAGCTGGCCGCGCGCTTCCTGCGCGATCCCGAGCGGGTACAGGTGGAGGCCCTGCACGACGACGGGCAGATCGAGCAGCGCTTCTACGAGATCGACGGCAAGCAGCGCATGGAGGCGGTGATCCGCCTGCTGCGCCACTTCCGCAAGCAGCCGGCGGTGGCCTTCTGCGCCACCCGCCAGCAGTGCGACGAGCTGGCGGCGATCCTCGAGGCGGAAAAGATCTCCGCCGCCGCCCTGCACGGCGACCTGGAGCAGCGCGACCGCGATCAGGTGCTGACCCTGTTCGCCAACCGCAGCCTCAGCGTGCTGGTGGCCACCGACGTGGCCGCCCGCGGCCTGGACATCGCCGGCCTGGAGCTGGTGATCAACGTCGAGCTGGCTCGCGACGCCCAGGTGCATATCCACCGCATCGGCCGCAGCGGCCGCGCCGGCGAGAAGGGCCTGGCCGTGAGCCTGGTAGCGCCCAGCGAGGCCAGCCGCGCCCAGGCCATCGAGGAGCTGCAGGGCAGCCCGCTGACCTGGCAACTGCTCGGCGAGCTGAAGGACAAGGGCGAGCCGCTGCTGCCGCCGATGCACAGCCTGTGTCTGGCCGCCGGGCGCAAGGACAAGCTGCGCCCCGGCGACATCCTCGGCGCGCTGACCGGCGATGCCGGCATCCCCGGCGACAAGGTCGGCAAGATCGCCATTTTCGACTATCAAGCCTACGTCGCGGTGGATCGCGACCTCGCCAAGCAGGCCATGCAGCGCCTGCAGAGCGGCAAGATCAAGGGGCGCGCGGTGCGCGTGCGGATGCTCTGAGGTTTTGCCCCCTCTCCCTCCGGGAGAGGGTTGGGGCGGCCCGCGCAGGGTGAGGGCGCTAAGCCGACACAGGACGCCAAAGCCGAGGGCCGGGATGATCCATCTACACTCGATTCCCTCACCCGCCCTCCGGGCACCCTATCCGAGAGAGGGAATCGCGCTAATCGCCGCTGGCCAAACCATGGCGCTGGAAGATGCGCCGGTAGCCGCCGTCCGCACGCATCGCCGCGATGTTGGCGTTGAACTCGCGGACGATCTGCTGGTGCAGCGGGTGGCTGCGGCGCACCAGAATGTGCAGGCCGTTCTCGCTCAACGGCACCTCGACGAACTCCACCGCATCACGCACCTCGCGCAGGTCGCGATTGAGGTGATACTGCGCCACCAATTCGTCTTCCAGGGTCAGTTGCACCCGCCCGGCCGCCAGCATGCGCGCGCCCATGGCAAACTCCAGCACCGGCACCTTGCTCAGCCCCTGAGCGGCATCGAAGGCCGCGTCGTAGCTGTAGCCACGCACCACGGCGATGCTGTGCGGCTGCAGGCTATCCAGCCCGCTGTATTCGATGGGCATGCCGGCGCGGCGCAGGAAGCGAATGCGGTTGACCAGGTAGGGATCGGAAAACAGCCCGAACTGGGTGCGCTCGGCGCTGTACCAGGCGGCCACTATCACGTCGTAGTCGCCCTGCTGCAGACCGCGCAACACCCGCGCCCAAGGCACCTCGACGTACTCGGTGGTATGTCCGGCGCGCTGCAGCGCCGTGCTCACCAGATCCGCCGCCAGGCCGTTGTTGGGCAGACGCTGATCGGTGAAGGGAGGCCAGGAGTCGCCGGTGAGCCGCAGATGCTCGGCCACCGCCTGCTCTCCCAGAAGCAGGGCGACCAGCAACGCGATACCAGGGAATCGACTCATGCCCGACTTCCGACTACGAGGGACCCTCTAAGACTAGCCATCTCCCCGCCCACCCGCGCGACCGTCGGGCAGCAGGCGTGCCCGCGCTCACAACCCGCTCCCTGCATGCACCTCTGCTGTGCGCCGCTCACCAATTCCGGGCCTTGCTGAGGGGCTCTGACAGCAGGGAAACCAGCCAAATGCGCGCCGTAATAAAACTGGCACACCTCATGCTTAGTATCAGGTAACTCCAGTTTTGGGGACCTTGGTACAGGCAGGCCGGGGAATCCCCTCTTTTACACCCCAGGCAAAAGGCCGTCCTTAGAGGCGGCCTTTTTGCTTTCCAAGGCCGTATTTTGCCGGCCTGGCAAGCTTCGAGAGGCGACAGCGCAGCACTTCGGCCCCGACTTTCCTCCCGCCCTGCTTCCTGACGGCACGTTCAGTTCTGGTGCAGGCCGCACCGATGCTGGTCAGCGATACAGCTCGCGGCGGAAGATCAACGGGGTCGCGCCCTTGTAGGTACCGAAGCTGGCGAGACCACGCGCCTCGGTGCGACTCACACCATCCCAGGGATAGCGCAGCCAGGTCGAAGCAGTGGGAAAACTGGCTTGCACGCTGCCGTCGTTGCCGACCCCGGGAGCACTCAGCGATATGTTCCAGCGGCCTGCCGCCAATTGCCCTGTCGTCGGCGTCGTCTCTCCGACCCCCAGGTTGCCGTTATGCCTGTCCAACGTCGCTGCTCCTAAAAGGGTACAGGTGTCCCCAGCCTCGACTTGGAAACTGCCGCCAGCGATGTTCTGCCAGCTCTCCAGCGTCACGGGCAGGCTCAGGCTCTGCAATTCCGAGCCACTGGCATTGCCGATGCGCAGGCGCCCCAGACGTATATCGCTGCCGCCGAAGTCGAAGCTATAGGCGCTGCAGACCGTGCTGTCGGCCATATAACATGCCCCGTCGGCGTCCTTTAGCGCCTCAATCGAAAACCCCTGCCTGACAGCAGCAGCCACCGGGTAATCATTGCCGTCTGGAAGGCTGGCTGGATTGGTTAAGCCATAGACCAGTTGCTCGCCTGCCCAGGAAAAAATCTTCAGACCGTCACCTACGGTGTTATCGATGACGGACGTGGTTAATGTCCCCTGCTGGGTCAGACGCGCATTCAATCCGCTACGGTTGCTGATCACCGAGACATAGTTGTCACGGGCCGGCGTTGGCAGGCGCCAGAACGCTCCGCGATCATAGTTTTGCGTCACGTGCTTCAGCCTGCTGTATCCGGTTACCGTCAGCCTCGGCTGCTGGTTGGCCGCAAAGCTTATTGCTTGCCCTTGGTAGCTAAAGAGGCCGCAACTAGGCGTCAGCGCGGCATCACCAGACAGTTCTAGATAAGCGGGAATGAAACGCCCAACGCGACCGCTTTGGCTCACAGCATGACTCATTGATGCGCCGAGATACGTAGGTGGTGTAGCTGTCAGCCGAAAGACGCCTACCTCATCGATAGAGCGGGCAATCGTGGTGGGGGCATCGGGTGTGCTGCTAGAGGCGCGCAGATGTTCATATTTGTATGGGTCTTGTAGAGCAGTATCGGCTCCAAAGATGTCGGCCACCCGACCGCCGGCTGGCTCCAGAATCGTCAAAGCTAATGGCACGGCAGTCTGCTGGTAGTTTGGGGTCCCCTCTATCGGATTTGGTGGAACGTTCTTGTCCCAGCAAATGTTGTCCGCCATTAAGGGTGGTGATGCATCGGTTTGGCTGGTCCAGATCACAGGGCGGAACTGCACATTGAACAGGTCGCCTGCCCTTACGTTGGCCAGTACCGGAGAGCTTGCCGAATAATCAGTCCCGGCCTGGGATCCCGTGAGGATGCATAAGCCGTAGGGTCTACTGACGAACTGGCCGGTGCCGGCGATCACTGGATTCGCTGGGCTATCGACGAGGGAAGCATTCAGCCTCATCAGTCCTGCGTCGTTATAGCGCACCTTCGGTTTCGGACTGACCATGCTCTTGTCGTCGAAGTACAGACTGAAAGTAGTCGGCGTAGCCGATGCGGCAGCGGCTACGGTCGTAGTGGTAATAACGGTACCGTTGATCACTACCAACTTAGTGCCCGTGGTCGGATCGCTGTAGGTCGCATTGAGGCGCACATCGCGAGTCACCCTGTCGAAACTCGGCACACAGACCGCCGCGTTGTCCGACTTGCGCACGGCCTGGATGGTGGCCTCGGCCTCCTTGCCGGCAATCAGGTCAGGGACAGTGATCAGAAAACCAGTGTCGGCAAAGGTGATCCTGCAGCCGCTGGTCGAGCAGACCCGCTGGCTGAATGGCCGCACCGAGGGTACGGAGCTCGACTCGCCAACCACCACGTCCCCCGCTCCGCTGCGCAGCTGCGCGGTGGCGGTGCCCCCGGAGAAGGTGATGACGTTTCCGCCAGCCATGGTCGCCGGGGCGTTCGCCGTCCATCCCGCTGTCGGGGTCAGGGTCACGCTCACGGGATCGGTGTATAGCGTGGAGCAACTCGTGTTCTGGCAGGCCTTAATGGTCACCGTCTGCGGATTGCAGGTCAGCGCGCTGCCGGAATAGACGTACTCGAAGTGATCGACCTGCGCACCTATGGAGTTCATCTTGCTGGCGCAGATCTGCAGATCGTCCAGCTCATGGATGTTGTAGGCGCTGCCGGTGGAGCCCGTCAACGACAGGTAGAAGTCGCTGGGGATACCGGCCTGATTGGTCGCGGCGCGAACGTCGAACGATGGAATCAGCGTAGCGAAGCTGCCGGTACCCACCTTGCGCTCCAGCCGGGCCATGGTCTTGCCGGGGACGGTGCTATCCAGGGTGATGCGATAGATATGTGCGGGACCGGCCGTGCTGCCCGACACATCGATGCCTGGAGTAAGTGTGCCGGTCCCCGTCAGGTAGCGATAACCGGTGGTGCCCGAACCCGACCCGCGCATGGCCACAGAATCCTGCCTGGCCCCTACGGAGCCAGGGCCACCTTCGTTGGAGAAGTTACCGTACTCGTCGATGCCAACACCGAGCCAGCCGCCAGCGAAGCCCGTGGTATCGGAGGTTCCCTTGGTGCCATAGCCCAGCGGGCCGCCAAAGGCGCCGGGTTGCGGGGTGATGCTGGCATCGGAGAACACTACCGCCACGCCGTCCGCGCCATTGCCACCGTAGGCGTTATAGGTGAATTGCACCTGCACGTAGTTGCTGTTGGCCGGCAGCAAACGCTGCAGGGTGGCGGCGGTGGCCACGTTGGTCGAGCTGTCCGTCAGGCGCAGGCGATTGTTGACTATACGCGGAGTGCCGAAGCTGCCGCTGCGGCTGGTTACCACCCAGTCGTCGCTACCCAGGCTGCTGCGATTGAAATTGTCGGTGAAACACACCGGGGTCACGCTGGCGTTGCAGGCGTTGGCTGGCGTGGAGTTGGGCAGACAGGTTCCGGTCACCGTGCTCGGGCTGTTGACGTTAATGGTCGAGTAATTAGGTGCGGTGAAATCGCCGAACGCCGTGGTGTTGTTCAGGCTCACCGCACCGCTGACGGAGGTCACGGTGACCTTGCTTTCTGCGCTGCCCAGCGAGCTGTCGGTGAAGGTCACAGTGCTGGCACCACTGACCGTGCCGCTAGTCATGGTCACACCGGAGAAAGTGGCAGCGTTGTTATTGGCGTAAAAGGCACCGGCGATCGTCCCGCCAGTGATGCTGATTCCCGACGAATCAGAGCGTGCGCCACCCGCCAGGTTGGTGCCGTTGGTGGTGACCTGGCAGCAACCGCTGCGCACCAACCCGGTCACGCTGCCGCCGGTGAGACTGACTGCACCATTGGTGCTGGTCAGCGTGCCATTGAATACCGTGCCATTGGTCGAGGTGATATTTCCAGATGACTGCAGATTGCCGCCGACGCTGCCGCCTGAAAAGGTGCCCGCCCCGGTGGTCGTCACGTTACCGCCGAAGCTAGTGCCTGTCGCATCGAGCGCCGCGTTAATCTGAGCAGCGCCTGTCACGCTGCCGCCCGAGAGCGTTGTCGTGCCTGTGGTTGTCAGCGTGCTGCCGAAGGTCGCTGACGAAGTTGTCAGCGTACCGGAGATACTTGCGGCACCGGCAATGCTGCTGGTAGTGAGGTTGTTGGGGCCGCTGCTGGTCAGCGTTCCGCTCACGGACGTATCGACCAATGTGATCGAACCACTGCTGGACTGCAGGGAACCGTTGAGATCGGCACCATTCAGGTTTATGGCACCACTGTCGGAGCGTACCCCTCCGTTAATGGTGGTGTTGCCCGTCGAACTCAGATTACCTGAGGTGGTCCGCAGGCTGATGCTCTTGCTGGATGTCCCCACAGTGTTGCTGGTCAGACTTATCGTGCCGGTAGCTATCACCGTGATGTCGTCCAGCGCCTCGCCACCCGCCGTACGCACTGCCAGCACGTCACCGGATGCCAGAGTGAGGTTGCCGCTACAGGTGAAGGTGCTTCCGCTCTTGCTCCAGGATCCGGAACAGATGGCCGGGCTGGTAGGGCTAGGGAAAGTATCCGAGTTTCGGAAGGTATAGGTGACAGCCTGGGCCAGCCCACTCGCCAGCAAGCTCAGGACCAGAACACAGTAATGCAAGGCTTTGTGCATCTGGCTATCGCTCCACCGTGGCGGTCAGTTGCCTGTAGGCATAGTCGGGACGGCCTCCAGGTGTTCCATTCTGCGCAGTGGCGGTGAAACGGAAGATGGTGATGGCCGTCCCCAGCTCATTGGTATAGCCGGCACTGCTGCAGGCCACCACCACCGTGAAGTCGCTCAGGTTGCCACCCGCCAAACTAGGATTGCCTGCGGCGCAGTTACCGGCATTTATAGCCTGGGTGATACCCCAGTCCAGACCCGATCTCGCCGCCTGATAGGCCCGCGCCTGCTGGATGGCCAAGCTGCTGGTGCCGTGCTGCGCGGACGACAGACGAGACATGGCAGCGATCACCAACGCCACGACTATGATCAGAAACATGGCAGCCACCAGGCCGAAGCCAGACTGCTGTCGGCTTATGGACTCAGGGCGCATTGTCGACATGGACCTGCTGCATCAGTTGCACGCTCTCGCCGACCTGGCTGAGCTGCAGATTGAGGGCCAGCAACCCAGAGCGCTGGGTGCTGCCGGGCTGATAGACGAAATTACAACTGGCGACGTTGGCAGCCACAGGCTGCGGATTGGAGCCTGCAGGCGGTACATTCGGAATCGCCGCCAGCAGCTGGTTGTAGCTGTAGCGCAGCAGCTGGTTGCCGCTGCAGCGATAGCCCACGACCGTCTGTGCCAGATAGAGACGCCGCTGCGGCGAGGCAAAGGCGAACTGGAAACCGCTGGCTGGGAGGTTGCCCAGAATGATCTGGCTCTCTCCCGCCGGAGCGGCGTTGACCACGTTGAAGGTAGTGCCGATAGGGGTGATCACCCCTGGATTACCCCCACCCCAGACGTTACTGCCCGGCTCGGGGACCCCACCCGACACGGCGCCAACGTTGTACAGCACCATCCAGTTGGCACCGGCCGGATTGATGCCGGCATCCAGTACCTGCACGCTGTCGCAGCGCCCACCGACAGTCGAGCTGCCACAGCTACCGGCGGCCGCAGTGGAGAAGCTCAGCCCCTCGCCGCCGACTCGGTTGGGCCGATAACGCGCCGCGCTATGGATCAGCAACAGCTCCACCGCCTGACCATCGGCCGAGACACGCAGTGAATTAGGAATGGCAAGACGCACATCGCGGCTCATGCGATTCAGCGCGCCAGCGGCCTGGTCCACCAGGATCGCCCGGCTGCTCTGCCCGGCGAAGCCCTCAAGCGGCCGCGACAGTACGGTGCTGATCATCAGCGCCACCAACCCCGACAAGGCAATGACCATCACCAGTTCGACCAGGGTGAATGCACGCAGGCGCCGCATCAGTAACGCGTCCTGTAGCTGCCAAGCTGCAGCGTTTGGCCGGCTGGATCGGTCACCATTACCTGCACGTAGAGCGCATTGGTCGCCGCTAAACCGGCCCAGGCCTGAGGCACGACCGACACCTGTACGCGATAACCTGCCAGAGCAGCGATGGCCTGACCGCGCGCATCGCGGGCGCCATTGTCATTGACGCCGTTATAGTCGCAGACGTTGTCGTAAGTGGCCCGACTGGCCGGTGGTGTCGGGCACACGGCATTGCTCGGGTCAAGAAACGGCTGCAGAAGAATCTCTTCTAGGTACGACTCGGCAATAGCCAGACTCTGCTGACGCAGCAAGGGATCGGCCGAACGCCCGGTAATGGCCGCCATGGCGCTAAACAGCGCGGCCGCTGCGATGCCGATGATCACTATGGTGATCACCAGTTCGACCAGGGTCATGCCGGCCTGGCGGCTCATTGCACCATACCGGTACCGGCCGTCACGCTGATGGTGAAGGCACCGAGGGTGGCGCTCGCCGCGGCCGACGGGCGACCCTGCGAGTCGAACACCACGGGAAAGGTGCTTGCCGAAACGCTCACACCATTGGGTACGGTGCCGGCGAAGGGAGTTTGCCCATCCGGCCCCTGAACCTCAGTGCCATAGGCTCCACTGGTGCAGTTGTCGGCGCGTCGCAGGCGGTAGCCGTTGCCATCCAGGCCGATCTGGATCAGGCAGCCGCTGGCCACGGCCAGCTTCTGCCCATAACGCACGGCTGCCAGGGATTCTTCGTAGAACATGCGCTCGTCGAAGACCCGTCTATCGAAAAAACGCGGCCCCACCACGGCAGCAAGGATCCCAATGATCACGATGACCATCGTTAGCTCGACCAGGGTAAAGCCGCGTTGCGCCAAGTCAGCTAGCCTCAGCAGCCAGGCACCGTAGTGTTGCTATCGGTAATACCCGAAATAACAGGAGCAGTGTTCGCAGCTGTGGGCTGGGTATAGGTAAAAGAACAAGTCCCAAGAGTAACGGTCATCACATTGCCAGCAAACGCAATGGTGTAGTCGGCAGCGACCAGTTGCGCAGCCGCCTGAATTCCCGTAGCGCTTGCCTGCGGATATCCGAACACAACGTTGATGTTGGTACCTTCCAGCGAAACAGTGGCCGGCGTAGTGAGGTCGCCTGTCACATTCCGAGCAAGAGCGGCGGAGTGAACAATGCCACTCGCACTCTTAACTGCCCCCAAAGCGCCGTTGATGGAGGCCTGACGGGCATCCCCTCCCAGATCAGCAAACCGAGGCAGTGCAAATGCCGCCAGAATGCCCAGAATCACGATGACCATGATCAGCTCGATCAGGGTGAAACCACCTTGTTGTCTTTTCATTTTTCAAAGTCCCCAGGAGTGGATTATTCGGTGAAGACCGTGTTCACGGTGCCGTTGGTGGATTCGTAGGTAATGGTGTCGTTGCCGTCGTCCGCCTGATAGGTGTAGACACAGTTCGTACCGGTACTGGTGACAACGTAGTCGATGCCTGTCGCGGCAGCAGCGGCCACAGTAGGCGCCGAGCCTTGCAGCAAAGCGCCCCACAGCTGCACGCAGTCGAGCGTATCCGCAGTGCCAAGCGGCCAGCCGCTGGCATTCACATCGACAGTGCCGGTACCGAACCCAGCAACGTTGGTGTTGGGGGTGGCGATGCCCTTGCTACGGTTGACTTCCCACTGCGAGCGCACCAGCACCACGGCGGAAGCCAATGCTCCACCGGCCCCCTCCACAGCGGCGCGATGAGCATCCTTGGTGGCATTCATGAAGCGCGGTAGCGCCACTGCGGCAAGGATGCCGAGGATAACGATCACCACCACCAGTTCGATTAGGGTAAAGCCTTTGCTGTTCTTCATCTTTCTTCCTCTGTGACTCAAAACCCTTGCGCGGCCAATTCCACGGCAGGGACCGCTTCAAGCTCCAGGGCAAAGGCGCCTCGACCGGATTGTGACGCAGTCGGCATTCCTTCGGGAACTGCCAACAGCCTCCAGGCGCGCACCTCACTCCCCTCTCTTGTCCATCCGTCGGCGAACCTGGGTCGATACAGCACCCAGGCCTGGTTCTGCAGCCAGTACCAGCAGCCGCTCTGCGGCTCGCCGTCTGCGGCCAGTTCGCCGCAGTAGTTGTCCTGCTGCCAGCGCAGCAGCACGAACGGATTCCTCTTCCTCCAGGACTTGTCCAGCCCCCGGTCCTTCGCCATCTGTTCCGCCGCCAGGCTGCTCAGGCTGGCGGCCAGGTGTTCGCGAGTGGCCTGCATGGCCCGCTCCTCGCTGACCTCGGCGATCTTCCAGCCCAGCGCCAGCACCACGCTCACCAGCATTACCAGCCCCAGCCCCCAACCGAACAGTCGCGAGCGTCGTACCCAATAGTCGGCCTCGTAGTCCGGGCTCACGCGCCGCCCTTGGCCACCGACGCCAGCTCCCACATGGGCAGGAACACGCCCAAGGCCAGCACCAGCACCATCACACCCATGGCCACGATCAGGATCGGTTCGATGGCCGATGCTAATTGTTTGAGGTCGTAGTCCACTTCCTGTTCATAGAAATCCGCCACCTCGACGAACAGGTCGTCCAGCGCGCCGGTCTCTTCGCCGACCGCCATCATCTGCAACACCAGCGGGGTGAACAGGCCGCTGGCCGACGCCGTGCGGGTCAGCGCCTCGCCGCGCTCGACGCCCTCGCGCATGCCGAGGATGGCCTGGCCGATATGCCGATTGCCGACGCTGGCGCTGTTGATCGACAGGGTCTGCAGCAGCGGCACACCCGCCTTGTACATCATGGCGAAGGTGCGGGTGAAACGCGCCAGGGCGATGCGTTCGAAGATGCCGCCGACGATGGGCAGACGCAGCTTGATGCGGTCCCAGCGCAGCGCACCGTCATCGGTCTCGATCCACTTGAAGAAGGCGTAGAGCGCGCCGCCGAACAGGATCGCCAGCAACCACCAGAAGTCCTGGAAGAACTGCGAAGTGCCGATCAGCACCCGGGTTGGCCAGGGCAGGTCGGCCTTGAATTGCTCGAACACCTTGGCGAAGGCCGGGATCACGAACAGGTTGATCACCACCAGGGCGACGCCCATGGCGGCGAGCACGAACAGCGGATAGCGGGTCGCCTGCTTGATGCGCTTGCGCGTCTCGCGCTCCAGTTCCAGATAGCTGGACAGCTGGCGGAAGGCCTGGTCGAGCTGGCCGGTGTTCTCGCCAACGCTGATCATGCTGATGAACAGGGTGTTGAATACCTTGGGGTGGGTATGCAGGGCCATGGCCATGCTCATGCCGCCTTCCAGGTCGGCGCGCACCGCCTGCAGCACCTCGCGGAAGTACTGGTTGCGGTGCGACTCGGCCAAACCACCGATGGCGCGGATGATCGGCACGCCGGCCTTGCTCAGGCTGTACATCTGGCGGCAGAAGATGATCAGTTCCTCGAGGTCGACGCGCTTGCGCCGCAGCTTCTCGCGCAGGGTGGCGAGCACATCCTCGCTGGTCTGCTCGGCCTGTTCCTCGATGGTCAGCGGCGTGATCTTCTGCGCCAGCAGATCGCTGGCCACACTGTCGCTGCTGGCGCCCTGCAGGGTGCCAACGACCTTGCCACCCTGGGCATCACGCCCGGTGTAGCGGAACTGGCTCACGCCTCAGCCCTCGTCACGCCAGCACCTCGTCGGTGAGGGTGGCGCAGACCTTGAGCACCTCCTCCACGCTGGTGACGCCGGCCAGCGCATAGTCCAGCGCACAGGCGGCCAGCGGACGGTAGTTGTCGCTGTTGCGCGCCGCCTCGGCAAAGCCCTGGGGGTCGTTGCGCCGTAGCGCGGCGACCATCGACTCGTCCATCTCCAGCAGCTCGTAGACGCCCAGGCGCCCGGAGTAGCCGGTGTTGTGGCACTGGTGACAGCCGGCACCGTGCTTGAAGGTACGCCCGGCCAGCGAGCCGTTGTACAGGTGTTCCAGCCAGGCCAGTTGCTGCGGCTGCGGCTGGTGGTCTTCCATGCAGTTCTCGCACACACGGCGCACCAGGCGCTGGGCCAGCACTGCGTTCAGCGAGGTGGCGACGAGGAATGGCTCGGCGCCCATGTCGATCAGGCGCATGGCGGAGGTCAGTGCGTCGTTGGTGTGCAGGGTGGACAGCACCAGGTGACCGGTGAGCGCGGCGCGCAGGCCGATCTCGGCGGTCTCCTGATCGCGCATCTCGCCGATCAGCACGATGTCCGGGTCCTGGCGCAGGGCGGCGCGCAGCACGCGGGCGAAGGTCAGCTCGATCTTGGTGTTGACCTGCACCTGGTTGATCCGCGGCAGCCGATATTCCACCGGGTCTTCCACGGTGATGATCTTCTTCTCCGGGCTATTCAGCTCGGCGAGGCCCGCGTATAGCGTGGTAGTCTTGCCCGAACCGGTGGGGCCGGTGACCAGCACCAGGCCGAACGGCCGCTGCAGCAGGCGGCGGAAGCGCGCCAGCATGTCCGGCGGCATGCCGCCGGCGTCCAGGTTGGAGATGCCGGCGCTCTGGTCGAGCAGGCGCATCACCACCGACTCGCCGAACTGCACGGGCATGGTCGACACCCGCACGTCGATGTTGCGGTTCTTCACCCGGATGTTGAAGCGGCCGTCCTGCGGCAGGCGCTTCTCGGAAATGTCCAGTCCGGACATGATCTTCAGGCGCATGACCAGCGCCGAGGCGATGCGCTGCTCCTTCATCACCTGCTCGTTGAGCACGCCGTCGATGCGCTGGCGGATGCGCACCACGCCCTCGTCCGGCTCGATATGGATGTCCGACGCCTTCATCTGCACGGCATCTTCGAACAGGGTCTGCAGCAGGCGTACCACCGGCGCGTCGCTGACGTTGTCGGCGCCGAGCTTGGACAGGTCGAAATCGCTGTCCTGCAGCTCGCCTTCCAGTTCGCCGGCGATCGAGGCGATCTCGCTGGTACGCCGATATACCAGGTCGAGGGTGGCCAGCAGCTCCGCCTCGCGCACCACGGCCGGATGCACGCGGGTCTTGAGGATGCGCTCCATCTCGTCGAGGGCGAACAGGTCGAGCGCGTCGGACATGCCGACCAGCACGCCACCGCCCTCACGCGACAGGACGATGGCGCGGAAGCGCCGGGCCATGGCCTCCGGCAGGGTCTGCACCAATTGCTGGTCGAACTTGAAGTGCTTGAGTTCGATGAAGGGAATCTTCAGCTGCTCGGACAGCGCGGTAAGCAGCTTCACTTCGGCGACGAAGCCCATGTCGACCACGGTGCGGCCGAGCTTGGAGCCGGTGCGTTTCTGCTCCTGCAGGGCCAGTTGTAGCTGGGCATCGCTGATCAGGCCGGCCTGCACAAGCAGGTCGCCCAGGCGCACCTTGCGCTGACGTACGTCTTCAGTCATCCCCGACCTCCCAGCGCCGCGGCGCGTTCACTGGCGAAGCGCCGGGCGCTCTCGTCCAGCCCCAGCCCCTGCAGGGCCAGGCGATAGTGACGGGCAGCCTCGGCCGGCTGGTCGAGCTGTTCCAGGGCGATGGCCAGGCCCAGCTGCCAGGTGGACTGGCTGGGGCGCAGGGCGACCATCTGCCGGTACAGCGCGGCGCTCTCCTGCCATTGCCCGGTCTGCTGGTAACTGGCGGCCAGCAGCGCGTGATAGGTCGGTTCCTGGGCCAACGCCGGTGCGTTTTGCTCCAGAGTCGCCACGGCGCCCTTGGTGTCGCCGCCCTGCAACTGGGCGCGGGCCAGCAACAGGCGCAGCTCGCTGTCGTAGGGCATCTGCGCCAGCTGCGCCGGCAACCAGCCGAGCAGGCGCTGCTGCTGGCCGTCGGCCAGATAGGCGCGCGCCAGCCAGCGCAGCACTTCCGGGTCGCGCCCGCGGCTCTTCTGCAATTCCTCAAGCTCGGCGATGGCCTTGGCGTAGTCGCCAGCCTGGATCGCCTGGCGCGCCTTGGCCAGGCCGTCCGGCCGGTAGGGCTGGATCTTCACTTCGGGCGGGCCGCTGGGCGGCTCGACCCGCGGCGGCGCAGCGATCTGCTCGCGAGCATTGGCGGGCGGTACCGGAGCTGTGGCCCAGTCGGGTAGTGCCGGTTCGATCGGCTCCTCGCTGGCCGGCGCGGCGGCGGGCAGCTGCTCCAGCGCCACCTCGTTCTCCACCGCAGCGGCGGGTTCGCTCAGCGGCACCTCGATCCACAGCAGCCAGCGATCGCCGGCCGGCTCCAGGCGATCGCTCACCTGCAGCCCCTCGCCGAGGCCAACCAGCAGCACCTGGACATCCTGGCCCTGGGCCTCGACCCGCCAGGACAGGCTGCGCCCATCGCGCTGCACGCGACCGGACTGAGCCGCGCCTGCCAGCTGCACGCCCGGCAGGCGCAGGCTCACCGCGCCACTCTCTTCGGTGCGCTGGTAGGGTACCGAGCGCTCCAGCAGCAGTTGCAGGGTCAGGCTGCGACCGTTGTTCTGCGGCAGCACTTCGAGCAGGCGCGGTGCGGCGACCGCCGCCACGGCAGGCGCTTCCTCGGGCTTGGGCATCACCCCGCCCCAGGGAATCTGACCATTGACCACTCGACCGATCATCACGCCGATCAGCACGGCGATCAGCATCACCGCCAGGAACCAGATGGAGCCGCGGCGCAGGCGTTCGCTGCGCTCGCGGCGCGCGGCACCGGCTTCATCTACCGCCTGCAGGCCCTCCAGAGCCAGGCGCTCGGTGGGTGCGGCGCGGCGCTCTTCGAGATCGCGCAGCATGTCGTTGACCAGGCTCATGGCAGCAACTCCCGCCACTGGCTGAGCCAGGGCCAGGCACCGACCGCCGCCAGCAGCGACAGGCTCACCGCGGCCAGGCCCCAGCCCAGCCAGGCCGGGCGCCGCCGCAGGAAGGGTTGCGCGCCTTCGGTATCCAGCTGGGCGCGGCGCACGTGCTCGGCGCCGACCTGGCGGCGGCCCTCGCCGAAGGCCACCATCAGCGCCTTGTGCGCGAGGATATTGATCAGCCGCGGGATGCCGCCGCTGCCGCGCACCAGATGGCGGATGGCACGCGGGCCGAACAGCGGCTCACCGCGATAACCGGCCACGGCCAGGCGTTCGTTGAGGTAGCGGGTGCAATCCTTCACGTCCAGCGGGCGCAACTGGTAGGAGAAGGTGATGCGCTGGCGCAGCTGGCGGAACTCGTCGCGGGCCAGGGTGGCGTCCAGTTCCGGCTGGCCGAACAGCACCACCTGCAGCAGCTTGGCCTGCTCGGTCTCCAGATTGGTCAGCAGGCGCAGGGCCTCCAGGGTAGCGGTCGGCAGCGCCTGGGCCTCGTCGATCAGCACCACGGTGCTGCGCCCTTCGGCGGCCAGCTGGATCAGCCGGCAATGCAGGGCATCCAGCACGGCCTGGGTGTCCAGTTCTTCGACGCCGTCGATCAGCAGCTCGCGGGCCAGGGCCTGGCGCAGGCCTACCGGGCTCATGCCGGGGTTGGGCAGGTAGGCCAGCTGGTAGCGCTCGCCTTCCAGTTCGTTGAGCAGGGCACGGCACAGCAGCGTCTTGCCGGTGCCGACTTCGCCGGTCACCTTGATGAAGCCCTCTCCCTCGCCCAGGGCCACGCGCAGCAGGTTGAGGCACGCCTGATAGGGCGCCAGCTGCACCAGGAAGCCGGTATTGGGCGTCAGCGCGAAGGGTTTCTCGCGCAGACCAAAGAAGGCCTCGTACATCGCCTTACCTCAGCTCCTTGAAGGTTTCCGCACTGCGCTTGATCTCGTCGAGCCAGACGTCCTCGCTGACCACCTGCGGACGCATGAGGATGACCAGCTCACTCTTTTCCAGAGCCTTGCGCTGCTGCTTGAACAGGTTGCCGACGATGGGCAGGGTGCTGGCCCACGGCACTTCGGCGTCAGTATTTTGGTTGTTGTTCTGCAGCAGGCCGCCGATCACCACCACCTGGCCGCTGCGGGCACGCACGATGGAGTCGGACTGGCGCGAGGTGGACAACGCCAGTGGCAGGTTGAACACATTGTCCTCGCCGAGGACGATGGTCTTGTTCTGGTCGACCACGCGGCTCACGGTCGGCCGTACGTGCAGGGTGACCACGTCGTTCTGGTCGATCTGCGGGGTCACGTCCAGCGAGATGCCGGAGAAGAACGGGGTCAGGGTCACGTCCTGGGTCGGCTGGGTGACGCCGGCGACGGTGGTGGTGGAGCTGTTGGACGAGACCTCGGTGACAAAGAACTCGTCGGTACCGACCTTGATCACCGCCTTCTGGTTGTTCAGCGTGGAGATGCGCGGGCTGGACAGCACGCGCACCTCGCCCTGGGTCTGCAACAGCTGGATCAGCCCGGTGAAGTCGCCGAAGCTGAGCACCGTGCTGAATACGCCATCGATATCGGTCGGGCCGTCGATGGTGTCGCCATCGATGCCCGCACTGACGTCACCGCCGATTTTTTCCCAGCTGATGCCGGCCTGGAAGCCGTCGTTCAGCTGCACCTCGAGGATCTTGGTCTCCAGCACCACTTGGCGCTGCAGGTTGCGTTGCGCCTGCTCGAGGAAGCGCGCGACGTTTTCCTGGTCGGCGCTGTTGGCCCGTACCACCAGCAGGCTGGCCTGCGGGTTGACCACCACGCTGTTGCCCTCCTCGCCGCCGACTATGGCCTGCACCACGCCCTGGACTTCCTTCCAGAAGTCGACATTGCTGGTGGTCACTACCTTGCTGGCGTTAAGGGTGGTCACCGAGCGGTCGCTGCTGGAGCTGCCGCCATCGTCGCTGGAACTGGAGTCGCTCTCGGTGCTCTCCACCTGGCCAGAGCTGACCCGGGTGTCCGACTCGCCCAGACGCTGCAGGTTGAGGTAGTTGAGATCGTAGCTGCGGGTGACCACCTTGTTCGGCAGGATCTGGTAGCCGTAGCTGGTGCGGCGGTAGTCATAGCCATAGCTGTCGCGCACTGCGGCCAGGACTTCTTCCAGGGTGACCCGGCGCAGGCTGAAGGTGATGGTGCCGGTCACTTCCGGATGCACCACCAGGTTCTGCCCGGCACCTTCCATCAGGCTGAGGAAAAACTCGCGGGCCGGCATGTCGTTGGCCGCCACGTCGAAACGCGGGCCACCGCTGAAGCTGGTGCTGCTGGTCAGCGGCGGGATCAGGGCGGCCTGCACGGCGGGTGGCGGCGCCACCTTGCCCTGGGCCTGCTGCAGGCTCTCGTCGAGCAGCTTGCCGCTCTGCTCGTAGAGCTGCTTGTCGCCATCGATGAAGGTCTGGCAGGCGCTGAGCAGGCATGCCAGGCCTAGCAGCAGGCCTCGTTTCGGCAGTATCGGGGTCATGGGCATCATCGGCTCGGCTTCATAACGGGTTCGGCCAGGCGCAGCACTTCACGCTGCCCCTGGCGCTCGATCAATACGGAATGCGGGTGGATGGCCAGCACGCGCAGGCCGGCATGTTCTTCGCCGACGCGCAGGCTCTGGCCATCGATGACCGCGCGGCTGCCCTGGGCGCCACGCAGGATGGCCTGCAGGACCAGCGCGGCAGGCGCCTCGACGGCGCTGCTGGCCGGGCGCAGATTGGCCGGCGGCTGGGTCGGATCGACCGCCGCCTGGGCCGCTGCGCAACCCAGCAGCAGACTGAGGAACAAGGCTCTAGACACCGACCCATCCCGCCTTGCGGCTCAAGGTGAAGAGTTTCAGGCTGATCTGCGCGCGGCTCGGGCCGGCCTCGCCGACCTCGTAGTCGAGGCTGTCCCAGTTCAGCTTCCAGCCGCTCTGCTGCACCGCCTGCAGGTACTGCAGCAGGTCGAAATAACCGCCTTCCAGCTGCAGCACCAGGCCGTGACGGTAGAGGGTGGCCGGCAACGGCGCCGGAGCCTCGACGGCCTGACCGGGAATGGCCACCGGCTGACTGGCGTCGGGCAGCTGCACCGGCTCGCTGAAGCTGCGCATGCCCATCAGGCTGAGGCCCTGCTGGGCCTGCAGCAGGCTCTCCAGCACCGCTTTCATCTTCTCCGGCGTCACCAGCTCGGCGGTGCTGGTGTCGATCTGGCGGAGCAGCTCCTCGCGGCTGGCCGAGGCCGCCAGCAGGGCACTGCGATAGGGGATGTTGGGGTCGGCAGCGAGCCTGGCCTGTAGGTCGTCAATGCCGCTCCGCGCCTCGGCGACGCGGCCGTTGGCGAGCTGTACCGCCGCCTTCTGACTGGCCACCCGCGCCGCCAGCGGATCGCCCACCAGCAGCAGATAGAGCATGCCCAGCACCGCCACAGCGACGCCGTAGGTCAGCCATTGCTCGCGGGCGGCCATGCCCTGCCAGCGTTGCAGCCACTTATTCATCGTCCTTCTCCTGATCGGCGGGCCGCGAGGACAGGTCGAAGTCGAGCAACTGGTCCTCGCCGCGCTGCACATCCAGGCGCGCGAACTCGCGCCCCTTGAATACCGGACTGCGCCCCAGGGCATCCAGGTATTGCGGCAACAGTTGCTGGTTCTGACTGCGTCCCTGCAGACGCAGTTGCAGGCCACCGTCCTGCAGATGAATGCCGTTCAGCCACAGGCCACCCTGCGGGTGATGTTCGGCCAGCGCCATGAGCGGCGCGACGAAGCCTGCGCTCTGCTGCTCAGAGAGCACCTGCAGATAGGCGATCAGGCGCTGCAGCTGGCGATTGCCCGTCTCGCTGGCCGCCAGCTCGCCGGGTAGGCGATCGTCCAGCTGCGGCTCGACGAAGCTGGACTTGGCCGCCGCCAGCAGCGTCTCCTGCTCCTGGGCCTTCGCCTCGGCGGCGGCCAGGCTCTGCCCGGCCCGATGCAGCTGCCAGCCCTGCCAGGTGGCATGCAGCAGGCAGAGCAGCGCCAGCACGCCGAGGCCGAGCAGCATCTGCGCCTTCTGCGGGCCGGCACGGCGCTGGCGCTCGACCTGATAGAGGTTGAGGTTCTGCATCAGAGAACCTCCTGGCGCAGGGCGGCGCCGACCGCGGCCATGCAGTAGGCCTGCTGGGAATCATCCAGCTCGGCGCTGGCCTGGCCGGGGAAGAGCTCACGCAGGTCCAGCGCCTGCAGCTTGACCGCCAGGCCGGCGGTCAGAGCCTGCAGCGCCGCGGCGCCGTTGCGCTTGGCCGGCAGCAGCAGCAGGCGGTTGATATAGCCCTTGCCCAGTTGGCTCTCGAAGTAGTCAAGCGAGCGCTGGATCTCCAGGGTCACGGCGCCGTAATCGCCGCTGGCCTTCTCCAGGCCCTGCTCGATGCGCCGCGCCATATACAGGTCGGCGCCGTTCTGCACGCAGATCAGGCCTTCGCTGGAACGCAGGCGCAGCAGGGCGATGTTCATGCCCTCGGCGCCGGCCAGCAGGCCGAGGTTGCGGAAGGCCATCTCGGTAACGTCGATACTGCGCAGTGCCAGCCCGGCCTGACCGATCAGATCGCCCCAGGCCTGCATGCGCGCCCGCCCCAGCACAGCGCAGTAGGCCATGCGCGAGCGGCCGCGATAGGCGTCGTTGGGCAGGGTGAAGGCATCCACCACCACCTGTTCGAGGGATTCGGCGATCAGGTCCTTGACCCGCCAGCGCATGGCATCGCGCAGCTCTTCGGCGGGCACGTCGGGAGCATCGAGCAGGAGCATCTGGTAGGTGGCGGGGTGCAGCACCAGGTTGACCGCCATGCCGGCGAGGCCGCGTTCGGCCACCAGGCTTCTGAGCACGGCAGGCTGCTCGGCCGGAGCGGCCGGGTGGAACAGGCAGTCGAGCAGACGCGGCGCTTCGCCGGGCATGCGCTGGACCCGCGCCAGGGCGATGCCCTCGGGGCCGGTCTCGATACCCAGTAATCCGTCCGCTGTCTTTCTTTTTTTTGCGAACCACACCAACTGCGATGTCCCCCTGCGTCCTGCCGTCGCTTGCCCTGCATGGGGCGAGTCGCGCCAGGTGCGTTGTAGAATGGTGGCTACAGACCTATCTGAGCCCGATCAATGTTCCATGTCGTCCTGTTCCAGCCGGAGATCCCACCGAATACCGGCAACATCATCCGCCTGTGCGCCAACACCGGTTGCCACCTGCACCTGATCGAACCCCTGGGTTTCGACCTGGATGACAAGCGCCTGCGCCGCGCCGGCCTGGACTACCACGAATACGCGACATTAAAACGCCATCATTCGTTGGACGACTGTATCACAGCCACCCACCCCGACAGAATATTGGCATTCACCACTAAAGCTAGTCACAGCTACGCGCAAATGGAATACCAAACGGGGGATATGCTGCTGTTCGGCCCGGAAAGCCGCGGTCTGCCGGCCGAAGTACTGGCGCAGATTCCCGACGAACAGCGTCTGCGCATGCCGATGCGTCCGCAATGCCGCAGCCTGAATCTGTCCAACGCGGTGGCCGTGGTGGTCTACGAAGCCTGGCGCCAACTGGATTTCGCCGGCTCCTGAAACGAAAAAGCCGCCTCGCGGCGGCTCTTTCACATGCGCGCAGATCAGGCCTGTTCGGTGGCCTGTTGCTGACGCTGCAGCTCCTGGGCGTACAGGGCATCGAAGTTCACCGGCGACAGCATCAGGGCCGGGAACGAGCCGCGGATCACTAGGCTGTCCAGCGCCTCACGGGCGTAGGGGAAAAGGATGTTCGGGCAGAACGCGCCGAGGGTATGGCTCATGGAGGCGGCGTCTAGACCCTTGATCAGGAAGATGCCGGCCTGCTGCACTTCGGCGATGAAGGCGATCTCTTCGCCGGTCTTCACGGTCACCGAGAGGGTCAGCACCACCTCGTGGAAGTCGCCGTCCAGCTGCTTCTGCTTGGTGTTGAGGTCCAGAGCGACGCTCGGCGCCCACTCCTGACGGAAGATTTCCGGACTCTTCGGCGCTTCGAAGGACAGGTCCTTCACATAGATGCGCTGCAGGGAGAACTGTGGGCCTTCGTTGCCGTTGCTTGCTGCTTGTTCGGTCATGGCGATTCTTCTTGTTACGGGTTTCTGAAAGGGTTCAGGCGCCGAGCAGGGCGTCGAGCTTGCCGGCGCGCTCCAGGGCAAAGAGGTCGTCACAGCCACCGACATGGGTGGCGCCGATCCAGATCTGCGGCACCGAGGTGCGCCCGGCCTTGCGCGTCATCTCGGCACGCACCTGGGGCTGGCCGTCCACGCTGATCTCGCGGAACGCCACACCCTTGCCGCTGAGCAACTGCTTGGCGCGGATGCAGTAAGGGCACCAGGCGCTGGAATAGACGACCACCTCGTTCATGTCATTTGACTACCGGCAGGTTGTCACTGCGCCAGCTGGCGATGCCGCCACCCAGCTTGGCCGCGGTGAAGCCGGCCTTCTTCAGGTCGCGAGCGACGCTGCCGGCATGCTGGCCCATGGCGTCGACCACGATGATGGTCTTGGCCTTGTGCTTCTCTAGCTCGGCGATACGGCTGGCGACCTTGTCGAACGGGATGTTCAGGGCATCGACGATATGGCCGCCGGCGAAATCCTTGCTGTTGCGAATGTCCAGCACCACCGCCTCGTCGCGGTTGACCAGCGTAGTCAGCTCGCGGCTGGACAGGCTCTGCCCGCCCTTGCGCAGCTCGGTGACCAGCAGCAGCACCGCCAGCACGGCGAAGCAGCCGACCAATGCATAGTGGTTAGTGGCAAATTCAATCAGTTGGGCCAACATCGGGAGGTTCCAAAGCCTTAAAATGGCGGCCAGTATACACAGCGCGCCCATCGGGCCAAGCCCCGCCCGGCGGTGACGCGGCGGGCTTCCGCCGCTAAAATGCGCGACCTTTTTTGATCATCCATAGCGAGCCAGCTTTCATGAGCGCCACGCCCAAACCCCTGGTCCTGATCATCCTCGACGGCTTCGGCCACAGCGACAACCCCGAGTACAACGCCATCCACGCGGCCAACACGCCGGTCTACGACCGTCTGCGCGCCACCTATCCGCACGGCCTGATCTCCGGTAGCGGCATGGACGTGGGCCTGCCGGACGGACAGATGGGCAACTCCGAGGTCGGCCACATGAACCTCGGCGCCGGCCGCGTGGTGTACCAGGACTTCACCCGGGTGACCAAGGCGATCCGCGACGGCGAGTTCTTCGAGAACAGCGAGATCAACGCCGCCGTGGACAAGGCCGTCGGCGCCGGCAAGGCCGTGCATATCCTCGGCCTGCTGTCGGACGGCGGCGTACACAGCCACCAGGACCACCTGGTCGCCATGGCCGAACTGGCCGCCCGCCGCGGTGCCGAGAAGATCTACCTGCACGCCTTCCTCGACGGCCGCGACACCCCGCCGAAGAGCGCCCAGCCTTCCATCGAGCTCCTCGACGCCACCTTCGCCAAGCTCGGCAAGGGCCGCATCGCCAGCCTCACCGGTCGCTACTTCGCCATGGACCGCGACAACCGCTGGGACCGTGTCGAGCAGGCCTACCACCTGATCGTCGAAGGCCAGGGCCAGTTCAACGCCGCCAGCGCCGTCGAAGGCCTGCAGGCCGCCTACGCCCGCGACGAGAGCGACGAGTTCGTCAAGGCCACCACCATCGGCGAGCCGGTGAAGGTCGAAGACGGCGACGCCATCGTCTTCATGAACTTCCGCGCCGACCGCGCCCGCGAGCTGACCCGCGCCTTCGTCGAGGCCGATTTCAAGGAATTCGAGCGCAAGCGCGTGCCGCAACTCGCCGGCTTCGTCATGCTCACCCAGTACGCGGCGAGCATCCCGGCGCCCAGCGCCTACAAGCCGGAGCCGCTGACCAACGTGCTCGGCGAGTACCTGGCCAACAACGGCAAGACCCAGCTGCGCATCGCCGAGACCGAGAAGTACGCCCACGTCACCTTCTTCTTCTCCGGCGGCCGCGAAGAACCCTTCGCCGGCGAAGAGCGCATCCTGATCCCGTCGCCGAACGTCGCCACCTACGACCTCAAGCCGGAGATGAGCGCGCCGGAGGTCACCGACAAGATCGTCGATGCCATCGAGCACCAGCGCTTCGACGTGATCATCGTCAACTACGCCAACGGCGACATGGTCGGCCACACCGGCGTGTTCGCCGCCGCCGTCGCCGCCGTCGAGACCCTGGACAGCTGCGTCGGCCGCATCGTCGCAGCGCTGGACAAGGTCGGCGGCGAGGCGCTGATCACCGCCGACCACGGCAACGTCGAGCAGATGGAAGACGAGTGCACCGGCCAGGCGCACACCGCCCACACCTGCGAGCCCGTGCCCTTCATCTATGTCGGCAAGCGCCCGGCGACCATCCGCGCCGGTGGCGTGCTGGCCGACGTGGCACCGACCCTGCTGACCCTGATGGGTATGCCGGTGCCGACTGAAATGACCGGCAAGACCATCGTCGAACTGCAATAACCCGAAGCAATCCGTGAAGCGCTCGCCGGCTGCCGCCGGCGGGCGTTTTTTTTGCTCGGCACCACGGGCATACTAGGCCCCTCCCCCGCTCCAGGTGCCGCATCGCCCATGTTCCGCGCCCTCACTCTCGTCCTCCTGTCCTGCCTGCTCGCTCCGGCCTTCGCCGACGAGAAGGCGGAAACCCAGAAGCAGCTGGAAGCCGCCCGCACCGACGTGGCCGAGCTGAAGAAGCTGCTGGAGAAGCTGCAGCAGGAGAAATCCGGCGTGCAGAAGGAGCTCAAGCGCACCGAGAAGGAAATGGGCGGCCTGGAGAAGCAGGTCAAGGGCCTGGAAGGCGAGCTGAAGAAGAGCGAGGAAGAGCTCAAGCGCCTCGACCAGGAGAAAAAAAAACTCCAGCAGTCGCGCCTTGAACAGCAACGGCTGATCGCCATCCAGGCCCGCGCCGCCTACCAGAGCGGCCAGCAGGAGCCGCTGCGCCTGCTGCTCAACCAGCAGCAGCCGGAACAGTTCGCGCGCACCCTCACCTACTATGACTACCTCGGCAAGGCCCGCCTGGAACAACTGAGCGCCTTCAACGAGACCCTGCGCCAGCTGGCCAACGTGGAAGCCGATATCGCCAACCAGCAGAACCAGCTGCTGGAGCAGAAAGGCGCGCTGGACAGTCGCCGCGAGGCCCTCGCCGCCGTGCGCAAGGAGCGCCAGGCCGCGCTGGCCAAGCTGAACAAGGAATACGGCGCCGGCGACCGCAAGCTCAAGGCACGCGAGCAGGAACAGATCGAGCTCGCCCGTGTTCTCAAGACCATCGAGGAAACCCTGGCCCGTCAGGCCCGCGAAGCCGAAGAAGCACGGCGCCTGGCCGCTGTGGAAGCACAACAGGCACGCAACCCCAACAGCAAGCCGCTGCCGCTGGGCCCTGCGGTCTCCAGCGATGGCGCCAGCTTCGGCGGGCCCTTCGCCAAGGCCAAGGGCAAGCTGCCGTGGCCGGTCAACGGCCGCCTGGTGGCGCGCTTCGGCTCGACCCGCGATGGCGATTCCCGGGCCAAATGGGACGGCGTCATGATCGGTGCCTCGGCCGGTAGCCAGGTACATGCGGTGCACGGCGGGCGCGTGGTGTTCGCCGACTGGTTGCGCGGCGCCGGGCTTCTGGTCATCCTCGACCACGGTAACGGTTATCTGAGCCTGTACGGCCACAATCAGAGTCTGTTGAAGGATGCCGGCGACCTGGTGCAAGCCGGCGAGGCCATCGCCACGGTCGGCACCAGCGGCGGCCAGGACACCCCGGCGCTGTATTTCGCCATTCGCCAGCAGGGTCGCCCGAGCGATCCGGCGCAATGGTGCCGCGCCCAGGGATGACAGCCCGACGCTGTCAGCGCCTCATTACATTGGGAGTTCACATGCAGCAATTCCGTCGTCTCACCCCCATCGCCCTGGCCATCGGCCTGCTGCTCGGCAGCCCCGCCGTGCTGGCCGCCGAAGCCGCCGAGGCGCCCGCCGCCGCGGTCAATGGCAAGGCGCCGCTGCCGCTGGAGGAGCTGCGCACCTTCGCCGAGGTGATGGACCGCATCAAGGCCGCCTACGTCGAGCCGGTGGACGACAAGACCCTGCTGGAAAACGCCATCAAGGGCATGCTCAGCAACCTCGACCCGCACTCCGCCTACCTGGAGCCGGAAGCCTTCGCCGAGCTGCAGGAGAGCACCAGCGGCGAGTTCGGCGGCCTCGGCATCGAGGTTGGCACCGAAGACGGTTTCATCAAGGTGGTCTCGCCGATCGACGACACCCCCGCCTCCAAGGCCGGCATCCAGCCGGGCGATCTGATCGTCAAGATCGATGGCCAGCCGACCAAGGGCCTGTCGCTGATGGAGGCGGTGGACAAGATGCGCGGCAAGGCCGGCAGCAAGATCAACCTGACCCTGGTGCGCGAGGGCGGTCGCCCGTTCGACGTCGAGCTGACCCGCGCGGTGATCAAGGTCAAGAGCGTGAAGAGCCAGCTGCTGGAAGACGGCTACGGCCTGATCCGCATCACCCAGTTCCAGGTCAACACCGGCGAGGAAGTCGGCAAGGCCCTGGCCAAGCTGCGCAAGGACAACGGCAAGAAGCTGCGCGGCCTGGTGCTGGACCTGCGCAACAACCCCGGCGGCGTGCTGCAAGCCGCGGTGGAGGTCTCCGACCACTTCCTCAAGAAGGGTCTGATCGTCTACACCGAGGGCCGCATCGCCAACTCCGAGCTGCGCTTCAACGCCGATCCGGCCGACGCCAGCGAAGGCGTGCCACTGGTGGTGCTGATCAACGGCGGCAGCGCCTCGGCCTCGGAGATCGTCGCCGGCGCCCTGCAGGACCACAAGCGCGGTGTGCTGATGGGCACCGACAGCTTCGGCAAGGGCTCGGTGCAGACCGTGCTGCCGCTGAACAACGACCGTGCCCTGAAGCTCACCACAGCCCTGTATTTCACCCCCAACGGCCGCTCCATCCAGGCCCAGGGCATAGTGCCGGACATCGAAGTGGCCCGCGCCAAGCTGACTCGCGAGGAAGGCGGCGAGCTGATCAAGGAAGCGGATCTGGCCGGCCACCTGGGCAACGGCAACGGCGGCGCGGACAAGCCGAGCAACGGCAAGAAGAAACAGGATCCGCGCCCGCAGGACGACGACTACCAGCTGAGCCAGGCGCTCAATCTGCTCAAGGGCCTGAGCGTCACCCGCGGCGACTGATACCGCCGGTGCAAATAAAAAAACCCGGGCAAGCCCGGGTTTTTCATGTGCGCAGAACTTACTGCACGTAGCTCTGGAAGATCTGGTCGACCTTGCCGCTGGCGCGCAGGCCGTCGAGAGCCTTCTGCAGGCGCTCGATCACTTCGTCCGGGGTTTCCGGGTTCAGCGCCAGGTAAAGCTGGGCGCTGTCGAAGCGCAGGACGGTCTTCAGACCGGTGATGCCTTCCTGCTTGGCCAGGTAGCGGCCGGCGGGATCGCCCGTGGCCCACAGGTCGATCTTGCCTTCCTGCAGCTTGTGCGCGTTCTCCTGGTCACGGAACGAGCTGACCGGCTCCAGGCCCTGCTTGATCAGGTGTTCCTCGATGGCGTCGCCCTTGTAGGCGCCGACCCGGTAGGACTTGGCCTGCTCCAGGCTGATCAGATTGATGGTGCTATCGGCCTTGGCCAGCATGACCCAGTCGTCCGGGCCGATGGGGCCGACCCACTTGAACAGCTTCTCGCGCTCCGGCAGTTTGGCCATCACGAACGCGCCGTTGTTCGGGGTTTCCAGGGCCATCTTGTAGACCCGCGCCCAGGGGAAGCGCAGGGTCATGGTGTACGGGATGCCGGCCGCCTTGAAGGTCTCGCGCACCACGTCCACCGCGATGCCGGTGAGATTCTCCTCACGGGCGAAATTCTTGCCGTTGGTCGCCATGTTGTAGGGCGGGAAGTTCTCGGTTTGCAGCACCACCTTGTAGTCGGCGGGCAGCTCGGCTCGCGCCAGGGTGGACAACAGCAGGCCCAGGCCCAGCAACACCATGGTCAGTCGCTTCAACAACATATCCGTATCCTTGACAGTCGGGAGAGGCGGGAGAGCACGCGCCCTCCGGTGCCCGCCAGGCGGCTGAGGCCACGGGCGGCAGAAGGTTAGCACGAACCGGGAAGCAGTGGCGGTGTGCCGCCACTGCCCCGGCGGGCAGGCGCCAATGGCGCCCGGAAGGCTTACAGATAGTTGTTGGTGATCTCGTCGACGAAGCCTTCGCCGCGCAGCTCGTCCAGGGCCTTCTGCAGGCGCTCGACCACCTCGTCCGGGGTCTCCTTGTTCAGCGCCAGGAACAGCTCGGCACTGTTGAAGCGCAGCACGACCTGCAGGCCACTGGCGCCTTCCTGCTTGGCCAGGTAACGGCCGACCGGATCGGTGGTGGCCCACAGGTCGATCTTGCCGCTCATCAGCTTGGCCACGTTCTCCTGGTCGCGCAGGGAGTTGATCGGGGTCAGGCCCTTGCTCTCTAGGTGCTGGCTGACGGCGTCGTTCTTGTAGGCACCGACGTTGTACTTGCGCGCCTCTTCGAGGTTGTTGACCTTGATCGTGCTACCCGGCGCGGCGAGCAGCACCCACTCGCTCTTGGCCAGCGGACCGACCCACTTGAACAGCGGCTTGCGCTCTTCGGTGAAGGTGGTGGAGAACAGCCCGTAGTTGGCCTTGTCCAGGGTCAGGCGATAGATGCGATCCCAGGGGAAGCGCAGGCTCAGGTTGTAGCCGATGCCGGCACGCTTGAACATTTCGCGCACGATGTCGGCACTGATGCCGTCGATGCTGTCGTCACGGGCGAAGTTCTTGTCGTCGATGGCCATGTTGAACGGCGGGAAGTTCTCCGTCAGCAGGACCACCTTGTAGTCTTCGGAGATTTCGGCTCGGGCGCCGCCGGCCAGTACCAGCAGGCCGATAAACAGCCCCTTGTGCAGATATTTCAACATTGCAGTACAGCTCCAGATTATGGTTGTTTGGGCGACTTCTCTGCAAGTGGCCGACCACGGGCGTTGCACCCTGGGCGGCTCCGACCGGCACGCTGACCGGCGCAGTTGGAAGCGCGCATAGTGCCACGCCATCGACCAACTACGTTGAACTGCGTCACGCCGGCCGTCGCCGAGGAGTCGCTCGCGGCGCAAAGGCACGCAAGAAGCGAACCAACCCGAGGACGGCGGGTGCTTGTATCAGATGGCTGCGCAATCAGTACTTCTGGGCGATGGTCTGCAACTGGCCCTCGCTACGCAGCTGCTCGAGGGCGGTGCGCAGCTTGTCCACGGTGGCGTCCGGCGTCTGCTTGTTGAGCGCCAGGTAGAGGTCGCCACGACCGAAGGTCAGGACCACGCGGAAGTCTTTGTAGCCCTGCTGGCGGGCCAGGTGCTGGCCGGCGATCGACGAGGTGACCCACAGGTCGATCTGGCCCTCGGCCAGGCGCACCGGGTTCTCCTTGTCGTACAGCGACTGCTGCACCTCCAGGCCTGCCTCGACCACCTTCTCGCTAGGCGCATCGCCCTTGTAGCCACCCAGTCGGTACTGCTTGGCCTGGTCCAGGCTGCTCAGCTGGATCGACGAATCGCCACGGGCGAGCAGCACCCAGTCTTCGCTGGCGATGGGACCGACCCACTTGAACAGGTCTTCGCGTTCCGCCGTACGGGCCACCGAGAACAGGCCGTAGCCGGCATCCTTGAGGGCCTGGTTGTAGACCCGCTCCCAGGGGAAGCGGAGAATCTGCTGGCACTCGATGGCCGCACGCTGGCAAACCAGCCGCATGGTCTCGGAACTGATGCCGCTGACACCTTCGTCGCGGGCGAAGTTACCGCCGCTGACGGCCATGTTGAAGGGCGGAAGATTTTCCGTGAGCAATACCAGCGACTCGGCACGCGCCTGGGTGGTGCCGACCAACAACAGAAACAGGGCCAGCATCCTTGGGAACAACATAAGAACTCCTTGCAGATAGGGGGCGTTCGCGAGCGCGAACTGACCCGGGCATTTTAGCCGGCCCCATTGCAGGCGGTTAACGACTCCCGCACAGCCGCCGATGAAGGGCCTGCAGCATGCCCATTCTCGGCCGATAATGGCATCATGCCGCGAATGACCGAGTGACCACCCCTCCCCTATGCGCTTACGCCTCGACCCTACCCGTGATATCGATGCCGCCCTGTTGCGGTATCGCAGCCTGTTCTGGGTCATCGCCCTGTTCAGCGGCGTGATCAATCTGCTGACCGTGGTGCCGGCCATCTACATGATGCAGGTGTTCGACCGGGTGATGGCCAGTCGCAACGAGATGACGCTGCTGCTGCTGACCCTGCTGGCGCTGGGCCTGTTCCTGCTCAGCTCGCTGGTCGAGTGGGTGCGCGGCCAGGTGATGATCAAGATGAGCGTCGGCATCGATCTCGATCTGGGCGAGCGCCTGTTCGGCGTGGCCTTCCAGAAGAGTCTCAAGGAGCACAACGCCAACCCGGCGCAGGTGCTCAGCGATCTCAATGCCCTGCGCCAGTTCCTCACCGGCTCGGCGCTGATCTCCCTGCTCGACCTGCCCTGGATGCCGATCTTCCTCATCGTCACCGGCCTGCTGCACCCCTGGCTGGGCCTGTTCACCCTGCTCGGCGCGGTGATCCTGTTCTGCCTGGCGATCTGGAACGAACACGCCACCCGCAAGGGCCTGGACGAGGCCAACCAGATCTCCGTGCACTCGGCCAAGTACGTCAACAGCACCCTGCAGAACGCCGAAGTGATCCAGGCCATGGGCATGCTCAGCAACCTGCAGAAGCGCTGGGCCGGCCTGCAGCAGCGACTGATCGGCGCGCAGACCGCGGCCAGCGACCAGGCCGCGCGCATCTCCACCATCACCCGCCTGGTGCGTACCGCCTGGCAGTCCCTGGCGATGGGCGTGGCCATGCTGCTGATCCTCGAAGGGCAGATCACCGGCGGGGTGATGATGGCCGCCGGCTTCCTGATCAGCAAAGCCATGCTGCCGGCCGAACAGGCCATCAGCTCGTGGAAACAGCTGGATAACGCCAAGGCCAGCTATCGCCGCCTGTGTCAGCTGCTCGAAGAATTCCCGCGCAAGGCCGAACGCATGAGCCTGCCGGACCCGACCGGCGCCATCCGCATCGAACGCCTGGTGGTGACTCCCCCAGGCAGCAAGCGCCCGGCGGCCAACGGCATCGACCTGGCGCTGAACAAGGGCGAAGTGCTGGCGGTGATCGGCCCCAGCGCCTCGGGCAAGTCATCCCTGGCCCGCGCCATGGTCGGCGTGTGGCCGTGCAGCTACGGCTCGGTGCGTCTGGACGGCGCCGAGATCGGCCAATGGGATGCCGAGGCCCTGGGCCCACATATCGGCTACCTGCCGCAGGACATCGAGCTGTTCGACGGCACCGTGGCGGAGAACATCTCGCGCTTCGGTGAGACCGACTCGGCCAAGGTCATTGAGGCCGCCACCCTGGCCGGCATCCATCAGATGGTACTGCGCTTCCCGCAGGGCTACGACACTCCGCTGGGCCCGGGCGGCCTCGGTCTGTCCGGTGGCCAGAAGCAGCGCATCGCCCTGGCCCGCGCACTGTACGGCAAGCCGGCGCTGGTGGTGCTGGACGAACCCAACTCCAACCTCGACGACGCCGGCGAAGCCGCCCTGGTCGCCGCCATCGACGCCCTGCGCAAGCACGGCTCCACCGTGGTACTGGTGACCCACAGGCCCAGCGTGCTGGCCGTGGTCGACAAGCTGCTGGTACTGCAGGAGGGCACGCAGAAGATGTTCGGCCCGCGCGACCAGGTCCTCAAGGCACTGCTGCCGGCCAATGCCCAGCCCAGCGCCACCTCCAGCACCCAGACGAGCTGATCCATGTCCGCTGCCCCACCCAAACCGCCGCTACCGGCCGACATCCGCGACGCCACCAAGACCGCCAGGCTCGGCATGTGGATCATCGCCATCGGTCTCGGCGGCTTCCTCATCTGGGCCGCCTTGGCCCCCCTGGCCCAGGGCGTCGCCGGCAACGGCACGGTGGTCGTGGCCGGCGAGCGTAAGACCGTACAGGCCCTCGCCGGTGGCGCAGTGGAGGATATCCTGGTGCGCGAAGGCGACCGGGTCCAGGCCGGCCAGTTGCTGGTCCAGCTCAACACGGTGCAGGCACAGTCCCAGCTGGAAGTCGCCCTCGGCCAGTGGTTCTCCGCCCGCGCCAGCGAGGCGCGGCTGAGCGCCGAGCGCCATGGCCTGGAAAGCATCGTCTGGCCGGATGACCTGCTGGCCCGTGCCGACGACCCGCGCGCCAAGCGCAACATGGAGCTGCAGGGCACGCTGTTCGAGACCCGTCGGGCCGAGCTGACCAGCCGCCAGCAGATCCTCGGCAACCAGGCCGCCTCGCTGCAGGAGCAGCTGCGCGCCTACGAACAGATCAAGAACCACCTGGACACCCAGCTCGACTACCAGCGCCAGGAGCTGGACGGCCTACGCCAGCTGGCGGCGGAAGGCTATGTGCCGCGCAACCGCCTGTTCGAGGCCGAGCGCAATTCGGCGCAGCTCAGCGCCCAGCTGACGTCGGGCGTCGCCGATATCGGCAAGACCCGGCAGAGCATCGCCGAGAGCAAGCTGCAGGCGCTGCAGCTGCAGCAGAGTTTCCGCATCGAGGCCGAATCGCAGCTGGCCAGCGTCGCCGCCGAGGCCTCCAGCCTGGGCGAGCGGATCAAGGCCCTGGAGTTCGAGGTGAACAACGCCGCCATCCGCGCGCCGGTGGCCGGCCAGGTGATCGGCCTGTCGGTGCATACCGAAGGCGGCGTGATTCCCGCCGCGCAGCCGCTGATGGACATAGTCCCGCTCGGCTCGGCCTGGATCGTCAAGGCCAAGTTCGAGCCCGTGGTGGCCGACCGCCTGAAAATCGGACTGCCGGTCAACCTGCGCTTCTCGTCGCTGACCAGCGCCACCCTGCCGGTGGTCGAAGGCAAGGTACTGACCGTGTCCGGTGACCAGCTGCTGGACGAGCAGACCGGCCTGCCCTACTTCGCTGTCGAGGTCGAAGTAGGCCCCGAGGCCGTGGCCAAACTGCTGGCCCATGGCCTGGAGGTGAAGCCCGGCATGCAGACCGAGGTGCTGGTGCAGACCGGTGAGCGCACCTTCCTCAACTACCTGCTCAGCCCGCTGGAAAAACGCATCCGCGGCGCACTGAAGGAAGAATGAGCATGCGCCTGGCCCTCGCCCTGTGCACTCTGCTGAGCCTGCCGGCCCTGGCCCAGGAAGCGCCGCCGCTGTCGCTGCTGGATGCCTACGACAACGCGCTGTACAACGACCCCACCTTCCAGGTCGCCACCGCCGACTTCCAGGCCAGCCAGCAGGAAGAGGCCATCGGCCTGGCGCCGCTGCTGCCGCAGCTGGGCGCCAGCGGCCGCTACGGCAGCACCCGCCAACTCAGCGGCCGCGACCTCGACGGCAACAGCGAGGACCCGCGCTTCACCAGCAGCGGTCTCAGCCTGAGCGCCCGGCAGATCCTCTACGACCGCGCTCGGGCCGCCTACTACACCCAGGCCAAGGCTCGTGGCCGGCTGGGTGAGTCGATCTACGACGACGCCTTCCAGGAGCTGTTCCCGCGGGTGGTCGAGGCCTACTTCGAGGTGGCCCGGCAGGAGAACGAGCTGAGCCTGAGCCAGCAGCAGAAGCTCGCGATCGAGGGCCTGGTCAAGCAGACCCGCCGCCTCTATGAGGTTGGCGACGGCACCATCACCGATACCGAGGAGGCCCAGGCCCGCCTGGACCTGGTCAAGGCCCAGGAGATCGAGGCCAGCGCGCGCCTGCAGGCGGCCCTGCACGCCCTCGGCGGGCGCACCGGCACGCCGGTCGAGCGAATCGCAGCGATGCGCGAGGAGCTGCCGGGGGCGGCACCGCTGCGGGTCGAGGAGGATCTGGCCTTCTGGCAGCAACAGGCCCATTTGGCCGCGCCCCGCCTGGACGCGCGGCGCGACTCGGTGGCGGTGGCCGAGGCCGAGCTGCGCGCACAACGGGCCGGGCACTACCCCAGCCTGTCGCTGGTCGGCGAGCTGAACCACACCGATCGCGACGACCTGGCCGACGATTTCCGCCGCCAGTCGAGCTCCTACCTGGGCCTGTCGTTGGATGTGCCGCTGTATGCCGGCGGCGGGGTCAATGCCTCGTCGCGCAAGTCGCAGTTCGCCCTGTCCAGCGCCCAGGCCCAGCTGGACGACGAGGCCCGTCAGCTGTCCGAGGACATCGAGCGCAACTACCTGGGCGTGGTCAGCGGCTATGCCAAGTGCAAGGCCCTGCAGACCGCGGTGCACTCCAACCAGCGCGCGCTGGAGTCCGCCGAGAAGGGTTACCAGGCCGGCGTGCGCTCCACCGTGGATATCCTCAATGCCCAGCAGACCCTGTTCATGGCGCGCCGCGACCTGCTCAACAGCAAGCTGCTGATGCTGCAGAGCCTGGTCACCCTGCACGCCCGCAGTGGCCTGATGCACCGCGGCGTGCTGCAGCAGGTGGAAGCGCTGTTCTAGCCAGGCTGCGGGCTCAGACGCCCGGCACGTAGCTGCGCTCGCCGCTCTTCACCAGCAGGTTGAGCTGGCCGGTGTGACGGCTCAGCCAGTCACCGTTGCTGCTCGGCAGGCGGCGCAGCTGGCGCAGCAGGTAATAGCTGCCCAGGCGCTCGGCGCAGAACGCCCAGACCCGCGCCTGCACATCCGGCCGCTGGGTCGGGTGCAGCTCCACGCAGCGCCGCACCACCGCCTCGACGGCAGAGATGTGCGGCAGCCAGAAGTCCGCCGGCAGCACGCCCAGCTCGATGCCGCCGGGGAAGAAGATCTTCTCGTCGAAGAAGGGAATCACTTCCTGGCGATCCAGCACGCCGAGCTCCACCGCCACGGCGGTGAAGCGCAGCAGGTCCTCGATGTGGTGCACGTCCTTGTACTGGTACAGATAGCCGTGGTTGACCCCGTTGAGGGTGAACTGGCCCGGCTTGCCGATCAGATAGTCGGAAGCCTGCGGCAGCATCTGCTCGCTGAGCACCTGGCGGTCGATCTGCTCGGTCGAGAGCACATCCATCACCTGGTAGTTGTCGGCCTGCACGCCAATGCGCTCGCGGGTCATGAACTTGCGGTACTGGCAGATGCCCACGTGGGTCACGCCGGGCCGCTGCAGCAGCAGATTCTTCAGGGCGAAGGCGCCGGCGATCGAGCCGAGCACCGGGTGATGGGGCTCCCACTCCGGCGCCAGGTCGCGCAGGTTTAGACGCCCCAGCCCCTGGGCCTCGCCCATGTAGATGGGCGTGACGTAGTCCGGATAGTCCACTTCCAGCGGCACGTGGGTCAGGCAGGCGTAGAGCACCGAAGAGGGATTGCCGCTCACGAGCGCGCTTCCTTGGCGCCCAGCAGCGCCTCTTCGAAGCTGCGCACGAAGCGCGGCATGTCGAACAGCAGCGAGCTCTCGCGGCCTTGCTGCAGGCGCTGGCGCAGGCCACGCAGCTGCTCGGGGTCACGGGCCAGCTCGATGGCGCGGCGCTCGTAGTCGGCCAGGTTGTCGGTGATCAGCTCAGGCAACTCGAGGGCGGTGAGCAGGCTGCCGGCCATGCGCGAGGCGAAGGTGCGGCCGGAGCGGGTCAGCACCGGCAGGCCCATCCACAGCGCGTCGTTGGCCGTGGTGCCGCCGTTGAACGGATAGGCATCGAGGAACAGGTCCGCCGTGGTGTAGCGCGCCAGGTACAGCTCCGGCGCCACGCGCGGGGCGAATACCAGGCGCTCGGCGGCCACACCGTGGCGCTCGGCGCAGGCGATCAGGTTGGCCTGCGACCACTGGTTGTCGGCCAGCAGCCAGAACAGGCTGTCCGGCACGGCGGCGAGGATACGCATCCAGCAGGAGAACATCTCCTCGTTGAACTTGTAGTTGTTGTTGAAGCAGCAGAACACGAAGCGGTCGTCCGGCAGGCCGCACTCGGCGCGGCTGGGCAGCGGCGCCACCGGGCGCTGACGGTCGCTGCACTGGAACACCGGCAGGTACAGCGGCTTCTCGCTGTAGAAGGGCTTCTCGTCTTCCGGGATCAGGTAGCGGTCGGCGATCACGTAGTCGACGCAGGGCAGCCCGGTCGGCCCCGGGAAGCCCAGGTAGGTGAGCTGCAGCGGCGCCGGGCGATAGGCCAGGATGTTGGCCCGGGCGCCCGAAGTGAGCCCCTGCAGGTCGACCAGAATGTCGATCTCGTGCTGGCGGATCAGCTGGGCCGCGCCGGCATCGTCCAGGCCGCCGATGGGGATGAAGTGGTCCATCGCCGCCCGGACTCGCGCGCGCAGCGCCGAGCCGTCCTCGCGGCTCCAGCAGAAGCCGTAGACCTCGAAGCGCTCGCGGTCGAGCAGCTCGAACAGCTCCACCGTCAGCAGCGACACCGCATGCAGACAGAAGTCCGAGGACAGGAAGGCGATACGCGTGCGGCCGTGGGCATAGCCGCCGGCCGGCGCCAGCTCAGGCACCCGCTGGTTGATCCGCTCGGCGACGAAATGCATGGCGGTGGCCAGCTGCAGGCCCGGATCGTCGCTGGCCGAAAGCATGGCCAGCGGCGAGGTGGCCTTGAGCAGGTCACCGCAGGACAGGCCGTCGAGCGGCGTCAGCACCGGCCACTCGCACTGCTTCTGGCGCAGGTGCACCCAGTGCTGGATCACCTTGGGCTGGTTCGGATCGGCCTGCAGGCTGGCCAGCAGCTTCTGCTCCGCCGGCTGCAGCTGGCGAATCTCCTCCATCAGCCGGCCCATGGCGTTGAGCACCATGACGTACAGCTCGTGATTGAGTTCCGGTCCCACCAGTGGATGGTCGAGCATCGACTGCCAGATGGTCAGCGCATTCTCCGGTCGCCCTTGGCGCTCGATCACCGCACCCAGGTTGAACCAGGCCTGAGTGAAGTCCGGCTTGCGCTGGATCGCCGCACGATAGGCCTGCTCGGCCGCCGGCAACTGTTCCAGCTGTGACAGGGTCACGCCCAGGTTGAACTGCACGATGTAGTCGGCACTGGAGGTGCAGTGGCCCAGCCAGGTCTGGTACAGGCGCACCACGTCGGCAGGCCGCCGGGCCTGACCGAGACGCTCGGCCACGGCGATCAGCTGCATCGGTTCCAGCGCGGCCTTTTCGGCGAACTGCAACGCGGTCAGTAGGGCAACGTCGAGATTGGAGCTTTCGAGAGGGTTGGCGGACATGCAGACGCCTTATCGGAATGGGTGGCACAGCAACCCCACGGTGGCGCCTAGGGCGTCACCGTGGGGCATGCTCCAGCAGCTACTCAGGAGTAGAAGCTGGTGTGCACGTTGCTGGCAACCAGCAGCTGGATATCGCCGTCGTTGTACACGTCATAGCTGGTGCCGTCGACCTGTACGCTGCCCGCGGCCTGCCACTGCTCGGCGGAACCGGCGATCTGCACGCTGTCGTTGGCATCGCCGCTGACTACCAGCTGCACCGGCTGCGAGGCACCCAGACCAGTGGTATCCACCAGGCCGACCTGGCCGAAGTGGCTGACGCTTTCCGCATCCAGCTTCAGCGTGCTGGCGTGGCCGGCGTCGGCGCCCAGGTCGATACGGCTCAGGCTGTGCAGGCTGATCGACTGGTAGTCGAGCTGGGTCAGGTCGATGGCCTGTCCGGCCTCGCCACTGCGGAACCAGGCGTCGACGATGCTGTGCACCTCGCCGTCGACGGTCTGGTAGCTGCCGTGCAGGCCGATCCAGTTGCCGTTGTTCAGTTCGCTGGCCTGCTGCGCCTCGAGGCTGATGCTGGCGATACCCAGGCTCGACAGGCTGTACAGCTCGCCGCCCTGGCTCACGCCATCCTTGTTGGCATCCATCCACACCCGCAGCGAGGAGAAGGCATCGTCGTTGGCGTCGATGCGGCCGTCGTGGTTGCTGTCCAGCTCGGCCAGGGCGGCGAAGCCGTCACTGGCTTTGCTGCCATCGCTCAGGGTGGTAGCCGTACCGAACAGCTCGCTGCCGTCGTTGATGGTGCCATCGGCGTTGCGATCCAGCGCCAGCAGGCCATCGCCCTCGCTGACCCAGCCGGTAATGTCCAGATCACCATCGGCATCGATGTCGAAGTTGGTGTTGGCCGCCCAGTGCAGGGTCTGCACACCGTCTCCGTTCAGATCGAGGATCAGCGGCGAGGTGGTCAGCACCGCCAGTTGGTCGGTACTCATGGCCGCCAGCTGCGACGAGGTGAAGGCGTCCGCCTGGGTCATGCTCAGCCCCGTCAGCTGGTCGGTGGTCAGCGCGGCGATGTCCGCCACGTCGATGGCCGCCAGTTGCGCGGTGTTGAACTGGGCGAAATCACCGGCCTCGATGGCACCGATCTGCGCCGAGGTCAGCGCCACCACATCGGCGGTTTCCAGGGCGCCGATCTGGTCGCTGGTCATCGCGGCGATCTGATCGGTGGTCAGCGCCTTGATCTGCGACGTGGTCAGCGCCTGGATCTGCGCGGTGGTCAGCGCCGGGATCTGATCGGTGGTCAGCGCCGACAGGTCGGAGTTCTGCATCGCCTGGATCTGCGCAGTGGTCAGCGCCGCCAGATCCGCAGTCTCCAGCGCGGCCACCTGGGCGGTGGTCAGACCGTAGACCTGCGACGCGGTCAGCGCCTGGATCTGCGCCGTGGTCAGGGCCTCGATCTGCGCGGTGGTCAGCGCCGCCAGGTCGGAGATCTGCATGGCCTGGATCTGCGCCGTGGTCAGCGCCGCCACCTGGGCCAGGGTC
Organism: Pseudomonas sp. SO81; assembly: GCF_030374125.1. Lineage (NCBI taxonomy): Bacteria > Pseudomonadati > Pseudomonadota > Gammaproteobacteria > Pseudomonadales > Pseudomonadaceae > Pseudomonas > Pseudomonas sp. SO81. The sequence continues at coordinate 3,067,754 of NZ_CP126126.1, read as the reverse complement.
AGCGCCTCGGCCTGGGCAGTAGTCAGCGAGACGATCTGCGAGGTGGTCAGCGCCTGCACCTGGCCGACGGTCAGGGCCTGGATCTGCGCGGTGCTCAGCGCCGCCAGATCGGTACCCTGGATGGCCTGGACCTGAGCATTGCTCAGCGAAGCCAGATCACCGACCTCCATGGCCGCGAACTGGTCGCTGGTCAGGGCGACGATCTGCGCCGTGGTCAGCGCCTGCACCTGGGCCACGGTCAGGGCGACGATCTGGTCGGTGGTCAGCACCGCCACGTCGGCCCCCTGCATGGCCGCCACCTGCTCGGTGGTCAGCGCCTGCAGCTGATCGGTGGTCAGTGCCTGCACCTGGGCAGTGGTCAGCTTGACCACCTGGTCGGTGGTCAGCGCGCCGACCTGGGTAACGGTCAGCTCCACCAACTGGGCGGTGCTCAGCAGCGCCAGGTCGGTGGCGTCGATGGCACGGATCTGGTCGGTGCTCAGGGCAGCCAGGTCAGCGGTTTCCAGTGCCTCGACCTGAGCGCTAGTCAGGCCCTTGATCTGCGCCGTGGTCAGCGCCTGGAACTGGTCGCTGGTCAGGTTGCGGATCTGCGCCGTGGTCAGCGCCGCGATATCGCGGGTCTCCATGGCCTGCAGCTGATCGGTGGTCAGCGCCTGGATCTGGTCGCTGGTCAGCGCCGCCGCCTGAGCGGTAGTCAGACCGACGATCGCCAGGGTGGACAGCGAAGCCAGGTCGCCGACCTGCATCTGCACCAGCTGAGCAGTGCTCAGCGCGGCCAACTGGGCGGAACCGAGCGCACCGGCCTGGGCATTGGTCAGCGCCACGATCTGCGCGGTGGTCAGCGCGGCCACGTCGGCGGTTTCCAGCGCGGCGATCTGCTCGGTGGTCAACTCGGCGAAGTCGGCCACTTCCAGCGCGGCCACCTGGGCGGTAGTCAGCGCCTGCACCTGGGCGGTGGTCAGCGCGGCGACCTGGTCGCTGCCGAGGGCGACGATCTGCGCGGTGGTCAGCGCCGCCAGGTCAGTGGTCTTGACGGAGACCAGCTGATCGGTGGTGAGCGCGGCGACCTGGGCAGTGGTCAGCGCGGCCGCCTGCTCGGCACTCAGGCCTTGCAGGGTAGCCGTAGTGATGGCCACCAGGTCGGCGGTCTCGATGCGGGTCAGCTGCGCCGTGGTCAGAGCCGCCAGCTGGGCCGAGGTCAGCGCCTCGGCCTGCTCGGTGGTCAGGGCCACGATCTGCGCACTGGTCAGTACCGCCACGTCGCGGGTCTGCAGGGCCTGGATCTGCGCCGTGCTGAGCAGGGCGAAGTCGGCGGCATCCAGAGCAGGAACCTGGTCGGTGGTCAGCGCGACGATCTGCGCGGTAGTCAGCGCCTGCACCTGATCGCTGGTCAGCGCCGCGATCTGTGCGGTACTCAGCACGGCCAGGTCGCGGGTCTCCATGGCACGGATCTGCGCAGTGGTCAGCGCCGCCAGGTCCGCGGTTTCCAGGGCCTGGAACTGGGTGGTTGTCAGCGCCTGGACCTGGGCAGTGGTCAGCGCCGCCACCTGCTCGGTGGTCAGGGCGACGATCTGCGCGGTGGTCAGGCCGCTGATGTCGGCCGTCTCGATGGCGCGGATCTGCACGGTGTTGAGCAGGGCCAGATCGGCAGTCTCCAGCTGCGACAGCTGGGTCTTGGTCATGGCCTGGATCTGCTCGGCGGTCAGCACCTTCACCTGGTCGCTGGTCAGGGCCACCAGCTGGGCGCTGGTCAGGGCGGCGACGTCCTGCGCCTCCATACCGGCCACCTGGGCGGTGGTCAGGGCCTGAATGTCGGCGGTCTCCAGTGCAGCCACCTGAGCCGGGCTCAGGGCCTGGATCTGGTCGTTGCTCAGCGCCCGCACCTGGGCAGTCGTCAGGGCGACGATCTGCGCGGTGGTCAGCGCCGCCATCTGATTCAGCTGCAGGCCGGCCAACTGGGCACTGCTGAGCAGGGCCAGGTCGGCGGTTTCCAAGGCACGCACCTGGGCGGTGGTCAGGGCACCGATCTGATCCTGGGTCAGGGCCTGCACCTGGGCAGAGGTAAGCTGCGGGATCACGGTGGTGGACAGCGCGGCCAGATCCTGCGGTTCCAGGGCAGCAATCTGCGCGGTGGTCAGGTTGATCACCTGAGTCGCGGTCAGCGCGGCGACCTGGGCACTGGACAGCAGCTGCACCTGGTCGGCGGTCAGCGCGGCGATGTCCGCGGTCTCCATCAGCACGATCTGGTCGGTGGTCAGCGCCGCCAGCTGCTCGAACACCAGTGCCTGCACCTGGGCGGTAGTCAGCGCCACCAGCTGGGCAGCACTCAGCGCCTGGATGCTGGCAGTGCTCAGAGCGGCCACCTGCGAGGCCGACAGGCTGGCGAACTGGGTGGTGCTCAATGCACCGGTCTGCAGCGTGGTCAGAGCCGCCACCTGCTCTTCGGTCAGGGCCGCGATATCTGCAGTGGCCAGAGCCTCGATCTGGGTGGTGGTGAGTTTGCTGATCTGCGCCGCGGAGAAGCCGTTGGCGAACTGCGCCGGCGTCAGCGCGACGATTTGCGCGGTGGTCAGCGCCTGCACCTGAGCACTGCTCAGAGCGTCGAGCTGGTTCACCGTCAGGGCAGCCACGTCCTCGGTGCTCAACGCCTTGATCTGCGCGGTGCTCAGAGCCACGACCTGGGCATCGGTCAGGGCGGCGATCTGTACGCTGGTCAGCGCGGTGATCTGCTCGTTGGTCAGGGCCTGCAGGTCCTCGGTCTCGATGGCCGCAATCTGATCGGCGCTCAGCGCGGCCAGGTCGGCGGTTTCCATGGAGCGGATCTGCGCCGTGGTCAGCGCGGCTATCTGATCCACGGTTAGCGCAGCCGCCTGAGCGGTGGTCAGACCCTGGATCTGTGCGCCACTCAGGGCAGCGATCTGATCGCTGGTGAGCGCGGCAATACGACCCGGGCTCATGGCAGCCAGATCGGCTACCTCGATCGCCCGAATCTGAGCCGTTGTCAGAGCCTGTAGCTGGGCATTAGTCAGCGCCGCCGCCTGGGCGGTGGTCAGCGCCACAAGCTGGGCATTGCTAAGGGCGGCGAAGTCCTGGCTCTCCAGCGCCGCGACCTGCGCAGTGGTCAGCGCCTGGATCTGCAGCGTGGTCAGCGCCTGTACCTGCTCGGTGGTCAGCGCCTGCACCTGGACGCTGGTCAGTGCCGCCAGGTCCTCGGTCTCCATGATGCGGATCTGCCGGGTGGTCCAGGCAGCAACCTGCTCGGTGGTCAGACCCGGCACATTGGCGGTGGTCAGCGACTCGACGAAGGCGATTTCCGCTGCGGTCATCGCATCCGGATCCAGCGCCGCCAGTTGCTCGGGGCTGAGGGCGGCCAACTGGGCGCTGGACAGCGCGGCGGCCTGAGCGGTGCTGAGTTCGGCCAGTTGCTCCGCCGTCATGGCGGCTAGGTCGGCCACTTCCATGGCGGCGATCTGAGTGCTGGTCAGGGCAGCGATCTGCGCCGGGGTCAGGTTTGCCACCTGGGCGGTGGTCAGGCCGACGATTGCAGCGGTCGACAACGAGGCGAAGTCAACGGCCTGCAGAGCGGCGACCTGGTCGGGGCTGAGCGCGGCGATCTGCGCACCGGTCAGCGCGGCGGCCTGGACCGTGGTCAGCGCGGCCAGTTGCACGTCGCTGAACACGGCGATATCGGCGGTCTGCAGCGCCGCTACCTGAGCGGTGGTCAGGGCCACGATCTGGGCAACCGAGAGCAGCTCGATCTGGGCGGTGCTCAGGGCCACCACCTGGGCGGTGCTCAGCGCAGCCACCTGAGCGGTGGTCAGAGCCACCACCTGGTCGGCGCTGAGTACCGCGATATCGGCGGTCTCCAGGGCACGCACCTGGGCAGTGGTGAGCGCAGCCAGGTCGGCCACCTCAAGGGCGACCACCTGGGCGGTGGTCAGGGCGACAATCTGGCCGGTGGTCAGGGCGGCGCTCTGGGTCGGCGTCAGGGCCACCACCTGCTCGGTGCTCAGGGCAGCGATATCGGCGGTTTCCAGGGCGCGCACTTGGGCGGTGGTCAGCGCGGCGACCTGCTCGCCGGTCAGGGCACGCACCTGGGCGGTGCCCAGGGCCACAATCTGCGCGGTGCTCATGGCCTGCAGATCGCCACTTTGCAGCGCCGCCACCTGGACGGTGGTCAGCGCGGCGACCTGGGAGGTGGTCAGCGCGGCGACCTGGGCAGAAGTCAGCCCGGCCACCTGCTGCTGGCTCAGCGCCACCAGGTCGGTGGTTTCCAGGGCGCGGATCTGCGCGGTGCTCATGGCAGCCAGGTCACCGGTCTGCAGAGCCGCCACCTGGGCGGAACTCAAGCCGGCGACCTGGGCGGTGCTCAGGGCAGCGACCTGGGCGCTGGTCAGGGCCACCACCTGGGCGGTGCTGAGCGCCTGGATGCTGGCGGTAGACAGCGCCGCCACCTGGGCGGTGCCGAGGGCGGCGATCTGCTCGACGCTCAGGGCATGGACCTGGGCGGTGCTCAGGGCCTGCAGCTGGGCATTGGTCAACGAGGCCAGGTCGGCGGTCTCGATGGCGGAGACCTGTGCCGTGGTCAGCGCGACCACCTGGGCGGTGCTCAGCTTGGCCAGCTGGGCACCGCTCAGCGCGGCGATCTGCTCGACAGTCAGGGCCGCCAGGTCGGCGGTTTCCAGGGCGGAGATCTGCGCAGTGGTCAGGGCTGCCACGTCGGCGGTTTCCAGGGCGGAGATCTGGGCCGTGGTCAGCGCGACTAGCTGCGCACTGCTCAGGGCCTGAATCTGCGCGGTGGTCAGTGCCGCCAACTGGTCACTGGTCAGCACGGCCAGGTCGGCATTTTCCAGGGCACGCACCTGGGCGGTGCTCAGCCCGGCGACCTGGGCCTGGGTCAAGGCACGTACCTGGGCGCTGGTCAGGGCAGCGATCTGCACGGTGCTCATGGCCTGCACATCGGCGACCTCGAGAGCCTCGATCTGCACAGTGGTCAGCTTGGACAGCTGGGCGGTGCTCAGCGCGGCGACCTGGGCACTGGTCAGGGCGATGATCTGGTCGGCGCTGAGCGCGGCCAGATCGGCGGTTTCCATGGCGGCGATCTGCGCCGTGGTCAGCGCGGCGACCTGGGCATTGCTCAGGGCGGCGATCTGGCCGACGGTCAGGCTCGGGATCATCAAGGTACCGATCGCGGCTAGGTCGGCCGTCTCCAGCACGGCGATCTGGTCGACGGTCAGGGCCGCCACCTGGGCAGCGGTCAGGGCGCCGGCCTGAGCGCTGGTCAGGGCAACGATCTGCGCAGCGGTCAGGGCTGCCACGTCGGCGGTCTCCAGCGCCTGGATCTGCCCGGTGGTCAGCGCAGCAACCTGGGCGGTAGTCAGCGACTCGACCTGGGCGGTGGTCAGCGCCACCAACTGGGCCGAGGTCAGCGCCTGCACCTGGGCGACGGTCAGCTTGTTCAGCTGGGCGCCGCTGAGGGCCGCCAGGTCGGCGGTCTCGATAGCCTTGACCTGGGCCGGAGTCAGCGCCTGCAGCTGGCCGCTGGTCAGGGCCGCCAGTTGGGCCGAGCTCAGGGCGACTATCTGAGCGGTGCCCAGGGCGGCCAGGTCGGCGGTCTCCAGCGCACTCACCTGGGTCGGCGCCAGGGCGGCGACCTGGGCGGTGGTCAGCGCGGCCGCCTGAGCGGTGCTCAGCGCCACTAGCTGGCTGCTGCTCAGGGCCACCAGATCGGCGGCATCAATGGCGCGGATCTGCGCGGTGCTCAGGGCGTGCAGGTCAGCGGTGCTCAGAGCGGACAGCTGATCGCTGCTCAGGGCGGCGATCTGCGCGGTGGTCAGGGCGGCCGCCTGGGCGGTGGTCAGCACGGCGATCTGCGCCAGTTGCAGAGCGGCGATATCGGCGGTTTCCAGCTTGGCGAGCTGGCTCGGGCTGAGGGCGACCACGTCGGTCGTCTGCAGCGCGGCCACTTGCTCGGTGGTCAGGGCGATCAGCTGGGCACTGGTTAGTGCCGCCACCTGGGCGGTGGTCAGAGCCTCGATCTGATCGGTGCGCAGGGCAGCCAGGTCGGCGGTCTCCAGCGCCTGGACCTGCGCGGTGGTCAGCGCCTGCAGGTCGGCGAGTTCGAGCGCCTGGATCTGCGCGGTGGTCAGTGCTACCAGCTGGGCGGTGGTCAGCGCCTGCACCTGTGCCGTAGTCAGGGCGCCGATCTGCTCGGCGCTGAGGACCGCCACATCGGCGGTCTCGATGGCACGCACCTGGGCTGTGGTCAGCACGGCGATCTGCGCCGCGCCGAGTGCCTGGATCTGCGTCGAGGTGAGGGCAACGATCTGTTCGGTGCTCAGGGCACGCAGGTCGGCACTCTCCAGCGCGGCGATCTGGCCGGCGGTGAGCTTGCTGATCTGGGCAGTGGTCAGCGCGGCCACCTGGGCAGTGGTCAGCGCGGCGATCTGCGCGTCGGTCAGGGCCGCCAGATCGGCGGTTTCCAAGGCACGGATCTGTGCGGTGCTGAGGGCAACCAGGTCGACGTTCTCCAGCGCCGCCACCTGGGCGGTAGTCAGCGCCTGGATCTGCGCGGTGGTCAGCGCCTGCACCTGGGCGGCGGTCAGGTTGACGATCTGCTCGGCGGACAGCGCGGCTAGGTCTGCGGTTTCCAGGGCACGGATCTGCAACGTGGTCAGGGCCGGGACCTGCTCCAGGGTCAGCGCCTGCACCTGGGCAGTGGTCAGCGCGACAATCTGGGCGGTGGTCAGGTTGACCAGGTCGGCGGTCTGCCAGGCGGCGATCTGCGAGGTCGGCAGGCTGGCGATCTGCGCGGTGGTCAACGCGGTCGGCTGCGAGCCGGCCAGGGCGAACACCTGCTCCTGACTGAGGGCAGCCAGATCGGCCGTTTCCAGCGCCGCGATCTGGACACTGGTCAGTTGGGTGATCTGGGTGGTGGTCAGTGCCTGGATCTGTGCAGTGGTCAGAGCCACGATCTGCGCGGTAGTAAGGGCACGCAGGTCGCTGTTTTCCAGGGCGGCGATCTGGGTCTGGGTCAGGCTGGCGACCTGGCCGGTGCTCAGGGCAACGACCTGGGCGGTGGTCAGTGCCTGCACTTGGGCAGTGGTGAGAGCCGCCAGATCGACGGTCTCAAGGGCGCGAACCTGAGTGCTGGACAGAGCCTGTACCTGGCCATTGGTCAGGGCGGCGACCTGGGCGGTGGTCAGCGCGACGATCTGCGCGGTGCTCAGCGCGGCCAGTTGGGCAGTGCTCAGAGCGGCGATCTGCGCAGTGGTCAGCGCGGCCAGGTCCTCGGTCTGCATGGCCTGCAGCTGGGCGGTGCCGAAACCGGCCAGGTCGGCCACTTCGATGGCCGCCACCTGGGCAGTGGTCAGTGCAACCACCTGGGCGTTGCTTAGGGCGGCGATCTGGTCCTGGCTCAGTGCGGCGACCTGATCGGTGCTCAGGGCGGCCAGATCATCGGTCGCTAAGGCACGAACCTGGGCGGTGGTCAGGCCAGACAGCTGGTCGGCGCTCAGCGCACGGACCTGTGCCGTGGTCAGCGCGACGATCTGCGCGGTGGTCAGAGCTTCCAGCTGGACGGTCGACAGCGCGGCGATGCGGTCGGTCGCCAGGGCGGCGAGGTCGGCAGTCTCCAGGGCACGAACCTGGGCGGTACCCAGCGCGGTGACCTGGTCGATGGTCAGCGCGGCAGCCTGGGCGGTGGTCAGCGCAGCCAGCTGGGCGGCACTCAGGCCGGCCACGTCACCGGCTTCCAGCGCGGCTACCTGGGTTGTGGTCAGGGCGGCGATCTGCGCGGTCTTCAGCGCGGCGATCTGCGCCGTGCTCAGGGCGAGCATCTGCTCGGTGCTGAGCGCCACCAGATCCTCGGTCTCGATCGCGGCCATCTGGGCGCCACTGAGCGCCTCGAGCTGCTCGGCAGACAGCACCTGCATCTGGGTGCTGGTCAGCGCTGCCACCTGGGCGGTGGTCAGCGCAGCGATCTGCGCGGTATCCAGGTTGGCGACCTGGACGGTGGTCAGGGCGGCGACATCCTCGGTTTCCAGCGCGCGGATCTGTCCCGTGCTCAGGGCTTCCAGCTGGCCTTGGGTCAGGGCAGCCACCTGGGCAGTGGTCAGCGCGGCGATACGGGTGTTGCTCAGGGCGGCGACGTCCACGGCATCCAGCGCAGCGATCTGTGCAGTACTCAGCGCGGCCACCTGGGTCACGTTCAGGGCGGCCACCTGCGCGGACGAGAGCGCGGCGATCTGGGTGGTGCTCAGGCCGGCCAGGCTGACCGAGCTCAGGGCGCCCATCTGGGCGACGGTCAACGACGTCACCTGGTCGATGGTCAGAGCGGCCAGCTGGGCCGAGGAAAGGGCAGACACGCTGACAGTGGTCAGCTTGGACAGGTCGGCGGTCTCCATGGCCGCCAGCTGCTCGGTGCTCAGCGACGCCACCTGGGCAGAGGTGAGTCCGCGCACCTGAGTCTGGGTCAGGGCGACAATCTGCTCGGTGGTCAGGGCGTTCAGGTCGGAAGCATCCAGTGCCGCGATCTGGTCGGAGGTCAGCGCAGCGATCTGCGCGGTGCTCAGGGCAGCCATCTGCACCGAGCTGAGGCCGGAGATGGTCGAAGGCGCCAGCGCGGCCAGGTCGGAAGGCTCGAACGCGGCCACCTGCTCGGTGCTGAGTGCCACCATCTGGGCGCTGGTCAGTGCCGGTACTTGGTTTTCGGTCAGTGCGGCGATCTGCGCGGTGGTCAGGGCCTGGGTCTGAGCCACGCTCAGGCCGGCGATGGCGGCGCTGGTCAGCGCGGCCAGGTCCTGGACCTCCAAGGCACGGATCTGGTCGGTGGTCAGGGCGGCCAGCTGCGCGGAGCGCAGGGCAACCACCTGGTCTTCGGTCAGCGCGGCGATCTGCGCGGTGCTCAGGGCACGGATATCGGCGGTCTCCAGCGCTCCCAGCTGATCGGAGCCGAGACTGGCCACCTGCTCGACCGTCAGCGCGCCAATCTGGGCCGAAGTCAGCGCGACAATCTGCACGGTGCTGAGCAGCGCCAGGTCTTCGGCATCCAGAGCAACGATCTGGTCGGTGGTCAGGTTAACCAGCTGGGCAGTGCTCAGCGCAGTCACCTGGGTACCGGTCAGTGCCTGCACCTGGTCGGTGGTCAGCGCCTGGATCTGGGCAGTGGTTAGATTGCGGATGACCGCGGTGGACAGTTGCTGCAGATCGGAGGTCTCGATGGCGGCGATCTGTACGCTGCTAAGGGCAGCCAGCTGACCGGAACTGAACGCTACCATCTGCTCATTGGTCAGGGCGACGATCTGCGCGGTACCCAGCGCCGCGATATCCTGGCTGTCCAGCGCCGCCACCTGATCAGTACCGAGGGCAGCCACCTGGTCGGTGGTCAGAGCCGCGACTTGGTCGCTGCCCAGCGCCTTGATGCTGGCAGTGGACAGTACGATCAGATCGTCGATCTCCAGAGCGGCCACCTGATCGCTGGTCAGAGCGGCGATCTGGCTGGTCGTCAAGGCAGCTACCTGGGCCGTAGTCAGTACCTGGATCTGCTCGACGCTGAGCGCACGCAGGTCGGCAGTTTCCAGGACACGAACCTGGGCCGTGGTCAGGGCCTCGATCTGCTCGGTGCCGAGCGAGGCCACCTGATCAGTACCGAGCGCCGTCACCTGGGCGGTAGTCAGCGCGCGCAGCTGCACGCTGCTCAATGCCAGCAGCTGTTCCTGGCTGAAAGCGGCGACATCCACGGTATCCAGCGCGGCCACCTGGGCCGTGGTCAGGGCGGCGACCTGGTCACTGCTCAGCGCGCTCACCTGGGCCGAGCTCAGGGCCTTGATCGAGGCAGAGCTCAGTTGGGCCAGGTCGGCGGTCTCGATGGCGGCAATCTGCTCGGCGCTGAGCAGACCGATCTGCTGAGTATTGAGTGCCGCCAGCTGGGCGCTGGTCAACGCGGCGATCTGCTCCGAGGTCAGTCCCTGGACTTGGGTGCTGAGCAGCGCGGAGATGTTGGCGGTGGCCAGCACCGCCAGATCGGCGGTTTCCATCGCGGCCAGCTGGCCTACGGTCAGAGCGCGAATCTGCGCGGTAGTCAGAGAGGCTGCCTGCGCGGTAGTCAGGGCCGCCATCTGCTCCTCACCGAATGCACGCAGCTGGGCGGTGGTCAGTGACTTGAAGGCGGTCAGGCCCATGCCGGCGATGTCCTCGGCCTCCAGCGCGGCCACCTGGGCGGTGGTCAGCGCGATAATCTGGCCGGTGCCGAGCGCGGCCACCTGGGCACTGCTCAGTGCAGTGATCTGGTCCTCGCTGAGCGCATGCAAATCTGCCGTCTCCAGCGCCGCCACCTGGGCCGTGCCGAGGGCGGCCAGCTGTTCGGTGGTCAGCTCTGCGACCTGGCTGGACGTTAGCGCCCTGATCTGCAGAATGGAGAGCCGGGCCAGATCTTCGGTGGCCAGGGCAGCGACCTGCTCCGGAGTCATGCTCGCCACTTGCGTGGTGGTCAGGGCAACCACCTGGGCGGTAGTCAGCGCGGCGATTTGCGCGCTGTCCAGCATCACCAGGTCGGCAGTCTGCAGGGCGGCGACCTGCGTTGGTGTCAGCGCAGCCACCTGGGCGGTGGTCAACGCGGCCACCTGGGCCTGGGTAAGGCTGACGATGGCGGCACTGTTGAGAGCCGCCAGGTCCTGGGTGTCTAGCGCGGCGATCTGAGCGGTGAGCAGCTTGGAAATCTGGTCGGTGGTCAGTGCCGCCACCTGGCTGGAGCTCAGGCTGGCTATCTGCGCCGAGCTGAGCTGGCGTATATCTGCGGTTTCGATGGCGCGCACCTGGGCCGTGGTCAGCGCCGCCAGCTGGGCGGTGCTCATGATGGCGAAGTGGGCGGTTGTCAGCGCAGCGACATCGGCGGTCTGCAGCGCACGAATCTGCGCGGAGTCGAGCACCGCGATCTGCGCGGTGGTCATGGCCTTGAAGTCTTCGCTGCCGAGGGCAACGATCTGCGCGGTATTGAGCACGTCGACCTGATCGCTGGTCAGGGCGGCGACCTGCTTGCTGGTCAGCGCGGTGACCTGAGCGGTATTCAGCGCGGCGACCTGTGCGGTGGTCAGCGCAGCGACCTGAGCGGTAGTCAGCGCCACCACGTCGGCGGTCTCCATCGCGGCGATCTGCGCCGAGCCCAGGGCGGCGAACTGCGCGGAACTCAGTGCCTGCATCTGGGCAGTGCTCAGCGCCTTGACCTGGGTCGCGGTGAGCGCCTGGATCTGGTCAGTAGTCAACCCGGCGACCTGCGCCGGAGTGAGCACGGCGATCTGCGACACACTCAGCTTGCTGATGACCGCAGTGTCGAGCGCGGCCAGGTCGGCGACCTCGAGAGCGCGTACCTGGGCGGTGGTCAGGACGGCTACTTGAGCGGAATCGAGGGCGGCTGCCTGGGTGGTGGTCAGGGCCACGATTTGCGCGGTGGTCAGCGCCATGACGTCAGCGGTCTCGATGGCGTCTATCTGCGCGGTGGTCAGCGCCGCCACCTGGGCATTGGTCAGCTTGGAGACCTGCGCGGTAGTCAGCCCCTTGATCACGCTGACCGACAGGGCCTGCAGGTCGGCGGTCTCGAAGGCGCGGATCTGCGCAGTGGACATGGCCGCCACCTGGGTGGAGACCAGTGCCGCGGCATGGGCGGTGGTCCAGGCCGCGATCTGAGCGGTAGTCAGAGCGGCAATATTGGCCGTGGTCAGCGCACCGATTTCGCGGGCAACCAGCTGCTCGGCGCTCAGCGGCGCCGACAGCGCATTGATCTGCGCGGTGGTCATGGCTACCAACTGCGGGATGGTCAGGGCGTCGACCTGGGGAGCGGTCAGCGCAGCCATCTGATCGGTAGTCATGGCGCGGATGTCGGTCGTCTCGATGGCCTTGATCTGGGCAATAGTCAGGTCGTCCACCTGAGTCGCATCCAGGCTGGCGATCTGGGCGCTACTCAAGGCGGCGATGGCGGCGGTGGAAAGCGCCGCCAGGTCGCTGGCTTCGAGGGCATTGAGCTGCGCGGTCTTCAGCGCGGCCACCTGGGCGGTAGTCAGGGCTCCGGCCTGAGCGACGGTCAGCGCTTCGATCTGATCCGTGGTCAACGCCGATACCTGGCCGCTGGTCAGGCCACGAATGGCCAGAGTCGACAGCGCCGCGAAATCGGCCACCTCGAGGATCGCCAGCTTGGCGGTCGGCAGGGCGGCGATCTGCGCGGAGGTCAGGGCCGCCGCCTGGGCCGGGCTCAGGGCCACCAGCTGGGCGCTACCCAGGGCGGCGAAATCGGCCGGCTCCAGCGCGGCCACCTGAGCGGTGGTCAGCGCGGCGACCTGATCACTGGTAAGGGCTGCTGCCTGCGCAGTGCTCAGCGCCTTGAGCGTGGCGATGGACAGGCTCGGGATGTCACCCACCTCGATCGCCTGGATCTGTGCAGTACTCAGGGTGGCGACTTGGATCGCGGTCACGGCTCCGATCTGGGCGGCGCTGAGCAGCGTAATGTCGGCGGCGCTGAGCGCCTTGAAGTCACCCGCCTCCATGGCGGCGATCTGAGCAGTGGACATGGCCTGCAGCTGGGCGTCCGTCAGGGCAACCACCTGCGCAGTGGTCAGGCCGACGATGGCGGTGGTGGAAAGCTTGGCGAGGTCGGCAACCTCCAGAGCAGCAATCTGATCGGTAGTCATGGCACCGACCTGGGCCCCGGTCAGGGCGGCCGCCTGCGCGGTAGTCAGGGCCACCAGCTGACCGTTGGTCAGGGCACGAATCTGGGAGGTCGTAAGACCGGCAATGGTCGCCGGAGGCAGGGCAGCCAGATCGGCATCGTCGATGGCCTGGATCTGCGCGGTGGTCAGTACTCCGATCTGCGCTGCGGTCAGGGCGCCGATCTGCGCCGAGCTCAGCGCGGCAATGCTGGCCGTGCTCAATGCGGCAACGTCGACGGCATCCATGGCGCGGATCTGGGCAGAGGTCAATGCCGCTACCTGGGGCGCGGTCAGCGCCTGAACCTGGGCCGTGGTCAACCCCTTGATGGCTGCGGTATTGATCGCGACAAAGTCGGCGGTCTCGATGGCGGCGATGCTGGCCGTACTAAGCGCAGCCACCTGGGTAGCGGTCAGGGCGGCGGCCTGGGCGGAGGTCAGTGCCTCGATCTGATCGGTGCTCAGCGCACGTACCTGAGCTGTAGCCATGGCGGCCAGGGTGGCCGGGGCCAAGCCGACTATGTCATCACCAATGGCAGCGATCTGCGCAGTAGACAGCACCAAAACCTGAGCACTGGTGAGGGCACCCACTTGGACGGAATCCAGAGCACCCACCTGGCCGGCAGTCAGCGCCTTGACGTCGGCGCTATCCAGCGCGGCGACCTGGGCAGTGGTCAGCGCGGCTATCTGGTCGGTGCTCAGCGCGACGATCTGGGCGGTATTGAAGCCAGCGATGCTGGTCGGCGCCAACGCTGCGATATCCGCCTCTTCCAACGCTTGCACCTGAGCGGTGGTCAACGCGGCCAACTGGGCGGCCTTGAGCGCCTTGACCTGGGCAGTAGTCAGGGCCTCGATCTGATCGGTGGTCAGCTTGGCCACCTGGGCGGTGGTCAACATGCCGATAGCGGCAGTGCTCAATGCGGCGAAGTCGGCGGCCTCGATGGCCTGGATCTGTACGGTAGTCAGAGCGGGGATCTGGGTCGAAGTCAGAGCACCGATCTGGTTGCTTTCCAAGGCAGCAATCTGTGCAGCACTCAAAGCCTGCACATCCGCCGTCTCGAGGCGCTGGATCTGCGCGGTGGTGAGGGCCTGAATCTGATCGGTGGTGAGGGCAGCCACCTGGGCCGTGGTAAGACCGATCACTGCGGCAGTCGACAGGACCGCCAGATCCACCTCTTCGAGGGCGCGAATCTGCGCAGTCCCCAACGCGGCGATCTGTGCGGCGCTCAACTTACTGACCTGCAGGGTGGTCAGCGCCTCTACCTGAGCGGTGGTCAGCCCCGCCACCTGGTTGGTCTTCAGTGCGGCAACTACCGCCGTACTCAGGTAGGCGACATCGGCGACCTCGAGAGCGGCCAGCTTGGCCGGGGTCAGCGCACCGACCTGAATGGAGTTCAGCGCAGCCACCTGATGGGAGCCCAGAGCGGCGATCTGCGCGTTGGTCATGGCGCCGACATCGGTATCCAGGGCGGCAATCTGCAGAGTGCTGAGCGCGGCCACCTGGCCGGTGGTCAGGGCAGCGACCTGAGCTGAGGTCAGCGACTTGATGGAAGCCGCACTCAGAGCGACCAGGTCTTCGGTATCCAGGGCGGCGACCTGATCGGTACGCAGCGCCGCCAATTGAACACTGCTCAGACTTAGCACCTGAGCGCTGGAGAGGGCCTCGATCTGCGCGGTGCCGAGCGCGGCGAGATCAGCGGTTTCCAGTTTCTGCAGCTGAGCGGTGGTCAACGCGGCGGCCTGGGTGGCATTCAACGCCGCGGCCTGACCGGTAGTCAGGGCCACAATTTGTGCAGTAGTCAGAGCAGCGGTCTGACCGGCATCCAGCGCGGGAATCTGGTCGCTGGTCAGGGCGGCGAAATCAGCCGTCTCCATGGCCCGCAGCTGGGCTGTGCTGAGGGCCTCGATGCTTTCGGTGGTAAGGGCGCGAATCTGTGCAGTGGTGAAGGCGACCATCTGCGCCGTGCTCATGCCGGCGATGTCTTCGGTGGTCAGCGCCGCGATCTCGGCAGTGGTCATTGCAGCCACCTGAGCGGTGGTCTTGCCAGTGAAGATGCTGCTCATTGTTTTTGTACCTGCACAGAGTGGAGAGCCGCCTCAGCCTTGCCACCCAGGCATGCCGTCGCGGAAATAGAGAAACCCGTTTGTATAGTGGCGGCAGAATCCCCTAAACCTTGAGGTCTGGGGAAAGAACGTTTCGGAATTGAATTGCCTCAGATGCCGAATTTTTGACAACGTTTTTCCGCCACCATGCCTAGCATGCTGGCAGAAAGCCATTTTGACTATAGCCGTTTAGCCGAAGAAGCGCTCAACAGAAGAGATAGAAGCATCAGCCAGTAAAAGACCGAAACGTTCTAGGGGAAATTACCTGCTTCCATCAGCAGGTTCGCGAGGCGCATTGCACGCCCCGCTACATCTACATAGTTCAGCGCACCACGATGCCGCGGCTGGCCAGGTAGGCCTTGGCCTCCGGCACGCTGTATTCGCCGAAGTGGAAGATGCTGGCGGCCAGCACCGCATCGGCCTTGCCTTCGAGGATGCCGGCGGCCAGGTGTTCCAGGTTGCCGACGCCGCCGGAGGCGATCACCGGGATACCCACCGTCTCGCTGATGGCGCGGGTTACACCCAGATCGTAGCCGCTCTTCACGCCGTCCTGATCCATGCTGGTCAGCAGGATCTCGCCGGCGCCGAGGTCTTCCATCTTCTTCGCCCAGAGCACGGCATCCAGGCCGGTCGGCTTGCGCCCGCCGTGGGTGAATATCTCCCAGCGCCCCGGCTCGCCCGGCGCGGAAACGCGCTTGGCGTCGATGGCGACGACGATGCACTGGGAGCCGAAGCGATCGGCGGCCTCGCCGACGAATTCCGGATTGAACACCGCGGCGGTGTTGATCGACACCTTGTCCGCGCCGGCATTCAGCAGGTTGCGGATGTCCTGCACGGTGCGCACGCCGCCACCCACGGTGAGCGGGATGAACACCTGGCTGGCCATGCGCTCCACCGTGTGCAGGGTGGTGTCGCGGCCGTCGACGCTGGCGGTGATGTCGAGGAAGGTGATCTCGTCGGCGCCCTGCTCGTTGTAGCGGCGGGCGATTTCCACCGGGTCGCCGGCGTCGCGGATGTTCTCGAACTGGACACCCTTGACCACGCGGCCGTTGTCCACGTCGAGGCAGGGGATGATGCGCTTTGCCAGTGCCATGCTATAGCTCCGTCGACTTACTCGACCTTGTTCTTCAGGTCGCAGATGGCCTGGGCCTCGGCCACGTCCAGGGTGCCTTCGTAGATCGCGCGACCGGTGATGGCGCCGATGATGCCGCGATTGTTGGTGTCCAGCAGGGCCTGGATGTCGCCGATGTTGTGGATGCCGCCGGAGGCGATCACCGGGATGCGGCTGGCGTTGGCCAGGGCCACGGTCGCCGGGATGTTGCAGCCCTGCATCATGCCGTCTTTGGCGATGTCGGTATAAACGATGGCGGACACGCCGTCGGCCTCGAAGCGCTTGGCCAGGTCGGTGGCCTGCACGGTCGATACCTCGGCCCAGCCGTCGGTGGCGACGAAGCCGTCCTTGGCATCCAGGCCGACGATGACCTTGCCCGGGAAAGCCTTGCAGGCATCGGTGACGAACTGTGGATCTTTAACGGCCTTGGTGCCGATGATCACGTAGCTGACGCCTGCACGCACGTAGTGCTCGATGGTTTCCAGGGTACGGATGCCGCCACCGATCTGGATCGGCAGGTTCGGGTAGCGCTTGGCGATGGCGGTAACCACCTCGCCATTGACCGGCTGGCCCTCGAAGGCGCCGTTGAGGTCGACCAAGTGCAGACGACGGCAACCGCCCTCGACCCACTTGGCGGCCATGCTCACCGGGTCATCGGAAAACACCGTGGAGTCTTCCATGCGGCCCTGGCGCAGACGTACGCAGGCGCCGTCCTTGAGATCGATAGCGGGGATAATCAGCATCGGTTGAACCTGCTCAAGTCGTGAATTCGGTGAAGGGTCAGCTCTTCTCGAGCGCCCACAGGTCGCTCTCCAGGCTGGCGAAACGGTCGGACAGCACCGCCTGCACATCGGAGATCGCCTTGTTGTAGTAGTGCGGGGCAATGTCGCGGCTGATCAGGTCGAGCACTTCCTGCACCTCGAACGAGCCCAGCTCGAGTTCGAAGCGGTCTTCCAGGAAACGCCCCAGCACCTGCAACGCCGCCTGCTGCTGAGCGCCTTCGAGCTCCAGCTGCGCAATCTTCTTGCCCCGGCTCATTTACCGGCGGCCATCCCAGGCGACGAAGTTCTGCAGCAGCTGCAGGCCATGGGTATGGCTCTTCTCCGGGTGAAATTGCACGGCGAAACGCGAGCCATCGGCCAGCGCGGCGGCGAAGTCCTTGCCGTAATGACCACGGCCGACCACCTGGGCCGGGTTGCCGGCCTCGATGTAGTAGCTGTGCACGAAGTAGAAGCGGCCGTGGTCCGGAATCTCGTGCCACAGAGGATGATCGACCACCTGCGCCACTTCGTTCCAACCCATGTGCGGCACCTTCAGATGCTCGCCGCCTTCATGCAGGTCCTTACCGAAGAAGCGCACCTGGCCGGGGAACAGGCCGATGCAGTCGACACCGCCGTTCTCCTCGCTGCGCTCCAGCAGGGCCTGCATACCGACGCAGATGCCGAGGAACGGGCGATCCTGACTGACCTCACGCACC
This sequence comes from Pseudomonas sp. SO81, assembly GCF_030374125.1. Classification (NCBI taxonomy): domain Bacteria; kingdom Pseudomonadati; phylum Pseudomonadota; class Gammaproteobacteria; order Pseudomonadales; family Pseudomonadaceae; genus Pseudomonas; species Pseudomonas sp. SO81. Next base: position 3,050,368 of record NZ_CP126126.1, on the reverse strand, counting down.
AGGCTGTCGAAACCCAGGCGCTTGATCTCGGCCATGCAGTCGCGGATCGCGCCGACGCCGGGAAACACCACGCGGTCGGCCTCGCGAATCACATTGGCGTCACTGGTGACGATCACTCGCCCGGCGCCGACGTGCTCCAAGGCCTTGGCCACCGAGTGCAGGTTGCCCATGCCGTAGTCGATGACGGCAACCGTCTGCATCAGAGCACGCCCTTGGTCGACGGCATCTGCCCGGCCATGCGCGGGTCCAGCTCGACGGCCATGCGCAGGGCGCGGCCGAAGGCCTTGAACACGGTCTCGATCTGGTGGTGGGTGTTGGTGCCACGCAGGTTGTCGATATGCAGGCTGACCTGGGCGTGGTTGACGAAGCCCTGGAAGAACTCCTGGAACAGGTCCACGTCGAAGCCGCCGACCACCGCGCGGGTGAAAGGCACGTGCATCTGCAGGCCGGGACGACCGGAGAAGTCGATCACCACGCGCGACAGCGCTTCGTCCAGCGGCACGTAGGAGTGGCCGTAGCGGGTCATGCCCTTCTTGTCGCCGACCGCCTTGGTGAAGGCCTGGCCGAGGGTGATGCCGACGTCTTCCACGGTGTGGTGGTCGTCGATGTGCAGGTCGCCCTTGCACTCGATATCGAGGTCGATCAGGCCATGACGGGCGATCTGGTCGAGCATGTGCTCGAGGAACGGCACGCCAATATCGAACTTGGCCTTGCCGGTACCATCCAGGTTGATCGAGACCTTGATCTGGGTCTCCAGGGTGTTGCGCTCGACGGATGCCGTACGTTCGGCCATCTCCAGCTCCACAGGCTGCTCACGGGAAAAGGCCGCCATTATAGGCGGGCCGTGGCTTTGGCGGCTACCGGCGGCGGTCGGGGCAATGGCTATCGGCGCGATTGAGCTGGCTTTACACTGCGCAGCCTGCTCTTGCGAGGAAGTCGCCATGCCCGTTCTGGTCGAAATCGTCAGTCGCCCGTCCGCCCAGGACCACACCGACCTGGGCAAGGTCTACGCCGACGCCCCGGACTGGCTGCTCGAGCCCTACGCCAGCATTGACGCCCTGCTGGCCGACGGCATCGGCAAGGGCAAGCTGATCGCCGGGCGCTTCAATGACCGCCTGCTCGGCGCCGCCCTGCTGGAGCGCGGCGAGCAGCACTGGCGGCTATCGCACCTGTGTGTACGCAAGGTCACCCGTAAGCGCGGCGTGGCCCGACGCATCCTCGACGAGGCCCGGCGCCTGGCCGCCGAAGCCGGCAAGCCGCTGCACCTGGCGGCACCCAAGGATCACCTGGAGAGCCAGGCCCTGGCCGCGCGCAGCGGCCTGCCGCTGGACAGCCTGTAAGCCCTAGGACGCCTGCGCCATCTGCGGCCTGGCCGCCAGCCAGACCAGCCACAGCAGGCTGGCCAGACACAGCCCGACCAGCACTAGGCCGAGCGCCAGCTGTTGCGGCGCCAGCCACACCACCCAGGCCAGCGCCGCGCCGGCCGTCAGTACCTGACGACCCGCCTCCACCTTCCACAAAGCGCGCTTGCCCTCGAACAGCAGGCCAAGACCAACGCAGCCAGCAAGAATCAGCAGCGCCAGCAACAGTGGCTGCCACAGCTCGGCGCGCTTCACCGAGGCCAGGTAGCACAGGGCCATGGCGTTGATCGCCACGAACTGCAGGAAGGCATACCACTTCAGGCTCGCCGGATAGGCGCAGTCGAACTTGTCCGCGCCCATCTTCGGCCAGGGCCGCTCGGCCACATCCGCCGGACGCCAGCCGGTGGGCATCCACCACAGGCGCAGCTTGTCCCACCAGGAGTGGGTCGCCACGGCGTCGGCCCACAGCAGGCGCCACCAGGAGAACTGCAGGCGGATCGGGTCGAAGGTACGCACCGGGGTGGTCACGCCATAGCGCACCGGCTCGTCCTCGTCGGCGTAGGTGCCGAACAGGCGGTCCCAGATCAGGAATACACCGCCGTGGTTCTTGTCGATGTAGCGGTCGTTCTGCCCGTGATGCACGCGGTGGTTGGTCGGCGTGACCATAAACCACTCGAGAATCCCCAACCGCCCCACATGCTGGCTGTGAATCCAGAACTGGTAGACCAGCTGCGCGCCGAGCAGCACCAGGAACAGCGGCAACGGCAGGCCGAGCAGCGCCAGCGGCAGGTAGAAGGGCCAGTCGAAGGCGGTCTGGAAGGCACCCTTGCGCAGGGCGGTGGACAGGTTGAAGTCCTCGCTGGAGTGGTGCGGCTGGTGCGCGCCCCACAGCAGGTTGTAGCGGTGCAGGCTGCGGTGCGCCCAGTAGAAGCAGAAGTCCACGGCGACGAAGCCGAGCAGCCAGGTCCAAGGCGAGGTCGGATCCAGCGTCCACAGCCGCGCATGCTCGTACAGCCAGGCGTAGGGAATCACCAGCAGCAGGCGCAGCGGCCCCTCCAGCAACACGCGCAACACGGCGGTGTTGATGCTGGTGGTGGCATCGGCCAGGCGATAGGTGTGACGGCCGCTCCAGCGCTCATAGGCGAGCTCCAGCAGCATCAGCAGGATGTACAACGGCACGGCCATCACCACGATATTCATCACCACCTCACAGGCGAATCCTTGTTGTTATGCTGGCAGCCTAACCCCGGAACGCCGGCGGCGGATGGGCCGTCGCTGCCAAAACGGCTTTCCCCGCGCGCCATCGCAGGCGCAGGCCGCAGGGGAACCGCTCGTCGACCTGGTCATCCAACCCCTGCCACGCATGGCGCTCGCCGCGCCACACGGCGGCGGTATACTCCCGCCCCTATATAGAAGAACTCCACACAAGGACTGGTCCATGAAAGCCATTGGCAAAATCCTGGGTCTGGTATTTCTCGGGCTGCTGCTGATCATCGTCGGCCTCGGCTTCGCCCTGACCCACCTGTTCGACCCCAACGACTACAAGGACGAGATCCAGCAGCTGGCCCGCGACAAGGCCAACCTCGAACTGCAGCTCAAGGGCGATATCGGCTGGAGCCTGTTCCCCTGGCTCGGCCTGGAGCTGACCGACGCCACCCTGGCCAGCGCCGACACCCCGGACAAGCCCTTCGCCGACCTGCGCCTGCTCGGCCTGTCCGTACGCGTGCTGCCGCTGCTGTACCAGGAAGTGCAGATGAGCGACATCCGTGTCGACGGCCTCAACCTGACCCTGCAACGCGACGAGAAAGGTCGCGGCAACTGGGAGGGCGTCGGCCAGCCGGCCAAGCCCGCAGCGAGCGAGCCGGCGCCAACCGCGCTTGGCGAGCCGAGCGAAATCACCGCCCAGACCACCGACGAGAGCGGCAAGCCGGTCAAGCTGGATATCGACAGCCTGACCATCAGCACCTCGCGCATCGACTACCACGACGCCAAGAGCGGCAAGCAATTCAGCGCCGAGGGCATCGAACTGTCCACCGGTGCCATCCGCGAGGGCGCCGATATCCCGATCAAGCTGCTGGCCTTCCTCGGCACCAACCAGCCGGTAGTGCGCGCCAAGACCGAGCTGCAGGGCCTGCTGCGCTTCGACCGCGGCCTCAAGCGCTACCAGTTGCAGGACCTCAAGCTGGCCGGCGAAGCCTCCGGCGAGCCGCTGGGTGGCAAGACCCTGACGTTCTCCAGCCAGGGCCAGCTGCTGCTCGACCAGTCCGCCCAGGTGGCCGAATGGACCGGCATCAAGCTCTCCGCCAACCAGCTGCGCGCCCTCGGCGAGCTCAAGCTGCGCGACCTAGACAAGACCGCCCAGCTGGAAGGCAATCTGTCGCTGGCCCAGTTCAACCTGCGCGAATTCCTCGACGGCATCGGCATCGCCCTGCCCGCCATGCGCGACAGCGGCACCCTGAGCCGCTTCGAGATGTCCGCCCGCCTGGCCGGCACGCCGAGCAGCGTCAACCTCAACGACCTGAGCCTGAAGCTGGACGACAGCACCTTCAGCGGCAGCCTGGCGGTCAGCGACTTCGCCAAGCAGGCCCTGCGCCTGCAACTCAAGGGCGACAAGCTCGACCTCGACCGCTACCTGCCGCCGGAAAACAAGGACGCCGATGCCGGCGCGGCGCGCAAGGGTGAAGTCAAGGAAGCGGTGGCCGCCGCCGGCAAGAGCGGCACCACGCCGCTGCCGAACGCGCCGACCCAGCAGGCCTGGAGCAACGAGCCGGCCCTGCCGCTGGAGAGCCTGCGCAAGCTCGACGTGCAGGCGACCATCGGCCTCGGCCAGCTGACCCTGAGCAAACTGCCGATCGAAAGCGCCAGCCTCAAAGCCAGCGCCAAGGGCGGCCTGCTCGACCTGCAGGAACTGCGTGGCGATCTGCATGGTGGCGAGTTCGTCATTCGCTCCCAATTCGACGCCCGCCCGGCCGTGCCGCTGCTGACCCTGAACCAGCAGCTCAAGCGCATTCCCGTGGAGAAGCTGATCGAGGCCCGCGGCGAGAAGCCGCCGGTACGCGGCCAGCTCGACCTGAGCGCCGACCTGCGCACCCAGGGCAACAGTCAGAAGGCCTGGATCGACGCCCTCAACGGCACGTCCAGCTTCAGCCTGAGCGACGGCGTGCTGGTCGAGGCCAACCTGGAGCAGCAGCTGTGCCAGGGCATCGCCACCCTCAATCGCAAATCCCTGTCCGGCGAACCGCGCGGCAAGGACACGCCGTTCGAGGAGCTGCACGGCAACCTGAAGTTCACCAATGGCGTGGCCAGCAACCCGGACCTCAAGGCGCGCATCCCCGGCCTGACGGTGAACGGCGACGGCGACCTCGACCTGCGCGTGCTGGGCATGGACTACCGCGTCGGCATCGTCATCGAGGGCGACAAGGGCGCCATGCCGGACCCGGCCTGCCAGGTCAACGAGCGCTATGTCGGCCTGGAATGGCCGCTGCGCTGCCGCGGCCCGCTGGAGCTGGGCGCCAAGGCCTGCCGCCTGGACAAGGACGGCCTCGGCAAGATCGCCGCCAAACTGGCCGGCGACAAGCTCGGCGAGAAGCTGGAAGAGAAGCTCGGCGACAAGGTCAGCCCGGAACTCAAGGACGCGCTGAAGGGCCTGTTCAACCGATGAGCCCCGAGCAATTCAACGGCGCCGTGCTGGCCTGGTATGACGTGCACGGCCGCAAGGACCTGCCCTGGCAGCAGGGCATCACCCCGTACCGGGTGTGGGTCTCCGAGATCATGCTGCAGCAGACCCAGGTCAGCACCGTGCTCGGCTACTTCGACCGCTTCATGGACGCCTTGCCGACCGTGCAGGCGCTGGCGGCGGCGCCGGAGGACGAAGTGCTGCACCTGTGGACCGGCCTCGGCTACTACACCCGCGCGCGCAACCTGCACAAGGCGGCGAAGACGGTGGTGGAGCAGCATGGCGGCGAGTTCCCGCGCTCGGTCGAGCAACTCGCCGAGCTGCCCGGCATCGGCCGCTCCACCGCCGGCGCCATCGCCAGCCTGAGCATGGGCCTGCGCGCGCCGATCCTCGACGGCAACGTCAAGCGCGTGCTGGCCCGCTACAAGGCCCAGCACGGCTACCCAGGCGAACCCAAGGTGGCCGAGCAGCTGTGGCAACTGGCCGAACAGCTGACCCCGCACGAGCGGGTCAACAACTACACCCAGGCGATGATGGACCTGGGCGCCACACTGTGCACCCGCAGCAAGCCGAGCTGCCTGCTGTGCCCGGTGCGCGACGGCTGTCGTGCGCATCTGCTCGGCCGCGAGAGCGACTTCCCCGAATCCAAGCCGCGCAAGGCGCTGCCGCAGAAGCGCACGCTGATGCCGCTGCTGGCCAACCGCGAAGGCGCCATCCTGCTTTACCGTCGCCCCTCCAGCGGCCTGTGGGGCGGCCTGTGGAGCCTGCCGGAGCTGGACGATCTGACCGGTCTCGCGCCGCTGGCCAACCAACATGCCCTGCGCCTCGGCGAGCCACGCGAGCTGGCCGGGCTGACCCATACTTTCAGCCACTTCCAGCTGGCCATCGAGCCCTGGCTGGTGCCCGCCGAACAGGCCAGCCCCGCCGTGGCCGAGGGCGACTGGCTCTGGTATAACCTCGCCAGCCCGCCGCGCCTGGGCCTGGCCGCCCCGGTGAAGAAGCTCCTCAAGCGAGCCGCGGATGCACTGAACGCAGGAGAAATCTCATGAGCCGCACCATCCATTGCCGCAAGTTCAACGAGGACCTGCCCGGCCTCGACCGCCCGCCCTACCCCGGCGCCAAGGGCCAGGACATCTTCGATAACGTGTCGAAGAAAGCCTGGGACGAATGGCAGGCGCACCAGACCATGCTGATCAACGAGCGTCGGCTGAACATGATGAACGCCGAGGACCGCAAGTTCCTCCAGGCCGAGATGGACAAGTTCCTCTCCGGCGAGGACTACGCCAAGGCCGACGGCTACGTGCCGCCAAGTGCCTAATACGGCTGCGGGTCGGAAACGCCCGCAGCACCCCGGAAATCGTAACCGCCCGTCTGCACTGAATTTTTTTTCATTCCCTCGCTTGACACTGCAAAGCCAAATCCGTTTAATGGCGCCCCGTTGCCCAGGTAGCTCAGTTGGTAGAGCAGGGGATTGAAAATCCCCGTGTCGGCGGTTCGATTCCGTCCCTGGGCACCACTAATACCGAGAACCCCGAGCGAAGAAATTCCTCGGGGTTTTTGCTATCTACGGCGCAGGAACCGCGCCCATGCTTCGGCGAGTGGAGCCCAGATGGAATTCATCCAGCTTGTCATCGACTTCATCCTGCACATCGACCGCCACCTGGCGGAGCTGACCGCCGCCTACGGGCCGTGGATCTACGGCATCCTGTTCCTGATCATCTTCTGCGAGACCGGCCTGGTGGTGACGCCCTTCCTGCCGGGCGACTCGCTGCTGTTCGTCGCCGGCGCCATCGCCACCCAAGACGCGATGAACGTTCACATCATGGTGCCGCTGCTGATCGTCGCCGCCGTCCTCGGTGACGCGGTCAACTACAGCATCGGCCGCTTCTTCGGCGCCAAGCTGTTCGCCAACCCGGACTCGAAGATCTTCCGCCGCCGCTACCTGGAAGTGACCGAGGCCTTCTACGACAAGCACGGCGGCAAGACCATCATCCTCGCCCGCTTCGTGCCCATCGTGCGCACCTTCGCCCCCTTCGTCGCCGGCATGGGCCACATGCCCTACCGCCGCTTCGCCCTCTACAACGTGATCGGCGCGGTCGTCTGGGTCACCCTGTTCAGCTACGCCGGCTACTTCTTCGGCAACCTGCCGGTGGTGCAGAGCAATCTGCATTACCTGATCGTGGCGATCATCTTCGTCTCGATCCTGCCGGGCGTGATCGAGATCATTCGCCATCGCAGGGCAGCCGCAAAGGCCTCATAACCCCAGAGCCTAGATCCTGCGCCATGCGTTTTTTTGCCCTTAAAGAAGCGCCCATAGCCTCACATTCGCCATAAAAAACCGGCAGAATGCCAGTACCTCATCCCGTAATTTCGCTTAACAGGAATGGACTCTATATGGCTGTAGTGAAGGGAACCAGTATCAGCGAAATCCTCAACGGCACGGCCGAAGATGACAAAATCACTGGTGGCGCGGGAAATGATGTTCTTAATGGGGGAAAGGGGCAAGATACCGCTATCTACGCAGGAAACTCCAGTGACTTTCGCTTCAGCTGGAACATCTGGAACAGCGGCGTTCTGACCATTACCGACCTCAATACCTCTGACGGAGACGCCGGCACAGACTCGCTACAAGGTATTGAGTATCTCCAATTCACGGATCGCACCCTCACGCTCCAAGCTGGAGGCGAGCAACTCGTTAGCCCCTTATCGGTTAATGAGCAAATATCTGGGGAAGAAATCTCAACAACCCCCACAGTTCATCTTCAAGACGGCGGCTGGATCGTCAGCTGGCATGGATACAATCAAGATAAAAAGCAAGACATATATACACAACGCTATGACTCATTAGGGAATGCCATTGGCGATGCCATAAGAATCAGCACAAATACCGGGTATGGAAAACTCTCACCTATTGCAACTGCTCTGCCTGACGGCGGCTGGCTGATTACCTGGGAAGGCCAAGGCGCCGGAGATATTCAAGGTATTTTCTCACAGCGATTCGATCAAAATGGCGTCCCACTGGCAGGCGAAATACAAGTTAACACCACCACCGCTCGCGGTCAGACATCTCCATGCGTGACAGTTCTTGATGATGGCGGTTGGTTGGTAGCGTGGGAAAGCCAAACATCGGATAACCGCTATAGCATAGTTGCTCAACGCTATGATGCCTCAGGCAGCCTGTTGGGTAGCGAACTGACCCTAGCAACAAAATACTTCCAAAGCAGCTCGAATGTTCAAGCCCTGCCCGATGGTGGATGGCTGACCATCTGGTGTAACGAGGGTCCTGGGAGCGAGTACGGCACATTCATCCAACGCTTCGATTCAACAGGCAGCCCTGTCGGCGACCTCCACCATCTAGCATATCGTCCATTAGACCCCTCACCGCCCTCAGTGGTAATCCAACCCGATGGTGGTTGGACTCTACTCTACGAGCAATACCCTGCTGCTACTTATTATAGCGTAGCGATATTCGCTCAGAATTATGACGCCGCAGGCAATTCTGTCGGCGCCGCATCTCTTATTGGGTCAACACCCTATGGGCCAAATGAAGTTTTGGCCCTCCCCAACAATAACTGGCTAGTTGCATGGGACTCAGGGAATATCCTGTACTTCCAACGCTACGACTCTACCGGTAATCGGATCGGAAGCGAGACCGCCGTCAACATAGATCGTTTCAGCAGCAGAGCGGATGTTTTTTCAACAACGCTGTTGCCGGACGGTGGCTGGATTTTCACTTGGGCAGATGGAGAAAACCATGCAGGGGACGAGAACATCTATACCCAGCGCTACGACAAAAATGGCAACAGGCTACGCCTAGAAGTTCAAGGTACGGACAGTAACGACACGCTGATCAGCAGTGATAGCAATATCGCCTTGGCTGGCGGTGCCGGTGATGACGTCTACATACTCGGAAGCTCTCTAGGCGCAATGTCGGGATCTGCCGCCTCAATTCGCGAAGCCGCAAATGGCGGCCTAGATACGGTCTTATCCTATCTGTACCACTACGAGCTTGCCGAAAACATCGAGAATGGGCGAATTCTAAATACCGATCACTATGCCTACCTTATCGGAAACTCCCTAGACAATATTCTCTATTCAAATAGCAACTCAAATTATTTAGATGGTGGCATAGGTTCCGACACCGCCGACTTCTCCTATGCAACGTCAGGGATATCCATCAACCTGAATGATGAATACAAATTCATATCTATTGAAAATGCCACTGGCTCTTCCTATGCAGACTATATCGCTGGCAACTCTAGTAACAACATCCTCAATGGTGCCGCCGGATCTGACACTGTTAATTACGCAACTGCAACAAGTGCAGTAAACGTTAGCCTAGCCATCTCGACAGCCCAAGTTACTGGCGGTGGGGGCACTGACACCTTGATTTCCATCGAGAACCTCATCGGCTCCGACTTCAACGACACCCTCGCCGGTAATTCCGGCAACAACACTCTCAATGGCGCCGCCGGATCTGACACTGTTAATTACGCGGCAGCAACAAGCGCAGTAAACGTTAGCCTGGCCATATCGACAGCCCAAGTTACTGGCGGCGGGGGCACCGACACGCTAATCTCCATCGAGAATCTCACCGGCTCCGACTTCAGCGACACACTCGCCGGTAATTCCGGCAACAATACCCTCAATGGCGCTGCCGGATCTGACACCGTTAGTTACGCAACAGCAACAAGCGCAGTACACGTTAGCCTGGCCATATCGACAGCACAGGTTACTGGCGGTGGGGGCACTGACACCCTGATTTCCATCGAAAACCTCAGCGGCTCCGCCCACAACGACAGGCTGACCGGCGACGATGCCGCCAATAAACTCAGCGGCGGCGCAGGCAACGACATACTCAATGGCGGGGCAGGAGCAGACAAGCTAATTGGCGGAGACGGCTCCGATATCTATTACGTAGATAGCACCAGCGATGTAATTAGCGAAACCAATGCCAATCTGAGTATCGGTGGCAACGACACCGTCTACAGCTACCTCAGCGAGTACACACTGGGTACCAACATAGAAAATGGGCGCGTCCTTGCCGGCGACACCTCCAGTTTGATCGGCAATAGCCTCAATAACATTCTCTATGCCGGCGCCGGCAACAATGTCCTGAATGGTGGAGCTGGCAGTGACACGGTGTCCTATCTCTATGCCAGCAGCGCCGTGACGGTCACTCTGGCAAGTGCCGCAGCGCAGGCGACCGGCGGCTCTGACTCCGACATGCTCATCGCCATCGAAAACCTGACCGGCTCCAGTTACAACGACAGTCTGACCGGTGACGCTGCCGACAACACACTCAGCGGCGGAGCAGGTGACGACATACTCAATGGCAGGGCAGGAGCAGACAAGCTAATTGGCGGAGACGGCTCGGACATCTATTACGTCGACAATGCCAGCGACTTGGTCAGCGAAACCAACGCCAGCTTGAGTACCGGCGGCAGCGATACCGTATACAGCTACCTCAGCAAGTACACTCTGGGTGCCAATATCGAAAACGGCCGCATCGTTGCCGGTGGAAATGCCAGCTTGACCGGTAATAGCCTCAACAACATCCTCTACGCCGGGGCGGGAAGTAATGTTCTGAACGGCGGGACGGGCAGCGACAGCGTGTCCTACCTCTACGCCAGCAGCGCCGTTACAGTCACGCTGGCTAGCTCGGCCGCACAAGCCACCGGCGGCTCTGGCTCCGACACCCTCATAGCGATCGAGAGCCTGATCGGCTCCAACTACAACGACAAGCTGACCGGCAACTCGGCCAGCAACCGGCTCAGCGGAGGGCTGGGTAACGACGTTCTGAATGGCGGTGCCGGCTCTGACAAGATGATCGGAGGCGAGGGCTCGGATACCTACTACGTCGACAATGCAGGCGACGTGGTCAGCGAAACCAACGCCGACGCCAGTACAGGCGGCACAGATACTGTTTACAGCTACCTCACCAGCTACAGCCTCGGCACCAATATCGAGAACGGGCGAATTCTGGCCGCCGGATCGGCCAATCTCAGTGGCAACAACCTTAACAACGTGTTGGTAGCTGGCATCGGCAATAACATCCTCAATGGCAGCGACGGCACGGACACAGTTTCCTATACGCACGCCTCCAGCGCAGTGACTGTCAGCTTGAACAGCACCAGCGCCCAAGCTACCAAAGGCTCCGGCTCTGACACCCTGATCTCCATCGAAAACTTGGCCGGCTCCCAATACAACGACTCACTGACCGGTAACGCTGCGAGCAATACTCTTAATGGGGGTGCTGGCAACGACCGCCTGATTGGCGGCGCAGGTAAAGATCTGCTGATTGGCGGAGCCGGCAATGACACCTTCGTGATCAACGCCCTGTCCGATAGTGGACTGACCAGCGACAACTGGGACGTCATCAAGGACTTCATGAGCGGCGACAAGATCGACTTGTCCAGACTCGATGCCGATACGACCGTCGACGGCAACAACGTCTTCACCCAGATCATCGACAGCGCTGCAGCCTTCACTGCTGCTGGGCAGTTGCGACTGACCGATGGCGTGCTCTACGGCAACATCGATGGCGACGCCGACGCGGAGTTCGCCATTCAGCTGGTGGGCGTAACCAGCGTCTCGCTGGCCGACTTCACCGCCTGAGCCCGACATGGAGAGTCACCCTCCCCGTCGGGCGCCCGCATCTGGTGGGTCCCGGCCTCCAGTGCAATACTCAAGGCAGCGTCGAGTCGGCGCGCCGCCGAGGGTAATCAGTGATGACAGCCAGTTTTACGGTGGGGCATAGCCCACTCTTTGCCGATTCCAGCCTGCATACCCGCCTCGGCCGCGCGGGCGTGACACTGCGCTGCGTGGCGCGCGCCGACGAGGTGCAGGCGGGCCTGGAAGTGCTGCTGCTGGATGCCAGCCTGCTGCGCGCCGACGACCTGAGCGCCTGGCAGGCCTGCGGCGCCAGCCTGGTGGCCTTCGATGCGCCAACCGGGGTGCTGCCGCTGCCATCCGCCGCCAGCGAGGACGAACTGATCGCCCTGCTCGGTTTCGCCGCCGAACAATTCCGCCTCAAGCAGAAGACCGACCAACTGGCCGCCGCCCTGCAGAACAAGGATGGCGACCTGCAGAAACTGGTCGATGTCGGCCTCGCCCTGTCCGCCGAGAAGGACCTGGAGCGCCTGCTGAGCAAGATCCTCACCGAGGGCCGGCGCCTGTCCAACAGCGACGCCGCCTCGCTGTTCCTGGTGGACAAGAAGGGCGACCAGCCGCAGCTGCTGTTCAAGCTGACCCAGAACAGCTCGATGCCGACCCGCTTCCAGGAACAGCGCATGCCGCTGACCAAGGCCTCGATCGCCGGCTATGTGGCGCTGACCAGCACCGAGCTGAACATCGCCGACGCTTACGCCATTCCCAGCGACGCGCCCTACCGCTTCAACCGCTCGTTCGACATGCAGGTTGGCTACCGCACCATGTCGCTGCTGGCCATTCCCATGCTCAACCATCGCCACGAGGTGGTCGGCGTGCTGGAGTTCATCAACTGCCAGAACGCCCAGGGTGCGGTGATCGCCTTCGACGAGGTGATGGCCGCCTCGCTGCGCGCCCTGGCCAGCCAGGCTGCGGTGGCCATCGAGAACCGCCAGCTGCTGGACGACATCAGCCAGTTGTTCGACGGCTTCGTCCAGGCCTCGGTGTTCGCCATCGAGCAGCGCGACCCCACTTCCGCCGGTCACTCGTTCCGCGTCGCTGACCTGTGCATCGCCCTCGCCCGCCAGCTGCCCATGGCGCCGCAGGCCCACCTGCGCAACCAGGCGCTGGGCGACGAGAGTCTGCGCGAGCTGCGCTACGCCGCGCTGCTGCATGACTTCGGCAAGGTCGGCGTGCGTGAGCATGTGCTGACCAAGGCCAAGAAGCTGCCGGAGCCGGTGATCGACAACCTGCGTTACCGGGTGGCGCTGGCCAAGGAGAGCCTGCAGAACCAGACCCTGCGCCGCATGCTGCAGGCCTACCGACAGTACGGCGCGCTGGACGAGCAACTGCGCCTGCAGTGGGAGACCGAGCTGGCCATGGAGTGCGAGCGGCTGGACCAGTACCTGCGCGACATCCTCAAGGCCAACGAGCCGAGCGTGCTGACCGAGGGCGACTTCCACCACCTGCAGGAGATCCAGGGCCATGTGGTGAAGAGCCACGACGACAGCCTGATCGGCCTGCTGTCGGAGAGCGAGTTCTGCGCCCTGGCCATCCGCCGCGGCAGCCTGACCCAGGACGAGCGCGCGGAGATCGAGCGCCACGTGGTGCATACCCGCGACTTCCTCAAGCTGATTCCCTGGACCCCGGCCCTGCAGGGCATCCCGGAGATCGCCGCGGCGCACCATGAGAAGCTCGATGGCAGCGGTTATCCCAAGGGCCTGTCAGGCGAGCAGATTCCCTGCGGCTCGCGGATCATGACCATCTGCGATATCTACGACGCGCTGACCGCCTCGGACCGCCCGTACAAGCCGGCGGTGCCGGTGGAGCATGCCCTCGACATACTCCAGGCCGAAGTGAAGAGCGGCCTGCTGGACGGCGATCTGGTCAAGGTGTTCATCGACTCGCGCTGCTACCTCAACCCGACGCAGACGCCCGCCCTGGCGGCACCCGTGGCGCCCCAGGCCGGTGCGCCGGCGTATGCCCATCACGTCTGCGACTACGAGCCCTGCGACAAGCACCAGCACTGAAAAAAGGGCGGCTCATGGCCGCCCTTGTTCATGCTCACTTGGCCGACAGCGCCTTCTGGTAGCGCGGCTCCAGGGTCTGCTGGCTGCCGCCGGCGGCGGCCTTGTCCAGGTACAGGTAGGTGGGTTCCAGCTGCTTCAGGCGGTCGCCGATGTTCGGGTGCACCTTGAGGAAGGTCACCAGGGTGGCGTCGTCCTGCTTCATGGTGCCCAGGCCCTGCAGCACGTTGGCCAGGCCGTAGGGATCGTAGCCGGCACGCGCGGCGATCACCGCGCCCATCTCGTCCGCCTCGTACTCGTCGCCGCGATCCAGGCCGCGGGTATAGAGGTTGGTCACCAGCTGGTCGAACTTCTGGGTGGAGACCGGATCGCTGCTGGCAGGAGCGCTGGAACTGGCCTGGCTGGCCTGCAGGGCGAAGCGCGAGACGTTGGCCAGCAGGCCGGCACCGGCCTTCTGCTTGATCGCGTCCAGGTGGTGCTTCTGCACCACGTGCGCCACCTCGTGGGCCAGCACGCCCGCCAGCTCGGCCTCGCTGTTCATCTGCAGCAGCATGCCGCTGGTGATGAACACGTAGCCGCCGGGCGCCGCATAGGCACCGACCACACTGCTGTCGAGCACGCCGAAGCGCCAGGGCAGGTCGGGGCGCTCGCTGTTCAGGGCGACCCAGCGACCGACCTGGTTGACGTAGGCCTGTACGCCGGCGTTATCCAGCAGCGGCGCCTGCTTGAGCAGCAGCTCGGCGGTGCTGGCACCGATCACCAGCTCTTCGTCCTGGGTCTTCTCGCCCATGTCGCTGAGGTTGCGCCCGGCGCTGGCCAGGGGCGACAGGTCGACACCCTGGATCTGCACGCCCTCCAGGGCCTGCAGGCTCTCGCAGGCGGGCAGCGCGGCGCAGATGGCAGCGAGCAGGGCGGTACGGCAAAGGATCTTGTGCATGGCTCGGCTCCGGCTCACTGGGGATAGGCGATGGACTGGCTGCGCAGGCCGCCCTGCTGGGCGAAGGCGCGGGCGCTGCCCGGAGTCACCGCATAGCGATCGAGCTGCTGCAGGGACAGGCTGCCGGAGCCGCCGCCAGCGCCACCGACCTGGTCGTCGCTGATGCCACGCACGCCGGTGGCCACGCCGCTGGCCGGCTCCACCGCGGTGCTGCCTTCCAGCAGCGAGCCGATATTGCCGCCCTTGGCGCCGGCGGACTTGTCGAAACGCACCGCCAGCAGCGCCACCCAGCCCTGCTGGCCGGCGCCGGTCTGCACCTGGTACCAGCCGCCCTGGCGCTTGAGGATGCTCACCCGGGTCTGCGCCGGCAGCTGTTGCAGCACGGCGGCACTGGCCGCGCCGCCATCGCGCAACGCGGTGGCCTCGACGGTGATGCCGCTGCGCACTTCGGCCAGCGCCACGGCGCTGCCCAGCCAGCCCGCCAGAATCAGCAGGGCAGCGGTAAGGGTACTTCTCATAGCGTCTTTCTCCTGGGTTCGAAGAGGGTCACCGGCTCGACACGGCCCTTCACCTGGAAGTCGCCGTGGGGAATGAACTCGAAGGCATCGCCGCAGGCCTGCCTGGTGGCGGCCGATACCAGCAGGCGCGCGCGGCCCTTGGTCAGCCCCTCGATGCGGCTGGCCAGGTTCACCGTGTCGCCAATGGCAGTGTAGTCATAGCGCTTGCTGGTCCCGACCATGCCGACCACCGCCGGTCCGGTGTGCAGGCCGATGCCGATGTCGAAGTCCGGGTGGTCGAAGTCGCGCTGGTAGCGTTCGACGTTGTCGATCATCTCCAGCGCCGCGTTGACGGCATCGACAGCCTGGTTGGGGTTGTCCTGCGGCGCGCCCCAGAAGGCCATGATGGCGTCGCCGATGAACTTGTCGAGGGTCGCGCGGTGCTTGAACAGCACATCCACCTGGCCGCCGAAGTAGTTCTCCAGGATCTGCATGATCTCCTGGGCACTGTGGCGCTCGGACATGGTGGTGAAGTTGCGGATATCCGAGAACAGCACGGTGAGCTGGCACTCGCGACTGGCCAGCAGCGCCTGCGGGTCCTCGCGGGCCACCAGCTGGGCCACCACCTGCGGGTCGAGGAAGCGGCTGAACATGCTGATGGTATTGGACAGCTGCTGCCGACGCCGGCGGTAGAACACCGCCAGGGCCAGGGCCAGCAGCAGCCACAGCGCCAGCAGGCTGGGCAGCACGTTGAGCAGCACGCCCTGCAGTACCAATAGATAGGAGCCGAGCAGCAGCGCCAGGCTGGCGCCCAAAGTCAGCAGGCTGGCCGGCAGCAGGCGCTCGCGCAGCAGCAGGAGCTGCAGGCCCAGCAACAGGGCGATGCCCAGCAGCGCCATGGACCAGGCCGGCGCCGCCTGCAGCTGCTGGCCGTTGAGCAGGTTGTCGATGCCGGTGGCGAGGATGAACACCGCCGGGTAGAGATCGTCCAGCGGGGTGCGGCGCAGGTCGTAGAGGCCGGCGGCGGTGGTGCCGATCACCACTATCTTGCCGGCGAAGTAATCGGCGGGCAGCTGGCCGGCCTCGCCCCGCGCCTGGGCCAGGGCTGCGGCGAAGGGGATGCGCGGATAGGGCACCCGCGCGTCGCTGCGCCAGTCGAGCAGGAAGCTGTCGGCGGCCGGCAGAACCACGCCGCGGTCCTGCGCTACCCGCGCCGGCAGCGAGGGCATGCGCCAGTCGCCGAAGCGCCTATAAATGTCGTAACGGCGGCCGACGCCATCGGCATCCTGGGTGAAGTTGATGGTGCCGGTCTTCCAGTGCGCGGGGTCGATGGCGCGGGGCAGCAACAGCACGCCGCGCTGCTGCGGGTCGCCGCCCGGCAGTAGGCCGGTGGTTGGTGGGTAGGAAGCCAGCAATGGCGCCTTGGCCGGGTCGCTGGCCTGCTGCTGCAGGGCGGCCAGGTAGACCCTGTCGCTGCCGGCCAGCACCTCGCCGAAGTAGGCATCGGCGTCGGGGTGGAAGCGGTCGGCCTCGCTGAACAGCACGTCGAACACCACCGCCTCGGCCTTCTGCGCCAGCAGGTGCTCCAGCAGCTCGGCGTGCACCGAACGCGGCCAGGGCCACTTGCCGGCCTCGCCGACCAGGGCCTGCAGGCTGGTGTCATCGATGTCGACCACGACGATGCGCGGGTCGGGCGCCTGCAGTGCGGCGCGCTGGCGGATCAGCCAGTCGCCATGGACGTTGCTCCAGCGCTGCACCGGGGTCCACAGGTGCAGCAGCGGCACCAGCAGCAGGACCAGGGCACAGACCAGCCAGAGACTGGCCCGAAAGGCCCTGGATGACTGCGGCGCCTGCGACATGGAGCAACTCCCTGGAGATTGGTCGAGCTCGACCCGATCCCCTGGGGAGCTGCGCAGACTCTAGCAAGAAGCGCCCCACCCTGGCCATTCGCCAGCGCCGCGCCCTTCACCCGGCCGGGGTGCTCCAGTACACTGCGCGCCCGCGCCGTCCGGCCCCCGGAACGAATCCAATACAGTCAGGGTATCGGGCTTTTGTCTCCGCTATCCCGCCACGTCGCGAGCGACGGCGCAGACGGCTCCCCCGGCGTTTTTGTTTGGGCGCGACACACAACTGTCATGATGCGACACCGCGCCACGACCACGGTTGGTGGGGCCGGCACCCGGCTTGGCGCTCCGTCGACGCTATGCTAGGTTCAGCCGCACGCTAGGAAGGCGGCCAGCAGCCGGAGCGCATCCGCATAACAAGAGGACACCCCATGGCCGAGGCAACGCCCGCGCTGGAAATCCGCAACCTGCACAAACGCTACGGCGAGCTAGAAGTGCTCAAGGGCATCTCGCTGACCGCCCGCGACGGCGACGTGATCTCCATCCTCGGCTCCTCCGGGTCCGGCAAATCGACCTTCCTGCGCTGCATCAACCTGCTGGAGAACCCGCACCAGGGCCAGATTCTGGTGGCCGGTGAAGAACTCAAGCTGAAGGCCGCGAAGAACGGCGACCTGATCGCCGCCGACAACAAGCAGATCAATCGCCTGCGCAGCGAGATCGGCTTCGTGTTCCAGAATTTCAATCTGTGGCCGCACATGACCATCCTCGACAACATCATCGAGGCTCCCCGTCGCGTGCTCGGCCAGAGCCGTGCCGAGGCCACCGAGGTGGCCGAGGCGCTGCTAGCCAAGGTCGGCATCGCCGACAAGCGCCACGCCTACCCGAATCAGCTTTCCGGCGGCCAGCAGCAGCGTGCCGCCATCGCCCGCACCCTGGCCATGCAGCCCAAGGTGATCCTGTTCGACGAGCCGACTTCGGCCCTCGACCCGGAAATGGTACAGGAAGTGCTTAACGTGATCCGCGCGCTCGCCGATGAAGGCCGCACCATGCTGCTGGTCACCCATGAGATGAATTTCGCCCGCCAGGTGTCCAGCGAAGTGGTATTCCTTCACCAGGGCCTGGTAGAGGAACAGGGGTCGCCCGAGCAGGTCTTCACCAACCCGCAATCGGCACGCTGTAAACAATTCATGTCCAGCAATCACTAACGGAGCAACACGCATGCAGAACTATAAGAAGATCCTGCTGGCCGCCGTCGCCACCCTGGCCTTCGGCACCCAGGCAGTCGCCGCGGACAAACTGAAGATCGGCACCGAAGGCGCCTACCCACCCTTCAACCTGATCGACGCCAGCGGCAAGGTCGGTGGCTTCGACGTGGAGATCGCCCAGGCCCTGTGCGCCAAGATGGGCGCCGAGTGCGAAGTGGTCACCTCCGACTGGGACGGCATCATCCCGGCCCTGAACGCCAAGAAGTTCGACTTCCTCGCCGCCTCCATGTCGATCACCGAGGAGCGCAAACAGGCGGTCGATTTCACCGAGCCCTACTACACCAACAAGCTGCAGTTCATCGCGCCGAAAAGCAGCGACCTGAAGGCCGACAAGGCCAGCCTGAAAGGCAAGGTCATCGGTGCACAGCGCGCCACCATCGCCGGCACCTGGCTGGAAGACAACCTGGCCGACACCGTCGAGATCAAGCTGTACGATACCCAGGAAAACGCCTACCTCGACCTGTCCTCGGGCCGCCTCGATGGCGTGCTGGCCGACAAGTTCGTCAACTGGGAATGGCTGAAGAGCGACGCCGGCAAGGACTTCGAGTTCAAGGGCGAGCCGGTATTCGACAACGACAAGATCGCCATCGCCGTGCGCAAGGGCGACCCGCTGCGCGAGAAGCTGAACACCGCGCTGAAGGCCATCGTCGAAGACGGCACCTACAAGCAGATCAACGACAAGTACTTCCCGTTCAGCATCTACTGATGCGTCCGACCGCCGCCGCCCTCGGGCGGCGGCCGTCATTCTGCAGTAGCCTCCCATGACCCTCGACCTGCACGGCTTCGGCCCCGCCCTCGCCGCCGGCACGCTGGTGACCATCCAGCTGGCCCTGTCCGCCCTTGCCCTCGGCCTGGTGCTCGGACTGCTCGGCGCATTGGCCAAGACTTCTCCGAACAAGTTCCTGCAGGGACTTGGCGGTATCTATTCGACCATCGTTCGCGGCGTCCCCGAGCTGCTCTGGGTGCTGCTGATCTATTTCGGCACGGTCCAGGGCCTCGCCGCCCTCGGTGAATTCCTCGGCGTCGGCAGCCTGGAATTGAACCCCTTCGCCGCCGGCACCATCGCTCTCGGCCTGTGCTTCGGCGCCTACGCCACCGAAGTGTTCCGCGGCGCCATCCTGGCCATCCCCAAGGGCCACCGCGAGGCCGGCATGGCGCTGGGCATGTCCAAGGGTCGCATCCTGTGGAAGCTGATCCTGCCGCAGATGTGGCGCATCGCCCTGCCCGGCCTGGGCAACCTGTTCATGATCCTGATGAAGGACACCGCCCTGGTCTCGGTCATCGGCCTGGAAGAAATCATGCGCCGCTCGCAGATCGCCGTGACCTCCAGCAAACAGGCCTTCACCTTCTATATGGTCGCCGCCTTCATCTACCTGGGCCTGACCGTCATCGCCATGATCGGCATGCACTTCCTCGAGAAGCGTGCCAGCCGCGGCTTCGTCCGGAGCACCTGATGAACTGGGAAGTGATCGTCAAATACCTGCCCAAGCTGCTCGAAGGCGCCGCACTGACCGTCGAACTGGTGGCCTTCGCCGTGCTCGCCGGGCTGGTTCTCGCCCTGCCCATGGGCATCGCTCGTGCGTCGCGGCACTGGTACGTGCGCGCCCTGCCCTACGGCTACATCTTCTTCTTCCGCGGCACGCCGCTGCTGGTACAGCTGTTCCTGGTCTACTACGGCCTGGCGCAGTTCGACGTGGTGCGCCAGGGTCCGCTGTGGCCGTACCTGCGTGATCCGTACTGGTGCACCGTCATCACCATGACCATGCACACCGCCGCCTATATCGCCGAGATCCTGCGCGGCGCCATCCAGGCCGTGCCACCGGGCGAGATCGAGGCGGCCCGCGCGCTGGGCATGTCGCGCGCCCAGGCGATGCTCTACATCATCCTGCCGCGCGCCGCACGCATCGGCCTGCCGGCCTACAGCAACGAAGTGATCCTGATGCTCAAGGCCAGCGCCCTGGCCAGCACCGTGACCCTGCTGGAGCTGACCGGCATGTCGCGCACGATCATCGCCCGCACCTATCTGCCGGTAGAGATCTTCTTCGCCGCCGGGGTGTTCTACCTGGTCATCGCCTACGTGATGGTGCGCGCCTTCAAGCTGCTGGAACGCAAGCTGCGCGTCGACGCCTGCCAGGGTCGCTGATGCTGCGTAATCCCTCTCCCGGCCACGGGAGAGGGATAGAATGCTCGACCTCTTCCCTGCATCCGCACTCCATGATCCTCACCGGCCCCGCCCTGCGCGAACGCTTCCAGGCCCTGGACGACTTCCTCGTCGCCCACCAGCACCTGTGGCGCCCCAAGCCCTTCTCCTGCCTGACCCTGCCCTGGGAGGCCGAGCATCCCGAGCTGGGCGCCTGGCTACGCGGGCGCAGCCTGGAGCAGGCCGAGGCCGAGCACAACTTTCCAGAGCGACTGGAGGCGCCCGCGCCGTTTCCCCAGCTGGCCAGCCGCGCCGCCGAGCTGAGCGAAGTCGGCGAGCTGCCCGAGCATGAGCTGGGCGCACAGCAGGCGCGACTGGATGTCGACGTACCCGGGCGCAAATGGCAACAGATCGAGGCCTTCGCCAGCCGCCTGCAGTTCCGGCATGCACCGACGCACTGGCTGGACTGGTGCTCCGGCAAGGGCTATCTGGGTCGCCTGCTGGCCCAGGGCGGCCAGCGCCTGACCTGCCTGGAGTACGACGAACAGCTGGTAGCCGCCGGCCAGCACCTCAGCCAGCGGCTGCATATGGACGTCCAGCACCTGCTGCAGGACGTGCTGGCCGATGACACCGACGAGCGCCTGAGCGCCGACCACAGTCCGGTGGCCCTGCATGCCTGTGGCGACCTGCACGTGCGCCTGCTGCAGCTGGCCAGCGGCGCCGGCTGCCGCCAGCTGGCCGTGGCGCCCTGCTGCTACAACCGCATCGCCACCACGTACTACCACGCGCTATCCGAGCCGGCCCGACAATCGCGGCTGCAGCTGTCGCTGGACGATCTGCGCCTGCCCCTAGCGGAAACCGTTACCGCCGGCCAGCGCATGCGCCGCAAGCGCGACCAGTCCATGGCTCGGCGCCTGGCCTTCGATCTGCTGCAGCGCCAGCAACGCGGCGTCGACGACTATCTGCCAACGCCCTCGCTGCCGGTGAGCTGGCTGAGCAAGGACCTGCCCAGCTACTGCCGCTACCTGGCCGAGACCAAGGGTCTCGAGCTAGCCGGCGATATCGACTGGGCCGCCCTGGAGACCGGCGGCTGGCAGCGACTGGCCGAGGTCCGCAACCTCGAACTGGTCCGCGGCCTGTTCCGTCGCCCGCTGGAGATCTGGCTGCTGCTCGACCGCGCCCTGTATCTGCAGGAGCAGGGCTACCAGGTGCGCCTGGGCACCTTCTGCGCCCACCAACTGACGCCACGCAACCTGCTGCTGCTCGCCGAACGCAGCTGAGCGTCATCCACAGAAGCTGTGGATAACTCTGTGCGCAGTTTCTGCAGAACTCGCTGCGAAGCCGGCCGCATGGGCCTTGGCAAAGTCTGTAGATTTTTTGATCACCAACAAAAAACCCTTAAAAAACATGCCGTTATGAAAAACACGGGGGGTACTGCACAAAATTCGTGCGGCACGCCAGTGGCCCAGCTCTTCTTTGTGCATAAACATATTGCCGTTGATAGCCAGGCATGCTCGTGGCTGCGCGCCATGCTCCGCTCCCTTGTATACAGCTGCTATACCTGAACAGGGTCGAACCTCAAGGCCGGCGTCGCCCTTCAGGAGCAAGAATGAAAAACTGGACTCTTCGCCAACGTCTGCTCGCCAGTTTCGCCGCGCTCATCGCCATCATGCTGCTGATGGCCGGCATGGCTTACGCCCATCTGCTCAGCATCGAACGCAGCGAACATAAGCTGCAGACCGACGCCCTGCCCGGCCTGTACTACACCGACCGTATCCGCGGCAGCGTGGCGCACAACCTGCTGCTGGCCCAGCAACTGCTGAACGTCGCGCCGAGCAGCGAGCAGGGCAAGGCGCTGCTGCAACAACTGCGCGAGCAGGACGGCGCGCTGCAGGAGCTGCTGGCCAAGTACCAGGCCAGCACCAGTAGCCAGGAGGATCAGAGCATCTTCGCCAAGTTGCAGGCTCATCTGCACGAATACGAGGCGCAGAAGAAGCAGCTGATCGCCCTGTACGAAGGCAACCAGTTCGACCAGGCGCGCCAGCTTATGCAGCACGAACTGCTGGCGAACGGGCAGCACGGACAGGGTTTGCTGGACCAGCTGGTAGAACTGAACCACAACAGCGCCGACGCGTTGACGGCCGGCATAGTGGCCTCGGTGTCCCGCGCCGAAACCAGCATGTTGCTCAGCCTGCTGCTGGCGGTGCTGGCGGCCCTCGCCTGCGGTTACCTGCTGATGCGCGCCATCCTCGATCCCCTGCAGCAGGTGCTGGCCGCCCTGGCGCGCCTGCGCGATGGCAATCTCGGCACCCGCCTGACCCTGGCCCGCCGCGACGAGTTCGGCGCCCTGGAAACCGGCCTCAATGACATGGCAGAAGCCTTGTCCGCCCTGGTGGCGCAGTCGCAACGCTCGGCGATTTCGGTGACTACCTCGGTCACCGAAATCGCCGCCACCTCCAAGGAGCAGCAGGCCACCGCCACCGAGACGGCGGCCACCACCACGCAGATAGGCGCCACCTCGCGGGAAATCGCCGCCACCTCGCGCGACCTGCTGCGCACCATGGGCGAGGTCTCCAGCGCCGCCGAGCAGGCCGCCAGCCTGGCCGACGCGGGACAGAACGGCCTGACCCGCATGGAGGACACCATGCACCAAGTCATCGCCGCCGCCGAGTTGATCAACACCAAGCTCACCAGCCTCAACGAGAAGGCCGGCAACATCACCCAGGTGGTCACCACCATCGTCAAGGTGGCCGACCAGACCAACCTGCTCTCGCTGAACGCCGCCATCGAGGCGGAGAAGGCCGGCGAGTACGGCCGCGGCTTCGCCGTGGTGGCCAACGAGGTGCGCCGCCTGGCCGACCAGACCGCGGTGGCCACCTACGATATCGAACAGATGGTGCGCGAGATCCAGTCGGCGGTGTCGGCCGGAGTGATGGGCATGGACAGGTTCTCCGAGGAGGTGCGCCGCGGCATGGCCGACGTGCAGCTGGTGGGCGACCAGCTGGCGCAGATCATCCAGCAGACCCAGGCCCTGGCGCCGCGGGTATCGATGGTCAACGAGGGCATGCAGGCCCAGGCCAGCGGTGCCGAACAGATCAGCCAGGCTCTGGTACAGCTGGCCGAGGTCACCGGACAGACCGTCGACTCGCTGCGCCAGACCAGCAGCGCCATCGACGAGTTGAGCCAGGTGGCCAGCGGCCTGCGCGCCGGGGTCTCGCGCTTCCAGGTGTGAGGCTGCCGTGTCCACACTCCATCGCCACAGCGCGCCGGCCCGCCAACAGCGGCTGTTCCTGTTGTTCGCCGTCGGCGCCGAACGCTACGCCCTGGACGTGCGCGAGGTGGCCGAGGTCCTGCCGCTGCGGCGCCTCAGGCCGGTGCCTGCAACCCCGGCCTGGGTCGCCGGGCTGCTCGCCCACCGCGGCACGCTACTGCCGGTGCTCGACATCAGCCAGCTGCTCGGCGGGCAGCCCGCCACCCAGCGCACCAGTACGCGCCTGGTGCTGGTGCATTACCAGCCGCGCGACAGCACCGAGCGGCACCTGCTCGGCCTGATTCTGGAGCGGGCCGCCGAGACGCTGCGCTGCGCCCCGGAGGAATTTCGCGCCTACGGCCTGGACACTCCAGATGCGCCCTACCTGGGGCCGGTCTACCAGGACGCCCGCGGCCTGGTGCAGTGGCTGCGGGTGGCCGACCTGCTGAACGCCGAGGCCCGCGCCCTGCTGTTCCCCCCGGAGAGGACGGCATGAACGGCGAGCAACGCTTCTGCGACTTCCTCAAGGCACATATCGGCCTGGACGTCGGCTCGGTCGGTGCGCCCGTGGTGGCCCGCGCCGTGGCTCAACGGGTGGCCAGCGGCGTGGCGGCCGACAACGACGGCTACTGGGAGCTGCTGAAGCAGTCGAAGCAGGAACAGGTGGCGTTGATAGATGCCGTGATAGTCCCGGAGACCTGGTTCTTCCGCTACCCCGAATCCTTCGCCGCCCTGGTGCGCCTGGCCCGGCCGCGTTTGGAGCGACTCGCCGGCGCCCGCCCGCTGCGCATCCTCAGCCTGCCCTGCGCCACCGGTGAGGAGCCCTACTCCATCGCCATGGCCCTGCTCGATGCGGGCATCGCCGCGCCGCTGTTCCGCATCGACGCCCTGGATGTCAGCCAACGGGTGATCGAACGGGCCCAGCGTGGGCTGTACGGCAAGAACTCCTTTCGCGGCGAGGACCTGGCCTATCGGGCACGGCACTTCGCCAGCAGGGACGATGGCTACCTGCTGCATCAGGCCGTCCGCGACCAGGTGCGCTTCCGCTGCGGCAACCTGCTGCAACCCGGCCTGCTCGCCGAGGAAGCGCCCTACGATCTGCTGTTCTGTCGCAACCTGCTGATCTATTTCGATCAGGCCACCCAGGAGCAGGTGCTGGAAGTGCTCAAGCGCCTGACCCGCCTGGACGGCGTGCTGTTCATCGGCCCGGCCGAGGCCAGCCTGTTCTCGCGCCTGGGCATGCAGAGTCTGGGCATACCCCAGGCCTTCGCCTTCCAGCATCCCAGCGAGCCGACCAACCCCGCGCCCACCGCCACCCTGCGCCCGCTCCCAGCCGCAGCGCCGACAGTGCAACGAACGCCGCGCCCCGTACCGGCACCCCGCCGCGCGCCACGCCCAGCACCACCAGCACCGCTCAGCGCGCCTACCGCAGCGCCGCCCGATGACGAGCTGCGTATTGTCGCCGGCCTGGCCGACCAGGGCCGTCTGAGCGAGGCGCGCCAGCGCTGCGAACAGTTGCTACGCGCCCAGGGCCCATCGGCCGACCTGTTCTACTGGCTGGGCCTGCTCAGCGACGCCGGCGGCCAGGCGCGCGAGGCCCAGGACTACTACCGCAAGGCGCTCTACCTGCAGCCGCAGCACCGCGAGGCGCTCAGCCACCTGGCCACTCTGCTCGCCGCACGCGGCGACCTGGCCGGGGCCCGGCGCCTGCAGGAGCGCGCCAACCGCGGGGTGAACGGCGATGGCTGAAGCGCTGAACGACTGCTGGAACCGCATCGGCGTGCGCGGCGACAAGTCCTGCCCGCTGCTGGTCGAGCATATCCACTGCCGCAACTGCCCCGTCTACGCCGCCGCGGCCATCCACCTGCTGGATCGCTATGCCCTGCAACGCGACGACGGGGAACAGGCCGAAGCCGCCAGCGAAACGGCCGTGGCCACTCGCTCGCTGCTGGTTTTCCGCCTGGGCGAGGAATGGCTGGCCCTGGCCACTCGCGTGCTGGTGGAGGTGGCGCCACAGGCCCCGGTGCATGCCCTGCCGCATCAACGCTCGCGGGCGCTGCTCGGCGTGGCCAACGTGCGCGGCGCCCTGGTGGCCTGCCTGTCGCTGGTCGAGCTGCTCGGCCTGGAGCCCGGCGCAGCCGCGCCACTAGCGCCCGGCAGCAGGAGCGGCGCCCGCCTGCTGGTACTGGACGCGCCCGGTGGCCACCTGCTGGTCCCGGTGGACGAGGTGCAGGGCATTCATGCCTTCCCCCTGGATCAGCTGGCCGCGGCGGCGCAGGACAATCGCCTGGACCCGACCAAGTGCAGCCGCGGCGTGCTGCAGTGGCAGACGCGCAGCCTGCGCCTGCTGGACGAGGAGCAATTGCTGCAGGGCCTGCTCAGGAGCCTGGCATGACGCCCGACGAGATGAGGGACGCCTCGCTGCTGGAGCTGTTCCGCCTGGAGGCCGAGGCGCAGACCAGGGTGCTCGGCGAGGGCCTGCTGGTGCTGGAACAGGAGCCGACCCGGGCCGACCAGCTGGAGGCCTGCATGCGCGCCGCCCACTCGCTCAAGGGCGCGGCGCGCATAGTCGGTATCGACCAGGGCGTGAGCGTGGCGCACCAGATGGAGGACCTGCTGGTGGCCGCCCAGGAGGGCCGCCTGCGCCTGGGCGCCCAGCAGATCGACGCGTTGTTGCAAGGCAGCGATCTGCTGCTGCGGATCGCCAGCACGCCGGGCAGCGTGACCGAAGCCGCCGTGGAACGCACGCTCGCCTGCCTGGAAGGCCGCGCCGCAGCGCAGCCGCCAACGCCAGAAGCAGAGCCAGCCCCGGCGCCCGCCGAGCCGGCACCACCCGCCCCGCCCGAGCCGCCGCCTGCTCCTGCAGCCAGCGAAGCCGTGCGAACCAGCGCAGCCGCCGCGCTGGACAGCGACGAGCGCGTGCTGCGCGTGACCGCCCAGCGCCTCGATCATCTGCTCGACCTGTCCAGCAAGGCCCTGGTCGAGGCCCAGCGCCTGCAACCCCTGCTCGCCGCCCTGCAGCGCGGCCGGCGCCTGCAGGGCCATCTCGGCCGGGCCCTGGAAAGCTTCGAGGAGAGCCTGCGCAGCGGCGCGCCACCGAACCTGGCGGCCTTCGCCGAGATCCGCGGCCTGCTCGGCGAATGCCAGCAATTGCTGGAGCGCCAGGGCAACGAGCTGGACGAGTTCGCCTGGCAAGCCGGCCAGCGCGCCCAGCGCCTGTACGACAACGCCCTGGCCTGCCGCATGCGCCCCCTGGCCGACATCCTCGGCGGCCAGGCGCGCATGCTGCGCGACCTGGCACGCAGCCTGGGCAAGCAGGTGCGCCTGCAGGTGGAAGGCGACAAGACCCAGGTCGACCGCGACGTACTGGAACGCCTGGAGGCGCCCCTGGTGCACCTGCTGCGCAACGCCCTCGATCACGGCATCGAGTCGCCCGAGGCACGGCTTGCGGCGGGCAAGCCGGCAGAAGGTCTGATCAGTATCCGCGCCCGCCAGCAGGCCGGCCTGCTGCTCCTGGAGATCGCCGACGACGGCGCCGGGGTCGACCTGGAACGCGTGCGGGCGGCAGTGACCCAGCGCGGCCTGTCCAGCGCCGAGACCGCCGCCCAGCTCAGCGAGGAAGAGCTGCTGAGTTTCCTGTTCCTGCCCGGCTTCAGCCTGCGCGAGCAGGTCACCGAGGTGTCCGGCCGCGGCGTCGGCCTGGATGCCGTCCAGCATGGCCTGCGCCAGCTGCGCGGCGGCGTCGAGCTGCAGCAGGTGCGCGGGCGCGGCTCGCGCTTCCTGATCGAAGTGCCGCTGACGCTCTCGGTGGTACGCAGCCTGGTGGTGCAGATCGGCGACGAGGCCTATGCCTTCCCGCTGGCGCATATCGAGCGCATGGTCGAGATCGAGCCGCAGGCCATCGTGCAGCTGGAGGGCCGCCAGCACTTCAATCACGAGGAGCGCCCGATCGGCCTGGTAGCCGCTAGCCAGCTGTTGCAGCGCCCGCCGGGCACGGCACAGAAAGAGCGCATCCCGCTGGTGCTGATCGCCGCGCGCGAGACCCTGTACGGCATCGCCGTGGAGCGCATTCTCGGCGAGCGCACCCTGGTGGTCCTGCCGCTCGACCCGCGCCTGGGCAAGGTGCAGAGCGTCAGCGCCGGCGCCCTGCTGGACGACGGCACGGCGGTGCTGATTCTCGACGTCGAGGACCTGCAGCGCTCCCTGGACAAACTGCTCAACAGCGGCCGCCTGGAGCGTATCGCCCGCGGCGCTGGCGATGCCGGCGCGGCGCGCAAGCGGGTCCTGGTGGTGGACGACTCGCTGACCGTGCGCGAGCTGCAGCGCAAGCTGCTGGCCAACCGCGGCTACGAGGTGGCAGTAGCGGTGGACGGCATGGACGGCTGGAACGCCCTGCGCGCCGAACACTTCGACCTGCTGATCACCGACATCGACATGCCGCGCATGGACGGCATCGAACTGGTCACCCTGCTGCGTCGTGACCACCGGTTGCAGTCATTGCCGGTCATGGTGGTGTCCTACAAGGATCGCGAAGAGGACCGCCGGCGCGGCCTGGAAGCCGGCGCCGACTACTACCTGGCCAAGGCCAGTTTCCATGACGACACCCTGCTGGACGTGGTGGCCGAACTGATCGGAGAGCCGCTATGAGGATCGCCATAGTCAACGACATGCCGCTGGCCGTGGAGGCCCTGCGCCGGACCCTGGCCCAGGCTCCGGAGCACCAGCTGATCTGGGTCGCCGGCGATGGCGCGGAGGCGGTGCGGCGCTGCGCCGAACAGTTGCCCGATCTGCTGCTGATGGACCTGCTGATGCCGGTCATGGACGGCGTCGAGGCGACCCGACTGATCATGGCGCAGACCCCCTGCGCCATTCTCCTGGTGACCACCGACAGCGAACGCAACATGCCCCTGGTATTCACCGCCATGGGCCACGGCGCCCTAGACGTGGTCGATACCCCGGCCCTGGGCGGCGCCGATCCGATGCAGACGGCGGCCCCCCTGCTGCGCAAGATTCACAACCTGAGCCTGCTGATGAACAGGCACGAGACGCAACCGCCGCCGTCCCCGGCCAAGCCGCTGCCGGTCGAGGCCTGTCGACGCCTGGTCGCCGTGGGCGCCTCGGCCGGCGGCCCGGCGGCCCTGGCCGTGATGCTCAAAGGGCTTGCCCCCGGCTTCCCGGCGGCCATGCTGCTGGTGCAGCACGTCGACGCGGTGTTCGCTCCCGGCATGGCCGACTGGCTGAGTCAGGAGTCCGGCGTGCCGGTGCGCGTGGCCCGTGACGGCGAGGCACCACAGCCGGGCGTGGTGCTGCTGGCCGGTAGTGACCAGCATATCCGCCTGCTGCCGAACGGCCTGCTCGGCTACGGCATCGAGCCCGACGACTACTCTGTACATCGTCCGTCGATCGACGTGTTCTTCGACAGCGTGGCCCGTAATTGGCGCGGCGAGGCGGTGGGCGTGCTGCTGACCGGCATGGGCAGCGACGGCGCCAAGGGGCTCAAGCAGCTACGTGAACGCGGCTTCACGACCATCGCCCAGGACCAGCAGAGCTGTGCGGTCTACGGCATGCCCAAGGCAGCCGCGGCACTGGGCGCGGCCAGCGAGATCCGCCCGCTGGACGGCATTGCGTCACGATTGCGGGATATTTTTTCCTGAGTGCAGGCGAGGGCCCTATGAGCGAACTGGACGAACAGACCCTGCTGGCGACAGTGGACGAGAATGCCGCCATGGTGCTGCTGGTCGATGACCAGGCGATGGTCGGAGAAGCGGTGCGGCGCGACCTGGCCGACCAGGAAAACATCGACTTCCATTACTGCGCCGACCCGCGGCAGGCCATCGATCAGGCCATCCAGATCAAACCGACGGTAATCCTCCAGGACCTGGTGATGCCCGGCATCGACGGACTGAGCCTGGTGCGCGACTACCGGGCCCACTCGGCGACCCGCGACATTCCGATCATCGTCCTGTCGACCAAGGAAGATCCCAAGGTGAAGAGCGCCGCCTTCGCCGCCGGGGCCAACGACTACCTGGTGAAACTGCCGGATGCCATCGAGCTGATCGCCCGGGTGCGTTACCACTCGCGCTCCTACCAGACCCTGCTGCAGCGCGACGGTGCCTATCGCGCCCTGCGCGAGAGCCAGCAGCGCCTGCTCGATACCAATCTAGTGCTGCAGCGGATGATGAATTCCGACGGCCTGACCGGGCTGTCCAATCGCCGCCACTTCGACGAATACCTGGGCATGGAATGGCTGCGCGCCCAGCGCGAACGCTCGCTGATCTCGCTGTTGTTGATCGATATCGACTACTTCAAGGGCTACAACGACGATCTCGGCCACCTGGAGGGCGACGAACTGCTGCGCCTGCTGGCCTGCATCCTGCGCGACAACATCACCCGCCCCGCCGACCTGGCCGCCCGCTATGGCGGCGACGAGTTCGTCGTGGTCCTGCCGGGCACCGACGCGGCGGGCGCCAAGGTGGTGGCGGAGAGAATCCGCGAGGCCATCGAGGCCCGCCATATTTCCCACAACTACCCGGCACGCGGCTCCTTCGTCACCCTCAGCGTCGGTGGCGCCACCCTGGTACCCAAGCACAACGAACCCAGCCACCTGCTGATCCAGCTCGCCGACCAGGGTCTCTACTGCTCGAAGAACCAGGGCCGCAACCGAGTCAGCATGCTGGTGCGCCCCACTTCCCCGGACGATTGATCGCCACGGCACAGATTCATGCGGTCCGGTTTACAGGGTCGAAGCAATGGCTATAATGGCGGCCCCTTCGCCGGTATAGCTCAGCTGGTAGAGCAACTGACTTGTAATCAGTAGGTCCCGGGTTCGATTCCTGGTGCCGGCACCATAAAGATGAATTAGGCTCGCAGCGATGCGGGCCTTTTTCTTTTTGGTATCGAAGGTTATTCAGCGCCCATCGCTAGCCGGCTACTTGCAACGCTAGCGTGTAGTGCCTGGCCGCTTGTCGCGTAGCGCCAGCGCAGATAGCGCTCGACATGAGTGAGCAGGCAATCCATCCCTGACTGCAATCGAACGCGACTTCCTATGCTGGCTCGCGCATACAGGCCAGCACGTCCTGCGCCATGTTCTGCATGATCTTTTGCCGCGAGAAACTTCGAACGAAATCATCTCGCGGTGTAGCGGCCAAAGACAATCGCTCCAGAGCGCTCAGTGCGCCGTCCACATCGCATGGCGCAAAAACAGCGGCATTGTGGATCTCGCGCGCTATGAACTCGACGGCATATCCGGCAACCCCGGCCCAAACGGGCTTGCCGGTGGCGGCATACTCGAACAGTTTGGATGGCAGAACGCGCTTGAAGGCTGGGAAGTCATTTAGGTGCAGAAACAGAACATCGGCCTCTCGGTAAAGCTCCAGCAGCCGCACTCGCGCGACCGGCGGAAGCAGCTCTACGTTGTCGGAAGACTCCGTAGCCCGGAGGGCATCAGATAGCGCCTCAAGACGCCCCCCAGCGCCCACGACACGAAAATGCGCCCGGCCGCGCAGGCGTCTAGCCAGCTCCGGCAGAATCAGATGCATGCCCTGCCCATCGCCGAGGTTTCCGGCATACAGCACTTGTAGCGGCTTGCCATCAAGGCGAGCCGAGGGCACCCCAACAGAGGCCGCAAAGGCCTCAAAGACCGCATCCACGCCATTGGAATAAATAGAGAACTGCTGTGCCGGGTAGCGCGGTTGGAAATACCCGAGAAAACCGTGCGAGACCAAATTGACTCGCTGCGCGCGCTCCACGGCCCAGCGCTCAAACGCACCGAAAACCCAACCCAAAGGCATAGCCACCGGGGCCGGAAATAGCACCCCGAGGTTCTCGACGAAGATGTCTCTGATATCCAGATAGAGGCGCGTGTGCTTGCGGTAGGCCACCCACGCTCCCAGCACGGCAGTCATCAGGCGCGAGGAAGTAGCCACCACCAGATCATATTCATTGGCGGCTGTCAGCCGGTTCACCTTTCGCACGTAACGCCAGAAAGACACCGCCTGACCAATGAAGCCGCGGCGCATCTGCGGCAGGTGAATACGCCGCACGTACAATCCCGGAGACTCCTCCACCGAAACGGTTTCAAAGCTGTGGTCGGAGTAGCGATTGGGCTGCGTCGTCAGAACTTCAATCTGTACCTCATCCCCTGCCTGCTGCCGCAATGCCTGCACTAGGGCACCAGCGCGGAATGACCCTGCCGACAGATCAGGCGGATAGAAGAAGGTCAGCAGCAGTATTCGTTTAGGCATCAGGTCTCAGCCCACCTGCGCATCGAAAGCACCACTTAGGCATAGCCCATCAGTCCTTAGTGGGCGCCATGGCCCAAGCGATATCGTGGACGACGACAGCTCCCTCTGCTGCCGCATCGTAGCGCCCCAGCACCTTCCCGACCGCTGGATAAATGGACATTTCCAGCGCATCTAGTCCAGGTGGCAACTCATACTGAGCCTGCAATCTCCACTTGCCATCCGAGGCACTCACATTCGCCTCGACAGTACCGCTCTCCCCTCGCTTGGACAGCTGGGCAGAGGCACAGTCCAACATCACATCGTATTGGCTTTGCTGTTCTCCCTGTCGCGCCCGCAGGCGCAACAGCGGCGCGCCCGAGCAGGAAGCCAACGTCAGCTGCACGCGAATCGGAGCACCTTGTTGCAGCTGCAGCAACTCATCTGCCATGAAACTGTAGCGATAGGCAGAGAAGGCCGCCGAGCTGGCATCAGCCAGATGCATACCTTCAGTACGCTGTTCGTACTGGACATTCCCCCGCCATTGCCCACCAAGCATTGAGTTCCAGCTCGTTATTGGAACGCTGAAGACTGCCTTATCACGCTCCAGCAATGTCTTTTCCAAAGACTGTGCCCCCACCGCAGGTATACCGCTACCGAGGCGAGCAAAGAAATCCGGTACGCCTTGCTCTCGTATAATCCTTCGGCCTACAGCCCAGGAGCCTTCCATACTCAAATGGCTGTTATCGAAATACACTAGGCGCCCATCGAGATAGGCGCTGCACTTTCCGCCTGGACACAGTTGCTCCCGCGGATCGAAGAAGTAGACGTTGTCCCGGGCCGCGGCTAACGCTGACAGCCGGGTATTAATTGGCAGCACACCGGGGCGCTCGGCACTACTTTCGTTGCACGTAAGCATCGGCAGCTTCAGTGCCTTCTGCAGGCACTTGCGATTGACCGCCACGAAGTTCGGTACATTGGCCAGGATGATCACCTGCTTGCCCTGCCCGACCAACTGATCGACCGTCGCCTCCAGATCTGCGAGGAAACTGTCGCTATTGCGCGCATGAACGGCCCAGGCAGCCCCCAGGATCACCGTGGAGTAGTCATGCAAGTACTGGCGGACCACATCGATGGAGGCCAAGCAATTTTCCAGCCGCTCTGGCTTCTGAGTGGCTTCTGCGCCTTGCAGCAAAGGAGGACAGCTGCTGTGTGCTGCATTCCGGAAGGAGATGCCACTTGCCTCAGCGAAGGCTCCCAGCATGCCCACATAGTGAGCCGCATTGGAGTCTCCCCACAGCAGCACCGACCGCGCCTGCTCTGCATTGACAATACAGGCCTTGCTCTGCAGCTCCGCCTCACTCAAACGAGGGCGCTGACAAACATAAGGATAGGAATAGGCAGCCGGCGCGGGGCTCAAGCGCTTGATATCCGCCCGATACTGCGCATCGAAACCGTAGAGACCGAAACCATCACTCCATAGGATGGCGCCACAGAGCAGCGACAAAGCTGCAGCGTTGATCGCGACGAGCTGCCACATCACTTTGGAGAAACTCCAGCGCAGTCGCCGGCAAGGCTTCTCGACCCAACGATAGCTCGCGACCGACAGCAACAGCATCAGGCCGAACAACAGCACTCCGGCCAACGGCTCGACGATGCCGTAGGCGTAGCGGTAGAAGGCCAGCACCGGCCAGTGCCACAAATACAGCGAGTATGAAATCAGCCCTACCAGCACCAGCGGACGCAGGGCCAGCAACCGGCTCACACCCACGCCCCTGCCACTGCCAGCCCAGATCAGCAGAGCTGCACCCAGGGTAGACGGCAGAGCGTTGACCCCAGGAAACCCCATGTCCTCGGTGATCCAGCCCAGGCTGGCAATGATCAGGCAGGCCCCCACCGCGCCGAGCAACAACCGGGCCCAGTTGCCCATGACCGCATGTCCACGGCTCAACCAGATGGCCAACAAGGCACCCACCATCAGCTCGCCGGCTCGAGTCGGCAGCATGTAATAGGCAAACATAGGTTCTTCGGGGATCAGCACCTCCGCCAGCACGAAGGACGCGAACATCAGCAACAGTGTGGCCGAAAGCAGCCAGCGCCGAGTAAAACGCGTCAGCAGAGCGAGCAGGATGACCGGCCAGAACAGGTAAAACTGCTCCTCCACTCCCAGCGACCAGAGATGCAGTAGCGGCTGCAGATTGCTGTCATCGGCGAAGTAGCTGGTATCGAGGAAATAGGTGAAATAGACATTGGCGGCAGAAAATACTGCGGCCAGGGACGAATAGCTCAGCGCGCTAAGGTCTTCGGGCAGCAGCACAGAATGCCCGACCAGCAGAGCGACCAGCAGCACCACAAACAGCACCGGCAGGATGCGCAGCGCACGCCGCCGATAGAACTCGGCCCAAGAGAAGCCCCGGGCCGAGCCAGCATCCTTGATGATGTTGCCGGTGATCAGGAAGCCGGAGATGACGAAGAAGATATCGACCCCGGCAAAGCCTCCGGGTATCAGACTGGCATCGATGTGGAACAGCACCACAGCCAGCACCGCGATAGCACGCAGGCCGTCGATATCCGGGCGATAGTTGGCTTGGGCGTCGTGGGCAAGAGTCGTCATGGTCGCTTAGCTTGCAGAGGGTTTCGATTGGCCGAGGATTCGGCGGTACAGCTCTACCAGCAGGTGCTCCTGCACTTCCCAGCTCAAAGCAGGCGCCGCCGCACGGGCGCAACTAGCATGATGAGCACGCAACTGGGCGTCGCCGACCATGCGGCGCAGTGCATCAGCCAGCGCCTCGCTGTCGCCCTCACGCACCAACAGGCCCAGGTCATGCTGGCGGACAATACGACGAATCTCCGGCAGATCCGAGGCGATCACTGGCAGGCCAGCCTGGACATACTCAAACAGCTTGTTGGAGTCGGTGGTGTAGTGATTCAGGCAGGTATTCTCGATTGGCTGCACGCCGATATCGGCCGAGGCGGTATAGGACGGCAGGTCGGCAAGCGCGACGGTCGGAATGAAACGCACCCGGTCCTCGACTTGTAGCTCTTGGGCAATGTTTCGCAGGCTGCCGGCCAGACGCCCTCCGCCGACAAAGACGAAGTAAGCGCCCGGAACTTGTTCTGCAATGCGCGCCAGGCGTTCCAGCCCTCGCCCCTGCTGCACCCCCCCTTGGTAAAGCACGATAGGCCACGGCTCGCTCAACCCCAGCTCCTCACGGATGCGACTGGAGAATTGGGGCAACTGCTCACGCGGGCGGTTCTGCAACACCAGAGGGCGGGAAATGCCGTAGGCTCTGGCAAAGAACTTGGCACGCGCCTCGGTAGTGGTGATGGTCCCATCGGCGCGTGGCATCAGGAGCTTCTCAACTATGGCCACCAGTTTGCGGAAACTGGTATAGCCCTCACGACTGGTACTGATCTCGTGAGCGTCATAGACCAGCCGCGCACCCGACAATCGCGCTGCCAACCAGGCAGTAGGCAAGGTATTCACATCGTGTGAGTGCACCACGTCGGCGCGCAGGCGCACCATGTGGCAGAGCAATGCCAGATGAGTCCAGGCACGCGCAACGATGCGCAGCAACTGCATGGCAGGCCCCATGCGCCCGATACGACCGTCGGCAACCGTTACTGCAGGAGCCCCTGGGGCTGCAGTTCGACGCAGACGCCAGAATGGACTACGAGCCACCCGCACCACCTCAACGCCGGTAGAAACCACCTCGCGCTCCTGAGTCACGCCCGGCGCATGCAGCGCATGCACAATGACGCGATGCCCAGCTGCGGTCAGGCTCTCTGCCTCCTTGAGCACACGAGCATCATTGCGAAACTCATTCCAGACAATCATTGCAACGCGTGCCAAACAACCCCCTAGGCCATGGCCCGATCGCCATGGTCAAAATTCACAAAATCCTGCTAACTAAAATCGTTCCGTTAGCGCTCCAGCGCTTCGAGAGTGCCATGGAGCTCTCCGAGCAAGGCGAACGCGGCGAGGTAGTCCCAGCGAGCGCAGCGTTCTTCGAAGGCGAAGGCCAGAGCTGCCAGCCGCACCTGCAAAGAAGACAGGGATCTCAGCTCCTCGGTGGTCTCGCAGACCCGAGCAAATGCCTGGTCCAAACGCTCCAACCCCAGTTCAAGCGGCCAGCCGCTACCGACAGGTTCTAGGGTGCAACATTCCCATCTGAGTGCTCTAGGAACTCCCTCAAGTACATAGATGTTGTCGAGCGTGATCTCGGGATTATGCAGGCGCAATGGAAGAGACCCGAGCGAGCTCTGCAAGCGCATAGGATCAGCAGCCAAGGCATTCACCAACTGGCGGGTATCAGCATCTAGCCAACGCGAAAAGGCCTGGCAACGCGCCCATAGCTCCGGATTACAGCGAGAAACCAGGCTGTCGGACTCCCGCGCAACTAGCTGCTCCTTTGAAACCGGCCAGCTGCAAGAGTCGATAAGCGCCTGCTCGCGGCATGCATAGAGGGCTTGGACATCCGCCGGGTGACGTGCCTGTTCCGCCCACTCATAAAGATGTGCAGCGAAACCGCCTCGCTCGATAACCGCCCGCAATCTGATTGCAGCCTCACCTTGGTACGACGTCAGCAAGGCGGCAGTGCTGCTCACTCGCTTAGCTACTTTGCGATTGAACATCTTGAAGAGGAAGTGCTCAGCGCGCTGCCCAGCTCCAGCGCACGTCAAGTGCAGCGCCAGTTCGCCTTTACGCCCCGCATCCAGTTGCTCAACAAGGGGCTTGTGGCAACTTACACCCGCCGAGGCCAGAGCCTCCCGCATCCAAGCCGAGCAGTGCACAGGATCGACCACACCCCAGAACGGGGGAGTGCCTGGTGCGCTGCGCTTCTGAACCAACTCGCCAACGTCGCCCTCAAGAATCCCGGAAGGCTCATCGGATCGCTCAAACAAGTCCCCGGAAAGCTCATCATCGAGCTCATCCTGCATAGGCAATCCACCAAGCAGCCGAAGCGCATGCTCGCGATGGCCATATAGCCGCTCGACACTCTTCAGCGCCATCGCCAGCCGGCTGAACATCTGTCGACACAACAGCAGCGTCAGGATGCCCAGCCAAAGCCCTTTGCTATCACCATAAAGAAAGCATGCGACCAAAAAGCCGAACACCAGCAAAAAACCACAAGCGGACAGCACGTCGATAACGCGGCGAAACTGCGTGACCGCCCCCTCGAGCAGGGCCGGCAACCATCCCAGCAACAACGCCCCGATCAGAAACACCGCCAGGAAATACCCCAGCACCACGACCAGCAGTTGGGCATTGAAGACGGCTAGAAAAACCAGCACGCAGAGGGCAAATATAGAGCCGCTGGCCACCATGATCACGCCTTGGTAGAAGCTCTGGGCGATCTTCCTCTGGCGGCTAAGTCCCTCCCCTTCCTGCGGCTGCTGAATTAGCCGTTCACTACCAACTCGCGCCAGGGTCGCACCGATGAAGTCCATCAACAGATGCATCAGGTACAGCAGCACCGCGATGGCGCCTAGCAACAGAATCAGTCGCTCACGCTCTATACCGGCCAAGAATTGGGGAAAGTAGTGCGGCACGCTGGGCGAGCCGAGCAGGATCATTACCTTCAATGGCAATAAGAAAGCCACAATCTGAAAGAGCTGCGAGCACAGCGATGCCAGAATTGAAGCCAGTGCCTGCAGAGGAGCCAGTCTTAGCAAACGGCCAATGAAGCAGGAGAGCCAGGTCAGTACTGCGGAGCATCCAGCAATCAAGATGACCACCGCTCGGGGAACACTTTTTCAAGCAACTGCAGAACTAACGTATCAACATCGTGAACGGCAGTATCTAATACCACCTCCGGGCTGTCCGGAGCCTCGTAGGGGCTGTCGATACCGGTGAAATCGGAGATCTTGCCATCACGAGCCATGCGATATAGCCCCTTGGGATCACGTGCCTCACACACCGCCAGTGATGTCTGCAGATAGACCTCATGAAACTGCGCTACACCAAACAACTGACGGGCACGAGCACGATCCTCGCGGAAGGGCGAGATGAAGGCGGCGATTACTACCAGCCCGGCATCAACCATCAACTTAGCCGTCTCGGCCACTCGGCGAATGTTTTCATTGCGATCGGCCGCGCTCATGCCCAGGTCTTTACATAGGCCATGCCGCACATTGTCGCCATCCAGCAGCATGGTGTGCATACCAGCAAGCTGCAACGCGACCTCTAGCGCATTGGCCAGGGTCGACTTGCCTGAACCCGATAGACCAGTGAACCAGATGCATCGCGGTTGCTGATCCAGACTCTGGGCACGCACCTGCGGCGTAACGCTGGTGTGATTCCAGACTACGAACGATGCACTCTCGTTCGGCTTCACTTCATAGGGAGGCTTGGCCACACTCAGACCTTAAACATAAGCAAAAAGCGAGATTGTATACGGCGCAGTATCGTGGCGATCCCCTTTGATCGGCGAGGCCCGACAGAACTGGAATCGCTGCCCTCGTCGCGCTGATGCGAATACTCCACTACCAGTTCACCATCAGCTGGCCTGGCGAAATCCAGGCGATGCGATCTATGCAGATCTCGCCAACCCAGATGTATCTGTCGGCCGGACGCCTTGGCGCGCGAGTGCGCGCTATCCACGACCACCCCTTCGACGAAGCTGAACAAGGTAGCAAAGTTTCCTGAAGCCGCCGCGGTCTGCTCATAGCAGAAGGCAGAGTTGGGTAGCAATTGTCGTTCCGCAGGTGACCACCAACCCTGCATAAGCGGTTCGCTTTCCCCTCTATAAGTTCTGGAAGCAACGCTACCGGGCAACAACGCAGCTATCTGCATGCGCTGCCCAGTTTTATCGGACACCGCCTGATAGCCATCCTGCTGCGCCTCGAGCTGCCAGTCCTCGGCCAGGTGGAACCACTGTCGAACATCATGTGGCTTGTTCTGATTGTCATGAAACCAGTCAAACACGATCAGCCACTGCCCTGGCATCAGTAGCAGCAGACGTGCATGACGATTGCCCTTGAAATGGCGACACTCGGTTTCCATCGCCACCAGTCCACATGGCAGTTCCAGGCTGCGCCCCAGCGCAACGCCATAAGGCTTGATGCCCTTGCGCGGATAGTTTTTGCCATCGAACTCCAGGCAGTTGTGCGCTCGGGTGGACTCGCAGTAGACGCGTTTGGGGTCTGAGTACCAGTGCCCGTCAAGCCATAGCTCAGAGCCTTGTTCGGTTTTGCCCAGATAACCGTAGCGACCGGCGTCGATCAGTATCTCTCCGCCACGGTCATACCAGAAGAACGACAAATCATCGGCATGCTTGTGGGTTCGCGAGTGGAAAGCCGCTGCCTGCGCTAGATAGGTGGCCTGCTCGGAGAACTCTGCCACATGCTGCCGGTAAACAAAGTAACCACTCTGCTCGAAGCGCTTGAGTCCCACACCAGGGTTTTCCCCGATCTCACCAGCAGAAGCTTGCCAGCGCATTTCTGCTGTACACCACTTCTGCTCGGCATGCTCGGCCGTTCGGGAAACATCTCGGTAATCCGAATCGCCAAAGTTAACCAGGCGTCGATTGGGCAGCACGAACCACGCCAGAGCGCGCTCCACTCGCAGAGATAGCTCGACCAAGCCTGGATCTTCCACCAGACCGCTACCGATCAGGCCACTGAGAGTGTCATAGACCATGCGGTGATAATCCGGCGAGTGCTCGCGATGCACACCATCGGCAGCAAACTGCTGCTCCAGCATCAGGCGTAATCGCATCTCACCCTGTGCATGGGCTTCGGCCATAAGCGGTGACTGGCCGCGGAAACGCCGCCCCATAGCCAATTGCCCAGCCACTTGGAAGTAGCCATGGTTGTTATGGAAGGCAATATTGGCGTCGTCAGCCAGGGAAGCCTGATGAGCAAGCAAGGTCTGCCAAAGCAGAGCATCTTCCTCTGCCGACAGGATTCCGATCTCCCGAGCAGCATCGAGCAGATAAGCCAGGCGGTATGCACGCATCCCTACCGCCATGTCATACCAAGCAAACGGCGTGTCCTCTTTGGCACTAGCGACGTCACCGTAACGGGTAGACCAGTCCAAGGCGATTCGCACACAGAGAGCAAGCAGCTCCGGCTGCTGCTCGGCCGAATAGCTGGCCAGCAGAACATCAAGCATATCCCAGCAATGGATATAGAAATTCCAGGATCGCTGCGTGCTATCGCATAAAGCCCAAGGGATCTCCTGTTCAAGCCTGATCCTGGGATAGTCTCGACGCGACCATCCCATTTCCAGCATTTCCCGCGCCCGCAAATGCAAATTACTCAGGGCGATGCTGGTCAGTAACTCATATCCCTGCATCATTGAAGCTCCGGTTTGTCGCCTCACGATAGCCCAACATCAGAAGTCATACCCAGCCAGCTCCAGAACCTGCCCACATTTGCTACGAATGAGATCAAGAGTCGATGGAGCAAATATGTCGACAGGAGATAAATGACTGGCATTCTTCTTCAAGAATGGAAAATCTGTCATATCAGGCTCTCCCACTAGAGGAGCCAACACACTAAATACATCATCGCGCAGGCTCTCGTAGCGCATTACCTTATTTACGAGACTACGACCTTCCCACGCATAGAAATTGCAATTCAACAGCCCCGCGAAGCCATCGCTCTCGAGAAACTCAACTGCACGTCTATTTATATCATTCAAGTCGAGCTCGCACGCACCGCTAACATTATAAGAAGCGTTGTCATACAGCAAATAGGACAAAACCCAGCTATACGGGTGCCGCTCAATAGAGAAGGAGTAAAAATCTTCCCAACGATATCCATGCCGCTCCAAGACGGATTTAACCTTGTGCGCCGGCATGTGATTCACATATATGCGCTTCGTCGACTCGATAAATTTCAACGCTTCATCAAACTTTCCAGCCTGACACAATGCAACATACCGACTCTCAGCATCGCGACTAACCGCGTAGTTCCTACTAGGCCACCCTCGCTCCGCACACCACTTTTCATCCCTGGGCGTCAGCTGTGTAACAACATCAGCCGCCCCCGAAAAACGCCGCAGAAACGCCTCAACGGAAGTACTCGCAGTCTTACGCGTCTTAATAAAAATGAATTTGTGTTCAAAATTAATAATTGTCATTATCTTGACCTGTCGAACAAACACCAGCCTTGTGGCATTAATAGCAGTCTATATCCACAGCGCAGCAACCTTTGCTCCTTTCGGGGAAGCCAGATTATCCTGTGGTAACTAGTTCGAAAAACACTCTTTCATGGCCACAAGCACCATATTGAATTCAGCCTGATCAACTTGGGGAGCATCGGCCGGAAAATAGCGCACGCTGTCAATCTTCGCCCGATCCAGAGCTAATATGGCTTCCGGTGTAGCCCGTGCAGCCAGAATACCGAGCACCGCATGCTTGGCGCCGGAGGCTTGCACCAGCAGGTTTGACCAAGCGCACTTTTCTTCGATACTGTTTATCTCCGCATTCAATTGCCGCATAACCTCGACGGCAGCATCCGAAACACTCTCATTATGTCTGCTTCGCAGAGAGCCGGAATCAATCGAGAGTTCAGTGCAGTATTGAATTACTTGCGACACTTTAACTTCTTCGTAACGCATAACCCGTACAGGTGCCTGAAAGCCAGCACTGACGTCTTGAATCAAAGAGCCGGAATCCAGTAACCGCTTTACCGGCTCCAGCTCTCGAAAAACGTCGATTGGCAAACTATTCTGATAGTGAGGCTTGCCCTTTACCGGCTGATTGATCACTGCCTGCTTGTAGTAGGATTTCAGCCAATCACTCTCTCGACGCAGCACCATGCATATTTCTAGCTCACCATGTACACGCAGCAGCTCGGCCAACTGCCGATTCTGCTCCATGCCATGGTGATAGAAGTCATTTGATAACGCTTCATTGGAAATCACGATACGGCTAGCGGCCTTGTAGCCCCGCTCGCTGCCGATATCGTGGCCCTGCCCCTTTCGCACCAAATCGAGTACGAAGTTGTGCTTGGGAT
The DNA here is from genome assembly GCF_030374125.1 of Pseudomonas sp. SO81. Taxonomy (NCBI): domain Bacteria; kingdom Pseudomonadati; phylum Pseudomonadota; class Gammaproteobacteria; order Pseudomonadales; family Pseudomonadaceae; genus Pseudomonas; species Pseudomonas sp. SO81. Next base: position 3,008,538 of record NZ_CP126126.1, on the reverse strand, counting down.
CATCTTCTCGGTGCACTTGCGCCGGATACAGCACCCCCTGTCGCAACAGAGCCTCGCGCGACTGATAAAGAGCTTGCTGCAAGGCTGTGGAGCCCGTCTTGGGCAGGCCAATATGAAGGATGATTTTCTTCTTGCTGGGCGCACGGAAGAGCATTGTCATCGCCCCATCACGGCACGCTCGACAGCCTGCCGGTAACTGAGTGCAGCTCGCTGCGAGCCATAGTGTTGAGCCACTGCGTTACGCAGGCACTGTCGCGAATAAGGCGTCCGCAACACCGTGCTCAGGGCCTCGATCAGCTCAGGCAGCCCGTCATCGCCCTCCACACCGACACCTATGGAAGTACCCAGCTCGGCCTGGATTTCTCTCAGGGTAGGAGCAAAGCCCACCACCGGAACTCCACAGGCCAGTGCCTCCAGATAAACAATGCCGAAGGACTCGCTAGTACTAGGCACGCACAGCAGCGAGGAACGAGATAGTTCGTCAGCAATGCAGGCCGGCGTGCACGCCCCCAAGAAGCGGATTGAATTGGATGCAGCACTGGACTTGGCCTGCCGTTCCAGTTCGGCGCGCGCCTCACCCTCGCCAATAACCACCAGCTCAACACCAAGAGAAGCCACTGCGTCGATCAACAGGTCAACACGCTTCAGTGCGATCAACGAGCCTACGAAGACAATTCGGTCACCGGTGCTCGCCGCTTGCAACGGCTCAGCGAGGAAATCACGAGCAACAGCATTGGGCACTACCGTCGGCACCCTCTTGTATTGAAAACCCAAAGTCTCGCCTTCAGCCGCGCAGTGCGCGCTCGGGACGATCAGCTCTGTGAGGCTATGCAGTGCGTGCTGAAGCCTTTCCCGCGTCTGCGCCACCTTATCGAGGTCCGCTCGAGCAGCCACAGCAGTCCAGGAATGAATAGCTCCTACTGCCGGCACGCTGCCGCACAGCTGCGCATGCCAATAAGCCCAGCGGTGGGCTATATGAAAGAACAGCACGCAGTCAATTCGCTCACGCTGCAGCAAGTGGCAATACCAATCACGCTCTTCGGCCAGGTTCGCGGGTGGCGTGAATACTTGCAGCCCTGTGGGTAACTCGGAGCCGGACTGGCCCGACCAATTATTGGCCAACACACCCACCAACTCGATAGAGCTCTCGTCCCGCTCGGCCAGCCACTGCTCCAGCACTACCTTATGAATGCTGGCGACACCACCACCGGTGCCGCCACCCCATTCAGGTGGCAGGGAACCTACCGATAAAACACGGATGACTGGCTTACAGATAGGCTGGCTGACCCGTAGTACACCGCAAGTGTCGTAGAAATCAGCAAGCGGCCGAATCACCTGATTCCATTGGCTCTGCCGGGCAACCTGGGCAGAGGCCTTGTCAGCCAAGTGCAGACGTAAAGCAGGACTCTCCGCCAGGCGGATCATGGCCTCTGCCAGGGAGCCTGCATCACCGGCCTTGTGCAACAGCGCAGTCTCGCCTTGTTCGAAGATCTCGCCCAAGGCATCTACATCAGAGACAACCAGCGGCACGCGCATGGCCATTGCTTCGAAGGGCTTGAGTGGGGACACCAGCTTGCACACAGTGTAGGGCTTGCGTGGCAAGGCTATGGTACTGAGCAACGAGAAGTAGCGGGTAACCTCGGTATGAGCGACGCGACCGGTGAACGTGACTTGGCCGGAGACGCCCAAGCGCTGAGCCTGCTCGCGCAAATTGACCAGCTCATCGCCATCGCCCACTACCAGCAGCCGACTGTCGGGCACACGCCTAAGCAGCGCCGGCATGGCAGCGATCAGATCATCCAGCCCCTCGTACTTGACTACCGAGCCGACATACCCGCAAACGAAGGTGTCCGGCCCCAGGCCAAGCTGATGAGCCAACACCTGATCTGGCTCCAACGGCTTGAAGAAGTCGAGATTGACCGCATTGGGCAACAGCTCAATGCGCTCCTCAGCCACGCCACGGCGTACCAGCTCTGCAGCCAATGCTTTGGTCAAGGTGAAGACTCGATCAGCATGCGCGGCCGCATGGGTCTCCAGCATACGATCCAGAGCGAAGCGCTCGGTCTGCTCCCAGCCCGTCTTCTTAGACGCTGCGGTGTACTCCCAAAGCCCGCGCACCTCATAGCAGAACGGCAAACCCAGACGTCGCGCGACAAGCAGCGCGGGCAGGGCTGCTTCGTAGTTGGAGGCGGCATGGATGACCGTCGGGCGCAGGCGTCGTGCTGCTTCCTCAAGCACATCTGCCGCCTGGAGCAGGTACTGGTCGTACTGCACCTCTCGACGATGGAACCCGGGTAGGCGCTCATAGGGCACACCGTCGATGACATTGAGCACCGGGGCATCCGCGTTTCGCGTGTCCGGGCGATCTGCCGGGTAACCAGGGCGAGTCACGCAATGCACTGCCCAGCCCTGCGCCTTGAGCGACTCGAGCAGGTGATGCGTGCGGGTGGTGTAGCCAGTGGTGTGATAAGGCCTGGAGCTGGAAGCCACATAGAGAATGCATTGCGGCTCGGCAACGTAGTCGCCGGGCGCAATCGCACTCGGTATTTCCGGCAGGCTATCGAGCAGTCGCTGCGCGCCACGAATCTGTAGCGCTTTCTCCTGCTCCGGCAGGCTCAGGGCCGCCTCCGGCAGCGTTTCCAACAGTGCACTCGACTCTCGAATGAAGCCGGCGTCCCAGAGCGTCATGCAGTTACGTCGGCGGTTTTCCAACGAGTCGTCCAGACACAGGGAGTCTCGGGCCAGGGAAGCCGCGCTAAGCACGTCGCAAGCCAGCTCCCTGCGAGCTAGCACTCGGTAAGCCTTGGCCTGACCTTCCTTCTCCAAAGCCTCGCTCAGAGCACGAGCAGCTCCTATCCCAAAGGCCTCATAGGCATTGAGCACTGCCCGATAACGCCAAGCAGATAGCCGCCCAATGCGGCGGATGCCGCGAAGAACAGAGGCAGGAAGATATTTCTTGGCTCGCCAGCGAAAGGCCCAGTACAGCCGCAGGTACAACTTTTTTGGTGACAGGCCCAGCATAAAGGCTCCCCGCTCGATGATCCTTGCTTAAGAGAGAGTTAGGCGTATGGTTCGAGCCCGCCACCAGCGGGCCCAAACGCTGAGCCTCAGCCCCAGATGCCCTTGGTGTCGATGAGGCACTGCCCCGCCGAAAGCTCCGGTTTGGCCGCACGGAAGGGGGCGTGATCAACGAGAAGTACGATGATATTGGCGCTCGCCAATGCCTCTTCCCGACTAACCAGCTGCACGCCTGCAGCCTGCAGCTTGCCCGGCAGGCTGGTGATGTTGGGCTCGACAGCCACGAGGCGAGCGGCGAACTGCTCGGCCAGGGCCAAGGTGATACCCATCGCGGGACTTTCACGCAGGTCATCGATGTCAGGCTTGAAGGCCAGGCCGAAGCAGGCAATGGATACATTGGCCGCAGTCTTGGTCGGGTTCGCCTGCAGATAGTCGGCGACCGCCAGCTTGACCTTGTCGATCACCCATTGCGGCTTACCGTCATTGACTTCGCGGGCGGTGCGGATCAGGCGGGCCTGCTCAGGTGCCTGACTGACGATGAACCAGGGATCGACCGCGATGCAATGGCCGCCTACGCCTGGGCCAGGTTGCAGAATGCTCACGCGCGGGTGGCGGTTGGCCAGGCGCACCAGTTCCCAGACGTTGATACCGAGCTTGTCGCAGATGATCGACAGCTCGTTGGCAAAGGCGATGTTCACGTCGCGGAAACTGTTTTCGGTCAGCTTGCACATCTCGGCGGTCCTCGCGTCGGTGATGATGCACTCACCCTCTACGAATGTCTTGTAGAGCGCCACCGCGGCTTCGGAGCACCTACGGGTCATGCCGCCGACGATACGGTCGTTATCCACCAGCTCGCGCAGGACGTGCCCCGGCAGCACACGCTCGGGGCAGTGCGCGATACGGATGTCGGAAGCCTCTCCCTTGGCCTGCGGGAAGCTCAGATCCGGGCGCGCCTCGGCCAGCCAAGCTGCCATGGCCTCGGTAGTGCCGACTGGCGAAGTGGATTCGAGGATCACTAGGTTGCCCTTGGCCAGCACAGGGGCGATGGCCTTGCTGGCCGCCTCGATGTAGGCCAGGTCCGGCTCATGATTGCCCTTGAAGGGGGTCGGCACTGCAATCAGGAAGGCATCGGCAGGTTCGGGCTTGCTAGTAGCCCACAGGTAACCTTCGGTGACGGCGGCATGCACCAGCATGTCCAAGTCCGGTTCGACGATATGGATTTCACCACGATTGATAGTGGCGACCGCATGTTCGTTGACATCCACGCCGATGACTTTCTTCTTGCGCGATGCGAATACGGCGGCAGTAGGTAGACCGATATAGCCCAGGCCCACGACGGAAACGGTATTGAACATAATCACTTCTTCTTGAGTTGAGAAAGGCTTTCGAGAATGCGCTGACAGGCTTTGCCGTCCCCGTAGGGATTATGGGCGAAACTCATCCGGCGATAGGCATCCTCATCGTTCAGTAGGGTGGCGATGGCCGAGGTAATGGCAGTTACGTCAGTGCCGACCAACTTGACCGTGCCGGCCTCAACCGCCTCTGGGCGCTCGGTGGTGTCACGCATCACCAGCACCGGCTTGCCCAGTGATGGGGCCTCTTCCTGAATACCGCCGGAGTCGGTGAGGATCAGGTAGGACTGGTTCATCAGGTAGACGAAAGGCAGGTAGTCGAGCGGCTCGATCAGGTGGATGTTGTCCACTCCGGCCAGCAGGCGGTTTACCGGCTCGCGAACGTTGGGGTTGAGGTGAACCGGGTACACGATGTCGATGTCCGGAAAGCGACGGGCAGTCTCCACCAGGGCCTGGCAGATTCGCTCGAAGCCGCCACCGAAGCTCTCCCGTCGATGCCCAGTCACCAGCACCAGCCTGCGCTCCGGGTACAGGAAGGGGAAACGGGAAGCAAACTGGGCCTGCAACTGGGGATCTGCATCCAGTTTGGCCACCACTTGCAGCAGTGCATCGATCACCGTATTGCCGGTAATGACGATGCTCGCCGGATCGACCCCCTCCCTACGCAGATTACCGCCGGAGGTCTCGGTCGGAGCAAAGTGCAAGGAAGCCAGCGCACCGGTGAGCTTGCGGTTGCCCTCTTCGGGCCAGGGTGAGTAGATGTTGCCAGTGCGCAGCCCGGCCTCGACATGCGCCACAGGGATCTGCTGGTAGTAGGCCGCCACACTGGCGGCAAAGGTGGTGGCCGTATCGCCGTGAACCAGCACCACATTCGGCCTATAGCTGGACAGAACCTCGCGCATACCGAGCAGGATACCGCTAGTGACATCGGTAAGGTCCTGTCCCGGCTTCATGATGTTGAGATCGAAATCCGGCACTAGATCGAACAGTTTGAGCACCTGGTCGAGCATCTGCCGATGCTGGCCGGTTACGCAGACCCTGGATTCGAATCGCTCATCCTGCTGCAGAGCCAGAACCAGCGGAGCCATCTTGATGGCCTCGGGGCGAGTACCAAAAACACACAGTGCACGAAGTTGCATTACGAAATCCTATCTACAGAGCCACAAGAAACTGCAGCCCGCTCCAGCGCGCCCGGACGAGTCCTGAACAAGGAGGGAAAAATGAACGAAAGGGCCTCATCCGCGACCTTTACCCTGCTGCCACGGCAATAACCCTAATAGCAATGGGCCATTTTACGACATTAATGCGGCGTAGACATCCGGCGTATCTTGTATACGCATTATCCAAGGGGTATTAGCTCAATTCTAGCAACCCTAGGAACAGCCTCATACCCGCTCGGCCCTCCCTGAGACGCTCAACTCTCCGCTCGCGGCATTGCCATTTGTCGGCTCAACCGCCAACCTTTGCTAACGGAAGGGAGGATCATCATGCGCATACTGGTTAGCGGCGGCGCCGGCTTCATCGGCTCAGCTTTAATTCGCTACTTGCTGAGCGATACCGAACACGAGGTTCTCAACCTCGACAAGTTAACCTATGCCGGTAATCTGGAATCGCTGGCGTCAGTGGAAAGTTCGCCGCGCTACAGCTTTCTCCAGGCCGACATAGCGGACCAGGCCAAAGTTTCCAGAGCCCTTGCCGCCTTCGAGCCCGACGCCATCATGCACCTGGCTGCCGAATCCCATGTCGACCGCTCCATCGATGGCCCGTCCGCATTTATCCAGACCAATGTCGTTGGCACCTACGCGCTGCTCGAAGCCACACGTGCCTACTGGTCGAAGCTGCCAAATGCCCGCCAGCAGGCGTTCCGCTTTCATCACATATCCACCGACGAGGTATACGGCGACCTCCACGACGTAGACGAACTCTTCACCGAGAACACGCCCTACGCCCCCAGTTCACCCTATTCGGCAAGTAAGGCAGCCTCAGATCACTTGGTGCGAGCTTGGCATCGTACCTATGGCCTGCCGGCACTATTAACCAACTGCTCGAACAATTATGGTCCCTTCCACTTCCCAGAGAAGTTAATCCCGCTGGTGATCCTCAATGCACTGGAGGGCAAGCTATTACCAGTCTATGGCGACGGCTCCCAGATACGCGATTGGCTATTCGTCGAAGATCACGCCCGCGCCCTACTCAAGGTCGTGACAGAAGGCAGAGTCGGAGAGACCTACAACATCGGCGGCCACAACGAGCAGAAAAACATCGAGGTAGTCCGCGCCATATGCGCCCTGCTGGAAGAACTGGCACCGAACAAACCCGCAGGCTTGGCACGTTATGAGGATCTGATCACCTTCGTCAAAGATCGCCCCGGCCACGATCAGCGCTACGCCATCGATGCCAGCAAGATCCAGCGCGAATTGGGCTGGGTACCCAAGGAAACCTTTACCAGCGGCCTACGTAAGACCGTGCAGTGGTACCTGGATAACCTCGATTGGTGCCGTCACGTGCAGGACGGCAGCTATCAACGTGAGCGACTGGGAGCCAGCGCATGAAAGGAATCATCCTGGCAGGCGGATCCGGCACCCGCCTGCACCCGATAACCCTGGGCGTATCCAAGCAACTGCTGCCGATCTACGACAAGCCGATGATCTACTACCCGATCTCAGTGCTGATGCTGGCCGGTATCCGCGAGATCTTGATCATCTCCACCCCTCACGACCTGCCCCAATTTGAAAAAATGCTTGGTGACGGCAGCCAGTTCGGCGTGCGCTTCCAGTATGCCGAGCAACCATCACCGGACGGTCTGGCCCAGGCCTTTCTGATCGGAGAGCAGTTCATCGGCAGGGACCCGGTATGCCTGATTCTCGGCGACAACATCTTCCACGGCCAGCACTTCACCGAGAAGCTGCTGAAAGCGGTGGCAGAGCCCCACGGCGCTACCATTTTCGGCTATTGGGTACGCGATCCTGAACGCTTTGGTGTTGTCGAGTTCGACCAAGGAGGGCGTGCGCTCTCCATCGAGGAAAAGCCCAAGCAACCGAAGTCCAGCTACGCCGTCACCGGCCTGTACTTCTACGACAACGACGTGATCGAGATCGCCAAGGCGGTCAAACCGTCACCGCGCGGCGAGCTGGAAATCACCGACGTCAACAATGTCTACCTGCAGCGCGGCGACCTGCGCGTGGAACGCTTCGGCCGCGGCTTCGCCTGGCTCGACACCGGCACCCACGACAGCCTGCTGGAAGCCTCGCAGTACGTGCAGACCATCGAACACCGCCAGGGCCTGAAGGTCGCCTGCCTGGAAGAAATTGCCTTCCAACATGGCTGGATCGACCGCGACCAGCTGCTGGTACAGGCCAAGGCCTTCGGCAAGACCGGCTACGGCCAGTACCTCTACCAGCTGGCCGGGGAACATGCATGAACGTCATCCGTACCGAGCTACCGGAAGTACTGATCCTCGAGCCAAGGGTATTCGGCGACCAGCGCGGTTTCTTCTACGAGAGCTTCAACGCCCGCGCTTTCGCCGAGGCGACCGGCCTGCAACGCGAGTTCGTCCAGGACAACCACTCACGCTCGCAGCGCGGCGTACTGCGCGGCCTGCACTACCAGATCCAGCAGCCCCAGGGGAAACTGGTGCGGGTCAGCCACGGCGAAGTGCTGGACGTGGCGGTAGATATCCGCCGCAGCTCGCCGAACTTCGGCAAGTCGGTCACGGTGCGCCTATCGGCCGAGCACAAGCGCCAACTTTGGGTTCCAGAAGGCTTCGCCCATGGCTTCGTGGTGCTCAGCGAATACGCCGAGTTTCTCTACAAGACTACCGACTACTACGCCCCGGCCTTCGAGCGCAGCATCCGCTGGGACGATCCCGAACTGGCTATCGAATGGCAGTTCGATGGCGTTCCGCAGCTGTCGGCCAAGGACCAGGCAGGTGTCGCCTTGCGCGATGCTGAGCTGTTCCCATGAGAGTGTTGATCACGGGCCGTCACGGCCAGGTTTCCCGCGAGCTGCAGATCACTCTGAGTCAGTATGAACTGCTGGTACTGGGCCATGAACAGCTCGACATGGCCGATAGCGAAGCGATCCGCCGCCAGGTACGCGAGCTGCGCCCGGATCTGATCATAAATGCCGCGGCCCACACGGCGGTGGACCAGGCCGAAAGCGAGCCGGAACTGGCTTTTGCGATCAACGCGACCGCGCCGGGCGTGTTGGCCGAAGAAGCCGCGACGCTGGGCGTACCGCTGATCCACTACTCCACCGACTATGTGTTCGATGGCCACAAGGACGGCGCCTACAGCGAAGACGACGGCACCGCTCCATTGGGCGTTTACGGTCGCAGCAAACTGGCTGGGGAGGACGCCATCCGCGCCGTCGGCGGGCAGTACCTGATCCTGCGCACCAGTTGGGTTTATTCGCTCTATGGCAAGAATTTCCTGCTGACCATGCAACGCCTGTTGCAGGAGCGCGAAGAACTGCGTGTAGTCGCCGACCAGATTGGCGCGCCAACCTGGGCCGGCAGCATCGCCCGCGCCACCGCCGAGTTGATTGAGCATTGGCAAAACGGCCACGCCGGCCCTTGGGGCACCTATCACCTGAGCGGGCTGGGCGAGACCTCCTGGTTCGGTTTCGCCAACGCCATCGCCGATCAGTTGCGAGCCCAGGGCAAACCCTGCGCACGCCTGGAGCCGATTCCGTCCAGCGCCTACCCAACCCCGGCGCAGCGTCCGCTCAACTCGCGGCTGGACTGTTCGAGCCTACAGCGGGCCTGGAACATCCGCCTGCCGAACTGGCATGACGCACTGCTGGAATGCCTGCACAGCTCGCGCTGATGGTCTGCAGTGCATAATGCGCCTGTTCCCCAGGCGCATGCTTAGATGACTTCTACCCCAACTCCCCACCGCCCAAGCTGGCGCAGCCTGGCCCTGTTGGCCCTGCTGCTGGCACCGCTGCTGTGGCCGCTGCAATTCTTCGCTGAGCGCTACTACCGCGGCGAGCTGCTCGAGCAGAACCGCCAGACCCTCGACCTGTACGTCGCCAACCTGTTCGGCACGCTGCGCCGCTACGAGGTGCTGCCGAATATCCTCGCCGACCTGCCGCCGCTGCGCTCGTTGCTCGCCACTCCGGCGGACAAGGCGCTGCAGGATCGGGCCAACCGCCTGCTGACCCAGGTGCGCGAGGAAACCGGCGCAGACGTGATCTACCTGATGAGCCCCCAGGGCATCACCCTGACCTCATCCAACTGGGATCAGCCGGACAGCTTCGTCGGCCGCGACTTCACCTATCGCCCGTACTTTCGCGAAGCCCTGGCCGGCAAGCAGGGGCGCTTCTTCGGCCTCGGCACCACCTCGCGCAAGCGCGGCTATTTCTTCTCCAGCCCGGTGCGCGACGGCGAGCGGGTGATCGGGATTCTGGTGGTCAAGGTCGACCTCGACGACGCCGAGACCCTGTGGGGCAATACCCCGGAGCAGTTGATGGTGACCGACAGCAATGGCGTGGTGATCATCTCCTCGCGCAGCGACTGGCGCTTCCGTGCCACCCGCGAGCTGGACAACGCCGAGCGCGCCGCCATCGCCGCCAACCAGCCCTACCCGACACAGGCGCCCACGCCGCTGCAGCTGGACGACAGCGCCTGGCTGATCCAGAGCCGCGAGCTGCAGGAGACCGGGCTGACCGCCAGCATCCTCGCCCCGCGCCAGCTGGTCGATCGCCAGGTGCGCACCACCCTGGCCGTGGGTGGCGCCGCGTTGCTGGCGGGCCTGCTGATGCTCGGTCTGCTGCTGCAGCGCCGACGTCACTACATCGAGCGCATCGCCCTGGATGCCCGCGCCAAACGCGAGCTGGAGATGCGCGTGCTGGAGCGCACTCGCGACCTGGAGACGCTGAACAATCGCCTCAAGGACGAAGTGCTGGAGCGCGAGCACGCCCAGCAGGAGCTGCTGCGCACCCAGGACGAGCTGGTCCAGGCCAGCAAGCTGACGGCCCTGGGCACCATGAGCGCCAGCATCAGCCATGAACTCAACCAGCCGCTGGCGGCGATCCGCAGTTATGCCGACAACGCCGGCGTACTGCTCGACCACCAGCGCACCGACGACGCACGCGGCAACTTGCGACAGATCAGCGAACTGACCGGGCGCATGGCCTCGATCATCGCCCACCTGCGCGCCTTCGCCCGGCGCGACCAGCATGCACCGGAAAGCGTGGCCCTGCAGCCGGCGCTGGACGATGCCCTGGCGCTGCTGGCCAAGCGCCGCAGGGCACTGGAGGTGGAACTGATCCGCGACCTGCCCGCCGCCACCCTGTGGGTGCAGGCCGGCGAGACACGCCTGCGCCAGGTGCTCGGCAACCTGCTGGCCAATGCCCTCGACGCCCTCGGCGAGCGGGCGCCGCCACGGCGCCTGTGGCTGAGTGCCGAAGTCACCGGGGAAGGCGTCAACCTGCTGCTGCGCGACAATGGTCCTGGCTTCAGCGAGCAGGCCCTGGCCCATGCCCGCGAGCCCTTCTTCACCACCAAGACCAGCACCCAGGGCCTGGGTCTCGGCCTGGCCATCTGCGAGACGCTGATGCACGCCCTGGGCGGCGAGCTGCTGCTGGCCAATCACCCGGATGGCGGTGCGCTGGTTACCCTGCAGCTGCGCAACGCCGCCCCCGGCGCCAACCTGCAACCGTCCGAGGAGTTTTCATGAGTGCCATCGACGCCCGCACCCAGGTCCTGCTGATCGACGACGACGAGCACCTGCGCCAGGCCCTGGCCCAGACCCTCGACCTGGCCGGCCTGCGCGTCGAGACCCTGGCCGATGCCCGGGGCGTGGCCGAGCGCATTGGCGCGGACTGGCCGGGCGTGGTGGTCAGCGATATCCGCATGCCCGGCATCGACGGTCTGGAACTGCTGCGCCAGCTGCACGAGCAGGACCCGGATCTGCCGGTGCTGCTGATCACCGGCCACGGCGACGTACCGCTGGCGGTGCAGGCCATGCGCGCCGGCGCCTATGACTTCCTGGAAAAACCCTTCGCCAGCGAGGCTCTGCTCGATGGCGTGCGCCGCGCCCTGGAACTGCGCCGCCTGGTGCTGGAGAACCGCAGCCTGCGCCTGGCCCTGGCCGACCGCAACGAGCTGGGCGCCCGCCTGATCGGGCAGTCCGCGCCCATGCTGCGCCTGCGCGAGCAGGTCGGTGCGCTGGCGGCGATCAACACCGATGTGCTGATCCTCGGCGAGACCGGCGCCGGCAAGGAGGTGGTGGCGCGCGCCCTGCACGATCTCTCCGCGCGCAAGAAGGGCCCGTTCGTGGCGATCAACGCCGGCGCCCTGGCCGAGTCGGTGGTGGAGAGCGAGCTGTTCGGCCATGAGCCGGGCGCCTTTACCGGCGCCGCCAAACGGCGCATCGGCAAGTTCGAGTTCGCCAACGGCGGCACCCTGTTCCTCGACGAGATCGAGAGCATGAGCCCGGATGTGCAGGTCAAGCTGCTGCGCCTGCTGCAGGAGAGGGTGGTCGAGCGCCTCGGTGGCAACCAGCTGATCCCCCTGGATATCCGCGTGATCGCCGCGACCAAGGAAGACCTGCGGGTGGCCGCCGACCAGGGCCGTTTCCGCGCCGACCTGTATTACCGCCTGAACGTGGCGCCACTGCGCATTCCGCCGCTGCGCGAGCGTGGCGCGGACATCCTGCTGCTGTTCCGGCACCACGCCGAGACCGCCGCTCAGCGCCACGGCCTGCCGATGCGTGAACTGCAGGCCGGGCAGCGCGCCCAGCTGCTCAGCCACGCCTGGCCGGGCAATGTGCGCGAGCTGCAGAACGCCGCCGAGCGTTTCGCCATGGGCCTGGATATCGGCCTGGATCTACCCGGCGGCACGGCTCCGGCCGCTGCCGGCGAGCAGAGCCTCGGCGAGCGGGTCGAGGCCTACGAGCGCGCGCTGATCGCCGACGAGATGGCCAAGGGGCACGGCTCCCTGCGCAGCCTGTCCGAGGCCCTCGGCCTGCCGCGCAAGACCCTGCACGACAAGCTGCGCAAGCACGGCCTGGCCTCGGAAGGCGACGAGGATTAGTGCAACCGCGCTTCGCCGCGGTCCAGTAGAAAGCGCTCCAGGTCCACCGGCTCGCCAGGGTCGGCAGCTAGCTGGCTGCGCAGGTCGGCGAACACCCGGTCGAAGTCCTCGTGGAAGGCAAATAGCGCCGGGTGGGCCGGCTTGATGCCGCGTCGGCGCAGACAGCGGCCGGCACTCTGCAGGAAGTTGTAGGCGACGTCGCGACGCAGGCTGAAACCGTCGTGCACCAGTCGCCCGGCCACCTCGCCGTCCAGCTTGAAATCCACATGGCAACCCGCATCGTCGCGACAGATCCGGTAGTCCAGGCTGAGGTGATAGCCAGGCTCCAGAACCGAAGGCAATTGCATCACCTCGACATGTCCAGGGCGAAACATGGGCCTCCTTCGCGGCTACTAATCGCGGCTAAATATGAGCGCTTGAAATAAAAAATTAATTGCTAATACCTGATGAATATCAGGCATTTAGCCATTAACAACGCGTGACTTATTCCCGTCACTTGAAAGCGATAAAAGTTCAACTAACTTTTCCTGCACGCCCGTTCAGAAAGGGCTGAGACCGTCTAGCCCGAGGTCTCCCGCTATACCACGAGATGCCCCTGAGAAAGCTTCCGAAGGTACAGGGACAGTATTACTGAGCAATGGATAGCGCGTTATTGACCGACATCAATACCCCTCTATCCCATAGCGAGCCCAATTGCTCATAACTTCACTCCGCTATTGGAGGTATCCGATGTCCGAGTCCGCAAACAAACTTCGCCTGGGGGCGTTGATTGCCCTGGTGGTAGGTTCGATGGTGGGTGGCGGGGTCTTCTCGCTGCCACAGAACATCGCCGCCAGCGCCAGCGCCGGGGCCACCCTGATCGGTTGGCTGATCACCGGGGTCGGCATGCTGACTCTGGCCTTTGTCTTCCAGACCCTAGCCAACCGCAAGCCCAACCTGGATGGCGGAGTCTATGCCTACGCCAAGGCCGGTTTCGGCGACTACATGGGCTTCTCCTCGGCCTGGGGCTACTGGATCAGCGCCTGGATCGGCAACGTCAGCTACATGGTGCTGCTGTTCTCCACCCTCGGCTATTTCTTCCCGGTCTTCGGCGAGGGCAACACCCTGCCGGCCGTGATCTGCGCCTCCGTGCTGCTCTGGTTGCTGCACTTCCTGGTACTGCGCGGCATCAAGGAAGCGGCCTTCATCAACACCCTCACCACCATCGCCAAGATGGTGCCGCTGGCCCTGTTCATCATCATCGCCGCCATCGCCTTCAAGATGGACGTGTTCACCACCGACTTCTGGGGTGAGAGCAACGCCGAGCTGGGCAGCGTGATGGACCAGGTGCGCAAGATGATGCTGGTCACCGTCTGGGTGTTCATCGGCATCGAGGGCGCCAGCATCTTCTCCGCCCGCGCCGAGAAACGTAGCGACGTGGGCAAGGCCACGGTGATCGGCTTCGTCGGCGTGTTGCTGCTGCTGGTACTGGTCAACGTGCTGTCTCAGGGCATCCTGGCCCAGGCCCAGCTGGCCGGGCTGAAGAACCCCTCCATGGCCGGTGTGCTGGAGCATGTGGTCGGCCCCTGGGGCGCCCAGCTGATCAGCATCGGCCTGCTGATTTCCCTGGCCGGGGCCCTGCTGTCGTGGACCCTGCTGTGCGCGGAAATCCTCTTCGCCAGCGCCCGTGACCACACCATGCCGGAGTTCCTGCGCAAGGAGAACGCCAACCAGGTGCCGGTCAACGCGCTGTGGCTGACCAACGCACTGATCCAGCTGTTCCTCATCATCACCCTGTTCAACAGCTCGACCTACCTCAGCCTACTGTACCTGGCCACCTCGATGATCCTGGTGCCCTACTTCTGGTCGAGCGCCTACGCGGTGCTGCTGGCAGTGCGCGGCGAGACCTATGAGAACGCCGGCGGCGAACGCAACAAGGACCTGGTCATCGCCCTGGTCTCCACCCTCTACGCCATCTGGCTGGTGTATGCCGCCGGCATGCAGTACCTGCTGCTGTCCGCCCTGCTCTATGCACCGGGCGCCATCCTGTTCGCCAAGGCCAAGCGCGAACTGGGCCAACCCATCTTCACCGGCGTCGAGAAGATCATTTTCCTCGTCGTGCTGATTGGCGCCGCCATTGCCGCCTACGGGCTGTATGACGGCTTCCTGAGTCTGTAAGAGAAGGAGTTCAACATGTCCACCAAAGCTCTCGGCGTTCATTCCGAAGCCGGCAAACTGCACAAGGTGATGGTCTGCTCGCCCGGCCTCGCCCACCTGCGCCTGACCCCCAACAACTGCGACGAGCTGCTGTTCGACGATGTGATCTGGGTCAGCCAGGCCAAGCGCGATCACTTCGACTTCATGACCAAGATGCGCGAGCGCGGCATCGACGTGGTGGAGATGCACAACCTGCTGGAGCAGACCGTCAGCAACAAGGAGGCGCTGGCCTGGATCCTCGATCGCAAGCTCACTCCCAACAGCGTCGGCCTCGGCCTGCAACACGAGGTGCGCTCGTTCATCGAGGGCCTGGAGCCGCGGCGCATCGCCGAATTCCTGATCGGCGGCGTGTCGGGGGCCGACCTGGCCAAGCACAAGAGCTCGGAAGTCTCGAAGATGTTCAACGCCTACCTGGGCGAGTCCAGCTTCATCTTCCCGCCGCTGCCCAACACCCAGTTCACCCGTGACACCACCTGCTGGATCTACGGCGGCGTCACCCTCAACCCCATGTACTGGCCGGCGCGCCGCCAGGAAACCCTGCTGACCAGCGCCATCTACAAGTTCCACCCCGACTTCGTGAATGCCGACTTCCAGATCTGGTACGGCGACCCGGACGTCGACCACGGCGCCGCCACCCTGGAAGGGGGTGACGTGATGCCGATCGGCAACGGCACCGTGCTGATCGGCATGGGCGAGCGTTCCTCGCACCAGGCCATCGGCCAGGTCGCCCAGGCCCTGTTCAAGGCCGGCGCCGCCGAACGCGTGGTGGTCGCCGGTCTCGGCAAGTCGCGCGCCGCCATGCACCTGGACACCGTGTTCAGCTTCTGCGACCGCGACCTGGTCACCGTCTTCCCGGAGGTCGCCTACCAGATCGTGCCGTTCGTGATTCGTCCGGACGAGAGCAAACCAGGCGGCCTCGACGTGCGCCGCGAGGACAAGTCCTTCCTCGACGTGGTCGCCGAATCCCTCAACCTGAAGAAACTGCGCGTGGTGGAAACCGGCGGCGACAGCTTCGAGGCCGAGCGCGAGCAGTGGGACGACGGCAACAACGTGGTCTGCCTGGAGCCCGGCGTGGTGGTCGGCTACGACCGCAACACCTACACCAACACCCTGCTGCGCAAGGCCGGCGTCGAGGTCATCACCATCAGCGCCAGCGAGCTGGGCCGCGGCCGCGGCGGCGGCCACTGCATGACCTGCCCGATCATCCGCGACCCGATCGACTACTGATCAAGCCAGCCCGGCGGCCCATCCGCTGCCGGGTCTGTTTCCAGCTGCCCACAAGGAGAAAGAACCATGGCTTTCAACATGCACAACCGCAACCTGCTCAGCCTGATGCACCACAGCACTCGCGAGCTGCGCTACCTGCTGGACCTGTCCCGTGACCTCAAGCGCGCCAAGTACACCGGCACCGAGCAGCCGCACCTGCTGCGCAAGAACATCGCGCTGATCTTCGAGAAGACCTCCACCCGCACCCGCTGCGCCTTCGAAGTGGCCGCCTATGACCAGGGCGCCAACGTCACCTACATCGACCCGGGCTCCTCGCAGATCGGCCACAAGGAGTCGATGAAGGACACCGCCCGCGTGCTCGGCCGCATGTACGACGCCATCGAGTACCGCGGCTTCAAGCAGGAGATCGTCGAGGACCTGGCCAAGTATGCCGGCGTGCCGGTGTTCAACGGCCTGACCGACGAATACCACCCGACCCAGATGCTCGCCGACGTGCTGACCATGCGCGAACACAGCGACAAGCCGCTGCACGACATCAGCTACGCCTACCTGGGCGATGCCCGCAACAACATGGGCAACTCGCTGCTGCTGATCGGCGCCAAGCTCGGCATGGACGTGCGCATCGCCGCTCCCAAGTCGCTGTGGCCGACCGATGAACATGTGGCCGCCTGCCGGAAATTCGCCGAGGAGAGCGGCGCACGCATCACCCTCACCGAAGATGCCAAGGAAGCGGTCAAGGGCGTCGACTTCGTCCACACCGACGTCTGGGTGTCCATGGGCGAGCCGGTGGAGGCCTGGGGCGAACGCATCCAGCAACTGATGCCCTACCAGGTCAACGCCGAGCTGATGAAAGCTGCCGGCAACCCGCGGGTGAAGTTCATGCACTGCCTGCCGGCCTTCCACAACAGCGAAACCAAGGTCGGCAAGCAGATCGCCGAGCAGTATCCGCACCTGAAGAACGGCATCGAAGTGACCGAAGACGTGTTCGAGTCGCCCTGGTGCATCGCCTTCGAACAGGCGGAAAACCGCATGCACACCATCAAGGCGATCCTGGTCTCGACCCTGGCCGATGTCTAACCGCCACTGCGGGCCGGGCGCTGTCCCGGCCCGCACGGCAGCTCAAGGAGAATCAACATGCGACTAGTCATCGCCCTGGGCGGCAACGCCCTGCTGCGGCGTGGCGAGGCCATGACCGCGGAGAACCAGCGCGAGAATGTGCGCATCGCCTGCGAACAGATCGCCAAGGTGGCACCGGGCAACGAACTGGTGATCGCCCACGGCAACGGCCCGCAGGTCGGCTTGCTGGCCTTGCAGGGCAACGCCTATGATCCCACCAACCCCTACCCGCTGGACGTGCTCGGCGCCGAGACCGAAGGCATGATCGGCTACATGATCGAACAGGAGCTGGGCAACCTGCTGCCGTTCGAAGTGCCCTTCGCCACCATACTCACCCAGGTCGAGGTGGACAGCGGCGACCCGGCCTTCAGGACGCCGACCAAGCCGATCGGCCCGGTGTACAGCAAGGCAGACGCCGAACGCCTGGCAGCCGAGAAGGGCTGGAGCATCGCCCCGGACGGCGACAAGTTCCGCCGCGTGGTGGCCAGCCCCCGGCCGCAGCGGATCTTCGAGATCCGCCCGGTGAAGTGGCTGCTGGAGAAAGGCTCGGTGGTGATCTGCGCCGGCGGCGGCGGCATCCCGACCATGTACGACAACGGCAAGCTCAAGGGCGTGGAGGCGGTGATCGACAAGGACCTGTGCTCGGCGCTGCTGGCCGAACAGCTGTCCAGCGATCTGCTGGTGATCGCCACCGACGTCGATGCCACCTACATCGACTGGGGCAAGCCGACCCAGAAGGCCATCGCCGAGGCCCACCCGGACGAGCTGGAACGCCTGGGCTTCGCCGCCGGTTCCATGGGACCGAAGGTGCAGGCCGCCTGCGAGTTCGCCCGCAACACCGGCAAGGTCGCGGTGATCGGCTCGCTGGCCAATATCGAGGCCATCGTCCAGGGCAAGTCCGGCACCCGCATAAGCACCAGCGCCACCAGTACGCAATACCGCTGATCCGCGTTACCCAGCGGCAGGCTCCCCTGCCGCTCCTCAACCTCTCCTCCACCTGCAACTCGCCGCGCCGTTACTCACCCGACTGTACGGATGACCAGCAAGCAGCAACGTGACTTGTCGGTCAGACCCCGCGTCAACCCGATACCCCCGATTCATTTGAGTCGCCATCCGGCATATGCCGCCTGGCAGGGAGCGCTGTTGTCGCCGAGCATCCGCCCGCTACTTCGCGCCCGCCCCGCCTGGCATGAAGGTCGATTGTAGGAGTTCTGTGTGATGTCTCGTCTTCCCGTCATCGTCGGCTTCGGCGGCTACAACGCCGCGGGCAGAAGCTCGTTCCACCATGGCTTCCGCCGCATCGTCCAGGAATCGTTGGATGCCACCAGTCGCCAGGAAACCCTGGCCGGCCTGGCCGTGATGATGAAACTGGTGCAGGTGGTCGACGGCCAGTTCCGCAGCCTCGATGGCCAGCCCCTGAGCTCGGCCGAGATCGAGGCACGGCACGGTGCCGAGATCCTCGCCGGCACCCTGGTCCGACGCATCGAGAAACGCCACCTGGACGTGGACGCCGCCCATTGGCAGAAGAACATTGCCGTCAGCGCCGCCCAGTTCACCACCCTGCGCAAGCACCTGCCCGAGCCGCTGCCGGCCAGCTGGCAGGTGGAAGAGCTGGACGAGCAGCAGGTGCGCGTCACCCTGCAGGAGAGCAGCGAGTTCAAGGTCGACAGCTATCGCGCCCTGCCGGTGAAGTCCGCCGGCCAGTTGCCCACCGGCTTCGAGCCGGGCGAGCTGTACCACTCGCACTTCCACCCGCGCGGCCTGCAGATGACCGTGGTTGGCGCCACCGACGCGCTGCGCTCCACCGGCCTGCCCTGGACCGACATCCTGGCCAGGGTGCAGCCGGACCAGGTCGCCGTGTTCGCCGGCAGCGGCATGAGCCAGATGGACGACAATGGCTTCGGCGGTATGCTGCAGTCGCGCCTGCGGGGCAACCGGGTCACCGCCAAACAGTGCCCGCTGGGCCTCAACAGCATGCCGGCGGACTTCATCAACGCCTACGTGCTGGGCAGCGTCGGCACCACCGGCAGCGTCACCGGCGCCTGCGCGACCTTCCTCTACAACCTGCAGAAGGGCGTCGAGCATATCGCCAACGGCCAGGCCCGCGTGGTGCTGGTGGGCAACAGCGAGGCGCCGGTCACCCAGGAGTTCATCGATGGTTACGGCGCCATGGGCGCCCTGGCCACCGAAGAGGGCCTGCGCAAGATCGAGGGCCGCGACGAGGTGGACTTCCGCCGCGCCAGCCGCCCCTTCGGTGACAACTGCGGCTTCACCCTGTCCGAGTCGGCGCAATTCATCGTGCTGATGGATGATGAGCTGGCCCTGGAGCTGGGCGCCGATATCCATGGCGCCGTGCCGGATGTGTTCATCAACGCCGACGGCTTCAAGAAGTCCATCTCCGCCCCCGGCCCCGGCAACTACCTGACCGTGGCCAAGGCCGTGGCCAGCGCCGCCCAGCTGGTCGGTATCGACGCGGTGCGCCACCACAGCTTCGTGCATGCCCACGGCTCCAGCACCCCGGCCAACCGGGTCAGCGAATCCGAACTGCTGGATCGGGTTGCCGCCGCCTTCGGTATCGAGCAATGGCCGGTGACCGCGGTGAAGGCCTTCGTCGGTCACTCCCTGGCACCGGCCAGCGGCGACCAACTGATCGCCGCCCTGGGCACCTTCCGCCACGGCCTGCTGCCGGGGCTGAAGACCATCGACCGGGTGGCCGACGACGTGCACCGCCAGCACATCAGCCTGGATGTGCGCGACCGCCAGGTGGCAGGCATGGAGGTGTGCTTCCTCAACTCCAAGGGCTTCGGCGGCAACAACGCCACCGGCGTGCTGCTCGCTCCGCAGGTGGCCGAGCGCATGCTGCGCAAGCGCCACGGCGAGGCCGCCTTCGGCGTCTGGCAGGCCAAGCGCGAAGCGACTCGCGCTGCGGCGGCCGCCTACGACCAGCGCGCGCTACGCGGCCAGTTCGACATCCTCTACAACTTCGGTCACGACCTGATCGACGATCAGCAACTGCAGTTCAGCGCCGACGGCATCCGGGTGCCGGGCTTCGCCCAGCCGCTGCTGTACCGAAAGGACGAGCGCTACAGCGATATGCTGTAAGCCCACTGCCGATGGCCGGGACTTCAGCGCTGCAGCACGTACTGTCCGCTGAAGCGCACCGCCTCGACCTCGTCGACGAGGATGCGGCTATGCAGCCGGATCCGCGCCAGGCCGCGGCGCTGGTACAGGGCGAGAAACCTGTCCCACTCGGCCGCCGCCGGCGCCGCGCATACTGCCAGCGCATCGCTCAGCACCGGCTGCGGGTAGTCGATCTGGCCCTGCTGAATGACGATATGCCCGTCCGTCAGACCTGCCTCGCGCAGGCTCAGGTGCAACCAGCCCCAGCCGGCCAGCACCGCACCGCAGTAGAGACTGCCGCCGAACATGCTGCTCTTGTGATTGAGGTTGGCCGCCAGCGGCAGGCTCAGGAGCAGCTCGCCGCCCTGCCAACCCTGTACGCCCAGGCCGAGGGCCTGGGTCAGTGGGATGTCCTGGTGCAGCAGCTGCTCCAGGTAGGCGCGCTCATCGCTCATGCTGCGAACGACTCAGTCCAGGGCGCGGGCCAGCTGGATAAGCTCGGCGCGCCACTCGGCGGCCTGCGGCAGGCCGAGGAAGGACGGGTTGAGATAGCTCTCGCGGGCCTCATAGGTCAGCGCCTCGCCCTTGAGGTCGAGCACCTCGCCGCCGGCGCCTTCCAGCACGCCCTGTGCCGCGGCGGTATCCCACTGCGAGGTGGGCGCCAGGCGCGGGTAGCAATCGGCATTGCCTTCGGCCAGCAGACAGAACTTCAGGGAGCTGCCGATATTGGCCAGCTGCAGATCGCCGAAACGCTCGGACAGGCCGGTCAGCAGACGCTCCTGGGCCGGGCTGGAGTGGCGCTTGCTGGCCACCAGGGTGAAGGCCTCGGCCGGCGCCAGACGCACGGCGATGGCCTCGGGCTGTCCACCTGGCTCCTGACGCCAGGCGCCCAGGCCGGCACCGCCGAAGTAGCAGCGACCATTGGCGGGCACGCCGACCACGCCGAACACCACACGGCCGCGCTCGATCAGCGCGACGTTGACGGTGAACTCCTCGCTGCCGGAGATGAACTCCTTGGTCCCGTCCAGCGGGTCCACCAGCCACCAGCGCTGCCACTCGGCGCGCTCGGCGAAGGCGATGCCGGCATCCTCCTCGGACAGCACCGGAATCTCAGGCGCCAGTTCGCGCAGGCCGGCGGCGAGAATCTCGTGAGCGGCCAGGTCGGCGGCGGTGACCGGCGAGGCGTCGGCCTTCTCGGTGACGGCCACGTCATTGCGCCAGTGCGGCAGGATGGCCTGGCCGGCGCGCTGCGCCAGGGCGATCACCGCCGGCAGATAGGGATGACTCACGGTTTGAATTCTCCACGTTGGGTCAGCAGGTCGCGGACCAGATAGAGGGCGGCCAGGGCCCGGCCTTCGGTGAATTGCGGATGCTGGGCCAGGGCGCTGAGCTCGCGCAGGCTGACCTTGTCCACCCGCAGCGGCTCGGGCTCGTCGCCCGGCAGGCTTTCTTCGTAGAGGTCGCGGGCAAGGACCACCTGGATCTTCTGGCTCATGTAGCCGGGCGACAGGCTCAGCTCGGCGATCAGCTCCAGGCGCTCGGCGCCGAAGCCGGCCTCTTCCTTGAGTTCGCGGTTGGCGGCCACCAGCACGTCCTCGCCGGGCTCGATCAGGCCCTTGGCCAGCGACAGCTGATAGTCGTCGGTGCCGGCGCAGTATTCCTCGACCAGCACCGCGTGCTCGGCATCGAGCATGGCCACCACCATCACCGCGCCATAACCGGCGCCCTTGCTGACCAGGCGTTCGTAGGTGCGCTCGACGCCATTGGCGAAGCGCAGCTGCAGCTCTTCGACGCGGAACAGGCGGCTGCTGGCGACTATCTCGCGGGCCAGCACCTGGGGTTTATCACGCATCATTCGCTCCTTGATTCGAACGGGTATCATACCCCGCTCCCTCGAAATATCCGCGCCGGATATTCGCTCCCCGTCTGTTTCCGGACTTTGCCATGCATCAGCTGCCCTGGGCCGATATCGATACCGTCCTGCTCGACATGGACGGCACCCTGCTCGACCTGCATTTCGACAATCACTTCTGGCTGGAACACCTGCCGCTGCGCTATGCCGAGCTGCACGGCATCAGCCGCGAGGCGGCCAGCGCCGAACTGCTGCCGCTGTTCCGCGCCCACGCCGGCACCCTGCCCTGGTACTGCACCGACTTCTGGAGCCGCGAGCTGAACCTCTCGGTACGCGACCTCAAGCGCGAGGTGGCCGACCTGATCGCCCTGCGCCCGGACGCCGACACCTTCCTCGCCGCCCTGCGCGCCGCCGGCAAGCGCGTGGTGCTGATCACCAACGCCCATCGCGACTCGCTGTCGCTGAAGCTGGAGAAGGTCGAGCTGGCGCCCTACTTCGACCGCCTGATCAGCTCCCACGACTATGGTTTCCCCAAGGAAGACCAGCAGTTCTGGTTCGCCCTGCAGCAGGACTTCCCCTTCGAGCCTGCGCGCAGCCTGTTCATCGACGACAGCCTGCCGATCCTGCGCAGCGCCGGGCGCTATGGCGTCGCCCACCTGCTGGCGGTGCGCCAGCCGGACAGCCGCGGCGCGGCCAAGGACACCGAGGAATTCGTCGCCGTCGAGGACTATCTCCAGCTCAGCGCCCAGCTCGCCCCGCCAGCCTGAAGCGCCGTCGACCGCCCGGCAGCCAGGCGGTTCGTCGGCTGCGCCATTTTTTGCACAGGTCGTGACACTGCTCGCAGTGCCGCCAAATGCCACTTGCCCAGCGAAGCGGCGCTGGCAGCATGTGCGCCATTCCCCAACGGAGGTCGTAATTAATGAAGTATTCCTCTCTGCTCCTGCTCTCTCTCGGCCTGGCCAGCGCCACCGCTCTGGCCGGCAACACCTCGGCCGGCGTCGGCGGCGCCCTGGGCGGCGCGCTGGGCACCGTGGTCGGTGAGCAGATCGGTGGCAGCACTGGCGCCACCATCGGTGCCGGTGTCGGCGGCGCGGCCGGTAGCGCCGTCGGAGCCGATAAGGGTGCCCGCACCGAGGCGGCCATCGGCGGTGGCATCGGCGCGGCCGGCGGCCAGGTGATTGGCAGCAAGGTCGGCGGCAGCACCGGCGGCGTGATCGGCGCCGCGGTCGGCGGCGGTGCCGGCGGTGCGCTGGGCAATGCCTACGGCGGGGATGACGATGACGACCATGACCACGACGATCGCCGCTACCGCGATGGTCATTATCATGATCACGACGGGCACCCCGGCCGCGCCCTCGGTCACAAGAAGCACAAGTGGCACAAGAAGCACCACTGAGCCACAAACGACAAGGCCCGCATCATGCGGGCCTTGTGTTTTGCGGAGCCTGAAACCGGGCGCTATCAGATACCTTCGCTGCGCAGGGCGGCGGCGGTGAAGTCACTCTTCTTCAGCTGCACGTTGAAGTCATACATCGGCTCGTTGTTGTCCAGGCCGTCGACGAAGTAGCGGCTACCGGCGAAGTCGTAGATGGTCTCCAGGGTGCTGAGGAACATCGGTACGTCGTAGTAGCTGATCGGGTGGGCTTCCTGCAGGCCGACCAGCTCGCCGCTCTTGTTGTACAGGTCGACGGCGAGGATCTGCCAGCTGTCCTCGTCGAGGTAGAAGCGGCGCTCGGCGTACGGATGGCTGTGGCCCTTGCGCAGCTTGGCGTCGACGACCCACACGCGGTGCAGCTCGTGGCGCAGCAGCTCGGGGTTGACGTGCTTGTCCTGGAGGATCTTCTCGTAGGGAATGCCCTTCTGGTGCACGGCGTAGCTGTTGTACGGCACCAGCATTTCCTGCTTGCCGACCAGGGTCCAGTCGTAGCGGTCCGGCGCGCCGTTGTAGGCGTCAACCACGTCGGCGGTGGCCATGCCGTTGGTGTCCGGCTGCATGGCGTCATAGGCCAGCATCGGCAGGCGACGCACGCGGCGCTCGCCACGGTTGAAGCGCCAGGCCTTGCGGATCGCCAGGACCTGGTCGAGGGTCTCCTGCACCACCAGGGCGGAGCCGGCCAGCTTGCTCGGCGAGGTCACCACGTACTTGTAGAAGAACAGGGTGTTGTCCAGGTCGGCCGGGGTCACGCCTTCGCGTCCATAGACGAACAGGATGTCGCGCTCGCGCTTGACCAGCACATAGTCGCCGCCCTTGAGCACCGCCGCATGGTTGGTAATCATCCGGGTCTGCTCGCCGCGGTAGCGGGCGATGTGGTTCCAGATCGCTTCCTGACCGTTCTGCGGGATCGGGAAGGGAATGCCGGCGGCGGTGCCTTCGATGCCGTTACCGCCGGCGATCAGCGAGGCGTTGGCCGCGTTGTAGCGGGTGGCGTCGTAGATGCGCTGCGGCGAGGCGGCGCTGCGGCGAGTCGGGAACACGCGCAGGAAGTAGTCCGGATTGGTTTCCAGCAGCTTCTGGTAGCCCGGGGTCAGCAGCGCCTTGTACTGAGCGAGGTTGCTCTTGTCGACGCGGTACAGCTCCTTGTCCGCGGCGAAGGGGTCCGGGTGGTGCATGCCGGGCTGGTAGTTGGCCGGTGGCGTGGCGACGCCACCCTCCCAGGACGGAATGGTGCCCGCGGCATTGCCGGCGCGCTCCCCACCCAGCGGCATCAGGTCTTGCCCGAGACGGGCGGCCTGGGCCGCATCGACGCGGGCTTGCGCCGGCAGGCTGACAGCGGCTGCCAGTGACAGGACTGCAATTGTTCTCAGCACAGCTTTCTCCTCGCGACGCACTCGAGCGCCGCTGTTCTTATTCGTGCGACCGGTCTAGGTCGCGCTCGCAGATTGCCGTTGGGTGAGGCAGTGGCCATCCTGGCGCCGGGTGGTCCCGGTCATGGTCGCTCCGCATCCGGCGGGGCTTTGAGTACTTATGCGTCGCGCTGGAACTTGAGATCCCACACGCCGTGGCCAAGGCGCTCGCCACGTTTTTCGAACTTGGTCACCGGCCTTTCGCTGGGCCGTTCCACATAACCGGCGGCACCTGCCACATTATGGTAGCCCGGTGCCAGCGACATTACCTCCAACATATGTTCCGCATATGGCTGCCAATCGGTGGCCATGTGCAGGATGCCGCCGACCTTGAGCTTGCTGCGCACCAGTTCGGCGAAGCTCGCCTGGACGATACGGCGCTTATGGTGGCGGGCCTTGTGCCAGGGATCGGGGAAGAACAGCAGGACGCGGTCGAGGCTGGCGTCGGCCACGCAGTCGCGCAGCACTTCCAGGGCGTCGCAGCTGTACACGCGGATGTTCGACAGGTTCTGTGTGAGCATGCCGTTGAGCAGGGCGCCGACGCCCGGCTTGTGCACTTCCACGCCGATGAAGTCCTGCTCCGGCGCGGCAGCCGCCATCTCCAGGGTGGCATGGCCCATGCCGAAGCCGATCTCGAAGGTACGCGGCGCGCTGCGCCCGAACACCTGGTCGAAGTCGCGCAGGCCATCCTCCAGCTGCAGGCCGAACTTGGGCCAGCCCTGGTCCAGGCCACGCTGCTGGCCCTCAGTCATGCGCCCGGAGCGCATGACGAAACTCTTGATGCCGCGCAGCGGCCGCTCGGCAGCGCCTTCGTCTGCCGGCTCGATGATGTCGCTCATGAAGTTCTCTCAGCCTGTTTAGGGGGCTTACTTGATCAGGCCGTCCAGCGGCGAGGAGGCGCTGGCATACAGCTTCTTCGGCATGCGTCCGGCCAGGTAGGCCATGCGCCCGGCGATGATCGCGTGCTTCATCGCCGCGCCCATCAGGATCGGGTCCTGAGCGTGGGCGATGGCGCTGTTCATCAGCACCGCCTCGCAGCCCAGTTCCATGGCGATGGTGGCGTCGGACGCGGTGCCCACACCGGCATCGACCAGCACCGGCACAGTCGCCTCTTCGAGGATGATGCGCAGGTTGTACGGATTGCAGATGCCCAGGCCGGTACCGATCAGGCCGGCCAGCGGCATCACCGCGATGCAGCCCATCTCGGCCAGCTGACGGGCGATGATCGGGTCGTCGCTGGTGTACACCATCACGTCGAAGCCTTCCTTGACCAGCACTTCGGCGGCCTTGATGGTCTCGATCACGTTGGGGAACAGGGTCTTCTGGTCGGCCAGCACTTCCAGCTTGACCAGCGTGTGGCCGTCGAGCAGCTCGCGGGCCAGGCGGCAGGTGCGCACCGCTTCCTCGGCATTGAAGCAGCCGGCGGTGTTGGGGAGGATGGTGTACTTGTCCGGCGAGATGACGTCGAGCAGGTTCGGCTCGCCCGGGTTCTGCCCGATATTGGTCCGGCGCACGGCCACGGTGACGATCTCGGCACCGCTGGCCTCGATGGCCAGGCGGGTTTCCTCGAGGTCCTTGTACTTGCCGGTGCCCACCAGCAGGCGCGACTCGTAGGTGCGGCCGGCCAGGGTGAAGGGCTTGTCGATGATGGCGCTCATGGCAGTTCCTCGGGCGACTAGCCGCCGCCGATGGCGTGGACGACTTCCAGCTGGTCGCCGTCGTGCAGGACGGTGGTGCCATGCTGGCTGCGCGGCACTATGTCCAGATTGAGTTCGACCGCCACCCGCTTGCCGGTCGCATCCAGGCGCGCGAGCAGGTCGGCGACGGTGGCATCGTCAGGCAGCTCGAAGGGTTGGCCGTTCAACTGGATGTGCATGGCTGGGCGGTCAGATCATGAAAGGGTCGGCATTCTAGCCCGATCGACCGGATCGACCAAGGTACGCGCGTGCCATCTGTCAGGCCCGCCCGGCACGCCAGGCCGCCAACCCCAGGCACAACCAGCCGGCGAGGAAGCACAGGCCACCCAGCGGGGTGATCATGCCGAGCTTGCCCAGGCCGCTCAGGGTCAGGGCATACAGGCTGCCGGAGAACAGCAGGATGCCGAAGGCGAACAGGCTGCCGGCAGCCGGCAGCAGGCGCCCCGGCAGGCGCCCGGCGAGCAACGCCACGCCGAACAGGGCCAGGGCATGCACCAGCTGGTAATGCACGCCGGTCTGGAATACCGCCAGGTACTCCGCGCTCAGCTGGCCCTTGAGGCCGTGGGCGGCGAAGGCGCCCAGTGCCACGCCGGTGAAGCCGGCCAGGGCCGCCAACAGCAGAAAGACTCGTAACATGATTGACTCCCGGGCAGGCTCGATGCGGCCGCTATAATGGCCGCTCCCTAAGACCGGGCCAAGCCATGCTGCGCAACCTGTTCCGCCGCCTGACCAAACTGCTGCTGTGGTTCGCCGCCGTCTCGGCCTTGGTGGTGCTGGCCCTGCGCTGGATCGACCCGCCCGGCACGGCGCTGATGGCCGAGCGCAAGATCCAGTCCTGGGTCGACGGTGAACCGATCGACCTGCAGCGGACCTGGCGCCCCTGGCGCGAGCTGCCGGACGACCTGAAGATCGCGGTGATCGCCGCCGAGGACCAGAAGTTCGCCGAGCACTGGGGCTTCGACGTCGCCGCCATCCTCCAGGCGCTGCAGCACAACGCCGATGGCGGCAACCTGCGCGGCGCCAGCACCATCAGCCAGCAGGTGGCCAAGAACCTGTTCCTCTGGTCCGGCCGCAGCTGGCCGCGCAAGGCCCTGGAAGCCTGGTTCACCGGCCT
The DNA here is from genome assembly GCF_030374125.1 of Pseudomonas sp. SO81. NCBI lineage: Bacteria > Pseudomonadati > Pseudomonadota > Gammaproteobacteria > Pseudomonadales > Pseudomonadaceae > Pseudomonas > Pseudomonas sp. SO81. Next base: position 2,980,964 of record NZ_CP126126.1, on the reverse strand, counting down.
GATCGAGCTGCTCTGGCCGAAGCAGCGCATCCTCGAGGTGTACCTCAACAGCGTGGAATGGGGCGATGGTGTGTTCGGCGCCGAGGCTGCCGCACGCCATCACTTCCGAGTCGGCGCGCCCTACCTGTCACGCCAGCAGGCCTGCCTGCTGGCCGCCGTGCTACCCAATCCGCGCGCCTGGAGCGCCAGCCGTCCCGGCTCCCACGTGCAACGCCGGGCCAGCTGGATCCGCCGACAGAGCTACCAGCTCGGTGGCAGCCACTACCTCAACCAGCTGTCCGCGCCTCTGGCGTTGCCGCTGGCGCAGTGGTGGCCGGATTGGCTGCCGAAGCTCTGAGTCGCAATAAGCCCCAGGCGATCAGCGCCTGGCCGCTGAAGTAGCAGGTCACGATCACCAGCACCGCATGGGGGAAGGGCTGGACGAACTTGTTCACCCCGATCAGCGAATCCGCCACCACGAACAGCATCGCCCCCAACCACAGCGGTCCCGGTCTGGCCTCCACCCGCCCGGCCAGGATCGCCATGGCCAGCAGGCAACTCAGGTAGATCGCCACCGCAATCTGCAGGGCACCGGCCGCCGGCAGCATCCAGGCCGACATCGCTATCGCATAGAGCACGACTGGAAGCGAGCGCCGCCAGTGCCATGGCTGACCACGCCCGAGCAGGCCGAACGCGACGATGAAGGCCAGCTGGTTGACCAGGAAGGCCAGCAGCGCCTGGATGAACAGGCCGTCGCGATCGCCGAAATCGAGGAAGAAGTCCCCCGCCGCCGCCGCGCCATAACCCAGCGCCAGCCAGCGCCCGACCGCACCCGGGAACGCCCGCCAGGCCAGCACGGCGAACAGCAGCATGGGCAGCGGCTTGAGCAGCCAGCCCAGCGGATAGGGCTTGAGCGGCAACAGCAGCAGATAGAGCAGGCCCAGGCAGAGGGCGGCGGCAAAGCAGCGGCGCTGGAAGGCGGTCATACGAGACTCCCTGTTCGAGACGAGCCCCGATCCTGCCGACAAACCCCGTTCCCCGCCAAAACCTCAAGCGCCAGAAGCGCCGGCCGCAGGCGTCAGTGGCTGAGCAGGCGGCGCGGCACCACGCGCAGCAGTTGCAGGCGCTCGTCCTTGAGGTGGGCGGTCAGGCCCAGCTGCGGATAGATCCAGGCCTCGCCCTCCGGCAGCTGCAGGCGCAGGCGTGGCGCGCCCAGGCTGGCGCTGAGCGTGGCGGCGGAGATGACCTGCTGCGGCTGCAGGTTGAGCGCCTCGATGCGCTGCCCGGCCAACTGCTCGCGCATCTGCGCCGACTGCGGCTGCTCCGCATCGTTGGGCTTCACGCCGCTGGCGGTAGCCAGGCTGTCGCGCTGGGCGACGGTGAGCGCCAGTTCAGCCTCCAGCACCCAGGCACCCGACTCCAGGGCCTGCGAGTCGCGCAGCAGCAGGCGCGGGCCGTCCAGGCGCGGCTGCAGCCACAGCTCGGCCTTGGGCAGGCGGTCATCGAGCTGGCCCAGGGTCAGGCTGTCCTCGGCCAGCGGCTGCAGCACCTCGGCCTGCCACTCGCCGAGCCAGGGCAGCGGCTCCGCCTTGTCCTCGCGCGGCACCAGCCACCAGTAGCCGAGCAGGCAGCTGGCCAGGGCCACGACGGTGAACAGCAGGGCAGGCGGACGACGCTTCATGGCAATGCTCCGGGCAGAAAAAAGCCGCACCTGGGTGCGGCTTTTCGAGGTGGTGCAGCTTACGCCTGGATCGAGCCTTTCAGCTTGTTCATGGCGTTCTTCTCCAACTGGCGAATGCGCTCGGCGGAGACGTTGTACTTGGCGGCCAGGTCGTGCAGGGTCGCCTTCTCCTCGGCCAGCCAGCGCTGGTAGAGGATGTCGCGGCTGCGCTCGTCCAGGCCTTCCAGCGCTTCGTGCAGGCTGGCGCTGGAACTGTCGCTCCAGTCGGCATCCTCGAGCTGCATGGCCGGGTCGTAGCGGTGGTCTTCCAAGTAGTTGGCCGGCGACTTGAACGCGCTCTCGTCATCGTCTTCCGCGGCCGGGTCGAAGGCCATGTCCTGCCCGGACAGGCGGCTCTCCATCTCGCGGACTTCGCGCGGCTCCACGCCCAGGCTCTCGGCCACCGCATGCACTTCGTCGTTGCTCAGCCAGGCCAGACGCTTCTTCTGGCTGCGCAGGTTGAAGAACAGCTTGCGCTGGGCCTTGGTGGTGGCGACCTTGACGATGCGCCAGTTGCGCAGAATGAACTCGTGGATCTCGGCCTTGATCCAGTGCACGGCGAAGGACACCAGGCGCACGCCCATTTCCGGGTTGAAGCGCTTGACCGCCTTCATCAGGCCTACGTTGCCTTCCTGGATCAGGTCGGCCTGGGACAGGCCATAGCCGGCATAGCTGCGGGCGATATGCACGACGAAGCGCAGGTGGGCCAGAACCATCTGGCGCGCGGCTTCCAGATCTTGCTCGTAGTAGAGACTCTCGGCCAGCTCGCGCTCCTGCTCGGGGGTCAACAGCGGAATGCTGTTCACCGCATGCACGTATGCCTCCAGGTTGGCGCCTGGAACTAGGGCATGAACAGGTTGCAGGGAAGTGGTCATCAAAACCTCCGGTATTGCAAAGCGGGGTGCAGTCTAGCACTGCCCTTTCTGAGCTGGGAACAGTGGAAAAGTTCCCTTACAGTTGCTCAGAAAATAATCAAAAATCAATAAATTGCTAGCGTGGCGCGAGCTCGCTCAAGTGACGGGCTACCGCCAGCCAGGCGCCAATATAGCCGAGGAAAACCGCGCCCAACAGTAGCGAAAGACCATCGGCGGCCGGCACGCCACCCAGGGCGAAATCGCTGCCGTAGAGCCCCGCCAGGCGTACCACCGCCTCGTTCAGCCAGTCCAGGCCGAAGGCCAGCAGGCCCCAGGCCAGCAGACCGGCGCCCAGGCCATACAGCGCCCCCATATAGAGGAAGGGCCGACGCACGTAGCCATCGGTACCGCCGACCAGCTTGATCACCTCGATCTCGCTGCGGCGGTTCTCGATATGCAGGCGAATGGTGTTGCCGATTACCAGCAGCAGCGCCATCACCAGCAGCAGGGTCAGGCCGAAGACGAAGCGGTCGCCGAGGCCGAGGATGGCGGTGAGGCGCTCCACCCACTGCAGGTCGAGCTGCGCCTGGTCGACGCCGGGCAGCTCGGCCAGGCGCTGGCGTAGGGCTTCCAGCGCGGCCTTGTCGATCTCGTGGGGAGTCACCACCACCACGGCGGGCAGCGGGTTGTCCGGCAGCTCGCGCAGGGCCTGACCGAGGCCCGACTGTTCCTCGAACGCGGCCAGGCCGGCCTCGCGGCCGATGAACTCGGCCTCGGCCACGTCGGCCATGGCCGCGATCTCCTCTCGCAGCTGCAGGCCGGCGTCGTCACCGGCCTCCTGCTTGAGGTACAGGGAAATCTGCGCGGCCTGCTGCCAGGAACCGCCGAGGCGCTCGACATTGTCCAGCAGCAGGGCCAGGCCCATGGGCAGCGACAGCGCCACGGCCATCACCAGGCAGGTGAAGAAGCTGCCGATCGGTTGGCCGACCAGGCGGCCGAGGCTGTCGATCAGGCTGGCGCGGTGGCTCTCGACCCATGCGGCGAACAGCGTGGAGAAGTCCGGGCCCTGCTTGATAGGCTTGTCGGCCTTGCTCTGCACGGCGCCGACGCGCTCGGCGGCCTTGATATTGCGTTGCTTGTCGCTCATCAACCGGCCTCCCCGTCGCCGATCAGTCGGCCGCGTTGCAGGGTGAGCATGCGGTGACGCATGCGCGCGATCAGGGCCAGGTCGTGGCTGGCGATCAGCACGGTGGTGCCGAGGCGGTTGATGTCCTCGAACACGCCCATGATCTCGGCGGCCAGGCGCGGATCGAGGTTACCGGTGGGTTCGTCCGCCAGCAGCAGGGCCGGGCGATGCACCACGGCACGGGCAATGCCGACGCGCTGCTGCTGGCCGGTGGACAGGTCGGCCGGGAACTGCTCGACCTTGTCCGACAGCGACACACGCTCCAGGGCGGCATTGACCCGCTTGGCGATGTCCGGCTTGGACAGGCCGAGGATCTGCAGCGGCAGAGCGACGTTGTCGAACACCGAGCGATCGAACAGCAGCTGGTGGTTCTGGAACACCACGCCGATCTGCCGGCGCAGGAAGGGAATCTGCGCGGTGGTGATCTGCGCCAGGTCCTGGCCGGCCAGCAGCAGCTTGCCGGTGGTCGGCCGCTCCATCGCCAGCAGCAGGCGCAGCAAGGTGGACTTGCCCGCGCCGGAGTGACCGGTGACGAAGAGGAACTCGCCGCGGCGCACGTGGAAACTCAGTTCATGCAACCCGACATGGCCGTTGGGATACCGCTTGCCGACCTGCTCGAATCGAATCATCCCTGTTCCTTCTCAGCAAAGAGTGCCTGGACGAAGTCCTCGGCGACGAAGGTGCGCAGATCGTCGATGCCCTCGCCGACGCCGATGTAGCGGATCGGCAGGCCGAACTGCTTGGCCAGGGCGAAGATCACCCCGCCCTTGGCGGTGCCGTCCAGCTTGGTCAGCGCCAGCCCGGTGAGGGTCACGGCCTGGTTGAACTGCTTGGTCTGGTTGATCGCGTTCTGCCCGGTGCCGGCGTCCAGCACCAGCAGCACCTCGTGCGGCGCGGTCTCGTCCAGCTTGCCAATGACCCGACGGACCTTCTTCAGTTCCTCCATCAGGTTGTCCTTGGTGTGCAGGCGACCGGCCGTATCGGCGATCAGCACGTCAACGCCACGGGCCTTGGCGGCCTGCACCGCATCGAAGATCACCGAGGCGGAGTCGGCGCCGGTGTGCTGGGCGATCACCGCGATGCTGTTGCGCTCGCCCCACACCTGCAGCTGCTCGACGGCGGCGGCGCGGAAGGTATCGCCGGCGGCGAGCATGACCTTCTTGCCCTCGCCCTGCAGCTTCTTGGCCAGCTTGCCGATGGTGGTGGTCTTGCCGACACCGTTCACGCCGACCACCAGGATCACATAGGGCTGCTTCTCGGCATTGATGACCAGTGGCTGCTCGACCGGCTTGAGCAGGCCGCCCAGCTCTTCCTGCAGCGCCTTGTACAGCGCGCCGCTGTCGGCCAGCTCCTTGCGCGCCACGCGCTTGGTCAGGCTGCCGATGATGGTGCTGGTGGCCTCGACGCCGACGTCGGCCATCAGCAGGCGGGTTTCCAGCTCGTCGAGCAGGTCGTCGTCGATGGCCTTCTTGCCGAGGAACAGGCTGGCCATGCCCTCGCCCAGACTGGCGCTGGTCTTCGACAGGCCCTGCTTGAGGCGGGCGAACCAGCCGCCCTGGTTGTCGCCGGGCTTGCTCTGCTCGACCACTGTGGGCGCGGCAACCGGCTCGGGTTGCGGCGCGGGTTCGACGGGCGCGGCGTGGACCGGATGGGTGACTTCGCTGCCGGCATTGATGCGAAAGCGCGAGAAGGCCGGCTTGGGCTCTTCGGCCAGCGGCGCGGCCTCGACCACGGGCAGGTGCTCGATCGGCGGCTGCACCACCACGGGTGCGGGCACCGGCTCAGGCGCGGCGGCGACAGACTCGGGTACGGGCTCGACAACCGGCGCTGCGGCGGGCGCCGCCACGGCGGGCTCGGCGCTGGTCGCGGTTACTGGCGCAGGGCTTGCGGCAGGCGCGGGCTCGACCGGCGCGCTGCTCGGCTCGGCCGCTGGCGCGGCTTGAGGCTGCTCGGCAGCCCCCGGGACTTCCGGCTTCTTGCGCAGCCAGCCAAACAGGGATTTCTTCTCGCCGGGTTGCTCCGGCGATGGCTTGTCGTCTTGGGAACCAAACATGGGTCGCTTGATCTCAGGGGAGCCGCACGGATCGCCGCGCCGCCCCGGAAAAGGATGCGGTATCCTAGCACCTCTTCGCCCGCCGGCGGTACGACCGGCCGGGCCGTCCGACAGGTCAAGAGCCCCTATGACACGACTCGCCCGCCGCTGCGCCGGCCTGCTCCTCAGCGCGTTCTGCATGCCCCTGGCGGCAATCGCCGCCGAACCCCAAGCGACCCACGAATTCCAGCTGGATAACGGCCTCAAGGTCATCGTCCGCGAGGATCACCGCGCCCCCGTGGTGGTCTCCCAGCTCTGGTACAAGGTCGGCTCCAGCTACGAGACACCCGGCCAGACCGGCCTGTCCCACGCCCTCGAACACATGATGTTCAAGGGCAGCCGCAAGCTCGGCCCCGGCGAAGCCTCGCGCATCTTGCGCGACCTCGGTGCCGAGGAGAACGCCTTCACCAGTGACGACTACACCGCCTACTACCAGGTGCTGTCGCGCGACCGCCTGGCCGTGGCCTTCGAGCTGGAGGCCGACCGCCTGGCCAGCCTCAAGCTGCCGGCCGACGAGTTCGCCCGCGAGATCGAGGTGATCAAGGAGGAGCGCCGCCTGCGCACCGACGACAAGCCCACCTCGCTGGCCTACGAGCGCTTCAAGGCCATGGCCTACCCGGCCAGCGGCTACCACACCCCCACCATCGGCTGGATGGCCGACCTCGACCGCATGACCGTCGAGGAGCTGCGCCACTGGTACCAGGCCTGGTACGCGCCGAACAACGCCACCCTGGTGGTGGTCGGCGACGTGACCAAGGACGAGGTGCAGGGCCTGGCCCAGCACTACTTCGGCGCCATCCCACGCCGCGATGTGCCGCCGGCCAAGGCCCCGCGCGAGCTGGCCGAGCCGGGCGAGCGACGCATCAAGCTGCACGTGAAGACCCAGCTGCCGAGCCTGCTGATGGGCTTCAACGTGCCCGGCATCGCCACCAGCGCCGATGCCCGCGAAGTCCATGCCCTGCGCCTGCTCTCCGCCCTGCTCGACGGCGGCTACAGCGCACGCCTACCGTCGCGCCTGGAGCGTGGCCAGGAACTGGTGTCCGGCGCCTCCGCCTGGTACGACGCCTTCGCCCGCGGCGACAGCCTGTTCATGCTCTCCGCCACGCCGAACGTGCAGAAGGGCGTCTCGCTGGAGCAGGCCGAAGCCGGCCTGTGGGCCCAGCTCGACGACCTCAAGCGCACGCCGCCCAGCGCCGAGGAACTGGCCCGGGTGCGTGCCCAGGTGATCGCCGGCCTGGTCTACGAACGCGACTCGATCACCAGCCAGGCCACCACCATCGGCCAGCTGGAAACCGTCGGCCTGTCGTGGACGCTGATGGACAAGGACCTGGCCGCCCTCGAAGCGGTGACCCCGGCCGATATCCAGAAGGCCGCCCGTACCTACTTCACCCCGTCGCGCCTGTCGGTCGCCCACATCCTGCCCGAGAAAGCCGCAGAAGGAGCCCAGCCATGAGCGAGCGCAACGGCATCCGTTACGGCCTGCTCGGCCTCGGCCTGATCCTGCTGATCGGCCTGCTCACCTATATCGCTAGCCGCAGCGCTCAGGCCCCGACGCTGGCAGAAGCGCCCGCCCAATCCACCGGCCTGGAGTCGCTGGCCGCCCTGGAAGGCAAGGCGCCGAGCAAGCGCACCCTGGATATCCAGCAATGGCAGACCGCCGAGGGCGCCAAGGTGCTGTTCGTCGAGGCGCGCCAGCTGCCGATGTTCGACCTGCGCCTGACCTTCGCCGCCGGCAGCAGCCACGACGACGGCGTGCCCGGCCTGGCCGCCCTGACCAACGCCATGCTCAACGAAGGCGTGCCCGGCAAGGACGTCACCGCCATCGCCGAAGGCTTCGAGAGCCTGGGTGCCGAGTTCGGCAACGGCGCCTACCGCGACATGGCCATCGCCAGCCTGCGCAGCCTCAGCGCCGCCGAGCAGCGCGAGCCGGCCCTGGCCCTGTTCGATCAGGTCATCGGCCAGCCGACCTTTCCCGAGGACGCCCTGGCGCGGATCAAGAACCAGCTGCTGGCCGGCTTCGAGTACCAGAAGCAGAACCCCGGCAAGCTGGCCGGCCTGCAACTCTTCGAGCGCCTGTACGGCACGCACCCCTATGCCCACCCGAGCGAAGGCAGCGAGCAGTCGATCCCCGGCATCTCGGTGGCGCAGCTGCGTGCCTTCCATGCCAAGGCCTATGCGGCCGGCAACGTGGTGATCGCCCTGGTCGGCGACCTCTCCCGTGCCGAGGCCGAGGCCATCGCGGCCAAGGTCTCCGCCTCCCTGCCCAAGGGCCCGGCTCTGCCGCGCATCGCCCAGCCCGAGGAGCCCAAGGCCGGCCCCAGCCATATCGAGTTCCCGTCCAACCAGACCCACCTGATGCTGGCCCAGCTCGGCGTCGACCGCCGCGAGCCGGACTACGCCGCGCTGATGCTGGGCAACCAGATCCTCGGTGGCGGCGGCTTCGGTACCCGCCTGATGGAAGAGGTGCGCGAGAAGCGCGGCCTGACCTACGGCATCTACTCCGGCTTCAGCGCCATGCAGGCGCGCGGTCCGTTCATGATCAATCTGCAGACCCGCGCCGAGCTGAGCGAAGGCACCCTCAAGCTGGTGCAGGACATCCTCGCCGACTACCTGGCCAACGGCCCAACCCAGAAGGAACTGGACGAAGCCAAGCGCGAGATGGTCGGCAGCTTCCCGCTGACCACCGCGAGCAACGCCGACATCGTCGGCCAGCTCGGCAGCATGGGCTTCTACGACTTGCCGCTGACCTACCTCGACGACTTCATGAGCGAAGTGCAGGGCCTGAGCGTGGAGCAGGTGAAGGCCGCCATGGCCAAGCACCTGGCATCCGACAAGCTGGTCATCGTCACCGCCGGCCCTACGGTCGCGCAGAAGCCGCTGCCCCCACCCACCGACAAGCCCGCCGAGCAACCGGCCGGCCCGCCGGAGCACTGATGCGCAAGTCCCCTGGTAAAAAACCCGCAGAACACAACGGCAGCGGCCAGTTGCGCATCATCGGCGGCGAGTGGCGCAGCCGCCAGTTCAGCTTCCCCATGGCCCACGGCCTGCGCCCGACGCCCAACCGCGTGCGCGAGACGCTGTTCAACTGGCTGGCGCCCTACGTCGAGGGCGCCCACGTGCTGGACTGCTTCACCGGCAGCGGCGCGCTGTTCCTCGAAGCCCTGTCGCGCGGCGCCAGCAGCGCCCTGGCCCTGGACAGCAACAGCAATGCCATCGCCAGCCTGCGGCAGATCCTCACCATGCTGAAATGCAGCAACGGCCAGCTGCTGCAGACCGATGCCCTGCGCCACCTGGACAGCCAGCCGGCCACGCCCTACGACCTGGTATTCCTCGACCCGCCCTTCGGCCAGGACCTGCTGGCACCGGCCTGCGCGCTGCTGGAAGAAAAAGGCTGGCTGGCCAAGGACGCCTGGATCTACACCGAAAGCGAAACCGCTCCCTCGACCCTGGCCATGCCCGGCAACTGGCGCCTGCACCGCGAGCAGAAGGCGGGGCAGGTGTACTACGCACTGTGGGCGCGGGACTGAAGATGTCCCGGCAGCCTTCGTCGCTGAGGGATTTCATCTACGCCAATCTGCCCTACTTGCTGCTCTGCTGATCGGCCTCGCCCTGCCGCTGCTGCTGACGGAGCGGGAGATCGGCCTGGACCTTGCCAGCCGCATTAGTGTACGCGAAAGGCCGGGCCTGCTGCTCGGCCTGACCACCCAGCGCCTCCTGGCGCGTCCACGGCGCTAGCCGAACCTCACCTCAGACCTAGCACGCCACGGAAATAGCCGATCGTTTCGAGCAGACCATCCTCCAGCGCGACTTTGGGCTGCCAATCCAGCCGTTCACGAGCCAGGGAGATATCTGGCTGGCGCTGGCGTGGATCATCCTCGGGCAGCGGCATATAGATCAGCTTCGAGGCAGAGCCGCACAGGCCGATGATGGTCTCGGCGATATCGGTGATGCTGCATTCGGCTGGATTGCCCAGATTCACCGGCCCCGGCAGGTCGACCGGACTGTCCATCATCGCAATCACACCCTCGACCAAATCAGAGACGAAGCAGAAAGAACGGGTCTGCCTGCCGTCACCATATATGGTGATTTCTTCACCGCGCAGCGCCTGAACAATGAAGTTGCTGATGACGCGACCATCGTGCAACTGCATGCCCGGCCCGTAAGTATTGAAGATACGCACCACTTTTATATCAAGTGCGTGCTGCCGGTAATAATCGAAGAACAAGGTTTCCGCACAACGTTTTCCTTCGTCATAACAACTTCTTATGCCGATCGGGTTGACCCTCCCCCAATAACCTTCTGCCTGCGGATGGCACTCCGGATCACCGTAAACTTCCGAAGTGGATGCCTGAAGAATCCGTGCACCCGTGCGCTTGGCCAGGCCCAGCATATTGATCGCACCATGCACGCTGGTCTTGGTTGTTTGCACCGGATCGCGCTGATAGTGTATCGGCGAGGCCGGACAGGCGAAGTTGAAGATGCGATCAACCTCGATATAGAGCGGGAAAGTCACATCATGGCGCATGGCCTCGAATCGCGGATTGCTCAACAGATCCTGGATATTCTGCCGACTGCCGGTGAAGTAATTATCCACCGATAAAACTTCGTGACCATCTTCGAGCAGACGCCGGCATATATGCGAACCAATAAACCCCGCCCCGCCTGTTACCAGCACTCGCATAGTCGACCCTGAGATTACTTATGTATCCGATAGCCTTCGTGACCACCTGCAAAGGCCGCCTGCACCATATACAGCAGACACTGCCGACAATAATTGCGGAGTCACCGGCGGAAATAATTCTGGTGGATTACGGATGCCCTGACAACACGGGGAACTGGGTCGAAGAGCATTACCCAGAAGTCAAAGTCATCCGGGTCAACGACGACCCCGGCTTCTGCCTGCCACGCGCTCGCAATATCGGCGCCGCTCATTCTTCTTCACCCTGGCTGTGTTTCATCGATGCCGATATCAAAGTGAAAAGCGGTTGGCTGGACTGGATGCGCCAGAATCTTGAGGAGGGCAGCTTCTATCGACCCAGTCTGGCCGATGGCCGACAGCTGCAGGAAATCGCCGGTACCTTCCTTTGTACCCGCGCAGCCTTTACGGCAGCTCGCGGCTACGACGATGTTGTCCGCGGCTGGGGCGGCGAAGATATCGATCTATACGCCAGGCTTCCCCAGGAGGGGAACGCTCAACCAGCCTATTACCCCAACCGGTTCGTCGAACCCATTTCCCACGCCGATGACGAGCGCACCACCTTCCACACGATCAAGAACATCTCGATCCAGAGCCTGATCAACAGCTGTTATGTGAAAGTTAAGGCTCACCTGCACAGCTATGGCATTCGCGACATTCCATTCGCAGCCCACCAGCACATGCTCAACACCATCAGCGACAGCCTCAAGCACCATAAACTGCAACCTGCGACCTTCATCATCCGCCTACAGATGCAAAACCTGATGACGGTCGACAGCCGCACAGTGGATCTGTCGCTGGAAGTTGCCAGGCCTCGCCGCTATGGATTGTTCGGCGCGCGCAAGACCAGCGTTCGAGTTCTGGCCGAACGGGCCAACAACCAATAGAGGTGCTCCGCGATGAAGATCACCGTTGTCGGCCTGGGTTATGTGGGTCTGTCGAATGCCGTGCTGCTCGCTCAGCAGCATGAGGTGGTGGCCTTGGACATAGACGCGACCCGGGTGGAGCTGATCAACCGGCGGCAGTCGCCGATCGCCGATCCCGAGCTGGAGGACTATCTCCGGAACAAGTCGCTCGATCTGCGCGCCACTCTGGACAAGCAGGAAGCCTACGAAGGGGCGGAGTATGTGCTGATCGCCACACCTTCCGACTACGACGCCCACACCAACTACTTCAACACCCAGGCCATCGAGAGCGTGATCGGCGAGGCCATGGCGATCAATCCGGAGGCGGTGCTGGTGATCAAGTCGACGGTGCCGGTCGGGTATACCCTGAAGGCACGCCAGCGCTTCGCCTGCGAGCGACTGATCTTCTCCCCCGAGTTCCTGCGTGAAGGGCGCGCCCTGCATGACACCCTGCACCCGACGCGCATCGTGGTCGGCGAGCACTCGCGGCGCGCGGAAATCTTTGCCGAGCTGCTGAAGGAATGCGCTCTGGAGCCCGATGTACCGATCCTGCTTACCGACTCGACGGAAGCGGAGGCGATCAAGCTGTTCGCCAACGCCTACCTGGCCATGCGCGTGTCCTATTTCAACGAGCTCGACACCTATGCCGCCAGCCATGGTCTGGACAGCCGGCAGATCATCGAAGGCGTCGGCCTCGACCCGCGCATCGGCGACCACTACAACAACCCCTCCTTCGGCTACGGCGGTTACTGCCTGCCCAAGGACACCCAGCAGTTGCTGGCCAACTACCGCGACGTGCCGCAAAACCTTATCCACGCCATCGTGGCGTCGAACGACACGCGCAAGGACTTCATCGCCGAAGATATTCTCAAGCGCCAGCCACGAGTCGTGGGCATCTACCGCCTGATCATGAAGAGCAACTCGGACAACTTCCGCGCCTCCAGCATCCTCGACATCATGCAGCGCATCATGGCCAGGGGCGTCGAGGTGATCGTGCATGAGCCGGGACTGAATCAGAGCGAATACGCCGAGGTGCGCATCGTCGATGATCTGGAACTGTTCAAACGCGAAGCCGACGTCATCCTCACCAATCGAATGAGTGCAGCGCTCGGCGATGTGGCCGGGAAGATCTATACCCGCGATCTGTTCGGCCGCGACTGACTCTTCTCTGGAGCGCTCTAGCGCCTTACTCTGGAGCCTTTCCCGCTCCGGCACGCAACCGATGTCCGTTCCTCCCTTCTCCCCCGCCTGGTGGCTACCCAGCCCACACCTGCAGACCCTCTGGGGTTCGCTGTGCCGCACGCTGCCGCAGCTGGAACGGCAGCGCGAGCGGCTGTGGCTGGAGGATGGCGATTTCCTCGACCTGGACTGGCATGGCCCGCATGACGCCACGGCGCCACTTGTACTGGTGCTGCACGGGCTGACCGGCTCCTCCAGCTCCCACTATGTGCTCGGTCTGCAGCAGCAACTGGCGGCCCGGGGCTGGGCCAGCGTGGCGCTGAACTGGCGTGGCTGCTCCGGCGAGCCCAACCTACTGCCGCGCGGCTACCACTCCGGGGTCAGCGAGGACGTGGTCAGCGTGGTGCGTCATCTGCAGGCCAAGCGGCCGCTGGCGCCGCTGTATGCGGTGGGCTATTCGCTGGGTGGCAACGTGCTGCTCAAATACCTGGGCGAGTCGGGCGAGGATTCCGGCCTGCAGGGCGCGGTGGCGGTGTCGGTGCCGTTTCGCCTGGACCACTGCGCCGAGCGCATCGACCGCGGCTTCTCCAAGGTCTACCAGGCGCACTTCATGCGCGAGCTGGTTGCGTATGTGCGCGACAAGCAGCAGCGCTTTACCGACGAGGGCCATCACGAGCGCCTGGCGGCGCTGCAGCAGTTGGGTCCGCTGGAGGGCATGCGCACCTTCTGGGACTTCGACGGCCGCTTCACCGCGCCGCTGCACGGCTACGCCGACGCCGATGACTACTACCGCCGCGCGTCCAGCCGCTACTACCTGGAGCGGATTCGCACACGCACGCTGATCATCCAGTCCAGCGACGACCCCTTCGTCTTCCCCCACAGCGTGCCGCAGGCCCAGGAACTGTCGCGCAGCACCCATCTGGAGCTGCACGACCGCGGCGGCCATGTCGGCTTCATCGGGGGCTCGCCGCGGCGGCCGGAGTTCTACCTGGAGCGACGCATTCCCGCCTGGCTCGCTGGCGGGCGTTAGTCGGCCCAGGCGTTGAGCCAGGCCCAGCGGTGCGGGAAGCGCGCCGTCAGGCCGAGGCGGTCGATGCGCCACTGTTCCGGCAGCTCGCCCTGCAGGCGCGCCAGCACCCGCAGGTGACGGCTCGGCGCGCTGAAGGCCGGCTGCAGCTCGGCCGGCACGGCGATGGTGTCCTCGACCCGGCGGATCACCTCGGCCGGCAGACGGCTGCCGTCGGGCATCAGTAGGCGGAAGCGCTGGCCGGGCACGGCGTACTCGGCGTCGCGCGGGTCGAGATAGACCCACAGCTGCGCCTCGTCGAGACGATGCTGGCGCAGCAGCAGGGTGCCGGGGCCGACATTCTCACCCTCGGCCACCAGCACCTCGCTGACCGCGCCCGCCGCCGCGGCTTCCAGGGTCAGGCCCTCGAGACGCGCCTGCAGCCAGGCGCGCTCGAGCAGGCGCTGCTGCTCGCCGGCATCCGGCACCGTCACCACCCGTTGCTGACGCTCGAACTGCAGCAGGTCGCGCTGGCGTCGATCGCGTTCGTCGCGCGCCGCCTGCACCTCGCCGCGGGTGGCGGCGCCGGCCGCCTGCAGACCGGAAAGCTGCTGCAGGCGCTGCTCGGCGCTGACCAGCAGGCGCTGCAGGGTATCGCGCTCGCGAGCGCCCAGGGCGTCGTCGGTGGGCACCACCGGCGGCGCCGGCGGCTCGGCCAGCAGCGCCAGGCGCGCGCGCCACTCCGGGTTGTCCAGGCGCACCAGCACCTGCCCCGCCGTCACCCGCTCGCCCGGGCGCACCAGCACCTGCTGCACCTGGCCCGGCTCGCGGGCGCGCAGCTCGCTGGTGGTCAGCTGCAGCTGGGCCGGCGCCTCGATCAGCCACACGCTAAGCAGCGCGCGGCCGACCAGCCACAGCAGCGGGCTGGTGACGGCCAGCAGGATCAGGTACCAGCGCAACTTAAAGGCCAGGCGCTTGCCGGGCGCGTAGAGCACCTGCAGGCCGTGGTCCTGGGTGGGTTGTTGTTCCTTCGAACTGCTGAAACGGATCTTCATGAAAGGCTCAGTGCGGGTAATGGGTCCAGTCCTGCCAGTCGATGCCGGTGACACCCACCGGCTGCAGGCGCACGCGCCAGCGCTCGACCTGCTGCTGTAACTGACGGGGCGGCACGCCAGCCCAGCTCTCCTCGGCGGGAAGCTGCGGCTCGACGCTCTGCGCCAGGCGGAAGCGCAGTGCCGGCCAGCGCTGGGCGATCTGCTCGGCCAGCTCGGCGCTGCGTTCGGCATTGCGCGTATAGATCATCAGGCTGACCTGCTGCACGCCGCGCTGCGGCAAGGCGCAGGGCACGCAGGTCTGCCCGGCGGCCGGCTCGGCGAACCAGCGGTGGTGGCTGGACAGCTCCAGCGGCCAGGGATTGAGGCTGGCCACCGCGGCCAGGGTGTCGAGCCAGTCCAGCACGCGGCTGTCCGGCACCGGCCAGCCAAGCTGCTCGACTTCCAGATCCAGATGCAGGGCATCGAACGACAGGCCCTGCAGCTGGCCGAGCAGGTTCAGCAGACCCTGGCGCCCGGCCGGTTCGATCCACGCCGGATCGCCCAGCAGCAGGCCGACCTGCAGGCCCTGGCCGTGGGCCTCGTCGAGGCTACTCTGCAGGCGCTGGCGCAGGGCCGGGATGTCGGCCACCTGGGCGGCGGACAGGCCGACATAGATGCGCTGCATGCCGGCGCGGCGCAGGTCGCGCAGTTCGGCGCGGCGGCTGGAAGCCTGCAGCAGGCGACGGCTGTCCCAGACATACACGCCCTGGCTCCATTCGCTGGCAGCGGTGGCCGCCAGACTCCAGCGCTCACGAGCGTCACCGAGCAGGCCGGACAGCGCGCCGTCGTCTTCGACGAACAGGCGCAACGCCGCCTCGCGCAGCCAGGCCGCGTGCCAGGCGGCGATCAGGCGCAGGCCGGCGCCATAGTGGCCCAGCTCGGCGGCCAGTTCGCCCTGCACGCCGCGCTCCAGCTCGGCGTCGCGGCGCAGACCCTGTTCGTGGCGCGCCTGCTGGGCCGCGCTCAGCTCCTCGCGGGCTCCAGTCAGCTCGTCCATCGCCGTGCGCTGGGCGCGCAGGGCCTGGCCGAGGCCGAGCAGCAACTGCTCGCGCTCGGCCTCCAGGCGCGCCAGCGCGGCCTGGTGGCGCGCCTCGCCCTCGCGACCGCGAGCCTTGCCGTAGCTGAGCAGGTCGAAGGGCGCCGACAGGCTGATGCTGGCCACCAGGCCGTCACCGGGCTTGTCCGCGCCGCTGCGGTCCTCGTAGCTCTGCGCCAGGCTGAAGCTGGAGTCGACCGCGGAATACCAGGGCGATTGGCGATTGCGTTCGGCCTGGCGCAGCTCGTCCTGGCGCTCGCGCAGGCGCGGGTGGCCGTCCAGCGCCTGCTGCCAGGCGGCGAGCGGGCGCACCTGCGGCGCCAGTGGCTCGGCCTCGGCCTGCTGCCGGGCGTCGACGGCCTGGCCGGCGATGCCGGCGAGGGCCGCGCGGGTCTCCTCGACCAGCTCCGGGGCGCGCTGGCAACGGCGCTCCAGCACCTGCCACTGGCCCTGCTGCAGGCGCGCCTCGGAGGCCAGCAGCCAGCCCTCGCTCTGGCGCCGCTGCAGGCGCGCACGGGCCTCGCGGGCGGCCGGCAGCAGGTCGAGGCACCAGCGCTGCTCCTGCTCGGCACGCCACCAGTCGGCGTAGGCGCTGCGCAGGGCCAGGCGCTGCTCGGCGCGGCGCAGCAGGTTGCGGGCCTGCTGGCGCTGCTGCTCCAGCTCGACCGCCTCGACAGCCTGCACCTGGCGGCGCAGGCTGCCGAGCAGCGGGTGGCGCACGCCGAGGGCGAGATCGCGGCCGTAGTAGTCGTCGCGCACGTCCTCGGTGACCAGCTCGCGGTAATGGCCGGTGCTGGCAGATGAATACCACTGCCAGCCGGACTCGGCCTCGCGCTGCACGCGCTGGGCCGCCAGAGAGTCCTGCTCGGCACGCCCGGCGCGGGCCACGGCACCGTCGTCGAGGCCCGCCAGCAGGACCTGCAGCGGCAGCGGTTCGGCCCGGGCCAGGCCGGCGGCCAGCAGCAGGCCGACCAGGGAAAGGGTACGCAGCATCTAGAACCTCTTGGCCTTCTTCAGCACCCACCAGGGCGCCATGCTGGTTTCCTCGTGGCCGCGGCGCAGCGCCTCGTTGAGCATCGCCACGGCGCTCCAGCAGCGCATCACCAGCATGAACAGGGGGAACAGGAACACGATAGGCAACAATCGCAGGTCCTGGCGCGGTCGTTCGGAAACCATGGCCAGCATGGCCAGGTACATCAGCAGGGTCACGCCCAGGTACACCAGGTAGATCAGCCCGGCCAAAGCCAGGTAGTTGGCCAGCGGCAGGACGAACACGCCGATTACCAGGTAACCGAAGATGATGAAGGGCAGCACCAGCTGGAAGAAGAAGCCGCTCACCAGGGTCATCAGGAAGTTGGGCCAGCCGAGCAGGCGCGGGTTGAAGCTGTGGCGGTGCTTGCGGATGTACAGGAAGTACAGGTCGCCGTCCCAGCGCAGGCGCTGCATGAGGAACTGCTTGAAGGTGGTCGGCGCATCGGTGTGGCCGATGGCGCGCGGCTCGAAGGGGATGCGCAGGGGCTGGCGGCCGAAGTAGTTCTTGATCCGCAGGGTGATGTCGAGGTCCTCGGCGGTGTGGGTGTCCCAGCCGCCGATCTTGTCGAGGAAGCTGCGGCGGAACGCGCCGAAGGCCCCGGAGACGTTATTCACCAGGTTCCACTCGCTGAGGCCGATCTTCGCCATGTGGATCGACAGCAGGTATTCCAGGCCCTGCATGGCCGCGGTCAGCGAGGCCTGCCAGTTACGCACCCGCAGGCTGCCGGCCACGGCCGGCACGTCGGGGTCGGCGAAGTGGCGGACGATGTTGACCACCATGTCGTTGTCGAACGAGGTGTCGCCGTCCAGGGCCATGACGATATCGCCGGTGCAGTGGGCCAGGCCGGAGTTCAGCGACGATACCCGACCGCCGCGCTGCCATTTGGCGATTGGCCGCAGCAGGCGCCGCGGGTAGAGCGTGCGGTCGACCTGGAAATCGCGTACCGCCTGCATGGTCGGCTTGTTCACCGCGGCGCCGTCGACCACCGGGATCATCTCGATGTCACCGGCGTAGGTCTGCTCGCACAGGCTGCGCAGGGTGCTCTGCACGTCCAGCCCCTCGCTGTAGCAGGTGATGATGCAGGACACCCGCGGCCGGTAGCCGTTATCGGGCGGCAGCTCGAAGGGCTTGCGCACGAACCAGCGCAGCACGCCGAGCAGCACCAGCATGTTCAGCGGCACCTCCAGCAGCAGGAAGGCCGGCAGCAGGGTCACCAGCAGGCGCACCAGGCCGTCGCTCTTGCCGAGCTCGGTGAACAGCTGCAACCACTGCTGGACGACCGCCTCCATGGATCAGGCCAGCAGGCCGCCCAGGCGGGCGAGAAGCAGCGCGGCGTCTTCCTGGTCGACCAGTTCCTCGGGAGCGACGAAGCCGACCTGGCGCATCTCGACATGGGTGTCGGCATCGCTGGCCAGGCGTTCGGCGCCCTTGGCCAGGCGCTTCTTCACCACCTCGAGGCCGGCCGCATCGGTGTGCGGCATCAGCAGCCACAGCACTTCCTCGCTCAGCCGGCAGCAGCGGTCGGTCTCGCGCACCGCCTCCTGCAGGCGCTCGACCAGGCCGTCGATCAGCGCGTGGCCGCGCATCTCGCCGAGGCGTTCGAGGGTCTCCAGCAGATTGACGAAGCGCACCCCGAGCAGGGCGAAGTGCGGCGTCTTGTGCCGGCGGGTCAGCTGCAGCTGCCATTCCAGCAACTCGTGGAAGCTGCGCTGCGACAGCAGGTTGAGACGGCCGAACTGGTCGTTCTCCGCCGGGCTGGTGTTGAAGCCCTGGCGGCAGCGCAGGCGCCCGGCCTCGGCCAGGCGGAAGTGGCGCACCTCGCGCACGCGCAGCTTGTCCGGCGCGTGGTGCTCGCCGCAATCCAGGCAGCGCGCCTCCACCGCGGCATCGACGAAGAACGCCTGGCAGCTGCGGCAGCGGTAGTTCTCCAGCGGCCGGTCGTAGTCGCTGCCGATGTGGCGCAGACGGCTCAGGCAGTTGGGGCAGAGCAGCAGGCCGTCCTTGAGGAAATGCTCCTGGGCACCGACGTGGCCGCAGGTGAAGCAGTGCAGCGACGGCTGACGGGAGATGTCCAGGGCCTGGCACTCGGGGCAGACGTCGACGTAGTTGAGGCGGCCGGAGCCGCAGTCGGTGCACAGGCGCAGGCGGTCGAGCAGGGCGCCCTCCTCCAGCCAGCCCTGTTGCAGCATCAGCTGCAGCCAGGAGAAGTCATTGACGGTCTCGCCGTCGCTGAGCGCCTCCAGCAGCGGGTAGCGGTAGTGCTGGGCGACGGCGGCGTCGCGTACCGCGTGCACGTCGCCGCGCGAGCGCAGCCACAGCCAGGCCAGCACCCGCGCCTCGAAGCGCTCCGGCGCGGCACCGCGGTTGAACAGGTGGAAGCGCTCCTGCCACAGGCGCCACAACGGCGTAATGGCTCCCAGATCGGCCGGCGGGCGGCCGTCGCCGAGGGCCTCGCACCAGGCGTCCTGGTCCTGGCAGCAATAGATCAGGGCGAAGCGATATTGCTGCTCCAGGCGCAGGCTACGCAGCAGCTGGCCGGCGGAGGCGCCGGGCAGGTCGATCAGCAGCACGTCGTAGGCGGGCGCGGCCAGCAGGCTGGTGAGGTCGGCGAAGCGATCCGGCTCCAGCCCATGGAAACGGGAGAAGGCAGCGCCGAGGACTGCGACACGGGGCGTGTTGGTCGGCATTAGTGCAACTCGAGAATCGACGAAGGCGGCAGACGGCCACCATGACACTAAACAACTTTAGCATGGCGCCGATTTAATGACGATTTTTCTGACGAGTTGTTCAGCTAGTGACGCAATCGACACAAAGTTGACACTTGTTCACCCAACGATCGCCTCCATCGGCACATGCAGGCGCTGCAGCAGCGCCTGTACCGCGTCGCGCGCGGCCTCGGTGACGTAGCCGCTCTCCAGCGCGAGGATCTGGTACACGCCGCGGCGCATCAGCTCCTCGCTCAGATCGCCAGGGTTGCTGCGGATGGTGCAGAGGAAGCGCACCCAGGAGGTGAGGATGATCCAGCTGTTGAGGGTCAGCGCCTCGATCTGCTGGGCGTCCATGGCCAGGACGTCGGCGGCGACGAAGCCATGGTAGATCTCGGTGGCGGCCTGCAGGCAGCGGTGGGCAAAGGCGCGGTAGCGCTCGGCCAGTTCCAGGTCGCTTTCCAGCAGGTGTTCCAGGTCGCGATGGAGGAAGCGGTAGTGCCACATGGCCGCCAGCAGCGCTTCCAGATAGAAGGTCTTGTCCGCCACCGTCAGGGCGCGGCCCTGGGGCAGGCGCAGGAATACCGCGACCCGGCTCTCATACTCGGCGAAGAGCTCGGCGATGATCGCCTGCTTGTTGCGGAAGTGGTAGTAGAGGTTACCCGGCGACATGCCCAGATGGGCGGCGATGTGGTTGGTGGTGACGCTGCGCTCGCCCTGGGCGTTGAACAGCTCCAGGCTGGCTTCGACGATGCGTTCGCGGGTCTTGTTCTTCGGGGCCATGGTTCGGCTCACGCGGCAAAGGGGACAAAAGTACAGGGAAGCGTCCGATCTGACGACCGGCGAGCGACTCGATTGACAGTTTAGAGCATTTACTCTAAAAATCATCCTCATCCACTCCGCCGCTCCCACAGAGGACGCTCCGCCATGGTCGCCGACGTTGCCTATCTCCAACAAAACCAACAACAGATCGACGCCCTGGAGCCGCTGTTGGCTGCCCAGCGTGCCGCCTACCGCGCCAATCCGATGCCGTCGGCCGAACAGCGCCGCACCTGGCTCAAGGCCCTGCGCGAGCTGATCCTCGGCGAGAAGCAGGCCCTGATCGATGCGGTGTCCAGCGACTTTAGCAACCGCGCCGCCAGCGAGACCCTGCTGGCCGAGATCATGCCCAGCCTGCACGGCATCGACTACGCCAGCAAACGCCTGGGCAAGTGGATGAAGCCGTCGCGCCGCCATGTCGGCATGGCCTTCCAGCCCGCCTCGGCGCGCGTGGTGTACCAGCCGCTGGGCGTGGTCGGTGTGATCGTGCCGTGGAACTACCCGTTGTACCTGGCCTTCGGCCCGCTGATCGGCGCCCTGGCCGCCGGAAACCGGGTGATGATCAAGATGAGCGAGTCCACGCCGGCTACCTCGCAACTGGTCAAGGACCTGCTGGCCAAGGTGTTCCCCGAGGACCTGGTGGCCGTGGTACTGGGCGAGGCCGAGGTCGGTCAGGCCTTCTCCCGCCAGCCCTTCGACCACCTGCTGTTCACCGGTGCCACCAGCATCGGCAAGCACGTGATGCGCGCCGCCGCCGAGAACCTGGTGCCGGTGACCCTGGAGCTGGGCGGCAAGTCGCCGGCCATCGTCTCCGCCGAGGTGCCGCTGGACGACGCCGCCGAGCGCATCGCCTTCGGCAAGACCATGAACGCCGGGCAGACCTGCGTGGCGCCGGACTATGTGCTGGTGCCGCAGGAGCGCGTCGAGGGCTTCGTCGCCGCCTACCGCGCCGCCGTGCAGCGCTTCTATCCGAAGCTGGAAAACAACGCCGACTACACGGCGATCATCAACGAGCGCCAGCTGGGCCGCCTCAAGGGCTACATCAGCGATGCCGAGGCCAAGGGCGCGCAGATCGTCCCGCTGTTCCCCGGCGACCAGGGTCGCCGCCTGGCCCACAGCCTGGTGCTCAACGTCAGCGACGAGATGAAGCTGATGCAGGAGGAAATCTTCGGCCCGCTGCTGCCGGTGGTGCCCTACCAGCGCCTGGACGATGCCTTCGCCTACGTCAACGAGCGCCCGCGCCCGTTGGCCCTGTACTACTTCGGCTACGACAAGGGCGAGCAGCAGCGCGTGCTGCATGAGACCCACTCCGGCGGCGTGTGCCTGAACGACACCCTGCTGCACGTGGCTCAGGACGACATGCCGTTCGGCGGCGTAGGCCCCTCGGGCATGGGCCACTACCATGGTCACGAAGGCTTCCTGACCTTCAGCAAGGCCAAGGGCGTGCTGATCAAGCAGCGCTTCAACGCCGCGCGCTTCATCTACCCGCCCTACGGTACCGCGATCCAGAAGCTGATCCACAAGCTGTTTATCCGCTAAGGGGCGCAGATGAGCGACATATCCAACGCCGCGCCGCAGCTGTCGCGCCGCGGCCTGCTCAAGGTCGGCCTGCTGGGCGGCGCCTTCCTCGCCACCGCGGGCGTCACCGCCAGCCTCAGCGGCTGCTCGGCCAGCGGTCCTGCTGCCGGTTTCGCCGTGCTGCGCAGCAGTGATTTGCCCAGCCTGCGCGCGCTGATCCCGGTGGTGCTGGAAGGCGCTGTACCTGTGGATGCCATGCAGGCGGCGGTAGACGCCACCCTGCAGGGCATCGATCACAACCTCAATCACCTGTCACCGGAACTGCTCAAGCTCACCCAGCAGCTGTTCGACGTACTGGCCATGAGCGTGACCCGCGGCCCGCTGACCGGCATCTGGGGCAGCTGGGAAAACGCCAGCGCGGAAGACATCCGCCAGTTCCTCGACCGCTGGGAGCACAGCTCGCTGGACCTGCTGCGCATGGGCCATGCCTCGCTGCTGCAGGTGGTGCTGATGTCCTGGTATGCCCGGCCGCAGTCCTGGGCCCATTGCGGCTACCCCGGCCCACCCCAGTTCTAACGGCCTGCGGCGCCCCCTTACAGAACTACAAGAAAAGAGCCTGAACATGCCTGTACCCGATATCTTCCGCGACGGCCTGGCCCGCGGCTGGACCACCTATGACGGCTCGCGCCTGGAGAAAGACCTGCTGCTGGAGGCCGACGTCGCCATCATCGGCAGCGGCGCCGGTGGCGGTACCACCGCGGAAATCCTCAGCGCCGCCGGGTTCAAGGTGCTGCTGATCGAGGAAGGCCCGCTGAAGACCAGCAGCGACTTCAAGATGCAGGAGGCCGACGCCTACCCGCAGCTGTACCAGGAAGGCATCGGCCGCATGAGCAAGGACGGCGCCATCACCATCATGCAAGGCCGTGCCGTGGGCGGTACCACCCTGGTCAACTGGACCTCCAGCTTCCGCACCCCGGAGCCGACCCTGGCGCACTGGGCCGAAGCCCATGGCGTGAAGGGCCACGGCGCTACCGAGATGGCGCCCTGGTTCGAAAAGATGGAGCAGCGCCTGGGCGTCGCCCCTTGGGCCATTCCGCCGAACCCGAACAACGCGGTGATCAGCGCCGGCTGCGACAAGCTCGGCTACGGCTGGAAAGTGATCCCACGCAATGTGCGCGGCTGCTGGAACCTCGGTTACTGCGGCATGGGCTGCCCGGTCAACGCCAAGCAGTCGATGCTGGTCACCACCATTCCGGCCGCCCTCGACCAGGGCGGCGCCCTGCTTTACCTGGCGCGCGCCGAGCGGCTTATTCATGACGGCCAGCACGTCAGCGGCCTTGAATGCCTGGGCATGGATGAGCGCAGCGTGGCGCCCAACGGCCGACGCATCATGGTCAAGGCTCGCCATTACGTGCTGGCCGGCGGCGGCATCAACTCGCCGGCGCTGCTGCTGCGCTCCAAGACGCCGGATCCGCACGAGCGGGTCGGCAAGCGCACCTTCCTGCACCTGGTGAACTTCTCCGCGGCGCAGTTCGAGCAGGTCATCAATCCGTTCTATGGCGCGCCGCAGTCGGTGTATTCCGACCACTTCCAGTGGAACGACGGCACCACCGGGCACATGTCCTACAAGCTGGAAGTGCCGCCACTGCAGCCGGCCCTGGCTGCCACCCTGCTCGGCCGCTTCGGCGTCGACAACGCCCTGCGCATGGAGCAGCTGCCGCACACCAATGTGATGCTGGCGCTGATGCGCGACGGCTTCCACCCGGACAGCGCCGAGGGCACGGTGGAGCTGCGCGGCGACGGCACGCCGGTGCTCGACTACCGCATGACCGACTACACCTGGGACGGCCTGCGTCGGGCCTTCCACAGCATGGCCGAGATCCAGTTCGCCGCCGGCGCCAAGGCCGTGTTGCCGGTGCATGCCCAGGCCGAGTACGTGAAGAGCCTGGCCGAGGCCAAGGCGCTGATCGAGCGCCTCGACCTGCGTCTGTTCCAGACGCGCCTGGGCAGTGCCCACGTGATGGGCGGCTGCGCCATGGGCGAGGACGAGAAGACCGCGGTCACCGACAGCCTGGGCCGCCACCACCAACTGGAAAACCTGTCGATCCACGACGGCTCGCTGTTCCCCACCAGCATCGGCGCCAACCCGCAGCTGTCGATCTACGGCCTCACCGCCAAGCTCTCGACCCTGCTGGCCGAGCGCCTGAAGGCTTAGTGGCCTGTGTGGCTGGTTCAAATACCCAATTTCGGCGCCAGACTTCGCCATACTGCGTTGCCACTCCTCGCCGTAGCTCTTGCTACGACTCGTCGCGGCGCCTTGCCTGGCAAACTCTGGCACTCGAACTTGGATGCATGAACCAACCGTACAGGCCACCGCAATGAACAAGCTGATCGCTCTCCTGCTGCTGGTCGCCGGCATCATTCACCTGCTGCCGCTGGCCGGCGTGCTCGGTGGCGAACGGCTCAACGCGCTCTACGGGCTGGCATTGGACGAACCCAACCTGCAGATCCTGATGCGCCACCGCGCCGTGCTGTTCGGCCTGCTCGGCGCGCTGCTGGTGGCCGCCGCGTTTATCCCCGGATTGCGTAATCTGGCGCTGCTCGGCGGTCTGCTCAGCGTCGTCAGCTTCCTCCTGCTGGCCTGGAGCGCACCGCTCTACAACGGGGCCTTGCGCCGCGTGGTAGTGGCCGACTGGGTGGCCCTGGCCTGCCTGCTGCTGGCGCTGCCGCTGCACCTGCGCCTGACCGCTGGCGGCCCCTGAGGATTTCCTCTGCTTGGCCCAGGGGGAAACGCTGCGCTACCATCCGCGCACTCCAACCCCTCCGAGCAGGACTTCGCGATGAATCGAGTGTTGTACCCGGGTACCTTCGACCCCATCACCAAGGGCCATGGCGACCTGATCGAGCGCGCATCGCGCCTGTTCGACACCGTGATCATCGCAGTCGCCGCCAGCCCCAAGAAGAATCCGCTGTTCCCTCTGGAGCAACGCGTGGCGCTGGCCCGGGAAGTCACCGCGCACCTGCCGAATGTCGAGGTGGTCGGCTTCTCCACCCTGCTGGCGCACTTCGTCAAGGAACAGAACGCCAACATCCTGCTGCGCGGCCTGCGCGCGGTGTCCGACTTCGAGTACGAGTTCCAGCTGGCCAACATGAACCGCCAGCTGGCACCGGACGTGGAAAGCATGTTCCTGACCCCGTCAGAGAAGTACTCCTTCATCTCCTCGACCCTGGTCCGCGAGATCGCGGCACTCGGCGGTGACATCGGCAAGTTCGTCCATCCGGCCGTCGCCGAGGCCCTGGCCGAGCGCTTCAAACGCTGATCCTCGAGGTGCCGTGCGGGTGACTCCGGTCGCCCTTGCATGGCGCGATGCCCGGCAATCCGGCACAATCCGCCCATTGAATGCCTGAAAGTGCCATGCCCAACGGGCCTGGCAGGAGTTGCCCGATGTCCCTGAAAATCACCGACGACTGCATCAACTGCGACGTCTGCGAGCCCGAGTGCCCCAACGGCGCCATCTCCCAGGGTGAGGAGATCTACGTGATCGACCCCAACCTGTGCACCGAGTGCGTCGGCCACTACGACGAGCCGCAGTGCCAGCAGGTCTGCCCGGTGGACTGCATCCCCCTCGACGAGGCCCGCGTCGAGACCAAGGAGCAACTGATGGACAAGTACCGCCTGATCACCGGCAAGGCCTGATCGCGTCAGCGAGTCACAGTCGCCACCACTGGGTATCGATCTCCGCTAGGCTGTTAGGCCTGTCCCGCACGGATCGCCCCATGCTCGCCAAACATCTTCTCGCCGGCCTGCTGCTGGCCTGCACGCTGGCCACCCAGGCCGCACCAGCCAAGCCACAGCAAGCCGCCGTCGCCACCGCCCACCCCGCCGCCACCGTCGCCGGCCTGGAAACCCTGGCCCAGGGCGGCAATGCCTTCGACGCCGCGGTGGCCATCGCCGCCGCGCTGGCAGTGGCCGAGCCCTATGGTTCCGGCCTGGGAGGTGGCGGCTTCTTCCTGCTGCGCCAGGCCGGCGACAAGCCGACCTACCGTTTCATCGACGCCCGCGAACGCGCGCCGCTGAGCGCCGGCCCGGACCTCTACCGCCGCAATGGCACGGTGCAGCGCGAGCTGTCGCTCAACGGCCCGCTGGCCGCCGCCATTCCCGGCCTGCCGGCGGCCCTGGCCCATCTGGCCGAGCGCTACGGCAAGCTGCCGCTGACCGATTCGCTCACCCCCGCCATCCGCCTGGCTCGCGACGGCGTGGGCATCGACCGGGTCTATCGTGAACGTGCCGAGTGGCGCCTGGAGGCGTTGCGGCAGGACCCGACCAGCGCGGCCATCTTCCTCGACCAGGAGCGCATCCCGCCGTTGCATGGCCTACTGCGCCAGCCGGCCCTGGTGCGCACTCTGGAGCGCCTGGCTCGCGATGGCCACGCCGGCTTCTACGGCGGCGAAACGGCGCGTCTGCTGCTGGAAGGCGTCCAGGCCGGCGGCGGCGTGTGGAGCTCCCGCGACCTGCGTGACTACCGGGTGGTGGAGCGCCAGCCCCTGCGCGTCACCCTGGAAGGCGGGCGCGAGCTGATCAGCGCGCCACCACCGTCGGCCGGCGGGGTGGCGCTGGCGCAGAGTCTGCTGATACTGCAGCAACTGCCCTGGCAGAAGGCCGGGGCGGTGCAGCGCAGTCACTACGTGGTGGAAACCCTGCGCCGCGCCTACCGCGACCGCGGCCTGCTGGGCGATCCCGATCATGTGCGCAACCCGCTGCCGCATCTGCTTGCCCCCGACTACCTGAAGGGGCTGGCCAAGGGCATCGCCCTGCAGAACGCCACACCCAGCGCCAGCCTGCCGCCATCGCCGGCCTGGCGCGAAGGCGATCACACCACCCACTTCACCGTGCTGGATGCCGAAGGCAACGCGGTGGCCGCCACCCTGTCGATCAACCTGCCATTCGGCGCCGCCTTCACCGTCCCCGGCACCGGCGTGCTGCTCAATAACGAGATGGACGACTTCGCCGCCGACCCAAGCGGCAGCAATGCCTATGGCCTCTCCGGCAGCCAGGCCAATGTCATCGCCGCCGGCAAGCGGCCGCTGTCTTCCATGAGCCCTACCTTTATCGAGAGCGAACAGGAGCTAGCCAGCTTCGGCACACCGGGCGGCAGCCGCATCCCCAGCATGGTGCTGCTGGCCACTCTCGACTACCTGGAAGGCAAGCCGGTGCAGCAGTGGCCGGCCACGCCGCGCTATCACCACCAGTACCTGCCGGACGTGATCGAGTACGAGGCCGACGCCTTCAGCCCCAGCCAACTCAGTAGCCTGGAAATGCGCGGACATCGGCTCAAGCGCGTGGAGCGCAGCTACGGCAACCAGCAGGTACTGCTGTGGCACAAGGACAGCGGCCGGGTGGAAGCGGCCAGCGACCCACGCGGCGTAGGCCGCGCGGAGCTGTGGCAGTAGACGACTGAGGGGCAGAAACGCAGAAGCCGGTCACATGGACCGGCTTCTTGGGTGGAGCGGCGGAAGGATCAGTCCTTCTTGTAACCGCTCTCGGTGCAGCCCAGGCAGCGTACGAAGGCGGACATACCCGGCTCCACCACCAGCGCCTGGCCAGCTTCCTTCACATTGCCACCAAGAGCAGTAAAGGGAAGGCTAACCAAAAACGCGGCAGCACCGATAGCAGTGGCACCTATCAATAATGGGCGCGCAACAACCAGGTCACCAATCATTGCGTAACCCTTAGGGGTATCCACGGTATATGCGGGATCGCCACTGACATTCTGCTGAACCACTTCCGCCTGCGCCGGCAGTGCCAGCAGGCCAGTGGTCAGAGCCAAGACAGCGGCGGTGGTGCGAAACAGGTTCATGGCGCGATCCTTCATTGTGTAGTTATGGCAGAGCGTTGCAGCTAACTATAACAGCGCTCGCGTAATTGTCAGCGTGAACGCCGTCAATCGCCGTGGAATGCGTATTCAGGCTTCTTCGGCACATAGGGGCGGAAGAACGCCAGCAGCGCGCGGATATCCGCCTCGGCGTCACCACTGGGTTGGAACGGTGCGCCGATTACCACCCGGCGATTGGCGAAGTCCAGGGCCGCCGGCACGATCGGCACACCTGCCCCCACGGCGATATGGTAGAAGCCCATCTTCCAGCGCTGCACCTTCTTGCGTGTGCCCTCCGGCGACAGCACCAGGATGAACTCGCGGTTGTCGCGAAAGCCCTGGATCGCCTGGTCCACCATGTTCAGGCTGAGATGGCGCTGAATCGGGATGCCGCCCCAGCCGCGCAGCAGGCCGCCGAAGGGCCAACGGAAGATGCTGTGCTTGCCGAACCAGCGGGCGTTCAGGCGCAGGACGAACTTCAGCGCGATGAAGATCACGAAGTCCCAGTTGGAGGTGTGGTGGGCGCCGATGGCGACGAACTTGTCGATCCTCGGCAGAGCGCCCTCGATACGCCAGCCCATCAGTCTCAGTGCGCTACGCCCCAGCCATTCGGCGAACGGGTTGGGCGGCAGGTAGTTGCCGTGCATCGTTGCTCCTACTGCTTGTTCTTATTCTGTGCGACTCGGGAACGCGCGTTCTAGCGCTGGCATTTCGGGCAGTACACGCTGGCGCGCTGGCCCAGCTTCACCTCGCGCAGGGTGGCACCGCAGACCTTGCAGAACTCGCTGCCGCGCCCATAGGCGAACAGCTCCTGCTGGAAATAACCGGGCTGGCCATCGCCACCGATGAAATCACGCAGGGTGGTGCCGCCGCGCTCGATGGCGTGAGCGAGGATGCGCTTGATCTCCACGCTCAGCGCCACATAGCGCGCGCGGGAGATAGAACCGGCCTCGCGGCGCGGGTCGATGCCGGCGGCGAACAGCGCCTCGGTCGCGTAGATGTTGCCCACGCCGACCACCACCGCGTTATCCATGATGAACGGCTTGACCGCCATCGAGCGGCCCCTCGACAGCCGATACAGGCGCTCGCCATCGAAGGCATCAGTCAGCGGCTCCGGGCCCAGCCGCAGCAGCAGCTCGTGATTGAGCGGATCAACGCTCCACAGCAGGGCGCCGAAGCGTCGCGGGTCGGTGTAGCGCAGGGCCAGACCCGACTCCAGTTCGATGTCGACATGCTCGTGCTTGGCCACCGGCGCACCCACCGGCACCAGGCGCAGGTTGCCGGACATGCCCAGGTGACCGATCAGGGTGCCGCTCTCGGCCTGGATCAGCAGGTACTTGGCACGCCGCTCGACGCATTCGATGCGCTGGCCGGACAGGCGCACATCGAGGTCGTCGGGAATCGGCCAGCGCAGCCGGCGCTCGCGCACCACCACGCGGCTGACGCGCTGTCCGACGAGATGGGGAGCGATACCGCGGCAGGTGGTTTCGACTTCGGGTAATTCAGGCATTCACGCACTCGCGGGTACAACTGAGCGGAGTGCCACCCTAGCAGGAAAGGCGCTGCGCCGGGAGGCCCGCTTAGCCGGCGCCCAGGTCGTGGATGCTTTCCTTGAGGGTCTGGAAGTCATAATCGGTGAGGCCGACATACTCCAGCACGTGCTGCTGGATGCTGTCCCACTCGTGGTCCTCGTCCTGGTTGCCCAGCACCCGGAAGCTGGCGCAGATGTGCTCGGCCATCTTGAGGATCGCCATCAGCGTCTTCAGCTGGGCATCGCGGCCGGTGTCATCCTCGAAGAACGACAGCGCGTTGTGGTGGTTGGCGATGGCCTCGCACAGGTGCAGCGGCAGGTTCCACGACTTGGCGGTGAAGTAGCCGACCACCGCATGGTTGGTGTTGAGCAGGCGATTCTCGGTGTCCACTACGCGGCGCTCGCTGCTGGCGTTGAAGTACGCCTCTTCCAGGACCGTCATGTAGTTGGGGAAGCGCTTGAGCATCAGCGGGATGCCGCAGTTGTGGAACAGGCCGAGGGTATAGGCCTCGTCCGGCGCCTGGTAGCCGATGCGCTTGGCCAGCGTCAGGCAGGTCATGGCCACGTCCTGGGCGGTGTCCCAGAAGCGGTTGAGGATGACGATGGTCTCGTCGCTCATCTCGCCCTTGATCGACTGGGCGTTGATCAGGTTGATCACCGAGTTGCAGCCCAGCAGGTTGACCGCCTGCTGGATCGAGGCGATGCGATTGGACAGGCCGAAGAACGGCGAATTGACGATCTTCAACAGCGCGCCGGAGAGGCCGGGGTCCTGGCTGATCAGCCGGGCGATGGCCTTCAGGTCCGGATTGGGCAGGAACTGCTCCATCTGCAGATCGACCATGATCTGCGGCTGCGGCGGCACGCTGATGCCCTGCAGCACCTGCTGGATCTGTTCGGCGGAGAGTTCTTGGGCCATGGAAGGGACACGTGGAGAATGTGAGCGAGCCTACAGTTTAACCGAGACGCAGCGACAAGGCGGTTAAACCTTTGACTGACCTTTTCCACCCCGGGCAGGTCGGAACAGGGACATCCCATGTAGAGGAGATTCCACCATGTCGCTGTCCCTGAAAGGCAAACGCGTCGCCCTGCTGGTGACCGATGGTTTCGAACAGGTCGAGATGACCGAGCCGAAGAAGGCCCTGGAACAGGCCGGCGCCCAGGCCGACATCCTGTCCGTCAAGGAAGGCCAGGTGCGCGGTTGGCACCATGACAAACCGGGCGACAGCTTCCCGGTCGACGGCACCTTCGACACCGCCCAGGTCGAGGAATACGACGCCCTGGTCCTGCCGGGCGGCGTGATGAATTCCGACACCATCCGCACCGACACCGCCGCCCTGACCCTGGTGCAGGCCGCGGAGAAATCCGGCAAGCCGATCGCGGTGATCTGCCACGGCGCCTGGCTGCTGGTCTCGGCCGGGCTGGTCAAGGGCAAGACCATGACCAGCTGGCCTTCGCTCAAGGACGACATCCGCAACGCCGGAGGCGACTGGCAGGACCAGGAAGTGATCCGCGACGGCAACCTGATCAGCAGCCGCAAGCCCGACGATCTGCCGGCGTTCAATCAGGCCCTGCTGGAGCTGCTGGCGGCCTGAGAACCTATCTACGACCTCTTGATCGTCGGCCATGCTTTGTTGAGCGCGATCTCGGGCTGCTCGTTTACGACTTGCGCCTCACCCGCGCTCGCCTTGCCTGGCCCTAGCTCAAAAGCTGGTAAACAGGTTCCGGTTGGGGTGAGCGGGGTATAATCGCGCTCTTTTTTCTGGAGCGCCCCCATGACCCTGCCCGCCCTGCGCCTCAAAGCCAACGCCGATCGTCGCCTGCGCGCCGGTCACCTGTGGGTCTATAGCAACGAGATCGACGTGGCGGCCACCCCGCTGCACGGCTTCCAGGCCGGCGACCAAGCGATCCTCGAAGCGGCCGGCGGCAAGCCGCTGGGCATCGTGGCAATGAGCCCGAACAACCTGATCTGCGCCCGCCTGCTGTCGCGCGACGTCAAGCACGTGCTGGACAAGTCGCTGCTGGTGCACCGCCTGAACGTCGCCCTGAGCCTGCGCGAGCGCCTGTTCGACAAGCCCTTCTACCGCCTGGTCTACGGCGATTCCGACCTGCTCCCCGGGCTGGTGGTCGACCGCTTCGGCGACCATCTGGTGGTGCAGCTGGCCTCCGCGACCATGGAGCGCAGCAAGGACGCGCTGATCGAGGCCCTGGTCCAGGTGCTCAAGCCGCGCGGCATCCTGTTCAAGAACGACTCCGCCGCCCGCGATGCCGAGGGCCTGGAGCGCTACGTCGACACCGCCTTCGGCGTGGTGCCGGAGTGGGTCGACCTGGAAGAGAACGGCGTGAAGTTCCAGGCCCCGGTGCTGGAAGGCCAGAAGACCGGCTGGTTCTACGACCACCGCATGAACCGTGCGCGCCTGGCGCCCTATGTCCAGGGCAAGCGCGTGCTCGACCTGTTCAGCTACATCGGTGGCTGGGGCGTGCAGGCTGCAACGTTCGGCGCCAGCGAAGTGTTCTGCGTCGATGCCTCCGGCTTCGCCCTCGACGGTGTGGAGCGCAACGCCACCCTCAATGGCGTCGCCGAGAAGGTCACCTGCGTCGAAGGCGACGTGTTCGCGGCCCTCAAGGAGCTGAAGTCCGCCGAGGAACGCTTCGACGTGATCGTTGCCGACCCGCCCGCCTTCATCAAGCGCAAGAAGGACATCAAGAACGGCGAGGCCGCCTACCGCCGCCTCAACGAGACCGCCATGCGCATGCTCAACAAGGACGGCATCCTGGTCAGCGCCTCATGCTCCATGCACCTGGAAGAAGACCACCTGCAGAACATCCTGCTGACCAGCGCCCGCCACTTGGACCGCAATATCCAGCTGCTCGAACGCGGCGCCCAGGGCCCGGACCACCCGGTGCACCCGGCCATCGCCGAGACCCGCTACATCAAGAGCCTGACCGTACGCCTGCTGCCCAACAGCTGAGTCACGGAAGCCCCGCCCGCAGATGCGGACGGGGCTCGCTCCGCCTGTCTCAGAAGCCCTTGCGCTTCACCGTCCACAGCGGGCTGACGCACAGACCACACAGGGTGCCGTTGAAGGTGCTGCTGGCGCTCTGGTCGTTCATCAGCTGGTAGCGGAACCAGGCCGTGGCCGGGCCGCGATAGGCTCCGCCACTGCCAACCGGCTCGAAGTGCGAGACCGTGCGGCGCTCGCCCCAGAACACCGGCACGTTGGCGCGGTTGTAGACCGGCTGGGCATTCAGGTAGGGGAAGGCGATGTTGTCGCCGCCGCCCGTCATCAGGAACATCGGCCCCTTCTGCCTGCTCTGCGAACTGGTGTTGTGACCGAGCCCGAGGGTATAGGGCTGGATCGGCGCCGTCGTGCGCACCCGGTCATCCTGGCCGGCCATGATCGAACCGCCACCACCCTGGGAGTGACCGGAAGTGCCGACCCGCCCGGCATTCAGCTTGCCGGCATAGGTGCCGGAGGTGCTGCCGTTGGCCTGCACCAGGTAACTCAGGCAGGCGAGCATCTCTTGGCCGGTGCCGGCATCGGACGTTTCCGCGGCGGCCACCACGAAGCCATGGCTGGCCCAGTGGGTCAGCAACGCCGCATAGGTGTCGGGCGTGGCGCCGGTGCCGTTGCCCCACAGGATGATCGGGTGGCGCACGCCATTCTGACCGAGGTTGCTGGGCCGGTAGATGCGGCAGCTGGGCCCCTCGGCCTGGCTGGTGGTGGCATACGGGCCGCTGTTGTCGAAACTGGAAACGGCCGGGAACGGCGTGCCGGGGGTGTCCGGCAGAGCCGCGAGAGCAGAGGCCGAGAAGGCAAAGAGAGCGGCCGCCAGGCCGAGTTTGGAATCGAGCATCGAAGGGAGTCCTTGTTGTTATTCGTCGAGTAGGAGTTCGCCATGGCCCTTCCCGACCCACTGCATCGGACTGGGCTGCACTGCTGGTACTTCGCCGGCGATTGCGGGCGCCCGGCAAACCGCGCGGAGCGCACCGCACTGCACCGTACGTGACCGACCGGTCATACCAACAATCGCCCGAACGGCGAAACCGGATGAACGGCGTAAGCCCAAAGAGCTAACTCCCCACGCCGGCGCCCAGGCTGCAATGCCGAGCGCCATCAGACCGCGAACCTTTCCCCGGCGGGCGCGGAGGGCGTAGAATCGGGGCATTCCTCGCCAACCATCCCCCGGCGGGTCCGTGAGCCCGGGCCGAACGAACGGTGACCCCGTTTCGTCCTGCGGCCCCCTTCCGAACGCACGGCCATCTCCCGTTTGCATCCGGTCCAGTCGACGCTCACCATACGAAACATCACCTGATTAGCCGCAGGAACGTGTCATGCCCGATTACCGCTCGAAAACCTCCACCCACGGCCGCAACATGGCCGGCGCCCGCGCCCTGTGGCGCGCCACCGGGATGAAGGACGAAGACTTCAAGAAGCCGATCATCGCCATCGCCAACTCCTTCACCCAGTTCGTGCCCGGCCACGTGCACCTGAAGGACCTGGGCCAGCTGGTCGCCCGCGAGATCGAGAAGCACGGCGGCGTGGCCAAGGAATTCAACACCATCGCCGTGGACGACGGCATCGCCATGGGCCACGACGGCATGCTCTATTCGCTGCCGAGCCGCGAGATCATCGCCGACTCCGTGGAGTACATGGTCAACGCCCACTGCGCCGACGCCATCGTCTGCATCAGTAACTGCGACAAGATCACCCCCGGCATGCTGATGGCCGCCCTGCGCCTGAACATCCCGGTAGTGTTCGTCTCCGGCGGGCCGATGGAAGCCGGCAAGACCAAGCTGGCCAGCCACGGCCTGGACCTGGTCGACGCCATGGTGGTAGCCGCCGACGACTCCTGCTCCGACGAGAAGGTCGCCGAGTACGAGCGCAGCGCCTGCCCCACCTGCGGCTCCTGCTCCGGCATGTTCACCGCCAACTCGATGAACTGCCTGACCGAAGCCCTGGGCCTGTCGCTGCCGGGCAACGGCTCCACCCTGGCCACCCACAGCGACCGCGAGCAGCTGTTCCTGCGCGCCGGGCGCCTGGCCGTCGAGCTGTGCCAGCGCTACTACGGCGAGGGCGACGAGTCGGTACTGCCGCGCAATGTCGCCAGCTTCAAGGCGTTCGAGAACGCCATGGCCCTGGACATCGCCATGGGCGGTTCCACCAACACCATCCTGCACCTGCTGGCCGCCGCCCAGGAGGCGGAAATCGACTTCGACCTGCGCGACATCGATCGCCTGTCGCGCAAAGTGCCGCAGCTGTGCAAGGTGGCGCCGAACATCCAGAAGTACCACATGGAAGACGTGCACCGCGCCGGCGGTGTCTTCTCGATCCTCGGCGAGCTGGCCCGTGGCGGCCTGCTGCACACCGACGTGCCGACCGTCCACAGCCCGAGCATGGCCGACGCCATCGCTCAGTGGGACATCACCCAGACCCAGGACGAGAAGGTCCACACCTTCTTCAAGGCAGGCCCTGCCGGCATCCCGACCCAGACCGCGTTCAGCCAGAGCACCCGCTGGGAAACCCTCGACAACGACCGCGCCGAAGGCTGCATCCGCAGCGTCAAGCATGCCTACTCGCAAGAGGGCGGCCTGGCCGTGCTGTATGGCAACATCGCCCTCGACGGCTGCGTGGTGAAGACCGCCGGCGTCGACGAATCGATCCACGTGTTCGAAGGCACCGCGAAGATCTTCGAGAGCCAGGACAGCGCCGTTAAGGGCATCCTCGCCGACGAGGTGAAGGCCGGCGACATCGTGATCATCCGCTACGAAGGTCCGAAAGGTGGCCCGGGCATGCAGGAAATGCTCTACCCGACCTCCTACCTGAAGTCCAAGGGCCTGGGCAAAGCCTGTGCCCTGCTCACCGACGGCCGCTTCTCCGGCGGCACCTCGGGCCTGTCCATCGGCCACGCCTCGCCGGAAGCCGCCGCTGGCGGCGCCATCGGCCTGGTGCGTGACGGCGACAAGGTGCTGATCGACATCCCCAACCGTAGCATCAACCTGCTGGTCAGCGATGAAGAACTGGCCGCCCGCCGCATCGTGCAGGACCAGAAGGGCTGGAAGCCGGTCGCCCCGCGCGCACGCAAGGTGACCACCGCACTCAAGGCCTACGCCCTACTCGCCACCAGCGCCGACAAGGGCGCGGTACGCGACAAGTCGCTGTTAGACGGCTGAGCTGCTCCGACTCCCCCTCTCCCTCCGGGAGAGGGCCGGGGTGAGGGTCTTCTAGCCAATACGTACTAAGCCCGGCCCTGCGCCGGGCTTAGGCCTTGTAGGGCGGGTGAAACCTGCGGACAACCACGCGGGTTCCACCCGCCCCACCCGGAGCACAGCATGAAGATCGGCCTGATCAGCGACACCCACGGCCTGCTGCGCCCCGAGGCGCTGGCGGCGCTGCAGGGGTGC
This sequence comes from Pseudomonas sp. SO81, assembly GCF_030374125.1. NCBI lineage: Bacteria > Pseudomonadati > Pseudomonadota > Gammaproteobacteria > Pseudomonadales > Pseudomonadaceae > Pseudomonas > Pseudomonas sp. SO81. The sequence continues at coordinate 2,945,335 of NZ_CP126126.1, read as the reverse complement.
GCGCATATCGTGCATGCCGGCGATATCGGCAGGCCGGAGATTCTCGACGCCCTGCGCGAACTGGCGCCGCTAACGGTGGTGCGCGGCAACAACGACGAGGGGCTGGACTGGGCCGCCGAGCTGCCGCAGCAGGCCACGCTGCAACTGGGCAAGGTCGGCCTGTATGTGGTGCATGAGGCGGCGCATGTGCCGGCGCGGTTGCCGGATAACGTGCGTGTAGTGATCACCGGCCATTCGCACAAACCGCTGATCGAGGAACGCGCCGGCCTGCTGTGGATCAACCCCGGCAGCGCCGGCCCACGGCGCTTCAGGCTGCTGATCGCCGTCGCCCTGCTGCATATCGACAACGGCGAACCCCGCGCCGAGCTGCTCGAGCTGCAGCCCTAGGCCCGGGTGCGTCTCAGCTGACCCCGGTATAGCGATCGGCGCGGTGGTTGATCGCCAGCACCAGGTTGAGCATCACCGCCCCGAGCACCGATAGGGCCACCTTGTCCGGCGTCACCACAAATACCGCCGCCAGCACGATGACCGCGTCGATGGCCATCTGCACCGCGCCGGCGCGCAGGCCGAAGCGCTCCTGCAGGAACAACGCGAGGATATTCACCCCGCCCAGGCTGGCCCGATGGCGGAACAGCATCAGCAGGCCCAGGCCCATGGCCGCGCCGCCGAACAGCGCGGCATACAGCTCGTTGAGATGGGTGAAGGCGACCCAGCCCGGGGTCAGCTCGGCCAGCAGCGACACCAGCAGCACCGCGCAGCCGGTGCGCAGGGTGAAGCCCCAGCCCAGGCGCCAGATGCCCAGCGCGTAGAACGGCAGGTTGACCAGGCAGAACACCAGGCCGAAGGGCCAGCCGGCCAGGTACTTGGCCAGGAAGGCCACACCCACGGTGCCGCCGGTGAGCAGCCCGGCGTGGCTATAGAAGGCGATGCCCAGGGCCACCAGGGCAGTGCCGAACAGCAGCGCCAGGGCATCCTCCCACAGCGGGTGGCGGACAAAGATGGCAGCGACGGTTTCCGCCTCGGGCGTATCGATAGGGTCGGTCATGTGCGAATTTCAGCGGATAAAGGCAAAAGCATAGGGCGCCGTCTTCGAACGAAGGCGACGTCGATCAATGTCAGTGAAGAAAAGTCCTAGCGGCGCTGCCAGGTCTCGAAGCGGTAGGCCGGCGACGCTTCGGTCGCCTCGTGCGCCTCGCTCTCGCTGCGCTGCCAGTCAGCCTCGGCAAAGGCCGGGAACCAGGCATCGCCCTCGGGCTGCAGCGCCACGCGGGTCAGGTACAGGCGCGCGGCCCGGGCCAGGCCCTGCTCGTAGAGCTGGGCGCCGCCGATCAGCATCAGCTCGTCGACGCCCTGCTCACAGGCCCATTCGTCCGCGCGCACGATGGCGGCGTCCAGCGACGGGAAGACTTCCGCGCCCTCCAGTTGCAACCCGGCCTGGCGGCTGACCACCAGGTTGAGCCGGCCCGGTAGCGGGCGGCCCAGCGAATCCCAGGTCTTGCGCCCCATGATGATCGGCTTGCCGAGAGTCTTGGCCTTGAAGTGCTTGAGGTCCGCCGGCAGGTGCCAGGGCAGCTGGTTGTCGCGACCGATCACACGGTTGTCGGCGAGGGCGGCGATCAGGCAGAGGGGAAGAGTCGTTTTCATGAGCGCGAGGATACCGGCTGGCGCCGGCTCAGGCCACCTGACTACTGCCCGGCCGCTTGCCGACCACCCGGTTGCGCCCCTGCTCCTTGGCCAGGTACAGCGCCACGTCGGCCAGGCGCAGGGCGTCGGCCAGGCTCTGGTGCGGCTGCGGCACCAGCCAGGCCAGGCCGATGCTGAGCGTCACCACCGGCGCGATATCGGACTTGGCGTGGGCCAGGCCCAGGGCCTCCACTTCGGCGCGCAGCTGCTCGAGGATCTGCATCACGGCGGCCTCGTCCAGGTCGTACCAGAGGCCGACGAACTCCTCGCCGCCATAACGCGCGGTCATGTCCAGCGGACGCCGGGCCTGGGCGCCGATCACCCGGCTCACCCCGCGCAGCGCCTCGTCGCCGGCATTGTGGCCGTAGTGGTCGTTGTAGCGCTTGAAGAAGTCCACATCCATCATCACCACGGCGAGCGGCTGCTGCTCGCGCTGGGCCTGGCGCCAGCTGGCCTCGGCACGCTCGCCAAAGGCACGGCGGTTGAACAGGCCGGTGAGCGAGTCCTTCTCCGCCAGGTCCTGCAGCAGACCCTGGGCAAGGAAGCTCTGCCGCGTGGCGTATTCGAGGAAGTAACAGCCCACCGAGCCGATTACGTTGGCCGTGGCCAGGAAGAACAGGTTGTACAGCAGCACCGCGCCATCCAGATCGTTGATCAGTTCCATCGCCAGGTAGGCGAGGAAGATCAGCCAGCCGCACAGCGAGGCGACCACGAAACGCAGGCCGGTGAGGAAGTAGAAGAACACCGTGACCAGAATGATGCCCTCATAGGGCAGCGGGTAGCCGTGAGCCCGGGCGACCCAGATGATGCCGACGACGCCCATGCCACAGACCAGCGCGCAGACCCCGCCCAGCAATTGGAGACTGCCGAGCAGGCGGCGCCGATAGGTCGCCAGCCAGTTTAGCAGCAGCACGGGCCCTATCAGCCCCAGGCGGATCGTCAGCGTCGGGTTACGCACCTCGTCCGGCAGGCTGATGGAGTCCAGCACGGCGAAGACCAGAAACAGCACGATGGCCACCAGCAGCGACCAGCGCATGCGGATCAGGAACACCCTGGCGTGATAGCGGTGGTAGGCCGCCTCCATCTCGCCGTCGAAATTGAGCAGGCGAAAGCCCTCACGCAACTGGCGCAGGTAGGGCGAGTCGTGGGTGACCCAGTCCAGATGGGGCAGCTTCATGGCTGTGCTCTTGTCGTTGTTCTGCCTGAAGCCTAGTCGCAGCCGACGGCGCGCCACAACTCGGGCTTTTCCCCAGGCGCGGCGCAGCGGTTATGCTTTGGCCCTCGACCCGCAGACGGAACGCCGCGTGACAGACAGTCCCCCGCCTCCCCGCTCGCGCCTGCAACGCCTCTGGCTGTGCGAAGCCATTCGCCTGCGCGAGGACCACGCCGGCCCGCTGGAAGATGCCGAGGCCAATCGCCTGGCGCGCCAGGCCGATGGCGACCTGGTGTGCCGCATCGAGGCCCGCGCCCTGTTCCTGGCCAGGCGCGATGGTCAGCTTCAGGCCCAGCGTCACTGGCTGCAGGGCGCACGCCTGGCGCTGCTGGCCCTGTCGATTCTGGCCCTGGTCGGCGGCGCCGGGCTGGCCCTGGCGGCGCTGGGCGACGGTGGCCGCCCGGTCAATGTGTTCTGGGCCCTGGGCAGCCTGCTCGGCATTCATCTGCTGACCCTGCTCGCCTGGCTGCTCGGCATCGCCTTCGCCGGCGAGCACCAGGCCGCCCTCGGCCGCCTGTGGCTGTGGCTCAGCGAGAAGCTGGCGCGCGACGCCGCGGCCGCCCAGCTCGGCCCAGCGCTGGTCCTGCTGCTGCAGCGCCGACGCCTCAACCGTTGGCTGCTCGGCGCCCTGGTCCATGGCTTGTGGCTGGTGGCGCTGCTCGCCGCCACGCTGATGCTGCTGCTCCTGCTCAGTACCCGGCGCTACGGCTTCGTCTGGGAGACCACCCTGCTCGGCAGCGATGCCTTCGTCGCCCTCACCCACCTGCTCGGCGCCCTGCCCGCCCTGCTCGGCTTCCCGCTGCCGGACGTGGACACCATCCGCGCCAGCGGCGAGTCCGCCCTGCTGGTGGAAACGGCGCGGCATGCCTGGGCCGGCTGGCTGCTCGGCGTGCTGCTGGTGTTCGGCCTGCTGCCGCGTGCCCTGTTGCTGCTGCTGTGCCTGTGGCGCTGGTGGCACGGCAGCGCGCGCCTGCGCCTGGACCTCGCCCTGCCCGGCTATCGACTGCTGGCCGAGCGCCTGCAACCGCCGGCCGAACGCCTCGGCGTGCTGGATACGGAGCCGCAGGCACTGCACCAGCCTCAGAGCGGGCACAGCGCGCTGGCCACGGACGGCGCCCTGCTGGTGGCGGTGGAGCTGGACGACAGCCGACCCTGGCCGCCGCAAGTGGGCAAAGGCGTGGCCAACGCCGGTGTGCTGGACAGCCGCGAACAGCGCCAGCACCTGCTCGACCAGCTGAGCCGCTTCCCGCCGGCGCGCCTGGCCGTCGCCGTCGACCCGCGGCGCTCGCCAGATCGCGGCACCCTGGCGCTGCTCGGCGAGCTGTCGCGCACAGCTGGCGCCACCCGCGTCTGGCTGCTGCCGCCACCGCCCGGCGAGGCGCTGGACAGCCAGCGCCTGGGCGACTGGCACGAGGCCCTGCAGCGCCTCGGCCTGACCTTCTCCGATGCGGCGCCACTGGCCTGGCTGGAGACTGGACATGACTGATCGCGTAGCCCGGCTGCAATCCGGGAAGCAGGCAGCTCCAACCCGGATTACAGCCGGGCTACGAACTGGAGAGCGGCCATGACCAGACCGCTGCGCCTGGCCGTGGTCGGCCACACCAATGTCGGCAAGACCTCGCTGCTGCGCACCCTGCTGCGCGACGTCGGCTTCGGCGAGGTCTCGCACCGGCCCAGCACCACCCGCCACATCGAGGGCGCGCGCCTGTCGGTGGACGGCGAGCCGCTGCTGGAGCTGTACGACACCCCCGGCCTGGAAGACGCCATCGCCCTGCTCGACTATCTGGAACGCCTGGAGCGCCCCGGCGAGCGGCTGGACGGCCCGGCGCGCATCGCCCGCTTCCTCGACACCGCCGAGGCGCGCCAGCGCTTCGAGCAGGAGGCCAAGGTGCTGCGCCAGCTGCTGGTCAGCGATGCCGGGCTGTACGTGATCGACGCCCGCGAGCCGGTGCTGGCCAAGTACCGCGACGAGCTGCAGGTGCTGGCCGGCTGCGGCAAGCCGCTGCTGCCGGTACTCAACTTCGGCGCCGCCGCGGCCCAGCGCGAACCGGAGTGGCGCGAGGCCCTGGCTCGTCTCGGCCTGCATGCGCGGGTGGCGTTCGACACGGTGGCGCCGCCGCTGGATGGCGAGCGCCGCCTGTACGAGAGCCTGGCCCTGCTGGTGGAGCCGGCACGCCCGCAACTGGAGCGACTGATCCTCGACCACGAGGCCAAGGACGAGGCCCGCCGCCAAGCCGGCGCGCGGCTGATCGCCGAGCTGCTGGTGGACTGCGCCGCCTGCCGGCGCAGCGTGGCGGCCCAGCCGCAGATCGAAAAGGGCGAGATCGCCGCCCTGCATCAGGCCATCCGCCGCCGCGAGCAGCAATGCGTCGACGCGCTGCTGCGCCTGTATGCCTTCCGCTCGGACGATGCCCAGGCCGGCGACCTGCCGCTGGCCGACGGGCGCTGGGGCGACGACCTGTTCAACCCGGAGACCCTGCGCCAGCTCGGCGTGAAGGTCGGCGGCGGCATGGCCGCCGGTGCGGCCACCGGGGTGGGCATCGACCTGTTGGTGGGCGGCGTGACCCTGGGCGCGGCCGCGCTGCTCGGCGCCCTGGCCGGCGGCGGCCTGCAGACCGCGCGCAACTTCGGCGGCCGTCTGCTCGGCAAGCTCAAGGGCCAGCGCGAGCTGACCGTGGACGACAACGTGCTGCGCCTGCTCGCCCTGCGCCAGCGCCAGCTGCTGGCCGCCCTGCTCGCTCGTGGCCATGCGGCGACGGCGGCGATCCACGTGCACAACCCGCGCGACGATGCCTGGCGCGAGGCCCGTCTGCCCGAGGCGCTGCGCCGGGCGCGGGCGCACCCCGAGTGGTCCTCGCTCAACCCCGGCGCACGCCTGGAGCAGACCGAGCGACGCCAGCAGGTCGAGTCCCTGGCCCTGGAGCTGGGCGGCAATTGAACTGCCGCTTGCGGCAAGCGCTTGCCGCCGCATCGCCCAGCGCCCCGCAGCTCGCCTGGCAACTCGTTGATCCCAAGGCGGTTTTCTTGAGTAGAGAAGACTGGCATCGGCCTTGCTCCTGAGCCAGTCCGCGCTCATGCGGATTCAGGAGGAACCATGAACAGCATCAGCGGCATCGGCGGCCAGTACCCGCTGTCCATCAACGGCCTGCGCAGTAAGGACGGGTTCCGCGAGGAGGAGCTGGTCGCGCTCGCCCCGCCCATTGCTCCACCCCCCACCTTCAAGGCCGACGCAGGCTACGACCACCAGTCGGAGCAGGCCTACGAGGAGGCTTTCGCCAAACTGCGGGTCAACCTGCAGAATCGCGCCGAGAGCGATGGCGTGGAGAGCGGTGTCAGCCAGGGCCGACTGAGCGAGAGCCTCGGCGATGAGGACCCGGCGGTGAAGGCCTTCCGCGAATACATGGCCATGACCCCGGCCGAGAAGATGCGCGACGCCATCCTCAAGGAGCTGGGCTTGACCGAGGAGGAGATCGACGCGCTACCGCCGGAGCGACAGGAGGCGATCGAGAAGCAGATTGCCGAACGTATGCAGCAGCGTGCCGAGCTGCAGGCGGCCGAGGAGCGTGAAGAGAAGGCCGCAGGCGTTTCCGTCGGCGCCGCAGATCCGCAGGAGCAGGCGGCGCTGTTATCCTGACCGTCAGCGCCGGCTGAGACTGGTCCACAGTGTGGCGGCGACGATCAGCAGCCCACCGGTCCAGGCCTGCAGGCTCAGCTCCTCGCTCAGCCAGAGCACGGCGAACAGCGCGCCGAACAGCGGCTCGCTGCCCATCAGCAGGCTGACCCGGGTCGGGCTGCTGCGGCCCAGCGCCCAGTTCTGCACGTAGAAGGCGAACAGGGTGGCGAACTGCACCAGGTACAGGCTGCCGATCCAGAATGCCGGCGCCGTCGGCAGCGGCGGCAGGCCGCCAGGCAGCAGCAACGCGCCGAGCAGCAGACAGCCGAAGCCGATTACCCCGGACTGCACGGCGGTCAGCGCCAGCGGCGGCACCTGGCGATTCGCGGTGAGGCGACGGGTCAGGCATACCTGGAAGGCGCGCAGCAGCGCGGCGGCCAGCATCAGGCCGTCGCCCAGGCCGAAGTCGAGGTCGACGCCACCGCTGAGCAGCCAGGTGCCGAGCAGCGACAGCGCCACCGCCGGCAGCAGGCGCGCGTCCGGGCGCTGGCCGAGCATCAGCCACTCGACGAAGGGCGTCAGCACCACGCACAGGCTGATCAGGAAGGCCGCGTTGCTCGCCGTGGTCAGCTGCACGCCGTAGGTCTCGCAGAGGAAGATCGCCAGCATGGCCAGGCCCAGCGGCAGGCCGGGGGCCCAGGCACGCCGCCCCTCGCCGCGCAGCTGCGGCGCCAGCAGCAGGAAGGTGATGCAGAAGCGCACGGCGAGGAAACCCAGCACCGGGTAGAACACCAGCGCCTGCTTGGCCACGCCGTAGCTGGTGCCCCACACCAGCGCCACCAGCAGCAGAAGCAGGTCGCTGGTGTGCAGCAGGCGGGCCCGCAGGGGTTGGCTCAGGGTGATCATGAAGGAAGGCTCCAGCGCTGCGTCGGGACAGAGCCGCATTGTCCATTGGGCACTGCGCCGCGATAATCCAGCCATTTCGAACATGACTCGTTCCCCATGAGCACGAATCAGACCCAACACCTGCTGCCATTGATGGCCAGCTTCGTCCGCGTGGTGGAGTGCGGCAGCTTCTCCGCCGCTGCCCGCCAGCTGCATACCAGCGGCTCGGCGCTGAGCCGCCAGGTCGCCCAGCTGGAGGCCGCGCTCGGCCTGCGCCTGCTGGAGCGCACCACCCGCCGCCTGCGCCTGAGCGAGGCCGGCGGCGAGGTGTTCGAGCGTTGTCGGGAGATGCTCGCGGCCGCCCAGGCGGCAGTGGCGGTGGGCGAACGGCTGATGAGCCACCCACGCGGCCAGGTGCGCCTGTCGGTGCCCAAGGCCTTCGGCAAATACCTGGTGGCACCGCTGCTGGCGGATTTCCTGGTGCGCTATCCGGAGGTGGACGTCAGCCTCAACCTCAGCGACCGCAGCCCGGACCTGATCGCCGACGGCTTCGACCTGATCGTGCGCATCACCGAGCAACCACCGCAGCAGATGGCCGGGCGCCCGCTATGCCAGGTGCGCCAGCTGCTCTGCGCCACGCCGCACTACCTGGCGCGCCACGGCACGCCGCAGCACCCGCAGGAGCTGGTGCGGCATCAGTGCCTGTATCTGGACGAGGTGGCGGACGATCACCGCTGGCACTTCAGCGACGGCCGCGAGCAGTGCATGGTGGCGGTGGCCGGGCGCTTCGCCAGCAACCACAGCGAGGTCCGCCTGAACGGCGCGCTGAACCACCTGGGCATCGCCTGCCTGCCGCACTTCACCGCCGCCCAGGCGCTGGCCGAGGGGCGACTGGTGCAGGTGCTGGCCGACTGGCGCTACACCGGCTCCTACCAGGGCACCGCCTGGGTGCTCTACCACCCCAACCGCCACCTGCCGCCGAAGCTGCGGGTACTGATCGATCATCTGGCGGCGGGGCTGGCCGGCTAAGGCTGGTTACACCGCCACCGGCGCGGCGATATGCGGGTGGGCCTGGTAGTTCTGCAGCTCGAAGTCCTCGAACTTGAAGGCGAACAAGTCCTTCACCTCGGGGTTGAGCTTCATGGTCGGCAGCGGCAGCGGCTCGCGGGTCAGCTGCAGGTCGGTCTGCTCGATGTGGTTGGCGTACAGGTGGCAGTCGCCGCCGGTCCAGACGAAGTCACCCGGCTGCAGGTCGCAGACCTGGGCGATCATCAGGGTCAGCAGGGCGTAGCTGGCGATATTGAAGGGCACGCCGAGGAAGATGTCGGCCGAGCGCTGGTACAGCTGGCAGCTCAGGCGGCCCTCGGCGACATAAAACTGGAACATGGTGTGGCACGGCGGCAGGGCCATCTCGTCGACCAGTGCCGGGTTCCAGGCGGAGACGATCAGGCGGCGCGAGTCCGGGTTCTTCTTGATCATCGCGATCAGCTTGCTGATCTGGTCGATCGACTCGCCGTTCGGCGCCGGCCAGCTGCGCCACTGGTAGCCGTACACCGGGCCGAGGTCGCCGTTCTCGTCGGCCCACTCGTCCCAGATGCGCACACCGTTGTCCTTCAGGTACTTGATGTTGGTGTCACCCTGGAGGAACCACAGCAGCTCGTGAATGATGGATTTCAGATGGCACTTCTTGGTGGTCACCAGCGGGAAGCCGTCGGCCAGGTTGAAGCGCATCTGGTGGCCGAACACCGAGTAGGTGCCGGTGCCGGTGCGGTCGCTCTTGAAGGTGCCGGTCTCGCGCACCAGGCGCATCAGGTCGAGGTACTGTTTCATCACGCGGCTCCTTGAACGGCCTGGCGGCGATAGGCCCAGATCATAAGGCCGAGGCCGCCGAGAATCATCGGCAGGCACAGCACCTGACCCATGGTCAGCCAGCCGCCGGCCAGGTAGCCGAGCTGGGCGTCCGGCACGCGGACGAACTCGACGATAAAGCGGAACACGCCATAGCAGATTGCGAACAGGCCGGACACCGCCATGGTCGGGCGCGGCTTGCGCGAGTATGCCCAGAGGATCAGGAACAGGGCCACGCCCTCCAGAGCGAACTGGTACAGCTGCGACGGGTGGCGCGGGTCCGGCCCGCCATTGGGGAAGACCATGGCCCAGGGCACGTCGGTGACCTTGCCCCACAGCTCGGAGTTGATGAAGTTGCCGATGCGCCCGGCGCCCAGGCCGATCGGCACCAGCGGCGCGATAAAGTCCATCAGCTCGAAGAAGCTCTTGCCGTTGCGCCGGCCGAACAGCCAGGTGGCCAGCATCACGCCGATCAGGCCGCCGTGGAAGGACATGCCGCCTTCCCAGACGCGGACGATCTTCAGCGGGTCGGCCACATACGCGGACAGGTCGTAGAACAGCGCGTAGCCCAGGCGGCCGCCGAGGATCACGCCCATGGCCACCCAGAACACCAGGTCGGAGAGCTTCTCCTTGCTCCAGCTGGCGTCGAAATCCTTCAGCCGGCGGCTGGCGAGGAACCAGGCGCCGCCGATGCCGACCAGGTACATCAGGCCGTACCAGTGAATCTTCAGCGGGCCCAGGGCGATGGCCACCGGGTCGATCTGCGGATAAGGCAGCATCAATAACTCCTTAGATCAGGAAGCTCACGCCCACGCAGAGCAGCAGCAGGGCGAACAGTCGTTTCAGTACATCGGCCGGCAGGCGGTGCGCCAGGCGCGCGCCGATGCGGGCGAAGAACATGCTGGTGATGGCGATGCCGGCCAGCGCCGGCAGATACACGTAGCCCAGGCTCCAGGCCGGCAGGTGCGCCTCGTTCCAGCCCAGCAGCATGAAACTCAGGGCGCTGGCCACGGCGATCGGCAGGCCGCAGGCCGACGAAGTCGCCACCGCCTGCTGCATGGGCACGCTGCGCCAGGTCAGGAACGGCACGGTCAGCGAACCGCCGCCGATGCCGAAGATCGCCGAGGCCCAGCCGATCACCACGCCGGCCACCGTCAGCCCGGGCTTGCCTGGGACCGCGCGACTGGCCTTGGGTTTCAGGCCCAGGCCCATCTGGATGGCGATGACGATGGCGAACACGCCGATGATCTTCTGCAGCAGCGGGCCCTGGATGGCCGCGGCGGTGGCCGAACCCAGCGCGGCGCCGAGCAGGATGCCCAGCGCCATCCAGGCGAACACCGGCCACAGCACGGCGCCCTTGCGCTGGTGCTCGAGCACCGAGTTGATCGAGGTGAAGATGATGGTGGCCAGCGAGGTGCCCACGGCCAGGTGGGTGAGGATGGCCTGATCGAAGCCCTGGGCAGTGAAGCTGAACACCAGCACCGGCACGATGATGATGCCGCCGCCCACGCCGAACAGCCCGGCCAGCACACCGGCCGCCGCACCCAGCAGCAGATAGAGCAGGAATTCCATGCAACCCCCTAAAACGAAGCGGCATGGTAACGGATGGGCACCCCGCCCTCCAGCCGAGGCGATGGATGCCCTTGGCTTTGTTAGACTCCAGGCACCTGACCACAGGCCCTTGGAGGTGGTATGTGCCTGATCGTCTTCGCCTGGCGCCCCGGACACCCGCAGCCGCTGGTACTGGCCGCCAACCGCGATGAGTTCTACGAGCGTGCCACCCTGCCGCTGGGTGAGTGGGAAGAATCGCCGGGCATCTACGCCGGCCGCGACCTGCTGGCCGGTGGCACCTGGCTGGGGGTGACGGCCGAGGGTCGCTTCGCCGCCCTGACCAATATCCGCGACCCGCGCCAGCCCCGCGGCGAACGCTCGCGCGGCGAGCTGCCGCTGCAGTTCCTGCGCGGCGAGCAGGACGCCGAGGCCTTCCTCGCCGAACTGGCGCCGCGGGTCGAGCAGTACAGCGGTTTCAACCTGCTGCTCGGCGATCGCCGCGCGCTGTACTTCTTCAATTCCGAGCAGGGCGAGATCCGCCGTCTGCTGCCCGGCCTTTACGGCCTGTCCAACGCCGACCTGGATACGCCCTGGCCCAAGGTGCTGCGCTCCACGGCGGCGCTGGCCAATACCCTCGAAGATCCACAGCCAGCCAACCTGCTGGCGCTGCTCGGCGACCGCCAGCAACCGCCACGGGTGCTGCTGCCGGATACCGGCGTCGGCGTCGACTGGGAGATGCTGCTGGCCACCGTGTTCATCGTCGGTCCCGGCTATGGCACCCGCGCCAGCAGCGCCCTGGTGCTGCACGGCGACGGCGGCGTGCGCCTGGTGGAACGCAGCTTCGGCAGCGGCGGTGAGCTGCTCGGCGAGGTGGATCTGCGCCTGGGGCCACAGGAGTAGCGTTTTTAATCCTGCCAATCACAGAAGCAGCCGACAGCCAGGTTGCTGTCGGCACGCACCGGGCGGCCGGCCAGCAGCGCCTCGATGATCGGCTCGATAAAGCTGTTGCTGGAGGTGCACAGGGCGCCTTCGCTGTAGGGACCGAAGTAGGCCAGGCGGCCCTGCTGGTCCCAGATCGCCACCGCCGGGCTGGCCGGCAGCCGTTCGCTGCCCGGCAGTTCGGTGAGCGGCTGTAGCGCCTGCAGGTTGTCCGGCAGGCGGCCGTGGCTGCCGGCCTTCTGCAGCGCGTAGAACTGCACGCCGCGCCCGGCATAGGCTTGCACCAGCTCGCCGAGGTGCTGCTGGTTGCCGACGTTGCACGGACAGCCCGGGTCCCAGAAATGCACCAGACGGATCGGCCCCGGCCCGGCCAGCTCGGCCGGCAGGCGCAGTTCGGCACCCGAGAACAGCTCGGTGCGCGCCTCGAAGGGGCGGATGTAGCGGGCTTGGAACCACCAGAAGGCGGCCAGCATGGCACCCAGCCAGAGAATGGCGACGAGGCTGGCGAGAATGGCTTTGCGACGCGGGGACATGATCGGCGGCACGGAGGAAAGGTGCCTAGCTTGCCACGCCGCGCCCGACAGCTGAATATCGGCTGTCCCCATCGCCGCCGAAGACACCATGACCGCCATGCCCCAGACCCTGCCAGAGCCCTTCCAGCCCGAGCGCCTGCGCGCCGGCCTGCGACCCTTGGCCGCGGCCACCGCACCGCTGGCGGACGAGGCCCTGGCCTACCAGCGCTACTATGGCCTGGACCTGCCGCAGCACGCCGGCGTGCGCAGCCGCCTGGGGCGCTTCGAGTGCGACGGGCTGAACCTGGTGGCGCAGCTATGGACGCCGGCGGAGCCCAAGGCGACCCTGATCCTGCTGCACGGCTACTACGACCACATGGGCCTGTACCGCCACGTGGTCGACTGGGCGCTGGGCGAGAGCCTCGCCGTGCTGGCCTGCGACCTGCCCGGCCACGGCCTGTCCGAGGGCGCGCGCGCCAGCATCGATGACTTCTCCGCCTACCAGCGCACCCTGCAGTGCCTGTTCGCCGAGGCCGCCAGCCTCGACCTGCCGCAGCCCTGGCATCTCTGTGGGCAGAGCACCGGCGGCGCCATCCTGCTGGACTTCCTGTTACTCGGCGAACCGCGTCCGGAGCCCGGCGCCACCATTCTTCTGGCGCCGTTGGTGCGGCCACGGGCCTGGGGCCTGTCCAAGCTCAGCTACCACCTGATCGGCCCGTTCCGCAGCGAAATTCCGCGGCGCTTCTCGGCCAACTCCAGCGACGCCGAGTTCCTCGATTTCCTGCAGAATCGCGACCCGCTGCAGCCGCGTAACCTGCCGACCGCCTGGGTCGGCGCCCTGGCCAAGTGGATTCCGCGCCTGGAGAAGGCCCCGCGCAGCCCGCTGCGACCTCTGGTGGTACAGGGTGAGGCGGACATGACGGTGGACTGGCGGCACAACCTGCAGGTGCTGCAGGCCAAGTTCGACCAACCGGAAATCCTGCGCATCCCCGGAGCCCGCCATCATCTGGTCAACGAGAGCGAAGGCATTCGCCGCGAGTACTTCGCCTTCCTCAGCGAGCGCTTGCGCTAATCACCTGGTAGCCCGGATGCAATCCGGGGGTGGCGCTGCCTGTGCCGCGGATCTTATCCGGGCTACGGGGCTAGATGCCCTGCTGGGCCGGCTGGATAGTCTGCTCGCCCTGCCCCGCCGCCAGCCCCGCGCGCAGGGCGGCCACGGCGGCCTGGTAGTAGGCCTTGCCGGCCGGCGACTCGGCGAAGGCGACGAACTCGTCCAGCTCCGGATCGGACAGGTCGCGATAGACGTGCAGGAGGGTGTTGTCGATATCCGCCTCGATCTGCTGCATCAGCCGCTCGCGCTGGCCCTGCACCAGCATCTGCGCCTGATCGCCGCCGAACAGCCCCGGCACCATCGAACTCAGGCTGTCGGCCGCGACACCGGCCAGGGCCAGGCTGACCTCGGCGCCGGCCTCGGTGGCCGGTACGACCTGGGCCAGATGGCGGATCAGCAGGCGGCGGGTGGCGTCCGCCTGCACCGGCGGCAGGCCATTGGCGTGGGCGGCCAGCTGCTCGCGGGCGCTGGCACGGACCTCGGCGGCGACCACGCGCTTGCCCAGCGGTGACTCGAAGAACTGCAGCGCCGGCAGCGGATCGGCCAGCGCCATGCGCAATGCGGCCTGGGCGCGCTGGTCCATGGCGGCCGGCTCGAAACGGCGGTTGCTGTTATCCACCAGGGCCTGGAACACCGCCGGCGGCAGGGTGCCCTGGTAGCGCTGCTGGGCAAGCTTGAGCGCCTCGCCGAAATGCGCACGCTGCTCGGGCCAGCCGGCGGCCTGGTAGAGGCGGGCATAGTCATCGGCGGAAACGGCGAAGCTGCACAGCAGCATGAATAGAGCAAAAACGGCGCGCATGAATAACTCCTGTCTGGCGCGGCTATTGTAGGGGCCCGCAGGCGGCGCTGGTAGAATCGGCGCATGACCGACCAGCACCTGCAGCGGCTCCTGCCGCAGATCATCGACGACCTCGCCAGCCAGGGCTGGTCGCGGCAGGCGCATGCCCTGCCGCAAACTCTGACCCGCGAACTGGCCGCCGAGTGCCGCAGCCGCGCTCAGAATGGCGCGCTGAGCCCGGCCGGCGTCGGCCGCGGCCAGGGCCTGGCGGTGCGCGAGGGCATCCGCGGCGACAGCATCCAGTGGCTGGAACAGGGCCAGAGCGCGGCCTGCGACCAGTACCTGCAGGCCATGGACGAGCTGCGCCGGGCTCTCAACCAGGCCTTCTACCTCGGCCTGGAAGACTACGAGAGCCACTTCGCCCTGTATCCGCCGGGGGCCTTCTACCAGAAGCATCTGGACCGCTTCCGCGACGACGACCGCCGCACCGTGTCCGCCGTCTACTACCTCAATGACGACTGGCAGGCCGAGCAGGGTGGCGCCCTGCGCCTCTACCCGCAGGACGGCGCCAGGCTGGACGTGCTGCCCACGGCCGGTACCCTGGTGCTGTTCATCTCCGCCGAGCTGCCCCACGAGGTGCTGCCGGCGACCCGCGAGCGCCTGTCGCTGACGGGCTGGTTCAGGAGACGCGCCTGATGGAAAAGTTGCTGGTCAGCCGCTGCCTGCTCGGCCACAAGGTGCGCTACGACGGCGGCGCCCACGGGCCCTTCGACCTGCTGCAACACTGGCAGGACGAAGGGCGCATCGTCGCCCTGTGCCCGGAAGTGGCCGGAGGTCTGCCCACGCCGCGCCCGCCGGCGGAGATCCCCGGCGGCCAGGGTGCAGAAGTGCTGGACGGCCACCGGCCGGTGCTGACCGACAGCGGAGCCGACGTCACCGCGGCATTCGTCGCCGGCGCCGAGATCGCCCTGCGCCTGGTCCGACAGCACGGCCTGCGGGTGGCCGTGCTCAAGGCGCGCAGCCCGTCCTGCGGCAACACCCAGGCCTACGATGGCAGCTTCAGCGGTAGCCTGGTCGCGGGCGAAGGAGTGACCGCAGCCCTGCTGCGCCGCGCCGGCGTGCAAGTGTTCAACGAGACCGAGCTGGCCGAGGCCGCCGCCGAGCTGGCGCGCCTGGAGCGGCGCGACGACTGACCGCGCAGGTGCAACGCCAGCGCACTAAGGTCAGTGCAGACTGCCATCGAAAGGAGCCTGCCATGCGTCTCTCCCTGCGTAACTCCCTACGTACCTGGGGCCTGTGCGCCCTGCTCTGCACAGCCCTGCCGGCGCTGGCCGAGAACGCGGTGCCGCAGCTGCCGGCGCCGCCGGGGGCCGAGGTGTACTTCATCGAGCCGGCCGACGGCGCCAGCGTCGGCCAGACCTTCAGCGTCAAGTTCGGCCTCAAGGGCATGGGCGTGGCGCCCGCCGGCATCGACTTCCCCGCCACCGGCCACCATCACCTGCTGGTGGATGTGAGCACCCTGCCACTGCTGGACGTGCCGCTGCCGGCGACCGAGCATATCCTGCACTTCGGCAAGGGCCAGACCGAGACCGAACTGAGCCTGCCGCCGGGCACCCATACCCTGCAGCTGCTGGTCGGCGACAAAAACCATGTACCAATGGACCCGGCCGTGATGTCCACCAAGATCACCATCACGGTGCAATGAGCCGGCCATGAAAAAGCCCCGCAAGTGCGGGGCTTTTTTGTCGGCGCCTGGCTCAGCGCACCTGGGGTGCGGTGAGTTTGTCGAGCAGCGCCGCCTGGGCGTTGCGCGGGTTGGCGTTGCCGAACGGGGTGAGGCGCTGGTAGCGGCCGTCCGGCTGCAGCACCCAGGCCTGGGTGTTGTCGGACAGGTAGCTTTCCAGCTCCTTCTTGACCCGGGTGATGAGCTTCTTGCCCTCCATCGGGAAGCAAGTCTCCACACGCTTGTCGAGGTTGCGCTCCATCCAGTCGGCACTGGAGAGGAACAACTGCTCGTCGCCACCGTTGCCGAAGTAGTAGATGCGGCTGTGCTCGAGGAAGCGGCCGACGATCGAGCGCACGTGGATATTGTGCGACACCCCCGGCACGCCGGGACGCAGGCAGCACATGCCGCGCACCACCAGGTCGATGCGCACGCCCATCTGGCTGGCCTTGTACAGGGCGCGGATGATCTTCGGATCGGTCAGCGAGTTGACCTTGGCCATGATGTGCGCCGGCTTGCCCTCGCTGGCGAACTGCGCCTCGCGGGTGATCATGTCGAGCAGGGTCTTCTTCAGGGTGAAAGGCGCGTGTAGCAGCTTCTTCATGCGCAGGGTCTTGCCCATGCCGATCAGCTGGTTGAACAGCTTCGACACGTCCTCGCCCAGCCCCTCGTCGGCGGTCAGCAGGCTGTAGTCGGTATACAGCTTGGCGTTGCCGGCGTGGTAGTTGCCGGTGCCCAGGTGCGCGTAGCGGCGCAGCTCGCCGTTCTCGCGGCGCAGGATCAGCATCATCTTGGCGTGGGTCTTGAAGCCGACCACGCCGTAGATCACCACCGCACCGGCGGCCTGCAGGCGGCTGGCCAGCTGCAGGTTGGATTCCTCGTCGAAGCGCGCACGCAACTCGATCACCGCGGTGACCTCTTTGCCGCTGCGCGCCGCCTCGACCAGCGCATCGACGATTTCCGAGTTGGCCCCGGAGCGGTACAGGGTCTGCTTGATCGCCAGCACGTGCGGGTCTTTCGCCGCTTGGCGCAGCAGGTCGACCACCGGGGTGAAGGACTCGAAGGGGTGCATCAGCAGGATGTCCTGCTTGCCGACCACGCTGAAGATGTTCTCGGCGTTCTGCAGCAGCTTGGGGATCACCGGCGTGAACGGCGCGTGCTGCAGCTCCGGGTGGCTCTCCAGCCCGGTGATGCTGAACAGGCGGGTCAGGTTGACCGGACCGTTGACCCGATACAGCTCGCTCTCGCTCAGGTTGAACTGCTTGAGCAGATAGTCGGAGAGCTGCGGCGGGCAGGTCTCGGCCACTTCCAGGCGCACGGCGTCGCCGTAACGGCGGCTGAACAGCTCGCCACGCAGGGCGCGGGCCAGGTCCTCGACGTCCTCGGTGTCCACCGAGAGGTCGGCGTTACGGGTCAGGCGGAACTGGTAGCAGCCCTTTACCTTCATGCCGGGGAACAGGTCGTCGGCGTGAGCGTGGATCATCGAGGAGAGGAACACGTAGTTGTCCCCTGCCCCGCCCACTTCCTCCGGCACGCGGATGATCCGCGGCAGCAGGCGCGGCGCCGGGATGATGGCCAGACCGGAGTCGCGGCCGAAGGCGTCGACACCCTCCAGCTCGACGATGAAGTTGAGGCTCTTGTTCACCAGCAGCGGGAACGGGTGCGTCGGGTCGAGGCCGATCGGCGTGATGATCGGCGCGATCTCGTCGCGGAAGTAGCGGCGCACCCAGGTCTTCAGCTTGGTGGTCCAGTAGCGCCGGCGGATGAAGTTGACCTGGTGCTTGGCCAGCTCCGGCAGCAGCACGTCGTTGAGCAGGGCGTACTGGCGGTCGACCTGCTCGTGGGCGATCTCGGAGATGCGCGCCAGCACCTGGCTCGGCAGCAGGCCGTCGGCGCCGGCCTGTTCGCGGGCGAAGTTGATCTGCTTCTTCAGGCCGGCGACGCGGATCTCGAAGAACTCGTCGAGGTTGCTGGAGAAGATCAGCAGGAACTTGAGCCGCTCGAGCAGCGGGTAGGACTCGTCCAGCGCCTGTTCCAGCACGCGGATATTGAACTGCAGCTGCGACAGCTCGCGGTGGATGTACAGGCTGCTGTCATCCAGACCCGGGATCACCAGGGCCGGCGCGGGAGCCGGTTCCGGCTCGACCGCCGGCACGGCGACCACCTCGGCCACGACTTCCACCGGCGCCTGCGGCTCGACCTCGAGCTGGGCGTCGGCGATCTGCTTGTTGCTGAGTCCCTCGGTATTCATTGCCTTGCTTCCCTGGGGCGGCTCAGCGCCCCGCGTTCAAGAGTTCTGCCGCACGCACGGCGAAGTAGGTGAGGATGCCATCGGCGCCGGCGCGTTTGAAGGCGGTCAGCGATTCGAGGATCACCGCCTCGCTCAGCCAGCCGTTCTGGATCGCCGCCATGTGCATGGCGTACTCGCCGCTGACCTGGTAGACGAAGGTCGGCACGCGGAATTCACTTTTCACCCGCTGCAGGATGTCCAGGTAGGGCATGCCCGGTTTGACCATGACCATGTCGGCGCCTTCGGCCAGGTCCGCCGCCACCTCGTGCAGAGCCTCGTCGCCATTGGCCGGGTCCATCTGGTAGCTGGCCTTGTTGGCCTTGCCCAGATTGGCCGCCGAGCCGACCGCGTCGCGGAACGGGCCGTAGTAGGCGCTGGCGTACTTGGCCGAGTAGGCCATGATCCGCACGTTGTGCTGGTCAGCCAGTTCCAGGGCCTCGCGGATGGCCTGCACGCGGCCGTCCATCATGTCCGACGGCGCCACCACCTGGGCGCCGGCCTCGGCGTGGGAAAGGGCCTGCTTGACCAGGGCGTCCACGGTCACGTCGTTCATCACGTAGCCGGAGTCGTCGAGGATGCCGTCCTGGCCGTGAGTGGTGAAGGGATCGAGGGCCACGTCGCTGATCACCCCCAACTCAGGGAACTTGGCGCGCAGGGCGCGGATGGCGCGCTGGGCGATGCCGTCCGGGCTCCAGGCCTCGCTGCCGTCGAGGGACTTCTTCTCCAGCGGGGTCACCGGGAACAGCGCCAGGGCCGGAATACCCAGCTCCACCCAGCGCTCCGCCTCCTGCAGCAGCAGGTCGATGGACAGGCGTTCGACGCCCGGCATCGAGGGGATCGCCTCGCGTCGGTTGGCGCCGTCGAGGACGAACACCGGCAGGATCAGGTCGTCGGTAGTCAGCACGTTCTCGCGCACCAGGCGACGGGAAAATTCGTCGCGACGGTTGCGACGCAGGCGGGTAGCGGGGAACAGGCGATTGGCGGGGGTAAAGCTCACGACGGACTCCAGAACCCGCACGGCGGGCGAGTGTGACAGTTGTACCCGGCCATTATGACCAAATAATGTCTGCCACACCCAGACTGCGACGGGCAGCCGCAGTTCCGTGGCTCCCTCAGGCCGTTTGCGCCTGGGCGCGGCCCGGCCAGAACAGCCAGATCAGGCTGGCCAGGCTCCAGATCGCCAGCAGCGCCCAGGACAGACTGCCGCCGCCGATCAGGCCGACCTGCTGGGCCCAGAGCAGCGCCGGCAGGTTGAGGCCCAGGCGCAGCGCCTCCAGAGGGCGGGCGAATGGGCGGTTCTCCAGCCAGGTGCCGATGCAGTACAGACCGAAGGCCACCCACAGCCAGGCGCCGGCCAGCACGCCGAGACTCTGCTGCGCGGCCACGACCAGCAGCCAGCTGGTGCCGGCCACGTAGCTGGCGAACTGCAGGCCGGCGTAGAGCTTCTGGCCACGGCTCAGCGGTACCTCGAACTTGCGGAAGGCGGCCAGGTCCGGCTTGTCGATCGGATAGCGCGCCACCACATCGGCCGGGCGCCAGCCGGTGGGCATGAACCAGATGCGCAGCTTGTCCCACCAGGACTCGGCGCGCAGTGCATCGCGCCACAGCTGGACGTAGAACTGCACATTGGCCCACAGCGGGTTCCAGCTGCGCAGCGGCACGCTCACGCCGAACACCACCGGATGCGCGTCCAGCTCCTCCTGGAAGGTGCCGAACAGACGATCCCAAAGGATGAACACGCCCCCGTAGTTACGGTCCATGTAGATAGGGTTCTGCGCATGGTGCACGCGGTGGTTGGAGGGGGTGATGAAGAACCACTCGAACCAGCCCAGCTTGGGTATGTGGCGGGTGTGAACCCAGTACTGATAGAGCAGGTTGAGCGCGCCGACGGTGACGAACACCACCGGCGAAATGCCGGCCAGAGCCATCGGCAGGTAGAAGATCCAGCTCAGCAGGAAGCCGGTACTGGTCTGGCGCAGGGCGGTGGAGAGGTTGTAGTCCTCGCTCTGGTGGTGCACCACGTGGGAGGCCCAGAACACATTGCGCTCGTGGCCGATGCGGTGGCTCCAGTAGTAACAGAAGTCGTAGGCGACGAAGGCCAGCACCCACACCCAGGGCTCGTCCGGCAACACGGTCAGGTGCAGGTGCTCGTAGGCGAAGGCGTAACCGAGCACGGCGATGGCCTTGCTCAGCAGGCCGCTGGCCTGGGACAGCACGCCGGCGCTGAGGCTGTTCAGCGAATCGGCCAGCCGGTAGGTGCTCACCCCGCGCACGCGATCGGTGATCAGCTCGGCGATGATGAGCAGGAAGAAGAAGGGCACGGCAAGCAGGATCAGGTTCATGGTTCGGCACTGCACAGGTTGACCTAAGCTGATCCTATTCCTGCTCGCCCGACCACTCGCGGCGGCGAATGCCAGCCCGGGTGGCATTTAGCGACATGCCATCGCTCGACGCTGTGTCGGGCAATCGGCGAAACTGGGACATCGACTTATTGCTTGGCCAATGGAGAACAGCATGCACAAACGAGTCGCGGTCATCCTTTCCGGCTGTGGCGTCTACGACGGCGCGGAAATCCACGAAAGCGTGATCACCCTGCTGCGCCTGGATCAGCGCGGCGCCCAGGTGCAATGCTTCGCCCCGAACGTGGTGCAGATGCATGTGATCAACCACCTCACCGGCGAGGAAATGCCGGAGAGCCGCAACGTGCTCACCGAGGCGGCGCGCATCGCCCGCGGCGACGTGATGGACGTGCGCGAACTGAAGGCCGAGCAGTTCGATGCGCTGATCCTGCCGGGCGGCTTCGGCGTGGCCAAGAACCTCTCCAACTTCGCCGTGGAAGGCGCCGGCTGCAGCGTGCAGCCGGACGTCCTGACCGCCGCCCAGGCCTTCGCCCAGGCCGGCAAGCCGGTCGGCCTGATCTGCATCGCGCCGGCCCTGGCGGCGAAGATCTACGGCGAAGGCGTGACCTGCACCCTGGGCGCCGAGGACGACCCCGCCGTGGCCGGCCTCACCGCCATGGGCGGCCAGCACGTCGAGTGCACGGTGGAAGACATAGTCGAGGACACCGAGCGCAAGCTGGTCAGCACCCCGGCCTACATGCTCGCCGAGTCCATCGCCGAGGCCGCCGCCGGCATCAACAAGCTGGTCGACCGCGTGCTGGAGCTGGCCCAGCCGGCGCAAGGCTGATACGGCCATAGTGCGCGGCACACCCGCCGCGCCCCTGGCCAGCGCCGCCGAACTGCGGCAGCGTGGGGCCCTCGACCCGCAGGACAGACCGCCCCATGCAACAACCCTTCGAACTCACCGCCGAGCTGCGCGACGCCGTCACCAGCTTCTTCCAGCGCATCCCCTTCAACCAGGTACTGGGCATTCGCCTGGAAGAGTTGAGCGTCGACAAGGTGGTGATGAGCCTGCCGATGAAGCCCGAGCTGATCGGCAACTTCGTCCAGGGCATCCTGCATGGTGGGGTGATCTCCTCGCTGCTCGACGTGGCCGGCGGCGCGATGGCGCTGATCGGCGCCTTCGAGCGCCACCAGCACCTGCCGGCCAACGAGCGCATGGCGCGCCTGGCCAAGCTCGGCACCATCGACCTGCGCGTCGACTACCTGCGTCCCGGCCGCGGCCAGGCCTTCACCGCCACGGCGGTGCTGCTGCGCTCGGGCAACAAGGTGGCGGTGGTGCGCACCGAACTGCACAGCGACGACGGCACCCTGGTGGCGGTGGGTACCGGCACCTATCTGTGCGGGTAGGTGTTGCTCTGTTCCCTCTCCCTCCGGGAGAGGGGTAGGGAGAGGGAGCCTCAGGCGACTCGGAGCAGTAGGAAACACCCTCACCCCCGGCCCCTCTCCCATGGGGAGAGGGGAGCTAGCGCATCAGGCGGGTCAGGATACGATCCAGCGCATTGGCGAAGGCCTGGCGGTCCTTCTCCGAGTAGGCGGCCTGGCCGCCGCCCATCTGGCCCTGGTCACGCAGATCGGCGAACAGGTTGCGGGTGGCCAGCTTGTCGCCCATGTTGCGCTCGTCGAACTCGCGGCCGCGCGGGTCCAGCGCCGCCACACCCTTCTTCACCAGGCGGTCGGCCAGCGGGATGTCGCTGCAGATCACCAGCTCGCCGGGCACGGCGTGCTCCACCAGATAATCGTCCGCCGCATCCGGGCCGCTCGGCACCACCACCAGCTTCACGCAGGCGAAGTTCGGCCGGGCCACGGCCTGCCCGGCCACCAGCACCACCTCGAAGCCGCGCTTGAGGGCGAACTTCACCAACTGGTCGCGGGCAAGCCGGGGGCAGGCATCGGCGTCGATCCACACACGCATCTTCGGCACTCTTATTCGGACGAGGCCGGCATGGTAGCCGCTGCCACGCGGCGCCGCTCGCCCAACCAGCTGCGCCCGTAGAGCGCGGCGATGCCGGCCAGGGCGAGGGCCTGGGCGCAGAGGCTCCAGGCGTCGGCGTGGATGCCCAGCCAGTCGAACTCGAAGAACGCCACCGGCCGCGTGCCGAGCACGCCGGCCTCCTGCAGGGCCGCCACGCCATGGCCGGCGAACACCACCGAGAGCACGCAGAGCAGCACGGCGTTGGCGCTGAAGAAGGCGGCCAGCGGCAGCTTGCGCGAGCCACGCAGGATCACCCAGGCCAGGCCGAGCAGCACGACCAGGGCGCTGGCGGCACCGGCCAGGACCATGCCATGGCCGGCGGGGCCGGCCTGCAGCCACAGGGTTTCGTAGAACAGGATGACCTCGAACAGCTCGCGGTACACCGAGAAGAACGCCAGCACGGCGAAGCCGAAGCGCCCGCCGCCGCCGACCAGGCTGCTCTTGATGTAGTCCTGCCAAGCCGCCGCATGCCGGCGGTCGTGCATCCACACGCCGACCCACAGCAGCACCACGCTGGCGAACAACGCGGTGGCGCCTTCCAGCAGCTCGCGCTGGGCGCCGCTGATATCGATCAGGTAGGCCGCCACCGCCCAGGTGGCGAAACCGGCCAGCAATGCCAGGCCCCAGCCGATGTGCACGCTGCGCGCGGCCTGCTGCTGGCCGGTGTTGCGCAGGAAGGCGAGGATCGCCGCCAGCACCAGGATCGCCTCCAGGCCTTCGCGCAGGAGGATCAGCAGGCTGGAAAAGAAGCTCAGCGAGTCGCTCATCGCGCCGTCGGCGAGCAGCGCGGCGGACCTGTCCAGCTCGGCCGTGGCGACGGCCAGGGCCTGCTCCGCCTGCGCCAGCGTGACGCCGTCCTGCAGTCCCTGCCGGTAGGCCATCAGCGCCTTCTCGGTGATTTTGCGCTGCTGCGGGTCGAGGTTGTCGAGGGCACCCTCGACCAGCTCGAAACCTTCCAGGTAGGCGCCGACGGAGAGGTCGAAGGCCTGCTCGTGCTCGCCGGCGCGATAGGCCTGCAGGCTCTGCTGCAGGGTGCTGCGGGTGTGCTCGATCAGCTCGCCCGGACCACGCTGCTGTAGCGGCGGATGGGCGCGCTGGGCGCGGAAGGCGGCTACGTCGCCATCACTCGCGGCCACTTCCGCCGGGGTCTTGCCGGCCAGATCGGCCAGGGCGAAGGGCTTGCTCGTGGCCGCCACCGGCGCGGCGGAGAAACCGGCGATATGGCTGGCCAGGTCCCAGCGCTGGCGCTCGTCCAGCTGGTCGGCGAAGGCCGGCATGTCGCTGCCGTCCCTGCCCTGGCCGATCACCACGAACAGGTCGTGCAGGCTCAGGCGGTCCAGCCGCGCAGCGTCGCGCAGATCGCCGGGCGGCGGTTCCAGCCCTAGGGCGGCGGGGCCGTCACCGGCACCGGCGTCGCCGTGGCAGACGGCGCAGTGCTGTGCGTAGAGCGGCGCGCCGCGGCCCGGATCGGGAGTGATGGCCGGCACGGCGGGCTGGGCCAGAGCAGACAGGCTGCCCAGTATGAGCAGGGGCAGCAGGCAGAAACGCATGAGGCGGAGGGCAGACATCGGGACATCCCGGAAGAGCGGAATGCGAATTGTTGCCTGGCTAACGACTTCACTCAAGCAGAAACCGACACATCCTGTAACAACAGCTCGAACAGTCTGTTCGAGTCGCTTACACCGGGGCGCGGCGGACCGTGGCCAGCAACGCGGCGGCGCCGACGAACAGACCGGCGAAGGTGCGGTTCATCAGGCGCTGCTGGCGCGGCGTGCGCAGGGCGCGCAACACGCGGGAGGCCAGGCCGGTGTAGCCGGCCATGACGATCAGATCGACCAGGATCATGGTCACGCCCATGATCAGGTACTGCGGCAGCAGCGGCTCCTGCGGATGGATGAACTGCGGCAGCACGGCGAGCATGAACACCACCGCCTTGGGGTTGCTGGCGTTGACCAGGAAGCCACGCAGCACCAGGGTCAGCGGCCGACCGATGGGGCGTTCGGCGGCGCCGGTGGCCAGGTCGCTGGGCAGCGCGCGCCACTGGGCGATGGCCAGCCACACCAGGTAGGCCACGCCGAACCACTTGATCAGGCTGAAGGCCAGGGCCGAAGCGGAGAGAATGGCGCCGACGCCGGCGGCGACGATGGCGATCTGCAGGGCCAGGCCGATCTGCAGGCCGAGGGCGTTCCAGTAGCCGCGCCAGAAGCCGTACTGCAGGCCGCTGGACATCGAGGCGATGGCGCCGGCGCCCGGCGACAGGCTGATCACCCAGCAGGCGACGAAGAAAGCGAGCCAGGTGTCGAGAGCCATGGCGAGTACCTCGGAAAGCAAAAGGGGCAGGCCTTTCAGCCTACCCCTCCGCTTCAACGCTGCACAGTATCAGTCAGTCCGGCGAACCCTTGCGCAACTGTACCGGTTCGCTGTCCCTGCGCCGCGCCATGGCGCCGCGGATGCGGATGTTGATCGCCTCCACGGCCAGGGAGAAGGCCATGGCGAAGTAGACGTAGCCCTTCGGCACGTGGACCTCGAAGGCCTCGGCGATCAGCACCGTGCCGACCACGATGAGGAACGACAGGGCGAGGATCTTCAGCGACGGATGCTTGTCGATGAACGAGCTGATGGTGCTGGCGGACAGCATCATCACCAGGACCGAGATGACGATGGCGGCGACCATCACCGGCACGTGCTGCACTAGGCCGACGGCGGTGATCACCGAGTCCAGGCTGAAGACGATGTCGATGATGGCGATCTGGATGATGATGCCCATAAAGCCACGGGCCTTGCCGCCGTTCTGCTGGGCCTCTTCGGCACCCTCCAGGCTGTGGAAGATCTCCATGGTGCTCTTGAACAGCAGGAACAGGCCGCCGAAGAACAGGATCAGGTCACGCCCGGAAATGCCCTGGCCGAACAGGTGGAACAGGTCATTGGTGAGCTGCATGACCCAGGTGATCGACAGCAGCAGCAGGATGCGCGTGCCCATCGCCAGGGCTAGGCCGAAGAAGCGCGCCTTCGGCTGCTGAGCCGCCGGCAGGCGGCTGACCAGGATCGAGATGAAGATGATGTTGTCGATGCCGAGGACGATTTCCAAGGCGGTCAGGGTCAGAAACGCGACCCAGATTTCCGGGCTGGTCAGCCATTCCATCTGCGGGATGCTCCGAGAGAGTGAGAGAAGGAGTTCAGCGCCAGCGGCGCACGGTCTTCTGGAAGAACAGGCTGTTGGGCACCTGCAGCAGGCCGCCGCTGGCGTCCGCGCCGTGGTCTTCCAGGGTGGTGTAGAACAGGTTGACGCCGAGCACCCGGCCCTTGATGCCGGGCTTGTCGCCGCCGTCGAGCAACTCGACCGTATCGCCGATGCGGAACGGGCCCATGCTGAAGATCAGCAGGGCGCAGAACATGTTGGAGAGCACGCTCCAGATGGCGAAGAAGGCCACCGCGGCAACGGCAGCGAAGCCGGTCAGTGCCGCCCACAGCACCTCGGCGGACACGCCCAGACGCTCCAGCACCAGCATCGCAGCGCTGCCGACAATCAGCCAGCGCAACAGGCCGCGCAGCGGCAGCAGGATCTCCGTCGGCAGCAGCGTGTAGCGGGCATCCAGACGGGTGATGCCGCGGGTCACGATGCGCTGCGCCAACCAGGCCAGACACAGGATCAGCAGTATCTGCGCGGCGACCACCAGCGGCTCGCGCCAGGCGGCGAGCAGATCCAGCTCCTCCATCAGTCGGCCTCCTCCAGTTGGCGCTGCAGCTCTTCGAGGGTTTCCAGGGCCAGCAGCCATGACTCTTCCAGCTCGGCCTCGACTCCCTTCAGACGCGCCTGCTCGGCCAGCAGTTCACGCAGCTCGTCCTTGCGCGCCGCCTCGTACAGGCCGCTATCGCCGAGCCGCTCCTCGATGGCGGCGAGCTTGTCGTGGACCTTGCCCAGTTCCTTCTCCAGCTTCTCCGCCTCGCGCTTGTGCGGAGCGAGCTGCTGGCGCAGGGCGGCGGCGGCCTGGCGCTGGGCGCGCTTGTCGGTCTTGTCCGCGCTCGGCGCAGTCGCCGCGCTCTGCGGCTGCTGGCGGGCACGGAAGTCGATGAGCCAGCGGGCGTAATCGTTGAGATCGCCGTCGAACGGCTGGATGCGGCCATCGGCGACCAGCATGAACTCGTCGGTGGTGCTCTTCAGCAGGTGGCGATCGTGTGACACCACCAGCACGGCGCCGGCGAAGTCCTGCAGGGCCATGGTCAGCGCCAGGCGCATCTCCAGGTCCAGGTGGTTGGTCGGTTCGTCGAGCAGCAGCAGGTTGGGCTTCTGCCAGGCGATCAGGGCCAGGGCCAGGCGCGCCTTCTCACCACCGGAGAAGTTCAGCACCGGCTCGTCGCAGCGCGGGCCGCGGAAGTCGAAGCCGCCGAGGAAGTCGCGCAGGGTCTGCTCGCGCTCGCTCGGTGCCAGGCGTTGCACGTGCAGCAACGGGCTGGCCTTGGGATCGAGGGCATCGAGCTGGTGCTGGGCGAAGTAGCCGATGGCCAGGTTCTCGCCGCGCGCCAGGCTGCCATCGAGCACGGTGAGATCGCCGGCCAGGGTCTTGATCAGGGTCGACTTGCCGGCGCCGTTGGGGCCGAGCAGGCCGATGCGCGCGCCGGGGGCGAGGCTCAGCTTGACCTTGTCCAGCACCGTCCTGTCGCCATAGCCGAGGCGCGCCTCGGACAGGTTGAGCAGCGGGCTGGAGACCTTGTCCGCCTCGCGGAAGACGAAGTCGAACGGCGAATCGACATGCGCCGGCGCCAGCTCTTCCAGACGCTCCAGGGCCTTGATCCGGCTCTGCGCCTGGCGCGCCTTGGTGGCCTGGGCCTTGAAGCGGGCGATGTACTTTTCCATGTGCGCGCGCTGCGCCTGCTGCTTCTCGTAGGCCTGCTGCTGCTGGGCCAGGCGTTCGGCGCGGGTGCGTTCGAAGGCCGAATAGCCGCCGCGGTAGAGGGTCAGCTTCTGCTGCTCCAGGTGCGCCACATGGT
This sequence comes from Pseudomonas sp. SO81, assembly GCF_030374125.1. Lineage (NCBI taxonomy): Bacteria > Pseudomonadati > Pseudomonadota > Gammaproteobacteria > Pseudomonadales > Pseudomonadaceae > Pseudomonas > Pseudomonas sp. SO81. The sequence continues at coordinate 2,917,826 of NZ_CP126126.1, read as the reverse complement.
CGACCACCGCATCGAGGAAGTCGCGGTCGTGGGAGATCAGCAGCAGGGTGCCTGGGTAGCTCTTCAGCCACTCCTCCAGCCAGAGGATGGCGTCGAGGTCCAAGTGGTTGGTCGGCTCGTCGAGCAGCAACAGCTCGGACGGGCACATCAGCGCCTGGGCCAGGTTGAGGCGCATGCGCCAGCCGCCGGAGAAATCGCCGACACGCTTGTCCATCTGCTCGGCGGTGAAGCCCAGGCCGGCCAGCAGTTTGCGCGCACGGGCATCGGCCGTGTAGCCCTGGGCATTGTCCAGTTCGGTGTGCAGGCGGGCGATGGCGCTGCCGTCATGCGCCGCCTCGGCCTTGCTCAGCTCGGCCTGAATCGCACGCAGCTGGGCGTCGCCATCGAGCACATAGTCCGTGGCCAGGCGTTCGAGGTTGTCGACCTCCTGGCGCATGTGGGCGATGCGCCAGTCGGCCGGCAGCAGGCAGTCGCCGGCGTCAGGGCCGAGCTCACCGCGCAGCAGGGCGAACAGGCTGGATTTGCCGGCGCCGTTGGCACCGATGAGGCCGACCTTCTGGCCGGCGTGCAGGGTCAGCTCGGCGCCTTCGAGCAGGCGTTGCGGACCACGTTGCAGAGTAAGATTGAGCAGTCGAATCATGATGGCGGCGGAGTCTACCAGCTTCGCCCTACCATAGCCCGGAGAGCCGCATGCCGTCTGACCTGTGGAGTTTTGCCAGTTATTGCTACGCGCGCCCCGGCGTGGAACGGACCTGTCTGCGCCTGCAGGACGAAGGTACCGATGTCTGCCTGCTGCTCTGCGCGCTGTGGCTGGAGCGGCGGCGAGTCGCCTGCGACGCGCAGCGCCTCGAACAGCTGCGCGGTATCGCCGTGCCCTGGCAACGCCAGGTAGTGCAGCCGCTGCGCGAGTTGCGGCGCGGCTGGAAGACCGACAGCGTGAATGACCCAGCCCAGGCGCGGCTGCGCGAGCAGGTCAAGGCACTGGAACTGGAGGCCGAGCAGGAGCTGCTCAGGCGACTGGAAGGGGTAGCGCAGAAATGGCAGGCCACGGACGAAGCCGTGGCCTGGTTGGAGCAGCTGGTCAGCGACCGCGACGCGCGCGAACTGCTGCGCGCCGCGGCCAACCCGGCTTAGACGCCGGGCGGGGTGGTGCCGTTGCCGGCGACCGGTGCGACAGGCGCCGGGGTCGGCGTGGCTGCGCTGGCCGGTGCGGCCGGTTTCGCCGCTGCAAGCTTGGCCGCGGGTTTGGCTACCGGCTTGGCGGCAGGTTTGGCGGCCGCCGGCTTGGCTGCGACCGGCTTCTTCACAGCGGGTTTCGCCGCAGGTTTTGCAGCCGGTTTGGCGGCAGGCTTCGCCGCGGCTTTCACTGCAGGCTTGGCTGCTGGTTTGGCCGCCGCTGGCTTGGCAGCGGGTTTCGCCGCAGCCTTGGCCGCCGGTTTGGCTGCGGGCTTCGCGGCCGGCTTGGCGGCAGCGGCCTTGGCCGGAGCCTTGGCAGCAGCTTTAGCCGGGGCCTTGGCTGCCGGTTTAGCGGCAGGTTTCGCCGCTGGCTTGGCTGCCGGTTTGGCTGCGGCCTTCGCAGCGGGCTTGGCCGCAGGTTTGGCGGTACTCTTCGCAGCAGGTTTGGCGGCAGGCTTAGCGGCTGGTTTGGCTGCCGGCTTGGCGGTGGGTTGGGCCGCACTGGCGGCCTTCTGCGCGGCCGGCTTGGCAGCCGGTTTTGCCGCAGTCTTGGCAGCAGGTTTGGCAGCGGCTTTGCTGGCCGGTTTGGCCGCGGCTTTTGCAGCAGGCTTAGCGGCCGGTTTCGCAGTAGGTTTTGCAGCGGCCTTGGCGGCAGGTTTGGCAACGGGTTTGGCGGCGGCCTTCTTAGCCGCCGGTTTGGCTGCCGGCTTCACGACAGTCTTGGCGACGGCGCGGCTGCTGAGCGCCTTGTTCGCCGCCTCACGTACCTTGCCCACGCCCTGGGCGAGCTTCAGGCTCTCCTGGGCATCGCGCTTGAGCTGCACGATGTAGGCGCGGGTCTCGGCCTGACGGGTCTTGAGGCTGGCGAGCAGGTCTTCCAGTTCGGCCACGGCGGCCTTGGCCTTATCCTGCGCCTTGGCCTTGCCGGCCTTGGCAGCGTCCTGCAGTTTGGTGCGAGTGTCGTGGAGTTTTTCTTGCGCCTTGCCGCGCTGCTTTTCCAGTTTGGTGAGCAGTTCTTCGGCGTCGACCAGAGCTTGCGCGCAGGCCTTTTCCAAATGTTCGAGCAGGCTGTGGGAGAGTTGCTGAAGCAGATGCAAAGGGGTGCTGACGGACTTCTTATTGTTGGTCGGCATGGCGTGCCTCCTAACGGACGTTGGTGCTCCCCATACTAGACGGCTGACTCGCCGGTCGCTAGCACCCGCTTCGGCAACAGGCATAATCGCCGAAAAATTCTGCGGAGACTTCCACCATGTTGCGTCATTCGTTGTTGCTGTTGTGCCTGCTTCCCGCCCTGTCGCCGGCCGCGAATCAGGACGAGGATCTGGCCTACAGCCTGGGCGCGCGACTGGGCGAAAGACTGCACGGCGAAGTACCGGATCTACCGCTGGATGCCCTGCTCCAGGGCCTGCGCCAGGCCTATCGCGGCGAGGCTCTGCGCCTGCCGCCGGAGCGCATCGACGCCCTGCTCGAAGCCCACGAACAACGCATGGCACAGAGCCGCGAAGAGCAGGCGCGAATGGCCGAAGGGCGCTTCTTCGCCAAGGAAAAATCCCAGTACGGCGTGCGCGAACTGGAGGGTGGCGTACTGGTGCGCGAGCTACGTGCTGGCAGTGGACGCAAGCCATCGGCGAACAGTCGGGTGAAGGTGAATTACCGCGGCGAGCTGGCCGATGGCAGCCTGTTCGACCAGAGCGAAGGCGCGCAATGGTTCCGTCTCAGCGCCCTGATTCCCGGCTGGCAAACGGCGCTGCGGCAGATGCCGATCGGCGCGCGCTGGCGCGTGGTGATTCCCGCCGCGCAGGCCTATGGCGAGGAAGGCGCAGGCGATCTGATTCCGCCGAACGCGCCTCTGGTGTTCGAGGTGGAGCTGCTGGATGTGGCCGACTGATGGTGATCGCCCGACCATGAAAAAAGCCGCCTGAAGAGGCGGCTTTTTTTGTGCGGCTCGCTATTCAGAGCGGAGTCGCGGTGACCTGGTGCTGATGGGAGTTGTGCAGCACTTCGATCAGGCAGTCTTCCAGCTCGAAGCGCTCGTGCAGCAGCTGCCCGAGGCGTTTCAGTTCGGCATTGAGGGAGGCGGCGTCGCGGCAGTCGCCGTTGTCACAGCGATCATTGAAGGCCAGCGCCACTTCGGTGATGGCTTCGATGCGCGGGTAGATCTGCTTGGCCAGTTCCAGGCCGCGCTGATCACCGAAGGCCTTGGCCTCGACGGTGAGCTGCTCGTACACCTCGAAGTGCCCGGCGGAGACATAGTCCACCAGAATTTCGCAGAAGCGCTGCACGTCCTGGGTGTTGTTGGCGACGCCCTGAGGCTTGTCGCAGAGCCCACCGAAAGCGCTCACCAGCTCATGACGTTCCTGCAGCCAACGGTCGATCAGCTGGTGTACACCGCCCCAGCGTTCCTGGGCGTTCTGGCAGCTCTCGAGCATGATGTCCTCACTTCCCTTACTGGTGAATGCTGAATACGCCAGCCCCGAGACATTTTATTGTCAGCTCGCGGGTTCTCGGAGAATGCCTCGCCGAAAACGGCGGATTACTGGCGAAGCGTAGGGCCAGAGTATGCCCACTCGACGCGGGCATCAAGTCATGCCGATCGGAAAAAATCAGACGCGCTTCAGCGACGACGCAGCAGCTGGAACAGCGCGAACAGGATCATGCCGATGAAGGCCAGCAGGCTCCACTCCGGCACGCTCAGGCCGAACAGGGTCCAGGTCACTTCGGCGCAATCGGCGGTGCCATGGAACACCAGGCGCACGATTTCTTGCAGCGGCAGGGCCTCCATCATGAACTCCAGACTCGGCAGGCAGGCCTCCAGCTGATCGGCCGGCACGTTCTGCAGCCACACCTGGCGCGCCGCGGTACCGGCACCGCCGGCGGCGAACAGCAGGGCCAGCACGGCGTACACGCGCTGCCCGGTGCGCGCCGGACCATGGATGGCGGCGATCAGGCAGACCAGGGCGAAGAGGATGACGAACACGCGCTGGACGATGCACATCGGGCAGGGGTTCAGGCCGACCGCATGCTCCAGATAGAGGGCTCCGCCCATCAGGGCCAGGCAGCCGAGGAAGGCGAGCAGGAATAGGGAACGCGGGGTGGCCAGCGCCATGGGAACTCCGATGCGGGGCGAGAAAGGCGCCTACGGTAGAGGAAAGCTGACCGGCCTTTCAAGGCACCGGCAGACGCCCCGTCAGCGACAGGGCGCCGCACGTCAGCCGGGCGGCGGGCCGCTAGTGTGCGGGTTGCGGCAGGTGCGGCAGGCGCTGGCCCTGCAGCAAGAGCATCTCCTGCAGCAGGCGATTGCTGCCCTCGACGTCGCCCTGGCTGGCCAGCAGGCGCGCCAGCTCGGCACAGGTCTCGGCGCTGCGGGAGAACTCCAGGCTGATCTCGAAATACTCGCGGGCCTTGCCCCACAGGCCGTTCTGCAGGCACAGGCGACCCAGGCTGAGCAGCAGCAGCGGGTCCTGCGGATGCTGCTTGAGCAGCCCCTCGGCGGTCTGCAGCTGACGCGCCGGATCGCGCCCGCGCAGCTGGCCGTAGAGGCGCATCAGGCGCGCGTCGTAGCCCTGCTTGAGGGCTTTGCGCAGCACCTCCTCGGCCTCTTCCTGAGCGCCCAGCGCACGCAGCTGACCGGCGTAGGCCAGGAGCAATTCGGCATCCTGGCGCTGCGCCGAGGACAGCTGCTGCCAAGCCACGGTGAGCGGCTGCAGGGCTACCTCGCCCTGGTTCAGCCCCTGTTCGCCGGCAGCCTGCAGACGGGCGATCCACACCTTGCGCTCCAGCTCGGCCAGCGCCTCGCCTTCCAGCACCTTGGTCTTGCGCAGCTCCGGCAGCAGGTCGAGCAGCGCCGCCCAGTCACCGCGTTCGACCAGGGTGCGCTGCAGCTGCTCCAGCACCAGGTGGTGACGCGGATGGCGCTCGCGCATGGCCTGCAGAGTGTCCAGCGCGCCCTGCAGATTGCCCTGCTCGCGCTGCAGCTCGGCATGGGTCAGGGCGATCGCCAGCTCGGCCTGGGGCTGGCGCTGCAGGGCGTGCTCCAGCAGCTCCTCGCTCTCCTCCACACGGCCCAGCTTGTGCGCCGCGCGTGCCGCACCCAGGTAGTACATCAGCGGCTGACGCTCGCCTTCGGCGGCCAGGCGCAGATGACGCACGGCGCGCTCCCAGCGGCCCTCGATCAGGTCGAGCAGGCCCTTGTCGGCGGCCAGTTGCTGACGACGGCCGCGCTGGCGGCGCGACCAGGGATTGACCAGCCCGCCGGACACCAGCAGCAGGCGCACCAGCCAGCGCAGCGTCCACAGCAGCAGCACGCCGACCACGATCAGCAGCAGGAACACCCACAGGCTCGACTCGTAGCGCAGGCCCTTCCAGGCAATCAGCACATAGCCGCTGTGTTCGACGATGGCCAGGCCGAGCGCAGTGGCGGCGGCCACCACCAGGATCAGCAGCAGAGCGGCCCGGATCATTGCCCGCCCTCCTCGATCGCCTCGACATCGGGTTCGAGCGCGGGCTCGGCTTCGGTCTCGGGCATCAGCTCGGCGGCTTCGCGACGCTTGAGATAGGCCTGCAGCCCGGTCAGAGCGTCATCCAGCTTGGGCATGCTGGCGACCACCTTCTGCCCGCTCAGCTCGCCGATGCGTTTCTGCATGGCCTGCACGGCCTGGTTGTCGCGATCGAAGTAGCTGTCCAGCACCTCGCTGGCGGAGGCCAGGGCCTGGCGATAAACCTCCTGCTCGCCATTCAGCGCGCCCCACTGGGCCTGCTCCAGGGCCAGCGCCAGGGTCAGGCGCACCTGCGCCAGGCTCTGCCCGGCCAGCTGCGGACGCACGTCCTGGTCGGCATGCAAATCGATGCGCACGTAACGCGACAACTCTTCCCACAGCGCCTCCCAGCGACTGCTGTCGCTGGCGTTGACGCTGCTCTGCACTTCCGCCGGCAGGATGTATTCGGGGGCCAGCATCTGCAGCTGGGCAACCTGGCCACGCAGGGCGGCCAGTTGCAGGAACAGACCGCTGCGGTCCACCTGGGGCAGGCTGCGCAGCGCCTCCAGCACCTTGATCAGCTCGCCGCGGGCGGCGAAGGCCTGCGGATCGTTCTGTGCGCGCAAAATATCGTCGGCGCCCTGCACCAGGGCCACGGCGCTGTCCACGTCCTGCAACGCGCTGAGGCGCAGCATGGCCAGGCGCAGCAGGTGCTCGGCCTCGGCCAGGCGCCAGTCCTCGCGGCTCTTGCCGAGCAGGCCGGAGAGGCTCTGGGCCAGGCGCTGCTGCTCGCCCTGCAGGCTCACCAGCAGGTCGCGCTGGGTGGCCAGTTCGTCCGCCGTGGGCAGGCCGGCCAGGCGTTTGGCGACGTGCTCCTCGCTGGCCTTGACCCGCTCTTGGGCGGCCTCGCCGGCTTGCCGGAGCTGCGCCAGCTGTTGCGCGGCCTGGCCCTGTTGCTGATACAGCTGCCAGGCACTCCAGCCACCCGCACCGAGGGCGGCCAGGCCAACCAGCAGCGCCAGCCAGGCCGGGCCACGGCCCTTGGCCTTGGGCGCGACGGCCAGCGGCGGCTGATCGACCGGGATTTGCGGGGTCTGTTCGCTGATCTGCGGGGCTGTTTCGCTCACGTGTCCTTCCTTTGCTAGTGGGCCGGCGCCGGAGTAGCGCGCAGGGCCGCCAGAACAGCCGCAGCACTGGCGCCGCGACAATCGATGACCTGCCGTGCGCCCGCCGCGCGGGCCATCTCGGCCACCCGCGGACTGGGCACCAGCAAGGGTAGCCGAGCCAGCTCCGCCCAGGCATCGGCGGCCAGCTGGCGGAGGTTGTCCAGGCCTTGCGCGCTGCTGACCAGCATGGCGTTCAGCCGTGACTCCTCGATCACTCGCGCCAGCGTACCGGCAGGGTATTGAGGCCGTATACGGCGATAGAGTTCCAGATAGTCCACGCGCACGCCACGCTGGCGCAGGGTTTCGGCGATCAGTTCACGACCGCCCTCGCCGCGCATGATCAGCACCCGCGGGTTCGGCACCCGCAACGCCTCGTCCAGCTGTGGCAGCGCCAGCAGCGCCTCGCTGTCATCGCCCGCACTCGGGCAACTGGCTTGCAGGCCGTGGGGCTGCAGATATTGGTCGAGAATCTGTGCGGTGGCGGCGCCGACGCTGAACCAGCGCGGGCCGCTTGGCGGCTGTGCGCAATGGCGGGCCAGCAGATCGAGGCCCAGGCGCGCCGCCGGCTTGCTGACCACGATCACAGCGCAATAACGCTGCAGATCAAGAATGGTGGCGCGCTGCTCGGGCGTCTCGGCCAGGGCTTCGGTCTCCAGCAGCGGCAGGCTGCGGCTGAACACTCCCGCCTCGGCCAGTGTCGCGGCCAGGGCCTCGCACTCGGCGGCCGGGCGGGTCAGCAGCAGGCGCCAGCCCGTCACTCGCCAGCGGCCTCGCCATAGACCGCCTTGAGGATGGTTTCCGCGCCTTGGGCCAGCAGTTGCTCGGCCACCTGCACGCCGAGCACCTCGGCGTCTGTGCCGCGGCCTTCGGCGCGCAGCAGCAGGCCGCCATCGGGCTGGCCGACCAAGCCGCGCAGCCAGATCTGCTCGCCTTCGAGCAGCGCATAGCAGGCGATGGGCACCTGGCAGCCGCCATTGAGGCGCTTGTTCAGCGCGCGCTCGGCGATTACGCGGGTGGCGGTCTCGGCGTGGTGCAGCGGCGCCAGCAGGGCATGGATCTCGCTGTCGGCGCTGCGGCATTCGATGCCCACCGCGCCCTGGCCACCGGCCGGCAGGCTGTCGTCGACGCTGATCGAGGAGCGGATGCGCTCTTCGAAGCCGAGGCGGATCAGGCCGGCGGCGGCGAGAATGATGGCGTCGTACTCGCCGGCATCCAGCTTGGCCAGGCGGGTGTTCACATTGCCACGCAGGAACTGGATCTTCAGGTCCGGCCGGCGCGCCAGCAGCTGGGCCTGGCGGCGCAGGCTGGAAGTGCCGACCACGCTGCCGGCCGGCAGGGCGTCGAGGCTGTCGTAGGTATTGGAGACGAAGGCGTCGCGCGGGTCTTCACGCTCGCAGATGCAGAACAGGCCGAGGCCTTCGGGGAAGTCCATCGGCACGTCCTTCATGGAGTGCACGGCGATGTCCGCCTCGTGCTCCAGCAGGGCGGTTTCCAGCTCCTTGACGAACAGGCCCTTGCCGCCGATTTTCGCCAGGGGCGCGTCGAGCAGCTTGTCGCCGCGACTGACCATGGGCACCAGACTGACTGTCAGCCCCGGATGGGCTTGCTCCAGACGGGCTTTGACGTACTCGGCCTGCCACAGGGCCAGGGCGCTCTTACGGGTGGCGATGCGGATTTCGCGGGACATGGGCAATTCCAGGAAGCGGACTGCCGCGGATGATAACAGGATGACCAGCGCCCGCCCGCAGGCACAATCGCCGCAGGCGTTCGCGTGCGGCGCTACAGGCTGTGCATCAGCTTGCGCACGCCGGCCACATGACGCCGGCTGACGGTCAGGGCATCCGGACCGAGGCCCTTGAGGTAGAGCTGGAAATGCCCCAGCGGCGTGCGCTGCAGGCGCTCGATGCGCTCGCGGGCAACCAGGGCGTTGCGGTGGATGCGCACGAAGCGCTCACCGAACTCGTCCTCCAGCGCCTTCAGCGGCTCGTCCAGCAGCACCTCGCCACCCTCGTGGCGCAGGGTCACGTACTTGTGATCGGCGATGAAGAAGATCACCTGCTCCAGCGGAATCAGCTCGATGCCCTTGCGGGTGCGCGCGCTGATATGGCTGCGCGGGCCGGCGCCGTTGTCGCCACCGGACGGGCGAGTGAGGGCGGCGAGCTGCACCCGGTTGGGCCGCTCGGCCTTCTTCAGCGCGGCGGCCAGCGCCTCCGGCCGCACCGGCTTGACCAGATAGCCGACGGCGCTGACGTCGAAGGCCTCCAGGGCGAATTCATCGTGGGCGGTGCAGAAGATCACCGCCGGCGGCGCCTCGCGCTCGCACAGCTTGGCCGCTACCTGCAGGCCATCGAGGCCGGGCATGCGGATATCCAGCAGGACCACGTCCGGCCGCAAGCTGTCGATCAGCGTCAGAGCCTCTTCACCATTGCTGGCCGAGGGCTCGAGGACACGGTAGCCATCGAGTTCACCGACCATGCGGGCCAGTCGCTCGCGGGCAAGGGGTTCGTCATCGACGATCAGCACATTCATATTGCTCGGGCTTCCTGCATGAGTCTCGAACAAGGATAGCGTAGACAGGTGAAGTGTCGCCCGTCACGGCGATCCACGCTGAGACTCGCGCCGGGGCCGAAAAGTGCCGCCAGACGCGCGTCGATATTCACCAGTGCCTGGTGGGTGCCGCGCGACGGCTGCTGTTCGGCGCTTTCCTGGTAGGGGTTGCTCACACAGAGCTGGAACACCCCGTCCCGGTAATCCGCCTCGATCCGTACCAGACCGCCCTCGATACGCGGCTGGATGCCATAGATAAGCGCATTCTCCAGCAGCGGTTGTAGGGTCAGCTGGGGGATCGGCAAGTCCGTCGGCACGTTTTCCACCTGCCAATCCAACTGTAGCCGGTCGCCGAGCCGATAGTGCTCGATCGACAGATATCTCTTCGCCAATTCCAGCTCATCGCCCCAGGCCACCAGGGTGCCGGGCTTGGCCAGACTGGCGCGGAACAGGTCGGACAGATCGAGCACCGCCTGCTCGGCCTTGAGCGGGTCGATGGCCACCAGGCTGGCGATGCTGTTCAGGCTATTGAACAAAAAATGCGGGCGGATGCGCGCCTGCAGCGACTCGATCCGCGCCTTCAGCTCCGCCTGCTGCTGCTTGCGCCACTGGCTCTGCAGGTAGAAGTAGCGCAGCAGCAGGGCCGACATGATCAGGCTGATCAGCGCATGGCGCAGGTACAGGTTGACCTCGCCATCGCGCGGCAGCGGCCCGCCCAGCTCGTAGTAGTCGGCCACCGCCGTGCAGCCCAGCGACAGCCCCACCACCAGGGCGCAGCACAGAGTGCCGGCCAGGGCCGCGCGCAGCCGCGCCAGCAGCGGGCGCAGGCGGCACAGCAGCGCGGCGGAGAGCAGCACTATCCACTGCACGAACAGCGAGGTCAGCGCCAGACGCACCCAGTTGAAGCCCGGCTGCATCGGCTCGGACAGCACCAGCACCAGCACCAGCAGCTCGGCCAGCAGCACCAGGCTGAGCAGCGCCTCGGGCTCGCACAGCTCCGGCAGGAAGAAATCGTCGTCCGGGGCGAGGGTGCGCCCGTTGTTGAACCAGTGGATTTTCATCCGCGCAGTTTCCTTGTGTGCCCCTGGGGCGGCAAGCCAGAGCGCTCCGGCCGGGCTAAAACGGGTGCCCAAATGCCGCCTCGCGCTGAAAACTGTGACGCGCCCTGCAGATCGGCGCGGCCTCGGTTTTCCCGGCAAGGCTGTTATTATCGGCACACTTTGTCCGTTTCGCAGGCGCCGCGCCTGCCCAGTCCCGCGAGTTCTGCCATGAGCCTTGAGAAGACCAACCAGTCCTGGGGCGGCCGCTTCAGCGAGCCCGTCGACGCCTTCGTCGCCCGCTTCACCGCCTCCGTCGACTTCGACAAGCGCCTCTATCGCCACGACATCATGGGCTCCATCGCCCACGCCACCATGCTGGCCAAGGTCGGCGTGCTGACCGCGGACGAGCGTGACGCCATCGAGGCCGGCCTCAAGCAGATCCAGGGCGAGATCGAGGCCGGCCAGTTCGACTGGCGCGTCGATCTGGAAGACGTGCACATGAACATCGAGGCGCGCCTGACCGATCGCATCGGCGTCACCGGCAAGAAGCTGCATACCGGCCGTAGCCGCAACGACCAGGTGGCCACCGACATCCGCCTGTGGCTGCGCGACGAAATCGACCTGATCCTCGGCGAAGTCACCCGCCTGCAGCAGGGCCTGCTCGGCCTGGCCGAAGCCGAAGCGGACACCATCATGCCCGGCTTCACCCACCTGCAGACCGCCCAGCCGGTGACTTTCGGCCACCATCTGCTGGCCTGGTTCGAAATGCTCAGCCGCGATTACGAGCGTCTGGTCGACTGCCGCAAGCGGGTCAACCGCATGCCGCTGGGCTCGGCCGCCCTGGCCGGCACCACCTACCCCATCGCCCGCGAGATCACCGCCGAGCTGCTGGGCTTCGACCAGGTCGGCGGCAATTCGCTGGACGGCGTGTCCGATCGCGACTTCGCCATCGAATTCTGCGCCGCCGCCTCCCTGGCCATGATGCACCTGTCGCGCTTCTCCGAAGAGCTGGTGCTGTGGACCTCGGCGCAGTTCCAGTTCATCGACCTGCCCGACCGCTTCTGCACCGGCTCCTCGATCATGCCGCAGAAGAAGAACCCGGACGTGCCGGAACTGGTGCGCGGCAAGACCGGCCGCGTGTTCGGCGCCTTGACCGGCCTGCTGACCCTGATGAAGGGCCAGCCGCTGGCCTACAACAAGGACAACCAGGAAGACAAGGAACCGCTGTTCGACGCCGCCGATACCCTGCGCGACAGCCTGCGTGCCTTCGCCGACATGGTTCCGGCGATCAAGCCCAAGCGCGAGATCATGCGCGAGGCGGCCCGCCGCGGCTTCTCCACCGCCACCGACCTGGCCGACTACCTGGTGCGCAAGGGTCTGCCCTTCCGCGACTGCCACGAGATCGTCGGCCACGCCGTGAAGTACGGTGTCGACAGCGGCAAGGACCTGGCCGAGATGAGCCTCGACGAACTGCGCCAGTTCAGCGACCAGATCGGCGACGACGTATTCGCCGTGCTGACCCTGGAAGGCTCGGTCAACGCCCGCGACCATATCGGCGGCACCGCGCCGAACCAGGTCCGCGCCGCCGTGGCCCGCGGCAAGGAACTGCTGGCGACGCGCTGATCGCCACACCGGGAAAGGGACTTCCGATGGATGCACTGCTGCATGGCCTGGGCGCGCTGCTCAGGTGGCTGGTCCTTGGGCTGATCCAGGGCCTGCTCGAATGGCTCTTCCTCCAGCTCTGCTATGCCCTGGGCTGGCTTGCCCTGCGCCTGCTGACGCTGGGCCGCCATCCGCGTCAGCCCCTGCGCCAGGCCGATCCGGATGTACCGCGCAACGTCTGGATCATCGCCCTCGGCTTTATCTGTCTGGTCGGCCTGATTGCCGGCCTGATCATTCGCAATGGCTGAACACTTCGAGAACCTGTCCATGAGCCTGCATATTCGCCCCGCCACCGCCGACGACGCCGCACTGATCCTGCGCTTCATCACCGACCTGGCCATCTACGAGAAGGCCGAGCACGAGGTGAAAACCGACGTGGCCGGCATCCGCGACAGCCTGTTCGGCGAAGGCAGCACCACCCACGGCCTGATCTGCGAGCAGGATGGCGTCCCGGTCGGCTTCGCCGTGTATTTCTTCAGCTACTCGACCTGGCTGGGCAAGCACGGCATCTACCTGGAAGACCTCTACGTCGCGCCCGAGCACCGCAAGCTCGGCGCCGGCAAGGCGCTGCTGCGGCACCTGGCCCAGCTGGCCGTGACCAAGGGCTGCGGGCGCATGGAATGGGCGGTGCTGGATTGGAACACCCCAGCCATGGAGTTCTACGAAGCCTTCGGCGCCCGTCCCAAGGACGACTGGGTCTGCTACCGCCTGACCGGCCAGGCCCTGCTCGACTTCGCCGCCGGCTGACAACCGTCCGGCGCCCTGCACTTGGGGCGCCAATCCGGCTCGCGTATGTTGGCCGCCAGTTCTCGCGCCACTCAGGCTGTACCCATGCGCCCACTACTCGCCCTGCTCGCTCTACTGGCCACCACCCTCACCTGGGCCACGCCGCTGGCTATTCCCGCCAACGCCAGTTGGCACCTGCAACTCAACGGCACGCTGCAGAAGCCCAATCGTCAGGTCTACGACATCGACCTGTACGACACGCCCAAGCAGACCATCACCACGCTCAAAGCTCAGGGCCGCATCGTCATCTGCTACTTCAGCGCCGGCACCTGGGAAGACTGGCGCAGCGACGCCAAGCTCTACCCCAAGGCCGCCATTGGCAAGCCGCTGCCGGAGTGGCCGGGTGAGCGCTGGCTGGACTACCGCCGCAACGATGTGCGCGCACTGCTGGCCAAACGCCTGGACCTGGCGCGTGGCAAGGGTTGCAACGGCGTCGACCCGGACAACGTGGACGGCTACGCCAACGACAACGGTCTCAAGCTGACCAAGGCGCAGCAGATCAGCTTCAACCGCTGGCTGGCCGGCGAGGCGCACAAGCGCAACCTCAGTATCGGCCTAAAGAACGCCGTCGACCTGCTGCCGCAGCTGGCCGATCACTTCGACTTCGCCGTCAACGAGAGCTGCTACCAGTACAAGGAATGCGGCGGTTACGCGGCCATGCGCCGGCAGGGCAAGCCGATCCTCATCGCCGAGTACCGGGCCTACAACGCCAAGCTATGCAGCAGCGCCAAGACCTCGGGATTCCGCCTGCAGTTCTTCAATCTGGACCTGAAGGGGACCGGCAAGGCCTGTCCCTGACCTCAGCCCTTGCTCTTGAGGAAGGCCATGAAGCCGGGCATGCCGGCTTCCTTCTGGGCGGCGATCATCTGCACGTGCGGATTCTGCTGCAGCCGCTCCAGCAACGCACGGGCGGCCGGGAAGTCGGCCAGCAGGTCCAGGCCGAACACCTTCTGCCCAACCGCCGCCGCCAGGTCGATGCTGTAGAGGAAGTACAGGTCGGCCAGGCTGAACTGCTCGCCGGCCACATAGGGCGCGAAGCGACCGTGGCGCTTGAGCGTGGCGATGCCGGCCAGCAGCTCGCCGCGTGCCTTGTCCTTGATCGCCGGGTCCACCGGGTTGCGGAAGAACGCCTCCGGGTAGCAACTGCGCGCCGGCAGCTCGATGTACAGCTCGATCTCCTTCACCAGCGCCCGCACCTGGGCCCGCGCATAGGGTTCGGCCGGCAGCAGCGGGCGGCCTTCGCCTAGCTCTTCCAGGTAGTCGAGGATGGCGCTGGTCTCGCTGATGTAGCCGTGCTCGGTCTGCAGCACCGGCACCTTGCCGCGGGGACTCATGGCGAGGAAGGTCTCGTCCTGACAGCCGTAGACGGTGGCGGTATCGAACGCCAGGCCCTTCTCCAGCAAAGCCAGATGAACCATGTTGTAGTAGTTGCTGACGGCAAATCCGTGGAGTCTGAGCATGGGTCGCTACCGGGCAGGGAAAACCCAGTTATAGCCGGCCGGGGCTAGCGGGGAAGCTTCATCAGACGGCTGAATGGCACAGCAACGGGCAGGCCGTGGCACACTGCCGATCAGCAACCGAGGAGTCGCCATGAGCGAGCACGACGATAACGACGAAGAAGCCTTCGCCGAAGCAACCCTGACCCAGGCCATCGAGAACCAGCTGGAGACCGGCAACCCGCCGGCGGCCAAGGCGGTCTACAACAAGCTGACCCTGGTGGGTTACGAGCGCGAGGAGATCCTCGAGCTGATGGCCCTGGTGCTGGCCCACGAGATCGACGCCATGCTGCGCGACGACCGCCCCTTCGATGGCGCCTGGTACGAACAGGCCCTGCGCGCCCTGCCCGATCTTCCCGAGCAGGCGGACCAAGACTGAACGGCGGACTACACTGGCAGGACCGATTCTCCCGCCGTGCTGCCACGCACGGCGTACTTACAACAACAAGCCGGAGTCGCCATGGCCTACACCCCCGAACTGATCGCCGAACTGGAAATCCTCGCCCTGTACAACCTGGACAACCACCAGGAAGGGCTCAAGGTGCACAACAACGCCTCCAACCGCGCCCAGATGGCCATCACCCGCCTGCACGAGAAGGGCCTGGTGACCCAGGCCGATGGCGGCTACCTGACCAGCCTGGGCCTGGATGCCGCCGAACATGCGCAGGCGCTGCTGACCATCCTCTGCCCCCAGCCGGCCTGAGAGCCAGCACCGGAGCCGGGGGCGGCGCGGCCCCCGGATTTCTCCCTACAGTCGCGGCCGGGAGCCGCCGATACACTGGGCAGGAATGGCTGCCAGGCGCCGCTCGGCGCTGGTAGTCTTGCTGCCACCATCGCTTTCGAGCAGTACATGACGCGCACCCAGGAAATCCGTCCGGATATCAACGAAGGTATCGACCGCAAGGTCCTGGCGCAGCTGCGCGCGCGTTTCCTGAAGATCAACACCGGCCGCCTGGGCCGCGCCATGCAGGCGCTGTCGACGCGCCAGCAACTGGTGCTCAAGCTGCTGCCGCTGCTGTTCCATGTGAACCATCCGTTGCTGCCGGGCTACGTCTCGGCCGCCACCCCGGCCGGGTTGTCCGGCTTTGAGCCGAGCGACGAGATCCTCGCCGAGGCCCAGCGCCTGACCCGCTCCTTCACCTACAAGCCCCGCCGCAGCAGCCCCCTGGCCGGCAAGCGGCCGGCGCCGATCCATGGCCTGTTCCTGATGGGCAGCCTGGGCACCGTGGCCCAGGCCGAGCAGAGCGACATGGACCTGTGGGTATGCCACGACCCGGAGATGGACGCCCGCGCCCTGGCCGAGCTGCGGCGCAAGTGCGACCTGCTGGAGGCCTGGGCCGCCACCCAGGGCGCCGAGGTGCACTGCTTCCTGATCGACCCGGCGCGCTTCACCGTCGGCGACCGCGAGGCGCAACTGACCTCCGACGACTGCGGTACCACCCAGCACTACCTGCTGCTCGACGAGTTCTACCGCACCGCCATCTGGCTCGGCGGGCGCACCCCGCTGTGGTGGCTGGTGCCGGTGTACGAGGAGGCCAACTACCGCGGCTACACCCATGCGCTGCTGAGCAAGCGCTTCGTGCGCGCCGAAGAGGTGCTGGATCTTGGCAACCTGGCGCGCATTCCGCCGGGCGAATTCATCGGCGCCGGCATGTGGCAGCTGTTCAAGGGTATCGACTCGCCCTACAAGTCGGTGCTCAAGCTGCTGCTCACCGAGGTCTACGCCAGCGAGCACCCGCGGGTGGAATGCCTGAGCCTGCGCTTCAAGCAGGCGGTGTACGCCAACCGCCTGGAGCTGGACGAGCTGGACCCCTACATCGTGGTGTACCGCCGCCTGGAGGAATACCTCACCGACCGCGGCGAGCTGGAGCGCCTGGAGCTGATCCGCCGCTGCCTGTACCTCAAGGTCGGCAAGAAGCTCAGCGTGCCGCCGCGCCAGCGCGCCAAGAGCTGGCAGCGCCTGCTGTTCGAGCGCCTCACCGGCGAGTGGCACTGGAGCCAGCGCGAGCTGGCCAACCTCGACAGCCGCAGCCAGTGGAAGGTGCGCCAGGTCAGCGCCGAGCGCCGCGCGCTGGTCAACGAGCTGACCTACAGCTACCGCTTCCTCTCGCAGTTCGCCCGCAGCGAGCAGGCCGCCATGCCGCTCAACAGCCGCGACCTCGGCGTGCTCGGCCGGCGCCTGTACGCCGCCTTCGAGCGCAAGGCCGGCAAGATCGAGTTCATCAACCCCGGCATCGCCCCGGACCTGGCCGAGGACACCCTGACCCTGGTGCAGAGTCCCAGCCCGGAGGCCGACGGCGAGACCCAGTGGGCGCTCTACCCCGGCAGCCTGAACGGCCAGGAGTGGCCGGACTTCGCCCCGCTCAAGCGCGCCCGTCACCTGATCGAGCTGCTCGCCTGGTGCCACCGCAACGGCGTGATCGACAGCAGCACGCGGCTGTCGCTGCACCCCGGCAGCAGCGACCTCGGCGAGTTCGAGCTATCCAGCCTGCTCGCCAGCCTGCAGCAGAGCGTGCCGCTGCCGCTGCCGGCGGTGAACGAGGACTCCCTGCTGCTCGCCGCCGAGCCGGCCGAGGTGCTGTTGCTGGTCAATGTCGGCATCGACCCGCTCAAGTCGCACAGCCAGCTCAACGTGCACCTGACCACCGGGCGCACCGACTCGCTGGGCTACTCCGGCGTGCGCGAGAACCTGGTACTGACCCTCGACCAGGTCAGCCTGAACAGCTGGAACGAGCTGATGGTCAGCCGCTACGACGGCCCGCACGCCCTGCTCGACTGCCTGCGCGACTACCTCAATGCCCTGCCCACCAATGGCCGCCGCCCCAGCCTCAAGGTGCGCTGCTTCTGCCGCAACCGCGCCCAGGCCATCGCCCAGCGCGTCGAGGAGCTGTTCCGCGACGCCCTGACCAGCCTCAGCGGCGGCGCCAACAGCCGCTACCTGCTGCAGGTGCAGCAGCACTACCACGTGCTAGAGCTGCTGCCGGGCCAGGTCAGCCACGCCGCCCTGGCCGACCTGCCGAGCCTGATCGAGCACCTGGGCGAGGAACAGTCGTCCTACAGCCCGCTGCACCTGGACCGCTACGCCCTGGAGGGCGAGGAACTGGCGCTGATCCTGCCGCTGGGCCGGCCCCAGTGCATCCAGGTGTTCTACCGGGTCGACGGCGAGCAGGCAGAGCTCTCGGTGCTCGACGAATACAACGCGCTATGGCGCCAGCGCCTGCCGTTCCGCGACGAGCAGAGCCTGCTCACCCCGCTGCAGCGCTTCCTGCAGTCGGTGCTGTACCGGCGCAACGCCCTGTTGCCGCTGGACAGCCCGCTGCCGCCGGCGGCGCTGGAGGTCCTGTACTACGAGGTGCTGCCGGCGCCACCGCAGCGCGCCAGGCATCTGGAACGCCGGGCCCCACCGCAGGCGCCGGTGAGCCATTCGTTCTACGACGTGCAGGCCATCATCGAGCCGGCCGAGCACGGCCGGGTGCATGTCACCCTGTACTGCAACCACCGTGAATTCTCCGAGCTGGAGTACGGTGCCGAGCTGTTCGGCGCCGTGGCCCGGCATATCCTGGCCCAGCGCCGCGGCGCCGAGCGCTACCCCTGCTACATCACCGACCTTGATCTGTCGCGCATTCTCGGCGACGGCCAGGCGCAGACCATCCACTACCTGCGCTATAAGGCCGAGCTGGAAGCGGCGCTCAACAGCGCGCTGCAGAACGCCTGACCGACAAGGACGCCCCATGCTCCTCACCAGCGCAATCATTGGCGCCACCGCCTTCGGCATCTTCCGCTGGCGCCGGCATCGCCAGCGCCTGCTGCGCGAACAGTTCATCGCCGGCTTCGAGTTTCCCGAGCAGCTGCGCAGCAGGCTGACCAAGCACTACCCGCAGCTCACGCCAACCCAGACCGGCCAGGTGCTGCGCGGCCTGCGCGAATACTTCCAGCTGTGTCGCCTGGCCGAGCAGCGCATGGTGGCCATGCCGTCGCAGGCGGTGGACATGGCCTGGCACGAGTTCATCCTCTACACCCGCCAGTACCGCCAGTTCTGCAGCCAGGGGCTCGGGCGCTTCCTGCACCATACCCCGCACGACGTCATGCCCAACCCGAACGCCGCCGGCGAAGGCATCCGCCGCGCCTGGCGCCTGGCCTGCAGCCGCGAGGGCATCGATCCGCAACTGCCGGCGCGCCTGCCGTTGCTGTTCGCCCTGGACGCCGAGCTGGGCATCGCCGATGGCTTTCGCTACAGCCTGGACTGCGGCGCCCACCCGGGCAGCTACCGCAATGGCGATGCCTACTGCGCCAGCCATATCGGCTGCGGCTCGGGCTGCTCCGGTGGTTCGGGGTCGAACAACGACAGCAGCGGCGATGCTGGCTCCGATGCCGGCTCCGACGGCGGCGGCTGCGGTGGCGGATGTGGCGGGGGCGGCGACTAGCGCCGCCGGGCTCAGCCGTTCATCGGCGCCTGGGGATGCTCCAGGGCATACAGATACGAGCCTTCCAGGCTGTGGTTGGCCTCCACGCCGGCATAGCTGGCGGTGAAGGTCACCGCCAGGCCCAGGTGCTGGTACAGCAGCGTATCGGTCACCGCCGGCGGGATTTCCGGCACCAGATCGCTGTCGTTGACCACCCGGAAGGTGGTGATACCCAGCGCGTTGTAGCTGGCGGCGAAGTCCGGCGCGGCCAGGCGCGGGCTGGCGAAGTTGTAGTGCTGCAGGGCCTGGTCCGGCCAGCGCTCGTGCAGATCGAGCACCGCCATGCTGCTCAGCGCGCAGCCCAGGCTGTGCCCGCACACCCATAGCGGTCCGGTCGGCTGCAGGCTGTCCAGCGCCGCCAGGGCCAGGTCGCGCAGGGAGCCGTAAAGCTTGAGGAAGCCGGCATGCACATGGCCCTGGCTGCCGTCCTGCCAGGGCCAGGCGGCCTGTTCCACATCCAGGTCGTCGAGCCAGTCCTGCGCCGAGTCGGTGCCACGCAGCACCAGATAGGTCTCGCCCTGGTCGTTGGCCGCGGCGAAGCCGAAGGGCTCGGATTCGTTGATGAAGTGCAGGTCGCTGAGGATGCTCCAGATCGGCTGGGAGAAGCGCCAGCCGGGCAGCTGCGGGGGCTTCCAGACGAAGTCCTGGGGGCGGCGCGGGCGGTCCTGGGTCTGCCACTGGCGGTATTGCGCGTAGGCCTGGTCGACCAATTGCGCGCAGAGCAGCGCGCGGTCCAGGGAGAAGCCTTGGGGAAAGTACAGGGGCAGGCTAGACATGGCGGCCTCCTTGCCGGCAGTGGGTTAAGACACTCTAGTCCAGTGACAGGCGCGCACGGGGTGAGTTCCCGACCCTCGGAGCGACAATCGATCCAGCTGATACTTACTACGCAGAAGCAGCATTATTCAATCGAATCTCCTTGAGCGAATCTGGCGCCATTCCAGCATTCCCTCGGGAGAACGACATGCCCAGACTCATTCGCCAGCACGCGGAAAGCGGCACTCTCGCCGGCTTCGGCCTGTTCGCCATCGCAGCCAGCGTGCTACTGAGCATGGCCCTGGGCCTGGGCGACGAGCGGGCAATGAGCGGCGGGGCCAACCTGCCCGATGCGCTGCACGCCTTGCTCGCAGCGATCCGGGTGGGAGGCTAGGACATGCAGCTGACCCCGCCCAAGGCCATGCTGCTCGCCCTGCTGCTGGCACTGATCAACGGCCCGGCGCTGGCCGGCAGCGGCAAGGTGGCCGGCGGTGGCGTGGCGCGCACCATCGAGTGCAACCACAACATGGCGCGCAATCTGGAACTGGACGAGCAGCTCAAGCGGCGCAGCGATACGCCGCCCTGCCGGGAGCGCGCGGGGCTGTCCACGCGCTTTCTGTTGGCCTAGCGCTGGTACTCGCCGGCGGCCTCGGGCTGGTATTCCACGGCCAGCAGAGTGAGCCGCAGCGGCTTGCCACCCGGGCCCGGCCAGTCGATCTGCTGGCCGACCGAGAGACCGAGCAGGGCGCAGCCCACCGGCGCGAGGATCGAGACGCGGCCTTCGCCGCCGGCGTCCTCGGGGAACACCAGGGTCAGGTGGTAATCCTTGCCGCTGCCTTCCTCGCGGCAGTGCACCCGCGAGTTCATCGTCACCACCCCGGCCGGCACCTCGTCGTGGCCCACCACCTGGGCGCGCGCCAGCTCCGTTTCCAGGGCCTTGGCGGTCGGGCCGAAGTCCTCCAGGCTGTCGAGCAGACGCTCCAGGCGTTGCAGGTCGAGACGAGTGATGGTGATTGCGGGGGTGCTGCTCATGGCGAGGGTCTTCCTCCTTGGGCCAGATAAAGCAAAACCCCGCCCTGGGGCGGGGTTTTGATCGGTTAGTCAGCTTTGGCTGACCCTACCACAAGCCCGGCAAGAAGCAAGACCGCCCGGTCAGCTCCAACTCGGCGGCGGCCGCAGGCGCTGTTGCGCGGCCTGGCAGATCTGCCGGCGGCGGCCGTTGTCGGCCTTGCCCCACTCGAGTATCTCGGCCAGGCTGCGCCCGCAGCCCAGGCAGATGTCCTGGTCGTCCAGGCAGCACTGGCGCCGGCAGGGCGAGTCGACGGCCTCAGAGCTCGTCGAATTCGATGTCTTCACCGGCCTGCTCACGGGTTACCCGGTTCAGCAGCTCGCCCAGCGGCTCCTCGCTGGTGTCGCAGATCCACAGCGCCTGGGCCTCGTCATAGTCGAAGTGGAAACCACCGGAGCGCGCCGCTACCCACAGCTGGCGCAAGGGCTCCTGGCGACTGAGGATCACCTGGGTGCCGTTCTCGAAACGCACGGTGAGCACACCGGCGGAGTTTTCCAGGTCGAGATCCAGATCGCTGTCGTCGAAAATGTCTTCCACGGCCTGCTGGGCGGCATCGACCAGATCGTGGAAACGGGCTTCGCTCAAACTCATAACAGCGTCCTCAAGGTTGGGGCGGCGAGTCTATCAGGCTCTGCCGGTAGGCGCCGGGGCTCTGTCCGGTCCAGCGGCGGAAGGCCCGGGCCAGAGAGCCGGCCTCGCTGAAGCCGACCAGGAAGGCGATCTCCGCCAGCTCCAGCGCGGGGTCGCGCAGGTAGTGCAGCACCAGCTGGTGGCGCGTCTCGTCGAGCAGGCCACTGAACGATAGACCGGCCTCGCGCAGGCGCCGTTGCAGGGTGCGGGCGCTGAGGTCGAGGCTCTGCGCCAGGCGCTCCAGGTCGGCGCCCTCTTCCGGCAGCTGGCGGGCCAGCTCGCGACGCGCGCGATCCAGCACGCTGTGGCCGAGGTTGAGCTGGCCGAGCAGGCGATCGGCGTGGGCATCGAGCAGCTGGCGCAGCTGGGCGTCGGCCTGGCCCAGCGGCGTGTTCAACAGGCGTTTGGGGAACACCAGGGCGTTGTCGGCCTGGCCGAACAGCACCGGGCAGCCGAAGATGCGCTGGTGTTCGGAGGTATCGGCCGGCGCCGCGTGCTGGAAACGCACCTCGGTGGGCGGGATCTGCAGGCCGGTGATCCAGCGGCCGAAGGTCAGCCAGCCGGCCAGGGTCTCCTCGCTGTGCTGGCGCTGCTGCTCGCGCACCAGCGGTTGCCAGCCATGCGCCACCTGCGGCTCCAGCCCCTCACGCGGCGGCTCGTCGTCCAGGTCGACGCGGCCCAGGTTGCCCACCAGCGCGGCATAGCGCGCCTGGCGGTGCAGGGCGTCGGCCAGGGTCGCGCAGCTCATGATCAGGTAACCGAGCACGCCGTAGTAGCCGGGACGCATGGCCTCGCCCAGGTGCAGGCCGAGGTTGGCGTCGCCGGTCAGGCGCACGCCTTCGCCCAGCAGTTCGAGGTAGGTGCTGACGGCGATGCGCTGGTCGCGCTGGGCGAGGATTGCCGGGCTCAGCTGCACCTTGGCCAGCAGCGCTTCGCTGGCAAAGCCCTGGCGGGCGAGATAGTCCAGCAGGCCCTGCAGGTAGGCGACCGAGACCGAGCTGGCGAGTGTGGCGGGGGCGTCCATCGGGGCTCCGTTTTTTCCGTCCATGCTAGCCGCAAAAGCCCCGTCGTGGGCAAGCCCGAGACGCCGGCGCAACGGTCCTGACAGGCCCGCCGGGCGTACATAGGCAAGGCGGCGGGGGGTCGGTATACTCCGAGCCATTCTCGATTTTGCAAAGGACTCCACCATGAAGCGCCTGCTGCTGCCCTTCATCGCGCTCGCCGTGTTCACCGCCGCTCTCGCCGGCTGTGGCCAGAAAGGCCCGCTGTACCTGCCCGACGACGACAAGACCGTCAAAGAACGCGACAAAGACGTCTTCCTCTAAGGGGGTTCCATGCAAGCCTTTACCAGCCGCGACGGGCAACTGTTCGCGGAAGGCGTGGCCCTGTCCGCCATCGCCGAGCGCTTCGGCACGCCCACCTACGTGTACTCCCGCGCCCATATCGAGGCCCAGTACCGCGCCTACGCCGACGCCCTGGCCGGCATGCCGCACCTGGTCTGCTTCGCGGTCAAGGCCAACTCCAACCTGGGCGTGCTGAACGTCCTGGCGCGCCTCGGTGCCGGCTTCGACATCGTCTCCCGTGGCGAGCTGGAGCGGGTGCTGGCCGCCGGTGGCGAGCCCGCCAAGATCGTCTTCTCCGGCGTCGGCAAGACCCGTGACGACATGCGCCGCGCCCTGGAAGTGGGCGTGCACTGCTTCAACGTCGAGTCGGTGGACGAGCTGGAGCGCCTGCAGCTGGTTGCCGCCGAGCTGGGCAAGACCGCGGCCATCTCGCTGCGGGTCAACCCGGACGTGGATGCCGGCACCCACCCGTACATCTCCACCGGTCTGAAGGAAAACAAGTTCGGCATCGACATCGAGCAGGCGCCGGCCGTGTACGCCCGCGCCGCCGCCCTGCCGAACCTGCAGGTGGTCGGTGTCGACTGCCACATCGGTTCGCAGCTGACCACGCTGCCGCCCTTCCTCGACGCCCTCGACCGCCTGCTCGCGCTGATCGACCAGCTCGCCAGCCAGGGCATCCAGATCAAGCATCTGGACCTCGGCGGCGGCCTCGGCGTGCAGTACCGCGACGAGCAGCCACCGCTGGCCGGCGACTACATCAAGGCCGTGCGCGAGCGCATTGCCGGGCGCGACCTGGCCCTGGTGTTCGAGCCAGGCCGCTACATCGTGGCCAACGCTGGCGTGCTGCTGACTCGCGTGGAATACCTCAAGCACACCACGCACAAGGACTTCGCCATCATCGATGCGGCGATGAACGACCTGATCCGCCCGGCCCTGTACCAGGCGTGGATGGACGTCACCCCGGTGCAACCGCGCGACGGCGAGGCGCGCAGCTACGACCTGGTCGGGCCGATCTGCGAGACCGGCGACTTCCTGGCCAAGGGCCGCGAGCTGGTGCTGGCCGAGGGCGACCTACTGGCCGTGCGCTCGGCCGGTGCCTACGGCTTCGTCATGAGCTCCAACTACAACACCCGCGGCCGCGCCGCCGAGGTGCTGGTGGATGGCGAGCAGGCCCATGAAGTGCGCCGCCGCGAGACCCTGGCCGAACTCTACGCCGGCGAAAGCCTGCTGCCGCAGTGAGGGCGCGATCATGCTATTGCGCTTCACCAAGATGCACGGCCTCGGCAACGACTTCATGGTCCTCGACCTGATCAGCCAGCACGCGCATATCCAGCCCAAGCACGCCAAGGCGTGGGGCGACCGCCACACCGGCATCGGCTTCGACCAGCTGCTGCTGGTGGAGGCGCCGACCACCCCGGACGTGGACTTCCGCTACCGCATCTTCAACTCCGACGGCTCGGAAGTGGAGCAGTGCGGCAACGGCGCGCGCTGCTTCGCCCGCTTCGTGGTGGACAAGCGCCTGACCGTGAAGAAGCAGATCCGCGTCGAGACCAAGGGCGGCATCATCGAGCTCAACCTGCGCCCCGATGGCCAGGTGATCGTCGACATGGGCGCGCCCAGACTCGCGCCGGCGCAGATCCCGTTCCAGGCCGAGGCCGAAGCGCTCAGCTACGCGGTCGAGGTGGACGGGCAGAGCGTGCAGCTGGCCGCCGTGTCCATGGGCAACCCGCATGCGGTGCTGCGCGTCGATGACGTCGACAGCGCGCCGGTGCATAGCCTGGGACCGAAGCTGGAGCACCATCCGCGCTTCCCGCAGCGGGTCAATGTCGGTTTCCTGCAGATCGTCGACCGCAAGCAGGCGCGCCTGCGCGTGTGGGAGCGCGGCGCCGGCGAGACCCAGGCCTGCGGCACCGGCGCCTGCGCCGCCGCCGTGGCCGCCATCCGCCAGGGCTGGATGGACTCGCCGCTGCAGCTGGAGCTGCCGGGCGGCAAGTTGTCCATCGAGTGGGCAGGGCCCGGCCAGCCGGTTATGATGACCGGACCCGCCGTTCGCGTGTACGAAGGACAGGTTCGTCTATGAGTGACCAGGATCAGCTCGTGAAACTCGACTCCGAGAGCGTCGCCGCCTATCTGCGGCAGCACCCGGAATTCTTCGTCGACCACGAGGAGCTGATCCCCGAGCTGCGCATTCCGCACCAGCCCGGCGAGGCCGTGTCGCTGGTGGAGCGCCAGGTCAAGCTGCTGCGCGAGCGCAACATCGAGATGCGCCATCGCCTGTCGCAGCTGATGGACGTGGCTCGCGACAATGACCGCCTGTTCGACAAGACCCGTCGCCTGGTGCTCGACCTGCTCGACGCCAGCAGCCTGGAAGAGGTCATCGGCGCGGTGGAAGACAGCCTGCGCCACGAGTTCCAGGTGCCCTTCGTCAGCCTGATCCTGTTCAGCGAAACGCCGCTGGGCGTCGGCCGTTCGGTCAGCTCGGCCGAGGCCCACCAGGCCATCGGCGGCCTGCTCGGTGCCGGCAAGACCACCTGTGGCGTGCTGCGCCCCAACGAGCTGGAGTTTCTCTTCGGTAGCGAGGAGTTCGCCCAGGTCGGCTCGGCCGCCGTGGTCAGTCTCACCTACCAGGGCCTGCACGGCGTACTCGCCATCGGCAGCCCGGACCCGCAACACTACAAGAGCAGCCTCGGCACCCTGTTCCTCGGCTACGTCGCCGAAGTGCTGGCCCGCGTACTGCCACGCTTCGCCGCGCCCCTGCGCTCGGTACGCTGATCCCGGGCCGCTCGCGGCCCACCCCGTCGTCTGCCGGAGTCGCCATGCAGAGCAGCCTCGACGCCTATCTCGAACACCTGCGCAGCGAACGCCAGGTCTCCGCGCACACCCTCGATGGCTACCGTCGCGACCTGCTGAAAGTGCTCGCCCTGTGCGAGAAGCACGCCGTCACCAGCTGGGACGCCCTCGACACCCGCACCCTGCGCGCCATGGTCGCCCGCCTGCACGGCCTGGGTCAGTCCAGCCGCTCCCTGGCCCGCCTGCTCTCGGCGGTGCGCGGCTTCTATCAGTACCTCGGCCGCGAAGGCCTGTGCCGGCATGATCCGGCCGGCGGGCTGGCCGCACCCAAGGGCGAGCGCCGCCTGCCGCGCGCGCTGGATACCGACCGCACGGCCCAGTTGCTGGATGGTGGCGTGGAGGATGACTTCATCGCCCGCCGCGACCAGGCCATGCTCGAGCTGTTCTATTCCTCCGGCCTGCGCCTATCCGAACTGGTCGGCCTGGATCTCGACGGCCTCGACCTGCCCGCCGGCCTGATAAGGGTGCGCGGCAAGGGCAACAAGGCCCGCGAGCTGCCGGTCGGGCGCAAGGCACGCGAGGCCATGGAGGCCTGGCTGCCGCTGCGCGCCATGACCAGCCCGCAGGATGGCGCCGTGTTCGTCGGGCGCCAGGGCAAGCGCCTGACCCCGCGCGCCATCCAGCTGCGGGTGCGCCAGGCCGGCGTGCGCGAGCTGGGCCAGCACCTGCATCCGCACATGCTCAGGCACTCCTTCGCCAGCCACATACTGGAGTCCAGCCAGGACCTACGCGCCGTGCAGGAGCTGCTCGGTCACGCCGATATCGCCACCACGCAGATCTATACCCACCTGGACTTCCAGCACCTGGCCAAGGTCTACGACGGCGCCCACCCACGGGCCAAACGCAAGAGCGAATCCTGATGAGCATCCGCCTGATCACCTTCGACCTCGACGACACCCTGTGGGACGTGGCGCCGGTCATGCACAGCGCCGAGGCGGCGCTGCGCGACTGGCTGGCCGCCGAGGCGCCGCGCCTTGGGCCGGTGCCGATCGAGCACCTGTGGGCGATTCGTGCGCGCCTGCTGCAGGCCGACCCCGGCCTCAAGCATCGCCTCAGCGAGCTGCGTCGGCGCATCCTGCTGCACGCGCTGCTCGACGCCGGCTATGCCCAGGGCGAGGCCGATGACCTGGCAGAGGTGGGCTTCCAGGTGTTCCTCGCCGCGCGTCATCAGGTGCAGCTGTTCCCCGAGGTGCATCCGACCCTGGAACGCCTGGCCCTGCGCTACACCCTCGGCGTGATCACCAACGGCAACGCCGACGTGCGCCGCCTGGGCCTGGCCGACTACTTCCGCTTCGCCCTGTGCGCCGAGGAGCTGGGCATCGGCAAGCCCGACCCGCACCCGTTCCAGACCGCCCTGCAACATGCAGGGGTCGCGGCCGAACAGGCCGTGCATATCGGCGACCACCCCAGTGACGACATCGCCGGCGCCCGCGCCGCCGGGATGCGCGCCATCTGGTTCAACCCCCAGGGCAAGGCCTGGGAAGGCGAGCAGGCACCGGACGCACAGATCCGCAGCCTGGCCGAGCTGCCGGCACTGCTGGAGCGCTGGAACTGAGCGAACGCCCATGAAAAAGCCCGCCGATTGGCGGGCTCTTTCATGCCGGCGGCGGTCCTCAGATGGGACGGCTGCCGTACTTGCTGTCCGGCTTCTTGGGCGGGTCGGCCACCACGTTGGGCTCGATCTCCTGCACCGAGCCGCCACGCGAGAGGAACTCTTCCATGGCCTTGGCCAGGGCGTCGCGCTCCTTCTGCTTGGCTTCTACGCTGGGCAGCTCCTCGATTTCCTCGGCGGCCTTGGCCTTCTTCCCGGGCTTGCTGCCGGGCTCGGCAGCGTCGCTGCCGTCGTCGCCGTCATCGCCGGCGTCGGCCGCTTCCAGCTCATCGCCCTCGTCCTCGTCGGCGCCTTCCAGGTCGTCCTGTTCCAGTTCTTCGTCGCTCATGTTCTACCTCATGACTTGCGCAGAGCAGGTTACTTATAGCCCAGCGGCACGCATTGCAAAAATGCCGCTGGAAAAATTTTATCGGCGGGTCGCGCCTTCGCGCAGCTCGCCTTGCAGGGTCGCCAGCACCCGGCGGGAGCCGCCATGGTCGCGGTGCTCGCCGAGATAGATGCCCTGCCAGGTGCCGAGGTTCAATCGACCTTCGCTGACCGGCAGACTCAGCTGACAGCCCAGCAGGCTGGACTTGAAATGCGCCGGCAGATCGTCCGGCCCTTCGTAGTCGTGTTCGTAGCCTTGCGCACCCTGGGGCACAAGACGGTTGAAGAAGCGCTCGAAGTCACGCCGCACCGCACCATCGGCATTCTCGTTGATGGTCAGCGAGGCGGACGTGTGCTGCAGCCACAGGTGCAGAAGCCCCACCCGGTAGTCGGCCAGCTCCGGCAACGCCTGCAGGAGCTCGTCGCTTACCAGATGAAAACCACGCGCTCGGGCACGCAGACTGATCAGCCGTTGTTGCCACATTTTCCAGCACCTGCAGCATCTACTGGCGGCGCATTTTAGAGCCTGTCCGCGGCCTTTTCACCTGGCCGACGCGGGAAATTTTCCAATCCGTCGATGGGCTCGCAGCGGGCAAAACGAAGGGCGCCGCAGCGCCCTTGGTTTGACCCGCGGCCGACGTCACTTGCGGGTGAACTCCGGATAGGCCTCCATGCCGCACTCGACGATGTCGACACCCTCGTATTCGTCTTCCTCGCTGACGCGCAGGCCCATCACCAGCTTGATCAGGCCCCACACCAGCAGGCTGGCGACGAACACCCAGGCGAAGATGCAGGCCGCGCCGAGCATCTGCACGCTGAGGCTGGCGCCGCTGTTGGTCAGCGGCACCACCAGCAGGCCCCAGATGCCGCTGGTGCCGTGCACCGAGATGGCGCCCACCGGATCGTCGATGCGCAGGCGCTCCAGCATGAGGATGCTGAACACCACCAGCACGCCGCCCACCGCGCCGATCAGCGCGGCCTGCACCGCGCTCGGCGTGGCCGGCTCAGCGGTGATCGACACCAGGCCGGCCAGCGCGCCGTTGAGGATCATGGTCAGGTCGGCCTTGCCGAACAGCACCCGCGCCACCACCAGCGCCGCCAGCAGGCCACCGGCCGCGGCCAGGTTGGTGTTGACGAAGACTGCGGCTACCACGTTGGCGTCGTCGATGCTGCTGACCTTGAGCTGCGAGCCACCGTTGAAACCGAACCAGCCGAACCAGAGGATCAGCGTGCCCAGCGTCGCCAGCGGCAGGTTGGCGCCGGGAATGGCGTTGATCTGCCCATGGCTGCCGTACTTGCCCTTGCGCGCGCCGAGCAGGATGACGCCGGCCAGGGCCGCCGAGGCGCCCGCCAGGTGGACGATGCCGGAGCCGGCGAAGTCCTTGAAGCCGAGTTGCTTGAGGAAGCCACCGCCCCAGGTCCAGTAACCCTCGATCGGGTAGATCAGGCCGCACATGACCACGGCGAAGGCAAGGAACGCCCACAGCTTCATGCGCTCGGCCACGGCGCCGGAGACGATCGACATGCAGGTGGCGGTGAACACCACCTGGAAGAAGAAGTCGGCGCGCTTGGCATAGCCCGGTGCGCCCTCACCGCCCGCCGCGACCAGATCCACCGCGTGCTCGTCGCCGATCAGAAAGCCGAAGTTGGGCAGCACACCGCCGTGGGCACCGCCATACATCAGGTAGTAGCCGACCAGCAGGTACATCACGCAGGCCAGGGCGTAGAGCACGATGTTCTTGGTGAGGATCTCGGCAGTGTTCTTGGCCCGTACCAGGCCGGATTCGAGCATGGCGAAGCCCGCTGCCATCCACATCACCAGGGCGCCACAGATCAGTAGGTAGAAAGTGTCCAGCGCATACTGCAGGGGAATCAGAGCCGTGCTTTCCATCGAGTACTCCGTTGTACTGGTTGCACAGTGCCGCGCCGCCGTTGGCGCGCAATGAAAAACGCCCGGCGGACCGGGCGTTTGGTATTGCTGAGGGGCTTACAGGTTGTAGCCGCGCTCGTTGTGCTCGGAGAGGTCGAGGCCGACGGTCTCTTGCTCCTCGGTCACGCGCAGGCCCATCACCAGGTCCAGCACCTTGAGGATCACGAAGGTGACGATGGCGGTGTAGACCACGGTGAAGGCGACACCCTTGAACTGGACGAACAGCTGGGCGCCGATGTCTTCCACGGTGCCGAAGCCACCCAGGGCCGGCGCGGCGAACACGCCGGTCAGCAGGGCGCCGACGATACCGCCGATGCCGTGTACGCCGAAGGCGTCCAGGGAGTCGTCGTAGCCCAGCTTGCGCTTCAGGCTGGTGGCGCAGAAGAAGCAGATCACGCCGGCGGACAGACCGATGACGATGGCACCCATCGGGCCGGCGGTGCCGGCGGCCGGAGTGATGGCGACCAGGCCGGCGACCACGCCGGAGGCGATGCCCAGGGCGCTCGGCTTACCGTGCGTGATCCACTCGGCGAACATCCAGCCCAGGGCGGCGGCGGCGGTGGCGATCTGGGTCACCAGCATGGCCATGCCGGCGGTGCCGTTGGCGGCGATGGCCGAACCGGCGTTGAAGCCGAACCAGCCGACCCACAGCATGGCGGCGCCGACCAGGGTGTAGCCCAGGTTGTGCGGAGCCATGGCGGTGGTCGGGAAGCCCTTGCGCTTGCCCAATACCAGGCAGGCCACCAGACCGGCGATACCGGCGTTGATGTGCACCACGGTGCCGCCGGCGAAGTCCAGCACGCCCCAGTCCCACATCAGGCCGCCGTTACCGGACCAGACCATGTGTGCGATCGGTGCGTAGACCAGGGTGAACCACACGCCCATGAAGATCAGCATGGCGGAGAACTTCATGCGCTCGGCGAAGGCGCCGACGATCAGGGCCGGAGTGATGATGGCGAAGGTCATCTGGAAGAAGATGAACACGCTTTCCGGGAAGGCACCGATCAGGCTGCTGGTGTTCAGGCCGCTGAGGAAGGCTTTGGACAGGCCGCCGACGAAGGAGTTGAGGTTGACGACCCCTTGCTCCATGCCGGTGGTGTCGAACGCGATGCTGTAGCCGTAGATCACCCAGAGGATGCTGATCAGGCCGGTGATGGCGAAGCACTGCATCATCACCGAGAGCACGTTCTTCGAACGCACCATGCCGGCGTAGAACAGCGCCAGGCCCGGGATGGTCATGAGCAGCACCAGCAGGCTGGCAGTCATCATCCAGGCGGTGTCGCCGGAGTTGAGTACGACCTCGTCAGCCATGGCCAGGCCAGGGGTTACGAGGGACAAAAGGGCTCCTAGCCCTGCGATCTTACGCAGAGTCATGTGTTTTTCTCCTGGGGCGTGTTGGGTTCTGAGGCTTAAACTGCGTCGGTGCCGGTTTCGCCGGTACGGATGCGGATGGCCTGTTCCAGATTGACGACGAAGATCTTGCCGTCACCGATCTTGCCGGTGTTGGCCGCCTTGGTGATCGCCTCGATGACCCGGTCCAGCTGGTCGTCGGCGATGGCCACGTCGATCTTCACCTTGGGCAGGAAATCGACCACGTATTCCGCGCCGCGATACAGCTCGGTGTGGCCCTTCTGCCGACCGAAGCCTTTGACTTCGGTCACGGTGATGCCCTGCACGCCGATCTCCGACAGTGACTCGCGCACGTCGTCCAGCTTGAACGGCTTGATGATGGCAGTGACTAGCTTCATGAAACTTTCTCCCGTTTTGATGGACTCGCCCCAGGAAAACGAACCCGGCTCAAGTCTAAGCGCAGTGTCTGGCTTTTGAAACGCATCGCCCGCCCGTAGCCAGCCGATTCGATGCCCACCAACCGCCTCCGGTGAGGCACTCCCCCGCCTCATCCTGCACACCGGAACTGCATCGGTGCACGCGTCATGGGGTGTTAAGCAGAAAGCTTGCCAGCTATGCCAAAAGGCCACTTTTTCATGCAGTTAGTGCCGCGCTGCGGTGATTGGAGGAAATTGACTGGCAGGTCATTGCACAGCATTGGTGCGCTACAGCTCCCGGTGATGATCAAAAATCGTGCACTGGCCATCCAACCCTGGCCGGCGCGGGCTGCGTGCTACACTGCCGGCCGTTTGCTCACGGAATAAACCGCCCATGCTGCCGCCCAAAGCCATTCTCGATACCCTCGCCAGCCATGCCTCGCGCCTGTTAAGCGGTGAGAGTCCACTGCCGCGCAGCGAGTTCGAAGCGCAGTTCAAGGCCCTGCTGCAGAGCGCCTTCAGCAAGCTGGATCTGGTCAGCCGCGAAGAATTCGACAGCCAGATGGCCGTGCTGGCTCGCACCCGCGCCCGCCTGGAGGCACTGGAAGCCAAGCTGGCGGAGCTGGAAGCCCAACAGAAACCACCCGCCGAGTAAGCCCATCGGCGGGCATGCGATCAAGGAGTGATCCATGTCCCTGGCCATCGTCCACAGCCGCGCCCAGGTCGGCGTCGAAGCCCCGCCTGTCACTGTCGAGGCGCACCTGGCCAACGGCCTGCCGAGCATGGCCCTGGTCGGCCTGCCGGAAGCCGCGGTCAAGGAAAGCAAGGACCGCGTGCGCAGCGCCATCCAGAACTCCGGCTTCGAATTCCCCGCGCGGCGCATCACCCTCAACCTCGCCCCTGCCGACCTGCCCAAGGATGGTGGCCGCTTCGACCTGGCCATCGCCCTCGGCGTGCTGGCCGCCAGCGGCCAGGTACCGGTGGACAGCCTGGCCGAGCTGGAATGCCTCGGCGAACTGGCGCTATCCGGCGCCCTGCGGCCGGTACAGGGCGTGCTGCCGGCGGCCCTGGCTGCCCGCGCCGCCGGACGCACCCTGGTGGTGCCCAGCGCCAATGCCGAAGAGGCCTGCCTGGCTTCCGGCCTGAAGGTGCTGGCCGTCGACCATCTGCTGCAGATCGCCGCCCACCTCAACGGCCATACGCCGCTGGCGCCGCACCAGGCCAACGGCCTGCTGCGCGAGGTGCCGGCCTATCCGGACCTGGCCGAAGTGCAGGGCCAGTTGGCGGCCAAGCGCGCCCTGCTGATCGCCGCCAGCGGCGGCCACAATCTGTTGTTCAGCGGGCCGCCCGGCACCGGCAAGACCTTGCTCGCCAGTCGCCTGCCCGGCCTGCTCCCTCCGCTGTCCGAGGAAGAGGCGCTGGAAGTGGCCGCCATCCACTCGGTGGCCAGCCTGGCGCCGCTGTCGGCCTGGCCGCAGCGTCCGTTCAGGCAACCGCACCACTCGGCTTCCGGACCGGCGCTGGTGGGGGGTGGCAGTCGCCCGCAACCCGGGGAAATCACCCTGGCCCATCAGGGCGTGCTGTTCCTTGATGAATTGCCGGAGTTCGACAGAAAGGTATTGGAAGTTTTGCGCGAGCCGCTGGAGAGCGGGCAGATCGTTATCGCCCGGGCCCGCGACAAGGTGCGTTTCCCCGCCCGCTTTCAGCTGGTGGCGGCGATGAACCCCTGCCCCTGCGGTTACCTGGGCGACCCCTGCGGGCGTTGCCGCTGCTCGCCGGACCAGGTGCAGCGCTACCGCGCCAAGCTTTCCGGGCCGCTGCTTGACCGCATCGACCTGCACCTCACCGTCGCGCGCGAGAGCACCAGCCTGCAGGCGCCGGCGCAACCGGGCGAAGACAGCGCCAGCGTCGCCGGCCGGGTCGCCCAGGCACGGCAACGGCAGCTCAGGCGTCAGGGCTGCGCCAACGCCTTTCTCGACCTGCCCGGCCTGCGCCGGCATTGCCCGCTGGCCGAGCAGGATCAGCACTGGCTGGAGCAGGCCTGCGAACGCCTCAACCTGTCGCTGCGCGCCGCCCACCGCCTGCTCAAGGTGGCGCGTACCCTGGCCGACCTGGAGCAGGTCGAGCAGATCGCCCGCGCCCACCTGGCCGAAGCCCTGCAGTACCGGCCGGTCCAGGCCTGAATGAAAAAGCCCGGCACAGGCCGGGCTTCTGGTTAGGCGATGCGGAGAATCAGGCGGCGCTCGACCAGCTGCGCGTCTGGCGCTGGCGACAGGCTTCGCCGAAGGCCTCGAAGATCTTCACCGAATCCGGGTTCTGCGCGGCCTGCCATTCCGGGTGCCACTGCACGGCGAACAGGAAGGGCGACAGGCTCGGCGCATGGAAGGCCTCGACCAGGCCGTCCTCGGCGTGGGCCAGCGGCTCCAGGCCCTTGCCCAGGGTCTTCACGCCCTGACCATGCAGGGAGTTGACGCCGATCTCCTCACCACCCAGCACCTTGGCCAGCCAGCTGCCGGACTCGATGCGCACCTTGTGCGCCTCCGCGTACTGCACGGCCACCGGGTCGTCGGTGTTCTCGCGATGGTCGTTGAAGCCCGGCTCGGCGTAGAGCTTCTGGTACATGTCGCCGCCCAGGGCTACGTTGATTTCCTGCATGCCGCGGCAGATGCCGAAGATCGGCAGGCCGCGGGCGATGGCGGCCTTGATCAGCGGCAGGTCGAACAGGTCGCGGTCACGATCCTGGCTCTTCTCCGGGGTGAGGTTCTCCTGGCCGTAGAGGGTCGGATCGATGTTCGAGCCGGCGCCGGTGAGGTACACCCCGTCGGCCATGTCGAGGTACTGCTCGAGGTCTTCGGTACCGCAGCAGGTGGGCACCAGCACAGGCACGCAGCTGGCGATCTCCACCAGCGGCACGATGTATTTGTGGGTCATCACCTGATAGTCGTGGCCCTTGCGCTCCTGGGCGCCCATGGACATCAACACGACGGGTTTACGTTTGGCAGAAGTGGTCTTTGCGCTGTTGTTGTTGGACATACGTCACCTTGGGGCAGGTCGGCCTGCCGTTGCTGTGCAGGTGGGTCGGGAGATCGACGCGCTACCTGTTTGGCACGGTTCCGTCTGTCGGCGGCGTAGCTGGGCCTCGCCTGGAGGCATGGGAATGGGAGGTAACGAACCTTCCGCGACGGCCGCATAACAGACGAACCGCCAGCACAGTCTCTCCAGGCCCGTAAAATATGTCAAACAAATCTTATCTAGAACGTTTAAGAATCAGATCGGCATATCGGCCAGAAAGCGCCATTATTCGGCGCATAAGGCCATGAGCGCTCCTCGCCACGCCCCGTAGAAGTCCATTATTTTTTACGCAACCCGATTGAAATCCTGCAAGGCCACGGGCCCAGGCGGCATCAGGCCTTGATCCACTGCACCGGGGGCAGGCGCATCTGCGCCACCTCGCCGAGGAGGAAATCGCGCAGGCGCCACAGGCGTTCCTCGCCGCGCCGGCCACGCAGCCAGACCAGGTGATAGCTGTCGCCACTGGCCACCGCGCTGGGCCAGGGCAGGCCGAGACGGCCCTGCTCGACATCCTCGGCGACCATCACCAGATCGCCGATGGACACCCCGTAGCCGCGCGCCGCCGCCACTATGCCCAGCTCCAGGGTGTCGAACACCTGGCCGCCCCTGAGCGGCACCCGCTCCTCCAGGCCCATGGCCTGCACCCAGCGCCGCCAGTCGCGGCGGTCCGGAGTCGGATGCAGCAGCTCCGTGGCCTGCAGGCGCTCCAGCTCCCAGGGCCCATCGGCGGCAGCCTCCGGCGCGCAGACCGGGATCAGCCATTCGGCGAACAGCTCGACGCTCTCCCACTCGGCGGGGAAGACACCGCCGCTGCTGAGCAGCACGGCGCAGTCGAAGGGCTCCTGGTGGAAGTCGACCTTGTCCACATCCATCCAGGCACTGGTCAGCTGCACCTCGATATCGGCGTTGCGCTGGCGAAAGCGCGACAGCCGCGCCAGCAGCCAGCGCATGGTCAGGGTCGAGGGCGCCTTCAGGCGCAGGGTGGCATCGTCGGCGCTCAGCGCGGTGCAGGCCCGCTCCAGCGCATCGAAGCCATCGCGCACACCCGGCAGCAGCAGGCGTGCACTCTCGCTCAGGCGCAGATGGCGGCCGGCGCGCTCGAACAGGCGGCAGCCGAAGTGCTCCTCCAGGGTGCGGATGTGCCGGCTCACCGCGCTCTGGGTGATGGCCAGCTCCTCGGCGGCGCGGGTGAAGGAGGCATGCCGGGCAGCAGCCTCGAAGGCGCGCAGGGCATAGAGCGGGGGCAGGCGGCGACCCATGACGATTACCTATGAGTATTAATCATGCCAGGCATCGCTTTTTTCCCTTTGTGCGACGGCGACTGGCTCCGGAGAATTGCAGCATTCTCGGCTCGCTCGATTCCAGCGGGCAAGCCCTTTCACTGAGCCAGACTCATCATGCCGCCCGCCGTACGCGACGAACTCACCGCCCTCTTCCGCCTCGCCGGCCCGTTGATCGCCGCGCAATTGGCCCACGTGCTGATGGTGTTCACTGACACCCTGATGATGGGCAAGCTGGGCCCGGCGGAGCTGGCCGCCGGCGGCCTGGGCGCGGCCAGCTATTCGTTCATCTCGATCTTCTGCGTCGGCGTGCTGGCCGCAGTGGGCAACCTGATCGCCATCCGCCACGGCGCCGGCGACGCCGCCGGGGTCACTCGCCTGGCACAGAACGGCCTGTGGCTGGCCTGGGGCCTGGCCCTGGCCAGCGGCCTGCTGCTGTGGAACCTCGGCCCGCTGCTGGCCCGGTTCGGCCAGGAGCCGCACAACATCGACGGCGCCATGCAGTTTCTCTCCACCCTGGTGTTCGCCCTGCCCGGCTATCTCGGCTTCATGGCCCTGCGCGGCTTCCCGGCGGCCATCGGCCGGCCGGGGCCGGTGATGGCCATCAGCATCGGCGGCGCGCTGGCCAACTTCGCCCTCAACTATGTGCTGATCCACGGCTGGTTCGGCCTGCCCAGGCTCGGTCTGGCCGGCATCGGCCTGGTCACCGCGGTGGTGGCCAACCTGATGACCCTGCTGCTGTTCCTGCACCTGCTGCGCCATCCGGCCTATGCCGCCTATCCGCTGCGCCAGGGCCTGCTACAACCGCGCCTGGCCGAGCTGAAGGAACTGCTGCGCCTGGGCCTGCCGATCGGCGGCACCTATGCGGTGGAGTCCGGCATGTTCGCCTTCGCCGCCCTGTGCATGGGCGCCATCGGCAGCCACGCGTTGGCCGCGCATCAGGTGGCGATCATGTCGGTATACGTGGCCTTCATGGTGCCGGTGGGGATTTCCTACGCCACCACCTTCCGCATCGGCCAGCACTACGGCGCCGGCCGCCTGCTCGAGGCGCGCCGGGCCGGGCGCCTGGGCATCGGCAGTGGCGCCGTGCTGATGCTCGGCTTCGCCGTGCTGTTCTGGCTGCTGCCGGAGCAGGTGGTGGGCCTGTTCCTCGACCGCCACGACCCGCAGTTCGCCGCCGTGGTGGCCATGGCCGTGAGCCTGCTGGCGGTAGCCGCGGTGTTCGAGCTGTTCGACGGCATCCAGACCATCGCCATGGGCGCGATCCGTGGCCTCAAGGATGGCAAGACCACCCTGCTGGTGGGCATCGGCTGCTACTGGGTGATCGGCATTCCGCTGGCCTGGGCGCTGGCCTTCCCACTGGGCTGGGGCGCCGAAGGCGTGTGGTGGGGCCTGGCCGGCGGCCTGGCCTGTGCGGCGGTGGGCCTGACCCTGGGCTTCGAGTGGAAGATGGGGCGCATGCTGCGGCCGCAGCCGGTCACGGACGGCGAGGCCTGCCTGTCGTAGACAGAATTAGAGCCCGGCACGCGCTTGAGAACCTAGCCCGGATGCAATCCGGGCTACCCCCTCGATTCAGCTATGCGGCGCGGGGTTGATCCGCTCTAAGACGGCATGCCGGCCAGCAGCGGCTGGCGCATGCCGAACACCAGGAAGCGCGCCAGGTCG
The DNA here is from genome assembly GCF_030374125.1 of Pseudomonas sp. SO81. Classification (NCBI taxonomy): domain Bacteria; kingdom Pseudomonadati; phylum Pseudomonadota; class Gammaproteobacteria; order Pseudomonadales; family Pseudomonadaceae; genus Pseudomonas; species Pseudomonas sp. SO81. The sequence continues at coordinate 2,880,679 of NZ_CP126126.1, read as the reverse complement.
GCCAGCGGCAGCGGCTTGCTGATCAGGTAGCCCTGCACCTGGTCGCAGCCGAACTGGCGCAGCAGGGCCAGCTGCTCGGCGTTCTCCACCCCCTCGGCCACCACCTCCAGATGGAGGTTGTGCGCCAGGTTGATCATGGCCCGCACCAGCTGGCGGTTCTCCGCGCGCTCGCCCATGCCGCCGACGAAGCTCTTGTCGATCTTCAGCAGGGTGATCGGCAGGTTGTTGAGGTGCACGAAGGACGAGAAACCGGTACCGAAGTCATCCAGCGAGAAGCGCACGCCGAGCCGGCCGAGGGCCTGCATGGTCTGCTGCACCTGCTCGCTACGGCGCATCACGGCGGTTTCGGTCAGCTCGAACTCCAGCCACTGGGCGTCCACCCCACGCTCTTCGATCAGGCGGCTGAGGGTCGACAGCAGCTGGCTGTCCTGGAACTGGCGGAACGATAGGTTGACCGCCATGTGCAGCGCCGGCAGGCCGCGCCCGCGCAGCCACTGCATGTCGCGCAGGGCGCGGGAGATCACCCAGTAGCCGAGCGGCACGATCAGCCCGCTCTCCTCGGCCAGCGGCACGAACTCGTCCGGCCCGAGCAGGCCGCGTTCGGCGTGACGCCAGCGCACCAGCGCCTCCAGACCGACGATGCGCCCGCTCTGCAGGCACAGGCGCGGCTGGTAGTGCAGCTCCAGCTCGTCGCGGCGCAGGGCGCGGCGCAGCTCGGTCTCCAGGTCGGCCATGCTGCGCGCGCCGCGGTGGATGCGTTCGTCGTACAGATGATGGGTGCAGCCCTGGGCCGCCTTGGCCTGCTGCATGGCGATATGTGCGTGCCACATCAGCGGGTCGGCGCCGGCGTCGGCGCGGGCATGGGCCAGGCCCAGGCTGCAGCCGAGCAGCAGGCTCTCGCCGTCGACCCAGTAGGGCTCGGACAGGGCCTCGGTGATGCGTTCGGCCAGGCGCTCGGCGCGGGCCGGGTCGCGGCGGGTGTCGACCAGCAGGGCGAATTCGTCGCTGCCCAGGCGCGCCAGGGCGTCACCGGCCTCCAGCTGCGCCTTGAGCCGCGCCACCACCTGCAGGATCAGGCGGTCGCCGGCCTGGTAGCCGAGGGCGTCGTTGACGTGCTTGAAGTTGTCCAGGTCCAGGTGGCCGAGGGTCAGCCCGCGCCCCTGGTATTCCGCCAGGCGCGCCGCCAGCAGGGTCTGGAAGCCCTGGCGGTTGGCGATGCCGGTCAGCGGGTCCTGCTCGGCCAGGCACTGCAGGGTGTTCTGCAGGCGCGAGCGCTCGCCGGCGTAGCGCAGGCAGCGGCGCAGCAGATCGACGCTGAGGCTGCTATGCACCAGCCAGTCGTAGACATCCGTCGGCGCCTCGGCGGGCTCCTCGTCGAGCAGCAGTACGGTGGGCAGCGAGCAACGGCCGGGGGCCGGGCGACAGGCGGGAGTGGTCAGCAGCAGGCCGCAGCCGCCGTCGTCGAACAGGCTGCTGGCGGCCTCCCAGGAGGGTGCGGTGATCAGCGGGTAGGCCCCGGCGATGACTTCGAGCCGCGCGCGCAGCAAGGACGCCCACTCCGGCCTTTCGGCGAGCAGGACCAAGCGCATGGGTTCGACGAGCGCGGACAAATGACCTCCCCAAGGCCAAGCGAGACAGACTTACCCCGTCTGCGTGCACCGTTTTTCGGCGTTCTCTTTCTGCCGTCCTGTGCAGATTTCTGCGCATCCTCCCGGAAAGGCATAGCAGCGGCAACCGGGTGCGGGTGGTACAACCGTACAGGATCTTAAAAAATAGTGACTTAGCACACAATCCTTAAGCTTTTTATGCGGAACTCGGCCCGCCCGGCGGCTGTCTGCACTCGTCCCGTCACCGCGTGGCGGCTGCTAGAATGCCGCCTCTTTTTTGCAGACCGAATGCCCTCCATGTCCCGACTCAATCCTCGGCAGCAGGAAGCCGTGAACTACGTCGGCGGCCCTCTATTGGTGCTCGCCGGCGCCGGCTCCGGCAAGACCAGCGTGATCACCCGCAAGATCGCCCACCTGGTGCAGCACTGCGGCATCCAGGCCCGCCACATCGTCGCCATGACCTTCACCAACAAGGCCGCGCGCGAGATGAAGGAGCGTGTCGGCACCCTGCTCAAGGGCGCCGAGGCCCGCGGCCTGACCGTGTCGACCTTCCACAACCTGGGCATGAACATCATCCGCAAGGAATACGCGGCGCTGGGCTACAAGCCGGGCTTCTCGATCTTCGACGACGGCGACATCAAGGCCCTGCTGACCGACATCATGCAGAAGGAATACGCCGGCGATGACGGCGCCGACGAGGTCAAGAACTACATCGACAGCTGGAAGAACGACCTGATCCTGCCGGACCAGGCGCTGGCCAACGCGCGCAACCCCAAGGAGCAGACCGCGGCCGTCGTCTACCTGCACTACCAGCGCACGCTCAAGGCGTACAACGCGGTGGACTTCAACGACCTGATCCTGCTGCCGGTGAAGCTGTTCCAGGAGCACAAGGACATCCTGGAGAAGTGGCAGAACCGCATCCGCTACCTGCTGGTGGACGAGTACCAGGACACCAACTCCAGCCAGTACCTGCTGGTGAAGCTGCTGGTGGGCATGCGCAACCAGATCACCGTGGTCGGCGACGACGACCAGTCGATCTACGCCTGGCGCGGCGCGCGCCCGGAAAACCTGATGCTGCTCAAAGAGGACTACCCCTCGCTGAAGGTGGTAATGCTGGAGCAGAACTACCGCTCCACCAGCCGCATCCTCAAGTGCGCCAACACCCTGATCGCCAACAACCCGCACGCCTTCGAGAAGCAGCTGTGGTCGGAGATGGGCATGGGCGACGAGATCCGCGTGATCCGCACGCGCAACGAAGACGCCGAGTGCGAGCGGGTGGCCCTGGAGATCCTCACCGAGCACCTGCGCACAGAGCGTCCGTACAGCGACTTCGCCATCCTCTACCGCGGCAACTACCAGGCCAAGCTGATGGAGCTGAAGCTGCAGCACCACCAGATCCCCTATCGCCTGTCCGGCGGCACCAGCTTCTTCGCCCGCCAGGAGGTGAAGGATCTGATGAGCTACTTCCGCCTGCTGGTCAACCCGGACGACGACAACGCCTACCTGCGGGTGATCAACGTGCCGCGCCGCGAGATCGGCTCCACCACTCTGGAGAAGCTCGGCAACTACGCCAGCGAGCGCAAGATCAGCATGTACACCGCCAGCGACGAGCTGGGCCTGGCCGAGCACCTGGACAGCCGCTACACCGAGCGCCTCTCCCGCTTCAAACGCTACATGGACAAGATCCGCGAGCAGTGCGCCGGCAACGACCCGATCGGCGCCATCCGCAGCATGGTGATGGACATCGACTACGAGAGCTGGCTGCGGCAGAACGCCTCCAGCGACAAGGTCGCCGAGGCGCGCATGGGCAACGTCTGGTTCCTCGTCGAGGCGTTGAAGAACACCCTGGACAAGGACGAAGACGGCGACATGACCGTCGAGGACGCCATCGGCAAGCTGGTGCTGCGCGACATGCTGGAGCGCCAGCAGGAAGAGGAAGAAGGCGCCGAGGGCGTGCAGATGATGACCATGCACGCCTCCAAGGGCCTGGAGTTCCCCTCGGTGTACATCATCGGCTTCGAGGAGGAGATTCTCCCCCACCGCTCCAGCATCGAGGCCGACACCATCGAGGAAGAGCGGCGCCTGGCCTACGTCGGCATCACCCGCGCCAAGCGCAACCTGACGCTGACCTTCGCAGCCAAGCGCAAGCAGTACGGCGAGATCATCGACTGCACGCCGAGCCGCTTCCTCGACGAACTGCCGCCCGAAGACCTGGTATGGGAAGGCCAGGAAGACACCCCGGTGGAGGTCAAGGCCGCGCGCGGCAACGACGCCCTGGCCAACATGCGCGCGATGCTCAAGCGCTGACCGCGCGCACAGTCGCCACCGGGCGGCTTGGCTAGACTGCGTGCTTCCGCCGTATCGCAAGGAAGCGCGCCGTGTCCCACCGCATGTACCTGTACAACAAGGCCGAGATCGGCAGCAGCGCGGACGCCTGCCTGCCGCTGATGGAATGGGGCTACGAGCTGCCCCTGCTGCTGCAACCGCTGTTCGCCCAGGCTCCCTGCGTCGGGCGCAACTGCTACAACGACCCGGACAGCGAGGAAGGCCTGTACGCCGAGGCCCCCGGCGGCATCGCCGCGCTACGCGCCTTCTACGACTTCATCGAGCGGCATGCCGGCGCGCTGCTGGAGAACGTCGAGGCCTTCCGCGAGGCGCGGCGCAAGATCTTCCAGCTGCTCGACGAACAGGCCGACCACGCCTGGTTCCACCTGGACGCCTGGGACGTGTTCAACATGAGCGACGCCGACAGGCGTGCCCAGGCCGAGGCGCTGCTCGGCGAGATCGATGCGGCCAACGCCTGCATCCGCGAGGCCATCGCCAACGACAATCCGCTGCTGCTCGACGCCTGCCCGGGCGTCGATGCGCCCTGGGCCGGCAGCTTTCGCACCCTGCTCAACCTGGACAGCTACGACTACGGCTGGGCGCCACTCGGCTCGCTGCTGCCGCACCAGGACGAGGACGAGCCGCAGATCTTCTGCCAGAACGACCTGTTCGGCCTGCGCGGCGCGGACGGCAAGGTACTGATCGAACCGCGCTACCAGGCCTTCTACGACTTCGACTGGGATAGCGGCCTGGCCTGCGTGCAGCAAGGCGGGCGCTTCGGCTATGTGGATCGCCAGGGCCGGGAGGTGATCGCCTGCCAGTTCGAGGATGCCTACGACTTCAGCGGCGCCCATGCGCTGATCGCCGAAGGCGGCAAGTTCGGCCTGATCGACCGCCAGGGCCGAGTCACCGTGCCCTGCCAGTTCGACGGTGGCGATCCGCTGGACCACGACGGCACCTGCTGGAGCGTGCAGCAGGGCGAGCTGTGGGGCGTGATCGACCCGACCGGCCACTGGCTGCTGCCGGCCGAGTACCGCCAGATCCAGAGCCATGGCAGCTGCTATTCCGCCAAGCCGGCGAAGGGCCCGCAGCAGCTGTTCACCAGCCGCTTTCACGCCCTCGGTGCCATCGGCCTGGACAACGTGGACATCGCCTACCTGGACGGGGCTCATAACGCCTACGTGATCCGCCGCCGCGACGGCAAGCAATGGCTATATCGCGCCGTCGACGAACTCGGCCAGCCTCTGCTGCCCGGCGAATATCAGTCGCTCAAATACCAGCATGACCTGCAAGCCTGGCTGGTGCGCGACCAGCGCCTGTACGGCCTCTACCGCCACACCGACCGGCAATGGCTGCTGCCCTGCACCCATGCCCGCCTGGTGCCCCAGGAAAACACCAGCCGCGAAGACGATGGCACCGCCTATTGCACGGTGCAGGACCAGCGCGGCTGGGGCCTGTACCGTGGCGGCGCGCGGCCCGGCTGGGTGGTCGAGCCGCGCTTCGAGCGCCTGGAGCATCTCAACCAGCGCTACTTCAATGCCTGCCTGGATGGTCGCTGGGGCATTCTGGACATCAGCGGTGAATGGCTGCGCCAGCCCCTCGACCAGGCCCGCGCCGACTGCCGCTTCGTCCGTGACGGCGCCGTGGCCCTGGTATTCCATGATGACCGCGTCTGGTCCCTGCAGGCCGATGGCGAGTGCCGGCCGCTGGCCGCCGAGCGCGCCCTGGAGATAGTCGACCGCTACGCCCAGTTCGGCCTCGACGACGTGCAGCAGGCCTGTCTGCAAGCCAGCGCCGGCGACCTCTGGCAGGCGCTGGACTGCCACCGCCGTGGTCTGGCCGCCTACGAGGCCGAGGATTACGCCACGGCCCGTCCGCTGCTGCTGCGTGCCGTCGAACTGGGCAACGACGATGCCCTCAACGACCTGGGCTGCCTGCTGCGGAACGCCGACCGGGATGACCGCGGCGCCCTCGCCTACTTCCAGCGCGCCTGCGACGCCGGCTCGGCGCTGGCCGCGCGCAACCTGGGCTACTGCTACCAGCACGGCCAGGGCGCCGAGCCGGACCTGGTCAAGGCCCGCGACTATTTCCTGCTGGCCACCGAGCGCGGCCATCGCCCGGCGCACCTGGAGCTGGCCGCACTGCTGCTCGACCACCAGCCGACGCTGGGCGACCTCGACCTGACCCTGGAGCACTATCTGGCGGCCTGGCGCCATGGCGACAAGGACGAGAGCGCCAGCTGCCTGGGCTGGCTGTACGAGCAGCGCGAGGACTATGCCCAGGCCCAGCGCTACTACCTGCATGCGGTCGCCCATGGCGACGCCTACGCCGACTGGCGGCTGGGCCGCCAGCATCGATACGGTCTGGGCATGCCGGCCAATCCGCGCAAGGCGCTGGAGTACCTGCGCCGCGCCAGCGAGCAGGAATGCGAGAACGCCTATCTGGACCTGGCCGAGCTGCTGCTGGACGAGGAAGCCACGCAAGAGGAAGGCCTGGGCTGGCTGCAGAAGGCGGTGGACGCCGAAGTGGCCGGCGCGCGCGAGCTGGCTGAGCAGTTGCTGAAACAGCGCAATGGCTCGGGGCTGCTGGGGCGTCTACTCGGCCGTCTGCGACAATAGGCCGCAGAGAGCAGACATGAAAAAGCCGCCCGTAGGCGGCTTTTTTGTCGCTGTCGCAGCCTTACAGGCCGGACATCTTCTGGATCGCGCCTTTCAGCTCGTCGTCCGAGCAGGTGGCGCAGGTGCCTTTCGGCGGCATCGCGTTGATGCCGGAGATGGCCTTGGCCAGCAGGCCGTCGAGACCACCTTCCTTGTCGGCGCGGGCCTTCCAGGCGGCGGTGTCGCCGACTTTCGGCGCGCCCAGCACGCCAGCGCTGTGGCAGGCGCCACAGTGGGCGGCGATCACGTCGTCGGGCGACTTGGCGCCACCGCCGGCGGACACGGCTACGGCGCCGACGCCCTTGCATTCTTCACCCTGGATGCAGACCTCGCCGACCGGCTTGATGCGCTCGGCGATCTCGTCGTTGGTCGCAGCCTGAGCGCTCACTGCCCACAGGGCCAATACGGCAGCTTGGGCCGCCAGCATTTTCTTGATCAGGTTCACGGTACACCCTCATTGGCTAGACACGCTCGCGGCCACGGTTTCGCGAGCGGGCGCAGTATAACGGTTAGGCCTGTCGGCCGGAACAACCCAACTTGTCGCAGGGGCATTGCCCCCGCCCTTTTAGAAGTTAGCCGGGGTCGTCGCACTGATCAGGCGAGCCGGCCTGTCGAACGGATTACGGAAGCGGTGCGGCTTGGTGCTGTCGAAGTAGTAGCTGTCGCCCGGCTCGAGGACAAATACCTCGGCGCCGACGGTCAGTTCGAGACGCCCGTCCACCAGCATGCCGGCCTCTTCGCCGTCGTGGTTGAGCATTTCCTCACCGGTGTCGGTACCCGGCGGGTAGATCTCGTCGAGGAAGGTGATGGTCCGATTGGGATGCGCCTTGCCGATCAGCTTCATCGTCACGGCACCGCTGGAAAGGTCGGTCAGTTCGTTGGCCCGGTACACCACCTGGGTGTGGCTGTCCTGCTCCATATCCAGGGAGAAGAACTCCACCAGCGACATGGGAATCCCGCCGAGCACCTTCTTCAACGAGCTGATCGAGGGGCTCACGCTGTTCTTCTCGATCATCGAAATGGTGCTGTTGGTGACGCCCGCACGCTTGGCGAGTTCACGCTGGGAAAGGCCTTTGAGTTTGCGGATAGATTGCAGTCGAACACCGACGTCCAATGCGGGGGTCCTCCTTGGGAGCAAGGCATATGGGTGGCCGTATCATGGCGCCAGTGTTCAGTATTTACAACACTGACGCCGCAATTGCTCCGCCGCCCGGCCGCTAGCCCCCGGAATAGAGCCTCGGTACCCGCTTGAGATTGCAGAACAGCTGGTACGGAATGCTGCCGCAACCGTAGGCCACGGCGCTGGCCGAGACGTTGCGGCCCCACAATTCGACCCGACTGCCGAGGCCGGCGCCGGGCAGATCGGTGAGGTCGACGGTGAGCATGTCCATCGATACCCGGCCGATCAGGCGGGTGGCCTGGCCGTCGACCATGACCGGCGTACCGGTCGCCGCATGCCGCGGGTAGCCATCGGCATAGCCCATGGCGACCACGCCGACGCGAGTCGGCCGTTCGCTGACGAAACGCGCGCCGTAGCCCACCGGCTCGCCGGCCGGCAGCTCGCGCACGCTGATGATCTTCGACTCCAGGGTCATCACCGGCTTGAGTCGCGCGGCCTGAGCCTGCTCCTGTTCGAATGGGGTGGCGCCATAGAGCATGATGCCGGGGCGCACCCAGTCGCTGGGAATGCTCGGCCAGCCGAGAATGGCCGGCGAGTTGCGCAGGCTGATCTCCGCCTGCAGGCCGCCACGGGCCTCATGGAACAGGGCCAGCTGCTCGGCGCTGCGCGGGCTGTCCAGCTCGTCGGCGCGGGCGAAATGGCTCATCAGCACGATCTTCTCGACCTTGCCGCTGGCCAGCAGGCGCGCGTGGGCGTCGCGGTACTCGGCCGGGTGCAGGCCGACCCGGTGCATGCCCGAGTCGACCTTCAGCCACACCTGCAGCGGTCGCGCCAGGCGCGCCCGTTCGATGGCCTCGACCTGCCAGGCCGAGTGCACCACGCACCACAGCTGGTGCTGGTCGATCAGGCTCAGCTCGCTCTCCTCGAAGAAGCCCTCGAGCAGCAGGATCGGCTTGCGGATGCCGGCGTAGCGCAGTTCCAGCGCCTCCTCGATGCAGGCCACGGCGAAGCCGTCGGCCTCCGCCTCCAACGCCGCCGCGCAGCGCGTGGCGCCGTGGCCGTAGGCGTCGGCCTTGACCACCGCCAGGGCTTTCGCCCCGCTGATCTCGCGGGCGAGACGGTAGTTGTGACGCAGGGCTTCGAGGTCGATCAGGGCACGGGCGGGACGCATGACGGCTACTTCGTTCGGTTAAAAAAAGCCCGGCGGGGGTGCCGGGCGAAAGGGATGTTCAGTTTTGTGCGGCGACGACCATCATCTCCACCAGCACGCGCGGGTCGTACAGCTTGCCCTCGACGCAGGCGCGGGCCGGAGCGGCGCCTTCGGCGACCCAGGCGTCCCACACCTGGTTGAGCCCGGCGTAGTCGGCGGCCATGTCCTTGAGGTAGATGGTCACCGAGAGGATCTTCGACTTGTCGCTGCCGGCCTCGGCCAGGGCGCTGTCGATGTTGGCCAGGGTCTGGCGGGTCTGCTCAGCGATGTCGCCGCTGTAGTCGTCGGCCAGCTGGCCCGCCAGGTAGACGGTGCCGTTGTGGATGACGATGTCGCTGTAGCGTTTCTCAATGCGCAGGCGCTGGATGGACATGCTTGTGGGTCTCCTTGGTGTTGCCGTAGCGGGAAACATCCAGGCCTTCTGCGCTGATCTGCGGGCGCTTCTTCGCCATCAGGTCGGCGAGCAGGCGACCGGAGCCGCAGGCCATGGTCCAGCCAAGGGTACCGTGTCCGGTGTTGAGGAACAGGTTGCGATAGGCGGTGCCGCCCACGATCGGCGTGCCGTCCGGGGTGGCCGGGCGCAGGCCGGTCCAGAAGGTCGCCTGGCTGACGTCGCCGCCCTGGGGATACAGATCGTTGGTGATCATCTCCAGGGTCGCACGGCGCGCGGGATTGAGGCTCAGGTCGAAGCCGGCGATCTCGGCCATGCCGCCCACGCGGATGCGGTTGTCGAAACGGGTGATGGCGACCTTGTAGGTCTCGTCGAGGATGGTCGAGGACGGCGCCATGTCCGGGTTGCTGATCGGCACGGTCAGCGAGTAGCCCTTGAGCGGGTAGACCGGCGCCTTGATGCCCAGCGGCTTGAGCAGCTGCGGGCTGTAACTGCCGAGGGCGAGCACGTAGCGGTCGGCGGTCTCCAGCTTGCCGTCGATCCACACGCCGTTGATGCGGTCGCCGGCATGGTCGAGGCGCTCGATGTTGCAGCCGAAGCGGAATTCCACGCCCAGGGCCTTGGCCATGTCCGCCAGCTTGGTGGTGAACATCTGGCAGTCGCCGGTCTGGTCGTTGGGCAGGCGCAGGGCACCGGCCAGCTTGTCGGTGACGCCGGCCAGGGCCGGTTCGACGCGGGCGATGCCGGCGCGGTCGAGCAGCTCGTAGGGCACGCCGGACTGCTGCAGCACGGCGATGTCCTTGGCCGCGTTGTCGAGCTGGGCCTGAGTGCGGAACAGCTGAGTGGTGCCGAGCTGACGGCCTTCGTAGCCGATGCCGGTCTCGGCACGCAGCTCGTCGAGGCAATCGCGGCTGTACTCGGACAGGCGCACCATGCGCTCCTTGTTCACCGCATAACGGGCAGCGGTGCAGTTGCGCAGCATCTGCGCCATCCACAGGTACTGATCGATATCGGCGGTGGCCTTGATCGCCAGCGGCGCGTGCTTCTGCAGTAGCCACTTGATCGCCTTCAGCGGCACGCCCGGGGCGGCCCAGGGCGAGGCGTAGCCGGGGGAGACCTGGCCGGCGTTGGCGAAGCTGGTTTCCAGGGCCGGGCCATTCTGGCGGTCGACCACCACCACTTCGAAGCCGGCGCGGGCCAGATAGTAGGCGCTGGCGGTACCAATCACACCGCTGCCAAGAACCAGAACGCGCATTGAGGCCTCCATCAGGCGTTTGTTTTGCTGAGCGTTATGGCCGGCAGTATAGGAAGGCTTGAGTAGCGATAATCACTGTTTATCAAGCGGCATTTGGCGTTAGCTCGCGGCGCAGAGCACTATTACAGGAAGCCACTCAGGCGATATGGCTGGACTTGCGCCACACTGCCAGTGAATTATCGCGTTCTGTTATTCCACACACGCCGACCGGAGTCCGCCATGCGTACCCAGCACCAGAGCCGCCGCGAACTGGACAAGATCGACCGCAACATCCTGCGCATCCTCCAGGAGGACGGCCGCATCAGCTTCACCGAGCTGGGCGAGCGGGTCGGCCTGTCCACCACGCCCTGCACCGAGCGCGTGCGTCGCCTGGAGCGCGAGGGGATCATCATGGGCTACCACGCCCGCCTCAATCCGCAGCAGCTCAAGGCCAGCCTGCTGGTGTTCGTCGAGATCAGCCTGGACTACAAGTCCGGCGACACCTTCGAGGACTTCCGCCGCGCCGTGCTCAAGCTGCCCCACGTGCTGGAGTGCCACCTGGTCAGCGGCGACTTCGACTACCTGGTGAAGGCGCGCATCAACGAGATGGCCAGCTACCGCAAGCTGCTCGGCGACATCCTGCTCAAGCTGCCGCATGTGCGCGAATCCAAGTCCTATATCGTCATGGAAGAGGTGAAGGAGTCGCTGACCCTGCCGGTGCCCGACTGACGCGGCGGGAAAACAGTTTTTCCCGCGCCCCTCTTGGCGAGTCGCGCGGGGCGCGCTTATCCTGCGTCAAATTTTAACAACACATCACTCAGGATTTCGCACATGAACGCCCGCGTTCACCAGCCGCAGCAGCCAGCCGTGCACAGCGACCAGCACGCATCCTCCTACTACGCCGCCACTGCCAACCTGCAGCTGGCCTATCCGCCGCTGGCGGGTGAGGAGCTGGCCGATGTGTGCATTGTCGGTGGCGGGTTCTCCGGCCTCAACACCGCCATCGAGCTGGCCCAGAAGGGCTTCTCGGTGGTGCTGCTGGAGGCGCGCCAGGTCGGCTGGGGCGCCAGCGGGCGCAACGGCGGCCAGCTGATCCGCGGTGTCGGCCACGGCGTCGAGCAGTTCGAGTCGGTGATCGGCCAGGACGGCGTGCGCAGCCTGAAGCTGATGGGCCTGGAGGCGGTGGAGATCGTCCGCCGCCGGGTCGAGCAGTTCAACATCGCCTGCGATCTGACCTGGGGCTACTGCGACCTGGCCAACAAGCCGGCGCACCTAGAAGGCTTCGCCGAGGACAAGGCCGAGCTGGAAAGCCTCGGCTACCGCCACGAGCTGCGCCTGCTGCAGCCCGAGCAAATGCATCAGGTGGTCGGCTCCGACCGCTACGCCGGCGGCATGATCGACATGGGTTCCGGCCACCTGCACCCGCTCAACCTGGCCCTGGGTGAAGCGGCCGCCGCCGCCTCGCTCGGCGTGAAGCTGTTCGAGCATTCGCCGGTCACCCGTATCGACTACGGCCCGCAGGTGACGGTGCACACCGCCAGCGGCCGGGTGCGCGCCAAGACCCTGGTGCTGGCCTGCAACGCCTACCTCAACGGCCTCAACGACAAGATCGGCGGCAAGGTGCTGCCGGCCGGCAGCTACGTGATCGCCACCGAGCCGCTGTCCCCGGCCCAGGCACGCAGCCTGATCCCGCAGAACATGGCCCTGTGCGACCAGCGCGTGACGGTGGACTACTTCCGCCTGTCCGCCGACAATCGCCTGCTGTTCGGCGGCGCCTGCCATTATTCGGGCCGCGATCCGGCGGATATCGCCGCTTACATGCGACCGAAGATGCTGCAGGTGTTCCCGCACCTGAAGGACGTGAGGATCGACTACCAGTGGGGCGGCATGATCGGCATCGGCGCCAACCGCCTGCCGCAGATTGGCCGGCTCAAGGACCAGCCCAACGTGTTCTACGCCCAGGCCTACGCCGGCCACGGCGTGAACGCCACCCACCTGGCCGGCAAGCTGCTGGCCGAGGCCATCGGCGGCCAGCAGGGCGGCGGCTTCGAGCTGTTCAACCAGGTACCGCACATGACCTTCCCCGGCGGCAAGCATCTGCGCTCGCCGCTGCTGGCGCTGGGCATGGCCTGGTATCGCCTCAAGGAGGCGGTGGGGCTGGTCTGATCCAGGCCCGCGTCAGACGCGAGCGAGCCTTCGCGAGCAGAGCTCGCCCCTACACAACCCACCGAGCGCAGCCCATACCCGCTGGGTTGTCGCTGCGCTTGAGCGGAATGCGCCCGGCGCTTAGCGCAGCAGCCGCCAGAACGGCCGGGTCGCCTCGGCCCGCGCCTGTTCGGCGGTGAGGCCGATGTCCTTGAGCTGCTCGGCGTCCAGCTCCAGCAGCGCCTGGCGGGTCCTCAGGCGCCGGTGCAGCAGTTGCCAACGCCGCCCCAACTCACGCAGCGGCAGGCGTTCGCCACATTCGCGCCGCTCCTGCAGCGCCACATACAGATCTCCGAACTCGCGCATGGTCAGCCCTCCGTTCCAGGCCTTCTCCCTTGGGTGACCATGATGACGGCGACCATACAGCCAATACAGATTCACAAATAATCTATTAAGTCCATACAGATCGCTCGACTGCGCGGCTGAATGGTCTATTCTGCCGTCATCTGTATTGCTCGCCTCAAACCAAGGCAAGGCATCTGTCATGACGCTCTATCTCAACCTGGCCGAGCTGCTCGGCACCCGCATCGAACAGGGCCTGTACCGCCCCGGCGACCGCCTGCCCTCGGTACGCGCCCTCAGCCAGGAGCACGGCGTCAGCCTGAGCACCGTGCAGCAGGCCTACCGCCAGCTGGAGGACGACGGCCTGGTGGAGCCACGGCCGAAGTCCGGCTACTTCGTGCCGCCGAGCAGACAGAAGCCGGCGCTGCCGATGGTAAGCCGTACAGCGCAGCGTCCGGTGGAGGTGTCGCAGTGGGACCAGGTGCTGGAGCTGGTCAGCACCCCGCCCTATGGCGACGTGATCCAGCTCGGCCGCGGCATTCCCGATATCGGCGCGCCGACCCTCAAGCCGCTGCTGCGCAGTCTGTCGCGCCTGAGCCGGCGCCAGGGCCTGAAGGAGCTGAGCTACGGCTGCGTGGAGGGAGACATCGGCTTGCGCGAACAGGTCGCGCGCCTGGTGCTGGATTCCGGCTGCCAGATCCCGGCCGAGGACATCGTCATTACCACCGGCTGCCACGAGGCGCTGTCCACCGCGATCCGCGCCATCTGCCAGCCCGGCGACATAGTCGCGGTGGACTCGCCGAGCTTCCACGGCGTGATGCAGGCGCTCAAGGGCTTCGGTCTCAAGGCCCTGGAGCTGCCCACCGACCCGCTCACCGGGATCAGCCTGGAAGCCCTGGAAATGGCCCTGGAGCAGTGGCCGATCAAGGCCATCCAGCTCACCCCGACCTGCAACAACCCGCTCGGCTACATCATGCCGGAGGCCAACAAGCGCGCCCTGCTGGAGCTGGCCCAGCGCTACGACGTGGCGATCATCGAGGACGACATCTACGGCGAGCTGGCCTACAAGTATCCGCGCCCGCGCAGCATCAAGTCATTCGACGAGGACGGCCGCGTGCTGCTCTGCAGCTCCTTCTCCAAGACCCTGGCGCCAGGCCTGCGCATCGGCTGGATCGCGCCCGGCCGCTACCTGCAGCGGGTGCTGCACATGAAGTACATGAGCACCGGCATGAGCGCCCAGCTGCCGCAGCTGGCGCTGGCCGAGTTCATAGCGGCCGGCCAGTACGAGCCGCACCTGCGGCGCATGCGCGCCCAGTACGCGCGCGGCCGCGAGCTGATGACGGCCTGGGTCAGCCAGTATTTCCCGCCCGGCACCCGGGTCAGCCAGCCCCAGGGCGGCTTCATGCTGTGGGTGGAGATGCCCCAGGGCTTCGACAGCCAGCGCCTCAACCGCCTGCTGGCGCCGCACAAGGTGCAGGTGGCGCCGGGCAGCATCTTTTCCGCCGCCGGCAAGTACCGCAGCTGCCTGCGCATGAACTTCGCCAACGTGCAGTCCGCCGGCATGGAGCAGGCCGTGCGCCGGGTGGGCGAGACGGTGGCGCAACTGCTCGGTGAACATTCAGCCTGAATCTTTACGCAGCGGCAGGCGTCCCAAGTAAACGGAGCGACGCTTACGCGGAGGCCGCATCTTGCGCCATGCCCTGTTGCTCGGCCTGCTGCTCGCCCTGGGCGCCTGCGGCAGTGCCGTTCCCATCCAGCCCAGCCAGACGCTGTCACCGGTCGAATCCGCCTTCGGCCGCCAGCTGCAGCAGCTCGCCGGCCGGCACGAGGGCCAGTCCGGCTTCCGCCTGTTGCCGGCCAGCGACGAGGCCTTCGCCGCCCGCGCCGAGCTGATCCGCGCGGCCCGCGGCAGCTTGGACCTGCAGTACTACATCGTCCACGACGGCCTCAGCACCCGCACCCTGTTCGACGAGCTGCTCAGCGCCGCCGACCGTGGCGTGCGCGTGCGCCTGCTGCTGGACGACACCAGCAGCGACGGCCGCGACTACGAGATCGCCCTGCTCGCCGCCCACCCCAATATCCAGGTGCGGGTGTTCAATCCGCTGCACCTGGGCCGCTCCACCGGCGTCACCCGCCTGCTCGGCCGCGCGCTCAATCTCGGCCAGCAGCACCGGCGCATGCACAACAAGCTATGGCTGGCCGATGGCAGCGCGGCCATCGTCGGCGGGCGCAACCTGGGCGACGAGTACTTCGATGCCGAGCCCAGCCGCAACTTCACCGACATCGATCTGCTGGCCGTAGGCCCGGTGGCCGAACAGCTGGGACAGAGCTTCGACCAGTACTGGAACAGCGCGCTGAGCAAGCCGATCCAGCAGTTCCTGCGCTGGGCACCGGACCAGCGCGACCTGGCCCGAGCCCGCCAGCGCCTGCGCGGCTATCTGGCCACGGCGCGGGTCGAGCAGAAGGCCTTGTCTGATCGTCTGCAGGCCTACCGCGAGGAGCCCCGGCTGCAGCACTGGCTCGGCGAGCTGATCTGGGCGCCGGGCTGGGCCCTGTGGGACGCCCCGGCCAAGGTGCTGGCCAACGGCGAACCGGATCCGCAGCTGCTGCTGGCCAGCCAGCTGGAGCCCAAGCTGGCCGCCATCGAGCACGAGCTGATCCTGGTTTCCGCCTACTTCGTGCCGGCCGAAGACGGCATGCGCTACCTCACCGGCCACGCCGACGCCGGAGTGAGCATCCGCCTGCTGACCAACTCGCTGGAAGCCACCGACGTGCCGGCCGTGCATGGCGGCTACGCGCCCTATCGGCGCGAGCTGCTGGAGCACGGCGTGCGCCTGTTCGAGCTGCGCCGCCAGCCCGACGGCAGCGGCTCCGGCGGCAGCGGGCCGTACAGCTTCAGCGGCGCCTCCGACTCCAGCCTGCACAGCAAGGCGATCGTCCTCGACGGCCGCTACAGCTTCGTCGGCTCACTGAACTTCGACCCGCGCTCGCTGCTGTGGAACACCGAGGTCGGCGTGCTGGTGGACAGCCCCCAGCTCAGCGAGCACGTGCGCCGTCTGGCCCTGGAAGGCATGCAGCCGGCGCTCAGCTACGAGGTGCGCCTACGTGACGGTCAGCCGGTGTGGCTGACCGAGGACGACGGTCAGCCGCGCGAGCTGGCGGAGGAACCCGGCGGCGCCTGGCGCCATTTCAACGCCTGGTTCGCCGATCTGATCGGCCTCGAACGCATGCTCTGAGCGGCCTAGCCGCGCCCTTCCGCCGGCGGCGCGAGGAAGGCCGTGCGCCGCCAGGCCAGTGCCACGAACACCAGCGCACCCACGGCCATCAGCATCGGCAGCGCATGGCCGCTCAGCCACTGGCTGGCCGCGCCGGTGGACAGCGGCCCGAGCAGGCAACCGACACCCCACAGCAGGGCGATGTGCGAGTTGGCGCGCACCAGCGCGTCGTCGCGGTAGAACTGCCCGACCAGGATCAGCGACAGGGTGTAGAGCCCGCCGGCGGCGGCGCCGAACAACACCAGCAGCGGCCAGATCAGCGGCGTGTGCAGCAGGAACGGAATGGCCAGGCTGGACAGCAGCAGGCCCACGCCACAGGCGCGGAACAGCAGGCCGCGCGAAACCCGGTCGGCGAGCAGGCCGATCGGCAGCTGCAGCAGCGCATCACCGACCACCACCACGCTGGCCATCAGCAATGCAGTTTCCTGGGCGAAGCCCTCGCGCAGCAGATAGATCGGCAGCAGCGTCAGCACCATCGCCTCGAAGGCGGCGAACAGCACCACGGCCCAGGCAATCGCCGGCAGGCGCCGACAGAACGCCAGCAGGCCGCGGCCCGAGACGCTGTGCGCATCGACCCTGGGCGCCCCGCCATGGCCGAACAGCACCAGGCTGCCGCCGACCAGCAGGCAGGCCGAGAGCCAGAAGCCCAGGTCGCTGGCGCTGCCGATCACGCTCAGCGCCAGCGGCCCGGCCAGCTGGCTGAGGGCGAAGCCGGTGCCGTACAGCGCCACCAGACGGCCACGCAGGTGTTCCTCGACCAGCTGGTTGATCCAACTCTCGCCCAGTACGAAGACCACGGTCAGGGAAATCCCGATCAGCAGGCGCAGCAGCAGCCACAGCGGGTAGTACGGCAGCACGGCCAGCAGCCCAACCGAGACGGCGCTGGCCAGCAGGCACAGACGCAGGGTCAGCGACGTGCCGAACCAGCCGGCCAGGCGCCCGGTCAGGCGCGCGCCGAGCAGCACGCCGATGGCCGGCATGCCCGCCATCACCCCGATGGCGAACGGCCCGTAGCCCCAGCCCTCCAGGCGCAGCGAGACCAACGGCAGGGTCACACCCAGGGCCAGGCCGACGATGATCACCGCCGACGTGACGGCGAAATAGGTACCCCAACGCATAGCCATGTCCTTGTCATTTGGCCGTGCCGAAAAGCACAACGGCCAGGCTTCCTAAGAAACCCGGCCGCAGGTGTGGCTCGCGAGAGCCGGCCCCGAGGGGCGGACCTTTCAAAACAGAACTACCGGCCTGCCCTTACGAGCCAGCACCGGCAAAGATCTTCTGGGCTATGGCCAGACAAGGCGCCCCGCAGCTTTTAAGCGCAGCGTACTGCAGTACGTGAGCATTAAAAGCGAGGACGCAACGCCGTATGGCCGACGACCAGGAGATCGTCCCGCTCTCGTTACAGCTTGATCCAGGTCGACTTGATCTCGGTGTACTTGTCGAAGGCATGCAGCGACTTGTCGCGGCCGTTGCCAGACTGCTTGAAGCCGCCGAACGGCGCGGTCATGTCGCCCATGTCGTACTGGTTGATCCACACGCTGCCGGCACGCAGGGCCTTGCCGACCAGATGCGCCTTGGACAGGTTGCTGGTCCACACG
Organism: Pseudomonas sp. SO81; assembly: GCF_030374125.1. Classification (NCBI taxonomy): domain Bacteria; kingdom Pseudomonadati; phylum Pseudomonadota; class Gammaproteobacteria; order Pseudomonadales; family Pseudomonadaceae; genus Pseudomonas; species Pseudomonas sp. SO81. The sequence goes on along the minus strand of NZ_CP126126.1, from coordinate 2,862,775 downwards.
CCGGCGGCCAGGCCGTAGATGGTGTCGTTGGCGATGGCCACGGCTTCCTCGGTGGTGTCGAAACCGATCACCGACAGTACCGGGCCGAAGATCTCTTCCTTGGCGATGCGCATGGCGTTGGTCACGCCGTCGAACACGGTCGGCTCGACGTAGGTGCCGCCGGTCTCTTCCAGCACGCGCTTGCCACCGGCCACCAGCTTGGCGCCGTCGTCGTGACCGGCCTGGATGTAGCTCAGCACGTTGTTCATCTGGGTGGTATCGACAAGGGCACCGACGTTGGTCGCCGGGTCCAGCGGGTTGCCCGGCTTCCACGCCTTGATCGCCTCGACCACCATGGGCACGAACTTGTCCTTGATCGAGTTCTCCACCAGCAGGCGCGAGCCGGCGGTGCAGACTTCGCCCTGGTTGAAGGCGATGGCACCGGCGGCGCCCTCGGCGGCGGCCTGCAGATCAGGCGCGTCGGCGAAGACGATGTTCGGGCTCTTGCCACCGGCCTCCAGCCAGACGCGCTTCATGTTCGATTCGCCGGCGTAGACCATCAGCTGCTTGGCGATCTTGGTCGAACCGGTGAACACCAGGGTGTCGACGTCCATATGCAGGGCGAGCGCTTTACCGACTGTGTGGCCGAAGCCCGGCAGCACGTTGAACACGCCGGCCGGGATACCGGCCTCGATGGCCAGCTGGGCGATGCGGATACCGGTCAGCGGCGACTTCTCGGACGGCTTGAGGATGATCGAGTTGCCGGTGGACAGGGCCGGGCCCAGCTTCCAGCAGGTCATCAGCAGAGGGAAGTTCCACGGCACGATGGCGGCGACCACGCCGACCGGCTCGCGGGTGACCAGGCCCAGCTCGTCATGGGCGGTGGCGGCCACTTCGTCGTAGATCTTGTCGATCGCCTCGCCGCTCCAGCGGATGGCGCGGGACGCGGCCGGCACGTCGACGTTCAGCGAGTCGCTGATCGGTTTGCCCATGTCGAGGGTTTCCAGCAGGGCCAGCTCCTCGGCGTGGGCGTCGATCAGGTCGGCGAAGCGGATCATGATCTCCTTGCGCTTGACCGGCGCTAGGCGCGACCACACGCCGGACTCGAAGGTGGCGCGGGCATCCTTGACCGCCAGCTCGGCGTCGGCGGCGTCACAGCTGGCCACCAGGCCGAGCAGGCGGCCATCGACCGGGCTGATGCACTCGAAGGTATCAGCGGCAGCAGCCTCGGTGTATTCGCCGTGGATGAAGGCGCGACCTTCGATCTTCAGGTTCTTGGCGCGCTGTTCCCAGTCGGCACGGGTCAGGGTGGTCATGCGAGGATCCTCGGGTGGAAGCGTGTCGCAAATCGACAACACGCACTGTCAATTATTCTGCCAGGCCGATTGCCGGCCTTTATGCAGGCAACACTAAACCAGAGCGCCCAGCCTTTTCAATATTTTTGACACGCAGGACGCAAACGCCTTGAAATGTTCGCTTTATCAAACATAGACTCCAGCCATTCGCGCCTCCCAACAATAGGAACCGCCATGAACATCGAGCAGATCGTCGACTTCGCCACGGCCACCAGCGCGCCGCAACACTACCGCCCCGCCGCCGAGAAGATCCTCAAGGGCGATCCCGAGCAGAGCGTGCGCAACCACTACGATAGCCCCTGCGGCCAGTTCAACGTGGGCATCTGGGAAGGTGCCGTCGGCCAGTGGACGTTCAACTACACCGAGCACGAGTACTGCGAGATCCTCCAGGGCGTGTCGGTGATCCGCGACCAGGACGGCAACGCCAAGACCGTGCGTGCCGGCGACCGCTTCGTCATCCCGGCCGGTCTCAAGGGCACCTGGGAAGTGCTGGAGCACTGCCGCAAGGTCTACGTGATCTTCGAGGCCAAGGCCTGAAGTTCGCCCAAGGCCATGCTGCGCGTCGGCCATACCGCGTTGAAAGCAGCCTCGGGCTGCTCATTTACAGCTCGTAAACTCCGCGCCCTCGGCCGCTTTCGCCTTGTCTGGCTCTGGCTCGCATAACCTTGAACGAACTTTGAATACCGCTTGATCCTGCGACACCCTGTTAGCCCGCACCCCCTGCGGGCTTTTTTTCGCCCGCACTTTTCGCAGGCAAGAAAAAACCCGCCGAGGCGGGTTTCTTCGTACAAGGGCCGGATCAATTACTTGATCTTGGCTTCCTTGTAGGTCACGTGCTTGCGGACGACCGGATCGTATTTCTTGATCTCGATCTTGTCCGGAGTGGTGCGCTTGTTCTTGTCGGTGGTGTAGAAGTGGCCGGTACCGGCGCTGGACACCAAACGGATCAGTTCACGCATGATTAGCTCCTTAAACCTTTTCGCCGCGAGCGCGCAGCTCGGACAGAACTACGTCGATGCCGCGCTTGTCGATGATGCGCATGCCCTTGGCGGAAACGCGCAGACGCACGAAGCGCTTCTCGGACTCGACCCAGAAGCGATGGTGCTGCAGGTTCGGCAGGAAACGACGACGGGTTTTGTTGTTAGCGTGGGAAACGTTGTTCCCGGTTACCGGACCCTTACCGGTAACTTGACAGACTCTCGACATGCCTCAGCCCTCTAAACCACATGCCCAACCCGGCATGGGTTGGCCGCTTGAACTCAATAGTCATTTGGCGCTCAGCGCCGCGTTTCTCGGGGGTCTTACCGGCGTTTAGCGTCTCCGCTGGACCGGGCCCCTAGAAAAGAGCGCTGCTTTATACCAGAACACCCAGTCGCCCGCAAGAATTGCCGTGCCTTGCGGAACACCGCCGCCGCCAGGAACGGCGGCCTCTCGCGGCTACGGTGGCCCAACCGCTCGTCGCCCGATTCGATTGTCTGCCCGCAGCCTTTGGTCTAGGGTTGGCCTCTTGCCATTCGGAGGATTCGCGATGCGCCTTGCCGCCCTGCCCCTGCTGCTCGCTCCCGTGCTGAGCCAGGCCGCCACTCTCAGCGTGTGCACCGAAGCCAGCCCGGATGGTTTCGACGTAGTGCAATACAACTCGCTGACCACCACCAACGCCTCGGCCGACGTGCTGATGAACCGCCTGGTGGACTATGACGCCGCGGCTGGCAAGCTTGTAGCCAGCCTGGCCGAGCGCTGGGAAGTATCCGCCGATGGCATGAGCTGGACCTTCCAGCTGCGCCCCGGAGTGCAGTTCCAGCGCACCGAATGGTTCACCCCGAGCCGCGAACTGAACGCCGACGACGTGCTGTTCAGCTTCCAGCGCATGCTCGATGCCGGCCACCCCTGGCACAAGGTCGCCGCCAGCGGCTATCCGCACGCCCAGTCCATGCAGTGGCCGGCACTGATCGAGCGCATCGAGGCGCCGACGCCGCTGAGCGTGCGCTTCGTCCTCAAGCGCCCGGATGCCACCTTCCTCGCCACCCTGAGCATGGGCTTCGCCTCCATCTATTCCGCCGAGTACGCCGACAAGCTGCTGGCCGCTGGCACGCCGGAGAAGCTCAACAACCAGCCGGTGGGCACCGGCCCCTTCGTGCTCAAACGTTTCCAACAGGATGCGGTGATCCGCTACACCGCCAACCCGGACTACTTCGCCGGCAAGCCGGCCGTCGATGGCCTGGTGTTCGCCATCACCCCCGACGCCAACGTGCGTCTGCAGAAGCTCAAGCGCGGCGAGTGCCAGATCGCCCTGTCGCCCAAGCCGCTGGACGTGCAGAGCGCGCGCCAGGAGCCGAGGCTGAAAGTGAGCGAGACGCCGGCCTTCATGACCGCCTTCGTCGCCCTCAACAGCCAGCACCCGCCATTGGACAAGCCGCAGGTGCGCCAGGCCATCAACCTGGCCTTCGACAAGGCCAGCTACTTGAAGGCCGTGTTCGAGGGCAGCGCCACCCCGGCCAGTGGGCCCTATCCGCCAAACACCTGGAGTCACGCCAAGCAGCTGCCGGGCTACGCCCACGACCCAGCCAAGGCCAAGACGCTGCTGGCCGAGGCCGGCTTGGCAGACGGCTTCAAGACCACGATCTGGACCCGCCCCACAGGCAGCCTGCTCAACCCCAACCCGACCCTCGGCGCCCAGCTGCTGCAGGCCGACCTGGCCAAGGTCGGCATCCAGGCCGAGATTCGCGTGATCGAATGGGGCGAGCTGATCCGCCGGGCCAAGGCCGGCGAGCACGACCTGCTGTTCATGGGCTGGGCCGGTGACAACGGCGACCCGGACAACTTCCTGACGCCGCAATTCGCCTGCGCCTCGGTGCAGTCCGGGCTGAACTTTGCCCGCTATTGCGACCCGCAGCTGGACAAGCTGATTACCGAGGGCAAGGCCGCCAGTGCCCAGGAGCAGCGCAGCGCCCTGTACCAGCAGGCGCAAACACTGATCCAGCAACAGGCACTGTGGTTGCCGCTGGCCCACCCCACCGCCTTCGCCCTGCACAGCGACAAGGTCAGCGGCTATCAGGTCAGCCCGTTCGGCCGCCAGGACTTCGCCAAGGTGCGGCTGAACTAGACCCAGCCGAACTCGGCCATGGACAGCGGCTCGCCTTCGCCGACGATGAAGTGGTCGAGCACCCGCACCTCGATCAGGCCGAGCGCCTCCTTGAGCCGCTCGGTGAGCAGGCGGTCGGCCTGACTGGGCTCCGCCACGCCGGAAGGATGGTTGTGCACCAGGATGGCCGCGGCGGCGTTATGCGCCAGGGCGCGTTTGACCACCTGCCGCGGGTAGACGCTGGCGCCGTCGATGGAGCCGAAGAACAGCGCCTCGAAGCAGATCACCCGGTGCTTGGCATCGAGAAACAGGCAGCCGAACACCTCGTGCGGCTCATGGCGCAGGCGCGCCTTGAGGTAGTCGCGCACCGCCTGCGGACTCTCCAGCGCCGAGTCGCGGCGTAGCCGCTCGGCCAGATGGCGCCGGCCCATCTCCAGCACCGCCTGCAGCTGAGCGAACTTCGCCGGCCCCAGACCCAGGCGCTGGCTGAACGACTCCAAGTCGGCCTCCAGCAGCGCCCGCAGGCTGCCGAAGTCGGCCAACAGGTGACGGGCCAGGTCCACGGCGCTCTGCCCGGCCACGCCGGTGCGCAGAAAAATCGCCAGCAACTCGGCGTCGCTCAGGGTCGCCGCACCCAGCTCCAGCAGCTTCTCCCGCGGGCGCTCCGCCGCGGGCCAATCGCGTATGCTCATGACATCTCCCTGTCCTTCGGCCCGCTGTTCCGGCGCAGGCCCTGTGCTATCTTAGCCCGGCTTTTTTGGCGCGTTGGTCGGCCTGGGGAGGCGCCTCCTTCGCGTTGCTATCCACACCACATTATTAAAGGCAGGCCTATGCAGCGGCTGTATCGGAAACGCATCGTCCTGGGCGTAGGCGGCGGCATCGCCGCCTACAAGAGCGCCGAACTGGTTCGCCGCTTGCGCGACCAGGGCGCCGAAGTGCGGGTAGTCATGACCCGTGGCGGTCGCGAGTTCATCACCCCGCTGACCCTGCAGGCGCTGTCCGGCCACCCGGTACACATGGACCTGCTCGACCCGGCCGCCGAGGCCGCCATGGGCCATATCGAGCTGGCCAAATGGGCCGATCTGGTGCTGATCGCTCCGGCCACTGCCGACATCATGGCGCGCCTGACCCAGGGCGTGGCCGACGATCTCCTGACCACCCTGATACTGGCCACCGATGCGCAGGTGGCCCTGGCTCCGGCGATGAACCAGGCCATGTGGCGCGACGATGCCACCCAAGCTAACGCCCAGGCTTTGCAGAAGCGCGGCTACCAGCTGTTCGGCCCGGCATCCGGCAGCCAGGCCTGCGGCGATGTCGGCCTCGGCCGCATGCTCGAAGCCGACGAGCTGGCGCAGCGCGCCGCCGACTGCTTCCAGTGGCAGGCGCTGACCGGCAAGCACGTACTGATCACCGCCGGCCCGACCCAGGAAAACATCGATCCGGTGCGCTACATCACCAACCACAGCTCCGGCAAGATGGGCTTCGCCCTGGCCGAGGCCGCCGTGGAAGCCGGCGCCAAGGTGACCCTGGTGACAGGTCCGGTACACCTGCCGACGCCGGACCGGGTCAATCGCATCGACGTGGTCAGCGCCCGCGACATGCTGGCCGCCTGCGAGGCCGTCATGCCCTGCGATCTGCTGATCGCCTCCGCCGCCGTGGCCGACTACCGCCCGGAGGTGGTGGCTCCGCACAAGATGAAGAAGGACCCGACCACCGGCGAAGGCCTGCTGCTGCAACTGGTGCGCAACCCGGACATCCTCGCCACCATCGCCGGGCGCGAAGATCGTCCGTTCAGCGTGGGCTTTGCCGCAGAAACCGAGAACCTGCTCGGCTATGCTGCGCGCAAGCTGAAGGACAAGAACCTCGATCTGATCGTCGCCAATGACGTGGCCAACCCCACCATCGGCTTCAACAGCGAAGAGAACGCCATCACCGTGATCGATCGCGAGCTGCAGGCGAGCGCCTTCGCCCAGACCAGCAAGAGCAAGATCGCCCGCCAGTTGGTGGCCTTCATCGCCGAGCGCCTGAACCGCGCCTGAACCATTCGTTACGGAAATCGCCATGCACACTCTGCAAGCCAAGATTCTCGACCCGCGTCTGGGCAGCGACTTTCCCCTGCCGCAGTACGCCACGCCCGGCTCCGCCGGCCTCGATCTGCGCGCCATGCTCAAGCAAGACACCGTTCTCGAGCCGGGTCAGACCCTGCTGATTCCGACCGGCCTGTCTATCTATATAGCCGACCCGAACCTGGCGGCGCTGGTCCTGCCGCGCTCCGGCCTGGGCCACAAGCATGGCGTCGTGCTCGGCAACCTGGTCGGCCTGATCGACTCCGACTACCAAGGTGAGCTGATGGTGTCGTGCTGGAACCGCGGCCAGACGCCGTTCACCATCGCCATCGGCGAACGCATCGCCCAGCTGGTACTGGTACCAGTGGTGCAGGCGCACTTCGAACTGGTCGAGGAATTCGACGAAAGCCAACGCGGCGCCGGTGGCTTCGGCCATTCCGGCAGCCACTGAACCCGCCGCTCAGGATTAATCGCCAGGGAGACGTTGCGTGAAACTAAAGCGTGCAGCCAAGGATACCGACTCGCTCATCGCCGCCGCTCCGGCCAAGCCGGCAGCCAAGGTGGGTAACGACCAGAAAGCCTTGCTGCCTGGCGCCATCGCTGCCCTCGGCGGCCTGCTACTGGCAGGCGCACTGATTGCCTTCAACCTCAACGGCAGTGGCCAGCAGCAGCAACGACAGCTGATCGAAGCCTGGGGCGGCAGCCAGGCCAGCGCCTTGCAGCAGGCTCAGCTGCAGTTGCAGGCCGATACCCAGGCCGCGGCAGCCGACCCGTCGCTGCTGATTGCCCTGCAGAGCGGCGACCGCAACCTGGTCGCCAGCGCCGAGCGCAGCCTGCAGCACTGGCAGGGTGTGGTGGATGCCCATCTCAATCTGCCCAGCCGCGCCGCTCTCGATGTGGGCCGCAGCGGACCGATGAACTTTGCCGCGCTGGATATGCTGCGCCGCCTGGAAAACGGCCAGACACCGGCAGTGGAGGCCTACAAGGTCGGCGAGCGCTGGCTGGTCTACAGCGCCGCACCCCTGCGCAGCCCGGGCAGCGATCAGTTGCAGGGCACCCTGCTGCTGGTGGTCGACCTCGAGCGCCTGCTCGCCGCCCTGCCGGCCCTGCCCGATGACGTCGGCCAGGTGCAGCTCGGCCAGCAGTTCGGCAACAGCACCGCCCAGATCCTGATGCAACGCGGCAGCGCAACCGGTACGGCGCAACGCTTCGACACCGGCAATCCCAACTGGCAGCTCGACTTCACTCCGGGCCCGGCCCTGAGCGGCACGCCCATGTCGCCACTGATCCTCGGCATCGCCGCGCTGCTGGCCTTGTCGGGCGCCCTGCTCGGCCTGATGCTGACCCGCAACCACCTGCTCGGCCGCCTGCGCGGCGACGTCCAGCAACTGGCGAGCATGCTGCAGGAGCTTTCCAGCGGAAAGTCGGTCAAAGCCTTCAGCCTGCACTTTGCCGCCCTCGACGGCCTGGCGCAGAGCCTGGCGCGCCTGCCGCGCCCCAAACAAGAAGCCTCAAGAAATGAGGCCGGCAGTTCCCCGATCACTGCCCCCTCGGCGGCGTCCAAGCCCGTGCAGTTGGCGGACCCGCTGTTCCAGGCCACCGATATCCTCGATATCGACATTCTCGACGAAGACCAGGATCTCCTGGGATTGGAGCAACCTTTCATGGATAGCACTGTGCACAACGTACAAACCCCACCCAAGCTGCCCGCAACCATCTTCCGCGCCTACGACATTCGCGGCGTGGTCGGCGACACCCTGACCGCCGAGGCCGCCTACTGGATCGGCCGCGCCATTGGTTCGGAGAGCCTTGCCAAGGGCGAGCCGAACGTCGCCGTCGGCCGCGACGGCCGCCTGTCCGGCCCAGAGCTGGTGCAGCAGCTGATCCAGGGCCTGCTGGACTGCGGTTGCACCGTCAGCGATGTCGGCATGGTGCCGACCCCAGTTCTGTACTTCGCCACCAACGTGCTCAAGGGCAAGTCGGGCGTGATGCTGACCGGCAGCCACAACCCGCCGGACTACAACGGCTTCAAGATCGTCATCGCTGGCGACACCCAGGCCAACGAGCAGATCCAGGCCCTGAAGACCCGCATCGACAACAACGACCTGGCCAGCGGTGTCGGCAGCGTCGAGCAGGTCGATGTGCTCGAGCCCTACTTCAAACACATCGTCGGTGATATCGCCATCGCCAAACCGCTCAAGGTGGTGGTCGACTGTGGCAACGGCGTGGCCGGCGTCATTGCGCCACGCCTGATCGAGGCTCTGGGCTGCAGCGTGATTCCGCTGTTCTGCGACGTCGACGGCAACTTCCCCAATCACCACCCGGATCCGGGCAAACCGGAAAACCTGGTGGACCTGATTGCCCGAGTGAAGAGCGAGGGCGCCGACCTGGGTCTGGCCTTCGATGGCGACGGCGACCGCGTCGGCGTGGTGACCAACAAGGGCACCATGGTCTTCCCCGACCGCCTGATGATGCTGTTCGCCAAGGACGTGGTGTCGCGCAATCCCGGCGCCGACATCATCTATGACGTCAAATGCACCCGCCGCCTGGGCGCACTGATCAGCGGCTACGGTGGCCGCCCGGTGATGTGGAAGACCGGCCACTCGCTGATCAAGAAGAAGATGAAGGAAACCGGCGCCCTGCTGGCCGGCGAGATGAGCGGCCACATCTTCTTCAAGGAACGCTGGTTCGGCTTCGACGACGGCATCTACAGCGCCGCGCGCCTGCTGGAGATCCTCAGCCAGGATCGTCGCGACGCCGAGCAGGTGTTCTCCGCCTTCCCGCTGGACATCTCCACCCCCGAGATCAACGTTACCGTCACCGATGAGAACAAGTTCCGCCTGATCGACCGCCTGCAGCGCGACGGCGTGTGGGGCGAGGCCAACCTGACCACACTCGATGGCGTGCGCGTCGACTACCCGAAAGGCTGGGGCCTGGTGCGCGCCTCCAACACCACACCGGTGCTGGTGCTGCGCTTCGAGGCAGAGACCGAGGAAGAGCTGTCGCGGATCAAGGAAGTGTTCCGCGCCCAACTCTATGTCGTTGCCCCCGACCTCAACCTGCCGTTCTGATCTGTTCCGGAGCCCGTTCCACCATGACCCTCAACCGTGATGCCGCCACTCAAGTCGCCAAGGTACTGTCCGAAGCGCTGCCCTATATTCGTCGCTTCGTCGGCAAGACCCTGGTGATCAAGTACGGCGGCAACGCCATGGAGAGCGACGAGCTCAAGGAAGGCTTCGCCCGCGACATCGTGCTGATGAAGGCGGTCGGCATCAATCCGGTGGTGGTGCATGGCGGCGGCCCGCAGATCGGCGATCTGCTCAAGAGGCTCAGCATCGAAAGCCACTTTATCGATGGCATGCGCGTCACCGATGCGCAGACCATGGACGTGGTGGAGATGGTCCTCGGCGGCCAGGTCAACAAGGACATCGTCAATCTGATCAACCGCCATGGCGGCAGCGCCATCGGCCTAACCGGCAAGGACGCCGAACTGATCCGCGCGAAGAAGCTCACCGTGACCCGTCAAACCCCGGAGATGACCCAGCCGGAGATCATCGACATCGGCCATGTCGGCGAAGTGGTCGGGGTCAACACCGATCTGCTGGGCATGCTGGTCAAGGGCGACTTCATCCCGGTGATCGCGCCGATCGGCGTGGGCGCCGAAGGCGAGTCGTACAACATCAACGCCGACCTGGTGGCCGGCAAGGTGGCGGAGGCGCTGAAGGCCGAGAAGCTGATGCTGCTGACCAATATTGCCGGCCTGATGGACAAGCAGGGCGAGGTTCTCACCGGCCTGACCACCGAGCAGGTGGATGGCCTGATCGCCGATGGCACCATCTATGGCGGCATGCTGCCGAAGATTCGTTGTGCCCTGGAGGCTGTGCAAGGTGGCGTGACCAGCGCGCATATCATCGATGGGCGCGTGCCGAACGCAGTACTGCTGGAGATCTTCACCGACAGCGGCGTCGGCACACTGATCACCAATCGCAAACGCCATCACTGATGGCGCCAGTGCGCGGCGAGGTCACTCGCCGCGCAACTTCACCAGACGCTCCCGGTCAGCGGCAAAGGCCGCTTTTGCGTCGTCATAGTTCTTTCTGTAGCGCTCGATATCCTTCTCCACGCCAGCCTGCTCGGCCTTGAGATTATCGATCTGCACTAGCAGATGCTCGGGTACTGGCCGCCCCATGCGCTCGAACTCGGCGGCCTTCGACTGCAGGTTGGCCTGCTGAGTGCGAAGCGATCCCAAGTTGCTCTGCGCCACACCAATTACGCCATCCAATTCGGCCAACTTGCGATCGCGGGCACGATCCACATCAGAAGGCTCGGAATAGATACGCAATAGCTGGACATCGGACTTGGCCTTGTTTTTCTCCGCCACCAGCCGCTGGCGCTCCTCCAGACTAGGAGCGGGCGGCACATCGCGCACAACCCGCCCCCGGTCATCTACAACCTGATAGCCCTTTTCGATGTATTCCGGCGGTACACCCAGACGATCAAGTACAGTCAAACCTTGGTCATTGACATAACGGTAGTACTCGGCCGCAGTTACGGGTTGCATCGAAGCAAACCCGATCAGCACTACCAAGCTAGACATGACCCGTTTGAGCATGAAAGCACCCTATCGTTATTGGACTAGATGCCGTACTGCGCGCGGTATGCCTCCACCGCCGGCAGATGTTTCTTCAGCTCGGCATCTTCTGCCAGATAATCCAGCACCTGCTCCAGGGACACAATACTGACCACCGGCATGCCGTAGTCGCGCTCCACTTCCTGGATCGCCGACAGCTCGCCCTGGCCGCGCTCCTGGCGGTTCAGCGCGATCAGCACGCCGGCCGCCTGGGCGCCTTGGGCCTGGATGATCTGCATGACTTCGCGGATCGCGGTACCGGCGGTGATCACGTCGTCGACGATCATCACCCGACCCGCCAGCGGTGCACCGACCAGGGTGCCGCCTTCGCCGTGTGCCTTGGCCTCCTTGCGGTTGAAGCACCAGGGCAGGTCGCGCTCATGCTGCTCGGCCAGCGCCACGGCGGTGGCCGCCGCCAGAGGGATACCCTTGTACGCCGGACCGAACAGCACGTCGAAGTCGATGCCGGCCTCGATCAGCGCGGCCGCATAGAAACGCCCCAGCTTGGCTAGCGCCAGGCCGCTGTTGAACAGGCCGGCATTGAAGAAGTAGGGGCTGGTGCGCCCGGACTTGAGAGTGAACTCACCGAAACGCAGCACGCCGCGCTCGATGGCAAAACGGATGAATTCGCGTTGATACGCCTGCATGCAAAGCTCCGTACTGCACGGATTTAGCTATGAATTTAGCTAATGGGAATGAGCTCGGGTATCATACACGCAGGTGTTTTTGGGGGCCATTTATGCGGATCATCAGTGTGAACGTGAATGGTATTCAGGCCGCAGTCGAGCGAGGTTTGCTCAGCTGGCTGCAGGCCCAGAATGCCGACGTGATCTGCCTGCAAGATACTCGCGCCTCTTCCTTCGAACTCGATGACCCGGCCTTCCAGCTGGATGGCTATTTCCTCTATGCCGTCGACGCCGAGGTGCCCGACCAGGGCGGCGTGGCTCTGTACTCGCGGTTGCAACCCAAGGCGGTGATCCACGGCCTGGGCTTCGAATCGGCCGATCGGTACGGGCGTTATCTGCAGGCGGATTTCGACAAGGTCAGTATCGCCACCCTGCTGCTGCCATCCGGCCAGGGCGGGGACGAGAACCTGAATCAGAAATTCAAGTTCATCGACGACTTCACCGGTTATCTGGACAAGCAACGTCGCAAGCGCCGCGAGTACATCTATTGCGGCTCGCTGTTCGTCGCCCACCAGAAATTGGATGTGAAGAACTGGCGCGACTGCCAGCAACTACCAGGCTTCTTGGCGCCGGAGCGTGCCTGGATGGACGAAGTGGTCGGCACCATGGGCTATGTGGACGCCCTGCGCGAAGTCAGCCGCGAGGGCGATCAGTACAGCTGGTGGCCGGATAGCGAACAGGCGGAGATGCTCAACCTCGGTTGGCGCTTCGACTATCAGCTGCTCACCCCCGGGCTGCGCCGCGTGGTGCGCAACGCCAAGCTGCCGCGCCAGCCGCGCTTCTCCCAGCACGCCCCGCTGATCGTCGACTACGACTGGCTGCTCAGCGTCTAAGCAGCCAGCCCCTCGACGCTTAGGCGCGCAGCCCCTTCCAGGCCTTGCCCGCCACGCTCACCACCGCCAGCACCAGGGCACCCACCAGCACGCCGAACAGGGCATCGACCAGGGTCGGCGTCAGCACGGCCAGCACGCCGCCGATGCCCGGCACGCCATGGACCGCCTCAGCCCAGTGATGGATCAGTTCATGGGCGCCGGGAATGCCGTGGGTGAGGATGCCGCCGCCGACCATGAACATGGCCGCCGTACCCACCACCGACAGCAGCTTCATCAGCCAGGGCGCCAGCCACAGGATGCCGCGACCGAAGGCCTGCAGCCCTGCACCGCCACGCTGGCTGAGGTAGAGACCGGCGTCGTCCAGCTTGACGATGCCGGCGACCAGGCCATAGACGCCCACGGTCATCAGCAGGGCGATGCCAGAGAGCACGATGACCTGCTGCATGAAGGCCTGCTCGGCCACCACGCCCAGGGTGATGGCGATGATCTCGGCAGACAGGATGAAGTCGGTACGCACCGCGCCCTTGATCTTGTCCTTCTCGAACGCCTGCATGTCCACCGCCGGATCGGCCAGGGCCTGCACATGTTCGGCGTGATGCTGGGCATCCTCCTGCTTGCTGTGCAGGAACTTGTGCGCCAGCTTCTCGAAGCCCTCGAAGCAGAGGAAGGCGCCACCCAGCATCAGCAGCGGAGTCACCAGCCAGGGGGCGAGGGCACTGATCAGCAGCGCCGCCGGTACCAGGATCAGCTTGTTGATCAGCGAGCCCTTGGCCACCGCCCAGACCACCGGCAGCTCGCGCTCGGCCTTGACCCCGGTGACCTGCTGGGCGTTCAGCGCCAGGTCATCGCCCAGCACGCCGGCGGTCTTCTTCGCCGCTACCTTGGTCATTACCGAGACGTCGTCCAGCACGCTGGCGATGTCGTCGAGCAGAGTTAACAGACTGGCTCCGGCCACTTCCGACTTCCTTATATGAGTGGTTGCAGAAAAAGGCCCCGCATGCGGGGCCCGAGAGGGTTATTTGACCAGGCGCCAACACAGCGGATAGCGGTAGGTCTGGCCTTCGTTGGCTTTGATCCCGGCGATGATGGTCAGCACCAGCGCAGCCAGGCCGAGCAGCGGCAGCAGCAGGAAACCGATCACCACCACGGCGAGCAGCATGCACACCAGCGCGGCGAGCGACACGGTGATGTGGAAATTCAGCGCCTCCTTGCCCTGGTCATCGACGAAGGGATCGAGGTCGCGCTTGAGTTGCCAGACAATCAGCGGGCCGAGCAGGTTGCCGAAGGGAATCAGTAACCCGGCGAAGGCCGCGAAGTGGCAGAACATCGCCCATTGGCGGGCTTCCGGGCTCGGGGTGGGGCTGAGGTTCTGCTCTTCCATGGGGCTCTCCGCGGGTTGTGGGAATCAGTCGGCCAGGGTTGCGCGCTGCAGCTCGAATAGCTCGCGCACGCCCTGTTGTGCCAGCGCCAGCATGGCATTCAGTTCTTCCGGCTGGAAGGGGGCGCCTTCGGCGGTGCCCTGCACCTCGATGAAACCGCCGCTGTCGGTCATCACCACGTTGAGGTCGGTCTCGGCGGCGGAGTCTTCCAGGTAGTCCAGGTCCAGCACCGGCTCGCCTTGGTAGATGCCCACGGAGACGGCGGCGACCATCTGCTTGAGCGGCTCGCCCTTCAGCGCGCCGCGCTTCTTCAGCACCTTCAGCGCATCGACCAGCGCCACCATGGCGCCAGTGATGGAGGCGGTGCGAGTACCACCATCGGCCTGGATCACGTCGCAGTCGATGTAGATGGTGTTCTCGCCCAGCTTGCTCATGTCCAGCGCGGCGCGCAGCGAGCGGCCGATCAGGCGCTGGATTTCCAGGGTGCGGCCGCCCTGCTTGCCGCGGCTGGCCTCGCGCTGGTTACGCTCACCGGTGGCGCGCGGCAGCATGCCGTACTCGGCGGTCAGCCAGCCCTGGCCCTGGCCCTTGAGGAAGCGCGGCACGCCAGACTCGACGCTGGCGGTGCAGATGACCTTGGTGTCGCCGAACTCGACCAGCACCGAACCCTCGGCGTGCTTGGTGTAGTTGCGGGTAATGCGCACGGAACGCAACTGGGTGGAAGCACGGCCGCTGGGACGTTTCATCTGCTGATACCTGTAGAAAGCGGAAATCTCGGGCGCCCGGCGCCCGACCTGCCGGCATTATAGCGCCGCGACGGGGCGGATTGGGCCGGCGGTCGCTCTGCGCTACAATCCGCGCCCATTCGTCATTTCACGAGGCTCCCACCATGGTGCACAGCATGACCGCCTTCGCCCGCGTCGAAGGCGCAGAGGCCCACGGCACCCTGAGCTGGGAGCTACGCTCGGTCAACCATCGCTACCTGGAGCCGCACCTGCGCCTGCCGGACTCGTTCCGCGACCTCGAAGGCGCCGTGCGCGAGGCCCTGCGCCAGGGCCTGTCGCGAGGCAAGGTGGAGTGCACCCTGCGCTTCGCCGAAGAGAATGCCGGCAAGAGCCTGCAGGTGGACGGCGAGCGCGCCCGCCAACTGATCTCCGCCGCCGAGCAAGTGGCAGCCCTGATTCAGCAGCCGGCGCCGCTCAACCCCCTGGAAGTGCTGGCCTGGCCCGGCGTGCTGGTGGCCGACGCCGCCGACCCGCAGACCCTGAATGCCGCCGCCCTGCAATTGTTCGAGCAGGCCCTTGGCGAACTGAAGAGCGGTCGCGCCCGCGAAGGCGCCGAGCTGGCCAAACTGCTCAACGAGCGCCTGGACAACATCGCGGAAGAAGTCGTCGCTCTGCGCGCACTGGTGCCGGAGATGCTGGCCAACCAGCGCCAGAAGATCGAGACCCGCTTCGCCGAACTGCGTGCCGAGGTGGACCCGCAGCGCCTGGAGCAGGAGCTGGTGCTTCTCGCCCAGAAGAGCGATGTGGCCGAGGAACTGGATCGCCTGAACACCCATGTGGCCGAGGTGCGCCGCGTGCTCAAGGCCGGTGGCGCCGCTGGCCGCCGCCTGGACTTCCTCATGCAGGAACTCAACCGCGAGGCCAACACCCTCGGCTCCAAGGCCTTCGATCCGCGCAGCACCCAGGCCGCCGTCAACCTCAAGGTCCTGATCGAGCAGATGCGCGAGCAGGTCCAGAACATCGAATAGCCGCTAGGCTTGAACCAAAGCGTTATCAGGACATACAGATGACCGTCACCACCGGCACCCTCTATATCGTTTCCGCACCCTCTGGCGCCGGCAAGACCAGCCTGGTCAAGGCCCTGCTCGACAGCGATGCGCGCATCCGCGTCTCCGTCTCGCACACCACCCGCGCCATGCGCCCGGGCGAGGAAGACGGGGTCAACTACCACTTCGTCGACCACGCGCAGTTCAGCGCGATGATCGAACGCGGCGAGT
Source organism: Pseudomonas sp. SO81 (assembly GCF_030374125.1). Classification (NCBI taxonomy): domain Bacteria; kingdom Pseudomonadati; phylum Pseudomonadota; class Gammaproteobacteria; order Pseudomonadales; family Pseudomonadaceae; genus Pseudomonas; species Pseudomonas sp. SO81. The sequence continues at coordinate 2,846,763 of NZ_CP126126.1, read as the reverse complement.
TCCTCGAGCACGCCCAGGTGTTCGACAACTTCTACGGCACCTCGCAGGTCTGGGTCGAGCAGACCCTGGCGGCAGGTTCCGACCTGATCCTGGAGATCGATTGGCAGGGCGCCCAGCAGGTGCGCAAGCTGATGCCGCTAGCGAAATCGATCTTTATCCTGCCGCCGACCCAGGAGGCCCTGCGCCATCGCCTGACCAACCGTGGCCAGGACAGCGCCGAGATCATCGAGCGGCGCATGCAGGAAGCGGTCAGCGAGATGAGCCACTACGTCGAGTACGACTACCTGGTGATCAACGACGATTTCGCCCATGCCCTGGACGACCTGAAGGCCATCTTCCGCGCCAATCAGCTGCAGCAGAGCTGCCAGCAGCAGCGCCATGCCGGCCTGCTCAGTGAGCTGCTGGTCTGAACGGCCGCCGAAAAGCCTTCCCTAAACGCTGGTGATTTTTTAGACTATTCAGTCCGCTCGCCCATTCGGGCCCAGCCTTATTTGCTATTCGCCAAGAGGAACACCATGGCCCGCGTTACCGTTGAAGACTGCCTGGAGAACGTAGACAACCGCTTCGAGCTGGTCATGCTGGCTACCAAGCGTTCCCGTCAGCTGGCTACCGGCGGCAAGGAGCCGAAGGTCGCCTGGGAAAACGACAAGCCGACCGTCGTGGCCCTGCGTGAAATCGCCGCCGGCCTGGTCGATGCCGAGTTCGTTGCCCAGGAAGACCTGGTCGAGGACGAGCCGCTGTTCGCCGTCGCCTTCGAGGAAGAGGCCAACGAGCCTCTGTAAGCCTATGCCTGGTCGAAGTCTCGCGGCACCGGGTCAAGCGCCAGCGCGGCAGGGGGTGATCCCTTGCCGAGCATAGATACCCTCGCCGACAGACTCTCGTCCTACCTGGCCGCGGATCAGGTCAACCTGGTCCGCCGCGCCTACTTCTACGCCGAGCAGGCCCACGACGGCCAGCGCCGCCGCAGTGGCGAAGCCTACGTCACCCACCCGCTCGCCGTCGCCAACATCCTCGCCGACATGCACATGGACCATCAGAGCCTGATGGCCGCGATGCTGCATGACGTGATTGAGGACACCGGCATCGCCAAGGAAGCGCTCACCGCGCAGTTCGGCGAAACCGTCTCGGAACTGGTCGACGGGGTCAGCAAGCTGACCCAGATGAACTTCGAGACCAAGGCCGAGGCCCAGGCCGAGAACTTCCAGAAGATGGCCATGGCCATGGCGCGCGACATCCGCGTGATCCTGGTCAAGCTGGCCGACCGTCTGCACAACATGCGCACCCTGGAAGTGCTGTCCGGCGAGAAGCGCCGGCGCATCGCCAAGGAAACCCTGGAAATCTACGCCCCCATCGCCAACCGGCTGGGCATGCACAGCATGCGCGTGGAGTTCGAGGACCTCGGCTTCAAGGCCATGCACCCGATGCGTTCCGAGCGCATCCGCACGGCGGTCAAGCGCGCCCGCGGCAACCGCAAGGAAATCGTCGCCAAGATCGAGGAATCGATCACCGCATACCTGCAGCGCGAAGGCCTGCAGGGCGAAGTGATCGGCCGCGAGAAGCACCTCTACAGCATCTACCAGAAGATGCGCGGCAAGCGCCGGGCGTTCAACGAGATCATGGACGTCTACGCCTTCCGCATCATCGTCGACAAGGTCGACACCTGCTACCGCGCCCTCGGCGTGGTGCACAACCTGTACAAGCCCCTGCCGGGCCGCTTCAAGGATTACATCGCAATCCCCAAGGCCAACGGCTACCAGTCGCTGCACACCACCCTGTTCGGCATGCACGGCGTGCCCATCGAGATCCAGATCCGCACCCGCGAGATGGAAGAGATGGCCAACAACGGCATCGCCGCCCACTGGCTGTACAAGTCCGATGGCGACGACGCGCCCAAGGGCAACCATGCCCGCGCCCGCCAGTGGGTCAAGGGCGTGCTGGAGATGCAGCAGCGCGCCGGCAACTCACTGGAATTCATCGAGAGCGTGAAGATCGACCTGTTCCCGGACGAGGTCTACGTGTTCACGCCCAAAGGCCGCATCATGGAGCTGCCAAAGGGCTCCACTGCGGTCGACTTCGCCTACGCGGTGCACACCGACGTCGGCAACAGCTGCATCGCCTGCCGCATCAACCGTCGCCTGGCGCCGCTGTCGCAGGCCCTGGAAAGCGGCTCGACGGTGGAGATCGTCACCGCACCGGGCGCGCGCCCGAACCCGGCCTGGCTCAACTTCGTGGTCACCGGCAAGGCCCGCACCCACATCCGCCACGCGCTCAAGCTGCAGCGCCGCTCGGAGTCGATCAACCTCGGCGAACGCCTGCTGAACAAGACCCTCACCGGCTTCGACAGCCACCTGGAGAAGATCGCCCCGGAGCGGGTGCAGGCGGTGCTCGGCGAATACCGCCTGGAAGTGCTCGAGGACCTGCTGGAAGACATCGGCCTGGGCAACCGCATGGCCTACGTGGTCGCGCGCCGCCTGCTGGCCGAGACCGGCGACGCGGCGCCCAGCCCGGACGGCCCGCTGGCCATCCGCGGCACCGAGGGCCTGGTGCTGAGCTACGCCAAGTGCTGCACGCCAATCCCCGGCGACCCCATCGTCGGCTACCTGTCGGCCGGCAAGGGCATGGTGGTGCACCTGGACAGCTGCAAGAACATCGCCGACATCCGCCACAACCCGGAGAAGTGCATCCAGCTCAACTGGGCCAAGGATGTCGCCGGCGAATTCAATGTCGAACTGCGCGTCGAGCTGGAGCACCAGCGCGGCCTGATCGCCCTGCTTGCCAGCAGCGTCAACGCCGCCGACGGCAACATCGAGAAGATCGGCATGGACGAGCGCGATGGCCGCATCAGCGTGGTCCAGCTGGTGGTCAGCGTGCATGACCGCGTGCACCTGGCCCGCGTCATCAAGAAGCTGCGCGCCCTCAACGGCGTCATCCGCATCACCCGCATGCGCGCCTGACGGCGCCATGTCGCAGTACAACAACAATCCATCGAATCGGAGTTCGTCATGAGCAAGACCGTCATTTCCTCGCCCAAAGCCCCCGCCGCCATCGGTACCTACTCCCAGGCGATCAAGGCCGGCAACACCGTGTACCTGTCCGGGCAGATCCCGCTGGACCCGCAGACCATGGAACTGGTGCAGGGCTTCGAGGAGCAGACCGTGCAGGTGTTCGAGAACCTCAAGGCGGTGATCGAGGCCGCCGGCGGCTCGTTCAAGGACGTGGTCAAGCTGAACATCTTCCTCACCGACCTCAGCCACTTCGCCAAGGTCAACGAAGTCATGGGCCGCTACTTCGAACAGCCCTACCCGGCCCGCGCCGCCATCGGTGTGGCCTCTCTGCCGCGCGGTGCGCAGGTGGAAATGGACGGCATCCTGGTTCTCGAATAAACCCATGCGTCGCCCCCTCCTGATCGCCCTCAGCGCCGGTCTGCTGGCCGGCTGCGCCGCCGAAAGCCCCGACGGCACCTGGATCAACCAGCCGATCATCGACAGCGCCCGCGAAGGCGGGCCGCTGCGCGAGGCCCTGCTGGCCCACGGCCCAAACCTGGAATGGCGGCTCGACAGCCAGCGCGGCCTGGCCACCTACAGCAACGGCTTCGAGGCACCCGAAGGCCGCCTGGCGGCCGGCGAGCCGGGGCAATGGCAGGTGAGCTACCAGGGCGACTATCAGGAGAGCTTCGATCTGCAGGGTGACCAGCTGGTGCAGCAGGCCAGCACCTACGGCCCCGAGCAGCACTTCAGCCGCCCGCCGCACCAGGCGGAGGATGGCGCGCCGATCGGCAGCAGCTTCGAGTGGGCGCTGTACGACGCCTACCTGGGCGGCGAATGGACCATCCGCGAGGGTGTCGGCGAGGGCGGCCTGGTGCTGTTCCACCCGGACGGCCGCCTGGAAGGCCTGCCCGGCGCCGAGCGTTATGCCCTGTGCCTGGCCGGCGACTGCGCCTCGATGGCCGGCGAGCACGACAGCCTGTGGCTGCAGCTCGGCCAGCAGGGCGCGTCGTGGATCTTCGAGCGCGACGGCGACCAGTTGCGCATCCTCCAGGCCCTCAACCAGTCGGCGCCGGACGAGGTGCCCAGCTTCCGTCCCGGGCGCCAGGTCTGGCTGCTGCAGCGCAACTAAGCGAGATGCGCGCGCTCCTGCTGTGCCTCCTGTTGGCGAGTCTGGCCGCCCAGGCCGAACAGCGCCATTACGACGGCAGCGGACGCTATCTGGGGCGCACCGACGACGATGGCCGCAGCTACGATGACAGTGGGCGCTACACCGGCCGTACCGATGCGGACGGCCGCCAGTACGATGCCTCCGGCCGCTACACGGGACGCATCGACGGCGACGGCCGCAGCTATGACGACAGTGGCCGCTACACCGGTCGCCAGGATCAGGATGGTCGCCATTACGACGACTCGGGGCGCTACCTGGGCCGCGACGACCCGGACGGAAGTCACTACGACGACAGCGGCCGCTACACCGGGCGCAGCGACGACTGATCGGCCAGCACCGCCGCATAGCCCTCGCGGTAGCTCGGGTACTGCGGCGCCCAGCCCAGCGCGCGGGCGCGGGCGTTGCTGCAGCGCTTGCTGCCGGCGCGGCGCACGCTGTTCTCCTCGGCCCACTGGGTCACGCCCAACTGCTCGCGCAGCCAGCCCACCACCTCGTGCAGCGGCGCCGGTTCGTCGTCCACGCCCAGGTAGCAGTCGGCCAGCTGCGCGCCTTCGGCATCCGCCTGCAGCAGGAAGGCCAGCAGGCCGGCGGCATCCTCGGCATGAATGCGGTTGGCGTACAACGGCGGTTCGCTGGCCACCCGGTAGCCCTGGCGCACCTGATTGAGCAGCCACTGGCGACCGGGGCCGTAGATGCCGGTCAGGCGCACCAGGGTCGCCGGCAGGCCGCTGGCCAGAGCCAGGCGTTCGGCTTCCAGCATCACCCGCCCGGAGTAGCCCTCGGCCTCGGCCGGTGAATCCTCGTCGATCCATTCGCCGCCCTGCTGCACATAGACCCCACTGCTGGAGACGAACAGCAGGCGCCGCGGACGCTGACCATGCTCGGCCAGCCAGGCCAGCACGTGGCGTAGGCCATCGACATAGGCGGCGCGGTAGCCAGCCTCGTCGTGCTGGCTGGCCGCGGCGCAATACACCAGATAGTCCAGTTCGCCCTGGGGCCAGGTCTCAGGACAGGCCGGTTGCTGCAGATCGCCGGCGACCGGGCGGATCTCGGCGGGCAGCTGCGCGACATCGCGCCGCAGGCCGTAAACACTCCAGCCGGCCGCCGCCAGGCGCCGCGCCAGGCGACTGCCAACATCGCCGCAGCCAGCAATCATCAGGGTCTTGGACATCACTAGGAGTACCTCAAGGAAACGCCGGATTCAGTGCACTGAATCCGAAGTGCACGGCGAATAGTTACATTGTATCTTTCACAAACAAGAATTACTTGCAATAATACACGCCGTTTTTGCACGGAGGTGCCGTTTCCTCCGTCCGACGCTCCCTCACTTCAGGTCCGGCCAGCATGAATTCTACCGCCCTCCGCGCTCAGCCAACCCGCACTTCCCGCCTGCCCATGGCAGCCCTGCTGCTCGGCCTGCTCCTGCCGTTCGGCGCTGTGGCCGAGGAAGTGGCTCCGGTCGCGCAGCAACCGGCCGCTCGCGCGCCGGCAAGCGCTCCGACCAGCGCAGCGCTGAGCGATGCCACCGCCGAACAGCTGCCGCCGCCGATCCAGCACCCGCAGGCCGCCGCCCTGCAGCAGAAGCTGGAGACCCTGGGCGAACAGGCCAGCGCCGAACAGATCGCCGCCGCCCAGCAGGAATTCCTGCAGCAGAACAACATCAGCGGCACCGACGCCGAACAACTGCTCGCCGCCCTGCAGGCGCTGCAGGCCGAGTCGGCGCTGGAAGGCGAGGAAGAGCTGCTGCACGACCTGTCGCCGTGGGGCATGTACCAGAACGCCGACCGCGTGGTGAAGAGCGTGATGATCGGCCTGGTGCTGGCCTCGATCCTGACCTGGACCGTGTGGATCGCCAAAGGCCTGGAGCTGCTCATCGCCCGCCGTCGCCTGCAGCGCGAGCTGCCCGACCTGAAGGGCGCGCGCACCCTCAACCAGGCCGCCGAGCAGGCCCGCGTCAAGCACAGCTTTAGCGCCCAGCTGATCGAGGACGCCCGCGAAGAGCTGCGCCTGTCTGTCGGCTGCAAGGAGAAGGAAGGCATCAAGGAACGCGTCAGCTTCCGCCTCGAACGTCTGGTCGCCGCCAGCGGTCGCAACATGAGCCAGGGCACCGGCGTGCTCGCCACCATCGGTTCCACCGCACCCTTCGTCGGCCTGTTCGGCACCGTGTGGGGCATCATGAACAGCTTCATCGGCATCGCCGAATCGCAGACCACCAACCTCGCCGTGGTCGCCCCCGGCATCGCCGAGGCCCTGCTGGCCACCGCCCTGGGCCTGGTCGCCGCGATCCCGGCCGTGGTCATCTACAACGTCTTCGCCCGCTCCATCGCCGGCTACAAGGCCCAGGTCGCCGATGCCTCGGCCCAGGTCCTGCTGCTGGTCAGCCGCGACCTCGATCAGCCGGCCGGCGAGCGCGCTCAGGCGCCGATCGCCAAGGCGGTCTGAACCATGGGGCTGCATCTGCACGAGGGCGGTGACGACCTCCAGGAAAACCACGAGATCAACGTCACCCCGTTCATCGACGTGATGCTGGTACTGCTGATCATCTTCATGGTCGCCGCGCCGCTGGCCACCGTGGACGTGAAGATCGACCTGCCGGCCTCCACCGCCAAGCCGGTGCCGCGCCCGGACAAGCCGATCTACCTGAGCATCAAGGAAGACACCAGCCTGTACCTGGACAACCAGCAGGTCGACGCGGCCCAGCTCGGTGCCTCCCTGGACCGCCTGACCGGCGCCAATAAGGACAAGACCATCTTCGTCCGCGGCGACAAGGGCGTGGACTATGCCGACCTGATGGGCGTGATGGACAACCTGCGCGGTGCCGGTTACCTGAAGATCGGCCTGGTGGGCCTGGAAACGGTCGGCGCGCAATGAGCCAAGCGCGTCGCCTGCCGCTGTGGGTCATCAGCCTGATCGCCGTGATCGGCCTGCACCTGGTCGTCTATTACGCCGCCCTGCTGTGGCGTCCGGCCGTCACGCCGATCCTGCTGCAACCGGCGGCCATGCTGATCGAGCTGGAGCCGATGGTCGCGCCGCCGCAGCCGACGCCGCCGGAGCCGGTGGTCGAGGAACAGCCGGAACCCGAGATCGTCGAGGTGCCCGAGCCGAAGATCGCCATCGTCAAGCCCAAGCCGAAACCCAAGGTCCAGCCCAGGCCGCAGCCGCCGAAGCCGGAGGTCAAGCCGCAACCCGACGCGCCCAAGGTGGCGAGCCAGGAGAAGACCGCGGCGCCGATCAAGGCCCCGGTGCAGCAGCAGGTCAGCACCGGCGAGATCGACCGCGAGCGCGCCATCTGGATGGCAAAGGTGCAGGCCTACCTGAGCAAGCACCTGCGCTATCCGGATCGCGAGCGGCGCTTCAACAAGCCCGGCAGCAAGCATGCCCTGCTGCTCAATTTCACCATCGACACCCGCGGGCGCATCCTCGCCGCCGAGGTGAAGCAGTCCACCGCCCGCAACTCCTTCGACCGCGACGTGCAGCGCCAGCTGCGCAAGGCCAGCCCGGTGCCGGCGCCGCCGACCAAGGTGCTGAGCGGCGGCAGCATGTCCATCGACTATCCGCTGAACTTCACCCTTACCCGCTGAGCGGCATGAACCGGGCCGCATCTTTATGGGCGGCCCGGTTGGTTCCATTGAATACAGTCGCTATGCTTGGCGGCATCTCAATGGAATTTACCTATGACCCTCACCGAACTGCGCTACATAGTGACCCTTGCCCAGGAACAGCACTTCGGCCGCGCGGCCGAGCGCTGCCATGTCAGCCAGCCGACGCTCTCGGTGGGGGTGAAGAAGCTCGAAGACGAGCTCGGCGTGCTGATCTTCGAGCGCAGCAAGAGCGCGGTGCGCCTGACACCCGTCGGCGAGGGCATCGTCACCCAGGCGCAGAAGGTGCTGGAGCAGGCCCAGGGCATCCGCGAGCTGGCCCAGGCCGGCAAGAACCAGCTGACCGCGCCGCTGAAGATCGGCGCCATCTACACGGTCGGCCCCTACCTGTTCCCGCACCTGATTCCGCAGCTGCACCGGGTCGCCCCGCAGATGCCGCTGTACATCGAAGAGAACTTCACCCACATCCTGCGCGACAAGCTGCGCACCGGCGAGCTGGACGCGATCATCATCGCCCTGCCGTTCCAGGAAGCCGACGTGCTGACCAAGCCGTTGTACGACGAGCCGTTCTTCGCCCTGCTGCCGGCCGGCCACCCCTGGGCCGAGCGCGAGACCATCGACAAGGAGCTGCTCAACGACAAGAGCCTGCTGCTGCTCGGCGAGGGCCACTGCTTCCGCGACCAGGTGCTGGAGGCCTGCCCGTCGCTGCGTAAGGGCGGCGAGGACTCGGCCAAGCACACCACGGTGGAATCCAGCTCGCTGGAAACCATCCGCCACATGGTCGCCTCCGGCCTGGGCATCTCGATCCTACCGTTCTCAGCGGTCGACAGCCACCACTACGCCCCCGGCGTGATCGAGGTGCGCCCGCTGAGTGCGCCGGCGCCCTACCGCACCGTGGCAATCGCCTGGCGCGCCAGCTTCCCGCGGCCCAAGGCCATCGAAGTGCTGGCCGACTCGATCCGCCTGTGCTCGGTGGCGCGCCCCCAGGGTGAAGCCATCCCGGCATGACCGAGCTGGCGCAGGTCCCGGTCACCGCGCTGAAGGGCGTCGGTGACGCGCTGGCCGAGAAGCTGGGCAAGGTCGGCCTGGAGAATCTGCAGGACGTGCTGTTCCACCTGCCGCTGCGCTACCAGGACCGCACCCGCATCACGCCCATCGGCGCCCTGCGCCCGGGCCAGGACGCCGTGGTCGAGGGCATAGTGGCCGGCGCCGACGTGGCCATGGGCCGCCGCCGCAGCCTGCTGGTGCGCCTGCAGGACGGCACCGGCACCCTGTCCCTGCGCTTCTTCCACTTCAGCCAGGCGCAGAAGGACGGTCTCAAGCGTGGCACAGCCCTGCGCTGCTACGGCGAGGTGCGCCCCGGCGCCACCGGCCTGGAGATCTACCACCCGGAATACCGCGCGCAGAGCGGCGACGAGCCGGCGCCGGTGGAGCAGACCCTGACGCCGATCTACCCGACCACTGAGGGCCTGACCCAGCAGCGCCTGCGCCAGCTCAGCCAGCAGGCCCTGGCCCGCCTCGGCCCGCACAGCCTGCCCGACTGGCTGCCCGCCGAGCTGGGCCGCGACTATCAGTTGGGCCCGCTGGCCGAAGCCATCCGCTACCTGCATCGACCGCCGCCGGACGCCGACCAGGAAGAGCTGGCCGAGGGTCGCCACTGGGCCCAGCATCGCCTGGCGTTCGAGGAGTTGCTGACCCACCAGCTGTCGCTGCAGCGCCTGCGCGAGCAGGTGCGCGCCCAGGCGGCACCGGTGCTGCCGCCGGCCAAGCGGCTGCCGCAGCGCTTCCTCGCCAACCTCGGCTTCGCCCCCACAGGCGCCCAGCAGCGGGTCGGCGCCGAGATCGCCTACGACCTGAGCCAGCCCGAACCCATGCTGCGTCTGGTGCAGGGCGACGTCGGCGCCGGCAAGACGGTGGTCGCCGCACTGGCCGCCCTGCAGGCGCTGGAGGCCGGCTACCAGGTGGCGCTGATGGCGCCCACCGAGATCCTCGCCGAGCAGCACTTCCTCAATTTCAGCCGCTGGCTAGCGCCGCTGGGCATCGAGGTCGCCTGGCTGGCCGGCAAGCTCAAGGGCAAGGCTCGCGTCACGGCGCTGGAGCAAATCGCCGGCGGTGCGCCGATGGTGGTCGGCACCCACGCGCTGTTCCAGGACGAGGTGCGCTTTGCCAAGCTCGCGCTGGTGATCATCGACGAGCAGCACCGTTTCGGCGTGCAGCAACGCCTGGCCCTGCGGCAGAAAGGCATCGACGGGCGCCTGTGCCCGCACCAGCTGATCATGACCGCCACGCCGATTCCGCGAACCCTGGCGATGAGCGCCTATGCCGATCTGGACACCTCGATCCTCGACGAGCTGCCGCCCGGGCGCACGCCGGTGAATACCCTGGTGATCGCCGACAGCCGCCGCCTCGAGGTGGTCGAGCGCGTGCGCCTGGCCTGCCGCGAAGGCCGCCAGGCCTACTGGGTGTGCACGCTGATCGAGGAGTCCGAGGAACTCACCTGCCAGGCCGCCGAGACCAGTTTCGAGGAGCTCTCCAGCGCGCTGGGCGAGCTGCGCGTCGGCCTGATTCACGGGCGCATGAAGCCGGCCGAGAAGGCTGCGGTAATGGACCAGTTCAAGCGCGGCGAGCTGCAGCTGCTGGTCGCCACCACCGTGATCGAGGTGGGCGTCGACGTGCCCAACGCCAGCCTGATGATCATCGAGAACCCCGAGCGCCTGGGCCTGGCCCAGCTGCACCAGCTGCGCGGGCGGGTCGGCCGCGGCAGCGCCGCCAGCCACTGCGTGCTGCTCTACCATGCGCCGCTGTCGCACCTCGGCCGCGAGCGCCTGGGCATCATGCGCGAGACCTGCGACGGCTTCGTTATCGCGGAGAAGGACCTGGAGCTGCGCGGCCCTGGCGAGATGCTCGGCACCCGCCAGACCGGTCTGCTGCAGTTCAAGGTCGCCGACCTGATGCGCGACGCCGACCTGCTACCGGCCGTGCGCGAGGCAGCGCAAGAGCTACTGGCGCGCTGGCCGCAGCATGTCAGCCCGTTGCTCGAACGCTGGTTGCGCCACGGCCAGCAGTACGGCCAAGTGTGATCTGCCGCACGTAATGCCGTTGGTCGCCCGTCCGGCGGCCGAGCCTATCCCGCGGGGCGCTGGTTATACTCCTCGTCAGTAGTTCCTCAGCCGGATGTCGCCCATGACCGAAGTCGCCCTCGCCCCCGATTCCGCCCCGCGCCCGCCGGCGGTCATCCTGCAACTCCTCGAGAAACTCGGCGTCCCCTGCCACATCCGTCCCGACCACCCCGCACATCCCGCCGCTCGCCGCGTGCAGGCCGCGCTGCTGGAAGACGCGGTCGGTGCCCTGCTGGTGCTGTTCCCGCAGAGCCAGCTGCTCGACCTCAATCGCCTGGCCGAGCTGACCGGGCGCAAGCTCACCGCGGTCAAACCCGAGCGCATGGAGCGCATGCTGGCCAAGCACAACCTCGGCCTGCTGCCCGGCCTGCCGCCGCTGACCAGTTCGCCCTGCCTGTACGACGAGCGCCTGCTGCAGGAGTCCAGCGTGCTGGTGGAGTCCGGCCAGGCCGGCGTGCTGCTGGAGATCGACAGCGAACACTACAAGGCCATCCTCCTGGCCAAGGCCAGCGCCGCCCGCTTCGGCGAGCCGCTGCAGGGCATCCGCCCGAACCTGAACCGCCCGGACGACGACCGCGCCGAAATCACCCAGGCCGTGCAGGCGTTCACCGCACGGCGCATCCAGCAGCGCCTCGAAGAGACCATCGAGATTCCGCCGCTGCCGGAGACCGCACAGAAGATCATCAAGCTGCGCGTCGACCCGGACGCGACCGTGGACGACATCACCGGCGTGGTCGAGACCGACCCGGCCCTGGCCGCCCAAGTGGTCAGCTGGGCGGCCTCGCCCTACTACGCCGCCCCCGGCAAGATCCGCTCGGTGGAAGATGCCATCGTCCGCGTGCTGGGCTTCGACCTGGTGATCAACCTGGCCCTCGGCCTGGCCCTGGGCAAGACCCTCAGCCTGCCCAAGGACCAGCCGCAGCAGGCCACGCCCTACTGGCAGCAGGCGATCTACACCGCCGCCATCATCGAGGGCCTGACCCGCGCCATGCCGCGCGCCCAGCGCCCGGAAGCCGGACTGACCTACCTCGCCGGGCTGCTGCACAACTTCGGCTACCTGGTCCTGGCCCACGTCTTCCCGCCGCACTTCTCGCTGATCTGCCGGCACCTGGAGGTCAACCCGCACCTGTCCGCCGGCTATATCGAGCAGCACCTGCTGGGCATCACCCGCGAGCAGATCGGCGCCTGGCTGATGCGCTTCTGGGACATGCCGGAAGAACTGGCTACCGCCCTGCGCTTCCAGCACGACCCCGCTTACGATGGCGCCCACGCCGCCTACCCGAACCTGGTGTGCCTGGCCGTCAACCTGCTGCGCAGCCGCGGCATCGGCAGTGGCCCGCAGCATGAGCTGCCGGACGAGCTGTTCGAGCGCCTGGGCCTGACCCGCGAGAAGGCCGACGATGCGCTGAACAAGGTGCTGCAGGCGGAAGTGGCGCTGCGCGAACTGGCCTCGCAGTTCAACCATCCGCACTGAGTGCGTCTGGAATGAAAAAAGGGGCCTGCGGGCCCCTTTTTCATCAGGTCGATTCTCTGGTTACTTCAGCTTCGCGCGCCGGGCGGCGAATACTTCCGGCAGGGCCTTGGCGCTGGCCTCCAGCACCGCGCGCAGTGGCGCCTGCTCGTACAGCGCGGCGTATTCCCCGAGCTTGTCGCTGGGGGTCTGGCGGTAGGCATAGAGCATGAAGGCTTCCACGCCGCTGGCGCTGGACGCACGCAGCGGCGCCAACTGGGCGGCGGTCTGCTCGGCCAGAGCCTTCTCGTCCAGATCACCACCGCGGGCGCGCAGGCTCAGCAGCGCCTGGGTCTTGCCCACCTCGTAGCGCAGCAGGGTAGCCAGCTCGGTGGTGTGGGCGGCCTTGTCCAGGCGGCGCACCAGGTCCAGGCGCTTGCCCAGCGGCGGGCGCTCCTGCAGCTGCTGGCGGTAGGTGGCTAGGCCGCCATCCTCGCCCACCGCCCGTTCGGCGGCGGTGAAGTGCTGGGCCAGCGGGCTGTCGAGCAGCTTGAGCGCGGCCTCCAACTGCTCGCGCTTGACCTTGAGCGCCACGCGCTTGGCCAGGTCGTCGCACAACGGGGCGGCGGCGAATGCCTTGCCCAGGGACTTCTGCTGCTCGGCGCTCATGCCGCGCTGCAGCAGCGGCGCGGTCTGCTCGCACAGCAGCTGTACGCCGGCCAGCTCCAGCACGCGCTTGAGGGTGGCGTCGGTCGCCGCATGGGCCGGCGCGACCAGGGACAGGAGCAGGGCGAGGATGAACAGCGGACGCATAACGGGACTTCCGTGGAAAACGCCCAGCCTAGCCAAGTGGCGCGGCCCGGGCCAGCAAGGGAAAGCGGCTCAGGCCGCTTTCTTGACCTCGGTCTTCTTTTTCTTCTTCGGCACCACGTGCTTGAGCAGGCCCTGGAACCAGATCACCAGCGCCGGGTTGCCCTGGATCTGGATGTCCTTGTTCTGGATGCCCTGCATGAAGGCCAGCTGCTTGTTCTTGGCGTTCATGGTGGCGAAGCCGTAGACCGCGTCCTTGAAGCCGATGGCGAAGGCCGGCTCGCGGGCCGTGCCGGCATGGCTGGTGACGCGCTTGTCCTTGATGCGGTAATGACGGGCGACCTTGCCGTCGAGGGTGTGCAGCTGGAATACCAGCTCCTTGCCTTCCAACTGCTGCTGGAACTCGGGATTGGTGCGGCTGGCCTTGACCATCAGGCGGCCCAGCATCCAGAGGAGAAAGCGGAATTTCATGGCGCGCAGCCTCGAGGGTGATGAAATCGGCGGCGCATTGTAGCGGATGGCGCAGAACACTACATCCCGTCTGGCGGGCGTTTCGGCGCTGGAGAGGGGGGGTGGCCCGGAGCCCTGGAGCTCCGGGCCGGGACTTGCTCAGTTGACGGCGTCGCGCAGGGACTTGCCCGGCTTGAAGGCCACGGTGTTGCTGGCTTTGATCTTGACCGGGGCGCCGGTCTGCGGGTTCTTGCCGGTACGGGCACCGCGGTGGCGCTGGAGGAAGGTGCCGAAACCGACCAGGGTGACGCTGTCCTTGCGGTTCAGCGCGCCGGTGATTTCTTCGAGCACGGCGTTGAGTACGCGGTTGGCCTGGTCTTTGGTCAGATCAGCCTTCTCGGCGATGGCCGCGGCGAGTTCAGGTTTGCGCATAGATGCCTCTTTGACTGTTTGTTGTTGTTGTGTGTCCGAGCTGTCTTTCCAGAACAGCGCCAAAGGCGCCGCAACGGCTCTGCGCTGCGGCAGACTGGGGGAGAATGGCACGCCATCCGGGACTGCGCCAGTGCTGCCGGGCAGTTTGCCCGACGGCGAATATGGTGAAGCAGACAGAACATCCGCCATTTCCGCCAGAAGCTGATCGATGCTCCGAATTCCTGGGGCAGAAACGCCGACGGCGGCCCGCAGGCCGCCGTCGAGGGTGTTGCACGAGCGGGATCAGCCGATCTCGATCATCTCGAAATCGGCCTTGCCGACGCCGCAGTCCGGGCACAGCCAGTCGGCCGGCACGTCTTCCCAGCGGGTACCGGCGGCGATGCCGTCGTCGGGCCAACCCTGGCTCTCGTCATAGATCAGGCCACAGACCACACATTGCCACTTCTTCATGCTCTACCTCATCGAGGGTCGTCTCTGGCGGACGTTGCCCTGGTTAAAAAATCGCCGGGAGCGATTTTTAACGTCGCCGGGCGACGGCCCTATCAGGGTGGCCGCCAGGGATGGCGGGCCATCAAAAATCAGCAGGCTTTGTACTGATATGGACGCCGTAGCGCAAGTGTCCGGGGCGGCCCTTCGTCGTGCTAAGCTCGCCGCCGTCCCCGGTAGCCGAAGCCGTTGTCGTGCCCTCCTCCGCCCTCGCCCACCCGCCCCGCTGGCTCAACGCCGGCCAGTTGCATCCTGCCCCCGCACCGCTGCTGCGCGACTGGCTGTTCGGCCAGGGCTCGCTGACCCGTCGCCTCACCGCCCTGAGTGCCGAGCGCTTCGCCGTGCAGCCCTTGCAGCAGGGCTGGCAGGTATTGCGCGCCGACGAGTGCAGCGCCCTGCAGGTGCCGGCCGGCAGCATGGGCTGGGTGCGCGAGGTGTTCCTGCTCGGCGCCGGCCAGCCCTGGGTATTCGCCCGCAGCGTGGCGCCACGCACCGCCCTGGAGGGCTCCGGCTTAGAGCTGGGCAAGCTGGGCAGCCGTTCGCTGGGCGAGCTGCTGTTCAGCGACCGCGCCTTCGTGCGTGGCGAGCTGCAGGTCTGTCGCTACCCAGCGGCCTGGCTGCCCACCGAGGCACGCGCCGAGCATCTCTGGGGACGCCGCTCCTGCTTCCGCCGCGACGGCCTTGGCGTGCTGGTGGCCGAGGTGTTCCTGCCGGCATTCTGGGACCACGCCGCGCAGAACTAGACGCCGCCCTCGCTCCCGGCCCGGTCGCTGCTCGTATAATCGGCGCACCTGGCCCGGAGACCCGCCGATGTACCAATCCTTCCTGCTCGCCCTGAACCGCCTGCACCCGCGCACCTGGGACTTCGTCCAGCTGATGCGCCTGGAGAAGCCGATCGGCATCTACCTGCTGCTGTGGCCGACCCTGTGGGCCCTGTGGGTGGCGAGCAAGGGCGTGCCGGACTTCGGCCTGCTGCTGATCTTCGTGTTCGGCACCCTGTTCATGCGCGCCGCCGGCTGCGTGATCAACGACTACGCCGACCGCCACTTCGACGGCCATGTGGCGCGCACCCGGGCGCGGCCAATGGCCGATGGCCGGGTCAGCCCGCGCGAGGCGCTGATCCTGTTCGCCGTGCTGCTGGGCCTGAGCTTCATCCTGGTGCTGTTCACCAACCTGACCACCATCCTGCTGTCGTTCGGCGGCCTGGCCCTCGCGGCTTGCTACCCCTTCATGAAGCGCTACACCTACTACCCGCAGGTGGTGCTGGGCGCAGCCTTCTCCTGGGGCATGCCGATGGCCTTCAGCGCGGTCACGGGCGAGCTGCCGCCGGCCGAGGCCTGGCTGCTGTACATCGCCAACCTGCTGTGGACGGTGGCCTACGACACCTACTACGCGATGACCGACCGCGAGGACGACCTGAAGATCGGGGTGAAATCCACCGCCATCCTATTCGGCGATGCCGACCGCATCATCATCCTCACCCTGCAGGGCCTGGCCCTGCTGTGCCTGGCCTTGGCCGGCGCGCGCTTCAGCCTGGGCATCTGGTTCCTGTTCGGCCTGTTCGGTGCCGCGGCCTGCTTCGCCTGGGAATTCTGGAGCACCCGCGACCGCGATCCGCAGAAATGCTTCGCCGCCTTCCTGCACAATCACTGGGCCGGCCTGGCGATTCTGCTGGGCATCGTCATCGACTACGCGCTGCGCTAGATCGGGGCCTGCCGCATGGCTGTCACATCGCTGCAATAATTCCGTTATCTAATGCGGCGCAAGACAGACGACCCGAGGCTCGACCCATGGTTGGCAAGAACATCCTGATCGTTGACGACGAAGCTCCCATCCGCGAGATGATCGCGGTGGCCCTGGAGATGGCCGGCTACGACTGCCTGGAAGCGGAAAACACCCAGCAGGCCCACGCCCTGATCGTCGACCGCAAACCGGACCTGATCCTGCTCGACTGGATGCTCCCCGGCACCAGCGGCATCGAGCTGGCCCGCCGCCTCAAGCGCGACGAGCTGACCGACGACATCCCGATCATCATGCTCACCGCCAAGGGCGAAGAGGACAACAAGATCCAGGGCCTGGAAGTCGGCGCCGACGACTACATCACCAAGCCCTTCTCGCCGCGCGAACTGGTGGCCCGGCTCAAGGCCGTGCTGCGCCGCACCGCGCCGAGCGACGGCGAGGCGCCGATCGAAGTCGGCGGCCTGCTGCTCGACCCGATCAGCCACCGCGTCACCATCGACGGCAAGCCGGCCGAGATGGGCCCCACCGAATACCGCCTGCTGCAATTCTTTATGACCCACCAAGAAAGGGCGTATACCCGCGGCCAGCTGCTCGACCAGGTGTGGGGCGGCAACGTGTATGTGGAGGAGCGTACCGTCGACGTGCATATCCGCCGCCTGCGCAAGGCGCTCGGCGAGGTCTACGAGAATCTGGTGCAAACGGTGCGCGGCACCGGGTATCGTTTTTCCACCAAGAGCTGACTCACGCTCCTCGCGTCCAGAGAAAGGAAGCACTAGGTGAACCAAGACTGGCGCGGCGCCCTGGCGCGCCGCCTGCTGTTGTTGTTGGTCGGTTGCGGCCTGGTCGGCCTGATCACCGGCGAGTACGCCTGGGCCCTGGCCATCGGCCTCGGCGGCTACCTGCTGTGGCACCTCAAGCAGCTGCTGCGCCTGCACAAGTGGCTGCGCGAGCGCCAGCCGGACGAGGCGCCGCCCGAAGGCTACGGCCTGTGGGGCGAGATCTTCGACAACATCTACCACCTGCAGCGCCGCGACCAGCGCGTGCGCGGCCGTCTGCAGGCGGTGATCGACCGCGTCCAGGAGTCCACCGCCGCCCTGCGCGATGCGGTGATCATGCTGGACGCCGAAGGCAACCTGGAGTGGTGGAACCGCGCCGCCGAACAGCTGCTGGGCCTGAAGACCCCTCAGGACAGCGGCCAGTCGATCGCCAACCTGGTACGCCACCCGCGCTTCAAGGAGTACTTCGAGGCCGGCAATTACCAGGAGGCCCTGGAGCTGCCCTCGCCGATCAACGACCGCATGCGCCTGCAGCTGCAGATCACCCAGTACGGCAACCACGAGCACCTGATGCTGGTGCGTGACGTCACCCGCCTCCATCAGCTGGAGCAGATGCGCAAGGACTTCATCGCCAACGTCTCCCACGAGCTGCGCACGCCGCTGACGGTGATCACCGGCTACCTGGAGACCCTGCTGGACAACGTCGAGGACGTGAATCCGCGCTGGCTGCGCGCCCTGCAGCAGATGCAGCAGCAGGGCTCGCGCATGCAGAACCTGCTCAACGACCTGCTGTTGCTGGCCAAGCTGGAAGCCACCGACTACCCCTCGGACAACCAGCCGGTGGCGGTCGACCTGCTGCTGCTCTCGATCAAGAACGACGCCCAGGCCCTGTCCGGCGCCCGCAACCACCGCATCAGCCTGGAGGCGGACAGCCAGATTCGCCTCAAGGGCAGCGAGGCCGAGCTGCGCAGCGCCTTCTCCAACCTGGTGTTCAATGCGGTGAAGTACAGCCCCGAGGAGAGCGATATCCGCATCCGCTGGTGGGGCGACGAACAGGGCGGTCACTTCAGCGTGGCCGACAGCGGCATCGGCATCGAGGCCAAGCACCTTCCGCGCCTGACCGAACGCTTCTACCGGGTCGACTCCAGCCGCGCCTCCAACACCGGCGGCACCGGCCTCGGCCTGGCCATCGTCAAGCATGTGCTGCTGCGCCATCGGGCACGCCTGGACATCACCAGCCTGGTCGGCAAGGGCAGCACCTTCACCTGCCACTTCCCGCCCCAGCAGGTCAGCCGGCGCGGCTAGAAATGGCCGGCGGCTTGCAATCACCGGCCTCAGCCGCCAACCTGTAGCGATCTTCCGCCAACCCTAGTATCCATGGACCCTTCCTCTAGTCTCTCCACTTCCGCCCTGGTCGCCGACCTCGGCCTCGTGCTGTTCGCCCTGTTCCTCGTTCTGCTCAACGGTTTCTTCGTCGCCGCCGAGTTCGCCATGGTCAAGCTGCGCGCGACCAAGGTCGAAGCCATCGCCGAGCAGCACGGCTGGCGCGGGCACATCCTGCGCACCGTGCACAACCAGCTGGATGCCTACCTCTCCGCCTGCCAGCTGGGCATCACCCTGGCCTCCCTCGGCCTGGGCTGGGTCGGCGAGCCGGCCTTCGCCGAACTGCTCACCCCGCTGCTCGGCGCCATCGGCATCGAGTCGGAGAAGCTGGTCCACGGCATCGCCTTCTTCTTCGCCTTCTTTATCATTTCCTACCTGCACATCGTGGTCGGCGAGCTGGCGCCCAAGTCCTGGGCGATCCGCAAGCCCGAGCTGCTGTCGCTGTGGACCGCCGCGCCGCTGTACGCCTTCTACTGGCTGATGTACCCGGCCATCTACCTGCTCAACGCCAGCGCCAACGCCATCCTGCGCATCGCCGGGCAAGGCGAGCCGGGGCCGCACCACGAGCACCACTACAGCCGCGACGAGCTGAAGCTGATCCTTCACTCCAGCCGCGCCCGCGACCCCAGCGACCAGGACATGCGCGTGCTGGCCTCGGCCGTGGAGATGGGCGAGCTGGAGGTGGTGGACTGGGCCAACTCCCGCGAGGACCTGGTGTACATCGACGCCGATGCCAAGCTGGACGAGCTGTTCAACGTGTTCCGCCGGCACAAGTTCAGCCGCTACCCGGTGTACGAAGAAGCCACCGGCGGCTTCGTCGGCGTGCTGCACATCAAGGACCTGCTGCTGCAGCTGAGCCTGCTGGAGATGCTGCCGTCCAAGTTCAACGTGGCCGAGCTGATGCGCCCCATCGAGCGGGTCAGCAAGCACATGCCGCTGTCCTCGCTGCTGGAGCAATTCCGCCAGGGCGGCGCGCACTTCGCCCTGGTCGAGGAGGCCGACGGCAAGGTGGTCGGCTTCCTGACCATGGAAGACGTGCTGGAAGTGCTGGTCGGCGATATCCAGGACGAACACCACAAGGCCGAGCGCGGCATCCTCGCCTACCAGCCGGGCAAGCTGCTGGTGCGTGGCGATACCCCCCTGTTCAAGATCGAGCGCCTGCTCGGTCTGGACCTCGACCATATCGAGGCCGAGACCCTGGCCGGCCTGGTCTACGAGAGCCTGAACCGGGTGCCGGAGGAGGACGAGGTGCTGGAGACCGAGGGCCTGCACATCATCGTGAAAAAGATGAAGGGCCCGAAGATCGTCCTGGCCAAGGTGCTCAAGCTGGACTGACGCACCCCGCCGCTCCGCGCAACGCCGCAGCCTGTCTGCGGCGTTTTGCTGTGCGGCCCTAGGCGGCCCTGGTGCGGCTGACGCCGGCCAGGCTCATGCCGTGATCCAGGTGCTGGTCCACCAGCCACTTGCCGTGGGCCAGCGAGGCACGCTGGGCGCTCTCCAGGTCGGCGAGAAAGGCGAACCGCAGCGGCAGCGAGATGCGCTTGCTGACATGGCCGTCGGGAAGGGTGATCTGGCAGCCCGCCGCCCAGGGCGTGGGAATGCCCGGGTGCTCGATGATGGCGGCGCTGATGGCGTGGTCGCGGTAAGTGCAGTGCAGATTGTTCATGATCTTCACCTTGCGGATTCGGCGTGTCTGGCCACCTTAGCGCCAGAATCACCGCGCAGCGCCACGGACCGACCAAGGGTCAGCCGGCCACGCACACCCGATTGCGCCCGGCCGCCTTGGCCGCGTACAGCGCCTGGTCGGCGGCATCGATCAGCGCCTGCATGTGCAACGCGGCCTGGCCATCGTGATGCACCAGGCCGACGCTCACGCTCAGCGGCACGCTGGCCCCACGGTGCTGCAGATCGAGCGCCGCCACCTGGGCGCGGATGCGCTCGGCCAGGGCCTGGGCACCCGCCGCATCGACATCCGCCAGAACCAGCAGGAACTCCTCGCCGCCATAACGCGCGGCCAGATCGCCGGCACGCCGGGCGCTGTCGCGCAGCACCTTGGCCACGGCGGCGATGCAGCGGTCGCCGAAGGGATGGCCATAGCCATCGTTGATGCGCTTGAAGTGGTCGATATCGATCAGCAGCACGGCCAGCCGGGTATTGGTCTGATCGGCCAGCTGCTGGTCACAATGGCGACGGTTGGCCAACTGGGTCAGGGCATCGGTGTTGCTCAGGCGGGTCAGCTCGGAGTTGGCTTCGGCCAACTCGCGGGTCGACTGCTGCAGCTCGGCGGTGCGCGCCAGCACCCGCCGCTCCAGTTCCTCGTTGAGCCGCGCCTGCTCGACCAGCAGCTGTTCCTGACTGGCCAGGCGCGCCTCGCGCTCGCCGATCAGCGCGGTCTGTGCGGCGATGCGCGCGGAACGCTCGCTGTTGATGCGGTCGGCCAGGGCCACCGAGAGCAGGATGAATTCGACGAAGAAGCCCAGGGTCTGCATGCGCAGGGTCAGCTGGTTGACCGGCAAGACGCCCTGCAGGGCCGCCACATGCACCGCGGTGCCGATGATGAGGAAGATCCACGCCAGGCTGAACAGCGGCGCCGAACGATTGCCGCGCCGCCACAGGTCCACCGCCGTCGCCAGCGCCACCAGGCAACTGAGCAGCGCCACCGGCCCGGCGCCGATGGTGATCAGCCACTGCGGCCGCACCAGCAGCAGCGCGATCGCCAGCGCCCAGTAGCCGAGCAACAGATTGTTGGCCCACAGCACCCAGCCGCCATAGCGCGGAATGCGCAGGAACACGCGAACGAAATAGCTCGCGGCGAAGAAGCTCCACAGTGCGGAGAACGCGTAGATCAGGCCCGCCGGCCGGCCCAGCTCGGGCCACAGGAAGAGTACGCCGAAGCCGCTCAGGCTCAGCTCATAGACCACCACGCCGAGCAGATAGAGGCTGTACCACAGGTAACTGAGGTGGCGAGTGAACAGGTACAGGCTGAAGTTGTACAGCAGCACCGCCAGCATGGCGCCGAAGAACAGCCCCAGCAGCATGCGCTGGTCCAGCTCCTGCTGCTGATGGGCCGTCTCGGTGAGCACCTGCATGGGCGCCACGATGTTCTCGCGGCTGTGCAGGCGCAGGTAGACCCAGCGCTGCTCGCCGGGCTGCAGCGCCAGGGGGAACAGCGGTTGCCGACCGGGTACCGGCCAGGCGCTCAGCGGCAGATGATCACCGGCCTCCAGCAGCGGCCCCCAGCTGCCGCTGGCGGGATCGAACAGGCGCAGCTCGAGGCGATCGAGAATCGGCCACTCCACCAGCAGGCGCCAGTCGGCACGAGCGGAGCGGTTGTGCAGGGCCAAGCGCACCCACACCGGCCCTTCCTGGTAACCCAGGCTCAGCGAGGCGCCTTTCAGCTTGCGCCAGCCGCTGGCCTCGGCGACCTCGGCGAAATCCAGCTCCTCGGCAGGCAGCAGGTATTCCAGCCAGGGCGCGGGGCGCACCGCTTGTCGGTCATCGGTGAGTTCGAGCGGAGCGGCTACGCAATGCAGGGTAGCCAGCAGACAGAACAGCAGGCTGAACAGACGCACGGGCAGATTGATTTCCTCGATTCGGCGCCACTCTCGGGGACCGCAGGCACCAGTCCCTCAAGCATCGCCGCGATTCGCGGATCGCGCCAGTCCGACTATTCGCCACCCACCGCGAAGTTGGGCAGGCTGTCCACCGGTTGGGCGAAGTTGAACGGAATAGACTCCAGCGCCAGGCCGATGTTGCGCTGCACCACGAAGTGCAGGTGCGGGCCGGTGCTGTTGCCGGTGTTGCCGGAACGGGCGATCTGCATGCCGGCCTCGACCCGCTCGCCCTCGCGCACTGCCACCGAGCCACGCATCAGGTGCAGGTAGACGCCCATGGTGCCGTCGTCATGCAGGATGCGCACGTAGTTGCCGGACGGGTTGTTGCCCCGGCCGCTCTGGCGGTTCTCGGTCTTCACCACCATGCCGCTGCGCGAGGCGACGATCGCCGTGCCCTCGGGCATGGCGATGTCCATGGCGTAGCGGCCCTTGGGCGTGAAGTGGCTGTACTTGCCGTTGGCGCCCTGGGTCAGCTTGAACGGCCCGCCGCGCCAGGGCAGCGGGTAGCGGAACAGCAGCGGCTGAAGGCGCGGGTCGCCCATGGCATAGCGCAGCCGCGGCTTGTAGCTCATCGGCTTGGTGGCATCCAGCGGCGCCAGGGTGGTCAGGCGGATATGGCTGCGCGGCGGCAGCACCCAGCGGATCGGCGCGTCCGGCGCGCCGGCGACGTTGACCAGGCGATCCAGGCGCAGCTCGACCTCCACCGGGGCGTAGAGGTCGTTGCGCAACACCAGGGTCTCGCCGGCATCGTGCTTCTTGGTTTCCAGCTTCACCAGGTTGTCGAGCTTCTCCACCATGCGGTCGCGGAACACGAACACCTGGGCACCGGGCACGGCCTTGTCGCTATAGGTAACCGTGCCGTGCTGGTCGACATACTTGTAGATGGTCAGCGCGCTGGCCTGGCCGGCGGCCAGCAGCAGTGCGCAGAAAATGATTGAACGCCCTAGCATAACTTCACGGATTTAATGGTTATTTGGTATCCGGGATGAAAAGACTAGCAGCGCCCCAGCCGGCTCGCGAGTGCTGGCGCTGCGGGCTGTGCGGCAATCCGCAGGGCCAGGCGGCGATTCGCGGCGATATCCGACGAAAGGCACGCTGCGCAACAGCCATTCCGAGCGGCAATTCGCCTCCTGAAACGACCACGGCGCCCGTAGGCGCCGTGCTCGTGAATGGCTAGCGGCGTCAGGCGCCGGGAACGAAGTGCTTCTGCGCCGTGCCGCGAGCGATCAGGCGCGACAGGTAGTCGAGCTTCTGCGGATCTTTATCGACGAACTTGAAGCTCAGCTGCAGCCATTCGCTGTCCGGCTTCGGCTCCAGGGCCGCCACCGAATGCAGGTAGCCGTTGAGGCGCGCGGTCTCCGCCGCCTCGCCCTGCTCCAGGTCGAGTACCGCACTCTCCAGCACCTGCGGCAGCAACTCGGTGCGCTTCACCACCAGCAGCGCCTCCTTGAGGCTCAACGCCTTGATCACGCAGGCCATGCTGCCACCGGGCAGGCGCAGCTGGCCCTGGCCGCGACCGGTCGGCGCGGCGGAAGCCTTGGCGGCCGGCGCGGCGGGTTTGGCGAAGGCGGCTGCCGGATCGGCAGCAGCGGCAGCGGGCTTGGCCGCTGGCTTGACCACATCGGCCTTGCCGCCGGTCAGGGCGCTCAGGGAGTCGTTGGCGAAGCCGCCGGTGCTGAGCATCTTCGGCGGCGCGCTGGCAGCCAGGGCCTGCAGCTTGCCGGCGCGGTGCAGGGCCTTCTTGACCTTGGTGATCAGCTGGTCGTTGGAGAATGGCTTTCCAATGTAGTCGGAGACCCCGGCCTGGATGGCCTGGACCACGTTCTCCTTGTCGCCACGGCTGGTGACCATGATGAACGGCACGATCTTCAAGGCTTCCTGCTCGCGGCACCAGGTGAGCAGCTCGAGGCCGGACAGCTCGGGCATTTCCCAGTCGCAGAGGATCAGGTCGACCGGCTGGCGGGCGAGCATCTGCTGGGCCTTGCGGCCATTGACCGCCTCTTCGATCTGGATGCCGGGGAAGTGGTCGCGCAGGCCCTTCTTCACCAGATCACGGATAAAGGTGGCGTCGTCCACCACCAGCACACTGACTTTGCTCATCGACCACTCCCGACAACGATGTCGACAAGCATAGCTGCGGATACTGGCCCGAGGCCAACATGGCGCACTCGGTGAATCCCCGAGCGCGCCGAGGATTGTCCGCTGGTGCCGCGCGGGCGGGTTACTCCTTCTTGCCCTGCACTTCTTCCTGCATGCGTGCCAGACCCATGTGGCGCACGTCGGTGCCGCGCACCAGGTAGATCACCAGTTCGGCGATGTTGCGCGCGTGGTCGCCGATGCGCTCCAGCGAACGCAGGACCCAGATGATGTTGAGTACGCGGCTGATCGCGCGCGGGTCTTCCATCATGTAGGTGACCAGTTCGCGCAGGGCAGTCTTGTACTCGCGGTCGACGGTCTTGTCGTACTGGGCCACGGACAGGGCCAGGTCGGCATCGAAGCGGGCGAAGGCGTCCAGCGCCTCCTGCACCATGCGCCGTACTTGGTCGCCGATGTGGCGCACCTCGACGTAGCCGCGCGGCGACTCGCCCTCCTCGCACAGCTGGATGGCGCGCTTGGCGATCTTCGACGACTCGTCGCCGATGCGCTCGAGGTCGATCACCGACTTGGAGATGCTGATGATCAGGCGCAGGTCGGAGGCGGCCGGCTGGCGGCGGGCGAGGATGCGCAGGCATTCCTCGTCGATGTTGCGCTCCATCTGGTTGATCTGGTCGTCGATCTCGCGCACCTGCTGGGCCAGGCCGGAGTCGGCCTCGATCAGCGCGGTGACCGCGTCGTTGACCTGCTTCTCGACCAGGCCGCCCATCGCCAGGAGGTGGCTGCGCACCTCCTCCAGCTCGGCGTTGAACTGCTGGGAGATGTGATGGGTGAGGCTGTCTTTGTTGATCATCGCGGAATCCTATGCAAACCGGTTTCGAGTTGATTGTTATGTCGCCTAACCACTAGCCGTAGCGGCCGGTGATGTAGTCCTCGGTTTGTTTTTTCGCCGGGTTGGTGAACAGGGTGTCGGTATCGCCGAACTCGATCAGCTTGCCCATGTACATGAACGCCGTGTAGTCGGAGACGCGCGCGGCCTGCTGCATGTTGTGGGTGACGATGACGATGGTGTACTTGCTCTTCAGCTCGTAGATCAGCTCTTCGACCTTGAGGGTGGAGATCGGGTCCAGCGCCGAGCAGGGTTCGTCGAGCAGCAGCACTTCCGGCTGCACCGCCACGGTACGGGCGATCACCAGGCGCTGCTGCTGGCCGCCGGAGAGGCCGAGGGCGGACTCGTGCAGGCGGTCCTTGACCTCGTCCCACAGGGCGGCGCTCTTCAGGGCCCACTCCACGGTCTCGTCGAGCACGCGCTTCTGGTTCACGCCCTGGATGCGCAGGCCGTACACCACGTTCTCGTAGATGCTCTTGGGGAACGGGTTGGGCTTCTGGAACACCATGCCGACGCGGCGACGCAGCTCGGCAACGTCCACGCCCTTCTTGTAGATGTCGTGGCCGTCGAGGCGGATCTCGCCCTGCACGCGGCAGCCGTCGACCAGGTCGTTCATCCGGTTGAAGGTGCGCAGCAGGGTCGACTTGCCGCAGCCGGACGGGCCGATGAAGGCGGTCACGCGTTGCTTGGGGATGTTCATCGACACGTCGAACAGCGCCTGCTTGTCGCCGTAGAACAGGTTCAGGCTCGGCACCTCCAGGGCGACGGTTTCTTCCGCCAGGTTGAGGCCCTGCTTCTGCCGGCCGAGGGCGGCCATGTCGATACCGTGGGTGTGTACTTCGTGCTGCATGGGATGCTCCCTACGCTAACAATTCGTTCGATTCGTGCATGCCGCCACGGCCACTGCCGCGACGACGCAATTCGTGATCAGTGATCCAGCGCCTTGTACTTCTCGCGCAGGTGGTTGCGGATGAACACGGCGCTCAGGTTGAGCAGGGCGATCACCAGCACCAGCAGCAGCGCGGTGGCGTACACCAGCGGGCGGGCGGCCTCGACGTTGGGGCTCTGGAAGCCGACGTCGTAGATATGGAAGCCCAGGTGCATGATCTTCTGGTCCAGGTGCAGGTACGGGTAGTTGCCGTCCACCGGCAGCGCCGGGGCCAGCTTGACCACGCCGACCAGCATCAGCGGTGCCACTTCGCCGGCGGCGCGGGCCACGGCGAGGATCATGCCGGTCATCATGGCCGGGCTGGCCATCGGCAGCACCACCTTCCACAGGGTCTCGGCCTTGGTCGCACCCAGGGCCAGGGAACCTTCGCGCAGGGCCCGCGGAATGCGCGCCAAGCCTTCCTCGGTGGCGACGATCACCACCGGCACGGCGAGGATCGCCAGGGTCAGCGAGGCCCACAGCAGGCCCGGGGTGCCGAAGGTCGGCGCCGGCGCCGCTTCGGCGAAGAACAGGCGGTCGATCGAGCCACCCAGCACATAGACGAAGAAGCCCAGGCCGAACACGCCGTAGACGATGGCCGGCACGCCGGCCAGGTTATTCACGGCGATGCGGATGATGCGGGTCATCGCGCCCTGCTTGGCGTACTCGCGCAGGTAGATGGCCGCCAGCACGCCGAACGGGGTGACGATCACGGCCATGATCAGGGTCATCATCACGGTGCCGAAGATGGCCGGGAAGATGCCGCCCTCGGTGTTGGCCTCACGCGGCTCGTCGCTGAGGAACTCCCACAGCTTGGCGAAGTAGAAGCCGAGCTTGGTCAGCACGCCCATGGCGTTCGGCTGGTAGGCGCGCACCACCTTGCTCAGGGCGATTTCCTGCTCGCGGCCGTCGACGGTCTTCACCGTCACGCTGTCGCGGTCGAGCTGCTGGTTGAGCTCCACCAGCTGGCCTTCGAGCACCTTGTACTGGGCATCCAGCTCGGCGCGCCGGGCATCCAGGTCGGCCTGGGCGGCGGCGTCCAGGCGGTCCTTCAGCTCCAGGCGACGGCCTTCCAGGCGCAGCTGCTCGAGGCCGTGGTTGATATGGCCGATGTCGCGCTTCTCCAGCTGCACCAGCTGCGAATGCAGTTCGTCGACGCGGGTGATGCGGCTCTGCAGTTCGCTCCAGGCGGCATCGCCTTCGGCCACCACCTGGCCGCCTTGCTTGACGTTGACCAGGTAGCCGTAGAAGTTGCCCCACTCGCGGCGCTCCATGCCCATCAGGTTTTCCGGGGTGCGCGGTTCACTCAGCCACTCGGCCACCACCCAGCTGAAATCGGCGCCGTAGACCTCACGGTTGCCGACCTTGAACAGCTCGCGAGTCATGAACTCGCCGCCCTTCACGTCCACCGGCAGGCCGGCGGCGGCCAGGCGGGCGCGCGGCACTTCTTCTTCCTGCACCAGCTCGCCGGCCATCACCCGGGCGGCCTCGCCCGGCACTTGGTACTTGGCCTCGATCACGTCGGCCGGCCAGAAGTGGCCGAGGCCGCGCACGGCGATCACGGCGAGCAGGCCGATGGTCATGATCACGGCGATGGACACGCCGCTGGCGGTCATCCACACCCAGGGCGAACCGCTCTTGAACCAGGACTTGAGGTTTTGCTCTTTGATTTTCACTGATGTCTACCTTTCCCAGTTCTCAGAGCGACGCGTACTTCTTGCGCAGGCGAGTACGAATCACCTCCGCCAGCGTGTTCATCACGAAGGTGAAGGCCAGCAACACCAGCGCCGAGAGGAACAGCACGCGGTAGTGGGTACTGCCCACCTCGGATTCCGGCATTTCCACCGCCACGTTGGCGGCCAGGGTGCGCAGGCCCTCGAAGATGTTCATGTCCATGATCGGCGTGTTGCCGGTGGCCATCAGCACGATCATGGTCTCGCCCACCGCGCGGCCCATGCCGATCATCAGGGCGGAGAAGATGCCCGGGCTGGCGGTGAGGATCACCACGCGGGTCAGGGTCTGCCAGGGCGTGGCGCCCAGGGCCAGGGAGCCGAAGGTCAGGCTCTTGGGCACGCTGAACACGGCGTCCTCGGCGATCGAGTAGATGTTCGGGATCACCGCGAAGCCCATGGCCAGGCCGACCACCAGGGCGTTGCGCTGGTCGAAGGCGATGCCCAGGTCGTTGCTGATCCACAGGCGCATGTCGCCGCCGAAGAACCAGTTCTCCAGGTGGCCGCTCATGCCCAGGGCGCCACTACCGATCAGCAGGATCACCGGGATCAGCAGCGCCGCTTCCCAGCCATCGGGGATGACCAGGCGGATCTTCTCCGGCAGGCGGCTCCAGGCGTAGGCCGACAGCAGCACGCCAATCGGCGTCAGCAGCAGCAGGCTGAAGATGCCCGGCAGGTGACCTTCGACATAGGGCGCGAGGAACAGGCCGGCGAAGAAGCCGAGGATCACCGTCGGCAGCGCCTCCATCAGCTCGATCACCGGCTTGACCTTGCGGCGCATGGCCGGGGCCATGAAGTAGGCGGTGTAGATGGCCGCGCAGATGGCCAGCGGAGCAGCCAGGAGCATGGCGTAGAAGGCCGCCTTGAGGGTACCGAAGGTCAGCGGCGCCAGGCTCATCTTGGGTTCGAAGTCGCTGTTGGCCGAGGTCGACTGCCAGACGTACTTGGGCTCGTCGTAGCTCTCGTACCAGACCTTGCCCCACAGCGCGCTCCAGGAGATTTCCGGGTGCGGGTTGTCGATGACGAAGCGCTGCAGCTGGCCGTTGGACTCCACCAACACGCGGTTGGCGCGCGGCGACAGGGCGGCCACGGCCTGGCCCTCGGCGACCTTCTCGGTCAGCAGGGTGCGGTGCGCGGTGCTGTGGAAGATGCCCAGGTGACCTTCGGCGTCCAGCGCGACGAAGCCCTTGCGGCGCTCCTCGGAGAGGATCTGGATGATCGGCGCATCATTCAGCTGGAAGCCGCGGATATGGGTCAGCGCGGCCTTGTTGTCGGCGTCGCGGACCATGAACCACTGACCGATGCCGCCCTTGCTGTCGCCGATCAGCAGCGAGATGCCGCCGAGCAGCGGGGTGACGGTGCTCACCTCGGCGTCGCCGCCGAGCAGCGTGTAGCGACCGTTGAGGGCCTTGGTGCGCAGGTCGAAGACGTCGGCGGTGGCCTTGCCGTTGATCACGAACAGCCACTGCTGGCGCGGGTCGATGATCATCGCCTTGATCGGCTCGGCGATCTGCGGCAGGGCGATGCGCTCCTCGGTGAGAGTGGTCTCGCCGGTCAGCATGTTCTCTTCGCGGGTGATCGCCAGCACCTGCAGCTCGGCACCGGTGGAGGCGCTGAGCATCAGGGTGTCGCCGTTCTCGCTGATCGCTACGTGCTCCAGCGGTCGGCCCTGGGCGTCGAGGACGATGGGCGCCTCGCCGTAGGGATAGTCCAGCTCGGGGGTGATGGTCTTGACGTTGTTCGGGTAGCTGACCTTGTAGGCGTGCTCGAACACCAGCACCTGGCCATTGGACAGGCCCAGCACCACGCGGTGGCTGCCCGGCTGGTCCTGGCTGACCGAGGCGATGCTGACACCGCTCGGCAGGGCCAGCTGGTAGGCGTTCAGGGCGACGCCATCCTTGAGGCCGAAGAACTGGACCTGGCCACTGCGGCTCAGGCGCATGGCCACCTTGTTCTGTTCTTCCACCGCCAGCAGCAGGGCCTCGCTCTGCCCGGCCAGCCAGGCCGGCTGCTGGGCCTCGCGCGCTTCCATGTCGGCACCGCCGAAGATCGGCGCCACCACATAGGCGAGGTAGAAGAAGATCAGCGTGATGCATGCCAGCACGGCCAGGCCGCCGATCGAGACGTACCAGCGCGCCATGCGGTCCTTGAGCGCGCGCATACGGCGCTTGCGCTGCAGGACGGGGGTATCGAAGTCGATGCGGTGGTTGTTCGCGGAGGCGCTCATGCTGTTGTTGGCCAGGTCATTCATGAGGAGGTCTCGAGCACAGCGGACACAGCCCGCTCAATGTGAAGTACTTCAATCTATCCGCCTTGTGTGACAGAAAGATTACAGCTCGGTGACGCGACAACGCCCACGGCTCCAGAAGAGTCGCGGGCGTGTCGAACAGTGCGCCGAGGGATGGGCCTCGGCGTCACTGGCGGGCCGTTACAGGCCCAGTTCTTTCTTGGTCTTCTCGATCACTTTGGCCGGCAGCGGGATGTAGCCATCCTTCACCACCACATCCTGGCCCTGCTTGGACAGCACCAGCTTGACGAACTCGGCTTCCAGCGGGCTCAGCGGCTTGTTCGGCGCCTTGTTGACGTAGACGAAGAAGAAGCGCGACAGCGGGAACTTGCCTGCCAGGGCGTTGGCTTCGTTGGCCTCGAAGGCCTCGCCACCTTTCTTCGACAGCGGTACGGCGCGGACGCTGGCGGTCTTGTAACCGATGCCCGAGTAGCCGATCGCGTTGACGGTGCTGGAGATCGACTGCACCACCGAGGCCGAACCCGGCTGCTCGTTGACGTTGGCCTTGAAGTCGCCTTTGCACAGGGCGGCTTCCTTGAAGTAGCCGTAGGTGCCGGATACCGAGTTGCGACCGAACAGCTGGATCGGCTTGTCGGCCCACTCGCCGGTCAGGCCCAGGTCGCCCCAGGTCTTCACGTCGCTACCACCGCACAGGCGGGTGCTGGAGAAGATGCCGTCGACCTGAGCCATGTCCAGGGACTTGATCGGGTTGTCCTTGTGCACGAACACGGCCAGGGCGTCGATGGCCACCGGCACGGCGACCGGCTTGTAGCCGAACTTCTCTTCGAAGGCCTGCAGCTCGTTGTCCTTCATGGCGCGAGACATCGGGCCCAGGTTGGCGGTGCCTTCGGTCAGGGCGGGCGGCGCGGTGGAGGAGCCGGCGGCCTGGATCTGGATGTTCACGTTCGGGTAGTTCTTCTTATATTCCTCGGCCCACAGGGTCATCAGGTTGGCCAGGGAATCGGAACCGACGCTGGACAGATTGCCCGATACACCGGAAGTCTTTTGGTAAGCCGGGATGGCCGGGTCGACAGCGGCAACCGCACTAGCGGCGCTTACGCCAGCGGCGACAAAGGTCAGGGCCGCCATCAAACGCTTGAGTTTCATGCCTTGCTCCTAGCAGGAAGGGGTTGTGATGGAACGGGCCCAAGTATCTGTAGGCCGCATGAACACTCTATGACTGGATTGTGACAATCAGGTTAAAGCGCAGAAAAAAGCAAAAGGCCCGCGAGCGGGCCTTTTTTGTGCAGCGTCCTGGACTCAGGCCGGCACCAGCTGGCTGGCCTGGCGCCGCCACAGCAGGATGCCGATCAACATGAACAGCAGGCACAGGGCGCCGACGTAATAGGCCGGGCCCAGCGGGCTCCATTTCAACAGCAAGCTGACCAGGATCGGCGTCAGCCCGCCGAAGATGGCGTAGGCCAGGTTGTAGGAGAACGACAGCCCGGAGAAGCGCACCACCGCCGGGAAGGCCTTGACCATCACCATGGGGATGGCGCCGATCATGCCCACGCACAGGCCGGCCAGGGCATACAGCGGCACCAGCAGGTCCGGCTGGGTCTTCAGCGTGGTGTAGAACAGCCAGGAGCTGACCAGCAGCAGCGCGCCGCCGACCAGGAAGGTCGGACCAGGGCCAAAGCGGTCGGCGGCCAGGCCCGCCAGCACGCAGCCGATGCTCAGGCAGACGATGGCCAGGCCGTTGGCCGTCAGGGTGTCGGCCGGGGTGAAGCCGTACTGGGTCTGCAGCAGGGTCGGGGTCATCAGGATCACCACGACGATGCCGGCCGACAGCACCCAGGTCAGTAGCATGGACAGGATGATCGCCGGACGATGCTCGCGCACCACCGCCTTCAGTGGCAGCTCGGCGGCCAGCGACTGGCGCTGCTGCAGCTCGGCGAACACCGGGGTCTCGTGCAGCCAGCGGCGCAGGTAGACGGAGATCAGGCCGAACACGCCGCCGACCAGGAAGGGAACGCGCCAGGCGTAGTCGGCGATCTCTTCCGGGGTGAAGCTGCGGTTGATCGCGCTGGCGGCCAGCGAGCCGAGCAGGATGCCGGCGGTGAGCCCGGCGGTCAGGGTGCTGCAGGCGAAGCCGATGCGTTTCGCCGGCACGTGCTCGGCGACGAATACCCAGGCTCCCGGCACCTCGCCGCCGATCGCCGCGCCCTGCATCACGCGCAGGGCCAGCAGCGCCAGCGGCGCCCAGATGCCGATCTGCGCGTAGGTCGGCAGCAGGCCCATCAGCAGGGTCGGCACCGCCATCAGGAAGATGCTCAGGGTGAACATGCGCTTGCGCCCGAGCAGGTCGCCGAAGTGGGCCATGATGATGCCGCCCAGCGGCCGCGCCAGGTAGCCGGCGGCGAAGATGCCGAAGGTCTGCAGCTGGCGTAGCCACTCAGGCATCTCGGCGGGGAAGAACAGCTTGCCGACCACGGCGGCGAAGAACACGAAGATGATGAAGTCGTAGAACTCCAGCGCGCCGCCGAGGGCGGAGAGCGAGAGGGTCTTGTAGTCACTGCGGTTCAATGGGCGCGCCACGGGCGCGGTGCTGGCAAGTTCGGCGGACATAGTGGGCTTCATTATTAGAGTGGCAAGGCTGCGCCGCACCATAGCAAATCAGGCCCCGGGCCGCAGCTTTGCGGCGCAAAAGCGAAACCGCGCGGTCGTCGTTTGACGCGCGCCTCTATATACTGCGCACGGCCCGTCTAGCACGGGCCGCAGCCTGCCACCGAACAGCCAATCATAAGAATCCACCAGCGGGGCCCAGCAGCATGATCGAACTCGAACAGGAAGACCCCATCCCTCAGGGCGATCTGGCCCTGCAGATCACCGCCTTGCCGCGTGAAACCAACGGTTTCGGCGACATCTATGGCGGCTGGCTGGTCTCGCAGATGGACCTGGCCGGCACCGCCATGGCCAGCAAGGTGGCCGGCGGCCGTGTCGCCACCGTGGCCATCGACCGCATGGCCTTCCTGGTACCGGTGGCCGTGGGCGCGCAGCTGTCCTTCTATACCCAGGCCCTGGAAGTCGGCCGTAGCTCGATCCAGATGCTGGTCGAGGTGTGGAGCGACGATCCGCTGTCCAGCGAGTGGCGCAAGGTCACCGAGGCGGTATTCGTGTTCGTCGCCATCGACGGCAGCGGCCGCACCCGCCCGGTACCGCCGCGCCGCGGCTGAGCCACAAGCCCCGATCCAGACAACGCCGACCTAGTGTCGGCGTTTTCCATGGGACTTGGCCTTTTGCCCTGCGCTGGAGTCAAATGAGCCATGACTTCAGGGAGAACCGACATGAGCCAGGCCCAGATTGAACGCATCGAACTGGATGAGCTGACCTGCTGGCGCGTGCGCCACGCCGGTGCCGAGCTGCTGGTGGCCCAGCAGGGCGCCCAGGTGCTGAGCTACCAGCAGGGCGAGCAGCCGCCGCTGATCTGGCTCAGCGAGCAGGCCAGCTACCAGCGCCGCCAATCGGTGCGCGGCGGCGTGCCGATCTGCTGGCCCTGGTTCGGCGACCTCGGTCGCAACCCGCTGCAGGTACAGGCCCAGCACGACAATCTGGGCGCCGCGCCCTTCCACGGCGGTGTCCGCGCGCTGGAGTGGCAACTGCTGGGCATCGACAGCGAGGGCGAGGCGGTGCACCTGCGGTTCGCCTTCGACAGCCGCCAGCATCCGCTGCCCGACTGGCCGCACGCCGCCGAGCTGCGCCTGGACATCCGCCTGGATGAACGCCTGCACCTGGACCTGACCAGCCACAATCTGGGTGCTGCACCGCTGGCCCTGAGCCAGGCGCTGCACAGCTATTTCGCCGTCAGCGACATTCGCCAGGTGGCCGTGCATGGCCTGGAGGACAGCCGCTATATCGACACCCTGGAGGACTGGCAGGAACGCCACCAGCAGGGCGAGCTGCGCTTCGCCGGCGAGACCGACCGCATCTATCTGGACCTGCCGCCGCACCTGCGCCTGCATGACGCCGGCTGGCAGCGCGAGCTGCACCTGCAGACCCGCAACTCGCGCTCGGCGGTGCTGTGGAATCCCTGGATCGACAAGGCCCAGCGCCTGTCCAGCTTCGCCGACGATGCCTGGCAGCGCATGCTGTGCATCGAGACGGCCAACGTCTGGGACGACTGCGTGGAGCTGGCCCCCGGCGAGCGCCACAGCATGGGCCTGAGCCTGTGGAGCGAGCCCGCGTAACCCTCTCGCAGCAGGAAAGGGATCAGAGATCCCCCTCCTCCACCAGCCGTACCGAGCTGGCGTCCAGGGCATAGGAAGCAGCGGCCAGCTCGTTCTCCACCGCCTCGACATGCAGGGTGCCGTCGACCCACAGCGGCTCGTAGATGTCGTCCAGGGCGATACCCTGGGGATAGCGCACCAGCACGATCTGGTTCGGCGGTGGTGGCGGCACATGGATGCAGGCGCCCGGATAAGGCACCAGGAACAGCAGGGTGCTCTTGCCCTCGGCATCGCTCTCCAGCGGCACCGGGTAGCCACCCAGGCGGATCTGCTTGCCGTCCAGGCGTGCCACCGTCTTCTTCGAATACATCACCGCCGGCAGCCCCTGCTCCTGCTTGAGGCCGCCCTGCTGGCCAAAGGCGCCGGCAGCCTCGGGGCTGTCGTGGCTGATCTCCGGCATCGCCTCCAGGGCCTGCTGGTCCTCCTTGGGCATCAGCTCCAGCCAGTCCATTTCGGCCGGTTCGGCGTGGCTCAGCAGGGGCAGCAACAACAGGGTCAGCAGCAGGCGGCGCATGGCGGTCTCGGAGTAGCAACGGGTGGCCAAGCCTAACGGCTCAGCGCGCGTACGTCAGTCCCGCTTCAGCAGGCCGTAGATCAGCAGCAGGACGATGGCGCCGACCACCGCACCGACGAAGCCCGCCGCTTCACCGGCCTGGTAGATGCCCAAGGCCTGGCCGCCATAGGTCGCGGCCAGCGAACCGCCGATGCCGAGCAGGATGGTCATGATCCAGCCCATGCTGTCGTCGCCCGGTTTGAGGAAGCGTGCAATCAGACCCACGATCAGGCCGATGAAGATGGTGCCGATAATGCTCATGCCATGCTCCTTGAAAGAGGCCAGAAACGAACAAGGCGCACCGAGTGGCGCGCCTTGTTGTGACCGGAGCGCAGCGGTGGGGTTCAACCCTGGATCAGCGCCTCGACCTCGGCGATGCGCGCCTTAAGGGTCGCCATGTCCTTGCTGCGCAGGGTGGCATGGCCGACCTTGCGCCCGTCCTTGAACGCCTTGCCGTAGTGGTGCAGGTGGCAGTCCGCGATGGCCACCACCTTGCTCACTTCCGGCACGCTGCCGAGGAAGTTGAGCATGGCGCTCTCGCCGACCTTGGCGGTGGAGCCCAGCGGCAGGCCGGCCACGGCGCGCAGGTGGTTCTCGAACTGGCTGCACTCGGCGCCTTCGATGGTCCAGTGCCCGGAGTTGTGCACGCGCGGGGCGATCTCGTTGGCCTTAAGGCCGCCGTCGACCTCGAAGAACTCGAAGGCCAGCACGCCGACGTAGTCGAGTTGCTTGAGCACGCGACCGACATAGTCCTCGGCCAGCGCCTGCAGCGGATGGTCGGTGCTGGCGATGGACAGGGCCAGCACGCCGCTGTCGTGGCGGTTGTGCACCAGCGGGTAGAAGCGCGTCTCGCCGTCACGGGCGCGCACGGCCACCAGCGAGACTTCGCCGGTGAACGGCACGAAGCCTTCGAGGATGCACGGCACGCTGCCTAGCTCGGCAAAGGCACCGACCACGTCCTCGAGTTTGCGAAGGACCTTCTGGCCCTTGCCGTCGTAGCCCAGGGTGCGGGTCTTCATTACCGCCGGCAGACCGATGGCGGCCACGGCGGCGTCCAGGTCGGCCTGGGACTGGATATCGGCGAATTCCGGAGTCGGGATGCCGAGATCCTTGAACATCGACTTCTCGAACCAGCGGTCGCGGGCGATGCGCAGGGCTTCGGCGCTCGGGTAGACCGGCACGAACTGCGAGAGGAAGGCGACGGTCTCGGCCGGCACGCTCTCGAACTCGAAGGTCACCAGGTCGACCTGCTCGGCCAGGCGGCGCAGCTGCGCCTGGTCGTCGTAGTCACCGAGGATATGCTCGCCGAGCGCCCGGGCGCAGGCATCCGCAGCCGGATCGAGGAAGGAGAAGTGCATGCCCAGCGGAGTGCCCGCCAGGGCCATCATGCGACCCAGCTGGCCGCCACCGATTACGCCGATCTTCATCTATAGGGCCTCGATCAGGAACGCGGGTCCGGGTTGTCCAGCACGCTCTGGGTCTGCTCGTCGCGGAACGCCTTGAGCTTGTCGTGGAACTGCGGGTGCTGGTGACCGAGGATGCTGGCGGCCAGCAGCGCGGCGTTGATCGCACCAGCCTTGCCGATGGCCAGGGTGGCGACCGGGATGCCGGCCGGCATCTGCACGATGGACAGCAGAGAGTCGACGCCCGACAGCACGGCGGATTGCACCGGCACGCCGAGCACCGGCAGATGGGTCTTGGCCGCGCACATGCCCGGCAGGTGGGCGGCGCCACCGGCACCGGCGATGATCACCTGGATGCCACGGCCTTCGGCTGCTTCCGCGTACTGGAACAGCAGGTCCGGCGTGCGGTGGGCGGAAACCACCTGCACTTCGTAGGGAATGCCCAGCTTGTCCAGCATGTCTGCGGTGTGACTGAGGGTGCTCCAATCGGACTTGGAACCCATGATCACGCCAACCAGTGCGCTCATCGTTTTGCCTCTAGCTCGGGCGCCTGTCGGCGCGACAAAAACCAACAAGCCACGCATTCGGCGTGGCTTGTTATGTGCGGGCCAGGCCACTAGGGGCCTGGAGGCGGGGCAGTATACCGGAAAGCCACGGCAGTCGCGCCTCTGCCGTGACCGTCTGTCAGCGCGGATTTGTAACCTGACTGTAAGCGGCCTGCTCGGTCAGTATTGGCGTACCGATAGAGATCGAATCGAAGGTG
The DNA here is from genome assembly GCF_030374125.1 of Pseudomonas sp. SO81. Classification (NCBI taxonomy): domain Bacteria; kingdom Pseudomonadati; phylum Pseudomonadota; class Gammaproteobacteria; order Pseudomonadales; family Pseudomonadaceae; genus Pseudomonas; species Pseudomonas sp. SO81. Next base: position 2,809,876 of record NZ_CP126126.1, on the reverse strand, counting down.
CCCGGCGCGTGTCCGCGCCGCTCCACCAGCCCCAGATGACGAACGGATGACAGCGCGGCCCAAAGCGAGAACTCCGCCACCCCCAATTTTCGGCGCCTTGCCTACAATCCGCGCCTTCTTCCCGCCAGATTGAAAAGGACTTCAATATGCGCCGCGCCTTTGCCCTCACCGCCCTGCTCGCCGCCCTCGCCGGCTGCGCCACCGCACCGCAGGGCGACGCACCGCTCGCCGTGCACGATGAAACCCTCGAGCCGCAGGCCGGCGTCGAGGTCTGCTACCAGTTGATCTTCTGCCCGCTGGTCAGCGCCGCCGAACTGTCGCGCTGATCGTCAGCCGGCGGCAGGGCTCCCAGGCCAGCCGGTCACGGCCGGCTAGACTCGCCACCTTTCCCACCAACAAGGAAGTTGTCATGCGCAAGCTATCCCTTAGCGCCTTTTTCCTGCTGCTCGCCGGCCAGGCCAATGCCCTGGAACTGGCCAAGTACCCGCAGGTATTCGATACGGGCCAGGCCGTCATGGTGACCCTCGCACCCACTGCCGACGGCACCCAGGCCCTGCTGCAGGTCAAGGGCCTCAACCATCCCCTGGACTCGGTGGTGTTCCTTACCGAGGTTGACGACCGCGGCAACCAGGAGCGTGACTACAGCACCACCCTGGACGGCGGCCGCTACAACATGCTGCTCAAGCGCCAAGGCTGGGATGGCGACAGCTACCAGCTGTACCTGCCGGATACCGCGGGCTTTGTTCTGACTTTCGACGAGGCCCTGAGCAAGCGTGCCAAGCCGGCCGAGCTCCTGGCCCTGTATGAACAACAGCAGAGCCAGGGCATACAGGAGAAGCTGGCCCGGTTCGACCGTGCCAAGCACCTGCAGACCAACAAGCGCCAACTCAAGGAACTGGATCAGGAGGCCAGCGAGGCCTGCGGCGTGCCGCTGCAGACCCGGGTGGAGTGGAACGCCATCGACGACCAGAAAATGAAGGCACTGAGCATCGCCGGCTATTGCGGCGAGGTGGTCAACCAGCTGGCCAGCCTGTGCGAGGCCGATGCCGGCTTCAAGGCGCAGGCCATTGCCATCAAGACTGTGGAATGCCGCTTCGACAAAGCGATGAAGCTGCGCGAGAAGGACGGCAGGATCCTCTTCACCACCGAGCAGGAGGCGCCCAACCAGGGCGACTTCATCAACGCCTTCCTGCGTAATCGCTGATCCCTGCGCCGCCCCTCCGCAATGGAGGGGCAGTGCATTCGGTTTTCCGAACGCCGAGTCTGCCGCCATTCGCCAGACCGAACGCCAGCGACCTTCCCGCACCTTCCAACTCAATAAATAATCTTTTAATTTCAATGGCTTAGTATCGACTAAGCCGCCTGGCACAGTACCTGCTCTAGATCCTCGCAGGGACGGCTCGACCGTCCACTCCACAGGGGCCCGCATCGCCATGCAGCGACAGCCCCGGATAACAACAACAGCGAGGATCAGCATGAACAGCACTCTCTCCCGCGCCATCGGCGTCGCCCTAGCCGCCACCCTGTGCAGCGCCCCGGCCCTGGCCGAAGAACTGACCGGCACCCTGAAGAAGATCAAGGACAGCGGCACCATCGTCCTCGGCCACCGCGACTCGTCCATCCCCTTCTCCTACTTCGGCAGCGACCCGCAGCAGCCCGAGGGCTACTCCCATGACCTGCAGCTGAAGGCGGTCGAGGCGATCAAGCAGAAGCTGGGCATGCCGGACCTCAAGGTGCGCTACAACCTGGTGACCTCGCAGACCCGCATCCCGCTGGTACAGAACGGCACCGTGGACCTGGAGTGCGGTTCCACCACCAACAACGTCGAGCGCCAGCAGCAGGTGGACTTCTCCGTCGGCATCTTCGAGGTGGGCACCCGCCTGCTGACCAAGACCACTTCCGGCATCAAAGACTTCCCCGACCTCAAGGGCAAGAACGTGGTGACCACCGCCGGCACCACCTCCGAGCGCCTGCTCAAGGCGATGAACGCCGAGAAGCAGATGGGCATGAACATCATCTCGGCCAAGGACCACGGCGAGTCCTTCCTGATGCTGGAGTCCGGCCGCGCCGTGGCCTTCATGATGGACGACGCCCTGCTCGCCGGCGAAATGGCCAAGGCCAAGAAGCCGGCCGACTGGCACGTGGTTGGCACCCCGCAGTCCTACGAGATCTATGGCTGCATGGTGCGCAAGGGTGACCCGGCCTTCAAGGCAGTGGTCGACGAGGCCCTGGTCGCCACCTTCAAGTCCGGCGAAGTCACTGCCATCTACGACAAGTGGTTCCTCAACCCGGTGCCGCCCAAGGGCCTGAACCTGAACTTCCCGATGAGCGACGAGCTGAAGAAGCTGGTCGCCAACCCGACCGACAAGGCCGCCGAGCAACTCTAAGCGCGCCCGACCGCGGCCGGTGCTCCCTCTCCAGTCATGGAGAGGGAGTAAATCCACCCGGCCTGTTGGTACGGCACCGCTTCACGAGAGCGGCGCCGCCTCACCTCTGCAAATCAGGACAGGAGCACCGTCGCCAACCGCGACGGGGGACCGTGTCGGCCCCGGCTCCTGTCCGCCCTGATCGTGAGTAGCCAAGATGAATTACAACTGGGACTGGGGCGTGTTCTTCAAGTCCACCGGCATCGGCAGCGAGATCTACCTGGACTGGTTCGTCACCGGCCTGGGCTGGACCATCGCCATCGCCCTCACCGCCTGGCTGATCGCCCTGGCGCTGGGCGCCCTGCTCGGCGTGATGCGCACCGTGCCGAACCGCTGGATCAGCGGCTTCGCCACCTGCTACGTGGAAGTCTTCCGCAACGTACCGCTGCTGGTGCAGCTGTTCCTCTGGTACTTCCTGGTGCCGGATCTGCTGCCCGAGTCGCTGGAGATGTGGTTCAAGCAGGACCTGTCGCCGGCCACCTCGGCCTTCCTCAGCGTGGTCGTGTGCCTCGGCCTGTTCACCGCCGCCCGCGTCTGCGAGCAGGTGCGCACCGGCATCCAGGCGCTGCCCAAGGGCCAGCTGGCCGCCGGCTACGCGCTGGGCTTCCGCCTGCCGCAGGTGTACGCCAACGTTCTGTTGCCGCAGGCCTTCCGCATCATCATTCCGCCGCTGACCAGCGAGTTCCTCAACATCTTCAAGAACTCCTCGGTGGCCTCGCTGATCGGCCTCATGGAGCTGCTGGCGCAGACCAAGCAGACCGCCGAGTTCAGCGCCAACCTGTTCGAGGCCTTCACCCTGGCCACGCTGATCTACTTCACCCTGAACATGAGCCTGATGCTGCTGATGCGCCTGATCGAGAAGAAGGTCGCGGTACCGGGCCTGATCTCCGCGGGAGGCAAATGATGGATTTCAGCGCTATCGTCCCGGCCCTGCCGGGCCTGTGGAACGGCATGCTGATGACCCTGCAGCTGATGGTGCTGGGCGTGATCGGCGGCGTGGTGCTGGGCACCCTGCTGGCCATCATGCGCCTGTCGCACAATCGCCTGCTGTCGGGCTTCGCCGCCACCTACGTCAACTACTTCCGCTCCATCCCGCTGCTGCTGGTGATCACCTGGTTCTACTTCGCGGTGCCGTTCCTGCTGCGCTGGATCACCGGCGAAGACACCCCGGTGGGCGCCTTCACCTCGTGCCTGGTGGCCTTCGTGATGTTCGAGGCGGCCTACTTCAGCGAGATCGTCCGCGCCGGCATCCAGGCCATCCCCAAGGGCCAGATGGGCGCCGCCTCGGCACTGGGCATGACCCATGCCCAGAGCATGCGCCTGATCATCCTGCCACAGGCATTCCGCAAGATGACCCCGCTGCTGCTGCAGCAGAGCATCATCCTGTTCCAGGACACCTCGCTGGTCTACACCGTGGGCCTGATGGACTTCCTCAACGCCGCCCGCTCGCGCGGCGACATCCTCGGCCAGCCCCATGAGTTCCTGATCTTCGCCGGCCTCGTGTACTTCACCATCAGCTTCGCCGCCTCGCAGCTGGTCAAGCTCCTGCAGAAAAGGTTAGCCGTATGATTACCATCCAGAACGTCAACAAGTGGTACGGGGACTTCCAGGTGCTGACCGATTGCAGCACCGAGGTGAAGAAGGGCGAAGTGGTCGTGGTGTGCGGCCCGTCCGGCTCCGGCAAGTCGACCCTGATCAAGTGCGTCAACGCCCTGGAGCCCTTCCAGAAGGGCGACATCGTGGTCGACGGCACCTCCATCGCCGACAAGAAGACCAACCTGCCGCAGCTGCGCTCGCGGGTCGGCATGGTCTTCCAGCACTTCGAGCTGTTTCCGCACCTGACCATCGCCGAGAACCTCACCATCGCCCAGATCAAGGTGCTCGGCCGCAGCAAGGCCGAGGCCACCGAGAAGGGCCTCAAGCTGCTCGAGCGGGTCGGCCTCGCCGCCCATGCGCACAAGCATCCGGGCCAGCTCTCCGGCGGCCAGCAGCAGCGCGTGGCCATCGCCCGCGCCCTGGCCATGGACCCGGTGGTGATGCTGTTCGACGAGCCGACCTCGGCGCTGGACCCGGAGATGGTCAACGAGGTGCTTGACGTCATGGTGCAGCTGGCCAACGAGGGCATGACCATGATGTGCGTGACCCACGAGATGGGCTTCGCGCGCAAGGTCGCCGACCGGGTGATCTTCATGGACCGCGGGCAGATCGTCGAAGACTGCGCCAAGGAGGAATTCTTCGGCGACATCAACGCCCGTTCCGAGCGGGCCCAGCAGTTCCTCAACAAGATCCTCCAGCACTAAGCGAAACCTCCCCTCTCCCTCCGGGAGAGGGGACGGGGGTGGGGGCGCCTCAGGCACCTTCGCACTCCTACCCAGCCCGGGCCTACTGTGATGCAATGCCTGTCCCCCAGCGTCCCGCCCGCCCTCGCCGTGAAGCCACACCTGCTCCGCCAACTGCTGCTGACCCTGCTGGGCATCGCCCTGGTACTCGGCTGCGGCTACGCCGGCTACCGGCTCAGCGAGGCGATCGGCATCCGTGAACTGGCCGCCGGCGGCGAGCGCCAGCTGGAGCTCAACGCCCGCGCGGTGGAGAGCGAGATCGGCAAGTACACCTACCTGCCCAGCCTGCTGGAGCTGGAGAGTGGCGTCAGCCGTCTGCTGCTGACCCCCGGCAGCTACCGCCGGCAACGCCTCAACGATCACCTCGAAGGCCTCAACCAGCGCGCCGGCAGCCTCGCCGTTTACGTGCTCGACCTGGATGGCCGGGTGGTCGCCACCAGCAACTGGAACCAGCCGAGCAGCTTCCTCGGCGAAGATCTGTCGTTCCGCGACTACTACAAGCAGGCCGTGCGCGGCGAGCCGGGGCGCTTCTATGGCGTCGGCAGCACCACCGGCGAGCCCGGCTACTACCTGGCCCACGGCCTGCGCGCCAATGGCCGGGTGATCGGCGTGGCGGTGGTCAAGGTGCGCCTGGACGCCCTGGAAAAGCGCTGGGCCGACGCCCGCGTCGAGGCTTACGTCAGCGACGAGAACGGCATCATCATCCTCTCCAGCGACCCGACGCGCCGGCTCAAGGCCGTGCGGCCGCTGGACGACGCCGACCGCGAGCGCCTGGCGCGCAGCCTGCAGTACCACTGGGCGACCCTGCAGGAACTGCAACCGCTGGCCAGCCGCGAACTCGGCGACGGGCTGCAGGAAGTCCGCCTGGACGGTCCCGCCGGCCAACCGCTGGACTACCTGCAGCAGACCCGCGCACTCAACGACACCGCCTGGCACCTGACCCTGCTTACGCCGCTGGCCGAACAGCGCCGCACGGCGGCCAGCCACGGCCTGCTCGCCGGCGTGGTCTGCGCCCTGCTGATCTTCGGCGGCCTGGCGCTGAACCAGCGGCGCAAGGTGATCGCCACCCGCCTGGCCGCCCGCGAGGCGCTGCAGCGGGCCAACGGCGAGCTGGAGCGCAAGATCGCCGAGCGCACCCTCGACCTCTCCGCCAGCAACCTGCTGTTGCAGGCCGAGGTGCGCGAGCGCCAGCAGACCGAGGCCAACCTGCGCCAGGCCCAGGACGGCCTGGTGCAGGCCGGCAAGCTGGCGGTGATCGGGCAGATGTCCACCAGCATCGCCCACGAGCTGAACCAGCCGCTGGCGGCCCTGCGCACCCTGTCGGCGAATGCCGCGCGCTTCCTCGAACGCGGCGCGCTGGATACCGCCGGCAGCAACCTGCAGGCCATCGGCGAGCTGGTCGACCGCATGGGCCGCATCACCGGCAGCCTGCGCGCCTTCGCCCGGCGCGGCGGCGACCACGGCCAGGCCAGCCTGGAACAGGCGGTGGAGGCGGCGCTGTTCCTGCTGCACAGCCGCGTCGAGCAGGAACGCCCGACCCTGCACCGCGAGTTCGCCGAGGCGCGCCTGGCCATCGACCAGACCCGCCTGGAGCAGATCCTGGTCAACCTGCTGAGCAACGCCCTCGACGCCCTGCGCGAACAGCCGCGCCGCGAGCTGTGGCTGAGCGGCGCGCAGCACGGCGCCAGCTACCGCCTGGAAGTGCGCGACAGCGGCGCCGGCATCCCGCCGGATGTGCGCGTGCACCTGTTCGAGCCGTTCTTCACCACCAAGCCGGGAGAAAAGGGCCTGGGCCTCGGCCTGACCCTGTCCGCCAGCCTGGCCGCGGCCGCCGGCGGCAGCCTGGTGGTGCGCCATCCTGAGGAAGGCGGCAGCGCCTTCATCCTCGATCTGCCCCTGGAGGAGCCCCGCGATGACTGAAGCGCTGACCGTACTGATCGTCGAGGACGACCCCCACGTGCTGCTCGGCTGCCAGCAGGCCCTGCAGCTGGAGGACATCGACAGCACCGGCGTCGGCAGCGCCGAGGAGGCGCTGGCGCGCATCGACGGCGACTTCGCCGGCATAGTGGTCAGCGACATCCGCCTGCCGGGCATCGACGGCCTGCAGCTGCTGGCCGAGCTCAAGCGCCGCGACCCGAGCCTGCCGGTGGTGCTGATCACCGGCCACGGCGATATCGGCATGGCGGTGGGCGCCATGCGCGACGGCGCCTACGACTTCATCGAGAAACCCTTCTCCCCCGAGCGCCTGGTCGAGGTGGTGCGCCGCGCCCTCGAGCAACGCGGCCTGGCCCGCGAGGTCAGCGCCCTGCGCCGCCAGCTGGCCGGACGCCAGGCCCTGGAACAGCGCATCATCGGCCGCTCGCCGGCCATGCAGCAGCTGCGCGAGCTGATCGCCAACGTCGCCGACACCGGCGCCAACGTGCTGATCGAGGGCGAGACCGGCACCGGCAAGGAACTGGTCGCGCGCTGCCTGCACGACTTCAGCCGGCGTCAGGGCAAGGAGTTCGTCGCGCTGAACTGCGGCGGCCTGCCGGAGAGCCTGTTCGAGAGCGAGATCTTCGGCCACGAGGCCAACGCCTTCACCGGCGCCGGCAAGCGCCGTATCGGCAAGATCGAGCACGCCGACGGCGGCTCGCTGTTCCTCGACGAGATCGAGAGCATGCCGCTGGCCCTGCAGATCAAGCTGCTGCGCGTACTGCAGGAACACAGCCTGGAGCGCCTCGGCTCGAACCAGCCGATCGCCGTGGACTGTCGGGTGATCGCCGCGACCAAGGCCGACCTGGCCGAGCTGGGCCAGCGCGGCGAGTTCCGCAGCGACCTGTACTACCGGCTCAACGTGGTGACCCTGGAGTTGCCGCCGCTGCGCGACCGCCGCGAGGACATCCTGCTGCTGTTCGAGCACTTCCTGCAGCTCGCCGCCCTGCGCTTCGACCGCGCCCTGCCGGAGCTGGACCGGCGCACCGCCGCCACCCTGCAGGCCCACGACTGGCCGGGCAACGTGCGCGAGCTGCGCAACGTGGCCGAACGCTTCGCCCTCGGCCTGCCGGTGTTCAAGAAGAGCGACGCCGCCCCGGACGGCAGCGGCCCCGGCTTCGCCGAGGCGGTGGAGGCCTTCGAGCGCAACCTGCTCGGCGCCGCCCTGGAACGCCACGCCGGCAACCTCAGCCAGGCCGCACAGGACCTGGGCATGGCCAAGACCACCCTGTTCGACAAGGTGAAGAAGTACGGCCTGTAAGGCAGGCCCCCGTAGGGTGGCCTTTATCCGTAGGGTGGGCTCAGGAGCGCAGCGAACAGCCCACCACAGGCCCCTCGGTATACCCGCCTTCGGTAAGCGACCAAGCCCCGCCGTCGAGCGTTAAGCCTCCGCCCCCCCTACCCCCGCCTCCAGCTTGCGCCACAGCAAGCGCACCGTCGCCTTGCGCGACAGCACGCAACGGTACAGGCGGATCTCCAGCGGCACCTGCCACTGTTCGCCGCCGCACACCGCCAGCTCGCCGCGGGCCAGCTCGGCGGTCACCGACAGGCGCGGCACCCAGGCCACGCCGAGGCCCTGCAGGGCCATGGTCTTGAGGCTGTCGGCCATGGCCGTCTCGTACACCGTGGTCGAGCGCAACGCGCGCAGGCGCAACAGCTGGTTCACCGAGCGGCCGAGAAAGGCACCGGCGCTGTAGGCCAGCAGCGGCACGCTGTGACCGGCGTCCAGGTCGAACAGCGGCGCGCCCTCTTCACCCACCGCGCACACCGGCAGCATCGAGGTGGTGCCCAGGTGCAGCGAGGGGAAGATGTCCGGCGCCAGCTGCATGGCCGCGTCCGGGTCGTAGTAGGCGAGGATCAGGTCGCAGCTGCCCTCGCGCAGCGAATGCACCGCCTCGCCGACGTTGGTCGCCACCAGGCGGGTGGACAGAGGCAGGCCCTCGCGGCGCAGGCGGCCGATCCATTCCGGGAAGAAGCCCAAAGTCAGCGAGTGCGCGGCGGCGATCTGCAGCACCTCGCCCTGCTGGCCCTCGACATGGTGCAGATGGCGCACCACCTCGCCGAGCTGCTCGACCATGCTGCGCGCCGTGACCAGGAACAGCTGGCCGGACTCGGTCAGCTCCACCGGCGTACGCGAACGGTTGACCAGGGTCAGGCCCAGCGCCGCCTCCAGGCTGCGGATGCGCCGGCTGAACGCCGGCTGGGTGACGAAGCGCTTCTCCGCCGCCTGGGAAAAGCTGCGGGTGGCGGCCAGGGCAACGAAGTCCTCCAGCCATTTGGTTTCCAGATTCATCGCTGATTGGCCGCCAATATTCGTTTGAAATTATGCACGCGCGACATTCAACCCGAGTCACCGCGACATTATGCCGTTTGTGCATACCATAGCCGCTAACAGCATTGGCCGACAAACGGCAGGAAGCCTAGATTATTGGGCATCGCGGCGCCAAGCCGTATTTCCCAGAGATAGAAGACATCATGTCCGCTGCTGCATCCACCCGCATCGAAAAAGACCTGCTCGGCAAGCTCGAAGTCCCCTCCGAGGCCTACTACGGCATCCAGACCCTGCGCGCCGTGCAGAATTTTCGACTGTCCGGTGTACCGCTGTCGCACTACCCGAAACTGGTGATCGCCCTGGCCATGGTCAAGCAGGCCGCCGCCGACGCCAACCGCGAGCTGGGCCACCTGTCCGCCGCCAAGCACACCGCGATCAGCACCGCCTGTGCGCGCATCATCCAGGGCGAGTTCCACGAGCAGTTCGTGGTCGACATGATCCAGGGCGGCGCCGGCACCTCGACCAACATGAACGCCAACGAGGTGATCGCCAACATCGCCCTGGAAGCCATGGGCCACGAGAAGGGCCAGTACGAACACCTGCACCCGAACAACGATGTGAACATGGCGCAGTCGACCAACGATGCCTACCCGACCGCCATCCGCGTCGGCCTGCTGCTCGGCCACGACAGCCTGCTCAACGCCCTCGACAAGCTGATCCAGTCCCTGGCCGCCAAGGGCCTGGAGTTCGGCCACGTACTGAAGATGGGCCGCACCCAGCTGCAGGACGCCGTCCCCATGACCCTCGGCCAGGAATTCCGCGCCTTCGCCACCACCCTCGGCGAAGACCTGCAGCACCTGAAGATGCTCGCCCCGGCCCTGCTCACCGAAGTGAATCTGGGCGGTACCGCTATCGGCACCGGCATCAACGCCGACCCGAAATACCAGAAGCTCGCCGTCGAGCGCCTGGCCATCGTCAGCGGCCACCCGGTGGTGCCGGCGGCCGACCTGATCGAGGCCACCTCGGACATGGGCGCCTTCGTGCTGTTCTCCGGCATGCTCAAGCGCACCGCGGTCAAACTGTCGAAGATCTGCAACGACCTGCGCCTGCTCTCCAGCGGCCCGCGTACCGGCATCAACGAGATCAACCTGCCGGCGCGCCAGCCGGGCAGCTCGATCATGCCCGGCAAGGTCAACCCGGTGATCCCGGAAGCGGTCAACCAGGTGGCCTTCGAAGTGATCGGCAACGACCTGGCCCTGACCATGGCGGCCGAAGGCGGCCAGCTGCAGCTGAACGTGATGGAGCCGCTGATCGCCTACAAGATCCTCGACTCGATCCGCCTGCTGACCCGCGCCATGGATATGCTGCGCGAGCTGTGCATCGACGGCATCACGGCCAACGAGGCCCGCTGCCGCGAGCTGATGGAGAACTCCATCGGCCTGGTCACCGCGCTGAACCCCTACATCGGCTACGAGAACGCCACGCGCATCGCCAAGGTGGCGCTGGAAAGCGGCCGCGGCGTGCTGGAACTGGTGCGCGAGGAGAAGCTGCTGGACGACGCCACCCTGGCCGACATCCTGCGCCCGGAAAACATGATCGCCCCGCGCCTGGTGCCGCTGCAGGGCTGATCCGCTTCATCGACCGAGGGGCACCCCCACGCCTCTTGCCCTCCAGGGATGGCTTCGGCCATCCCTTTTTTATTTCCGCTTCTCCCCTCACGCCCGAGAGGAGAGGGCCCGTGCGGCAGCGTGGGGTCGCCACCGTAGCCCGGATGCAATTCGGGAGCGGAGTCGCCAGCATTCCCGGATGGCATCCGGGCTACAACTTCCAGGCTCGCCGCAGGGTGGCGATGGCCTCGGCGATCTGCGCCTCGGGCACGGCGGCGAACCCCAGCACCAGCCCGGCGCGGGCATCCTCCGGCTCGCGGCTGTGCGGCAGCCAGTAGTCGCTGAGCCCGTTCATCTCCACCCCGGCGGCACGGGTGGCGGCCAGCAGTTCGCGCTCGCGGGCCAGGCTGTCGACCCGCACGCACAGGTGCAGGCCGGCCTCCACCTTCGGCAGCGCCGCGCAGCCGGGAATCGCTGCGGGCCAGTCGCGCAGCAACGCCTCGAGACGCGCCCGCGCGGCCTGGCGCATGCGTCGCACATGGCGCTGGAAATGCCCGGCGGCGATGAACTCGGCCATCACCGCCTGGGTGCCGATCTCCGAGTGGCGCATGTCCACCGCGCGGCGGCGGGCGAAGGCCTCGGTCAGCGCCGGCGGCAACACCAGGTAGCCGAGGCGCAGGGCCGGGAAGGCGATCTTGCAGAAGGTGCCGACATACAGCACCCGCGCCTGCCTATCGAGCGCCGCCAGGGGCGTCAGCGGGGTGCCGCTGTAGCGGTACTCGCCGTCGTAGTCGTCCTCGATGATCCAGCCGTCGCGCCGTTCGGCCCACTCCAGCAGCTCCAGGCGCCGCGCCAGCGACAGGGTGACGCCGGTGGGGTACTGGTGCGAGGGCGTGACATACACCAGCCGGCAATCCTCGACGGCCGCCAGCGCGGTGGTGTCCAGGCCGTCGCCATCCACCGGCACGCCGCACAGCTGCGCACCGGCCACGGCGAAGGCATGGCCGGCGGCGCGATAGCCGGGATTCTCGACGGCCACCCGCTCGCCGGGCTGCACCAGCAGCTGGGCGCACAGGCTGATGGCCTGCTGGGCGCCGCAAGTGATAACGATCTGCGCCGGGTCGCAGTTCAGCCCGCGGCTGCTGCGCAGATAGGCGGCCACCAGCTCACGCAGGGTCGCATCGCCGGCCGGGTCGCCATAGCCCAGGCGCGCCGCCGAGGGCTTGCGCCAGAAGCGCGCCTGCAGCCGCGCCCAGATCTCGAAGGGAAACAGGTCGAAGGCCGGCACACCGATGCGAAAGGCCCGCGGCGCACCGCTCAGCGGCGGTGGCAGATGATGCTGCTGCAGGCGCTGCAGCGCCGCGCTGGGCGCCGGGCCGCTGGCCAGCGGCTGCGCGGTCGGGCGCTCGCCGGCCAGGTCGGCCACGTAGGTGCCGTCGCCCACGCGCCCCGCCACATAGCCCTCGGCATACAGCTGGTCGAAGGCGCGGGTCACGGTATTGCGCGACACGCCGAGCAACTCCGCCAGGTCGCGGCTGGCCGGCAGGCGCGTGCGCCCGGCCAGGCGGCCGTCGAGGATGCGCTCGCGCAGGGCCTGGTACAGCTGGCGCGCCAGACCCTGGCCGGGGTCCAGGCGAATGCCGGAGAGATCGACCGGCAATGGCGGTGTGGCGGGCATGGATTGGCTCCATCGAACTCGCGTGAAATGGATCTTACAACGGACCAATATCCTGCCTAGCATGGGGCCATTCCGCCAGGAGCCGTCACCATGTACATGCCCGCCTCATTCCGCCAGGACGACCTCGCCGAGCTGCACGCGCAGATGCAGGCCAGCCCCTTCGCCCTGCTCACCAGCGTCGGTAGCGATGGCGTGCAGGCCAGCCATCTGCCGCTGCTGCTGGAACCCGGCGAAGGCGAGTTCGGCACCCTCTACGGCCACTTCGCCCGGGCCAACCCGCACTGGCGCGAGCTGCAGGGCGGCGCCGAGGCGCTGGCCGTGTTCTCCGGCCCGGACGCCTACGTCAGCCCCAGCTGGTACCCGGCCAAGGCCGAGCACGGCAAGGTGGTGCCGACCTGGAACTACATCGCCGTGCACGCCCGCGGCCCGGTGGAGCTGATCGAAGAACCCGAGCGCCTGCTGCAGATCGTCAGCCGCCTCAGCGACCGGCACGAGAGCGGCCGCGCCCAGCCCTGGGCAGTCGGCGATGCGCCGCGCGAGTACATCGACGCCATGCTGCGCGCCATCGTCGGCTTCGCCCTGCCGATCCGCCGCCTGGAGGGCAAATGGAAGCTCGGCCAGAACCGCTCGACCATCGACCAGGCCGGTGTGCGCGACGGCCTGGCCGCCTCGGCCGAACCGCGCGAGCAGGCCCTGGCCGCACGCATGACCATCAGCAACTGAACACGACAGAAGGGAATCCCATGTCCAGCTCGCCGCTCACCATCCGCCCGCTCAGCGCCGCCGACCACGCCGTGTGGCTGCCGCTCTGGCAGGGCTACCAGCGCTTCTACAACGCCACGATCGCCGACGAGACCAGCGCCCTCACCTGGCAGCGCTTCCTCGACCCGACCGAACCGATGCACGCCGCCCTGGCCTGGCGCGACGGCGAGGCGGTGGGCCTGGTGCACTACATCTATCACCGCAGCTGCTGGACCGCCGGCGACTACTGCTACCTGCAGGACTTGTATGTGGCGGAACACATCCGCGGCGGCGGCATCGGCCGCGCGCTGATCGAGCACGTCTACGCCGAGGCGGCTGCCGCCGGCGCCAGTCGCGTGCACTGGCTGACCCAGGAAACCAACTACCAGGGGCGCATGCTCTACGACCGCATCGCCGACCGCTCCGGCTTTATCCAGTACCGGAAGCTGCTGGGATGAGCGCCGACCTGAGCCAGTGGCAGCCACGCCCCTTTCCGCCACATGAACTCTTGCAGGGGCGTTTTATCCGCCTGGAGCCGCTGAGCATCGCCCGGCATGACGATGATCTGTGGCAGGAACTGCAGGGTCCGGACCCGGCGCTGTGGGACTACCTGCCCTACGGCCCGTTCACCGAACGCGCCCCCTTCGATGCCTGGCTGGCCGGCAATGCCGCCAGCCGCGACCCGCAGTTCTATGCCGTGGTCGAGCAGGCCGGCGGCCGCGCCCTGGGCCTGCTCGCCTACCTGCGCATCACGCCCAAGGATGGCTGCATCGAGCTCGGCCATGTCGCCTTCGGCGCCAGCATGCAACGCACACCGGGCGCCACCGAAGCGGTGTTCCTGCTGGCGCAGCATGCCTTCGACAGCCTCGGCTACCGACGCTTCGAGTGGAAATGCAACTCGCGGAACGCCCGCTCCCGGCGCGCCGCCGAACGCTTCGGCTTCAGCTACGAAGGACTGTTCCGCCAGCATATGGTGGTCAAGGGCGAGAGCCGCGACACCGCCTGGTTCTCCATCATCGACAGCGAATGGCCGACCTGCCGCGCGGCCTTCCAGCGCTGGCTGGCGGCGGACAACTTCGATGGCGAGGGCCGGCAGATACGCCGGCTGGAGGAGTTGCGCGGTTGAGGTTCAGTACGCCTGGCACTGACCCTCGCTGAGGGTCTCCAGCAAGCGCTGACGATAGCGACTCTCGCCATCGAACTCGGCCACCGGCGGGCGATCACTGAAGGGCTCGCGGAACTCCAGGCCGACCAGCAGCTTGTAGACCTGGTAGCGCTTGCGCACCTGACGGTGGCCGGGGCAGTCGGAAAAGTTGCCCTGCTCGACCACCGACTCTTCCTCGCAGTTGTCGTCGTTCGCGTGGTCCTCGTAGCGCTCCGTGCCCTCGCGGTAGCTCTTGCGACCGCAATCAAGGCGACGCACCGGCTGGCTGCAGTAGCCGGACGTGGTGCACGACTCGTACTCGTCGCGCTCGGCGGTTTCCGTGCGGATCTCCTGCCAACGCGCCTGGATGTCGTAGGCCAGGCCGCTGTCCTGGCTATCGATGAAGAAGGAGTTGCCGGCGTAGTCGCCGGAAGAAACCCAGGCTTTGAAGTCGGAGCGGCCGTCGTGCAGGCGCAGGCGCCCCAGCAGCCAGGGATCGGGGTTGAACTCCAGGCGCATATGCCCCTGTTTGAGCGTGACATCCTCGGCCAATTGCAGCGGCTTACTGTCCTGGGTGAACAGATAGCCCTGGCCCGACAGGCTGCTGCAGCCGACGGCCAGCAGACACAGCGACACAACCGCAAGACGGCGCAGCAGCGCCCTCAAACCACTGATTGCGAACACGCTCGATCACTCCTTGATGGGCAGTTGCCGCCCTGGCATCCATACGACCTTCCCGCTGCGCTTTGATTCGCCGCCCTACTCGATCTCGAACAGGCCGTTCTTCAGCGGCGCCACGGCCAGGCGCTGGCGCACGTCGTCGTCGATGCGCGGGTCGTCCGGGCGGTACAGGCGCACCTGGCGGTAGGCGCTGATGCGGTTGATCTCCGTGCCCAGGTATTCCCACACCACGCGGGTGCAGGCCGGGTTGCGCCGGTCGCCGCTGGAGACGCCGGTCTTCAGGCCGTTGAGGCGGGTGATGCGGCTCTTGTAGCTGGGGATGAGGATGGTCTGGCTCATCTCGTTGACGGTCAGCGACTCGTAGTCCATCAGGAACAGGCGGTCCTGCAACTGGAAGGCGGCGCCCAGGTAGCGGCAACGTACCCAGTCCTCGCCCTGCACGTCGCTGCTGGCGGAGCGTTCCTGGCGCTCCTGGCGCTCGAACAGGAAGTCGCCGTCCTCCTCCCGCAGGTGCACCAGCGACAGCAGCACCATGCCCGGCACCGACATGCAGTTGGAGTATTCGAAGTAGTAGCCGCAATAGCGCGACAGGTTGGCGGTCTGTTCACGCAGCGGCTTGAGCAGCTCGATCAGCGCGTCGGCGCGCTTGGCGGCCACCTGGCCCGGCTTGCGTGCGCCGAGCAGGCGGCTGAACTGCTCCGGCGGCAGCAGCAACTCGTAGTCCTCGACGCCGAAGAAGTCGCAGATGCGCTTGAGGTTGTACGGCGTCGGGCGACTCTGACCGCTGAGGTACTTGTTGAACTGGGCGCGATTGATCGCCAGCTTGCGGCAAACCTCGGCGATCGAACGGTAATGGCTGCAGAGCAGCTTGAGGTTGTCGCCGAGCGCGTCCGACATGGGGCAATTCCTGATGATGCGAGCGGCGCGATTCTAGCATCAACTCGCGCCAACTCGCCGCGACCCGCGAAATTGCCCGCGCCCCGCAGCAGGCCGACCATGCGCCTCCACGGCTGTCGCCGTGCCGCTTCTTCCACTCGAACAATAAGAATCGAGGTCCTCGCCATGCTGGAAATGCTCAACGATTTCCTGTCCGGAAAACTGCTGATCGTGCTGATCGTCGGTTTGGGCAGCTACTTCACCCTCCGCTCGCGCTTCGTGCAGTTCCGCCATTTCGGCCACATGTTCAGCGTGTTCAAGGAATCCATCCGCGGCAGCGCCGGCCAGCTGAGTTCCTTCCAGGCCCTGATGCTGAGCCTCGCCGGCCGCGTCGGTGCCGGTAACATCGCCGGCGTCGGCGTCGCCGTGACCCTCGGCGGCCCGGGCGCGGTGTTCTGGATGTGGGTGACCGCCCTGGTCGGCATGTCCAGCAGCTTCTTCGAGTGCACCCTGGCCCAGGCCTACAAGCGCGCCGACGGCGACGGCCTGTACCGCGGCGGCCCGGCCTACTACATCCAGCACGGCCTGAAACTGCGCTGGATGGCGCTGACCTTCGCCGTCCTGCTGCTGGTCACCTACGGCTTCGCCTTCAACGGCCTGCAGTCCTTCACCGTGACCCACTCGCTGCAGAACGCCTTCGGCTTCCCGGTGCAGTACACCGGCCTGGCCCTGGCCGTGCTGCTGGGCCTGGTGTTCCTCGGCGGGATCAAGCGCATCGCCGCCGTCTCCGACCTGCTGGTACCGGTCAAGACCCTGGCCTACATCGCCGTGACCCTGTACGTGATCGCCAGCCAGATCGAGCTGGTGCCGGACATGCTGGTGACCATCGTGAAGAGCGCCTTCGGCCTGGAACCGGCCTTCGCCGGCCTGCTCGGCAGCGCCATCGTGATGGGCGTGAAGCGCGGCGTGTTCGCCAACGAAGCCGGCCTGGGCAGCGCGCCGAACGTGGCCGCCGTGGCCGCCGTTAAGCACCCGGTGGCCCAGGGCGTGGTCCAGGCGTTCAGCGTGTTCCTCGACACCTTCGTCATCTGCACCTGCACCGCCCTGCTGATCCTGCTGTCCGGCTTCTACACCCCGGGCTTCGAGGGCGACGGCATCATCCTCACCCAGAACTCGCTGGCCGCCGTGGTCGGTGACTGGGGCCGGATCTTCGTCAGCGTGGCGCTGAGCCTGTTCGTGTTCACCTGCATCCTCTACAACTACTACCTCGGCGAGAACGCCCTGCAGTTCCTCGTCGGCCGTGGCCGCGGCCCGCTGATGATCTACCGCGGCCTGGTGCTGGCGCTGATCTTCTGGGGCTCGATGCAGAACCTGGGCACCGTGTTCGCCTTCGCCGACATCACCATGACCCTGCTGGCACTGGTCAACCTGGCCGCCCTGGCCATGCTGATCAAGGTCGGCCTGCGCCTGATGCGCGACTACGATGCCCAGCGCAAGGCCGGCATCGAGACCCCGGTGTTCGATCCGAAGGAGTTCGGCGACCTGGACCTCGACCCCGTCGCCTGGCCGGCCAACCCGCAGCCCGCCGCCACCGGCGAGCACGTGGCCATGGCCCACAGCCTGCACCAGCGCTGAGTCATCCGCTGAAATAAAAAGGGGGCACACAGCCCCCTTTTTCTTGGTCCTACCTCTGCCCGTTCGCCGTTACACTCGGGCGAAACACGCGCCCGCCACCTGATCGGATCGACCGCATGAACCCTTCGCAGAACCTGCTGGTGCTCTACACCGGCGGCACCATCGGCATGCAGATGAGCGAGGCCGGGCTGGCCCCGGCTTCCGGCTTCGAGGATCGCCTCAAGGCCGAACAGGCCCTGCATCCGGAGCGCCCGGCGCCGGCCTGGCGCTTCCGCGAACTGAGCCCGCCGATCGACAGCGCCAACATGCGCCAGGCCAACTGGCTGGCCATGCGCGACGCCATCGTCCAGGCCGTGGATGAGGAAGGCTGCGACGCCGTGTTGCTGCTGCATGGCACCGACACCCTGGCCTACAGCGCCGCGGCACTGAGCTTCCTGCTGCTGGGCATCGAGGTGCCGGTGCTGCTAACCGGCTCCATGCTGCCGGTGGGCAGCCCGGGCAGCGATGCCTGGCCCAATCTGTTCGGCGCCCTGGCGGCGCTGAGCGAGGGCTGCCTGCCCGGCGTGCACCTGTTCTTCGACGGCCAGCTGCTGCATGGCGCCCGCGCCAGCAAGCTGAAGAGCGAGGCCTTCGATGCCTTCGCCAACATGCATCGCCCACGTCACGCGGCGCGCCTCGACGAGCTGCCCGCGGCGCTGCACTACCGTCAGCCGCGCAGCCCGGTGACCCTGGCCGTGCAGCCGCTGTTCCCCGGCCTGAGCGCCGCTCAGCTGCGCGCCGTGCTGGCCGATGACGTGCAAGGCGTGCTGCTGGAATGCTACGGCAGCGGCACCGGGCCGTCGGACGACGCCGAGTTCCTCGCCGTGCTGCGTGAAGCCCACCAGCGTGGCGTGGTGCTGGCCGCCATCAGCCAGTGCCCGCAGGGCCATGTCGACTTCGAGGTCTACGCCGCCGGCAGCGCCCTGGCCGAGGCCGGCCTGGTCAGCGGCACCGGCATGACCCGCGAGGCCGCCCTGGCCAAGCTGTTCAGCCTGCTCGGCGCCGGCCTGGCCCAGGCCGAGGTGGAGCGCCTGTTCGTGTTCGACCTGTGCGGCGAGTGCGCCGACTGAGCCACTCCTCCGCGCCGCGACTCAACCCAGCGGCGCGAACACCGACCAGCCGATGCGCTCGCTGAGCGATTCCAGGGCCGCCATGCCGGCCAGGGAGTTGCCGGCGGCGTTCAGCTCCGGTGACCACACGCAGACGCTGAAACGCCCCGGCACCACCGCGACTATGCCGCCGCCGACCCCGCTCTTGCCCGGCAGGCCGACGCGGTAGGCGAAGTTGCCGGCCTCGTCGTACAGGCCGCTGGTGGCCATGATGGCGTTGACCTGCTGGGTCTGGCGTGGCGTGAGGATCGCTTCGCCGCTGCGCGGGCAGAAACCCTGATTGGCCAGGAAGCCGAAGGCGCGAGCCAGGTCGACGCAGCTCATGGCCAGGGCGCAGTGGTGGAAGTAGCTGCGCAGTACCGTCTCCACCTCGTTGTGGAAGTTGCCGAAGGCCTGCATCAGGTAGGCCGCGGCAGCGTTGCGTGCGCGGTGCTGGTATTCCGACTCGGCCACCTTGGCGTCCGACACCAGCAGCGGGTTGCCGGACAGGCGCCGGGCCAGGTCGCGCATGGACAGCGCCGGCGCGGCGAAGCGCGACTGGTTGATGTCGCAGATCACCAGGGCGCCGGCATTGATGAACGGGTTGCGCGGGCGACCGCGCTCGAACTCCAGCTGCACCAGCGAGTTGAATGGCTGGCCGGACGGCTCGTGGCCGAGGCGCTGCCAGATGTCCTCGCCGGAATGCTGGATCGCCTGCACCAGGCTGAACACCTTGGAAATGCTCTGGATCGAGAACGGCTCGGCGGCGTCGCCGGCGGTGTGCAGGCTGCCGTCCACACCCAGCACGGCGATGCCCAGGCGGTTGGCCGGTACCTCGGCCAGGGCCGGGATGTAGTCGGCCACCTTGCCCTGGCCCAGCAGCGGGCGGACCTGATCCAGAATCTCGTTCAACAGCGCCTGCATGCTCGACCTCTCCATGTGCGGGTGCCGAAATAGACGCCCGCGGCAGGCTCGCCATCACAGCGGCAGCCGAGCGCAATGGCCCGGCGGCGACAATGCCGGCCGGCCACAATGGCCGGAATTATCCCTTTGTTGGCCGGCGTTATCGTTCTCCCGGCTCGCTCGCGGCGCCAACAATGCGCGCAGCCCATCGAGGAGAACAACAAGATGCTGACCTTCTACAGCGACGACCACCGCCTGCACCATGCCCAGGGCGAGATGGTCGGCGGTGAATTCAAACCCTGCTTCGAGATGCCGGCGCGCGCCGACCATGTGCTGGCCCGGCTGCGCGAGCGCAACCTCGGCGAGGTGCTGGCGCCGCGCGACTTCGGCCTGGCGCCGATCGCTCGCATCCATACCGGCGACTACCTGGACTTCCTGCAGAAGGCCTGGGCCGGCTGGGCCGCCCAGGGCAACACGGCGGACTTCCTGCCCGGCGTGTTCCCGGCGCGGCATATGCGCGCCAAGCGGCCCAAAGACCTCTATGGCCAGTACGGCTTCCACAGCTTCGACTGCTTCGCGCCGATCACCGCCGGTACCTGGCAGGCCGTATACAGCTCCGCGCAGATCGCCCTGAGCGGCCAGGCCGAGATCGCCGCCGGCGCCCACAGTGCCTTCGCCCTGTGCCGCCCGCCGGGCCACCACGCCAGTGCCGACGTGATGGGCGGCTACTGCTACCTGAACAACGTGGCCATCGCCGCCCAGGCCTGCCTCGACCAGGGCGCCGCGCGGGTGGCCATCCTCGACGTCGACTACCACCACGGCAACGGCACCCAGTCGATCTTCTACGACCGCGACGACGTGCTGGTGGCCAACATCCACGGCTGCCCGAGCTTCGAGTACCCGCACTTCCTCGGCTACGCCGACGAGACCGGTGCCGGCCGCGGCGAGGGCTGCAACCTCAACCTGCCACTGGCTGCCGGCAGCGCCTGGGACCTCTGGGGCGCCGCCCTGGAAACCGCCTGCCGGCGCATCGCCGAATACGCGCCGGACGTGGTGCTGGTGTCGCTTGGCGTCGACACCTACCAGAACGACCCGATCTCCAGTTTCAAGCTGGACAGCCCGGACTACCTGCGCATGGGCGAACGCATCGCCGCGCTGGGCAAGCCGACGCTGTTCGTCATGGAAGGCGGCTATGCGGTCGCCGAAATCGGCATCAATGCCGTCAACGTGCTCGAAGGTTTCCAGGGCGCCTGACGCGCCCTGCACAGGAGAACAACAAGATGAAGAAGCTGCTCGCCGCCACCCTCTGCGGCCTGACCCTGGCCGGCACCGCCCAGGCCGCCGACCGCGAACTCAAGGTGTACAACTGGTTCGACTACATCACCCCGGAGACCCTGACCCAGTTCAAACAGGACAGCGGCATCAAGCTGACCTACGACATCTTCGACACCAACGAGGCGCTGGAGGCCAAGCTGCTCACCGGCAACTCCGGTTATGACCTGGTGGTGCCGTCCAACGTGTTCCTGGCCAAGCAGGTCGAGGCCGGCGTGTTCCAGAAGCTAGACCGTTCGCTGCTGCCCAACTGGCAGCACCTTGACCCGCAGCTGATGAAGCTGATCGAGGCCAACGATCCGGGCAACCAGTACGCCGTGCCCTACATGTACGGCACCGTGCTGATCGGCTTCAATCCGGACAAGGTCAAGGCCGCCCTCGGCGCGGACGCGCCGGTGGACAGCTGGGACCTGATCTTCAAGGAAGAGAACATCGCCAAGCTCAAGGACTGCGGCGTGGCCCTGCTCGACTCGCCGTCGGAGATCCTGCCGCTGGCCCTGCACTACCTGGGCCTGCCGCCCAACAGCACGGAGCCGGCCGACTACACCAAGGCCGAGCAGCTGCTGAGCAAGATCCGCCCGCACGTGCGCTACTTCCACAGCTCCAAGTACATGAGCGACATCGCCAACGGCGAGATCTGCGTGGCCGTGGGCTACTCGGGCAGCTTCTCGCAGGCCGCCAACAACGCCAAGCAGGCGAAGAACGGCGTGACCGTGGACATGCGCCTGCCCAAGGAAGGCGCGCCGATCTGGTTCGACATGATGGCGATTCCGAAGGACGCGAAGAACATCGCCGAAGCGCATGAATTCATCAACTTCCTGCTGCAGCCGCAGGTGATCGCGCCGATCTCCGACTTCGTCGGCTACCCCAACCCGAACAAGGACGCCACCGCGCTGGTCGCCGAGGCGATCCGCACCAACCCCAACCTCTACCCGACCGCCGAGGCCATGCAGAAGCTCTACACCCTCGAGCCGCTGCCGCGTGCCGCGGAGCGCGCCCGCACCCGCGCCTGGAGCAAGATCAAGACGGGTAGCTGAACCGTCAGCATGGAAAAAGACCGGCCGCCTGGCCGGTCTTTTCTTTGGCGCGGGAGCTCAGTGCCAGATGCCCTTGATCTGGCCCAGCGTCAGGCCATTGATCAGGCAGTGGTTGGGATTGCCCGGCTGCGCATCCTTCACCACCTTGCCGCCCAGATTGATCACGGTGGTGGTATTGCTGCTCATGTAGCCACCCCAGGTACGGGTGGTGTCAGTGAGGACCAGGGCCGCGGCGGTCTGGTTGCCCTTGCTGGCGCACAGCACGGACACCTCTTCCAGAAGATTGTCGTTGACCGTCTCGTTCTTGTAGTTGTCCTTCTCGTTGGGACTGGCGCCGTGGGCATCGCCACGCACGATCAGCACGCCCTTGGCGACATCCTCCGCATGCGCCGAAGACACGCTGCCGGCGCACAGCGCGGCGAACAGGATGGCGGCGGCCAGGTACTTATGGGTCTCGATAAATGCATTCATGGGTTCATCCTCCACTGATTGGTGTGCACGGAAGCGCCCGACCGCGGGCCTTCCGCGCTCGGCTCACAGCGCGATATCGCGCGCGTGGGTCTGCCCCGGCCAGACGCCGGTCATCTCGATCTCGCGCTGGCCGGTCAGCCACTGGCCCAGCGGGCTCGGCCACTTGAAGCTGTATTTGTCGCTGTTGATCACGCCCTTGAAGCTGACGTCGGCGACGATGTTGGTGGCGCTCAGCGGGATGTTGGCGACGGTCTTGGACAGGCCACCGCTCAGCGAGAAGGACTCGTTCTTCTTGCCCTGCGGGGTGTCGTAGCTGAGGTTGATGTTGGTGATGTAGGTGCAGCCCGGCTTGTTGTTGAACAGGATCTGCAGCGAGCCCAGGCGGTTGATCCAGTTGGGGATCAGCAGGGTGCCGTCGTACGAGGCGAAGGTGTACGCGATCGGGATCGCACCGCCGGCTTCCTTGTTCGGCGTGGACGGCCACAGGTGCTGGTCGACCTGCTTGCTCTCCTTGGTGGAGCTGTACGAGCCCTTGGCATTGGCGCCGGCCACCATGTCCTGCACCGCGCTGGCTTCACCGGTGATGGAGAAGGACGAGCTGTTGTCCTGGGAGCCGAGGTTGAGGCCGCTGTTGGCGTAGATCACGCTGGTGACCACACCGAAGCCCTGGGCGATGTTGCCGGCGCTGCCCATGCTCACCGAGGCGGCCTGCTGGGCCAGCCAGCTCAGGGTGTCGGCCTTGGACAGGGCGGTGAGATCGCTGATGAAGCTCTCGTTGGCGATGCCGAACTCCGAGGCGATGGAACCGACGGTGGCGAAGTCCCAGGTGATCTCGGTGCCGACGCTACCCTTGGTGCCCGATTCCGGGTCGGTGCCCGAGCCGTCCAGCTTGACCGCGGCCTGGCTGCGCTTGACGTTGCTGGAGGCCAGCTTCCACTGGTTGGGGATGCCGCGTTCGCTGATGGCCAGGCCCGGGGTGGACTCCTGCACCAGGGTGAAGTCGCCGGTGTCCGGCGAGACGATGCCAACGGCGCCGACCTTGATCTTCGGATCGAGGGTCCAGTTGCCCCAGTAGGCCGCGCGGCCGGCGCGGATCAGATCGGTAAACGTACGGTTCCAATTCATGACGGTGTCCTTGCAGTGATTTATATGGAGGCGCCGCTATAACTCGCGGCGCGTACGTCGAACTGCGCAACTCAAGTTCCATTTGGCGGCCATGAGTCAATCGACGCTCACATGCTGTCGATGCACCGGTTAATCAGGTATTGGGCAAATTCGGTATCACGTGGGAAGTACTTCCGTATCGGATATTCGGCGCCCGAAAACTAAGGTCGATCCCTCTCCTTCTCAGGCAGGACAGGGATGTGCTGACGACTCGCGAAATACAGGCGCTAGGGCTGATCGCCAAGGGCTTGACCGACCGCGACATCGCCGCGGCGCTGGCGATATCGCTGAGTACCGCGCACAAACACCGGGAGAACTTGCAGCGCAAACTCGGCCTGCATAAGTCGGCGCAGCTGGTTATTTATTACTTCGAACGATTCGGCGAACTTACTGCCAGGCGAAACTTGTCGCCGGTATTAAGCGAGCGCGAACTGGAAATCATTCATTTATTCGCCGAAGGACTCAGCGATAAACAGGTGGCCCGCGAATTGGGCATCAGCGACCTGACCGTGCGCAAACATCGCGGCAATATGCAAAGCAAGTTACGGGCGAGCAATGTCTGCGCCTTGTTGTTCGCCGCCCTGGCCGCCGGCGAACTGGCGCTGCCCCTGGTGCGACCACCACCGCGGCGCCCTATCGAGTTGCCGCCGCAGCTGCTGCGCTGGCTGCTGCCTGCAGCCCATCGGCAAGTGCCGCGCGGGTTGGACAAGCCAGCCGGCGGCTTCTTAGCTCACTGATCAGGAGAACGCAGGCGCCCATCGAACGCCTATCCCTGCCAGGAGCACCCCTCATGAACAAACTGCTGATCACCACTGCCCTGCTCGCCGCCACCGGGGCGGCCAACGCCGCCAGCCTGCCTGAGTTCGATGTCACCTGTCCCGGCGAACTCAACGTGCGCGCCGAGGCCGGCGGCCCGGTGCATATCAATGACAAGCCGGCCACCCTGAGCAAGTTTAGCGAGCAGTACTACGAGGCCAGGGGCGAAGGCGTGACCATCGCCATCAGCCTCAAGGCCGACGGCTCGTCCGCGGTGTCCTCCACCGGCAAGGAAGGCGCTACCGGTGCCTGCCAGGATGCCGCGCAAGAGGACAAGGTCGAGGAAGCGGAAACCGCGGAACAGGAAGGGTAAACGCTCGACATGGCCGCCGGTGCCAGCGCACCGGCGGCCAGGCGCGTCAGTCGAGCAGCTGGCTGAAGCCCTTGTCGGCCTCCAGCACCTCGGGCAGCTTGTCGAACAGCGCGTCCAGGTCGATGCCTTCGCACAGCGGGCTGTCCAGCTCCTCGCGGGTCTTGTCCAGATCACCGTTATGCAGGCGCAGCGCCTCGGCGATCAGCACCGCCTGGGCCACCAGCCGCGGCAGCGGCATGTCCGCCGGCGCCTGGTGCGGGCGGGTCTGCAGGGCGACGGCCTGCTGGATCACCTCCGGCAGCTGCCAGCGCCGCGCCAGCTCAGCGCCCACTTCGGGGAAGCCGAAGCCCAGCTGCAGGGTCTCCAGCGCCACGCGCCCGGCGGCGTCGGTCTTGCCGCTGCGGTTGAGCCGCGCGGCCAGTTCCGGCGCGCCGGTCTGGATCAGCAGCTCGCCGATGTTGTGCATCATGCCGCAGGTGAAGGCCGTCTCCATCGCCACGCCACGGGTCTTGGCCAGCAGCCGGCAGATGCTCGCCACCTGAAAGCTTTGCAGCCAGAAGGCCTTGAGATCGAAGCCGGAGTCGGTCTTGAAGGCGCCGGTCACCGCCGAGGCCAGCACCAGCGTGCGCAGGGTGTTGAAGCCCAGGCGCGAGGCGGCGTCCTCCACGCTGTGCGCCTCGCGGGCACCGCGAAAGCGCGCCGAGTTGGCCAGGCGCAGGACCTTGGCGGCGATCACCGGATCGAGGTTGATGTTGCGCGCGACGGCGTCGAGGTTGGTGTTGGGGTTGTCGAACTGCTGGATCAGGTCCTGGGCGACCTTGGGGATGCTGGGCAGGCTGTGCAGCTGCTCGAAGAGGTTGTTGATGTCCATGAGGGTGGTTCTCCGGCGAAGCGGAAAGTTGGGTCAGTGGGACTGAAAACCTTAGTCAGCCCCACCTCGCCATACCCTGCCTTTCGTCGGTGTTCAGGCCATGGCCCGACGAATGTCCGCCGCCAGCTCGCGCACCCGCGCCTCTTCGGTATCCCAGGAACACATGAAGCGCGCGCCGCCGGCACCGATGAAGGTGTAGAAGCGCCAGCCCCAGCCGGTCAGGCGCTGGATGGCCGGCTCGGAGAGCTGCAGGAACACGCCGTTGGCCTCCACCGGGAACATCAGGCTGACGCCCGGCACGTCGGCCACCAGCTCGGCCAGCAGGCGCGCGCAGCGGTTGGCGTGGTTGGCGTAGCGCAGCCAGGCGTCGTCCTGCAGCAGGCCGACCCAGGGCGCGGAGAGGAAGCGCATCTTCGAGGCCAGCTGGCCGGCCTGCTTGCAGCGGTAGTCGAAGTCTTCGGCCAGGGCCTTGTTGAAGAACAGGATGGCCTCGCCCACCGCCATGCCGTTCTTGGTGCCGCCGAAGCACAGCACGTCGACGCCGGCCTTCCAGGTCAGCTCGGCCGGGCTGCAGCCGAGCGAGGCACAGGCATTGGAGAAGCGCGCGCCGTCCATGTGCAAGTTGAGCTTGAGCTCCTTGCATACTTTGCTGATGGCGGCGACCTCGTCCGGGCGGTAGACGGTGCCGACCTCAGTGGCCTGGGTCAGGGTCACCACCCGCGGCTTCGGGTAGTGGATGTCCTGGCGCTTGAGGGCCACCTCGCGGATCGAGGCCGGAGTCAGCTTGCCCTGCTCGGTGCGCGCGGTGAGCAGTTTGGAGCCGTTGGAGAAGAATTCCGGGGCGCCGCACTCGTCGGTCTCGACGTGGGCGGTCTCCGAGCAGATCACGCTGTGGTAGCTCTGGCACAATGATGACAGGGCCAGGGAGTTGGCGGCCGTGCCGTTGAAGGCGAAGAACACCTCGCAGTCGGTCTCGAACAGCTGGCGGAACTGGTCGGAGGCGCGAGCCGTCCATTCGTCCTCACCGTAGGCGCGCTGGTGCCCACGATTGGCCTCGGCCATGGCGGCCCAGGCTTCCGGGCAGATGCCGGAATAGTTGTCGCTGGCGAATTGCTGGGTCTGGTCGGTCATGAAGATTTCCTTGTGGGATCACCGATTATTCTAGGTCGCGCGACGGCGCCAGAAGCGGAGGGTGAGGTCGGAAAACGGGCTTCGTGGGCTCGTCTTCCGGCAATAACAGATTGGTCAGCTGCCAGGATTCTAAAATAACTGTACCTGTAGAAGGTGCCGTTCTGAAAGGTCTTGTCAGGGATTAATCCCGCGAATCTTGTTTCTCCGCGATCTTCCACGGATGACCAGTACAGTTGCTGTCACAGGAGCAGAACAGTTACCAAGCCGCCTAACTAATAGCCCTGCAATTTAGCCCAGCTGTGCCTACAAAATCGACTGCGCAGTCAGGAAAATGTGCTTCCAGTAGGACACCATCTAACCCCGCTCGACAGCGGAAGGAAGCACCACCATGGAACGCACACTCAGTTCCGACCTCATGTTCCAACAACAATCCCCGGCCAGCGGCGGTCACCTGCCCCTGCGCGTACTGGGCACCCTGCTGCTGTGGCAGCGTCGCATCACCAGCCGTCGCGAGCTGGCCCGCCTGGACGAGCGCCTGCTCTCCGACGCCGGCATCAGCACCTACGACCGCGCGGTTGAAGTGAGCAAGCCGTTCTGGCGCTGAGTCGTACCAGCACGCCGTATCCAAGGGAAGCCGAGTGCTTCCCTTTTTTGTGCCCGTCGTTCTGACATCGCCAAGCCGCAGGCAAGCCGATATAGTGCGCGCCACCGCGGTAGCGGCAATCTGCCATCCAGAAGTACAAGGAAGTAGAGATGTCTCCACTCAAGACCGCCGCCCTGCTAGCGGCCACTCTGGCCATCACAGGCTGCTCGGCCGCCGCCTGGTTCAAACTGCCGCAAAATAGCACCCTGGTGATCAACGAGCGTCAGATCGAGGACAACTACGGCCTGGTGAAGACCCGCCCGTTCTCCTGGGGCGCCGCAGGCGGCGTGCCCTACCGCCTGCAGGACGAGCAGGCCAACACCATCCAGAACGGCAAGCTGCGCACGCGCTTCCGGGTGGCCTCGATCTTCTGGCCGCCGGTCGCCATCGCCTACTGGCCGATGGGCTTCCGCTACCGCTGCTACGACCTGACCGGCGCCGAACCCCAGGCCTGCACCAAGCAGGACCTGATTACCCTGCGCCGCGCCTACCGCATGCACAACTGAGGCGCTAGAACTTATCCGGGCGCAGTACCTGCACTTCCCCGAGGTAACAGATCATGGCGTAGTTGGCGTAGTAGCGCCGCTGCAGGTGCTCAGCGATGCGCTCGGCCAGGTCGCGGGCGCAGATCACCTCCAGCCGGATATTGCCCTCGGTGTCCCAACCGGCATTGCGTACACCGCGGGCGCCACGGCCACGGGCGTCGGATATGGTCCAGCCCGGCGCGCCGAGCGCCTCCAGGTCGGCCTCCAGCTTCTTCTCTAGAGCAGCCTCGCCGATCACGGTGAGCAGGGTGCGGCTATGCATGTCCATCTCAAAACCCCCAGGCGATCAGTTGCTCGGCCAGCGCCAGATAAAGCGGTATGCCGATCAGTATGTTGAAGGGAAAGGTGATGCCCAGCGAGGCGGTCAGCGACAGCGACGGGTTGGCCTCGGGCAGGGCCAGGCGCAACGCCGCCGGTACGGCGATATAGGACGCAGAAGCGGCCAGAGTGGCGAGCATCGCCGTGCCGCCGAGGCTCAGATCCATACCGCGCGCCAGCAAGGCGCCGATCAGCGCACCGAGCAGCGGCATCAGCAGAGCGAACACTGCCAGACGCAGGCCGAACTGCTTCAGTGCGCCGAGCTGGCTGGAGGCAATCAGCCCCATCTCCAGCAGGAAGAAAGCCAGCACCGGCTTGAACATGCTGGTGTACAGCGGCTCAAGCGGCTTGATCGCCTCCTTGCCAGCGACGGCGCCGATCACCAGGCCGCCGAGCAGCAGCATGATGCTCTTGCCGAGGAATATCTCACGGCCCAACTCGCGCCACTGGGTGTCACGACTGATGCCCTTGGCCAGGACGATGCCGACCAGGATCGCGGGAATCTCAAGGATCGCTACGAACAGCGGCATGTAGCTCTCGAAGGCAACCTCGCGCGACACCAGGAAGGCCACGACCACGGCGAAGGTACCGGCGCTGACCGAGCCGTAGTGCGCTGCCACCGCCGCCGCATTGATCCGGTCGAAACGCAACCCGCGCAGCAGCACGAAGGCCAGCAGCGGCAAACCGAGGCCGAGCAGCAGCACCAGACCTGACTGGCCGAGCAGCTGCGCACTGGCCTGTTCTGCCAGCTCCACCCCGCCGTGCAGGCCGATGGCAAGGAGCAGGATGATCGACAGGGTTTCATAGAGCGCCGCCGGCAGCTTCAACTCGCTCTTCAGCAGCCCGGCGACCAGACCGAAGACGAAAAACAGCACCACCGGATCCACACGCACCTCCTTTTCGCGGGCAAAAAAAGGGGCGCTTATGCGCCCCAGGGACTTAAGCTTCGATCTCTATTAGCACTTCGCCCGGGTTGACCCGGTCGCCCTTGGCCACGTGGATGGCCTTGACGGTGCCGGCGATCGGCGCCTGCACTTCGGTTTCCATCTTCATCGCCTCAGTGATCAGCACGGCCTGGCCGGCCTTGACCTGATCGCCCTCTTTCACCAGCACGTCGACGATATTGCCCGGCATGGTGGTGCTGACGTCGCCCGGCGCGCTGGCGCTCTTGCGCTTGCTGCCGGAGCCACCGGCGACGAAGTCGTTGAGCGGCTCGAACACCACTTCTTCCGGCATGCCGTCGATGGACAGGTAGAAGTGGCGCTTGCCGTCACCCTTCACGCCCACGCCGGTGATGTCCACGCGGTAGCTCTCGCCATGCACATCGACCACGAACTCGGTCGGCACGCCGCCGCCACCGACGGGCGCCACGCCACCGGCCTCGGGAATCGGCAGCAGCACTTCCGGGGTCAGGGTGCCGGCGGCACGCTCCTCGAGGAACTTGCGGCCGATGTCCGGGAACATGGCGTAAGTCAGCACGTCCTCCTCGGACTTGGCCAGGCTGCCGATCTCTTCGCGCAGCTTGGCCATCTCCGGCTTGAGCAGGTCGGCCGGGCGTACGTCGATCACTTCCTCGCTGCCGATGGCCTGCTTGCGCAGCGCCTCGTTGACCTTGCCCGGGGCCTTGCCGTAGCGGCCCTGCAGGTACAGCTTCACCTCGTTGGTGATGGTCTTGTAGCGGGCGCCGGCGAGCACGTTGAACACCGCCTGGGTGCCGACGATCTGCGAGGTCGGCGTGACCAGCGGCGGGAAGCCGAGGTCTTCGCGCACCCGCGGGATCTCGGCGAACACTTCGTTGATGCGGTTGAGCGCGCCCTGCTCCTTCAACTGGTTGGCCAGGTTGGACATCATCCCGCCCGGCACCTGGTTGACCTGTACGCGAGTGTCGACGGCGGTGAATTCGCTCTCGAACTGGTGGTACTTCTTGCGCACGGCGTGGAAGTACATGCCGATCTCCTGGATCAGCGCCAGGTCCAGGCCGGTGTCGTACTCGCTGCCACGCAGGGCGGCGACCATCGACTCGGTGCCCGGGTGGCTGGTACCCCAGGCGAAGCTGGAGATGGCGGTGTCGATATGGTCGGCACCGGCCTCGATGGCCTTGAGCTGGCACATCGAGCCCATGCCGGCGGTGTCGTGGCTGTGCACGAACACCGGCAGGTCGACCTCGGCCTTCAGCGCCTTGACCAGCTCGAAGGTGGCGTAGGGGGTGAGCAGGCCGGCCATGTCCTTGATCGCGATGGAGTCGATGCCCATGGCCTGCATGGCCTTGGCCTGCTCGACGTAGGCGGCCACGGTGTGCACCGGGCTGGTGGTGTAGGCGAGGGTGCCCTGGGCGTGCTTGCCGGCGGCCTTCACCGCCTCGATGGCGACGCGCAGGTTACGCACGTCGTTCATCGCGTCGAAGATGCGGAACACATCGATGCCGTTGACCGCGGCCTTGGCCACGAAGGCGCGCACCACGTCGTCGCTGTAGTGGCGATAGCCGAGCAGGTTCTGTCCGCGCAGGAGCATCTGCAGGCGAGTGTTGGGCAGCGCGGCCTTGAACTTGCGCAGGCGCTCCCAGGGGTCTTCCTTGAGGAAGCGCACGCAGGCGTCGAAGGTGGCGCCGCCCCAGACTTCCAGGGACCAGTAGCCGACCTTATCGAGCTTGTCGCAGATCGGCAGCATGTCTTCGGTGCGCATGCGGGTGGCGATCAGCGACTGGTGGGCATCGCGCAGGATGGTGTCGGTGACGGTAATTCTTTTCTGGTTAAGAGGCTTGGTCATGTTCTGATCCCTACAGGCCGGCGTGGGCGGCAATGGCGGTGGCGATGGCGATGGCCAGGTGCGACGGGTTGCGCTTGATCGAGTACTGGGTCAGCTCCGGGTGGGCCTCGACGAAGCTGGTGTTGAACTGGCCGCTGCGGAACTCGGGGTTGCGCAGGATTTCCTGGTAGTAGGCGGCGGTGGTGCGCACGCCCTGCACGCGCATGTCGTCCAGCGCGCGCAGGCCGCGATCCATCGCCTCTTCCCAGGTCAGCGCCCAGACGATCAGCTTCAGGCACATGGAGTCGTAGTAGGGCGGAATGGTGTAGCCGGTGTAGATCGCCGTGTCGGTACGCACGCCGGGGCCGCCGGGGGCGTAGTAGCGGGTGATCTTGCCGAACGAGGGCAGGAAGTTGTTCTTCGGGTCCTCGGCATTGATGCGGAACTGCAGGGCGAAGCCGCGGTACTGGATGTCTTCCTGCTTGACCGACAGCTCCAGGCCCGAGGCGATGCGGATCTGCTCGCGGACGATGTCGATGCCGGTGATTTCCTCGGTGATGGTGTGCTCCACCTGCACCCGGGTGTTCATCTCCATGAAGTACACCTCGCCCTCGGCGAGCAGGAACTCCACGGTGCCGGCGTTCTCGTAGCCCACCGCCTGGGCGGCGCGCACGGCGAGGTCGCCGATATAGGCGCGCTGCTCGGGGGTGAGCTGCGGGCTGGGGGCGATCTCGATCAGCTTCTGGTTGCGGCGCTGGATCGAGCAGTCACGCTCGAACAGGTGCACGGTGTTGCCAAAGCTGTCGGCGAGGATCTGCGCCTCGATGTGCTTCGGATTGACGATGCACTTTTCCAGGAACACTTCGGCGCGGCCGAAGGCCTTGGTGGCCTCGGAGATCACTCGCGGATAGGCCTGTTCCAGCTCCTCGCGGCTGTTGCAGCGACGGATGCCGCGCCCGCCACCACCGTTGGTGGCCTTGAGCATCACCGGGTAGCCGATGCGGTCGCCCTCGCGCAGGGCCTCAGCGATATCCGCCACGTTGCCCTCGGTGCCTGGGGTGCAGGGCACGCCGGCGGCGATCATGCTGCGCCGTGCCTCGGTCTTGTCGCCCATGCGGCGGATCACTTCCGCCGATGGGCCGATAAATTTGATCCCGCGCTCGGCGCAGATTTCGGCCAGCTCGGCGTTTTCCGAGAGGAAGCCGTAGCCGGGGTGCAGCGCGTCGCAGCCGGTCTCCACGGCAAGGTTCACCAGCTTGCGCGGGTTGAGGTAGCCGGCCAGCGGGTCGTCGCCGATGCTGTGGGCCTCGTCGGCGCGCTTGACGTGCAGTGCCTGGCGGTCCGCCTCGGAATACACGGCCACCGAGCGGATGCCCATCTCGGCGCAAGCACGCACGATGCGGACGGCAATCTCGCCACGGTTGGCGATGAGGATCTTCTTGATCACGAGCCTGGTTCCTCGATCACGTGAACAAACGACCGTTGCGAGGCGGTCGACCGGTGACCGCACAGCCCGCGGCGGTCTTGTTTCATAAGCTAGCTCTGCCGATGAATTACCCAAAATCAATAATTGTTGGGATAACCATTAGCAAAGACTTATAGTTGAGCCAACCAAGGCCTTCCACGAGCCCTTATCAATGCGCAAGTCGTTGATGCGAATGACTTTTCGTCAGCTGCAGATTTTTCGCGCAGTGTGCGAAAGCCGTTCCTACAGCCGCGCCGCCGAGGAAATGGCGCTGACCCAGCCGGCCGTGAGCCTGCAGATTCGCCAGCTGGAAGAGCTGCTCGGCCAGCCGCTGTTCGACTACATCGCCAAGAAGCTCTACCTGACGCCCGCCGCCGAAGCCCTGCTGCGCGCCAGCGAGGACGTGTTCGGCCGCCTGGAGGCGCTGGACATGCAGCTCTCAGACCTGCAGGGCTCGCTGCAGGGTCAGCTCAACCTGGCCGTGGAATCCAGCGCCAAGTACCTGGTGCCGCACCTGTTCGCCGCCTTCCGCGAGCAGCATCCGGAGGTCAGCCTGCAACTGGCGGTGGTCAACCACGCCCAGGCGGTGCGCCGCCTGTCGGTGAGCCGTGACGACCTGCTGATCATGTCGCAGCCGCCCGGCGACCAGGCCCTGGACTTCTTCCCCTTCCTCAACAATCCGATAGTCGCGGTGGCACCGCCAAACCATCCGCTATGCGCACGGCAGAAGCTGCGCCTGGGCGACCTCACCGCCTTCCCGCTGCTGGTCCGCGAGATCGGCTCCGGCACCCGCCGCGCCTGCGAGGAATACTGTCACCAGAAGCGCGCCCACTTCGCCCAGACCCTTGAAGTCGGTTCCAGCGAAACTCAGGCGGAAGCGGTGATCGCCGGCCTCGGCCTGGCCCTGTTGCCGCGGCATGCCGTGCGCCTGGAACTGGCCCAGGGTTTGCTGCGTGAACTGCCGGTGGAAGAGCTGCCGTTGCAGCGCAGCTGGTGCGTGGTGCACGTGCGGGGCAAGCGCCTGTCGCCGGTGGCCCAGGCGTTCCGCGATTTCATTCGTAACGAGCGCGCGCAGATCGCGGCGCTGGAGCAGCGCTTCAGCCGCGCAGGCTGAACTGGCAAGCCAGGGATTTCGTATATGATATTCGCATCAACCAGCCGACTCGGTGACGTGCCGTGCCCCTACCTCGCTTCAATGCCCCCAACCTGGGAATAGCGCCCGCCGCATCCGAGGTCATCGCCAAGCACCTGCGCGACGCGATCATCTCCGGGCATTTCGCCGAGGACGAGCCGATCCGCCAGGACGACATCGCCCAGCTGTTCAACGTCAGCAAGATTCCCGTGCGCGAGGCGCTCAAGCGCCTGGAGGCCGAGGGCCTGGTGCTGTTCCAGCGCAACAAGGGCGCGGTGGTCACGCGAATCTCCGAACCGGAGATGGCGCAGATGTTCGAGGTGCGGGTGCTGCTGGAGATGCGCGCGATCCGCCTGGCGGTGCCGAACATGAGCGAGGCCACCTTCGCCGCCGCCGAGCGCATCTGCGAGGCCTTCCTCGGCGAGGAAGACGTCGGTCGCTGGGCCGAACTCAACTGGCAGCTCCACGCCTGCCTCTACGAGCCGGCGCAACGGCCGTTCCTGGTCAACCTGATCCGCTCGATCCACGACAAGCTGGAGCGCTACCTGCGCATGCAGATGAGCCTGTCCGAGGGCAAGGACCGCGCCGACCACGAGCATCGCGAAATCATCGCCGCCTGCCGCGCCGGCGACGCCGAGACCGCCGCCCGGCTGATCGAGGAACACATCAACGGCGTGTGCCAGACGCTCTACGAGCACCTGCCCAATCGCGTCTGAGGCTGTGCCGATTTCGTCATAGCGCCGGCGGAAATGGCTCAAGCCGCCGACCTCGTTCCGGCGGCACCCTTGCCGAAACCATTCAGCGGCAGGGGCCATCATGCAACGTATCCGTGTACTCGACTCGCACACCGGCGGCGAACCGACCCGCCTGGTTCTCGAAGGCTTTCCCGATCTGGGACGCGGCAGCATGGCCGAGCGCCGTCAGCTGCTGGCCGAGCGCTTCGACCAGTGGCGTGCCGCCAGCGTGCTGGAGCCGCGCGGCAGTGACGTGCTGGTCGGCGCCCTGCTGTGCGAGCCGGTCGACCCCAGCGCCTGTGCCGGAGTGATCTTCTTCAACAACAGCGGCTACCTCGGCATGTGCGGCCACGGCACCATCGGCCTGGTGGTCTCGCTGGCGCACCTGGGTCGCATCGGCCCGGGCGTGCACAGGATCGAGACGCCGGTCGGCACCGTCGAGGCGACCCTGCACGACGACCGCTCGGTGAGCGTGCGCAACGTGCCGGCCTACCGCTATCGCCAGGCGGTCGCCGTCGACGTGCCGGGCCATGGCCGGGTGACCGGCGATATCGCCTGGGGCGGCAACTGGTTCTTCCTGATCAGCGATCACGGCCTGCGCGTGGCCGGCGACAACCTGGACGCCCTGACCGCCTACTCGGTGGCCGTGCAGCAGGCCCTGGAAGACCATGGCATCCGTGGCGAGGACGGCGGCCTGATCGACCATATCGAGCTGTTCGCCGCTGACACCGAGGCCGACAGCCGCAACTTCGTGCTCTGCCCTGGCAAGGCCTACGACCGCTCGCCCTGCGGCACCGGCACCAGCGCCAAGCTGGCGTGCCTGGCGGCCGACGGCAAGCTGCAGCCGGGCCAGCTGTGGCGCCAGGCCAGCGTGATCGGCAGCCAGTTCGAGGGCAGCTACGAGAACGCCGAAGGCGGCCGCATCATCCCCACCATTCGTGGCCGCGCACATATCAGCGCCGAGGCCACCCTGCTCATCGAGGCGGACGATCCGTTCGCCTGGGGCATTCGCCTGTGAGCGACGGCGCCGACGTCATCGTCATCGGCGCCGGCATAGTCGGCGCCGCCTGCGCCCGTGAGTTGGCCAAACGCGGCCAGCGCGTGCTGGTGCTGGATGCCGGCCTGCGCGCCGCCACCGCCGCCGGCATGGGCCACCTGATCGTGCTCGACGACAACCCGGCCGAGCTGGCGCTCAGTCAATACTCGGTGCAGCGCTGGCGCGACTGGGCCCGCGACATGCCGGACGACTGCGCCTACCGGCAGAACGGCACCCTGTGGCTGGCCGCCAACGCCGAGGAGATGGCGGTGGCCGAGGCCAAGTACCAGGTGCTGCGCGAGCATGGCCTGGACTGCCAGCTGCTCGGCGCCGACGCCCTGCGCCATGCCGAACCGGAACTGCGCGACGGCCTGCACGGCGGCCTGCGGGCGATCGGCGATGGCATTCTCTACGCGCCAAACGCCGCGCGCTGGCTGCTCGAGCATCCGCTGATCGAGCAGCGCCAGGCCCGGGTGATCGAGATCGACGGCAACCGCGTACGCCTGGAGAACGGCAGCTGGCTCGGCGCCCAGGCGGTGATCCTGGCGGGCGGCACCCATGTCACCGAGCTGTGCCCGGAACTGCCGATCGAGCCGAAGAAGGGCCACCTGCTGATCACCGACCGCTATCCCGGGCGCATCAGCCATACCCTGGTGGAGCTCGGCTACGTCACCAGTGCGCACAACGCCAGCGGCCCGTCGACCGCCGCCAATATCCAGCCCAGACCGACGGGACAGCTGTTTATCGGCGCCTCGCGGCAGTTCGGCACCTTGGACCCCGAAGTCGAGCCGTGGATGCTGGCGAAGATGCTGCAGCGCGCCGTCGACTACATGCCGGGCCTGGCCCGGCTCAACGGCATCCGCGCCTGGACCGGCTTCCGCGCCGCCAGCCCGGACGGCCTGCCGCTGCTCGGCGAACATCCGCAGCGCCCCGGCCTGTGGCTGGCGGTCGGCCACGAGGGCCTGGGCGTCACCACCGCGCCGGGCAGCGCCGACCTGCTGGTCGCCCAACTGCTCGGCGAGACCGCACCACTGGCGCCGCAACCCTATCTGCCGCAGCGCTTCCCCGGAGTACGCGCGCATGCCTGAACTGATTCTCGACGGCCGCCCGCTGCAGGTGGCTCCCGGTACCACGGTGGCCGCCGCGCTGATGCTTGGCGGTGACGGCACCAGCCGCACCTCGGTCAGCGGCCAGCGCCGCGCGCCGGTATGCGGCATGGGCATCTGCCAGGAATGCCGGGTGACCATCGACGGCCAGCGCCGCCTGGCCTGCCAGACCCTGTGCCGCGACGGCATGCGGGTGGAGAGCCGGCCATGAAGGTGGACATCCTCATCATCGGCGCCGGCCCCGCCGGCATGGCCGCGGCCCTGGCCGCCGCACCGAGCGGTGAGCGCATCGTCATGCTCGATGACAACCCCGCCACCGGCGGGCAGATCTGGCGCGACGGCCCGCAGGCGCACCTGCCGCCGCTGGCCCGCAAGCATCGGCAGCGCCTGGAGGCGCAAGCCAATATCGAACTGCTGCCGGCCACCCGCGTGGTCGCCCTGGCCGGGCCCAAGGCGCTGCTGGTGGAAGACTCCGAGCAGGGCCGGGTGATCGAGTACGACAGGCTGATCCTCTGCACCGGCGCCCGCGAGCTGCTGCTGCCCTTCCCCGGCTGGACCCTGCCCGGCGTCACCGGCGCCGGCGGCCTGCAGGCGCTGATCAAGGGCGGCATGCCGGCGGCCGGCGAGCGCATCGTCATCGCCGGCAGCGGCCCGCTGCTGCTGGCCAGCGCCGCCACGGCGCAGGACAACGGCGCCAAGGTGCTGCATATCGCCGAGCAGGCGCCGTGGCGCGCTGTGGCCGGCTTTGCCGCGCAGCTGCCGCGCTGGCCGCACAAGCTGCTGCAGTCGTTCGGCCTGTTCCATCGCGGCTACCGGGCGAACAGTCACGTGGTCGAAGCGCTGGGCGAGGGCCGCCTGGAAGCGGTGCGCCTGAGCATCGGAGGACAGATCAAGGAAGTCACCTGCGAGCGCCTGGCCTGCGGCTTCGGCCTGATCCCCAATCTTCAACTCGGCCAGGCCCTGGGCTGCCGTATCGACAACGGCGCCATCGCCATCGATGCCTGGCAGGCCACCAGCCTGGCCGATCACTATGCCGCCGGCGAGAGCACCGGCTTCGGCGGCAGCGAGAAGGCGCTGGTGGAAGGCGCCATCGCAGGCCATGCGGCGGTGGGCGAGCGCGACGCGGCGCAGCGCCTGTGGCCGCAGCGCCAGCGCTGGCACGGTTTCGCCAAGGCGCTGAATGGCGCCTTCGTCCTACGCGACGAGGTGAAGAACCTGGCCAGGCCGGACACCCTAATCTGCCGCTGCGAAGACGTGCCGCTAGCGGCGGTGGCCGATCACCAGGGCTGGAGCCAGGCCAAGATGGCCAGCCGCTGCGGCATGGGCGCCTGCCAGGGCCGGGTCTGCGGCGGTGCCGCCCAGGCACTGTTCGGCTGGCAACCGCCGGCGCCACGCCCGCCGTTCAGCCCGGCGCGCATCGACACCCTGCTGCAGCTGGGCGAGGACGCTCACTCCCAGGCGTAGAGCCAGCCGACGGCGCTGACCCGCTCGCCGCTGAAGGCCACCAGCAGCTGGTCGTGGTTGCCGCGCCACTGGTAGCTCCACAGCTTCTCGCCCGGCTCGCCGCGCCACTCGGTGCGGCGCAGCCAGTCGGCGTACTCGGCACCGTCGGCCGCCACCTGCACATCGGGCTCGCCCATCAGCGCGCGCACCCCGGCCTGGTCCGGCTTCTCCGCCAGCAGGCGTTCGGCCAGGCCCTGCAGCAGCTGGTGCTTGCGCCCCTGCCAGGCATCCAGGTCCTTGTTCCAGGCCGCGCCATCGAAATGTCCGCGCTGCTGACGCAGTTGCGCCCACTCCTCGGCCGCGGCGCCATCGCCTGGCGCCGGCCCGGCGCTGCAACCCAGGCTGGCGAGCAGCGGCAGGGCCAGAAACAGTGCACTGAATTGCCGCATGAAATCGCTCCTTTAGTGGCCATTTGCCGCGAATCTGCGCGGATCACGCGGCCATCATCCGACAAATTGACAGACCCGCAAGTGACTTCTAGGTTTCTTTGCACTCTTGCTGCCAGACCGGCCACCTCCCGACGCCTCGCCAGGAAAGGATCCCAGCCCGTGCAGTCGGCATCCAGAGCGTTCGCCGTATCCGCTGCGGTCCACAAGACCGACATCGGAGCCGTGCCCGCTTATCGAGCGGGCGCCCCTACTACATGGACAGGAACAGCAAGAATGATAAAGCGGAACCTCACGCTCGCCATCGGCGCGGGCATCGCCACCCTCTGCATGCTGCAAAACGCTCAGGCCAACAACGAGGCCCAGGTCCAGGAAGACTTCCTCCTGCTGGAACAGGAGAAGGCCGCCAACCAGGTGTACAAGGCGTTCTTCCCCAATCTGGATATCGCCCGCAAGGCCGCCATCAGCTTCCACGGCCAGTTGCTCGAATCGCACTATGAGCAGGGTTACCTGATCATGGAGCTGACCGCCGAAGAACAGGAGAAGCTGGCCGTGTTCGGCTTCACCTTCCAGGTGGCCGACGACTTCATCGCCAAGCGCAACCAGATCCTCGGCAATATCCAGCAACGCCTGCAGCAGCGCAGCCTGAGCACCAGCGCGGCGGCCAGCGACGCGGGCATCGCCAGCGTGCCCGGCTACGCTTGCTACGAGACGGTGGAAGAGACCTACGCGGCCGCCGCCGGCATGGCCAGCACGCACCCGCAACTGGCCCAGTGGCTGACCGTCGGCCAGTCCTGGGAGAAGACCCAGGGTCTGGGCGGCTACGACATCGGCGTGCTCAAGCTGACCAACCAGAACAAGCCCGGCGACAAGCCCAAGCTGCTGATCAACAGCGCCATCCACGCCCGCGAGTACACCACCGCGCCGCTGGTGCTGGCCTTCGCCCGCTGGCTGGTGGACGGCTACGGGGTGGACCCGGACGCCACTTGGATCCTCGATCACCACGAAGTGCATCTGCTGCTGCAGACCAACCCGGACGGGCGCAAGAAGGCCGAGACCGGGCTGTCCTGGCGCAAGAACACCAACCAGAACTACTGCGGGCCGAACAGCAACAGCCGCGGCGCCGACCTCAACCGCAACTTCACCTTCGGCTGGAACAGCACCAACGGCCAGGGCTCCAGCGGCGACCAGTGCAACGACACCTACCGCGGCCCCAGCGCCGGCTCCGAGCCGGAAGTGCAGGCCCTGGAGGCCTATGCGCGCAGCATCTGGCCGGACCGCCGCGGGCCCAACCGCGGCGATGCGGCGCCGAGCAGCACCAGCGGCATCCACCTGGACATCCACAGCTACAGCGAGCTGGTGCTCTGGCCCTGGGGCGACACCAGCCAGGCCGCGCCCAACGGCACGGCGCTGCAGACCCTGGGCCGCAAGTTCGCCTTCTTCAACGGCTACACCCCGCAGCAGTCGGTCGGCCTCTATCCCACCGACGGCACCAGCGACGGCATCAGCTATGGCGAGCTGGGCGTGGCCGCCTTCACCTTCGAGCTGGGCACCCAGTTCTTCCAGAGCTGCGCCGTGTACCAGAACACGGTGAAGCCGAAGAACCTGCCGGCGCTGATCTATGCCGCCAAGGTGGTGCGCACACCCTACATCACCCCGGCCGGGCCGGACGTGGCCAGCGTAGTCCTCAGCGGTGGCGCCGCCAGCACGGGAGTACCGGCCGGCACGCCGGTGACCCTGTCGGCAAGTGCCAGCGACCTGCGCTTCAGCACCGCCAATGGCACCGAGGCGACGCAGAACATCGCGGCCGCCGAGTACTACATCGACAAGGCGCCCTGGGAATCCGGCGCCACGCCCGTCGTCCTGCAGCCGCTGGACGGTGCCTTCAACGCCAAGACCGAGAACCTGACCGGCACCCTGGACACCACCGGCCTGGCCACCGGCAAGCACCTGGTCTACGTGCGCGCCCGTGACGCCGGCGGCAGCTGGGGCGCGGTCAGCTCCAGCTTCCTGGTGATCGGCGAAGGCACGCCGCAGCCCACCTACTGCAGCGCCGCCAGTGGCAACTCCGCTTCCGAGTGGATCGGCCAGGTCCAGGTCGGCACCTTCAGCCGCAGCTCCGGCGCCAGCACCTACAGCGACTTCACCGCCCAGGTGATCGACCTGCAGCGTGGCGCCAACAGCCTGCGCCTGACCCCGCAGTTCTCCGGCCGCGCCTACGCCGAGTACTGGAAGGCCTGGGTCGACCTGAACAAGGACGGCGACTTCTTCGACGCCGGCGAAGAGGTGTACAGCTCCGGCCGCGCCCTCAGCACCGTGGCCACCGGCAACCTGACCATTCCGGCCAACGCCCCGGCCGGCAAGACGCGCCTGCGCATCGCCATGCGCTACAACGCGGCACCCGTGCCCTGCGGCACCTTCAACTACGGCGAAGTGGAGGACTACAGCGTGCGTCTGCCGTAACGCATCAGCGGCCCGCCTGCGGGTGGGCCGCTTGTCCCCGCCACCCTGCGCTGCGCAGAATGGGCGCCTTCCAGGCCAGTGCCCGATTGCCATGCTCGACCTGCTGCCGCAACCATCCCCTGCCGATCTGCCCACCCTGCTCGCCAGCCTTGGCGCCGTCGCCCCGCTGCTGGACGCAATGCCCGGCGTGGTGTTCTTCATCAAGGATCCGCAGGCGCGCTACGTGCTGGTCAACCAGACCCTGGCCACCCGCTGCGGCTTCGCCAGCAAGGACGAACTGCTCGGGCGCACCGCCGAGGAAGTCTTCCCCTCGCGCTTCGGCCCGCTGTATACCGCCCAGGACCTGCAGGTGCTGGATACCGGCAACGGCCTCGAGGACCAACTGGAGCTACACCTCTACCCCGGCCGCCAGCCCGGCTGGTGCCTGACCCACAAGCTGGCCCTGCGTAACGCCGAGGGCCGCATCATTGGCATGGCCGGCATCTCCTGCGACCTGCCGGCGGCCCAGGCCGCGCATCCGGCCTACCAGAAGCTGGCGGCGGTGGACGAGCACATCCGCCGGCACTACGCCCAGCCCCTCAGCCTGGCCGAGCTGACCGCCATCGCCGGGCTCTCGGTGGCGCAGCTGGAGCGCCACTGCAAGCGCATCTTCCAGCTCACCCCGCGGCAGATGATCCACAAGGCGCGCCTGGGCGCGGCCTCGCAACTGCTGCTCGGCGAGCTGCCGATCACCGAGATCGCCCTGCGCTGCGGCTACACCGACCACAGCGCCTTCAGCCGCCAGTTCAAGGCCCTCACCGGCCTCTCCCCCAGCCAGTATCGCGACTCCCATCGCAACCCCTGATACCCGCTGCGCGCCCTTCCGGTAGCAATAGGTGCAACCCAGTCGCTACCCGGCGTGTTCCGTTTGGGGGCATGTCTGGGGAATCCATGCTTCCTTATGTAACACCGGGCGGTCACGAAAACGCCCGGCTAGTCTTTCCACCACCGCTGCGTTGGTCCGCCCGGGCCGATGTGGCGCGGGCTGGGCGGTTTTCGCGTCTGCCACGGACGATCCGGCACAGCCCTTGCTAATCAAATATCGTATACGAAATTCAAGATACCCAGATCCAACTGCCAATCCTTCAGACACACGAGGCTGCACATGAACCGTAAGACTCTCGCTCTTGCCCTCAGCACCGTACTGACCTCCTCCCTGGCCGTGACCGCCCAGGCCGACAAGCTCGACGACATCATCGAGTCCGGCAAACTGCGCTGCGCCGTGACCCTGGACTTCCCGCCCATGGGCTTCCGCGACGCCGACAACAACCCGGCCGGCTTCGACGTGGACTACTGTGCCGACCTGGCCAAGGTCCTCGGCGTGGAACCGGAAGTGGTCGAAACGCCCTTCCCCGACCGCATCCCGGCCCTGGTCTCCGGCCGCGCCGACATCATCGTCGCCTCCACCTCCGACACCCTGGAGCGCGCCAAGACCGTGGGCATGACCATCCCCTACTTCGCCTTCCAGATGGTCGTGCTGACCCGCGAAGACGCCGGGGTGAACAGCTACGCCGACCTCAAGGGCAAGAAGCTGGGCAACACCAGCGGCACCTACGAGGCCATCGCCCTGGAGAAAGACCAGAAGGCCTGGGGTGAAGGCAGCTTCCGCGCCTACCAGTCGCAGAACGACACCATCCTCGCCGTGGCCCAGGGTCATATCGACGCCACCGTGGTGACCAACACCGTGGCCGCCGCCACCCTCAAGTCCGGCAAGTACAAGGGCCTGAAAGTCGCCGGCGACGCGCCCTATGTCGTCGACTACGTGTCCCTGGCCGCCAAGCGCAGCGAGTACGGCCTGCTCAACTACCTCAACCTGTTCGTCAACCAGCAGGTGCGTAACGGCCGCTACGACGAGCTGTGGAAGAAGTGGGTCGGCGACGAGATCAAGCCGGCCAACCTGACCGTGCCTGGCGTGTACTACTGATCAGGCGCGCCCGGGAGAGATGACGATGTCCGCAGTCCGCATCGACGGCCGCAGCCTGGTGCACGGCAGGGGCCAGGGGCCTCTGCTGTATGCCGACCTGGGCCTGAGCTTCTGGGGCGGCGTCGACCCGTTCAGCGGCGAGGTGATCGACCGACACCATCCGCTGAGCGGGCAATCCCTGGCCGGGCGCGTGCTGGCCATTCCCAGCGGACGCGGCTCCTGCACCGGTAGCAGCGTCCTGCTGGAACTGATCCTCAACGGTCCGGCACCGGCAGCCCTGGTGCTGGCCGAACCCGACGAGATTCTCAGCCTCGGCGCCCTGGTCGCCGAGCATGTCTTCGACGTCCAGCTGCCGGTGCTGTGCGTCGGCCACGCGGCCTTCGCCGAGCTGGCCGCCCATGCCGGCGCCACCGTGCG
Source organism: Pseudomonas sp. SO81 (assembly GCF_030374125.1). NCBI lineage: Bacteria > Pseudomonadati > Pseudomonadota > Gammaproteobacteria > Pseudomonadales > Pseudomonadaceae > Pseudomonas > Pseudomonas sp. SO81. The sequence goes on along the minus strand of NZ_CP126126.1, from coordinate 2,766,882 downwards.
GGTCGACGGCGAGCGCCTGCAGGTGTTCGCCGCGGCGCCGGACGACGGCTGGCGCGCCACGCCCATCGCCCATGCCGCTACGCAACCCGAAGGCATTCGGCTGAGCGAACGCGACCGCGCCCTGCTCGCCGGCGAGCACGGCAAGGCGGCCCAGGTGGCGATGCAGCTGGTGCTGCGCATGGCCGAGCTGCAGGGCGCCCGCGAGCTGCTCGACGTGACCCAGGCGCATATCGACGGCTGCATCTACACCGGCCCGGCCTGCCTGCGCTTCGCCCAGCAGCTGCTGGACTGGGACGCCAGGGTCTGCGTGCCGACCACGCTCAACTCGATCTCGGTGGACCAGCGCCAGTGGCGCGCCCTCGGCATCGACCCGGCGTTCGGCGAGCCGGCCAGCGCCCTCGGCGACGTGTACATGGCCATGGGCGCGGCGCTCAGCTACACCTGCGCGCCCTATCTGCTGGACAGCGCGCCCAAGGCCGGCGAGCAGATCGTCTGGGCCGAGTCCAACGCGGTGGTCTACGCCAACAGCGTGCTCGGCGCCCGTACCCTCAAGTACCCGGACTACCTGGACATCTGCATCGCCCTCACCGGGCGCGCGCCGCGTAGCGGCAGCCACCTGGACGAGGGCCGCCACGCCAGCCTGCTGATCGAGGTGGAAACGCCGCAGCAGCCGGATGACAGCTTCTGGCCGCTGCTCGGCTACCACGTCGGCCTGCTGGCCGGCAGCGACATCCCGCTGCTCTGCGGGCTGGAGCGCAGCGCCGCCGACAGCGACGCGCTCAAGGCCTTCGGCGCCGCCTTCGCCACCACCTCGGCGGCGCCCATGTTCCATATCGCCGGCATCACCCCGGAGGCGCCAGACGTGGCCAGCGCCCTCGGCGGCAAGGCTCCGGCCAAGCACCTGCGGGTGACCATCGCCGAGCTGCTGGACAGCTGGTGGGAACTCAACAGCGCCGAGTCGCCCCGCGTCGAGCTGGTGGCCCTGGGCAACCCGCACTTCTCCAGCAGCGAGCTGGCCGCCCTGGCCGACCTCTGTGCCGGCCGTCACAAGCACCCGGACACCGCCCTGGTGGTGACCTGCGGCCGCGCCGTGCACGAGCGGGCAGTGCAGGCCGGGCATGTGGCTACGCTGGAAAGATTCGGGGCGCGCCTGGTGACCGACACCTGCTGGTGCATGCTCGGCGAGCCGGTCGTGCCGCCGGGCAGCCGCACCCTGATGACCAACTCGGGCAAGTACGCCCACTACGCCCCCGGCCTGGTCGGCCGGCACGTGCACTTCGGCAACCTCGCCGCCTGCGTCGAGGCCGCCTGCACCGGGCACAACCAAGGACAGCTCCCGGCCTGGCTGGGCCATCACCCACAAGGAAATCGCTGATCGATGTTCGATTACACCTTCCACTGGCGCTCGGCGTTCAAGGCCTTGCCGGACATGCTGGCAGGCGCCTGGGTCACCCTGGAGACGGCAGCCCTGTCGATGCTCCTCGGCACCCTGATCGCCCTGCTGCTGACGGTAATGCGGCAGATGCAGCACCCGGTGCCCCGGCATTTCGCCAACACCTGGGTGTCCATCGCCCGCAACACCCCGTCGCTGTTCCAGATCTACATCCTCTACTTCGGCCTCGGCAGCTTCGGCCTGCACGTCAGCTCGTGGGTCGCCCTGCTCGCCGGGATCACCTTCAACAACGCCGGCTACCTGGCGGAGAACTTCCGCGGCGGCCTCAAGGCGGTGCCCGACACGCAGATGCGCGCGGCGCGTTCGCTGGGCATGAGCGCCTTCCAGGCCTACCGGATGATCATCATTCCGCAGCTGCTGCGCATCGTCTTCTACCCCCTGTCCAACCAGATGGTCTGGGCCGTGCTGATGACGTCGCTGGGCGTGATCGTCGGGTTGAACAACGACCTGACCGGCGTGACCCAGGACTTCAACGTGAAGACCTTCCGCACCTTCGAGTACTTCGCCCTGGCGGCGGTGCTCTATTACCTGATCGCCAAGACCATCGTGCTCGTCGCACGCCTGATGGCCTGGCGCCTGTTCCGCTACTGAGGAAGGACTGAGCATGTTCGAAACCAGTCTCACCTCCAACGATCTGCTGTTCCTGCTCAAGGGCGCATGGGTCACCCTGGAACTGACCGTCGGCGCCATGCTGATCGGCACTCTCGCCGGCGTGCTGTTCGGCCTGCTGCGCGCCACCCTGCCCCGCGCCACCCTGCCGCTGGCCTGGGTGCTGGACGTGTTCCGCAGCGTGCCGCTGCTGATCCAGTTCGTCCTGTTCAACGCGCTGAAGAGCATCGCCGGCCTCGACATCAGCGCCTTCGCCGTCGGCTGCATCGTGCTCGGCGTGTATGCCGCCTCGTTCTGCACCGAGATCGTCCGCAGCGGCGTGCTCGCCGTGCCGGCCAACCTGCGCCGCGCCTCGCGCTCGCTGGGCATGAGCTACTGGCAGGACCTGCGCCATATCGTGCTGCCGATCGCCACCCGCGTGGCCTTCCCCGGCTGGCTAAACCTGGTGCTGTCGGTGATGAAGGACACCGCCCTGGTCATGTGGATCGGCATCGTCGAGTTGCTACGCGCCTCGCAGACCATCGTTACGCGAATTCAGGAGCCGCTGCTGGTGCTGTGCATCGCCGGCCTCATCTACTACGTCATGAGCCTGGTGGTGGCCCGTCTGGGCGCCCGGCTGGAAAAAAGGTGGCAGGAAAATGATTGAGATCGACAACGTCTACAAATCCTTCGCCGACCTCGAGGTCATCAAGGGCGTCAGCCTGACGGTGAACAAGGGCGAGGTGGTGTCGATCATCGGCGGCTCCGGCTCCGGCAAGTCGACCCTGCTGATGTGCATCAACGGCCTGGAGCCGATCCAGAAGGGCAGCATCCGCGTCGACGGCACCGAGGTGCACGCACCGGGCACCGACCTCAACAAGCTGCGGCAGAAGATCGGCATCGTGTTCCAGCAGTGGAACGCCTTCCCGCACCTGACCGTGTTGGAGAACGTGATGCTGGCGCCGCGCAAGGTGCTCGGCAAGAGCAAGGAAGAGGCCGAGGCCCTGGCGGTGAAGCAGCTGACCCACGTCGGCCTGGGCGACAAGCTCAAGGTGTTCCCCAGCAAGCTCTCCGGCGGCCAGCAGCAGCGCATGGCGATTGCCCGCGCCCTGGCCATGAGCCCGGACTACATGCTGTTCGACGAGGCCACCAGCGCCCTCGACCCGCAGCTGGTGGGCGAGGTGCTGGACACCATGCGCCTGCTCGCCGAGGAAGGCATGACCATGATCCTGGTCACCCACGAGATCCGCTTCGCCCGCGATGTGTCCGACCGCGTGGCGTTCTTCCGCAACGGTCTGGTGCACGAGATCGGCTCGCCCGACCAGGTCATCGGCAACCCGCAGAAGCCGGAGACCGCGGACTTCCTGAAGTCGGTCCTGTAGGGGGAAGCAATGCGTTCGAGCAAGGTTATCCATGTGGTCAGCTGCCACGCCGAGGGCGAGGTCGGTGATGTCATCGTCGGTGGCGTCGCGCCGCCGCCGGGCGCCACCCTGTGGGAACAGTCGCGCTGGATCGCCCGCGACCAGGAGCTGCGCAACTTCGTGCTGAACGAGCCGCGCGGCGGCGTGTTCCGCCACGTCAACTTGCTGGTGCCGGCCAAGGACCCGCGGGCGCAGATGGCCTGGATCATCATGGAGCCGGCCGACACGCCGCCCATGTCCGGTTCCAACTCGCTGTGCGTGTCCACCGTGCTGCTCGACAGCGGCATCCTGCCGATGAGCGAGCCGGAAACGCGGCTGGTGCTGGAGGCGCCGGGCGGCCTGATCGAGGCCGTGGCCCAGTGCCGTGACGGCAAGGTGCAGCGCGTCGAGGTGAAGAACGTGCCGTCCTTCGCCGACAGGCTGGACGCCATGATCGAGGTCGAGGGCCTCGGTACGCTGAAGGTCGACACCGCCTACGGCGGCGACAGCTTCGTCATCGCCGATGCGCGCACCCTGGGCTTCGCCCTCACTGCCGACGAGGCCGCCGACCTGGTCGCCACGGGCCTGAAGATCACCCGCGCGGCCAACGAGCAGCTGGGCTTCGTGCATCCGCTGAACAAGGACTGGGACCACATCTCCTTCTGCCAGATCGCCGCGCCGCTGGAGCGCATCGACGGCGTGCTGACCGCCGCCAACGCGGTGGTAATCCGCCCCGGCAAGATCGACCGCTCGCCCTGCGGCACCGGCTGCTCGGCGCGCATGGCGGTGCTGCACGCCAAGGGCCAGATGCAGGACGGTGAACGCTTCGTCGGCCGCTCGATCATCGGCTCCGAGTTCCACTGCCGCATCGCCGGCGTCACCGAAGTCGCCGGGCGCCCGGCCATCCACCCCTGCCTGTCCGGCCGGGCCTGGATCACCGGTACCCACCAGCACCTGCTCGACCCGAGCGACCCATGGCCGGGCGGTTACCGCCTCTCGGATACCTGGCCGGTCGAGCCGAAGCCGTAACACTCGTTTTTTTGCAGATCTGAAACCGCCGCCTCGCCGGCGTTATGAACCGGGCCCAGGCCCAATCCCATGGAAACAAGGGCGTAGAACGACCCTTTGCTTTCGTATACGAAATACTTTGACTCTGCCCAGGAGGCAAACAGCATGAGCAGCAACATCTTCACCGGCACCATCCCCGCCCTGATGACGCCCTGCACCGCCGAGCGCAAGCCGGACTTCGACGCCCTGGTGCGCAAGGGCAAGCAGCTGATCGAGGCCGGCATGAGCGCCGTGGTCTACTGCGGCTCCATGGGCGACTGGCCGTTGCTCACCGAGGCCGAACGCCAGGAAGGGGTGGCGCGTCTGGTCGCCGCCGGCATCCCGACCATCGTCGGCACCGGTGCGGTGAACAGCCGCGAAGCGGTGTCCCACGCCGCTCACGCCGCCAAGGTCGGCGCCCACGGCCTGATGGTCATCCCCCGCGTGCTGTCCCGTGGCGCCTCGCCAGCCGCCCAGGAAGCGCACTTCGCCGCCATTCTCGAGGCGGCGCCGAAGCTGCCGGCCGTGATCTACAACAGCCCGTACTACGGCTTCGCCACCCGCGCCGAGCTGTTCTTCAAGCTGCGTCGCAAATACCCCAACCTGATCGGCTTCAAGGAGTTCGGCGGCGCCGCCGACATGCGCTACGCCGCCGAGCACATCACCTCGCAGGATGACCAGGTGATCCTCATGGCCGGCGTCGATACCCAGGTGGTGCATGGCTTCGTCAATTGCGGCGCGACCGGCGCCATCACCGGTATCGGCAACGCCCTGCCGCGCGAAGTGCTGCAGCTGGTGGAACTGAGCAAGCAGGCCGCCAAGGGCGACGCCGTGGCCCGTCGCCGTGCGCTGGAGCTGTCCGAGGCGCTGAACGTGCTGTCGTCCTTCGACGAGGGCTGCGACCTGGTCCTCTACTACAAGTACCTGATGGTGCTGAACGGCGATAAGGAATACGCCCTGCACTTCAACGAGACCGATGTGCTCAGCGACGCCCAGCGCAACTACGCCGAGACCCAGTACAAGCTGTTCCGCCAGTGGTACGCCAACTGGTCGGCCGCCTGATCGCCGTGCTGCAGCCGGATGCTTCCAGCGCATCCGGCCGATCCGCAATGGCAACTTCATAGGCCCGCGACAGGAGCTCACAATGCCCGCCCCCATCGGCCACAACTTCATCGCCGGCGGCCGCAGTGCCGCCGGTGAGGTCATCCTGCACAGCCTCGACGCCACTACCGGCGAGGCGCTGCCCTACCGCTTCCACCAGGCCACCGAGGCCGAGGTGGATGCCGCCGCCCATGCCGCCGAGGCCGCCTACCCGGCCTTCCGCGCCCTGAGCCCGGAGCGCCGCGCCCAGTTCCTCGACGCCATCGCCAATGAGATCGACGCCCTCGGCGATGACTTCGTCCAGCTGGTGTGCCGCGAGACCGCTCTGCCGGCCGCGCGCATCCAGGGCGAGCGCGGCCGCACCAGCGGCCAGATGCGTCTGTTCGCCAAGGTGCTGCGCCGCGGCGACTTCCTCGGCGCACGCATCGACCGCGCCCTGCCCGAGCGCCAGCCGCTGCCGCGCCCGGACCTGCGCCAGTACCGCACCGGCGTCGGCCCGGTGGCGGTGTTCGGCGCCAGCAACTTCCCGCTGGCCTTCTCCACCGCCGGTGGCGATACCGCCGCGGCGCTGGCCGCCGGCTGCCCGGTGGTGTTCAAGGCACACAGCGGCCACATGGCCACCGCCGAGCTGGTGGCCCAGGCGATCATCCGCGCCGCCGAGGCCACCGGCATGCCGGCCGGCGTGTTCAACATGGTCTACGGCGGCGGGGTCGGCGAGTGGCTGGTCAAGCACCCGGCGATCCAGGCGGTCGGCTTCACCGGCTCGCTGAAGGGCGGCCGCGCCCTGTGCGACATGGCCGCCGCGCGCCCGCATCCGATCCCGGTGTTCGCCGAGATGAGCTCGATCAATCCGGTGCTGATGCTGCCCGCCGCCCTCGAGGCCCGCGGCGAGAAGATCGCCCGCGAACTGGCCGACTCGGTGGTGCAGGGCTGCGGCCAGTTCTGCACCAACCCCGGCCTGGTCATCGGCATCGCCTCGCCGGCCTTCAGCGTGTTCACCGCCAGCCTGATCGCCGAGATCGGCCAGCGCCCGCCACAGACCATGCTCAACGCCGGCACCCTGAACAGCTACGAGCACGGCCTGGCCGCGCTACGCGCTCACCCGGGGGTGAAGCACCTGGCCGGCCAGCCGCAGGAAGGCCGCCAGGCCCGCCCGCAGCTGTTCCAGGCCGATGTCGCGCTGCTGCTGAACGGCGACGAGTTGCTGCAGGAAGAAGTGTTCGGCCCCGTGACCGTGGTGGTGGAAGTGGCCGACAAGGCCGAGCTGATCCGCGCCCTGCAGGGCCTGCGCGGCCAGCTGACCGCCACCCTGACCGCCGAGCCGGCCGACCTGGAGGCCCACGGCGACCTGCTACCGCTGCTGGAACAGAAGGTCGGCCGGGTGCTGTTCAACGGTTATCCAACCGGCGTGGAAGTGTGCGACGCCATGGTCCACGGGGGCCCCTACCCGGCCACCTCAGATGCGCGCGGCACCTCGGTCGGCAGCCTGGCCATCGAGCGCTTCCTGCGCCCGGTGTGCTACCAGAACTGCCCGGACGCTCTGCTGCCGGACGCCCTGAAGAACGCCAACCCGCTGGGCCTGGCCCGGCTGGTCGACGGCATTACCACGCGGGAATCGCTGGCCTGAAACACAACCTGTGTCGGCTCAGACACCAGCGCTTCTCTCCCTCAGCCCCGGTTCGCCGGGGCTTTTTTTGCCTACGGGAACAGCCCCCCTCTCCCTCCGGGAGAGGGCTGGGGTGAGGGTGTCTCGGGCGACCCCGGGCTACTGTCCGCTACGCCAACAACGCCTGCAGATCCCGGTACAGGCCGTCGTTGATCTCCACACCTTCCACCAGGCTCTTCGCCCGCGCCTCGTAGCGGCGCTGCGACGGCAGCCGCGCACCCTGGCCCTGGATTGCCTCGAACAAAGCCTCGGCGCGGGCCAGGTGCTGGTCGGCCTGTTCGCCGAGGAAGCGTTGCGGGTCGAGGGCGATGATCAGTTCGCCGTGGTACGGAAGGGCACTCACGCCGCCATCGAAGGCGCCGGATTCGAGACTGGTCAGGTCGCCGATCAGCGGCCCGGCGATCAGCTCGATCATCGCCGACAGGGCCGAGCCCTTGTGCCCGCCGAAGGTCAGCATGGCGCCGTGATCGAGCACCTCGGCGGCCTCGCTGCTCGGCTGGCCGTTGCGGTCCACACCCCAGCCGGCGGGCAGCGCCGCGCCGGAGCGGCGGTGCAGTTCGATCTCGCCACGGGCCACGGCGCTGGTGGCGAAATCGAAGACGAAGGGATGGCCGCCGGCGCGCGGCCAGCCGAAGGCGATGGGGTTGGTGCCGAACAGCGGGCGGCTGCCTCCGGCCGGCGCCACGTAGGCCTGGGTCGGGTTGCAGGCCAGCGCCACCAGGCCCAGCTCGGTGATCGCCTCCATCTCCGCCCACAGCGCGGAGAAATGCACGCAGCGGTTGATCGCCATGGCGGCGATGCCATTGCGCCGGGCCTTGTCGGCCAGCAGCGGCAGGCCGGCGGCGAAGGCCAGCTGGGAGAAGCCGCCATGGGCGTCGACCCGCACCAGCGATGGCGCCTGGTCGATCACCTCGGGCTCGGCGTCGGCCACCGCCTTGCCGGACTTGAGCGTGCGCACGATGCCGAGCAGGCGCCATAGGCCGTGGGACGTGCAGCCATCGCGCTCGCCGGCGGTCACAGTGGCGGCGATGGCCTGCACGAAGGCCTCGCTGAAACCGGCGTGGCGCAGGATGTCGGCGGCCAGCTCATGGGCCTCGGTCAGGGTCAATCGGGTCATAACGGGCTCCTGGCAGTCTGCCCGTTACAGTGGCCTGTCGCCGACGCCGAGGCTTGATCACTTTGCACACGCGGCATGCCGAATTCGGCATACCGCGCACGGGGCTCAAGCCGCGTGGCGTTGCGGGCTGCGCGTGATCGGCAGGAAATCGGCGGGGAGCAGATCGGGATAGCCACCGAGCTCCCGCTGCAGCCGGCGTTGTTCGGCGTATTCCTCGATGGCGCGGCGGAAGGCCATGCGGCGCTGGTCTTCCAGCTTGCGGCGGGTCTTGCTGTCGTGGACGGGTTCTTCGAGATGCAGGTTCATCGCGGCGCTCCTGGTCCGTTTACCGGGAGCTCAGCATGCGCGCCTGGGCGTGACGCTTTGACGGCGCGTCGATGAAGCTTGCGTGAAGGTCAGTCCTCGGCGCTGCGCACCGATTTCGGCGACAAACGCAGGCTGCGCAGGCTGCGCTTGACGCTCTTGAGGTGGTTGACCAGGTCCGGGCCGCGGGCCATGGCCACGCCCATGGCCAGCACGTCGATCACCACCAGGTGGGCGATGCGCGAGGTCAGCGGGGTGTAGATCTCGGTGTCTTCCTGCACGTCGATGGCCAGGTTGACGGTGGCCAGGTCGGCCAGTGGGGTCTGGCTCGGGCACAGGGTGATCAGCGTAGCGCCGGACTCGCGCACCAGGTTGGCGGTGATCAGCAGGTCCTTGGAGCGGCCGGACTGGGAGATGCAGATCGCCACGTCGTGGGGCTTCAGCGTCACCGCGCTCATCGCCTGCATATGCGGGTCAGAGTAGGCGGCGGCGGTCAGCAGCAGGCGGAAGAACTTGTGCTGGGCATCGGCGGCCACCGCACCGGAGGCGCCGAAACCGTAGAACTCGATGCGCTGGGCATTGGCGATGGCGTTGACGGCCCGCTCCAGCTCGCGCGGGTCGAGGCGCTCGCGCACCTCCATCAGGGTATGCAGGGTGGTGTCGAAGATCTTCATGCTGAAATCGGCCACCGAGTCGTTCTCGCTGATCGAGAACTGGCCGAAGCTGGCCCCCGCCGCCAGGCTCTGCGCCAGCTTCAGCTTGAGGTCCTGGAAGCCGCTGCAGCCGATGGCGCGACAGAAGCGCACGATGGTCGGCTCGCTGATGCCGACCTCGTGGGCCAGGTCGGCCATGGAGCTGTGCATCACTGCGGAAGGGTCCTGCAGGACGTGATCGGCGACCTTCAGTTCGGACTTGCGGAGCAGGTGACGGGACTGGGCGATATGCTGCAGAAGATTCACGGGCAGGGCTCTGTTGTCGGCTCGATGGAAACCGCGGCGGCGGGCAACTCTCCGACTCGCTGCGGTTTCACCCAGGCTGTTATGATCGGGGCTGTAGTGATCTTGTAGTTATACTACATGAACGCCCAACCCGCACAGGCAAACCGGCCGGAGGCCTCTCGTTGAACAGCCCTTGTGACATGCTGGTGTTTGGCGGTACCGGTGACCTGGCCCTGCACAAGCTGCTGCCGGCGCTCTACCACCTGCATCGCGACGGCCGCCTGAGCCCGGACATGCGCATCCTGGCGGTGGCGCGCAATCTGTTGAACCGCGCCGAGTACCAGGCCCTGGCCGAGCGCCGGGTCCGCGCCCAGGTGGCGCGCAGCGACTTCGACAACGACAGCTGGGCGGCCTTCGCCGCACGTCTCGACTACTTCACCATGGATCTGTCGCATACCGCCGAATTCGGCCGTCTCGGCAAGTTCCTCGGTGCCAGCGCCTGTAACCGCGGGCGCATCTACTACCTCGCCACCGCTCCCGACCTGTTCGAGGCCATCGCCGAAAACCTGGCCCTCGCCGGCCTGGCCGGCAGCGATACGCGCATCGTGCTGGAGAAGCCGATCGGCCATTCGCTAGAGTCGGCGCGCGAGATCAACGCCGCCATCGGCGCGGTGTTCAGCGAGGCCCAGGTGTTTCGCATCGACCACTACCTGGGCAAGGAGACGGTGCAGAACCTCATGGCGCTGCGCTTCGCCAACGCCCTGTTCGAGCCGATCTGGCGCGCCGGGCACATCGACCACGTGCAGATCAGCGTCAACGAGACCCTCGGCGTGGAGAATCGCGGCGCCTACTACGACCACGCCGGCGCCATGCGCGACATGGTGCAGAACCACCTGCTGCAGCTGCTCTGCCTGGTGGCGATGGAGGCGCCGGTGCGCTTCGACGCCGAGTCGGTGCGCAACGAGAAGGTGAAGATCCTCGAGGCGCTCAAGCCCATCGCCGGCCTCGACGTGCACGACAAGACCGTGCGCGGCCAGTACGTGGCCGGCAAGATCGGCGGCCAGGAAGTGCCGGCCTACTACTTCGAGAAACACGTCGACAACGACAGCGACACCGAGACCTTCGTCGCCCTGCAGGCGGAGATCGACAACTGGCGCTGGGCCGGCGTGCCGTTCTACCTGCGCACCGGCAAGCGCATGGCGAAGAAGCGCTCGGAGATCGTCATCCAGTTCAAGCCGGTACCGCACCGCCTGTTCGACGGCAGCCAGGCCAACCGCCTGGTCATCAGCCTGCAGCCGGAGGAGCGCATCACCCTGCAACTGATGGGCAAGAGCCCGGGCAAGGGCATGCGCCTGACGCCGATGGAGCTGGACCTGAACCTGGCCCGGGTATTCCCGCAGAAGCGCCGCTGGGACGCCTACGAGCGCCTGCTGCTGGACGTGATCGAGGGCGACTCGACGCTATTTATGCGCCGCGACGAAGTAGAAGCGGCCTGGGCCTGGGTCGACCCGATCCTCAAGGGCTGGCAGGACAACTACCAGGACCCGCGCCCCTACCCCGCCGGCAGCAACGGCCCGGAGCAGGCCAACACCCTGCTGGAACTGGCCGGGCGCGAGTGGGAAGACTGAGCAGCATCGACCTTTCCCCCTGAGGCGAGCTCACGTGCTCCACGCCCCCTCTCCCCTTGGGAGAGGGCCGGGGTGAGGGTCGTGTAGCTACTCTGACGATCCCAGCTCACTCTCGTAGGGCGGGTGAAACCCGCGCCTAACACCTGCGCAACTCCTTGCGCACCCGCCTAACCGCGCCCCTCTCAGCAACGCCCCAGAGCCCGATTCACGGGCCTCCGACTCCCTGCGCAACCCCCTGCACAGCCCTGCGCCAGATATTGCACAACCTTCCGTGACGTCCCGCACAAGGCGCCTCCCGGGTTTCTTCTAGCCGCGCTGCAACCTCCGCCACGCCTGGCCCGCAGCCCTCTGGCACGCCCCTTGTACTCCTCCAGGCTCCCGGACCTTACCGGTCTCGTCTCATAGCAAGGAGAGCACCATGCCAACACCCGCGTACATGACCCTCGAAGGCACCAAGCAAGGCCTGATCACCGCTGGCACCTTCACCGAGGACTCGGTCGGCAACATCTTCCAGGAAGGTCACGAGGACCAGATCCTGGTCCAGGGCTTCAACCACCAGGTCATCATCCCGCGCGACCCGCAGTCCGGCCAGCCGACCGGCCAGCGCGTGCACAAGCCGCTGATGATCACCAAGGTGTTCGACAAGGCCTCGCCGCTGATCTTCAACTCCCTGACCTCCGGTGAGCGTCTGTCCAAGTGCCGTCTGGAGTGGTTCCGTACCTCCTCCACCGGTACCCAGGAGCACTACTTCACCATCGAGCTGGAAGACGCCGTGATCGTCGACGTGCAGTCGCGCATGCCCAACTGCCAGGACCCGGCCATGGCCCACTTCACCCACCTGGAAGACGTCTACTTCACCTACCGCAAGATCGTCTGGACCCACGAAGTGTCCGGCACTTCCGGCTCCGACGACTGGCGTTCGCCGATCTCGGCCTAAGGCCGCAGGCGACCGGCGGCACGCGGTTTTGCGCCACGCATCACCGCGCCCCGCCGCCGTCTCGCCGACAATGCCCGGGCTCGCAGGTAAGCGAGCCGCCCCATCGGCCAGCACTCCTGGCCGATGCCCTTTCGGCAGAAGGAACAACGGATGTTCGCCCCCGCCAACCAGACGCATTTCAGCCTGAGCCTGCCCGGCGTCGAGCACGACCTGCAGGTCCTCGAGTTCACCGGCCATGAGGCACTCAGCCAGCCCTTCGTGTTCGAGGTCACCCTGGTCAGCCAGCGCCCGGACCTGGACCTCGAAGCCCTGCTCGGCCAACCGGCCTTTCTCACCCTGGATGCGCAGGGCAACGGCATCCACGCCCAGGTGCACGCCTGCGCCCAGGGCGACTCCGGCCAGCGCCTGACCCGCTGCCACCTGACCCTGCGTCCGCAGCTGGCCTGGCTCGGCCACCGCATCAACCAGCGCACCTTCCAGCACCTGACGGTGCCGCAGATCGTCGCCCAGGTGCTGAGCGAGCACGGCATCCTCGAAGGCAGCGGTCAGCGCTTCCAGCTCGGCGGCACTTATCCTGCTCGCGACTACTGCGTGCAGTACGACGAATCCGACCTGCACTTCATCCAGCGCCTGTGCGAGGAAGAAGGCATCCATTACCACTTCCAGCACAGGCCCGACGGCCATGTGCTGGTGTTCGGCGACGACCAGACCGGTTTTCCCAAGCTCGCCCCCACCGCCTACCAGCAGGACTCTGGCCTGGTGGCGGACGACCCGGTGATCAAGCGCTTCGCCCTGCGCCTGGCCACCCGCACCAGCCGCGTCACCCGCCGCGACTACGACTTCGAGAAACCGCGCCTGCAGCTGGAGGCCGCGCACAAGGGTGAGGCCAAGCCGGACCTGGAAGACTACGACTACCCCGGCCGCTTCACCGAGCGCGGCCGCGGCAAGCACTTGTCTCAGCGCGCCCTGGAGCGCCATCGCAGCGACCACCAGCTGGCCGAAGGCGAAAGCGATCAGCCGCTGCTGCGCAGCGGTCACTTCCTCGACCTGTCCGCCCATCCGCGCGCGGACTGGAACCAGCTGTGGTTACTCAATGAAGTGCACCACGAGGGCAAGCAGCCCCAGGTGCTGGAAGAGTCCATCACCAGCTTTATCGGCGGGCGCAAGGAAGACGGACAAGCCGACGACGGCTTCAACCAGGGCTACCGCAACCGCTTCAGCGCCACGCCCTGGGACACCCCCTGGCGTCCGCCGCTGGACCACCCCAAGCCGCGCATCCTCGGCAGCCAGAGCGCCGTGGTCACCGGTCCCAAGGGCGAAGAGATCCACTGCGACCAATACGGTCGGGTCAAGGTGCAGTTCCACTGGGACCGCGAAGGCCAGGCCGACGACACCACCAGTTGCTGGCTGCGCGTTAGCTCCAGCTGGGCCGGCGACCGCTACGGCGGCATCGCCATCCCGCGCATCGGCATGGAGGTGCTGGTCACTTTCCTAGAAGGCGATCCCGACCAGCCCTTGGTCACCGGCTGCCTGTACCACAAGGAACATGTGGTCCCGTACGACCTGCCGGCGAACAAGACCAGAACCGTATTCAAGACTCTCAGCTCACCAGGCGGTGGCGGCTACAACGAGCTGCGCATCGAGGACCGCAAGGGCCAGGAGCAGATCTATATCCACGCCCAGAAGGACTGGGACGAGAACGTCGAGCACGACCAGAAGATCCGCATCGGCCACGAGCGCCACGACACCGTCGAGGCCAACAGCTACACCGAGCTCAAGGCCAAGGAGCACCGCACCACCCACCAGGATCGCAAGACCGAGATCCGCGCCAATGACCACCTGACCGTGGCCACCAACCAGCATGTGAAGCTGGGCACGGGGCAGTTTGTCGAGGCGGGCAACGAGATCCACTACTACGCCGGCAGCAAGGTAGTCATCGACGCCGGCATGGAACTCACCGCCAAGGGCGGCGGCAGCTGGCTCAAGCTTGACCCCAGCGGCGTGACCCTCAGCGGCGCGACGATCAAGATGAACTCCGGCGGTGCGCCGGGTGCTGGTAGCGGCATCGCCGTCCTGCGGCCGGGTGCACTTATGCAGGCCGATGCCGACAAGGCAGGCGCCCTGTTGACCCCGGCGCAGATCCAGACACTCAAGCGCAACGCGCCTTTCTGCGAGGAGTGCGAGAAGTGCAAGGGAGGCGCCTGTGCCATCTGAAGCGATCTCGGTCCGGGATTGGCTGGAGGCGGAGTGGAGGGAAGGGCAGCGTCTCTATGTAGTGATGGGCAACGCCAGCGAAGCCAATCCGCTGCAGGCCTACTACCAGCAGGACAGCGTCAGCCTGCCGCGACCGATCTGGAGCGACACGCCCTACGCCGGCTGGCAGGAAGTCATGCCATACCTGGGTGAGCTGCAGCTCGACAGCAGCTTTTTCGACTGGGTGGACGAAGCCCCCAGCCAGGACTGGGGCTGGCTGGCGCTCTCCGTTCATGAACCCGACCTTGTCCTCGACCACCTGCGCAGCCTGACTCAGGTGTTTATGCCTGACGGCACCGAGGTGTTCTTCCGCCACTGGGACGGTAGCCATCTGCTGCCGATCCTGTACCACCTGGGCGATGCAGCGGGTGAGCTGCTACCGGTATTTGATCACCTGCTGATCAACGGCCAGGCCCTGAGCATCGCAACCAGCACACCGCCAGTCCCGCGCGACTATCCCTGGTGGCAGGTTCCCCAGGTGCTGGCCAAGGTACTCACCGAGGAAAACCCATCCACCCTGGTCGACAACCTGATGCAGTGGTTGCTGGAAGAGCACGCCGAACTCTATTTCGCCGTGCCTCAGAAGAACCTGCGGCACAAGGTCGAGCGCTTCGTGCGCCGCACCCCCCTCACGGAAGACAACTACAGCGGGCGGCTACGAGCCCACCTGGAACACGAGGTCACCCCATGAGCTTTGTGATCGGCTCCCTGATCGGCCACCTGAACGCCAAGCAGCCCAATGTTCAGGACATTCTCAAGCAGTTCCGTACCTGCCTGAACGACTATCGGGACGTCAGCGAAGCCTGGTACGGCGGCGTTCTCGACGCCGAGCAGCAGTTCAAGGTCGGCGACGAGGTCGATACCCAGGACAAGGACGACAAGGACCCAGCCACCCTCTACGCCACCTGCCCGGCCAACGGCAAGCTGACCCTGGTGCACAGCTTCGAGGCGGCGCGCTTCGTCCCAATCGGCAATACCCTGGCCCGCGTCGTGCCGGTGGAGGACGGGCGCTTCTTCGGCAAGAACGAGATCGCCAAGGCCATCGACGTCACCATCGGGCCGAGCGGCATCAAGGAAGTCACCGGCTGCATCCCTCACCAGCAGTACAAGGTCACCTTCTTCCCCAACCCGACCCGCGCGCAGATCGACACCCTGTTCAACTCCTATCAGGGCGTGATCGGCCAGCTGGAAGGCTGGCTGAAAGGCCAATGGGAAAGCCAGTTCCTGCCGCTATGGCGCGCGCATGATTCGGCCAGCATGACCGGAAAGCTCCTGCAGGAGCTGGAGGCGGCATGGAAGGGATTGGTCAAGGTCATCATGGGGCTCTGGGAAGACATCAAGTCGCTGTATGACCTGGTCGCCCATCCCCGCGAGAACTATCAGAAGCTGCGCAAGTTCTTCACCGAAGAAGAGATCAAGCGCATCTACAACGCCTCCAAGGAAGGGTTGGAAACCGCCCTGCTGATTGCCAGCGACGAGCCCTTGTTGTGGATCTACGTCGCCGCGATCGTGGCCTGGGCCAGCATGCTACCGCCGCAGACCTGCACCGAAGTGCTGGCCGAGCTGACCGGCGAGGTGCTGCTCAACATCCTGCTCGGCGTGGTGCTCACCGGTGGTATCGGACTGGCCGTGCGCGTCAGCACCAAGGCTCTGAGTGCCGCCAAGAATGGCGGACGTGTGCTCAAGCTGATCGAAGACTTCACCGCAATGCTGATGAAGTTCAGCAGAGGTCATGCAGCGCCGCATGCCAGTTCGTCCAAGCCGCTCTTAGCCCACGGCAGTGGAGCTATGCAGCCGACGCGCAAAGCCACGCTGAAGATCGATCCGCCTACTCCGGCGCAAAGCGCACAACCTCCGGCCAAACCGGCGAGACGCCGGAGCGCAGGAAAAGCCGATGAGGCACGCAGCCAAACGGCCTCCAGCGGCGCCGCCGGGAAGACAGGCGCCTCTCAAATAGAACCGGATGCCACCGTCTATCCGCGCAAGAAGCCGAAAAGCGCCACCTCACTCAAACAGGTCGAGCCGGTGGACGATGTCTCCACACCGTCCAAGACTCCCAGTGACAAGGCCGCGGATCAGGCCGACAAGACCTGCACCGACAAATGCCCTGTATCGATGGTCACAGGCGAGGAGCTGCTCACCCTTACCGACGGTACCCTGGAAGGCGTGCTGCCCTTCGCCTGGGACAGGCTGTATCGCACCAGCGCCGCGGAACTGGATTGCGGCCTGGGTTACGGTTGGAGCCACAGCCTGGCCCAGCGCCTGGAGCTGGATGGCGATCAACTGGTCTGGACCGATCACGAGAATCGCCGCACCAGTTTCCCCATGCCCAGCGAGCAGCGCCCGGCCATCACCAATCGCCTGTCCCGCGCCGCCATCTACCTCGGCCAGGATCCCGCCGAACTGATCCTGGCACAGGCCGGCAAGACACCGCGCTTCTACCACTTCCGCCGCGATGCCCGAGGCGGCTATCTGATCGCCATCAGCGATGCCTATGGCAACCGCCTGGGCCTGAGTCGCGACCTGGTCGGCCGTCCGCAACGTCTCAGCGGCGCCGGACGCGCCCTGCTGCTGCGCTACAAGGGCAGCCATATCGTCGCCGTCGACTACCAGATCCAGCGGCCTGCCGAGAACGAGGAAGCCAGCTGGCAGAGCGTGCAGACGCTGGTTCGCTATCAGTACAACGAACGCGACCAACTGATTGCGGCCAGCAACGCCTTGGGCGAGACCGAGCACTATCGCTACGACCAGGACAACGTAATTCTCGAACGCCAACTGGCCGGCGGGGCAGCCTTCTACTGGGAATGGCAGGGCCAGGGCAAGCAGGCTCGTTGCGTGCATCACTGGGCCAACTTCGGCCAGATGGACGCCCGCTACGTCTGGGACGACAAAGGCAGCGTCACCGTCGTCAACGCCGATGGCAGCGAAGAAACCTACGTCCACGACCAGAACGCGCGCCTGGTGCGCCAGGTCGACCCGGATGGTGCCGAGACTCTCCGGGCCTACGACGACAAGGGCCAGCTGATCGCCGAGCAGAGCCCGCTCGGTGCGATCACCGAATACCGCTACGACGAGGCCGGTCGCCTGGAAACGCGAATCCCGGCGGAGGGCGAGGCGGTCCATTACAGCTACTTCGACGGCCAGGTGCGCAGCGTGCGACGTGGCATGGCGACCTGGAAGTACGAGCGCAACGCCCAGGGCGACATCACCGAGCAGATCGACCCGCTCGGCCAGAGCACTCACTATCGCTATGACGCCCGCGGCCGCCTGCTGGAGATCCGCCACCCGGACGGCAGTCAGCACCTACTGGTGTGGAACGCCCAAGGCGAGCTGATCGAGGAACAGCTGCCTGGTGCAGGCACCCGCCGCTATCGGTACGACGCATTCGGCCGCCAGATCACCCGGCAGGACGAGCACGGTGCACTGACCCAGTACCAGTGGGACGCGGCCAATCGCCTGACCCAAGTGACTCTGCCCGGCGGTGGCTCCCGCGCCTATAGCTACAACGCCTACGGCAAGGTCACCAGCGAACGCGACGAGCAGGGCCGCATCACTCGCTATGAGTACGCTGACGGCCTGCACCTGGTCAGCCGCCGCATCAACCCTGACGGCAGCCAGCTGCGCTATCGCTATGACAACGCACGCCTGCTGCTCACCGATATTGAGAACGAGCGCGGCGAACACTATCGCCTGGACTACCACCCCAATGGGCTGATCAGCCAGGAGACCGGCTTCGACGGGCGCAAGACGGCCTACCGCTACGACCTCGCCGGCCACCTGATCGAGAAGAAGGAGTTCGCCGAAGACGGCAGTGAGCGGATCACCGCCTATCAGCGCGACAGTGCGGGACGCCTGCTGGTCAAGACTCTGCCCGATGGCGAGCAGATTCACTACGCCTACGATGGCCTGGGCCGCCTGGTCAGTGTCGACGACGGGCAATGGCCGCTAGCTTACTCCTACGACTTGCGTGACCGTCTGATCGAGGAACACCAGGGCTGGGCCACCCTACGCTACGAGTACGACGCCCTCGGCCAGCTCGGCCACTGTCGCCTGCCCGATGGCAGCCGTCTGGACTACCGCTACCGTCCGGGCGGTGAGCTGGAAGGCATCGACCTCAACGGCCAGCCACTGACCCGTCACCAGTTCGAGCGGGGGCGCGAGCGCTACCGGCGCCAGGGGGCGCTGCTCAGCGAATACGACTACGACGACCAAGGCCGGCTACAGGCCCATCGGGTACGCAGCGATCATCGTCAACTGCTGCAACGCCAGTACCGTTATGACGACAGCGGAAACCTCTCCGCCATCGAGGACTCGCGCAAGGGCAATCGCAGCTTCCACTACGACCCGCTGGATCGCCTGGTGGCGGTACGCGGTGACCTGCCGGAGAGCTTCGCCCATGACCCAGCCGGCACCCTGCTGGCGCAGAACGGCGCCGCGCCGGAAGGCCTGGCCAACGTCAAGGGCAACCGCCTGCTGATGCAGGGCGACAGCCACTACGACTACGACGCCTTCGGCAACTTGGTGCGTGAGCGGCGCGGAGCGGGACAGCGGCTGGTCACCGAATACCGCTACGACAGCCAACACCGCCTGATCGCCGCCAGCCTGCCGGATGGTCGCCAGGTCCAGTACCGCTACGACGCCTTTGGCCGACGCATCGCCAAGACAGTGGATGGCCAGACCACCGAGTTCCTCTGGCAGGGCGAGCGCCTGATCGCCGAAAGCGGCCCGGCGCACTACCGCAGCTATGTCTACGAACCCGGCACCTTCCGCCCACTGGCGCTGCTGCAGGGTGAGAGTGAAGCCACCGAGCCCTTCTACTACCAGCTCGACCACCTGGGGACCCCGCAAGAGCTGACCAGTACCGGCGGACAGATTCTCTGGTCGGTGAAGTACCGTGCATACGGCAGCCTGGCCAAGATAGAGGTCGCGGAGGTCGACAATCCGCTGCGCTTCCAAGGCCAGTATTTCGACGCCGAGACGGGGCTGCATTACAACCGGCATCGGTACTACAACCCCGGCACGGGATCGTTCCTGACACCAGATCCGATCAAGCTGGCTGGCGGGCTGAATAACTACCAGTACGTGCCCAATCCGACGGGGTGGGTGGACCCACTCGGCCTGCATACAACACCAGGACAGTGCCCCCCAACTGACCAAGATGCGACCAGCCCACCAACCGTGGACGAGCAAGCACCATCTTCTCCCATTCCTGAGCGTGGCTACCACAATGAGGTATATGGGGCGCATCCCGTAAAGCCACAAGACGCAACAGGCAAATGGGATGAGTTTTTAGGTCCTGGCCCGCATACAAATATCCATCCTAGAACTGGCCAGCCAGATCCGGACAGAATCGTCTCCGCCGATGGTAAACGAAGTATTCGCTACGGCGATCATGAAATGACTAGCAAGCCAACGAAACATCATTATCATGAAGAAACGTGGACACTTGATCTACAAAACAATGTAATGAACGTTGACAATACAGTGATCCGAGTACCACTACCCAAGAGTCAACCATGAGAATTCAAATAGAAAAAATTTCGCACTTCGGCTCAGATCTATTCGTGGACTTCGTTTCCCCCTTAGGGGGTGGGGCATCGGTGGCTTGGGCAGGGCCCGAACCTAAAGAAAAAGAGTCATACGAAGTAGAGATGAATATTGATGATGATTTTATATGGGGAGAAAGTGCTTGGGAGTCCGATGAAGCCTCCAACATTACCTCTCTGAACAATAACATTCTCAGTATTTCCGCAGAGCTTCTTCAGTATGACCACGACGGCTGCGCCGCCATTAGTCTCGGTGGATCTATAATATTAATAGAAATATCCGGAATACCACACCCCTATCCAAGATCAATAAAACTGGAGTCAGCACACGTCAAATTATATCCCATTAACATATAATTCCAGCAACTGCGAACACAGAGAGACCACTAACCTTCAAGCGCCCTAAGATAACATTGATATCTCAGGTGGTATCACCATCATCCAACGCTGAACAAGGGAACTCTAAATCAATATCCTTTCATTATTGCAGGGCAGAGTAGACTTCGATGAACTCAGCTCCGTTATTTCTTTAAGTGGAGAAACATTAGACCCAGACTGCTTAAAAGAGGACATGCTGCAAGTGCTTTATAATAATGGGTACCTTCTCGATGTTGGATGGTATCCCTCATTTGATCCCTCCGGCTGCTTCCAGATCCGCGTAATTAGCAAATTCGACTGGGAAAATCCCACACATATTTTCAGCGCGAAGTCCCACAAAGAATTGATAGACAGAATCTCAACCGCACAAAATATGATTTTGAGCTCAATATAATTGCGACCACGGCACTTAGTTTCTCTTACGCAACCACAACGAGCACACAACGCTCAGCTGCTCTGGGTCAATACCTGAAATCTTTCCTCCTGCCACCCTCTGCGCTTATCCCTATGCAAGCGCAGCCATGTCCCCGCTCCAATCCCCCGAACTGCTCTCCCCCGCCGGCACCCTCAAGGCCATGCGCTACGCCTTCGCCTATGGCGCCGATGCCGTTTACGCGGGGCAACCGCGCTACAGCCTGCGGGTACGCAACAACGAGTTCGACCACGCCAACCTGAACATCGGCATCGCCGAGGCGCATGCCCAGGGCAAGCGCTTCTATGTGGTGGTCAACATCGCGCCGCATAACGCCAAGCTGAAGACCTTCCTCAGGGATCTGGAGCCGGTAGTGGCCATGGGGCCGGATGCGCTGATCATGTCCGACCCGGGACTGATCATGCTGGTGCGCGAGCACTTTCCCGCGATGCCGGTGCACCTGTCGGTGCAGGCCAATGCGGTGAACTGGGCCAGCGTGGAGTTCTGGCGCCGTCAGGGGCTGAGCCGGGTAATCCTGTCCCGCGAGTTGGCGCTGGAGGAGATAGCGGAGATCCGCCAGCAGGTGCCAAGCATGGAGCTGGAGGTGTTCGTCCATGGCGCCTTGTGCATGGCCTACTCAGGACGCTGTCTGCTTTCTGGATACATCAATAAGCGCGATCCCAATCAGGGCAGCTGCACCAATGCCTGCCGCTGGCAATACCAGGCCCATGAGGGTCGGGAGAACGAGCTGGGCGGTATCGTCCGCGGCTGCTCGCCGACACTCGGCGAGGGCCTGCCGACCGAGCGCACTTTCCTGCTGGAGGATGCCACTCGGCCAGGCGAGCTGATGGAAGCCTTCGAGGACGAGCATGGCACCTACATCATGAACTCCAAGGACCTGCGCGCCGTGCAACATGTCCAGCGCCTGCTGCAGATGGGCGTGCACTCGCTGAAGATTGAGGGCCGTACCAAGAGCCATTTCTATGTGGCACGCACGGCCCAAGTGTATCGCCGGGCCATCGACGATGCCGTGGCCGGGCGGCCGTTCGATCTTAGCCTGATGGACGATCTCGAATCCGTGGCCAACCGCGGCTACACCGAGGGCTTCCTACGCCGCCACGTACACGACGAATATCAGAACTACCAGCGCGGCAATTCGCTGTCGGAGCGCCAGCAGTTCGTCGGTGAGTTCACGGGCGAGCGGCGGGGCGAACTGGCCGAGGTGCGGGTGAAGAATCGTTTCGCCATCGGCGACCGCCTGGAACTGATGACCCCGCGCGGCAACCGCAGCTTCCTGCTGAACCGTCTGGAAAAGGGCGACGGCACGGCGACCGACATCGCGCCGGGCGACGGCCATATCGTCTACCTGCCGCTAGCGGCGGATATCGACCTGAATCACGCCCTGCTGCTGCGCTTCAACACATCTCCGCCTGCGCCCTGAGCAGCTCGGCGAAGCGCTCGGCGGGTACCGGCGGGCTGATCAGGAAGCCCTGGATCTCGTCGCAGTGCTGGGCCTTGAGGAAGTCCATCTGCGCCTGGGTCTCCACGCCTTCGGCCACCACCTTGAGCTCCAGGCCGTGGGCCATGGCGATGATCGCGCGGGTGATCGCCGCATCCTCGCCGCCGGCGGAGAGGTCGCGGACGAAGGTCTGGTCGATCTTCACGTAGTCCACCGGGAAGCGCTTGAGGTAGCTGAGCGAGGAATAGCCGGTGCCGAAGTCGTCGATCGCCAGCTTCACACCCAGGTCGCGCAGCTGCTGGAAGGTGGCAATGACATTCTCCACGTTGTCCAGCAGGTGGCTCTCGGTCAGTTCCAGTTCCAGCAGACGCGGCGGCAGGCCGGTCTCGTCGAGCACCTGGCGCACCAGGCCGATCAGGTTGCCCTGGCGCAGCTGATGCACCGACAGGTTGACCGACACCCGCAGGTCGGCCAGGCCCTGGCGCTGCCATTCACGCGCCTGCAGGCAGGCCTGGCGCAGGACGAACTCGCCGATCGGCGCGATCAGCCCGGTTTCCTCGGCCAGCGGAATGAACTCGCCGGGCGGCACCAGGCCCAAGGCCGGATGGCGCCAGCGCACCAGTGCCTCCGCCGCGTTGAGGCTGTCGTCGACCAGGCACAGCTTGGGCTGGTAGAACACCTCCAGCTGACCATCCTCGATGCCCTTGCGCAGCTGGGTTTCCAGCTGCAGGCGTTCCAGGGTGCAGGCCTGCAGATTGTCGGTGTAGAACTGGAAAGTATTGCCGCCCAGGTGCTTGGCATGCTGCATGGCCATGCCGGCCTGGCTGATCAGCGCCGAGATTTCCCGCGCGTTGTCCGGCAGCAGGCTGATGCCGATCGAGGCGCTGATGACCAGCTCGTGGCCGCCCACGTCCATAGGCGTGCGCAGCTTGCTCAACAGACGGCTGGCGGTGCGCGCCAGGGCCGAGAGGCTGCCGTAGTCGTCGAGCAGGATGGCGAACTCGTCGCCGGCCAGGCGTGCCACGGTATCGGCCTCCGGTGCGGCCTGGATCAGGCGGCGCGCCATCTGTCGCAGCAGCTGGTCGGCCACTTCATGGCCGAGGCTGTCGTTGAGCAGCTTGAAGCGGTCCAGGTCGATGTGCAGCAGGGCCAGGCGCGATTCGTCCTGGCGCGAGCGCTCGCCGGCCTCGTGCAGGCGCTCGCGGAACAGGCTGCGGTTGGCCAGGCCGGTGAGCTCGTCGTAGTGCGACAGATAGCGCAGGCGCTCCTCGGTCTGCCGGCGCTGCGACAGGTCGGAGAAGAAGCCGACGATATGGCTGACGCGACCACGGCCGTCGCGCACCACGTTGAGTTGCAGCCACTGCGGGTACAGCTCGCCGTTCTTGCGCGTCTCGGTCAGCTCGCCACGCCAGCTGCCGTGGCGCTCCAGCTCCTGGCGGATCAGCTGGTACTGGCGGCGGGCGTCGCGGCTGCTGATCAGGGTCGCCACACTGCGTCCGAGCACTTCTTCCTTGCGGTAGCCGGTGACCTCGCTGAAGGCCTGGTTGACCGACAGCAGCAGGTAGTCGGCATCGAGGATGACGATGCCCTCGCTGGTGGCCTCGAACACGGTGGCGGCCAGGCGATGCTCCTCGTCCTGGCGCTTGCGTTCGGTGATGTCGCGGCGGGTGCCGAGCATGCGCACCACCTGGCCCTGGGCGTTGCGCTCCACGGCGCGGCCGCGGTCCTCGACCCACAGCCAGCGGCCGTCGGCGTGGCGCACCCGGTATTCCACGCAGTAGCCGTCGGTACGGCCCTTGAGGTGTTCGACCAAGGCCCGGCGCAGTAGCGGCAGATCGTCCGGGTGCAGGCGCGGCTTGAGGTGGCTGAGCACACCCTTCACCTCCTCCTGGCTGATGCCGAAGATGCTTTCCAGGTGGCTGTGGTGCACCTCGTCGGTCTGCAGATCCCAGTCCCACAGGCCCAGCTCGCTGGCCTCCAGGGCCAAGGCCAGACGCGCCTCGCTCTTGCCCAGGGCGTGGCTGGCGTCATCCAGCTCCAGGGTGCGCTGAGCCACGCGAATCTCCAGATCGCCATGGGCCTTGCGCAGCTCGCGTTCGGCGCGGCGACGCTGCTCCACTTCGCGGGCCAGTTCCTGATTGAGGCCTTCGGCGCTCTCGCGGGCATGCTCCAGGCGCTCGATCAGCGCCTGGTTCTGGAAGCGCCGCAGCAGGCTGGCCTGCACCAGGCGATTGACCTGCCAGGCCACCACGCAGAGGCTCAGCAGCATCAGCAGGCCGAGCGCGCCCCAGGCCTGCTGGCGGGCGTTGTCGCTGAGCAGCAGATAGACGATGGAGGGCACCAGGCACGGCAGGGCGAACGCCAGGAAGGCCGCGCGGCTGACCGCATAGGCCACGCTGGCGGAGAGGATCGCCGCGGCGATCAGGCCATAGACTAGGGCCTGCAACAGGAAGCGGTCGGCGGGCACCAGGAAGATCGCGGCGCAGGCCAGGGTCAGGCCGGACAACCCGGCGCCCACCAGGAACACCCGGCGCCAGTGCGGGTTGGCCTGGCGCGACGGCAGCGCGCTGTTGAAGGCGGTCATCTGGATCAGGCGCAGCACCGCCAGCAACACCACCCACACCAGCCAGCCGGCCAACAGCAGACCGCCCTGTGGCTGCCAGAGCAGGCCGGCACAGGCCAGGGCGCTGAGCAGCATGAAGAAGGTGGGAACCTGGGAGCCTTGATACAGCAGACGAGTCCGCTCCACCGCGATCTCGGTGGCGAACTGCTGATGGATGGCGCGCGACTCCTCCGCCACCACGTTGGCAGAGGCGCCTCGAAGAGACTGGGTCATAGGCGATGTTCTTGTAATGGGATGCCTGACTTTTCCCGAGCATACCCGAGCTAGAGGGGCTGCCCAAGTCCGATGATGGCTTTTTACCAGCTCGGCGCGATAGATGGCGAACATTTGTTCACTGACATCGACAGAGCCCGCTGGCGATCTCGCGAGTTAGAGCGCAGCAGGCTCTCGCCCGTCCGCCCGCGGTTTGCCGCCCCCCTACCCGGCCCGTAGAATGCCGCGATGCAGAACAATCCCGCCTTCGACCCAGAACTCCTCCTCGCCTCCCTCAACGATGCGCAATGCCAGGCCGTGGCCGCCCCGCTCGGCCGCCAGCTGGTGCTGGCCGGCGCCGGCTCGGGCAAGACCCGCGTGCTGGTGCACCGCATCGCCTACCTGATCCAGTTTCTCGGTGCCTCGCCGTACAGCATCCTGTCGGTGACCTTCACCAACAAGGCCGCGGCCGAGATGCGCCAGCGCATCGAGCAGATGCTCGGCCTCAGCCCCAGCGGCATGTGGGTCGGCACCTTCCACGGCCTGGCCCACCGCATCCTGCGCGCGCACTGGCAGGAAGCCGGGCTGGCGGAGAACTTCCAGATTCTCGACTCCGACGACCAGCAGCGCCTGGTCAAGCGGGTGATCCGCGAGCTGGGCCTGGACGAACAGCGCTGGCCGGCCAAGCAGGCCCAGTGGTTCATCAACGGGCAGAAGGACGAGGGCCTGCGGCCGAAGAACATCCAGCCCGGCGGTGACCTGTTCCTCGCCACCATGCTGAAGATCTACGAGGCGTATGAGGCCGCCTGCGCGCGCACCGGGGTGATCGACTTCGCCGAGCTGCTGCTGCGCGCCCTGGATCTGTGGCGCGACAAGCCGGACCTGCTGGCGCACTACCAGAAGCGCTTCAAGCACATCCTGGTCGACGAATTCCAGGACACCAACGCCGTGCAGTACGCCTGGCTACGCTTCCTCGCCAAGGGTGGCGAGAGCCTGATGGTGGTGGGCGACGACGACCAGTCGATCTACGGCTGGCGCGGCGCGCGGATCGAGAACATCCAGCAGTTCTCCAGCGACTTCCCGGATACCCAGATGATCCGCCTGGAGCAGAACTACCGCTCCACCGCCGGCATCCTCAAGGCGGCCAACGCCCTGATCGCCAACAACAACGGGCGTCTGGGCAAGGAGCTATGGACCGACGGCAGCGACGGCGAGCCGATCAGCCTGTACGCCGCCTTCAACGAACACGACGAGGCCCGCTACGTGGTCGAGTCGATCGAGGCGGCCCTGCGCAAGGACGGCCTCAAGCGCAGCGAGATTGCCATTCTCTACCGCTCCAACGCCCAGTCGCGGGTGTTGGAAGAGGCCCTGCTGCGCGAACGCATCCCCTACCGCATCTACGGCGGCCAGCGCTTCTTCGAGCGCGCCGAGATCAAGAACGCCGTAGCCTACCTGCGCCTGCTCGACGGCCGCCACAACGACGCCGCGCTGGAGCGGGTGATCAACGTGCCAACCCGCGGCGTCGGCGAGAAGACCGTCGAGGCCATTCGCGAGCACGCGCGCCATGCCGACCTGTCGATGTGGGCGGCGATGCAGCAGCTGATCGCTAACAAGGGCCTGACCGGCCGCGCCGCCACCGCCCTGAGCGGTTTCGTCGAGCTGGTCGAGAACCTCGCGGCCAAGGTGCTGGACATGCCCCTGCACCTGATCACCCAGACCGTCATCGAGCAGAGCGGGCTGATCGCCTGGCACCAGGCCGAGAAGGGCGAGAAGGCCCAGGCCCGGGTGGAGAACCTCGAGGAACTGGTCAGCGCCGCGCGCAACTTCGAGAACAACGAAGACGACGAGCTGTCACCCCTGGCCGCCTTCCTCACCCATGCCTCGCTGGAAGCCGGCGACGCCCAGGCCGAGGAGCACGAGGACTGCGTGCAGCTGATGACCCTGCACAGCGCCAAGGGTCTGGAGTTCCCGCTGGTGTTCCTGGTCGGCATGGAAGAAGGCCTGTTCCCGCACAAGATGAGCCTGGAGGAGCCCGGCCGTCTCGAGGAGGAGCGCCGCCTGGCCTATGTCGGCGTGACCCGCGCCATGCAGAACCTGGTGCTGACCTACGCCGAGACCCGCCGCCTGTACGGCAGCGAGACCTACAACAAGGTCTCGCGCTTCGTCCGCGAGATTCCACCGGCGCTGATCCAGGAAGTGCGCCTGAGCAACAGCGTCAGCCGTCCCTACGCGGCGCCCAGCCGCAGCATGAGCGGCGGCTCGATATTCGCCGGCGCGGCCGTGCCGGAGACGCCCTTCAGCCTCGGCCAGGCCGTGCGCCACAGCCTGTTCGGCGAGGGCGTGATCCTCAACTTCGAAGGCAGCGGCGCCCAGGCGCGGGTGCAGGTCAACTTCGCCAGCGAAGGCAGCAAGTGGCTGATGCTGGCCTACGCCAAGCTGGAAGCGATGTAAGCAGATTCACTCACAAGGAAGAACCAGATGAATGCAAGGAAGCTGCTGGCCGGGCTGTCGCTCGGCCTGTTCTGCCACACCATCCAGGCCGGCGAGCCGATTGCCGATCTCGACAAGTTCGAGGCCGCCTATATCGCCTGTATCGAAGATGAAGAGGCATTTGCCAACAGATGCCTGAATGACCTCTTCAAACCCCACAACCTGCCCTGGTTCAAGCCAACCAGTGACTTGAAAGAGACTGAGACAACCTTAAAAAGGTGGCTCGGCACAGGCGTGTACAAGGTGCACCCCATCACCCGCAAGAATGCGGCGGACCTGTATCAACGGCGCTGGTATTTGATCGAGAAAGAGGACGGGGGCCTGATGCAACTGACCGTGCGCTTCCGCTCCGTCAAAGGCCAGTGGTACTACGTCGACCTGAGCTTCACCAACGATAAAAAGGATCTCGGCCCGATCACTTTAGATTCAACCGCCCCTTGGTAGAGCTACCCCGCTCGTCAGTCCTGTGCCAGCAGCCGCGCAGGCTGTCCATACTGTCGAGCGGAGGTAATCCGCATGCCCCGCTCGACGCCAACCGCCGACAAGATCCTCGATACCGCCCTCGACCTGGCCGAAACCTGCGGCTGGGAACGCCTGCATCTGCATGACGTGGCCGCGGCGCTGGACTGCGACCTCGGCGCCATCGCCCGGCATTACCGGCAGAAGGACGATCTGGTCGAGGCCTGGCTGGATCGCGCCGACCAGGCGCTGTTCGAGCGCGCCAAGGGCGCCGATCTCGCCGCCCTGAGCGCCAGCAAGCGCCTGGAAGAACTACACATGGCCTGGCTGGCCGGCATGGCCGCGCACCGTGCGCTGACCGGGCAGATGTTGCTGTACAAGCTGGAGCTCGGCCATATCCACCTGCAGGCCGGCGCCCTGCTGCGGGTCAGCCGTACCGTGCAGTGGTGGCGCGAGGCGGCGCGGCGGCAGAACCTGCACCTGTCACGTGTGGCCGAGGAAAGCCTGCTCAGTGCGGCCTTCCTGCGCAGCTTCGTGCACTGGCTGCGCCACCCCGAGGAGAACGAGGCCGACCAGCGGGCCCTGCTTCGCCGCCTGTTGCGTTGCGGGCCGCTGGGCTGGCTGTTGCGCTAGACGGAGCGGGTCGGAGCGGCCGCACATAAATTCGGAAACATTCTGCGACTGGCCAGGGTCCCAACACTGCGGCAGCATGGCGCGCGAATCACAACCTCAGCGGGATTACCCCTCATGCAGCGTTTTCTCAGCATCACCCTGGCCCTGTGCCTGGGTCTGACCCTCAGCCTCGACGCCAGCGCCGCCAAGCGCATGGGCGGCGGCAAATCGTTCGGCTCCGCGCCGACCCACCAGACCCGCCAGGCGGATGCGCCCAAGGCCAGCCAGCCGGCCGCCACCAACAGCACCGCCGCTGCTGGCCGCCCCGCCAGCGGTGCCTCGCGCTGGCTCGGCCCGCTGGCCGGCATCGCCGCCGGTGGCCTGCTCGCCTCGATGTTCATGGGCGACGGCTTCCAGGGCATGCAGATCTTCGACTTCCTGATCATCGGCCTGATCGCCTTCGTCATCTTCCGTCTTCTGGCCGCCCGTCGGCAGCGCCAGGCGCACGGCCAACCCGCCGGCGCCGGTGCGCCGTTCCAGCGCCAGATGCCGCAACAGCAGCCGATCTTCGGTGGTTCCGCAGCGGCGCGCCCGGCCTTCAACGCCCCGGCCTGGTTCGACGAGCAGCGCTTCGTCAACGCCGGCCGCGAGCACTTCCTAGCCCTGCAGCAGCACTGGGACGCGTCCGACATGGACAAGATCGCCGAGTTCGTCACCCCGCAGATGCTCAGCTTCCTCAAGGAAGAGCGCGCCAGCATGGGCGATGGCTACCAGTCCACCTACATCGATGACCTGGAAGTGCAGCTGGACGGCATCGACGAGCTGGCCGACAAGGCCGTGGCCACCCTGACCTTCCGCGGCGTGGCCAAGACCTCGCGCTTCGACCAGGGCGAGCCCTTCAGCGAAAGCTGGCGCATGGAGCGCGCCACGGGCGACAACCAGCCGTGGCTGGTCGCCGGCATCCGCCAGAACGGCTGATCCCATCGCGTAGCGAAGAACCCGGGCCAGTCCCGGGTTTTTTCTGCCCGCACGGCTGCTAGAGTGCCGCCAGATCACAGCAAGGAAGCGGCTATGCGCACCCTGTTCCTGGATACCGAATTCACCAACCTCACGGCCGACTACCGGCTGATCAGCCTGGCCCTGGTCGATACGGCTGGCGCCGAGTTCTACGTGGAGCTGAACGATGGCTGGAGCCTGGCCGACTGCTCCACCTTCGTCCACGAGATCGTCCTGCCGCAGCTGGACCTGGGCCGCCATGGCCGCAGCCGCACGGAGGCCGCCAATGCGTTGCGCACCTTTCTCGCCGGCGATGGCGAGGTGGAGATCGTCAGCGACGCCCTGGCCTGGGACTGGCCACTGCTGCTCGAACTGCTCGGCCCCGGTGGCCCGCCCGAGCATGTCCGCTGCCGCGAGGACGCCGAGCTGCTCAGTGATCTGGACGAGGCCACCATCCCCCACCACGCCCTGCTCGACGCGCGCCTGATGAGCGGCGCCGCACAGCGCCGCCAACAGAAACGTTAACCAGCACGCACCCCGTCGATTCGCCACACCAGCGTCATCGTTCCGTCTTCTTTGCTCGCTAGCGTCATGGCTCCGCCGCAACTCCTCAGCAGAAGGAACCGAACCGTGAGCCTCGATGACCAGAACGCCGTGCTGTTTGGCAGCGGCGATGAACTCCCCAGCAACCATTCCAGCAACCCGCACATGAGCGAGCTGATCGACCAGCGTCGCCGACAAATCCTCGCCGGTGGCGTGGCCGTCGGCGCGCTCGGCTTCCTCGGCGTGCTGCCGCAGGCAGTCGAGGCGGCCGAGCAGAGCGCTAAGGGTGCCAGGCACGGCTGGGGCAAGCGCAACCGCCTGCCCTTCGACGCCCTGCCGGTGGGCCGCGCCGACAGCATCACGGTGCCTGCCGGCTACCGCGCCAGCGTCTGCGTGCCTTGGGGCACGCCGATCAGCGGGCGCTTCCCGGCCTTCCTCGAAGACGCCAGCAACAGCGCCCAGGACCAGGCCGAGCAGGTCGGCATGCACCACGACGGCATGCACTTCTTCCCCATCGACGGCCGCCATGGTGGCGGTCGCCGCTCCAACCACGGCCTGCTGGTGTTCAACAACGAGTACATCGACGCGCCGCTGCTGCACCCCAACGGCCCAACCACGGTCAACGGCCTGCGTACCGTGGCCGACGAAGTGCGCAAGGAAATCAACGCCCACGGCGTGACCATCGTCGAGATCCGCCGCGACCGCTTCGGCGACTGGCAGGTGGTGCCCGGCCGTTACAACCGCCGCGTCACCGCCGCCACGCCGATGCAGATGGTCGGCCCGGCCCGCGGCCACGCGCTGCTCAAGACCCTGCACAGCCCCAACGGCACCGCCAGCCGAGGCACCCAGAACAACTGCTCGAACGGCTACACGCCTTGGGGCACCTACCTCACCTGCGAGGAGAACTGGGCCGGCTACTTCGCCACGCGCGATGCGGAGCTGCCGCGCGAGCTGAAGCGCTACGGCCTGCGCAGCACCAGCCGCTTCGGTTGGGAGACCCTGCCCGGCGACGAGTTCCAGCGTTTCGACGCCACCCGCAAGGCAGCCGACGCCAGCGGCGACTATCGCAACGAGCCCAACCATTTCGGCTGGATCGTCGAGATCGATCCCTTCGACCCGGACTCCACCCCGGTCAAGCACAGCGCCCTCGGCCGCTTCGCCCATGAAGGCCTGATCTTCGCCCCGGTGCAGGCCGGACGCCCGCTGGTGTGCTACTCCGGCGACGACTCGCAGAACGAGTACATCTACAAGTACGTCAGCCGTGGCAAGTACCTGCCGCTGCTGCGCCAGCCCGGTCGCCTGCTCGACGAGGGCACCCTCTACGTGGCGCGCTTCAATGCCGACGGCAGCGGCGACTGGCTGGCCCTGGACCTGCGCGACAAGGCCTTCCAGGCCGCCTGCGCCGCCGCCGGGATGAGCTTCGCCGACCAGGGCGAGGTGCTGATCAACACCCGCCTGGCCGCCGACATCGCCGGCGCCACCAAGATGGACCGCCCGGAGTGGGGCGCGGTCAACCCGGACAACGGCGAGGTCTACTTCACCCTCACCAACAACAGCTCGCGCACCGTGGCGGACGCCGCCAACCCGCGCGCGGCCAACCCCTACGGGCACATCATCCGCTGGCGCGAAGACCGCCGCGACCACGCCGGCAAGCGCTTCAACTGGGACATCTTCCTGCTCGCCGGGCCGCAATCCGACAGCCGCGGCCCCAACGGCCAGCCTCTCGACGACGCCAGCATCCTGGCCAGCCCGGACGGCCTGTGGTTCGACCCGGACGGGCGCCTGTGGATCCAGACCGACATGAGCGGCAGCCAACTGGCCAGCGGCCCGTTCGGCCACAACCAGATGCTGGTGGCCGACCCGCGCACGGGCGAGATCAAGCGCTTCCTGATCGGCCCGATCGGCGCCGAGGTCACCGGCATCAGCGCCACGCCGGACTTCCGCACCCTGTTCGTCAACATCCAGCACCCGGGCGAAGGCTCTACCGCCAGCAACCTGCTCAGCACCTGGCCGGACGGCCCGGGACGCCGCCCGCGCTCGGCCACCGTGGTGATCACCCGCGAAGACGGCAAGCGCCTGATGTAACGCCGCTCCGCACCAAAGAAACCCGGGCAAGCCCGGGTTTCTTTTGCCTCGCGCTTCCCCTCACCCGCCGCACAGGGTAAAACGCGCCTGCAATCGGCTACCCTCTAGCCGAATCCGCTTGCCAGGAGACGCCCCGTGGAAGAAGTCATCGATCAACTGCGCGAACTCAACGAGCCGGTGCCGGTGCCGCTGGAGCTGCCGGAAGAGGAGACCCTGGTGGAGATCCAGGAGCAGCTTCTCATCCACCTGCCGTTCGAGCTGCGCGAATACCTGCTCAAGGTCAGCGACGTGGTCTACGGCCGCCTGGAGCCGGTGACCGCCAGCGACCCGCACTCGCACACCTACCTCCCCGAAGTCGCCTCGGTGGCCTGGGACCGCGGCCTGCCGCGCGATCTGGTGCCGCTGTGCCAGGACGGCCGCGACTACTACGCGGTGGACGTGGAAGGCACTGTCTGGCTGTGGGACGGCAGCGAGGGCGAGCTGACCGACGAGAGCTGGGACTCGGTCTGGCACTGGTGCCGCGACGTGTGGCTGGAGAGCTGAGCCGGCCGGCTGACGACCACCGCCGCCACGCTGGAAGCCGCCCTGGCCATGGGCTTAACTGGCAACCTGTGCACCCCAGGGACTCAGGGCAATGGCCAAGATCACTTCCCGCCTGCTAGCCGCCGCTCTCGCGGGCCTCGCCGTCGGCGGCGGCCTGTGGCTGGGCCTGGCCAGCTCCGAGCCGGTCACCGACACATCGTCCACCGCAGCAACGGCGCCGAATCCGGCCAGCGGTGAACGTGCTGACGCGCCCTCACTCGACCCGAGCGCCCAGCGGGCACTGCTCGACTCCCCCGCGGTGCAGGACTACCAGGCCCGCCTGCAGTTCGGCGCCGACTACCAGGGCTTCATCAAGTCCGCCGCCGACCTCGACGAGGCGCAGCGCCGCCAGCGCGCGGCGGCCCTGGCCAAGGAGATCGACCGGCGCGAGGCGGCAGGCGAGCTGGCATTGAGCGAGGCGTTGTTGCTGCAGGTCGGCCTGGCCCAGGCCGAGGGCGGCGACGAGGAAGCGCAGAAGGCCCGGGCCGATGCTCTGGTCGCCCGCTACCAGGCGCTCAGCCAGGAGCGCGAAGCACGCAACAAAACTCCGCATGCACGCTTCACCCAATACAAGTCCGACGAGAAGCGCATCGTCGACGAGGTGCTGGGCATGGACAGCATTCCCGACGGCCTGAGCCGCGACCAGTACCTGCGCCAGCGCCTGCAGGAGGCGCGGGAGCAGGCGTATCAATAAGCCCTAGAGCAGTTGATCGAGGATGTAATAGAGCAGATTGAACGGCTTGGCCTTGTCCGCCGCGTCGCTGCTCTCCGAGGCCGACAGCACGGTGCCGCTGCCCTCCAGCAGATTGTTGACGAAGTGGTCGAGCTGCAGGTTCTGCTCCTGCACATCCGAGTTGGCGAACTCGATGATGCTGGTGCAGTGGCTCTCGTTCACCGCCCGGTACTGCGGGAAGTAGCCGCCAAAGTTGCCCAGGTTGGTCAGCTGGCCGCGCAGGCGCTCGGTATCCACCGCCCACTTGGCGTGGATCAGCGCCTCCTTGGTGGCGGCATCCGGCGCGTTGATGATGTCCGGATGGAAGCGCTCGTAGGAGTAGGACGAGTAGTTGAGGTCCTGCCAGAAGTGGGTGTGGCCCAGGCGATCACCCGGCAGGTTGCTCGACAGCGCCGAATAGAGGCTGCCCAGGTCGGCGCCATCGAGCCCCGGCAGACGGCTCTGCAGGTAGGGCACCGGCCCCTCGTTGAGGCCCCAGGCCGCGCGGATATAGTCCTGCAGCGGTCGCGACGGGTACTGGGCGATATCGCTGCCGGGCGGTGCGCTGAACACCGGGCCGGAGTCGTCGAGGAGGAAGCCGCGGGTCGGCTCCATGTCCTGGCGGATGCCCACATAGTTGGTCAGGCTGCCGGCGCCGCCGGCACTGCACCCGGTGGTGAGCAGCTGGGCCGGGCGCGGCAGGTTGTTCTTCAGCCAGGCCACCACCGCGCGGGTATTGCGCAGGCCGTTGTGGTGCCAGATCAGCGGCGGCTTCTGGTTCAGCGGATCTTGGTACACCGCCACCTTGTCGCCGGAGTAGATGTCGCCGGTGCAGTAGGGCACGTAGACCATGTTCCAGTTCTGCGGCTTGGTCCGCGTCCAGGGGTGCAGGCGCACCACCAGCGGGCTGACCAGGCTGGCGCCGGGGTTGAGCAGGCTCATGTAGTCGTCGGGGATGCCGTCAGGGTTGCGCGCCCCGCGGATGCCGCTCTGCCCGGTGCAGCTGGCGTAGTCCCAGCAGGCGCCGCCACCCTCCAGGTAGATGATGGTGTTGGTGGTGTTCGGCACGCGGTTGACGAAGAACTTGTAGGGCGAGCCGTTGCCGCATACCGCGCCGGTCTGCGGCGCCAGCTGCACGGTCTGCCAGCCGTAGTAGTTGCCGGGCTTGAAACCGGAGTTGAAGCCGCCGGGGTTGTTCAGCAGCGGATAGGGGCCGAGGCCCTGTTCGGGGGTGACCTTGTTGTCCGCCGGCGGCGGCATGGTCAGGTTGAGCAGGGTCTTCCAGAAGCTGTAATCACCCAGTTCGGCGTGGGCCGGGGTGGCCAGCAGGGCCATGACGCACAGGCAGCAGGTCAGCAAGGCAGACTTCATCAGCGTGTCCTCGTCTTGTTCTTGTTGTACGAGCACGGACTACTGCCGGACGCCTCCATGCTGCGCGATGGTCCCGCGTGCGGGACGGGGTACCAGAGGCACGCTAGTACATGGCGCGGTGAAGGCCCAAAGCGCCCTTATATTGATTCGGGATAGACCGAAAAAAGATGCGAACCAACGCGATAGCGCCGGCATCGCCGGCCATCTGTCAGGGCAGGTAGATGCGAAACTCGCCGCCGCCCAGCGGCCCGCCGTTGCGCAGCTCGATGCGTCCGCGCACGCCGTTGCGCTCGTGCAGCTCGGCGATGCGCGCGGCGAAGTACAGGCCCAGGCCGGTGCTGCCGCTGCTCTGGTTGAGGCCGAGCACGTAGTCGGCCTGCTGGTCGAGCATGGCAGTCGGGTAGCCGACGCCGTCGTCGTTGATGCTCAGCAGCAGCTGGCCGTGTTCCTCGCGGGCGCTGATCAGCAGGGCGCTGCGCGCGTAGCGGATGGAGTTGGCGATGACGTTGGCCACCACCGAGCCGAGCAGCTCCTGGTCGAAGAAGCCCATCAGGTCGAACTCCTCCACCTCGCAGCGGGCGGCGATGCTGCGGCTGTGCAGCACTTCGTCGTGGCGCGCCAGCTGGGCGCAGATAAAGTCCTCCACCTCCTGATAGCCGGGGCGCAGCGGCAGCTGGTTGACCCCCAGCTTGTACAGGCCGAGCAGCTGCACCAGCATGCCGTTGAGGCGGGCGAATTCGTACTCGATCACCCCGCGCTCGCTGCCGCCACGCAGCTCTTCCGGCAACTGCGCCAGCCACTGGGCATGCGCCTGGCCGAGCATGGCCAGGGAATTCTTCATGTCGTGCACGGTGGAGGCGATCACAGTGGAGAAGTCCAGCCCGCTCATTCGCCGAACACCCTGCGGCGCAGCTGCTGGTAGCGCTCGTAGCGCGGGTCGCTGGGCGGGATCATGCGCACCGCATCGAGGCAGGCGCGGCATTCCTCGGCGAGTTCCGCCTGTTCGCCGCCCGCGCGCAGCAGCGACTGGGCGGCGTTGAGGGCGATGCTGATGTTCTTCGGCTGCAGCGCCAGGGCTCGGCGGAACAGTTCCAGGGCGTCGCCGAAACGGCTCAGCTGGTAGGCGCGCACGCCCTGGCGGTTGAGTTCGACCGCCTCCTTGGCGCTGCCGAGGATGGACGGATCGCTGGTCAGCCTGGCCACACCCTGCAGCACGGCCGGGTCGTCGCCATAGATCTCCACGCAGCTCTTCAGCAGGCCCTCGCCGGCCTCGGCCTGGCCCAGCTGCTTGAGCTGGGTGGCCAGGGTCAGGGCCGCCTCGGCGGAGAAGAACTCGCCGAGCTGCTCGAGGCCGGCCACCGCCTGTTCGGCCAGTTGCGCGGCACGCACCGGGTCACCGGCCTTATGCAGGCTGCTGGCCTGCATCAGGCGCGAACGCACCTTGAGCGCCTGGTCGTTGGCGTACTGGTTGTCCAGCTCGGCCAGGGTCTGGTTGATCTCGGCCTGGGCGCGCTTGTCCAGGCCCTCCTCGCCGGCGCCGGCGATCAGCGCCTGGCTCAGGCCCAGGTAGTTTTCCGGGCTCTTGAAGCGCGAATGGCGACCCTGCTCCATGGCGCTGCGATAGGCCTTGGAGGCGCCGGCGAAATCCTCGTTGCGCAGGGCCAGCTTGCCCAGCTGGGCCTGGCGGCGGATGGCCAGGGGCGACAGGCGCACGGCGTCCTCGAGTATTTCCTGGGCGCGCTTGGCTTCACCCTCGGCGTCGAGCACGGCGGCCAGGCCGTCGTACAGCCCGGGCTGCATGGGAAAGGTCTGCAGGGCCTTCTCGTAGATCTGCCGCGCATGCAGGTGCTCGCCCCGCGCCAGCAGCAGCGCGCCGAGCCCCTGGTAGGCCCAGGGAATGGCGCGGTCGGCCAGCACGGCATTGAGCAGGCGCTCCAGCTCCTCGCTGCGGCCCAGCTCGCGCAGGGCGCCGGCCTTGTAGCGCTGGCACAGCGGCAACAGGCGCTTGTCCTGCTGGCTGAGGCGGTCGCAGGCGGCCAGCACCTCGGCCGGGGCCTGCTTGTCCAGCGCCTGCAGCACCGGCTTGAGCAGCGTCTTGCGCTCCATCAGCTTGTCCAGACGCTGGGCCAGGCTGGCGCGGTTGAACGGCTTGGTCAGGTAGGCGTCCGGCTCGTGCTCCAGGGCGCTGAGCACCATGGCCTGGCTGCTCTCGGCGGTGACCATGACGAAGATGCACAGGTGGCTGATCAGGCGTGCGGCGATCAGCTCCTCCAGCACCTGCTGGCCGTTCTTGCCGGCGCCCAGGTTGTAGTCGTGGAGGATGATGTCGTAGCGCTTCTGCCGGCACATGGCGATGGCTTCCTCGCCACGGTTGGCGGTATCCACGTCGCGCGCACCCATCTCCCGCAGCATGGCTTTCACCGAGCTGAGGAAGTCGTTGAAGTCGTCGACGATCAGAAAGCGCTGCTGGCTGTAGTCCTGCATCGGAGGGCATTCCTGGGGCCGGGGAGGTTCAGTGTAAGCCAGGAATCGGGCCTGTCTCGATCAGGACTATTACCCAGTCGAGACAGGCCCCTGGACCCCGGCCTCAGCGGGCGCGCGGCTGCGTGCCTTCCAGCTCCAGCAGGTTGAGGAGGAAGCGGGCGAAGTAGATCAGGTCCTGCTCCATGGCCTTGCGCGCGGCCTTGGCGTCGCCGGCCTCGATGGCGGCGAAGGCTTCCTCGTGGAAGTCGTTGAGCCGCAGCGACAGGTCGGCGCCGGTGAACAGGCGGTTGAAGAACGGGCCGATCTGCAGCCACAGCGACTCGATGCTGCGCAGCAGCACCGGGTTGCCGCAGGCGCCGTAGAGACGCAGATGGAAGCGGCTGTTGGCCTCCAGATAGTCCTGCACCTGGCGCTGCTCGATGGCCAGGTCCATGCGCTGCACGCAGTCGCGCAGCTCGGCCATGTCGGCGGGGCTCAGGTGCGGCGTCGCCAGTTCCACGGCCAGGCCTTCGAGGCCCAGGCGCACCTGGAAGATGTTCTGGTAGCGTTCGCGGGTCATCAGCGGCACGCGCACCGAGCGCTGCGGCTCGCCCTCCAGCGCGCCCTCGGCGACCAGGCGTTGCAGCGCGGCACGCACCGGCATCGGGCTGGTACCCCATTCTGCGGCGAGGTCGCGGATCTTCAGGCGCTCGCCTGGCTGGAAGCGCCCCGCGAGCAGCCCTTCGCGGATTCGTTGGTAGAGTCTTTCCTGCAGATTATCGGCCATGATTTCAGTAGCCCCGTGGCGGTGCGGGAAGCTGGCTGAGGGTCAGGGAACATTCACGCATGGTCTACTCCTGATGATTTGTGATCACATAAACGCGCTAAAAGCGCTTTTTAGGCTCGATTAAACCACTTATTGCTATTTCTGTGATCACAAAATAGCATGTGCGGAAATTCGAACGAGGTGTGCAACATGACTTCCAGTGGTATCAGCCCGTCCGCCGTGGCGACTTTCGCCGACCGCGAGCGCGAGCGTTTCCTTGCCCGCAATCCGAAGTCGGTGGCGCTGGCCGAACGTGCGCGCCACTCCCTGTACGGCGGCGTACCGATGCACTGGATGGCCGACTGGTCGACACCGGTGCCGCTGTTCGTCGAACGCGCCAAGGGCGCGCGCTTCTATGACGTGGACGGCCACGAGTACATCGACTTCTGCCTGGGCGACACCGGCACCATGTTCGGCCATTCCCCGGACCCGATCGCCAACGCCATCGCCGAACAGGGCAACAACGGCCTGACCACCATGCTACCGGGTGAAGACGCCGTGGTCTGCGGCGAACTGCTGGCGGCGCGCTTCGGCCTGCCATTCTGGCAGGTCACGGCCACCGCCACCGACTCCAATCGCTATGTGCTGCGCTGGGCCCGCGCGATCACCCAGCGCAAGACCCTGCTGGTGTTCGATGGCTGCTACCACGGCACGGTGGACGACGTGATGGTGCGCTACCGCGACGGCGAGACCGTGCCGCGCTCCGGCCTGGTCGGCCAGGCCTACGACCTGACCCAGTACAGCCGCTCGATCCCGTTCAATGACGTGGCGGCCCTCGAAGCCGCTCTGGCCCAGGGCGACGTCTGCGCCCTGCTCTGCGAGCCGGCGATGACCAATATCGGCATGGTCCTGCCCGAGCCGGGCTTCATGCACAAGTGTCGCGAGCTGACCCGCAAATATGGCGCGCTGTTTATCATCGACGAGACCCACACCATCTCCACCGATATCGGCGGCTGCACGAAACTGTGGGACCTCGACCCGGACTTCTTCGTGGTCGGCAAGCCGATCGCCGGCGGCGTGCCCTGCGGCATCTTCGGTTGCAGCGCGGCGATGGCCGAGGCCATGACCGCAGCGCGCAAACGCGCCAGCGAGGGCGGCCATGGTCACGGCCACAGCGGCATGGGCACGACGCTTTCGGCCAACGCCCTGGCCATGCACTGCATGCGCGCCAACCTGGAACAGGTGATGACCCCGGCCGCCTACGCGCACATGCTGCCGCTGGCCAAGCGCCTGGCCGACGGCTTCCGTAGCCTGATCGGCAAGCACGACCTCAAATGGTCGGTGACCGAGCTGGGCGCGCGCAGCGAGTTCCAGTTCTGCCCGGTGTCGCCGAAGACCGGCGCCGAGGCCGAGGCGGCCTTCCACGACGAGCTGCAGATGGCCCTGCACCTGTACCTGATCAACCGCGGCATCCTGATCACCCCGTTCCACAACATGACCCTGTGCTGCCCGAGCACCACGGCGGATGATGTGGACAAGCTGATCGGCATGCTCGACCAGGCTCTCACCGAGCTGCTGGCCATTCCCGGCGCAAGAATCTGAACATCCCTTCTCCCACTGGGAGAAGGTGCCCGAAGGGCGGATGAGGGACTCTCCCCTCACCCCAACCCTCTCCCGAGGGGAGAGGGAGAACAAAGGACACCACCATGCAATTCGCCGATCCCCAGGAAGCCCGCGACTTCCTCGCCGCCCATCCCGAAGTGCGCAGCATCGAGCTGATGCTGATCGACGCCAACGGCATCCCGCGCGGCAAGCTGCTGCACCGCGACGAGCTGCTGGCCATCTACGAGAACGGCCGGCCGCTGCCCAGCTCGATCCTGGCGCTGACCATCCAGGGCGAGGACGTGGAAGAGAGCGGCCTGGTCTGGGAAGTCGCCGACGCCGACTGCTGGACCTACCCGATCCCCGGCAGCCTGACCCTGCAACCCTGGCGCACGGTGCCCACCGGCCAGCTGCAGGTGAGCATGCACCCGACCCAGGGCCTGCCGGCCAGTCCGGCCGACCCGCGGCATGTGCTGGTGCGCGCCATCGACGCGCTCAAGGCCGACGGCTACCACCCGGTGATGGCGGTGGAGCTGGAGTTCTATCTGCTGGACAAGCAGCGCGACGCCAATGGCCGCCCGCAACCGGCGCTGCAGGCCAACGGCGTGCGCCCGCAGGCGCCGCAGGTGTATGGCGTGTACGAACTGGAGCAGCTGCAGCCGTTCCTCGACGACCTCTACGCCGCCTGTGAAGTACAGGGCCTGCCGGTGCGCACGGCGATCTCCGAATACGCCCCGGGCCAGGTCGAGCTGACCCTGGAGCATCGCTTCGACGCGCTGCAGGCGGTCGACGAAGGAGTGCGCTACAAGCGCCTGGTCAAGGGCGTGGCCAACAAGCACGGGCTGCAAGCCTGCTTTATGGCCAAGCCATTTGGCGACCTGGCCGGCAGCGGCCTGCATATGCACGTCAGCCTGGCAGACGCCGACGGCAACAACCTGATGGCCAGCGAAGACCCCCACGGCACGCCGCTGCTGAAACATGCCATCGGTGGGATGATGGCCACGCTCAACGACGCCCTGGCGATCTTCTGCCCCAACGCCAACTCCTTCCGCCGCTTCCAGGCCAACAGCTACGCGCCGCTGGCCAAGAGCTGGGGGGTGAACAACCGCACCGTGTCGTTCCGCGTGCCGGGCGGCCCGGCCAAGAGCCGGCATGTGGAGCACCGCATCTGCGGTGCCGACGCCAACCCCTACCTGGCGGCGGCGGCGATCCTCGCCGGCATCCACCACGGCATCCGCCACCAGATCGACCCGGGCGAGGCCATCGTCGGCAACGGCTACGAGCAGGCCCGCGAGACCCTGCCCACCGACTGGCTGACCGCGCTACGCAACCTGGAGCAGTCGAGCTGGGCCAAGCAGGCACTGGGCGAGGACTTCCTCAAGGTATTCCTGGCGATCAAGTGGGCCGAGTTCGGCCAGTTCATGGGCGAGGTCGGCGAGCAGGACTGGCGCTGGTACCTGACCCACGCCTGAGAGATCAGCGGCCGGCCTCTACCTTGAAGTAGTCGCCGGCCACGCTGATGCCGGCACCGCCGTATTCCTGGCAGGCGTCGGCGAACACCTCCAGCACCCGCAGGCGCATGCCGTCGCGCAACAGCTGCACCCTGCACTCGGTCGCCAGGCCGGCATCCTGCAGCTCGAAATAATCGCCGGTGCCACTCAATCGCCCGTCCAGCTCGCCAATGGCCGCGGGTCCCCATTCCTGCACGTCGCGGCCGGCGCGGATCGGTGCGAAGGAGGCGCGATAACCCGTGCCCTCGCGACGGATCTGCAGGGTGCTCCAGGCCGCCTGGCCGGCGTAGCGTCGGTACTCGCCCTCCACCACGCCGGACAGCACGGACAGGTCGCGCTCGCCGACCTTGGCCAGGTTGTGGTGGGTGGCGGGGCCATCGAAGTCGTTGCGCAGCGCCACCTGCAACCAGGCGCGGGCCATGCCGGCATGCCCGGCCTTGAGGTTGGCCAGCATCAGGTTGTTCAGCGCCAGCTCCTGGGCCGGCCGATCCTCTGCCTGCTCGGCACGGTTCAGCTGCCGCTCGAAGGCCTCGATGGCCTCGGCGTACCGGCCCGCCTGGTAGGCGGCCGTGCCGGCCTGGTTGCAGGCGGCGGGGCTGTCGCAAGGCTGCTGCGCCGCAGTGCAGGGCGCCCCAAAAGGCAGCAGCAGTAGGGCAAGTAGATGAATGCGCATGTCCGTCCTCCCTGGCGAAAGTCCAAGCTTAATGGCTCCGCCGCGCAGCCGCCGGGCAACGGCCGCAAAGTTGCATGGTGCGCCGGGCTGGCAAAGCGAAGTACACAGGCAGCACCTATAACAACAAGCAGACCCCGCAGGACTGCATCGCCAGCACCTTAAAACTGCCTATGAGACACAAGATGGAACTCGCAACCAGCAAACTCTCCATGACCGTGCTGATGACCCCGGACATGGCCAACTTTTCCGGCAACGTCCATGGAGGCACCCTGCTCAAATACCTCGACGAGGTGGCCTATGCCTGCGCCGCCCGTTACGCCGGCTGCTACGTGGTGACCCTGTCGGTGGACCAGGTGATCTTCCGCGAGCCGGTGCATGTCGGCGAACTGGTGACCTTCCTCGCCTCGGTCAACTACACCGGGCGCACTTCCATGGAGATCGGCATCAAGGTGATCACCGAGAACATCCGCGAGCGCTCGGTGCGTCACAGCAACAGCTGCTTCTTCACCATGGTGGCGATGGACGAGCACGGCCAGCCCATGCCGGTGCCAGCCCTGCAGCCGGAAACGGCGGAGGAGCAGCGCCGCTACCAGCTGGCGCAGAAACGCCGGGCCATCCGCCAGGAACTGGAGCAGCGCTACCAGTCCCTGGACAGCGAGGGCTGAGCACTCCGGCGCACCCGCCGCAACGGCGGGTGCGCCCGCTCTCAGCTGGCGACTGCCTCGGCTCCGCGCCGGGCCAGGCGCTGGCCGAGCCAGTCCAGCAGCAGCGCCAGCACCAGCGACGCCCCCACCAGCGGGAACAGCAGGCCGAGGCCGAACATGATCGCCACCCCGCCCTTCCACAGCGGCAGGTCGTGACGCAGCGGCGGCACGCCCAGGCGTCCCTCGGGCCGACGCTTCCACCACATCACCAGGCCACTGATCGAGCCGAGCAGGATCAGCAGGCACACGGCGAGCATCAGCAACTGGTTGGCCAGGCCGAACATCTTGCCTTCGTGCAGCATCGCGCCGCTCTCCACCGCCCGCGCCACCAGGCCGTAGTCGGCCCAGCGCAGGTCCGCCAGGACCTTGCCGCTGTACTGGTCCAGGTGCAGGGTGGCGTCGTTACGCGGGTCGTCGGCAAAGAGGGCGACGGTGAACACGCCCCTGTCGTCCGCCGGGAAGCTGATGCTGTAGCCCGGCTGCACGCCGAGGCGGCTGGCGCTATCGACCACTTGTTGCAGGCCGATGCGCGCCGCCGCAGCCTGCGCGGCGGCCGGAGCATGGCCGTTGTGCGCGGCGTGCGGGTCGGATTGCGGCAGCGGGGTGTTTTCCACCGCCCAGGCCACGGTCTGGTCGGCCGCCGTGTTGAGGCTGCGCGCCTGCAGGTCGGACTGCGGCACCGCATCCCACATGGCCGCTGGGAAATGGTTCCAGGCGCCGGCGAACTGGGCGCCCCAGAAGCCGGTCCAGGTCATGCCGGTGAGCAGCATGAACAGCAGCACGGCGCTGCCCCAGAAACCGGTCACCGCATGCAGGTCGCGCCACAGCAGACGCCCGCGGGCGGACAGGCGCGGCCACAGCACACCGGCGCCACCCTGCCCACGCGGCCACCAGAGATACAGGCCGGACACCACCAGGACGATGCCCCAGCCGGCGGCCAGCTCGATCAGGCGGTCGCCGATCGGGCCGATCAGCAGCTCGCCGTGCAGGGCACGGGCGATGGCCTGCAGATTGTTCTGCGCATCCTGCTGGCCGAGCAGCGCGCCGCTGTAGGGATCGAGGAACAGGTTGGTCTTGCGCCCGTCGAGGGTGGCGACGAACTGCGCGCTGCGCTCGGCGGCTGCCGGTGGCAGGTACTGGCTGACCTGGGCCTGGGGCAGCGCCTGCTGCAGGCGCGCCAGCTGCTGGTCGGCGGACAGCGGCGTGCCAGCCGGCTGCACCTGCAGCAGCTCGGCGTACATCAGCTGGTCCAGCTGCGGTTTGAACAGATAGACGATGCCGGTCAGCGCCAGCAGGATCATGAAGGGAATGACGAACAGGCCGGCGTAGAAGTGCCAGCGCCAGGCCAGGTTGTAGAAGGAAACCTTGGGCTTGCTCACGAGTGATGCTCCGCGATGGTCGAATCGAAGGGCTCTGCGGCCCCATGGAAAGGATCAGACGGAGCGCTGCGGCGGTGCGCGCGGCGGCGCGTCGTGAGGGATGACCGGTTCGCCCAGCACAGTGGACAGCACCATGGCGGGAATCGTGGCAACGAAGATCGCCGCGCCATCCAGGCCCAGCAGGGTGCC
Source organism: Pseudomonas sp. SO81 (assembly GCF_030374125.1). Taxonomy (NCBI): domain Bacteria; kingdom Pseudomonadati; phylum Pseudomonadota; class Gammaproteobacteria; order Pseudomonadales; family Pseudomonadaceae; genus Pseudomonas; species Pseudomonas sp. SO81. The sequence continues at coordinate 2,722,704 of NZ_CP126126.1, read as the reverse complement.
GGTCAGCGCCGGGCTGGACAGCAGCAGGGTGCAGTAGCCGCACTGGGCCCACAGCGGCTGGTCGTGCGGCAGCTGGTCGTGGCCACCTTCGCCGCAGGCCATCTCGCTCAGCCAGGCAGGCGTCGACGCGGCGCTGGCCAGGCCCTGCGAAAACAGCGGCGCGGCCAGCAGCAGGAACATGGCCAGCAGGGCCAGGCGCGCGGTGCTCTGTAGGTGGCGGGTCGAGGGCAAGGACGACTATCCGGTTCGGCAAAGGAAGGGGCGCCAGCGCGCTCCGGGTGCAAGCATAGCCGCTATTGCACCGGCGGCGCAGGCCAGGACAGGCAGCGCACGCCCTGCTCGTCCTTCAGCGGGCCAGTGAAGCAGTAGGCCTGGCGCTTCGCATTCCAGCTCGCCCGCTGACCCGGCCGGTAGGGATTGTCCGCCTCCGGCACCGCCTGGCCCAGAGAACTGAACAGGGCCAGTTTGGCGTCCAGATCATGCAGACGCGCCAGGTATTTGTTGAAGTCGGGCATGGCGACGTCGCCGAGAATCGCGCCGACCGGATTGCGCATACGGCGCCAGATGGATAGCTCCGTCCGAGCTGGCGTGCCCAAGGTGAGGACGAAGGCCGCGGTCTCCAGCCGCGAACCGGCGGCCACCCGTTCGTAGTCCGGCAGCATGTCGTTGACCGTCATATGCGGCTTGTACATCAGGCGCAGCTGCCATTTGGATGCACCCAGTTCGGCAGCAGTCTGCGGATTGTCCACCAGGGTCAGCAGTCCCGAGCCCACCAGGACGAACTCGCGCTGCATGGGTGCCTCCAGCGAACGCTCCGCCTCGCTCAGCGGTGCCTGGGCGGCCGGTGCCGATACCAGACCGGCACGGTGTAGCGCGGCGATGCTGTCCAGGTCATGCCCCAGCTGATTGACCAGCACCATCTTGAGGATCAGGTTGTCGGCCCGCGCCAGCCAGTCGCGCAGCAGGCGCACATCCTGCTGCAGAACGGCCAGCGCCTCCTCGCCACGGCCATCCACGGCCAGCGCCAGGGCCTGGGCCGCGCGCAAACGGTTGGCGCGGTCCAGGGTGGTGAAGTTGGCCAGCGGCTCGTCCATGCTCGGCTGGCTGAGGGTACGGTAGTCGTTCAGCGCCAGCAGGCTCTCGTAGCGTCTTAGCAGCTCGCCATGGCGGCTCAGCAAAGCGGCCAGCGCCGCGCGATCCTGACGCAGCTGCTGCAGGCAATCACCCTCGCCGAGCGCGCAGAGCTCTTTTCCGGGCAGCTCGATACGCTGGCCGTCGACGGCAGGGGGCATCTGATCGTATGGGCCATGCTCGGCCCGCCGCTGGCGGTGCGCCTGCGCCAGCTGACGGCCGACCTTCTGCGGGTCCTGGCCGGCGGGCGCATCCAGGCCCAGCAACTGGTAGTAGGCGGTGCTGTCGGCGGGGACCGCCGGCTCGTCCAGCCAGGCCCTGGCCTGCGGGTTCAGCGCTTCGTCCTGCCACCACAGCCAGGCGCCCGCGCCCAGCACGAGCACGGTGCCGAGCAGAACTTTCTGCCACTTCTTCATCGCCCGCCTCACTCGTGACCGATGTAATGCAGCAGCTCGCGGCGCTGCGGATGGTCCTTGAGCCAGGCGCGGACCTCGTCGGCGCGGGCCACGGCCTCGGCGCCGGCCAGGCGGGTGAAGCGTTCGCGGCGGGCCTGCTCGGCGCTCTCCTGGCGCACCCGGCGCTGCCAGGCCTCGCTGAAGATCGCCGGCATCTTGCGGCTCAGCTCCAGGGCCTTAAGCAGCTGCCATTCGCCGCCGTCCAGCCAGGCCTCGTCACAGGAAGTGCACAGGTCCAGGCGATTGCCGCGGGTACCGCTGATCTGGAACTTACTCATCAGCTTGGCGCACTTCGGGCAGGTCAGCGCCTGCGGCGTTTCGCTGGCCGGCTCGGCCTGCAGCCCGGCTTCGGCCACCTCGCTGTGCGGCGCACGTTCGGCCCAGTCGCGGTAGTAGAGCAGCGCCACCAGGGCGCCGGAGCACTGCTCGCAGCCATGGGCCAGCAGGCCGTCGTCGAGCTTGGTCGGTTTGAGTTGCGAGTCGCGGCAGGCGGGGCAATGCATGGAAAAGTCCTTTTCTCGGTGATGAAGCGCTGGGCGCGACCCTATCCAAGAACCCCGGCCGGCTCAAGCGCAGGCTGAGCGAGGCGTCACGGATCGGTTAAGCTTGGGCCTGTGACTGCCGGAGCCCCCATGATCGATCTGCTGGATGTGCTGTTGCTGATGCTGTTCGCCACCGCCTGCGCCTGGCTGTGGCGCGGCCATGGCATTCGCGAGCGCGCACTGGCCCTGGCCAAGCAGCACTGCGCCAAGCTGGATATCGAGCTACTCGACGGCAATGTCGCCTTCCGTCGCCTGGCCCTGGTCCGCGATGCCCGCGGCCAGCGCCGGGTGGCGCGCATCTACGATTTCGAGTTCACCGTCACCGGCGAGCAGCGCCTGAGCGGCAGCATCAGCATGTATGGCCGCCAGTTCGGCGGCATCGGGCTGCAGGCGCATCCCTTCCACGCCGCGCCCCAGCAGGACGACAAGGTGATCCAGCTCGACGACTGGCGGCGCAGCCACCCGCGCCCGGACGATCAGCGCCGGGTCGACTGAGCCTCGCCCTGCAGCTCCTGCAGGCACAGCAGCACCTGTCGCCATTCCGGCTCGGCCGCGTAGGTCATCGGCTTGCGCAGCAGACGGCAGCGCCAGCGGTGCCAGCGACTCGCGCGGCGCGCCTGGTTGACCCGGCAGCCGGCACTCAGCCACAGGGGGTCGAAGCCGCTCCACACACCCGCCGTCACCCAGTGGTTGCCCCACAGCAACGGCGCGACTTCCTCCAGATAGATGGCCTGCAGCTCGGCCAGCGGCAGGGCGCTGGCGTGCAGCACGGCGGCGATATGGCGGTGGTCGTGTTGGTCCAGCTGGTTGTCCAGCCACAGTTCGGACAGCGCCAGCCAGACATCCTCGCGGCTGGCGCCCATCTCAGGCCTCGGACTGCAGGAAGGCCAGCACCCGCGTGGCGGTGTCGGCGGGATGCTCCTGCATGAAGCAGTGCCCGCCGGGCACCTCGGCGATGCTCACCACCGGGTTCAGCCCGCTGAGCCGCTTGGCCGACTGGCCGACAAAGGCATAGGTCTTGTTGCCGTACAGCAGCAGGGTCGGAGTGCTCAGCCGGGCCAGCGACGGCCACAGGCGCCGTGGGAAGGAGCTGAAGATGTCCACTTCGCGGCTCGGTCGGCACTTCAATTCCACCCCGCCGTCCGCCGCCTCCTTCAGCGCATGATCGACATAGGCCTGCAGCGCGGCATCGGTCCAGCCACGGAAGATGCCGCGGCCCTGCAGCAGGGCGAAGGCGTTGGCGCGGTCCGGCCAGTGGCGCCGACGCGCCGCCGACTTCTGCGCCATGACATTGCGCCGGTGCAGGCCGACCAGCTCGGACAGCGCCATCACGCCCATCATCGCCTTGCTGAACAGCACAGGGTCGAGCAGCGCGGCACGCCGGAACAGCTGCGGATGGCGCGCCAGGATCAGGCTGGTGAGCACCCCGCCGAAGCTGTGGCCGAGGGCGAAGCGCGGCACCTCGCCGAAGATCCCGCGGCCGGCCTCGAAGGCCTCCACCGCCAGCTCGGCGCTGCGGTTCCAACCATGGAAGCGGCCGCCGTGCTCGGTGTCGCCATGGCCCTGCACATCGCACAGCCAGAGGTCAAAGTGCTCGGCCAGGTCGGCCAGCAGCGGCTCGTAGGTGCGCCCGCAGAAGCCATTGCCATGCAGGAAGTGCAGCAGCGGCTTACCGGAGGGCGGGCTGTGCCAGCCGGTGAGGGTGAAGCCGGCAGAAGTCGGATGGGACCAGGGGAGCAATTGCATAGAAAAAGCCGCAGCGGAAAAACTGCGGCCAGTGTAGCGGCGCGCTGCAGCCGAGTCAGGCCGGCAAAGGCGCCGAATGCTCGGCGATAAAGGCCTGCAATAGCCGGTTCAGCCGCTGCGGCTGGTCCAGCGGCGTGGCGTGGCCGGAATCCTCGATCACCTCCAGGCGCGCGTCGTGCAGCTGATCGAGATAGCCGCGTTTGTAGTCCAGCGGGGTGTAGTCGCGGTCACCGCTGACCACCAGCAGCGGTACCTGCGCCCTGCCCGCCGCCGGCAGCGCCGACCAGCCGGGGATGGCGCGCATGGCGTGCAGGTAGGAGGTGCGGTCGTTGCTCGCCAGACGCTCCGCCACCAACTCGCGCAGGGCCTGCTGCTCGGGCTTGGGGAACAGTTTGCCGGCCAGCACCTTCGCCAGCGTCGGCAGTCCGAGCAGGCGCGCCAGGCCCAGGCGCAGCCAGATCTGCCCGCGCACCTTCCAGGAGTCCACCGGAAAGCTCGGCGCGCTGTTGATCACCACCGCCGCGCGCACCAGCTCGGGATGCTCGGCCAGCAGCTGGAAGGTCAGCATGCCGCCCATGGAGATGCCCACCAGGATGCACGGTGCGATCTGCAGGGCGCGGATGAACGCGGCGACGTCGCCGGCCAGCTCGGCCATGCTCACCGGCGCCCGCAACGGCTCGCTCCGGCCGTGGCCGCGCACATCCATGGCGATCACCTCGCAGTGCTGCGCCAGGTGCTCGATCTGCGGTTGCCAGTCGAGCAGCGAAGAGCCCAGTCCGTGCAACAGCAACACGGGCGCACCCTGGCCCTGACGGATATAAGCGAAACGGCCATTGGGCAAGTTCAGATAGTTCATGGAAAGTTCTTCTCTGCATTTATCAATGACAATAAACCGGCCTTGCCGCGCACACTTCGGCAATTAAATGAGTTGCTCGTTCGGATAACTTTCCGGCGTCTTCTTATTGCACTCTTGCGTTATTTGCCTTGCCCTGGCAAACCCCCTAGAATCGACCTGCGCCGTATCGAGAATTGACCATGTACAGCATTGCCAGTCCCACCCAGGCACGCAGCAAGAAGGCTCTGGAACGCTTCCTGAACGTCGCTGCCGATCTGCTGGCCAACAACCATTTCGAAGAGACCGGCATCTCCCAGATCGCCCAGCTGTCCGAGTCCTCGGTCGGCACCTTCTACCGCCTGCTCGGTGACAAGGACGTACTGCTGTACGCCGTGCACGAGCGCTTCGTCGAGCAGAGCCGCGCCGCCGTCGATGCCCTGGTGGCGGACCTGACGCGCCAGGCGCTGCCGCTGGATGCCCAGGTGGAGGCCTTCATCCGTGGCGTGGTGCGCCTGTTCGACGGCAGCGAAGGCCTGCTCCGCGCCCTGATCCGCCGTAGCTCGATAGACCCGCAGTTCCGCGAGCGTTTCCACCAGCTCAACGCCTACATCGGCCAGGCATTCGGCCGCATCGTGCTGAGCCACCGCGACAGCCTGAAGCATCCTGTACCCGAACAGGCGGCCGATCTCAGTGCCCATCTGCTGCTCTCTGGCTTGAACTACTTCACCATGGTCGGCAGCCTCGGCGTGACCCCTCGGGAAGTTCTCCCGGCGGAACTTTCCCGGTTGGTCTGCAACTACCTGCAAGTTGCGCAAAGTTAAACTCGCTTATATATCCACCTAACTTAGCGGCGACTGTCGCGGCGTAATTGCGCCGGCGTGAAGTCGGTCGGTCGCAGGGCGATATCGAACTGGTCCGCCGGTTCTTCATTGGACAATATGCCGATCACATAACGGCCGCCGATCAGGTCATATACGGCGTCGCCCTTGGTCCATACCAGCGGCTGGTCGTACAGGTTGATGGTGTAGGACTCGCCGAGGCGCCACAGGTTGTCGCGGTTGTCGTAGTGGTCCACCACCAGGATCTGGTAGCTGTCCTCGTCGAAGTACATATCGCGCTGCTTGTACTGGTGGCGCTGGCCGGCCTTGAGGGTGGCGCGCACGTGCCAGACGCGGTGCAGTTCGTAGCGCAGCAGGTCCGGATTGACGTGGCCGGGTTTGACGATGTCGCTGTACTTGTTGGTCTTGGCCGCGAAGCGGTAGCTGTTGTAGGGCACGTACAGCTCCTGCTTGCCCACCAGCTGCCAGTCGTACTTGTCCGGCGCGCCGGAGAACATGTCGAAGTTGTCGGTGGTGCGCATGCCCTCGGAGGCGGTGCCGGGCGAGTCGTAGGCCACGTTCGGCGTGCGTCGCACGCGGCGCTGGCCGGCGGCGTAGAGCCAGGCCAGGCGTGGCTCCTTGACCTGGTTGACGGTCTCGTGGACCAGCAGCTCGGTGCCGGCCAGGCGCGCAGGCGCCAGCACCGACTGGCGGAAGTAGAACAGCACGTTGCCATTGTCCTTGGCATGGTCGCCGGCGTCCTGGTTGAACAGGAATAGGTCCTCGATCTGGGTCATGAAGTAGTCGCCGCTGGCATGCGGAACGGCCTGGGCGTAGTAGCGCTTGACGCTATCACCGCGGTAGCGCACCAGGTGGTTCCACAGCACTTCCAAGGCCGACTGCGGGATCGGGAAGGGCGTGGCGACCTTGAAGTCGGCGATGCCATTACCGTTCTCGATCAGCTTGGCGCTGGTGGCGTTGCTCTTGATCGCCGCGTAAACCTTGTCCGGGTAGGAGGCCGAGCGCCGGCTCGGGTAGACGTTGAGCTTCCAGCTGGCGGAATAGCGCTTGAGCATGGCCAACTGGCCGGGGCTGAGATTGGCACGGTACTGCTCGGCGTTGGCGGCGCTGATGCTGAACAGCGGCTGGTCGGCGGCGTAAGGGTCCTTGTAGCCGGTCTTGGCATCGAAGGCGGCGCTGTCGCGGGGCAGGCCGCCGTCCCAGGCGGGAATGGTGCCGGCGGCGTTGCCGGCCTTCTCCGCGCCCAGCGGAGTGAGGTCCTGGCCGAGGCGGGCGGCCTGGTCGGCACCGACCTGGGCCATGGTCGGTGCGGCGGCCAGCAGGGCAGCGGCCAGCAGGGTAGTTCTCAGGCGATGCATGGCGTTCCCTCTCAGAAGCTGTATTTGACGTTGAAGGTCAGGTAGTCACGGTCGGTGCGCTTGTTGGAGATGCCGCCACCGCTGTAGCCGACGTACTTGGCGCCGACGGTCAGGGACTCCTGGTAGATCGCGTCGAGACCCACCGACCAGCTCTGCGCCTCCTCGTCCAGGCCGTTGGTGAGCTGCGGCGACACGCCGTTGATGCTGTACTGGTAGCCGAGGCTGGGCACCAGATTCACCAGGTTGAACACGTTGGGGTAGGTCAGCTGCAGGCTGGCCTGGGCGCCATAGGCGCTGCTGGTGGCCTCGTAGTAGTCGACGTCCGACTCCAGGCCCTGCACGCGGCTGGCCACCAGTTCGGAGAACAGCGCGGCCGAGTCCGAACCGAGCAGGCCGTTGAAGTTGTAGATGGCCGCCAGCGAGGCCTGGAACATGTCCTTCTCGCGGTAGCCGTCGATGTGGGTGCCGGTCGGCAGGCCCTGGGGATTGAGCAGGGCGATCGGCAGGTACTCGTTGAGGCCCAGGGCGATCGGCGTGTCCGGCCGGTAGCTCAGCTCGCCGGCCAGGGATAGGCCGTTGAAGATGCTGTCGCCACCGATCGAGGTGTTGAAGCTGATGCCGAACAGGTCGCGCTTCTCCAGGTATTCGGCGTAATAGCGCGAGCTGCTGGCGTTCGGCAGCGCACCTACCACCGGCAGGATCACCGGCTGGCCGACGGTCAGGCCGATCATCGGCACCTGCATGTTGTAGCGCAGGTAGTAGAAGCCCAGCTCGGTGTCGTTCAGCTCCGGCACGTACCAGCGCAGGGCCAGGCCGTACTGGGCCGAATCGTCGCCGTCGATGTCCTGGGCACGCGGGATGAAGGTCGTGGGGAGATAGGCGCGCAGCAGGCCATTGACCAGCCCGGGGCCGAGGCTGTCGGCATAGGCCTGGGCCGCCTCCGGGCTGTCGAAGGCCATGGCCGGGCCGGCCAGACCGGTGGCCTGCTCCTGAAGGGGCGAGGCGGACAAATATTCGCAGTCTTCGCCGAGCGGATCGAGGGTGGAGAAGTAGGTGCCGCAGGGGTCGATCTTCGAGGCCTCCCAGGCCTTGCCGGGTTGCCAGTAGCCTTCCAGGGTGAGGTTGTCGCGCAGCTCGTAGGAGCCGTAGACCATGAAGGTGGGCATGTAGGCCTCCTTCACTTCCGAGCCGGGCGCGCGCAGGGCGTTGATGTCCACCGGGTTGGTCGCGCCGATGCCGTTCTGATAGAACAACCCCTCGCCCCAGTTGATCACCTGGCGCCCCAGGCGGGCGTTGAGGTCACGCTCGTTGACCGTCCAGCTGCCGTAGACGAAGGCATCCAGCAGATCGATGCTGGAGCCGGCCTCGTCCAGGCCGCCGTCGCTGATCTCGCGATGCCGACGCGAGTCGTCTTCCAGCTCGAAGTCGTAGAAGGCGCGGCCGCGAATGAACAGGCCGTGGCGCTCCTGGTAGCGCAGGTCCATCTCCGAGACGACCTTGACCATCTCGGAGAACAGGTCGCCCTTGCGGAAGTTCAGGTTACCGTCGTCGGAGTTGATCAGCCCTGCGTTGCTGCCGCTGCCACCATTGGCGCGGGCGATCAGCTTGTCGTCCTGGCCTTCCATGCGGTAGCTGACGCCGTAGGAAACGGTGGTGTCGAGCGAGGTGGTCCAGTCGCCCGAACGCACCTGAAATGCCTGCGCCATTCCAACAGGCAACGCGCCCAGCAATGCCAGGCCGGCGACCGCCAGGCCTCTTCCTTGATATGCCACGATGACCTCCAGCTGTTGTTTTTATCGGAATCGGAACATCGGTTCCGATGAAAGATAGAACTCAACCAATAATCTGGCAAGGCACCGGGCGATAATTTTCTGCCGCTTCGGCAGATCCTCGACTGATTTAAAACTCTTCTTGATCACCCGTCCCGGTTCGAGCCGACAGCGCATCTCTAGCTCGCCACATTCCGCGCGTCTACCAATACACCCCTCGTGGCATTGGAACACTTGACGGAATCGGAATTCCTGTTTCTATTCGAAGAGCAATGCTCCTAACAACAATGACGGAGATCACTCCCATGATCGCTTTCCGCACCCTGTTCTGCTGCCTGCTCCTTTGCTTCACATTGCCTGCCGCGATGGCCGCTTCACGCTGCAGCGAACGGCCCAAATCGCTGCTGCTACCGGCCAAGGTCAGCTGCAGCCACCAGACCACCTGGATCGATTCCGGCGTGGTCGGTGCCCGTCAGGTGATCTACCAGACGCCCCTGGGCACCCCGCCGAGTGGCGGCTGGCCGGCGGTGCTGATCTATCAGGGCTCGTTCTTCCCGCTGGACAACTTCACCTACTACAGCAACCAGCCGTTCGGCGGCTTCTACGAAGGCAAGCTGGTACGCGCCCTGCTGGACAATGGCTACGCGGTGATCGCTCCCAGCGCACCGGCCGACCTGTTCTGGCAGACCAACATCCCCGGCCTGGCCCAGGCCTATGAGCTGAGCACCGACTACGACTTCCTCGGCAATGTGCTGGCAGCCATCGCCGCCGGCCACTTCGGCCCGCTCAACGCCCAGCGCCAGTACGCCACGGGCATCTCCAGCGGCGGCTACAACACCAGTCGCATGGCCGTTTCGTTCCCCGGCAGGTTCCGCGCCCTGGCCATCCAGTCCGGTTCCTACGCCACCTGCGGCGGGCCGCTGTGCGTGATACCGGAGCTGCCGAGCGATCATCCGCCGACCCTGTTCCTGCATGGCTTCGTCGATGTGGTGGTGCCCTGGTGGAGCATGGACCTGTACTACGACCGCCTGCTCCAGCAGGGCGTAGAGACCGCGCGGCACACCGAGGCGCTGGGCGGCCACGAGTGGTTCGCCGCCTCGCCGGGCAAGATCCTCGCCTGGTTCAACGCTCACCCCTGAGCGGGGAAAAATGCCTACGGCATCACACACTGGCGTTCTGCTACCATCGAGCCCGGCCGCCCGGCGGCCGGACCGATCCACCGTGGACAAGGACCACGTCTTGCAGAACCTGCGTACCTCCGACAACGGCACCTACATCGACTTTCTCCGCGACCGGCTCAACGCACAGGGCATCGAGGCCATCGCCTGCGACCTGGGCGATGAAGCGCGCGGACACCGCTACGCCCTGCTGCTGCCGCATGACGGCGACGCCCCGCGGGCCTGGCAGGCGCTCACCGAGGCGCCCAGCGAATACGACCACCATCTGCAGCTCGGCGAAGCGCGGGACAACCGCCTGATCGCCTTCTGCCGCTCGCCTACCGTGCGCCGCTGCAGCGTCGGTCTGCTGCTTCTGGTGCTGGTCGGCGCGGGCCTGGAGGCGCTGCTCGCCGGCTAGAGCCGGCACTCCGCCAATGTCGCCGCCAGTGCCGCCCCGTCCTGCGGTGTGGGGAAGATCAGCTCCAGTCGCGAATCCTTGCGCCACTCGCTGGCCTGCCAGTGCGGCGCCTCGCCATCCAGCGCATTGGCCGACAGCCAGCCGGCATTGCTGTGCAGCACCAGCTTGGCGCGGCGCCAGGGCAGCCCGGCCAGCCAGGTTTGCACCCGCATCAGCTCGAACACCTGGGAGGGATGGAAGCGCCAGCCGATGCTCCAGCCCTCGGCCTGCTCCTGCACCTGGCAGATCGGCTGGCGCGGGTCGCTCCATACCTGGGCCAGCGGCGCCCTGCCCTGTGGCACGACCAAGTCCTCGCTCGGCGGCCCGGCCAGTGCGGCACTGCCGGGCAGCTCGGCGAAATCCAGCACGCCCTGGCTGGTCCAGCGCAACGGCCGCGCCGGCAACTGCGCCTGCAGGCGTGCGCGCGTCGACGCATCCAATTCCTCGGCCTTGTTCAGCAGCAGCAGGCCGGCCAGCTCCAGCGCCTCCCGCTGGCTCTCCGGCAGCGGCTGACCCACCGCCAGGGCGGCCGCGTCCAGCACCAGCACCGCCGGCTGCAGCGCCAGCACCCCGCGCCAGGGCGCCTCGCCCAGCTGGCACAACAGCTCGGCCGGATGACCGAGGCCGGAGGGTTCGATCAGCAGGCGATCCGGCCTGGCCTGGCGCAGCAGACGGCCGAGGCCGACCTGGAAGGGTGCGCCGCCCACGCAGCACAGGCAGCCGCCAGGGATTTCGGCCAGGCTGACGCCGTCCTGGTCGCTGGTCAGCAGCGCCTGGTCCAGACCGATCTGGCCGAACTCGTTAATCAGCACCGCCCAGCGTTCGGCCGCCGGCTTGTGGGCCAGCAGGTGGCGGATCAGGCTGGTCTTGCCGGCGCCCAGGGGGCCGGCGATCAGATGGGTGGGGATATTGGCGAGCATGGGTCTATGGTGCGGTTTCACGCGGCGCCGGGAAAGGCTAAAGTCGCCGCTTTGTTCGAGGAGAGAGAGACGATGCGCGTGATTGCCGCCCTGTTGCTGCTGGGCCTGACCGGCCAGGCCTGGGCCGAAGCCTGCGTGGTGCACAGCGAGGGCAAGCAGGTGGAGGTGAAGCTCTGCCAGCAGAACCGCAGCATCCCCGCCAACCTGTTCCGCACCGGCTTCTGCGCCCCGCAGTTGCAGGGACAGAAGGTGGACGTCAGCTTCGTCGAGCAGTGCCCCAGCGGCGCCTTCGGCGAATGCCGCAACGCCAAGGTCCAGGGCACGCCCTACCAGCAGGACATCCACTACTACGGCGTGGCCAGCGACGCCCGCTATCTCAAGCCGGCCTGCGAACAGCAGAGCAAGGGCGTGTGGATGGCGCGCTGAGCGTGAGACATGAATGGGTTTCACGTGGAACCCACCGCAACATGCGGATAGTTCTACCAGCCGCCTCCACCCCCACCGCCACTGCCGCCCCCGGACGAACCACCACCCGACGAGCCACCGCTGGAAGACGATGAGCTGGCCGGCGGCGTGGACGCGCTGGCACTGGCGCTGACCAGGCTGGACGCCAGGGCGCTGCCAAAGGTGGACGGCGAGCTGAAGCTGTTGCGCGCCTGATACCAGTCCGGCTGGTACTCGCGCAGGCTCGGGTCGACCAGGCCGGCCTCCAGGGCGCTGGCAAAGCGTGCGCTCCACTGTTCCTCGACCCCCAGCGCCATGGCGTAGGGCAGGTGCAGCTCGTACAGCTCGATGCTCATGGCCGGCGCCCCGCCGGCACGCTCCAGCACCTCGCGCTCGGCCAGTTGCAGGTAGTCACGGTAGCCGGCCAGTGCATCCAGCAGTTGCTGGCCCTTCACCGAAGGCGCCTCCAGCCAGCGATAGAACAGCCCCACCACCAACACATAGGCAACCAGCAGAATCGTCACCGGCACCGAGGTGGTGGACAGCAGCATCCACAGGCCGATCGGCACCGGCCAGCCGAACATCAGCGCGACCAGTCCCAGACCGATCTTCTTGCCCCAGCTCGACTGGCGCGCCGCCATGACCAGGATCACGGCTGTAGGAATGCCAAAGCCCAGGCTGAACATCAGGCCACCGATGGCCAGGCCCCACTGCTCTTCGCCCTGCAGCCCGGTCAGCACGCTGAGCAGGATGCCGGGCACGGCCAGGGCCAGACCGGTGGCCCAGGCGCCGCGGTTGTTGGCGTGCCACAGGCGGCCATGGGTATCCAGGCTGTCGACCATGCGCGCCTTCATCTCGGCCAGGCGCGGCTGGTACTTGCTGCCCAGCTCCAGCGGCGCATCGCCCTTGCTGGCCGGGAACAGCAGGCGCAGCCACTCGATCTCGCCGACCCGCGCCGACTCGATCGGCGTCTTGCCACGCTGCACGACGAAGCCGTCGGCGCGCGGACGATCCTCCAGGCGGATCAGCCCGCGAATCGCCCAGTCGGTGAAGCACACGCCCAGCGCGCGCGCCTCGTCGAAGGCGCCACGAAAACCGCGATGCCAGAGATAGCCGACCTGGGTCGGGCTGAGATCGTCCGGTGCCTCGAAGTGCACCATGTGCAGGCCCTTGCGCGGATCGCGGCCGACGCGTCGCCAGGTGCGCAGGTAGTAGCCCAGCAGCCACAGCCATAGCGCACCACCCAGCACCACGCCGGCGTTGTCGAACAGCAGGCGCAGCGTGCGCTGCAGAACGTTCGGCCTGTCGATCAGCCCGGCGGGCCAGTCGATGCCGATGGTCAGGCCGTGTTCCGCCGGTAGCGCCGCGGTGGTCTCCAGGCGCACGACATCCTCGCCCTGCTCCAGCACCCGGTAGTCCTGGCCCTGGGCGCCGCCGGCACCGGTGTAGGCATAGACGCCGTCGCTGCGCGCCCCGGGCGGCAGCTGCACCCGCACCGAGGCATGCAAGATGGGGAAGGCCCAGGCGTTGCCGGTGACGTTCCAGTACAGCTCGTCCTCGCCCGGCCGTTGCAGCAGTTGCGGGTCGACGCGATAGCTCAGCTCATAGCGGTAGCGGCCCGGCTGCAGGTAGTGGCCGGCCGAGCCCAGATAGAAGCGCTGGTAGGCGCCGACGCTCTCGCGATGCACCTCCTCGGGCACACCATCACGGGTGGCGCTCAGGCTGTTGATCGGCGTCTTGCGCAGCAGGCCGCCGGCCAAGCGATAGATCACCGGCAGGTCGCGGTAAATGCCGCGCTGGATCTGGTCGCCCTCGGCCTGCACCACGATGCGCTCCACCACATCGAGCATGCCGTCGCGGCCGATGCGCAGCTCCACGGCGAAATCCTCGATCACCTCTTGCGCCAGGCTCATGCCGGGCAGCAGGCAGCACAACAGCAAGACCAGCTTGAGCCGTCCGGGCATGTTCAGAACTCCATCTTCGGCGACTGGCCGTCGCGGGGGTCTTCCAGGGTGAAATAGTCGGCGCAGCGAAAGCCGAAGGCGCCGGCCAGCAGGTTGCTCGGCACCGACTCGACCAGCACGTTGAGTTCGCGCACGGCGCCGTTGTAGTAACGGCGGGCCATCTGGATATGATCCTCGACCTCGCTGAGGTTGCGCTGCAGATCGAGGAACACCGCGTCGGCCTTGAGCTCGGGATAGCTCTCGGCCAAGGCGAACACGCGCAGCAGTGAGGACGACAGCTGGCCCTCGAACGCCGCGCGGTTGGCGGCGCTATCGCCCTCGTGGGCCTGGGCTTCGCCGCGGCGGCTGGTCAGCTCCTCCAGGGTGTCGCGCTCGTGGGTCATATAGGCGCGCAGGCAGGCGACCAGTGCCGGAATCAGGCTGGAGCGGCGCTTGAGCTGCACGTCGATGCCGCTCCAGGCCTCGGCCACCCGCGCCCGGTTGAATACCAGACGGTTGTAGAGATGGATGCCAACCAGCAGCACCAGCACGCTGGCCGCCCCGAACAACCACCACCCGATCACCTGCATTCCTTCGCCCTCGTCCTCTGACTGAAGCGGCAGTGTAACCGCAGCGCCGCGCCAGGCATCGCCGATTGCGCCGCAGACAAGGTCAGCGGGCGGGCAGGCCTCCGCAGTCCTCGCCAACCCAGCGCGCCTGGCTGTTCATGGTGCTGTCGCGGCCGTCATAGACGCCCTTCACCGTGGTGGTAAAGGCCGTGTCGCTGGCGAAGCGGGTCTCTCCCTCACCCTGGCCGTTGGGGCAGGTGAAGCGGAACTTCCATACCTCGGCGCTGCGCTCGGTAATCTCGTGGGTGCATCCCGAGTTGGGGTCCTGCAGGGGGATGTTCTGGCCCTTGGCACTGGCCTCGCTGAGGCACAGTTGCACTCCGCCGCCGCTGCCCATCTGCACGCCCTTCTGCTTGAGCATCTGCTCCATCATCTGGCGCTGCTCGGCCGGCATGTTCTGCAGCTGCGCCAGCAATTCCTGCATGTCCGGCATGGCCTGACCACCACTCTGCACCTGGTTGGTGAACTCCCACAGGCCGGGGCGCAAGTCGGCCACGGCCAGCGCCGGCAGCAGGCAGGTACCCAGCAACAGGGTGCGGATGATGGTCATGGTGCGGCTCCTCGCGACGGTGACTGACCCAGCCAGCTTAGGTCAGCCCGGGCGCTTCGGCGCTGGTGCGGCAGGCGGAAGCGGGTCACGTTTTCGTGCAGACAGACGCCATTATTTGCTGTGCGAGTTCACATAAATGAACTTATCGACCCAGCCAAGTGTGAAACAGAGCAAAGTTGCCGGTAAGCATTTTCTTACAAGTAAAGTTGCACTTTCCCACATATATGAATACGCCCTCATAACAACTTTCAATTGGCGCCAAAACGGCCATCCGATCTGCCGACGAACAACTTCCAGCAATCTTCCCGCTTGTCTAGCGCTTCACATTTTCCGCCTTGCCCACCTCCCATCCTGGGGCTAGGATGCCCACCGCATAAGGACGCTGTGCAAGTAGTTGCGCAAAAAGCTGCGCAAAAAGTTGCACACACAGACCAAGCAACCACTTGCTTCTCGCTTATATGAGAAGTTTTCGAAGTTGCTGGACATATATATAGAGTCAATGGAATGACTGCACTTTCACCGCTGGCCGAGCATTATCTGCAGCTGGCGAAAACACCCATTAACGATGGGAACTTCGCCGGTGAAGACATGCGTTATTCCGGCGAATTCGAGGCACTGGAAGGCGAGCTGGAAAAGGCCGCCGCCATGCACCAGACCGAGGCCATCGACTGGCACAAGGTGCGTGACCAGAGCGAGGCGCTGCTGCGCCACCAGTCCAAGGATCTGCGCGTGGCCTGCTGGCTGGTCTGGAGCCTGCACCAGCGCGAAGGCCTGAACGGCCTGCAAGCCGGCCTGGGCCTACTGCTCGAACTCTGCCAGCAGCACTGGAGCAGCCTGCATCCGCTCAAGGATCGCACCCGTGCCGCCGCCCTCACCTGGCTCACCCCGCGTCTGGAAAAGGTGCTGGGCGAAGACATCCCCGTCGCCAGCCAGCTGCCACTGTTCCGCAACCTGGCCGAGCTGCTGCGCGGCCTGGAAACCTGCCTGGCCGCGCAACTGGGCGAACAGGCGCCGCTGCTGCTGCCGCTGTGCCGCCGCCTGGACGAGCAGATCGCCCGCGCCACCCAGGGCCAGACCGAGCCCGGCGTGGTCGGTGCCGCCCTGGCCCAGGTCAAGCAGGCCGCCGCCCAGGTGATCAACCCCAGCGCCCCGCTGGACAACGAGCGCGACGCCCACAAGTCGCTGCGCGCCCTGCAGGACGGCGCTCGGCCGCTGTGCGCCTGGTGGCTGAAGCAGAAGGCCAGCGACCTGCGCGCCCTGCGTCTGGCGCGCACCCTGCTGTGGTTGCCGATCGACGGCCTGCCGCAGAGCAATGCCGAACAGATCACTACCCTACGCGGCCTGCCGGCGGACAAGCTGGCCAGCTTCACCGAGCGCTTCGCCGCCGGCCAGTACGCCGACCTGCTGGTGGAAGTGGAGGCCAGCATCACCCGTGCGCCGTTCTGGCTGGATGGCCAGCGCCTGGCCTGGGAATGCCTGCAGGAGCTGAACGCCGAGGCCGCCATGTGCGAGGTGGAGATGCAGCTGGCGCTGTTTCTCCAGCGCGTACCGGGCCTGGACGAGCTGCGCTTCCACGATGGCGTGCCCTTCGCCGATGCCGAGACCCGCGCCTGGATCGGCGCCAGCGTGATGCCGCACCTGCAGCCGCCGAGCGCCGAACCGACCGTGCCGGTCGGTGCCGGCGGTGAGCTGCCGGCCTGGGAAATCGCCCTGCAAGCCGCTCTGCCACGCCTGCGCAAGGACGGCCTGAAGCCCGCCGTGCAGCAGCTCAAGCAGGGCATGGCCCAGGCACAGGGCGGCCGCGCACGGTTCTTCTGGCAGCTCGCCCTGGCGCGCCTGTGCAGCGCAGCGAAGAAGCACGAACTGGCCAAGACCCAACTCGAATCCCTCGACCAGACGCTGCAGGCCTCCGGCCTCGGCGAGTGGGAACCCGATCTCGCCCTGGAAGTGCTGCGTCTGCTGCACAACTGCTACGAGCTGCTGCCGCAGAACCATGCGATCCGCGAGCGCAAGGAAGAGATCCACCGCAGGCTGTGCCACCTCGATCTCGAAGTGGTGCTGGATTGAGGCCGCAAGGCCTCCGCTTAACGTAAAGGAGAACAACCATGGCCAAAGAAGGCTCGGTAGCACCCAAGGAACGCATCAACGTCACCTTCAAACCGGCGACCGGTGGTGCTCAGGAAGAGATCGAACTGCCCCTCAAGTTGATGGTTCTGGGTGATTTCACCCAGCGTGCCGACGACCGCAAGATCGAGGACCGCAAGCCGATCAGCATCGACAAGAACAACTTCGACGAAGTGCTGGGCAAGCAGGAGCTGAGCCTGGCCTTCAACGTGCCCAACCGTCTGCAGAACGAGGAAAGCGCCGACGAGCTGCCAGTACAGCTGCGCATCAACTCGATGAAGGACTTCAACCCGGCCGCCGTGGTCGACCAGGTCCCCGAGCTGAAGAAGCTGATGGAGCTGCGCGACGCCCTGGTCGCCCTGAAAGGCCCGCTGGGCAACACGCCGGCCTTCCGCAAGGCGATCGAAAGCGTCCTCTCCGACGACGACTCCCGTGACCGCGTACTGGGTGAACTGGGCCTCGCCGCCCAAGCCCAGCAAGACGCCTGAATTCTCGACAAGGAAGCCCGAGCATGAGCACCAGTGCAGTAGTGGAAAGCACCCGGAATGTCGCCGAAGCCGGCATTCTCGACCGCATCATCGCGGAAACCCGCCTGACCCCGGACGACGAAGCCTATGACATCGCCAAGCGTGGCGTGTCCGCCTTCATCGAAGAGCTGCTGAAGCCGCACAACCAGAACGAGCCGGTGAAGAAGGCCATGGTCGACCGCATGATCGCGGAGATCGACGCCAAGCTCAGCCGGCAGATGGACGAGATCCTCCACCACGCCGATTTCCAGGCCCTGGAATCGTCCTGGCGTGGCCTCAAGCTGCTGGTCGATCGCACCAACTTCCGCGAGAACACCAAGCTGGAGATCCTCAACGCCTCCAAGCAGGACCTGCTGGACGACTTCGAGGACAGCCCGGAAATCACCCAGTCCGGCCTGTACAAGCACATCTACACCGCCGAGTACGGCCAGTTCGGCGGCCAGCCGGTCGGCGCCATCGTCGCCAACTACTTCTTCGACCCCAGCTCGCCGGACATCAAGTGCATGCAGCACGTGGCTTCCGTCGCCTGCATGGCTCACGCGCCGTTCATCGCCGCCGCCGGCCCGAAATTCTTCGGCCTGGAGAGCTTCACCGGCCTGCCCAACCTGAAGGACCTCAAGGACCACTTCGAGGGCCCGCAGTTCGCCAAGTGGCAGAGCTTCCGCGAGCGTGAAGACGCGCGCTACGTCGGCCTGACCCTGCCGCGCTTCCTGCTGCGCAACCCCTACGATCCGGAAGAGAACCCGGTGAAGACCTTCGTCTACAAGGAGAACGTCGCCGGCAACCACGAGCACTACCTGTGGGGCAACACCGCCTACACCTTCGCCTCCAAACTGACCGACAGCTTCGCCAAGTTCCGCTGGTGCCCGAACATCATCGGCCCGCAGAGCGGTGGCGCGGTGGAAGACCTGCCGCTGCACCACTTCGAGAGCATGGGCGAGATCGAGACCAAGATCCCCACCGAGGTACTGGTCTCCGACCGTCGCGAGTACGAACTCGCGGAAGAAGGCTTTATCGCCCTGACCATGCGCAAGGGCAGCGACAACGCCGCGTTCTTCTCCGCCAACTCCACCCAGAAGCCGAAATTCTTCGGCATCAGCGAGGAAGGCAAGACCGCCGAGCTGAACTACAAGCTCGGCACCCAGCTGCCCTACCTGTTCATCGTCAACCGCCTGGCGCACTACCTGAAGGTGCTGCAGCGCGAGCAGATCGGCGCGTGGAAAGAGCGCACCGACCTCGAGCTGGAACTGAACAAGTGGATTCGCCAGTTCGTCGCCGACCAGGAGAACCCCAGCTCGGAAGTCCGCAGCCGCCGTCCGCTGCGCGCCGCGCAAGTGATCGTCAGCGACGTGGAAGGCGAGCCGGGCTGGTACCGCGTCAGCCTCAACGTGCGCCCGCACTTCAAGTACATGGGTGCCGATTTCACCCTGTCCCTGGTCGGCAAGCTGGACAAGGAGTAAGGGCGCCATGACCGGATACGGCAGCCTGTTCGAGCGCCTCGGCGGTGACACCGTCGGCCGCGCCCGCCTCGATCACGAGGTGAGCGTGATGGCCTCGGTGGCTGCCCATCTGGCCAAGATGCTCAGCACCCGGGCGGGCAGCGTGCAGACGCTGCCCGACTACGGGTTGCCCGATCTCAACGACATGCGCCTGTCATTGCACGACGCATTGCAGCAGGCGCGCATGGCGATCGAACGCTTCATCGAACAATACGAGCCGCGCCTGAAGCAGGTGCGGGTCATTTCCCTGCCGCGCGAGCACGACCCCCTCAGCCTCAACTTCGCCATCGAAGGGCTGCTGCAGGTCGACGGCATCAAGCGCCAGGTCAGTTTCGCCGCGCAGCTGGATGGCAGCGGGCAAGTGAAGGTCAGGTAAGGGCCTGTTCAAAGGAGAGCATGGATGTCCGGTAAACCCGCCGCCCGCCTGGGCGATCCCACCGCCTGCCCGGTTCCCGGCCACGGCACCAACCCCATCGCCGCCGGCTCGCCCAACGTGCTGTTCGACAGCAAACCGGCTGCACGCATGGGCGATGCCTCGGCCTGCGGCGGCGCATTGAGCGGCAACGTGATCCCGACCGTGCTGATCAACGGCAAGCCGGCGACCACCATCGGCACCGTGGGCAACCACGGCAATGTGGTGGTGGCGGGGTCGGGGACGGTGTTGATCGGGACTAGTGGGGGTGGGGCAGCATTCGTCGCCCCCGCAACTCTGATGGCCCAGAAATACAACCAGGCCAGCGGGGGAGAGGAGTTTAGCGACTCCACACCATTGATCATTGAAGGCTTCGACATTCGTGTGCAAATGCTCGACCAAGCCAGTGGTCAAGCGCTAGGGAACATGGCCTATACCGCCATTCTGGAGGACGGTAGCGAGCTGCATGGAACTACCGACCAGAACGGACTTACCCAAGCCCTGGGGCATAAAGACACGTCTCAACAAGTAGCCATTATCGCTAGGCCTGGCTGGCTGCTGCGAGGCGAATGAAATGGCCAAACTACAAGCGGTCAAAGTAGGCAGCGTTGCCACTACTCCATCCGGGGATCAATCACCGGCCCAGGTCTATCTGTCTGGGCAGGAAGACTTTGTGATCCCAATGGTTTTCTCCGATTACAAGATCCAGGTCGACGGCCCTGAAGCAAACATCTTCGGCTACAAGATCAAGATTCCTTCGCAAAAGGCACCCTACCTTGGGCATGCCGGGGTGCTCGTGATCAACGGCAGAACCGGCCTGTCGAAGTACTACGAATATGGGCGCTACCCTGGGCCTGGACCATTGGGGCGCACGCGTTCCGGGCGCATTCCAGACGTCACCCTCAAGGGAGGAATGATTGTCGAGTCATCTCTGAGAAAAACCCTGCGGACTATTTCTAGCGCGCATGGGCAGAGCAGCCGTATTTCCGGAGTAGTACTGCGGGGCAAGGTCTTCGATCAAGCATTGGCCTGGCTCAAAGCCAAAGAGGCAGAGAATGCCAATCCCAAACGCAAGGAATACGACCTGGGCAACCACAACTGCATGACCTTCGTCTCCGATCTGGTCGACCATATTGGTCTTAATAGCCCGTTCCGCACCCGTGTCGTAGTACCCAGCGCCTATATGGAGCAGTTCCAGCTCAGCGAAATCGATCTGGATTACGACTATGCCGCTGACACGCTGGAGATTTCCGATTGAAATCTCTCAAGCGGATCGCTCTCGGGCTAACAGCGCTGATCCTGGCATTGACCATTGCCGCCTACTCACTACTTGAGCCAGTAGATGAAGTTCCTCCGGTCCTACACAACCACCCCGATGCGTACTGGAGTGGCGCTCAAGATGGTGGAGTTTTCTTTGAAATCACCCGCGCCGCGCCGCCACGCTACTTCCTAGAAGTCCGCCACGAGAACGGAGACATCTGGATCGCCGGCTGGCTTTCGGATCAGGGACGCCCGCTCAAGAACAACGACTTCTGGGGCTACGACGGTGGCGATGTTGTCTACATCAAGAACGGCAAGCCGCTTCGACTGGAGAGCATGGATGGCACGCCAATTCGCATGGGCGAGTAAGTCGATGGGTAGAGATCAAGGTAAGAGTCTTCTCATTACCTCAGTGCTACTGGTTGCATTGCTGATCGCTTGCATCGGAGCGGCTCACATCGCCACCACTCAGAAAGCGCAGTACTCGTATCCGAGCCCCTCGGGAAGATTCATTTTGCAGAACGTGTTGTTGGCACCTTGGAGCGACCTCGCCTACATCCGCGTCATTGACACCCAGGCACCGGCCTCCACCTTCCGCACGCCGCTTTACGACAAGCACTACACGGATATGCGCTCGCACGAAGATGACAGAGCCGTGGGAGTTGTTTGGTTCGACTTCGACAAGCAGCAGCAGACCTTCGAGATCGGCGTGCCGGAATGGCAAAGCAGCTGGCTGAACCTGTTCATCAGCAATACCCCTTACCGAATTATCGAGAACTGACGCCGTGGTCTTAAATCAGCACAGCCGGCTCGGTTTTCCTACCCAGCCAAAGATGAGTGCGTCTCTACTCCTAGCAGCACTATCGACTCTCGGCGCCTGCGTGCCATACCCGCATTCGGTGACCCGCAACCCAGCCATCGAAGGCCGCGTATTGTCCGCCGAAACAGGGCAGGCAGTGGCGGATGCCAAAATCGAACTGGATATCGGCAGCGACGAGTCCTGGCGCTACGAAACCCGCAGCGATGTCGAGGGCCGTTTCGCCTTCGACGAACACCGTGACTATCGCCTGTACGCCCCGCTGGCCGATGGGCCGCAATGCTGGACCATGTTGTCGATCAGCGCTCCCGGCTATCACGCCCGCCGTTGCATATGGACGAGCACCTATTGGTGTCCGTCAGGCCCTATGAGGCTGCCACATCTGACACTGCAGCCGGAACACGTTGTCATCTCGGAAAAAGACGCCAAAGAAGACCTCTGGCGTTGCATCGAATCGGCCAAGGAGCAGGCCCACTAATGTCCTTCAACCACCACTACCAGAGCGAACTCTCCGCCCTGCGCCAACTGGGCAAGCGCTTCTCCGAGCGCAGCCCGGCGCTGGCGCCGTTTCTCGGCCAGGCCGGCCGTGATCCGGATGTCGAGCGTCTGCTGGAAGGCTTCGCCTTTCTCACCGGGCGCCTGAGGCAGAAGCTCGATGACGAGCTGCCGGAGCTGACCCATTCGCTGATGCACCTGCTGTGGCCCAACTACATGCGCCCGCTGCCGGCCTTCAGCATGCTGCAGTTCGACCCGCTCAAGCGCCCCGGTCCGGCGCTGCCGGTGCCACGCCATACGCCGGTGGAATCACGCGCCATCGAGGGCGTGACCTGTCGCTTCCGTACCGCCTACGCCACCGAGGTGCTGCCGCTGGCGCTGAGTGGCCTGGACTACTCGGTCAAGGGTGACGGCGCGCTGCTCAGCCTGCGCCTGGCGATGAGCGCCGATGGCCACCTCGGCGAGCTGCAACTGAAGCAGCTGCGCCTGCACCTGGCCGGCGAGCGCTATATCGCCCAGCTGCTCTACCTCGGCCTGCTGCGTCACCTCGGCGGCCTGCAGCTGGTATTGCTGGATGGTGAAGGTCAGCCGCTGACCGGCGAACACGGCCTGCCGTTGCCGGCCATGGCTCTGCCGACGAACCAGGTCGAGGCGGTCGGCTTCAGCGAAGACCACGCGCTGATCCCCTACCCGCACAACACCTTCCGCGGCTACCGCCACCTGCAGGAATACTTCGCCTTCCAGGACAAGTTCCTGTTCATCGACCTCAAGGGCCTGGACGCCATCGCCCGCCAGCCAGAAGAAGTGCTGGAGCGCGCCCGCGGCCTGGAGCTGCGCTTCGACATCCGCAAGACCGGCCTGCAGCGCATCCGCCCGACCCTGGACAACGTGCGCCTGTACTGCACGCCGGTGGTCAACCTGTTCGCCCACGACGCCATCCCGATTCGCCTGGACGGCAAGCAGGACCAGTACCTGCTGCTACCGGCCGAGCTCGACCCGCAGCACTGCGGCGTGTTCTCGGTGGATCGGGTGACCGGCTGGAAACCAGGCGGCATGGGCTACGAGGAATACGTGCCGTTCGAGTCGTTCGAGCACGACACCAGCTTCGACCAGCCGCGCGCGCGGCCGCACTACAGCGTGCGCCAGCAGCCGTCGCTGCTCGGCGACGGCATGGAGACCTGGCTGAGCTTCGGCGCACGCGGTGGCGAGGCCCAGGAGACCCTGTCGATCGAGCTGACCTGCACCAACCAGAGCCTGGCGCGCCAGCTCAAGCCGGGCGACATCTGCCTGCCCAGCGAGGACACCCCGGAGTTCCTCACCTTCCGCAATATCGGCACGGTGACGCCGAGCTACGCGCCGCCGCTGCACCGCGACTACCTGTGGAAGCTGATCTCCAACATGTCGCTGAACTACCTGTCGCTGGCCGACGTCGAGGCGCTCAAGGTGATCCTCGAGACCTACGACCTGCCGCGCCACTACGACCAGCACGCGCTCAAGGTCAGCCAGCGCATGCTCGGCGGCCTGAAGAAGATCGCCCACCAGCACGTCGACCGCCTGCACCGCGGGCTGCCGATTCGCGGCGTGCGCACCGAATTGACCATGGACCCGGACGGCTACCTGGGCGAAGGGGACCTGTTCCTGTTCGCCTCGGTGCTCAATGAATTCTTTGCCCTCTACGCCAGCCTTAACAGCTACCACGAGCTGCGCGTACAGAGCACACAAGGAGAGGTGTACCAATGGACGCCGCGCATGGGGCAGCAGCCCCTGCTCTGAACCGGCTCAGCCGGGGCATCCGCGAGTACAGCCTGTTCCAGGGTGTGCTGCAGGTGCTGGATCGTCTGCGCACCGCCCATCCCGAGCTGGATGAGGAGGCGCTGTACGAGCGCCTGGAATTCCAGGCCAACCCCAGCCTGGGCTTCCCCGGCAGCGATACCGATCGCCTGGAGTTCTTCGAGGAACACGGCGAGCTGCGCGCGCGCCTGCGCATCAACCTGGTCGGCCTGTTCGGCTCCGGCTCGCCGCTGCCGGCGTTCTACAGCGAGCAGGCGCTCGGCGATGGTCCGGATGGCAACACCACCCGCGATTTCCTCGACCTGTTCAACGACCGCCTGCAGCGCCTGCTCCTGCCGATCTGGCGCAAGTACCGCTACTACGCACACTACGACCAGGGCGCCCGCGACCTGTTCTCCGCCCGCCTGTTCGCCCTGATCGGCCTAGGCGGCGAACGCATCCGCGCCGCCGAGGACCTCAACTGGCGACGCCTGCTGCCCTACCTCGGCCTGCTCAGCCTGCGCGCCCACTCGGCGGCGCTGGTCGAGTCGGTGCTGCGTTACTACTTCAAGCACGCCGACCTGCGCATCGAGCAGTGCGTCGAGCGCCGCGTGGAGATCATCGCCGAGCAGCGCAACCGCCTCGGCCTGGCCAACAGCCAGCTGGGCGAGAGCCTGGTGCTGGGCGACTCGGTGCGCGACCGCGGCGGCAAGTTCCGCATCCATATCCGCCAGCTGAGCTGGGCGCGCTTCCACGAATTCCTGCCGATTGGCAGCGGTTACCAGCCGCTCTGCGCGCTGGTGCGCTTCACCCTGCGCGACCCGCTCGACTACGACATCCGCCTGGCCCTGCGCCACGAGGAAATCCGCGAGCTGCGCATCGGCCAGGACAACCCCTGCCACCTGGGCTGGACCTCCTGGCTCGGCCACGAACAGGCCGATGGCGTCGTCACCATCGGCAGCAAGACTCATTAAAGGACTGATGAAATGATCAACGTCGACCTCCAACAGCTGGTCCAGGCACTGGACGCCGAGACCCGCCGCGAGCTGGAAGCCGCCGCCGAACGCTGCCTGCAGCGCGGTGGCAGCAAGATCCTGGTCGAAGACCTGCTGCTCGGCCTGCTCGAGCGCCGTGACGGCCTGCTGGCCCGCGCCCTCCAAGATGCCGAGGTGGACGCCGGCGAACTGGCCGCCACCCTGCAGCCCCGTGGCGAGGCCAGCGAGTCGCGCAACCCGGTGTTCTCCGCCGAGCTGGTGCAGTGGCTGCAGGACGCCCTGCTGGTGGCCAACCTGGAGCTGGGCCAGAGCCAGATCGAACAGGCCGCGCTGCTCCTTGCCCTGCTGCGCAACCCGCTGCGCTATGCCGGCACGCGTTACCAGCCAATGCTGGCGAAGATAGATGCCGAGCGCCTGCGCGACTTCGCCATCAGCCAGCAGCCGCAGGCCGCCGCCGGCAAGCCAGCCGCACCGGGCGAATCCAATCTGCAGCGTTTCACCCACAACTTCACCCAGCGCGCCCGCGACGGCAAGCTCGACCCAGTGCTGTGCCGCGACGGCGCCATCCGCCAGATGATCGACATCCTCGCCCGGCGGCGGAAGAACAACCCGATCGTGGTCGGCGAGGCCGGCGTGGGCAAGACCGCGCTGGTCGAGGGCCTGGCCCTGCGCATCGCCGCCGGTGAAGTGCCGGAAGTGCTGCGCGGCGTCGAGCTGCTGGGCCTGGACATGGGCCTGCTGCAGGCCGGCGCCAGCGTCAAGGGCGAGTTCGAACGCCGCCTGCAAGGCGTGATTGACGAAGTGAAGGGCGCGGCCAAGCCGACCATCCTGTTCATCGACGAAGC
The DNA here is from genome assembly GCF_030374125.1 of Pseudomonas sp. SO81. Taxonomy (NCBI): domain Bacteria; kingdom Pseudomonadati; phylum Pseudomonadota; class Gammaproteobacteria; order Pseudomonadales; family Pseudomonadaceae; genus Pseudomonas; species Pseudomonas sp. SO81. The sequence goes on along the minus strand of NZ_CP126126.1, from coordinate 2,697,185 downwards.
TCACACCCTGATCGGCGCCGGCGCCCAGGCCGGTGGCTCGGACGCCGCCAACCTGCTCAAGCCAGCCCTGGCCCGCGGCGAGCTGCGCACCATCGCCGCCACCACCTGGAGCGAATACAAGAAGTACTTCGAGAAGGACCCGGCCCTGGCCCGGCGCTTCCAGCCGGTGCAGCTGCACGAGCCGACAGTTCCGGAAGCCGTGACCATCCTCCGTGGCCTGGCCCCGGTGTACGAGCAGAGCCACGGCATCTACCTGCGTGACGACGCGGTGGTGGCCGCCGCCGAACTGTCCGCGCGCTACCTGGCCGGACGCCAGCTGCCGGACAAGGCGGTGGATGTGCTGGATACCGCCTGCGCCCGCGTGCGCATCAGCCTGGCCGCCGCGCCGGAAGCCCTGGAGCGCCTGCGCGGCGAGCTGGCCGAAGGCGAGCGCCAGCGCCTGGCCCTGCGACGCGACCTGCAGGCCGGCCTGGCGGTGGACGAAGTGGCCTTGGCCGCCCTGGAGCAGCGCCTGACCGAGGCGGAAAGCGAACTGCAGCACATCGATGCGCGCTGGAGCGAACAGCGCCAGCTGGCCGAGCGCCTGCTGGACCTGCGCCAGCAATGCGCCCAGGCCCGCAACGACGGTAGCGAGGAGCTGGAAGCGCTGGAAGGCCAGCTGCGCGAAATTCAGGCCGAGCTGGCCAAGGCCCAGGGCGAGGAGCGGCTGGTCAGCTTCGAAGTCTGCCCGCGTCTGGTGGCCGAGGTGATCAGCCACTGGACCGGCGTGCCGCTGAGCCAGCTGGCCCGCGAGCACAACGCCAAGGTGGCCAGCTTCGCCAGTGACCTGCGCGCCCGCGTGCGTGGCCAGGAGCAGGCGGTGCAGGTGCTGGATCGCGCCATGCGCGCCGCCGCTGCCGGGCTGAACAAGGACGACGCGCCGGCCGGCGTATTCCTCTTGGTCGGCCCCAGCGGCGTGGGCAAGACCGAGACCGCCCTGGCCCTGGCCGACCTGCTGTACGGCGGCGAGCGCTTCCTCACCACCATCAACATGTCCGAGTTCCAGGAGAAGCACACTGTCTCGCGCCTGATCGGCGCGCCGCCCGGCTACGTCGGCTACGGCGAGGGCGGCATGCTCACCGAAGCGGTGCGGCAGAAGCCCTACTCGGTGATCCTGCTCGACGAGGTGGAGAAGGCCGACCCGGACGTGATGAACGTCTTCTACCAGATCTTCGACAAGGGCGTGGCCAACGACGGCGAAGGCCGCGAGATCAACTTCCGCAACTGCCTGATCCTGCTCACCTCCAACCTGGCCAGCGACAAGATCGAAGCACTCTGCGCGGGTGAGCAACGGCCGCCGGTGGAGCAGCTCGAAGAGGCGATCCGCCCGACCCTCAGCCGCCACTTCAAGCCGGCCCTGCTGGCGCGCATGCGCGTGGTGCCCTACTACCCGGTGGCCGGCGCCGTGCTGCGCGAGCTGATTCAGCTCAAGCTGGAGCGCCTCGGCCAGCGCCTGGGCAAACGCCGCCTGGCCTTTAGCCATAGCCCGGCGCTGCTCGACCACCTGGCCGAGCGCTGCGCCAGCGGCGAGAGCGGCGCGCGGCTGATCGACCAGCTGCTGGAGCAGAGCGTGCTGCCGCGCATCGCCGACCGCCTGCTGGATGCCATGGCCAGCGGCGCCGCCATCTCCCGTGTACACGCCACCCTGGACGGTGAAGGAGCGCTGGCCTGTGAGTTCGATTGAACGCATCGTCGAGGCCGCGCCGCTGCTGGGCCAGATCGCCCAGCCGCTGGCCTATGCCGAACAGCTGCTGCAGCAGTTCACCCGCCTGTCCCGCCTGGCCGCTGCCGAACGCCTGCCGGCGGCCCTGGCCGAGGCAGCGGCGCAGCTCAGCGGCTGCCGCCTGGCCCAGCTGTACCTGCTGGATAGCACCCACACCCGCCTGACCCTGGCCGCCGAATGGCTGGACGGTCGGCTCGCCGAGCACGAGACCAGCCTGCCCAGCGACTACGACGGCGAGCAGCTGCTGCAGTATTGCCTGTGCCAGAACCGCCACCTGAGCCTGGCCAGCCTCGACCCCAGCCTGCACGAGACCAGCTTCCTGCCGGCCGCGGAAAAGCCCTGGCGCAGCCTGCTGTGTCTGCCGCTGCAGGATGAGCAGGCGCGCGTCGCCGGCCTGCTGCTGGTGGCCAGCAGCGGCACCCGCGACCTCGACGGCTTCGCTGCCTCGCTGGCCAGCCTGGGCGCCTTCGCCCTGGCCCAGCACCAGCTGCTGCAACGCCTGCGCGCACCCAAGGCAGCCGCACCGGAAGCGGCCAGCCCGGCGCTGCCCAGCGACTACGGCCTGATCGGCAACAGCCCGGCCATGCGCCCGGTGTATCAGCTGATCGGCAAGGTGCTGCACAACCCCACCAGCGTGCTGCTGACCGGCGAGACCGGCACCGGCAAGGAGCTGGTCGCCCGCGCCATCCACGACTGCGGCTTCCGCCGCAGCCAGGCGTTCATCGTGCAGAACTGCGCCTCGCTGCCGGAGAACCTGCTGGAGAGCGAGCTGTTCGGCTACCGCAAGGGCGCCTTCACCGGCGCCGAGCGCGACCGCAAGGGCCTGTTCGACGCGGCCGACGGCGGCACCCTGTTCCTCGACGAGATCGGCGACATGCCCCTGGCCCTGCAGGCCAAGCTGCTGCGCGTGCTGCAGGAAGGCGAAGTACGCCCGCTGGGCAGCACCCAGACGCACAAGGTCGACGTGCGCATCGTCGCCGCCACCCACCGCGACCTGCGCAGCCTGGTCGAGGAAGGCCGCTTCCGCGAAGACCTGTTCTATCGCCTGTCGCACTTCCCCATCGAGCTGCCGCCGCTGCGCGCCCGCGCCGAGGACATCCTGCAACTGGCCCGGCACTTCGCCGCCAAGGCCGCCAGCTTCCTGCAGCGCGACGCCTGCCGCTGGTCCGAGGCGGCGCTGGACCACCTGGCCGGCTACGCCTTCCCCGGCAATGTGCGCGAGCTGAAGGGTCTGGTGGAGCGCGCCGTGCTGCTGTGCGAAGGCGGCGAGCTGTTGCCCGAGCACTTCAACCTGCACCCCACCAGCCTCGCCGATGACAGCTGCATGAACCTGCGCGAGCGCATGGAAAAGGTCGAGCGCAACCTGCTGCTCGACTGCCTGCGCAAGAACCGCGGCAACCAGAGCCAGGCCGCCCGCGAGCTGGGCCTGCCGCGCCGCACCCTGCTGTACCGCATGGACCGGCTGAACATCAGCCCGGCCGACGTCTGAGGCCGCCATGCATTCCCTATCCGTCACCGCCAGTGGAGAAACCGCGATGTCCCACCGCCTTCTGACCGCCACCCTGCTCGCCGCCCTGCTCGGCCTCGCCGGCTGCGGCGGCAACTACAAGTCCAGCGACGACGAGTACCGCCCGCTGGGTGACCCGCACGCCGAACAGCAGCGCGAAGACTGAGCGCAAGGAGCCCCTACCATGGAACTGGTATTCGATATCGTCAGCGCCCAGCAGTACGCGCCGGGTCTGCTGACCAGCAAGAGCTTCAAGAAGGCCGGCGGCGTGATCGGCCGTGGCGACGAATGCGACTGGGCCATCCCGGACAGCAAGCGCATCCTCTCCAACCGCCACGCCCAGGTCAGCTACGCCGACGGTCACTTCTATCTGACCGACATCAGCAGCAATGGCGTGACCCTCAAGGACAACGGCGCGCGCCTGCCCAAGGGCGAGCCGCAGCGCATCGAGCACGGTTGCGTGTACTGCCTCGGCGAGCTGGAGATCCGCGCCCGCGTGCTGCAGGACCCGGCCCAGTTCGAGGAGCAGATCGGCCAGCGCCAGCACGCCGGCAGCATCATCCCCGACGATGCCTTCCTCGACCTCGACCCGATCGCCGCCCTCGAACAGCGTCCGCGCGGCTACAGCCAGCTGGACGAGTTCGCCGGCCTGGTGCAGGCGCCGGAGGAAGAGCAGGCGCGCACCCAGTACGCGCGCATCGACATGGAAAGCCTGCTGGTGCCCGAGCTGGTCCGCGAAGCGGAGCCGGCTCCGCTTGAAGTGCCGCGCCCGCAGGCCCGCCCGGTGCAGGTGCCGGTGGCCGCCGAGCCACTGCCGCAAGGCTTCTGGCAGCGCTTCGGCGACGCCCTCGGGGTGAAAGTCGACGACCTCGATGCCGAGGCTCGCGAGGCCCTGGCCCTGCAGGCCGCGCGCCTGCTCAAGCAGAGCGTGGCCGGCCTGCAGCAGAGCCTGCGCACGCGCAGCGAGCTGAAGAACGAGCTGCGCCTGGCCCTGACCACCGTGCAGAGCGCCGGCAACAACCCGCTCAAGCAGGTCGGCGACGCCGGCGAGGCGCTCACCGCCATGCTGCGCGGCAACAAGCCCGGCCAGCTGCCGGCCGAGCAGGCCGTCGGCCGCGCCTACCGCGACCTGCAGGCACACCAGGTGGCGTTGTTCGCCGCCAGCCGCACGGCGGTGCAGGGCCTGTTCGAACAGTTCGCTCCCGAGCAGCTGACCCTGCGCTTCGAGCAGGACCGCAAGCCGCTGCTGGCCACTTCCGGCAGCCGCTGGCGCGCCTACCAGCGCCATTTCCGCGCGCTGGAGAAGGACGACGACTGGAGCCAGCGCCTGTTCGCCCGCGACTTCGCCAAGACCTACGAAGAGCAGGTCCGCCTGATCGCCACCCTCAACACCGATTACCAGCCTTCGTAAGAAGCAAGGATGAATGCCATGCGCCGTCTTATCAGCCTTAGCCTGCTCAGTCTGCTCGCCGCCCTCGGCGGCTGCTCCAGCCTGTCGCCCTACTCCGACACCACCAAGCTCGACCTGCGCCTGCAGGCCAGCGAGGACCTCAACCCGGACCTGGCCGGCCGCCCCTCGCCGATCGTGGTGCGCCTGCTGGAGCTGAAGAATCCCTCGTCGTTCAACAACGCCGAATTCTTCTCCCTGTACCAGCGGCCGAAGGAATCGCTGATGCCCGACCTGGTCAGCTTCGAGGAGATGGAAGTGCGCCCCGGCGAGGAGCGTGACCTCAAGCTCTCGGTGCAGCCGGGCAGCCGCTACGTCGGCGTGATCGCCGCCTACCGCGACCTGCCGGAAGCCAGCTGGCGCTATGTCGTCTCGCTGCAGGAAGGCGAGATCAACCAGGCCGGCGTGGTGCTCGGCAAGCGCGGCCTGGAGCCGCTCAAGGAAGAGGACTGAGCAATGGAAATGCTCAAGGTTGTCTGGCAGGAAGGGATGCTCCTGCGCCCCCAGCACTTCCAGCAGAACGATCGCTACTTCGAGCACCAGCTCAAGTCGCGCTCGCGCCTGCAGGACATCTACCCCTGGGGCTTCTTCAGCCTGGAGGTGGACCGCCAGTTCCTCGGCATGGGCAAGCTGGTGCTCAGCCAGGCCAGCGGCGTGCTGCCCGACGGCAGCCTGTTCGAACTGGACGCCAGCCGCGAGCCGCTGGCCCTGGACATCCCGCCGAACACCGCGGCCACCCCGGTGTACCTGGCCCTGCCGCTGGTCACCGGCAACCATATCGAGAGCCGCCGCAGCGAACAGCAGGACGTGCTGGCCCGCTACCGCGCCCACGAGCTGGAAGTGGCCGACTCCAACGCCGGCGACGTCACCGTCAGCCAGGTCAGCTGCGGGCGCCCGGACTTCCGCCTGCTGCTCGGCGAGCAGCAGAACGACCAGGCCTTCGTGAAGCTCAAGGTGGCGGAAATCTTCGACACCAGCCCGGACGGGGTGATCAGCCTCGACCAGGACTTCAGCCCGACCTTCCTGCATGTGCAGGCGTCCAGCTACCTGCTGTCCTGCCTCAAGGAAGTGATCAGCCTGCTCGGCCACCGCGGCGACATCCTCGCCGAACGGGTGCGCGCCGCCGGCAAGCTGGGAAACACAGAGGTGGGGGACTTCCTTATGCTGCAGCTGGTCAACCGCTACGAGCCGCAGCTGCGCCATTACCTCAGCCTGGAGCAGATGCACCCGGAGCTGCTGTATCGCGAACTGGTCGGCCTGCTCGGCGAGCTGGCCACCTTCGCCGCGGACCACAAGCGCCCGCGCCTGGACGGCCGCTACCTGCACAACGACCAGGCCGCCAGCTTCCGCAAGCTGATGGAGGCGCTGCGCCAGGTGCTGTCCATGGTGCTGGAGCAGCACGCCATCGAGCTGCCGCTGCAGCAGCGCCAGTACGGCATCCAGGTCTCGCCGCTGCAGGACCACGCGCTGCTCGGCAACGCCACCTTCGTCCTCGCCGCCGATGCCCAGTGCGAGTCCGAGGAGCTGCGCAAGCGCCTGCCGGCGCACCTGAAGATCGGCGCGGTGGAACGCATCCGCCAGCTGGTCAACCTGCACCTGCCGGGCATCAAGGTGAAGCCGCTGCCAGTCGCGCCGCGGCAGATCCCCTTCCACGCCGGCAAGACCTATTTCGCCCTGGAGTTCAGCGCCGAGGAACTGGCGCAGCTGGAGAGCTCCGGTGGCTTTGCCTTCCACGTGTCCGGCGACTTCGCCGGGCTTGAGCTGAAATTCTGGGCGATCAGGAGCTGAACATGATCAGGGAAGCACAGGACAAAACCGTCGTCCTCAACCGCCAGGGAGAAGGCGCCGCACCACGCGGGCCGCTCACCGACTTCGCCACGCCGCGCTTCGAGCAGCTCGAAGAGCGCATGGTCTACGCCGCGCGCATGCGCCCGGCGGAAGTCTTCAACATCAGCTTCAACCCGCTGGTGGCTGCCAGCGCGCTGCTGCTCTCGGAAGTGGTGCGGCTGAAGACCCACGCCAGCGCGGAGAACTTCGACGCGCTCAACGAGCGCCTCAACGTGGCGATCAAGCTGTTCGAGCACCGCGCCCTGCAGGAAGGCGTGGAGGGCGGCCAGGTGATGGCCGCGCGCTACGTGCTGTGCACCGTGGTCGACGAGGCCGTGGTGACCACGCCCTGGGGCAACGAGAGCGCCTGGTCGCAGATGAGCCTGCTGTCGACCTTCCACAACGAGACCTTCGGCGGCGAGAAGTTCTTCCAGCTGCTCGAACACCTGTCGCGCAACCCGGTCAAGCACCTGGCCATGCTCGAGCTGATGTACATCTGCCTGTCGCTCGGCTTCGAGGGCAAGTACCGCGTGCTGCCGCGCGGCATGCTCGAACTGGAGGCGATCCGCGACAGCCTGTACCGGCAGATCCGCCAGCTGCGCGGCGATATCCCGCGCGAGCTGTCGCCGCACTGGGAGGGCCTCAAGGAAGGCCGTCGCCGGCTGGTGCGCATCGTCCCCGGCTGGCTGGTGGCAGTGGCCACGGTGGCCGGCCTAGCGCTGCTCTACGCCGGTTTCAGCTGGGTGCTGCACGAGCAGCGCGGCACCGTGCTGCAACCCTATCAGGCGGCCGAAGTCGCTCCGGCCCCCGCACAAAGCAATCAGGGATGATCTGAGATGAAGGACTTTCTCAAGAAAACCGCGGCGTTCTTCCGCAAGACCTGGGTCTGGAGCCTGTGCCTGGTCCTGGTGCTGGCCCTGCTGATCTGGTTCGTCGGCCCGCTGCTGGCGGTGGCCGACTCCAAGTTCTGGGCGCCGGCGTCCAGCCGCCTGGTCAGCATCAGTCTGCTGTTCCTGGCCTGGGGCCTGTTCATCGTGTTCGTCAGCTGGCGCGCCAACCTGCGCAAGAAGGCCGAGGCGGATGATGCCGACGCCCAGGAGCGCCTGCGCCGCGACGGCCTGATCAGCGAGGAGCAGCTGGAGCTCAAGGGCCGCTTCAAGCAGGCCCTGCGCACCCTGAAGACCTCCAGCCTGTACCGCGGGCGCAGCGAGAAATGGCGCAACGACCTGCCCTGGTACCTGCTGCTCGGTCCCGAGAGCAGCGGCAAGACCAGCCTGCTGGACTTCTCCGGCCTGGACTTCCCACTGAACAAGGGCGACGAGCGCCGCCTGACCAAGGACGTCGGCGGCACCCGCTACTGCGACTGGTACTTCGCCGACCACGCCGTGCTGCTGGACACCGCCGGCCGCTACCTGACCCAGCCCGACGTGGCGGTGGACAGCCGCGCCTGGCACACCCTGCTCAGCCTGCTGCGCAAGCGCCGCGCGCGCCCGCTGAACGGCGTGCTGGTGAACATCCCGGTCGACACCCTGCTGTACGCCAGCGAACTGGAACTGGAAAACCTGGCCCGCCAGATCCGCCAGCGCCTGCACGAACTGCACGCCGAGCTGCGCGCCGAAGTGCCGGTGTACCTGGTGCTGAGCAAGGCCGACAAGGTCATCGGCTTCGACGAGTTCTTCGACCAGCTGAGCCGCGAGGAGAGCGACCAGGTGCTCGGCACCAGCTTCCGCAAGGGCCAGAGCGCCACCGACGCCAGCGTGGTGCGCCAGGAGTTCGAAGAGCTGCTGCGCCGCCTCAACAGCCAGGTGATCATGCGCCTGCACCAGGAGCGCGATACCCAGCGCCGTGGCCGCATCCTCGACTTCCCGCACCAGCTCGGCCAGCTCGGCGAGCGCCTGTGCCTGCTGGTGGAACTGGCCTTCAGCGGCAACCGCTACCAGCGCTCCAGCCAGCTGCGCGGCTTCTACCTGACCAGCGCGCCGCAGCTGCAGGAACTGCTCGACCCGAGCACCACCGGCATCGGCCGCAACCTCGGCCTGGCCGGCAGCAGCCTGCCGACCTACCGCAGCGGCCGCGCCCGCTTTATCAACCAGCTGCTCAGCCGGGTGATCTTCCCCGAGGCCGAACTGGCCGGCCTGGACGACAAGGAAGTGCGCCGCATCGACTGGCGCCAGCGCGGCCTGTACGCCGGAGCCGCCGCCTGCCTGGTGCTGTTCGGCCTGCTCTGGGGCACCAGCTACTCGGCCAACCACGGCCGCCTGGAGCAGCTGCGCGAGCTGGCCCTGCAGCTGGGCCGCGACGGCGAGGGCATCAGCGCCAAGGACGACGCCCAGCGCGCCCTGCCGCTGCTCGACGGCAGCTACACCGCCACCCAGGTGTTCCCCAGCACCGGCGACGCCAGCCTGCTGGAGCGCGGTGGCCTGTACCAGGGTCCGCAGGTGCAGCCGCAGGTGCACGCCGCCTACCGCCGCAGCCTGGAAAGCGAGCTGCTGCCACGGGTGGCACGCCAGCTGGAAGGACAGATCCGCGCCAACCGCGACGACCGCGAGCTGCTGCTCGGCAGCCTGCGCGCCTACCTGATGCTCAACCTGGAGGAGCGCCGCGACCCGGCCTTCCTGCAGGACTGGCTGGCCTCCGACTGGTCGCTGCGCTATGCCGGCGACGAGCCGACCCAGAAGCGTCTCAACGCGCACTTCCAGCGCCTGCTAGCCGAGCCGTTCAGCGCCTACCCGCTGAACGACGACCTGGTGGCCGAGGCCCGGCAGATCCTGCGCAGCGAGTCGCTGGCCAACGTGGTCTACCGCATGCTCCGCGACCAGGCCCGCAGCCTGCCCGACTACCGCATCGCCCAGGCCCTGGGTGCCCAGGCGCCGCTGCTGCTGGGTAGCGACTACGCCATCCCCGGCCTGTACACGCAGAAGGGCTACCAGCAGTTCTTCGTCGCCCAGGGCCTCGGCCTGGTGCGCGACATACTCGAAGACAACTGGGTACTGGGCGAAGGCAACCAGCTCAGCGATCGCGACCTCGGCCGCCTGATGGTGGAACTGGAGCAGCTGTACTTCCGCGACTATGCCAACTACTGGGGCGAGGCCATCGCCCAGCTGAGCCTGGAGCCGATCGGCAACACCGCCCAGGGCATCACCGTGCTCACCGCACTCACTGCGGCCAATTCGCCGCTGCTGCAGGTACTGGTGGAAGTGCGCGAGAACACCCGCTTCGACCTGCCGGCCGCTGCCGATCAGACCGACGATCTGGCCGCCCAGGCCAAGCTTGGGAAGAAGGGCAAGCTGGCCGCCGCCGCGGCCGGCAAGGGTCTGGACGCCATCGCCAAGAGCCTGCCGGACACCGCCCGCCGCGCCCTGCAACGGCGCTTCGAGCCGCTGCACCGTCTGCTCGACGACAACAGCGGCGCCGGCCCGGAACTGGCCGCCACCCTGCAGGCACTGGACGCCCTGCAGCTGCAACTGAGCGGCATGGCCCACGCCAGCTCGCCGGAGCAGGCCGCCTTCGAACTGGCCAAGGCGCGCATGGGCGGTCGCCCGGATGCGATCAACCAGGTCCGCGGCACCGCCGCGCGCCTGCCGCAGCCGGTGGGCAACTGGCTGACCCTGATCGCCGACGACAGCTGGCAACTGGTGCTCAACGACGCCTATGGCTACCTGAACAAGCGCTACCGCAACGAGCTGTACGCCTTCTACAAGGAGTCGCTGTTCAAACGCTATCCGTTCAGCGCCAAGAGCGACAGCGACGTGGCCATCGCCGACTTCCGCGAGTTCTTCAAGGCCGACGGCGTGGCCGACGCCTTCGTCGATCGCTACCTCAAGGACTTCGTCAGCGACAGCGACGGCGAGTACCAGCTGCGTCGCATGGACGGCCAGGGCCTGCCGCTGTCGCCGGTGTTCCTGACCCAGATGAACCGCACCCAGGTGATCCGCCGCAGCTTCTTCGCCGAGAACCCGGCCGAGCCGCTGGTGCTGTTCAAGCTGGAGCCGTTCGCCCTCGACTACAGCCTCAACCGCGCCGACTTCCGCTTCGGCGGCCAGCAGATGGAGTACCGCCACGGCCCGATCATCGCCACCGCCTTCCGCTGGCCGGCCGAGGGCGAGAGCGAGCGCAGCAGCCTGGTGCTGGAAGAACAGGGCGGCCGCCGCGTCGGCATCGAGAAGAACAGCGGGCCCTGGGCGCTGTTCCGCCTGATCGACATGATGAAGGTGGAGCAACACAGCGGCCGCGACGCGCTGCTGCTCAAGGCCAACCTCGACGGTCTGCAGGCCAAGTACCTGCTGCACAGCCAGCGCTCGCCGAACCCGTTCGATGCCAGCCTGCTACGCCAGTTCAAGCTGCCGGCGACCCTCTGATGAAGGTCGCCCAACGCCTCTGGTCCAGCGCCGGGCGCACCGACACCGGCAAGGTGCGCGAGCGCAACGAGGACGCCTTTCTCGACCAGCCACAGCAGGGCCTGTGGGTGGTCGCCGACGGCATGGGTGGCCACCAGGCCGGCGACCTGGCCAGCCGCCTGATCGTCGAGAGCCTGGCCGAGCTGCCCGCGGAGCTGGATTTCGAGGACCGCCTGGACGCCCTGCGCGACTGCCTGCACCGCCTCAACCGCCACCTCAGCCTGGGCCTGACCCTGACCGAGGCCACCCCCGACCTGCTGGTCGGCAGCACGGTGGTGGCGTTGCTCGCCGAAGGCAGTCGGGTGGCCTGCGTGTGGGCCGGAGATAGCCGCTGCTACCTGCTGCGCGGGCGTCAGCTGTTCCAGCTCAGCCGCGACCATTCGCTGTTGCAGCAACTGGTCGAGGAACGCGGCATGAGCCCGGCGGAAGCCGCGCGCCAACCCGGCGCCCATGCCCTGACCCGGGCCATCGGCGCCGCCGAGGAGCTGCAGTTGGACATCCTCGAACTGGAAAGCCTGCCCGGCGACGTGTTCCTGCTGTGCAGCGATGGCCTGTACCAGGACCTCGACCACGACGACATGACCGCCGCGCTGCTGCGCCCCAGCCCGCAGCTGGCCCTGCAGCGCCTGTTCGACCTGGCCCTGCAGGGCCCGGCCCGCGACAACCTGAGCGGCGTGGTGATCAACCGATGAACGCCGAAGCCAAGGTGGTCAGCGCCGACCTCACGGTGATGGCCGGCGCCAACCCGGCGCGCGTCGCCCGCCCGTTGCCCAAGGACCTGCCCGATCTGCTCGGCGGCCGCTACCAGATCGAGCGGCTGCTCGGCGTCGGCGGCATGGGCGCCGTGTATCGCGCTCGCGACCTGCTGCGCGAACAGTTCGGCGAACCGCAGCCCTGGGTGGCGCTGAAGACCCTCAGCGAGGACTTCGCCGAATACCCGGACGCCAGCGCCCTGCTCTACAGCGAGTTCGCCCTCACCGCGCGGCTCAGCCACCGCAACCTGGTGCGCTTCTACAGCTTCGAGGTGGACCCGGCCTGCCAGCGCGCCTTCATCACCATGGAGCTGCTCAAGGGCAACACCCTCGACCACGTGCTGCACCAGTATCCCAGCGGCCTGCCCTGGCCCGAGGCACACCGCGTCGCCCTCAGCCTGCTCGAGGCGTTGCGCTACGCACACGACCAGGGCGTGCTGCACGGCGACCTCAAGCCGAGCAACCTGATGCTCGGCGACGAGGACATCCGCCTGTTCGACTTCGGCCTCGGCCAGGCCCGCGAGGGCTTCCTCAAGGGCCTGCCACGCCTGGCGCGCAGCCGCTTCGCCGCCTGGACGCCACGCTACGCCGCCCCCGAACTGCTCGATGGCGCCACCCTGAACGCCGCCGCCGACGTCTACGCCGTGGCCTGCGTGATCTACGAACTGTGCAGCGGCCAGCATCCTTTCCGCCGGCAAAGTGCTAAACAGGCGCTGGCAATGGAACTGCCGCTGACGGCCCCCGCGGACCTGCCCCGCGCACTGTGGCCGGCACTGCGCGCCGCGCTGGAATTCGACCCAGCCAGGCGCAGCACCCTGCCGGACCTGCTGCGCGCCTTCCGCAACCAGCGCCCTACCACCTCGCTGCTCGCGCGCTGGCTGCGCCGCCCGGCCTGACAGGCCTACCGACAAGGACGATCGCATGTTCAACCCCGCCAACCAGACCCACTTCAGCCTGCATCTCGAAGGCCTCGAGCACGACCTGCAGGTGCTCGAATTCAACGGCCGCGAGGCCCTCGACCAGCCCTACCGCTTCGAGGTGGAACTGGTCAGCGAGAAGCCCGACCTGGACCTGGACGAGCTGCTCGGCAAACCGGCCTTTCTCGCCATCACCCCGGACGGCAGCGGCATCCATGGCCTGATCCACGATGTCGGCCAGGGCGAATCGGGCAAGCGCCTGACCCGCTATCACCTCACCCTTAGCCCTAAGCTGACCTGGCTCGGCTATCGCACCAACCAGCGCATCTACCAGCACCTGACGGTGCCGCAGATCGTCGCCCTGGTGCTGGAGGAGCACGGCATCCTCGGCGGTGCCTATCGCTTCCAGCTCGGCCCCACCGTCTACCCCGAGCGCGAGTACTGCGTGCAGTACGACGAGACGGACCTGCACTTCATCCAGCGCCTGTGTGAGGAAGAGGGCCTGCACTACCACTTCGAACATTCGGCCAAGGGCCACGTGCTGGTGTTCGGCGACGACCAGACCGGCTTCCCCAAGCTAGGCCAGCCCACCGCCTATGTGCAGGACAGCGGCATGGTGGCCGACGAGCCGGTGATCAAGCGCTTCAACCTGCGCCTGGCCACCCGCACCAACCAGGTCAGCCGCCGCGACTACGACTTCGAGCAACCGCGCCTGCTGCTGGAGACCGGCGCCAAGGCCGACTTCCAGCCCAAGCTGGAAGACTACGACTACCCCGGCCGCTACACCGAGCGCACCCGCGGCAAGCACCTGTCGCAACGCGCGCTGGAACGTCATCGTGCCGACTACCAGCTGGCCCAGGGCGAGAGCGACCAGCCGCGCCTGGTGACCGGCCACCTGCTGGAAATCTCCGACCACCCGCGCCGCGAATGGAACGACCTCTGGCTGCTGCAGGAAGTGCTGCACGAGGGCAAACAGCCACAGGTGCTGGAGGAATCGGTGACCAGCTTCCTCGGCGGCTCCCTCCCCTCTCCCAATGGGAGAGGGGCCAGGGGTGAGGGAACATCAGGCAACTCCGACAACTTCAAGCAGGGCTACCGCAACCGCTTCAGCGCCACCCCCTGGGACGTGCTGCACCGCCCCGCCCTGCGCCACCCGAAACCCAAGGTACTGGGCAGCCAGAGCGCCGTGGTCACCGGCCCCAAGGGTGAAGAAATCCACTGCGATCAATACGGTCGGGTCAAGGTGCAGTTCCACTGGGACCGCGAAGGCCAGGCCGACGACACCTCCAGCTGCTGGCTGCGCGTCAGCTCCAGCTGGGCCGGCGACCGCTACGGCGGCATCGCCATTCCGCGCATCGGCATGGAGGTGCTGGTCACCTTCCTCGAAGGCGATCCCGACCAGCCTTTGGTGACCGGCTGCCTATACCACAAGGAACACGTGGTTCCCTACAACCTGCCGGCGAACAAGACTCGCAGCGTCTTCAAGACCCTCAGCAGTCCGGGTGGTGGCGGCTACAACGAGCTGCGCATCGAAGACCGCAAGGGCCAGGAGCAAATCTATATCCACGCCCAGAAGGACTGGGACGAGAACGTCGAACACGACCAGAAGATCCGCATCGGCCACGAGCGACACGACAGGGTCGAGGCCAACAGCTACACCGAGCTGAAAGCCGAGGAACACCACACCACCCACGCCGAGCGCAAAGTGGAGGTGAAGGCCGAAGACCACCTGACCATCGCCCAGAACCAGCACATCAAGCTCGGCACCGCCCAACTGACCAAGGCCGGCCGCGAGATCCACCTCAAGGCCGGGCAGAAGATGGTCATCGAGGCCGGCGTCGAACTCACCCTCAAGGCCGGCGGCAGCTTCATCAAACTCGACCCCAGCGGCATCACTCTGGTCGGCCCCCTGGCCAAACTCAACGCCGGCGGCGCGCCTGGCTCGGGTACTGGGATCGCCCTCAAGCAGCCGTTGCAGCCGGGAATGGCTGACAAGGACAAGGCGGGGAATCTGTTGGATGAGGCCTGGCTCAACCCACTCAGCAATTGCGAGAACAAGCCGCAACCGGCGGTGTGCGAGGAATGTCTGCGCATCGCCCAACGCAAGGCCCAGGCCTTGGTGCCGCGCTGACCCGACTTAGAATCAAGGACGACTCATGCCTACCCATGCCTCCACCTGGCTGGCCATTCTGCAGGAACAGGCGCTCAGTCATCGGCTAGCCCATATCGACCTGCTGCTTGACACCACGGGGCTGAATTACCCGCTCTGGCAGAGCGTGGCCGATCTGAAGGCCGAACCCGATATCGCTCTGCTGCTCGACGGCACTCCCGAACAGGCCCTGGCCAAGCAGGGCCCTGTCCTGCTGCGCCTGCAATGGGCCGATCAGGAACATCGGTTCTGGCTGCAGCAATTGTTCGACTCACTGCATCGCGAGCCGCGCCTACTGGTCCTGCTCAGCAGTTGGTCCTTCATCGAGCTATCGGAACATTTGCGTCACTGCACCCAGGCCGAGTGGAACCAGGGGCAAAGCAGCGGGCTGCTGCGCTACTGGGACCCACGACTGTTTCTCGCCGTCAGCGAAACCCTCACACCCCAGCAAGGCCGCTGGTTCCATGCCCCCGCCATCGCCTGGCATTGGCTGGATCGCGATGGCCAACCCCGCCAATTGGCAGGCCAATCCACTCATCCCAGCGAGCTGCCTCAACCTTTATCGACAATGGAGTTGAGCAATGAGCAGGTTGCCGAGCTGGTCGCCTGGATGGACGCCGAAGAATACCGCGCATTCACTTGCGCGCAGCACCAGGAATACGGCCTGTCCAATCGGGAAACTCTGCAGCAGCATCTGGTACGCGCCTATCTCGATGCCAACCAGCAGGGCGTTGTGGATATCGACCAACGTAGGACGCATGTGCGCGAATGGCTGGCTCGCAACTCGTCGATATCTCCAGGGGCACAGCTCGCATGAGTCAGCGGTTAGGTTGGCTGCTCTGCATCAGCGTGCTGGTGCTGATCGGCTGCACCCCTGCCAAGCACAAGATGCTGGCTGCGCCAGTGATGGGCTACAACCACACTTCAGCAGCCATCAACAGCTTCAGCGTTAACGGGGCAGGAGGATCGAATATAGGACCGCACCAAGGAGGGGGAAATCAGAGTTGCTGTGGATTACTCCCCGCTCGGTGGCACCCCGGTCTAACAGCCGAGGTGGAGTGGGAGAAAGACCCAACCCCCCGCGTGAAGTGGCCTGAACCCCTGTTTTCGGACGCCTGGCGCAAACGGATGGAAGAGCATGAGCGCCACTACACCCGTCACCGTGCCGAGGTCGTGATCCCTCACTACGAAAAGAGTTGCGGATACCAAGTTCATTTCCTGCCCTGCGATCAGGTACAGGTCAATACCACCTGCTTTACCCCGCAACACCCCGACTATCCCTACAAGGAGCTGTTCCAGCTCAAGGAGCCAAAGGAATGCCCTGCCTCATGAAAACTAGGCTTATCTGCGGCGCTCTCTGCGCTCTGTTACTTGTCGGCTGCGGTCCCGCCAAGCCCAAGATGCTGTCTGCACCGGTCACGGGCTACAACCATACCTCTGCCGCAATCAATAGCTTCAGTGTGAATGGCGCCGGCGGCGCTGGTGTCGGGCCACATCAAGGAGGGGGGAAACAAAGCTGCTGTGGCGTATTACCCGCCCAATGGCGACCCGGCCTAACCGCCGTTGTGGAGTGGGAGAAAGACCCAAATCCCCGCGTGAACTGGCCTGAGCCCCTGTTTTCGGACGCCTGGCGCAAACGGATGGAAGAGCACGAGCGTCATTACACCCGTCACCGTGCCGAGGTCGTGATCCCTCACTACGAAAAGAGTTGCGGGTACCAAGTTCACTTCCTCCCCTGCGATCAGGTACAGGTAAATACCACATGCTTCACCCCGCAACACCCCGACTACCCCTACAAGGAACTGTTCCAACTCAAGGAGCCTAAAGAGTGCCCAGCGCCATGACACAGGGAAGTGCCGGCAAGGCCAATGCGCTGATTGCCCCCCCATTCCAAAGCGGTTTGCCCGACTCACCACAGTCCGTAATGCTCAATCTGAGCAAGCGAGAGAGAGATGAGAGTCGACACATCTCGCATAGCAGACAAAAGTCATTACAGGCGGGCGGAGCCATTAGCAGCGACACCTGCTGTCAGTCCTTACATCTGTCGCTGTTCTTCGACGGCACCAACAACAATCGGTACGCTGATGAACGCGAGCCGCTAAGTACCAGCAATATTGCCCGCTTGTACCACGCGACAGTGGATCACTCAGACTCAGAGGGCACAAGAAGTCACTTCAGCTACTACTGCCCGGGCGTCGGCACAGCCTTTCCGGAAATCGGCGAGCATGAGCCGCTTCAGAAAGGCCTTATCGGTGCAATGGGTGGAGAGAATCGCATTAACTGGGGGCTGACTCGCCTCATAGACGCCCTGCGTAGAGTTCTTCTGAACACGATCCTGGACGATTCGGAAACCCAAGATCTGCTCTCGGAAATGAGCACCGTCATACTGACCCCCGAGTTGATCAGCAATGGCAAACGCAATCGCGAACAAGCTCTGCGGCCCTTGATCGACCAACTCGAAGCCACATTACTGACTCACAAGGAACAGCAGAAGAAACCTGAGATTCTCTCTCTGCGCCTGTATGTCTACGGCTTCTCCCGAGGCGCCGCCGAGGCGCGGACCTTCTGTAACTGGCTGCTGGAGCTGGTGCGCAAGTCTGGTACCAATGGCGATCCGGAATACCGCTTCGCCGGCCTACCAATCTCCATCGAGTTTCTCGGCATCTTCGATACGGTGGCAGCAGTCGGTCTGGCCGACAGTTTCCCCTTCGCCGCCGGCCATATGAGCTGGGCCGACGGCACCATGCGCCTGCCAGACGAAGACACCCGCCTACCGGAAGACCAGCGCTTTCTCAATCGCTGCGTGCATCTGGTCTCGGCTCATGAGCAACGAGCCAGTTTTCCGCTGGACTCGATACGTCGGCGCCCACGCGGTGAAGATGGAGAGCCGGACAAGAGCCAATCTTCGAGCTATCGGGCAAACAGCGTCGAGTATGTCTATCCAGGCATGCACTCGGACGTAGGCGGCGGCTATCCTGCCAAGGATCAGGGCAAGGCCATGCAGCCTGAGTTGCTACTCTCTCAGGTCACCCTGCACCACATGTACCGGGAAGCCTTTGCTGCTGGTGCGCCATTGAGAGTACCTAAAGCATGCGTCAACAAAGATGTCCTTGCGAAAGAGCCCGGACTTGAACTGGAACCAAAGTGGGTACGAGAGCTGGACATATCCCCCACGTTAATAGATCGCTTCAATGCCTGGCAGGCCCAAGCAGCCAGGGCAGGTAATGCTCCCTTGGAGGAAATTGTCGAGCGGGAGACCGAGCTGATCACCGGTTGGCGCATTGATCGCTATCACAATGGCCTGAACGGCAGCAGCTTCTACGAGAACGTAAAGAGGCAACAGGACGAATCAGAAGCCGTTTGGGATGCCCGCACACGCCTGCACGCGCATAAGCTTGATGAGAAGAAACTCGAGCGAAACGGCGAGAAATTTATCAGCTGCGAGCACCGCCTCCAGGCCAACCGCACCTTCGCAGAAGGTGATTGCCCAGGCTACTCGGAGTTCGATGAGGACATCCGCACCGTCGGTGGCCTTGGGGAATACCAGAAGCTGGAAATCGAGAAGGCCTACGAACCAACCCTGGATAACCGCCAGCTCCAGGGAGCCGCCGCCGAGTTTTCCCGCGACTACCGCGGCGACTGGAAGCCCGTGGAGGATGATCGAGGCTTCCTTTCCGGCGTAATCGACTCACTTTCCGGTGTGATCTATCTGATCAACGAAGAAGACGAAGCCACTCAGTTCAAGAGTATCCATACCGACGGCACGGCCTGGTATCACAAGCTCTTTGTGGATAAAGGGAAAGTCGCCCCTGGCTACGAGTCGCTCGTCGCCCTGTTCGACGATCATGTCCACGACTCCCGCGCCTGGTTCATGAATAGCTCGGGTTTTGCCCCCAGAGAGGTATGGACCGACTACTTCCGTTACCGCCTGGTGCACTTCGATCAGGATTCGAACAAGTCGCTGACGCCGCTGCTGACCGCCGGCCGAGTCATCGGTCTGGCCATCGCCGTCGGCAGCATCGGTCTGGCCGTCAAACGCCGCGATCCTCGCTACTTGCTCGGTCTGATTCTGCCGACACTAGGCGTACCAGTGCTTCGCGGCAAGCTGCCGATGCCGGATTCCCAGAGCCTGCCGCAGGTCAGCGCCTTCGACCCACTCACCGGTATCGCCTATCCGATGATGCAAGGCATCGACCACCTGCGCGCTTACACCCGTGAACCCGGCGCCGTCCTGCGTCAGGTCCAGGCAATGCCTCTACCGCAACCACTCACTGAACAGACGGCTACGACACCTGAACTGAAGAAGATCTTCCAAGCAGCACAGGCAGCCAAGGCTGTAGCCGAGGCCAAGGAAGGCAATCCGATGGGGTTGGTCGATATGCTTGCCGGGCAGTTGGGCGACACGGAGCAACCTGGCAAGACCAAGTCTCCGGATTGGCTTGATATGGCTGGAGATATAGTTGGCGACAAGCTAGGGATTGGTTGATGCACCCACTAGTCCGGGCCACCGTAGCTCTTCTAATGGGGCTGTCGGCAGGGATTTGCGAGGCCGAGCTTCTGGGTATACCCGGCAGCTCGTGGCAGGTCGAATCGGATTGCAGAAGAGGCGTTTGTGAAGTCTCGCTGACGGATGGCGTTAATACAGAACAAGTATTGCAGTTTCCATCGCCGCCAAGTCACGCAAACCATGAGTCCGGCATCTTCCTGCTCACATTCGGTTGCGGCACCACCTGCTCGGCAACCTATGCCTACAAACTCGGCGGCCAGTTGGGCGGCCCCTTCTCTCTGGTGGAGGTGGTCGATAGCGAACGGGAAGTAGTGATGAGCCTGGGTGAGCGCTCGGTGCGCTTCTATCGGATGTTCGGGACAAGCGATAAACCGCTGAACGAGATCACTCCCGAGTTCGGTGGCTACAGCCTGCTGGAGAGCATCGCCGATACGGGGATAGAGGATCACGTATTCCGCGTGACCTATCAGGGCAAGGCGGACCTGGAGGTGCTGGAATACGAAGCCCCTCCACTTCCCTAATCGACAAAGAAAAAGCGGGCCATCAGCCCGCTTTCTCGTTTCGCTCTCGGCTTATTCCACCGTCACCGACTTGGCCAGGTTGCGTGGCTGGTCTACGTCAGTGCCCTTGAGTACGGCCACGTAGTAGGACAGCAGCTGCAGCGGCACGGTGTAGAGGATCGGTGCCAGCACATCATGGATGTGCGGCATGTTGATCACCTGGGTGCCTTCGCCGTTGCCCAGGCCGGCGGCTTCGTCGGCGAAGACGATCAGTTGGCCACCGCGGGCGCGGACTTCCTGCAGGTTGGACTTGAGCTTCTCCAGCAGCTCGTTGTTCGGCGCCACGGTGACCACCGGCATGTCGGCGTCGACCAGGGCCAGCGGGCCGTGCTTGAGCTCGCCGGCCGGGTAGGCCTCGGCGTGGATGTAGGAGATTTCCTTGAGCTTGAGCGCACCTTCCATGGCCACAGGGTATTGGGCGCCACGGCCGAGGAACAGGGTGTGGTGCTTCTCGGCGAACAGCTCGGCGACCTTCTCCACGGTCTTGTCCATGGCCAAAGCCTCGCCCAGACGAGTCGGCAGGCGGCGCAGTTCTTCCACCAGCTCGGCAGCGACACCGGTTTGCAGGGTGCCGCGTACCTGGCCGAGGGCCAGGGTCAGCAGCAGCAGGGAGACCAGCTGTGTGGTGAAGGCCTTGGTCGAGGCCACGCCGATCTCCGGGCCGGCCTGGGTCAGCAGGCACAGGTCGGACTCGCGCACCAGGGAGCTGGTGCCGACGTTGCAGATGGTCAGGCTGGCCAGGTAGCCGGCCTGTTTGGCATTGCGCAGGGCAGCCAGGGTGTCGGCGGTCTCGCCGGACTGGGAGATGGTGATGAACAGGGTGTCCGGCTGCACGGCCACCTGGCGGTAGCGGAACTCGCTAGCCACTTCGATCTGGCAGGGAATGCTGGTCAGGGCTTCGAGCCAGTAACGGGCGACCATGCCGGCGTGGTAGCTGGTACCGCAGGCGACGATCTGCACGTTGCGTACCTTGGCGAACAGCTCCGCGGCCTGCGGGCCGAAGGCCTGGACCAGCACATGGTCGCCGCCCAGGCGGCCTTCCAGGGTGCGCTGTACGACCTTGGGCTGCTCGTGAATTTCCTTGAGCATAAAGTGGCGGTACTCACCTTTATCCGCCGCTTCAGCCCCTTCGTGGTACTGCACCGCTTCACGCTGTACGGATTGGCCGGCGACGTCCCAGATCTGCACGCTGTCGCGACGGATCTCAGCGATATCGCCCTCCTCCAGATACATGAAGCGATCAGTCACCTGGCGCAGGGCCAGTTGGTCTGAGGCGAGGAAGTTCTCACCCAGGCCCAGGCCGATTACCAGCGGGCTGCCGCTGCGGGCGGCGAGGATACGGTCCGGTTGGGCGGCGCTGATCACGGCCAGGCCGTAGGCACCGTGCAGCTCGGGAATGGCGGCCTTGAGCGCGGCGGTGAGGTCGCCGAGCTGCTGCAGCTTGTGCTGCAGCAAGTGGACGATGGTCTCGGTGTCGGTATCGGAGGTGAAGACGTAGCCGAGACCCTTGAGGCGCTCGCGCAGTTCCTCGTGGTTCTCGATGATGCCGTTGTGCACCACGGCCAGTTGCTCGCCAGGCTCTTTACCAGAGAAGTGCGGGTGGGCGTTGCGCTCGCTCGGCGCACCGTGGGTGGCCCAGCGGGTGTGGGCGATGCCCAGGTGGCCGGTCAGCGGCTCACAGGCCAGGGCCTGTTCCAGCTCGGCGACCTTGCCGACGCGGCGACGGCGCTGCAGTTCGCCGGCCTGGGTGAAGACCGCCACGCCGGCGCTGTCATAGCCGCGGTATTCCAGGCGCTTGAGGCCTTCGACCAGGATCGGGGTGATGTTGCGTTCGGCGACGGCGCCAACGATGCCACACATAGGGGTTCTCCTCAGGAAGCGGCGGCGAGGATCAGCTGGACCCCACGCGCACGTATCTGTTCGGCCACCTGGCTATCCAGGCGGTCGTCGGTGATCAGGGTATGGACACTGCTCCAGGGCAGCTCCAGGTTGGGAATACGGCGGCCGACCTTGTCGCTCTCGACCATGACGATGACCTCACGGGCCACCTCGGCCATGACCCGCGACAGGCCCAGCAGCTCGTTGAAGGTGGTGGTGCCACGCGCCAGGTCGATGCCGTCGGCGCCGATAAACAGCTGGTCGAAGTCGTAGGAGCGCAGCACTTGCTCGGCGACCTGGCCCTGGAAGGACTCGGAGTGCGGGTCCCAGGTACCGCCGGTCATCAGCAGCACCGGCTCATGCTCCAACTCGCGCAAGGCGTTGGCCACATTCAACGAGTTGGTCATCACCACCAGGCCGGGCTGGCGGCCAAGCTGGCGGATCATCGCCGCCGTGGTGCTGCCGCTGTCGATGATGATGCGTGCGTGCTCGCGGATCAGGCCGACCGCCGCGCGGGCGATGGCCTGCTTGTGCCGGGAGATGGGCTGCGCCGGCTCGCCGATCAGTTCCTGCGGCATGGGCACGGCACCGCCGTAGCGACGCAGCAGCAGGCCGTTCTTCTCCAGCTCGGCCAGATCCTTTCGAATCGTAACTTCGGAGGTGGCGAAATGCTGCGCCAGGGCATCCACGACCACCTCGCCCTGCTCGTTGAGCAAGGCGAGAATCGCGTGGCGGCGCTGGGGAGTGTTGCGTTTCGACATTTAAGTTTCGATTCGAAAGATAAGTGCGCGAATCAAAACCTAATGAAAGCTTTTGGTCAAGCTCCGAATGCACAAAAGGCGGCCAGGGCCGCCTTTGCTTGCTCGCCGCCGACTACTTCGGCGTCTTCTGCGGGCGCTTCCAGCCTTCGATGTTGCGCTGCTTGGCACGCCCCACGGCCAGGGCGGCCGCCGGTACGTCCTGAGTCACGGTGGAACCGGCGCCGGTGGTGGCGCCATTGCCCAGGGTGACCGGGGCTACCAACGAGCTATTCGAGCCGATAAACACGTCCTCGCCCATCACCGTCTTGTGCTTGTTGGCACCGTCGTAGTTGCAGGTGATGGTGCCGGCGCCGATGTTGGTACGCGCGCCGATCTCAGCATCGCCCAGGTAGCTCAGGTGGCCGGCCTTGGCGCCCTCGCCCAGCACCGCGTTCTTCAGCTCGACGAAGTTGCCGACATGGGCCTTGGCACCGAGCTTGGCACCAGGACGCAGACGGGCGAACGGGCCGCAGTCGGCGCCCTCGCCCACTTCGGCACCTTCCAGGTGGCTGTTGGCCTTGACGATGGCGCCGCGGCGCAGGATGGAATCCTTGATCACGCAGTTCGGGCCGATCTGCACATCGTCCTCGATCACCACGCGGCCTTCGAGGATCACGTTGATGTCGATGGTCACGTCGCGGCCCACGCTCACTTCTCCACGCACGTCGAAACGATGCGGGTCGAACAGGGTCACGCCCTGGGCCATCAACTGGCGGGCCATGCGCTGCTGATAGTGGCATTCGAGCTGCGACAGCTGTATGCGGTCGTTGGCGCCGAGCACTTCCATCTCGTCCTGAGCGGTCTCGGTGGCCACCACCAGGCCGTCGGCCACCGCCATGGCGATCACGTCGGTGAGGTAGTACTCGCCCTGGGCGTTGCTGTTGGACAGCCGGCCCAGCCAGTCGCCGAGGCGCTTGCCCGGCACGGCGAGGATGCCGGTATTGCCTTCGCGGATGGCGCGCTGCGCCTCGCTGGCATCCTTGTGCTCGACGATGGCCTGCACCACGCCGTTGGCGTCGCGCACGATGCGGCCATAGCCGGAGGGATCGGCCAGGTTGACCGTCAGCAGTCCCAGCTGGGATTCGCTAGCCTGCTCAAGCAGGCGGGTCAGGGTTTCGACCCGGGTCAGCGGCACATCGCCGTAAAGGATCAATACCTTGTCCGCTTCCAGCGCAGGCAGCGCCTGAGCCACGGCGTGGCCAGTGCCCAGCTGCTCGGCCTGCAGCACGAAGTGGATATCGTCGGCCGCCAGGCGCTCGCGGACCCGTTCGGCACCGTGGCCGATCACCACGTGGATCTTGCGCGGTGACAGCTGGCGGGCGGTATCGATGACGTGGCCGAGCATGGGCTTGCCGGCCACCGGATGCAGGACCTTGGGCAGGGCCGAACGCATGCGGGTGCCCTGGCCGGCGGCGAGGATGACGATATCGAGGGACATGGCGGAATCCTGAACGGGCACAGGCGCAGAAGCACCTGTGGATAAAAACGGCAGAAAAGAAAAAGGGTAGCCAAGGCTACCCTTTTACTCGCTAACGCTGAAGACGGAGGACGTGCCTCAGTACTTCTTGCGCATCTGCTGGACGGTGCGCAGCTGGGCTGCGACTTCGGCCAGGTGAGCGGCGGCGGAACCGTAGTTGAATTCCGAGCCTTTCTCGTTGAGCGCTTTCTCGGCGGCCTTGAGGGCCTCCTGAGCAGCAGCTTCGTCGATGTCGCCGGCGCGAGTCACGGTGTCGGCCAGGACCTTCACCATGTTCGGCTGCACTTCGAGGAAACCACCCGAGATGTAGAACACCTCATGCTCGCCGCCCTGCTTGACCAGGCGGATTGGGCCCGGCTTCAGGTCGGTGATCAGCGGGGCGTGGCCCGGAGCGATACCCAGATCGCCCAGGTTGCCGTGCGCGATCACCATCTCGACCAGACCGGAGAAGATCTCCGCTTCGGCACTGACGATGTCGCAATGGACAGTAATGGCCATACGCTTGCCTCACGAGCGCCCGTTGCCGGGCGCACAGGGGATTACAGTTTCTTGGCTTTCTCGATGGCTTCTTCGATGCCGCCAACCATGTAGAACGCCTGCTCCGGCAGGTGATCGTAGTCACCTTTCAGGATGCCGCTGAAACCAGCGATGGTGTCCTTCAGGGAAACGTACTTGCCTGGCGAACCGGTGAAGACTTCGGCCACGAAGAACGGCTGGGACAGGAAGCGCTGGATCTTACGAGCACGGGCTACCAGTTGCTTGTCCGCTTCGGACAGCTCGTCCATACCGAGGATCGCGATGATGTCCTTCAGTTCCTTGTAACGCTGCAGTACGTACTGCACGCCACGGGCGGTCTCGTAGTGCTCCTGACCAACCACCAGCGGATCGAGCTGGCGGGAGGTGGAGTCCAGCGGGTCCACGGCCGGGTAGATACCCAGGGAGGCGATGTCACGCGACAGTACGACGGTGGCGTCCAAGTGGGCGAAGGTGGTCGCCGGGCTCGGGTCGGTCAGGTCGTCCGCAGGTACGTAGACGGCCTGTACCGAGGTGATCGAGCCGTTCTTGGTGGAGGTAATACGCTCCTGCAGAACGCCCATCTCTTCGGCCAGAGTCGGCTGGTAACCTACTGCGGAAGGCATACGGCCCAGCAGTGCGGATACTTCGGTACCGGCGAGGGTGTAACGGTAGATGTTGTCGACGAACAGCAGAACGTCACGGCCTTCGTCACGGAACTTCTCGGCCATGGTCAGGCCGGTCAGTGCCACGCGCAGACGGTTGCCTGGCGGCTCGTTCATCTGGCCGTAAACCAGGGCTACCTTGTCGAGAACGTTGGAGTCCTTCATCTCGTGGTAGAAGTCGTTACCCTCACGAGTACGCTCACCCACACCAGCGAACACGGAGTAACCGCTGTGTTCCATGGCGATGTTACGGATCAGTTCCATCATGTTCACGGTCTTGCCGACACCGGCACCACCGAACAGACCGACCTTACCGCCCTTGGCGAACGGGCAGACCAGGTCGATTACCTTGATGCCGGTTTCCAGCAGGTCGTTGCCGCCGGCTTGCTCGGCGTACGACGGCGCAGCGCGGTGGATTTCCCACTGCTCTTCTTCGCCGATCGGGCCAGCTTCGTCGATCGGGTTGCCCAGCACGTCCATGATCCGGCCCAGGGTCGCTTTACCAACCGGTACGGAGATGGCCTTGTTGGTACGGGTGACGTCCAGGCCGCGTTTCAGGCCTTCGGTCGAACCCATGGCAATGGAGCGAACCACGCCGTCGCCCAGCTGCTGCTGAACTTCGAGGGTGGTTTCGGCGCCGACTACTTTCAGCGCTTCATAAACACTCGGCACTTGATCACGCGGGAATTCCACGTCGATAACGGCGCCGATGATTTGAACGATACGTCCGCTACTCATCTTTGGTTCCTCTGAATATTTGAACCGTTCTTAAACCGCGGCAGCGCCGCCGACGATTTCCGAAATTTCCTGGGTGATCGCTGCCTGGCGCGCCTTGTTGTAAATCAGCTGCAGGTCTTTGATCAGATCGCCAGCGTTGTCGGTGGCGTTCTTCATCGCGATCATCCGGGCCGCTTGTTCAGCCGCGTTGTTCTCAACCACTGCCTGGTACACCTGCGATTCCACGTAGCGCACCATCAGGCCGTCGAGCAGCTGTTTGGCGTCGGGTTCGTACAGGTAGTCCCAGTGGTGCTTGAGACCTTCATCCGGAGTCGCCACCAGGGGAACGAGCTGCTCCACTGTCGGCTTTTGCGTCATGGTATTGACGAACTTGTTCGAGACCACGGACAGACGATCGATGCGACCTTCGAGGTAAGCATCGAGCATGACCTTGACGGAACCGATCAGATCGTTGATCGACGGTTCTTCGCCCAGGTGGCTGATCGCAGCAACGACATTGCCACCAAAGTTGCGGAAGAACGCCGCACCCTTGCTGCCAATCACGCAGAGATCAACCTCTACGCCTTGCTCGCGATTGCTCGCCATGTCCTTGACCAGAGCCTTGAACAGGTTGGTATTCAGACCACCGCACAGACCACGGTCCGAACTCACCACCACGTAACCGACGCGCTTGACTTCACGCTCGATCATGAACGGGTGACGATATTCCGGGTTGGCGTTGGCCAGATGACCAATCACCTGGCGGATACGCTCCGCGTAGGGACGACTAGACGCCATGCGCTGTTGAGCTCTGCGCATTTTGCTGGTCGCCACCTTTTCCATGGCGCTGGTGATCTTCTGCGTGCTTTTGATGCTCGCAATCTTGCTGCGAATCTCTTTTGCGCCTGCCATGTAACACCTATCAGGTTAGCAAGCGGGGGCCTTGCGACCCCCACTGCGGCTTACCAGGTTTGGGTGGCCTTGAACTTCTCGATACCGGCTTTCAGCTGGCCATCGATGTCGTCATTGAAGTCGCCCTTCTCGTTGATCTTCGCCATCAGAGCGGCGTTCTCACGGTTGAAGAAGGCGATCAGGGCCTGCTCGAAGCTGATGATCTTGGCGACTTCGACGTCGGCCAGGAAACCACGCTCGGCGGCGTACAGGCTCACCGACATGTCGGCGATCGACATCGGCGCGTACTGCTTCTGCTTCATCAGCTCGGTAACGCGCTGACCGTGATCCAGCTGCTTGCGAGTAGCCTCGTCCAGGTCAGAAGCGAACTGGGCGAAGGCCGCCAGTTCACGGTACTGAGCCAGAGCGGTACGGATACCACCGGACAGCTTCTTGATGATCTTGGTCTGAGCGGCACCACCCACGCGGGAAACCGAGATACCGGCGTTGACGGCCGGACGGATACCCGAGTTGAACATGGCCGATTCCAGGAAGATCTGACCGTCGGTGATCGAGATCACGTTGGTCGGAACGAACGCGGAAACGTCACCAGCCTGGGTTTCGATGATCGGCAGAGCGGTCAGGGAACCGGTCTTGCCAGTCACGGCGCCATTGGTGAACTTCTCGACGTACTCTTCGGAAACGCGGGAAGCGCGCTCCAGCAGACGGCTGTGGAGATAGAACACGTCGCCCGGGTAGGCTTCGCGGCCCGGCGGACGGCGCAGCAGCAGGGAGATCTGGCGGTAGGCAACGGCCTGCTTGGACAGGTCGTCGTACACGATCAGGGCGTCTTCACCGCGGTCGCGGAAGTATTCGCCCATGGTGCAACCGGCGTACGGAGCGAGGAACTGCAGGGCAGCCGACTCGGACGCGGACGCGGCGACAACGATGGTGTTGGCCAGGGCGCCAGCTTCTTCCAGCTTGCGAACCACGTTGGCGATGGTCGATTGCTTCTGACCGATGGCAACGTAGACGCAGCGGATGCCGCTGTTCTTCTGGTTGATGATGGCGTCGACGGC
Source organism: Pseudomonas sp. SO81 (assembly GCF_030374125.1). Classification (NCBI taxonomy): domain Bacteria; kingdom Pseudomonadati; phylum Pseudomonadota; class Gammaproteobacteria; order Pseudomonadales; family Pseudomonadaceae; genus Pseudomonas; species Pseudomonas sp. SO81. The sequence goes on along the minus strand of NZ_CP126126.1, from coordinate 2,669,340 downwards.
CAGGGCGGTCTTACCGATCTGACGGTCACCGATGATCAGCTCGCGCTGGCCACGGCCTACCGGGATCATGGCATCGACCGACTTGTAACCGGTTTGCACCGGCTGGTCGACCGACTTACGCCAGATCACGCCCGGAGCGACTTTCTCGACAGCGTCGGTGGCTTGAGCATTGATCGGGCCTTTGCCATCGATCGGGTTGCCCAGTGCGTCGACCACGCGGCCCAGCAGTTCCGGGCCAACCGGGACTTCCAGGATGCGGCCGGTGCACTTGGCGCTCATGCCTTCGGCCAGGCTGGTGTATGCACCCAGCACTACGGCGCCGACGGAGTCTTGCTCCAGGTTCAGCGCCATACCGTAGACGCCGCCCGGGAACTCGATCATTTCGCCGTACATAACGTCGGCCAGACCGTAGATACGCACGATACCGTCGGAAACGGATACCACGGTACCTTCGTTGCGGGCTTGGGAAGAGACGTCGAGTTTCTCGATACGTCCCTTGATGATTTCACTAATTTCGGAAGGATTGAGTTGCTGCATTGCTCTGCTGCCCCTTCAAACTCAAGATTTCAACGCTTCGGCCAGTTTCGCGATTTTGCCGCGAACCGAGCCATCGATAACCAGGTCGCCCGCGCGGATCACGACACCACCGATGAGGGAGGAGTCTTCCGTCGCGTGCAGACGCACTTCTCGGCTGAGCCGTGCGCTGAGAACCTTGGCGAGTTTGTCTTGCTGTTCGGTGCTCAATGCGAAGGCACTGGTCACTTCTACGTCTACCGACTTCTCCTGCTCGGCCTTGTACAGCTCGAACTGGGCGGCGATTTCCGGCAACAGATCGAGACGATCGTTTTCGGAGACGACGGAAATGAAGTTACGTGCCTGGGCGTCGAACTTGTCACCACACACTTCATTGAAAGTGGTGGCCTTTTCTGTACTCGTCAGACGCGGGGCCTTGAGCACGCGCTGCATGGTGTCGTCTTGCGACACCGCTGCAGCCAGGCCGAGCATGGCTGACCAGGAGGCCAGTTGCTGGTGGGCCTGAGCGTGCTCGAAAGCTGCCTTGGCGTAAGGTCGGGCCAGCGTGGTCAGTTCTGCCATGATCGCCCTCGCTTAGATTTCGGCGGCCAGTTTGTTAACCAGCTCCGCATGCGCGTTTTGATCGATGGACGCACCCAGGATCTTCTCGGCACCGCCGACGGCCAGGGCACCCACTTGGGCACGCAGGGCGTCTTTGACGCTGTTCAGTTCCTGTTCGATCTCGGCCTGAGCCTGAGCCTTCACACGGTCAGCTTCGACACGAGCCTGATCACGGGCTTCGTCGACGATCTGAGTACCGCGTTTCTTGGCCTGCTCGATGATTTCAGCAGCCTGGGTTTTGGCTTCGCGCAGTTGCTGGGCCACTTTCTCGTGGGCCAGTTCCAGATCGCGAGCCGCACGGTTGGCGGCGTCCAGACCATCGGCGATCTTCTTTTGGCGTTCGCGCAGAGCCGTGATGACCGGAGGCCACACGAACTTCATGCAGAACAGCACGAAAATGAAGAACGCAACGGCCTGGCCAATCAGGGTTGCATTAATGTTCACGCCAGTACCTCGCTCGTTCGTTGTCTATCCAGCTAATCAACTCGGAGAGTTGATTAGGCCGGGATTTGAGCGATGAACGGGTTAGCGAAGGTGAAGAACAGGGCGATACCAACACCGATCATGGTCACGGCGTCCAGCAGACCGGCGACGATGAACATTTTCACCTGCAGCATCGGAACCATTTCCGGCTGACGAGCAGCGCCTTCCAGGAACTTGCCGCCCAGCAGACCGAAGCCAATGGCAGTACCCAGAGCGCCCAGACCGATCAGCAGGGCAACAGCAATCGCGGTGAGACCAACTACAGTTTCCATTTTTCCTCCCGACTTTTACGTCGTATTGGTTTAGGTTGAAGCGATAAAGCGGTTTTTCGTTTTACCTAAAGCGGCGGCGGCCGCTTAGTGGTTGTCTTCGTGAGCCATCGACAGGTAGACGATGGTCAACATCATGAAGATGAAGGCCTGCAGGGTGATGATCAGGATGTGGAACACCGCCCACGCCCAGTTCAGCGCCACGCCCAGAGTGCTCAGCAGGAACAGGCCGCTGCCGAACATCACGGCGATCAGGATGAAGATCAGCTCGCCGGCATACATGTTGCCGAACAGACGCAGAGCCAGAGAGATCGGCTTGGCGATCAGGGTGACGAATTCCAGCAGGAAGTTCACCGGGATCAGCAGGATCTGTACGGCGATGTTCTTGCTGCTGAACGGGTGCAGGGTCAGCTCGCCGAGGAAGCCGCCGATGCCCTTGACCTTGATGCTGTAGAACACGATCAGGGCGAACACCGACAGGGCCATGCCCAGGGTGGCGTTCGGGTCGGTGGTCGGTACCACGCGGAAGAACAGGTGGTCATTGCCGGTGATGGCAGCGGCGGCCATCGGCAGGAAGTCCACCGGCACCAGGTCCATCAGGTTCATCAGGAAGATCCAGACGAAGATGGTCAGGGCCAGGGGAGCGATCAGGTTGTTACGGCCGTGGAAGGTGTCCTTCACGCTGCCGTCGACGAACTCGATCAGTACTTCGACGAAGTTCTGCAGGCCACCCGGCTGGCCGCTGGTGGCACGCTTGGCGGCCATGCGGAACAGCAGGATGAACACCAGACCGAGCAGGACGGACCAGCCCAGGGTGTCGACGTGGAAGGCCCAGAAGCCCATTTCCTTTGCTTCTTGCGCAGTGTGGGCGAAGCCCCAGTCACCGTTCGGCAGTTTCCCGAAGGTCAGGTTCTGCAGGTGGTGCTGGATATAGCCCGAAGCGGTTTGTTCTGCCATGTTTGCCTCAAACGCTCTAAGGTCTCGAAAGTCTTGTTCTCATCAGCAGCGGAGCGAACCAGCCAACGCTGAGCGCCAGCACGAAGACACCAAACAGCACCGGCGCCTCCAGTGGTTTCACCACCACGAACGTCAGTGCGAACAGCACTGCCGTCAGAATCAGCTTGCCCGCCTCGCCGGCATAAAAGGACCGAACGATGTTTTGGGCGGCCCGGGCCCCGCTGAAGCGGAATGCCTTGTGGGCGAAATACAGATTGGGAAGCCAGGCAATCAGCCCCCCGCAGAGTCCCGAATAGGCGCTTACCGGGCCGCGCCAGCCATACAGCACGGCGGCGGCCAACAGCATCACGACCAGTTGGGCCAGCAGCACCGGAAAGACCGGTAAACGATGGAAAGGCAGGCGCTTCTGCGTGCGGGCATCCATCTTCGCTGTTCCTCTGAGTCGGCACGTTAAATCAACAACTTGGCATACTTTGTGCCGACAAAATGCGCGCAGAGTATAGGGGCGGTTCCCCACCCGTTCAACTGGCCGGTAGCGAATTCCGACCGCCCGCTACATGAGCAATTGTGTCCGGATTTCAGCGGATATGAGCCAGCACGCCCTGCAGTTCATCCAGCGAGTTGTAGCGGATCACCAGTTGGCCCTTGCCCTTCTGGCCGTGCTTGATCTGCACCGGGGCCCCTAGCTTCTCGGCCAGGCGCTGTTCCAGACGATTGATGTCCGGATCGGCCTTGACCTTCTCGGCGGGCTTTTCCTTGCTGTTCAGCCATTGACGCACCAGTGCCTCGGTTTGGCGCACGGTGAGGCCGCGTGCGACAACATGTCGCGCGCCCTCGACCTGCTGTTCCAGGGGCAGACCGAGCAGAGCGCGGGCATGGCCCATCTCCAGATCGCCGTGGGAAAGCAGGGTCTTGATCTCTTCCGGCAGGGCGATCAGGCGCAGCAGGTTGCTGATGGTGACGCGCGACTTGCCCACCGCATCGGCGACCTGCTGCTGGGTCAGCTCGAATTCCTGCTGCAGGCGCTGCAGGGCCACTGCTTCCTCGATCGGGTTGAGGTCCTCGCGCTGGATGTTCTCGATCAGAGCCATGGCGATGGCGGCTTCGTCCGGCACTTCGCGGACCATGGCCGGGATCTTGTCCAGGCCGGCCTGCTGACTGGCGCGCCAGCGGCGCTCACCGGCGATGATCTCGAAGCGGCCGCCACCGATGGGGCGCACCACGATCGGCTGCATCACACCCTGAGCCTTGATCGAGTTGGCCAGCTCTTCCAGGGCGGAGGGGTCCATGTCGCGGCGCGGCTGGTACTTGCCGCGCTGGATCAGGTCCAGCGGCAGGTGCTGCAGCTCACGGCTATCGGCCTTGACCGCTTCTTCCTCGAGGACGGCGGCGGTGCTGCCGCCGAGCAGGGCGTCCAGTCCGCGGCCGAGTCCGCGCTTCTTGATGGCCATGGGATTCCTTATGCGGTTGCGGTTTTCGCGGCGGAGCGCTGGCGGCGCACCAGTTCGCCGGCCAGGGCCAGGTAGGCGATGGCGCCGCGGGATTGCTTGTCGTAGGCCAGCGCCGGCATGCCGAAGCTGGGCGCCTCGGCCAGGCGCACGTTGCGTGGGATGACCACGTCGTACAGCTGCTCGCCGAAGTGGCTCTTGAGCTGGGCCGAGACGTCGTTGGTCAGGCTGATGCGCGGGTCGTACATGGTGCGCAGCAGGCCTTCGATCTTCAGGGTCGGGTTGAGCAGCTGGGCGATGCGCTGGATGCTGTTCATCAGGTCGGTCAGACCTTCCAGTGCGTAGTACTCGCACTGCATGGGGATGATCACGCCATCGGCGGCAACCAGGGCGTTGACCGTGAGCATGGACAGCGCCGGCGGGCAGTCAATGAGGATGTAGTCGTAGTTCTCGCGGATCGGCGCCAGGGCGTAGCGCAGGCGACTCTCCTTCATCTTCATCTCGAGCAGCGCGACTTCCGCGGCGGTCAGGTCGCGGTTAGCCGGCAGCAGCTGGTAGCCTCCGTGCTCGGAGAACTGCATGGCCTCGCCGACCGTGCTCTCGCCGATCAGTACGTCGTAGATCGAGTGCTCCAGGGCCTGCTTATCCACACCGCTGCCCATGGTGGCGTTGCCCTGGGGATCGAGATCGATCAGCAGCACGCGGCGCTTGGTCGCGACCAGCGAGGCGGCCAGGTTGATGCAGGTGGTGGTCTTGCCGACCCCGCCTTTCTGATTGGCGATCGCGAATACCTTGGCCATCTGTGCTTCCCCCTAGACCGAGCGTCGCAGTATCAACAGGTGACGCTGGCCTTGGCAACCGGGAACCTTGAGCACGTCGCAGCTTTGCAGGCGGAAGTCCGCCGGCAGCGCCTGCAGCTCGTCGTCGGGCTGCACGCCCTTCATCGCCAGCCAGTGGGTATCGGCGTCGCCAAGAAGGCGGGTCCAGTTGCTGAAGTCCTCCAGGGAACTGAAGGCGCGCGAGCAGATGCCGGTGAACGGCTGCGGAGGTTGGAAATCCTCGACCCGGCTGTGGACAACTTCCAGGTTGGCCAGCTTGAGCTCCAGCTTCACCTGGGTGAGGAAGCGGGTCTTTTTGCCATTGGAGTCGAGCAGGGTGAAACGGCGCTCGGGGAACAGGATCGCCAGCGGTATGCCCGGCATGCCGCCGCCGCTGCCGACGTCCAGCCAGTTGTCGCCATGCAGTGCGACGAAGGGCACCACGGACAGGCTGTCGAGCAGATGGCGCGAGACCATCTCGTCCGGGTTGCGCACGGCGGTCAGGTTGTAGGCCTTGTTCCACTTGATCAGCAGGGCCAGGTAGCCGAGCAGCTGTTCGTGCTGCTGGGTGCTGAGCGTTACGCCAAGCGCCTGCGCGCCCTGCGCGAGTTCATCGGCATGGCGTTGGGTGACCGTGGACATCAGGCGCTCTGCTCCAGCTGGCGGCCGGCGCCGCGTTTCTTCAGGTGGATCAGCAGCAGGGAAATCGCCGCCGGGGTCACGCCCGGGATGCGCCCGGCCTGGCCGAGGGTCTCGGGGCGGGCGTTGCCGAGCTTGTGCTGGATCTCCTTGGACAGGCCGGAGATGCCGGCGTAGTCGATATCGGCCGGCAGCCTGGTGTCCTCGCTGGCGCGCAGACGCTCGATCTCTTCCTGCTGGCGGTCGATGTAGCCGGCGTACTTGGTCTTGATCTCCACCTGCTCGGCGACCTGGGCATCGACCTGCGGCGCTTCGGTCACCTCGGCCAGGGCGGCGTAGTCGATTTCTGGGCGGGCCAGCAGGTTGAGCAGGTTGTACTCATGGGCCAGCGGGGTGCCGAAGCGCGCGACGATGGCATCGCCCTGCGGCGTGCCCGGGCGTACCCAGGTGCTCTTCAGGCGCTGCTCTTCCTGAACGATGCCCTCGCGCTTGGCCTCGAAGGCGGCCCAGCGGGTGTCGTCGACCAGGCCCAGCTCGCGGCCCTTCTCGGTCAGGCGCAGGTCGGCATTGTCCTCGCGCAGGATCAGCCGGTACTCGGCGCGCGAGGTGAACATGCGGTACGGCTCCTGGGTGCCCAGGGTGATCAGGTCGTCGACCAGCACGCCGATATAGGCCTCGTCGCGACGCGGGCACCAGGCATCTTTGCCCTGGGCGCGCAGCGCGGCGTTGGCCCCGGCCAGCAGGCCCTGGGCGCCGGCTTCTTCATAACCGGTGGTGCCGTTGATCTGGCCGGCGAAGAACAGGCCGCCGATGACCTTGGTCTCCAGGCTGTACTTGAGATCACGCGGGTCGAAGTAGTCGTACTCGATGGCGTAGCCGGGACGCACGATGTGGGCGTTCTCCATGCCGCGGATCGAGCGCACGATCTCCAGCTGCACGTCGAACGGCAGCGAGGTGGAGATGCCGTTGGGGTACAGCTCGTGGGTCGTCAGGCCTTCCGGCTCGATAAACACCTGGTGGCTGTCCTTGTCGGCGAAGCGATGGATCTTGTCCTCGATCGACGGGCAGTAGCGCGGGCCGATGCCCTCGATCACGCCGGAATACATCGGCGAGCGATCCAGGTTGCTGGCGATGATCTCGTGGGTGCGTGCGTTGGTGTGGGTCATCCAGCAGCTGATCTGCCGCGGATGCATGTCCTTGTTGCCGAGGAAGGACATCACCGGGATCGGCGTGTCGCCGGGCTGCTCGGTCATTACCGAGAAGTCCACAGAGCGGCCATCGATGCGCGGCGGGGTACCGGTCTTCAGGCGACCGACACGCAGCGGTAGCTCGCGCAGACGCTTGGCCAGGGCGATCGAGGGCGGATCGCCGGCGCGGCCGCCGGAGTAGTTCTGCAGACCGATGTGGATAAGTCCGCCGAGGAAGGTGCCGGTGGTCAGCACCACGTTGTCGGCCATGAAGCGCAGCCCCATCTGGGTGACCACACCCTTGACCTGGTCCTGCTCGACGATCAGGTCATCCGCGGCCTGCTGGAATATCCACAGGTTCGGCTGGTTTTCCAGGATCTCGCGAATCGCCGCCTTGTACAGCACCCGGTCGGCCTGGGCGCGGGTGGCGCGTACGGCCGGGCCCTTGCGGCTGTTGAGCACACGGAACTGGATGCCGCCCTTGTCGGTGGCCAGCGCCATGGCGCCGCCGAGAGCATCGATTTCCTTGACCAGGTGGCTCTTGCCAATACCGCCGATGGCCGGGTTGCAGCTCATCTGGCCGAGGGTTTCCACATTGTGGGTCAGCAGCAAGGTCTTCACGCCCATGCGTGCGGCTGCCAGCGCAGCCTCGGTGCCGGCATGGCCGCCGCCGATCACGATCACGTCAAAACGGGAAGGGAAGTCCACCACGCACCTCGTGCCTGTAGAGAAAGGGGGATTGGAAAGGGGTGGCAAGTATAGGGAGTTGGTCTGCCCGAATGAAGCCTTCTGGACAAAAAATAGCCAGAACTCCGGTTCTCAGGGAAATAGAGAATAAAAGAGAGAAATCTTATAAAGCTTAGTTTTTATGTTTATTCATGGTGAAGCGCTTTTCTGTGGATAGATCGCTACAGGCGCCATATACCATGGCCTGTAGCGATGTATAAGGCTGTGCCATTCCTGGCCCTATCCGCTGGGCAAGCTGGATAACACCTGTAGATGAAAAAGCCATTTATGCACAGGCGGGTTTTTCCAACCCCTTATCACCAGGCTTATCGACCGGCTCAGGCGTGGTTTTCCACAGGGTTCAGAAAGCTTATTTGCCGATGCAGAAGCTGGAGAAGATCCGTCCCAGCAGGTCGTCCGAGCTGAAGGCTCCGGTGATTTCGCCGAGCGCCTGCTGGGCCTGACGCAGATCCTCCGCCAGCAGCTCGCCGGCGCCCATCAGAGTCAGCTGGTTACGGCCGTGCTCGAGGCTGGTCTGGGCCTGGCGCAGGGCTTCGAGGTGGCGACGACGGGCGCTGAAGCCGCTCTCGGCGGTCTGTTCGAAGCCCATGCAGGCCTTCAGGTGCTCGCGCAGCAGATCCAGCCCTGCGGCCGATTTGGCGGACAGCGAGATGGTCACATGGCCGTCGTCGCTGGTGTCCAGCAGCACCGCTTCGCCAGACAGGTCGGCCTTGTTGCGGATCAGGGTGACCCGGGCCGGATCGGGCCTGGTATCGAGGAACTCCGGCCAGAGGGCGAAGGGATCGGCCGCCTCCGGCGCGGTGGAATCCACCACCAGCAGCACCCGATCCGCCTCGCCGATGGCCTTGAGTGCACGCTCCACGCCGATTCGCTCGACCTGGTCGTCGGTGTCGCGCAGGCCGGCGGTATCCACCACATGCAGCGGCATGCCGTCGATGTGGATATGTTCGCGCAGCACGTCACGGGTGGTACCGGCGATATCAGTGACGATGGCCGCCTCGCGCCCCGCCAGGGCGTTGAGCAGGCTGGACTTGCCGGCATTGGGGCGGCCGGCGATCACCACGTTCATGCCATCGCGCAGCAGCGCACCCTGACCGGCCTCGCGAATGACTGTGGATAAGTAGTCGCGCACCCCATCGAGATGGCTCAGCACATGGCCGTCGGCGAGGAAGTCGATCTCTTCCTCGGGAAAGTCGATGGCCGCCTCCACATAGATGCGCAGCTGGATCAGGCGCTCGGTCAGCTCGTGTACCCGCCGCGAGAACTCGCCCTGCAGCGAGCGCAGGGCGTTGCGTGCGGCCTGGGTCGAGCTGGCCTCAATCAGGTCGGCGATGGCTTCGGCCTGGGCCAGGTCGAGCTTGTCGTTGAGGAAGGCGCGCTCGCTGAACTCGCCGGGCCGTGCCTGGCGGGCACCTAGCTGCAGGCAGCGCTGCAGCAGCATGTCCAGCACTACCGGGCCGCCGTGGCCCTGCAGCTCGAGCACATCCTCGCCGGTGAAGGAATTGGGGCCGGGGAAGAACAGCAGCAGGCCTTGGTCGATCACCTGGCCATCGCCGTCGTGCCAGGCGCCATAGTGGGCGTGGCGCGGCTTCGGCTGCAGGGCGCCGAGGCTAACACCGATGGCCCGCGCCTGCGGCCCGGAGACCCGCACGATGCCGACCCCTCCGCGGCCCTGGGCGGTGGCGACGGCGGCGATGGTTTCGCGAACGGTGGACATGGGCGGTTTCTCGACTGTGGATATCTTACGGATAGCAAAACGCCCCACGAGGGGGCGTCTTGTGCAGCTTCAGCGAACTCAGGCTTTCGCCGTCGCGGCCTCGATCTGCCGGGTAATGTACCACTGCTGGGCAATGGACAGGACGTTGTTGACCACCCAGTACAGCACCAGGCCGGCGGGGAACCAGAGGAAGAAGAAGGTGAAGATTATCGGCATCAGCTTCATCACTTTGGCCTGCATGGGGTCGGGCGGAGTCGGGTTCAGACGCTGCTGGATGAACATGGTGGCGCCCATGATGATCGGCAGCAGGAAGAACGGATCCTTGATCGACAGGTCGGTGATCCAGCCCAGCCACGGGGCCTGGCGCATCTCGACGCTCTCCAGCAACACCCAGTAGAGGGCCAGGAACACCGGCATCTGCACCAGGATCGGCAGGCAGCCACCGAGCGGGTTGATCTTCTCCTTCTTGTACAGCTCCATCATCGCCTGGGACATCTTCTGGCGATCGTCGCCATGCTGTTCCTTCAGCGCGGCCAGCTTTGGCGACACGGCGCGCATGCGGGCCATGGAGCGGTAGCTGGCGGCGGACAGCGGGAAGAACGCCAGTTTGATGATGATGGTCAGGACGATGATCGACCAGCCCCAGTTACCGAGCAGGTTGTGGATATGTTCCAGCAGCCAGAAGATCGGTTGGGCGATGAACCACAGGATGCCGTAGTCGACGGTCAGTTCCAGGCCCGGAGACAGCTGCTTCAGGTGTTCCTGGATCTTCGGACCGGCATAGAGAACGGCACCGGTCTCGGCGCTGGCGCCGGCGGCGACGCTCAGCTGCGGGCCGGTGAAGCCGATGATGTAGTTGCCCTGGCTGTCCTTGCGGGTCTGCACGCTGTTGCTGTCGTCCTTGTCGGCGACCCATGCGGTGACGAAGTAGTGCTGCAGCCAGGCGACCCAGCCACCCTGCACGGTTTCGCGCAGGTTCTTGTCGTCCATGTCGCCCATCTTGACCTTTTTGTAAGGCTCTTCGGCGGTCCACAGGGCGGCGCCCAGGTAGGTGGCGGTGCCGGTGGCGGTGGTGGACGAAGGGTCGGCGCTGTTGTCGCGCTTGAGCTGGGCGTAGAAGTTGCCGCTCCAGGCCTGGCCGCTCTGGTTGTCGACCTTGTAGGTGACGCCCAGGTCGTACTGGCCGCGCTCGAAGCTGAAGCGCTTGACGTAGTTGACGCCCGCCTCGGCGTAGGTGAGCTCGACTATTAGCTGGTCCTGACCTTCGGCCAGTTCATAGCTGCGCTTGGCGCTGCTCCACAGGGCACGGCCGCTGGATTTGTCCGGGGCGTTGCTGCCGATCAGGCCGCTCTGCGCCAGGTAGGTACGCTCACCGCCGTTGTCGAACAGCTGGAACGGCACTTCCGGATGGTCCTGGCGACGCGGGTACTTCGGCAGGGTCAGCTGGACGATATCGCCGCCCTTCGGATCGATGGCCAGTTCCAGGACGTCGGTCTTCACGCGGATCAGCTCGTCGCTGACGGCGGCCGGCGCGGCCAGTTGCGGGTTGGCCTCACCATTGGCGGTCGGCACGTCGTCCGCGGCATTGCTGGTCGGTACGTCCGGCAGGTCGGTGGCGGGTTTGCCGCCGACGGTAGCGCTAGCACTGGTCGGAATGGCGGCCTGGCCGTAGTCCTCGTTCCACTGCAGAACCATCAGGTAGGACACGATGGCCAGGGCGACGAGCAGGATCGAGCGTTGGATATCCATGGATTACTCGGTCATCGAAGGGGAAGAAGGGGGCGGAACCGGGTCATAACCACCGGGATTCCAGGGGTGGCAGCGGCCCAGGCGACGCAGGCCGAGCCAACCGCCATGCAACACGCCATGGGTTTCGATGGCCTGTTGCATGTAGCAGGAGCAGCTGGGATAGAAGCGACAGTGACTGGCCATCAAGGGGCTGATGGCGTAGCGGTAGCACTGGATCGGTAGGATCGCCAGTTTACGCATGGGGGCTGTCGCTTACCCCGGGAGGAGCGGCTTCGGGACGCTGCTTGGCAAGGCGTTTCCAGAGTTTGCCGAACTGCTGATGCAATTCGGGGTTATCCAGATCGCCAAGGCCTTTGCGTGCCACCACGACAATGTCCATACCAGCCAGCAACTCCTGGTTGAGCCGGAAAGAATCCCGGATCAGGCGTTTCAGACGGTTGCGCTCGACGGAGAGCTTGACGCTTTTCTTGCCGATCACCAGCCCCAGGCGGGGATGGTCGAGATCGTTGGCACGCGCGAGGAGCAGGACGTTCTTGCCGGGTGCCTTGCCGCTCGGTGAGTCGAAAACTGCTTTGAAGTGCCGGGGGGTTAGCAGACGCTTTTCCCGACTGAAGTCTCGACTCACCATCCGTTCCGGTTTATCAGACGGTCAGACGCTTGCGGCCCTTGGCGCGACGACGCGACAGGACGGCACGGCCGTTCTTGGTGGCCATGCGAGCGCGGAAACCATGGGTGCGAGCGCGCTTGAGGGTGCTGGGTTGGAAAGTGCGTTTCATGGTGATCTACCTGGATGGTTCGAAGGGCCGGAAATGGCCCCCGTTTAAAGAGACCGGCGATTCTAGTGAAACCGAGGGCGCAGGTCAATTTCCAACCAGCCTGGAATGCATAAAGAAGATAAAAGGAAAGAAATTCTTTAAAGAGCTTGTACTGATAAAACTTAATAGCGGCCCTCCAGGCTGTGGAGAAGTCGCTGCAGGGCTTGTCCGGCAGGGCCTTCAGGGAAGGATAAGGCTGTCGGCAAGCAGTGCGCTGGATGTTCGCAGCAGGTGCAAGGCTTGTGCAGGAATCGCCGTTTTACCCACAGATGGTTTTTCCACGGTGTTACGCCCAGGATTTTACCCAGCCTCCAGTTACCTTTATCCACAGCTTTGCAGGGATTGATCTGGGAAGAGTGGAAACATAAATAAATCCTTGATTTTGCTCGGTTGAAATCGCGGATTCGTGTGGATAACTCGGGGGCTACGGGGCTACAATGCGGGCTGATTTTTAGCTTCGCCGACCGTAGCGATCCCAGGGGATATCAGTGTCCGTAGAACTTTGGCAGCAGTGTGTGGAGCTGCTTCGCGACGAGTTGCCTGCCCAACAATTCAATACCTGGATTCGCCCCTTGCAGGTGGAATCCGCTGGCGACGAGCTGCGCGTCTATGCGCCTAATCGCTTCGTGCTCGACTGGGTCAACGAGAAGTACATGGTGCGTCTGCTCGAGCTTCTGGCCGAGCGGGCCAATGGCCTGGCCCCCGCGCTCTCGCTGTTAATTGGCAGCAAGCGCAGTGCCGCACCGCGCATGGCGGCGCCGGCGCCTTCTCCTTCTATTAATAGTGCACCGATGGCCGCCGCTCCCGTGACGGTGATCGATGAGCCGCCGAGCAGCGACCCGCTGGCCGTGGTCGCGCCGACGCCCGCTCCCACCCGTCCGACCGAGCGTACCGTGCAGGTGGAGGGTGCGCTCAAGCACACCAGCTACCTGAACCGCACCTTCACCTTCGAGAACTTCGTCGAGGGCAAGTCCAACCAGATGGCCCGCGCCGCGGCCTGGCAGGTGGCGGATAATCTCAAGCACGGCTACAACCCGTTGTTCCTCTATGGTGGCGTCGGCCTGGGCAAGACTCACCTGATGCATGCGGTGGGCAACCACCTGCTGAAGAAGAACCCCAACGCCAAGGTCGTCTACCTGCACTCCGAGCGCTTCGTCGCCGACATGGTCAAGGCGCTGCAACTCAATGCGATCAACGAGTTCAAGCGCTTCTACCGTTCGGTGGACGCGCTGCTGATCGACGATATCCAGTTCTTCGCCAAGAAGGAGCGTTCCCAGGAGGAGTTCTTCCACACCTTCAATGCCCTGCTCGAAGGTGGCCAGCAGGTGATTCTCACCAGCGACCGCTACCCGAAGGAGATCGAAGGCCTGGAGGAGCGCCTGAAGTCGCGCTTCGGCTGGGGCCTCACCGTGGCGGTGGAGCCGCCGGAGCTGGAGACCCGCGTCGCCATCCTGATGAAGAAGGCCGAGCAGACCAAGGTCGACCTGCCACATGACGCCGCCTTCTTCATTGCCCAGCGCATCCGCTCCAACGTGCGTGAGCTGGAAGGTGCGCTGAAGCGGGTGATCGCTCACTCGCACTTCACCAACCAGCCGATCAGCATCGAGCTGATCCGCGAGTCGCTGAAGGATCTGCTGGCCCTGCAGGACAAGCTGGTCAGCGTGGACAATATCCAGCGCACCGTGGCTGAGTACTACAAGATCAAGATCGCCGATCTGCTCTCCAAGCGGCGCTCCCGTTCGGTGGCGCGGCCACGCCAGGTGGCCATGGCGCTGTCCAAGGAACTGACCAACCATAGCCTGCCGGAAATCGGTGATGCTTTTGGCGGAAGAGACCACACCACAGTGCTGCACGCCTGTCGTAAGATTGCAGAATTGCGCGAAGCCGACGCGGACATCCGCGAGGACTACAAGAACCTGCTGCGCACCCTGACCACCTGATACGCAGCCCACAAGGCAAGGGACGAGACCATGCATTTCACCATTCAACGCGAAGCCCTGTTGAAACCCCTGCAACTGGTCGCCGGCGTCGTCGAACGCCGCCAGACCCTGCCGGTTCTGTCGAACGTGTTGCTGGTAGTGGAAGGTCAGCAGCTGTCGCTGACCGGCACCGACCTGGAAGTCGAGCTGGTTGGTCGTGTCACTCTCGAACACAGCGCAGAGCCGGGCGAGATCACCGTCCCCGCGCGCAAGCTGATGGACATCTGCAAGAGCCTGCCGAGCGATGCGTTGATCGATATCCGCGTCGACGAGCAGAAGCTGGTGGTCAAGGCCGGCCGCAGCCGCTTCACCCTGTCGACCCTGCCGGCCAACGATTTCCCCACCGTCGAGGAAGGCCCGGGTTCGCTGACCTTCAGCCTGGTGCAGAGCAAACTGCGTCGCCTGATCGAACGCACCAGCTTCGCCATGGCCCAGCAGGACGTGCGCTACTACCTCAACGGCATGCTGATTGAGGTGCAGACCGGCGTGCTGCGTGCCGTCGCCACCGACGGTCACCGCCTGGCCATGTGTGCCATGGACGCGGCCATCGAGCACACCGAGAAGCATCAGGTCATCGTGCCGCGCAAAGGCATTCTCGAACTGGCTCGCCTGCTCACCGAGCAGGACGGCGAAGTCTCCATCGTCCTCGGTGCGAACCATATCCGTGCCACCACCGGTGAGTTCACCTTCACCTCCAAGCTGGTGGACGGCAAGTTCCCGGACTACGAGCGTGTGCTGCCGCGCGGCGGCGACAAGCTGGTAGTTGGCGATCGTCAGGCCCTGCGCGAAGCCTTCAGCCGCACGGCGATCCTGTCTAACGAGAAGTACCGTGGCATTCGCCTGCAGTTGGCCAGCGGCCTGCTGAAGATCCAGGCTAACAACCCGGAGCAGGAAGAGGCCGAAGAGGAAATGGTGGTCGACTACAACGGCGGCTCCTTGGAGATCGGTTTCAACGTCAGCTACCTGCTCGACGTGCTGGGCGTGATGACCACCGAGCAGGTGCGCCTGATCCTCTCCGACGCCAACAGCAGCGCCCTGGTGCAGGAAGCCGGTAACGACGATTCGTCCTACGTCGTCATGCCGATGCGTCTGTAATCGCCACTGAATGTCCCTCTCCCGCGTCACCGTCACCGCGGTGCGAAACCTGCACCCGGTGACGCTCTCCCCCTCCCCTCGCATCAACATCCTTCATGGCGCCAACGGCAGCGGTAAGACCAGTCTGCTGGAAGCCATTCACCTGCTCGGTCTTGCCCGCTCCTTCCGCAGCAATAAGCTGCTGCCGATGATTCAGTACGAGCAACCGGCCTGTACCGTATTCGGCCAGGTGCAGCAGCCGGAAGGTATGCACAGCAATCTCGGCATTTCCCGCGACCGTCAGGGCGAGCTGCAGATTCGCATCGACGGGCAGAATGCTCGCAGCACGGCCCAGCTGGCTGAGCTGCTACCGCTGCAGGTAATCAACCCGGACAGCTTCCGCCTGCTGGAAGGCGCTCCCAAGGTGCGCCGACAGTTCCTCGACTGGGGTGTGTTCCACGTGGAACAACGCTTTCTGCCGGCCTGGCAGCGCCTGCAGAAGGCCCTGCGGCAGCGGAACTCGTGGCTGCGGCATGGTACACTCGACGCCGCGTCGCAAGCGGCCTGGGACCGTGAACTGTGCCTGGCGAGCGACGAGCTGGATGGTTATCGCCGTGCCTATATCCAGGCGCTGAAGCCGGTTTTCGAGCAGGTGCTGAGGGAGCTGGTGGAACTGGAGGGGCTGTCCCTCAGTTACTACCGCGGGTGGGACAAGGAAAAGCCGCTGGCCGATGTGCTGGCTTCGACCCTGCCCCGCGATCAGCAACTGGGACACACTCAGGCAGGTCCGCAACGTGCCGATCTGCGTCTGCGTTTGGGGGCTCACAATGCCGCGGAGATTCTGTCCCGCGGTCAACAGAAACTGGTGGTCTGCGCGTTGCGCATCGCCCAGGGGCATCTGCTGAACCAGGCCAAACATGGCCAATGCATCTATCTGGTGGACGACTTACCGTCAGAGCTGGATGAGCGACATCGACGGGCCCTGTGCCGCCTGCTGGATGATTTGCAGTGTCAGGTGTTCATCACCTGCGTTGACCAAGAATTTTTGAAGGATGGCTGGCGCACGGACACGCCAGTCGCCATGTTCCACGTGGAACATGGAGTGATCACCGCATCGGGAGTGAACGCATGAGCGACGAGAACAACACGTACGACTCCTCGAGTATCAAGGTACTCAAAGGTCTGGATGCCGTACGCAAGCGCCCGGGCATGTACATCGGCGATACCGATGACGGCACCGGTTTGCACCATATGGTGTTTGAGGTGGTGGACAATTCCATCGACGAAGCGCTGGCCGGTTACTGCTCCGAGATCAGCATCACCATCCACCCCGACGAGTCGATCAGCGTCCGCGATAACGGCCGTGGCATTCCGGTCGACATGCACAAAGAAGAAGGTGTGTCCGCGGCCGAGGTCATCATGACCGTGCTGCACGCCGGCGGTAAGTTCGACGACAACAGCTACAAGGTATCCGGCGGCCTGCACGGCGTGGGTGTGTCCGTAGTGAACGCCCTGTCCAAGGAACTGGTCCTGACCATCCGCCGCAGCGGCAAGATCTGGGAGCAGACCTACGTGCACGGCGTGCCTCAGGCTCCGCTGGCCCCGGTTGGCGACAGCGAAGGCACCGGTACCCAGATTCACTTCAAGCCGTCCGACGAGACCTTCAAGAACATCCATTTCAGCTGGGACATCCTGGCCAAGCGCCTTCGCGAACTGTCCTTCCTCAACTCCGGTGTCGGCATCGTTCTCAAGGACGAGCGCAGCGGCAAGGAAGAGCTGTTCAAGTACGAGGGCGGCCTCAAGGCGTTCGTCGAGTACCTGAACACCAACAAGACCATCGTCAACCAGGTGTTCCACTTCAACATCCAGCGCGAGGAAGATGGCGTCGGCGTGGAAGTGGCTCTGCAGTGGAACGACAGCTTCAACGAGAACATCCTCTGCTTCACCAACAACATTCCGCAGCGTGACGGCGGTACCCACCTGGCCGGCTTCCGCTCCGCCCTCACCCGCCACCTGAACAACTACATCGAGCAGGAAGGCCTGGCGAAGAAGTTCAAGATCGCCACCACCGGTGACGATGCCCGTGAAGGCCTGACCGCGATCATCTCGGTCAAGGTGCCGGATCCGAAGTTCAGCTCGCAGACCAAGGACAAGCTGGTCTCCTCCGAGGTGAAGACCGCGGTCGAGCAGGAAATGGGCAAGTACTTCGGCGACTTCCTGCTGGAGAACCCCAACGAAGCCAAGGCCGTGGTCGGCAAGATGATCGACGCCGCCCGTGCCCGCGAGGCCGCGCGCAAGGCCCGCGAGATGACCCGCCGCAAGGGTGCGCTGGATATCGCTGGCCTGCCCGGCAAGTTGGCGGACTGCCAGGAAAAAGACCCGGCGCTGTCCGAACTCTACATAGTGGAGGGTGACTCCGCGGGCGGTTCTGCCAAGCAGGGCCGCAACCGCAAGACCCAGGCGATCCTGCCGCTCAAGGGCAAGATCCTCAACGTCGAGAAGGCACGCTTCGACAAGATGCTCTCCTCCCAAGAGGTCGGTACGCTGATCACCGCCCTCGGCTGTGGTATCGGCCGCGAGGAGTACAACATCGACAAGCTGCGCTACCACAACATCATTATCATGACCGATGCCGACGTTGACGGTTCGCACATCCGTACCCTGCTGCTCACCTTCTTCTTCCGTCAGCTGCCTGAGCTGGTCGAGCGTGGCTACATCTACATCGCCCAGCCGCCGCTGTACAAGGTGAAGAAAGGCAAGCAGGAGCAGTACATCAAGGACGATGAGGCCATGGACGAGTACATGACTCAGTCGGCTCTGGAGGATGCCAGCCTGCACGTCAACGAGAATGCGCCGGGCCTGTCCGGTGCGGCGCTGGAAAGCCTGGTCAACGAGTACCGTGCGGTGATCAAGACTCTCGGCCGCCTGTCCCGCGTCTACCCGCAGGACATCACCGAGCACATGGTCTATCTGCCGCGCGTATCGGTCGAGCAGCTGGCCGACCAGGCCGCCATGCAGGGCTGGCTGGAGGTCTTCCAGGCGCGCCTGAAGGGCGCCGAGAAGTCCGGCCAGACCTACACCGCCAGCCTGCGTGAAGACCGCGAGCGTCACCTCTGGCTGCCCGAGGTGGAAGTGCTGGCCCACGGTCTTTCCAGCTACATCACCTTCAACCGCGACTTCTTCGCCAGCAACGACTACAAGTCGGTCACCGCTCTGGGCGATCAGCTCAACAGCCTGCTGGAAGAAGGTGCTTACGTGCAGCGTGGCGAGCGCAAGAAGGCGGTCTCCACCTTCAAAGACGCTTTCGAGTGGCTGAAGGTCGAGAGCACCAAGCGCCATAGCATCCAACGCTATAAGGGACTAGGCGAGATGAACCCGGAGCAGCTGTGGGAAACCACCATGGATCCGACCGTGCGCCGCATGCTCAAGGTGACCATCGAGGACGCCATTGCCGCCGACCAGATCTTCAACACCCTGATGGGCGATGCCGTGGAGCCGCGTCGCGACTTCATCGAGAGCAACGCCCTGGCAGTGTCGAACCTGGACTTCTGATGGCGGAGTCGCTGTAAATGAAAACCCCGGCCTGAGTGCCGGGGTTTTGTTTTCACTGGAATCCTGCTGCGAATCGAATAGCCAATGGCTTACACGACGAGGTGAAAGGCTGCCCTGTTGCCATCCAGCCTGGCTGGCTAATCTACACACACCTGCCGGGAACTGGATGTCCCGGGTCAAGGAAGACAGACCGCGCCAGGATGGCAAACGACAGGATGTCGGAAGGTCATAAAGAACCCGCCTCGGCGGGTTTTTTGTTGCCTGCGCAAAGGTGGGCTCAGGCCCACCAGTAGCGCACGAAGTGGAAGAAGATCGGCGCGGCGAAGCACACCGAGTCCATGCGGTCGAGCATGCCGCCGTGGCCCTCGATCATGTGGCCCCAGTCTTTTACTCCACGGTCGCGTTTGATCGCCGACATCACCAGGCCGCCGGCGAAACCGAGCAGGTTGACGGTGAGGGCCATCAACGCCGCCTGCCAGAAGCTGAACGGGGTGATCCAGAACAGCGAGGCGCCGATCAGGCTGGCCAACGCCACGCCACCGACGAAGCCTTCCACCGTCTTCGACGGCGACAGCTTGGGCGCGATCTTGCGCTTGCCGGCCAGCTTGCCGCAGACGTACTGCAGCACGTCAGACAGCTGCACGACGATGATCAGCCAGGCGATCAGCAGCAGGTTGCGCCCCTCGTAACCGGGGATGTCCAGGGTCAGCAGCGCCGGCACCGCGGACACGCAGTACACCGCGATCATCATTCCCCACTGCACTTCCGAGGCGCGTTCGAGGAAGCGCGTGGTATCGCCGCCCAGTGAGGCGAGGATCGGCAGCAGGAGGAACAGGTAGACCGGGATGAAGATGGCGAACAGGCCGTACCAGTCCAGGGCGATCAGCAGGTACTGCATCGGCAGCGCGAAGTAGAAGGCCGCCACCAGCGCCGGGTAGTCGCTGCGCCGGGTCGGCGTCAGGGTGAGGAATTCGCGCAGGGCATAGAAGGACACGAAGTAGAACAGCAGGATCACGCCGTTGTTGCCGAACAGGAAGGCGATGCCGATCACCAGCACCATGGCCCACCAGGCATCGATCCGCGCATTGAGGTTGTCGATCACCGCATTGGGTCCGTCGCCGGCACGACGGCGCAGGTAGCGGGCGATCAGGGTAGCCAGCAGCAGGACAGCGCCTATGCCGGCGAACAGCAGGATGGTATTGCGATCCATGTCAGACGATCTCCGGAGCCAGGGCCAGCAGGGCGTTGCGTGCGCGCTCTAGGAAGGCGCTCTTGTCTTCGCCATCGAGGCGC
The DNA here is from genome assembly GCF_030374125.1 of Pseudomonas sp. SO81. NCBI lineage: Bacteria > Pseudomonadati > Pseudomonadota > Gammaproteobacteria > Pseudomonadales > Pseudomonadaceae > Pseudomonas > Pseudomonas sp. SO81. Next base: position 2,649,479 of record NZ_CP126126.1, on the reverse strand, counting down.
TCCAGCGGTGCGCCGAAGCTCAGGGTGCACAGCAACGGCAACGGCAGCGCCCTGCCCTTGGGCATCACCCGGTTGAGGTTGGCGATCCACACTGGCACCAGTTCCACTTCGGGGCGTGCCTGGGCCAGGTGGAACAGGCCGCTCTTGAAGGGCAGCAATTGCTCGTCGGTGAGATTGCGGGTGCCCTCCGGGAAGATGATCAGCGAGTCGCCCTGCTCCAATGCGTCGAGCATCGGCTGTAGCGGATTGGCATTCGGATCGCTGCGGTCGCGGTCGACCAGCACGCCGTTGAACACGTCGCGGATCAGGAAGCGGCGTAGGTCGCCGTTCATCCAGTAGTCGGAGCCGGCCACCGGGCGGGTCCGGCGGCGCAGTTCCGGTGGCAGTGAGGCCCACAGCAGCACGAAGTCGCCGTGGCTGCTGTGGTTGGCGTAGTACAGCCGTTGTACCGGCTGGGCGGTGCAGCCCAGCCAGAGGGCGCGCGCACCGGTCAGCAGACGGGCTGCCGAGGTGATCGCGAAGGCGGTGATCGAAGCGAGCATGGATACGACTCCTTTATCCAGCCAGGGAAAGCCAGGGTGTGGCGAGAAGGGTGGCCAGGGCGAGCAGCAGCTGCGCCAGCAGCCAGGCAGCTTGCAGACGCAGCAAGCGCAAAGCGCCGCGACAGCGATCGTCCCAGTCACGTGGAACAGCGGTGGTCTTCTGCAGGCCGAGCTGCAGCAGCGCCTGGTCCAGTTCACCGGTGCGCTCCCGCAAACATGGGGCGTCAGCGGCCAAGTGGGTGAACAGATCGGCGTCCAACGCCACGCGGACGGCCCAGTATTTCTGCGCCAGTCCGAACATCACCAGCAGGCTGCAGAGGATGCTGGCGGCGGGGCTGTGTGCGGCACCCAACAGCGGCGCCAGGCCATAGGCCAATGCCAGCAGAGTGATGGCGGCAGACAGCAGATCCAGCCCGCGACCTCGGCGCAGCAGGCCGGTCACCAGGGCGAGTTGCATCTCAGAGGCCATGGGCCACCTCCAGGCTCGCAGCCGGTTGCAGCAGACCCTGGAGCGCCAGGCGCTGGGCCTCACCAAGCACGATCTGCGGACGCGCCGCGCGGATCAGCTCGATGGCCTGCTCCACGCTATTTGCGCGGCCGCTCTGCAGCAGCCAGGCGCCGATCAAGGTGGCGCTGCGCGAATAGCCCAGGGCACAGCAGACTAACAGTGGTCCTTGCTGGTGCAACTGCTCGATCAGCTCGGCGCCCTGGCGGCAGGCCTCGGTATCGGGGGCGACCAGGTCCAGTAGCGGCAGGCTGCGGTAGATCTTGTCCGGCAGGCGAACCGGCAGCTCGGCACTGAGGTCCAGCACGGCGGTGAAGGGCGCTGCTTCCTGCTCGGTCGGTACTCGTCCCAGCCAGATGCCCTCCGCTACCTGATCCGGCTGTGGATGCTTGCGTGTCCACAGCCGCGAGTTGATCCAGGCACCGAGCATATAAGGCGCCAATAGCCAGGTACTGGCGGAGCCGAGCGAGCCATCGGCGCGCTTCTGGAAGCCGGCCGCGCCGAACAGCGCGTAGTTAATGGCGACCAGCAGCAGCGACGCGCAGGGCCACAGCAGCCACAGCCAGGCGCCGCTGAGGTTAATCGCCAGGGCGGCGCCGATGGCGCTGCCCAGCCCGTAGCGCAGGGCCAGACGCCAGCGCTGCGGCTCGCGAGCCAGGCGCAGGTTCTGCAGCGGGCTGCGGCCCTCGATCGGCCAGAGCCAGACGCATAGCCAGCCGGCCATGGCGCCGGTGGGCACGTCGATGAAGTGGTGCTGCCAGGTGGTCAGTACCGACAGGCCGATCAGCGCCATCCAGCCATGCAGCAGGCTGCGCAGAAGCAGGCCGCGGGTATGCCGGGCGAACATCACCCAGATCACCACCAGCAGCGCGATATGCAGCGAAGGCGCCTGGTTGAACGGTTTATCGAAGCCCATCAGCACATCGAACATCCAGCCGAAGAAGCCGCTCAGCTCAGGACGTTCGAAGGTGAAGCGCAGCGGCCAGAGCAGGAAGCAGGCGACGCAGATCAGCTGGGTGCTGAGCAGGCGCAGGGCGTGCCGATCCATCTCCCGGCGCGTGGCCGGCAGCAGGAAGGACAGGCCGTAGAGCAGGTCGATCGACCAGTAGGGCACGATGGTCCAGGCCCACAGCGGGGTCGCGCTTTCCCATGCGAACACCAGGCTGCCGACGTCGTTACGCTGTGCGGTCAGCCAGTTGGCGAAGCCATAGCTGGCGAAGAACAGTGGGGCCAGCAGCAACAGCCAGAGAACCCCGCGTTTCCATAGCCCGCTTTCGCGGGCGGCGGGGGCGTCCATCAGGACACCCGCTGCGCCAGGGACACGCTGAAGATGCCCCACTCGTCGATGCGCTGCTCCAGCTTGCGGAAGCCTGCGGCGGCGACTAGCTGATCCATTTCCGCCTGGCTGCGGCGGCGCATGACCCAGGGCTGACCTTCGCGGTGGCTGGTCAGTGCACGGGCGATCAGCTCCAGCTGCGGATGCCAGGGCTGCCCGGTGTAGATCAGGTAGCCGCCCTCCTCGACCGCCGCTGCCAGCCCGGCCAGCGAGTCGCCGATCATCTGATTGCTGCCGAACAGCTCATAGAGGCCGGAGACCACCGCCAGCGACGGCTTGGGATCGAGTGCGGCCAGGTCGGCCTTGTCGAAGGCATCGCCTTTGACGAAGCGGGCAATGTCGCTGAGACCCTTCTGCTCGATCAAGGCGCTGCCGTCGCGCACATTGATATCGCTGTAGTCGCGCAGCAGGATCGCGTCCGGCTTGTGCTCCATGCCCTGCAGCGATTCGAGAATGTAGCGACCGTGGCCGGCGGCGATATCGACGATGCGCACGCCCTTGCCCGCCTCGCGCAGCTTGCCCATGGCCAGGCGCAGTAGTTCCTCGGCGTGCACCTTGCGCTGGCGGATGCCGCGCCAGCCGATGGAGTTTAGGTAGTTCTGGTCGATCAGACGGCCCAGCCCACCCTTGCCGCTCGGGGTATTGCGGTAGACGTAGTCCAGGGTGCTGCCGGAATCGAAACCGGTCTCGAAGCCCAGCTTCACCCCGTCGGACAGCCCGCTGCCGAGCTTCAGCCCGGCACGGGTGGCGCGCCAGTACAGGTCTCCCAGCGAGTTCTTCGGCAGCGGCGCCGCCAGTTCCTCGGCTTCGGCGCAGGTCGCGCCGAGGCGATCGGCATCCAGCAGCGAGGGGCGATGCAATGGCTCTTCGAAGCTGCGCAGGATAAAGCGCCGCGCGCGGCTCAAGGCATGGGCGCGGTCGCGCTCGCCGAGGGTGTCGTGGAAGAAGCCGGGCAGGATGTGCTTCTCCTTGCGCAGGCTGCCCAGGCGCTCGAAGAACTGCTCCTGGGGCTTGCGGTGCACGACGAAGTCGGCGCCGGAGATCAGCAGCTGGGTCGGGATCTGGATCGCCTGGGCGTCGGCCACCACACGGTCGGCGGCTTCGTACAGGCCGAGCAGCATGTTCACCGAGATAGGCCTGGTGATCAGCGGATCGTTCTCGAAGGAGCGAATGCGCTCGGGATCGTGGCTGAGGAAGCGCGCCTTGACGTAGCTGTTGACGAAGAAGTTGCCGCGCCAGGCGCGCAGCAGCTTGAGACCGGGGCGGGCGAAGGGTACGTAGAGCTTGACCTTGAACGCCGGCGAGGCGAGCACCAGGCAGCGGATCTGCGGCGCGTAGTCGTGGGCCCAGGTCGACACCACCACGGCGCCGACACTCTGGGCCAGCAAGGCCATGTCCTGCTCGGCGATAGCATGCGTGGCGGCGATATGCTCGATAAAGGTCTGCACGTCGCGCACGCTGGTGGCGAAGCTCGGGCTGTCTCCACGGGCGCCGGGCGACAGGCCATGACCGCGGGCATCCCAGGCGAAGAAGTCGTAGTCGGGCAGATCCAGCTCGCCCGGCAGGTGGGCCATGCGCCCGCCGTGCTCGTGGCCGCGGTGGAACATCACCACCGCCTTGCGCGGGCCGGCCGCAGGCGTGGTGGCCGGCCAGTGGCGATAGAGCAGCTCTACGCCGTCATGGGTGGTGAAGATGTGGTTCTGAGCTTCACGCATCGAAATTTCCTTATTCCGATTGGCAGGTTTGCGCCACCTCGGTCAGGCCTTGGCGCACGCGATTGACCAGAGTCGCCAGCAGCAGCAGGAGAATCACCGCCAGCAGCCCATTTATCCAAGACGACGGCAACAGGCCGGACGCCACACCGGCACCCAGCACACCGAAGCAGAAGGCGCGGTCGCTCTTGCCCATGGGGCCGTCATAGCGGCGCGAGGCGCCGACCATCGGGCCGAGCACACCGGCGTATTCGCTGATCACCGCCAGCACCACCACCAGCACCACCAGGGTCGGCGAGACCCCGACCAGCAGGGCGAAAGGCAGGTACAGGGCGCTGTCGGCGACCACGTCGCTCAGCTCGTTGAGGTAGGCGCCGAGTTTGGATTGCTGGCCGAACTCGCGGGCCAGCATGCCGTCCACGGCGTTCAGTGCCATGCGCAGCAGCATCCACAGCGGAATCAGGGCGAACAGCCAGATGTAATGCGGCAGCCAGGCCAGCAGCGCGCCGAGCAGCAGCGAGACCAGCGCTGCGGCCAGGGTCACTTGGTTGGCGGTGACGCCGCGGGCGTGCAGGCGGGTGACGCCAGGGCGCAGCAGATTCTGGAAACGTGGCTTGAGCTGGTAGATGGATGGCATGAAGCGAAATTCCCTTTCACGACTACAGGAGACCTAGCTTAACCGCTTTGCAACAGGGCCGTTCCGGCAAGACTGTGCGGCACTGCCGAAATCCCTCAGGCAGGTGGGCTGGAAAAACTTATGCCCTGTTCAGGAATTGCGCCAGCTGATGGAATATCCATATAGATCAGCCGGTTGGGCTCTGTAATGGCACTGCGCCGGTATTTCTTGCACAGCTTATCCACAGACCGGCTCAGGCCGGGCTGGAAGCCTGTTCCGGGCTCACTTGCGGCGCCACGCCGCTGATTTCCTGCTGGGTCTGGGCGACCCAGGCGAAGGCGCGCTCGTTGAGCTCGGCAATGGCGCGGGGGCCTTCGCCTTCGGCGTGCATCAGCGGACCGATCACCACCTGGATGGTGCCGGGGAATTTGGCCCAGCCCTGCTTGGGCCAGAACTCGCCGGCGTTGTGGGCGATGGGCAGCACCGGCAGGCCGGCATTCACTGCCAGGGCCGCGCCGCCACGGGAGAACTTGCCGATCTGGCCCGGCGGAATGCGCGTGCCTTCCGGGAAGATCAGCACCCAGGCGCCCTGCTTGATGCGTTCGTCGCCCTGCTTGGCCAGCTGCTTGAGCGCCGCCTTGGGGTTGCTGCGGTCGATGGCAATGGGCCGCAGCATGGCCATGGCCCAGCCGAAGAATGGCACGTACAGCAGCTCGCGCTTGACCACCTGGGACAGCGGCTCGAAGAAGGCGGAGAGGAAGAAGGTCTCCCAGGTGCTCTGGTGCTTGGCCAGGATAACGCAGGGCTGTTGCGGGATGTTTTCCAGGCCGTGCACTTCATAGCGGATGCCGACCACCACCTTGGCCAGCCAGGTGGCGCAGCGGCACCAGGTCTGGATGACGAAGCGGTAGCGAGCGCGGAACGGCAGGAAGGGCGCGACGAACACGCAGAGGATGCACCAGAAGAAGGAGCTGGAGGACAGCAGCAGGTAGAAGAAGAAGGTTCTGATGGCCTGCACTGTCGTCATGGGGGCTCGCGTTCTCTAGAGAAGAAGCTGATCGGCAACCGCCGCCAGATCATCGAATATCAGGGTTCCCGCTGGCAATGGCTTGGCCAGGGTGCGTTGGCCCTTGCCGGTTTTTACCAGCACGGGCTGGCAATGGACGGCCAGGGCGGCGTCGAGGTCACCAGTGCTGTCGCCGACGAACCAGACGCCTGCCAGTTCTGTGCCGTAGTGCGCAGCGATCTGTTCGAGCATTCCCGGCTTGGGCTTGCGGCAGTTGCAGCCGTCGTCCGGGCCATGCGGGCAGTGCACGATCAGGCCGACTTCGCCGCCCTGCTCGGCCACCAGCTGGCGCAGGCGCGCATGCATGGACTCCAGCGTTGCCAGGTCGTAGTAGCCGCGCGCCAGGCCCGATTGGTTGGTGGCCACGGCGACGGTCCAGCCGGCCTGGCTCAGGCGCGCGATGGCGGAGATGGCGCCCGGGATCGGGATCCATTCGTCGAGGGATTTGATGTAGGCGTCGGAGTCTTCATTGATGACACCGTCGCGGTCGAGAATCAGCAGTTTCATGCGATTACCAAGGCGACCGGGCGGCATTGCGCCGCCCGGTTAGCCGTCAGCCCAGCAGGGAGATATCGGCGACGCCGAGGAACAGGCCACGCAGCTGGTTGAGCAGCGCGTAGCGGTTGGCGCGCACGGCGGCATCGTCGGCATTGACCATCACCGCGTCGAAGTACGCATCCACCGGCTCGCGCAGGCTGGCCAGCTGGGCCAGGGCCTCGCGGTAGCTGCGTGCGGCGGCCAGCGGTGCCACGGCTTGCGCGGCGGCGGCCACAGCCTGGGCCAGGGCCTGCTCGGCACCGGCTTCGAGCAGCGCGGCGTTGATACCGGCCGGCAGCTCGCCTTCGGCCTTGGCCAGGATGTTCGACACGCGCTTGTTGGCGGCGGCCAGAGCAGCGGCTTGCGGCAGCTGACGGAAGGCCTGCACCGCCTGCGCGCGCTGGTCGAAGTCCAGCGGCGCGGCCGGGCTGAGTGCGCGTACCGCCTGGTACACGGCCACTTCCACGCCTTCGTCTTCGTAGCGCGCACGTAGGCGGTCGAAGATGAAGTCCAGCACCTGCTGGGCCAGGCCTGCGGCCTTGACCTTGTCGCCGTACAGGTCGATGGCGAAGGCCACGGCCTCGACCAAGTTCAGGTCCAGCTGCTTCTCGATCAGGATGCGCAGCACGCCCAGCGCCGCGCGACGCAGGGCGTAGGGGTCCTTGGAGCCGGTCGGCAGCATGCCGATGCCGAAGATGCCGACCAGGGTGTCGAGCTTGTCGGCCACGGCCACGGCAGCACCGGTGAGGGTCTGCGGCAATTCTGCCCCTGCCCCACGCGGCATATATTGCTCGTTCAGCGCCTGGGCCACGTCGTCGGCCTCGCCATCGTGCTTGGCGTAGTAGTAGCCGGCGATGCCCTGCATTTCCGGGAACTCGCCGACCATCTCGGTGGCCAGGTCGCACTTGGACAGGATGCCGGCGCGGGACGCGCGGCTGGCGTCACCGCCGATCTTGCCGGCGATGAAGCCGGCAAGCTTCGAGACGCGCTCGGCCTTGTCGAACACGCTGCCGAGCTGGGCCTGGAACACCACGTTGGCCAGGCGCTCGTTGCGTTTCTCCAGGGGCTGGCGCTTGTCCTGCTTGAAGAAGAACTCGGCGTCGGTCAGGCGCGGACGCACCACCTTCTCGTTGCCGGCAACGATCTGCGCCGGGTCCTTGCTCTCGATGTTGGCCACTGTGATGAAGCGCGGCAGCAGCTTGCCGTTGCCGTCCAGCAGGCAGAAGTACTTCTGGTTGTCCTGCATGGTGGTGATCAGGGCTTCCTGCGGCACCTCGAGGAAACGCTCCTCGAAGGAGCAGACCAGCGGCACCGGCCATTCGACCAGGGCGCTGACTTCATCCAGCAGGGCCGGCGGCACGATGGCGCTGCCGTTCTCGGCCTTGGCCAGTTCGGCCACGCGGGCGGCGATCAGGCTGCGGCGCTCGGCGAAGTCGGCGATCACCTGGGCGGCGCGCAGGTCAGCGGCGTAGCTGGCCGGGCTGGCGATGGTCACGTCACGGTTGGCGTGGAAGCGATGACCACGCGAGGTGCGGCCGGCCTTCTGGGCGAGGATCTCGCAGTCGACCACCTGGTCGCCGAACAGCATCACCAGCCATTGGGTCGGACGCACGAACTCGGTCTTGCGCGCGCCCCAGCGCATGCGCTTGGGAATCGGCAGCTCGTTCAGCGAGGCTTCGACGATGCCGGCCAGCAGGCTGACGGCGGGTTGGCCGGCGATCGACTGGCTGAATTTCAGTTTCGGGCCGCTGGTGTCGATCTGGCTCAGCTCGACGCCGCACTTCTTGGCGAAGCCCAGGGCGGCCTGGGTCGGGTTGCCATCCTTGTCGAAGGCGGCCTGCACGGGCGGGCCGTCGAGGTTGACGGTGCGGTCCGGCTGCTGCGCGGCGAGTTGCTCGACCAGCACGGCGAGGCGACGCGGGGCGGCGTATACACGGGCGCTGGCATAGCCCAGGCCGGCGGCCTTGAGGCCCTTCTCGACGCCGGCGAGGAAGGCGTCGCCGAGGCTCTTCAGGGCCTTCGGTGGCAGCTCTTCGGTGCCCAGCTCAACCAGAAAATCCTGAGCACTCATTATTCGGCCTCCTTCAGCTGAGCCAGCACTTCGTCACGCAGTTCCGGGGTGGCCATCGGGAAGCCGAGTTTGGCGCGGGCCAGCAGGTAGCTCTGGGCGATGTTCCGCGACAGGGTGCGCACGCGCAGGATGTACTGCTGGCGCGCGGTCACCGAGATGGCGCGGCGGGCGTCGAGCAGGTTGAAGCTGTGCGAGGCCTTGATCACCATTTCGTAGGCCGGCAGCGGCAGCTGTAGCTCCATCAGGCGGTTGGCCTCGGACTCGTAGAAGTCGAACAGGTCGAACAGCTTGTCGACGTTGGCGTGTTCGAAGTTGAAGGTGGACTGCTCCACTTCGTTCTGGTGGAACACGTCGCCGTAGGTGACCTTGCCGAACGGGCCGTCCGAGTAGACCAGGTCATACACCGAATCGACGCCCTGCAGGTACATGGCCAGACGTTCCAGGCCGTAGGTGATCTCGCCGGTCACCGGGTAGCACTCGACGCCGCCGACCTGCTGGAAGTAGGTGAACTGGGTGACTTCCATGCCGTTCAGCCAGACTTCCCAGCCCAGGCCCCAGGCGCCGAGGGTCGGCGATTCCCAGTTGTCCTCGACGAAGCGGATGTCGTGCACCAGGGTATCGACGCCGATGCGGCGCAGCGACTCCAGGTACAGGTCCTGGATGTTGTCCGGGTTCGGCTTGAGGACCACCTGGAACTGGTAGTAGTGCTGCAGGCGGTTGGGGTTCTCGCCATAGCGGCCGTCGGCCGGACGGCGCGAGGGCTGCACGTAGGCGGCGTTCCAGGTCTCCGGACCGATGGCGCGCAGGAAAGTCGCGGTGTGGAAGGTGCCGGCACCCATTTCCATGTCATAGGGTTGCAGGATCACGCAGCCTTGCTCGGCCCAGTAGCTCTGCAGGGCGAGGATCAGGCCTTGGAAGGTGCTTACGTCGGGCGTAGTCTGGCTCACGAATTTCACCGGTATCGAGGCGTTTGCATAAAGCCGCGCAGTATACCCGATCAGGCCCGCCCTTGAGGGCAGCGGCCCACAGCGTAGGCGTATGGCGCAATAACTGTTTTTTCATACAGTATTTTGGCTATAGTCAGGCTTCCTCCATTTCCCGGTTCGACTGCCATGCCGCGCTGCTTCTGGTGCAACGACGATCCCCTGTACATCGCCTATCACGACCAAGAGTGGGGCGTGCCGCAGCGCGACCCGCAGTGGCTGTTCGAGATGCTGCTGCTGGAAGGCTTCCAGGCCGGCCTGTCGTGGATCACCGTGCTGAGGAAGCGCGAACGCTATCGCCAGGTGCTGTTCGGCTTCGATGCCGAGCGTCTGGCGGTGATGAGCGACGCGGAGATCGAGGAACGCATGCAGGACCCCGGCATCATCCGCAACCGCGCCAAGCTCAGGGCGGCGCGGCAGAACGCCCAGGCCTGGCTCAAGCTGGAAGACCCGGTGGCGCTGCTCTGGTCCTTCGTCGGTGGCGCGCCGAAGATCAATCACTTCAGCGGCCGCGGCGAGGTGCCGGCAATGACACCCGAGGCCGAGGCCATGAGCAAGGCGCTGAAGAAGCTGGGCTTCACCTTCGTCGGCCCGACCATCTGCTACGCCTACATGCAGGCGGCCGGCATGGTCATGGACCACACCACCGACTGCGATCGCTATCACGCACTGCGAGGCTGAACCCGGCGGTCACAGCCGTTACAATGCTGGCCTTTTGCGTATTCGGGAGTTGCTCGTGGAGAAATTCAAAGGCGCCCTGGTGGTCGGTTTCCTGCGCCTGTTCGCCCTGTTGCCCTGGGGGGCCGTGCAGGCGGCCGGCTCGGCCATCGGCTGGTTGATGTGGAAGCTGCCGAACAGCTCGCGCGAGGTGGTGCGCATCAACCTCGCCAAGTGCTTCCCCGAGCTCGACGACGCCGAACGTGAGCAACTGGTCGGCGCCAGCCTGCGCGACATCGGCAAGATCTTCACCGAGAGCGCCTGCGCCTGGATCTGGCCGGTGGAGCGCACCCTCAAGCTGGTGCGCGAGGTGGAGGGCCTGGACGTGCTGCACGCGGCCCTGGCCTCCGGCAAGGGCGTGGTCGGCGTGGCCAGCCACCTGGGCAACTGGGAAGTGCTCAACCACTACTTCTGTTCCCAGTGCAAACCGGTGATCTTCTATCGCCCGCCCAAGCTCAAGGCGGTCGACGAGCTGTTGCAGAAGCAACGGGCGCAGATGGGCAACCGTGTGGCGGCCTCGACCAAGGAAGGCATCCTCAGCGTGATCAAGGAGGTGCGCCGCGGAGGCGTAGTGGGCATTCCCGCCGACCCGGAGCCGAGCCGCTCCAGCGGCATCTTCGTGCCCTTCTGCGCGACCCAGGCGCTGACCAGCAAGTTCGTCCCCGGCATGCTCGCCGGCGGCAAGGCGGTCGGCGTGTTCCTCACTGCCGTACGCCTGCCGGACAACAGTGGCTTCAAGGTGATCTTCGAGGCGGTGCCCGAGGACATGTACAGCGAGGACCCGCAGGTATCGGCCGCGGCCATGAGCCGCGAGCTGGAGCGCTACGTGCGCGCCTACCCGAGCCAGTACCTGTGGAGCATGAAGCGCTTCAAGAAGCGCCCCGAGGGCGAGAAGAAGTGGTATTGATACGGCCGGCGTAAGCCAGTACCGTCACAGCAGTTTCCCGCCCATAACAACAGGACAGGCATGGACAACAAGCGCGATCACAAGCGTACCCCGCTGAAGGTCCAGCTGCGCATCGATCATCCGCTGCACGGCCAGATGCTGGTGACTACCCGCGATATCTCTGAGAGCGGCGTGTTCGTGGTGATCGACGATGCGCAGAAGCTGCTGCAGATCGGCGAAGTGGTCAGCGGCCAGGTCCAGGGCCTGCCGATACCGGCGCCGGTGGTGCAGATGCAGGTGGTGCGTTTCGAGCCCAGCGGCGTGGCGCTGATCTTCCAGCGCGAAGACTAGGCGCCCTCTCCCGTCGCCTTCTCCAGGCGGCGCAGAAACACCGTCATTTCCTTCTCGGTCTGCTTGTCGCCGCGCTTGCGCGCCACTTCCAGGCCGTTGTGCCATGCCTGGCGCGCCTCCTCCAGCATGCCGCGCTTCTGGCAGGCCTGCCCCAGCAGTTTCCACGCCGCCGAGTAGTTGGGATCGAAGCCCAGGCATTTCTGCAGATGCTCGGCAGCCGCTTCCGGCTGATTGTTATCCAGGTAGGCCTTGCCCAGGCCGAAGCGCAGCAGGGCGTTGTCCACCCCACGGGCCAGCAGTTTTTCCAGGGAGTCCGGCGTCGTCATGCCATGGGCCTCGGCGAATGCCTTGTCAGAAGAAAGTCAGACCGACCTGGAACAGGCGCTCCACGTCGCGGATGTACTTCTTGTCGACGAGGAACAGTATCACGTGGTCGCCGGACTCGATCACCGTGTCGTCGTGGGCGATCAGCACTTCCTCGTCACGAATCACCGCGCCGATGGTGGTGCCCGGCGGCAGGGCGATCTCCTCGATCATCTTGCCGACCACCTTGCTCGAGCGCGAATCGCCATGGGCGATGGCCTCGATGGCCTCGGCCGCGCCGCGGCGCAGGCTGTGCACGCTCTCGATGTCGCCGCGGCGCACGTGGGTCAGCAGGGTGCCGATGGTGGCCAGCTGCGGGCTGATGGCGATGTCGATATCGCCGCCCTGGACCAGGTCGACGTAGGCCGGGTTGTTGATGATGGTCATCACCTTGCGCGCGCCCAGGCGCTTGGCCAGCAGCGAGGACATGATGTTGGCCTCGTCGTCGTTGGTCAGGGCCAGGAAGATGTCGGCCTCGTTGATGTTCTCTTCCACCAGCAGGTCGCGGTCGGAGGCGCTGCCCTGCAGCACGATGGTGCTTTCCAGGTTGTCCGAGAGGTGGCGGCAGCGCGCCGGGTTCATCTCGATGATCTTCACCTGGTAGCGGCTCTCGATGGCCTCGGCCAGGCGCTCGCCGATATGCCCGCCGCCGGCGATGACGATGCGCTTGTAGCTGTCCTCGAGGCGGCGCAGCTCGCTCATTACTGCCCTGATATGAGCTTTGGCGGCGATGAAGAACACCTCGTCGTCGGCTTCGATCACCGTGTCGCCCTGGGGCATGATCGGCCGGTTGCGCCTGAAGATGGCGGCGACGCGGGTATCGACGTTGGGCATGTGCTCGCGCAGCTGGCGCAGCTGCTGTCCGACCAGCGGGCCGCCGTAGTAGGCCTTGACCGCCACCAGCTGGGCCTTGCCCTCGGCGAAGTCGATCACCTGCAGGGCGCCGGGGTACTCGATCAGGCGCTTGATGTAGTTGGTCACCACCTGCTCGGGGCTGATCAGCACGTCGACCGGGATGGCCTCGTTGTCGAACAGCGCCTCGCGGGTCAGGTAGGCCGACTCGCGCACCCGGGCGATCTTGGTCGGGGTGTGGAACAGGGTATAGGCGACCTGGCAGGCGACCATGTTGGTCTCGTCGCTGTTGGTCACCGCCACCAGCATGTCGGCGTCGTCGGCGCCGGCCTGGCGCAGTACGGTGGGGAAGGAGCCGCGGCCGACCACGGTGCGGATATCCAGGCGGTCGCCGAGGTCACGTAGGCGGTCGGCATCGGTGTCGACCACGGTGATGTCGTTGGCCTCGCTGGCCAGGTGCTCCGCCAGGGTGCCGCCGACCTGCCCTGCGCCGAGAATGATGATTTTCACGCGATCACTCCGTTAGCCGCGTGATGCGGCGATCTTGATCAGCTTGGCATAGTAGAAGCCGTCGTGGCCCTCGGCCTGCGGCAGCAGCTGGCGGCCATGGGCCTGCTTGAGGCCGAAGGCGCCAGGGATGTCCAACTCACGTGCACCGGGGGTGCGGGCGAGGAAGGCGGCGATGTTGTCGCGGTTTTCCTCCGGCAGCACCGAGCAGGTGGCGTAGAGCAGCACGCCGCCGACCTCCAGGGTCGGCCACAAGGCATCGAGCAGCTCGCCCTGCAGCTGGGCCAGCGCGGTGATGTCGTCGGCCTGACGGGTCAGCTTGATATCCGGATGGCGACGGATCACACCGGTGGCCGAGCAGGGCGCGTCGAGCAGGATGCGCTGGAATGGCTTACCGTCCCACCAGGCAGCCACGTCACGGCCATCGGCGGCGACCAGAGTGGCCTTGAGCTTGAGGCGGTCGAGATTCTCCTGCACCCGGGCCAGACGCGCCGGCTCCAGATCCAAGGCCACGACTTCGGCCAGTTGCAGCTGTGCTTCCAGCAGATGGCAGGTCTTGCCGCCGGGCGCCGCGCAGGCGTCCAGCACACGCTGGCCGGGCGCCAGGTCGAGCAGGTCGGCGGCCAGCTGCGCGGCCTCGTCCTGCACGCTGACGCGGCCCTCGGCGAAGCCCGGCAGGGTCTTCACGTCGCAGGGTTGCAGCAAGCGGATGCCGTCGCGGCTAAAGGCGCAGGGTTCGGCTTCGACGCCAGCGGCGCGCAGCTCGGCGAGGTAGGCGTCGCGGCTGCCATGGCGGCGATTGACCCGCAGGATCAGCGGTGGGTGCTGGTTGTTGGCGGCGCAGATCGCCTGCCAGTGCTCGGGCCAGTCGGCCTTGAGGCGCTTCTGCAGCCAGCGCGGGTGAGCGGTGTGCAGCACCGGATCGCGATCCAGTTCGGCGAATAGCGCCTCGTGATCGCGCTGGGCATTGCGCAGCACGCCGTTGAGCAGGCCCTTGAGCGAGGATTTCTTCAGCTTGTCGATGCAGGCCACCGTCTCGCCGATGGCGGCGTGGGCCGGGATGCGGGTATGCAGCAGCTGGTACAGGCCGACCAGGAGCAGGGCCTCGACATCGCGGTCGGCGGCCTTGAACGGCTTCTGTAGCAGCTTCTCGGCGAGCAGCTGCAGGCGTGGCTGCCAGCGCGCGGTGCCGAAGGCCAGGTCCTGGGCCAGGCCGCGGTCACGTGCCTCGACCCTGTCCAGCAGCGGCGGCAGGCTGCTACCCAGCGAGGCCTTGCCATTCAGTACGGCGGCCAGGGCGCGGGCGGCGGCCAGGCGTGGGTTCATTGACCAAGCACCAGGCCGGGGGCGAACTGCTCGCGGCGGCTGTTGTACAGGTCGGCGAAGGCCAGCGGCTTGCCGCCGGGCAACTGCAGGCGGGTCAGACGCAGGGCGCCTTCGCCGCAGGCGACGGTCAGGCCGTTCTTATCGGCGGCGAGCACGGTGCCGGGGGTGCCTTTGCCCTCGCCCAGCTGCGCGGCCAGCACCTTGAGCGGTTCGCCGTTCAGGGTGCTATGGCAGATCGGCCAGGGATTGAAGGCGCGCACCAGGCGCTCCAGCTCCTCGGCCGGGCGGCTCCAGTCGAGGCGTGCCTCGTCCTTGTTCAGCTTGTGGGCGTAGGTGGCCAGGCTGTCGTCCTGCACTTCGCCCTTGAGTTCGCCTGCGGCGAGTTTAGTGACTGCCTCGACCACGGCCGCCGAGCCCAGGTGCGCCAGCCGATCGTGCAGGCTGCCGCCGGTGTCCTCGACTGTGATGGTGGTGGTGACCTTGAGCAGCATGGGGCCGGTATCGAGGCCAGCCTCCATCTGCATCACCGTGACGCCGCTGCTGGCATCGCCGGCCTGGATCGCGCGCTGAATCGGCGCGGCACCGCGCCAGCGTGGCAGCAGCGAGGCGTGGCTGTTGATGCAGCCCAGGCGCGGGGTGTCGAGCACCACCTGCGGCAGGATCAGGCCGTAGGCGACCACCACCATCAGGTCCGGCTTGAGCGCGGCGAGCTCGGCCTGGGCGGCAGGATCGCGCAGGGTCTGCGGCTGGTACACGGCGATATTGTGCTGCAGGGCCAATTGCTTGACCGGGCTGGGCATCAGTTTCTGCCCGCGGCCAGCCGGGCGATCCGGCTGGGTGTACACGGCGACGATCTCGCGACCCGCGTCGAGCAAAGCCTGCAGGTGCTGGGCGGCAAATTCCGGGGTGCCGGCAAAGATGATGCGCATGGATCACTCACTGCATGAAAAGAAAAAGGCTTGCCGGAGCAAGCCTTTCGGAGTCGGGAATCAAGCCTGCTGGCGGTGCTGTTTTTCCAGCTTTTTCTTGATCCGGTCGCGCTTGAGGTTGGACAGGTAGTCGACGAACAGCTTGCCGTTGAGGTGATCGCACTCATGCTGGATGCACACGGCGAGCAGGCCTTCGGCGATCAGCTCGTACGGCTTGCCGTCGCGGTCCTGGGCCTTGATCTTGACCTTCTGCGGGCGGTCGACGTTCTCGTAGAAGCCAGGTACCGACAGGCAGCCTTCCTGGTACTGGTCCATTTCCTCAGTCAGCGACTCGAACTCGGGGTTGATGAACACCCGTGGCTCGGACTTGTCCTCGGACAGATCCATCACCACCACACGCTTGTGCACGTTGATCTGGGTGGCCGCCAGACCTATGCCAGGCGCGGCATACATGGTCTCGAACATGTCGTCGATCAGTTGGGAAAGAGCTGCGTCGAATACGGTCACCGGCTTGGCGATAGTACGCAGGCGCGGATCGGGGAATTCGAGGATGTTGAGTATCGCCATGGCTGTTTGTGATGCACTTGTGGAATAAAGTAAAAAACCGCTGCTAAGATGATGAACAGCTTTGAAAAACGGCTCAAAAGCCTCGGCTTCTGCGGCTTACAGGCGCCAGCCACATAATAAAGGGATTCACCGCATGAGGAAATCACTACTCGCCCTGCTGCTGGTTGCTGCGGGCGGTCTGGTACAGAGTGGCCTGGTCCAGGCAGCCGTCCAGCTCAAGGAAGGTCATCCGGACCGCTACACCGTGGTCAAGGGTGACACCCTGTGGGACATCTCCGGCAAGTTCCTTAGCCAGCCGTGGAAGTGGCCCGAGCTGTGGCACGCCAACCCACAGATCGAGAATCCTCATCTGATCTACCCGGGCGATACCTTGAGCCTGGTGTACATCGATGGTCAGCCGCGTCTGGTGCTCAACCGCGGCGAGTCGCGTGGCACTATCAAGTTGTCGCCGAAGGTGCGCAGCACTCCTATGGCCGAGGCAATCCCGACCATTCCGCTGGAGGCGATCAACAGCTTCCTGCTGACCAACCGTATCGTCGACAGCGAAGAAGAGTTCAAGGGCAAACCCTATATCGTTGCCGGCCAGGCTGAGCGCGTGGTCAGTGGTGCTGGGGATCGCATCTATGCCCGAGGCGCATTCGATGATGCCCAACAGGTGTACGGCATATTCCGCCAAGGTAAGGTCTATACCGATCCGGAAACCAAGGAGTTTCTAGGTATCAACGCCGACGATATCGGCAGCGGAGAAGTGGTGGCCGAGGAAGGCGATATTGCCACTCTTACCCTGACGCGAGCCAAGCAGGAAGTGCGCCTCGGTGATCGGCTGTTCCCCACCGAGGAGCGTGCAGTCAACTCGATCTTCACGCCCAGCGAACCGGCCACCGACGTCGATGGTGTGATTCTCGATGTGCCGCGTGGCGTGGTTCGTATCGGCCAATATGACGTAGTTACCCTTAACAAGGGCAAAATCGATGGCGTCACCGAAGGCAACGTCTTGGCGATCTACAAGACCGGTGAGACCGTGCGGGATCGGATTACCGGCGAGTCGGTAAAGATCCCGGATGAGCGTTCCGGCCTGCTGATGGTATTCCGCTCCTACGAGAAGCTCAGCTACGGCCTCGTGCTCTATGCCACCCGCGACCTGGCGGTGATGGACAAGGTGAAGAACCCGTAAATCAACAGAACCCCCGCTCTCGCGGGGGTTCTGCTTTCTGCGTCACGATCAAGGATGATCGACATGCATGATATCTCCCCCGCCGAGCTGGAAGCGCGCCTGCGTCTGCATCGCCTGCCGGAACTCGGTCCACGCCGCTTCCGCCGTTTGCTCGAAGCCTTTGGCAGTGCCTCTGCCGCTCTCAGCGCGCCTGCTTCCGCCTGGCGTTCCCTCGGTCTGCCAAGTGCCTGTGCCGAACCCAGGCGCAGTGCGGAGATCCGCGAGCACGCTACGGCAGCCTTGCGCTGGCTGGAGCAACCGGGCCAGTCGCTGCTGATGTGGGACGATCCTGCTTACCCCGGCCTGCTGGCCGAGCTGAGCGATGCACCGCCGCTGTTGTTCGTTGCTGGCGCGCCGGCGCTACTGGAGCGTCCGCAGCTAGCCCTGGTCGGCAGTCGCAAGGCTTCGCGGCCAGGCCTGGATACCGCCGCCGCTTTCGCCCGCAGCTTGGCCGGTGGAGGTTTCGTGATCACCAGCGGCCTCGCCCTGGGCATCGACGGTGCGGCGCATCAGGGCGCGCTGGATGTCGATGGCGCGACGATAGCGGTACTCGGCACCGGGCTGCAGCACATCTATCCGCAGCGCCATCTGGGGTTGGCCGCGCGCATCGTCGAGCAGGGCGGTGCGCTGGTCTCCGAGTTGCCGCTGGATTGCCCGCCCCAGGCCAGCAACTTCCCGCGGCGCAATCGCATCATCAGTGGCCTGTCCGTGGGAGTGCTGGTGGTCGAGGCCAGCCCTTCCAGTGGCTCGCTGATTACCGCGCGTCTGGCCGCCGAGCAGGGGCGCGAGGTCTATGCGATTCCCGGTTCCATCCACCATCCCGGTGCGCGCGGCTGCCATCAGCTGATCCGCGAAGGGGCGACCCTGGTGGAGAGCGTCGAGGACATCCTCCAGGCCCTGCGTGGCTGGCAGCGTGTCACCCCGGTGAGCGAAGCGTCTGCCCAGGTCGACCACCCGTTGTTGGTGCAGCTGCGCGCTGCGCCGCAAACCAGCGAAGGCCTGGCCCTGGCCTGCGAATTGCCAATCGGCGAGGTGCTGGTGGCCCTGACCGACCTGGAGCTGCAAGGTTTGGTGGCCTGCGAAGCCGGGCGCTGGGTACACCGCGTCGTCTGAGCTGGGTAAACTCGCCGTCATGCAGAGAAAGGGGGCGAGCATGCACGGCAGTTGGCGCATACGGCGAGTGGCAAAGGTGGTACGCGAGGGCGGGGTGATCGCCTATCCCACTGAGGCCGTCTGGGGCCTGGGTTGCGACCCGTGGAACGAGGTTGCGGTGGATCGCCTGCTGGCGCTCAAGGAGCGCCCGGTACACAAGGGCCTGATCCTGGTGGCGGACAGCATCGAGCAGTTCGACTTTCTCCTCGACGACCTGCCCGAGCGCTGGATCGACCGCCTGGCCAGCACCTGGCCCGGACCCAACACCTGGCTGGTGCCGCACCAGAATCGCCTGCCCGAGTGGATCACCGGCCAGCACGACACTGTCGCCCTGCGCGTCAGCGACCACCCGTTGGTGCGTGACCTGTGCGCCCTTACCGGCCCACTGGTATCCACCTCGGCCAATCCCGCCGGGCGCCCATCGGCGCGCTCGCGCCTGCGTGTCGAGCAGTACTTCCCGCGCCAGCTGGATGCGGTGCTCGGCGGTGCCCTGGGTGGGCGCAAGAACCCCAGCCTGATCCGCGACCTGCGGACCGGCGATGTGATCCGCCCGTCCTGATTCCCTACGGAATCAGGATGGTCGAGCCGGTGGTCTGCCGACCGCTCAGTGCATCCTGGGCCTGTGCCGCCTCGGCCAGTGGATAGCGCCGGCCGATCTCTACCTTGATCGCGCCGCTGGCGACCAGGCCGAACAGCTCGTCGGCCATCGCCTGCAGGTTTTCGGCGTTGTTGGCGTAGTTGCCCAGGGTCGGCCGAGTGACGTACAGCGAGCCCTTCTGCGCCAGCACGCCGAGGTTGACCCCGGTGACCGCGCCCGAGGCATTGCCGAAGCTCACCAGCAGGCCGCGCGGCGCCACGCAGTCCAGCGAGCGCTCCCAGGTGTCCTTGCCCACCGAGTCGTACACCACCGGGCACTTGGCGCCGTCGGTTAGCTCCAGCACCCGCTGCACCACGTCCTCGCGGCTGTAGTCGATGGTCGCCCAGGCGCCGTTGGCCTTGGCCAGGGCCGCCTTTTCCGGCGACGACACGGTGCCGATCAGCCTCACCCCCAGCGCCCGAGCCCACTGGCAGGCGATCAGACCGACACCGCCAGCTGCGGCGTGCCAGAGGATGGTCTGGCCGGCCTCGACCCGATAGGTCTGGCGCAGCAGGTACTGCACGGTGAGGCCCTTGAGCATCAGCGCCGCGGCCTGTTCGAAGGAGATCGAGTCCGGCAGTTTGACCAGATGCTGGGCCGGTAGTACGTGCAACTCGCCATAGGCGCCCAGCGGGCCGGTGCCATAGGCGACGCGGTCGCCAACCTTGAGATGGGTCACCGCGCTGCCCACCGCCTCTACCTCGCCGGCGCCCTCGCCGCCCAGGCCGGACGGCAGGCTCGGCGGCACATACAGGCCGCTACGGTAGTAGGTGTCGATAAAGTTCAGGCCGATGGCGCGATTGCGCACGCGCACCTCGTGCGGGCCCGGATTGACCGCCGCCTGGTCGACCAGCTCGAGCACCTCGCTGCCGCCGTGGCGGGAAAACTGGATGCGTTTGGCCATGTCGTGTACTCCTCTGCAAAGGGCTCCATCCAAGCGCCGGCGCTGACCCCCGTCAAGCCCGGCGGGATACGACGATGGTATGCTGGCGCCCTCTTCCGAACTGCCCCGGACCCAAGCCGTGAGTGAACGTACCCAGGCCGTGAAGGCCTACCTGCTCGACCTGCAGGATCGCATCTGCGCCGCCCTGGCCGCCGAGGACGGTGGCGCCTTCTTCGAGGACAGCTGGGAGCGCCCGGCCGGTGGCGGTGGCCGCACTCGGGTGATCGAGAACGGCGCGCTTATCGAGAAAGGTGGGGTCAACTTCTCACATGTATTCGGCGACAGCCTGCCGCCGTCGGCCAGCGCCCACCGCCCGGAACTGGCCGGGCGTGGCTTCGAGGCCATGGGCGTGTCCCTGGTGATCCACCCGGAGAACCCGCACATCCCCACCTCCCACGCCAACGTGCGCTTCTTCAGCGCCGAGAAGGCCGGCGAGGAAGCGGTCTGGTGGTTCGGCGGCGGCTTCGACCTGACGCCCTACTACGCCAACGAGGAAGACTGCGTGCACTGGCACCAGGTCGCCCGTGACGCCTGCGCGCCCTTCGGCGCCGAGGTCTATCCCAAGTTCAAGGAGTGGTGCGACCGCTACTTTCACCTCAAGCACCGTAATGAGCCGCGTGGCATCGGCGGGCTGTTCTTCGACGACCTCAACCAGTGGGACTTCGACACCAGCTTCGCCTTCCTGCGCGCCATCGGCGATGCCTATCTCCAGGCCTACCTGCCCATCATCCAGCGCCGCCGGAACACTCCCTTCACCGAGGCGCAGCGCGAGTTCCAGGCCTTCCGCCGTGGCCGCTACGTCGAGTTCAACCTGGTGTTCGACCGCGGCACCCTGTTCGGCCTGCAGTCCGGTGGGCGCACCGAGTCCATCCTCATGTCGCTGCCGCCGCACGTGCGCTGGGGCTATGACTGGAAGCCGCAGCCGGGCAGCGAAGAAGCACGCCTGACCGAGTACTTCCTGACCGACCGCGACTGGCTTGGCGAGGCCGCGAAGTGACCGATCGTTACGGCGTGTTCGGCAACCCCATCGGCCACAGCAAGTCGCCGCTGATCCACGGCATGTTCGCCGCGCAGACCGGCGAGCAACTGTCCTACGAGGCCCTGCTGGCGCCGCTGGACGATTTCGCCGGCTATGCCCGCGCGTTCTTCGCCACCGGCCGGGGCGGCAATGTCACCGTGCCGTTCAAGGAAGAGGCCTATCGCCTGGCCGACGAGCTGAGCGAGCGCGCTCGTCGTGCCGGCGCGGTGAACACCCTGAAGAAACTCGATGACGGCCGCCTGCTCGGCGACAACACCGACGGCGCCGGCCTGGTCCGCGACCTCACGGTGAACGCCGGCCTCGACCTGGCCGGCAAGCGCATCCTCTTGCTCGGCGCCGGTGGTGCCGTGCGTGGGGTGCTCGAACCGCTGCTGGCCGAGCGCCCGCAGAGCCTGACCATCGCCAACCGCACGGTGGAAAAGGCCGAGCAACTGGCCCGCGAATTCGCCGACCTGGGCCCGGTGGCCGCCGCCGGTTTCGACTGGCTGAGCGAGCCGGTCGACCTGATCATCAACGGCACCTCGGCCTCGCTGGCCGGCGAGCTGCCGCCGATCGATGCGAGCCTGATCCAGCCCGGCCAAACCGTCTGCTACGACATGATGTACGGCAAGCAGGCGACCGCGTTCAACCGCTGGGCTGCCGAGCATGGCGCGGCGCGCTGCATCGATGGCCTGGGCATGCTGGTGGAGCAGGCCGCCGAGGCCTTCTTCGTCTGGCGTGGGGTGCGCCCGCAGAGCGCGGCGGTACTGGCGGAACTGCGCAGCCAGCTGAGCTGACATGCGCTACCTGCTAGTCGTCACGGCCCTCTGGGCGTTCTCCTTCAGCCTGATTGGCGAATACCTGGCCGGCCGCGTCGACAGCGACTTCGCCGTACTGGCGCGGGTGCTGATCGCCGCCCTGGTATTCCTGCCTTTCACCCTCTGGCGCGGCCTGCCGTGGCGCCTGCTGGCCGGTTTCTGGCTGGCCGGGGCGCTGCAGTTCGGCATCACCTACCTGTGCCTGTACCGCAGCTTCCAGGTGCTGACGGTGCCCGAGGTGCTGCTGTTCACCGTGCTCACGCCGATCTACGTGACCCTGCTCGACGATGCCCTGGCGCGGCGTTTCAGCCCCTGGGCGTTGCTCGCCGCGCTGGTCGCCGTGGGCGGCGGAGTGATCATTCGTTTCGACAAGCTGGAGGGCGATTACCTGTTCGGTTTCGTCCTGCTGCAGATCGCCAACGCCACCTTCGCCGCCGGCCAGGTGCTGTGCCGCCGTCTGCTGCTGCACTACCAGCCGACGCAGCCGCTGCACCGCTTCTTCGGCCACTTCTTCCTCGGCGCGCTGCTGCTGGTGCTGCCGTCGTTCCTGCTGTTCGGCAACCCGGACAAGTTGCCGCACACCGTCGTGCAGTGGGGCGTACTGGCCTGGATGGGGCTGTTCGCCACGGCCCTGGGCCTGTACTGGTGGGTCAAGGGCAGCACCCGCGTCGACGCCGGCACCCTGGCGATCATGAACGAGCTGCACGTGCCGGCCGGGCTGCTGGTCAACCTGCTGATCTGGAACCGCGACTTCGACCTGCCACGCCTGGCTGCCGGCGCCGCGGTGATCCTGGTCGCCATGGGTCTGCTGCGTCTGGGCCGCCGTAGAGCGCCCGCGCTCGCCTGAGACCGCGCTCACACTTATACTCACGCCATTCGCCGGCAGGGACCGCCTGGCTCATTCAACAGTGCGGATCCCGATAGTGAAAAAAGCCTTGTCCCTCGCCGGCCTGCTGCTGGCCTGCCTGACCCTCGTCGCCCCCCTCGCCCAGGCGGCGCCGCAGACCCAGGAACTCGCCTCCGGCAGCGCCCTGCTGGTCGACCTCAACAGCAACCAGATCCTTTACTCCAGCAACCCGGACTTGCAGGTACCGATCGCCTCGGTGACCAAGCTGATGACCGCCATGGTGGTGCTGGATGCCAAGCCGTCGCTCGACGAGCAACTGAGCATAGTGATCAAGGACGTGCCGGAGATGCGCGGCGTGTATTCCCGTGTGCGCATCGGCAGCCAGCTGAGCCGCCGCGACATGCTACTGCTGACCCTGATGAGCTCGGAGAATCGCGCCGCCGCCAGCCTCGCCCATCACTACCCGGGCGGCGTGCCGGCCTTCGTCGCGGCGATGAACGCCAAGGCCACGGCCCTGGGCATGAGCCACACCCGCTACCGCGAACCGACCGGCCTGTCGGAGAAGAACGTCTCCACCGCCAATGATCTGGTCAAGCTGGTCAAGGCCGCGGGCCAGTACCCGCTGATCGGCCAGTTCAGCAGCACCCGCGAGCACGTCCAGGTATTCGCCAAGCCGCGCTATAGCCTCGGCTTCCGCAACACCAACAGCCTGGTGCACAAGGACAACTGGAGCATCCAGCTGACCAAGACCGGCTTCACCAACGCCGCCGGCCACTGCCTGGTGATGCGCACCCAGATGGCCGGCAAGCCGGTGGCCTTCGTGGTTCTGGATGCCTTCGGCAAACACACCCACATGGCCGACGCCAACCGCCTCAAGCGCTGGCTGGAAACCGGCCAGGTGACCAAGGTGGCGCCGGCGGCGCTGGCCTACAAGAAGCAGAAACAGGCCGAGCGCGCCCGGACCATGCAGGCGGCGCAGTAACCCGCCAGCCATAAAAAAGCCCAGCTCGATGCTGGGCTTTTTTGTTCAGGATGCTGGTGCCGGAGACAGGAATCGAACCTGCGACCTTCGCGTTACGAGTGCGCTGCTCTACCGACTGAGCTACACCGGCGTGGACGGCAAGTTATCAGCTGGCAGCGAGCCGGGCAATTGCGTCCCGGCCCGCTGTGCGTTTACAGGAACCAGCGATACTCCCGTGCGCTGATGTCGTGCATGAACTGCAGGTGATCCTGGCGCTTGTTCTCGCAGTAGACGAAGACGAACTCCCTGCCCAGCTTGTCCTTCACCACCTCGTGGGACGCCATGGCCGCCACTGCGGTGAGCATGTCCTTGGGGAAGGTGATGCCGCTGCTGCGATCCTCGTTGAGCGAGGGGATCGGCTCGCGGGCCTGGTCCAATCCGTACTCCATGCCGCTGAGGATGGCCGCCAGCACCAGGTAGGGGTTGGCGTCGGCGCCGGCCAGGCGGTGTTCGATGCGCAGGTTTCGGCCGTCCGACTCGGGGATGCGGATGCACGCGTCGCGATCCTCGAAGCCCCAGCTGGCCTTGCTCGCCGAATTGACCATGGCGCCATAGCGGCGGAAGGCGTTGTGGTTGGCGGCGAAGATCGGCATGCAGTGCGGCAGCAGCTCCAGGCAGCCGGCCACGGCGTGGCGCAGCGGGCGCTGTTGATCGCCGTCGAGCAGGTTGTTGCCGTCTCGGTCGTACAGGCTGACGTGCACGTGCATGCCGCTGCCCGGTGCGTCCAGGTAGGGTTTGCTCATGAAGCTGGCGCGGTAGCCATGCTGCATGGCCACGCCGCGGGTGCTGCGGCAGAACAGGGCGGCCTGGTCGGCGGCGTGCAGGCCGTCGTCGCAGTGGGCGAAATTGATCTCGAACTGGCCCGGGCCCAGCTCGGCGGTGATCACGTTGGCTTCCACGCCCTGCTCCTGGGCGGCCTCGACCATCTCGTGCAGCACGTCGGAGAAGCGCGACAGGCGCTCGATGTGCATGTTCGGCTGGTCGTCTTCGTCGTCGGTCAGCGGGTCGCGTGGGAAGCGCGGCAGGCCGCTGTCCAGCTTGCGGTCGAACAGGTAGAACTCCAGCTCGAAGGCCACCACCGGGCGAATGCCCTTGGCCTCCAGGCGCTTGAGCACCCGGGCCAGCACCTCGCGCGGCTCGAACTCGATCGGCGCCTCGGTGCCGTCCGAGCTGATCAGCATCTGCCCCAGCGGCTGGTTCTCCCAGCGCACCGGCTTGAGGCTGCCGGGGATCAGCCGGCGCGGGGCGTCCGGATCACCGTCGTTGAAGCAGTAGTCGCCGATCGGGTGCAGGCCGCCCTGGGCGCCGAGCAGCACGCAGTTCTGCGGCACCTTGAGCGGGCCGCCGGCGGCGACCTTCTCCAGCATGTCGAGGGGGTAGCGCTTGCCGTAGAAGTGCCCGGGAATATCCAGGCAGATCAGTTCGACGTAGCGCACGTCCGGATGGGCGGCGCGGAAGGCGCGCACTTCGCTGAGCAGGTCGGGGAATTTCGTTGTTGTTGTCATGGTGGTATCTGCGCGGTCAGGTGAAGACCCAGAGCACTCGGGTGGGGGAATCGGTGAGGTTGGCGTAGCGGAACTTGGCGTGGGGCGGCAGCTGGAAGCTGTCGCGCGGGCCGAGGGTGACCGGCTCAGCGTCGTCGCCGTACCAGACGGTCAGCTCGCCCTCGAGGACGAAGCCGCCCTGCTCGGAGCTGTCGTCGAGGTGGCCGTCGCCACTGCTGGCGCCGGGTTCGAGGAAGCTCTCGAGCATGGCGAAGCCGCCGGCCATGCCGGGTGAGGCCAGCACATCGGTGATGCCGCCGGCGTAGTACAGGGTGCGGCGCTCGTCCGGGCGGGTGACCCAGCGCACCGCGCGTGGGCGGCCCGGGTTGTAGAAGTAAGTGGTGGGTACGCTCAGCGCTTCGCTGATGGCGGTGAGGTCGGCCACGGTCGGGCGCGACAGGCCGCGCTCGACCTGGGACAGGAAGCCCACCGAGCGGCCGATGCGTTCGGCCAGCTCGTTGAGGGTGAGGTTCTTGTGCTTGCGCAGGTCGCGCACCAGGATCGCGAGGCCTTCGATTTCTTCCTGCTTGTCCATGCCGGTTCCGTGTTTCGTTGGGTTAGACGACGTCGCGCAGACGGTACCAGGCCTTGCCCACCGCCTCGATCGGCGCGCGCAGCAGATCACCGCCGGGGAAGCCGGGGTTGCTCAGGCCCTGGTACAGGCCGAGCAGCTGTTCGTCGCCGAGAATCGCGTCGCTCACCGCGCGCGCGGCGGCCAGGGTCGGCAGGATGCCGTGGCCGGAGAAGCCCTGCAGCCAGTAGCGCTGGCCCTGGCGGCCGACGTCCGGCGTGCGGTGCATGGTGCAGTCGATATGGCCGCCCCAGCCGTAGTCGATCTGCACGCCGCGCAGCTGCGGGAACACCCGCTCTAGGTACGGCCGGGTGGCCGCCGGCACGTCCGCCGGGATGCCGCCCAGGTAGGTGCAGCCGCCGCCGAACAGCAGGCGGTTGTCCGGGGTGACGCGGAAGTAGTCGGGCACGAACTGGTTGTCGATGGCGCAGGTGCCGCGCGGGAACAGCGAGCGCGCCAGCTCCGGGTCCAGCGGCGCGGTGGCCACCTGGTAGGAGCCGACCGGCAGCAGGCGTTTGGACAGCGCCGTGTCGAGGCGGTCGATATAGGCGTTGCAGGCCAGCACCAGCACTTCACCGCGCACCTCGCCGTGCTCGGTGCGGGCGACGAAGCCGGCGTCGGTCTCGCGGTAGTCGAGCACCTTGCTCTGCTCGAAGAGGCGTCCACCCGCCGCTTCGATGGCGCCGGCCAGGCCCTGGGCCAGCTTCAGCGGGTTGAGGTGGGCGGCGCCGGAGTCATGCAGGGCGGCCTGATAGCGCGGGCTGGCGATCCACTCGGGCAGATCTTGCTTGGGGATGAAGCTGAGCTGCTGGTAGCCGTACTTCTCGCTGGCTTCTTCGAGGTTCTCCTGCAGCAGGCGCACCCGGCGCGGCAGCACGGCGGTGTAGAGGGCGCCGGTGCGGTAGTCGATGTCGAAGCGGTGGCGCTCGGGCAGCTCGCGCATCTCCTCGGCGGCCCAGACCATGCTGTCCCACAACTGTTTGGCGCGTTCGGTACCCAGGGCCTTTTCCAGCGGCGGCATATCGCAGGACCAGCCCGGCAGCGCCTGCCCGCCGTTGCGCCCGGAGGCGGCCCAGGCCAGGCGGCTGGCTTCGAGGATCACCACCTTCTTGCCGGCCAGGGCCAGGCGCAGGCCGGTGTGCAGGCCGCTGAAGCCGCCACCGATGATCAGCACGTCGCAGTCGGTGTGTTCTTCCAGGCGCGGGCGCAGCGGAATGGGACCATAGGTACCGGCGTAGTAGGTGCCTATGTGCTGCGCGGATTGCTTGAACATGAAGGCCTCGTGAAATTGTTTCTTGTTAATTTCATGAAAAAATACACAAGAAAATTCATAAGGCCAAGAGCGTCCGGTCAGTTTCTTGCCCAGGCCCGCCCCGCCAGGTGCTCGCCCAGGTAGTCGAGGAAGCAGGTGATACGCGCTGCCAGTGCGGTGTTGCGGTAGTACACGGCGTTGATCGGTTGGTGGCTGTCGACACGCTGCTCGGCCAGCACCTCGACCAGCGTGCCGGACTGCCGGTCCTGTTCCGTCATGAAGTCCGACAGGCAGACCAGTCCCGCGCCGCTCAGGGCCAGCTGGCGCAGGGTCTCGCCGCTGGACGCGCGCAGATCCGGGCTGATGCTCAGGCCCTCGCCGACGGCATGGCGCAGCGGCCAGACATTGAGACTTTCCGGCTGGGTGAAGCCGAGCAGGTGGTGATCCTCCAGCTCGGCGACGCTGCGCGGCGTGCCGCGACTCGCCAGGTAGGCCGGGCTGGCCAGCACGCGGATGCGGCTGCAGCCCAGCGGCCGCGCATGCAGGCTGGAATCACGCAGGGGGCCGATGCGGATGGCCAGGTCGGTGCGCTGCTCCAGCAGGTCGATGATCTGGTCATTGCTGTTCAGCTCCAGCTCGATCTGCGGATAGCGCTGGCGAAAGCCTGCGACCAGCGGCACCAGCACATGCAGCATGAACGGCGAGGCGGCATTGACCCGCAGGCGCCCGGCCGGCACCTGGCGGCGCAGGGCCATCTGTTCCTCGGCCTCCTCCACCGCGGCGAGAATGCGCCGGGCCTGGGCGAGAAAGGCCGCGCCTTCCTCGGTCAGCTCCAGGCGCCGGGTGGTACGGCGCAGCAGGGTGACCTCGAGCTTCTCCTCCAGGCGACCGAGCGCGCGGCTGATGCCCGAGGCGGTCTGCCCCAGCTGTTCGGCGGCGGCGGTGATGGAGCCGCCGTCCACCACCTGAGTGAAGGCCTGCAGTTCGTCCAGGGTCGTCTTCATTCGTGATTCTCTAGCAAGAATACGCGGGGTATTGGCCGAGTCTGGCCTGGTCCGTTGGCCTCGGCAACCGAGGCGCGGCCGACTTGCACAGATGCGACATGGCCTGCCGCTCGGCATGCACAGCCGAGCCGGGACGGCTATCCTGCCGGCTTCTCGCAATCAGGACCCCGGCCATGCAGATTCGCAGCGATTTCGACAGCGGCAACATCGAGGTGATCAACGCCGGCGACCCCGGCCAGGTGCGCCTGGCCATCCGCAAGGACTTCGCCAGCGACCACTTCCAGTGGTTCCACTTCCTCGCCGAGGGCCTGAGCGTCGGCCAGCGCCACGGCTTCAGCCTGACCAACGCCGCCCAGTCCAGCTACAAGAGCGCCTGGAGCGGCTACCAGGCGGTGGCCAGCTACGACGGCGAGGACTGGTTCCGCGTGCCGACCACGTTTGACGCGGACGGCCTGCACTTCGAACTGCTGGCCGAGCACAGCTCCGCCCGCTTCGCCTACTTCGAGCCCTACTCCCGCGCCCGTCATGCGCGGCTGCTGGTCAAGGCGCTGGCGCTGCCCAACGTCGAGCTGCTGGCCTGCGGCAGCAGCCTGCAGGGTCGCGAGCTGCCGCTGCTGCATGTGCGCGGCACGGCCAGCGCGCCGCGCAAGATCTGGCTGATCGCCCAGCAGCACCCTGGCGAGCATATGGCCGAGTGGTACATGGAGGGGCTGATCGAGCGCCTCTACCAGGATGACGAGGAGCTGCAGCAACTGCTGAGCAAGGCCGACCTGTACCTGGTGCCGCACATGAACCCGGACGGCGCCTTCCTCGGCAACCTGCGCACCAACGCCGCCGGCAAGGACCTCAACCGCGCCTGGCAGGCACCTTCGGCCAGCGAGAGCCCGGAGGTGCTGTTCGTTCAGCAGCAGATGGCCGCCCAGGGCGTCGACTGCTTCCTGGATATCCACGGCGACGAGGAGATTCCCTATGTGTTCACCGCCGGCTGCGAGGGCAACCCCGGCTTCACACCGCGCCTGGACGCACTGGAGCAGGAGTTCCGCCGACGCCTAATGGCCGTCGGCGAGTTCCAGGTGGAGCACGGCTACCCGCGCGACGAACCCGGCCAGGCCAACCTGGCGCTGGCCTGCAACT
Organism: Pseudomonas sp. SO81; assembly: GCF_030374125.1. NCBI lineage: Bacteria > Pseudomonadati > Pseudomonadota > Gammaproteobacteria > Pseudomonadales > Pseudomonadaceae > Pseudomonas > Pseudomonas sp. SO81. Next base: position 2,620,459 of record NZ_CP126126.1, on the reverse strand, counting down.
GGGTCGGGCAGACATACGACTGCCTGGCCTACACGGTGGAGATGCCGTTCAAGGATCACAACCTCTCGCCCGACCCGCGCACCGGCTGGAACGGCGCACGCTCCAAGCGCCTGGCCCGCGATGTGCTGAGCGTGCTGGCGGCGATGGTCGACAAGTTGCGCTGAGGTTCAGCGCCCGGCCAGCCACTGCTCGACCGCCTCGCGGTAGCGGTCCTCGTGCTGCAGGCTGGCGCGCAGCAGCAGCGCTGCGTCGCTTTCCTGCAGCAGACCGGCGCTGTGCAGTTGCTGCAAGGTTCGCTCGATGTTGCGCGGTAGCGTCCGCAGGTAGTCCTGGAGGGCAGCGGCGGCTTCCTGCGGGCGACCCAGGTGCGCCAGATAGCAGGCGCGTTGGGCGTGGGCTCCTTCGAGCCGGTGCAGCACGCCTTCGACCGTGCCCAGCTGCTCCAGCCAAGGCAGCGCCTGCTCCCGCAGCCAGCGCGACCAGCGCTTAACCAGCTCGGTGACGTCGACGAGGCTGTGCAGCTCCATGGCGAACGGCTGGGCGTTACTATTCAGGCCCAGCTGGAAGTGCAGCAGCGGCTGGCCATAGTCCGGCTTCAGCCAAGACTGCGGCGTTCTGCCCAAGGCCAGCTGGTAGTCATTCACCAGGCAATAGGCATCGGCACGCAGAATGCCGCCCTCGGCGCTCCAGTACTTGTCGCGATAGACCGTGATCTCCATCTGCTGCCAGGATGTTTCGGCGAAGTAGCGCCGCAGGTCGGGACCGCCACCCGAGGCGACCTTCTGCAGGGCACTGCCGCCAGTCGCTGTCATTGCGGCGTCGAGCGCCGTGCCTATGGCCTTGTTGAGGGTCGATGACATGTGCCGATACTCGCTGTACTGGGGTTGGAGGCAATAGTGAGTATGCGAACGGTAGATGGCCAGCGCCGGCCGGCTTTGGCAGAAATGCAGCGTATTCAGTCACCTCCGACGCCTGCAATGTGCCGAGTCTGATGCTGCAATCGGGCGACTTCAACAACGAGCGTCCCGCCATGTCCGAGACCCGCACCCGTATCGCCGATGTCCTCAGCCGCGAGGAGATCAGAACTCTCACCCAGCGCTCCGATTGGCGCGGCGCCTGGGCGGTGTTCTCCACCTGGGGCGTATTGGCGCTGACCTTCACTGGCCTGGCCTGGGCCCAGGAAAATCTGCCGCTGTGGGCCTTCGTCCTCGCCCTGCTCGTTGGCTTGGCGATCATCGGCGGACGCCAGCTGTGCCTGGCCATCCTGCAGCACGATGCGGCCCACGGCACCCTGTTCAAGAGCAAGTGGGGCAATGACGTGCTGACCGACTGGCTGTGCGCGCGGCCGGTGTGGAACGAGCTGCACAAGTACCGCCCCTACCACCTGGTGCACCACGCCAAGACTTCCAGCGAGCAGGACCCGGACCTGTCACTGGTGGCCGGCTTCCCCACCACGCGCACCTCGCTGCTGCGCAAGCTGGCCCGCGACCTGTTCGGCGTGACCGGGCTGAAGTTCATGCTCGGCCGGGTGCTGATGGATGCCGGTGTGCTCAAGTGGACGGTGGCCAACGATGTGCAGGTGCTGCCCCAGGAAGGGCAGCGCTGGTGGGACTATTCGCTGACCTTCCTTAGCAACGCCGCCGGCATGCTGATTACCAATGGCCTGCTGCTGGCCGCGTGCTGGGCCAGCGGCCACGCCTGGCTGTATGGCGTCTGGGCGCTGGCCTATGTCACGCCCTTCCCGCTGTTCCTGCGCATCCGCTCGATGGCCGAGCACGCCTGCCTGGAGCCTTCCCGCGACACCCTGCGCAACACCCGCACCACGCGCGCCGGCTGGCTGGCCCGCGCCTTCGTCGCGCCGATCCGGGTCAACTACCACATCGAGCACCACCTGATGGCCTCGGTACCCTACTTCCGCCTGCCACAGCTGCACGCCCTGCTGCGCGAACGCGGGCTGACCCCGGAGCCGCCGGGCTACTGGCAGGTGCTGCGGTTGGTCAGTAGCCGCTAAAACGAAAAAGCCGCCCGAGGGCGGCTTTTTCTATGGCGGGACGAACTCAGCGCCGAGCGCCGCGCACACCCTCGGCCAGCCGGGCGCACAGGCTCAGCACGCCGTCGATGGCTTCTTGCGGGCTGCTGGCCTTGGCGATCTGGTCGACCAGCGCCGAACCCACCACCACGCCCTCGGCGCGGCGTGCCACGTCGGCGGCGTGTTCCGGGGTGCGGATGCCGAAGCCGATGCACACCGGCAGGTCGGTGTGGCGGCGCAGGCGCGCGTGGGCTTCTTCCACATGCTCCAGGGTGGCGGCACCGGCACCGGTGACGCCGGCCACGGAGACGTAGTAGACGAAGCCGGAGCTGCCGTTGAGTACGGTCGGCAGGCGCTTGTCGTCGGTGGTAGGCGTCGTGAGGCGAATGAAGTCGATGCCTGCGGCCTGGGCCGGGAAGCACAGGTCGGCGTTATGTTCCGGTGGCAGGTCGACCACGATCAGGCCGTCCACGCCGGCTTCCTTGGCGTCGGCGATGAACTTGTCCACGCCGTAGTAGTGGATGGGGTTGAAATATCCCATCAGCACCAGCGGGGTGTTCTGCTCGCCTGCGCGGAATTCGCGGACCATCTGCAGGGTCTTGGCCAGGGTCTGCTTGGCGCCCAAGGCGCGGATGTTGGCCAGCTGGATCGACGGGCCGTCGGCCATCGGATCGGTGAAGGGCATGCCCAGCTCGATCACGTCGGCACCGGCGGCCGGCAGGCCTTTCAGGATGGCCAGCGAGGTATCGTAGTCCGGGTCGCCGCCGGTGACGAAGGTGACCAGGGCGGCGCGGTTCTGCTGTTTCAGCTCGGCAAATCGGCTCTGCAGACGGCTCATCAGTTGTTCTCCGATTTGGACAGGTCGAGGTGGTGCATCACGGTCTGCATGTCCTTGTCGCCGCGGCCGGACAGGTTGACCACCATGATGTGGTCCTTGGGCAGCTTGGGCGCGCGCTTGAACACTTCGGCCAGGGCGTGGGAGCTCTCCAGGGCCGGGATGATGCCCTCCAGGCGGCAGCACTGGTGGAAGGCGGCCAGGGCTTCGTCATCGGTGATCGAGGTGTACTCGACGCGACCGATGTCGTGCAGCCAGGCGTGCTCGGGGCCGATGCCGGGGTAGTCGAGGCCGGCGGAGATGGAGTGGGCGTCGATGATCTGGCCATCGTCGTCCTGCAGCAGGAAGGTGCGGTTGCCGTGCAGCACGCCCGGTACGCCGCCGTTGAGGCTGGCGGCGTGTTTGCCGGTCTCGATGCCGTGGCCGGCCGCTTCGACGCCGATGATCTGTACCGACTTATCGTCGAGGAAGGGGTGGAACAGGCCCATGGCGTTGGAGCCACCGCCGATGCAGGCGACCAGCGAATCGGGCAGGCGACCTTCCTTCTCGGCCAGCTGCTCGCGGGTTTCCTTGCCGATCACGGCCTGGAAGTCGCGGACCATGGCCGGGTATGGGTGCGGGCCGGCGACGGTGCCGATCAGGTAGAAGGTGTTGTGCACGTTGGTCACCCAGTCGCGCAGCGCCTCGTTCATCGCATCCTTGAGGGTGCCGGTGCCGGCGGTGACCGGGATCACGGTGGCGCCCAGCAGCTTCATGCGGAACACGTTGGCCTGCTGGCGATCGATGTCGGTGGTGCCCATGAAGATCACGCATTCCATGCCGAAGCGCGCCGCCACGGTGGCGGTGGCCACGCCGTGCATGCCGGCGCCGGTCTCGGCGATGATGCGCTTCTTGCCCATGCGCTTGGCCAGCAGGATCTGGCCAATGCAGTTGTTGATCTTGTGCGCGCCGGTGTGATTGAGCTCCTCGCGCTTGAGGTAGATCTTGGCGCCGCCGCAGTGCTCGGTCAGGCGCTCGGCGAAGTACAGCGGGCTCGGGCGGCCGACGTAGTCGCGCTGGAAGTAGGCCAGTTCCTTGGCGAATTCCGGGTCGGCCTTGGCCTTCTCGTATTCGGCGGCGAGGTCGTGGATCAGCGGCATCAGGGTCTCGGCGACGTACTGCCCGCCGAAGGAGCCGAACAGGCCGGTGGCGTCAGGGCCGGTGCGAAGGGAGTTCTGTGAACCAGACATGGCTGTCATCCGTAGGTTGGTCAGACAATGGCGGCAGTTTAAGACCGGATGGGGCGGATAAAAACCGATAAATCTGCCTGGATATGTGAATTTTTCTGACATATAAAGACATGGAAGTCGATGATGAATGATCGCTGGTTGCTAGTCTTTCCTGCCTTTGGTGGCCTTCTCTTGATAGTTGCACTGCTGCTGCAGATTCACAGATGGAACGAAGAGGAACGCATGCTGCGGACGGCTGGTAGCGTGGTGGCCGTGAGTGGCAGGGGCTGCCCCAGCATTGCGTTCTCCACTGGGCAGGGCGAACGAGTGACTTTCCATGGGCAGGTATGCAGCCGGCCGGGATACGAAATCGGCGAGTCAGTCGAACTGCTCTATGACCCGCTAGAGCCAGAAAACGCACATATCGATGGCTTCACGCAGAACTGGTTCGTCAGCCTGATTCTGGGCAGCTTCGGCTCGATCTTTCTGCTGGGGGGCATGGTCTTCGTGCTGCCTGAAGCGCTAGCCAGGCGCAGGCGTTCCCGGTTGGAGAGGCGCGGCCAGGCGGTGCAGGCGCGTATCGTCGAAGTCCGCCGCAACCCCTTCGCCACGCTGAACAATGTGCCGGCCTGGCAACTGGTCTGCCAGTGGCGGAACCCGGCCAGCGGCGCGGTACATCTGTTTTACAGCGAAGACCTGTGGTTCGACCCGCAGCCCTTTGTTCAGCGTGACTCACTGCAGGTACGCATCGACCCCGATAATCCCCGGCGCTACAGCGTCGACACCAGTTTCCTGCCGCGCCTGGCGAAGTAACGAGATGAGCCGAGAACTCCCCCCGCTGAATGCCCTGCGCGCCTTCGAGGCCGCTGCCCGCCTGCTCAGCGTCAGCCAGGCGGCGGCCGAGCTGCATGTGACCCATGGCGCCGTGAGCCGGCAGATTAGGGTGCTGGAGGAACAGCTCGGGGTCAGCCTGTTCGACAAGGACGGCCGCGGCGTGAAACTCACCGATGCCGGGGTGCGCCTGCGCGACGTCGCTTCCGAGAGCTTCGAGCGTCTACGCACGACCTGCGCCGAACTGCGCCAGCGCCAGGAGGGTGCGCCCTTCGTCCTCGGCTGTCCGGGCAGCCTGCTGGCGCGTTGGTTCATTCCGCGGCTGGACCGGCTCAACCGCGAGTTGCCGGAGCTGCGTCTGCAGCTGTCGGCCAGCGAGGGCGAGTTGGATCCGCGCCGGCCCGGCGTCGACGCCACCCTGTGTTTCGCCACTCCGCCCTGGCCGGCGGACATGCAGGTCTACGAACTGGTGGCGGAGCGCATCGGCCCGGTGTTGAGCCCGCGTTACCAGGGCCATGCGCGCCTGAGTGGCGAGCCGGCTGCCGCCCTGCTCGGCGAGCCGCTGCTGCACACTGCCTCGCGCCCCCAGGCCTGGCCGCAGTGGGCCCAGGCCCAGGGTCTGGAGGCGACAAAGCTGCAGCAGGGCCAGGGCTTCGAGCATCTCTACTACCTGCTGGAAGCCGCCGCCGCCGGTCTCGGCGTGGCCATCGCCCCGCAGCAGCTGGTGACGGACGATCTGGCTGGCGGTCGCCTGGTCGCGCCCTGGGGCTTTGTCGAAACCTCGGCCCGCCTGGCCCTGTGGGTGCCCGGGCGCAGCCGCGATGATCGCGCCGAGCGCCTGGCGCAGTGGCTGGGCCGCGAATTGGCGGGTTGAGTCGCGTCCCGCTTGTGCTTTCGCCCGGCTTGGCTAGCGTGAAGAAGAAGCCTGCCTGCCCAAGGAGAAGCACATGTCCGATCACCGTACCTACAAGAAAATCGAAGTCGTCGGCACTTCCAAGGTGAGCATCGAGGATGCCATCGCCAATGCCCTGGCCGAATGCGCCAAGTCCGTGCGCAACATGGACTGGTTCGAGGTCGTCGACACCCGCGGCCACATAGTCGACGGCAAGGTGGCGCACTATCAGGTCGAGCTCAAGGTCGGTTTCCGCATCAGCAACAGCTGAGCGGCGCACGGTTTCGCCCGCCCGTGTCGGCTAGTCTTGGTCGGTCCGGGGCGGGTTGCCCCGCGAGTCCACCTACGAAGGAGCGTTATCCATGAAGCAAATGATGCTGGGCCTGGCCCTGTTCACCCTGGCCGGCTCTGCCTTGGCTGCGGGCAAGCCCTGTGACGAGCTGAAGGCGGAGATCGAGGCCAAGCTCAAGGACAAGGGCGTTGCCGCCTACACCCTGGAAGTGGTCGAAAAGGGTGCGGCCGGCGACAAGACCGTGGTCGGCACCTGCGAGGCCGACACCAAGGAAATCGTCTACCAGCGCGGCTGATCATTTAGCCGCGGCAATCGGGCCGGAGCCTCCGCAAGGGGCTCCGGCCTTTTTCATGGGCCGAATGGCGGCTTGCCTTTCGCCGGGACGACCCCATAAAGCAGGTATGACCCGAGGAGGCTTTATGAGCAAGCTGTCCACCACACCATTCTCCGTACTCGACCTGGCGCCCATGCGCGACGACGATATCGGTGCCGCGCCCGCCCTGCAGCGATCCCTCGACCTGGCCCGCCACGTGGAGAGCCTCGGCTTCTCGCGCATGTGGGTGGCCGAGCACCACAACATGGAGGGCATCGCCAGTTCCGCCACCGCCGTGCTGCTCGGCTACCTGGCGGCCAACACCTCGACCCTGCGCCTGGGCTCCGGCGGTATCATGCTGCCCAACCACGCGCCGCTGGTGGTGGCCGAGCAGTTCGGCACCCTCGCCGCGCTCTACCCGGGCCGCATCGAGCTGGGCCTGGGCCGTGCGCCGGGTGCCGACCAGGCCACCGCCCGCGCCCTGCGCCGCGACCGCCTGGGCAGCGCCGAGGATTTCCCCCAGGACGTCGAGGAGCTGGAAACCCTGCTCGGCCCGCGCCAGCCCGGGCAGACGGTGCTGGCCGTGCCGGGCGTGGACAGCCAGGTGCCGATCTGGCTGCTCGGCTCCAGTCTGTTCAGCGCCCAGCTGGCGGCGCAGAAGGGCCTGCCCTATGCCTTCGCCTCGCACTTCGCGCCGCGCTACCTGCACCAGGCGCTGCGCATCTACCGCGAGAACTTCCAGCCCTCGGCCATGCTGGCCAAACCCTACGCCATGATCGGCGTGCCGCTGATCGCCGCGCCCAGTGACGAGGAAGCCGAATTCCTCGCCACCACCGCCTACCAGCGAGTGCTGGCGCTGATGCGCGGGCAAAGCCTGGTGCTGCGGCCGCCGGTGGAGAGCATGGTCGGCCGCTGGCAGCCCCACGAGCAGCAGGCGGTCGGCGACTTCCTCGGCCTGGCGGCGATCGGCGGGCCGGAGAAGGTGCGTGCGCGTCTGGAGGTGCTGCTGGAGCAGAGCGGCGCCGACGAGCTGATCTTCACCTGCGACCTGTATCAGCCCGAGCATCGCCTGCGCAGCTTCGAGATAGTCGCCGGGCTGCGATAGGACGAACTTTGCCGCAGCGGCGTTCCTCTCAACTGGGTATCCACCCACGCGAGAGGAGCAGTACATGACCATCAAGAAGAGGGCCTCGGCCCACTGGCAGGGCGGCATCAAGGACGGCAAGGGGCGCATCTCCACCCAGAGCGGTGCGCTGAAGGACCAGCCCTACGGCTTCAACACCCGTTTCGAGGATCAGCCCGGTACCAACCCCGAGGAGCTGATCGGCGCCGCCCATGCCGGCTGCTTCTCCATGGCCCTGTCCAAGGAGCTGGAGGAGCGCGGCATGCTCGCCGAGAGCATCGATACCCAGGCCGAGGTGTGGCTGGAGAAGGAGGACGGCGGCTTTCGCATCAGCGCCGTGCACCTGAGCCTGCGCGCCAGGATTCCCGGCGCCGACCGCGACAAGTTCGAGGAGGCGGTGGAGAAGGCCAAGACCGGTTGCCCGGTGTCCAAGCTGCTCAACGCCGAGATCAGCCTGCAGGTGACGCTGGACGCCTGAGCGTTGCTCAGAAGGTACTGCAGCGCAGCACGTCGGCCCGTGCCAGCACCTGGCGGCCCTCGCCGTACAGCCAGCCTTGGGCCTTGTACTGCAGCGGCCGGGCCTCGATGCGGTAGCGCTGGCCGGCGGCGAAGCCGTCGTAGCGGAAGCGCAGGTGGCAGGTCATCTCGACCGGCTCGCTGCTGAACTCGCCGCCACCGCCACCGCCGGCCACCTCGAACTGGAAGCGCACCTGCAGCTCGTGGGCGCCGGGTGCCACCTGGAAGTAGCGGCCGTCGCGGGTCTGCTGGTCGTCCAGCTTGTGCGCCATCAGGGTGTAGCCGGGGCTGGCGTACAGCTCGACCCAGGCCTGCTGCGGGTCCGCCGGCGGCAATGGGCTGGCGCAGGCGCCGAGGGCGAGCAGGGGCAGCAACAGGGGCAGGCGCATGGCGGTGTCCTCGACGATGTAGAAGCCCAGCATAGCGCCGATCAGACGGCGCCGCAGCGGCCTTCGCGGGCCCGCGCCAGGTCTTCGCCGCGCTCGTCCTGCAATTGCGCCCAAGGGCGGAAACCACGACTACCGGCCTTCAGCCGATAACGCTGGCCGGCGGCGAAGTCGGCGTAGTCGAGGGTCAGCAGGCAGGTGCGCGGCAGGCTCTGTTGCGCGCCGGTGTTGGCAGGCGCCACTTCGAAGCGCAGGCGCACCTGCAACTCATGGCGGCCCGGAGGAATCTGGAAGTAGCGGTCGTCGTCCAGCGTCTTGCCGTCTACCTGAACCGCCTCCAGGCGGCCGTCGTGGCGCTCGTGCAGTTCGATCCAGGCCTGCGCCGGATCGTGAAAGGGCATCAGCAGGGAACAGCCGCCGAGCAGAACGGGCAGGCAGAGCAACACAGGTGTACGCATGGCGGGCTTCCTAGGCAGAGGGGCAATGCAATAGGCTCGCGAAATGCCTATCGCCCTACTCGACCGCCGTGCGCGGTGCCTGGTTCCGCTGTGGCTCGGCGTTCTGCTGAGCGGTTGCGCCAGCCTCGACTATTACGCCCAGGTCAGCCGGGGCCAGCTCGACCTGCTCGCCGCCCGCCAGCCGGTGGCCGAGCTGCTCGCCGACCCCCAGACCGACCCTGAATTGCAGCGCCGACTGGCACTGGCCCAGCAGGCCCGCAAATTCGCCAGCGCGCGCCTGGCCCTGCCGGACAACCGCAGCTATCGCCTGTACGCGGACCTGCGGCGGCCCTATGTGGTGTGGAATGTATTCGCCACCCCGGAGCTGTCGCTGGCGCCGCTGACCCACTGCTTCCCCGTCGCCGGCTGCGTGGCCTACCGCGGCTTCTATCAGCAGGGTCGCGCCCGTGGCGCCGCCGCCCTGCTGCAGGCCGAGGGCATGGACACCTATGTGGCGGGCATCGAGGCCTATTCGACCCTGGGCTGGTTCGACGACCCCATCCTCAACACCATGCTGCGCTGGGACGACGAGCGCCTGGCCGCGGTGATCTTCCACGAGCTGGCGCACCAGCAGCTGTACGTGGCCGACGACACGGCGTTCAACGAATCCTTCGCCAGCTTCGTCGAGCAAGAGGGCCTGCGTCAGTGGCGCGCCGCCCGTGGCCTGGCTCCGGTGGACGCGGGTGAGGAGCAACAGCGGCGCCAGTTCACCGAGCTGATCCTGGCCAGCCGCGAGCGCCTGCAGGCGCTGTACGACGGCCCGACCAGCGATGAACACAAGCGCGCCGGCAAGGCCGCCGAGTTCGCGCGCCTGCGTGCCGAGTACCGCGCCCTGCGCGACGGCGAGTGGGGTGGCGATCGGCGCTACGACGCCTGGGTCGCCCAGCCGCTGAACAACGCCCGGCTGCTGCCGTTCGGCCTCTACGACCAGTGGGTGGAGGCGTTCGCTGTGATGTTTCGCCAGGCCGACGGCGACTGGATGGAGTTCTACCGCCGCGCCGCGGCCCTGGGTGAGCTGGATGCGGAACAACGCGAGCGAACCCTGGCGGCGCTGGCCGATCGGAACTAGAACTGCCTGATTCCATCCGGAGGAGCATGCGATGAAGCGCTGGTTTGCGGCCGTCATGGCCACCCTGCTATGTGGCGGCGCCCTCGCCGCGCCCAAGCCCTGCGAAGCGCTGAAGCGCGAGATCGAGGTGAAGATCCAGGCGGCCAAGGTGACCAGCTACACCCTGGAGATAGTGCCGGCCGCGGACGTGGAAGACCCCAACATGGTGGTCGGCAGCTGCGAGGGTGGCAGCCGCAAGATCATCTACCAGAAGAACGAGTGAGTCCTTCAGGCCGCCTCGGCGCGATAGATCCAGCGCAGGCCCAGCAGGGTCAGGGGCCACAGCAGTGCCAGCAGGCCGATGCCCATGGCCAGCAGCAGAACGGGATGGAGCAGCTCGCTGCCGCGGTCGGCCAGCGCGTACATCACCAGCAGGCCGGCGACCAGCAGCTGGGCCAGCATCCACACGACGAAGATCGCCAGGGCGGTGAGCAGCAGTTGCCCCGCGCGCAGCCTATGCAGGCGCGCCGGCAGCGCGCTCCAGCTGCTGGCGAACACCAGCGCGGCGCCGAGCAGTGGAGTCAGGCAGGCCAGGGCCAGCGGCAGGGCCGCGCTGTAACCCGGCACTACCTGTTTGATCAAGATGTCCAGGGTCTTCAGGCTCAGCAGCAGGACGCACAGCGCCAGCAGCGCCGCCACACTGGTGCGCCCCACCGGGGCTGGTGTGCAGGCCTGCCGCGCGCCCAGGCGCAGGCCGAGCCACAGCGGTAGCAGGTTGGTCAGGGCGAAGGCCAGCAGGCCCAGCGGCTCGAACACCAACGGCTGGTACAGCCCCGTCAGACTGCCGTGCTCGCTGAGCCAGCCATACAGGCCGGCGAGCAGATAGGCCGACAACATGCCGTAGAGCAGGCCGGCCAGCACGATGGCGGCGGCAACCGCCAGCAGCACCCGGCCGGGTTTGACCAGGACCGCCGCATGACGCTCCTGATGGCTGGCGACCAGCAGGGTGGCGGCCAGCCCGCCGAGCAAGATGCTGCACAGCCAGCCCGGCAGCAGATGCATCAGGTCGCCGAGCAGGTAGTCGCCGAACTCGGCGTGGTTCAGCGCGGCCAGCAGATTGCCGACCACCAGGCTTTGCAGCACCACCAGCGCGCCCATGGCGCCGAAGGCATAGGGCTGTTGCGAGGCCGGGCGCTCGGCGGCCGGCTGGGGAGCGGAGGTGGCGAAGGGGTTGGTCATCGGCAAAATCCTTTTCGAGGGCGTCCAGAGTAGGCGCAGGGTCCGTTCGCGCCCAGTGTGCTAGGCAAAGGGCGTGAAGCCGTTCACCGGTCGTAGCCCTCGGCCAGGTGCAGGTCCTTGAGCTTCACGTAGTTGGCCGCGCTGTAGGCGAAGAACGCACGTTCCTTGTCGGTAAGGGCGCGGGCCTGCTTCACCGGGCTGCCGACATACAGGTAGCCGCTTTCCAGCACCTTGCCCGGCGGCACCAGGGAGCCAGCGCCGATCACCACCTCGTCCTCGACCACCGCGCCATCCATCACGATACTGCCCATGCCGACCAGGATGCGGCTGCCCAGGGTGCAGCCGTGCAGGGTGACGTTGTGGCCGATGGTCACCTCGTCGCCTATCAGCAGCGGGTAGCCGTCCGGGTTGAACGGCCCGGCGTGGGTGATGTGCAGCACGCTGCCGTCCTGCACGCTGCTGCGCGCGCCGATGCGGATGCGGTGCATATCGCCGCGCACCACGGCCATCGGCCACACCGAGGCGTCCTCGCCCAGCACCACGTCGCCGATCACCACGGCCGAGGCGTCGACGAAGGCGCGCGGGCCCAGCTGCGGGGCCGTGCCCTGGTAAGTTCGAATCGCCACGATAGTCTCCTTCAGGCTGCGGTTGCCGCCGATTGTAATTAACATGCCAGGCACTGCGGTTGTGAAAGGTCGTCTAAGACCCCATAACCCGATCCTGCATTCGCGTATTCAAAGGTGCCTCGCCGTGACCGCTGCCAATCCCCTGCTGCAAGACTTCGACCTGCCGCCCTACTCGTTGATCAAACCCGAGCACGTCGAGCCGGCCGTCGACCAGATCCTCGCCGACAGCCGCGCGGCCATCGCCGAGCTGCTCAAGACCCAGCAGGACAACCCGAGCTGGGACGGTCTGGTGCTGGCGCTGGACGAACTCAACGCCCGCCTGGGTCGCGCCTGGAGTCCGGTCAGCCACCTCAATGCGGTGTGTAACAACGCCGAGCTGCGCAACGCCTACGAGGCCTGCCTGCCCAAGCTGTCCGAATACTGGACCGAAATGGGCCAGAACAAGCCGCTGTTCGAGGCCTACGACGCCCTGGCCAAGAGCCCGGCGGCCGAAGGCTTCGACGTGGCGCAGAAGACCATCCTCGAACACGCCCTGCGCGACTTCCGCCTGAGCGGCATCGACCTGCCGGCCGAGCAGCAGAAGCGCTACGGCGAGATCCAGATGAAGCTGTCCGAGCTTGCCAGCAAGTTCTCCAATCAGCTGCTCGACGCCACCCAGGCCTGGACCAAGCACATCACCGACGAGTCCCTGCTGGCCGGCCTCACCGACTCGGCCAAGGCGCAGATGGCCCAGGCCGCGCAGGCCAAGGAGCTGGACGGCTGGCTGATCACCCTGGAATTCCCCAGTTACTACGCGGTGATGACCTACGCTGACGACCGCGCCCTGCGCGAAGAGGTGTACACCGCCTACTGCACCCGCGCCTCCGATCAGGGCCCGAACGCCGGGCAGAACGACAACGGCCCGGTGATGGAGCAGCTGCTCGACCTGCGCCAGGAACTGGCGCGCCTGCTCGGCTTCGCCCACTACAGCGAGCTGAGCCTGGCCAGCAAGATGGCCGAGTCCACCGAGCAGGTGCTGCATTTCCTGCGTGACCTGGCCGTGCGCAGCAAGCCGTTCGCCGCCCAGGACCTGGAAGAGCTCAAGGCCTTCGCCGCCGAGCAAGGCGTGCAGGATCTGGCGAGCTGGGACGTCGGCTACTTCAGCGAGAAGCTGCGCCAGCAGCGCTACAGCATCTCCCAGGAGGAAGTGCGCGCCTGGTTCCCGATCGACAAGGTGCTGACCGGCCTGTTCGCCATCGTGCAGAAGCTCTACGGCATCGAGATCAACGAGCTGAAGGAGTTCGATACCTGGCACCCGGACGTGCGCCTGTTCGAGATCCGCGAGAACGACCAGCATGTCGGCCGCTTCTTCTTCGACCTCTACGCCCGCGCCAACAAGCGTGGCGGTGCCTGGATGGACGGCGCCCGCGATAAGCGTCGCGCGGCCTCCGGCAGCCTGATCGCCCCGGTCGCCAATCTGGTGTGCAACTTCACCCCGGCGGTCGGTGGCAAGCCGGCGCTGCTGACCCACGACGAAGTCACCACTCTGTTCCACGAGTTCGGCCACGGCCTGCACCACCTGCTGACCCGCGTCGAGCATGCCGGTGCCTCCGGCATCAACGGCGTGGCCTGGGATGCGGTGGAGCTGCCGAGCCAATTCATGGAGAACTGGTGCTGGGAACCCGAGGGCCTGGCGCTGATCTCCGGCCATTACGAGACCGGCGAGGCGCTGCCCCAGGCGCTGCTGGACAAGATGCTGGCGGCGAAGAACTTCCAGTCCGGCCTGATGATGGTGCGCCAGCTGGAGTTCTCGCTGTTCGACTTCGAGCTGCACGCCACCCACGGCGATGGCCGCAGCGTGCTGCAGGTGCTCGAAAGCATCCGCGACGAGGTGGCGGTGATCCGTCCGCCGGCCTTCAACCGCTTCGCCAATAGCTTCGCGCATATCTTCGCCGGTGGTTATGCGGCCGGTTACTACAGCTACAAGTGGGCCGAAGTGCTGTCCGCCGACGCCTTCTCCAAGTTCGAGGAAGAAGGCGTGCTCAACCCGGCCACCGGCCGCGCCTTCCGCGACGCCATCCTGGCCCGTGGCGGCTCCCAGGAGCCGATGGTGCTGTTCGTCGACTTCCGCGGCCGCGAGCCCTCCATCGACGCCCTGCTGCGCCACCTGGGCCTGAGCCAGGAGGCGGCGTGATGAGCGAGCCGAAGAAGCGCTTTATCGCCGGCGCCGTGTGCCCGGCGTGCAGCGCCATGGACACCATCAAGATGTGGGACGAGGACGGCACGCCGCACCGCGAGTGCGTGGCCTGCGGCTACGCCGACACCCTCAACGCCCAGGGCCAGTCGGTGCCCAAGGAAGTCGGCACCCGGGTCAACCAGGTTGCGCCCAAGCCGGCGGCGAGCAAGGGCCAGACGGTGCAGTTCTTCCCCAATCCCAAGCTGAAGAAACCCGAGTAGGGCCAAGGCGCGGCGCGTCGTTCGCCTGTCGCCGCTTCACGCCATCGTCATCGTCATCGACAGGGACGTCAATGAAGAACTGCCTCCTCGCGCTCGCCTTGCTGGCGAGCAGCTCATTTGCTGGTGCCGAAGAATTCGGCCCCTCGATCTACGCCGGCATGAATGCACGTTTCGATCCGGCCAGCGAGGCCCGCTACCGTCATCCCGAGGCGGAGCTGCGTCTGTTGCTGGCGTATCAGCAGGCGAATGCCGCCACCAACCATTTCTGCCTGCTGGGCTATCGCTGGGCCGACGGCCTGGAGTTCGTCTCGGTGCACTGGCGCGAGGGACAGATGATCCTGCGCTGGCATGGCGAGACGGACTGGGCCGATGGTTTTCTCGCGGCGGTAGTGAGCGACGGCGTTGACCTGCAGGCCGGCGTGATCGACGCCGAGGATTCGCGGGGCAGCACCTTCCTGGTCACCCGGCGCAACGCCGAGGGCACCCTCAAGGACTGCCACCGCCACGGTCGCGAGTATGTGATCGAGCCGTTCACGCCGCCGCCGGTCGAGGAGGAGTAGTCGGCGCTGGCGTGTGGGCGCGAATCAGAATACTGTTCATGCATACAGTATTCTGGAGCGCTACCCATGTCCGCCACCTTGCCGCCCCGTGGCCGCGGCACCGCCAGCAACCCGCACAACCGCTTCGCCCCGACCCGCAGCGAGGTCGAGGAAGACGGCTGGTTCCAGGAGGAGACGCCACCCTGCCGCGCCACCGAGGTGCGCGCGGAACGGGCCAAGACGGTGATCACCCGCAACCAGTCGCCGGACGTCGGTTTCGACCGCTCGGTGAATCCCTATCGCGGCTGCGAGCATGGCTGCATCTACTGTTTCGCCCGGCCCAGCCACGCCTATTGGGACATGTCGCCGGGCATCGACTTCGAGACCCGGCTGATCGCCAAGACCAACCTGGCCGAGCGCCTGGAGGAAGAGCTGAGCAAACCCGGCTGCGTGCCGCAGCCAATCGCCCTGGGCATCAACACCGATGCATACCAGCCGATCGAGCGCGAGCAGCGCCTGACCCGCCAGGCCCTGGAGATCCTGCTGCGCTTTCGCCATCCGCTGCACATCATCACCAAGAGCTCGCTGATCCTGCGTGATCTCGACCTGCTGCAGGAGCTGGCCAGTCGCAACCTGGTCAGCGTGGCGTTCAGCCTGACCACCCTGGACGACGAGCTGAAGCGCATCATGGAGCCGCGCACCGCCTCGCCCGGTGCGCGCCTGCGGGCCATGCGCAGCCTGCACCAGGCCGGGGTGCCGGTGACCGCGCTGGTGGCGCCGATCATTCCGATGATCAATGACATGGAGCTGGAGCGGATTCTCGAGGCGGCCCGCGACGCCGGTGCCCGTTCCGCCGGCTACGTGCTGCTGCGCCTGCCACTGGAGATCGCCGAGCTGTTCGAGGAGTGGCTGCGCAGCCACTTCCCCGAGCGCGCCGAGCATGTGATGAGCCTGATCCGCCAGTCCCGCGGCGGCAAGAACTACGACAGCCGCTTCGGCACCCGCATGCGCGGCGAGGGCGCCTTCGCCGATCTGCTGTCGCAGCGCTTCAGCCTGGCGCGCAAACGCCTCGGCCTGGCCCACCGCGATGGTTTCAACCTCGATTGCGGCCAGTTCGCCCCACCCGGCCGGCAGCTGGCGTTGCTGTAAACGAATTGTGACTCACCGGGGCTGGCAACTGTCCGCATGCCAGGTCGATAATCCGCACCGCGCGCAAGCGCGACGGTCCAGCACGAGGTGAGACGCCATGCCCTACAAGCACAACGCCATTCCCCTGCAGGCGCGCACCGCGCCGGAGAGCGCCGATGAGGCGCTGAACGCCATCGTCGGCGGCTTCAAGCGCTTCCGCAACGAGGTCTTCCCGCAACAGGAAGAGCTGTTCAAGGCGCTGGCCAGCGCGCAGAACCCGCGCGCCATGTTCATCACCTGCGCCGACTCGCGCATCGTCCCCGAGCTGATCACCCAGAGCGCGCCCGGCGACCTGTTCGTCACCCGCAACGTCGGCAACGTGGTGCCGGCCTACGGGCAGATGATGGGTGGCGTTTCCACCGCCATCGAATACGCGGTGCTGGCCCTGGGCGTGCAGCACATCATCATCTGCGGCCACTCCGACTGTGGCGCGATGAAGGCGGTACTGGCCCCCGAGACCCTGGAGAGCATGCCGACGGTGAAGGCCTGGTTGCGCCACAGCGAAGTCGCGCTCAAGGTGGTCGAGGCCAACTGCGGCTGCGAAGGCCACGACACCCTGAGCATCCTCACCGAGGAGAACGTGGTGGCCCAGCTCAACCACCTGTGCACCCACCCCTCGGTGGCGGCGCGCGTGGCCAGCGGCCAGCTGTTCATCCATGGCTGGGTCTACGACATCGAGACTAGCGCGATCCGTGCCTACGACGCCGAGAGCGGGAGCTTCCTGCCGCTGGACGGCGAGGTGGTGCCGATGGCCACGCCCAGGGCGCGCTACCAGTCCCAGTGAAACGACGAGGCCCGCAATCGCGGGCCTCGTTGCATCTGCGGCTGGCTCAGGCCGGCAGGCCGAGCTCCACACCCAGCTGGCGCGACAGGCACGGCCAGTTTTGCCAGGCCGCCACCGTCTGCGGATTGCTCAGGCGGGCGCGGTATTCCTGCACTGAGTCCTGCTGGAACACCTGCTCGCCCAGCATCTCCTCCACCGCATGGTGCACGGCTTCGTCCAGCTGGTTGGCGAAGGGCTCGCCGATCAGCTGGTGGGCGATCACGTTGGCCACCGTGGTATCCAGCGGGATCAGCGGCTGGCCCAGGTGGGCGATGTAGCGGTCGTTCACTTCCTCGACCAGTCGATGGGCCAGGTAGGCCTCGTCCAGCAGGGCATCCAGGCCCTGGTGACCCTCCATGATGCTCGGCGGGCTGAGGAAGAACTGTTCGGCCAGCTTGAGCACCGGCTTCACCTGCGCCTCGATGCCAGCCTCGCGGGCCACGGCATTGGCGGCGTCGAGCACGTCCGGCACCTGCTCCACATAGGCGGCGACGAAGCGTTCGAGCACGCCACGGGCATCGCTGGGGGGCAACTGGATGGTCGGATGGAGGCGGTCGAGCTGGCTGTCGAGCTGGCGGGCCAGATCACCGGTGGAGGTTTCGTGGACAAGGGCGCGCTGGATCTGATCGCGCAGGGCGAGGGTATTCATGACGGCTCCGGGCAGGGACATGAGGCAAGCAAACGAGAATTCACGTTAGCTGGCCAAGGGCGACGGCTAAGACCTGATTGTCATAATTATTTAATTTTTATTCGGCGTCGCTATATCCAGGGCGCCGCTCTGCGGCGCATCCCGCATCGCTCTAAGCCTGCACGGCAGGCGCAGAAATGGGGCGTTATTTTTCTGACTGCGTTGTGCTGACGCGGTCGCTGGCTATACTCGAAATCGCAAGGCGTTTACCTGATGGAACCGGACGGGCTTCGGCACGGAGAGGTTTCGACAGTAGTAGCCAGCCGTTTTGGCAGTCGATCCCTTTGCCGCAGGCTTAGCCGGCGGGATAACAAGAACAACGAGGGGAACCCGCAATGATGCGACATCCACGAGTCTGGATGGGCCTCCTGCTGTGGTTGGCATTCAGCTCGGCACACGCCGAGTGGGCAGTGAATATGCTGCCGGGTGTCACCGAGGTCAGTCGTTCAGTCTTCGACCTGCACATGATCATTTTCTGGATCTGCGTCGTCATCGGCGTGGTCGTCTTCGGCGTGATGTTCTGGTCGATGCTGATCCACCGTCGCTCCACCGGCCAGCAGCCGGCGCACTTCCACGAGAGCACCACGGTAGAGATTCTCTGGACCGTCGTGCCCTTCGTCATCCTGGTGGCGATGGCCGTCCCGGCCACCAAGACGCTGATCGACATCTACGACACTTCCGAATCGGAACTGGACATCCAGGTCACCGGTTACCAGTGGAAGTGGCACTACAAGTACCTGGGCCAGGACCTCGAGTTCTTCAGCAACCTGGCCACGCCTTCCGACCAGATCTACAACAAGGCCGAGAAGGACGAGCACTACCTGCTCGAGGTCGATCAGCCGCTGGTGGTGCCGGTGGGCACCAAGGTGCGTTTCCTGATCACCGCCGCCGACGTGATCCACTCCTGGTGGGTACCGGCCCTGGCCGTGAAGAAGGACGCCATCCCCGGCTTCGTCAACGAATCCTGGACGCGCATCGAAGAGCCCGGCATCTACCGCGGCCAGTGCACCGAGCTGTGCGGCAAGGACCACGGCTTCATGCCGGTGGTGGTCGAGGCCAAGAGCAAGGAAGACTTCGCCAAGTGGCTGGCCGAGCGCAAGGAAGAAGCCGCCAAGATCAAGGAGCTGACCAGCAAGGAGTGGACTCGCGAGGAGCTGATGGCCCGTGGCGAGAAGGCCTACCAGACCAACTGCGCCTCCTGCCACCAGCCGAACGGCGAGGGCCTGCCGCCGATGTTCCCGGCGCTCAAGGGCTCGAAGATCGCCACCGGCGCGGTCGCCGACCACATCCACATCGTGGTCCAGGGCAAGCCGGGCACCGCCATGGCTGCGTTCGGCAAGCAGCTGTCGGAAGTCGACATCGCCGCCATCATCACCTACGAGCGCAACGCCTGGGGCAACGCCATGAACGACATGGTCACGCCGAAGGACATCCTCGCGTTCAAACAGGCTCAGGAGTAAGGACATGAGTGCAGTGATCGATCCGGGCCACACTGGCCACGGTCATGCCGGACATGACCATCACCATGGCCCTGCCAAGGGCCTGATGCGCTGGGTGCTGACCACCAACCACAAGGACATCGGCTCCATGTACCTGTGGTTCAGCTTCGCCATGTTCCTGCTCGGCGGGTCCATGGCCATGGTGATCCGCGCCGAACTGTTCCAGCCCGGTCTGCAGATCGTCGAGCCGGCGTTCTTCAACCAGATGACCACCATGCACGGCCTGATCATGGTGTTCGGCGCGGTGATGCCGGCCTTCGTCGGCCTTGCCAACTGGATGATCCCGCTGATGGTCGGCGCGCCGGACATGGCCCTGCCGCGGATGAACAACTTCAGCTTCTGGCTGCTCCCGGCCGCCTTCGGTCTGCTGGTCAGCACACTGTTCACCGAGGGCGGCGGACCCAATTTCGGCTGGACCTTCTACGCGCCGCTGTCGACCACTTATGCGCCGGAGTCGGTGACCTTCTTCATCTTCGCCATCCACCTGATGGGCATCAGCTCGATCATGGGCGCGATCAACGTGATCGCCACCATCCTCAACCTGCGTGCCCCGGGCATGACCCTGATGAAGATGCCGCTGTTCGTCTGGACCTGGCTGATCACCGCCTTCCTGCTGATCGCGGTGATGCCGGTGCTGGCCGGGGTGGTGACCATGATGCTGATGGATATCCACTTCGGCACCAGCTTCTTCAGCGCGGCCGGTGGCGGCGACCCGGTGCTGTTCCAGCACGTGTTCTGGTTCTTCGGCCACCCCGAGGTGTACATCATGATCCTGCCGGCCTTCGGCGCCGTCAGCTCGATCATCCCCGCCTTCGCGCGCAAGCCGCTGTTCGGCTACACCTCGATGGTCTACGCCACCGCCTCGATCGCCTTCCTGTCGTTCATCGTGTGGGCGCACCACATGTTCACCGTGGGCATCCCGCTTACCGGCGAGCTGTTTTTCATGTACGCCACCATGCTGATCGCCGTGCCCACCGGGGTGAAGGTGTTCAACTGGGTGAGCACCATGTGGCAGGGCTCGCTGACCTTCGAGACGCCGATGCTGTTCGCCGTGGCCTTCGTCATTCTGTTCACCATCGGCGGCTTCTCGGGTCTGATGCTGGCCATCGCCCCGGCGGACTTCCAGTACCACGACACCTACTTCGTGGTGGCGCACTTCCACTACGTGCTGGT
This sequence comes from Pseudomonas sp. SO81, assembly GCF_030374125.1. Lineage (NCBI taxonomy): Bacteria > Pseudomonadati > Pseudomonadota > Gammaproteobacteria > Pseudomonadales > Pseudomonadaceae > Pseudomonas > Pseudomonas sp. SO81. The sequence goes on along the minus strand of NZ_CP126126.1, from coordinate 2,600,278 downwards.
GCCCGGGGCGATCTTCGGCATCTTCGCCTCGGCGTACTACTGGCTACCCAAGTGGACCGGCCACATGTACGACGAGACTCTCGGCAAGCTGCACTTCTGGATGAGCTTCATCGGCATGAACATGGCGTTCTTCCCGATGCACTTCGTCGGCCTGGCCGGCATGCCGCGGCGGATTCCGGACTACAACCTGCAGTTCGCCGACTTCAACATGATCTCGTCGATCGGTGCCTTCACCTTCGGCGCCACCCAGTTCCTCTTCCTGTTCATCGTCATCAAGTGCATCCGCAGCGGCAAGCCGGCCGCGGCCAAGCCCTGGGACGGTGCCGAGGGCCTGGAGTGGACGGTGCCCTCGCCGGCGCCCTACCACACCTTCACCACTCCGCCGGAAGTGAAGTAGGAGCGCGCCCGTGAGCGAAGCCCTGGACAACCGCCGCCTGGTCCTACGCCTGTTGGCGGTGGTGGTCGGCATGTTCGCCTTCGGCTTCCTGCTGGTGCCGATCTACGACGTGATGTGCCAGGCCTTCGGCATCAACGGCAAGACCGCTGGGGCCTACGAGGGCGCACAGGTGGTGGACGAGGCGCGCCAGGTGCGCGTGCAGTTCCTCGCCACCAACGCCGCGGACATGGTCTGGGAGTTCCGCCCCAAGGCGGACGAGCTGACGGTGGTGGCGGGTGCGAGCAACGAGATGCTGTTCGTCGCCTACAACCCCACCGACAAGCCGATGACCGCCCAGGCCATCCCCAGCGTCGCGCCGTCCAAGGCCGCGGCCTTCTTCCACAAGACCGAGTGCTTCTGCTTCACCCAGCAGGTGCTGCAACCCGGTGAGCGCATCGAGATGCCGGTGCGCTTCATCGTCGACCGAGATCTGCCCAAGGACGTGAAGCACCTGACCCTGGCCTACACCCTGTTCGATATCACTGCGCGCAAACCGCCCGTCGCGCAGGCGACTCTTGCCCAGACAGCCCCTAGCCGGGCGGCTCCATAAGGAGAACAAGAAAATGTCGAGTCACGAGAACTACTACGTTCCCGCCCAGAGCAAGTGGCCGATCATCGCCACCATCGGCATGCTCACCACCGTCTACGGTGTCGGCACCTGGTTCAACGACCTCAAGGCCGACCGCGCCGAATCCAACGGCCCGCTGATCTTCTTCGTCGGCGGCCTGATCCTCGCCTATATGCTGTTCGGCTGGTTCGGCAACGTGATCAAGGAGAGCCGCGGCGGACTGTACAGCCCGCAGATGGACCGCTCGTTCCGCTGGGGCATGAGCTGGTTCATCTTCTCCGAGGTGATGTTCTTCGCCGCCTTCTTCGGTGCGCTGTTCTATATCCGCTACTGGGCCGGTCCGTGGCTCGGCGGCGAGGGCGACAAGGGCGTGGCCAACATGCTGTGGCCGAACTTCGAGTACACCTGGCCACTGCTGAACAACCCGGACCCGAAACTCTTCCCGGCGCCCAGCGGCGTGATCTCGGCCTGGGGGCTGCCGCTGCTCAACACCATCCTGCTGGTGACCTCCAGCTTCACCGTGACCTTCGCCCACCACGCGCTGAAGAAGAACAACCGCAAGCAGCTGAAGATCTGGCTGGCGCTGACCGTGCTGCTCGGCATCGCTTTCCTGTTCTTCCAGGTCGAGGAGTACATCCACGCCTACAACGAGCTTGGCCTGACCCTGGGGTCGGGCATCTATGGCGCGACCTTCTTCATGCTCACCGGTTTCCACGGCGCTCACGTGACCCTGGGCGCGCTGATTCTCACGGTGATGCTGGTGCGGATCTGGCGCGGGCACTTCGACGCCGACCAGCACTTCGGTTTCGAGGCGGCCAGCTGGTACTGGCACTTCGTCGACGTGGTGTGGATCGGCCTGTTCGTCTTCGTCTACATCCTGTAGCGGGGGTCACCAGGTGACATGAGAAACCAGCTGGCCGCTGAAGAAGCCCCAGGAGATCAAGGCCAGGGTAGCGGCGGCCAGGATCACGCGGACGGTCAGGGCGTTGACCACCCGCGAACCGCGGCCCTCGTCCTTGACCAGGAAGAACAGGCCGCTGAACAGGCTGACCAGGGTGGCCAGCAGTAGGAGGATGATCGCGGCCTTGAGCATGCGTGACTCCGGGGGATGGGGGAGATGGTGTGCAGTTCCAGTATAGCCAGCCGTATCTAGGGTCGGCTCTTGCTCCGACACGACCGCGCAAAAACTGGCCCGGCCCTACGGGTTGCGCAGCAAAGTTCGCCATGCGTTGTTGCGGGACTTGCCAAGGGAGCGACCATTGCCTGCGTCCCGCGCCTAGCCTGGCGAACTATGCTGCGGCAACGCGGCTCGCGTCGGAGCAAGAGCAGACCCTAACTTTCGGGGGAAGGCCTTGAACGGCTTTCGCCCGGGCGTGTTGCCCAGCGTCGTGGTGGCCCTGCTGCTGCCGCTGCTGGTCGGCCTGGGTTTCTGGCAACTGGTGCGTGCCGAGGAGAAGCGCGCCCTGCTCGCCGGTTTCGAGGCGCGTCAGCACGCCGAGCCCATTGCCGTGACCGAGCTGGAACGGCGCTCCGACCTCGCCCATCTGCGCGTCCGCCTGCAAGGGCAGTTCGACGAACGCCACAGCCTGCTGCTGGACAATCGCCAGCGTGGCGGCCAGGTCGGCGTCGAGCTGCTGCAACCCTTCTACGACCAACCCAGCGGCCTGTGGCTGCTGGTCAACCGCGGCTGGCTGCCCTGGCCGGACCGGCGCAATCCTCCTGCTTTCACCACGCCCGAGCAGCCGCTGGAGCTGGTGGCGCGGGTCCACGTGCCGGTCGGCGAAGCCTTCCAGCTGCAGGCCGATCCGGCCGGCGGCGCCTGGCCGCGGCTGATCACCGCCGTCGAGCCGGAGCGCCTGTGGCGCCAGCTCGGCCGCGGCGGCATGGCCTACGAAGTGCGCCTGGAGCCCGGCCCCGCCGCCTACCAGGCCGAATGGCCGCTGGTGGCCATGGGTCCGGAGAAACACACCGGTTACGCCGTGCAGTGGTTCGCCCTGGCCGCCGCCCTGATCGGCCTCTACCTCTATCTCGGCATTCACAATTCAAGACAGACCGCGCGGGAGAAACAGCATGAGCCCAGCCATGAATCCGGCCCTTTCCACTCCTGAGGCGCAACCGGCGCGCGCCCGCGGGCGCTGGCAGCTGATTCTGCTGCTGCTGGTGGCGATCGGCCCGATGATTCTCGCCACCGCCATGTACCAGTGGCGCTTCTGGGTGCCGGATGCGCGCAACTACCATGGCGCCCTGATCGGCGACGGCAGCCAGCTGGCCGATATCGGCGTGCAGGGCGCTGCCCAGGAGCGCTGGCAACTGCTGGTCACCACGCCCGGGGATTGTGCCGACGACTGTCGCCAGCTGGTCTACACCGCCCGGCAGATCCATATCGGTCTGAATCGCGATGCCACCCGCGCCGTGCATGGCCTGGCCGTGGCCCAGCCGCTGGCGGCCGATTACGACCAGCAGCTGCAGCGTGAATATCCGCAGCTGGGGCGCTACTCGCTGGATACCCTGCGCTACCACAAAGCCGTGCCGGCTGGCGAAGGCGCCCAGCTGTGGATAGTCGACCCGAACGGCAACCTGGTGCTGCGCTACGACGGCAAGACCAAGGGCAAGGACATTCTCAACGACCTGCGCCTGCTGCTGAAGCTGTCGCAGATCGGCTGACCGACTCCGACTGCCGGCCCATAACAACAAGAGAGGCCCCGGATGAGTGAACGCAAGACCCTGCCCGGCTACCGCCTGGCCCTGTTCGCCACCGCCCTGGCGGTGGTGGTGGTGCTGCTCGGTGCCTATACCCGCCTGACCCACGCCGGCCTCGGCTGCCCGGACTGGCCGGGCTGCTACGGCTTCATCGGCGTGCCGATGAGCGAGCACAAGCAGACCCTGGCCGAGGTGCGCTTCCCCGAGGCGCCGGTGGAGGTGGAAAAGGGCTGGAACGAGATGGTCCACCGCTACTTCGCCGGCACCCTCGGCCTGGTCATCCTCGGCTTGGCCGTGCAGGCGTTGCGCCGGCGCGGTGCCGATGGCCAGCCGCTGAAGCTGCCGCTGCTGCTGCTCGGCGTGGTCATCGCCCAGGCCGCCTTCGGCATGTGGACGGTCACCCTCAAGCTGTGGCCGCAGGTGGTCACGGCCCACCTGCTCGGCGGCTTCACCACCCTGGCCCTGTTGTTCCTGCTCAGCCTGCGCCTGTCCGGCGCGCTGCCGGTGTTGCCCGGACTTTCCCTGCGCCTGCGCGCGCTGGCCGGCGTGGCGCTGGTGCTGGCGGGCTGCCAGATCGCTCTGGGCGGCTGGGTCAGCTCCAACTACGCGGCGGTGGCTTGCGTCGATCTGCCGACCTGCCATGGCCAATGGTGGCCGGCGATGGACTTCGCCAACGGCTTCCACCTGACCCAGCACATCGGCCCCAACTACTTAGGTGGCCAGCTCGACAGCGACGCCCGCACTGCCATCCATATGACCCACAGGCTGGGCGCCGTGGCGCTCAGCCTGGTTCTGCTGCTGCTGGCCTGGCGCCTGCGCGCCGCGGGGCTCGGTCGTCTGGCCGGCCTGTTGCTGCTGGCGCTGGCCGCGCAGGTCAGCCTGGGCGTGAGCAACGTGCTGCTGCACCTGCCGCTGGCCGTGGCCGTGGCGCACAACGCCGGTGGCGCCGCGCTGCTGCTGGTGCTGGTCCTGATCAACTATCGCCTGCGGGCGGTTCCCCTGGCGGCGAGCCAGCGCGTGGAGGCCGACCTGGCCGACGCCCGCCTCGCTCCGCTGGGTAAATAAGCAAGGAGATACGCCATGGCTACTGCGCTGCGAGCCCACTCCGAATCCGCCAGCTGGCGCGACTACCTGGAGCTGACCAAGCCCCGGGTGGTGCTGCTGATGCTGATCACCTCGCTGGTCGGCATGTTCCTCGCCACCCGCGCCGGCGTGCCCTGGACCGTGCTGGTGTTCGGCAACCTCGGCATCGGCCTGTGCGCCGGCGCGGCGGCGGCGGTCAACCACGTGGTCGACCGACGCATCGACTCGATCATGGCGCGCACCCACAAGCGTCCGGTCACTGCCGGGCGCCTGTCGCCGGTAGCGGCACTGGGCTTCGCCCTGCTGCTGGCGGTGGCCGGGATGGCGCTGCTGCTCAGCTTCACCAACGAGCTGGCCGCCTGGCTGACCCTGGCCTCGCTGCTCGGCTATGCGGTGCTCTACACCGGCTTTCTCAAGCGCGCCACGCCGCAGAACATCGTGATTGGCGGCTTGGCCGGTGCCGCGCCGCCGCTGCTCGGCTGGGTCGCGGTCACCGGGCATATCAGTGCCGAGCCGCTGCTGCTGGTGCTGATCATCTTCGCCTGGACGCCGCCGCACTTCTGGGCCCTGGCCATCCACCGCAAGGAGGAATACGCCAAGGCCGACATCCCCATGCTGCCGGTGACCCACGGCGAGCACTACACCAAGGTGCACATCCTGCTGTACACCGCCGTGATGCTGGCCGTGACCCTGATGCCCTACGCCATCCACATGAGCGGACCGCTCTATCTCGCCGCCGCGCTGGTGCTCGGCGGGCGCTTCATGTTCTGGGCCTGGGTGCTGTACCGTGACAGCCGGCCGCACGCCGCGATCAACACCTTCAAGTACAGTATCTGGTACCTGTTCCTGTTGTTCATCGCCCTGCTGGCGGACCACTACCTGCTGCTCAACCTCTGAGCGCAACCCCGCCGCATCCCTGGGCGGCCGCGAGACTCGCGCGCCGCCCGCCGCTTCCAAGAGAGAGTTCATGAGTCGTACGCAGAAAACCGTCGTCGTCCTCGCCGCCCTGGTCGCCCTGGTACTGGGCCTCACCGTCAACAAGGTGCTCAACAGCAAGGGCGACGGCACCGACAAGGTGGCGCTGCTGGATGCCGGCATCGTCCTGTTGCCGCAGAGCCGCAGCCTGCCCTCGCTGGCGCTGACCGACCAGAACGGCCAGGCGCTGCAGGTCGATCAACTGAAGGACAAGTGGAGTCTGCTGTTCTTCGGCTACACCTTCTGCCCGGACATCTGTCCGGCCACCCTGGCCCAGCTGCGCCAGTTGCAGGGCATGTTGCCGGCCGAGGCCAAGGACAAGCTGCGCGTGGTGCTGGTGACGGTCGACCCGCACCGCGATACCCCGGAGCAGCTGAAGAAATATCTGGGCTTCTTCGACCCGGCCTTCCTCGGCCTGACGGGCAGCCAGGAAGACCTGCAGAAGCTGGCGGCGGCGGTGAGCATTCCCTATATCCCGGCCGATACCAGCAAGGAAAACTACACCGTCGACCACAGCGGCAACCTGGTGATCATCGGCCCCGACGGCACCCAGCGCGGCTTCATCCGCGCGCCGGTGCACAACGACAAGCTGGCCGAGCAACTGCCGAGCCTGCTGCAGAGCGGTAGCTGAGGCGCCATGCCCGATACGCGGTACTCCTCGCGCCTGGGCGCCGTGGCCGCCCTGCTCGGCGCAGTGTTGCTGATGCTGGGCACCATTCTGCATCCGATGCAGGCGCCGCCCTGGGACGCCGCCGCGGCCTTCGCCGAATACGCCGCCGACCACCACTGGCTGAGCAGCCACTTGATCCAGTTGCTGGGCGTGCTGCTCGGTGTGCTCGCCCTGTTGGCCCTGGCCTGGCGCCTGCGCGATGGCAAGGCCGGGGTCTGGGCACTGTCCGGCGCCGCCTGTGCCGTGGCCAGTCTGGCCCTGGCTTTTGCCCTGCAGGCGGTGGATGGGGTGGCGTTGAAACTGATGGTCGATCAGTGGGCGCGGGCCGAGGAGCCGCTCAGGAGCCAGCTGTTCGCCGCCACCTTCGGCGTGCGGCAGATCGAGGCGGGCCTGGCCGCGCTGTTCGGCCTGAGCTTCGCCACCAGCCTGCTGTTCTATGCGCCGGCGCTGTGGCTGAGCCGCCCCGCGCCGCGCGGCCTGGCGCTCGGTGTGCTGCTGGCCGGCGGCGCCAACCTGCTGTCCGCCCTGCTGCAGGGCCACGACGGCTTCTCCGAGCGGGCGATGAACTGGAGCATGCCCGCCTCGCTACTCGCTCTACTCTGGTTCCTCTGGCTGGCGCTGTGGTTGTGGCGCCAGCCAGAATGAAAAAAGCCCGCTCGATGAGCGGGCTTTTTCTTGGCGGCTGACGGCGATCAGAACGCCGGGACCACGGCACCCTTGTACTTGTCGGCAATGAATTTCTTCACTTCCGGGGTGTGCAGAGCCTTGGCCAGCTTCTGCAGGTCGGCGTTGTCTTTCTTCTCGCTGGTGGTCACCAGAATGTTCACGTACGGCGAGTCGGAGCCTTCGATCGCCAGGGCGTCCTGGGTCGGATTGAGGCCGGCTTCCAGGGCGTAGTTGGTGTTGATCAGGGCCAGGTCGACCTGGGCCAGGACGCGCGGCAGGGTGGCCGCTTCCAGTTCACGCACCTTGATGCCCTTCGGGTTCTCGGCGATGTCCTTGACGGTGGCGGTGATGCCGGCGTCGGCCTTCAGCTTGATCACACCGGCCTTCTGCAGCAGCAGCAGGGCGCGGCCGCCGTTGGTGGCGTCGTTGGGGATTACGACCTGGGCGCCTTGCGGCAGATCGGCGAGCTTCTTGATCTTGCTGGAGTAGGCGCCGAAGGGCTCGACGTGCACGCCGGCGATGCTCACCAGCTGGGTGCCACGCGAGGCATTGAACTCGTCCAGGTACGGCTGGTGCTGGAAGAAGTTGGCGTCCAGGCGGCCTTCGGCGACCTGCACGTTCGGCTGCACGTAGTCGGTGAAGACCTTGATCTTGAGGTCGACGCCTTCCTTGGCCAGGGCCGGTTTGACCAATTCGAGGAGCTCCGCGTGCGGCACGGCGGTGGCCGCGACGCTGATCTCGCCAGCCTGGGCGGCGGCGGAGGTGAGGGCCGCAGCGGCGGCCAGGGCAGTCAGCAGTTTCTTCATGTTCAGCTCCTTGTGGGATATGGCGCGGGGTTCGACGGGTGGCCGGTCGCCCGCTGTTCTAGGTGGTGCGAATTGATTACTTGCGCGAGAAGTGGATGACCAGTTTGTCGCCGACCATCTGTAGGACCTGCACCAGGATCAGCAGGAGGATGACGGTCACCGCCATCACGTCCGGCTGGTAGCGCTGGTAGCCGTAGCGCACGGCCAGGTCGCCGAGGCCGCCGCCGCCGATCAGGCCGCTCATGGCGGTGTAGGAGACCAGGGTGATGGCGGTCACGGTGGTGGCCGCGATCAGTCCCGGCAGCGCCTCCGGCAGCAGGGCGCGGAAGATGATCTGCAGGGTGCTGGCGCCCATCGCCTGGGTCGCCTCGATGATGCCGCGATCCACCTCTCTCAAGGCGGTCTCCACCAGACGGGCGAAGAACGGCGTGGCGCCCACCACCAGCGGTGGGATGGCGCCGGCGACGCCCAGCGAGGTGCCGGTGATCAGCACGGTCAGCGGGATCATCAGGATCAGCAGGATCACGAACGGCACCGAGCGCAGCACGTTCACCACCAGCGACAGCACGCCGTACAGCGCGCGCTGCTCGAACATCTGCCGCGGGCCGGTGAGGAACAACAGCACGCCCAGGGGAAGCCCCAGAAGTACGGTAAATAGCGTGGCGCCGCCGAGCATATGGAGGGTGTCGAGGCTGGCGTAGCCGATCTCCTCCCAGTCGACATTCGGTAGCCAGTTGGCCAGCAGTTGCTCGAGCATCAGCGCAGTACCTCCAAGTGCACGTCGGCGGCGCCGAAGCGCGCCAGCGCGGCGTCGATGTCGCCGCCGGTCAGGGCCAGGGTCAGCTGGCCGTAGGGCGTGTCCTTGATGCGGTCGATGCGCCCGGCAAGGATGCTGTAGTCGACCCCGGTCTCGCGGGCCACGGTGCCGAGCAGCGGCGCGTAGGTGGCGTCGCCCTGGAAGGTCAGGCGCAGGATCCTGCCGCTGACATGGGCGAAGTCGTCGCGCTGCTCGTTCTCGTCGATGTGCTCGTCTTCCTGCACGAAGCGGCGCGTGGTCGGGTGCTGCGGGTGGAGGAACACCTGGGCCACCGGGCCCTGCTCGACTATGGTGCCGGCGTCCATCACCGCCACTTGGTCGCAGACCCGGCGGATCACGTCCATCTCGTGGGTGATGAGGACGATGGTCAGGCCCAGCTCGCGGTTGATCTCGGCCAGCAGCTGCAGGACCTGGCCGGTGGTCTGCGGATCGAGGGCGCTGGTGGCCTCGTCGCACAGCAGGATCTTCGGTCGGGTGGCCAGGGCGCGGGCGATGCCGACGCGCTGCTTCTGACCGCCGGACAGCTGCGCCGGGAACTTGTTGGCGTGATCGCTGAGGCCGACGCGGGCCAGCAGTTCGGCGACGCGCTGGGTGATCTGCTCGCGACTCAGCTCGCCGGCCAGCTCCAGGGGCATGGCCACGTTGGCGGCGACGGTCTTCGACGACAGCAGGTTGAAGTGCTGGAAGATCATCCCGACCTGGCGGCGGAAGCGGCGCAGACCGTTGGCATCCAGCGCGGTGACATCTTCGCCATCGATCTCGATGCGACCGCCGCTGGGTTCTTCCAGGCGGTTGATCAGGCGCAGCAGGGTGCTCTTGCCGGCGCCGGAGTGGCCGATCAGGCCGAACACCTGGCCGCGCTCGACGCGCAGGCTGGTGGGCTGCAAGGCGGGCACATCGCGCCCGGCGACCCGATAGGTCTTGTTGACGTGGTGAAACTCGATCACGGAGCGAACCTTGTGGGTACGTTAAAGGCTGTCTGCCGGCGTGGAGGTGGGACCGGCGATTTCAGCAAGCGTAGGCGGTTGGCCGAAAGCCGCGCATTTTAGCCGCTTTGTTTATGCGCTCTTAGTCTTTATTGGCCTGAATTGTTTTCAGAAGGGAATAAGAGCGAAACGGCCGCCTCGTGGGCGGCCGTGGTGACACAACTGGCAATCAGCCGTTGCTTTGCGGGCTCAGCACCAGGCGCGGCTCCTGATCCGGCTTCAATACCGGCGAGAACTGCGGGGCGAAGGCCGGGTCGAGCTTCTTGATCCGCGCCGAGAGCAGGGCGGCGACGAAGGGATAGTCCTTGGCCTCGCGCACTTCCAGGCGCACCGCGCAATCGAAGGCCACCACGTCGGCGGCCACCTGGTCCAGCAGGTTGCGCAGGCTGTCGCGATCATTGGCATCGAGCATCGGCATGGGCACGCTGCTGCTGGCGGCCGCCGGATCGATCAGGCGTGCACGGGGCGCGGCGGCCACGGCCGGCTTGGCGGCTTCGACCTTGGCGACTGCAGGCGCTGGGGCGGCGGCAGGTTGCGCGGTTGCGGCCTGCTGGGCACGGGCCTCGCGTTCGGCGGCGGCCTTTTCCTCGGCCAACTTCTGCTGGCGGGCGCGCTCGGCCTCCTTCTTGGCGATAATCGCCTCGGCTTCCTGCAGGCGGCGCTCGACGTCCTCGCGACGCTCTGCGGGGTTCTCGACCACGGCGGCCACCGCCGGCTTGGCCGCGACCTTGGCCGGAGCCGGAGCGGGGGCGGGGGCTGGCTGCGCTTGCGGTTTGGCTGCGGCCACTGCTGCCGGCTTGGCACCGCTCTCGGCGGCGCTGGCGGCCAGGCTGGCCTGGTATTCCTGCTTCAGCGCCGGGGAGGCCGCGCTCAGGTGTTGCTGGCCTTGGCTCAGGGTGGCGTTGGCTGCGGCGGCGTTGCCGGCCTGCAGCTGCTGGCGGCCCTGTTTCAGGTAGGCATTGGCCAGCTCGCGCTGGTATTGGCCGATGCGTACATCGTTGCTGGCGGTGTGCTGGCGCAGGGTATTGAGGCCGCTCTCGGCGGCCTGCAACTCACCGCGGGAGATCTGTGCGGAGATCTGGCTGAAGTCCTTTACCAGTTCATCCACGGTCCAATATTCGGCACGGGCTTCGCCCAGCAGCAGGCCGAGGCCGAGCGCGGCGAGATAACGATAGCTTCCCTTGTTCATCATGTGACCCGTTGGTTTCGGTGCGTTTTGGATTGGGCAAAAAACGCCCAATGCTAACGGGCCCGACGGGGCAGGGCAAAGCCTATGAGGAAAATTGCTGCCGCTGATACCACGATAGAAGGCCCGGCTGGCGTGTCCTGGAACCAGGAAAGGCTCAAGCCCGCGGCTACCGCGAGCATGCCGAGCAAGCTGGCGCCGATCGCCATTTGTTCCGGAGTGCGCGCATGGCGCTGGGCGGCGGCGGCCGGAATGATAAGCAGCGAGGTGATCAGCAGCACCCCGACTATCTTCATGGCCACCGCGATGACCACCGCGATCAGCAGCATCAGCGCCAGGCGCAGGGCCGCCACCGGCAGGCCTTCGACCCGCGCCAGCTCTTCGTGCACGGTGATCGCCAGCAGGCGCCGCCACAACGGCAGCAGCAGGGCCAGGACCAGGGCGCAGCCGCCGAGAATCCAGGCCAGGTCGCCGCTGCCGACGGCCAGCAGGTCGCCGAACAGATAGCCCATCAGGTCGATGCGCACCTCGTCCATGAAGCTCAGCACCACCAGCCCCAGCGACAGGGTAGTCGGCGCCAGGATGCCGAGCAGGGTGTCCGAGGCCAGCGCCTGGCGCTGCTGCAGGGCGACCAGCAGGACGGCGAGCAGCAGGCAGCCGACGGTGACCGCCAGAGTCGGGCTGAGGTCGAGCAGGAAGCCCAGGGCCACGCCGAGCAGGGCGGCATGCGAGAGGGTGTCGCCGAAGTAGGCCATGCGCCGCCACACCACAAAGGAGCCGAGCGGGCCGGCCACCAGGGCCAGGGCCAGGCCGGCGAGCAATGCGTTGAAGAGGAAATCGGGCATCAGTGCTTGCACCCCGGGCCGTGCACGTGGGCCGGGCCGTGGATGGTCAGGCCGGGCGCCTCGACCACCGCGCCGTGCAGGTCGTGGCTGTGGTCGTGGTGGTGGTGGTAGATGGCCAGGCTCTTGGCGTCCTGGCCGAACATCTCGACGAAGGCCGGGTCGTTGCTGACCTGTTCCGGGTGGCCGGAGCAGCACACGTGGCGATTCAGGCAGACCACCTGGTCGGTGGTGCTCATCACCAGGTGCAGGTCGTGGGACACCATCAGCACGCCGCAGCCGTGGCGGTCGCGCAGGCGGGTGATCAGGCGGTACAGCTCTGCCTGGCCGGCCACGTCAACGCCCTGCACCGGCTCATCGAGCACCAGCAGCTCCGGCTCGCGCAGCAGGGCGCGGGCCAGCAGCACACGCTGTAGCTCGCCGCCGGAGATGCTCTGCAGCGGGCTGTCCAGCACCTGCTCGGCGCCGACTTCGGCCAGCGCGGCCATCGCGGCAGCGCGATCCACGCCCGGCACCAGGCGCAGGAAGCGCAGCACCGACAGCGGCAGGGTCGGCTCCACGTGGAGCTTCTGCGGCATGTAGCCGACGCGCAGGCGCGCCTTGCGCTGCACGCTGCCGCGGTCGGGCTTGAGCAGGCCGAGCACGGTGCGTACCAGGGTGGTCTTGCCGGCGCCGTTGGGGCCGATCAGGGTGACGATCTCGCCGGGGCGCACGGTCAGCTGCACGTCCTGCAACATCGCCTGGCCGGCGAAGCCGACGCCGACGCCGTCGAGATGGATCAGCGCCTCGCTCATCGCGGACCCTGGCAGCCGGCGCACAGGCCTACCACTTCGACGGTCTGGCTCTCCACGGTGAAGCCGACCTGGCTGGCGCCGCTGACGATGGCCTGGCTGATCGACGCCTGTTCCAGTTCGATGGCGGTGTGGCAGCTGCGGCAGATGAGGAACTGGCCCTGGTGCAGCTCACCAGGGTGCACGCAGCCGATAAAGGCGTTGAGCGATGCGATGCGATGCACCAGGCCGTTCTCCAGGAGGAAATCCAGGGCGCGGTACACGGTGGGCGGCGCGGCGCGGCGACCGTCCTCGTCGCTCAGCACGCCGAGGATGTCGTAGGCGCCCAGCGGCTTGTGGCTGGCCCAGACCAGCTCCAGCACGCGCTTGCGCAGCGCGGTCAGGCGCGTGCCCTGCTTGGCGCACAGCGCCTCGGCCTCGGCCAGGGCGGCGGCCACGCAGCGCGAATGATCGTGCGGCAGGCAGGCCAGCGGGGTGTTGTCGGTCAGCGGCTTGAACATGACGAGGGACGTCCGGGTGAAGAGACGTTATTCTATAACTCTTTTTCTGCCGAGTCTTGCCGTCGTGTCGCGTCTGTTCGTTGTTCTCGCCTTCTCCCTGCTCAGCCTGGCCGCTCAGGCCGAGGTCCGCGTGCTGACCAGCATCAAGCCGCTGCAACTGATCGCCGCCGCCGTGCAGGGCGATCTCGGCCAGCCCGAGGTGCTGCTGCCGCCGGGCGCTTCGCCGCACCACTTCGCCCTGCGTCCGTCGGACGTGCGCCGGGTGCAGAGCGCCGACCTGCTGTACTGGATCGGCGCGGACATGGAGACCTTCCTGCCGCGCGTGCTGAGCGGCCGCGAGCTGCCGAGCGTGGCCGTACAGGACCTGCCGGGCCTGACCCTACGCCACTTCGGCGAGGGCAAAGGCGAGCATCGGCACGACGAGCATGGCGCGGACGAGCACGACCACGAGCATCGCACCGGCAGCCTGGACGCCCACCTGTGGCTGCTGCCGGCCAATGCGCGGGTGATTGCCGCGAAGATCGCCGCCGACCTGTCCACTGTTGACCCGGCCAATGCCACGCGCTATCGGGCCAACCTGCAGGCCTTCGAGCAACGCCTGTCCGCCGCCGATGCGGCGCTCGAGGCCCGTCTGGCGCCGCTGGCCAGCAAGCCGTTCTTCGTCTTCCACCAGGCCTTCGACTACTTCGAGTCCGCCTACGGCCTGCAGCATGCCGGTGTCTTCACCGCCGCCAGCGAGGTGCAGCCGGGCGCGCGCCATGTGGCGGCGATGCGTGAACGGTTACAGGCCACCGGTCCGGCCTGTGTGTTCAGCGAGCCGCCGCTGCGCCCGCGCCTAGCGGACACCCTGTCCGCCGGCTTGCCGGTGAAGCTGGCCGAGCTGGATGCGCTGGGTGCCAAGGCCGCGAGTTACGAACAGCTGCTGACCGATCTGGGCCGCGGCCTGGCCGGCTGCCTGGAAAGCCTCTGAGGAGTGAACATGCGCAAGGGATGGCGCTGGCCGGCGGCGACGCTGGTGATGATGGGAGTCGGTGCGCTGGTGGGTTACCAGGCTGCGCGCTGGCAGGCTGGGTTGCAGGACATCCTGTGCCCCGGTGATTTCCGCGATTACCGCACCGAGGTGGCCCTGCACGATGGCGGTGGCCTGCAGCTGCCGGCGGGCACGCGACTGCGTGTGCGCTTCTGCGAGTACAACGCCCAGGCGCAGCTGGAGCTGCTGATCGACAAGAGCGAGTTCGGACGGCTGCAGCCGGTGGACAACCCGCGCGGCGAGCGCTGGCTGTACAACCTGCAGCCGGCCTCAGAGGGCGAACGGTAGCGGCAGTCTGACCTGCTGGCGGTGCGCCAGACGGCGCTGGAATTCGGCCGGGTCCTTGACCAGCACATCGCGGCCCTGGAAGCGGCGGGCGGCGATCAGCCTTGAGAGCCAGAAGCGCAGGCAGGCGATGCGCAGCATGGCCGGCCACAGCTCGGCCTCGGCGCGGGTGAACGGGCGTAGCGCGGCGTAGGCGCCGAGCAGGGCGCGGCCGCGGGCCAGGTCCAGATCGTCGTCGGCCTGGGAGCACCAATCGTTGAGGGTGATCGCCAGGTCATAGAGCATCGGCCCCGAGCAGGCGTTGTAGAAGTCGATCACCCCGGCCAGCTGATTGCCGTCGAACAGCGCGTTGTCGCGGAACAGGTCGGCATGCAGATTGGCCCGCGGCAGGGCGAGGATGCGCGCCTTGAGCTCGCCCACCTCGTGCAGGCTGTCGCGCAGCAGCGGCAGCTGCTCGTCGTGCAGCTCCAGGGCCAGTACCGGGCCCTCTTCCAGCATCCAGTCGAGACCGCGGTCGCTGCGCCGTTCGAGGATGTTGTCGCGGGTCGCCAGATGCAGGCGTGCCAGCCAGGTGCCGACTTCCGCGCAGTGGTGGGCGTTGGGCTGGCTGACGTGCTTGCCGGCCAGGCGCGGTTGCAGGATGGCCGGCTTTTCCGCCAGTTCGCGCAGCGCCTCGCCATTCTGCGTCGGCACCGCGTAGGGCACCGGCAGGCCGGCCTGGTGCAGGCGTTCGAGCAGCGCGATGAAGAACGGCATGTCGGCCCGCGGACCACGCTCCACCAGAGTCAGCACGAACTCGCCACCGTCCAGGCTGACGAAGAAATTGCTGTTCTCGGTGCCGGCGGCGATGCCGCGGAAATCCTTCAGACGGCCCAGGCCGTAGGGTTCGAGGAAAACTTCCAGTTCATGGCGTTCGAGGGGCGTGAAGACCGACATGGCGTTTTACCAGCTGAAGATTTCCCAGGCGGGAATCAGCATGTCCGGTTGATCGGAGCGGATGAAGTTGCCTTCGCTGCCGTCGGCGCGCACCAGGAAGTACGGCTTGCCGTTCTTGGGCGTGACCTTGATGGCGTAGAGGAAGCCGTTCTGCCGGTACTCGGTGATGGTCTTGTCGCCATCCTGGCGGATGGTCACGTCCGGGTCGCCGGTGACTTCGTCCTCGGCCAGGGCGAGCGCGGGGCTGGCGGCCAGCAGGGTGGCCAGAGTCAGGCGGGTGAGCAGGCGCATGGTAACCTTGTCCCTTTCTTCAGGTTGATGCGCACATTCTAGCGCTCGCCCCCGGCAAAAGGTTGATCTCGCGTATGTCCAACGCCCCTCTGGTTCTGGTCGATGGCTCCTCGTATCTGTACCGCGCCTTCCATGCCCTGCCGCCGCTGGCCACCTCCAAGGGTCTGCAGACCGGCGCGGTGAAGGGCGTGCTGAACATGCTCAAGAGCCTGCGCAAGCAGTATCCGGACAGCCCCTTCGCCGTGGTCTTCGACGCCAAGGGCGGCACTTTCCGCGACGCCATGTTCGCCGAGTACAAGGCCAACCGCCCGCCGATGCCGGAGGACCTGCGTGGCCAGGTCGAGCCGCTGCACGCCAGCGTGCGTGCGCTCGGCTACCCGCTGCTGTGCGTCGAGGGTGTGGAGGCCGATGACGTGATCGGCACCCTGGCGCGCCAGTGCGCGGCCCTCGGCCGCGACGTGGTGATCTCCACCGGGGACAAGGACATGGCCCAGCTGGTCTGCCCGCACGTCACCCTGGTCAACACCATGACCGGCAGCGTCTACGACATCGATGGGGTGAAGGCCAAGTTCGGCGTCGGCCCCGAGCTGATCATCGACTACCTGGCGCTGATGGGCGACAAGGTCGACAACATTCCCGGCGTGCCGGGCGTCGGCGAGAAGACCGCGCTGGGCCTGCTGGTCGGCGTCGGCGGCGGCCTGGAGGTGCTCTACGCCAACCTCGACAAGGTGCCCGAGCTGCCGATCCGTGGCGCCAAGACCCTGCCGGCCAAGCTGGCCGAGCACAAGGACATGGCCTTCCTCTCCTATCAGCTGGCGACCATCAAGACCGACGTCGAGCTGAACATCCAGATCGACGACCTGCATCCCGGCGAGCCGGATCGCGAGGCGCTGCTGCAGCTCTACACCGAGCTGGAGTTCAAGAGCTGGCAGGACGAGCTGCTGCGCGAGAAGGCCAAGAACCCGCCGGCCCCGCCGATCAGCGGCGGCCTGTTCGACGAGGGCCCGCTGAGCGAGACGCCGGCCGTGGCCAGCAACTACGAGACGGTGCTGGAGCAGGCGCAGTTCGATGCCTGGCTGAAGAAGCTGGAGCAGGCCGAGCTGATCGCCTTCGACACCGAGACCACCAGCCTCGACCCGCAGCAGGCCCAGGTGGTCGGCGTGTCGTTCGCCGTCACCGCCGGCGAGGCGGCCTACGTGCCGCTGGCGCATTCCTATATGGGCGTGCCCGAGCAGCTCGACCGCGACGCCGTGCTGCGCGCGCTCAAGCCGATTCTCGAGGACCCGGCCAAGGCCAAGGTCGGCCAGCACGCCAAGTACGACATGAACGTGCTGGCCAACGCCACCTCGCCCATTGAGATGCAGGGCCTCGCCTTCGACACCATGCTCGAGTCCTATGTGCTGGATTCCACGGCGACCCGTCACGACATGGACAGCCTGGCGCTCAAGTATCTCGAGCACAGCACCATCCGTTTCGAGGACATCGCCGGCAAGGGCGCCAAGCAGCTGACCTTCGACCAGATCGCCATCGAGCAGGCCGGCCCCTACGCGGCCGAGGATGCTGATGTGACCCTGCGTCTGCATCAGACCCTGTGGGCCAAGCTGTCGGCGACGCCGGCGCTGGTCAAGGTGCTCAAGGAGATCGAGATGCCGCTGGTGCCGGTGCTGGCGCGCATCGAGCGCAACGGCGCGCTGGTCGACGCCAAGCTGCTCGGTCAGCAGAGCCTGGAGCTGGGCGAGAAGATGATCGGCCTGGAGCGCGAGGCCTATGCCATCGCCGAGCAGGAGTTCAACCTCGGTTCGCCCAAGCAGCTCGGCGCCATCCTCTATGAAAAGCTCGGCCTGCCGGTGCTGAGCAAGACCGCTACCGGCCAGCCGTCCACCGCCGAGAATGTGCTGGCCGAGCTGGCCGAGCAGGACTACGAGCTGCCCAAGGTGATCATGCAGTACCGCTCGCTGAGCAAGCTGAAGAGCACCTACACCGACCGCCTGCCGGAGCAGATCAACCCGCGCACCGGGCGCATCCACACCAGCTACCACCAGGCGGTGGCGGCCACCGGGCGGCTGTCGTCGACCGACCCGAACCTGCAGAACATCCCGATCCGCACCGCTGAGGGCCGGCGCATCCGCCAGGCCTTCGTGGCGCCCAAGGGCTACAAGCTGATGTCGGCGGACTACTCGCAGATCGAGCTGCGCATCATGGCCCACCTGGCCAAGGACGAGGGCCTGCTGGATGCCTTCCGCCACGACCGCGACGTGCACCGCGCCACCGCCGCCGAAGTGTTCGGGGTCGAGCTGGAGCAGGTGACCAACGACCAGCGGCGCAGCGCCAAGGCGATCAACTTCGGCCTGATCTACGGCATGAGCGCCTTCGGCCTGGCCAAGCAGATCGGCGTCGACCGCAAGCAGTCCCAGGCCTATATCGACCGCTACTTCGCCCGCTATCCCGGGGTGCTGGCCTACATGGAGCGCACCCGTGAGCAGGCCACCCAGCAGGGCTATGTCGAGACCCTGTTCGGCCGCCGTCTGTACCTGCCGGATATCCACGCGAAGAACCCGGCGCTGCGCAAGGGCGCTGAACGCACCGCGATCAACGCGCCGATGCAGGGCACGGCGGCGGACATCATGAAGCGCGCGATGGTCGCCGTGGACCAGTGGCTGCCGCAGTCCGGGCTGGATGCGAAAGTCATCCTGCAGGTTCACGACGAACTGGTGCTGGAGGTGCGCGAGGATCAGGTGGAGGCGCTCAGGGCGGGTCTGCTGCCGCTGATGAGCGGTGCCGCGGCGCTGGATGTGCCGCTGGTGGTCGAGGCCGGGGTGGGCGACAACTGGGACGAGGCGCATTGATCGGCTGCGGCATAAGGTCGCACGTCTTATGCCGCTTTTCGAATTTATCACCGCATGCTTATGGCAATGCGATTTAAGAAAAACTGAACTAACCGCCAGATTGGCCAGTCAGAGATCACGAATGGCATGCGTGCCTTTCGATGCTCCTAGCTGTGTTTTAGTGTTGGCAGATCTCTGAACCCCGCCCTAGCGGTTCAGAATTGAACCCCGGTCTTCTCCCTCCCCATACGAAGCCCGGGGTTTTTTTTGCCCGCGATTTTCTGCGTGTCGGCCACGTCAGTCGACGCAAGCGGCGGCAAAGGTTGCCTGCGACTCAAGCCTGTTCGCCGGCCTCTTCCTCGTCCTCGATCAGCCCCAGCCACTGGGCCAGCACCAGCTGTGCCTCCTCCACGCCCATGCGCTTGGGAGCCGAGAACAGCTGGATGCTGGCGACGTCGTCGCCCCACTCCTTGCGGATCTCCTGACGCACCTTGAGCAGGGCATTCTTGGCGGCGCCGAAGGTCAGCTTGTCGGCCTTGGTCAGCAGGATATGCAGCGGCATGCCGCTGGCCTTGGACCAGTCCAGCATCATGCAGTCGAACTCGGTCAGCGGGTGGCGGATGTCCATCATCAGCACCAGCCCGCACAGGCTCTCGCGGCTGCCCAGGTAGGCTTCCAGGTGCTTCTGCCAGTGCTGCTTGAGCGGGATCGGCACCTTGGCGTAGCCGTAGCCGGGCAGGTCGACCAGGCGGCGCTCATCGTCCAGGCGGAAGAAGTTGAGCAACTGGGTGCGCCCCGGTGTCTTCGAGGTGCGCGCCAGGCTGGCGTGGGTCAGGGTGTTCAGCGCGCTCGACTTGCCGGCATTGGAGCGGCCGGCGAAGGCCACTTCCAGGCCCTGGTCGTCCGGGCACTGGTCGACCTTGGCGGCGCTGATGAGGAAGGTTGCCTGCTGGCACAGGCCGAGAATGGGATTCTTGGATGACATGGGGAGTCCGTATGGGCGGGGAGCCGGAGCGCTCGGCGACGGCCCGGGAGGCCCCGGGGCGCGGCATGCTGTCGCTTCCGTTTCAGCGACGCCAGTATATAATGCCGCAGATTTTGTGTGCGCTTTGTCCTTCCGCCGGGAACGAGACAGAACACGCTGCGCGACTAGACGCAGGCCGTTCCCTCCCTGATGAGGTTAGGCTATGAATAAAGTGCTGATCGTCGGCGCGGCGTTGCTGTGGTTGTCGGGTGCCGCGAATGCGGCGCAGGATCCCGAAGCGGTTTATGCCAAGGCCTGTGCGGCCTGCCACAATGGTCAACTGCCGATGGCGCCCAAACGAGGCGACAAGGCAGCTTGGGAACCACGCGTGGCCAAGGGTATGGACGCGCTGGTGCTGAGCGTCACCAACGGTTTGAATGCCATGCCACCCCGTGGCCTGTGCATGGATTGCAGTGCCGAGGACTACCAGGCCGTCATCAAGTTGATGAGCGAGTAGTCCCGTAAGAACCTAATTACCTCTAGCCGTTATTGGATTAGCTGATGAACAAAGTACTCGTGAGTCTCCTGTTGAGCCTGGGTGTCTCCGTGGCCGCGCAAGCCGCCGACGCTGGCAAGATCGTCGGCGATGCCGAAGCCGGCAAGGCCAAGACGGCTGTCTGTGGCGCCTGCCACGGTGCCGACGGCAACAGCGCCGCGCCGAACTTCCCCAAGCTGGCCGGTCAGGGCGAGCGTTACCTGCTGAAGCAGCTGCACGACATCAAGGCCGGCTCCTCGCCGACTGCCGAGCCGGGCGTTGGCCGTAAGGTGCTGGAGATGACCGGTCTGCTGGACAACCTCAGCGAGCAGGATCTGGCCGACATCGCAGCCTATTTCGCTTCCCAGCAGATGAGCGTCGGCGCCGCCGATCCCAAGCTGGTCGAACGTGGCGAGGCTCTGTTCCGCGGCGGCAAGATCGCCGAGGGCATGCCGGCCTGCACCGGTTGCCACTCGCCGAACGGCGCCGGCCTGGCGGCTGCCAGCTTCCCCAAACTGGGCGGCCAGCATGCGACTTACGTGGCCAAGCAGCTGACCGACTTCCGCGAAGGCAACCGCACCAACGACGGCGACGCGATGATCATGCGCGCCATCGCCGCCAAGCTGAGCAACAAGGACATCGAAGCGGTATCCAGCTACATCCAGGGCCTGCACTAAGAACCCGATTACGATCTGCTGCGCGTCGGAAAGACTGCGTTGAAAGCGGCTTCGGAATGCTCATTTACGACATGTAAACTCCGCTTCCTCAGCCGCTTCCGCCTTGTCTTTCTCTAGCCCGCGAGATCGTAAACGAGTTCTGTGCAGCGCTGACAAGCGGAAACAAAAGGGTGGCCACGGCCACCCTTTTTCGTTGGTGCTGCCGCTACAATGCCGGAACCCGCCGCTGCGCCGCCGGTCGAACCGAGCCGCGTCCGCCTGCGCGGTTCCCATCGTCAAGGAGTTCTGCATGCGTAACCTGATTCTCAGCGCCGCCTTCGCCAGCCTCAGCCTGCTGGGCCTGGGCGCCCAGGCCGAGAGCATCGAAGCCGGCCGCCAGTACGCCGAGCTGAGCAGCCCGGTACCGGTTTCCCAGCCGGGCAAGATCGAGGTGGTCGAGCTGTTCTGGTACGGCTGCCCGCACTGCTACCAGTTCGAGCCGACCCTCAACCCCTGGGTCGAGAAGCTGCCGGAAGACGTCAACTTCGTGCGCATCCCCGCCCTGTTCGGTGGCCTGTGGGACGCACACGGCCAGATGTTCATCACCCTCCAGTCCATGGGTGTGGAACAGAAGGTTCACCATGCGATCTTCGAGAAACTGCATGGCAATCCCAAGCAGCTGCAAACTCCGGAAGAGATGGCCGAGTTTCTCGCCAGCCAGGGCGTGGACAAAGACAAGTTCATCAGCACCTTCAACTCATTCGCCGTCAAAGGCTTGATGGGCAAGGCCAAGCAGCTGGCGAAGTCCTACCAGATCACCGGCGTGCCGGTGCTGATCGTCAACGGCAAGTACCGTTTCGACGTGGGCTCCTCCGGTGGTCCGAAAGAGACCCTGGGCGTCGCCGACTTCCTGATCCAGAAAGAGCGTTCCGCCAACTGAGTACCTAACCATGCTGCGCCGCTGGAGTTCCGGGCGTTCCGCGGGCCTGCGCCAGACGCAGGTCAACGGTCTTTGCGCGGACTCCGGCAGCCACTGTGGCGATGGCCGCCTGCGCCTGCTCAGCTTCAACATCCAGGTCGGCATCAGCACCGAGCGTTACCATCACTACCTGACCCGTGGCTGGCAGCATCTGCTGCCGCACCCTGGCAGGGCCGGCAATCTGCAACGGATCGGCGCGCTGCTCGGCGACTATGACCTGGTCGCCCTGCAGGAAGTGGATGGCGGCAGCCTGCGCTCGGGCTACGTCAACCAGGTCGAGCGCCTGGCCGAGCTAGGCGCCTTCCCCTACTGGTACCAACAGCTCAATCGCAACCTCGGCCGCCTGGCCCAGCACAGCAATGGCGTGCTCAGCCGGCTGCGTCCCGACCAGCTGGAGGATCACCCGCTACCCGGCCCGCCGGGGCGCGGCGCCGTGCTGCTGAAGTTCGGCGAGGGCGCGGATGCGCTGGTGGTGATCAACATGCACCTGGCCCTGGGGCCGCGTACCCGCACCCGCCAGCTGGCCTACGTGCGCGAGCTGATCGACGGCGCTCGCCACGTGGTGCTGATGGGCGACATGAACACCCACGCCATCGATCTGCTGCAGCACTCGCCGCTGCGCGACCTGGGCCTGGTCGCCCCGCAGATCGACGCGACCTTTCCCAGCTGGCGTCCGCAGCGCTGTCTGGATCATATTCTGCTGAGTCCGGAGCTGGTGCTGGAGCGGGTCGCCGTGCTCAGTCAGCCGATCTCCGATCATTTGCCGGTGGCGGTGGATATCCGCCTGCCGACCGGCCTCAACCTGCCTATGCTGTAGTGGCTTTGCCACTGGATCGCCACCATGACCGATGATGCCCAGCGCTGGAAAGCCAAGTACCTGGAGAGCCTGGAGCAGCAGGAGCTGCAGGAGCAGCGCTGGAACGAGCGTCTCGACCTGCTGCGCCGCGGCCTGGTGCGCAGCTCCCTGGCGGCCGAGGGCAGCGACAAGGCGGTGGACCAGTGCATGCAGGAGCTGCGTGACCTGATCCGCAGCGAGCAGATGGACAACGGCCTCTCGGCCCTGATCCCGCGCCTGGAGAAGGCGGTACTGGACTCCGAGCACCGCCGCCAGCAACGGGTCGAGCAGAACGTCGCCGGCATCACCGGGCTGACCCAGCAGCTGCTGGCGCTCGATCCGCCGCGCGAGGTGCGCAAGGCACTCAAGCAGTTCTCCAAGCGCATCGAGGAGCGCGCCAGCCAGTCTCGCGAACTGCCGGCGTTGCTGGCCGAACTGAGCAGCCTGCAGGGCAAGACCCTGAGCGTGCTGGGCAGCGATCAGGTGGCGCGCCCCGGCCTGCTGCAACGCCTGTTCGGCGGCCGCGACGAGGCGCGCGGTGATGCGCCGACCGAGCAGCCCAAGACACAACCCGCCAGCGAGCAGGACTTCGAACTCGAGGACGATGAGCCACCCGCGCAAGCCACCCCGGCGCCGGCTCAGGCGGCGCCCGTTGTCGAACCGGCTCCGATGGCCCCCGCAGCGCCACAGCCGGCAGCCTCTGCCAACCCCGTTGTCGTTGAGCAGACCATCGAGCGGGCCGAGCCCGGCCAGCCGCAGCCAGCCGCCGCTCCATCGGCAACCCGCGCCGCGCCTTCGGCTGCCAGCCTGGACAGCCTGCCGCTGGACGCACGCATCATCACCGGCGACGGCGACCCCGCCTTCGCCCTGCCCGAGCGTCCGGAGCCGGGCTACAGCGCCGTGGCGCCACATATCGCCGACAGCCTGCTGGGCCTGCTCGACGAGCTGGAGCTGCCGGAGCACCACCAGCCCCAGGGCGAGGCCCTGCGCGAGCGCATGCGTGGCGGCTTGAACTGGTACGAGCTGGTGCCGCTGCTGGACGACCTGGCGGTGCTGGTGCTGGCCGTCACCGACAGTGGTCAGCGCGAGTTCGCCGGCTATCTCAAGCAGCTCAACGAGCGCCTGGCCGCCTTCCTCGGCACCCTCACCGAGGCCCACGAGGGCTACAGCGAGTCGGTGGAGAGCGCGCGCAACTTCAACCAGGAACTGCGCGACCAGGTCAGCGGCTTGCAGGCCAGCGTGCAGGAGGCGGTCGACCTGCCCAGCCTCAAGCGCGCCCTGGAACAGCGCCTGGACGGCCTGCTCAGCACGGTGGGCGATCACCAGCGCCAGCGCGAGGGGCGCGAGGAAGAAGTAGCGCAGCGCCTGCGCGCATTGTCCCAGCGGGTCGCCGAGATGGAGCAGGAGGCCCAGGGTTTCCGCGATCACCTCGAGGAGCAGCGACAGAAGGCCCTGACCGATCCGCTCACCGGCCTGGCCAACCGCGCCGGCTGGGCCGAGCGCCTGGAGCTGGAGGTGGCGCGCTGGCGCCGCTACGGCGGCGAGCTGCTACTGGCGGTGCTCGACATCGACCACTTCAAGCGCATCAACGATGGCTATGGTCACCTGGCCGGCGACAAGGTGCTGAAGATCATCGCCGGCGAGCTGCTCAAGCGCCTGCGCAAGACCGATTTCCTCGCCCGCTTCGGCGGCGAGGAGTTCGTCCTGCTGGTGCCGAGCACGCCGCTGGAGGGCGGCCAGCAGCTGCTGGAAACCCTACGCGGTGCCATCGAGTCCTGCCCGTTCCACTTCCGTGGCGAGCCGGTGACCATCACCTTATCGGGCGGTCTGACCGCCTTCCTGCCCGGCGAGAGCAGCGAGACCGCCTTCGGCCGCGCCGACCAGGCGCTGTACAAGGCCAAGCGCCAGGGACGCAACCGCGTCGAGCTGGGCTAGCCCAGGCCCTCGGTGATCGGGCGCTAGGCCGCGCTCGGCAGATAAGGTTTCCAGTCCTCCGGAATACGCTCCAGGCGCGGATAGCCCATGGCATCCAGCTGCAGATGCGGCAGCAGGAACGGCGTGTGCCGCAGGTGCTGCGGCACGTCGCGCAGCTCCGGCAGCCACAGGCTGACGTAAGCGGCGCTGGGGTCGTACTGGCGGGCCTGGCGCAGGGCGTTGGCCAGGTGCTGGCGATGCGGGTCGCTGGCGACGCCGGCCAGGTAGGCCCAGTTGCCCCAGTTGCTGGCCGGGTCGTAGTCGAGCAGATGTTCCTCGAACCAGGCGGCGCCGTGCCGCCAGTCCTGCTGCAAGTTGCCGACCAGGTAGCTGGCGACTATCTGCCGGCCGCGGTTGGACATGAAGCCGGTGGCGGCCAGCTCGCGCATGTTGGCGTCCACCAGGGGCATGCCGGTGCGCCCCTGGCACCACTGTTCGAAGCGCTCATCCAGCTGCTGTGGCGCGCGTGCCGTGGCCTTCAGCCCGTCGGCGCGGAACAGCGCCTCGCCGTGGCGCACCAGGGTCCAGCGGAAGAACTCGCGCCAGAGCATTTCCTGCCACAGGGCGCGGGTCGAGTCGTTCTGCCCGTACTGCGACTCGTGACGGCGCAGCTCGGCCACAACCCGCCGCGGCGAGAGTGCGCCGTTGGCCAGCCAGGGCGAGAGTTTGGACGAGTACTCGCTGCCGATCATGCCGTTGCGTGTCTCGCGATAGCTGCGCACGCCCTGGGTCAGCCACAGGTAGTCGCGCAGGCGTGCCTGGGCCGCCGGCTCGCCGCCGGAGAAGGGGAAGGCGCTGTTGGGTACGCTGAGCGGCTCGCCGAGGCCGAGCTGAGACAGGCTGGGCAAGGCGGCGAAATAGGCGCTGGCGTTGTCCGGCAGGGGCGGCAGGCGCATTGCCGCCGGGCGCGGCTGGAAGACCGGCAGGCGCTGCTCGATGCGCTCGCGGAACTGGCTGAACACCTGCGGCAGTTCGCTGGGCGCACAGGGCAGGTCGGCGGCGTGCAGCAAATTATTGCCCGGCAGTTCGCGCAGCTGTGCCGGGCCGAGTGCCTGGCACAGGGCTTCGAGCTGGGCGCGCGACTGCGGCGCGATCTCCTCCAGGGTCAGTACCTCGTCGAGGTCGAGCTGCTCGGCCAGGCGCGGGATCAGCTGCTCGGCCTGGCCCTGCAGCACCAGCAGGCCAGAGCCACGCTGGCGCAGCTCGCCGTCCAGGGCGGCCAGGCTCTCCATCAGGAAGCGCGCGCGGTGCACGCCGAGGCGGCGGCAGCCGAGCGGGCCGGGTTGCAGCAGGTCGGGGTCGAACACGTACAGCGGCAGTACCCGGTCGGCGTCCATGGCGGCCTGCAGGGCCGGGTGGTCGTCGAGGCGCAGATCCTGCTTGAACCAGAGCAGCACGCGGTGCATGGCGTCATCCTCGAGGAGGCATGAATTGACGATACGACTGCTATGACCGCCGCGCATGGCCGTTTGTCCCCGCACCGCTTCCTCGTGTCCGAAGTGTCGAGCGATTGTGACGGACTTCGCATTTGCCGGCCGCGCAGACGAGCGTGACGGCGGCGGATAAACTGTGAGCATTCCACGAGGAGCGCTACATGGACATTTTCGGCATCGCCGTGCTGATCTTTCTGGTCACCGATCCGTTCGGCAATATCGCCATCTACCTGGCCGCCCTGAAGAACGTCGCGCCCGAGCGGCGCATGCGCGTGGCCCTGCGCGAGCTGCTGCTGGCCCTGGCGCTGCTGATGGTGTTCCTCACCTTCGGCGACAAGATCCTCAGCGGCCTGGGCCTGTCGCGCGAGGCCACCGCCATCGCCGGCGGCATCATCCTGTTCGTCATCGCCATGCGCCTGATCTTCCCGCGTCCCGAGGGCGTGCTGGGCGACCTGCCGGACGGCGAACCGCTGCTGGTGCCGCTGGCCACGCCGGCGGTGGCCGGGCCCTCGGCCCTGGCCGTGCTGATGACCCTGCGCAGCACCTACGAGGGGCCGCTGTGGGAGCTGTATCTGGCCGTCGGCCTGGCCTGGCTGGCTACCGCCAGCATCCTGCTGCAGGCCTCCTGGCTGCAGAAGTTCCTCGGCCCTCGCGGCCTCACTGCGGTGGAGCGCCTGACCGGCATGCTGCTGATCATGCTGAGTGTCGACATGTTGCTGGACAACCTGCAGAGCGTTCTGCACATCGCCCCCTGAGGTACACTGCCGCCCCGACCTGCCGTGCCGATCCCGATGAGACTCGCCGCCCTCGCCCTGTTCGCCCTGCTCCTCGCCGGCTGCGCCAGCGGCCCGCAGATTGACGACAGCCTGCGCGCCCAGGGCCAGAGCAGCCGCGTGCAGTACATCGTGCTGCACTACACCTCCACCGACCTGGTGCGCTCGCTGGCGCTGCTGACCCGGGGCGAAGTCAGTGCCCACTACCTGATCGACGATGGCGCCGCCAAGGTCTATCGCCTGGTCGACGAGGACCGCCGCGCCTGGCACGCCGGCGACAGCGAATGGCAGGGTCGCACCTGGCTCAACGCCAGCACCATCGGTATCGAGCTGGTCAACCAGGGCTACTACGAGGGGCCGGCCGGGCGCTACTGGCAGCCCTATGGCGAGGCGCAGATCCAGGCGCTGATCGCCCTGATCAAGGACCTGGTCAAGCGCCACGACCTGCCGATCGACAGCATCATCGGCCACAGCGACATCGCCCCCCAGCGCAAGGTCGACCCCGGCCCGCTGTTCCCCTGGAAGCGCCTGGCCGATGCCGGTCTGATCCGTTGGCCGGAGGCCCCCGCCGTGGCCCGCGAACAGGCGCGCTTCGCCGCCGCGCCGCCGGACATCCTCTGGTTCCAGCAGCAGTTGCACCAGCTCGGCTACCCGGTGCCGCGCACCGGCCTGCTCGATACGGCCACGCGCAACGTGCTGATCGCCTTCCAGATGAAGTACCGCCCGGCCCGTTATGACGGCGAGGCGGACGCCGAGAGCGCGGCGATCCTGCAGGTGCTCAACCAGCGCTGAGGTTTGCGCACACCGTCTGTCGCGTGCGCTGCGTGCACGCCAGCGAAGCCGCATCAGGCGCAGCCGCTGCGCTATACCTGAAGGGTTCCCTACGGAGCCCAACCCATGTCCCTCAGCCTGCGCCGCCTGCTCTTCCGCCCCTGGCCGGCGGCGCTATTGGCTACCTGCCTCGGCGTCCTGCTGTTCGGCCTGGCCGGCCTGTGGCTGGCCAACAACCAGGCCCAGCGCGCCGAGGCCGAGCGCCTGCAGGTGCAGGGCCAGCGCTTTCTGCAGCGCATCGAGCAGATCTTCGGCCAGCTCGGCGCGGCCCTCGACGAACTGGAGCAGCAACCCCTGCGCGGCTGCGACCTGGCCATGGTGGAGACCCTGCGCCGCGTGGTGTTCCAGCACCGCTTCGTCTACGAGGCGGCCTTTATCGGCGGCGACCAGCGCTGCTCCTCCTCGCCGCGGCGCAGCTCGCTGGGGCCGGAGCGGGCGCCGGACCTGGAGGGCGAGCGCCAGCGCTACTGGCTGAACACCACCACCCAGCCGGATGACGACCTGGCCGCGCTGGTGGTCGGGCGCGGCTACTTCCGCCTGTCCACCTCGCGCGGGCACCTGGCCGACATGGTCGAGCTGCCGGCCGGTGGCAGCCTGATGATAGTGCCGCG
This sequence comes from Pseudomonas sp. SO81, assembly GCF_030374125.1. Lineage (NCBI taxonomy): Bacteria > Pseudomonadati > Pseudomonadota > Gammaproteobacteria > Pseudomonadales > Pseudomonadaceae > Pseudomonas > Pseudomonas sp. SO81. The sequence goes on along the minus strand of NZ_CP126126.1, from coordinate 2,572,294 downwards.
CGATGGCGCCAAGGCCCTGCCGATCCTCGGCCCGGCGCAGCCCTGGCCACCGGCCGCGCAATGGCCGCAGGACCAGGACCTGCAGCTGACCCCGGGCCAACTGATTTACCGCATGCCGACCAACAGCCCGGACTTCGACCTGGTGCTGTTCGCCGACCGCAGCCTCCTTCAGCAGCGTCTGCGTGAGGGGCTGTTCGGCTGGTTGCCGGTGGCCCTGCTGCTGGCCCTGCTCGCGGGCCTGAGTACCTATCACCTGGTCAGCTACCGGCAGTCCCTCGGTGGTTCGCTGACCTCTGCCCTGCGCCGCCGTGCCCTGCGCGTGCGCTACCAGCCGATCTTCGATCTGGAGAGCCGCCGCTGCGTCGGTGCCGAGGCCTTGGTGCGCTGGCGCCGGGCCGACGGCAAGCTGCTCGGCCCCGACCACTTCATCCCTATGGCCGAGAGCAGCGGGCAGATCCGCGAGATCACCGACTACATGCTGGAGCAGGTGCTGGTGCAACTCGGCGACCTGCTGCGCCAGCAGCCGGGGCTGTATATCTCGATCAACCTGGCCGCCTGCGACATCGCCGAGCCGCGCATCAGCGTGCTGGCCGCCCGCCTGCTGCTGCAGCACCGGGTCGCGGCGGGGCAGATCGCCTTCGAGGTCACCGAGTCGGGCCTGGCCGATATCCAGGCGGCCAAGGGCGTGCTGGCGCAATTGCGCGAGAGCGGCCACCGGGTGCTGATCGACGACTTCGGCACCGGCTATTCCAGCCTGGCCTACCTGCAGGAGCTGCCGGCCGACGTGCTGAAGATCGACAAGTCGTTCGTCGACGCTCTCGGCCATGACGCGGCCAGCAGTGGGGTGGCGCCGCACATCATTCAGATGGCCGCTGCGCTGCAGTTGAAGGTGGTGGCCGAAGGCATCGAGCACGAGGCTCAGGCGGTGTTCCTCGCCGCCCAGGGCGCCCAGTGCGGGCAGGGCTGGCTGTTCGCCAAGCCGCTGACCGCGCGCCAGTTCCGCCGCTTGCTGGAACGTCAGGCCGGCTAGGTCGGCGGCGCCAGGCAGCCGATCAGCCGCGAGTCAGCCAGGGCCGCCGTGCGGTGCACGGTGGCGGCCTGGTACTCGGCATCGGCGAGCATGCCGAGAAAGGCCTGGGGTGAGGGATAGCGCACCAGCAACACCTCGTCCCACTGCTCGCCGGCCGGCGCGATCAGCGCCGCCTTGGCCTGGGCCAGCAGCTGCACGTTGCCGCCCACGCTGCGCACTTTGGCCAGCGCCGTGCGGCTGTAGCGCGCATAGGCCTCGCGGCCGCTGCAGGGGGTGTGAAGGCTATCCGCCGGGTAGGTGGCCTCGGCGTGGTAACGCAGCAGGTTGAGCATCAGGATCGGCTGGTCCGCGGGCATGTCGGCGGCGAAGGCGGCCAGTTGCTCGCGGCTGGGGTTGATGCTGGACATGGCGATCTCCGCAAATGACTGCGGCCAGCCTGGAGGGGCTGGCCGCAGTGGTCAATCGTCATCCACGGGCCGCATGGCCCGCCATATCAGGGACGGAAGGCGCGGGCGTCGCGAGCCCAGACGTCCAGGGCCGGCTTGAGGTCGTCCAGGGTCAGCTGGGTGCTTCTGTTTTCCAGCTGCAGGCCGTGGCCCTTGCGCACTACCCGGACCATCGGCTGGCTGGTGCGGGCGTCGAGCGCCTCCAGCTCGACATAGATATCGGTGTTGCGGTCGCGGGTGCCGGCGGCGGTGCTGGCGGCCGCGGCGACCAGGGCGATCGGGATCACCTCGTAGAACTTCAGGCCTTCGGCCGAGGTGCTCACCCCGGTGATGGCGCTGCGCAGCACCAGGGTGTCGGTGTTGGGCGCGTCGACCACGGTCATGCGGCTGGACAGCTCGCGGCGCATGGACTGCTGCAGATAGCCGGTGATCTGGTCGAGCGTGGCCTGGCTGACTTCGTCGCTGGGCTTGGGCTCGGGATGGAACACCGGCTTCTCGATGTACACCGAGCGGTAGTTGCCGGCGTTGTAATCCGGCGACACCCAGCGCAGCACCGGCGCGCCGCTGGCCGAGGTGGCCGGTTGCAGCTGCGAATAGTCGGAAAGGAAACCGGAATACTGGGAAGGCTGGGTGGTATTGCTGGCGCAACCGGCAAGCAGCAGACCGGCGACCAGGCCGAGGGACAGCAGGCTGGAACGATGCATCCTTGGCACTCCTAAGCGGGACGGTTTGGCAAAAATCCTAGTAGGGATTTGTGACCTTCGCCTGACGGCTTAGAACATATTTGTAGGCTGGCGCGCCGCCTCCCTGGGCGCGCGACGGGCCGCTAGTACGGCAACGCCATGTAGAAGCGCGCACCCTGCCCAGGCTGCGACTTCACCCCGATGCGCCCGCCGTGCAGCTGCACGATTTCCTGGCACAGGGCCAGGCCCAGCCCGGCACCGCCCTTGCGCCGGCCGACCTGGACGAAGGGCTCGAAGATGCGCGCCTGCTGGCTCTGCGGAATCCCCTCGCCGTCATCCTCGACACTGATGAACAGGCGATCGCCCTGGCAGCGCGCCTGCAGCACGATCAGCCCGCCCGGATGGCAATGGCGCAGGGCGTTGCCGATCAGGTTGTCCAGCACCCGGTCCAGCTGCATGCAGTCCAGCTGCAGCTGCGGCAGGTCCTCGGCCGGCTCCACGCGCAGCTCCACCTGCTGTTCCTCGGCCTTGTGGGCGAAGCGTCGCGCGGCCTTCTCCAGCAGCTCGGCGGGATTGCAGGGCTGCAGTTCGAGCTTCTGCAGGCCGCTCTGGTAGCGGGAGAAATTCAGCAGGTCGTCGATCAGCCGCAGCAGGCGGTGCATCTCCTCGCCCACCGTGTGCAGCAGGTCTTCCTCGCGACTGTCGGGCTGGAAATGCAGGCGCTCGCGCAGCAGTTCGAAGGCCATGTGCATGCCGGTGACCGGGGTGCGCAGCTCGTGGGAGGCACGCAGGACGAACTCGCTGCGCACCCGTTCGAACGCGCGCAGACGGGTCACGTCGTGCAGCACCATCACCGCGGCGATGATCGCCCCGCTGTCGTCGCTGACCGGCGTCAGGCTGTAGCTGAACAGGCGCTCGCCGATCTGCAGGTCCTCGCCGTGGCGCGACGGGTGGTGGCCTTCCAGGGCCTGCTCCAGCTGCGCCTGCAATGCCGGTTGCGGTAGCAGCTGGCTGAGGTGCTGGCCCAGGGGCAGTTCCTCCCAGCCGAGCTGGTTCTGCGCCACCGGGTTGCCGTGTTCCAGATGGCCCTCGCGGTCGAGGATCAGCAGGCCGTCATCGATGCCGTCGAGCACCGCCTGTAGGCGCCGTTGCCCGGCCAGTAGGGCGGCCACGTTGCTGGCGCGGAACTGGCTCAGCGCCTCGGCCATGAAGCCGAAGCGGCGGGTCAGCGAGGCCAGCTCGACCTCGCGGGTGATCGGCAGGGTGACCTGGAAGTTGCCCAGGCCGATCTGGTCGGCCGCCTCGGTCAGGGCCTCGATCGGCCGGCCGAAGCGTCGGGCGATGCTGTGGGCGGTGATGAAACCGATCAGCAGCAGGGCCACGCCGATCAGGCCGAGCAGCGCGGTGATCATCCAGGCGTGCTGGCGCGACTCTTCCTGGGTCAGCTCCACCGCCTCCACATAGCGGGCCTGGGTCGCCATCAGGCGGCTGCGCACGGCCTCCAGCACCAAGAGGAAACTATCGTCGGCGAACAGGCGGTTGCGCACTTCCTGGGGGTCGTGCAGGCGCTTCTCGAAGTTCGCGTAGGTGCGCTCGATCTCCTGCAGGGCCTGCCGGTCGGCGTCGTCCAGGGCGCTTTCCCCGGCGTTGGTCAGGGCCTGGCGGAAGCGTCTGGAGGAGTCCTCCAGCGCCTGCCGATCGAGCTTGTCGCGCAGGATCAGGACCAACTGGGCTCCCAGTTCCTGGCGCAGGACCAGACCGGCTTCGAGCATCTGCAGGTTGCGGTCCATCGACTCGCTCTGCGCGCGCGCCAGCATCAGCACGCTGAGCATGCCCAGCAGCAGCCCGAGCAGGGCCAGGGTGATCAGCGCGCTGATGCTGAGGAACAGCTGGTTGCGCAGCTTCATAGGCCGTATTGCTTGCGCTTGCGGTACAGGGTGGAGACGTCGATGCCGAGGGTGGTGGCGGCCTGTTCCAGGGTCGGGCTATTGCCCAGCACGGCGGCGATATGGGCCTTCTCCAGGGCCTCCAGGGTCATATCCGAGCCGACCCGCGCCACGCCGCCATCGTCGCGGGTATCCAGACCCAGGTGGCTGGGCTCCACCCACTCGCCGGGACAGATGATGCTGGCGCGCTCGATCACGTTGCGCAGCTCGCGTACGTTGCCTGGCCAGTTGTAGCGGCGCAGGGCGTTCAGCGAGGCCTCGCTGAAGCCGCGGGCCGGGCGCGCGTAATCCTTGACGAAGCGGGCGAGGAAGCCCTCGGCCAGGGCCAGGGTGTCCTCGGCACGCTCGCGCAGGGGCGGCAGGGTCAGGGTGATGACGTTGAGGCGGTACAGCAGGTCCTCGCGGAAGGTGCCGGCGCGGACCATCTCGGCCAGGTCCAGGTTGGTGGCGGCGAGAATGCGCACATCGGCCTGGCGCGTCACCGGGTCGCCGACCCGCTCGTATTCCTTGTCCTGGATGAAGCGCAGCAGCTTGGATTGCAGCGGCAGCGGGAAGTCGCCGATCTCGTCGAGGAACAGGGTGCCGCCATCGGCCTGGTTGACCCGCCCCAGGGTGCTCTCGCTGGCGCCGGTGAAGGCGCCGCGGCTGTGGCCGAACAGCTCGCTCTCCATCAGCTCGGCGGTCAGCGACGGGCAGTTGATGGTGACGAAGGGTTTCTTCGCGCGGCGGCTGTGGCTGTGGATCAGGCGCGCCACTTCGCCCTTGCCGGTGCCGGATTCGCCGAGGATTAGTACGTTGGCGTCGGTGTCGGCCACCTGCCGAGCGGTCTCCAGCACGGCCTTCAGCGCCGGGCTGTGCGAGTCCAGCTGGCCCTGGTTGCGCCGCGCCTCGCCTTCCAGCGCCTCCAGGCGTGCCGCCAGCTGGCGCACCTCCAGCTGCTGGCTGGCGGCCAGGCGCAGCTGGTCGGGGCTGCAGGGCTTGACCAGGTAATCGGCGGCGCCGGCCTGCATGGCGTCTACCGCCACGTCCACCTCGGAATGGGCGGTGACCACCACCACGCGCATCCACGGCACCTGGATGCGCATGCGCTCCAGCACTTCCAGGCCGTTGTCCTCGCCCAGGCGCAGGTCGAGGAAGCACAGGTCGAAGACCTGGCGCTGCAACAGGGCGTCTGCCTGAGTCGCACTGCCGGCGGTGGCGACCTGGTAGCCCTCGTCCTCCAGGCAGTAGCGAAACGTGCGCAGGATGGCCGCTTCGTCATCCACCAGCAGGATGCGGCCGCTGTTCTGTCCAGTTGTTTGCATGAGGTTCTCCAAGGCGGTAGCTCAGCTTAGGCCAGGAAAAGTCGTGCAAGTTGCACGGCCGTGACAAGGCTTAGTTGCAGATTGCAAGGTGAAGGCTCTCTCGTTTCATATGTAAGTTATTGAAATTCAAGGAAAATACACCTGAAAAAAGACTGGCACGGGGCTTGCGATATCAGCCGCAGGAGCGCTCGGCGAATCCCGGTTTCGTGAGCCGACGCGCAGAAGGGAGAGAGTTCCATGTCCAGCGAGACGGCCCACCTCAACGAGCTGATTGAGATCACTCGGGATGGCGAACAGTTCTACCGGCATGCGGCGCACGAGGTTCATGAGCCTAGCCTGCGCAGCCTGTTCGGCGAACTGGCCAGGGCCAAGCAGCAGCTGGTCGAGGCGTTGGCCCTGGCCACCGCCGCGCAGGACGAGGAACCGGCTCGTGGTGGAACCCTGCTCGGTGCGCTGCAACGTGTGTACGTCGACACCCGCGCCAGGTTCTCCCGCAACGAAGACGCCATTTACGTGGCCCAGTTGGCCGACGCCGAGGACCGCCTTCTGCGGGCCTTTGCCGAGGCCCGCGCAGAAGCCACGCCGCCATTGCAACAGCTGTTGGATCGTGAACTGCCCCAGATACGCGCCTGTCATGCGCGGATGCAGGAATTGAAGAGCTCTCTGTGAGCTCATCAGGAGGAACCAGGATGAATGTTCTCCGCTCGCCATCGCTTCGCAACAAGTTCGATCTGCTCGCCCGCGCCGCCATCTTGTTCGCCCTCGGCGTCGCCACCGGCCAGGCCGGCCAGGCACAGACCCCGGCCGCCGTGCCGCAAATACGCCAGGTGGCCGCGGACCTGCCCACCGTACGGCACTCCGAATTGCAGCTGAACCAGCGACAGCGCTGGGTGTTCTGAAGATTAACGGCCATGCCGCGGACCATTGTGGTCGCAGCACCGCCGCTTACGATCCGTGCCTTGCGGCGGGGTCCCACCAAGGAGAAACATTATGCTTAGTTGGTCCATCACCTTCCTGATCGTCGCCATCATCGCGGGCGTACTGGGCTTTGGCGGAATCGCTGGTACCGCAGCGGGAATCGCCAAGATTCTGTTCCTGGTCTTCCTGGTGATGTTCATCCTGTCCTTCATCCTCGGCCGCCGACCGCGTCCTTGACCTGACCGCGAGCGCCGGGCGGCCGTACCGCCCGGCGCAGGCGTGTGTCTGTAACAAAGCCCGGCAGGCGCTGGCCTGACGGGGGGGCGGGCGCGCTATCATCCCTGCACCTGTGGGGAGATGAAGCATGCTCAACGGCCTGTGGCTGGGTTTTTTCGTGGTGGCCGCGTTGGCCGCCCTGGTGCGCTGGATCGGCGGGGACGCCACGGTGTGGGCCTCCATGGTGGAAAGCCTGTTCACCATGGCCAAGACCTCTGTCGATGTGATGATCCTGCTGTTCGGCACGCTCACGCTGTGGCTGGGCTTCCTGCGCATCGCCGAGAAGGCCGGGCTGGTCGAGGTGTTGGCCCGCCTGCTCGGCCCGCTGTTCGCCCGGCTGATGCCGGATGTGCCGCGCGGCCACCACTCGCTCGGTCTGGTCACCCTCAGCTTCACCGCCAATGGCCTGGGCCTGGATAACGCCGCCACGCCCATCGGCCTGCGCGCGATGAAGGCGCTGCAGGAGCTCAACCCCAATCCCACCTCGGCGACCAATGCCCAGGTGCTGTTCATGGTGATGAACGCCTCGTCGTTCGTCCTGCTGCCGGTGTCGATCTTCATGTACCGCGCGCAACAGGGCGCCGAAGACCCGGCCCTGGTGTTCCTGCCGATCCTCCTGGCCAACGCCGTGTCCACCCTCAGCGCCCTGCTGGCGGTGGGCGTGATGCAGCGCCTGCGCCTGTGGGACCCGGTGCTGCTGGCCTGGTTCGGTGGCGCTGCGCTGCTGATCGGCGGCTTTATGGCCGTGCTGGCCGGGCTCTCCGCCACGGCGCTGACCGCGCTGTCCTCGTTGCTCGGCAACCTCACCCTGTTCGGCCTGATCCTGTGCTTCCTGCTGCTCGGCGCGCTGAAGCGGGTGCCGGTGTACGAGAGTTTCGTCGAGGGTGCCAAGGAAGGCTTCGAGGTGGCCAAGAACCTGCTGCCGTACCTGGTCGCCATGCTCTGCGCGGTGGGTGTGCTGCGCGCCTCGGGCGCGCTGGACGTGCTGCTCGACGGCATCCGCTGGTGCGTCGAGGGCCTGGGCTGGGACAGCCGCTTCGTCGAGGCGCTGCCCACCGGCCTGGTCAAGCCGTTCTCCGGCAGCGCGGCGCGGGCCATGCTGATCGAGACCATGCAGACCCAGGGCGTCGACAGCTTCCCGGCGCTGATCGCGGCGACCATGCAGGGCAGCACCGAGACCACCTTCTATGTGCTGGCCGTGTACTTCGGCTCGGTGGGCATCCAGCGCGCCCGCCACGCGGTGGGCTGCGCCCTGTTCGCCGACCTGGTCGGAGTGATCGCCTCGATCCTGATCTGCTACTGGTTCTTCGGCTGAGCGGACCTCGTTTGGGGTGCTGCCCGCGGCGAGCGCTACGCCGCCCGGCCCGCCTTATTCGAGCACCGAGTGGCCAACCGGCGTAGGGTGGCCTCGCCCGCGCAGCGGGCAGCCCACCTTCACACTCCGAACTCCTATTTGAGCCCCAGCCGCGTCGCCAGCCGATGCAGATTGGCGCGATCCACGCCCAGCTCGCGGGCGGCGGCGGCCCAGTTATCCTGCTGCCGCCGCAGGGCCGCCTGGATCAGCTGGCGCTGGTAGGCGTCCACCGCCAGGCGCAGATCGCCCACCGGCTCCTGCCCCGCCCCCTCGCCTGTCTGAACGGCCACCGCCGCCACGGCCGGCGCCTGCGCCAGCGGCGCCAGATCCAGGTCGCAGGCCTCCAGCGTGAGGATGCGCGGGCGTTCCACCTGGCGCGCCAGGGCCTTGAGCGCGGCGCGGCCGAGCAGGTGCTCCAGCTCGCGCACGTTGCCCGGCCAGGCATGTCCGAGCAGCGCCGCCTGGGCCTCGGCGGCCAGGCGCAGGCCGCGCAGGCGCAGGCGGGCGCGGTTCTGTTCGAGGAAGTGGCCGGCCAGCAGCAGCACGTCGCGGCCGCGCTCGCGCAGCGGCGGCACCTGCAGCGGGTAGACGCTGAGGCGGTGATAGAGGTCGGCGCGGAAGCGCCCGGCGCGCACTTCCTCGGCCAGGTCGCGGTTGGTGGCGGCGAGGATGCGCACGTCCACCCGGTGCTCGCGGTCCGAGCCCAGGCGCTGCAGCTGGCCGCTCTGCAGCACGCGCAGCAGCTTGGCCTGCACCGGCAGCGGCAGCTCGCCGACCTCGTCGAGGAACAGGGTGCCGCCATCGGCCAGCTCGAACTTGCCGCTACGCTCGCCGCTGGCGCCGGTGAAGGCGCCGCGCACGTGGCCGAACAGTTCGCTCTCCACCAGCTGCTCGGGCAGCGCCGCGCAGTTGATGCTGATTAGCGGCTTGCCGGCGCGCGGCGAGCGACCGTGGATGGCCTGGGCCACCAGCTCCTTGCCGACACCGGTCTCGCCCTCGATCAGCACCGTCAGGTCGCTGCTGGCCACCGTGTCGATCTCCGCCTGCAGGCGCTTGTGCGCGGCGCTCTGGCCGATCAGCTCGGCATGCACGGCCTGGCCGGCCACCTCGCGGAAACGCGCGGCCAGCTGGCGCTCGGCCTCGGCACGCTGGGTCAGGCTGAGCAGGCGGTCGTTGGCCTTCACCGAGGCGGCGGCCAGGCGGGCGAAGGCCTCCAGATTGTCCAGATCGCTCTGGGCGAAGCTGCCGGGCTCCATGCTGTCCAGGGTGATCAGGCCCCAGGGGCGGTCGTCGATGAACAGCGGGCAGCCCAGGCAGTCGTGCACTTCCAGATGGCCGACGTGTTCCTCGACCAGGCCGTCGTAGGGATCGGGCAGGTCGCTGTCGGCGGCGAAGCGGGTCGGCCGGCGATCGCCCAGCAGCACCTCGAAGCGCGGGTGCTCGGCCAAGGTGAAGCGACGGCCCAGGGTGTCGGCGCTGAGGCCGTCCACCGCCAGCGGAATCAGCTGCTCGCCATCCAGGCGCAGCAGCGCGGTGGCGTCGCAGGGGATCAGCGCGCGCAGGGCGCTGAGCAGGCGCCGGTAGCGCTCGTCCTCGGCCAGTTCGCGGCTGAGGTCGTCGATCAGCGGTAGCAGCGCCTGCAGCAACGGATGCGTGGTCATCATGACTCCATGATGTCGATATGACACGTTGTCCTATCGACTATGAATAACATAAATATATGATTTATAAGAGTAAATAATCTGGCATAAATCCTGATATTCCTCTGGCAGAAAAACCCTGCGTGCAAGAGGAATACCCCTTATGTTGTCCAACGAACACATCACCCTCGTCAAGGCCACCGTGCCCCTGCTGGAAAGTGGCGGCGAGGCACTGACCACCCATTTCTACCGCATGATGCTCGGCGAGTACCCGCAGGTGCGCCCCCTGTTCAACCAGGCGCACCAGGCCAGCGGCGACCAGCCGCGGGCCCTGGCCAACGGCGTGCTGATGTACGCCAAGCACATCGACCGCCTGCAGGCCCTCGGCCCGCTGGTGGGGCAGATCGTGCAGAAGCACGTGTCGCTGCAGATCCTCCCCGAGCACTATCCGATCGTCGGCAGCTGCCTGCTGCGCGCCATTCGCGAAGTGCTCGGCGCCGAAATCGCTACGGATGAAGTGATCGCCGCCTGGGCCGCCGCCTACGGCCAGCTGGCCGACCTGCTGATCGGCGCCGAGGAGGAGGTTTACTCCGCCAGCGAGCGCGCCCCGGGCGGCTGGCGTGGTGGCCGCGCCTTCCGCGTGGCGCGCAAGGTGCGCGAGAGCGAGGAGATCACTTCCTTCCACCTGCAGCCGGTCGACGGCGGCGCCATCCTCGACTTCATTCCCGGCCAGTACATCGGCCTGCGCCTGACGCTGGAGGGCGAGGAGGTGCGCCGCAATTACTCGCTGTCCGCCGTGCCGAACGGCCGCGAGTACCGCATCAGCGTTAAGCGCGAGCCGGGCGGCCGGGTGTCCAACCACCTGCACGACCGGGTCGGCGAAGGCGACGAGCTGGAGCTGTTCATCCCGGCCGGCGAGTTCACCCTCACCCCTTCGAGCAAGCCGCTGGTGCTGATCAGCGCCGGGGTCGGTATCACCCCGCTGATGACCATGCTGGAGGCGGCGGTGCACAGCGGCCGGCCGATCCGCTTCATCCACTGCGCGCGGCATGCCGGCGTGCAGGCCTTCGCCGCGCGGGTGGACGAGCTGGCGGCGGCGCATCCGCAGCTGCAGCGCTTCTACTGCTTCGAGGAGGCGCGCCCGGACGACGGCGCCGATGCCCATGGCCGCCTTTCCTTGGAGCGCCTGCAGGCCTGGTTGCCGGCGGAGCGCGACCTGGATGTCTATTTCCTCGGGCCCAAGCCGTTCATGGCCGCGCTCAAGCGCAACCTGCGCGAGCTGGGGGTGCCGGAGGCGCAGACCCGCTACGAGTTCTTCGGTCCGGCGTCCGCGCTGGAGGCGTGAGACCAGCGGCCGGCGCCATGCATCGCTGATGCATGCGCCGGCCTGCAATGCTGGCAAAACGCAGCTATGGTTCTGGTAGGCATTGCGCCTGTAGTAGGTGACCTACCATGAAGAACTGGACCATACGGACAAGGTTGTTCGTCCTCATCGTCCTGATGATGGCGGGCAGCTTGGCTATCGGCACCGCCGGCCTCACCGGCCTGCGTGGCGTGCTCGACGGCCTCAACAGCGTTTACCTGGATCGTGTGGTGCCGTTGCGCGACCTCAAGGTGATCGCCGATCTCTACGCGGTGAACATAGTCGACGCCAGTCACAAGGCGCGCAACGGCGGCATCCCCGCCGCCGAGGCGGCCAGCCAGGTGGAGCTGGCGGAAGGCAAGATCCAGCAGATCTGGAAAACCTACCTGGCGACTCACCTGATCGACGACGAGAAGCGTCTGATCGAGCAGATCCAACCCCTGATGCAGCAAGCCCATGAGCCGATACAACGGCTCAAGGCGATCCTGCGGGCCAACGACGGCGAGGCCCTGGCGGCCTTCACCGCCCAGGAGCTGTATCCGCACATCGACCCGCTGTCGGAACAGTTCGGCAAGCTGATCGAGGTGCAGCTGCAGGAGTCTGAGCGTCAGTACGAGCGGGGCCTGGCGCTGTACCAGCGCAACTTCAACCTGGTCGCCGGGCTGCTGGCGCTGCTGCTGATCGGCGGCGGCATTCAGGCCTGGACGATGAGCCGCGGCATCAACCTACGTCTCACCGAGCTGCGCGAAGTGGTGGCGCGCAACGCCGCCGGTGATCTCAGCCAGCCGGTGCAGTGCAGCGGCGGCGACGAGATCACCGAGGTGCAGACCTCGTTCAAGCTGATGCAGGAGAACCTGCGCGACACCCTGCAGGGCATCCAGGGCGCCGCCACCCAGCTGGCCTCGGCGGCCGAGCAGCTGCACGCGGTCACCGAGCAGTCGGCCCAGGGCATCAACCGGCAGAACGACGAGATCCAGATGGCCGCCACCGCTGTCACCGAGATGTCGGCGGCGGTGGACGAGGTGGCGCGCAACGCCAACCACACCTCGGATTCCTCCCGCGAGGCGCAGGAGACCGCCGAGGCCGGGCGGCGCCAGGTCAGTACCACGCGCAGCACCATCGAGCAGCTCAGTGATCGCTTGCAGATCACCTCGGGCACCATCGCCCGCCTGGCCGACGAGGCCATCGCCATCGGCCGGGTGCTGGAGGTGATCCGCACCATCGCCGAGCAGACCAACCTGCTGGCCCTCAACGCCGCCATCGAGGCGGCGCGGGCCGGTGACCAGGGCCGCGGCTTCGCCGTGGTAGCCGACGAGGTGCGTGCGCTGGCCCAGCGCACGCAGAGCTCGACCCAGGAGATCGAGCGGATGATCAGCGCGATCCAGAGCGCCAGCCAGGAGTCGGTGGACGCCATGGGTGCCAGCAGCGAGTACGCCAGCCGCAGCAGCGAGATGGCCAGCCAGGCCGACGGTGCCCTGGCGCTGATCGCCGAGCGGGTCGGGCAGATCAACGAGATGAACCTGGTGATCGCCAGCGCCGCCGAGGAACAGGCTCAGGTGGCGCGCGAGGTGGATCGCAACCTGGTGGCGATCCGCGACATCGCCGAGCAGAACTCCACCGGCGCCCAGGAAACCTCGGTGGCCAGCGACCAGCTGGCGCGCCTGGCCAGCGAGCTGAACGGCATGGTGCAGCGCTTCCGCCTGTAGCGGCTCAGCGGGTTGCCTGTTCGTCGTCGTCCTCGTCGGCGAACAGGCCCTTGCCCCACTCCAGCAGCGGGTCGTCGTACTGGTGCGCCTCCAGCGCGGCCAGCTTGGGTTCGATAAAGGCCTCGAAGGCCGCTCCCGAGTCGAAGTGGTGCTGGCCGGTGAACACGGCGAACAGCAGCTTCTTGCCGATGCTGACGGAGAACATGTTGCCGATCGGCTCGCCGTTCTTGCGCAGTAGGATCAGCTTGGCGTGGCTGCCGAGCTTGCGGGTCAGCTCGATCTCTTCCTCGGTCACCCCCTCACCCAGCAGGCCCAGGGCGATGCCGGCGCCCTGCAGCGAGCTGTAGCTGGCCATCAGCGCTTCGCCGGCGCTAGGGGTGAGCGACACGGTGCTGTGCAGGTAGAGGCCGCTGAGTGGCTCGGAGTCGTAGCTCAGGTCCGTGGTGCGGGTCCAGTAGGTGGTGGTCTTGCCGAAGTAGCCGGCCTCCTCGCCATAGCCGAAGTCGGCGCCGGTGAGCAGCAGCTGGCGCTCCGCCGCGCTGGGTTGCGAGTCGTCGCTGCAGCCGCCCAGCAGCAGGACGAGCAGCAGGCAGGTGATGGTTCTGAGCATGGTGCGTTCCTTGCGATGTGCCTGGACGCAGCTTGCCCCAGCGCCCCTGTCCTGACTAGCGACTAGTCGACGCGGAAGCGCAGCACGCCGATCTGCTGGCCGGCCTCGGTCACCACCTGCACCTGCCAGTCGCCCGCCGGCTGGCCGGGGAAGTTGCGCTTGTGGGTCCAGGCCCGGTAGCCGGCCTTGCGTCCGCCGTGGATATCCAGGGCGATGCGGTCCATCTCCACGCCGTCGCGTTTCCACACGTGATAGATGCGTTCGTTCAACCCGCGCGGTGCGCTGATCGCGGTGTAGGCGTAGAGCCCGGCCTGTTGCAGCTGAGCGGCGGAGACCTGCTTCAGGCTGCGCCCGGGCTTGCGTTCCTGCAGCTGTTCGGTGACCGCCACCTGGGTCAGCCACAGGGTCGCCGGCGGCACCCAGGGCCGCGCCAGCCAGGCACCGACGCCGAGGGCGGCGACCAACCCGGCCAGGGTCGCCCAGCGCCAGCCGCGCTGGATGCGCAGGCTGCTGCCGAGGCTGGGCAGGGTCACCACCAGGGCGATGCCCAGGGCCAGGCGGTAGCTCTCGGCGGTGGTCAGGTGGACGATCAGCGGCAGCGCCACCAGCAGCACGGCGAACAGCGCCAGGCTGTGGAAGCTCAGGTACAGCCAGCGCCGCGCGGCCAGCCACTTGTAGTAGAGCGGATCGATGATCGCCAGCAGCGCCGCGGCGCCGAGCAGGCCGGTGAACAGCGCCTGGCCGCTGTTCCAGGCGGTTGTGATGAAGAAGAACGGCAGGGCGAAGAACAGGCTTTCCTGGTGGATCAGCTGGGTCAGGTAGCGCAGCAGCAGCGGCGGCACCTCGATCCCCAGCCAGCGCGCCGCGCTGCGGGTCAGCAGGCCCTCCAGCAGCAGCCAGACCCAGCTCAGCAGCATCAGCACGGCGATCACCTTGCCCACGCCGGCCTGGCGGTCGACCAGGATGAAGCTGGCCACACCCGAGCAGAAACCGAACGCGGCGATCAGGCCGGGGTAGCGTTGCAGCAGGGCGAGCAGGCGAAGCAGGTGGGGTTTCCAGTGCGGCATCGGAGAGGTGGCGGCGGGCGTGATCGGGGGCGGCAGGATACCAGCAGCATCGCCGTCGTGGCGCGGCGTACTGGCGCGACGCGATGACCGGGTCAACACTTCAAGGCATGCGGAAAGAGGGCAGTCGATGACGCGGTGGCGATGGATGGCGGGCTGGCGAGCGGCCCTGGGCGCTCTGGCGTCGCTGCCGGCGGTCGTCGGCCAGGCGGCCGAGGAGCTGCCGCTGTACCTGATGGAGGTGCCGCCGATCACCATCAACCAGGCCGAGCGCAAGGGCATAGTCGGCGACATCACCCTCGAGGCCCTGCGCCGCGCCGGCTACGCCCACCAGCTGGTGGTGGTGCCCAGCCCGCGGGCCCTGGCGCTGGTGCCGGGGCTGCAGGACACCCTGATCATTCCCCTGGCGCGGCTGCCCGAGCGCGAACCGCAGTTCACCTGGATCGCCGAGATCATGCGGGTGGAGCGCGCCTTCTACACCCGCTCGCGGCGGCTCGGCTCCTTCGCCGAGGCCAGTGCGCTGCGCAGCATCGCCGTGTCGCGCGGCTCCGCCGGGCACAGCATCCTGCTCGACCGTGGCTTCGCGCCGGCGCAGATAGTCGAGGTCAATCAGGGACCCTCGGCGCTGCACATGGTGCGCGCCGGGCGGGTCGATGCCTGGTACAACCCGGTGCTGGAGGCCGAGCTGCTGCAGCGCCAGGAGGGCGGTCTGCACCTGATGCAGAGCGAACTGCTCGGCTCCACCGCCCAGTACCTGGCGTGCTCGCGGCGCTGCGATCTGCGCCTGGTGAAGCGCCTGGGCGCGGCGGTGCAGAGCATGCGCGACGACGGCAGTCTGGAGCTGGCTACCTGAAGCACTGAGCCTCAGGCGGCCGGCGGCGCCTCGCCATTGTCCGGGGGCAGCGCCGCACCGTTCTCCTCTTCCTGCGCTCCTTCATTGCCGACGTCTTCCAGCACCACATAGGCGCTGCCGCAGAACAGCGAGTTGAGGCGCTTCATGTCGGCGATCAGCTCCAGGTGCAGGGCGCTGGTCTCGATGCTCTGCACCACCTGGCGGCTGAGGCGGCCGACATGGGCGTGGGCCAGCTTGCGTTCCTCGCGGCGGAAGCGGCGTTTCTCCTGCAGCAGG
Source organism: Pseudomonas sp. SO81 (assembly GCF_030374125.1). Taxonomy (NCBI): domain Bacteria; kingdom Pseudomonadati; phylum Pseudomonadota; class Gammaproteobacteria; order Pseudomonadales; family Pseudomonadaceae; genus Pseudomonas; species Pseudomonas sp. SO81. The sequence goes on along the minus strand of NZ_CP126126.1, from coordinate 2,556,825 downwards.
CGCTGGGCATTGTCGCGGTTGCCGTTAAGGAACACGTTGAGGCCCAGGCGCAGGTTGTTGGCCAGCAGCTCGTGCAGGCCGCTGAGTTCCTCCAGGCCGCTGTCGGAGAAGCTGTAGTGGCGGGCGCGCTTGTGGTTGTCGAGCTTGCCGGCCATCTGCTCGATCAGGTCGCCGGCATGCTCCAGGTTCACCGCCAGCTCGATGATCTCCGCCCAGCGCCGGCTGTCATGGGCCGGCAGGTCGTCGCGCGGCATCTGCGCCAGGTACAGCTTGACCGCGCCGTACAGGGCATCGACGTCGTCGTCCAGGCGCCGCAACTGTTGGCTGGCCTCGCCGGAGCCGCCGTGCAGCACCTCGCGCAGGTGCACCAGCATCTGCTCCACCAGGTCGCCGATGCGCAGGGTCTCGCGCACCGCGTTGGCCAGCGCCAGGCTGGGCGTCTCCAGCGCCGTGCGGTCGAGGTGGCGCGGGCGGGCCACGCCTTCGTCGCGCGCCCGCTCCGGCAGCAGCAGGCTGCACAGGCGTGCCATCCAGCCTACGGTCGGTAGCAGCAGCAGACAGCGCAGGCTGTTGTAGACCAGGTGGAAGCCGATCACCAGGGTCGCGGCGGACCAGTCCAGCTGTTCCATCCAGTGCACCAGCGGCTCCACCAGCGGCAGTACCAGGAGCAGGCCGAGCAGCTTGTACAGCAGGCTGCCCACGGCCACCCGGCGCCCGGCCGCCGACTGCATGCTGCTGTTGATCAGCGCCAGCACGCCGCTGCCGATATTGGCGCCGATGACCAGGCCGATGGCCACCGGCAGGCTGATCATGCCGCTGCCGGCCAGGGTGGCGGTGAGCAGCACGGCGGCCAGGCTGGAATAGGTGATCAGGGCGAACAGCGCACCGACCAGGGCATCCAGCAGCAGGTCGCCGGTCAGCGAGGCGAACAGCGCCTCGATGCTGTGGGATTCGGCGATCGGCCGCGCGGCCTGGACGATCAGCTGCAAGGCCAGGATCAGCAGGCCGAGGCCGATCGCCACCCGGCCGATCTGGCCCAGGCGGCTCTGCTTGCGTGAGAGGAACAGCACCACGCCGACGAAGATCAGCAGCGGCGACAGCCACGACAGGTCGAGGGTCAGCACCCGTGCCATCAGCGCCGTACCGACGTCGGCACCGAGCATGATCGCCAGGGCCGGGGCCAGCGCCATCAGTTCCTGGGCGACGAAGGAGGTGACCAGCAGGGCGGTGGCGTTGCTGCTCTGCACCAGGGCGGTGACGCCGATGCCGGCGGCGAACGCCTGCGGCCGCCGCGCCACGCTGTGGCTGAGGATGCGCCGCAGCTGCGAGCCATACACCCGCAGGATGCCGGTGCGCACGATATGGGTGCCCCACACCAGCAGGGCGATGGCGGACAACAGATTGAGCAGGGTCAGCATGGCGCAGCCTCGGGGCTCGCTCTTCTTCGATGGGTGCGGTTTCCGGCGCCCTCCTGTTTAGCTTTAGTTGTAGATCGATGACAGCGCCAGCCGTTCAGCTTCGCTGCGGAAGATCGACCTTGCCCTGCGTTGCGGCGGCACGGAGCCGCCGAGCGGCGCTCCGTGCGTGGGTGTGTCAGCGGCGCAGCTTGGCCAGCAGGCGGAGGATTTCCAGGTACAGCCAGACTAGGGTCAGCATCAGGCCGAAGGCGGCATACCACTCCATGTACTTCGGGCACTGCTGCTCGACGCCCTGCTCGATGAAGTCGAAATCCAGCACCAGGTTGAGCGCGGCGATCACCACCACGAACAGGCTGAAGCAGATGCCGAGCACGCCGCTCTCATGGATGAAGGGGATCGACAGGTCGGTGAACAGGCGCAGGCCCAGGTTGACCAGGTACAGCAGGCAGATGGCGCCGGTGGCGGCGACCACGCCCAGCTTGAAGTTCTCGGTGGCGCGGATCAGCCCGCTGCGGTACGCGGCCAGCAGGCAGAACAGGGTGCCGAAGGTCAGCGCCACCGCCTGCACGACGATGCCCGGGTACTTGGCCTCGTAGAACGCCGAGATGGCGCCGACGAACACACCCTCGACCAGCGCATGCAGCGGCGCCAGGTAGGGTGCGGTGCGCTTGGCGAAGATGATGATCAGCGACAGCAGGAAGCCGCCGATGGCGCTGCCCAGCACCCAGGGCATCAGGCCGGCGGCCGCCTCGGGGTTGCTGAAGTAGCTGTTCCACACCCAGACCGCCGAGATCAGCGTCAGGGCCAGCAGCATGGCCGTCTTGTTGACGGTGCCGCCGAGGGTCATCGGGTCTGCGGATACATCCAGGTTGCTGAAGGCTTTTTCGGAAAGCGAGGGATTGCCAGATGCCATGTTGCGCTCCTTGCGTCGTTGTTATGTCGGCGCCGGCACGGTAGCAAAAAATCCGCGCCGGCGGCGCTTCTTGTTAACCTTGCGGCAATCCAATCGCCAGCGCCGCCCATGCTCAGCCTGTACCACGCCCCCGACCTGGAAACCCTCGGCCTGTTGGCCTGCCGGCTGCTCGCCCAGCCGCAGGCGGACGTGCTGGCGCCGGCGCGGGTGGTGGTACCGAGCCAGGGCATCGGTCGCTGGCTGACCCTGCAGCTGGCGCGCGAGCAGGGCATCGCCATGCACCTGGAGGTGCAGCTGCCGTCCAGCTTCGTCTGGGGCCTGGCGCGCCAGGTGCTCGGCGCCCTGCCGGAGCAGTCCGCGTTCAACCCGCAGGCGATGACCTGGCGCCTGTACGACTGGCTGTGCGAGCCGACCAACCTGGCCCGTGCCGAACGCCTGCAGCGTTACCTGGAAGGTGGCGACGAGCGCCGCCGCCTGGCCCTGGCGGCGAAGATCGCCGACGTGTTCGACCAGTACCTGCTCTATCGCGACGACTGGCTGGCCGCCTGGGAACGCGGCGAGCTGTGCGACCTGGGTGCGGACGAAAGCTGGCAGGCGCTGCTGTGGCAGGAGCTGACCCGCGATGGCCACCCGCACCGCGCGCGCCTGCTCGGCGAGCTGCTGGCGCGCCTGCATGCCGCCACGCCCATCGACGGAATGCCCGAGCGCCTGCTGGTGTTCGGCATCAGCTCGCTGCCGCCGCACCACCTGCGGGTGTTGGAGGGGCTGGCGCGGCACACCGACGTGGTGATCTTCGCCCTCAACCCCTGCCGCGAGGCCTGGGGCGAGATTCGCGACGTGCGCGAGCTGGCCCAGTCCGAGGTCAGCCCGGACGACTGGTATCTCGACGTCGGCCACCCGCTGCTGGCCAGCCTGGGCAAGCAGGGCCGCGACTTCTTCGACAGCTTGCTCGGGCAGATCGCCGAGGAGAACGGCATCTACCCGCAGGACGCGGAGCTTACCGACGACAGCCTGCTGCACGCCCTGCAGCAGGACATCCTGCGCCTGCGCACCCGCACCCCGGATGAGCGCCTGGCCCTGCGCGACGACGACCGCTCGCTGGAGCTGCACATCGCCCACTCGCCGCTGCGAGAGGTGGAGATCCTGCATGACCAGCTGCTGGCGCGCTTCGCCGCCGACCCGCGGCTGAGCCCCGATCAGGTGGTGGTGCTGACTCCGGATATCGAGCGCTACGCGCCCTACATAGAAGCCGTGTTCGCCCGTCGCGAAGGCGCGCCGCATATTCCCTTCAGCCTGGCCGACCGCAGCCTGCGCGCCGAGACCCCGCTGATCGAGGCCTTCCTCGGCCTGCTCAGCCTGCCCGAGAGCCGCTTCGCCGCCGAGGAGATCCTCGCCTGGCTGGAACAGCCGGCCATCGCCCGCCGCGCCGGCATCGAACCTGAAGACCTGCCGCTGCTGCGCGACTGGCTGCACCAGGCCGGCGTGCGCTGGGGCCGCGACGCTGGTCATCGTGCCGCCCTCGATTTGCCCGCCGATGACGCCTTCACCTGGCGCCAGGGCCTGGACCGCCTGCTGCTGGGCTTCGCCGCACCGCCGCAACTGGCCGGCGACGGCGTGCCGCTGCTCGGCGACAGCCTGCCGCTGGATGCCCTGGAAGGTGCGCGTGGTCAGCTGCTCGGTCGCCTGTGTGCCTTCGTCGAACTGCTCGCCGGCCTGGCCGAACGCCTGCAGCGTGACCGTCCGCTGGCCGACTGGGCGCTGGACCTGCAGGGCCTGATCGACGTGCTGTTCGACGAACGCGAATCCGGCGACACCCTGCTCCTGCTCAGCCAGGCCTGTGCTGCACTGGGCCGGCAGGCTCTGGATGCCGGCATCGAGCGCCCGCTGCAACTGGCGCTGGTGCGCCAGCAGCTCGGCGCGGCGCTGGAGAGCGGCAGCGGCGCCTCGGGCTTCCTCACCGGCGCGGTGACCTTCTGCACCATGGTGCCGATGCGCAGCCTGCCGTTCCGCCTGGTCTGCCTGCTCGGCCTGGACGACGGCGCCCTGCCCCGGCGCACGCCGGTGGCCGGCTTCGACCTGATCGCCAGGCGCCCGCGCCGCGGCGACCGGGCGCGGCGCCTGGACGACCGCTACCTGTTCCTCGAAACCCTGCTCAGCGCCCGCGATGGCCTGTACCTGAGCTACGTCGGCCGCGACCCGCGCGACAACGCCGAGCTGCCACCCTCGGTGCTGGTCAGCGAGCTGCTGGAGACGGTGGATCTCACCGCGACCCGGGGCGAGAGCAAGGCCAGTGCGCGCATCACCATCGACCATCCGCTGCAGCCGTTCGCTCCCGGCAACTTCGCGGCCGCCAGCGCGCGCCAGGGCTTCGCCCCCGCCTGGTTCCGCGCCGCTCGGCGTCTGGCTGAGGCGCCGCTGCTGACGCCGCCAGCCTTTATCGAGCGGCTGCCCGAACCGGGGGAGGACTGGCTCACGATAGAGCCGAGCCAGCTGCTGCAGTGCTTCCGCCATCCGGCGCGCTTCCTCCTGGAGCAGCGCCTGGGTCTGCGCCTGGCCGATGCCGACGAGGCCATCGCCGCCGACGAACCCTTCGCCCTCGAAGGTCCGGCCCGTCGTGGCCTGCGCCAGCTGGCCCTGCAGGCGGTGGAGCGTGGCTGGTCCGAGGAGCAGGAGCGGCGCATCGCCCGCGCCGCCGGCTGGTTGCCGCCCGGCGAGCTGGGCCACGCCCTGTGGGGCAAGCAGCGCGGCCCGGTGCGCGCCTTCGCCCCGCGCCTGTTCGAGGCACGCCCGGAGGAGACGCCGCAGCCGCTGCTGGTGGATATCGAACTGGCCGGCGTGCGCGTGCACGGCTGGCTGGACGGCGTGACCAGCCACGGCCTGTTCGACTGGCGCCTGGCCGCCCCCGGTGCCTGGGACCTGCCCGGCTTCTGGCTGCGCCACCTGCTGCTCAACGTGTCCGCCACCACGGGCATCGCCCGCGAGAGCCTGCTGGTCTCGCCGGCCGGCGACTGGCAGCTCGGCCCGCTGGACAACCCCGAAGCACTGCTCGAACCTTGGCTGGTTGCCTACCGCAAGGCCCTGAGTGCGCCGCTGCCCTTTATCACCCGCAGCAGCTACGAGTTCGCCAAGGCCCTGTGTACGCCCAGCGCAAAGAGCCGCAAGGAGCCGCGTGACGCTGCCCGCGACAAGGCCGAGGCGGCCTGGCTCGGCGCCGAGTTCAGCCCCGTGCCCGGCGAGGCCCTCGACCCCTGGTACGCCCTGGCCTTCCGCGAGCGCGACCCGCTCGGCGAGCGCTTCGAGCAGCTCGCCGAGCGGCTGCTGGGCCCGGCGCTCAAGGCCCTGGCCAGTGGCGAGGAGGAGGCCGAATGAACGACCTGAACCTGCAGGATTCGTCCTTCGCCGGCCGCTCGCTGATAGAGGCCAGCGCCGGTACCGGCAAGACCTGGACCCTGACCGCGCTGTATGCCCGCCTACTGCTGGAGCAGCAGCTGAGCGTCGGGCAGATCCTGGTGGTCACCTACACCACCGCGGCCACCGCCGAGCTGCGCGAACGCATCCGCGCGCGCCTGGCCGAGCTGCTGGCGCTGTATGAAGGCGGCGAGAGCGGCGATGACTTCCTCAATGAGCTGCACCGCCGCCATCCCGGCGAGGCGGCGCGCCGCCGCCTGCTGCTGGCCGTGCACGGCTTCGACGAGGCGGCGATCTTCACTATCCACGGCTTCTGCCAGCGCGCCCTGCAGGACTCGGCCTTCGAGGCCGGTGGCGACTTCGATGCCGAGCTGACCCAGGACGACCGCGAGGTGCTCGACGGCCTGCTCGGCGATGCCTGGCGCCACGTGCTTGCCGAGGCCGACCCGGCCTGGGCGCGCTTCCTGGCCAGGGCCAGGATCACCCCCTCCACCCTGCGTCAGGCCCTGCGCAGCCACTTGGGCAAACCCTACCTGCGGGTGGAGCCGCGCGAGGCGGCCAGCGGCGCCGAGCTGAGCGCCGCCAGCGCCGCCTGGCAACGCGCCGCCGCACTGTGGCACGCCGCCGGCTACGGCTGGATCGAGACCCTGCGCGGGCACGGCGGCCTCAGCCAGACCACCCACAAGGTCGCCAAGCTGCCGCTGTGGTCGGCCGAGCTGGATGCCTACTTCGCCGACCCGGCGGCGCTGTTCGAGGCCCCGGACGGGCTGCTCAAGCTGGGCGCCATCGCCCTGGGCAAGGCCTGCAAGAAGGGCTTCGACGCGCCGCAGTGCGAGCTGGCCGAGGCGCTGGATGCGCTATCCGAGGCCCTGGCCTCCGCCGAGCCGGCGGGCCGGCAGAAACTGATCGCCCTGCAGGTCGAGCTGCTCGACCGGCTCAATGTCGAGCTGCCGCAACGCAAGGCGACCCAGCGCCTGCTGGCCTTCGACGACCTGCTCAACCGCCTGCACGAGGCGCTGCACGGGTCGGCCGGCGAGGACCTGGGCGCGCGCCTACGCGAGCAGTACCCGCTGGCGCTGATCGACGAATTCCAGGACACCGATCCGATCCAGTACGCCATCTTCGACCGCATCTATCCAAAAGCGGCGGGTGTAGCGAGCGGCTTGCCGGCTAGGAGGCTTTCGAGCGAAGGCCGAGACAGTACAGCGAGTACGGCGAGGTCTGAGAGAGAATCCGACAACGCTGGCGAGTCGCGCAGTAGCCCGCGTGGCGACCTCTGTTTTGTCGGTGACCCCAAGCAAGCCATCTATGCCTTCCGTGGCGCCGACCTGGCCACCTACCTCAAGGCGCGGGATGCGGCCGAGCGGCAGTACGACCTGCCCTTCAACTACCGTTCCACCCCCGAGCTGATCGCCGCGCTCAACCGCCTGTTCGCCCGTCCGCAGCCGTTCGCCGAAGAGGGGCTGAACTACCCGCCGGTCAGCGCCGGCAAGAAGGCGCGGGCGCAGCTGGTGCTGCCCGAGCAGGACGGCGGTGCGCCGCTGGGCCTGGTCTGGCTCGGCGACGAGGGGCTGAACAAGGCGCGCGCCGGCGAGCTGGCCGCCACCGATACGGCGCGCAGGATTGCCGCGCTGCTCGCCGCCAGTGCGCAAGGTGATGCCTATTTCGCCGAGGACGGCGACAGGCAGCCGCTGAAGGGTGGCCATATCGCCGTGCTGGTCAGCAACCACCGCGAGGCCGCCAGCGTCGCCGCCGAGCTGGCGGCCCGTGGCGTGCCCAGCGTGCGCCGTGGCCGCGACAGCGTCTGGCACAGCGAGGAGGCCGGCGAGCTGGCGGCGGTGCTGGCCGCCTATGCCGAGCCGGGGCGCGAAGGCGTGCTGCGCTACGCCCTGGCCACCCGCCTGCTGGGCCGCGACGCCGCGCAGATCGCCCGCTGTCAGGACGACGAACGCGCCTGGGACGAGGAGCGCGCCGCCGCCGAGCAGTATCACCAGCTGTGGCAGCAGCACGGCTTCATGCGCGTCTTTAGAGCGTGGTTGGATCAGGAGCGGGTGGCCGAGCGCCTGCTGGCCGGTATCGACGGCGAGCGGCGGCTGACCAATCTGCTGCACCTGGCCGAGCTGCTGCAGGCCGAGAGCCTGCAGCGTCCCGGGCTGGAGGCGTTGCTCGCCTGGTTCGACGGCCAGCGCGGCAGCGAGGGCGCCGGCGAGGATGCGCTGCTGCGCCTGGAGAGCGATGCCGAGCGGGTGCAGATCGTCACCATCCACACCTCCAAGGGCCTGGAATATCCATTGGTGTTCTGTCCCTTCCTGTGGGACGGCCGCCTGCTCGGCCAGCACACCGACAGCGCGCGCTGCCACGACGAACACGGCCAGCCGCTGCTCGACCTGGGCAGCGCGCGCCTGGACGAACGCCTGCAGGCGGCGCGCCGCGAGAGCTTCGCCGAGAAGCTGCGCCTGACCTATGTGGCCCTGACCCGCGCCCGCGATCGCCTGTGGCTGCACTGGGGGCCGGCCGCCATGCCCAAGCCGAAGAAGGATGGCTCGCTGCCCGACGAGGGCCTGCACAGCAGCGCCCTGGCCTGGCTGCTGCACGGCCGCAAGCTGCCCGGCGCCGATGCGCTGGGCGAACTGGCGGCGCACCTTGCCGGCCGTGATGGGCTGGCACTGGCCGCCGAGCTGGATGCGCTGGCGCAGGGCAGCGACGGTCTGATCGCCCGCCTGCCGCTGCTGCTGGAAGAAACCAGCGCCGCCGGCGAGAGCCGCGCCGAGCCGCCGCAGGCCCTGCAGGGCTTCGCTCGCAGCCTGCACAGCGCCTGGCGCATCGGTAGCTTCTCGGGATTGGCGGCGGGCATGCACATGGAGGCACCGGATCGCGACCACCTGGCCATGCCCGCCGCCAGCGAACCCGGCGCCGGCTTCTTCGCCTTCCCCCGTGGCGCCCGCGCCGGTACCTGCCTGCACGCCATCCTCGAAGACTGGATGCGCGGCAAGGGCAGCCTTGAGCAGCTGGTGCCGGCCGCCCTGCAGGATCACGGCATCGATGCCGCGACCTGGGCCGAGACCGCCACCGCGCAGCTGCAGCGCGTGCTGGACTGCGACCTGGACGGCCAAGGTCTGCGCCTGGCCGCCCTCGACCCGACCCGCCGCCTGCCCGAGCTGGGCTTCACCTTCCCGGTCGAACGCCTGGACGTGGAGCGTTTGCGCGCGCTGCTCGCCGACCCGGCGTACGGCCTGCCGTCAGCCATGCGCCAGGCCGCCGAGCGCCTGCAGTTCGACGAGCTGCAGGGCTTCCTCAAGGGTTTCATCGATCTGACCTTCGAGCACGACGGGCGCTGGTACATCCTCGACTACAAGTCCAACTGGCTCGGCCCGACCGCCGAGCACTACGGCACCGAGCGCCTGGAGCAGGCCATCGCCGGCGAGCACTACCACCTGCAATACCTGATCTACCTGGTGGCGCTGCGCCGCTTCCTGCGCACGCGCCTGGCCGGCTTCACCCATGCGCAGCTGGGTGGCGCCTTCTACCTGTTCCTGCGCGGCATGCCGGAGGCCGGGGTGTACTTCTCCCGGCCGGACGATGCTCTGCTGGATGCGCTGGATACATTGTTCGCGGAGGTGCAGTGATGCGCTCAGGCAGTAGCCCGGATGCAGCCCAGGTACCGGCCTTCCCGGATTGCACCCGGGCTACGTCCGCCATGGAAGCGTCGAGCAACCACCCCCTCTCCCCCTGGGAGAGGGTTGGGGTGAGGGAGCTCCCCCGATGAGCCTCGCCGACCTGCCCCTCGGCCCGCTGGAGCGCGCACTGCTGGCCAGCCTGCAGCGCCTGGAGCCGCAGGCCGATGACGCCGTGCTCGCCTGCGCCGCCCTGTGCAGCGAGGCCCTGGCCGGCGGCGACGTGTGCCTGCCGCTGGCGCGGGTCGCCGGTCAGCGTCCCTGGCCAGAATTCGATTTCGTCCTGCCGCCGCTGGTCGAGCTGCGCACCCGCCTGCAGGGCTCCGCGCTGGTCGCCGGGCCTGGTGCATTCGCCCCGCTGATCCTGGAGGGCGAGCGCCTGTACCTGGCACGCTACCAGGCCTACGAGCAGCAACTCGCCGCACAGCTGCTGGCCCGTGCCGCCGACCGTCCCGAGGTGGATGAGGCGCGGCTGGCCGAGAGCCTGGCGCGGCTGTTCGCCTTCAACCAGCAACAACCGGACTGGCAGCGCCTGGCCGCCGCCCAGGCGGTACGTCGGCGCCTGGCGGTGATATCCGGCGGCCCAGGCACCGGCAAGACCACCACCGTGGTGCGCCTGCTGGCGGCTCTGCTTGAGCAGCCCGGCGGCGACAGGCTGGCCATAGGGCTGGCCGCGCCGACCGGCAAGGCCGCGGCGCGCATGGCCGAGGCGATCCGCAATGCCAAGGCCGACCTGCCCCTGGCCGACGAACTCAAGACGCTGCTGCCGGAAGAGGCGCGCACCCTGCATCGCCTGCTCGGCAGCCGCGGCGACAGCCCGGCGGTGCGCCATGATGCGGCGCGGCCTTTGGCGCTGGATGTGCTGGTGGTAGACGAGGCGTCCATGGTCGATCTGGCGCTGATGGCCAAGCTGGTCGCCGCGCTGCCGCCGCAGGCGCGCTTGATCCTGCTCGGTGACAAGGACCAGCTGGCGGCGGTGGAGGCCGGCGCGGTGTTCGCCGAGCTGTGCGAGGGCCGTGGCTTTGACGCCGCGGCCGCCGCCGAACTGCAACGCATCACCGGCCAGGCCGTGCCGGTCGAGACGCCGCGCTCTGCGCTGGGCGACGCCGTGGTGCTGCTCACCCACAGCCACCGCTTCGCCGGTGACAGCGGCATCGGCGAGCTGGCGCGGCGAATCAATGGCGGCGATGCCGCCGGCACCCTCAACCTGCTTCGCGAAGGCCGCGCCGACCTGGCCTGGCAGGCCGAGCCGAGCCAACCGGCGTTGCTGGAGCGCCTGGAACAGGGCTATCGCCCCTACCTGCAGGCCGCGCGCAAGGGCGATCCGGCCGAGGCCTTCGCCGCCTTCAACGCCTTCCGTGCCCTCACCGCCCAGCGCGAAGGCCCCTGGGGCGTCAGCGGCATCAACGAGGCACTGGAGGCGCGGATCAAGCGCCGCTACTCGCTGGCCGAGCGCGAGCGCTGGTACCCCGGCCGCGCGGTGATGGTGCGGCAGAACGACTACGCGCTAGGCCTGTTCAACGGCGATATCGGCATCTGCCTGGCCAGCGAGTACGGCCTGCGCGTCTATTTCGAAGGTGAAGACGGCTTCCGCGCCTTCGCCCCGGCGCGCCTGCCCAGCCACGACAGCGCCTTCGCCATGACCGTGCACAAGAGCCAGGGTTCGGAGTTCAGCGAAGTGCTGCTGGCCCTGCCGGAAAGCCCCAGCTCCCTGCTGACCCGCGCACTGTTCTACACCGGCATCACCCGTGCCAAGCACAAGGTCGAAATCTGGGGCCTGCCGGCGCGCCTGAGCGAGGCGGTGAACGGCAAGGCGGAGCGGGCGGCGGGGTTGGCGCAGCGGTTGGGCTACGACAACTCCCAGGAGTTACCTGGCGAGGCTACGCCGGTCGTAGCCCTTGGTCAGATGGATTTGTTCTAGGTACGAGCATGAAGAAGTTCTTTCTGGCCCTCTGGTGGTGGTTCGTCCTGATCATGGGCTCGCTCGCTGCGTACATGCTTTATCGAAAGCCGTTCAGCCTGACTCCGTACCTGGTGTTGGCCGGCACGGCCTTCTTCGCGCTCTGTACCTTCAAGTTGATCCAGGAGGGTTATCGCCCATGGGGCCTTCTGGGAGAGAGCAGGACAGGATTCTGGCTATCCCTGCTGCTGTTGCCGCTGACACTGCTTCCGCTGCTCAGCGCCTATGAAGTGTGGCAACAGGGTATCTACATCGCGGATGAGTCACGCAGCCATCGCCTGTTTAACGTGTTGCTGACGTGGGGGCTGGAGCTCCTGCAGAAGCTGTTCGGTCACTGGGGCCCGATCGTCGCCATGGTGCTGACGACGCTTTGCATGAGCTCGATTCTGCTGTCCGTGATGGGCACCTATCGACGTTGAGGCGGAAACGAAAACGGGGCCGTTCGGCCCCGTTCTTTTGTTCACACTGCCGGCTTATTCGCCCGGCATGTCCTTGCGCAGCTTGACCGGGTCTTCCTTGCGTCCGCGCAGCACGCGCATGCGGATGTTCAGCGCTTCCACGGCCAGGGAGAAGGCCATGGCGAAGTAGACGTAGCCCTTCGGCACGTGGACTTCGAAGCTCTCGGCGATCAGTACGGTACCGACCACGACCAGGAAGGCCAGGGCCAGCATCTTCAGCGACGGGTGCTTGTCGATGAAGTCGCTGATGGTGCCGGCGGCCAGCATCATCACCAGCACGGCGACGATGATCGCGGCGACCATCACCGGCACGTGGGAGACCATGCCGACGGCGGTGATCACCGAGTCCAGGCTGAACACGATGTCGATGATGGCGATCTGGATGATGGTGCCGATGAAGTTGCGCGCGGCGCCGCTGGACTGCTGCTCGGCTTCGTCCTCGCCTTCCAGGCTGTGGTACATCTCGGTGGTGCTCTTCCACAGCAGGAACAGGCCGCCGAAGAACAGGATCAGGTCACGCCCGGAGATGCCCTGGCCGAACAGCTCGAACAGGTCGCTGGTCAGGCGCATGATCCAGGTGATCGACAGCAGCAGGCCGATACGGGTGACCATCGCCAGCGCCAGGCCGAAGAAGCGCGTGCGCGCCTGCATGTGCGGGGGCATGCGACCGACCAGGATGGCGATCATGATGATGTTGTCGATGCCGAGGACGATTTCCAGGGCCGTCAGGGTGAGAAAGGCAACCCAGATCTCCGGGTTGGTCAGCCATTCCATTATCGATTCCTTTGTACGGGGTAAGCGAAGGCCACGCGGGGCGGCGTGATTCTATCCGGCTTTGCGTGAAAATGCCGTCGGCTCAGCCGCCGAACAGCGGGAACACGCCGAGCAGCAACGCCGCCACCAGTATGGCCAGGCAGATCAGCACTGCCCACTTGAGGGTGAAGCGCTGGTGGTCGCCGAACTCGATCTTGGCCAGGCCCACCAGCAGGTAGGTCGAGGGTACCAGCGGGCTGAGCAGGTGCACCGGCTGGCCGACGATCGACGCGCGGGCCATCTCCACCGGGCTGATGCCGTAATGGCCGGCGGCCTCGGCCAGCACCGGCAGCACGCCGTAGTAGAAGGCGTCGTTGGACATGAAGAAGGTGAAGGGCATGCTCACCAGGGCGGTGATCACCGCCAAATACGGGCCGAGCGCCTCGGGAATCACCGCCAGCAGGCTCTTGGACATGGCCTCGACCATGCCGGTGCCGGACAGGATGCCGGTGAAGATGCCGGCGGCGAAGATCAGCCCGACCACCGCCAGCACGTTGCCGGCATGGGCGGCGACGCGCTCCTTCTGCTGCTGCAGGCAGGGGTAGTTGATGATCATGGCGATGCTGAAGGCGATCATGAACAGCACCGGCAGCGGCAGCAGGCCGGCGATCAGGGTCGCCATCAACACGGCGGTCAGCGCGCCGTTGATCCACAGCAGCTTGGGCCGACGCGCCTCCGGGTACTGCGAGACGCTGATCTCGGCGTGGTTGTCTTGCTCGTCCGGCAGGTGCAGCACGCCGAGGCGCGCGCGCTCGCGCTTGCCATAGACCCAGGCGACGCCGAACAGGGCGATGCAGCCGGCGATCATGGCCGGGATCATCGGCACGAAGATGTCCGACGGGTCGACGTGCAGGGCGCTGGCGGCGCGGGCGGTGGGGCCGCCCCAGGGGGTCATGTTCATGATCCCGCCGGCGAGGATGATCAGCCCGGCCATGATCAGCGGGCTCATGCCCAGCCGGCTGTACAGCGGCAGCATGGCGGCGACGCAGATCATGTAGGTGGTGGCGCCGTCGCCGTCGAGGGAGACGATCAGCGCCAGCGCGGCGGTGCCCATCGATACCTTCAGCGGGTCGCCCTTGACCAGGCGCAGGATGGCGCGCACGGCCGGGTCGAACAGGCCGGAGTCGATCATCAGGGCGAAGTAGAGGATGGCGAACATCAGCATCACCCCGGTCGGGGCGAGCTTGCCGATGCCCTCGAGCATCATCGGGCCGATGCCGGCGGCGAAACCGCCGATCAGGGCGAAGCTGATGGGCACGATGATCAGCGCGATCAGGGCGGACAGGCGTTTGCTCATGATCAGGTACATGAAGGTCATGACCATGGCGAAGCCGAGGAAAGTCAGCATGGCTATCTCCGGGCGGGCGCACGGCGGCGTCGCGGCGAGGCCACGGGCAGGCGGTGGCGAGGCATGGCGGGCACCCATCTTGTTGTTGTCGGGCCATCGGTCCGGGGACGACGGTGGGCGGATGCTAGGCGGCGAAGCTTTCAGGCAGCTTTCGGCGTGCTAGCGTGGCGATGAAGGGGCTTTGCGGAGGGTGTCATGAGCGAACTGCACCACGGTGGCTGCCATTGCGGGCAGCTGCGCTACAGCATCCGCGCGCCGCTGCGCGACATCGCCCACTGCCACTGCTCGGTGTGCCGGCGCACCAGCGGCGGCATAGTGGTCACCTGGCTGACGGTGCCGCGCGACAGCTTCCAGTGGACCCGCGGCAGCCCGGCGGCCTATGCCTCATCAGCCAGCTGCACGCGCTACTTCTGCGGGCGCTGCGGCTGCCAGCTGAGCCTGTTCACCGATCGCAGCCCGGACAGCCTGGACCTGACGGTCGCCAGCCTCGACCAGCCCGAGCTGGCGCCGGCCGATCGGCATATCTGGGTGACCAGCCGCCTGCCCTGGCTGCATCTGGACGAGCAGTTGCCCGAGGAAGATGAAGAACAGCTCTAGGCGGTTTGCTACGGCAGGACCAGGCCGCCGCTGGCCTTGTGCAGCGTGCGCAGGTGTTGGCCGAGCTGCTCCAGGTTGGCCTCGCCGGCCTCGATCTCGGCTAGCAGCTCGGGCTCCAGCAGGAGGCGGACTTCGCGGTCGAGATCGTCGCTGAGCTGGCGCAGCTTGAGCTGGCGCGCGCTGCTGGCGGCTTCCAGCTGCTGCCATTCGCCGGGCTGCGGCAGGCCGTAGCCGGCATCCAGCAGCTCCGCCGGACGGCTGAGGAAGCCGCTGTTGTCGAGGATCTGCCGCAGGGTGGCATCGGCCTCGGCGAAACGCCGTTCGCCGGGGTTGTCGCGGGCGCCCAGGTAGCGCTGCTTGAGCTGTTCCTGGGCCAGCAGCAACTGGCGACGCAGGGCGGCCTGTTCCAGCAGCAATAGCGCGGCGCTGGCGCGCAGGTCGGCCTTGGCGAACCAGCTGCGGCGCTGCTCGGGCGGCAGCGCCAGCCAGTCCTCCACCTCCTGCTGCGGCACCGCCAGGCGCTCGCGCAGGATCACGAACATGGCCTGGTAGCGGTCGCGGAACGAGTCGAAGCGATAGCCCAGGCGCAGCGCCTCGCGCGGGTCGGCCAGCACGCTGCGGTCGACCAGGCCACGGCTCTCCAGCAGATCGAGCAGGCCGTTGGGCATGATGCTGTCCAGCCCCTGCAGCTCGTTGCGCCCGGTACCGCCGCGCAGCAGCTTGAGGGTCTCCACCGCGCAGTTGTTGGAGAGGAACCAGTAGTCGCCGTCGTAGCTCCAGTGCTGTTCGGCGGCGCGCGCCACCAGTTGCTCGGTCTCCTCGCGCGACAGGCGCAGGGGGATCGAGGACAGACCGCGCAGCTCGACCTTGGTGTATTCCTCGATCACCTGGGCCAGCGGCAGGATGAACAGGCGCGAGGGGTAGGCGCCGGTCAGGCCGTCCCAGCTGGACAGCTGCACGTCGCCGACGAAGGCGCGGTAGGACAACACCAGGTGCTGGTCGAGGTCCAGGCGGCAGGCCGGGCCGCGCGGACGGCCAGGGGCGCACACCACCAGGCGCAGCATGCTGTGGCCCCAGCGGCTGGCCCACTGCTGGTTGGGTTCGGCGAGTAGGTAGTCCACCTCGTAGACCCGCTCCGGATCGAGCCGGCCCAGGGGCTGTCGGGCGAAGTCGCGGCCGGCGTTGAGGTAGGCATAGTCGGCGGCGCACTCGGCCTGTTGCGCCGGCTGCCAGGCGAAGTGCTGGCGCAGGTAGCGCTGCAGAGTGGGGCGGCGGCAGGCGTAGGTCGGGTCGAGCAGGAAGTACTCCATGTTCACCGCGACGAACTCGCGCGGATTACTCAGCTCGTAGGGATCGGGGCTGCGCGCCACCTGGCCGTTGTCCTGCTCGCGGGTGCCACGCTTGCCGACCTGTTGCTGCCAGCCCGCCAGGTCGAGCAACTGCGGATCGTCGCTGAGGCTAAAGCGCCGCTCGGTCTGCCCACGGCACAGGTCGCGCTGGCCTACCAGGCCGCTGCTGTCGAATTCGTTGCGGCAGCGCCACTGCTGCAGGCGCTCGCTGGCCGGCCAGAGGCGGGCGCGGTCGTACAGGTGTGTCAGTTCGTGCAGCACCGTGGCCAGCGCCTCGCGGCGCAGGCTGCCGTGGGCACGTCCGCTGCTGGCGTCGGCCAGCGTGGGGTCGAGCAGGCGCGGCAACAGTCGAGCGTTGAGGCTGAGGGCATCGAGGCGAGTGATGCGGCCGTAGACGTCGAACGGCAGATCAGCGGACCACTGCACTCGCACGTTGCGGTCCAGTCGCTGAACAAAGCTCGGTGGCAGCGCTGCCACGGCCTGGTCCAGCAGGGCCTGGCTGGCCTGGATCTCGGCGGAAGACAGGCCCTCCCGGTCCAGGTCCAGGCGCAGCTCGGCCTGAAGGCCGGCGCTGGCGCCGGCGAGCAGCAGCGCGACCAGCCAGCGCGCGGCGCGGGGAATCACAGGGCGAGAATGGCTTCGGCGAGCACCTGGTCATCGGCCTGGCGAGCTTCCGGCAGGCGCTCGCGCAGGGTGGCGAAGGCCGCTTCCAGTTGCGCGCCACGGATCTCGCCCTGACTGGCGACGAAGCTGGCGGCGTCATCACGGGCGGCGCGAACGACTTTCATGTCACGCACCGAGGTGGTGGTGTCGGAGGTGAAGTCGAAGCTGCGATCCAGCGCTCGCACGATGATGTTGCTGGTGGCGACCAGCGTCTGCGCCTGCGCGCTGGCTCCGAGGCAGAGGGTGGTGGCGAGAAGGACAGGGAATAGGCGGCGCATGGTGGCTCCAGGCAAGCGAAACGGATGGGATTGCCTATTGGACGAAATTCGGCAGCGCCAGTTCAAGCCTGCAGGCCTCGTGGCGCGAGGCGGATCACGCCGGCGCGCCCGAATCCGGGGTGCGGTAGTGCTGGCATGAAAACAGACCGCATAGTCAGATTCACTGCATGTGGGGCGCCAATGGTCTACATCTGCCATGAAAATGACCGGATTGTCCGGGAGCGCTTGCTTTGGCTCTAATTTGCTGATTGAGTGCGCGTTTATTTTTTATAAGAACAAGTTGTACCCGCATCCAGCAGGGATTGGGTGTGGCGTGGCGGACTCAAGATGATCATTCTCGTTGGATCAAAAATCGATCAATCCACAATCCAGGCGTCGTTGGGTAAGCCCGAGTACAGCTACTTCTTTTTGCTTAAAGAGTTTCTGCCGGCCCTGGAGCGAATCGGGCAGATCATTAGCGTAAGGCATGTTGATGAGGTGGATGCGCTTTACCGGGAACACAGCGCCAAGGGCGAGCGCGTGGTTTTTCTCAGCTTCAGTCCGCCCAACCAGACCCCGCTGGGGCTCGAGTGCCCAACCATCAGTGTGTTCGCCTGGGAGTTCGACTCCCTACCGACCCTGGAGGGTTGCGAGGGAACCGCTGACGAGTGGGGGCATGATCCTCGCAACGACTGGGGGTACGTGTTCGAGCGTATCTCGGGAGCCATCGCCACGAGTCTGGAGGCCGCCGAGCTGGTTCGCAACAGTTGCCCGGATGGAGCTCCGGTCATCGGGCTGCCTGCGCCGGTATGGGCTCGATATGCGGCTGTCGCTCCCGAGCAGGGCTGGCTGCCAGACAGGCAGCGGCGGCAGCTGAGCTTCGCGGGCGAGGTAATCGACAGCCGTCAGCTCAAGCTTGATCCCGAGAGCATCATCTATCGCAAGACGTCCGAGGCGGTTCGCCTCAGCAAGGCACTGCTGCGGGGCTGGTGGCATGAGGTGCGCTTGCCTAGGATTGGGCACGATTCATCTCGCGCTGGAGAAGCTCCTGCCAGTACCGGAGTCGTAGACCTGGATGGCGTCGTCTATGTCTCCGTTCTCAATCCCAACGACGGCCGCAAGAACTGGATCGACATGGTGTCGGCGTTCTGCTGGGCATTCCGAGAGGTGGAGGACGCCACCCTGGTGCTCAAGATGACGCACCACGATATCGAGCTGTACCGTGGCACTCTGCTCGTGCTGCTGACTCGGCTCCTGCCCTTCCGCTGCCGCGTTTTGGTGCTGCACGGGTTCCTCGAGGACGAGCAGTACCTGCAGCTGATTCGGGCAAGCACCTATTACGTGAATGCTTCTTCCGGCGAAGGCCTTTGCCTGCCGCTCATGGAGTTCCTGTGCAGCGGCAAGCCGTCGGTTGCACCGACCCATACCGCCATGGCCGATTATCTGAGCCCCGATTTCTCTTTCCCTGTCGCCACGAGTCTCGAGCCATGGTGCTGGCCGCATGATCCCAAGGGCATGCTGCTGACCCACAGCCACCGCCTGAACTGGCACTCGCTGATGCAGGCCTATCGCGCCAGCTACGCGGTGGCTGGGGATGCCGAGCGATATCGGGGGATGTCGTGTGCAGCGCTTGAGCGCATGAGCCGCTTCTGTTCCCTGGAGAGAGTGAGCGCTGAGCTGGCGGGCTTCTTCGACCGTGTTGCCGGCACGCATGGTGTCGAGCGGGAGGCGCGGGGATGAGGTTCCTGGTCTATTCCGAGGTGAACTCTGAAAACATTGCTCAGAGCCTCGGGCTGTCCGAGTACAGCTACTACTTCGTGCTCAAGGAGTTCCTGCCGGTACTGCGTGAGCTGGGTGAGGTCAGCGTGGTAAAGGACCCGCGGGAAGTGGACCCTCTCTACGCCAAGGCGCGCCGCGAGGGCGCCCCTTGCGTGTTTCTTTCCTTCACTCCGCCGCACAAGACGCCCTTGGGGCTCAAGTGTCCGACCGTGCCGGTACTCGCCTGGGAGTTCGACACCATCCCGAGCGAGCACTGGTCGGGAGATCCTCGTCAGGACTGGCGATATGCCTTGCGCCAATGCGGTCGGGCCATCACTCATTCGGGGATGACGTTGGCGGCCATACGAGCCGAAATGGGTAGCGACTATTCGGTGGTTTCGGCGCCAGCGCCGGTCTGGGACAAGTACTCTCCCTTGCGCCAGAGGCTCGCTGCCGAAGGGCGCCGCGATCGCTCGGTGATCACCGTCAGATCTGGTGTGCTGCTGGATACCGCAGCTATGTCCCTGGCTGCGCATATTCCGATTGCAGCGGCAGCCGTAGCCAAGGCGCGTGAGCAGGAGGCGCTGAATCGAAAAGCGGATGTTCTTCCGGTTTCGCGGGAGCAGTCGCTGCTACGCATCACCTATCGCTACGGCGTGGAGTGGTATCGGCTGGTTGGCAGCGACCTGTTGGCAGGGTGGCTGACCAGGACGAGGTGCAGGTTGCTTGGACGACCGCTGCCTGAGGCGGAAGCTCCACCGGTGGAGCCGTTGCCCGAGCAATGGCGGCCGCGCGAGCAACGCCTGGAGCTCTCCGGGGTGGTCTTCACGGCCCTGTTCAACCCCTACGACGGCCGCAAGAACTGGGAAGACATGCTCACTGCCTTCTGCGAGGCGTTCCGCGATAGTCCCGACGCGACCCTGGTGTTCAAGTTCGGCAGCAGCGAATACCGCTCCGCGATGGAGGAGATGCTGGTCTACATGGCGCGCCTGCCAAGGTTCTCCTGCCGCGTGGTGCTGTTGCACGGATTCCTCGATGGCGCGGATTTCGATGCCCTGATCGAGGCTACGCACTTTGTGGTCAATGCCTCGTACGGAGAGGGGCAGTGCCTACCGCTGATGGAATTCCTGTCCTGCGGCCGGCCTGCTGTCGCCCCTCGCAACTCGGCGATGCTCGACTACATCGATTCCGAGGTTGCCTTCGTAGTCGAGGGTTGGCCGGATGCGACGGCGTGGGCCCATGATCCGCGCAAGTCCTATCGGACCTGCCGGCAGAAGATCAACTGGGAGTCACTGGTGCGGGCCTATCGGGATGCCTACCGTTGCTGCAAACTCGAGCCTGAGCGCTACGCAGCCATGTCGGAGGCAGCGGTGGGGAGGATGCAGCGGCATTGCTCGCGGGATACTGCAGCGCGGCAATTGCGTGAGCTCTTCAGTATGGGCGAGGTTGCCAAGGCATGAGCGATATGTCTGCTGGCCGTCGTATCGGTGATATCGAGGTTCTGCGTGCGATAGCCGTGCTGTTCGTGGTTTTCCAGCACTTGCCAGACCTGTTCCCTTGGACCTTGCCGAGCTTGAGCCACCTGCAGGCGTTCATCGGCGGCTCCTTCGGTGTCGACCTCTTCTTCGCCGTTTCCGGCTTCGTCATCGCTCGCGATCTGGTGCCGAGACTGCTCGGCGCTGCCGATGGCCATGCGGCCCGGCGCATCATGCTGAGCTTTTGGGTACGGCGCATGTGGCGGCTCTGGCCGGCTGCCTGGCTATGGCTCGGCCTTATCCTGCTGGCATCCGTGGCATTCAACGCGAGCGGGGCATTCGGCAGCTTCTCCGCGAATCTGTGGGGAACCCTGGCTGGGGTCTTCCAGTACGCCAACGTGCGGTTCGCGGAAAACTTCATGGTACGCGAGATGGGTGCCAGCTACGTCTATTGGAGTCTGTCGTTGGAAGAGCAGTTCTACCTGCTCTTTCCGTTCCTAATCCTGCTGTTCAAGCGCCAGCTATGGTGTTTCCTGCTGGCCGTCGCGGTGGTGCAGTTGTGTCTGCCGAGGAACCTTTACTTGATGATGTTCCGCACCGATGCCCTTGCTCTCGGCATTCTCATCGCGCTCTGGTCCAGCCGGCAATCCTGGCAGGGCTGGAGCCGGCCGTTCGCAGCGCTGCGAGAGCCGGGGCGACTGCTACTGATGGTAGCGGCTGTCGGTGCCATGGCTGTCGCTAGCGGGCATGATTTCTTCAACAGCTACAGCTTTCTGGTGATTGCTCCCATCTCTGCCCTGCTGGTCTGGATGGCGGCATACGACGCCGATTTCGTTTTGCGTAGCGGCCCTCTGAAGAGTCTCCTGATGTGGGTGGGCAGTCGCTCCTATGCCATCTACCTGATCCACGTGCCGGCCTACTTTGCCGTTCGAGAACTGTTCTTCCGCCTGGGCTTGGCCACCTCGCCCAGTCTGCCCCTGCTATTCGCCTACCTGCTAAGCGGAATGTTCCTGTTGTTCCTACTGGCGGAGCTCAATTATCGATTTGTAGAAGTGCCGCTACGCCGCTACGGCGTAGCATTCAGTGCTCGCTTCATTGCCGCGCCTGCGCAGGATGCCGGCAAGCAGTCAGGGCCCGTAGAAATCATTTCCAGAGCTTAATCATGCTGAAGACTATCAAGCGTCTGCTGTCCCCATCGCCTACACCTGCCGAGCCGGAGGTGCCCGTCGAGCACTCGACGCTGGTCGATGCTCAGTTGAGCGGCTGGTTTCGCAACGAGAGTGGAGAGCTGTTCGAGGGCTTTCCGATTCGCGCTGAAGACTCGGTGCTCGACATCGGCTGTGGCGATGGTGCTTTCACCCAGTTCTGCGCGAACCAGGGCGCCGAGATAATCTGTGCGGATATCGATGGAGCCAAGATCGCTGCCCTCGAAGCCAGGCTCAAGTCGTCGGCTGCCCGCGCCGTCATTCCGCTTGTGACCGATGCCGATCCCATTCCGCTGGAGGATGGGCGAGTTAACAAAATTGTTGCAATGGAAGTACTAGAGCACGTCGCCGACCCGGCCAAGTTCATGAGTGAGCTGGTACGGGTGGCCAAGCCGGGCTGCCAGTTTCTGCTGACGGTTCCTGATCCGTTGGCCGAGAGCGTGCAGAAGCCGCTTGCGCCCGCGTCTTACTTCGAGCACCCCAACCATATCCGAATCTTTGAGCGTGACGATTTCGAACAGCTGGTTCTTGATGCCGGTCTCGTGATCGAGCGGAAGACAAGCTATGGCTTCTTCTGGTCGATGTGGTGGTTCTTCTTCTGGAGCTGCAAGCAGGACCTGTCGGAGCCTTGGCATCCGCTGCTGCGTAGCTGGGGGAACACTTGGAGCACGCTGCTTTCCATGCCCGACGGCCTGCGCGTCAAGAAGGCGCTGGATGAGGCCATGCCGAAGAGCCAGGCGATCATCGCCCGCAAGCCCAGCGAATAGGCGGTAGACAATGAGCAGCAAGAAGAATCTTGAAATAGAGTATTTAAGAGCGGTTGCCATCGGCATGACGATGCTGTGCCATCTGCCAAGTTTGCTGCCTCAATATGACTCGCTGTTTTCCTCCGTTTTTAACGTATTTATGCCGTGGACAGGCGTCGATCTGTTCTTCTGTATTTCGGGTTATGTGGTGTGCCGGGCATATCTCAATGTCTTTGATGAGCAGCGGGAGCGAGGGCGCTTCTGGATTGCCGCTAAGGCCTTCTGGATTCGTCGAATTTATCGGCTCTTGCCAACGGCATGGCTATGGGTCCTCATTCCCCTGGTGCTCTCCATCTCTTTCAACAGCACCGGGGTGTTCGGTAGTTGGTATGAGAATCTACGCAGCATAACGGCGGTTGTTACTTTCAGCGGGAACCTTGCCAATCAGTTTGGGGCGATTCTCGGCCCCAACTCCGTTTATTGGAGCCTGGCTCTGGAAGAGCAGTTCTACTTCATATTCCCGCTTTTCCTGCTGTTCGTGCCCTCCACCAAGTGGCGTGTTGCCGCGCTGTTTGCATTGATTGCCCTGCAGTTCGGCTTTGACCGGAACATGCTGGGGGATGCCAGTGCCGCATTTGCCTCATCAATCCGTCTGGACGCCATGATGTGGGGTGTGCTGATCTGCATCTTTTCCCGATCGGAAATGTATCGCCAGTTCGAGCCGACTCTCCTCAAGGACAACCCGTTGCTGGCACTAGCCGTCACCTTACTGCTGATATACCTGCTGGGCGCCATTGTGGGGCAGATGGCTGCGCTGCCGGCAGCTGTTGGATTGATCGCCATTGTTTCGGCCATTCTGGTTTTCTTGGCTAGTTTCAACGCCGGCTATATCTACTGCCCTTCCTGGCTCTCCGGGGTATTGCAGTGGCTGGGTGCGAGGTCCTACGGGATATATGTCATCCATTTCCCCGCCTATCGCCTCAGCCACGAAATATGGTCGCGCCACGCGGTGGCAAATGGTGTCGGTGTGGATACCGGCTACACGCTGCAGTTGGTGGTCACGGCATTTGTCTTGATTGCTGTGTTGAGCGAGGCCAACTACAGATTTGTAGAGGTTCCTCTGCGTCGTAAGGGCGCACATATCGCCGCTGGAATAATGAATGGGCAGGGGCGGAATCATCAGGCTTCCAACCTTGAGGCCAAGCAGGCCTGACAGGGTCCTATTGTCTAAAATTACGTATGAGTAAGGCATTAATGTCGATTGATTCTTTGGTCAGCGATTTGCCAGGCCACCGTGGGAGCCGATCGCTATCGCTGGCGCACAGCTTCCTAGATAGCAACTGGTTGCCTATAGCTGTCTACGTAGCACTTGTAACTTCGTTCTGGTGGCCGTCGCTGGCTCATGGATTTTTGATCCTCCATGGCGATGCCGCTCATCACGGCCTATCGCTTCTTACTCTGCTCAGTCGCTGGTTGCATGGGGGAGACAGCCTTCTATGGTCTACGGGGATCTACGGGGGACATCCGTTGTTCGCAGAAAGCCAAGGTGGCTTTCTTAATCCAGTAAATATTGCGGGCGCTCTATTCGAGCCGAATTACGGCTTTGGTATTGTGCACTGGCTGGATATGTTGCTGAGTGGCCTTGGAGTATATTTTCTCTGTCGCTCTCTAGGGATTAATGGCTGGGCGGCTTTATTTGCAGCGATAACCGTAAGTTACTCAAGTGTTTGGTTAGGATTTCAGTACAACATTAGTGTTGCTGGAGCTCTGGCATGGATGCCGTGGCTCTTTCTGGCGGTACAGTATTGGTTGAAGAGCCCAAGCATACTGCGTTCTTTGTGGATGCCGTTGTCCGCATCATTATTGATTTTCGCAGGCTATCCTCATATTGCTCATGGGGCGGCAATATATTTGATGGCCTACGGCGTGGCGCTGGTCCTCCAAAAGGAAGGAAGAGAATTTATATTTTCGAATTGGCGGGGTTTGCTGCTAGGTGGAGGGGTGGCGCTAGTTATTGCGCTGTTGTTGTCTGCAGTGCAGCTTGTTTCTCTTTTTGAGTTAGTTAGAGAATCGCATCGAAGTGGCGGCACTCCTCTCCCGCTGGCGGGTATTGTTTCATTCAGCTCTTATATGGCTGGATTTTTCTTTTTCGATTGGCAAGTGAAGCCGGAAGTCATAACGATCGGTAGTCTTTCGTCATGGGCAGTTTGCGCGCTGGCACTGCTTGCATTGTTTTTGAGGGCCCCATTTAGAGTGAAGGCTCATGCGCTGCCTGCCTTTGTTCTTTTCAATTTGGGCATCGAGTTTGCGTCGCCAATATTCAAACTTGTTTATGAGTACAATCTTGTTCCAGGCTTACACAATTATAGGATTATGCATCCATTTCTGCCGCTAGCTGTAATGGGTCTTAGTATTTTGGCGGCTTACACGTTGTCGACGCTTTCTGAAGGGGCGGTGGCGTGGCGTGGCGTGGCTCAGCGGATTGGCGTACGAGGAATCGCCACTCTGGTTTGCGTTCTTGTTGCGCTGCTGTCGGCTCTTTGTTTTGATTCATCCTTTGGCGTTGAGAATTACATATATCCGATTCTCGTCTGCATTGCTGTATGTGTATTGGCCGGCTCGCGTTTTTCTAAATTTATCCCCGTTGCGGTTTCGGCCGTGGTTCTGGTAGATGCAGTACTTGTAAGGGGTCATGTATTTAATTTCTACTCGCCGTCCTCTATTCCTCAGCCTGAGGCGATAGCTCATATAAAGGGCGACGATAATTACGCCGAATTTCGTGGCGTTGTTGATCCTGATGCGCTTCTTTTTGTATTTTATCCGCCCAACTCCCCAAACTTAGATGCTAAGTATGGTGCTTTTCTGGATGCTCTTAGTCCTTTCCCCGCTATGGTGTCCGGTGTGCCGTCAATGGATGGAGCTCTTGGACTCTCATTGCGCCGTCGTGAAATAGTTGAGTCAACGATTTTGGAGGAGATTAAAGGCTCGGCTGCCAATGTTTCTCCACTGCGTTTGATAGACCTGTTCAGTATAAAGTATATTGCTCGCTCTGTGCCTTTAGACTTGCCGGGTTTGGACGTGATGTACCGTGGTGAAAACGGACTTGTCCTATATAGAAACACGCATGCATTACCTATGCTTCGGGCATATGCGCATGCCGAGTCGGTCGGTACTGCCGAGCAAGCGTTGGAGAAACTGAAGAGTTCTACAGTCGATACGCTATACGTGGAAGTCTCGGGGCGTAAAGGATTACAAGGTGGCTCTTGTGCGGTCGAGGCACCTAAGCCTGCTGAGTACGAGTGGGTTAAACGCTCACAAGCAGCGCACGTGGTTACTGTGGAAAGTGATTGCTCAGGCTGGCTGTATTTGGGCGATGCCTATTTCCCAGGCTGGAAAGCTATAGTTAACGGACGCGATACCGAAGTTTATCCTGCGAATGTGGTTGGCAAGGCAGTGCACTTTCCGGCGGGCAAGAGCAGAATAGAAATCATCTACGCTCCCCGCTCATTTCTGGTTGGCCTGATGCTTTCGAGTATTGGTGTAATGCTTTGGTGTTTTGTAGCGTGGGTTAGTTGGGGTAGGCGCCATGAATAATGCTGCGATTCTAGTGGCCATTACCACCGCATTTTCCATGGCGGGCGGGCAGCTTTTGTTCAAGCTGGGCGCGGCTAAATGGGGTGGTGAAAAACTGTCAGATTGGATCGTCTCTTTCGCTACTAATCCTTATCTTATGATGGCAGTTTTCCTGTATGCGATAACCATCCTGGCGTGGATATATGTCTTGAAAGTGCTTCCTCTTTCTATAGCGTATCCACTGACAGCCCTTGCATACATTATTGTGCCGGTGATGAGCTACTTCTTCGTTGGGGAAAAAGTCACGGTTGCGACCATAGTGGGCAGCTTGGTAATCATGCTGGGCATCGCCATTTGTCAATATCAGGGGGCGAGCTGATGTTTCTCCTGGAGATTAACGAGTTTGATCCTGAACTCATGCAGTTGGCCGCAACTTCGCTGGGATGCAAGAATCTGCAACGATTGCTCAGCTTTCAGCATAGCCAGACCATAACTCTGGATCAGCACGAGCGCTTCGGCCTGGATCCCTGGGTCCAATGGGTTTCGATCCATACGGGGAAAACTTCCGCAGAACATGGTGTCGGTCACCTCGGTGACGTGCCGGCACTTCGTTATCCCCAGGTGTGGGAGCGACTCGACGCTGCAGGCTATACCTGTGGTGTCTGGGGGGCGATGAACGCGAGTAAAGGAAGTGCAGAGAAGGCCGCTTTCTTTTTCCCCGATCCCTGGACCTTCAGCGAGGCTGCTTTCCCTGCGGAGCTGAACGACTTACTCGCCTTTCCCCGTTATTACTCCAAGAACTATTGTGATCTCGACAAGGCCCAGCTGGCCAAGGAGTTTGGACGTCTGGTTCGCTTCTGCTTACGGCCGAAGATCGCCTGTAGTCTGATCCCCCAGGCGCCGAGGATCATCTGGAATATCCTGAAGGGCGGCCTTTCCGAGTATTTGCTGTTTGTTCTGTTCGACGTGGTCAATGCAGTGTTGTTTGCGCGCTACTACCGCTCGCACAAGCCGCAGTTCTCGTTGTTGTTCTTGAACTCCATCGCTCACCTTCAACATCACAAATGGACGATTGACGGTGGATTGTCGGCCGAAATGAAAGTCGCGTTTCGTCTCTTCGATCATGCGATAGGAATCCTGTTCTCGGCCTTGAAAGACGAGCCCAACTGGGTAGTGACAAATGCCTTTTCGCAGTTCTGCTCGGTGTCTCAGGATGAGTATCTATACCGGCAGAAGAATCCAGAGAGTTTTCTGGCCTCGGTGGGGCTAGCATTTTCTCGTGTGGAGCAGGCCATGACCAATGATGGCCATGTATTCTTCGCATCACCGGAAGAGGCGGAGCACGCGGAGCGAGTACTCAAGGAGGCACATATCGCGGGGCAGGCAGCCTTCCATGTCGAGCGCGCACCGCTGGCATCCAGGCTATTTTTCCAGTTTCAGATATGGGAAAGAATTGAGCAGGGTGCCGTTCTGATGATCAACGGTCAGGGGTATCCGTTCTATTCGCTGTTCGAGGAAGTTACTCTGCGCACTGGCAGTCACAAGCCGCAGGGAGATATCTATTCGCAGCAGCTGAAGTTCCCCGCGACTATTCAGAATCACGAAATATATAATTATATTCTGGCTAACTTCGGGCTGGAACGAGCGCACTAGAGGGGGCGAGATGAGCAAGTGCGTTGCGGTGGTTCTGCCTTGCTATAAAGTGCGAGAGCATATTCTGGATGTGATATCTCGGATCGGTAGCGAGGTGGCACACATCTATGTGATTGATGACTGTTGTCCCGATCAAAGTGGGGCTTATGTAAAGGAGAACTGCACAGACCCGCGTGTGCGGCTGGTATTTAACCAAGTGAACCTCGGGGTAGGCGGGGCAGTGATGGCTGGCTATCGTGAGGCCATCAAGGATGGTGCTGACATCATCGTGAAGATCGACGGCGATGGTCAGATGGATCCGGCGCTGCTTCCCAAGATCATCTTCCCGTTACTCAAAGGTAAGGCGGACTATGCCAAAGGCAACCGCTTCTATGATCTGGCCCATATCAGGCGCATGCCCACTGTTCGGCTCATTGGCAATGCCGGGCTGTCGCTGATTTCAAAGCTGTCCACTGGTTACTGGCAAACGTTCGACCCAACCAATGGATACACTGCGATTGATGCGCGCGTGGCGGACCATCTGCCGTTTGAGCGCATCAGCCAGCGCTATTTCTTCGAGACCGATATGCTGTTTCGGCTCAATACCTTGCGCGCAGTAGTCGCCGATGTCCCCATGGATGCTTGTTATGGCGAAGAGGTCAGCAATCTCAAGATCAAGGACATCATTGGCGAGTTCTTTTCAAAGAACATGCGTAACTTCTTCAAACGTATTTTCTACAACTATTTTCTGCGGGACATGTCGCTAGCCTCACTGGAGCTGCTAGCGGGCACGGCGCTCCTGTCATTCGGCCTGGTATTTGGTGTGGTTCATTGGTACAGCGGCTTCCTGTCAGGTCAGGTGACCCCTACCGGGACTATCATGATCGCGAGTCTTTCACTGCTCTCGGGATTGCAGTTCATGCTGGCATTCTTTTCCTACGATATCGCGGCCACGCCTACCCAGCCCATTGGTGATCTGCTGCTGAAGCGGGTGCATAGATGAGCGAGTCCAGGCGCACGCTTTTGGTTACGGGCCTCTCGGGATTCGTGGGGCAGCGATTGAGGGCCTACCTCGAGACTTCCGAGTGGGGACGGGAGTGGGAGTTGCTGGAGCAGGCTGCCAGCTACGACCTTTGTTGTCCTGACGATATCTCCGCCATGCTCAAGGGGCGGGTGCCCGACGCAGTTATCCACCTCGCGGGACAGACATTCGTTCCTGAAGCCTTCCGGAATCCAGCGCATACCCTGCAAGTGAACCTGCTCGGCACCCTCAATCTGTTGCAGGCGCTCAAGGGCAATGGTTTCCAAGGGGCATTCCTGTTTGTCAGCTCCGGTGACGTCTATGGCGCTGTCGCCGAACGCAACCTACCAATTGTCGAAACCCTCGCGCCCAGACCTCGCAATCCCTACGCGGTCAGCAAGGTTTCCGCCGAGCTGCTCTGCCAGCAGTGGAGTTACGTCGAGCCATGGCGCATCATGATCGCCCGTCCGTTCAACCATATCGGCCCAGGCCAGCGTGAGGATTTTGTCATCCCCAGCATGGCGCGGCAGATGGTGCGCATCCGCAAAGGGTGGCAGCAGCCCAGGCTGGAGGTTGGTGATATCGATGTCACGCGAGATTTCCTCGATGTGAACGATGTCATCGCCGCCTATCTGCATCTCCTGCGGGACGGCCGTAATGGCGAGGTTTACAACGTGTGCTCCGGTGCCGAGCTGTGCATCCGCGATGCGGCTATGCAGCTTGCCCAGTTGGCAGGCGTGCAGGTTGAGCTGGTGCAGGACCTGGCCCGGCTGAGACCGAGCGAGCAGCGCAGGGTTGTTGGCAGTTCGCAGAAGTTGCAAAACGAGACCGGTTGGAAACCCGGCATTTCGATCACTAAAACCCTGCAGAGCGTGCTCTCTGATTGGGAAGAACGAGAAGTACAAGAATGACCAAGTCTGCTTTGATCACTGGCGTTACCGGACAAGACGGCGCGTATCTGGCCAAACTGTTGCTCGAGAAGGGCTATGAGGTGCACGGCCTGGTCGCTCGCCGCAGCAGCGATACCCGCTGGCGTTTGCGTGAGCTGGGGGTCGAGCAGTCGATTCGCTTCATCGAAGGGGACCTGGCCGACGCCTGTTCGGTGCAGCGTGCGGTGATCAAGTCGAAGCCCGCAGAGCTCTACAACCTTGGCGCGCAGAGTTTCGTTGCGACCTCATGGGACCAGCCCGTTACCACAGCCATGGTCGACGGCCTCGGGGTGACTCACGCACTCGAGGCAATCCGCCAATTTAGCCCGGAAACCCGCTTCTACCAGGCCTCGACCAGCGAGATGTTCGGTCTGATCCAGGCCGAACGGCAAGACGAGAGCACGCCGTTCTATCCTCGCAGCCCGTACGGCGTTGCCAAGCTGTATGGACACTGGATCACGGTCAACTACCGCGAAAGCTTCGGCCTGCATGCCTCCAGCGGCATTCTGTTCAACCATGAGTCGCCGCTGCGCGGCATCGAGTTCGTCACCCGCAAGGTGACCGACGCCGTTGCCCGTATCAAGCTCGGCAAACAGAAAGAGTTGCGCCTGGGCAATATCGACGCTCAGCGTGACTGGGGCTTTGCTGGCGACTATGTCGAGGCGATGTGGCTGATGCTGCAGCAGGAGCGCGCCGACGACTATGTGGTCGCTACCGGCGTGACCACCACCGTGCGGGAAATGTGCAAGCTGGCCTTCGAGCATGTCGGCCTCAATTATGAGGATCACGTGATCATCGACCCGCAGTTCTTCCGCCCTGCGGAAGTCGATATCCTGCTGGGCAATCCGGCCAAGGCCGAGAAGGCTCTGGGTTGGGCTCCAAAGACTCCGCTGGTGGAGCTCATCCAGATGATGGTCGACGCCGATCTGCGTCGTGTCGGCCGCGAGTAGTCGCCATGCAGATCATCCCAGTGGTCATGTCCGGCGGAGCAGGCACCAGGCTCTGGCCGGTCTCGCGCGAGGCGCACCCGAAGCCCTTCATGCGCCTGCCGGATGGCGAGTCGCTGCTGGGCAAGACATATGCCCGGGCTGCGGCACTGCTCGCCGGAGGCGGCGAGATAGTCACGGTCACCAACCGCGAACTGTACTTCGCCAGCAAGGATCATTTTGCCGAAGCCAAGATCGCGCACTGCCGCGGGCATTTTCTGCTGGAACCCGAAGGGCGCAATACGGCGCCGGCGATTGCGGTTGCGGCCCTAGCGCTGGCCAAGCGGCATGGCGAGGAGGCTGTCCTGGTAGTCATGGCGGCCGATCACCTGATCCAGGATGTGGAGGCTTTCCGACTGGCGACCGAGCAGGCCGTGCGCCTGGCTGCCCAAGGACACCTGGTGACGTATGGTATCCCGCCGACCGCACCCGAGACGGGCTTCGGCTATATCGAGACAGGCGAGGCACTGGACGAGCAGGAAGCGTGTCGGGTCGCCAGATTCGTCGAGAAGCCGGACCTGCAGACCGCCCAGGAATACCTGCGCAGCGGCCGCTTCCTTTGGAACTCCGGGATGTTCTGCTTCAGCATAGGCAGCATCCTGCGCGAGCTGCGCGCCCATGCCCCCGAGCTTCTGCAACTGGCCGAAGAATGCGTGGCCGCCAGCCCCGCTCACGACAGCGCGGGTGTGCTGTTGCAGGAGCTGGATGCTCGAAGCTTCGCCGAGCTTCCGGATATCTCGATCGACTATGCGGTGATGGAGCACTCCAGTTCCGTCGCGGTGGTGCCCGCGTCGTTCGACTGGAGCGATATCGGCTCCTGGGGAGCCCTGTCGCAACTGATTCCGGCCGATGCCCAGCAGAACCGGGTGCAGGGCGAGGCGATTCTCATCGAGACGCGCAACACCGTGGTGCTGGGCGAAACTCGTCTCGTGGCTACCGTCGGCCTGGACAATCTCATCATTGTCGATACCGCGGATGCGGTGCTGGTCGCCCATGCCGATCGTGCCCAGGAGGTGCGCCAGGTCGCCAAGCGTCTCAAGGCGCAGAGCCATGATGCCTACCGCCTGCATCGCACGGTTGCTCGTCCCTGGGGTACTTACACGGTTCTGGAAGAAGGGCCGCGTTTCAAGATCAAGCGCATCGTGGTCAAGCCAGGCGGCTCGCTTTCCCTGCAGATGCACCACCACCGCAGCGAGCACTGGATTGTCGTCAGCGGCATGGCCAGGGTCGTTAATGGTGAGGGCGAGTTGCTGGTCAATACCAATGAGTCGACATTCATTCCGGCAGGACACAAGCACCGCTTGGAGAATCCGGGCGTGATCGATCTGGTGATGATCGAGGTGCAGAGCGGCGAGTATCTTGGCGAAGACGATATTGTTCGCTTCCAGGATCACTACGGCAGGGTGCGCTAGTGCTGTCCTTGCTTGGCCGTGATCTGTGGATTTATCGCGGCTTTATCCTCAGTAGCGTCAAGCGCGACTTCCAGAGCCGTTATCGCAACTCTCTGCTCGGTGCCTTGTGGCCGTTGCTGCAGCCCCTGGCGATGATCCTGATCTATACGCTGATCTTCTCTCAGGTGATGCGTGCTCGGCTTGCCGGGGTGGACGATAGCCTGGCCTACGGCATCTTCATCTGTGTCGGCATCCTGACCTGGGGTTTGTTCGCCGAGGTGCTGAATCGCAGCCTGACGATGTTCCTTGACAACGCCAACCTCCTGAAGAAACTCAGCTTTCCTCGCCTTTGTCTGCCAGTGATCGTGTTCTTTTCGGCCCTGCTGAACTTCGCGATAACGCTGGGTCTGTTCCTCGTGGTGCTCGCCCTGATCGGCCGTCTACCGGGTGAGGCGCTAGTGGCGCTGCCTCTGTTGTTGGGGCTGCAGCTGTTGCTGGCGCTCGGCCTGGGACTGTTGCTCGGCGTGCTGAATGTGTTCTTTCGCGACGTCGGCCAGCTTTTTTCGATAGGCCTGCAGCTCTGGTTCTGGCTGACCCCCATCGTCTATCCGCTGAACATCCTGCCTGAGGCCTTGCAGCCCTGGTTGGCGCTCAACCCCATGAGCGGCCTGATGCAGGCCTACCAGGGGATCTTCCTGCATGACGCCTGGCCGAATTGGCCGGAGTTGTTGCCGGTAGGCCTGGTGGGTGTTTCCTGCTGGATCTTCGCTTTGCTGCTATATCGCGCCAAGAGCGCGGATATGCTGGATGAACTCTGATGGGTTGGGTGCGCGTACAAGGGCTGGGCAAGGCCTTCAAACACTATCCGACCCGTTGGGCGCGCCTGGCCGAGTGGCTGCTGCCCTGGTGTGGGCCGCGTCACGAACTGGTGTGGGCGTTGCGCGATGTCAGCTTCGAGGTCCGCCCGGGGGAGGCCATTGGCCTGGTCGGTATCAATGGCGCCGGCAAGAGCACTCTGCTCAAGCTGATTACCGGTACCAGCATCCCTACTGAAGGCAACATACGTTTCGAAGGGCGGGTGGCAGCCCTGCTGGAACTGGGTATGGGTTTCCACCCCGATTTCAGCGGCCGGCAGAACGTGCTCATGGCCGGTCAACTGCTGGGGCTGACGCTGGCGGAGATCGATCAGCTCATGCCCGAGATCGAGGCATTCGCCGAGATCGGCGCCGCTATCGACCAGCCCATTCGTACTTACTCCAGCGGCATGCAGATGCGCCTGGCGTTTAGCATCGCCACGGCCCGCCGCCCCGATATCCTGATCGTCGACGAGGCCCTGTCGGTGGGCGATGCTTATTTCCAGCACAAGAGCTTCGAGCGCATTCGTCAGTTCCGCCGTCACGGCACTACGCTGCTGATCGTTTCCCATGACCGCTATGCCATTCAGTCGATCTGCGATCGTGCACTGCTGCTGCATGGTGGTCGGCTGCTCCAGGAGGGGCCCCCCGATGGTGTGCTGGACTACTACAACGCCCTGATGGCAGACCGGGAAGGCAACTCGATCCGCCAGGAGCGGCTGGCATCGGGCCACACCCAGACGATATCTGGCAGCGGTGAGGCCAGCATCCAGGCGGTTCGCCTGCTCGACGAGCAGGGGCAGGCCAGCGAGGCGTTCGCGGTTGGGGAGCAGGCGGCGCTGGAGGTGGAGGTACTGGTTCACCAGCCATTGGCGCGCCTCGGCCTGGGTTTCCTGATCAAGGACCGCTTCGGTCAGGAGATATACGGCATCAACACTCATCGCCTGGCATTGAGCGAGGAGACGCTCGAAGTCGGTGAGCGCCTAGTGTTCCGTTTCGATTTCCCTGTGCGCCTCGGGAGTGGGAACTACTCGGTTTCCCTATGCTTGTCGCAAGAGGACTCGCATCTCGTGGGCAACTACGAATGGCGCGACTACAGCGTCGTGTTCCATGTGGTTAACCGTGATCAGGAAAACTTCGTTGGCTGCGCCTGGCTGGGCGCCACGGCCAGCTTGCAACGGCAGAGCTCCCTGCCCAGCGGAATCGTTCGAGAGGGGCAGTCTTGAGTCGTCTGTTATTCGAGTGCACCAACGTCTTCCGCAATCCCGGAGTCAATTCCGGTATCCAGCGTGTGGTGCGCAATATCGTCCGGCAGCTCGAGCCGGCATCGGGCACTGTCGAGTGTGTCCCCGTGCTGTTTGCCCACAATCGCCTGTACCGTGTGGCACAACTTACGCCGGGCAGTGAGGGCCGGACGTTGCCAGCCAAAGCCTACGCATGGCTTGAGCGTCTCAATCAGGCGTTCTGGCGGCTACACGGGCGATACGAGGGGCGTTGGCCAATGCGCCGCTGGCACAACGCACGACGCGTTTTCTTCGTGCTCTGGCGGCTGCTCGGGCTACCGCTGACTGTTGCCCTGAGGGCGCTGCGGCTGCTCGGCTACGATCCCTTGCAGCAGCGTGCGGAGCCTTTTGAGGCCCAGCCTGGCGATCAGCTGGTTCTGCTCGACTCGTCATGGCATTCCCAGCATTTTGCCCAGATCGAGGGGCTCAAGCGCCGCGGGGTGGGGGTGATTGCGGTCATATACGACCTGATCCCGGTGGTGCGCCCCGAGTTCTTCGAGGAGCGCCTGCGCAGCGTCTTCAACATGTGGTTCGACTGGGTAGTGCACCAGGCTGACGGCTACATGTCGATCTCGCAGAGTGTGAGCGAACAGGTACGCGATGAGATCACTCAGCGCCTGGGGGGCGATGCCGCCGCCGAACGCTGGTACGGCTATTTCCACCTGGGCTCCGAACTGGATCTGCGTGACGAGGCGGGCGCGCCGGCGGCAGAGCTGGTCGGGCTGTTCGAGTCCGGTCGCCAGGTTTTCCTGGCGGTGAGCACCATCGAGCCGCGCAAGAACCACGCCTATCTGCTGGATGCGTTCGAGCTGGCATGGGCCGAGGGTAGCCAGGCCTGCCTGTGCATCATCGGTCGTGTAGGCTGGAAGTGCGAGGCCCTGATCAAGCGCATTCGCGAGCATGCCGAGTTCGGTCGCCGCCTGTTCATGTTCAACGATGTCGATGACAACGGACTCGAGCTGGCCTATTCGAAAGCGGCCGCCCTGGTGTTCTCGTCTCACGCCGAAGGCTTTGGCCTTCCTCTCGTAGAGGCGATGCAGCGCGGCCTGCCGGCCATGGGCAGCGATCTGCCCGTGTTCCGTGAGATCGGCGGCGAGCATATGGCTTACTTCAGCCTGGATCGTCCGTCCGACCTTGCCGAGCTTGTCCAACGCTTCGAGTCGAGTGGTCAGTTCCCGGCTGACAAGGCGCTCTCGGGATGGCGATGGATAGATTGGCGCGAGAGCGCGGCACAGCTGATCGAAGGTGTCGAAACGGGCCGGGTGGGGCACCATGCGCGTAGCGCTTAACGTCAGCATCCTGCGGGCGCCACGCACCGGCATCGGCCACTATGTCGCCGAATTGTGCGAGGCGCTGCATGGCGAGGAAGGTCTCGAGCTCGAACTCTATGGCGGGTGGAACTGGGGGGGCGAACTGCCTTCCGCGCCCATGCCCGGATACTCGCGCCTCAGCAACCTGATCAAGGATTTGGTTCCGCAGGCGTATCGCCTGCGCCGTGCAATCGAACAGCGAGGCTTTAGCCGTGGCGTCCGGCGGCTTCGACCGGCGCTTTACCACGAGCCCAGCCTCTGGCCATTCGAGTTCGATGGACCGATGCTGATGACGCTGCATGACCTGGCGCATGTGCATTATCCGCATACCCAGCCGGCAGACCGGCTGCGTGAGATCGAGCGCCATGTGCAGACGGGGCTGCAGCGCGCGACCAGAGTTCTGGTCGACTCGCAGTACGTCGCCGATGAGGCCCGGCGCCACTACGGTATCGCCGCCGAAAAGCTGGTAGTCGCTCCTCTCGGTTACGCCGAACGGTTCCGGCCACGGACGGATGAAGAGCTGGCGCCGCTGTTGGCGACGATGGGGCTCCTGCCCCGCCAGTATCTGCTCTGTGTCGGTACCCTAGAACCGCGTAAGAACCTTGAGCTGGCGCTAAACGGCTACATGGCGCTTCCCGAGGCGATTCGCAACCGCTACCCGTTGCTGCTCGCGGGTATGTCGGGGTGGCACACCGAGCGGCTCCAGGGCAGCTTGCGTATGGCATTGTCCACGGGCCAGGTGCGC
Source organism: Pseudomonas sp. SO81 (assembly GCF_030374125.1). Taxonomy (NCBI): domain Bacteria; kingdom Pseudomonadati; phylum Pseudomonadota; class Gammaproteobacteria; order Pseudomonadales; family Pseudomonadaceae; genus Pseudomonas; species Pseudomonas sp. SO81. Next base: position 2,521,059 of record NZ_CP126126.1, on the reverse strand, counting down.
CTGCTCGGCTATCAGCCGGACGAGCAACTGGCCGAGCTGCTGGCAGGCGCGCGCATGTTGTTGTTCCCCTCTCTGTATGAAGGTTTCGGCTTGCCGGTGCTGGAGGCGATGGCCTGCGGCACGCCGGTGGTGCTCGGACGGAATTCCGCCCTGCCGGGAGTGGCGGGCGAGGCAGGTTGCTATATCGAGGATCCGGATCCGCAGGTCTATGCGCAGGTCATTCGGCGGCTGATCGAGGATCAGTCGCTCTGGCATCGATTGCGGGAAGCCGGCCTGGAGCGGGCCCGATTGTTTTCATGGCGGCGCTGCGCGCAGATCACCGCTGGTGTGTACCGCGAGGTAGTTGGCTAGTGCGAGTACTGCATTTCTTCAAGACCTACCTGCCGGAGACCGTTGGCGGTATCGAGCAGGTGATCTATCAGCTGTGCGAAAGCACCCGGCCCCTCGGTGTGGATAGCGAGGTGCTGACGCTCAGTGCGGATCGCGATCCGGCCGAGCTGATGGTCGGCACGCACAAGGTACATCGGGCCAGGCTCGATCTGCAGGTGGCGTCGACCGGCTTCTCGTTATCGGCACTGGGGCGCCTCAAGGCTTTGGCCCGCGAAGCGGATTTGGTGCATTACCACTTCCCCTGGCCATTCATGGACGTGCTGCATTTTGCCGCACGAATAGACAAGCCCTTCGTGGTTTCCTACCACTCGGACATCGTGCGCCAGAAGTATCTGCTGCAGTTATATCGCCCGTTGATGCACCGCTTTCTCTCCAGGGCCGAGTGCATCATTGCCGCGTCGCCCAACTACCTCGAGAGTAGCGAGGTACTGCAAGGCTTCCGTGACAAGACTCAGGTGATCCCTTACGGCCTGGATGAAGCTGCCTACCCGCAGCCATCCGAGGCCCGCCTGGAACATTGGCGGAGTCGGCTGGGCGCGCGCTTCTTCCTGTTCGTGGGTGTGCTGCGCTACTACAAGGGGCTGCACATCCTGCTGGAGGCGATGACGGATACAGGGTATCCGCTGGTCATTGCTGGCGCCGGCCCTATGGAGCAGGAGTTGCGCAGCCAGGCAGCCGCGCTGAAGCTGAGCAATGTCCACTTCGTCGGCCGGGTCGACGAGGAGGACAAATGCGCCTTGCTGCAGCTATGCAGTGCCTTTGTCTTCCCGTCGCACTTGCGCTCCGAGGCCTTCGGTATCTCCCTGCTCGAGGCTGCGATGTATGGCAAGCCTCTGGTCTCCTGTGAAATCGGTAGTGGCACCAGCTACATCAATGTTCATGGTGAGACCGGTCTGGTGGTGCCTCCGGACGATCCTATGGCCTTTCGCGAGGCCATGCGTGCCCTTTGGGAACAACCTCGGATGGCGCAACAGATGGGAGAGAAGGCCGCCACACGCTATGCCCAACTGTTCACTGCGGAGACGATGGGGCGGCAGGTGGCTCAGGTTTACCGAGAAGTGCTAGGTCGTTAGGCGAGTTGATTGCGGCTTTGCCCCTCGGGTCGAATTGCCGCAAATAGATCAGCAAATGCTTCTGCAGAGCTGATTGATCGAGGTAGGGCCCGGGCTTGAGCCCTTGGGTCTGCAATGCGGTAATCAGCCGCTGAGTGCGAGTGCCAGCACATGTGGAGCTGACATGGTAATAGGTGTCCAGCATGCAGCTATGGTCGAAGCGGCTCTGCTCTGGCTCCCCCAGAAAACTGAAGCCTTGGGCCTCGGTTAGTCGGCGAATGGTGGAGACGTACTCGCGTATCTGTCGATCGTACAGTTGGTAGCACTCATCGTCGTCTCGAGCCACTACGGCGGGCCACGCAAAGAATATCGTTGCCCCGCTGGTATCTCGCAGCTTGGCAAGGCGCTGCAGGTTGTTCCGAAAGGTTTCACTTACCTGCGGGAACTCGAACAATCCGAAAAGATAGTGATCACAGGCCAGCCCGCGTGTCAGCGCGTCTAGTTCCGGCCGCTCCGCAATCATCTCGCTGCCACGTGCGGACTGGCGTATCGCGTTTCCGAAGCGTGCCAGCGACTCCTGCGAGCTGACAGCGATATATGGGTTTCGTGACTCGAGTCCATGCAGCTGTGCGGCCGATTGCAGGCCAAGCCTGAAGGGAACGCTCTGGTATACGAAGCGGAAGCGCTCGGGCCAGCCCAGCTCCTTGTAGTAGAAGGCATTGGAGCCACGCTCATCCAGAATGGACTCGACATAGTCGGCAGGCAGTTTGGTGTCGGCACGATATTGCACCCACTCCAGTGGCAGGATGAGGGTGTCGTCCGCCTTAAGATGGTTGGCTAGGCGCTCTATCTTGTGGCTGAGCGGGTAGCCTGCGTTATCCGAAAGAATGATGGTTGGCCGCCCGAAGTGTTGTTCGAGAGCCTGGGCATCTACTGCATGGATGGAGTTGGAACCGCTCTCAACGATGATGCGGTTGGGAAGGTCATCGGTGGCTCGAAGCAGGAAATGGCGGTACGACACGCCCAAAGGATTGTCGGCTATTGCCAGGCGATCAATGAGCAGAAAGTACCCGACGCCCAGCAGCAGGAAGCTCGCCAGGCTGGCCAGGATGAATCTCGATTCGCGCATTGCCATGGCCATCGTCAGAAGTTGAAGTAGAGGAAGTCCGAGGGGGTGTTCTGGATCTGCGCGACTAGCGCATAGAAGAAGGCGAAGCCTACCAGCGCCGCCGCTACCATGCCCTCCCTGAAGCGCAGGCGGCCCTGATGCGGGACCAGACCGGCGATCTGCTGGGAGTTCGGCGCCAGGAAGGCCAGCAGCGCGGCGAGTCCGAGGCTCAGCAGCGCCTCGAGAGGCAGCAGGGCGCTGCCGAGTCCGCCTATGCCTCCACCGCTCAGGCCTAGCATGCTGGACAGCATGCGCTGTGCTGCCGGCAGATCCTCGGCACGGAAGAACACCCAGGCGAAGTTGACGAACAGGAAGGTCATTGCCCAGCCCAGCCAACCCGGCAGGCGCAGGCCCAAGTCCTGCCAGCAACGGTGCAGGACGACTGCACCGCCATGCAGCGCGCCCCAGATCAGGAAAGTCCAGCCCGCGCCGTGCCAGATGCCGCCAATCAGGAAGGTGGCGAACAGGTTGAAGTAGATGCGCGGCAGTGCGGCGCGCTTCCCGCCCAGGGGGATGTAGATGTAGTCGCGTAGCCAGCTGGACAGCGTCATATGCCAACGGCGCCAGAAGTCCTGGATGTTCTTGGCCTGGTAGGGCGAGTTGAAGTTCTGCGGCAGGCTGATGTTGAACATCAGGCCGAGGCCTATCGCCATGTCCGAATAGCCGGAGAAATCGAAATACAACTGGAAGCTGTAGAGCAGGCTGGTACTCCAGGCTTCGATCATCGTCAGTGTCTGCTCGCTGGCATAGCCGGCGTTGGCCCAGTGTCCCAGGTTGTCCGCGATCAGCACCTTCTTCACCAGGCCGATGGCGAAGACGAACAGACCGAGCGAGAAGTTATCGAGGCGGAAGCGCAGGTTGGTGGTGCTGGCGAACTGCGGCATCAGGTCCTTGTGGTGGACTATCGGCCCGGCGATCAGGTGGGGGAAGAAGGTCACGAACAGGGTGTAGTTGACCAGGCTGTAGTCCCGTACCCCCGATCTGCCGCAGTCCACCAGGTAGGCGATCTGGGTGAAGGTGAAGAAGCTTATGCCCAGTGGCAGCAGCAGGTTGAGGCTGGCGACCTGGCTGCCGGTCAGCGTATTGAGCGTTTCGATCAGGAAATCGGTGTACTTGAAGTAAACGAGGCCGGCGACATTCAGCAGGATGCCGATCAGCAAAAGCGCCTTGCTGCGCCCGGTGGGGCCGCCAGCGGCCATTACCAGGCGCGAGATACGAGTGCCGAGGAGGTAGTTGACGATGATCGACAGGCCGATCAGGAGCAGATACTTCGGCCCCCAGTAGCCGTAGAAGAACAGCGACGCGACGGCCAACCACAGGCGCGAAAGCGAGCCTTGCCTCAACCGGGCCAGCAGAAAATAGCCAGCCAGAGCCACGGGAAGGAACGCATAAATGAAAATGGATGTGCTGAAGAGCATGTGCAGCTTGTCCTGTTCGCGAGCGCAGCAGGATAACTGGCCGCGCTGAAACGAAAAACCCGGCATCGGCCGGGTTTTTCGTTATTCCTGAAGGCGTATTACTCGACCGCCTTGACCATATCTTCGATGACTTTCTTGGCGTCGCCGAAGACCATCATGGTCTTGTCCAGGTAGAACAGTTCGTTGTCCAGGCCGGCGTAGCCGCTGGCCATCGAGCGCTTGTTGACGATCACGGTCTTGGCTTTGTAGGCCTCGAGGATCGGCATGCCGGCGATCGGCGACTTCGGATCGTTCTTCGCGGCCGGGTTGACCACGTCGTTGGCGCCCAGCACCAGTACCACGTCGGCCTGGCCGAACTCGGAGTTGATGTCTTCCATCTCGAACACCTGCTCGTAAGGCACTTCGGCCTCGGCCAGCAGGACGTTCATGTGGCCAGGCATACGGCCGGCAACCGGGTGGATCGCGTACTTCACGGTGACGCCGCGGTGGGTCAGCTTCTCGGCCAGCTCCATCAGCGCGTGCTGGGCACGGGCTACCGCCAGGCCGTAGCCCGGAACGATGATCACGGTGTCGGCGTTGGTCAGCAGGAAGGCGGCGTCGTCGGACGAGCCGGACTTCACCGGACGGGCTTCCTGAGCGCCAGCCGGGCCGCCGGCATCTGCCGCGCCGCCGAAGCCGCCGAGGATCACGTTGAAGAACGAGCGGTTCATCGCCTTGCACATGATGTACGAGAGGATGGCGCCGGACGAACCTACCAGCGAGCCGGCGATGATCAGCATCGAGTTGTTCAGCGAGAAGCCGATACCAGCCGCCGCCCAGCCCGAGTAGCTGTTGAGCATCGACACCACGACCGGCATGTCGGCGCCGCCGATCGGGATGATGATCAGCACGCCGATGATGAACGACAGGGCCACCAGCACGGCGAAGGCGCGGATGTCACCGGTGAAGGTGAAGTACAGGCCCAGGCCGAGGATGGCCAGACCGAACACCAGGTTGACCAGGTGCTGGCCCTTGAATACCACCGGGGCGCCCTGGAACAGGCGGAACTTGTACTTGCCGGACAGCTTGCCGAAGGCGATCACCGAACCGGAGAAGGTGATGGCACCGATGGCCGCGCCGAGGAACAGCTCCAGGCGGTTACCGGCCGGGATGGCGTCGCCCAGGGCGTGCACGATGCCCAGGGACTGCGGCTCCACGACGGCGGCGATGGCGATGAACACCGCGGCCAGGCCGATCATGCTGTGCATGAAGGCGACCAGTTCCGGCATCTTGGTCATCTCGACGCGCTTGGCCATGATCGAGCCGGCGGTGCCGCCGACCAGCAGGCCGACCAGCACAAAGCCCAGGCCCTTGGCGGCGCCGCCCTCGGCCATTTCCGCGCCCAGCTTGAACACCAGGAACACGGTGGTGACCACGGCGATGGCCATGCCGACCATGCCGAAGGCGTTACCCTGGCGGGACGAGGTCGGGTGGGACAGGCCTTTCAGCGCCTGGATGAAGCAGACGGACGCCACCAGGTACAGCAGGGTGATCAGGTTCATGCTCATCAGTGCTTCTCCGCCGCCGCCTTGGGCGCCTTCTTCTTGAACATTTCCAGCATGCGGCGGGTGACCAGGAAGCCACCGAACACGTTGACCGCGGCCAGGGCCACGGCCAGGGTGCCCATGGACTTGCCGAGCACGGTCTCGGTCAGCGCGGCGGCCAGCATGGCGCCGACGATGACGATGGCGGAAATGGCGTTGGTCACGGCCATCAGCGGGGTGTGCAGGGCCGGGGTGACGTTCCACACCACGTGGTAGCCCACGTAGATGGCCAGCACGAAGATGATCAGGTTGTAGATGCTGGGGGAAATCAGTTCCATGTCTCTACTCCTTAGCCGTTCTTGCGCACGACTTCGCCGCCTTTGCACATCAGGCAGGCTGCGACGATGTCGTCTTCGAGGTTGAGCTGGAACTGGGCTTCCTTGTCGATTACCAGCTTGAGGAAGTCCAGCAGGTTGCGGGCGTACAGGGCGGAGGCATCCGCCGGCACCAGCGCGGCCAGGTTGGTGTGGCCGACGATGGTCACGCCGTGCTTGACCACGACCTGATCGGCCTCGGTCAGTGGGCAGTTGCCACCCTGAGCGGCAGCCAGGTCGATGACCACGGAGCCCGGCTTCATCTCGGCGACGGTCGCCTCATGCAGCAGGGTCGGCGCCTTGCGGCCCGGAATCAGCGCGGTGGTGATGACGATGTCGGCCTGCTTGGCGCGCTCGTGCACGGCCTTGGCCTGGCGCTCCATCCACGAAGCCGGCATCGGGCGGGCGTAACCGCCGACACCCTGGGCGCACTCGCGCTCTTCGTCGGTCTCGAACGGCACGTCGACGAACTTGGCGCCGAGCGACTCGATCTGCTCTTTAACGGCCGGGCGTACGTCGGACGCCTCGATCACCGCACCCAGACGCTTGGCGGTGGCGATGGCCTGCAGGCCAGCCACGCCGGCGCCGAGGATCAGCACGCGGGCGGCCTTAACGGTACCGGCGGCGGTCATCAGCATCGGCATGAAGCGCGGATAATGGTGAGCGGCCAGCAGCACGGCCTTGTAGCCGGCGATGTTGGCTTGCGACGACAGCACGTCCAGGCTCTGCGCGCGGGAGGTACGCGGGGCGGCCTCCAGGGCGAAGGCGGTGACGCCGCGGGCATTCATGCGCGCAATGGTGTCGTTGCAGAACGGGTTGAGCATGCCGACCAGCACGGCGCCGGACTTCATGTGGGCCAGTTCGGCCTCGGTCGGGGCGACCACTTTCAGCACCAGGTCGGCACCGAAGGCGGAGGCGTCGTTGCCGATGGTCGCGCCGGCGGCTTCATAGGCGCTGTCCGGAATGCTGGCGCTGATGCCGGCACCGGTCTGGACAGTCACCTGATGGCCTTGGCCAACCAGTTTCTTGACGGTTTCGGGCGTCGCGGCAACCCGCGTCTCCCCGGCGTGGGTCTCGAGAGGAACACCAATGTGCACTTCAAAATCTCCTGCGTGATCGTTCTGATGAACCGGCGCACTACGTATGGCACGCGGGTGTGTGGGATCAGCACAAAGCCGCACCGGAAGAGGGCGGGCGCGGCATTTTGCAGGCGAATGCCGAGGCCATCAAGAAATTCTGAAGCGATACTGGGTGATAACTACAAGTCATGGCGTGACTTGTAGTTCCTGCTGGGGTTCGCAAAGCGCCGTTGTTGCTGGGATGAGGGCGAATTTGCGGCAGATCACGGCGCAGAGCGGCATTCGGGGCGTGAATGGCCGTTCGTCGATTTGCCCGTGTATGGCGGAGTGCGGGAGAGGGGCGGCAGAAACGGTCGAGGAGGCGACGCCATGTAGTAGCCGGCGCAGCAGGACTACGCCTGTGCGCCGAGTATGGCGACCGACAGACTGTGACCGGTCAGGCGATGGCCTTGGGTTGGCGAATGCAGGTGGGGCCGGCGCGCCGCTCGACCGCCTCTTGCACCTCGGGACGCAGGCCGAGCAGGAAGCCCAGCTCGGCGACCACGAACAGCGGACCGACCACCAGGCCCATCAGGTCGTCGACGAAGGCGGGTTTGCGACCTTCGTAATAGTGGCCGACGAACTGGATGATCCAGCCCACCACGAACAGGCCGAGGCCGCCGCTCAGCCATACCAGGGTGCTCTGTTGCGCCAGCGCGGCGCCGGCCCACAGGCACAGGCCGAGCAAGGCGCTCATCAGCAGGCCGAAGCGCAGGTCCAGGCGCAGATAGAAGATGCCGGCGGCCAACGCCGTGAGCAGGGCCGGCGACAGCCACAGGCCGGCGATGTCCCAGCCCGGGCGCGACAGCAGCACGGCGACGGCGACCACGATCATCGGAATGCCGATGAAGTGGCTGAGGATGTTGCGCCGGTCGCGGTGGTATTCCGCGTACTGGCTGAGATGATCGACGAGGGTTTTCATTGTTGGGGTCTCAGCAAGGCAGGTTGGTGGCATGATCACGCCAGCCCCCGGTGCACGACTGTCAGTTAGGCGACAAAGCCATGTCCGAATCCCCCTCCCTCTATCGCCCCCTGCTGGAAAGCGGCCAGTGGTTCAGCCATCTGCCCGCTACCCTGCGCGACGAGCTGCTGGGCGAGGCGCGCCTGCTGCACTTGGAGCCGGGGCAGCGCCTGTTCCGCCGCGGCGATCCGCCCTGCGGCCTGTATGCCGTGTTGGAGGGGATGATGCGCGTCGGCGCGGTCAGTCGTGACGGCAAGGAGGCTTTGCTGACCCTGGTCGAGCCGCCCTACTGGTTCGGCGAGATCTCCCTGTTCGATGGCCAGCCGCGCACCCATGACGCCTACGCCGAGGGGCCGGCGCGCCTGCTGCAGATACCACAGGCGGCGCTGCTGGCCCTGCTCGCCCGCGAACCGGTGCACTGGCGCGACTTCGCCCTGTTGATGAGCCAGAAGCTGCGCCTGGCCTTTATCGCGCTGGAGGAGATGAGCCTGCTGCCAGCTGCCCCGCGCCTGGCCAGACGTCTGCTGATGATGGCCGAGGGCTACGGCGAGACCGGACCACGACGAGTGCTGCACCTGGCCCAGGAGCAGTTGGCGCTGATGCTCGGCCTGTCGCGGCAGACCACCAACCAGATCCTCAAGGACCTGGAGGCACGTGGTGCCCTGCGTCTCACCTACGGCGAAATCGAGATCAGCGATCTCGGGACTTTGCGCCAGGCCGCAGGCGTGACCTGAGCCTTGGGCTAAGCTGGCAGGAGGCGTTTCGCCAGCACTTTCCCTCCCGCTCCCAGGTCGTGTCGATGTCTGTCCTCCGCCGGCTCCTGCCCCTGCTGTGCCTGCTGCTGTTCTGCGGTGCCGCGCGAGCCGAGCTGCCACTGCTCGACCTGCGTCACGCCGATATCGATACGGTGCCCGGCGTGCGCCTGCTGGAAGATGCCCCCGAGCAGCTGGCGCTGCACCAGGCGCGCGCCCGCCTGCTCACCGACGGCCACGACCTGCAGAGCATTCCCTCGCTGGGCTGGAGCGACAGCGCCTGGTGGTTCGGCCTGCGCCTGCAGGGTCGCTCCGGCGAGCGCTACTACCTGTGGCTGGACCACACCTACCTCGACGACGTGCAGGTCTGGGTGTTCGCCGACGAGCGCCTGCAACTCTATCGCCAGCTCGGCGACCACCTGCCGTTCGCCCGTCGCGACGAGCCGCTGCGGGCCTTCCTGGTGCCGCTGCCGACGCTGGGCGTCGGCGCCCAGGAAGTCATCCTGCGGGTGCGCAGCACCTCCTCGATCAGCCTGCCGATCAAGCTGCTGCCGGCCGCCGACAAGGATCGCCTGCTGGCCACCACCTGGCTGAACAACGGCCTGATCGTCGGTGCGCTGCTGGTGATGGCGCTGTTTCACCTGCTCAAGTTCGTCGTCGCCCCGGACCGGCGCCTGGGCTACTACTGCGCGACCATCCTCAGCGTGGCCTGGTACAACGCCGCGATCAACGACCTGACCAACCTGCTGCTGTGGCGCAACTGGCCGCCGGCCATGCAGTTCGAGACCAACCTGTTCGGCGCGCTCACACTGATCTTCAGCACCCTGTTCATCAGTTCCTCGCTGCGCCTGGATGAGGGCCTGCCGCGGCGCCTGCGCGACCTGCTGATCGCGACGCTGGCCGGCGTGCTGGCGTGGGTGCTGCTGAGCCCGACGCACAGCCAGGCGGCGCAGGTGATGAACCTGATGATGCTGAGCACCGGCCTGTTCCAGCTCGGCCTGACCCTGCTCGCCCTGCACCTGCGGCGGCCCTACGCCGGCTGGTTCGCGCTGTTCTGGAGCGCCGCCATTCTGCTCATGCTGATGCTCGCCCTCAGCCGCGCCGGCCTGGTACCGCGCAACGCCTGGGTCGACGTGCTGCATGCCTGGCTGCCGGTGGTCTGCGTGTTCCTCTTCGGCGTGCTCAACGGTCGCCAGCTGGATGACGTGCGCCAGGCCCTGCTGGCCTCGCGCGAGCAGGCCATCGTCAATCTGGAGCAGTATCGCGGCCTGTTCCGCAATGCCGCCGAGGGCATCTTCCGCTGCAACCGCCAGGGCCTGCTGCTGGAGACCAACCCCAGTTTCCTGCGCCTTCTGAAACGTGAAGAGGCCGACGCCGAGCTGCTGCAGGCCCAGCCGATCCAGGGCCTGCTGGCGCCCGGCGACTGGCAGCGCCTGTGTGGCCAGCTCAGTGCGGAGCAGCCCACCGCCAGTGGCGAGGTGCAGCTGCAGACGGCCGACGGGCGCCACCGCTGGGTGCACCTGTCGCTACACGAGCAGGCCAACCTGCATTGCATCGAGGGCATAGTCGTCGACCTCAGCGAGCGCCGCGCCCTGGAGCAGCGCCTGGCGCGCCTGGCCGCGCACGACTCGCTGACCGGCCTGGTCAACCGCCGCGAGCTGGAGCGCCTGCTGCAGGGGAGCTTGGAGGGACATGGCCGGCACTTCAGCCATTTGCTGTTCCTCGACCTCGACCAGTTCAAGCAGGTCAACGACCTCTGCGGCCACTCGGCCGGCGACCAGCTGCTGCGCCAGTTGGCCGGCCACCTGCTCGGCTGCCTGCCGAGCCAGGCCGAGCTGGCGCGTATCGGTGGCGACGAGTTCGCCGTGCTGCTGGCCGGCTACGACCGGCCACAAGCGCTGGAGCAGGCCGAGCGCCTGCGCCTGGCGGTGGAGCAGTTCGTGTTCAGCTACGGCGGTCGGCCGTTCCGCCTGTGCGTGAGCATCGGCGTGCTGGAGCTGGAGTCCGGCGTGCGCGACTGGGAGGAGGCGCTGAACTGGGCGGACAACGCCAGCAGCATGGCCAAGGCCCAGGGGCGCAACCGCGTGCACCTGTTCAACCCGGCCGACGGCGCGCTGGTCGAGCACCAGCGCCAGCTGCAATGGATCACCCGCCTGCGCGAGGCCATCGAGCAGCAGCATTTCGAGCTGTTCTATCAGCCGGTGCGGCCGCTGCAGGGCGATGAAGCGGGCGCGCACTACGAGGTGCTGCTGCGCTACCGCGACCCGGCGTCCGGTGAGTGGGTGGCGCCGGGGCAATTCTTCTCCGCCGCCGAGCGCTACGGCTTCCTCGCCCAGATCGACCGCTGGGTGCTGCGCCGCTACTGCGAGTGGCTGGCGGCCAACCCGCGCCACCAGATGGTGCTGGCCCAGGTCAACATCAACCTCAGCGCGCCGTCGCTGCTCGATCCGGAATTCCACGCGCTGCTCGACGAGCTGCTCGACACCCATTGCCTGCCGGCCGACCGCCTGTGCATCGAGATCACCGAGATGGTCGCCCTGGCCGAGCTGGGCAGCTCGGCCGGCTGGATCGAGCGTCTGCGCCAGCGCGGCCTCAAGGTGGCGCTGGACGACTTCGGCAGCGGCTTCGCCTCCTACGCCTACCTGCGCCACCTGCCGCTGGACCTGCTGAAGATCGACGGCACCTTCGTCCTCGGTATCGAACGCGACCCGATCAACCGCGCGATGGTCGGCTCCATGGTGCAGATCGCCCGTCAGCTGGGCCTGCGCACGGTGGCCGAGTTCGTCGAGAGCGAGGCGGCGCAGAACTGCCTGCGCGAGCTGGGCATCGACTACGCCCAGGGCTACTTCATCGACCGCCCGCGCCCGCTGGGCGAGCTGGCCGACGCCCTGGACGCCGAGCAGCCGCTGGTGCGTTAGAACCTGTTTACGAGCTTCTGAATTAGAGCCAGACAAGGCAAAAAGCGCCGAGGAAGCGCAGCTTACGAATTGTAAATGAGCATTCCGAGGCGGTTTTTAACGCCGTATGGCCGACAGTCAGGAGATCGTAAGCAGGTTCTTAGGCCAGGCTGGTGGTGATCAGCGCCTTGCTCGACTCCAGCACTTCTTCCTGGCGCTGCGGGCTGGCCAGCATGCGCGCGACCACCAGCGCGCCGACGCACTGGGCGAGGATCGCCCAGGCCAGCTGCGGGTCTTGCAGCTCCTCGGCCCAGGCCTGTTGCAGGCGCACCAGCCAGTGCTCGGCCAGCTCGCGCACGGCGATGTCGGCACGGGCGATCTCGGCGCCCAGGGTGGGGATGGCGCAGCCGCTGTCCGGCTGCTCCACATGCTTCATGCTCAGGTAGATGGCCAGGCAGCGCTGCAGCTTCTTGCGGCTGGCCACGCCGCTGCCGAGCAGCTCCAGGCTGTGGCTCAGCTCGCGCTCGACGATGGCGGCGAACAGCTCGTCCTTGGAGGAGAAGTGGCCGTAGAAGGCGCCGCCGGTCAGGCCGATGGCCTTCATCAGACCATCCACACCGGTGCCGGCGAAGCCGCCGCGCTTGGCCAGCGCGCCGCTGCTGCTGAGCAGCTTCTCGCGGGTCTGGGCCTTGTGTTCGGCGGAATAGCGCATGACCAACTCCTGCTTGACGGATGCCGGAAGCGTAGCATAACGTCCGTTTACTAAACGAGCGTTTATCAAAAGGTGAGCGATATGAGCGACAACAACAACGACAAGAAAGTGGTGCTGGTGATCGGTGCCGGCGACGCCACCGGTGGTGCCATCGCCAAGCGCTTCGCCCGCGAGGGCTACATCGCCTGCGTCACCCGGCGCAGTGCCGACAAGCTGCAGCCGCTGGTGGACAGTATCCGTGCCGAGGGCGGTGAGGCCCATGGCTTCGCCTCCGATGCGCGCAAGGAGGAGGAAGTGGCGGCGCTGGTGGAGCAGATCGAGAGCACGATCGGGCCGATCGAGGCGTTCGTCTTCAATATCGGCGCCAACGTGCCGTGCAGTATCCTCGACGAGACCGCGCGCAAGTACTTCAAGATCTGGGAAATGGCCTGCTTCGCCGCCTTCCTCTCCGCCCAGGCCGTGGCCCGGCGCATGGTCAAGCGCGAGCGCGGCACCATCCTGTTCACCGGCGCCACCGCCGGCCTGCGCGGTGCCTCGCACTTCGCCGCCTTCGCCGGCGCCAAGCACGGCGTGCGCGCCCTGGCGCAGAGCATGGCGCGCGAACTGGGGCCACGGAACATCCATGTGGCCCACGTGGTGGTGGACGGCGCCATCGACACCGCCTTTATCCGCGACACCTTCCCCGACATGTATGCACGCAAGGACCAGGACGGCATCCTCGACCCCGAGCATATCGCCGACAACTACTGGTTCCTGCACAGCCAGCCGCGCGATGCCTGGACGTTCGAACTCGATCTCCGCCCCTGGATGGAAAAATGGTGATGTGCTCCGACCCGCTGCGCGACGCCCAGGCGTTGTTGGCGCAGCGGTGCGAAATGCTCATTGGCAGCAGCCAACTGCGCTTTCTCCCCGCTGCGCCGCCTAGCCTGAACGCCGCTCGCAGGGTCGCGAAACCTGGTTAGAACAATCAAAAAAAGAGAGAAGTCATTCATGAGCAAGACCGTCGAGTTCTACTTCGATTTCGGCAGCCCCACCACCTACCTGGCCTGGACCCAGCTGCCGGCGCTGTGCGCCGAGACGGGCGCGACTCTGGTGTACAAGCCCATGCTGCTCGGTGGCGTGTTCCAGGCCACCGGCAACGCCTCGCCGGTGACCATCCCGGCCAAGGGCCGTTTCATGATCCAGGACCTGGCGCGCTATGCCCGGCGCTACCAGGTGCCGATGCAGTTCAACCCGCACTTCCCGATCAATACCCTGCCGCTGATGCGCGCCGCCGTGGCGGTGCAGCTGCGCATGCCAGAGCGCTTCGAGGCCTTCCTCAAGCTGATCTTTGAAGCCATGTGGGTGCAGGCGCGCAACCTCGGCGACCCGGCCGTGCTGGGCGAGGTACTGGCTGGCGGTGGCTTCGAGCCGCAGCAGCTGCTGGCGCTGATCGCCGAGCAGGAAGTGAAGGACGCGCTCAAGGCCATTACCGACGAGGCGATCAAGCGCGGCGTGTTCGGCGCGCCGGCGATGTTCGTCGGCAACGAACTGTTCTTCGGCCAGGACCGTCTGGATTTCGTGCGCGAGGCCCTGGAGGCCTGACTCAGCGCACGTCGGTCAGGCGCGGCAACTGCTCCAGGGTCGCGGCGTCCAGGTGCAGCATGCGCGCGCTCTTGTGCTCGGCCAGTGGCGCGAAGGATTGCCCGGCGTCGAGCGGCGCGGCCTGGGCGGCCAGGTTGAGCACCAGCGCCTCGCGCGAATACACGCCGCTGCCCAGCTGGTAGACCGCGGCGATCAGCTGGCGCAGTTCCAGCGGCAGGCGCCAGCGGGTGCGCAGGGCCGAGCCGAACGGCGCCGCATGCTTGTGCAGCGCCGCTTCGAGCTGCGCTTCGTCGAGCGCGCCGCCGCGGCCATGCCAGTCCTGCAGGGTGCGCAGCAGGGCCAGGTCGCCCAGGCGGTGCAGCAGGCCTGCGGTGAAGCAGCGCTCGGCGTCGGCGCCCAGGCGGCAGGCCAGCCAGTGGGCCAGCTCGGCCAGACGCTGGGACTGCGCCCAGATCCTCAGGCCCGCGGCCATCAGCAGCGGATCGTCCAGGCTGGCACCGCGCTGCAGGGCCAGGCCCAGCGCCAGGTTGAGGCTGTGTTTGGTGCCCAGGCGATGCAGGGCCTGGGCCAGGCTCTGGCAGCCGCTGCCGCGATGTTCGGCGGCGCTGTTGGCGGCGGCGATCAGCTGGGCGGTGAGCTGCGGATCGTTGTGGAAACGCCGCTCCAGTTCGTCCAGGTCGGGCGTCGCCGGCCCTTGCAGCAGCTCCAGGGTCTCGTGCACCTGGTTCAGCAGCGGGGCGCCGGCGGCCGTTTCGCGGGCCTTGTCCAGATACTGGTCGAGGGATTCCTGCGGGGCCAGATCGGGCAGCGGGCAGCTGACTTCCTCACCCGGCTGCAGCAACACCTGGCGCAGGCGGCGCAGCAGGTCCTCGGCGTCGAACGGCTTGGCCAGGTAAGCGGTGGGTGCCAGCGGGGCGGCGGCGCGCACGCTGCTGGCGTCGATCTTCTCGGTGATCAGGAAGAACGGCAGCGGCGGTTGCGCCTTCTGCCTACGCACCTCGCGCAGCAGGTCGAGACCGCCGATGCCGGGCAGGCCGAAGTCGACGATCAGCAGCTGTGGCGAGGCCTGGCGGCATTGCTGCAGCACGCTGGCGCCATCGCCCAGGGCGACTATATCGGCGTCGCAGCGGGCGCTGCGCACCAGTTGGCAGATGAGGTCGGCGGTCCAGCGGTCCGCTTCGCCGATGATCACACGGGGCACCCGCTGCGACTGGGGCATGGCAAGTCTTCCCTGGGGATGGCCGCATGGCGACCGTTACCCAAGCAGCCTAGCCCATCGTGCGGGCAAAAAAAGACCCGCCGGAGCGGGTCATGAGGGAGTCGCCCGGCCTGGTGAGAGCCGCGGGCGAATCTGGACCGCCCCCATGCACTAGGGGCGGCACGCAGGATGTGGCCCCTCCCGCAAAGGCAGGGCCGTGACGCTTAGGCCAGCTCGTCGAAGCACTCGGCGACGATGGCGATGCCTTTTTCCAGCTGGGCGTCGGGGATGGTGACCGGCATCAGGAAGCGCAGCACGTTGTAGTAGGTGCCGCAGGACAGCAGGATCAGGCCCTTGTCGCGCGCCTTGGCGACGATCTTGCCGACCAGCTCGGCGGCCGGCTTGCTGTGGTCGCCGCCTTCGAACAGCTCGATGGCGACCATCGAACCCAGGCCGCGTACGTCACCGATGACCTTGTGCTTGGCGGCTATGGCGTTGAGGCCGGCCTTGAGCTTCTCGCCCACGGCTTGCGAACGCTCCAGCAGTTTCTCTTCCTCGAACACTTCCATCACGGCCAGGGCAGCGGCGCAGGCGATCGGGCTGCCGGCATAGGTGCCGCCCAGGCCACCCGGGGCGATGCTGTCCATGATCTCGGCCTTGCCGCACACGCCGGAGATCGGGAAGCCGCCGCCGACCGATTTGGCGAAGGTGGTCAGGTCCGGAACGATGCCCAGCTGCTCGGTGGCGAAGAAGGTGCCGGTACGGCCGGCGCCGGTCTGCACTTCATCGGCGATCAGCAGGATGCCGTGGGCATCGCACAGGGCGCGCAGGCGCTGCATGAACGGCTTGGAGTTGACGTAGAAGCCACCCTCGCCCTGCACCGGCTCGATGATGATCGCGGCGATGTCCTGGGGCTGGGCGTCGTTCTTGAAGATGCGCTCGATGCTGGCGATCGACTCGTCTTCGCTGATGCCGTGTAGCGGGCAGGGTGCCAGGGCGCGGAACACGCCGCCGGGCATCAGGCCCATGCCGGCGGAGTAGGGAACCACTTTGCCGGTCAGGCTCAGGGTCATCATGGTGCGGCCGTGGTAGGCGCCGGTGAAGGCGATCACGCCGGCGCGGCCGGTGGCGGCACGGGCGATCTTCACCGCGTTCTCGACGGCTTCGGAGCCGGAAGTGACCAGCAGGGTCTTCTTGGCGAAGTTGCCCGGCACGCGCTTGGCGATCTGCTCGCACAGGGCGATGTAGGGCTCGTAGGCCAGCACCTGGAAGCAGGTGTGGGTCAGCTTGGTCAGCTGTTCCTGCACGGCGGCGATCACCTTCGGATGCAGGTGGCCGGTGTTCAGCACGGCGATGCCGCCGGCGAAGTCGATGTACTCGCGGCCGTCGACGTCCCACACGGTGGCGTTCTCGGCGCGTTCGGCGACGATCGGGTGGATCTGGCTGACGCCTCGGGCCACGGCGGCCTGGCGACGTTGCAGGAGGGATTCGTTCTTGCTCATGTTGTCCTCATAAGCCGCTTATGGCGGCCCGGTCCAAGGATGATGACGGGGCTGGGTGGGCGTGACAGCTAACGATGATCGAACTGTCGCCTACCCGCTGGCCGTCGGCTGGGTTAGCCGGTGCCACCACCGGAAACGCCGACGCCGGGTGACCACGACTCCTGCCTGTCACCCGACACCCACGGATTCACTACCAGTGCGGTTTATACGCCGCCGAGGCACATGTACTTGATCTCGAGGTAATCCTCGATGCCGTACTTGGAGCCTTCGCGGCCGAGGCCGGAAGCCTTCACGCCGCCGAACGGCGCCACCTCGGTGGAGATCAGGCCGGTGTTGATGCCGACCATGCCGTACTCCAGCGCTTCCGCCACGCGGAACACGCGGCCCAGGTCGCGGGCGTAGAAGTAGGAGGCCAGGCCGAACTCGGTGTCGTTGGCCTTGGCGATCACTTCGGCCTCGTCCTGGAAGCGGAACAGCGGCGCCAGCGGGCCGAAGGTCTCTTCCTTGGCCACCGCGGCGTTGCTCGGCACGTCGATCAGGATAGTCGGCTCGAAGAAGCTGCCGCCCAGGGCGTGCGGCTTGCCGCCGGCGACCAGCTTGGCGCCCTTGCTGATGGCGTCCTCGATGTGTTCCTGGACCTTGGCCACGGCCTTGTTGTCGATCAGCGGGCCGGTGGTGGTGCCGTCTTCCAGGCCGTTGCCGATCTTCAGCTTGGCCACCGCGGTCTTCAGCTTGTCGACGAAGGCGTCGTACACGCCGTCCTGAATGTACAGGCGGTTGGCGCACACGCAGGTCTGGCCGTTGTTGCGGTACTTGGAGATCAGCGCGCCTTCCACGGCGGCGTCCAGATCGGCGTCGTCGAACACGATGAACGGCGCGTTGCCGCCCAGCTCCAGGGACACCTTCTTGATGTCGTGAGCGCATTCGGCCATCAGCTGGCGACCGATCTCGGTGGAGCCGGTGAAGGTCAGCTTGCGCACGATCGGGTTGCTGGTCAGCTCGCCGCCGACTTCGCCAGCGCTACCGGTGACCACGCTAAACACGCCGGCGGGGATGCCGGCACGCTGCGCCAGCTCGGCCAGGGCCAGGGCGGAGTAGGGAGTCTGCGAAGCGGGCTTGAGCACCATGGTGCAGCCGGCGGCCAGGGCCGGGCCGGCCTTGCGGGTGATCATCGCCGCCGGGAAGTTCCACGGGGTGATGGCCGCGGTCACGCCGATCGGCTGCTTGATCACGATGATGCGCTTGTCCGGCTGGTGGCCGGGGATGGTGTCGCCGTAGATGCGCTTGGCTTCCTCGGCGAACCACTCGATGAAGGAGGCGGCGTAGGCGATCTCGCCCTTGGCCTCGGCCAGCGGCTTGCCCTGCTCCAGGGTCATCAGGCGGCCCAGGTCGTCCTGGTTGGCCATGATCAGGTCGAACCACTTGCGCAGCTTGTTGGCGCGATCCTTGGCGGTCAGCGCACGCCAGGCCGGCAGCGCGCGCTCGGCGGCTTCGATGGCGCGGCGGGTCTCGGCGCGGCCCATCTTCGGCACGCTGCCGAGGATCTCGCCGGTCGCCGGGTTGTTCACGGCGAGGGTCTGGCCGCTGTCGGCGTTCAGCCACTGGCCGTCGATGAAGGCTTGCTGACGGAACAGCTGGGCGTCTTTCAGTTGCATGGTGGTCTCCAGGTGCGCGGCGCCGACGGGGCAGGCGATCAAGCAAATAGCGGGCAGCCGATTTCGCTGTCCGGCGTTTGAAATGTCAAACGAATCCTAGGGCCGGCGCCGACAAAGGGCAAGAGCTATGTTCGATAAAACCAACAAAATAACCAAAAAGAATGAATGCCGGGCGAGTCGCGGTTATTTCGTCGGCAACCTCGCGGGAGGCGAGATGGAGCGCGCGTTCCAGATGCTGGGCGGGCGTCGCGGGTCGATGATTCTTCTGTTCGATATAAAGAACGTTTGTGTCGAATGGCCTGTAGCCCCGTTCGCCACGCGCTACAGGTCATCCCTGTAGCGAATCGCGGTACTGGCTGGGGCTTTGCCCGGTCCAGCGCTTGAAGGCGCGGCTGAAGCTGCTGCTGTCGGCGAAGCCGAGCAAGTAGGCGACTTCGCTGATCGAGCAGTCGGCCTCGCGCAGATGATCCAGCGCCAGATCGCGACGGGTGTCGGCCAGCACCTGCTCGTAGCTGCTGCCCTCGTCGCTCAAATGACGCTGCAGGCTGCGCAGGCTCAGGTGCAGACCGTGGGCCAGGGCCTCGGCCGAAGGTTCGCCATTCGGCAGGCACTGCTCCAGGGCTCGGCGCAGGCGGCGCGCCACGGTGTCCGGCTGCAGCGCTTCCAGGCGCTTGCGCAGCACCGCCTCGTTGTGCGCGGCCAGCTCGGGGTTGCCGTCGCCCAGCGGGCGGTCGAGATCGGCCCGGGCGAAGCACAGCACGTCCTCGCTGGCGGCGAAGTGCACCGGCGCGCGGAACACCTCCTGCCAGGGGCTCGGATCGCTCGGCAGCGGCCGGCGCAGATGCACGGCCAGCGGTGCATAGTCGCGGCCCAGGCGATTGCGGCAGGTGCGCACGTAGATGGCGGAGAAGGCGTCGATGGCCTCGGGGGCCGGCGCCGGCGAACCGGGCGGCAGGCGCAGGTGCAGCTCGCACACTTCTTCCGTCTCGCGCAGCTCCAGTTCCAGGGCGTCGCTGACCACCTGGTGGTAGCGCACGATGCGCTCGAACACTTCGCGCAGGGTGCCGCTGGCCATCACCGCCATGCCCAGGGCGTGGAAGGTGGTCGGCGCGACGTGGCGTGAGGTGTGCAGGCCCAGGGTCGGGTCGCCGCTGGCGGCCACCGCCAGTTGCCACAGGCGCGTGGTGGCGTGCAGCGGGTAGCGCGCGTTGGCGTCGTCCAGCAGTGCCGGGTCGAGGCCGGCCTCGCGGCACAGGGCGGCGCTGTCCAGGCCGAGCGCGTCGAGCTGGCGGCGCAGGGCTCGGGTCCAGCTGGCCAGGGTGGAGGGTTCAGTCATGCAGGTTGGCATTCTCGGTCAACAGGTTGGCGTTGTCGGTCAGGCGGCGCGGCGCGGGGGCGCGCACTCTAGCCTGGCCTGATTCCAACAACGATCCGTGGCGCCCCGCATGGCGCCGCCACAAGAGGATGCGTGCATGACCCCGACTCCTGCAACCCACCAGCAACGCTCGGCGCATATCCGCGCCGTGGTGATGGCGCGTGGTGACGAACTGCGCCAGCGCTACCCGATCCTGCAGCACCAGGATGCCCTCGGTGCCGGCATCCTGGCTTTCGCCCTGGCCGGCATGATCGGCAGTGCCTGGCTGTATGCCGAGGGCGCCATCGCCTGGTGGGCGTGCCTGCTGGCCAATGCCTTCTTCGCCTCGCTGACCCATGAGCTGGAACACGACCTGATCCACTCCATGTACTTCCGCAAGCAGCGCGTGCCGCACAACCTGATGATGGCGCTAGTGTGGATGGCGCGGCCGAGCACGATCAACCCGTGGATCCGCCGCCACCTGCACCTGAATCACCACAAGGTCTCCGGCACCGAGACCGACCTCGAGGAGCGCGCCATCACCAATGGCGAGCCCTGGGGCTTCGCCCGCCTGCTGATGGTCGGCGACAACGTGATGTCCTCGCTCATCCGCTTCCTGCGCGCGCCGACCTGGGAGCGCCGCAAGATGATCGTCAGCCGCACGCTCAAGGGCTACGCGCCGCTGGGCCTGCTCAACTGGGGCACCTGGTACGTGTTCCTCGGCTTCCACCTGATCGACTTAGTCGCCTCCGTCGTCGGCGCGCCGATCGCCTGGTCGGCCACCACCCAGGCGGTGATGGATGGCGTGACCTTCGCCGTGGTGGTGCTGGTCGGCCCCAACGTGCTGCGCACCTTCTGCCTGCACTTCGTCAGCTCCAACATGCACTACTACGGTGACGTCGAACTGGGCAACGTGATCCAGCAGACCCAGGTGCTCAACCCCTGGTGGCTGTGGCCGCTGCAGGCGTTCTGCTTCAACTTCGGCAGCACCCATGCGATCCACCACTTCGTGGTCAAGGAGCCGTTCTACATCCGCCAGATGACCGCGCCGCTGGCGCACCGGGTGATGCGCGAGGCCGGCGTGCGCTTTAACGACTTCGGCACCTTCGCCCGCGCCAACCGCTGGGATGCGCCGAGCAAAGAGGCTGTTGCGCCGGTCCAGCAGACCGCCTGATCGTCCTTGTGAGCCCCGGTTTTCCGGGGCGCTTCCGGGGCCTGCGGGCCCCGCGCTTTTCGGAATACTGCATGAATATCCTGATCGTCCACGCCCACCCCGAGCCGCAGTCCTTCTGCACGGCGATGAAAGACCTGGCCGTCGCCACCCTCGGCGGCGCCGGCCACAGCGTGCAGGTCTCCGACCTGTATGCGATGAACTGGAACCCGGTGGCCTCGGCCGCCGACTTCCCGCAACGCAGCAACCCCGATTACCTGGTCTATGCCCTGGAGCAGCGCGAGGCGGTCAAGGCCGGCGCCATCGCTGCAGACATCGCCGCCGAGCTGGACAAGCTGCTGTGGGCCGACCTGGTGATCCTCAACTTCCCGCTGTTCTGGTGCTCGGTACCGGCCATGCTCAAGGGCTGGATCGACCGCGTGCTGGTCTCCGGCGTGTGTTACGGCGGCCTGCGTTTCTATGATCGTGGCGGCCTGGCCGGCAAGCGCGCGCTGCTCAGCTTCACCCTTGGCGGGCAGGCGCACATGTTCGCCGACGAAGCAGCTGTGCATGGCGATTGGGAACCGATGCTGCGCCCGTTGCAGCGCGGCACCCTGGCCTATGTCGGCATGAGCGTGCTGCCGCCCTTCGCCGCCTGCCACGTGCCCTACATCAGCCAGGAAGCGCGCGAGGAGATCCTGCGCCGTTACGGCGACTACCTGCTGCAACTGGAGTTCGCCGAGCCGCTGAGCTTCCCCTCGCTGGCCGACTTCGACCGTGGCCTGCATCCGCTGCAGCAGGAGATGACGGCATGAAAACCTGGATCTGCATCGTCTGCGGCCTGATCTATGACGAAGCCAAGGGCTGGCCGGACGACGGCATCGCCGCCGGCACGCCCTGGGCCGAGGTGCCGGACGACTGGCTGTGCCCCGACTGCGGCGTGAGCAAGGCCGACTTCACCATGCAGGAGCTCTGAGCGACAGGCCGCATGGACGCCCGCGAGGCGGATGCGTATGATTGCGCCCCGCAACGCATCCGTAGCTCAGCTGGATAGAGTACTGCCCTCCGAAGGCAGGGGTCGTGGGTTCGAATCCCGCCGGATGCGCCAAATACAGGTTTCCCTCTCTGCTGGAAACACCGCGAAAAGCCCGCCCTGCCGCGGGCTTTGTTGTTTCTGCGTTTTGCCACCGCGCCGGCGCAACGGCCTGCGCGCCCTCTGATCCAAGGGCTTCGGCCGCCGCCGAAGGGCCAATGCCGGTGGCAGCGGCATGGCTCGTCAAGTCTGGCGCTTCGCTATAGGATTCCGTCACAGCAGACAGGAAATGGGCGGCGCAGAAAATGATGGGTTCGGACGAAGAACTACGCGAGGCCGAAGAGCGGCTGCAGGGCGAATCGAAGGAGCCTGCCCAGGCCGACGATGCCGGGCCGGATGCACTGAACGATATCGCGCCGACCCTGCCGGAAGATGTGGCCAAGAAGATCCTGCGCGAAGCGTTCAAGCATTTCCCGATTCCCGGAAAAAAGTAACCCCTGCTTTTGGTGCGAGCCGGAGAGTCGGTGCCTGTTGGTGCACTGGAAAGCAAAAAGCCCCCTAGCCTGCGCTCGGGGGCTTTTTATTCTGGCCCATTCAGTCGAGAGGAACAGTCTTCTCGATCATCAGCTCCTTCTCCGGGGTGCCAACGCGGGGCGGCAGAGCCGGTACACCTTCCGGTATGTCCTGATCGGCGTAGCGCAGCTGTCGTTCACGGATGAAGTTGTACTTGCCCTCGGTCAGCTCGTCCGCATGGGCAAAGTCATTGATGATGGTTGGCTTGATGAAGACCATCAGGTTCTTCTTGCTGACTTCCTTGCGGTCGTTGCGGAACAGTTTGCCGATGACTGGAAGCTTGGCAAAGAACGGGACGCGGTCTCCGGAGTCGCGCATTTCGTCCGAGATGAGGCCGCCCAGCACCAGCGTCATGTTGTCCTTGATCAGCACCCGTGTCTCGATGGAGCGCTTGTTGGTCACGATATCGGCGGCACTGGTGTCGTTGGTGACGCTGGATATCTCCTGATAGACATTCAGAGTGACCGAGTCGCCTTCATTGATCTGAGGTTTGATCTTCAGGGTAATACCCACGTCCTGCCGTTCGATCGTCTGGAAGGGGTTGGTCGACGGGTTGGAGGCGCTGGTGGAGCTACCCGTAACGAAAGGTACGTTCTGACCGACGACAATCTTGCCCTCTTCGTTGTCCAGGGTGACTAGGTTGGGCGTGGACAGGATGTTCATCGAATCGTCAGTCGAGAGCATGCGCACCAGCGCGCGCAACGATCCGCTGCTGTAGAAGCCGAGGCTCAGGCCCGCATCCAGTTTGACCGGCGACCCCGGGAAGCTGTCGATGCCATTACCCTTCATGGATGACTTGAAGCCGCCGAATAAGCCGTCGCCGCCTATTGCCGCTTCGGAAGTTTTCCATTGCACGCCCAGGTCATTCACTTTGTTGTCCGAGACCTCGACGATGACCGCTTCTACCAAGACCTGCGCACGTCGGATGTCCAGGCGCTTAACCACGCCGTCGATGGTGGTCATGATGGCCGGTGGTGCGCTGATGACCAGTGCGTTAGTCGTATCGTTGGCCTGAATGGAGATCTCGGCGCCGCTGACCCCAACGTCCTTGTCCTGTTTCTGCACGCTGGTGGCGACGTTCTGCAGTACCTGGGCAACTTCCGATGCCTTCAGGTAGTGGAGGTAAATGACCTTGGTATCGCGAATAAGGTTGCCGGGCTTGTCCAGGCTGGCGAGTACATCGCGCAATTGCTGGCGCTTGCTGGGGTCGCCTGAGATGAGAATGCTATTAGTGCGCTCGTCGACAGAGACGTTGATCTTGCTGGCGCCTTCCTGCCCACCGCCTTGGGGGGTCAAAGTACCCAGCATGGTCGACAGCTCTTTGGCATTGGCGAACTTCAGCGGTATGACGTCAATCTCGAACTGGCCGGCCTGATCTATCTCGGCGACCAGCTTCAACAGTTGATTAATGTTGGAGGCCCGGTCCGAAATGATCAGGGCATTGCTATCCGGGTAGGCGGCCAAGTGGCCAACTTGGGGGACCATCGGGCGCAATATGTTTACCAGTTGCGTTGCTGGAACATGTTCCGAGCGTATCACTCGCACAACTTGCTGGTCGTCGTTGAGTTCATCGTCATCGACCAGTGGGACGCCGCTCTGCTTTGCGTTCGCATCGGGGATAACCTTGACCGCGCTATCCGATTCGATTGCGGAGAACCCGTGTACCTGCAAGACCGAAAGAAAGACTCGATAAGCCTCGTCGGGGCTCATGGAGCCATTGGAAATCACCGTTACTTTGCCAGTTACGCGAGGGTCGATGATGAAGTTCTTGCCGGTCGCCTTGGCGATCCACTCGATGAACGAGCGAATGTTTGCGTCCTGCATGTTGATCTTCACTTCCGCGCTTTCTGGGGAAGTTGGCTCTTCAGCTAGCGCCGAGTTGGACAGGAGGCAGAGAGACAGCAGCAGGGTAAGTAAGATACGGATGGGCACTTCTCTATCACTCGACTACTTATTCTGCGCAAGTTTGCGCTGAATGAATTGCTGGTATGCGGTGGGTGGTGATTCGGCTGACGCTGCAACGCTGGATGTTTCATTCGTTGATGCAATCGGAGACTCTGCCGGAGCTGTGGGCAGGCTATCCGGGGTAGCAGACTCTCCTTCGCCAAAGCCGCGGAAGCTAAGTTGTTCCAGTTTTCCATTGCGCTTGAAGGTAACTCTGTTGCTTTCGATCTTGGCGATGGCTATTCCGGGGCGGGCTTCTTCGCCAGGCTTCAAGATCAAGGTCTTGTTACCGTCTTCGAGGATGACGGAGCTCTCTGCTGGGGAGGTCATGAAGAAGATGGCGGAGATTTGCAGGTCCAGATTGCTTTCGGGCAATGCTTCAAGTCGTGTCTGTTCCGGCTGTTCCTGATCAAGGCTGCCGAAAATGCCGAGCAAATGCTTGTCGAGTAATTTCTTTGCTGGTTCGGATGACGAGGTAGCTGGGGCGATCTCAGCTATTAATGCTTGTTTCTGGGTTGTTTGGGCAAACTGGAATGCCTGCCAACCCAGAGTGGCCAGTATCAGTGCCGGCAACACGAGCCAGGCACCAAACTTGGCGCCTCTTGCCGCAAGTGGGCTGGATAATGTCTGAAGAAAGCTGGCCATGGACTCGTCCCTGTGATGGCGCGGCAATACTATCGACAGGCCTGTCGCATGCCTAGAAATGTGCTGTGCATCGCAACCACCCCGAGGTTACGTGAGATGCCTGTCACGCTTTCTTGTGCCTTATTCGCTTTAGTTATTTTGAACATACTTGAAATGAGCAATGGCAGTGTATAGCATTGGGCCATTGCAAGATTGAGTCTATCAGTTGGCTCATTCTGTATGTGCAAATTAAATGGAACTTTTTGTCGAATATGCTGCACGGATGCCGCCATATCGGTTTGCGCTACATGCTCGCTGCGCTCGTCGCGCTGCCAGCTGTCGCTTCCGCATCCCCGCAGTTCGACATCCGTGCCGCCGCGCCGCTTGGTAGTGCCGGCAACGCCGCTGAATACACCCTCTCCCTAGACGACTGTCGCGATCTGGCCGAAGTGCAGGTGGTCGCTACCGGTCAGCGCATGCTTCCTGCTGACGCTTTGCGTGATGGTGATTCCGCTCTCAGTTGCTCGTTCGCATTCCGCCTGCAGGGTGGCGAATTCCTGCAACCGTCCGTGAAGCTGGGCTTCGCCGATGGCAGCACGCAGGCGTACAGCGAGTCCTTCCAGGCCGAGGCTATGGCGCCAAGCCTGCAGCTGACCCAGCTGGCCTTCGACATGGAAGAGGGAGCTCAGTACCTGACTGCCAGCTTCGAGGCGACGGATGATACCGACCTCAGCTACCTGAGCATCTCCCTGACAGGATTGCGTGCCTCCGACCTGCGGGCAGCCGGCGGCGTGGTTAGCCAGGCGGAGCGCAAAGCGTTCCTGCGCATGGATCAGGCAAGGCGAGTGTTTCCGCGAGCCGATGGGCAGGCCAGCTTCAGCCTGCGACAACGTATAGAGCCCGCGCTGTCAGCGGAAGAAGTGGCGCGCAATGCCCTGGTGATGGTTCAGGCGAGCGCCGTCGATGCCTCCGGCAATCAGCGCAGCTTCTCCGACGTCCGCATGACCGGTGGCAGCGTCGATGAGGGTGTGCGAGCCATCAGCGTGCAGCCGGGCAGTCTGCTGTTCACCGATGCATTGCAGTCGGCGCGACTGATTCCCGAGGTCGATTTCGAGTTCCGCGGCCCCACGCCGTTGCCTGGCCTGGGGCATGGCGTCAGCTATCGCTCCTCCAACCCTGACAAGGTCTGGGTCAGTGCCGAAGGGGTGGTATACCCCATCCAGGAAACCGCCGGCGAGGCGGTTTTCGTCTATCTGAGCTATCCGGGCCTGGCCGAGATCAGTTTGCCGGTGCGTGTCGATTTCAGCCGTCGTCTGACGGCTCTGCGCTTTGCGGAGCAGGGCGTCGGTCAGGCGCTGGTACTGCCGCGGCTGAACAGCTTCGAGAAGCTGCCGCAGCTCTTGGCCGTGTTCGATGACGGCAGCGAGGCGCCATTGGCCGACAGCCTGGTCGTCGAACTGCAGTTGCCGGCTGGCAGTGACGCGGTGCTACAGGTCAACGAGGCGCATGCGCTGCTGGCCAAGGCTCAGATACCCGAGCAGAACCCGCTGAAAGTCCGGGCTCGCCTGCAGCGCTACCCGGAGATCGGTGTGGATCTGCTGGTGGCGGCCCAGGATGCTCCGCCGACAGTGGAGATGACGCCCGAGGCGACGGTCGCAGTCGGTTCCGTTCTGATGCTGGCCGCCAAGGCTGGCGACGACGTTGGAGTGAAGAGTGTCGAGTTCTGGCTGGATGACAGCATGGTCGGCCGTCGACTCACTCCTCCATACGCACTGAGCCTGCCCATCGAGCAGGAGCTGGAAGGGCGCAACCTGCGCGTGCGGGCAGTCGCCTATGACGGCAGCGGCAAGAACCAGAGCACGCCGGAACGCGTGGTTCGCGTCGTCGCGGAGAGCAAGCCGCAAGTGCCGGCCTTCGTGTTCGAGGCGCCAGTCGACGCTCAGCGAGTGATAGAAAATAGCCGGGTGCGCGCCACCATCAGCGCCTACCTGGGCCCGATGATGAGCGGCAACTACCAGAGCGGGATCAGTCAGGTCGAGTTCTTCATGGATGGGCGCAAGGTCGGCGAGAGCCGCTTCCCTGCGCTGGATCAGCGGCCAATGCCCAGCGATCCCAAGGAGAAGGAGCTCTACGAGCTGTGGCAGGTCGATCTGCCGATACCGGATATCTCGGTGCGCGAGACCAGCATCGGGCTTTCCGCCCGGGTACATAGCCGCAACGGTGGTGTTAAGGATGCTCCTGCCCGTCTGCTGCGGGTGCTGGAAAACCAGAAGCCCATTGCACGGTTGACCCAGCCGGCAGTCGGCAGCCAGGCAACCGTGGGGCAGACGATTGCCGTCACGGTCGAGGTCAGTGACGATACCCTGGACGGCGGCACGGACATCTTCCTGCTGGTGGATGGTGTGGAAGTGCAGTCGCACCATCATCAGCTGGACAAATACGACGGCAATGCATTCGGCATGCGTAGCCTCAGCCATACCTTCCAGCTACCGATCAAGCAGGAGTGGCTAGGGCGTACTCTCGAGCTGCGGGGGCAGGTGGCGGACCAGCACCAGCAGGTCAATCGCTCCGAGCGCCTGCTGTTACCGGTCAAGGGTGATCAGGTGCCCACCGTTGCGCTCAGCTATCCCGTCGAGGGCGCCCATCTGGTATCCGGTCAGGCGGTGGAGCTGCGGGCCAACGCAACGGACGACCTGGCCCTGCGCCAGGTGGATTTCTACGTCAATGGCAAGCTGGTCGGCAGCGACCTGAAGGCGCCGTTCGCGACCGTCTACCAGACTCCGGATGGTATCGAGAACGAGGTCCCGCTGGCTGTGCATGCCGAGGCCTTTGATAGTGCTGGCCAGATGGCGCGCAGCCCGGTGGTCAATGCCACGCTCGGCAAGGACGAGGACGATCCGGTCATCAACCTCGCCTCGCCCAGCATCACTGTCAGCGACGCCGGCTCCGACCTCGCTCCGGTGATAGAGAACAGCACCTTCGTCCTCAAGCTGACCGGCTACGACAATATCGGTGTCGAGCGCCTGGATCTGTATGGCGTTAAGAAGCAGGATGGCGTTGGCTATGTGCTTACCGGCAACCTCAACGACAAGCTGAGTAGCGCCGATGGCGAGCTACTTGTGCAAGCCATTCCCGGTGCGCTCAAGGCTTTCTCGACCCTGAAGGTCGTTGCCGCTCCGGCATTCAAGCATCTCGACGGGGTGCGCTACGATCGCTATCCGATCCGTGCGGTGGCCAGCGACAAGATCGGCAACGACTCCGAGCTGGAGGTGCTGATCGGTATCGCAGACGACAGCAAGCCGGAAGTGCGTGCGATCAGCCCGACTCAGAGTCGCCTGTATAGCCAGGACAGCCTGGTTGCCGATGTCGTTGCCCGCGATGACCGGGCCGTGCATGCCCTGGAGGCGAGCCTGTGGCTGGAAGGCGGCGCCTCGCCGCTCTGGGAGCGACGTATCGATGCCCAGTCCGGACTGATCCCCGGACCGGAGACGGTCAACAAGCTGACCATCGACCTGAAGCCGCTGGCGCTGGGTAACCAGGATCGCAACCTGCGCCTGCGAGTGGCCGCCGTGGACGACGGTGGTCAGCGTGGCGACGTCAAGGAAATCCCTCTACAGGTGATGGCGGATACGCTGGGGCCGCGCCTCGCCGTGGTTTCACCGATTCAGGGCTCGCCGCTCTACGCCGGTAATACGGTGCAGGTGAAGGTGCGTGGCGTGGATGACACCAAGCTGGTGTCACTGCAGGCCCTGAGCGGGGGGAGCAGCCTCTACAGCAACACCACCATCCAGAGCGCCAGCTTCGACGGCTCCTTCTCGCTCAAGGTGCCAGAGCAGGGCGAGGAACTGGTCATCGAGTTGCGTGGCCGTGACCAGTACGGCAACGAAGCCGAAGCCACTCTATGGCGCTTCGATATCGCGCGTGACATGCCGCCGCAGCTGAGTGTGCGCCTGCCTGCCCCTGGCGCCCGCCTCTATGAGGGCGAAGCCTTTACCGCCCAGGTACTGGCGCTGGACGATCGCCAGTTGGCCAAAGTCGAGTTCTTCCAGCGCCAGGGCAGTCAGACCAAGGTGCTGCACAGCGTCAACGGAACTGATGCGAATTTGCAGCGTGAGGGCTATGCCAGTGCCGCCCTGCGGGTGCCGACCCAGCAGGAGCCGCCGATCGTCATGGGCGCTCGCGCGTTCGATAGCGCCGGTCAGAGCAGCGAAGTGCTGTTCGACATGCAGATCATCGACGATGTCGAGGCACCGACCCTGCAGATGAACAAGCCCGTCAGCGACTTCAGCCTGGAGCCTGGCAAGAGCTTCGAGGTACAGGGTAGCGCAGGGGACAATCGCTATATCGATGCCGTCGACGCCATCCTGATAGATCCGCAGACCCGGGAAGAGCACGGCCTGGCCTGGGAAATATTCAGCCGCAAGGATCGCGTCGAAACCGTCAAGATCCCCAACCCAGGCACCCTGGGATCGATCATCGCCGGCGAACGCTTCTTCACCGACTTCGAGGCGCGACTGCGCTTGCCCACAGCGCTCGCTCGTCGCTATGCCGGTCAGGTCGTGCAACTGGTCTTCCGTGCCCGTGATCGTGGTGTCAACGAGAGTCGTACGGCACCGATCAATCTGCGCATCCTGGCCGATGAAGCGGGACCGAGCATCACCATCCAGTCGCCGGCGGAGAAGCTGTTCGAGCGTCAGGTGGCGGAGCTGAAAGTTTCCCTGCAAGACGAGACCGCGGTCGACTCCTACGAAATACGCCTGCTCGATGATCAGGGGCGAAATGATGTCGTGGCCAGCGCCAGTGGCGTAGGTAGCGCACAGGTCAGCATTCCCTCCGGCAACGCACAAGATCCGCTGGTGCTGGACATCGGTCGCTATCGCCCGACGAGTGAGCCCGCTGCACTGACGCTGGTGGTGAAGGCCAGGGACCTGGTCGGCAACGAGAGCCAGCAGACCCGCCGCTTGCTGATTCACCAGGACAAGGCTCCCACGCTGTCCTGGCGTGACGGCCTGCCTGCGGAACGGCAGGAGCGTGGCCAGCCGCTGCGCGGTAACCTGCTGGTGGAAGACGACTACAGCTCCAGCCAGTCGAAGGATCTGATCGACCATCTGCTGTTTGTCAGCTCGCTGCGTGGCTTGAGTCAGCAACGCGATCTGCGAGGCCTGGCGGTCTACGACAATGCGGCGCGTCGCAACCGTGCACAGATCGATTTTGCCTATCCCGAGGCCCAAGGCTGGCAGGGTGAATTGCTGCTGAACCAGAAGCCCTACCTGAGCGTACGTGACGATCGCATTCTGCTGGCCAGCGATATGGCCAGCATAGCGCCCGCTAAGCTGAAGTTGGGCAACCAGACCATGAGCTGGGCCGTGGAAACGTTCTCACGCGACCTGTGCCAGGTGCGCCCAGACATTCGCGAAGTTCAAGCCATCAATGGTGAGCTGGATCTCGAAACTCTGATCACGGCGAACACCACGCGCCTGGTGTTACGAGCCCGCGCTGGCGTACCGGCCTTCATCCGCGAACTACAGTTCAATGCGCGCGAGTCCATGGATGCCGATCTGCAGACGGCGGCCGGTAGCAAGATCCGTGGCCGCTACGCCCTGAGCCTGTTGCTGCAGGACGGCAGCGAAACCGCGTTCCTGCAGTATGCGAGCAACGGCTACCAGAGCTCCGTCAGTGCGCGTTATGCGCAGCTGATGCCGATCCCGGCCGAGGGCACCAGCAATGTCGTGACCCTGGTCGGCCATGCTGTCGACAGGCTTTCCCTGGAGCGTGGCGCCCAGTCGTTGCAACCGCTGCTGCAACAGCCGCTGGTGCTGGACGAGCAGGCACCGACCACGAAGATCCTGTCACCGGCACCTGGCACCGTGGTGCTGCCCATGCAGCAGCTCAACCTCAACGTGGAGTTCGCCGACGACAGCCAGGCATTAAAGAGCCTGCGCCTCTTGGAGAACCGTAGCCGGACGGTGCACGAGCTCGGAGTGAACTTCGGCCAGAAGAGCTGGGTGCTGCCCTACCGGGTGCCCAAGCCCCTCGACAGTGGCGAACTGGAGCTGACCCTGCTGGCCGAGGACTGGAGTGGTCGTAGCAGCGAACACAGCATGGTCTATCCGCTGCAGGCCAATGAGAAGCCCGAACTGACCCTCAAGGGGTTCAATACCTACCTGGTCGGAAGCCAGTATAAGAAGTCGATTACCGAACCTTCTCGCCTGAACTATGGCGAGTTCTGGGTGCGCACCAACGAACGTTTCCGCCTCGATACCCATTTGCGTGACGATGCTGGCCTGGCCTCCTACAAGGTGCTGCGCCTCAAGCGCGATGGCTCGCTCGGTGCCGTGGTCTATAGCCGCAACTTCCCTGCCCCCTGCCCGGAGGCGCCGCTACTGCAGGCCGAGGACAAGGCGGAGATCCAGTTCGACCAGACCGAGCCCACCGAGTACCGCATCGAGCTCACCGATACCTACGGCCATGTCAGCCAGCGCTCCATGCTGATCCATCCGCTGGTGAACCTTGTGCCGGAGGTACGCATAACCGCGCCCGCCGAAGATCAGGACATCGCAGCGGGCACCTTCCGTATTCGCGTCGGCTTGGCGGCTGCCGACGATCGCCTGCTGGATCCGAACAAGTTGCGGGTCTTCGCCAATGGCGTGCCGTTGCCGGTGTTGTCGCAGAAGGAGCCTACGGCGGCGGGTGGCGAGCACGCCATCGATAGCGCCTTCGCCAGCATCCACGACAGCTTCCAGGCGCACTACGATGCCTCACAGGCCGATGACTACGGCCGCAGGAATAGCCCCTATGCCTTGGAGCGCACCTTCGTGCTGGAGGTCCCGCAGGGCCTGATTCGCCACAACGAGAAGCTCAAGCTGACGGCCCAGATCACCGATGCCGATGGTGCCGTCGGGTTGTCCGAGCGCGCGTTCAACGTGGCAGCGGACACCATCAAGCCGGAAGCGCTGATCAAGCGGCCTCAGGTCGGCTTTGGTGCGATCGAGGACAGCGACTTCACCCTGACCGTGCAGGCCTATGACAACGTTAAGGTCAACCGGCTGCTGATGTCGCGTGCCTATGGCGTGCTCAAGCGCGATGGTTCCTATATCAAGAAGGACTTCGTCCTCCAGCGCGACATCGCCGGCATCCCGGCCGAAGACTACGAGCCGGTCACCACCCTCAATATCGACTCACCGGAATACAACCAGGTCCTGCACGTGGACCGACTGCACCAGATCCTGGGCAGCTTCGGCCTGACCCACGACGAGGTCAGCCGCGTCGATGTCTGGGTGCGGGTGGAAGCCTTCGATGTGGCCAACAGCCAGGCCCGGGAGGTGAGCTTCCCGGTGCGGGTAGACGAGCGTCCGGTGCTGGATGTGGTCGAGCCGCTGGCCGGCGCCAAGGTGGTCGAGGGCAACCCGCTGTACGTCAACGTCAAGGCGTTCGACGATGTCGCCATCGAGTACGTGAACCTGCGGGCCACCTACGGCAACGGTCAGGTGCCATACGAGATGCGCCTGCGCGCCGCGCCGTTCAATTTCTCCGTGCCGGTGCCGGCCTTCGACCCGGCCAATCCGGCAGCCAACCGCGTGTACCTCAGCATTGAGGCGGTCGACAACTATGGTGTCGCCCACGGCGATCTGGACGCTCACCGCGCCGAAGAAGAGCTGGAGGTCGAGATCGTCCAGGACCAGGCTCCCAGTGTGGTGATCGGCGAGCCCAGGGATAACAGCGAGGTCGATGAAGGCCAGTTGATGCTGGTGCAGGTCAACGCGGTCGACGATGTCGGCGTGGACCGGGTCGTACTGAACGTTGCGGGCCTCAAGGGCGGCGACCGCAGCTTCACCGACATGGTCTTCCCCTACGAGTTCCTGGTCGAGATCCCCTATGGCCAGGCCGGTACCGACCTCCAGCTGACGGCCAGCACCCTGGAGATCCGCGCGTCGGGCCAGCCGCGCAGCGTAGCCACGGCCCGCCCGGTCCGGGTGAAGGTATTCAAGGACATCAAGGCCCCGGAGATGCTGGTCAAGCTGCCGGTCGCCACCGGTGCCAGCGTCTCCGAGAAGCGCACGCTGCCCTATCAGCTGGAAGTTAGCGACAACGTGCGGGTGGGCTCCGTCAGCCTGGGTCTGTATGTCGATCGCGATGACAACGGCACCTACGCCGACAACGAGCGGGTCATGGATCGCATGCTGATCAGCCAGCCGTTCATCGGCAGTGTCCCGCTGAATTCCATCGCCGATTATCTGGGCCGCACCGACAATCTGCCGGATGCGCTGCCGATGCAGCTGCGCATTACCGCGCGTGATGCGGCGGGCAACGAGACGCGCGAAAACATTGTCGTGACGCTGCGCCGCAACCAGCGCCCGGAAGTGAACGCGATCAAGCTCCTGGACGCACGCGGCTTCGCCATGGGGCCGGTGACGGAGATCACTGAGGGTCGAGGTCTGGTAGTGCAGGTGCAAGCCAGCGATCCGGAAGTCGGCGTGCAGAATGCCTCGCTGTTCTACTCCATAGGCCCGGCCGATGCGCAGCCGGTATTCCAGGCGCTGGGCGTGGATTCGGCGGCTCCCTTCCAGTTCCACTTCAAGGTGCCCAACGAGCGTGTTGGCCAGGTGTTGCGCTTCCGTGCGCAGGCCAGGGACCTGGACGGCTACGATTCGGTCATGGTCGATCTGCCGGGCAGCCTGACCATCAAGGCCGACCAGCCGCCGCAGGCGCGCATCATCAAGCCGGACAACGACAACAGCGTGGTGATCGACGGCGAGGATGTGGAAGTCTTCGTCGAAGCCTTCGACGACCTGGGGCCAGACGGCATCGACCGGGTTACCTTCTATGTCAACGGCCTGCCGGTCTACAGCAGCGAGCAGAGTTACGGCCAGCAGACCGGCAGCCATGCCCAAGATCACGTCTACCGGGCAATGATCCCCGCGCCGGCTGGCGTGAACGGCTTCACCGTGCAGGCGGTGGCCTACGATCAGCTGGGGCAGGCCGGCGCCTCCCAGACCGTGCGCATCGGCCGGCTCGAGGACACGGTGGTGCCGCGCGTATCGGTGCTGGCACCGATCGACAAGGATGTCCTGACCATGAGCGAGAGCCTGCGCGCGGTGGTCGGCATCGAGGACATGGGCGGTGCCATCCAGGACGTCAGCATGCTCTGGCAGCGTCAGTACCAGACGGAAAGCGGCGAATGGAAGGTGGCCGACGAATACCCGCTCAAGCTCTTCCGCGATGACACCCGCACGCCTGGCGACAAGACGCCGGTGAGCCAGCCGGACAAGCACTACTTCGTCTACTGGGCCGACTTCAGCCAGGGCAACGTGCTGCGTCGCACCGGGCTGCGCAACGAGCGGCTTTACGTCCAGACCAAGGTGGTCACACCCAATCACACGGTGAAGCGCGAGACCTTCCACGAAGTGGGTTGGCCGCTCAGCGAGCGACGTTTCATCGCACCCACGCTGGGCAACCAGCAGGCAGCCAAGACCGTGCACTACACCGCCGTGGATCAGTACCGCTCGCTCGACCGCAGTGGCGCCATGCTGGCCGCCTGGTCCAGCGTCGACCCGCTGCGGATCGAGCAGGGCCTGGGGCTGCTGGGCAAGGATGAGCTGGAGAAGCCGCTGCCACCCGCCCGTACCGGTATCTTCATCATGGATGCGGTCGACGAGACGCAGAGCAACCAGAGCGGCGACTTCTTCGCCTTCTCACCACTGCTCAATGGTGCCGCCGAGATGTTCAGCGGCAGCATCGGCGAACTGCTCTCGGACGAGAACATCGTGCTGGCGGCCAAGTCCGGCCTCAAAGGCGGAAAGTGTAGCGACATCACGCCGGAATGCTCCTTCATCAACAGCATGGAGCAGGAGATCCGCAAGGACTGGGTCGGCGGTGACCGACCGAGCGAAGGCACCGGTGCCCTCTACCTGGACAATGATGCCGGCGAGCTGCTGCTGTTCGGCCAGAAGAACGGCGACGGCCAGTTCGGCCTGCCCTACCTGATGATGGGGCGTGTCGACATGCCTTATCCGGATGTCTACGGCCTCACCCGCAGTGGCAACCTGGTGCTGGTCGCCAACGGCCATGGTGGCGTGCAGGTGGTCGACATCAGCAACATGAGCGCGCCCTACCACGTCGGCTACATCAAGCCCAACGGCTTCACTCGTGACGTCAAGGTCCGCGGTCATTACGCCTATATCGCTGCTTCCGAAGAGGGCGTGGTGGTGGCCGATCTCAGCACGCCGGCCATGCCGATCGTCGCGCGTGTCGATACCCTCGGCGTGGCCAACCGCCTGCATCTGGCCGGTAGCCAGCTGTTCGTCACCGACATGGCGGGTGGCGGCGACAGCGCTCGCCTGTCGCGTATCGATATCAGCGAGCCAGACCAGCCGCGTCTGGCCCAGGTCGTCGAGGTAGGGCCTCATCGCCCGGACCTGGCCGCCGATGGTCTGTACGACGTGCACCTATCCGGCAATTTGGCCTACGTCACCCAGCTGCTGTCCGATCAGTCGGACCGACCGACCCAGAGCCTGGTGCAGATCATCGACCTGGCCCGCGTCGGCGAGAGCGGCCTGGACGCCAGCGTTCCGGTCATGCTGCGGCGCAATGCCACCGCCGACGACTTCGCCGTGCGCGGCGTAACCCTGGCCCGTGGCGGCATCCAGGTCGCTGCCGGCAAGGGCGGTATCGGGCGTATCGACCTGCCGGCACTTACCGTTCTGCAGCACAACCCGCAGTACGGCGAGAACGATGTCAGTACCCAGCTTCCGGCAATCCTCATCGAGCTGTCGGCCGTGGTGCCGGACAGCACCGTGCTGAGCGACTTCGTGCAGGTGCTGGAGGGCGACGCGCAGATCGGTCGCGACATCACCGCGCAGTTCGACCTGTCATTCGCCGCGCGTGGCACCGATGTCACCAAGCGCCGGATCCAGCTGACCCGCAAGGAAGGCCAGAACCTCCTGCCGCGACAGCGCTACTTCGTGCGGGTGAAGCAGGGACTGACCCCGATCACCGGCCAGCCGATGGCTGCCGACTACCTGTTCAGCTTCACCACCGCGCCGGCAGATGCCCTCTATCCGGACATCCAGAGCATCTGTACCCGCGAGAGCCGCGAGAGTGGTGCCTGCGTGAATGTCGGCGACGTGCGTGGCGGTACCGAGCTGGTCGTGCGTGGTCTGCACTTCGGCGACCAGCCGCGCCTGCTGGTCGGCGGCGAGCCGCTGGTGGTCGAGCGCCGTGAGGTGGATGCCGAGACGGGTGTAGTGGCGCTGTACGCCAAGACCGTACCGAACTATCCCGGCCCTGCCACCGTCATGCTGCAGACCGAGGCTGGTCTGACCGACACCGTGCTGGGTGGCTTCGTCTTCGTGGACGAACTGTCGATTTCCCACCTGACGCCGGCGGTGGTACGAGCCAAGCAAAGCGGCAGCAACGACCGCGTCGAGCTGGTCGGCAAGGGCTTCCACGCCGGCATGACTCTGACCGCCTACAAGAGCGGTGAGCCGGACAGCACCCAGACCTTCAAGGTCGGCTCAGCTGAGCTGCGCCTGTACAGTGGCGAGCGCATGAACTGGGTGGTGCCGGATCTGCGGGATGACGAGGGTGGCGGTTACCGCGGCTTCATCGATATCGAGCTGTCCGACGAGCTGGGTCGTCGTTATGTTCAGCGCAATGCGCTGTTCTACGGTCGCCTGCAGATGGATCGTGGTCTCGAGAGCGAGCCACCGATGTCCCGGGAGACCATTGAAAAGCGGCTCAAGATACTGGCGAACGGCGGGCTGACCGACTACGTACCTGATCCGCTGAAGCTGCCGCCGGGCAACATCGTTGACCTGGCCGTGGATAGCGACCTGCGTATGGTTTATGTGCTGGGCCGTGGCGAACTGGGTGAAAAAGTTCCAGCGCCGGGTTCGCTCAGCAGTCTGGAAGAGTTCCAGCACCTTTATGCACCGGGCTGGATCAGCCTGGTCAAGTACGATCCGGCGCGGATCGACCAGGCCGCGCCGCGCCATGGCCTCGGCTACTACAACCTGCCCCAGGATCTGCAGCCGAGCGCCATGGCGCTGGCCGAGAAGCAGCTCTATGTGGCGGCGCGGGGTTACGATTTCCCCTATCTGAATACCGAGAACGAAGGCCGCAGCCTGCTGCTGGTCTATGATCGCGAAATTCGCGACCCGGAAGATCTGACCGAGCAGCCGCCGGGCAAGGACCGTGGAATCCGCTTCAGCCTGCCGCTGCCGTTCAACGAGGTGGTGCAGGAGGTTCTGGTTCATCAGGGGCTGGCGCTGGTGGCTGGTCGCAAGGAGGGCGTTGCGGTGGTCAGCCTTGCCGACCCGCTGCGCCCGAGCGTGATCCGCCGTATCTCCCAGGCAACCCTGAATGGTCAGGTGCGGAATCTGGATGATGTGCAGGATATCGCCGTGATCGGAGACACCCTGCATGTGGTCAACGGAACGCGTCGTGTCGCCTTTGACCTGAGTAAGCCGTCGCTGCCGCAGCTGGGCGATGGCAAGGCCAGCGGCTTCTTCGGCCTGAGTGCGGATGGTAGTCGTTATGTCGGCAGCGATGACCTGAAGCTCTACGATGCCAGTCGTCCTGCCTATGTCCGCGAGATCGGAGCATACGAACCAGGCGGCTTCAGCGTACCGGGTGCCAGCAGGGGCATTCATGCGCAGGCCACCACCTGGCTCGGCCTGACCACGGCCTCGGTGCCGGACAAGACATGCATGGAACACCCAGCTGGCTACCTGGGCTTCTACGATTTCAGCCGTCCGGACAATATTTCCCTGCTGGATGCCCTGGTACTGCCGGACCGCTGCCTGAAGCGCAACAGCGGTCTGCTCAGCAAGGCTGGCGAGAGCCTCCCGCTACTGGTGACGGACCAGGGCATCGGGGTGTTCTCGGTTCCGTTCCTGCGCGATGAGACAACGATTTCCCGCCTGGGGATGATCGACCTGCTGACGCTGGAGCTGGTCCGCAGCCTTCCGCGTGACCAGAGCGAAGGTGTTCCACTGGATAGCGCCCTGGAGCTGCACTTCACCCGCCCGCTGACCCAGCTCGATGACGATGAGCTACGTGAGTACCTCCAGTTGCAGCGTGATGCGCTGGCCGGGCAGAGCCCCGAGCAGGTTCCGTTCGCCATCGAGCGCAGCGAAGACCAGCGCTCTCTGCGCCTGACTCCTGAGCAGGGCCTGGCCGCCGCCAGCGGCTACAGGATCATTCTCAAGGGCGATCTCGCCAGCCGCCGCACCCGTGGCCTGATGGAGCACGTCATTCGTTTCCGTACGGGCCTGGCAGCTGGTCCGCAGGTTGCCATCGAAAGCGTCGCACCGGGCACGCTGGACATCGTCGGCGGTGACTTGGACGTGGTGCTCTCAGGCAGCACCGGCCAGCCGCAGTTCAGTCTTTCCGGACAGGTCGCCAGCGCTACGCTGCTCGAGCACCTGGCTGATGGTCGCGCACGCTTCCGTGTGCAGGCCCCTGCCAGCCTGCCGGGGCCGGCCAGCATGCAGGTCATTGCCGGCAACGGCAGCAAGGCCTCGAAGGTTGGCGCCGTACAGTTCGTCGAGCCGCTGCTGGTGCGCTCGCTGAGCCCCGCCCAGGGCTCGTTCAACGGCGGCACCCGTGTCCTGATCAAGGGCCAGGGCTTCCGCAGCGATCCGGGGGCCATGTCGGTGCTGTTCGGCGAGCTGGAGGCGACCCAGTACAAGGTGCTCGACGCCGAGACGATCGAGGTCATCACCCCGGCGGGCTCGCTCGGTACCGTTGACGTTCTGGTCAAGCTGAACGGCAACGGGCAGCAGGGCTTGCTGCGCCAGGCCTTCACCTATCAGCAGTCGCCGCAGGCGCAGATCCGCGACAAGGGCCGCATCTACGACCTCGCCCTGGACCCCACCGGCAGCTACCTGTTCGCAGCCCAAGGCGCTGCCGGCGTGCTGGTATACCGAATCAACGCCGGCGATCAGGTGGTCAACCCGGATGCCCTGCTGGGTATGCTCGACCGGAACGGCGACAACAGCGACGATCGCATCGTTTCCCGCGTTGTGCTGCCCAACAAATTCATCGCCATGGGCGTGGAGCCGTTCTTCGAGCGCGGTAGCGATCGGGCCTACATCACCGGTGTGCTGCTTAATACTGACGGACAGCCTATCGAGGCTCGCCTGTTTACCGTTGCCTTTGACCAGATCAATCCGGCCAACAGCACGGTGATTGGTTCTCTGGAATTGCCTAGCAAACTGGTGCGTGGCCTGCGCGTGCGCAATGCCCGGGTGCTGCTGGGCATGGGCGAGGCAGGCATCGGCATAGTCGACTCCTTCCTGCCGAACAAAACCTATCTGGTCGAGAGCCTGGCTGCCAATCCGCGTCTGCCGCTACTCGATGTAGCGACCCAGGATGCCGTGGCAGGGGATGCAGGAGTTCTGGTCGGGGTCGGTGGAGAGTTCAATGTGTCCGGCAACCGGCTGGTCACTGCCGAGGCCAATGGCAGCGGCGGCTTCTATGTATTCCGCCAGGACAAGAGCCTGGGCCTGCGCCAGCTGTCCAGTCTCGACCTGCCAGGCACCCGCGTTTCGCTGCAGGGTCGTTTCGCCTACGTGGCCGCCGGTGCGAGCGGCGTTGCCGTGGTCGACCTGCAGGACCCGAGTGCGCCGCGCATAGTCGCGCGGGTCAACGACATCGGTTATGTCTACGACCTCGACTTCAATGGCAACACCCTCTATGTCGCGCGCGGCGACAAGGGCATTCTGACCATCGACGTCACTGATCCACTGCGCCCCCAGCCCGGCCGCAGCCTGAATGCACCGACTGGCGGTACAGTGGAAAGCGTGGTGGCGGATGCCTATTCCGTGCTCGGTGGCGGTGTAGAGACCAACGGCAGTGTCGTGCAGGTGATGCCGGATGTCTTGCTGCGCCTGCACACGGTGGATCCGCGCAACGGCATTCTCGACCGCCAGCCCGACGGCAGCCTGCAGGTCATGGCCCGCTTCAGCAAGGCGATCGACCAGTATCCGGCGAACCTCCAGCATTTCAGTCTGCTGGGCCCGCAGGGCGACACGCTGGCCGTGACCACGCAGATCACCAGCAACGATGCCAAGCTGGTGCTGGATGCCGCGAGCGCCGCGCGCCTGCAGGTCGGCGATCGTCTGACTCTGCTGGTCAAGGCCGGTCTAGCCTCGGTCAAGCCTATTCCTGGCAGGGAGCCGCTGGTGCTGCAGCGCCTGGCGCAGGACCAGCGAGTCGCGCTGACCTATCGCGGCGCCCGTGCCGACGCACTGTCGATCGAAGCCGTGGTACCGAGGAGGGTGGCGCGCGATCAGGCTAGCCTGGTGACGCTCAGTGCCCGCGGCCTGCCGGAAAACCTGGCACAGGTCCATGTCTATGTGGGCGATCAGGCGGCGCAGATTGAGGGAATCAGCCGCGAGGGCGAGAACGCTCCTGCGGTGCTGACCGTCAGCGTGCCGGCGATGCCGCATGCCGGTCAGTACAACCTGACCGTGGCGGCGATACGCGACGGCGTGATCCAACAGGCGGTTCTCGAGGGGGCCCTGCTGGTGGATGCCCCGGTGCGCCTGGACCAGCTCTCGCCGTTCTGGGGACCGGTGAGCGGCGAAACCTCGGTTACCCTGCTCGGCGATGGTTTCGAGCCCGGCAACAGCGTGATGGATGGTCTCAAGGTACGCTTCGGCGGTATGCCGGTCGGACGTATCGAGGTGCTGTCGAGCACCCGCATGCGGGTGACCACGCCGCGCGGCGCGCCCGGCAAGGTCGAAGTGCTGGCCGAGGATCGCTATGGCAACCAGTCGCGCATCAGCGGCGACAAGAGCTTCGGCTATGGCCTGCGCAAGCTATCCGAACTGCATCCGGCACTGATCTATCCCAGCGATCTTTGGATCGATCAGGAAACCGGTGTTGCCCTGACCAACGGCGGCCACATGACCGATGGATACGGTAAGTACAACCTGCCCATCGGCGGCTGGCTGCCGGAGAACTACCGTGCCGCTGCATTCTCCGTGCAGAATCCCAGCCAGCCCCTGTTGGTCGGTGGCTCGCCGGCGCTCCCAAGCGATTCCCGGCGCATCGACCTGAAGATGCAGGCACTGAAGATCAACGAGCGTCTTGCCCGTGACTTTATGGCCACTGGCAACTGGAATCCGACCCCGGAAGAGCAGCGGGTTCTCGATGTCCAGGCCGCCCAGGAATTCCGCGTAGGCTTCGATTCGCTGCAGATCCAGCCGTCGCAGGAGTGGGAAGAGAACACCTGGCGCAAGCGCCTGTATGTGGCCAGCGGCCTGGGTGGTATCGCGCGCCTCAACCTGGACGAGCAGAACGGCCTGCAGCTGATCAACGAGGAAGTGCTGGAGAAGCCGGTCAGTCGCGTCCTCAAACAGGGGGATGGCCTGTTTGCGGCGGACGCTTCGGTGGACGCCGAGCCACCGAAGAGTGATACCTGCGCGTCCAAGATTGGTGATTCCAGCCCCGAATCGCTTATGGCCCTCAATTACCGCGATGGTGAGGACCCGATCCGAGTCGCAGCATCCGTCGGCATCAAGGGGAGCGGGCTGTTGCGTCTCGACGGTGGCTGGCTGATGGCTGGTGGTGCCATTCGTAGTGCCAAGTGGGTGATGTGCCCCGGCTGGGATGAGTCGCTGGTACAGGCGAAGGATGGCACGGCAGGGAGCATCGAGTCGGTCAACCTGTTCGACCCGGCGCAAAAGCGCAACTATGACTTCACGGCCAACCCGCAGGATGCCCTGGTCTACGGTCGCTACCTGCTGGTGGCGCTGGGTACCGGTGGCCTGGAGATCGTCAACCGGGATCAGCCCTTGGAGCGCGTGCATGTGTCGCTCGGTGAGCAGCTGCAGTCCGTGGCCGGTCGTGGCCTGCGCCTGCACCTGGCCGGCAGTCTGTTGTTCGTGGCCGCGGAAAGCGGCGGTGTGGTGGTGCTGGATATTCGCGAGCCGCTGCAACCCCGAGTGATCTCCGCGGGCAACGTCGAGCGCATCGAGGCGCTGGACCTGTTCAACAATCGTCTGGTCGCAGGTTCGGGCAAGAAGGGCCTGACGCTACTGGAGCTGCCGGGTGCCGTGGTGATGGCGGCCAGCGTTCAGCAAGGTGGTGTCCTGGCTGCCGGCGAGCAGGCGTTGCAGCTGACCTTCAACGAGCCCGTGACCCTGGAATCCCTGCGTGCGGAGGGGACCTTGTTGCTCAGCGAGCTTGCCGATGGTGCGGCGCCGCTGCCAGCACCGGTGGTCGAAGCATTGAACGGTGACGGCCAGTCGGCCAGCCGTATCGCGCTGCGCTTCACGCCGAAGCCGGGAGCCCAGCTGCGCCTGCAGCTGAGGGGCGCGCGCAACCTGCGCGGCGGCGGTCTGTGGGCGCCCTTCCAGGTCGACTTCCGCACAGCGCCCGCGGGTGCCAGCCAGCCGCGGATCAAGTACTTGGAGAACGCCAGCTTCCATCGCGGCGCGCAGGATGTCGTGGTGATCCACGGCTCCGGCTTCTCGCCGTCGGTGAAGGCCTTTATCAACCAGTACCCGATCCAGGTCCAGTGGGTCAGCGCCGAGCGCCTGGAGATCGCCGCCCATGCGCTCGATCTGCTGCCGCTGTCGCCGGGACAATGGCACCTGCGCCTGGATGACGGCGGCCTGCGTGATGACTACCTGGGGGCGCTGCTGGTCGGCGCGGAGCAGCCGCTGAACCAGGTCAAGTTCACTGTTTCGCCGGATTCCGCGGGCAAGCAGGGCGGCCAGAGGGTTTCCATCGGGGCCAGCCACGAGATCCTTATGCCTGGTACCCGCGTGGTACTGCGTGCCCGTCATGGCGATACCGAAATCTACACCGGCCGCAGCCCGCTGGATGAGGCCGCGGGCGTGACTACTATCGATCTGCAAGATGACGTGCGGACTCAGACGGCCTTCACCTTCACCCTGCCCGGTGTAATCGATCCGGACATCTACGACATCTTCCTGCGCATTCCCTCGGGCGCCACCGTACACGAGATCAAGGTCGGCTCCCTTTCCTATACCCTGCCCAAGGGGCTCGGCGTCGTGCTGCCGAACTATCCGCCTATGCAGATCGGTGCCGTCCAGGCCATCGAGGATCTGCTGTTCGTGGGCGTCAAGGGCGGCGCCCAGCCTTCGGCCAGCAACCGCTTCCTGATGCCGGGTGGCCTGGAGATATACGATATAGGCCTGTGGGAGCGGCCGATCCGTCTGTCGCAGCTGCGCCTGGATGACCCGGTGCTGGGGCTGGAGGTCGTGGACAAGGTGGTCTACCTGGCCAATGACCGCCGTGGCGTCAGCGTCGTCGATATCAACAACCTCGGCCAGCCGCTGCTGGTTTCCACCCTGGCGCTGCCGAACCACCGCGCGCTGGATGTGGCCGTCGAGACCGAGCGGAGGGTCCTGGCGGTAGCCGCCGCCAACGACCTGGGTACTGGCTACCTGCGCTTCCTGCCGCTGGGTCGCGACGAGCTGGGTGCCCCGGCGCCACTGCCGAACATTGCCTTCGACGGCAGCCTGCGGGCCGACCTGCTGGGCGCCCCGGTTGACCTGCAGTGGCTGAACGGCGAGCTGTACGTACTGTTCCTGCGAGACAAGCAGCTGTACCTGGCCAGTTTCAAGGACTTTGGCGAGCGTCTCGACTACCGTGTGCAGGCGATCGAGCGCGGCAAGGTCGATGCCGAGTCCATCGGCCAGGCGCTGCTGCTGCCATCCCTGCAGGTACAACAGGGCCTTATCAGCGTCGCCACCGGTGACAGTTATCTGCTGCTCGAAGCCAACGCGCAGGGCCAGTACGAAACCATTTACTGGCAGAAGGGCAGCGGCGAACTGCTCGGTATGGGTGGTCAGGTGATGCAGGGCAATGGCAAAGGGGTGGAGATCAATACCCAGCCCTACCTGGCCGTGGCGTCCAGCACCCCGGGCAATGGTGCAGTGATCGGGGTCAACGAGCCGGTCCGGGTTACCTTCAACAATCTGATCAACAGCGACGCCGCTCATCTGGCGCAGGCCATCCGGGTGCTGGATGGCGAGGGCCAGCCGCTGGCGGCATCCGCCTATGAGCTGAGCGGTAGCAATACCCTGCGTGGCGGCCAGATCGAGCTGCGCTTCAAGGGCGACTACCAGGGTCGCCTGCGCATCGAGATAGGACAGAGCCTGCTGGACCTGCAAGGCCACGGCCTGCGTCAGCCATTCGTCCTGCAGCTGGAGCGCCGCGTCGGCCAGCGTCCGCTGGTGACCCAGATTCATCGGGAGGTCGACGGCGTTGTCGGCCTGCACTACTTCCATGCAACCGGCGGCGAGATCGCCCTGCTGCGCGGCTCGGGCTTCGGCGTCGCCGCCGAGCAACTGGTGGTGTGGATAGGCGAGACCCGCCTGCTGCCGGAGCAGATCGTCAGTGTCGCCGACGACCAACTGCGCGTGCAGGTCCCGGATCTGCAGCTGCGTGGCTCCAGCGCATCGCTGCCGGTCAAGGTCGAGCGTGTCGACCAGAACCTGGCCTACATCCGCCAGGGCGGCATCACCGTGCTGCCGCAGATCGAGATCGATGACCTGCAGCCGAAGACCGGCCCGCCGCAGGGCGGCAACGTCGTGACTCTGCATGGTCGTGGCTTCAGCCACCACATGAAAGTG
Organism: Pseudomonas sp. SO81; assembly: GCF_030374125.1. Classification (NCBI taxonomy): domain Bacteria; kingdom Pseudomonadati; phylum Pseudomonadota; class Gammaproteobacteria; order Pseudomonadales; family Pseudomonadaceae; genus Pseudomonas; species Pseudomonas sp. SO81. The sequence continues at coordinate 2,476,464 of NZ_CP126126.1, read as the reverse complement.
CGTTTTGCCGGTGGCCTCGCGGGCGATCTCAAGGTCATCAGCAGCAACCGTATCGAGGTACGTGCACCGGCAGGCAGCTTCGGCAAGGCCAAGGTCGTGGTGGAGAACCTGCTGTTCCAGGGTGAGCAGACAGAAGCTGCGGTGGAGTACTTCTATACCGGCGTACCAACCGGCTCGGTCAACCTGCCGCCGGAAGTGGCCGCGCCGATTTCCGCCATCACGCGCCTCGACAACGCCAGCTCGCAGTTGCTCTATGCCATTACCGGCGGCAGCTTCGACAAGCTCGACAATCAGGGGCGGGTTTCCCGCATCACCAGCAAGGACGCGCGGCTCATCGTGGCCGATATCAGCGACCCGGTGCATCCGGTCATCCTGACCAAGAAGTTCCTCGACAGCGAGAAGTACTACCACTACGAAGCCAGCCTGGCACCGCGCGGCTTCGTCGACATGACCATCGCGAACAATCAGCTGTTCGTGGCCGGTGCCCGCAAGCTGATCCAGTTCGACCTGACCCTGCCGGCGGAGCCGGAGCGCATCACCGAACTCGATCTGCCGGCCGATATCAACGCGCTGGCCAGCGGCGACGGCCTGATCTACGTCGCCTACCAGCAGGGTATCCGCATCTATCGCCTGACCAACGAGCTCAAGCTGATCGACCTCGGTCTGCTGGACAACGCCAAGCTGGGTGGCGCTCCTGGCCGCCTGCGTCTCGCCGGCTCCAGCCTGTGGCTGACCCTGCCGGAGCAGCGCCAACTTGTGGAAATCGAGCTGGCGAGCGGCGAATACCGGGTGCAGCGTCGCGTTGACGCGCGCAGTGCGGCGGGCTTCAGGTTCCGCCCGGAAGACATGCTGGTGCTGCCGGAGCAGCTTCTGGTGTCCAGTGGTGACAGTGCCACCGTGCAGCTGTTCGCCTTGGACAGCGAAACCACCGCCAGCCCGATCACCGACCTCAAGCTGGCCTACCTGGTCAGCCGCGGTGACCTGTTCGCCGGCCAAATGCAGCTGGCCGGCCAGACTCTCTATGTGGCCGGTGGCCAGGGCGATGTGCAGCTGTTCGACATCTCCCCGTGGCTCAACGGCCAGGTGCGCGAGAACATCGGGCTGCGCGACTACTTCAGCGTACTGGGCAACGTCTCCAGCCTGTCACTGGGCAGCCAGGCTCTGTATGCCGGTAGCTCCTTCGTCTTCGTCAACGGCGAGCCGCGCGAGAACCCGCTGGACGATCTGGCGTCCGCCACCCAGCTGGGCGGCAGCCTGAACACCCTCGTCTACCAGAATCTGGCCATCCTGTCGCAATCCCCGCGCCCGGCCGGCCGCCTGCCGCGCAACAGCGCGATCGAGGTGCAGTTCAATCGCCTGCTGGACAACCAGCAGCTGCGTGACCAGGGCAGCCAGCTGGTACAGCTGCGCCTCGATGGCGTAGTGGTACCGAGCCAGATTGCCCAGGTGGGTTTGGGGCGTCTGGTGATTCGCCCGAGCTTGCTGACGGCGGGCAAGCAATATGAAGTGGTGCTGTCCGGCGAGCTGCGGGACCAGCAGAAGCGCAGCCTGGGACACGACTACCGCTTCCGTTTCATCGCCGATAGCGAAGAGCAGCCGCAGCTGGATAGCCTGAGCCCGCGCCAGTCCAGCTGGCGCGGCGGCGGTGAGGCCATCCTGCGTGGGCATGGCTTCGGCGAGAACCTGATCATCGAGGTGGGTGGCCTGCGCGTGCCGGCCAGCGACATTCTCTACCGTGACGAGAACGAACTGCGCTTCCGCCTGCCTGCCCTGAGTGCCTCGCCGAGCAGCAACCTGCTGGTTGGCCTGCGCCTGCGTCAGGGCGGGCAGGAAGTGTTCCAGGCAGCCGCGCTGACCTATGTCGCCGATCCGCGGATCGATGTATCGGGAGAATACAACCGTACCAGCGGCACCCTGGCGGCGAGCAACAAGCGCTTCATCTTCAACGCCGGTCAGATTATCGGCCTGCAAGGGCGTGGCTTCGGTGAGGCCACCCAGGTGCGGGTGAACGGCCGCCTGCGCAGTGACGTCCGCCTGGAACGTTCCGACCTGCTCAGCTTCACCGTGCCGGACGACACCCTGGGCACCCTGAATGTGGAGCTCAGCAACCAGGGCTTCGCCAGCGATGTCGCCGCAGACACCAGCCTGCGCATCAATCTGCCGTCGCAGTCGCAGCTGAAGGATGTATCGCTGTTCCGTCGCCAGGGCGATCTGATGCTCACGGCGAACCTCAAGAACCTGCAGCTGTTCAGCCTCCGTGATGGCAGCAAGCCTCAGCTGCTGGCCAAATGGCAGAGTGGTGCCGATGCACAGGACATCGCATTGGGCGATGGCTATGCCGCCGTTCTCGACAAGAATGCTCAGATCACCACCTACGATCTGAGCAACCTCTACGCGCCGCGCCTGCTGACCTCGCTGCCCAATAGCCGGAAGGTTGCCTATCAGAACCTGGAACTTGCCGGTGACCTGTTGCTCGCCAAGGCCGGTGCCCGCGTATTCCATGGTCAGGTGCAGGGCGCCGAGCTGCAGGAGCTGACTCTCGAGACCCCTGCGGACCTGGTGCAGGTGGAGCTGGACAGCCGTGCCATCTACCTGCTCTACAAGAACCGTCTGGAAGTGCGCAGCGCACGCGATCCGCAGCAGGTGCTCAGCCGTCACAACCACGCGCTGAATGCCGTGCAGCGCCTGTGGGCGGATGGCAGTCGCGTCTACCTGCTCGGTGGCAGTTCGCTGCAGATCCTGCATCGTGCAGCCCTGCTGCGTGGCCGCGGTGACCCCCTGCTGGGAGAATTGAGCGTAGGGGCCAGCCCGGTTACCGCGCTGGGCGATCTGTTGGTACAGCAGTCCGGTTCCGATCTGCAGGTATATGACCTGAACCTGGGCGCGCCCTACGTGCTGAGCCGCAAGCCGGTCGCCGTGGTGCCCGCCAGCGCCCAGATCGATCAACTGGAGATGCACGGCAACCTGCTGGAGTGGCGCAGCGCCGGCTCCTATGCCAATGCTGTGCTGCCGCTGAACAACGTCTGGGAGGTTGCGCCGGAGAGCCTGGCGGCCGCGGATGAGCCGATCGGCCTGCGCCTGAATGGCCCGGGCTTCGCCTGGCAGACCGCCAGCACTCGTCTGAGCGACCTGGCAGGTGGATCGATTGCCGCCGTCTCGCAGGTGCAGGGCAGCGAGCTGCGTACGGTACCTCAGCAGGCAGCATTCGAACCTGCCGGCCTGTATCGCCTGAACATCGAGACCGCACCGCTCGACTGGCTGCAGGGTGGCGAAGTGAAGTTCGACCTGCCCTGGCTGGTGGACTCCGCGGACTTCTTTGGCGCGACGCAGGTGCGTCTGGATGCGTTGCAGCCTAACCGTGGCCTGGCCGGTCAGGCAGGCAGCTATGTATTGCAGGGCCGCCAACTGCAGATGATCGACGAACTGCAGATCGGCGAGCGGGTACTGGGTCGTCAGCAGCTGCAGGTCAATTCCGCCGGCGACCAACTGCGCTTTGTCGTGCAGCTCGATCAGGCCGGGCTCTACGCCTTGCAGGCTCGCTATGGCCAGCAACGGGCGATGTTGCCGGTGGCGCTGGCCATTTCCGCGCCTCTGTTGATCGAAAGCGTTACTTCCGGCCGCGCCGATCCCTCGACCGTCAGCGACAGCGGCGGCACCGCCATTCAGCTCAAGGCCCAGGGACTCTCCGAGGGTATTAGCCTGCACTGGTTCCCGGTCGAGCAGGGCATCCAGCCGAATGCCACCAACCGAGTCGACTTCACCCTGGGCAGCGAGGGCCTGAGCTTCGTCACGCCCCCCAGCCAGGCCGGATGGAAATACCAGGTCAGCCTGGTGCGCGAGTCCAGCGGCGAGCGGATCGACGCACAGCCGGCACAATGGCTGACGGTGGTGGACGACACGGCACCCAAGGTGCGTGTCGTGCGCGCGCTAGATGCGGCCAACCCACTGATTCTCGAGGCCGGCTCGCCGCTGAGTTACAGCAGCTTCAGCGTGCTCAAGGAGTTCAAGGACTACGACAGCCATGTGCAGCCGAAGGAAGATATCAGTGCCCGCTTCCTGGCGCCTGTTAGCACAGGTAACCGCCTGGAGCTACGCCTGCGAAGTGATGCACAGCTGGAGCCCAACGCCCAGTACGAAGTGCGCCTGAGCGGGCTGCGTGATGCGGCAGGCAACCTTGCCATCGGTGACGTTTCGCAGCCTGGCAACTACCTGGCCATCTACAAGGCCGAAGATCGCCTGCCACCGCGCGCCGACTCCCTCAAAGTGAGCCTGGCGAGCGGGCAGCCGTTGACCCCGGCTACTCAGCTGAAGGTCGGGAACACATACGGCTTTAGCGTGGTAGCCGAGGACAACATGCTGGCCGCGGACAAGCTGAGTTACGCCTATCGCCTGTCCAGCGACGGCGGCAAGACCTACAAGACCGACTGGGTCTCGATCGGCAAGCAGGCCTTCAGTCTCACTCTGGCAGGCGAGTTCCAGGGCTTCAGCCTGCTACTGCGGGCCAGCGACGGGGTGAACTTCAGCGAGCGCCGCTTCGATGCCCAGGTCAGCACACCGAATCTGCGCCTGCGTCAGTTCTCCACGCTGCCCGCTGCGGTCGAGGAAAGCTCTAGCGCCAAGCTGCGCTTCGAACTCGAGGGCGATCTGGATCAGGTGACCGAGACCCGAGTTCGCCTGCAGGATGGCAGCTATGTTGTCGCAGCATTTGATCGGCAGAGCGGCCTGATCAGCCTCGACCAGGCCCACCCGCGCCTGCGCGACCTGCCGGGCAGCCCCTCTGCGCCTTATCCGCTGACCGCCGAGCTGCGTGTCAGCCTCGGCGAGGGCCTGAACCAGTACTTCCAGGGTCGTTATGATCTGCTGGCCGACCAGACTCCGCCGCAACTGGCCATCGTTTCGCCGATGGATGGCGAGTTCGTGCCGCGCGGCGAGGTCACCGAGGTCGTGCTGCGCAGCACCGATCGCTACGGCATCGACCGCGTCGAGGCATGCATCGACAGCCAGGCCGCCGATCCCTTTGCTAACACTCAGACCTGCCAGCGCCTGGCCGACCCGGGTCGTCTGCGTGTGCCGGTCGCGGCGGATGCCAACCAGCCAATCCGCGTGGTAGCGCGCGCCATCGACCTGAACGGGCTGGTCAGCGCGACTGCCAGCATCAACCTGCTGCCATATGACGGCAAGAAGGGTGCCCCGGAGCTGAGCATCGTCGACCCGGCCGACGGCCTCACGGTGCATGCCGGCGAGCAGCTGGCGGTGCGCGTGCGGATGCGGCAGCTCGAGCAGGCCATGCTGCACCTGGACATCGCCGGCGACAGCCAGAATCCGGCCAACCCGGCTCCGCGTACCGTTACCCGTGCGGCGAACGACGACGAGTACCTGGACCTGCAGGTCCCGGCACCTCAGGTGAATGTCGATGGCGTGCTGGTCCTTCGCTTGCAGGCAACCTGGCAGGGCCAGACCCTGCGGGCCCAGCGCATCCTCAATCTGCGCGCCGATGACGGCATAGCCGAGGCGGCGACCCTGGATCTGCAGCCGTCCCAGACGCTGCTGGCCGGCAGCGAGCTCTGGCTGCAGTCGCCGCCGCCGGCGAACATGCCGGACTTCAGCAGCGATTCGCGCATCGACCTGTTCGACCCGGCCAGTGCCGCGACCCCGCAGCGCCTGGCATTCAATGCCGCGCGCCAGGTGATCGAGAGCCGTGCCGAGGGTGACTCCCTGCGCCTGGATGCCGTGCTGCGTGACCGCTCCGGCCACGAGAAGAGCACGCCGCGCAGCCTTGCCAAGCTTGGCTACCTGCAGGGCGAGCAGCGTCGGGAATCCATCGACAAGGGCCATCGCGCCACGCTGCTGATCGCACTGCCGGGCAATCCGCAGGCAGCGGCCTGGGTCGAGAACCGTACGGGTGGCGGCTATGTCCTGAGCACGCTGACCGGCGCCGTGGATAGCAGTGATAGTGGCCGCGTGCTGCGACTGTTCCATACCGGAGCCGGCCTGGTGGCGCAGATTCGCCGCGACGGCGACGACTTCCTGCGCTACTGGTCGTGGCAGGCCGGCGCCTGGCAGCCAGCCATCGAGCGCGGCATCGCCGGCGATCTGGTCGGTGGCAGCGGCAACCTGCTGTTTATTCGCCATGGCCAACTGTTCTCCGGCTACGCCGTCAGCGCCCAGGGCTTCGCCGAGCTGGTCGGCCTGAGCCTGAGCGGCGAGATCCGCCAGACTCAGGTCGACGGCCAGCGACTGGCGGTACTGACCGATGCGGGCCTGGAGTTGCTGCAACTGGGCGTGGGCGAGGTGCCCGCACTGCAGTCCGTCGCCAGGCTGCCACTGGCCAATCGCAGCGGCTTCGCCCTGCAGGGCGAGCGCCTGCTCAGCTGGAGCGCGGCAGGTGCCGAGCAACGCAGCCTGACGAAGGGCACCGATGGTTGGGTGCTGGGAGATGCGCAGACCCTGGCCGTTGCAGGCTCCGTGAGTGACGCGCGCTTCGATGGTGAGCTCAGCTGGCTGCTGGTGAGCGAGACGCTGTACGGCAATGCCTGGCAGGCCTGGCGCAATGGTGAACGTCTGGGTGCGCTGGGTGGCACCTACGAGGCCATGGCCTTCGCTCCGGGCAAGCTGACATCGCTGCAGCGCCACGAGGGTCAGCAGGAGCTGGTGGTCGAGGCCCTGGCCGTGGCAGCACCGGCGACGCCCGATATGTCGAGTGTCATCGTCAAGCGCCTGCCCAATGGCGTCCTGGTGGGCGGCCTGTCGAATGCCGCCCAGGCCGCCCTCGGCCTGGCCGATGTCAGCTTCCGTGACGACAGCGGCAGCGTATTGCCGGCCCATGAACTCTGGTACCAGGGCGAGCTGGATGCCGCACTGGGCGAAAGCTTCCCCGCGGGACGTGCCTGGTTGCTTGCTGGCGCGCCGGCAGGCCTGCACCTGCGAGTGCAGGACCACGCTGCGGTTCGTGACCTGGAACTCGATGTTCCGGGCGCTACCGCCCAGGCCGCTACTCTTGCCCCGGCCAGCGCCTCGGTCATCAGTGCCGGTGCCCGCCTGCCGCTGGTGGCTGCGTTCCCGCCGGGCAGCATGGCCGATGGTGCCGATCTGCAGCGCAATGGTGGGTCGCTGCCGGCAGTGGCCACCGCCCAGCAGCTGTTCCACTGGATCGAGCTGCCGGAAAACGGTGAGGCGCGCTATCAGTGGCAGGATGCCGCGGGAGCACGCGAGCTGGCGCTCTACACCAAGCCCAACGAGCCGACGGCGACCCTGACCCTGAGCGGTGCCGGCAACAACCAGATCTTCGCGGAAGGCAGCGCCCTGTCGCTGGGCTATCAGGTCAGCGAAGCTCCGGCCTGGGTCGAAGTGGAGCTGCGCAGCTTCAATGGTCAGACCATGGCGCGCGTGTTCGCCAAGGGGCAACAGGGCCAGTTCAGCCTGCGCCTGCCGCAGGTGGCCGTTCAGGAAAGCCTGGTACTGCGTGCCCGTGCGTACTTCTCCGGCGACTACCATTACAGCGAGCAGCAACTGAACCTGCGTGTGGCGCCGCTACAGCAGATGCCGCAGCCAGTGCTCAGTGGCCTGCCCAGCCAGCTCTATGCCGGCAGCCAGGTGGAGCTTCGCCTCAGTGGTGTGGATCTGGCTCGCTATCGCGTGACCTTGGAGGCCCTGGATCAGGAAGGCCGACTGCTGGCCAGTGGCAGCGAAAGTGTTGGCCTGCGGCTGCCCGAAGGCCTCTCCGAGCTGCGCGTGCGGGCTCTGGTCAACGACGAGCTGGGCAATCGCCACGAGCAGCGCTGGAGCGCTCCGGTCATCGACGCGTGGCGCCTGCAGCCTGCTGCCGAGCGTCTGCCATTCGACACGATGCTGCCGAGCATTGGCGGCTACTGGTTCACTCGCGGTGCCGAACTGTTCGATGCCCAGGGGCCGCGCCTGCGTATGCCGGGTGAAGTGGCCGCCATGGATTATCTGCAGAGCTATCTGCTGTTGAGCGTGAAAGGCTTCGGCCTGACCCTGCTGGATCCGCAGGATGGGCTGCGCATTGCCGGCCAGGCGAACCTCGCGGCTCCGCTCAGCCATCTGGCGGTGCAAGGCGAAAGCGTGCTTGGTGCCAGCGGGCGAGACCTCTATTGGTTCGACGTCAAGGGCGCGCAGATCAAGCAGGACACCAGCAAGGCTATGAGCCTGGCCGATGACGTGCGTCAGCTGCGTGCCTATCGCGGCGGCTTCCTGGTGCTGACCGGCAAACAGTTGCTGCACCTATCGGCCACCGGCGCGACCCTGGCTCAGTTCCAGGGAGCTGAACTGCTGAGCTTCGTCGCCCAGGGTGAGGGCATCTACGTGGCTGCTGCCAACAATAGCCTGTGGCGCCTGAATGCCGAGCTCAAGGGCGATAGCACAGCTATGGCTGGCGGTGTGGAACGCATGTTCATGCTGCCCGGACAGATTCTGGGTGTGTCCAGAGACCGCGTGCAGCTGGTCGACCTGGCGAGCCGCCAGCGCATTGCTGCCTGGTCGCTATCCGGTGGCGGCTCTGCGAAGGCCCAGTGGTCCGCCGGCAAGCTCTGGCTGGGCGGCAGCAATGGTCTGGTTCTGCAGCCCCTGCGTGGCGGTGCCGGGATGCACAGCCTGTATGACAGCGCCTCTGCGGCACAGGCCACCTATGGCCTGGTTGAGGACTTGGTGCTGCAGGATGGCCAGCTGCTCCTGGCGGCCGACAACTTTGGTGCCCAGCTCCTGCGCCAGGATGGTGCCGGCAGCTGGCAATCGACGCTCTATCCGAGCCAGCCGTTCACCGAGGCCGCCAGCCGCGTCGTCGCTGGTGGAGCGTACTGGTTCGTGCTGCAGGACCTGCGCCAGCAGGTCGTGGCGCTGAATCGCAGCACCCTGACCACCAAGCTGGTGTTCCAGGCTCAGCCGGTGGCCGATCTGGCGGTAGGTGGTGGTTACCTGATCGCGGCCAGCGGCGGTAGCCTGCAACTGGCGAGCCTGGCTCAGCTGGATAGCAAGCGCACCATCAGTGTCAGCTCGGAGAGCCTGCTGCAGCTCGCCGCCTACGGTTCGCAGGTCGTGGCTATGGGTGAGAGTGGCCGGGTGTTCCTGGTGGACCTGCGCGAGGGTGCGTCGCGCCCGGTACAGGAACTGACCGCCCAGCTCGGCGGCGAAGTCGGCCAGTTGGTGTTCAACGGCGAGCAGCTCTTCTATCTCTCTGCGGGTAGCGTCTGGCGCTATGACCTGCACAGCCAGCAGCGCAGTCAGCTGCTGGCCGGTGCACAGGCCAACCAGGTCTACTGGGCTCTCGGCCTGCTGTGGGTCGAGCAGCGCGTGGGTCAGGGCCAAACCCTGGTCGCCGTGGATCCGCGCAGCGGCGAGCCGATTGCCGGCGCCAGTATGCCGCTGGCGAAACGCTCCACTGCCCTGGCTGCGGAGCAGAATCGCCTGGCGATCGGCTTCGGCACCGATGGCGTTAAGCTCTACGAGCTGCCCTATGGCCTCGGCAGCGTCGACGCGGCTCCTCTTGCCCCGCTGTCGGGCGCGCAGTTGCCGCAAGGCGGCCAACTGCAGCTGGAGCTGGCCGAAGCGGGCGTACAGCGCATGGACTTCGCCATCAACGGTCAGCGTGCCGGGGCACTGTCTCAGCCTCTGAACATGTCGGCCCTACGTCTGCCGGCCAGCCTGCCGCAAGGCCAGAGCTTCGGCCTCACCTTGCGCAGCGAAGACAGCTATGGCGTCGTGCGTGAGTCGCTCGCTCGCAACCTCTACCTGCAGGCCGGTGATGGCATCTCCAATGCCTTCACGGTCAGCCTCAGTTATCCGCAGCACTCCTGGATGCCGATGCCGCTGGCGGTGACCGCCCAGATCGATGGCAGCACCCAACCGATCGCCCAGGTGGAAGTACTGGTTGCGACCAGCGCAAGCGGGCCTTGGCAGCGAGTGGCGGTACGCAACGCCGAGCCATTCCAGGCCAACCTGCTGCTGGACGGCAGCTACAGCGGCCAATACATCAAGGCCCGCGCCGTGGATGTGTTCGGCAATCGTGCCGAGTCGCTGCCGGCGCGCTTCTATCGCCACCAGGACCTCAAGGCGCCGCAGGCAACCCTGGCCTACGAGGGTGTGGCGGTATTTACCGACGTGAAGAAGGCCGTCCGTGGCTACCCCTTCACGATCAAGGCGCAGATGAGCGATGAGGAAGGGGCGCTGGACAAGGCAACCTTGCTGCGCAATGGCCAGGTAGTCGCCGTGGCCTTCGGTCAGAGCCTGCTGAGCTATCAGGATACTGCCGCCACCCTGGGCGAGCAGGTCTACACCCTGGAGGTACTGGATCGCGCCGGCAATGCCAGCAACGCCGAGCTGCGCGTCACCGTGATCGACGATGCTTACCCCGCCGTCGAGTCGCTGACTGCGCCGGCCGAGATCGTCGAACAGGGTATTTTCTCCATTCAGTTGACTGCTGAAGACGATGTGGCGGTCAAGGGCGTCGATGTTGTCTGGAATGGCTTTACCGATCACTACGCCTTTGACGCCAAACGCCTGAATGCACACAGCTTCACTGTGAAGGACCGTCGGACTGAACGTGTGGCCAACACACTGACCGATTTGCTGCGCGTGAGGGTCACCGACAGCCGCGGCCAGGTCAGCGAGGCCCAGCCTAAGTCGGTTAAAGTCCTGCGCGACAAGCTGCCTACTGCCGGTGCCCTGCAGGTCACCCTGCCGGCCCGTGGTGTCTATGGTGGTCTGATCAACCTGCAGCTGGCCAACCTGACTGCCATCGATGACACCACCGGGCTACTGGTGCGGGTCCTGCAGGTTTCCGGTACGGAGCGTCAGGAGCTGTTCAGCTGCCTGCAGGAAAATTCCAGCCAGTTCCGTTGCGCCGGTGCTCTGTACAACAGCAGCTACAGTCGCGATCTGCGTCTGCCTAGTACGACGCAGGCCGGTGATCAGTATCGCCTGCAGGTCGAGATGGTCGACCGTATGGGCCAGGCTGTGACCCGGGACTTCGCCGTGGCCCTGAATCAGGCACCCAACCTGTTGCGCTTCCAGGGGCTGCAGGCCGGTGACAACCCGGATCAGGTTCGCGTTCAGGACAGCCCTCGCTACCGTGTGCAGGTGCTGGACGCCGCTTCGCGCCCGGTGCCCGAGCAGCAAGTGCAGTGGCGCCTGCGGCGCATGAGCGATGGTGCCGTCTTCACCCTGGGTACCATCCCTAGCGACGCGCAGGGCTACTCCACGTTGTTGTTCAGCCCGGATCGCAGCATTGGTGATTACCAGCTGTGGGCCGATCTGCCCCAGTTCACCCAGATAGTCCGTGCCGAGAAGAGCCTGGCGGTACTCAGCGGGCCGACGCGCAACCTGCTGCTCAGCTACTTGCCACCGATGGCCGCCGGAGATCAGGCGACACTGACGGTGCAGGCGCGCGACTTGGTGAACAATCTGGTCACCAATGACCAGACCTCGGTACTCGAATTGATCATGCCGGCAGCCGACTTCCATGTGCTGCCAGGTGCGGGCATTGGCATCCAGAGCATCAGTGCCAATGGCCAGACCGTGGAGCGGGTGCACGCCACACTGAAGGATGGCCGTGCCCAGCTCAGCCTGCAGGCCGGGCGGAAGGCCGGGCAATTCGCCATAGCTCTCAACAGTGCTGCCGGTAGCGCCTACTGCACGGCCAGCAATGGCGCTACCGGGACCTGCACGCAGATTGCTCTCAGCGTGCTGCCGGCTGCCGCTGCCCGGGTACAGCTGCTCAGCGATCTGGGTGTTGCCCAGGCTGAGGGAGACGTACTCCAGCGAGGCGTGAAGCAGGATGTACGCCTGCAGCTGGCGTTGCAGGACCGCTTCGGCAACCTGGTCAGCCAGCTGGCAGGTAAGCCGGCCAATGCTAGCCTGCAGGTCCGGGTCAGCGGTTCGGCGGCCATCAATGCTCAACCCGGTGCCGCCAGCGTGGCGCTGGTAAATGGCCAGGCATCGTTCGCCGTCAGCAACGAGGTCTACGAAGAGTCGGTGGTGAGCCTTTCCGGTCCGGTGGAGGGCTTGCCGCAGCTGGATCTGAGCAGTCAGTACCGCATCAACTTCACCCTGCAGCCTCCCGAGATTGTCCGCAGCATCATCGAGGCCCGTGACGGTACTGTGCTGCGCGCCTACTTCGAGTTCGACGAGGCCGTACAACTGGCCAGTGGCGAAGCGCTGAAGTTCTACGAGGGCAACACGCTGCGTGCCGGCACTACCAGCCTGAGCGCCGATGGCCGCACCCTGACCTTCGTGCCGCAGCAGGCGCTGGTGCTGGGACGTTGCTACCGCTTCGACACGACCGACTCCGGCCTGCGTGGCGTCGCGCGCAACGATGAGGTTCGCGAGCAGGGCGAGGCGCTTTGTGCACCGCATGCGCTGTTCAATGTGGCGGGGCCGGTGAAGCTGCTGGCGGGGCAGGTTTATGACGTACCCATGTCGATTGCCAGCACCAATGATTTCTACTGGCCAAACGTCGGTGGCGCTCAGGCCGAACTGGCTGGCCAGGTACAGGGCTTCAGCTGGTACTACAGCCCGGCACGTCGTGTCACGGTGCCCTCGTTCTATAGCCTGCCAAACAACCAGGTAGCCGATGGCGCCCTGTTGCCGCTGAACCTGCGCGGTGTCCTGCCGGGCTCGCCAGCCAAGCAGGTGGTGGTTGGCAACACCCTGCAACTGCAGATTTTCAACCCGCTGGGTGATTTCGATGGCGATGGGCTGAAGAACAAGCTGGAGCTGGAAACTGCAGGTCTCGATCCGGCTTCCCGTGACGCCAATGGCAATGGCGTCGAGGATGGCCTGGAAGACCTTGATGGTGACGGCCTCAACAACCTGCAGGAAGTCGAGAATGGGACTTTCTTGCTGGATACCGACTCGGACGACGACGGCCTGTCCGATGGCGCCGAAGTACTGACTCACGGCACCAAGCCGCTGATCAAGGATACCGATGGCGATGGATTGTCCGACGGTGACGAGGTGCGCAACGTGCCATCTTCTTCGCCATTGGAGCGTGATACCGATTTCGACAGCATTCCGGATGCGCTTGAGCTACAGGTAGGGTTGAACCCGCGCGATCCGGCCGATGGCGCGCTGGACAAGGATGGCGATGGGCTGAGCAATGCTCGCGAAGCACTGCTGGGTACTGCGCTGAACAACAGGCACAGCGATGCCGACCAGCTTGAGGATGGTGTCGAGGTTGATCAGCGCGGTACCAATCCGCTGAAGGCCGATACCGATGAAGATGGCCTGCTCGACCATGAAGACAGCGAGCCACTGAGCAAGGATGTACAGGCACCGAGCGTGCAGCTGGTCAAGCCGGCACCAGGCCAGCCACTGCTCAAGGGCCAGTACCTGACCATCACTCCGCAGCTGCAGGACAATGGACGGGTCACCAAGCTGGCGGTGCGTCTGAACGGTGCGCAGATCGCTCTGCTGACCAATGCGCCCTTCACTCATACGCTGACTCTGCCCACCACGGCCGACAGCCTGCGCCTGGAGCTGATTGCCACCGACACCAACAATAACCAAGGCACCAGCGGCGAGCACAGCTTCGCCCTGATCCAGGATCCGCGCACCACGGTGATCGGTCGCGTGCAGGACAGTGCCGGCGCGCCGGTGGCCAATGCCCAGGTCGAGGCCCTCGGCCTAACCGCCCGTAGCCAGGGTGACGGCAGCTTTGTGATTACCGGTGTTCCGGTGGCACCAGGTTCGGTGATGGTTATCGCCAATGGCGTATTGGGCAATCAGGTGGTGACGGCGACTTCTGCCGAGATTGCTCCCGAGTGGGGTGGTACTACCGACGTGGGTGTGATTGCCCTGCAGTCGCCGACCGTGCGAGTGGGCTATTACAACGTGCGGAGCAATAGCGCACCCGATTATCAGCGTTCGATCATCGAGACCGCCGGGTTTGAGGCGGTGCCGGTGACCAACCTGGCCACCTTCGATCTGTCGCTGGATATGCTGCTGATCGACAGCGCACGTGGATACGGCAACAGCCATCTCTACACAAACAATAGGGCCAGGGTTGAGGCTTGGGTTCGCGACGGTGGAGTGCTGATCTTCAATGAACATCACAGCTCGAGTAATACGCTGCTCGATATGCCAGGTAGCCCCGCCAGCAGCTCTGTCTGGACGGGCAACTATCAGCAGCAGGTACCGCTGACGCGCTGGTCGGCCATCAGTGAGGGACCGGGGGGCTCCTGGTGGTCGCATAGAACGCGTACGAGCTATGGGTACGCCTATCTGCCCATGGAGGGGCTGGCCGAGAGCTCGGTACCGCTCGTATACACCAATGCTCGTGCGGACAAGCGCATCACCGCGATCCGCTATCCCTACGGAACAGGGCACATTTATTTCGGCTATGCCCATTCGGATCCGTATCTGATCGGCAACAACAGCCCGCAGACCACGGTGTTCCAGCCCAACGTGCTAGCCATGATGCATGAGCTGACCCTCAAGGACAGTGACAGCGATGGCCTCAAGGACGCCCGCGAGTACGCCCATGGCACCAGTCCGTTCAATCCTGATCATGACGGCGACGGTCTGCTGGACGGCTTCGAGGTCAAATACGGCCTTGATCCCAAGGTTGCTGGAGAGCAGTTGCTGGACAGTGATGGCGACGGCCTGAGCAACCTGCGTGAGCAAGAGTTCGCTACCCATCCGGGCCAGCCGGACAGCGATGAAGATGGCTTGAGCGACGGCGCCGAGGTGAACCAGCACAACAGTGATCCGCTCAGCGAAGACACTGACTACGACCGCGTTCTGGATAAGGTCGAGATCGAGAAGGGCGCTGATCCACGCACTCCGCATAGCGACAGCGACGAGATCAGCGATTACGACGAGATCAATACCTACGGCACCCTCCCGGGCAACCCGGATACCGATGGCGACGGTCTGTCTGATTACATTGAGATCAAGGGGCCGTTCGAAGACATACTCGATCCGAAGAACCCTGCAGATGCCGGCCAGGACTATGACAACGATGGTCTGAGCAACAAGCAGGAGCTCCTGGAAACCCTGACCAATCCGAAAGTGCCGGACCATGATGGCGACGGCATCAAGGACGGTGACGAAGTGGCTGCCGGTCTGGATCCGCGTGATGCGGACTGGGACAACGACGGTCTGCTGGACGGCGAGGATAGCGAGCCCAAGGATCAGGATGTGCTGGCACCGCAAGTCAGTCTGTCCGCACCGCTGGCCGGGACCAGCCTGGTGCCCGGACAGCAGCTGCGTCTGCGTGCCCAGGCCAGCGATAACGGCCGCCTGGCTAGCGTCACCTTCCTGGTCAATGGCACGGAGGTCATGGCTGACACCGGTGCGCCTTATGAGCACGTGCTGAGTGTGCCGCAGGGCAGCGAGCTGCAGGTGGAGCTGATCGCCCGTGATACCAACCGCAACGAGGCCCGCTCGCAGGTCTACCGCTTCCCGATTGTGGCCGATGTTGCATCGCAAGTGACTGGTCGCGTGGTGAGTTCTGCTGGCCAGCCGCTGGCGGGTGCCGAGGTCGAGCTGGTTAGCGGGCATCAGGCTGTGCGTAAGCCGTTGAGCTATAGCTTCGATCAGAACACCTCCAGCTATCACGACGATTCGACCCGCCAGTTGATCGATGGCCAGCTGGGCACGGAAGGCTGGACTGCCAACCTTGGCCAGGGCGCCGGTTATGAATGGCTTGGCTGGACCGCGGCCCAGGTCAACATCGACTTCGACTTCGGTCAGCCGGTGGAAATCGGCGCCGTCAAGGTCGGCTCCAGCCAGGACCGCGTCGGGGCTGCAGGGCTGCCATCCATCGAGGTCTACCAGAAGGTGGGTAGCGACTGGATGTTGGCTGGCTCGTTGACTGTTCCGGCAGATAGCGCCAACAACCACGCCAGCTATACCTCGACCAAGCCGCATCGCATGCTGGACGTGACGGGGCTGCGTATTTCCTCACGCCATGTACGCGTGAAGCTGAAGCGCAATGGCAGCTGGATCATGGCCGATGAAATCAGCTTCAGCGATGGCAGCAGTAGCATCGCTGCCGCGAAGGCATCGACCGATGAACAGGGTCGCTTCAGTCTGGGCGTGAGCAATACCCTGCTCGATCCGCAGGTCAAGGCCAGTGCGCGTATCGAGACTCAGGCGGTCAGCGCTCTGAGCGAGATCTTCGAGCCGGTGCCGGGTGGCAGCGTCGATGTCGGCGATCTGGTGCTGGGTGCCCAGGGACGGCGCGCCATTGAGCCGGTCGAGAATCGCCATTGGGCGAGCTGGCAGCGCGGCACCAGTTTCAATGTGCTGCTCAATAACGCGCAGCGCTGGGATATCGACTCCTACGGGACGGTTTCTTCCGGCAACTCCACGGGCAGCGCGGGTGGCTATCAGAACTTCAGTGCCGGGCAGCGCCTGCTTGTTTCCTCGAACTATTACAGTCAGTCGAGCTATCGGCGCGACCTGGGGCAGCAGGGCGTTTCCCTGCCAGCGCAGACCATGGGTTCGGTACAGGTCAGCCGCAAGGTCTTTGCCCCCGCCGGCAAGTCTTATGCGCGCTTCCTGACCCGGATTGAGAACCCGACCGACCAGGCTGTACAGGTACCGGTGCAACTGGAGGGTTGGCTCTACAACTACAACTCCAATAGGCGCAATCAGATACTGACTTCCTCGGGGGACAGCGTTCTCAATACCTCCGACCGCTATGTGCTGACCGATGATGCCGATCCGGCCCAGGGCTACCAGGCTGCCGGTATCGCCTTTGGCGATCCGTCCGCGCCACTCAAGCCACTGGCGATGTCGCTCAGGGCCAGCGATGGTTATTACCAGGCGTCCTATATGGTCAATCTGCCGCCACGTGGACGCCAAGTGCTGGTGCACTACGCCGTGCAGCATCCGAATCGTGCCGAGGCTCTGCGGGCACTGGAAGAAGTCAGCGCACCGGACTTCGCCGAGCCTGGCCTGAGCATTGAGGAGCAGCGCGAGATCGCCAACTGGGTGACCCTGGCCGACAGCGATGGCGACGGCCTGGCCGATCTTGACGAAGTCGAGATGGGGCTCAAACCGGGCAACCCGGACAGTGACGCTGACGAGCTGCGGGACGGCTTCGAGGTGCGCTATGGCTTCGACCCGGCGCAGGACGAAGGGCTGACCTTGGCCGATAGCGACAGCGACGACCTGAACAATCTGGAAGAGCAGGATGCCGGTAGCCATCCACATGTGGCCGATAGCGATGGCGATGGCCTGCGTGATGGTGATGAAGTCAAACTGCACTCCTCCAGCCCGCTGACCAGTGATACCGATCTGGATCGCGTGCTGGATGCCGACGAGATCGCCCGTAACGCGCTGCCCAACAACCCGGACAGCGATGGCGATGGCCTCGACGACTACGCCGAGCTGTACACCCACGGCACCAATCCGCGCAAAGAGGATAGCGACGACGACGGCATGTTCGACTGGTTCGAGGCCAAGTACGGTCTGTTCAACAGCAGCCCCAGCGTGGACTCTGACAACGATGGCCTGACCCATCTGCAGGAGTTCCTGGCCGGCAGCTACCCGAACAACCCCGACAGCGACGGCGACGAGCTGCTCGATGGCTGGGAGGTATTGGGCGTTCCGTCGAGCGATCCGCTGCTGGCGGATGGAGACAAGGGCGGTCGTCGCGATATCAACGAGCGCTTTGTTGATGCTACCAATCCCAAGTCCATCGCCGACGACAAGGCCAATATCAATGGCTACCGCTCTGCCAACGATGAGAACGGCAGGACCTGGAGCTTCTATTACGATGGCTATGTGAATGGCACCACGGGCACGGCAGTCGATGGCAACGCTGCATTCCAGCTATATGTCAACGGCAGCTACTACGGGCACTGGTACAACCAGGCAGTCAGCAGCGCCAATGGCCGCGAATATCACTACGAGGCTCGCCGCATAGGTAATCTTGTGGTCAGCCGCCGTGTGCTGGTGCCGATGGTCGGCGGTGCTTATGTGCGTTATCTGGAGGTCCTGGATAACCCGACCAACCAGGAGCAGGTTGCCACTGTGCGTCTGCAGTCTCGTTATGCTGCTGCCAACGACAGCCAGGTAGCTGTGGCTACCAGCAGCGGTGATGCGCAACTGACCACCGCCGATGACTTTATCGCCCTGCGCGATACGGCTACCCCGACTCGTCCGGTACTGCTGCATGTCCTGGCCGGCAATGAGCAGCGCGGTGAGGGCACCAGTTTCGTCAATCGCAATGGTCGCTTGTGGCAGGCGGATTACCAGGTGCGCATCCCGGCCGGCGAGCGTCGGGTGGTCATGCACTTCGCTACCTTGGAGGGCTCCGTCGAGTCCGCGTTGGCCAGTGCCGACAAGTTGCGCCGCCTGCGCAATCAGGGGCTGGACAACATGGATGCCGGTCTGGCGAGCAAGGTGGTGAACTTCTTCGCCTTCTACGACCAGGACGAGGATGGTTTGAGCGACGCCGACGAGATCCGTCTGGGAACTGACGTCGATAACCCGGATAGCGATGGCGACAAGATCCCGGACGGTCGCGATGACGATCCGAAGTTGGCCGATGCCCATGCGCCAGTCGTGACCATTCAGCCGCTGGTGTCGGAACGCCGCTATGGCGGTGATCCGCTGGATATCCATGTGCAGGTCAACGATAACGGCATCGTCAAGCAGGTTGAGCTGCTCCAGGACGGCGAGCTGGTAGAGACCCGTATGCAGGGCGGGGCACAGACCTTCTCCATCGTCCTGCCCAATACGGCCAACACCCATGTGCAGGTGCGCGCGACCGACAGCAATGGAAATGTCGGTTACGCCGAACTGGACGTGCCGATCAACACGGTGCCGGAGCTGCACTTCCGTGGCATGGTGATAGATGAGCTCGGCAATCCGGTCGCAGGAGCGCTTGTCCAGGTGGATGGCGTCCAGGCGACCACCAATGCGCAGGGCCAGTATGAGCTGGTCGTTCTGAGCATCGAAACAGAGCTGGACGTCTTCGCCTCCGCGTTGTTCGGCGCTCAGCCGATGATTGCGCAGGCGCGGGTCAGCATCTCTCCGAACAGTGATGATGTGGCGGTGGCTCCGCTGCAGCTGAGCACTCAGAAACGCCGCGCCCGTGACCCGATTCCTGAGGGCGCGCTTACCTATGAGGGCAGCAGTGGCTTCAATTACGAGCTCTATGGCAATGGCTATCGTTGGGACATCACTTCACAAGGCTCGATTAGCGACGGCAGTAATGATGCCTATGACAATGGCCAGCTGCTGATCGTTAATGGGCAGGGCTTCCCTGGTGTCAGCTCCGGGCATTTGCGTCTCGCTGGCCGCGAGATGACCCTGCCGGCCCAGAGCATGGCTGGCGGGCTGCGAGTCAGTCGTAAGGTGTATGCACCGGCCGACCAGAGCTATGCGCGCTTCCTCGAGCTGATCGAGAACACTACCGACAGGGTCCTGACGGTTCCGGTCACCATATACGGCAACCTGGGTTCCGATGGCTCCACCCGCATCATCAACACCTCGAACGGCGATCGGCTGTTCACGGCAGAAGACACTTACCTGTTGAGCGATGACTCAAGCACGGGTAGTGGTGGCAGTGATCCCGCCATGGGGCATTTGTTTGCCAGCCGGATAGCCTCGGTCAAGCCCACCATGGCATCGCTCTCCGGCGACAACTACTCGGCGACCTTCAATCTGACTCTGTTGCCACGTAGCCGCCAGGTGCTGATGCATTTCGCCGTGCAGAACTACAGTCACGTGGAGACTCAGCGTGTCATAGATATGCTGAGCTCTGCTGATTTCGAAGAAGTGGGGCTGACACGAGAAGAGCGTGATCAGCTGGTCAATTGGAATGTCTTGTTCGATACCGACCGTGACGGTATGCCCGATGCTCAGGAGATTCCGCGTGGCCTGGATCACGAGAA
Organism: Pseudomonas sp. SO81; assembly: GCF_030374125.1. Lineage (NCBI taxonomy): Bacteria > Pseudomonadati > Pseudomonadota > Gammaproteobacteria > Pseudomonadales > Pseudomonadaceae > Pseudomonas > Pseudomonas sp. SO81. The sequence continues at coordinate 2,456,602 of NZ_CP126126.1, read as the reverse complement.
TCCGGACTCGGACAATGACGGCATGCTGGATGGCGTTGACCCCGAACCGAGCAGCCCGGACGAAGCGGCCCCACGCATCGAAATAGAGGTCCTGAGCGACTCGCGTTACGTCGGCGATGAAGTCGTGCTGCGTGCCCGCATCGAGGATGATGGGCTCGTCACCGGGGTTGAGTTCTGGCAGGACGGAGAGTTGCAGGAGTCCCGTGAGCAGGGTGGTGAGCAGGAGTTCTATCTGACTCTGCCGGATCGCGACAGTATTCAGATAGAAGTGCGCGCCGTTGATACAAATGGCAACGTTGGCAGCGAAGCCATGGATATAGATATCGAGCCTATGCCGATGAGCTCCATCGTCGGGCATGTGCGCAACGAGCTGGGGCTTCCGGTCGAAGGCGCCTATATCACCGTGCGTCCTGTGCAGGCCGAGCCGTCCTTCGCAGCTGTCTCTATCGAAGGTGAGGCATCCAGTGAGCAGCCGAGCGATACAGATATCCGTACCGATGCTGATGGCCGCTTCGAGATCGGAAACATCGACATTCGCAGCAACAACCACTGGATGGTCGAGGTACACCATCAGGTCTTGGATGTGGACGTCCAGGCACAGCGCGATATCTGGTTCGATAGACCTGGAGCCCAGGAAATAGGCGATATCACCCTGTCCATAGACGACAGCTACGTGCTCCCGCTGGGCGAGGCGCTGGGTGAACAGCTTCACGGCGATCTCGAGCTCGACCTGCCGGCTGAATTCTCGTCACTTGGCAGCAAGCTCTATGTGAGCCCGTCCGATCCAGGTGTTTATATCGAGGGCAAGATCAGCCTGTTCCCGCTCGAGGAGTTGTATAGCGCAGGTGATACAGCCTTCTTCCTCGATAAGCAGGAAGATCGCTGGATCCTGACCTGGCGTGGTTGGATGGGAGCTTATAGCCAGTTCGACGACAGGATCGATATGCAGGTGGTGCTGTATCGCGATGGCCGAGTCGAGTCCCGTTACTATCGAGTTGCCGATTACTGGTCGAACTCACCTCAAGTGCGTGTACGTGTTGATGGTGAGGATTGGAATGGTGACACGAGTATCGACCTGACGGAATTCGACGGCTACGAGATCCTGCCAGGCCATTGGATCAATGAGACATTTGAGGGCAAGCCGGACCTGCAGGGGTTGTCGGTCGGTTACCACCCGATCGACGGCGGCGGTTATCGCATCCAGGTTGCTCGTTTGCCTGGCCGCCTGGATTCCGATGGTGATGGCCTGTCCGATGCCAACGAGACGCTGCTTGGTACTTCCGTCGAGAACGAGGATACGGATGGCGATCTGCTGTGGGATGGCTTCGAGTTCTACGGTGGCTTCGACCCGCTTACAGCAGAGCCAGATATTGCCCATGCGGACACCGATGAGGATGGTCTGAGTAACCTTGAAGAGCAGCAGTATGGAACCGAGCCGAAAAGCTGGGATACCGATGACGATGGTCTGTCTGATGGCAGTGAGGTGCGGGAGCATGGCTCCGATCCGAACAAGGCGGATGCCGACAGGGATGGTCTGAACGATGGCGAAGAGGTAGAGCACGGAACGGATTGGAACAAGGCGGATACGGATGGTGATGGGTTGTCGGACTACGACGAGATATATTCCCACGGCACCAATCCCATCGAGCCAGATAGCGATGGCGATGAGATGTCCGACGGCTTCGAAGTCGAGCATGGTCTGCAGGAGTCCGCTGCCGATGGCGATGAGGATGACGACGGCCTGACCAACCTGGAAGAGTTCCACGCCAAAACCAATCCGCATCGGCGTGATACCGACAGCGATGTCCTGCCGGACAAGTACGAGTTGCAGGTGCTGGGCACCGACGCCAATCGTTTCGATTCGGACAGGTCTGGCCGGGGCGATGGTGAAGAACTGTTTGTCGATGGAACGGATCCACTGCTGAAGGGCGATGACCATGAGCAGCTGTCCGACGACTGGTCCGCTGAAGTGCAGATGGAGTCGGGCCTGCGGGTCGTGATCGGGCGGGACGGCCGACTGGCCATGCGTGATGGCGTCGAGGGCGGAACCGTTCTCCTGGAGCGTGGGCTCAGGCTGGATGGCTATCGCTTCAATGGCGAAGATGAGGCCCCCGCCAGCGGCGGAAGGGGGCTCTCTGCCTCCTCGGCGGACGAGCGCACCTGGCGTACGCCGTTGAAAGAGATCGAGCCTGGCCTGCTGGTCAGCCGCGAGTTCTATGTGCCAGCGCAGGGCCGTGGATATATCCGCGTACTGGAGAAGTTCTTCAATATCGGTAGTTCTGAGGTCGAGGTGGCTCCGTCCTTCAGCTCTTCGGCGCTCATGCCTTCCGGGTACTTGCTGGAGAGTTCCGATGGAAATGACAGTCTCGGCGCGGAGGATGTCTGGTTCCGCGTGAAGGAAGATCCTGAAGAGCCGCTCGACGAGCGCCTGAGTCTCGTCCATGTATTCGCCGATCAGGCCGGTCGCCAGGTGGTTGACAGCGAGCGCGTCTTCGCCGAAGGCAACTATTGGGAAATGGCGTACCGATTCGCCGTACCGGCCAACGAGCATCGGGTAGTGCTGCACTTCCTGGCACCCGAAAACAGTGCAGGGCGTACCGATACCCAGCAGGTACTCAGCGCTCTGGGAGAGGATGTCCTGCAGGGCATTTCGCAGACCGATCGGGACCGCATCGTCAACTTCTCGCCCTGTGCCGATAGCGACCTGGACCAGCTCTGCAACGATATGGAAACACAATTGGGAACGAACCCGGCCCTGTCCGATACGGATGGAGACCGCTTTGTCGACGAGCTGGAAGTTCGCCTGGGCAGCGACCCGCGCAATCCGCAATCCGTGCCGGAGTTCGATATCTACATGCTGAAGGGCGGAGACTCTCAGCAGTTGATCAGGCAGTCCGGCTTTGGCGGCAGCCCGGTCGAGCTGGCAGCGCTGGGCGCGGGCTACAGCGCGCTGGACTTCAATGGCAATGGCCAGCTCTGGTTGGCGACGACCCGGTCTGCGGAAGGGCCTGGAATGTTCTGGCAGCTGGATAGGCAGAGCTTCCAGCTGCTCGAGAACTCCTTCAATACCACGTTCGGTGACCCGCTCCTGGACATCGCCTCTGGTGTGCCGTCATTCAGCCTCCACCTGAGCGAGATAAGCGCGGGTGAAGCGGAGGAAGGTGCTGCGGAGGACGAGCAGATCCTGAGCCTGGGATACAGCGACTACTGGGGATATGGAAGGGAGTTCGACGTGCTGGCGGAAACAGGGTGCGGTGTGGGCCTTGCTGCCTGGGATGGCCAGCCATTGATTCTCAACGACTGCAAGTTGATGCGCTACAGCTCCTTCACGAAAGGAGAGCCGCTGGACAAGGTGCAGCTGAACTTCGCCGGCAACTTTGCCGAGCAGCCCCGGATTCTGGCGCTGGATGACATGCCATGGGCCAACGGCCTGGCCGCGGTGGTGGAAGATACCCGTGATGGTGTGACCAATCGTCACCTCGGCTTCATTCGCATGGATACCGGTGAAGTGCTCCGTATAGGCCCTGCGGATGCCGATGCCACAGGCATCGCGGTTAAATTCAAGGACTTCGAGAACGAACCCAAGTGGCCGCAGAGAGTGATGCCTAATTGATTTGTGGGGCGGGTCGCATATAGATTTGCGCGTTTGCATGCATCGCGCACTGCGTAAAAGGAATTAGATCTTATAAAGGTGGTGATCAATGAAGCAGTTCCCGCGCCTTGTTCTGGCGGTATCCCTGGCGTCGGCGTTCCTGGTGGGATGCGAGGGTGGTAGTGAAAGCATCGCCGAAGTAAATGGCAAGCCGGTCACCCAGGATCGTTTCGATGCGTACCTGAAGCTCAAGCGTGTCCCCGCGCAGAATGCCGAATGGGTCGGTCGCGAGCTCGACGACTATCTGGAGCGCGAAGGCCTGGCAGGGCAGATCGAAGAGCAGGGGCTGTTGCCTGTGGATCAGATCGAGGCCGAGGTCTCCGAGTTCCGCAAGCAGATGCTGATCAGTCGTTACTTCGAGGAGTACCTGCGCGAGCGGGTTACCGACGAGGCGGTACGCAACTTCTACGCGACCAATCCCGACCAGTTCCAGGCCAAGAAGGTCCATGTCGCGCATATCCTGCTGCGCACCAACTCAGCCATGAGCGACGCCGAGCGGCAGGCGCTGCTGACCAAGGCGCAGGAGGTCTATTCCCGGGCCAACGCCCAGGAAGACTTCACCGCTCTGGCCAAGGAGTATTCCGAAGACCTTTTGTCCGCCCAGCAAGGTGGGGATCTCGGTTGGTTGCAGGAAGGGGCTATCGACCCGACCTTCAGCAGCAAGGTATTCGCCATGAAGGCCGGTGAGCTTTCCGAGCCCGTGGTGACGCCCTTCGGCTTCCATGTCATCAAGGTCATAGAAGGCCCCCAGGTCATCAAGCAGCCGTTCGAGGCGGTGAGCGGAGACATCCGTTATCGCTTGCGTCAGGAGGCCAAGCAGGCCGAGCTGGATCGCCTGAAGCAGGCCGCGAAGATCGAGAAGAAGGCCGAGCCTGAGAAAGCTGAAGTCCAGGCAGGGAACGACAGTGCAAAGAGCTAACTGGGTTCTGGGCTGTCTGTTTGTCGGGTGGGGCCTGGTCGGTTGCGAGGATGATTCGCAGCAGGCGCTGAAGGACGTTCCGGTCGAGCCTTCGGCGACTCTGGTGACCGTTGACGAGTCGCCGATCACCAGGGCGCAGCTGGAGCTGACCATCGAGCGCACGCTCGGTGACTCTGCGCCTCTGTTCGCCAACGAGGAGGTCGAGCGCAAGATCCTCGACAGCCTGGTCAGTAGTCGTGCCATGGCCTTGCTCGCCGAACGTGAGCTGGATGCCTCCGAGAAACAGCAGCTGGACTTGAAGGCGCAGGCCTATCGGGAGGAGTTGCTGGTTCGTCACTACCTGCAGGAGCATGCGACTCCCGAGCCGGTCAGCACCGAAATGGTGGCGGACTACTACAACCGCCATCCCGAGGAGTTCGGCGGCGGTGTGGAGAAGAGCTTCGAGATCATCGCCAGCACCACCGAACTGGACGAGCGCCAGCGCTCGGAGCTGATTACGCTGCTCAGCGGGGCAGAGGTCCAGAAAGGCGACTGGCAGGCTCTGGTGGCATCCTGGCGCACGGCGGGGCGGCCCCTGGAGTACCGGCAGAACAAGCTTAGGCCCGAGATGCTGGGCCAGCCGTTGCGCAGCCTTGTAGAGGGCACTGCGACGGGTAGCCTGGCGCCGCTGTATACCAACGGACAGCTCCTGCTGGTACGCGTGACTGCGGAGCAGAAACTGCCGGCCAAGCCATTGGCCGAGGTCAGCGCAGCCATTCGTGAGAAATTGGCGCCGCAGGCCCTGAAGAAGGCCGTGAAAGAGCTGAGTGCTCAGGCCGTGGAACAAGTGAAGGTGCAGTACAGCTCGCGTTAGACGAGCGACCACGAACGGTCGGCGGATGCTGGCTAGAGAAGGACAGCGGCAGGGTAGCTGTATCAAGCGGACGGAAGGGCTATGGGGATGCTGAAGGGGGGGGCCAAGCAGCGCCTGCTGTGGGCGGGGCTCGTCTGGTTGCTGAGTGCGACCGGCGGTTGGGCGCATGCTGCCGAAAGTTGCCGGGCCGTGTTCTCCGGTGGCCTCCAGACCCATGGTTCCGGCGGGATCAACTTTCAGTGGGGCGGCCAGCTGGTTGGCAATCCGACTCCCCAGATAGATAGCCTGCGGGTGCAAAATGCCTGGGGCTCGCCCAGTTGCGGCAGCGTCAACTGCCAGGCCAGTGGCTTTGCCGCTGCCGATCTGGGAGCTCTCGTCTTCCCCTCTACAAGCAGCCAGCATGACCTGCGGGTCAGCTACCTCGCGGTAGCCGAGGCTGGTGGTAGCGAAATGAACCGCTATCGGGCCGTCGAGCTGGGAGCGGGGGCCACCCTCAGCTTCAACCCGCGCCATCAAGCCTACTACATAGAGCGGCTGAGCCTGGCCTATGGCGCCAAGGTCACCCTGGCGCCCGGTCGCTACTGGATCGGCCAGCTGGACATGGCGGCCAACAGCCAGATCCGTATCCCCGACGGCACCGTGCGCCTGATGGTGGGCAGCCCCATCAACGTGCCCTTCCAGGCTCGCATCAATGGCGTCGATGATGGATCGGGACGGGCGGAGGCCCTGCAGCTCTTCGTTCGTGGCAACCTGACCCAGGAGTCTTCCAGTACGGTCAACGCTCTGGCCTATGTGGACGGGGATTATCGTGCAGCCTTCTCGGCTCTTCTGAGCGGGGCACTCAATGCCCGCAGTGCCGATCTGGCCGTTGCAGCGCGCGTGATCACCCGTGAGGCGGCGATCGGAACGCTGGACTGGAATCGTCAGTGCAACGAGCGCGCCGACCTGGACAGTGATGGTTCGCTGGACCTGTTCGACGAGGATACCGATGGCGACGGATACGATGATGAGCGCGAGCGTCTGGCCGGTAGCAATGCCCGGGATTCGCGCAGCACTCCCCAGGTAGCTCCGCCTCCCACTCAGACCAACCTTTGTGTTGCCGCCTTCAGCAAGGGTCTGCAGACCCATGGCAACGAAGGGCGTATCAGCTTCGGCCTGAATGCCCAGCTGCGCGACGCTCCGTCTACCTACCTGCCGGCGCTGTTGGTCGAGAATAGCTTCGCATCCACCGCTCGTAGCTGTGGCGCCCAGAACTGCCAGGCCAGTTATTCCACCGCGGTGGTGCCTAAACTGCCTGCCTTCCTAAAGACTGCCGATACCTACCGTCAGGATGTAGTGTTTGCCGGTAGCGCGGTGCTGGACGGTGGCCGCAAGGAGTGGGCGCGCCTCGCTGTTGGCGGCCTGGCCAAGGCGCGATTTACCACGCCTGGTACCTACCGCCTGCGCGAGCTGGATATCGGCTATCGCGGTGTCGTCGAACTGGCCCCCGGTGATTACTGGGTCGAGAAACTGACTCTGGCCAGTGAGGCACGCATACAGCCTGTCGGCCAAGGGACGGTCAGGCTGCACCTGCTCGGTGGGCTGGAGCTGCCCTGGCAGGCACGAATCAACGCGACGGGGTACGAGCAGCCGGGAGATCCTTCGCGTCTTCTGCTGTTGAGCGAAGGGAATGTGACCCTGGCGTCCAGTTCGACCCTGGCGGGCTTTGTCTATAGCCGAGGCAAGCTTACGCAACAGTACGGCGCCCTGCTGTATGGCGGCGCGGTGGCCGGCAATGTGGCTCTCGAGGCACTGGCGCGCACCCATTTCAACCCGACAGCGCTTGCGGCCGTGGACTTCGGCATGCTCTGTGACCTGGACGGCGATGGCATAGGCGACAGCCAGGATCCGGACCGCGACGGCGATGGTGTTTCCAACGAACATGAAGAGCAGGCCGGATCCAACCCGGACGACCCCAACAGCGTGCCTGCCGATCAGGATGGCGATGGCATTCCGGATGCCGTTGACTCTGATCGCGACGGCGACGGCGTGGCCAACGACCAGGACGCCTTCCCGGACGACAAGACCGAGAGCAAGGACCTGGACGGTGACCGCATCGGCGACAACGCCGATACGGACCGTGATGGCGACGGTATCTCCAACGACTACGAGAGCCAGGCCGGTACCGATCCGAACAATGCCACCAGCGTGCCGCCGGACCAGGACAAGGACGGTATCCCGGACAGTCTGGACAGCGACCGCGATGGCGACGGCGTGGCCAACGAGCAGGACGCCTTCCCGGACGACAAGGCCGAGAGCAAGGACCTCGACCGCGACGGTATCGGCGACAACGCCGACCCGGACCGCGATGGCGACGGCATCTCCAACGACTACGAGACGCAGGTTGGCACTGACCCGAACAACCCTGCCCAGACTCCCTCCGATATCGACCGGGACGGTGTGCCTGACTCGCTGGATATAGACCGTGACGGCGATGGCGTTCCCAACGATATAGACCTGTTCCCCGACAATTCTGGTGAGTTCAGCGACCTCGATGGCGACGGCACCGGCGACAACGCCGACCCGGACCGTGATGGCGACGGCATCTCCAACGACTACGAGGCCCAGGCCGGTACCGACCCGAACAACGCCTCCAGCGTACCACCGGACCAGGACAAGGACGGTATCCCGGACAGCCTGGACAGCGACCGCGATGGCGACGGCGTAGCCAACGAGCAAGACGCCTTCCCGGACGACAAGACCGAGAGCAAGGACCTGGACGGTGACCGCATCGGCGACAACGCCGACCCGGACCGCGATGGCGACGGCATCTCCAACGACTACGAGACTCAGGCCGGCACCGATCCGAACAATGCGGCGAGCGTGCCGCCGGACCAGGACCAGGACGGTATCCCGGACAGTCTGGACAGCGACCGCGATGGCGACGGCGTAGCCAACGACCAGGACGCGTTCCCGGACGACAAGACCGAATCCAAGGATTTAGACGGCGACCGTATTGGCGACAACGCCGATACGGACCGTGATGGCGACGGTATCTCCAACGACTACGAGAGCCAGGCCGGTACCGATCCGAACAATTCGGCGAGCGTGCCGGCGGATCAAGACAAGGACGGTATTCCGGACAGCCTGGACAGTGATCGTGACGGCGACGGTGTGACCAACGACCAGGATGCGTTTCCGGACGACAAGACCGAGAGCAAGGACCTGGACGGTGACCGTATCGGCGACAACGCCGACCCGGACCGTGACGGCGACGGCATCTCCAACGACTATGAGACTCAGGCCGGTACCGATCCGAACAACGCCTCCAGCGTGCCGCCAGACCAGGACAAGGACGGTATCCCGGACAGCCTGGACAGCGACCGCGATGGTGATGGCGTGGCCAACGAGCAGGACGCTTTCCCCGACGACAAGACCGAGAGCAAGGACCTCGACGGTGACCGCATCGGCGACAACGCCGATCCGGACCGCGATGGCGACGGCATCTCCAACGACTATGAGACTCAGGCCGGTACCGATCCGAACAACGCCTCCAGCGTGCCGGCGGATCAGGACAAGGACGGCATTCCCGACAGCCTGGACAACGACCTGGATGGAGATGGTGTGCTCAACCCGAACGATGCTTTCCCCAGCGATCCGGCGGAGAGCAGCGATCTGGACGGTGACCGCATTGGCGACAACGCCGACCCGGACCGCGACGGCGACGGCATCTCCAATGACTACGAGAGCCAGGCCGATACGAACCCGAACGATGCCAACAGCAAACCATCCGACCAGGACAAGGACGGCATCCCGGACAGCCTGGACAGTGACCGCGACGGCGATGGCGTGCCCAACGAGCAGGATGCCTTGCCGGACAATCCGGCGGAGAGCAAAGACCTCGACCGCGACGGCATTGGCGACAATTCCGACCCGGACCGTGACGGCGACGGCATCTCCAACGACTACGAGACCCAAGCCGGTACCGACCCGAACAACGCCTCCAGCGTGCCGGCGGATCAGGACAAGGACGGTATCCCGGACAGTCTGGACAGTGATCGTGACGGCGACGGTGTAGCCAACGACCAGGACGCCTTCCCGGACGACAAGACCGAGAGCAAGGACCTGGACGGTGACCGTATCGGCGACAACGCCGACCCGGACCGCGATGGCGACGGCATCTCCAACGACTATGAGACTCAGGCCGGTACCGATCCGAACAACGCCTCCAGCGTGCCGGCGGATCAGGACAAGGACGGTATCCCGGACAGCCTGGACAGCGACCGGGATGGTGATGGCGTAGCCAACGACCAGGACGCCTTCCCGGACGACAAGACCGAAAGCAAGGACCTCGACGGTGACCGCATCGGCGACAACGCCGACCCGGACCGCGATGGCGACGGCATCTCCAACGACTACGAGAGCCAGGCGGGTACCGACCCGAACAACGCCTCCAGCGTGCCGGCGGATCAGGACAAGGACGGTATCCCGGACAGCCTGGACAGCGACCGTGATGGCGACGGCGTGGCCAACGACCAGGACGCCTTCCCGGACGACAAGACCGAGAGCAAGGACCTCGACGGTGATCGTATCGGCGACAACGCCGACCCGGACCGCGATGGCGACGGCATCTCCAACGACTACGAGAGCCAGGCCGGTACCGACCCGAACAACGCTTCCAGCGTGCCGGTGGACCAGGACAAGGACGGTATCCCGGACAGCCTGGACAGCGACCGCGATGGTGATGACGTAGCCAACGACCAAGACGCCTTCCCGGACGACAAGACCGAGAGCAAGGACCTCGATGGTGACCGTATCGGCGACAACGCCGACCCGGACCGCGACGGTGATGACGTCAGCAACCAGGACGAAGAGGCTGCCGGCACCAACCCGAACGATGCGGCGGACTTCCCGGACCGCCAGGCGCCGGAGGTCAGCATCGACGGCCCCGAAGTCATCAGCGTCAACGAGGACAGCGTGAGCCTGACCGGTAGTGTCAGCGACGCCCGATCGGGAGTGGATCGGCTCGAATTCGCCTCGGATCGTTATCCGAACGCGCGCTTCGCCGTGACCCTGCAGAATGGCAAATGGACCGCCAGCGTTCCGTTGCTGGAAGGTAGCAACCTGCTCACCCTGACGGCCTTCGACAAGGCGGGCAACAGCGCGCGGCTGATCCGTACCGTGGAGCGAGTGATTCCCGCCAGCGACATCGGCCTGGTCATCGACTATCCCCACCAGGGTGCCGTCCTCAACAGTGCCACTCTGGTGGTGCGAGGCATTCTGCGCAGCGACAGCCCCGCGCAGAAGATGGAGGTGCAGGTCAACGGCCAGATCGCGACGCTCACACCTACCTCCCAGGTGACGGAGTTCGGCTTCCAGTCCCCGGCCATCACGCTGCAGCCCGGCAACAACACCCTGGCGATCCAGGCCAAGATCGATCAGCGCAGCGTGCAGCGGACCATTCTGGTCACCTACCAGCCGCCGCAAGCCAGCTTCCAGCCGCCGCGCTTCGATAACCTGTCGCCGGTGAATGGCAGCCTGCTGCCCGGCGAAGGCTTCGTGCTGACTGGCCAGGTCTACGCCGAGGCGGGGCTCGATCGGGTCAGCCTGAACGGGCGCAGCCTGGTTCTGCGCGAGGTAGGTCAGCAACTGATGGATCTGCGCGAGGTGCTGAATGTGCCCGCCGGGCAGTCCTCGTTCAGCGTCGAACTGCTGGCGCGGGATCGTACCGGCCAGGAGAAGCGCCAGAGCCTCAGTTGGCAGCTGGACAAGCAGCTGCCGCAGATCATCCTCGACCAGCAACTGGTGGACCTGCCGGCGGAGAACCGCGTCAGCGAGCAACCCTTCCCGGTCAGCGGTACGCTGCGGGAGAGCAATCCGGCCAGCTTCCAGATCAATGGTAACGACGTGGCCCTGCAGCCGGGTGCCCAGGCGGGCGAGTTCCGCTTCTCCACCAGGGTGGCGCTGTCTCTGGGGCAACCGGTCACCCTGACGCTGGACGCGCGCGACCAGGCCGGCAACCAGCTGCGCCGCGAGTACAGTCTGGAGCTGTCGGGGCAGGCCGCGATCAACTGGGTGCTGCCGACCGAGGGCACCGAATTGCTAAACCTGGGGCAGCCGATCGACCTGCAGGTGGCGGCGCGCATCGAGGACCTCAGTGGCCAGCTGGTACCCCGCGCGGTGCTGCTGTCGGCCAATGGCGATACCCTGAGCGAGGCCGAGCTTGCCGGCGACACCACGCTAAAGAGTGCCAACCTGCAGATACCGGCGCAAAGCGGTGAATATCGCTTGCTCGCCGTGCTGCAGAACGCCACTCAGCAGGTGATGGCGCAGAGCAGCCGGACGATCAAGGTAGTCACTCCGGTGCAGGTACCGCTGGCGTTGGAGCGCATCTCGCCCGACAACGGTGCGCGCGATGTCGAGCCGAACGACTTCATCGGCTTCTACTTCAACCAGGCCATCGATCTGAGCAAGCTCGATGTCAAGGTCTTCGAGACGGCACACGGTAAGAGTTATGTCGACCTGGACGGCCTGGGCACCGACGAGCTGAACGCCAAGGGACACCAGCTTGTGGACGTCAATCGCGACTTCCAGCCGGTCAGCGGCAAGCTGTCGGAGCTGCCGGGCAGCCAGGTGGTCGCCTTCTACCCCGAGCAGGATCTGGCCTACGACGCGGAAATCACGGTCGAGGCGACCTACGCCGGCGAGGAGCTTGGGCGCATCCGCTACCGCACCCGCCCGCTACCGACTCTTATCACTGGTACTTTGATGGACCAGTTGAGCCAGCCAGCAGTCAACGTCGAGGTGCGTATCGAGGAATTGGGGCGCAGTACCGTCACCAATCGCGATGGTGGTTTCAGCTTCGGCTTCGCTGAAGGTGCCGAGCGCAACATCGCTGGGGGCCAGTACCAGCTGCAACTCAACCCGGGCCAGGCGAACAAGAGCTACGGCAGCAGCAGCCGCGCGATTACGGTCCAGCAGGGTGCCCTCAACGACATCGGCCGCGTACCGTTGCCGCAGCTCAGTTCGGAGCTGCCCTACGTTCCGCTGCGTGGTGGCGAGCAGTTCAGCCTGCTGCAGGGTGAGGTCAAGCTGGATCTCACCCAGGCACGCCTGCAGTTCCCCGATGGCCAGCAACAGGGCGATGTGCATGCCCAGATGCTCACCATCACCGAGCTGCCATTCCCGGTCGATCCCATGGCGATGCCCTACTGGATGTACTCGCTACAGCCGGGCGGGGTCCGTGTGGAGGGCGAGGTGAGCCTAGATCTGGCAGCGTTGCCGCTGGGCGACAGCCATGAATACCTACCGGAGGACGGCGGCCACGTCGTGATCGTCGGTCTCGATCCGGAAGCTGGCCGCGTTGTGCCGGTCGGCGTCGGGGTAATCGACAACTTCCGCGTTCGCAGTGTGGGCAAGCTGGAGCTGAGTAGTCTGGATCTGCTCGGCTTCGCCCTGGCAGGGCTGGAAGCTCAGCCTGCATTGCAGGCCTATGCGGCAGGCGATATCAACCTGCGCCAGCTGCAGGCGGAACTGTATAGCGTGATCAAGGCCGCCCAGGCGGCCCAGGGACAATGACTCAAATGGACAAGCCGGTGATGCAGTACTCCACTCGACTCCTCAAAGGCGCCTCTGTTGGCAGGGGCCTGCTGGCCGCATTGCTCCTGCTGCTGCCGGCCTGGTGCGGAACGGCTCATGCCTTCGGCCTGCTGAGCATCCCCGGGGTGTACATCCCGCAGACCTATCTCAAGATCGGCGCAGCCTATACCCGGGCGATCGTTCCCGGGCCGAACGGTCGACCCGTTTACGTGGAGTTCAATACCAGCGGCAAGGAGGCTGCTGAGATCGGCGAGGCGACCGGCCCGCTGGAGCGTGCCAAGGTCATGCCGGCGGGCACCTATCGTGCCTATCTGCAACGCCTCAGCGATGCCCGTCAGCGCTACCCCGACAGCCAGGTCATGAAGGCCTCGGAGTATCGAGGCAAGACGTTCAAGACGGTGACCGGCGAGACCATCAAGAAGCCTTCGATTTCCATGAGCTCGCTGACCGTGCTGGTCCGCGCCGATGAGCAGCTCTTCTCTACCGATGGCAAGGAGCTGCTGCTCCTCGAGCTACCCATCAAGTCCGACGTGCAGCCCAGCAGCAGTAGCCAGTCGCTGCTGCTGTCCGAGCAGGGTGACATCCTCCATCAGACGCCTAACACCATCGGCTATCGGGTCGGTTTTCATGGCAAGGATGGCAAGGTCAACGAGAACCTGGGGCGTGATCGTCAGTCGCAGATCTACGGCCCGCTTGCTGGGGTACCTATACGGTTATGGCATGAAGGCGGGGCTCTAACGGGCCAGGATGGTCGCTATGTAATGCCCTATATGTTGCCTCCATGTCCGGGCTTCTCCATCGAATATAAGACCGACGCCTATCTGGAGCTCTACTACAAGCGCTTCAACCCACGCGGCAAATCCTACCTGCCCTATTACATAGTCCGCCCGGACTGGGATTTCTGCACCGGCTTCGAGGTATACAGCTGGCTGCTGATGGGTATCAAGCTGAGTATGGCCATGCCGGCTGAGCCCAATCTCGACTTCCCGCTGGACCTGATGGTCATCGATGGCGCCGCCACTCTCCGCGGCGCGAAGCTTGGCGGCAAAACCGAGTACAGCTCCGAAACCGGAGAGCGTGACCATCGTCTGCAGGAAAAGTACGACTTCGACGGCGATGAGAAACCGGACTGGGCGGTGCCCGGCAAGAAGGTCAAGAAGGAGATCGATGGTGAGGAGCGTGAGGTCTTCGTCAGGACCAGTCTGGAAGAGGCGCAGCTTCAGGGCATCTATCTATCCAGCCGCTACGATTCCGTGCCGGCCAATACCGAAGAAACCGGCCCCGACTTCACCCGCCTGATCGATACTTCGCCGGACTTCCAGGATCGAGCCCTGCTCGAAACCATCAGCCAGGAAGACCTGCGTGATACCGATATCTATGTATTCCGCGAGTCCAACGGCCAACTGGTCGCCGAGCGTAGGGGCCTTCACGAGTCGGAGCTCTACAAGAACTACTCCGGTGTGGATTCCGAAACGGGCAGTTTCCGTTTCACCATTCATCTGCGTGGTGAGAAGGAGGGCATATTCAGCTTGTGGGGAATCGACCAGGGTGGGAAGGAGTTCACCAAGTGGCAGAGTGCCGGTGGCTTCAAGGAAGAGTTCCAGAAGCGCAATGCCAACCACCTGAAGCCGGGCGAGATGGTGCGCATCATCGCTATCAACCGCCCCACTGGTTACATGGGCAGCCTGCGTTACCAGCTTGAGTCCGCCGATGTTAGCGGTGGGTATATGGGGTTCACCGGCCAGCAGATCGAGATGAGCCCGCCCAATCTCAAGGTTTGGGCAGAGCGCAAGAACAAGATCGAACAGGGGATGACTAAGGGCGAGGAGAAGAAACAGCTGATCGGCAACGAAGGTGCGGGTCTCGGCAGCGACATCAGTATCGCCATCTATACCGATTGGCTCGACGTCGACGGAACTCCGTTGCCCGAGGAGCTGGCCGATTATGGCTATACCGGACGCTTGGCGAAGATTGTTGCGGCCAATCAGCTTGCTCCGGTCGGCGCTAATAATCTTTCCCAATTCGAGATCAAGCCCGGCCAGCATGTCCAAGTAATTCAACTGCCAGAGAAGGTGTTGGCCAAACAACACTTGTATCTACAAGTAGCAGGTCAGCCGACTAACCGGAATCCTGATTTCTCCTCTGGCGGCGGTAGCGGAATTCTCCAATATCGCCCCTCCAAGTTTGTGCCGGTCATGGTGCCTTTGCATGATGAAGAGGCTAGCGAATTGGCACGGCAGGCATACCGCAAGGCAGTCAAGGAAAACCCGGAGTTGGATCTGAAGAAACCGGAGCCGATGTATGCCTGGCAGTATCGGCCGGAGCTGCAATTCAGCTTGTATGAGTTGAGTGTAAAAGAAATACGCACTATCGATGCCGAGGGTCAGGCTACCAACATTATTAACGAAAAAGAACCACAGGTCCGAGGCGCCGATAAGTACGTCAGTGTTATCTATGACCTGATCAAGTCGTCATTTGGCACGCTGGAGGCTTGGAGCTATCAGACAGAGCGGGAGATTGTTCTGGCTTTTGGTGCTGAAGAAATAAAAGCGACAGTGGGTGAATCGCAAAACATTCAGTTCGAAAATATTGCTCAACTGGCCAGCCTGTCGGCTGAGGACTTCCTCAGTGTGAGGCTGTATGCCAATAACGATGCTGGAAATATTCTGTGGGAGTTTGGCTTCAACTCCGATCTGATGGGGCAATCACCTCAGAAATACATCAGTGTGGATGACCGCGATGTGGAGTTGGTTTCCTATTTGCCGGTGAGCACCGACGAAGAGGATCTCAGAAGCGTGAAGGTCGCGTGGAGCGTAACTGATGGTGGTCAGTTGCAGAGCACCGTCACCGAGTCCAAGTACGGAATATTCAATAACCGTCTGACTGCCTCGACAAAGTCCGGCAAGAGTCACATCGTCACAGCAAAGATCATCGAATCCGAGGACGATCGCGTACAAGTTGGATCGGAGCTGAAGTTTGAGCCGATGATGGTGGTGGCAGGGGTGCCAACCAGCGTGAAGGTCACTAGTGAGTCGACCGAACTGCTAAGTTCGGGAGTCGACAAGACTCTGGTTACCGCCAAGGTTGTGGATCAGTACAACAACCCTGTCCAAGAAGGGACCCCGGTCAGCTGGGATATCACCTATAGCGGTGACTTGGAGAGGTCGGACCTAGTAGTAGGTAGCGATGGCACGGCGAAGGCAGTATATCGAGCAGGCCTGGAAACCTTGCCCACTGACATTACCCTAACGGCCGATGATGTGGAGTCGAAGGTCACCATCGAGAAAAAAGCGCTGGACTACACCCTGTCCATCTCCGCCAATACTCTTACGCCGGGCTCCGTTGGGACCGTGACTGCAACCTTGAATCAGGCGCCGCAGTCGGCTGTCGATGCCATTTGGAGCAACTCCGGGGGAGCAATATCAGGGCCGGAGCTTGTAGAAGGCACGGTGGTGCAAGCTCAATTCCGTATTGATGATGAAATGTCGGCCGATGGTCATATATCGGTCAATATCGGCGGTGTTACCAAGGATGTGAGATACACCATCACGCCGGTAGATCCAGAAGGCGCCATGCAACTGGAATATGCCTCGATTGCTTCAGGAGCGGCGGCGGCCTACGACGTTGAGACTTTGCAAGGGTCGGTAAGCGAGGCAGTGGTGCAATCTACCAATGCCACGGTGTACGGCAAGCCGAACACTACTGTCACCATAAGCGCCGGTGGCTTCTTCACCCCCAACCAGGCGCCTATCGCTTTGTTCCCGATGTCCGGCTTCGATGTGGATGCCAATGGTAACAAGGTGGTACTCGATACTTTGGGCGGGTTAGAAGCCAAGTCAGTAGGCGAGGTGACATGGGACCAGAGCGATTCCTACGTCAAACCCGGCAGCAGCATGAAGTTCGAGGGCGGGCACCTGCGGGTGGCCGACAACGACACGCTGGACTTCAACTCCGACTACTTCGTCAATGTGCGCTTCAAGGCGGATGGCGCTCAAGGCGATGCTGTGATCCTGCGCAAGGGCAGCAACGCCTCGAATGGCTATGAGTTGCGCTTGGTGGCTGGCGACGGGGGCACTTTCTTGCAAGCTCGCGTTTCGACCGAGCAAGGTGACTTCACTGCAACGTCATCAATACCGGTGGTATCGGGCTCATGGTATTTGGCGGGTCTACAGCTGAAGAACGGCATATTAACTGTGGGAGTGGACGGCGAGCGTGTTGGGGTTGCTGCACCGGGACTACCCAACAACACCGGCTTCGCTAGCAACCTGATTATCGGCGAAGGGTTCCGAGGCAATATCAACGAAGTAAAGATTGGGCAGCTGAACGGCTCTCGTGGCTCGCTGGTACTGATCGATGGGGTTACGGAAAAAGAGATCACTTTCGATCAGGATGGGAAGGCGCGGGTATCCATCTCGGGAGGCACGGCCAAGCTCAACAATCTGGGCGCCCGTGTTGGCTTTACCATATATACCGATCCGGTTGCCGCTACGGCCCATACCGGTGGCAGGGAGCTGCGGTATCGCAACGCCATCAGCCGTTTCACTTGGTTAGGCAATACATTCGAGCAAGCCCAGGCGGCGGGTGTTCCCCTTGCAGGTAGTCAGGAAGGTGGAGTTGCTGTGGTGGATGGTCAGGCCATGGCCGAAGCCATCGACATGCTCAAAAAGGCCGGCAAACCGGCGTGGGAGGCAATCAAGACCGCAACCGAGTTTCTGTTTGAAATGACCAGCATCTCGGACCTCTATCAGCTCACCAAAGCTACTTACTTGTGGATCAATGGTCGATTCGACGAAGTGGACAAGATCGAACTGGCATTCGCGGGGATCGGTGTAACGCTTACTGTCGTCACCATCGCCGTGAGTGTCGGCTCCGGCGGTACCGGAGCGCCGGGTTCGATTGCTGCCATGATTTCGGTGAAAGGGGCACTCAAGGTACTCAAGTCCACTCTCAAAGAAATCTTCATCAAAGAGCCTGGGCAGATCCTCAAGATCGGCGGCACTGCCGCTCGCTGGGCATTCGACTTGGTGGCCAAGATTCTGGGCAGCAAGGGCGGTGCCGAGGCTGCGATGAAACAGCTAGTAGATTTCAAGGATATTTTTGTCGATCTGATCAAGAACGGTTCGGCTGCCACTTGGAATCTACTCAAGTCCATCGGCCAGAGTCCGGCAGGCTTTGTCGCTTTCCTCAACTTGCGCAAGCTACGCAATCTGCCTTGCTCGGTTGCTGCCCTAGATCGACCGAGCGACTTACTCTATGCGCGCTTGACACCGCTAAGTCTGGCCATCAGCAATGCCAACGCAGCGGCACTTTGCGGTGTTCCGTTGCAGGACAAGGTCACGGACTTAATGCGTGGCCTAGACGCCGCGCAGCAGAAACAACTGGCCGATATCGTCAACATAGCCACGCGAATAGATGGCTCTCAGGTAGGTGGTCTGGCGCTCTCGGCGGGTACTCTAGACAATATCGCCGAATTTGTTGGTAAAGGTCGTGGCGACAGTATTCTGGCCTTTATCAAGAATATGGAAGATCCAAGCATCACGGCCATGGGTAGATTTCGTTTCGATAATATGAACAAAGTTGTTAATGGTTCCACTGCCTTTGACTCATTGTTCGATGCAATGAAATATCTACCGGAAGAGAACCTGGTCAAGGCGTTCAATCAGTTGGCGGCGAAGAATCAGGGCAACATTCGTGGCATCTATGGTGAGGCCAGAACCTTCAAGGACCTGAAGGCCAATCCGAAGATTACCCGTGAGGATGGTACTGTCCTAGATATTGATCCTGATTCGCTGAAGGTTGGTGATAACGTCGACACGCCTCTAGCGACCAACGTGCAGGGTGTGGATATCGAAGGGGTGTTGGTTGATGTCTCATCCACTGGAGTCACTGCCCAAGGCGGGAAACTGTTTGTGGAGGTGAAGAACTACACTTCCAGTTATACGCAATCCAAAATCATGGAGCAGACGCAGAAACATTTCGCTAGTAATATTTTTGCCCAATTCAATAAGGATACGGGTAAGTGGATAGGCAATAAGAAGCCACAGTTGCATTACCAGTGGATGGGCGATGCGTTCAATACGCCCGCCAAGGTGGATGCTCGCAAGAAGTGGGTGCAGAAGGCCTGCGAGGATGCGATAAAACCTTTTCCTGATTCGGGGTTTGACTGCAAGAAAGATATCAGTTTCAAAATCCTGACTGAGGTCATTGATCCGTTGACAACCAAGGGCATATGACATGGGCGCAGGTATACCGGCAAAGAAAGCGACCTTTCGTTTGGTGCAGAAATTCAATGGCGTTGTTTCAGCGGCGCTGGGCAATGATCGGCTCTACGTGCTGTACAGCTCGAAAGATGGTAGCGGTAAGCGTTTTTTCAAAGACTTCGATCTAAACCAATACGATGGGGTTGAAGAAGATGTGCCGGAGCGGCTGGTTCGATCGGCACAGCCACGGTGGCGACCGATCTTCCTGCAGGGCGATCTTCTCTACGTGTATGGGGAAACGCCTGAGCTGATCGACGTAAGCCAATGGGTGGCGTGCTATAGCGAATATGAAGGTCGAGCCAATCCGGACTGGGCGGTCGACGGTCGTTTCGCCTTTGACGGTAAATGTATTCACCGTGCATTTGGTTGGAACAACTACACCCGAGGTCTAGATATCGTGCAAAACGGCAACCTAGTCGATCATGCCGATATCGACATTCAATATTTCCTGCCGTCCGCCGATGGGCTTATATTCGGCGTGAGGCTTTCCACGCCGACCTTCTGTGTGTACTCGCTCCGTGAAAAGGCGATAAAGCTTGAAGTTCCGCTGGTGCACTATGAGTTTGCCAACGACGAGCCCGAGGCCTCAGTGTCTAGGTGTGGCAACCAGCTTCATGTGCTGGCAGGCAACCATGTGTTGATTATTGACTTGACAAACTTCAGCATTGTTGGTGAGTTCGCCTACTTCAACTCTGCTTTCATGCAATCGCTGCTGGCCGGGTTGAAATACAAAAATGCTGCCTTTCCCCAGTACATCAGCGCATCAATGGATACGTTAGTGCTTAGCAATACTAACGGTGCGGGTTATGTGCTGTGTTTGTCAACGGTTGATGGGGCAGTGTTGTGGGGTCGTAAAAGTAGTCGAGAAATGTATGCCGCCAATACTGACGGTGACCTAGTATTTGGCCTAGAGGAGCGCCGCCCGCGCGCCTGGGACAAATACACCGGTGAAGAAGTATGGCAGGCGTCGGCTGGCACCATCGCAAACACTATTGATGTGAGCGATAACTGGGTGGTCTACCACCAGCCTGCCGGGGACGTTCAATGCTTCACCTGGAAGAAGCCCTATTCATCCCCGCATCGTCCGAGCTAAGGGATGTCTACCGTTGTTACCCCGCTGCTGAAGGCGGCTACTTGGGTTGAGCAGGCTGGCGAGCACGGCCTGCTCATCGCCCCTTTGAATACACATGTAGCGCCTGCGCAAGCCCCAGTGGTGGTATATGTCATCGATCAGGGCGATACAGTGGAGTTTCTTCCTGCCAGTGAGACCAATGCCCAGCAGCAAGATGCCATCCACCAGGCGGCGCTGGCATCCTTGCGTCAGCGTCTAAGCCGGATTGATTGGGAGCCAATGGCAGATAGCAGCCGGATAATGATGCTGGCAGGCGACTTCAATGCTGCTGAGTGCCTACTGCTTCCTGAGCGCCTGCAAGAGGCACATGCCCTGCTCAATGCTCCCGACTTATTGGCTTGTACCCCGAAACGTGGCGTGTTGCTGGTGGGAGCCTACGACCCCAACGACAAATACAGACTCGAGGCATTTGTCGAGCTTTGCTATCAAATCTATTACGGCGAAGAAGACGAGTCGGTTTCTCCCGTGGTGTGGGGTATATCCGAAGGCAGAATAAAGGATGCGCTGCAGCTTGAGGTGCCCTATTTGCGCTACTTGCAGGAGCGCTATGGCTCTGATGCTGACGCGCCCCCTATTGTTTTGGCAGAGTTAAATAAGCCAGCGGGGAGAGTCTTTTATTCTCCCGGCCAGATAGCCTTCATGACCCTCTTTGGTACTCTGCTGGCCGGGGTATATGCATTGGCCAGCAACTATAAGCATCTGGGCATGACCAATGCTATGCGCTTTACTTGGTTGGCCGCATTGGTACTACTTCCGCTTAATGTCTTCTGGTTTATGGGTGCCCCTAGTAGTCCTTACGATAAGTTCTATCCGCTATTGCCGGCATTTTTCCTAGGAATAGGCGGCCAGCTGTTGCAAGGGCGACGGATTAAACAGGCGATGGAGATTGATGGACGGCTTCACGGTGTGTGGCGCCAGTGCCTAGTTATTGGCATATCTCTACTGACGATGGTGCCATTAGTCGCAGTGCTGATTTCATTTACACCTGAGTGATAAATCCCGCTATCTACCATGAGCCTCCTCGCTACCACTGACTCAGCAACGCCCATCGCTCTATTGCCATTCGCCTTCGCCAAACGCCACGGTGTGCTGCTGCGCGAGCCCTTTGGCCAGGCGCAACTGCAGGTGCGCCGGGGTGCCAGCCTGGCGGCCGTGCAGGAGGCCCAGCGCTTCGCCGGTCGCGTACTGCCGCTGCACTGGCTGGAGCCGGAAGCCTTCGAACAGGAACTGACCCTGGCCTACCAGCGCGACTCCTCCGAGGTACGGCAGATGGCCGAGGGCCTCGGCGCCGAACTCGACCTGGCCAGCCTGGCCGAACTCACTCCCGAATCCGGCGACCTGCTCGAGCAGGAAGACGACGCGCCGATCATCCGCCTGATCAACGCCATCCTCAGCGAGGCGATCAAGGCCGGCGCCTCCGACATCCACCTGGAAACCTTCGAGAAACGCCTGGTCGTGCGCTTTCGCGTCGACGGCATCCTGCGCGAAGTGATCGAGCCGCGCCGCGAGCTGGCGGCATTGCTGGTCTCGCGGGTCAAGGTCATGGCGCGCCTGGACATCGCCGAGAAGCGCGTGCCGCAGGACGGCCGTATCTCGCTCAAGGTCGGTGGTCGCGAAGTGGATATCCGCGTGTCGACCCTGCCGTCGGCCAACGGCGAGCGCGTGGTACTGCGTCTGCTCGACAAACAGGCCGGGCGCCTGTCGCTGCAGCACCTGGGCATGAGCGAGCGCGACCGCCGCCTGCTCGACGACAACCTGCGCAAGCCCCATGGCATCATCCTGGTCACCGGCCCCACCGGCTCGGGCAAGACCACTACGCTGTACGCCGGCCTGGTCACCCTCAATGACCGCTCGCGCAATATCCTCACGGTGGAAGACCCGATCGAGTATTACCTGGAAGGCATCGGCCAGACCCAGGTCAACCCGCGGGTGGACATGACCTTCGCTCGCGGCCTGCGCGCCATCCTGCGCCAGGACCCGGACGTGGTGATGGTCGGTGAGATCCGCGACCAGGAGACCGCCGATATCGCGGTGCAGGCCTCGCTCACCGGTCACCTGGTGCTCTCCACCCTGCACACCAACAGCGCCGTCGGCGCTGTCACCCGCCTGGTCGACATGGGCGTCGAGCCGTTCCTGCTGTCCTCGTCGCTGCTCGGCGTGTTGGCCCAGCGCCTGGTGCGTGTGCTCTGCCCGCATTGTCGCGAGGCGCGCCCGGCCGACGAGGCCGAATGCGGCCTGCTCGGCCTCGATCCACACAGCCAGCCGCAGATCTACCACGCCAAGGGGTGCCCCGAGTGCCACCAGCAGGGCTACCGCGGCCGGACCGGCATCTACGAACTGGTGATCTTCGACGACAAGATGCGCACCCTGGTGCACAACGGCGTCGGCGAGCAGGAACTGTTGCGCCACGCCCGCAGCCTCGGTCCGAGCATCCGCGACGACGGTCGGCGCAAGGTGCTGGAAGGGGTGACCACCCTGGAAGAAGTCCTGCGCGTGACTCGAGAAGATTAGGGTCTGCTGATGTTTTTTCACGGCCGCGACGGCGCCGTTTTTTGCGCGGAGCTAGGCGCGAGGAGAGAAGTTTGGTGATTCCAAATGAACGACGAGTAACGACGCGCCGCGCAAAAAACGGCCCGTCCTTGCGGGTTGCGCGCCAAAAGACGCCGTGCGGCGTTGCGGGACTTGGCAAGGGGGGCACCATTACCTGCGTCCCGCGCCTAGCCTGGCGTCTTTTGACGCTGCAACGCGGCTCGCGAAAAAACATCAGCAGACCCTAATGGCCGCCTTCGAATACGTCGCCCTCGACACCAAGGGCCGCCAGCAGAAAGGCGTACTGGAAGCCGACAGCGCGCGCCAGGTACGCCAGCTGCTGCGCGAGAAACAGCTGGCGCCGCTGCAGGTGGAGCCGGCGCACCGCAAGGAGCACAGCGAGACCTCGGGTGGCTTCAGCCTGCGCCGCGGCCTGTCGGCCCGCGACCTAGCCCTGGTCACCCGCCAGCTGGCGACCCTCATCGGCGCCGCGCTGCCGATCGAGGAAGCGCTGCGCGCCGCCGCGGCCCAGTCGCGCCAGCCACGCATCCAGTCGATGCTGATCGCCGTGCGCGCCAAGGTGCTTGAAGGCCACAGCCTGGCCAATGCCCTCGGTTCATTTCCCGCCGCCTTCCCCGAGCTGTACCGCGCCACCGTCTCGGCCGGCGAGCATGCCGGGCACCTGGCGCCGGTGCTGGAGCAGCTGGCCGACTACACCGAGCAACGCCAGCAGTCGCGGCAGAAGATCCAGATGGCGCTGCTCTACCCGGTGATCCTGATGCTGGCCTCGCTGGGTATCGTCGGCTTCCTGCTCGGCTACGTGGTGCCGGACGTGGTGCGGGTGTTCGTCGACTCCGGGCAGACCCTGCCGGCGCTGACCCGCGGCCTGATCCTGCTCAGCGAACTGGTCAAGGCCTGGGGCGCGCTGGTCATCGTGCTCGCGGTGCTCGGCGTGATCGCCTTCCGCCGTGCCCTGCGCAACGACGACCTGCGCCGGCGCTGGCATGCCTTCCTGCTGCGTCTGCCGCTGATCGGCGGACTGATCGCGGCTACCGAGACGGCACGCTTCGCCTCGACCCTGGCCATCCTGGTGCGCAGCGGCGTGCCGCTGGTGGAGGCCCTGGCCATCGGCGCCGAAGTGGTGAGCAACCGCATCATCCGCACCGACGTGGCCAACGCCACCCAGCGCGTGCGTGAAGGCGGCAGCCTGTCGCGGGCCCTGGAGGCCAGCCGGCAGTTCCCGCCGATGATGCTGCACATGATCGCCAGCGGCGAACGCTCGGGCGAGCTGGACCAGATGCTGGCGCGCACCGCGCGCAACCAGGAGAACGACCTGGCGGCCACCATCGGCCTGCTGGTGGGATTGTTCGAGCCGTTCATGCTGGTGTTTATGGGAGCGGTGGTGCTGGTGATCGTGCTGGCCATCCTCCTGCCGATTCTTTCTCTGAACCAACTGGTGGGTTGATTGATGAACAAGCAACAACGCGGTTTCACCCTGATCGAGATCATGGTGGTGGTGGTCATCCTCGGCATCCTCGCCGCCCTGGTGGTGCCGCAGGTGATGGGCCGTCCGGACCAGGCCAAGGTTACCGCGGCGCAGAACGACATCCGCGCCATCGGTGCGGCGCTGGACATGTACAAGCTGGACAACCAGAACTACCCGAGCACCCAGCAGGGCCTGGAAGCCCTGGTGAAAAAGCCCACCGGCAACCCACCGGCGAAGAACTGGAACACCGAGGGCTACCTGAAGCGGCTGCCGGTGGACCCGTGGGGCAACGCGTACCTGTACCTGTCGCCGGGCACCCGCAGCAGGATCGATCTGTACTCCCTCGGCGCCGATGGCCAGGAAGGCGGCGACGGCACCAATGCCGATATCGGTAACTGGGACCTCTGATTTCCGATGCGAGCTGCGCGGGGCTTCACGCTGATCGAGCTGCTGGTGGTGCTGGTGATCATCGGCACGCTGGTCAGCCTGACCGTGCTCTCCGCGGGCAGCTCCAGCCATAGTCGCGAGCTGCGCGACGAGGCCGAGCGCCTGGCCGGCCTGATTACCCTGCTGTCCGACGAGGCGGTGCTGGATGGCCAGGAGTATGGATTGCTGGTGGATGCCGAAGGTTATGGGGTGCTGATCTACGACCACGCCTCGGGAGATTGGAACGAGATGGAAGATCGGCAGCTGTACAAGTTGCCGGTCTGGTCGAGGTTGCTGCTGGAACTGGATGGCGAGGCGCTGCAGCTGCCGGAACCGAGCGTAGCGGAAGACCTGCCTGGCCTGGGCGGGGATGACGAGGAGGACAAGGAGAAGCCGATTCCCCAGCTGCTGATTCTCTCCAGTGGCGAGCTGTCACCGTTCCGCCTGCGGCTGGAGGAGCGCAAGTCCGGTGGCGGCGCCTATCTGCTGAGCAGCGACGGCTACCAGCTGCCGCGCGCCGAACTGGCGGGGCAGAGCCTGTGATTCGTTCGCGACGTGGTTTCACCCTGCTGGAGGTACTGGTGGCCCTGGCGATCTTCGCCGTGGTGGCGGGCTCAGTACTCGCGGCGAGCCAGCGCAGCCTGCAGATCGCCGAGCAGCTCCAGCTCAAGAGCATGGCCGGCTGGATCGCCGAGAATCGCATCACCGAGCTGCAGCTTAAGCGGCCCACGCCGGGCGAGGGGCGCGAGAGCAAGGTGCTGGACTTCGGTGGGCGCAGCTGGGAAACCTACAGCGAGATCGAGGCCACCAGTGACAAGGGCATTCGCCGGCTCTCCGTCTGGGTGGCGCTCAAGCCCGAGCGTGGTGGGGCCGAGCCGGTGCGCGAGCGCTCTCTGCGAGTGGTGACCGGGTTCCTGGCGGTGCGCAAGTGAGCGGCGGGCAACGTGGCTTCACCCTGCTGGAAGTGGTGATTGCCATTTCCATCTTCGCCCTGCTGGGGCTGGGCACCTACCGCATGCTGGACAGCGTGCTACGTACGGACGAGGCGACGCGGGCCAGTGAACAATCACTGCGCGAACTGACCCGGGCCTTTGCCGCGCTCGACCGCGATCTGGCCCAGGCCGCGGTGCGTAGCGTACGTGACCCCTATGGCGACGAGCGTGCGGCTCTGCTCGGTGAACTGGGCGCGATAGACGGATCGGCAGCCATCGAGCTGACCCGCAATGGCTGGCTCAACCCCATGGGGCTGGCGCGCGCCCAGCTGCAACGGGTGCGCTGGCGGTTGTCGGACAAGACCCTGGAGCGGGTCTACTGGACGGTGCTGGACCAGGCGGTGGATAGCCAGCCCCGGGTACAGACCTTGCTGACTGGGGTGCGGACGCTCGAGTTCCGCTACATGGACGAGCGTGGGGAGTGGCAGGGGCAATGGCCGCCGGCCACCGGCGAGCGGACCCCGGAGGAAAACCGCCTGCGTCTGCCGATGGCGGTCGAGCTGAAACTGGAACATGAGCGCTACGGCGAGCTGACCCGCCTGTATCGCCTGCCCGAGCCGGTGGTGGAAGAAAAACCACAGGCGCAACCCGAGACTCCACCCCCATCCTCTGAGCCGAGTCCGAGTCCGAGTCCGAGTCCGAGTCCGAGTCCGAGTCCGAGTCCGAGTCCGGCCCCTGCTCCTGCGCCCGTGCAAGAGGTGAAGGTGTGACGCGGCAGCAGGGCGTGGCCCTGGTAACCGTCATGCTGGTGGTGGCCATCGTCACGGTCATTTGTGCGGGTCTGATCGCCCGTCAGCAGCTGGCAATCCGCTCCAGTGGCAACCAGCTTGCCAGCCAGCAGGCGAAACAGTACGCCCTGGGCGGCGAGGCGCTGGGGCTGGCGGTGCTGGCGCGAGATCTGAAGGAGCCGGGCAGCGACCCGCTGAAGCCCGTGGATCATCCGCTGGAGGCCTGGGCCAAGCCGCTGCCGGCGTTCCCCATCGACCAGGGCGAGATCGGCGTGCGTATCGAGGATCTGGCCGGGCGCTTTAACGTCAACAGCCTGGTGCAGGACGACAAGGTCAACAAGCAGGCCGTGGACAGGTTCCGCCGTCTGCTGCTGCGTCTGGAGATCGAGACGCCTTATGCGGAGCGCCTGGTGGACTGGCTGGACAAGGACCAGGAGCCTACCGGTGAGTACGGCGCGGAGGACAACCAGTATCTGCTGGCACAACCGCCGTACCGGACTGCCGGCCACGAGATGCAGGACGCCTCGGAAGTGCGTCTGCTGCTGGGGATGAGCGAGAATGACTATCGGCGCCTGCGCCCGTACATTGCGGCACTGCCGGCCAAGGTTCCTTTGAATGTGAACACGGCCAGCGCCCTGGTGCTGTCGAGCCTGGCGGACACGCTCGACCCGGCGGCTGCCACGGCGTTGATGGGCGCACGCGGAAAGGAGGGCTATCGGGATGTCAGGTCTTTTCTCGATCAGCCGGCGCTTGCCGGCACGGGCGTGCGGGAGGCCGGGCTGGCGGTCGGCAGCAGCTATTTCCTGGTGCGCAGCGAGGTGCGCCTGGATGAGCGCCGCGAAGTTCTTTCCAGCACCCTGCAGCGTGACGGCAAGGGTGGAGTGTGGGTATTGCGTCGTAGCATCGGGCAACCAGGCTACGAGCGTGTGATGTTGGCTGAAGCGAACGAGCGGGATGAGCGATGACGGACTGCCTGTTTCTAGGCCCTGAGTGTGGTGGCGAAATGGCCGACGATTGCCAGGTGCACTGGCTTCGCGAGGATGGCGAGTGCCTGCGGCTCGGTCTGGCCGAATGTGCAGACCAGCTGCAAGGCCGCGCCATCGTCCTGGTGTTGCCCGTCGAGGCGGTGAGCGCGTTCCTGGTGGAGCTGCCCACCGCCAAGGATCGCTGGGTACGCCAGGCGCTGCCCTTCGCCGTCGAGGAGATGCTGGCCGAGGATGTCGAGCTGTTCCATCTGGCGCTGGGCAAACAACAATCCGATCAGCGCTACCGCGTGGTGGCTGTCCGCCGTGGGCTGTTGGCGGGATGGTTGGCGCGCATGCGTGAGCTCGATCTGGAGGTGGCTGCCGTCCACGTGGACGCCGATATGCTGCCGCTGGATGCGGGTGGCCAGGCGCTGCTGCTGGGAGAGCGCGGCCTGCTGGGTGGCAATTGCGAGTTGCGCATGGCGTTCGCCGCCGAGCAGTGGGCCGAGATGCAGGGCATGGAGCCACAATGGACGCTACTGGAGTCAAGTGCGCCCTACCAATTGCTGGCGGCGGGGCGGGCTGATGCAACCGACCTGGCCCAGGGCGAGTTTGCCCGGCGCACCGATAACCAGGCGTGGGCCATCTGGCGCCCGGCGGCCATTCTGCTTGGCATCGGGCTGTTCCTGCACCTGAGCTTCAACCTGTTCCAGGCCCTGTACTACGAAAGGCAGGCCGATCACTTTGCCCAGTCCAGCATGGAGCTCTACAAGAAGCTGTTTCCCGAGGACCGGCGCATCATCAATCTGAAAGCCCAGTTCGCCGAGCATCTCAAGGCCGGTTCGCAGTCGAGCGGCGGCTTTATCAGCCTGATGGAAACAGCCTCTGCGGCCATGGCCAAGGACAAGGGCTCGATCTCGGTGGCGCAGATCGATTACAGCCAGAACCGCGGCGACCTTGCGTTGCAGGTCAAGGCTGGCGATTTTGCCGAGGTGGAAAAGCTGCGCCAGCGCCTGGTGGATTCTGGCCTGGCGGTTCAGCTCGGCTCGGCCAATCGTGAGGAAGATGGCGTGAGCGCCCGGGTCATTCTGGGGGGCGCGCAATGAACGCGTTGCTGCAGTGGAAGAGCGAGATCGCCAGCAGAGTGACCCAGTCCGGCGCCTGGCAGCACTGGCGGCAATTGCCACCGAGGGACCGCCTGGCGCTGATGGTGCTCGGTGTCTTCTTCGCTCTGGTGCTGTTCTACGCCTTCATCTGGTTGCCCATCGATCGCAAGCTCGACTCGGCGAGTACCCGCTACCTGCAGGAACGCGAGTTTCTGGCCTACCTGCAGAAGCACGCTCCAACGGTAAGCCGGTCCGCCCGGAACGCTCGACCGGAGCTCAGCCCGGAGCAACTGCAGGGTGTGATCACCAGTACGGCACAGAAGCATGGACTGGTACTGGAGCGTCTGGATAACGAAGGCAGCGGCCGGTTGCTGATTGCGTTGGCGCAGGCGTCTTTCGAGAGCCTCTTGCGCTGGCTGGCGGAGCTGGAAGGAAAAGGAGTGGCACTCAGGGAGGTCAGCCTGGAGCGAAGCGGCGTCGGCAAGGTAGACGCCCGGCTGACCATGGCTATCGAGGGTGCCTAGGATGTCATGCAGAAGGGAGTCGCATGTACTACGTGAATATTGTCCTGGTGCTGTTTAGCTGCGCGCTTGTCGCACTGTATGTCCTGCTGTGGCTGGGGGCGCCGTCCCCACTGGGTTCGAGTGTCTTCTGAGCGGTCGATCCGCCATTACCACAGTGCATGGCCATGAGAGATCGGAAGTCAGCCGGCTGGGGGGCTTGGCCATAGAATCGGCGGGTCGCTGCGTGTCGCGGTGGCGTCGCTTCCCCCTCAATAAAGAGAACCGGCATGCGTGCACTTCGCCTGTTGTTGATCGGTTGCGCCCTGTTCTTGAGCTTGCCGCTGCAGGCGCAGGGCGATGTCCAGCTGGAGCTGTTGCAGCTTCATGCCTGCCGCAGTGTCGGCAGCTTTCTCAGTCTGCGTGGCGAGGGGCTGCAGCCCGAGCATCTGCAGATGCTGCGGCGCGATACCGAGCAGCTGCGGGCCAGCTTCGCCGCTATCGATCCCGCGCAGAGCCAGTCATTGCAGCAACCCTATGCGCGCTTGCTGGCCAGCCTGGAGGAGGGCCTGAGCTATGGGTCGTCCGAGGACGATTTGCCCTGGCGCTATCCGGAGCAGCTCAGTCGCGCCTTGGTCGATCTGCTGCGAGCGGCCGATGGCCTGGACGGTGATCAAAACGATGCTCCGCTGCCGAGCGCGATCAAGCTGGAGCTGCTCGCTACCCAGTACGCCGCCCAGGCCTACCTGGGCTACTTCGAGGTCACCCCGGGGGCGGACGGCTCCTATGTCAGCCAGGGTGAGCAACAGCTGTTGGCAGAACTGGATACGGCCATGGCGCAGCTGCTGCCACTGATGGCGGCCAGCGCTCCGGACCAGGGCCGGCGGGCGAGCGCCGACTGGCGGTACCTGCGCATGGCCCTCGGCGACTTCGACCGCGCCGGCCGTGCGCGCCTGGGCCGATCGGGGCGCCCGCTGGCGCCACTGATGGTCGGCCGCCACGCGCGCGGGATGAGCGAGCGCCTGGTGCAGCTGGCCGGCGTCACCGAGGCGCGCTAGCGGCGCTCAGCCCAGCCAGCCCTCCGCCTTGGCCCGCGCCACGGCCTGGGTGCGGCGCTGTACGCCGAGCTTGACGTTGATCCGTCGTGCGTGGGTCTTCACCGTGTGCAGAGAGATGTACAGCTGCTCGGCGATCTGCTGATTGGAGTGGCCCTGGGCGATCAACCCGAGTACCGCCAGCTCGCGTTTGCTCAGCAGCGACTCGCTGGGCAGCTCTGCGCTACCGCCATCGGCGCCCTGCAGCAGCTGTTGCGGCCAGGCCGGGTTGCCCGCCAGCCACTCCGCCTGGCGTTGCTGCAGGCTCAGCAGCGGCAGCAGTTGCTGCTGGCGTTCGGCCTCGCCGACCGCGATGCGCAGGAGTGCCTCGGCCTCGGCGGCGCGGCCGCTGAGGTGCAGGGCCTCGGCCTGGCTCAGGCGGGCATGGGTAGCCAGGCTGTGGTGGCCGCTGCGCCGGCAGTCGTCGTGCAGCTCCTGCAGGTCGCTCAGTGCCGTCGCCGTCTCGCCCAGGGCCAGTTCGGCCTGGGCCAGGTACAGGCGCGCCCGTGGCAGCAGGTCGTAGAAACCGGAAGGGGCCAGCAGGCGCTCGCTCTGCAGGCGCTGGCACACGCGCAGGAAGGCGTCGCGGGCCTTTTCGGCCTCGCCCTGGCGCAACCACAGGCAGCCATGGGCCAGCTGCAGCATCTCCCGATAGCGCACCTCCGGCACGTGGGACAGCTGCATCTGCCGCTCGGCGCGGCGCAGCAGGTGCTGGGCGCTCTCGGTATCGCCCTGGGCCCCGGCCAGCTCGGCCAGGCCGAGATAGCCGAACAGCAGGTAGGCGTCCTCGCAGCTCTCGGCCTCCTGGATGCCCTGTTGCAGCATTGCCTGGGCGGCGTCGCTGTCGCCGCGCCCGGCCAGCAGGGTGCCGCGCAGCAGCAACAGCCTGGCCAGCACCGGACCGCGCTGGTCGGCGCCCTGCAGCAGCTGCAGGCATTGTCCGGTCTGCTCCAGCGCGCGTTCGCGCTCGCCGAGCATGGCCAGCAGGTGAATATGGTCGACGCTGAGCAGCGACTCGAACAGCACGCTGCCGCGCAGGCGCGCCAGGCGCAGGCCTTCGTGGCTGTAGTGCTGGGCGCTGGTCAGGTCGAGCTCGGCCATGGCCTGCTGGGCCAGGGCCTGGTTGCACAGGATGTGCTGCGACCAGGCCGACTCGTGCAGTACCTCCAGGGCCTCCAGGCAGTGCTGGCGGGCGCTGGCCTGGCCGCGCTGGCGCTGCAGCACGCCGAGCACCGCCTGGTACTGGGCGATCAGCTGCTGCTGGCGGCGGGCATCGGGCTGCGGCAGGAAGCGGGTCAGCTCGGCGACGCAGGCGTCCACTTCGTCCAGGCGGGCGCAGATGATCAGGGCCCAGGCCTGCAGCATGATCAGGCGTGGCGTGCTGTTGAACAGCGTCGGCGGCAGGCCGTCGCGCCAGTGCAGGAACTGGGCGACGCTCTGGCCGATCAGCAGCTGGTCCTGGCCATAGCGTTGCAGGTAGTTGGCCGCCACGTCCGGCTGCGCAGCCCACAGGGCGTGCTCCACCGCCTCGCGCACGGCGTCGCGGGCGGCGAACCACTGGCAGGCGCGTACATGGGCCTGCAGCGGCGTCTGTCCACCGGGCATGCGCTTGAGCATGGCGGCCAGCGGGCGCCACAGGCGGAACCATTCGCCGCAGCTATCCAGGCCGTGGAGGAACAGCTGGCGCTGGCGCAGCTGCTCCAGCACCTGGGCGCCGCCGTGTTCTTCCAGCAGGTGTTCGCACAGCGCGGCGGAGAAGCGCGGCATGTGCGCCAGCACGAACAGCGCGTGCTGCAGCGGCGGTGGCAGCGTGGCCAGCACCTCGCGCTCGAGGTATTCCAGCAGCAGCGGCGTGCCGGCGGCCAGGCGCTGGCCGAGGTTGTCGGCGTGACCACCGATCAGCAGCAGGCAGACACCGGCCGGCCAGCCTTCGCTGTGGTGCAGCAACTGGGCGGTCAGTTCGTCGGGCAGGGTCTGCTGGCGCTGTTGCAGCAGACGGCCGAGTTCGTCCTGGTCGAGGGCCAGGGCGTGCGCGTCGACCTCCTGCAGGTCGCCCTGCAATAGTAGGCGAGGCAGGTTCCAGGCCGGCCGGCGGCGCCCGCCGATCCACCAGCGCAGGGTGTGCGGGGCGCGTTCCAGCAGGCGATCGAGGCAGGCGTCGAGTTCGGCGCAGGGTTGTCTTGGGTAGTCGTCGAGAATGATCCACAGCGGTTGTTCGACGCGGCCGAGCAGCAGGCCCAGCTCGGCGCAGGGCTCGCCGTCGCCGTGGGACAGGTGCAGGGCGGCGGCCAGGCGCGCGAGCAGTTCGGCGGGGCTGTGCGGATGGCCGAGCAGGTCGAGCCAGACCACTTGGGTGCCGTGGGGCGCCTGGCGCGCGCATTCGTTGAGCAGCACGCTCTTGCCGAAACCGGCGGGGGCGCAGACCAGGGTCAGCCGGCAGTCGCCGGCGAGCAATGCCTGGGTCAGGCGCGGGCGGGCGATATGGGCCGCCGGTAGGCGCGGTAGGGGATGCTCCGGTTGACGCGAAATGGCGGCCGGATGCAGGGCGCGAACCTTGTCTTGCATGGTCGTGGCCTCGGCTTTTGTTGTGATTGTGGGCGTCGGGATGGGGTCGATGTTACCCAATCGCGCCGCTTAGTTGGCCGTGCAGACAAAAAAGGCGACCACTGGGGTCGCCTCAAGTTGGAGCAGCGTTGCGATGGAACTCAGCGGACGCCGGCGTTGCGCAGAGCCGCCGGGGTGAAGTCCACCGCCGAGGCCTGGATGCCGTACTGCACGGCGACTTTCTCTTCGTTGGCCATGCCAACGGCGATGTAGCGGCCGGCGATGATGTCGTACAGGGCCTCGAAGGCGTACACCGGGACCTGCTGTTCGAACTGCTGGACCAGCATGGCCTGGCCGACACGCCACAGCTGGCCGCGGCCGTCATAGTGCTCGGACACGGCGATCTGCCAGGAGTCCTCGTCGACGAAGAAGCGGCGCTTGGCGTAGATGTTGCGCTCGCCGGACTTCAGAGTCGCCTCGACTTCCCATACGCGGTGCAGCTCATAGCGCGCCAGATCCTGGTTGGTGTGGCCAGCCTGGATGATGTCGTCGTACTTCACGTCCGGCGACTGCAGCTTGTAGCTGTTGTAGGGGATGTACAGCTCGCGCTTGCCCACCAGCTTCCAGTCGTAGCGGTTGGGGGCGCCGTTGTACATGTCGAAGTTGTCCGAGGTACGCATGCCGTCGGCGGCGGTACCCGGGCCGTCATAGGCCACCTGCGGTGCACGGCGCACGCGGCGCTGACCGGCGTTGTACAGCCAGGCCATGCGCGGTTCGGCGATCTGGTCCAGCGAGTCGTGCACCAGCAGCACGTTACCGGCCAGGCGCGACGGCGCGGTCACGCGCTGCTTGAAGAACAGCAGGGCGTTCTCGGCCTTCTTCGGATCCAGGCCCTTGGTCTGGCTGGGGAACGCCACTTCGTCCTCGAAGTGCACCAGGGTGTAGTCGCCATTGGTTTGCGGGGCGGCCTGCACGGTACTGCGACGCAGGTTGCCGCCGCGGTAACGGGTGATGTGGTTCCACACCACTTCCAGGCCGTTCTGCGGGATTGGGAAGGCGTAGTAGCGGCTGTCGGCGAAGCCTGCCAGGCCGTTGCCACCCTCGATCAGGCTGGTGTTGGTTGCGCTCTTCTTGGCGGCTTCGTAGATCTGCGCGGGCATCGCCGAGCTGCGGTGGCTGGGGTAGACCACCATCTTGTAGGTCTCGGGGTAGCGCTTGAACATGGCGATCTGGCCTTCGGCCAGCTTGTCCTTGTACTGGTCCAGATTCTGCGCGGTGATGGTGAACAGCGGCTGTTCGTTGGCGAACGGGTCGCCGAGGAAGCCGCCGGGCAGCACGGCCGCGGCATCCTTGGCCAGGCCGCCGGTCCAGGCCGGGATGCTGCCGTCGGCGTTGCCGGATTTCTCCGCACCCACCGGAGTGAGACTGTCACCGAGCTTGGCGGCCTCTTCCGGCGACACGGCAGCGAGCACGCTGCCGGCCAGCAGGGAGAGGGTGAGGGCGCTGATCAGTTGTCTTGTTGTTTTCATGGGACTGATTCTCTGTGGAGCCGAATTAGAAGTTCACGCCGACGCTGAACGCGAGGAAGTCGCGGTCTTCGATCGGGTTGTAGTCGCCACCGAAGAAGTCGGTGTAGGACAGGCTGGCGGTGTAGGTGTTGCGGTACTCGGCATCGAGGCCGACGCTGACCGCCTTGGCACCCTCGTTGAACACCGGGCCGTAGCCGTCCACATCGTGCGACCAGGAGACGTTCGGCTTGAGGTTGATGCCGGCGAACACGTTGCTGTAGTCCCACACCGCACGGGCGCGATAGCCCCAGGAGGTGCTGGTGTAGAAGCCGTGGTAGCCGTACTCCTCGGCGGAAGCCAGGTTGGACGCGGCGGTGCCATAGGGCGAGCCGTAGATCGAGTCACGGCCATAACGCACTTCGCTCTGACGCTCCAGGCCGCCGATGCGGGTAACGCCTACTTCACCTACCAGGGTCAGGCGATCGGCGCCCATGACCTGATCGAAGAAGTGGGTCAGGGTGGTCTGCGCCTGAGTCACTTCCTTGCGGTTGTAGCCGCGGCTGATGGCGTTGGCCTGGGCCAGGGCGCCGGCGAAGCCGCCTTCCGCCAGACCGCCGGAGACGCTGGTGGCCAGCTTGCCGGTCATGTCGGTGGTGTTGATCTGCAGCGGCATGTTCGGCCGGTAGCTGAGTTCGCCGGACCAGGCGGTGCCGGTGGGCAGCGAGGTGGAGAAGCTCAGACCATACAGGCGGATGTCTTCGGGGTATTCGAGGAAGTAGCTGCCACGGCCGAGCAGGATCGGCTGTGCCAGGGCGCCGCCGAGGGTGGTCAGGGCGGCGGTGATGTCCGCGGCACTGGCGTTCTGCATGCTCAGGTTGGGCGTGCGGCTGTGGTAGTTGAGGAAGTAGGCGGCGTATTCCGCGTCATCTCCCATCCAGCGCAGCGCGGTGCCGAACTGGCCGCTGTCGCGGGCGTCGCGATCACCGCCGCGCGGCACGATCAGGCCCTCGTCGGTGACATTCACCTCTGCCATCGCGGCCTGGGCGCCGGGGCCGAAGCCGCCGGCCTTGGCTCCCTGGATCGAGGCGATCGAGCTCGGGCCGAGGATGTTGTAGTTGTTGTCGCAACCGTCGGCGACCACGTCGGCGCTGGCGAAGAAGGTGCCGCAGTTGTCGGCCACCGTCTGGTCCCACTCGATCTGGTAGAAGGCTTCGGCCGACAGCTGGTCGGTGAGGCTCTGCGAGACGTAGAACATGTTGACCGGGATCAGACCTTCCTTGATCTCCGCACCTGGGCGGCGGAAGGCGGCGGCGTCGATCGGGTTGATCGAGTTGATGCTGTTGCCGATGAAGGTGCTTTCACCCCAGCTGACCACCTGCTTGCCCGCGCGCACCGAGCCCGGCAGCTCGCCGATCGAGTAGTTGTGGTAGACGAAGGCGTCGAGGATCTCGGCGCCGGAGGACTGTGCGGCCTGCTTGCGGTTGGAATCGTCGATGTCCTTCCACAGGCGCTGCTCGTCCTTCAGCTCGAAGTCGTACCAGTACTTGCCGCGAACGAATACGCCGGTGTCGCCGTATTTCAGTTCGAGGTCGTGGATGCCCTTGAAGATCTTCGAGAAGGTCTCGCCCTTCTTGAAGTTCAGACGACCGTCGTCGCCGGTCTGGGTGAAGCCGGTACCGCCGTTGGCTTCACCGATGAAGTCCGGATCCGCCCCACGCATCGACCAGCTGGCGCCGACCGAGATGGACGAGTCGAGTTGGCCTTCGATCTCCCCGATGTTGAAGTTGACGGCATGCGCCGGAGCAATGGTTCCGAGGGCGACGGCCAGGGCGAGGGTGTGCGGCTGGAAGATTCCGGGCCTTGTTGTTTTTGTCATGAGGCTCTCCGTGAATGGGGGTGCAACTGGCCGCACACTACCCAGCGGATGACAGGCGCATAAGCGCACCAAGGACGTATTTGCACTGTCGCTCGAAAGGATTAACAGGCTTCTGCGGCGGCCTCTGGAGCTGCCCAGAAGTGGGCTGAATGCAGGGTCATCAGCGAAACGCCATGGACAATGAAAAAGCCCCGCCGAGGCGGGGCTTTGGAAGCATCGCGAATCGCGCTTCAGGTCGGGTTCAGCGACCACTGCTGCAGGCGCTGCAGGCTCTCGCGGTAGGGGTGCAGGCCGCGCCACAGCAGCAGCACGGAGGCGCTCACGGCGATGCCGGTGACGATCAGCAGCGAATAGCGCAGGGCGTTGTCGTCGGCGAACACGAAGTCGGTCACCAGGGCCACGGCGGTCGGGCCGAGGCCCAGGCCGATCAGGGTGATGACGAACAGGTACAGCGCCGAGGCCTGGCCGCGCATGGAGTTGGGCATGATCTCCTGGATCGCCGCCGGCGCCACGCCGAACGGCATGCTGAGGAAGAACACCGTCGGCGCCATCAGCACGCAGGACCAGAACGCGCTGCCCATCAGCGGGAAGGCTAGGACGAAGGGCAGCGCACCGATGGCGGCATACAGGCCGACACGCATGTTGGCGTCGCTGCGCCCGTGCTTGGCCAGCCAGTCCGCCAGGCGCCCGCCGAAGACGATGCCGAGGCAGCCGAATACGGCGACGATGGAGCCGTAGATGATGCCGACCTGGCCGGCATCCCAGCCGTAGGTGCGGATGTAGAAGGTGGGAATCCAGGCGGCGCTGCCATAGCCGGCGAAGGCCAGTCCGGCGAAGCCGAGGTTGTGGCACAGCACGGTGCGGCGGTTGCTACGGATGTAGCGGCCGACGTCGGCCAGCGGTACCGCCACGCCGGCGCCCACGCCGCGGCGGGCCGGTTCGCGCACGGCCAGCATCAGCAGGGTGAACAGCACGCCGGCGGCGCCGAGAATCAGGAAGATCAGCTGCCAGGGCCGCACTTCGCCGAGCACGGGTAGATGCACGTCACCCTGGGCGGAGGCGAACTGGATCACCAGGCCGCCGAGCAGGAAGGCGATGCCCGAACCCAGGTATACGCCCATGCCATATACCGCCATGGCGGTGGCGCGACGATTGGGTGGGAAGCTGTCGGCGATCAGCGAATAGGCGGCCGGCGACAGCGCCGCTTCGCCGACGCCGACACCGACCCGGCAGATGAGGAATTGCCAATACAGCTTGGCCATGCCACAGGCGGCGGTGGCGGCGCTCCAGAACAGTACGCCGATGGCGATCAGACCGCGGCGGCTCTTGGTGTCGGCCAGGCGCCCGAGCGGGATGCCGCAGACGGTATAGAACAGGGCGAAGGACAGCCCCATCAGCAGGCTCATCTGCGTGTCGCTGATCACTAGGTCGCGGCGGATCGGGC
Organism: Pseudomonas sp. SO81; assembly: GCF_030374125.1. Taxonomy (NCBI): domain Bacteria; kingdom Pseudomonadati; phylum Pseudomonadota; class Gammaproteobacteria; order Pseudomonadales; family Pseudomonadaceae; genus Pseudomonas; species Pseudomonas sp. SO81. The sequence continues at coordinate 2,419,010 of NZ_CP126126.1, read as the reverse complement.
CCACCAGCAGGTTGAGGATCTGTCGGTCGATGAACGACAGCACGTAGGCGACCATCAGAATGGTCACGGTGATCCAGGCAGAAAGGCTGGAGGGATAACCGTTGTTGTTATTGGACATGGGTCAAGGCTCTCCGCGGCGCCATCCTGGCACGCGTTGGGGGTGACGGGTGTGAACTCAGCTTAGGTCCGTATAAGCGCGGCTTAATATCGCACAAAGGTGTTATCAGCGAGCTGAATTGGGCTGATGCCCTATGGCGAATATCTGTGTACCGGTGCCGTATTAAATCGGAAAAAACTGGACTAATGTGTCGCCTTCTCCACGGATTGGGCGGCAAACATGTCGGGTACGTCAGGTATCGATGCCTCACGGCCAACCAAGCTGGCCGAGCGGGTGGCCGAGTCGCTGCAGCGCGACATTGCCGCCATCGGCTGGCCGGTGGGTCGGGTGTTCGGCTCCGAGGCGCAATTGATGGAGCGCTACGGCGTCTGTCGCTCCACCCTGCGCGAGGCGGTACGCCAGCTGGAGCGCCATGGCGTGGTCAGCATGCGCCGTGGCAGCGGCGGCGGCCTGGTGATCAGCCGCCCGGCGCGGGACTCGGCGGCGCTGGCGCTGGCCACCTACCTGGAGCTGACCGACGTCAGTTTCGACGAGCTGTACGAGGCGCGCGAACTGGTCGAGTCGCAGGCGGTGATGCTGGCGGCCGAGCGTCTGGACGAGCCGGACATTCCCCATGCGCGCCTGCTGATCGCCGAGCTGGGCGAGGAGCAGCCGGGTTGCTTCAACGCCGAGCTGCAACTGTTGACCAAGGTGCGTGAGTTCATCTGCCAGGTAGCCGGCAACCCGGCCATCAGCCTGCTGTTCGAGGCCCTGCAATACGTCACCGTCAGCGGTCGTACGCCACGCGAGGCGCATGCCTGGGCGCGGGTGCAGGAAGTGTTCGGCCAGGTGCGGCGGCTGAAGATCCAGTTGCTGGAGGCGCTGATCGCCGGCAACGGTCTGGAGGCGCGCGAGCGGGTGCACGACAAGCTGCGGCTGACCCGTGAGCTGATCATCGAGCAGCGCGGCAGCCTGCAGCGTGGCCCCACTTCGGCCATGAGTCATCTGGCGGCGGCGCCGGACTTCGCCTTCGGCAAGGTCTACGACAAGAGCGGCCACCGCCTGGCCGTGGTCATCGCGCGCAACATCGCCGCCTCCGGCCTCGGCCCCGGCTCGCGCATCGGCGCCGAGCCGGACCTGCAGGCACTGCACGGGGTCAGCCGCGCGGTGTTGCGCGAGGCGGTGCGAACCCTCGAACTGCACGCCATCCTGCGCAGCCGTCGCGGCCCCGGTGGTGGCTTGCTGGTGGACACGCCGGACCCCAGCTACACGGTGCGTCTGGCCGTGGAGTACCTGGGCCAGGCGCCGTCGCTGGGTCCGCATTTCCATGCGGTATGGAAGAACCTGCAGCCGGCGGTGGTGGCGCTCGCCGCGTCACGCCTGAATGACGACGGGCGACAGCGCCTGCAGGCGCAGCTGGAGCGCCTGCACGTGGCCAGCGACGTGGAGCGTCTGCGCCGCAGCGGCGAACTGGATCGCTGTATCGCCGAGCTCAGCGGCAACCGTGCCCTGGCCCTGTTCGCCAGGGTGCTCAGCGCGGTTGCAGAGAGTTACCCGAGCGGCGATGTGGCGCAGTGGATACTGCAGCGCCTCGGCGAGCACCAGGCGCGCCTGGGCGCCGCGGTGCTGGCGGGCGATGCCAGCCTGGCGCGGCGGCGCATGCTCGACCATATCCGCCTGATCGAGACTGGCTTCGGCCTGGTCGAGGACTAGGCCGGCTGCCGAGAAGGCTTAGGCCATTCGCCTAGATCACCGCAGCGGCACGCAGGTTGGCGATCTGCTCGGCGTCGAGGCCGAGCAGGCGCTGCAGCAGAGCATCGGTGTGCTCGCCCAGTAGCGGCGGGGCCAGGCGGTAGTCCACCGGGGTGGCGGACAGACGCAGCGGGCTGGCCACCTGCGGGGTGCTGCTGCCCATGCCGTTGGCCATGTCCACGCGCAGGCCGCGGGCCTGCACCTGCGGGTCGGCGAACACCTGGGCCAGATCGTTGATCGGCCCGCAGGGCACACCGGCCGCCTCCAGCAGCGCGACCCACTCGGTGGTGGTCTTGAACACCGTGGCCTGGCGCAGCAGCGGGATCAGCTCGGCGCGATGGGCGACGCGTGCCTTGTTGGTGGAAAAACGCGGGTCGTCGGGCAAAGCCGGGAGTCCGGCGACCTCGCAAAACTTGCGGAACTGTCCGTCGTTGCCCACGGCGAGGATGAAGTCGCCGTCGGCGGTGGGGAAGTCCTGGTACGGCACGATATTCGGGTGGGCGTTGCCCAGGCGCTTGGGCGCGCTGCCGGTAGCCAGGTAGTTCATCGCCTGGTTGGCCAGGCAGGCCACCTGCACGTCGAGCAGTGCCACGTCGATGTACTGGCCCTGGCCGCTGTGCTCGCGGGCGCTGAGCGCGGCCAGCACGCCGACGGTGGCGTACAGGCCGGTGAGGATGTCGGTCAGTGCCACGCCGACCTTCATCGGTCCGGCGCCGTCCTCGCCATCGGGCTTGCCGGTCAGGCTCATCAGCCCGCCCAGGCCCTGGATCATGAAGTCGTAGCCGGCGCGCTTGGCGTAGGGGCCATCCTGGCCGAAGCCGGTGATCGAGCAGTAGATCAGCCGCGGATTGACCGCCTTCAGCGACTCGTAGTCGAGGCCGTAGGCGGCCAGGCCGCCGACCTTGAAGTTCTCCAGCACCACGTCGCACTGCGCCGCCAGTTCGCGCACCAGGCGCTGGCCCTCGGCCTGGGTGAAGTCCAGGGTCAGCGACTGCTTGTTGCGGTTGGCGCATTGGAAGTACGCCGCCTCGCGGCTGTCGTTGCCCTCGGCGTCCTTGATATAGGGCGGGCCCCAGTGGCGGGTGTCGTCGCCACTGCCGGGCCGCTCGACCTTGATCACCTCGGCGCCGAGGTCGGCGAGGATCTGCCCGGCCCAGGGGCCGGCCAGCACGCGGGACAGGTCGAGGACACGGATATGGGACAGGGCGCCGGGCATGGCGAGACTCCTGGATAGAGGCACGGTATGGATAGCTCCCTCTCCCATGGGAGAGGGTGGAGTGAGGGTGTCACGGGCAACTCGGAGCTGCTGGAAAATCCCTCACCCCGGCCCCTCTCCCGGAGGAAGAGGGGAGGCAAGCGTCAGAAGAATGCCTGCAGGCCGGTCTGTGCGCGGCCGAGGATCAGCGCGTGCACGTCGTGGGTGCCCTCGTAGGTGTTGACCACCTCCAGGTTGACCAGATGGCGGGCCACGCCGAACTCGTCGCTGATGCCGTTGCCGCCCATCATGTCGCGGGCCATGCGCGCGATATCCAGCGCCTTGCCGCAGCTGTTGCGCTTCATGATCGAGGTGATTTCCACCGCGGCAGTGCCTTCGTCCTTCATCCGGCCCAGGCGCAGGCAGCCCTGCAGGGCGAGGGTGATCTCGGTCTGCATATCGGCCAGCTTCTTCTGGATCAGCTGGGTCTGCGCCAGCGGACGGCCGAACTGGGTGCGGTCCAGGGTGTACTGGCGCGCGGTGTGCCAGCAGAACTCGGCGGCGCCCAGGGCGCCCCAGCTGATGCCGTAGCGGGCGGAGTTGAGGCAGGTGAACGGGCCTTTCAGGCCGCGCACGTCGGGGAAGGCGTTCTCTTCCGGGCAGAACACGTTGTCCATCACGATCTCACCGGTGATCGAGGCGCGCAGGCCGACCTTTCCGTGGATCGCCGGGGCGCTCAGGCCTTCCCAGCCCTTCTCCAGGACGAAGCCGCGGATCTCGCCGGCGTCGTCCTTGGCCCAGACCACGAACACGTCGGCGATCGGGCTGTTGGTGATCCACATCTTGCTGCCGCTGATGCGGTAGCCGCCGTCGACCTTCTTGGCGCGAGTGATCATCGAACCCGGGTCGGAGCCATGGTTCGGCTCGGTCAGGCCGAAACAGCCGATGTATTCGCCGCTGGCCAGCTTGGGCAGGTACTTCTGCTTGGTGGTTTCGTTGCCGAACTCGAAAATCGGCACCATCACCAGCGAGGACTGCACGCTCATCATCGAGCGGTAGCCGGAGTCCACGCGCTCCACTTCGCGGGCGATCAGGCCGTAGCACACGTAGTTCAGGCCGCTGCCGCCGTAGGCCTCGGGGATGGTCGCGCCGAGCAGGCCGGTCTCGCCCATCTCGCGGAAGATCGCCGGGTCGGTCTTTTCATGGCGGAAGGCTTCCAGCACACGCGGGGCCAGCTTGTCGGCGGCGAACTGCTGGGCGCTGTCGCGCACCATGCGCTCTTCCTCGGTCAGCTGCTGGTCCAGCAGGAGCGGGTCGATCCAGTTGAAGCTTGCCTTGGCGGCCATGGGCGAATCCTCGAAACAGTGGCAGTGAAAACCGGCGCTTGGCCGGGCGATGGAGAGAGACTAGGCCCGGCGACGGCTGCGGGCAAACGAGGATTTCGCACGCTGTTGTGCGAATAACTCACTCCGAGATAGCCTGAGCAGGCAATTTATTGGTTTTCGAGTGAGGTCATGGCATAGATGCGCCGCAGGATTCCCAGTACCGCCGCCCTGGTGGCCTTCGAGTCGGCCGCCCGCCACCAGAGCTTCACCAAGGCCGCCGACGAGCTGGTGCTGACCCAGAGCGCGATCTGCCGGCAGATCGCCGGGCTGGAGCAATTCCTCGGCATCGAGCTGTTCCGCCGCTCGCGGCGCGGGGTCAAGCTGACCGAGGCGGGCCTGGCCTACAGCCGCAAGGTGGCGGCGCAGCTCGACGCGGTGGAGCGCGACACCCTGGCCGCCATGGGCCAGCAGGGCGCGGTGGCCATCGAGCTGGCGGTTGTGCCGACCTTCGCCACCCAGTGGCTGGTGCCGCGGCTGAAGGACTTCCAGCAATTGCACCCGGAGGTGACGGTGCACCTGACCAACCGCACCCGGCCGTTCCTGTTCGCCGATACCGCCTTCGATGCGGCGATCTATTTCGGCGATGCCGAATGGTCCGGCACCGAGGCGCACTTCCTGATGCCCGAGGAGCCGCAGCCGGTATGCAGCCCGGAGCTGTTGGCCGGCCGTGGACAGTTCGAGGCCGCCGAGCTGGCCAGCCTGCCGCTGCTGCAGCAGACCACCCGGCCCTACGCCTGGCGCCAATGGTTCGCGGCCCAGGGCCTGAGTGTGCCGCACGACCTCGGCGGGCCTCGCTACGAGCTGTTCTCCATGCTGGCCCAGGCGGCCAGCCATGGCATGGGCGTGGCGCTGATCCCACCCTTCCTGATCCAGCGCGAGCTGGCCGAGGGACGGCTGGTGCCGGCGCATCCGGCGGCGCTGCACAGCAGCGACAAGGCCTATTACCTGATGATTCCAGAGCGCAAGGCCGAGTCTGCCGCCCTGCGCGCATTCCGCGACTGGCTGCTGCAGGCGGCCGGCAAGTACCGGGGCGTATGACCGGCCTCGTTGAATGGCGGGCATAAAAAAGCCGGGCATTGGCCCGGCTCAATGACTTGCCGTCTCGCTTACGGCGAGCCGGCGACCTGGCCCAGCGACATCCACTGGCCGGTCATGGAACGGGTGTGGCGGTCCACCGTGGTCGGCGCGAAGGCGCGGCCGGAGGTACTGGCCAGGGCGTTGCTGCCGCTGTTCATGTCCATCAGCGCGGCGCGCAGGAACTTCCAGCGGGTCTGCAGCTTGGCCACCACCGGGTTGGCTTTGCCGTCGAGGGCGCCCAGCTCCTTGTCGATCTGCGGCACCAGGACGCGCTCGTCCTGGCCGACATAGTTGTCCGGCTGTTCACGGGCGATCTCGAAGCTGCCGATGTAGGAGCGACTGAGGTACTGCACGGCCAGATATTCGACCTGAGCCGGCAGTTCGCCGACCGGGTCGGCATCCGGAACGGCACGCGCCACGGTCAGCAGATCGCGCAGGGATTGCGCCAGATCCTGCGGATAGCTCCAGGGCATGTCGTCTTCTTTGGGGCCAAAGGAAACACCTAGGCGTAACTGGGTAACAAGTTTGGTGGTCAATCCGGGAATTTCCGAGCTGGCGCTCATGGCCGCCTGGGAGGCGGTCTCCAGATCGGCGATATCCTTCTCCAGACGAGTCAGATACTCCTCTTGGAAGCCCTCGCCACGGATCAGAAGCAGGCTACTGGTGGCGCGGCTAGCGTACACCTGTACCTGTTCGGCCGCGGTCATGGCGGCAGCCTGAGCCACGGCCGAAACCGTCGTCAGAATCCCTAGCGTGATGGAAAAAATCAATCGAATCAAAGGATTACGATTCATCCCCGGTCGCTCCTTATTATTCTTGTCGGCGCGTATGTATGGGTTGGCCAGATGGCCGTCAGCGCAGTCGCAACAGCCTACTGCGCTTGCCATAGCAAAGGATGAGCCAAAAGAGTGATTTGCATCGCATTTTTGGCGTCGCGGAGCCGGCGCGGCTCCGCCTGTGCTAACGGGCTCAGAGGGACGGCTGCTGCTGCCAGACCTTGGGCTTGAAGTAGAGCGTCTCGCCGCGGGCCAGTCCGGTCAGGCTGTCGTGATCCTTGACCACCTCGGCCTCGATCAGCTCGTCCTGGCCGTCGACCTTCAGGGTCACCCGAGTGATCGCGCCCAGCGGGCGGATATCACGCACTTCGGCGCTGCGGTGTTCCTCCACCGCCTGGCGCGACAGCGAGACCTCATGCGGGCGGAACAGCAAATGCTGGTCCTCGCCGATATGCAGGCGGTTGGAGTCGCCGAGGAAGTGGTAGACGAAGTCGCTGGCCGGCTTCTCGTAGACCTCGCCCGGCGAGCCGATCTGCTCGATCACACCCTTGTTCATCACCACGATGCGGTCGGCCACTTCCATGGCTTCTTCCTGGTCATGGGTGACGAACACGCTGGTCAGATGCACTTCCTCGTGCAGGCGCGCCAGCCAGCGGCGCAGCTCCTTGCGCACCTTGGCGTCGAGGGCGCCGAAGGGTTCGTCGAGCAGCAGCACCTTGGGCTTTACCGCCAGGGCGCGGGCCAGGGCGATGCGCTGGCGCTGGCCGCCGGACAGCTGCTCCGGGTAGCGGTCGGAGAGCCAGTCGAGCTGGACCATGTTGAGCAGCTCGTGCACGCGCTCGGCGATCTCCGGCTCGCTGGGCTTCTCGCCCTTGGGCTTCATGCGCAGGCCGAAGGCGACGTTGTCGAACACGGTCATGTGGCGGAACAGCGCGTAGTGCTGGAACACGAAGCCGACGTTGCGATCACGCACGTCGTGGCGCGACACGTCCTCGCCGTGGAACACGATGTTGCCGGTGTCCGGGGTTTCCAGGCCGGCGATGATGCGCAGCAGGCTGGTCTTGCCGCAGCCGGACGGGCCGAGCAGGGCCACCAGCTCGCCGCTGTTGATGTCCAGGTTGATGTCGTTGAGCGCGCGGAAGGCGCCGAAATGCTTGCTGACGTTACGGATTTCGATACTCATGGCTTATTCCTCGTCGGCATTCGATTTGAGGCGGGACAGACGCGCTTCGCTCCACTGCTTGAGCAGCAGGATGATCAGGGCCAGGGCCAGCAGCAGGCTGGCCACGCTGAACGCGGCGACGTGGTTGTATTCGTTGTAGAGAATCTCGACATGCAGCGGCAGGGTGTTGGTATAGCCACGGATATGCCCGGACACCACCGACACCGCGCCGAACTCACCCATGGCCCGCGCGGCGCACAGCACCACGCCGTAGATCAGGCCCCATTTGATGTTGGGCAGGGTCACGTGCCAGAACATCTGCCAGCCGTTGGCGCCGAGCAGGCGCGCAGCTTCCTCTTCCTGGGTGCCCTGTTCCTGCATCAGCGGGATCAGTTCGCGGGCGACGAAGGGCACGGTGACGAACACGGTGGCGAGGACGATGCCGGGCAGGGCGAAGATGATCTGGATATCACGCTCCTGCAGCCATTCGCCGAAGAAGCCCTGGGCGCCGAACAGCAGCACGTAGATCAGGCCGGCGATCACCGGGGAGACGGAGAACGGCAGGTCGATCAGCGTCACCAGGATGCTCTTGCCGGTGAACTCGTACTTGCTCACGCACCAGGCGGCGGCCACGCCGAACACCAGGTTGAGCGGCACCGAGATGCCCACGGCGAGCAGGGTCAGATTGAGGGCGCTGATGGCGTCCGGCTCGATCAGTGCGGTGAAGAAGGTGCCCAGGCCGAGCTTGAGCGCCTCGTGCAGCACCACCAGAAGCGGCAGCAGCAGGAAGATCGCGAAGGCCAGCCAGGCGCCGACGATCAGGGCGATGCGCCCGGCCGCGCTGCCACGTCGGGCGGCATTGGCGGCGGCGCTGGCCGACAGGGTTGTAGTCGTCATGGCGGCCTCCTTACGGGCGTTCGATGCGGCGCTGCAGCAGGTTGATCAGCAGCAGCAGGATGAAGGAGACCACCAGCATCAGCACGCCGATGGTAGTGGCGCCGTGGTAGTCGTACTGGTCGAGCTTGACCATGATCAGCAGCGGCAGGATCTCGGTCTTCATCGGCATGTTGCCGGCGATGAAGATCACCGAGCCGTACTCGCCGACGCCGCGGGCGAAGGCCAGGGCGAAGCCGGTCAGCCAGGCCGGCAGCAGGGCCGGCACCAGGATGTGGCGGAACACCTGGAACGGCTTGGCGCCCAGGCAGGCGGCGGCCTCCTCGACCTCGCGCGGAATGTCCGCCAGCACCGGCTGGATGGTGCGCACCACGAAGGGCAGGGTGACGAAGGTCAGCGCCAGGGTGATGCCCAGCGGTGTGTAGGCGATCTTGAAGCCGAGCCAGGTGGCGATCTGCCCGACCAGGCCGGCCGGGGCATACAGAGCGGTCAGGGCGATGCCGGCGACGGCGGTGGGCAGGGCGAACGGCAGGTCGATCATGGCGTCGATCAGCTTGCGTCCGGGGAAGTCGTAGCGCACCAGCACCCAGGCCAGCAGCGTGCCGATGATGCCGTTGAGAACGGCGGCGGCGAGGGCGGTGGAGAAGCTCAGTTTCAGCGCGGCGAGCACGCGCGGGGCGGTGACGATGGTCCAGATCTGCTCCCAGCTGAGCTGGGCGGCGTGGACGAACATGGCACCCAGGGGAATCAGCACCAACAGGCTGAGGTACACCAGGGTGTAGCCCAGCGTCAGCCCGAAGCCGGGTATGACGGGGGAAATGCGGCGTGACATTGTCTGTCCCTTATTCCGTTGTGAAGCGCCGAGGGCGGAACACACCCGCGTGAGCCGGTGTTGCGGTGAGCACGCGATTGTTCCGACCTACACACCAAAAAGCCACAGGTCGAGGTCATCGGCCTGTGGCTGCTTTCAGTCGCTTACTGCGCCTGGTAGATCTGGTCGAAGATGCCGCCGTCGTTGAAGAACTTCGGCTGTGCTTCTTTCCAGCCGTTGAAGTCCTTGTCGATGGTGACCAGCTTCAGCTGCGGGAACTGCTTGGCGTATTCGGCGGCGACCTTCTCGTCACGCGGACGGTAGAAGTTCTTCGCGGCGATGCGCTGGCCTTCCTCGCTGTACAGGTACTGCAGGTAGGCGGTGGCCACTTCGCGGGTGCCTTTCTTGTCGACGTTCTTGTCGACCACGGCCACCGGCGGCTCGGCCAGGATGGACAGGCTCGGCGCGACGATCTCGAACTGGTCGCCACCTTGTTCCTTCAGGGCCAGGAACGCCTCGTTTTCCCAGGCCAGCAGCACGTCGCCGATCTGGTTGTTGACGAAGGTGATGGTCGAGCCACGGGCACCGGTGTCCAGTACCGGCACGTGCTTGTACAGCTCCTGCACGTATTCCTGCGCCTTGGCGTCGCTACCGTACTGCTGCTTGGCCCAGGCCCAGGCGGCCAGGAAGTTCCAGCGCGCACCGCCGGAGGTCTTCGGGTTCGGGGTGATGACTTCCACGCCCTTCTTGGTCAGGTCGCCCCAGTCCTTGATGCCTTTCGGGTTGCCCTTGCGCACCAGGAACACGATGGTCGAGGTGTACGGAGTGCTGGATTGCGGCAGGCGGCTCTGCCAGTCGGCGGGGATCAGCTTGCCGATCTTGTTCAGCTCGTCGATGTCGCCGGCCAGGGCCAGGGTCACCACGTCGGCCTTGAGGCCGTCGATCACGGCGCGGGCCTGTTTGCCCGAGCCACCGTGGGATTGCTGGATGGTCACGGCTTCTTTGCCCTGGGCGGTCCAGTGCTTGTTGAAGGCGGCGTTGTACTCCTGGTACAGCTCGCGGGTCGGGTCGTAGGACACGTTGAGGATTTCCGCGGCAGCGGCGGCTTGGCCGGCGAACAGGGCGGAGGCCAGTGCGGCCAGGGCGAAACGACGAATGGACATGGTGCAGCTCCTGAATCTCGGGTGTTGTTCTGTGTTGGCTTATGGGCGTTGCGGAGGTGCCGTGGCGCTCACTGACGCATTCGCGCTGGGCAAAGACTGGGCCGCTGCATGGGCATGCTCGTGGCGGGTATGCTGACTTTCATGGGTGGCGCCCTCCGGTCGTCCAGTCGGGTTTCGCGGTGATCAGGCCTGCTTGGCGTTCTGGGCCTGCAGGCGGAATTTTTCCTTGCGCTCGATCTGCACCACCTGGCCGTTGTGCACGGTGATTTCCACCGAACCGAAACGCAGGTTCTGCAGGGCTACTTGGATTTCGCGCAGGATGCCGGCTTCGTCCTGGCCTTCGACGCTTCTGAGAGTGGCGCTCATGACTCTGCTCCTTGGATGGGGGCCCGGGGTTGGGCGTGGAGCGGATAGTAGGGGGCGTTTTATATTCTTAAAAAGAATGTTTTTTTCTTTATTTATTCTCTTGAGATCTATAAGGCCTCGGTATACCGCAGAATCTGCTTCGGGTTCCCGCTTCCTGACTGCGGAGTCGAAATTTCTGCCACTCGTCACAACACCCGGTTGCCACCATCGCCAGCGGGGCGGCTGGGCGCATAGTCTTAGTTCATGAACGTGACAAGGCGGCGTCCTATGGACGACAACGAGCAGGCTCCCAGCGAGCTGGAAACCCTGACCCTGGCGCTGCTGCACAGCCGCGGCGAGGTTGAGCGCCTGCGTGAACGCGAGCTGCTGGTGAGCAGCCTGCTGGCCGGTCTCAACGCCGTGCTGTGGGCCTTCGACTGGGAGCAGCAGAAGGTGGTCTACGTCAGCCCGGCGTACGAGCAGATCTTCGGCCGCAGCGCCGCGCTGCTGCTGGCCGACTACAACGAGTGGCTCAACAGCATCTACCCGGACGACATGGAGTACGCCGCCCAGAGCCTGGCGTCGGTACTCGAGGTGGGCTCGGTGGAGCAGCGCGAGTACCGCATCATCCGGGGCGACGGCGAGGTGCGCTGGCTCAGCGACAAGTGCTTCATCAGCCCGCCCAACCTGTTCGACGGGCAGACCCTGATCGTCGGCATCGCCGAGGACATCACCGAGAAGAAAGTGCTGCAGAGCGAGCTGCATCGCCTGGCCACCAGCGACGTGCTAACCGGCGCGAGCAACCGCCGGCATTTCTTCGACCAGGCCGGCACCCTGTTCGACGAGGCGGTCGCCAACGGCCGGCCGCTGTCGTTCCTGCTGCTGGATATCGACGACTTCAAGAAGATCAACGACGGCCACGGCCACCAGATGGGTGACCGCGTGCTGCAGCGCGTGGCCCACTGCGGCGCCTATGTGGTGCGGCGCGACGACCTGTTCGGGCGCATCGGCGGCGAGGAGTTCGCCATCGTCTTCCCCGGCTGCGACAGCGAGCAGGCGCGCCAGGTGGCCGAGCGCCTGCAGCGCGAGGTGCAGCGCCTGCAGTTCCACAACGACGGCGAAAGCTTCGGCGTGACCATCAGCCAGGGCATCACCAGCCTGCGCGAGGGCGACGAGCTGGAGGATCTCTACGCCCGCGCCGACGCCGCCATGTACCAGGCCAAGCGCCAGGGCAAGGACTGCATCGTCCTCGGCTGAGCCGCGCCTAGGGGTGCAGCCAGAAGGCGAACTCGGCGAACTGCTCGTCGCGCCACCAGTCGCTCCTGCCGGTGCCATAGCGGAAGTTGCTCGCCCCGGCCTGACTCTGCAGCGGGGCGGTGATGCGCCCAGCACTGTCGCGACGGGCATGTAGCTCGCCCGACTCCGGCACCACCACCACGATATGCCCGGATTTGCCGTCGACCTTGCGCCGCGCCACGATCAGGCCGATGGCACCCTGGTTGGCTTCCAGCTGCAGTTCATTCAGGTCGGCGGCACGGCGCCAGGCGAAGCCCTCGCCGAAATCGCGCAGCCAGCGGAACAGGTCGTTGGCCCGCTGCTCCTCGATGGTCTGCCCGTAGTGTGCCGCCACCGTCTCGCCACGGCCCATGCGCAGCAGCGCGCCGGCGCTCCACCAGACCCGCGGCAGGTAGGCACCGGCCAGGTGGCAGTAGTCGTGGGCGTACAGGTTGCAGTAGGTGCGGCCGTTGCCCGGCTGGTAGCGCAGGTGCGCGGGGTTGTCCACCGCCAGCCAGGCGATGATCGCCGCCAGCTCCGCGCGGCGCTGGGCTGCGTCGCTGCCCTGGCGCCCCGGCTGGTTCTTCTCGTTCAGCGAATGGGCGTTGGCCGCTTCGCTGCGTCTGGTCAGCGAGCCGCTCTTGCGCGGCATATGCGCCTCGGGCAGGCCCTGCGCAGCACTCGCCGGTGGCGCCAGCACGCTGCCGGCGGGCGCCGGCTTTAGGTAGCGCGCGGCGACGAAGCCCTGCAGCAGGGCGCCGCTGAGCCGGGTCTGGATCTCCAGGAAGCCATTCTCCTGGCGCCCGCCCACGGCCTGCACCAGCTGGCCGTCCGGCAGCGAGCCGCGCAGGTTGCTCGCCGGCCTGGCGGGTATCTCCGGGCTGGCGCGCAGGTTGAGCATGCCGCTGCTGACCTGCACCTCGAACAGCTTGCCCGCCGCACTCGGCTCGGCCACCGGCGGTAGCGGCGCCTGGCCGGGGGCCGTTGGAGCGCTCGGGCCGTCCGGATCGACCCTGTGGCACAGGCGGATGAAGTCGAACAGCGCCTCGCCGTAGTAGCGCGTACCGTCGAAATAGCCCTGCCTGAGTCCTTTGGACGGGGTGAAGCTGCCGCGATTGTAGGCGATTCCCAGGGCCGCCATCTCGAAGTCGCTCAGGCTGCTTCTGTCCGCCCAGCCGAGGCGGCGCAGCTTGGCGCGCAGCTCGCCGACCGCCTTGTCCAGGGCGGCGTCGAAGTCCGCGTAGCGGCGCTGCAGGAAGTAGTCCGGCTCCTGCAGGAAGAACTGCAGGTCGTACTGGAAGATGCCGAAGCCATGGCAGAACTTGCTCGGGTTGGCGGCCGCCTTGCGGTAATCGGGAATATGCTCGGCCATCTCCACCAGGGCCTGGCGCGCCAGGTCGAACATGGCCTGGCCGTTGGGCTTGCTGAGCAGCTCGGCCTTGGTCTGCGGGAAGGCGCGGCGCCCGGCGCTGGCGTCCAGCGTGTCGCCCACGCACAGCTCAAGCACCCGCGCCACCGGCATCTGCTTGCGCAGGCGGTTCCACAGGTAGCCGGTCTCCTGGCAGGCGATGGCGGTGAGCAGGTCGAGGGTGAGGGGCGTGCCACGCAGCACCGGCTCGATGCGCGGGCGGAACTCTTGCTTGAACCAGGCGATGGCCGCGGCATCGGGCATGGCGGCTCCTCCTCCGTGAGTGGAAACGGTCCTACGTTGGAGTGAGCGAGCAAGACCGGAGGGCGCCACTGGAACGACATCGGGACGATGCGAACAGGCTCAAGCAAAGACGAGCATGCTGGCCGCTGCCAGGCCGTTCGGCAGACGAGCATTGGTATAAATGGAATAAGTAAATGAATTCTTATTCCTTAACTTGTCATCCATCCCTGCCTAGACTGGCCTCCGGAACGTATCGAGGAGGCCCGTCATGGCCAGCCAGACCACCAGTTACCTGATCCTGCCAGGATGGCAGGGTTCGCCGGACGACCATTGGCAGAGCCATTGGCAGCGCAATCTGCCGCATGCCAGCCGGGTCGAACAGGCGGACTGGGACAATCCCGACCCGCAGAGCTGGGTCGCCGCCCTGGAACAGCAGGTGGCCGCCGCCCGCGGCCCGCTGATCCTGGTGGCGCACAGCCTCGGCTGCGTCACCGTGGCCCGCTGGGCCATCCAGGCGCCGCTGGCGTCCCTGCGCAAGGTGCGCGGTGCCCTGCTGGTGGCCCCGGCCGATGTCGAACGGGCCGGCTGCCCCGAGGCGCTGCGCGGTTTCGCGCCGATCTCCCGCGAGCTGCTGCCGTTCCCCAGCCTGCTGGTCGGCTCGGACAACGATCACGCCGCCAGCGCACCGCGTGCCCTCGAACTGGCCCGCGCCTGGGGCGCCCAGGCGGCCATCCTGCCGGGCGCCGGGCATATCAACGTGAAGTCCGGCCACCAGCGCTGGGAGCAGGGCTTCGCCTACCTGTACCGCCTGCAGCGCCAGATCGAGCAGCAGGAACGCCTGCGCGCATGAACGCCGGGTGCCGTGCGCCACGAATGTGCCCGCCGCGGCGCCGCGTCCCGCCCATTCCCATCTGAGCCGCCGCCAGTCGGCGGCTCGCCGTGACAAGAGATTCCGCAATGAGCCGCCCAGATTTCCCCCAGCAAGCCCTGCTGACCTTTGCCGACACCGAGAAGAGCCCGCTGAGCATCCGCGCCAAGGCGCTGGTGTTCGTCGACCCGCGCTCGCGCCAGTTGCGCGAGCAGGCCAATGCCCTGGCCACCGCCGAACTGCCGGTACTGATCCTCGGTGAAACCGGCACCGGCAAGGAGCTGCTGGCCCGCCACGTGCACCGCGAGAGCGAGCGTGGCGGCCTGTTCGTCGCCGTCAACTGCGGCGCGATCAGCCCGCAGTGGGGCGAGGCCGAGCTGTTCGGCCATGCCGCCGGGGCCTATTCCGGCGCCGCCAGCAGCCGCGCCGGCTGGTTCGGTTCGGCCAACGGCGGCACCCTCTACCTGGACGAGATCGGCGATTTGCCGCTGGCGCTGCAGGGCAAGCTGCTCAGCGCCCTGGAGACCCGCGAGGTGCAGCGCGTCGGCGGGCAGCAGGCGACGCCGGTGGACGCGCGCCTGGTGGCCGCCACCAGCATCGACCTGGCCCAGGCGGTGGCCGCCGGCAAGTTCAACGAGCGGCTGTTCCTCTACCTCAACGAAGGACGCCTGGAACTGCCGGCACTGCGCGAGCGGCCGGGCGACATCCTGCCGCTGGCCGAGTACTTCCTCGGCATCTATGCCCAGCGCCTGGGCCTGGATATCCCGCAGATCGGCCTGGATGCCCAGGCGGCGCTGGAGGGCCACCCCTGGCACGGCAATACCCGCGAGCTGGAGAACGTCATCCACTTCGCCCTGCTGGTGAGCAGCGGCGAGGAGATCCTGCCGCAGCACCTCAATCTGCCGGCGGGCTCGCCGCTACAGGCCATCGAGCGTCAGCTGGCGCTGCTCAGTGGCGCGGAGCTGGAGCTGCTGCGCCAGCGCCTGGCGATCTACTCGCCGAGCTGCTCCAGCCACTGCGCCTCCAGCTCGGCGACCTTGGCCACCGAGGGGCGCGCGGCGATGCGCTCGACGTAGGCCTGGATCACCGGCAGCGCCGGCACCACGCCGAAACCGACCGTCCATTTCAGCGCCGTGCCCCAGAGGATGTCGGCGCTGCTCAAGCGCTCGCCGAGCAGGTAGGGCCCCTGTTCCAGCTGCTGCACCAGGGTGCCGAGCATGGTGTCGAAGTCGCCGTAGGGGCTCATCGACTGCGGCGGCACATGCTGCTGGGCGCGGTCGGCGATGGCCGGCTCGAAGCTCGAACCGTAGAACACCAGCCAGCGCAGCCAGGCGCCGCGCTGCGGGTCGCCCAGCGGCGGGGTGAGGCCGGCTTCCGGATACAGATCGCTGAGGTAGATGAATACCGCGCCCTGCTCGGTGATCAGGGTGTTGCCGTGGAGAATGGCCGGCACCTTGCCCATCGGATTGATCGCCAGGTACTCCGCCTGGCGCGTCTGGCCCTGCTTGATGCTGAGCAGGCGTGGGCGGTAGTCGGCGTGCAGCTCCTGGAGCAGGATGGCGGTGCCGGTAGAGCGGCTGCGCGGCGAGTGAAAGAAGGTGATGCGGCGATCCTGTTGCATGACGGCCTCCGGTCTGGTCGGGTAGTGAACCCTAGTCCAGGCCAGAGGCCGCTGTCGGGATGGCGGATGAAAGGCGCGGGCCGAGCGGCCCGCGTAGCCGCTTCAGCTCAGGAATACAGCGACGGCGTCGGCGCCACGCCGCTGGTTAGCCACTGGCCGATGTCGCGCACCTTGTAATCCAGCGGGTCGTGCAGGCTGTGCACCCGCACGTTGCGCCAGAAGCGGTCGAAGCCGTAGCGCGCGGCGGTGGCGCGGGCGCCCATGGCCTCGAACACCTGGCTGGTGATCTCCAGCGCCGCGCGGGCCGAGGCCACTCGCGCCTCGGCGATCAGCAGCGCCACCTCGCCGCGCTCGGCGGCGCCCAGGGCCGGTTTGTCCCAGGCCTGCTGTAGGCGCTCGGCGGCCTGTTCGGCCAGCAGCAGGGCGCCGCGATAGAGCAGCCACAGTTCGCCGTAGCGTTTCTGGATGAACGGGTCTTCGCGTGCCTCGTCGACTCCGGCGCCGGGCCAGGGGCGGGCCTGCTCGCGGGTGTAGCGCAGGGCGCCGTCCAGCGCGCCCTGGGCATTGCCCAGGTAGAGCTGGGTGAGGATCAGCTGCGACACGCAGACCCGCAGGCTGCTGCGCGGGCTCTGGCCGCCGGACACCAGCAGCTCGTCGCGGTCGACGAAGACGTTCTCGAACTGCACCGTGCCGCTGTCGGTCTGGCGCTGGCCGAAGGCATCCCAGTCGTCGTTGATGGCCAGGCCCTCGCGCTGCGCCGGCAGCACCAGGAACACCCGCTCCGTGGCGCTGTTGCCACGCGGCGCGCTGACCACCAGGGCGTCCGAGCCGAGGGCGCCGGAGCAGAACGACTTGCGCCCGTTCAGCTCGAAGTGTTCCTCGCGTGGCGTTAGGCTCAGGCCGAGGTCGCGGCCATTGCTGGCATTGCCCCAGAACCAGCGCTCGCGCACCGCGCGGGTCAGCCAGTGGCGCTGCTGCTCGGCGCTGCCATGCAGGAGGATGGTCGCTACCTGCAGGTGGTTGAAGGCTAATAGGTGGGCCAGCGAGCTGTCGGCCGCGGCCAGGTGGCGGACGATGCGGTAGATCTCCGGCCAGGCGCGTTCCTGGCCGTCGAAGCGTTGCGGGATCGCCAGGCCGAGCAGGCCGCTGTCGCGGATCAGCTCGCGTTCGGCCCGCGCGTGGCCGCCGCGGCGGTCGCGCTCCACGGCGCTCTCGGCCAGCTTGCGGGCCAGCCGTTCGACCCGGGCGGTGAGGTTGCCGAAGTCGACCGGGAACAGCCGCGCATCCAGCAGCGGTTCGGCCTGCGGGTGCAGATGACGGGCTTCACTGGCCATCGCGGGGCTCCGGCTGCCAGATGGCGACCTGGCTGGCGTCCACGCGCTTGGGCAGCAGGCCCTCGGCGAAGAAGGCGTCGGCGATCTTCTGTTGCTCGGCCAGGCTGCCCGGTTGCACGGCGCGCACCTGATAGCTGCGACGGCCGTTGGCCTGCTGGACGATGGCCGGGTCGAGGTTGCCCCACAGCGGGCCGAGGATCTGCGCGCCCTCGGCCGGGTTGGCGCGCAGCCAGTCGCCGGCCTTGACCAGCTCGGCGTATACGGTCTGCAGCACCTGGGGATGCTCGGCGGCGAAGCTGGTGCTGGTCAGGTAGTAACGCTGGTAGCTGGCCAGGCCCTTGCTGTCGGCCAGGGTGCGGGTCGGCAGCTGGCGCTGGGCGGCGCTGAGGAAGGGCTCCCAGATCACCCAGGCGTCGACCTTGCCGTTCTCGAAGGCGGCGCGGCCGTCGGCCGGGGTCAGGTAGGCCGGCTGGATATCGCTGAACTTCAGGTTGGCCTTGGCCAGTGCGGCGATCAGCAGGTAATGGGCGCCGGCGGCCTTGGTCACAGCCACCTTCTTGCCTTTGAGGTCGGCCAGGGCCTGCAGCGGCGAGCCGTCGCGCACCAGGATCGCCTGGGCGGCTGGCGAGGGCGCCTCCTGGGCGAAGTAGGTGAGCTTGGCGCCGGCGGCCTGGGCGAATACCGGCACGGTGTCGGCGACATCCGCGGACAGGTCGATATTGCCGACATTGAGCGCCTCGAGCAGCGGCTGGCCGCTGGCGAACTCGTGCCAGCTGACCCGGATGTTCTGACCGGCCAGGGCTTTTTCCAGGGTGCCCTGGCTCTTCAGCAGGCTGATCAGGGTGGAGGACTTCTGGTAGCCGATGCGCAGGGCGGTGTCCGCCTGGGCTGGGCTGGGCAGGCTGGCGAACAGGCCGAGGCTCAGGCCGAGGCCGAGCAGGGTGCGGCGGGAAAGCAGATGGCGGGACATGACAGGCCTCTTGTTAGGGCGCGTCCCGGCGGTGCGAGGCGGCGGAACACGGAAACTTCAGAAGAAACAGCGCGAAGTCCGGTGATCCGGTAGGGCACAAGCTAGTCGATCTAAAAAACAGGCTGCAAATACTTTTCGGGAATTAGCTTATGAGTCGGTTGGATGACGACTTATATTCTTTTTTGTTACATAAAAGTGAAAAACAATTCTTTTTGGAGATTATGAAAATCCCCTAGATTTGCCGCCAAGCCGCCAGCGGACCACCGCACCGAGCCCGAACTCTATAAGGGGCTCCATTGCCAACCCGAGCCCCAGACAACTAGAACAGCATCTGGAGCATCGAGCATGAACAAGTCGTCCCTGGCCCTGGCCATCGCCCTCGGCGTGATCGCCCAGCAGGCTTCCGCCGCCGGCTTCATCGAGGACAGCAAGGCCACCATCGGTCTGCGCAATTTCTACATCAATCAGGACACCCGCAATCAGGACGCCAACACCCAGGAAGAGTGGGGTCAGGGCTTCCAGTTCAACTACATATCCGGCTACACCGAGGGCACCGTCGGCTTCGGCGTCGACGCCCTGGGCCTGCTCGGCGTCAAGCTGGATTCCGGCAAGGGTCGTCACTACAACCCGGACTCGAGCAAGTACGGCGGCACCGTGTTCCCCACCGATGAAAACGGCCGCGCCGTGGACGATTTCAGCAGCCTGGGTCTGACCGGCAAGGTGCGTCTGTCGAAGACCGAGGCGCGTATCGGCACCCTGCAGCCCAAGCTGCCGGTCGTGACCTTCAACGACGGCCGTCTGTTGCCGCAGACCTTCGAGGGTGGCCAGGTCACCTCCGCTGAAATCGACAACCTGACTCTGATCGGCGGCCAGCTGGAACATGCCAAGGGCCGCAATTCGAGCAACGACGAGGGCCTGTCCATCGCCGGCGCCAACAACGCCGAGACCGGCCAGTTCAGCAACAAGTTCTACTACGGTGGTGCCGACTACAAGATCAGCAAGGACCTGCTGGCGCAGTACTACTACGGCAATCTGGACGACTTCTACAAACAGCACTTCCTCGGCCTGACTCATAACTGGGCGATCGGCCCGGGCGCACTGAAGACCGACCTGCGCTACTTCCACAGCAGCTCCGACGGCAAGAACTCCAGTGCCGAAGGTCGTGCCGATGGCTACCGCAGCAGCGGCTACTGGGCAGCCGGTGACAGCGACCGTGGCGAAGTGGACAACAACACCTGGAGCGCCCTGTTCACCTACAGCCTGGGCGGCCACGCGCTGAGCGCCGGTTACCAGCAGGTGGAAGGCGACAGCAACTTCCCGTTCCTCAACCAGGGTGACGGTGCCACCGCCTACCTGATCACTGACCGCCAGATCGGCAAGTTCCTCTCCGCCGGTGAGCGCACCTGGCTGGCCGAGTACGCCTACGACTTCACCAAGGTTGGCGTACCGGGTCTGAAGGCCACCGTCACCTACCTGTCCGGCGACAACGTCGATTCGGCCGACGGCGAGAAGAAGGAATGGGAACGCGACTTCCGCCTCGACTACGTGCTGCAGGACGGCGCCCTCAAGGGCCTCGGCTTCTCCTGGCGTAACGCCACCCTGCGTGGCAACACCAGCGCTGCGGACCAGGACGAGAACCGCCTGATCGTCAGCTACAGCCTGCCGATCCTCTGACCGGCAACGGGCGGGGCCATATGGCCCCGCCTTCTCCTGACCCGTCCGCCATCGGTCGGGAAGGTCTCATCCAGAGTCCAAGGAGATTCCCATGCAAAGCTTCAAGCCCCGTCATCTGCTCGCCGCCCTGCTGGCCGCCGCCCTGCCGGTCACCACGCACGCCGCCGAGCCCAAGGAAGTCCGTCTGGACTACGCCTATTACGCCCCCACCAGCCTGGTGCTGAAAGACCAGGGCATCCTCGAGAAACGCCTGGCCGCCGACGGCATCGCGGTCAAATGGGTGTTCAGCCAGGGCAGCAACCGCTCCCTCGAATACCTCAATGGCGGCAGCATCGACTTCGCCTCCACCGCCGGCCTGGCCGCCGTGCTCAGCCGCGCCAACGGCAGCCCGGTGAAGACCGTGTACATCGCCAGCCGTCCGGAATGGACTGCCCTGGCCGTGCCCAAGGATTCGCCGATCAAGACCCTGGCCGACCTCAAGGGCAAGAAGGTCGCCGCCACCAAGGGCACCGATCCCTACCTGTTCCTGCTGCGCAGCCTGCACAGCGTCGGCCTGGACAAGGGCGACGTGGAGATCGTCCACCTGCAGCATCCGGACGGCCGCGTGGCCCTGGAGCGCGGCGACGTGGACGCCTGGTCCGGTCTCGATCCGCACCTCGCCGCCAGCCAGCTGCAGGCCGGCTCGCGCCTGCTGTATCGCAACCTCGAGTTCAACAGCTACGGCGTGCTCAACGTCAGCGACAGCTTCCTCAAGGAGCAGCCGCAGCTGATCGGCAAGGTCATCGCCGCCTACGAGGAAGCACGTCAGTGGACCCTCGCCCATCCGCAACAGACCGCCGAGCTGCTGGCCAAGGAAGCCAAGCTGCCGCTGGAAGTGGCCAAGCTGCAGCTGTCGCGCACCGACTTCAGCAACTCGCAGCCCGGCGCCGAACACGTGACCGCACTGAAGGCCGCCGCGCCGATCCTGCTCGACGAGCAGCTGGTACGCCCCGGCACCGACGTGGCCGCGGTGGTCGATCAGCTGATCAGCCCGCAGGTGGCGGCCGCCGTCATCGGCCAGCCGCTGGCCAAGACGGAGCGCTGAGTGGTGATCGGCACCAGCCTACTCGCCCTGCTGGCCGCCCACGTCGCGAGCCGTCCGGCCGCCGCCGGTGGCCGGGCTCGGCTGCTGCCGGGCAACTGGCGCGGGCTGGTGCTGCCGCTGGCCTTGCTGGTGCTGCTGGAAGTGCTGGTGCGTCTGGGCTGGATTCCCGCCCACCAGCTGCCGGCGCCCAGCCAGATCGGCCAGACCCTCTGGTGGCTGGCTGCCGGTGGCGAGCTGTGGGGACATATCGGCGTCAGTCTGGCGCGGGTCACCGCCGGTTTCGCCATCGGTGCGGCCCTGGCCGTGCTGATCGGTGCCTGGGTCGGCCTCAGCCGGCGGGCCGAGGGTTACCTGGAACCGACCTTCCAGGCCCTGCGGGCGATTCCCAGTCTGGCCTGGGTGCCGTTGCTGCTGCTGTGGCTGGGCATCGACGAGACGCCCAAGGTGGTGCTGATCGCCCTCGGCGCCTTCTTCCCGGTGTACCTGGCGTTGCTCGCCGGCATCCGCAATGTCGACCGCAAGCTGGTCGAGGTCGGCCGTCTGCATCGCCTGTCCGGTGTCGAGCTGACCCGACGCATCCTCCTGCCGGCGGCCCTGCCGAGCCTGTTCACCGGCCTGCGCGGGGCGCTCAGCCTGAGTTGGATGTTCCTCGTCGCCGCCGAGTTGATCGCCGCCACCCGTGGCCTCGGCTACCTGCTCAGCGACGGCCGCGAGACCTCGCGCCCGGACCTGGTGATCGCCGCCATCCTGCTGCTGGCCGTGCTCGGCAAGCTCAGCGACGGCCTGCTCAAGAGCATCGAGGCGCGCGCCCTGCACTGGCGCGACAGCTTCGCCGGCGGGGAGGGCTGAAGATGAGCAGCGCACTGCTGGAGCTGCGCGGCATCCGCAAGGCCTTCGCCGGCCAACGGGTGCTCGACGATATCGACCTCAGCCTGGCCCCGGGCGAGATCGTCAGCCTGCTCGGCCCCAGTGGCTGCGGCAAGAGCACCCTGCTGCGCATCGCTGCTGGCCTGGACGACGACTTCACCGGCGGCCTGGCACACAACCCGTTGCTGGACTTCGGCGGCGGCAGTGGCATCGGCGTGGTGTTCCAGGAACCGCGCCTGCTGCCCTGGCTGAACGTGGCGCAGAACATCGGCTTCGCCGACGGTCGCCGCGCCGATGCAGCCTGGATCGAGCAGCTGCTGAGCGACGTCGGCCTGGCCGGCCAGGGCGACAAACTGCCCAAGCAGCTCTCCGGCGGCATGGCCCAGCGCGTGGCCATCGCCCGCGGCCTGTACCAGCGTCCGCAGGTATTGCTGCTGGACGAACCGTTCAGCGCGGTGGACGCCTTCACCCGCATGAAACTGCAGGACCTGGTGGTGACCCTGGCCGATCGCTACGGCATCGCCCTGCTGCTGGTCACCCATGACCTCGACGAGGCCTTCTATCTCAGCGACCGCGTGCTGATCCTCGGCGGAAGCCCCAGTCGCATCCAGCGCGAGCTCGCCGTGCCGCTACCCCACCCGCGCGACCGCCGCGCGGTGGAGCTGGCCTACCTGCGCGGCGAGGCGCTGACCGAGCTGACGCTGTAAACGATTCCTCAAGGTGGAAGCTATTTCCGGGCCCCATGGCCCGGTTTTTTTAGCTGCGCTGTAACGAGGAAGCGGCCAGACCCAGGCCCAGCGCCACCAGCACGCCGCCGATGGCCCGTTCGATCAGGTGCCGGCTGCGGGCGACGAAGCCGCGTGCGGCCTCCGAAGACAGGCCGTAGGCAACCAGGGCGAACCAGAACAAGTGCGCCGCAGACATGAACAGGCCGTAGCCAAGCTGGGTCAGGCTGGCGGTGTCCGGGCTGATCACCTGGGTGAACAGGGCGACCACGAACAGCGTGGTCTTGGGGTTCAGCGCATTGGTCAGGAAGCCGATGCGCAGCGCCTGCCAGTCGCTCAGCTGCGGTGCGGCCACCACCTGCTGCGGGTCGACCTTGCGGCTGCGCAGCATGCCGATGCCGAGCCAGATCAGGTAGGCGGCGCCGGCGAACTTGACCAGGTTGAACAGCAGGATCGACTGCGAGATCAGCAGGCCGATGCCGAGCATCGAGTAGGTCACGTGGACCAGCACGCCAAGGCTGATGCCCAGCGCCGTGAGCAGGCCGGCGCGACGCGAGAGAAACATGCTGTTGCGGCTGACCATGGCAAAGTCGGCGCCGGGGCTGATCACGGCGAGCAGGGTGATGGTGACGACCGAGACGAGTTCGAGCATGGTGCAGTCCGCTTTCCGGGTGGGCAGATCAAGATGGCGGCAGCCACCGTTTCCTGCAAGCCTGCGCTAGCGCTGCGCCAGCTGGCGCAGGTACTCCGCGCTCTCGGCATCGGCCGGGAAGAAGGTCTCCAGGGCCAGCTCGGCCAGGGTCACGTCGTTGGGCGTGCCGAAAACCGTGGTGGTGCTGATCAGGCTGAGCACGCCCTGCTCGGTCTGGAACTGCAGCGGCATCAGCACGCTCTCCGGCATCGGTTCGGCCTTCTCGGTCGGGGCCGGGTAGCTCAGCAGTTCTTCCTGCAGGGCCATCAGCTGCGGGTCGCCGCTGATGTCGATGTCGTGCTGCAGACGCATCAGCAGGTAGGCACGCCAGTGGGCCAGATTGAGGATGCGTGGTGCCAGGCCGTCCGGGTGCAGCGACAGGCGCAACACGTTGAGTGGCGGGCCGAGCAGCTCGGTCGGCACGCCGGCGAGGAAGGGCGCCACCGAGCCATTAGCCGCCACCAGGTTCCACTGGCGGTCGATGGTCAGCGCCGGATAGGGCTCGTGGGCCTTGAGCAGCTGCTCGATGGCGGCGCGGGCGGCGGCCAGGGCCGGGTCGTTCAGGCCGTGCTGGCTGTACAGCGGTGCGTAGCCGGCGGCGCTTAGCAGGCGGTTGCGCTCGCGCAGGGGAATCTCCAGCTGCTCGGCCAGGTGCAGCAGCATCTCGCGGCTGGGCAGGGCGCGGCCGGTCTCGACGAAGCTCAGGTGGCGGGTGGAGATATCCGCCTCGCAGGCGAGGTCGAGCTGGCTCAGGCGGCGGCGCTGGCGCCACTGGCGCAACAGGGCGCCGACGGGGTGATTGGCTGTGTTCATGGTTGCGGACGATAGCCCAGGAGCGTCATCGCGACCATTACCTGGCAGGTAATCGACTGGCATCCCACGCAGGGAGAACTCTATGGCCAGGCGCCAATCCGGCGCTGTCACCTGGAGGTTTTGCCATGACTACCCTGAACGCTTCTCCGCTGCTGCGTCGCGCCCTGCTCGCCGATGGCCTGATGGGGATCGCCAGCGGTTCGCTGCTGATCCTGCTCAACGGCTGGTACGCCAATCTACTGGCCCTGCCCGGCGATCTGTTGCTGGCTGCGGGGCTGACCCTGCTGCCTCTCGGCCTGTTCCTCATGTGGCTGGGCAGCCAGGAGACGGTCAGTCGCCGCCTGGTGTGGGTGGTGCTGGCGATCAACGCGATGTGGGTCATCGACAGCCTGGTGCTGTTGTTCTCCGGCTGGATCTCGCCCAACCTGCTCGGCCAGGTCTTCGTCATCGGCCAGGCTGCGCTGGTGCTGCTGCTCCTGGAGCTGGAGCTGATCGGCCTGAAACGCTCGGAGCCGGTGCTGGCCTGAGCGCCAATGAAAAAGCCCGGCGCAGGCCGGGCTTTATTTGCACGGGTGGCTTATTGGGCGGTGTAGATCTGGTCGAACACGCCACCGTCCTTGAAATGGGTGGCCTGCAGCTGCGGCCAGTCGCCGAAGGTCTTGGTCACGCTGAAGAAGCTGACCTTGGGGAAACGGTCGGCGAATTCGGCGAGGATCTGCGGATCACGCGGGCGCAGGTAGTTGTTGGCGGCGATGCGCTGGGCTTCCGGCGACCACAGGTACTTGAGGTAGGCCTCTGCCTCGGCGCGGGTGCCTTTCTTGTCGACCACCTTGTCGACCACCGTGACCGGCGGCTCGGCCTCGGCGGAGACGCTGGGGTAGACCACCTCGAAGCTGCCGCGGCCGAACTCGCGGGCGATCATCTCGGCCTCGTTCTCGAAGGTCACCAGCACGTCGCCGATCTGGTTCTGGATGAAGGTGGTGGTGGCGGCGCGGCCGCCGGTATCCAGCACCGGGGCCTGCTTGAACAGCTTGCCGACGAAGGCCTTGGCCTTGATCTCGTCACCGCCGTTCTGCAGCACGTAGCCCCAGGCGGAGAGGTAGGTGTAGCGGCCGTTGCCCGAGGTCTTGGGGTTCGGCACCACCACCTGCACGCCATCCTTGAGCAGGTCCGGCCAGTCCTTCAGTGCCTTGGGGTTGCCCTTGCGCACGATGAACACGGTGGCCGAGGTGAACGGCGCGCTGTGATTCGGCAGGCGCTCGGCCCAGTCCTTGGGCACCAGGCCGCCGTTGTCGGCCAGGGCGTTGATGTCGGTGGCCATGTTCATGGTGATCACGTCGGCCTGCAGGCCGTCGATCACGGCGCGGGCCTGCTTGCTCGAACCGCCGTGGGACATCTGGATCTGCAGCGGCTTGCCGCCCTCGGCCTGCCAGTGCTTCTGAAAGGCGGCGTTGTAGTCCTTGTAGAAGTCGCGCATCACGTCGTAGGAGACGTTGAGCAGGCTCGCCGCTTGGGCGGAGGTGGCGAGAGCGAAGCCGGCGGCCAACAGCGAGAGGGGCAATAGGCGTTTCATCTGACGTCCTTGGAAGATAGAGAGCGCCGCCGACTATAGAAGGCGACTTTTATTCTTTGAAAGAATAATTGATTAGATGCTTATGCTTTTTCGTTGCGATCCTTTATAGCTCTTAATGGAATAAATAAATCGTTATTTATTCTTTTTATTCCATTTCGTTCCTGAGCATAGTGAGCCCACGCAACGAACAGCCAAGGAGCAGCACCATGAGCATTCGCCTGGGCGATATCGCCCCCGACTTCGAGCAGGACTCCAGCGAGGGTCGCATCCGTTTCCACGACTGGCTGGGCGACGGCTGGGGCGTGCTGTTTTCCCACCCCGCCGACTTCACCCCGGTGTGCACCACCGAGTTGGGCTTCACCGCCAAGCTGAAGGAAGAGTTCGCCCAGCGCGGCGTGAAGGCCATCGCCCTGTCGGTGGACCCGGTGGATTCGCACATCAAGTGGATCGACGACATCAACGAGACCCAGAGCACCCGGGTCAACTTCCCGATCCTGGCCGATGCCGACCGCAAGGTCTCCGGCCTGTACGACCTGATCCACCCGAACGCCAACGACACCCTCACCGTGCGTTCGCTGTTCATCATCGACCCGAACAAGAAGGTGCGCCTGATCATCACCTATCCGGCCAGCACCGGGCGCAACTTCCACGAGATCCTGCGCGTCATCGACTCGCTGCAGCTCACCGACAACCACAAGGTCGCCACCCCGGCCAACTGGCAGGACGGCGATGAAGTGGTGATCGTGCCGTCGCTGAAGGACGAGGAGGAAATCGCCCGCCGCTTCCCGAAAGGCTATCGCGCGGTGAAGCCTTACCTGCGTCTGACGCCGCAGCCGAACCGCTAAGGACAGAGCATGCACGTTGTCCTGTTGTCCGGCAGCCCATCGGCGCGCTCACGCACCGAACTGCTGCTGGAGTATGTCAGCCAGCGCCTGCAGGCCAATGGCCTGGAGGTAAGCCTGCTACGGGTGCGCGACTTCCCGGCCGACGCCCTGCTGCACGCCGACTTCGCCAGCCCCGCCGTGCAGCAGCTGCAGGCTGCGGTGGCTAGCGCCGATGGCCTGGTGGTGGCGACGCCGGTGTACAAGGCGTCCTTCACCGGTGCGCTGAAGGTGTTGCTCGACCTGCTGCCGGAGCGCGCCCTGGCGCACAAGGTGGTGCTGCCCATCGCCAGCGGCGGTAGCCCGGCTCACCTGTTGGCCGTGGACTATGCGCTGAAGCCGGTACTGGCCGCGCTGAAGGCCCAGGAGATGCTGCCCGGCGTGTTCGCCGTGGACAAGCAGATCGCCTATCCCGAGGGCGAGCGTCCCGCGCAGTTCGACGACGAACTGCGCGAACGTCTCGACGAATCGGTGGACCAGCTGCTCGCCGCCCTGGCGCGCCGGCCCAAGCCGATCGACCCGCAACTGTTGAACGACCGGCTGGTGAACGCCCGCTGGAGTATCTGAGCCAACTCGCTAGACCCCGCCTTACTCGCCCGCCAACGGGCCAGCAGGTAGCCAACCAAGAAACCACAGCAAAGGAGAGCGCCATGCGCACCATTACTTTGCGTCGGAGCCTGGTCGCCCTGTTTGCCGCGGCCATCTCGTTCGGCGCCATCACTCAAGCTCAGGCCCAATCAGAGCAGGAGAAAGTCCTGCGCATCGGCTATCAGAAATACGGCACCCTGGTGCTGCTCAAGGCCAAGGGTTCGCTGGAGAAGCGCCTGGCCGAGCAGGGCATCGAAGTGCAGTGGACCGAATTCCCCGGCGGCCCGCAGCTGCTGGAAGGGCTGAACGTCGGCTCGATCGACTTCGGCACCACCGGCGAAGCGCCGCCGATCTTCGCCCAGGCCGCCGGTGCCGACCTGCTGTATGTGGCGCATGAGCCGCCAGCGCCGACCAGCGAGGCGATCCTGGTGCCCAAGGACTCGTCGCTGAAGTCGGTGAGCGAGCTGAAGGGCAAGAAGATCGCCCTGAACAAGGGCTCCAACGTGCACTACCTGCTGGTGCGTGCCCTGGAAGATGCCGGCCTGAAGTACAGCGACATCCAGCCCGTGTACCTGCCGCCGGCCGATGCCCGCGCCGCCTTCGAGCGCGGCAGCGTCGATGCCTGGGTGATCTGGGACCCCTTCCAGGCCGCCGCCGAACACCAGCTGCAGGCCCGCACCCTGCGTGACGGCAAGGACCTGGTCGCCAACCACCAGTTCTATCTGGCCGCCAAGCCCTACGCCGAGAAGCACCCGGAAGTGGTCAGCGTACTGGTCGAGGAGATTCGCTCGGTCGGTGGCTGGATCCGCGAGAACGGCGACGAGGCGACCAAGCAGGTCGCACCGCTGCTCGGCCTGTCGCCGGAAATCACCCGCACGGCGGTCGAGCGCCAGGCCTACGGCGCCCAGTTCATCGGTGCGGATGTGATCGCGGCGCAGCAGAAGATCGCCGACACCTTCAGCGACCTCAAGCTGATTCCCAAGCGCCTGACCATCAAGGACGTGATCTGGACCCCGCCGGCCTCGGCCAAGGTGGCCCAGCAATAACCTGAAGCCCTCCAGCCCTTCTCCTGCCCGCTTGCGGGAGCAGGGGCGGGAGCGCCGAGCGATTCGAGTAGCCCGGATGCAATCCGGGAAATCCAGTCCCGGATTGCATCCGGGCTACGCCTGACCAAGGAGACCACTCCATGAGCCTCAATATCTTCTGGTTCCTGCCCACCCACGGTGACGGCAAGTACCTCGGCACCAGCGAAGGCGCGCGCGCCGTCGATCACGGCTATCTGCAGCAGATCGCCCAGGCCGCCGACCGTCTCGGTTTCGGCGGCGTGCTGATTCCCACCGGGCGTTCCTGCGAGGACTCCTGGCTGGTGGCCGCCTCGCTGATTCCGGTGACGCAGAACCTGAAGTTCCTGGTCGCGCTGCGCCCGGGGATCATCTCGCCCACCGTGGCCGCGCGCCAGGCGGCGACCCTGGACCGCCTGTCCAACGGCCGCGCGCTGTTCAACCTGGTCACCGGTGGTGACCCGGACGAGCTGGCCGGTGATGGCCTGCACCTGTCCCACGAGGAGCGTTACGAGGCCTCCGTCGAATTCACCCGCATCTGGCGCCGGGTCCTGGAGGGCGAGACCGTCGACTACGACGGCAAGCACCTGCAGGTGAAGGGCGCCAAGCTGCTCTACCCGCCGATCCAGCAGCCGCGTCCGCCGCTGTATTTCGGCGGCTCCTCCGAAGCTGCCCAGGATCTGGCCGCCGAGCAGGTCGAGCTGTACCTGACCTGGGGCGAGCCGCCGGCCGCGGTGGCCGAGAAGATCGCCGCCGTGCGCGAGAAAGCCGCTGCCCAGGGCCGCGAAGTGCGCTTCGGCATCCGCCTGCACGTGATCGTGCGCGAGACCAACGAGGAAGCCTGGGCCGCCGCCGATCGCCTGATCAGCCACCTGGACCAGGACACCATCGACCGTGCCCAGGCGTCCCTGGCGCGCTTCGACTCGGTCGGCCAGCAGCGCATGGCCGCCCTGCACGGCGGCAAGAAGGACAAGCTGGAAGTCAGCCCCAACCTCTGGGCCGGCGTCGGCCTGGTGCGTGGCGGCGCCGGCACCGCGCTGGTCGGCGATGGCCCGACCGTGGCCGCGCGGGTCAAGGAATACGCCGCGCTGGGCATCGACACCTTCATCTTCTCCGGCTACCCGCACCTGGAAGAGTCGTACCGGGTCGCCGAGCTGCTGTTCCCGCATATCGACGTGGCCCAGCCGGAGCGCCCGGAGTCGCGTGGCTACGTCAGCCCGTTCGGCGAAATGATCTCCAGCGACATCCTGCCCAAGGCCGCTGCGGCCAGCTGACCCGACAACGGGGCGGCCCACCGCCCCGGTTCCCTGCAACACGAGAGAAGGAGCGTTGCCATGTCGACGCAGACGCTACACAACATCGGTCGCCGTCTGGCGCCCTGGGCACTGCCCGTGGCCCTGCTGGCCATCTGGCAGGGCGCGGTGGTGGCCGGTTGGCTGTCCACCCGCATCCTGCCGGCGCCCAGCGCGGTGATCGAAGCCGGCTGGAGCCTGCTGGCCAGCGGCGAGATCTGGACCCACCTGGCCATCAGCGGCCAGCGCGCGGCCATCGGCTTCGCCATCGGCGGCGGCCTGGGCCTGCTGCTCGGCTTTATCACCGGCCTGTCCAACTGGGGCGAGCGCTTCCTCGACAGCTCGGTGCAGATGATCCGTAACGTGCCGCACCTGGCGCTGATCCCGCTGGTGATCCTGTGGTTCGGCATCGACGAGGCGGCGAAGATCTTCCTGGTCGCCCTCGGCACCCTGTTCCCGATCTACCTGAACACCTACCACGGCATCCGCAACGTCGACCCGGCCCTGGTGGAAATGGCGCGCAGCTATGGTCTCAAGGGCTTCGCCCTGTTCTGGCAGGTGATCCTGCCCGGCGCGCTGCCGTCGATCCTGGTGGGCGTGCGCTTCGCCCTCGGCTTCATGTGGCTCACCTTGATCGTGGCGGAGACGATTTCCGCCAGCAGCGGCATCGGCTATCTGGCGATGAACGCCCGCGAGTTCCTGCAGACCGATGTGGTGGTGCTGGCCATCCTGCTGTATGCGGTGCTGGGCAAGCTGGCCGACGTCGCCGCGCGGCTGCTCGAGCGCCTGTGGCTGCGCTGGCACCCGGCCTACCAAGCCAAGGCAGGTGCGCAATGACCGCCCTGCACAGCATTCACCGCGGCATCCCGCTGAGCATCGAGGGCATCCGCAAGGCCTTCGGCGAGCGCGAGGTGCTCAAGGGCATCGACCTGCATATTCCGGCCGGGCAGTTCGTTGCCGTGGTCGGCCGCAGCGGTTGCGGCAAGAGCACCCTGCTGCGCCTGCTGGCCGGCCTCGATGCACCCAGCGGCGGCGCGCTGCTGGCGGGCAAGGGTTCGCTGGCGGCGGTGCGCGATGACACCCGACTGATGTTCCAGGACTCGCGCTTGCTGCCGTGGAAGCGGGTGATCGACAACGTCGGCCTTGGCCTGTCCGGTGACTGGAAGCCCAAGGCCCGCGAGGCGCTGGCCGCCGTCGGCCTGGCCGAGCGTGCCCAGGAATGGCCGGCGGCCCTGTCCGGCGGGCAGAAGCAGCGCGTGGCCCTGGCCCGTGCGCTGATCCACCAGCCGCGTCTGCTGCTGCTGGACGAGCCGCTGGGCGCCCTGGATGCGCTGACCCGCATCGAAATGCAGCAACTGATCGAGCGTCTGTGGCAACAGCATGGCTTCACCGTGCTGCTGGTGACCCACGACGTGGCCGAGGCCGTGGCCATCGCCGACCGGGTGATCCTGATCGAGGACGGCGAGATCGGCCTCGATCTCGCCGTCGACCTGCCCCGCCCGCGTCAGCGCGGTTCGGCGCGCCTGGCCGCGCTGGAGGCCGAAGTGCTCAACCGGGTGCTGGCGCTGCCACCGCTGCCGCCGCAACCGGAACCCCTATCCCCTCTGCCCACGCAACTGCGCTGGGCCCTGTAAAACGACCCAAGGAGCAACATCATGACCATCAAAGCCATCAACGTGCGCAACCAGTTCAAGGGCAACATCAAGGAGATCGTGATCGGCGACGTGCTGTCGGAAATCGACGTGCAGACCGCCGCCGGCATCGTCACCTCGGTGATCACCACCCGCTCCGTGCGCGAGCTGGACCTGCAGGTGGGCAGCGAAGTGATCGCCTTCGTGAAATCCACCGAAGTGTCGATCGCCAAGCTGTAACGGCAGGGCGGCGTCGCGCCGCCTGCGGCTCAGTTATCCGCCTGCACCGCCAGCAGCCGCTCGGCTGGTTGCGGGCGGCCGAACCAGTAGCCCTGGCCGAACGGGCAGCCGATCTCGCGCAGATAGGTGGCCTGCTCTTCGGTTTCGATGCCTTCGGCCAGCACGTGCAGCCCCAGGCTCTGGCCGAGGGTGATCACCGCGTGGGCGATGGCCGCGTCCTTGCCGTCCTGGGGCAGGCCGCGGACGAAACTCTGGTCGAGCTTGAGCTTGTGCACCGGCAGGCTCTTCAGGCGCGCCAGGGACGAGTAGCCGGTGCCGAAGTCGTCGATGGCCAGGCGCACGCCCAGGCGATGCAGCTGGGTGAGCAGCTCCTCGGCCCGCTGCGGGTCGTCCATCACCGCGCTCTCGGTCACTTCCAGCTCCAGCTGCGCCGGGTCCAGCCCGGTCTCGCGCAGCACCCGCTCCACGCGCAGGTCCAGCTCGCCACGGCTGAACAGGCGGCTGGAGACGTTGACCGCGATGAACTCCAGCTGCAGGCCCAGGGCCTGCCAGCGACGCATCTGGGTGCAGGCCTGCTCCAGCACCCAGGCGTCGATGGCGCCGATCAGTCCGCTGTCCTCGGCCACCGGAATGAATTCGCCCGGCGGCACCAGGCCGCGCTCGGGATGCTGCCAGCGCACCAGGGCCTCGGCGCCGATCATCCGCCGGTCATCCAGGCGGTGGATCGGCTGGTAGTGCACGCGCAGCTCGTCCTGCTCCAGAGCCTGGCGCAGCTCGGCCTCCAGGCGCACGCGCTGCTGGGCCAGGGCGGTCATGTCCTGGCTGTAGAAGCTGAAGGTCTGGCGGCCGCTGCTCTTGGCGCGGGCCAGCGCGGAGTCGGCGTTGCGCATCAGCTGCTCGACGCTGTCGCCGTCGTCGGGGAACAGGCTGATGCCGATGCTGGCGCCGATGAACAGGGTCTCGCCGTTGATGGCGAAGGGCTGGGCGAGGCTGTCCAGCAGCTCCAGGGCCAGTTGCGAGGCCTGGTCGGCTTCGCTGCAGTCGCAGCTGAGCAGGCCGAACTCGTCGCCACCCAGGCGCGCCAGGGTGACATTGGCGCCGATGGCCTCGCTCAGGCGTTCACCGATCAGCTTGAGCAACTGGTCGCCGGTGTTGTGGCCAAGGCTCTCGTTGACGATCTTGAAATGGTCCAGGTCAAGCAGCAGCAGGGCTCCGCCGCGCTGGATGGCCTGCTCGATGCGCTCGCCGAACAGCAGGCGGTTGGGCAGGCCGGTCAGTGCGTCGTGGTGGGCCAGGTAGTCCAGCTCGTGCTGCGAATGCTTGATCGCGCTGACGTCGGAGAACACCGCCACGTAGTGGGTCAGGGTGCCGCTCTCGTCGCGGATGCTGCGGATGCACTGCCACATGGGGAACACCTCGCCGTCCTTGCGCCGGTTCCACACTTCGCCGCTCCAGGCGCCGCGGCTGTTCAGGGCGTGCCACAGGCTCTGGTAGAAGGCCTCGTCGTGGCGCCCGGACTTGAGCAGGCTCGGCAGCTTGCCCAGCACCTCGTCGACGGCGTAGCCGGTGATACGGCTGAAGGCTGGGTTGACGTGGACGATGCGCTGCTCGCGGTCGGTGACCAGCACGCCTTCCAGGGTGCTGTCGAATACGGCGGCGGCCTGGCGCAGGCTGTCCTCGTCGGCGCGGCGCCGGGTGACGTCGCTGGCGGTGCCGATGAAGCGGCTGGGCTGACCCTGGGCATCCAGCAGCATCTGGCCACGGTAGTGCAGCCAGCGATATCCGCCGTCGCGGTGGCGCATGCGAAAGCTGCTCTCGTCGTGCGTGCTGCGGCCGGCGAGCAGGGTCTTCAGGCGCTGTCCGGCACGTTCGCGGTCATCGGGGTGCAGGCGCGAGAGCCAGGAGTCATTGGTCGCGCCGAATTCCTCGAGTGTGTAACCGAGCATGTCGCAGTACTGCCGTGAGTAATACACCTGGCCGCTCTGCATGTCCCAGTCCCACAGACCCTCCTGGGCCGATTCCAGGGCCAGTGCCAGGCGTTCCTCACTGTGTTTCAGGGCGCTGCGCGCGCGCCGCTGTTCGAGGCGATACTGGTTCAGTGCGCAGTACAGAGCGAAGCCGGTGACCAGCACGAAACACACGCCCTTGAGGGTCTGGTAACGGTTCAGCGTGTCGCGGTCCAGACCCAGCCACAGTAGCAGGGCGTCGCTGCAGAAAATCCACAGTGCGGCGACGATCAGGTAGAACAGAGAGAGCTGCAGCGGGCTACGCTGGAATTTCATCGAGATGGGGTCGGCCCTGTCGGTGTGAGCTGCGGCACATTATAGATAAGTCATCATCCAGTGCATTCTCGTCTAATGGTGCACTGGCTTTATCTCCCGTCTTGGTGATAATGCCCGCAAGGCCAGGGCCCCGGCCGCTCTATTTCTCCCCGCGAGGCTACACCCTTCATGTGGTACAACGGCTTTCTCGACCTGTCACCCTGGCAACTGGTGGCGGTCACCCTGGTGATGACCCACATTACCATCGTCAGCGTCACCGTCTACCTGCACCGCTACTCCGCGCACCGCGCGCTGGAACTGCACCCTGCCCTCAAGCACTTCTTCCGTTTCTGGCTGTGGATCAGCACCGGCCAGAACACCCGCGAGTGGACCGCCATCCACCGCAAGCACCACGCCAAGTGCGAGACCGTCGATGACCCGCACAGCCCGGTGATCAAGGGCCTGGGCACCGTGCTGCGCAAAGGCGCCGAGCTGTACCAGGAAGAGGCGAAGAACGAGGAGACCCTGCGCATCTACGGCAAGAACTGCCCGGATGACTGGCTCGAGCGCAACGTCTACAGCCGCTTCCCGATGGGCGGCATCATCTTCATGGCAGTCGTCGACCTGGCCCTGTTCGGCGTGCTCGGCATGACCGTGTGGGCGGTGCAGATGATGTGGATTCCGGTGTGGGCGGCGGGCGTGATCAACGGCCTCGGCCATGCCGTCGGCTACCGCAACTTCGAGTGCCGGGACGCCGCCACCAACCTGGTGCCCTGGGGCATCCTGATCGGCGGTGAGGAGCTGCACAACAACCACCACACCTACCCTAACAGCGCCAAGCTGTCGGTGAAGAAGTGGGAGTTCGACATGGGCTGGGCCTGGATCAAGCTGTTCAGCTTCCTGCGCCTGGCCAAGGTGCAGCGCGTGGCGCCCATCGCCCACCGCGTCGAGGGCAAGCGCAGCCTGGACATGGACACCGCCATGGCCATCCTCAACAACCGTTTCCAGATCATGGCCCAGTACCGCAAGCTGGTGATCAAGCCGCTGGTCAAGCAGGAGCTGGCCAAGGCCGACGAGTCGGTGCGCCACCTGTTCCGTCGCGCCAAGCGCCTGCTGTCGCGCGAGACCAGCCTGCTCGACGAGAGCCACCAGGCACGCATCGCCGCGATGCTGGAGCAGAGCCAGGCGCTCAAGGTGATCTACGAGAAGCGCATCGCCCTGCAGCAGATCTGGGTCAAGACCAGCAGCAACGGCCACGACATGCTCGAAGCCATCAAGCAGTGGGTGCACGAGGCCGAGGCCAGCGGCATCCAGTCCCTGCGCGACTTCGCCGAGCAGCTGAAGACCTACTCGCTGCGCCCGACCGCTGCCTGAGTAGCAGTCACCTGAACAAGCCCGCCACTCGGCGGGCTTTTTCTTGGGTGCAAAAAAGTTTGAACCGCCGGACCTGCTGGCCACGACTGAGGGGTGTCATTCACCCGGCAGGAGAGCCCGGTCATGCAACGCAATCTCAACCCCCTGTTCCTCGGCCTGCTGTTGGCCTGCAGCGGCGCCGCCAACGCCGAAGACACCTACGCCCCCGACAACGTCACGCCGAGCACCATGCTGTCCGGCATAAAGCGGATCGAGGTCAAGCAGACCGGGCCGGTACCGGTCATCCGCGTGCAGTCCGACGGCACCAGCTACACGGCGGTCAAGCCGGGACAGCAGGTGGCCTGGCAGGCCAGCAGCCAGGTCGAGTGCCGTGGCGTGCGCAAGATCGACCGGTTGATCTGGTGGATCAATGACAACAGCCAGGTCGGCCCGCGCAGCTACTACATCCATCACCAGCGTCTGCTGCAGAAGGACTGGATCACCAGCAAGTCTAAGCACAAATCGCACAGCACCAGCGGCAGCATCAACGTGCCGGTGAGTGCCAAGCTGGCCAACGCGGCCAAGCAGGCCTGCAACAGCTATCTCAAGGCCGAGCAGGGCAAGGGCCGCGACCTCAAGCAGATCCTGGCCCAGGACAAGCGCCTGCCAGCCACCGACAAGCCGCTGCTGGCGGGGGTGGTCTATCTGCAGTGCAATGGCCTGGACGACAAGGAAGCGCACGCCTGGCAGCACGTGAAGATCGAGACGATCTGCGAGGGCTATGACTTCCCGAATGTTGCCCCGAAACCCAAGGGAATGGATCTGGCCGCCGCCTTCGCCCTGGAGCAGCCCAAGATCAAGGTCGAGCCTACGCCCTACAGCGGCACCTGCCCGGTGACCCTCAAGGTGGAAGGCACGCTCAAGGCCAACAAGGGCCAGCAGCAGGTGCAGTACCGCTGGGCGCACAACGGTGGCCTGGGCCCGGTCTACACCATCACCCTCAACACCAGCGGCTGGCACAGCGTCGCCACGCAGCTGAAAGACATCGGCAAGCAGGCCGGCCCCAATGCCAAACTGGCCCTGCCGAACCAGGCCAAGGGCCAGGGCCTGCAGCTCAAGGGCCACGCTGCCAACGTGCACAGCGGTCAAGTGGAGCTGAAGGTGCTAGCGATGGGCGAGAACAACTGGAGCAAGGCCAAGAGTGCCGCCGCCGCTTACCAGGTGACCTGCAAGGAGGCGCCCAAACCTGCTCCGGATACCTTCACCGCGCCGCAGCCCAAGCCTGCTCAGATCGATCTGTCCTACGCACCGGCGCTGACCATCGGCAATGCCAGCGCACAGTGGGGCGGCAGCCTCAAGGTAGACGCCAGCCAAGCCGGACGGCAACGCGAGGGGCGCTGCGAGCTGCGCCTGGTCTACGATGTGAAGAACCTGGGCCAAGCCGCGGCGGGCACCTTCGTCAGCCGCTTGCGCGAGGACCAGGAGCTGCTGCATAACGCCTCTTTGCCCGGCCTGGCCGGAGGGGCGCAGCACAAGGTGTCCGGCTTGATCTACCTGGGTAACGGCACGCACCTGCTGGGCCTGTCGGTCGATGACCAGCAGCAGGTTGGGGAAAGCAACGAGAGCAATAACAAAGCACGGGTCACGGTGGAAGTACGCAACTGTGGCCAAACCCAACCCGGCCGGGCGCCGCTGCGCGCTCCGGTCCTGCCCCAGTGAGTCGTTCCGGCCGCCTGTTGCGTGCGGGCGGCCGGGGTGAATGCCAGGAACAGGCCATGAACATCCTGAAGCCTATTCGTAGCTGCTGCGTCCTGCTGCTCGGGGGCCTGATCGGCCCGGCGGCAGCCGAGGAGCTGCTGAGCGCCGAGCCCGGCCAGACCCAGCTGAGTTTCAGCGTGCAGGGGCTGGAGATACTCGCCGAAGGCGATCAGCTGGCCGTCGAACTGGACGGCTACGACGTGACCGCGCTGATCAGCCGCAGCGAGAGTGAGTTCATCCTCGACATGCCCAGCCCGTTGGCGAGCGGCAAGCATCCGCTGCTGGTGATGGTGTTCCACGCCGACGGCAACGTCGCCACGCTGCTGGAGGCCGAGGTCCAGGTCAGCGGCCCCGCCGAGGCTGAGGTGGCCCTGGAGGGCGATGCGGGCGAGCCGGTTGCGGCCGATGCCGATGCCGGTGTTGATGCCGCCGACCCGGCGCCGGTGGATAGCGATTTCGTCGGCCCGCTGCCGGCAAGTGCCGAGGAGCTGGCCCAGGCGCCGGCCCCGGCGGCGCATCGCTATACCCTGTACGGCCTGCTCAGCAACAGCTACCGGGTCGACGAGAAGGATGCCGCCAGCTACACGGGTACTCCGCGCTACGCCAGCAACGGCGGCGTCAGCTATCGCGGCGAGGGCGCGGCCGCCGAGTGGCAGTGGCAGGCCGAGGTGGACGCACTGTACGACAACCTCAGCGACAACAACCCCAGCGGCCACGAATGGGAGCTGCCCAACTACCGCCTGGCCGCTTCTCGTGGCAGCGGCCTGCGCCGCCAGGGCCTGGCCCTGGGCAACTATGGGGTGCTGCGCGAGGACCTGCTTTTCAGCGCCTACCAGCGCCGCGGCGCGGTGGTGACCCTGGGAGATGCCTTGGACGGCCCGCTGCAGCTGGATGTGTTCGGCCTGCAGAGCGAGCCGCTGACCGACTACAACCGCCATCTGGGCTATCCCTCCAGCGGCAGCGAGCGCAGCAGCGGTGGCCTGCTGACCTTCACTCCGCTGCAGGACGACCCGCAGCTGCTGCAGCTCAGCGCCGCCTATATCAACGGCGAGACGACCGACAGCGGTACCGCCTGGCTGGCCACCGACCAGCAGACCCGCTACGGCGGCGACAGCTGGAACCTGGCGGTGGATTCGCGCTTCGGCGAGAACAGCCTGTGGCTGCACGCCGACTACGCCTGGTCGAGCTTCGACAGCGACGGCCTGGGACGCGGCGAGGATGCCAGCAGTGACGGCTCCCACGACCTGCAGGCGCAATTCAGCTCCGGCCAGTGGTTCCCCTCCGGCCCGTTCGACCAGTGGAACCTGACCCTGCAGCGGCGCGAGGTGGGCCTGGACTTCTTCACCCTGGGCAACCTCTCGCTGCCCGGCGACCTGCGCATGGATCGCCTCAACTGGCAGGGCTACCTGGGCAACCTGCAGATGGACGCCGAACTGGCGCGCGAGACCAACAACCTCGACGACCAGGACGAGGTGGCCGACCAGATCGCCGAGCGTCGCGTGCTCAACCTCTACTACTACCCGACGGTGGACGGCGAATCGCTGCCCTGGCGCCTGCTCGGCCTGCCCTCGCTGAACGCCGGCTTCAACGACACCCGTCGGCGTCAGGACGACGAGGACGCTCCGCGAGTCGGCTTCGATCTCGACGACCGCACGCGCGAAAGGCTGTTTGGCATGAGCTTCTATCACGCGCGCTGGAACTGGTCGGTGCAGCACACCCTGCAGAGCACCGACGACTATTCCCGCGAGGTGGAGCAGAACGGCTACCTGATCTACGAGCCGCCATCGGACCAGCGCAATCGTTTCACCACCCTGCAGATCGGCTACATGCCGCTGGATTCGCTGAGTCTCTCCACCAGCTGGCAATGGAACAAACTGCAGGAGACCGACAACGGCAATGTCTACCGCGGCATCAGCCGTGGCCTGGATGTGGCGTGGCAGATCGTCCCGGAGCGCTGGCGGCTGAACGCCTCCTACTACCGCGGCCGCGACACCAGCCATCTGGGCGATGGCGATTTCCTTGGCGACAGCGTGCTGCAGCAGAGCGCCAACCTGCAGCTGACCTGGACCGTGGCACAGCCGCAAGGCATGCGCCCGGGCCTCGACTGGTTCCTCAAGAGCAGTTACGCGCAACAGGACAGCCGGCTTTACGACCAGGCGCTGGAGGACTGGCAGCTGCTGCTGGGCTTCGACCTGCGCTGGGATACTCACAACTACTGACAGGCAGTCCCGCGCACAGGCGCGGGCGGAAGGTGAACCATGAACGCTTCATACAAGCTGATCCTGCGCGCCCTGCTGGTACTGCTGCCGGCGCTGCCCATGGCCGCCGAGGCGGTGTTGCTGAATGCCAGCGCGCAGCCGGCCCAGCGCCAGTTGCTGGCGACCCAGGACAACAACTGGGCGGTGAGCTGGCGCGTCACCAGCGACTCGGCCCATAGCGGTGGCGCGGTGTCCACCCAGGCGCGGATCGTCAATCCATCCGGCGGCGCCACTCTGGCCACGGTCGGCGGCACCCTCAGCCAGGGCGGCAGCGGCCCCTTCATGTTCGGCGAATTCATCGTGCTGCCCCAGGCCACCGTGCAGGCCTGGCAGGCCAGCGGCTTGCGGCGGGTGCTGCTGGTACGCGACTTCGCCGATCTGTCCGGTGGCGGCGTGGTGCGTGGCCAGCAGGTGTTGACCATCCCGGTGGCCGGCGCCCTGCGTGCGGTGAAGATCCAGCCGGCGCAGCGCCAGTTGCTGGCCAGCCAGAACAACCCATTGCCGCTGGCCTGGCAGGTGGTGGCCAGCGATGGCTACAGCGGTGGCGTGACCTCGGCGCAGGCGCAGGTGGTCGATCCCGCCAGTGGCTCGATCCTGACCAGCCTGGGCTCGCGCCTGAGCGCCGACGGTGGCGGCCCCTTCCTGCTCAACGAGCAACTGGAGCTGCCGGCCGGCATGGTGCAGGGCTGGTACGAGCGCGGCCTGCGGCGTCTGGTCCTGCAGCGTGAATTCATCGGTGGCGCCTCGCGGCTGCGCGGCCAGATCACCCTCAACCTGGTCAGCAGCGGCCTGCGTGCTCCGCGCGAGAATCGCACCGGCGAGCTGCTGGTACAGCGCCTGAGCCTGAGCTTCACCGACAACCAGCGGATCAAGGTGGTGCCGCCAGGCGAAGGGCTGATGGCCAAGGTGCTGCTGGCCTACAGCGGCAACGGTCTGCTCGAAGGGCGCTGGCAGGTGGCGGAGCCGGGCAGCACCGAAGGCAAGCCGATCTACCGCACCCTGACCCTGGTGCGCAGCTACCTGCGCGACGCCCAGCAGAGCACCATCAACAGCCCGCCGCTGCCCAGCGATAAGGCCGGCAAATACCGGGTGCGCTTCTGCGTGACCAATCGCGAGCTGGTGCCGGCCGATGCCCTGGTGCTGGACGCCGGTTGCCCGCTCGACGGCCTGACGGTGGAGACGGTGTATGAGGTGCTCGGCGGCAGCGAGCCTGCACGCCAGCCGCTGATCGACGCCGGTCCGCGCGATGGCGATGTCGGCAGCGCCAGCCAGTTCCACTGGCAGCCGGTGGCCGGTGCGGTGGTCTATCAGCTGCAACTGTTCACCGCCGATGCCCAGCGCACCGGTGAGGGCGAGGTGCTGGGCGAGTCGCCCAACTTCGTCGCCGGCATGCTGTTGCCCGCCAGCGTGACCCGCAGCGCGCTGTCGACCCTGCTGCGCAGCAAGCTGCAGCCGGGGAGTTACTATCTGTGGCGGGTCACCGCCCACGACCAGGGCGGCGCCATGATCGGCCGCAGCCAGGAATGGAGGGTGCGTTACCAGCCATGATCGACGACACGGATGTGCAGTTGCTGCACCGCATCGCTGGCGGCGACCAGCGCGCGTTGCGGCAGTTCTACGAACGCTTCCACGGCGTGGTCTACCAGTTCTCCCTGCGCACGGTGAACAACGCGGCGGATGCCGCCGAGGTGCTCAACGAGGTGATGCTGGAAGTCTGGCGCCGTGCTGCGACCTTCGCCGGCCAGTCGCAGGTGCGCACCTGGCTGCTCAGCATCACTCGCTACAAGTCGGTGGACCTGCTGCGCCGCAAGCGCCCCAGCGAGATGCTGGACGAGGCGAGCCTGGAGGACGAGGCGAGCGACCAGGCCTGCCCGGCCAGCCTGGCCATCGAGCTGAGCCAGCAGGGCGAACAGGTGCGCCAGTGCCTGGACAGGCTCAAGGACGGCCACCGCCAGGTGGTCTACCTGACCTTCTTCGAGGAGCTGTCCTATCCCGAGATCGCCGCCATCATGGACATCCCCAACGGCACCGTGAAGACCCGCATGCTGCACGCCAAGCAGCAGCTGCTGCAGTGCCTGCGCCGTTTGCTCGGGAGCGCGCCGACATGAGAAGACTGAACCGCCAGCCCACCGCGAACGACTCAGTGGCACAGACCGCGGAGGTGAAATATGAACACTGAAATCGACGACGGGTCGCTGCTGCAGCTGCTGCCCTGGTACCTGAACGGCACCCTGGAGGGTGAAGAGCTGGCGGCGGTGGAGGCCTTGCTGTTGCGCTCGGCCGAGGCCCGCGAGGAGCTGGAGGTGCTGCGGCGACTGGCCGTCGCCGTGCGCGAGCAGGAGAAGGTGCATTCCGCCGGGCAGACGCCGCCCTTCGAGCTTGGCTGGGCCCGCCTGCAGCGCAGCCTGCAGCAGGAGCAGCCGGCGCTGCCGAAGCGCGACTGGTGGCGTCCTGGCCTGGCCGTGGCGGCTGCCCTGGTGGTGGCGCTGCAGGTGGGCATCCTGACGCGTCCGGCGCAGACCGATAGCGACTGGCGCATGCTCAGTGGCGGCCAGGAGCAGGTGCTGAGCGGCGGCTACCGGGTGCAGCTGCGCTTTGTCGAGCATGCCCAGTGGCAGCAGATACGTGCCCTGCTGCTGGAGCTGGATGCCGTGCTGGTCGATGGGCCTTCGGCGCTCGGCGTGGTGCAAGTGCATGTACCGGCCGACCAGCGCTTTGCCGATGGCCAGGCCCTGCTGCGCTGGCTGCAGCAGCAGGCCGTGGTGCAGCACGCTGCACTGCTGGCGCGGGCGCAGCCGTGAAGCGTTGGGCGCTGCTGCTGGCGTTGCTGCTGAGCCTGCCGCAGCAGGCCACCAGCGATCCGGCCACGGCGCCCACCGCGCCCGGTGCTGCGCCGCCCTCCAGCACTGCTCCACCGGGTAGCGCCCCGCCGAGTACTGCGCCGCTGCCCGGCAGTTCCGCCGTGCCGCCTGCTGCCCCCCCGCCGGCACCTAGCGTGCAGGCGGCAACACCACCTCCAGCGCCCACGCCTGGCCAGGTTGTCCCTGCGCCGCCGCGGCGCGGTGGTGGCAGCCTGCTGGACAGGCCGACCCTGCAGGCGCCTCCGGCGCAATGGCGTGGCGTGGCGCAACCGCCGGCGGACGATCTGCCCGTGCTGCGCGAATGGCTGGTGTTCGGCCGCGACCTGCCGGAGGCGGAGCACCAGCGCCAGGCCCTGCAACCCTTCGGCCTGAGCATCCTGCGGCGCCAGCGTCTGCTCAATCTGGGCCTGGTGCTCAGCGTGTTTCGCATTCCCGCCGAGGTCGATCTGCCGACGCTGGAGAGCGAGTTGCGCGGCAAATTCCCCGGCTGGCAGCAGGAGCTCAACCTGCGCTACCGCCCGCTGCAGCAACCGGATGGCGCCGAGCTGCAGCTGCGCAACTGGGGGCAGCGCGCCATGGGCCGCGGCCAATGGGCGCCCGCAAACTGTGGCAAAGACAAGGTGCTGGCGATGCTCGACGGTCCGGTAAATACCGGTTTGGCGGAGTTCGGCGGTGCCGACCTGCATTACCAGAGCCTGCCGCCCGAGCAGTACGCGGCGACCAGTGCCGAGGCCCGGCGGCATGGCACCGCACTGGCCGCGCTGCTGGTCGGCCGCCAGCAGGTGGCCGGCCTGCTGCCGGGGGCGCGCCTGCATGCCTTCGGCGTCTTCGGCGAGGACCGCGCCGCCGGCCTGCATACCCGCAGCGACTGGGTGATCGCGGCGCTGGATCGCGTGGCCGGTGTGCAGCCGCCCCCGCAGGTGGTCAACCTGAGCTTCGGTGGTTCGCGCAGCCAACTGCTCGAGGGGCTGTTCGAAAGCCTCGGCGAGCGCCTGACGTTCGTCGCCGCCGCCGGCAACGATGGCCAGGCCGGAGTGCGCTACCCGGCGGCCTATCCCGATGTGCTGGCAGTAGGCGCCGTGGATGCGCGCCTGCGCCGCCTGCGCCAGTCCAACTTCGGTCGCCATCTGGCGCTGGTGGCGCCGGGCGAGGACATCTGGACCCTGGACGGCGACGGCCAGGGCTTCTACGCCAGCGGCACCTCCTTCGCCGCGCCCTTCGTCGCTGCCGCTCTCGCCCTGGCGCCGTCCAGCGAGGCTCTGCTGGCTCAGGCCCGCGACCTCGGCGAGCCCGGCCGCGACGAGCAATACGGCGCCGGCCTGCCGCGCCTGGCGGCCTGTCGCTGAGTGTGCTGCGGTTTTGCAGACAGGTGCTGGCACGCTTTACTCAGAAAGAAAAAATGCCGCTGAAAATTTTTTGAACCGTTGCCGGGGCTGCCAACGACAGAGGGGCGTAAGGCAACCAATCACGCCCCACCAGGAGCAACCCCATGAAAGCGTCCAAATCCATCTTCACCCTCAACACCCTCGGCCTGGCCCTGCTGCTGGCCACCGGCCAGGCCCTGGCCGTCGATGACAATCCGGCCGCCAAGGCCAGCATCAAGGCCATGCCGGATGCCGGCCAGTCGCATACCCTCAAGGTGCAGCTGGACCAGAAGGGCGAGTGGACGGTGATCCCCAGCACTACCGTGAAGATGCGCTTCCAGTACACCCACCAGTGGTCGCAGCAGCCGAACAAGCCCTGGGCGCGCATCTATGTCGGCGAGGCGAAGATCCCCAAAGGCGGCGAGAACTACTTCGAGAAGTCGCAGATGTTCGACCTGGGCGCCAGCAAGGTGCTGGCCAGCAGTGGCTACCTGAACGCCAACCTGCCGTTCAAGCTG
Source organism: Pseudomonas sp. SO81 (assembly GCF_030374125.1). Taxonomy (NCBI): domain Bacteria; kingdom Pseudomonadati; phylum Pseudomonadota; class Gammaproteobacteria; order Pseudomonadales; family Pseudomonadaceae; genus Pseudomonas; species Pseudomonas sp. SO81. The sequence continues at coordinate 2,375,141 of NZ_CP126126.1, read as the reverse complement.
CTGGTGGCGGACGGTATCCCGGGTACGGATATCGCCGGCTACTGCAGCTTCGAGAAGAGCAACCGGCTGAAGCAGGGCAAGGGCCTCAACCAGGTGTTGCGCCAGGGCTTCAACGTCAAACTCAACGTGCCGCTGAAGATGGCCGGCTTCTACCAGCTGGGCGGTGGCCCGGGCACCTCGCGTCCGCCGAGCAGCCACCAGTACCACCTGTGGGACAAGAGCGCGCCGGTGACCATCCAGTGCCTGGGTAATCCGGCCATCGCCGACAAGGTGGCTCCGCCGAAGGGCCCGCAGGGCCTGGTAGCCGGCTTCCAGGTCAACAGCGTCGAGCTGGCCGCCCAGCCGGCCAAGCTGAAGGGTGTGTGCCCGGCCGAGATCACCCTCAAGGCCACGATCAAGGGCTCCGGTGGCGGCCAGATCAAGTACTGGCTGGAAGAAGTCGGCGGCAAGGGCGCGGCCGTGCAGATGACCAGCAACCTGCCGGGCAAGGTCGGCGAGGCCACCCAGCGGGTGATCAGCCAGAAGGTCAGCATCAAGCCCGACCCGCAACCGCAGCAGCAGGGCATCGGCGGCTTCAAGGCCAATACCCAGGGCCAGGGCACGCTGGTCAAGCGCAGCTACCGCTTCAACGTCATCGCGCCGAACAAGAAGCAGTCGAGCGTGGTGGCCGTGGAAGTACTGTGCACCAGCACCCTCAACATCGATATCGGTGAGCAGAACAAACAGCTGCAGATGGATACCGTGAAGCCCGAGCCGCACCCGCAACCCAACCCGGGCATGAAGCTGCAGGCCCCGCAGCCCCAGCCGAAGCCGGAGATGAAGCTGCAGGCGCCGCAGACCCAGCCCGAGCCGCCGAAGCCGAGCCTGCAGATCAAGGCCGTCGAGCCCAAGCCGCAACCGCCGAAGCCGCAGATGCAGCTCCAGGCCCAGTGAGCCGCAACGAAAAAGCCCGCCGATTGGCGGGCTTTTTTATGGGCGGCAATCAGCGCTGTTGCGGCGCCGGTTGCTGCTGGGTGATGCAGTGGATGTTGCCGCCGCCGAGGAGGATCTCGCGGCCCGGCACCATCACCACGCGGTGCTCGGGGAACACGCGCTGGAGGATGGCGCGGGCCTCCTCGTCCTTGGCGTCGTCGAAGCTCGGCGCGACGATGCCGCCGTTGACGATCAGAAAGTTGACGTAGGAACCGGCCAGGCGCACGGCGGGGCTGCGCTCCTGGCTGCCGTCGGCGGCGTCGACGCCGGCGCACTCTTCCCCGGTGGCGTGGATCGGCCCGGGGATCGGCATCTTGTGCACCACCAGCTGGCGGCCCTTGGCGTCGCGGACGGACTCCAGCACCTGCATCGCCGCCTGGCAGCGCGGGTAGTTGGGGTCGTTGACGTCGTCGGTCCAGGCCAGCAGCACTTCGCCCGGGCGCACGTAGCAGCAGAAGTTGTCGACGTGGCCGTCGGTCTCGTCGTTGAACAGGCCGTCCGGCAGCCAGATCACCGTGTCGATGGCCAGGTGGTCGCGCAGCACCGCTTCGATCTCTTCGCGAGTCAGGTGCGGGTTGCGGTTTTTGTTGAGCAGGCATTCCTCGGTGGTGATCAGGGTGCCTTCGCCGTCGACGTGGATCGAGCCGCCCTCCAGCACGAAGCCCTCGGTGCGGTAGCGGTCGCGGCGCTCGATCTCGAGGATCTTGCTGGCCACCTGGTCGTCGCGCTGCCAGGGCCAGTACAGGCCGCCGTCGAAGCCGCCCCAGGCGTTGAAGGTCCAGTCCACGCCGCGCACTTCGCCGCTGGCGTTGGTGACGAAGGTCGGGCCGGTGTCGCGCACCCAGGCGTCGTCAGTGGTGATTTCCACCAGGCGGATGCCGCTGCCCTCCAGGCGGGCGCGGGCGTTCTCGTACTGGCCGGCGGACACGCAGATGGTCACCGGCTCGAACTCGGCGATGGCCTTGGCCACGGCGGTGAAGGCGGCCTGCGCCGGTTTGCCGCCGAGGCGCCAGTTGTCGGGGCGCTCGGGCCAGACCATCCAGGTCTGGCTATGGGGCTCCCACTCGGCGGGCATGCGGAAGCCGTCGGCGCGTGGGGTGCTGTTGAGGGTGGTCATGTCCTGCTCCTGTAACCCGGATGTAGTCCGGGGGCGTGTGTCAGGGATTTCCGGATGACATCCGGGCTGCTGCGTCGGGCCCTGGTGGGAGCCGACGCCGTGAATCACTCGGAGGCCAGGTGGCCGTCGAGGGTCTTGAGCGGACCATACAGGGTCGGTCGGCGATCGCGGAAGCTGCCCCAGGCGCTGCGGATGTGTTCCAGCTGGTCGAGGTCGAAGCTGCGCACCAGCACGCCTTCCTCGGTCTCGCCCAGTTCCGCGACCTTCTTGCCGAACTGGTCGGCGATGAACGAGGAGCCGTAGAAGGTGATGTGGTAGCCGTCCTGCTCCTCGCGACCGATGCGGTTGGCGGCGATCAGCGGCATCAGGTTGGCGCCGGCGTGGCCCTGCTGTACGCGCTGCCAGTGATCGCGGGAGCTGATGCTGGGGTCGTGCGGCTCGCTGCCGATGGCGGTCGGGTAGAACAGCAGCTCGGCGCCGAGCAGGGCCATGCTGCGCGCCGCCTCGGGGAACCACTGGTCCCAGCAGATTCCCACGCCGATCTTGGCGTAGCGGGTGTTCCAAACCTTGAAGCCGGTGTCGCCCGGGTTGAAGTAGTACTTCTCGTGGTAGCCGGGGCCGTCGGGGATATGGCTCTTGCGATACACGCCGAGGTTGCTGCCGTCGGCGTCGATGATCGCGATGCTGTTGAAGCGCGCGCGGCCGGCACGTTCGTAGAAGCTGATTGGCAGCACGACCTGCAGCTCACGAGCGACTTTCTGGAAATGCAGGATGGCCGGATTTTCCGCGGTCGGCGTGGCCAGCTGCAGGTAGTCGGGGTTGGGCTTCTGGCAGAAGTAGGGCGTCTCGAACAGCTCCTGGATCAGGATGATCTGTGCACCGTTGGCGGCCGCCTGACGCACCAGTTTCTCGGCCGTGGCGATATTGGCGGCGCTATCCCAGGAGCAGGCCATCTGGGTAGCGGCGACGGTGACGATACGCGACATGGAGCACCTCGGTGGAGCATGCAGAGGAGGTCTTCTGACACTAGCAGAGACCCATGGCTGCGCCCCGCTGTTGGGTCGGGCGGGGCGCTGGATAGCCCAATTTATATCCGATAAAAATCGACTTTAAAAGGCGTTTTATCGATTTCCATCGAAAACTATCCAGATATTGCAGATAAATATTGGCTGTTTCGGGTGGGTAAAGCCTGAAGGCAGGGCGATTGCCTGCCGGAAGGTAAGGCTGAGAAGACGCGGGTAAATCGATGAATATCGGCTTACGACAGGGGCTTTTCGCGCTTGGGCAGGGCGGGCGGCAGGTACAGGGCCAGGTAGGCATCGAACACGCGCATGCCTTCCTCGGCCATGCGAGGGGTGATCTCGCCGTGCAGCTGCACGGCGCGGGCATAGACCCGGTCGCCCAGCTCCATGGCCAGGGCGAACACGTCGATATCGCGCGGCAGTTGCGGCAGCGGGAAGTGGCGCTCGAACACCGCCTGCATCAGGCGCCCCAGCTCCAGGTCGTGCTGGCGGTCGGCCTGGATCACTTCGGCCAGGCCGTGCTGGGCCAGGATCAGCTGGCGCGCGGCGCTGTCGCCGGCGTAGATCGCCAGCATGCGTTCCTCGATGACACGCGACAGGTCGCGCCAGTCGCGCAGCGAGGCGTGCTCCACCGGTTGCAGCAGGCAGTCGCGGAAGGCGGCGTGGATGTCGGCGGTCAGCGCCTCGAGCAGCGCCGGCACGCTGGCGAAGAAGTGGTACACGGAAGAGGGCGGGATGTCCGCGCGCTCGGCCACCGCATAGATGGTCAGGCCGGCGAAGCCCTGGCTGCTGAGCAGATCGCGCGCCGCCCCGAGAATCAGGTCGATGCGCGCCTGGCTGCTGGCGCGGGGCTTGCGGGGGCTTGCGGTGCGGGTCATGCCGGTCTCCTGTCCGTGGCAGGCGCTATTGGACGCCAGACGGACAGGGGAGGCAAGCCGCCCCAGGGAGGGGGCTGAGATCGTAAGCAGATGCTCAGCTGCCGTCGCGGAAGCGGTTCCACACCTCGTCGCGGGCGCCCTTCAGCTTGTCCGACAGGGGCATGAGGGCGAACAGGCGGTTCTTGGCGTCGTCCAGGTTGCGCCCCAGCTGCTCGCGCAGCTTGGGTTCGAGGAACCGCTGGGCCTCGGTGTTGGCGCTGGGGTACAGCGTCTCGCTGCTGATCTGCGCGGCCACCTGCGGCTGCATCAGGTAGTCGATGAACTTGTGCGCCAGGTCGGCGCGGCGCGCGCTGGCCGGAATCACCAGGTTGTCGATGAACAGGGTGGAGCCCTCGTCCGGCACCACGAACTGCACCGGCTGGCCGGCATCGCTGGCGCCCAGGGCGTCGCCGACCCAGGCCACGGCCACGCACAGCTTGCCCTGGTTGAGATCCTCGATATAGCGCTCGCTGTCCACGTAGCGCAGGTTCGGCCGCAGGTCCTGGAGGGTCTCGCCGGCCTTGCGGATGCGTCCCGGCGAACTGTTGGTGAAGCTGCGGCCCTGGTAGCTGAGCAGGTTGTAGAGCAGCTCGTCCGGGGCATCCAGCACGCTGATGCCGCAACCGGTCAGCTTGGCGCTCTGCGCCGGGTCGAACAGCAGGCTCCAGCTGTGCGGCAGCGGGCCGCCATAGGCCGCCTCGGCTTGCGGTGTGTTGATCGCCAGGCCCACGGCGCCCCAAAGGTAGGGCACCGCATGGCGATTCTGTGGGTCGACTGCGGCCAGTTTGCTCAGCAGCTGCTTGTCCAGATGCTTGCGGTTGGGCAGGCGGGCGAGGTCCAGCGGCTGCAGCAGGCCGGCCTTGATCAGCGATGGCAGGTCGTTCTGCGAGGGTACGGCGATGTCGATGCTCTCGCCGCTGGCGAGGATCTTGTCGAGCTCCTCGGCCGAGGCGTAGGTGTGGTACTCGACGGCGATGCCGGTGGCCTTGGTGAAGTCCTCCAGCACCTGCGGGGCGATGTAGTCGTTCCAGTTGTAGACCCGGATGCTATCGGCGGCGGCCGCCAGTCCGGGAGCGAGGGCCAGCAACAGCGGAGCAAGAACGCGAAACATGACGACCTCCTTGGCGAATGATGGGCAAGGCTTCGCCAGTCCGCGCGCCGGGGCGAGATGGCAGAACCTGGGCAGTGGAAAAAACAACGCCGGCACTAGGGCCGGCGTCGGGTGTTGCGTCAAACGGTATGCAGGTACCAGTTGTATTCGAGGTCGGAGATGGTGGTCTCGAACTCCTGCAGCTCGGCTTCCTTGCACGCGACGAAGATGTCGATGTAGTCCGGGCTGATGTACTTGTTCAGCACTTCGCTGTCGTCCAGCTCGCGCAGGGCATCGCGCAGGTTGTTCGGCAGGCTCTGCTCCAGCTGCTCGTACGAGTTGCCCTCGATCGGCTCGCCCGGCTCGACCTGGTTGGTCAGGCCGTGGTGAATGCCGGCGAGGATCGCCGACATCATCAGGTACGGGTTGGCGTCGGCGCCGGCCACGCGGTGCTCGATGCGCACGGCATCGGCGCTGCCGGTCGGCACGCGGACGGCTACGGTGCGGTTGTCCAGGCCCCAGCTCGGCGCGTTGGGTACATAGAACTGCGCGCCGAAGCGGCGGTACGAGTTGACGTTGGGGCAGAGGAAGGCCATGGACGCCGGCATGGTCTCCAGGACACCGCCGATCGCATGGCGCAGTGCGGCGTTCTCCTGGGGATCATCGCTGGTGAAGATGTTCTTGCCGGTGGTCTTGTCGAGCAGCGAGATGTGTACGTGCAGGCCGTTGCCCGCCTGGCCCGGGTAGGGCTTGGCCATGAAGGTGGTGTCCATCTCATGGTCGTAGGCGATGTTCTTGATCAGGCGCTTGAGCAGCAGCGCGTGGTCGCAGGCCTTGATGGCGTCTTCCACGTGGTGCAGGTTGACCTCGAACTGCGCCGGGGCGCTTTCCTTGACGATGGCGTCGGCCGGGATGCCCTGTTCCTTGGCGGCTTCGAGCATGTCCTGCAGGCAGTCGACGTACTCGTCGAGGTCGTCGATCAGGTACACCTGGGTAGAGATCGGACGCTTGCCCGACATCGGCGAGCGCGGCGGCTGCGGACGGCCGTTCACGTTCTCCTGGTCGATCAGGTAGAACTCCAGTTCGAAGGCGGCGCAGATGCGCAGGTTCATCTCGTCGAACTTAGCCACGACCTGGCGCAGCACTTCGCGCGGGTCGGCGAAGAACGGCTTGCCGTCCATCTCGTGCATGGTCATCAGCAGCTGCGCGGTGGGGCGCTTCTGCCAGGGCTCGTTGCACAGGGTATTGGCGATGGGGAAGCAGATGCGGTCGGCGTCGCCGATGTCCAGGCCGAGGCCGGTGCTTTCGACAGTGGAACCGTTGATATCGAGGGCGAACAGCGAAGCGGGCAGATTGATGCCCTTTTCATACACCTTGTGCAGGCTGTTCCTTTCGATGCGCTTGCCGCGCACCACCCCATTCATATCTGCAATTAGAAGGTCAACGAACTGGACCTCAGGATGTTCCTTAAGGAACGCGTTCGCCTCGTTGAGCTGAACGGCACGCGGGGGTACCGACATGATGCAACACCTTTTTTGTTAAAAATTTCAATCATGCTATTGAGCAGCTGTGAGTCAATCTCAAACACCCAGGGCTGTCAATAGCGGGCCATTTTGCCCCGAAACGGGGCTCGATGGCCAGTTTTGGGGCACTCCAGGGTTTTTCGACCCGCTGGTCAGCCTTGTGCGGCCTGCTGCTCAGTTGCCTGTGTTCAATTTTTTACAGCCCTATTGTGTAAAAAATTGAACAAGGCTAATCTCGGCCTCAACCTAACAACAGCAATAAAACAAGGTGTCCCATGTTGCGCCTGCCGTTGATCGGCGTCACCGCCTGCACCAAGCAGGTCGGACTTCACCCCAACCACATCGTCGGCGACAAATATGTCCGCGCGGTGGCGGTCGGAGCGGAGGGTCTGCCTCTGGTGATCCCCGCCCTGGGCGAACTGATCGATCAACCCACCCTGCTGGCCAGCATCGACGGCCTGCTGTTCACCGGTTCGCCGTCCAACGTCGAACCTCATCATTATAGTGGCCCGGCCAGCGCGCCAGGCACAGCCCACGATATCGCTCGCGACGCCACCACGCTGCCGCTGATCCGCCAGGCCATCGCTGCCGGGATTCCGGTGCTGGGCATCTGTCGTGGCTTCCAGGAAATGAACGTGGCCTTTGGCGGCAGCCTGCACCAGCGCGTGCAGGAAGTGGCCGGGCTGATGGACCACCGCGAGCCGGCCGACGAGCCGGTCGAGGTGCAATATGCCCCCCGTCACACCGTGCGTGTGCAAGCGGGCGGGGTGCTCGCCGGCCTCGGCTTGCCGGACGAGATTCAAGTCAATTCCATTCATGGCCAGGGCGTTCAGCGTCTGGCGCCGGGCCTTCGCGTAGAAGCACTGGCGCCTGACGGGTTGATCGAAGCCTTCTCCGTCGAAGGTGCGCCAAGCTTCGCTCTCGGTGTGCAGTGGCACCCGGAGTGGCAGGTACGATCCAACCCGAATTATCTCGCAATCTTCCAGGCCTTTGGTGAGGCTTGCAGGAAGAGGGCGGGACAACGCTGAGTAGGTGAGCAACCGGTCGGTGAAACTGGGAGGTTTCGCTAGGCTTTAACCGGTCCGCAGTAGCCGCTCTACAACCCTGAGGTCTCTATGAGTACCAAGCTAGACCAGCTCACCAGCTGGCTGAAAGAACGCAAAATCACCGAAGTTGAATGCTTGATCAGCGATCTTACCGGCATTGCGCGCGGCAAGATCTCGCCGACCAACAAGTTCCTCGACGAGAAGGGCATGCGCCTCCCCGAGAGTGTGCTGCTGCAGACCGTGACCGGCGACTACGTCGAGGACGACATCTATTACGAACTGCTCGACGAGGCGGACATCGACATGTTCTGCCGTCCGGACGAGAACGCCGTGTTTCTCGTGCCCTGGGCCATCGAGCCCACTGCGATGGTGATCCACGACACCTTCGACAAGCAGGGCAACCCGATCGAGCTGTCGCCGCGCAACATCCTTAAGAACATCCTCAAGCTCTACGCCGACAAGGGCTGGAAGCCGATCGTCGCGCCGGAGATGGAGTTCTACCTGACCAAGCGCAACAGCGATCCAGACTTCCCGCTGGTAGCGCCGATGGGCCGCTCCGGCCGTCCGGAAGTCGGTCGCCAGTCGTTCTCCATCGACGCGGCCAACGAATTCGACCCGCTGTTCGAAGACGTCTACGACTGGTGCGAGCTGCAGGAGCTGGACCTCGACACGCTGATCCACGAGGACGGCCCGGCGCAGATGGAAATCAACTTCCGTCACGGCGACGCCCTGCACCTGGCCGACCAGATCACCGTGTTCAAGCGCACCATGCGCGAGGCCGCGCTGAAGCATGACGTGGCGGCCACCTTTATGGCCAAGCCGATCACCGATCAGCCGGGCAGCGCCATGCACATCCACCAGAGCGTGGTGGACATCAAGACCGGCAAGAACCTGTTCTCCAACGACGACGGCAGCATGAGCGAGCTGTTCATGCACCACATCGGTGGCCTGCAGAAGTACATCCCCGAGGTGTTGCCGCTGTTCGCGCCCAACGTCAACTCGTTCCGCCGCTTCCTGCCCGATACCTCGGCGCCGGTGAACGTGGAGTGGGGCGAGGAGAACCGCACCGTGGGCCTGCGCGTGCCGGAAGCCGGCCCGCAGAACCGCCGCGTGGAAAACCGCCTGGCCGGTGCCGACGCCAACCCTTATCTGGTGCTGGCCGCCTCGCTGCTGTGCGGCTATATCGGCATGGTCGAGGGGCTCAAGCCCAGCGCGCCAGTCAAGGGCCGCGGCTACGAGCGGCGCAACCTGCGTCTGCCGGTGACCATCGAAAGCGCGCTGGAGCGCATGGAGGCCTGCAAGGCCGCCGAGAAATACCTGGGCGAAAAGTTCGTCCGCGGCTATGTCGCGGTGAAGCGCGCCGAGCACGAAAACTTTAAGCGGGTGATCAGCTCCTGGGAACGCGAGTTCCTGCTGCTCTCCGTCTGATGGGGGACGGGCGCCGGGTATCCGCCCTGCGCCCCGACCGGATGCGTAATCTGAGGTGAAGAATGACTAACCAAGCGAACAACCCGAAAACCCGCGAGTGGCAGGCCATGAGCCGTGAGCACCACCTTGCGCCGTTCAGCGACTATCAGCAGCTGCACGAGAAGGGCCCGCGCATCATCACCAAGGCCGACGGTGTCTACCTGTGGGACAGCGAAGGCAACAAGATTCTCGACGGCATGGCCGGTCTCTGGTGCGTCGCCGTCGGTTACGGCCGCGAAGAGCTGGTCGAGGCGGCTGCCGCGCAGATGCGCGAGCTGCCGTTCTATAACACCTTCTTCCAGACCGCCCATCCGCCGGCGCTGGAGTTCGCCAAGGCCATCGCCGATGTGGCGCCGGCCGGCATGAATCACGTGTTCTTCACCGGCTCCGGCTCGGAAGGCAACGACACCATGCTGCGCATGGTCCGCCACTACTGGGCGAGCAAGGGCCAGCCGAGCAAGAAGGTGATCATCAGCCGTCACAACGGCTACCACGGCTCCACCGTGGCCGGCGCCAGCCTTGGCGGCATGAAGTATATGCACGAGCAGGGCGACCTGCCGATCCCCGGCATCGTCCACATCCCGCAGCCGTACTGGTTCGGCGAGGGCGGCGACATGAGCCCGGAAGAATTTGGCATCTGGGCCGCCGACCAGCTGGAGAAGAAGATCCTCGAGGTCGGCGAAGACAACGTGGCGGCCTTCATCGCCGAGCCGATCCAGGGCGCGGGCGGCGTGATCATCCCGCCGGACAGCTACTGGCCGCGCATCCGCGAGATCCTCGCCAAGTACGACATCCTGTTCGTCGCCGACGAAGTGATCTGCGGCTTCGGCCGTACCGGCGAGTGGTTCGCCAGCGAGTTCTTCGGCAACAAGCCGGACCTGATCACCATCGCCAAGGGCATGACCAGCGGCTACGTGCCCATGGGTGGCTTGATCGTCAGCGACAAGGTGTACCAGGTGATCAACGCCGCCGGTGACTTCAACCACGGCTTCACCTACTCCGGCCACCCGGTGGCCGCCGCCGTCGGCCTGGCCAACCTGCGCATTCTCAAGGAAGAGAAGATTATCGAGCGGGTTCAGGCGGAAACGGCACCCTATTTGCAAAAGCGTTTGCGTGAGCTGGCGGATCATCCGCTGGTGGGCGAAGTCCGCGGCGTGGGCATGCTCGGCGCCATCGAACTGGCGAAGAACAAGCAGACCCGCGAGCGTTTCCCGAGCGAGATGGGCGTGGGCATGATCTGCCGCGGCCATTGCTTCGAGAACGGACTGATCATGCGCGCCGTGGGCGATACCATGATCATCGCGCCACCGCTGGTGATCAGCAAAAACGAGATCGACGAACTGGTCGAAAAGGCACGCAAGTGTCTCGATCTGACCGCCCGGGCAGTGCTGGTGTAAGGCTTGAGTGACAGGCCAGACCTTGCCAGACTGCAGGGTGCGTTGGCCAGGCTCACCGGAGGGTGCGTCGCTCAGGCGACGCAGCCTTCGGATACTTCAAACGACAATGGAGCTAACCCGCATGATCAAGACCTTCGGCAAGACTCTGCTTGCCATGACTCTGGCAGGCGCCGTAGCCGGCGTGGCCCAGGCTGATGACAAGGTACTGCACGTCTACAACTGGTCCGACTACATCGCCCCGGAAACCCTGGAGAAGTTCACCAAGGAAACCGGCATCAAGGTCGTCTACGACGTCTTCGACAGCAACGAAGTGCTGGAAGCCAAACTGCTTGCGGGCAGCTCCGGTTACGACATCGTCGTACCGTCCAACCCCTTCCTGGCCAAGCAGATCAAGGCCGGCGTGTTCCAGAAGCTGGACAAGTCCAAGCTGCCGAACTGGAAGAACCTCGATACCAACCTGCTCAAGGCCCTCGATCCGAGCGACCCGGGCAACCAGTACTCCATCCCCTACATGTGGGGCACCATCGGCATCGGCTACAACGTCGACAAGGTCAAGGCCGTGCTGGGCGAAAACGCCCCGGTCGATTCCTGGGACCTGGTGTTCAAGCCGGAGAACATGGCCAAGCTGAAGGAGTGCGGCGTGTCCTTCCTCGACTCGCCGACCGAGATCCTGCCGGCCGCCCTCAACTACCTGGGCTTCAGCCCCACCAGCGAGAAGCCGGATGAGCTGAAGAAGGCCGAGGAACTGTTCCTCTCCATCCGTAAGGACACCGCCTACTTCCACAGCTCGAAGTACATCGGCGACCTGGCCAACGGCAACATCTGCGTGGCCATCGGCTACTCGGGCGACCTGTACCAGTCCAAGTCCCGCGCCGAAGAAGCCAAGAACGGCGTGAACATCCTGTACAGCATCCCGAAAGAAGGTGCCGGCAGCTTCTTCGACATGCTGGCCGTACCGGCCGACGCGAAGAACGTCGAGGGTGCCCATGCCTTCCTGAACTTCCTGATGAAGCCGGAAGTCATGGCCGAGATCACCAACTTCGTGCAGTTCCCCAACGGCAACGCGGCGGCCACCCCGCTGGTTGACGAGGCGATCCGCAACGACCCGGGCATTTATCCGGACGCCGCGACCATGGCCAAGATCTACACCTTCCCGGATCTGCCGGCGAAAGTGCAGCGCACCATGACTCGTAGCTGGACCACCATCAAGTCCGGCAAGTAAGCCAAACAGCGACACCCTCCGGCGGGTGCTCCCGCCGGAGCCACCGCCAGGAGGTCCCATGACCCACCTCGACTACCGTCACACACGAGCCCCACACAGCTCCGTGCGCGGGCGGCTGGGCGAACGGCATGGGCGTCAGGGATAGGACAGCCAGATTTTCCACCACCCCCAGGACGCATCGCGGCCTGCAAGATCAACAAGAAAGAGGACTGACGTGTGCGAATTTCCTTCCGCAGAACCCTGACCGCCGTCGCCGTGGCGCTGGGCCTGAGTGGCGTTGCCCAGGCCGAGTCGACCCTGCACATCTACAACTGGAGCGACTACATCGGCGAGACCACCCTGGCCGATTTCGAGAAGGCCAGCGGCATCAAGCCGGTCTACGACGTGTTCGACTCCAACGAAACCCTGGAAGGCAAACTGCTGGCGGGCCGTTCCGGCTACGACATCGTGGTGCCGTCCAACCATTTCCTCGGCAAGCAGATCAAGGCCGGCGCGTTCCAGAAACTCGACCGCTCCCTGCTGCCCAACTGGCAGAACCTCGACCCGGCGCTGCTCAAGCAGCTCGAGGCCAACGACCCGGGCAACCAGTATTCCGTGCCCTACCTGTGGGGCACCAACGGCATCGGCTACAACGTCGAGAAGGTCAAGGCGGTGCTGGGCATCGACAAGATCGACTCCTGGGCCGTGCTGTTCGAGCCGGAAAACCTGAAGAAGCTCAGCGCCTGCGGCGTGGCCTTCATGGACTCGCCGGACGAGATGTTCCCCTCGGTGCTCAACTACCTGGGCCTCGATCCGCGCAGCACCAATCCGGACGACTACAAGAAGGCCGAAGAGAAGCTGCTGGCGCTGCGCCCGTACGTCACCTACTTCCACAGCTCCAAGTACATCGGCGACCTAGCCAACGGCGACATCTGCGTGGCCTTCGGCTACTCCGGCGACGTGTTCCAGGCCGCTTCCCGTGCCGAAGAGGCCGGCAAGGGCATCGAGATCGCCTACAGCATCCCCAAGGAAGGCGCCAACCTGTGGTTCGACATGCTGGCCATCCCGGCCGACGCGAAGAACGTCAAGGAAGCCCATGCCTTCATCAACTACCTGCTCGACCCGGCGGTCATCGCCAAGGTCAGCGACTACGTCGGCTACGCCAATCCCAATCCCAAGGCCGGCGAACTGATGGACCAGGAAGTGCGCAACGATCCTTCGGTCTATCCATCGCAGGCGGTATTGGACAAACTTTACATTTCCACCGAACTGCCGCCGAAGATTCAGCGGCTGGTCACCCGCAGCTGGGCCAAGGTCAAGTCGGGCAAGTAAGCAGTATCAGTAATACACCGTACGGCGGGCCGGGCCTGACCGTACGGGACCGCTGCGCATAGCGCGGCAGATTATCGTTCGGGTCTCTGACCTTATTTTCCCGGGAGTTTTGGAAATGGCTGTTGCCTCCAGCGCCTACAAGAAAGCCCTAGAGGGCAACCAGCAACCCAAAGAGGTGCTGGTCAAGATCGATCGCGTGACCAAGAAATTCGACGAGACCATCGCCGTCGATGACGTCTCGCTGACCATCAACAAGGGCGAGATCTTCGCCCTGCTCGGTGGTTCCGGTTCGGGCAAGTCGACCCTGCTGCGCATGCTGGCCGGGTTCGAGCGTCCCACCGAAGGGCGCATCCTGCTCGATGGCGTCGACATCACCGACATGCCGCCCTACGAGCGGCCGATCAACATGATGTTCCAGTCCTACGCGCTGTTCCCGCACATGACCGTGGCGCAGAACATCGCCTTCGGCCTCAAGCAGGACAAGCTGCCCCAGGCCGAGATCGACGAGCGCGTGGCCGAGATGCTCAAGCTGGTGCACATGACCCAGTACGCGCGCCGCAAGCCGCACCAGCTGTCCGGTGGCCAGCGTCAGCGCGTGGCCCTGGCCCGCTCGCTGGCCAAGCGTCCCAAGCTGCTGCTGCTTGACGAGCCCATGGGCGCCCTGGACAAGAAGCTGCGCTCGCAGATGCAGCTGGAGCTGGTGGAGATCATCGAGCGCGTCGGCGTGACCTGCGTGATGGTGACCCACGACCAGGAAGAGGCCATGACCATGGCCCAGCGCATCGCCATCATGCACCTGGGCTGGATCGCCCAGACCGGCAGCCCGGTGGACATCTACGAGACCCCGGCCAGCCGCCTGGTCTGCGAGTTCATCGGTAGCGTCAACCTGTTCGACGGCCAGATCACCACCGACGAGACCGACCACGCCATCATCAGCTGCCCGCAGCTGGACAAGCCGATCTACATCGGCCACGGCGTCTCCACCCGGGCCGAGAGCAAGGCGGTCAGCTACGCCCTGCGCCCGGAAAAGCTGCTGATGGCCACCGCCCTGCCGGCCGATCACGAGCACCCCGAGTACAACTGGTGCAACGGCACCGTGCACGACATCGCCTACCTGGGCGGCCACTCGGTGTACCACGTCAAGCTCACCTCCGGGCAGATCGTGCAGTGCTTCATCGCCAACGCCGAGCGTCGCGGCAAGCGTCCGACCTGGGACGACGCCGTGGTGGTGTACTGGGAAGACGATAGCGGCGTGGTACTGCAATCATGAAAATCGGCAAACTGAAACGCTATCTGCCCAGCGGGCGGCATGCCGTGATCGGTGTGCCCTTCTTCTGGCTGTTCCTGTTCTTCCTGCTGCCGTTCTTCATCGTGCTGAAGATCAGCTTCGCCGAAGCAGACGTGGCGATTCCGCCCTACACCGAGATCTACAGCTGGGCCGACAATCAACTGTCGATCGTGCTCAACCTAGGCAACTACATCTTCCTCAGCGAGGATGAGCTGTACCTGGCGGCCTATCTCGGCTCGCTGAAGATGGCCTTCGTCAGCACTCTGCTGTGCATCCTCATCGGCTACCCGATGGCGTACGCCATCGCCCGTGCCAGCAAGGAGATGCAGACCACCCTGCTGCTGCTGATCATGATGCCGACCTGGACCGCGATCCTGATCCGCGTCTACGCCTGGATGGGCATCCTCAGCAACAACGGCCTGCTCAACGGCTTCCTGCTGTCGATCGGGGTAATCAGCGAGCCGCTGCAGATCCTCAACACCAACCTGGCGGTGTACATCGGCATCGTCTATTCGTACCTGCCGTTCATGATCCTGCCGCTCTACGCCAACCTGGTGAAGCACGACATGAGCCTGCTGGAGGCGGCATCGGACCTGGGTTCGAGCAACTTCAACAACTTCTGGAAGATCACCGTGCCGCTGTCCAAGAACGGCATCATCGCCGGCAGCATGCTGGTGTTCATCCCGGTGGTGGGCGAGTTCGTGATTCCGGAACTGCTCGGCGGCCCGGAGACCCTGATGATCGGCAAGGTGCTGTGGCAGGAGTTCTTCAACAACCGCGACTGGCCGGTGGCGTCCGCCCTGGCGGTGATCATGCTGCTGATCCTGATGGGCCCGATCATCTGGTTCAACCGTAACCAAGCCAAAGAGATGGAGGGCCGCGCATGAAAAAGCTGAATTTCTCCACCGTCATGCTGTGGCTGGGACTGACCTTCATCTACCTGCCCATGGTCATCATGGTCATCTACTCGTTCAACGCCTCCAAGTTGGTCACCGTCTGGGGTGGCTGGTCGGTCAAGTGGTATGCCGGCCTGCTCGACAACAGCCAGCTGATGGGTTCGGTGCTGCGCTCCCTGGAGATCGCCCTGTACACCGCGGTCGCCGCCGTGGCGCTGGGTACCCTGGCCGCCTTCGTGCTGACCCGGGTGACCCGCTTCAAGGGCCGCACCCTGTTCGGTGGCCTGGTCACCGCGCCGCTGGTGATGCCGGAAGTGATTACCGGTCTGTCGCTGCTGCTGCTGTTCGTGGCCATGGCTCAGCTGATCGGCTGGCCTGCCGAGCGCGGCATCATGACCATCTGGATCGCCCACACCACCTTCTGCTCGGCCTACGTGGCGGTGGTGGTGTCGGCACGCCTGCGTGAGCTGGACCTGTCCATCGAGGAGGCGGCCATGGACCTGGGCGCCAAGCCGTGGAAGGTGTTCTTCCTGATCACCATCCCGATGATCGCGCCGTCCCTGGCGGCCGGCGGCATGATGTCCTTCGCCCTGTCGCTGGACGACCTGGTGCTGGCCAGCTTCGTCTCCGGTCCGGGCTCGACCACCCTGCCGATGGAGGTGTTCTCCGCCGTGCGCCTGGGCGTGAAGCCGGAGATCAACGCGATCGCCAGCCTAATCCTGCTGACCGTGTCGATCTTCACCTTCTTCGCCTGGTTCTTCGCCCGCCGCGCCGAAGAGCGCCGCAAGCGCGCCATCCAGCAGGCGATGGAGTCGATGGCCGAGGAAGTCACCAGCACCAACTGGAAACCGGCTCAGGCTGCCTGATCGTTTCCCGCTCAAGAAAAAGGTCACCTTCGGGTGGCCTTTTTCATTGCCGGCGTTGTCAGTCGGCCGGCTGCAGTTGCAGGGTGCCGCGGGTATCGGCCTGCACATCCTCGTCGCTGAAGTGCATCGGCACGTACTGACCGCCGATGTAGGCCTCGGCTTGGTCGGCGTAGTGCGCGTCGAACGGTACGCCGCTCTGACCGACCGGATTGATGCCCAGGCCCTTGCTGGCATCGGCCATGTCGATCAGGCGGCGGGTCGAGGGACCGTAGACCACCGACCAGGGCGCCGGGCCGACCCGGTGCGACAGATTGTTCGGCACCTCGTGACCGCCCGGTGCGGCGAACGGACCGACGTTGAACAGCAGGTTGAGCGGCTTCTGCGCACCCAGCGGATGCTCATGAGTCAGGGTGTGGCCCTTGCCCCAGGCCCACTGGCTGCTGTCCGTGCCGAAGCTCTGGCGCAGGTGGGCGAGGCTGGCCTGCCAGGCGGCCTTGACCGTGTCGGCGCGGCTCTCCACCGCATTGCTACCACGCTTGTCCCACCAGGCCGAACCGGCATCGGCGGTCAGGCGCGGCAAGGCCACGTCGAGCACGCGGGTCTGCAGCAGGCTGTCGAAGAAGGCGTCGCCCAGTTCGTCGCGCATGGCCTGGTTGACCAGCTCGAAGGTCAGCTGGTTGAACAGGGTGGCGGCGGTCGATTGCAGCGGATGGCTACCGTCCCAACTGGCGAGCTGCTCGACCAGGCCGCGCTCCTCGTCACTCGCTGCCGCAGCGCGCAGGTCGGCGAGGATCGGCGCCAGCAGGCGCGGGCCATAGCCGGTGCCGTCGTCCAGTTGCAGGGCCTGGCTGTTCCGGGTATCCCACTTCACGTCCGGCTGGGCCAGGCGCTGGTTCAGACGCTCGCCGCGGTCGGCCAGGTTGTAGTAGCCGGGGATGCTCACCCCGGTCGGCGAGGCCGGCTGGTAGTTGGCGGAGACGATATAGCCGCGCGCCGGATTCTCTTCCTGCGGGTTGGCGCTGAACGGCAGGTAGCCGGGCTTGTCCGCCTCGCCGCTGGCGCCGTCGAGGATAAAGCTCGGGTTCACCCCGGCCGGGCGCTGCGGCAGCTTGGCCGCGGCCCACCAGCCGATGTCGCCGCCGGCGTTGGCGTACATCACGTTGAGGCCCGGCGAGTGGATCTTCGCGGTGGCGGCGCGGGCCTTGTCCAGGCTGTCGGCGCGGTTGAGCTGGTAGAAGGCCTCGAGGATCGGGTTCTCGGTCTCGAGGAAGGCCCACCACATGGCGATCGGTGTCTTGCCGGTGTTGGCGCCGAGGGCGTCGTTGATGATGGGGCCGTGGGGGGAGCGGCGCAAAGTCAGCTTGACCGGTTCGCCGCCCTTGACCCGGATGGTCTCCTCGCGGCTCTGCAGATCGACCCACTGGCCATCGATCTGCACCTGATTGGCGTTGTCCGGATTGACCTTCTCGGCGATCAGGTCGAGATCGTCGTTCTGGAACATGGTCAGGCTCCAGGCGAACTGCCGGTTGTGGCCGAGCGAGGCGTAGGGGTTGAGCGCCTGGTGGTGGCCGTACAGCTCGAAGCCCGGGTAGCTCAGCTGCGCCTCGTACCAGACCGCCGGTACGGCGAAGCGGATATGCGGGTCGCCGGCCAGCAGCGGCTTGCCGCTGGCGGTGCGGCTGCCGGCCACGGCCCAGGCGTTGCTGCCTTCGAACTGCGGCAGGCCGGCCTCGACCAGCGCCTGCTGGCTGAGCTGGGCGAGACCATTGAGCGCCTGCCAGTCGGCGCCGCTGAGGTTCTGGGCGACGGCGCCGCCGGGGTGCCAGGCGAGGTCGAAGACCTTGAGGTAGTCGCCGCCCAACTGGTCGCGCACATAGGTCAGCACCGGTTCGGTGCGGAAGGCGGCGGCGAAGCTATAGGCCATGTAGCCGGCCACGGACACCGTGTCTTCCAGCGTGAACGGGCGCGGGTCTATGCCCAGCAGATCGAACTCCACCGGCGCCGGGCGGCTGTCCTGGAACTGGTTGATGCCCTCCAGATAGGCCTGCAGCGCCTTGACGGCCGGGCTGTCGCGGTCGAGGGTCTTGGCGTAGCTGTCGGCCTGCTCGCGAATGCCCAGGGTGCGGAACAGGCGGTCGGTATCGACCAGCTTCGGCCCCAGCACTTCCGCCAGTTCGCCACGTGCCAGGCGGCGCAGCATCTCCATCTGGAACAGGCGGTCCTGGGCATGCACGAAGCCCAGGGCGCGGTACAGGTCGGCTTCGTTCTGCGCCTGGATATGCGGCACGCCGCGTTCGTCGTAGCGCACGACGACCGGGGCCTGCAGGCCGGCCAGCGGCAGGGTGCCGTCGCGCACGGGAAGTTTGCTCTGGCTGTACCAGGTGGCGCCGGCGGCGGCCGCGGCAATGGCCACAGCGAGGAAGGTCAGACTGCGTTTCATGACGCGCTCCTTGTTGTTGTGCGGCCATTCTGCGCAGCGCTTCGGCCAGCGGCATTGACCGTAGACCTTGCGACTGGAATTCTCCGGTCAAACAAGGAGTCGCCATGAACCCGCTCGCCGGCGCCGCACCGCTGACCCATTCCGCCACCCTTCGGCGTCTGCTGTACGAGGCCCTGGCCGAGCTCGGCCATGATCCGGCAGCGATCTATCGGCGCACCAACCAGCATCGGCGGCTGGTACCGCCGCCCAGCGAGGGCCGCCTCAGCCACGACGAGGCGCCGCTGTTTTGGCTGGCCGCCGATGCATTGACCGGCGACGCCGATATCGGCCTGCACCTGGGCGAGATGATGAAGCCGCGCCTGCTCGATGTGGTCGGCTACCTGCTGCTGGCCAGTCGCGACTTGGAGCAGGCGCTACGCAGCTTCCTGCAGTTCCAGCACATCCTCGCCGGCGGCTTCGTCGCCCAGTTGCGTGTCGAGGGCGAGCGCGCCTGCCTGGTGCTGGACCTCAACTACCGCGGCTTCGGCCCGCTGCGCCAGCAGATGGAATGCTTGGCCCTGCTGTTCATCAAACTGCTGCGGCTGGTCACCGACGACGAGTTTCGTTTCGACGCTCTCGACTTCCGTCATGCACGTCCAAAACGCGTGACCGAGCACCGCCGGCTGTTCGGCCTGCTGCCGAGCTTCGCCCGCGAGCATGACGCCCTGTGGTTCCCCGCCGCGTTGCTCAAGCGCCCCTCGCGCAATGCCAACCCCGCACTGCACCGCCTGCTTTGGCAGCATGCCGAGGTGGAGCTGGCCGCCTTGGTGGAAAATGACCTGCTCAATCGCCTGAGCTACCTGATCGGCGTGCGCCTGGGGCGCGCCGACTGTTCGCTGCAGGCCTGCGCGGCCGAACTGGGCATGCCCGCCGCCGCCCTGCAGCGCGGCCTGGCCGCCCAGGGCAGCCACCTGCGCCAGTTGCGCGAGGCGATCCAGCAGGCCCGTGCCCATGCGCTGCTGCAGGACGGCCAGGCGATCCGCGAGGTGGCACGCGCCTGCGGCTTCGCCGAGTTGTCGCCGTTCTACCGGGCGTTCCGCCGCTGGTACGGCATCGCGCCGGATGCCTATCGGGCCAAGCTGTTGCGGGAGGAGGGATAGTCGAGCGGTTAAGGGCGCCGCGCAGGCGCCCGAAAATCAGCTCTGGATGGTCGCCGCCGGGTTGATCACGCGACCCAGGCCGAGGTTGCGCAGGGCCAGGTGCAGGGTGCTGTGGATCACCTGCGGGTTGTC
The DNA here is from genome assembly GCF_030374125.1 of Pseudomonas sp. SO81. NCBI lineage: Bacteria > Pseudomonadati > Pseudomonadota > Gammaproteobacteria > Pseudomonadales > Pseudomonadaceae > Pseudomonas > Pseudomonas sp. SO81. The sequence goes on along the minus strand of NZ_CP126126.1, from coordinate 2,355,296 downwards.
GATGGCCATCAGGTGGCCGAGCAGTTCCTTGGCGCGGGTCGAGCTGATCTGGCGCAGCAGCCACTTCACCTTGGGCAGGTTGGTGGCGTTCATCGACAGGCTGTCGAAGCCCATGGCCAGCAGCAGCACGGCGGCCGCCGGGTCACCGGCCATCTCGCCGCAGATGCTCACCGGCTTGCCTTCGGCGTGGGCGCCGTCGACCACCAGCTTCAGCGCGTGCAGCACGGCCGGGTGGAGGAAGTCGTAGAGGTCGGCGACCCGCGGATTGTTGCGGTCCACCGCCAATAGATACTGGGTCAGGTCATTCGAGCCGACCGAGAGGAAGTCGACCTGGCGCGCCAGGTCGCGCACCTGGTAGACGGCGGCTGGGATCTCGATCATCACGCCCACCGGCGGCATGGGGATGTCCACGCCTTCGTCGCGCACCTCGCCCCAGGCGCGGTGAATCAGGTGCAGCGCCTCTTCCATCTCCTGCATGCCGGAAATCATCGGCAGGAGGATGCGCAGGTTGTTCAGGCCCTCGCTGGCCTTGAGCATGGCGCGTACCTGGACCAGGAAGATTTCCGGGTGGTCGAGGGTGATGCGGATGCCGCGCCAGCCGAGGAAGGGGTTCTCTTCCTTGATCGGGAAGTAGGAGAGCGCCTTGTCGCCGCCGATATCCAGGGTACGCATGGTCACCGGCAGCGGGTGGAAGGCGGCCAGCTGCTCGCGGTAGGTGGCCAGCTGTTCCTTCTCACTGGGGAAGCGCTCGCCATTCATGAACGGCACTTCGGTGCGGTACAGGCCGACGCCTTCGGCGCCGCGTTCCTGGGCGCGCTTCACGTCGGCCAGCAGGCCGGTGTTGACCCACAGCGGCAGGCGCTGGCCGTCCAGCGTCTCGCAGGGCAGCTCGCGCAGGGCGTCGAGGCCCTGGGCCAGTTGGCGCTCTTCTTCGACCACTTCGGCGTACTGCTTGCGCAGCAGATCGCTGGGGTTGGTGAAGACCTCGCCGTGGTAGCCGTCGACGATCAGCTCGATGCCGTCGACCTTGGAATAGGGCAGGTCGACCACACCCATGACCGTGGGGATGCCCATGGCACGGGCGAGGATGGCCACGTGGGAGTTGCCCGAGCCCTGCACCGAGATCAGGCCGACCAGCTTGCCTTCCGGCACCTGGCCGAGCATGGCCGGCGACAGTTCCTCGCTGACCAAGATGCTGTTGTCCGGGTAGACCAGGCTCTGCTTGCGCTCTTCCTGCAGGTAGGCGAGCAGGCGGCGGCCGAGGTCGCGCACGTCGCTGGCGCGTTCGCGCAGGTAGGCGTCGTCCATCAGCTCGAAGCGCGAGACGTGCTCGGTGACCACCTGGCGCAGGGCGCCCTGGGCCCACTGGCCGGTCTTGATGACCTTGCGCACCTCGTTACCGAGGGCGTTGTCGTCGAGCATCATCAGGTAGACGTCGAACAGCGCCAGCTCTTCCTTGCGCAGTTGGCTGGCGAGTTTCTCGGACAGCTCCTGCATGTCCTCGCGCACCCACTCCAGGGCCTTGCCGAACACTTCCAGCTCGGCCTCGATGTCGTCGATGGCCTTGTCCGGCACCACGTTCAGGTCGGCCGGCGGCAGCACCACCACGGCGGTACCCACGGCCGCGCCGGGGGCGCCGGGCACGCCGACGAAGCGCGCCTCCTGGATGCCCTTGCCCTGCTTGCCCAGGCCACGGATCGAGCCAGTGGCCTCGGCGTGGGCGATGACGCCAGCGAGCTGGGCGCTCATGGTGACCAGGAAGGCTTCCTCGCCCTCGTCGAACTGGCGGCGCTCCTTCTGCTGCACAACCAGTACGCCCATCACCCGCCGGTGGTGGATGATCGGTGCGCCGAGGAAGGAGGCGTAGCGCTCCTCGCCGGTCTCGGGGAAATACATGTAACGCGGGTGTTCGGAGGCGTGCTCGAGGTTGAGCGGCTCTTCGCGGGTGCCCACCAGGCCGACCAGGCCTTCGTTGGGCGCCATGCTGACCTTGCCGATGGAGCGCTTGTTGAGGCCGTCGGTGGCCATCAGCACGAAGCGCTTGGTCTCGGAGTCGAGCAGGTAGACGGAGCAGACCTGGCTGCCCATGGCCTCTTTCACCCGCTGCACGATGATCGTCAGCGCCGCCTTGAGATCCTTGGCGGCGTTTACTTCCTGGACGATCTTGCGCAGGGTGTTGAGCATGGCTCGCTATCGAACTCCGTCAGTCGCGCGCCAGCAGGCGCGGGGCTAATTCCTTCAGGGCGCGACGGTAGACCTCGCGCTTGAATGTCACTACCTGGTTCAGCGGGTACCAGTAACTCACCCAGCGCCAGCCATCGAACTCCGGCTTGCCGGTCAGGTCCATGCGCACCCGGCTCTCATCGCCGGTCAGACGCAGGAGAAACCACTTCTGTTTCTGCCCGATGCACAGCGGCTGGCTGTGGGTGCGCACCAGGCGCTGGGGCAGACGATAACGCAACCAGCCCCGGGTGCAGGCGAGAATCTTCACATCCTGCTGTTCCAGGCCGACTTCCTCGTTCAGCTCGCGGTACAGCGCCTGCTCAGCCGACTCGTTGGGGTTGATGCCGCCCTGGGGAAACTGCCAGGCGTCCTGGTTGATCCGCCGCGCCCACAGCACCTGGCCAACATCGTTGGTCAGGATGATGCCGACATTAGGGCGAAAACCATCGGAATCAATCACGGCACAGCACCTCGAAAACGCATGTTTCGGCATTGTTCCACAAAGGCCGCGGGCGCAGCAAACGCGCGGCTCGGCTAATGGGCAGTGGCGGTGAAAGCGGCTATTCTGACGCCCCCTCATGACCCTCCGAACCAGGTAATCCGACGTGCGCCTTGCCCTCTTCGACCTCGACAACACCCTGCTCGCCGGCGACAGCGACCACAGCTGGGGCGAATTCCTCTGCGACACCGGCCGGGTCGATGCCGTCGAGTACCGTGCGCGCAACGATGCCTTCTATGCCGACTACTGCGCCGGCAAGCTGGACGTGGTGGCCTACCAGAGCTTCACCCAGGCCATTCTCAGCCGCACCGAGGCCGCCGAGCTGGTGCGCTGGCAGGCCGAGTTCATGGCCGAGGTCATCGAGCCGATCATCCTGGCCAAGGGCGAGGCGCTGCTGCAGCAGCACCGCGAGGCGGGCGACAAGCTGGTGATCATCACCGCTACCAACCGCTTCATCACCGCGCCGATCGCCGCGCGCCTGGGCGTCGACACGCTGCTGGCCACCGAGTGCGGCATGCAGGACGGCCGCTACACCGGCCAGGTCGCCGGTGTGCCCTGCTATCAGGAAGGCAAGGTGACGCGGATGCAGCAGTGGCTGGCCGAGACCGGCCTGAGCCTGGACGGCAGCTACTTCTACAGCGACTCGCGCAACGACCTGCCGCTGCTGCAGGCGGCGAGCCACCCGGTGGCGGTCGACCCGGACGACACCCTGCGCGCCATCGCCGTCGAGCGCGGCTGGCCGGTGATCAGCCTGCGCGACTGAGCCTCACAGCGGCTTGGCCACCATCAGCCAGAAGATGGCGATAAAGGCGATAAAGGCCGGCCAGCCCAACACGAACCAGATGCGCATATAGCGGTTGGCCCGCTCCGGCAGCGCGCCGCCATCGCACAGCGCCGCGACGGCCATATCGCGCACGCGGATCTGCAGCCACAGCACCGGCAGCCAGCACAGCCCCGCCAGCACGAACAGCCCGGCACTCCACAGCAACCAGGATTGGCTCAGCGGCCAGCCCGCGATCTTGGCCAGGGCCAGGCCGGATAGCGGCTGAAAGACCGCCGTCGTCGCGATAAACAGCCAGTCGGCGGTGACCAGGTGGCGGAAGGTGGTGGCGATCACCTGCACCTCGCCGCTGCGCCAGGCGCGCAGGGCGTAGTAGGCCGAGCCCAGGCCGGTGCCGAACAGTAGGGTGGAGGAGAGGATGTGCAGGGTCTTGAGCAGCAGGTACAGACTCATCGTGGTCTCGTCGTCGAGGCGGAAAGTCCCAGCAGCCAGACACTCAGCAGCAGGACCGCGAAATTCTTGCCCACCGCCATATAGGGGTCGAACCAGTAGTGGGGCAGCAGCAGGCTGATCACCAGGCTATAGACCAGCATCAGAGCGATCTGTGCCTGCAGGGCGCAGCTGCGCCAGCGTCGGGGCAGCAGCGCCAGGCCGAGCAGACCGTCCAGCAGGGCGCCGCCGATCACGGCCAGGCGCGCCGGAAGACCCTCGATGCCGGCCTCGGCCATGATCCGCAGGCCCCAGTCGAAGCCTGGCCCCAGGCAGACCACCGCGGTCCCCAGCCAGATCAGCGCGAGTACCAGCAGCACCAGGGGTTGCAGCGCCATCGCCAGGCTCTGCGCCGGTTGCGGCCAGTGCTGCAGGCGGCTCGCCAGTGGCGCGGCGCGATAGCCGCAGGCCTGCTCCAGTAGTGCGGGGTCGGCAAGGTTGTCGTGCTCGCTCAGCCGCAGGGTCTGGCGATTCAGCGCCTGCCAGCCCAGTCGCTCGCCCAGTGCCGCGCCGAGCCGCGCGAGCGGCGCCGGTACGGTGAAGTAGCGAGCCGGGCGCCAGCCCTGGGCCTGGCGCAAGGCATCGATCAGCTCGCCCTGGGTCAGCGCCTGCGGGCCTACCAGCGGCAGCACGCTCGGCCGTGCCGGCCAGTTGCGCAGCAGCGCCAGGATGGCCGCGTAGAGGTCGTCGACATGCAGCGGCTGCAGCCGTGCCCGGTTGCCCAGCAGCGGTATCAGTGGCAGCGGTGACAGCCGTTGCAGCCAGGCGCTGCTGGCGCCGCCCGGTCCCACGACCAGCGAGGGCCGCAGCACTACGGCCGGGATGCCGAGGCTCAGCAGATGCTGGTCGGCCTCCGCCTTGCTGGCCAGGAAGGGAATATCGGGATGCTCGCCGGCGCCCAAGGCGGAAATCTGCAGCACGGCGGCGCCATGCCGTTTGGCCAGCTCGAACAGGGCGCCGGCGCCATCGCGTTGCAGGCGCCGCATGTGCTCGCCGTCGGTGGAGAGTTCGCCGCTGGCGTTGATCACCAGTTCGATGCCGTCCGGCCAGGCAAAGCTGTCGGGCTGGTCCGCCAGCTGCAGCAGATCCAGCGTGCGCCACTGCACACCGGGCAGCGCGAGTGCCGCAGCCTGGCGGCGGGTGGCGACCACCGAGTGTCCGGCCAGGCTCAGGGTGTCGAGCAGGTGGCGGCCGATGAAGCCGCCGGCGCCGACCAGCAGGATGCGCATCAGGCCGGCTTGGCCCCCATCAGGGCGAAGATCGCCAGCAGCAGGATCAGCACCAGCGCGGCGTAGGCGATGACGAAGCGCAGCAGCATGACCGGCACCGCGTCGTTGGCGACGGCCGCCTGCCAGGCGCCGAGGCGGTTGTGCAGCAGCAGGCCGAACAGCACCAGCAGGCCGAACAGCTTGGCGCTGAACAGCAGCCAGCTGGCGCCCAGCGACAGGCCCAGGGTGTGCACCAGCCACCAGCCGGTGACCGGCAGGCTCAGGGTGAGCAGGCCGATGGCCGGCATGCTGTACAGACGGGTGATCCGCAGCTTGCGGGTCAGGATCGCCGCATCCCCGGACTTGTTCGCCTTCCACAGCATGAAGGCGTGGGCGATGAAGCCCGCTAGGATCAGCACGGCGGGAATCAGGTGGGCGTACTTCAGCAGCTGGTAGTGTTCCATCAGCATTCCTTAACCGAGGAAGAGCTTGTAGGCCGGGTTGTCGGTCTCGTCCCAGTAGGGATAGCCGATGGCGTCGAAGGCTGCCGGGATCTGTTCGCGCTCCTCCGCCGGCACCTGCAGGGCGGCCAGCACGCGGCCGTCGGCGGCGCCGTGGTTGCGGTAGTGGAACATGGTGATGTTCCAGCGCCCGCCCAGGCGGTTGAGGAAGTTGAACAGCGCGCCCGGCCGCTCGGGGAACTCGAAGCGGAACACCACCTCGTCCGCCACTGCCGCCGCATGGCCGCCCACGGTGTGGCGGATGTGCAGCTTGGCCAGCTCGTTGTCGGTCAGGTCCAGCACCGGGAAGCCCTGGCTGCGCAGATTCTCCACCAGCGCCTGACGCGGGTCGTTCTCCGGGTGAGTCTGCACGCCGACGAAGATGTGCGCCTCGCGGTCGGTGTGGTAGCGGTAGTTGAACTCGGTGATCTGGCGCTTGCCGATCGCCTCGCAGAAGGCCTTGAAGCTGCCCGGCCGCTCGGGGATGGTCACGGCGATGATCGCCTCGCGCTTCTCGCCCAGCTCGGAACGCTCGGCCACATGGCGCAGGCGGTCGAAGTTGATGTTGGCGCCCGAGTCGATGCCGACCAGCACCTTGTCGCGCAGGCCTTCACGCTCCACGTACTTCTTGATCCCGGCCACGGCCAGGGCACCGGCCGGCTCGGTGATCGAGCGGGTGTCGTCGTAGATGTCCTTGATCGCCGCGCAGATCTCGTCGGTGCTGACGGTGATCACCTCGTCGACATGGTCCTTGCAGATATCGAAGTTGTGCTTGCCGATCTGCGCCACGGCCACGCCGTCGGCGAACAGGCCGACCTGCGACAGCACCACGCGCTCGCCGGCGGCCATGGCGGCCTGCAGGCAGTTGGAGTCGTCCGGCTCGACACCGATGATCTTGATATCCGGGCGCAGGTACTTCACGTAGGCGGTGATGCCGGCGATCAGGCTGCCGCCACCGACCGGCACGAAGATGGCGTCCAGCTGGCCCGGCTGCTGGCGCAGGATCTCCATGGCCACGGTGCCCTGGCCGGCGATCACGTCCGGGTCGTCGTATGGCGGCACGAAGGTGTAGCCCTTTTCCTCGGCCAGCTTCAACGCATGAGCCAGCGCCTCGGGGAAGGCGTCGCCGTGCAGCACCACCTTGCCGCCGCGCGAGCGCACGCCCTGGATCTTGAGCTCCGGGGTAGTGCGTGGCATGACGATGGTGGCCTTGATGCCGAGCTTGGCCGCCGCCAGGGCCAGGCCCTGGGCATGGTTACCGGCCGAGGCGGCGATCACGCCCTGGGCCTTTTCGACGTCGGACAGCTGCGCCACGCGGTTGTAGGCGCCGCGAATCTTGAACGAGTACACCGGCTGCAGATCCTCGCGCTTGAGCAGAATCTGGTTGCCCAGCCGCTCGGTGAGCTGGCGGGCGGGTTGCAGCGGGGTTTCCACCGCGACGTCATAGACGCGCGAGGTGAGGATCTTCTTTACGTACTGTTCGAGCATCACGGGCTTCACTGGCGGGCTTTTCACGGATTCTGGAGTCTACCCCAGCGCTTCGACCGGCGGCCACCGACAGTCCGCAGCAAAAGCCGCATATCAGTAGGGCTGTGGCGATAAAACGCAGCCGATTGCCCTAGGCAGGAGGCTATAATTCGGCCCTTCCCGTATTTCCCAGGCGCAGAACCCCGCGATGACCCAGGATCAGCTCAAGCAGGCGGTGGCCCAGGCCGCCGTCGACCATATCCTTCCCTTCCTCGACAGCAAGAGCGTGATCGGCGTCGGCACCGGCTCCACCGCCAACTGCTTCATCGACGCCCTGGCCCAGCACAAGATGGCCTTTGACGGCGCCGTGGCCAGCTCCGAAGCCACCGCCGCGCGCCTCAAGGGCCATGGCATCCCGGTGTACGACCTGAACAGCGTCAGCGAGCTGGAGTTCTACATCGACGGCGCCGACGAGAGCGACGAGCGCCTCAACCTGATCAAGGGCGGCGGCGCTGCGCTGACCCGCGAGAAGATCGTCGCGGCGGTGGCCAAGACCTTCATCTGCATCGCCGACGCCAGCAAGCTGGTGCCGGTGCTCGGCGCCTTCCCGCTGCCGGTGGAAGTCATCCCCATGGCCCGCAGCCACGTGGCGCGCCAGCTGGTGAAGCTGGGCGGCGACCCGGTGTACCGCGAGGGCGTGGTGACCGACAACGGCAATATCATCCTCGACGTGCACAACATGTCGATCACCGACCCGGTGAAGCTGGAGGCCGATATCAACGCCATCGTCGGCGTGGTCACCAACGGCCTGTTCGCCGCGCGCCCGGCCGATCTGCTGCTGCTCGGCACCCCTGAGGGCGTGAAGAGCCTCAAGGTTTGAGCGGAGAGAGCCTGTAGCCCGGACTTCAGTCCAGGACACCGCCAGCCCCGGACTGAAGTCCGGGCTACGGCCTGCTGCTTGGCGGCAGCGAAGGTGCGAAAGGCCTCAAGGCCTGAGCCCGGGGGCGCACCAGCGTAGGAGCGAGCTCTGCTCGCGAACCAAGCCCCGGCAAAGCTTCGCGAGCAGAGCTCGCTCCTACAGGATCAGGTCGTAGGGTGGGTGAAATCGCGTTGCTCTCTTGCGCGGGTTGCACCCGCCCTACAAAGAAAACCCGGCCTAGGCCGGGTTTTTCATTTCAGGGCGCGAAGGGCGGCGACTCCAGCACCTCGATGATCAGTGGCCGGTCGCTCGGCGCGTCCTTCAATAGCTGCTGCAGGTGCGCCAGATCGCGCGCGCGTTCCGCTGCGCAGCCAAAGCCACGGGCGATGGCGAGGAAGTCCGGGGTGTAAATATCCACGCCGATCGGGGTGATGTCGCGGCGCTCCATGTAGCGCTTGATCTCGCCATAGCCCGAGTTGTTCCACAGCAACACGACTATGCCGATGCCGGCCTCCACCGCGCTGGCCAGTTCGGGCAGGGTGAACTGGATACCGCCGTCGCCCATCAGGCTGATCACCGGGCAGCCCGGCTCGGCCAGCTTGGCGCCGAGCGCCGCGGGCAGGCCGTAGCCCAGCGTGCCGTAGCCGGTAGAGGCGTTGAACCAGCGCCGCGCGCCGTCCAGCTCGACCAGGTGGTTGCCGCTGTACACGGTCTGCGTCGAGTCGCCGACAAAGCGCGCCTCGGGAAGCACTTCCAGTACCGCATCGAACAGCGCGCGGTAGTGCGTCCAGCCGCTGAAGCCCTCGGCCAGCTCTGCCTGCACGGCGGCGGTGCGCCTCGCGCCGGGGCTGTCAGAGCTGGCCTCGCGCGGCTGCAGTTCGGCCAGCAGCATGCGCATGGCCAGGCGCGCGTCGCCCTGGATCGCCAGGGTCGGGGCGTGGTTGCGGTGCAACTGCTGCGGGTCGATATCGATGCGGATCAGCCGCCCGGGCAGCTTGAAGTTGCCGTCGAACACCACGTCGTAATCGGTCTCGCCCAGCTCGGTGCCGATGGCCAGCACCAGGTCGGCCTGCAGCGCCAGCTGGCGCACCGGCACCAGCGCCTGGTTGCTGCCCAGCAGCAGCGGGTGACCCGGTGGCAGCAGGCCCTTGGCGTTGATGGTCAGCGCGGTCGGTGCGTCCAGCGCGGCGGCCAGGGCGCGTGCCTCAGCCTGGGCCTCGACGCAGCCGCCGCCTAGCAGCAGCAGCGGGCGCTCGGCGCTCTTGAGCAGGCCGGCGGCCTCGCGCAGCAGGCTGCGATTGGGCGCCGGGCGCGCCTGGCGCGGCTTGGGTTGCACGCGCATATGGGTGGCGTCGGCGGTGATGATGTCCAGCGGCAGCTCGATATGCACCGGCCGCGGCCGCTCGCCCTCGAACACGGCGAAGGCGCGGGCCAGCACCGCCGGCAGCTCCTCGACGCTCATCAGGGTGTGGCTGAAGGCGGATACGCCGGCGACCATCGCGCTCTGGTTGGGCAGCTCGTGCAGGTAGCCGTTGCCGTGGCCGAGGCGGGCGCGCTCGTTGACGCTGGAGATCACCAGCATGGGAATGGAGTCGGCGTAGGCCTGGCCCATGGCGGTGAGGATATTGGTCATGCCCGGGCCGGTGATGATGAAGCACACCCCCGGCTTGCCGCTGACGCGGGCATAGCCGTCGGCCATAAAGCCGGCGCCCTGCTCGTGACGCGGGGTGATATGGCGGATCTTGCTGGCCGGCAGGCCGCGGTACAGCTCGACGGTGTGTACGCCGGGGATGCCGAACACGGTGTCGACGCCCCAGGCCTCCAGCTGCTTGACGAGAAATTCACCGCAGGTGGTCATGGTCTGTTCCTTCCGATGACGCGGGATAAAAATGCGACTCCAGTCGGGACGGCTGGAGTCGCCAGGGCCGGCCACATCGAGTGTGGGGGATGGGCCGGCATTCGCATGCTCAGTTGCGGTAATCGGGACACTCACGGTCCAGCTTGCGCAGCCAGGCCTGCCACAGCAGCGGGCGCTGCCACTCGCTGCCCTGGAACTGCTCGCAGGCGTGCTGGCTGAGCGCCTCGGACATCTCGCGCACGCCGGCCAGGGGCGCGGCGGCCAGCTGGATATCGCAGGCCTTGTTCAGGTAGTACATCACGTAGAAGGCATCCGCCACGCTGGCGCCGACGCTGAGCAGGCCGTGGTGGCGCAGGATCAGCGCGATGTTGTCGCCCAGCGAGGCCACCAGGCGCTCGCGCTCGCCCAGGTCGAGGGCGATGCCCTCATAGTCGTGGTAGCCGACCCGCCGGTGGAACTCGGCGCTGATCTGGTTGAGCTGCAGCAGGCCGCCGTCCGCCGCGGCCACCGTCATACCCGCCATAGTGTGGGTGTGGATCACGCAGTGGGCGTCGGCGCGGGCCATGTGCATGGCGCTGTGGATGGTGAAGCCGGCCACGTTGTAGTCGGCCCCGCCCTCCAGCACGCGGCCGTCCATGTCGACCACGATCAGGTCACTGGCGCGGATCTCCTCGAACAGCAGGCCGAAGGGGTTGATCAGAAAGCGCGGCGCCACGCCGGGCAGGCGCACCGAGAAATGGGTGTACAGGGTGTCGTCCCAGCCGAAGCGCGCGGCCAGCCGGTAGGCCGCGGCCAGGTCGCGGCGCAGCAGGGCTTCTTGTTTGTCCATCGGGCGCTCCATCAGTGGCGGATCTGCGACAGGAAGGCGCGGGTGCGCGGGTGCTGCGGATTGTCGAAGAACTCCGCCGGGCTGGCGGTCTCGACTATCTGGCCGGCGTCCATGAACACCACGCGGTCCGCCACCTTGCGCGCGAAGCCCATCTCGTGGGTCACGCAGAGCATGGTCATGCCGTCGCCGGCCAGTTCGGTCATCACCTCCAGCACCTCGCCGACCATCTCCGGGTCGAGCGCCGAGGTCGGCTCGTCGAACAGCATCACCTTGGGGCTCATGCACAGCGCGCGGGCGATGGCCACGCGTTGCTGCTGGCCGCCGGAGAGCTGGCCGGGCTTCTTGTGCGCCTGGCTGCCGATGTGCACACGGCCGAGGTACTTCATGGCCAGCGCCTCGGCGTCCTGGCGTGACAGGCCGCGCACCTTCATCGGCGCCAGGGTGCAGTTGTCCAGCACGGTCAGGTGGGGGAACAGGTTGAAGTTCTGGAACACCATGCCCACCTCGCGGCGCACGTGGTCGCCGCCGGCGCGGGTCGAGACGTCCTGGCCCTCGACGGTGATGGTGCCCGTGTCATGTGGGTTGAGGCGGTTGATGCAGCGGATCAGGGTCGACTTGCCGGAGCCCGAGGGCCCGCAGATGACGATCTTCTCGCCCTGCTCGACGGACAGGTCGATGCCCTGCAGCACCTGGAAGCTGTCGTAGCGCTTGCCGACCTGGTGCAGACGGATGATTTCGCTCATGAGGCTCTCCTCAGATGCGGCGCATGCGCGCCAGGGTACGTTGCACCAGGCCGACCGGGGCGGCGGCGACGGCCACCGAATCCCACGACAGCCGGCGTTCCAGGCCGCCCTGCAGCCAGGTCAGGCTGTAGACCATGGCCAGGTAGTAGACCAGGGCCACGGCGTAGTACTCGGAGAACTGGAAGGTGGTGGAGACCGTCTGCGAGGTCACCGCCATCAGCTCCTGCAGGGAGATCACCGAGGCCAGCGAAGTGATCTTGAGCAGGGTGATGAATTCGTTGGAGGTCGGCGGAATGGCGATGCGCGCGGCCTGCGGCATGATCACGTGGCGGAAGATCTGCCAGCGCGACAGGCCCAGCGCATGGCCGGCGGCGTACTGGCCACGGTCCACGGCCTTCAGTGCGGCGCGGTTGATCTCCACCTGGTAGGCCGCCTCGTTGATCGACAGGGCGATCCAGGCGGCGAAGAACGGGGTGAACCACTCCTCGCGGAAGATCGGGAAGAACTGCGGCAGGGCGTTCCACACGAACAGCAGCTGCAGCAGGGTCGGCGCGCCGCGGAACACGCTGAGCACGCCGCGCAGGGTGGCGCGGGCCGGGTTGTTGGGGCCGTCCAGGGCGAGGGCGGCGGGGATCGAGATGAGGATGCCCACCGAGTGTGCCAGCAGGGCCAGCAACAGGGTGATGCAGGCGCCGCGGAAGAAGTGGTAGGAGGTCAGGGCATCCCAGAAGACGGCGACATCGAAGTTCATGTGCGTGTCCTGCGTGAAGGAAGCGGGCGCCCGCTGCATTGGCGCGGACGCGATGTTGAGGAGCACAGCCCGCCCGTTGCCGGGCGGGCCGGGACCTTACTGGGCGGTGTCCAGATTGGCCGGGTCGAGCTTCCACTTCTCGGCGATGGCCTTGAGCGTGCCGTCGGCCTTGAGCGCCTCGACGGCGGCCTGCACGGCGGCCTTGTCGGCATCGACCGGGCGCATGTAGGCACCGAAGATGTCCTTCTCGGGGAAGCTGTAGAGGGTCTTGAACTGGCCCGGGGTCTGCAGCTCGCGGTAGGCCAGCTCGGTGTCCTGGGACAGGCCGGCGGCGGCGCGGCCGACCAGCACCTGCTGGGCCACGTCGCTGCCCTTGGGGTAGGTCTGCAGGGTGGCCGGAGTCTTGCCGGCGGCCGTCAGGTCGGCGTTGAGCTTCTCCATGATGGCCACGTACTGGGTGCCCGACTGCACGGCCACGACCTTGCCGGAGAGATCCTCCAGGGTGTTCAGCTTGAGGTCGCTCTTGCCGCTGCCGAAGACGATGGTGGCGGTGGCGAGGTAGGGCACCGCATGCAGCTTCTGGGTACGCTCGGGGGTTACCAGGGCGCCGCTGATCACCGCGTCGCAACGCTTGGCGTCGAGGCCCGGCAGCAGGCCGGTGAACTCGGTGACGATGAAGCGCGGCTGCACGCCCCAGTGCTTGGCCAGGGCACGGATCAGGTCGGTGTCGAAGCCGCTCGGCTCGCGGTCGCCGGTCTTCTCGAAGAACTCCATCGGTGGGTAGGTCGGGTCGGAGCAGACCTGGAAGCTGCCCGATTCGACGAAGGAGGGCTTGCCGGCGGCCAGCAGGCCGGTGCTCAGGGTGGCGGCCAGCACAGCGCTGGCCAGTTGCAGCGGACGTTTGTTCATGGTGACTCCCGTTCAGGCTAGATGCATCGTTTATTGGCAGTACGTGGGAAAAGCCTTTCTTGTTATGCAGCCTCAGGTGCGCCCTGAGTAATGGGTTGCTGATGGGGCTTGCCCGCCTTGACCCAGCGCGGCCCCTTGGGACCATAGACGGCGGCGGGCTCGGGGAAGAGCAAGAGCAGCAGCAGGTAGAGCACCGCGGCCAGGCCGAGGGTCACCGGCAGGCTGATGTCGATGCCGCCGGCCAGCTCGCCGAGCGGGCCGACGAACTGCCCCGGCAGGTTGACGAAGCACAGGCCGACCACCGCGCTGGGGATCCAGGCGCCCATGCCGCGCCAGTTCCAGCCGTTGTGGAACCAGTAGGCCCCGCCGCGCTGGCCGCGGGTGAACACCTGCAGGTCGTCGGCGTGGTAGAAGCCGCGGCGCACCAGCAGGCCGATGATCATGATCACCATCCACGGGCTGGTGCAGGTGATGATCAGCACGGCGAAGGTGGACACGCTCTGCACCAGGTTGAAGGCGAAGCGGCCGACGAAGATGAAGGCGATCGACAGCAGGCCGATCAGCAATGTGGCCTGCACCCGGCTGAGCAGGCGCGGCAGCACGCTGGACATGTCCAGGCCGGTGCCATACAGCGCGGTGGTGCCGGTGGACATGCCGCCGATCACGGCGATCAGGCACACCGGCAGGAAGAACCAGGTGGGCGATACGGCCAGCAGGCCGCCGACGTAGTTGTAGCTGGCGATGTAGTCCGGTGCGCGGGCCGCGACTATGGTCGCGGTGATCAGGCCGAAGAAGAACGGGATCAGGGTGCCGACCTGGGCACCGATCACCGCCAGCATGATGCGTTTCTGCGAGGTCTCGCGCGGGATGTAGCGCGACCAGTCGCCGAGGAAGGCGCCGAACGACACCGGGTTGCTCATGGCCAGCAGGGCGGCGCCGATGAAGGCGGCCCAGAAACCGGCCTGGCCGAGCTGCACGCTGCCGGCGTAGGCCGCGTCGAACGGACCGAAGAAGGCCGCGGCGCCGAGCAGGAACAGCAGGCTGGCGGCCCACACGGCGATCTTGTTGACCCACAGCATGAAGCGGAAGCCGTAGATGCACACGATCAGCACCAGCACGGCGAACAGGCCGTAGGCCAGGCCCAGGCTGAGGTCGCTGTCCTCCAGGCCGACCAGGCGCTTGGCGCCGCCGACCAGGGCATCGCCCGAGCTCCACACCGACAGCGAGAAGAAGGCGATGGCGGTGAGCAGCGAGAGGAACGAGCCGACGATGCGCCCGTGCACGCCCAAGTGGGCGCCGGACGACACCGCGTTGTTGGTGCCGTTGAGCGCGCCGAACAGGCCCATGGGCGCGAGGATCAGCGAGCCGACCAGCACGCCGAGCAGGATGGCCCAGGCGCCGGCCTGGAACGACAGACCGAAGATCACCGGGAAGCTGCCCAGCACTGCGGTGGAGAAGGTATTGGCGCCGCCGAAGATCAGGCGGAACAGGTCGAACGGCTTGGCCGTGCGTTCGCCGGCGGGGATCTGTTCGACCCCGAAGGCTTCTATCTGTGTGATGGCGTGCTGCTTATTGTTGTTATGCATTTCTGTCTCCCGGGATGCCTTGTCAGATTGGCGGCAGCTGCTCCGGCATGGCCGATAAGTGTTCGTGACAGGCCAGCCAGCGGCCCTGTTCTTGTTGTTGGAAGACGATGGTCTCCCGTTCCTGGCTGTCCACCACGCGGCCGTCCACCTGCAAACGGGTGGTCACGTCGTGGATGAAGATCGCCAGCCCGTCGTGCAGGCTGACCATTGGGTTGCTCGGCTCGCAGGCCAGCACGCGGAAGCCGTCGCGCTGCCACTGGTCCCACAGCTCGCGGTAGGCGGCGCGCGACGGCAGCACCCGACCGTGGCCATGGAAGACGAAGGTGGCGTCCTCGCTGAAGGCGGCGAAGTAGGCCTCGGTGTCGTTGGCGGCGAAGGCCGCCACCAGCGCACGGGCGGCCTCGAGCACCTGTTGCGCGGCGATCATTTGTGTTGCACGCCCGGCAGGATGCAGAGCATCTCGTACAGCAGGTTGGCGCCCAGCAGCGAGGTGTTGCCGGTGGTGTCGTAGGGCGGGGAGACCTCGACCAGGTCGCAGCCGACGATGTCCAGGCCCTGGCAGCCGCGAACGATCTCCATGGCCTGGATAGTGGTCAGGCCGCCGATTTCCGGGGTGCCGGTGCCGGGCGCCCAGGCCGGGTCGATGCCGTCGATGTCGAAGCTCAGGTACACCGGGCCGCCGCCGACCTTCTCGCGCACTTCGGCCATCAGCGGCGCGAGGGACTTGTGCCAGCACTCCTCGGCCTGCACCACGCGGAAGCCCTGCTTGCGGCTCCAGTTGAAGTCCTCGGCGGTGTAGCCCTGGGCGCGCAGGCCGATCTGCACCACGCGCTGGCAGTCGAGCAGGTCCTCTTCCACGGCGCGGCGGAAGGTGGTGCCGTGGGCGATCTTCTCGCCGAACATGTGGTCGTTGACGTCGGCATGGGCGTCGATATGCACCAGGCCGACCTTGCCGTGCTTCTTCTTGATCGCGCGCAGGATCGGCAGGGTGATGGTGTGGTCGCCACCCAGGGTCAGCGGCAGGATGCCGTGCTCGAGGATGCGGTCGTAGGACTCCTCGATGATGCGCACGGCGTCGAGCAGGTTGAAGGTGTTGATCGCCACGTCGCCGATATCGGCGACGTTCAGCGAGTCGAACGGCGCGGCGCCGGTGGCCATGTTGTACGGACGGATCATCACCGATTCGGCGCGGATCTCGCGCGGGCCGAAGCGGGTGCCGGAGCGCAGCGAGGTGCCGATGTCGAGCGGCACGCCGACGAAGGCGGCATCCAGTTTGGCGAGCTCGGCGGGGTCCTGGATATGCGGCAGGCGCAGCATGGTGGCGATGCCGCCGAAGCGCGGCATTTCATTGCCGCCCAGGGGCTGGTGGAGTTCTTTATCCACGGGTGGCCTCACGGTGTTGTGTTTGTAATCGAGCCACGGGGAGCGAGCCCCATGGCCAAGGCGTGAGGCGGATTCTTCTGCCGAATCGCAACGGGAAGAATCGCTGCGGTGAAATAATTAGTTCAGAAATTTCAAAACTAATGGCAGCCTGGGCACGTTCGCCGGAGACCGCCCATGACCCTCGCCCTGCCCGATATCAAGCTGCTGCGCATCTTCGCCACCGTGGTGCGCTGCCAGGGGTTCGCCGCCGCCCAGCAGGAGCTCAACCTGTCGACTTCGGCGATCAGCACCTACATGAGCCAGCTGGAGACCCAGCTGGGCCTGAGCCTGTGCCATCGCGGCCGCGGCGGCTTCAGCCTGACCAGCAAGGGCGAGCTGTTCCACCAGGAGTGCCTGCGCCTGCTGTCCGAACTGGAAGGCTTCGAGCGCTACTCGGCGGCGCTCAAGGGCGAGCTGCGCGGCACCCTCAACCTCGGCGTGCTGGATTCCACGGTAAGCGACCCGGCCCTGCCGCTGGCCGAGGTGATCGGCGCCTACAGCCAGGAACACCCGGCCGTGCACCTGCACCTGGCGGTGCTGAGCCCGGCCGAGCTGCAGCTGGCGGTGCTGGAGAATCGCCTGGACCTGGCCATCGGCGCCTTCTACACGCGGATGAACGGCCTCACCTACCAGGCCCTGTACCGCGAGCAGCACTGGCTGTACTGCAGCGACCGCCACCCGCTGTTCGAGCAGCGCAAGATTCCCGCCGAGGTGATCACCCAGCAGCGCATGGTCGGCCGTGGCTACTGGAGCCAGAGCGAGCTGGCCCGCCACGGCTTCAAGCACAGCGCGGCGACGGTGGAGTCGATGGAGGCGCAGCTGATCCTGGTGCTGTCCGGCGCCTATATCGGCTACCTGCCGGAGCACTACGCCCAGCCCTGGGTGGAGCAGGGCCGGCTCAAGGTGCTGCTGCCGACCACCTTCGGCTACCAGGCGCCCTTCAGTCTGGCCCTGCGTCGCGGGCGCTCGCGCGAGCCGCTGATCCAGACCTTCCGCGACCGCCTGAAGAGCCAGCTCGACCCGGCCTGATGGGCGCGCCGTTGCGCTTTGCATCTGCGGCTACGCTTAGCTGACTTCACCAAGGAGGTCCGGCCATGGCCAGCAAGTTCCACCTGAAGAAAGCCAGCAACGAGCAGTTCCATTTCAACCTGCACGCCGGCAACGGCGAGATCATTCTCGGCAGCGAGCAGTACAAGGCCAAGCACTCGGCCCTGGACGGCATCGAGTCGGTGCGCAAGAACGCCCAGCGCGCAGACGCCTTCGAAATCAAGGCGGCCGCCGGTGGCAAGTTTCACTTCGTGCTCAAGGCCAGCAACGGCCAGGTGATCGGCACCAGCCAGCTGTATGCCAGCGAGGCCAGTGCCAAGGCGGGTACCGAGTCGGTAAGGAACAACGCGCCGGGCGCGGGCGTGCAGGACGACGCCTGAGGGAAGCCGGGCGATCATCCCCGCCTCATGATGCGTTGCTACTGCGCCGCCTGCTTCTCGAACACGTAGAACAGGTTCGGCTCGCTGACCACATACAGCCTGCCCCGGTCGTCCGTGGCCACGCCCTCGGCCTGCGGCACGCTCTTGTCCAGGCCGCTCTGGCCGCCGATCAGCGACAGCGTGCTGATCGGCCGGCCATCGGAGTTGATCTCCAGCACCAGGTGCGACTCGTCCGACAGGGCCAGCAGGTGCCCGGTGTGGGCATCGTAGTCGAGGCTGGAGAGGTCGCGCACGAACAGCCGGGCGTCGCGCTCCGGGTCGTCCACCACATGCACGGCGAACGGCTTGTCCGGGTTGGTGTGTGGGAAGCCGTGGATCTCGTAGATGCTCACCGGGTCGCGCTCCTTGGCGGCGAACAGGCGGTGCTTGGCGGCGTCGTAGGCCAGGCCCTCGAAGCCCTTGTTGCCGTTGAGGCCGATGCCCAGCGACAGCTGCTCGGAGTCGGCGGCGTCGACGAAGTCGGTGTCGTCGTCCAGGTGCACGCGGAACAGGCGCTGCTGGCGCTCATCGGTGATCACGTAGAGGTCGCGGCTGATGTACTCGATGGCCTCCGGGTCGCCGAAGCCGACCAGGGGCACGCGGCGCACTATCTTGCCGTCCAGCGACAGCTCGATGATCTCGGGATTCTTGTTGGTCACGGTGAACAGGCTGCGCCGGTCCGGATCGTAGGTCAGCGCCGACACGTCGTCGCTCAGCCCCTCGATCGGCAGCGCCTGCACGGTGGCGCGGTAGTCCGGCAGCCAGATCGACTTGTCCCGCCACTCGGCCGCATGGCGCCATTCTTGCACCACGAACCAGCCACGTTCGAGCAGGCGCCATTGCTGGGCAACCACCAGCAGGGCCACGAGAACGAGCAATGCCAGGGTGGGCAGCAGAACGCGAGCTTGAGTCAGGCGGCGCATGGAAGAGGTTCCAGGTCAGAGGTGCTGCATCAGAACAGGTGCAGCTGAATTGAAGCTTAAGAAGCCTGAAGCGAAACGCCAGACGCAGTTACCGAATACCACCCCAGTGGAACGGCAGTCATGTCAGTGTTACCGGAAGAACGCATCTTGACCACCCTGCATACGGTCGCCCTGGCCGTGCAGAGCCTGCAGCGCATGGGGGTCGATGCCGAGCGGGTACTGGAAGGTAGCGGCATCCCGGTGGCCGACCTGGCCAGCCCGACGCGCCTGGTCAGCCATGCCCAGGAACTGCGCGTGCTGGCCAACGCCCTGGCGGCCAGCGCCGACCCGGCCCTGGGTCTGCTGCTGGGCAAGCGCATGCACGTGTCGGCCTACGGCATGCTCGGCTACACCCTGCTGGCCAGCCGCAATCTCGGCGAGGCCCTGCGCCTGGCCATCGCCCATCCCGCGCTGCTCGGCACCTATTTCCGCCTGGAGCTGCAGACGGTGGGCGACGAGGTGCGCCTGAGTGCCAGTGGCTACCGCTACGACCCATCGTTGACGCTGTTCAATATCGAGCTGTGCCTGACCTCGCTGCTCACCGTGGTGCAGGACCTGCTCGGCGAATCGGTGCGCCCGCGCCGCCTGCTATTGGCCTACCGCGCGCCGGCGCATGCCGCCAGCTATAGCGAGAAGCTCGGCTGCCCGGTGGAGTTCGATGCCGGCTGCAATGCCCTGTGCTTCAACCCGATTCTGCTGGAGCGAGCGCTGCCGCTGGCCGACCCGGTCAGCCACCAGCACGGCCTGCAGCAATGCATGCAGCTAGAGGCCCAGCTGTACAACCGCCACGACCTGCGCGACCTGATCCGCCAGCAGCTGTCCGGCGACCTGGCCGAATGCTCCAGCCTGGAGCGCGTCGCCACCCGCCTGCACCGTTCCGAGCGCACCGTGCGCCGCCATCTGCAGCAGCTCAACACCAGCTTCCAGCACCTGCTCGACGAGGTGCGCTACGACAAGGCGCGCCAGCTGCTGCTGCACACCGACCTGCCGATCTACCTGATCGCCGAGCAGCTCGGCTACAGCGAGACGGCCAGCTTCCGCCACGCCTTCCAGCGCTGGAGCGGCCTGGCGCCGAGCGAACTGCGCCGCTGATTGATCGGGGACAAGGGCCGGCCTGGGTGCCAGCCGTAGACTCGTGCGCATCCCAGTGCCGCGCGGAGCCCCCATCCATGATCCACGATGTCGTCATCATCGGCGCCGGTCCGGCCGGCCTGTGCCTCGCCCGCGCCCTGTCCGGCCATGGCCTCTCGGTCGTGCTGCTGGAGCGCCAGGCCGAGCAGGAGTTGGCCGAACCGGCCTTCGATGGTCGTGAGATCGCCCTGACTCACGCCTCCCAGGCGCTGCTGGAAAAACTCGGATTGTGGCAGCGGCTGCCTGCAGAGGAGGTCGCCGTGCTGCGCGACGCCCAGGTGCTCAACGGCCCCTCGCTGTTCGCTTTGAAGATCCGCGCCGAGCAGGCCGGTGCCGAGCGCCTCGGCCATCTGGTGGCCAACCGGGCGATCCGCCGTGCCGCCTTCGAGGCGGTCGCCGAGTGCGCCGATGTACGGCTGCGCTGCGGGGTGCAGGTAGGCGCGATTCGCCATCGTGAACGCGTGGTAGAGCTGGAGCTGGCCAATGACGAGGTGCTGCACACAGGCCTGCTGGTCGCCGCCGACAGTCGCTTCTCCGAGATCCGCCGCCAGCTGGGCATTGGCGCGCGGCTCAAGGACTTCGGCAAGAGCATGCTGGTGTGTCGCATGGACCACCAGAAGCCGCATCGGCAGACCGCTTGGGAGTGGTTCGGCTATGGCCAGACCCTGGCTCTGCTGCCGCTCAATGGCAACCGGTCTTCCGTGGTGCTGACCCTGCCGCCGCGGGAGATCGAGCGCCTGCGCGGGCTGCACGAAGAGGCCTTCGCCCGCGAGATGGAGCGGCGCTTCGACCGGCGCCTCGGTGCCATGCAGCTGGCCAGCGAGCGCCACGCCTATCCGCTGATCGGCGCCTACGCCGACAAGCTGGTCGGCCCGCGCTGCGCGCTGATCGGCGACGCCGCCGTCGGCATGCATCCGGTCACCGCCCATGGCTTCAACTTTGGCCTGGGTAGCGTGCAGTGCCTGACCGAGGCCGTGCTGGCCGCCCAGTCGCGTGGCGAGAATATCGGCGCGCCGGCGCTGCTGTCCCGCTATGAGCGCCAGCACCGCCTGGCGACATGGCCGTTGTACCAGGCCACCAACCTGTTGGTGGATGTCTATACCAACGACCGTCTGCCGGTGAGGCTGCTACGTGGGGCTGGGCTGCGGGTGGCGCAGGGGTTGTTGCCGCTGAAGAAGGGGATTGCGCGGCATCTCACTGCGCTGAATTAGTAAGAGATGGTTCTTGAGTGATTTTTGAGCGTTGGCTCTGTTGATACGTCACCAGCCGAATGATTTGGTCATTCTTGAAGACATATCTATAGCGAGCGGAGCTGGTGACCGGTTTCCGGTTGTTCCTACCGAACTTGTGGGTGATGGTTTCCAGAAGATCGGCATGACCATCCGCGTCCAGGTCTACGTACTGCCAGTCCAGTTCCTTCGCTCTGTACCTATCGGAGCGAGTGCCCCACGTACCCTCGTTGCTCTCGAAGGTCGATTGATGCAGCACTACCGCTTCCCAACCGTCGAATTGAACCAGCGAGGTATGACCGTAAGTTGCTCCTCCGCCAGACTCTATTCGGGTTGTCTCTACTTCTGAAACACCGTCCTTGTCGAGATCGAGCACTTTCACATGCCTGCCGAGTAGAAATGGTATTTCTTGGGCCAACTGTTCCTCGGGGCGGACGATAACCATCCCAAACATCCCGTTTCTGCTTCTCGACCCTCCGAACATTGCATTTTGGAGGTAGGCGAGCTCTCCGCTGGCAAGGCGAATCGCAACAGGCGGCTCATTGAGCATGAGCTTCTCGTTCGAGCTATGGCTCCACCAAGCGTGAATATCCGCTGCCGAGGGAGGGCTGCCGGTTGCCGCACAAGTACCGCCGCTGAGGAAGAGACAGATCAGCCATGGCACCCGTATTCCCTTCATGTTTTCTCCTTGATGCAGGCCGCTCTTAATTCTTTCAGCCCTCGCAGCTTATCTGCTTGTGGCTGGGCTAGATAACTTGGCCACATCTATCCCCTTTTGTCCGCATCTATCGTTCTGCCGCCAGCGCCGCGCTGCCTAGAATCGATCCCAGTGCGCCCTGGCGTCTACCTGCCTCTTAATCACCAATAAAAACAATTGGTTAGGAGCTAATTGCGGATGAGCAGCGCGATCTTGATCGAAACCCTGAGCATGGAGTTCGGTCCGGGCATGAAGGCCTTGGACGAGGTCTCTCTGGAAATCCGCGACAACGAATTCTTCACCCTGCTGGGCCCCTCCGGCTGCGGCAAGACCACGCTGCTGCGGCTGATTGCCGGTTTCGAGCAGCCCAGCGTCGGGGTGATTCGCCTGTACGGCGAGCCGATGCAGGACCTCCCGCCCTTCCGCCGCCCGGTCAATACGGTGTTCCAGAGCTATGCGCTGTTCCCGCACATGACGGTGGCGCAGAACATCGGCTTCGGCCTGGAGATGCAGGGCAAGCCCAAGGGCGAGATCGCCGCCACGGTGGAGCGCATGCTGGCGCTGGTGAAGCTGCCGGACGTGGGCAACCGCCGCGCCGACCAGCTCTCCGGCGGCCAGCAGCAGCGCATCGCCCTGGCCCGCGCGCTGGCCAGCCGGCCCAAGGTGCTGCTGCTCGACGAGTCGCTGTCGGCGCTGGACATGAAGCTGCGCAAGGAGATGCAGATCGAGCTCAAGCGCCTGCAGGCGGAGACCGGCATCACCTTCATCTTCGTCACCCACGATCAGGAAGAAGCGCTGACCATGTCCGACCGCATCGCGGTGATGAGCAAGGGGCGCATCCTGCAGATCGGCACTCCGAGCGAGATCTACGAGAGCCCGGTGAACCGCACCGTGGCCGACTTCATCGGCGAGACCAACTTCCTCGAGGCCCGTGCGGTCGGCGAGCAGCTGCAGCTGGCCGACGGCCAGACCCTGCCCAGCTATTGCGCGACTCAGGGCGCGGTGACCCTGGCCATCCGCCCCGAGCGGGTGGCGCTGAGCGAGACTGGCAACCTGGCCGGCGAGGTGGAGGAGGTAGTGTATATCGGCACCGACACCCTCTACCTGCTGCGGGTCGCCGGGCAGTCGGGCTTTCGCGTGCGCCAGCAGAATCGCTGCGGCGCGCGCCGAATGCTGGAGCGTGGCGCCCCGGTGCGGCTGGACGTGCCGGCCGCGGCCATCCGGGTGCTGAGCGAATGAGTACGCCGCGGCAACTGGCCGAGCGCCGCCAGCTGCTGCGCCGCCTCGGCCTGATCGCGCCGGGCATGGCGGTGCTGGCGGTGTTCCTGGTCGCGCCGCTGGCGATCATGCTGCTGGTGTCCTTCCTGCAGCCCGGCGAGTACGGCGGGGTGAAGTGGGGCGAGTACTCGGTGGAGGCCTACGTCAGCTTCCTCTACGAGCGCGACTTCGATGACAGCCTGGTGTTCAACACCGATTACCTGGGCATCTTCCAGCGTTCCTTCTGGCTGGCCGTGGCGACCACCGCTGGCTGCCTGCTGATCGGCTTTCCCACCGCGCTGTACCTGGCGCTGCAGAGCGAGAAGAAGCGCAATCTGCTGCTGTTCCTGGTCACCGTGCCGTTCTGGACCAACCTGCTGGTGCGGGTCTACGCCTGGATGCTGCTGCTGCGCAACGGCGGCCTGGTGGATGGCGTGCTGGGCGTATTCGGTGTGCCCGAGGGCAGCGTCGGCCTGCTCTACAGCAATGGCGCGGTGATGATCGGCCTGCTCTACAGCTTCCTGCCGTTCATGGTGCTGCCGATCTACACCAGCCTGGAGAAGCTCGACTGGCGCCTGGTGGAGGCGGCCTTCGACCTTGGCGCCAACCGCTGGCAGGCGCTGAAGCGGGTGATCCTGCCGCTGGCGCTGCCCGGCATGCTGGCCGGCGCCACGCTGGTGTTCATCCCGGCGCTGGGCAACTACATCATTCCCGAGCTGCTCGGTGGCGGTAAGGCGCTGATGATCGGCAACCTGGTGCAGCTGCAGTTCGGCTCCGGGCACAACTGGCCGCTGGGTTCGGCGCTGGCCTTCTCGCTGTTCAGCCTGGTGCTGCTGGCCCTGCTGTTCAATGGTCTGCGCCAGCGTGGCCAGGTACGCGGATGAACCTGCAGGGCCCGCTGTGGCGCTTCACCGGCGTGCGTCCGGCTGCCTGGGCGTTCTTCGCCTTCCTCTACATCCCGATCCTGGTGCTGGTGGCGCTTAGCTTCAATGCCGGGCAGTCGGCCACCCTGTGGCAGGGCTTCAGCCTCAAGTGGTACGGGGTGGTGGCCAATGACCCGGAGATCCTGCGCGCGGCGAAGAATTCGCTGATCGTCGCCGTGTGCGCCACGCTGATCTCCACCTGCCTGGCGACCCTGGCGGCGCTGGGCATGCACGGCCGGCGCTTCCGTGGCCAGGGCGCGCTGCAGGGCGTGCTCGGCCTGCCGCTGCTGGTGCCGGACATCGTCTGCGCGGTGGCCATCCTGATGTTTTTCGCCTTTATCGGCCTGAAGCTGTCGCTGCTGACCATCCTGATCGCCCACGTGGTGTTCTGCACGCCGTTCGCCTACCTGCCGATCCGCGCGCGCCTGCAGGGCATGGACCCGCGCCTGCTGGAGGCCGCCGCCGATCTGTACGCCTCGCCCTGGCGGGCGTTCTGGCGGATCAGCTTCCCGCTGCTGCTGCCCGGCATCCTCTCCGGCGCGATGCTGGCCTTCATCATCTCGATGGACGACTTCGTCATCACCTACTTCGTCGCGGGGGCCGGCTCGACCACCCTGCCGGTGTACATCTTCAGCTCCATCCGCATGGGCATATCGCCGAAGATCAACGCGATTTCCTCGATCATGCTCGTGCTTTCCATTCTGTTCGTCACCCTGTCGTACTACCTCGGCCAACGCAAACGCTAGGAGCCAGACCATGATCCGTCGTACCCCGCTCGCGCTATCCGTCGTACTCGCCCTCGGCCTGTCCGGCGCCGCCCAGGCTGCCGGCAGCCTGAACTTCGCCAACTGGTCGGACTACTACCCGCCGGAGCTGCTGAAGAAGTTCGAGGCCGACACCGGCATCAAGGCCACCCTCGACGCCTACGACTCCAACGAGACGCTGCTGGCCAAGCTCAAGGCCGGTGGCGGCAACTACGACGTGGTGGTGCCGTCGGACAGCTTCATCCAGATCATGGTCCAGGAAGACCTGCTGCAGAAGTTCGACAAGAGCAAACTGCCGAACCTGGCCAACCTGGCGCCGACCTTCCAGAAGCTCGACTTCGACCCAGGCCACGACTACAGCGTGCCGTACCTGTGGGGCACCACCGGCTACAGCTACGACAGCGCCCAGGTGCCGGGCGGCAAGCTCGACGAGAGCTGGGGGCCCTTCTTCGCCCCGCCGGCCGACCTGAAGGGCAAGGTGGTGGCGCTCAACTCGATGGACGACCTGTTCCCGCCGGCCGCCTTCTACCTCGGCATCGACCGCTGCACCGAGGACCCGCAGGAGGTGAAGAAGATCATGGAGCTGCTGAGCCAGCAGAAGGACATGCTCGCCATGTACAACAGCGACGGCACCATCGAGCGCATGGCGGCCGGCGAGGTGGCCATGCACCAGCAGTGGAACGGCGCCTTCCACCGCGCCAAGGAGCAGCGCGCCTCGCTGGTCTACGTCTATCCGAAGGAGGGCGTGTCCACATTCATCGACAACTTCGTGATTCCCAAGGGTGCGACCAACGTCGAGGAGGCCCACGTGTTCATCAACTGGATGATGCAGCCGGAGAACATCGCCGCCGCCTCCAACTTCGCCAAGTACAACAACGCCATCGCCGGTGCGGAGAAGTTCATGGACAAGGCGCTGTTCGAGGACCCGGCGATCAACACCCCGGCCGACAAGCTCGAGCGCCTGCGCTCGTTCAAGCTCTGCTCGCCCAAGGCCCTAGCCCTGCGCAGCAAGGTCTGGACGAAACTCAAGAAGTAAGCCCATGGCTCCCCTCTCTCTTTTACGGGAGAGGGGATTCCACTCGCAACTTTCACGGACCGACCCGAGTCCGGGGAGCCCCTCATGCTGACGATCTATAGCGACGACCATCACCTGCACCACGGCAAATACGAGCTGATCGACGGCCAGCTCACGCCCTGCTTCGAGAAGCCCAGCCGCGCCGACATGGTCCTGGCGCGCGCGCAGAAGGTGAAGCTGGGTGAAGTGGCGGCGCCGCGCGACTTCGGTTTATCGCCAATCCTGCGGGTGCACGACGAGGGCTTCGTGCACTTCCTCAAGGACGCTTGGGCCGAATGGCAGGCCCTGGGTCGCGATTACGACATGCTGCCGTTCACCTGGCCCAACCGCCGCCTGCGCCAGACCATTCCGGACTGCATCGACGGCAAGTTCGGCTACTACAGCTTCGACGCCGGCGTGCCGATCACCGCCGGCACCTGGCAGGCGGTGAGCAGCTCGGTGAACGTGGCGCTGACCGGCCAGGCCGAGCTGGCCAAGGGCGCGCGCGGGGTGTTCTCCCTGTGCCGCCCGCCGGGTCACCACGCCGCGGCCGACTACATGGGCGGCTACTGCTACTTCAACAACGCCGCCATCGCCGCCCAGGCCATGCTCGACCAGGGCGCCAGCCGGGTGGCCATCCTCGACGTGGACTACCACCACGGCAACGGCACCCAGGACATCTTCTACGACCGCGCCGACGTGCTGTTCACCTCGATCCACGGCGACCCGCGCTTCGAGTACCCGTTCTTCCTCGGCTATGCCGACGAGAAGGGCGAGGGCGTCGGCCGCGGCTTCAACTTCAACTACCCGCTGGCCGCCGGCAGCGACTGGTCGGCCTGGAGCCTGGCGCTGGCCGCCGCCTGCCGGCAGATTGCCGCCTACGCGCCGGACGCGCTGATCGTCTCGCTGGGGGTGGACACCTTCAAGGAAGACCCGATCTCGCAGTTCAAGCTGGATAGCCCGGACTACCTGCGCATGGGCGAAGTCATCGGCGCGCTGGGCCTGCAGACCCTGTTCGTCATGGAAGGCGGCTACGCGGTGGAGGAGATCGGCATCAACGCCATCAATGTGCTGCAGGGCTTCGACAGCGTTACTCGCTGAGGCCTGGGCAACAGCGCCTCAACCCTGGGGCGCGGTGAAGGGTTCATCCTTGCGGAACACGTAGAACAGGTTCGGCTCGCTGACCATGTAGATGGTGCCGTCCTCGTCCATGGCCACGCCCTCGGCGCGCGGGATGCGCCGGTCCAGGCCGCTCTGGCCGCCGATCAGGCTGATGAAGCTGACCGGCTCGCCGCGCTCGTCCAGCTCCAGCAGCAAATGCGACTGGGCGGACAGGGCGAGGATATGCCCGGTGCGCGGGTCGACGCTCAGCGCCGAGAGGTTGCGCATGCCCAGACCGTACCTGGGTAGCGGCTGCAGCTGGCTGTCGAGCAGGTGCTGGCCGTCGCTGCCGAGGCTGAACATGGCGGTGGGGTTGCGCTCCTTGCCGAGCAGCAGGCGCTGCTGGGCCGGGTCCCAGGCGATGCCCTCGAAGCCCTTGTTGCCGGCGTCGGGGAAGCCCAGGTCGAAGGGCTTGGCGTCGGCCAGGTCGAGCTCGCGGGTCAGCGGATTCAGTTCGAAGATCGACAGGTTGCGGCGCCGCTCGTCGGCCACGGCGATGTTGCCGTTCTCCAGCACCGCCACGCCCTCCGGATTGGAGAAGCCCTTCAGCGCGATGCGCCGCAGCACGTCGCCGCTGCGGCTGAGCTCCACCAGCATCGGCAGCTTGCCGGTGACGGTGAACAGGGTGCCGGTGATCGGGTTGTAGGTCAGGTCGGAGGTCTCGTCCTCCTCCAGGCCGACCAGCGGTTTGCCCTCGACGCTGGCCTTGTAGCCTGGCAGCCAGATGCTGGCAGCGCGCTCGGCGGCCGGCACGCTCTGCTCCTTGAGCCACAGCAGGGCGCGGTCGTCCCAGTGCAGGTAGCGGGTCAGGGCGGCGGTGCAGGCGAGGGCGACGACCAGCGCCAGGGTCAGGCGACGCTGGCGCGGCAGGAAGAGGCTGAGGGACATCGAATACTGCTCGGGGGGATCGAGCCTCTCAGACTACTCGGCGCCGGTGAAAGTTCTGTGAAGGGCGGCGGAAAGGCCCGCCGCACAGGACCGGTGGCGGATCAGAGTACGCGGCTGGTGAAGCGCGACAGGCCGACCAGTTCGATCTCCAGGCTCTCGCCGCTGGCCAGCGGGCCGACGCCGGCCGGGGTGCCGGTGGACACCACATCGCCCGGTTGCAGGCTGAAGTGGCCGGCAATGTGCTGGATCAGGCCGATGATCGGGTTGAGCATGTCGCGGCTGTTGCCGTCCTGGCGGACCTGGCCGTCGATGGACAGGAGGATGCCGATGTCGCGCACGTCTTCCACCGCGTCGGCGGCGACGAAGGGCGCCAGCACATAGGCGCCATCGAAGGACTTGGACAGCTCCCAGGGCAGGCCCTTCTCCTTGAGCTTGGCCTGCACGTCGCGCAGGGTCAGGTCCAGGGCCGGGGCGAAGCCGGAGATGGCGTCGCGCACTTCTTCCTCGGACGGCTTCTTCGACAGCGGCTTGCCGATCAGCACGGCGATCTCCGCCTCGAAGTGCACGGCACCGCGGTCGGCCGGAATGGCGAAGCTGTCGTTCAGCGGCACGGTGCAGCTGCCCGGCTTGATGAACAGCAGCGGCTCGGTCGGGATCGGGTTGTTCAGTTCGGCGGCATGCTCGGCGTAGTTGCGCCCGACGCAGACCACCTTGCCCAGCGGGAAGTGGATCGGCGTGCCGTCGGTGTACTGGTGCTGGTAGCTCATCCGCTTTTCTCCGAATAGATGCCTGTGAAGCGTCACGAGCGAAGGTCAGGCAAGGCGGCGGAGCTGGGAAAAAGCGGAGTTGGCTAGTGCCAATGAGCATTTTTCCCGGCTTCGCCAACGCAGCATGGCCGAGCGCAGTAGCTTCAGAGCGGGAAGATTTTGCCGGGGTTCATGATGCCGTTCGGATCGAACGCCTGCTTGATCGCCTTCATGTAGCTGATCTCGGCTTCCGAGCGGCTGTAGTGCAGGTAGTCGCGCTTGGTCATGCCCACGCCGTGTTCGGCGGAGATCGAGCCGTTGTACTTCTGCACGGTCTCGAACACCCACTTGTTGACGATGGCGCACTTGGCGAAGAAATCGTCCTTGGACAGGTTCTCCGGCTTGAGGATGTTCAGGTGCAGGTTGCCGTCGCCGATATGGCCGAACCAGATCACCTCGAAGTCCGGGTAGTTCTCGCCGACGATGCGGTCGATGTCGTGCAGGAAGGCCGGCACCTGGCCGACGGTGACCGAGATGTCGTTCTTGTACGGGGTCCAGTGGCTGATGGTCTCGGAGATGTACTCGCGCAGCTTCCACAGGTTCTGCAGCTGCTGCTCGCTCTGGCTCATCACGCCGTCGACCACCCAACCCTGCTCGACGCAGTGCTCGAAGGTGGCCAGAGCCTGCTCGGCGACTTCCTCGGTGGTGGCCTCGAACTCCAGCAGGGCATAGAACGGGCAGTCGGTCTCGAAGGCCGGCGGCACGTCGCCGCGGGCCATGATCTTGGCCAGGGCCTTGTCGGAGAAGAACTCGAAGGCGGTCAGGTCCAGCTTGTTCTGGAAGGCGTGCAGCACCGGCATGATCGAGTCGAAGTCCGGGGTGCCGAGCACCATGGCGGTGAGGTTCTTCGGCGCGCGTTCCAGGCGCATGGTGGCTTCAACGACAAATCCGAGCGTGCCTTCGGCGCCGATAAACAGCTGGCGCATGTCATAGCCGGTGGCGTTCTTGATTAGGTCACGGTTCAGCTCCAGCAGCTCGCCGGTACCGGTGACCACCTTGAGGCCGGCGACCCAATTGCGGGTCATGCCGTAGCGAATCACCTTGATACCGCCGGCGTTGGTGCCGATGTTGCCGCCCAGCTGGCTGGAGCCGGCGGAGGCGAAGTCCACCGGGTAGTACAGGCCCTTGTCCTCGGCGTACATCTGCAGCTGCTTGGTCACCACGCCCGGCTGGCACACCACGGTGCGGTCGAATTCGTTGAATTCGAGGATCTGGTTCATGTAGTCGAAGGCCACCACCACTTCACCGTTGGCGGCGACGGCGGCGGCGGAGAGGCCGGTACGGCCGCCGGAGGGCACCAGGGCGACCTTGTGCTGGTTGGCCCAGCGCACGATGGCCTGCACCTGCTCGGTGGTCTTGGGGAAGACGATGGCGCTCGGTGCGGGGGCGAAATGCTTGGTCCAATCCTTGCCGTAGGCGTTGAGGGAATCGGCGTCGGTCAGCACCTTGCCGGGTTCCACCAGGGTCTTCAGCTCATCGATCAGGGCAGGATTGGTCATCTGGGAACTCTCAAACGATTCATGGTCACCCTGAGAACGCTTCATCGGTCAGGGGTGGCGGTTTCGCGGGGCTCGTATGCTAGCATACGCACCCCGTCAATCGTGCCCCCGAGCCGATCCGCGGGGCCGGCCGGCAGCGTTTTCGGCCGTTTTCCTGACACCTTTTTGTGGGACAACAGGTACTCCGATGAGCAAGACCTCTCTCGACAAGAGCAAGATCAAGTTCCTTCTGCTGGAAGGCGTGCACCAGAATGCCGTCGACACCCTGAAGGCCGCTGGTTACACCAACATCGAGTACCTCAAGGGCGCCCTGTCCGACGACGAGCTGAAGAGCAAGATCGCCGACGCCCACTTCATCGGCATCCGTTCCCGCACCCAGCTGACCGAGGAAGTCTTCGACTGCGCCAAGAAGCTGGTCGCCGTAGGCTGCTTCTGCATCGGCACCAACCAGGTCGACCTGGACGCCGCCCGCGAGCGCGGCATCGCCGTGTTCAACGCCCCCTATTCCAACACCCGCTCGGTCGCCGAGCTGGTCCTGGCCCAGGCCATCCTGCTGCTGCGCGGCATCCCGGAGAAGAACGCCTCCTGCCACCGCGGCGGCTGGATCAAGTCGGCAGCCAACTCCTTCGAGATCCGCGGTAAGAAGCTGGGCATCGTCGGCTACGGCTCCATCGGCACCCAGCTCTCGGTCCTGGCCGAAGCCCTGGGCATGCAGGTGTTCTTCTACGACACCGTGACCAAGTTGCCGCTGGGCAACGCCACCCAGGTGGCCAAGCTGCACGACCTACTGGGCATGGCCGACATCGTTTCCCTGCATGTGCCCGAGCTGCCGTCCACCCAGTGGATGATCGGCGAGAAGGAAATCCGCGCCATGAAGAAGGGCGGCATCCTGATCAACGCCGCCCGCGGCACCGTGGTGGTGCTGGAGGCCCTGGCCGAAGCCATCAAGGACGAGCACCTGATCGGTGCCGCCATCGACGTGTTCCCGGTCGAGCCGAAGTCCAACGACGAAGAGTTCGAGAGCCCGCTGCGCGGCCTGGATCGCGTGATCCTGACCCCGCATATCGGTGGTTCGACTGCAGAGGCGCAGGCCAACATTGGCCTGGAAGTGGCCGAAAAGCTGGTCAAGTACAGCGACAACGGTACTTCGGTTTCGTCCGTGAACTTCCCGGAAGTCGCCCTGCCGGCGCACCCGGGCAAGCACCGCCTGCTGCACATCCACCAGAACGTGCCGGGCGTGATGAGCGAGATCAACAAGGTGTTCGCCGACAACGGCATCAACATCTCCGGCCAGTTCCTGCAGACCAACGACAAGGTCGGCTACGTGGTGATCGACGTCGACGCCGAGTACTCGGATCTGGCCCTCGAGAAGCTGCAGCACGTCACCGGCACCATTCGCAGCCGCGTCCTGTTCTAAGAACGCCGCGCTGCAACGAAAAAGGGAGGCCTAGGCCTCCCTTTTTCATGTCCGGCGTTTCAGCGCACGCTGAGGGTGAAGCCGATCCGCGTCAGCCACTCGGCTTCCTGCTCGAAGTCGGCCTGGGTCAACGGATTGGCCGCCAGCCAGCCGTCGGGGAAGGTCAGGTCCAGGCTCTGCGGGCCGGCCTTGAGCTGCACCTTGGGCATCTCCTGGGTACCGCGGATGTGGTGGAAGAGGATGGCGAAGCGCAGCAGCACGCACAGGCGCTGCAGCTGCACTCCATCCTCGCCGAACTCGGCGAAGCGATCCTTGGGGATGTTGCGGCGATGGCCGCGTACCAGCAGGGCCAGCATCAGTTGATCGCGACGGGAGAAGCCGGCCAGGTCGGAGTGCTCGATCAGGTAGGCGCCGTGCTTGTGGTACTGGTAGTGGGCAATGTCCAGGCCGATCTCGTGGACCCGCGCGCCCCATTGCAGCAGGTCGCTGTGCCAGTCCTCGTCCAGCTGCCAGGCCTCGGTCACCTTCTCCAGGGCCTGCAGGGCCTTGGCCTCGACGCGCGCGGCCTGCTGCAGGTCGACGTGGTAGCGCTCCATCAGCGCGCCCAGGGTGCGCTCGCGCACGTCCTCGTGGTGATGGCGGCCGAGCAGGTCATACAGCACGCCTTCGCGCAGAGCGCCTTCAGAGTGGTCCATGCGCTGCAGGTCGAGGGCGTCGAAGATGGCCTCGGCGATGGCCAGGCCGGCCGGGAAGATCTGCCGGCGATCGGGCTTGATGCCTTCCAGGTCGAGCTTGTCTGCTTCGCCCAGCTTGAACACCTTGCGCTTGAGCCAGGCCAGGCCCTCGGGGTTGATCTCGCCGTTGCCCAGGCCGCCGGCCTTGATCGCCAGGCCCACGGCGCGGATGGTGCCGGAGGCGCCCACCGATTCCTGCCAGCCCAGGCGCTGCAGGCCCTGCTCGATGCTCATCAGCTCCAGGCGCGCGGCGGTGTAGGCCTGGGCGTAACGCGCCGGGGTGATCTTGCCGTCGCGGAAGTAGCGCTGGGTGTAGCTGACGCAGCCCATCTGCAGGCTCTCGCGCAGCAGCGGCTCGAAGCGCTGGCCTACGATGAATTCGGTGCTGCCGCCACCGATGTCCACCACCAAGCGCTTGCCGGGGGTGTCGGCGATGCTGTGCGACACGCCGAGGTAGATCAGGCGCGCTTCCTCGCGGCCGGAGATGACTTCCACCTGGTGGCCGAGCAGTTCGTCGGCGCGGCGGATGAACTCGGCGCGGTTGCGCGCCTCGCGCAGGGCGTTGGTGCCGACGATGCGCACGGCGCCCTGGGGCAGGCCTTGGATCAGTTGGCCGAAGCGGCGCAGGCAGTCCAGGCCGCGCTGCATGGCTTCCTCGCTGAGCACGCGCCCGTCGTCCAGGCCGGCGGCCAGCTGCACTTTTTCACCGAGCCGCTCGAGGATGCGGATCTCGCCGTGGTCGGCCTTGGCCAGCACCATGTGGAAGCTGTTGGAACCGAGGTCGATGGCGGCAATCAGAGGAAACTGCTTGGCGGTGTTGGGCATGAAGGATTGTCCCTTGGCAAACGTTGGCGCCGGTCCTGAGCGAGCGGGCACCGCATGGCAGCATGTTAACCGCCCGTGGCTGGGTTGCCGTAGTCTTTCATCAGCAGTATGAAATCCATTGATAGTCAAGCTCAATGGAGAGCGGCTTTCGGCAGGGGCGGATGCGGGCTATCATGGCGCCACTTTTCTGCTTCCGATCACGGAGACTCACATGAGCGATTTCATCACCAACGTCAGCGACACCAGCTTCGAAGACGACGTGATCAAGGCCGAAGGTCCGGTCCTGGTCGACTACTGGGCCGAATGGTGCGGCCCGTGCAAGATGATCGCCCCGGTGCTGGACGAAATCGCCCAGACCTACGCCGGCAAGCTGAAGGTCTGCAAGCTGAACATCGACGAAAACCAGGAAACCCCGCCGAAGTACGGCGTGCGTGGTATCCCGACCCTGATGCTGTTCAAGAACGGCAACGTCGAGGCCACCAAGGTCGGCGCCCTGTCCAAGTCGCAGCTGGCTGCCTTCCTCGACGCCAACATCTAAGGCGTTCGCCGCTGTAATAGAAGCCCCGTACTCGCGGGGCTTTTTCTTTGGGCGCAGGCTGGACGTCGCGATAAACGCGGTGTTACATTCGGGCCTGCAACGGGTTCCCCGTTGCCCCCCAAGCCGTCGCCGACGCACTCCTCCCGATAATATCGAGCGATCCAGTCGCCTTCTCGCGGCGCGGCCAGCAAAGCCCAAGGCTTTCCTTCCCTCCTTCATATACCTACGTCATTCCTATGAATCTGACCGAACTCAAGCAAAAGCCGATTGCCGAACTGCTGGACATGGCCGACCAGGCTGGTCTGGAAAACATGGCCCGTTCGCGCAAGCAGGACATCATCTTCGCCCTGCTCAAGAAGCACGCGAAAAGCGGCGAAGAGATTTCCGGCGACGGCGTGCTGGAGATTCTCCAGGACGGCTTCGGCTTCCTGCGCTCCGCGGACTCCTCCTACCTGGCCGGCCCTGACGACATCTACGTCTCGCCCAGCCAGATCCGCCGCTTCAACTTGCGTACCGGTGACACCATCGTCGGCAAGATCCGCCCGCCGAAAGAAGGCGAGCGCTACTTCGCCCTGCTCAAGGTCGACACCATCAACTTCGACCGTCCGGAAAACGCCAAGAACAAGATCCTGTTCGAGAACCTGACGCCGCTGTTCCCGACCAAGCGCCTGACCATGGAGGCCGGCAACGGCTCCAAGGAAGACCTCACCGGCCGCGTGATCGACCTCTGCGCGCCGATCGGCAAGGGCCAGCGCGGCCTGATCGTCGCCCCGCCGAAAGCGGGCAAGACCATCATGCTGCAGAACATCGCGGCCAACATCACCCGCAACAACCCCGAGTGCTACCTGATCGTTCTGCTGATCGACGAGCGCCCGGAAGAAGTGACCGAGATGCAGCGCACCGTGCGCGGCGAAGTGGTCGCCTCCACCTTCGACGAGCCGCCGACCCGCCACGTGCAGGTCGCCGAGATGGTGATCGAGAAGGCCAAGCGCCTGGTCGAGCACAAGAAGGACGTGGTCATTCTGCTCGACTCCATCACCCGCCTGGCGCGTGCCTACAACACCGTGATCCCGAGCTCCGGCAAGGTGCTGACCGGTGGTGTCGACGCCCATGCCCTGGAGAAGCCCAAGCGCTTCTTCGGCGCCGCCCGTAACATCGAGGAAGGCGGCTCGCTGACCATCATCGCCACCGCGCTGGTCGAGACCGGCTCGAAGATGGACGAGGTGATCTACGAGGAATTCAAGGGCACCGGCAACATGGAGCTGCCGCTGGACCGCCGCATTGCCGAGAAGCGCGTGTTCCCGGCCATCAACATCAACAAGTCCGGCACCCGCCGCGAGGAGTTGCTGACCGGCGAGGAAGAGTTGGCGCGCATGTGGATTCTGCGCAAGCTGCTGCACCCGATGGACGAGATCGCCGCCATCGAGTTCCTCACCGACAAGCTGAAAGACACCAAGACCAACGAAGAATTCTTCCTCTCCATGAAGCGGAAGTGATTCGAGCGTTGCCACAGAGGCCGGGGAAACCCGGCCTTTGCATTTGCGCAGCCTTCTGAATAACCCAGTTCGGCGCTAAACTTTGCGCCCCGACCTGTGAGGCCCAAGCATGCAGTACCGCGACCTGCGCGACTTCATCCGCGAGCTGGAAAAGCGCGGCGAACTCAAGCGCATCCAGACCCCGGTCTCCCCCGTGCTGGAAATGACCGAAATCTGCGACCGTGCTCTGCGCCGCGGCGGTCCTGCGCTGCTGTTCGAGAAACCCACGGGCTTCGACGTGCCGGTGCTGGGCAACCTGTTCGGCACCCCCGAGCGCGTGGCGCTGGGCATGGGCGCCGAGGATGTCGGCGAGCTGCGCGAGATCGGCAAGCTGCTGGCCTTCCTCAAGGAGCCGGAGCCGCCCAAGGGTCTGAAGGACGCCTGGAGCAAGCTGCCGATCTACAAGAAGGTCATCAGCATGGCGCCCAAGGTCCTCAAGGACGCGCCGTGCCACGAGGTGATCGAGGAGGGCGACGCCGTCGACCTGGGTAAGCTGCCGGTGCAGACCTGCTGGCCGGGCGACGTGGCGCCGCTGATCACCTGGGGCCTGACCATCACCAAGGGGCCGAACAAAGAACGGCAGAACCTCGGCATCTACCGTCAGCAGGTGATCGGCCGCAACAAGGTGATCATGCGCTGGCTCAGCCACCGCGGTGGCGCGCTGGATTACCGCGAGTGGTGCCAGAAGTACCCGGATCGTCCCTATCCGGTGGCCGTGGCCCTGGGTGCGGATCCGGCGACCATCCTCGGCGCGGTTACCCCGGTGCCGGACACCCTCTCCGAATATGCCTTCGCCGGCCTGTTGCGCGGCCATCGCACCGAGCTGGTCAAGGCCATCGGATTCGACCTGCAGGTGCCGGCCAGCGCCGAGATCGTGCTGGAGGGCCATATCTACCCGGGCGAGACGGCGCCGGAAGGCCCCTATGGCGACCACACCGGTTACTACAACGAGGTCGACACCTTCCCGGTGTTTACCGTCGAGCGCATCACCCGTCGCCGCGAGCCGATCTACCACAGCACCTACACCGGCCGGCCGCCGGATGAGCCGGCGATCCTCGGCGTGGCGCTGAACGAGGTGTTCGTGCCGATCCTGCAGAAGCAGTTCCCGGAGATCACCGATTTCTACCTGCCGCCGGAAGGCTGCTCCTACCGCATGGCGGTGGTGACCATGAAGAAGCAGTACCCCGGCCATGCCAAGCGCGTGATGCTCGGCGTCTGGTCCTTCCTGCGCCAGTTCATGTACACCAAGTTCGTCATCGTCACCGACGACGATGTGAATGCCCGCGACTGGAACGACGTGATCTGGGCCATCACCACGCGCATGGACCCCAAGCGCGACACGGTGATGATCGACAACACGCCGATCGACTACCTCGACTTCGCCTCGCCGGTCTCCGGTCTGGGCTCGAAGATGGGCCTCGATGCCACCCACAAGTGGCCGGGCGAGACCTCGCGCGAGTGGGGTCGGGTGATCGAAAAGGACCCGGCCGTGGTCGCACGTATCGACGACATGTGGAAAGAGCTGGGCATCGACTGATGAGTGCGTCACCTGCTGAGCAAGTCATGAAGGTCACCCTGCAGCCCTCGGGCGCGGTGCTCGACGTGCATGGCGGCGAGCGCATCCTAGATGCCGCGCGGCGCCTGGGCTACGACTGCCCGCAGAGCTGCCGCAACGGCAACTGCCATATCTGCGCGGCGTTGCTGGTAGAGGGTAGGGTGCGCCAGGCCGGCGCCGAGCTGGATCATGGCGAGCTGTTCACCTGCCTGGCCGAGCCGTTGCAAGACTGCGTGTTGCACTGGGACGGCGTGCTCGCCCCGGGCGAGTTGCCGGTGCGTACCTTCGGTTGCCAGGTGCTCGATCTGGAGGACCTCGGTGGCGATGTCTGCCGCGTGCTGCTACGCGCACCGGCCGGCAAGGCGCCGCGCTACCACGCCGGGCAGTACTTGCTGCTGCAGCGTGACGACGGCGAATGGTCGGCCTTCTCCCTGGCCTCGGCGCCCCATCAGGGCCGTGATCTGGAGCTGCATATCCTCACCCGCGAGGACAGCAGCCGGCAGATCGTCGCGCAGCTGCGCCGCACGCGCCTGGCGGGGGTGCAGATGCCGTTCGGCGATACCCATCTGGCCGAGTTGCCCGACGGGCCGCTGGTGCTGCTCGCCGCCGGTACCGGCATGGCGCAGATGCACAGCCTGATCGAGCACTGCCGCGCCACCGGCTTCACCCATCCGCTGCACCTGTACTGGGGCGTGCGTCAGCCAGACGATTTCTATCGGCTGGACAGCTGGCAGGCCTGGGAAGGCCAGCCCGGCCTGCATCTGCACAAGGTGGTCAGCGACAGCTGCGGCTGGGAGGGGCGTTGCGGCATGCTGCACGAGGCGGTGTGCCAGGACTTCGCCGATCTCAAGGCCTTGCACGTCTACGCCAGCGGCTCGCCGGGCATGGTCTACGGCACCCTCGATGCCCTGGTCGAGGCCGGCATGGATGCGCACCAGATGCGCGCCGACGTCTTCGC
Organism: Pseudomonas sp. SO81; assembly: GCF_030374125.1. Taxonomy (NCBI): domain Bacteria; kingdom Pseudomonadati; phylum Pseudomonadota; class Gammaproteobacteria; order Pseudomonadales; family Pseudomonadaceae; genus Pseudomonas; species Pseudomonas sp. SO81. The sequence goes on along the minus strand of NZ_CP126126.1, from coordinate 2,317,713 downwards.
CTACGCACCGCGGGAATGATCGCCCGGCCATGAAAAAAGCCGCCCGCGGGCGGCTTTTCCATTCATCCGATAGGCTGAATCACCCTTCTCCCTCCGGGAGAGGGGCCGGGGGTGAGGGATCTCACAGGCGACTCGGCGCCCCTCACCCCAACCCTCTCCCATAGGGAGAGGGAGCATCAGCGAACCTGTACCACCACCTTGCCCACGGCCTTGCGCTGACCCAGCGCATCGATGGCCGCGGCACCCTGTGCCAGCGGGAAGGTCTGCGACACCAGCGGCTTGAGTTTGTTCTCGGCATGCCAGGCGAACAGCTGCTCGAAGTTGGCGGCGTTGTCCTGCGGTTGGCGCTGGGCGAACGAGCCCCAGAACACGCCGACCAGCGATGCGCCCTTGAGCAGCGGCAGGTTGGCCGGCAGGGCCGGAATGCCGCCGCCGGCGGCGAAGCCGACCACCAGGAAGCGGCCGTTCCAGGCGATGGAGCGGAACGCCTCCTCGAACAGCTCGCCACCCACCGGGTCGTAGATCACGTCCACGCCCTGGCCGCCGGTGAGCTTCTTCACCTCGTCCTTGAGGCTCTGTTCGCTGTAGTTGATCAGGTGGTCGGCACCGGCGTTGCGCGCCACTTCCAGCTTCTCGGCCGAGCTCGCCGCGGCGATCACGGTGGCGCCCATGGCCTTGCCGATCTCCACGGCCGCCAGGCCGACGCCGCCGGAGGCGCCCAGCACCAGCAGGGTCTCGCCCTTCTGCAGGTTGGCGCGCTGCTTGAGGGCGTGCATCGAGGTGCCGTAGGTCATGCTGAAGGCCGCGGCGGTGGTCAGGTCCATGGTCTTGGGCACCGGCAGCACGTTGTAGCCGGGCACCGCCACCTCTTCGGCGAAGCTGCCCCAGCCGGTCAGGGCCATGACCCGGTCGCCGGCCTTGAGGTGGCTGATCTTCTCGCCAACCGCCTTGACCACGCCGGCCGCTTCACCGCCCGGGGCGAACGGGAACGGCGGCTTGAACTGGTACTTGCCTTCGATGATCAGGGTGTCGGGGAAGTTGACGCCGGCGGCATGCACCTCGATCAGCACCTCGTTCTTCTTCGGTTCGGGGCTGGGCAGGTCTTCCAGGACCAGGCTGGAGGCCGGGCCGAAGGCTTTGCAGAGCAGGGCTTTCATCGCACTTTCCTCGGGTTCGTGACTGTCCGGCAGTGTAGGAGGCGCGCCCGGTGGGTCAACGAGCATGCCCGCATCTGATGGCGGCCTATAAGCGTCGGGCTTGGGCGCGCGGGCCGCTATGGCTATGCTAGGCGGCATCTGCCTTCGAGGAATCGTCCGTGAAAAACCGCATCGCTCTGCTGCTGGCCCTGATCCTGCCGTGCACCGCCCTGGCCAGTGGCGGCGGCGAGGAAGAGAACGCCGCACCCAAGGTCGCCTACGTCAGTCTGGTGCCAGCACTGGTGGGCAACTTCGGCGCCGGGCCCAAGCTGAAGTTCTTCAAGGCCGACATCGCCCTGCGGGTGACCGGCAGCGAGGCCGAGGAGAAGGTCGAGCACCACGAGCCGCTGATCCGCAACCAGCTGGTGATGCTGTTCGCCCAGCAGACCGAGGCCGGCATGGCCGACGAAGCGGCCAAGGAGAAGCTGCGCCAGGAGGCGCTGAAGCAGGTACAGGACGTGCTGAATCAGGAAGAGGGCAAGCCCATCGTCGAGGACCTGCTGTTCAACAACCTGATCATTCAATGAGTCAGGCGGGCGGCGCCTGGCGCTCGCGCCCTTCGCCGGCCATGGCCTCGCTCCACACGCAGGTGCGATTGCGCCCCTCGTGCTTGGCCCGATACAGGGCCTGATCGCTACGCGCCACCAGCCCGCCCGGTTGTTCCTCGCTGACCGGCTCCGCCACCGCCAGGCCGATACTCAGGGTCAGGCGGCCCAGCGGGCTGCCTGGGTGGGCGATGGCCAGCCCGGCGATCAGGTCGTGGACCCGCGCGGCCACATGCTCGCCGCCCTCGAGGCCGGTATTGGCGAGGATGATGGCGAACTCCTCGCCGCCGTAGCGACAGACTACATCGCCCTCGCGCTGCAGGCTGTTCTGCAGGACTTCACCGACCTTGCGCAGGGCATCGTCGCCGGCCAGGTGGCCGAGGCCGTCGTTGAACGCCTTGAAGTGGTCGATATCCAGCATCAGCAGGGCCAGCGGCGCGCCGATCCGGCGCAGGCGGCGCCATTCGCTGTGCAGCTGCTGGTCGAAGAAGCGCCGGTTGTACAGGCCGGTCAGGCCGTCCAGCTGCGACAGGCGCTGCAGGCGCGCCTCCAGTTCCAGGCGCTCGCTGTTGTCGCGAGACACGGCAATCAGGTACTCGCGCTCGCCCAGCTGCACCAGTTGGGTATTGATCTCCGCCGGCTGGCGGCTGCCGTCACGGCGGCACAGCTCGCGCTGAAATATCCGTGACTGGTTGTCCTGCTGGGCCGTGCGCACCTCCTCCAGCCAGGCGTGGAAGCCCGGCAGCAGCTGCTCGGGTGCCTCGCGCAGGAGCTGGGCGAACTGCTCGGCGCGGTAGCCGAGGCCGGCATAGGTGGCCTGGTTCATGTGCAGCAGCTCGCGGCTGCGGGTGTCGAAGATGAACAGGCTGTCGTGGCTGGAGTCGGTGAGGTCGAGCACCAGCTGCAGACGCTCGCGACTGTCGCGCAGGTGGCGCTCGATCTCTTCGCGGCGCGTGGCTTCCACCTGCAGGCTGCGATTGGTGCGCTGCAAGGCGCCGGCGCGGTGGGTGTTCTCCAGGGCCAGGGCCAGGGCCGCCACCAGCAGCAGGCTGATGGTCAGCCCGGCGCCCAGAACCACCTGCGGCAGGGGCGTGGCCAGGCTCTGCAGGAGTTTGGCGGTGGGGCTCAGCTGCAGGCTGAAGGTATCGTTGTTGAGCAGTCGCAGCGGCACCTCGCTGGCCATCTGCGGCAGCGTGTCCGGGCGCTCGCGGCTGTACAGGCTCTGGCCATTTTCCCGCAGGCGCACGCTGAAGCTGTCGCTGTCGAGCTGAGCGAGCAGCTCGTCCATCAGCGGCTCGACGCGGAATACGCCCTGCAGGAAGCCGTCGAAGCGATGCTGGTCCGGGCCTGCCTCCAGATACAGCGGGGTATAGAGAACGAAGCCACGCCCGCCCTGGACCAGCTGGAAACTGTTGGAGAAGCGCTGCTCGCCGGTCTGCTTGGCCTGCATGGCCAGCGGGTAGTTGGGATGATCGGCGGTGAGGCGGAAATTGGCGGCGGCCTCGTTGCCGCGCAGCGGCAACAGCCAGCGCATCTGCAGGTCGGGGCCGATCCACTGCACCGATTGATAGGCGCGGAAGTCGGTTAGTGCCAGCTCGGCTTCCTGTTCCCAATCGTCGCGTGACAGGCGGCCCAGGTTGTTCCACAGGCGGGCGATGCGGCCGAGGCTCTCGACCTCGGTGTGCAGCGTGCCTTCCAGCTGGCGCGCCAGACTGCGCGCCTGGTAGTCGACCCGTTCTTCCACGCGCGCCTGCTGGTCGCGCTCCAGCTGGCGCCAGAGCATCAGGCTGGCCAGGCACAGCACCAGGAAGAGGAAGCCCAGCGCCAGGCGCGCGGGCCAGACGGGTCGTGCGCGCATTATCGGCTCCGCGAGGCTATGCCGTGGTGATAGCACAGCGCCGGTAGGGACTCAACGCATGGCGAGAATGGCCTGCCATTGTTCTGCGCTGACCGGCATCACCGACAGGCGGCTGCCGCGTTGCACCAGGGCCAGTTCGGCCAGTGCCTGCTGCTCGCGCAGGCTGGCCAGCGGCAGCACGCGCGGGAAGGCCTCGACGAACTCGACGTCGAGGGCGCTCCAGGGATTCTTCTCGGCGCTGGCCTTGGCATCGAAGTAGTGGCTGTTCGGGTCCAGGGCGGTAGGGTCCGGATAGACCGGGCCGGCGATGCGCGCGATGCCGGCGATGCCCGGTTCCGGGCAGCTGGAGTGATAGAAAAAGAACTCATCGCCGATCTGCATGCTGCGCATGAAGTTGCGCGCCTGGTAGTTGCGCACCCCATCCCAGCGCGCTCGGCCCAGCTGTTTCAGATGTTGGATGGACAGTTCGTCGGGTTCCGATTTCATCAGCCAATAAGGCATGAACTTTGCTCCTGTCTGCCGGTCATTGCGCGGGACTGAAAATCGTTCCCGCGGATGACTGCCGGATGGCGTCAAAAAATGTGTGAGCCTTCACCGCTTCCTGGCGGCCGATGGCCCAGGCTAGGCGCCGCCGTAACGGCCAATAACAACACCGCCACCGGTAGAGAACAGTAGTGTGCCGAAAGGGGGAGGCAACTCGATGAAGCGCAAGCCAGATATTTTGTGGGTCCTGGTCATTCTATTCAGCCTAGGCATGGTTACCACGGGTTACACCCAGGGTCTCTGGGACCGTCAGGGCAATTCGCCGTCCAGCCAGATTCAGCAATGACCTGCTGATATCGCCGCAGGGAGCGCGGCGGTCTCAGTGATGCCAGCGGCGGTCGGTCACCACCGCGCCGAGGCGAATATCCCAGCTGGCCAGGGTCAGCCTGTCCACCTGCTGACACTCATGCGCCACTCCTAAAAGCGTCGGCTTGTGCCAATTTTTGCGCAGTTGCCTATAGGCCAGGCTGCGGTCATAGAAACCGCCGCCCATGCCCAGGCGCCCGCCGTACAGATCGAAGCCCACCAGCGGCAGCAGCACCAGGTCCAGTGTCCAGACCTTGCGTTGGCGTGCGCGCCGCGCCGGCGGTTCCTCGATGCGGAAACGATTGCGTGCCAGCGCCTCGTGCGCATGCACGCGCTGGAAGTTCATCTTGGTGCGTGGCCAGTCGCGGAGCACCGGCAGGTACGTCGCCTTGCCGCGACGCTGAGCCTCGCGCAGCAACGGGCGCGGATCGATCTCGCCGTCATTGGGCAGATACAAGGCGATATGGCGGGCGCGGCGGAACAACGGATGCTGGGCCAGTTGCCGGTACAGCGCGCGGGCAGCGCGCTGTTGTTGCTGGGGGGAGAGGTTGCGGCGAGCCTGGCGGAGCTGGCGGCGTAGCGCCGCGCGGGATAGATCACCAGCCAGGATCATGGAATTCTGGACTCCCCGGTCATGCCGCTGTCGGGTTAGCCCTTGAACCCGAAAGTTCAAGGTGGAGATTGCAGGAGGCGTTAAGGCTTTCCGTCAGGCGGACATGCACACCGGCCCCGCTGGCAACCCCCGTGGTTGTGCGTATCGGCTCAGGGACATCACCGACTGGCCAACACACCAGGGAGCTCGAGGCGAGTATACCCCATTCGACCGCTCTGCAATCAGAGTGTCTGGCCATCCGGATCGGCGGCCAAGGCAGTGTCGACCCGATCCAGCAGGTCGCGCACGCGCTCGCGGGTGGAGTTGGCTTCCTGATCCAGGCGCTGCTGCTTGTGCAGCAGATCGTGGGTGATGTTCAGCGCGGCCATTACGGCGATGCGGTCGGCGCCTATGACTTTGCCGCCGGAGCGGATCTCGCGCATCTTGCCGTCCAGGTAGCGCGCGGCGCTCTCCAGGTTGGCGCGTTCGTCCGCCGGGCAGGCGATGCAGTATTCCTTGTCGAGAATATGCACGGTTACGGTGTTCGACTGGGTCATGAGTCCTGCTCCAGGGCTTTCAGGCGCGAAATCATCGCTTCGACCTTCTGCCGGGCCATTTCGTTCTTTTCGATCAGATGGGCGCGTTCCTCGCGCCAGGCCTTTTCACTGGCCAGCAGGGAGCGATTCTGCGTCTTCAGCTGCTCGACGCGCTGGATTAACAGTTCCAGCTTGCGTGTGAGGGCTTGCAGTTCGGCGTCTTCCATCGGCTCCATACCTGGGCAGTTATCTCGGCACTATAAAGGATTGCGGGGAGGGGGCGGCAAGCGCTGTGCGGCAACGAGGCGGTGGAAACCCTGGCGCGCAGGCCCTAGGATACGAGGCCTCCATTCTAGAGATTGCGCGATTCAGCGCCTAGTTGCCATGTCCATTTCGAATTCCCCCTACGCTGCCTTCGCCGCCCTCCTGGCGAGCACTGGCAAACCCGTTTCCCCTGCCGAACTGCACGGCCTGCTGCTCGGTCGCAGCTGTGCCGGTGCCGGCTTCGAGGCCGATGCCTGGATCGCCGATGCCGTCGAGCTGCTCGGCGCCGAGCCGGCCGACAACGTGCGCCAGGCCCTGGTCGGTCTGCAGGAGATGGTCAAGGGTGAGCTGGGTGGCAGCGATGTCACCGTGGTCCTGCTGCTGCCTGGCGACGATGCGCCTCTGGGCGAGCGCGCCAAGGCCCTCGGCCAGTGGTGCCAGGGCTTCCTCGACGGCTTCGGCATGATCCTCGGCAACGCCGCGCTGAGCGCCGAGGCCATGGACGTGCTGCAGGATCTTTCCGCCATCGCTCAGGTGCAAAGCGCGCTGGAGGAATCCGAGGACGGCGAAAGTGACTATATGGAAGTGATGGAATACCTGCGTGTGGCTCCGCTGCTGCTGTTCGCCGAGTGCGGCAAGGCCGCGGCGCCCGCCCCCAAACCTTCTCTGCACTGAGGTTCAGCCATGGTCAGCATCCCCCGCGCGGAATACGCCCGTCGGCGCAAGGCGCTGATGGAGCAGATGGAACCCAACAGCATCGCCATCCTCCCGGCGGCGCCGGTGTATATCCGCAACCGCGACGTCGAGCACGTCTATCGCCAGGACAGCGACTTCCAGTACCTCACCGGCTTCCCCGAGCCGGAGGCGGTGCTGGCGCTGATTCCCGGTCGCGAGCACGGCGAGTATGTGCTGTTCTGTCGCGAGCGTGATCCCGAGCGCGAGCTGTGGGATGGCCTGCGCGCCGGCCAGGATGGTGCCGTGGCGCAGTATGGCGCCGACGATGCCTTCCCCATCGGCGATATCGACGACATCCTGCCCGGCCTGATCGAGGGCCGCGAGCGCGTCTACTACGCGATCGGCACCAACCAGGAGTTCGATCACCGGCTGATGGACTGGATCAACGTGATCCGCTCCAAGGCGCGCCAGGGCGCGACGCCGCCCAACGAGTTCGTCGCCCTCGACCACCTGCTGCACGACATGCGCCTGTACAAGAGCGCGGCCGAGGCCAAGGTGATGAAGGAGGCCGCCGAGATCAGCGCGCGCGCCCATGTGCGTGCCATGCAGACCAGCCGCGCCGGGCTCTACGAATACCACCTGGAAGCCGAGCTGGATTACGAGTTCCGCAAAGGCGGGGCGAAGATGCCGGCCTACGGCTCCATCGTCGCCGCCGGCAAGAACGCCTGCATCCTGCATTACCGCGAGAACGACGCGCCGCTGAAGGATGGCGACCTGGTGCTGATCGACGCCGGCTGCGAGATCGACTGCTACGCCAGCGACATCACCCGCACCTTCCCGGTCAACGGCAAGTTCTCGCCCGAGCAGAAGGCCATCTACGAACTGGTGCTCAAGGCCAACGAAGAGGCGTTCAAGCACATCGCCCCCGGCAAGCACTGGAACGAGGCCCACGAGGCCACCGTGCGGGTGATCACCGCCGGCCTGGTGGAGCTGGGCCTGCTCGAAGGCGACGTCGAGGAGCTGATCGCCAGCGAGGCCTACAAACCCTTCTACATGCACCGCGCCGGCCACTGGCTGGGCATGGACGTGCACGATGTCGGCGACTACAAGGTCGGCGGCGAGTGGCGCGTGCTCGAGCCGGGCATGAGCATGACCGTGGAGCCGGGCATCTATATCGCCATCGACAACGACAAGGTGGCGAAGAAGTGGCGCGGCATCGGCGTGCGCATCGAGGATGACGTGCTGGTGACCAAGACCGGCTGCGAAGTCATCACCAATGGCGTGCCCAAGACCGTCGCCGAGATCGAGGCGCTGATGGCCGCCGCTCGCGAGCAGGCCGCCTGAGCCGATGAGTCGTGTGCAGCTGGCCATCGTCGGTGGTGGCCTTGTCGGCGCGAGCCTGGCCCTGGCCCTGCAGGCCGGGGCTCGGGCGCGCGGCTGGCGCATCGTGCTGGTCGAGCCCTTCGCCCCGGGCGATGCTTGGCAGCCCAGCTACGACGCGCGCTCCAGTGCGCTGTCCTATGGCTGTCGGCAGATCTTCGAGCGCCTCGGCCTGTGGCCGGCGCTGGCCGAGCGGGCCGAGGCCATCACCCAGATCCAGGTGTCCGACCAGGGCCGCTTCGGCGCTACCCGCCTGTCCGCCGCCGATGAAGGCGTGCCGGCCCTGGGTTACGTGCTGGAGAACGCCTGGATGGGCCATTGCCTGTGGCGTGCGCTGGACCCCGAAGTGGTCGAGTGGCGCTGCCCGGCGGAAGTGACCCGCATGGAGGCGCTGGACGACGGCTACCGCCTGTTCCTCAGCGACGACTCCAGCCTCGATTGCGACCTGGCCGTGCTGGCCGACGGCGGTCGCTCCGGCCTGCGCGAGCAACTCGGCATCGCCGTGCGCCACACGCCATACGACCAGTGCGCGCTGATCGCCAATATAAGCCCGGCCGAACCCCATGCCGGCCAGGCCTTCGAGCGTTTCACCGAGCAGGGGCCGCTGGCCCTGCTGCCGTTGCCGGACAAGCGCTGCGCGCTGGTCTGGACCCGCCCACCGGTGGACGCCGAGCGCCTGCAGCAACTGCCCGACCGCGAGTTCCTCGCCGAGCTGCAGCAGGCCTTCGGCTACCGCCTGGGCAGCTTGCGCCAGGTTGGCGCGCGGCATGTCTACCCGCTGGCGCTGGTGGAGGCCACCGAGCAGGTGCGTCCGCACCTGGTGATCCTCGGCAACGCCGCCCACAGCCTGCATCCGGTGGCGGGGCAGGGCTTCAATCTGTCCCTGCGCGACGCCCAGGCCCTGGCCGAGACCCTGCTGGCAGGCGGCGAGCAGCCCGGCGATTTCGCCGGCCTGCAGCGCTACCTGGCGCGGCAGAGCCAGGACCAGGCGCTGACCGTCGGTTTCTCCGACCGCGTCACCCGCCTGTTCGGCCGTGACGAGTCGCTGCTGGTGGCCGGGCGTACCCTCGGCCTGCTCGGCCTCGATCTGCTACCGCCAGCCAAGCGCTGGTTCGCCCGCCAGGCCATGGGCCTCGGCACCCGATCCTTATGAGAGCTGTACATGAGTGACCGTAAACTGGCGCGTCGCGCGCGCCTGCTGCGCATCGGCCTTAACTGCTACCCGCCTTACATCGGCGCCGGCATCCGCGTGCAACAGATCAGCCCGGACTGCCGCCATGCGCGGGTGAAGATGGCCCTGCGCTGGTACAACCGCAACTTCGTCGGCACCCAGTTCGGCGGCTCGCTGTACAGCATGGTCGATCCCTTCTACATGCTGTTGCTGATGCCGCTGCTGGGCGACGACTACATCGTCTGGGACAAGTCTGCCAGCATCGACTTCGTCAGCCCCGGCAAGGGCCCAGTGTACGCCGACTTCCGTATCGACGACGCCCTGCTAGCCGATATTCGCGCCAAGACCGCCGGCGGCGACAAGTACCTGCCGCAGCTGCACGTCGAGATTCGCGACGGCGAAGGCACCCTGGTTGCCACTGCCCACAAGACCCTCTATATCCGTCTCAAGCCGCGCGCGCGGCCGGCTGCGGCCTAAGGAAGCGAGATGCAAGCGGACCTGATCATCGTTGGCGCCGGCATGGTCGGCAGTGCCCTGGCCCTGGCCCTGGAGCACAGCGGCCTGGAGATCCTGGTGGTCGACGGCGGCCCGCTCAGCGTCAGACCCTTCGATGCCAGTGGCGCCTTCGAGCCGCGGGTCAGCGCCCTGTCCGCCGCCAGTCAGCGCATCCTCGAACGCCTCGGCGTGTGGGACGGCATCACCGCCCGGCGCGCCTCGCCCTATCGCGACATGCAGGTGTGGGACGGTTCCGGCACCGGCAGCGTGCACTTCTCGGCGGCCAGCGTGCATGCCGAGGTGCTCGGCCATATCGTCGAGAACCGTGTGGTCCAGGACGCCCTGCTCGAATGCCTGCACGACAGTCAGATCGGTCTGCTCGGCAACGCCCGCCTGGAACAGCTGCGCCGCTCCGGCGACGGCTGGCTGCTGACCCTGGCCGACGGCCGCGAGCTGCGCGCGCCGCTGCTGGTGGCCGCCGATGGCGCCAACTCGGCGGTGCGTCGCCTGGCCGGCTGCGCCACCCGCGAATGGAATTACCTGCACCACGCCATCGTCACCAGCGTGCGCTGCGAGCGGCCGCACCAGCTCACCGCCTGGCAGCGCTTCACCGACGATGGACCGCTGGCCTTCCTGCCGCTCAACCGCCAGGGCGACGAGCACTGGTGCTCGATCGTCTGGTCCACCGTGCCGGCCGAGGCCGAGCGCCTGATGGTGCTGGACGACGAGGCCTTCCGCCACGAGCTGGGCAAGGCCTTCGAATGGCGCCTGGGCCCGGTGACTGCGGTCGATCCGCGGGTCTGCATCCCGCTGCGCCAGCGTCACGCCAAGCGTTATGTGGAGAGTGGCCTGGCGCTGATCGGCGACGCCGCCCACAGCATCCACCCTCTGGCCGGCCAGGGCGTCAACCTCGGCTTCCTCGATGCCGCGGTGCTGGCCGAGGTGCTGCAGCACGCGTTGCCGCGCGGCGAGCAGCCGGGCGATGTGCGCGTGCTCAGCCGCTACGAGCGCCGGCGAATGCCGCACAACCTGGCGATGATGGCGGCCATGGAGGGTTTCGAGCGCCTGTTCCAGGCCGACCCGCTGCCGATCCGTCTGCTGCGCAACAGTGGCCTCAACTGGGTCGACGAGCTGCCGGATGCCAAGGCCCTGTTCGTTCGCCGCGCCCTCGGCCTGGTCGGCGATCTGCCCGAGCTGGCCAGCGCCTGAGGTTGCCAACGCCGGCGGTGGCTGCCGCTGGCGAAACACTGCGACATAAAATCGCTACAGCTCTCAGCTGCGAGTCACTATCATTTGTGATCTTTCCGCAGTCACGAGAGCCTTCGCCATGTCGCTGTCCAAACGCCTGCTCGCCGTCCTGGCCCTGAGCGCCGCCGCCGGTTCCGCCACGGCCGCCGAGGAAGTGGTGGTCTATTCCTCGCGCATCGACGAGCTGATCAAGCCGGTCTTCGACGCCTACACCGCCAAGACCGGAGTGAACATCAAGTTCATCACCGACAAGGAAGCGCCGCTCATGCAGCGCATCAAGGCCGAGGGCGAGAATGGCGTGGCCGATCTGCTGATCACCGTGGATGCCGGCAACCTGTGGCAAGCCGAGCAGATGGGCATACTGCAGCCCTTCACCTCGCCGGTGATCGACGCCAACATCCCGGCCCAGTACCGCTCCAGCAACCATGCCTGGACCGGCCTGTCGCTGCGCGCGCGAACCATCGTCTACTCCACCGAGCGCGTGCAGCCGGGTGAGCTGACCACCTACGAGGCGCTGGCCGGCCCCGAGTGGGAAGGCCGCCTGTGCCTGCGCACCAGCAAGAAGGTGTACAACCAGTCGCTCACCGGCACCCTGATCGAGACCCATGGCGCCGAGAAGACCGAGCAGATCCTGCAGGGTTGGATGAACAACCTGGCCACCGACGTGTTTGCCGACGACAACGCGGTGATCCTCGCCGTGGACGCCGGTCAGTGCGACGTCGGCATCGTCAACACCTACTACTACGGCCGCCTGCACAAGGAAAACCCGCAGCTGCGCGCCAAGCTGTTCTGGCCCAACCAGAGCGACCGTGGCGTGCACGTCAACCTGTCCGGCGTCGGCCTGACCAAGCACGCACCGAACCCGGAGGCGGCGAAGAAGCTGGTCGAGTGGATGACCACGCCGGAGGCCCAAGGCTTGTTCGCCGAGATCAACCAGGAGTTCCCGGCCAACCCGGCGGTCAAGCCGTCGGCGGAAGTGGCGGCCTGGGGCGAGTTCAAGGCCGACAGCATCCCGGTGGAAGTGGCCGGCAAGCGCCAGGCCGAGGCGATCAGGATGATGGATAGGGTCGGCTGGAACTGATCGGACTCCTCCCATTCGTGGGGAGGGGTCGAGGGGCTGCGGCGCTAAGGCTCTCTCCCCCCACAACCTCTCCGCTCGGCATACCCGTAAACGGGAGAGGGCGCGTCCAGCATCTGCTCTGCCGTTATACTCTCGACGCCCCGGCCCGCCCGGGGCGTATCGTTTCCGCCCGCCAGGAGTTCGCGTGAGTCATCCCGTCCAGCGCCGCTGGTATCCCATCGCCTTTGCCATCGCCGCCCTGGTGCTGCTGCCGCTGTCGGTGCTGGTACTGTCCTGGCACGAGGTCGATGGCGAGATCTGGAGCCATCTGTGGGATACCCAGATGCCGCGCCTGCTGGGCAACACCCTGGTGCTGGTGTTCGGCGTGGGCGTCGGCGTGACGCTGCTCGGCGTCAGCCTGGCCTGGCTTACCAGCCTCTGCGAGTTTCCCGGCCGACGCTGGCTGGACTGGGCGCTGATGCTGCCCTTCGCCATCCCGGCCTACGTGCTGGCCTTCGTCTTCATCGGTCTGTTCGATTTCTCGGGCCCGGTGCAGAGCCTGCTGCGCGAGTGGTTCGGCACGGGCATCCGTTTGCCCCGGGTGCGCTCCACCGGCGGGGTGATCAGCGTGCTGGTGCTGGTGTTCTACCCCTACGTCTACCTGCTCGCGCGCAGTGCCTTCCTGGCCCAGGGCCGTGGCCTGCTGGAGGCGGCGCGAGTGCTCGGCCAGTCGCCCTGGCAGGCGTTCTGGCGCGTGGCCCTGCCGATGGCCTGGCCGGCCATCGGTGCCGGGCTGGCGCTGGCGATCATGGAGACCCTGGCCGACTTCGGTGCGGTGGCGGTGTTCAACTTCGACACCTTCACCACCGCCATCTACAAGACCTGGTACGGCTTCTACAGCCTGTCCAGCGCTACCCAGCTGGCCAGCCTGCTGCTGCTGGCGGTCATGCTGGTGCTCTACGGCGAACGGCGCGCGCGCGGCGCCAGCCGCCCGGCCAGCGAACGGCCGCGGGGCAAGGCGCTGTATCGACTGCATGGCTGGAAGGCCCTGGCCGCCAGCGCCTGGTGCGGCCTGGTGTTCGTCTGCGCCTTCGTGGTGCCGCTGCTGCAGCTGCTGGTGTGGTTCTGGCAGCGCGGCCGCTTCGACCTGGACGAGCGCTACGCCGGCCTGATCCTGCACACCCTGTCCCTCGGCGGCCTGGCCGCGCTGATCACCGTGGCCGTGGCGCTGCTGCTGGCCTTCGCCCGCCGCCAGGCGCCGACCCGACCGATCCGCAGCGCGGTGAGCCTGGCCAACCTCGGCTACGCGCTGCCCGGCTCGGTGCTGGCGGTGTCGATCATGCTGGCCTTCAGCTTCCTCGACCGCGAGCTGGTGATCCCTCTGTCCACCTGGCTCGGCGGCGCCGGCAAGCCGCTGCTGCTGGGCAGCCTGGCGGCGCTGCTGCTGGCCTATCTGGTGCGCTTCATGGCGGTGGCCTACGGCCCGCTGGAGAGCGGCCTGGCGCGCATCCGCCCGTCGTTGCCGCAGGCCGCGCGCAGTCTCGGTGTTGGCGGGCCGGCGCTGTTCCTGCGCGTTTACCTGCCGCTGCTGGTGCCGGGTGCGCTGTCGGCCGCGCTGCTGGTGTTCGTCGATGTGCTCAAGGAGATGCCGGCCACCCTGCTGATGCGCCCCTTCGGCTGGGACACCCTGTCGGTGCGTATCTTCGAGATGACCAGCGAGGGCGAATGGGCCCGCGCCGCGCTGCCGGCGCTGACTCTGGTGCTGGTCGGCCTGCTGCCGGTGATCGGTCTGATCCGCCGTTCCGCCCGCCAGCCGGGGCATTAGGGCGGGCTGCCAGGCTCTGGCTGGCGCGATCCGCTCGACATTGACTGGTCGGTCGGCTATCGAGGTGACCGGGCGGCGCGTCGGGGCTACAATGCGCGCCTGCTGACGCAGCCGTCCATGAGCCCGTGCCCACCAGGGCAGGGCCCGTTTGAGGAGTTTTCCATGGGACAGCGTACACCCCTGTATGAACAACATCTGGCGCTCGGCGCCAAGATGGTCGATTTCGGCGGCTGGGATATGCCGTTGCATTACGGTTCCCAGGTCGAGGAGCACCACCAGGTGCGCCGCGACTGCGGCGTGTTCGACGTCTCCCACATGACCGTGGTCGACGTCACCGGCGCCCAGGCCAAGGCCTGGCTGCAGCATCTGCTGGCCAACGATGTGGAACGCCTGAAGACGCCCGGCAAGGCGCTCTACAGTGGCATGCTCAACCCGCGTGGCGGGGTGATCGACGACCTCATCGTCTACCTCACCGACTGGGGCTACCGCGTGGTGGTCAACGCCGCCACCCGCGACAAGGACCTGGCCTGGATGCAGGCGCAGACCGCCGGTTTCGAGGTCAAGCTGAACGAGCGCGCTGAACTGGCCATGCTCGCCATCCAGGGCCCCAACGCCCGGGCCAAGACCGCCGAGCTGGTGTCCCCGGCTCGCGCCGCGCTGATCAACGAACTCAAGGTGTTCCAGGGCCTGCCGGAAGGCGACTGGTTCATCGCCCGCACCGGCTACACCGGTGAGGACGGCCTGGAGATCATGCTGCCGGCCGCACAGGCTGCCGATTTCCTCAACGAACTGGTCGGCGCCGGCATCGCCCCGATCGGCCTGGGCGCCCGCGACACTCTGCGCCTGGAAGCCGGCATGAACCTGTACGGCCAGGACATGGACGAAGAGGTTTCCCCGTTGGCCGCCAATATGGGCTGGACCATCGCCTGGGAACCGGCCGAGCGCCAGTTCGTCGGCCGCAGCGCCCTGGAAACCCAGCGCGCCGCCGGCGATCAGCAGAAGCTGGTCGGCCTGGTCCTGGAAGAGCGCGGCGTGCTGCGTGCCCACCAGGTAGTGCGGGTGGAAGGCGTGGGCGAGGGTGAGATCACCAGCGGCAGCTTCTCGCCGACCCTCAACAAGTCCATCGCCCTGGCCCGCGTGCCGGCCGCCACCAGCGATCGCGCCGAGGTGGAGATTCGCGGCAAGTGGTACCCGGTACGCGTCGTGCAGGCGAATTTCGTCCGCAACGGCAAGGCCGTCATCTGATTCGAACGGGCGGAGCTGCGGCTTCCGCTCCAACTGCTAAATTTTCCGGGCGGGTCTTCCGCCCCCACTGATTTCGAGGGTACCGACATGAGCAATATCCCCGCCGACCTGCGTTACGTTGCCAGCCACGAGTGGATCCGCCTGGAGGCCGACGGCTCGGTCACCGTGGGCATCACCGACCATGCGCAGGAAGCCCTGGGCGACGTGGTCTACGTCGAGCTGCCGGAAGTCGGCAAGCAGCTGGCCAACGGCCAGGAAGCCGGTGTGGTCGAGTCGGTGAAGGCCGCCTCGGACATCTACGCCCCGCTTTCCGGTGAAGTCCTCGCCGTCAACGAGGCCCTGGCCGACGCTCCCGAGCAGGTCAACGGCGACCCTTACGCCGCCTGGTTCTTCAAGCTGCAGCCGAGCAATCCGGCCGAGCTGGAAGAGCTGCTCGACGCCGCCGGCTATGAAGCCGTCTGCTCCGCCGATGCCTAAGGTGCGTGGCCGCGTCTAGGTCGCGGCCGCCCGCCGATCAACCCGATTTCCGCTGTCGAGCCTCGATCCGTCGAGGCTCTGTCATTTTCCGAGAGCCCTGCTATGTCCACGCCCCGTCTCGATCAACTGCAACAGCCCGATGCCTTCCTCCGCCGCCACCTCGGCCCGGACGCCCGTGAAGAACAGGCCATGCTCGACGCCCTCGGCGTTGCCAGCCGCGAAGAGCTGATCGTGCAGACCGTGCCGCCGGCCATCCGCCTCAACCGCCCGCTGGATCTGCCGGCGGCACTGGACGAGCAGGGCGCCCTGGCCAAGTTGCGGGGCTATGCCGAGCAGAACCAGCTGTGGACCAACCTGATCGGCATGGGCTACCACGGCACCATTACCCCGACCGTGATCCTGCGCAACCTGCTGGAGAACCCGGGCTGGTACACCGCCTACACCCCCTACCAGCCGGAAATCGCCCAGGGTCGCCTGGAGTCGCTGCTGAACTTCCAGCAGCTGACCATCGACCTGACCGGCCTCGACCTGGCCAGCGCCTCTCTGCTCGACGAAGCCACCGCCGCCGGCGAGGCCATGGGCCTGGCCAAGCGCGTGGCCAAGTCGAAGAGCAATGTGTTCTTCGTCGACGAGAACTGCCACCCGCAGACCATCTCCGTGGTGCAGACCCGTGCCGAAGGCTTCGGCATCGAAGTCCAGGTCGGCGCGCTGGACCAGCTGGCTGGTCTCGACGTGTTCGGCGCCCTGCTGCAGTACCCGGATACCCACGGCGAGATCCGTGACATCAAGCCGCTGATCGAGCAGCTGCACGCCAAGAATGCCCTGGCCTGCGTCGCCACCGACCTGCTCAGCCTGCTGCTGCTGACCCCGCCCGGCGAGCTCGGCGCGGACGTGGTGCTCGGCTCCGCCCAGCGCTTCGGCGTACCCATGGGCTACGGCGGCCCGCACGCGGCCTTCTTCGCCACCCGTGACGCCTTCAAGCGCGCCATGCCCGGCCGCATCATCGGCGTGTCCAAGGACGCCCGCGGCAATACCGCATTGCGCATGGCCCTGCAGACCCGCGAGCAGCATATCCGCCGCGAGAAGGCCAACTCCAACATCTGCACCTCGCAGGTGCTGCTGGCCAACATGGCCAGCTGCTACGCCGTGTACCACGGTCCGGAAGGCCTCAAGCGCATCGCCCAGCGCGTGCACCGCCTGACCTGCGTGCTGGCCGCCGGCCTGGAACAGAAGGGCGTCAAGCGCGACAACCAGTTCTTCTTCGACACCCTGACCCTGGATGTCGGCGGCATGCAGACCGCCATCCTCGAGTCGGCCAAGGCCGCGCGCATCAACCTGCGCATCCTCGGTCGCGGCAAGCTGGGCGTCAGCCTGGACGAGACCAGCAGCGCGCAGACCGTCGAGCAGCTGCTGTCGATCTTCCTCGGTGCCGACCACGGCCTGAGCGTGGCCGAGCTGGACGCCGGCAACGTGCCGGAAGGCATCCCGGCCGACCTGCGCCGCACCTCGGCCTACCTGACCCACCCGGTGTTCAACAGCCACCACAGCGAAACCGACATGCTGCGCTACCTCAAGCGCCTGGAGAACAAGGACCTGGCGTTGAACCAGGCCATGATCCCGCTCGGTTCCTGCACCATGAAGCTCAACGCCACCAGCGAGATGATCCCGGTCACCTGGCCGGAATTCGGCGCCCTGCACCCCTTTGCCCCGCGCGAGCAGGCCGCCGGCTACAAGCTGATGATCGACGAGCTGGAAGCCTGGCTGCGCGCCATCACCGGCTTCGACGCCATCTGCATGCAGCCCAACTCCGGCGCCCAGGGCGAGTACGCCGGCCTGCTGGCGATCCGCAAGTACCACGAGAGCCGCAACGACGGCCACCGTGACATCTGCCTGATCCCGGCCTCGGCCCACGGCACCAACCCGGCCTCGGCGCAGATGCTCAACATGCGCGTGGTGGTGGTGGAGTGCGACGCCGCCGGCAACGTCGACATGGACGACCTTAAGGCCAAGGCCGCCGAAGCCGGCGACAAGCTGTCCTGCCTGATGATCACCTACCCGTCGACCCATGGCGTGTACGAGGAAGGCATCCGCGAGATCTGCGAGGTGGTCCACGGCTTCGGCGGTCAGGTCTACATGGACGGCGCGAACTTGAACGCCCAGGTCGGCCTGGCGCGTCCGGCCGATATCGGCGCCGACGTGTCGCACATGAACCTGCACAAGACCTTCTGCATCCCCCACGGCGGTGGCGGCCCGGGCATGGGCCCGATCGGTGTGCGCGCACACCTGGCACCCTTCGTCGCCAACCATCCGGTGGTCGAGCTGCAGGGCCCGAACCCGCAGAACACCGCGGTCAGCGCCGCGCCCTGGGGCAGCGCCAGCATCCTGCCGATCAGCTGGATGTACATCGCCATGATGGGCCCGCAGCTGGCCACCGCCACCGAAGTGGCGATCCTCAATGCCAACTACCTGGCCAGCCAGCTGGCCGGCGCCTTCCCGGTGCTGTACAGCGGCCGCAACGACCGCGTCGCCCACGAGTGCATCCTCGATCTGCGTCCGCTCAAGGCCGAGACCGGCATCAGCGAGGAGGACGTGGCCAAGCGCCTGATGGACTACGGCTTCCACGCGCCGACCATGAGCTTCCCGGTACCGGGCACGCTGATGATCGAGCCGACCGAGAGCGAGTCGAAGGAAGAGCTGGATCGCTTCATCGAGGCGATGCTGAGCATCCGTGCCGAGATCGCCAAGGTCGCCGCCGGCGAATGGCCGGCCGAGGACAACCCGCTCAAGCGTGCCCCGCACACCCTGGCCGACGTGATCGGCGTGTGGGAGCGGCCGTACAGCATCGAGGAAGCGGTGACCCCGTCCGCCCACACCCGCGCGCACAAGTACTGGCCGGCGGTGAACCGCGTGGACAACGTCTACGGCGACCGCAACCTGTTCTGCGCCTGCGTGCCGATGGACGACTACCGCGAGTAAGCGCCCTGCACCAGCAAAGAGGCCGCCCAATGGGCGGCCTCTTTGTTTTCGGGGCGAATCATTCTTCCGGCGCGCAGCCCTTTGTCGGCAGCGAGTCCAGCGCCCGCTGCAACAGCGCCACGCTGCGCGCGTCGTGCAGGATGCCGGTGTGATTCGCCTCGATCAAATACAGGCGTTCGGCCTCGTCCTGGGCGGCCGGCAGCAGCTCGCTGGCCAGCGGCACGGTGCCGTCGTTGGGTTCGGCGATCATCCGGCTGTTACCGGTATAGGCCACCAGCTGCCACTGGCGCAGATGCTCCGGCAGTGGCGCGGCGAACAGGCTGCGCAGGTAGGGGCTGCCGGGCGCCATGTCACGCCACACCGGCACGTTGACTGGCGCGTTCTTCACCCCGGAGGCGGCCGAGGGATGTCCGCCCCAGGGCGTGGCCAGGGTCAGGAACAGGCACAGCTCCTGGTCGCTACCGCCCGGCTCCAGCAGCTGCACGGTGCGCCGCGCCACCAGGCCGCCCATGCTGTGGGCGAACAGGTGAAAGCGCGCGGGGCGCAGGCGCAGGCGCACGTCGCGGATCGCCTCGCTGAGCAGGTAGGCGCTGTTGTTCAGCGGCAGGCCGCTGGGGTAATGGAACAGCACCAGCTGGTAGCGCTCTTGGTCGATGCTGGCGGCCAGCTCGCGCCACACGTCGGGCGAGCTGTTGATGCCGTGGACCAGGAAGATCGGCTCCTTGTCCGGGTCCCAGGGCTGCAGCAGGTACAGGCCGTAACCGACCTCGCTGAGGAAATCCAGGGGCCGCCAGGCGCCCTGGGCGGTGCGCTGGGCGGAGAAGCGCGGGTCATCGAAATCCACCTCCCGCAGATAGTTGTGGCGCACCCGCGGCAGATCTCGCAGCAGCCTGTCCAGGCTCAGGTCCAGGGTGGGAAGTGGGGCGCCGTCGGCGGCTGCAGGTTGCAGCAGATTGAGCCGGCCCAGTTCTGCGCGCTGCTCGGTGGTCGGTTGCAGTTGGAAGGGCGCGGTGCGCGGCTGTGGCAGCCAGTGGCGTGGTTCGTCGGCATCCAGGCGGAAATTGCCGTTGCGATCCTGAAAGGCCAGCAACTGATAGTCACCGGCCGCCATGCTGAAGTAGAACAGGCCGCCGGGCTGCACGCTGCGATAACCCACCAGCCGCTCGCCGGAGAACAGCGCGACCAGCGCTTCCTGGCCGGCGCCGGCGTCCAGGCTGCCGGGGATCAGTACCTGGGTTTGCTGGGCCTGCTGCATCTGCCGGTCCAGCGCCAATAGCTGGCAGCCGCCGAGCAGGCTTGCCAGCACCAACAGCAGTAGCGATCTCGACATCCATGTTCTCCAGCCCGATATAGGGCTGGAGTCTAGCCGCTGCGCTTCTAGCGTGTGGGCTGTTGCTGCGTCGGTTGCATGAGCAGGGCCTGGGCCAGTTCCGCGTCGCTGGCCTGCAGCTGCGGATGCTCGCTGCGCACCCGCTGCAGCGCCGCCTCTAGGTGCGCACCGCGGATCTGCCCGCCACTGGCGACGAAGGCACTGGCATCGTCGCGGGCGGCGACCAGCTGCTTGTCGTCCTTGAAGGTCACGTAAGTGGAGGCGGTAGTGGCGCCGGACGAGAGAACGTCGCGCCAGAAGTCGGCGTCGGCCATGGCTGGGGCAGCGGGGGCGGCAACCAGGGCGATGGCGAGGAACAGGCGGTTATGCGGCATGACGATGGCTCCAGGGAGTGTTCCTGGACTTAGGATGCCGCGCCGGTCGGCCGAGTTCCCCCAACCGACCGGCAGGCCGCGGCTAGAGTGCTTCGACCTTGAGCAGCACGCCGTCCTGGCCGGTGACCCGCACCGAACTGCCGGCCGGCAGGTCCGGGCCGATGACCAGCCACAGGCTGTCGCCGGCCTTGATCTTGCCGCGCCCGTCAACGATGGCCTCGTGCAGGACGAAGCTGCGACCGACGAACTCGCTGCCACGGCGGTTCAGCCCCGGCGCGTCGGAAGGCTTGGCCGCACTGCGCTGGCGCTGCCACCAGAACACCGCGGTGAGCACCGAGAGCAGGGCGAAGATGAGGAACTGCCAGGCCCAGGGCAACTCGGGGAACAGGTAGGTGAGCACGCCGACCGTGGCGGCGGCGACGCCGATCCACAGCAGGTAGCCACCGGCGCCGAACACCTCGAAGATCAGCAGCACGGTGCCGAAGGCCAGCCAGTCCCAGAACGACAGGTGCTGCAGGTAGGCGATCATGCTGGCTTGCCGTCCTTGTCGAAGGTGGCGCGGACGATCTCGCCGATGCCGCCGACCGCACCGATCACCTGGCTGGCTTCCAGCGGCATCAGGATGACCTTGCTGTTGCTGGCCGAGGCCAGCTGGCCCAGGGCCTCGACGTACTTCTGCGCGACGAAGTAGTTGACCGCCTGCACGTTGCCGCTGGCGATGGCGTCGGAGACCATGCGGGTCGCCTCGGCTTCGGCCTGGGCGGCACGCTCGCGGGCTTCGGCCTCGAGGAAGGCGGCCTGGCGCTGGCCCTCGGCCTTGAGAATTTCCGCCTGCTTGTGGCCCTCGGCGGTGAGGATGGCGGCGGAGCGCGAACCTTCGGCCTCGAGGATCTGCGCGCGCTTCAGGCGCTCGGCCTTCATCTGGCTGGCCATGGCCTCGACCAGGTCGGCGGGCGGGCTGATGTCCTTGATCTCGATGCGGGTGATCTTGATGCCCCAGGGTGCGGTGGCTTCGTCCACGGTCTTGAGCAGGCGCTCGTTGATCGCGTCGCGCTGGCTGAGCATGGCGTCCAGCTCCATGGAGCCGAGCACGGTACGGATATTGGTCATCACCAGGTTGCGAATGGCGTGCTCGAGGTTGTTCACCTCGTAGGCCGCCTGGGCCGCGTTGATCACCTGGAAGAAGCACACCGCGTCGATCTGCACGATGGCGTTGTCGGCGCTGATCACTTCCTGCGGCGGGATGTCCAGCACGCTCTCCATGACATTGAGCTTGCGGCCGATGCGGTCCATCACCGGCACGATGATGTTGAGGCCCGGGGTGAGGGTGTTGGTGTAGCGGCCGAAGCGCTCCACCGTCCACTCGTAGCCCTGCGGCACCACCTTGAAGCCCATGAACACCACGGCCACCGCCAGGGCGACGAAGAGAAAGATCACACCACCGATTTCCATAGAAACTCCTTTTTGCTGGTCAGTCGCGGGCGGGCGTCGGTGCCGGCCCGGTGCTTCACTTCTGTTCGCTCTGCGGGGTGACCCGCAGCACTTCCTCGATGGTGGTCTGCCCGGCGGCGACCTTCTGTGCGCCAGACAGGCGCAGGCTGCGCATGCCGTCCTTGAACGCTGCCCGGCGCAGGGCGATAAGGTCGGTATCGGCGGTGATCAGCGGCTTGATGTTGTCGTTCAGCAGCATGATCTCGTACACGCCGGCACGGCCGCGGTAGCCGGTCTCGCGGCACTCCAGGCAGCCGACGGCGCGGTGCGCCTGGGTTGGCAGCGGCGCGCTCCAGGGTTTGGTCAGGCTCTGCCAGTTTTCTTCGTCCATTTCCATCGGTGCCTTGCAGTGCGGGCACAGGGTGCGCACCAGGCGCTGGGCCATGACCCCGAGGATGGTGGCCTTGAGCAGATAGTGCGGCACGCCCAGCTCCAGCAGGCGGCTGATGGCGCTGGGCGCGTCGTTGGTGTGCAGGGTGGAGAGCACCAGGTGGCCGGTGAGCGCCGCCTGGATCGCCATCTCGGCAGTCTCCAGGTCGCGGATCTCGCCGACCATGATGATGTCCGGGTCCTGGCGCATCAGGGCGCGCACGCCGCTGGCGAAGGTCAGGTCGATGTTGTGCTGCACCTGCATCTGGTTGAAGGCCGTCTCGATCATCTCGATCGGGTCCTCGATGGTGCAGACGTTCACTTCCTCGGTCGCCAGCTGCTTGAGCGTGGTGTACAGGGTGGTGGTCTTGCCCGAGCCGGTGGGGCCGGTAACCAGAATGATGCCGTTGGGCTGACTGGTCATGCTCTCCCAGCGGCGCAGGTCGTCCGGCGAGAAGCCCAGCTGATCCGGGCTTTTCAGCAGCACTTCCGGGTCGAAGATCCGCATCACCATCTTCTCGCCGAAGGCGGTGGGCAGGGTCGACAGGCGCAGTTCCACTTCGCCGCCGTCCGGGGTCTTGGTCTTGATCCGGCCGTCCTGCGGCTTGCGCTTCTCCGCCACGTTCATCCGGCCCAGTGACTTCAGGCGGCTGACTGCCGCCATGGTCACCTGCGGCGGGAACTGGTAGACGTTGTGCAGTACGCCGTCGATACGGAAGCGCACGGTACCGGCCTCGCGGCGCGGCTCGATGTGGATATCGCTGGCACGTTGCTGGTAGGCGTACTGGAACAGCCAGTCGACGATATTGACGATATGCGCGTCGTTGGCATCCGGCTCCTGGTCCTGGGCGCCCAGGTTGAGCAGCTGCTCGAAGTTGCCGACACCACTGATCTTCTGGTCCACGGCGGTGGCACCGCTGACCGAGCGGGCCAGGCGGTAGAACTCGGTGGTGAAGCGCTGCAGCTCGGCGGGATTTACCACCACCCGCTTGATCGGGCGCTTGAGCACATGGGTCAGGTTGGCTTCCCAGCCATGCACGAAGGGCTGGGCGCTGGCGATGGTCACCGCCTCGCTGTCCACCGCCACCGCCAGGATCTTGTGGCGCTGGGCAAAGGCGAAGGACATCAGAGGGGTCACGGCTGCCACGTCGATCTTCAGCGGGTCGATGCGCAGGTACGGCTGGCCGGCGAAGTTGGCCAGCCACACGGTGAGGCCTTCCAGATCATGCTTCTTGCCCGGCCGCAGCAGATCGTCGAGCTGCTGGGCGGCGAGGAACTCCAGCGGGTGCATTTGCGCGTTGGCCGAGGCGCGGCGCAGCACCATGCATTGCTCCGCGCTTTCCTGGGAGACCCGGCCCTGGGCCACCAGTTCGCGGAGGATGTCGTTGAGATCGAGCCAGCGGTCCTGGGCGGGCGAGGCGAGGGCGGACATGGAGCTCCCTTTGTTCTGGATGACGGGGTGAGCAGCTTATTTCAGCAGCAGCTTCCAGGGTTTGAGCGTCGCCACAGTATGGGCCTGTGCCACGCGTGCGGCCAGCGCCTCGGGGTCGTTGGCCGGGGCGAACAGCGCTTGCAGCTTGCCCAGCTCGCCGTACAGGCGATCCAGCTCGGGCAGCTCCGGCACCTGGCGGGCCAGGCGCAGCCAGGCCTGGATGCGCTCGAGGCGCGGCAGCTGCTCGGCCAGCCCCTCGGGAAACTGCTGGTAGTGCTTCAGGCGCAGGCCCGCGGCTTCCTCGCTAAGCAACGTAGGCAGCCAGTTGCCCAGCGTCGCCGCGCCCTGGCGATCGCCGCGCGGGTTGCGGCCGATCGTCCAGCCGCGTTGCAGCAGCCAGCGCGACAGCTGCAGGGACAGCAGCCCCCAGCGATTGCCCTGCAGCTCGCCGGCGAACATGGCCGGCGCGTTGTGGCGCAGGGCCTCGTCGTCGCGGCCGGCGGCCAGGCGTGGGCGCCAGTCGACCAGCAGCGCGTCGAGGCCTTGGCGCAGTTCGCGGCTGGAGGCGCGTGGCGCGGCCTGGCCGAGGCTGCTGAGCAGGGCGCGCAGGTCAATCAGCTGTTGCAGCCACTGTTCCAGCAGCTTCCAGTGACCGTTCCAGCGGTACTGCTCGGCCAGGCGCTGACTGCTGCCGAGCAGGTGCCAGGCCAGCGCGGCGAAGGCGTCGTCCAGCGTCATCTCGGCGTTCAGTTCCGGCAGCGGCAGGCTCAGGCTGTAGCTGCTGGAGTCGAACAGGCGATAGCCGCGCTCGGCCTTGCTGATGTCGCAGGGCATCAGCGGCAGGTCGGCGGCCAGCTCGCAGGCCAGCTCCAGCAGGGCGGCCGGCTCGCCTTCGCGCAGCTCCAGTTCCAGCTCGCAGATTTCTTCCTCGCCCTCGCCGGCGACCACCTTGCCCAGGTCCAGGGCCGCCTCGATCACCGTCTTGGCCTTGCCGCGGCCCCAGGCGATCTCGGCCTTCTCGCGGACGAAGTCGGTGGTGAACAGCGGCCGCAGGCTCTTCTTGTCCAGTTCGGCCAGGCTGGCCGGCCAGCAGTCGTCGCCGAGCAGCTTGAGATCGAGCTTGGCCTTCTTCAGCTGCCAGTCCCACTCGTTGCGCTCGGACAGCCCGGCCACGCTCTGGCCGCGGCTCTTCAGGGTCTGGATGAACTGCTCGCCGTCGCGGCGCAGGCGCAGCGCGACGCGGGCCTCGGCCAGATCGCGCGCGGGTGTGTCGTAGTACTGGTTGAACAGCTCGTGGGTCTGCCAGCCGGACTTGTTGCGCTTCTTCAGCAGCGGATGGTCGCGCAGTGCGGCGAGGGTTTCGCGGCTGACGCGCAGCTTGATCTCGGTTTCTTTGGCCATGTCGGGACTCTCGGAGCGATTCGGAAAACAACAAGGCCGCCCGTGGGCGGCCTTGTCATGCGGCGGGCGGTGTTCAGACGAACAGCTTCACGCCCACCCAGAACAGACCTGCGGACAGCAGGACGGTGGCCGGCAGGGTCAGTACCCAGGCCATCAGGATGTTGCGCACTGTACCGAATTGCAGGCCGCTCTTGTTGGCGACCATGGTGCCGGCGACGCCGGACGACAGTACGTGGGTGGTCGACACCGGAAGACTGTAGACGTTGGCCAGGCCGATGGCGATGGACGCGGTGATCTGCGCGCTCATGCCCTGGGCGTAGGTCATGCCCTGCTTGCCGATCTTCTCGCCGACGGTCAGCACCACGCGCTTCCAGCCGACCATGGTGCCGATGCCCAGGGCCAGGGCCACGGCGAAGATCACCCAGAGGGGCGCGTATTCGGTGGTGGCGGTGAGGTCCTTGCGCAGCTTCTCCAGGTCCGCCTTCTCGCGCTTGGGCAGGCTGTCCAGCTTGCCGACCTTCTTCGCGGTGTCGTCCAGGCAAAGCAGGTAGCGGCGCACCTGGGTGCGTTTTTCCTGGCCCATCTGGTTGTAGTCGGTGACGCCCTGCAGGTCTGCCAGCAGGGTGGCGATGGTCACCTCGGTCAGTTTGGCGTCGCAGCGGAACTTGGCCGGCAGCTCGGTGGTGCCGTTCTCGCCCAGGGCCAGGTAGTCGCTCAGCGCGTCATGGTTGCGGGTGTAGAACTGCTGCAGGTGCGCGGCGGCGTCGCGGGTGCGCTCGATCTGGTAGGTGGTGCTGTTCAGGTCCAGCACGAACTTGGCCGGGACGATGCCGATCAGCACCAGCATGATCAGGCCGATACCCTTCTGCCCGTCGTTGGAGCCGTGCACGAAGCTCACGCCCATGGCGGAGGCGATCAGTACCACGCGGTTCCA
The DNA here is from genome assembly GCF_030374125.1 of Pseudomonas sp. SO81. Lineage (NCBI taxonomy): Bacteria > Pseudomonadati > Pseudomonadota > Gammaproteobacteria > Pseudomonadales > Pseudomonadaceae > Pseudomonas > Pseudomonas sp. SO81. The sequence goes on along the minus strand of NZ_CP126126.1, from coordinate 2,291,990 downwards.
GAACGGCGGCTTCTTCTTACCCTTGACCTCCATGCGGCTCTCGGGGGTCTCATGCATCTTCGAGTCGGCGAAGGCGCGGCGCAGGGCGATCAGGATCAGCGCCGCCACGGCGAAGCCGGCCAGCGGCGAGAGCAGCAGGGACAGGCCGATATCGATCGCCTTCTGCCAGTTCACGCCGTCGGCCAGCGAGATGTTGGTGAGCAGGGCGTTGGCCAGGCCCACGCCGAGGATCGAACCGATCAGGGTGTGCGAGCTGGAGGCCGGGATGCCGAAGTACCAGGTGCCCAGGTTCCAGGCGATGGCCGCGGTCAGCAGGGAGAACACCATCACCAGGCCGTGGGTCGTGTTGACGTTGATCAGCAGCTCCACCGGCAGCAAGTGGACGATGGCATAGGCCACGCCGATACCGCCGAGGACCACGCCGAGGAAGTTGAAGATGCCGGAGGCGATTACCGCCAGGTGCGGCGGCATCGCCTTGGTGTAGATCACCGTGGCCACCGCGTTGGCGGTGTCGTGGAAACCGTTGATGAATTCGAAGGTCAGGACAAAGGCCAGGGCTAGCACCAGACCGATGGCGACCCAGGCATCGAGCCCGCTGAATATCTCGAACATGACGTTTTCGTGACCGGAAAATGGGGCGCGAAGTATGCCAGATGACAGCAAGTTCTGCTCGAACGGTCGTTTCCAGTCATGTCAGCCGGACGAAAGGTCGTCCCGCCGCGGCATAGGCAGCGGGCGCCGGCCTCTCTATGATGGGGCATGCCACGGAGAATCCCCATGTCGCTTCCCTCCCTGCAGGACCAGTTCGCTGCGCTGATCGCCACCCCGTCGGTGAGCTGTACCCAGCCGCACTGGGATCAGTCCAATCGCGCGGTGATCGACCTGCTGGCCGGCTGGCTGGGCGACCTCGGCTTCGCCTGCGAGATCCAGGAAGTGGCACCGGGCAAGGCCAACCTGCTGGCCACCCTCGGCTGCGGCCCCGGCGGCCTGGTGCTGGCCGGGCACAGCGACACGGTGCCGTTCGACGCCGCCTTGTGGCAGAGCGATCCGCTCAAGCTGACGGCGCAGGGCGACCGCTGGGTCGGCCTCGGCGTGTGCGACATGAAGGGCTTCTTCCCGCTGGTGATCGAGGCGGTGCGCAGCCTGCTCGATCAGCCGTTCAGGCAGCCGCTGCTGGTGCTGGCGACCTGCGACGAGGAAAGCTCGATGGCCGGCGCCCGCGCCCTGGCCGAGGCCGGCCAGCCCCTGGGGCGCGCCGCGGTGATCGGCGAGCCGACCGGCCTGAAGCCGATCCGCCTGCACAAGGGCGTGATGATGGAGCGCATCGATATTCTCGGACAGAGCGGCCACAGCTCCGACCCTAGCCTCGGCCACAGCGCCCTGGAGGCCATGCACGACGCCATCGGCGCGCTGCGCGAGCTGCGCAGCCAGTGGCAGCGCGAGTTCAACAACCCGCAGTTCGGGGTGCCGCAGCCGACCCTCAACCTCGGTTGCATCCATGGCGGCGACAACCCCAACCGCATCTGTGGCCAGTGTTCCCTGGAGTTCGACCTGCGCCCGCTTCCGGGCATGGACCCGGAGCAGCTGCGCGCGGCCATTCGCGGCAAGCTGCGGCCGCTGGCCGAGCGGCACCAGGTGAAGATCGACTACGCGCCGCTGTTCGCCAATGTGCCGCCATTCGAGCAGCGCGCCGACAGCGAACTGGTGCGCCTGGCGGAAAAGCTCACCGGGCATGCGGCGCAGTCGGTGGCATTCGGTACCGAAGCCCCGTATCTTCAGCAGCTCGGCTGCGAGACCATCGTCCTCGGCCCCGGCGACATCGCCTGTGCCCACCAGCCGGGGGAGTTCCTGGAGCTGGCGCGCATCGAGCCGACGGTGCGCCTGCTGCGCCAGCTGATCCAGCACTACTGCCTATGACCCGCCCAGCCTAAGGGGAGCACCGATGTTGCGACGACGCTAGACCGACCTTCCTTCTCCGCTTGCGGAGAGGCAAACCATCGCTCGTCCGTCCCCGCTCACAGGCTCCTTCATGCACGACTACGTCAACTGGCTCCGCCACGCTTCGCCCTACATCAACGCCCACCGTGACTGCACCTTCGTGGTCATGCTGCCTGGCGAGGGTGTGGAACACCCGAATTTCGGCAATATCGTCCACGACCTGGTGCTGCTGCACAGCCTCGGTGTGCGCCTGGTGCTGGTGCACGGCTCGCGTCCGCAGATCGAGGCACGCCTGGCCGAGCGCGGCCTGACTCCGCGCTATCACCGCGACCTGCGCATCACCGACGGCCCGACCCTGGATTGCGTGATCGACGCCGTCGGCCGCCTGCGCATCGCCATCGAGGCACGCCTGTCGATGGATATGGCCGCCTCGCCGATGCAGGGCTCGCGCCTGCGCGTGAGCGGCGGCAACTTCGTCACCGCACGGCCGATCGGCGTGGTCGATGGCATCGACTACCACCACACCGGCGAGGTGCGCCGGGTCGACCGCAAGGGCATCGGCCGCCTGCTCGACGAGCGCAGCATCGTGCTGCTGTCGTCGCTCGGCTATTCGCCCACCGGGGAGATCTTCAACCTGGCCTGCGAGGACGTCGCCACCCGCGCCGCCATCGACCTGCAGGCCGACAAGCTGCTGTTGTTCAGCGCCGAGCGCGGCCTGCTCGACGAGAGCGGCAAGCTGGTGCGCGAGCTGCGTCCGCAGCAGGTGCCGGCGCACCTAGCGCGGCTCGGCAGCTGCTACCAGGCCGAGCTGCTGGATGCCGCGGCCCAGGCCTGCCGTGGCGGGGTCAAGCGCAGCCATATCGTCAGCTACATGGAAGACGGCTCGCTGCTCACCGAGCTGTTCACCCGCGATGGCGGCGGCACCCTGGTCGACCAGGAGCAGTTCGAGTCGCTGCGCGAGGCGACCATCGAGGACGTCGGCGGGCTGATCGACCTGATCACCCCGCTGGAGGACCAGGGCATCCTGGTACGTCGCTCGCGCGAGGTGCTGGAGCGCGAGATCGAGCAGTTCAGCATCGTCGAGCGCGACGGCCTGATCATCGCCTGCGCCGCCCTGTATCGCATCGCCGACTCGGACGCCGGCGAGCTGGCCTGCCTGGCGGTGAACCCCGAGTACCGTCACGGCGGTCGCGGCGACGAGCTGCTGGAGCGCATCGAGGAGCGCGCCAAGGCGCTGGGGCTGAAGACTCTGTTCGTGCTCACCACGCGCACCGCCCACTGGTTCCAGGAGCGCGGCTTCGAGCCCAGCGGCGTCGAGCGTCTGCCGGCGGCGCGCGCCTCGCTGTACAACTACCAGCGCAACTCAAAGATCTTCGAAAAGCTGTTGTGAGCGCTGCGGCGCTGCAATGAAAAAGGGCCGCGCTTGCGGCCCTTTTTTCATGGTGTAGGGAATGTCAGGCGCTACGGCGCTGGTGCAGCTTGAATTGCTCGTTGCCGTCGTCCCAGCCGGCCTCCCAGGCGGCGGCCAGCACTTCCACGGGGTAGGGTTGCGCGTGCTGCGGCTGGCCGGTGAGTCCGGCCATGTAGCCTTGCTGGTAGGCCTTGTTCAGGCTTTCCAGGCTCCAGTCGTGGTTGTCTGCGTCGGGCGTCATGGCTGTTCGCCAATGCGGGTTTCCCCACAGGCTAGCCCCTGCCGGCGTCAGCGGCGTACCGTCGGTCAGGGGCGAACGGTCGAAGTGGCGGAATTGTGACGAATTGCCGCTAAAGCGACGGTTCGTTGACCGCTGCGCCTGGCGAGACCGGTGCCGAGCGCATCGGCACGCACCTCACACGCTGATGCCGAGAATGCTCGCCTGATAGGCCGCGACGAAGGTGTCGAAGTCGCCGGCCGGTGCACGCTCCAGTTCGGCCTGTTCGGCCAGGGACTGGCGCGCGGCTGCCTCGAACTGCGCCTGCTCCGTCGCGCTCAGCGGCTGGGCGCGGAAGGTGGCGGCGTGAGCCTTGCTCTGGCGCAGGGCGAACGCGCGGAAGCTCTCGCCGCTGTCCTTCAGCTCGGCCAGCACCCGGGCCGACGGGGTCAGCGCCGGATCTTCGACCTTGCGCCGTTGCAGGTGCAGGGCGGTCTGGTAGGCGTCGCCGCCATAGGCGCGGTCGAGCAGCGCGGCGATCGGGGCGAAGGCGTCGAGCAGTTCGCCGGCCCAGGTCCGCAGCTCGACCTGCTCGCCGTCGCGCTGCAGGTGCAGGCCGGGGCGGCGACCTTCCTTGACCGTCTTGAGGAAGTTCTCGGTGCTGGCGCGACACACGCCGCTGGCCAGCAGCGGGCTGTCCTGCAGGGCGCAGAACAGGATGAAGGCGTCGAGGAAGCGCGCCTGGTCCAGGTCGATGCCCATCGGCAGGTAGGGGTTGATGTCCAGGCAGCGCACTTCCACGTACTGCACGCCGCGGCTCATCAGGGCCTGGATCGGCCGCTCGCCGGAATAGGTGACGCGCTTCGGGCGGATGCTCGAGTAGTACTCGTTTTCGATCTGGATGATGTTGGTGTTGAGCTGCAGCCACTCGCCATTGGCGTCCTTGGTGCCGATCTCGGCGTAGGCCGGGTAGGGCGTGGCCACCGCCGCACGCAGGCTCTCGGTGTAGCTGGCCAGGTCGTTGTAGCAGGGCGTCAGGCCGGACTGGGCGCTGCTCTGGTAGCCCAGGTCGCTCATGCGCAGGCTGGTGGCGTACGGCAGGTGCAGGGTATCGGCGTCCAGCGGCTGCAGCTGGTGCGGGCGGCCGCGCAGGAAGCTGGCGTCCAGTGCCGGCGAGGCGCCGAACAGGTACATCAGCAGCCAGCTGTAGCGGCGGAAGTTGCGGATCAGCGCGATGTAGCTGGCGGACTGGTAGTCGCGTGCGCTCTGCGTGTCGCCGTCCAGCCGCTGCAGCAACGGCCACAGGCCCTCGGCCAGGCTGAAGTTGTAGTGGATGCCGGCGATGCACTGCATGGTCTTGCCGTAGCGCAGGGCCAGGCCCTGGCGATACACGTACTTGAGGCGACCGATATTGGAGTTGCCGTAGCGGGCGATCGGGATGTCCGCCTCGTCCGGCAGCACGCCGGGCATGGACGGGCTCCATAGGTATTCGCCGTCCAGCTGGCTGGCGGCGAAGCGATGGATGCGCTCCAGGTCGGCCAGGGTGTCGGCCGGGTTCGGCTCGGCCGGGGTGATGAACTCCAGCAGGGCCTCGGAATAGTCGGTGGTGATCTGCGGATGGGTCAGCGCCGAGCCGAGTGCAACCGGGTGTCCGGTTTGCGCCAGCTCGCCCTGTTCGGTCACGCGCAGGGTCTCGCGCTCGATGCCGTGCAGGCACTGGGTGAGCAGGGACAGGTGGGCGGCATCGCCGAGCAGAGCCAGGCGGCGGGAGAGGAGATCGCTCAAGATTCTTGTTCCTTCACTCGACGGTCGCCCCTATATGGGGGTGGAGCCGCCACACTGCAAGTCGGGTACGGACGGACGCTGTCGCCTGACCGGAAGGGGAGGATGCGCCGACAGCCCGGCTCTGCGCAATGCCTCTAGCTCCTCTCTCCCGGAGGGAGAGGGAGTCAGATCACTTGCAGATAAAGGTGGCCTGGGCGGTGGCGATCAGCTTGTCGCCCTGTTCCACCTTGGCCTCCAGCACATGCACCTTGCGTCCGCCGTTGAGCACGCGGGCGTGGCAGACCACCTCGCCGGACTCGACGCCGCGGATGTAGTTGACCTTGCATTCCAGGGTCATGCTGCCGGCCTCGCCGTCGAACAGGCTGTGGCTGGCCTGGCCGAGGGCGGTGTCGATCAGCGAGTAGAGCGCGCCGCCGTGCATGCGCCCGTGCAGGTTGAGCATCTGCTCCTGCATGTCCATGCGCAGCTCGGCTTCGCCATTCTCGGCACGCAGGATGCGGATGCCGAGCAGGCGGCTGAAGTTGCTTTGCTTGCCGACGGGCGCGTCACTCATGACTCACTTCCTCAGCTGCTTGGCGTTGGCGAACAGCGAGGCCATGGCCGCGTTGGCCGGGGCCGGCTTGTCCTGGCTGGAGTGGCGCTCGCTGCGCGGCTGGTTGCCGCCATTGCCGCGGGACTGGCCGCCACGGGATTGTCCGCCACGCGGACCATCGACCTTCTCGCCGGGGGTGTCGCTCATGCGCATGGTCAGGCCGACGCGGTTGCGCGGGATGTCCACTTCCATGACCTTCACTTTGACGATATCGCCCGCCTTCACGACCTCGTAGGGGTCTTTGACGAACTTCTCCGACAGGGCGCTGATGTGCACCAGACCGTCCTGGTGCACGCCGATGTCGACGAAGGCGCCGAAGTTGGTGACGTTGGTCACCACGCCCTCCAGGATCATGCCCGGCTGCAGGTCCTTGAGGCTCTCGACGCCCTCCTGGAACTCGGCGGTCTTGAACTCCGGGCGCGGGTCGCGGCCCGGCTTGTCCAGTTCCTTGAGGATGTCGGTGACGGTCGGCAGGCCGAACGTTTCGTCGGTGAAGCGCTTGGGATCCAGGCTGCGCAGGAAGCTGGAGTCGCCGAGCAGCGAGCGCACGTCGCGGCCAGTATCGGCGGCGATGCGCTGCACCAGCGGGTAGGTCTCCGGGTGCACGGCGGAGGCGTCCAGCGGGTTGTCGCCATTCATCACGCGGAGGAAGCCGGCAGCCTGCTCGAAGGTCTTGTCGCCCAGGCGCGGCACTTTCTTCAGCTCGCTGCGGCTCTTGAACGCGCCGTTGGCATCGCGGAACTGCACGATGTTCTGCGCCAGGGTGCTGTTGAGGCCGGAGATTCGTGCCAGCAGGGCGGCGGAGGCGGTGTTCACGTCCACGCCGACGGCGTTCACGCAGTCCTCGACCACCGCGTCCAGCGAACGGGCCAGCTTGAGCTGCGACACGTCGTGCTGGTACTGGCCGACACCGATGGATTTCGGGTCGATCTTCACCAGCTCGGCCAGCGGGTCCTGCAGGCGGCGGGCGATGGAGACGGCGCCGCGCAGCGACACGTCCATATCCGGGAATTCGCGGGCGGCCAGCTCGGAGGCGGAGTACACCGAGGCGCCGGCCTCGGAGACCATCACCTTGGTCAGCTTGAGCGCCGGCAGCTTCTTGATCAGGTCGATGGCCAGCTTGTCGGTCTCGCGGCTGGCGGTGCCGTTGCCGATCGAGATCAGGTCCACCGCGTGCTTGGCGCACAGCTTGGCGAGGATGGCCAGGGTGCCGTCCCAGTCGTTGCGCGGCGCATGCGGGTAGACGGTGGCGGTTTCCAGCACCTTGCCGGTGGCGTCGACCACCGCCACCTTGCAGCCGGTGCGCAGGCCCGGGTCCAGCGCCAGGGTGGCGCGCGGGCCGGCCGGGGCGGCCAGCAGCAGGTCGTGCAGGTTGCGGGCGAACACGGTGATCGCCTCGTCCTCGGCCTTCTCGCGCAGCTCGCCGAGCAGGTCGGTTTCCAGGTGGGTGTAGAGCTTGACCTTCCAGGTCCAGCGCACTACCTCGCCCAGCCACCTGTCGGCGGCGCGGCCGCGCTGCTCGATGCCGAAGCGCTCGGCGATCATCAGCTCGCACGGGTGCATGGTGCCCGGGGCCTCGTCGCCGACTTTGAGGCTGGCGCCGAGGATGCCCTCGTTGCGGCCGCGGAAGATCGCCAGCGCGCGGTGCGACGGTACGCCCTTGAGGGCTTCGTCATGCTCGAAGTAGTCGCTGAACTTGGCGCCTTCGGCTTCTTTGCCAGCAACCACGCGGGCGCTGAGGGTGGCCTCGTGCTTGAGGAAGGAGCGCAGCTTGTCGAGCAGGCTGGCGTCTTCGGCGAAGCGCTCCATGAGGATGTACTTGGCGCCTTCCAGCACGGCCTTCACATCGGCGAAGCCCTTCTCGGCATCGACGAAGCGCGCGGCCTGTTCTTCGGGATTGAGCGTCGGGTCATTGAACAGGCCGTCGGCCAGCTCGCCGAGGCCGGCTTCCAGGGCGATCTGACCCTTGGTGCGGCGCTTCTGCTTGTATGGCAGGTAGAGGTCTTCGAGGCGAGTCTTGGTATCGGCCTCGTTGATTTCGCGGGTCAGCTCGGGGGTCAGCTTGCCCTGCTCCTCGATGCTGGCGAGGATCGCGGCGCGGCGCTCGTCCAGCTCGCGCAGGTAGCGCAGCCGCTCTTCCAGGTGGCGCAGCTGGGTGTCGTCCAGGCTGCCGGTGACTTCCTTCCGGTAGCGGGCGATGAAGGGCACGGTGGAACCTTCGTCGAGCAGGGCCACGGCGGCGGCGACCTGTTGCGGGAGGACGCCGAGCTCGGCGGCGATACGCTTGTTGATGCTATCCATGAACCCTACCTGACAGAAAAACCACGCCGGTACCGACGCGAAAGCGCCGCATTATAAACACCGGGTCGAAAAGCATTGGGAACCGTTCGGGGAAAAATCTGCTAACAATGGTCGAGCCGCCGCGCTGCGGCTCTGGGCGATAATGCCGCGCCACCTCGGACAGGAGAGAACATGAGCAGTACACCCGCAGTCGAAGGCGAGAAGATCCTCATCGTCGACGACGATCCCGGCCTGCGCCGCCTGCTGGAGCGCTTCCTCAGCGAGCAGGGCTACCGCGTACGCGCCGTGGAGAACGTCGAGCAGATGGACCGCCTGCTGGCCCGCGAGCTGTTCCAGCTGCTGGTGCTCGATCTCATGCTGCCGGGCGAGGACGGTCTGTCCGCCTGCCGCCGCCTGCGCGAGGCGAACAACCAGATGCCGATCATCATGCTCACCGCCAAGGGCGACGAGGCCAGCCGCATCCAGGGTCTGGAAGGCGGCGCCGACGATTACCTGGCCAAACCCTTCAACCCGCGCGAGCTGCTGGCGCGGATCAAGGCCGTGCTGCGCCGCCAGGCGCCGGTGGTACCGGGCGCCCCGGCCAGCGAGGACGAGACCGTCACCTTCGGCGACTACGAACTTTCCCTGGCCACCCGCGAGCTGAAGAAGGGCGACGAGCTGCACATGCTTACCACCGGCGAGTTCGCCGTGCTCAAGGCCCTGGTCCAGCACGCCCGCGAGCCGCTGACCCGCGACAAGCTGATGAACCTGGCCCGCGGCCGCGAGTGGGACGCCCTGGAGCGCTCCATCGACGTGCAGATCTCCCGTCTGCGCCGGCTGATCGAGCCGGACCCGTCCAAGCCGCGCTATATCCAGACCGTCTGGGGCGTGGGCTATGTCTTCGTGCCGGACGGTAACAAGTAAGCCCCTTTCCTGATGAAAACCCCCGTCTGGTTCCCGCAGAGCTTCTTCGCCCGCACCCTGTGGCTGGTGCTCATCGTCGTGCTGTTTTCCAAGGCGCTGACCCTGGTCTATCTGATGATGAACGAGGACATGCTGGTCGACCGCCAGTACAGCCACGGCGCGGCGCTGACCCTGCGCGCCTACTGGGCGGCGGAGCCGGAGGACCGCGCGCATATCGCCGAGGCGGCGACGCTGAGCCGGGTGGCGCAGGACAAGGTGCCGGCCACCGAGCAGCACTGGCCCTATTCGGAAATCTTCTTACGCCAGATGCAGGCCGAACTGGGCCCGGACACCGAGGTGCGGGTGCGGGTGCAGAGCCCGCCGGCGCTGTGGGTGCGCGCGCCGAGCCTGGGGCCGGACTGGCTCAAGGTGCCGCTCTACCCGCACCCGCTGCGCGGGCAGAAGATCTGGAGCGTGCTCGGCTGGTTCCTCGGCATCGGTCTGCTGTCCACCGCCGCCGCCTGGATCTTCGTGCGTCAGCTCAATGCGCCGCTCAAGCGCCTGGTGTTCGCCGCCCGCCAGTTCGGCCAGGGGCGCAGCGTGCGCCTGCCGGTGAGCGACACGCCGAGCGAGATGACCGAGGTGTACCGCGCCTTCAACCAGATGGCGGAGAATATCGAGCAGGGCGCCCGCGAGCGCGAGCTGATGCTGGCCGGGGTGTCACACGACCTGCGCACGCCGCTGACGCGCCTGCGCCTGTCGCTGGAGATGCTCGGCGGCGATGCCGAGATGAGCGAGGACATGATCCGCGACATCGAGCATATGGACGCGATCCTCGACCAGTTCCTCGCCTTCATCCGCGACGGCCGCGACGAGAAGCCCGAGCCGGTGCTGCTCGACGAGCTGGTGCGCGAGACGGTGGCGCCGTACAACCAGCAGGAGGAGCGTGTGCGCCTGTGCCTGGAGCAGGTGCCGGCCTTCCCGCTGCGCCGGGTGTCACTCAAGCGCCTGCTGGTCAACCTGCTGGACAACGCCCTGCGCTACGGCGGCCAGGGCGTGGAAGTGGTGGCCAACGTCGCCGGCGACGAGAGCGCGCCCTATGTGGTGCTCAGCGTGCTGGATCGCGGCCCGGGCATCGCCCCGGCGGAGATGGGCGAGATCTTCAATCCCTTCATCCGCGGCGATCGCGCCCGTGGCGGCAAGGGCACCGGCCTGGGCCTGGCCATCGTCAAGCGCATCGCTGCGCTGCACGGCGGCAGCGTGGAGCTGCGCAACCGTTCCGGCGGCGGCCTGGAGGCACGCATCTGCCTGCCGCTGGGCCTGCTGCTGCCGCGCGACGCCAACTGACGGCGCGCGGCGCCTCTCGGTAAAGCACCCCCGCGGGCCTCGGCCGACCGCTCTAGCAGGCCTGATCTATGCTGCTCTGGTGATCCGCATGAGGTCAGCATGGCCGTAGATTCCGCTCCTCTGCCGCGATGGACCTGGTGGCTGCCGCTGCCGCTGCTGCACCTGGCCACCTGGCTGTCATTGTCGACCCAGTACGCCACCGGTGCCGCGCTGTGCTACCTGCCGTTCGCCCTCGGCCTGTGTGCCGTGCTCTGGTGGGGGCCCCGCGTGCTGCTGGCGCTCTATCTCAACGCCGTGCTCAGCGCGCCGCTGTGGGGCCTGGACTGGCAGTGGGCGCCGCTGCATGCGCTGCCGGAAACCCTCGCCATCGGTCTTGCCTGGCTGGCCCTGGGCCGGCGCGGCAACGCGGCGCTGCCGGATGTCGCCAGCCTGCTGCGCTTCGTCCTGCTCGGGGTGCTGGCCCCGGCGCTGCTCGGCGCCCTGCTGGTCCAGGGTGGTCTGCTGCTTACTGGCCGACTGGAGTCTCAGTGGCGCGAGGCGATCCTCGAAATGTGGCTGCTCGACAGCCTGATCGCCCTGGCCGTGTCCCTGCCCCTGCTGTGCCTGTTGACCCGGCGTCTGCAGCGGCGCGGCTGGGCTCTGCTGGCGGGGCCGGCCCTGGGCGAGGAGGGCGTCGGCGTGCGGGTGCTGCCCTGGTGGCTGCTGCCGGTGCTGCTGGCCGTGCTGCCGTTGTCGCTGTGCTTCCTGCCGCTGCTGCTGATCCTGCCGCTGATCGGCGTCATGCTGCTGGCGCTGGCCCTGCTCTGGGGTTTCGCCGGTGCGCTCTGGGGCACGGCGCTGACGGCGCTGACGGTGCTCCTACTGCCGCTGGCCGGGGGCCTCGGCAGCAAGCTGGAATGGGGCGCGCCGCAGCGCCTGGAGATGCACTTCAGTGTGCTGCTGATGATGCTCGCCGCGCTGCTGGTGGGCCGCGCCCTCGGTGACCTGCGCAATACCCTGCGGCGCAGCGCGGCGATGCAGAAGGAGCTGGCCCTGGCCAATCTGGCGCTGCAGTCCTGCCCGCTCGGCGTGTCGATCTCCGACCTGCGTCAGCCCGGCGTGCCCTTCATCTACTGCAACCCGGCGCTGGAGCGCATCAGCGGCTATTCCCGCGAGGAGATCATCGGTACCTCCAGCCGTCTGCTGATCGACCAGGACGAGTCGCAGAGCGGCCTGCTGCGGGTGCGCCATGCAATCCGCCACGGCGTGGCGCACCAGGAGGTGCTGCGCAACTACCGCAAGAACGGTCAGCAGTTCTGGAACGAGATAACGGTGGCGCCGCTGCTCGACGAAAACGGCGAGGTCAGCCACCTGGTGGCGCTGAACAACGATGTCAGCGAGCGCGAGCGCCTTGCCGCCGAGCTGGCCCAGCGCCGCGAGGAACTGCTGCGCCAGGCCCATCTGCTGACCCAGACCGAGGAGGTGGCGGACATCGGTGGCTGGGTGCTGGACCTGGTGACCCAGCGCATGTACTGGACCGAGGGCTGCTTCCGCCTCAACGAGCTCGACCCGGCCGGCGGCGCGCCGGACATGCAGGGCTCGCTGGATCGCTACGATGCGCCCAGCCAGAAGCTGATGAACGAGACCCTGGAGCGGGTGCTGCAGACCGGCGAGCCGTTCGACCTCGAAGTGCGTCTGCTCGGTGCCCGCGGCACTGCGCGCTGGGTGCGCCTGAAGGGCTTCGCCGAGCGCGACGGCGAGCAGGTGGTGCGTCTATACGGGGCGATCCAGGACATCAGTGAGCGCCGCCGCACCGAGCGCCGCCTGCGTGAACGCGACGAGTGGCTGCGCCTGTTCTTCGAGGCGCCGCTGATCGGCATGGCCATGGTCAGCCCGCAGCGTCAGTGGCTGGAGGTGAACTTCAAGCTGTGCCAGATTCTCGGTCGCAACCGCGACGAGCTGCGTGCCAGCCACTGGCTGGAGATTACCCATCCGCAGGACATCGAGCGCGAGGAGGCGCTGTTCGCCGCCATCTGCAGCTGCGAGCGCGACGACTACGAGCTGGAGAAGCGCTTCCTGCGCAAGGACGGCAGCATCGTCTACGCCCGCCTCAGCCTGCGTGCGGTGCGTGACCCGAGTGGCCAGCTGGAGGCCTGCCTGGCCCTGGTGGAAGACATCACCGCGCGCCACGAGGCCGAGGCGCGCTACCGCACCCTGGTCGAACACGCGCCGGAGGCGATCCTGCTGTTCAGCCCCGACGGCGGCATTATCGACGCCAATGCCAACGCCCTGCGCCTGTTCCGCTGCAGCCGCGCCGAGCTGATCGGACGCAAGCCGACCGAGCTGAGCCCACCGCACCAGGCCGATGGCAGTCTGTCGGAACCGCTCGGTCGGCAGCACATCGATGCCGCCATCGCCGGCGAGACACCGGTGTTCGAATGGCTGCACCGCGACCTCGGCGGCCGCCTGCTGCCCTGCGAGATCCGCCTGGTGCGCATGCCCGGCGAACCCCTGCTTATCCGCGCCAGCGTCACCGATATTTCCGAGCGCCAGCGCTACCAGCGCGAGATCGAGCGCCTGGCCTACAGCGACGAACTGACCGGCCTGCCCAACCGCCGCCTGCTGCAGGACCGCCTGCAGCACGCCATGGCCCGCGAGCGCCGCGAGGGCAGTTTCGGCGCGCTGCTGTTCATCGACCTGGACCACTTCAAGACGGTCAACGACAGCCTCGGCCATCACGTCGGCGATGACCTGCTGCGCGAAGTCACCGCCCGTCTCGGCCACAGCCTGCGCGCCGAAGACACCCTGGCCAGGCTCGGCGGTGACGAGTTCGTGGTGCTCCTGGAGACCCTGGCCGACAGCCAGGCCATGGCCGCCGAACTGGCCGCTGAGGTGGGCGACAAGCTGCTGGCCAGCCTGCGCGGCAGTTTCCAGGTGCAGGGTCACGATCTGATGGTGACCGGCAGCATCGGCATCACCCTGCATCCGCTGGCCGGCCAGGACGCCGCCGACGCCCTCAAGCAGTCGGACACGGCGATGTACCGGGCCAAGCATTCCGGGCGCAACGCCCTGCATTTCTTCGCCCCGGAGATGCAGGCGGTGATCGATCAACGCCTGCAGCTGCAGAGCGAGCTGCGCCTGGCCATGGCCCGCGACCAGCTGTACCTGGTGTTCCAGCCGCAGCTGGAGCTGGCCAGCGGGCGCATCGCCGGTGCCGAGGTGCTGCTGCGCTGGCGCCATCCGGAGCGCGGCGAGATTTCGCCGGTGCAGTTCATCCCGCTGGCCGAGGAGACCGGGCTGATCCACGAGCTCGGCCATTGGGTGCTGGAGCACGCCTGCGCCAGCCTGGCGCGCTGGCAGGCCGACTGGCCGCAGCTGGTGCTGGCGGTCAACCTCAGCCCGCGCGAGCTGCGCCAGGCCGATTGCGTCCAGCGCGTCGGCGACTGCCTGCGCCGCCATGCGCTGCCCAACGGCGCGCTGGAGCTGGAGATCACCGAGGGCGTGCTGCTGGAGGATGTCGAACACTGCATCGCCACCATGCTGGCGCTCAAGGCCCAGGGTGTGCGCTTCGCCATCGACGACTTCGGCACCGGCTACTCGTCGCTCACCTACCTCAAGCGCCTGCCGCTGGACCGTCTGAAGATCGACCGCAGTTTCATCCACGACCTGGAAGGCGACGCCAGTGGCGGCATGCTGGTGGAGACCATCCTGATGATCGCGCGCAACCTGGGCCTGGAGTGCGTGGCCGAGGGCGTGGAGAACGAGGTCCAGCTCGACTGGCTACGCCGGCACGACTGCGCGCTGGGCCAGGGCTTCCATCTGGGGCGGCCCCTGGGCGAGCGGGAGTTTATCGAGTGGATGGAGCGTAACGCGGGAGCCGGCCTGCCTCTCGGATAGGCGACTCGGCGGCGGACAACTGGTCAGCCACGCCCGCGGGTGCGGGTCTGTCCCGGAATGGCGTTCTTCTCCAGGTACTCGATGATGATGCCGGCCACGTCCTTGCCGGTGGTGGTCTCAATGCCCTCCAGGCCCGGCGAGGAGTTCACCTCCATCACCAGCGGGCCGTGGTTAGAGCGCAGGATGTCGACGCCGGCCACCGACAGGCCCATCACCTTGGCCGCGCGGATGGCGGTCATGCGCTCTTCCGGGGTGATCTTGATCAGGCTGGCCTCGCCGCCGCGGTGCAGGTTGGAACGGAACTCGCCGGGCTTGGCCTGGCGCTTCATCGCCGCGATCACCTTGTCGCCGACCACGAAGCAGCGGATGTCGGCACCGCCGGCTTCCTTGATGTATTCCTGCACCATGATGTTCTGCTTCAGGCCCATGAACGCCTCGATCACCGACTCGGCGGCCTTCTCCGTCTCGCAGAGCACCACGCCGATGCCCTGGGTGCCCTCCAGCACCTTGATCACCAGGGGGGCGCCGTTGACCATCTGGATCAGGTCGGGAATGTCGTCCGGCGAGTGGGCGAAGCCGGTCACCGGCAGGCCGATGCCCTTGCGCGACAGCAGCTGCAGCGAGCGCAGCTTGTCCCGCGAGCGACTGATCGCCACCGACTCGTTGAGCGGGAACACGCCCTGCATCTCGAACTGGCGCAGCACGGCGCAGCCATAGAAGGTCACCGAGGCGCCGATGCGCGGGATCACCGCGTCGAAGCCTTCCAGCGGGCGGCCGCGGTAGTGGATCTGCGGCTTGTGGCTGGCGATGTTCATGTAGGCGCGCAGGGTGTCTATCACCACCACCTCGTGGCCACGCTCCTCGCCGGCTTGGATCAGGCGACGCGTCGAGTACAGGCGCGGATTGCGCGACAGGATGGCGATCTTCATTGGGCACCGGAAAGAATGGGGAGCTGCGGTTTGTCTTGCACGTAGGTCAGCGCCGGGTTGACCACCAGCTGGCCGTCGACCAGGGCGTGGGCGCCGAGCAGTACGCGATAGCGCATGGTCTTGCGGCAGGCCAGGGTGAAGTCCACTGGCCAGCTGCGGTCGCCCAGGGTCAGCGTGGTACTGATCACGTAGCGGGTCTGGGCCTGGCCGTTGGAACTCTTGATGGTCTTCACCGTCACCACCTTGGCCTCGCACGGGTGGCGGCGCTGCACCAGGGTGCCGAAGTGCGCGGTGAAGCGCACCCAGCGCACGCCGTCACGCTCGAAGGGCACTATGTCGCTGGCATGCAGGGTCGAGGTGCTGGCACCGGTGTCGATCTTCGCGCGCAGGCCGATCATGCCCAGCTCGGGCAGGTTGATCCATTCGCGCAGACCGATCACGGAGAGTTGGTCGAAGGTCTTCAATACGGGTTTCCATCGGCGATGCAGGCATTCTAGATGTGCCATGTGACAACTGCATCAGGCAAGATTCACGCCGCGTGACGAGTTTTCCAGGGTGAGAAATGAGCGACAAAGACGACAAGGTGCGCCTGGACAAGTGGTTGTGGGCGGCCCGCTTCTACAAGACCCGCTCCCTGGCCAAGGAGGCCATCGAAGGCGGCAAGGTGCATTGCCGCGGCGAGCGCTGCAAGCCGGGCAAGGAGCCGAAGCTCGGCGACGAGTACGTCATTCGCGCCGGTTTCGACGAGCGGACCGTGGTGGTGCGTGCGCTGTCCATGGTGCGGCGTGGCGCGCCGGAGGCGCAGCTGTTGTATGAGGAAACGGCCGAGAGCATCGCCCATCGCGAAGAGGCCGCGGCCCTGCGCAAGGCCGGCGCCCTCGGCGTGCAGACCGACGGCCGGCCGAACAAGAAGCAGCGCCGCCAGCTGCTCGGCCTGCGCGGCGACTGAGCCGCCGGCCATCGCCGCATGGCTTGGATGCACCGGCGTTTGTCCCTAGAATTCCGCCTTATTCCCCGGGCCATCCAGCGCGGCGCTCTCGTCAGAGGCGCCGGTGGCCCGTCATCCTCTTCGTCAGGCGGTCCCCGATGCACGATTTCGATCATTCCCAGCGTTTCATCTTCGACGACAACGACGTCCGCGGCGAGATGGTCAGCCTGGCCGAGAGCTACCAGCACGTGCTGGCCAAGCATCCCTACCCGCAACCGGTGGCCCAGCTGCTCGGCGAAATGCTCGCTGCCGCCGCTCTGCTGGTCGGCACCCTGAAGTTCGAAGGCCTGCTGGTGCTGCAGGCGCGCTCTTCCGGCCCGGTGCCGCTGGTGATGATCGAGTGCTCCAGCGAGCGCGAAGTGCGCGGCATTGCCCGTTACGATGCCGAGGCGGTGGATGCCGGCGCCGGCCTGCGCGAGCTGATGCCGGACGGCGTGCTGGCATTGACCATCGACCCGGCCAAGGGCCAGCGCTACCAGGGCATCGTCGAGCTGGAGGGCGACAGCCTGGCCGACAGCCTGAGCGCCTATTTCGCCACCTCCGAGCAGCTGCCGACCCGCTTCTGGCTGCGTGCCGACGGCCAGCGCGCCCGTGGCCTGTTGCTGCAGCAGCTGCCGCCGCACCATCAGACCGAGCCGGAAGAGCGCCAGGAGAGCTGGAATCATGTGCTGACCCTGGCCGACACCCTGAGTGCCGAGGAACTGCTCGGCCTGGACAACCAGACCGTATTGCACCGCCTCTATCACCAGGAGGCCGTGCGCCTGTTCGAGCCGAACCCGCTGCAGTTCCGCTGCAGCTGCTCGCGCGAGCGCTCGGCGCGGGCCCTGATCAGCGTCGGCCAGGCCGATGCCGAGGCACTGCTGGAAGAGAGCGGCGGGCGCGTGGAGATCGACTGCCAGTTCTGCAACGAGCGCTATTTCTTCGATGCCAGCGACGTGGCCCAACTGTTCGCCACGGGCGACAGCCAGGCGCCATCGACGACTCGGCACTGAAAGTGATAGCCAGGCTCTATTGATGGCATTCGCGGACAAGAGGCTGCCAAGCCCCTGGCTTTTCTGGCATACTCCCGCGACTTTTTTATCGCTGTAGTGAAGCTTCAGGCCCACTACACAATGTTCGGAAGACTCGGCCGCCGGCCGACGGGGACCCAAATGACGCAAGCCAATACCACCGTGTACACCGACATCAGCGCTGCCCAACTGGTCGAAGAGGCCATCCGTCGTGGCGAGGGTGAGCTGGCCGCCAACGGTTCTCTGGTTGTCCGTACCGGTCACCGTACCGGCCGCTCGCCTGCCGACCGCTTTATCGTCCAGGAGCCGAGCACCGAGGCGAAGATCGCCTGGGGCAACATCAACCGTCCGTTCCCGGCCGACAAGTTCGATGCCTTGTGGGATCGCGTCGAGGCGTTCAACGCGGCCCAGGGCCACTTCGTTTCCCATGTACACGTAGGTTCGGCCGACGCCCACTACCTGCCGGTGAAGATGACCACCCAGACCGCCTGGCAGAACCTGTTCGGCCGTTGCCTGTTCATCAACCCGGAAACCTACAACCCGGCCGGCAAGGCCGAGTGGCAGATCCTCAACGTCGCCAACTTCGAGTGCGTACCGGAGCGCGACGGCACCAATTCCGACGGCTGCGTGATCATCAACTTCGCCGCCAAGAAGGTCCTGCTGGCCGGCATGCGCTACGCCGGTGAAATGAAGAAAGCCATGTTCTCCGTGCAGAACTTCCTGCTGCCGGAAGCCGATGTGCTGCCGATGCACTGCGCCGCCAACATCGGCGAAGAAGGCGACGTGACCCTGTTCTTCGGTCTGTCCGGTACCGGCAAGACCACCCTGTCCGCCGACCCGAGCCGCTACCTGATCGGCGACGACGAACACGGCTGGGGTGTGGGCGTGGTGTTCAACATCGAGGGTGGTTGCTACGCCAAGTGCATCGACCTGTCCGAGAAGAACGAGCCGGTGATCTGGAAAGCCATCCAGTTTGGCGCCGTGCTGGAGAACGTGGTCCTCGACGAGAACCGCGTGCCGGACTACGCCGACGACAGCCTGACCCAGAACAGCCGTGCGGCCTACCCGCTGGAGCTGGTCGAGAAGCGCTCCGAGAAGAACCTCGGCGGCGAGCCGAATGCAGTGATCTTCCTGACCTGCGACCTGACTGGCGTACTGCCGCCGGTGTCGATCCTCAGCGAAGAGCAGGCCGCCTATCACTTCCTGTCCGGCTACACCGCGCTGGTCGGTTCCACCGAGATGGGTTCGGGCGGCGGCATCAAGTCGACCTTCTCCACCTGCTTCGGCGCGCCGTTCTTCCCGCGTCCGGCCGGCGAGTACGCCGAGCTGCTGATCAAGCGCATCCGTGGCTTCGGCTCCAAGGTCTACCTGGTCAACACCGGCTGGACCGGCGGTGGCTACGGCGTCGGCAAGCGCTTCAACATTCCGACCACTCGCGGTGTGATCGCCGCCATCCAGAGCGGTGCTCTGGTCGGTGCCGAGACCGAGCAGCTGCCGATCATCAACCTGAGCGTGCCGAAGGCCGTTCCGGGCGTCGAGACCAACCTGCTCAACCCACGCAACACCTGGGCTGACGGCAACGCCTACGACGAAGCCGCCCGGGGCCTGGCCCAGCAGTTCGTCGACAACTTCAAGAAGTTCGACGTCTCCGACGCCATCCGCAACGCCGGTCCGCAGCTGTAAGCTGCAGGCCAATGAAAAAGCCGCCCGAGGGCGGCTTTTTTGTGCCTGTCCACCTGATGGCTCAGGCACTGGATGCAGCGTAGGGCTCCGGCCTGGCCGGCTCGTTCTCAGGCCGCTCGGGGCGGCTGGCGATATCTGCGATGTTCTGGGCCCGGTCGTTGCGCTCTTGCGCCTCGCGCAGCTCCGTAGCGGTCTCCAACGGGGTCGGCTGGCTCTCGACTTCGCCTTCGCTGGCCACTGCCAGATAGGTTTCGATCTGCCTTTGCTGAGTGTTGGCGCTATAGATCTGCGTAGCCGCATCGCGCTTGGCGGCCTGGCTCAGTTCGCGGCTTTCCTGGCGCTCTGCGACTCGGTCGGAAGCAGCGTCCACAACCTTGTTCACCTGTTCGGGATTGGTCGGGCCGTACTTGTTGATCACCTGAGTCGAGGGCGGCAGATTGCCGCTGTAGCCTTCGATCTGCATAAGGAATGCGCCTCCCTGTAATTGCCTGGCTTTACTGTAATCCTCGACGAGGGAAGTACATTAGATTGATTGGCAATAGCCGGCCCGCTTCATGGCAGGCCGGTGCCTAGCAGGTGACGGTTGTCTATACCGGCGGACTCGGCGAGCGCACCGGGGCTGAGCAGGCTGGTGAGAATCAGCAGCAGGGGAGCGAAGCGTTTCATGGTGGCCTCCTGATGGTCAGTGAGGACAGCCGGACGGCTCAGTCGATTACCTCTGCGCCCTGGATGGTCAACTCCGGCAGGGCGGCGGGCATCGGACAGATCTGCAGATACTTGATGCTCTCGCGCGGGATCATCAGCAGGTCGCCATCCACCTAGATGCTCAGAAAAGGCGATTCCAGCTGTTTGCGCAAGGCGCGGGCGACGGCCGCCGGGTCTTCGCTCTGCTTGGGAAAGCGCAGTGCCAGGCGCTGGCTGTCCTGAAAGTGCAGGTAGAGATGCTTGAGTGGCTTCATGGTGCTCCTCCCTGGGAGGGCTCGCCCCATGGTGGGCGGCCCTAGCTGCGGTCGGCCAGTACGCCGATCAGGAAGAAGACTAGTAGCAGTACCGGGGCCAGGGTGAAGTTGTTGAAGTAGCCCAGGCCCTTGGCCAGCCAGGGGGTGAGAAAGACGATGGCCAGGCCGTAGCCGATGGCGCAGACCAGCACGAAGATGAAGGTGCGCAGGACGAAGTTGAGGCCGCCGATGGAGCGCTGCACCCAGGCGTTGATGCCGGGACCGAACAGCACGAACAGGGTGGCCATGATCGCCAGGGAAATGTCGTACAGGTTGCCACGGCACCAGCGCGAGAGGGTGGCGATCAGGTCGAGCACGAGATCCATCGGTTCGGTGGTCCTTGGGGCGGATTGTGAGGCCGCCATTCCACCCTAGTCCGGGCGCGAATGCAAAGCGTGGTGAACGGTTTTGCTACAGGTCGCGGTGGCTTGATCGAGAGGGCGTCTTATGCCCTGGCGGGTATCGACCCGCAGGTTCTCGACCGTGGGCGCAGGTCTCAGTCGTCCCGGCGGATCTCGCGCGACTCCTGCCGCACGTCCTGTTTGGTGCCGCGCTTGAGCTGGCGGCAGTCCATGCGGTTATCACCCGAATCGAGACACTCCTGCTTGAGGTCGCGTGCTTCCTCGCGCCCGCTCTGGCGATTGTCGCGGGCGTCTTGGCGATCGTTGCGCCGATCCTGTCGCCGCTCCGAGCCATAGGTGTCCGCATGGGCAGGTGGTGGGGTGAGCAGGGGCGTGACGATAGCCAGCAACAGGGCCGATACCGCGAGGCGCAAACCAGTGGAGCGATTCATGTTGCCTCCTGGTCGATGGGCGGGGCTGGAAAAGTATAGGTGAGGCTGGCCCGGCCTCTTCGGCGAGTGGATATACGGAGTGATGCCGTTGCCCGGGCGACTTATCGGTTGGCCGGGCTCAGGGCAGGAAGTGCTGCAGCAGGTCGTTGAGGAACAGCTGGCCTTCGCGGGTGGCGACCAGGCGCGCGGGGTCGGTCTGCAGCAGCTGGCGCGCCTCGGCCTCGCGGCGCGCCGCATCCAGGCTGGCCAGCGCCAGGCCGGTGCGCTGCTCGAACAGCGCGGCCGGTACGCCATCGCTAAGGCGCAGCACGTTCATCAGAAACTCGAAGGGCAGCTCCTCGGCGTCCAGCAGGCGCTCGCCGGCCTGGAAGCTCTTGCTCGCATCCAGGTAGTCCTTGGGCAGGCGGGTCTTCCAGGTGCGGATGATGCGACCGTTCGGCGCGGAGAGCTTGGCGTGGGCGCCGGCGCCGATGCCGAGAAAGTCGCCGAAGGTCCAGTAGTTGAGGTTGTGCCTGGCCGCCTTGCCGGCCTGGGCGTAGGCGGATACCTCGTACTGCCCATAGCCCTCGGCGGCCAGCAGCGCCTGGCCGGCCTCCTGGATGTCCCATAGCAGGTCGTCCTCGGGCAGCTCCGGCGGCTGGCTCCAGAACACTGTGTTGGGCTCCATGGTCAGCTGGTACCAGGACAGGTGTGTCGGGCCCTGGGCGATGGCGGTGCGCAGGTCGAACAGGGCGTCCTCGATGCTCTGCTCGGGCAGGCCGTGCATCAGGTCCAGGTTGAAGTTGTCGAAGCCGGCGGCGCGCGCCATATCGGCGGCGCGGATCGCCTCGCCGCCATCATGGATGCGCCCCAGGGCCTTGAGCTTGGCCTCCTGGAAGCTCTGCACGCCGATCGACAGGCGATTGATGCCGAGGCTGCGGTAGTCGCGGAACTTGGCTTGCTCGAAGGTGCCCGGATTGGCCTCCAGGGTGATCTCGATATCGCCGGCGAACGGCACGCGGCGCTGCACGCCTTGCAGCAGGCGGCCGAGGGCCTTGGCTGAGAACAGGCTGGGCGTGCCGCCGCCGAAGAAGATCGAGGAAAGCGTGCGGCCGTGGACATGCTCGCGGTCGGCGTTGAGGTCGGCCAGCAGGGCGTCGACGTACTCCTCTTCCGGCAGGCTAGGGCCGGCGGCGTGGGAGTTGAAGTCGCAGTAGGGGCATTTGCGCACGCACCACGGGATGTGGATGTACAGCGCGAGTGGCGGCAGCTGGAAGCCACCGCCGGGCGAGGTGTTCATTGCAGACCCAGGCGCTGCTTGAGCAGGGTCATGGCTCGGGCGCGATGGCTGATGCGGTTCTTCTCGGCGCTGGCCAGTTCGGCGCTGGAGCACTCGCGCTCCGGCACCCAGAACAGCGGGTCGTAGCCGAAGCCCTCGGCGCCACGGGCCTCGCGCAGGATGCTGCCGTGCCACAGACCTTCGCAGATGATCGGCAGCGGATCGTCGGCATGCCGCACCAGTGCCAGGGCGCAGACGAACTGGGCGCCGCGCTCGGCGTCTGCCACGTCCTTCAGGGCATCGAGCAGCTTGGCGTTGTTGGCCGCATCGCCCTGGCCATCGGCGTAGCGCGCCGAGTAGATGCCCGGGGCGCCGCCGAGGAAGTCCACCGCCAGGCCGGAGTCGTCGGCCAGCGCCGGCAGGCCGGACACGCGGGCCGCGTTGCGCGCCTTGAGGATGGCGTTCTCGACGAAGGACAGGCCGGTCTCCTCCGGCTCGATGCTGGAGAACTCGCCCACCGAGCGCACGCGCACATGCTCGCCGAGCATGGCCTGGAGTTCCTTGAGCTTGCCGGCGTTGTGGCTGGCCAGTACCAGTTCTTTGAAGGGCATGGTCATTCGTCCGGGAACACTTCCTGGTTGAAGGTGAGGATGTGCGGTGCGCCGTCGCCGATCTGCACGTTGACGCTGAAGGTCAGGATCTCGCGCTCGCGCAGCGGAAACTCGGCCAGGTAGTACACGGCGCCGCTCTCCAGTACCTGCTTGAACTGCAGTTCGACGGTCTGCCCGAGCAGGTTCTTCAGGGTGCCGGCGACCTTGGCCGGCTGGCCCTTGCCATCCTTGAGCGCGGCGATGTTGAGCACGCCGACGGTCTTGCTGCGAGTCAGGCCGGCGGCTGCGGCGATGTCCGGCTGCAGGAAGCTGGAATTGAACACGCTGTAGTGCACGTCCAACTCGCCGAAGGTCTGTTTGCGTTCGGCGAACGCGGGCAGGGCGAAGAGCAGGCAGAGCAACAGGGATGCGAAACGGCGCATGAGAGGTCCTCCGGTGCGTCGCGGGTTAGACGGCTACGCGGTGATCGGCCAGGCCGGACCCGCTGACGCGATAGATGCCGATCTCACCCAACAGGTTAGGCCAAAGACGGCTACCCAGGTTGTGGCGATGTTCGTGGTCGACGGCCAGGCGTTCTTCCACCTTCGCACCCTGCGCCAGGCACAGGCGCTCGAAGTCTTCGAAGGTGCAGAAGTGGATGTTCGGCGTGTTGTACCAGGTATAGGGCAGGAAGTCCGACACCGGCATGCGGCCCTTGGTGGTCAGGTACCAGCGGCAGCGCCAGTGGCCGAAGTTGGGGAAGGTGATGATGCAGGTCTTGCCGACCCGCAGCATCTCCGCCAGGACCTTGTCCGGATACCTCAGGGCCTGCAGCGACTGGGTCATCACCACCACGTCGAAGCTGTTGTCGGCGAAGTTGCCCAGGCCCTCGTCGAGGTTCTGCTCGATCACGTTGACGCCGCGCTCGATGCACTTGGCGATCTTCTCCGGGTCGATCTCCAGGCCGTAGCCGCCGACCTGCTTGTGGTCGCGCAGGTGGGCCAGCAGTTCGCCGTCGCCGCAGCCCAGGTCGAGCACGCGGCTGCCGGCCGGGATCCATTCCTGGATGATTTCCAGATCCGCTCGCATATCAGACCTCGATCCGTTTCATGTAGGCGCTGAAGCCCTGCAGATAGCGCGGGATCGGCATGAGGAAGGCGTCGTGGCCCTGCGGTGCGTCGATCTCCAGGTAACAGACGTTCTTCTTCGCTGCCAGCAGGGCGTCGACGATTTCCCGCGAGCGCGCCGGCGAGAAGCGCCAGTCGGTGGTGAAGGACATCAGGCAGAAGTCGGCCTTGGCCACGCTCAGGGTTTTGGCCAGGTCGCCACCGTGGGCGGCGGCCGGGTCGAAGTAGTCCAGCGCCTTGGTCATCAGCAGGTAGGTGTTGGCGTCGAAGCGCCCGGAGAACTCCTCGCCCTGGTAGCGCAGGTAGCTCTCGACCTGGAACTCGACGCTGTGGAAGTCGTAGTTGAGCTTATCGGTCTTCAGCTCGCGGCCGAATTTCTCGCCCATGGCGTCGTCCGACAGGTAGGTGATGTGACCGACCATGCGCGCCAGCATCAGGCCGCGCTTGGGAATCACGCCCTGTTCCTGGAAGTGCCCGCCGTGGAACTCCGGGTCGGTGAGGATGGCCTGGCGCGCCACTTCGTTGAAGGCGATGTTCTGCGCCGACAGCTTGGGCGCCGAGGCGATGCACAGGCAGTGACGGACGCGTTCGGGGTAACTGATGGTCCACTGCAGGGCCTGCATGCCGCCGAGGCTGCCGCCGATGGTCGCGGCCCACTGGTGGATGCCGAGCTGGTCGGCCAGGCGCGCCTGGCTGTTGACCCAGTCTTCCACCGTCATCACCGGGAAGTCGGCGCCGTAGGGCTTGCCGTTGGCCGGGTTGAGGCTGGACGGACCAGTGCTGCCATTGCAGCCGCCGAGGTTGTTGAGGCTGACGACGAAGAACTTGTTGGTGTCGATCGGTTTGCCGGGGCCGATGCAGCTGTCCCACCAGCCGGGCTTGCGCTCTTCGGCACTGTGGAAGCCGGCGGCGTGGTGGTGGCCGGAGAGCGCGTGGCAGATCAGCACGGCGTTGCTGGCCGAAGCGTTGAGCGTGCCGTAGGTCTCGTAGACCAGCTGGTAGTCGGCCAGGCTGCGGCCGCACACCAGCGCCAGCGGCTCGCTGAAATGGGCGACCTGCGGGGTGACCAGGCCAACGGAGTCGGCGGGGAAAACAGTCGGCATCGACCCTGCTCTCGATCCAGGAAAGTGCAGCAGTCTAAAGAGCACGGCCCCCGGCAGCAAGCGCGGGGGCCGTGGTCAAGTCCCTGAATCCACAGGCTTTCAGGCCGGGTCGGCGGCGCTGTGCTGGCGCGGTGCCGCGGGCAGGGTGACGACCTTGCCCTGGCGCTGGATCGGTGCCGGGCGGCGCAGGGCGCGGAGCATCTCGTTGGCCTGGGCCAGCTGGGTTTCCAGTTGCTTGCAGTAGCCGGTCAGTTGCTGGCCGCGCTGGCGCGCCTGCTGGGTTTCCTGGGCCAGGGCCTTGAGGCGCAGCATGTGGGTTTCCAGCATCTGCTTGTGCTCGAGGGTATGCTGCATCAGCGGCATCAGCGCGTCGTTGGCCCACTGCTCAGCGTCCGTGCGCAGGCGCTGGTGCATGCCGATGACTTCCTGAACCAGGGTGGCGAAGAAGCGCTTGGTCAGGCTGCGCTGCTCGGTGAGCAGGGTCTTCAGGTGCAGGCGGAACTGGTCGGCCTTGCCGCGCAGCTGCTTGAGCTCGCGCAGGTAGCGCTGACTGTTGAACTGCGGCGCGTCGACCCCGTGCAACGGGTTCTCTTCGTTGTGCCGGCGGTAGATGGCGGCGACCATCTTGTTGGCCATCTCCGCTTCCTGGGCGAGGTTGCCGAGGTCGTGCTCCACCGAATGGAAGAACTGCACGATGGCCTGGTTGATGCCCAGGGTGGTCCAGCTGCCGGTCAGGCCGTGGCGTGCCTGGGACAGGTGTTCCTCCAGGCGCTCCGGGCGCACCGCGGTGCGCAGCAGATCGCCCTGGCGCTTGAGCAGGCGCTGGTTGGTCTTCAGACCGAGCAGGCGCTTGTGGTGCAGGCTGTGGTCTTCCTTGGTCTTGGCGGTCAGCTCGAACAGCAGCTGGCCGTTGTCGTGCTGGTGGCTGTTAAGCAGGTTCTGCTGCTCGCGCACCTTGTCCAGGCGCAGGCTGAGCACGTGCTGGCTGTTGTTGAGCAGGGCCAGCACCTGGTTGACCACGCGCTCCTCGAGCAGGCGTTCCTTCTGCGCCACGATGCGCTCGCACAGCAGCTGCTCCAGATTGGCCAGACGGCTGCGGTCGAGCAGTTCCTCGTCCTTGCGCACCTTGGCGATCAGCGCCTGCTTGGCCGACAGCGGCAGCACGCTGGCCGCGGGAATGCCGAGCTGCTTGGCGGTGGTGTTCTGCACCAGGCCGATGGCCTTGTTGACGTATTCCTCGCCGGCCAGGTCGTCCCACAGCACGTCGATCTTGTTCAGCACGGCGAACAGGCTGGCCTGGGTGTCCTCGTCGAGCTGGCGGATATGCTCCTTCCAGATCGCCATGTCGCTGGCGGTGACGCCGGTATCGGCGGCCAGCAGGAAGATGATCGCCTGGGCGCTGGGCAGCATCGAGAGGGTCAGCTCCGGCTCGCTGCCCAGGGCGTTGAGGCCGGGGGTGTCGAGGATGCGCAGGCCCTGGCGCAGCAGCGGATGGTCGAAGTTGACCATGGCGTGGCGCCAGGCAGGTACCAGCACCTGGCCGGGCTTGCCGGCCGGCTCCAGCATGTCCGGCAGGAAGCCGAGCTGGATCGCCTGCTCGACCAGCATCGGCTTGGTCTTGGCCACCTGGGCGAAGGCCAGGGCCATGTTGTCCGGGTCGCTCGGGTCCAGCGGGATGTTCACCCAGTGCCGCGGGATGCGCTTGAACTGCGCCACGCTGGCATCGGCCATGCGCGTCTCGATCGGCAGCAGGCGGATGTAGGAACGTTCCGAGCGCGGGTCGAAGAACAGCTCGGTGGGGCACATGGTGGTGCGCCCGGCGTGGGACGGCAGCATGCGCTGGCCGTACTCGGAGAAGAACAGGCTGTTGATCAGCTCGGTCTTGCCGCGGGAGAACTCGCCGACGAAGGCCAGGGTGATGTGGTCGGTGCGCAGCAGCTTGAGCGCGCGCTCCAGTCGCGTGTCCATCGCCTCGGAGCCGAGGCGGTTGTGCGCCAGCCAGCTGCGATAGCGGGTGATCTCGCGCATCAGCTCGCGCTTCCAGGCGACGTAGGCATCCACCTGCTGGCTGAGACGTTCCATGCTCATCCGGGCACTCCTGCTTCGAGGGTCGGTTGGGTTGGCGCGCAACGGCAGGGAACGCCCGCGGCTTTGCCGGAGATGGCGGCATTATGCGATGAGAGGCGTTCGCGTCAATCGCTGTGCTTCACAACTTCGGCTCGAAGGTCGCTCAGGGCGACCGGGCGGTCATGCCCGGCAGGTCCGGCAATTGCCGTGGGGCGCGTATGCGTACACGCTTCTGGCGGTTCAGTTCGCCGCTTTCCAGGCTGACCTGGCTCTTGGCGACACCGAAGGCGGCGGCGAGGAAGGCCAGCAACTGGGCGTTGGCCTTGCCCTCCACCGGCGGTGCGGTGAGGCGAATCTTCAGGCGCTCGCCGTGCAGCCCGGCGAACTCGTCCTTGCTCGCCTTGGGCTGCAGGTGACAGTCGAGGATCAGGTCGTCGCCGTCCCAACGGAACCAGCCCACCTCAGATGAAGGGGCTGAGGATCGCCGGCATGCCGGTCATGGCGGCCAGGTTGCCGATCACGAAGCGGTCGATCAGGTTCAGCGCGATGAAGGCGAAGATCGGCGAGATATCCAGGCCGCCGAGGTTGGGGATCAGCTTGCGGAACGGCGCCAGCAGCGGCTCGCAGATCTGGTTGACCAGCTGCGCGCCCGGGTTGTAGCTGCCCGGGGCAACCCAGGAGAGGATCACGCTGATGATCATGGCGAAGAAGAAGATCTTCAGGAACAGCGAGGTCACTGCGATGATCGCCCAGACCAGCAGCTGCAGGCCGACCGCGAGCGGGTTGTAGCCGGCGATCAGCACCACCACCACCATCAGCACCAGCTGCACCAGGATCGCCAGGATCAGCGAGGCCAGGTCGAGGCCGCCGAAGCCGGGGATGATCCGCCGCAGCGGCTTGAGCAGCGGCTGGGTGGCCTTCACCGTGAACTGGCTGAGCGGGTTGTAGAAGTCGGCGCGCACCAGCTGCAGGATGAAACGCAGCAGCACGATCAGCAGGTAAAGGCTGCCCAGTGTCTGCACGATATAGATGAGGGCTTCAGCGAATCCGGACATAGAAGTTCCTTAATGACCCAGTTGTTCGGCGAGTTCGGCGGAGCGCCGGGCGGCGGCGTCCAGGGCCTGTTGCACCAGGGCCTCGAAGCCGCCGGCCTGGAAGGTCTTGATCGCCGCCTCGGTGGTGCCGTTGGGCGAGGTGACGCGGCGACGCAGCTCGGCGGCCTCGACGTCGCTCTCGGTGGCCATGCGCGCGGCGCCGAGGGCGGTGTGCAGGGTCAGCTGGGCGGCGGTGTCGCGCGGCAGGCCGAGTTTCTCGCCGGCGGCGGTCATCGCCTCGATCAGCAGGAAGAAGTACGCCGGGCCGCTGCCGGAGACGGCGGTGACGGCGTCGATCAGCTGCTCTTCATCCAGCCACAGGGCCAGGCCGACAGCGGCCAGCAGTTGCTCGGCCTGCTGGCGCTGGGCGGCGGAAACCCGTGCGTTGGCATACAGGCCGCTGACGCCCTGGCGCAGCAGCGCCGGGGTATTGGGCATGCAGCGCACGATGGCCACGTCGCCGAGCCAGGCACTGAGGCTGGCGCAGGTGATGCCGGCGGCGATGGAGACGATCAGTTGGCCCGGCTGCAGGCTGGGCGTCAGGGCCTGGCACACGCCCTTGAGCACCTGCGGCTTGGTCGCCAGGACCACCAGGTCGGCGCCGGCAATCGCCTCGGCATTGCTCTCAAACAGTTCGATGCCGTATTCGGCGGCGACCTTGGCGCGCTGCTCGGCACCCGGATCGCTGGCGTGGATATGGCCGGCCGGGATGCCCTGGGCAAGCAGGCCGCCGATCAGGCTGGCGGCCATGTTGCCGGCGCCGATAAAGGCGATACGCGGATGAGTCATGTACATGCTTCCTTTATAGGGAGGGTGAGCCATAGTCGCGGGCACCGAACAGCGCGGTGCCGATGCGCACCCAGGTGGCGCCTTCGGCGACGGCGGCCTCCAGGTCCTGGCTCATGCCCATGGACAGGGTGTCGAGGTTCGGGTTCAGCGCGTCGCGCAGCTGGCGCAGGCGTGCCAGGGGGGCGCGCTGGGCTTGTGGGTCGTCGCTCGGTTCGGGGATTGTCATCAATCCGCGCAGGCGCAGTCGCGGCAGTTGTGTAACCGCCTGTGCCAGGGTCGGCAGCTCCTCGGGAGTGCAGCCGGACTTGCTGGCCTCGCCGCTGACGTTGACCTGCAGACAGATGTTCAGCGGCGGCAGGTGCGCGGGGCGTTGTTCGGACAGGCGCTGGGCGATCTTCAGGCGATCCACCGAGTGCACCCAGTGGAAGTGCTCGGCGATCGGCTTGGTCTTGTTCGACTGGATGGGCCCGATGAAGTGCCAGACCAGGTCCAGGTCGGCCAGCTCGGCCTGCTTGGCCAGGGCCTCCTGCAGATAGTTTTCGCCGAAGTTGATCTGCCCGCCGGCATGCGCCTCGCGCACCGCCTGTGCCGGCTTGGTCTTGCTCACGGCGAGCAGGCCGATTGCCTGTGGATCGCGCTGCGAGGCTTGCGCCGCCTCACGGATACGCTCGCGAACCTTTGCAATATTCTCTGCTATCGTGGACATTACTCGCGCTCTATAGCCCGCCCGTCAGGGGTCTGCGGCATTCTACCTGCTTGCATGTGATTGGGGAGTCCCATGGATATTACCGAGCTGCTTGCCTTCAGTGCCAAGCAAGGCGCGTCGGACCTGCACCTCTCGGCGGGT
This sequence comes from Pseudomonas sp. SO81, assembly GCF_030374125.1. Taxonomy (NCBI): domain Bacteria; kingdom Pseudomonadati; phylum Pseudomonadota; class Gammaproteobacteria; order Pseudomonadales; family Pseudomonadaceae; genus Pseudomonas; species Pseudomonas sp. SO81. The sequence continues at coordinate 2,262,365 of NZ_CP126126.1, read as the reverse complement.
CTGCCGCCGATGATTCGTGTCGATGGCGACGTACGGCGGATCAACCTGCCGGCGATGGACCACAAACAGGTCCACGCGCTGATCTACGACATCATGAACGACAAGCAGCGCAAGGATTACGAGGAATTCCTCGAGACCGACTTCTCCTTCGAAGTGCCTGGCGTGGCGCGCTTCCGGGTCAACGCCTTCAACCAGAACCGTGGCGCCGGCGCCGTGTTCCGGACCATTCCCTCCAAGGTCTTGAGCATGGAGGACCTGGGCATGGGCGAGGTGTTCAAGAAGATCACCGACGTGCCGCGCGGCCTGGTGCTGGTCACCGGTCCGACCGGTTCGGGCAAGTCGACCACCCTGGCGGCCATGCTCGACTACCTGAACAGCAACAAGTACCACCACATCCTCACCATCGAAGACCCGATCGAATTCGTTCACGAGTCGAAGAAGTGCCTGGTCAACCAGCGCGAGGTGCACCGTGATACCCACGGTTTCTCCGAAGCCCTGCGTTCGGCCCTGCGGGAAGACCCGGACATCATCCTGGTGGGTGAGATGCGTGACCTGGAGACCATCCGCCTGGCGCTGACCGCCGCGGAGACCGGTCACCTGGTGTTCGGCACCCTGCACACCACCTCCGCCGCCAAGACCATCGACCGTGTGGTCGACGTGTTCCCGGCCGAGGAGAAGTCCATGGTCCGCTCCATGCTGTCCGAATCGCTGCAGGCGGTGATCTCGCAGACCCTGCTGAAGAAGATCGGCGGCGGTCGCGTGGCGGCCCACGAGATCATGATCGGTACCCCGGCGATCCGTAACCTGATCCGCGAGGACAAGGTGGCGCAGATGTATTCGTCGATCCAGACCGGTGGTGCGCTGGGCATGCAGACCCTCGACAACTGCCTCAAGGGCTTGGTTTCCAAGGGCCTGGTCAGCCGCGAGGCGGCCCGCGAGAAGGCCAAGACACCGGAAAACTTCTAACAACAAAGAGGCGGCCGCCTAGGCGGTCGCCGCATACGAGAGATGCGGGGCGGGAAAGATGGAATTTGAAAAGCTGTTGCGCTTGATGGTGGAGAAGGGCGGTTCCGACCTGTTCATCACCGCCGGCGTGCCACCGTCGATGAAGGTCAACGGCAAGATCATGCCGGTGACCAAGAACCCTATGTCGCCGGAGCAGACCCGCGAGACTGTGCACTCGGTGATGAACGAGCAGCAGCGCCGCGAGTTCGCCGAGAACCACGAGTGCAACTTCGCTATCAGCGCCCGTGGCGTCGGGCGCTTCCGGGTCAGCGCCTTCTACCAGCGCAACCTGGCCGGCATGGTGCTGCGTCGCATCGAGACCAACATCCCGACCATCGACGACCTCAAACTGCCCGAGGTGCTGAAGAAGCTGGCCCTGACCAAGCGCGGTCTGGTGCTGTTCGTCGGCGCTACCGGTACCGGTAAATCCACTTCGCTGGCGGCGATGATCGGCTACCGCAACAAGAACACCAGCGGCCATATCATCTCCATCGAAGACCCGATCGAGTACATCCACCAGCACCAGAGCTGCATCGTCACCCAGCGCGAAGTGGGTATCGATACCGAGTCGTTCGAGGTGGCGCTGAAGAACACCCTGCGCCAGGCGCCGGACGTGATCCTGATCGGTGAGATCCGTACCCGCGAGACCATGGACTACGCCGTGGCCTTCGCCGAGACCGGTCACCTGGCCCTGGCCACGCTGCACGCCAACAACGCCAACCAGGCGCTGGACCGGATCATCAACTTCTTCCCGCCGGACCGACACAACCAGGTGTGGATGGACCTGTCGCTCAACCTCAAGGCCATCGTCGCCCAGCAACTGGTGCCGACTCCTGACGGCAAGGGCCGCCGCGCGGTGATCGAGGTACTGATCAACACCCCGCTGGCCGCCGACCTGATCCGCAAGGGCGAGGTGCACGAGCTCAAGGGCCTGATGAAGCGCTCCACCGAGCTGGGCATGCAGACCTTCGACCAGGCTCTGTACAACCTCTACACCCAGGGCGAGATCACCTACGAAGACGCCCTGCTCTACGCCGACTCGGCAAACGACCTGCGTCTGCTGATCAAGCTGGGTTCGGAAACCGATGGCGATCACCTGACCAGCATGAGCGAAGGCCTCAGCCTGCAGGCCAGCGAGGAAGATCCCGGCCGACGCTTCCGCTGATCAGCCTGCCGCCGGCGCCAGCTGGCGCGCCCGAGTCAAGGCGGTGACCAGCTCGTCGAAGCGCTGTTCGCCGCCATCGCCCGCCCGCAGCACCGCTGCGGGATGCGGTGCCACCACCAGCCAGCGCTCTTCATGCCTGAGCGGCTCGGCGAAGTCTGCCAGGCGCAGGCGTTGCGGCTCGTAGGTTTGCAGCAGCGCTGCCAGTGCCGTCTTGCCGAGCGCCACCACCACCTGCGGCGCCACCTCTGCCAGTTCCTCGCTCAGCCAACGGCGACAGGCTTTTATCTCTCCCGGTTTCGGCGTCACATGCAGGCGCGTGGCGGCGCGGCTGTTCGGTCCGCCGCGCGGGAGCCATTTGAAGTGCTTGACCGCGTTGGTCAGGTAGACCCTCTCGCGAGGTAGTCCGGCCTGGGCCAGCGCACGCTGCAGCACCTGACCGGCGGGGCCGATGAAGGAGCGCCCGGCCAGGTCTTCCTGATCGCCCGGCTGTTCGCCGACCAGCATGATCCGGGCATCGCGCGGCCCCTCGCCGGGTACCGCACAGGTGGCGCCGCGCCAGATGTCACAGGCGCGGCAATCGTCCAGTGACGTTCTGGGCGCGCGCTGCGGCTGGGCTCTGTCGCTGGCGATCAGCACCTCCTTGCCCACGCGCTCGCCGACGCTGGCGGTCTGTGCCAGGCGCTGCTGGCCGGCGCGGGCCTGGCTCATCAGCTGCGGGATCAGCGGGCCCTCGGGCAGATCCTTCCAGAAACGTACCGGCATGTTGCTTTCCAGTACGTCCCGGTTGAGTCGCGCCGGGTTGAAGGTGGCGCCGTAATAGGCCAGCCACAGGTCGGCACCGGGGTCTTCCGCGCCGCGCGCCAGTTCGCGCAGCTCAATGGGGCAGGGGCGCAGGATGCGCATCTGCGCGCCGTCCCACAGCGCGGCGGCGTCCGGCGTGGCGATCAGCCAGGTGGCGCGGCCCAGGCGCTCGGCGAAATGTTCGACGGCGATTTCCAGGATGTCATGGGCCGGTTCGTGCCAGGCGACGAAGGCCGGCGCTCCGGATTCGGCCGGGCGCTGGCGAAAGCGCAGGAAGGCGTGCATGTGGTGAGCTTCGCGGTACACGCTCCTGATCCGCCGCTGCAGCACGCTACCGTCGCGATCGCCAGCCAGCATGGCGGCGCGGTCGCCCTGGCTGACGCGCCAGAGAATCCGGTAGAGCAGCGCCCAGCGATCATCGGCGCGAAAGCGTGCGGCGTTTTCCAGCAGTTCGGGCAGTTCACGTGGGATGAGTAGGGCGGGCGACGACGAAGCCTGTAACGGCTCCGGCGCGAGGCCGGCAAACAGGTTGCCGTCATCCTTGCCCGCTTGCCAGTTCACCGCATGCGGTGGGATGCCCGCCTGCAGCAGGCGCCGGGCCTCGCTGCGCCAGCCGGCGAAGCTGCCATCGAAGTGCGCCGCCTGCATCACCACAGGGCCATCTGTGCCGGCGTGTCGCTGAGCTGGCGGCGCAGCACGGCGGATTCCAGGGTGGCCTGCTGCGGGCGATAGTCCTGGGTGACGATGAAGGGTTTGACCTTGTCCATGGCGCAGCGCAGGCGCACCACGTCGGCGTAACGGATGCGCCGCTGGCGCCGCAAGTCGACCAGGCGCTTGGCGCTGAGCATGCCGATGCCCGGGACGCGGGCGATCATCGCCGGTTCCGCGCGGTTGAGGTCGAGCGGGAACTGCGCGCGATTGGCCAGCGCCCAGGCCAGCTTGGGGTCGATATCCAGGGCCAGGTTGCCCGGTGTGGCGATCAGCTCCTGAACGTTGAAGCCGTAGCCGCGCAGGAGGAAATCCGCCTGGTAAAGGCGGTGTTCGCGCAGCAGTGGCGGCGCCTGGAACGGCACGCTCTTCGGGCTGTGCGGGATCGGGCTGAAGGCCGAGTAATACACGCGCTTGAGCTTGTAGGCGCCGTACAGGGTCTGGGCGGTGTCGAGGATGGTGCGGTCGTCGGTGTCGTCGGCGCCGACGATCATCTGCGTGCTCTGCCCGGCCGGGGCGAACGCCGGGCCACGGGTTTCCTCGCTGGCCTCGTCGACGCCGAGGCGGATCGTGCCCATCGCCTGCTTGATGGTGCCGACCTTCTTCTCCGGGGCCAGGCGGATCAGGCTGGCCTCGCTGGGCAACTCGATATTGACGCTGAGGCGATCGGCATAGCGGCCGGCCTCGGCGATCAGCTCGGGGGAGGCGTCGGGAATGGTCTTCAGATGGATATAGCCGCGGAACTCGTGCTCCTCGCGCAGCAGCTTGGCGACGCGCACCAGTTGCTCCATGGTGTAGTCGGCGGAGCGGATGATCCCGGAACTGAGGAACAGCCCGCTGATGCAGTTGCGCCGGTAGAAGTCCAGGGTCAGGCGCACCACTTCCTCGGGGGTGAAGCGCGCCCGTGGTACGTCGCTGGAGCGGCGGTTGACGCAGTACTGGCAGTCGTAGAGGCAGAAGTTGGTCAGCAGGATCTTGAGCAGCGCCACGCAGCGGCCGTCCGGCGTGAAGCTGTGGCAGATGCCCATGCCGTTGGTGGCGCCCAGGCCGGATTTGCCGCGCGAGTCGCGTTTAGGCGCGCCGCTGCTGGCGCAGGAAACGTCATACTTGGCCGCGTCGGCCAATACGGTTAGCTTGTCGATGAGTTCCATGGGGCGTTATCGATAACTGTATTTATATACAGTATTTGGCGATCGCCCTTATCGCGCAAGTCTTTGCGTCGGCCGGTGGTCGGCCCGTTCAGCCACAAGGAGTTTTCATGCAACGACAGGACACCCACAGCAAGGTCATCGGCTATCTGCTGTGGATCTTCGGCTTTCTCGGCGCGCACCGCTTCTACTACGGCAAGCCGGTGACCGGGACCATCTGGTTCCTCACCCTGGGCCTGCTGTTCATCGGCTGGATCATCGACCTGTTCCTGATCCCGGCCATGGATCGCGAGGCCGATCTGCGCTTCACCGCCGGCGATACCGACTACAACGTGGCCTGGATCCTGCTGACCTTCCTCGGCGTGTTCGGCGTGCACCGCATGTACCAGGGCAAGTGGATCACCGGGATCATCTACCTGTTCACCGGTGGCCTGTTCCTGCTCGGCGTGCTCTACGACTTCTGGACCCTGAATACCCAGGTGTCGATCAAGAACGCCTCGCGCGCCTGAGAACCTGCTTAAAGCCTGCTGCGCGTCGGAAAAACTGCGTTGGAAGTGGCCTGGATCGCCAGCCCGGTCGGAATGCTCATTTACCATTCGTAAACTCCGCTTCCTCAGCCACTTCCGCCTTGTTTTTCTCTAGCTCGCGAGCCTTTAAGCAGGTTCTTGTTTGCGTAGAAAAAAGCCCGCCAATCGGCGGGCTTTTTCATGGCTGGGGGTTTAACCCTGGTAGCTGAGGCGGCCGTCTACCAGGGTGTAGCGCACCTGGCCGGGCAGGCAGTGGCCGATGAACGGGCAGTTGCCGCCCTTGGAGCGCCAGGTCTCGCCGGCCAGGGTTTGGCCCTCGGCATCGAACAGCAGCAGGTCGGCCGGGGCGCCCACGGCCAGGCGGCCGGCGGGCAGGCGCAGGGCCTTGGCCGGGCCGCTGGTAAGGCGGGCGAGCAGGGTCGGCAGATCGAGCAGGCCGTCCTGGACCAGGGTCAGGGCCAGCGGCAGCAGCAGCTCGACGCTGCTGATGCCCGGCTCGGTGGCACCGAACGGCGCCAGCTTGGCGTCCGGCTCATGGGGCTGGTGGTGGCTGGCGATGCTGCCGATCGTGCCATTCTTCACCGCCTCGCGCAGGCCGTCACGGTCGAACGCGGTGCGCAGCGGCGGCTGCACGTGGTAAAGGCTGGAGAAGCCGAGCAGTGCCTCGTCGGTGAGGATCAGCTGGTACATGGCCACGTCGGCGGTCACCGGCAGGCCACGGGCCTGGGCGGCGGCGATCATCTCGGCGCCGCGGGCGCTGGTGATCTGGCTGAAGTGGGCGCGCACGCCGCTCTGCTCGACCAGCAGCAGGTCGCGGGCCAGGGCCACGGTCTCGGCGCTTTCCGGAATGCCGGCCAGGCCGAGGAAGCTGGCCGTGGCGCCTTCGTGGGCTAGGCCGCCGTCGGCAAGGTCGGCGTCCTGCGAATGGAAGATCACCGTCAGGTCGAAGGTGGCCGCGTATTCCAGGGCACGGCGCAGGGTGCGGTTGTTGGCCAGCGGCGCCAGGCCGTTGGCGAAGGCCACGCAGCCGGCGTCGCGCAGCGCGACCAGCTCGGCCAGCTGCTCGCCGGCCAGGCCCTTGGTCAGGGCGCCGATCGGGAAGACCTTGGTGTGCCCGGCTTCCTGGGCGCGGTCGAGGATCAGTTCGGCCACGGCCGGGGTATCGAGTACCGGCTTGGTCAGCGGCGGGCAGCACAGGCTGGTGACGCCGCCGGCCGCGGCGGCCAGGGTCTCGCTGGCAATATTGCCCTTGCGGCTGTAGCCCGGCTCGCGCAGGGCCGCGGACAGGTCGACCAGGCCGGGGCTGGCGATCAGGCCGCGGGCGTCCAGTTCCTGGTCGGCGCTGAAGCCGGCCGGCGCCTGGTCGAAGGCAACGATCTTGCCGCCGTCGAGGTAGAGCTCGCGGACCTGGTCCAGGCCGCTGGCCGGGTCGATCACCCGGGCTCCGAGGATTCGCATGCGCATCAGTTGTGCTCCTCGGCGTTGATTTGGCGCTGGGCGGCCTGGCCGCTCATGGCCATCGACAGCACGGCCATGCGGATGGCGATGCCATAGGTGACCTGGTTGAGGATCACCGATTGCGGGCCGTCGGCCACCGCCGATTCGATTTCCACGCCGCGGTTGATCGGCCCTGGGTGCATCACCAGGGCGTCCGGCTTGGCCAGTTTCAAGCGCTGCTCGGTGAGGCCGTAGAGGCGGTAGAACTCGCCTTCGCTGGGCAGCAGGCCGCCCTGCATGCGCTCGCGCTGCAGGCGCAGCATGATCACCACGTCGACGTCCTTGAGGCCCTCTGCGAGGTCGCTGTAGACGGTCACCCCGTACTGCTCGATGCCCACCGGCAGCAGGGTTTTCGGCGCGATCACGCGCATGTCCGGGCAGCCCAGGGTCTTCAGCGCCAGCATATTCGAACGCGCCACCCGCGAGTGCAGGATATCGCCGACGATGGCCACCGAGAGGTTCTCGAAGCCGCCCTTGTGGCGGCGGATGGTGAGCATGTCGAGCATGCCCTGGGTCGGGTGCGCGTGGCGGCCGTCGCCACCGTTGATGATCGCCAGGTTCGGGCACACGTGCTCGGCGATGAAGTGCGCGGCGCCGGAGTCGGCATGGCGCACGACGAAGATGTCGGCGGCCATGGCTTCCAGGTTACGCAGGGTGTCGAACAGGGTCTCGCCCTTGCTGGTCGAGCTGGTCGACACGTTCAGGCTGATCACGTCGGCCGACAGGCGCTGGGCCGCCAGCTCGAAGGTGGTGCGGGTGCGCGTGGAGTTCTCGAAGAACACGTTGCACACGGTCTTGCCGCGCAGCAACGGGACCTTCTTCACCGCGCGGGCACCGACTTCGAGGAAGGAGTCGGCGGTGTCGAGGATTTCCGTCAGCAGCTCGCGGGGCAGGCCGTCGAGCGAGAGGAAGTGGCGCAGCTGGCCCTGGTCGTTGAGCTGCAGCGAGCGCTTGGCGTCGATGGGCATGGGGTGGTCCTAGGCGGAAAGGCTTTGCAGCTCGAGGGTGAGCGGCGCGGGGCCGGACAATTTTACCCGTTGCGCTGGGGGCAGGGCGAGGGTCGCGCCGAGCACGTCGGCGTGGATCGGCAGCTCGCGGGCGTCCAGGTCGAGCAGGCTGACCAGGGTCACGCTGGCCGGGCGGCCGTAGTCGAATAGCTCGTTGAGGGCGGCGCGGATGGTGCGGCCGCTCATCAGTACGTCGTCGACCAGCACCAGGTGCTGGTTCTCGATCTCGAACGGCAGCTCGGAGGGGCGTACCTGTGGGTGCAGGCCGCTGCGGGTGAAGTCGTCGCGGTAGAAGGACACGTCGAGGGTGCCGAGCGGCTGTTCCAGGTTCAGCTCGCGCAGCAGCGCCTCGGCGACCCACACACCGCCGGTGCGGATGCCGATGAAATGCACCTGCGCGACACCGCGGCGCTTGAGCAGCGCCTGCAGGTCGCCGGCCATGCGCGGCAGCAGCTGTTGGGGATCGGGCAGGGTCATGGCGTTCCTCGCAATCAGTTCGAAAGATTCTGTTCCAGCCAGCCTTCCAGCAGCAGGGCGGCGGCCAGGGCGTCCACCGGGCGCTCGCGGTAGCCGCCGCGCTGGCCCTGGGACAGGCGCTGGCCCTTGGCCTCGAAGGTGGTCAGGCGTTCGTCGTGGGTATGCACCGGCAGGTTGAAGCGACCGTTGAGGCGGCGGGCGAACTTCTCGGCGCGCTCGCTCATCTCGCTCTTCGTGCCGTCCATGTTCAGCGGCAGGCCGACGACGATGGCGTCCGGCTGCCACTCCTTGATCAGTGCCTCTACCTTCAGCCAGTCCGGCACGCCATTCTGCGCCTTGAGTACACAGAGCTCGCGGGCCTGGCCGGTGATGGCTTGACCGACGGCGACGCCGATCTGCTTGGTGCCGTAGTCGAAGCCCAGCAGCAGGCGTGGCGCGCCGCTCATGCGTGGCCGGCCTGGGCGGTCAGCAGGCTGAGATTGATGCCCAGGCGCGCGGCGGCAGCACCCAGGCGCTGCTCGGCGGGGGTGTCGAAGAGGATGGCGGCGTCGGCCGGGCAGGTCAGCCAGGCGTTCTCGGTCAGCTCGGTCTCCAGCTGGCCGGCTTCCCAGCCGGCGTAGCCGAGGGTGATCAGATACTTGGCGGGGCCGCTGCCGTCGGCGATGGCGAACAGCGCGTCCTGGGAGGTGGACAGGGCCAGCTCGCCCAGCTCCAGGGTAGCCTGGAAGCTCTGCCCAGACGGATGCAGGACGAAGCCGCGATCGGTCTGTACCGGGCCGCCGGCGAAGATCGGCAGGCTCTGGCAGAGGGCAGGGGGTGTCTCGTCGGGGCGCAGCTGTTCCAGCACGTCGGCCAGGTTGAGACCGTTGGGGCGGTTGATCACCAGGCCCATGGCGCCCTGCTCGTTGTGCTCCACCAGGTAGGTGACGGTCTGCGCGAAGTTGGGATCGGCCATGTGCGGCATGGCGATCAGGAAGTGATGCTTGAGGTAGCTGGCGGCGGTCTTCATGGGCGCTAGTTTCGACCCTGGCGGCGCCGTCTTCAAGCGCCGGGCGGAAATGCCCGGCGCGCCTTAGTTGCTGGAGAGTCGGTCGCCGCGCTCGAAGCGCCAGGTGCGGATGATTTCCAGGCGGTCGATGTCCGCCAGGTCGCCGGTGAACGGGGCGAAGGGCGCGGCCAGGCGCACGATGCGCAGGGCGGCCTGGTCCAGCACCGGCTGGCCGGACGGCTCCAGTACCTGCACTTCATACAGGGTGCCGTCGCGATTGATCGACACCAGCAGGCGCAGGCTGCCGTAGACGCGCTGGCGCCGGGCTTCTTCCGGGTAGTTGAGGTTGCCGACCCGCTCGACCTTCTTGCGCCACTCGTCCTTGTACCAGGCGCCCTTGTCGCGCATGGTCGAGGCAGCGTTGAGGCGGTGGATCTTCGGGCGCTTGGCGTAGAGCTGTTGTTCCTGGGCCAGTTCGGCCTCCAGGCTTGCGATCTCGGCGGACAGCTGGGCGGTGTCGAACACCGGCGCCGGCTGGGCGTCGGGTTGCGGCTCCTCTTCCTTCTGCTTGGTCGCCGCTTTCTGCTGTTGCTGCTTGGTGGTGGTCAGCGAAGTCTTGCTGGCGACCGCTTCCTTGCGCTGGGTCGGCTGCGGCGCGGCGGCCGGGGTGACCTTGTTGACCTTGCTGTCCTGGAACGGCGCCTGCTCGGTGGTCTTGGGCGCCGCCTTGTGCTCCAGGGTGCCGCTGCCCTGCTGGTTGTGCTGGGCCAGGTAGTCGGCTTTGTCGGGCTGTTTGTCGCTGTTGAAGGTCGACAGCGTGATTTCCAGGGTCTTGCTCAGCTCGCCGGGCTTGGCCAGGGTGAAGCTGACGCCGAGGATCAGTGCCAGGTGCAGCAGGGTGGCGACGAACAGGGTGAAGCCCAGGCGATCCGCGGGGCGGATGCCTGAGCTGGTCAGTTCGGGCGGCGGTCTCAAGGCTGCGTTCATCTGGCGGGCGCGGTTACGAATTGCCGCGCAGTCTGCCGGCTCGGGTCGTCAGGCTGCAAGCCGCAAGCGCCAAGCTGCCACCTGGATCAAGCTTTGCGCGCAGCAAGCTTGCCCTCGATGGCATCCATCAGGCGTTCGCCGATGCGGGTGTCGAAGGCCTTGTCGATCTCGCGGATGCAGGTCGGGCTGGTCACATTGATCTCGGTGAGGTGCTCGCCGATCACGTCCAGGCCGACGAACAGCAGGCCCTTCTCGCGCAGCGCCGGGCCGACCTCGGCGGCGATCCAGCGGTCGCGCTCGGTCAGCGGGCGTGCCTCGCCGCGACCGCCGGCGGCCAGGTTGCCGCGGGTCTCGCCCTGGGCTGGGATGCGCGCCAGGCAGTAGGGGATCGGCTCGCCATCGATCATCAGGATGCGCTTGTCGCCGTCCTTGATGCCGGGCAGGTAGCCCTGCGCCATGCACTGCTGGGTGCCGTGGGCGGTCAGGGTCTCGAGGATCACCGAGAGGTTGGGGTCGCCGACGCGGTGGCGGAAGATCGAGGAACCGCCCATGCCATCCAGGGGTTTGAGAATGATGTCACGCTGCGCTTCGGCGAACTCGCGCAGAATGTCGGCCCTGCGGCTGACAAGGGTAGGTGGCATGCAGTGAGGGAACTGGGTGGCAAACAGTTTCTCGTTGCAGTCGCGCAGGCTCTGGGGGCGGTTGACCACCAGTACGCCATCGCGCTCGGCCTGCTCCAGTAAGTAAGTGGAGTAGACGAACTCGTTATCGAAGGGCGGATCTTTGCGCATCAGGATCACGTCCAGCTCGGCCAGAGGGGCGTCCTTCTCCGCATCCAGTTCGAACCAGCGCTGCGGGTCGTTGAACACCTGCAGCGGCTGCATGCGGGCACGGGCCTGGCCGGCGTTGCTGTAGAGATCGCGCTGCTCCATATAGAAGAGAGACCAGCCGCGAGCCTGCGCGGCCAGAAGCATGGCCAGCGAGCTATCCTTCTTGAAATTGATCTGGGCGATGGGATCCATGACGATCCCCAGGCGAATGCTCATGGGGTGAAACCTGCTTCAGGTTGGCAGAAGTGATGCGCAAGGGTGGCGCCGGAGGGCGCCACCGGTCAAGAAAAACCCCGAGTATTAGGGGCTTATAGATTGCATCAGGAGAGTGTGCTAAAAAGTCCGGACGATCGGGTCGCAGCCCGTCAGTTTTACGGCCTCAGCCACACTGTGCTGTATAGATAAAACAATGACTCACCGAGGCGATGGTAGGGCAGACATGGAACAGCATTCCGAGGGTTTGAAGGTCATGGTGATCGACGATTCGAAAACGATTCGTCGCACCGCCGAGACTCTGCTGAAGAAGGTGGGTTGTGAGGTCATCACTGCGGTGGACGGTTTCGATGCGTTGGCCAAGATCGCCGATACGCATCCGAGCATTATCTTTGTCGATATCATGATGCCGCGCCTCGATGGTTATCAGACCTGCGCCCTGATCAAAAACAACAGTGCTTTCAAATCCACCCCGGTGATCATGCTGTCCTCCAAGGACGGCCTGTTCGATAAGGCCAAGGGGCGCATCGTCGGTTCCGACCAGTACCTGACCAAGCCCTTCAGCAAGGAAGAGCTGCTCGGCGCCATCAAGGCGCATGTGCCCGAATTCGTCCCGGTGGAGCAAGCCTCCTGATAGCTGGCCACAAGCCGGCGATGCCTATTCCGTATGGGGAACTTCATGGCTCGTATTCTGATTGTTGATGACTCGCCGACCGAGATGTACAAACTGACCGCCATGCTCGAGAAGCATGGTCATCAGGTACTCAAGGCGGAGAATGGTGCCGACGGCGTTGCCCTGGCGCGCCAGGAAAAACCCGATGCCGTGCTGATGGATATCGTCATGCCCGGTCTCAATGGCTTCCAGGCGACCCGTCAGCTGACCAAGGACGCCGAAACCAGCCACATCCCGGTGATCATCGTCACCACCAAGGATCAAGAAACCGACAAGGTCTGGGGCAAGCGCCAGGGCGCGCGTGACTACCTGACCAAGCCGGTCGACGAAGACACGCTGATGAAGACCCTCAACGCGGTGCTGGCCGGCTGAAGCCGCGCCAGTCCGTAGCCACATAAGAAGAAAAGGCCAAGGCCGGCATGTCGGACGCGCAATCCCCCTTCCAGCTTCTCGTTGACCTCGATCAGCGCTGCCGTGCGCTGGCGGCCGGTCTGCCGTCGCAACAGCAGACGGTACAGACCTGGAGCGGCATCGGCTTCCGCATGGGCGAGCGTTATTTCGTCGCGCCCATGGGGGAGGTCGGTGAGGTTCTGCACGAGCCGCGGCACACGCTGCTGCCGGGCGTGAAGAGCTGGGTCAAGGGCGTGGCCAACGTGCGTGGCCGGCTGTTGCCGGTGATGGACCTGTGCGGCTTCTTCGGCAGCGAGCTGTCGCCCCTGCGCAAGCAGCGGCGGGTGCTGGTGGTGGACCATAACGAAGTGTTCGCCGGCCTGACGGTCGACGAAGTGTTCGGTATGCAGCACTTCCCGGTGGATACCTTTTCCGAGCAGTTGCCACCGCTGGAGGCGGCCATTTCGCCGTTCATTCATGGGGTCTTCCAGCGCGAGCGACCCTGGCTGGTGTTCAGCCCGCATGCGTTGGCGCAGCACCAGGGCTTTTTAGACGTGGCGGTATAAAGATTTTCGGTTGGGTCGGCAGTTGCCGGCCCTTTGGCGTTACATGGGAACTGAAGTGCGGTCGGTCCAGGCGGGGGCCAAATAATGAAAAAACTCGATGCAGGCAATCTCTTGGCAGGTGTGCGCAGTAACACGCTGATCGCCGGACTCTTCATAGTCCTGATCATTTCCATCGTGTTGCTGTTCGCCAACTTCGCCTATCTCAACACCCAGTCCAACTACGACAAGGAATACATCAGCCACGCGGGCGAACTGCGCGTGCTGTCCCAGCGTATTGCGAAGAACGCCACCGAAGCGGCGACCGGCAAGGCAGAAGCCTTCCCGCTGCTCAAGGAAGCGCGTCGCGACTTCGAAGAACGCTGGGGCTTCCTGACCTCCGGTAACGAGGCCAGCGGCCTGCCGGCGGCGCCGGAGTCGGTAAAGGCGCAGATGGACGAGGTGCAGAAGGACTGGGACGTGCTGCGGCAGAACGCGGACGCCATCCTGCAGAGCGAACAGACCGTACTGTCGCTGCACCAGGTAGCCGCCACCCTCGCCGAAACCATCCCGCAGCTGCAGGTCGAGTACGAAGAGGTGGTCGACATCCTGCTGCAGAGCGGCGCGCCCGCTGCCCAGGTGTCGGTTGCCCAGCGTCAATCGCTGCTCGCCGAACGTATCCTCGGCTCGGTGAACAAGGTGCTGGCCGGTGACGATGATTCCGTCCAGGCCGCCGACATGTTCGGCCGCGACGCCAGCCTGTTCGGTCGCGTACTCAAGGCGATGATCGAAGGCAACGCAGCCATGGAGATCTCCGCCGTTACCGATACCGACGCCCTGGAGCGTCTGGCCGAGATTTCCGAGCTGTTCCAGTTCGTATCCGGCTCGGTGGACGAGATTCTCGAGACCTCCCCAGAACTGTTCCAGGTCCGTGAATCCGCCAACACCATCTTCACCGGCTCGCAGACCCTTCTGGACAAGACCTCCGGCCTGGCCACCGAGTTCGAAAACCTGGCCGACGGCCGTTACTTCAACACCATCGCCGGTTACGTGCTGGGTGCCCTGGCCCTGGCCTCGATCATCCTGATCGGCCTGGTCATGGTGCGCGAGACCAACCGCCGACTGGCGTCCACCGCCGAGAAGAACGAACGTAACCAGTCGGCGATTCTGCGACTGCTCGACGAAATCGCCGACCTCGCGGACGGTGACCTGACCGTGGCCGCGACCGTAACCGAAGACTTCACCGGTGCGATCGCGGACTCCATCAACTACTCCATCGATCAGCTGCGCGACCTGGTAGCGACGATCAACTCGACCGCCGTCCAGGTGGCCGCCGCCGCCCAGGAAACCCAGGCTACCGCGATGCACCTGGCCGAGGCTTCCGAGCACCAGGCCCAGGAAATCGCCGGTGCCTCCGCGGCGATCAACGAAATGGCGGTGTCGATTGACCAGGTATCGGCGAACGCCGCGGAATCCTCCGCGGTAGCGGAACGTTCCGTAGCCATCGCCAACAAGGGTAACGAGGTAGTGCACAACACCATCACCGGCATGGATAACATCCGTGAGCAGATCCAAGACACCTCGAAGCGGATCAAGCGCCTCGGTGAATCGTCCCAGGAGATCGGTGACATCGTTAGCCTGATTAACGACATTGCCGACCAGACCAACATCCTCGCACTGAACGCCGCGATCCAGGCGTCCATGGCCGGTGACGCGGGCCGCGGCTTCGCCGTGGTAGCGGACGAGGTACAACGCCTCGCAGAACGTTCCTCCGCGGCGACCAAGCAGATCGAGGCGCTGGTTAAGACGATTCAGACCGACACCAACGAAGCGGTTATCTCCATGGAGCAGACCACTTCCGAAGTGGTACGCGGTGCACGCCTGGCGCAGGACGCCGGTGTGGCCCTGGAAGAGATCGAGAAGGTATCCAAGACCCTCGCGGCCTTGATCCAGAACATCTCCAACGCCGCCCGTCAGCAGGCTTCGTCCGCTGGCCACATCTCCAACACCATGAATGTGATTCAGGAGATCACCTCGCAGACCTCCGCAGGTACCACCGCTACCGCCAAGAGCATTGGTAACCTGGCCAAGATGGCCAGTGAGATGCGTCGTTCGGTATCCGGCTTCACCCTGCCGGACGGCCAGGCCTGATCAAGGGAGGTGCGGCAGCCTGAGATGGCTGCCGCCCGGGGCATTCGGCCATGAGCGAGGGGCACGGCATGCAGCCAAGCGGCGTCTGGGCCTTGAAACCCCTGGCCGACATGTCACAGGCGGAGTTCCGCGACTGGCAGGCACTGCTCGAAGAGCGCACCGGCGTGGTGATCAACGAACAACGCCGGGCATTCCTGCAGACCAACCTGACCGCGCGCATGCGTGAACTGGGCGTCGGCGACTACGCCAGCTATTTCCGCCAGGTCACCGATGGCCCGCGTGGCGCGGTGGAGTGGTCGACCCTGCTGGACCGCCTGACCGTGCAGGAGACCCGCTTCTTCCGCCACCGCCCGTCCTTCGACGTCCTGGAAAGTTACCTGCGTGGCCGTCTGGCCACGGATGAACAGCAGCAACCCCTGGCACTGTGGAGCGTTGGCTGCTCCAGTGGCGAGGAGCCCTACTCGATGGCCATCGCGGCCGCCGAGGTGTTGCGCGATGTGGGCAGTGATCGGCAGTTCGGCGTGACCGGCACCGATATCAGCCTGAATGTGTTGAACAAGGCGCGCGACGCGACATACGGCGCGCGCAAGCTGGAACAGATGGACAGCGACCTGTGCGAGCGTTACTTCCTCGCCCAGGACGATGGTCGTTACCAAGTGGTGCCGGACCTGGCCGCGCGTGTCTGCGTCGCCCGGTTGAATGTGCTGGAGCTGGCCAAGGCGCCGCAGTCCGGCATGGACGTAATCTTTTGTCAGAACCTGCTGATCTATTTCCGCCGCTGGCGCCGCCGCGAAATCCTCAACCGTCTGGCCGAACGCCTGGCGCCGGGGGGCATGCTGGTGGTGGGAGTGGGGGAAGTGGTCGGTTGGCAGCATCCGGACCTGGTACCGGTGGCCGACGAGCGCGTTCTGGCGTTCACCCGCAAGGGCTAAGACAAGAATATGAGTGGAGTCGGTATGGGTGATCGGCACGACTATGTCGCCCTGGAGTGGGTCAAAGGCGAGATCGCGGAAACCCTGAAGCAGGCGCGTCAGGCCCTGGAGGCGTTCGTCGAGAACCCGCAGGACGCCACGCGCATGCGTTTCTGCCAGACCTATGTGCACCAGGTTCACGGCACCCTGCAGATGGTCGAGTTCTACGGCGCGGCTCTGCTCGCCGAGGAAATGGAACAGCTGACCCAGGCCCTGCTGGACGGCCGCGCGAGCAACCAGACGGAAGCCCTGGAAGTGCTGATGCAGGCCATCCTGCAGCTGCCGGCGTACCTGGACCGCATCCAGAGCGCGCGTCGCGACCTGCCGATGGTCGTGCTGCCGCTGCTCAACGACCTGCGTGCCGCCCGCGGCGAGAACCTGCTGTCGGAAACCAGCCTGTTCTCCCCAGACCTGTCCGGTCGCCTGCCGGCGCTGTCGCTCGATTCCCTGGAAAAACTGCGTACCGCCGAGCTGCCCGTGCTGCTGCGCAAGCTGCGGCAGATGCTGCAGATGGCCCTGGTCGGGGTGATCCGCAACCAGGACCTGGCCACCAACCTGGGCTACATGGCCCGCGTGTTCGCGCGCCTGGAAACCCTGTGCAAGGAGGCGCCGCTCGGCCCGCTGTGGCAGATCGCCTCGGGCATGGTCGAAGGCCTGGCCAACGGCAGCGTGACCAATAGCGCCTCGGTGCGCACCCTGCTGCGCCAGGTCGACAAGGAGCTCAAGCGCCTGGTCGACCAGGGCGCCGACGGTATGAACCATACCGCCCCGGACGAACTGACCAAGAACCTGCTGTTCTACGTGGCCAAGGCCTCGGCCCAGTCGCCGCGCCTGCGCGCGCTGAAGGACCAGTACCGCCTCGACGAGGCCCTGCCCGACAGCGGCGTGGTCGACGAAGAGCGCGCCCGCCTGGCCGGTCCGGACCGCGACGCCATGCGTTCGGTGGTCGCCGCGCTGTGCGAGGAGCTGGTGCGGGTCAAGGACAGCCTCGATCTGTTCGTGCGCAGTGATCGCAAGCAGGTCGCCGAACTGGACGGCCTGCTGGCGCCGCTCAAGCAGATCGCCGATACCCTGGCGGTACTTGGCTTCGGCCAGCCGCGCAAGGTCATCGTCGATCAGCTCGACGTGGTGCACAGCCTCTCCGTCGGTCAGCGCGAGCCGAGCGATGCGGTGCTGATGGATGTGGCCGGCGCGCTGCTCTATGTCGAGGCCACCCTGGCCGGCATGGTTGGCCCCAGCGACGATCAGCAGAACGAACAGAGCCACCTGCCGACCACCGACGTGGCGCAGATCCACCAGCTGGTGATCAAGGAAGCGCGTACCGGCCTGGAACAGGCCAAGGACGCGATCATCGAGTTCATCGCCTCGCAGTGGAACCACGAGCACCTTGCCCGCGTGCCGGAGCTGCTGACCCAGGTCCGCGGCGGTCTGGCCATGATTCCGCTGACCCGTGCCGCTTCGCTGCTGCAGGCCTGCACCCGCTATATCCAGGAGCAGCTGCTGGTGCGCAAGGCCGTACCCAACTGGCAGAACCTGGACACCCTGGCCGACGCCATCACCAGCGTCGAGTACTACCTGGAGCGCCTGGCCGAAGACCATGCCAGCCAGGGCGACCTGATTCTCGACGTCGCCGAGGAAAGCCTGGAGAGCCTGGGCTACCCCCTCAAGGAAAAGCCCTCGATCCTCGACCGCATCGAACCGCGCGAGGAGGCCCCTGCGCCGCTGGCCGACCCGCTGCAGGACATCGAAGTGCTGGCCGCCGAAGAGGCTGCCTTCGAGGAGCCGCTGCTGGAAGAACAGCCGCTGGAGCTCGAAGAGCTGCCCGCACTGTCGCTGGAAGAGTCGGGCGACGAGCTGAGCATCGAGTTCGCCGAGCTGCCGGCCGAAGAGACCGGCGAGCTGCTGGTCTCCGACGACAACTGGAGCCTGGGCGAGGCCACGCCGGAAGCGTCCAGCGGCATCGATCTGAGCCTGGATGCCCCGCTCGAGCTGGGCACTCTGGACGATCTGCAGCCACTGTCCGGCGAGCTGGAAGAGCTCAGTCTTGATAGCTCCTTCAGCGTCGAAGCTGACGAGCTGTCGGGCGGCGCAGAGCTGCCGGCGCTGGACGAGAACCTGAGCGAACTGTCGCTGGAAGCCGAAGAGCTGAACCTCGACAGCGCCCCGGCCAACTGGGACGAGCTGGAAATCGCCGACCTGGAGCTGCCGGAAGTCGAGTTGCCGAGTGCCCCGGTCGAGCCCGAGCCGGTTCAGCCGGCGGCCGACAAGCCGCTGACCATGGCTGAGGTCATGGCCGCTCCGGTGCAGGCGATCAACCCGCCGGCCCAGGACGTGCCGCCGAGCCTGCTACCGCCGCCTGCCGACGAGGAGCCGGTGGACGAGGAGCTGCTGGAAGTCTTCATCGAGGAGGTCGGCGAGGTTCTCGAAACCATCAACGAATACCTCCCGCAATGGCGTGCGGATACCGACAACAAGGACGCGCTGACCGAAGTGCGGCGCGCCTTCCATACCCTCAAGGGCAGCGGCCGCATGGTCCGCGCCCTGATCATCGGCGAGCTGGGCTGGTCCATCGAGAACATGCTCAACCGCGTGCTGGATCGCAGCATCCAGCCCGATCAGCCGGTGCAGCAGGTGATCGTCGACGTGGTCGAGCTGATGCCGGCGCTGGTCGACGAGTTCGCCGCCAAGGCCCAGCGCCAGCGCGACGACGTCGACCGTCTGGCCGCCACCGCCCATGCCCTGGCCCGTGGTCAGGTGCCGAGCTTCGCCAGTGCGCCGGTTGTCGCCGAGTCACAGAGCGAGCCGGAGGCCGAACCGGCCGCCGAGCTGCCAGTAGAAGAGATGGAGGTCGATTTCGCCCAGGAGGAGCTGCCGCAGCCAGTCGCTCCCGCCCTGGCCACCAGCGACGACGAGGCCCTCGATCCGCTGCTGCTGGAGATTTTCCGCAACGAGGCCGAGACCCACTTGGACACCCTGGTCGGCTTCCTTGCCGACTGTGCCCAGGAGCTGCCGCAGCCGGTGACCGATGACCTGCAGCGTGCCCTGCACACCCTCAAGGGCAGCGCGCACATGGCCGGCATCCTGCCGATCGCCGAGATCGCCACGCCGCTGGAAAAGCTGGTCAAGGAATTCAAGACCAACCTGATCGACATGGACCTGGGCGAGGCCGAGCTGCTGCGCGACGCCGAGCATCTGTTCCGCGCCGGCTTGGAGCAGCTGGAGAGTCAGCCCCTGGCGCCGATTCCGGGTGCCGCCGAGTTCCTCGAGCGCGTACAGAAACTGCACAACGCTCGCCTGGAAAGCGCTGAGAGCGCGCGCCTGGAAGAGCAGGATTACCGTGACCCGCAGCTGATCTCGATCTTCCTCGCCGAGGGCATGGACATCCTGCTCGACGCCGAGGACCTGCTGCGCAAGTGGCGTGAGCACCCCAGCGAGCAGCAGGAGCTGTCCGCCCTGCTGGAAGAGCTGACCACCCTCGGCCGTGGCGCCGAGATGGCCGAACTGCCGCAGATCGACGAGCTGTGCCAGGCCCTGCTGGCCCTCTACCAGGCCGTGCTGGATGGCCGCCTGGCGGTCAGCGAGCATTTCTTCGCCGAGGCCGAATCCGCCCATGAGGCGTTGATCGGCATGATGGATCAGGTCGCCGCCGCCCTGCAGGTCAGCCCGCAGCCCGAGCGCGTGGCGGCCCTGCGCAATCTGCTGGATCAGGCGCTCGACCCGGCCACCCTGGCGCTGCTGCATACCGATGCCGTGGCCGGCCTGGAAGTGGTCGAGCTGGACGAGTTGCCCGCCGTTGAGCCGGAGCCCGCGCCGCAATCCGCGCTGGAGCCCGAACCACTGGCCGAGCCGGAAAGCTTCGCCGCCGCCGAGCCGCAGCCGGTGTTCGAGCCGGTGGCGAGCATGCCGGAGAACCTCGACGCCGAGATGGTGGAGATCTTCTTGGAAGAGGCCGTCGATATCCTCGACAGCGCCGGCCAGGCCCTCGATCGCTGGCTGAGCGACCCCGAGAGCAACCTGGCCCTGTCGTCCCTGCAGCGCGACCTGCACACCCTCAAGGGCGGCGCACGGATGGCCGAGATTCGCGCTATCGGCGACCTGGCCCACGAACTGGAGTCCCTCTACGAAGGCCTGGTGGATCGCCGCTTCAGCTACTCCCCTGCCCTGGCCGGCCTGCTGCAGCAGAGCCACGACCGCCTGGCGGTGGTGCTCGAGCAACTGCAGCGCGGCCAGCCGCTGCTGGACTCCTCGGCGCTGATCGACGCGATACGCTCCTTTCGCCAGGGCGGCCCGATAGCCGCGCCGAGTCATTCGGCCAGTAACGAAAGCCAAGCCAGTGCCGACGAGGCGGAGCCCGCAGTCGACGCGCTGCCCTCGATCGAGCTGGAAGAGGACACTGCGCCCTCGGCGGAGATCGACCTGGGCGAGCTGACCGAGGTGGACTTCGTCGCACCGCAGCTGGACGAGCTGCCGGAGCTGCACATCGAGTCTGCCGCGCCGCCAGCCGAAGAGTTGCCGGCAGAGCTGCCCGCGCTGAGCTCGGATGAGTGGCATCTGGACGAATCACTGCCGGCCCTCGGCGCCGAGGCGCTGGACGATCTGCCGTCCACCGATCTGCAGCCGCTGCCCGAAACAGCTGCTGCGGAAGAGCCGAGCGAGTCGCCGGAGATCGACCTGGGCGAGCTGGCCGAGGTGGACTTCGTCGCACCGCAGCTGGACGATCTGCCGGAGCTGCATATCGAGCCTGCCGCCGAGCAGCCCGGCGAACTGCTGCCGGAAGAGCTGCCCGCGCTGAGCTCGGACGAGTGGCACCTGGACGAATCGCTGCCGGCTCTGGGCGCCGAAGACCTGGAGCCACTTGCGCAGGACCTGCCGCCGGCCGAGATTGTCGAGCCCGAGCCCGAGCCCGAGCCCGAGCCCGAGCCCGAGCCCGAGCCCGAGCCCGAGCCCGAGCCCGAGCCCGAGCCCGAGCCGCAGCCTGTATTCGAGGTCGCGCCGATTGCCGTCGCGCCAGCACCTGCGGTCGACCGCGATCCGGAGCTGGTAGAGATCTTCCTCGAAGAAGGCTTCGACATCATGGACAGCGCCGGTGCCGCCCTGCAGCGCTGGATGGCCGATGTCGACAACACCCTGGAAGTGGAAGCCCTGCAGCGCGACCTGCACACCCTCAAGGGTGGTGCGCGCATGGCCGAGATCCGCGAGATCGGCGATCTGGCCCATGAACTGGAATTCCTCTACGAAGGCGTCGGCGACGGCCGCCTGAAGGCCAATGGCGACCTGTTCGGCGTGCTGCAGGCCTGCCACGACCGTCTCTCCGAGATGCTCGAGGCGGTGCGCGGTAACCGGGCGATCCCCGATGGCCTGGCCCTGATCGAGACCATCAAGCGCTTCCGCGCCGACCCCGACGCGCAGCTGAGCATGCCCACCAGCGTGCATCTGCAGCCGGTAGTGGAAGAAGACGAGGTCGGCGCCGAAGCCGACGACATTCTCGACATCTTCCTCGAGGAGGCGGATGAACTGCTGGAGGCCATGGAGGCTGCCATCGGGCGCTGGGAAGCCGATCGCAGCAATGGCAGCCCCATCGACGAGCTGCTGCGCATCCTGCACACCCTCAAGGGCGGTGCGCGCCTGGCCGGGCAGAAGCGCCTGGGCGATCTCAGCCACGACTTCGAACAACACCTGACCGAGGCCCAGCAGCAGGGTGCGCCCTGGCCGGACAGCCTGTTCCTCGACGTGCAGTCCGGCTACGAGGGCCTGCAGAAGGAACTCGACCAGCTGCGCAAGCGCCTGGATGACAGCCATGTGGCCGAGATCCAGGCCGCTCCGGTGGCCGAGCCGCAACCGGTCGAATCGGCTCCGGCGCCCGTGGCGCTGAGCACGCCGATCGTCGCCGCCAGCGCCCAGCCGCAACAGTCGCAACAGGTCAAGGTACTGCCCTTCGTCGAGCGCGCCGCCGAGGCCGCCGCCCGCGCCGCCGCCCAGCGTGCGCCGCAGGAGCTGGTCAAGGTGCCGGCGGATCTGCTTGAAGGCCTGGTCAACCTGGCCGGTGAGACCTCAATCTTCCGCGGTCGCGTCGAGCAGCAGGTCAGCGACTTCGGCTTCACCCTCGGCGAGATGGAAGCGACCATCGAGCGGGTGCGCGATCAGCTGCGCCGCCTCGACATCGAGACCCAGGCGCAGATCCTCAGCCGCTACCAGGCCGAGGCCGAGCGTGCCGGCTACGAAGACTTCGACCCGCTGGAAATGGACCGTCACTCGCAGCTGCAGCAGCTGTCGCGTGCGCTGTTCGAGTCGGCCTCCGACTTGCTCGACCTGAAGGAAACCTTGGCCACGCGTAACCGCGATGCCGAGACCCTGCTGCTGCAGCAGGCGCGGGTCAACACCGAGCTGCAGGAAGGCCTGATGCGCACCCGCATGGTGCCGTTCGACCGCCTGGTGCCGCGTCTGCGCCGGATCGTCCGCCAGGTGGCCGGCGAGCTGGGCAAGCAGGTCGAGTTCCATGTCGGCAACGCCGAAGGCGAGATGGACCGTACCGTGCTGGAGCGCATCGTCGCGCCGCTGGAGCACATGCTGCGCAACGCCGTCGACCACGGCATCGAGCCGGGCGACAAGCGCCGCGCGGCCGGCAAGCCGGAAGTCGGCAATATCCGCCTGACCCTCGGTCGCGAAGGTGGCGACATCCTCCTGACCCTGGCCGACGACGGTGGCGGCATCCGCCTCGACGCGGTCAAGCGCAAGGCCATCGAACGCGGCCTGATGGACGCCGACAGCGATCTCACCGACCACGAGGTGCTGCAGTTCATCCTCGAGGCCGGCTTCTCCACCGCCGAGAAGGTCACCCAGATCTCCGGACGTGGCGTCGGCATGGACGTGGTGCACTCCGAGGTCAAACAGCTCGGTGGCTCCATGAGCATCGAGTCGACCGTCGGCGAGGGCACGCGCTTCCTGATCCGCCTGCCATTCACCGTGTCGGTCAACCGCGCGCTGATGGTGGTCTCCGGCGAAGACTTCTACGCCATCCCGCTGAACACCATCGAAGGTATCGTGCGGGTCTCGCCGTACGAGCTGGAGGCCTACTACGGTCCGGACGCGCCGCGCTTCGAATACGCCGGCCAGGCCTACGAGCTGAAGTACCTGGGTGACCTGCTGAACAACGGCCAGCAGCCCAAGCTGGTGGGCCAGAGCCTGCCGCTGCCGGTGATCCTGGTGCGTTCCAGCGAACACGCGGTGGCGGTGCAGGTGGACGCCCTGGCCGGTTCCCGCGAGATCGTGGTGAAGAGCCTCGGCCCGCAGTTCGCCGGCGTGCACGGCATCTCCGGCGCGACCATCCTCGGTGACGGTCGCGTGGTGGT
Source organism: Pseudomonas sp. SO81 (assembly GCF_030374125.1). NCBI lineage: Bacteria > Pseudomonadati > Pseudomonadota > Gammaproteobacteria > Pseudomonadales > Pseudomonadaceae > Pseudomonas > Pseudomonas sp. SO81. Next base: position 2,238,936 of record NZ_CP126126.1, on the reverse strand, counting down.
GATTCTCGACCTGCTGGCGACCATTCGGGTGCGCCACGCGCACCTGCTGGGCCAGGTGCAGATGCCGCGCCTGGTCAGTCAGGACACGACGGCGAGCGATACCGATACCAGCCGGCCGACCCTGGTCATGGTGGTGGACGACTCGGTCACCGTGCGCAAGGTCACCAGCCGCCTGCTCGAGCGCAACGGCATGAACGTGCTGACCGCCAAGGACGGGGTCGACGCCATCGCCCAGCTGCAGGAGCACAAGCCGGACATCATGCTGCTCGACATCGAGATGCCGCGCATGGACGGTTTCGAAGTGGCCACCCTGGTGCGCCACGACGAGCGCCTGAAGGACCTGCCGATCATCATGATCACCTCGCGGACCGGCGAGAAGCACCGCGATCGGGCCATGGCCATCGGCGTCAACGAATACCTGGGCAAGCCGTACCAGGAGTCGGATCTGCTGGAAAACATCCTGAAACTGGTCAAGGACAAGGCCAATGGCTGACAGAACTGCTGCTCGTATCGCGGTCATCGCCGACACCTCGCTGCAGCGCCACGTGCTGCAGCAGGCTCTGTCCGGCAGCGGCTACCAGGTGGTGCTCAACAGCGACCCGGCGCGTCTCGACGAGGCGGCCCTGGCCGACTGCGAGACCGACCTGTGGCTGGTGGACCTGGCCCAGTCGGAAGACTCGCCCCTGGTCGACAATCTTCTGGAGAAGGCCAGCGCCCCGGTGCTGTTCGGCGAGGGCCACGCCCCGGAACGCCACTCGGAAAATTACCCGCGCTGGGAGCGCCGCCTGTTCGGCAAGCTCAAGCGCCTGGTCGGTGACCCGGCCCAGGCCGTAGGCCCGAGCCTGGAGGCCCTGCTGGCCGAGGCGCAGCGCCCCAGCCGCCTGGAGCTGCCGGCCTCGCTGGCCGAAACGCCGCTGGTGGCCGGTGAACCGGCCAGGCAGGTCTGGCTGCTGGCCGCCTCCCTCGGGGGTCCGGCGGCGGTGAAGGAGTTCCTCGACGCGCTGCCCGGCGGTCTGCCGATCGGCTTCGTCTATGCCCAGCATATCGATGCCGCCTTCGAGACGGCGTTGCCCCAGGCCGTCGGCCGCCACAGCCAGTGGCACGTCAACCCGGCGCGCAACGGTGATGCTGTGCGTTGCGGCGAAGTGGTGGTGGCGCCGATCAGCAACGAGCTCGGCTTCGCCGAAGACGGTGCCATGCAGGTGGCCGACCGCGGCTGGCCGGAGCCCTACAGCCCGTCCATCGACCAGATGATGCTCAACCTGGCCCAGCAGTTCGGCGCCCATTGCGGCGTGATCGCCTTCAGCGGCATGGGCAGCGACGGCAGCGCCGCCGCGGCCTACGTGCGCCGCCAGGGTGGCGTGATCTGGACCCAGAAGGCCGACAGCTGCGCCAGCCCGAGCATGCCCGACAGCCTGCGCGAGGGCGGCTACAGCAGCTTCAGCGGCGACCCGCGCGAGCTGGCTTCCGCCCTGGTCAATCACCTGGCCGAACAGTGCCAGTAACGGCGCCAGCAGTCATTCAAGGAGCCGCCATGAGCCAAGCCATCGCCAGCCAGAACAGCATCAGCAGCCTCACCGGCCTGCTGGTGCCGCTGGCCGACCGCACCCTGCTGCTGCCCAACGTGGCGGTGGCCGAGCTGATTCCCTACCGTCCGCCGCATGTCACGCCGGGGCTGCCGTCCTGGTTCCTCGGCCAGGTGGCCTGGCGCGACCTGCAGCTGCCGCTGCTGTCGTTCGAGGCGGCCTCCGATGGTCAGCCGCAGATCGGCCCGGGCGTGCGCGTGGCGGTGCTCAATGCCATGGGCGGTCGCGACCAGGTCAAGTTCATCGCCCTGCTGGTGCAAGGCATCCCGCGCTCGATGAAGGTCGACGGCAACCTGCAGCGCGCCAGCGCCGAACTGGCTCCGCTGGAGCTGGATGCCGTGCAGCTCGGCGAAGCCGTGGTGAAGATCCCCGACCTGATCGGCCTGGAGCAAAAGCTGGCGGACGCCGGCCTGATCTGAAAATCACCCGCCCAATGCCTGCGCTTGCCGATACTGCGTTGGAAATGGCTTCGAAATGCTCATTTACCACTCGTAAACTGCGCTTTCTCAGCCCTTTCCGCCTAGTCTCGACTGCGCTCGGCGATTGCTCGGGCGATTTTTGAGATGAGTTCGGTCCGCCTGGCGCGCCTGGGCGAGCTGGAAGTCGCCAGCAATTTCGCACCGGGCCAGTACTTCGAAAAACACAGCCACGACGAATTCGTCATCGGTGCCAACCTGGTCGGCACCGAGCGCATCTGGCTGGACGGTCGGACCTTCGACGCCGGTGTCGGCGCCATCACCACCTACAACCCCGGCGAGATCCAGGGCGGCGGTGCCCGCGAAGGGCAGCCGTGGCGCTATGTCAGCCTGTACCTGCCCGCGGCGCGACTGGCCGAGAGCCTCGGCCGCAACGAGCTGCAGTTCGAACGTCCACTGCAGCAGGCACCGACCCTGGCCGGTGAACTGGCCCGAGCGATCGAGGCCTGCCTGAGCGACGATCCGCTGCTGCGTGAGCATGGCGAGGAGGGCGTGACCCTGCTGCTCGGACGGATCGCCAGCGGCGCCGGTGTGCGTCTGGCCGAGGCCCGGGATATCGGCAGCGAGGCGGTCGGGCGCCTGCAGGAACTGCTGGCCGCCAGCCTGGAGCAGACGCCGAGTCTGGAGCAGATGGCTGCGGCGGTGGACCTGTCCAAGTTCCACCTGCTGCGCGCCTTCAAGCGCCGTACCGGGCTCAGCCCGCGGCAGTGGGCCATGCAGCTGCGCACTCGCCGCGCCCAGGGGCTGTTGCGCCTTGGCTGCCGGCTGGCGAAGTGGCTCATGCTTTGGGCTTCGCCGACCAGAGCCATCTCAACCGGCATTTTCGCGCCGCCTACGGTGTCAGTCCCGGCCGCTATCAGGCGCTGGTCCGGCGCTGAGCACCTAGCAATCCGGTTCAAGTCGGCGGCTCGCGCTTCGCCGATAATCCGCGCCGTCATCGATTCGGAGCACCCTCCATGCTGGCCATCTTCCTCGCCGCCATGCTGTTCGGCCTGGCCTTCTGCGCATCCCCCGGCGCCGTTTTCAGCGAGACCCTGCGCCGCGGCCTGACCGGCGGCTTCCGTCCGGCGCTGCTGGTGCAGCTGGGTTCGCTGATCGGCGATGCGGTATGGGCGCTGATCGGCCTGACCAGCCTGGTCCTGCTGCTGGCCCAGGACAGCGTGCGCGTGCCGCTGACCATCGCCTGCGCGGCCTATCTGGCCTGGCTCGGTATTCAGGGGTTGCGCGATGCCTGGCAGCCGCCGGCGCAGGAGGAAGGCGCAGCGCAGGGGCGCAATGCCTTCGGCGCCGGCGCGCTGCTGTCGCTGTCGAATCCGAAGAACATCGTGTTCTGGGGCGCCCTGGGCAGCGCGCTGGCGGGCATCGTCGAGGGCACGCCGAGTCGCACGGAGATGGCGGTGTTCTTCGCCGGCTTCATGTTCGCCTCGCTGCTCTGGTGCTTTATCTGTGCGGCGCTGGTGGACTGGCTGCGGCGTAATACTTCTCCGCTTTGGCACCGTATCAGCTACGCCTGCTGCGGCCTGCTGTTGCTGGCGCTGGCCGGGCTGACTCTGCGCGGGATATGAGCGCCCAGCAAAAAGCCCCGGACCTTGCGGTGCCGGGGCTGTGCTCACAGGCGGCGACTCAGCGCTGGGTTTCCGCCCGGCCCTGCAGTTCGGCGGTGTGCTCGGCGGCGAGATTGTCCTCGGAGGTATGGGTGCCCCAGTAGTCGGCGTTCTTGATGCCCAGTTTCTCTGGGTGGAACACCGGTTCCTTGCCCTCCTTCTGCTGCGCCTCGTAGTCCTTCAGGCACTTGAACGCGGTCTTGTGCATCAGCACGATGGCGGCGATGTTGAGCCAGGCCATCAGGCCCACGCCGAGGTCGCCCAGGCCCCAGGCCAGGTCGGCGGTCTTCACCGTGCCATAGACCGTGGCGGCGATGATGCCGGCCTTCAGCAGCAGGGTCAGCACCGGACGGTGCACCTTGCGGTTGATGTAGGCGATGTTGGTTTCGGCGATGTAGTAGTAAGCCACGATGGTGGTGAAGGCGAAGAAGAACAGCGCCACGGCGACGAAGATGTTGCCGAAGCCGGGCATGATGTTCTCCATCGCCGTCTGCACATAGCCCGGGCCAGCGGCCACGCCGGCGATGCCGGTGAACAGAGCGCTACCATCCGGCGCCTGGACGTTGTACTGGCCGGTGATCAGCAGCATGAAGGCGGTGGCGGAGCATACGAACAGGGTGTCGACATACACCGAGAAGCCCTGCACCAGGCCCTGCTTCACCGGATGGCTGACGGCGGCGGCCGAGGAGGCATGCGGACCGGTTCCCTGGCCGGCCTCGTTGGAGTACACGCCGCGCTTGACGCCCCACATGATGGCCAGGCCGAGGATGGCGCCGAAGCCCGCATCCAGGCCGAAGGCGCTCTTGAAGATCAGTGTCATCACGCCCGGCAGCTTGTCGATGTTCAGCAGTACGATGACGCAGGCCACCAGGATGTAGCCCAGCGCCATGAACGGTACGACGAACTCGGCGAAACGCGCGATGCGCTTGACCCCACCGAAGATGATCAGACCGAGCATGATCGCCAGCACGGCGGCGGTGGTATTCGGGTGCACGCCGAGGGCGGTCTGCACGCTGGAGGCGATGGAGTTGGCCTGTACGCCCGGCAACAGCAGGCCGCAGGCGAAGATGGTGACGATGGCGAAGATCCAGGCGAACCATTTGATGCCCAGACCCTTCTCGATGTAGAAGGCCGGGCCGCCACGGTATTGGCCGTCCAGCTTCTCCTTGTAGACCTGGCCTAGGGTGGACTCGACGAAGGCCGAGCTGGCGCCGAGGAAAGCCACCATCCACATCCAGAACACCGCACCCGGGCCGCCGAAGGTGATGGCGGTGGCGACGCCAGCAATGTTGCCGGTACCGACGCGACCGGCGAGGGTCATGGTCAGGGCCTGGAACGAGGTGATGCCGTGTTCGTCGGTGCGCCCGTTGAACATCAGGCGGATCATTTCCTTGAAATGGCGGACCTGCAGGAAGCGGCCGCGCAGCGAGAAGTACAGACCCACGCCGAGGCAGAGGTAGATCAGTGCCGGGCTCCAGATATACCCGTTGAGGGTCGAAACCAGTTCGTTCATTTAGTGCTCCTTGTACCTCGGGCTTGCAGCGACTCCTTTGTGGGGAGTACGGAGCCCGGGCGAACTATTTTTGGAGTGGGGCCGTTGCGATACGCACCGGCTCCGGCAAGGGCGGAGCGGGGTGATAGGCCGTCGCTTCGTCATTGGCGCGCAGAGCATGCCAGAGGCGGACGGCCGTGCCATCCCATGAAGTCACACCTTGTGACGCCCAGACGGCAATCGCCCCTAGAAATCGCCCCATAGCTGCTGGGCTACGGCCAACGCAACCACCGGCGCGGTCTCGGTACGCAGCACGCGTGGGCCGAGGCGGGAGGCGTGGAAGCCGGCGGCCTTGGCCTGCTCCACCTCGGCGTCGCTGAGGCCGCCTTCCGGGCCGATCAGGAAGGCCAGGGTCTCTGGGCTGGCGTGACTGGTCAGCGGCTCGGCCACCGGATGCAGCACCAGCTTGAGATCTGCACTGGTCTGTTTCAGCCAGTCGGCCAGCAGCATGGGTGAGTGGATGACCGGCAGCACCGAGCGGCCGCACTGCTCGCAGGCGCTGATCGCCACCTGGCGCCAGTGGGCCAGGCGCTTGTCGGCGCGCTCGTCCTTCAGACGCACTTCGCAGCGCTCGGAGACGATCGGGGTGATCTCGCTGGCGCCCAGCTCGGTGGCTTTCTGGATCGCCCAGTCCATGCGTTCGCCGCGTGACAGCCCCTGGCCCAGGTGTACGCGCAGGCTCGATTCGGGCTGGCCGGCGAACCGCTCACGCAGCTCGACCCGCACAGTCTTCTTGCCCACTTCGATCAGCTCGCCCAAATACTCCTGGCCGCTGCCGTCGAACAGCTGCACGGCATCGCCCACCGCATGCCGCAGCACGCGGCCGATGTAGTGCGCCTGGGCCTCGGGCAGCTCGTGCTGGCCGAGGGAGAGCGGGGCATCGATAAAGAAGCGGGACAGGCGCATGGCGAGGTTCGTGGCAGTAGCTGGAGGCGTGCAGTTTACCCGCTGATCAGCCGGGGTCGCGATGGTTGGGATACAGGTCGCTGGCCACCGCCACGCTGACCGATTCGCGGGTGGCGATATCGATGCCTTCGCTGGCCACCTCGGCGAGGAAGTCGATCTGCTCGGGCGTGATCACATACGGCGGCAGGAAGTACACCACGCTGCCTAGCGGGCGCAGCAGGGCGCCGCGCTCCAGGGCGTGCTGGTAGACCTGTAGGCCACGGCGCTGCTGCCAGGGGTAGGCGGTCTTGCTGGCCTTGTCCTGCACCATCTCGATGGCCAGGGCCATGCCGGTCTGGCGCACTTCGGCCACATGCGGGTGGTCCTTGAGGTGTTCGGTGGCGCTGGCCATGCGGGTGGCCAATGCCTTGTTCTTCTCGATGACATTATCGTCGCGGAAGATATCCAGGGTCGCCAGGGCGGCGGCGCAGGCCAGCGGATTGCCGGTGTAGGTGTGCGAGTGGAGGAAAGCGCGCAGGGTGGCGTAGTCGTCGTAGAAGGCGCCATAGACTTCATCGGTGGTGAGTACGGCAGCCATCGGCAGGTAGCCACCGGTCAGCGCCTTGGACAGCACCAGAAAGTCTGGGGTGATGCCGGCCTGTTCGCAGGCGAACATCGTCCCGGTGCGGCCGAAGCCGACGGCGATCTCGTCGTGGATCAGGTGCACGCCGTAGCGGTCGCAGGCCTCGCGCAGCAGCTTGAGGTAGATCGGGTGGTACATGCGCATGCCGCCGGCGCCCTGGATCAGCGGCTCGACGATCACCGCGGCGACTTCGTGATGATGCTCGGCCAGGGTCTGCTCCATGGCGGCGAACAGGTTGCGTGAATGTTCCTCCCAACCCATGCCCTCGGGGCGCAGGTAGCAGTCCGGGCTCGGCACCTTGATGGTGTCGAGCAGCAACGCCTTGTAGGTGTCGGTGAACAACGCGACGTCGCCCACCGACATGGCCGCCACGGTCTCGCCGTGGTAGCTGTTGCTCAGGGTGACGAAGCGCTTCTTGCCGGGCTGGTCGTGGTTGATCCAGTAGTGGTGGCTCATCTTCAGCGCCACCTCGATGCCCGAGGAGCCGTTGTCGGCGTAGAACACCTTGTTCAGCCCGGCGGGAGTGATCTGCACCAGGCGCTCGGACAGTTCGACCACCGGCGCATGGGTGAAGCCGGCGAGCATCACGTGTTCCAGGCTGTCGAGCTGGTCGCGGATGCGCTGGTTGATGCGCGGGTTGCCGTGGCCGAACACGTTGACCCACCAGGAGCTGACCGCGTCGAGGTAGCGCTTGCCGTCGAAGTCCTCCAGCCACACGCCGTCGCCGCGCCTGATCGGGATCAGCGGCAGGCGCTCGTGGTCCTTCATCTGGGTGCAGGGGTGCCACAGCACGGCGAGGTCGCGCTGCATCCACTGGCTGTTCTGGGTCATGGGGGCTTCTCCGAAACGAATGCGGGTGAGACTACCAGAAGGCCCTAGGCGATACGCCGCTCGCCGTTCGTTCTCGCAGGTGCGCCGTCCAAGGCCGCCGCGCTGAACCCGGCGGGATGCTTACGGACTAACTCGACGGCGCACAAGTATCTGTTTGCTCGATATTTCGAAGCGAAAATTTCCGCTTTTATTCGATGCGTTTGCCGCTAGGCTGTCTTTCATCCCCTGGTACGGAAACATCTCATGCAGTGGCGCAACTCCAATTCCACCTATGGCCTGGTCAGCATCACGCTGCACTGGCTGGTGGCCCTGGCGGTGTTCGGTCTGTTCGGCGTGGGCCTGTGGATGGTCGGCCTGGACTACTACAGCGGCTGGTATCGCACGGCTCCGGATCTGCACAAGAGCGTCGGCATCACCCTGTTCGTGGTCATGCTCGGCCGTGTCGTCTGGCGCTTCCTCAGCCCGCCACCACCGGCCCCGGCCAACCATGGCGCCGTCACTCGCCTGGCCTCCAAGGCCGGCCACGCCTTCCTCTATCTGGCGCTGTTCGTACTGATGCTCAGCGGTTATCTGATTTCCACCGCCGATGGCCGCGGCATCCCGGTGTTCGGCCTGTTCGAAGTGCCGGCCACCCTGACCAGCATTCCGGACCAGGCCGACATCGCCGGCGTGGTCCACGAATACCTCGCCTGGGCCCTGGTGATCTTCGCCGGCCTGCATGCCCTGGCGGCCCTCAAACACCATTTCATTGACCGTGACGCCACCCTGGTGCGCATGTTCGGTCGCACCGGCAAGTAACCCACAAGGAGACTGTTAATGCTCAAGCAATCCCTCGCCGCCCTGACCCTGGGCGCTGCTCTGTTCGCTGGCCAGGCCATGGCCGCCGACTACGCCATCGACAAGGAAGGCCAGCACGCCTTCATCAACTTCAAGATCAGCCACCTGGGCTACAGCTGGCTGTACGGCACCTTCAAGGACTTCGACGGCAGCTTCAGCTTCGACGCCAAGGCGCCGGAAGCCAGCAAGGTCAGCGTCAAGATCAACACCGCCAGCGTCGACTCCAACCACGCCGAGCGTGACAAGCACCTGCGCAGCGGCGACTTCCTCAACGTCGACAAGAACCCGACCGCGACCTTCGAGTCCACCTCGGTCAAGAGCACCGGTGAAGGCACTGCCGACATCACCGGCAACCTGACCCTCAACGGCGTGACCAAGCCGGTGGTGATCGCCGCCAAGTTCATCGGTGAGGGCAGCGACCCGTGGGGCGGCTACCGCGCCGGTTTCGAGGGCAGCACCAAGCTGAAGCTGAAGGACTTCGACATCCAGAAGGACCTCGGCCCGGCTTCCCAGGAAGTGGAGCTGATCCTCTCCGTCGAAGGCGTTCGCCAGTAACTCGGATTGCCTGCGCAGTGGCCAGGCGGCCGCTGCGTACGATCCTCGCCATCTTTCGGGTGGCACAAAAAAGCCGGCCCTGGGGCCGGCTTTTTCATGGCGCGAGGATTACTCCGCCGCGTCGTTCTTGCGCGTCAGCAGCGCCGGCTTCTCGCCGCGCGGACGGCTGTCCTGCAGGCTTTCCAGCTGCTCCATGGTCGGCAGGCGCTCACCCTTGCGGATGATCAGCGGCTGCTTGGTCGCGCGGCTGTCCTGCACCGCAGGCTCCTGGCGCTCGTAACGCGGCTCGTCGCGACGACCGCCGCCCTGGCTACGCTGACCGCCCTGGCGCTGGCCGCGGTTCTGCCCCTGTCCGCCACCCTGGCGCTGACCGCCGGGCTTGCCCTGACGCTGGCCGCCCTGACCACCACCGCCCTGGCGCTGGCCCTGCTGGCCGCCGCCCTGGCTGCGCTGGCCTTGGCCCTGACCACCCTGGCCGCCGCCGCGCCGCGGGTTGCGACCCTGGGGCTTCGGCTGGGTCGGGACGTAGTCGGCGCGGTTGCCGAAGTTGTCGAAATCGTCGTCGAGGAACTCTTCCGGATCGCGATCGGGGTGCGCCGCCGGAGCCGGCGCTTGTGCTTGCGACTGGCGAGGCTGGCGTGCCTGCTGGCCCTGTTGCTGGCCTGGTTGCTGCTCGCCTTCGCCCTTGCCTTTACCGCGGCGGCGCTTGCGCTTCTTGCCCTGGCCTTCGCCGGCTTCGCCAGCGGCCTTGGGCTCGTGCTTGGCTTCATGGCGCGGTCTGTCGGCGCGTGGCTGGCGCTCGGGGCGCGGGCCGCGCACTTCCGGCTTCTCGACTTCGACGCTGGCCGGGTCGAAGCCCAGGGTGTCGCCGTCGGGAATGCGTTGCTTGGTCATCCGCTCGATGCCTTTGAGCAGCTTCTCCTCGTCCGGCGCCACCAGAGAGATGGCCTCGCCGCTACGGCCGGCGCGGCCTGTGCGGCCGATGCGGTGCACGTAGTCTTCCTCGACGTTGGGCAGCTCGAAGTTGACCACGTGGGGCAACTGGTCGATATCCAGGCCGCGAGCGGCGATATCGGTGGCGACCAGGATGCGCACCTGGTTGGCCTTGAAGTCGGCCAGGGCCTTGGTGCGGGCGTTCTGGCTCTTGTTGCCATGGATCGCCACGGCCGGCAGGCCGTGCTTGTCCAGGTATTCGGCCAGGCGGTTGGCGCCGTGCTTGGTGCGGGTGAACACCAGCACCTGCTCCCAGGCACCCTGGGTGATCAGGTGGGCGAGGAGGGCGCGCTTATGGCTGGCCGGTAGGCGGAACACGCGCTGTTCGATGCGCTCGACCGTGGTGTTCGGCGGCGTGACCTCGATGCGCTCGGGGTTGTGCAGCAGCTTGCCGGCGAGGTCGGTAATGTCCTTGGAGAAGGTCGCCGAGAACAGCAGGTTCTGGCGTTGCGCCGGCAGCTTGGCCAGCACCTTCTTCACGTCGTGGATGAAGCCCATGTCGAGCATGCGGTCGGCTTCGTCGAGCACCAGGATCTCCACATGGGAGAGGTCGATGGCCTTCTGGTTGACCAGGTCGAGCAGGCGGCCGGGGCAGGCGACCAGGACGTCGACGCCCTTGGCCAGGGCCTGCACCTGGGGATTCATGCCGACGCCGCCGAAGATGCAGGCGCTGACGAATTTCAGGTCGCGGGCATAGACCTTGAAGCTGTCATGCACCTGGGCGGCCAGTTCGCGGGTCGGGGTCAGTACCAGGACCCGGGGTTGTTTCGGGCCGTGGCGGTGTTCGCGGTCCGGATGGCCGTTGGGGAACAGGCGCTCGAGGATCGGCAGGGCGAAGCCCGCGGTTTTACCGGTACCCGTCTGGGCGGCGACCATCAAATCGCGGCCTTGCAACACGGCGGGAATGGCCCGCTGCTGCACAGGAGTGGGTTGGGTGTAGCCGGCAGCTTCTACCGCATTGGCTAAAGCCTCGGAGAGACCGAGGGAAACAAAGGACATGAGTCATCCTGTCATATTGGGGCGAAGGCCCATTGGGGAAGTTGCCTGGCTTGAATCGCTCTTGCTGAACGATCCCGTCCGGTACTGCTGGGCGATGGGTTGCCGAGCATCCGGGCGCAAGCCTGGCGGGAGCCCGGAGTATAACAGAGCATCATGGCTACGCCGCTAGCTGCCCGTCGCCTGATTTTCGTGGCCTGGATCAATCCTTGGCGGCGACCGGCGCATCGTCCGGCTCGGCATAGCGCGCCTGCAGATGGGCATAGGCCGGCTCGCGCTTGAAGCGGCGCAGTTCGCTGGCGAAGCGCTCGGCCAGGGCCGCCAGTTCCGGCGTGCGGCGCAGGGCCAGGTACAGGCGGTCCTCGCCGACGGCCTTGGGGTTGTAGCCGAGCTGCGCGCCCAGCCCCATGCGCGCGGCCAGGTACATGCCGGCGCGGCGGTCGTTGACCACCAGGTCCACGCGCTGGCGCACCAGCTTGCCCAGGTTGGCCTCGTGAGTCGGTGCTTCCTCGCGGCTGAACAGGCGCGAGTCGCGGAAGGCCTGGTCGTTGTACCAATAGCCCGGCGAGATGCCGATCAGCAGGTCGCGCAGGTCTTCCAGCGAACGGTAGGGATAGGGCCGCTGGCGCGCGTAGAACAGCACGAACTCGACCTCCGACAACGGCTCGTCGACGAACAGCATCTGCGGCTCGCGCTCGGCGATGCGGAAGATGTCGAGAATGCCGTCGGCCTGGCCCTGCTCGAAGGCCAGCAGGCAGCGCTTCCACGGCAGGAACTGCCACTCGACCTCCACGCCCAGGCGGCGCAGCACTTCGGCGCTGATCTCGTAGTCGAGCCCGACCGGCTGGCCGTTCTCCTCGTAGACGTAGGGCGCCCAGGCTTCGGTGACGATGCGCAGCGGCTCCGCCCGCGCCGTGAAGGCGAGGCAGAGCAGCAGTGCGGCGGCATAAAGCTGGCGCTGGAATAATGGCATTGCGCCAGAGTAGCGAGATTACTGCTGCCGCAACAGTGCTCAATTGGTCGAATACGCGACTAACTGACCACCCGGTAGCAGGGCACGTAGGCGCTGCCGCCCGGCAGCTTCATGCGGTGCTGTTCGACGAAGGCCTGCAGCAGGCGGTCGAGCGGACGCATGATGGTCGGGTCGCCCTTGATCTCGTACGGGCCGTGCGCCTCGATCATGCGAATGCCGTGCGCCTTGACGTTGCCGGCGACGATGCCGGAGAAGGCGCGGCGCAGGTTGGCGGCCAGCTCGTGCAGCGGCTGCTCGCGGGTCAGGTTGAGCGCGGCCATGCTGGCGTGGGTCGGCTCGAACGGACGCTGGAAGCCCTCGTCGATCTTCAGCAGCCAGTTGAAGTGGAAGGCATCGTTGCGCTCGCGGCGGAACTGCTCCACGGCGTGGATGCCTGCGGCCATCTGCCGAGCCACTTCGGCCGGGTCGTTGATGATCATCTGGTAGCGCTGCTGAGCCACTGCGCCGAGGGTCTCGCCGATGAACTCGTGCAGCTGCTTGAGGTAGGTCGAGGCGCTCTTCGGGCCGGTGAGGATCACCGGGAAGGGCAACTCGGCATTGTCCGGATGGGTGAGGATGCCGAGCAGGTAGAGGAATTCCTCGGCCGTGCCGACCCCGCCGGGGAAGATGATGATGCCGTGGCCGACGCGGACAAAGGCCTCCAGGCGCTTCTCGATGTCCGGCAGGATCACCAGCTCGTTGACGATCGGGTTGGGTGCCTCGGCGGCGATGATGCCCGGCTCGGTCAGGCCCAGGTAGCGGGCGCCGACGATGCGCTGCTTGGCGTGGGCGATGGTGGCGCCCTTCATCGGTCCCTTCATCACGCCCGGGCCGCAGCCGGTGCAGACGTCCAGGCGGCGCAGGCCGAGCTCGTGGCCGACCTTCTTGGTGTATTTGTATTCCTCGGTGCTGATCGAGTGGCCGCCCCAGCACACCGCCATCCGCGGCTCGACGCCGGCGCGCAGGGTGCGGGCGTTGCGCAGCAGGTGGAAGACGTAGTCGGTGATGCCCTGGGAGCTCTCGAAGTCGATGCGCTGGTTCTCCAGCTCGCTCTGCGTGTAGACGATGTCGCGCAGGGCGCTGAACAGCATCTCGCGGGTGCTGGCGATCATCTCGCCATCGACGAAGGCGTCGGCCGGGGCGTTGCGCAGCTCCAGGCGGATGCCGCGATCCTGCTGATGGATGATCACCTCGAAGTCCGGGTAGGCCTCGAGGATGGTCTTGGCGTTGTCGCTGTGCGAGCCGGTGTTGAGGATCGCCAGGGCGCATTGGCGGAACAGGGCATAGATGGTGCCGGAGCCGGTTTCGCGCAGTTGCTGCACTTCGCGCTGGGAGAGGGTTTCCAGGCTGCCCTTGGGGCTAACCGAGGCGTTGATCTTGTTGCGTACCAGAGTCATCTAGGCTTCCGTGTCGAGCGCGCGATCGCGTCGGGGGCGGTGCGCAGGGGGTGTCTGGTATGAGATCGCGCCGCCATCGCGAAGTTGCTCCGGCGGCGCGCTCGCCTCAGCGTGGCAGCTTGAGGTTGTTCCAGATGGCCAGACTGGCGTCGGCCTGGTTCAGGGTATAGAAGTGCAGGCCCGGCGCGCCACCTTGCAGCAGGCGCTCGCACATCTCGCTGACCACCTGCTCGCCGAAGGCCTGGATGCTGTCCAGGTCGTCGCCGTAGGCTTCCAGCTGCTTGCGGATCCAGCGTGGGATCTCGGCGCCGCAGGCGTCGGAGAAGCGCGCCAGCTTGCTGTAGTTGGTGATCGGCATGATGCCCGGCACGATCGGCAGCTCCACGCCCAGCTTGCGCACGCGCTCGACGAAGTAGAAGTAGCAGTCGGCACTGAAGAAGTACTGGGTGATGGCGCTGTTGGCACCGGCCTGGCACTTGCGCACGAAGTTCTGCAAATCGTCCTCGTAGCTGCGTGCCTGCGGGTGCACTTCCGGGTAGGCGGCCACTTCGATGTGGAAGTGATCGCCGGTCTCGGCGCGGATGAACTCCACCAGTTCGTTGGCGTAGCGCAGCTCGCCGCTGGCCATGCCCATGCCGGACGGCAGGTCGCCGCGCAGGGCGACGATGCGTTTGATCCCGGAGTTCTTGTACTGGCTGAGCAGGCTGCGCAGCTCGTCCTTGCTGTCACCGACGCAGGACAGGTGCGGCGCGGTCGGCACGCCGACATCGCCATCCAGCTGCAGCACGGTGTTCAGGGTGCGATCGCGGGTGGAGCCACCGGCACCGTAGGTGCAGGAGAAGAAGTCCGGGTTGTAGCCGGCCAGCTGGCGGGCCACGCCCATCAGCTTCTCGTGGCCGGCGTCGGTCTTGGTGGGGAAGAACTCGAAACTGTAGCGACGTTCTTGCGACATATATCTGGTCCTTGCAGACACGAAGAAGGCGGGGCGTTGCCGCCCCGCCTTCCCGGTGCATCAGTAGCGGTAGGCGTCCGGCTTGAACGGGCCTTCGACGGTCACGCCGATGTACTCGGCCTGTTTCGGGGTCAGCTGGGTGACCACGCCGCCGAAGCCGCGCACCATCTCCAGGGCCACTTCCTCGTCCAGCTTCTTCGGCAGCACTTCCACGGTCAGGCGCGCGCCCTTGTCGGCAGCCGGCAGGTCGGCGAACTTGGCGCCATACAGATGGATCTGCGCCAGCACCTGGTTGGCGAAGGAGCCATCCATGATCCGGCTCGGGTGGCCGGTGGCGTTGCCCAGGTTCACCAGGCGGCCTTCGGCCAGCAGGATCAGGTAGTCCTCGTTGCGCGGGTCGAACTGGCCGGCGCCAGTGCGGTGGATCTTGTGCACCTGCGGCTTGACCTCTTCCCAGGCCCAGTTCTTGCGCATGAAGGCGGTGTCGATCTCGTTGTCGAAGTGGCCGATGTTGCACACCACGGCGCGCTTCTTCAGGGCCTTGAGCATGTTGGCGTCGCAGACGTTGACGTTACCGGTGGTGGTGACGATCAGGTCGATCTTGCCCAGCAGGGCCTTGTCGATGCTCGCTTCGGTGCCATCGTTCAGGCCGTTGAGGTACGGCGAGGCGACTTCGAAGCCGTCCATGCAGGCCTGCATGGCGCAGATCGGGTCGATCTCGGAAACCTTGACGATCATGCCTTCCTGGCGCAGGGATTGAGCCGAGCCCTTGCCCACGTCGCCGTAGCCGATCACCAGAGCCTGCTTGCCGGACAGCAGGTGGTCGACGCCGCGCTTGATGGCGTCGTTCAGGCTGTGACGGCAGCCGTACTTGTTGTCGTTCTTGCTCTTGGTCACCGAGTCGTTGACGTTGATCGCCGGGACTTTCAGGGTGCCGGCCTTGAGCATGTCGAGCAGACGGTGCACGCCGGTGGTGGTCTCTTCGGTGATGCCGTGGATCTTGTCCAGCATCGCCGGGTAGCGCTCGTGGATGATCTGGGTCAGGTCGCCGCCGTCGTCGAGGATCATGTTGGCGTCCCACGGCTGGCCATCCTTGAGGATGGTCTGCTCGATGCACCACTCGTACTCTTCCTCGGTCTCACCCTTCCAGGCGAATACCGGGATACCGGCGGCGGCGATGGCGGCAGCGGCCTGGTCCTGGGTCGAGAAGATGTTGCAGGACGACCAGCGCACTTCGGCACCGAGCGCGATCAGGGTCTCGATCAGCACGCCGGTCTGGATGGTCATGTGGATGCAGCCGATGATCTTGGCGCCCTTGAGCGGCTGCTCACCGGCGTACTTGCGGCGCAGGCCCATCAGAGCCGGCATTTCCGACTCGGCGATGATCAGCTCTTTGCGGCCCCAATCGGCCAGGGAAATATCGGCGACTTTGAAATCGTTGAAAGCCATGCAATAGCACTCCATTCGTTGTCTGCGAATGGGCGCCGTTGATGCGTATGGTTAACGCCCCATCCGAGCCTGACAGGTGAAAGCCACATGGGGCTTTCGTCTGCTGCAGCGCCCCTCGGACAGGTGGCGGGCACGACCGGGCGGAGCCGGATCGCGTGAAGCCCGGCGATTATAGCCAGCCTGACGGCGTAGCCCAAGGTCTTCCGTCGCGCGCTTCTATCGGGACGATTGAAAACCTTGCCGGGAAATCGGCGCCGTTACGGTTCATCCTGTCGCTCGAAACTGACCGACCAGACAGGAGAAGTGGCGATGAAATTCCACACACGCAAATGGGTGAAACCCGAAGACCTCAACCCCAACGGCACCTTGTTCGGTGGCAGCCTGCTGAAATGGATCGACGAGGAGGCGGCGATCTACGCCATCATCCAGCTCGACAGCCAGCGGGTGGTGACCAAGCTGATCTCCGAAATCAACTTCGTCAGCTCGGCGCGCCAGGGCGACATCATCGAACTGGGCATCACCGCCACCGAGTTCGGCCGCACGTCGCTGACCCTGCGTTGCGAGGTGCGCAACAAGATCACCCGCAAGAGCATCCTGACCATCGACAAGCTGGTGTTCGTCAACGTGGATGCGGATGGCCTGGCGACGCCGCACGGCAAGACGCAGATCAGCTACATCCGCGACCGCTTCCCGGAGCAGGCTGCGGCATCCTAACCCTTGGCCGCGGGGCGGAGAGTGGCAATACTGTCGCCCTCCGTTCCCAGCCAGTCGTAACGATGAAGTCGAAAATCCTCCTGGCCCTGCTGGCCTGTACCCTGCTCGCCGCCTGCGACCGGGTCGATCCCGACTCGCCACTGGGCAAGCGCCAGGCGCTGTTCAAGGACATGCTGCGCACCAGCGAAGACCTGGGCGGCATGCTGCGCGGACGCCTGAGCTTCAATGAAAAGAACTTCACCGCAGGTGCTATCCGCCTCGACGAGCTGTCGCGCCAGCCCTGGCAGCATTTCCCCCAGGTGCAGGAAGCCGGCGAAGACAGCCATGCGCGTGACGACGTCTGGCAACGCCAGGAGCGTTTCCAGCAGCTGGCGCGCGAGCTGGAGGTGGCCACCGCCGAGCTGCGCAGCCAGGCTCAGGTCAAACCGTTGCGCGCCGAGGCGCTGGGCGCGCCGGTGGCCAAGGTCGAGGGCGCCTGCAAGGCCTGCCACGAAGAGTTTCGCATTTACTAGAAACCCGCCACTCCGGCGCGTTGCAGCTGCTCGCGCAGACGCAGCACTTCCGGGTGACGGAAGAAGGCCGCCAGCTGTGCGGCACGGGTCGGGCCGATGCCGCCGTAGGCGTCCCAATCCGCGGCATCGCGGGCGGCCAATGTCGCCCAGTCGTCTTGCAGCGGTGCCGAGCCGCTGGGCGGCAGTCCCAGGGCGCGCAGCCACTGCTGGAACGGGCGCCGCCGGGCGCTGGCGAAGCTGCCGTGCAGGTTGGCGGCGCTGCGCTGGCCGAAGCCCGGGCGCGTGGCCAGTTCGCTCTCCTGCAATTCCAGCCAGTCGAGCAGCCCCTGCAGACGCAGTTTCTCCCAGGTGCCGGCGCCGACGCCGGGCAGCGCCAGGCCCTGCTTGCCGCTCAGCCATTGCTGGCGCGCGGCGAACTGGCTCTCGCAGCCGGACGTCGGGCGCCAGCAGCTGAGCGGGTGGTGGGCGGCCGGATCGGGAATGGCCAGCGTGCTGCGCTGCTGGCTACGCCAGACCACGCCGTCCAGCCGCGGAATAGTCAGGCCGGCCAGGGCGATCGCCACCTGGTCGCCGGGGCGGATATCCAGCGCCTGCCAGCGTTGCAGCGAGCCGAGGCCGACGCGGCTCACCCGGCGGCCATCCAACTCGACCGGTTGCAGCTGCAGCAGCGGAGTGATGCGCCCGGTGCGGCCGATCTGAAACTGCACGGCACGCACTTGCGCCAGCGCCTGGCGCGGCGGGTACTTCCAGGCGGCGGCCCAGCTCGGTGGCTCGGCGATCCAGCTCTCGCCGCTCGGCCGCCGGCCTTGGCGCAGCACTACGCCATCACTGGCGAAGGGCAGTTCGGTGCGGTACCAGCGCTCGCGCCACTGACCGGCCTCTGTCGCCGAGCGCAGGGGCTGGGTCAGCTCAGCGCTGTCGGCGAAGCCCAGCTCGCGTAGCCCCTGCAGGCGTTGGACCATGCCGGCCGGGCCATTGGGCCAGTCCCACACGAACAGGCCGATGGCGGCGGCCCGTTCGGCGTCCAGCGTGCCGCGCGCCATGGCGCCGGCGGCCTTGCCACGCAGGCCGTTGCCGCCGTCGCGGGCCTGCACATGGCCGGGCGTGCGCCAGTACAGCTCGCCCTGCAGGATAAGTTCGCCGTGTCGCGGCAGTTGCCGGGGAATGGCCTCGATCAGCCTGGCGCGGGCGGTCCAGTCCTGGCCGCTGCGACCGTCACCACGGCTGATCGCCTGCTGCAATCGGCCATCGCGATAGACCAGGGTGACGGCCACGCCGTCGACCTTGGGTTGAATCCACAGATCGTCGCGTCCGGCCATCCAGCTGCGTACGGCCGCTTCGTCACGCAGCTTGGCCAGCCCGGTCTGGGCGACCGGATGCGCAACCGGGCCGCCGGCGCCTTGCAGCGCTGCGGCAGGCGCAGCGGCATGTTGTTGAGCAAAGCAGGCCTGCCACTGCTCGAGGCGAGCGCGGCTCTGGTCATAGAGCTCATCGTCGATCTGCGCCTGGCCATCGACGTGATAGGCCCGATCCCACTCGGCGATGCGCCGCTCGAGGGCGGCGATTTCTTCGGTGCCCTGGGTGGCGGGCCAGTCGGGGCAGGGAGTGGCGGCGAGATGGCCGGCGAACAGGCAGAGGCATAGCGCGATGCGGTATGGCATGGAGAGCATCCTTGCTCGATGAGGGTGGCAATAGCCTAGTCGCCCTATGGGGTTGCGGCTGATAGCATTGCGCCGCCATGCAGGAGTCTGCTCAACAAGGAGGTGTATATGGCGACTATCGGTTTCTTTGTGCTGGTCGGCGGCTGGATCTGGTCGGTAGCCAGGGGGATTCAGGTGTCCATGCTGTGCGTGGTGCTGAATTTCATTTTTCCGCCCCTGGCCCAGGGGATCTTCTCGCTGTACGAGCCGCCCATCCGCGCGCCGCTGATGACCATGGTGGTGGGAACGGCGCTGATGTATTTCGCGGGCGCACTGCGTTTCGCCGACGGCGGCCTGGGTTTCTCCTTCCATCTCTGAGCCGGGTGGGGTTTCGCCCACCAACAAAAAGCCCCGCACTAGGCGGGGCTTTTTGCATTGCGGGATAGCCTTACAGGCCGGCAGCGGCGCGCAGGTCGGCGACCTTGTCGGTCTTCTCCCAGGTGAAGGTGCTGAAGGTGTCGTCGCCGACGGTCTTCTGCTGCGGGGTGCGGCCGAAGTGACCGTAGGCTGCGGTCTCCTGGTACATCGGGTGCAGCAGGTTGAGCATCTTGGTGATGGCGTATGGACGCAAGTCGAACACTTCACGCACCAGCTTGATGATCTTGTCTTCGGCGATCTTGTGGGTGCCGAAGGTGTTGATCGAGATGGAGGTCGGCTGGGCCACGCCGATGGCGTAGGACACCTGGATCTCGCAGCGGTCGGCCAGGCCGGCGGCCACGATGTTCTTGGCGACATAACGGCCTGCGTAGGCAGCCGAACGGTCGACCTTGGATGGGTCCTTGCCGGAGAAGGCGCCGCCGCCGTGACGGGCCATGCCGCCGTAGGAGTCGACGATGATCTTGCGGCCGGTCAGACCGCAGTCGCCCACCGGGCCGCCGATCACGAAGTTGCCGGTTGGGTTGATGTGGAACTGGGTGTCCTTGTGCAGCAGTTCGGCCGGCAGCGCGTGCTTGATGATCAGCTCCATCACGCCTTCACGCAGGTCGCTCAGCGACACTTCCGGGTTGTGCTGGGTGGACAGCACCACGGCGTCGATGCCGACTACCTTGCCGTTCTCGTACTGGCAGGTGACCTGGGACTTGGCGTCCGGGCGCAGCCAGGTCAGCAGACCGGACTTGCGCGCCTCGGCCTGGCGCTCGACCAGGGCGTGGGAGAAGCGGATCGGCGCCGGCATCAGCACGTCGGTTTCGTTGCTGGCGTAGCCGAACATCAGGCCCTGGTCACCGGCACCCTGGTCTTCCGGCTTGGCGCGGTCGACACCCTGGTTGATGTCCGGGGACTGCTTGCCAATGATGTTCATCACGCCGCAGGTGGCGCCGTCGAAGCCGACGTCGGAGCTGGTGTAGCCGATGTCGCAGATGACGTCGCGGACGATCTGCTCGAGGTCGACCCAGGCGCTGGTGGTGACTTCGCCGGCGACGATGGCGACGCCGGTCTTGACCAGGGTTTCCACGGCCACGCGGGCGTGTTTGTCCTGGGCGATGATGGCGTCGAGGACGGCATCGGAAATCTGGTCGGCGATCTTGTCCGGATGGCCTTCGGACACGGACTCGGAGGTAAACAGGGAGTATTCGCTCATTTCAAAATCCTATTCATTCCTGGTTTTGCTTCGCATCCGGCTTGGCGAAGTGCCGTACCTGAATCTGAAAGCCGTTCTTGAGGCCCACATAGAGGCTCTCGCCGGGCGTGAGCCCCGCGGCATCGGCCCAGCGGGCCAGATCTTCCTGTTCGAAGCCGAGCCAGAGATCGCCGCAGGCCGTCCTGGCCCAACTCTGGTCATGGCTGCACAACTCGGTCACCAGCAGGCTGCCGCCGTTCTTCACCAGGCGGGCCAGCTGTTTCAGCGCTTCGGCCGGGGCGGCGAAATGGTGCAGGACCATGTTCACCACCACGCAGTCGGCAGCGCCGATCTCGTCGTTCAGGGCATCGGCGAGCAGTAGCTGAACATTGCCCAGTTGTTCTTGCTCGCAGCGCTGGCGGGCCAGCTCCAGCATCGCCGTGCTGTTATCCAGCGCCACCACCTTGCCGAAGCGGCGCGCCAGCTCGGGCAGGAAACCGCCGTCGCCGGGGCCGACTTCCAGCGCCGTGCTGTTCGGCGCGAAATTCAGCGCATCGAGCAGGGCCAGCACGCTGTCGCGGTACTGCGGCAGGCCGGCGATCAGGTCCTGCTGGGCCTGGAACTTGTCCGCCGTCTTGGCGAAGAAGTCGCGGCTGGCCGCGGCGCGCTGGGCGTGCACGGCGGCGATGCGCTGCTGCACGTCGGCCGGCAGCTGCAGCTCTTCGACTTCCTGCAGCAGCGCGGCATGCAGGGCACCGCCGAGCAGTTCGCCCTGGGGCAGGGCGCGGCGGTAGAACACCGCATTGCCTTCGCGCCGTGTGGCCACCAGACCGGCCTGGGCCAGCACCTTGAGGTGGTGGCTCATGCCCGACTGACCGATGGCGAAGATCTGCGCCAGTTCCAGTACGCCGAACGAGTCGTTGGCCAGCGCGCGCAGCACGTTCAGGCGCAGCGGATCGCCGCCGGCCTTGCACAGGGCGGCGAGCTCATCGGCTGGCTCGAAACGGAGCTGGGGCACGCGCATATTCATAGTGGCGGCAGTCTAGTCGCTCACTTTTCATCCAGCAACAGCAATATCAAAAAGTTTTGATATTGCCTGTCAGCAGCTCCAGGAAAGCGGCCGGTGCCGGGCTCAGCTGGCTGTCGCGGCGCCAGAGCATGTGCAGGTCGCGCTCGATCTGCAGGTCGCGCACGTCCAGGCGCACCAGGCGGCCATCGGCCAGTTCATCCTCGACCACCAGTTGCGACAGCCAGGCGATGCCATGGCCGCCGGCGATCAGGCGCTTGAGCGCCTCGGTGCCGCCGATGGCCATGCGCGCCTCGGCCTGCAGGCCGTGCTCGCGGTAGGCCTGCTCGATGCTGGCGCGGGCGCCGGAGCCGGGCTCGCGCAGGTACAGGTCGTGCTCCTGCAGGTCGCGCCCGTGCAGGCCGCGGCGCCCGGCCAGCGGGTGGGACGGGCCGGCCACCGGCAGCAGCCGGTCGCGGGCCAGGCGGTGGCAGGCGTAGTCGTCCTGGGCGAAGGGACCTTCGACGAAGCCCAGGGCGATACTGCCGTCGTCCAGTTGCTGGGTGACTTCATGGGTGTTGCTCACTCGCAGGTCGACGAACACCTGCGGATGCAGGCGGCGGAAGCGGTTGAGCAGCGGTGGCAGCAGGTACGCGCCTAGAGTGGCGCTGGCGCCCAGGTACAGCTCGCCGTGGCTGAGGTTGGCGTAGTCGCGCAGGTCGCGCTCGGCCGCCTGCTCCAGGGCGAAGATGCGTTCGGCGAACTGCAGCAGGCGCTGGCCGCCCTCGGTCGGCCTCACGCCGCGCGGGTGGCGATCGAACAAAGCCAGGCCGAGGCTGGCTTCCAGATCGCGGATCTCGCGGGTCACCGCCGGCTGGCTGATATGCAGGCGCGCCGCTCCGGCGCTGATGCTGCCGGCCTCGGCGACGGCGAGGAAGACCTTGAGGTGGTGCAGGTTCATGGTGCTTACACATAAAGAGAAGGTATGCGAATCATGCTGAATATGTATTTTTCATATGGCAAGCGCTTGCCTAGCCTTGGCGCCTCGCTTGTCTGCCGTTCGGAATCCTCATGCCGCGCCCCTTTACCCGTCTGCCCGAGCCCTGGGCCTTCGTTCGCCACTTCACGCCCAACTGGTTCGCCATGACCATGGGGACCGGTGTGCTGGCCTTGGTGGTCGCCCATCTGCCGTGGACCCTGCCGGGGCAGATGGCCCTGGCCGAGGCGCTGTGGCTGTTCGGCTTGCTGCTGTTCGCCCTGTTCAGCCTGCTGTTCCTCAGTCGCGTGCTGCTGCACCGCGATACGGTCTGGCCGATGCTGCTGCACCCGGTGCAGTCGATGTTCCTCGGCGCCATTCCCATGGGCCTGGCCATGCTGATCGGCGGGCTGGTGCAGTTCGGCCCCGCGCGCTGGGGCCAGGGTGTGTATGAGCTGGCGCATGTGCTGTGGTGGCTGGATGCGGCCATGGCGCTGGGCAGTGCGCTGCTGGTGCCCTACCTGATGTTCACCCGGCAGAGCCATGCGCTGGAGAAGATGACCGCCGTGTGGCTGCTGCCGATCGTCGCGCCCGAAGTGGCGGCCGGTGCCGCCGGTGGTCTGGCACCCTACCTCGATCCGGCTTCCGCGCGGCTGATGCTGGCGGTCGGTTTCGTGCTGTGGGGCATGTCGCTGTCCCTGGCCTTCTCGCTGATCACCCTGGTGTTGCTGCGCCTGGCCCTGCACAAGCTGCCGGACACCGACTTCGCCGCCACCAGCTGGCTGCCGCTGGGCCCGCTGGCCACCGGCTGCCTGGGCCTGCTGACCATGGGCCAGGATGCCCCGGCCGCCTTCGCCGGCACGGCCATGGCCGGCGCCGCCGAGGTGGCCAGCGGCCTGAGCCTGGTCGGCGGCCTGGCGCTGTGGGGCGCCGGGCTGTGGTGGCTGGTCACGGCGATCTTCTTCACCCGCCACTACATCCGCGACAACATGCCGTTCAACCTGGGCTGGTGGGGCTTCACCTTCCCGCTGGGGGTGTTCACCCTGGCCACCTTCGAGCTGGAGCGCCTGACCGAGCTGCGCTTCTTCGCCCTGGTCGGCCTGGTGCTGGCGGTGCAACTGGCGGCGGTCTGGCTGCTGGTGCTGCAGCGCACCCTGCGCGGCGTATGGCATGGCGAGTTGTTCGAGGCGCCCTGCCTGAGCGGGCCGAACGCGCCGGCCCATGGGGTGTTCACGGCGGATTGAGGGGGCGCTTCGGCACGCTTTTCGCCGATCTGCGCGGGCGTTCGACCATCTGTCATTGCCCCTGAGCACTCGGCTGGGCGAAAATACGCGCCTTTTTACCGCCCCCTTCTTCTAGAAGTAGCCCCCGCAGGAGATTCAGCGATGCCCAGCCGTCGTGAGCGTGCCAATGCCATTCGTGCCCTCAGCATGGATGCTGTGCAGAAAGCCAACAGCGGCCACCCCGGTGCCCCGATGGGCATGGCGGACATCGCCGAAGTGCTGTGGCGCGACTTCCTGCAGCACAACCCGAGCAACCCGAACTGGGCCGACCGCGACCGTTTCGTGCTGTCCAACGGCCACGGCTCGATGCTGATCTACTCGCTGCTGCACCTGACCGGCTACGACCTGTCCATGGACGACCTCAAGCAGTTCCGTCAGCTGCACAGCCGCACCCCGGGCCACCCGGAATACGGCTACACCCCGGGCGTGGAGACCACCACCGGCCCGCTGGGTCAGGGCATCGCCAACGCCGTCGGCTTCGCCATCGCCGAGAAGGTACTGGGCGCCCAGTTCAACCGTCCGGGCCATGAAGTGGTCGACCACTTCACCTACGCCTTCCTCGGCGACGGCTGCATGATGGAAGGCATCAGCCATGAAGTCTGCTCGCTGGCCGGCACCCTGGGCCTGGGCAAGCTGATCGCCTTCTACGACGACAACGGCATCTCCATCGACGGCGAAGTGCACGGCTGGTTCACCGACGACACCCCGGCGCGCTTTGAGTCCTACGGCTGGCAGGTGATCCGCAACGTCGACGGCCATGACGCCGACGAGATCAAGATCGCCATCGAGACCGCGCGCAAGACCAGCGACCGCCCGACCCTGATCTGCTGCAAGACCGTGATCGGCTTCGGTTCGCCCAACAAGGGCGGCAAGGAAGAGTGCCACGGCGCCCCGCTGGGCAACGACGAGATCGCCGCCACCCGCGCTGCGCTGAACTGGAGCCACGGTCCGTTCGAGATCCCCTCGGAGATCTACGCCGAGTGGGACGCCAAGGAAGCCGGCGCCGCCCGCGAGGCCGCCTGGAACGACAAGTTCGCCGCCTACGCCGCCGCCCACCCGGAGCTGGCTGCCGAGCTCAAGCGCCGCCTGGCTGGCGAGCTGCCGGCCGATTTCGCCGAGAAGTCCGCCGCCTACGTCCAGGAAGTCGCCGC
The DNA here is from genome assembly GCF_030374125.1 of Pseudomonas sp. SO81. Lineage (NCBI taxonomy): Bacteria > Pseudomonadati > Pseudomonadota > Gammaproteobacteria > Pseudomonadales > Pseudomonadaceae > Pseudomonas > Pseudomonas sp. SO81. The sequence continues at coordinate 2,214,268 of NZ_CP126126.1, read as the reverse complement.
CAAGGGCGAGACCATCGCCAGCCGCAAGGCCAGCCAGAATGCGCTGAACGCCTTCGGCCCGCTGCTGCCGGAATTCCTCGGCGGTTCCGCCGACCTGGCCGGTTCCAACCTGACCCTGTGGAAGGGCTGCAAGGGCGTGGAATCCACCGACGCCGCCGGCAACTACCTGTTCTACGGCGTGCGCGAGTTCGGCATGAGCGCGATCATGAACGGCATCGCCCTGCACGGCGGCTTCATCCCCTACGGCGCGACCTTCCTGATCTTCATGGAATACGCGCGCAACGCCGTGCGCATGTCTGCGCTGATGAAGCAGCGCGTGCTCTATGTGTTCACCCACGACTCCATCGGTCTGGGCGAAGACGGCCCGACCCACCAGCCGATCGAGCAGCTGGCCAGCCTGCGTGGCACGCCGAACCTGGACACCTGGCGCCCGGCCGACGCGGTGGAATCCGCGGTGGCCTGGAAGTACGCCATCGAGCGCGCCGACGGCCCGAGCGCGCTGATCTTCAGCCGCCAGAACCTGCCGCACCAGGCGCGCGACGGCCAGCAGGTCGCCGACATCGCCCGTGGCGCATACGTGCTCAAGGACTGCGCCGGCGAGCCGGAACTGATCCTGATCGCCACCGGTTCGGAAGTCGGCCTGGCAGTGCAGGCGTTCGACAAGCTGACCGAGCAGGGCCGCAAGGTACGCGTGGTGTCCATGCCGTCGACTTCCGTGTTCGACCAGCAGGACGCCGCCTACAAACAGGCCGTGCTGCCGCTGCAGGTCGGCGCGCGCATCGCCATCGAGGCCTCCCACGCGGACTACTGGTACAAGTACGTGGGCCTGGAAGGCCGCATCATCGGCATGACCACCTTCGGTGAGTCCGCCCCGGCGCCGGCGCTGTTCGAGGAGTTCGGCTTCACCGTCGCCAACATCCTGGAAACCGCCGAAGAGCTGCTCGACGCCTGATGCGCCTGGCCCCCTCGCCTGAGGGGGCCGCGCCGAGAACCGCCATGGCCAGACGCCCCTATAAAGTCGCCCTCAACGGATACGGCCGTATCGGTCGTTGCGTGCTGCGCGCCTTGCACGAGCGCGGCGCCGCGGCCGGTTTCGAGATAGTCGCGCTGAACGATCTGGCCGACCAGGCCAGCATCGAATACCTGACCCGCTTCGACTCCACCCACGGCCGCTTCCCAGGCGAGGTGCGGGTCGACGGCGACTGCCTGCATATCAATGGCGACTGCGTGAAGGTGCTGCGCCAGGCCACGCCGGAGGCCATCGACTGGGCGGCCCTGGATATCGACCTGGTGCTGGAATGCTCCGGCGTCTACCACAGCCGCGCCGATGCCGAGCGCTTCCTGGCGGCTGGCGCGCCACGGGTGCTGTTCTCCCAGCCGATGGCCAGCGAGGCGGATATCGACGCCACCATCGTCTACGGGGTCAACCAGCAGCAGCTGAGCGGCCGCGAGACCCTGGTCTCGAACGCCTCCTGCACCACCAACTGCGGCGTACCGCTGTTGAAACTTCTCAACGAGGCGGTGGGTCTGGAGTACGTCTCCATCACCACCATTCACTCCGCGATGAACGACCAGCCGGTAATCGACGCCTACCACCACGAAGACCTGCGCCGCACGCGCTCGGCCTTCCAATCGGTGATCCCTGTTTCGACGGGGCTCGCACGGGGTATCGAGCGCCTGCTGCCGGAACTGGCCGGGCGCATCCAGGCCAAGGCCATCCGCGTGCCGACGGTCAATGTCTCCTGCCTGGACATCACCCTGCAGACCGCCCGCGATACCTCCGCCGAGGAGATCAACCGGGTGCTGCGCCAGGCCGCCGAGGCCGGCCCGCTCAAGGGCCTGCTGGCCTATACCGAGCTGCCCCACGCCAGTTGCGATTTCAACCACGACGCCCATTCGGCCATCGTCGACGGCAGCCAGACCCGCGTGTCCGGCCCGCGCCTGGTCAACCTGCTGGCCTGGTTCGACAACGAATGGGGCTTCGCCAACCGCATGCTCGACGTCGCGGAACACTTCCTCGCCGTCTCCACGACTTCCAACTAACCAGCCCCTTGTGAAGGACTGACCATGACCGTTCTGAAGATGACCGACCTCGACCTCGCCGGTAAGCGCGTGCTGATCCGCGAAGACCTCAACGTGCCGGTGAAGGACGGCGTGGTGAAGAGCGACGCGCGCATCCTCGCCTCCCTGCCGACCATCAAGCTGGCCCTGGAGAAGGGCGCGGCGGTGATGGTCTGCTCGCACCTGGGGCGTCCGACCGAGGGTGAGTTCAGCGAAGAGAACAGCCTGGCACCGGTCGCTGCCTACCTGAGCAAGGCCCTGGGCCGCGAAGTGCCGCTGGTCAAGGACTACCTGGGCGGTGTCGAGGTGAAAGCCGGCGACATCGTGCTGTTCGAGAACGTGCGCTTCAACAAGGGCGAGAAGAAGAACGCCGACGAGCTGGCCCAGCAGTACGCCGCGCTTTGCGACGTGTTCGTGATGGACGCCTTCGGCACCGCCCACCGCGCCGAGGGTTCGACCCACGGCGTGGCCAAGTTCGCCAAGGTCGCCGCCGCCGGCCCGCTGCTGGCCGCCGAGCTGGACGCCCTGGGCAAGGCTCTGGGCAACCCGCAACGCCCGATGGCCGCCATCGTCGCCGGCTCCAAGGTTTCCACCAAGCTCGACGTGCTCAACAGCCTGAGCGAGATCTGCGACCAGCTGATCGTCGGCGGCGGCATCGCCAACACCTTCCTCGCCGCGGCCGGCCACAAGGTCGGCAAGTCGCTGTACGAGGCCGACCTGGTCGACACCGCCAAGGCCATCGCGGCCAAGGTCAGCGTGCCGCTGCCGGTGGACGTGGTAGTGGCCAAGGCCTTCGCCGAAGACGCCGAGGCGACCGTGAAAGCCATCGCCGATGTGGCCGACGACGACATGATCCTCGACATCGGCCCGCAGACCGCCGCCCAGTTCGCCGAGCTGCTGAAGTCGTCGAAGACCATCCTGTGGAACGGCCCGGTCGGCGTGTTCGAGTTCGACCAGTTCGGCAACGGCACCAAGGTGCTGGCCCAGGCTATCGCCGAGAGCCCGGCGTTCTCCATCGCTGGCGGTGGCGACACCCTGGCGGCCATCGACAAGTACGGCGTGAACGAGCGGATCAGCTATATCTCCACCGGCGGTGGCGCCTTCCTCGAGTTCGTCGAGGGCAAGGTCCTGCCGGCCGTGGAAGTGCTGGAGCAGCGCGCCAAGTAAGCGCGGGCGCCTAAACCAAACGCCTTGCTCCGCGGTCCCTTGCACAGGAACCCCGGAGAAAGGAACACGGTCATGCGCAGCTTCAGCATCCTGTTACTCTGTGTGGCCGGCCTCGCCGGCTGCAGCGGCAAGGCCCCCAGCACCTGTGAGGTGCTCAGCCCGCCGGAAATCATTCTGCCGTCCACCCAGGACGATCAGCGGGTCGAGGTGCAGAGCAGCGGTGACCCCACCGTGGACGGCAGCGCCCAGCAGGACTGCCCCTGACATGGAGTGAGCGATGAAGGCGGTGATGATGGCGTTGTCCGTCGTGTGGCTGGCCGGCTGTGCCGGCCAGCCGACGCCCAGCGATAGCTGGACCCGCTGGGTCTGCGACAGCCAGGCCGAAGTGCTGTGGCGGCCAGTCGGCGACGAGGCGGTCGATCTGCGTCTGGGTGACGGTGACATCGTTCATCGCCTGCAGCGCGAACCCTCGGGCTCCGGTGCGCTCTATAGCGACGGCGTTCTGGCCTTCCACAGCAAGGGGGAGGAAGGCCTGGTGTACCGGGTGGCGGACAACGACCTGATCGGTCGCGGCTGCAAGGCACAGTAATTGCGTTAGCAGTGGCTCGGACCTGTCCGGGCGAGCAGTGCGGCGGGCGCCCGAGCGCCGCCGGATTCGAATCCCGCGTGCCCCTGGCGCGCGGGGCGGAGAGGGTTGACCCCCGATCCCCTGAAACTTGAACAACGCCCGCCCCTGCGGCAGGCTTGCACACTTAACGACCCTCATTTGGGAGCTTCACAGATGGCACTTATCAGCATGCGCCAGATGCTCGACCACGCCGCAGAATTCGGCTACGGCGTGCCGGCCTTCAACGTCAACAACCTCGAGCAGATGCGCGCGATCATGGAAGCGGCCGACAAGACCGACTCCCCGGTGATCGTCCAGGCTTCCGCCGGTGCCCGCAAATACGCCGGTGCGCCCTTCCTGCGCCACCTGATCCTGGCTGCCATCGAAGAATTCCCGCACATCCCGGTGTGCATGCACCAGGACCACGGCACCAGCCCGGACGTGTGCCAGCGCTCGATCCAGCTGGGCTTCAGCTCGGTGATGATGGACGGCTCGCTTAAGGAAGACGGCAAGACCCCGGCCGACTACGACTACAACGTCCGCGTCACCCAGCAGACCGTCGCCTTCGCCCACGCCTGCGGCGTGTCCGTGGAAGGCGAGCTGGGTTGCCTGGGCAGCCTGGAAACCGGCATGGCCGGCGAAGAAGACGGTGTCGGCGCCGAAGGCGTGCTGGACCACAGCCAGCTGCTGACCGACCCGGAAGAAGCCGCCGACTTCGTCAAGCGCACCCAGGTCGACGCCCTGGCCATCGCCATCGGCACCAGCCATGGCGCCTACAAGTTCACCAAGCCGCCAACCGGCGACGTGCTCTCCATCGAGCGCATCAAGGAAATCCACAAACGCATCCCCAACACCCACCTGGTGATGCACGGTTCCTCCTCGGTGCCGCAAGAGTGGCTGAAGGTGATCAACGAGTTCGGCGGCGACATCAAGGAAACCTACGGCGTGCCGGTCGAGGAGATCGTCGAAGGCATCAAGCACGGCGTGCGCAAGGTCAACATCGACACCGACCTGCGCCTGGCCTCCACCGGCGCCATCCGCCGCATGATGGCCGAGCACCCGAGCGAGTTCGACCCGCGCAAGTTCTTCGCCAAGACCATCGTCGCCATGCGCGACATCTGCATCGCCCGCTACGAAGCCTTCGGCACCGCCGGCAACGCCTCGAAGATCAAGCCGATCTCCCTCGAGGGCATGTACCAGCGCTACGCCAAGGGCGAGCTGACCGCCAAGGTCAATTAAGTCTCTCGATGAATGAAAAGGCCCGCCATAGGCGGGCCTTTTCATTTCTGCTGGATATTTAGACAAGCAGGCTGCTGGCATCCAGGCTGCTGACGCCGAGTAGTTTGATCTCGAAGTCGGCTTTCATATCCCCACTCAGGTTTCCATAGAGAATCTGATTCTGGAAACGCAGCTGGCCTAAGCCGGTGAAGCTCGCCGAGCCGATGAAGGTGAACGCGTTGTTCCCGCTCAGCAGGCTGTTTGCATCGAGTGCCGAAAGGTTGATCTGGTCACCCTGGCTGGCATTGAAGTCGGTAATTACATCACGCTGCGCACCCATTCCCAGTTCGCTCAGTGCTCTGAACAGGAAGATGTCTGCACCTTCTCCTCCAGTCAGGACATCGGCCCCCAGGTTGCCAAACAGGAAATCATTGCCACCCCCTCCAATCAGGGTGTCGGCTCCTGCGCCGCCATCGAGACTGTTGCCATTCGCATCACCGGTCAAGGTGTTGGCCTCACCATTGCCTGTGAGATTGAGGGTGGTGATGCCATTGAGGGCGCTGGCATCGAGGTTCTCCAGGTTGGCCCCGAGGGTGAGAGTGGTAGGCTGGCTCAAGACGTTACCGCGTAATAGCACGGTATCGATACCAGCACCGGCTGCTTCGATTATGTTGTCCTCAAGAGCGGTGGTGCTATTGATGTCCAGCTGGAGGAGATCGACGATGTAGGTGTCGTTGCCCTTGCCGCCGGAGAGGGTATCGGCGCCGGCCCCGCCGTCGAGGATGTTGTTGCCGTCGTTGCCGGTGAGGCGGTTGCGTAGGGCGTTGCCGATGCCATCGAGGTTGGCGGTGCCGGTGAGCGTGAGGTTCTCCAGCTCGGCACCGAGGGTCCAGGACAGGCTACTGCTGACGGTGTCGGCGCCTTCTCCGGCAACCTCGGTGACGACATCGTCGATGTTGTCGACGACATAGGTGTCGTTGCCCAGACCGCCGATCAGGGTGTCGGAGCCAGCGCCGCCGTCGAGGCGATCGTCACCGGCATTGCCGATGAGGAGGTTGTCGGAAGCGTTGCCAGTAAGGATGTTATTGGCCTCATTGCCGGTGCCGTTGATGGCATCAGAGCCTGTGAGGACGAGATTCTCCAGTTCGGCGCCGAGGGTCCAAGAGATGCTGCTGCTGACGGTGTCGGTGCCCTGTCCGGTGAATTCGGTGACGACGTCGCTCGCGTTGTCGACGACATAGGTATCGTGACCCAGGCCACCGATCAGGGTGTCGGCACCGGCCCCACCGTCGAGGCGATTGTTGGCGGCGTTGCCAGTCAGAACGTTGTTGGCGTCGTTACCGGTCAGGTTGAACAGGCCGGTGCCGGTGAGGGTGATGTTCTCCAGGTGCTGGCGGCTGCTCAGATCAATGCTCTGAGCCACGGTGGTCGAGGCGTTGGTATAGGCGATCCGCAGGGTGTCGGTGCCCTCGTCGGCCAGCTCCTGCACCAGGTTCAGCTCGCTGGCATTGTCGAGCACGTAGGTGTCGTTGCCCAGCCCGCCGATCAGGGTGTCGATACCGGCTCCGCCGTCGAGGCGGTCATCACCAAGCCCGCCGCTGAGTACGTTGACCGAGGCGTTGCCGATCAGCACGTTGTTAGCGTCGTTACCGGTCAGGTTGAACAGGCCGGTGCCGGTAAGCGTGATGTTCTCCAGGTGCTGGCGACCGCTCAGATCAATGCTCTGAGCCACAGTGGTGGAGGCGTTGGTATAGGCGATCTGCAGGGTGTCGGTGCCCTCGTCGGCCAGCTCCTGGATCAGGTTCAGCTCGCGGGCGTTATCGAGCACATAGGTGTCGTTGCCCAGGCCACCGATCAGGGTGTCTACTCCGGTACCGCCATCGAGGCGATTGTTGGCGGCATTGCCGGTGATGAGGTTGTTGGCGCTGTTGCCGGTCAGGTTGAGGCGCGTGGTGCCGGTGGCGCTGGCGTCGAGGTTCTCCAGGTTGGCCCCCAGGGTGAGGGTGGTGGCCTGGGTCAGGGCAATGGAGCCACGCAGTTGCACGGTATCGGTGCCGGCACTGGCGGCCTCGGTGAGGCTGTCTTCCAGGGCGGTGCTGCCGCTGCCGGCCTGGATCAGGTCGACGATGTAGGTGTCGTTGCCCTTGCCGCCGGCGAGGGTATCGGCGCCGGCCATGCCGTCGAGGATGTTGTTGCCGTCATTGCCGGTGATGCTGTTGCGCAGGGCGTTGCCGGTGCCGTCGAGATGGGCGGTGCCGGTGAGAGTGAGGTTCTCCAACTCGGCGCCGAGGGTCCAGGACAGGTTGCTGCTGACGGTGTCGGTGCCCTGTCCAGCGAGCTCGGTGGCGACGTCATTGATGTTGTCGACCACATAGGTGTCGTTGCCCAGGCCGCCGATCAAGGTATCGGCGCCGATGCCGCCATTGAGGACGTTATTGGCGCTGTTGCCGGTGATCTGGTTGTCGAGGGCGTTACCGGTGCCGTTGATGGCGGTGGTACCGGTGAGTAGAAGGTTCTCCAACTCTCTGCCGAGAGTCCAGGAGATGCCGCTCTTGACGGTGTCGATGCCTTCGCCAGCGAGCTCCTCGGTACGGTCGGCCGCATTGTCGACGACGTAGGTGTCGTTGCCCAGACCGCCGATCAGGCGGTCAGCCCCAGCACCGCCATCGAGGCGGTCGTCACCAAGCCCGCCAGTGAGTACGTTGACCGAGGCGTTGCCGATCAGCACGTTGTTAGCGTCGTTACCGGTCAGGTTGAACAGGCCGGTGCCGGTAAGCGTGATGTTCTCCAGGTGCTGGCGACCGCTCAGATCAATGCTCTGAGCCACAGTGGTGGAGGCGTTGGTATAGGCGATCTGCAGGGTGTCGGTGCCCTCGTCGGCCAGCTCCTGGATCAGGTTCAGCTCGCGGGCGTTATCGAGCACATAGGTGTCGTTGCCCAGGCCACCGATCAGGGTGTCTACTCCGGTACCGCCATCGAGGCGATTGTTGGCGGCATTGCCGGTGATGAGGTTGTTGGCGCTGTTGCCGGTCAGGTTGAGGCGCGTGGTGCCGGTGGCGCTGGCGTCGAGGTTCTCCAGGTTGGCCCCCAGGGTGAGGGTGGTGGCCTGGGTCAGGGCAATGGAGCCACGCAGTTGCACGGTATCGGTGCCGGCACTGGCGGCCTCGGTGAGGCTGTCTTCCAGGGCGGTGCTGCCGCTGCCGGCCTGGATCAGGTCGACGATGTAGGTGTCGTTGCCCTTGCCGCCGGCGAGGGTATCGGCGCCGGCCATGCCGTCGAGGATGTTGTTGCCGTCATTGCCGGTGATGCTGTTGCGCAGGGCGTTGCCGGTGCCGTCGAGATGGGCGGTGCCGGTGAGAGTGAGGTTCTCCAACTCGGCGCCGAGGGTCCAGGACAGGTTGCTGCTGACGGTGTCGGTGCCCTGTCCAGCGAGCTCGGTGGCGACGTCATTGATGTTGTCGACCACATAGGTGTCGTTGCCCAGGCCGCCGATCAAGGTATCGGCGCCGATGCCGCCATTGAGGACGTTATTGGCGCTGTTGCCGGTGATCTGGTTGTCGAGGGCGTTACCGGTGCCGTTGATGGCGGTGGTACCGGTGAGCAGAAGGTTCTCCAGCTCACTGCCGAGAGTCCAGCTAACACTGCTTTTGACAGTGTCGTGACCCTGATCAACCAGCTCTTCGATGCGATCACTGGAATTGTCGACGACATAGGTGTCGTTGCCCAGGCCGCCGATCAGGCGGTCAGCCCCAGCACCGCCATCGAGGCGATTGTCGGCGGCATTGCCAGTGATGCGGTTGTTGGCGCTGTTGCCGGTCAGGTTGAGGCGAGTGGTGCCGGTGGCACTGGCGTCGAGGTTCTCCAGGTTGGTCCCCAGGGTGAGGGTGGTGGCCTGGGTCAGGGCAATGGAGCCGCGCAGTTGCACGGTATCGGTGCCGGCACTGGCAGCCTCGGTGAGGCTGTCTTCCAGGGCGGCGGTGGCGGTGCTGCCGCTGCCGGCCTGGATCAGGTCGACACGATAGGTGTCGTTGCCCTTGCCACCGGCGAGGGTATCGGCGCCGGCCATGCCGTCGAGGATGTTGTTGCCGTCATTGCCGGTGATGCTGTTGCGTAGGGCGTTGCCGGTGCCGCCGAGATGGGCAGTGCCGGTGAGGGTGAGGTTCTCTAGCTCGGCGCCGAGGGTCCAGGACAGGTTGCTGCTGATGGTATCGGTGCCTTCGCCAGCCAGTTCCTCTGTAAGGTCGCCGATGTTGTCGACAACATAGGTGTCGTTGCCGGTGCCACCATGCAGGGTATCGGCGCCAGCTCCGCCGTCCAGGCGGTCGTTACCCGCACCGCCGGTTAGGACGTTGGCGAGCGCGTTACCTACCAGGGTGTCGTTGTGGTTTGAGCCTATGGCGTTCTCGATCTGTGCGCCATGGGCAATCGCCAGTCCCTGATTGAACTGATAGTTGCCGTATAGGTAATCGATGAAGGTCTTGCCGATATTGCTGTAGGCACCTTCGTTCAGGTTGATCTTGACCGCTGCCAACTGGTTGCTGGCGTCTATGGTATCGGTGCCGCCGCCATCCCAGATGGTCTCGAAGATGCGCTCGTCTGCACCCCAGGTGTAAGTGGTGTCGCCTTGGTTCCAGCTGTAGTTCGCGCCGTAGATGTACTGGATGGCCGCGATGTCCAGCACCATGGGTGTGGTGGGATAGAAGGAGTAGGCATCGTTGTAGCTCATGACGGTGTAGGCCACCTCATCGAGCGCATTTCTCAGAACTGTCGAGTTATAGGGGCTGGTGGAGAAGTTGTGCTTGAGCCCGAGCGCGTGCCCTACTTCGTGGAGAAGAGTCAGGAAGTCGTAAGAGCCTGCACTGGTGTCGGCCGACGAGGTGGCCGGGCCGATCCAAACGTCACCGGCCGCTGGGCCATTCGAAGGTAGATAGGCCCAGGCGAGAGTGCCCTCATCCATGCCGGAGTAACCGCCGAAGCGCAGGTCGCCAACACTGCTGCTCGTCTCGCTGACAGCCGTGAATTGGAGATTGGCGACAGCGCTCCAGCTGGCCAGCACATTGGACACTGCCGTGGCCTGGGATTCGGTAAGCGCGAAAGTGGAAAGGTATTCCCTGTTATTGCTGTAGTAGGGCGAGAACCGAGACTGGCCAGGCGTGATGAAGCTGTAGCTCAGCGTGGTTTGTCCTGCGGTGGACTGCCAGGCGCTGCCGTAGAGGAGGGCGTCGACGAGGTAGTCCTGGCTGAGAGGAATCAGCACGCTTGGGGTATAACCAGTGGGAGACGGCATAATCCTTCCTTAGAGGCGCTAATCCATGGTCTCGCCTGTCCTGCCCTGGCGCCTCAGGGCAACTGCGAATTGGGCGAGGCATTTTGCCAATCCTGATGGGGAAAGTCATGAAGAGGGTGTGCTGGTTAGGCATGATCGCCTTTGTTTCCGGCTGTTCCAGCGTACCTCCGCCGCCTCTTCCGATGAGCGGTCGCACGGAGGCTGATCCGCAGCGTTGCATCGAGCGCGCCGAGTGCACCACCAAGGTCTCGCGCACCCTGCTGTTCGTCTTCGACTATGCCGCTGCCGGCGGTGCACTGATGCAGCGCCAGGGGCGCCTGCTGTTCACCCCGGACGATTCGCCTTCCAGCGATTGGCCGGCACTTGCCATCCGCCTGGCGGAGCCTGCCGACAGCCGCTTCGAGTTCGCCGCCGAGTGCATGAGCTCGAGCTGCCGCTACGACGCCGAGCAGTTGTTGCGGGTGTATCGCAGCTACCTGGCCGATCGGCCCTGCTCGCTGCTGCTGGAGAGCGCCGTGCGCGCCTGTGGCGAAGTGGCGAGTATTCCGCTGGCGCCCTAGTCGCTCAGGCAATCCGGCTCGCCGGGCGCCAGCAGCCGCTCGGGGCCGGCGTCGGCGCTGAGCATCACCTGCATGCAATAGCCACCCTCGACGCTGAACTGGCCGATCAGGTCCGGTTTGCCGTCGCGATCCAGGTCGCCGGCCCAGAGCAGCTGCCAGGAGCCGTTGGCGGGCTCGTTTGCCGGAAGTATCTGGGTGAGCCCCGCACTGCTGAGCAGCAGGTTGTAGCGACCTTCCTGGTCGCCATGGCAGTCCAGGCGGTAGTCGCCCGCCTGCAGCAGGGTCTGCTGGAATACCTTGGGTTCGTATGGGTCGTTGTAGCAGGTGGTCTCTGTGTCGAGCGGCAGGACGCTGGGAATGGCACCGGCGCGCAGCCGCGTATCGGCCAGATTGAGCTGGGCATCCGCCACCGAGCTGCGAATTTCCGCCAGCGCGCCGAGTTCGTCGACGTAGGACTGCAGCTGTGTCGGCAGCAACAGCCAGGCGCCATCGCGCTGCACCAGCGCCATGGCTGGCACCGGCTCGCCGGAGGGAAGCTTCTCCGTCGCGGCGGCGCATAGCGGCAGCAGGAGCAGGGCAGGCAAGAGGCGTTTCATAGCAGTTCGAGCTCGCTGACAGGGCGGTTTCAGGGTTTGGGTGCGTGGACAGTGCCGTGAGTCATTATGCAATGCCAGCATCAGCGCCCGGCTTTATGCGCTCGCTCACTGCTTTGTTGGTGGCTGCGCAACATGTTGCGCACTGGTACGGGCGTACATCACGTTCGTCGGCTGCGCAGGTGCTTCCGGGGGTTGGCAATCAAGCCTTGCGCTGCGCTACCGATAACCGGGATATGCTGATAACAGGCTCATCCCGGGCCTTTCCCGCGACGCAGTGCCGCGCGGGAGCACCGGCAGTCAGCGAGCAGGAGCAACCATGGGCTCAATAAAAACAATCCAGGCCCGTTACACCCTTATTTTCATTGCCTTCATCGCGGTGGTATTTCTGCTCACCGAGGAGGGTATCCGCCACTTCGTCACGCCCAAGCTCAAGGCATCCGAGGAGCAGCTTGTACTGGGGCGGGTCGGCACCATCGCCGACACCATCCTCTTCGAGCTGGCCAAGGTCGAGGCGCAGTCGCGCAGCATCACCCAGACCATACCGCTGCTCGACAGTGACACCATCGATGTCGTGGTGCCCGGCCTGGTCGACCAGTATGGCGATCCCAAGGTCTTCGGCGGCGGCATCTGGCCGCTGGCGCAGAAGCGCTCCGAGCAGGACAAGCACAGCACCTTCTTCCACCGCGATGCCAGCGGCAAGATGACGGTGAACACCTACTGGAACTCCGACGCCGCGCCGGCCTACTACGAGCAGCCCTGGCACCGTGCCGGCCAGCAGGCGCCAGCCGGCAAGTGCGCCTGGGCCGCCGCCTACAAGGACGACGCCAGCGCCCAGCCGCGCACCAACTGCGCCATGGCCATCCAGAAGGACGGCTCCCTGTTCGGCGTATCGACCATCGACGTCACCCTGGGCTTCTTCAACAACCTGGTGGCGGAGAAGGAGAAGGAGATTCAGGGCGAGGTGATGATCGTCGAGCCGGACGGGAAGATCCTCAGCAACCAGGCGCGTATCGGCGGCGAGATCGTGCTGAAGAACGTCTCCGAGCTGGCCCGCCAGTCGGTATTCGTCGGCGAGATCCAGGAAGGCCTGGGCAAGATGGGGCGCGAGGCGCTTTACAAGCACGAGTTCGACAGCCCCGACGGCGAGGCCTGGACCTTCTACCTGCAACCGATCGAGGGCACGCCCTGGCTGCTGGCGGCGGCGCTGCCGACCCGCCTGCTGACCGAGAACAGCTCCGAGGTGCTGAGCACCCTGGCCTACATCCAGGTGCCGCTGGTGATCCTGCTGCTGGCCACCATGCTGTTCGCCATCCGCCAGCTCATGCAGCGCCTGCACGTGCTGCGCGGCAACATCGATTCGCTGTCGGCCGGCGACGCCGATCTGACCCGGCGCATCGCCCTGAAGGGCGAGGACGAGATGGACGCGGTGGGCGACTCGGTCAACCGCTTCATCGCCTACCTGCAGAACATGATCGCCGACGTCACCCAGGCCTCGGCGCTGATCGCCGAGGAGTTGGCCCAGCTGCAGCAGCAGTCGCGGCACACCAACGAGGTGCTGACCCGTCACGCCAACGAGACCGACCAGGCGGTGACCGCCATCACCGAGATGAGCTCCACCGCCGACACCGTGGCGCAGAGCGCCACCGAGACGGCCGCCTTCACCCGCAACGCCAACGACAACGCCGAGCAGTCCAAGCAGGTGGTGGCCGAGGCTTCGGCCAGCGTGCTGGCCCTGGTCGGCGAGGTGGAGAGCGCCACCGCGCGGGTGCTGGCCATGCAGCAGGACGCTCAGCGCATCAACGACGTGCTCGGAGTGATCGGCGAAATCGCCGGGCAGACCAATCTGCTGGCGCTCAACGCGGCCATCGAGGCGGCGCGTGCCGGCGAGCAGGGCCGTGGCTTCGCCGTGGTGGCCGACGAGGTTCGCGCCCTGGCCGGCCGCACCCAGCAGAGCACCTCGGAGATCAACGAGATGCTGGCCAAGCTGCAGCAGGGCGTGAGCTCCGCGGTACAGGCCATGGAGCAGACCAAAGCCAGCTGCCAGGCCACGGCGGACCGCACCTCGCGGGTCAACGTCGGCCTCGACGACATGGCCTCGGCCGTCAGCCGCATCCACGACCTCAGCGCGCAGATCGCCACCGCCGCCGAGGAGCAGAGCGCGGTGACCGAGGAGATCAACCAGAACATGGTCGCCATCCGCCACATGGTCGACGACCTGGTCGCCGGCGGGCAGCAGGCGGACCGCAGCACCGACGCGCTGCTGGCCTCCAACCGTCGCCTGGTCGAGCTGGTCAACCGCTTCAAGGTGCGCTGACCGTTCGCCGCCGACGGCTGCCGGAAGGCGCCCGTCGGCGGTTACACTGGCGACCCCGTACCAAGCACCAGGCTATGACCACATCCTTCAAGTATCTCCAGGGCTACCCGCCGCACCTGCAGCAACAGGTAATGCAGATGGTCGCCGAGGATCGCCTGGGCGACTACCTGGCCAAGCGTTATCCCAATCGCCATCAGGTGCAGAGCGACAAGGCGCTGTACGGCTACACCCTGGAGCTGAAGCAGGAATACCTGCGCAACGCGCCGAGCATCGACAAGGTGCTGTACGACAACCGCCTCGACCTGACTCACCGCGCCCTCGGCCTGCACACGGCCATCTCGCGAGTGCAGGGCGGCAAGCTCAAGGCGAAGAAGGAAATCCGCGTGGCTGCGCTGTTCCGCGAGGCGGCGCCGGAGTTCCTCAACATGATCCTGGTGCACGAGCTGGCGCACCTGAAGGAGGCCGAGCACAACAAGGCCTTCTACAAGCTGTGTCAGTACATGCTGCCCGACTATCACCAGCTGGAGTTCGATCTGCGCCTGTACCTGACCTGGCGCGAGCTGGCGGACTGACTGGAAGGAAATACTCATGGACGAAATTAATCCCTATGCCACGCCGGGCAGTAGCCTGCACAGCGAGGCCTCGGCAATGCCTGGGAGACCGCGGGGATACGGGTGGTACAAGTGGTGCAGCCTTATCTATGGTCTGCTGTTCATCGCCATGGGACTTGCCATTGCAGCGCGGCATGGCCTCGATCTTTCGGTAGTCACGCTGGTAGCGATGCTGATCATCCTCGCGCCCTTGATCAGCTATTTACTGGTGGCGGCTCGCTGGCGGCGTCTGTTCTATGCCTGGATTTCTCTGCACCTGCTGGGCTCGCTATTGCTGACGACGTTTGGCTTCGAGCGGGCAAGTACCAAGGAAGGCGTCGAGTGGGGCTTCATTGTGTTCGTAGCCGGCAGCAATCTGCTGTCCTGGCTTGCAGGCCTTTACTTTCACTGGCGCCTGGGCAAGAAATAGGCACTGCCGGCCAGCCCACGCCAGCCGTGGCCCGGGCGCAGTCATCACCGGCTTATCCACAGAGTCATCCCCGGCCTCTGTGCACAACCCTCTGATTGAGAAGTGCTTTTTTCGGCGCGACCAAAGGACTGGGAGCCACTGGCAGCCGGTGCCATAGTGGTTGTATCACTTGCAGGAGAGCCCGCCATGAGTAGTGCCCCGCTCACGCCCGAACAGCTGAGCAGCTTCAGTCCCATGGACTTCCTCACCCCGGCCTACCGCCAGCAGCTGCACGCCAGCCTCAAGTACCTGCAGCGCCCGGCCGGTACCCAATTGCTGCAGAAGGGCGAGCGCGCCCTTGCCCAATACTACTTGCTGGAAGGCAAGGTCGCGGTGGATGCCGGCCCCGGTCGGCAGACCATTGAGGGCGGTTCGCCACAGGCGCATCTGCCGCTCAATCCGGGTCAGGTCAATCCGAACAGCATCAAGGCGATCACCGACGTGCGCCTGTTCGCCGTCGAGCACCAGCTGCTGGAGCGCCTGCTCGGCTGGAGCCAGGACGCCGCCTACCAGGTCAACAGCCTCGGCGGCGACGGCATGGTCGAGGAGCACGACGAGGACGACTGGCTGGCGCGCCTGCTCAGCACGCCGCTGTTCGGTCGCCTGCCACCTTCGCACCTGCACGCCCTGCTGGCACGCTTCGAGTACCTGCAGGCGCGGGCCGGTGACAGCGTGGTCACTTATGGCGAGCCTGGCGAGCACTTCTACGTGATCAAGCACGGGCGGGCGCGCATCAGCCTGCCGCAGGCCTACCGTGAGCAGCCGACCCAGGTGCTGGAGAGTGGCGACTTCTTCGGCGAGGAAGCTCTGGTCAGTGGCGCCGTGCGTTCGGCCAGCGTGATCATGCTGGAGGACGGCGAGCTGGCGCGCCTGCACCGCGACCTGTTCGTCGAACTGGTGCGGCCGAGCCTGATCCCGCGTATCAACAGCCAGGATCTGCAGCGCATCACTCACCAGGGCAGCCGCAAGTATCTGCTGCTCGATGTGCGCCTGGCTGCCGAGTACCGCCTGGCGCATCTGCCGGAGAGCTTCAACCTGCCGGTGGCCAACCTGCGCACCCATGCCGACAGCCTGGACCGTGCCACCTGCTATGTGGTCACGCCCGAGGGCGGCATCCGCAGCGAGCTGGCCGTGCACCTGCTCAACCAGCTGGGCTTCGACGCCTACCTGCTGGGTGACTCCTCCACCGAGGCGGCCTGAGTGCCGTAGTCGTCCATGCGCCGGACAGCGTTGTGCGCGTGTCTGCTCGGCCTCTGCGCCAGCCTGTTCGGCTCGCTGGCACAGGCGCGCGAGTGGCTGGTGGTGGGCACCAGCTTTCCCCAGGTCTACGAGCGCAATGCCGCCGGTGACTTCACCGGCCTGGCACCGGCGGTTCTGCGCCGGCTGGCTGCCGAACTGGGTGGCGAGCTGCGCTTCGAGCTGTATCCCTGGGTTCGTGCCCAGCGCATGGTCGAACTGGGCCAGGCGGACATCCTGGTCGGGCCCTACCGCACGGCCGAGCGCGAGGCGCGCTTCGCCTTCGCTGCCGAACCCTTCTATCAGGACCGCATCGTCTTCTATGCCCGGCGCAGTCAGGCGGCAAGCTGGAACGGCGATTACGCCAGCCTGCGCGGCAAACGGGTCGCCGTGGTGCGGGGGTGGATCTACGGCAGCCAGTTCGAGGCGGTGCGCGCCAGCCTGCGGCCGATCACGGTGGAGTCGGTGCACAACGGCCTGCTCATGCTGGAGGCCGGGCGCATCGACCTGCTGGCCAGCAACCAGCGCAACACCCAGCCCCATCTGCGCGAACTGAGGCTGCAGGAGCGGGTCGGCGAGGTGGGGCCGTTGATCGATGTGCAACGCGGCTACTTCGCCTTCCCCAAGGGCAGCGCTCATGCGGAATTGCGCCGGCGCTTCGATCACGCCTTCGCGCGCTTGGTCGAGTCCGTTCAGCTGGCGCGGCTGGCGGAGCCGCTCGGGGTCAGCGTGCCCTGATGGCATTCACTCCACGGTAACGATTCGCCAGGCCGCCGCCCCGGCCTGCACCTCGTCGTCGGGGCCGCGGCCGAGCAGCTGCTGGCCGAGTGGCGCCTGGGCGGTGATTAGCATGATCTCCAGGCCCAGGTGCTCCAGCTTGAGCCCGGCGCCATCCGGGCCCAGCAGTAGCCACTGCTGGCGTTCGGCGGCATCGGCCAGGCAGATCAGCGCGCCGAGCTGGATGCCGCTGGCATCGTCGTAGGCGCGCATCTGCAGGGCGCGCCAGACGGCCAGCGCGCGGCGGATGTCCTCGGCACGGCGCGACTGCCCGGCGGCCAGGTACGAGGCCTCCAGACCGCGGGTGTCGTACTTGTTCTCCGCCTTGCTCTCCTCGTGGGTAGCGGCCTGGCGGGCGAGGTCGGCGGCGGCGAGCAGCATGGCCAGGTCGGCCTCGAGGCGCTGGCAGACCTGTTGCTGCAGGAGAAGCTTGTCCATGGTGCGCAATCGCGGGCGGTGGGGTGTGCAGGGTAGCAGCCTCGCCCGATCTCCTACACTGCAACACACAACGCAAGGTGAATCGCGATGCGTATTACCCGCTGGCGTTGGCTGGGATGCCTGCTCGCCCTGTACCTCGCCGCCGGCCCGCACGCCGAGCAGCTGCAGCTGTATACCGAGGAGTACCCGCCGCTGAACTTCGCCCGCGACGGGCGCCCGGTGGGGCTGGCGGTGGATCTGGTGCGCGAGCTGTTCGAGCGCACCGGCCACCACGGCAAGATCAGCGTGGTGCCCTGGGCGCGCGGCTATCAGGCGGCGCAGCACGAGGCCAATACCGGGCTGTTCGTGACCATGCGCACGGCCGAGCGCGAGCGGCTGTTCAAGTGGGTGGGCCCGGTCTGCGTGGTGATCACCGGCTTCTATGCGCTGAAGGGCTCGGGCATCCGCATCGACTCGCTGGACGAGGCGGGTCGGGTCGGCACCATCGCCGTGCCGCGCCAGTGGTACAGCTACCAGGAGCTGCAGTCCCGCGGCCTGCCCAACCTGTACGGGGTGATCGGCCCGCAGCAGATGATGAGCATGCTGCGCCATGGTCGGGTGCCGGTGGTGGTGGCCGACAACGTGACCCTGGAGAGCCTGCTGGCCCTCGGCGGCCTGCGCCCGGAGAACGTCGAGCCGCTCTATGGCTTCCTGCGCAGCGAGGCCTATATCGCCTTCTCGCCGGCCACGGCGGACGCGGTGGTGCATGAGTGGCAGCAGGCGCTGGATTCGACCAAGCGCGACGGCAGCTTCGCCCTGATCTACCGGCGCTGGCTGCCGGGCCAGGAGATTCCCGCCGAGCTGCTCAGTCCAGCGCCGCCGCGCTGACCGCCTCGTCGGCCTGGTCGCGGCAGGCCTGGCGCTGGCGCAGGAACTCGGCGCGGGTGATGCGTTGGCGGATCGCGTAGTTGTAGGGCTGGCCGTCCCGCTGGCTCAGCTGCACCAGAACCTGGTAGTAGCCCAGCGGCTGGCCCAGCTCGAGTGGCGCGGCGCCGCTGCTGGTCAGTTCTAGGCGCTGGTGGCGGGGCTGCGTGTTGTAGGCGCTGAAGCACTGGCCATGAATTTCTGCCTCGCCGAGCTGTGGAGTGCTCCAGCGCAGGCGCAGGTCCTCGAACACTGGCGCGGCCTCGCGCAGGTCCTGAATCTCGCCGATCAGGCCCAACACCGGGCGGTCCGGCGCCACCGGCTGCTGCTCCATGCTCAGCGCGAACTGGCGCAGCGGTTGGCCGTGCACATCGGCGACCACCACCAGGTCGGGCAGGCGGATCTGGTAGTGGGTATCGCCGAGCAGCTTGTCGAGCACATCGGTACTGCCCTCGTATTCCCAGTCGTCCCAGTAGCTCACCTCGGGGCGGAAGTGCGCGTAGTCGCGGCGCAGCTCGGTCAGGTCGCGGTAGGTTTCGGGGTAGGCGAAGGCCACGGCGGCGTCGACCATCTGCTGGCGATCCGCCCGGCCCAGGTGCTGCCAGCTGAAACCGTACAGCGCGCCCAGCTCCCAGACCACGAAAGCGCCGCACAGCAGCAGGCTCAGGCCGTAGCGACGCAGGGCCGGCTCCCAGCCCTGGCGCAGGCCGCGCAGGGGAAACAGCAACAGCGCACGAACCAGCACCGTCAGGCAGAACAGCGCCAGCAACAGGAACCCCAGCAAAAAAATCAGCATGACTCATCTCCCTCGTTCAATCGGGAGCAGTCTGCAGTCGCCGCGTGGGGCGGGTGCGGAGGCAGTGTGGAGATTTGGCGGAGCTCAGTCGTGCTGCGGCTTGACCCGTACCGCCCAGAGCACGCCGACGATCAGCAGGACGATGCCGGCCAGGGTCAGCGGCGCCGGCCACTCGCCGCGCAGGATGAAGGCGTAGCTCAGCGCCGCCAGGGTCTCGAACACGATCAGCTGGCCGGCCAGCGAGGTGGGCAGGCGCTGGCTGGCTTCGTTCCAGCACAGGGTGCCGACCCAGGACGAGAGCAGGGCGATGGTGACCATCAGGACGATGAAGAACTCCGGGCGTGGGCCCAGCGGCATGGCGAACCGGCTGCCGCCAAGCGTCATGCCCAGCCACAGCAGGGCGTAGCCGAGCAAGGCCATGGGCAGGGTCACCAGGCCCTGGGCGGTGGCCCAGGTGCGCGGGCTGCGCCCGGGGTGATCGCGCAGCCAGTCGGCGTTGCGCAGCGGATACCAGGTCCAGCAGGCCACGGCGATCACCGCCAATAGTGCGCCGCTGGCGTAGCGGACCCAGTCCGTCTTGCCGGCGGTCTGCAGGGCATGCAATTCGGCCTGGTTGACGCAGGCGATGCCGGCCGCGATCAGCGCCAGCGAGGGCAGCAGCTTGGCCCAGGGCAGGCGCCCGTCGCGCTTGGCATTACGCAGGTTGGCGGCGATGGCGATGACCACCGGCAGGGTGCCGATGATCATGGTTGGCAGCGGCCCGCCGGCGCGCTGGATGGCGCTGGCCAGGCACAGGTAGTAGAGCAGGTTGCCCACCGCCGACAGCTTGAGCGCCTCCAGCCAGTCGCCGTGCGCCAGCTGGCGCAGGCGATGGCGGTCGAACCAGGCCAGCGGCAGGGCGATCAGGCCGAAGGCCAGGTAGCGCCCGGCCGAGAGCAGGGCGGCCGAATATTCCGGCAGCAGCAGCGGGCCGACGAACACCAGGCCCCACATCATCCCGGCGATCAGGGCGAACAGCGTACCCATCCACATCGACACGAACCTCGAAAGCGCCGCCGGTCATGGGCGGCGGAATTGAATCTACTGGGGCTGGCGACGCATGCCGATATGCGGGATGTCGTCTTCCAGGTAGGGCTCGGTCACCGCGATGAAGCCGTAGCGACCGTAATAGCCCTGCAGGTGGGCCTGGGCTGAGAGGTAGATCGGCAGCCCCGGCCAGCGCTCGAGGCAGGCCGCGACGGCGCGCTCCATCAACTGGTGACCGAGACCGCTGCCGCGCGCCTCCGGGGCTATCACCACTCGGCCGATCACCACGTCGCCATCCTGGGTCGACGGATCGAGCAGGCGCAGGTAGGCCACCAGCCGCTCGTCCTGCCAGGCCAGCAGATGGTGGGTGTCGGCGAGCAGGTCCTGGCCATCGACGTCCTGGTAGGGGCAGTTCTGCTCGACCACGAATACGCGGGAGCGCAGTTCGAGCAGGGCGTATAGCTCGTGCGGAGCCAGTTCGGAGTGGTGCTTGGTGTGCCAGGTAAAGGTCATGGGACGTGGTATTTCCGTGTCGGCGAGAGGCGATTCTGTCATGTCCGGTCGCCGGCCTCGATCTTGCCGAGTAGCCACTGCAGGCCGGCCAGGTGCTGCTGGTCGTGGCTGCACAGATAGTGCACCAGGCTGCGCAGGGTCAGCTCGCCATAACCCTCGAAGCGCGCCGGTCGCAGGAACTGCTCGGCGCTGATCGATTCGATCAGCGCCAGGGTCTCGCGGCGGGCACGGCGAAAGTCGGCCAGCACCGAGTCGGCATCCGCCTCGGCATAACGGCGCTCGCGGGCCATGGCCTCGCCGTCCAGCGAGATCAGCAGCGGGTTGTCTTCCTCCAGCGTGCGGCGCAGGCGCAGCTGGTAGCCCTCCACCTCGATATCGCGCACATGGCAGAGCTGTTCGATGGCGCTGAAGGGCTCACTCGGCACCCCTTCCCAGGACGCCGGCGTCCAATGCCGATGTTCGTGTGCAAAGGCAGCGAAATGGGCCTCCAGCTGATCGGGAAAGGCGGCCAGAGCGGCGAGGGTGGTGGTGAGCATGGCGGTGCTCCGGCTAAGGGCTAGGCCTCATGCTGGCATGCCGCGCTCCGCACCGCGCGGTACAGATAGCGAGAAAATCGGGGCGGCAGTCAGGCCTGGCCACTCCAGATGCGGATCGCGGCGAACAGCTGGTCATCCTCGCCGTACAGGCTGATCAGTTCGGCGCGGGTCTCCAGCAGGTAATCAAGGAAGCGCACCACGAAATCCCGCTGCGCCTCGCTGAAGGTCAGCACATGGCGGTTCTGCGGGCCGTCGTAGCTGATATGGAAGAGGAACTGGCCGATATAGGACCACTCCTCGCTACTTTCCAGGCATAGGCGCACCAGCGCGGGGAAGTAGTAGATGAGGCCCTCTGGCTCGACGAAGCACATGGGGTCCCAGCCGGGATTGCCGAGCTCCTCCATGCCGATGTCGTCGATGGTCGAATTGAGCAGCGTCTGGTCTTGCTCGAAGCACTCCTCGCAGTGCTGGTAGTTGGTGAAGTGGTCGGGCCTGGGCGTGGCGAACAGCGACTTGGATTCTTCCAGCCAGTTCATGGTGGGCACGGATGGTGGGATTGGTTTCCATGATAGGCGTCCGAGCCGCCGGCAGCACCTACACTGCTTCTGGGGGACCTAGGGAGGTGTGCATTGGGCGTCGAGGCTTCGGACTATTCGATCTACCGGCGGGTGGTGTCGCAGTTGATGCAGGGCCAGGAGCAACTACCCAGCTTGCCGGCACTGACCCTGGATATCCGCCGGGCACTGAGCGACGGGCAGATCAGCACCGGTGCGCTGGCCCGGTTGGTCAGTCGCGACCCGGCACTGGCGGCGCTGCTGATGAAGCATGCCTCCTGCGCCCTGTACCGCCACCCGATGGCGCCGCGCACCCTGCAGGATGTGATCGCCCTGCTCGGCATGGGCGAGGTGGATCGCATCACCATGGTCCACAGCATCAAGAGCCTGTTCACCCTGCACAGCCCGGCGCACAAGCGCCTGTTCATGGAGGTGTGGGGGCGGCTGACGCTCAAGGCCAGCACCTGCGCCATGCTGGCGCGGTTGATCGGCCATGTGGCGCCGGAGCATGCCCTGCTGGCGAGCCTGCTCAGCGAGGTCGGCACCCTGGCGGTGCTCTCGGCGTTCAAGGACGAGGCGGAGATTCCCTCCGGCGAGCTGTATTACAAGCTGTGCCGTGAATACAGCAAGTCGCTGGGCGTGATCGTGTTGAAGAAGTGGGCGGTGGACGACGAATACATCGAGGTGATCCGCGCGGCCGGCAACTGGGGCGCCTTGACCAGTCGCGAGCTGGAGCTGATCGATCTGGTCAACCTGGCGCTGTTCCATGCCATCAAGGAGCGCAATGTCGACGCCGAGCTGCCGCTGCTGGTGGAGCTGACCGCCTACCACAAGCTGCAGCCGCCGCTGAACTTCATCGGCGACAACGGCGAGCTGGAGCTGGTGCTCAATCACCGGGCGGACATTCACGCGATTGCCGAGACCCTGCGCTGAGCCGGTGGCATTGGCAGCCGCGGCCCGCGGGCCTGGCGTCCGCCGCATGCAGCCGCGATGCATGACCTGCTAAGGTCTCAGCCCATTGCCCATCCATGAGAGCCCGCCATGCCCGCGCCTTGCGTCCTGATTCCCCTGCCGCGCCGCGACTACGACCCCAGCGAGACGGCCCTGGCCTGGCGCCAACTGCGCCAGGCCGGCTACCGGGTGTGCTTCGCAACCCCGGATGGCCAGCCGGCGGAGCCCGATCCGCAGATGATCAGCGGCGAGGGTCTGGACGCCTGGGGACTGGTCCCCGGCCTGCGCCGGCTCAAGCTGCTCGGCCTGCTGCTGCGGGCCAATGGCGCGGCGCGCGCGGCCTGCGCGGAGATGCTGCGTGATCCCGACTACCTGCAGCCACTGCGTCATGAGCGCCTGCGCGTCGAGGACTTCGCCGGCCTGATGCTGCCCGGCGGGCACTGGGCCCGGGGCATGCGCGAGTACCTGGAGAGCGAGACGCTGCAGGCCTTCGTCGCGGCTTTCTTCGCCGCCGATAAGCCGGTGGCCGCAGTCTGCCACGGCGTGCTGCTGGCGGCGCGCAGCAAGGGCGCGGATGGTCGCTCGGTGCTGCACGGGCGCAAGACAACCGGGCTGACCTGGAAGATGGAGAAGACCGCCTGGGGCCTGACCCGCTTCTACGGTCGCTGGTGGGAGGGCGACTACTACCGAACCTACTCCGAGGCGGCGGGCGAGCCGGCCGGGTACATGAGCGTACAGGGCGAGGTGGGGAGGGTGCTGGCCAGCCCGGATGACTTCCTCGACGTGGCCAAGGATGCCCCCGATTTCTGGCGCAAGACCAGCGGCCTGCACCGCGACACGCCGAGCGACAGCCGCCCGGCCTGGGTGGTGCATGACGGCAACTATGTGTCCGGGCGCTGGCCGGGCGACATGCACGAGCTGATGCGGCGTTTTATCGAGCTGTTGCCGGCGGTCTAGGCAGACATGCAACTGCGTAGCCCGGATGCAATCCGGGAAATACAGGCGGCACCGCCCCCGGATTGCATCCGGGCTACATACTTTGTCGAGCTGTTGCCCAGGCCGTAGGCGTTGAGGATTCGCAAGTGGCGAGCTCATCGGCAGTCGGGCGGTGAGCGAGGGCCTATGGACTCGCCCTCACCCCAGCCCTCTCCCGCGGGGAGAGGGAGCCTGAGCGGTGCTGATCTGGGTCTATAGGCGAGCTTTAGACGAACTGCGCAGCGGCATGGGCTGAGGCCCAGGCCCACTGGAAGTTGAAGCCGCCCAGGTGGCCGGTGACGTCCAGCACTTCGCCGATGAAGTACAGGCCCGGCGACTTCTGCGACTCCATGGTCTTCGACGACACCTCGCGGGTATCGATGCCGCCCAGGGTCACCTCGGCGGTGCGGTAGCCCTCGGTGCCGGCCGGCACCAGGGTCCACTCGGCCAGCTTGGCCGCCACCGCATCCAGCTCTGCCGGGGTGTACTGCTTGAGTGGCTTGCTGACGAACCACTGCTCGGCCAGCAGGCCGGCCATCTTCTTGGTGAACAGCTCGGCGAGCAGGGTCTTCAGCTCGCTGTTCGGCCGCTCGCGCTGCTGCGCCGCCAGCCACTCGGGCAGGTCGATGTGCGGTAGCAGGTTGATGCTGATGGCGTCGCCCGGCTGCCAGTAGGAGGAGATCTGCAGGATCGCCGGGCCACTCAGGCCGCGGTGGGTGAACAGGATATTTTCCTTGAAGCTCTGCCCGTTGCAGCTGACCACGCAGTCCTCCACCGAGGTGCCGGACAGCTCGGTGCACAGGGCCTTGAGCTGCGGCTCGGTGATGGTGAAGGGCACCAGGCCGGCGCGGGTCGGCAGCAGCGTATGGCCGAACTGCTTGGCCACCTGATAGCCGAAGCCGGTGGCGCCGAGGGTGGGGATGGACAGGCCGCCGGTGGCGATCACCAGCGACTCGCAAGTGAACTTACCGGCGCTGGTGTGCAGGGTGTAGCCGGTATCAGACTTGGCGATAGTCTCGACCGAAGTATCCAGGCGCAGGTCGACGCCGTGCTCGTCGCATTCGGTCAGCAGCATGCTGAGGATGTCGCTGGCCTTGCGGTCGCAGAACAGCTGGCCGAGCTTCTTCTCGTGGTAGGGCACGTCGTGCTTGACCACCAGTTCGACGAAGTCCCACTGGGTATAGCGGGCCAGGGCCGACTTGCAGAAATGTGGGTTGTGCGAGAGGAAGTTGGCCGGCTCGCAGTACATGTTGGTGAAGTTGCAGCGGCCGCCGCCGGACATGAGGATCTTCTTGCCCGGCTTGTTGGCGTGGTCCAGCAGCAGGACCTGGCGCCCGCGTGCGGCGGCTTGCGCCGCGCACATCAGGCCGGCAGCACCGGCGCCGATGATGATGACCGAGAAGAAGGACACGGCTGAACCTCGATGAGTCGCGAAGCCGCGCATTCTAGCGGAAAGGCGCGGCGAATCCGCGGACGGTCATCGCCCCGCAGGCGCCGTGGCGCCTGCGGGGTAGGCTCAGCGCCCGCTGTTGTGGTTGTTGCCCTTGGGTTGCTTGCTGTGAGTCTCGCCACCGAAGCTCTGGTTACGGTCTTCGCCGCGCTTGCGGTTGGTGTTCTTGCTCAGGTCCTTGCAGTTGCTGCAGTACTCGGCCGATTCGGCCGGCGCGCTCTTGGCCAGCTGGGAGCCGCATTGGGGGCAGCGTTTCATGGCGTCACCTCGTCACTGAACGGCCCCGGAATGGGGCCGGCAGTGCAATGGTCGGCGGCTGCGGCGCGGCGACGCAGAGGGAAGTGCCTCCTCAGGCGGCCTTGGCCTGGGCCATTTCGGCCGGGCCCTTCTGCAGGTGCGCGACCAGGGTGCGCAGCGGCGCCAGCTGGCGGCAGATCAGGCCGAGCTGCACCTGCACCAGGCGGTGGCCTTCGTCCATCTCCTCCGGCAGTTGTTCCAGCTCCTCGGCCAGGGCCTGGTCGGCTTCGTCGTACACCGCCACCGGAGTGCCCGTCTGCAGGCCCGTGGCGATGGCGTCGAGGCTCTGGCTGATATGCGCCACTGCGCGGTCGTGCAGGGCGTCGCTGGCGTCGTCGGCCAGGGTCGCGCGGTGTGCGCCGAGGGCAGAGAGGTAGCTGAGCAGGGTGTGCGACAGCACCAGGAAGCGGAAGCCGGTTTCGGCGTCTTTGCGGAAGTGGCCGGGCTCCAGCAGCATGTTGGACAGGGTGGTGGACAGCGCCGCGTCGGCGTTGTGCGCGTTGCGCCGGGCCAGGCGGTAGCTCAAGTCGTCGCGGGCACCGGACTCGTACTGCTGCATGATCTGCAGCAGGTAGCGGCTGTTGCTGCTCAGGGTGCTGGCCAGCACCTGGTTGAGCTTGCGTCCCTGCCAGTCCGGCAGGATGAAGAACACCGCCAGGCCGGCGATCACCGTGCCCAGCACGGTATCCACCAGGCGCGGCCAGAGCAGGGTGTAGGCATCGCTGATCTGGTTGAAGCACAGCACCACCACCAGGGTCATGGCGGTGGTGGCCAGGGTGTAGCGGTCGACCCGGTTGGTGAAGAAGATCACCCCGGCGGCCACGGCGATCAGCGATTGCAGCAACGGATCGGGGAACAGGCGGATCAGCGCCCAGCCCAGTACCAGGCCGATCAGCGTGCCGCTGACCCGCTGCACCAGGCGCAGGCGGGTGGCACCGTAGCTGGGGCGGCAGACGAACAGGGTGGTCAGCAGGATCCAGTAGCCCTGCTGCGGATGGATCCAGTGCAGCAGGCCATAGCCGGCGAGCAGCGCGGCGGACAGGCGCAGGGCGTGGCGGAACACCAGGCTGGTCGGGGTGAAGTGCTGGCGCAGGCGCTCGAAGGCCTCCCTGAGGGTCTGCGGCGAGCGATCCAGCAGGCTGCTGTCCTGCTCGTCGGCCAGGGCGTCCGGGTTGCTGGCGCTGGACAGCTTGCGCTCCAGGCTGGCGAGGTTGTCGGCCAGGGCGCCGAGGGAGCGCAGCAGGTGGCGCCAGGCCGGGTTGTGCTGCTCGCGCAGGTAGGTCATGGAGGCGTCGAGGTCGGCCATGGCCTGGCTGTTGTCGTTGTAGTCGAACGGCTGGCGCAGGCGGATGGCGCGGCCCAGCGCCTGGCAGGCCTTGCCCTGCTGGCTGAGCAGGCGGCCGCAGCGGAACATCACGTCGCTGTGGAAGAAGGCCTCGGCCAGGGCGTTGTACGGGTAGTGCGAGGAGCTGGCGCGCTCGTGGATGTCCTGGGCGATGAAGTACAGCTTGAGGTAGCGGTTGGTCTTCTGCCCGCTGCGCTTGCGGCTCATGCGGTTGAGGATGATCTCCTTGGCCAGGTTCAGCGCCGTCACCACCCGACCGTTCTGCCGCGCCAGCTCCAGGCGCCGCGCCTCGACGTCCAACTGCTTGATCGGCTCGAACAGTGAGGCCTTCAGGCGCAGGTAGGCGCCCAGCTCCTCGAACACCCTCGCCAGTGCCTGCTGCACCGGTTGCTGGCTGAACAGCGCGCTCCAGAGAATGCCGAGCAGGCCGTACCAGGCCGCGCCGCCGATCAGCAGCAGCGGCTCCTGCCAGAAGCCGCCGGCCTGGCCGCCGCGGTGCTCCAGGCCGATGGCGGTGTAGATCGCCAGGATCAGAGTGGCCTGGGCCACCGCCGCGTAGCGTTCGCCGATGCCGCCGAGCAGGGTCATGGCGAAGGCCGCCAGGGCCAGGCCGGCGCCGAACAGCCAGGGCATCGGGAACAGCAGCTGCACCGCAGTGGCGGTGGCACCGAAGCACAGCAGGGTGACCAGCAGTCCCTGGGCGCGCCCGCGCCAGTGGTCGTCGTTCTCGGCCAGGGCGCTGGCGATGCAGCCGAGGAACAGCGGGATGACCAGGGCGATCCGCTCCAGGTACCAGCACAGGGCCATGGCGCCGGCCAGGGCGATGAATACCCGCACACCGTAGGTGAATTTCTCGCGCGCCCAGAGCTGGCGCAGGGTGTGCTTGAACGATGAGGGCATGGGCGAACGGCTACCCGCCGGGAAATGGGTTGGTGTGCCGAGAAGACGGCATCAGGTGCTGGCGAGGCACCATTTTATTGACCTTTCGTTCAGAGGATAGCCCGCGCGGTGCGGCAACGAAAACGGGCCCCGTGGGGCCCGTCTGGTTCAGCGCTGGCTGTGATCAGTCTTCGCCGTCGTCATCGTCGGCGCCGTCGACCTTCATGCCCAGCTCCTTGATCTTGCGGGTCAGGGTATTGCGGCCCCAGCCGAGCAGCACCGCGGCGTCGCGGCGGCGGCCGGCGGTGTGCTTGAGCGCGGTCTCGATCATGATCCGCTCGAAGGCTGGCACGGCGCTGTCCAGCAGGCTGGATTGGCCGCGAGCGAGGGCCTGGTCGGCCCACTGGCGCAGGGCCTGTTCCCAGTTGGCGGCCGGCGCGCTTTCCTGGGGCTGGGTCAGCAGCTCCGGCGGCAGGTCGTCGATATGCACCTCGCGGCCGGAGGCCATCACGGTGATCCAGCGGCAGGTGTTCTCCAGCTGGCGCACGTTGCCCGGCCAGGGCAGATGCTTGAGGTAGTCCTCAGTCTCGCTCTTCAGCAGCTTGGGCTCGACGGCCAGCTCCTGGGCGGCGCGGCCGAGGAAGTGGCGGGCCAGGGTGGGGATGTCCTCGCGGCGATCGGCCAGGCGCGGGATATGGATGCGGATCACGTTGAGGCGGTGGAACAGGTCCTCACGGAACTTGCCGGCCTGCACCAGGGATTCGAGATTCTGGTGGGTGGCGGCGATGATGCGTACGTCCACCTTGACCGGGGTGTGGCCGCCGACCCGGTAGAACTCGCCGTCGGCCAGCACACGCAGCAGGCGGGTCTGGGTGTCGGCGGGCATATCGCCGATCTCGTCGAGGAACAGGGTGCCGCCGTCGGCCTGCTCGAAGCGCCCGCGGCGCTGGTTGGCCGCGCCGGTGAAGGCGCCTTTCTCATGGCCGAACAGCTCGGACTCCATCAGGTCCTTGGGGATGGCCGCCATGTTCAGCGCGATGAACGGCTCGGCCGCGCGCGGGCTGTGGCGGTGCAGGGCGTGGGCGACCAGTTCCTTGCCGGTACCGGATTCGCCGTTGATCAGCACGGTGATATTGGAGTGGGAGAGGCGGCCGATGGCGCGGAACACCTCCTGCATCGCCGGCGCCTCGCCGATGATTTCCGGCGTGCGACCCAGTGCGGCCGGCGCCTCCAGGCCCTGCTGCTCCTGGGCGTGCTGGTTGGCGCGCTTGACCAGCGACACGGCCTCGTCGACGTCGAATGGCTTGGGCAGGTACTCGAAGGCACCGCCCTGGTAGGAGGCCACCGCGCTGTCCAGGTCGGAGTGGGCGGTCATGATGATCACCGGCAGGCGCGGGTGCATGTCGCGGATGCGGGCCAGCAGGTCGAGGCCGCTGGCGCCGGGCATGCGGATGTCGGAGATGATCACGTCCGGCTGCTGGCGGGACAGGCGGGTCAGCACGCCATCGGCGCTGTCGAAACTCTGGGTGGTCATGCCTTCCTGCTGCAGGGCCTTCTCCAGGACCCAGCGGATGGAGCGGTCGTCGTCGACGATCCAGACGGTTTCACTGCGGCTCATGACGGTGTGGCTCCTTGGTCCAGGGGCAGGAAGATCGAGAACACGGTATGGCCAGGATGGCTCTCGCATTCGATCAGGCCCTGGTGCTGACTGATGATGTTCTGGGTGATGGCCAGGCCCAGGCCGGTGCCGTCGGGGCGGCCGCTGACCATGGGGTAGAAGATGGTTTCCTGCAGCTCTGGCGGGATGCCCGGGCCGTTGTCGATGATCTCCATCTTCACCACCAGACGATGGCGGGTGTGGCCGATGGTGAACTGGCGCAGGGTGCGGGTGCGCAGGCTGATGCGGCCCAGGCGCAGGTCGCTCTGGCTGGACAGGGCCTGCAGGGCGTTGCGCACGATGTTGAGCACGGCCTGGATCAACTGCTCGCGGTCGATCAGCAGGTCGGGGATGCTCGGGTCGTAGTCGCGCACCAGGGTGATGCTGCCCTGGGACTCCGCCTCGATCAGACTGCCGACGCGCTCCAGCACTTCATGGATGTTGGTCATCGCCAGCGACGGCAGCTTGTTCGAGCCGAGCATGCGGTCCACGAGATTTCTCAGGCGGTCGGCCTCCTCGATGATCACGTTGGTGTAATCCTTGAGGCTCTCTTCCGGCAGCTCGCGGGACAGCAACTGGGCCGCGCCGCGGATGCCGCCGAGGGGGTTCTTGATCTCGTGGGCCAGGCCGCGCACCAGCAGCTTGGTGGTCTCCTGCTTGGACAGCTGCGCCTCTTCCTTGGTGATGCGCAGCAGACGGTCGCGCGGATGCACTTCCAGCAGCAGCAGGGTCTGGCTGCGGTTGAGGATCGGCGTCACCGCATAGTCGACGGTGATGGTCTGGCCAGCCAACGAGGTGAGCATCGCCTCGCGCTTGGTGAAGGGATGCGCGTGCTCGACCGCCAGGCGCAGCGAGCTGAGCGCTTCCGGCGACTCGGTGAACAGTTCGCTGATGAACTGCCCGTGGCTGCGCTGGCCACTGACCGCCAGCAACATCTCGGCGGCCGGGTTCATGTACTCCAGGCGCAGCTCGGCATTGAGCAGGATGGTGGCGGTGGTCAGGTTGTCCAGCAGTAGGCGGTGCAGCGCGTCGTTGATCATGGCAGGTCTGAGTCCCGGCGTTGGGCTGGAAAATGCAAAAAGCAAACCAAAGCCCTGAAAAGACGCGTATCTCTGCCAGCAACCGCCCTTCAGGCTGCGTTTCGGCGCAGCCGGCGCGGTCGTCGATGAACCAAAACGGGGAGAGTATAGAAATCGGTGCAGGCTGATGCATCAATATGGTGCATTGGCCCGCGCGATCAGATGAAGGGAATCAGCGGGATGTCTTTCGGCGGGTCTTTCGGCTTGTCTTCGATGGGGCATTCCGGGCGCACGCCCCAGTCCTTTTTCTTGCAGGGGTTGGTCTTGCGCTTCTCGGCCAGGGAAATGCGCTTCATGTGGAAGGGTTGACTGGGAGTGCGCTCGACGATGCGGCCATAGGAGTCGAGTATTTCCACCGAGAGTTTGTGCGTGCCACGATCGATATTCTGCAGAGGGAATACCGGGCTGCGGCCGGCTTCTCCAATCGGCTGGCCATCCATGATCAGTCTGTAGTTGTGTCCATCGCGCAGCGTCGGCTCGCTGCTGGCGGTGACTATAAGATTGCCCGCCGGGTCGCGAATGGTTGCATCGGGTTCGGGGACGATGATGCGCAGCACGTCATAGGCCGGCTCTACCTTGGTGGTTGGATAGGCGGGAGGTGGGCGTAGTGGCGCTTGGGTTGCGTCCATGGCGTTGGAGGGCGCCAGCTCAATGCGCTGGGCCTTATCCGAGGGCGGCTGGTCGGTGAACACCCGGTTACCTTCGGCGTCCACATAGGTGTAGACCCCGGCATGGCTGGCAAAGCTGGTCAGGCCGAGCAGTAGGAATAGCAGTGGACGTAGCATGGAGGCTCTATGGTCAGGATGCTGGTTTGGGCGGAGGCTTGTGCGGTGTCGGCTTGGGTCTGGCCGGGCTGTTCAGGCTGATGCGTTGCACGGTGAAGGTCACCGGTTCACTCTGTTGCACTTGGCGCTGGCCGCTTAGCACTTCCACGGCAAGGGTGTGTTCGCCCCGATCAATTTCGGTCAGTTGCAGGCGCGGTACATTGCTCGGTTGCCCATAGGGCTGGCCATCCAGCAGCAGGCGAAGGCTGTGGCCTGGTCGCAGGCGCGGTTCGATATCGACGCTGACGGTAAAGGTCCCGTTGTTAGCGCGCAGGGCCTCTTCGCTGGGCATATCGCTCAGCGCCAGATGACTATAGGCAGCCTGTTCTTTCTCGACCGTCTTCGGCTGTTCCACCACTACGGGCTGCTGTGGCTCTACCGTATTGGTCGGCTGCAACTCGACAGACTCCGTCGCCTGGCCTTCCGGCGGCTGGTTGGTGAATACCGTGTTGCCGTTGGAGTCGGTGTACTTGTAGATCTGCGCGGCGGCTGGCAGGGCCAGGGTGCACAGCAGGCAGGCGGTGAGCAGGCGCATCGGTAGGCTCCTGAATGATCCTGCGGCAAGGGTTGCATCGCTGAACGTCTCTGGCAAGTCCGCACGCTGCCGTGCGTGGCGTGGCGCAAGAAATAGTTGCGGCAATCGCTGGTCGCTCCCCAGCTCAGGGCTCTCTCACGGCTCTGCCATGAAATCTCGGGGCACAAAAAAGGCCTCCCGAAGGAGGCCTCTTTCAAGCGAGCCGCGTAAGCGGCCGGCGCTGGATCAGACGCTGTAGTACAGGTCGTATTCCAGCGGGTGCACGAAGGTGCGCACCTTGATTTCTTCTTCCGATTTCAGCTCGATGTAGGCATCGATGAAGTCGTCGGAGAATACGCCGCCCTTGGTCAGGAAGGCGCGGCCCTTGTCCAGCTCTTCCAGGGCTTCTTTCAGGCTGCCGCAAACCTGCGGGATTTCCTTGGCCTCTTCCGGCGGCAGGTCATACAGGTTCTTGTCGGCGGCGTCGCCGGGGTGGATCTTGTTCTGGATACCGTCCAGACCGGCCATCAGCAGAGCAGCGAAGGCCAGGTACGGGTTGGCAGCCGGATCCGGGAAGCGAGCCTCGATGCGGCGAGCTTTCGGGCTGGAAACGTACGGGATACGGATCGAGGCGGAACGGTTACGAGCCGAGTAGGCCAGCATGACCGGAGCTTCGAAGCCCGGGACCAGACGCTTGTAGGAGTTGGTCGACGGGTTGGTGAAGCCGTTCAGGGCCTTACCGTGCTTGATGATGCCGCCGATGAAGTACAGGGCGGTATCGGACAGGCCGGCATAGCCTTCGCCGGAGAAGGTGTTCTTGCCGTCTTTGGAGATCGACAGGTGCACGTGCATGCCCGAGCCGTTGTCGCCGTACAGCGGCTTCGGCATGAAGGTAGCGGTCTTGCCGTAGGCATCGGCCACGTTGTGTACGCAGTACTTCAGGGTCTGTACTTCGTCAGCCTTGTTGACCAGGGTGTTGAACTTCACACCGATCTCGTTCTGGCCGGCAGTCGCCACTTCGTGGTGGTGAACTTCGATAACCAGGCCCATTTCTTCCATGGCATTACACATGGCGGTACGGATTTCGTGGTCGTGGTCGCACGGCGGAACCGGGAAGTAACCACCTTTGACGGCCGGGCGGTGGCCCTTGTTGCCGGACTCGACGTCGGCGTCGGTCATCCACGAGCCTTGTTCGGAGTAGATCTTGAACATGGAGCCGGAGATGTCGGACTTGAACTTCACTTCGTCGAAGATGAAGAACTCCGGCTCCGGGCCGACGAAGACGGTGTCACCGATACCGGTGGTCTTCAGGTATTCCTCGGCGCGCTTGGCGATGGAACGTGGGTCGCGATCGTAGCCTTGCATGGTGCTCGGCTCGATGATGTCGCAGACCAGGATCAGGGTCGGCTCTTCGGTGAACGGGTCCAGAACGGCGGTGTCATCGACCGGCAGCAGGATCATGTCGGAGGCTTCGATGCCTTTCCAGCCATGGATGGACGAACCGTCGAACATCTTGCCGACTTCGAAGAAGTCCTCGTCCAGGGCGTCACGGGCCGGCATGGTCACGTGGTGTTGCTTGCCTTTGGTGTCGGTGAAGCGCAGATCAACCCACTTCACGTCGTGTTCTTTAATCAGTTGAATCGACTTCGACATGCTGTCCTCCAGGTGGATGGGGCCGGCTGAGCCAGCCTCCAAAATTAGGTGCAAAGCCGGGCGCGATAGTCGGCCAGGCTGGGCTGCCTCACAAGGGAGCAAATTGCATGCCAGTGCCCCGGAATGGGTTGGAAGCTTGAAAGTCAGGGGCTGCGCGGCCTGTGTCGATTTTTTGAGCGATTTTGTGCACCGAGTTGGTGCCGTTAAAATGCAGTTCGCACTTTTTTGGTGCCTTGTCGCGACGACTATTGTTTTTGATCAAAGCTTGAGCAATTTCCGCTATAATCCGCGCCCCTGTTTTTCGGTCTCCCGTCCGGCACCCGTTTTCCATGAAGCTCATCGTCAAACCCTTCGCAGAAATCACCATCAAGAGCCGGCCGGTGCGCAAGCAGTTCATCCGCCAGCTGGCGAAGAATATTCGTACGGTGCTGCGTGATCTGGACCCCGAGCTGGAGGTGCAGGGCGAATGGGACAACCTCGACCTGATCAGCCGGGTCAGCGAGCCGAAGGTGCAGGCCGAGATGTTCGCGCGCCTGCGCAGTACGCCGGGCATCGCCCACTTCCTGGAAGTGCACGAATACCCCTACGTCGATTTCGATGACACCTTCGAGAAATGCCGCGCCCACTTCGGCGCCCAGCTGCCCGGCAAGATCTTCGCCGTGCGCTGCAAGCGCGCCGGCAATACCCATGACTTCTCCTCGATGGAGCTGGCCAGCCATGTCGGCAGCCGCCTGCGTCGCGAGTGCGGTGCCGCCGGCATCGACCTCAAGCAGCCCGAGGCCGAAGTACGCTTCGAAGTGCGCTATGACCGCCTGCTGATCATCCACGCCCAGCACGAGGGCCTCGGCGGTTACCCGCTGGGCTCCATCGAACAGACCCTGGTACTGATGAGTGGCGGCTTCGACTCCACCGTCGCTGCCTATCAGATGATGCGTCGCGGCCTGCTCACCCACTTCTGCTTCTTCAACCTCGGCGGCCGTGCCCACGAGCTGGGTGTGATGGAAGTGGCTCACCACCTGTGGCAGAAGTTCGGCAGCTCGCACCGCGTACTCTTTATTAGCGTGCCGTTCGAGGAAGTGGTCGGCGAGATTCTCGGTAAGGTCGACAACAGCCAGATGGGCGTGGTGCTCAAGCGCATGATGCTGCGCGCCGCCAGCCGCATCGCCGCCGAGCTGAATATCGATGCACTGGTCACCGGCGAGGCGATCAGCCAGGTCTCCAGCCAGACCCTGCCCAATCTCTCGGTGATCGACGCGGTCACCGACACCCTGGTGCTGCGCCCGCTGATCGCCGCGCACAAGCAGGACATCATCGACACCGCCACCGCCATCGGCACCGCCGAGTACGCCAAGAACATGCCCGAGTACTGCGGCGTGATCTCGGTGAACCCGACCACCCGCGCCAAGCCCGGCCGCATCGAACACGAGGAGAGCCACTTCGACATGGCCATTCTCGAGCGTGCGCTGCAGCGTGCAACCCGCGTGACGGTGGACAAGGTGATCGACGCGCTGGGCCAGGACCTGCAGGTCGAGGAAGTGCGTGAAGCCCTGGTCGGGCAGATCGTCATCGATATCCGCCACCCGGATGTCGCCGAGGACGAGCCGCTGCAGCTGCCCGGCATCGAGGTGCAGGCCCTGCCGTTCTACGCGCTGAACAACCGATTCAAGGAACTGGATGAGAGCCGCCAGTACCTACTCTATTGCGACAAGGGTGTGATGAGCCGCCTGCACGCTCACCACCTGCTCAGCGAGGGGCATGCGAATGTTCGCGTCTATCGCCCGCATTAAGCGTGCAGGTCTGCTCGGTGGCAGCATCCGCCACCGGCCTCCCGACCGTCGCAGCGCGTAACCCCGAGTTCACAACGGCCAGGCAGACTGCAGGGCCACAGCTTTCAGAATCTTCAATCGAGACGACATCGTGATCGAAAAACTGCGCAACATCGCCATCATCGCCCACGTCGACCATGGCAAAACCACCCTCGTCGACAAACTCCTGCGCCTGTCCGGCACCCTCGACCGCAAAGAAGCGGAAAACGAGCGCGTGATGGACTCCAACGACCAGGAAAAAGAGCGCGGCATTACCATTCTGGCGAAGAACACCGCCCTGAAGTGGAACGACTACAACATCAACATCGTCGACACCCCCGGCCACGCCGACTTCGGCGGTGAAGTAGAGCGCGTGATGTCGATGGTCGACTCCGTGCTGCTGGTGGTCGACGCCCAGGACGGCCCGATGCCGCAGACCCGTTTCGTGACCCAGAAGGCGTTCAAGGCCGGCCTGCGTCCGATCGTGGTAGTGAACAAGATCGACCGCCCGGGCGCGCGCCCTGACTGGGTCATCGACCAGATCTTCGACCTGTTCGACAACCTCGGCGCCACCGATGAGCAGCTCGACTTCCCGATCGTCTATGCCAGCGCCCTGAACGGCATCGCCGGTCTGGACCACGAGAAGATGGACGACAATATGGACGCCCTGTTCCAGGCGATCATCGACCACGTGCCGGCCCCCAAGGTCGACGTCGACGGTCCGTTCCAGATGCAGATCTCCCAGCTGGACTACAACAGCTTCCTCGGCGTGATCGGCATCGGCCGCATCGCCCGTGGCCGCATCAAGGCCAACACCCCGGTGGTCGCCATCAGCGACGACGGCAGCAAGCGCAACGGCCGTATCCTCAAGATCATGGGCCACTCCGGCCTGCAGCGCATCGAAGTAGGCGAAGCCGAAGCCGGCGACATCGTCTGCGTATCGGGCATGGACGAGCTGTTCATTTCCGACACCCTGTGCGACCCGCAGCACGTCGAGGCCCGCCCGCCGCTGACCGTCGACCAGCCGACCGTGAGCATGACCTTCCAGGTCAACGACTCGCCGTTCGCCGGTAAAGAAGGCAAGTTCGTCACCAGCCGCAACATCAAGGACCGTCTGGACAAGGAACTGCTGCACAACGTGGCCCTGCGCGTCGAAGCCGGCGAGTCGGCCGAGAAGTTCAAGGTCTCCGGTCGTGGCGAGCTGCACCTGTCGGTACTGATCGAAACCATGCGCCGCGAAGGCTTCGAGATGGCCGTCGGCCGTCCGGAAGTGGTGATCATCGAGAAGGACGGCGAGAAGCAGGAGCCGTACGAGAACGTCACCATCGACATCGAAGAGCAGCACCAGGGCTCGGTGATGGAACAGATGGGCCTGCGCAAGGGCGATCTGACCAACATGGTTCCCGATGGCAAGGGCCGCGTGCGACTGGAATACACCATCCCGGCGCGTGGCCTGATCGGCTTCCGTAACAACTTCCTGACCCTGACCTCGGGCAGCGGCATCCTGACCTCGACCTTCAGCCACTACGGCGCGATCAAGGCCGGTGAAGTCAGCAACCGTCAGAACGGCGTGCTGGTTTCCATGGCCACCGGCACCGCGCTGACCTACTCGCTGGAAACCCTGCAGAGCCGCGGCAAGCTGTTCCTGGCCCCGGGCGACGAGATCTACGAAGGTCAGCTGGCCGGTATCAACAGCCGCGACAACGACCTGGTGATCAACCCCACCAAGGGCAAGAAGCTCGACAACATGCGCGCCTCCGGCAAGGACGAAGTCATCGCCCTGGTGCCGCCGATCAAGTTCACCCTCGAGCAGGCGCTGGAATTCATCGCCGATGACGAGCTGGTGGAAGTGACGCCGAAGTCGATCCGCCTGCGCAAGAAGATGCTCAACGAGAACGACCGCAAGCGCTACGAGCGCGCCAAGGTCTGATTCT
This sequence comes from Pseudomonas sp. SO81, assembly GCF_030374125.1. NCBI lineage: Bacteria > Pseudomonadati > Pseudomonadota > Gammaproteobacteria > Pseudomonadales > Pseudomonadaceae > Pseudomonas > Pseudomonas sp. SO81. Next base: position 2,177,257 of record NZ_CP126126.1, on the reverse strand, counting down.
TATCGGGCAATGAAAAGCCCCCGCCGGAGTGATCCGGCGGGGGCTTTTTCATGCGCCGCGTTTTTACAGCAGGGTCGGGCAACGCACGCCCACCTTGGCGAAGGCGGCGATCACCTCGGCACTGCCGTAGCTGCGGTTCTGCGCCGACTGGATCACCCCGCAGGCGCCCTGGTCGAAGCCGCTGGTTTCGGTCCAGTAGAAGCGGTTGGCGTCGACGAACACCTCGAAGGCCTTGCGCGTGTTCCAGCCGCTGGTGCGGCTCAGCAGGTAGAAGGCGCGGTTGTAGATGCCGCTGGAGTGGTGCACGTCGATGCCGTCGTGGTACTGATCGGCGTGCTCGATGGAGGCACCGTCGCGGCTGGGCCGGTTCATGTAGCGCAACGAGCCGCTGCCCTTGAAGATGTCGGCGCCGACCTTCCAGTCGTTGCTGCCCTTCATGAAGTACTCGGCGGCCTCGCCGGCCATGTCCGAAAAGGCCTCGTTGATCCCGCCGGACTGGCCCTCGTAGACCAGGCCGGAGTTCAGTTCGGTGAAGCCGTGACTGACCTCGTGGGCCGACACGTCCAGCGACACCAGCGGATAGAAGCGGCTGTGGCCGTCGCCGAAGGTCATGGCCTGGCCGTCCCAGAAGGCGTTTTCGTAGCCGTTTCCGTAGTGCACCTTCATGTACAGCTTGCGCGCGTTGAGCGGGCGCAGGCCGCCGAACCAGCCGCCGTACATCTGAAACACCACGTTGCCGAAGTAGTGCGCGTCGTTGAGTGGCGAGAAGGCGCCGTTGATGGCCTTGTAGTCGTTGTACGGGCAGGCGAAGCGGAAGGGCGTGACGCTGGAGTTGTCGTAGCTCTGGTTGAGATTGACGGTGATCACGTCGCCGCTGTTCATCTGGCAGTTGCTGTTGACGATCAGCGGGCCGTACTGGGTGCCGTACAGGTGCTGGCCGGTCTTGGCGTTGCCGCCGGGGCCGCTGGCTTCCGCGTGGGCCAGGCCTTCCCAGCGCTGCAGCAGCTCGCCGGTGTTGGCCTCGATCATGAAGTGCGGGCGCGACGGGCTGGCGCCGCCGACGAAGAAGGACACCACGTAGGCCAGCTGGGCCTGGCCCTGCTCGTTGCGGCGCACCACCAGCTCGCTCTGCTGGTTGGTCGGCGGCAGCGCGCTGTCGATCAGGCTTCTGGCCTGCTGCAGTGCCTGCTCCTTGCTCAGGGTCGGGGTGGCGTCGCGGGCCAGGTCCTGCTCGATGCCGACCAGCATGCGGCCGCTGCGTTGCGGGCGTGGGCCGCTGGTTTCGGTGATGACCTCGCCCCACACCCGCACGCCCTTGTAAAACTGCTGGTAGCGGGTGACACGGGCGCCGCTGGGCAGGCGCGCGCTGGTGTCGGCGTCGAGCTCGTCCGGGGTCAGGCCGAGGGCGCTGTGGATATCGCCGGCGGCGATGCCGGCACGGGCCTTCGGCAGGCTGGCGACGTCGACCAGTTCGGCGGCGAAGCCGGCGGCAGGGGCGGCCAGACCGGCCAGTAGCAGCGACTGTTGAATCAACTTCCTATGCATCGTCTTCTCCTTGCGGGGCGGAGGTGTCCTCCGGGGTAGGTTCCGGCCGCCTTGTGGGCGGCGCGGAGTGCTCATCGCCGCCGATGGGCGGATAACCCTGCCATTGGCGATGAAAAGGGAAGGCAGTCGGAGAGGCGCCGACGGGTGGTCGGTAGCGGTGGGGCGGAAGGCTCAGGCGAAGCGCAGGGTCACGCGTCGGTTGTGCCGGCTCTTCTTCTCGATCTTGTCGCAGATCACGGCGCCCACCTCGGCGGTGTTGCGCACGTGGGTGCCGCCGCAGGGCTGCATGTCCACGCCGGGGATGTCGATCACCCGCACCGTGCCGTTGCCCTGGGGCGGTGCCACTTGGGTGCGGCAGAGATTGGGCAGGCTGCGGTACTCATCGTTGGAGAGCAGTTGCACCTGCACGTCGAGGGCGCCGTCGATCAGCTCCATCAGGCTGCGGGTGATCTGCTCCTTGTCCAGGGTCGATTCCGGCAGGTCGAAGTCCAGGCGGCCCTTGTCGGCGGCGATGCTGCAACCGGTCACCGGCGCGTCGACGATGGCGCACAGCAGGTGCAGGCAGGTGTGCATGCGCATGTGCCGGTAGCGCCGTTCCCAGTCCAGACAGCCTTGCAGTTCCGTGCCGGCGCGGATGTCCGGGTGACCTTCCTCCAGCTGGTGCCAGATGATCGCCCGCAGCAGCGGATCGCGCTGGGTGTTGACCACCGCCACGGCCGAGCCGTCCGGCAGCAGCAGGTGGCCCTGGTCGCCGGGCTGGCCGCCGCCGGTGGGGTAGAACAGGGTCTGGTCCAGGGCCACGCCCAGCTCGCTCACCGCCAGTACGCGGGCGGTGAAGGTGTGCTGGTAGGGCAGCTCGTCGAACAGGGGGCGGGTATGCAGGGCCAGTGCCGACATGGGTCAGCCTCCGATACTGAGGATGTGGGGTTTGAGCACCGCCCGGACCAGATGGCTGAGACCGGGCGGATCGAGCAAGGTCATGTCCTGCAGCACGTCGCCGATCCGCAGGTTCAGCGGATAGCGCGGCGCCGGCGTCACGGCGCCGAGGTTGCGCAGGCGGTACTGGCGGTGATGGCGCTCGCGCACCGTGCATTCCAGGGTCAGGCAGCCAAGCAGGTGGTGGTCGGCATCGAGCACGGTGATCTCCTCCGCCTCCGGCAGTTCGCCGACCAGGTGCAGGCGCTCGCCGAGCACGAACGCACCCAGGTAGCCGCGGCTGGCGCCAGCGCTGGCGCGCTGCATCTGCAACTGGTTGACGATGCTGACCCGGGTATTGGCCGGCACGTCCTGGGTGATCACGCAGGCGGGGCTGATGAAGGCGTGGTCGCCGATATGCACGGCGCCGAGGATGCGCGCGCCGGCGCCCACTTCCACGCCGTTGCCCAGGCTCGGGTGGCGCTTGCCGCCGGGGTTGTCGGCGATGCCGGCGGCGCCCAGGGTCACGCCGCTGAGCAGGTAGCAGTCGTCGCCGATCTCGCAGGTCTCGCCGATCACCGTGCCGAAGCCGTGGTCCAGCACGAAGCGCCTGCCGATGCGCGCCGCCGGGTGAATCTCCACCCCCGACTGCAGCTTGCCGGCGTTGGCCAGGCGGTGGGCGATCAGCTCGCGCTCCACCAAGCCGCCGCGCAGCCACACCTGGTGGGCCAGGCGATGGAACAGCACCGCCTTGAACGAGGCATAGGTGTCGAGGATCAGCTCGGTGCGCCCGCACGAGGCCGGGTCGCGCGCGGCATAGGCCTGCAGGTCCTCGGCCACCTGGACCACGGCGCTGTCCATGATGCCGTCCAGGTACGGCATCAGGTGCTCCATGTCTTCCGCTTTGAGCGCATGCACCAGATGGTCCAGCAGCCCGTCGTAGAGTTTCAGCCTGTCGAGGTAGCGCATCCCGTCGTCCTCCATGGCTAGCATTCGAAGTGCGGCAGGTAGCTGTCGACGCTGTCGTAGACCAGCGTCAACACCCTTGTTGCTCGCGGCAGCTCGCCGGCCAGCTGGGCGATGGCCACCAGGTTGGCCGCCGAAGACAGCCCCAGGCTGACGCCGTCGCTGCGCATGGTGCGGCGCACCCGCTCCAGACAGGCCTGCTTGGAGACCTTGAGCATGCCGTCGAGCACGCCGAGGTTGAGGATGCGCGGCACCAGGCCGATGGACAGGCCCTGAATCTCGTGCGGCGCGTGGCGGTCGGCGAGCAGGTCGCACTGCTCCGGCTCCACGCCGAATACCCGCAGCCACGGCCAGCGCGCCTTGAGCGTCTCGCCCAGGCCGGTGACGTGGCCGCCGGTGCCGATGCCGGCCACCAGGCAATCCGGCGGCAGCGTGGCGAAGTCGCGGAGAATTTCCTGGGCGGTGGTGCGCCGATGGATCTCCGGATTGGCCGGGTTGCGCTGCTGGTTGAGCATCACGTAGCCGGGGTTTTCCAGCTGTAGCTCCATGGCCAGCTCGCCGTGGGAGTTGTTGCCGCGGCGGCTGTCGGACAGCACCACCTCGGCGCCGTACAGGCGCAGCAGCTTCTGCTTCTCCGGGCTGTAGTTGTCGGGAATCACCAGGACCACCCGGTAGCCGAGGATGTTGCCGGCGATGGCCAGGCCGATGCCGGTGTTGCCACCACTCGGTTCGATGATGGTCTGCCCGCTGCCGGGCCGCAGAACGCCGCGCTCCTCGGCGTCGCGCACCATGGCCAGGGCGATGCGCGCCTTGTGGCTGCCGCCGGGATTGAGCGATTCGAGCTTGGCGTACACCTCCAGCCCGGTCTCGGCGCTGAAGGCTGCCAGGCGCACCACCGGCGTCTCGCCGATGGCCTGCAGCAGGGATTCGTGGATCATCGCGCGGCCCTCAATACAGCGGCATGTCGGGGGCGACGTCGCGGGCCCAGGCCTTGAGCCCGCCCTGCAGCACCTTCACCTGCGAGTGGCCGGTGTCCAGCAGCTGGCGCGCGGCGCGCTCGGCGCGCGGGCCGCCATAGCAGATCAGGCACAGGGTGCGCTCGCGGTCCAGCTCGCCTAGACGCTCACTCAGCTCGCCGAGCGGGATATTGAGCGCCGTGGGCAGACCGCAGACCTCCAGCTCGTTCGGTTCGCGCACATCCAGCAGTTGCAGATCCTCGCCGTACACCAGGCTCAGTTGCAGCTGCTGCGGGCTGATGAACAGCTCCGCCGGCAACGTGCTGTCGCCGGCCATGGCGGCGCAAGTGGAGGGCGGCTCGACCTGCAGGTTGTGGTCGCTGCGCGCCGGCGAGCAGGTGGGGCAGTCGCCACGGCGCTTGAAGCGTATCTCGGTGAACTTCATCGCCAGGGCATCGAAGCGCATCAGGCGGCCGACCAGGGGCTCGCCGATGCCGAGGATCAGCTTGATCGCCTCGGTGGCCTGGAGCAGGCCGACCACGCCCGGCAGCACACCGATCACCCCGCCGGCGTTGCAGTTGGGTGCCAGTTCGGCGGGCGGGCTCTTGGGGTAGAGGCAGCGGTAGCAGGGCCCGTCCTGGTGATTGAACAGGCTGATCTGGCCGTCGAAGCGGTGCAGGGCGCCGTACACCAGCGGGCGCTTGAGCAGCACGCAGGCATCGTTGAGCAGATAGCGGGTGGCGAAGTTGTCGGTGCCGTCGATCACCAGGTCATAGGCGTCGACCAGCTCCAGCGCGTTGTCCGGGGTCAGGGCGCAGTCGTGGGCGTCGATGCGGATGTCGGGGTTGAGGTCGAGCAGGCGGCGGCGCGCCGATTCCACCTTGGCCAGGCCGAGGGTGCTGGTGCCATGCACTACCTGGCGCTGCAGGTTGCTGCTCTCGACCCGGTCGAAGTCCACCAGGCCAAGGGTGCCGATGCCGGCGGCGGCCAGGTAGAGGCTGACCGGCGAGCCCAGGCCGCCGGTGCCGATGATCAGCACGCGGGCGTTCTTCAGGCGCAGCTGGCCGCGGCGGCCGACGTCCGGCAGGGTGATATGGCGCACGTAGCGGCGCACCTCGTCGTTGCTCAGCTCGTCGCAGTCCAGGCCGCCGGAGGTGGCGAGCATGATGTCCAGCTCGGCATCGGCCGGCAGCTGGCTGTCGGCCTCAACCAGCTCGCCGTCGGCGGTGAGCAGGAAGTGCTCCTTGAACTGGTCGTTGCCGTAGAACAGGTGCTCGCGCAGTCCGGCGTGACGGCCGCAGACATCCTCCACCAGCTCGCGCACGGTACGCCCCTGACCCTCCAGCTTTGCTGAGGGCAGCCTGGCGACGCGGGCCAGCACCTCCGGAAAAATCACCACACTCATAGCCAAACTCCTTTTATTGCAGGCCATTAGGGGGAGCCGGGAACTCCCGGCTGCAGACGAATTCTTCTCCGCTCCACTCGAACAGCTTGGCGCCATGGGCCTGGCCCTCGCGCACGTCGACCACCAGGTAGGCGACCGGGTGGATGGGCTGGCCCATGAACAGAGCCTTGTCCACGTCCTCGCTGCTGAAATAGGCGCCGACATCCGGGTGCGAGTGGTAGATGACCCGCGCCGGGTTGTCGCCGCGCAGGCTGCGGTTGAGCAGCAGGGTGTCGGCCACGGCGAAGGTGTAGCCGTTGGCGGCGCTGCGCCGGTACACCTCGGGATCGAGCCGGTTGAGCTGGTCCTGGATGTTCTGGCCCTGGTGCACGCGTGCATCGGCGAAGACGAAGCCGCAGCATTCCTCCGGGTAGGTGGCGCAGGCGTGGCGGTAGATGATCTGCAGGGCTTGCGGGTCGAGGACGTCCTTGTCGGGCATGGCTTAGTCCCTCTTCGCCAGAAGCTTTTCCACCGGCACCTTGGTGATGGCGAAACCGGCCAGCAGCAGGGCGGAGTACAGCGCCAGGTCGCGGGAAATCGGCAGGCCCTCGTACCAGGAGCCGATGATCACGGCGAACACCGGGAAGATGATGAAGACGAAGGACAGGATCACCGGGCTCAGGCGCTTGAGCAGGAAGAAGTAGACGATGAAGCCGCCCACCGAGGCGCACAGGCCGAGGTAGGTGAGGGCCATCCACGAGCGCGCGCTGATGGCGGAGAAGCTGGGGTGCTCCACGCCCAGGCCGACGAGGAACAGCATCAGACCGGCCAGGCCGATGGGCAGCGTGTTGTAGGTGATGACGCTGATGTCGGCGCCCTTCTTCTTGGTCACCACGTAGCACAGCGCGTGCATCACCGCCGCCGCCAGGATCGCCAGCACGCCGGCGAACTCGTCGTGGGCCAGGCTCAGGCCCTGGCTGCGCAGGATCATGAACAGGCTGCCGAAGCCGATGCCGATGCCCATCACCTGGGACAGGTAGATGCGCTCGCGCAGGAACATCGCGGAGAACAGCAGGATGAACACCGGCATGCAGCTGAACAGCAGCGCGGTGAGGCCGGAAGAAACGTGGGTCTCGCCGTAGTTGAGCAGGTAGTAGGGCAGGCTGAAGTAGCACAGGGTGACGAAGACGAAGAAGCCCAGGTGGCTGCGCGGGAAGAAGATCGAGTCGCCGCGGATCAGGGCGAAGCAGAGGAACAGCGGGAAGGCGATCAGGAAGCGCAGGCCGGAGGCGGTCAGCGGCGGCACGGTCTCCACCGCGATCTTGATCCCCAGCCAGGTGGTGCCCCAGCTCAGGCAGACGATCAGGAACAGCAGGCTGGTGATCAAGGCACCCAACCAGTACTTGGCGGATTTACCGGTGTTTTCAATTACGGCAGACATTGGCATGATGACAATCCTTCGTGATCACAAAATTGAACCCTAATGCTCAGGAATCAATCGCGATTGATACTGGTCAATTAGGCTATTTGGACGAAAAATGGCTGTCAAACCAATTATTGACACGGTGTCAATGCTGCGCGAGGCGTTAACCTCGGGGCATGGCGCCAAATACAAACGCCTGGCCGGGTCCATGGAGATCGGGATTCTGGAAGGCAGCATCGAGGGCGGGGCCAAGCTGCCGCCGCACCGCAACCTGGCGGATCGCCTGGGGGTGACCATCGGCACGGTCAGTCGCGCCTATGCCGAGCTGGAGCGCATGGGCCTGGTGGTGGCGCGGGTCGGCGACGGCACCTTCGTTCGCCAGCGCGACCTGGAGCGCAAGCGCGACGCCGGCTTCAGCAACTTCGTCGAGGAGCGGCCGGAGCAGTTCGACATGAGTCGCAACATGCACATCCCCGGCCTGGAGACCAGCCTGCTGGCGCAGAGCCTGATGGACCTGGCGCATGATCCGCAGACCCTCGCCGAGCTGACCCTCTACACCCCGGACGCCGGCCTGCCGCGCTACCGCCAGGCCGGTGCGGACTGGCTGGCCCATGGCGACTTCCAGCCCCAGGCCGAGCAGGTGCTGTGCGTCAACGGAGGCCAGCACGGCCTGCTCTGCACCCTGATGGCCCTGCTGCGCGCCGGCGACAGCCTGGTCACCGAGCAGCTCACCTACCCGGGCCTGATCACCGCCGCACGCATGCTCGGCATCAAGCTGCTCGGCGCCAGCATGGACGAGGAGGGGATCATTCCCGCGTCCCTCGACGAGCTGTGCCGGCACAACCGGGTCACCGCCCTGTACTGCACGCCGACCCTGCAGAACCCCACCACCGGGGTGATGTCCGCGCGCCGCCGCGAGGCCATCGCCGCCATCTGCCGCGAGCACAACCTGCTGATCATCGAGGACGAGGCCCACGCCGTGCTGGTCGAGGACCGGCCGCCGCCACTGAGCTGCTACGCGCCGGAGCGCACCATCCTCATCGGCAGCCTGAGCAAGGCCATGGCCGCCGGCCTGCGGGTCGGCTACCTGCACGCGCCGGCGACCCTGGTCGGGCGCATCTCCGCGACCCTGCGCGCCAGTTGCTGGATGGCCACGCCGCTGGCCATGGAGCTGGCCACCAACTGGATCAGCAACGGCATCGCTGCCAAGCTGCTGCGCCAGCAGATCGCCGAGATCGGTCGGCGCAAGGCGCTGGTGCAGGGGCTGCTGGAGGGCCTGAGCTATCGCACCCATGCGCAGTGCCCGCACTTCTGGATCGAGGTGCCCGAACCCTGGCGCGCCTCGGACGTAGAGGTGGACCTGAAGCAGAAGAACTGCCTGATCGCCACCGCCGAGGCCTTCGCCGTCGGCCGCGCGGCGGTGCCGCAGTTCGTCCGCGCCAGCGTCAGCAACGCCTCGCACAGCGACCAGCTGTTGCTGCAGGGCTTCCAGGCCCTGGCCGCGACCCTGCGCCAGGACATCGGCCAGTTCGACGAGTAGATGCGCCCGTATGGCGCCTTTTTGCACCTTGATGGCGCAATGCCTTCTATCGTTTAGCTCATGAAGTCAGCGAGGCTTCCGATATCCATGGAAGCCTTGAAGCGGCGAAGGCGTGGCTCGGCATTTGCTAGCTCATGCGTTTCGCAGTTTCGTCCGATTCAGGAGTTCGACGATGAATGCGCTGTTGCTGCCCGGAGTCAACGCACTCGAGAAATTCAGCTTCGCCCGCAAGTTCCAGCTGCTGGCGCTGCTGTTCATCCTGCCGCTGGCCTACGCCGCCTGGTCCATCGGCGAAAACTATCTGGGCAAGCTCAAGGTCGTCGCCGACGAGCATTCCGGTGTCCTGCAGCTGCAGGCCCTGGACAAGGTCGAGCAGGTGCTGGTGCGCCAGCGCAACCTGACCGCCCGCTGGAAGTCCACCGAGCGCAACCGCGAGGCCTCGGCGGAAACCCAGGCCGCCATCACCCGCCTGCAGCAGAGCGAGACCGAGCTGGACCAGGCGCTGGATAGCCTGCAGCAGACCCTGGTCGCCGAGGGCGCCAGCGAACAGCTGCAGGCCAGCCTGCGCACCCTGCAGGGCCAGCGCGACGGCCTGCGGGCCCAGGCACTGGGCGGCATCGGCTGGTGGCCGGATGCCTACGATCGCTTCACCCTGAGCCTGCAGCAGCTCGGCGCCCTGCGCGAGCAGATCGCCACCGAGAGCGGGCTGATCCTCGATCCCTGGCTGGAAACCTACCTGCTGATGCAATTGGCCACCGAAGATTCGCCACGCCTGCAGCAGCGCCTCGGCGTGCTCGCCAGCGTCGGCCAGGGCGCCGTGGCCGCCGGCCAGTTCAGCCTGCAGAGCCGCCTGCAGCTGCGCGAAATGCGCGCCGCCGCCGGTGAGTCGCGCCAGCAGCTGGCCAAGCTCGGCGAGCGCCTGGAAAGCGAATTGCCGAAGTCGCTCTCGGCCTGGAACCAGGCCTATGCCCAGAGCCTGGCCGGGCTGGACGACTGGCTCAAGCAGCTGGACCAGAAGATGTACGGCGACGCCGGCATCCAGCTCGACGTGGCGGCGTTCGAGCAGGGCATGGATACGGCGCTGGGCCATATCGAGACGCTGCAGCGCGCCACCCTGGAGGCGCTGGATACCCGCCTCGGCCAGTATCGCGCCAAGGCCCTGCGCGCACTGATCATCACCCTCGGCGCCTTTGGCGTGCTGGTGGCGCTGGCGCTGTATGCACTGGTCTGCCTGCAGGCGTCGATCCGCGGCAGCAGCTGGCGCATCACCGCGCTGGCCCAGTCCCTGCGCGACGGCGACCTGCGTCGGCATGTCACCGTGCATGGCAATGACGAACTGGCGCTGATCGGCGCCGCGCTGAACGACGCCGTGGCGCAGATGCGCGGCTCGCTGCAGGGCGTGAACCGCGAGAGCGCTGAGCTGAGCGACACCGTGGTCACCCTCAGCGAACAGGCCCAGTCGGCCCTGCGCGCGGTGGAGCAGCAACAGCAGCAGGTCAGCCAGATCGCCGCCGCCGCCACGCAGATGGCCGCCACCGCGCAGAGCGTGGCGGAGAACTGCGAGATGGCCGCCCAGGATGCGACCCAGACCCGTCACATCGCCGAGCAGAGCAACCAGCGCAGCCAGCAGACCACCGCCAGCATGCGTCAGCTCACCGCGCGTCTGGGCGACACCGCCGCCGCCCTCGGCGAGCTGCGCGAACAGGCCCAGCAGATCGACCGGGTGGTGGTGGTGATCAAGGGCATCGCCGAGCAGACCAACCTCCTGGCACTCAACGCCGCCATCGAGGCGGCGCGGGCCGGCGAGCAGGGCAGGGGCTTCGCCGTGGTCGCAGACGAGGTGCGTTCGCTGTCGCAGCGCACCCAGGAGTCGACCCGCGAGATCAGCGCCACGGTCGAGGCCCTGCAGCGCGTGGTCCTGCAATCGGTGGAGCTGATGCAGACCGCCTGCAGCCAGGCCGAAGTGGACGCCGGCTCGGTCACCGAGCTGGGCGACCACTTGGGCGAGATCGCCGGCGCCGTGCAGCGGGTCAGCGACATGATCGCGCAGATCGCCACCGCCGTTGAGCAGCAGGCCGCCACGGCCGAGGAGGTCAGCGGCAATATCCAGCAGGTCGACCAGGCTGCCGCCGACCTGCTGCACGGCGCCCAGGCCGTACACGGCGTCGCCGACCGCCTCAGCGACGGCAGCCGCGCCTTGGCGCAGAACACCGCGCACTTTCATCTGGATTGAAGGGCGGCTGGATTGAACCCGAGCGGGGCGCTATGGTTGGCGCTCCGCAATCACCACGGACAGGTGTCAGTCTCTAACACGCAGCTCATGCCGGTCACCGTCGTTCTGACCGAACAGGAAAGTGTCGAGCAGGCCCTTCGCCGGCTGCGGCACGTACTTCATGCCGAACTGGCGCGCCCCTGGCACAAGCGCCGCTACGGCTGCCACGAAAAACCCTCCGAACTGCGCCGCAAGCGCGAAAAGATGCAGCACCTGCAGTGCCGGTCCGGCAACGGCTTGTGGCTCAAGGTGCCGCTGGCGACGCAGTTCAGTCGTACGGCTGGCTTGGCGGCGGGGCGGTAGGCCTGGCGTAAGGTTGCGCATAAAGCCTCTCGTCGTAGGCAGTGAGAGACTTTTTCTGACCTTTTGACAAAGTTTTCACGCCCGCTCCGGCAGATTCCCCGGCCATAAGGGAGTTTCCCGCTTCGCCTTGGGGCTGTGATGACTATCGCGCAACGCGCCGACGCTTCTCGTGGCGGCATCGACTGGGCTGGCCTGGGCTGGACCTTTCTGTTCTTCTGGTACTTCTCGGGTGTCACCCAGGTACTGATCTACGCCAGTGACAGTGCCGGCTTCTCCGGGCTGCGCCAGTCGCTGGTGCTGAGCCTGCTGTGGCTGGTGCCGCTGGTGCTGTTCCCGGCGCGGGCGCGCCTGCTGGCGGCGCTGATCGGTGTGCCGCTGTGGCTGTGTTCGCTGGCCGGTTTCGGCTACTTCCTGATCTATGGCCAGGAGTTCTCGCAGAGCGTCATCTTCATCCTCTTCGAGTCCAACGTCAGCGAGGGCACCGAGTACCTGGCGCAGTACTTCGCCTGGTGGATGGTGCCGGCCTTCCTCGCTTACGGCCTGGGTGCCTGGCTGTTGTGGCGCAAGGTGCGCCCGGTATACCTGTCCAGGCCGGGGGCGCTGCTGGCTTCGCTGTTTCTGCTGTTTTCCTCGCTTGGCTATCCGGCCCTGCGCCAGTTCAGCAAGCATGACGACCTGCGCTCGGCGCTGGAAAACTTCGAGGAGCGCATCGAGCCGGCCACGCCCTGGCAGCTGGTGGTCGGCTATCGGCAGTACCGCGCGCAGCTGGCCAACATGCAGGCGCTGCTGGAGGGCCGCCAGCGCATCGCACCGCTGACCGATCTGGTGGACGCCCACGCCGGCCAGCCTGCGACCCTGGTGCTGGTCATCGGCGAGTCGACCAACCGCCAGCGCATGAGCCTGTATGGCTACGACCGCCAGACCACGCCGGAGCTGGACAAGCTGCGCGACCAGCTGCAGGTGTTCGGCAACGTGGTCACGCCGCGGCCCTATACCATCGAGGCGCTGCAGCAGGTACTGACCTTCGCCGACCAGAACAACCCCGATGCTTACCTGAACACGCCTTCGCTGGTCAGCGTGATGAAGCAGGCCGGCTACAAGACCTACTGGATCACCAACCAGCAGACCATCACCAAGCGCAATACCATGCTCACCACCTTCTCCAAGCAGGCGGACGAGCAGTTCTACCTGAACAACAACCGCGAGCAGAATGCCCGCCAGTACGATGGTGACGTGCTCGAGCCGTTCGCCAAGGTGCTGGACGAGGATGCGCCGCGCAAGTTCATCGTGGTCCACCTGCTCGGCACCCACATGAGCTATCAGTACCGTTATCCGCCGGAGTACGAGCGCTTCACCGATCGCCAGGGTGCGCCGGAGCATGTCAGCGACGCCCAGCTGCCGACCTACAACGCCTACGACAATGCGGTGCTGTACAACGACTTCGTCGTCTCCAGCCTGATCAAGCGCTTCTCGGCCACCGACCCGAACGGCTTCCTGCTCTATCTCTCCGACCACGGCGAGGCGGTGTTCGACGCGCCCAAGGCCGAGGTGCTGGGGCGCAACGAGGCGGCGCCGACCGGGCCGATGTACACCATTCCCTTCATCCTGTGGAACTCGCCGAAATGGCAGGCCCAGCAGCCGCGCGATTTCAGCCAGGCGTTCGGGCGGGCGGCCAGCAGCTCCAGCCTGGTGCACACCTGGGCCGACCTCGCCGGGCTCGACTTCGCCGAGCGTGACCGCAGCCGCAGCCTAGTGGGGGCCGACTTCAAGCCGCGCCCGCTGCTGATCGGCAATCCGCAACAGCCGCAGAACCTGATCGACTTCAGCCTGATCAAGCCTAAGGCGGTCGATCATGAGCTGGCCCGCCAGGAGCCGCACAAGGTGAGCGCCCAGCCGCTCTAGCCTCCGCTTCATCCCTCGTTGGAACGAGCGCCGCACGGTGGAGTAATCCGTCGCGCGGCGTTTCAGTCTTAGGAGGGAAAATGCGTGGAGCGATCGTGCGCTCCCGCCTCGCCGTCCCCTACAGTCCCTCGCCGCTTGCCCATCACAACAAGAACAAGGGACATGACACATGAAGCGAGTACTGACTCCGCTGGCCTTCGCCTGCCTGCTGGCCAGCGCCACCTCGGCCCAGGCCGGCGCCTACAGCGGCATGGTGGTGTTCGGCGACAGCCTGAGCGACGCCGGCCAGCGCCCCGAGGCGGGCGCCCCGAGCAACCCGGTGCGTCATACCAATCGCGTGGGACCGGGCTTCGGGCCGGGCGAGGCCTATGGCTACACCTCGCCGATGTTGATCAACCAGCAGCTGGGGCTAGCCCCGCAGGTGGCTTCGACCAACGTCATGCGTGCCCTCAACGGTCAGGCCGACGGTGACAACTGGGCGGTGGGCGGCTATCGCACCGAGCAGATCTACAACTCCATCACCGGCGTGTTCGACCCGCTCACCGGCATCGGCGGCTCCCAGGTGCGCGCCGGCCTGAACTACAGCGATCCGCTGATCCGCCAACGCGACGGTTACCTGGTCAACCTGCGCAACCAGGGCCTGAGCATCGACCCGGACACTCTGTTCTACCTCAATGGCGGCGGCAACGACTTCCTCCAGGGACTGATCGTCGACGATGCCAGCGCGCGGGCCGCCGCCGGCCGTCTGGTCGCCGGCGTGCGTGCCCTGCAGGCGGCCGGTGGGCGCTACTTCATGGTGCCGCTGCTGGTGGACGTGGCCAGCCCGGTCACCGGTGGTGTGGTCAACAGCGCCCAGGTGCCGCTGGCCCAGGCGTTCAATGCCGAGCTGGCGACGCAGCTCGGCGCCGTCCGCGCCGAGGTCATTCCGCTCAATGTGCCGCTGCTCTATCGCGAGGTCCTGGCCGATGCCGCCGCCTTCGGCTTCGACCCGACGCAGAATCTGCTCGGCACCTGCTTCGCCGGTTGTGGCGCTGGGGTCAATCCGGTGTATGGCCTGAGCGGCATCACCCCCGATCCCAATCGGCTGATCTACGCCGACATCGTGCATCCGACCACCGCCATGCAGCAGATCCTTGCCGACCAGGGCTATTCGATCCTGGCCGCGCCATGGGAGCTGAGCCTGTTGCCCCAGGCCGCCGAGACGGCCCTGCGCGGCAGCCAGGATCATCTGCGCCAGCAATGGCTGGGCGACACGGGCGCCTGGCAGGCGGTCGGTCGTTGGCGTGGCTTCGTCGACGGCAGCACGCGCCGTGCCGATCTGGAAGGCAGCGACACCAGCGCCGCCGGCGATGTCAGCGGCAAGGGCCTGAGCCTGGGCGGCAGCTATCGCCCGAGTGAGCAGTGGCGCCTGGGGGCGGCGCTGGATGTGCAGGAACAGGGCCTGCAGATGGGCCCGCGCGACTCCGACTACGGCCTGCGCAGCTACCTGGCCAGCGCCTTCGCCCAGTATCGCGACGGCCTGCTGTGGGGCGACGTGACGCTGAGCGCGGGCTACCTGGATTATCAGGACCTGGAGCGGCGCTTCGCCCTCGGCCAGACCACCCGCACCGAGCGCGGCGATACCGACGGCCAGGTGCTGGCCCTCGGCGGGCGCCTGGGCCTCGAGCTGCAAGCCGGCGACCCGCGCCTGAGTCTGCGTCCTTTCGTTAGCGCCGACCTGGCGCGCGTCGAGGTCGATGGCTACCGCGAGGATGGCGCCAGCTCCACCGCACTGAGCTACGACGACCAGGCCCGCGACTCGCGGCGCCTGGGCGTCGGTCTGCAGGCGCGTTTCCAGTTGGCCGAAGATGCCGAGCTGTTCGGCGAAATCGCCCAGGAGAAGGAGTTCGAGGACGAGCAGAGCGAGGTCGACATGCGCCTGAACAGCGTCGCCGGCATCGACTTCAGCCTCGAGGGCGTGGAGCGCGAGGAGCACCTGACCCGCGCGGCATTCGGCCTGCGCCAGCGCCTGGCGCCGGAGCTGGCCCTGCAGGTCGGCTACGACTACCGCAAGGCCGGCGACAACGACCTGCACGGCATCGGCCTGAGTCTGTCGCTGAATTGGTAGGGCGTTGCGCTTGTGGGGGTTGGCCGGTAGCGGATAACATGAGAAGTATTCGCAAATGATTACCGAGCCGTATACGCAGCAGCGGGAAGAGCGCGCGCATGTTCGCCACCGCGAAAAGAGCTCCTAGCCTTTTCGTGGCGGCAGAACTGCTACTGCCAGCTTCCGTTCCTCGCAGGCCGCTCGGACGCCAAGACGAGCCGAAGATGACCGCCCGATCCCTGCGTAACTGGTACCTGGTCCACAAGTGGACCAGCCTGATCTCCACCGTCTTCCTGCTGATGCTGTGCCTGACCGGCCTGCCGCTGATCTTCCACGAGGAGATCGAGCACTACTTCGAGCCGCACCCCGAGCTCAAGGAGATCACCGCCGACTCGCCGCGCATCGACTACGACAAGCTGATCACCGAGGCGCTGGCGGTGCGGCCGGGCGAGGTGGTGCGCTTCGTCGGCTTCGATCCGGAAGAGCCGCTGGGCTTCATCTTCACGGCGCCGACCATTCAGCCGCCGCCGCTGGATGCCTATATCCAGAACTTCGATACGCGCACCGGTGAGCTGTTTCCCTCGGAGCCGCCGGAAGACGGGTTCATGCACCTGATGCTGCGCCTGCACACCGACATGTTCCTCGGCCTGCCCGGCTACCTGTTCCTCGGCTTCATGGGCCTGCTGCTGGTGGCCTCGCTGGTGTCCGGCGTGGTGGTCTACACACCGTTCATGCGCAAGCTGGACTTCGCCACCGTGCGCACCGCGCGCAGCAACCGCCTGAAGTGGCTGGACCTGCACAACGTGCTCGGCATCGTCACCCTGGCCTGGGTGCTGGTGGTCGGCGCCACCGGGGTGATCAACACCCTGGCGATTCCGATTCTCGGCCTGTGGCAGAACGGCCAGCTGGCGGAAATGACCGCGCCCTACAAGGACCTGCCGCCGCTGACCGAGCTGGGCTCGCTGCACAAGGCCATGCAGACCGCGCAGGCGGCTGCGCCGGACATGAAGCCGAGCTTCGTCGCCTACCCCGGCACCGACTTCAGCAGCCAGCACCACTACGCGGTGTTCATGCGCGGCGACACGCCGCTGACCGCGCGCCTGCTCAAGCCGGCGCTGGTCGATGCCACGACCGGCGAGCTGACCGACATGCGCGAGATGCCGATGTACGTGAAAACGCTGCTGATCTCGCAGCCGCTGCACTTCGGTGACTACGGCGGCCTGCCGCTGAAGATCATCTGGGCGCTGCTGGACATCGTGTCCATCGTCATCCTGATCAGCGGCCTGTACCTCTGGCTGGCCCGGCGCAAGGCACCCATCGAGAAGCGCCTGGCGGAGCTGAATGCCGGTGGCCTGGTGGCGGAGGGCGGGGCATGAGGCGCGGACTGTGGATGATCTTCCGCTGGCCCCTGGCGCTGGGTGTACTGAGCCTGTTCGGCCTGCTCTCGGCGCTGGTCGGCGACCAGGTCTACGACCTGCTGTCGTGGCTCAGCCTGGGCATACCGCTGGTGCTGCTCGGCGTGGTCTGGCTACGGATGCGTAACAGCCCGCGCCAACCGTCGTAAGCGCCTGGCCTCAGCCCTTGGGGCGCCAGGCGCAATAGCCCGGGCGCGGGCCGATGCGCGGGTGGTTGCGGCAGGTGTCCGGGCGCTTGTCGTAGACGGTGCACAGGCGGGTCTTGCGATCCAAGTACATGCAGTCGTCGTTGCTCATGCGGGTCAGGGTGAAGATGCCCGACTTCTGGTTGAAGCGCTCGATCAGCCCTTCCTTCTGCAGACGCTTGGCGATGTTCTTCGGCGGCTCGCCGCGCTCGAACTCGTCGACCACGCCGAGGCGGATCAGGTCGACGATGCGTACTTCCACCGGCATGGTGCAGCAGGTGGACATGCAGCTGGTGCACATGTCCTTGTTGTACTTGGTCCAGGTTTCGACGCGGTCGATTTCCGCGGCGGCGATCAGTTGCGGTCTCATGTCAGGCTCGGTGGCGCGGGGCGCAGGTCAATCAGGCGCGCGATGATAGCGGTCACACCGACTTTGTGAACCCCTTCCCGCTCGGCGGCTTTGTAATCTTTGGCTTACACGGCGCGCCGGCGAAGGCTGCTATCACCGTGCCATTAGGAAGATTAATCTCGCTTTCAAGGACTTAGCGCAGGAAGCGCACCGCGACAACAGGGAAATGAGGGATTGTCCGCCAGGATGGCGAACGGATCACGGATGTCAGGAACCAGTCTGCAGAACCCCGCGCAAGCGGGGTTTTTTATTTTCTGCGTCAGCCATTTCCCTTCACCACCTCGTTCAGCAGCTTGCCCAGCAGATCCAGTGTCGGCTGCTGGCGCTGCGCATCGCGGAATACCAGGCCGACCTTGAGCGGCACGCGCGGCTCGCTGATCGGCTTCCACAGCAGTCCCTGATTGGCATGCAGCTGGCGCGCCTGGCCCGGCAGCACGGTAGCCAGGCCGGCCGAGTGCGGCAGGCTGTCGAGGATGCCGCTCATATGGTTGAGCTCGGCCTGCACATGGGGGCGGCGGCCGAGCAGGGCCAGCTGCTCCTGCCAGATCTGCCGCACGCGGAATTCCTCGCCGAGCAGCAGCATGGGCTGCTCCGCCGCCTGGGCCAGCGATACCTTCCTGAACTCGCGCAGCGCATGGTCCGGCGGCACCACCAGCTGCAGCTCGTCCTCGTACAGTTCCAGGCTGTGCAGGCCGGGCTTGCGCGGCGGCAGGAAGCCGATGCCGATATCCAGACTGCCGCTGAGCAGACGCCGCTCGATCTCCAGGCCGGACAGCTCGTAGATCTGCACCACCAGCTGCGGCTGGGCGGCGCGCAATTTCTCCAGCAGGTGCGGCACCAGGCTGGCGTTGACCGTCTGCAACACGCCGATGGCCAGGCTGCGCGGCGCGCGGCCACGGAAGCCGCGCAGGGCATCGCGGGCCCGCTCCAGGCCGTCGAGCAGCGGCAGGGCGTGGTTGTACAGGGTGTGGGCGGCGAGGGTCGGCAGCAGGCGCTTGCCGCTGCGTTGGAATAGCGCCACTTCCAGGTTCTGCTCCAACTGGCGGATCTGCTGCGACAGCGCCGGCTGCGACAGGCTCAGGCGCTCGGCGGCTCGGCCGACATGGCCTTCCTCGTAGAGAGCGACGAAGTAGCGCAGCTGGCGAAAATCCACAGGCTATTCCTCGATTATCGATAACTCCAGCTTATCAATGAAGCTGGGAAATCGAAATGTCGTCGCGCTGCTCAAGTCCCTATCATCTGCCGCATCGAAAGCCGCGACGTGGGTGGCGGAGAAAATGATCAAGGCAGAGGTGGCGGGATTATTCATAGGAAAAGCCGTGGATGAGGGCCTTGGCTATGTCAGCGCGCTGAACAAGTTGCCGGTGACTGCCGAGGTATGGCTCGGCCCGCTGGGCCTGGAAGGCGACGAGCAGGGCGATAGTCGCCACCACGGCGGCCCCGAGCGCGCCCTGCACCTCTACCCCTCCGAGCACTATGCGCAGTGGCGCCAGCACTACCCGCAGCGCGACTGGCAGCAGCCGGCCTTCGGCGAGAACCTGTCCAGCCGCGGCCTGCTGGAGAGCCAGGTGTGTATCGGCGACATCTTCCGCTGGGGCGATGCCCTGCTGCAGGTCAGCCAGCCGCGCTCGCCCTGCTACCGCCTGGCCGAGCGCTGGGCGCTGCCGGGGCTGGCGCTGCAGATGCAGGACAATGGCCTGTGCGGCTGGTTCTTCCGTGTGCTGCGTCCGGGCTGGGTCAGCGCCGCGCAACCGCTGGAGCTGGTGCAGCGCAGTCACCCCGGCCTGAGCGTGGCCCAGGCCATCCGCAGCTACTTCCAGTTCCCCCTCGAGCGCGGCGGCCTGCAACAGCTGCTGGCCTGCGAACCCCTGTCCGAGCGCTGGCGCCACAGCGCCGCGCGGCGCCTGTCCAGCGGTCAGCTGGAAGACTGGCGCAACCGCCTGGAGGGCCCGGCACGGCCGGCGCTGAGTGCATGAACGAGTACCTGATCCAGCTGCATCGCGACGATTGCCTGTGGGCCGAACTGATGGTCACCGGCGCGCGCCTGAGCGAGGTGCGCGACGAACTGGCGCAACGTTTCCTGGCCACCGAGGGCTTCAGCCTGCGGGTGCAGCAACGCCAGGAACAACGACGCATCGTCGAGTGCGGCCCGGAAGGTATTCGCCTGCTCGGCGTGCAGTACCGGTACCTGGAACTCGAACAGGCGTGACGGCCACGCAATGCACGGCGAATGACGGAGGAGGTGAAGCGATGCATGTATCCATCCTGCAGCATGTGGCGTTCGAGGGACCGGCGCAGATCGGCCAGTGGCTGGATCAACGCAATCTGCCGGCGCGGGTACACCACCTGTATGCCGGCGATGCCCTGCCGACGCTCGACGACTTCGAGCTGCTGGTGGTCATGGGCGGGCCGATGAGCGTGCATGACGAGGCCGAATATTCCTGGCTGGTAGCCGAGAAGCAGCTACTGCGCGCGGCGCTCGAAGCCGGCAAGCGGGTGCTGGGTATCTGCCTGGGTGGCCAGCTGCTGGCCGAGGCGTTGGGCGGCGAGGTGCGCGTGGCCGACACGGCGGAGATCGGCTGGCACCCGATCGAGCAGCACGCCGAGGCGCGCCTGTCGCCGCTCGGGCGCATGCTGCCGCAGCGGCTGATGGCCATGCACTGGCATGGCGAGACCTTCAGTCTGCCGGCCGATGCTATCCCGCTCTACCACTCGGCGGCCTGCGCGATGCAGGGCTTCGTCTGGAACGAGCGCGCCGTGGCCCTGCAGTGCCATCTGGAAAGCAGCCCGGCGAGCATCGAGCAGCTGCTCGCCGCCTGTCCGCAGGACTTGCAGCGCTCTGGCGCGGTGCAGGATGCCGCGACCATCCAGGCCGGCAGTGCCCATTGCGCCTCGCTCAAGGCCAGCCTGTTCCGTCTGCTCGACTACCTCAGCGGCCCCCACGCCCATCTGACCTGATTTGCCCTTTGTCACCCTGCGCTTGGCCCCACTCCCGGGGCCTTTTTTATGCCCGTGATCAGGCGGCGCTGTCGTGCAGGATGGTGGTGCGACGGAACTCGTCCTGAGGGAACACCCGGCCGCTGACCAGGCACTCGAACAGATGGTCGAACACCACGCCGGGAATGCCCTTGATGCGCCCGCTGCGGAAGTACGAGTGGCCCTTGGGGAAGTCGTACAGGGTGTTGATGTCGTCGCAGTCCACCGCATAGACGTTCTGCGGCGTCAGCTCCAGGTTCTCCGGCCCGCTGTGGCCGAGGCGCCGCGAGGCGATGCGGTTCTTCAGGTTGGCCGCCTTGCTGCTGCGCAGGGCCATGTCGTCCGAGGCGTAGTACACCACCACGTTACGCGAGGCGTGGGAGATCAGCTCGCCGCGCTGGCCGCGGTGGATCGACTCGTTCTCGATGTCGGCGGCGACCAGGAAGGTGTTGCGGAACAGCATCGGCACGCCGTTGGCCAGGTCGTAGCGGTCCCATTCGCAGAGGGTCTCGCGCAGCACGCGGTTGCCCATGGAATGGGCCAGCACGTTGATGCGCTTGAGGCAGCTGGCCTGGCCGGCCTCCTCGCGGTCCTTGCGCCAGGCGAGGAAGAAGCACAGGGCGCGGGCCAGGGACACGGCGCTGTAGTCGGCGGATTTCTGGTCGTCCCAGTAGTCCTGGACGATGCCCTTGTCGTTGTCGCAGGGCCAGATCACCGGCACCACCAGCACCTCGTCCTTGCCGCGCTGGTTGCACAGGTCCTGGAACTCGTCGACGGCGGCGAACACGTCGTCAGGCAGGTTGGAGTAGCCGTGGATGTACAGCAGGATCTGCCGCTGCTTGGCCTCCTGCAGGCGGCCGAGGAAGACCTGGCTGCCCAGCTCGACCAGCTTCTTCTTGCTCTGCCGCTCGCAGAAGAACACCGAGTTGCTCGGCGCGTTGTTGTCCAGGTCGAAGGCGAACGGGCGGTCGATCTCGCTCTTGATCGAGCCTTTGGGAAAACGATTGGTGATGAACAGCATGGCGGTGCTCCCTGGCTGTTTGGCGTCGATGCCGCGAATACGGCGGTGGCGGCAGAACAGCGAGGGAGAAGGGACTGACAGCGGTGCACTCCTGTGCTTCCGATCTCTGCCTTCTCTCACGTTAGGTCGGCGTTGCGCTTTCGCCAGTGCTTTTCAGCGGCGCAGCAGTGGCCAGCAGCCGAGCACGGCCGGCAGGCCCAGGCCGAGCCAGGCCAGGGCGTCCCACGGGCCGTCGCCGAGCAGCGCGGCGAACAGGCCGCCGGCGCTGAGCGCGCCGATCAGGGTGGGGATGGCGAAGGTTGATTCGCGCCAGCGCTTCATGCAGCCACCTCGTCGCGCAGGGCCGCTCGTGGCGCGCGGCGACGCACCCACCACAGGTACAGGCCGCTGCCGAGAACGATGATGGTCAGCACGTCGAGCACCGCCCAGAGGATCTGCATCGGCCGGCCGCCATAGTCGCCGAAGTGCAGCGGTTGCGACATGGCCAGGGCGTCCATGTACCAGGGGCGGCTGGCCACGGCGGTGACCTGCAGGGTCTTGGCGTCGATCAGCACCGGCGTCCACAGGTGCGAGGTCAGGTGCGTGCTGCCCTTCATGAACACCGAGTAGTGGTGCTCGCTGGAGAAGCGCGTACCGGGGAAGGCGATGAAGTCCGGCTGCATGCCGGGCGCGGCCTGCTGGGCGATGTCCAGCAGGCGGGTGGCCGGGGCGCGCTCGGTGAGCGGCGGGGCGTCGCGATAGGGCGCGACCATGGCGGTCAGGGTGTCGTTGCGCCAGGCACTGATCAACAGGTCGGCGCAGGCGCTGATCACCCCGGTGACGCCCACGGTCAGGGCCCAGACCAGGGTGACGATGCCGATCAGGTTGTGCAGGTCGAGCCAGCGCAGGCGCGTGGACTTGTGCTGGCGCACGGTGCCGAAGTCCAGCCGGCGCATAAAGGGCGAGTAGAGCACCACGCCGGAGATGATCGCCACCACGAACAGGATGCCCATAAAGGCCAGCAGCAGCTTGCCCGGCAGGCCGGCGAACATGTCCACGTGCAGGCGCAGCATCAGCATCATGAAGCCGCCATTGGCCGCCGGCATTTCCACTGCCTCGCCAGTACGCGCGTCGAGCATGAAGGTGTGCGAGGAGTTGGGCTCGGTGCCGGCGGTGGCGGCCATGATAGTCACCACGCCGTTGGGCTCGTCCTCCTCCCAGCCGAGGTACTGCACCACCTCGCCGGGGCGGTGGCGCTCGCCGGCCTCGACCAGCTGCTGCAGGTCCAGGCGCGGTGCGTCCGGCGTCATCTCGCGCAGCTCCGGTGCCTCGCCCAGCAGGTGTTCGATCTCGTGATGGAAGATCAGCGGCAGGCCGGTGAGCGCCAGCAGAAAGAGGAACAGGGTGCACACCAGGCTGGTCCAGGTGTGGATGACGGACCAGCGGCGGATGGTGGTGGAGCGCATGGGGCAGCCCGGGGCCTGGAGAGGGCCCCGCATTCTAGGGGAGCGTTGCCGCAGGTGGAATCGAGAATGTTTTACAAACGGTATTGAGCCGTCTATCAGAGCGAGGGCGCCAGCTGTCGGCGGCGCCAGGCCTGGGCCCTGTGCTGCAGCTCGGCCAGACTGTCCAGGCCCTGGCGGCGGGCCTTGCTGAACAGGATCAGCGCCAGTTCGGCGGTGGCCAGGGCATCGGCGCTGGCGTGGTGGCGTTCGCTGGCCTGCAGCTGGAAGTGTTCCAGCCACTCGTCCAGGCCGCGGCAGGGTGGCGCCTCCGGGTAGAGCAGCGGGGCCAGCACGGCGGCATCGAGGAAGGGGTGGCGCAGGCGATAGCCGAGCTGTTCGCGCAGGGCGCGTTCGAGCATGTGCTGGTCGAAAGGTGCGTGGAAGGCCAGCAGTGGGCTGTCGTCGACGAACTGCATGAAGTCCAGCAGCGCATCGTCCGGCTCGCGGCCGGCGGCGACCGCACTGGGCGCGATGCCGTGGATCAGGGTACTGGGCCCGGCGCGGTGATCGGCCTGGCGCAGGGTGCACTCGAACTGCTGGGACAGGTCGATGGCGCCGTCCTCGATCACCACCGCGCCGATTGCCAGCAACTGGTCGCGCTGCAGATCGAGGCCGCTGGTCTCCAGGTCCACCACCACCAGGCGCTGCCTGGCCAGCGGCCGCTCGTCCAGCGCCGCCGGCGCGGGCAGGCGCAGGCTGCGTGGGTCGACGACGGGGCTGCTCTGGCGCAGCCATTCGAGCATCTTCCTCATAGCTGGTAGCGCAGCGCGAGGCTGGCCTGCAGGCGCTGGGCCTGGCGGAAGGACTCGCGCAGGATGCGCCGGTCCAGGTGATTGAGGCTGTCCGGGTCGAGGCGGTTGGAAAAGCCCAGGCCCTGGGCCGCCTGCTGCTGGTGCAGCTGAAGGCGCATCTGCTGGATCAGGTGGTAGGCCTCCTCGTAGGCCGCGCCGTCCTGGGCGTCGATCACCCGCAGGCGCACCAGCTCGGCGAAGCGGCGCAGGGTGCTGCTCTCGCCGATGCCGTGGGCCAGGGCCAGCAGGCGGGCGCCGTCGACGAAGGGTGTCAGGCCTTGCTCCTTGAGATCGAGGGTGTCCTTCTCGGCGCCCTTGCGCGCCACCACGAAGTCGCGGAAGCGCCCCAGCGGCGGGCGATGGCGCAGGGCGTTGGCCGCCAGCTGGCGCTGGAACAGGCTGTTGTCGGCGACTTCGGCGAGCAGGTGCTGGTTCAGCTGCCGGCAGCCCTGCTCGGGGCCCCAGACCACCCGCAGGTCGAAGTAGATGCTCGAGCCCAGCAGGCTCTCTGGGGTGGCCTCGCGGATGAAGCTGGAGAAGCGTCGCGTCCATTCCTGGCGCGACAGGCACAGCTGCGGGTTGCCGGCCATGATGTTGCCGCGGCACAGGCTGAAGCCGCACTCGGCGAGCAACTGGTTGATGCGTCGGGCGCGCGGCAGCAGGAGCTGGCGGATGCGCTCGGCATCGGCGGCGTCCCGGGCCTCGAAGAGGATGCCGTTGTCCTGGTCGGTGTGCAGGGTCTGCTCGCGGCGGCCCTCGCTGCCGAAGCACAGCCAGCTGAACGGCACGCCGGGGTCGCCCATTTCCTCCAGCACCAGCTCGATTACCCGGCACACGGTGTGGTCGTTGAGCAGGGTCACCAGCTGGGTGATCTGGGTGGAGCTGGCGCCGTGGGCGAGCATGCGCTCGACCAGCAGGCGGATGTCGCCGCGCAGCGCCACCAGGGTCTCGATGCGCCCGGCATGGCGGATGGTGCGGGCCAGGTGGACCAGGTCGACACGCTGCAGGGAGAACAGGTCGCGCTCGGACACCACGCCGACCAGGCGGCCGTCTTCCACCAGGCAGACGTGGGCGATGTGTCGCTCGGTCATCGCCAGGGCGGCGTCGAAGGCGCTGGCGTCGGGCGACAGGTGGAACGGGCGCTGGGTCATCAGCGCGCTGATCGGCTGCTCCAGCGATTCACCATCGGCCACCACCCGGCGCAGGTCGCGCAGAGTGAAGATGCCCTCGGGGCGCGCCTGCTCGTCGACGATAACGATGCTGCCGACGTGCAGCTCGTGCATGCGCCGCACCGCGTCGCGCAGCGGCGTGTCGGCGCTGCAGGCCACCGGCTGCTGCGGCGCCAGCTCGCGCAGCGGGGTATCCAGCGAATACTGCGCGCCGAGGTTTTCCGCCGCGCGCAGCTGCACCTGCTGGTTGACCTGGTCGAGCAGGCTGCTGACCCCGCGCAGAGCAAAGTCGCGGAAGGGCGCGGACTGGGCGAACAGGCGAACGAAGGCGTCCTTGGCCAGCAGCAGGCAGAAGGTGTCCTCGCCGGCCAGGTGCTCGGTGCGAGTGGCGCGCTCGCCGAGCAGGGCGGCCAGCGGGAAGCATTCGCCGCTGGCGATCTCGAAGGTGGTCTCGCTGCCGCGCCGAGCCGAGTGCGGGCGTTCGCCGACCACCTGGCCCTGCTTGACGACGTAGAAGTGCTGCACCGGCCCGTCGGCGGGCTTGATGATGCTCTCGCCGGCGGCATAGAAACGCAGCTGGCAGTGCTCCACCAGATAGGCCAACTGGGCGCTGTCCATCTGGTTGAACGGCGGGTACTTGCGCAGGAACTCCATGGTGCCATGGACGTTCTGCAGCACCGCGGCCTTGCTGGCGGCCAGGCCTTGCTTGGATTGCATGGGAGTGATCCCTGCGCGGGGAGGTTTGCAGCATGCTGGCGCTTGCGCAGCAGGCCGCCAATTGGACCTAGGTCGCAGGCCGGGCAAGCCGGGCGCAGGGCCGACACAGGGCCGCGCCCAGCGCCAGGGCGCTCGCAGCGACCAGCAGGGCCGGGTTGAAGCTGTTGCTGCGGGCGAACAGTGCCGAGGCCAGCAGCGGGCCGAGGATCTGGCCCAGGCCATAGGCGGCGGTGATGGTCGCCGGCATGTTGAAGTGCACGCGGCTGGCCAGCGCCTGGGCCGCGGGCATGGCGATGGTCACCGTGCCCATGAAGGTAGCGCCGACCAACACTGCGCTGCCGAGGCAGGCCCAGGTGGCCTGGCTGAACACCGGCAGGATCACCCCGACCGCCTGCAGCAGCAGGTTGAGTGCCAGGCCGCGCGCCGTGCCCAGGCGCCGATGCACGGCGTGCCAGGCAAAGCACGAGGGCATGGCGGCGAGGCCGAAGGCGGTCCAGATCTGCAGCGGGTCGAGGTCGCCGAGATGGCCCTGCAACAACAGCGGCAGGTAGGTGGCGGTCACGATGTAACCGAGGCCGGCCAGGCCGTAGATCAGGATCAGGCGCCAGGCGCCCAGACTTCCCGTGGCGACAGCCGATGCCCCCGGCGCTGCTCCGTCGCGCCGCAGCGGCCGGCGCAGCTGCAGCCAGGCCGGCAGCGCCAGCAGCAGGCCGCCGAGGGCCAGGCTCAGCCACAGTGCCTGGCTGTGCATTCCGCTGGCGTGGCCGACGGCGATCAGCTGTGCCGACAGCGCAATACCCAGGCCGACACCGGCGAACAGCAGTGGCGCGCTGCGCGCCTGGCCGCCGGCGGAGAGCAGCCAGAGCGAGGCGCCGACCAAGGCCATGGCGCTGAACAGCCCGGCAGCGAAGCGGGTCAGCACGATCAGCCAGGGCTGGCCGATCCAGGCCAGGGCCGCCAGCGTCAGCAGGGTGCCGCCCAGCGCCCACTGGCACAGGCGCGAGGCCCGGCTGGCGTTGCTGCGGGCCAGCAGCAGGGCGCC
Source organism: Pseudomonas sp. SO81 (assembly GCF_030374125.1). NCBI lineage: Bacteria > Pseudomonadati > Pseudomonadota > Gammaproteobacteria > Pseudomonadales > Pseudomonadaceae > Pseudomonas > Pseudomonas sp. SO81. The sequence continues at coordinate 2,150,756 of NZ_CP126126.1, read as the reverse complement.
GAGCAGATAGCCGGCGTAGTTGGCCGAGGCCGCCAGCGAGCCGGCGTGCAGGCTGAGCAGGCCGTCGTCGAGCATCAGCGGATACAGGCCGGTAAAGGCGAAGCGGCCAAAACCCATGCCGATGGCCAGCAGCAGGGCGGCGGCGATGGGGGCAGCGAAGCTTGGCATCAGGCCGCCCGCAGCGTCTCGCGCCATTGCTCGAAAGCCGCGCTGCGGTAGTCGCCACGCCAGACCAGCAGGGTGTCGACTTCGAGCAGCGGCACGCACTGCACCGCCGGCGGTTCGCGCAGCAGTTCGAGCAGCGAGCGCGGCAGGATGCCGACGCAGGAGCCGGCCGCCACGCAGGCGAGAATCGCGTGGTAGGAGCCGACCTCCTGCACGCGCACCGGGCTGCCGGCGCCGTTCAGCCAGCTCTGCGCGATCTGCCGGTAGGTGCAGCCCTGGGCGAAGCCGGCCAGGGTGCGCAGCTGCACATCCTGCGGGCCACGGACCGGCGGGTGGTCGCTCGGCAGCACCAGCAGCAGTTCCTCGCTGAACACCGCCTGGCTGAGCAGGCCTGGGTCCAGCGCCTCGACCGCCCAGCGCTTGCCGACCCGGCTGGTCGGCGCGGCGATCAGCGCGCAGTCCAGGCGTCGCGCCAGCACGGCGTCGAGCAGCGGTTGGCTGGGTCCGGTGCTGACCTCCAGGCTGACCTGCGGGAAGGCGCGGTGAAAACGCGCCAGCGGTCCGGGCAGGCGGCTGGCCGCGGTGCTTTCCATACTGCCCAGGCGCAGGGTGCCGCCCGGTTGCTGCGGGTGCATGGCCTGGCGCGCCTCGTCGGCCAGGGCCAGCAGGCGTTCGGCATAGGCGAGGAACTCGCGACCCTGCTCGGTCAGGCTCATGCGCTTACCCTCGCGCAGGAACAGCTGCACGCCGAGGTCGTCCTCCAGCTGGCGGATGCGCGTGGTCACGTTGGACTGCACACGCTCCAGGCGCTGGGCCGCGCGCGTGATGCTCTGCTCCAGGGCAACGGTGCGAAAGATGGTCAGCGTCGACGGATCCATGGGCTTTCAATAATCTCTTAAAAAGAATAATGTTTTGTGAAGAATCTCTTTTAGAGAATATTTGGTCAAGCCCAAGGAGTCGAAATCATGGCAACGCCGCGCATCACCGAATTGCTCGCCATCGAGCAGCCGATCATCCAGGCGCCGATGCTCGGCGTTTCCACCCCGCAGCTGGCGGCGGCGGTCTCCAATGCCGGTGGCCTGGGCTCGATCAGCCTGGCGGCGAGTACGGCGGAGCAGGGTCGCGCGCTGATCGCCGAGCTGCGCGGGCAGACCGGCAAGCCGTTCAACATCAACCTGTTCTGCCACCGCCCGACACCGGTCGATACCGCAACTCAGGCTGCCTGGCTGGAGCATCTGCGGCCCTTCTTCGCCGAGTTCGGCGCCACGCCGCCGGGTGAGCTGCGCGACATCTACCGCAGCTTCATCGCCGATGCGGACATGCTGGCAATGCTGCTGGAAGAGCGCCCGGCCGTGGTCAGCTTCCACTTCGGCCTGCCGCCGCAGGCCAGCATCGACGCCCTCAAGGCGGCCGGCATCCGCCTGCTGGCCTGCGTCACCAGCGTGGCCGAGGCCGAGCTGGCCGAGGCCGCCGGGGTCGATGCGCTGGTGGCGCAAGGCATCGAGGCGGGCGGTCACCGCGGGCTGTTCGAGCCGGAGCGGGGCGACTCCGGCATCGGCACCCTGGCCCTGGTGCGGGTGCTGACATCTCGCAGCCACCGGCCAGTGATTGCGGCAGGCGGGATCATGGATGGCGCCGGCATCAACGCCGCGCTGGCCCTCGGCGCCGCCGGCGTACAGATGGGCACGGCGTTCGTGCTGTGTCCGGAGTCGCTGGCCAACGCCGCCTACCGCGCGGCGCTCAAGAGCGACAAGGCCCATCGCACGCAGATCACCGCGGCGATGTCCGGGCGCCCCGCTCGCGGGTTGCCCAATCGGGGGTTCAGCGAGCTGGGTAGGCCCGGTGCCCCGGCGCTGCCCGGTTACTCCTACACCTATGACGCCACCAAGGCCCTGCAGGCAGCGGCTGTGGCCCGAGGCAACCACGACTTCGCCGCGCAATGGGCTGGCCAGGGCGCACCGCTGGCGCGGGAGCTACCGGCCGGGGAGCTGCTGGCGATTCTGGTGGCAGAGATGCGCCAGGCATGAAAAAGGCCGGTGGGTTGCCCCACCGGCCTCTTTCATCGCGCTACCCCGAAATCAGGGCAGGGTGAACAGCACCTTGACCTTGTCGGTCACTGCGGCCTTGTCCACGTAGCCGATGGCATCGGCTTCGGCGGCCACCTTGGCGACCACGTCGGCGTCGCCGGCCACGCTCGGCAGCGGCTGGCCCTTGCCGGTAAACACCAGGCCGGACCAGTAGGACTTCAGCTGGGCTTCGTTCTTGTTGGTGACCGCGGTGTAGAACTTCTCCTTGGTCGGGTTCCAGTCTTTCTGGTCGACGCCTTTCAGCGACTTGTTCTTGCCCAGGAAGATGTTGGCGACGTCGGACTGCGACGGTGCGGCGGACGCGCCGGCATTGACGATCACGGCGACCTCGGCCTGGGCCAGGGCGGCAGCGCCCAGGCTGGCGGCGGCGAGGAGGATGCGAATGGACAGCTTCATGTGCATGCTCCTCAGAAGACGAAGTCGACGCCGGCGCTGATGATGTCGCCGTCGTAGTTGCGGGCCGGTACGCCGAGCAGGCCGTTGGTGCGGTCGTTGACGGTGTTGTCGTAGAGCTCCTGGGAGTTGCGTACGAACACGCCGTCGTAGCCACCGTTGGTGTCCACGCGCTTGTACTCGCCCTTCAGCACCACGGTCGGCAGGATGTTGTAGTTCAGACCGAGGGTCCAGGAGTTCTGGCGGCCTTCGTCCTCGTCCAGCTGAGCGTAGGTGACATGAGCCAGGAAGTCGCCGAAGCGGCGGCCGCCCATCAGGTAGAACGAGTCGGTGCTGTGGGTGTTGTCGTTCTCGATGACGCGGCTGGTCCACTCGTTGGCGGTCAGCCAGGTACCGTTGTCGTACTGGTAGCCGATCGAGGTGAACTTGCCCTTGTCCTTGTCCAGGGCCAGCAGGGTGGCCGAGCTCGGGCGACCGAAGATGTCGGTGAAGCTGCCGGAGATCTCGGTCTCGATATCGGCCTCGACATAACCGACGCGGAAGGTGCCGTAGTCGTTGGTGGCCATGCTCACGCTGGCGCCGAAGACGTTGTCGTAGTCGATGTCGAATTCTTCGTCGTACAGGTAGTAGTCACGGTTCTTGGCGACACCGCCGGCGACCTGGAACGAGACGGTGGCGAAGGACAGCGGCAGGTTGTAGACCAGATCGGCGCCTTCGTAGTTGGACAGCTGGACCTGGCTGTAGACCTCGTCCGGCAGGCGCAGCCAGGGGTAGGCGAAGCCCACGTCGATGCTCTCGGAGTACATGTACACCGGGGTGCGCAGACGGCCGAAGCGCAGCATCAGGTTGTCGGTGCTCTGCCAGGACAGGTAGGCCCATTCCAGGTTGGCTTTCCACTCGTCGGAGTAGGCCTTGGCGGTGGTCTGCAGGGTCAGGCCGACGGTGTCGGTGACGCCGTAGGTCAGCTGGGCGCCGAACTTGCTCAGCTGGTCGCCGCGCCAGGAGTCTTTGGTCTGACCGGAGAGACCGTAGCCGCGGCCGTCGTCTTCACCACCCAGGTGGGTGACGCCGACGGTGCCGAAACCGTTGATGAGGGCTTCGCCTTGTTCCAGCGCGAATGCCGAAGTGCTGGCCAGGCAGATGGCCAGGCCGAGGACGCGGGCAGTAGTCATGCGGTGATGCTCCATTGAATGGGTTAAACGCGGAATTGGGCCGTTGCCGCGCGCAGGTGGTCTCCTGTGCTGACCAGCTGCTCGCCTAGGCGTGCGGTGGCTTCGGCCCCATGTGCGGTTGCTTGGGCATCCTGCTGCAACACTTGGGTCTCTTGTTGGATGGAACTGGACAGGCCGATCTGCTCCTGGGTGAGCTGGGCGATGCCGGCGTTCAATTGGTCAATCTGGCCCACCGCCACGGCGATGGACTCGAGCATGCGGGTGGCTTCCACCGAGCGCTCGATGCTGTTCTGCGCCTTCTCGCCGTTGGCGGTCATGACGTTGAGCACGCCGTTGGCGCTGTTCTGCAGGCGCTGGATGATCTGCTGGATCTCGGCGGTGGAGGCGGCGGTCTTCTGCGCCAGGTTGCGCACCTCGTCGGCGACCACGGCGAAGCCGCGACCCTGCTCGCCGGCGCGGGCGGCCTCGATGGCGGCGTTGAGCGCCAGCAGGTTGGTCTGTTCGGCGATGCTGCGGATCACGGTGAGCACCGAGCCCACCTGCTGGGTCTCTTCCTCCAACTGCTCCATGGCCTGCACCGCGCCCATCACGCTGCTGCCCAGGTCGCTGATGCTGCTGGACAGGCTGCCGATGCTCTCGCGGGCATTGCCGGCCTGGCGCGAGGCAGCGCCGGCGCCTTCGGAGGCCTGCTGGGAGCGCTGCGCCACTTCCTGGATGCTGCTGGTCATGGTCTGGATGTCGCGGCCGATCGAGTCGGTATGACCCTGCTGCGAGCGGGCGTTCTGGGTGGCGTCCTGGGTCAGGCGATAGAGCTCCTGGGACATCTGCCCCAGCGGGCTGGCGGCGTCGATGGTCTGGCGGATGGTGCCCTGCAGCTTGTCGAGGAAGCCGTTGAACAGCTGGATCATCTCGCCGATCTCGTCGCGCGAATCGACGTTGACCCGGCGGGTCAGGTCGCCGTCGCCGCGGGCGATGGCTTTCAGCGAATCGATCACGCCGTGCACGTTGCCCATGATGCCGCGGATGATCACCCAGGCGCCAAGGCCGACCAGGCCGACCAGCAATGCGGTGAGGATGAAGCCGACGCGGGTGGTCTCGGCGTTGTCGGTACGCGCCTGGCCCAGGGTGCTCTGGAAGTCTTCATAGGCATGGGCGCGGAAGGTCTCGCCGAGCTTCTGCGCGGCGGCCAGGTCACTGGCCATGCGGTCCAGGTTGGGGCGCAGGTCTTCGAAGCCGGCGCTGCCCTTGATCAGTTGCTCGGAGGAGGGCAGGGCGTTGTCGGCGTAGCGGCCGATGGCCTGGCGCCAGGCATCCAGTTCGCCGGCGCGCTCGTCGTTGGCGCGGGTCAGTGGCTGCAGGGCCTGCTGCAGATTGGAGATCTCGGCCAGCACCTGGCGCGCTTCGTCCAGGGTCGACAGCTCGCCGGCGGCGACGGCGCTGTTTAGCAGGCCGGGCAGGCGGGAGAACTGGAAGTTCACCGCGTCGGCTTTCTCCAGGGTGGGGAAACTGTGGGTCTCCAGGGTATCCAGACGGGCATCGTTGGCCGACAGCTGCACCGAGGTGTAGCCCACGAACAGCAGCAGGCCGAGCAGGGCGACGGCGGGCAGCAGCGACAACTTCAGGGTCAGTGACAGATTCTTCAGCATGGCAGGTACCCAAGTCGGGGGCGCGAAGTGTACAGAAAGCCAACTAATGGCTAAAGGCCATCGGTCGGTCATCCTGTGACCGTATGTGATGCTTATGTGTAGTTATCGCTATGTCGGCCATCCCTCCTCTTTCTATAGCTGCAAAAAGCCGGTCTTGCCTGGGACCATCAGTCGCAGGCTGCTCTGGCGGCGGCGCCGGGCAGTCGCCTAGACTCAGCGCATAATTAGAAAAGGAGCCTCGGATGCGCGCTGCGATATTGCTCGGCCTGTTGCTGAGCACGGCCACGCAGGCGGCCGATCCGCTGCTGGAGGCCATGGCCGAGTTGCAGCCCAGTTCCCTGAGTGCCGCCGAGCAGCGCGCCGAGCTGGCCTGGTTCGCCGCAGCCGGCAAGCCGTTCGCCGGCACCCAGGTGCGGGTGATCGCCGAGCGCATCGACACCCACTGGTACGAGACCAATGTTCTGGCGCCGTTGTTCACTCGGCTGACCGGCATCCGCGTGATCCACGAGATCAGCGGCGAGGACGACGTGGTCAACAAGCTGCGCACCCAGCAGGAGACCGGCCTGCCGCTGTATGACGCATATGTCAGCGACAGCGACTTGCTCGGTCAGCACTTCCGCGACGGCCAGGTGCTGGTGCTGTCCGACTTCATGGCCGGCGAAGGCGCCAGCGTGACCCTGCCGACCCTGGATCTGGGCGACTTCATCGGCCTGCCCTTCGTCACCGCCCCCGACGGCAAGCTGTACCAGCTGCCCGACCAGCAGTTCGCCAACCTCTACTGGTACCGCCGCGACTGGTTCGAGCGCCCGGAGCTGCGCAAGGCCTTCCGCCAGCGCTATGGCTACGAGCTGGACGTGCCGCAGAACTGGTCGGCCTACGAGGACATCGCCGCCTTCTTCACCGAACAGGTCGGCGAGCTGGATGGCCAGCGCGTCTACGGCCACATGGACTACGGCGGCTTCGACCCCTCCATCGGCTGGCGCCTGTCGGACGCCTGGCTGGGCATGGCCGGGGTGGGCGATCTGGGCCTGCCCAACGGCGTGCCGGTGGACGACTGGGGCATCCGCGTCGAGGGTTGCCGCCCGGCCGGCGCCAGCGTCGCCCGCGGTGGCTCGCTGGACAGCCCGGCAGCGGTCTACGCCATTCAGCAGTACGTCGACTGGCTGCAGCGCTACGCACCGCCCGAGGCGCAGCAGATGAGCTTCAACCAGGCCGGCAATGTCGCCGCCCGCGGCCACGTGGCCCAGCAGATCTTCTGGTACACCGCCTTCACCGCCGACTACACCAAGCTCGGCAGCCCGGTGGTGGATGCCGAGGGCAAGCCCAAGTGGCGGGTGGCGCCGTCGCCCCGCGGCGCCTACTGGCGCGACGGCATGAAGTCCGGCTACCAGGACGTCGGCGCCTGGACCCTGCTCAAGGCCACGCCGCTGCGCCAGCGCCAGGCGGCCTGGCTGTACGCCCAGTTCGTCACCGCCAAGAGCGTGTCGCTGCGCAAGACCCTGGTCGGTCTGACCCCGATTCGCCGCTCCGATCTCGACTCGCCGGCCCTGCTGGCCGAGGCGCCGCGCCTGGGCGGGCTGGTCGAGTTCTACCGCAGCCGCGCGGCGCGGCGCTGGACGCCTACCGGCGCCAACGTGCCGGACTACAGCGGCATGGCCAGCCTGTGGTGGCGCCAGCTGCACCCGGCGGTGTCGGGCAAGCTCAGCGCGAGCCAGGCCCTGGGCAATCTGGCCCTGGCCTTCGATCGCCACTTGCAGGTCGTCGGCCAGCGTCAGCAACACGCCTGCGCGCCGGCGCTGAATGCCCCGCGCCCGGCCGGCGAGTGGCTGAGCCAGCCCGGCGCACCCTGGCCACGCCTGGACAACGAGCGCCCGCCCGGGCGCACCCTGCCGTACGAGGAGGCCCTGCGTGCGTGGGATTAGCCTGCTGTTGCTGAGCCTGTTCAGCCTGCCGCTGGCGGCGGCCGAGCTGCAGCTGTTCGCCTGGGAGCGCGCGCCGCTGGTGCAGCAGCGCCCCGATGGCAGCGCCAGCGGCCTGGTGCCGGAGCTGACCGCCGAGCTGTTCCGCCGCGCCGATATCGCCTACCGACTGAGCTTCATGCCGCTGCAGCGAGCCCTGCACCAGGTGCAGCAGCAGGAGCGCAGCTGCGTGCTGCTGGTGGAACGCCAGCAGGAACGCGAGCCGCAATTCGCCTGGGTCGGCCCGCTGCTGGTGTCGCGCCTGGGGCTGTACGCCAAGGCCGACGACAACCTGCAGCTGAGCAGCCTGGAGCAGGTGCGCGGCCTGCGCGTGCTCAGCCACCAGGGCTCCGGCGCCGGCGAGTACCTGCAGAGCATCGGTGTGGAGGTGATCTACTCGAACAAGGAGTCGCTCAACCTGAGCATGCTGCAGCGCAGCCGCGCACGGTTGTGGGCCACCAGCTCGGCGGTGGTCGACTCGCTCCCGGCCAGCCCGCGCCCGCGCGAGGTGCTGCCGTTCCTGACCCTGATGGAAGACATCGCCTGCCACCCGCGCATGGACCCCGGCGAGTTGCAGCGCCTGCAGGACAACCTGCGGCAGCTGTACCGCGAGGGCTGGGTGCAGGCGCTGTACCGCAAGCACGGCCTCGAGCTGCGCTGAGGCCGCTGCTGGCTCAGTGGCGGGTCAGCGGTCCGGCGAGCCCGGCCAGGGTCTGCTCGAGCACCTCGCGGGCCTGCTGCAGGACCCGCTGCTTCCAGTCATCCGCGTCGACGTAGAAGGCATCGCGCAGCTGGCGCTTGATCCGCTCCTGCTGGGCGGCGGGTGCCTGCGGGTTGCGGTACAGCCAGTGGTCGGCGCGCAGCGCGTTGAACACCTTGAGCCCGGCCAGGGTGCCGTACTCCAGGGTCAGGCCGTTGTACTCGGCCTGGGCGCACTCGGTCATCGTCGCCAGGTCCTGGGTGCCGTTGAGGGCGGCGGAGGTGGAGCTGCCGTCCTGGCTGCTGGTCACTCTGTCGCCCCACCAGGCCCGGGCCCGCTGCATCGACTCCGGGCTGTTGTCGCCCTTGTAGATGCGCTCGCCGAAGCCGCGCGGGCCGAGGCCGGTGTGCACGTCGATCCAGCCGATGCGCCGGCACTGCTGGCCATGCTGGCGCAGCACCTGGCGCAAGGTCTGGTTGCTCCAGGTCGGCGCGGTACCGGCGAAGAACATGCCCTGCGGGTCGCTGTGCTGGCCGCGGGAGATGGCGCCCTGCAGGGCCATGCGTCCGTGGCGCAGGGAATAGCCGACCAGGCCGAGGGTGGTCGGCAGGGTGGGAGGCTGGCGGCGCGGCAGCAGCAGGTGGGCGACCCGGCGGTAGTCGCGGTTGTCCGGCAGCGGCTGGGTGAAGTCGAGGAAGTTGCGGTTGAGGTCGACGTTGTCCTCGGTCACCCGGCGCAGCCAGGAGAAGCCGTGCGGGTTGAGCGCATGGATGAACAGCACGGCCAGGTCGTCGCGCTGGCAGCGCTGCATCCAGGCCGCGTCGCGCAAGCGGTCGATCTGCACGGCCGAGCCGCAGAAACCTTCCACACCGTGGCAGCCGCTGCTCAGCACCAGCAGGTTGGCGGCGTCGGCCGGGCCGAGGCGGGCCACGTCCATGGCCAGCTCTTCGCCGTCGCGACCTTTCAGGGGGTGGATATGCGCTTCGACGGCCAGGCCGCTGGCGGCGCAGGCGTCGAGGAATTTCTGCCGGGCTTCGGCGTAGCTCTGCGAGAAACAGGTCAGGTCCATGTTGCTTCCGTGTGGTGGATGGCGCCCGCGCGGTTTCGCGGGCGCGGCCGTGCCCGTGGCGCGGGCTTGTGGCCTGCACCGGACGTCGGCAGGAGGGTTGAGGGTGGGGCCAGGCCCCGGGCTGGCGGCCTTGTGGGCCGCTGGCGTCAGGCAGCCGTCATGAGGCGATCACCACGCGGCCGACGCTGCTCTGGCGTTCGCCGTGCTGTACGGTCTCGATCTCGATGACGGTGCCGAACTCGGCGGACAGCTCGCGCAGGCGCTCGAGGATGCGCCGCGCCTGCTGCTGGTTGTCGTCGTTGTCGAAGGCCAGGCGCGGAATGCCGCGCTCGGCATCGCGCCCGGCGAAACCCAGTTGGATCGGGTGCAGCAGCAGTTGCTTGAGGGTGCCGTCGGCCTTGAAGTGGCACTCGGCGACCACGCTCTCGAACCACACCGGCTCGCTGAAGATGCCGACCACGCGCTTCCACTCGAGGAACTCGGCCGGGGTGCTCAGGCGCGGGTTGGTGATGCCCTTGGGCCCGACGAAGGCCTCGGCGGCCAGCCACTCGCGGCTCTCCCACTTGTCCATTGGCATCAGCTTCATGCTGTTGTCCATGAAGCAGAAGTTGCCCAGCGAATACAGCAGCGGCTTGCCCTTGTAGATGTCGATGCCGCGAATCTGGTGCGGGCCGTGGCCGCAGAGCATGTCGGCGCCGTTGTCGACCAGGCTGCGGGCCAGGGCCGGCAGGTAGTTGGGCACCTCGATGCACTGGTTGTCCGGTTCGTGGGTGTGCTGGGCGACGATGGTGAAGTCGCTGCTCTGCTTGGCCTGGCGCAGGTCACGCAGGATGGCGGCCTGGTCGAGCTTGTCGCACTCGTAGTGGATGCGCACGGTGCCCGGCGCGGCATTTGGGTCGACGCGGTAGTGCAGGGCCATGCCCAGGTGCACGCTGTGCTCGCCGTGCAGGGTGCGCAGCAGGTAGTGATCCTGGAAGGCCTCCTGCTCGTTGAGGCGCTTGAGCACGGCGAAGTCCTGCGGCGATATAAGGCGGTGCGGGGTGGTGCGCAGCGGGCTCAGGCCCGGACGCGGCGGCACCATGCCCAGGCCGTCGGCAGCCGGCGCATTGGCCTCGAAGGTGGTGGCGTAGGAAATCAGCGAGACGCGCGCCTTGGCGGTGTTGACGAAGGCCGGCGCGCGGGCGGCGGCCAGGCTGCCACCGGTGCCGGCGTGGGCGATGCCGGCGTCATCCAGCAGCGCGTTGGTCATCTTCAGGCCGGCGGCGCCCCAGTCCAGCGCGTGGTTGTTGGCCCGCGACATCAGGTTGAAGCCGATACTGGCCAGGTCCGCCGGGGCGTCGGCATCGCTGAGCAGCCAGGAGAAGCCGGACAGCGCCTCGGGGTAGCCGTCGTAGCGGTTGAAGTCGATGGCGGTGCATTCGTAGTTGCCCACCACCACGTCGCCACGCTTAAGGATGTCGAGCAGCTCGGGCGACCTGCGCGCCAGTTTGTCGGCGATCGCGTGGGTGATGATGATGTCGCCGACGGCGACCACGCAGAAGCCGTCTGCCACGTCGGCGTCGCGCCAGCTGTCCGGCAGGGTGATACGGTCGGGACGCTGCTGGGGCGAGGGGATTCGTTTGTGCATCTCGGAAAACTTCCTGACTCAGGCCTGGCTCGCGGCCGGCGCGTTGTGGGATTCGCTGGAGGATTGGCCGGTGAGGACGGCCAACTGTTTGCGGCTGCGCTCCGGGTCGACCAGGAACAGGGCCAGCAGGCCGCCGACGATCAGCACCAGGCCGAACAGGCCGACGGCCAGCTCGAAGCCCTTGACCAGGTCGCCGCCTTCCCAGCCGATGGCCTGGCCGACCACGTGCGGGGCGAGCATGCCGGCGCTGGTCATCAGGCCGATGTGGATCGCCAGCATGCTGCCGCGCTGCTTGGCCGGCGCGATGTAGGCGACGGCGGAGTTGGCGAAGGCCGGCACCAGGTTGACGATGGAGCCGCCGACCAGATACAGCGCGATGGTCATGTCCACGCCCTGCTCGACGAAGCCCATCAGGCTCATCGCCACACCACCGATCAGGCAGGCCGCGGCGATCGGCACGGCCATGGCCACCCGCACGTTGGCTCCGCGCTTGAGGGCACGCTGAGACAGGCTGGAGACCAGCAGGTTGAGGACGATCACGCCGAGGGTGGCGGCCATCACCACGTAGCCGGACTGCATCGGCGTCATGCCCAGACCTTTCTGCAGGTAGGTCGGAATCCAGCTGTAGATCAGCGCGGTGGGCAGGTAGATGCAGAAGCCGGCCAGGGTGACGAAGAAGAAGGTGCGGTTGAGCAGCAGGTGGCGGTAGCTGGTGGTGCCACCGGCGGCCTCGTCGCTGGCCTCGTCATGCTGGCCTTCGCGGCCGACCATCAGCCACAGCGCCAGCCAGAGCAGGCCGACGCCGGCGAGGATCAGGTAGCCGGCGCGCCAGCCCAGGTGCTGGATCAGCAGCGGCAGCGACAGCGCGCCGAGGATGGCACCGGACATGATCGCTACCTGGATCCAGGCGGCCGGCAGCACGCGCTCGCGCGGGGCGTACCACTTGAACGCGGCGTGCTGGGTCACCGCGGTGCCCGGGCCGCAGCCGGCGCCGAGCAGCATGCGGCTGGCGACCAGGGCGAAGAAGCTGGTGGAAATCGCGGTGAGCACCTGCGCGGCCATCCACACCACCGACATGCCGGAGAGAATCCAGCGGCTCGGCACGCGGTTGGCGAGGAAGCCGACCAGCACGCCGGACACCGAGTAGAGGAAGAAGAAGGCGCTGCCGATGAAGCCGAACTGCTCGGGCGTGAGCTTGAGCTCGTCGATGATCTGCGGGCCGGCGAAGGCGAAGATGGTCTTGTCCAGCACGCTGATGACCATCACGGCCAGCAGCATCAGGACCACCAGGGGCCGCTTGCTATTAGGGAGGGGCTGCATCAATCAGGTCTCGCTCAGGTAGGTTTCCACCAGGCGCGCCCACAGGCTTGCGCCGAAGGGGATGGCCAGGTCGTTGAAGTCGTATCCGGGGTTGTGGACCATGCAACCGCTGGGCCCGCTGTTGCCGTTGCCGGTGACGATGTAGCAGCCGGGGCGCACCTCGAGCATGGAGGCGAAGTCCTCGCTGCCCAGGTAGCCGCTCGGCACGCTGGTCAGCACGCCCTTGTCGCCGCTGATCTGGCGCGCCACCTGTTGCAGCAGGGCCGTCTCCGCCGGACTGTTCATCAGCACGCCGATGCGCTCGTCGTAGTCCAGGTCCAGCCCGATGTCATGGGTCTTGGCCACGCCTTCGGCGATCTCGGTGATGCGCTTCTTCAGCAGCTGGCGGATCTCCGGGTTGGTCGAGCGCACGCTGAGCTTGAGCATGGCCACATCCGGAATCACGTTGGCCGCCTCACCAGCCTGGATCGAGCCCACGGTGACCACGCCGACCTCGCCGGCCGGCACATTGCGCGCAACGATGCTCTGCAGCGCCAAGACCAGTTCGGCGGCGGCGATCACCGGGTCCTTGGCCTTGTGCGGCATGGCGCCGTGGCCGCCGACGCCGAGCAGCCTGATGGTCACCACATCGGAGGATGCGCTCATGGCGCCGGCCTGGGTGACGAACATGCCCACCGGCAGGCCCGGCATGTTGTGCAGGGCGTATACCGCGTCGCAGGGGAAGCGCTCGAACAGGCCGTCCTCGATCATCAGGCGCGCGCCCTTGAGGGTCTCCTCGGCTGGCTGGAAGATCAGGTTGAGGGTGCCGTCGAAGGCGCGGGTCTCGGCCAGGTAGCGCGCCGCGCAGAGCAGGATGGCGGTGTGGCCGTCATGGCCGCAGGCGTGCATCTTGCCGGCGTGGCGGCTGCAGTGGGCGACGCCACTCTCCTCGTGGATCGGCAGGGCGTCCATGTCGGCGCGGATGCCGATGCTGCGGCTGCCGCTGCCGTTCTTCAGCACACCGACCACGCCGGTGCCGCCAATGCCCTCATGCACCGCGTAGCCCCACTGGCGCAGCAGGCTGGCGACCAGCAGGCCGGTGCGGCTCTCCTCGAAACCCAGCTCCGGGTGCTGGTGGAGGTCTCGGCGAATCGACGCGAATTCATCCTGCCAGGCCAGGATCTGCGGGATCAGCTGCATGTGGTTGTCCTTGTGGTGATGCCCAGGATGCGGCGCAGCATGCCGCAGGCAGCCGGCGGCGGATAATCACCTCTGCGCATGTGTATCGGCTTTGGTTATGTGCGTCGGCGCAGCCGCTTGGTTATGCTGGTCCGCCCCCTCTTGCGGAGCGCTCCGATGGCCATGCACACCGCCGAAATCCTCTGGTCGCGCGGCGACCAGGACTTCCTCGACAACCGCTACAGCCGCGCGCATCTGTGGCGCTTCGACGGTGGCGTGGAGGTGCCGGCCTCGTCCTCGCCGCACGTGGTGCCGCTGCCCGGTTCGCGCGAAGACGCGGTGGATCCGGAGGAGGCCTTCGTCGCCTCGCTGTCCAGCTGCCATATGCTCTGGTTCCTGTCGCTGGCGGCGCGCGATGGCTGGCGCGTGGACGCCTACCACGACCAGGCCGAGGGCAAGATGGGCAAGAACGCCGAGGGCCGCCTGGCCATGACCCGCGTCACCCTGCGCCCGAGCGTTACCTTCAATGGCGCCGCACCGAGCCGCGAACAGCTCGATGCGCTGCACCACGAGGCGCACGAGGAGTGCTTTATCGCCAGCTCGGTGAAGACCGAGGTGCTTTGCGAGCCGCGCTACAGCTGAGCCTGAGTCAGTCTCCCAGCTTCGGCGCGTGCGGGCTCTTGTAGGCGTACACCAGCTCGTCGGCCAGGGCCTTGGCCTCGCGGGTCATCAGTTCCTGGTCGCGACAGACCAGGGAAATGTTCATCGGCGGCACCTGTTCCGCCACGTCCAGCACGTGCAGCTCCTGGCCGAGTTTCTGGACGTGTTCCAGCACCCGCAGTGACCAGTAGCTGATGGCGTCGGTATTCAGCGCCAGCTCGGAGAACAGCACCACCGAGGCGCACTCGATGACCCGTGTCGGCGGTTCGACCCGGTACTGCTCGAACATCAGGCCGACCCGCGATTGCTCCAGCGAGTCTTGCAGCAGCCACTCCTGATCGCGCAGCTCCTCCAGCGAGCGCGCGCCGCTCAAGGGGTGGCCCTTGCGCACGGCCAGCACGGTGGGCTGGGCGTACAGCTCGGTCCAGTGGAAGCCATCGCTGTTGCGCACGGCCGGAAGCGAGGTCAGCACCAGGTCCAGCTGGCCTTCGCGCAGGCCCTCCATCAACTTGGACGGGCGCAGTTCGTGGATCTGCACCTGCACCTTGGGGTAGCGCTTGCGGTAGCGGTTGAGGCTAGCGATGAACTGGGCGCCGGGGGTGACCGGTGACACGCCGATCGACACCTTGCCGTCCATCACGCCCTTGAGCGTCTCGATCTCCTCGCGGGCACGGCGCACTTCCTCGAGGATCAGGCGGGCGCGGCGCACCAGGCGCTCGCCGTATTCGGTGACGGTGATGCCGCGGTTGGAGCGGATCAGCAGGGGCACGCCGAGTTCGGCCTCCAGCTCCTTGATGCCCTTGGACAGGGCCGGCTGGGAGATGTGCAGCAGGCGCGAGGCCTCCTGGATGCTGCCACTCTCGCTGATGGCGAGCATGGCGCGGAGCTGGTGCAACTTCATGGGAACGGCCCGGCTTCTTTAGGCAAGGTGCGGAATTTAAAGCAAAAAATACGCCTCGTGGCCGAATGCCGATGGGCTGCGTCGGGCCATTTGTAAGATAAAAAAACGGCGGCCGCAGGCCGCCAAGGTAGGAGTGTTGCGTGGAGATCAGCGAATCCCCGAGGCGCGCAGGGCGCTGGGGGTGAACTGCTTGCGGCTGTACTGCATGTCGAACTGGTAGGCGTTCTTCTCCTCGTTGTACAGCGCGTTGACGGCGTAGCGGCCGGAGAGCACGTCGTAGTGGGTCTCGGCGGCCAGGCGCGGCATCTGCTGGTCGTAGAAGAAGCTGGCGTGGCCCTCGGAGACGCGCCACAGCTGGCCGCGGCCGTCGTAGGCATCGGCCTCGGCGGCCTGCCAGCTGTCCTCGTCGATGAACAGGTCGCGGCGCGAGTACACGTGGCGCTGGCCCGGCTTGAGGGTGGCGGTCAGGTGCCACACGCGGTGCAGCTCGTAGCGGGTGTGCTCGGGGTTGAGGTGGCCGGGCTTGATGATGTCGCTGTACTTCAGGTCCGGCGAACCCAGCTTGAAGCTGTTGTAGGGGATGTACATCTCCTTCTTGCCCACCAGCTGCCAGTCGAAGCGATCCGGCGAGCCGTTGAACATGTCGAAGTCGTCCTGGGTGCGCATGCCTTCGGCGCCGGGGCTGTCGTAGGCGATCTGCGGGGCGCGGCGCACGCGGCGCTGGCCGGCGTTGTACTGCCAGGCCATGCGCGGTTCCTTGACCTGGTTGATGGTCTCGTGGACCAGCAGCACGCCGCCGGCCATGCGTGCCGGGGCGAGGAACTCCTCGCGGTAGAAGTACAGGATGTTGGCCATTTCCTTCGCGCTGTAGTCGCTCAGGCCGACCGGGTAGGCCAGCTGCTGCTTGACCAGGCTCGGGGTGAACGCGCCGTTGGCCTGCGGCGAGGCCTGGATGACGATGCGCTGGAAGGCCAGGCCCTGGTAACGGCCGATATGGTTCCAGATCACCTCCAGGCCGTTCTGCGGGATGGCGAACGGCAGGCCGCCGCTGCGGTAGTTCTGTAGGCCGTTGCCGCCTTCGGCGAGCTGGGTGTCGGCGGCGTTCTGCCGGGTGGTGTCTAGGTAGCTCTGCGGCAGGCTCACCGAGCGGCGCGTCGGGTAGACCGGGATGCGGTAGCTCTGCGGGTAGCGCTTGAACAGGGCGAGCTGGCCGGGAGTCAGCTTGTCCTGGTACTGCGCGACGTTGTCGGCGGTGATGGTGAACAGCGGCTGGTCGGCGGCATACGGGTCGCTGAGGAAGCCGTTGGCGTCGCGGCTGCCGGCGTCCTTGGCCAGGCCGCCGGTCCACTCGGGGATGCTGCCGTCGGCATTGCCGGCGCGCTCGGCGCCGACCGGGGTCAGCTCCTTGCCGAGGCGGGCGATGTCGGCGGCCGGCGCCGCGGCCAGGGTATGGCCGGCGGCGAGCAGGCCGAGGCCGAGCACGCCGGCGCGCAGCAGTTGGGTGTGGATCAGGGAGAACGTCATGTGCATAACCCTCAGAAGCTCATGCCGACGCTGAAGGCGAGGAAGTCGCGGTCGGTGTTGGTGTTGAAGTCGCCGCCGAAGTAATTGGTGTAACTGAGGCTGGCGGTGTAGGTGGACAGGTAGTCGGCATCCAGGCCGAGGCTCACCGACTTGTTGCCTTCGGTGAAGGTCGGGCCGTAGCCCTCCACGTCATGGGCGAAGGCCAGGTTGGGCTTGAGGTTGACTCCGGCGAGGGCGTCGTTGAACTCCAGCTGGGTGCGCAGGCGGTAGCCCCAGGAGTTCTGGGTGTAGAAGCCCTTGTCGGTGCACTGGTCCGGGTTGGCGCTGTTGAGCAGGCTCTTGCACAGCTCGTTGCCGCTCATGCCCAGGGCGGCGGCGTAGTCGGGCAGGGCGCCGTTGCCGAACACGCTGCTGCGGCCGAAGCGCAGGTCGGAGCCGTCGGCCGAGCCGAGGTTGCCGATATGGCTGTAGCCCACTTCGCCGATCAGGGTCAGGCGGTCGCCACCGAGCACGTTGTCGAACACGTGCACGGCACTGACCTGGGCCTGGCTGAAGGGCATGCGCTTGTAGCCCTGCACCTGGCTGCCGAAGGCGGTGCCGGCCCAGTCGTTATCGAAGATCGCCAGGCCGTCGATGCCCAGCGCGGCGACCAGGCCGCCGACGCTGGCGGCGGTGGACACGTCGGTACCGTTGAGCGCCATCGGCATGTTCGGGCGGTGGCTGATCTCGCCGGACAGCGCGGTGCCATCGGCCGTGGTGGTGGCGAAGCTGATGCCGTACAGGCGGATGTCTTCCGGGTATTCCAGGTAGTAGCGGGCGCTGGCCGGGCCGGGGGCGCCGGTGATGGCGCTGAGCGAGGCGGTGCCGACCTGCCACATGCTCTCCGGCGTGCGGCTGTGGTAGTTCATGGCGTAGAAGCCGAACTCGGTGTCGTTCAGCTCCGGCACCAGCCAGCGCATGGCCACGCCGAACTGGCCGCTGTCACGGGCCTCCTTGTCGTCCAGGCGCGGGACCCAGCCGTACACCGACGGGTCGCGATCGTAGTCGCTGCCGAAGGTGGTCATGCCGTATTCGCAGCCCTTGGCCGCGGTGTCCGCGCCGAAGAAGGTGCCGCAGTTGTCGAGGACGGTCTTCTCCCACTCCAGCTGGTAGAAGGCCTCGACCGAGAGGTTGTCGCTCAGGCCCTGGGTGACGTACAGCATGTTCACCGGGATCAGGCCTTCCTTGATCTCCGAGCCCGGGCGGCGCAGGGCGGCGACGTCGGCCGGGTTGATGGCGTTGATGCTGTTGCCGATGAAGGTGCTCTCGCCCCAGCTCACCACCTGTTTGCCGGCGCGCACGCTGCCGGGCAGGTCGCCGATCAGGTAGTTGTGGTAGACGAAGGCATCCAGCAGCTCCGCGCCTGCGGCCTGGGCGGCGTTGTCGCGGCCGCTGTCGTCGATGTCGTAGAGCAGGCGGTGTTCGTCCTTCAGCTCGAAGTCGTACCAGTACTTGCCGCGCAGGAAGATGCCGCTCTCGCCGTAGCTCAGCTGCAGGTCGTGCACGCCCTTGAAGATCTTCGAGAAGGTCTCGCCCTTCTTGAAGTTCAGCCGGCCGTCGTCGCTGGTGCGGGTGGAGGCGCTGCCGCCGTTGGCCTTGCCGATGAACTTGGCGTCGGCGTCGTCCAGTGCCCAGCTGGCGCCGATGGACAGGGAGGAGTCGAACCGTCCCTCGATTTCCCCGATATTGAAGCTGGCGGCCTGTGCCGGTAGCGCGGTTGCCAGTGCTACGGCCAGTGCCAGGGCATGGGGATGCATCGCCCCCGCGCCTGTTGTTGTTCTTCTCATGGTGCTCTCCTGCTGATCAAAGAAGGCCCGCGGCTCGGCCGCGCGGCGCATCACTTCTTTGCAGCCTGATGACAGGTGCCGGGGCATCCTAGGTAAGCCCCGCGGCCCTGACTTCTGAAAAATCCTTATGCCCATAGCCAAAGGTGAGGTCGGCCCGCCCGCTCACTCGACGGACGCTGCGGCAAAGGCTCGCGAGGCTCATGGTTGCTGGCCCTGTGCGCGGATAGCGTGCATAACCCGGGGTTATCCCGATAAGCAGCCGGTGGGCGACGCCCCTTTTCAGGCATAAAAAAACCGCCCCGGAGGGCGGTTCTTTTGCTCGCTTGCGGCGAATTACAGACCGTTGGCGGCCTTGAACTCGCGGCGGCGGCGGTGCAGGACCGGCTCGGTGTAGCCGTTCGGCTGCTTGGTGCCTTCGACCACCAGTTCCAGGGCGGCCTGGAAGGCGATGTTGCTGTCGAAGTTCGGCGCCAGCGGACGGTACAGCGGGTCGTTGGCGTTCTGGCGGTCAACCACCGGCGCCATGCGCTTGAGGCTGGCGACGATCTGCTCTTCGGTGACGATGCCGTGGCGCAGCCAGTTGGCCAGCAGCTGGCTGGAGATGCGCAGGGTAGCGCGGTCTTCCATCAGGCCGACGTCGTTGATGTCCGGCACCTTGGAGCAGCCGACGCCCTGGTCGATCCAGCGCACCACGTAGCCGAGGATGCCCTGGGAGTTGTTGTCCAGTTCGTTCTGGATTTCCTCGGCCGACCAGTTGGTGTCCTTGGCCAGCGGGATGCTCAGGATGTCGTCGATGGAGGCGCGCTCGCGCTTGGCCAGTTCGGCCTGGCGGGCGAATACGTCGACCTTGTGGTAGTGCAGGGTGTGCAGGGTGGCGGCGGTCGGCGAGGGGACCCAGGCGGTGTTGGCACCGGCCAGCGGGTGGGCGATCTTCTGCTCGAGCATGCCGGCCATCAGGTCGGGCATGGCCCACATGCCTTTGCCGATCTGGGCGCGACCCTGCAGGCCGGTGGCCAGGCCGATGTCGACGTTCCAGTTCTCGTAGGCGCCGATCCACTTCTCGGCCTTCATGGCGGCCTTGCGCACCACGGCGCCGGCTTCCATGGAGGTGTGGATCTCGTCACCGGTACGGTCGAGGAAGCCGGTGTTGATGAACACCACGCGCTCGCTGGCGGCCTTGATGCACGCCTTGAGGTTGACGGTGGTACGGCGCTCTTCGTCCATGATGCCGACTTTCAGGGTGTTGCGCGGCAGGCCGAGCACGTCCTCGACGCGGCTGAAGATTTCGCCGGTGAAGGCGACTTCTTCCGGGCCGTGCATCTTCGGCTTCACGATGTAGACCGAGCCGGTGCGGGTGTTCTTGCGGCTGGTGTTGCCATTCAGGTTGTGGATGGCGATCAGGCTGGTGAACAGACCGTCCTGGATGCCTTCCGGAATCTCGTTGCCCTGGGCATCGAGGATCGCCGGGTTGGTCATCAGGTGGCCGACGTTACGCACGAACAGCAGGCTGCGGCCGTGCAGGGTCAGCTCGGAACCGTCGGCCTTGGTGTAGACGCGGTCCGGGTTCATGGTACGGGTGAAGGTGCTGCCGCCCTTGCTGACTTCTTCGGCCAGGTCGCCCTTCATCAGGCCGAGCCAGTTGCGGTAGACGATGACCTTGTCATCGGCATCGACGGCGGCGACGGAATCTTCGCAGTCCATGATGGTGGTCAGGGCGGCTTCCATCAGCACGTCCTTCACGCCGGCGGCATCGGTCTGGCCGATCGGGCTGGAAGCGTCGATCTGGATCTCGAAGTGCAGGCCGTTGTGCTTGAGCAGCACGGCGATCGGTGCGGCAGCGTCGCCCTGGAAGGCGATGAACTGGGCGGCGTTCTTCAGGCCGGCTTCGCTGCCGTTCTTCAGGGTCACGGCCAGCTGGCCGTTCTTCACGACATAAGCGGTGGCATCGACGTGGGAAGCACCTTCCAGCGGCGCGGCCTCGTCGAGGAAGGCGCGGGCGAAGGCGATCACCTTGTCACCGCGGACCTTGTTGTAGCCCTTGCCTTTCTCGGCGCCGCCTTCTTCGCTGATCGCATCGGTGCCGTACAGAGCGTCGTACAGCGAACCCCAGCGGGCGTTGGAGGCGTTCAGCGCGAAGCGCGCGTTCATCACCGGGACGACCAGCTGCGGGCCGGCCAGGCGGGCAATTTCTTCGTCGACGTTCTGGGTGGTGGCCTGGAAGTCGGCCGGCTCCGGCAGCAGGTAGCCGATTTCCTGGAGGAAGGCCTTGTACGCGGCGGCGTCATGGGCCTGGCCTTTGCGGGCCTGGTGCCAGGCGTCGATCTTGGCCTGGAACTCGTCACGTTTGGCCAGCAGAGCGCGGTTCTTCGGAGCCAGATCGTTGATCACGGCTTCGGCGCCGGCCCAGAACTTGTCGGCAGCGATGCCGGTGCCGGGGATGGCTTCGTTGTTGATGAAGTCGTAAAGGGCCTTGGCGACCTGCAGACCACCTACTTGAACGCGCTCAGTCATTGCTTGCCTCACTTGATGCAGAACAGGGCCGGAAGGCCATGTAGTAAGAGTCGGCGGATACTACATGACTCATTCGGAAAAATCAGTCACAAACTGTGCCCGTCTGCCGGGCGGCGGCGCAGGCCCTGGCTATACTGCGGGCACTTTTTCGCCTGTGGAGTTGCCATGCCGGTCAGCCGCGTTCTTCCTGCCGATTTACCCACCGTTCTGCCCGAGCTTGCCGAGCTGTTTGCCGGCTATCTGGACTTCTATCGGGTACCGCGTCCGATTGGCGAAATCGAGGCCTTTCTCGCCGCGCGCCTGACCGCCAACGAGTCGGTGGTGCTGCTGGCGCGCGACGCCGCCGGCACGGCGCTGGGCTTCGTCCAGCTGTATCCGTTCTTCGCCTCGCTGCAGCTGAAGCCGGCCTTCCTGCTCAGCGATCTGTACGTGAGCCCGGCCGGGCGCCGCCAGGGCCTGGCCGAGACACTGATGAACGCCGCCCGCGCCCATGCCGAGCAGAGCGGCGCCTGCGGACTGCAGCTGGAGACGGCGAAGGACAATTTCGCCGGCCAGGCGCTCTACGAAAAGCTTGGCTATGTGCGCGATGAGGTGTTCTATACCTACTGGCTCGGCCTGAACGCCCCGGCCTGAAACCTGAACGAGGAGTCGCACGTGGATCATCTGGTACTCACCGTCATCGCCCCGGACCAACCGGGCCTGGTCGAACGCATCGCCCAGTGCATCGCCGCCCATGGCGGCAACTGGCTGGAGAGCCGCATGTCGCGCATGGCCGGGCAGTTCGCCGGCATCCTGCGCGTGGCCGTGCCGGCCGAGGGCTACGACGAGCTGGTGGACGGCCTGCAGGGCCTCCATGCCCACGGCATCCGCGTGCTGGTGGCGGAGAGCGGCATCGAGCCGTCCTGCACCTGGAAGCCGATCCACCTGGACCTGGTCGGCAACGACCGCCCCGGCATCGTCCGCGATATCACCCGGCTGCTGGCCGAGCACGGCATCAACGTGGAGAGCCTGACCACCGAGGTGGCGCCGGCGCCGATGAGCAGCGAGCCGCTGTTCCACGCCGACGCGGTGCTGGCCGTGCCGCTGACCCTGTCGCTGGACCTGCTGCGCGACAAGCTGGAAAGCCTGGCCGACGACATGATGGTGGAGCTGAACCTGCGTACCACCGAGGAGTGATCCCCAGTTTGCGTGGGTGAAGCTGTGGATAGTCTGGGGAGCCCCGGCGCACTGCCTAGTGCCCCGGGGCTTTTCTTTGCCTGATCAAAAAACCTTCATATTCAGAGGCTTGTGCACAGAGGCCGGGGATGGAGCTGTGGATAGCGCGGGGATCATCGCGTGCGGCTCACGGCCGGCGCGGCCTGCAGCCGGATGAGCGAATTTCGTCCAGACCGGTGTGGCGGTTGGATATCCCCGAAAGCTGTGGATGAAGGTGTGGGCAGCCTGGGGGATGGCCGCTGCAGGCCAGGCGTGCCGCGGTTTCCCGCGCTTCGCTCAGAAAACCAGCAGCATCAAGGGCTTGTGCACAAAGGCCGGGGATCGTTCTGTGGATAACGCGGGGATGTAGCGCTGCGCTGCAAGGCTGGCGCGGGCTGCAGCGTTCTGGCTGATATTTGCGCAGGCCCGATCTTCCGGGCTCGGTGGATAACGCTCTCCCCAGCGTTGCGTCGGACTATCCCCGTTCGCCGTGGGCAGGCCTGTGGAAAGCCTGGGGAGTCAGGGCTGCAGGCCAGGGTTGGCGAGGCCTACAGCCAATCGATCAGGAACTGAGCAGGCCCGCCTGGCTTGTGCACAAAGCCTGGGGATGGAGCTGTGGAAAAGGTTGGGAACAACCGCCTCAGCCCAGCTCCGCCGGGCCTCTGCGCCGGCTGGCTGTTTTCTAGCCAGCCTGGCCGCGACGACGCAGGCCCAGCCAGATGTCCAGGCTATAGATGAACAGCGCCGCCCAGATGCACACGAAGGACAACAGCTTGCTCGGCTCCAGAGTCTCGCCGAACAGCAGCACCGCCTGCAGCAGCACCAGGGTTGGCGCCAGGTACTGCAGGAAGCCCAGGGTGGTGTAGGGCAGGTGGCGCGCGGCGGCGTTGAAGCACAGCAGCGGCACCAGGGTGATGGGGCCGGCGGCGATCAGCCAGAGCGCCTCGCTGCTGCTCCAGAACGCCGGCTGGGTGCTTATCGCCGCCGGGTGCAGCAACAGCCAGCCGAGGGCCAGCGGCAGCAGCAGCCAGGTCTCCACCACCAGGCCGGGCAAGGCGGCTACCGGCGCCTGCTTGCGGATCAGCCCGTAGAAGCCGAAGGTCAGCGCCAGCACCAGCGATACCCAGGGAATGCTGCCCACCTGCCACACCTGCTGCAGCACGCCCAGCGCCGCTAGGCCGACCGCGACCCATTGCAGGCGGCGCAGACGCTCGCCGAGCAGCAGCATGCCGAGCAGCACGTTGATCAGCGGGTTGATGTAATAGCCCAGGCTGGCCTCGAGCATGCGCCCGTTGTTCACCGCCCAGACGTACACCAGCCAGTTGCTGGCGATCAGCAGACCGCTGCCGGCGAGCACCGCCAGGCGCCTGGGATTGTCGCGCAGCTCGCGCCACCAGCCAGGATGCTTCCACAGGGCCAGCAGCAACGCGCCGAACAGCGCCGACCAGATCGCCCGGTGGGCGATGATCTCCAGCGCCGGCACTGCCTGGATGGCCTTGAAGTAGAGCGGGAACAGGCCCCAGATCAGATAGGCGGCAATGCCGAGCGCGTAGCCGCGGCTGGGGTTGGCGGAAGACATGGGCGTCCTTGGTGGATAGGCGGCTAACGAAAGAGCCCTGATTCTAGTGCCGGTCGGTGGAGCTTGTCTGTGTGATCAGCTTTGGCGCGCGCTGCCGATGCGAAAATGGCGTAAGAAAGGCTTTACGGCGGCGGCTGGCTTCGGGCTTCGCCCTCGATCAGAACAGCCGCAACGGCTCCTCATCCAGCGCCGCCAGCTGCTCGCGCAGCGCCAGGATCTGGTCGCCCCAGTAGCGTTCGTTGGCGAACCAGGGGAAGGCCAGGGGGAAGGCCGGATCGTCCCAGCGCCGGGCGATCCAGGCGCTGTGGTGCATCAGGCGCAGCGCGCGCAGGCCCTCGATCAGCGGCAGCTCGCGGGAGTCGAAGTCGTGGAACTCCTGGTAGCCGTCGATCAGCTCGGAGAGCTGGCCGAGGCGTTCCTGGCGCTCGCCGGCCAGCATCATCCACAGGTCCTGCACGGCCGGGCCCATGCGGCAGTCGTCGAGGTCGACGACATGGAAGGCGTCGTCGCGGTGCAGCAGGTTGCCCGGGTGGCAGTCGCCATGCATGCGGACCGGGGTGTAGCGGACCCGGCCGAACAGCTCGTCCAGGCGCTTGAGCAGGTCGCGGGCCACCGACTCGTAGGCCGGCAGCAGGCTGCGCGGGACGAAGTCGCCTTCCAGCAGTGTCGTCAGCGAGGCATGACCGAAGTTATCCACCGCCAGCGTCTCGCGGTGGGCGAACGGGCGGCTGGCGCCGACCGCGTGCAGGCGGCCGAGCAGCTGGCCGAGGCTGTACAGCTGGTCCAGGTTGCCCGGCTCCGGGGCGCGTCCACCGCGGCGGGGAAACAGGGCGAAGCGGAAGCCGGCGTGCTCGAACAGGCTCTCGCCGTCCTGCTGCAGTGGCGCCACCACCGGTACCTCGCATTCGGCCAGCTCGAAGCTGAAGGCATGCTCCTCGCGGATCGCCGCATCGCTCCAGCGATCCGGGCGATAGAACTTGGCGATCAGCGGCTGGCTGTCCTCGATGCCCACCTGGTAGACGCGGTTCTCGTAGCTGTTCAGCGCCAGCACGCGGGCATCGCTGAGATGGCCGATGCTCTCGACGGCATCGAGCACCAGGTCAGGGGTAAGGGTGGCGAAGGGGTGGCTCATGGCGGGCTCCAGTCAGGGCGCCCAGTCTATCTCTAAAGCAGCCTCTCAACTGCGCATTGGTGCGGCGCGGCGCGCATCGCCCAGGCCATAGACCAGCAACAGCAGCAGGAACGACAGCCCCAGCAGGCAGGCGGCTAGGCGGTGCGCCTCGCCATAGCGCAGGGCCTCGACATGCTGGAACAGGGCGATGGACACCACCTGGGTCTCGCCGGGGATGCTGCCGCCGAGCATCAGCACCACGCCGAACTCGCCCAGGGTGTGGGCGAAGCCGAGCGTGCCGGCGACCAGGATGCCGCGCCGCAGCAGCGGCAGTACCACGCGCAGCAGGCGCTCCCAGCGGTTGGCGCCGAGGCTGGCGGCGGCTTCCAGCAGGCTCTGCGGGATCTCGCGCAGGGCCACGGTCAGCGGCTGCACCACGAACGGCAGCGAGTAGAGTACCGACCCCAGCACCAGGCCGGCGAAGCTGAAGGCCAGGCCCTGGCCGGTCAGCCAGTGCCAGGCCTGGCCGAGCGGCGTGGTGGGGGCGAACAGCACTAGCAGGTAGAAGCCCAGCACGGTCGGCGGCAGCACCAGGGGCAGGGCCAGCACGGCGTCGAGGATGCGCCGCAGTGCCGTCTGCTTGCGCACGCGCCAGGCCGCCAGCGGCAGGCCGATCGCCAGCAGCAGGGCAGTGGACAGCGCCGCCAGCTGCAGGGTGATTGACAGCGCCTGCCAGTCGCTGTCAGTCAGCAGCACAGCCGGCCTCGCCGGGCAGGGCGTAGCCCGCGGCTTTCAGGGTGGCGTGCTGGGCGTCGAAAAACGCCAGGAAGGCTTCGGCGGCCGCCTGGCGCTCGCCCTTGGCCAGCAGCACGCGCTTCTGTACCAGCGGGTCGTAGAGCTTGGTATCGACCTGCACGTACTGCGCGGTCGGGGTCTTGGCCGCGGTCAGCTGGCTGAGGGCGACGAAGCCGCTCGGCGCGTGGCCGGTGGTGACGAACTGGAAGGCCTGGCCGATGTCCTGGGCGTACACCAGGCGCAGCTTGAGTGCGTCCAGTTGGCCGCTGCGCTCGAGGGTCTGCAGGGCGGCCTTGCCGTAGGGCGCTGTGTCAGGCAGGGCGATGGCGATCTTGCCGGCGGGCAGGGCGTCCAGTCTGGGTTCGGTCTTTGGTGCCCACAGGGCAAGGCGGCCGCAAGCGTAGGCGCGCGCCGCTGCGCCCGCGCCGGCGGCGACCAGCTTGTCGGGGCGCTCGGCATCGGCCGAATAGAACAGGTCGAAAGGCGCGCCGCGCTGGATCTGCTCGAAGAAGGTGCCGCTGGAGCCACCGGCCAGCTGCACTTCGGCACCGGTCTGGGCCTGGTAGTCCATGGCGATCCTTTCCATCACCGGCAGCAGGTTGGCGGCCACGGCGATGCGCACCGGCTCGGCGGCCTGGGCCTGGGTGGCGCCGAGCAGGGTGAGGGTGAGTAGCAGGCGGCGCATGGTGGACTCCTTGTCTTCAGGTGGCGATGCCCAGCAGGACCTGGGCGGCGGAAACGCGGGCCTGGATCGGGCGACCGATGGCCAGGTCGAGAGACGGCAACTGCCGGGCATCGAGCAGGGCGCACAGGCGCTGGCCGCCGGGCAGGGCGATGCGCACTTCGCAGGGGCTGTTGCCTTCGTCGAGCACTTCCTCGACCTCGCCGCGCAGCGCGTCTGCGGCTGGCGGGTCGCTCGGCAGCAGCTCCAGGCAGCCGGCCTTGAACAGCGCGACCACGGTGCTGCCGATGGCCAGCTCCAGGTGCAGGGTGCTGTCGTGGGTAATCTGCGCCTGCAGGCGGTTGTCGTCGCCCAGGGTGATCTCGATCAAGTCGTTGCGGCCCTGCGGCTGGATGGCGCTGACCCGGCCGCTGAGCTGGTTGCGCGCGCTGGTACGCAGCATCAGGCGGCCGAGCAGGGCCAGGTCGGCGTCCTGTTCGGCAGCGTCGAACAGTTGCGCCTGCAGCTGTTCGAGGCGGCGATACAGCTGCAGCAGACGCTCGCCGGTGGCCGACAGGTGTGCACCACCGCCGCCCTTGCCGCCGACGCTGCGCTCGACCAGCGCCTGGCCGGCCAGGTTGTTCAACTCGTCGATGGCGTCCCAGGCCGCCTTGTAGCTGAGCCCTGCGGCCTTGGCCGCGCGGGTGATCGAGCCCTGTTCCGCCACCTGCTGGAGCAGGGCGATGCGTTGCGGGCGGCGGGCGATATGCTGGGCGAGGGCGGTCAGCAGGGTCATGGCTCAAGCGCAGTATAGTTTTCTATATAGCGTGGCACGATGCGCGATCCAGCGCCTGCGGTCAATCTCCCGGCTTGGGTGTGCGGGCCAGGCAGTAGACGTCCACGCGCGCCGCGCCGGCATTCCGCAGCAGGCGCGCCAGTGCCTCGGCCGTAGCGCCGGTGGTGAGCACGTCATCGACCAGCGCGATATGCCGGCCGTGTACCTCGGCGCGCTCGTCGAGGGTGAAGGCCTGGCGCAGGTTGCGTTTGCGCGCGGCTGCATCCAGCTCCTGCTGGTGCGCACCTTCCTGGGGGCGCAGCAGCCAGTGCTCCTGCACCGGCCGCCGCAGGCTCTTGCCCAGCCAGTCGGCGAGCATCCCGGCCTGGTTGAAGCCGCGGCTGCGCAGGCGCTTGCGCCCCAGCGGCACGGGCAGCAGCAGATCGGGGCGCGGCAGGCCTTCGGCGAAGGCGTGTTGCAGATGATGTGACAGAAGCTCGGCCAGCAGACGTCCCATTGGCCACTGCGCCTGGTGCTTGAAGCGGGTGATCAGGCTGTCGACCGGAAAGGCATAGCGCCAGGCCGCTTCCACCCGGGCGAAGCTCGGTGCTCGCTTCTGGCAGGCGCCGCAGGTCAGGCCGCTGGCCGGCAGGGGCAGGGCGCAGACGAGGCAGTGGCCGCCCAGCCATGGCAGTTCGCCCTCGCAGGAGCTGCACAGCGGGTGCTCGGTGTCCGCCGCTTCGGCACACAGCAAGCATGTTTGTTTATTTTTCGTCCAGATGTAAACCTGGCTATCGGTGAATGGTTGACAGCGCATGGTCCTTCCTTTGACTATGCCTCACAGCCGTGTTGCACAGCCTAGAACAAGGAATATCGCCCATGAGCGCCAGTATCGCCTCCGTCACCCGTCACGATTGGTCCCTCGCCGAGGTGAAGGCGCTGTTCGAGCAGCCGTTCAACGACCTGCTGTTCCAGGCCCAGACCGTCCACCGCGCGCATTTCGACCCGAACCGCGTGCAGGTCTCCACCCTGCTGTCGATCAAGACCGGCGCCTGCCCCGAGGACTGCAAGTACTGCCCGCAGTCCGGCCATTACAACACCGGTCTGGACAAGCAGAAGCTGATGGAAGTGCAGAAGGTGCTGGAAGCGGCCGCCGAGGCCAAGGCCATCGGTTCCACCCGCTTCTGCATGGGCGCGGCGTGGAAGCACCCGTCGGCCAAGGACATGCCCTACGTGTTGAAGATGGTCGAAGGCGTGAAAGCCCTGGGCCTGGAAACCTGCATGACCCTCGGCAAGCTCGACCAGGAGCAGACCCGTGCCCTGGCTGAAGCCGGCCTCGACTACTACAACCACAACCTCGACACCTCGCCGGAGTTCTACGGCAACATCATCACCACCCGCACCTACGCCGAGCGCCTGCAGACCCTGGCCTACGTGCGCGATGCGGGGATGAAGATCTGCTCCGGCGGCATCCTTGGCATGGGCGAGTCGCTGGACGACCGCGCCGGCCTGCTGATCCAGTTGGCCAACCTGCCGGAGCATCCGGAGTCGGTGCCGATCAACATGCTGGTCAAGGTCGAGGGCACGCCGCTGGCCGGTGAGAAGGATGTCGATCCGTTCGACTTCATCCGTATGCTCGCCGTGGCGCGGATCATGATGCCGAAGTCCCACGTGCGCCTGTCCGCCGGCCGCGAGGCGATGAACGAGCAGATGCAGGCCCTGGCCTTTATGGCCGGCGCCAACTCGATCTTCTACGGCGAGAAGCTGCTGACCACCAAGAACCCGCAGGCCGACAAGGACATGCAGCTGTTCGCCCGCCTCGGCATCAAGCCGGAGGAGCGCGAGGAGCATGCCGACGAGGTGCATCAGGCCGCCATCGAGCAGGCGCTGGTCGAGCAGCGCGACGGTCAGCTGTTCTATAACGCCGCCTCGGCCTGATCCCGCTTTGAGTAGGGGCGAGCTCTGCTCGCGAAGGAGCTCGCGTGACCAAGGTGCGCGAGCAAAGAACTAGGCGTCCTCCTCGCTCCTACGGACCAATCGCATGAGTTTCGATTTTGCCGCCCGCCTCGCCGAGCGCCGCGCCGCTCACCTCTATCGCCAGCGCCCGTTGCTGGAAGGCCCGCAAGGGCCGGAGGTGGTGGTCGATGGTCAGGCGCTGCTGGCCTTCTGCTCCAACGACTACCTGGGCCTGGCCAATCACCCCGAGGTGACCGCGGCCATGCGCGCCGGCGCCGAGCGCTGGGGTGTGGGTGGCGGGGCCTCGCACCTGGTGATCGGCCACAGCACGCCGCACCACCAGCTGGAAGAGGCGCTGGCCGAGTTCACCGGCCGCCCACGCGCACTGTTGTTCTCCACCGGCTATATGGCCAATCTGGCCGCCGTGACCGCGCTGGTCGGGCAGGGCGATACGGTGCTGGAAGACCGCCTCAATCACGCCTCGCTGCTGGATGCTGGCCTGCTCTCCGGCGCGCGCTTCTCGCGCTACTTGCACAACGATGCGGTGAGCCTGAGCAAGCGCCTGGACGGTGCCTCCGGCAACACCCTGGTGGTGAGCGATGGGGTGTTCAGCATGGACGGCGACCTCGCCGACCTGCCGACCCTGTGCGCCGAGGCCCGCAGCAAGGGCGCCTGGATGATGGTCGACGACGCCCACGGCTTCGGCCCGCTGGGCGCCAGCGGCGGCGGCATCGTCGAGCACTTCGGCCTCGGTCTGGATGATGTGCCGGTGCTGGTCGGCACCCTGGGCAAGGCCTTCGGCACCGCCGGCGCCTTCGTCGCCGGCAGCGAGGAGCTGATCGAGACGCTGATCCAGTTCGCCCGCCCCTACATCTATACCACCAGCCAGCCCCCCGCCGTGGCCTGCGCCACGCTGAAGAGCCTGGAGCTGCTGCGCACGGAGAGCTGGCGCCGCGAACATCTGAACCAGTTGATCGCGCGCTTCCGCGCCGGCGCCGCCGAGATCGGTCTGAGCCTGATGGGCAGCCCGACGCCGATCCAGCCGATCCTGGTCGGCGACAGCGAGCGCGCGCTGCAGCTCTCTGCCCTGTTGAAGGAGCGCGGCCTGCTGGTCGGCGCCATTCGCCCGCCCACCGTGCCGGCCGGCAGTGCGCGCCTGCGCGTGACCCTCTCCGCGCTGCACAGCGAGGCGCAGCTGGAGCGCCTGCTCGATGCCCTGGCCGAATGCTGGCCATTGGTGAACCACGATGCGTAATCATCTGATCCTGCTGCCGGGCTGGGGCCTGGGCAGCCTGCCGCTGGAAGTGCTGGCCGAGGCCCTGCGTGGCCTCGCTCCGACGCTCAAGGTGGAAATCGAGCCGCTGCCCGAGCTGACCCGCGGCGAGCCGCGCGACTGGCTGCTGGAGCTGGACGAGCGCCTGCCGCCGCATACCTGGCTGGGCGGCTGGTCCCTCGGCGGCATGCTCGCCAGCGAGCTGGCGGCCCT
Organism: Pseudomonas sp. SO81; assembly: GCF_030374125.1. Taxonomy (NCBI): domain Bacteria; kingdom Pseudomonadati; phylum Pseudomonadota; class Gammaproteobacteria; order Pseudomonadales; family Pseudomonadaceae; genus Pseudomonas; species Pseudomonas sp. SO81. Next base: position 2,120,482 of record NZ_CP126126.1, on the reverse strand, counting down.
GCGCGGCGAACGCTGCCGCGGACTGCTGACCCTGGCCAGCAACCCCTGCTTCGTCGCCGGTTCGGACTGGCCGTTCGGCATGGATGAAGCCACCTTCAATGCCTTTGTCGACGGTTGCCGCGTCGATCCTGCCGCCACCCTCAAGCGCTTCAGCCTGCTCTGCACCCAGGGCTCCAGCGAGGGTCGCGGCCTGGCGCGTCAGCTGCAGGCCGCCGCCCCGCATGCGTCTGCCGAGGTGTTGCTGGCCGGGCTCGAGGTACTGGGCAACTTCGATGGGCGCAGCGCCCTGCAACGCTTCGCCGGGCCGCAACTGCATCTGCTGGCCGGTGCCGACGCCCTGGTGCCGGCCGAAGTGGCCGGCGAGCTGCTGATGCTGCAGCCGGATATCGAGGTGGGACTGATCGAGGAGGTCAGCCACGCCTTCCCGCTGGAGCGCCCGCACGAGATTGCGGCGGCGATACTGGCCTTCCTCGGCGAGGCCGGCGATGTCTGAGTCGCTGCAGCAGGGCGACCTGCCGGACAAGCGCCAGGTCGCGGCCTCCTTCTCGCGCGCGGCGCACAGCTATGACGGCGTCGCCGCGCTGCAGCGCGATGTCGGCAATGAGCTGCTGGCACGCCTGCCGGCGCTGACCCCCGCCCGCTGGCTGGACCTGGGGTGCGGTACTGGCTACTTCACCCGTGGCCTGGCCGAGCGCTACTCGCAGGGCAGCGGGCTGGCCCTGGACCTGGCCGAGGGCATGCTGCGCCATGCGCGGCCCCAGGGCGGCGCCCGCCACTTTGTCGCCGGCGATGCCGAGCGCCTGCCGCTGCGCGATGTCAGCCTCGACCTGATCTATTCCAGCCTGGCCGTGCAGTGGTGTGGCGACTTCGCCGCCGTGCTGGACGAGGCGCGACGCACGCTGCGATCGGGCGGAGTACTGGCCTTCAGCAGCCTGTGCGTGGGCACCCTGCAGGAGCTGCGCGACAGCTGGCAGGCGGTGGACGGCTTCGTCCACGTCAACCGCTTCCGCCGCTTCGAGGATTACCAAGCGCTGTGCGTGGCCAGCGGTATGCAGCTGCTGACGCTGGAGCGCCGGGCCAGGACGCTGCACTTCCCCGATCTGCGCGCCCTGACCCACGAACTCAAGGCCCTCGGCGCGCACAACCTCAACCCCGGGCGTCCGGGCGGCCTCACCGGACGGGCGCAGGTGCGCGCCCTGGTCGAGGCTTACGAACATTTCCGCCAGCCCCAGGGCCTACCAGCCACCTACCAGGTGGTGTACGGCGTGCTGCGCAAGGACTGATATGAGTCAGGCCCATTTTGTCACCGGTACGGACACCCTGCTCTTGGGTAGAGAGCCGGCAAGACCATCGGCTCGACCATGGCGAGGGGGGATGTGCGTATGAGCCGAGCATACTTCGTCACTGGTACTGACACTGAAGTCGGCAAGACCACCGTCGCCGCCGGCCTGCTGCACGCAGCGCGCCTGGCCGGGCTAAGTACGGCGGCGGCCAAGCCGGTGGCTTCCGGCTGCGTGCGGACCTCCGATGGCCTGCGCAATGACGACGCCCTGGCCCTGCTCGGCGAGTGCTCGTTGGCGCTGGGCTACGACGAGGTCAATCCATTTGCCTTCGAGCCCGCCATCGCCCCGCATCTGGCGGCGTGCGAAGCGGGTGTCGAGCTGAGCGTGGCGCGGCTGCTGCCGGCGGTACGGTGGGTGCTGGATAAAGGCGCGGACTTCTCTCTGGTCGAGGGCGCGGGTGGCTGGCGGGTGCCGCTGGCGGGGCGCGAGAATCTGTCCGATCTCGCTATCGCATTACGGCTGCCAGTGATTCTGGTGGTCGGCGTGCGCCTGGGCTGCATCAACCATGCGCTGCTCAGCGTCGAAGCCATCGAGCGCGACGGCCTGCGCCTGGCCGGCTGGGTGGCCAATATCGTCGACCCGCAGACCTCGCGCCTCGAAGAGAACCTGGCGACCCTCGCCGAGCGCCTGCCGGCGCCCTGCCTGGGGCGGGTGCCGCGTCTGGCGGCGGCGACGCCCGCGGCGGTGGCCACGCATCTCGATCTGCGACCGTTAAGCGCCGCGCTATAAGCCGCTGATCGGCCATAACGCTTTGCTTGTACGTTTTTTGAGCATTTTCTGCTTCAATTGTCCGCACGAGTCTGTCCCCGTCAGGGAGTCACCACCATGCAAATCTCCGGTAACGCCTTCAGCGCTGGCCTCAGTGGCATCCAGGCCGGGCAACGTCGTGTCGACCAGGCCGCCAGCGAGATCGCCAGCAACACCCTGCCGGTGCAGCAGCCGAGCGAGACTCCGCCGACCCAGCAGGTCGAGCCCAATCCGGAGGTGCTCGCCAATCGCCAGCCCGACCTGGCCGAGAGCCTGGTGGGTCTGACCCAGGGTCGCAACGAAGTGCAGGCCAGCGCCCGGGTGGTGGAAACCGCCGACGAAGTGCTCGGCACGCTGATCGATACCCGCGCCTGACAGGGCTGTCGGCGCCGCAGTAATCAGAGGGCTCGCCCGGTCGGGCGAGGAGGGGTGTGATGCAGATCGGCAGCGCCATGACCTACGCTGCGCCCCTGCCGTCGTCTCAGACGGCCAGGAATCCTTCGTCCGAGCTTTCCCCTTCAGCCGATCCCGCCGCCAAACCACTGGAAGCCAGCGCCGACTCGCCCGAGCTGCGCGACGAGGCGCAGAGCCCGGCGAGCACCGATGCCGAGGGTGAGGAAGAGTCCCCGCGCGAAGCCCAGCAGCTGCGTCAGGAGCAGCTGGAGATCGCCGAGCTGGCCAGCCGCGACCGCGAAGTGCGCGCTCACGAACAGGCCCATGCCTCGGTCGGCGGCTCTTATGCCGGCGCCCCCACCTATACCTTCAAACGCGGCCCGGACGGCAAGAGCTACGCCGTCGGTGGCGAAGTCAGCATCGACACCGGTCCCATTCCCGGTGACCCCGAAGCCACCCTGCGCAAGATGGAGCTGGTGCAGCGCGCCGCGTTGGCGCCTGCCGAGCCTTCCGCCCAGGATCTGCGCGTAGCCGCCGAAGCCGCGGCGCAGGCCACCCAGGCTCGCGCCGAACTGGCCGAGCTACGCCGCGAGGAGGCGCTTGCCGCCGCCGAAGAGCGTGCCACTCGACGCGAGGAGCAGTTGGCCGAAGAGGAAGAGAAGGCGGCCAGCGAGGAAGAGGAAAAGCCGCAGCAGGCTGCGGCGGCGCCACCTAAGCTTGATCTGTATCTGCGTCTGGCCCAGTTGCAGGCTCCGCTTCCGGCGGTCGACCTGCAGGTCTGAAGCGCTTCCCGGGGGTGCTTGACAAGGGTAGGGCGTAAACGTATGTTTCAAACGCTTGTTTGAGTGCCGGGCGGGTTTTCGCCTGCCGGGTGCCGGGAGAAATCCCGCGAACGACCGCTCCAGACGGTCACCCTAACACTAAGGAATCCACCGTAGAGGTTTACCGCTATGCCTGAGTACAAGGCCCCCTTGCGTGATATCCGCTTCGTTCGCGACGAACTGCTCGGCTACGAAGCGCACTATCAGAGCCTGCCTGGCTGCCAAGACGCCACCCCGGACATGGTCAGTGCCATTCTGGAAGAAGGCGCCAAGTTCTGTGAGCAAGTCATCGCTCCGCTGAACCGTGTTGGTGACCTCGAGGGCTGCACCTGGTCCGAGTCCGGTGTGAAGACCCCCACCGGCTTCAAGGAAGCCTACCAGCAGTTCGTCGAAGGCGGCTGGCCGAGCCTGGCTCATCACGTAGACCACGGCGGCCAAGGCCTGCCGGAATCCCTGGGCCTGGCCCTGAGCGAGATGGTCGGCGAAGCCAACTGGTCCTGGGGCATGTACCCCGGCCTGTCCCACGGCGCGATGAACACCATCGAAGCCCACGGCACCGACGAGCAGAAGCACACCTACCTGACCAAGCTGGTATCCGGCGAGTGGACCGGCACCATGTGCCTGACCGAGCCGCACTGCGGTACCGACCTGGGCATGCTGCGCACCAAGGCCGAGCCGCAGGCTGATGGCTCCTACAAAGTGTCCGGCACCAAGATCTTCATCTCCGCCGGCGAACACGACATGGTCGACAACATCGTCCACATCGTGCTGGCCCGCCTGCCCGACGCCCCGCAAGGCACCAAGGGCATCTCCCTGTTCATCGTGCCGAAGTTCAACGTCAAGGCCGACGGTTCCGTGGGCGAGCGTAACGCCGTTTCCTGTGGCTCGATCGAGCACAAGATGGGCATCCACGGCAACGCCACCTGCGTGATGAACTTCGACGGCGCCACCGGCTACCTGATCGGCCCGGCCAACAAAGGCCTGAACTGCATGTTCACCTTCATGAACACTGCACGCCTGGGTACCGCCCTGCAGGGCCTGGCCCACGCCGAAATCGCCTTCCAAGGCGGCATCAAGTACGCCCGCGAGCGTCTGCAGATGCGTTCCCTGACCGGCCCGAAAGCTCCGGACAAGGCTGCCGACCCGATCATCGTCCACCCGGACGTACGTCGCATGCTGCTGACCATGAAGGCCTTCGCCGAAGGCAACCGCGCGATGGTGTACTTCACCGCCAAGCAGGTCGACATCGTCAAGTACAGCCAGAACGAAGAAGAGAAAAAAGCCGCCGACGCGATGCTGGCCTTCCTGACTCCGATCGCCAAGGCCTTCATGACCGAAGTCGGCTTCGAAGCCGCCAACCACGGCGTGCAGATCTACGGTGGCCACGGCTTCATCGCCGAGTGGGGCATGGAGCAGAACGTGCGCGACAGCCGCATCTCCTGTCTCTACGAAGGCACCACCGGTGTTCAGGCCCTCGACCTGCTCGGCCGTAAAGTGCTGATGACCCAAGGCGAAGCCCTGAAAGGCTTCACCAAGATCGTGCACAAGTTCTGCCAGGCCAACGAAGGCAACGAGGCCATCAAAGGCCTGGTCGCACCGCTGGCCCAGCTGAACAAGGAGTGGGGCGACCTGACCATGAAAGTGGGCATGGCTGCCATGAAGGACCGCGAAGAAGTGGGTGCCGCCTCGGTGGACTACCTGATGTACTCCGGCTACGCCTGCCTGGCCTACTTCTGGGCCGACATGGCGCGCCTGGCTGCCGAGAAGCTGGCTGCCGGCACCGAGGACGAGGCCTTCTACAAGGCCAAGCTGCAGACCGCGCGCTTCTACTTCGAGCGCATCCTGCCGCGTACCCGTACTCACGTCGCCACCATGCTGTCCGGCGCCAGCAACCTGATGGAAATGGACGAAGAGCACTTCGCTCTGGGCTACTAAGTCCGCTCCGACCTCAGGTCAGAAGAACCGCGGCCCTTGGGTCGCGGTTTTTTTTGGTCCGGAAAAAGGCGAGTCGACAGAATGCGAACGATTGCCGCTGCCCTTTGTTCGCGATACAGGCAAAATGCCGCGTCCCGCTCCTGCTTTGCGGGCTGGAGAATCTGAAGTGTCGCGTCTCGCCGCCTACCGCCCCGATCATCTGCTGACCGCGCTGCCGCTGCTTGTCGCCGGGCTGTTGGTCGCGCGCATGAGCGAGCTCAACGAATTCTTCCTGTCGCTGTTCAACGTGCTGCCGACCCTGCTCCTGCTGCTCGGCGGCGCCTTCTGCGTGGTCTATGGCCGCCAGCGCGAGTTGTCGCTGCTGGTGGTGGTCTACCTCTGCTATTTCCTGCTGGATACCCAGACCGACCATTTCCGCGAGCACGGCAAGGTGCGCGAAGACGCGGCGCTGATGTTCCACCTGTGCAGCCTGCTGCTGCCGCTGCTCTATGGTCTCTATGGCGCCTGGCGCGAGCGCAGTCACCTGCTGCAGGACATGGTCGCCCGCGCCGCCGTGCTGCTGGCCATCGGCGGCACCGCACTGGCCCTGGCGCGGCGCTTCCCCCAGGGCCTGCAGGCCTGGCTGGCGGAGATCCATTGGCCGCTCTGGCATGGCCAGTGGATGAGCCTGATCCAGCTGTCCTACCCGCTGTTCCTGATCGCCGGCGTACTGCTGCTGGTGCAGTACCTGCGCCAGCCCCGCCCGCTGCATGCCGCGGTGCTGCTGGGGTTGTTCGGCCTGCTTTGGATGCTGCCCAACACCTTCATCCTGCCGCATGCGCTGCAGGTGATGAGCAGCCTGGTGATGCTGATGTTGGTGGCCGCCGTGGTCCACGAGGCCTACCAGATGGCCTACCGCGACGAGCTCACCGGCCTGCCCGGACGGCGCGCGCTGAACGATCGCCTGGAGCGTCTGGGGCGCAGCTATGTGATCGCCATGGCCGACGTCGACCACTTCAAGAAATTCAACGACACCCACGGCCACGACGTCGGCGACCAGGTGCTGCGCCTGGTCGCCAGCCAGCTGCGCAAGGTGGGCGGCGGTGGCAAGGCCTATCGCTACGGCGGCGAGGAATTCACCCTGGTGTTCCCCGGTAAGTCCATCGAGGACTGCCGCCAGCACCTGGAAGCCGTGCGCCTGGCGGTGGAGAACTACCCGCTGCAGCTGCGCGACAAGCAGCAGCGGCCGAAGGACAACAAGGAAGGCCGCCAGCGCCGGCGCGCGAGTGCCGCGGCCAGCGTGTCGGTGACCATCAGCATCGGCGTGGCCGAGCGCGAGCTGCAGCAGCGCACGGCCGACGAGGTGATCCGCAGCGCCGACAAGGCCCTGTATGCGGCCAAGAGGGCCGGGCGCAATTGCGTGGTAGCCCAGGGCGAGAATCGCCGTGGCGCAGTGCGGGTCAAGGCCGCGACCGAGTGAAAAAGGCGGCGTGACCAGTGGTTCACAACTAGAACCTATGTCCTAAATTGGTGTTCAGATAGACTCCGGAGCATGTTGGATCGGCCGGATCGTCGGCCGTTTCGTTGCTCCCGAGGATCGCTCCATGGCCGACTACAAAGCTCCCCTGCGCGACATGCGCTTCGTTCTCAATGAAGTCTTCGAGGTCTCCAAGCTCTGGGCCCAGCTGCCCGGTCTGGCCGAAGTGGTCGACGAAGACACCGCTGCCGCGATCCTCGAAGAAGCCGGCAAGGTCACCGGTGGCGTGATCGCCCCGCTGAACCGCAGCGGCGACGAAGAAGGCTGCTCCTGGACCAACGGCGTGGTGAAAACCCCGGCCGGCTTCCCCGAGGCTTACCAGACCTACGCCGAAGGCGGCTGGGTCGGTGTCGGCGGCGCGCCGGAGTTCGGCGGCATGGGCATGCCGAAAGTGATCGGCGCCCAGGTCGAGGAAATGGTCAACTCGGCCAACCTGTCGTTCGGCCTGTACCCGATGCTGACCGCCGGCGCCTGCTTGTCGATCCTCAACCACGCCAGCGAAGAGCTGAAGCAGCAGTACCTGCCGAACATGTATTCCGGCGTCTGGGCCGGCTCCATGTGCCTGACCGAGCCGCACGCCGGTACCGACCTGGGCATCATCCGCACCAAGGCCGAACCGCAGGCCGACGGCAGCTACAAGATTTCTGGCACCAAGATCTTCATCACCGGTGGCGAGCACGACCTGACCGAGAACATCGTTCACCTGGTGCTGGCCAAGCTGCCGGACGCCCCGGCCGGTCCGAAAGGCATCTCGCTGTTCCTGGTACCCAAGGTCATGGTCAATGCCGACGGCTCGCTGGGCGAGAAGAACTCGCTGTCCTGCGGCTCGATCGAGCACAAGATGGGCATCAAGGCCTCGGCCACCTGCGTGATGAACTTCGACGGCGCCACCGGCTGGATCGTCGACGAGCCGAACAAGGGCCTCAACGCCATGTTCACCATGATGAACTACGAGCGTCTGGGCGTCGGCATCCAGGGCCTGGCCCTGGGCGAGCGTTCCTACCAGAGCGCCATCGAGTACGCCCGCGATCGCATCCAGAGCCGTGCCCCGACCGGTCCGGTGAACAAGGACAAGGCTGCCGACCCGATCATCGTGCATCCGGACGTGCGCCGCATGCTGCTGACCATGAAGGCGCTGAACGAGGGTGGTCGCGCCTTCTCCAGCTACGTCGCCATGCAGCTGGACACCGCCAAGTACAGCGAAGACAAGGACACCCGCAAGCGCGCCGAGGAATTGGTTGCCCTGCTCACCCCGGTGGCCAAGGCCTTCCTCACCGACATGGGCCTGGAAACCACCATCCACGGCCAGCAGATCTTCGGCGGCCACGGCTTCGTCCGCGAGTGGGGCCAGGAGCAGCTGATCCGCGACTGCCGCATCACCCAGATCTACGAAGGCACCAACGGCATCCAGTCGCTGGACCTGATGGGCCGCAAGATCGTCGGCAGCGGCGGCAGCTTCTACAAGCACTTCAGCGATGAAGTGAAGGCCTTCATCGGCAGCGCCGATGCTTCGCTGGGCGAGTTCACCGAGCCGCTGAAAGCCGCCATCGCCAACCTCGACGAACTGACCGCCTGGGTCATCGAGCAGGCCAAGGCCAACCCGAACGAAATCGGCGCCGCGTCGGTCGAGTACCTGCAGGTGTTCGGCTACACCGCCTACGCCTACGTCTGGGCGCTGATGGCCCGCGCCGCACTGGCCAAGCAGGGCGACGACGAGTTCTACGTGAGCAAGCTGGGCACCGCGCGCTTCTTCTTCGCCCGCCTGCTGCCGCGTATCCACTCGCTGACCGCCTCGGTCAAGGCCGGTAGCGAGTCGCTGTACCTGCTGGACGCCGCTCAGTTCTGAGTCTGATCCGGCAATGAAAAGCCCCCGCTTCGGCGGGGCTTTTTTTATGCCTGGCGAAAATGTGAGCAAGCGAAGCGTTGTGTCTGTGCACCAGTTGGCCTACGTCTTCAGGTAGTGTCCCCCGCTGCGCCGATATACTCGGCCATCCTCGGTCAGGCGCACGGGGAAGGGACTTCGCCTCAACGGCTCGGGAATTACTGCATGCAATGGATCTTCATGCTGGTCGGCCTGGTGCTCGGTGCACTGGCTGGTGAATCGATAACCTCGGCCCTGCTGGGCGGTCTGCTGGGGTTGGGCCTGGGCCAGGCGCTGCGCCTGCAGCAGCTGGCGGCGGACAACGAGCGGCTGCGCAAGGAGCTGAAGGGCTTCGCCGAACGCTTCGAGCACGGCACCACGGCGCTGTACGAGCGCCTGTTCAGGCTGGAGAGCGCCACGCCGAGCACGGCCGCGCCGGTCGCCGAGCAGCCCGCTGCCGTGGCGGCAGCTGCAGCGCCTGAGGTCGATCCGCCTGCCGAGCCCGAAGTCGAGCCCGAATCTGCCGAGCTGGTCTGGGAGCTGCCGGAGCAGCTCAGTCCAGCGCCGCAGGCTGCCGCCGAGGCACCGCGCCCGATGCCGGCGCAGGTCGCCCCTCTGCCACAGCTTCCGCCGCGCCCCAGCGAGCCGCGTCGCCCGGCCGCGCCGCGGGAGCCGTCGCCGATCGAGCGTGGCTTCGCCCTGGCCAAGGCCTGGCTACTGGGGGGCAACACCGTGCTGCGGGTCGGCGTGGTGCTGCTGTTCCTTGGCCTGGCCTTCCTTCTGCGCTACGCCACAGAGGGCATGGTGGTGCCGGTGGAGCTGCGCTACGCCGGCGTGGCGGCCAGTGCCATCGCCCTGCTCGGTCTCGGCTGGTGGCTGCGCCGCCGCAACCCCAGCTACGGCCTGATGCTGCAGGGCACCGGCATCGCCGTGCTGTACCTGACAGTGTTCGCGGCCATGCGCCTGCACCCGCTGCTCGACCCCAAGCTGGGCCTCGGCCTGCTGGTGCTGGTCACCGCCTTCTCGGCCATCCTAGCCGTGGCGCAGAACGCCCTGGGCCTGGCGGTGGCGGCGGCGCTCGGCGGCTTCGCCGCGCCGATCCTCACCTCCACCGGCAGCGGCAACCATGTGGCGCTGTTCTCCTACTTCATCCTGCTCAACGCCGGCATCTTCGCCATCGCCTGGTTCAAGGCCTGGCGCCTGCTCAACCTGGTCGGTTTCGTCGGCACCTTCGGCATTGGCTTCGCCTGGGGCATCCGCTCCTACACGCCGGAGCTGCTGTGGAGCACCGAGCCGTTTCTGGTGCTGTTCTTCCTGATGTACGTGGCCATCGGCCTGCTGTTCGCCCGACGCAAGCTGCGTGAGGCGGCGGATGCCCCCGAAGGGCGCGACGAGTTGCTGCGCTGGGCCCGCGGCCGCGCCGACTATGTCGACGGCACCGTGCTGTTCGGCCCGCCGCTGGTGGGCTTCGGCCTGCAGTACGCCATCGTCCAGCACCTCGAATTCGCCGCCGCCTTCAGTGCTCTCGGCCTGGGCCTGTTCTATATGGTCCTGGCGCGCCTGCTGCGCGGGCGCAGCGTGCTGTTGCTGATGGAGACCTGCCTGGCCCTGGGCGTGGTGTTCGCCACCCTGGCCATTCCGCTGGGCCTGGACGCACGCTGGACCTCCGCCGCGTGGGCGGTGGAAGGCGCCGGCATCTACTGGCTGGGCCTGCGCCAGGGGCGGCCGCTGGCGCGCAGCTTCGCCTTGTTCCTGCAGTTCGCGGCGGCGCTGGCCTTCCTCGGCGGCATCGATTTCTCCATCCCCAGCGACACGGTGCTCGATGGCGCCCCGCTGGGCGCGCTGATGCTCGGGGTGGCGCTGCTGTTCAGCTTCTGGCAACTGCGCCAGGCGCCGGACGACGTCAGCCGGGCCTGGGAGCGCCGTGGCCTGCCGCTGCTGGCGACTGCCGGACTGGGCTTCCTCTATCTGATCGCCCCGCTGTGCCTGGGCCCGGAAGGCACCGCCATCGCCTGGGCGCTGGCCGGCCTGGCGACCCTGTTTGCCGGCCTGCGCCTGCAGTCGCGCACCTTCCTGTTCAGCGCATTCGCCATCCAGTTGCTTGGCGGCGTGCTGTTCCTTACGCGGCTGCGCGGCGCCGATGCGGATGGCGCGGGCGTACTCGACTCCGGCTGGCGCGGCCTGATGGTCTGCTCGCTGATCGGCCTGGCGCTGGTGGCCGGCATGCTGATCGCGGTGCGCGACAAGCTGGTCAGCGAGGATCGCGGCCTGATGCGCGGGCTGTCGCTGGTGATGCTGGTCGGCCTGCTGTTCGTCAACCTAGCGGTGCTGTTCGTGCTGCCCTGGCAGAGTGCCGCGGCGGTGTGGGCTGGTACGGGCCTGCTGATCATCTGGCTCAGCCTGCGTCTGCAGCTGCGCGCCAGCTTCCTGTTCGGCCTGCTGCTACAGGTGGTCGGCGGCATCGCCTTCCTCGCCGCCAGCCCGTTGCTGCTCGGTTATCTGCCCCGCGAGGGGCTGCGTCCGTTGGCGCATGCCGGCTTCTGGGCGCCGTTGGTGTTGGCCCTGGCCGCGCAGGTCGGCGCCTGGCGCCTGCGCCATGTGCTGTTGCGCCAGCAGGCGGGCAGCCTGGGTAGCCTGAGTTTGCAACGTCTGTCGCAACTGCTGCTGGCCTGGGGCGCCGCCTGGTGGGCGCTGGCCCTGAGCAGCGAAGTGCTGCGCTTCGTCGCCATCGATCTGCAGGGCGCCGCGCTGCTGGCCCTGGCCGCGCTCAGCGTGGCGCTGTGGAGCTGGCTGGCCGGGCGCCTGCGCTGGCGTGCGCTGGTACTGCTGTGCAGCCTGTTGGTGCCGGCCGGCCTGGTGATCCTGCTGCACCTGGGCGAGCGCACCTACCATCCGGCGGCCGGCTTTGGCTGGCTCGGCTGGGGCCTGCTGTTCGCCGTGCACCTGTCGTCGCTCAGGCGTCTGGCCGAGCTGCTGCCAGCCGGTGTGCGCAGCGCCGCCCATGTGCTGGGTTGCTGGCTGATCCTCGGTGTACTGGCCCTGGAGCTGCGTTATCTGCTGATGCTGCTGGCCGAGCACTACAACGCCTGGCGCTGGCTGGGCTGGGCCGTGCTGCCGAGCGCCTTCCTCCTGGCCCTGGCCGCACCGCGTGCCTGGCCCTGGCCGGTGGCGGCCTACCCGCGCGAATACCGGGTGCTGGCCGCCGCGCCGCTGGCGCTGCTGATGCTCGGCTGGCTATGGCTGGCCAACATCGCCAGCGACGGCAGCGCCGATCCGCTGCCCTACCTGCCGCTGCTCAACCCGCTGGAACTGGGCATGCTGCTGGTGCTGCTGGCGATCTACGCCTGGCTGCGCGCGGGTCTGCCGCAGCTGGGGCTGGCGGCGCACAGTGAGCGCATCGCTCAGGGCGTGGCTGGCGCCACGCTGTTCGTCGTGCTCACTGCCACCGTGTTCCGCGCCGCGCATCACTGGGGCGGCGTGCCCTATGAGCTGGATGTACTGCTCGACTCGATGCTGGTGCAGGCCGGCCTGTCGATCGTCTGGACCCTGATCGCCCTGCCACTGATGATCGTCGGACACCTGCGTGCCCGCCGCGAGCTGTGGCTGCTGGGCGCGGCGCTGATCGCCGTGGTGGTGGCCAAGCTGTTCTTCGTCGAGCTGGGCAACCGCGGTGGCCTGGAGCGCATCATTTCCTTTATCGGCGTTGGCGTGCTGTTGCTGGTGGTGGGCTACTTCGCCCCGCTGCCGCCGCGCAAAGCCGAATCTGCACAGGTGAATACATGAACAAGTGCTTGTCGATCGCCCTCGCGGCCCTGCTCGTCGCACCGTTGGCGCAGGCCGACTACTCGACCCAGGTACCGCTGAAGCTGGAAGGCGAAGGGCCCTGGTATCGCCTTGAGTTGCCGCTGGGCCTGCAGATGGCCGCCCGCCACGCGGACCTGCGCGACCTGCGGGTGCTCAACGCCGAAGGTGAGGAGCTGGCCTATGCCCTGACCCTGGGCAGCGCCCAACCCGAAGAGAAGCGTCAGGAGGCGGCGGTGAAGTGGTTCCCGCTCAAAGGCGCTGCGGATGCCGAGGCGGCGCCGGCCATCCGCGTGCAGCGCAGCACCACCGGTACCCTGGTTGAGGTGGCGCCGGAGCAGGCGGGGCAGGGCGAGCAGATCCTGCGTGGCTGGCTGCTGGATGCCAGCGCCTTCGACGAGCCGCTGCACCGCCTGCAGCTGGACTGGAGCTCCGATCAGGAAGGCTTCCAGCGCTTCTCCATCGAGGCCAGCGACGACCTGCAGCACTGGCAGCGCTGGGAGGACGGACAGATCGCCCGCCTGAGCTTCGCCGACGAGCGCGTCGAGCAGCGTGAAGTGGAGCTGCCTGGCGCCAAGGCACGCTACCTGCGTCTGCTCTGGCAGGCGCCGCAACAGGCTCCGGCCTTGCTGGCCGCGCGTGTTGTGAGCATCGAGAACCAGGAGTCGGCGCCGGCGCTGGCCTGGTCCGCCGCTCTGGCGCCGACGACGAACAAGGTCGGCGAGTACAGCTGGGAGCTGCCGCTGTCTCTGCCGCTGGAGCGCGTGCGGGTGTCGCTGCCCCAGGGCAATGTGCTGGCGCCGGTCAGCCTGTCCTCCCGCGGCGCCGGCAAGCTGGAGTGGCAACCGCTGACCAGCGGCCTGCTCTATCGTCTGCCGCAGGATGGCAAGGAAGTGCTGCAGGATGAGATCGAGCTATGGGGCATGCCGGTGCAGCAGCTGCGCCTGCGCGTCGATGCCCGCGGCGGTGGTCTCGGCAAGGAAGCTCCAAGCCTGCAGGTGGCGGTGCGCGGTACCCAGGTGGTGTTCCTGGCGCGCGGTTCGGCGCCCTACCGACTGGCGGTGGGCGACAGCTCGGCCCGCTCTGCGGCGTTGCCGCTGGGCACCCTGATCCCCGGCTACGAGCCCAAGCGCCTGGCCAGCCTCGGTCGCGCGACTGCCCCCGAAACGGTGCCGGAGGTGGTGCGTGAGGCGGCCGATGCGGCGCAGTCCGCGGCGGACTGGAAACGTATCGGCCTGTGGGTGGTGCTGTTGGCCGGCGTGGCCCTGCTCGGTGGCATGGCCTTCAGCCTGCTGCGCAAGCCACAGGCCAGTGAACACTAGTGCGCCGAAGCAAGCGCTTGGTGAATTGAGACGAAAATCACGCTAGAGTCGCAGGTGCCAAACGGTCCAATAACAATCATAAGGACACCCCGATGAAGCGCTTACTGACTCCACTGGCAGCCGCCTGTCTATTGGCCGGTACTTCCCTTTCGCTGCAAGCGTCGCCTTACTCCTCCTTGGTCGTATTCGGCGACAGCCTGAGTGACGCCGGCTGGTTCACCGATGCCGACGGCCCCGTGCGCTTTACCAACCGCGTCGGGCCGGGTTACCTGCCGGGCGAGGCCTATGGCCCGGTGGCGCCCATGCTGCTGGGAAGCCAGTTGGGGCTCGGCGAAGACGGCCTGGCCGCCGCGAACTCTGGCGGCAGCAACTGGGCGGTAGGCGGCTATCGCACCGACCAGATCCTCGACACGGTCAATAATCAGTACCTGGCCGCCAATGGCTTCCGTGCCGATCCCAATGCCCTGTACTACATCACCGGCGGCGGCAACGACTTCCTCCAGCTGCAGGTCACCAGCCCCGCCACGGCTCAGGCTGCTGCCGGCCGCTTGGTCGATAGCGTCCAGGCGCTGCAACAGGCCGGCGCGCGCCACATCATGGTCTGGCTGCTGCCGGACGTGGGCAAGACCCCAGCGATTTCCGGCACCGGGCTCGCCGCCACCGTGTCCCAGCTGGGCGTCGAGTTCAACAATGAGCTGGTGCGCCAGCTGTCCACGGTCAACGCCGAGATCATCCCGCTGAACGTTCCGCTGATGCTCTCCGAGGTGTTGGCGAACCCCGGCCAGTATGGCCTGGCCACCGACCAGAACCTGATCGGTACCTGCTTCGACGACTGCGCGGTACAGAACCCGGTCTACGGCATCAACGGCACCAACCCCGACCCGACCAAGCTGCTGTTCAACGATGGCGTGCACCCGACCATCGCTGGCCAGACCCTGATCGCCGACTACGCCTACTCGCTACTGGCTGCGCCGTGGGAAATCAGCCTGCTGCCGGAAATGGCCCATGGCACCCTGCGCTCGCATCAGGATCAGCTGCGTGCCCAGTGGCAGTCGGACTTTGAGGCCTGGCAGGCCGTCGGCCAGTGGCGCGCCTTCGTCAACGGCGGCGGCCAGCGCCTGAGCTACGACATCTACGAGAGCGATGCCGATGGCAACGGTTACAGCCTCAACTTCGGCGGCAGCTATCGCCTCGACGAGGCCTGGCGCGTTGGCCTGGCGGCGGGCCTGTACGAGCAGAGCCTGGAAGCCGGCGAGGCCGACTCCGACTACGACCTGCGCAGCTACCTGACCACCGCCTTCGCCCAGTACCAGCAGAACCGCTGGTGGGGCGAGCTGGCCGCCAGTGTCGGTTATCTGGACTACCACGACCTCAAGCGCAAGTTCGACCTGGGGCCAACCACCCGCAGCGAGAAGGCCGACACCGACGGCGACTTGTGGAGCCTCAGCGGTCGCGTCGGCTACGACATCGCCCAGAGTCCGGACAGCCAGTGGCACCTGAGTCCCTTCGTCAGCGCCGACTACGCACGGGTCGAGGTGGATGGGTATTCGGAGGACAGCGAGCGCTCCAGCGCGCTGAACTACGACGACCAGAAGCGCAACTCCAAGCGCCTGGGCATCGGCCTGCAGGGGCTGTTCGATCTGGACCAGCAGACCCGTCTGTTCGGTGAAGTGGCGATGGAGCGCGAGTACGAGGACGACGCCAGCGAAGTGGACATGTCCCTGCGCAGCCTGCCGACCATCGGCTACACCCTGGACGGCTACACCCCGGACGACAAGACCTGGCGCGCCAGTTTCGGCGTCAGCCACAAGCTCGCTCCGGGCCTGGCCGTACGCGGTGCCTATACCTACCGCGACGCCGACGACAGCGATCAGCACGGCATCAACCTGTCCCTGTCCTGGGACCTGTAAGCGCTTCACGACGTGGCCCCGCAACGGGGCCACGCTTTTGAACTTCCCCCGTGTCGCCATCCTCTCATCTGCTGTCCGGTTCGGCAGAGGCGCCCGCGCGCGCAAACGGTTAAACTGCCGCCGATTTTTCCCAGTTTCCGGAGCCCCTCCATGTCGCGCGTCACCCTCAGCCGCTACCTGATCGAACAGACCCGCAGTCACAACACCCCGGCCGACCTGCGTTTCCTCATCGAGGTGGTCGCGCGCGCGTGCAAGGAAATCAGCCATGCCGTGTCCAAGGGCGCCCTCGGCGGCGTGCTCGGCAGCATGGGCACCGAGAACGTCCAGGGCGAGGTGCAGAAGAAGCTCGACGTGATCTCCAACGAGATCTTGCTGGAGGCCAACGAGTGGGGCGGCCACCTGGCGGGCATGGCTTCCGAAGAGATGGACAACGCCTACCAGATCCCCGGCAAGTACCCGAAAGGCGCCTACCTGCTGGTGTTCGACCCGCTGGACGGCTCCAGCAACATCGACGTCAACGTCTCGGTCGGCACCATCTTCTCCGTGCTGCGTTGCCCGGATCAGTACCTGAGCCAGAACGATACTCTGGACGAGAAGGCCTTCCTGCAGCCGGGTACCCAGCAGGTCTGTGCCGGCTACGCAATCTACGGTCCACAGACCATGCTGATGCTGACCCTGGGTGACGGCGTGATGGGCTTCACCCTGGACCGCGAGATGGGCAGCTTCGTGCTCACCCACGACAATATCCGCGTGCCGGAGAGCACCGCCGAGTTCGCCATCAACATGTCCAACCAGCGCCACTGGGAAGCCCCGGTGCAGGGCTATGTCTCCGAGCTGCTGGCCGGCAAGGAAGGCCCGCTGGGCAAGAACTACAACATGCGCTGGATCGCCTCCATGGTGGCCGACGTGCATCGCATCCTCACCCGCGGTGGCCTGTTCATGTACCCGCGCGATGCCCGCGAGCCGGAGAAGCCGGGCAAGCTGCGCCTGATGTACGAGGCCAACCCGATGTCGATGCTGATCGAGCAGGCCGGTGGTGCCGCCACCAACGGCACCCAGCGCATTCTCGACATCCAGCCGGAGTCCCTGCACCAACGCGTGGCGGTATTCCTCGGTTCGAAGGAAGAAGTCGAGCGCGTCACCGGTTACCACAAGGCCTGAGTCATGACTGCCTGGCAGCCGCTGCTGGACTGGTGGTTCGGTGATACCGAGGCCACCGCCAGCGTCGTGGCTGCCAGCCGCCAGCGGCTGTGGTTCGGCTACCGCGCCGAACAGGACGACCAGGCTCGCCGGCTGTTCGGCGAGCCCTGCGCCGCCGCCCTCGCCGGTGGCCTGCAGGAGTGGAGTGAGCAGCCGCAGGGCTGGCTGGCGCTGATCCTGCTGCTGGACCAGCTGCCGCGCATGATCCATCGCGGCACGCCGCAAGCCTTCTCCGGCGATGCCCGCGCGCAGGCGCTGGTTCGCCAGGGCCTGGCGTCGGGGTTGGATAGCCAGCTGCCGGCGATCTGCCGGGTATTTCCCTATCTGGTGCTGGAGCACGCCGAAGACCTCGCCCAGCAGGACGAGGCGGTCGCGCGTTTCGCCGCATTGCGCGAGCAGGTTGCCGCCGACCAGCGTGCGCCGTTCGATGGCTATCTCGATTACGCCGAGCGCCACCGCCAGGTGATTCGTCGCTTCGGCCGCTTCCCGCATCGCAACGCAAGCCTCGGCCGTTCTTCCACCGCCGAGGAGCTGGCGTTTCTCGCGCAACCGGGTTCGCGTTTCTAGCAGGCGCCGCCGAGGCCTGCGAACTGTGCACGAGTTCGAGGGTCGGAGAGGCGCAATCGGGCGCGTCCTGTGCCAAGCTCTCTCGCAGTTTTCCTTCCTCTGGAGTTCCCCATGTCGCTGCGCAACCTCGCCATCCTCGCCACCTGCGTCCTGCTCGCCGCCTGCAGCAAGATCAACCAGGACAACTATTCCAAACTCAAGGCCGGCATGCCCAAGGCCGAGGTCGAGAGCCTGCTCGGCAGCCCCACCGAATGTTCCGGCGCCATCGGCCTGACCAGCTGCACCTGGGGCGACGAGAAGACCTTCATCAGCGTCCAGTTCGCTGGCGACAAGGTGATGATGTTCTCCGGCCAGGGCCTCAAGTAACCCCCGGTCGAGATAACTCGCTCCTTCGGCCCGGCTCGCGGTCGAACAGCGCACAGGCACGAAGGAGACTCCGCCATGCGCCCCATCCTGCTTTCCCTGCTGTTGCTCACCCTGGTCGGCTGCGCCGGCTCCGGCGAACAGGACGACCCGCCGCAGACCGCCGGCCAGGTCGACCTGCAGCGCTACCAGGGCACCTGGTACGAGCTGGCCCGTCTGCCGATGTTCTTCCAGCGCCACTGCGTCGCCTCCGAGGCCCATTACCGCCTGCAGGACGATGGTCGCGTAGCGGTGACCAACCGTTGCCGCACCGAGGATGGCGAGTGGCAGGAGGCGAAGGGTCAGGCCGAGCTGCAACAGGCGGGGCACACCGACAAGCTGTGGGTGCGCTTTGACAACTGGTTCAGCAAGCTCTTCCCCGGCCTGAGCAAGGGCGACTACTGGGTGCTCTATCTGGGGCAGGACTACAGCGTCGCGCTGGTGGGCCATCCGAATCGCGAGTACCTGTGGCTGCTGTCGCGCACGCCGCAGGTTTCTGCCGAGACTCGCGAACGCCTGCTGGCCGAGGCCCGCGCCCGCGGCTACGACACCGGCGAGCTGATCTGGCGCGCCGACTAGCGCTTCTTGCTGCGCAGCTTCACCGTGATCAGGGTATCGCCGCTGCCGTGCTCGAACAGGCACTGCGAGGGCGTCGGCTTGCCCTTGAGCAGCGTCGGATTGGTCGAGAAGCCCACCGGCTCCCGCGGTATCCCGCGCGGGCTGAGGGCCAGCGCGCCGTCGCCGTCCAGGTCCTGGAACAGCTGCACGGCATAGCGTCCCGGCGGCAGGTCGCGTAGGCGCAGTTCGCCGTCCTCGCTCTGGATCTGGCGCAGGATGGAGCCGTTCCAATCGGGCTGATCGGCGGAGAGCAGGGCCAGATGCACGGGGGCATTGGCCTGTTTGCCCTCGACCCTGACCAGAATGTCCCCGGCGACCGTCTGTGAACTGACGAACAGCAGCGCCAGCAGGCATGGCCAGGTTACGGTTTGAAGAAATCGCTGTGGCATAATCCAGCCATTCTGCAGGGAATAGGCAAGGGATGCGTCAGGTTTTAGTGGTTCATTTTTCACAAACCGGCCAGTTGGGGCGTCTGACCCAGTCGGTATGCGCTCCCCTGGAGAAAGCCGACGGCGTTCAGGTCGACCATCTGGCACTGCAGCCAGCCCAGCCTTTTCCCTTCCCCTGGCCGTTCCTCGGCTTCTTCCGCATCTTCCCCGAAACCGTGCTGATGCGCCCGCAGCCGCTGCTGCCGCTGCAGGTGGATGCCGGCAAGCGCTACGACCTTGTGATTCTCGCCTACCAGGTGTGGTTCCTCTCACCGTCGCTGCCGCTGACCAGTTTCCTCGCCTCGCCCGAGGCGGCCAGGCTGCTCAAGGACACCCCGGTGGTGACCCTGATCGGCTGCCGCAACATGTGGTTGATGGCCCAGGAGAAGGTCAAGGCCAAGCTGAGCGAGTTGGGCGCGCGGCTGGTCGACAATATCGCCCTGACCGACGCCTGCGGCACCGCCGCCAGCTTCCTGGCCACCCCGCTGTGGATGTTCACTGGCCGGCAGAAACCCTATTCCTGGGTGCCGCGTGCCGGCATCGAGGAGGGCGAGATCGTCGCCGCCAGCCGCTTCGGCGAGGCCATTGTGCAGCGCCTGACCCGCGACACCCAGCCCATCACCGAGCCCATGCTCAAGGGCCTCCGCGCCGTGCGTATCGACGAGAAGCTGATCGGCAGCGAGAAGGTCGGCAACCGCAGCTTCCAGCTGTGGAGCCGCCTGCTCTCCGCCCTCGGCCCGCAGCAGAGCCGTCGCCGCGGCGCCGGCCTGGTGGTCTACATCGTCTTCCTGCTGTGCCTGATCGTTACCGTGGTGCCGCTCGGCGCCCTGCTCAAGAAATTGCTGGCTCCGCTGTCCAGGGAACGGACGTTGCGTGAAAAGGCCTACTTCGCCGGCCCGTCCGGCGAGTGAAGTGACCCGAGGAATTCAACGTGGCCAATCCCGTCTTCATCAACCGCATCAGCGCCTACCTGCCGTTCGACCCGGTCGACAACGAGCAGATGGAGGAGCGCCTCGGCCTGGTCGGCGGTCAGCCGTCGCGGGCGCGGCGCCTGGTGCTCAAGCGCAATGGCATCCAGAGCCGCCACTACGTGATCGACCCGGCCAGCGGCCTGGCGGCCATGAGCAACGCGCAGATCAGCGCCGCGGCCATCCGCAACCTGCAGGCGCCCGGCTTCGATCTGAATGAGCTGGACTGCCTGGTGGCCAGCACCTCGTCGCCGGACCAGACCATGCCTGGCCACGCGGTGATGGTGCATGGCGAGCTGGGCAGCCCGCCCGGCGAGGTGGTGACCACCGCCGGCATCTGTCTGTGTGGCATGACGGCGCTGAAGTACGCCTGGCTCAGCGTCGCCAGCGGTGAGAGTCGCAACGCCGTGGCCTGCGGCTCGGAGGTGGCCTCCACGCTGATGCAGGCGCGCAACTTCGACGCCGAGTACGAGCGCCGCGCCGCCGAACTGGAGACCCATCCGGAGATCGCCTTCGAGAAGGACTTCCTGCGCTGGATGCTCTCCGACGGTGCCGGCGCCGTGTGGCTGCAGGGCCAGCCCAACGCCCGCGGCCTGAGCCTGCGCATCGACTGGATCGACATCCTCTCCTTCGCCGACCAGATGCCGCCGTGCATGTACGCCGGGGCCGAAATGACGGACGGCGGCCTGGCCGGCTGGAGCCGCTTCGACGCCGACGAGCGCAACCGCCGCTCGGTGATGGCGATCAAGCAGGACGTCAAGCTGCTCAACGACAACATCGTCAAATACACGGTGGTCGAGGCGCTCAAGCGCATCCTGCACAAGCGCGACCTGCGCGTCGCCGATATCGACCACTTCCTGCCGCACTATTCCTCCGAGTTCTTCCGCGAGCCGCTGGCGGTGGGCCTGGCCGAGGCCGATCTGCCGATTCCCATGGAGCGCTGGTTCACCAACCTGACCAGCAAGGGCAATACCGGCGCCGCCTCGATCTTCATCATCCTCGAGGAGCTGTTCAACGGCGGCCGCCTGCGCAGTGGCGAGCGCCTGCTCTGCTACGTACCCGAAAGCGGGCGTTTCTCCAGCGCATTCATGCATTTGACGGTGGTTGGCCAATGAAGCTTGACGAGGTTCCCCAGGATCACAGCTCCACCTACGGCGGCCATAGCAAGCTGGTCTACGCCGTGGATGCCGAGGGTCACTACCAGCGCGCGCAGAGCGATGGCTGGGACACCGAGGCCTACGCCACCCAGCTGGCCGTGGCCGAGCTGGAGGCCCAGGAAGCCGAGGCCGAGGCGGCCTGGCAACGTGGCGAGCTGTCGCCGCTGAAATGCCTGATGTACCGCTACCGCCTGGACGAGCCGGCCCTGGCGCAGATCACCGGGCTGTTCCAGTGGCGCATCCGCCGCCACTTCCGCCCGGCCATCTACCGGCGCCTGAGCGCCGCCATCCTCGCCCGTTACGCCGAAGCCTTCGGCCTGCCGGTGGAACAACTGATCGGCTACCAGAAGGCCCCGGCATGAGCAGCTTCGAACCGCATTTCCAGCACCGCCAGAGCGCCCACTGCGAGAGCGGGGTAATGGCCAGCCTGCTGACCCACGCCGGCCTACCGATGAGCGAGCCGATGGCCTTCGGCCTGGCCTCGGGCCTGGCCTTCGCCTACCTGCCGATCGTCAAGCTCAGCGGCATGCCGCTGATTGCCTATCGCATGCCGCCCAAGCACCTGATCAAGACCCTGAGCAAGCGCCTCGGCGCACGCCTCAACAGCCGCACCTTCGGCAACCCCGAGCAGGGCCGCCGCGAGCTGGATGCGCTGCTCGACCAGGGCCGCCTGGCCGGTCTGCAGAGCTCGGTGTTCTGGCTGCCGTACTTCCCGCCGGAGATGCGCTTCCACTTCAACGCGCACAACCTGCTGGTCTACGGCCGTGACGGCGACGAGTACCTGATCAGCGACCCTGTGTTCGAGGAGCCGGTGCGCTGCGCCAGCGCCGACCTGCAGAAGGCGCGCTTCGCCAAGGGCGCGCTGGCGGCCAAGGGCCTGATGTACTGGCTGGACGACGTGCCGCAGCAGCAGGACTGGGAGAAGCTGATCCGCCAGGCCGTGCTCGGCACCACGCGCATCCTCGATGGCATGCCGCTGCCGTGGATCGGCATCCGCGGCATCCAGCACCTGGCCAAGCAGGTCGAGAACCTCGATCCGGCGCAGACCAAGTACAACCGCCTGTACCTGACCCACATCGTGCGCATGCAGGAAGAGATTGGCACCGGTGGCGCCGGCTTCCGCTTCATGTACGCCAGCTTCCTGCAGGAGGCCGGCGAGAAGATCGGTGCGGCCGAGTTGGGCGAGGCCTCGGCACGCCTGACCGCCATCGGCGATGACTGGCGCCAGTTCGCCTCGGCCTGCGTGCGCGCCAGTCGCAGCAAGGGCGAGGCGCCGGATTTCCGTCCGATTGCCGAGATGCTGCGCGGCATCGCCGGCCAGGAACGGGCGCTGATGAAGGAACTGGGCGCCTGGAGCAAGCGCAAGGGCTGAGGCCACTGTGGGGGGGGGGCGCCTTATCGATCCACCTGCGGGACTGGTGGTGGATGAGCGGAGCGTCATCCACCCTACGCGCTGAGGCTACGGCCGTTCGGTAGGAGCGAGCTCTGCTCGCGAATGACCTCGCGCGAGTCGGGTTCGCGAGCAGAGCTCGCTCCTACAGATTCAGCTGACGAACCTCGATCACCGCCGTCAGCGCGGCGAAGTCCGCCGCCGCGGTCTCTGCGCCACTCTCCAACAGCACTGCCTGCACCCGGAAATCCCCCAGGTCCTCGACCACTACCAGCAGCGCCTGGCTGACCAGGCCATCGGCCAGGTCCAGTGCGGCCAGCCGCTGTAGCTGCGACCACACCCGTGGCCCGGCGCCGACGAACAGGTTCGGCCCTTCCAGCCCCAGTTGCTGGGCGACATGGAAGCCGGCGGCATTGCTCACGCTGTTGACGAACTCGAAGGGCTTGGGCTGTCGCTGCTGCACGCACACGGCGTCGAGCAGCGCGCCCATGGTCGGCCGCGCCGGGTGGCGCGAGGCCAGGTACAGGCCGCAGTTGCTGCGTACCTGCTCCTTGAGCAGCGCGGCGCCGAGCAGGGCCTGGAAGATCAGGCGGTCGATGCGTCGCGGCGGGCTGGCCAGGTACTTGCTCAGCGCGGCCTTCAGCGCCTTGTCGTCGAGCTCGGCGCTGCCGTGGATTTCGCTGGCGGCAATAACCTTCATGACTGTTCTCCCACCACGCAGCCCTGCAGCACCAGGCTGGCGTTGTTGCCGCCGAAGCCGAAGAAGTTGGCCAGCAGCAGGACGTCGGGGGCGATCACCATCGGCTCGCTGGGCAACGGCAGCAGCGCCGCGTCGGCATAATCCAGCGCCGGCAGCGGGCCCTGGCGCAGGGCGGCGAGTAGCAACAGGGTCTCGCTCAGGCCGCAGGCGCCGAGGGTGTGGCCGAGCCAGGGCTTGAGCACGGCCAGCGGCGGCATCGTTTCCGGATAGAGCAGGCGCATGCCGGCGCTCTCGGCGAGGTCGTTGGCGCCGGTGGCGGTGCCGTGCAGCTTGGCCAGGCCGATCTGCCCGGCTTCGACTCCGGCGATGTTCAGCGCGCGCTGCATCACCCAGTCGATATGGCTGCCATCCTCGCGGGTGGTGGTCAGGCTGCTGGTGTCGCAGGCGCTGAAACCGCCGAGCAGCTTCGCCAGTGGCGCGGGGCCGGGTTCGAGACCGAGCAGGGTGGCGCAGTAGCATTCGCCGAGCACCAGGCCATCGCGTTCGGGATGGAAGGGCCGGTACGCGCCGCTGGGGCTGGTCAGGTCGAGGGCGCCGAAGCCCTGCTGGGCGATTGCGCTGGGCGTCTCGAAGGCCAGCACCAGTACCTGCTTGTATGCGCCGCTGGCGAGCAGGCGTGCACCGTACAGCAGGCCATTGGCGGCGCTGGTGCAGGCGGTGTTGAGGGTGAAGGCCTCGGCGAAGCCATGGCGCTGGCGCAGCCGCTCGGCCATCAGGTCCAGCGGCGTGGAGTGTTCGAAGCGGAAGCCGCCGTCGGCCGCCACTTGGGTTTCCAGCTCGGTGATGTCCAGCGCGGTGCTGGCGACGATCAAAAGGCAGTCATCGGCCGCTGCGTCGCCTAGGGTTTCGCTCAGCAGGCGATCCAGGCGCGCATCCAGCACCTCGTCAGTGGCGACAGCGAAGTAGGGCCGCGGCTGCTGCAGTTCGTGCAGCTGAAAGGGCGTCGGCTGCGGCCGGCGATCGGCCAGCAGGTTGCTCGCCGCATCGCTCAGTTCGGCGCCGAGGGCGCTGTTCAGGGCGCCGCGTTGCAGGTAGACCGGGGTCATTTCTGGCTGCGGATGAAGGCGGCGATATCGGCGATGCTGGCGAGGATCTTGCGGCCGTCCTTGGCGCCCTCGATGCGCACGCCGTAGTGCTGCTGCAGGGCCAGCGACACCTGCAGGGCGTCCAGGCTGTCCATCTGCACGCGGCTGTTGGCGCCGAACAGCGGCTCATCGTCGGCGATGCTCTGCCAGTCGATGTCGTCTTCCTTGTCGCACTCACGAATCAGCAGTTGCTTGAGTTGTTGTTCTAGTCGTTCGTCCATTGCGTTTGCTGCACTCGTCTGCGGAACAGAAGCCAGCCGCCGCCGCCCAGCAGGGCAGCCATCAGCAGCAGGCGGAAACAGTAGGGGGCGATGTCGGCGAGCGAACCCTGGCCCACCAGCAGGGTGAGGAAGGCGTCCAGCGCCCAGCTCATCGGCGAGACTTCGGCCAGCTGGCCCATGGCCGCCGGCATCACGCTCTTCGGCACCATGATGCCGCCCAGTGAGGCGAGGATGATATTGATCCCGCCGCCTAGCAACAACGCCTGCTCGGCGCTGCGCGCCAGGGCGGCCAGCAGCAGGCCGAGGCCGCAGGTGGCCAGGCTCAGGCTGATGGCGAGCAGGGCGTAGGCCGCCGGGCTGCCAGGCAGGCTCAGGCCCTGCAGGCCGAGCAGCGGCAGACCGTGCACGCCGATGCTCAGCAGCAGGGCGAACTGCACCAGGTTGATGGCGAAGTAGGGCAGCAGCTTGCTCAGTGCCAGCGTCACCAGACTCAGGTCGAGGGCGCGGAAGCGCAGGAGGGCGCCGCTCTGCTGTTCTCGCTGGAAGCCGCCGGCCATCGGCAGGGCGACGAAGAACATGCCGAAGATCAGCCAGGCCGGCACGCTCAGCTGGCTGGCATTGGCGCGGCCGCTGAGGTCGCCGCTGGCGAGCAGTTCGTGTTCCTCGATCTGGCTCTGCGTGCGCTGCTGTACCAGGGCCAGGCGCTCGGTCAGCGGCAGGTTAGCGTCCAGGTCGCCGCTGTCTTCGAGGAAGGCGAGCAGGCGGGTTTGCGCCAGGGCGATGCGTACGGCGCCGCGCAGGTGCTGGCGCGACAGCTTGTCCAGCTGCGGCGGGAAACTCAGGGCCAGGCCCTGGCGCTGATCATCCAGGAGGCTCTCGCTGAAGTCGGCGGGCAGGCTGATCCTGGCGCTGCGCGCATCGCCCTGCGCCAGCAGCTCGCTGCCCGGCAGCTGTGCTTCAAGGGCAGCGCGGAACACCTGCTCATAGCTGCCATTGGGCTCGGCCTGTAGCACCACACGCAGGGCCGGCGGCTTGTCCTGCAGGTAGTTGGACATGGCGCCGGCCATCAGCACCAGGAACAGGGTCGGCATGATGAACAGCACGGCCAGCGCGTGGGGGTCGCGCAGCATCAGCAGGAATTCCTTGCGCGCCAGGGCCCGCAGTCTCATAGGCGCCCTCCGTTGAGGCGCAGGTAGAGCTGCTCCAGCGAGGGCCGGCCGAAGCGCAGCAGGTGCGGCAGCTCGGGGCGCTCGGCGAGGAAGCGGGTGATCTCCAGCAGCTGCGGGCCGTCCAGGGCCGGGATGCGCAGGCCGCCCGGCAGCGCCTCCATGCTCAGGTGCAGTTTGTCCAACAGCTCACGCAGGCCGGCGGGTTCCTCGCCCTGCCATTCCAGCAGCAGACCGTGGCTGTCGCCGAGCAGCTGGCGGCTGTCCAGGTCCAGGCGCACGCGGCCTTCGTGCAGCAGGACGATGCGCTGGGCCACGCGCTCGATTTCATCGAGGTAGTGGCTGGTATAGATCACCCCGTGGCCTTCACTGGTCAGGCGCTCGACGGCGCCCAGCAGCAGCTGGCGACTGGCGGCGTCGACACCGACCGTGGCCTCGTCGAACAGGTACAGGCGCGCCGGTTGCAGCAGGCCGATGGCGAAGTTCAGGCGGCGCTGCTCGCCGCCGGACAGGCGTGCGGCACGGCGCTGCAGTTTGTCTTCCAGATTGGTGCTGGCGATGCAAAGCTCCAGGCGGCGGGCGCGCTCGGCGCCACGCAGGCGGTAGAGATCGGCGAATAGCTCGAGGTTCTCGCGCACCTTGAGTTCGGCATAGAAGGCCAGCTGCTGCGGCACCAGGCCGAGGCTGCGCTCGCCGTCCCAGCGGATCTCGCCCTGCTGCAGCGGCAGCACGCCGGCCAGCAGCGAGAGCAGGGTGGTCTTGCCGGCACCGTTGCTGCCGAGCAGGCCCAGACACTGGCCAGCCTGCATCTGCAGGTCGATGCCCTGCAGGGCCGGGGTGTCGGCGCCGGGATAGCGGTGGACGATATTGTTCAGTTCAAGCACGGACCAGTACCAGCAGGAGCTTGCCGTCCAGCAGCAGGCGCTGCTCGGCGTGGATGCTGAAGGCGTAGAGGGCGCCGGCCGGGCTCAGCGCTTCTTGGATGGCGGCGACATGCAGCGCGCCCTCGCGGTGTTGCGGCTCGAAGTGCAGCTGCAACTGGGACAGCTTGCCCACCAGGGCCATGTCGATGGCGCTATCCTCGCCATATAGGGCACCATGCGCGGCGCACAGCTGGGCGGCGGCCTCGAACAGCAGGCAGGGCGAGGCGTCGTGGCCCAGGGCGTCCAGGTGATGCCAGGCGGACAGCCCCTCGATGCGGCCGGCGTCGTGGCCGAGCAGGGCATCCAGCCACAGGGCTTGGCCCTGGTGTGGCAGCAGGCTGTGTAGTTGGGTGCGGTCCATTGCGTACGCCGGAGCTGAAGAGGCCGGCAGTGTATCAGAGGCCCGAACGGGGCTGGCGAAGCGGCAGACGGAGGAGAAAGGGATGGTGTGGCTGCAGGTGGCGGGATTTGCGCTGGGCTCACTGGTGTTGCTGGGCATCTCCTGGCGCGCGCTGAAGAACACCCGTTCCCACGGCTTCTACCGCTTCCTCGCCTGGGAGGCGATGCTCGGTTTGCTGGTGCTCAACGCGCCGGTCTGGTTCGAGGACCGCTATGCGCTGCACCAGAAGGTGTCTTGGGTGCTGCTGTTCGCCTCGCTGAGCGTGCTGTTCTGCGGCATCTACCAGCTGCGCCGTGACGGCAAGCCCAGCGAGCAACGCCAGGACGATGAGCTCTACGCCTTCGAGCGCACCTCGCAGCTGGTCACCGGCGGCATCTATCGCTTTATCCGCCACCCGCTGTTCTGCTCGCTGCTGCTGCTGACCTGGGGTATCGCCTGGAAGGACCTGCATGCCCTGACTCTGGCTCTGGCCGTGGTGGCCAGCGTGCTGCTGTACCTGGCGGCGCGGCGCGACGAGGCGGAGTGCCTGGCCTATTTCGGCGAGGACTACCGCGCCTACATGGGCCGCAGCCGGATGTTTATCCCCTACCTGTTCTAGCAGGCGTAGGGCGGGTGAAACCCGCGTTGGTCCTATGCGGAAACGCGGGTTTCACCCGCCCTACGACTACTCCCAGTTCAGCCGCGCCAGCTTCCACTCGCCGTCCTCCAGCCACCATTCCAGCTTGACGCTGTAGTGCCGGGCGCTGTCCGGGATCAGACCCTCGGCGCCGGTCATGGCCACCTCGGCGCGGGTGTGGCCCTTCTCGCTGTAGGTCGGATCGACTTCGCTGCTGGTGCCGATGGCGATCACCCGCACCTGCTTGTGGCGCAGGAACAGCAGGGCCATGGTGCGCCGCGCCCACTCGCGGTCGTACTGCTGCTGGGCGCTGAACTGCGGGTGCAACTGGTCCAGCACCTCGTCGTTGCGCTTGGCCTCGATATTGTCCTGCAACTGCTGGACGGCAGCCTCCAGCGCGGCCTGCGGATCGCTTGGCGCGCAGCCGGTGAGCAGGGAGCCGATCAGTAGAAAAGCGGGGATTAATCGCGCTGCAGTCATGTTCAAGGTCCTTTTCATGGTTATGATGCCCGGCACGGCTGACCGTCGGCAGACGGTCCAAGGACCTTACGCACAGACTCGGGAGTGCGCCATGCAGACTTTGTATCCGGAGATCAAACCCTACGCCCGTCATGAGCTGGCGGTGGAGGAACCGCACGTTCTCTACGTGGACGAGAGCGGCTCTCCGGACGGCCTGCCGGTGGTGTTCGTCCACGGCGGCCCGGGCGCCGGCTGTGACGCGGCCAGCCGCCGCTACTTCGATCCCAACCTGTACCGCATCGTCACTTTCGATCAGCGCGGCTGCGGTCGCTCCACGCCCCACGCCAGCCTGGAGGGCAACGACACCTGGAGCCTGGTGGCGGACATGGAGCGCATCCGCGAGCACCTGGGCATCGACAAGTGGGTGCTGTTCGGCGGCTCCTGGGGTTCGACCCTGTCGCTGGCCTATGCCCAGACCCATCCCGATCGGGTGCATGCGCTGATCCTGCGCGGCATCTTCCTCTGCCGGCCCCAGGAGTTCGACTGGTTCTACCAGGAGGGCGCCAGCCGCCTGTTCCCCGACTACTGGGAAGACTACCTGGCGCCGATCCCGGCCGAGGAGCGCGGCGACCTGATGCAGGCCTTCTACAAGCGCCTCACCGGCCCGGACCAGATCGCCCAGATGCATGCGGCCAAGGCCTGGTCGTGCTGGGAGGGCCGCACCGCCACCCTGCGCCCCAATCCGCAGGTGGTCGACCGCTTCACCGAGCCGCACCGGGCCCTGTCGATCGCCCGCATCGAGTGCCACTACTTCGTCAACAAGGCCTTCCTTGAGGAAGACCAGCTGCTGCGTGACATGCCGAAGATCGCCCACCTGCCGGGCGTGATCGTGCATGGCCGCTATGACGTAATCTGCCCGCTGGACAACGCCTGGGCGCTGCACCAGGCCTGGCCGAACAGCGAGCTGCAGATCATCCGCGACGCCGGCCACGCCGCCGCCGAGCTGGGCATCACCGATGCGCTGGTGCGCGCCGCCGACCAGATGGCCCGGCGCCTGCTCGACCTGCCCCTGGAAGACGCGTGAAGCTATTGATCCAGCGGGTGCGTGGCGCCCGCGTCGAAGTCGAGGGCGAGATAGTCGGCGCCATCGACCAGGGCCTGCTGGCGCTGGTCGGCATCGAGCCGCAGGACAATCCCGCCAGCATCGCCAAGGGCCTGCAGCGCATGCTGGCCTACCGGGTTTTCAGCGATGCCGAGGGCAAGATGAACCTGTCGCTCAAGGACGTGAACGGTGGCCTGCTGCTGGTCTCGCAGTTCACCCTGGCCGCCGACACCAGGAGCGGCCTGCGTCCGAGCTTTTCCACCGCCGCGCCGCCGGCCCAGGGCCTGGCCCTGTTCGAGCAGCTTGTCGAAATGGCGCGTCAGCAGCACCCACAGGTGGCCACCGGCCGCTTCGGCGCCGACATGCAGGTGCATCTGGTTAACGACGGGCCGGTGACCTTTCTCCTCGAGATCTGAGTGCGGTAGAAGGCGTTCCAAACGGAGTGAGTGGACATGGAAGATAGTCGCATCAATCGCTTTACCTACGAGCACCATGGCACCGGCCAGCAATACCAGCTGGTCGGCATGCTCGACCGCGGGGCCGGCGCCCTGCTGGACTTCCTGTTGCTGTTGATCCTGTCTGGCACTGGTCTGTTTGGCGCAGTGCTGCTGATGCGCTTCGCTGCCGATGCCAGCGGTCTGCTCGCCCTGCTAAGCGAGATGTCGCTACTGCTGCTGGGGCCGGTCTACTTCCTGCTTTGCTGGTATTGCTGGGGCAAGACTCCTGGGATGAGGGCGATAGATGCGGAGCTGGTGGATCGTCGCACTCTGGAGCGGCCGGTTTGGTGGCGGCTGGTGCTGCGCTACGTGGTCTTCATGGCATTGTTTGTCGTGCTAGGCGGCTATGCCTTCCTCTTGCTGGCGGTCTGGATGAGCGTGGATAAGCGCAAACAGGGGCCGCATGATCGTCTCGCCGGCACCCTGGTCATTCTGCGGGTGCCGCCGAAGCCTCGGGCGGATAGCTCTGCCGGGTCGGATGGCTCGCTAGAACCCTTGGCCTGAATCGCCGAGTGCTGCTTAGTGCAGCGGTCGGGCCGGCTGCAGTTCGTTCTGTTCCAGCCAGTCCTGCGCCAGCTCGCGCAGGCGTTCGGCCTCGAAGCTCTGCCAGGCCTGTAGCAGTGTTGGGTACTGCATCAGTGCATGGATGAAGGTGCGCGCCGGGCGGCGGCCCTCCAGAGCCTGCTCCAGTTCGCCATAGGCGTGCGGGTGGATGACCTCGGCGAGGAACTCACGCATCAGCTCCAGGCCGTCCTGCTGGTCCAGCGGCTCGACCAGCAGGAAGCGCTCCGGCTCGCTGCGCAACAGCGTTTCCAGCTCGGGATCGGCGTCTTCTTCGGGGATCAGCAGCACCTTGCCGCTGAGCAGGTCGAGGTAGTGATCGAGGCCCTCGGTGTTGAGGGCGCAGGCCAGTTGGTCCAGATCGATGGTCAGTGGGCGCATGATCGGCTTCTCGACGGCTGAGGATGCCGTCAGCCTAAGCCGGCCACTGTTTCAGAACAACAGCGTTTCGTGCGGGGCTCAGAACAGGCGTGCCAGCAGCGCCGTGACCGCCGTTTCCACGCGCAGGATGCGCTCACCCAGCTGCACCGGCTGCAGGCCGGCCTCTTGCAACTTGTCCACCTCGTAGGGGATCCAGCCGCCTTCCGGACCGATGGCCAGGGTCACCGCTTCGCTGACCGCCCGTGGGCAGGCGGGGAAATCACCGGGGTGGCCGACCAGGCCCAGGGTGCCGGCGGCGATCGCCGGCAGGCGGTCTTCGACGAAGGGCTTGAAGCGCTTCTCGACGACCACCTCGGGCAGCACGGTGTCGCGGGCCTGTTCCAGGCCGAGGATCAGCTGCTCGCGGATGGTCTCCGGTTCGAGAAAGGGGGTCTGCCAGAAGCTCTTCTCCACCCGGTAGCTGTTGAGCAGCACCAGGCGCGGCACGCCCATGGCGGCTACGGTCTGCAGCACGCGCTTGAGCATCTTTGGCCGGGGCAGGGCCAGCAGCAGGGTCAGCGGCAGCTTGGCCGGTGGCGGCTGGTCCAGCTCTACCTGCAGTTCGGCGTGCTGCTCGTCCAGGGCCAGCAGGGTGCCGCGGCCCATCAGGCCACCGAGGCGGCCGACGCGCAGCTGGTCGCCGGCCTCGGCACGATGCACTTCGTGCAGGTGCTTGAGGCGCCGGCCTTCGAGCACGGCGCGATCGGCCGCGACGAAGTCGGCGTCTTCCAGTAGCAGCAGGTTCATTGCAGCGGGGCGGGCGGCTGGTCGTCGGACTCGACTTCGTCGTGGTCGCTACGCTTGCGCACCAGGCCGCCGAAGAACAGGCCGACCTCGAACAGCAGCCACATGGGCACGGCCAGCAGGGTCTGCGAGAAGATGTCCGGCGGAGTGAGGATCATGCCGACCACGAAGCAGCCGACGATCACGTAGGGTCGGCTCTTCTTCAGGGTGTCGATGTCGATGATGCCGACCCACAGCACCAGGAAGGTCGCCACCGGGATCTCGAAGGCCACGCCGAAGGCGAAGAACAGGGTCAGGACGAAGTCCAGGTACTCGTTGATGTCGGTCATCATCGCCACCCCTTCCGGGGTCACGCTGGCGAAGAAGTGGAACATCAGCGGAAACACCAGGAAGTAGGCGAAGGCCATGCCGCCATAGAACAGGAAGATGCTGGAGACTAGCAGCGGCATGGCGATGCGCTTCTCGTGCTTGTACAGCCCGGGCGCGATGAAGCCCCACACCTGGTGCAGGATGATCGGGATGGCGAGGAACAGCGCGCACCACGCGGTCAGCTTGAACGGGGTGAGGAAGGGCGAGGCGACGCCAGTGGCGATCATCGTCGCGCCTTCGGGCAGGTAGGCGCGCAGCGGCGCCGAGACGATGGTGTAGATGTCCTGGGCGAAGTAGAACAGCCCGGCGAACACGATGAAGATGGCGATCACGCAGCGCAGCAGGCGTGAGCGCAGCTCGGTGAGGTGCGCTACCAGGGGCATCTCGCTGTTCTGTTCGGTCATGGCTGGCGCGGCGGCTCCGGATTGGCTGGGGAAGGGGCCGGGGGAGTGGCGGGTGCGCTGGTCGTCGGGGTGACGGGCGCCTCAGCCTCGGGCTGCGGCTCCTGCGCGGCAATGACGGGCGGCGCCGGTGGCTGGATCGACTGCTTGAGCTCGCGCTCCATCTGCAGGATCTGCTCGTTGTGCAGCTGCCGACGAATCTCGTCGGCGCCCATCTCGCGCTCCACTTCCGCCTTGATCGCGCCGAAGCTGCGCTTCAGCCGGCCGATCCACAGGCCGGCGGTGCGAGCCGCACCGGGCAGGCGCTCGGGGCCGAAGACGATCAACGCCACCAGCCCGACCAGCAGCAGCTCGGAGAAGCCGATATCGAACACGCGTCAGTCCTTACGGGCCGGCTCTTCGACCTTCTGCGCCTGGGCGTCGATGGTCTGCGGCTTGTGCAGCTGCTCGTTGCTGGCGGCCGGCGCAGGCTCGGCGGGCTTGTCTTCCTCGGTGTTCATCGCCTTGCGGAAGCCCTTGATGGTCTCGCCCAGGTCGGAACCGAGGTTCTTCAGGCGCTTGGTGCCGAACACCAGCACCACCACGATCAGAATGACTACCCAGTGTTTCCAGTCGAAAATGCCCATGCATCAGTCCTCGAAAAATGATCAGTCGGAAGTTGTGGGGCGCGCCGCTTTCTCGTCGTGCCCGGAAAGACCGAAGCGCCGATCCAGCTCGTCCAGCACGGCCTGCGGATGCTGGCCGAGGGCGGCGAG
Source organism: Pseudomonas sp. SO81 (assembly GCF_030374125.1). Classification (NCBI taxonomy): domain Bacteria; kingdom Pseudomonadati; phylum Pseudomonadota; class Gammaproteobacteria; order Pseudomonadales; family Pseudomonadaceae; genus Pseudomonas; species Pseudomonas sp. SO81. Next base: position 2,087,624 of record NZ_CP126126.1, on the reverse strand, counting down.
CATGACCAGGCTGTGGAACCAGAGGTCCGCGGTTTCGTAGATCAGGTCGCTGCAATCGCCGTTGATGGCCGCGTCCTTGGCCGCAAGAATGGTCTCGACCGACTCTTCGCCGACCTTCTCCAGAATCTTGTTCAGGCCCTTGTGATACAGGCTGGCCACGTAGGAGCTGTCCGGCGCCGCGCCTTTGCGCGCCTCCAGCACCTCGGCCAGGCGGGTGAGGGTGTCACTCATGCTTGTGTCCCTGGTAGATGGCATGCGGGTCTTTCAGTACCGGATCGACGCTGTGCCACGCACCATCTTCCCAGACCCGGTAAAAGCAACTTTCACGCCCGGTGTGGCAGGCGATGCCGCCGATCTGCTCGACCAGCAGGATGATCACGTCGGCGTCGCAGTCCAGCCGCAGCTCGTGCAGCTTCTGCACATGGCCGGAGTCTTCGCCCTTGCGCCACAGCTTGCCACGCGAACGTGACCAGTAGATGGCGCGCTGTTCGGCGGCGGTGAGGGTCAGGGCCTCGCGGTTCATCCAGGCCATCATCAGCACGCGGCCGGTCTTGTGGTCCTGGGCGATGGCCGGGACCAGGCCATCCTCGTTCCAGCGAATTTCGTCGAGCCAGTCGGTCATTTCTCAATCCACCCGTTGCCGGGCACTTCGGTGGCGCGGGCATTGCGCCGGTGGTGCACCCTGTTGGTGCCTGAAACAGCCAGTGTGCCAGCCGGGCGCGATACTGGCTATCGGCGCAGGATCAGCGCCAGTCCGGCCGCCAGGCTGAGCCAGGCGGCCCAGGCCGTCGGAGCCAGCGCCAGGCCCTGGCTAACGCCGCCGGCCACCAGGGCCGCGCCGAGTAGGCGCAGCGGCCACTGGTCGCGCTGCTCGCGCCACGGTGGTGGCGGGTCGCTGGCGTGCGGCTGGCTCATGCGTTCGAGCATGTCGCGGGCCATGTGGGCGAAGTGCGGCACCTGTTCGGCCTGGCTCTGCAGGTTATGCAGCAGGTTGCGCGGGCTGACGCGCTCGCGCATCCAGCGTTCGAGGAACGGCTGGGCGGTGCTCCACAGGTCCAGGTCCGGGTACAGCTGGCGGCCGAGGCCCTCGATGTTGAGCAGGGTCTTCTGCAGTAGCACCAGTTGCGGCTGCACCTCCATGTTGAAGCGCCGTGCGGTCTGGAACAGGCGCAGCAGCAGCTGGCCGAAGGAGATGTCCTTCAGCGGCTTCTCGAAGATCGGCTCGCACACGGTGCGGATGGCCGCCTCGAAGTCGTTGACCCGGGTTTCCGCCGGCACCCAGCCGGAGTCGATGTGCAGCTGCGCGACCTTGCGGTAGTCGCGCTTGAAGAAGGCGATCAGGTTGCGCGCCAGGTAGTCCTGGTCCTCGGGGGTGAGGCTACCGACGATGCCGCAGTCGATGGCGATGTACTGCGGGCTCCACGGCGTGCGGGTGGCGACGAAGATGTTGCCGGGGTGCATGTCGGCGTGGAAGAAGCTGTCGCGGAACACCTGGGTGAAGAAAATCTCCACGCCGCGCTCGGCCAGCAGTTTCATGTTGGTGCGCTGGTCGGCCAGGGTCGCCAGGTCGGTCACCGGCACGCCGTAGATGCGCTCCATCACCAGCACCTTGGGCCGGCACCAGTCCCAGTGCACCTGGGGCACATAGAGCAGCGGCGAGTCCTGGAAGTTGCGCCGCAGCTGGCTGGCGTTGGCCGCCTCGCGCAGCAGGTCGAGCTCGTCGTAGATGGTCTTCTCGTAGTCCGATACCACCTCCACCGGGCGCAGGCGGCGGGCGTCGGCCGAGGCCTTCTCGGCGATGCGCGCGGCGAGGAACAGCCAGGCCAGATCGGAACGTATGATCGGCCGCAGGTTGGGGCGGATCACCTTGACCACCACTTCCTCGCCGCTCTTCAGCTGCGCGGCGTGCACCTGGGCGATGGAGGCGGAGGCCAGCGGGGCCACGTCGAAGCGGGCGAACACTTCGCCAACCTTGGCGCCGAGCTGCTGCTCGATGCGCTCCACGGCGTGCTCCGGATCGAACGGCGGCACCTGGTCCTGCAGGCGTGCCAGCTCGTCAGCCACGTCCGGCGGCAGCAGGTCGCGGCGGCTGGAGAGCAGTTGGCCGAACTTGATGAAGATCGGCCCGAGGTCTTCCAGCGCCAGACGCAGGGCCTCGCCGCGACTCAGTTCCAGCTTGCGCCGCGGCAGCCAGCGCCAGGGCAGGGCGAAGCGCAGGGCGCGCATCCAGGTGGGCAGCGGCAGGTTGAGCAGCAGGTCGTCCAGGCGGTAGCGGATGACCACGCGCAGGATGCGCAGCAGGCGGCGGGTGGCGAGCAGCTTCATGCGTCGGGTTTCATTCTTCTGGCGAGGCGCTCGAGGCGGGCGTCGAGGCGGTCGAGGGCGAGCTTGAGGTCGTCCAGTTCGGTAAAGCGGGCCTGGGCTTCGCGCTCGCCGACCAGGCTGCGCGACTCCTCGGCCAGGTAGTCGGCGAGGGTCTGGCGCAGGCTGTCGAGGCTGTCGCCGGCCCAGTTGACGCGGCTGCGCAGGTGGCCGGCGAGCAGCGTGCTGCCGACCGGGCCGAGCCAGCGCGACAGCTCGTATTCCCAGTCCAGCTCCAGGTCCTGGAGGATGCCGGCCAGTTCCAGCAGCACGGCGCTGTCGCCACTCAGGGTGACGTCGGGGCGGTGCAGGATGGCGGTCTTGTCCTTGGCCAGCGCCAGGCGCAGCAGGCTGCTGGCCGGGGCGCTGAGGGTGCAGTCGGCGTCGCCCCACTGGCTGGCCAGTTGCAGGCCGTCTGCGCCGGGCAGGATGAACAGCTTGAGCGCGGGGCTCTGGCAGTCGACTTCGATCACCGTACCTTCCAGCCGGGCCAGACGCGGCAGCGCGGTGCTGTCCATCTGCAGCACGCGGTTGAGGCCGAGCTCGACGCCGGCCAGCAGACCGGTGAGCAGCATCAGGGTTTGATACCGCGGTGCAGGGCGACGATGCCGCCGGTCATGTTGTGGTAGGTGACGCGCTCGAAGCCGGCCTCGACCATCATGGCCTTGAGGGTCTCCTGATCCGGGTGCATACGGATGGATTCGGCCAGGTAGCGGTAGCTGTCGGAGTCGTTGGTGATCAGCTTGCCGGCCAGCGGCATGAAGCTGAACGAGTAGGTGTCGTAGACCTTGGCCAGCAGCGGGTTGCCGGGCTTGGAGAACTCCAGCACCAGCAGGCGGCCACCGGGCTTGAGCACGCGCAGCATGGAGCGCAGGGCATCTTCCTTGTGGGTGACGTTGCGCAGGCCGAAGGCGATGGTGACCACGTCGAAATGGTTGTCCGGGAACGGCAGCTTCTCGGCATCGGCCTGGACGAACACCACGTTGCCGGCCACGCCCTTGTCCAGCAGGCGATCACGGCCGACCTTGAGCATCGAGTCGTTGATGTCGGCCAGCACCACCTCGCCGGTCGGGCCGACCAGGCTGGAGAATTTGCGGGTGAGGTCGCCGGTGCCGCCGGCGATATCCAGCACGCGATTGCCCGGACGCACGCCGGACAGCTCGATGGTGAAGCGTTTCCACAGGCGGTGCAGGCCGCCGGAGAGTACGTCGTTCATCAGGTCGTACTTGGCCGCCACCGAGTGGAAGACTTCCGCCACCTTCTCCGCCTTCTGGCTTTCCGGCACATCCTGGAAGCCGAAGTGGGTGGTCTGTTCCTGCTCTGGGGCCTTGCGCGGGTCGTTCATGTCGCCGTCACCTGAATCGAAGTGGCGGCCATTCTAAACCCGTGGCCGGCCTTTGTCTTGGCGCCGGGCGGAGCTGATATAGTCGCGTGACACAAGGTCGCAGCAGGAGTCGCGCATGTCCCGCATCACCGTCGAACGCACCCATTCCCTCGGCCTGGCCGTAGCCCGCGAGAAGGCCGAGGCGCTGGCCCAGCGCCTGGCCAGCGAGTACGACGTGAAGTACCGCTGGAGCGGCGACATCCTGGAGTTCAAGCGCAGCGGCGCCGACGGCACCATCGCGGTGGGCGATTCCAGCGTGCGTGTGGAGCTCAAGCTCGGTCTGCTGCTGTCCGCCCTGGGCGGCACCATCAGGCGCGAGATCGAGGAGACCCTCGACAAGCATCTGCAGGCCTGACGGTCCCTAGTATGTGATTTCTAATTTTCTTCACTACCTTGCGCTCAAGTCCTGGTACAGGACGACCAGTCCATCACTTTGAGCAAGAGGTGCACCATGGCCACTAAAGTTGCCGCGAAGAAGAAAGTCGCTGTTGAGAAAGTCGAAGACAAACTCACCGTTCTGACCGACGTCAAAGCCTATGCCCGCAAGGTCTGGCTGGCCGGTCTGGGTGCCTACGCCAAGGCCGGTGCCGAGGGCGCCGATTACTTCAAGGAGCTGGTCAAGGCCGGCGAAGGCGTCGAGAAGCAGGGCAAGAAACTGGTGAACGAGCAGGTCGATGCCGCCAACAGCCAGATCGAGTCCCAGCTCAAGAGCGTCAAGAACAGCGTCTCCGAAGTCAAAGGCAAGGTCGAAGTGCAATTCGACAAGATCGAAAAGGCCTTCGACAATCGTGTAGCCAGCGCTCTGAACCGTCTGGGTATTCCCTCCAAGCAGGATGTTGAGGCACTCTCTGCTAAGCTGGACGAGTTGAATGCTTTGCTTGAGCGAGTGGCGCGTACCCAATAAGGAGAGCAGGATGGCTGTTAAGAAACCTACCGCTGCAAAACCGGCGGCTAAACCGGCAGTGAAGAAACCGGCTGCCAAGAAGGAAAGCAACTCCTGGATCGGCGAGATCGAGAAGTACTCGCGCCAGATCTGGCTGGCCGGCCTCGGCGCCTATTCCAAGATCAGCAACGACGGCAACAAGCTGTTCGATGGCCTGGTCAAGGACGGCGAGAAGGCCGAGAAGAAAGCCAAGACCGAAGTCGACAAGCAACTGGGTGTGGTCAAGTCCAGCGTCGGCAGCACCGTCGGTTCGGCCAAGTCGAAAGTCGACGAAGTCAAAGGCAAGGCCATCGGCAAATGGAGCGAACTGGAAGAGGCTTTCGACAAGCGTCTTAACAGCGCCATCTCCCGTCTGGGTGTACCGAGCCGCAACGAAGTGAAGTCGCTGCAGACCAAGGTCGACAGCCTGACCAAGCAGATCGAAAAGCTCACCGGTGTATCGGTGAAGTCGGTCAAACCGGTCGCCAAGGCCGCCGCCAAGCCGGCAGCCAAACCTGCTGCTAAGCCAGCCGCCAAGGCCGCCGCTAAACCGGCCGCCAAGCCCGCTGCCAAAGCTGCCGCCAAGCCGGCTGCTAAGCCTGCGGCCAAGGCTGCTGCCAAACCAGCCGCCAAGCCTGCGGCGAAACCGGCTGCAGCCAAGCCCGCTGCAAAACCGGCCGCCAAGCCGGCTGCCGCGAAGAAGCCGGCGGTGAAGAAAGCCGCTGCGCCGAAGCCGGCCGCCAAACCGGTCGCTGCCAAGCCCGCCGTTCCGGCGCCGGCTCCGGCTGCTACCCCGGCTCCGACCGCTGCACCGGCAACGCCCGCAACTCCGTCCTGATTCCCTCAGGATGTACAAACGCCCGGCCCAGTGCCGGGCGTTTGCATTTCAGGGGCAGAGAAAATGCTGTGAGGGGTTTCAGGCTTCCAGATAGCGGTGGGCGATGCGTTCGGCGGCGTGGCGCGATTCGTCGGTGAGATGCGGGGCGACCAGCATCATGATCTGGAACACCACCAGGCGCACTTCGCCGCTGGCGCCGAGGATGCGTTGGTAGTCGAGAGAGAACAGCAGGGTCAGGGTGATCTGCTCCACCAGCTGGCCGAGCGCCTCGGTATCGCTGCGCAGCTGGCCCAGGGCCTTGAGGCGCGCCAGCAGGCTGGCCAGGGTGCGCTTGAGCAGGTTCAGCCACTGGCGGACGCCACGCGCCAGCTTGGGCAGGCGGCCGGAGAGGTTGGACAGGTCCTGGAACAGGAAGCGGTACGAGGCCAGGCGCTCGACGATCAGGTGCAGGAACAGCCAGTAGTCCTCGGCGCCCAGCTCGGCTTCGGCGGGCGGGTCGAGCAACGGCGCCAGTTCGCCCTGGAAGCGCTCGAACAGCTCCATCACCAGCGGCTCCTTGCCATGGAAGTGGTAATAGAGATTGCCCGGACTGATGCCCATCTCGGTGGCGATTTCGAGGGTGGAGACGTTGGGTTCGCCCTGGTCGTTGAATAGCTGCAGGGCGGTTTCGAGAATGCGGTCGCGGGTCTTCATTCCATGATCTTGTAGGGCCGCTGGAGCTTCGACGATAACCGGCCGGGCTTGCGCCCGGCCAGTGTTTTTCGCCGCGTCTCAGCGCACGTGGACATAGGTTCCGGGGGCTGCTTCCATCGCCGGGTATTTGTTGCTGCCGACACGGAACACCGTTTCGCGTTGCTCCCCCGAGCGCTGCTGGATCCACTCCAGCCATTGCGGCCACCAGCTGCCCTCGTGCTTCTGCGCGTCGTAGTACCAGGCGCGCGGATCGCTGGTCAGCTTGCCGTTCTCGAAGTAGGTGGCCTTGGGGTTGCTCGGCGGGTTGAGGATGCTCTGGATGTGGCCGCTGTTGGACAGGATGAAGCGGCGGTTGCCGCCGAGCAGCAGCGCCGAGCGGTACACCGTGTCCCAGGGGGTGATGTGGTCGTTGATGCCGGCGACGCTGAAGCTGTCCAGGTTGACCTTGGACAGGTCGATCGGCGTGCCGCAGACCTCCAGAGCGCCGATGCGGGTCAGCGGGTTGTGCTTGAACAGGTCGAGCAGGTCGCCGTGCAGGGCGGCCGGCAGGCGGGTGTTGTCGTTGTTCCAGTAGAGGATGTCGAACGCCGGCGGCTCCTTGCCCATCAGGTAGTTGTTGACCCAGTAGTTCCAGATCAGGTCGTTGGGGCGCATCCAGGCGAACACCCGGGACATGTCGCGGCCATCGAGCACGCCACTCTGGTAGGAGCGACGCTTGGCCGACTCCAGGGTCTGCTCGTCGGCGAACAGCATCGCCGGGCTCTCCACCTGACTGTCCAGCAGGCTGACCATGTAGGTGGCGCAGCCGATCTTGCGCAGCTGGCGCTTGGCCTGCAGGTGGCCCTGCAGGGCGGCGATGGTCAGGCCACCGGCGCATGCGCCCATCAGGTTGACCTCCTTGCTGCCGCTGATGGCGCGGCACACGTCGGTGGCGTCCTCCACGGCCTGCACATAGCTCGACAGGCCCCACTCGCGATGGCGAGCGTCCGGATTGCGCCAGCTGATCATGAACACCTGCAGGCCGTTCTTCAGGCAGTACTGGACGAAGCTCTTCTCCGGGCTGAGGTCGAAGATGTAGAACTTGTTGATCTGCGGCGGTACGACTAGCAGCGGGCGCTCGTACTGCTTTTCGCTCATCGGCTTGTAGTGGATCAGCTCGAACATCTCGCTGCGGAACACCACCGAGCCGGGGGTGATGGCCAGATTGCGACCGACCTCGAAGGCGCGCTTGTTGACCTGCTGCGGCATGCCGTTGTTGTGCAGCAAATCGTCGAACAGCTGACGTGCGCCGCGCAGCACACTGGTGCCGCCGCTGTTGAACAGCTCCTTGATCGCCAGCGGGTTGAGCAGGGTGTTGGACGGCGCCAGGGCGTCGTTGAGCAGGGCGAACAGGAAGTGCGCGCGGGTGCGGTCGTCCGGCGACAGGTCGCTCTCGTCGATCCACGCCTTGAGCTGCCTCTGCCACGCCAGGTAGGCCTGCAGGCTGCGTCGATAGAAGGGGTTGAGGTGCCAGGTGGGATCGGCGAAGCGGCTGTCCTGCGGGTTGGGCTGGAAGGGCGTGTCACCGAGCATCACCCGGCCCAACTGTTTGCCGAACGACAGCAAGTGTCGCGTGCTGTGCATCGGCTGGCGCAGGCCCTGGAAGGCCAGGGTGCGCAAGGTGGAAAACAGATCGCGGCCGCGCACGCCGACCATCGCGCTCTGCGCGTTCATGAAGTGTGCGGGTACCGGCATGGATCCCGGTGCAGTCTTGTCTCGCATGGGGCAGGCTCCGTCGTCGAACTGTCACGTCCAGTGACAGCAAGGCTTGTACCAAGGCGCGCCGGAGGGCATTCCAGACTGCCGCGCGAAAAAACTTCCTTGTCCGGCTGGCGTCGCCCTGGGGCGAGCCTGCCGGAGTAGCACTACAGTTGTGCGATCAGTGACTGCGAATCGGCTGCGGCTGCGGATGCATGACCGCGCGCTGCCGTTCCTCCTGGAGGAACTTCATGATGATAGGCGCGACCGCTTCGGCGCGCGTCACGAGGAACAGGTGACCGTCGTCGATCACGTGAAGTTCCGAGTTGGGGATACGCCAGGCCAGCAGGCGCATGTTGACCAGCGGGATGAGCGGGTCATCGTCGCCGGCCAGTACCAGCGTAGGTTGGCGAATGCGATGCAGCCAGTGGATGCTGGTCCAGCCGAGGCCGGCGAACAGCTGCCAGTAATAGCCCATCTTGCCGCCCGAGCGCACCTTGCTGGCATGCGCCAGGGCGAGCTTGGGGTCGCGGCGGAAGGCGCCGCCGTAGATGTCCGGGGCGATGTGCACGCCGTAGGAAGGCTGGATGTAGCGCTTGGGGCTGGCCATGCGCCAGAGCACCTTGGGCTTGCCCGGCACCATCACCGCGCCAGCCGAGGTGGCGGCCAGCACCAGCTTCTTGCAGCGCTCCGGGTAGTCGTGGGCGAACTGTTGCGCCAGGGCGCCGCCCCAGGACACGCCGATGGCGTTGACCTGGCCGTAGTCCAGGTAGTCGAGCATGCGCGCGGCCAACTTGGCCAGGCCGGGGAAGCGGTAGGGCGTGCTCGGGGTGGACGAGCCGCCGACGCCGGGAACGTCGAAGGCGATCACCTCCAGGTCCGGGTCGAGGGCGCGGACAAAAGGCATGACCAGTTCCAGGTTGGCGCCGATGCCGTTGAAGATCAGCAGTGGCGTCAGGCTGCTGCTGCCCGGGCGGACCGCGGTGCGGATGGTCTGGCCGTCCAGCTCGATGGTGCGAAATACAAAAGGTTGCGGCATGCGCTAGGCCCTATACATGGATCTGCGGAGAGCGACCTTCCGAGGCCGCTCGCCAGTCTCCCGCCTTGCGGCGGGCGCCGCCCCGGCCATGGCCGGTTGCGGCGTGCGGCACTTCCGGGTGCCGCGGGCAGTACTGCGCAAGGTGCAGCGTTGCTTGTTTCAGCGTTCGTGTACGTAGGTTCCCGGTGCGGCCTCGCCGGGCGTGTGGGTCTTGTTGCCCAGGCTGGCGGGAGCCTTCTTCAGCTTGCCCGAGCGCTCGGCCAGCCACTGTTGCCAGTGCAGCCACCAGGAGTCGGCGTGCTTGGTGGCCTTCTCCTGCCACTCGCGGGCATTGGCCGCCGGCTCGCTGTTGGTGACGAAGCGTGCCTTCGGGTTGCCCGGTGGGTTGAGGATGCTCTGGATGTGCCCGCTGTTGGACAGCACGAATTCGACCTTGCCGCCGAACAGCAGCGAGGACTTGTAGCAGGCTTCCCACGGGGTGATGTGGTCGGTGGTGCCGGCCACGCAGTAGATGTCGCTGGTGACCTGCTTGAGGTCGATCGGCGTGCCGCAGACTTCCAGGGCGCCGGCGCGGGTCAGCGGGTTGGTCTTGAACAGCTCGATCAGGTCGCCGTGCAGGGCGGCGGGCAGGCGGGTGGTGTCATTGTTCCAGTAAAGGATGTCGAACACCGGCGGCTCGTTGCCCAGCAGGTAGTTGTTGACCCAGTAGTTCCAGATCAGGTCGTTGGGGCGCATCCAGGCGAAGACCTTCGCCATGTCCTTGCCTTCCAGCACGCCGGATTGGTAGGAGCGGCGCTTGGCGGCCTCGAGGGTCTTCTCGTCGGCGAACAGGGCGACCTGGGTGTCCAGCTTGGTGTCGAGCACGCTGACCAGCAGGGTCATCGAGTGGACCTTCTGCTCGCCGGTGGCGGCGTAGTGGCCCAGCAGCGAGGAGATGGTGATGCCGCCGGAGCAGGCACCGAGCATGTTGACGTCCTTGCTGCCAGTGATGCTGGTGACCACGTCGATCGCTTCCTTGAGCGCCTCGATGTAGGTCGACAGGCCCCACTCGCGCTGGGCCTTGGTCGGGTTGCGCCAGCTCACCACGAAGGTCTGCACATGGTTGCGCAGGAGGAAGCGGGCGACGCTCTTCTCCGGCGACAGGTCGAATACATAGAACTTGTTGATCTGCGGCGGTACCACCAGTAGCGGGCGCTCGTGCACCTGCTCGGTGGTCGGCTTGTACTGGATCAGCTCTAGCAGGTCGTTGCGGAAGATCACCGCGCCTTCACTGGTGGCCAGGTTCTTGCCGACCTCGAAGGCCGCCATGTTCACCTGGCTCGGCATGCCGCCGTTGTTGACGATGTCCTTGGCCAGGTGGGAGAGGCCGTCGAGCAGGCTCTTGCCGCCGGTCTCGAAGAAGCGTTTGACCGCGGCCGGGTTGGCCATGCTGTTGGTCGGCGCCATGGCTTCGGTCATTAGGTTGATGACGAAGTGGCCGCGGCTGGTGTCCTGCTCGGAGAGGTTGCTGTCCTCGATCCAGTCGTGCAGTTCCTTGCGCCAGGCCAGGTAGGTCTGCAGGTAGCGGCGGTACAGCGGATTCTGGCTCCAGGCCGGGTCGGCGAAGCGGCGGTCGCCGTCTTCCGGGAGCAGCTCGGATTGGCCGAGCAGTACGTTCTTCAGTTCGAAGGCGAAGTGGGTAACGTGCTTGGCGCTGTGGAACGGTTGCTTGATGGCCTGGGCCAGCACCATTCGGGCAGAAGTGAGTAGATCCTTGCCGCGCAAGCCGATCACCGGGTTCAGACCCAGGGTGTTCTCCGAGGCTTGGCGATGCAGGTCTTCATTATTCTTTTGGGTCATCTACGACGCTCCATTGTCCTGAGACGAATACCAACTGCAGCTGTGTGAAGGGCACAGGGCGAAGGGCTGGTACTGCTCGGGTTTACCGGGTGCGGAACGAACTCCGCGCTTTCTTCGCATTCGCCGGGGCAAATGCATGGAACCTGCCAGTTCCTTGGTTACCCGAGTTTCCGTTTTTGCGCAAGTTCGCGAACACCGATTGCGCGGCGCGCGGGAGTATGCCGAGCGCGATTAGAAAATGCGCTCTAGGCGTGAAACTAATATGGCGGAAGGGGCGAAACAGAGCTTGGCGATGAGCGCTCGCCGGTAAGCCCTAGAGCATCAGTTTGACTACCGACTCGCTCGGGTCGCGGGATTTGCCGGCGCGGGCCAGCTCCTCCAGGTAGTCGGCCCACAGCTGCTCCTGGCGGGTGGCGAGCTGGTAGAGGTAGTCCCAGGTGTACAGGCCGCTGTCGTGACCATCGTCGAAGCACAGTTTCAGTGCATAGTTACCGGCCGGCTCGACGCGGCTCAGGCCGACGTTCTGCTTGCCATGCTGGAGGATGGGTTTGCCGTGGCCCTGCACCTCGGCCGAGGGCGAGTGCACGCGCAGGAATTCGGCGCCGAGGCTGTAGCGTTCGTCGCCATAGGCCAGCTCCAGGGTGCGGGAGGCCTTGTGCAGTTTGATGGCGGTGGGCATGCGCATCGCGGAGAGTCCTGAGGCGGGTGGATAAGGCATTATCCACCCCGCGCGCGCATCAGAGAATGTAGCGCGACAGGTCTTCGTCCTGCGCCAGCTCGCCGAGGTGGCCATTGACGTAGGCGGCGTCGATGCGGATCGGCTCGCCGTTCTGCTGGCCGGCCAGGTCGCCGGCGCTGAAGGAGACTTCCTCCAGCAGGCGCTCGAGCAGGGTATGCAGGCGACGGGCGCCGATGTTCTCGGTCTTCTCGTTGACCTGCCAGGCGATCTCGGCGATGCGCTTGATGCCGTCGGCGGCGAACTCGATGTTCAGCCCCTCGGTCTTCAGCAGCTCGCTGTACTGCTCGGTCAGCGCCGCGTGCGGCTCGGTGAGGATGCGCTCGAAGTCCTCGGGCGACAGCGCCTTGAGTTCGACGCGGATCGGCAGGCGACCCTGCAGTTCGGGCACCAGGTCGCTGGGCTTGGCCAAGTGGAAGGCGCCGGAGGCGATGAACAGGATGTGGTCGGTCTTGACCATGCCCAGCTTGGTGTTGACCGTGCAGCCTTCGATCAGCGGCAGCAGGTCGCGCTGCACCCCTTCGCGGGACACGTCGGCGCCGCCGACATTGGCGCGCTTGGCGACCTTGTCGATCTCGTCGATGAACACGATGCCGTGCTGTTCCACCGCTTCCAGGGCGCGGGCCTTGAGGTCCTCTTCGTTGACCAGGCGCGCGGCTTCCTCGTCGCGCACCAGCTTGAAGGCTTCCTTGACCTTGAGTTTGCGGGTCTTCTTCTTGCCCTTGGTCAGGCCGGAGAACAGGTTCTGCAGCTGGCTGGTCATCTCCTCCATGCCTGGCGGGGTCATGATCTCGACGCCGGCCGGCTGCTCGGCCACCTCTATGTCAATCTCCTTGTCATCCAGCTGGCCTTCGCGCAAGCGCTTGCGGAACAGCTGGCGGGTGTTGGAGTCCTGGCTCGGCGCCGGGTCGTCGTTGAAGCCGACGCGGGCCGGCGGCAGCAGGGCGTCGAGGATGCGCTCCTCGGCGGCGTCCTCGGCGCGGTGGCTCATCTTCTGCACTTCCTGCTCGCGCAGCAGCTTGAGCGCGGCGTCGGCCAGGTCGCGGATGATCGATTCGACGTCACGGCCGACATAGCCGACCTCGGTGAACTTGGTCGCCTCCACCTTGAGGAACGGCGCATTGGCCAGCTTGGCCAGGCGGCGGGCGATCTCGGTCTTGCCGACGCCGGTGGGGCCGATCATCAGGATGTTCTTCGGCGTCACTTCCTGGCGCAGCTCGGCCGGCAGCTGCATGCGCCGCCAGCGGTTGCGCAGGGCGATGGCCACGGCGCGCTTGGCGTCGTCCTGACCGATGATGTGGCGATTGAGCTCGGAAACGATCTCGCGGGGCGTCATGGACATGTAGGTGGCTCCGGAAGCCGCGCTCATTCGGCGCAGTCTTCTTCCTCGATGGTCAGATTCTGGTTAGTGAAGACACAGATGGAGCCGGCAATGTTCAACGCCGTCTCGGTGATTTCGCGGGCGGACAGCTCGGTCTTCTGCAGCAGGGCCATGGCCGCGGCCTGGGCGAAACCGCCGCCGGAACCCATGGCGATCAGGCCGTGTTCGGGTTCGACCACGTCGCCGTTGCCGGTGATGATCAGCGAGGCATCCTTGTTGGCCACCGCCAGCATGGCTTCCAGGCGGCTCAGCGAACGGTCGGTGCGCCAGTCCTTGGCCAGCTCGACGGCGGCCCGTACCAGATGGCCCTGGTGTTTCTCCAGCTGACCCTCGAAGCGCTCGAACAGGGTGAAGGCGTCGGCGGTGGCGCCGGCGAAGCCGGCCAGCACCTGGCCGTGGTAGAGGCGCCGCACCTTCTTGGCGTTGCCCTTCATCACGGTGTTGCCGAGGGAAACCTGGCCGTCGCCGCCCATGACGACTTTGCCATTGCGGCGGACTGAAACGATGGTGGTCAAGGGGTGAATCTCCACGCAGCGGGGCTGATGTGCCCGAATGGAGATCAGATGGGGTGGCCCGTCCGGCTTTTCAACCGGAGCGGGCAACTTGATGACTCAGCGGCTCTGCCGCTGTTGTAGCAGGAGATTACTGAAGCCGCTGCCGGCCAGCTGCTTCTGCGCCGTGGCCAGCTGCTCGCGGTTGGCGTAGGGGCCGACCAGCACGCGGTGCCAGGTCTCCTCACGCACCTTGCCGGACTCCACCTGCACGTTCTGGCCGAGCATGAGGATCTGGGCGCGCACCTTGTCGGCGTCCTCGCGCTTGCGGAACGAGCCGGCCTGCAGGAAGAACTGGGTGGTGACCGGCGCCTTCGCCACCACCACGGGCGGCGGAGGCGGGGTCTCGCCATTGAGCGCGGCCTCGGCGCGGGCGGCGTCGATCTTGGCCGCCTCCTCCGGGCTCACCGGCTTGCTTTCCGGCGGCTTCACGGCGTCGGCCGGCGGCAGGGCATCCGGCGGCACTATGACCTCGGATTCCGGCAGCAGGGTGTAGAAGTCGTACTTGGGCTTGACCGGCTCCGGCGCCACCTGCGGCTTCTTCTGCTGCTCGGTGACGCGCTTCTGCTCCTCGGGCTTGGCCCGCTTCACGTCGTCGCGGCCCGGCTCCAGGCTGAACAGGAACATGAAGAACCCGCCGATCACCAGGCCGCAGACCATCCACACCCAGCCGGGTACCGGCTTCTTCGCTGGCGCCTGGTAGCGGCTGGCGCCGCGCTTGGGCGCGGGCTTCTTCTTCGCTGCCGCCACTTACATGCGCTCCAGGGTTTCCAGGCCCAGCAGTTCCAGGCCCTGCTTGAGGGTGCGGCCAGTCAGGGCGGCCAGGCGCAGGCGGCTCTGCTGGGTGGCTTCATCTTCGGCGGCGAGGATCGGGCAGTTCTCGTAGAAACTGGAGAACAGGCCGGCCAGGTCGTAGAGGTAGGCGCACAGCAGGTGCGGCTCGCCCTTGCCGGCGACGTTGTTGAGGGTGTCGGCGAACTGCGCCAGCTTGCCGGCCAGGGCCTGCTCCTGCGGCGCCTCGATGCGGATCTGCCCGCCGATCTCGGTCACGTCCTTGCCCAGCTTGCGCAAGATGCTGGCGACACGGGTGTAGGCATACAGCAGATAGGGCGCGGTGTTGCCCTCGAAGCTGAGCATCAGTTCGAAGTTGAAGCGGTAGTCGCTGGTGCGGTGCTTGGACAGGTCGGCGTACTTCACCGAGGCGATGCCGACCACGCGGCCGATCTGGCGCAGCTCGTCTTCGGCCAGCTCGGGGTTCTTGTCCTTGACCAGCGCGTAGGCGCGCTGCTCGGCCTCGTCGAGCAGTTCGACCAGCTTCACGGTGCCGCCGTCGCGGGTCTTGAACGGTTTGCCGTCGGGGCCGTTCATGGTGCCGAAGCCCATGTGCTCCAGCTCCATGCTGGCCGGCACGAAGCCGGCCAGGCGCGCGGCGGCGAACACCATCTGGAAGTGCAGGGCCTGGCGCTGGTCGACGAAGTACAGGACGCGGTCGGCCTTGAGCACATTGGCACGGTAGCGGGTGGCGGCCAGGTCAGTGGTGGCGTACAGATAGCCGCCACCGGCCTTCTGCACGATTAGCGGCAGCGGGTTGCCCTCCGAGTTCTTGAACTCGTCCATGAATACGCACTGGGCGCCATTGTCCTCGGTCAGCAGGCCCTTGGCCTGCAGGTCGGCGACCACGTTGGCGAGGTCGTCGTTGTAGGCGCTCTCGCCCTTGACGTCGGCCATGCTCAGCTTCACGCCCAGGCGGTCGTAGATGGCCTGGCAGTGGGACAGGGAGATGTCATTGAAGCGGTTCCACAGGCGCAGGCACTCGGCGTCACCGGCCTGCAGTTGGACCACCAGCTCGCGGGCGCGGTCGGCGAACTCGGCGGACTCGTCGAAGCGCTTCTTGGCCGCGCGGTAGAAGCCTTCCAGGTCGGACAGCTCGCTTTCCGCGGCAATCGGGTTTTCCTGCATGTAGGCCAGCAGCATGCCGAACTGGGTGCCCCAGTCGCCCACGTGGTTCTGGCGGATCACGCTGTCGCCGAGGAACTCCAGCACGCGGGCCACGCCGTCGCCGATGATGGTCGAGCGCAGGTGACCGACGTGCATCTCCTTGGCCAGGTTCGGCGCGGACAGGTCGACCACCACGCGCTGCGGGTTGCCGGCCTTGCGCACGCCGAGCTTGGCATTGGCCAGGGCTGCTTCCAGGCGCTGGGCCAGGGCGTCGCTGTTCTGGAAGAAGTTGAGGAAGCCGGGGCCGGCGATCTCCACCTTGGCGATGCCGTCATCGGCCGGCAGGGCGGCGACCAGCTTCTCGGCCAGGTCGCGCGGCTTCATGCCGGCCGGCTTTGCCAGCATCATGGCGATGTTGCTGGCGAAGTCGCCGTTGCTGCGGTCCTTGGTGTTCTCCACCTGAATGTCCGGGCTCAGGCCCTCGGGCAGCACGCCCTCGGCGGTGAGGCGGGTCAGGGCTTGCTGGATCAGGTGGCGAATCGTGTCTTTCATGGTCTGCTCGGGTCGGCCGCGGCTGGTCGAAAACTGTGCATTATCGGCGCCCGAGGGGCGCGGCTTCAAGCTTTGACGGCTTGGAGCCCGCTTGCGGTCTTGCGAACTGGAGAAAAACAGGGCGAAAGGGACTGAGCGCAGCAGGCCGCAGGCAGGCTCTCAGAACAGGTCGATGGGATCTACATCCAGCGACCAGCGTACCGCGCGCCCGCTGGGCATGGCTTCCAGTATCGGCAGCCAGTGGGCCAGCAGCTTGTGCAGCGGCACGCGGGCGTTGGCCATCAGCAGCAGCTGGGCGCGGAAGCGCCCGGCGCGGCGCTCCATCGGCGCCGGCACCGGGCCGAGCAGCTCGATGCCGGCCAGCTTCAGCTCGTCGCGCAGTTGCTCGGCGTAGGTGCAGGCCTCGTCGAGGAAGCCTTCGGCCTGGCCCGGCTTATGCGCCTCGCCGCGCAGCAGGGCGAGGTGGGCGAAGGGTGGCAGGCCGGCGCCGCGGCGCTCGCTCAGGGCCTGCTCGGCGAAGGCCGGGTAGCCCTGCTCGGTGAGCTGGACCAGCAGCGGATGGTCGGCCAGGTGGCTCTGGATGATTACCTTGCCGGGCTCTTCGGCGCGCCCGGCACGCCCGGCCACCTGGACGATCAGCTGGGCCATGCGCTCGCTGGCGCGGAAGTCGGCGGAGAACAGGCCGCCGTCGGCGTCGAGGATGGCCACCAGGGTGACGCGTGGGAAGTGGTGGCCCTTGGCGAGCATCTGGGTGCCGACCAGGATGCACGGCTCGCCCTTGTTGATGGTGGCGAACAGCTTGCCCATCGCGCCCTTGCGCGAGGTGGTGTCGCGGTCGATGCGCAGCACCGGGAACTGCGGAAAGAGGATGGCCAGGCGCTCCTCGGCACGCTCGGTGCCGGCGCCCACCGGGCGCAGGTCGACCTTCTGGCAGTCCGGGCAGTTGCGTGGCGCGCGCTCGACGTGGCCGCAGTGGTGGCAGCGCAGTTCGTTGTGGCGCTGGTGCAGGGTCATGCGTGCGTCGCAGCGCGGGCACTGGCTGATCCAGCCGCAGTCGTGGCACAGCAGGGTGGGCGCGAAGCCGCGGCGGTTGAGGAATACCAGCACCTGCTGGCCGGCCTCCAGCGTCTGGCGGATGGCCAGCTGCAGCGGACCGGAAATGCCGGAATCCAGCGGCAGACTCTTCACGTCCAGGCGCAGGAAACGCGGCGGCTGGGCGTTGCCGGCGCGCTGGCCGAGCTTAAGCAGGGCGTAGCGACCGGCGTGAGCGTTGTGCAGGCTTTCCAGCGACGGTGTGGCCGAACCGAGCACGATCGGCAGGTTCTCCTGGCGCGCGCGCACCAGGGCCAGGTCGCGGGCGTGGTAGCGCAGGCCTTCCTGCTGTTTATAGGAGGCGTCGTGTTCCTCGTCGATGATGATCAGCCCCGGGTTCTTCATCGGGGTGAACAGCGCCGAGCGGGTGCCGATGATGATATCGGCCTCGCCGTCGCGGGCCGCCAGCCAGGCGTCCAGGCGCTCGCGGTCGTTGACCCCGGAGTGCAGCAGGGCGATGCGGGCGTTGAAACGGCGAGCGAAGCGCTCGACCGTCTGCGGCCCCAGGTTGATCTCGGGGATCAGCACCAGTGCCTGCTTGCCGGCTTCCAGGCAGTGGCGGATCAGCTGCAGGTAGACCTCGGTCTTGCCGCTGCCGGTGACGCCATACAGCAAATAGGCACCGAAGCCGCCCATGCCGGCCTGCACCGCGTTGAAGGCGGCGCGCTGTTCGGCGTTGAGCGGCAGCTCCGGCTGCGCCAGCCAGCCACCGTGGCGCTGCAGCGGCGCGCTGCGGCGCACCTCGACGCGCGCCAGGCCCTTTTCCAGCAGCAGGTCGAGGCTGTCCTTGTTCAGCTGCAGCTTGCTCAGCAGGCCGTGCGGCACGCCGTGGTGATGCTGTGCCAGGGCGCGTAGTGCCTCGCGCTGGCGCGGCGCGCGGGCCAGGCGCGGGTCGTCCGGGCTGGCGCCCGCGGTGGCGTGCCAGTAGCGCTCCTGGCGCACCTCGGCCGGCTCGCCCTGGCGCAGCAGCACCGGCAGGGCCCAGCTCAGGGTGTCGCCGAGGCTGTGCTGGTAGTACTGCGCGGTCCACAGGCACAGCTTGAACAGCGGTGCCGGCAGGGGCGGGGTGCGGTCGAGCAGCTGCAGGGCCGGCTTGAGCTTGTCCTGCGGCACATCGCTGCTGTCGGCCAGTTCCACCAGCACGCCGATCACCTCGCGCCGGCCGAACGTCACGCGCAGGCGTACGCCGGGCTGCAGCATCGAACGAGGCACGCCCTCGGGGGCGTGGTAGTCGAACAGGCGGCGCAGCGGCGAGGGCAGGGCGAGGCGCAGGATGGTGTCAGGCACGGTGGGCTCCGGATTCGAAGCTGCGATGCTAGCACGGCCGCACGTCGCCCCGTCCGGGCGGCGGCTTGCTTGGTAGTGGCCGTCTGGTATAGTGCGCGGCCTATTTCCGTGCGGTACTCGGCAGTGAGCTGAGTGGCGGCACACCTACCCGAGGAAAATACGATGAAAGCCGATATCCATCCGCAGTACGAAGAAATGGTTGCAACCTGCAGCTGTGGCAACGTGATCAAGACCCGTTCCACCCTGTGCAAGCCGATGAACCTGGACGTGTGCTCCGAGTGCCACCCGTTCTACACCGGCAAGCAGAAGATGCTGGATACCGGCGGCCGTATCGACCGCTTCAAGCAGCGTTTCGGTGTGTTCGGCGCCAAAACCGAATAAGAGTGGCTCAAGCCTCTCTGCTGAAAAAGGCGTCCCTGGTGGGCGCCTTTTTCGTTTCTGTCTGCCTGGTTCTGCCGGCCCAGGCCTTCTGTCCGCGGGTCGACGACCTGGCGCCGCTGCGCGTGGCCAAGGTGGTGGATGGCGATACCCTGCGCCTGGCCGATGGCCGCAGCGTGCGGCTGATCGGCATCAATGCGCCGGAGCGTGCCCGCGACGGCCGCCCGGCCGAGCCCTTCGCCGAGGCGGCGACCAGGCGCCTGCAGGCCCTGGTGGCCGCCAATGACGGGCGCATCGGCCTGCGCGTCGGCAGCAAGGCACGCGACCACTACGGCCGCACCCTGGCGCACGCCTACGACGGAGCTGGGCGCAATCTCGAGGCGCAACTGCTGGCCGAGGGGCTGGGCTACCGCGTGGCGTTCGAGCCGGCCACCGGTCTGGAAGACTGCCAGCGCAACGCCGAGGATGAGGCGCGTGAGCAGCGCGTCGGTCTTTGGCAACAGGCGCGGATTTTCACACCCTTCGATCTGCGCAGCGGCGGCTTCGCCCTGGTGCGCGGCGAGGTCGCGCGGGTGCAGCGCAACCGCGGCGGCCTGTGGATCGAGATTGACGGGCCGCTGGTGCTGCGCGTCGAGCCGAAGCTGCTGCGCCACTTCGACGTGGCGGCGCTGCAGGGCCTGGCCGGTCGCCAGGTCGAGGCGCGCGGCTGGGTGATTGACCGTTCCCGGCGCGGCGGCGTACAACCGGAGCAAGCCCGCTGGATGCTGCCGCTGACCCACGCGGCCATGCTCGAGGTGTTGCCATGAAGTTGCGTCTGTTCCTGCTGCTGTCCCTGCTTGCCCAGCTCGTCGGTTGCGCGGTCAATCCGGCCACCGGCAAGACCGACTTCGTGATGATGAGCGAGCAGCAGGAGATCGACCTGGGGCGCAACTACGCCCAGGAGATCGCCAAGCAGTACCCGCGCTATGCCGACGAGAAGCTGCAGGCCTACGTGCAGCAGGTGGGCGAGCGGGTGGCGCGCAACAGCCATCGCAGCAACCTCGACTACAGCTTCACCGTCATCGACTCGCCGGACATCAACGCCTTCGCCATTCCCGGCGGGCACATCTATATCCACCGCGGACTGATGGCCTACCTCGGCTCCGAGGCGGAGCTGGCCGCCGTGCTCGGGCACGAGGTCGGGCACGTCACGGCGCGCCACAGCGTGCGCCAGCAGAGCCAGTCGACAGCCTGGAACATCCTCGGTCAGGCCGTGGCGATCGGCACCGGCGTCGGCGCCGCCGGCGATATCACCAACGTGTTGGGCGGCGCCCTGGTGAGTGGCTACGGCCGCGACATGGAGCTGGAGGCCGACGGCTTCGGCGCCCAGTACCTGGCGCGCAGCGGCTACGACCCGCAGGCGATGATCGAAGTGGTCAAGGTGCTGAAGAGCCAGGAAGACTTCGCCCGCGACGAGGCCCAGGCCAAGGGTAAGGAAGTGCCGCCGGCCGGCTATCACGGCCTGTTCGACACCCACCCGGACAACGACACCCGCCTGCGCCAGGTGGTGGCCTCGGCCAGCCCGCTGGCGACCAGCCAGGGCGAGGTGGGGCGCGACACCTACCTGAAGCGGATCGAGGGCATGCCCTTCGGCGACTCGGCCGAGGCCGGTGTGCGTCGGGGCCAGCGCTTCTATCATGTTGGCCTGGATTTCACCTTGGCCATTCCCCAGGGCTGGGAGCTGATCAATCGCCCGGACGCGGTGATCGTTCACAGCGGCGATCAGCAGGCCTTCATGGTCATGAGCATGCAGCCGCTGAAGCCGGGCACCGACTCACGCACCTTCGTGTATGAGAAGACTGGCGGGCGCGGCCTCACCGCTGAGCAGAGCTTCACCCAGAACGGTCTGGATGTGACCACTGGCGTGCTGACCGGCGACGGCGCCAAGCGCGTGGCGGTGGTCGCACGGCAGAGCGAAGCCTTCCTGTTTATCGGTGCGGTCAAGGGGCGTGCCTCGCTGGAGAGCGCCGACGACCAGTTCATGGAGGTGGTGCATAGCTTCCGGCCACTGCAGGCCAAGGAGCGCGAACAGGGGCAGCCCTGGCGTCTGCATCTGGTGCAATTCAAGGCCGGCCAGAGCCTGGAAGCGCTGAGTCGGGAGATGGGTGGCGAGGGGGACAAGCTGAAGCGTCTGCGTCTGCTGAATGGTCTGTATCCGACCGGTCAGCCACTTCCCGGCGATTGGCTCAAGGTAGTTCGCTGACCCGCTCAGAGGCCCGATCTTGTGGGCCTTGGCCTTCTTGCGTATGCTCGCTCGCCTGCCTTCACTGCAAAGCGGAAATAGCCGAAATGTCTGATCTGAAAACTGCCGCTCTCGAGTATCACGCGCAGCCCCGTCCGGGCAAATTGAGCGTCGAACTAACCAAGCCCACCGCGACCGCCCGCGACCTGTCCCTGGCCTACAGCCCAGGCGTTGCCGAGCCGGTCCGCGAGATTGCCCGCGATGCCGAACTGGCCTATCGCTACACCGGCAAGGGCAACCTGGTGGCAGTAATTTCCGATGGCACCGCGATCCTAGGTCTGGGCAACCTCGGCCCGCTGGCCTCCAAGCCGGTGATGGAAGGCAAGGGCGTGCTGTTCAAGCGCTTCGCCGGCATCGACGTATTCGACATCGAAGTCGACTCCGAGAGCCCGCAGGCCTTCATCGACACCGTCAAGCGCATCTCCATCACCTTCGGCGGCATCAACCTGGAAGACATCAAGGCGCCCGAGTGCTTCGAGATCGAGCGCGCGCTGATCGAGCAGTGCGACATCCCGGTATTCCACGATGACCAGCACGGCACTGCCATCGTCACCGCCGCCGGCATGCTCAACGCCCTGGAAATCGCCGGCAAGACCCTGGAGCAGGCCAAGATCGTCTGCCTGGGCGCTGGTGCCGCCGCCATCTCCTGCATGAAGCTGCTAGTGAGCATGGGGGCCAAGGTCGAGAACATCTTCATGCTCGACCGCAAGGGCGTGATCCACGCCGATCGCGACGATCTGAATCAGTACAAGGCGGTATTCGCACACGCCACCGACAAGCGCAGCCTGTCCGACGCTCTGGATGGCGCCGACGTGTTCGTCGGTCTGTCCGGTGCCAACCTGCTGAGCCAGGACGACCTCAAGCTGATGGCGCCGAACCCGATCGTGTTCGCCTGCTCCAACCCGGACCCGGAAATCAAACCGGAGCTGGCTCGCGAGGCCCGTCCGGACGTGATCATGGCCACCGGCCGTTCGGACTACCCGAACCAGGTCAACAACGTGCTCGGCTTCCCCTTCATCTTCCGCGGTGCCCTGGACGTTCGCGCCACCCGCATCAACGAGGAAATGAAGATCGCCGCCGCCAACGCGCTGCGCGATCTGGCCAAGCTGCCGGTGCCGAAGGAGGTCTGCGAGGCCTACGGCGGCATCGAGCTGAGCTTCGGTCGCGAGTACATCATTCCCAAGCCGATGGATGCCCGCCTGATCACTGTGGTGGCCGATGCCGTGGCCAAGGCCGCGATCGAGACTGGTGTGGCGACCCTGCCGTATCCGAAGCACTATCCGCTGCAGTCGGTGAATGACGTGTTCAACGGCTGATCACCGGCCCAATAAAAAGCCCCGCCGATGCGGGGCTTTTTATTGGGCGTCTGAAACTCAGAACAGGTCGAGCGGCGCCGATTCGTCTGCCGGCAGCGGGCTGCCGGGGATGCCCATGGCCGGGTCCAGCTCGCTCATCGGCGGCGGCGAGTCCTCGCTCTTGAACAGCTCGAAGTAGGCGTCGGGTGTGCCCGGCGAGGCGGCGCGACCGCTGACCGGATCGACGCGCAGGCTGAGCAGTCCGGCCGGCTCCGGTGGCAGGTGCTCCGGCTTGTCCTTGAGCGCGGCGCCCATGTAGCTCATCCAGATCGGCAGGGCCACGGTGCCGCCGTACTCATGGCGACCCAGGCTCTCCGGCTGGTCGAAGCCGACCCAGACAGTGGTCATGTAGTCGGCGTTGTAGCCGGAGAACCAGCTGTCCTTGGACTCGTTGGTGGTGCCGGTCTTGCCCGCCAGGTCGCCACGTCCCATGGCCAGGGCGCGGCGGCCGGTGCCGCGCTTGATCACGTCCTGCAGCATGCTGGTCATGATGTAGGCGGTGCGCTCGTCGATGATCTGCTCGGCGAGCACCGGTTGCTGCACTTCGGCGTTGGGCTCTTCGATCAGCAGGGCGGCGTTCTGTTCTTCGACCAGTTGCGCGCTCTCCGGAGTGCGCGGCGGGTTGGCGGTGAACAGGGGCTTGCCGTCGCGGCTGTCGATGCGCTCGATCAGGTAGGGCTGGATCTTGCGCCCGCCGTTGGCAAAGGCGCTCCAGCCTCCGGCGATCTCCAGCGGCGTCAGGCCGGCGGTGCCGAGCGCCAGGGACAGATTGCGCGGCAGCTCCTGGCGGTTGAAGCCGAAGGCGCTGATGTAGTCGAGGGTGTAGTCGATGCCGATGGTCTGCAGCAGGCGGATCGACACCAGGTTGCGCGACTTGTATAGCGCCTCGCGCAGACGGATCGGGCCGAGGAAGGTGTTGTTGTCGTTCTTCGGGCGCCAGGCCTCTTCCATCCCGGCTTCCTGGAACACGATCGGCGAATCGTTGACCAGGCTGGAGGCGGTGAAGCCGGCATCCAGCGCCGCGCTGTAGACGAAGGGCTTGAAGCTGGAGCCCGGCTGGCGCTTGGCCTGGGCGGCGCGGTTGTAGTTGCTCTGCTCGAAGGAGAAGCCGCCGACCAGGGCACGGATCGCGCCGTTCTGCGGATCCAGCGAGACCAGTGCGCTCTGCGCGGCGGGGATCTGGCGGAATAGCAGGGTGCCGTTCTCGGCATCTGCCTCGACGCGCACTAGGTCGCCGATCTGCGCGACGTCCGCCGGCTTCTGCGGGCGGGGGCCGAGGCTGTTGGTATTGAGGAAGGGGCGGGCCCATTTCATGCTGTCCCACGCGACTGCCTGTTCCTCGCCGTTGCGCAGCAGGACCATGATGCCGCTGGCTTCCACCTGAGTGACGATCGCCGGCTGCAGTCCGCCGATGCTCTTGTACTTGGCCAGCTCCTGCAGCCAGGCTTCGCGGGTCAGGCCGGGCAGACGGGTTTCCGGGCCGCGGAAGCCGTGGCGCTGGTCATAGGAGATCAGCCCGTCATGCAGCGCCTGGTTGGCCGACTCCTGCAGTACTGCCGGCACCGTGGTGGTGACGCGGAAGCCCTCGGTATAGGCCTCGCTGCCATAGCGGCCGACCATCTCGGCGCGAGCCATCTCGGCTATATAAGGTGCATTGAGCTCGATCGGCTGCACGTGATGACGAGCGCCGACCGGCTCGGCCAGCGCCGCCTCGTACTGGGCCTGGTTGATGGCGCCGAGTTTGTACATGCGGCCAAGAATCCAGTCGCGGCGCTCCTTGCTGCGCTGTGGATTGACCAGGGGGTTGTAGCGCGAGGGCGCCTTCGGCAGGCCGGCGATCATCGCCATCTGCCCCAGGGTCGCCTCGCGAATCGACTTGCCGTAGTAAACCTGTGACGCGGCCTCGATGCCGTAGGCACGGTTGCCCAGGTAGATCTTGTTGACGTAGAGCTCGAGGATCTGGTTCTTGCTCAGCTCTCGTTCGATCTGCAGTGCGAGGAGGATTTCATTGATCTTGCGCGAGAAGCTTCTTTCGTTGGTGAGGAAGAAGTTCTTCGCCACCTGCATGGTGATGGTACTGCCCCCGGTTTGAATGTGGCCGCTCGCCAATAACTGCGTAGCAGCGCGCATCAGGCTGGTGAAGTCGACGCCATAATGGTTCGCGAAATTGTCGTCTTCGGCGGCCAGCAGGGCGCTGATGAAGTCGGGGGGGATGTCATCGAAGCGGATCGGCGAGCGGCGCATCTCGCCAAATTCGGCGATCAACTTACCGTCGGCGCTATAGACCCTTAGCGGTATCTGCAGCTGGATGCTGCGCAGCGACTCGACGGAGGGTAAGCCAGGACTAAGATAGAGAAAGGCTCCACTGAAACTGAGCGCTAACCCGCAAAAAGCGGCGACACAGGACCACCAGAAAAACTTCAGCAAACGCATCAAGGTTCTTGGAATTCCAGTTAAAAGAATGGGTTAAGCGGTGCGTGGTGCGAAAAGGGGAAAACTGTTCACATTATAAGCGGTTTTTTTACAGGGGAGCCATTTGCGCTTCTGTCAAGACTGTTATTTAATGTGGAAAAACATAAATAGTCCGTAAGTCGCGGATGCCAATAGGAAATCGGTCGTGCTAGGGCTCTTCAATAAGAAAGCGAATACGCTTCTGGGGATCGACATCAGCTCGACCTCGGTCAAGCTCCTTGAATTGAGTCGCTCGGGAAGCCGCTACAAGGTAGAGGCCTACGCAGTCGAGCCGCTCCCGCCAAATGCGGTGGTCGAAAAGAACATTGCTGAGTTGGAGGGGGTCGGTCAGGCCCTTTCTCGCGTGCTCAGCAAGGCCAAGACCGGCGTGCGCACTGTCGCCGTCGCGGTGGCTGGTTCTGCAGTGATCACCAAGACCATCGAGATGGAAGCTGGGCTCAACGACGATGAGCTGGAGAACCAGCTGAAGATCGAAGCCGACCAGTACATTCCCTATCCTCTCGAAGAAGTGGCAATCGACTTCGAAGTCCAGGGCGTCTCCGCGCGCAACCCCGAGCGGGTTGAGGTGCTGCTGGCAGCCTGCCGGAAAGAAAACGTCGAGGTTCGCGAGGCGGCACTTGGCCTTTCCGGTCTGACCGCCAAGGTGGTCGATGTCGAAGCATACGCTCTGGAGCGGGCATACAGCCTGCTCGAATCTCAGCTCGGCGGCCGCACCGATGAGCTGACCGTTGCTGTCGTCGATATCGGCGCCACCATGACCACGCTGAGCGTTCTACACAATGGTCGCACCATCTATACCCGCGAACAGCTGTTCGGCGGTCGCCAGCTAACGGAAGAAATTCAGCGCCGCTACGGTCTGTCCGTTGAAGAGGCGGGCCTCGCCAAGAAGCAGGGCGGTCTTCCAGACGACTACGAGAGTGAAGTGCTGCAGCCCTTCAAGGAAGCCGTGGTGCAGCAGGTGTCCCGCTCGCTGCAGTTCTTCTTCGCTGCCGGTCAGTTCAATGATGTGGACTACATCCTGCTGGCTGGCGGCACCGCTTCCATTCCTGATCTTGATCGACTGATTCAGCAGAAGATCGGCACTCCCACTTTGGTAGCCAACCCATTTGCCGACATGGCATTGGGTGGCAAGGTCAATGCCGGTGCGCTGGCTAGCGACGCACCGTCCTTGATGATTGCCTGTGGTCTGGCGATGAGGAGTTTCGACTAATGGCGCGGATTAACTTACTTCCGTGGCGTGAGCAGTTGCGTGAAGAGAGAAAGCAGCGTTTTCTAGTTGCAATGGGTGCAACCCTGATGATCGCTGGGGGGCTGGTTTTTCTCAGTGGCCAGTATCTGGACGGTGCTATTGAGCATCAAGCCGCTCGAAATGGATTCATTAAGAAGGAGATTGCCGTTTTAGATGCTCGCATTAAGGAAATTAGTGAGCTGAAAGAGCGGCGGCAGCAACTTCTTGAGCGAATGAAGATTATTCAAGATCTCCAGGGTAATCGTCCGGTGATTGGGCGGGTTTTTGATCAGTTAGTGCGAACCTTGCCTGATGGGGTTTATTTCACTGAGTTGCGGCGCTCCGGGAAGGCCATTGCGATAGTCGGTGCTGCGGAGTCAAATAACCGAGTGTCAAGCTTGATGCGCAACTTGGATGCTTCGGATTGGTTGGCTGCTCCTGCCTTGACGGAAGTTAAAGCGGTCACGGCTGGAGCAGTGGATCAGGCGAATATCTTCCAGCTTACAGTGCAGCAGACCCAGCCTGGTGAGGAGTTGGAGGCTGCGCCAGCTTCAAGTCCCAAGGCTTCCTTAAAGCGCAAGAAAAAAGGCGGTAAGAAATTATGAGCCTTGCTGAATCTATCGGCTCTCTTAAAAGAGTAGATTTCTCAGAGTTAGATCTCAATAACCTAGGGTCATGGCCGGCAGCAGTTAAAGTAATAGCCTGTGCTGTGTTGTTGATTGTGGCGTTGGCTCTTGGTTATAACTTTTATCTTAAAGACTTGCAGGGGGTTCTTGATCAGCGCCGCAGTGAAGAACGCTCACTCAAAGAGCAGTTTTCTGCTAAAGCGTTCCAGGCTGCAAATCTAGACGCCTACAAGGTGCAGATGAAGGAGATGGAGGAGTCTTTTGGCACTCTGTTGCGTCAGCTGCCAAGCGATACCGAAGTTCCAGGGCTTTTAGAGGATATTACTAGGACTGGTCTCGGTAGCGGTCTTGAGTTTGAGGAAATCAAACTGCAACCTGAGGTTGTTCAGCAATTTTATATCGAGTTGCCAATACAGATTACTGTGGTGGGCGGGTACCACGATCTTGCAACATTTGTGAGTGGTGTGGCTAGCTTGCCTCGCATCGTTACACTGCATGATTTTGAAATGAAGCTTGTTGATGCCAAAGATGGAAATGCTTCGAAGCTGAGAATGGGTATTTTGGCTAAGACATATAGATATAACGACGAGGGGCTTAAGAAATGAATAAGTCCTTCGCTATTTCCTTGTCTTTTCTGGTTGTCTGTTTATCTGGCTGCGTAGGTGGAGATGATTTTTCTGACTTGCAAAGCTATATGGATGATGTAAGGGCACGTCCCCAAGGGGCTATCGAACCGCTTCCGAAATTTCAGCCGTATGAGGCCTTTACCTACGGCGCGTCGGCGTTGAGAAGTCCATTCCAGCCGCCAGTTAAGATCGACCTCGCGAGTCAGCAAAAAGGTTCGAAGGATGTTAAGCCCGATGACACGAGGGTTAAGCAGTTCCTTGAGGGCTTTAATATTGAAGCGTTTGAGATGGTGGGAACCTTAGAGAACAACGGCGGAGTTTTCGGTCTAGTTCGAGGTGCGGGGGGGTTCACCGGGTCAAAGTTGGCGATTACTTGGGGCGAAATCATGGAAAAATTCTTTCCGTCGATGAGTCCAAGATCGAAGTTGTTGAAATAGTTCCTGATGGTGAGGGCGGCTGGCTTGAGCGTCCGCGCAGTATTACCCTTAAAGAGCGCACATAGTCGCGGGGTTCATCATGAAAAATAATTACGGGCCTGCTAAACGGAACAAGCTAATGAATATTTCATTTACTCGCCTTGGAGCGTCGTTGCTTCTGGCTTTGGTCGCCCCAACGCTGATGGCGGCAGAGTTACAGGGGTTAGACGTTGCTGCTTTGCCTGGGGATAAGATTGAGCTGAAGCTCTCCTTTGATCAGGCTATGTCTGCTCCGCGAGGCTATACGATAGAGCAGCCAGCCCGAATTGCGTTGGACCTTCCAGGTGTCATCAATAAGTTGGGGACCAAAAATCGTGAGTTGGGCGTGGGTAACGCCCGTAGCGTAACCGTGGTTGAGGCGAAGGATCGTACAAGGCTAATTATTAATCTTACGACTCTAGTGCCATACAGTACTCGTGCAGAGGGTAAGGATCTTTACGTTGTGGTTGGTGATGCGGCTGGTCGCTCGCTTTCATCTACTCCCGCCGCCACAGTTGCAGAAGTTGCTAAGCCAGCTAAGCCTGCGTTGGCAGGGCGTGCAATCAACGGAATAGATTTCCAGCGCGGAGAGCAGGGTGAAGGTAATGTCGTTATTGAGCTTTCTGACTCTTCCGTGAGCGCAGATATTCAAGAGCAGGGCGGGAAAATTAGGCTTGAATTTTCCAAGGCACAGCTCCCGGAACATCTTCGTGCCCGCTTAGATGTCAAGGATTTCGCTACTCCTGTTCAGTTTGTTAATGCCTCTGCTCAAGCTGATAAAGTCACGATAAGCATTGAGCCTACAGGGTTTTATGATTATTTGGCTTTCCAGACTGACAACAAGCTAACTGTCAGTTTCAAACCCTTGAGCCGGGATGATGTCGAGAAGCGCAAAGCGGAGCGCTTCGCTTATAGCGGGGAGAAGCTGTCCTTAAATTTCCAAGATATTGACGTTCGCTCGGTGCTTCAGTTGATTGCTGATTTCACTGATTTGAATTTGGTCGCTAGCGATACTGTGCAGGGAAATATCACTCTGCGCCTTCAAAATGTACCTTGGGATCAAGCTCTCGATTTGGTTCTTAAGACTCGAGGGCTGGATAAGCGCAAGGTTGGTAATGTTCTGCTAATTGCACCCGCCGACGAAATTGCAGCTAGAGAACGTCAGGAGCTTGAGGCTCAGAATCAGATAGCAGAGCTTGCGCCGCTGCGTCGAGAGTTGATCCAGGTGAACTACGCTAAGGCTGCTGACATAGCAGCGCTATTTCAGTCGGTTGCTGCTACAGAGGGTGGTGGTGCTGGTGAGCGCGGCACGGTGACAGTTGATGATAGAACGAACAGTATCATTGCCTATCAAACTCAGGATCGTCTGGATGAACTGCGGCGGATCGTGGCCCAACTTGATATTCCTGTGCGTCAGGTAATGATTGAAGCTCGTATAGTTGAGGCTTCCGTCGGTTACGAGAAAGATATTGGTGTCCGTTGGGGGGGGACCCTCGGTGGGGCGGGGTCTAAATGGCGTAGCTATGGTAAGGATGGGGCTACTGGCATTGAGGATCAAGACGGCGCGAACTGCGGCCCGTTCGCAGGGGTTTGTACTCGGCCGACTGTGGAGAATGGGGATAGCAATGTTCCTGTGCCCTTCGTCGATATGGGAGCCTCGGAGGCTACTTCCGGCATAGGTATCGGGTTTATTACGGATAATGCCATTCTCGATCTGCAGTTAAGTGCGATGGAGGCTAGCGGTAATGGTGAGATCATTTCCCAGCCTAAGGTTGTTACTTCGGATAAGGAGACTGCGAAGATACTGAAAGGCTCCGAGATTCCATATCAAGAAGCTAGCTCTAGTGGTGCTACCTCTGTTTCCTTTAAGGAAGCGGCGCTCTCTCTGGAAGTTACCCCTCAGATTACCCCTGATAATCGAATTATCATGGAGGTGAAGGTTAATAAGGATGCGCCCGATTATGATCGAGAGGTCAATGGGGTTCCGCCGATCAACAAGAACGAGGTGAATGCCAAGATCCTTGTTGAGGATGGTGAGACGATAGTGATTGGTGGCGTATTCTCCAATACTCAGTCGAAGTCAGTTGAAAAGGTTCCACTCCTTGGTGACATTCCTTTTATCGGGCGTGTGTTCCGTCGGGATGCGGTAAGGGATGAGAAGAACGAACTGCTGGTCTTCATTACCCCGCGGATCATGAATAGCCAGGCTATCGCTGTAAGTAAGTAAGATTGTGAACGTAATCTTGGTAGGCCCGATGGGGGCTGGTAAGAGCACCATCGGGCGGTTTTTGGCGAAAGAGCTGAGGCTGCATTTCAAGGATTCGGACAAGGAAATCGAGCAGCGTACCGGTGCCGATATTCCCTGGATCTTCGATGTGGAGGGTGAGCAGGGTTTTCGCGAGCGTGAGCAAGCGATGATTGCGGAGCTCTGCGAGCTCGGTGGTGTGGTGATTGCCACGGGTGGTGGGGTCGTGCTGCGACCTGAGAATCGCCAGGCGTTGCGCGAAGGAGGGCGGGTCGTATATCTGCACGCTTCCGTCGAGCAGCAGCTGGAGCGCACTTCTCGAGATCGTAATCGGCCTCTGCTGCGCAATGCGGAGCCTGGCAAGGTGTTGCGCAACCTGATGGAGATTCGTGATCCGCTCTACCGGGAGATCGCAGATGTGATCATCGAGACGGATGAGCGGCCGCCGCGTCTGGTGGTGCAGGAAATCATTGAGCGTCTCGAGGCACTGCCTCCCCGTTAAAGAGCGCGTCTATCTGCGTTATCCTATGCCCTTTCTGTTCGGGGGCTTCATGCAGACTCTTACTGTCGATCTTGGTGAGCGCAGCTATCCCATTTACATCGGGGAAGGGCTGCTTGCTCGTTCTGATCTGTTCAGGCCTCACTTGGCGGGGCGTCAGGTGGCGATCGTCACCAACGAAACCGTCGCTCCTCTCTATCTCGATACGCTGCAGCAATCCCTGAATGGGCAGGACATCGCGTCCGTGGTGCTGCCCGATGGCGAAAGCTTCAAGACCTGGGAAACCCTGCAGCTGATCTTCGATGGCCTGCTCGAAGCGCGCCACGATCGCAAGACTACCGTTATCGCGCTGGGTGGCGGTGTTGTTGGCGATATGGCTGGCTTCGCAGCGGCCTGCTACCAGCGTGGCGTCGACTTCATTCAGGTGCCGACCACCTTGCTGTCGCAGGTGGACTCTTCCGTTGGCGGCAAGACGGGCATCAACCACCCGCTGGGCAAGAATATGGTGGGCGCTTTCTATCAGCCCAATGCTGTGATCATCGATACGGCTGTCCTTGGCACCCTGCCTGCGCGCGAGCTGTCTGCCGGGCTCGCTGAAGTGATCAAGTACGGCCTGATCTGCGATCTGGAGTTTCTGGGCTGGCTGGAAGAGAACATCGATGCATTGCGTTCGCTGCAGCCTGAAGCTCTCATCGAAGCCATCGAGCGCTCCTGTGCGGCCAAGGCGCAGGTGGTGGGGGTGGATGAGCGCGAGTCTGGCTTGCGCGCCATCCTGAACCTCGGCCATACCTTCGGTCATGCCATCGAGACGCATATGGGCTATGGCGAATGGCTGCACGGCGAGGCAGTGGCTGCCGGTACCGTCATGGCGCTGGAAATGTCGTTTCGCCTGGGTTGGATCGCGACCGCCGAGCGCGATCGGGGCATTCGTCTTCTGCTGCGGGCCGGTCTGCCGGTGGTTCCGCCCGCTGAGATGGGGCCCGACGATTTTCTCGAGCACATGGCGGTCGACAAGAAAGTGCTCAATGGTCGCCTGCGCCTGGTCTTGCTGCGTCAGCTCGGCGAGGCCGTGATTACCGATGACTTCCCGCGGGAAGTTCTGGATGCCACCTTGCGCGCAGACTACCGCGCGCTGCTGGCTCAGCTTGGAGAATAAGAGAGCTACATGACCAGTTTGCATGCCGACGAGGCGCTCCTCGCGCACTACCAGTTCAGTCATGACCCCTTCGCTGCGCGGGTGCCGGGCTTCCGTTTCTATCCGGCCCAGCGCAAGCCGGTGCTGGGGCAGCTGCACCACCTGGCGCGCTACAGCCAGTTGCTGCTGGTGGTGACCGGCCCGCATGGCAGCGGCAAGACCCTGCTGCGCCAGGCGCTGGTCGCCAGTACCAACAAGCAGGCGGTGCAGTCGGTGGTTGTCTCCGCGCGCGGCGCCGGGGATGTCGCCGGCGTGCTGCGCCAGGTCGCCCAGGGGCTGGGCATGCAGCAGACGGACGTGCGCAGCATCCTGGCTCAGGTGGCGCAACTGGCGCTGACCGGGCAAGAGGTCTATCTGCTGGTGGATGACGCTGAGCAGCTGGCCGATGCTGCCCTCGAGGCCTTGTTCACATTGGCGGCGGGCAATGCCGATGGGCGCCCGCACGTCTTCTTGTTTGCCGAGAGCGACATCCTGCCGCGACTCGAGCTGATGGCCGATGGCGAGGAGCGCTTCCACGCGGTCGAGCTTCTGCCGTACAGTGAGGACGAGACCCGCGAATACCTGGCGCAGCGCCTCGATGGGGCCGGACAGGGTATCGACCTGCTGAGCGACGATCAGGTCAGCGATATTCACCTGAGCTCCGGCGGCTGGCCGGGTGCGATCAATCAGGCGGCGCGCGAAGTGTTGGTCGAGGCCATGCTGGCGAGCCGTAGCGCTGGTGCAGGCTCGTCCGGTGCCGGCTTGCCGAAGAAGCATCTGCTGGCATTGGCCGTGGTTGCGGTTGCGCTCGGTGCTGCCTGGCTGATGCAGGGGCGGACGGAAAGCACGCCGCCGATGGTTACCGAGGCTCCGATCGAGTTGCTGCCGCAGAGTGCCGCGCCGGTGGTTGCCGATGCGCAGCAGCCGGTGAGTGCGCCCGCGGCTCCGGCGCAGGCTCCTGCTGCAGTGGAGTTCAGTGGTGCCAGCCAGCCGCTGCCGCTGCCCTTGGTGGGCGAGGCGCAGCCGGTGATCCGTGAGCCGCTGGCCCAGGCCTCCGGCATGGAGGATGACGAGGCTGGAGCCGCTGCTGGCCAGGAGGCGGTGCCGTCCGCGGTGCAGCCGACTCCGACAGTTACACCGGCTCCGGTCGTGGCTGCGCCAGTGGTTCCGACTGTGGCGAGCGTACCGGCGGTGGCGCCAGCCGCTCCGGTTACCACCAAGCCTGCTCCGGCGCCTGTTGCGGCTGCTCCGGTGATCAAGCCGGCGCCCGCTCCGGCTGCCGCAGCCAAGCCTGCGCCAGCGCCCAAACCTGCAGCTGTGCCTGCAGCCAAACCGCCCGTGGTGGCCAGTGCCGCTCCGGCTCCGGGTGGCGAATGGTATGCCAGCCGCCCGTCTGGTAATTACGCCCTGCAGATCCTCGGTACCCGCTCCGAGAGCAGCGCCAAGGCGTTCGTCAGCAAGAACGGCGGCGAATATCGCTACTTCAAGAAGCTGCACCAGGGTCAGGCACTCTACGTGGTGACCTATGGGCAGTTCTCCAGTCGCGCTGCCGCCCAGGCGGCGGTCAAGTCGCTGCCGGCGGCGGTGCAGGCGGGCAAGCCCTGGCCGCGCAGCTTTGCCAGCATCCAGCAAGAGGCGGTGCGGGCCCACTAGTGGCCCGTGGATTGCCTCTCATTTGGTGACCGGCTGGTCCTAGCACGGGCCTCTGGTCGCCGCCTTTCTTCCAGGCGACAGAAGTTTTCATTTGGCCGTCACAAAAATTTGTGAGGGCCGGGGTCGCTATGTAAAATGACCCCCCTTTGCCTGCGCCAAGCTGGGGCACAGCCCTGCGCGGAAGGCAGCTAGGTCGATGAATTAGAAAGCAATTTGCCCTTCGAGGCAGCCTGGTGAGAGTGTCTATGAAAGCAGGTCTATACCATCCTGATCAGTTCAAGGATAACTGCGGCTTCGGCTTGATCGCCCACATGCAGGGCGAGGCGAGCCATCACTTGCTGAATACTGCCATTGAAGCCCTGACCTGCATGACCCACCGCGGCGGCATCAACGCCGACGGCAAGACCGGTGACGGTTGTGGTCTGTTGATTCAGAAGCCTGACCTGTTCCTGCGCGCCATCGCCAAGGAACAGTTCGGCAGCGAACTGCCGCAGCAGTACGCCGTGGGCATGGTGTTCTTCAATCAGAGCCCGGCCAAGGCCGAGGCCGCCCGCGCCAACATGAACCGTGAGATCGAGGCCGCCGGCCTGCAGCTGATCGGCTGGCGCAAGGTGCCGGTGGATACCAGCGTGCTCGGCCGCCTGGCCCTGGAGCGCCTGCCGCAGATCGAGCAGGTGTTCATCGGTGGCGCCGGCCTGGATGACCAGCAGTTCGCCATCAAGCTGTTCAGCGCCCGTCGTCGCTCCTCGGTGGCCAACGCCGCCGACACCGACCACTACATCTGCAGCTTCTCGTCGAAGACCATCATCTATAAAGGCCTGATGATGCCGGCGGACCTGCAGCAGTTCTATCCGGACCTCGGAGACGAGCGCCTGCAGACCGCCATCTGCGTGTTCCACCAGCGCTTCTCCACCAACACCCTGCCGAAATGGCCGCTGGCGCAGCCGTTCCGCTTCCTCGCCCACAATGGCGAGATCAACACCATCACCGGCAACCGCAACTGGGCCGTGGCCCGTCGCCTGAAGTTCGCCAACGAGCTGATTCCGGACCTGGAAGAGCTGGGCCCGCTGGTCAACCGCGTCGGCTCCGACTCCTCGAGCATGGACAACATGCTCGAGCTGATGGTCACCGGCGGCATCGACCTGTTCCGCGGCGTGCGCATGATCATTCCGCCGGCCTGGCAGAACATGGAAACCATGGACGCCGACCTGCGCGCGTTCTACGAGTACAACTCCATGCACATGGAGCCGTGGGACGGCCCCGCGGGCGTGGTGATGACCGACGGTCGTCACGCCGTCTGCCTGCTCGACCGCAACGGCCTGCGCCCGGCGCGCTGGGTCACCACCAAGAACGGCTACATCACCCTGGCGTCGGAAATCGGCGTGTGGGACTACAAGCCGGAAGACGTGATCGCCAAGGGCCGTGTCGGCCCGGGCCAGATCCTCGCGGTGGACACCGAGACCGGTCAGGTGCTGGACACCGATGCCATCGACAACCGCCTGAAGTCGCGCCACCCCTACAAGCAGTGGCTGCGCCAGAACGCCGTGCGTATCCAGGCCAAGCTCGACGACGACCATGGCGTGGCCAGCTACGACGCCGACCAGCTCAAGCAGTACATGAAGATGTTTCAGGTCACCTTCGAGGAGCGTGACCAGGTGCTGCGTCCGCTCGGCGAGCAGGGCCAGGAAGCCGTGGGCTCGATGGGCGACGACACGCCGATGGCGGTGCTGTCGCAGCGCATCCGTTCGCCCTACGACTACTTCCGCCAGCAGTTCGCCCAGGTGACCAACCCGCCGATCGACCCGCTGCGCGAGTCGATCGTCATGTCCCTGGAGATCTGCCTGGGCGCCGAGCGCAACATCTTCGAGGAGTCCCCGGCCCACGCCAGCCGCGTCATGCTGAGCAGCCCGGTGATCTCCCCGGCCAAGTGGCGCGCGCTGATGAGCCTGACTACCCCGGGCTTCGAGCGTCACGTCATCGACCTCAACTACGATCCGGCCATCGGTCTGGAAGCCGCGGTGCGCAACATCGCCGACCAGGCCGAGGAAGCCGTGCGTGCCGGCAAGGTGCTGCTGGTCCTCACCGACCGCCACATCGCCCCGGGCAAGCTGCCGGCGCATGCCGCGCTGGCCACCGGCGCCGTGCACCATCGCCTGACCGAGAAGGGCCTGCGTTGCGACTGCAACATCCTGGTCGAGACCGCCACTGCCCGTGACCCGCACCACTTCGCCGTGCTGGTGGGCTTCGGTGCCTCCGCCGTTTACCCGTTCCTGGCGTACGAAGTGCTGGCTGACCTGATCCGCACCGGTGAAGTGCTGGGCGACCTCTACGAGGTGTTCAAGTACTACCGCAAGGGCATCTCCAAGGGTCTGCTGAAGATCCTGTCGAAGATGGGTATCTCCACCGTCGCTTCCTACCGTGGCGCCCAGCTGTTCGAGGCCGTCGGCCTGTCCGACGAAGTCACCGAGCTGTGCTTCCGTGGTGTCGCCAGCCGCATCCAGGGTGCGCGCTTCACCGACATCGAGGCCGAGCAGAAGCTGCTGGCCAACGAGGCCTGGAACAACCGCAAGGCCATCCAGCAGGGCGGTTTGCTCAAGTTCGTCTACGGTGGCGAGTACCACGCCTACAACCCTGACGTGGTCAACACCCTGCAGGCCGCCGTGCAGCAGGGCAGCTACGAGAAGTACCAGGAGTACGCCGCGCTGGTGGACAACCGCCCGGTGTCGATGATCCGCGACCTGTTGCAGCTCAAGCTGGCCGACCAGCCACTGCCGCTGGACCAGGTCGAATCGCTGAGCGACGTGCTGAAGCGCTTCGACTCCGCCGGTATCTCCCTCGGTGCCCTGTCGCCGGAAGCCCACGAAGCCATCGCCGAGGCGATGAACCGCCTGGGCGCGCGCTCCAACTCCGGTGAGGGCGGTGAAGACCCGGCCCGCTACGGCACCGTGCGCAGCTCGAAGATCAAGCAGGTGGCCACCGGCCGCTTCGGTGTGACCCCGGAATATCTGGTCAACGCCGAAGTGCTGCAGATCAAGGTGGCCCAGGGCGCCAAGCCCGGCGAAGGCGGTCAGCTGCCTGGCGGCAAGGTCAACGGCCTGATCGCGCGTCTGCGTTATGCCGTCCCCGGCGTGACCCTGATCTCGCCGCCGCCGCACCACGACATCTACTCGATCGAGGACCTGTCGCAGCTGATCTTCGACCTCAAGCAGGTCAACCCGCAGGCGCTAGTCTCGGTCAAGCTGGTGGCGGAAGCCGGTGTCGGCACCATCGCCGCCGGCGTGGCCAAGGCCTATGCCGACCTGATCACCATCTCCGGCTACGACGGTGGCACCGGCGCTTCGCCGCTGACTTCCATCAAGTACGCCGGCAGCCCGTGGGAACTCGGCCTGGCCGAAACCCACCAGACCCTGCGCGGCAACGACCTGCGCGGCAAGGTGCGCGTGCAGACCGACGGCGGCCTGAAGACCGGCCTCGACGTGATCAAGGCCGCCATTCTCGGCGCCGAGAGCTTCGGTTTCGGCACCGGTCCGATGGTCGCCCTGGGCTGCAAATACCTGCGCATCTGCCACCTGAACAACTGCGCCACCGGCGTGGCCACCCAGAACGACAAGCTGCGTAAGGATCACTTCATCGGCACCGTCGAAATGGTGATGAACTACTTCACCTACGTCGCCGAAGACACCCGCCAGTGGCTGGCCAAGCTGGGCGTGCGCAGCCTGGGCGAACTGATCGGGCGTACCGATCTGCTCAGCGTGCTGCCGGGCGAGACCGACAAGCAGGGCAACCTGGATCTGAGCCCGCTGCTCGGCAGCGACCACATTCCGGCCGACAAGCCGCAGTTCTGCGAAGTCGAGAAGAACCCGCCGTTCGACCAGGGCCTGCTCGCCGAGAAAATGGTCGAGCTGGCCAAGGCCGCCATCGCCGGCAAGACCGGCGGCGAGTTCGAGCTGGACATCTGCAACTGCGACCGCTCCATCGGTGCGCGCGTGTCCGGCGAGATCGCCAAGCAGCACGGCAACCAGGGCATGAAGGACGCGCCGATCACCTTCCGCTTCAAGGGCACCGCGGGCCAGAGCTTCGGCGTGTGGAACGCCGGCGGCCTGCATCTGCGCCTGGAAGGCGATGCCAACGACTACGTCGGCAAGGGCATGACCGGCGGAAAGCTGGTGATCACCCCGCCGGCCGGCAGCCCGTTCAAGACCCAGGAATCGGCCATCGTCGGCAACACCTGCCTGTACGGCGCCACCGGCGGCAAGCTGTTCGCCGCCGGTACCGCCGGTGAGCGTTTCGCCGTGCGCAACTCCGGCGCCCACGCCGTGGTGGAAGGCACTGGCGACCACTGCTGCGAGTACATGACCGGCGGTTTCGTCTGCGTACTGGGCAAGACCGGCGTCAACTTCGGTTCGGGCATGACCGGCGGCTTCGCCTATGTGCTCGACCTGGACAACGGCTTCGTCGACCGCGTCAACCACGAGCTGGTGGAAATCCAGCGCATCAGCAACGAGGCCATGGAGGCTTACCGTAGCCACCTGCGCGGCGTGCTGAGCGAATACGTGGCGGAAACTTCCAGTCCCTGGGGCACTCACCTGCTCGAGAACCTGGAGGATTACCTGCGCAAATTCTGGCTGGTCAAGCCGAAGGCCGCGAGCCTCGGTTCGCTGCTCTCCAGCACCCGTGCCAATCCGCAATAACGCGCCTGAAGTGGTTTGATGAGGTTTTAAAATGACTGAACGTCTGAACAACGACTTCCAGTTCATCGAGGTCGGGCGCAAGGATCCGAAGAAGAAGCTCCTGCGCCAGCGCAAGAAGGAGTTCGTGGAGATCTACGAACCCTTCAAGCCGGCCCAGGCCGCGGACCAGGCACACCGTTGCCTGGGTTGCGGCAACCCGTACTGCGAGTGGAAGTGCCCGGTGCACAACTTCATTCCCAACTGGTTGAAGCTGGTCTCCGAAGGCAACATCCTGGCCGCCGCCGAGCTGAGCCACCAGACC
This sequence comes from Pseudomonas sp. SO81, assembly GCF_030374125.1. Taxonomy (NCBI): domain Bacteria; kingdom Pseudomonadati; phylum Pseudomonadota; class Gammaproteobacteria; order Pseudomonadales; family Pseudomonadaceae; genus Pseudomonas; species Pseudomonas sp. SO81. Next base: position 2,049,290 of record NZ_CP126126.1, on the reverse strand, counting down.
AACACCCTGCCGGAAGTGTGCGGCCGCGTGTGCCCGCAGGACCGTCTGTGCGAGGGTGCCTGCACCCTCAACGACGGCTTCGGCGCGGTGACCATCGGTTCGGTGGAGAAGTACATCACCGACACCGCCTTCGCCATGGGCTGGCGTCCGGACATGTCCAAGGTCAAGCCGACCGGCAAGCGCGTCGCCGTGATCGGTGCCGGCCCGGCCGGCCTGGGCTGCGCCGACGTACTGGTGCGCAACGGCGTGACCCCGGTGGTGTTCGACAAGAACCCGGAAATCGGCGGCCTGCTGACCTTCGGCATCCCCGAGTTCAAGCTGGAAAAGACCGTGATGAGCCGTCGACGCGAAGTCTTCACCGGCATGGGCATCGAGTTCCGCCTGAACACCGAGATCGGTGTCGACATCACCATGCAGCAGCTGCTGGATGAGTACGATGCCGTGTTCATGGGCATGGGCACCTACACCTACATGAAGGGTGGCTTCCCGGGCGAAGACCTGCCGGGCGTCACCGACGCGCTGGACTTCCTGATCGCCAACGTCAACCGCAACCTCGGCTTCGAGAAGTCCCCCGAGGATTTCATCGACATGAAGGGCAAGCGCGTGGTCGTGCTTGGCGGCGGCGACACCGCGATGGACTGCAACCGCACCTCCATCCGCCAGGGCGCCAAGGCCGTGACCTGCGCCTACCGTCGTGACGAAGAGAACATGCCGGGCTCGCGCAAGGAAGTGAAGAACGCCAAGGAAGAGGGCGTGAAGTTCCTCTTCAACCGCCAGCCCATCGCCATCGTCGGCGAGGACAAGGTGGAAGGCGTCAAGGTGGTCGAGACCCGTCTCGGCGAGCCGGATGCCCGTGGCCGTCGCAGCCCCGAGCCGATCCCGGGCTCCGAGGAAATCATCCCGGCCGAAGCCGTGCTGATCGCCTTCGGTTTCCGTCCGAGCCCGGCTGCTTGGTTCAGCGACTTCAAGATCGACACCGACAGCCAGGGCCGTGTGGTGGCGCCGGAACAGAACCAGTTCAAGCACCAGACCAGCAACCCGAAGATCTTCGCCGGTGGCGACATGGTGCGTGGTTCCGACCTGGTGGTGACGGCGATCTTCGAAGGCCGCAACGCCGCCGAAGGCATCCTCGACTACCTCGGCGTCTGATCCTCGGCGCCCCATTCTGGGGCGCCTGCGCGGCTAGTTCGCTAGCCGCGCGGATCAATCCCCGCTTCACCCAAGTATCTCCAAGGCCGCGCCGCTCGTACCCGGTGCACTGCCGCACGCGCGGCACATGGCCGTCGTGCGCCTGGTACGACTCCTGCTTCGCTTCTTCACGCATCCCATCCGGGCCGCCATCTGGCGAGGCCCATGACCCGCGTGAGGACTTTCCATGGACAAGCAACAGATGAGCACGGCCATCATCCAGGCCCGCCAGCGTCTCGGTATCAGCTGGGCCGAACTGGCGCACGCCATCGAGATGTCGCCGGTGTGGACCACCTCGGCCTGCCTCGGCATGAACAGCATGCCGGCCGACAAGGCCGAAGCCCTGTGCCGCACGTTGGAGCTGCCCGGCGAGGTGGCCCTGGCCCTGCAGGCCTTCCCGCACAAGCACTGGGACAAGACGGTGCCGACCGACCCGCTGGTGTACCGCTTCTACGAGATGATCAATGTCTACGGCGACACCATCAAGGAGCTGATCCAGGAGGAGTTCGGCGACGGCATCATGAGCGCCATCGACTTCAGCATGGATATCTCGCGGGTCGCCGACCCCAAGGGCGACCGCGTACAGATCGTGCTCAACGGCAAGTTTCTGCCTTACAAGGCCTGGTGACGACGCGCGGCATAAGGTCGCGATAGACAAAAGGCACGGCGCTCGCCGTGCCTTTTGTTTTTGGGTCTGCGAAAATGCCCGCACTTTTTCTGCGCCACGGTGCGCGGTGCACCTGTGATCCAGGGCCCGCCCGGAGGAGGGGGACGCCACTGGCCGACTCCCGCACAATCCCCGCCGTTAAGTTTCCCTGCCGTATTTCCAGGAACCCTGCCGATGTCCGCCCTGAAGAACGACCGTTTCCTGCGCGCCCTGCTCAAGCAACCCGTCGACGTCACTCCCGTATGGATGATGCGTCAGGCCGGCCGTTACCTGCCGGAGTACCGCGCCACTCGCGCCAAGGCCGGTGACTTCGTCAGCCTGATGAAGAACCCCGAGCTGGCCTGCGAGGTCACCATCCAGCCGCTGGACCGCTACCCGCAGCTGGACGCCGCGATCCTGTTCTCCGACATCCTCACTATCCCCGACGCCATGGGTCAGGGCCTGTACTTCGAGACCGGCGAAGGTCCGCGCTTCAAGAAGGTGATCAGTTCGCTGGCCGATATCGAGGCGCTGCCGATTCCCGATCCGGAGAAGGACCTGGGCTACGTGATGGACGGCGTGCGTAATATCCGCCGCGAGCTGAACGGCCGTGTGCCGCTGATCGGCTTCTCCGGCAGCCCATGGACCCTGGCCACCTACATGGTCGAGGGCGGCTCCAGCCGCGACTTCCGCAAGTCCAAGGCGATGCTCTACGACAACCCGCAGGCCATGCACGCGCTGCTCGACAAGCTGGCGCAGTCGATCATCGCCTACCTCAACGGGCAGATTCGCGCCGGCGCCCAGGCCGTGCAGATCTTCGATTCGTGGGGCGGCGCGCTGTCGGCCGCGGCCTACCAGGAATTCTCCCTGCGCTACATGAAGCAGATCGTCGACGGCCTGATCCGCGAGCACGACGGTCGCCGCGTACCGGTGATCCTGTTCACCAAGGGTGGCGGCCTGTGGCTGGAGTCCATGGCCGAGACCGGTGCCGAGGCCCTGGGCCTGGACTGGACCTGCGATATCGGCAGTGCTCGTGCCCGCGTCGGCAGCAAGGTGGCCCTGCAGGGCAACATGGACCCCGCGGTGCTCTACGCGAAACCTGAGGCCATCCGCGCCGAGGTCGCGCGCATCCTGGCCAGCTTCGGCCAGGGCAGCGGCCAGGTATTCAACCTCGGCCACGGCATCACCCCGGAAGTCGATCCGCAGCATGCCAAGGCCTTCTTCGAGGCGGTGCACGAGCTGTCGGCGCAGTACCACGCCTGATTCAGGCGCATAAAAAAGGGCCGCTGATGCGGCCCTTTTTTATGGCGGACAAGCGTCTTACTTGACGTTGGCCAGGTCGGCCTTCAGGGCGACACCGGCCATGATGGCGCCGGCGTGGCACTCGTACTTCTGCGCGTCGGAATAGACCACGTTCTTGTAGTTGCTGACGATGTTGACCACGGCATTGGCACCGGCCTGCTTGGCGGCGTTCTGCATGCGGATCAGCGCGGACTGCAGGGCCCAGGAGCAGGCGCCTTCGTCGCTCTTGTTGAAGGCGTTGGTCTTCTGGCTGGTGGTCACGCCGGACTTGACCACGCTGGCCTTGACCGGGTTGCCGGCCAGGTAGAACTTCACGCTGCCATCCAGGCGCCCGGCGTTCAGGGCTTCCTGCACGGCCTGCTCGAACGGCAGGAAGTGGGTGGTGTCACGCGCCTGGCTGATGCCCGGGATAACAGCGAAGAGCAGGGCGGCCAGGGTCCAGTTTTTCAGTTTCATGGTCGTCTCCTTGACGAAAGGTCACGGGGTGGGGGGAAGGTTGAGCTGGTGTTCGATCTCTAGCTTGAGGTACTTCACCCAGCGATTGTAGGTGCGGTGAATCTTGCCGTTCTTGTACTCCAGACCCTGGCTGCTGCGATAGCGGATGAAGATGTCGCGCGGGTTGTAGTCGATGGTGATGGCCGCCTGGTGGCGCTCGCGCACCAGGATATCGGCCTGCACGCGGCCCGGCTGGACCTGGCCGACCTGCCAGCGATAGGTGTGCAGGGCGCTGAGAATGGCCTGCTCGACCTGCAGGTCGCTGATGGCCGAACCCGGCGGCAGCTCGATAGTCGGCGTGTCGACGGGCTGCAGCGTGCTGCAGGCGGCAAGGCCCGAGACGATCAGGCCGAGCAGGAGGGTGCGCAGTAGTGCGGGCATGGGGACTTCCTTGTGTCTGTTTTCAGTTCCAGCGCTTGAAGATCAGCGAGGTGTTCACCCCGCCGAAGGCGAAGTTGTTGTTCATCACGTACTGATGGCTCATCTGGCGGAACTCGCCGCGCAGGTAGTCCAGCTCGCCGCATTCCGGGTCCACGTTGTCCAGGTTCAGCGTGTGGACGTAGCTGTCGCTGTTCATCATCTCGATGCTGAACCAGGACTCCAGCGCGCCGCAGGCGCCCAGGGTGTGGCCGAAGAAGCTCTTCTGCGAGCTGATCGGCATCTGCGGGCCGAACAGGCTGCTGGTGGCCAGGCTCTCGGCCACGTCGCCCTGGGCGGTGGCGGTGCCGTGGCCGTTGACGTAGCCGATGGCAGAGGGCGCAAGGCCGGCATCTTCCAGGGCCAGCTCCATGGCGCCGCGCATGGTTGCCTGCTCCGGCTTGGTGGCGTGGATGCCGTCAGAGTTGCAGCCGAAGCCAACGATCTCGGCGTGGATGGTCGCGCCGCGCGCCAGCGCGTGCTCCAGTTCCTCCAGCACCAGGATGCCGGCGCCTTCGCCGATCACCAGGCCGTCGCGGCCGGCGTCATAGGGGCGCGGCGACAGGTGCGGGGTATCGTTCTTCAGGCTGGTGGCGTAGAGCGCGTCGAAGACCATGGCCTCGGTCGGGCACAGCTCCTCGGCGCCGCCGGCCAGCATCATCTTCAGGCGGCCGAACTTGATCGCCTCGTAGGCGTAGCCGATGCCCTGGCTGCCGCTGGTGCAGGCGCTGGAGGTGGGAATCAGGCGGCCCTTGAGGCCGAAGAAGATGCTGATATTGGCCGCCGTGGTGTGCGGCATCATGCGGATATAGGAGTTGGCGTTAAGGCCATCGGCGACGGAGTTGAGCAGCATATTGCCGAACGCTTTGATCTCGTCGGTGCTGCCGGTGGACGAGCCGCAGGCCACGCCCATACGGCCATCGGCGATGCACGGATCGCCGAGCAGGCCGGCATGCTCCAGGGCGCGCTCGGCGGCGAACACTGCCAGCTTGGACACCCGGCCCATGCTGCGGGTCTGCTTGCGCGACCAGTGCTTGGGCTGGACGAAGTCGTCCACCGGGCCGCCCAGGCGGGTGTTCAGTTCGGTGAAGCGATCCCACTCGTCCATGCGGCGGATGCCGCTGCGGCCTTCCTTGAAGGCGGCCGAGATGGTCGGCCAGTCGCTGCCCAGCGAGGTGATACCGGCCATGCCGGTGACGACTACACGTTTCATCAACACAAACCACCGTTCACCGCGAGGACCTGGCGGGTAATGTACGCCGCCTCCTCGGACATCAGGAAATTCACTGCTCCGGCCACTTCCTCGGGCGTGCCCATACGCGCGGCCGGAATCATCTTGAGGATCTCCTCCACCGGCACCTGCTCGTCGAGGATCTCGGTGTCGATCAGCCCCGGCGCCACGCAGTTGACCGTGATCTTGCGCTTGCCCAGCTCGACGGCCAGTGCCTTGGCCGCGCCGATCACGCCGGCCTTGGAGGCGCTGTAGTTGACCTGGCCACGGTTGCCGATCAGCCCGGAGACCGAGGTGATGCAGACGATGCGCCCGGCCTTGCGGCGGCGGATCATCGGCATGGTCAGCGGGTGCAGCACGTTGTAGAAACCGTCCAGGTTGGTGCGCAGCACCTGATCCCAGTCGTCGTCGGTCAGCGCCGGGAAGGCACCGTCGCGGGTCAGGCCGGCGTTACACACCACGCCGTAGTAGGCTCCGTGCTGTTCCACATCGGCTTCCAGCGCCGCGCGGCAGGCGGCGCGGTCGGAGACATCGAACTGCAGGATGCGCGCCTGCCGGCCGAGCTCGGCGATCTGCGCCTGCACGGCCTCGGCCTCGTCGCGGCGCGAGCGGCAGTGCAGGACGATGTCGTAACCGGAGCGGGCCAGGCGCAGGGCGATGGCTCTGCCGATGCCACGGCTGGAGCCGGTGACCAGGATGGTTTCAGTCATTGCGATTGCTCTTGCTGCTCTTGTAGATACCTCGCCACTTCCGGCGGGCGGAACACATTGAGGCGCGCCTCGGCATGGATATCCGGGCCGTCCAGGTGGCACTCGAACACGCCCATGCCGTTGTCGTCCTGCAGCGAGCGCAGGGCCTTGATGCGCAGCTCGGCGCCGGCCGGGAAGCGCTCGACGTTGCACTCGAACTTGCGTGTACCGAGGAGGAAGCCCAGCTCCACCGGCAGGCCGGCCTGGCGCGCCTGGCAACCGGCGTAGGCGGCGATGCTCTGCGCCATCAGCTCGACGCCGACCCAGGCCGGCAGGCTGCCGTCGGCCTGGTTGAACAGGCCGCCGGGACGCACGGTAAGACGGGTCTCGATGTCTTCGTCACCGAAGCTGACGACTTCGTCGATCAGGATCATGTCGCCGGCGTGCGGCACCAGCTCGGCGATGGGCCAGAGGCTCATGGCGCGTCTCCCAGTGGTACATCACCCAGGATCAGTGCGACGTTGTTGCCGCCGAAGGCGAAGGAGTTGCTCATCAGCCGGCGGCTACTGCTGCGGGCCAGTTGATCGCCAGCACCGACCAGTTGCAGCGGTTCCAGCGATGGGTCGGCCTGGCCGTCCCACAGGTGAGGCGGCAGCAGGCCGTCGCGGTTGTGTTCGCTTAAGACGAGCCAGCAGAAGGCCGCCTCCAGTGCGCCAGCGGCGCCCAAGGTGTGGCCGGTCAGCGGCTTGCTCGACGAGCAGGGCACGCCAGCGGGAAACAGGCCGCGCACGGCCTTGCTCTCCATCGCATCGTTGTGCGCCGTGGCGGTGCCGTGCAGGTTGAGATAGTCGATATCCGTGGCGTTGAGGCCGGCGTTGGCCAGGGCCTGCTGCATTGCCGCGCGAGCGCCGAGGCCCTCGGGGTGCGGCGCGGAAATATGGTGGGCGTCGGAGGTGGCGGCGCCGCCGAGGAAGGCGATCGGGCTGGCTTCGCGGGTCATCGGCTCTTTAGTCATAAGAAATAGCGCGGCGCCCTCGCCGATATTGATGCCGTGGCGGTTCACTGAGAAGGGATTGCACGGCTCGGCGGACACCGCTTCGAGGGCCGAGAAGCCGTTCAGGGTCAGGCGGCACAGGCTGTCCACGCCGCCGCAGATCACCGCATCGCACAGGCCCTGTTGCAGGAGGCGATGGGCGCTGAGCAGGGCGCGCGCGCTGGAGGTGCAGGCGGTGGACTGGCAGTACACCGGGCCGGCCAGGCCCAGCCAGTCGGCGAGGAAGGTGGCCGGCGCGGCCATCTCCTGCTGGGCGTAGTCGTAGTCGGCGGGCAGTTCGCCGTCGTGGAGGAAGCGGGCGATGCCGGCACTGGCCTCGCGGATGCCCGAGGTGCTGGTGCCCAGCACCAGGCCTACGCGGGTGGCGCCGTAACGGGCGATGGCGGCGCGCAGCTCCGGCTCGATCTGCTGGGCGGCGGCCAGCAGCAGCTGGTTGTTGCGGCTATGGGCGGCCTCGAAGCCTTCCGGCATGGCCGGCAGGGGAGCACGCACGGCGCCGACGGTGAGGCGGCGGTCGCTGACCCAGCCGTCCTCGGCGCGCATGCCGGAGGCGTCGCCGGCCAGCAGCGCGTCGGCCACCGCCTGCTTGCCTTCGCCTAGGGCGCACAGCAGGCCGAGGGCATTTAAATAGCTGGGCATCAGTTGCCTTCTTCTTGGTTCAGCGCGCGCACCCGATAGCTGAGCTGCGGTGCGGCGAGGGTGAAGTCCAGTGCGGAACGGTAGCGGATTCGCCAGTCCGGGTTAAGCCGGCGCTGACCATCGGCGCCGCGCTGCCAGCTGCCCTCGGGGTAGGCGGTCAACGCGTCATCGGTGGTGAGGGCGAACAGCAGGGCGGCGAACAGCTCGCGCGCTTCGGCGTTGGGTGGCAGCAGGCCGTCGTTGCGCCACTCGCCGTGCTCCAGCAGTTGGCGCGCCAGGGGCACGCCGAGCGGGTCGAACAGCGACCAGCGCAGGGCCTCACCTTCGGCCTGGATCACCAGCAGCCAGTCGCGCTGCTCGGCGTTCTGCGTGCGCTGGACCTGCAGGCTGATCGGCAGTGCGGCGCTCAGGGCGGGGCTGCTCGCCGGCACGGGCGTATGCCCGGCGCAGGCGCCGAGCAGCAACGTGAGGGCGAGTAGCAGAACCCTAGGCATCACGGCTTGCGTGCCACCGCGTTGACCAGGGTCTCGTCACGCTGGCCGAACGGCTTGGCCTTGACGATGCCCCAGCGTTCCAGCAGGCCGAAGTCCTTGGAGCGGCTCCACCACAGATAGGGGTAGGAGACGTTGCGTTCCTCGAACTGGAAGCTCTGCTGGCGCAGCATGCCCAGGTATTCCTCGGCGCTCTTCTGCACGTGCATGGGGTGGCGGAACAGCCAGCGGATCACCCAGGTGTCGATGTAGAACTTGGTCGACTCGGCGAACAGCAGCAGGCCGCCCGGTTTCAGCACTCGCCAGAACTCGGCCAGCGCCTGCTCCTGCTCGACCAGGTGATGGAAGGTCTGGTGGCAGAACAGGATGTCGACGGAGGCGTCGGGCAGGTCGATGGCCGCACAGTCGCTGGCGATCAGCTGCACGTCGAGGCCCAGGCGCTCGGCCTCGGCGCGCGAGCAGTCGAGGCTGTACGGGTCGGCATCGAGGCCGATCATCCGCGCCGGAGCGAAGGCCTCCTGCAGCAGGCCGAACGAGCGGCCCTGGCCGCAGCCGGCGTCGAGCAGCACCGGCGCCTGCGGCAGCGGTGCATCGATCAGGCGCTTGAGGTCGTTGATCGCCACGCGCAGCACATGGTGCTGCCAGACGTGGCTCTGCAAAAACCAGAAGCCGAAGCGGGTTTCCTCGACGTAGGTGGCGGCGGCGCGTTCCATCGACATTTATTCCTTTAGGAAGTGGTTTGCACAGTCGCCGAGCGCCGCTGAGGCTAGGCAAAAACGGCTGAGGAAGCGCAGTTTACGTGTTGTAAATGAGCATTCCGAAGCCGTTTTTAACGACGCATCGGCAAGCGCAGGCACTGTGCAGACCACTTCAGTTCATGGCGCAGAGTTCGGCCAGTACGCCCAGGCGGCGCTTGGGCTCGGCGACATAGGGGTTCTTCTCGTCCCAGGCGTAGCCGGCGAGGATCGAGCAGATCATGCGGCGGATTTCCGGTGAGGCCTTCTCGTAGAAGATCACGTCCTGGAAGCTGCCATCGTACCAACCCTGCACATACACGCGGAACGTATCCACGCCGCGCTTGAGCGGGATGGCGAACTGGTTTTCCCAGTCGATCTGTTCGCCGTTGAGCTGGCGATGCAGCAGGCCGGCGGCCATGCTCGCCGAGCGCATGGCGATGGTCACACCGGAGCTGAACACCGGGTCGAGGAACTCGGCGGCGTTGCCCAGCAGGGCGAAGCCCGGGCCGTGCAGGCTCTTGACGTTGGCCGAGTAGCCGCCGATGGCGCGTGCCGGGGTGTCCCACACGGCGTTTTCCAAGACCTTGGAGAGGCTTGGCGTTTCCGCGACGAATTGCTTGAGGCAGGCATCGAGGTCCTTGGGGTAGCCCTCGTAGTGTTCGGCGGCGGAGACCACGCCCAGCGAGCAGCGGCCGTTGCTGAACGGAATGGTCCAGAACCACACATCACGCAGCTTGGGATGGGTAGTGATCAGGATCTTCTCGCGGTCGAAGCCGGAGGCCGGGTCGATGCGGTCCTCGATATGGGTGAACACCGCCTGGCGGATCGGGAAGGACGATGGCGTGTCGAGGTCGAGCAGGCGCGGCAGCACGCGGCCGTAGCCGCTGCCGTCGAGGACGAAGGCGCACTCCACTTCATACTCGTGGCCGTCGGCCAGGCGCCGCACCGACAGGCGTGGGCAGTCGCCAGCGAAGTCGGCGGCGAAGATCTCTTCCTCGTAGCGGATTTCCACGCCCTGCAGCTCGGCCTGGTCGGCCAGCAGCTTGTCGAAGTCGGCGCGAATCACCTGGTAGGTCGAGCCCTGGCCTTCGGTGAACTTGTCGCGGAAGTCGAACTCGGTGTAGCGCTCGCCCCAGGCGAAGGCCGCACCGTGCTTGGTCTGGAAGCCGGCGGCCTGCACCGCCTCGAGCATGCCGGCCTCCTCGACGAAGTCCAGGCAGTGCGACAGCAGGCTCTCGCCGATGGAGAAGCGCGGGAAACGCTGACGCTCCAGTACCAGCACATCGTGGCCGTGACGCTTGAGGATGGCGGCGGCGATGGCGCCCGACGGGCCGGCGCCGATGACGACGATCTGACGCTGTTCGACTTCAGGAGACTTCATAACGGCTTCTCGCTTGATTGTTGTTGGCATGCTTGCCGAGCAGGGCCGGCAGCAGGGTGGAGAACAGACTCATCAGCAGCAGACCGAAGTAGATCAGCGAATCGATCAGCTGCAGTTGCAGGAGCAGGTTGAGGAAGACGATTTCGGTGAGGCCGCGGATGTTCAGCAGCAGACTCTCGTGCCACTTCACCCGCGCCGCGGCGCTCGGGTCGGCCCAGTGCAGACCGAGCCAGCTGCCGAGCACTTTGCTCAGTACCGGCAGGGTGATGAGGATAGCGATGGCCAGCCATGAGTAGTCTTGACCTATGCCATGGAAGTCCACGCGCAGCACGCCGAACGTCAGGATCAGCGGCACGGCCAGGCCGTTCATCAACAGCTTCCAGGCGCGCTCCGGCAACGGCAGGACGAAGGGCTGTTTGATCCAGCCGAGGCACAGCATGTAGGCGATGCCGAACACCAGGGCGTTGAGTTTGAGTTGCTGGAACAGCAGCATCAGGGCGAAGAACGGCAGGCTGTAGAACAGCGGGTGGCGCAGCTTGAGCAGGTGCAGCAGCAGTGGCAGGGCGGCGGCCAGCAGCGGCCACAGCAGCGCGGCCGGGTGGCCGCTGCCCTGGGCCAGACCGAACAGGCTCCAGCACAGGAAGTCCATGAGGATCGCCGCATGCAGCAGGCGCTTGGTGTCCGCCGCCGGGTAGCCGATGCTCTGCAGGAACAGGTAGAGCACCGGGATGGCGGTGATCGAGAACAGCAGGCCGATGCCCACCGAACTGAGCCAGCTGCGCTCGCCGGGCAGCAGCCAGAGCGAGCAGGCCAGGCCGGCCAGCATCGGCACCAGGAAGCTGGGCAGGGCGATCTTCACGCAGGCAGGGCTCAGGTCCAGATCGATCACGTCGCTGAGGATGTAGCCCAGCAGCAGGGCGAAGCACAGGCCGTAGGCCAGGTTCAGCCAGGTCGGCGCCAGCAGGTCGGCGGCGCTCAGTTGCCAGTGCGGCTCGACCCACAACAGCAGCAGGGCGGGAATGGCGATGGCCGCCACCAGCAACTGGCCGACGATGGGGATCAGCCGGCGCCCGCCGATGATCGCCACCAGGGCGTAGATCGCCAGGGCCAGCAGCCAGAATCCGAGCACGCTCACGCGACAACCTCCTTGTGTGGCCGCGTGGCGGCCCAGGGTGAGAGCAGGAAACAGAACAGCAGGCCGAGGCTGATGGCCAGGCCGAAATTGGCGATGGCCGGGGTCTGGCTGAGCAGCAGCAGGCCGAACGACATCCACGCGGTGAGCGCCGAGAGCAGGGTGCCGAGCAGGCTCACTGCCGGCCCGCCGATGTTCTCGCGCATCAGGATGGCGTAGTCGACGCCGATGGCGGTGATCAGCAGCAGGCCGAACAGGCTGAACAGGGTCAGCGGCTGGCCCAGCCAGCCGAGGCAGGCCAGCGCCGCCAGGGCCGACAGCAGCGGCAGGCAGATCACCCGCAGCGCGCCGCCGAGGCCGAAGGGCAGGCACAGCAGCAGGAGGATGGCGGCGCTGGACACTAGTTTCAGTTGGGCGGCGCTAAGTTGGGTGGCGGCGAACAGCTGGTTCAGCTCGCCCAGGCGATCGATCAGCTGCACGCCCTGCAGCCCCTCGGCCGTTTGCTGCAGCAGGGCGCTGTCATTCAGGCCCTGCAGGCTGACGATGCCGGCTACTCCACTCTCACTGCGGCCCAGCCATAGCGGGCGCCAGGCCTCGCCCAGTGGGCCGGCCAGGGCCTGCTCCAGGCTTGGCTGCGGCGCATGCAGCAACTCGTCCAGCTCGGCGCGCAGGGCCGCTTCCGGCAGACCGAGGTCGAGCAGCGGTTGCCAGTGCTGCGGCAGCTGCTGCAGCGCGGCACGCAGCGGCGCCAGTTCGCTTTCCGGCGCACTGAGCTGGCTAAGGGCGCGATAGCCGCGCAGATGGCCGGCGGCGATGGCGGCATCCAGACGTGCACTGAGTTCGGCCTGGCGCTGCAGCAACTGTTGCTCGTCGGCGCCACGGACCAGGAAGAACTGGCTGGTGGGCTGCTGGCCGGTGAGTTCGGCGATGCGCCTGGCTTCGGCCATCAGCTGCGGCTCCTGGCCCAGCCACTGGCGCAGGTCGTTCTGCAGCGTCAGCTGCCAAAGGCCGCCGGCGCAGAAAACCAGCAGCGCGAGCAGCAGTGGCCAGCTGCCGGTGCGTGCCAGCAGGCGCGCACGTCGCTCGACCAGGTTTTCGGCGGCGCGGCGCAGGCCACCAGGCGGTTGCAAGCGCAGATTGTTCAGCCAGGCCGGCAGCAGGCACACCGAGCACAGGTAGGCGCCGATCAGGCCGGCGGCGGAGAACAGGGCGATCTGGGTCAGCGCCGGGAAAGGCGTGAAGGCCAGTGCCACATAACCGGCGAGGTTAGTGCCCAGGCTCAGGCTCAGGCCCGGCAGGGTCTCGCGCAGGGCGGCCCAGCTCGACCAGGGGCCGTCGCCCCAGCTCTTGCTCAGGTAGTGCTGCGGGTAGTCGGCGGCGACGCCGACCAGGCTGGCGCCAAGCACCAGGGTCAGCGCATTGATCTGGCCGAACACCAGCACGCAGGCGGTGCAGCCGGCCAGCAGCGCGACGCCCATCGGCAGCAGGCTGACCAGGATGCGCGGGCGGCGGAAGGCGAGCAGTAGCAGCAGCAGGGTGCCGAGGGTGGCGCCGCCGCCGATCAGGGCGATCTCCTGGGTGGCCTTGGCCTGACCGGCTGCGGCGTGCAGCGCGCCACCGGCAGCGAGCAGTTGGCCGCCTTCGTTCTCGACCTGCTGGCGCAGCTCGGCAACCGCGGCGGCGATCTGCGGTGGCGCCTGCATATCGAAGGCATCGCCACGGGTGCGCAGGCGCAGCAGGGCCCAGGTGGTGCCGTCGTCCTGCAACAGCAGGGCGCCGCTGCCGAGGTCGGCCTGGATGCGGCTACCGGGATTCAACGTCTGCTGGGCGCGCAGGCCCAGGCCGAGCCAGTCCTGCTCGGTGGGCAGCAGGCCGAAGCCGGCGAAGGTGTCGAACAGCTGTTGCGTGCGCTGCTCGATGAAGCTGGCCGGCTGCTCGATCAGCAGCTGGCGGTCGGTCGGTGCCAGCAAGGCCAGGCGTTCGCCGCGCAGTTGCTGGCGGATGGCGTCGAGGTCGGCCTGCAGGCTCCACTGCACCTTGTCGAAGCGGCCGCTGGCCTGCCACTGCTCGCCGGCCTGGCGCACCAGTTCGATGGCGCGCTCACGCTGCGGGTGGCCGACGAGTATCAGCAGCTCGCGCGACAGCGGTTCCTGCATGCGCTGCTCGGCCTGTTGTACCAGTGAATCGCCGGCGCCCTTGGGTAGCAGGGCGAGCATGCTGGCCTGCACCGGCGGGCCGTCGCGCCACTGCCAGGCGGCCAGCGCCAGCAGAGCCAGGAGCAGGGCGCCGAACAGGCGCGGCAGGGCGCGTTGCAGGCTAGTAGACAAGGTCGCCGCGCTCCTGCTCGGTCAACGCGTCGCCAGCCTGGCTCTGCGGCATCTTGAGGACGGTACGGTCGCCCTGGGTCTCGATCAGTTCGATGCGTTCGACCAGCGCGCCGCCGTCGATGCGGATGGCGCTGAAGATCTGCTTGAGCAGCAGCGAGTGTGGGGTGAGTTCGAGCCGCCAGGCGTTGTGTTCGCCGCTGAGCTTGAGGTCGAAGTCGCGCTCCAGGCCCGAGCGGTCACCCTTGAGCACGGCGAGGAACAGGCGGCTCTGCTGGGCGGCCACATCCTGGCCCGGTTGCTGTTGCCAGCCCTCGCCGGTACGCCGGGCGATACCGGCATCGTCGATGCGGTAGTCCTGCTTCAGCGGCTTTTGCAGCAGCCAGAGCAGGCCGTGGTCGCGGGACAGGGTGAACTGGCCCTGGCTGGTCAGCGGCGTGGGCAGGGCGCGCAGGTGCTTCTCCTGCACGAAGGGTCCGCGCACTACCGCCGGCTTGGCCAGCTGGGCGCTGAGTTCGGCCAGGTCGAAGGCGTGGGCTGCTGGGGCTGCTAGCAAAAACAGAGCTGCGAGTCCCTGGCCGATTGCCGAAGTGATCTTGGCTTTTGGTTTCGCCCTCCCGGGCGAGTCACTTTCTTCTTGCTTGCCCAAGAAGAAAGTAACCAAAGAAGAAGGGCCCCCCGGCATGCGGGTCTCGCTGCGCTCGACTTCCCTCGCTCCGGCACTGCTCCGGGGGCCGTCACGAAGGGACATCCCTATCCCATCGTGACTCGCTCGGCGTCCTGCCTCGCGTCCCCCTACGCAGTGCCTACGCTCGGCCTCCTGACGGGGAGTCGGCGCGCCTGATACTTCGTAGGGCGGGTGAAACCCGCGGGTTGTCTGTGGGAGCGAGCTCTGCTCGCGAAAGGGCGCGCACAAGACGGCTCCCTCACCCCAACCCTCTCCCAGAGGGAGAGGGGGCTGGTCATGCGAGCTTGGATGCCCCCGAGTAATTACCGGTTGCGTGAGAAAGGTTGGGCCAGGATGCGGGGTCCCCTCAGCAGGCCGAGAGGAATCCCTGTGTAAGGGGTTGAGCGGCATGGATGCCGCGAGAGGCGCGATGGGCCATGGATGGCCCTTCGCGGCGTGCCCCTGGAGCAGGGATGGAAGGAGGGAAGTCGAGCGCCGCGAGACCCGGATGTGGGGCGCGCTTTCTCTTTGGTCACTTTCTCTTTGCGCGCGCAAAGAGAAAGTGACTCGCCCGGCGGGGCGAAACAGAGCCTTCAACAGGCGTAGGAAACCAGCCGGGCACAAAGAATTCACGCAATAGCCCTCTCCACGGCTTCCACAAACACCTTCGGCGAAGCCAGCAGCATCTCGCGAGTCGCAATCTCCACCGCCACCTGCACGCTACTGCCACGAGTCATGCGCTCGCCCGTCGCCACATCGGTGATCAGGTAATTGATCTTCAGCCGGTTCTCCCACTCCACCAGATCGGCGCGCACGCGGATGCGTTGGCCGAACTGGGCGCCGCGGATATAACGCACCTGCAGGTCGATGATCGGCCAGGCATAGCCCGCATCACGCATCTGCCGGTAGTTGTGCCCCAGCTTGTCGAGCAGGGCGCAGCGCGCCTCCTCGAAGTACTTCACGTAGTGGCCGTGCCAGACCACTTCCATCATGTCGACGTCGAAGAACGGGACGAGGATTTCAACGTCCGCCTGCAGCACGCCTTCCTTACGCATGGGCGGCTCCTTGGTCGGCGGGGCGCACGGCGTCCATCAGGGCCGGCTTACGCATACAGCCTCCAATGGCGGCTGCGGATATGCGCCAGGCACAGGCGCAGCTCGCCTTCCAGGGCGCGGTCCTCGATTACCGGCGGGAAGTCCACGGCCAGCTGCTCGCGCATGGCGGCCAGTGGCGCGGGGATGTCGGTCTTGCCGGCGCGCTCACGCAGCCACACGCCCTGGTTGGCGGCCAGCAGGGTGGCGGCGGCCACCTGCTCGGTCAGCTCCAGGCTGCGCAGAGCGTCGCGCGCGGCGATGGTGCCCATGCTCACCTTGTCCTGGTTGTGGCACTCGGTGGAGCGCGAGAACACGCTGGCCGGCATGGTGTTTTTCAGCGCTTCGGCGGTCCAGGCGCTGGTGCCGATCTGCACGGCTTTGAAGCCGTGGTTGATCATCGCGGTTTCCGCTGGCGCGCCGGACAGGTTGCTCGGCAGGCCGTGGTTGTAACGAGTGTCGACCAGCAGAGCGAGCTGGCGGTCGAGCAGGTCGGCGACGTTGCCGACCAGGTTCTTCAGGCTGTCCATGGCGAAGGCGATGTGCCCTCCGTAGAAGTGGCCGCCGTGCAGGGTGCGCTCGGTCTCGGCGTCGAACAGCGGGTTGTCGTTGGCGCTGTTCAGTTCGATCTCGATGAACTGGCGCAGCAGGCCCAGGCTGTCGGCCAGCACGCCGAGCACGTGCGGTGCGCAGCGCAGCGAGTAGCGGTCCTGCAGGCGGTGCAGCGGTGGCAGCGGTTCGGCCACGGCCAGATCCTCGCGCAGCCAGGCGGCGACCTGGGTCTGGCCCGGGTGCGGCTTGGCGGCGAACAGGCGCTCGTCGAAGTGTTCCGGGTTGCCTTCCAGCGCCACCACGTTGAGCGCGGTGATGCGCGTGGCCAGTTGCAGCAGGTAGTCGGCGCGCGAATAGGCCAGGCAGGCCAGGGCGGTCATCACCGCGGTGCCGTTCATCAGCGCCAGCGCTTCTTTCGGACGCAGGGTCAGCGGCGTCCAGCCGAGTTCCTTATGCACGTCCGCCGCGCTGCGGCGCTCGCCATTGTACATCACCTCGCGCTCACCGCTTAGGGTGGCGGCCACGTAGGACAGCGGGGTCAGGTCGCCGCTGGCGCCGACTGAGCCTTCTTCCGGAATCAGCGGCAGCACATCGTGTTCGAGGAAGGCCTGGATGCGCTCCAGCAGCTCCACGCGCACCCCGGATACACCGTGGCACAGCGACTGCAGGCGCGCGGCCAGTACGGCGCGGGTGCTGGCCTCGTCGAGCAGCTTGCCCAGGCCGCAGCCGTGGAAGGTGAACAGGTGCTTGGGCAGCGCCTCGACCTGGTGCAGCGGCACGGCCACCACGCAGGAATCGCCGTAGCCGGTGGTCACGCCGTAGATCACGCCTTCCTTGTCCAGCAGGGTGTCGAGGAAGCGCGCGCCCTTGGCGATCTTCTCGCGGTAGGCGGCATCGTTCTGCAACTGGGCACGGGCGCTGCGTTGGGACAGGGCGACCACCTGCTCGATGGTCAGCTGCTGTTCGCCGAAGGTCACGTGGTCAAGCGGGAAGGTCGTCATTGGCGTTCCAGAACGGGTAGAAGTTGAACCATTGCCGCGGAGCGTTCAGGCAGCGTTCGCCAAGACGCTCGGCATAGCGTTGTACCCAGCCGCGAATCACCTCGTCGCGTTCCTTGCGCGTCCACTGCACGCGCTCGGCGAAGCGTTCGAGGATCACCTGGTAGCGGCCGTCGATCTTCAGGCAGCTCATCAGGTTGACCGGGCATTGCAGAAGTCCGGCCAGCAACCAGGGCCCTTGCGGGAAAGCGGCCGAATGGCCGAGGAAATTCACGCTGACGTTGCGTCCGCCATGCAGCGGCACGCGGTCGCCGGCAATCGCCAGCCACTCGCCGCGCTCCAGGCGCTCGGACAATTGCAGCATGATCGCCGCGTCCAGTTCGCTGACCTGGATCAGGCGCAGGTGGCTGGCGCCGGCCTCGCCAAGCAGGCGGTTGAATTGCTCGGCGTGCTTGGTGTGCACCAGCACGTTCATCTGCACCTTCTCGCCCAGCTCGGCCAGGGCGCGGCACACCTCGAGGTTGCCCAGGTGGGCGCCGACCAGCATCTGCCCGCGCGGCTCGCTGTGCAGGCGCTGGCGGATGCCGTCGGGGTCGACCAGGGTGATCTGCTCCAGGCCGAGGCGGCCGTTCCACACGTCGAGCTTGTCCAGCAGGGCGTCGGCGAAGGCCATGAACTGGGCGAATACCGAGCCGAAGCGCGGTGCCAGTTCGCTACGCCCGCTCCAGCTGGCCAGGTTGTGCTGGTACTGGCGGATGCTGCGCCGCGCCTGGCGGCCGAAGGCGAAGAAGTACAGGACGATGGCGTACAGCAGCGGCGTCAGCGCGCGGCGGCCGAGCAGGCGCACGGCGCCGGCGGTGAACTTCATGAGCAGGAAGTTGCCGCGCTCGCGCTGGCCGGCCCAGTGTTCGGCCTTCTGCCCGTTCATCCGCGCCACCTGCGCCAGAGGATCAGCGGTGCGCGCAGCAACATGCCGAAGAACAGCTTGGCGTGCATCTTCGAGATCAGCGCGTTGTCATGGAACAGGCGGAAATGCGACAGGCCGTCCAGCGGGTAGTGAACCTTGGTCGGCAGCCACTGCATCGGCTGGTTGCGCCAGGCCAGGCGCACGAGGATCTCCGGATCGAAGTCCATGCGCTTGCCCAGGTTGCTAGCCTCGATCAGCGCCACCGTGGCCGGCAGCGGGTAGACGCGGAAGCCGCACATGGCATCGCGGATCGACAGCGACAGGCTGTTGATCCACACCCACACGTGGGTCAGGTAGCGTGCGTACAGGCGGCTCTTGGGTACGCTGGCGTCGTACTGCGGGTAGCCGCAGACCAGCGCCTGCGGATGTTCGCGGGAGGTGCCGAGGAAGGTGGCGATATCGGCCAGGTCGTGCTGGCCGTCGGCGTCCACCTGCAGGGCGTGGGAGAAGCCCAGGCGCTGGGCCTCGCGCAGGCCGGCCATCACTGCACCGCCCTTGCCCTGGTTCACCGGCAGGCGCACCAGGTAGGTGTTGTCCTGGGTGGCCAGCTGATCCATCACCGCCGCGCAGCTCGGGCTGGAGGCGTCGTCGACCAGCACGCAGGGCAGACCGGCTTCGTGCAATGCGGCGACCACCACGGGCAGGGCGTGCTCGTGGTTGTAGACCGGGATCACGGCGCAGGGGTTATGCATGGGCACGCTCCCTCACCCCTGGCCCCTCTCCCGGAGGGAGAGGGGAACTACAAGCTTGCGCCTCGCACGGCCAACTCCCTCTCCCCTTGGGAGAGGGTTGGGGTGAGGGGCTTTGGCACGCGAACAGACTCACTGCGCTGCCCCCAGCAGAATGCGCCCGGACGAGCACGGCGCTTCGCCATTGCGGTAGGCGAAGTACAGCTTGCCGCGCTCGGCGTCGAAACGCAGGGTCAGCTGGATGCGGTCGCCGGGGCGCACCAGTTGCTGGAACTTGAGCACTTCCATGCCGCAGAAGCGCGGTGGCAGTTCTTCGATCAGGCTGCGCGCCAGCTGCTGGGCCCAGTCGATCTGCACCACGCCAGGCAGTACCGGGGTCTGCGGGAAGTGGCCGGTGAAGTGGGCCAGGTCCGGCGGCACATCCAGCTCCAGCTGCCATTCGCCGTCGACCAGCTCGGCCTTGCGCGGCTCGACACGAGTCGGTCGCGGCGCGGCGACCAGTTCGTCGACCTTGCTCTGCGCCAGCTTGCCCTGGCTGCTGTAGGGCAGCTCCAGCAGCAGGCGCCAACGGCGCGGCAGGGCGATGGCCTCGCAGTGGCCGGCCAGATGTTTGCGCAGGGTCTCGGTAACGGTCTTGCGGCCCTGGTTACGCAGGGCGTGCAGGCCGGCCGGGCTCAGCGCCAACAGGGCGCCGAGGAAGGCGCGGCCTTCCTGGATCACCCCGAGGCGCGCATCGGCGACCCACTCGTGTTGGCTCAGCGCCTGCTCCAGCATGGGCAGGGAGATGCGCTTTTCTTCCAGCTTGACGATGCGGTCCAGGCGGCCTCGCAGGGCGAAGCGGCCATCGGCCTGCAGCTCGGCGGCATCGGCGCTCTGCTCGATATGTCCGGCCGGCAGGTAGGGCGAGGCGATGCGCAGGGCACCTTCGTCGTTCAGGGAAAGTTCGACGCCGGGAAATGGCTGCCACAGCTCGCCGCCCTGGCGCCAGGCGATGCCGCCGGTCTCGGAGCTGCCGTAGATCTCGCTCGGCTGCTGGCCGAGCTGGGCGCCCAGCTCGCTGGAGACTTCCGACGGCAGCGCGCCACCGGAGGAAAATACCCGGCGGACCGAACTCAAAGCCTGCCAGTCGAGGTTATCGCCCATGCGCTTGAGCAGTGCGGGACTCGCTACCCAGGCGAAGGCCGCCTGACCCAGGCTCTCGCGCTGCAGGTCTTCGGGGAAGGGCAGGGCGCGGCGCCAGAACGGGCGGCCGGCGCACAGCGGCCAGAGCACGCGGAACAGCAGGCCGTAGATATGCTGGGCGGCGACGCTGCCGAAGATGGTCGCGCTGCCCAGATCCTGGCCCCACAGCTGTTCCAGGGCCTCGACCTCGTTGGCCAGCTGGCGCAGGGACTTGTCGATCAGCTTGGGTTCGCCGCTAGAGCCGGAGGTGCACAGGGTCAGGCGGCAGGTGTCGAGGTCGAGCGCGGCGGGCGCCAGGGGCTCAGCGTCCAGATCACCGAGGCTATCCAGCCATAGATCGGCCTGTTCGCTGAGGCGCTGGCGGCTCTGCGCCTGGGCATCGGCCGGCAGCAGCACGGCGGCGCCGGCGCGCCAGGCGCCGAGCACGGCGATGGCCAGTTCGCCGGCATCCTCCAGGTACAGCGCCACGCGCTGCACGCCACGCGCTTGCAAGGCGCCGGCCAGGCGCAGGGCGCTGGCCTGCAGCTGGGCGTGGTCGAGCGCCGGCTCCAGCGCCACGGTGCGGCCGGCCAGGGGTTGCAGTAGCTGCTCGGCGAGTCCCAGCCAGCTCATCCATCTCTCCTTACCCGCTGGCGGATCAACCACTCAGCGGCAAACAACAGGCCCATCAGGGCATAGGCGATCAGCCCGGTGTAGAGCATCCACCAGCTCAGCGGTGCCCACAGGGTCAGGGCGCTGATCAGCAGGGCGTTGGCCAGGAAGAAGCCGGCCCAGACCAACGTGACCTTGCGCGTGTAGCGCACCGCGTGTTCCGGCAGCTCCGGCTCGCGCAGGCGCGCCAGGCGTTCCACCAGCGGCGGGCCGAACTTCAGCGACAGGCCGAACAGCGCCAGCAGCATCAGGTTGAGCAGCACCGGGTACCAGCGCAGCAGCGCCGGCTCGCCGGCTAGTCCTAGCAATGCGCAGAAGGCCAGGGCGGCGCCGGCCATCCAGCGGCTGCCGGGCTTGCCTTGCTGGCTCAGCGCTCGCGCCAGCCACAGGCCGCCGAGCAGCGCGGCGAACAGGCGTGGCGACAGGTGCTCCATGCCGTAGTACACGGCGAAGGGGTAGAGCAGGCCGGCCACGACCAGCAGCAGGCCGAACAATCGCCCCATGGCTTAGCCGGCGGCCGCTTCGGCGTTGACCACCTGGTACACGGCCTCGACCACGTCACCGACGGTGCGTACGGCCTTGAACTCCTCGGCGGCGATCTTCTTGCCGGTCTGGCGCTTGATGTGGTCGATCAGGTCGACGGCGTCGATGCTGTCGATCTCCAGGTCCTGGTATAGGTTGGCCTCGAGGGTGACGCGCTCGGCGTCCAGCTCGAACAGCTCGACCAGTGCGGCCTGCAGGGTGGCGAAAATATCTTCACGGCTTTGCATCGCTAACGTCCTCAGGCGGCCTGTTTCGAGGCGACGAAAGCCGCCAGGCTGGCCACGTTGGCGAAGTGCTGGCGGGTGTCCTTGGCTTCGGCGTCGATCTTGATGCCGAAACGCTTCTGGATGGCCAAGCCCAGCTCCAGGGCGTCCACCGAATCCAGGCCCAGGCCTTCGCCGAACAGGGTCAGGTCGGCGGCGATGTCTTCGGCGGCCATGTCTTCCAGGCCCAGGGCCTCGATGATCAGGTGCTTAATCTCGGTTTGCAGATCGCTCATCTGTTGCGAGCTCCTTCATGAAGTGTTGATGCAGATGGTCGTTGAGCTTGCGCGAGGCAATCGGCAGTGGCGCCTGCTCGGTGAATTGCCGCGGGTCGATATCCTCCCCGACCCGCAAGCGGAAATGGAAACGGCGCGACGGAATGCTGTACCAGGGCTCGGCCTTGGTCAGGGTGGTGGGCGTCACGCTGATCACCACCGGGGTGACGATGCTGGCGCCGCGCACGGCGATGGCGGCCGCGCCACGGTGGAATTCCGGTACCTGCCCCGGCGTGGTGCGGGTGCCTTCGGGGAATACGATCAGGGTCTGGCCTTCCTGCAGGGCGCCGGCGGCCTCGTCGAGCATGTCCATGCTGCCGCTGTTGCTGATGAAGCCGGCGGCGCGGATCGGCCCGCGCATGCAGGGGTTGTCCCACAGGCTCTGCTTGACCACGCAGTTGGCGTCGCGGATGAAGGCGATCAGCACCACCACGTCGATCAGCGAGGGGTGGTTGGCGATCACCATCTGCCCCGGGCGGCCCAGGCGCTCGGCGCCTTCCACTTCGTAGGTCAGCACGCCGGTGCGGAACATGAACTGGACGAACCAGTAGAAGGTGCGGCTGACCACGGCGCGGGCGCGGGTGCGGCGGGCCAGGGCGTCGCCCGGCAGCAGGGCGAGAAGCGGGAAGACGACGATGCGCAGCAGCACGCCGCCGATGCCGAACAGCGAGAAGCTCAGCGCGGTGGCGATCAGGCGCCACCAGTAGGGCGCGGAGTAGGGGCTCAGGCCGTGCTGCGAGACCAGTTCCATTGCCGGCGCTTCCAGTGATGTTGCAGGGAATCCGCATCGCTCGAGAGGGCGCGGACCAGTTCCAGGGCGTGCGGCCAGGCGGCGCGCGGGCCGGAGCCCTCGGCGAGCCGCAGCTGCCACTCCGTGCCCGGGCGCAGCAGCAGGGCCACGGCGTAGGGGAAGGGCACGTCGTCGACATAGGGGCGGTACAGCTCGGGCGGGGTCTCCTCGGCGATGATCAGCAACACCCCGGGTGCGCCCTCGCCGAGCAGGGTGGCGGCCTCCAGCAGGGCCTGCTCCAGGCCATCGCCTTCGGCGGCCAGGGCGGTCATCTCGCTGGTGTCGCCACGCTGGATGGACCACAGGCCGATGATCGCGTTGTGCACCGAGAGGCTGAACTGGGTGGGCGAGAGCGGCTCGTCGTGGGCCAGGTCGCTGAGAATGGCCAGGGTGCGCGGGGTTTCGCCGTGGCGCGAGGCGAACACCAGGGGCATGGGGCCGTGCTCTTCGGCCAGCGGCCAGGCGACGTGGAAGGCCATGCGGGCCAGACGACTCAGGCGCCGGCGCTGCAGGGCCGGGAGAAAGCCGACATCGGGCTGTTCGCCGCCGTCCTGCGGGGCGAAGGGGGCCTGGTGCCAGGCGTGCCAGTCGGCTGCGCTGTCCAGGCCTGGAGCCCAGGCACGCCAATGTTCGATCCTGAAGTTTGTCACGCTGAGAGCTCTTCTCGGCCCCTTCCGAGGGCGTCCTTGTCTACTGCGATCCCGCCCGCGGGAAGGGTGGCCGGGAATATGGCGAGGTGCTTGCATTATCCAGACGGTGCGCGGCCTGCGCAAATTTTGGAACGTTCGGCCAGACCAGAGGTCAGGCGCTGCCGCGCTTACTCCTCGCCCTTGCCACGGGGTTTGCATAGAATCCCCAACCATCTGCGATCAGGGAGGTGTCACATGCGGCGCGTGGTGTTCAATCAGAAAGGCGGAGTGGGCAAGTCCAGCATTGCCTGCAACCTGGCGGCAGTCAGTGCGGCCGAAGGCTACCGCACGCTGCTCATCGACCTGGATGCCCAGGCCAACTCGACTCATTACCTCACCGGCCTGACCGGCGATGACATCCCCATGGGCATCGCCGAGTTCTTCAAGCAGACCCTCTCGGCCACTTCCTTCAAGAAGGGCAAGGTCGATATCTACGAGACACCTTTCGATAACCTCCACGTGGTCACCGCCACCGCCGAACTGGCCGAGCTGCAGCCCAAGCTGGAGCAGAAACACAAGATCAACAAGCTGCGCAAACTGCTGGAAGACCTGGCCGAGGATTATGACCGGATCTACCTGGATACCCCGCCGGCGCTGAACTTCTACACCGTTTCCGCACTGATCGCCGCCGATCGCGTGCTGATCCCCTTCGATTGCGACAGTTTCTCGCGCAATGCCCTGTACGGTCTGCTGCAGGAGATCGAGGAGCTCAAGGAGGACCATAACGAAGATCTGGAAGTGGAAGGCATCGTGGTCAACCAGTTCCAGCCGCGTGCGACCCTGCCGCAGCAGCTGCTCGACGAGCTGGTCGCGGAAGGGCTGCCGGTGCTGCCGGTGAACCTGATGAGCTCGGTGAAGATGCGCGAGTCGCACCAGGTCTGCACCCCGCTGATCCACCTGGATCGCGGCCACAAGCTGACCCAGCAGTTCGTCGAGCTGCACAGCCTGCTGGAAAGCTGATTATTCAGCGGTAATGAAAAAGGCGCCCTCGGGTGCCTTTTTCGTGTTCGTCGTAGCGCTAGCGGACCACAAAGACGTCGCACGGCGCCTTGTGCAGGTAGTGCTGGGCCAGGCTGCCGAGCAGGGCCTGGGACAGGGCGCTGCGGCCATGGCTGCCGAGCACCAGCAGCTGCGGCTGACGGTTGTTGAGGGCTTCCTGCAGGGTGCGCGGCAGGGTGCCGGGTTGTACCTCGTGGCTGAGGGTGGGCGCCTGTTCCGGCAGGCGCAGCGACTCGTCCTGGATCAGCTGATCGACCAGGGCGCGCTGGGTGAGCAGTTGGGTGTCGGCGTGGGCGTTGTTCTTCTGGCCCTCGAACACGTGCAGGGCGTGGATGCTGGCCTCGCTCGGCAGCAGCAGGCAGGCCTGGTGCAGTGCGGTGCAGGCGCACAGGGAGAAGTCGATGGCGGCCACCGCGCTGCGGTAGGGCGTGTCCTCGTCGCGGGCGGCGAGCAGCAGCGGCACCGGGCAGCGTCGGGCGATGCGGTCCAGGGTGGTGCCGGAGAAGAACTCGTGGCGCTGATGGTGGGCGCCCAGCACCAGCAGGTCGGCGCCCGTCTGTTGTACCTGCTCCAGCACACCCTCGGCGGGCTTGCCCTGGCACAGGCGCAGATGGCTGCCGGGCGGGGCGAATTCGGTGAGGCTGCGGTCGAGGCTCTGCTCGATGCGCTCGCGCTCTGTCTGGCTGAGCTTGGGGTCGAACACGTGCAGCAGGGTTAGCTTGGCGTTGTGTTGGCGGGCCAACTGGGCGGCGCGCCTCAGCGCGAGATCGGCGGTGCTGCGCAGGTCGTGCGCGATAAGGACGTGTCCTGTCATCTCGTTCCCCTTGGACGCCCCGTCCATGCGTGGCGTCGGTGAAAACCTCTGCGGGTTCTTAGAATCAGCTTTCTAAATAGACCTGCTTTGGCTCGGGGACAAGTCCCGCACGTCAGTGTTTGCGCAATTGATACAGAGCGCTCGTTTCGGCCACCACTTGGCCATCAGCATCCTTGAGTTGCAGCGCCAGACGGTACTCGGCCTTGCCCTCGCGCTCGGCCTCGTTCTGGATGCGCTCGATCTCCTCGGCGTCTAGGCGCGCCTCCACCGAGATATCGCTGGTCGCCGGGCGGCGGAAGCGCAGGTTCATCTCCTTGATCAGCGGATAGAAACGCTGCACGTCGAAGCTGGTGAGGAACAGGGCGCCGCCGGGGATCTCGGCCAGGGTGAACAGGGCGCCGGCGTAGAGCGTGCCGATATGGTTCTGGTTGCCGGCCAGCGGCATGCGCAGGCGCACGAAGCCGGGCTCCAGCTCCTCGGCCTTGAGGCCGCTGCGTTTGACGAAATCGATCTTCTCTTCGGTGAATACACGGGCCATCTCGGCGGGCAGCGGCATGTCGTGCTCCTTGCAGTGAAGCCCCGAGACTAGCCGCTGGCGCCTGCCAGGCAATGACCGCGGCGCTCGCCGCGGCTGACCGATCCGCTCAGGCGATGCCCTGGCTGCGCAGCCAGCCGAGCAGCTGTGGCAGCGGCAGGGCGCCGGCCTGGCGCGCGACTTCGGCGCCGCCGCGGAACAGGATCAGGCTGGGGATGGAGCGGATGCCGAGCTGGCCGGCCAGTTGCTGATTGGCCTCGCTGTCCAGCTTGCCCAGGCGGCAGCGCCCCTGCAGCTGCGCGGCGGCCTGCTGGAAGGTGGGCGCGAAGGCCTTGCACGGCCCGCACCAGTCGGCCCAGACATCCACCAGCAGCGGCAGGTCGCCCTTGAGCTGAGAAGCGAAGCTGGCCTGGCTCAGCTCAAACGGCGCGCTCGACAGCACCGCGTTCTTGCAGCGCCCGCAGCGCGGCGCATCGCCCAGGCGCTCGGCCGGGATGCGGTTGAGTCCGCCGCAATGCGGACAGGGTATCAGCAGGGGTTGGCTCATGACGGTCTCCTCGTTGCCCTTCAGGTGGAGGCTGACAGCCGCTAAAACAAGGGTAGAGTGGCGCCATCGAGGAGGGCCCATGTCGCTGCCATCGCTGAACCTGCTGCGCACCTTCGCCGTGCTCGGCGACACCCTGAGCGTCAAACGTGCGGCCGAGCGCCTGCATGTCACGCCGACTGCGGTGAGCCACCAGCTGCGCGAGCTGGAGATGGCGTTGGACTGTCGGCTGTTCCAGCGTCTGCCGCGCGGCCTGGCGCTGACCGATGCCGGGCAGAGCTTCTGGGCGGAGATCGCGCCGGCGGTACGCCAACTGGAGAGCGCCACCCGCGTGCGCCAGGTGCAGCGGCCGCTGCGCATTTCCAGCTTCCCCTATCTGGCGCAGGCGGTGGTGCTGCCCGCCCTGGGCGAGCTGCAGGCGCTGCTCGGCGAGCGCCTGCTGACCCTGGACACCCGCCGCGAGACCCTCGACCTGGCCACCCATGGCATCGACCTGGGCCTGCGTTTTGCCCCCGAGCCTACGGACTGGGGGACGCTGCGCTCGCGGCGCCTCAGCGGCTTCGGCCTGGCGCCGCTGGCGGCCCCGGGCTTTTCCGTGCCGGCCTGGCCGCCACAGGTCGAGCTGCTGCCGATCCGCCTGAGCCAGGAGCAGCACAGCTGGCGCCAGTGGGCCGCACGGCACGGTTGGCAGCCGGCCGCCGAGGGGCTGGTGCTGGACAGCTACGCGGCGGTGCTGACCGCCGCCGAACAAGGTTTAGGTGTGGCCATGGGCTTCCTGCCGCTGTGCATCGATGCGCTGCAGGCGGGGCGCCTGCGCCCGCTGTG
Source organism: Pseudomonas sp. SO81 (assembly GCF_030374125.1). NCBI lineage: Bacteria > Pseudomonadati > Pseudomonadota > Gammaproteobacteria > Pseudomonadales > Pseudomonadaceae > Pseudomonas > Pseudomonas sp. SO81. Next base: position 2,022,490 of record NZ_CP126126.1, on the reverse strand, counting down.
GCCGCAGCGGCGGGTCGCCAACGGCGCACTTTGGGCGGTGTGGCCGGCGCAGGCGGAAAGCCCGGCGCTGCTGCGGGTGGTGGACTGGCTGGAGCAGCGCCTGGGCGAGATGGAGCGGCGCACGGCTGAGTTTTTCTCAGCTCTGGGAGGATGAAATCTCGCTTTTCCCCGCCGGCCCCGGCGTCGAGACTGGAGCCAGCCACAGGGGAACCAGCATGCACATCGATCACTATTCACTGCCTGCCCGAGACGGTTATCCGCTGGCCGTCACCAGCCTGCGTCCCGAGCGGCCGCGCTACAGGCTGCTGCTCAATGCCGCCACCGGCGTGCCGCAGCGCTTCTACCGCAGCTTCATCGAGCACGCCGCCGGGCGCGGCGCCTGGGTATACAGCTATGACTACCGGGGCATGGGTGCCAGCCGGGCGCCGGACTGGCGTGGCGCCGCGCCGTGCATGGCCGACTGGGGCCGGCTCGACCTGGCCAGCCTGCTCGACCACCTGCCCGGCGACCTGCCACTGGCGCTGGTCGGCCATTCGGTGGGTGGTCAGCTACCGGGCCTGGCTGACAACGTCGGACGGGTGCAGGCGCTGCTCGGCGTGGCCGCGCAATCGGGTTACTGGCGTCTCTGGCCGCTGCGCCAGCAGCCGCGCCTGGCGCTCAACTGGTACGGGGTGATCCCGCTGGCGACACGCCTGTTCGGCCAGCTGCCGGGCTGGGCGATCGGCGGCGAGCCGCTGCCGCGCGAGGTCGCCCTGGAGTGGGCGCGCTGGTGCCGCACGCCCGCCTTCATCAGCACCCCGGACGGCGCGCCCTGGCGCCCGCACTTCAGCGAACTGCGCGCGCCGGCGCGCTTCCTGGCGATCAGCGACGACCAGACCTTCGCCCCGCGGCGCGCAGTGGAGGCCTTGATGGGCTTCTATGGCAGTGCCCGCCGCGAGCTGGCGACGGTCGAGCCGCGTGACTGGGGGCTGCGTCGCATGGGGCATTTCGGCTTCTTCCGCCGCGACACGCCCACCGAGCTGTGGGACCAGCAGCTGGCCTGGCTGGAGGGCGCGCTCGGCCTGCTGCCGGCGCGCGCGGTGGCCTGACCGGCCGGGGGCCTCAGCCCTGCGCCGCCCGCAGGGCCTGTTCGAGGTCGGCGCGGATATCGTCGAAGTGCTCGATGCCGATCGACAGACGCACCATGTCGCGCGGCACGCCGGCCTTCTCCAGCTCCTCGTCGTTGAGCTGGCGGTGGGTGGTGGAGGCCGGGTGGCAGGCCAGCGACTTGGCGTCGCCGATATTGACCAGGCGCACCACCAGCTTGAGTGCGTCGATAAAGCGCGCGCCGGCCGCCTGGCCACCCTGGATGCCGAACGAGAGGATCGCCGCCGGCTTGCCGCCGGTGTAGCGCACGGCCAGCTCGTGCTCGGGATGGTCCGCCAGGCCGGCGTATTTCACCCAGGCCACCTGCGGGTGGTTCTGCAGGTAGTGGGCGACCTTTAGGGCGTTCTCGCAATGGCGTTCCATGCGCAGGGCCAGGGTCTCCAGGCCTTGCAGGATGAGGAAGGCGTTGAACGGCGACAGCGCCGCGCCGGTGTTGCGCAGCGGCACCACGCGGCAGCGGCCGATAAAGGCGGCGGGGCCGAAGGCTTCGGTATAGGTCACGCCGTGGTAGGACGCGTCCGGGGTGTTGAGCAGCGGGAAGCGCGCCTTGTGGTCCGCCCAAGGGAACTTGCCCGAGTCGACCACGATGCCGCCGATGCTGGTGCCGTGGCCGCCGATGTACTTGGTCAGCGAGTGCACGACGATATCCGCGCCGTGCTCGAACGGCCGGCAGAGGATCGGCGTGGCCACCGTGTTGTCGACGATCAGCGGCACGCCGTGGCGGTGCGCGGCGTCGGCCAGGGCCTGCAGGTCGACGATATTGCCGGCCGGGTTGCCGATCGACTCGCAGAACACCGCCTTGGTCCTGTCGTCGATCAGCGCCTCCAGGGCGGCGATATCGTCATGGGCGGCGAAGCGGGTCAGGATGCCGAAGCGTGGCAGGGTGTGGGCCAGCAGGTTGTAGGTACCGCCATACAGCTTGGCCACCGAGACGATGTTGTCGCCGGCCTCGGCCACGGTCTGGATGGCATAGGTGATTGCGGCCATGCCCGAGGCCACGGCCAGCGCGCCGACACCGCCTTCCAGGGCCGCCACGCGCTCTTCGAGCACGGCGTTGGTCGGGTTCATGATGCGCGTGTAGATGTTGCCGGGGACCTTCAGGTCGAACAGGTCGGCGCCGTGCTGGGTGTCGTCGAAGGCGTAGGAGCTGGTCTGGTAGATCGGCACCGCCACCGCCTTGGTGGTCGGGTCGGGGCTGTAGCCGGCGTGGATGGCCAGGGTTTCCAGTTTCATGCAGTGCGTTCCTTCGGCTGTTTGGAAGGCCCGCAGCATGGGGAAAACGCCGAGGCCCGGTCAATGCGCTAGGTCAATGATCCGGGCCTCGTGGCTAGAACGTTTTGATCGATGCTTAGATCGCGATTACACCAGCGACTTGTAGATATTGAACGCGCTGATCAGGGTGATCAGGCAGCCGACGATGGTCATCAGGGTGCGCGCCGGAATCTTCTTGCACAGGAAGGCGGCGAATGGCGCGGCGAACAGACCGCCGAACACCAGGCCAGCAACCATCAGCCAGGTATCCAGCTCGCCGGCCAGCAGGATGAAGGAAGCGGCGCTGGACAGGGTCAGGAAGAACTCGGCGAAGTTCACCGAGCCGATGGTGGTGCGCGGGTCGCTGCCCGAACCGATCAGGCTGCTGGTGACTACCGGGCCCCAGCCGCCACCACCGGCGGCGTCGACGAAGCCGCCGAACAGGGCCAGCTTGGCCACGTGCTTGGGCGCCTTGCGCTGGGCCACGTGGCGGTAGGCCTTGTAAAGGATGTACAGGCCCATCAGCAGCAGGTAGGCGGAGATGAAGGGCTTCATCACGGCGCCGTCGAACTGGGTGATCAGTACCGCGCCGAGCACCGCGCCGATGATGCCCGGCAGCAGCAGGCGCAGGAACAGCGACTTGTTGACGTTGCCCAGCTTCACATGGGAGATGCCCGACAGACCGGTGGTGAACACCTCGGCGATGTGCACGCTGGCGCTGGCCGCGGCCGGCGAGGCACCGGCGCTGAGCAGGAAGGTGGTGGCGGTGATGCCGTAGGCCATGCCCAGTGCCCCATCCACCACCTGGGCGAGGAAGCCGACGGCGACAGCGCTCCAGAAGGTCGGGCTGCTCAGGGCGCTCTCGATGATCTCCAGGCCGCTGTGGCCGCCGTTGTCGCCGAAGAACAGGCGCCAGGCCAGGAAGAGCAGCAGGCTCGCCAGGATCAACACCGCCGCCCACATGGCGGCACGCAGCACCGGATGGTTGTCCGGGTGAGCGACGTAATCTTCTACGGGGGGCAGGCCGAGCGCTTCATGCTCGGCATTGAGCGGGCTCTGGCTGAGGTCGAGATCGCGGATTTTCATTGCAACGGCTGCCTGACAGTGGGTGGTAGAACAGGCTGGAATAAGCAGGCCGCGAAGATAATGGGCTTTGCTTAGAGAGTCTAAGAATGTTTCTGTAGGTTTATATTCTTTTTTGTTTTGTGTTTCTGCCGAAGCCGCGCTGTTGCCCAGGCGCCACGGCCTGGCCTAGGCTTGGCCACCTTTCTCGCAGGGATGCTGCATGACGACCTCCAGCGAACGCCCCGGCAATACCACCCTGGTACTCCTGGCTTCCCTCTATTGCGCCCAGGGCCTGCCGTCCGGGCTGGTGGCTCATTCGCTGCCGGTGCTGCTGCGCCAGCACGGTGTCGACCTGGGGCTGATCGGCCTGCTCAAGCTGCTGGCGCTGCCCTGGCTGCTCAAGGTGCTGTGGGCGCCGTGGATCGACCGCATCGGCTCGCGTCGCCTCGGTCATCACCGTGGCTGGATACTGCCACTGCAGGGCACGGTGATTACCTGTCTGGCCGGCTTGGCGCTGATCGCTCCGCAGGCGCTGTTCGGAAGCGCGTTCTGGCTGCTGCTGGGCATGCTGCTGATCATCAACCTGAGCGCCGCCACCCAGGACGTGGCCACCGACGGCCTGGCCGTGCGCCTGTTGCCGGAGCGCTGGCGCGGCCTGGGTAACAGCCTGCAGGTGGGTGGCTACAAGGTCGGCATGCTGGCCAGCGGCAGCGGTCTGCTGCTGGTAATCGGCGGGCTGGGCTGGAATCTCTCCATTGGCCTTCTGGCGGGTGCCTTGCTGCTGCTGACCCTGCCGATCTGGTTGTTCCCCGAGCGTCGCCTGCTGCCGCAACACAGCGAACAGGCCGAGCCCGCCGGCCCCGGTTTATTGTGGCGCCATTACAAGGGGCTGCTGGCGCAACCGGGCATGCTCGCCTGGCTGGCGGTGGTGCTGACCTTCAAACTCGGCGACGCCCTCGGCTCACCGATGATCAAGCCGATGCTGGTGGACCAGGGCTGGGCCACCACCGACCTAGGCCAGCTGACCCTGATCAGCAGCCTGGCCGGCATCGGCGGCGCCCTGCTCGGCGGCCTGCTCTACGCCCGCCTCGGCGCCCTGCGTGCGCTGCTGACATTCGGCGCCCTGCAGGCGCTCGGCATCGCCAGCATGGCTCTGCTGGTCGGCCGGGGCGGTGACGCCGTACTGGTCTATGCGGTGTCGCTGTTCGAACAGGCCGCCGACGGCATGTCCACCGTCGCCCTGTTCGCCGTGATGATGCGCATGTGCCGCCCCGAGCACGAGGGCGCCGACTTCACCCTGCAGGCCAGCGCGCAGGTGCTGCTGGCGGGGGTCGTAGGAGCCTGTAGCGGGTTGCTGGCCAAGTGGTGGGGGTATGAGCTGCTGTTTATCGGCGCGGCCGGGATAGGAGTGGTGGTCCTGACTCTAGTGTGGCGCTATTTTGTGCGACAGCCACGATAGCAGGGCTACACAGCTATGCCGCGCGCCTGCTCGAGATCGATCAGTCTAGTGGTTGGGCCGTTCTCATCCAGGCGTTCGAGCACGATACTTGGCCAACGGTTACGTGAGCGCCGCTGAGCGATACCGTAGGTGAAGTCCTGGATCAGGTTCGCCGGATAGAAGAGCAAATTTCCGAATAGCATCATCGCGTCGATGCCGCTGAGGTAGTTCTTGCCTTCGGTGGCCGCTTTCTTCTCGGCTATGACCTTGCGCCAGTGCCCAAGAAAGTCCGAGGGACGCAGGTTAGCTGCCAGTTGCGACCTGACGAACTCATCCGAATCGCTGCGATTACCATGGGCGTCGAACCAAGGGCCATTGTTCATGTAGGAGCGGATGTACTCCCAGAAGCCTTTCTGCATCTCCAGCGTCTTGCCCGCGGGGCTACCAAGGCTGAGTAGCAGGGCGTTGTCCGGCTCACCCAGTCGGCGGACCAATATCTCAAGAGATGCATGTCTCGTTCCGCCCGTATAGGGGCCGACCATCTGAAATTCGCAAGCCATTGCCTGAATCCCTTCCCATGGACAGTGGAACAGCTCTCCCGCATTGTCGAAATACACTTCCTGCGTACGGCGATTGAACAGGACGGGCAAGGGAAGCGGGCGCAGAGTTTCCAGCAGGAACGGTATCAGGAACAGCGCCGCACACATCACCAGAGTCATGACAACCATGTCACCACGACCTGCGCCGGCCATCCAAATAATGGTCAGAAGCCCAAGCGGCGCCGATATTCCTGCCAGCAGGCCGGTAAACATGCCGCGATCCTTATCCGCATTCGTTTGCAGCGTCAGATAGTGTCGCGTGTGCTCGTCGGTGACGAAGAGCTCCATGGGTGCCTGCCCTGTTGGCTTGTCCGAGGAGAGAGTCACCGAGGGCACGTCGCCATACTTGGCATGTATCTGCTGGCGAATACCGTTTAGAGCCATGCGATGTCCTTGATCTCAACGGCTGGCAGGGTCATGCCCTCCAGTGGGGAGTAGAGCAGCGTTCCGGAAATCTTGTTCAGTTTCCGACCTTCCGTGTCCTGGTGGTAGACGCGGCGGTAGGTTAATACACCCTGGTCGGTTGCTATTCGTGTGCCGCGGTGCGCATCGAAGTCTTTACCGGTCCAGCTCACATTGACTCGCTTGCTGCCATAGCCGAAGAATCCGCCCCAGGTTTCCTCGCCTTTGAAGCTGATCATTTCATCGGTAAGTGTCGTTTTTCCGGGCATGCGTAGCATCACATAGGTGGTTTCTACCATGCCCGTGTACGGATTCAGTTCGTTGAGGCGGTAGGCGTCAAGTGTGATGGGGAATACCACCTTGTAGAACTCCACCATGGTCTGGCTGTAGTTGTCTGCCCAATCGGCAGGGCTGGTGCCGAAGCGGGTTCCCTTCACCCACTTTTCCAGCGGTGTGTCCTGGGTGTAGAGCCTGGCTATGACTCCACCCACTATCAGGATGGTCACGCCCAGAGCCTTGAAGGCTAAATGCGGCGCTTGGGCTACCCCGCGACCGATGGTCGCTGCTTCGCCCGCAATGACAGCAGCGCGCGCCGCGCGGACAACTCGATAGGTTTTCACATAGATGGCCAGGTTGGCTGATGATGCAGCACTCAGCCCTGCATTGATCGCCGCGGTATCAAAGTCGCCTGAGCGATAGGACTCCAGTGTTTCCAGGCCGTAGGTGACGATATCGAACCCGGCCACAATGGCCTGCAGGCCCGCGGTTCTGGCCCCAATGCCCAGCGCTTCGGCAAGGGCTACTCGCGCAGACGTGGACTGCGCACCACTTGGTGTGGCAATGGCCTCCCAATTGGTCTCGGCCACTTTCTGCCACACGGCTGAGGTCGCAGCCGCAATTCCGAAGGCTCCGCCGAAGCTGCTGACCAGATTCTTTGCCGAGGGCGAGGAGGCCATTTCTTTGACTCCCCAGCCGAAATTGACTGCGGCGACCAAGCCGACCAGAACCTTGATTGGTGCGCTGTCCAGGGCGTCCTTGCTCAGATTCAGCAGGCCGCGGAGATTGGTTTCGGGTGCGAGCTCGGCAATGTTAGGCAGGATGCTGGATGTACCTGCTGCCGATTTGGCAGGTGCCAGATAGAAGAATGGGAAGGCTTCCTTTATGCCCGCCGCTAGGGGGGTGAGCTTGAGCTTTGCAGGCGGGGTCAGGCGGGTGCCCATCTGGTCACTCAGCCACTCCCCTACCTGCCTTTGGCTGGCGCCGCCGACATTTAGTCGCTGGTGGGTTCTGGCCAGGGCCGCGCTTATGTAGACCTTAACGGCGATGCATACTTTGTCCCGGACACCATGTAAATGCAGGCCGGCAACTGGCGACAATGCCAGCGCCAGGGCTTCCAGCCCTTCAGCGGGTGCTTGCCGAGAAAGATTGGCGGCGGCCTTATTGATCAGCATGCTGAGTGCCAGGGCACGTCCCATCTGGGCGCCTGCTTTGGCTAGACCGCCCGCGTTGTCGTTGGCGCCATCTGCCAGATCGACGAGGGATTTTATTTCCGGCACGTTAAGGCGTTTGGCCAGCCCCATGAGTGCCCAGAGCAACCAAGGCGAGCCTTGTTGGTCCTCTAGGTTGAGGGTCTGGGATAGTCTCTTGGCTCCCAGGCTGGTTGTGGCTGGACCGAGGCAGGCAGCGGCAAGGGTCATTTCCAGGCCCGCGCGCGAATCGGGCAGGCTGATGTCGAAATGCCCGCAGGCGGTATCCAGGCTCGCGGGGCCCTTTTCAGCCATGGTTTCGTACCAGCGCACCCACAGCACGGATAGCACGCGCAGGTCGTCGGCGTAGGCGCTCTCCTTCTGCGCCTGCTCCTGCCAGGTCTTGCTCAGGGCGTCATAGCGAGTAATCGAGGGCAATTGGCCTCTTATCTGCGCGTCACTCTCGCTCAATGTCTTGAGCACTCCAGCCATGGCCCAGTCATCGCTGCGCTGCTTTCGGTAGGCATCGAAAGTTGATTGGCGATGGCGTATGAGGGCGGCGAGGTCCAGCAGAACCCCCCAGGGGTCGTCGACTATCGCATAGGCGTTTTGCTCGCAGCGCTTCATGCCGTCGAGCGTGCGTACCCAGTCAGGTCTTTTGCGAGTATCGGGTGCCACGCTCCAGCGAAAACCGATGGGCTCCATGTAGTCGCCGATGTATTCATGAATGCTTTCCGCTTTCCCACTTACCGGCTTTGCTCCAGGGATGAAGGCGCGCATTACCCTGTTGCGTGTCTTGCTTTGCCCCTTGGCCGCGGAGAATTGACTATCGTTCCACTGCACCGGAGACCAGGCCATCATGGCTTCGACTCCCGCGGGGAGCATGACGAAGGCTTTTGCCTGGTTGTCGATGATCTTTCCGCCTCGGGCGGTTTCTTGCAGCAGTGACTTTTGAACTCGGAACTCGATCAGTTTTGCCGGTGTGCTTTGCCAGACATATAGCCAGCCGTCACGAAGCAGGCGGGCGACATACCTCATATCTCGTCCCGCCACTGTTTCCGACAGTTCGCCGAGCTCCGGGAATCTGCCCTGCAGTGGCGGTAGCTTGAAGGGGCTCGTGTCGAGGGGCAGAGACGGGCCCAGCGCATAGCGCAGGGGCAGAACGGCTGCCAGCAGTGGGCACGCAGGTGCTTTGATATTGTTGGCTGCCATTACCCCACCTCCTGTGGGTTGTCCGATTCCTGTGCCAATGCCTGTAGCAGAATCCAATCCAGGGTGACCTCATTGGCGCCTGTGTCGGTGCAGTCCAGATGAGGGGCTTCGTTGCTCCAGGCGCAACGGGGAGTGCCCTGATGATGCAGCCATACGCTATTGACCCCATGCCAGAACCCGGTGGGCCATTGAGCTTCGGCTAGCCAGGCGTGACGCAGGGCTTCGCCGTTGCCAAGACGCAACCACAGCGAGCGGTGGTCTGGAGATTGCACGCGTAGTCGTCGTTGCAGGTGGACGAATACTTGCTCTGCTGTCAGTGGGGTTTCCAGCCAAATGGTCGTATCTGCGAGGCGCTCATCACCTCGCCACCAGGCCTGCTGAAGAGGGCTTCCCTGCCATGCTTCGAGAAGAATGGTGCCTGCATCGGCGATGGCCTCGTATGGGGTTCCGGTGAGAAGGGGCAGGGGCTGATGGCTGGGAAATGTTTGATACAACCAAGTCATGGAGTCATCAAATAGAGCCCCGTCGAGAAGCACTATGCCCTGGGAGCTCTGGCTCATGTGGACCCTCCCGCGGCTTTCGCGGCTTCGCAGATTTCGCAGATGCCCGCTCGGCTCTGTCTGAGCAGTAGGTTTTGTTTAACCAGTGCTTCCAGCGGAGTGCCGGACTTGTCCGAGTCGGCTGTGAGAAGTTTTCCGGGTAGTAATGGCGCAGCTCCCGTCCCGCTACCCGGCCCTCCGCCCGAGTTGATCTTGATCTGCGGGCCGACCAGGGTGACGCCGCTGGCGTCCAGCTTGATGAAGCTGCCGGCGGCCTTGAAGCTGAGTTCGGCGCCGGCTTCGAGGACGACTTTGAGGCCGCTGGAGAGGTGGATCTCGTTACCCGCTTCGACAAACTGCCCCGTACCCAGCTTCACATGCTGGTTGGTGGCCACGGTGAGATGGTCGTTGGCGCGGATCTCGGTCTTGCGGTCCTGGTGGGTGGTGCGGTGCTCCTCGGCTTTCAGCTCGGTGTAGCTGTTGGCCTCGACGGTGTCGTGGCGCTCGTGGCCGATGCGGATCTTCTGGTCGTTCTCGACGTTCTCGTCCCAGTCCTTCTGGGCGTGGATGTAGATCTGCTCCTGGCCCTTGCGGTCTTCGATGCGCAGCTCGTTGTAGCCACCTCCGCCCGGTGAGCTGAGAGTCTTGAAGACGGTCCGGGTCTTGTTCGCCGGCAGGTCGTACGGGACCACGTGTTCCTTGTGGTACAGGCAGCCGGTGACCAAAGGCTGATCGGGGTCGCCCTCGAGGAAGGTGACCAGCACCTCCATGCCGATGCGCGGGATGGCGATGCCACCGTAGCGGTCGCCGGCCCAGCTGGAGGAGACGCGCAGCCAGCAGCTGGTGGTGTCGTCGGCCTGGCCTTCGCGGTCCCAGTGGAACTGCACCTTCACGCGGCCGTACTGGTCGCAGTGGATCTCTTCGCCCTTGGGACCGGTGACCACGGCGCTCTGGCTGCCGAGGATGCGTGGCTTGGGGTGTTCCAGCGGCGGGCGCCAGGGCGTGTCCCAGGGCGTGGCGCTGAAGCGGTTGCGATAGCCCTGGTTGAAGCCGTCGTCGGCTTGTCCGTCTTCCTTGCGCCCGCCGATAAAGCTGGTGATGGACTCTTCCAGCACCTGGGGCTGCTTGCCCTCGTGGTGGATCTCGCTGAGCAGCCACAGCTGGTTCCAGTCCGCGCGCGGATGGGCGGAGAGGCTGAGGAAGTGGCCTGTTCTCAGCAGCGGTTGATCGCTCTCGCCCTCGGCCAGCTGATGATCGCTGCGATGGCGTTCCAGGGCGCGCTGAGACAAGTGCTTGCCGCGGCCGCGCTCGGTGAAGCGGCCGGGGTAGTCGTAGTCTTCCAGGTCCGGCTTGGCCTCACCCTTGTGCGCGGCCTCCAGCTGCAGGCGCGGTTTCTCGAAGTCGTAGTCGCGGCGGGTGACGCGGCTGGTGCGGGTGGCCAGGCGCAGGGCGAAGCGCTTGATCACCGGGTCGTCCGCCACCAGGCCAGAGTCCTGCTGGTAGGCGGTGGGGGCGAGCTTGGGAAAACCGGTCTGGTCGTCGCCGAACACCAGCACATGGCCGTCGGGCCTGTGCTGGAAGTGGTAATGGATGCCTTCTTCCTCGCACAGGCGCTGGATGAAGTGCAGGTCGGATTCGTCGTACTGCACGCAGTAGTCGCGAGCAGGATAAGTGCCGCCGAGCTGGAAGCGCTGACCGCTGCCTTCGAGGATGCCGTGCTCGCTCAGCACCTGGGCGACGATCTGCGGCACCGTCAGGTGCTGGAAGGTGCGCTGGTTGATGCGGTGGCCGAGCCAGGCCAGCTGCGGACGCAGGGTCAGGTGGCAGCGGGTCAGGCGCTGGCCGGAGTCGCCCTGGGCGCAGGCGTGCACCTGGGCGTGGATGCCGTTGCCCTGCGCATCCAGGGTGAGAAAGGCCGGTTGGCCGAGCAGGGCTTCGAGGTCCAGGTCCGGGCGCTGGCTGACCAGGGTGACCTCGAACACGAAGGGCTGGCTGAGTGCCTCATGGCCGGTGAACTCGAGGACCTGCAGGTCGTGCTCGACGCCGGGCAGGCTCAGGCTGAAATGCGTCTGGTTGGCGGGGGCGAACATCCGTTGTTCCTTCTGCCGAAAGGGCATCGGCCAGGAGTGCTGGCCGATGGGGCGGCTCGCTTACCTGCGAGCCCGGGCATTGTCGGCGAGACGGCGGCGGGGCGCGGTGATGCGTGGCGCAAAACCGCGTGCCGCCGGTCGCCTGCGGCCTTAGGCCGAGATCGGCGAACGCCAGTCGTCGGAGCCGGAAGTGCCGGACACTTCGTGGGTCCAGACGATCTTGCGGTAGGTGAAGTAGACGTCTTCCAGGTGGGTGAAGTGGGCCATGGCCGGGTCCTGGCAGTTCGGCATGCGCGACTGCACGTCGACGATCACCGCGTCTTCCAGCTCGATGGTGAAGTAGTGCTCCTGGGTACCGGTGGAGGAGGTGCGGAACCATTCCAGACGGCACTTGGACAGACGCTCACCGGAGGTCAGGGAGTTGAAGATCAGCGGCGAGGCCTTGTCGAACACCTTGGTGATCATCAGCGGCTTGTGTACGCGCTGGCCGGTCGGCTGACCGGACTGCGGGTCGCGCGGGATGATGACCTGGTGGTTGAAGCCCTGGACCAGGATCTGGTCCTCGTGACCTTCCTGGAAGATGTTGCCGACCGAGTCCTCGGTGAAGGTGCCAGCGGTGATCAGGCCTTGCTTGGTGCCTTCGAGGGTCATGTACGCGGGTGTTGGCATGGTGCTCTCCTTGCTATGAGACGAGACCGGTAAGGTCCGGGAGCTCGGAGGAGTACAAGTGGCGTGCCAGAGGGCTGCGGGCCAGACGTGGCGGGGGTTGCAGCGCGGCTAGAAGAAGCCCGGGAGGCGCCTTGTGCGGGGCGTCACGGAAGGTTGTGCAATATCTGGCGCAGGGCTGTGCAGGGGGTTGCGCAGGGCGCGAGGGCCCGTGAATTGGGCGCTGGGGCGTGGCTGAGAGGGGCGCGGCGAGGCGGGTGTGCAAGGAGTTGCGCAGCGGCATGGTGTACTGCCTGCGGCGAGTACACCCTACGTGGGTATACATCCTGGGTCTGTAGGCTGACTCAGGACGAGCAGCTGATCTCCAGATGCTTTCCCCATTCCGGCGGGCGCTCAGTGTAGTGCTGCATGCCGGGCTGTTCCTCGAAGGGTTTCGAGAGCACCGCGTGCAGTTCACGCACCGGGGCGTAGTCGCCTTGCTCGGCGGCGCTGATGGCGTTCTGCGCCAGGTAGTTGCGCAGCAGATAGAGCGGATTGACCGCATGCATGCGTGCCTGACGCTCGGCCTGCTCGCCACCTTCCTGTGCGGCGCGCGCCTGATATTCCTGGCCCCACTGATCGAAGCCGGCGAGGTCGACGAAGTCCTCGCGCAGTTGCACCAGGGCCTCTGTCGGAGCCTGCTCGCCGAGGCGGCGGAAGAACAGGTTGTAGTCCACCGCGCTGGTCTGCATCAGCTGCAGCAGGCGCTCGATCAGCGCGGCGTCGCGCTCGTCGGCGGTGGTCAGGCCGAGGCGGCGGCGCATCAGGTCCTGGTAGTGCGCCTGGAACAGAGGCAGGAACAGGCCCAGCGACTCGCGCAGCTGCTCCACCTCGACGAAAGGCGTCAGGGCCTGGGCCAGGGCGCTGAGGTTCCAGTGGGCGATGGGCACTTGGTTGCTGAAGCTGTAGCGGCCCGAGTCGTCCGAGTGGTTGCAGATGTGGTTGGCGTCGAAGTCGTCGAGGAAGGCGTAGGGGCCGTAGTCGAAGGTGATGCCGAGGATCGACATGTTGTCGCTGTTCATCACCCCGTGGCAGAAGCCATAGGCCTGCCACTTGGCGATCAGCTCGGCGTTGCGCTCGACTATCTCGCGGAACATCGCCGCCCAGGGGTTCTCCGCCGCCAGGCACTCGGGGAAATGGCTGGCCAGTACGTGCTCACCCAGCTCCTTCAGACGCTCGTGCTGGTTGGTGTAGTAGAAGTACTCGAAGTGGCCGAAGCGTACATGGCTGGGTGCCAGGCGCAGCAGCATGGCGCCGGTCTCCTGCCGTTCGCGCCACACCGGCGTGCTCGAGCCGGTGACGCACAGGGCGCGCGACGTGGGGATGCCGAGCGCATGCATGTATTCGCTGGCGAGGAATTCGCGGATCGAGCTGCGCAGCACGGCACGACCGTCGCCCATGCGCGAGTAGGGCGTCTGCCCGGCGCCCTTGAGGTGCAGGTCCCAGTGCTCGCCGGCGTCGTTGACCACCTCGCCCAGCAGCAGGCCGCGACCATCGCCCAGGCGCGGGTTGTAGACGCCGAACTGGTGCCCGGAATAGACCATGGCGCGTGGCTCGGCATCGCTCCACAGCTTGTGCCCGGCGAACAGCTGGGCGAACACCTCGGTGTTGGCCTCGGCCGGATCGAGATCGAGCAGGGCCATGGCTGCCGGGCTGGCCACCACCAGGCGCGGCTCGTCCAGCGGCTCGGGCAGTACCTCGGTGGAAAAGGCGTCGCCCAGGCGGGCGAAGCGGTTGTCGAACTGCAGCGCGTCGAGAGTCTTCATGGGCTCAGCTTGTCACGGGCGCGGGGCCCTGGGGAAATCGCCGGGATGAGTGGTCCCGGCGTTTGAGTGTCAGCGCGGCGGCTGTTGCGGAGCGGCTTCCTCGGCGTCGGCCGGCTCCGGGTGAACGGCGGAGCGGCGACTGAAGACCACATCCATCTTCGGCGTCGAGGCGATATTGATGCCGTTGTCCTGGAACAGCTGGTCGATGCGCCGGTTCAGCTCGTCGGTGGCCAGACCGCGGTCGCCGAGTTCGCGCACATACACCTTGAGCTCGTGCTCCAGGGTGCTGGCGCCGTAGGTCTTCAACTGCACGTTGGGCGCCGGGTCGCGTAGCACGCGGCTGTTCTCCTGGGCGGCCTGCAGCAGCAGCTTGCGCACCAGCTCCAGGTTGGCGCCGCGATTGACCGTGTAGACCAGCACGACGCGGGTCACGGTGTCGGTCAGGGTCCAGTTGATCAGCTGGCTGGTGAGGAGGATCTGGTTCGGCACTATCACTTCCTTGCGATCGCTGTCGGTGATGTGCGTGGCGCGGATGCGGATGCGGTTGACCGTGCCGGTGACGGTGCCGATGGTCACCAGGTCGCCGATGCGGATCGGCCGCTCGAACAGCAGGATCAGGCCGGAGATGAAGTTGGCGAAGATCGCCTGCATGCCGAAGCCGATACCCACCGAGAGCGCGGCGACCAGCCACTGCAGCTTGTCCCAGCTGACCCCGAGGGTGGACAGCGCGGTGACGAAGCCGATGCCGGCGATGGCGTAGGACAGCAGGGTGGTGGTGGCGTAGGCGCTGCCCTGGGCCAGGCGCAGCTTGGACAACACCAGCACCTCCAGCAGGCCGGGCAGGTTGCGCGCCAGGGCGGCGGTGATGCCGGCGATGATCAGCGCGCCGAGTACGTCGAGCAGGCTGATGGGGATCTGCGTGGCGGTGGCGCCGGTGCCGGCGGAGTACTGGTACAGGTTGATCTGGTCGAGGTAGGCGAACACGCTGATCAGGTCGGCCCAGACCAGGTACATACAGGCGAGGAAGCCGCCGAGCAGGGCCAGGCGGATCAGACGCAGGGACTGCTGGTTGATCTGGTCGATGTCCATGGCCGGTTCTTCGACCACTACCTCATCGCCGTCCTCGTTCTCCTTGGTCTGCGCCTGGCGCTTGGCCAGGACCCGGGCGTAGGCCAGGCGTCGCGCGGCCACGGCCAGGCCGCGGACGAAGGCGGCCTCGATCAGCAGCGCGAGGATCAGCAGGTAAAGAGTGTTGATCAGGCGGTCGGTGAGCTTGAGCGAGGTGTAGTAGTAGCCGAAGCCGACGGCGACGATGAACGCCAGCGGCAGCACGGAGACGCCGATACCGAGCAGCAGGCGGAACGGCGAGGTCTGCTCGCGCATCGGCTCGGCCAGCAGCAGCTTGCTGAGGATCAGGGTCATCAGCGCGTAGCCGGTGAGCACCACGAGGATGCCAACCACGTCTTCGGCCAGGGCCTGCGGCTGATGCTCGGCAACGGTCACCACCGCCACCAGCGCCATCACCACCAGGCCCAGGCGGCGCACCTGCTTGCTCAGTAGTGCTACCTGCGGCCGCGGCCAGCGGAAGTGCAGCTCGGCCACGCCACCGGGGGACAGGATGCGGTACAGGGTGTAGAACACCAGCCAGGCCTGGGCCATGTCGATCAGCGCGCTGCCGAGGGTGGCGTTCTGGCCGCGGGCATCGATCAGCAGGGCCACGCCGCACAGGGTAAGGAACAGCGTCACCGGCAGGGCCAGCAGCACGTTGAGGAAGATCGCCATCGGCGTGTGCATCTGGCTGTCGCGCTTGTAGTGGCCGATGTCCTCGTGCAGCGCCTGCAACTTGGCGTACAGCCAACTGCGCCGCCACAGCAGCCCGCCGATCAGCAGCAGCAGGGGGATGAACAGCCACGGGCGGTCGACCAGGCCGGCGCCCAGCTCGCGCACGCCTGCGCCCCAGGGCATGGTCTTCAGCTGGCGCTCCAGCAGGTGCGGCATCTGCTGCAACCAGGCCAGGTCGAGCGGCTTGTTGCTGGGAATCCAGAACATCTGCTCGTCCAGCGTGGCGCGCAGGGTGCCGATCATTTCCTGCAGCTGCTTCTGGTTCAGCTGCAGGGTGATGGACTCGTTGAGCAGGGTGTTCAGCTCACGGTTCATGTGCTGTAGCAGGTCGTTGCGGGTGGTCGCCAGGTCCAGCAGGGTCTTGCGTAGCTCGGGCGTGACCTGCTCGCTCGGCTGGCTGGCCAGCAGGCCGTCGACATAGGCGTTGAGGTCGCCCAGCTTGTCGCGCTGCTGGTTCAGCTCGAACTGGTACAGGCGGATGTCGGCGATCTCGTCGGCCAGGTTGCGGTCCAGTTGCGGCTTGGGCAGGGCCTGCTTCTGCTGGTAGAGAATCTTCGCCAGCAGCAGGCTGCCCTTGAGCACGCTGACCTGTTCGTCCAGGGCCTGGGCGGCCTGGCTGACGCTGTCCAGCTGCTGCTTGGTCTCCAGGTTCATCCGGGTCAGCTGGTTGAGGCGCTCGGTGGCGCGCAGCAGGTAGTCGGAAATCTTCAGATTGGTGGCGCTTTCCTGGGCCAGCAGGCTGTCCGGCGTGGCCTTCTCGGCCTCGCGGGAGAGTTCGGCAACGGTCTTCTCCGAGCTGACCCGGCGCTTGTCGCTGATCAGCGCCTGCAGGTCGAGGCTCTCCTGGTCCAGGCGGCGGATGCGCTCCTGCAGCAGCTCGTGGCGGGCGCTGCCGAGGTCCTGCAACAGACTGTTGCCGGCCAGCTCCTGGCGGCGCAGCGCGGTCTGCGCATCGAGGGCGGCCAGTTCGGCGTTGAGTTCGCCGCGGCGCTCGGATGTCAGGGACTTGCCTGCTTCCTTGCCGACCTTGAGCAGATTGTTGATCTGCATGGCGCGGGTCTGGTTGGCGCTGATCTCGGCCTGAGCGCGTTCGGGGCGGGTCTGCGCGGTGATCAGCAGGCTGCTGGCCTCGGCCAGATCCTGCTGCCAGCCGCTGAGCTTGACGCTGCGCTCGCTGAGTTGCTGCTCCAGCTGCTCCACGCTGGCGCGGGCGTAGCGGGTGGCGACGTTGACCGGCTGGCTGGCCTTGAGGCGCGCCAGCTCGCGCTGGGCCTCGCTGGTCAGGCGCGGGGCGTCGCGCAGCTGGACCTTCAGCGCGTCGAGCTTCTGCTGGCTCTCGTCGCGGGCGGCAAGGAAGCTCAGGGTCTGCTCCAGCTGGGCCTTGATCTCGCTCTGTTCGGGCTCCGCCAGCTTGCGGTCGGCCAGGGCGGCGAGGCTGTCCTGCACGGCCTTGGCCGCCGGTGGCTCGGCGGCGGCAACGGGATGGGCGGCCAGGCACAGGCCAAGAATCAGGGTGGCGAAGAGGGGACGCAGAAGAGACATGGTCGCGGGCGCGGCTCGTAACGGAAATGCGGCTAATGATATGCCAGGCGCAACGCGGGCGCTGCCGCCCGCATCACTTTCGCCTGGCCTAGAGGAAGAGCCCGGGCTTGGCCTGACCTTCGGGGAATCGGACGCCGACCTTGCGCACCTTGTTCCCTTCCATCAGGGCCACGGTCCAGGTCAGGCCATTCCACTCCACCTGATCGCCGAGAATCGGCTGGCCGCCAATCTCATGGGCAATGAAGCGGCCCAGCGGCTGGTTGCTGTCCTCGTCGCCGAGCTTGAGGCCGTACAGGGCGGCGATCGCGCTGAGCTGGGCGTCGCCCTCCAGCACGAAGTCGCCGAAGAAACGCAGGTCGGCGCTGCGCTGCGGCGCCTGGCTGAACAGCTTGCCGAGGGCCGACAGGTCGTGTTCGTGGCCGACCACGCAGAGGATGTCGCCGGCGTCCAGGGTGGTACTGCCGGACGGGTGCAGCAGCTCGGTGCCGCGGAACAGCGCGGCGACGCGGGTGCCTTCCGGCATCTTCAGCTCGCGCAGCGGCGCGCCGATGCACCACTTCTCCGCGCCCAGGCGATAGATGAACAGCTCCCACTCGCTGGTCGGGTGGATCTCCAGGCCGGCGCGCGAGATCGGCGCCGGCTCCGGCGGCACGGTGACGCGCAGCAGCTTGGCCGCCAGCGGCAGGCTGGCGCCCTGCAGCAGCAGGGACACCAGGACGATGAAGAAGGCCAGGTTGAAGTACAGCTGCGAGTGCTCCAGGCCGGCCATCATCGGGAACACGGCGAGAATGATCGGCACCGCGCCACGCAGGCCGACCCAGGCGATGAAGATCTTCTCGCGGTCGTGGAAGGCACGGAACGGCAGCAGGCCGATCACCACCGACAGCGGGCGGGCGAACAGGATCATCCACAGCGCCAGGCCCAGCGCCGGGAGGGCGATGGGCAGCAGGTCGTGTGGCGTCACCAGCAGGCCGAGCACCAGGAACATGCCGATCTGCGCCAGCCAGGCCATGCCGTCGAGCATGTGCAGGATGCTGTGGCGCGAGCGGATCGGCCGGTTGCCCAGCACCAGGCCGCACAGGTAGGCGGCGAGGATGCCGCTGCCATGCATGAAGTTGGTCAGGGCGAACACCAGCAGGCCGCCGCTCACCACCAGCAGCGGATACAGGCCGTTGGGCAGGCTGACCCGGTTGATCAGCTGCAGCAGCACCCAGCCGCCGCCGAGACCGAGCGCGGCGCCGATGCCGAACTCGCTGAGCAGGTGGCCGATGAAGGCGATGCTGAAGTCGCTCTGGCCCTTGGCGAGCATGTCGATCAGGGTCACGGTGAGGAACACCGCCATCGGATCGTTGCTGCCGGACTCGATTTCCAGGGTCGCGGTGACCCGCTCGTTGAGGCCCTTGCCGCCGAGCAGGGAGAACACCGCGGCGGCATCGGTGGAGCCGACGATGGCGCCGATCAGCAGGCCCTGCATCATGTTCAGGTCGAACAGCCAGGCGGCGGCCATGCCGGTCAGGCCGGTGGTGATCAGCACGCCGACCGTGGCCAGCGACAGTGCCGGCCACAAGGCCACGCGGAAGCTCGACACCCGTGTGCGCAGGCCGCCGTCGAGGAGGATGATGGCCAGCGCCAGGTTGCCCACCAGGTAGGCCATCGGGTAGTTGCTGAAGCCGATGCCGCCGGGGCCGTCGACGCCGGCGACCATGCCCACGGCGAGGATGATCACCAGGATCGGGATGCCCAGGCGCGAGGATACCGAGCTGACCAGGATGCTCGCGCCCACCAGCAATGCACCGATCAGGAACAGGCTATTGATGGCGCTGGCGTCCAAGGGCGTACTCCGGGCGAGAAGGCGAGGGGCGACGCTCCAGGTTCTGTTCACGTGCGGTCGCGGCCGCAGGGGTCGTCAACAGATCCTAAGCAGAGATCATGCCGGATAATAACCCGCCGCTTTGCTCTCCTGTCAAAAGGAAACGCCCCGCATGTGCGGGGCGTTCTTCTCGGCAAATCAGCGGCTTAGCCGAGGCTCAGAACCAGGCGTCCTGCATGTTCAGGCAGGTGTCGTCGCGCGCCTCGAGAATGTTCAGCTCGTGCTGGCAGCTCGGTACTTCCCAGGTCAGGAAGAAACGCGCGGCCTGCAGCTTGCCCTGGTAGAAGTCGACATCGGCGGCGTTTCCGCGCGCCAGGCCTTCTTCGGCGCGAATCGCCTGCTCCAGCCAGCGCCAGCCGATCACCGCGTGGCCGAAGGCCTTGAGGTACAGCGCCGAGTTGGCCAGGCCCTGGTTGACCTTGCCGGTCAGCAGGTCGCCAAGCAGGGCCAGGGTCACGCCACCGAGGCGCTGCACCAGCTGCTCCAGCGGCTGGCGCAGGCGATTCAGCGACTCGAAGGCCGTGGCGCGCTGGCAGGTGTCCTGGATCAGCGCCATCAACTGCTTGAGCGCGGCGCCGCCGTTCATCGACACCTTGCGGCCGAGCAGGTCGAGCGACTGGATGCCGTGGGTGCCCTCGTGGATCGGGTTGAGGCGGTTGTCGCGGTAGTACTGCTCCACCGGGTACTCGCGGGTGTAGCCGTGGCCGCCGAGCACCTGGATGGCCAGTTCGTTGGCCTTGAGGCAGAACTCGGAGGGCCAGGATTTGACGATCGGGGTCAGCAGGTCGAGCAGCTCCAGGGCCTTCTTGCGCTCTTCCTCGCTGGGCAGGGTGTGGGTGTCGTCGAACAGCCGGGCGGCGTACAGGCCCAGGTCGAAGGCGCCTTCCACATAGGCTTTCTGGGTCAGTAGCATGCGCCGCACATCGGCGTGCTCGACGATGGATATCTGCGGGCTGCTCGGGTCCTTGCCATCCGCGTGGCGGCCCTGCGGGCGGTTGCGCGCATAGTCCAGCGAGTACAGGTAGCCGGCGTAGCCGAGCATGATCGCGCCCATGCCGACGCCGATGCGCGCCTCGTTCATCATCTGGAACATGTAGGACAGGCCGTGGTGCGGCTTGCCCACCAGGTAGCCCACGCACTCGCCGTTGTCGCCGAAGTTCAGCGCGGTGGAGGTGGTGCCGCGCCAGCCCATCTTGTGGAACAGGCCGGCCAGGGTCACGTCGTTGCGCTTGCCCAGCGAGCCGTCGTCGTTGACCAGGAACTTCGGCACGATGAACAGGCTGATGCCTTTCACCCCGGGCGGGGCGTCCGGCAGCTTGGCCAGCACCATGTGCACGATGTTCTCGGAGATCGGTTGGTCGCCGCCGGAGATAAAGATCTTGTTGCCCTTGATCCGGTAGCTGCCGTCGGCGTGCGGCTCGGCCTTGGTGCGGATGTCCGACAGCGAGGAGCCGGCGTGCGGCTCGGTCAGGCCCATGGTGCCGAAGAAGCGGCCGTCGATGATCGGCTGCAGGAAGCGCTGCTGCTGTTCGGCGCTGCCGAAGGCCTCGATCAGGTTGGCCACGCCCATGGTCAGCATCGAATAGGAGCTGGTGGCGCAGTTGGCCGACTGGAAGTGGGCGAAGCAGGCCTGCGACAGCAGGTTGGGCAGCTGCATGCCGCCGGCCTCGAAGTCGCGAGTGGCGTTGAGGAAACCGGCCTCGTGGAACGCCTTGAGCGCCGGGGCGACTTCCGGGATCAGCACCGCGGCGCCGTCCACGTACTGCGGTTCGTGCTCGTCGTTCTTGCGGTTGTGCGGGGCGAACAGTTCCTCGGCGATACCGCGCGCGGTGCCGATGGCGGCATCGAAGGTTTCCCGATTGTGGTCGGCGAAGCGCTCGCGCTGGGTCAGGGCTTCGGCGTCCAGCACTTCGTAGAGTTCGAAGGCCAGGTTGCGGGAACTGAGCAGGGACTCGGACATGATCGTCTCCGGTGGGATCTTCTTGAAGTCTAGAGTCGTGAATAGAGGCCGCCTAGCAAGATTCATCGCCCTGATGCTGAGCTAGAAACTGTTCGCGTCGTCCCTTCGGGCTACAATTCGCACCCGCTCCAGGTTCTGCTTCAGGTAACGCGCCCATGAACTACCGCCACGCCTTCCATGCCGGCAACCACGCCGACGTGCTCAAGCACATCGTCATCAGCCGCATCATCGCCCTGCTGTCGCGCAAGGAGGCGCCCTTCGCCTACCTCGACAGCCATGCCGGCGTCGGCCTGTATGACCTGCAGGGCGACCAGGCTACCCGCACCGGCGAGTGGCTGGAAGGCATCGGCCGCCTGTGGGATGCGCCGGACCTGCCCGAGGCGACCGTCGACTACTTCGGCGTGCTGCACACGCTCAACCCGGACGGTGCGCTGCGCTATTACCCCGGCTCGCCGGAGCTGGCCTGCCAGCTGACCCGCGAGCAGGACCGCGTGCTGCTCAACGAGAAGCACCCGGAAGACGGCCAGCTGCTGAAGGACAACATGAAGGGCGACCGCCGCGTGGCCGTGCACCTGGGCGAGGGCTGGCACGTGCCGCGCGCCCTGCTGCCGGTGGCGGAGAAGCGTGCGCTGCTGCTGATCGACCCGCCGTTCGAGAAGGCCGACGAGCTGGAGCGTTGCGTCACCGCGCTGGACGAGGCCATCGGCCGCATGCGCCAGACCGTGGTCGCCATCTGGTACCCGATCAAGGACGAGCGCCAGCTCAAACGCTTTTATCAGGGCCTGGAGAAATCCAGCGCGCCCAAGCTGCTGCGCGTCGAACTGTTCGTCCACGCCCCGGACGATGCCAATCGTCTGGCCGGCTCCGGCCTGGCCATCGCCAACGCGCCCTGGGGCCTGGAAGACGAGCTGAAGCAGCTGCTGCCATGGCTGGCCACGAAGCTGGCGCAGAGCCAGGGCAGCTTCCGCCTGGATTGGCTGATCGCCGACTGACCGGCCCCTACGGCCCGGCGCGCTCGAAAGCGCCGGCGCGGCGCTAGAGAGGCGTGGTTTGGTCGCGCAGAAGCGCGGCCAGTTCGGCCAGCGCCTGGTCGTGCTGCTGCAGCTCGCCCAGGGCGTCGCTGGATATTTCCGGCGGCGTGGCGAGCGAGCTGCTCATCGCCTGCAGCAGTTCGCTTAGTTGACCGGCGATATCCAGGGTGCGTGCCTGGCTTGCCTGCAGCGCGCTCAGGCTATCGGCGATGCGCTGCTGCGCCTCTTCACCGATCTGCGCGCCGTCCTGAGCCAGTTGGTTGGTCTGCGCGTCGGCCTGACGCAGGGCCTCCAGCATCTCGCCCACCGTGCCGCGAATGGCCAGAGAGAAGTCGGTGGAACGGCTGGATAGGGCGCGCACTTCGTCGGCCACCACGGCGAAGCCGCGACCGCTGTCGCCGGCTCTTGCCGCTTCGATGGCGGCGTTCAGCGCGAGCAGGTTGGTCTGCTTGGCGATGGCGTCCATGTCGGTGGTGGCGCGCAGCACGGTCTCGGCCTGCTGGGCGATGCCGCGCATGCCCTCGGCCAGGACGGCGGCCTGGTCGCGGGTCTGCCGCTGTTGCTCGAGCAGGGTGGCGAGTGCCTGGCGCGCCTGGGTGTCGTCGCCCGGCGCCGCCGACAGCTCGGCCAGCAGGGCCAGGGCGCGGTGATTCTGCTGCTGCAGGCGTTCGTCCTGGATCTGCCAGTGCTGCTGGGCGGCCGCGTCGCGGGCCTGCAGGTCTCGCTGCAGGCGTTCGAGCAGCTCGCGTTGCTGGGCATACTGCGCCTCCAACTGGTCGGCCAGCGGCGCGACCCAGTCCGGCACCTGCGGCTCGACGGCGCGCGGCTGCATCAGCGCGCGCCAATGGGTGGCGGTGGCCAGCGCGGGCAGCAGGCCGAAGCTCAGGCACACGCCGCTGAACAGGCAGATCCACAGTGGCAGGCCACCCCAGGCGCCCAGGCCGACCAGTAGCCAGGGCGACAGCTGCAGCGCCACGGCAGCCGTGCTGAAGGCCTTGGGCGGAATCTCGTGGAGGTCGGAAAAGCGCGGGTTGTGCATGGCTGGCCGGGTCTACTTCTTGTTTGGCGGCGATCGATCTGCTCCGCTGTATCGGCAGCGGCGACGGTTCGCTGAGTTTAGGCGCGATTGTTCTGGCGCGGTCATCCGCCCTAAGCGCTATTTTCCGCGCTGGCGCGGGTCGACGTAATAGGTGAGTTGCTGGCGCGGGTTGAGGTATTCCAGCGCCTCCAGCGGCAGCTGGGCCGGACGCAGGCTGCGGGCGATGGCCAGCCTGGGCTCGTGCTCCAGGTTGACGATCAGCGCCTCGGCCTTGGGCACGCTTGGTTCGTAGAGGATCAGCGTGGGCTTCAGCGGCAGGCTCGGGTGCATGGCCAGCACCAGGGCGTAGCGCTCGTCCTCCAGCTGCACCAGGCTGCCCGGCGGATACACGCCCATGCAGCGGATGAAGGCCTTCAGGGCCACCTCGTCGAAGCGTTCGCGCTGCTGCTTGAACATCAGCGCCAGGGCCTCGTGGGGGCTCAGGCCGTCGCGCGGGTTGAGCGGGTTGCACAGGTTGTCGAAGGCGTTGGCGATGCTCACCACCCGGCTCAGGCGACCAATCGCCGCCTCGCGCAGGCCCTTGGGATAGCCGCTGCCATCGCAGTATTCGTGGTGCTCCTGGATGATCCGCAGCACCTCGTCGTCGAGCATCAGCTCGCGTCCGCGGCGCACGCCGAAGTCCACGTGCAGCTGCAGCAGTTGCTGCTCGGGGCGGGTCAGCGGCTCGGCCTTGAGCAACACCTTGCTCGGCACCTCCAGCTTGCCCATGTCGTGCAGCAGGGCGCCGAGGCCCAGGCTGTGGCAGGCCTCGGAGTCGTAGCCGAGCTGGCGGCCGAGCATCACCGACAGCACGGTGACATTGAGCGGATGGAAGTAGGCGTCGTCCGCGGCCTTGCCGTTGATGCTGTGCAGCGCCGCGCCATCCTCGCCGAGCAGCGCCTCGACCAGCTCGCGCACCACCTCGCCGGCCAGCTTGAGGGCGTCCTCCGGCTGGTTGCGCAGGGCCTGGTTGAGCGACTTCACCCGCTGGCTGGCCTGCACGAAGGTGCGGTCCACCTCGGCCAGGCGCTTGCGCAGGGCGCCGAGCTTGGCCGCGCGGGCCTGGCGGGCCTGTTCCTCGGGGCTGGGCTTGGGCGGCTCTTCGGCCTGCTGCTTGGGCTCGGCGGGTTGCAACGCCAGGGGCTGGCAGTCGCTGCGCGCCGGTTCGTAGCGCAGCTGGGCCAGGCCCAGGTCGCGCAGGGCCTGGAGTTGGCCCTCGTCCTTGATCTTGAAACTGCTGAAGGCGAAGTTGTGTTCCCACCAGCTCAGGTCCAGGTGCACGTAGAGGCCCACGCACAGCTGTTCGGGGGAGATGGAAATGGTCGTTGCGGGCATGCCGGGCTCGCTGGCTGCTGGCTGTTTGCTGGCAGTCTAGCGCCTGCCCGTCGCCGGTGGCAGAGGCGTCTGGCCGGCGGGATCTCGCCACACCGTTGGCGGGAATCGGCCATCAGCACGGCCAGGGGCGGCGCAAAGGCCCGCCGTTAGTGGGCGAGCGATCCGGCATCGGTTTTGCTCTGGGAGCGACCTTTGGTCTTTCGGCCGCATAAAACCGTCAACACCGGGGTGGTTCGACGGTCAACCGACTGAACGGCCTCGTGCCGCGTGCTCCGCGTCCCGCCGCTGCGGCCGGGGGAACATCTCGTAGCGCCTCGTCTACGCCCTCCACTGGAACTGGTCATTGCCATGAAGAAAATCCTGTTGATCCTCGCCTGCCTCGCGGCAGTGGGATGCTCGAAACCGCCCGCGCCGGAGAAGACCGTCGACGTGCTGCTGATCGGTGGCGGCGTGATGAGTGCCACCCTCGGCACCTACATCAGCCAGCTGGAACCGGGCTGGACCATCGACATCTACGAGCGCATGGACCAGGTCGCCGACGAGAGCTCCAACGCCTGGAACAACGCCGGCACCGGCCACTCGGCCTTCTGCGAGCTGAATTACACGCCGGAGACCCCGGACGGCGGCATCGACATCAGCAAGGCGGTGGCGATCAACGAGTCCTTCGAGATCTCCAAGCAGTTCTGGGCGCACCAGATCGACCAGGGCGTGCTCAAGAATCCCAGGTCGTTCATCAACAACGTGCCGCACATGAGCTTCGTCTGGGGCGACAAGAACGTCGCCTACCTGAAGAAGCGCCACGCGTCGCTGCAGCACAGCTCGCTGTTCCGCGGCATGCAGTACTCCGAGGACCCGGCGCAGATCGCCCAGTGGGTGCCGCTGGTGATGAACGGCCGGCCCGAGGGCGAGAAGATCGCCGCCACGCGCATGCCGATCGGTACCGACGTCAACTTCGGCGAGATCACCAAGCAACTGATCGGCGCGCTGACCCAGCGTGACGGCGTGGCGTTGCACCTGCGCCATGAGGTGCGCGACCTGCAGCGCAACGACGACGGCACCTGGACGGTGGTGGTCGCCGACCTGGCCAACGACGAGCGGGAAAGCAGCGTCAAGGCCAAGTTCGTGTTCATCGGCGCCGGCGGCGCGGCGCTGCCGCTGCTGCAGAAAGCCGGCATCGAAGAAGCGGATGGCTACGGCGGCTTCCCGGTGGGCGGCCAGTTCCTGGTCACCCGCAACCCGGAGGTGGTCGCCCAGCACCAGGCCAAGCTGTACGGCCTGGCCTCGGTCGGCTCGCCGCCGATGTCGGTGCCGCACCTGGACACCCGGGTGATCGACGGCGAGAAGGTGCTGCTGTTCGGGCCCTTCGCCACCTTCTCCAGCAGGTTCCTCAAGCACGGTTCGCTGTGGGACCTGTTCGCCTCGGTGAGCAGCGACAACCTCGGGCCCATGACCCACGCCGGCTGGGACAACATGGACCTGAGCCAGTACCTGATCGGCCAACTGATGCTCGACCAGGACGACCGCATGCAGGCCCTGCGCGACTACTTCCCCGATGCGCGGGACGAGGACTGGGAGCTGATCACCGCCGGCCAGCGCGTGCAGGTGATCAAGAAGGATGAGGAGAAGGGCGGCGTGCTGCAGTTCGGCACGGAGGTGGTGAGCGCCGCCGACGGCAGCATCGCCGCGCTGCTGGGCGCCTCGCCGGGCGCCTCGACCGCCGCGCCGATCATGCTCACGGTGCTGGAACGCACCTTCAAGGAAGAGATGCAGACCCCCGAGTGGCAGGCGCGCCTGAAGGAGATCATCCCGTCCTACGGACAGAAGCTGAATGACGACATCGAGCTGACCAACCGCATCCGCGCCTATAGCAGCGAGCGCCTGCAGCTGCTGCACGTACCGGTCGAGGCGGAAGCCAGCGTGGCGGGCGCCGCGCTCTAGCGGTGTGCCTGCGGGGCGCGTCGGCTCAGTCGGCGCGGCCCAGCTCCGCCGCCACTTCGTCGGCCCAGGCCAGCCAGGACTGTTCGCCGAGGATGCCGCGGCGCAGAGTCAGGTAGGGCAGGCGCAGCGCGGCGCGCTGTTCGGCGGGAAGGGCGTGGTAGTCGCGCTCGATGCTCAGCAGGCTGTCCAAGGTCTTGCGGTGCACGGCCACGTGGCGAGCCATTTCCTCGCGCAAATTGTCGAGCGAGGTGTGGGCGCCGGCGTACAGCTTCACCAGCAGCGCATCGTTGATCTTGTTCGGCTGCACCGGCTCGCCCAGCCAGCGCAGCAGCTCGGCATGGCCGGCCGGGGTGAGGCGATAGATCTTCTTGTCCGGGCGGGTCTCCTGCGCCTCCGCCTCGAACTCCAGCCAGCCGGCCTCGTTGAGTTTCTTCAGTTCCAGGTACACCTGCTGGTGCTTGGCGTTCCAGAAATAGCCGAGGCCATCCTTGAAGCGCTTGAGCAGGTCGTAGCCGCTGCCGGGTTCGCTTTCCAGGAGGATGAGGATGGCGTGCTTGAGCGACATGAACGGGATTCACCGGCTGGCTGGGAGATGCGCGGCAGTATACGGATTATGCAAAAAGTTGCATGGTCGGTGGGTGCTGTCTAGTATGCAAAAAGTTGCATAACAAGAATAACCTAGGAGACCCTCATGAAACGCACCGGTACCCGCTTGCGCGCGCGTCTGCTCGGCAACGACTACGACGCCATCATCATCGGCTCCGGCATCGGCGGCCTGACCACCGCCGCGCTGCTGGCCAAGCTCGGCAAGCGTGTGTGTGTGCTGGAGCAGCACTACACCGCCGGCGGCTACACCCACAGCTACGAGCGCGAGGGCTACGAGTGGGACGTGGGCGTGCACTACATCGGCGAGGTGCACAAACCCTGGTCGGCGATCCGCCGCATCTTCGATGTGATCAGCGACGGCAAGCTGGAATGGGCGCCGATGGATGCCCGCTATGACCGCATCGTCATCGGTGACCAGACCTACGACTACGTGGCCGGGCGCGAAGAATTCAAGGCCGAGATCAAGCAGCACTTCCCCGACGAAGCGGCGGCCATCGACCGCTATGTGGAACTGCTCAGCGACGTCAGCGCGCGGGTGCCACGCTTCTTCGCCGGCCAGGCCCTGCCGCGCTCGCTCGGCATGCTCTACGCCAGGCTGCGCCGCCTGTGGCTGCCGGCCTACTTCTTCAAGAGCACCCGCGAAGTGCTGGAAGGCCTGACCCGGAATCAGGAGCTGATCGGCGTGCTCACCGCCCAGTGGGGCGACTACGGCCTGCCGCCGGCCAAGGCCGCGTTCGTCATGCACGCGATGGTCGCCAAGCACTACATCACCGGCGGCAACTACCCGGTGGGCGGCGCGATCAAGATCTCCGAGACCATCATCCCGACCATCGAGGCGGCTGGCGGCCATGTCTTCACCTACGCCGGGGTCGACAAGATCCTGGTGGAGAACGGCCGCGCCGTGGGTGTGCGCCTGCAGAAGGACGGCCTGGAGATCCGCGCGCCGCAGATCGTCAGCTGCGCCGGCCTGGTGCCCACCTACACCCGCCTGCTCGATGCGCAGGTGGCTAGCGAACATGGCCTGCTGGCGCCGCTGCGGAAGGTCGACCTGTCCGCCGCCACCCTGTGCCTGTATGCCGGCTTCAAGGGCAGCGCCGCCGAACTGGGCCTGCCGAAGACCAACTACTGGGTCTACCCGACCTTCGATCACGATTACAACGTCAGCAGTTTCGAGAGCGGGCAGAACCCGGCGATGCCGCTGATCTACATCAGCTTCCCCTCGGCCAAGGACCCGGCCTGGGATGCCCACTACCCGCACAAGGCCACGGTGGAGATCGTCGCACCGACCTTGCCGCAGTGGTTCGCCAAGTGGAAGGGCACCACCTGGGGCAAACGCGGCGCCGAATACGAGGCGTTCAAGGCCCAGCTCACCGAGCAGCTGCTGGAAACCCTGTACAAGCACCAGCCGCAACTGCGCGGCGCCCTGGACTTCTGCGAGCTGGGCACGCCGCTGTCCACCGAGTGGTACCAATGGAACGAGCAGGGCGAGATCTACGGCATCGACCATACGGTGCAGCGCTTCGACCAGCACTGGATCCACAGCCAGACGCCGATCGAGGGCCTCTACCTGACCGGTGCCGACACCGTGACTGCCGGGGTCGGCGGCGCGCTGATGGCCGGGGTGATGACGGCAACGCGCATGCTTGGTTGGCGCGGGTATCGGATTGGTGGGGTGTTGAAGAACTGGAAGTCGAACGCGGGTGCCGAGGCGGACGCCACATCCGTCGGCCAGGAGGGCTAGGGTACGCGCCGCTGGCCTTATAGCGGCGTCCACACCTCGAACACTTCCTCCCGGGCGATCAGTCCGTCGCGCATCTGAAAGTGGTGCACCAGGCGCAGCTCGGCGCGGCTGCCGACCGGTAGCGGGCAGTTGTCGATGCCTTCGCTGGCGATGGTCAGGCGCACGCGCATGTCGTCCACCACGCGGTCCTCGGTGGCGAAGCGGTCCAACGGCTGCAGTTCGATATCGCGCATGGCGCCGAACAGGCGCAGGTACATGGCGCGGATCGGCGCCTTGCCGTGCAACTCGATGCCGCGGCCGGGGATGCTCATGACGATGTCGTCGGTATACAGGCCGAGCACCGAGTCGACGTCCTGGGCCTCACCGCGGATATGGCGGTCGACGACATCGAGGTTGTGGGCGATGTTGCTCATGGGGAACTCCAAATAAGTCAGTTTGTCTGTCTATAATAGACATATAGACTGACTAAAATGCAAGCTGCCGCCATGATCGTCGATCCTTCTCGCAAGACCCTAGGTGCACTGCTGCGCCTGCCCTACGAACAGCTGGCCGGCTGGCTCTATGGCCGCCTGGCCGAAGAGTTCACCGGCGTGCGCCTGCCGCACAGCGCGGTGCTGCGCCATATCGCCGCCCAGGGCAGCCGCGTGGTGGAGCTGGCGGCAGCGGCCGGCATGACCAAGCAGAGCATGG
The DNA here is from genome assembly GCF_030374125.1 of Pseudomonas sp. SO81. Taxonomy (NCBI): domain Bacteria; kingdom Pseudomonadati; phylum Pseudomonadota; class Gammaproteobacteria; order Pseudomonadales; family Pseudomonadaceae; genus Pseudomonas; species Pseudomonas sp. SO81. The sequence continues at coordinate 1,993,178 of NZ_CP126126.1, read as the reverse complement.
CCTATCTGGTGGAACAGCTGCACGAGCTGGGCTACCTGCTGATCGAGGCCGACCCGGATGACGGGCGAGCTAAGCGCGTGCGCCTCACCGAACGCGGCGAAGCGCTCTATGCGCGCGCGCTGCAGCTCTCGGCCGAAGCCGAGGCGCAACTGGCGGAGTTGTTGGGAGAGGCGGATGCGGGCGAACTGCGCCGCATCCTGGAGCGGCTGGATCAGGAGTGGCGGGCGCTCAGTTAAGGCGCTAGACCGTCACGTCTATCGCGTTGCCCAGGTTCGGCGGATTGCTCGGTGGAGTGACCTGCGGAATGGCCTGGATCAGGCCGATGGCGCTGGCGGCCTGAATATCCAGGGACTTTCTCAGCAGCATCAGCGAGGCGGTTGCCGAGGCCTGCGCCGCGTTGGCATTGGAAACGGCGCTGGCGATATTGCTCAGGTCCATGGCGGGTTCTCCTGCGGAGATGGCTCTACCGGGTCGACCGGTAGAGCGCGGCGAAGGTTCCGCCACTCAGACCGGCAGGCACACCCCCGTGCCGCCCAGCCCGCAGTAGCCGCCCGGGTTCTTCGCCAGGTACTGCTGGTGATAGGCCTCGGCGTAGTAGAAGGCCGGCGCGTCGGCGATCTCGGTGGTGATGGGGCCGAGTCCGGCCTTCTCCAGTTCGGCCTGGAACTGCGTCTGGCTGGCTTCGGCGGCGGCGCGCTGGGTGGCATCCAGGCAATAGATGGCCGAGCGGTACTGGGTGCCGATGTCGTTGCCCTGGCGCATGCCCTGGGTCGGGTTGTGCGCCTCCCAGAACACCTTGAGCAGTTTCTCGTAGCTGGTCTGCTGCGGGTCGAACACCACCAGCACCACTTCGGTATGGCCGGTCAGGCCGGAGCAGACTTCCTCGTAGGTCGGGTTCGGCGTATGACCGCCGGCGTAGCCCACGGCGGTGGTCCACACGCCGGGCTGTTGCCAGAAGCGCCGCTCGACACCCCAGAAGCAGCCCATGGCGAATACCGCCTGCTGCAGGCCGGCGGGGAAGGGGGCCTTGAGCGGGTTGCCGTTGACATAGTGTGCGGCTGGCACCGCCATGCTCTCGGCGCGGCCGGGCAGGGCCTGTTCGGCGCTGGGCAGTTCGAGTTTGTGGGCGAGGATTTGCGAACGCAGAACCATGATCTGTTCCTGTGCTGTGACGGACTGGGGATAGCTTACTCCGCTGGGCGGGCGGTTGAAGCCGAGGGATAGACGCGAATCTTGGGGCTGGATTACAGCGCTGGCCTGCCGTTGGTCGGCTGGGCGAGGTCAGGCGCCGCGGCAGGGATAGCGGCGCAGGCTATCCACCAGGTCGCGGCCGGGAATCGGCCGGTCGAACAGGTAGCCCTGGCCGACGTCGCACAGCTGGCGTCGCAGGAAGCCGAGCTGGGCGGCGGTCTCGATGCCTTCGGCGACCACCTTGAGGCGCAGGTTGTGGGCCATGGCAATCACCGCGGCAGTGATCTCCATGTCGTCCTGGTTCTCGGGGATGTCCTTGATGAAGCTGCGGTCGATCTTGATCACGTCGATCGGGAATTTCTTCAGGTAGCTCAGCGACGAGTAGCCGGTGCCGAAGTCGTCCATCGCTAGGGTCAGGCCCAGGGCCTTGAGGCGTGCCACCTGCTGGCGGGTAGCGTCGTTGCCTTCGAGCAGCAGGCTCTCGGTCAGCTCCACTTCCAGCAGGTGCGCAGGCAGTTGTTCCTCGTCGAGGATGGCGGCGATGGAGCCGACCAGGTCGGGGTCGGTGAACTGCTTGGCCGACAGGTTGATCGCCACCTGGATATCGCCCATGCCGAGGGCTGACAGCTCCAGGCTGGCGCGGCAGGCCTGGCGCACCACCCATTTGCCGATGGGGATGATCAGGCCGGTTTCCTCGGCGACGCTGATGAACTGGTCGGGGCTGATCATGCCCTTCTCCGGGTGCTGCCAGCGCAGCAGCGCCTCCAGGCCGAGCAGTTGCCCGCTCTTCAGGCACAGCTTGGGCTGGTAGTAGACCTCCAGCTCGTTCTGGGTCAGGGCACGACGCAGGTTGTTCTCGACGAACAGCTTGTAACTGGCCTCGGCATTCAGCGCCTCGGTGAACAGCTGGACCTGGTGCTTGCCGTTGGCCTTGGCCTTGTGCAGGGCCAGACCGGCGTGCTTCATCAGCACGTGCGGGTCGTCGCCGTGCAGCGGCGCGCAGGCCAGGCCGACCGAGCCGGTGACGCTGATCAGCTGGTTGTCGACGAACAGCGGCTTGTCCAGGGTGGCCAGCAGTTCCTGAGCCAGTTTGAGACCGGCTTCCTGCTCTGCACCATCCAGCAGCACGGCGAACTCGTTGCTGGCGAAGCGCGCCAGGCTGGTGTTCTGGCTCAGGCTGTTGCGCAGGCGGCGGGCCAGGTTGGTCAGCAGCTTGTCGCCGGTCTGGTGGCCGAGGCTGTCGTTGATCCGCTTGAAGTTGTCGATGTCCACCAGCAGCAGGCTGAAGGCCTGGCCGTCGTGGCGGGCGAAGCGTTCTTCCAGGCAGCGGATGAAGTAGGGGCGGTTGCCCAGGCCGGTGAGGTTGTCGCTATAGGCCAGGCGCTCGATGCGCTGCTGGGCCAGCTTGCTCTGGGTGATGTCTTCGTAGATGCCGATGTAGTGGGTCAGCTCGCCGTCGTCGTTGTACACCTTGGAGATCGACAGCTGGCCCCAGTAAGGCTCGAGGTTCTTGCGCCGGCTGCGGAACTCGCCCTGCCAGCTGTTGCGCTCGGCCAGGCCGGCCTGGGCGTCGAACAGCAGGTCGCCGAGGTTCTCCAGGGCCGGCAGCTGGGAGATGCGCCGGCCCTGGATCTCCTCGGCGCCGTACTGGGTGATCGAGGTGAAGCTGGGGTTGACGTACTGCACCAGACCATCGCGGTCGAACAGCAGGAAGGCGCTGGCGCTCTGCTCCACGGCGCGCTGGAACAGGAACAGGGCGCTGGTGGCGTCGCGGCGCTGCTGGTTGCTCATGACCTGGGCGAACTGGTCGGCCAGCTCGCCGGCGAAGGCGATCTCGTCGGCCTGCCAGGTGCGCGCCGGGCCGATGTGTTCCAGGCACAGCACGCCGACCACCTCGCCGCCGAGACGGATGCTGGCGTCGAGCATGGCGCTGATGCCCAGCGGCTTGAGGTAGCCGCGGGCCAGCTCGCTGGTGCGCGGGTCGCGCTGGGCGTTGTGCGCGTCGATGGCGCGGCCGCTGTGCAGCGCCTCCAGGTAGCGCGGGAACAGGCGGGCGTCGATGGCCGCCGGCATCTCGTGGCCGTCGATGTCGCGGCGGTACATGGCCACCGGCTCCAGGGTCTCGCCGATCAGGTGCCAGAGGCTGGCGCGGGCCACGTCATAGGTCTCGCAGGCGGCCTGGGTGATCAGCTCGGCGGCTTCCTTGAGCGGGTCCAGCGCGCTGTAGCGATGCCGCGCCAGGCGCACGATGAGGCTCTGCTGGGCGCGCGAGCGGATCAGGTGCTGCAGGTGCTCCTCCTGGGAGTGCTGGTACAGCTCCAGAGAGGTCCTCAGCTTGTTGTTCTGTTCTTCCAGCTCCTGCATGCGCTGCTCGGCCAGGGTCTCGCCGGCCTCGGCGGTGACGAGCAGGTAGCCACGCAGCAGCAGGCGGCCGCGCTGCTGGAACGACTCACCGATCTCCAGCAGGTGCAGGGCGCCGTTGGGCGTGTGCAGGCGGTAGCGCACCGAATAGTGCGGGGCCTTGCTCAGCTGCAGCTGGATCTCGTCGTGCAGCTGGTAGCGCGACTCCGGCTCCATCAGGCTGGCGTAGGGGCAGTCGAGCAGGGCGCAGAGTTCGCCGGCGCTGACGCCGAGCTGGCGCTCGCAGGCGGGATCGAGGAACAGCAGGGTCCAGCTGGGCTCGTTGATACGCTCGAAGCGCAGCATTCCCAGGCGCGAGGGCACTGGCAACTGCGTCACAACCTCGGCCGCCTGACGGCTGGCGGCATCGGGATGGCTTTTCATCGAACGACTGGCTTCCTTATGCTGCCGCTTCAGGGCAGGCTTGGAACCTGTTGGCGCTCCAGTGTGTGGGGCCGCCAGACGAGTTCATAGGTCTGTTACATCAACCAAGTGGGGCAAGGGTGCATCATGCGGCAGGGACTGACAAGAAGACTGAGCGGGTTATTGCTGATGCTGAGCCTGGGCGCGGGTGCCCCGGCGCAGGCCAGCGAGGCCCAGCTGAGCGGTGAGGAGCAGGCGCGTTATCTCGCCGAGCTGAAGCGACTGTATCTGACCAAGGACGAGCGCAAGGCGCTGCTGGCGCACAGCAACGCGCTGCTCGACACCTACGCCCTGCGCGCCGGCTACCAGCTGGGCAAGGCGCCGGCGCAGCGCAGCGACCTGCGCTACCAGCTCAGCGTCGCCGCCCCGGGCGAATTGCTGGTGCGCCAGGAGACCCGCGCCGAGCAGACCAACAGCCTGGCGGTGAGCAACCAGCGCCTGTCGGTGTTCGGCCTCGACCCCTATATCCACTACGACTGTCCGACCAACGGCATCACCTGCGTGCTGAACAATCCGGCCGATGGCAGCCCGTGGATCACCGTGCTGCGCGATCACCAGGGCGCGGCCGACCTGGCCAAGGCGATCACCTTCCTGATCCGCAACCTGCAGAAGAACTGATCCGCAGGCTGGCGCAGAAAGCCCCGCTTCGGCGGGGCTTCTTTGCGCGATAAAAAAGCCCCGCCAGGAGGCGGGGCCGAGGAGTGAGGCGTCGATGCCTCCAAAGCACAGCTTGGTTCGTTACAGCAGCAGGGTGCGGATATCTCCCAGCACGTCGCCCAGGCGCTTGGTGAAGCGTGCGGCGGCGGCGCCGTTGATCACCCGGTGATCGTAGGACAGCGACAGCGGCAGCATCAGGCGCGGCTGGAAGGCCTTGCCGTCCCACACCGGCTGCATGGTCGCCTTGCTCACCCCGAGGATCGCCACTTCCGGTGCGTTGACGATCGGCGTGAAGCCGGTGCCGCCGATGTGGCCGAGGCTGGAGATGGTGAAGCAGGCGCCCTGCATGGCGTCCGGCGAGAGTTTCTTGGTGCGCGCCTTCTCCGCCAGCTCGGCGGCTTCGCCGGCCAGCTGCAGCAGGCTCTTCTGGTCGACGTCGCGGATCACCGGGACCAGCAGGCCATCCGGGGTATCGACGGCGAAGCCGATGTGCACGTACTTCTTGCGGATCAGCGCCTTGCCGCTCGGCGCCAGCGAACTGTTGAAGTCCGGCAGCTCCTTGAGCAGGTGGGCGCAGGCCTTGAGCAGCAGCGGCAGCACAGTCAGCTTGACCCCGGCCTTCTCCGCCACTGCCTTCTGCGCCACGCGGAAGGCTTCCAGCTCGGTGATGTCGGCGCTGTCGAACTGGGTCACGTGCGGCACGTTGAGCCAGCTGCGATGCAGGTTGGCGGCGCCGACCTGCATCAGGCGGGTCATCGGCACTTCTTCCACTTCGCCGAACTTGCTGAAGTCCACGGCCGGGACCGGCGGGATGCCGGCACCGCCGGTGGCGCCGGCCGCCGGAGCGTCCTTGGCCTTCTGCAGCATGGCCTTGACGTAGTTCTGCACGTCCTCCTTGAGGATGCGGCCTTTCGGGCCGCTGCCCGGCACGGCGGCCAGGTCGACGCCAAATTCGCGGGCGGTCATGCGCACGGCGGGACCGGCGTGGACCTTGCTGCCGTCACGCACCGGCGCACTGACCGCAGCGGCGGCGGCAGACAGCGCGGCGATGGCGCCGACTTCGGCGGCCACCTCGGGCTTGGCTCCGGGAGGGGTGCTGTGCACGGGCGCGGCAGCTGCCGGGACAGGAGCTGCGGCAGCAGGTGCCGGAGCGGCAGCGGGCGCTGCGCCGGCGACCTTGAGCTTGAGGATCAGGTCGCCGGTGCCGACTTCGGCGTCCAGCTTGACCAGTACTTCCTCCACCACGCCGGCGGCCGGCGAGGGGATTTCCATGCTGGCCTTGTCCGACTCCAGGGTGATCAGCGACTGGTCGGCGGCGATGCTGTCGCCGGCCTTGACCATGACCTCGATGACCTTGACCTTGCCGCTGGTGCCGATGTCCGGCACATGCACGTCCTGCACGCTCTCGCTGGCGGCCGGAGCCGCGCTCGGCTGTGGCACCGGTGCGCTGGGCGCCTCGGCCTCGTCGACGGCCTGGGTCGGTTTGCTCGGTACGGGAGCCGCGGCGGGCTCGGCGGCCGGGGCGGCGCCCTCGACCTCCAGCTCCAGCAGCTCGTCGCCGGTCTTCAGCTTGTCGCCCAGCTTGACCTTCAGGCTCTTGATCACGCCGGCCTTGGGTGAGGGCACCTCCATGGAAGCCTTGTCGGATTCCAGAGTCAGGATGCTCTGCTCGGCCTCGACGCGATCGCCGACCTTGACCAGCAGTTCGATCACTTCACCTTCGCCGCCGATATCGGGTACGCGTATCAACTCGCTCACAATGCGTCTCCTCAGCAGTCCAGGGGGTTGGCTTTTTCGGGGTCGATGCCGAACTTGGCGATGGCGTCGGCCAGCACCTTGGCTTCGATCTCGCCACGGTCGACCAGCGCCTCCAGCGCGGCCAGCACCACCCAGTAACGGTCCACCTCGAAGAAGTGGCGCAGTTTCTTGCGGCTGTCGCTGCGGCCGAAGCCGTCGGTGCCGAGCACCTTGTATTCCTTGCTGGGCACCCACTGGCGCACCTGCTCGGCGAACAGCTTCATGTAGTCGGTGGAGGCCACCACCGGGCCCTTGCGCCCGGTCAGGCATTCCTGGATGAACGCCTGCTTGGGCTTCTGCCCCGGATGCAGGCGGTTCCAGCGCTCCACGGCCAGGCCGTCGCGGCGCAGCTCGTTGAAGCTGGTGACGCTCCACACGTCCGAGCCGATGTTGAACTCGTCACGCAGGATCTTCGCCGCCTCGCGCACCTCGCGCAGGATGGTGCCGGAACCCAGCAGCTGCACGTGGTGCGCGGCCTCCTTCTTGTCCTCTTCGAGCAGGTACATGCCCTTGATGATGCCGTCCTCGGTGCCGGCCGGCAGGGCCGGCTGCTGGTAGGACTCGTTCATCACGGTGATGTAGTAGAAGACGTTCTGCTGCTGCTCGATCATCTCCTTGATGCCGTGACGGATGATCACCGCCAGCTCGTAGCCGTAGGTCGGATCGTAGGTGCGGCAGTTGGGGATGGTCGCGGCCATGATGTGGCTGTGGCCGTCCTCGTGCTGCAGGCCTTCGCCGTTGAGCGTGGTGCGGCCGGCGGTGCCGCCGATCAGGAAGCCACGGGCACGGCTGTCGCCGGCGGCCCAGGCCAGATCGCCGATGCGCTGGAAGCCGAACATCGAATAGAAGATGTAGAACGGCAGCATCGGCTGGTTGTGCGTGGAGTACGAAGTACCGGCGGCGATCCAGCTGGACATGGCACCGGCCTCGTTGATGCCTTCCTCGAGGATCTGGCCCTTCTTGTCCTCGCGGTAGAACATCACCTGGTCCTTATCCACCGGCTCGTACAGCTGGCCGACCGAGGAATAGATGCCGAGCTGGCGGAACATGCCTTCCATGCCGAAGGTGCGCGCCTCGTCCGGCACGATGGGCACGATGCGTGCGCCCAGGTCCTTGTCCTTGACCAGCTGCGAGAGGATGCGCACGAAGGCCATGGTGGTGGAAATGTCGCGGTCGCCGGTGCCGTCGAGGATGGCCTTGAGGGTCTCCAGCGGCGGCGTCGGAATGCTGAAGCTCTGCGCGCGGCGTTGCGGCACGAAGCCGCCGAGGGCGGCGCGGCGCTCGTGCAGGTACTTGTATTCCGGGCTGCCCGGCTCGGCCTTGACGAAGGGCAGACTCTCCAGCTCGTCGTCCTTGACCGGGATGTCGAAGCGGTCGCGGAATTTCTTCAGGCTGTCGATATCGACTTTCTTGGTGTTGTGCGCGGTGTTCTTCGCCTCGCCCGCGCCGGTGCCGTAGCCCTTGATGGTCTTGGCCAGGACCACGGTCGGCTGGCCCTTGTGGTTCACCGCCTGGTGGTAGGCCGCGTACATCTTGTACGGGTCGTGGCCGCCGCGGTTGAGGTTCCAGATCTCCTGGTCGGAGAGGTCCTTGACCATTTCCTTGAGCTCGGGGCTGTTGAAGAAGTGCTCACGCACGTAGGCCCCGTCCTTGGCCTTGTAGTTCTGGTACTCGCCGTCGATCACTTCGTCCATGCGGCGTTGCAGCAGGCCGTCGACGTCCTTGGCCAGCAGCGGGTCCCAGAAGCGGCCCCAGACCACCTTGTTGACGTTCCACTCGGCGCCACGGAACACGCCTTCCAGTTCCTGGATGATCTTGCCGTTGCCGCGCACTGGGCCGTCCAGGCGCTGCAGGTTGCAGTTGATCACGAAGATCAGGTTGTCCAGCTTCTCGCGGCCGGCCAGGGAGATGGCGCCCAGGGATTCCGGCTCGTCGCACTCGCCGTCGCCCATGAAGCACCACACTTTTTGCTTCCCAGCGGGGATATAGCCGCGGCTCTCCAGGTACTTCATGAAGCGCGCCTGGTAGATCGCCTGGATCGGACCCAGACCCATGGACACGGTGGGGAACTGCCAGAAGTCCGGCATCAGCCACGGGTGCGGGTAGGAGGACAGGCCCTTGCCGTCGACCTCGCGACGGAAGTTGTTCATCTGCTCTTCGCTGATGCGGCCTTCGAGGAAGGCGCGGGCGTAGATGCCGGGGCTGGCGTGGCCCTGATAGAAGATCAGGTCGCCGCCGTGCTCCTCGGTGGGAGCCTGGAAGAAGTAGTTGAAGCCAATGTCGTACAGGGTCGCCGAGGAGGCGAAGCTGGAGATATGGCCGCCCAGGTCCGGGTCCTGCAGGTTGGTGCGCATCACCATGGCCAGGGCGTTCCAGCGCACCAACGAGCGGATTCTCCGCTCCATAAACAGGTCGCCGGGCATGCGCGCCTCGTGGCCGACCGGGATGCTGTTGCGGTAGGGCGTGGTGATCGCATATGGCAGCTGGGTGCCGCTGCGGGTGGCCAGCTCACCCATGCGGGTCAGCAGGTAGTGGGCGCGGTCTTCACCTTCTTTGTCGAGGACGGACTCGAGGGCATCCAGCCATTCCTGGGTTTCGACGGGATCGAGGTCTTGCATGGCTTGCTCCAGGGCGGAAAGGCTTCCAGAATCGGAGGCCTGGGCTCGTGCACGCTTTTTGGGCGGGCTACGGGAAGTCGTTATCGACCAGGGTGTTCATGGTCGTTTTTGTAGTTTTACTACATTTCGATGGCGCCTGTGGAGTCCGGGACACATTCTTTAGTAGTAAAACTACAGTTTCAGGAAGGGCAGTGGCGCCTGGGATAGATCGGGTCTGACTGCCCGTCCCCAAGGATAGACCATGAGTTTGCCGCCACTGGCCGCCCTGCCGACCACCCTGTTGCCCCTCGCCGAACGCGCTGCCGCGCTGCTGCCTTCCGACTGGTCGGGCGAGCGCGCGGAGGCGCTGCAGCGGGTCTGCGCGCTCAGCGATTTCGTGCATGAACAGGCCGTGCGTGCCCCCGAACTGCTGGCCGAGTTGGGCGCCAGTGGCGAACTGGAGCGGCGCCTGCAGGGCGGCGAGCTGCGCGCCCAGCTGCAGGCAGCGCTGGTCGACTGCGCCGACGAGGACGAACTGGGCCGGCGCCTGCGGCGCTTCCGCAACCGCCAGCAGGTGCGCATCATCTGGCGCGACCTGACCCGCCAGGCCGACCTGGCCGAGACCTGCCGCGATCTCTCCGACCTGGCCGATGCCAGCATCGATGGCGCCTACGAGTGGCTGTTCCCACGCCACTGCGAGCAGTTCGGCACGCCGATGGGTCGGCGCTCGGGCCAGGTGCAGCACATGGTCATCCTGGGCATGGGCAAGCTCGGCGCCCACGAACTCAATCTGTCCTCGGACATCGACCTGATCTTCGGCTACCCGGAAGGCGGCGAGACCGAGGGGGTGAAGCGCTCGCTGGACAATCAGGAGTTCTTTATCCGCCTCGGACAGAGACTCATAAAGGCGCTGGATGCGATCACCGTCGAGGGCTTCGTGTTCCGCGTCGACATGCGCCTGCGGCCGTATGGCTCGGCCGGCGCGCTGGTGCTCAGCTTCAATGCCCTGGAGCAGTACTACCAGGACCAGGGCCGCGACTGGGAGCGCTACGCCATGATCAAGGCGCGAGTGGTCGGTGGCGATCAGGCCGCCGGCAAGCAGCTGCTGGAGATGCTGCGGCCCTTCGTCTATCGGCGCTATCTGGACTTCTCGGCCATCGAGGCGCTGCGTTCCATGAAGCAGCTGATCCAGCAGGAAGTGCGGCGCAAGGGCATGAGCGACAACGTCAAGCTCGGCTCCGGCGGCATCCGCGAGGTGGAGTTCATCGCCCAGGCCTTCCAGCTGATCCACGGCGGCCGCGACCTCAGCCTGCAGCAGCGGCCGCTGCTCAAGGTGCTGGCGACCCTGGAGGGGCAGGGCTATCTGCCGCCGCCGATTATCGCCGAGATGAAGGAAGGCTACGAATTCCTGCGTTATACCGAGCATGCCCTGCAGGCCATCGGCGACCGCCAGACGCAGATGCTGCCGGACAACGACATCGACCGCGCGCGGGTGGCCTGCATCATGGGCTGCGACTCCTGGGCGCAGTTCCTGGAGCGCCTGGCGCAGTGGCGCGGGCGCATCGAGTGGCACTTCCGCCAGGTCATCGCCGACCCGGACGAGGACGAGGGTGGCGAGGCCGAGACCTGCGTCGGCGGCGAGTGGCTGCCACTGTGGGAGGACGCGCTGGACGAGGAAATGGCCGGCCGCCAGCTGGCCGAGGCAGGCTTCAGCGAACCCGCCGCCGCGCTCAAACGCCTGATCGACCTGCGCAGCGGCAGCCAGGTGCGCACCATGCAGCGCCTCGGTCGCGAGCGCCTGGATGCCTTTATCCCGCGCCTGCTGGCGCAGACCGTCGAGCACGCCAATCCGGACCTGGTGCTGGAGCGCGTGCTGCCGCTGATCGAGGCGGTGGCGCGGCGTTCCGCCTACCTGGTGCTGCTCACCGAGAACCCGCTGGCGCTCAAGCGCCTGCTGACCCTGTGCGCGGCCAGCCCGTGGATCGCCGAACAGATTACCCGCTTCCCGCTGCTGCTCGATGAACTGCTCAACGAGGGCCGCCTGTTCAAGCCACCACTGGCGCCGGAGCTGGCCGCCGAGCTTCGCGAGCGGCTGACGCGGATTCCCGAGGACGACCTGGAGCAGCAGATGGAGGCCCTGCGCCACTTCAAGCTGGCCCACGGCCTGCGCGTGGCCGCCTCGGAAATCGCCGGCACCCTGCCGCTGATGAAGGTCAGCGACTACCTGACCTGGCTGGCCGAGGCCGTCCTCGACCAGGTGCTGGCCCTGGCCTGGCGCCAGACCGTGGCCAAGTACGGCAACCCGCGCCGCGCCGACGGCAGCCTGTGTGATCCGGATTTCATCATCGTCGGCTACGGCAAGGTCGGCGGCCTGGAGTTCGGCCACGGCTCGGACCTGGACCTGGTGTTCATCCATGACGGCGACTCCCAGGCCGAGACCGATGGTGCCAAGCCCATCGACGGCGCGCAGTTCTTCGCCCGCCTGGGCCAGCGCATCATCCACCTGCTGACCACTCAGACCACCTCCGGCCAGCTGTACGACGTCGATATGCGCCTGCGCCCTTCGGGGGCGGCGGGCCTGCTGGTCAGCTCCCTCGGCGCCTTCCAGCGCTACCAGGAAAACGAGGCCTGGACCTGGGAGCACCAGGCCCTGGTGCGTGCCCGCGTGCTGGTCGGTTGCGCGCGAGTCGGCGCGGCCTTCGAGCGAGTGCGCGCCGAGGTGCTCGGCCGCGAGCGCGACCTGCCCAAGCTGCAGGCTGAAGTCAGCGAGATGCGCGCCAAGATGCGCGACAACCTGGGCACTCGGGAGACCGCCGCCGGCACCGCGCAAAATGCCTTCGACGCCGCGTCTTCCTTCGATCTGAAGCAGGACGCCGGAGGTATCGTCGATATCGAATTTATGGTGCAATACGCGGCCCTGGCGTGGTCGCGGCAGCACCCCGAGCTGCATCGCTACACCGATAACATCCGCATTCTCGATGGCCTGCGCGACGTGGGATTGATGCCTGCCGCAGACGTCGAACTGTTGCAGGAGGCCTACAAGGCCTACCGCTCCGCCGCCCACCGGCAGGCGTTGCAGAAACAGCCGGGCAAGGTCGGCGGCGACCAGTTCGCCGCCGAACGACGCAGCGTGATGCGCCTGTGGCGCGAGCTGGGCCTGAGCTGACCGACGATTTGAACGAGACGAACACTGAGGAGTGGCAACGATGTCGATGGCCGACCGCGATGGCGTGATCTGGTATGACGGCGAACTGGTGCAGTGGCGCGAAGCGACCACCCACGTGCTGACCCACACCCTGCACTACGGCATGGGCGTGTTCGAGGGCGTACGCGCCTACAACACCCCGCAGGGCACCGCCATCTTCCGCCTGCAGGCGCACACCGACCGCCTGTTCGACTCGGCCCACATCATGGGCATGAAGATCCCCTTCACCAAGGAGGAGATCAACGAGGCCACCCGCGCCGCCGTGCGCGAGAACAACCTGGAAACCGCCTACATCCGCCCGATGGTGTTTTACGGAAGCGAGGCCATGGGCCTGCGCGCCACCGGCCTGAAGGTGCATGTGATAGTCGGTGCCTGGCACTGGGGCGCCTACATGGGCGACGAGGCGCTGCAGAAGGGCATCAAGGTGCGCACCAGCTCCTTCACCCGTCACCACGTCAACATCTCCATGACCCGCGCCAAGGCCAACGGCAACTACATCAACTCGATGCTGGCCCTGCAGGAAGCCATCTCCGGCGGCGCCGACGAGGCCATGCTGCTGGACACCGAAGGCTATGTGGCCGAGGGTTCGGGCGAGAACATCTTCCTGGTCAAGAACGGCGTGGTGTACACCCCGGAAGTGACCTCCTGCCTGAACGGCATCACCCGTGCCACCGTCCTCACCCTGGCCAAGGAGCTGGGCATCGAGGTGGTGGAGAAGCGCATCACCCGCGACGAGGTGTACATCGCCGACGAGGCCTTCTTCACCGGCACCGCCGCGGAAGTCACGCCGATTCGCGAAGTCGATGGCCGCCAGATCGGCATCGGCAGCCGCGGTCCGGTGACCGAGAAGCTGCAGAAGGCCTACTTCGACCTGGTCACCGGCCAGACCAGCGCCCATGCTGAGTGGCGCACACTGGTCAAGTAAGGCCGGTCGCAGGCATTGAAAGATCGTGACCAAAACCTTATCTATTGGTCACGATTGCCCCGTTCCGAGTCGCCTTGGTTCGTTCGGGGCATACGAAAAGAGATAACAGGGCAGTGACTGGGGAGGCGAGAGCCTCCCTGCTCATTTCCGGAGTCGTGATGAGAATACTGATCGTGGGCCCGAGCTGGGTCGGTGACATGGTGATGGCGCAGACGCTGTTCGTCTGCCTCAAGCAACGCCACCCCGGCTGCGAGATCGACGTGCTGGCACCCGAGTGGAGCCGGCCGATCCTCGAGCGCATGCCCGAAGTGCGCGCGGCGCTGAGCTTCCCGCTCGGCCACGGCGTGCTGGATATCGCCACTCGCCGCAAGATCGGCAAGTCCCTGGCCGGCCAGTACGACCAGGCGATCCTGCTGCCCAATTCGCTCAAGTCCGCCCTGGTACCCTTCTTCGCCGATATCCCCAAGCGCACCGGCTGGAAGGGCGAGATGCGCTACGGCCTGCTCAACGACATCCGCAAGCTGGATAAAGAGCGCCTGCCGCTGATGATCGAGCGCTTCATGGCGCTGGCCTATGAGGATGGTGCGGAGCTGCCCAAGCCCTACCCGCAGCCGCGCCTGGCGATCGACGAAGCCAGCCGCGCCGCCGCCCTGGCCAAGTTCGGCCTGGGCCTGGACCGCCCGGTGCTGGCGCTGTGCCCCGGCGCCGAGTTCGGCGAGGCCAAGCGCTGGCCGGTGGAGCATTACGCCAAGGTCGCCGAGATCAAGATCCGCGCGGGCTGGCAGGTGTGGCTGTTCGGCTCGAAGAACGATCATCCCGGCTGCGAGGACATCCGCAATCGCCTGATTCCCGGCCTGCGCGAGGAGGCGGTCAACCTGGCCGGCGAGACCTCGCTGGCCGAGGCCATCGACCTGATGTCCGCCGCCGGCGCCGTGGTGTCCAACGACTCCGGCCTGATGCACGTGGCTGCCGCGCTCAACCGCCCGCTGGTGGCGGTGTACGGCTCCACCTCGCCGCAGTTCACCCCGCCGCTGGCGGATCAGGTGGAGATCGTGCGCCTGGGTCTGGAGTGCAGTCCGTGCTTCGAGCGCACCTGCCGCTTCGGTCACTACAACTGCCTGCGCGAGCTCAAGCCGCGCCCGGTGCTCGAGGCGCTGGATCGCCTGGTCGCCGATCCGGTCGAGGTGCAATAGCTTGCGGGTACTGCTGATCAAGACGTCCTCGCTCGGCGATGTGATTCACACCCTGCCGGCGCTGACCGACGCGGCGCGGGCGATTCCCGGCATCCAGTTCGATTGGGTGGTGGAGGAGGGCTTTGCCGAGATTCCCGCCTGGCATCCGGCCGTGGCCCAGGTGATCCCGGTGGCCATCCGCCGCTGGCGCAAGCACCTGCTGCAGACCTGGAAGAGCGGCGAGTGGAAGCGCTTCAAGCAGCGCCTGGGCGAGGTCGACTACGACCTGGTGATCGATGCCCAGGGCCTGTTCAAGAGCGCCTTTCTGACCCGCTACGCCAAGGCCCCGGTGGCCGGCCTGGATCGCGATTCGGCGCGCGAGCCGATCGCCTGTCGCTTCTACGACCGCCTGTACGCGGTGGCCAAGGATCAGCACGCCTTGGAACGCACCCGCCAGCTGTTCGCCCAGGCCCTGGGCTACGAGCTGCCGCAGCAGATCGGCGACTACGGTCTGGATCGCGCCGCCATGGCCGATGCTGCTGCGCAGCCCTACCTGCTGTTCCTGCATGGCACTACCTGGGCCAGCAAGCACTGGCCGGAGGCCGACTGGCGCGCCCTGGCCGAACGCATGGCCGCGCAGGGCTGGGCCATCCGCCTGCCCTGGGGCAACGAAGTGGAGCGCGAGCGGGCCCAGCGCATCGTCGCCGGTATCGACAACGCCGCCGTGCTGCCCAAGTTGAACCTGGCCGGGGTGGCCAAGGTGATCGCCGGCGCCACCGCCTGCGTCGCCGTGGACACCGGCCTCGGCCACCTGGCCGCGGCGCTGGATGTGCCGAGCATCTCCCTCTACGGCCCGACCCTGCCGGGCAAGGTCGGCGCCTATGGCCGCGGCCAGGTGCATCTGTGCGCGACCGGCCCCGATGCCGGCCTGGGCGACCGGCGCAAGCCGTGCTTCGACGGGCTCGACGCCCAGCGCGTGGGCGATGCGCTGAACGCCATGCTGCTGGCGCAGCAGGAGGCCGTCTGATGCAGTTGGCCTTCGTGCTCTACAAATATTTCCCCTTCGGCGGCCTGCAGCGCGACTTTATGCGCATCGCCCTGGAGTGCCAGGCGCGTGGCCACGCCATCCGCGTCTATACGCCGATCTGGGAGGGTGAAGTCCCGGCCGGTTTCGATGTGCGGGTGGCGCCGATCAAGGCGCTGTTCAACCACCGTCGCAACGAGAAGTTCAGCGCCTGGCTGGCCGCCGACCTGGCGCGCGATCCGGTGGATCGGGTGGTGGGCTTCAACAAGATGCCGGGGCTGGACGTGTACTACGCCGCCGATGGCTGCTACGAAGACAAGGCGCAGACCCTGCGCGCGCCGATCTACAAGCGCTGGGGCCGCTACAAGCACTTCGCCGACTACGAGCGGGCGGTGTTCGCCCCCGAGTCGAAGACCGAGATCCTGATGATCTCCGAGGTGCAGCAGCCGCTGTTCATCAAGCACTACCGAACCCCGGAGGCGCGCTTCCATCTGCTGCCACCGGGCATCGCCCAGGACCGCCGCGCGCCGGCCAATGCCGCCGAGATCCGCGCCGAGTTCCGCCGCGAGTTCAAGCTGGCGGACGACGACCTGCTGCTGGTGCAGATCGGTTCCGGCTTCAAGACCAAGGGCCTGGACCGCAGCCTCAAGGCCCTGGCCGCCTTGCCGCGCGAGCTGAAGCAGCGCACGCGGCTGATCGCCATCGGCCAGGACGATCCCAAGCCCTTCCTGCTGCAGGTCAAGGCGCTGGGGCTCTCCGACCAGGTGCAGATCCTCAAGGGGCGCAGCGACATTCCGCGCTTCCTGCTCGGCGCCGACCTGCTGGTCCACCCGGCCTACAACGAGAATACCGGCACTGTGCTGCTGGAGGCGGTGGTCTCCGGTTTGCCGGTGCTGGTCAGCGAGGTGTGCGGCTACGCTCACTACATCGCCGAGGCCGACGCCGGGCGTGTGGTGCCTGCGCCTTTCGCGCAGGACAGCTTCAACCGCCTGCTGGCCGAGATGCTGGGTGATGACGCGGCGCGCGCCAAGTGGGGCGCCAATGGCCTGGCCTTCGCTGCCAGCGCCGACCTGTATTCCATGCCGCAGCGCGCGGCCGATGTGATCCTGGCGGAGCGCGCATGAAACTAATCCTCGCCGAGCCGTTCCAGTCGCTGTGGGCCGGGCGCGACGCCTTCGCCGCCGTGGAGGCTTTGCAGGGCAAGGTCTACCGCGAGCTGGAAGGGCGCCGCACCCTGCGTACCGAGGTCGACGGGCGCGGTTACTTCGTCAAGATCCACCGCGGCATCGGCTGGGGCGAGATCGTCAAGAACCTTCTCACCGCCAAGCTGCCGGTGCTCGGCGCCGGCCAGGAATGGGCGGCCATCCAGCGTCTCACCGAGGCCGGCGTGCCGACCATGACCGCAGTGGCCTACGGCGAACGCGGCAGCAACCCGGCGGCGCAGCATTCGTTCATCGTCACCGAGGAACTGGCGCCGACCACCGATCTGGAGCAGCTGACCCTGAACTGGGTGCAGCAGCCGCCCGAGCCGCGTCTGAAGCGCGCGCTGATCGCCGAGGTGGCGAAGATGACCGGCAGCATGCACCGCGCCGGGGTCAACCACCGCGACTGCTACATCTGCCACTTCCTGCTGCACACCGACAAGCCGGTCACCGCGGACGGCTTCCGTCTGTCGCTGATCGATCTGCATCGCGCCCAGGTGCGCGGCGCCACGCCGACTCGCTGGCGCAACAAGGACCTGGCCGGCCTGTATTTCTCCGCCCTCAACATCGGCCTGACCCGCCGCGACAAGTTGCGTTTCCTCAAGGCCTACTTCCAGCGCCCCCTGCGCGACATCCTGCGCGACGAGGCGGCGCTGCTGGCCTGGCTGGAGCGCAAGGCGGACCGTCTGCTGGCGCGCTACGCCCGCAAATACGCGCCGGGAGCCCAGGGATGAGCGAATGGCGGCTGAATGCCGAACTGCCCGCGCCACTGGCGGCCGAGCTGGCCAGCCTGGAGCGAGTGTTTGCCCTGGAGGGCAAGCGCCTGACCCGCGATCCGCTGTCGGAAGTGATCCTGATCGAGCGCGATGGCGTGCGTTACTACGTCAAGCGCTACTGGGGCGCCGGCAAGGGCCTGCGCCGCTACCTGGGGCGGCCGCGGGTCAAGGCCGAGTGGCAGAACCTCAAGCACTTCGCCAAGTGGGGCATTCCCACCGCGCCCATCGTCGCCTATGGCCTGGAGCGCAAGGGCGGCGCCTTCCTGCGCGGCGCGCTGATCACCCGCGAGCTGGAAAACACCCAGGACATGGCGCTGCTGGCCAAGCGCCGCGACGAGCGCCTGCGCGATCCGCAGTGGGTGGACGGCGTCAGCCGCCAGCTGGCGACGGCGACCCGGGCGCTGCACGACCACCACTTCGCCCACAACGACCTGAAGTGGCGCAACGTGCTGGTCAACGACCGCGCCGAGCTGTTCCTCATTGATTGCCCGACCGGCACCTTCTGGTGGGGGCCGTTCCTGCGCTACCGCATCGTCAAGGACCTGGCCTGCCTGGACAAGGTCGCCAGCCAGGTGCTGTCACGCAGCCAGCGCCTGCGTTTCTTCCTGCAGTATCGCGGCCGCGAGCGCCTGAGCGCCGGGGACAAGCGGCGGGTGAGAGAGATAGTGAAATTCTTCGAGGGCAGGGAATGAGCGACTTTATCGCCGCCGAGGATCGCGCGATCCTCGAACGCCACGGACTGGCCGATTTTGATGCGCTTTGGGCGCTCAAGCTGGAGGCGGTGGACGAGCCCAACACCGAGCGTGGTGGCTGGAGTAGCGTCTATCGCCTGGACCTGGGCGAGGCGGCCTACTACCTCAAGCGCCAGAGCAATCACCTGACCCGTACCCTGGCCCGTCCGTTCGGCGAGCCCACCTTCGCCCGCGAGTTTCGCAATATCCAGCGCTATGACGGCCTGGGCATCCCCGCGCTGCAGGCGGCCTTCTTTGGCGAGCGCCGCCTGCCTGGCGAACGCCGCGCGATCCTGCTGACCCGCGCCCTGGATGGCTGGCAGGATCTCGAACAGTGGCTGCAGCGCTGGCCGCAGCTGTCGGCGACCCAGCGCGGCGCCATCCTGCAGGCCTGCGGCGAGCTGGCCGGGCGCCTGCACGCTGCCGGACAGGTGCATGGCTGCTTCTATCCCAAGCACATTTTTCTGCGCGAACAGGGCGCCGGCTTCGCCGCACAGCTGATCGACCTGGAGAAGACCCGGCCGCTGCTGTTCGGCCGCCGCGACCGGATCAAGGATCTGGAGCCGCTGCTGCGCCGCGCCGGCGCCTGGAGCGAGGCCGAGGTGCGCCAGCTGCTGGCCGCCTACCTCGGCAACGAGGCGGATCTCGAGCCTTGGCGCCAGCGCCTCGGCGCGCGCCGGCGGCACAAGGAAGCGCGCTGATGCGGCTCGCCGAGCTGGCCTCGTCCGGCCGCACGCCGGCCCTGCCGCTGACGTTGCAGCTGGCCGGCGACGAACTGGTGGTCGAGCGCCTGCTGCGGGTGTTGCCGGGGCAGCGCTATGTCGGCCTGGCCCGCTGGCAAGGCCGCGCGGTGCTGGCCAAGTTGCTGGTGGGAGCCAAGGCCGAACGTCATTTCCAGCGTGAGCTGACCGGCGCGGGTCTGCTCGCCGAACAGGGCCTGACCACGCCGCAGCTGCTGGCCCAGGGCTTCGCGGCGGAGCAGGGCGGCTGGCTGCTGTTCGACTACCTGGACGGCGCCGAGAGCCTGTGGGGTGCCTGGCGCGCCGTGGAGAACGAACCGCTGCTGTCCGACGCCCAGCAAACGGTGCTCGGCGAGGCGCTGGCCGCTATCGGCCAGCTGCACGCCAAGGGGCTGTGGCAGTCGGACCTGCATCTGGACAACCTGCTGCGCCAGCACGGGCAGCTGTACCTGATCGATGGCGGCGGTGTGCAGGCCGAAACGGCCGGCCGGCCGCTGTCGCGGGCGCGGGTGCTGGCCAATCTCGGGGTGTTCTTCGCCCAGCTGCCGGCGGAGCTGGAGCCCTTCACCGAAGAGCTGCTGGTGCACTACCTGCTGGTCAATGCCGAGCATGCCCTGCCTCTGGAAGCGCTGCTCGATGAGGTGGCCAAGGTGCGCCAGTGGCGCCTGCGCGACTACCTGAAGAAGGTCGCCCGCGACTGCAGCCTGTTCGCCGCGCAGATCGGCGCCTTCGGCCTGCGCGTGGTCCGCCGCGAGCGGGTCGAGCAATTGCAGGGCCTGCTGGCTGATCCGGATGCGGCCATCGTCCGGGGTCAGGCGCTGAAGAACGGCGGCAGCGCCACGGTGGCGCTGGTGCAGGCCGAGGGCGGGCCGCTGGTGGTCAAGCGCTACAACATCAAGAACTGGCGGCACTGGCTCAAGCGCTTCTGGCGGCCGAGCCGGGCCTGGCACAGCTGGGTCGAGGGCAATCGCCTGGAGCTGCTCGGTATCGCCACGCCGCGCCCGCTGGCGGTGCTCGAGCGGCGCTGGTGCTGGCTGCGTGCCCAGGCCTACCTGGTGACCGCGCATTGCGCCGGCGAAGACCTGCTCGTGCGCTTCGCGCCCTATGTCGACAGCACGCCGCCGGAGGCCGAGCTGCAGGCCCTGGACCGGCTGTTCGCCGCCCTGCTGCGCGAGCGCATCAGCCATGGGGATCTCAAGGGCACCAATCTGTTCTGGGACGACGGGCGCTGGAGCCTGATCGACTTGGATGCCATGCAGCAGCACCAGGGCCAGGCCGGTTTCGCCCGCGCCTATGCCCGTGACCGGGCGCGCTTCCTGCGCAACTGGCCGCAGGATTCGGCCCTGTATCTCCTGCTCGACCAGCGCCTGCCGCGGCTCTAGAGGCCTCGGCGAGCGGACCGCATGGTCAGCTTCCCGGCGGAATACCCTAGGCCGGGTGCAGCGGCTATAATCCCCCGCTTTGTTTGGGCGAGCGCATGCTCGCCTTCCACCCTTCCGTGGCGGCCCGCCCGCCCGCAGCTGCAAGAGGCTTTCCCGTGGCATTGACCATTCTCGGCCTGTCCGGCGCACTCAGCCATGACCCGTCCGCCGCCCTGTACATCGACGGCAAGTTGATCGCGGCGGTCGAGGAAGAGCGCTTCGTGCGCGACAAGCATGCAAAGAACCGCATGCCCTACGAGTCCGCCAAGTTCTGCCTGGAACAGGCCGGGATCAAGCCCTCCGAGGTTGACGTGGTGGCCATTCCCTTCGCCCCCATCAGCCTGTTCGGCAAGGCCCGCTGGCACTACGCCAAGCGCTACTGGTATGCCCCGGACCGCTCGCTCGACGCGATCCTGATGGGCAACCGCCGCTACAAGCGTTACCACAAGAAGATCCAGTGGTGCCTGGAGCAGCTGGGCTTCGACCTGAAGAAGGTCAAGATCGAGCCGGTCGAGCACCACCTGGCCCACGCCGCCAGCGCCTACCACTGCTCGGGCTTCAAGGAAAAAACCGCGATCCTCGGCATCGACGGCAAGGGTGAGTACGCCACCACCTTCTTCGGCTACGGCGAGAACGGCAAGATCCACAAGATCAAGGAGTTCTACGATCCGGACTCCCTCGGCGGCCTGTACGGCGCGATCACCGAGTTCCTCGGCTTCGAGATGCTCGACGGCGAGTTCAAGGTCATGGGCATGGCGCCCTATGGCGACGCCGCCAAGTATGACTTCTCGCGCCTGGCCAAGTTCGAGAACGGCGAGCTGACCATCAACACCGACTACGCCAACGTCATCGGCTTCCGCCGCTACAAGGAAAACGGCAAGGGCTACTACTTCTCGCCCAAGCTGATCGAGTGGCTGGGGCCGAAGCGCCAGGGCGACATCGCCGACGACCCGTACATCCACTACGCCGCCAGCATGCAGGCCCTGTTCGAGAAGCTGGCACTGGAGATGATGGAGTACTACCTCGGCGACATCCTCAAGGAAACCGGCAAGATCGCCTTCGCCGGCGGCTGCGCGCTGAACGTCAAGCTGAACCAGAAGATCATCGCCCGCGACGACGTGAAGGAGCTGTTCGTGCAGCCCGCCTCGGGCGACGCCGGTACCTCGGTCGGCGCCGCCGCCTACGTCTCGCACCAGCGCGGCGTGCCGGTGGAGAAGATGGAGCACGTCTACCTCGGCCCGTCCTACTCCAACGAGGACGTGATCGCCGCCTGTGCCCGCCACCCGAACAAGCCGGTATTCAAGCAGATCGACAACGTCGAACAACGCATCGCCAAGATCATGGTCGACGCCAACCCCGTGGCCTGGTTCCAGGGTCGCATGGAGTTCGGTCCGCGCGCCCTCGGCGGCCGTTCGATCATCGGCTGCCCGAGCGTGCCGGGCGTGGCCGACCGCATCAACGAGCAGATCAAGTTCCGCGAGCGCTGGAGACCCTTCTGCCCGTCGATGCTCGACACCGTGGCCGCACAGATGCTCAAGGTCGACCACCCGAGTCCGTTCATGACCTTCACCTTCGAGGTCAACGAGGAGTGGAAGAACCGCGTCGGCGAAGTGGTGCACGAGGACGGTACCTCGCGCGCCCAGGTGCTGGAGCGCCAGTACAACCCGCGCTGGTACGACCTGATGCTGGAGCTGGAAAAGCTCACCGGCAACGGCGTGTCGCTGAACACCTCGCTCAACCGCCGCGGCGAGCCGATGATCTGCTCGCCGACCGACGCGCTGAACATGTTCTATGGCTCCGACCTGCAGTACCTGATCATGCAGGACATCCTGGTGGTCAAGGATGGCAAGGACTGGTATGACAATATCTGAGGGGGCTGGCCGTCGTCTGGCTGAGCGAGCTAGCGCAGGGCTAGGCGAGGGGCGCCGAGGAAGCGGAGTTTACTGTGGTAAATGAGCATGGCTCGCGGAGCTCGCCCCTTCGGGGCCGCACTGAAGTGCGTCAGCAGCAAGCTGCTTCCGAGGCGGCGCTCAACGACGCCCTGCCGACGCACAGCCAACCAGAGCAGTGGGTTCTGCAGTTCTGCCATGGCTATGACGGCCCCTTCCTCGATTGCGCGCGGCAGTACGCCGCGCTGTTTGCCGGTACGCCGTACAAGGTCTGCACCGTCTATCTGACCGGTGCGCCGAGCCGCGGGGTGGAGCAGGGCTCCGCCTCCGACGAAGTGATCTTTCTCGATTTCTCCAGTCGCCAGGTGCGCGGCCTCAAGCTCGCCGCCATTCGCGAGTTGCGGCGCATCGCGGCCTCGCGCGAATTCAAGCTGTGCATCGCCCATCGCTTCAAGCCCATCTACGTGGCGCTGCTGGCCACCGCACTGCCGGTGATCGGCGTGCACCACGCCTTTGGCGTCTATGGCCGACTCAGCCGCCGGCTGTTCGTCAATCGCTTCCGTGGGCGCCTGCTCCTGCTCGGGGTGTCCAATGCTGTGCGTGATCAGATGCGTGCGCACCTGGGCAACTGGCCGGACGAGCGCATCGAGACGCTGTACAACCGCATCGATGTCGATGCTGCCCGTGCCGAGCTGGTGTCCCGCGAGGCCGCCCGCGAGCATCTCGGCCTGCCGTTGGATGCCTGGGTGGTCGGCAATGTGGGGCGCCTGCATCCGGACAAGGACCAGGCCACCCTGATCCGCGGCTTCGCCCAGGCCCTGCCGCGGCTGCCGCGCGGCAGCCTGCTGGCGATCATGGGCAGCGGTAGGCTGGAGGCAGCGCTGAAGGCCCTCGCCGCGGAGCTGGGCGTTGCCGATTCCGTGCGTTTCCTCGGTCAGGTGGCCAATGGGCGCCGCTATTTCCGGGCCTTCGATGTCTTCGCCCTGAGCTCCGACCACGAGCCGTTCGGCATGGTTCTGCTGGAAGCCATGGCCGCAGGGGTGCCGGCGATCGGTACCGACTGCGGCGGTGGTCGCGAGGTCATCGAGGGGGTGGGCGGACTGTTCCCGCTCGGCGCGCCGGCCGATCTGGCGGAGGCACTGGTGCGCCAGGCCCAGGTCCAGGATCTGCAGGCCCTGCGCCAGGAAATGCTGGCGCGGCTGCAGCAGTGCTTCTCCGATCAGGCGGTGCGCAAGCGCTTCTGGACATTGCCGCTACTTGCCGAGCTGAACTGAGGACGCCATGACGCAGGATGCCGTCGCCAACCCCTGGGCCGCCAAGGCCAGAGCCCTGGATCGCTATCGCTGGCTGCTGCTGCGCGAGCGTCATGGCCTGGTTGGCAGCGCCCTGCGCTTCGCCCGCGAGGCGCTGAGCGACTGGTGGTTCGGCGTGCGGGCGAAGTCGCGGCTGGCCGAGGCGGAGCCCACTGAGCCCTGCGATTTCCTGTTGCTGCAGTCGTCCCCCAAGGTGATCAAGCTGCAACGCAAGAAACTGCTGATCGAGGCGTTGCGCGCACGCGGCCATCGCCTGATCGAGACCGCGCTGCAGGAGCCCAAGGTTCTCCTGGGCGAACGTCAGCTCAAGCGCCCGCCATTCCCGGTACCGACCCGCTACTTCGGTATCGCCGCGCATGCCGAGTGGCTGGTGGAGCATTATCAGCCGCGGGTGTTGCTCAACGATCGCAACGGCAGCCTGTATTCGCCCTTCCTGCGTCTGGCCCTGAACGCCAGGCAGAGCGTGCTCGTGCACCTGGCCCACGCCACCACCGGTGAAGGCTCGCGGCGCCTGGGGATGAACGACTATGACTATTACTTCCTGTTCGGCCAGAGCTCGCTGGATGCCTTGCAGGCGCGCGAGCTGCGTTTCGGCACCTCGACGGCGGTGCTGGCCGGCTCGCACATGATCGACAAGGCCTTCGACCTGCCGCCGGCCGATCCGGCGCGGCGGGTGATGCTGGTGCTGGGCGTCGGTCCGGACAAGGAGAAGGAAGCCGGCTATCAGCGCACCTATGCCCTGTTGCGGGACTGGGCGGCGCGCAATCCCGAATACCAGATGCTGATCAAGGCCCATCCGCGCAGCCAGGTACCGTTCTGGCAGGAGGCGGCCGGCGCGCTTGGCAATGTCAGCGTGCTGCCTCGCCAGTGCAGCCTGGCCGAAGCCCTGGAGCGCGCCTCGATCGTAGTTAATATCATGTCCAATGCGGTGATCGAGGCGGGGTTGGCTCGGCGACCGGTGTTACCGGTCAATCTGAGCGAGGATGCCGATATCTTCGACCAGCAGCGATTTTTCGGTGACATGATCAGGGCCTCCGAGGCACTGAGCAAGCGGCTCGAATCGCTCGAGGGCGATTACGCGTCGGCGGTGAAGCAATCCACAGCGTTCGGCCATTTCCATCTCGCGCACGGGTGCGATGGGCTCGACATGAATCTGCAGATTCTCGAATGCCTGTTGCGGGAAGAGAAGATCCCGGGGCAGGTGGAATTGCACAGTCTGTCTGCCACCGCCTGAATGTTTACCGTATTTTATCGCCGCCGGCGGATGGCCGGCCCGGACTTCCTGTCGTGGATATGACAATGACCCAGTTCTTATTCTTCTCCCTGGCCAAGCACCAGCGCATCTATTTCCAGCGCCTGCTTGACGAGACCGAGCTGCAAGGCAAGGTTGTCGCGCCGCGGAACATGCCTTGGCCACATCCGTGGCAGTGGGCACGCGTGGCGGGGCGTATCGATTGGGCGCACCTGGTCGAGGAGAAGTGCCAGGAGCGACGGGTCAAGCGCAAGTATCAGGGCAGTTTGTACCGGCTGTTGCTGCGGCTCGAGCTGGCTTTCATGGCGCTGCGCGCCGAGGCGCTGCTGAGTCGTGAGCGCCCCGCCAATTTGGTCATGTGGAACGGCTCGCATCGTTATTGCCAGCTGTTGCGGGCATTGCTGCCAGAGGGTTGCGGTACCTTCTTCGTCGAGAATGGCCTGCTGCCGGATACCACGACTCTCGATCCGCGCGGGGTCAACTATTTCAACTCCGTACCGCGTGACGCCGCCTTCTACCGGGCCTACGCCGAGCGTCAGCAGGGTACCGACCTGCAGCAGGCCGTGACGTTGATTCCGCGCAAGCCTCGCGTGGAAGGGCGGGTGGCGATCGCGCTGCCCGAGCGCTTCGTGTTCATTCCGTTTCAGGATGATCGCGATACGCAGGTGCGCCTATTCTCGCCCTGGATCGGCAACATGCGTGAGTTGTTCGCCCTCGGTGAGCGGGTCGCCGCCGAGACCGGTTGGACCGTGGTGTTCAAGGAGCATCCGTCGAGCCGCGAGTCATACCCGGAGCTGCATCAGCGCACGCACGAGCGGTTGCTGTTCGCCAATGGCAATCCCACTCAGGAATTGATCGAGGCGAGCGAGTTTGTGATAACCATTAACTCGACCGTGGGGCTGGAGAGCTTGCTGCTCGGCAAGCCGTTACTGACGCTGGGTCAGGCGTTCTTCAACGTGGAAGGTGTGGTCATGCATGCCGACTCGGCGGGTGAGATGGTGCGGATCGTCAAGGCATATCCGCAGTGGCCGGTGGATGAGGCGCTGCGCCGGAGCTTTCTGCATTATCTGCGACATGAATATTGTGTGCCTGGACGCTGGCAAGATTCCAGTGCAGACCATCTGATGGAAGTTGCTCGGCGAATGGGCGCGTAAAGCAGGAAGGTGTTGGTTGAACGTCAGAGACAAGTTGTACCCCTTCTTTCAGTACTGGCTCGCGCTCGGGTTGTTCCTGCAGTTGGCCGGGCTGTGCTTCATTACCGACGGCAGCCGCTACACGGCGATCGGTAATCTGATGTTGTTTCTGCCAGCCTTGCTGGCGGTCGTGCTGCTGTGGCCGCGCCTCGATAGCTGGCAGCGCCCGTTGCATGCAGTGCTGCTAGCGCTGCTCGGCTGGGTGTTGATCGTCGCGCTGTTGAACCCAGGTAGCGATGGCAGTGCGTTGCGTTGGTTGCGCGTGACCCTCTATACCTGGCTGTATCTGCAGGCCATCAGCTTGGTGATGCAGGACCGCCGGATTTGGCAGCGATTGCTGGTGGCCGTCGTCCTGGTGGCAGGCCTGTTTGCCTGGGGCAGTCTGGTGCAGGCACTGTATATCGAGCAGCGTGGGCTGGAGTATCGCGCGTTCCGCCTGTTCGCCTGGCATCGCAATGGGCTGGCCGACTTCGGCAATCCGATCGTTTCCGCCCTGTACTTCGGTGTGACTGCACTGTTGGCGGCGCATCTGAGCGTCAAAGTGTCGGGGATCCTGCGCTGGCTGTGTCTATTCGCGCTGATAGGCATGCTGACCTACCAGTATTTCACCTACTCGCGTGGAGTATGGATAAGCGTGCTCGCGGGTCTAGCAACCCTAAGCTGGTTTCTGCTGAGTTGGCGCCTGCTGGGTATTGCCATCGCTGTGGCTGTGCCGCTATTGGTGCTGATGCTGTTCCTGCTGAATAGTGCCGGTGGTTTGGAATTGAGCTACCGCGATGTCATTTTCAAACGCTGGCTCGCGCAGATGGACACTTTTTGGCTATGGGGAACTGGCGCGGGCGCCGAGGCCAAGATCTGCGTCGAGGCTGCCGGTCGCTGCTTCAACCAGGCACATAGTCTCTACCTGCAATTCTTCTTCGAGTATGGACTGCCGGGGCTTTTGCTCCTGCTGACGCTGGTCGTTCTGGTATTGCATAAGGGCTGGGCCCGCAGGCTGCAGGACGACATGGTGCCTCTGGGGCTGGCGTTGATGGTCTTCACGCTGGTGGCCTCGATCGCCAACTTCTATGTGATTTTCCTGCGGCCGGGAGTCTTCTGGATAGTTTTCTGGTTGCCCGTAGGTATTTTGCTGGCTATATCGGCGCTCCCGCGCCGCGCTGTCCACTTGACTTCGCCAGGAGCACCGCGATGAGCCTGTTTGCCGATCTCCAGCTGCTCAAGCGTTACTGGTCCATCGAGATCCTTGGTAGTGCGGAGCGGCGCTTTTCCTGGCGGCGTGTCCGGCAGAAATGCAAACGCAGCAACCGCTACGCATACGTGTTCTGGTATCGCGTGGCCTATGTGATGCACTCCAGCAAAAGCGATTTCTGGCGCCGCCGGGCCAAGTTGTTCAACGAGCGCCTGAGTCGTCGCTACAACGTAGAAATCATGCTGGGGGCCGAGGTCGGCGAGGGGTTGTGGATAGGCCATCCGACGGGAATCGTCATTAGTGGCTACTCCGTAATCGGCAAGAATTTCAAGGTGTGGCAAAACTGCACGGTAGGGATCAAGGGTGGGGATGGCGAGAAGTGCATTCGCATCGGTGACAACGTGAAGCTCGCTGCCCACTCCTGCATCATCGGTGACGACATCCAGATTGGGGACAACGTCAGCATCGGCGCCATGTCTTTCGTAAACAAAAATTTGCCTGACAACAGCGTCTATTTCACCCGCAAAACCGGCGAGATATTCCCGCAGTAAAGTTGAACGATGCAGGGTTGAGGCGGGCAACAAAGGAATTGTTGGTCAACCAACCGTGTATATGTACCAGTTTCATGGAGCAGAAGTACCGCGCTCGCGCGGTAAGCTAGGGAGGGCTTGTTGCCAGGGCAATCGTTTTGGACATTGCGGGGTCGCTATACGGGTGACCTATTCGTCATTGCATCCGGCCACGGCCAAGGACCTTCCGCTGCAGCGCTACGCCGGCTATCCGATGCTGGCGCTCAACGGCTCCATCCGCTGCCTGGTCGCAGCGGCTATCGCGCCGCTTTTCTACCTGTGCGATGACAGCTTCGTGCGCAATCGTCTGCCGCTGCTGATGCAGGCTGTACATTCAGCGCAGCATTTGGCGCTCAGTCCCAGAGTCATTGAGGCCTTACT
Organism: Pseudomonas sp. SO81; assembly: GCF_030374125.1. Lineage (NCBI taxonomy): Bacteria > Pseudomonadati > Pseudomonadota > Gammaproteobacteria > Pseudomonadales > Pseudomonadaceae > Pseudomonas > Pseudomonas sp. SO81. The sequence goes on along the minus strand of NZ_CP126126.1, from coordinate 1,965,131 downwards.
TAAACAAGCCGCACGCGTTGCGCGAGGCGTCGGTGTTCCGCTTCGAGCGGGTCAATCGCGACGTGGCGGGGCGCGAAATCATGGATGACCGGCAGTTTGCCTGGCAGGCCCAGCGTGACCCTGATCTGGAGTGCGGATTTTCCTGGTTGCGCCAGAAACCCAATCGGATCGGCTTCAGCCGCAATCTGGAAAAGGGCTATTTCAGCAGTCGCACCGTGCCTTATGCTGGGATCCAACTGGCGTATCACCTTGGCTTCAGCAGGGTATTTCTGGTCGGGATGGATTTCGACTCGAGCTTACGAGCAGGGTAGCGAGGCGGCACCCAGTCGCCTGGATGAGGATTACATTCAGCCGTGCTTCGAAATGATGGCGGAGCGCGTCATCAGCCGGAATTTCCAAGTCTTCAATCTGTCTGCGGAAAGTCGGCTGCCGGCGAGTGTGGTACCCAAGCTAAACCTCGCTCAGTTGGATGCCTTGCTTGCCGCTCCATACGCCTCCAGGAGCTCATCCAAGGGGAAGTTCTCTACCTTGCGGCGCTGCAGATAGCTCTGCAGGTGGCGGAAATTGCGGCGTACCAATAGGCGCCCCAGTGGGGCGCGCTTGAAGCGAATGTCCAGGAAGTCGATCAGGCCATAGCCGCCATCCGGTGTGCGCAGGACGTTACCGAGATGCAACGAGCGGAAGTAGATGCCGAGCTGGTGCAGCTTGAGGATGTAGGCGGCCAGCTCGGGCAGCTGGGCCATGAAAGTCTCGCGGGACTCGCGGAACTGGCCATCCAGGGGCGTGCCGGCCAGCGGCGCATACAGGCAGGCGCTCACGGCCCGCTTCTTGTCCACCCAGAACGGCTCTTCGATTCGCGGTGTCTGGATGCCCATCTGCTGCAGACGCGTGGCGCGCTCCGCGAAGCGCCTGGCATCGGGGCGCAGCCTGGCCAGGAACGGATGGCGCCGGCTGCGGAAGATCTTCAGCAGAAGGCCGCTCTCCAGAGCCACTACCTTGGGGCCCTTGGCATCCTTCTCGAGCACCTTGCCGCTGGCTAGCCAGCTTTCCAGTTCCTGCGCTGTTACAATCCGCATCTCGTTCCTCTAGCCAGTCTATGGTGCCTTTCCGCATGGCCAATTCTACCCGGCAATCCAGCCTGAAGGTTTACCTGCGATTGCTGAAATACGTGGTGCCCTACTGGGGGCTGTTCGCCATCAGTATTCTGGGCTTCCTGATCTTCGCCTCCACGCAGCCCATGCTGGGCTACATGCTCAAGTTCTTCGTAGACGGGCTGAGCAACCCGGATGCTGGCTTCTTCGCCACGGTTCCCTACCTTAAAGACTACGCCTGGCTTGCCGAGCTCAAGCTGCTGCAGGCGGTGCCGCTGTTGATCGTGCTGATCGCGGTTTGGCAGGGCCTAGGGTCCTATCTAGGCAACTACTTTCTGGCCAGGGTCTCCATGGGGCTGGTGCAGGACCTGCGCATCGCCCTGTTCAACAACCTGCTCACGTTGCCCAACCGATACTTCGACAATCACAACTCCGGCCATCTGATCTCCCGCATCACCTACAACGTGACCATGGTGACGGGCGCCGCCACCGACGCGATCAAGGTGGTCGTGCGTGAGGGGATGACGGTGTTGTTCCTGTTCGCCAGCCTGCTGTGGATGAACTGGAAGCTGACCATGGTGATGCTGGCCATTCTTCCCGTCATAGGCCTGATGGTCAGCAGCGCCAGCAAGAAATTTCGCAAGCAGAGCAAGAAGATCCAGGTAGCCATGGGCGATGTGACCCATGTGGCTGCCGAGACCATCCATGGTTACCGCGTAGTGCGCAGCTTTGGTGGCGAAAACTACGAGCAGGAACGCTTCAAGGCGGCCAGCGAGGCCAACAAGGATAAGCAGCTGCGCATGGTCAAGACCAGCGCGGTCTACACCCCCAGCCTGCAGCTGGTGATCTACAGCGCCATGGCCGTGCTGATGTTCCTGGTTTTGCTGCTGCGCGGCGATTCTTCCACCGGTGATCTGGTGGCCTACATCACGCTGGCCGGCCTGTTGCCCAAGCCGATCCGCCAGTTGTCCGAGGTCAGCACCACCATTCAGAAGGGCGTGGCAGGCGCCGAGAGCATCTTCGAGCAGCTCGACGAGGAGCCCGAGGTCGATCACGGCACTCAGGAACGCGAGCGCGTCAGTGGCCGCCTGGAGGTGCGCAACCTGAGCTTCCAGTATCCGGGGGCGGAAAAGCCGGTGCTGCGCGACATATCCTTCGTCGCCGAGCCGGGCCAGATGATCGCCCTGGTCGGCCGCTCCGGCAGCGGCAAGTCGACCCTGGCCAGCCTGATCCCGCGCTTTTATCACCATGAGCAGGGGCAGATTCTGATCGATGGTCTGGATGTCGAGGAATATCGCCTGCGCAATCTGCGCCAGCACATCGCCCTGGTCACCCAGCACGTCACCCTGTTCAACGACAGCGTGACCAACAACATCGCCTACGGCGATCTCGCGGGCGCACCGCTCGAGCAGGTGCGCCAGGCGGCCGAGGCGGCCTATGCGTCCGAGTTCATCGACAAGCTCCCGCAGGGCTTCGATACCCTGGTCGGCGAGAACGGCGTGCTGCTCTCCGGCGGCCAGCGTCAGCGCCTGGCCATCGCCCGCGCGCTGTTGAAGAACGCTCCGCTGCTGATTCTCGACGAGGCCACCTCGGCGCTGGATACTGAGTCCGAGCGCCACATCCAGGCCGCCCTGGATCAGGTGATGAAGGGCCGTACCACGCTGGTGATCGCCCATCGCCTGACCACCATCGAGAAGGCCGACCTGATCCTGGTGATGGACCAGGGCGAGATCGTCGAGCGCGGCAGCCACGCCGAGTTGCTGGCGCAGAACGGTTACTACGCCCGCCTGCATGCCAAGCAGTTCGAAGATGGCGGCGAGCAGCCGCTGGAGCAGGAATCAGTGTAAGTGCGCCGCCCCGTTTTCGGGGCGGTGCTGGCCATCGGTTCTATCCATTCCGGCAGGCACTGTTCGGGCGGGCGGCGGTCAGCCGACGGGCCTCGCATGCTATGATTCGCGGCGATTTTTGCCGCCCCAGCCGAGAGTTCAGTGTCCATGAAGCTGTCCATGCCCCGTTACGATCAAGCCCCCGTTTTGGTGGTGGGCGATGTCATGCTCGACCGTTACTGGCATGGCGGTACGTCGCGTATTTCTCCGGAAGCGCCGGTGCCGGTGGTCAAGGTCGAGCAGATCGAGGATCGTCCGGGCGGTGCCGCCAACGTCGCGCTGAACATCGCCGCCCTCGGCGCGCCCGCGCTGCTGGTCGGCGTGACCGGTGAGGACGAGGCCGCCAACAGCCTCACCGATAGCCTCAACGCCGCCGGCGTTCGTGCGCACTTCCAGCGCATCGACGACCAGCCGACCATCGTCAAGCTGCGGGTCATGAGCCGTCACCAGCAGCTGCTGCGCATGGACTTCGAGGAACCCTTCCGTACCGATGCCGCCGCCCTGGCCAAGGATGTCGACGGTCTGCTCGCCGGGGTCAAGGTGCTGGTGCTGTCCGACTACGGCAAGGGTGCGCTGCAAAATCACCAGGCGCTGATCCAGCTGGCCCGCGCCCGTGGCATCGCCGTGCTGGCCGACCCCAAGGGCAAGGATTTCTCCATCTACCGCGGCGCCAGTCTGATCACCCCCAACCTCAACGAGTTTGAGACCATCGTCGGCCACTGCGCCGACGAGGCCGAGCTGGTGGCCAAGGGCGCCAAGCTGATGCGCGAACTGGAGCTGGGGGCGCTGCTGGTGACCCGTGGCGAGCATGGCATGACCCTGCTGCGCCCGGACCACGCACCGCTGCACCTGCCGGCCCGCGCCCGTGAGGTGTTCGACGTGACTGGCGCCGGCGACACGGTGATCTCCACCCTGGCGGCCTCCATTGCCGCCGGTGAGGACCTGCCGCAGGCCGTGGCCCTGGCCAACCTGGCTGCCGGTATCGTGGTCGGCAAGCTGGGCACCGCTGCCATCAGCGCCCCGGAACTGCGTCGTGCGGTGCAGCGCGAGCAGGGCTCCGAGCGCGGCGTGCTGGGCCTGGAGCAACTGCTGGTGGCCATCGAGGATGCCCGCGCCCATGGCGAGAAGATCGTCTTCACCAACGGCTGCTTCGACATCCTGCACGCCGGTCACGTGACCTACCTGGAGCAGGCCCGCGCCCAGGGCGATCGCCTGGTGCTGGCGGTCAACGACGACGCCTCTGTGTCGCGCCTGAAGGGCCCTGGCCGGCCGATCAACTCGGTGGATCGGCGCATGGCCGTGCTCGCCGGCCTCGGTGCGGTGGACTGGGTGGTGAGCTTCAGCGAGGACACTCCGGAGAACCTGCTGCGCGCGGTACAGCCGGACGTGCTGGTGAAGGGCGGCGACTACGGCATCGACCAGGTGGTCGGCGCCGATATCGTGCGCGCCTATGGCGGCGAGGTGCGGGTGCTGGGGCTGGTGGAGAACAGCTCGACCACCGCCATCGTCGAGAAGATCCGCAGCAAGTGACAGTCGCGGCCACCGTCGGTGGCCGCATTCTCTTTACCCGGCCAGGCGGCCGGGCTCCTTCTCCGCCTGGCTCAGGCGTGCCTGCCAGTCCTTCCAGCGGATGCGCTCGTCGCGCACCAGCCAGCCGTCCTGGGCGGCGAAGCTCTCCGAAAGCCAGATGCCGCGGGTGCTGGTCGGCAGCAGCGCGCCCTTGCGCAGGGTGAACAGCTCGGCGCCGGGTTTGCCGTGTTGCAGCGGCAGCAGGTAGATATCCGGACGGCGGCGCTCCAGGCGCGCCACCAGCTCCTCGCCCTCCATGCGCTCATCGACATGGAACAGGCTCGGTTGGCGGCAGTCCTTCGGCAGCTCCAGGCGCAGGTCGTAGACCAGCTGCAGCGACGCGGTGGGCAGGTGCACATAGGCACGCGGGCGCTCCATCAGCATCAGGTTGCCGCATTGCACCGGGCGCGCGGCGCCGGACAGCGGGCTGAGGCGAAAGTGATCACTCTCGCGGTAGCGCAGCGCGCCCTGGTAGGGCGTCGGCAGCCAGGTGTCGGCGTAGCGGCCGGCCAGCCAGGTGCCGTCGTTCTCGAGCAGGCATTCCTCGGCGACTTCCTGGATGGCGGTGAGCAGCGGCAGGTTCAGCTCGTGGGCCGGCACGTAGCCGGAGATCAGTTTGAGCACCTCGTCGCCGCGATCCGGGCGGCGCTGGCGCACCAGCAACCAGTAGTCGCGGCCTTGCCAGGCCAGGGTCAGGCGGACGGAGACGCCGAGGTTGGCCAGCTCCAGGGCGAAGCGCTGGCTGTCGGCGGCCTGCACCGGGCGGCGCCGCTCGAGCATCTGGGCGAAATTCAGCGGCAGGCCGAGGCCGCGGTAGCTGAGTGCGTCCGCGCTGGCCTCGACATGCAGCGGCAGAGTCTTGAAATGACCGGGGGCTTTGCGGGCCAGCAGTCTCGACATATCGGCTCCTCAGTCGGCAGCCGTGCGGCTGCGGCGGATGGATGGACGTACGGAGGTTCAGACCGCGCCCGGAGCCCTGCAGTTTAGCCGCGTATCACCGCGGCGGCGGTGGCCGCGTTTGCCGCCAGATGTTGCGGGTTGATGGTGCCAACGATGGCGGCGGTGACGCCGGGGTGGCCGAAGACCAGCTCGAAGCTGGCGCGCACCGGGTCTTCGCCGGCGAGTACCGCATGCCCGCTGGCCAGGGCTTTCTTGACCAGGATGCCCTTGTGGTGGGCGGCGGCGTGGTCGAGCACGGCGCGTTCACCCTGTTCGGCCAGGTTGTAGGTGACCATGGCGCAGTCGCCCTGCTGCAGGGCCAGCAGGCCGCCATCCACGGTCTTGCCGGACAGCCCGAAGGCGCGGATCTTGCCCTCGCGCTTGAGCTCGGCCAGGGTCTCGTACACGCCGCTGTCACGCAGGATGGCGACGTCGTTGCCGTCCGAATGGACCAGCAGCAGGTCGATGCGGTCGGTCTCCAGGCGCTGCAGGCTGCGCTCCAGGGAATAGCGCGCATGGCGCGGCGAGAAGTCGAAGCTGGACTGGCCGCCGACGAATTCCTCGCCGACCTTGCTGACGATCACCCAGTCCTCGCGCTGGCCGCGCAGCAGCGGACCTAGGCGCTGCTCGCTGACGCCGTAGGCCGGCGCCGTGTCGATCAGGTTGATGCCGAGGTCGCGGGCCTGGTCGAGCAGGGCGCGGGCGGCGGCGTCATCCGGGATGGTGAAGCCGTTGGGGTACTTCACGCCCTGGTCGCGGCCCAGCTTGACCGTGCCCAGGCCCAGCGGCGAGACGATCAGGCCGCTGTCGCCCAGCGGGCGGTGCAGGTCGTGCAGGCTCACGGCAGCAGCTCCTCCCACACCGGCTGGGCCAGCGGCGGGAGTGGCAGCTCGGGCAGCGGCTCACCGGCCTTGGGCTGGATGCCGTCGCGCTGCAGCGCCGCGACGACCCGGTCGGCGAAGTCTGGCGACAGCGCCAGCTTGGTCGGCCAGCCCACCAGCAGGCGGCCCTGGTCGGCGAGGAAGGCATTGTCCGGGCGCACCAGGCCGGACTGCGCCGGCTCGGCGCGGTCGACGCGCAGGGTGGCCCAGCGGGCGCTGGACAGGTCGACCCAGGGCAGCAGCTCGCCCAGTTCCTTCTGTGCGGCGCGGATCTGCGCGGCCTCGTCGCGGGCCACGCCGTCGGCCTCGGCGATGTCGCCACCGAGGTACCAGACCCACTGACCATCGGCGGCCGGATGGCTGGTCACGGTGACGCGCGGCTTCGGCCCGCCGCCCAGGCAGTGGGCATACAGCGGCTTCAGGCTAGGGCCCTTGACCAGCACCATGTGCAGCGGGCGCAGCTGCTGCCTGGGTTGCTCCAGGCCAAGGTTGGCAAGCAGCTCGGCATTGCCGGCGCCGGCACTGAGCACGATGCGCTGGGCGCGGATCTCGCGGCCGTCGATCTGCAGGCCAGCCAGCGCTCCGCCCTCATGCAGCGGTGTGATCTCGCGCGCGGCCAGCAGGCTGTCGCCGGCCAGTTCGGCCAGGCGGGTGATCAGGCTGGGCACGTCGAGCACCAGCTCGGCCAGGCGGTAGACCTTGCCCTTGAACTTGGGGTGCTGCAGCGCCGGCGGCAGCTGCTCGCCCTTGACCTGGTCGACCCGGCCGCGCACCGCCTTGCTGGCGAAGAAGCTGGCCAGGTTGCCGGCCAGGCTGCCCGGCGACCACAGGTAGTGCGACTCGGACAGCAGGCGCACGCCGGACAAATCCAGCTCGCCGTGGCCGGCCACGGCCTCGCGCCAGCGCCGCGGCATGTCGGCGATGGCTTCCGAGGCTCCGGTCAGCGCGCCGTGCAGGGCGTACTTGGCGCCGCCGTGGATGATGCCCTGGGATTTCAGGCTCTGGCCGCCGCCGAGGCTGCCACGCTCCACCAGCACGGTGGAATAGCCGAGCCGGCGCAGACGGGCATTGAGCCAGAGGCCGGCGATACCGCCGCCGACGATCAGGATATCGGTGCTGAGGGATTGGGACATGCCGGGGCTCGCTATGGAACAGGCGCGCAGTATAACCGCGCCCGTCAGTGCCCGGTGCTGCCGGAGAACAGCTGGATCACCAGCACCCCGGCGATGATCAGGCCGATGCCGGCCAGGGCGGCCAGGTCGAGTTTCTGGCCGTAGATAACCAGGCCGGTGATGCTGATCAGGACGATGCCCAGGCCCGACCAGATGGCGTAGGTGACGCCCACTGGGATGCTCTTCATCACCAGGCTGAGCATCCAGAAGGCGATGCCATAGCCGATCACCACCAGGATCAGCGGTAGCGGCTTGCTGAAGCCCTCCACGGCCTTGAGCGCGGTGGTGGCGATGACTTCGGCGACGATGGCGATGGCCAGGTACAGATAACCGCTCATGGGACTTCTCCTCGGGGGCGGGGCGCATTGTGGCACGCCCCTTTGCTAAGCTGCGCGCCCATGAACAGAACCCTCTATACCCTGATCCTGCACCTGGCCCTGCCGTTCATTTTCCTGCGCCTGTCGTGGCGCGCCTGGCGCGCGCCGGCCTACGGCAAGCGCATCGGCGAGCGTTTCGCCGTCGGCCTGCCGTCCTTCAGGGGCGGCGGCATCTGGATCCACGCCGTGTCGCTGGGCGAGAGCATCGCCGCCGCGCCGCTGATCCGCGAGCTGCTGGCGCGCCACCCCGAGTTGCCGATCACCGTCACCTGCATGACACCTACCGGCTCCGAGCGCATCCAGGCGCTGTTCGGCGAGCGCATCCAGCACTGCTACCTGCCGTATGACCTGCCCTGGGCCTGCGCGCGCTTCCTCGATCGCCTGCAACCGAAGCTGGCGGTGATCATGGAGACCGAGCTGTGGCCAAACCATATCCACGCCTGCCACGTGCGCGGCATTCCCGTGGCGCTGGCCAATGCGCGCCTGTCCGAGCGCTCGGCGCGCGGCTATGCACGGTTCGCCAGGCTGACCGCGCCGATGCTGGGCGAGCTGGATCTGATCGCCGCGCAGACCGAAGTCGAGGCCGAGCGCTTCCGCCAGCTGGGCGCCCATCCGACGTGCGTCGAGGTGACCGGTTCGATCAAGTTCGATCTCAGCGTCGATGCCGAACTGCCGCGCCACGCCGCCGAGCTGCGTGCCAGTTGGGGCGCGGCCGGGCGGCCAGTGTGGATCGCCGCCAGCACCCATGCCGGCGAGGACGAGGTGATGCTGCAGGCTCACCGCCGGTTGCTCGACGAGCATCCCGAGGCGCTGCTGATCCTGGTGCCGCGCCATCCCGAGCGCTTCGACCAGGTGTTCGAGCTGTGCCGTCGCGAAGGCCTCGCCACGGTGCGCCGCTCCACCGAAGAGGCGCCGGGCGCCGAGGTTCAGGTGCTGCTCGGCGATACCCTGGGCGAGCTGCTGTTCCTCTATGCCCTGGCCGATCTGGCGTTGGTCGGCGGCAGCCTGGTCGCCAATGGCGGGCACAACCTGCTGGAGCCGGCCGCGCTGGGCAAGCCGCTGCTCAGTGGCCCGCACCTGTTCAACTTCCTGGAGATAGCCGCCCAGCTGCGTGGCGCCGGTGATCTGCTGGAGGTGGAGGATGCGGCCCAGCTGCATGCGGCGCTGCGCATGCTGTTCGCCGATCCGGCGCAGGCGCAGCAACGAGCGGCGGCGGGGCTGGCGGTGATGCGGGCCAATCAGGGTGCACTGGCGCGCCTGCTCGGCGGGCTAGAGAGCTTGCTGGCGCGGGCGTAGCAGCGCGCGCAGGGCGATACCGCTACTGGCCAGGGCCAGGCAGGGCAGCCACACCCAGCGCGCCTCCGAGATCAGCACTTCCAGCCCGCGCTGGCTGAAGAAGCCGTGCACGAAGGGTGAGACCTCTATCGGCCGCCAGGGCAGGAAAAAGCGTTGCTCGCTCCAGGGCCACAGCCAGGCCACGCCCAGGCCGCCGTCGGTGGCGGCATCCAGCAGGCTGTGCGACGCGGTGGCCAGGGTGATCCACAGGAAAGCCCTGAGCGGTCCGCAGCCGAGCAGGCGGCAGCAGAGGGCGCCGAGCATCCCGGTCAATCCGGCGAACAGCAACGAATGGCTGAAGCCCCGATGGCCGAAGGCGTCGGCATAGGCGATGCCGAGCTTGAAGGCCAGCACATCGGCATCCGGCAGCAGGGTGAACAGCAGGCCCACCAGCAGTAGGCGCGGCGGCACGATGCGCGGGCCGAGGGCGACACCCAGTGCCAGTAATGGCAGTGGGTGGCTGATCAGGGTAGTCACGAGTGTTCGTGCATGCGCGCCAGTTGGCGCTCCAGCAGCGACGGGTAGGGCTCGAGCAGACGCTCGACGCAGCTGGCGCCCTCGGGGCTGGCGATGGCGCGGATGCGCGCGCGCTGGCGCAGCAACGGGTCATCGGCGACGCTGCGCTGCACCAGCAGCAGGTTGCGGCTGTGCTGGGCCAGGGCCAGGGCGTCCTGGGCCGCCTCGCTGAGCAGCACCTCGGCCTGGCTCGGGCTGATTTCCTCGTCGCTGCGGGTCAGGCCCAGCTGCAGTTGCAGGGTGATGCCGCTGTCGGCCACCTCGATCTGCAAGGCATGGCCGAGGGCGCGCAGCAGCTCGCCACAGCACAGGGCGTGGGTCAGGTAGTCCTCGCCGCTCTGGGTGCTGTCGAACAGCAGCAAGCTGCTGCCGTCGTTGAGGGTGAACAGCTTGCCCTGGTACAGCGCGGCGGCCTGCTCCAGGCAGTCGCGGTAGCGCTGCAGCAGCTCCATCAGGCGTGCGCGCGGCAGATGACGTAGCTGCTCCTGGGCGCCCAGCTGGATCGCCAGCACAGCGCTGCTGATCTGCTCTTGCGGCTCGAACGCAGCGACCGGTGGTGGCAGCGGCTCGGGTTCCGGGTCTTGGATATCCTGATGCAGATCGCGCAGGTCGGCGAAGGGGTCGTCCTCGTCGTGGCGCACGACCGGCGCGGGGCGTGGCGCCGGCTCGGCGAAGTCGTCCTGGTAGGCATCGCTGTCGGCGCGCAGGTTCGGCATGTCGAAGCCCGGCTCGCGTGGCTCGTCCTCGTGGAAGTCCTGCTCGTCATGCAGGTCGAGATCGGCGTACTCGTCGTGTTCTTCGAGCGGCGGCTCGGGTTCCGGCTTCTCCGGCACCAGGCGCGCCTGCAGCTGACGGGCAAGGTCGCCGATCTCGTCCTGGCGGCCGGCGCCGGGGGCGGGATCGTCCGGGTCGCGCAGCCACACGCGCAGCTGCAGCAGCGGCGTGGATATATGCCGGCCGAGGCGCAGGCTCAGGGACATGGCCAGGGCCAGCAGGATCAGGCTGAGCAGGCCCATGCTCTGCAGGCTGATGGTCATCGGCTGCTGGAACTGCTGCATGTCCAGGCTGATGCGCAGCTGGCCGGCGATCACTTCCTGGAAGGTGATGGGCGTGGAGTAGAGCCCGTCGGCTTCGCCGAGGATGCTCTGGGTCGGGCGCGAGCCGGCCTCGGCGAGGATGCGGTTGTCCACACTGTATATCGCGGCATGGGCCACCAGCGGGTTCTTCGCCAGGTTGCTGAGCAGCACGTTGAGGCTGAGGATGTCGTTGGACACCAGCAGCTCGGTGGCCGAGGCGGCGGTCTGCACGGTCAGGCTCTGGCCGAGGGCGTCGGCCTGCTGCTGCATGGCCTGCTTGAACTGCATGCCCATCACCCAGGCGTAGATCACCAGGGCCAGGGCGACCAGCAGCAGGCTGTGGCTGGCGATGCGCAGGGCGAGCGGCACGCGGCGCTGGCGCAGGGCATTGAACAGCAGCAGGAAGAAATTGTCGGGCTTGACCTGAACGGGCCGGTTCACAGAGCGCGGCTCTTATCGACTGGAATTGCCGCGCAGTATAACCACCACCCCCAGGCGGGCAAAGCGCCGCCCGTGCCATGGGCCGGGCGAAACGGGTTAGAATGTGCGCCTTTTCGCTGACCCATTTGCAGCTGGAGTGTGCGCCTTGCGCGAAATCGTCCTGATCAACATCACCGGGGAAGATCGCCCGGGCCTGACCGCGGCCATCACCGGCGTGCTGGCGCAGGGCGGGGTGAACATCCTCGATATCGGCCAGGCGGTGATCCACGACACCCTGTCGTTCGGCATCCTGGTCGAGATCCCGGATACCGAGCAGGCCTCCTCGGTGCTCAAGGACGTGCTGTTCACCGGCTACAAGCTGGACCAGCAGGTGCGCTTCACCCCCGTGTCCGAGGCGGACTACCAGCAGTGGGTCGGTGGCCAGGGCAAGACCCGCTATATCGTCACCCTGCTGACCCGCAAGGTCACCGCCGAGCAGCTGCAGCGGGTCAGTTCGATCACCGCCAAGTACGGCCTGAACATCGACCACATCGATCGTCTGTCCGGGCGCATGCCGCTGGATATGCCGGCCGACCAGGGCAAGGGCTGCATCGAGTTCTCCGTGCGTGGCGAGCCGGGGGATGTCGACGCGCTGCGCGCCGAGTTCCTCAGTGTGGCCCAGGAACTCGATGTCGATATCGCTTTCCAGCGCGACTCGGTGTTCCGCCGCAACCGGCGCCTGGCAGTGTTCGACATGGACTCCACGCTGATCGAGGCGGAAGTCATCGACGAGCTGGCCAAGGCTCATGGCGTCGGCGACAAGGTGTCCGAGATCACCGAGCGCGCGATGCGCGGGGAGCTGGATTTCCGCGCCAGCTTCAAGGAGCGCATGGCGCTGCTGCAGGGCTTGCCGGAAACCGTGCTGGCCGAGATCGGCGCCTCGCTGCGCCTGACCGAGGGCGCCGAGGTGCTGTTCGCCGAGCTCAAGCGCCTGGGCTACAAGACCGCCATCCTCTCGGGCGGCTTCACCTATTTCGCCAAGCAGCTGCAGGCCAAGCTGGGCATCGACTACGTGTTCGCCAACGAGCTGCAGATAGTCGATGGCAAGGTCACCGGCGTGGCGATCGAGCCGATCGTCGATGCCCAGCGCAAGGCCGATCTGCTGCGCGAGCTGGCCGAGAAGGAAGGCCTGCGTCTGGAACAGACCATCGCCGTGGGCGACGGTGCCAACGACCTGCCGATGCTCGGCCTGGCCGGCCTCGGCGTGGCCTTCCGGGCCAAGCCGCTGGTCAAACAGTCGGCCAAGCAGGCCATTTCCACCCTGGGCTTGGACGGTATTCTCTACCTGCTCGGCTTCCGAGACCGCGACGGTCAGGAGTGATCGAGCTGCAATGAAAAAGCCCCGCAATCGCGGGGCTTTTTTGTGGGGCGGGGATTATTCGTCGCCGGCGGAGAAGTCGTAATCCATCGACTGACTCGGGCCCTGCAGGTAGTGGCCCTGAATGTAGTTGACCCCGGCCTGCCAGAGGGTCGCCAGCACGGTGGCGCTCTCCACGCAGGGCACGATGGTCAGCTTGGCCTGGGCGTGCAGGCTGGCCAGCAGCGTCTTCAGCGCCTCCTGGTTTTCCGCGCTGGACAGGTCCTGGGAGAAGGAGCCGTCGACCTTCACGAAGTCCACGCTGAGGTGCTTGAGCGTGTTGAACGGATTGATGGCGCAGCCGAACTGGCCGAGGGCGACCTTGCAGTGCAGCTCGGCCAGACCCTGGGTGAGGGTCTTGGCCTGCTTGAGGTAGGCCACTGCGTCCGGTTCGCTGATCTGGAACACCAGCGAGTCCGACGGCAGCCGCGCGGCCTTGAGGGCCACGCTGAGCCAGGGCAGCAGGGTCTGGTCCTGCAGGCTGTTGGCCGACAGGTGCACGAACAGACGGGTGTTGTGGCCCTTGCTGCGGTGCTCGGACAGCAGCTTGACCGAGTTGAGCACGACCCAACGGTCGATCTTCTCGGCCAGGCCGGCGTCCTTGGCGGCGGCGAGGAAATCCGCCGCCGGCACTTCTTCGCCCTGCGGGCTGAGCAGGCGCAGCAGCACCTCGTAATGCTCGTCGCTGTCGCCACGCAGACTGATGATCGGCTGGAACAGCAGGCGGAAGCTGTTGTTGTCCAGCGCCTGCTGGACCATGGCCACCAGGCTGCCACGGCTGGCCGCGGCGGCCAGCTCGTCGGCCGGGTTGTAAATCTTGATGCCGTTGGCTTCGATCTCGTCGGCACAGCGGTGGGCGCGGTCGACGACTTCCTGAGCCTTGCTGGTCTGCTCGCTGAGGCCGGCGACACCGATCGACAGGCTGGTCTGCACGGTGCGCCCGGCGATGTCGAACAGATGGCCCTCGGCCTTCTTCAGCAGGCCTGCCAGAAGCTCGTGGCTCTGCTGGGGGGAGGTGCCCGGTAGCAGGGCGGTGAACACGTCGTCGCCGAAACGCGCCAGCTGGCTGGTCTCGCCGAAATGGTTGCGCAGCATACTGGCCAGGTCGGTCAGCAGCAGATCGATGCCGGCCAGGCCGACTTCGCCGATGATTTCGCTGTAGCGGTCGATGCGGATGTAGGCCAGGCTGGCAACCTGGCCCTCGGTCACTGCGCGCTGGGCGGCACCGTCCATCAGTTCGAGGAAGTACGGGCGGTTGAACAGGCCGGTCACCAGGTCCTGGCTGCTGATCTCGCGCAGCCGCTCTTCGAGTTCGGCGTTGTCGTTCTCGGCGCGGATCACCACCTGAATGCAGGGCTCGCCGTCATAGGTGGCTGGGGAGAACGACATGCGTGCCGCGAAGCGCTGGCCGTCGGGCTTGACCCCGCCGCAGCTGAGTTCGGCGCTGCCCTCGCCACTGGCGTAGCTCTTAAGGAAGTCCTTGAAGCGGGTCTGATCCTCGCTGGCGATCAGGTCGATCATTGGCATGCCTTCCAGCTCGTCCGCATCTTCGTAGTCGAACAGCTTGAGATAGGCGCGGTTGGCATAGATGTGCATGCCGTCGTGGACGTAGGTGATGGCGTCCACCGAGCTGTCCAGCAGCAGCTGGCAGCGCTTCTCGGCTTCGCGCAGGGCCACTTCGGCGGCACGACGGGCGCGGCGTTCCTCCAGGTTGGCCAGCTCGCGGTTGGCCACCAGGATCAGGCGCTCGTCATCGCCTTGCGGCAGCGCATCCTGGGCGCCGAGCATCAGGGCTTCGGTGATGGCGTCGGACTCGTTGCCGGCCACCAGTTGGATCACCGGAATATCCTTGGCCTGACGGCGGATGGCGGTGATCGCTTCGTTGGGATCGATGTGTTCGCTGGTCGGCGCGCTGATCAGCAGATCCCAGCTCTGCTGCAGGGCTTCCGCCAGATTGTCGCTGGAAGTGACGCGGTGAACGCGGGTGGCTCGTCCGGCATTGCGGAACAGGCTGACCAGGCGCTCGGCCTCGTTCTGCGAATCCTCGAGGATCAGCAGCCGTATGGTTTTTTTTTCGATGGCCATGGGGTTTTGCTTGGCAGGCGCCGAAGAGCGGGCGCAAAAAGGCGACGGATGGTCTGTTCCGGCAATCTACAGTGACTTCCAGAGTGAGTCAAAGTCTTCATCTCCGCCCTTGCCAGGCTCCTTCGCTGCTGTGACGGAGGTCCCGGAAGGGGCCTTGGTCTCGTTCAATGCGCGGTACTCGAACTGGCTGAAGCTGCCGGTGCTGGTCTGCTTGCGACTCAGTACGGCGCGGGTTTCGTCGCCGTTGTGGTTGATCACTACCTTGTTGCTCTCTTGGAAGGGCAGGCGAGGGGTGATCAGCGTAGCCGGGCGCGAGATCACGCGAATCTCCGGCAGCAGCAGGGCGCGCAGGTACTGGCTGTTCTGTTCGCTCTTGCGCACCAGCTGCACGCCGCAAGGCTGCGCATGGGGCGCGATCAGCTCGATGCCCATCTGGGTGCCGCCGCCGCGTACCTGGCGGATCCAGCGTACCACCGCCACGCTCCAGCCCTGATCGGGTGCGTCCTGGGTGCCCAGCAGTTCGCCGGCCTGCAGCTGCACCGGGACTTCCTTGGGCCAGCTCAGGCAATAACCGCCCGGGCTGTGATTGACGATTGGCAATTCGTAGCTGGGATAGGCGTCCGCCACTTCCTCGGCGGGTTGCTCCCCGGCCTTGGGCGCGGACTTGTACTGGATCTCCTCCATGGGAATGCCGTGTTCCCACTGGCTCTCGCGCTGGGCGTCGAAGGCCACGGCCCAGACATCCGGTCCGCCGCCCGAGCCCAGTTTGTTGACCTTGAACTGAGCGCTGCGCGGTGCCTCCTCGTGCTTCAGTACGGCGGAGAAGCTGCGCTTGCCGGCCAGGTTGAAATGCACGGCCGACATGCCGATGCACAGGGTCAGGCTGCCGCGGCCCGGGTTGCGCTGGAAGGTGCGCTCGGCGATGTCGCCCCAGGCTGACGCCAGGTGCTGCAACAGGTCCGGCGGCATGCCTTCGGGTATCTGCAGGCGGCGTGGTTCTTTGCTGTCCGGCGGCAGCAGGAGGTGCTCCTTGAGGGCATCGACCAGCGCATGCGGGTCCAGGCCCAGCAAGTTGTGCAGCTCGCCGTCGCCGAACAGCGACTTGTAACGGGGTGGGCCATCCAGTTGCGGGGCGATGGCGAACAGGCTGTTCGGATCGTCGGCGCGGTGCAGGCTGGCCAGCGAACTCCAGCTTTCCAGGGCCTCGGCCAGGCGGGCGATGCCACTCTGGCGCATCTGGTTGCAGCGCGCGCAGCCTAGCAATAGTGCGCCGAGGTAGATCTGTTCCTGGCTCAGGCTCTTGCCATTGCGAGCCAGGCTATCGCGCACCTGCGTCTGCTGCAGGCCATGCAGGCGAGCGATGCGGTACAGCTGGTGCAGCTCTAGCCACAGACCTTCGGGGACCGGGCAGTACAACTGGCTGGCGCGCATCAGCGGGCCGCACAGGGCATGGCTGGCGCGCTGCAGAGCTACGGTCAGCAGTTGCGCGCGCTCCTTGGCGAAGCGCGGCAGTTCCTGGGTGATGATCAGCTTGTAGCCGATGGCCATGTGGTTCTGCAGGGCCTGGCACAGGTTGGCTACCTTGCGCGGGCGCTCATCGAGCACGATGGACTGGTTGAGGAAGTGGCGCTCCAGATGGCTGGTGACGAAGTACACCTCGGGGCGCAGCAGTTCGAGCAGTTGCAGGCGATTGTCGCTGGGCGTGATCAGCTGATTCAGCTCGATCAGGCTCTGGTACAGCTGGCGCGCGGTCTCGCCGATGTTGGCCTTGGGCAGTGCGGCGATCCAGCGCTTCAACTCGCGCGGGTTGGCATCAGCGAAGGACAGGCCCTGTCTGTCAGGAGTCGGGACGCGAAGGAGCAGGTGAGGGCTCTGTTTATCCATACCAGGGAGAGGTCCGTAACTGGCGGGGCGGCGTCCTGGCCACCGGGTTTTTCGGAACTCTAGCAGTATCGCGGCAGGGCCGCAGCCCTGCTCGGGACAATTGCGGAGTCTTGCTGATTCCGACTCCGAGCTCCTCGGGATGTTCCTTCAGTCGTTTCGCCGAGGCCGCCGCCGATTCCCTGGCAGAGGCCTGGCGAGCAGGCTCAGCTGCGCGGCAGGCCCAGCGCCTGGCCCATGCGCACCGGGCTGCCGGCGACCACGCCTTCGGCCCACTGCACCTGTTGCGGCCCGAACAGCACGATGGCGGTGGAGCCCAGTTTGAAGCGGCCCAGCTCGCCGCCCTTGCTCAGCTCGATGGCGGCGCGGGAGGCTTCGTCGTAATGGGTGGTCTTCAGCTCGCGCTTGGGCGGAGTCACCAGGCCGGCCCAGACCGTCTCGACGCTGGCGACGATCATGGCGCCGACCAGTACCACGGCCATCGGGCCGCGCTCGGTATCGAACAGGCACACCACGCGCTCGTTGCGGGCGAACAGCTCGGGCACGTTCTCCGCGGTGGTCTGGTTGACCGAGAACAGGCGGCCCGGCACGTAGACCATCTCCTTCAGCGTGCCGGCCAGCGGCATGTGCACGCGGTGGTAGTCCTTGGGCGACAGGTAGACGGTGGCGAAGTCACCACCCATGAACGGCGCGGCGCGTTCGGCATCGCCACCGAGCAGTTCCTGCACGCTGAAGCTGTGGCCCTTGGCCTGGAAGCAGCGACCCTGCTCGATCGGGCCGAGCTGGCTGACTGCGCCGTCGGCCGGGCAGAGGATGGCGCCGGGCGTTTCGTCCAACGGGCGGGCGCCATCTTTCAGGGCACGGGTGAAGAAGGCATTGAAGTGCTCGTAGGCGGTCAGCTCCTGGACCTGGGCCTCGGCCATGTTCACCTGGTACTGCTTGGCGAACCAGCCGATCAGGCGATCCTTGAACCAGGCGGCGCGGCACTCGGCGGCGAAGCCGATCAGGCGCGACAGCAGGTGGTGCGGCAGCAGGTACTGGCTGAGGATAAACAGGCGCTCTTTCATCGGTATTCCTTGCATCAATGTTCGATCGGGGTGTCGGGCAGGTTGCCCCATTCGGACCAGGAGCCGGCATAGGCCTTGACTCGCGGATAGCCCAGCGCCTTGGCCACCAGATAGGTGAAGCCGGAGCGGCGATGGGTCTGGCAATGGGTGATCACTTCCTTGTCCTTGGTGATGCCGAGACCTTCCAGTATCTCGGCCATGTCGGCACGGATGCGCAGGCCGCGCTGCGGGTCCATGCCGGCGGTCCACTCAAAGTTGACCGCGCCGGGCACGTGGCCGCCGCGTGCGGCGAGCACCTTCTCGCCGCAGAATTCGGCTGGCGAGCGGGCGTCCCACACCGCCAGGTCGGCTGCGCCCAGGCGGCTCTGCAGATAGTCGCGGCTGGCGGTGGGGCCGTCATGCAGGGTCAGGCTGGCAATGCCTTTCGCGGCCGGCGGAGTCGTCGGGCTCAGTTCGCGGCCCTCGCCCAGCCAGGCCTGCAGCCCGCCATTGAGGAAGTGGTAGCGACCGTGGCCGATCACGTCGAGCAGCCAGATGAAGCGTCCGGCCCAGCCGCCGCCCTCATCATCGTACACCACGTAGACCGCGTCGGCGTGGTGGCCCAGTTCGCCGAACAGGGCTTCCAGCTGCGCCCGCTCCGGCAGCAGTCCGGGCGCCGGCGGCTGGCCCAGCTGGGTGCGCTTGCTGTCGACCCAGCGGGCGCCGGGTATGTGCCCCTCGGCATAGCGGGCGGCCGGGCTCAGGTCGACCAGGATCAGCTCGGGTGCCTGCAGGCGGGTAGCCAGGTCGGCCGGCTCGATCACCAGCGGCAGGCCGGAGAAGGCGGACATGCGGAGCCTCCGGAAATGGGAAAGGGCGGATTGTAGCGGAAAGGCTAGGTGCCGCGGCGGGCAAAGGTGGCCAGGGCGCGCTCGATGCATTGCACGGTCTTGCCGAACACCTGCAGGGGCGTGGCGCCGATCTCGCCGCCGCCCTGGTCCGCCACCAGCAGCATCACCACCCGGCCATTGCTGGCCAGCGAGCGCAGCAGCAGGTGCTCGCCATCGAACAGGGCCTTGAGCGTCCCCGGCAGTAGGGCCGAGACCTGGGCCAGGTTGGCCGGACTCAGGCGCAGCTGGCCGGGTTCGATCAGCAGGCGGCGCAGCACCTGGCTCTGCGCCGGATCGAGGCGTAGCTGAGCCGCTGCGTCCGGCAAGCCGGCGACCTGCTGGGCCTGCAGACGGCTGTGGGTGCGGTCGGCCAGCAGGATCAGCACCCGCTGCATGCCGCTGGCCTGCAGGGCCTGGCAGGCGCTGTCGGTCAGCTGCAGCACGTTGGCGAATGGCGAGGGTTGGGCCAGGAGCTTGGCGCAGTGTTGCTTCCACAAATCCAGTTGCGGGTTGAGCGCCGGGGCGGGTGCCTGCAGGTCCTTCAGGCGGCAGGCATCCCAGGGCCACAGCAGCGCCTCGGCCGGGTGCCATAGGTCGGGCATTTCGTACTGACGGGCGCTCTGCGCGGCCTGCTGGTGAACCAGTTGCTGCATCTCCGGCAGGGCGACCTGCAGGTACAGCCCGGTCAGGCGCTGCCAGCGCAGGTGGTGCTCGCAGGCCCAGTTGTGGTGGCTGGAGACGGCCAGGCCGTTGGCCAGCAGGATGCTGTTGGCTGGCTGGGTCAGCCAGCGGCGCAGGTTGGTGTCTTCGTCGAGCAGCTGCTGCTGGTGCAGCGGATGCTCGTTGTCGCGGGCGATGTGCAGGGCCTTGACCAGCAGGCGGCGGTCTTCGACCAGCAGGCGATAGCCCTGGACGATCCACTCCGGCATGCGCCAGTGCCGGGCCAGGGCCAGGCACAGCGCCGGCAGCGACACGCCGAGCAGCTCGCGTTCGACCTTGCAGGGCGGCTCGCCGCGGCCGAGCGCGCGGCGCTCCCAGGCCTCGAACAGCTGCGGGTGGGTGGTCACCAGCGGCCACAACGGGGCGAGGAACAGCAGGCTGCCCCAGTGGATTTCCTGCCACAGGCGAGCCAGGCGCCCGGCGAACAGGCCGTTGGCCTGTTGCGCGGCGTGCAGGCTGATCAGCTGCAACTGGCGCAGGGGCAGGGGAATCTGCGCCTCGTCCAGCACCGGCATCTGCTCGAGAAGCGTTTCCGCACGTTTCAGGCCGAGGCGGTTGAGCGCCATCTCCAGGCTCTCGGCCGGTTCGCCGAGGCTGCCGGTATGGCGGTTGGTCTCGCGCAGTACGGCCAGGGCGATGGCCGGGCTGTCCTGCATCTGCTCGGCGATCTCACGCAGGGACTTGCGGCTGTCCTGCAGGGCGCGGCGCACCGTCTCGTGGTGGTGGGCGGCGATGGGCAGGCGCACCTCGTCCAGCTGTTTGAGCCAGGCATCGAGGCTGCGCGGTATGGGCTTGTCTGTGGGCATGCGGGTTGAGCCAAACTGGCTTTTCGCCTTTACTGCCTATAGTCTGGCGCAATACTTCCGATAATTAGAAGGGTTGTTTTACAGAACCCTTTCGACTGACTCTTCAAGCTCAAATTTCCCATGGTCAAGATCATCGGCATCCTGGTTGTTTTCGGCTGCGTTTTCGGCGGTTTCATTCTGTCGGGCGGCAAGTTCATGGCGCTGGTGCATCCCTTCGAGGTGATGATCATTGGCGGTGCCGCCCTGGGGGCCTTTCTCCAGGCCAACCCCGGCAGCGCCTTCATGACCGTGTTCAAGAAGTCGCTGGCGATGTTCAGCAGCCGCTTCACTCATGCCTTCTACCTGGAAGTGCTGAAGCTGCTCTACGAGATCCTCAACAAGAGTCGCCGCGAGGGTATGATGGCCATCGAGGCCGACGTCGAGGACCCCAACGCCAGCCCGATCTTCAGCAAGTACCCGGCCATTCTCAAGGATGCGCAGATGACCGCGTTCATCTGCGATTACCTGCGCATCATGTCCAGTGGCAACATGGCGCCCCACGAGCTGGAAAACCTCTTCGACATGGAGATCACCAGCCTGAAGGAAGAGCTGGAACACCCGGCCCACGCGGTGGCCAAGGTGGCCGACGGCATGCCGGCCATGGGCATCGTGGCGGCGGTGTTGGGCATCGTGATCACCATGTCCATCCTCGCCACCGCCGACAACGCGCAGATCGGCGAGAAGGTGGGTACCGCGCTGGTCGGCACCTTCCTCGGCATTCTCGCCTCCTACGGTTTCTTCGCCCCGCTGGCCGCCGCCCTGGAACATGACGCCAAGGAAGAGCTGAACCTGTACGAATCGATCAAGGCCACTCTGGTGGCGTCCGCCTCCGGCATGCCGCCGACCCTGGCCGTGGAATTCGGTCGCAAGGTCCTGCTGCCGGCGCACCGGCCGAGCTTCAGCGAGCTCGAGCAGGCCATGCGTGGCAACTGAGCCGGGTCGCTAGGTCATGGAGAACAACCAGCCGATACTGGTCAAGCGGGTCAAGAAGGTCGCCGGCGGCCACCACGGTGGCGCCTGGAAGATCGCCTTCGCCGACTTCGCCACGGCTATGATGGCCTTCTTCCTAGTGATGTGGCTGATGTCTTCGGCCACCCCGGAACAGAAGAAGGCCATCTCCGGCTATTTCCAGGACCCCATCGGCTTTACCGAAAGCGCCAGCCCCTATGTCATCGACCTGGGCGGTACGCCGACTCCCGCGCCCGACCGCACCCTCAATCCTGAACTGAAGGATGCTCCGGACGCTGCCGATGCGGCGGTCGATGCCAAGAATGACCAGGCAGAGATGGATGCCAGCCAGGCCGAGACGCTGGCCGAGCAGGTCGAGCGCGAGCGCCTGGAGCTGCTGCTGCAGGAGCTGCAGACCAAGGTCGACGAAGACCCGCAGCTGCAGAAATTCAAGGACCAGATCCTCTTCGAGATCACCCAGGACGGCCTGCGCATCCAGATCATGGATGCCGAGAACCGGCCCATGTTCGACATCGGCAGCGCCCGTCTGCAGCCCTATTTCGAAGACATCCTGCTGATCCTCGCCGAGACCATCAAGGCGGTGCCGAACAAGATCAGCGTCAGCGGCCATACCGACGCCAAGCCCTTCGCCGGCCAGGCCGAGTTCGGTAACTGGGAACTGTCTGCCAACCGCGCTAACGCCGCGCGGCGTACGCTGGTGGCTGGCGGCTACCCGGAGCCACGGGTGGCGCGGGTGGTGGGGTATGCCTCGTCGGCGCTGTTCGATCGCAAGGACCCGTTCAATCCGGTGAACCGCCGCATCGACATCATCGTCCTGACCAAGAAGGCCCAGCGCGCCATCGAGGGCGAGCAGGATGGCGATGGCGCCGCCGAGTCCGCCGAGCCGCCGGCGCCCACCGAGGCAGTGGCGCCTGGCTCGGAACCAGCGGCGCCGGGCGAGCCGGCCCAGGCGGACGAGCTGCGCCAGCGCCTGAACATCTTCGAGGACGGTGCGCTGCAGTTCGACCAGCCCCAGGAATGAAAGAGGCCGCGATCATCGCGGCCTCTTCGTTTTTCGTCTCTATCAATAATCGGGTTCAGGCAGGCTGGCCAGGATGTGCCGGTAGCTGGCCATGCGCTGTGGCTGGATGCGGCCATCTTCCAACGCCTTGAGCAGGGCGCAGCCCGGCTCGCGGTCGTGCTTGCAGTCGCGGAAGCGGCAGGTGCCGAGCAGGTCGCGGAACTCGATGAAGCCGGCTTCTACGTCCTCGCGGCTGACATGGCCGAGGCCGAACTCGCGGATGCCGGGCGAGTCGATCAGCTCGCCGCCGCCGGGGAAGTGGAACAGCCGGGCGGTGGTGGTGGTGTGGGTGCCCTTGCCGGTGACCTCGGACAGCGGTCCGACGCGGGTGTCGACGCCCGGCAGCAGGCTGTTGACCAGCGACGACTTGCCGACCCCGGATTGACCGACGAACACGCTGACATGCCCGTCCAGGCGTGCCCGCAGCTGATCCATGCCGTCGCCTTCGTGAGCCGAAACCTCCAGCAGCGGATAGCCCAGCTGGCGGTAGGTGGTGAGCAGGCCGTTGAGGTGTTCGGAGTTCTCCTCATCGACCAGGTCGGCCTTGTTCAGTAGCAGCTGCGGCTGGATGCCGGCGTGCTCGGCGGCGATCAGGTAGCGGTCGATCAGGTTGGCGTGAGCGTGCGGCAGTGGGGCGAACACGATGACGATCAGGTCGACGTTGCCGGCCACCGGCTTGAGCACGCCACGCATGTCCGGGCGGCACAGCTCGGAAGTGCGCGGCAGCTGGGCGACGATCACCCCGTTGCCCTGGTTGCCGGGGCGCCAGACCACGCGGTCGCCGGTGACCAGCGCGGGCAGGTTGGCGCGCAGGTGGCAGCGTTGTACCTGGCCGGCCAGCTCGCCTTCCAGTGCCTCGACCTCGACCTGCACGCCGAAGTGGGCGATCACCAGGCCGGTCTGTTCCGGGCCCAGGTCGCCACCCTCCAGCTCTTCGAGCAGGCGCGACTCGCGCTTGGCGGCACGCGCGGCGCGCTCTTCCTGAACCTTGTCGATGCGCCAGTTCTGCCGGCGGGTGAGTTGGCGTTTGGCCATGGCCTTTCCGATATATAAGAAAACGGCGGCGAGTTTAGCACGGGCCCCGGCTGGCCCTGGCCCCCGGCCTGCTGGTACAACAGGCGCCATGCTCGAACTCCTGCGCTCCCGCTATCCCGCCGTCCTTGCCCTCTTGGCCCAGCTCCTGGCTGTGCTCGGCGTGGCGTTGGCGCTGGTTGTCCTTGCGCAACTGGGTGGCTGGCGCCCGACCCTATGGCAGGCGGCCCTGGGGCAGGGCATGCTGGCGGCCGCCTTGGGCCACTGGCTGGGGCTGCGTCGCTGGTGGCTGCCGCTGAATCTGGCCTTCGTTCCCGGGTTGCTGGCGCTGCAGAGTCGCGAGTGGCCGGCCTGGTGGTTCCTCGCCGCCTTCGTCCTGCTGCTGCTGATCAACTGGAACAGCTTCCGCGAGCGGGTGCCGCTCTACCTGAGTGGCGCGCGCACGCGTCAGTGCCTGAGCGAGCGGCTGGCTGGGCTGCCGGCGGATTTCCGTTTCGTCGACCTGGGTTGCGGTCTGGGTGGCACCCTGGCGCAGCTGGCGCGCGACTACCCGCAGGCGCGTCTGATGGGCGTGGAGACGGCGCCGCTGGTGTTCCTGCTGGCCTGGTTGCGCTGCCTGCCCTATCGCCATTGCCAGGTGCGCTACCGCAGCCTGTGGCAGGAAGACCTGGCCGCCTACGACGCCGTGTACTGCTTCCTCTCGCCGGCGCCCATGGCCGAGCTATGGGCCAAGGCGCGCCGCGAGATGCGCCCCGGCAGCCTGCTGATCAGCAATAGCTTCGATATTCCGGGGGTGGTGCCCGGCGAGATCATCGAGCTGAGCGACTGGCGCAGTTCGCGACTGCTGCTCTGGCACCTCTGAGCGGCTAAACTGGCGCCAATCTAGAAGGAGCCGAACTCATGCCGCAGAACCCCAACAACCTGATCTGGATCGACCTGGAGATGACCGGGCTGGAGCCGGAGCGGGACGTGATCATCGAGATGGCCACCATCGTCACCGACAGCGAGCTGAACATCCTCGCCGAGGGCCCGGTGATCGCTGTGCACCAGAGCGACGAGCTACTGGCCGGCATGGACGAGTGGAACACCCGCACCCATGGCGAGAGCGGTCTGACCAAGCGCGTGCGCGAGAGCAAGATCGGCCCGGCCGAGGCCGAGGCGCAGACCATCGCCTTCCTCGAGCAGTGGGTGCCGAAGGGCAAGTCGCCGATCTGTGGCAACAGCATCGGCCAGGACCGCCGCTTCCTCTACAAGTACATGCAGAACTTGGAAGCCTACTTCCACTACCGCTACCTGGACGTGTCGACCCTGAAGATCCTCGCCGGCATGTGGGCGCCGCACGTCAAGGACTCGTTCCAGAAGCAGGGCGCCCACCAGGCGCTGGACGATATCCGCGAGTCCATCGCCGAGCTCAAGCACTATCGTCAGCACTTCCTCAAGGTCTGACCGCAAACGAAAAGGCCCTCCTAGTGCGAGCCTTTTTCATGGTGCCGGGCCAGCGCCCACTCGACATGCTCGCGCACCAGCTCCGATGGGTAGTCGCGGCGCGCCCGCAGGGCCTCAAGCACCGGGATGGTCGAAGGTGCATTGCCCAGTCCCACGGCCAGGTTGCGCAGCCAGCGCTCGTAGCCGGCGCGACGCAGCGGCGAGCCTTCGGTGCGGGTCAGGAACTCCTCTTCGCTCCACAGAAACAGCTCGGCCAGCGAGCTATTGTCCAGGCCATGGCGCGGCTGGAAGTCACCTTGCTCGGTGGGGCGGGCGAAACGGTTCCACGGGCAGACGATCTGGCAGTCGTCGCAGCCGAACACCCGGTTGCCGATCGGTGCGCGCAGTTCCTCGGGAATCGGGCCCTTCAGTTCGATGGTCAGGTAGGAAATGCAGCGCCGCGCATCCAGCACATAGGGGTCGACGAAGGCGTTGGTTGGGCATACGTCCAGGCAGGCGCTGCAGCGCCCACAGTGCTCGGTCACGTGTGGCGCATCCACCGGCAGCGGCAGGTCGACGAACAGTTCGCCAAGGAAGAACCAGCTGCCGGCCTTGCGGTTGAGCACCAGGGTGTTCTTGCCGATCCAGCCGAGCCCGGCCTTCTCGGCGATGGCCTTCTCCAGCACCGGGGCGCTGTCGACGAAGGCGCGATGGCCGAACGGGCCGACGACTCCCTGGATGCGTTCGGCCAGCTGCTGCAGGCGCTTGCGGATCAGCTTGTGGTAGTCGCGACCCAGGGCATAGCGCGACACATAGGCCTGCTCCGGCTGGGCCAGTCGCTCGGTCATCTGGGTGTCGCCGGGCAGGTAATCCATGCGCAGCGACACCACCCGCAAGGTGCCTGGCACCAGCTCGTCCGGGTGCGAGCGCTTGCTGCCATGGGCGGCCATGTAGTCCATCTCGCCCTGGTAGCCGGCGTCCAGCCAGCGTTGCAGGTGCTGCTCGTGTTCACCCAGTTCGACATCGGCGATGCCGACCTGTTGAAAACCCAGCTCGCGGCCCCAGTCCTTGATGGACTGCGCCAGTTGAGCGAGGTCGAGGGTCGAATCGGGCATGACGGGACGGCAGGGCAGGGGAGATGGGTATAATTCTGCCAGACCTCGCCCGAATCGCCGAACCATGCCTGTCAGTCACGACCTGCCCCTTCCTCTCTATAGCGCCGCTCAGGCGCGCGAACTGGATGCCCGCCTGATCGCCGCCGGCACGCCCGGCTTCGAGCTGATGCAGCGCGCCGCCCATGCCGCCTGGCGCGCGCTGCGCCAGCGCTGGCCGCAGGCCGGGGAAATCACCGTGCTGGCCGGGGCCGGCAACAATGCCGGCGACGGCTATTTGGTAGCCGAGCTGGCGCAGAAGTCCGGCTGGGCCGTGCGGGTGCTGGCCGTCGCTGCGCCGGAGAAGCTGAGCGGCGATGCCGCTGCGGCTCGCGATGCGGCGCAGGCGGCCGGCGTCGTCTTGGATGGCTGGAGCGACGGCAGCGAGCTGCGCGGCGTGCTGGTCGATGGGCTGCTGGGCACCGGCTTCAAGGGCGACCTGCGTCCGCCCTACGACTCCGCCGTCGAGGCGATCAATGCTTCCGGCCTGCCGGTGCTGGCGCTGGACCTGCCCTCTGGCCTGTGTGCCGATACCGGGCGAGTGGCCGAGCAGGCGGTACGCGCCGATCTGACCCTCAGCTTTATCGGATTGAAACTCGGCCTGTTCACCGGCGATGCGCCGGACTGGGTGGGCGAGCTGCTGTTCGACGACCTGCAGGCCGATCCGCAGCTGGTCGCCCGGCAGCCCTGCGTGGCCATGCGTCTGGCCGGTGCTGCGTTGCCGCAGCCGGCGCCGCGTGCCCGTACCGCGCACAAGGGCCAGTTCGGTCATGTGCTGGTGATTGGCGGCGACCGTGGCTTTGGTGGCGCCGCCCTGCTCAGCGCCGAGAGCGCCCTGCGTGCCGGTGCCGGCCTGGTGTCCCTGGCGACTCGCCCGGAGCATGTGGCGGCCAGCCTGGCGCGCCTGCCGGAAGTGATGTGTCAGGCCAGCGAATCCACCTATCAGCTGCCCGGCCTGTGCGAGCGCGCTAATGTGCTGGTGGTCGGTCCCGGTCTCGGTCAGCGCGCCTGGGGGCGCAGCCTGCTCAGCGCGGCGGCGGCCAGCCCGCGGCCGCAGGTGTGGGACGCCGATGCGCTGAATCTGCTGACGGATGGCGCTGTGACCTTGCCGGCCGACAGCGTGATCACCCCGCATCCGGGCGAGGCCGGTCGACTGCTCGGGCGTTCGACGGCCGAGGTGCAGTTCGATCGCCCTGCCGCGGCACTGGCGCTGGCGCAGAAGTATCAGGCGGTGGTGGTGCTCAAGGGCGCCGGCAGCCTGGTCGCCGCGCCGGATGGTCGCCTGCGCCTGTGTGACCGCGGTCATCCGGCCATGGCCACCGCCGGCCTGGGCGATGTGCTGGCCGGCCTGATCGGCGCGTTGCGCGGCCAGGGCCTGGACACCTTCGACGCCGCCTGTCTTGGCGTCTGGCTGCACGCCTGTGCCGGCCAGCGGCTCGGCGACCTGGGCCGCGGCCTGGCGGCCAGCGATCTGATTCCGACCATTCGTCAGTTGTTGCAGGAGCATGCACCGTGTCTAAGGTGACCCCGTCGAAGGCGACCCCGCCAGAAGTGACCCTCTATGCCGAGGGCGAAAACGCCATGTGCGAGCTGGGTGCCCGCATCGCCCAGGCGACCGGCGGTCGCGGCGTGATCTACTTGCACGGCGATCTGGGCGCCGGCAAGACCACCCTGTCGCGCGGCATCCTGCGTGGCCTGGGGCATGGCGGGGCGGTGAAGAGCCCGACCTTCACCCTGGTCGAGCCCTACGAGCTGGGCGAGCTGCGGGTGTTCCACTTCGACCTGTATCGCCTGGCCGACCCGGAAGAGCTGGAGTTCCTCGGCATCCGCGACTACTTCGAGGGTGACGCGCTGTGCCTGATCGAGTGGCCGCAGCGCGGCGCCGGCGTTTTGCCAAAGGCGGACCTGGACATTACCATTAGCCCGCAAGGAGTCGGCCGCGCGCTGCAGTTGCAGCCACATAGCGCGCGAGCCGAGGCGTGGTGTGCTGCCTTATAAGAGTTTGTAAATAAAAATGGGGAAGGCTATGCGCATGCGTGCGCTGTTTGGCGGGATCGGGGTAATGCTGGCCGCGCTGGCTGCCGATGTACTGGCCGCCACGGAAATCCGCAGCGTGCGGCTGTGGCGTGCCCCGGATAACACGCGCCTGGTCTTCGACCTGTCCGGCCCGGTGCAGCACAGCGTGTTCACCCTGGCCGCACCCAATCGCATCGTCATCGACGTCAACGGCGCCCTGCTTTCCACCAAGCTGGAGCAGCTGTCGCTGAGCAATACCCCGATCACCGGTATCCGTTCGGCCCAGCGCTCGCCCACGGATCTGCGCCTGGTCCTCGACCTGTCCGCCACCGTGACGCCGAAGAGCTTCAGCCTGGCGCCCAACCAGCAGTACGGCCATCGCCTGGTGGTCGACCTGTTCGACCAGGAAGCCGGCGCGGCGCCCAGCGTGCCCCAGGCACCGCAGGTCAACTCGCCCAACGTCGCCAGCAATCCGCCTCCCGTGGTCGCGGCGCCTGGCGCCGCGCCGGCCAAGCTGCCGCCGGTGCCGGGCGGCAAGCGCGATATCGTCATTGCCATCGACGCCGGCCATGGCGGCGAGGACCCCGGTGCCCTCGGCCCGGGGCGCAAGATCTTCGAGAAGAGCGTGACCTTGGCCATCGCCAAGGAGCTGCAGCGGCAGATCAATGCCGAAAAGGGCTTCCGTGGCGAGCTGGTGCGGACCGGCGACTACTTCATTCCCCTGCGCAAGCGCACCGAGATCGCCCGCAAGAAGGGCGCCGACCTGTTCGTCTCCATCCACGCCGACGCCGCGCCGCGTGCCGCCGCCTTCGGCGCCTCGGTATATGCGCTGTCCGACCGTGGTGCGACTTCCGAAACTGCGCGCTGGCTGGCCGATAGCGAGAACCAGTCCGACCTGATCGGCGGCGCCGGCAGCGTCAGCTTGGACGACAAGGATCGCGTGCTGGCCGGCGTGCTGCTCGACCTGTCGATGACCGCCTCGCTGTCGTCCAGCCTCAATGTGGGGCAGAAGGTGCTGAGCAACATGGGCAGCATCACCTCGCTACACAAGCGCCGGGTCGAACAGGCCGGGTTCATGGTGCTGAAGTCGCCGGACATTCCGTCGATCCTGGTTGAGACCGGCTTCATCTCCAACCCCAACGAGGCGAAGAAGCTGTCCACCGTGGCTCACCAGCAGGCCCTGGCGCGCTCGATCACCGCGGGTGTGCGGCAGTTCTTCCAGCAGAACCCGCCGCCGGGCACCTACATCGCCATGCTGCGCGACTCCGGCAAGATCGCCGCCGGCCCGCGCGAGCATGTGGTCAGCTCCGGCGAGAGCCTAGCGCTGATCGCCCAGCGCTATCAGGTCAGCCTGGCGTCGCTGCGCAGCGCCAATTCGCTGAAGAACGACACCATCAAGGTCGGCCAGACCCTCAGCATCCCGGCGACCGCCCTGGCGGCCCAGCCATGAGCGAGTTGCGTCGCATCCAGCTGCTGAGTCCGCGGCTGGCGAACCAGATCGCCGCCGGCGAGGTGGTCGAACGTCCCGCCTCGGTGATCAAGGAGTTGCTGGAGAACAGCCTGGACGCCGGCGCCCGGCGGGTCGACGTGGAGGTCGAGCAGGGCGGCATCAAGCTATTGCGGGTGCGCGACGACGGCGGCGGCATTCCCGCCGACGATCTGCCGCTGGCCCTGGCGCGCCACGCCACCAGCAAGATCCGCGAGCTGGAAGACCTGGAGGCGGTCTGCAGCCTCGGCTTCCGCGGCGAGGCCCTGGCTTCGATCAGCTCGGTGGCGCGCCTGACCATGACTTCGCGCACCGCCGACGCCGAGCAGGCCTGGCAGGTGGAGACCGAAGGACGCGACATGGAGGCGCGGGTGCAGCCCGCGGCGCACCCGGTCGGAACCTCGGTGGAAGTGCGCGACCTGTTCTTCAATACCCCCGCGCGACGCAAGTTCCTGCGTGCGGAAAAGACCGAATTCGACCACCTGCAGGAAGTCATCAAGCGCCTGGCCCTGGCCCGCTTCGACGTGGCCTTCCACCTGCGCCACAACGGCAAGACGGTGTTCGCCCTGCACGAGGCGCCGGACGCCATCAGTCGCGCGCGCCGCGTGGCCAGCGTCTGTGGCCCGGCCTTCCTCGAGCAGGCGCTGCCGATCGAGGTCGAGCGCAGCGGCCTGCGCCTGTGGGGCTGGGTCGGCCTGCCGACTTTCTCGCGCAGCCAGGCGGACCTGCAGTATTTCTACGTCAATGGCCGCATGGTGCGCGACAAGCTGGTCGCCCACGCCGTGCGCCAGGCCTATCGCGACGTGCTGTTCAACGGCCGTCACCCGACCTTCGTGCTGTTCCTCGAGATCGATCCGGGCGTGGTCGATGTCAATGTGCACCCGACCAAGCACGAGGTGCGTTTCCGCGACAGCCGCATGGTTCACGACTTCCTCTACGGCACCCTGCACCGGGCGCTGGGCGAAGTGCGCCCGGAGGATCAGTTGGCGGCGCCTGCAGCCGTGCAGCAGATGGTTCGCCCCAGCGGCCTGGCCGCCGGCGAGTTCGGCCCCCAGGGCGAGATGGGCCTGGCGGCCCAGATGCTGGAGCAGCCGGTGGCGCAAGTGTCGGTCTGGCGTTCGCCAGGCGCCGGCTACCAGGCGCCGCGCAGCGAGCCGGCGGTGCCGGCGGCCGAGGCCCAGGGCGCTTATCGCGAGTACTTCGCGCCGTTGCCCGAGTCCCAGGCGCCGGTTGGCCTGCCACAGAGCCAGGGCGATATCCCGCCGCTGGGCTATGCGCTGGCGCAGCTCAAGGGCGTGTACATCCTCGCCGAGAACGCCATCGGTCTGGTGCTGGTGGACATGCATGCGGCCCACGAGCGCATCACCTACGAGCGCCTGAAGACCGCCATGGCCAGTGAAGGCCTGCGCGGCCAGCCGCTGCTGGTGCCGGAATCCATTGCCCTGAGTCAGCGCGAGGCCGATTGCGCCGAGGAGCATGGCCAGTGGTTCCGGCGCCTGGGCTTCGAGCTGCAGCGCCTGGGCGAGGAAAGCCTGGCGATCCGCCAGATCCCGGCGCTGCTCAAGCAGGCCGAGGCCACCCAGCTGGTGCGCGATGTGCTTGCCGATCTGCTGGAATACGGCACCAGCGACCGTATCCAGGCCCATCTCAACGAGTTGCTGGCGACCATGGCCTGCCATGGCGCCGTGCGCGCCAACCGGCGCCTGACCCTGCCGGAGATGAACGCCCTGCTGCGCGACATGGAGCACACCGAGCGCAGTGGCCAGTGCAACCACGGTCGCCCGACCTGGACGCAGCTGGGTATGGACGATCTCGACAAGCTGTTCCTGCGCGGCCGCTGAGGCCGCGACTCTGCCATGACTGAGCGCCTGCCTCCCGCCATCTTTCTGATGGGGCCGACTGCTTCCGGCAAGACCGATCTGGCCCTGGCGCTCGCCGACGAGCTGCCCTGCGAGCTGATCAGCGTCGACTCGGCGCTGATCTACCGCGACATGGACATCGGTACGGCCAAGCCGGACAAGGCCACGCTGGAGCGCTATCCGCACCGGCTGGTGGATATTCGTGACCCGGCCGAGAGCTACTCCGCCGCCGAATTCCGTGCCGACGCCCTGGCCGCCATGGCGGAAATCACCGCGCGCGGGCGCATTCCGCTGCTGGTCGGCGGCACCATGCTGTATTACAAGGCGTTGCTGGAGGGGTTGGCGGATATGCCCAGTGCCGATCCGGCGGTGCGTGCAGAGCTGGAGGCCTGGGCCGCCGCCGAGGGTTGGGAGGCGCTGCACCGGGAGCTGGCGCGGGTCGATCCGCAGTCCGCGGCGCGCATTCACCCCAATGACCCGCAGCGCCTCACCCGGGCCCTGGAGGTATATCGGGTCAGCGGCCTCAGCATGAGCGTGCACCGTGAGCGCCAAACGGCTCAAAATAGCGGTCCAGAGGCGCCTGGCGCGGGGCAATTGCCTTATACTGTCGCGCAATTCGCCATTGCTCCCGAGCGGCGCCAGGTGCTCCACGAGCGGATCGCTCGCCGATTTCACCTGATGCTGGAACAGGGCTTTGTCGAAGAGGTCGAAGCGCTGCGCCTGCGGGGCGACCTGCACGCGGGGCTGCCATCGATCCGTGCGGTGGGCTATCGACAGGTATGGGATTACCTGGAAGGTGGCCTGAACCGCGAGGAAATGACGGAACGGGGAATCATCGCCACGCGTCAGCTGGCCAAGCGCCAGTTCACCTGGCTACGCGGCTGGGAAAACCTGCATTGGCTGGACAGCCTGGCCAGTGACAATCTGATGCGTACCTTGAAATACCTGAGGGCGGTCTCCATATTGTGATGAGACCCGTCTATTCGCCGTCTATCCTTGGCTTTTGAGGCTTATACGGCATAAGCCATCTTTGCTTTACTACATTTGACCCTTAAGGAGTGCGGCACATGTCAAAAGGGCATTCGCTACAAGACCCTTACCTGAATACCCTGCGTAAGGAACGCGTACCGGTTTCTATCTATCTGGTGAACGGCATCAAGCTGCAGGGCCAGATCGAATCCTTCGACCAGTTCGTGATTTTGCTGAAGAACACTGTCAGCCAGATGGTCTACAAGCACGCCATTTCCACCGTGGTGCCGAGCCGTCCGGTGCGCCTGCCTAGTGCCACTGAAGGCGAGCAGGTCGAGCCGGGCAACGCCTGATAGGAGCCTGACTTGTTCTTCGAGCGTCACGGCGGTGGTGAACGGGCCATCCTTGTCCATCTGGAAGGCAGCAACCCCGAGGCGGCCGAAGACCCGCAGGAGTTTCAGGATCTGGCGTTGTCGGCGGGTGCCGACATGGTGGCTCTGGTCACCGTGTCGCGGCACATGCCTACCGCCAAGTTCCTGATCGGCAGCGGCAAGGTCGAGGAGTTGCGTGACCTGGTCAAGGCCGAAGAGGCCGAGCTGGTCATCTTCAACCACACCCTCACGCCCAGTCAGGAGCGCAACCTCGAGCGCGTCTTCGAGTGTCGTGTGCTCGACCGTACCGGCTTGATTCTCGACATCTTCGCCCAGCGCGCCCGTACCCACGAGGGCA
The DNA here is from genome assembly GCF_030374125.1 of Pseudomonas sp. SO81. Classification (NCBI taxonomy): domain Bacteria; kingdom Pseudomonadati; phylum Pseudomonadota; class Gammaproteobacteria; order Pseudomonadales; family Pseudomonadaceae; genus Pseudomonas; species Pseudomonas sp. SO81. The sequence continues at coordinate 1,932,289 of NZ_CP126126.1, read as the reverse complement.
AGCTGCAGGTCGAACTCGCGCAGCTGGATCACATGAGCACGCGCCTGGTGCGCGGCTGGACCCACCTCGAGCGGCAGAAGGGCGGTATCGGCCTGCGCGGTCCGGGTGAAACCCAGCTGGAAACCGACCGCCGCCTGCTGCGCGTGCGCATTCGCCAGATCAAGCAGAAGCTGGAGAAGGTGCGCAGCCAGCGCGAGCAGGCTCGTCGCGGCCGCCGGCGCGCGGATATTCCTTCCGTTTCCCTGGTCGGCTACACCAACGCCGGCAAGTCCACCCTGTTCAACGCGCTGACCACTTCCGAGGTCTACGCCGCCGATCAGTTGTTCGCCACCCTCGACCCGACCCTGCGCCGGCTGGAGCTGGACGATCTGGGGCCGGTGGTGCTGGCCGACACGGTGGGCTTCATTCGCCACCTGCCACACAAGCTGGTGGAGGCGTTCCGCGCCACCCTGGAAGAATCGAGCAGCTCCGACCTCCTGCTGCACGTGATCGACTCCCACGAGCCGGAACGTGACCAGCAGATCGAACAGGTCATGGCGGTGCTGGGCGAGATCGGTGCCAACGAGCTGCCGATGCTCGAGGTATACAACAAGATCGATCTGGTCGAAGGCGTCGAGCCGCAGATTCAGCGCGATGGCGACGGCAAGCCCGAACGGGTATGGCTGTCGGCACGCGATGGCAAGGGTCTGGAGCTGCTGCGCCAGGCGGTCGCCGAGTTGCTCGGCGAGGATCTGTTTGTCGGCACCCTGCGACTACCGCAGCGCCTGGGGCGCCTGCGCGCGCAGTTCTTCGCGCTGAACGCGGTGCAGAGCGAGGCGCATGACGAGGCGGGCGACACCCTGCTGGCGATCCGCCTGCCGCGCGCCGAGCTCAATCGCCTGGTCAGCCGCGAGGGTTTGAAGCCGCAGGACTTCCTCGCGCAACACACTTTGCAATAAAGCCCGAGCCGCTGTTTTTGCGGCGGCTCGGGGGCTTTCGGTAGCATGGGCCGGCGCGCCGTGGGCGCGTCTTCGCTTTATTTGATGGAGAGCGCTATGGCTTGGAATGAGCCGGGTGGCAACTCGAACAACCAGGATCCCTGGGGCGGCCGCAAAGGCGGTGGACGCCAGGGCCCGCCTGACCTCGACGAAGCCTTCCGCAAGCTGCAGGAGAGCCTCAACGGCATCTTGGGCGGTAAAAAACGTGACAGTGACGGCCAAGGCGGCGGTTGGGGCATCCTCCTGATCGGCGCGGCGCTGCTGTTCGCGGTCTGGCTGTGGAATGCCATCTACATCGTCGATGCCCAGGAGCAGGCAGTGGTTCTGCGCCTCGGCAAGTACCATGAGACGGTCGGCCAGGGTCTGAACATCTACTTCCCGCCGATCGACAAGAAATTCCAGGAGAACGTGACTCGCGAGCGCTCCTTCTCCAAGGAAGGGCAGATGCTCACCGAGGACGAGAACATCGTCGAAGTGCCGCTGACCGTCCAGTACAAGATCAGCAATCTCAAGGACTTCGTGCTCAATGTCGACACTCCCGAGATGAGTCTGCAGCACGCCACCGAGAGCGCCCTGCGCCACGTCGCCGGCTCCACCTCGATGGATGAGGTGATCACCCTCGGCCGCGAGCAAATGGGGCTGGAGGTCAGCAAGCGTCTGCAGGATTTCCTCGACAACTACGGCACCGGTATCACCGTCACCCAGGTCAACATCCAGCGCGCCACGGCTCCGGCCGAAGTCAAGGATGCCTTCGACGACGTGATCCGCGCCCGTGAAGACGAGCAGCGCGAGAAGAACCAGGCCGAGACCTACGCCAACGGCGTGGTGCCCGAGGCTCGTGGTCAGGCCCAGCGCATCATCGAGGACGCCAATGGCTACCGCGATGAAGTGGTGGCCCGTGCCCAGGGTGAGGCCGATCGCTTCACCAAGCTGCTGACCGAATACCGCAAGGCGCCGGAAGTGACCCGCCAGCGCCTGTATCTCGACACCATGCAGCAGGTCTTCAGCAGTACCAGCAAGGTGCTGGTGACCGGCAAGGAAGGGCAGAACAACCTGCTCTATCTGCCACTGGATAAGATGATCGACAGTCGCGGTGGTGCTGCTGCCAACGCTTCGGGCGCGTCTAGCGCCAGTGGCGAGGCCGGTGCCCGCATCATCAATAACGTCGAGCGTGGCGATCTGCGCACCAGGGAGAGCCGCTGATGAGCAATAAATCGCTGTTTGCCCTGATTGCCGGGGTGGTGGTCGCCGTTCTGGCATGGAACAGCCTGTACATCGTCACCCAGACTGAGAAGGCTGTGCTGCTGCAGTTCGGTAAGATCCAGGTGGCCGACGTGCCGCCGGGTCTGCACGTCAAGGTTCCGGTGATGAACCAGGTGCGCAAGTTCGACGCCCGTCTGCTGACCCTGGAATCGCCGATCCAGCGCGTGCTGACCCTGGAGAAGAAGGCGGTGATGGTCGACGCCTACGCCAAATGGCGTGTCGCCGATGCCCAGCGTTACTACACCGCGACCTCCGGCATCCGTCAGATCGCCGACGATCGCCTGTCCCAGCGCCTGATCACCGCGCTGGCCAACCAGTTCGGTACCCGCACCCTGCACGAAGTGGTCTCCGGTGAGCGCGACGCGCTGATGGCGGCCATCACCAAGTCGCTCAACGGCATGGCGCAGAAGGAACTGGGTATCGAGGTGGTGGACGTTCGCGTCAAGGCCATCGATCTGCCGAAAGAGGTCTATCGCAGCGTGTTCGACCGCATGAGTTCGGAGCGTGAGCGCGAGGCCCGCGAGCACCGTGCCAAGGGTCGCGAGCTGGCCGAAGGCATCCGTGCCGACGCCGACCGGCAGAAGCGTGTGATCCTCGCCGAAGCCTATCGCGAAGCCGAGGAAATTCGTGGTGATGGCGACGCCAAGTCCGCCGCCATCTATGCCGGAGCCTACGGCCAGGACGCCGAGTTCTATGCGTTCTACCGCAGCCTGGGCGCTTATCGCGACAGCTTCTCGAGCAAGAGCGATGTGCTGGTGCTGGACCCGGATAGCGAGTTCTTCCGCTATCTGCAGCAGCCCAAGCCCTGACCGAAGGCACCCCGGGGCGGCCGTTCGGCCGTCTCGGGGTGACCTCCGGGTAAAACGTGTTATCATGGGTCAGCCGGGAAAAGCCCGGCTTTTTTGCGTCTGCGGGAATCATGTGGCAGGAACTGGGCATCGCGTTTTGTCTGATGTTGGTGCTGGAAGGCATCCTGCCCTTCCTCTATCCGCGGCGTTGGCGCGGAACGATCGCGCAACTGGCACAGCTGCCCGACCGGCAGCTGCGTCTCATGGGGCTGGCCAGCATGCTGCTGGGGACCACCCTCCTACATCTGCTTCACTGAAGGCTGCCGCCCGTACCGAGAGGGGAATGGCGAAATGGCAACGGTAGACCGCTGGCTGCTGCCAGATGGCATCGAAGAAGTACTGCCGCCGGAAGCGGCACTGATCGAGGCGGCGCGCCGTCAGGTGCTGGATTTGTTCCAGCGCTGGGGCTACGAGTTCGTCGTCACCCCGCACATCGAATACCTCGAGTCCCTGCTCACCGGTGCCGGCCAGGACCTGGATCTGCGCACCTTCAAGGTGACCGATCCGCTGTCCGGACGGCAGATGGGCTTCCGCGCCGACATCACGCCGCAGGTCGCTCGCATGGACGCCCACACTCTGCGTCGCGAAGGCCCGAGCCGCCTGTGCTATGCCGGCAGCGTGCTGCATGCCAAGCCGCGTGCCCTGGCCACCTCGCGCAGCCCGATTCAGCTGGGCGCCGAGCTGTACGGCGACGCCAGCCCGGCCAGCGACGTGGAAGTCATCAGCCTGATGCTCGATACCCTGGCTCTGGCCGGTGTGCCGGATGTGCACATGGACCTCGGTCATGTCGGCATCTATCGCGGCCTGGCCCGCGCCGCCGGCCTGTCCGGCGAGGCCGAGCAGCAGCTGTTCGACGCCTTGCAGCGCAAGGCCGTCGATGAAGTCGACGCGCTCACCGAATCCCTGCAACCGCACCTGGCCAGCATGCTGCGCGCACTGGTCGAGCTGTGCGGCGGTCGCGAAGTGCTGGACCTGGCCCAGGCCTGTCTGGTCGAGGCGCCGGCCGAAGTACATGCCGCACTGGACCAACTGGTAGCCATCGCCGACCAGCTGGAGCTGCGCTACCCCGAGCTGCCGCTGTATTTCGACCTCGGCGAGCTGCGTGGCTACCACTACCACACCGGCGTGGTGTTCGCCGCGTTCGTGCCGGGCGTCGGCCAGTCGATCGCCCAGGGCGGCCGCTACGACGACGTCGGCGGCAATTTCGGTCGGGCGCGCCCGGCCACCGGTTTCTCCACCGATCTGAAGACCCTGGTCACCCTCGGCGACATGCGTGTCGACGAACCGGCCGCCGGGGTCTGGGCGCCGGATCATCATGATCTGTACCTGTGGCAGGCCGTGCAGCGCCTGCGCAGCGAAGGCGTGCGCGTGGTCCAGGCTCTGCCTGGGCAGGATGTAAGTGCGGCGGGCGAGGCGGGCTGTGACCGCCAGCTGCAGCTGCGCGATGGACGTTGGCAGTTGGCGCCGCTGGCGTCCTGATGGTTTTCCGCCGGCCATGGCCGGCATCGAGCTTCCAAAGAGGACAAGTGTTATGGGTAAGAATGTCGTGGTCCTGGGCACCCAGTGGGGTGATGAGGGCAAGGGCAAGATCGTCGATCTGCTGACCGAGCAGGCTGCCGCGGTAGTGCGCTACCAGGGCGGCCACAACGCCGGCCACACGCTGGTGATCGACGGCGAGAAGACCGTGCTGCACCTGATCCCATCCGGCATCCTGCGCGAAGGCGTGCAATGCCTGATCGGCAACGGCGTGGTAGTCGCCCCCGACGCCCTGATGCGTGAGATCACCAAGCTGGAAGAGAAGGGCGTACCGGTGCGCGAGCGCCTGCGCATCAGCCCGTCCTGCCCGCTGATCCTGTCCTACCACGTGGCCCTCGACCAGGCCCGTGAGAAGGCCCGTGGCGACGCCAAGATCGGCACCACCGGTCGCGGCATCGGCCCGGCCTACGAAGACAAGGTGGCCCGTCGCGGCCTGCGCATCGGTGACCTGTTCCACCGCGAGCGCTTCGCCTCCAAGCTGGGCGAGCTGCTGGACTACCACAACTTCGTGCTGGTCAATTACTACAAAGAGCCGGCCATCGACTTCCAGGCCACCCTGGACGAGTGCATGGCGTTCGCCGAGCTGCTGCGCCCGATGATGACCGACGTCACCGCCGACCTGCACGAGCTGCGCCGCGCCGGCAAGGACATCATGTTCGAAGGCGCCCAGGGCTCGCTGCTGGACATCGACCACGGCACCTACCCGTACGTCACCAGCTCCAACACCACCGCCGGCGGCACCGCCACCGGTTCCGGTTTCGGCCCGCTGTACCTCGACTACATCCTCGGTATCACCAAGGCTTACACCACCCGTGTCGGCTCCGGCCCGTTCCCCACCGAGCTGTTCGACGAGACCGGTGCCTTCCTGGCCAAGCGTGGCCACGAGTTCGGTTCCACTACCGGTCGTGCCCGTCGCTGCGGCTGGTTCGATGCCGTGATCCTGCGTCGCGCCATCGAGATCAACAGCATCTCCGGCCTGTGCCTGACCAAGCTGGACGTGCTCGACGGTCTGGACACCATCCGCATCTGCACCGGTTACAACGACGCTCAGGGCAACTTGCTGGTGGACGCGCCGACCGACGCCGACAGCTATATCGGCCTGCAGCCGGTGTACGAGGAAATGCCGGGCTGGAGCGAGTCGACTCTGGGTGCCAAGAGCCTGGAAGAGCTGCCCGCGGCTGCTCGTGCCTACATCAAGCGGGTGGAAGAGTTGGTCGGCGCGCCGATCGACATCATCTCCACCGGCCCGGACCGCAACGAGACCATCGTCCTGCGCCATCCGTTCGCCTGATCCCGCTGTGACGAAAAAGGCCGCTGCGAGCGGCCTTTTTTGTGGGCGATGGAAAAATCGCGGGCAATAAAAAGGCCGGCTTGTGGCCGGCCTTCAGGGGGTGGTACTGGCTTATTTTTGGTAAGCCGCTACCGCCTTCAGAATGGCTTGGCGGGCTTCGTCGGCGTTGCCCCAGCCTTCGACCTTGACCCATTTGCCCTTCTCGAGATCCTTGTAGTTCTCGAAGAAGTGCTTGATCTGCTCCAGCAGCAGGGCTGGCAGATCGGTATATTCCTGCACGTCCTTGTAGATCACGCTCAGCTTGTCGTGCGGGACGGCGATCAGCTTGGCGTCACCGCCGGCTTCGTCGGTCATGTTCAGCACGCCAACCGGACGGCAGCGGATGACCGAGCCCGGGGCAACCGGGTACGGGGTCACGACCAGCACGTCGAGGGGGTCGCCGTCATCGGCCAGGGTGTGCGGGATGAAACCGTAGTTGGCCGGGTAGAACATCGGGGTGGCCATGAAGCGGTCGACGAACAGGCAATCGGTGTCATGATCGATTTCGTATTTGATCGGCGCGTGGTTGGCCGGAATCTCGATGGCGACGTAGATGTCGTTCGGCACGTCTTTGCCGGCCGGGACTTTGCTGTAGCTCATGGTGGATACCCCAGGGTTGGGCCAAAAAAGTGGGCGGATTATAGGCACTTTCCGGTGGCGTTACTACGCCCGCGTGCTCATCCGTTGGTCGTGTCGCGATAGTCCGGATGGCTTTGCTGCAGGCTGTGCAGGCGGGCTAGCGGGTCCTGGCGGTAGAAGGCGGCGAGCTGGGAGTAGACCGCCGGGAAGGCCTGCTGCAACAGGTCGGGGGCGGTGAAGAAGTACTCGCTGGTGACGGCGAAGAATTCGGCCGGATTCTCCGCGGCGTAGGGATCGATGGCGGTCTCCGCGTCGGGATCGGCGTCGAGCTGGGCATTCATGCCGTCGTAGGCGGGCTGCATGGCCTGCGCCCAGTCCAGGATGCGCATCTCGCGGTGCAGCGGCGGCAGGCCGTTGGCGTCGCCGTTGAGCATGTCCAGCTTGTGCGACAGCTCGTGGATCACCAGGTTGTAGGCATCCCAGCCACCGCCGGCCTGTACGCCGGGCCAGGCCAGGATCACCGGGCCCTGCAGCCAGGCCTCACCGCTGCGCTCGTCGTCCCACTCGTGTTCGATGCCGCTGGCGTCGCGGTGGCGCTGCGGGCTGACGAAATCGTCCGGGTACAGGACGATCTCGTGGAAGCCCTGGTACCAGTCCAGGTCGGCCAGGTGCAGCAGCGGCAGCTCGGCCTGGGCGGCCAGGGTCAGGCGGTCGGTCTCGTCCAGCTCGACGCCGGGCAGGGTGGTCAGGCGCTTGTGATGCAGGAACAGGATGGCGCGCTGGAACAGGCGCTGCTCTTCGGCCTCGCTCAGGCCGTCGAGGATTGGCAGGCGCGCGCGTGCCTCTTGCCAGTGGCGGGTGGTGTAGGGCGAGCGGGAGAGGATGCGCTGGCGACGCCAGGCGCGGAACGACCACATGGGATTTCTCGAGGATGCGGCGGACGGGGCGGGCCCGTCCGCCGGCCGGTCAGTCGCCCAGTTCCAGGGTGTAGTTCTTGAAGCGGGTGTCTTCGCGGAAGCCGATGGACTCGTAGGTCTTCTGCGCCACCTCGTTGCTCACGCTGGTGGCCACGCGCATGCGCACGGCGTTGGTTTCCTTGGCCATCTGCTTGGCGGTCTGCAGCAGGCGGTCGGCGACCAGCATGCGGCGTGCGTCCTCGGCAACGAAGATGTCGTTGAGGATCCAGACGCGCTTGAGCGACAGCGAGGAGTAGCTGGGGAACAGCTGGCAGTAGCCGAGCAGCTTGTCTTCTTCATCGGCCAAGGCCAGGTAGATCACCGATTCCTTGCGCTTGAGACGGGTCTCGAGGAACTTGCGCGACGAGTCCGGGAACGGCAGCTCGCCATAGAACTCACGGTACTTGATGAACAGCGGGGTCAGCAGGTCCAGGTGCTCCAGGGTGGCTTGGACAATGCGCATGGCGGGCCTCGGCGTCTATGGAGTGGTGAAATTGGCACTGTGCCAATGGTCGGGTCGATGCTGCCGAAAGCGGATGGAAAGCGCAATCCAAGCAAGCGTTTGATTATGCCTGGGGCCCAGGCCAGCGGCGCCGACCGCTCTGCGACGGTGCTCGCCGGCCCGCGCGAGGTTGCTCACAAGCGGCCATGCAGGGCGTCGGTGAACAGCCTGGCGACGTTTTCCTCGGTCAGCGGCAGTGGATTTCCACCCGCGGAAGGGTCGACCACCGCCATCTGCGCGATCAGCGCGGTCTTACCGTCGTCGACGCCGAGCTCGGCCAGGCTATGCGGCACGCCGGTATCGCGGCGCAGTTGCAGGACCAGTTCGAGGAAGCTGTCGAAGCCGGGGTTGGCCAGTTGCAGGTAGGCGGCCAGGCGGGTGATGCGCTCCTCGATGGCGCTGCGGTTGAACTTCAGCACGTAGGGCATCAGCGTGGCGTTGGTCATGCCGTGGTGGGTGTCGTACAGCGCGCCGATCGGATGCGCCAGGGCATGCATGCCGCCGAGGCCCTTCTGGAAAGCGGTGGCGCCCATGACGGCGGCGGCGAGCATGTCGGCGCGGGCGTCGAGGTCGTCCGGCTGCTTGACAGCACGTACCAGGGCGCCCTTGACCAGGCGCATGCCCTCCACCGCGATGCCGTCGGCCAGCGGGTGGAAGCCCGGTGCGCAGTAGGCTTCCAGGCAGTGGGAGAAGGCGTCCATGCCGGTGCCGGCGGTGATGAAGGCCGGCATGCCGACGGAGAGCGCCGGGTCGCTGATGACGATGCGCGGCATCATCTGCGGGTGGAAGATGATGCGCTTGGTGTGGCTGCGCTCGTCGGTGAGGATGCCGGCGCGGCCGACTTCCGAGCCGGTGCCGGCGGTGGTCGGCACGGCGATCACCGGGGCGATGCCGCGCGGGTCGGCACGGGTCCACCAGTCGCCGATATCCTCGAAGTCCCACACGGGGCGTGCCTGTCCGCTCATGAAGGCGATTAGCTTGCCCATGTCCAGGCCGCTGCCGCCGCCGAAGGCGACCACGCCGTCGTGCTTGCCGGCGCGGTAGGCGGCCAGGCCGGCGTCCAGGTTGCTCTCCACCGGGTTGGGCTTGAGGTCGCTGAACAGTGCAGCGCCGAGGCCGGCTTGCTTGAGTGAGTCGAGGGCGGCGGTGGTGATCGGCGCGCTGCCCAGGCCGCGGTCGGTGACCAGCAGCGGGCGCAGCATGCCGATGCTCTTGCACAGCTCCGGCAGCTCCTGGATGCGGCCGGCACCGAAGCGCACCGAGGTCGGGTAGTTCCAGTTGGCGGTCTTGCTCATGGCGGACTCCTGGTCAGAGCTGGTGGCGCAGGTGGAAGGACTTGGGTCGGGTCAGGTGCTCGTAGCCCAGGCGCGAGAGCGTGGCGCCACGCCCGGTGTGCTTGACCCCGGTCCAGGCCAGGGCCGGGTCCAGGTAGTCACAGCGGTTCATGAACACGGTGCCGGTCTCCAGTTGCTGGCCGATGCGCTCGGCGGCGTCCAGGTCCTCGGTCCAGATGGCCGCGCTGAGGCCGTAGGGGCTGTCGTTCATCAGGGCGATGGCCTCGGCCTCGCTGGCCACCGGCATGATGCCGACCACCGGGCCGAAGCTCTCGTCGCGCATCACCGCCATCCCGTGGTTGACCCCGGTCAGCACCTGCGGTGCCAGGTAGGCGGTGCCGGGGGCGTCGTTGGCGAAGCTGGCAGGGTCGATCAGTGCCTTGGCGCCCTTGGATTTGGCCTCGGCTATCTGGCCGCGCACGAATTCGGCGGCGCTGCTGCGCACTAGCGGGCCGAGGGTGGTGGCCTCATCCAGCGGGCTGCCCAGCACGTACTGTTTGGTCAGCTCGACGAAGCCCTCGACGAAGGCCGGGTACAGGGCCTTGTCCACATAGATGCGCTCGATGCCGCAGCAGCTCTGTCCGGAGTTGAAGAAGCTGCCATCCACCAGGTTCTCCACCGCGTGGGCCAGGTCGGCGTCGCCACGCACATAGGCTGGGTCCTTGCCGCCCAGCTCCAGGCCGACGCCGATGAAGTGGCCGGCGGCGGCGCTCTCCATCAGGCGGCCGCCCTCCACCGAGCCGGTGAAATTGACCTGCTGCACCTGGCCGGAGGCAATCAGGGTGGCGGTCTGGCCGTGGTCCAGTACCAGGTTGTGGAACAGCCCGGCAGGCAGCCCGGCGCGCTTGAAGGCCTCGGCGAAGCGCTCGCCGACCAGCAGGGTCTGGCTGGCATGCTTGAGCAGCACGGCGTTGCCGGCCATCAGCGCTGGGATGATGGCGTTCACCGCAGTGAGGTAGGGGTAGTTCCACGGCGCAACCACCAGCACGGTGCCCAGTGGCTCACGGCGGATATAGCGGCGGAAGCCCTCCTTGGCATCGGGCACCACGTCGGCCAGGGCACTTTCGGCGATGCCGATCATGTGGCGTGCACGTTCCTCGAAGCCGCGCAGCTCGCCGGCGCCGAAGCGGATCGGGCGGCCCATCTGCCAGGCCAGCTCGGGGACTATCTCGTCCTTCATCGCCAGCATGGCGTCCACTGCCTTCAGGCAGTAGGCGGCGCGCTGGCCGATGGCGAGCTCGCGCCAGGCGCGCTGGGCCCGGGTGGCGGCGGCCAGGGTCTGTTCCAGGGCGCTGCTGCTGGCGATGGGGCGTTCGGCGTAGAGGCTGCCGTCCACCGGTGAAATCAGGCGAATGCTGTTCATCTGCTGCTCTCCCTGTCAGTAGCGCTCGAAGCCGCGGCGCAGTTCCCAGTCGGTCACCCGGCGGTCGTATTCCAGCTGCTCCCAGCGCGCGGTGTGCAGGTAGTGCTCGACCACGTCGTCGCCCAGGGCCTTGCGCAGCAGTTCCGAGCGGTCGAGGGCGTCGGTGGCGCCGCGCAGGGTCTTGGCCACTTCCGGCAGTTCGTCGTTCTCGTAGGCGTCGCCGGAGAAGGGCGCCGGCAGCTCCAGCTGTTCGTCGATGCCGGCCAGCCCGGCGGCGATCAGCGCGGCGTAGGCCAGGTAGGGGTTGAGGTCGGCGCCGCCGATGCGGCACTCGATGCGGATGCCCTTGCTGTCCGCGCCGCACAGGCGGAAGCCGGCGGTGCGGTTGTCGCAGCTCCACACCGCGCGGGTCGGGGCGAAGGTACCGGCCTGGAAGCGCTTGTAGGAGTTGACGTAGGGGGCGAGGAAATAGGTGATGTCGCTGGCGTACTTGAGCTGGCCGGCCACCCACTGGCGCATCAGCTTGGACATGCCGTATTCGCCGGCCGGGTCGTGGAACAGCGCCTGTTCGCCGTCGAGGCTGAACAGCGAGTTGTGGATATGGCTGCTGGAGCCGGCCAGGTTGTAGTTCCACTTGGCCATGAAGGTGACGGCCTTGCCCTGCAGCAGCGCGATCTCCTTGCAGGCGTGCTTGATGATGCTGTGCCGGTCGGCCATCACCAGCGCCTCGGCGTAGCGCACGTTGATCTCTTCCTGGCCCGGTCCCCACTCGCCCTTGGAATTCTCTACCGGGATGCCGGCAGCCTGCAGGTGCTTGCGGATGGCGCGCATCACCGGCTCCTCGCGGATAGTCTGCAGGATGCTGTAGTCCTCGATGTAGTAACCGGCGGTCTTGGGGTTCTGGTAGTGCTGGTTATGGATGTCCTCGTAGCTCTGGTCGAACAGGTAGAACTCCAGCTCCGAGGCGAACATGCCCTTGTAGCCGCGCTCGGTGAGGCGGGCGATCTGCCGCTTGAGGATGCCGCGCGGGCTGTGCGGCAGGTCGTGGTGGTGGTGATCCTGCACGTCGCACAGCACCAGGGCCGTGCCTTCCAGCCAGGGCAGCACGCGCATGGTGGACAGGTCGGGCTTGAACACGAAGTCGCCGTAGCCCTGCTTCCAGCTGGCGGCGGCGTAGCCGGGCACCGGCTCCATGTCGATGTCGTCGGCCAGCAGGTAGTCGCAGCCGTGAGTTTCCTCGTAGGCGCTGTCGAGGAAGAACTCGACCTGGAAGCGCTTGCCGATCAGGCGGCCCTGCATGTCGACCATGCAGGCCAGGACGGTGTCGATCTTGCCGGCCACGGCGAGCTCGCGCAGGCCGGCCAGGGTGAGGTGGGCAGTCATCCGTTGGTCTCCGGAAAAAGTGGCCGCGCCTGCCGGCGCGGCCGGGGCTCATCAGTTATTGGTCTTGTCTTTTTCGCGCTGCTCCATGGCGAATTCCTCTTCTGGCGAGAGGATCAGGCGATGGCGGCCGACGATGGCGAAGTAGGTGATGCCGATGGCGAACCACACGGCCACCCAGAACACGCCGAGGGTGTAGGCCGGATCGCCGGTGAGCTGGAAGTACAGGGTCACGGCGGCGATCAGCATGGTCAGCACGGCGCCGGGCACGCCCAGCGGGCTGCGGTAGGGGCGCTCGATGTCGGGCATCTTGCGCCGCAGCAGGATGAACGACAGGGCCTGCATGAAGTAGGAAAACATGGCGCCGAACACCGCCATGTTGAGCAGGGTGCCGCCGATCACCGCGCCGCCCTTTTCCTCACCGAAGATGAACCACAGGGTCATCATCACCGCCAGCGCCATCAGGCTGCCGATCAGCATGGCCACGTGCGGCGTCTTGCGCTGGCCATGGGTGATCGAGAATTGCGGCAGGAAGTAGCCGGCGCGGCTCAACGAGTAGATCTGCCGGCCCATGGCGAAGATGATGGTGTGGAAGCTGGCCACCAGGCCGAGCACCGCCACCAGGGCCAGCAGCTTGGCGATGTCGTCACCGTAGATGGCCTTGAAGCCGTCCAGCAACGGCTCGCCGGAGGAGCCCAGGGCATGGGCGCCTACGCCGCTCACCGCGGGGTTCAGCCAGAGGATCATGAAGGCCGAGAGGATCAGGGTGAACATGCCGAGGATGATGCCCTTGGGCATGTCGCGTTTCGGGTCGACCGACTCTTCCGCCGCCAGCGGCAGCTGCTCGATGGCGAGGAACAGCCAGACCGCGAAGGGCATGGCCGCCAGCACGCCGAGCAGGCCGTTGGGCAGGAACGGGCCATTGCCTTCCGGCAGTTCGACGCCGCCCGGGCCGACGTTCATGGCGAAGCGGGCGAAGTCGATGTGCGGCAGGGCGCTGATCCAGAACACCACCAGGCAGGCTAGCGCCAGCAGGGTGACCACCAGGGTGACCTTGAACGACAGCTCCACGCCGATCACGTTGAGCCAGATGAACACCACGTAGAAGCCGATCCACCACAGCGGCTGGTACTCGCTGGGCGTGCCGAAGATGCTGCCCATGTAGCTGCCAATAAAGAACACGATCACCGCCGGGGTGAGCACGTACTCGACGTTCTCCGCCAGGCCGGTGAGGAAGCCGCCCCAGGGGCCCATGGCGCTGCGGGCGAAGGAATAGGCGCCGCCGGTGTGGGGCAGGGCCGGTGACATCTCCGCCAGGGAGAAGGTCAGGCCCAGGTACATGATGGCGATAATGATGGCGGCGATCAGCATGCTGCCCCAGCCATTGGCCAGGCCGAAGTTCCAGCCGGAGAAATGGCCGGAGATCACCGCGCCGACTCCCAGCGCCCACAGTGACCAGACGCCGGCATAGCGGCGCAGGCCGCGTTGTTCGAAGTAACTCTTGTCGACCGTGGTGTAACTGACTCCCGATTGCTGCTTCATGGTCCTCTCCTGCATTTCGCGTTGGCTCGGGTTCTTGTAGGAATTGCGGCCTTGCTTGAAACGGGATGGAGCACAGCGGCTGACAGCGGGAGGATGCACGGAGGAGAAGCCCGGACGGGCTCGAGAGCCATGCGCGCATGGCGGGTTTGTTGCTCCCCCGGATGCCGGGAAAGTTTCCCGGCGAGATCGAAGCGCAGACGGACATCCGGTCGCTGACAGCTTGCGGGCATGAACGACGAGGAACCTCATGCCGTCCCGGTGTTCCGAGACTCCTGACACTCTAGTCGAGATTTCGCGGGGCGGTACGGCAGCCTGTCAGGTGCCGCCCTGTGCTACCCTGCGGCCAGTTCTGCCGGGGCTTCCCGGTTCTTTTCGAGGTCATCGATGCACATCCATATTCTCGGTATCTGCGGCACCTTCATGGGCTCCCTGGCCGTGCTGGCCAAGGAGCTGGGGCACCGCGTCACCGGCTCCGACGCCAGCGTCTACCCGCCCATGAGTACCCAACTGGAAGCCCAGGGCATCGAGCTGATGCAGGGCTACCTGCCCGAGCACCTGCAGCCGGCCCCCGACCTGGTGGTGATCGGCAACGCCCTGAGCCGCGGCAACCCGGCGGTGGAGTACGTGCTGAACCAGGGCCTGCCCTACGTCTCCGGCCCGCAGTGGCTGGCCGACCATGTGCTGCAGGGGCGCTGGGTGCTGGGTGTGGCCGGTACCCACGGCAAGACCACCACCACCAGCATGCTGGCCTGGGTGCTGGAGCATGCCGGCATGAGCCCGGGCTTCCTGATCGGCGGCGTGCCGCAGAACTTCGGGGTGTCCGCGCGCCTGGGCGGCACGCCGTTCTTCGTGGTCGAGGCCGATGAGTACGACAGCGCCTTCTTCGACAAGCGCAGCAAGTTCGTCCACTACCGCCCGCGCACGGCGATCCTCAACAACCTGGAATTCGACCACGCGGACATCTTCCCGGACCTTGCGGCCATCGAGCGGCAGTTCCACCACTTGGTGCGCACCGTGCCGGGCGAGGGCCTGATCATCCATCCGCAGGCCGAAGAGGCCCTGGCGCGGGTGGTCAAGATGGGCTGCTGGACCCCGGTGCAGACCACCGGCGTTGGCGGCCAGTGGCAGGCGCGCCTGCTCAGCGACGACGGTTCGCGCTTCGAGGTGCTGTTCGACGGCAAGGTCGAAGGCACCGTGGAGTGGGAGCTGACCGGCCAGCACAACGTCGCCAACGCCCTGGCCACCCTGGCCGCCGCGCGCCACGTTGGCGTGGTGCCGGAACTGGGTATCGCCGGGCTGTCTTCCTTCAAGAGCGTCAAGCGGCGCATGGAGAAGGTCGCGGAAGTGAGGGGCGTGACCATCTACGACGACTTCGCACACCACCCGACCGCCATCGCCACTACCCTCGACGGCCTGCGCAAGCGCGTCGGCGACGCGCCGGTGATCGCCGTGATCGAGCCGCGCTCCAACTCGATGAAGCTCGGCGCCCACCGTGACGGCCTGCCGGATTCCGTGGTGCAGGCCGACCAGGTGTTCTGGTACGCGCCGGCCAATCTGGGCTGGGACCTGGCTGCCACCGTGGCCGGCTCCAGCGTGCCGACCCAGGTCTGCGATTCGCTGGAGTCCATCATCGAAGGTGTGAAGGCGCACGCGGTGCCTGGCGCTCAGGTGGTGATCATGAGCAACGGCGGCTTCGGCGGCCTGCATGGCAAGCTGGCGGAAGCGCTGGCTGAGTAGATGGTTGACCCCCTCTCCCTCCGAGAGGGTTGGGGTGAGGGGGGCGCAGGTGGCTCGCAGTGGTCTGAAACATCCCTCACCCCCGGCCCCTCTCCCGGAGGGAGAGGGGAGATATAAAGCATCAACCGGGTTTCCGAGGAGACTTCATGAACGGCCCCGAACGCATCACCCTGGCCATGACCGGCGCCTCTGGCGCCCAGTACGGCCTGCGCCTGCTCGACTGCCTGGTACAGGAAGACCGCGAGGTGCACTTCCTGATCTCCAAGGCCGCGCAACTGGTGATGGCCACCGAGACCGACGTGACCCTGCCGGCCAAGCCCCAGGCCATGCAGCAGTTCCTCAGCGAATACACCGGCGCGGCGCCTGGGCAGATCCGCGTCTACGGCAAGGAAGACTGGATGGCGCCACCGGCCTCCGGCTCCGGCGCGCCCGCCGCCATGGTGGTGGTGCCTTGCAGCACCGGCACCCTGTCGGCCATCGCCACCGGCGCCTGCAACAACCTGATCGAGCGCGCCGCCGATGTGGTGCTCAAGGAGCGCCGCCAGCTGATCCTGGTGCCGCGGGAGGCGCCGTACTCCAGCATCCACCTGGAGAACATGCTCAAGCTGTCCAATCTCGGCGTGACCATACTGCCGGCCTCGCCCGGCTTCTATCACCAGCCGCAGACCCTGGACGACCTGATCGACTTCGTCGTGGCGCGCATTCTCAACTGCCTGGGCATTCCCCAGGACATGCTGCCGCGCTGGGGCGAGCATCACCTGATCAGCGGCGACGATTGATGAAAACCTATCTCTACGGCAGCGTGCTGCTGTTCTGCGCGCTGCTGCCCGGCTGCGCCAGCGTGCGCACCCTGGACGCGGCCAAGCCGGGTGCGCCGATCATCTATTCCGGCACCCGTCTGGACTGGTATTCGCTGCAGGGCGGTTGCTGCCCGGTGGATCGCTTCGGCGCCGAGGCGCCCAAGTACGCCGGTATCGACCTGCCGTTCGCCGCGTTGCTGGAAACCCTGCTGCTGCCCTTCGCCGTGGCCGCCGAGCTGGGGATTGGGCTCGGCGTCAGCGGCGGCAACTGACTAGCTGGCCCAGCCGCGCCAGACCCAGGTCATCGGCCGCGGGCCCGGCAGGTAGCTGCTCTGCACTTCCCTGATCTGGAAGCCGCCGGCGGCGAGCAGGGCGGGGATGTCGCGGTTGAGGTGGCAGCCGCCGGCCAGCGGCTTCCACAGCGGAGTGATGCGGTCCTGCCACACACGCACCTTGGCATCCGGCGCGCGGCCATGTTCACTGAACAGCAGCTTGCCGCCGGGTTTCAGCGCTCGGCGCATTTCCTTCAGCGCGGCCAGTGGATCGGGGATGGTGCACAGGGTGAAGGTGCAGACGATGCTGTCGAAGCTGGCATCGGCGGCCTGGATCTGCCCCAGTTCGAGGGCGACCATCTCCACCGGGATGCCGATGCCTGCGGCGCGCTGGCGGGCGAGGGTCTGCATCTGCGCGGCCGGGTCGACGCCGACTATGGCGCTGACCTTGGCGCGGTCATAGAAGCTCAGGTTGAGGCCGGTGCCGATGCCGATCTCCAGTACCCGGCCTTCGGCCAGCGGCACGACCTGGGCGCGGGTCTTCATCACCTGGCCCATGCCGCAGGCGAAGTCGATCAGGCGCGGCAGGATCTTCTCGTCGTAGAACTTCATCAGCGCCCGAGGCGCCGTAGTTCGTCGGATTCGACGATGCGAATGCCGTCGTTTTCCTCCAGCGCCAGGCGCCACAAGGCGCGGGCTAGGGCGGCGACCTCGATGCCGCGATACTTGCCGGGGATCCAGCGCAACAGCGGCGCGGCCAGGCGCTCGCCGAGGCGGAACTCGCGGCGCGGGCCGAGCAGCAGGGACGGGCGGACGATGGTCAGCTGCGGCCAGTCCATCGCCTTGAGCGCTTCCTCGGTTTCACCCTTGACCCGGTTGTAGAACACCGAGGAGCTTGGATCGGCGCCCAGGGCGCTGATCACCAGCAGGTGGCGGGTGCCCAGCTCGCGGGCGCGGCGGGCGAAGGCCAGCACCAGCTCCTGGTCGACGGCGCGGAAGGCCTCCTGCGAGCCGGCCTGGCGAATGGTGGTGCCCAGGCAGCAGAAGGCCGCGTCGATCTGCCCGTCGAGCTGCGGCAGCAGATCGCGCAGCTGGCCGACCGGGTTGTCCAGGTGGGGATGCTCGGCCAGCGGGCTGCGGCTGGGGGCCAGCACGCGGCTGATGGTCGGCTCGCTGAGCAGGCGGTCGAGCAGGTGTTCGCCGGTGAGGCCGGTAGCTCCGGCGAGCAGTATGTGCTGGGGCGTCAGGTACATGCTGGTCCTCCGCTGTTACTTATCAGCTTAGAGCGAATCGGCAGAAGCGTCCTGAAATTGATCGCCAATTACTGAACTCTCGTCGCTGCGGTCAGCGCCTGCTCGGCCTGCTGCTTGCGCAGCCGTTTCCAGTGTTCCAGCACCGCCTGCGGTGCCCACAGCTGCGGCTCGGAAGGCTCGAAATCGTCGGCCTCCTCGCGTTCGGCGACCTTGGCCTTGGCCAGTTTGAAGGCGCGGCTCAGGTCGTCGGTCTCGTTCAGCGCATCGGCGAACAGCGCGCGGCCGAAATAGGTGAAGTCGTTCTCCTCGGAGCAGCCGAAGGACACCCGATCGGCCCTGGCCGCCGTCATCACCAGGGTCTTGTCATTCTTCAGCGGCGGAATGAAACCGCCCGAATAGCAGGCCGATATCACCACCACCTTGTGGCGGTCGCGCAAGGGTTCGAGCAGCGCAGCGAATTCGCTGGCCGGCAGATCGGCCAGCTGCAGGCGCGGCTGGTCGATGCTCAGTTGATGGTCGCTCGAGCCATGGCTGGTCAGGTAGAGGAACACCAGGTCCTCCGGACCGCTGCGCTCGGCCAGCGCCTGTACGGCGCGGGTCAGGCTCTCGCGGGTGGCCAGCGGGCGGTCTGCCAGGTGGTCACGATGGTTGATCAGGGTGACGTTGCCGCGGGCGCCGAAGCGCTCGCGCAGCAGCTTGCTGACGTAATCGGCCTCGCGCAGGAACACGCTCTGCTTGCCGTCGCCGGCCAGGGTCAGGCTGTACAGCTCGACGGCCGGGGTGGAGGCTGGCAGGGCATCCAGCGCCTGTTGCAACAATTGACCCTGCTGCAGCAGACCGAGTTCCAGCGGGTCCGGTCGGGCCGCGCCGTCGGCCTGGCGGATCAGCTCGCCGCCACGCCAGGTGCCCGAGGTGCGACTGCCGTCCAGCGCGGTCAGCTCGCCCGCGCCGGCGTACTGGCCGTTGGCGAACTGGCCCTGGTAGACGCTGCCGTCGGCCAGGCTCAGTTTGCCCTTGCCGTGGAACTGCCAGTGGCGGAACTCACCTTCGTAGTGGCGGCCGTCGGCGCCGCGGAATTCGCCCTTGCCGGTCAGCCCGCCGTTCTCGAAGTGCCCGCTCCAGACTTCGCCTTCGCCGTTCTGGTAGCGGCCCTTGCCATGGAACAGGTCGTTGCGGAAGCCGCCGCTGTAGCGCTCGCCGTCTTCACCCTGGTAGCTGCCTTCGCCTTGCAGCATGCCGTTCTTGAAGGTGCCGCTGAACTGGCCCTCGGCGTTCTTGCGCACACCCTCGCCCTGCGGCTCGCCGCGCACGAAGCGGCCCTGGTAGCTGCTGCCATCCGGCCATTCGAGGGTGCCGAGGCCGTGGTAGCGATCGTCGCGGAACTCTCCGCGGTAGCTGACGCCGCCCTGCTGCAGGTGGCCTTCGCCGTGCATGTTGCCTTGCTTGAATCCGCCCTGGTAACGGGTGCCGTCGCCGTAGACGAATTCGCCCTGGCCCTCGAACAGGCCGAGGTGGAAGTCGCCCTTGTAGCGCTCACCGCTGCCGCCGTGCCATTCGCCGGGTCCTTCGAGCAGGCCATCCTTGAAGCGGCCCTGGTAGTAGGTGCCGTTGGCGTAGTCGATGCGGCCCTCGCCCTGCAGACGGCCGTCGATGACCTCGCCGCGATAGCGGCCGCCATCGGGCAGCACGGCATCGGGCGGCAGCAGGGGTTCGCCATCGCCGCAGGCGGCGAGCAGCAGGGCGAGGGAAAGTGGGGCTAGGCGGCGAAGCATGGCGGACATCCTGGTCTGGGCATGCGCCGAGTATGCCAGCGCGCAATGCAAACGGGGCGCCTGAGCGCCCCGTTTCTGCGATGCCGGTCAGATCAGACGAAGCACAGCGACAGCGACTCGGCGATGTAGGCGGGTTTTTCCTCGCCTTCGATCTCCAGGGTGGCCTCTACCTTGAACAGCCACTGGCCGGGCCGCTTCTCGGTGATGTCGAGCACCTTGGCGGCCAGGCGTACCCGCGAGTCGACCTTGACCGGCTGGATGAAGCGCACGCTGTCCAGGCCGTAGTTGACCGCCATCTTCAGGCCTTCCGGCGCGAGCATGAGCTTTTCCATCAGCACCGGGATCAGCGACAGGCTGAGGAAGCCGTGGGCGATGGTGGTGCCAAACGGGGTGTGCTTGGCCTTGACCGGGTCGACATGGATGAACTGATGGTCGCCGGTGCATTCGGCGAACTGGTTGATGCGTTGCTGATCGATGGTCAGCCATTCGGAACGTCCGAGTTCCTTGCCTACATAGTCTTGCAGTTGTGCTACGGGTACGAGCGGCATAGATCCTCCTTGAGGATGCGCGGTTATTTGTTGTTTTTGATGAACCAGGCTGGCCCTAGAACAGCATGGGCTGCGGGGGTGGGTCAAGCCGAAAGTCGTGGTTTATGGCGCACCCTCAGGCGTGCCTATAATGGCCGTCTTTTTGCAGCCGGAGTCTCTTGCATGCTGCTTCGCGGCCTGACCTGGCTGGTGCTGTTCCAGTTGCTCGGCACCGCCCTCAATGCCCTGTTCCTGCCCATGTTGCCGGGGCCGATCATCGGCATGCTGCTGCTGTTCGGGTTCCTCCTGCTGCGCGGCGAGGTGGGCGAGCCGATGACCGAGGCCGCCGCCGGCCTGCTGCGCTACCTGCCGCTGCTGCTGGTGCCGCCGGCAGTCGGGGTGATGGTCTATGCCGAGCAGATCGCCGCCGACTTCTGGGCCCTGGCCGGTGCGCTGGGCCTGTCCCTGCTGATCTCCATGCTGTTCGCCGGCTGGCTGATGCAGAAGCTGATCGAGCGCCAGGCGCGCCGCCAGGAGCGCCCATGAGCCTGGACTGGCACGGCGCGCTGCAGGCGGTGGTGCACCATCCGCTGTTCGGCGTCGGCATCACCCTGGCCGTGTACCAGCTGGCGCTGGCCGCCTACGAGCGCACCCGCTGGGTGTTCCTGCAGCCGGTGCTGGTGTCGATGACCGTGCTGATCGGCGTGCTGCTGGCGGCCGGGCTGACCTACCAGGAGTATCGCGAGAGCACCTTCCTGCTCAGCGTGCTGCTCGGCCCGACTACCGTGGCCCTGGCCGTGCCGCTGTTTCTCAACCTCAAGCGCATCCGCCAGCTGTTCTGGCCGACGCTGATCACCCTGCTGGTGGCCGGCGCTTTCGCCACCGCGCTGGGCGTAGCGCTGGCCTGGGCCTTCGGCGCCGAGCGCATGATGCTGATGACCCTGGCGCCGAAGTCGGTGACCTCGCCCATCGCCATGCTGGTGGCCGAGCAGATCGGCGGCGTGGCGGCCCTGGCCGCAGTGTTCGTGCTGATCACCGGTATGCTGGGCGCCATGTGCGGGCCGGAGCTGCTGCGTCGCATCGGTGTGCGTCACCCGGCCGCCCAGGGCATGGCCCTCGGCATCACCGCGCATGCCGTGGGCACGGCGCGGGCCCTGCAGGAGAGCGAGGAGAGCGGCGCCTTCGCCGCCCTGGCCATGAGCCTGATGGGCATGCTGACCGCCGTGGTGCTGCCGCTGGTGGTGGTCCTGGTCGCCTGAGGAGTTGTTCATGAGTTATCCGCTGTTCCCCCTCAATACCGTGCTGTTCCCCGGCTGCATCCTCGATCTGCAGATCTTCGAGGCGCGCTACCTGGACATGGTCAGCGCCTGCATGAAGCGCGGCGAGGGCTTCGGCGTGGTCACCATTCTCGAAGGCCGGGAAGTCGGCGAGGCGGCCAGCCGCTTCTCGGCGCTGGGCTGCGAGGCGCTGATCCGCGACTTCCAGCAGCGCTCCAACGGCCTGCTCGGCATCCGTGTCGAGGGCGGCCGGCGTTTTCGCGTGGGTGAGATCGAGGTGCAGGCGGACCAGCTGACCCTGGCCGCGGTGGACTGGCTCGACGAGCCGGACGATGCGCCACTGCTGGCCGAGCACGCCGACCTGGCCGCGCTGCTGGCGGCGCTGGCCGAACACCCGCTGGTGGCCGGGTTGGCCATGGGCGGCGTGGTTGCCGGCCAGCAGGCCCTGGCCAATCAGCTGGCCTACCTGCTGCCGTTCGCCACCGAGCAGAAGCTGCAGCTGTTGCAGCTGGACGACCCGCTGCGCCGCCTGGGGCAGGTCCAGGTGCTGCTCGACCAACTGCAGGGCGAGATGACCGCGTAGGCAGATCCCGCAGGGTGGATTCGGAGCGAAGCGACAATCCACCACGCTATGCCACCAGGTCTACTGCCTGCGGCGTGTACACCCTACGTCTAGTAACGGTACTGCTGGATCGCCTCCGGCAGCGCCCAGGCGCTTACGCCGCCGAGCAGGGCCAGGGTGGCGGGCAGAACCAGCCACCAGACTCGCGCACCCAGTGGGCGCATCGGCTCACGGCGCTGCAGCCAGGCCAGGCTGGCGGCGCACACGCTGCCGGCCAGCAGGGCGCCGGCGAGGATATCGGTCGGCCAGTGCACGCCCAGATAGACCCGCGAGGCGGCAATGCTCAGTGCCGGCAGGCTGGCCACCACCAGCCAGGTCAGGCGCGTGCGCGCCGTGGCACCGCGGCCGGCCAGCACGCCCAGGGCGAGGAAGAAGGCGAAGGCCGCCGAGCTGTGGCCGCTGGGCAGGCTGAAGGTTTCCAGCGGCTGGTGCAGCACGTCCGGGCGGGCGCGGGCGAACAGTTGCTTGAGTCCGGTGGTGGCCAGGGCGGTGAACAGGGTGCAGCTGCCCAGGAATATCGCCGCGTGCACTCTGCGCGACAGCAGCAGAAGCAGGGTCACCAGCACGCCGGCCGCCACCTGGGTGCGGAAATCGCCGAGCCCGGTGATCAGTATGGCCAGGCTGTCGACGCTGGCGCTGCGGTGTTCCTGGACTAGGGCGATCAGGCCCTGATCCAGCGCGTCGAGATGGGGAATGCCGATCAGCAGGGCCAGCAACAGGACGGCACTGGAGACGGCCGCCGTCGGCACGGTCCAGCGCTGTTCACGCAGGCTGCTGAGGATCAGCACCACCAGCATCAGGCCGACACCGGCGGCGACTATGCCGGCCGCGCTCCAGAAGCCTTCCGGCAGTGGCAGGCGGATGGCGGCGCCGGTGGCCCAGCCCGGCAGGATGTAGGCGATGGCCCAGCCGGCGGCGGCCAGCATGCTGACCAGGAAGAAGCGCACCACGGGCATGTCGAGCATGCCGGCCACCAGCGGCAGCATCGGCCGCAGCGGACCGATGTAGCGGCCGACCAGCAGGCTGGCCACGCCGTAGCGCTGGAAGTAGTGCTCGGCGCCGCCCAGCCACTCGGGGTGGTCGCGCAGCACCGGCAGGCCGCGAATGCCCTGGTGGAAGCGCCGACCCAAGCCGTAGGAGATCGCATCGCCGAGCAGGCCGCCGGCATAGGCCAGCAGCAGGGTCTCGCTCAGGCCCAGGGCGCCGCTGCCGGCCAGCACGCTGAGGGTGAACAGCAGCACGGTGCCGGGAATCAGGATGCCGGCCACGGCCAGGCATTCCAGGCAGGCGGCCAGGAAGATGGTCAGGCCCAGCCATTCCGGATTGGCCTCCAGCCAGTGCGACAGGGTCGCGAACCATTCGCTCATACTTACAGCTCCTCGGGGTTCAGCAGAAGGTAGTCGCGACCTTCGACCTGGCCACGGCGCAATGGGTTGCGTGTGCAGTGGCGGGCGTAGCCGGAGTCGACGAAACGGTAGGGCAGTTGCTCGTCGCGGCCCTTGGGGATGCCCAGGCGGGTGGTCTGGATCACCTGCGCCGGGCGCTGGCCGACGTCCTCAACGAACAACCGCTCGGGATCGAAGCGCTGCGCATCCCACTCCGGCACCCGCAGGCCGAGGGCCTTGCACAGCAGGGTCTGGCCGGCGCACAGGCGCTCCGGGTGGCGCTGGTCGCCGCCGGTGGCGGGGTTGTTGGCCTGCATGCGCTGCAGGGCATCATCAGCGCAGTGCTGATCCAGCCAGGGCATGGCCGACTTGATCAGCACCGCATTGCCGGGGCCCTGGGCGCTGAAGTTCAGCGAGTCGCCGCCGCGGGCGTAGTACATGTAGATATGCCCGCCATCGAGAAACAGCGCGCGGCGCTTCTCGGTGTAGCCGAGGGAGGCGTGGCTGCCCTTTTCGGCCAGGTAGTAGGCCTCGGTCTCGATGATGCGCGCGGCCAGCCAGTGGCCCCGGTGGCGATGGCGGATGACCTTGCCCAGCAGCGCGCGGGCGAGCAGCTGGGCGTCGCGGTCGAAGAAGCTGTCGGGCAGCGCGGCGGCTGCGGGCCAGGGCAGGGCGATCATCGGCGATCCGGGGCGGGAAAAGGCGCGATCTTAGCAATGCCCGCCGGCACTGGCCGTGAATCTTGTTCCGCGATGTTGCACGGGTTGCACCATCCGCCCGGCAGTGCTGGGCGCGGCGGGGTGCGCCCGCTATAATCAGCCACTTTTTCCAACTGCCAGACCTCCGCCGACCATGACCGAGTCCGTGCTCGACTACATGACCCGCCTGGGCCGCGCCGCGCGCGCCGCCTCGCGGGTGCTCGCCCGGGCCAGCACCGCGCAGAAGAATAGCGCCCTGCAGGCCGCCGCTAATGCCCTCGACGCCGCCCGCGCCGAGCTGACCGCCGCCAACGAGCTGGACCTGGCCGCCGCCCGCGCCAATGGCCTGGAGCCGGCCATGGTCGATCGCCTGGCGCTGACGCCGAAAGTGATCGACTCGATGATCGAAGGCCTGCGCCAGGTCGCCACCCTGCCGGACCCGATCGGCGAGATCCGCGACATGCGTTACCTGCCGTCGGGCATCCAGGTGGGCAAGATGCGCGTGCCGCTGGGCGTGATCGGCATCATCTACGAGTCGCGTCCCAACGTGACCATCGACGCCGCCAGCCTGTGCCTGAAGTCCGGCAACGCCACCATCCTGCGTGGCGGCTCCGAGGCCATCCATTCCAACCAGGCCATTGCCCGCTGCATCCAGCTCGGCCTGGCCGAGGCCGGCCTGCCGGCCAGCGCCGTGCAGGTGGTGGAAACCACCGACCGCGCCGCCGTCGGCGCGCTGATCACCATGCCCGAGTTCGTCGACGTCATCGTGCCGCGGGGCGGCAAGGGCCTGATCGAACGCATCAGCCGCGACGCCAAGGTGCCGGTGATCAAGCACCTGGACGGCGTCTGCCATGTCTACGTGGACAGCGCCGCCGACCTCGACAAGGCCATCCGCGTCTGCGACAACGCCAAGACCCAGCGCTACTCGCCGTGCAACACCATGGAGACGCTGCTGGTGCATGCCGGCATCGCCGCCCGCGTGCTGCCGCCGCTGGCCGCCATCTATCGCGACAAGGGCGTGGAGTTGCGCGGCGACGCCGCCACTCGCGCGCTGCTGGGTGGTGACGTGCTGGAGGCGACGGAAGACGACTGGTACGCCGAGTACAACGCACCGATCCTGGCCATTCGCATCGTCGAGTCGCTGGACGCGGCCATCGAGCACATCAACCAGTACGGCTCGCAGCACACCGACGCGATCATCACCGAAAACTTCAGCGATGCCCGGCGCTTCCTCACCGAGGTCGATTCCGCGTCGGTGATGGTCAACGCCTCGACCCGTTTCGCCGACGGCTTCGAGTACGGCCTGGGCGCGGAGATCGGCATCTCCACCGACAAACTGCACGCCCGCGGCCCGGTTGGTCTGGACGGTCTGACCAGCGAGAAATACGTGGTGTTCGGCGACGGGCACATCCGTACCTGATGGCGCGACGTATTGGCATCCTGGGCGGCACCTTCAACCCGGTGCATGTCGCCCACCTGCGCGGGGCGCTGGAAGTGGCCGAGTTCATGGCCCTGGACGAATTGCGGCTGATCCCCAGCGCCCGTCCGCCGCACCGCGAGGCGCCGCAGGCCACGGCCGAGCAGCGTCTGGCCATGGTCGAGCTGGCGGTGGCCGGCGAGCCGAAGCTGACGGTCGATGACCGCGAGCTGAAGCGCGACAAGCCGTCGTTCACCTACGACACCCTGGAGTCGGTGCGGGGCGAGCTGGCGGCGGACGATCAGCTGTTTCTCCTGCTGGGCTGGGATGCCTTCTGTGGGTTGCCCACCTGGCATCGCTGGCAGGAGCTGCTAGGGCATTGCCACATCCTCGTGCTGCAGCGGCCGGATGCCGACAGCGAGCCGCCCGAGGCGCTGCGCGACCTGCTCGCCGGGCGCAGCGTGACCGACCCGCACGACCTCTCGGGGCCGGGCGGGCAGATCAGTTTCATCTGGCAGACGCCCTTGG
Organism: Pseudomonas sp. SO81; assembly: GCF_030374125.1. Classification (NCBI taxonomy): domain Bacteria; kingdom Pseudomonadati; phylum Pseudomonadota; class Gammaproteobacteria; order Pseudomonadales; family Pseudomonadaceae; genus Pseudomonas; species Pseudomonas sp. SO81. The sequence continues at coordinate 1,906,391 of NZ_CP126126.1, read as the reverse complement.
CGGTGTCTGCCACCCTGGTTCGCCAGTTGCTGGCACAAGGGCGTTCGGTGCGTTTTCTGGTGCCCGACGCCGTATTGGCCTATATCCATGCGCACGATCTGTACCGTGCGAAAAACGATTCATGAGGTAACGATGCAAAACGAAGAACTGGTCAAGGTCGCCGTCGCGGCCCTGGAAGACATGAAAGGCGCCGACATTACCACCATCGATGTACGCGGCAAGACCAGCGTCACCGATTTCATGGTGATCGCCAGCGGTACCTCCAGCCGCCACGTCAAATCGATGGCCAACGAAGTGCTGGAGAAGGTCAAGGAGCAGGGCGTGCGCCCGATCGGCAACGAAGGCCTGGATGGCGGCGAGTGGGCCCTGCTCGACCTGGGCGACGTGGTCGTCCACGTGATGCAGGTCGCTACCCGCCAGTTCTACGACCTGGAGCGCCTGTGGCAGGGCGCCGAGCAGAGCCGCGCGCAGCACCAGGACCCGGCCGAGTAAGCCCGCCTCGTGCGTATCAAGCTGATCGCCGTCGGCTCGCGCATGCCGCGCTGGGTGGAGGAGGGCTGGCAGGAGTACGTCAAACGCCTGCCATCCGAGCTGCCGCTGGAGCTGGTGGAGATTCCGCTGACCACCCGCGGCAAGAACGCCGACGTCACCCGCCTGATTCGTCAGGAGGGCGAGGCGATGCTGAGCAAAGTACAGGCCGGTGAACGCATCGTGACCCTGGAGGTCACAGGCAAGCCCTGGAGTACCGAGCAGCTGGCCGCCGAGTTGGAACGCTGGCGCCTGGATGCGCGCACCGTCAACCTGATGGTCGGCGGCCCCGAGGGGCTGGCGCCGGAAGTGTGCGCACGCAGCGAGCAGCGCTGGTCGCTGTCGCCGCTGACCCTGCCGCACCCGCTGGTGCGCATCCTGGTCGGCGAGCAGATCTACCGGGCCTGGACCGTGTTGTCCGGCCACCCGTATCACAAGTAAGCAGTAGTCGATGCCGCAACCCATTCGCCTGAAGGACCACGAGAAAGACGCCCGCCTGGTGCGACGGCGCGTGGTCGTGGGTGGCGTGGCGGTGCTGCTGCTGACCTGCGTGCTGGTGGCGCGCATGTATTACCTGCAGGTGATCCAGTACGACCACCACACCACCCTGGCGGAAAACAACCGCATCCACGTGCAGCCGATCCCGCCGACCCGCGGGCTGATCTTCGACCGCAACGGAGTGATCATCGCCGACAACCGCCCCAGCTTCAGCCTGACCCTGACCCGCGAGCGCGCCGGCGACTGGCAGCAGGCGTTGGACGTGATAGTCGAAGTGCTGGAACTGACCGCGGACGACCGGGCCCTGTTCGAGAAGCGCATGCGCCAGGGCCGCCGGCCGTTCGAGCCGGTACCGGTGCTGTTCGAGCTGTCCGAGGAGCAGATCGCCCGTATCGCGGTGAACCAGTTCCGCCTGCCCGGGGTGGAGGTCAGTGCCCAGCTGGTGCGCCACTACCCGCAGAAGGAGCGCTTCGCCCATTCGGTGGGCTATGTCGGGCGGATCAACGAGAAGGAGCTCAAGGAGCTCGACCCCACCGACTACGCCGGCACCCACCATATCGGCAAGACCGGCATCGAGCGCTTCTACGAGGACCTGCTGCACGGCCAGGTCGGCTACGAGGAAGTCGAGACCAACGCTCGCGGCCGCGTGCTGCGGGTGCTCAAGCGTACCGACCCGACTCCGGGCATGGACCTGACCCTGAGCCTCGACGTGCGCCTGCAGGAGGCCGCGGAAAAGGCCCTGGCCGGCCGTCGCGGCGCGCTGGTGGCGATCGAGCCGGCCACCGGCGACGTGCTGGCGATGGTCAGCCTGCCGAGCTTCGACCCCAACCCCTTCGTCACCGGCATCGGCTTCCAAGCCTATGCCGAACTGCGCGACTCGATCGACCGGCCGCTGTACAACCGCGTGCTGCGCGGCCTCTACCCGCCGGGCTCGACCATCAAGCCGATGGTCGCGGTGGCCGGCCTGGACGCCGGAGTGGTCACCCCGCAGACCCGGGTGTTCGATCCCGGCTACTACCAGCTGCCGGGTCACAGCCATAAGTACCGCAACTGGAACCGCCTGGGTGACGGCTCGGTGAACATGGAGTTCGCCATCATGCGCTCCAACGACACCTACTTTTACGACCTCGCCCGCAAGATGGGCGTGGATCGCCTGCACGAATACATGACGCGCTTCGGCCTGGGCCAGAAGGTGGCCCTGGACATGTTCGAGGAGACCGCCGGGCTGATGCCTTCGCGCGAGTGGAAGCGCGCGCGCTACCGCCAGGCCTGGTACCCGGGCGAGACGCTGATCCTCGGCATCGGCCAGGGCTACATGCAGACCACGCCGCTGCAGTTGGCCCAGGCCACCTCACTGATGGCCACCCGCGGCAAGTGGATCCGCCCGCACCTGCTGAAGACCGCCGAGGGGCAGACGCCGCAGCAGCTGATGGCCGATGGCGCCATGGACGGGGTGGAGACGCCACCGGACATACTGCTGCGCGACGACAAGTTCTGGGACTACGGCCGCCAGGGCATGGAGGCGGTGATGCACGGCCCGCGCGGCACCGCGGCCAAGGTCGGCGCCACTTCCGTCTACCGCATCGCCGGCAAGAGCGGTACGGCCCAGGTGGTGGCGATCAAGCAGGGTGAGAAGTACGACCGCAGCAAGGTCCACGAGCGCCACCGCGATCACGCTCTGTTCGTTGCCTTCGCCCCGGCCGAGGCGCCGAAGATCGCCGTGGCGGTGATGGTGGAGAACGGCGAATCCGGCTCCGGCGTCGCCGCGCCGGTGGTCAAGCAGGTGATGGATGCCTGGCTGCTCGGCCCGGACGGCCAGCTCAAACCCGAGTACCGCCCGCCGGTACCGGTAACCGAAGAGGCCAGTGCGCAGCGATGAAACGCCAGGAATTCGACCGCAGCATCTCCGATGAGGACGTGTTCAAGCGCCGCGCCACCCTGCTGCAACGTCTGCATATCGACGGCTGGCTGCTGCTGATCCTGCTGGTGCTGTGTGCCGGCAGCCTGTTCGTGCTGTATTCGGCCAGCGGCAAGAACTGGGATCTGGTGATCAAACAGGGCACCTCCTTCGGCATCGGCCTGGTGGCGGCCATCGTCATCGCCCAGTTCGAGCCGCGCTTCATGGCGCGCTGGGTGCCGCTGGCCTACCTGGCCGGCGTCGGCCTGCTCACGGCGGTGGAGGTGATGGGCCATACGGCCATGGGCGCCACCCGCTGGATCAACATTCCCGGGGTGATCCGCTTCCAGCCCTCGGAATTCATGAAGATCATCATGCCGGCGACCATCGCCTGGTACCTGGCGCGGCACAACCTGCCGCCCAAGCTCAAGCACATCGCCATCAGCCTGGTGCTGATCCTAGTGCCGTTCGTGCTCATCCTGAAACAGCCGGACCTGGGCACCGCTCTGCTGATCCTCGCCTCCGGTGCCTTCGTGCTGTTCATGGCCGGCCTGCAGTGGCGCTGGATCATCGGCGCCGTGGCGGCGGTGGCGCCGATCGCGGTGGGCATGTGGTTCTTCGTGTTGCGCGAGTACCAGAAGCAGCGGGTGCTGACCTTCCTCGACCCGGAGAGCGATCCGCTGGGTACCGGTTGGAACATTATCCAGTCCAAGGCCGCCATTGGCTCGGGTGGAGTCTTCGGCAAGGGCTGGCTGCTCGGCACCCAGTCGCACCTGGATTTTTTGCCGGAAAGCCACACGGACTTTATCATTGCCGTGCTGAGCGAGGAGTTCGGCATGGTCGGGGTGTGTATCCTGCTGTTCGTCTACATGCTGCTGATCGCCCGGGGACTGGTGATCACCGCGCAGGCGCAGACGCTGTTCGGCAAGTTGCTGGCCGGCAGCCTGACCATGACGTTCTTCGTCTACGTATTCGTTAACATCGGCATGGTCAGTGGCCTGTTGCCGGTGGTGGGGGTGCCCCTGCCCTTTATTAGCTACGGCGGAACCCATCTGGTGACGCTACTGTCTGGGTTTGGGGTTTTGATGGCGATCCAGACACACCGCAAGTGGATCGCCCAGGCATGACAAGAGTGCAGAATTTGAAGCAAGCAATGCGCAGCTGGGGAGTGGCCATGGTGGCGCTGCTCGGCGTGGCCGGCCAGGTCCAGGCCGCCGGGGAATACCAGGGTTCGCCACAGGTCGCCGAGTTCATTGGCGAGATGACCCGCGACTACGGCTTCGCCGCCGAACAGCTGACCGGGCTGTTCGACCAGGTAGAGCGCAAACAGGCGATCCTCGACGCCATCTCCCGCCCAGCCGAGAAGGTCAAGCCGTGGAAGGAATACCGGCCGATCTTCATCACCGAGGCGCGCATCAGCAAGGGCGTGGACTTCTGGAACAAGCATGCCGAGGCCCTGGCCCGCGCCGAGCAGGAATACGGCGTGCCGGCCCAGGTGATCGTCTCGATCATTGGCGTGGAGACCTTCTACGGCGGCAACACCGGCAGCTGGCGCGTGCTCGATGCGCTGTCGACCCTGTGCTTCGACTACCCGCCGCGCGCCGAATTCTTCTGCCAGCAGCTGCGCGAGTTCCTCATCCTGGCCCGCGAGCAGCAGGTCGACCCGCTCACCCTCAAGGGCTCCTACGCAGGTGCGATGGGGTTGCCGCAATTCATGCCGAGCAGCTTCCGCGCCTACGCCGTGGACTTCGACGGCGACGGCCATATCGATATCTGGACCAACCCGGTGGATGCCATCGGCAGCGTCGCCAGCTACTTCAAGCGCCATGGCTGGACCACCGGCGAGCCGGTGGTCAGCCGCGCCCAGGTCAAGGGTGAACAGGCCGACAGCGGTCTGACCCAGGGCCTCGACCCGGTGAAGAACGTCGGCGAGCTGCGTGCCCTGGGCTGGACCAGCGCCGACGTGCTGCGCGACGACATCCCGGTCACCGCCTTCCGCTTCGACGGCGCCGAAGGTCAGGAATACTGGATGGGCCTGCCCAACTTCTACGTGATCACCCGCTACAATCGCAGCGCCATGTACGCCATGGCCGTCCATCAACTGTCCGGCGAGCTGGTCGCCAAGCGGGGTCGTCCTTGAAGTCCGTCCTGCGTACCCTGACCGTCACCGCCCTCGGGCTAGCGCTGGTCAGCTGCTCCAACAACCGCGCGCCGCAGCCGGTTGCACCGGGCTCCCAGCCGATCTCCGGACCCGGCGACTACAGTCGCCCGCACCGCGACGGCGCGCCCTGGTGGGACGTCGATGTGTCGCGCATCCCCGACGCCGTGCCGATGCCGCACTACGGCAACTACAAGGCCAACCCCTACACGGTGATGGGCAAGACCTATTACCCGATCCGTGACAGCCGCCGCTACCTGGCCACCGGCACCGCCTCCTGGTATGGCACCAAGTTCCACGGCCAGGCCACCGCCAACGGCGAGGCCTACGACCTGTACGGCATGACCGCGGCACACAAGACCCTGCCGCTGCCGAGCTACGTGCGGGTGACCAACCTGGACAACGGCAAGACCGTGATCCTGCGGGTCAACGACCGTGGTCCGTTCTACTCCGACCGCATCATCGACCTGTCCTTCGCCGCCGCGAAGAAACTCGGTTATGCCGAGAGCGGCACCGCCCGGGTTAAGGTCGAGGGCATCGACCCCCACGAGTGGTGGGCCGCCCAGGGCCGTCCGGTGCCGATGGTGCTGGCGCAGCCGAAGATGGCCAGCCAGGGTGCGCCAGCCGTCGCCGAGCCTGTGGCAGTGGCCCAGAGCCAGCCGATCGAGCAGTACACTCCGCCGCCGGCGCAGCATGCAGCCGCCGTGCTGCCGGTGCAGATCGACGTAAAAAAAAACGCTTCGCCCGCAGCATCTGGCCTGTATCTCCAAGTGGCCGCATTCGCCAATCCGGACGCTGCGGAGCTCCTCAGGGCCAAGCTGAGCCAAACGGTGCCTGCCAAGGTGTTTATCAGCTCGGTGGTGCGCAACCAGCAGACCTTGCACCGGGTACGCCTGGGGCCGGTCGAAACCCAGGCTGAGGCCCTGCAGCTGCAGGACAGCGTGCGCCTGGCCAACCTCGGCGATCCCGCCCTGGTCAGGCCGGACTAGAACTTCGTGCGTCGCCCGCAAGGGCGGCGGTGAATGCAGGCGGGCCTCGGCCCGCCTGTGCCATTGTTGAATAGCTATTTCAGAGAGACGGATGAACATCGCCCGCTTTGCCCAACGCCTTTCACTGCTCGTCACCCTGCTGGCCGCGCCCCTCGCCGCGTCCGCCGACTCGGCCATTCCTTCGCCGCCGCAGCTGGCCGCCAAGTCCTACGTGCTGATGGACGGCGCCAGCGGCAAGGTGCTGGTGGAGAACAACGGCGACCAGCGCCTGCCGCCGGCCAGCCTGACCAAGCTGATGACCGCCTACATCGCCACCCTGGAAATCCGCAAGGGCAAGATCGGCGAGCAGGACCTGGTCACCGTCAGCGAGCACGCCTGGCGCACCGGCGGCGCCGCGTCCGGTGGTTCCACCATGTTCCTGCCGCTGAACAGCCAGGTTAAGGTGGATGACCTGCTGCACGGCATCATCATCCAGTCCGGCAACGACGCCAGCATCGCCATCGCCGAGTACATCGCCGGCAGCGAAGACGCCTTCGCCGACATGATGAACGAGACCGCCGAGAAGCTCGGCATGAAGAACTCGCACTTCATGAACGCCACCGGCCTGCCGCACCCGGAGCACTACTCCAGCGCCCACGACATGGCCATCCTGGCCCGCGCCATCATCAACGAGGACAAGGAACACTACGCGATCTACTCGCAGAAGGAGTTCTTCTGGAACAACATCAAGCAGGGCAACCGCAACCTGCTGCTGTGGCGTGACAGCACCGTCGACGGCCTGAAGACCGGCCACACCGAGGAAGCCGGCTTCTGCCTGGTGGCCTCCGCCGTGCGCGAAGGTGCACGCATGATCACCTCGGTATTCGGTACCGACAGCGAGAAGACCCGCGCCGCCGAAACCCAGAAGCTGCTGACCTACGGCTTCCGCTTCTTCGAGACCCAGACCTTCTACAAGGCGGGCCAGGAGCTGGCCCAGGCCCAGGTCTGGAAGGGCACCACCCGCCAGGTCAAGGCCGGCCTGGCCCAGGACCTCAGCCTGACCCTGCCCAAGGGCCAGGTGAAGCAGCTGCAGGCCAGCATGGTGCTGGAGCCGCAGCTGGTGGCCCCGCTCAAGACCGGCGATGTGATCGGTAAGGTCGAGGTCAAGCTCGGCGCCGAGGTGGTGCACAGCGCCGACCTGATCGCCCTGGAGCCGGTGGAGGAGGGTGGTTTCTTCCGCCGCCTGTGGGATAGCATCCGCCTGTTCTTCTACGGACTGTTCAACTAAAGAGTCGTCTTGGCGGCCTTGAAAGACCGCCGTCAGGGCCCCAGATTAGGGCAGCTGAAGACTCACAAGGACGCCCCGTAATCGGGGCGTTCGCATTTCACGGGTGAGCAACCCGGAGTGACCGCGATGACCGATACCGAAGTACAAGCCCCGAAAATCGAATTCCCCTGCGAGCGCTACCCGATCAAGGTGATCGGCGAGGCCGGCGAAGGCTTCTCCGATCTGGTGGTCGAGATCATCCAGCGCCACGCGCCGGGCTTCGACGTCGACACCCTGGTGGTGCGCGATAGCCGCAACGGCCGTTTCCTCTCCGTGCAGGTGCTGATCACCGCCACCGGCGTGGAACAGCTACAGGCGATCCACCTCGACCTCAAGGCCACCGGCCGCGTGCACATGGTGCTCTAGTGGCAGAGCTGGTCGTGCGTCACCTGGGATTGGCGGAGTACCTGCCGACCCTGGAAGCCATGCGCCGCTTCACCGCCGAGCGTGACGAGCAGACGCCCGACGAGATCTGGCTGTTGCAGCATCCCCGGGTGTTCACCCAGGGGCAGGCCGGCAAGGCCGAGCATCTGTTGGCGCCCGGGGATATCCCGGTGGTCCAGGTCGAGCGCGGTGGCCAGGTCACCTACCACGGCCCCGGCCAGCTGGTGGCCTACCTGATGCTCAATCTGCGCCGGCAGAAGCTGGGCGTGCGCGAGCTGGTCACCGCCATGGAGAACGCGCTGGTCGATGTGCTGGCCGGCTATGGCATCGAGGCGGCGCCCAAGGCCGACGCCCCGGGCGTTTATGTCGCTGGTGACAAGATCGCCTCGCTGGGACTGCGGGTGCGCAATGGCTGCTCGTTCCACGGCCTGGCCCTGAACGTCGACATGGACATGTCGCCGTTCCAGCGCATCAACCCCTGTGGTTACGCCGGCCTGAAGATGATCCAGCTCAGGGACCTGCTGGAGACCCCGCCGTCGCTGGGCGAGGTGAGCGAGCGCCTGGAGCGCGCCCTGCGCGAGCGCCTGGGTTACGACTGAGGTTGAGATAGACACCAAGCAAAAGGCCCTGGGGCGGATGCCACAGGGCCTTTTCTGTTTCCAGGCTGGGGCTCAGTTCAGGTTGAGCGCCGGAATCAGGCTGTTGTCCTGCTGCTGGCCGGGCACCGGGGCGGGTGCGGCTAGGCCCAGGTTGTTCTTCTCGAACACCCGGTCGGCGCGGTAGCTGGAGCGCACCAGCGGGCCGGCGGCGACTTCCATGAAGCCTTTTTCCAGGCCGATATCACGGAAGCGGTTGAACTCCTCGGGGCTGACCCAGCGCTGCACCTTCAGGTGGTTGCGCGTGGGTTGCAGGTACTGGCCGAGGGTGAGGATGTCCACGCCGATGGCGCGCAGGTCATCCATGGTCTCGATGATTTCCTCGTCGGTCTCGCCCAGGCCCAGCATCAGGCTGGTCTTGGTTATGACGGTGGGGCGATGGCGCTTGGCGTGCTCCAGCACCTTCAGGGTCTTCTCGTAGCCGGCACGCGGGTCGCGCACCACGTGGGTCAGGCGCTTGACCGTCTCGACGTTCTGCGCGAACACCTCTAGGCCGGAGTCCACCACGCGGGCGATGGCCTCGTGATCGCCGTCGAAATCCGGGGTGAGGGCTTCCACCACCACCTGGGGCGTATTGGCCTTGATCGCCTGCACGCAGGCGGCGTAGTGGGCGGCGCCGCCGTCGGCCAGGTCATCGCGGTCCACCGAGGTCAGCACGATGTAGCGCAGGCCCATCAGTTCCACCGACTTGGCAGTGTTCTGCGGTTCCTCCAGGTCCAGCCAGCCGTTCGGGTTGCCGGTGTCGACCGCGCAGAAGCGGCAGGCGCGGGTGCACACCGAGCCCATCAGCATGATGGTGGCGGTGCCGTTGGACCAGCATTCGCCCATGTTCGGGCAGTGGGATTCCTGGCAGACGGTACTCAGGCGATGCTCGCCGACATTGCGCTTGACGGCGTCGAAGCGGCTGCCGCTCGGCGCCTTGACCCGCAACCAGCTCGGCTTGGGCTCGACGACCTGCGGTTCGGCCGAGGCGCGGCGCTTCTGGCCATCCTTGATCGCGGTGATTCCCTGGGCGTTGCGGAATTTTTCGCCGCTGGATACGGGCTTGGGCGGGGCGGTGTCGGACATCGAGATCTCGGCTCCGGTAGGAGGCTTCGGTAGCGGGGCTTTTGGCCGGCTGGCAGTCTACCACGGATGGCTTACCTGCGGCTTCCGGCCCTTGTCCGACGTGCTCTGCGGCCATAAAGGCACCGCCGCTTTGACGTGCACGGCAGGCTGCCCGACGGCGCGTGCGTTGTACTTCCTGCCCGCCTGGTTCGGCGCAGCGCCGTGCTTTCGTCAGGTCTTCAGCTGGCTGGCGAACTGCTCGACCGCCTGCACCACCTGCTTGGCCCCGTCCTGAATCTCGACGATCACCGCGCCGGCCTCGTTGGCCAGGCTCAGCCCCTGTTCGGCCTGCTGGCGGCTGCTGGCCATGCTGTCCACGGCGCTCTGCGCCAGGTGCTGGTTCTTCTGCACCACCTCGACGATTTCCTCGGTGGCCTGGCTGGTGCGGCCGGCCAGCTGACGCACCTCGTCGGCGACCACGGCGAAGCCGCGGCCCTGATCTCCGGCCCGGGCCGCCTCGATGGCCGCGTTGAGCGCCAGCAGGTTGGTCTGGTCGGCGATGCCGCGGATGGTCTGCATGATGGTGCTGATCAACTGCGACTGTTTGCCCAGGGCCTCGATGCCATCGCTGGCCTCCTGCATCTGGCGGGCGATGCGCTGCATCACCTCGACCGTCTGGCGTACCACGGCGGCGCCCTTGTCCGCGCTGCCGTCGGTGTGCTGGGAAATGCTGTAGGCGATGTTCGCCGCCTCGGCCACCGCCTGCTCCTGATTGACCTGGTCGGTGATCACGGTGGCGAACTTGACCACCTTATACAGTCGGCCGTGAGGATCGAGGGTCGGGTTGTAGGAGGCTTCCAGCCACACCGTCCGGCCGTGGCTGTCGACCCGCTTGAAGCGTCCGGCGACGAACTCGCCGCGGTTCAGTCGCGCCCAGAAGTCGCGGTAGGCCTGGGAGTTGTATTCTTCCGGCTCGCAGAACATGCGGTGGTGCTTGCCCTGGATCTGCTCCAGGCGATAGCCCATGCCGCCGAGGAAGCGGTCGTTGGCGGTCAGCACCTCGCCGGCCAGGTTGAACTCGATCACCGCGGTGGAGCGCAGCAGGGCGTCGATCAGGCCCTCATGCTCGCGGGACGCGCTGATGGTGCGGGTCAGGTCGTTGGCGCACAGGGTGAAGAAGGCCAGCTTGCCCTGGGCGTTCAGCACCGGCTGCCAGATGGCGCGCAGCCAGGCCTCCTCGCCGTTGCCGCGCAGCAGGCGGTAGGCGCCGCTGAGGTGCTCGTTGTGGCGCAGGGCCCGCTGCAGCTTCGGGTAGTTGGCTTCCTGGTGGAAGGACGGCGGGATCAGCGACTCCAGCGTGCGTCCGATCAGTGCCTCGCGCTGGTAGAGCATCTCGTCGAGGAAGTTGTCGTTGGCGTAGCGCACTCGGCCATCGGGCTCGAGTTCCAGTACCAGCATCTCGCTGTAGATCGAGTCCCTGATCTGACGCATGCTGGCGAGCTCCTCGCGTAGCTGCGCCAGTTCTTCTCTCAGCTTGTTGTTGAACATCGGCAAGGCACCTTTGCACAGAGAACCTGACGGTCGCGTGAGGACATCGCCGACCGCCAGCAGGAAATCCACGGTCCCTGCAGTGTAGTCTCCGATCAGCTGCCTTCCTTTTCCTCTGCGAGACCCCGATGTCGCGAATCGAACTTGCCCTGCCGTTGCCCGCCGACTATCGCGTCGGCGACCTGCTGAACTTTCATCGCCGCGATGCGCAGGCCGTGGCCGAGCGGGTGAGCGAGGCCGGCCTGGACAAGGGCATCCTCTGGCAGGGCGTGCCGGCGTGCCTGGGCATGCGCTTCGCGGCGGGGCGGGTGCGGGTGACGCTGGAAGTCGACGGCGTGGTGGCGGGCGACCCGGCGCCGCTGCGCACCCTGGCCGAACGCATGCTGGGCCTGACCCAGCCGGTCGCCGCTTTCGAGGCTGCCCAGGCCGGACATCCATTGCTCGGCGGCTTGATCGCCGCCAACCGCGGCCTGCGGGTGCCGCAGTCGGCCTCACCGTTCGAGGCGCTGAGCTGGGCCATCAGCGGCCAGCAGATCAGTCTGCCGGTGGCGATTTCCCTGCGGCGCAAGCTGGTCCAGCTGGCCGGTCGAGCGCATTCCAGCGGGTTGATCTGCTACCCGGATGCGGCTGCGGTGGCGGCGCTGGACGAGGATACGCTGGGCTGCTCGGGCTTCTCCCGGGCCAAGTCCCAATGCCTGCTGTTGCTCGCCCGCGAGATAGTCGAGGGGCGCCTGCCGCTGGAGGACTGGCTGGAGGATGCACCGGCCGAGCTGATCGGCGAACGTCTGCTGGCGCTGAAGGGCATCGGCCCGTGGACGGTGGACTACGCATTGCTGCGCGGCTTCGCCCGTCTGGATGGTTCGCTGCATGGCGATGCCGCCGTGCGCCGCCAGCTGCAGCGACTGCTGGGGGCGGAGGACAAGCTCAGCCAGTCCTTCGTACGCGACTGGCTGCTACCCTTCGCGCCCTGGCGCGCGCTGGTGGCGGCGCATCTATGGGCGATGCCGGGGAAATGATCCAGATGCCGCGGGGCGGGCTGCCGCTGCGCGGCGAGGCCCGCGCGCTAGCAAGGGCACGCCTGCCATTTAGCGCAGCTGTTGCAGCAGGGCCGGAGTCGGATAGCCGTCGGCCGGCAGGCCCAGGCTCTGCTGGAAGGCGCGCACGGCGCGGCGGGTGTTGGCGCCGATGATGCCGTCGGCCACGCCGGGCTCGTAGCCCTTGGCGGTCAGCCCCTCTTGCAGTTCGATGCGCTCGCTGCGGCCCAGCGGACGCTCGTCCTTCGGCCAGTTGGCCAGCAGCGGTCCGCCGCCATTCAGGCGCTGGCCGAGCAGGCCCACGGCCAGGGCATAGGACGAGGAGTTGTTGTACTTGAGGATGGCGCCGAAGTTGCGGAACACCAGGAAGGCCGGGCCGCGATGGCCGGCCGGCAGCAACAGGTAGCCGGTGTCGTTCGGGTCGACATTGGTCGGTGTGCCCTTCACCCCGTAGCCGTACCATTCGCTGTAGGTCTTGCGGATCTCGGTATCGGCCAGGGCGTAGTCGAAGCCGCTGGGCAGGGCCACCTGGATGCCCCAGGCGCGCCCCTTCTGCCAGCCGGACGCCTGCAAGTAATGGGCGGCCGAGGCGAGGGCGTCGGCGCTGGAATTCCATATATCGCGGCGGCCATCGCCATCGAAGTCCACCGCGTGGGTCAGGTAGGTGGTGGGGATGAACTGGGTCTGGCCCATGGCGCCCGCCCAGGAGCCGCGCAGGCCGCCGACGCTGATATCGCCGCTCTGCAGGATCTGCAGCGCCGCCAGCAATTGGTCTTCGGCGAACTGCGGACGACGCCCCTCGTAGGCCAGGGTGGCCAGGGAACGGATCACCGATTGCTCGCCCATGAACTGACCGAAGCTGCTCTCCATGCCCCAGATGGCGACCAGGGTCTCGCGGTCGACGCCGTAGCGCTGCTCGATGGCGTCCAGGGTGGCGGCGTGCTCGGCGAGCAGGGCCTGGCCCTTGCGCACGCGCACCTGCGAGATGGCGCCCTCCAGGTATTCCCACACCGGCCGGGTGAATTCCGGCTGGGCGCCGTCGGCCTTGACCACGCTCAGGTCCGGGGCAATGCCGGCGAAGGCCTGGTCGAACAGCTGGGCATCGATACCGGCGCGCAGGGCCTTGATGCGGAAACGGTCGCGCCAGTCCGCGAAGTTCAGTGCCGGCGCCGGTTGCACGGCGATCTGGACCTGGGCGCTGCTCGGCTCGATGCGTTGCGGCTGCGCGCCTGGCTTGCTGGAGACCAGTTCGGGAGCGGGATTCGGGGTTTCGGCACAGGCGCCGAGGAACAGGACGGCGCCAGCGAGCAGGCAGCTCAGGCGACCATTGGCGGAGAGGTGGAACATCGTGCGGTGTCTCGGTCTTGCCAAACAGACCGCGACCTTAACATGCCGGGCGGGTTTCAGAACCCTTATGGGCGCTCGGCGATGGTGCGGAAACTGCTCAGGCGGCGAGTTTCTGCGGGGCCATAAAACAGGAAGCCTCCCAGTGGGAGGCTTCGCGGCGGTAGCTGCCTTTGCCCTTCTTCGGCTGTTCCTGGCGGCTGCGGAACAGGGGCTGGGCGACTATGGACTTGGCCTTGTTCGGCCGCTTGGGGGCTTTCTTGCTCATCGGATGGTCCTCGTACGCCCGCGAGATTGCGAGCGGCGCGGACTATGCGCCGATGGTTAAAAAATGTCCAGAGATGCGGGGCGGGGGGATTCACCGAGCGGGCCTCTGGTGTGCTGCCTGCGGCGAGTACAGCCTACGAGAGCGTTCGCGAGTGACTATTCGCTTAGCGGCAGGCGCTGGCCGGCCATCAGCAGGGCCAGGCGCGCCAGGCTGCTCCAGGGATCGCCGGCGGCCTGGCCCTTGACCTGGGCGTCGATGCGCTGGGCATCGATCAGCAACTGGTTCCAGCGCGCCGCGGTGTGGCGTTGCACGGCCTTGCTGATCAGGGGGCGGCGCTTGTCCCAGATCGGCGGCCGGGCGCTGGCGAAGGCCTTCTCCAGGGGAATGCCCTGGCTGAACTGCAGGGCGATGCCGGCCAGCTGGCGCAGCTCGCGGGCCAGCATGACCACGATGAACAGCGACTCCACGCCTTCGCCGCGCAGGCCTTCGAGCATGCGCAGGGCGTGAGCGGCCTCGCCATTGAGCACCGCGTCGATCAGGCCGAACACGTCGTAGCGGGCGCTGTCGGCCACCGCCGCCTGCACGGTGCCGGCGTCGATCTGGTTGCCTTCGGCCAGCAGCTTGAGCTTCTCGATCTCCTGGGCGGCGGCCAGCAGGTTGCCCTCCACGCGGGCGGCGATCAGCTCCACCGCTTCCTGGGTGGCAGCCAGGCCGGCCTGGGACAGGCGCTGGCGAATCCAGCCGGGTAGCTGGCTGGTCTCGATCGGCCAGATCTGCAGGAACTGGCTGTGCTGGCCCTCGATCAACGCCTTGGCCCACTTGGTCTTCTGGGTGCTGCCGTCGAGCTTGGGCAGGCTGATCAGCAGCACCGTGTCTTCCGGCGGCCGCTCCAGGTATTCGAGGATGGCGGCGGTGCCCTTGTCGCCGGGCTTGCCGTTGGCGATGCGCAGTTCGATCAGGCGCTTCTCGGCGAACAGCGAGAGGCTGGCGCCGGCCTCGTAGAGCTGGCCCCAGTCGAAGCTGGCCTCGGCATGAAACACCGTGCGCTCACTGAAACCCTGCTGGCGGGTGGCGGCACGGATGGCGTCCTCGGCCTCCTGGCACAGCAGCGGCTCGTCGCCGCTGACCACGTAGACCGAGGCCAGGCCGCCTTGCAGGTGTTTGCCGAGTTGCGCGGGATTCAGTTTCATCTGGGGCTGGGCGTCGTCGCTTGTGAAAAGGGCCGGTTGCCCGGCCCTCTCGTATTACTGCTTGATCGGCAGCTGGATCGGCGACTGCAGCGGCGCCGACTCCTGCTCGGCGCGGCGGGCGGCCGCGGCGGCTTCCGCCTCGGCCTGGGCGCGGGCCTCGGCCTCCTGCTGCAGCTGTTCCAGCTGGGCCGGGGTCAGCAGTTGCAGGCGCAGGGACATCTGCTGGATCAGCTCGCGACGCATTTCCTGGCGCAGCTGGGCGGACTCCTGGCCGGAACCGATCAGGTTGTTCTCGTCATGCACGTAGACGCTCTGCACTTCCAGCTTGTCGCTGAGCAGCAGCAGGTTCTTCTCGCCACGGATCTCGTAGTCCAGCTGGGTGGTCAGCTCGTACTCGGCGCTGCGGGCGCTGCTGGTGACGCTGGCGGTGCGCTGGGTTTCCTGCTCGTTGGCCAGGAACAGGCGGTAGGGCGCGCCGTTGTGCACCTTCACGCCGCTGTTCTCCAGCAGCTGCTTCAGTTGCTTGGCGGTTTCGCCGTAGGCGTTGCGTGCCTGCAGGTCGATTTCCTTGAGGGCGAACTCGGCGGTGCCGGTACCGCGCAGCTGGAAGCCGCAGGCGCTGAGCAGGACGGCCAGACCGATTACCACCAGATTCCGTTTCATCATTCTCTTCTATCCCCTTGGAGAGTCACGGCGCCACGCAGGCATGGCGCCGAGATTAATCAGTTGGCGAGCGTTTTCAATTGGCCACGATGTTGACCAGCTTGCCCGGCACGACGATGACCTTGCGAATGGTCACGCCCTCGGTGAAGCGCAGCACGTTCTCGTTGGCGCGGGCGGCGGCTTCGACCTCTTCGCGGCTGGCACTGGCCGGCACTTCGATTTGGCCGCGCAGCTTGCCGTTGACCTGGATCACCAGGGTCAGGCTGTCCTGCACCAGGGCCGATTCGTCGACCTGCGGCCACTGGGCGTCGATGATCGACCCGCTCTTGCCCAGCTGCTGCCACAGTTCGTGGCAGATGTGCGGGGTGATCGGCGCCAGCAGCAGGGCCACGGCCTCCAGGCCTTCCTGCAGCAGGGCGCGGTCTTGGGCGCTGGCGCTCGCGGCTTTCTCCAGCACGTTCATCAGGGTCATCACCTGGGCTATGGCGGTGTTGAACTTGTGGTGCAGGCCGACATCGTTGCTGGCCTGCTTGATGGCCAGGTGGATGGCGCGGCGCACGGCCTTCTGTTCGTCGTTCAGGCTGCTCTTGTCGAGCTCGCCCGGCAGGCCGGCGCTGACATGGCCGTGGGCCAGGCGCCAGACGCGGCGCAGGAAGCGGTTGGCGCCTTCGATGCCGGCGTCGGACCATTCGCAGCTCATGTCGGGCGGCGAGGCGAACATCATGAACAGGCGGCAGGTGTCGGCGCCGTAGGCGTCGATCATGGCCTGCGGGTCAACGCCGTTGTTCTTCGACTTGGACATCTTCTCGGTGCCGCCGATTTCCACCGGCAGGCCGTCGGATTTCAGCTTGGCGCCGATGACCTTGGCCTTGGCGTCACGCTCGACTTCCACATCGGCCGGGTTGAACCAGTCCTTGCCGCCGTTTTCCAGGGTGCGGTAGTAGGTCTCGGCGACCACCATGCCCTGGGTCAGCAGGTTCTTGAATGGCTCGTTGGAGGTCACCAGGCCTTCGTCGCGCATCAGCTTGTGGAAGAAGCGCGCGTACAGCAGGTGCAGGATGGCGTGTTCGATGCCGCCGATGTACTGGTCCACCGGCAGCCAGTGGTTGGCCGCGGCCGGGTCGACCATGCCGCCGGTGTATTGCGGCGAGGCGTAGCGGGCGTAGTACCAGGACGACTCGACGAAGGTGTCCATGGTGTCGGTTTCGCGCTTGGCCGCGCTGCCGCATTTCGGGCAGGTGCACTCGTAGAACTCGGGCATCTTGGCCAGCGGCGAGCCGGCGCCATCCGGCACCACGTCTTCCGGCAGCACCACCGGCAGCTGGTCGTCCGGCACCGGCACGTCGCCACAGCTGGGGCAGTGGATGATCGGGATCGGGCAGCCCCAGTAGCGCTGACGGCTGATGCCCCAGTCGCGCAGGCGGAACTGGGTCTTGCGCGCGCCGTGGGCGCTGGCTTCCAGGTCGCCGACTATGGCGTCGAAGGCCTCGGTGAAGCCCTTGCCGTCGTACTTGCCGGAATTGATGGTGACCAGGCCTTCCTTGTCACCGTACCAGGCCTGCCATTGGGCGGCGTCGTAGGCCTTGTCCGCGCCGGCATAGACCTGCTTGATCGGCAGGCCGTACTTGTTGGCGAACTCGAAGTCGCGCTCGTCATGGGCCGGCACGGCCATCACGGCACCTTCGCCGTAGCCCCACAGCACGTAGTTGGCGACGAACACCGGCAGCTTGTCGCCGGTCAGCGGATGGAGGACGAACTGGCCGGTGGCCACGCCCTTCTTCTCCATGGTCGCCATATCGGCCTCGGCCACGGAGCCGGCCTTGCACTCGGCGATAAAGGCGGCGATGGCCGGATTGCTCTCGGCGGCGCGCTGGGCCAGCGGGTGCTCTGCGGCCACGGCCACGTAGGTGGCGCCCATCAGAGTGTCGGGACGGGTCGAATAGACCTTGAGCTGGCCGTCGATGCCGATGCTGGCGACGTCGTAGTCGAACACGATGTCGGCACCGAAGCTCTTGCCGATCCAGTTGCGCTGCATGGTCTTGACCTGTTCCGGCCAGCCCGTCAGCTCGTCCAGGCTACTCAGCAGCTCATCCGCGTAGGCGGTGATCTTGAAGTAGTACATGGGGATCTCGCGCTTCTCGATCAGCGCGCCGGAACGCCAGCCGCGGCCGTCGATCACCTGCTCGTTGGCCAGCACGGTCTGGTCCACCGGGTCCCAGTTGACGGTACCGTTCTTGCGGTAGATCACGCCCTTCTCGAACAACTTGGTGAACAGCCACTGCTCCCAGCGGTAGTAGTCCGGCTTGCAGGTGGTGACTTCGCGGGTCCAGTCCACCGCCAGACCCAGGCTCTGCAGCTGGCTCTTCATGTAGGCGATGTTTTCGTAGGTCCACTTGGCCGGCGCCACCTGGTTCTTCATCGCGGCGTTTTCCGCCGGCATGCCGAAGGCGTCCCAGCCCATCGGTTGCAGCACGTTCTTGCCCTGCATGCGCTGGTAGCGGGCGATCACGTCACCGATGGTGTAGTTGCGCACGTGGCCCATGTGCAGCTTGCCGCTCGGGTAGGGGAACATCGACAGGCAATAGAAGGTTTCCTTGCCCGGCTGTTCACTCACGACAAAGGATTTCTGCGCGTCCCAGTGGGACTGCGCGGCGGCTTCGATTTCACGGGGCGAATACTGTTCGTGCATGGGCTTTCGGCGCTGAAAATGAGGGCTTTCGAGAAACGCCGTAGCATACATGACCCCCCTCGATTCAGGGAAACCCTGATTGCGCGCCTCGCCCGGCCGCTCCGCCGTTTGTCGCGGCGTGCGGCCTCGGCTGCGGCCGGCGCTAAGCTTTGCAGGGAGAGGCGCGAGGTTGGTGCCCGGTCGAGGTGATGGATGGCTGAGTTGCGGCGTGCGGAGGTGGGGGGCGGGCTCTATGAGCGGCTGCTACAGCGCCTGGCGCTGGCCCTGGAGGAAGCGGATACCGCGACCCGCCTGCACGAGGCGCCACCGGATGAACTGGAGCTGCGCGGGCTGACCCCGGCGGAGCTGGAGCTGATCCGCGCCTATCTCGATCGCGATCTCAACTGGCTACGCGGCTGGCATGCCGCCGCCGAAGAACTGGCGCTGATCGAGCAGCAACCGGCGAGCGTCAGCAAGCCGGCCGGCAAGCTGCCGGGACGGGTGGCGAGCAAGTCGCTGCCGCGCGGCAAGCCGGTGATCAAGAAACGCCAGCAACTCTGCTGCGCCCTGTGCGGTACCGCCGCCCAGGTACAGCGCGGCGAGGGTGTGCTGCCGTGCAACTCGTGCGGTTCCAAGCTGTTCCGGGCGGGGCAACCCCGCTAGTCTTCGCGGGCACTGGAGGTGCCCATGGAACTGCGCTTTATCCTCAAACAACTGATCCTTCCCCCTGGCGGCCTTATGCTGCTGATCCTGCTGGCCTGGCTGCTATGGGTCTGGGCGGGGCGGCCGCGGCTAGCGGCGTTGTGTCTGCTGTTCGGCCTGGGTGGGCTATGGCTGCTGAGCCTGCCGGTGGTGATGGAATGGTCGGCGCGCTTGCTCGAGCGTGAGCCCGCGCTGGCCGAGGCGCAGTGGGTCGGGCTGGCGCAGCGCGCCGAGGCGATCGTGGTGCTGGGTTCGGGGCGCGAGGAGGCCGATCCGGCCTGGGGCAGCGACCAGCCCAGCGGCACGGCCATCGAGCGCCTGCGCTATGCGGCGCGGCTGCATCGGGCCTCCGGCTTGCCGGTGCTGATCAGCGGCGGCCTGCACTACGGCCAGCCGCCCAGCGAGGCGGCGATGATGGCCGAGGTGCTGCAGCGCGACTTCGCCGTGCCGACCCGCTGGCAGGAGGAACGCAGCCGCACCACCTGGGAGAACGCTCAGTTCAGTGCCGAGTTGCTTAAGGCTCAGGGGGTGAGTCGTGTGGTGCTGGTGACCCAGGCGGCGCATATGCCGCGCTCGCGCTGGTGCTTCGAACTCGCCGGGCTGGAGGTGGTGACGGCGCCGCTGGGCTTCCTCGGCGTACCCAACGAGCGCCCGCTGGGTGGCTGGCTGCCGGAGGGCAAGGCGCTGTGGCAGAACACCCGGCTGCTCAATGAGGCGATGGGGCTGGCGGTCTATCCGCTGCTGTATCGCTGAGGCGCAGTGGGTGGATTGTCGCTGCGCTCCGAATCCACCCTACGAAACGGCGGGGCCAGTAGGTGTGCTCGCCCGCGGGCAGTACACCGTGGACGCCAATGGGTTCAGGCAGTCTGCATGGCGATACCGCGGCTCGCGCGGCGACGACTGACGAACGCCCAGCCCAGCAGCAGGCTGCACAGCACGGCTAGCGGCCAGGCGCGCCAGATCAGGTAGGGCGTGAGGCCCTGCATCGGCTGCACTTCTCCGTAAAGCACGGCCTGCTGGAACTGCGGGATCTGCGCGGTGATGCGGCCCTGCGGGTCGATCAGCGCGGTGACGCCGTTGTTGGTGGCGCGGACCATCCAGCGGCCGGCCTCCAGGGCGCGCATCTGCGCCATCTGCAGGTGCTGCAGCGGGCCGATGGAGGTGCCGAACCAGGTGTCGTTGCTCACCGTCAGCAGCAGGTCGCTCTGCGCGGCCAGGCCGGCGGCGAACTCTGGATAGACCACCTCGTAGCAGATGAACGGCGCGATCTTCAGGCCCTTGGCCTGCAGTGGACCCTGGTCGGATGGGCCGCGGGCGAAGTCGGACATGGGCAGGTCGAAGAAGGCGATCAGCCCGCGCAGCACTTCCTGCAGCGGCACGTATTCGCCGAACGGCACCAGTTTCTGCTTGAGGTAGGTGCCTTCGCCCCAGCCGGTCACGGTGATCGCGTTGTAGTAGCGCTTCTCGCCATGCTCGTTGCTCTGGCGCACCGGCACGCCGGTGATCAGGGCTGCATCGCGGTCGACGGCGACCCGGCCCATCACCTTCAGGTAACCCTCGGCGAATTCCTTGAGCACTGGTACGGCGGTTTCCGGCCAGACGATCAGGTCGGCCGGCCGGCTGGCCAGGGTCATGTCGCGGTACAGGGCCAGCTGGGCGTCGAGCTGGGCCGGGTCCCACTTCATGTTCTGCTGCACATTGCCCTGGATCGCCGCGACCTTCAGCGGCTCGCCCTTGCTGGCGGTCCAGGCGTGATTCTGCAGCGCCAGACCGGTGATCCAGGGGGCCAGCAGCAGGGCCAGGCCGGCGGCCAGGCGCGGCTTGTCGCCCAGCAGCCGCGGCAGGTTGACCAGCAGCGCGGCGCTCAGGGCCAGGGTCAGCGACAGCAGCCACATGCCACCGACCGGCGCCAGGCCGGCCAGTGGGCCGTGCAGCTGGCTGTAGCCGGAGAACAGCCAGGGGAAGCCGGTGAGGAACCAGCCGCGGAAGGCTTCCTGGGCCAGCCACAGGGCGGCGAAGGCCAGGGCATCGGCGAGCGGCGCATCGCTGCGCCGCAGCCAGCGCGCCCAGAGCCAGGCGGGCAGGGCGAAGAACAGGGCGACGCCGGCACAGAAGCCGAAGGTGAGGAAGCCGGCCAGGGCCGGCGAGGCGGCGCCGTAGTCGTGGATGCTGACGTAGATCCAGCTGGTGCCGGCGAGGAACAGGCCGAGGCCGTAGCACCAGCCGCGCAGCAGGGCCTGGCGCGGATTCAGCTCGCGCAGGCCGAGGTAGAAGATGGCGATGGCCAGCAGGGCCAGCGGCCAGATATCAAAGGGGGCCAGGGCCAGGGTGGTGCAGGCGCCGCCGGCGATGGCCAGCAGATTGCCCGGCCAACCGGGTTGGGTGATCCAGCGCATCGTGCGTCCTTGATCGGGAATTCTGGCGGGCAAGGGTACTGGAAGGGCGGGGAGGCTGGAAGTCGAGCGGTTTGGGGGGCGGGGTGGGCATCTCGCCCCTGAGGAGGGGGCGTTGGCCAGAACGTAGCCCAGACTTTAGTCCGTGGCATGGCATCCTGTTTCCCCTACGAGTCTATGGCGTGGAGTTACCTGGAAGACCCTCACCCCTGGCCCCTCTCCCGTGGGGAGAGGGGAAGGTGGGGCATCAGCGCTCCAGCGGCGTCAGGCGCAGCAGATGCACGCGGCGGCTATCGGCGTTGAGCACGCGGAAGCGGTACTCGCCGATCTCGGTCACTTCGTTGCGCTTGGGCAGGTGGCCGAAGGCATTCATCACCAGGCCGCCGACGGTGTCGAATTCGCTGTCGGGGAACTCGGTGTCGAAGGTCTGGTTGAAGTTGTCGATTGGAGTCAGTGCCTTGATCAGGAAGTCGCCGGACGGCAGCGGCTTGATGTAGCTGTCCTCCTCGACGTCATGCTCGTCCTCGATGTCGCCGACGATCTGCTCCAGTACATCCTCGATGGTCACCAGGCCGGCGACGCCGCCGTACTCGTCGATGACCACGGCCATGTGGTTGTGGTTGGCGCGAAACTCGCGCAGCAGCACGTTGAGGCGCTTGGACTCCGGCACGAAGGTGGCCGGGCGCAGCAGATCCCTGATGTTGAACGGCTTGTCGCCGTTGATGATCAGCGGCAGCAGGTCCTTGGCCAGGAGGATGCCGATGACTTCGTCGACGCTCTCGCCGATCACCGGGTAGCGCGAGTGGGCGGAGTCGATGATGGCCGGGAGGAACTCGGCCGGGCTCTGGCTGGCCTTGATGCTGATCATCTGCGAGCGCGGCACCATGATGTCGCGTACCTGCAGGTCGGCGACCTGGATGGCGCCCTCGACTATGGTCAGGGCTTCGCTGTCGAGCAGCTTGTTCTGGTGCGCTTCGCGCAGGACTTCCAGCAGTTCCTGGCGGTTTCTCGGCTCATGAGCAAAAGCCTGGGTCAGTTTGTTGAACCAGGACTTCTGCTCGTTGCTCGATCGGTCTTCGCTCATGGTGTTTCTCGGGGCCTTCTATGGCAGTTATTCGTCGGCTGCGTATGGATCGGGGTGGCCCAGTTCGGCCAGCAATTCCCGTTCCAGTGCTTCCATTTCCTCGGCTTCCTCATCCTCGAGATGATCGTAGCCGAGCAGATGCAGGCAACCGTGGATGACCAGATGCGCCCAGTGCGCCTCCGGCGTCTTGCCCTGTTCACGGGCTTCGCGCTCGACCACCGGCACACAGATCACCAGATCGCCGAGCAGCGGTATATCCAAGAACTCGTCCGGCACGTCGGCCGGGAAGGACAGCACGTTGGTGGCGTAGTCCTTGTGCCGCCAGGTGTGGTTCAGCTCGCGGCCTTCGGCCTCGTCGACCAGGCGTATGGTCATTTCCGAGTCGGCCGTGCGCTGGCGCAGGGCCAGTTCGCACCAGCGGCGCAGCTGCGCCTCGCTGGGCAGGTCGGTGGCGCTGGAGACGTTCTGCAGGTCCAGTTCAAGCATCGCTGTGGCCTTTGCCTTCGTCCCTGCGCTCGCCCTGCTCCTCGAAGCGCTCGTAGGCCTCGACGATGCGTTGCACCAGCGGGTGGCGCACCACATCCTTGGGCTTGAAGTGGGTAAAGCTGATGCCCGGTACGTCCTTCAGCACGTTCATCACGTGGGACAGGCCGGACTTGGTGCCGCGCGGCAGGTCGACCTGGGTGACGTCGCCAGTGATCACGGCGGTGGAGCCGAAACCGATACGGGTGAGGAACATCTTCATCTGCTCGAGGGTGGTGTTCTGACTCTCGTCGAGGATGATGAAGCTGTTGTTAAGGGTGCGGCCGCGCATATAGGCCAGCGGGGCGATCTCGATCACCTGTTTCTCGATCAGCTTGGCCACGTTGTCGAAGCCGAGCATCTCGTACAGCGCGTCGTAGAGCGGGCGCAGATAGGGGTCGATCTTCTGCGCGAGGTCGCCGGGTAGGAAGCCGAGCTTCTCGCCGGCCTCGACCGCCGGGCGCACCAGAAGGATGCGCCGCACCTGCTCGCGCTCCAGGGCGTCCACCGCGCAGGCCACGGCCAGGTAGGTCTTGCCGGTACCGGCCGGGCCGATGCCGAAGTTGATGTCGTTGTCGAGAATGGCCTTGACGTAGCGCTGCTGGTTGGCGCCGCGCGGCTTGATCGCGCCCTTCTTGGTGCGCAGGGTCACGCCGGCGTCGGCCTTGCCGCTGTCCAGCGCTTCCAGGCCGGACTCCTGCAGGTACAGGTGGACCATCTCCGGCGACAGCTCGGCGCTCTTGGTCTCGCGATACAGGCGGCGCAGCAGGTTCTCGGCGGACTGGGTGTGCTTAGCTTGGCCGACCAGCTCGAACTGGTTGCCGCGGTTGCGGATCTCGATGGCCAAGCGTTGTTCGATCAGGCGCAGGTGCTCGTCGAATTGCCCGCAGAGGTTGGCGAAGCGGCGTGCTTCGTAGGGTTCGAGGGTGAAGCGATGCGGTTCTATGGAGGCGTTCAATGGGGTCCGGTTGCCGTTGTGCGGCGGAGTGATGGTCGAAGGATAACCCCAGGCGCCCGAGGGTGAAAGTTCGGGCGTCCGGCAATCGGCTAGCCGTTAGTCGATAAGGGTGCCGCGCAGGGAGTTGGGCAGTGCCTCGTAGATTTCCACGTCGACGAACTGGCCGATCAGGCTCGGGTTGTCGCAGCGGAAGTTGACCACGCGGTTGTTCTCGGTGCGACCCTGCAGTTGGCCCGGGTCGCGCTTGGCGTAGTCGGTGACGAGGATGCGCTGGGTGGTGCCGACCATCCGTCGGCTGATCTCGAAGCCCTGCTGGCTGAGGCGGCCGTTGAGAATCTGCAGGCGCTGCTTCTTCACCTCGTCCGGGGTGTCGTCGACCAGGTCCGCCGCCGGGGTGCCCGGGCGTGAGCTGTAGATGAAGGAGAAGGAGAAGTCGAAGCCGACGTCCTCGATCAGCTTCATGGTCTGCTCGAAGTCTTTTTCCGTTTCCCCTGGGAAGCCGACGATGAAGTCCGAGCTGATGCAGATGTCCGGCACCGCCGCCTTCAGCTTGCGGATGCGCGACTTGTATTCCAGGGCCGTGTGGTTGCGCTTCATCGCCGCCAGTACGCGGTCCGAGCCGGACTGCACCGGCAGGTGGAGGAACTTCACCAACTGCGGGATATCGGCATGGGCCTGGATGATGGCGTCGGAGAACTCCAGCGGGTGGCTGGTGGTGTAGCGGATGCGCTCGATGCCGTCGATGGTCGCCACCGCGTAGAGCAGGTCGGCGAAGTCGGCGATGTCACCGTCCGGGGTCGCGCCGCGGAAGCCGTTGACGTTCTGTCCGAGCAGGGTGACTTCCTTGACGCCTTTCTCGGCCAGCTGGGTGATTTCCAGCAGCACGTCGCCGAGCGGGCGGCTGACCTCTTCGCCGCGCGTGTAGGGCACCACGCAGAAGGTGCAGTACTTGCTGCAGCCTTCCATCACCGAGACGAAGGCGCTGGGGCCGTCGACGCGCGGTTCGGGCAGACGGTCGAACTTCTCGATCTCGGGGAAGCTGATGTCGATCTGCGCCTTCTTGGTCCTGCGTGCGGCGTCGATCATCTCCGGCAGGCGGTGCAGCGTCTGCGGGCCGAACACCACATCGACATAGGGCGCGCGCTCGCGGATGGCGGCGCCTTCCTGGCTGGCCACACAGCCGCCGACGCCGATCACCAGGTTGGGGTTCTCCTGCTTCAGGGCGCGCCAGCCACCCAGTTTGGAAAACACCTTCTCCTGGGCTTTTTCGCGAATCGAGCAGGTATTGAGCAGGATCACGTCGGCTTCCGCCGGATTCTCCGTGACTTCAAGGGCCTGGTGTTCACCCAGCAGATCGACCATGCGCGAGCTGTCGTACTCGTTCATCTGGCAACCGTGGGTCTCGATATAAAGCTTCTTGGCCATCTGCGTGCGTCGGGGTGATCGGATAGGACCGCGCATTATAGGGGGCGACCTGCGGCGTTCCTAGCGTTGCCTGTCCGGGCGCTGGTAAGATTCGCGCCCCCGATTTCCAGCCGTCCTCTATCCTCCTTCCTATGAGCAAGCGCGAACCCATCTACAAGGTGATTTTCCTCAACCAGGGCCAGGTGTACGAGATGTACGCCAAGCAGATCTACCAGAGCGATCTGTGGGGCTTCCTGGAAGTGGAGGAGTTCGTCTTCGGCGAGCGCACCCAGGTGGTGGTCGATCCCAGCGAGGAAAAGCTCAAGGCCCAGTTCGAGGGCGTGGTGCGCAGCTTCGTGCCCATGCATTCCATCGTGCGCATCGACGAGGTGGAGCGTCTGGGTACGCCAAAGATCAGCGAGGCCCGGGGTGGCGGCAACGTGATGCCGTTCCCCATGCCGATGCCGGAGAAGTAGGCGGACTGTCTTAAGGAACGAAGGCCGGGGCCTGCGGGCCGATGCTGGTGCCCGGTGCGCTGGGGGCGGGGCTGAAGCCGGACGGCGCGCCACTGTCGATGTGCTGCAGCTCCAGCAGGTAGCTGCGGAATATCTGCCCCAGCACCTGGCTGGCGGCCTGCAACTCTTCTCGCTGCATGCGCTCCGCGACCTGGTCAGCGCTGTCCATCGCCTCGTCCGAGCCATTCACCGCCGCCATTTTCAGCACGATGTAGGCCTGCACGTTGTTGGCCGGTACGCCTTCGCCATGGAAGAACATGTTGCCCAGTCGCAGCTGGGCCTGGGCGTTGCCCTGAAGCGAGGATTGCTCGAACCAGTGCAGGGCCTGGGGCAGGTCGCGCGGAGTGCGTTGACCGTCGTAGAAGAATTCGCCGAGTTCGTACTGCGCCTGGGTGTCGCCCTGCTTGGCCATTTCCTGGCAGGCGGCGAGGGCCTGTGGCAGTTCTTCGGGGGAGGCGTTCAGCGAGCAGCGCCCGATGGCGGGCACCAGCAGGGAGTTGTCGCCCGCGCTGGCCAGCAGCGGAGCAACGAGCGACAGGCAGCCCAGGAGCAGGGTGCGGCCGGTGCGATTCATGGAAATCCAAGCGCCTCGCGAAACAGACGGGCCTCATGCCCGGCCGGCGAAACGCGCCGGCCATCACATTATGTGATAAGCCGGGGCGTCCTTACAAAGTCTTTACCGGGATTTCCTCGCGAGCCGGTGTGTGCAGCGTCAGCAGCAGCCAGGCAAGCAGCGGGTAAGCGAGGGTCAGCAGGGCGTGATACAGGTCGACGCGGCGTAGCGGCCCGATAAAGCCTTCGGTGCCGACGGCCAGGCCGGCCACCAGGAACAGTGCAACAACTCCGATCGCCATCAGCCCCGGTTGACGCAGGGGCCACTCGCTCAGGCCGGCGTAGAGGATCAGCAGTAAGGTCACTAGATTGAGTCCTAACCGATAGGGCTGGCCCAGCTTCAAATGCTCCGCACCGATCAACAATGCCACCAGTCCTACCACCCAGACGGTCCAGATGCCTGGGCTCCAGGTTCGGTTTCGGCTAAGGCTCAGTGCTGCCAATCCCAGCAGTGGCAGTCCGAGCAGGCCGCTGAGTTGGCTGAATGCACGATGAATCTCTACCCAGTCTGGTGCCAGACCGTAACGCACCGTGCCGCAGAATGCGGCGACGGCAGGCAGACCAAAACCGAACAGTAAGGCGCGCAGCACCGGCTGGCCGCTGAAGGCCGGGCGCAGCCAGAACAGGCTGGCCAGGCAGGCCAGCGCCAGGATTCCATCACTGATCGCGGTGCTGTACTGCATCACTTCAGCCTGGCGAAGGCGCGCTCGGCCGCGGCGAAGGTGATTTCCAGTTCCTTGTCGCCGTGGGCGATGGAGGTGAAGCCGGCCTCGAAGGCGCTCGGGGCCAGGTACACGCCGCCTTCCAGCATCAGGTGGAAGAACTTGTTGAAGCGCGCCGCGTCGCTGGCCATCACATCACTGAAGGTGACGATATCGTCGGCGCCGCTGAAATACAGGCCGAACATGGCGCCCGCCTGGGTGGTGACGAAGGGGATGCCGGCGGCATCGGCGCGCTCCTGCAGGCCGGCCAGCATGCGGCTGGTGAACTCGGAGAGTTCGGCGTGGAAGCCTGGGCGGCTGATCAGCTGGAGGGTGGTCAGGCCGGCGGCCATGGCCAGCGGGTTACCGGACAGGGTGCCTGCCTGGTAGACCGGGCCGAGCGGGGCGATGCATTCCATGATCGCGCGCTTGCCGCCGAAGCAGCCGACCGGCATGCCGCCGCCGACGATCTTGCCGAAGGTCGACAGGTCCGGCACCACGCCGTAGTGTGCCTGGGCGCCGCCGAGGGCGACGCGGAAACCGGTCATTACCTCGTCGAAGATCAGCACCACGCCGTGCTTGTCGCACTGCTCGCGCAGGCCTTCGAGGAAGCCCGGCGCCGGCGGCACGCAGTTCATGTTGCCGGCCACCGGCTCGACGATGATGCAGGCGACGGTCGAGCCGACCTCGGCCAGGGTCTTCTCGACGGCGGCCAGGTCGTTGAACGGCAGGGTCAGGGTGTGCTTGGCGAAGTCCGCCGGTACGCCGGCCGAACTGGGTACGCCTTGGGTCAGCAGGCCGGAGCCGGCCTTGACCAGCAGGCTGTCGGAATGCCCGTGGTAGCAGCCTTCGAACTTGATGATGGCATCGCGACCGGTGTGGCCGCGGGCCAGGCGGATGGCGCTCATGGTCGCCTCGGTGCCGGAGCTGACCATGCGCACCAGCTCCATGGACGGCACGATGGAACAGACCAGATCGGCCATCTCCACTTCCAGGGCGGTCGGCGCGCCGTAGGACAGGCCGTGTTCCAGCTGCTTGCGCACCGCGTCCAGCACCTGCGGGTGGGCGTGGCCGAGGATCATCGGGCCCCAGGAACCGACATAGTCGACGTAGCGCTTGTCGTCCTCGTCGACCACATAGGCGCCTTCGGCGTGCTTGAAGAACAGCGGCGTGCCGCCGACGCTGCGGAAGGCGCGCACCGGCGAGTTGACGCCGCCGGGGATGTGTTTCTGGGCGTTGGCGAACAGGGCTTCGGAACGGGACATGGCGGTCTCTCTAAATTAGGAGTTGGCGAACAGCGCGCTGAAGGCGCGGGCGCGGGCCTCCACCTCGGTGGCGGAGGGCGCGGAGAACAGGGCATGGATCACCGCCAGCAGGTCGGCGCCACGGGCAATCAGCTCGGCGCCGTTATCCAGGCTGACGCCGCCGATGGCAGTGATCGGCAGGCTGAAGCGGGCGCGGGCCTGCTCCAGCAGCTCGGGCGTGGCGCTCGGCGCGCCGGGCTTGGTCTGTGAAGTGAAGAAGCGGCCGAAGGCGATGTAGCTGGCGCCTTCGCTGGCAGCCTGCTCGGCCAGCTGAAGGCTGGCGTGGCAGGTGCCGCCGATGATCGCCTTGCGTCCCAACAGGGCGCGCGCGGCGGATAGCGAACCATCGCCCTGGCCCAGGTGCAGGCCCACCCCCAGCCTGGCCGCCAGTTCGGCATCGTCGTTGATGATCAGGCTGGCGCCGTGGCGTGCGCACAGCTCGGCCAGTTGCGAGGCCTCGCGCAGGCGGCGGGCCTGGTCGTCGGACTTGTCGCGGTACTGCAGCAGGCGTGCCCCCCCTTTAAGAGCGGCTTCGACATAAGGCAGCAACTTGCCGTCGGCCAATAGCTGGCTGTCGGTGATGGCGTAGAGGCCGCGCAGCTTCACGGGCGGCCCGTCACAGGGAGAAGTCCAGTGGCAGGCGGCGCGGCACGAACTGGCCGCGGCCCGGCTGCTCCGCGTCGCGCAGGGTGCGCCAGGTGTAGTCCAGCGCCGAGCGCACGGCGCTGACCACTTCCTCGCCCAGGGCCAGACGGCCGGCCAGGGTGCTGGCCAGGGTGCAGCCGGAGCCGTGGTAGCTACCCGGCAGGCGCGCGCAGGTGAAGGTGTGGCGATCGCCGCCGCGCACATAGAGGCGGTTGTGCACTTCTGCCTCGTCGCCATGGCCGCCGGTGATCAGCAGGTTCTGGCAGAAGGGCGAGAGTTTCGCGGCGCATTCGTCCGGCGTGCCCTCGGGCAGTTCGGCGAGGATGCGCGCTTCCGGCAGGTTCGGCGTGGCGGCCGCGGCGATAGGCAGCAGGCGCTCGCGCATGGCGTAGCCGACGTCGTCCTTGCCCAGCGAGCCACCGCCGCCGGCACGCAGCACCGGGTCGCAGACTAGCGGCACGCCCGGCAGCAGCTGCATGATCTCGACCACGGTGTCGACCATCTCCACCGAGCCGAGCATGCCCAGCTTGACGGCGGCCACCGGCAGGTCGGCGATGATGGCGCGGGCCTGGGCCAGCACCCAGTCGCGGTCGAGCACGCGGAAGTCGCTGACGTTGACCGTGTCCTGCACGGTCAGCGCGGTGACCGCCGGAGCGGCGTGGCAACCCTGGGCGAGCAGGGCTTCGATGTCCGCCTGCAGGCCGGCACCACCAGATGGATCGTGGCCGGACAGGCAGAGGACGACGGGGCGGGAGTTGTGTCTGTTCATGGCCGGCGAGCTTACCACCTGGCGGCGGGAGGCCCAATCGCCGGGGCGTGACATCTTGTCCGGGGCGTCGGAATTTTCTTCCAGACCCTGTGATAAAGTGCCGGCCATACCAATCAGAAGGATTCTGTGCGCCGTCCCATGGGAGATGAGGGCTCCGGACGGCCGTGCACGAGTTCATGCGGGGCTGCATGCGTTACTGGGTTTTACTTTTCCTGTTGGGCTGGTCCTGGCTGGCGCAGGCCGTCGAGTTCGACGAGCACGCCCGCTACCTGACGCTCGGCTCGAAGATGCAGGTATTCGAGGACGTGCGCGGCGACGCCAGCATCGAGCAGGTCAGCTCCGCCGCGCTGGACGCCAGCTTCCGCGACAACGGCAAGGCGGTGCTCAACGCCGGCTACTCGCGCTCGGTGTTCTGGCTGCGGGTCGACCTGCTGTACAACCCTGTGCAGTCGACCAAGCCGAAGAACTGGCTGCTGGAGCTGGCCTACCCGCCGCTCGACCACCTGGAGCTGTACCTGCCCGATGGCCAGGGCGGCTATCGCCTGGCCGCCCGCACCGGCGACTCGCTGCCGTTCTCCTCCCGGCAGATCAAGCAGAACAACTACCTGTTCAACCTCGAACTGACGCCGGGCCAGCCCAAGCGCGTCTACCTGCGCGCGCAGAGCCAGGGCTCGATGCAGATGCCGCTGGGCCTGTGGGCACCGGACGCCTTCATCGAGGCGCAGCCGGCGCGCATCTACACCTTCGGCCTGATCTACGGCGTGCTGTTGGTGATGCTGATCTACAACCTGTTCATCTTCCTCGCCGTCCGCGACACCAGCTACCTCTACTACATCCTCTATATCGCCTCGTTCGGCCTGTACCAGGTCTCGGTCAACGGCGCCGGCATCCAGTACTTCTGGCCGGACGATCCCTGGTGGGCCAACGCCTCCACGCCGTTCCTGATCGGCTCGGCGGCGCTGTTCGGCTGTCAGTTCGCCCGCAGCTTCCTGCACACCGCGGACCACAGCCCCTGGGTCGATCGCCTGCTGCGCCTGCTGATGGCGGTGGGCGGGCTGGTGATGGTGCTGGCGCTGACCACCAGCTACGCCAGCGCGCTGCGCCTGGCCACCCTGCTGGCCCTGGCCTTCACCGTGGTGATCTTCAGCGCCGGCGTGCTGGCCTGGCTGCGCGGCATGCGGGTGGCGCGCTACTTCATCATCGCCTGGTCGGCCTTCCTCGCCGGCGGGGTGATCAACACCCTGATGGTGCTGGGCTATCTGCCCTATACCTTCTTCACCATGTACGCCAGCCAGTTCGGCTCGGCGCTGGAGGTGGGTCTGCTGTCCCTGGCCCTGGCCGACCGCATCAACGCGATGAAGGAAGAGCGCGCACGCATCCTTCAGGAGGCCGGCCGCGAGCTGGAAGTGCTCAACCGCGAGCTGGCCGACAGCAACCGCCTGAAGGACGAGTTCCTCGCCACCGTCACCCACGAGCTGCGCACGCCGATGAACGGGGTGATCGGCTCGCTGGAGCTGATGCAGACGGTCAAGCTGGATGTCGAGCTGGAGCAGTACCAGCGCACTGCCGCCAGCTCGGCGCGCGACATGATGCGCATGGTCAACGACATCCTCGCCCTCACCGAGCTGCAGGCCGGCAAGCTCTACCCGCGGCGCGAGCCGTTCAGCCTGCGCGGCCTGGTCGACGGCCTGCGTGCCCAGTACGGCGGCAAGGCGGCGGAGAAGGGCCTGCAGTTCGCCGTCGAGCTGGAAGACAGCCTGCCCGACACCCTGGAGGGCGACGCCGCCAAGCTGGCCCAGGCCCTGGGCTACCTGCTGGACAACGCGGTGAAGTTCACCCACCAGGGCCAGGTCACCCTGCGCATCGGCGCCGCCGGGCCGCTGGCCGGCAGCATGCCGCTGCGCCTGGAGGTGCTGGATACCGGCATCGGCTTCATCGCCCCGCAGGACGGCAACCTGTACCAGCGCTTCCACCAGCTGGATGGCTCCATGACCCGCCAGTACGGCGGCCTGGGCATCGGCCTGGCGATCTGTCGGCAGCTGGTGGAACTGCTCGGCGGCAGCCTGCAGCACCAGTCGCAACCCGGTCGTGGCAGCACCTTCGCCATTGCCCTGCAGCTCGACCTGCCGGCCCAGCGCCAGGACGTCGCCCCGGCCCCGCGCAGGGTCGGCGGCCAGCCGCAGCGCCGCGCGGAGCAATGCACCGTGCTGATCGTCGAGGACAACGCGATCAACCAGCTGGTGACCCGCGGCATGCTGCTCAAGCTCGGCTATCGGGTGCGCACCGCCGACAACGGCGTCGAGGCCCTGGAAGTGCTGCGCAGCGAGCCGATCGACGCGGTGCTGCTGGACTGCCAGATGCCGGTGATGGACGGCTTCGCCACCTGCCGTGCGCTGCGCAACCTGCCCGGTTGCGCCGAGACCCCGGTGCTGGCCATCACCGCCCACAGCCACAGCGGCGACCGCGAGCGCTGCCTGGCTGCCGGCATGAGCGACTACATGGCCAAGCCGGTGAAGTTCCTCGAGCTGCAGGCCCTGCTGCACGACTGGGTACTGTGCCGCGCGCCGAGCGCCTGACTCTGCTTCGCTGACGACGATAGGGCTGCTGTAGGCAAAAAATATAACTTGGAAGTAGGGACCTGATTCTTCGCGGCTTTCAGCGGCCCAAGGAAGGACCAAAAAACAAATATAACTTGGTGAAAACGACCATTATGACCCTGCTGCAAAAAATATAATTTGGAAGGAATTCTCACTCCTTTCGCTGATGGCAGTAATTCACGCCGATTACAGCCTATACATGTAAGTAGACTCATATTTGAATTTTTCGAGTAAATAGCTACGTTTGCTCGATTCCATGGGTTCGGTCTTAATTGTTTCGAGCCGCTTTGACCAGCGAGAATCGTACTTTTCTAACCATTCCATCTCAGGGCTGCCTCTAGGGCTACGCAACGCCTCATATCGATAGACCCACTTCCAGTTTATGCCTGGGTTGTTCTCCTGGAATATTTTTGGGTGCTCATTCGACGAATTTAGAATTCCGCATTTTGCGTAGCTTAAAAACTCCATCGGATCGCTAAAAAAAGCCGAGATTTCGCGGAGGGTACCCGAAACCAGTGTGGAGTGAGATGGGGCGCGCCACCGAATCTTCCATAAGCTAGGTAAAATCTGTTTGGTTCTTTCGGCGATGTTAGGGGTTTTTATTGCTTTTGATTTCCATATTTTGTAGTCAATGACCTTGAGTTTGTTAACCCCGTTCATCGAGTTGTTTAAAATGAAGTGCACTGTTCTAGCATATTTTAGGCGGTGGTCTGTTTGGGGGAGCGTTGACTGGATGTTAGCCTTTTTACTATAAAAGCTGCCGGGCCTAATCGAGTCATTAAATTGATATTCAGCAGTAAGCTTTGTTCCATGCTTCCAGCAATGGGTCACTTCATAAATTTGATGTGATCTATGCCAGTACATAACTCCGTATTGCGATGAATCTTCTGCCATGCATCGGTCGCATACCTTCGTGAATTCGCTTACCGATACGGGTATGTGGGCCAGATCCCTGGCGTAGCGGTCCCCAATCGTTAGCGGGTCAAACGTGTGATCTCGGTACAGCTTCTCCAAGATCTTCTGCGGGTCGCCTGGGATTCGTTGGGCCAGAGTTCTTATGTTCCTGCGCAGCGTCACATGTATTAGGCTTGCGGCTGGAACGTAACTTTTCTCAGCAGGCCCAAACAGAGCTTCAAAAGAACGCTTTAGGCTACTTGATGCGGTTAGGTGATGATAGCGCAGAAGGATGGAGTCCATTGACTCATCGGGCAATGGAGTCGGAAAATAAGTAAGTTTCAAAGCTATTTTTGCTGTTGGTTTGATGTGTAAGCGAATGCGTTTTTAGGTTCAAGAGGCAGTTCGGTTCGCTCTATCCCGAACTCTGCAGTCATAGCTGCAAAGAGTATTCACTCCAACGTAGCGATTTTTCCAAGTTTGACGGCGCCTGCCTAAGTTCTGGAAAAAAGTCAGTGTTGCAGTTGAAAAAATTGTTATCAAGTTGAGCGCTTCGTCACTTTAACGAAGAGCTGAATACAGGGCCTTGTAGGGGCAGCAAATAGTTAGACTGTTCTTCTATTTTTCCCGCAAGGATGACGTCATCTAAGGTTGGGTAATGGCGCAGCAGGAACTTGGCATCGTGGCGGATTTTTTCTGGCAAACTGCTATCTCGTGAAAGTGCTACAAGGAAATCCCGAGTCATCACTACCGCTCTTGATCGCTCGTTGGGCATCGTCATATTCACCTCCCTCAGAACCGAACCGGCCAAGATGGCCCGAACACCTCTCGATTAGACCACCTCGCGAATGATCGCCGCAGACATCCAAGACGGAAGCTTGTGTCGCACAGAAAACAAATCCTGCCAGTCCTGCGGAGACAGTCGTCCACGCAGTTTCTCCATCGCTGTATTTACATGCGCCTCGCCTAACCAGGCGAGCGCTCTGATCACCGCTCCAGGTAGTAGTGTACAACCAAGCGCTAGCATCCACTTTGGCGCGCGCCTGATCTCGACCTTCGTCTTATTAAACGTAAGCGTTTTTCCTCGACCGCTGGTGAGGAACACGTATTGTACGGGCACCTAGGTGGTCAGTCCGAGGCTATTAGCGGCCCAGCCCCCACCCTCAGTAATTGTTTCTCGTGTGCTCTGAGCCAACGACTGTACGGTCTGCTGTACCCCTGGCGGACGCACCCCGAACCTGGTGCTTATTGGCACCACATACAGCCCGCGTGCTGGTCGCATAAGCAATCCGACCCTCGCCAACCGCGAAAGCGCTTGGTGCACAGCCGCCCGAGTGCCCAGATGTAGGAATTCGCTTGGTGTGAGAATGGCCCCTTCGGCCAATTTCCTACCGTGGTCCAAGATCGTTTCAGAAAGAGACTTCATGGTGCAGAGCCGGAGGTATCTGTCATGTCATAAATTTTGGCCAGTATCTGGCATTGATCAAACAGTGACCGCCACGGGCGGTGGCTCTATACTGCCAAATGACTAGAACCGTTCCGTCATATGACGGTGGAGCACGTTATGGTGGCGAGGAAGCACGGTGGAAAGGAGAAAGCTGAGCCCGGGGCTTCGAAGGCCAAAACAAAAGCCGGTTCGATTATGAGGTCGGGTGTTCAGAGTGGGCTCGTGAGAAACCTTGGATCAATAGCGAGGGCCGCTCTTAGCCCCGACGCGCCGAAGAGATCCAAAGCTATCACTGGTAGTGAGACTGCCTTCTGGGGCTTGGTCAATGAAACCGCCAGTACTAGTGAGCAGGAGCGCATCGTCAGGATCATCGAAGGCTACCCAGCTGATCATCTGGTGACTGTCAGGTCCGCATTGACGTTGACAGCGACTCTGGCTGAGCAACTGTTCGCGGTGTCGCAATCAACCCTGCTACGTCGCCTGAAGGACAGGCAGCGTTTGAGTTCCGTGACGTCAGAGAGGCTGGATCGGCTTGCCTCCGTGGCCCACCTAGCGCAGGAGGTGTTTGAAAATCGGGATCGAGCTCTGTCTTGGCTCTCCTCTCCTAACATCGCCCTTGGCAGCCAGCCGCCGATCATGTTGTGTGAAACCGAGCTTGGCGCAAACCAAGTTCGTCGAGTGCTTCATGCCCTCGAATGGGGGGGCGCCGCTTGAGGATCGCATGGCGGCTATCTAAGGCGAAGCACGGAAGCGATCTCTCCGGTACAGGGTCTGCAATCAGTGGCGGACGTTGGAATAACAAGGACTTTCCGGCGCTTTACTTGGGAGAGAACCCAGCTATTTGCTGCCTAGAACATTTCGTAAACGCGTCCGGGCCACCTTCGACGGCCATGGTACTGGCTCAGATTGAGCTTCCGGGCGATGAAGGTTTGTACTGGGAACCCGAACCACTTCCTATTGGGTGGGATAGCAAGCCGGCGGACACTCCTAGCATGGAGTTCGGCACGGCCTGGCTGAAATCTGGGAGCCACTTGGGTCTGATCGTTCCCTCAGCTGTATTACCTGTGCAGAGGAATATGGTGATCAATCCTCGACACCCCGCTTGGGCTTACATCAAGGTCATAGAGGTCCAAGACTTCTTCTATGACCCCAGAATGTTTCAGAGTCGAATCTAGGCTGCCGCGGTAGGAACCGGTATCACTACGTTAGCGGACTCTTGTACTCCGCGTGGCTGACTTGTTTCCAAATAGGCCTTTGCCCGCTTTGCGATTAGGTAGTTTACGTAGCCTTTCCACATACCTACTGCACAAATGAAGAACACTAGGCAAATGCCCGCCCCTGCAATCCAACCAAAAGGCGATGGTAGGAATACGCCGCTCAACAGCAGGAAGACCACGCCGACAAAGATGAAGTAGCCGCCAGCAAACAGACAGAAAATCGCATCAAGCTTGCTAGAGCGGCCCATGCAAATGCTTGGCTCGTCTGCATCAGGCTCAAGACGAACGAATCCACTGATTGAGCGAAGTTGGCTGTGATCCCACCGCCCCATGGACGCAAGCTCGAGCATGTATTTCATTTTCTCGGGACTCGCAGAGATTCCTGATGCGATGCGGAAGACTTCTCCTTGTATCGAGCCATCGAGGTAGCCTGCTAGCGACGTACCCTCCGGCGTGTATTCACGCAGCTTGCGCAGACGTTCGTACTTCTTGTGGACGACATGCCTGTCGTGGAAGTCCAAGAGCCGAGTCAAGATCGTCAAAATAACTGTGATCAACCCAATAAGGGTCGCGACTATAAAGTAAGTGTTTCCCAGCATAGCGCGGGCAGCTTCGATGATCGATTCCATTTTTAATTCCTTAAGAGTAAGCCCGTCAAAACACTGCCCTTGAGAAGGGTTAGACTCCGTCATCTCTGCAGTCTCGGCAGTGTCCCCCTAACTGCCCGACATACATTGCAGTCCGATTGCTGAGCAGCGTTCAAATGGCATCGGACTCTTAGCAAAAGTATGTAGCAGGCACACCAGCTCTTGCTGGACGAGTAATATTGCCCGGCAAATGCGTTGTTTGCACAATTAACCTGTTCGGAATGTGCCGATGAAGTGGACTGTCCCCAATATTCAGAATGCCGGATTCACTCAGTTTTGCGATTTCATTCGAAAATCAGCTGTTCGCCCTGCAGCAGGCCTATCTCCCAGCACACATCAGAATCATTTGGAGGTTATTCATGTACCCGTAATTCCTCAACCGGGCGCCATGCTTGGGAGTTGCTGGTTTAACTGCCTCGAACACATGCTGGCCAATGGTGGAGAGGTCGTGTACGGCTGGGCTCTATGGCACCGCGAGGGGGCCTATCTTGGCCAACACCATGCGGTATGGCGTGGCGGGCAAGGTCAGCTGCTCGATCCAACGCCCAATGTAGTTGGTGATAAGCACATTATTTTCATGCCAGACAACCGCGCGCCATTTGATATTGAAAAGCTGCGCAGCCCGTTCTCTGTGAGCTGGAGTAGCGATAGCCAATGGGCATGGGTGGCAGCAGATGGCACACAGGTCCGTGAGTTCTACATCGCGGCGATGGAACCCACCCCCGCGCAGCGAGCTCGGATCGAGCGAATTCGTCAGGAGCTGAAACTCCGCAAGTGATATCCTTACTTTCTGCCCATGAGCTTCCTCTCCCGGCTATCGATACCGGTGACGAAACATGGTTGAGGCGGCCCTTGGGCCGCCTCCGTCATTTATGCGCTTGATCCGCAGTACGGCTATGCAATGGCTGGCGGAAGAATGACTTCACGAGAGCCCACAGCGCTTCAATCGCTGCGACTGGAGGCTGGCTCGAGGATGCACCTCCTGCTCGCAGAGGGCGTTGCGCTGAGCAATGTAGCGCTGCGTATTAGCCTTATCGCGCTGCTACACGAGCAATTTGCTGCGCGCTCAGTTGCCCGGACCAAGTGCGCAGCCTGATCACCGAGACTCTGGGCAGTCATCAACATTCAATCGAGAACGTGGCCGCGCTGCTTGGAATACATCCGCGGACTTTTCAGCGAAGATTGATGGCAGAAGACTGAGCTTCAAGAGGCTTCTTTCTGAAGTGAAGCTGTGAACAGCTTGCTGGCACCTGCAGGCCGCCACGATCGACCTAACGCGCCTCTCCGACGTGTTGGGTAACCAGAGTCTGGCCGTCTTTTCCAAGGCAT
Organism: Pseudomonas sp. SO81; assembly: GCF_030374125.1. NCBI lineage: Bacteria > Pseudomonadati > Pseudomonadota > Gammaproteobacteria > Pseudomonadales > Pseudomonadaceae > Pseudomonas > Pseudomonas sp. SO81. The sequence goes on along the minus strand of NZ_CP126126.1, from coordinate 1,868,473 downwards.
TTCACAACCGATTGGGGATGTCCCCCACTAGCTGGCGGAAACTCGCGATCTCTCGAAAAGAGTAAAAATCTACATCGGTCTTCCTCAAGGAGGCGGCCGAGTGTGCTGATGGCCGTAGGACTCCCTCACGTTGCAAAGTTCGGCGACACGCTTCGTCTTCGCCTAGCCCCGCATGGAGACATGGCTAACCGTAGTGACGCGTACTCAGGTGCGCCGCCAGGATGGTTGAACCAGGTTTACGAAGGCGGCCTTGATAAGACCCCTTCCTCCATAGAGTTCTACTAGCGGTCGAGTGCCGATCGCCGAACCTCATGATAGATTCCGTCGCCATGCCTCGTGCGGCTTAAGCCCATCACCTGGAAGGACAACGGGAGAGAGATCAGGATGTACGAAAACCAGGCTGTGCAGCGCATCTATGCCTATCTGACCAACGAGCTCGGATACCCCACAGAACTGGTGCAGCGCGAACACCGATCGAGTCGCAATACACAGCTGGACTTAGTTGTAGAAGTGGGAGGCCGCATACAGATCGTTTGCGAAGCCAAGCGCCTCGACACCTTGCCTCACGACGTCAAGCTGCTTCCATTCGACGCCCTTATCCGCCAGATTCAATTTGCCGCAATCGAAGTGGGAGCAAGGTACTTCCTGATCTCCGATGGGCAAAAGATGCTTTGGTTCGAGACAGATGAATCGGGCCGTCCCCTCCCACTTGCCGCCCCCAAATCCTATCGTGATCTGTTAGCAGCAGGACCTGACAGTCGGTCGCGTGCTAGCCATATTGCGGGAGCACGAAACACGTTGCGCCACTTATTGGAGCTAGCGCGGCTTGAACAGTGGTCCCCTGAAGTCCTAGCGCTGATTCTCTACGCATACCTTCAGCGTCGGCACGGAATCGAAATATTCTATCAACTGCTATTGAGCAGCTCCGAATCGCAGAGTGCACTTCACGCGGCGCAATCGCACTGGCCGGATGAGTCTGTCACAGGATTCGTAGAGGCACTCGAATACTTCTCTAAGCGAGACAGGACCTCACATCGAGCTCTCGAAAAAGCACTTGAGATGCTCAACGCATCGGCGTTGGACGAGCTCGCTCCTGCTGACGCACTACTGCTTCTCGATGACATCCTCGACCGCTACCCAGCCTGGTCGGGAGCCAGTCGATTACCGCGCTGGACCTCAGACTTACTCGTGCGCCTCGCAGACATTGAAGACGGCGATAGCGTTCTCGACCTGCATTGTGGCTTGGGGAATATATCGGCTGCTATACGAATGGCGAGAGCCACACCGACCATGCGCATGGGCTTGCTAGCTCGCAACTCAACTGAGGTCTTGTGGGCCAGTGTTCAGCAGTTGATGTTCGGTGCTGACCTGCCGTCAGTCTCTATTAGCGATTCGCGCGATCTTACTCGACACATTGGAGTACCAAGTGTTCGGGCTCACCGCATTCTTGTGGCGCCACCTTTTGGACGAACCATTTGGGATGAGCGCTTCAGCAATCGGCGGGATGGCAAGCTTTCAAGCGAGGAGGCATATCTCCGCTATGCGTTAGAGCTACTGGCGCCGAATGGCCGCATCGTTGCGCTACTGCCAAACGGCCTATTGAGCAACCCGGGCAAGTCACAACTGCGTGAGTTCCTGCTGAATAATGGCTTGAAAGCCGTGATCGACGTGGGTACCTACCTGCCTGATTCGGGTGTAGCTGCAAGCATCGTAGTGCTAGACAAATCCATGCCCGCCAGGGATTCGCTGTTTTTTGCAAAAGCCCAAAATCGACAACAGCAGGACAGCTTTGACTGTACTTCCTTGCCTGGGCTGCTCCATGTGTTGAACCGATTCGAAGCATGGATGCGAGGTGATGAGGTTGGCGAAGACGATTTTGGCCTAACCGCCACGGAGTCACCCTCGCAAGGTGTATTGAGCGCCGGGCCGTATCTTGCGCGCCAAGCACAACGCGAGCTCACCCTTACATCCTTCAAACATCATTCGCTAGAAAGCCTCGCCCTCGTGACCAAGGGAGGGTCTATCCGCCGCTCGAAGGAGGCGGGTGGCGTGGTGTTCATTGGACCCGGCGCAGTGAGGCCCTTAGATATCCAGTTGGATTCTTTAGATCGAGCGGACAATGCCGAGGTGATGAAATATCCCAAGGCGATTGCAAGCGAAGGTGACATCGTAATAAACGGCCTTAGTACCTATTTAGGTGCCGCGGCGCTAATCGAGAGCGGTCATTATTCTATTAATCGACACATCTTCCGCGTTCGCGTTCACAACCCTCTCGTGCTGCCGGCGTACCTCGCTATCGCGATCAACAGCCGCTATGTGCATGAAGCTCTGATCGCAGGTTCCGGCGGAAGCGTGATGACGATGCTGAGGTTGGATGTCCTTAAGCAAGCCTTGATTCCAGTCCCCCCGCTCGATATTCAAGCCGAGATCGTCCAAAGAGTCGCCGAAGCCAAGGCAGAGCGTGAAGCTGCCGAAAAATTGCTTCAACAGAAAAAACAGGCCCTCTCTGCTGTGGTGCGTAATCTCGATTTAGGAGATATGGCATGAAGTATCCAGTTCATGTCAGCGGCAGAGTTCTCGAGCAGACGCTCGACTCGGTGCTGAAGCTCCTGGGTGGTTCGGGGCATGTGCTATTCGCCGCCATGGACCGTATTACCGCAGGTACAACTTCTCACGTCGCCGCACCTACTAGCCCCTCCGAGTTCGAAAAAAAGAGAAACGAGATCGCGCGAATTCTCCAGTCGCCAATGATGCTGCGAGGTCTAGGGATTGCTCTGGAACTATTCGAGGAGGTCTATCGAGACGTGCACGCGATGGGTGGTGTTCCGGGCCACCGACCGCAGGATCTGCTGGAGCTATTGCGCATCGACACCGAGCAACCTGATGAAACGATCTCGCTTTCCACAGACATGCGATGGGTCGTAGAGTGGCCTGTTCGCTTGCCGGCCGATGGTCCTGAGACGCGCATGAGTTGCGAGTGGCTAGCCCGACCTTGGGGTACCGTGGTACCTCCCTACATCGTCAACTATCTCTCAAGTGCTGCTACCGCCCGCCGCCAAAAGCGCAATGACGCCGCCGTAGCCCTATTGTCGATTGCTGCGGAGGCGACGCTTCGTGACGTCCTCTCGAGCCACGGCTATTCGTTCACGTCCGGTGCGACATCAAAAGACATTTACGCCTACAGTCACGCGCAGGTCACTGCAGACGTTGCTGCTGGCACCTACATCGTGAAATTTCAAGGCTCGATGCCGTTAGGTGTGAGTGATTTCATCACCTCTTTCGCTGGTGCACCGGTGCAAATAAAGTTGAAACGCGTACCAAAGGACAGGAGCGGGACGCGTGTGGATCTCAACATCGTCGCGCCCAATCCACTCTGCGAGCACTGGACATCAGCAACGATAGCTACCCCTGGTGTCCGCACTGTTGGTGGCCTCGGCGCCGCGCTGGACATCGCGCGCAATCAGGTAGCTTGCGTAACGGCAGAAGACTTAGCTCTCGATTTCGACGAGGTGTTGCAGGCGGTCAGGAACAACCTAGTTCATCTGTCGGGGGTAGCGCTCGACACGCCGCTACCGCGTTTCGACGTCATCAAGAGCGGCTTCTCGCTGAGAGACTTCCTAATGGAGGATTTGTTAGTGCAAGACTTCGTCGCTGCGATTTCGAGGTTCGTGACGGTCCAATACGTCAAGCTTCGCAGCTCCGGGACGTTATATAGCTAAGGTACTTGGATAGAGCCTTTTCGTTGCCGGGCGGCTAGTCGCCGTCCGTCTCTCGTGGCCTCTAAAAAAGGGCCGCTACTTTCCCACGTGGAAAATTTACGTTCGCTAACGGCGGAGCATACATATGCAACACGAGACTGCTAATGGGGCGCTGACACAAGGCTTTTGATTTTTTCTTCTGGTTTTCTCGTTTCGAGGCCGCACTTAAGGAGTCTGGCTTTCTGAAGGGTGAGGCTGAAGGCAATGTCGCCGAGCCGAGCTGGCAGAAGTTCGTAGGTGCCTATGCTGCCCAGTACGAGATTACAGACTCTGGACGAAGATTGCTGGAGCTGGCGCCTGAACAGCAGATCGTCGGCGTGGGAAAGAGGCTCACATGGCATCAAGTAGACCTAGGGAGATGCCAGAGCGAGCTTTGCAAAGTGGTCAGCATGCTCAAAACCCTGCGAAACAATGTATTTCATGGCGGGAAAAGTGGTGGATCAGGGTGGGACCAGCCTGCTCGGACTGCGGATCTGCTGGACAATGGCATCAGTGAGCTACATGCGCTTGCTGTCCTTGCAGGATTAGAAGCAGATCTTTGGCAGAAGTACTAACGTAGCCTCCTGAAGCCCAAACCAGATCAGTAGAGGCCTTGTATCGATGAGCCAGAAAAACGAAGTCTATATCTCGGTTGATGTCGAAACTTCAGGCCCAATTCCAGGTGAGTACAGCATGCTTACGATAGGTGCTTGCCTGGTTTATGAGCCAGATCTGGTGTTCTCGTGCGAGCTCAAGCCAACTTCTGCCAATGCGGATCCTGAGGCGTTGGCGGTAGCGGGTCTTTCTCTTGATAGGCTTGCGGCGGACGGACTGGCTCCTGACATTGGAATGAAGGCGTTTCAGAGTTGGATTGAGAAGGTCGCCGGCGCTGACCAGCGACCCGTGTTCGTAGGGCTTAACGCTCCATTTGACTGGTCATTCATCAACTACTACTTCCATTGTTACCTTGGATCGAACCCCTTCGGTTTCACTGCTCTGGACATCAAAGCTCTCTACATGGGCGCTACAGGGTCGAGCTGGGGTGACACACGTTCCAGCCAAATGGCTGCACGGCTTAACTCCAAGCTTGAAGGGGACCATCAAGCGCTGCATGACGCTCAATTCCAAGCGGAGCTATTTCGTTTGATCAGGGCGATCAAACCAGAGATCTGAGTTCATTCCTTCCTGAGTATTCTCATCGACACCGACACTAATTTGCACGCCGAACCGAAACCGGATCGCATGCAAAACCGCCGGCCATCCGCGTCGCCGACGCATGCTCGCATCTCCACCACTGATTCGCGTACGCCGCCAATTTGATTGATCAACCGTTGAGACAGCACGGACCATCAAGGCCATAGAGCCGATCATGTGATTTCGCAGCAGAGCACGGCGAGATCGGGCCGTTCGCTTGTGCCGGTAGGTACCTCCTCTCATGAACGACCGCTACCGGCCAGAAGCGGACACTAAGCCCCACGTTCCGATTTAGATGTTCAGCCTGGCCTTGGCCTCGGCATACTCGTGCTTGAGCTGTGCAATGTACTCAGCAGCCTTTTGTACCTTGGAAATCGAACCGATGCCTTGGCCGCAACCCCAGATGTCCTTCCAGGCCTTTTTGGCATCTCCGCCAAAGTTCATCGCGCTTGGATCACTCTCGGCAAGGTTGTCTGGATCCAGGCCGGCAGCTTTGATCGAGGGCTTCAGGTAGTTACCGTGCACGCCGGTGAATAGGTTGCTGTAAACGATGTCGTCGGACGTGCAGTCGACGATGCTTTGCTTGTAGGCCTCGACGGCATTGGCCTCTTCACTAGCGATGAAAGCTGAGCCGATGTAAGCGAAGTCCGCCCCCATGGCTTGAGTCGCGAGAATGGCTCCACCGGTGGCAATCGATCCAGACAAAGCAACAGGGCCATCAAACCACTGGCGGATCTCCTGGATCAGTGCAAATGGGCTCTTCACGCCGGCATGGCCGCCTGCGCCTGAAGCAACTGCAATCAGACCGTCAGCCCCTTTCTCGATGGCCTTGCGAGCGAAGGTGTTGTTGATCACGTCATGCAACACCACACCGCCATAGGAGTGCGCGGCAGCATAGATGTCCTCACGAGCTCCCAGTGACGTGATGATGATAGGCACGCGGTACTTAACGCAGAGCTCCATGTCGTGCTCCAAACGGGTGTTGCTCTTGTGCACGATTTGGTTGATGGCAAACGGCGCTGCCGGCTTGTCAGGGTTGGCCAGGTTGTAGGCGGCTAGTGTCTCTGTGATCTCTTTCAACCACTCGTCCAGGAGTGTCGAAGTACGAGCGTTGAGTGCTGGCATGGAGCCAACTACTCCTGCCTTGCATTGTTCGATTACTAGCCTCGGTGTGCTAATGATAAAAAGAGGCGAACCGATAACCGGGAACGCCAGTCGATCCAGCGGTGCTGGTAGTCGAGACATGCGGAACTCCTGAGCTGCAGAGGGTGTGTGTTTTGTGGAGTGAAGGGATCGCCTACCTGGTGTCCTGTCGGCCACCAGGCATTGTTCTCTTTTCTAACCAGGTACCGACTCGAATTTTCGAGTGGGCGGGTTGCTACGGGCAGACAACTCCTTCAGAAGGCCCCCCTGCAGCGATAGTGCCGTGAGTCTCATGAAATTCGCGCGAAGTTCGGTGTACGCTTCTCTGCGAATGCTGCAAAGGCTTCGCATGCCTCTGCGCTAACCAGCCGTTGATCGAAGATCGCATTCTCCCGATCAATGATCTCAACCAGCCTTTCTGCATCTCTCATCAAGGATTTCATTGCAGCTAGAGAGCCGGTCGGTTTCGTTGCGATTCTCTCTGCTACCAACCGGGCCTCATCATGCAGGGACTCGGTAGTGCAAACCTTATTTGCTAGGCCCCAAGCCAAAGCTTTCTCAGCACTCAACGGCTCTCCAAGGGTAAACAACTCAAATGCCCTGGCATATCCAATTCTTAGGGGCAGCAGTAGGGTTGAGGCCGCTTCCGGAACCAAGGCCAGATTCACAAACGGAACCAGAAGCTGAGCATCCTCCGAAAGCAGTACGAAATCGCAATGGAGCAGCATCGTGGTGCCGATACCCACGGCTTTGCCCTGAACTGCAACCACGACGGGGAGGGTGGCCTTGGCTAAAGCGTGTATGAACCGGAAAACCTGCCGTTCCTGAGGGAAATGCCCCTGGGAACAGGTGATGAAGTCTCCCATATCGTTCCCAGCACTGAAGAAGTCGCCATCTGCCTTCAGCAGAATTACCTTGAGTTCCTTGCTCGAGTGAGCAAAGTCGATAGCGTTAGCTAGTGCCTTATACATTTCCTCTGTGATCGAGTTTTTCTTATCGAGACGAGAGATCGATACGGTAAGAATTCCTTTGTGTGCATCGAGACGGATATTTGGCATGACGAGAAATCTCCTTGCAGGATCTGGCGGGCAGCGAAGAGATTTTCAGGCTGCGAGCTATGTCTCTGAACGGTGTGTGGTGATGCACTAGAACTGCGAAGCATCCAGTAAGAAGAGCGACTCGCTACCAGCCTTGACCGAGGCGGTCAGCGAGTGGATACGCGGCAGCAGGCGGGCGAAGAAGAAGCGCGCGGTGCCCAGCTTGCTGGCGTAGAAGTAGTCCTGACCTTCCTTGCCCAGCGAGGCGCGAGCCATCAGGGCCCACATGTAGGCGTAGGCGGTGTAGCCGAACACGTGCAAGTACTCCACCGAGGCGGCGCCGATTTCGTTCGGGTTGGCCTTGGCCTCGTCGATGACCCAAGCGGTCAGCGCGTCGAGGTTCTCCACCGCGGCCTGTAGCGGCGCGGCGAACTCGGCCAGCGACGCGTCGGCGGAGGCGACGAAGCTCTTGATCTCGTCGGAGAACAGCTTGTAGAAGTTGCCGCCGCTGCCGACGATCTTGCGGCCGACCAGGTCCAGCGCCTGGATGCCGTTGGTGCCCTCGTAGATCTGGGTGATGCGGCAGTCACGGATCAGCTGCTCCTGGCCCCACTCACGGACGAAGCCGTGGCCACCGAAGATCTGCTGGCCGTGCACGGTGGTTTCCAGGCCCATGTCGGTGAGAAAGGCCTTGGCCACCGGCGTCAGCAGGGCGACCAGTTCTTCGGCGCGCTTGCGGGTGTCCTTGTCTTCGCTGTGCTTGGCGACGTCCAGCTGCATGGCGACGTAGCTGGAGAAGGCGCGACCGCCCTCGTTCAGTGCCTTCATGGTCAGCAGCATGCGACGCACGTCCGGATGCACGATGATCGGGTCGGCGGCCTTGTCCTTGTTCACTGGGCCGGTCGGCGCGCGGCTCTGGATGCGGTCACGGGCGTACTCGATGGCGCTCTGGTAGGAACGCTCGCCCAGGGCCAGCCCCTGGATGCCAACGCCCAGGCGCTCGTAGTTCATCATGGTGAACATGGCGTTGAGGCCCTTGTTCACTTCGCCGATCAGGTAGCCGGTGGCGCCGTCGAAGTTCATCACGCAGGTGGCCGAGGCCTTGATGCCCATCTTGTGCTCGATCGAGCCGCAGGACAGCGAGTTCTTCTCACCCAGCGAGCCGTCGGCGTTGACCATGACCTTGGGCACCAGGAACAGCGAGATGCCTTTCGGTCCGGCCGGGGCGTCCGGCAGCTTGGCCAGCACCAGGTGAACGATGTTCTCGGTCAGGTCTTGCTCACCGCCGGTGATGAAGATCTTGGTGCCGCTGATCTTGTAGCTGCCGTCGACCTCGGGCTCGGCCTTGGTGCGGATGATGCCCAGATCCGTGCCGGCGTGCGGCTCGGTCAGGCACATGGAGCCGGTCCAGATGCCGGAGTACATGTTCGGCAGGTACTGCTGCTTCAGCTCTTCGCTGGCGTGGTTGAGGATCGACAGGCAGGCACCGGAAGTCAGCATCGGGTACAGGGCGAAGGACAGGTTGGCCGAGTTGACCATCTCCTCGACCAGGGCACCGATCACTTTCGGCATGCCCATGCCGCCAAACTCCGGCGCGCCGCCGACACCGACCCAGCCGCCTTCGGCGTAGGTCTTGTAGGCCTCGGGGAAACCGGCCGGGGTTTTCACCACGCCGTCGGTCCAGGAGCAGCCCTCTTCGTCGCCGCTGCGGTTCAGCGGAGCGATTACGCCACCGGTGACCTTGCCGGCTTCCTCGAGAATGGCGGCCGCGGTGTCGGCGTCGACCACTTCAGCCAGGCCGGGCAGCTCGGCCCACAGCTTGGAAACGTCGAAGACTTCATTCAGAACGAAGCGCATGTCGCGCAGGGGAGCTTTGTAATCAAGCATGGTGTTCTCATTGGTTGCGGGGGCTGCTTGCCTCCCGGAGTTTCGATAGCGTTACTGTTGCCGCTAGGCTGCAAAGCCATTTCAGTCAGGGGGGGCTGATTGCTGAAAGGCAATACTTAATACGCCGTTGATAACAGCGTCGATGACTTCACGTCGTTGAGCCGGGCTAAGTGTTTCTGACCCTGCCCAAGTCGGTAGATTGTTCAAACAAGAGACAACAGCGCGGACGGTTGCACGAAGGATCGGAGGTGATGCGCAAGCACCTGCATCCAGCAACCGATGCAGTAACGCTTCCTCGTAGCGCGCTCGCATCCCTTGAATCAGCTCTTGATACTCGGACGAGAGATAGCAGAGCTCCTGTTCGCCCAGTAAAAAATACAGAGGACGTTGCTCTAAAAGCTCCGCATGCGCAGACAATAGGGCGAGAAATGGGTTTCCATTCACCGACTCTGTCAGGACGGCAGCTTCGAGTAAGTCGCTATAGAGATCTTCAATTACATCGAAGAGCAAATGCTCTTTGCTTGTGAAACGGTGATAGATCGATTCAGCACCTATTCCAAGGTGCTGAGCGAGCTCGCACATGCCAACTTGGGCAAAGCCCCTCCTTACGAACAGTTCTAGCGCTTTGAATCGCATTTCCTCGAATCGTGAGCTAGCACGGGTTTGATGTGACGTATCAGGTACTATTTTCGCTGGATTGGGCGACATGCTTACGCTCCCCATTACCAAGCAGTCTCAATGTGGCGATCATTCATAGCGATAGAAACCAAACCGTAACCCCTTTTTCGGCCCAGGCGTTCGGCGGCAACCACCTCCTTGAATAGGGGACAGGGCGGTACTTTGTGTCGCCGAAACCGTCTTGAAAGAGTGAGCTGAGCGAATGGCACTGGGAGCTAGAAGTTGATGGGGAAGAGTTGAAACAGCTCGAAGAGAGTCAGGGATTAGATTTATAAGCAGAACCTGCCCCGCAGCTTGAAGACAAGCACGGGGCAAGTACTACTTAAAACGCCGTATCATACAGTCAGCGAATGGCAGCGTTTCTTAATGCTGCTGGTGTGTAATCCGCCGAAGATGCCTTTACACCAAACTCAATAGGAGACTTTTCCTCGTTGCGCATTCCTGCCACAAAGTAGCGGCCATTCTGTAGATCGTAGAGCGCCTCCACCCCTATCCAAGGTATCTGTTTGTCATACAGCGGCCTCATAAAGCCCTCACCTACACGCCACAGCCCCCCTTTGGAGTCGTAGTGATCCGCAAGAACAGCGCCCCAGGTATCCTCATCTATATATAGAACTCGCTTTGCATAAATATGTCGACTGTCAGGTTTAAGTGTCGCCTCAACAACCCACACCCGATGAAGCTCATAGCGAATTAATTCAGGCGCGATATGTCCAGGCTTAACGATATCCTTATATGTGACCGCACTCGATTCAAGCTTGAAGTTATTGTAAGGAATTAGAACCTCACGTTTTCCAATGAGCTTCCAGTCATAGCGATCAGGAGAGCCATTGAACAAGTCCACATTATCTGTCGCACGCTGACCTTCACTACCCTGGAAAGGACTGTCATAGGCAATTTGCGGCGCACGACGCACGCGACGCTGTCCTGTATTATAAGCCCAAGCCAAACGCGGCTCTTTGACTTGGTCAAGAGTCTCGTGAATTAAGATGACATCGCCGGCGAGACGAGCAGGTGCGGTGATGAATTGCTTGTAATAGAACAGGACATTTGAAAGTTTATCTGGATCATAATCCGATAACTGGTCTCGATAAGTGAACTGCTGCTTCAATGAAACGGGTACAAAAACGCCATTTGCTGTCGGGGTCGCCTGCACATAGGTGCGCAAGACACTTCCTCCCCGATACTTTGTCAAGTGATTCCATAGAACCTCTAGCCCACTCTGAGGTATAGGGAAGGGAACGGCCGTCTCGAAATTTTCTAGCCCATTGCCTCCGGGCACCATCTTCGTATGAAGAGCATTGCGAGCAGCTGCCTGATACACAAACTCAGGGTAGTTAGCCGTTCGATGAGATGGATAAACATACATCTTATAACTATCAGGATAGCGCTGGAACATTGCCTGCTGACCTGGAGTCAACTGACCGGCATGATTCGCAAGGTTATCCTTACCAATGATATACATAGGCTTTTCAGCTGCATAAGGATCACTGAGCTCTCCAGTCTGCGGATTAACAGTACCTGCTGCTGCATCCAACCCTCCCGTCCATGCGGGGATAGTAGAGTCGGTATTACCGTGCTTCTCAGCACCAATGGGGGTTAATAGCGTGCCAAGCTTTTCAGCTTCGCTGGGTGAGACTGCAGCTTGGAGAGCATTATTCGCAAGCAGAACACATCCAAACATAAAGATTTTTGTTGTTTTCATTACCGTAACTCTCTTAAAAAGAAACACCAAAACTCATCGCAAGAAAATCTCGATCAACGTTGGTGTTGTATTTTCCATCAAAGAAGTTGGTGTAGGAAACACTTGCCGTGTAAGTACTCAGATAAACGGCATCCAAGCCAATGGAAATAGCCTTGGCTCCTTCATTGAATCCCGGCTCAGGCCCATACCCGCTTACATCATGCGACCACGCTAGATTAGGCTTGAGCTCCACGCCCTGGATCACATTGTTGTATTCAGCAATCAAGCGGGCACGATAGCCCCACGAAGTACTGGTTACGAAACCATCATCCTCGCAATTATCTGGAAACGCACTGTTCGTCCGTGATGTACACAAAGAGTTATCAGGGTATAACTCACCTTGACCGTATGCAGAGCCGCGCCCGTATCGAATTCCACCTTTCTTATCCAGGCCACCGACATGAGTGACGCCCACCTCGCCGACAAAGGTGAGTCGATCAGCGCCCATAACTTGGTCAAAGAAGTGCGTAAGCGCCACTTGAGCCTGCGTTACTTCTTTGCGACGGTAGCCACTGTCGACAGCACCATTTACCGAAGTGATAGCCCCAGAAGAAAGCAGCGGACTTAATTCAGCCACACCAAGGTTTGCCAAACCGAGATCCACTGGGTTTATCTGAACAGGAAGATTTGGTCGATAACTAAGCTCACCAGACAAGGTACTCCCAGTGGGGAGGTTTGTGCTAAAGCTCAAGCCGTATAGGCGAATATCTTCGGGATATTCAACAAAGTATTTTGAAGTGCCTAAACGGTAGACCTGCGTCAGGCTTTCACCGAGGCCTGCGAAGAAACCACCGCAACCCGCAAGCGGAATGCCGAGGTTCGAACACAGCTGCGGAGCAAAATCGAGATCCGCAACATGTGGGCTGCGTATGTAGCCTAAGTAGCCTTGACGGCTATGGTAGTTCATAACATAACCACCGAACTCAGTTTCAAGCGCAGGTGCAAACCAACGAACTGCAAGACCCCATTGGCCACCATCGCGAGCGTCTCGATCATCCGCTCGAGGTACAATGATGCCTTCCTCGTCCAGTTTGATTCCAAACGGGGAAAATGCTGCTTGGGCTAAAGCGCTTTGATTAAGCGAGGGACCGGAGGGCAACTCATCGCAGCCGTCTGCAAGCACATCCGCAGCCGAGAAAAACGTACCGCAGTTATCTAATACTGTTTGTTCCCATTCGAGCTGATAGAACCCTTCAAACGATACCTCGTCATTAATGCTTTGCGAGGCATAGAACATATTAACGGGGATCAGGCCTTCTTTAATTTCTGCTCCCGGCCTCCGAAAGGCAGCGACATCCACCGGGTTGACTACGTTGATCCCTCCTGGAATGAATATCCCCTCACCCCAGTTAACAACCTGCTTCCCAAGCCGTGCATTGCCTGGCACGTCTCCAATCGACCAATTGTGATATACAAAGGCATCCAACAGCTGCACGCCCGATGCTTGAGCTCGCGTCTTCCGGTTCGAGTCATCGATATCTTTAAAGAGGCGCCCCTCGTCCTTCAGCTCAAAGTCATACCAATAGTTGCCCCTGACGAAAATCCCACTATCGCCATACTTGAGCTCTAAGTCATGGATACCCTTGAAGACTTTCGAGAACGTCTCGCCTTGTTTAAAATTCCTCCGACCATCATCTGCAGCGCGGCTACCCAAAAGCTCCGGATCTGGATCATCGAGAGCCCAGCTAGCACCTACGGAAAGCGTCGAGTCGAACTGCCCCTCAACCTCACCAATATTGAAATTTACGGCCATCGCCTGGGTACTCGTACCCGCTAGCGAAACCGCTGCAATTGCAACAGCAAGGCGAGAGAATCTCACCCCTTCATTCGTGGCAGCCATTTCATGCACCTCTCAATTGTTCTTGTAGTTGCAGCCAACACGACGGGCAGGCTTAAAAGCCACCCGAGAATAAGTTGAAATCTAGCTCCTCTACCGGAGCTTGGCAGGGTCGAACATTGTCTTCAGCTTGATACCGATCCCTTTGTTTCCCTTAATCTTAAATTTCCCGAGAAGAAGACCGGTTGCTGGGTTCATCCTCCCTGTAAGCAGAGCCACCAAATTATCGTCAGTGATGATGACTGTCAGATCTGCGTTTGCCGGATTACCTTCCATCAAGGTGCAAGTACCATCCTTGACGATAAAATAGGCCGGTGCAGAAGTGACAAAATGAATAATACAATTCATCCCCACCGCCGCCGCAGAGTTGAAAGCTTCTGGAAGCTTATAAAGAATTTCAGGACTCACCATATCTATCTCCTCACTCAAGAGCCAGCCAGAGCTTGCCGGCACGCTTAAACATCGAAACTCACTTCCGAAATAACTCGGGCCCCCGACTCAAATAGCCCAGACTTAAGAACATCTAATTCGCCGAATACCAACTTCCCATGTCTTTTCCTCCAGTCGCCATTAACCATAACGCTATCAATATTCGCTACACTGGCTTGAAGCACCGTTGCGATAGCATCATGACTGGGCCAGAGATTTATTGGAGAGGCATCTATCAACACCAGATCAGCAAGCTTTCCTACTTCAATTGAGCCAACTTTGTCGGACAACCCAAGAGCCTTAGCCCCTTGAACCGTTACCCATGACAAAGCGTCTTTGCAAGTTACGCTCAGCGGAAACGCCATCAGCCCGGTCTCTTGTCTTGCTTGTTCATGATCAAGGGCACGTTGCTGTGCCAGGGCCATCCGCGCAGCAACCAACATTTCTCCCGAGATACAGCTCTCGATATCTATCCCCAGCGATGGACTAGTTCCGAGATTTTGCAAACGACCAGTAATGGAATAACCATGTCCCACAGTCATTTCGATCTCAGGTGTCACTGTGAAACTCACTCCAAGATCGACCAAACGATGCAACCTATCGTCTGCCAGATCGGTGCCATGGACGACATTAACGTTTGGACCTAAGACGCCTGCGGCCTCGACTCGGTCCCAACCATCGACTGAACGCGCGGGGCCCCCGCTTTGATGCATTGAAACGATAAGTCCCTTGTCCTTCGCAAGTTGAAGATCTGAGATTGCAACTTCCGGAGTGGAGTAATGGGGCCCCAGAATAGCCATACCAAGAGTCAAAAGATCGTCATCCGAGATGAACTGGGTTCTCAACAGCCGGTCAATTTCAGATGCAGGATGGGGGACTTCAGAATGATCAATACTTTCGTCGTGAGGATGCGGCGTTCCATGAAGATAAACCGCACGGATTCCGGACTTGCGTAAACCGCGAATCGCTGCGTCGGTATGATCTGGAGTTGGATTGTTATGGCACCAATCCGCTAGTGTCGTCGTTCCACAGTTGATCTGATTAAGAGCACCAGCAAGCGTAGCTATCTCAATATCATGAGGCGTAAATTTGCTGGCCAACTCGCTGTGCATCCAATGGACATATTCAATCAAAGACCAGTTCGCTGCCACCCCTCTAAGCCCGGTCTGCCAAGTATGCATGTGAGCATTAATCATGCCCGGCATAACTATCTTGCCAGAGGCATCGACAACTTCTGCACCTTGATCCTCAAGATCGGCACCAATAGCGGCAATTCGCCCGTTCTCAATCAAGAGATCGACATGCTCGGAATCTGGGCGCCCCGCAGCCATGCTAATAACCTGACCACCCTTAATTAATGTTTTCTTCACAAAAAAACCCTCCATTAAGACTCGTAAAGCCTAAACACCAGCCCGAGACCTTCTTCATATCTGACAACACGCACCCAAATGCGGATATAGCCAAGTGCTTTTCAACCAAACACAATTAAACTAGAAACTCATAATCCAGCCATGACTAATCGAACACGCCAATCAAACCAAACCCAGATACTTCAGCCAAAAATAATCCAACGGAAAAAGAATAAAAGCCGTAATCAGAGTTAGCATCAAGCAAAGCTTAGTTCCATCTTTCAATGAAACACCACCCAGCCCCATTGCAACGACTATGGGCGGACACTGATATGGAAAGATTAGAAGTCCGTACACCGGCACCTGAAGCATCAGAACCGAGTAAATTGAAAGCCCGGTAGCTTCGGCAAAGTCCTTGGCCAACGGCGTTAGTACGGCAGGCAGACTCGGCAGCGTAGTTATGAGCCCAATCAGCGCACTAATCGAGGTCAGCACAGAGACACCAACAGCAGGTGAGTCTCTTGAAACTTGAGCAGCCTCCAATAGAAATCTGCCTAGCTTTAGACCAATACCGCTTTCTGCCACCACCGCTCCCAGTCCCAGGAAGCCGGCAACGTAAATCAAAGGAACAATATGAACATTATCTGCAAACGTCTTTACAGACATTATGTTTGCCGCTGGCCAAAGACATAGCACTGCTGCAGCCAGTGATACCCATGCAGGAGATACGCCGTGAATAAAATCAGTTACGAATAGACCTACCGACACCACAAGCACAGCGACTAAATTTCGTTCCGAGACCGATAAGGACATATCGGCCTTCCGCACAACTTGCCTGCATATCCGCGGCTCAGGAAATAGCCTAGCGATTACTTCAACAATCAGGAACGCCTTTACAACGCCAAGCACGGGGAAATGCGTCAGAAGATACGAGCCGTAGGATAGATGTATTCCATAAAGAGACTCAGCAGCGCCCATAAGAACGCTATTAGGCAAATTCGCCGGCAAAATGGCGGTCGGCGGTAGATAACTTGCAATGGCTACCGCGAGGATAAATCCAGTATGTCCTTTCGATCCTGGGGCCAAGCCAACTTCTTTCGCCAGAGCTATAACAATTGGCGTAAGCAAAAGAATACGCCCCATGGTTGATGGCATGAGGAATGCCAGCGCAACCGAAAGCAGCGTGATGCTGTACAAATATTGCCGGTAGGATGTTGCCCAACCGCTAAATACTAGCGTAGCAATCCTTGTCCCGACCCCCGTTGTCTTTATCGCCACCCCAACAACGCTGCCTGCAAATACAAGCCACCACGCCGTGGAGCTAAATCCGGAAAAAACCACTTTGGCTGAAACGACATCAAATACAACTACCAACAGGAAGAAAATCAGTGTAGGGATTGGCTCTTCCAAAACACCCCAAGCCCATGCAATAAGCGTAAAAGCTACGACCAACGCGGCTTGCAGTTCATGCACAGACATACCATGCGGCAATTCCATGTATCGAACGCATGATAGCGCTACGATGAGCAGCGAATAATAAATGGCCGCAAAGTAGCGCCTGAAAGACCTGCCACCTTGAAGCTCTTTATCGCTGCACTCAACGCTTTTAGCCACAGACATGCCACCACCTACGCTTGCAAGGAATACGCGCCACTCACTATGAGCGGAATAAGCAACCAACTCCGCGACTGCCTACCTACAGCAGGCAGCCGCGCTCGAACATAACGTGATCTATCTCAGTATCCGATCACTTCTGAATTCCGAAGCTGGAGAAATATTTGTAAATCATTGCCGCCCAATTATGTGTGGCTATCTGGGCAATATAGCCATCCGGCCTTACTAGAAACGAAACACTCTCGCCTACATCTATCCCATAGTTGATTCGTGCGTGCGCCTGATCGTCTGCCAGATCATACATTTCACTGGCACCGTGAGAGGAACTCACGGCAACTACTTTGACTAAGTCACAACTCAGTGTTAAGCCCTTGCACTCTTCAATGGCTTTTTCGCCGAAGGCCAGAACGGTAAATTGCGGGCCTTTGAACATGTCGAAAAGAGTTGTCAGCCCGGTGAGGCGGCTTGAGCAAGGTGCGTCCGGAGCGCGATCACCCGCAGTCAATTTTCTCGTTCTTTCGGACACTCCACCAAAGGTCAGCGAACTATCTCGATAGTTGATTTGAAGCTGACGCTCCATATCCCCTCTTGTCAGTTTCGGCAGCCTGATTTTGCTTACCGTCTGGAAAAGCTTGCTGGAAATCTCAAGTACCGCAGCGGCAACCGGCATCCGCTCTTCTTGATAAGTATCAAGTAACGTATCCGGTGCCCCCCTTAGGACTAAGGCCATCTTCCACCCCAAGTTATAGGCGTCTTGTACGCCTGTATTGAGACCTTGGGCTCCCGCTGGTGTATGAACATGGGCTGCATCTCCTGCTAGAAATACCCTTCCAACTCGGTACTTCTCTACAAGCCTCACATTCGGACGGAAAAGCGAGAGCCAGGTGGGGCTATGCAGCCGTATCTCTCTGTTTCCCGTAACAGACATCCATCTTTCTTGAATAGCGCGCTCGGTCAGCTCCGGATCATTCTCACTGGGATTGATCTTCATCATTAGCTGAAACAGATCGGTGTGCGGCAATGGACACAACCCAATTAGTCCGCCACTAAGAGAAGGCCAAACATGCCAGTTATGACGACCAAGACCGTCAACATGAACATCTCCGACTATCATGCGGCCCTCTTTTGAAGTGGTCCCAATGAATTGGACACCCAAAGTTTTGCGCACAAAGCTTCGACCACCATCTGCCCCGACAACGTAGCGGGCGCGAATACTCCTTACCCCATCTGCGGAGTTGGATTTGACAGTCACACCCTCACTGTCCTGCACAATCTCCTGGGCCTCTGTCCCCCACTCAACCTGGCCGCCCAATTCACTCAAGCGATTACGCAATATTTCTTCAGTTTTCCACTGCGGGATAAGGCAGACGTTCGGGAAAGGGACATCGGGCGACTTCTTTCGATGTTTGATCATCGCCCACTCAATACCAATAACAGGGAGATTGAGTTTCATAGGCGGATACTTTGCGCCAGCCCTTACTACAGCATCTGCGATATCAAGGTCATTAAATACTTCTAGCGTTCTAGGCTGGATACCTTTCCCCCGCGAACCGCGGAATGGCGTATCGGACTTCTCAATCACTCGGAACTTAATACCCCGTCGAGCCAGATCGCAGGCAAGTGTTAGTCCGGTAGGCCCAGCCCCGACAATTAGAACATCCACAACTTCATCAGACAGATTACCTTGCGAAAACATAAGCAGAATCTCCGAACTCTATTTCCAACCGCCGCTATGGTTAAGTTGCTTTCACGCACGCCTTGCAGCCGCCGACATTCAAGATGCCGGCTTTGTTTTTAAATTTTGAACAAAATCAATAAACAATGAAGAGACAATCTCAGGATGCTCAAATGGCGCCATATGTCCACAATCGTGAATAATGTGTGACTCTCTTGGGCGTAGAAGTGATTTCACTATCGGCATTCCTGACACTGGGGTTACTTGATCTTCAGCCCCCCACAGCAGAAGCTTTGGCAGTTCAAGGTCTCCAGCGCGCCAGAACAGTTCCTGCTGCCCATACAGAGGGAAATTTCTGAGAGTGGAAAGTAAGGAGTACATCGATCCTTTGTGCTTGAATGCCTCGCCCACCATTTTTTTCAGTTCGACGGCATGCTCCTCTGCAAGGACGTTATGATTGAGGTGGTCTACAACTCCCTTACTTCCAAGAAACTTCCCAAATAGCTCAGCCACCCACCTCGTTCTGGCGATGCGCACTGCCAGAGGGATTTGACTCGATATACCCGCTGGTCCGACTAAAGTAAGGGTTTCCGGATTTATCCACCCATCGATCACCAAAGACATGGCGACCAGCGCCCCCATCGAAGTTGCTATTACATGCTTTATCTCGGCATCACTTACAGCCTCGACCAACTCTTTGGCCTGCTTTAAGAACAGTTGCTTGGTATAAGCACTGCGGATACGATCGGAATACCCACGCCCATATGCACTAAATGACAGTGTTCGATAGCCACTGCGGTGTAATTGTTCGGCGAACTTGCTCCAATAGAAGAGTGGTATAGTCAAACCTGGAAGTAGCAGAACCAACTCTCCGTCTTTAGGCCCTGACAGCTGATAGTGCGTCACGCCATCGGAGAGAGCTACATAAGAACCAGGCAGTCGAACTCTTGATAGGCGATCAAGATCTTGGGTCTCTCCGCGCGCGATAAAATAGGACAGCATAGTCGGTAGCATTATTTTGCGAACCCCTTGATAACGGCATCTGCAATCTCTCCCGGCGCCTCTTCTGGTATTAGGTTACCGACACCCGGCAGAAGTATGTCCCTGCTATTTTTTATATCTCTCGCAAAGTGCTGCCCATCCACACTTTCCCCGCGCATGATTATGGTCGGGTTTACAATATTTTTTATTTCCAATGAGCGATCACGTTGATTGGTTCTGGCCAAGTCAATGAATGCCTGCTTATTGGCTGGTTCCGCCATTAATGTGTAAACCCTGTCGACCATGGCGTCAGGGACGTCGCCCATTCGTGCCCCAACCAGCTTCCTTAGGTTTTTCTTTGTTGCAGGCTTGGAGATCATGCTTCGCAAGATGAATCGACCAATGGAACTTTTCGCTAGTCGCATAGCGAGTGGCAGTTTCTTACCTGGATATCCTGTTGCATTCATTAACAGCAGGTTTTCAACCTTATGCGGGCAGTCCAATGCAAAGCACCACGCGATATTTCCACCCAGCGAATTACCACCAAGGCTGAAGCGATTGATTGAAAGCGCTTGGGTAAAGTTATCGAGGAACCTCACATAGGTTTCGATTCGATAGTCACGATCCCTACGCGGATCTGTCAGACCGGCCCCTGGCAAATCGAGACGGATCACCTCAAAAGCCCCGGCGAGTCGGGGCACGACCTCATCGAAGCAATGCAGCGAAGAGCCACTGCCATGCAGCAACACCATAACCGGCCCACAGCCCTCTCGCTTGTAATGGACACGGATCCCTTCGACCTCAGTAAACAAAGAGGAGGCATCTTGGTAATCGCGAACTGTTGGCATGGCAGGCTCTGACAAGGCTGATCTATGGCGTCCCAAGGCACGAACGGAGCTGACCCTGGACTTATGGATACGATGTAGCCATAATTGGCTCAGACATGTCAACAGCCTTTGCACTCCAAGGCATCTCAGCCCAGTCCATATGGCTACGGAGCCAGGGCCCAACGGTGCCTACGCTCACACAGCGAGTCCTTTACCCACGTGTCAGCCCAGTCTTGCCAATCCACTCCACCTGCCCGTCCGTCGGGAAAGGATGCTCGAGCAGCCCGACATGCGGCTATTGAGCTCATCTTCTCCGATGCTTAATCGAGCCTACATGATGGTGCTTTAAGTAGAATGGCATGCCGCCCAATTCAAAAGGCTGCGATTTAACATCAGGTCAAGCTGATTATTACGGCAAACCGAAATAGACAGAGATAAGCAACAGTAAGCAATCGCCCCAACAAGGCGCTACGTAGATAAAATAATGGGTAACAGCGACGGCTACGCGAGGTTTGGATTGACATTGTCACCGGCAGGAAACTTCAGTTATCCTGTTAGTTGATTGCAACTCCAAACCTGAAATTGGAGTCTTATCCTGACAGTGTGGTTGTGCTGACGAGACTTATGTCATTTAACGTTTTTGCCTAGGTACAGGAATGGCGTGTTAAACAGGCACGCCTACAGGAGCTCTACTCTTCCAAACCATATCCACCTTAGTCAAAGACCGACTAGAAACTGCAGATTCGCAATTTGAATATGAACATAGACACTCGAAACACTTTTCAGCCCGGCAGCCCGCAGTGGTGGTCAACTCAACCAAGAGAACGAAATAGTTCTTCCGGTAGAGGTCGCCCCTCAATTTCCTTTGAAAAAATCATTGCAACTGCGCTTGAGATCGTTAACTCAGCAGGTCCGCAAGCGCTCAATATGCGAGTGTTGGCTGATCGCCTAAATTCCGGCACAGCCACGTTATATAGGCACTTTGAAAGCAAAGATGAAATCCTTGCTTACGTGGTTGATCGCTTTCTAGGGTTACTTTTGGAGCACAAGCGAGACCTGAGCAACTTAGACTGGCGGGGTGCATGTTTTGTTACAGCGACAGATTTCTATCACCAACTTAGCGCATGCCCTCATATCATTCCCTTGCTGTCATCGCAAATACCAGTTGGACCGAACGCCTTAACGCTAAGAGAAGCATGGCTCTCTATGCTTCTCGATGCAGGCTTTCCGCCTAGCATGGCGGCTTCCGTCTATACGACTATTGCCCACTATGTTCTTGGCTTCGCAAGCCAGCTCAGCGCAGGCGGCCGAATTAGCCAGGACACTAGCCATCACCTCAGCCAGTTCTTTGACCGCCTCGACCCCGCTCTTTACCCATCAACCGTTAAAATCGCTCCTCAGCTTTCCAATATTTCAATCGACGATGAATTCTCCTTTGGCATGAAGCTTATCATTCACGGCTTAGATTATGAGCTTAACCAAGCCAAACTTGCATAATATGCGCGCATCTTCATCCGCGAGAAGTGCCAGTGAAAACACAGTTCTGGGAAAGCACTGGGCTGGTACTAATCGGCACCTGGGGGCTTGTCGAGTTGCTCTCCTACCGTTAAAGCGGCGTATCGGCGTAGCCAGCATATCTACTTCTGAGAGCCAAAGTGGGCAGAGTTCATTATCAAGACCTCCGCATTTAGTCCAATGTGGGACAGGCA
The DNA here is from genome assembly GCF_030374125.1 of Pseudomonas sp. SO81. Lineage (NCBI taxonomy): Bacteria > Pseudomonadati > Pseudomonadota > Gammaproteobacteria > Pseudomonadales > Pseudomonadaceae > Pseudomonas > Pseudomonas sp. SO81. The sequence continues at coordinate 1,846,632 of NZ_CP126126.1, read as the reverse complement.
TTACTGCCGATAGGATGTCGCCATGGTCTGTTCAGCTCTCAATCAAACCAGACTATTTGAACTCTGGTTCGGCCTGCGATGAGCTGCATCGCGCTTTCAGTCCCCTTGACTGGGCATCGAGACGCACAGCTTCATCAAAGGGGACATGCAGCAGCGCCCTCAGCCGAAGCGCTCAGCCGCTCTGCATGATGCATTGGTGTTCGCTAAGGGTTACACATCCCAATGCTATTACTCCTGAAACCGCTACCGCCCATCGGGCGTTTTCATCATAGAGCTTGAGGCTCTGCTGCACATGCCCTCATCTGCCTAGCGATGAAGGCGCCCTTAAGCTATAAAAAAAGACAAAAGTGGATAGCTGGATGCAAGATCATGGTTTCCCGAATTCACAATTCACACCCCCTTAAACATCATGAATTTACTTGGTTATTGGCGACGTTTAGCAAAGTTAATCCCGCGGTTCAGCGAGAACTCCTTAAGACGATCCACGAGCCCATCACTGCTGCTTGCACCCTGCACTTCTGCACTTTTTCCATAGCCTTTTCTACATACTTCGTCACTAATACCGCTTGGTCTTTAATCTGGACCTGCTCCGAAGCCCTAGTCGCGCTTATTAGAATAATACTTCTTCGACGCCTCAAAAGTGCGTTATCCGAAGTAATCCCTCTGTGGCTGCACCGGGTCACCGCCTTGTGGTTTATGTCCTTGGGATTTGCCGCTCTGGAGAGTATCAGGGAAGGCAATCCATTCTTTATACTTCTTACTTCAAACATGATCATCGTCTTGCAGGGTAGCATTGCTTCGAGATCCGCCCCCGCCCCTCGTCTCGCAGCGTTTCTTAATGTTGCGTTAATAACTCCCAGCATACTTGGCGCTTGGAGCAGCCAGGAGAGCTGGGCCTATGCTATACCTATCAGCTATTTCTTTTGCTTCCTAGGTATCCATCAGCTTACTAGCCGCAATTACAATATCTTGCGAGACAAAATAATCGCAGAGCATAAGAATCAAATTCTTTTGGGTCGCGATGCACTGACGGGGCTCGCAAATCGCCGCGAGCTGCGCAGCAAGATAGAAGCACTCAATTCATCTTCGTGTAAAAACTATGCCCTACTTTGCCTAGATCTCGACGGCTTCAAGGCCATCAATGATCAGCATGGCCACCTAATTGGTGATCAGTTACTTATTGCTGTCAGCCAACGCATTACCAACATGATCCGCTCGGAGGATCTTGCCTGCCGGGTGGGTGGCGACGAATTCATATTAGTTCTCGAAAATATCGACAAGGAAGGTGCAGGGCGCAAGGCTGCCGGAATTATCTCAAACTTGAGCGAACCCTATAATCTTCCGAACGGCATCAAATCTTGTATAGGCGCCAGTATCGGAATTGCCTTAGCAGGCGCCGAAAACAAATCTTTGGGAACAATAGTCAAGCAAGCTGATGATGCCCTTTATGAGGCCAAACGAGCAGGAAAAGGAATATATAAGTTCTGGGCAGACAAGGATACCGCCCCTCTGGACCAAGGCCGCACTATATCGGAGACAGATCAAAAAAATCAGAGCAACTAATATGAACAGATACACAGAAGGTCAACATGCATAGGCAAAGTATAATCTTAGCGGCACTGCTCGCTCTGTCTAGCCCCGCAATCGGTAAACAATTAACATGGTATACTTTACCACTAGCAGGCCTTATCGAACTTAAAGATGGGAAGCCATCGGATGGAGCAGTATTGGCCATTCAGAATCTCATCGAGGCAGAGCTTAGCGAGTTTAAGCACCAATATATTGTCAGCGCCGCCAATCGCATTGTATACGAGATGTCAAATGGATCACCCTTCTGCACTACAGTAGGGCCACAGATTTCTGAAAGAGACCACTTAGGTTATTTTGTACCCTTTCTTCCGATCCTACCCTTGCATCTTGTTGTCCGTCCGGAAACTCGCAGACACTTACCACTGAAGAATGGCGTAGTGAGCTTTGAGCAATTAATCCACAGCCAGAAACTTCGGGGGGTAATAACTCCAACACGAATATATCCCGCGGATCTGTCAAGCTTGATACATGAAGCAGCGCGAGACGGCCGGATATCCAGCATCAGTAGCAACTCATTAGGTGCCAACTTGCTGGCAATGGTTAGCTACAAAAGATTCGACTACACAATTGATTATCCAATCGTTATTAGCTCGGTTAATAAATCTAGGGAAAACCCAGCCAAACTCGTGAGTATTCCTATTGCAGAAGTCACTCACATCGGAACAGCTGGATTCTATTGCACTCGCAATAGCTGGGGAAGGAATATCGCACAGAAGTTAGACTTGGCGGTGCGCAATGTTGCTAGTAAGCCCGAGCAAATTATTGATATCTATCGGAACGCCAATGACGATGCAACCATTCTGCACTATGAATCGCAGATTCGAGCCTTCCTAAAAGAGCGCGCCGAGACTGAAACCCAATTCTAGGCCGCCGAGGCCATTCTGGATCAAATAGGTTACCAGGAATTATGCAAGAATCGCCTCCCTTCCATACAGTCAAGTAGACTCGATCGGCCTCGCAGCTGGCCGCCAATGCCTTCGTTCGCGCTACTACCACCACTATACTTAGGACGGCCTGTCATTGGTAAGGGGTGAGAAAAGCAACATGGCAAGTTTCGCTTACCTTCACGATCGTGAATGGGGGGCTCACCGGCCTCAGTCACCGGCGGATTTTTCTAGGGACTGGGTGCCGTGCTAGCGCGGCTACCGCTCTATTTTCGCTGTGCGTCACGCCTGATGCGGAAACAAAAGGGGCCGCGAATGCGGCCCTTTTTTACAGCTATAACTGGCTTATTGCAGCCAGCTCTCAACGTTTTCAGCTCCGTACTGCTCTTTCCAGGCCTTCAGCACTTTGTGGTTACCGCCTTTAGTTTCGACCACTTCGCCAGTTTCCGGATTCCGATATATCTTCAGGACGCGCTCGCGGCGGACGCCCTTCACCGGTGCCACAGAGCCCCTACTGGCGCTCGGATCGAGTAGAGCAATAATGTTTCGTAAAGAGTAACCGTAGTCAGCCAACAGTGCGCGGAGCTTGGTTTCGAACTCAAGCTCGCGTTTGAGTTTTTCGTCACCCTTGAGTGCCTCCAGGCGCTTTTGTTGCTCTGCGATTTGGGCCTCCAGAGCTTTGTATTCGGCAATAATCGACATTGCAATTCCTTAGATCATTGTTGACTTTCGTACGATACCTAGTAGGCGAGACAGAGTTCAACTAGAGATCGACTAAAAGAAGCCGCAACGACCGTTAGATCTCTTTCGTTGAGATGGCGGAGCGAGCGAAGCAATAATTGGACTGCTTCTACCTCTTCGCACGATGCTTCGCTATGAGGCGATCGCCGAATGGCTGCTTCTGGCCGGAAGCAGACGCCGGTGACATGTCTATCGGCCAAAATCTAGCGCTGGGTGGCAGCCCGGAAGAGCCTGATAATGTGTTAGATCAAACACGAGCAAAGAAGGCTGCCGGAGATACGAACAAGTGTGTCGGGAATGCGAATGGCTGTTGGAGTTACGCGATTGGCTGTCGATTTTGAAAATCAGTGTGGTGTCGATTTCGAGTGCGAATCAGTGTCGGAACCGATGCGAGTACTCACTCAGGCTCACGAACTAGTCGTGAACGTGCGAGCTCCGAGAATTGTTGGCATCGCGCCGCCCCTGGAGACACATGAAAGCCCGCCAATTGAGGACTTTTTTATTGCCTACGTAGGCCGGCAGAAGATCGCTTGACTATGGGAAGAGGCCCAGGAGCATCCACCGTAGCGGGCGGCTGAAGGCTCTGAGAAGGACTTTATAGGGCTTTATAGTCAATTATAGAGCGATTATAGAATCCGCTTTCGGACGCGCGGATTACGCTGCCCATTAGACAGCTGCGATCCTGCGGCGGCGGCACCGGCCGTTCAGGCGGACTACCTGAGCGGCTACCACCACCAGGGCCAGAAACATCAACCTGCAGGCTGCCGGAAGTTCTCTTCGTTGGGCCCACGTACTAGATGTAGGCCCGAACAACTCGGCCAGTTGCTTTGTGCCCAGTGTTTTCACTCTGAAGCCCCCCGGGACCGAAGCCACCTTTATGGTCTCCATCACTTCCTCACGTAGCTCTTTTTCCGGGAGGGAGTTAGGCAGTAAACGCCTCCGCGCGGGCCCGTGCAGAAAGTATTGGTGCCGCACGTGCACTCGCCGTTGTCTTGCAGAAGCTGTTGAGGGGCCGCAGTTGGAGCACTGCTCCCCACGTAGGCCGAGCAGCTCTTCTTTGAGCCGCTGATGGAGCCGTCATTGCATAGGAACAGGTCACCATCGCAGCCGGCGATGCCACCTTTCCTGCCCGAGCAGGGAGTGTTAGCCGCGATGACTTGGAGCGAAGCCAGACCGAGCACGGCAGCAATGATCAAGCACAGCGAGAAAGATGTTTTGGGCAGCCGTGCGGATGGGCTATTCATCGAGACCACTACAAGGGGTCGCCGACTAAGACCGCACGACCTGAGTCGCCCTTGCATCCAGCGGGAGGAGACCAATTCAATGCTGCAGAACTGTCAGTGACGTGAATAACGAGGCGCCGCTCCAAACAGTCACCCATCGCCCTCTCAGCTACGGCCTCAAGCCGAGTCGCGTCCCAGAGACTGACCTTGTAGCTAAATACTTGCGCTTCCAGGTCTTCACCCTCGGCATGATGGAGAATCAAGGCGATCGCCTCATGGCACGTACCGGCGGTGCGATTGCAACGGATTTCAACAGCATTAGCTCCTGGAGCTTGATAACCCGCAATCGTTTTCCAGCCTCCCCAGATAACGAGTTCGTCCTGATCCTCCTTGATGATCAGAGGTGGAATCGTGGTGTTCTAGAGCGGAGCAGGCTTCACGAACCAAAGCACTAGGTAGGCCGCGCCTAGAGCCGATGCGAGAACGATGAGCAGCATGTTGAGGTAGCGCATACAGAGTCCTTTCTCGAGTCCGCCATCCTAGCAAACCTCACACTAGAACACTTTGTGAAATCGAGCTAATCGACAGACTACTTCTGCCCCCGAACCTACCTTACCGACCAAAGCAAACTTGGCATTGAGGAAGAGGCAGCCGAACACCTCGTGCGGCTCATGCGGATGTATTTGAGTCTGTCGCAGCGGTAGCAACGGGCAGCCTCGGAAAAAAGTGGCACTTTGACATTGAAATCACCTTTTCTGCCCATAAGTAAAGAGGACTCAATCACAAATCGGTCAAGGACAAGAGCGAAAATGCCCCAAATTTCTGACGAGTCTCTTAGCGAAACCGCCTCCCCTCGCAATTTTGACGATCAGAGTTTGGCCGCCTGGCTAAAGGGTTGCTTGGCGCAAAAGCATCGAGTCGCATACGTCCGCGCAGGCTATCTGTGCAAGGTGGTCGACCTTGATGATTCTGCCCTTGCTCTTCACCTTGCTGATCCAGGACCAAAAGCTAGGGGCGTATTGCAGAGCCTGGTTGGAAAGAAGCTGCTCTCTAGCCTTGATCTTTCGTTTGAGGTCCTCAGTGATGCCCTGGTCGCAAATACTGAGTGGAGATATTCCCTAGTACCTGAGAAAGGCATCGTTACCACCCTCATTGCCGAGCGAGACGGCTTACTTGGAAGGACCAGCGGCCGAGGAAAAGATATTTCGCCTAAAACAGCTCAGAAGGTATGGGCTGATGCAGGCGCCAGGTGCATGTTCCATGGGTGCGGTAAAAATCTGTCAGAAATCCCCCTATGGACTCCGCCCGCCCGGGTCGGATACCTGGCTCACATAGTTGCCTCCGATCCGGCAGGCCCTAGAGGTAGTCAAGCGGACTCTCACAGACTCTCAGACGCTCCAGACAACATCATGCTGATGTGCGACGAGCACCACCGTTTGATTGACTCTTTCGCACCTCAGCACTACACAGCAGACGTTCTCAATGAAATGCGCCAATGCCATAGAGATATGGTCCGAAACTATCTGGACTCGATGGCATTTCCCCATACGAAAGCAGTCACCCTGCATGCCAATCTGGCAAACGTTCCAACCTACTTCCACGACTCCGAGCTGATTGAAGCCATCGTCGCTACGAAAAGAGCGATGCTGCCCGGAGTGGTCCACTACATTCGAAGGAAGTCACAGCGCGACGATCGTCATCTTCCAGGATTCTGGCACCAGTATCTAAGAGAGCATGAGAGTCACATCAGGCAGCTCGTGGCAGGGTTCGAGGCGAGCAACTCAGCCACGGAAAGCATGGCTGTTTTTCCGCTACACCACATCCCGACACTTGTTTTGGCTGGCCGGGTGATGGGAGAGGCGCAGGCCATTCAAGTCTTCCAATACGACAAGGCACGGAGAACATGGGCATGGAACCCTCAGGCCACAGCGCATCCACCGGGAACGTTCAACGTTGGGCCACTTCCAACGGGTCGTGTACAAGAAGCCCTTATTACACTTGAGCTGACAGCTCAAGTGGATGAGGAAGCGTTACCAGCAAACCTGAAAACATCTTTAGCTTCTGGCAATCTTCCGTGGATTCGAGTGACGACCTCCAAGACAGGGCACGACTGCATCAGCCACCCTGAAGATCTTGATCAGTTTGCGCAAACAGCTCGCAAAGCAATCATTCATGCCCAGGATGTAATGCGGGTTCAAAAGGTCCATCTCATCGCTGTAAGTCCCGCGAGTACAGTACTTCGCTTCGGTCAAATGCTTCAGGCAGGAAACCATCCCGAATACCTCGTCTATGACCGTGCTGGCCGCGACTATGACTTTGCGCCTGCCCTATCGATTACTGGCCATCAAGTGTCAGCCACTTATGGACAGAGCACCTGCACCATCTCTCTCCGATAAGCCGCCTGAACGAGCCCGAGACCATGAGCATTACTAAAAGCGCAGCCCTGGTGAACTACGCCGAGCAGGCGAAACCCGCTCGACTGACGAAGTCGCTCGATTCCTTCGCAATCTTGAACGAACGCTTCGTTACCAACGATAGGGAGAGGTATCTCCGATACAACCCCTGGGCCCAAGCGCTAAACGCAGCGAACTTGCACATTACTGTACGTGAAGACGAGATCAGCGCAGCAGCGAGTGCTTACCAAGAGGTCGCTGAGCATCTGGCCGCAAATCTTTCCTGGCCCCCAGAAGCGATATCGATTCGGACACAAGGCTCCGTAAGCACGAAGACTCTTATTCGCTCACCTATGGGTGGAGAGAAGTTCGACATCGACGCTGTGTGCGAAGTCGACATCTCTCGCGTTCAGGCAGCGAATCCTATGGGGTTCTTTGAGTCCGTTGGTCGAGCTTTGGCGGAGTTGGAAGCCCAAGCAAAACGGCGATGCTGGAACATCCCTTTCCCTCGGCAGCCCTTCTACCTCGAGTTCACGCCCTCTGTACCTTTGGATAACGTACCTGCACAGACGCTAGCGACCATGGCACCGCGCTATCGCGCGTCCCGATACGAAAGAACTGCACTTGCGGTTGTAGACACGCCGACTCGAAATTGGAAAACCTCAAATCCGGCAGGCATGAGCCAATGGGTTGAAGACACGTCGAAACGCTCCCTCATACGGGTGGTGACGATGGAGGCCTATGCAAAGGACGAGGCTCGGGCAAGCGTCTCTCCAGTTCCGGATCAGACTGTGGAAATCACAGACACCCTACGAGTTGCCATCCGACTGTTTAAACGGCACCGCGATATGTGCGTTAGACGCAACGTCATTGAGGCCGGTGTAAAGCCGATCTCCATCATCATCGTGACCTTACTGACCACCTGTTATGAAGGGCTTGCCGACCTCAATCGCTCCTTCGTGCACCCGGTGGAGCTGCTGGATGAGCTTGCCGCCTTAATGCCTCACCTCGTTCTAAATCTCGACGGTAAGCACCGAGTCGATAACCCTACAGTCGAAGGGGAAAACTTTGCTGAGAAGTGGAACGATGACGATGGTGAACGTTATCGGGCATTTATGACTTGGTGCGATGCGCTGTCTGCAGATCTGAAAACCATCCTTGCCCTGACCGATCCGCAGGAAATTTCCAAGCGGGTACGAGAAGTGTTCGGGATTCCTGCCCCCTCAGGCGGGGGCAATGGTCTTCCCAGCATCCAGATCCCAGCACCGAAAGCCACGCCAGCAAGTCGCGGATTGGCCTAAGCAGCGAGGGATAAATGGGCCTCGATCTGACATTCTTATGTTCGCGGTTCCCGGCCTTGCAGCCATCATCTGTAAGTCGGGAGCCAGGGGTTACTTGCTACCAGTTGTTGTTGCCGCAGCTCCCGCAAGGAAGGGCGTTCAAGTGGGCAGAGCTGCGTGTGCCTAAAGGGTTCCCTGAGCATGACAGTGCTTTTGTTCAGTTGTCTCCCGATGCTGTGCTGAACGTCCCACACCTCGATGGCGCAGGGGTGCTTTGCATTAAGGGAGATCCAGGACCTGGTCCTGGCTACTCGGCAGAAGAGCGGATCTTGTTCCTCCTTCACGCCTACCTCGAGCAGTTCTTAAAGCCCTGGTTGAATGGCGATCTTGACGGGGACTTTGAAGCGGAAGCCCTGAACTATTGGGCGATAGAGGTAACTCGAGCACGCTCGAACACAGACCCGGTGCGAGCTGTTTGGACAGTCGATCAGCCTCCACTGAGGGCAAGACTCAGAAATGGTCTGCTTCTCATTCCAAACAGAATCATCATCGCAGCTGATGAGCAGCTGCGCATTACAAACCGCGTCGTGCAATCCATGGGGCAATCAGCAGCACAGCGTGTCAACGTGCTGATCGCGGACATCCCAATTGCACATGCATTGATCCCAGCCACATGGCCACACACCACATCTGATTTAGATCGCATTCTCAAAGGGCGACTTCCTAGAGCGGAGTTTTTGCGACTTAAGGGCAGCCAAAGCCGCCGAGGGCGAGAGATACATCGCGTCGCTCTCTTAAGAACCCCCGACTTCGCTTTTGCCTATCTTCTTCCCGGCGGTCCGCCGACTGTTATCAAGCTGGATCGAGGCAAGAAGACGTTCCCTCCTTTAAGAAAACCTCTACCACTCATGACGTCGCGCTTGGATCCAGACTGGACGGTCGGACGAGATCAGCACCCAGAAGTGAAAGCACGTCAGACAAAGCACGTTCTCGTATTGGGGGCTGGTGCACTTGGAAGCCCCTCCATTGACCAATTGGCAAAAGCAGGAATCGGGCAGATTACCGTTGTGGATGCTGACACGATGTCCTCCGCAAACATCGGGCGGCACCTTCTCGGCGCTGAATCAGTGGGTAAAACAAAAGCGGATGCCATCGCTCAGCGGATCAATCTTGGTTATCCAGCAACCGTAGTGATACCTCATGCAATTACCACCGCAGAGTGGCTAAAGAAAAACACCCTTGCTGATGTCGACGCGGTGTTAGATCTCACTGGCGAACCAGATGTACGGGCTCAACTCGAACAGGCCCGATTGACTCATCCATGTCCGGTACTGATTGGGTGGATGGAGCCCTATGTTGCCGCCGCCCATGTCTGCCTTTTACCGGCAGGTCAGAGATGGCTACAGGGGGCCCAGGATCCAATGTCTGGACTTGAAGCAGTGGTATGGCCAAGCGAAGTAATTCGCCAGGAGCCTGGTTGCAGTAGCCGATTCCAAAGCTACACCGCGGCGGCAGCAGCGCACGCAGTGGCACTTGTTGCCGAGTGTGCATTGGAGATGATCGACAGCGCTTCAGACTCGCTTGATCCCATAGTACGGAGCTGGGTCCGCGGACAACGTTTCTTAGACAAACACTGGCCAGGCCTCTTGCACAAGGAATGGGCGTCATCTGCGCGCGAGCACGATGGGATGACCCTTGTCCGGCCGTTCCCATGAACAGGATTTTCTTTTACCCCGACAATACCCGCTACGTCCTATTTACTGACCAAGCCCTACTTCACATGTACGCTCACGCCCAGCGAAGAATCTGGCAAACGGAAGCTGGCGGAGAGATATTCAGTTCCGAGCCAGACTCCAACGGCATGATCATTACCACCGCCACAGGACCGAATCCCACGGACTATCGACGTAGAAGCGCGTGGAACCCGGACACACGGGCATCAGATAGGAACAGGGAGGTCGAGTTCACGCACAATCGACATGTAGTAGGACTATGGCACACACACCCCGAGCGCTCGCCGTCCCCGTCGGGTCGTGATCAAAAAACGACATGGGAATACCTCGACTCATTCCAGGGCGATAGATCTCGGTACCTGATGGTGATCGTTGGCAATCATGGTCGGATCCCCAATATTGCGGTGTGGGTTGCGTCCGACGGCCCCAAGCGTGAGTGGACCCAACTAGGTGAAATCTCAAACTCGCAGGCTGATCGGGTAAACATTCGGTGAGGCATCCAAATGGTGCCACTACGCGCATCGCAGGTCGCGGAAGGGAGTAGTCGCATCGGTTCCGACACTAATTCGCCTGCCTAATCGACACCGACTCGCACTCAAGATCGACACCAAACAGTGCCCGCTCTTGGCCGAAACAGACGCTGGGGACAGGCAGCTATCGGCCAGAAGCGGACATTAGCTATTCGCCACTAGCCTTGCATCGAACCGTCTCACCCACTTCTGATCACGGGAGTGCTCGGCCAGGTGATCAATGAACGCCCGTGTCTTGGCCGGTAACAGCTTCTGGCTGGCAAAGTACAGCGAGATGGGGCCGGCATCGACATACCAGTCAGGTAAGACGCGTTGCAGCGCACCGCTTTGCAAATGGCCCAGCACATCGGGTACAGCAAGTAGTGCCACGCCCAGCCCGAGCAATGCGCTCTGACATAGCGCCTGCGGATCATTCACTAGCATCCTCGGGCGCAACTCCAGCGGCGCGCGCTCGCCCTTGGGGTTCTGTAGCATCCAGTTTCGCACTTTACCGCTCTGCGCCGACCTCATGCCCAAATGGTCGATTTCGGCGAGCTGCCCTGGCTGACGTGGTGCTGGCCTTCCGGCTAAGTAGGCTGGCGAAGCAACCATTACCAGATGCGCTGGCGCCAGTTCGCGCGCCACCACGCCGGGCGTCAATTCGATGCCGCCGCCAATAGCTGCATCAAAGCCATCCGTGATCAGCTCAACCTGGCGGTTATCGAAATGCCATTCCGGCGTGACTCCCGGGTAGCGGGCCAGGAACTCGGGCATCAGGGGGAGCAGATAGTCGCGACCAAAGGCCGGTGCCGCCGAGATGCGCAGCAGGCCGGCCGGGGCACCGGCGCTGCTGGTGAGATCGGCAACGGCTGCCTGGATGCTTTCCAGCCCAGCGCCGACATTCCCGAGGAAGCGCTCCCCGGCTTCAGTCAGGGTCAGACGCCGGGTGCTGCGCTGGAATAGGCGTACGCCGAGATTGGTTTCCAGCTTAGCTACATTACGACTGATGGCCGCTGGCGTTAAGCCAAGACGACGTGCGGCTGCGGAGAAGCTACCGCACTCGGCGCTGCGAACGAAAGATTCTAAATTTGCCAAGGTCTCCATAACCGCACCTTCAATCATTGATTGGAGGTGATTCTAGTCATTACCTGCTACTGCGGGGAAAGCGAAAGGCGTTTCATGAGCACACCAACCATCCACACGAGGTCTGCATCATGAACAACGTCAATCTTCCCCTGAGTGGCCAGGTCGCCCTAGTCACCGGCGGATCGCGCAGCATCGGCGCCGCTATCGCCAAACGCCTGGCCGCCGACGGAGCCAGTGTCGCCATCACCTACAACGCCTCGCCGGCCAAGGCCGAGGCACTGGTCGACGAGATAGTTGCCGCCGGTGGCAGTGCAATGGCCATTGCCGCCGATGCGGGTGACCCGCAGGCGGTACGCAAAGCGGTGCAGCAGGTCGCTAGCACGTTCAGTCGGCTGGACATTCTGGTCAACAACGCCGGCATCAGCGTACTCGGCGCCCCGGAGGAGATAGCCTTCGAGGATTTCCAGCGCATTCTCGCGGTGAATGTGACTGGCGTGTTCGTCGCCACCCAGGAGGCGCTCAAGCACATGGGGCGCGGCGGGCGAATCATTCATATCGGCAGCTCCATGGTGCAGTACGCCGCCTTCGCCACCGCCTCCGCCTACACCCTGACCAAGGGCGCCTTGGCCGGCTTTAGTCGCGGGCTGGTGCGCGATCTCGGCCCGCGCGGCATCACGGTCAATACCGTGCATCCAGGCCCGACCGACAGTGACATGAACCCGACGGATGGCCCTGTGGCCGATTTCGTCCGCCCCAACATTGCCGTCGGCCGCTATGGCGAGGGTCGCGATATCGCGGCTGCCGTGGCCTGGCTGGCCAGCCCCGAGGCGGCCTTCGTCAGCGGCGCCGAGCTGCTGGTAGATGGCGGTTTCACCGCCTGAGGAGAAAGGACATGAAGATTGGAATCATCGGCGCCGGCGCCATAGGCAGCGCCATCGCACGCGCCCTGAGCAAGGCGGGTATTGAGATCGAAATCGCCAACAGCCGTAGGCCGGAGAGCTTGCAGAGCCTCGCTGACGAACTGGGGCCAAAAGTCATACCGGTAAGCCGGGAGCAAGCCGCCCAGGCGGACATCGTCTTTCTTGCGGTGAACTGGTCGAAAATTCCCACCGTGCTAGAAAATCTGCCTCCCTGGAATGGACGCATCGTGGTCGACACCAACAATCCAATCGAGGCGCCGACTTTCAGCCCCTTCGATCTGGGCGGCGAGAGCTCTAGCGAGGTGGTTTCACGGCTGCTTCCAGGGGCGCGCTTGGTCAAGGCGTTCAACCACCTGCAACCGGCGCTGCTAAGTGGCGATCCCACGGCCGAGGGAGGCCGAAGGGTGCTGTTCTACTCAGGGGAGGATGCCGAGGCCAAGGCCGAAGTGGCCCAGTTGATCGAGCGACTGGGTTTCGCCGGTATCGACCTGGGTGGCCTAAGCGAAGGGCGCCTGGCGCAATTCCCTGGGGGCCCATTACCGGCACTCAATCTAGTAAAACATAGCTGACCCACAATTGGCGGACGTTCTAAGCGTCCGCATCTAGACGGACCGCTATCGACCAGAACCACCGCTCCCGACGATTTGAACTGGTCAACTGACCCGCATCATCAAGATGCCATCGTATTGGGGGACGTCCATCTCTAGAGGAATCGCCTTTGGAGCAGTTCGGGTGCTCCGATTCAGAACACTTTTGAGTGGCTCCAATTGGTAAATTGCGAGACGACAGGCCCGCTCTAAATCCTCCAAGCCTTGGATAACCGTGTTCGCATAGAGGATGGCTTCGCTCCGACCATTGAACCTGAGGGTGACCAGAAGCAGCTTCTCCTGCTGGCACACCACTTCGAGTTCCGCCGCTTTACCACCAAGCCAGTTGGGCACCTCGAAGGTTGCCCGAGTTAATGGCTCCATCTCTATCCTTTCTCTCGATCCACGCCCCTCAGAAAGAGCTCTGTTTGGAGCCCCGCAGCCGAAACTCTCCTGTGTTATAGCGGCACGCAGCCCACTAAGCTAGGGCCGTCTCGCCGAGTTTTATGCGATTTGCAGTTGGCTCACATTGCGCGCGTTGAGCCAGCCCAGACCAGGAGCTCCTGATCGCTGGGCCGGCTCCTTAGTGGGCAGTTCGGGGCCTAGGTAAGTGCGGATTCCGCCAAGTAGCGGGACGTGTTGCAGCGAGAACAGCTCTGGCAGAGCAGCACTTCCCTGCCGATCTTGATTGGCGTGGCCTCGCACCAGTCACAGCCTTTCAAAAAGCATATGAATGTCATGGAGCCTCCCGTCTAGCTGATTACCTCTCTTGTTTCGAGGGAGCTTGAGGGAGAGAAGTTGCCACCAGAACCGGTCGGTCGCCGTGGTTCTTATGCGCCTTTGATCTAACGGGGTTGGTCGGGCACTGATAGGGTCGCTTCCTCCAATGCCTACTGCTGCGACAAGCGTCCCTCAACCAGACGCCTGGCGGTTTCCGCTTCGTACGCATCACTGTCGTACACATAAACCAGCGTAGGCTCAAGGGCTGACGTGAGGATCAAGGTTGAGGCTGAGCGCTCCAGCAGATCTACCAGGTACCGCACGACGGCCACCTTGTCTTGTACTTCCACCTGCGCACCGCGTATGCCTGCAATTCCATTGCTTAGGACTTCGGCGACAATCTCATTCGGATCAGCAGAGCTGTTGAAGATGGTGGTCATTCCATCGCTATCCCTAAACACTGGAGGCTTTGCTCGCCGGAGCCCCTTTCGGCGTACTGAAATAGTGGAACTGCATAGCCATCGCGACTTGAAGCTCCATCACAGCGGCGTTCTACCGAGAAATCAAGCGAAGTTGCGGCAGAACCGCTGCAACTGACTATCGCTACTGACCATAAATTACTTGGATTAGATGTGGCCAACGCCCATTGGCCATCGGCGACTTGCTCGTGGTGTTCAAGGTTACAATGTAGGCACTTCTTTGGCCCCGAAACCTGAGGACGATGCAATCTAGAGCGTATTCTTCCGGCACTTCGTGCCATTGGCCGCGCCAGTAATCAGGCTTATTAGACTCTGCATCGTCGACAAGAAAGCGCAACGCATAAACCAAGCCACGCTGATATCTAAAAGTTGTGTTTGTCGCCTCGTCTTCGGTTAACCATCCTCCTTGGGGTAGATCTCCTTTCTCACCCTCGCGTCGCCCCCAAGTGATCCATTCGAGCCGACCTCCAATCCAAACAGGCAATGCCGCGATGTGGCTAGGAGCAAAAATCTCCCAGCGCTTGCCCTCCTCGATCACCTCAACGCCGTTGCACATTCGACTGGCCCTTTACCTCTCCTACGGCACGTTAGACCTCGGTGCGAAGAGCAAGCTCCATTAGTTTGCACGTGCAGGGCCAAGATCGAGTCCAGGGTTAATCGACTACCGCAGTTGATTTAGAAACCGTGGAGCACCGGAGTGCCAGGAGAAGCGCAGTCAAAGCATTTGGTATCTCTTCGTCGCTTTCTCGGATCCGTAGCTGACGCAGACTAGACTTAAAGTAGGCTCAAAGGAGCTAGATCATGCGATGCCCCGTTTGCCAGAGGCATGCTAAAAGCGTGAATCGGACAATCCAGTACCACCGCATAAGCTGTCCCAGGTGCGGTGAGTTCAAGATCTCCGATGCTCTGGAAATGGCTCTGAATGATTGCTCCCTAGACATGGAGCCGAGCCAGCATCGCCTCGCCGTTTTAAGGGAAACCACGAAAGTCCCAACGCTGACAGCCTACGACAGCGATTTGTTGATTCCGCGATAAGACAGACGTGCCGCGTCGCTTAAGCCGTTGGATCCCACTCCGGCGAGCCAGCTATGGCCTATGCGCCCCCTCTCTAGGGAACAGCTACGAGTCTCGGCTAATGAAGCAAGGCAGAAATGCGAGCTTCCAAAGCGCCAGGAAGAAATGGCTTCTCCAGCAACTCAAAGCCCTCCAGTTCGACCTGCACGACCTTGGCGTATCCCGTGATGATCAGTACAGGTAGGTTGGCGAAGCGCTGACGCAGCTCCTTTGCAAGCTGAAGCCCATTCTTCTGCGGCATAGTGAAGTCCGTGATAAGCAGCTCGGGAATGAATCCGAGATCTACCAGGTTCAACGCCGCCTGCGCAGACGCTGCCTCGGAGACGTGGTAACCCAAGTCTTCCAGAAGCATGGCGGCGGTGAGACGAACCATACGGTCGTCATCGACCAGAAGCACTCGCCGTTTCGTGTTGATCTGAGCTGACATCAGAAATTCCGTACATCGTGTCTACAAATCGGAACAGCTGCTAACTCGGTTTCTTCCTGAGCTTTTCGCTTCGTAAAGAAGCTCATCTGCTGTCTTGAGTGTTTGTATGGGGCTGCTGAAGTTGCTGGACGACTGGGCCACCCCAAGCGAAATCGTCAGGCGTCCGACCCTTGGAAACTCGGTTGACTCGACCGCAACCCGTAGCCGCTCAGCAACCGTATAAGCAGTTTCGACCCCAGTCCCTGGAAGCAGGATGCTGAACTCTTCACCGCCGGTACGGCAGGGCACGTCTGACTCACGCGAATGTTGGACAATGAGCTCAGCTACCCGTTTGAGAACAATGTCACCGAGGTCATGCCCGTAGGTATCGTTAACGCTTTTGAAGTGGTCGATATCAATCGCAATAACGGAAAACTGTTTGCGCTCCGCCTTCCATCGCTTGAGTGCGAGCTCCATGCATCGGCGGTTGTTAAGTCCAGTCAGTGGGTCGGTCTGGGCTTCGTGATTGAGTTCGCCGAGACGATCATGCATCTGCTCCAGACCGACAAGCAGCGCGCGCTTCAACTCTTCTGCTTCGAAGTACCACGCATTGATCACCTTGATCCGCTCCGCTGTCTTAGGACGCCCAATCTCCGGCGCGCCCTGAGCCATAAGGGTTAAGGGAAGCGAGATCCTTCGGGCAATCCACCAGACCAGGACGAAGCTCATGACCGCGAATGGAAACGTTTTCATCACGACTCTGAGCATTAGATCGTCCAACGGAGCTAGGGTCTCATCTACGGGACGTTGAGAAACGATTCCCCAACCGGCGGTGGGCACAGTGGCGAACCCCGCCAGCATCTCTACTCCCTGGCTATTGATAACTCGCTGAGTTCCATCAGAGACGTTGGCCAGGTTATCTACGAGAGCGTTGTTCGCGACCAGCGTACCAACCCGCTCCGGTTCCGGGTGATAGAGCAGGCGCTTGTTGCGGTCGACGACGTAAACGTATGAATCCCGTTGGCCAGCTTGCTCGGTGAGCAGCTGACGGAGGGTGTTGTCGTGCTTCAAGTGAAGCGTTCCACCCACGTACCCCAGATACGATCCGTTGGAGCCGGTGATCGGCTGGGAGATAAACACCACCAGGTTGCCGGCGGCCGACATGTACGGCGAGGAAACTGTGGCAGCGCGATTGCGCAAAGCCTCATGAGCGCCAACTGAGTCGAGCCTCTTTCCCTGAAGCGACAGGGAGAAAGGCGCGGTAGCTCGAACAACGCCCGCTCGGTCGACCACGGCAACTGAATTGAAACTCGTGGTTTGCCGCAGCAACCGCTCCGCCTCATCCTGAAGAACTTGCTGGTCGTCGAAGGAGCGGCCCTGAAGTCGAGCGCTAAAGTTGAGCTGTTGCAACGCGGAGCGCAGGTAAGCCTCGGTGCTGACAGCAAGCTTAGTGGCGTAGGCGTGATTGGAATCGAGAGCGTTCTCGATGAGCAGACGGCGCTGTACGTCATAGCTCGCGTAGAAGCTACCAGCGAGCATCCCCAAGGCAGTTAAAGCAGACAGCGAAACGATGAGTACGCTCAGCCCAATTCGAAAGCGCCGCAAGGGCAACCCCCATTTAGTAATCGAACGTCGTCCCTGACAATAACCACTGAAATTGTGCTGGAATGATAGCACTTTGACTGCCGACGCTTGTGACTGGTCGTCTGCTTTTGGCCGATAGGGGCCTGCCACCGGTGCCCGCTACCGGCCAGGAGCGGTCATTCAAGGCAAGTCTCTTATGGTTTCGGCTCCAGTATCGGACTTTTGAAAACTCCGCCTAATGCCTTCCGCTCGGATAGTACGTATCCGTGCTAATGGGGTAGAGCCCGGCCAAGGGAATACCGCTAGCGCTACTGGGTTAAATAAGCAGTGAAGTACTCATCTAGCTCGCCTTCGTACTCATCCAAAACACTCAGTGCTGAAGAAGCAAGTAAATCCAGCAGTATCAGCCCGTTTACGCTTGAGTCTTCCTGGGCTGCGTGACGCAGACGCTTTGCGATGCCTTGGTTGACCTGCCGAAGCTTCTTGTAAGCCTCGCGCAGACCGCCCAGAGACCAGTCGGCGTCCAGCCCGTGCATGGCGCGCAGGTGCTGGCCAAGCAGATAGGTTCCGACGGCGCGAAACAGGGTTTCGTCGTTGTCACTGAACGGCTGGTGGAACCAGGCCATGGCCCTGAGAAACTCGGTATGCGGGCAGCCGCTGGTTGCACCTACGGCACCCAGCATGGTGCCGACGGCGCGCTGTAGCGTCGTGTGCTGTCGGATGTCTCGGTCGCGATAAAGCACCTGCACGTCCACCTCGGTGTGCGAGAGGCGATCCCCGAGAAAGCGCACCGGGGTTTCGAGCGCTGTGGCGAAGGGGCAGTGCTCCACCTCGTCGTTTGCCAGGGGGCAGTGCGGGCATTGGTGGAAGCCCAGCCTTGTCCACTCGGCGTGCTCGCCGGGCGTTGACCTGCCCGCCGGGAATATTGAGTGCTCTACCACCTGGCCATCGGCGAAGCTGAAACGGTAGAGGATAAAACTTTCATTCCTGTCCAGTGTCATCAGCTAATCTGACCTCCGCACTCGGTTATTCGGAGTATGGCCTATCGCCATCATGACTTTCTTGTGGCGCCCGAATCTTGACGCCATAATCAAGTCACAACATCAGAGTCGGTCTGCATCAGGAATGAATCTGGAGTAGAACATGGACAAATCTTCCCCAGGGTTATTCGGCGCCTTGGTCGAGCAGATCGATCTTGGAATCATCGTCCTGGATTCCAATCTGTGCATTCGCTGCTGGAACGGCTTCATCAGCCAGCGTAGCGGAAAGGACCGAGCAGAAGCCATCGGACGCCCCTTTCTGGAAGTGTTTCCGGATGCCGACCAGAACTCCTTCACCAAGACCGTCGAGTTGGCTCGGCAGCGCGGCATTCACGTCTACAACCATTGGTTGGAGCAGGCACCTCTGGTCAGATTGAGCAGCGAGGCTCCTGCCGAGATGGGCCAGCACCTGCAGAGCACGCTGTTTTTTCCCTTCGATGGTGAGGATGGTGAGCCGCTGTTCGGCCTGGTGATGTACGACACGGGCGCCATCGCCAAGTCCAGTGCCCACCTGGAATCTGCGCTCAATGCCCTGCGTCGCAAGCAGGTGGAACAAGATCAGCTGCTGCGCAAACTGGAGACCGCCAACAGCCAACTGCTGCAATCCGAGAAGCTCGCGGCCATCGGCCAACTGGCAGCTGGTGTGGCCCACGAAATCAACAACCCCATCGGCTTCGTGTTCTCCAATCTGAAAACCCTCAGTGGCTATGTACGTGACTTGCTGAAGATCATCGATGCTGTAGACGGTGTCGCCGATCTCGATGAGTTGCGCCAGATCAAACGTGGCCTCGAATACGACTACATCCGCAGTGACGTGGAGGCGCTGATCCACGAGTCCGAGGACGGCATAGACCGGGTCAAGCGCATCATCAGTGCGCTCAAGGACTTTTCCCATATCGAAGAAGAGGAGTTCCGTCCGGCTGACCTGCATCGTGGTCTGGACACCACCCTCAACGTGGTCAACAACGAGCTCAAATACAAGGCCGAGGTGGTCAAGGAGTACGGTGAACTGCCCGAGGTCGAATGCATTCCATCGCAGATAAATCAGGTCGTGATGAACCTGCTGGTGAACGCGGCCCATGCCATCGAACAGTTCGGGCGGATCTCCCTGCGTACCGGCTGCGAGCAGGACGAGGTCTGGCTTGAGGTGGAAGACACCGGCAAGGGCATTGAGCCGAAAGTTCTCAATCGCATCTTCGAGCCGTTCTTCACTACGAAGCCGGTTGGCAAGGGCACGGGCCTGGGGCTGGCGCTGTCCTACAACATCGTACAGAAGCACCACGGCCGCATCGATGTGCAAAGCGAGGTTGGCGTCGGCACACGCTTTCGCATCTACCTGCCGATAACACAGCCGGACGAGCCGCAGCAGGAGGTTTCTCCATGACGGCTGCGCCCGGTGAGAGACTTACCCTCCTACTGGTAGACGATGAGGAGAACATCCTCAACAGTCTGCGCCGGGTATTGCGTAGCGAGCCCTATGAGGTGCTGACCGCCGGTAGTGGCGAGGCTGCCTTGCAGCAGCTGGAGTCGACGCATGTGGATCTGGTGATTTCCGACGCGCGCATGCCGGGTATGGATGGCGCCACTCTGCTAACCCAGGTTCAGCAGCGCTGGCCGCACTGCCTGCGCATCCTGTTGACCGGCTACGCCGACCTGACTACCACGGTCAAGGCGATCAACGAGGGGCAGATCTACCGCTACATCAGTAAGCCCTGGGATGACGACGAGCTGCGTCTGATCATCCGCCAGGCCCTGGCCTTCCAGCATTCTGAGCGTGAGCGCGGTCGGCTCGAGCTGTTGACCCTCGAGCAGAACCGCCAGCTGCAGGAGCTCAATGCTTCCCTCGAGCAGCGCGTCAAGGCGCGCACGGCCGAACTGCAGCAGACCGCCGATATGCTCGACCTCGCCTACGAGGAGTTGCGCAACAGCTACATCACCGCAACCGAGGTGTTTTCCAACCTGGTCGCCCAGCGCCTGAGCAAGGAGCGTCAGACCAATACCCAGGTGATCGCATTGGTCAAGGCCTACGCCGAGCACTATCAACTGGACGCCCGCCTGGGCGGCGATCTCGCCATGGCGGCGGCGCTGTACAACATCGGCAAGCTGACCTGGAACGACCATCTGCTCTCGCGGCCCTCCGACCTGCTGTACAAGGAGGAGAGGGCGCGTTTTCGCAAGTATCCGGAAATCGGTGAGAGCCTGCTGATGACGCTCGAACCGATCCAGGATGCGGGACTCATCATCCGTAGCCACCAGGAGCGCTGGGACGGCCAGGGTTACCCCGATCGGTTGGAAGGCGAAGCCATTCCACTGGGCTCGAGGGTCCTGCGGTTGGCGGTGGATTTCATCGAGTTGCAGCGCGGCATGATCCTCGAGCGCAAGCTCAGCCGCGACGAAGCACTGCTGCTGATCAAGAAATTCGCCGGACGCCTCTACGATCCACAGGTCTGCGATTGCTTCATCGAACTGTGCACCACCCTGGCCCCCGACCTGGTGCTCGCCGACAACAGCATCATCGCGCTGGATACCCGCCGTCTGGAGCCTGGCATGGTGCTGGCGCGCAACCTCTATGCGGAGAACGGCATGCTGCTGCTGAACGAGGGCAAGCCTCTGACCCGTCCGCTGATCGACAAACTCACGGCCTTCGAGGCGTCCGAGGGCGCGCGCTACACCTTGTTCGTGCGTAAGCCCGAAGCCGTGGCCGAGTCCGGTGTTCTGACGGGAGTATCCTGAGTGATCAAGATCCAGTTGGTAGATGACGAGCCGAACATCCTTGCCGCGCTGCAGCGCTTGCTGCGTCCGCATCATTGGGAGGTACAGGTTTTCACCGATGCCCAGGAAGCGCTGCAGGCGCTGACCGAGCATGAATATGCGGTGATCATTTCGGACTACAAGATGCCCAGCCTCGATGGCATCACTTACCTGCAGTTCGCCAAACAGCGCCAGCCACAGGCCATGCGCATGGTGCTCAGCGGGCATGGCGATCGCCAGTCGATGATGCAGGCAATCAACCGCGCGGAGATCTACCGCTTCCTGTCCAAGCCCTGGGAAGACTATGAGATCGAGACGGCGCTGAAAGCGGCCATCGACCTGTATCAGCTGCGCTCGGAGAACCAGCGTCTGCTGGCCCGGGTGCGCAACCAGCAGAGCGCGCTGGAGCGTCAGCGCCAGGAGCTGCAACGCCTGGAGCAGGAGCATCCGGGAATCACCCGGGTGCTGCGCGACGCAGACGGTGCCTTGCTGCTGGACGACGTTGACGACGAGAGCGGCCATGGCTGAGTACCTGGCGCCTGAGCGCAAGCTGATGCTCAAGGTGGTGTATTACGGGCCGGCATTGAGCGGCAAGACCACCAACCTGATGCAGCTGCACACATTGTTGCAGCCGCAGCGCAAAGGCGAGCTGATGGTGCTCGAGACCCGCGACGACCGCACCCTGTTCTTCGATGTATTGCCCATTGGCCTGCGCAGCGCGACCGGCCTCGATCTGCGCCTCAAACTCTACACCGTTCCCGGCCAGGTCCAGCACGACAGCACTCGCAAGGCCGTGCTGTCGCGTGCCGACGGGGTGATCTTCGTCGCCGATTCGCAACCGGCGCAGCAGGATAACAACGCCAATGCCTTCGATAACCTGGCCGACAGCCTGCAGAAGCTGGGCATGGATATCGAACAGCTGCCGCTGGTGGTGCAGTTCAATAAGCGTGATGTGCCCGGGGCTGTGGAAGAGGCTGAGCTGCAGGCGCGCTGGGCGGCGACGCCCTGGGCGCCCTTGAGCATGGCCTCGGCGCTCAATGGAGTAGGAGTGGTCGAGAGCTTTCGCCAGCTGCTGCAGCGCCTCTATCCGCGCCTCGATGCCGAGTTTCAGCTGGCCGAGCGCGAAGGCCTGTCGCGGGATGATTTTGTCCGACACCTCAGCAGTCTGGGTGGTACCGCGCATGCGCAGGTTCGATGATGATCCGGGCCTGAGCGATCTGCTCGACGATGAGCGGCGTGCACGCCTGCTCGGCCTGTTGCAGGGCCTGTGTGTCGATGGCTTCGGACTGCAGGCCGAGGCCTGCGCCGGAGCGGAGCCGGTGGAGTTCAATCTGGAGACCATTGCCTGGCTGAGCTGCCCGGCGGCGCCGGCTCGGCAGGCGCCGGCGGCGCGTCTTGTGGAGTTCATTCTGTATTACGTGGCCAAGTACCGCCTGGCCGCCAGCCTGCACCATGACACCACCGAGGCCAGCTTTGCCGAGCTGCAGCGCCAGCATGCGGCGCTGCAGGAGTCTGAGGCGCGCTACAGGGAGCTGTCCGAGCAGCTGCAGTTGCGTGTGAGCGAACAGGTGCGGGTGATCGAGGATACCCAGCAACAGCTCTACGAGAGCGCGCGCCTGCGTGCCATCGGCCAGCTTGCCGCGGGGGTAGCCCACGAGATCAATAACCCGATCGGCTTCATCGCCAGCAATCTGCGCGTGGCCGACGAGTACCTCGATGAGCTGGGCGGCAAATTGCCCGCGGAACAATCCATCGCGGCTGTGCTGGAGGACTTTCGCGCGCTGTTGCAGGAGTCGCTAAGCGGTGCGCAGCGTATCGCCGCGATAGTGGCCGACCTGAAGACCTTCTCCAATATCGATCAGGAAGACTTCGTTCCCTGCGATCTCAACCAGCTGATCGCCAGCACCTGCCACCTGGTCGAGGCGGAGTTCAACCATGCGCTGACGATCGAGCAGCGCCTGGCTCCTCTGCCGCAGCTGGCGGGCTATCCGGCCAAGATTTCCCAGGCCCTGTACAACGTTCTGGATAACGCCGCGCAGGCGATTGCCGCCGATGGCCGGGTTCGCATCACGAGCCGGGTGGGCGAGGGTGGCTGCAGCGAAGTCCTGGTGGAGGACAACGGCTGCGGCATTTCAAGCGAGAACCTGGAGCGCCTGTTCGATCCTTTCTTCACCACGCGCCCGGTGGGCTCCGGCACCGGGCTGGGCCTGAGCGTGGCGCGCGACATCATGACGGCGCATCGTGGAGAGATCCTCGTGCGCAGCAAGCCAGATGCCGGAACGCGCGTGACCCTGCGCTTTCTGTGTCGGTAAGGAGCTGAAGTGGCCAAGCACTACGCATCGTTGTTCCTCGGCAAGGCGGCCCCCGCAGGGGAGGCCGTGGATGCGCAGCCCGAGACGCCTTATCAGCTGCTGCTGGTGGATGACGAACCGGGCATCCTGGCCGCGCTGCGCCGGGTGTTCCAGCGCGAAAACTACCAGCTGCACTTCGCGCGCAATGGCATCGAGGCCCTGAAGATACTCGCCAGCCAGGACATCCACCTGATCATCAGCGACTTCATGATGCCGGAGATGAACGGCAGCGAGCTGCTGGCGCAGGTGCGCGAGCGCTGGCCCGACTCCATCCGCATCATGCTCACCGGACATGCCAATACCGAGGCTGTCATGGGCTCGATCAGGGATGGGGCGGTTTACCGTTTCATCCTCAAGCCTTGGAACGACGATGATCTGCGGCTGACCATCGCCCTGGCGCTCGAGCAATACGCGCTGCAGCAGCGCAATCGGGCGCTGGAACAGCAGAATCAGAAGCAGCACCGCGATCTGGAAACCCTGGCCAAGCTCAGTGTGACCAACCGCAGCCAATTGGCCATCCTGCTGCACAAGAAAGGTCTGCTCAACGCCCAGCAGATCCAGCAGCTGCACAAGGAAATGCAGGTTCACAAGACGCCGGTGCTGCGCCAGTTGATGCAACACGACTGGATCGACAGCCAGAAGATCCATGAGCTGCTGCGCAAGGACCTGATGTTCGAGGAGATCGACCTGCGTGAATTCGAGGTTGACCCGGCGCTGTTGTCACTGATTCCGCAAAGCGTGTGCATGCGCCAGTTGGTGCTACCGCTGCGTGTGCTCGACAAGCGTCTGCGCCTGGCCATGGCCGACCCTTTGGACCAGGGGTTGATCGACGAATTGGGTTTCATGACCGGGCTCAGCATCCACCCACTATTGTGCGATCTGCAGCAGATGCAGGCCAAGCTGGGCGAGCTGTTCGGCGACTCGGAGAGGCTTGAAGACATTGCTACCGTGGTCGGTAGCAGCGACCCTTACGAAGGCATCGAGATCGTCCTCGATGACGATGGCGGTGCCGAAAGCCTGGAGCAATTGCTGGGCAGCTCGGAGGAGCCGCCGACGATTCGTCTGGTCAATGCCATCATTCTCGAGGCACTGCGCCTGAGGGCCAGCGATATCCACATCCACCCGCGCACCAAGCATGTGGTGGTGCGCTACCGCATCGATGGCGTGCTGCAAGACAAGATTCAGGTTCCCAGCGCGCTACTGATGCCGCTGGTGTCACGGATCAAGGTCATGGCCGAGCTGGACATCACCGAGCGACGGCGCCCTCAGGATGGTCGCATCACCGTCAAGACGCCGATGCGCATCGTCGATCTGCGCATCTCCACGTTGCCCACCATCAACGGCGAAAAGATCGTGATGCGCGTGTTGGAGCGCCAGTCGGCCGCGCAGTCACTGGAGGAGTTGGGGCTGTCTCCGCACAACCTGCGCCGCCTGCTGCATGTGGTGAACAAGCCGCAGGGCATCATTCTCGCCACCGGGCCCACTGGCAGTGGCAAGACCACTACCCTGTTCGCCCTGCTGCAGCACGAGGCCTCGTCGGAAAAGAACTACGTCACCATCGAGGACCCCGTGGAGTTCCACGTTGACCTGGCCGGCCAGGTGCCAGTTCGCGAGCGCATCGGCCTGAGCTTCGCCAGCGTGCTGCGGGCCATCCTGAGGCAGGACCCGGACGTGATTTTGCTCGGCGAGATCCGCGATGAGGAAACCGCCGATGTGGCCTTCCATGCCGCGCTGACCGGCCACCTAGTGTTCTCCACCCTGCACACCAACTCGGCGGCGGCGACCATTGCACGATTGTTCGATCTGGGCCTGAAGCCCTATGTGCTGGCCTCGGCCCTGGAAGCAATCATCGCCCAGCGCCTGGTGCGTCGCATCTGTCCTAACTGCAAAGAGCCTACGCAACCCAGTGAAGCGCGGCTGCGTAGTTTGGGTGCGGAGTTCCTGGCGCCGGATATGCAGTTCTTCCAGGGCAAGGGATGCAATCAGTGCAATCAGGGGTATCGCGGGAGGGTCGGTATTCACGAGGTTCTGACCATGAGTGATCGTTTGCGCGATGCCATTGCCCAGGGCGTCGGTGCCATGCAGTTGCAGGCTATCGCGCGTGAACAGGGCATGACCACGCTGCTCGACGATGCCCGGGAGAAGATCCACCAGGGGCTCACCACCATAGACGAAGTCCTGCGCCTGCTCGGCCCGCAGGACCTGCAGGAATAGAGATGAGCACGCGTCAGCTGATCATCGAGGCCTACCTGCATGTGCTGGCGTTCGCCCTGCTGGCCATGGGGCTGATCAGCCTCGCCGGTTACCTGGGGCTGGATAACCCGACCGTGCACACGGTGGTGCTGCTGCCGGACAGTGCGGTCCTGTCGACCTTGCTGGGCGGGCTGCTGCTCTGCGCCGTACGCCGTGCGATGCGTCCGCTGTGGCTGTTTGCTGCACTGATGATTGGTTGCACCCTGTATACCCTGGTTCACAACTATCTGGCGGGTGG
Source organism: Pseudomonas sp. SO81 (assembly GCF_030374125.1). Lineage (NCBI taxonomy): Bacteria > Pseudomonadati > Pseudomonadota > Gammaproteobacteria > Pseudomonadales > Pseudomonadaceae > Pseudomonas > Pseudomonas sp. SO81. The sequence continues at coordinate 1,820,790 of NZ_CP126126.1, read as the reverse complement.
CTCTGAAGTAGGTCGATCACTGCTCACCGGCTTCATTCGCATGCGCAGCGCGCTGGTGGCGACCCTGTTGGTCAGTGCGCTCGCCATCTGCCTGTGCCTGGGACCCGCACTGGCCAAGCGAGTCGCGCGGGCGCTCGGGCTGGCGATCATCCTGCTGGCTGCTGTCGCGCATTTCTCTTGGGATCTGTCTGCAACGAGCATGTTCAGCCTGGGTTTCAAGTTCTCTTCGACCCATATCGCCAACCTGTTCACCTTCCTGCTGGGGGGCGCCATCATCCTGCTCAGCCTGCAGGAGTCGCGGGCCGACGTGCCGATGTGGCGCTTGCCGCTGCTGGCCGGAGCGCTGGGGGCGACCCTCACCTGTGGCGGCTGGTACCTGCTGAGCCTGCAGACCATCGATACCCTGACCCGAGAAAGCGATCTGCTGCTGTCCAAGGTGCAGACCCTGGCCGAGGGCACTCTGCAGAACCGGCTGGATCTGATGAAGCGTATGGCGGAGCGCTGGCAAGTGCTGGGTGCCCTGCCATCTGAGGCCTATTGGCAGCAGGAGGCACGCAGCTATCTGCGCGACTTCCCCAACCTGCATCTGGTCGGTGTGCTCGACGAACAGCTCAAGCCTCACTGGCTGGAGGCCCGTGATGAGGAGAAGGCGCGGCGGCTAAGGGACTTTCTGGCCCGCCCAGAGCAGGCCGAGTGGTTGAACCATGCCCTGAACGACGATGTACCGCATATCAGTCGGGCCGTCGGACGTGTGGATGGCGCCGGAGCTCACGCCCTGCTCGCCAGCTCTTTGCGCATTCCTGGCGATGCACCCCGGCTGATTGTTGCCATGCTGGATATTCAGGGCGCACTGGGTGAGCTGCTGGGCGACGAACTGGGTGGCTTCATCGTCAAGGCCTATGAGGGCGAGATGCCGATCTATAGCTCTCGGAGCCACGGGCGGCAGCGCTTCAACACGCCGGTGGGCGAGGGTCTCATCGACTTCCATCACGATCAGCGCTGGCGACTGGTTTCCTATATCGACGATTCGGTTGCCCTCAATACTTCACGCTTGTTGCCTGCGCTGATCATGCTGTTCGGCTTGGTCCTGAGCTTCTTCCTGATGCTCAGCCAGCGCCTGGCTGGCCTGGCCATCGAGCGTGCGGCTCACCTCCAGGGGGCCAACGGCGAGCTGCAGCGGAGCCTGGCCAGTCAGCTCAAGGCCCAGGCGCTCAACCAGCGGATCATGGCGTTCACCCAGGACGTGCTGTGCTCCTTCGACCGCGAGGGACGTTTTCTCGAGGTGAGTCCCTCCTGCGTCAAGCTGTTCGGCTACCGGCAGAATGAGCTGATCGGGCGCCCCTATCTGGAGCTGGTGTTGCCCGAGGATCATGAGCTGACGCAGATGGAGGCCGCGGAGGTGATGGCCGGACGACCATCCTATGGTTTCCGCAACCGTTATCGGCACAGGGATGGGCGCATCTTGCACATCCTCTGGTCTGCCGACTGGTCGGCGGAGGAGGAAACCCTCTTCGCCGTTGCCCACGATATTACTGCGCTGGTGCACAACGAGGCCTTCACGGAGAGCCAGCGCGATATTCTCAGCATGATATCCATGGATCGCCCGCAGTCAGAGACGCTCGAGGCCATCTGCCATATGGTCGAGGCACAGGAACCCGGATCCTTCTGTTCGGTACTGCTGCTCGACGCCGAGGGCAAGCAGCTGTATACGGGGGCGGCGCCGAGCCTGCCGGCGGCCTACAACCGCGCCATCGATGGCGCCGCCATCGGTCCCAATGCTGGCAGCTGCGGTACGGCGGCCTACCGCCGCCAGCTGGTGGTGGTCGAGGACATCGAAATCGACCCGCTCTGGGCGGACTATCGTGACCTGGCCAGGCCCTACGGCTTGCGTGCCTGCTGGTCGTTCCCGCTGATATCCCACCATGGCCAGGTGCTGGGTACCTTCGCGTTGTATCAGAAGGCACCGCACGCACCCAGCGACGAGCAGATCCAGCACCTGGCCATGGCCGCGCAGCTGGCGGCGATAGCCATCGCCCGCACCCGAGACCGCCAGCAGCTGCAGGAGAGCGAACAGCGCTTCCGTTCCCTATTCACCTTCAACCCCGACCCGGTCTTCGCCTTCGATCTCAAGGGGCACTTCCTCAGCATGAACGGGGCCGGCATGGAGCTGACGGGGCTGCGCGAGGAGCAGATTCTTGGGCGCCATTTCGCCGAGCTGGTGGTGGCCGAGGATCTGAAACGTGTCCTGCAGCATTTTGCTTCGGCCTGTCGTGGTATTCCCCAGCGCTACGAGATGAGCATCCAGGATGCAGCCGGCAGACAGCTGCACCTGGATGTCAGCAATCTGCCGATCATGGTGGATGGCGAGCTGGTCGGGGTTTTCGGTCTGGCCAAGGACATCACCGAGCGTGAGCGCATCACCGCCGAGCTGAACAGCACCCTGGCGCGCAGCGAGCGGCAGGCCGAACAGCTGCGTGGCCTGGGCGCGGCGGCAATCGCCACGGCCAAGCTGCACGATCACCAGACGCTGATCAATTATCTGGTGGAGCAGGTGCGCATGGTGATCGGCGCGCACCAGGCGGTGCTCAGCCTGACCCGGGAAGCGGATTGGAGTCAGGCCATCAATGGTGTCGCACTGTCGGACAAGTACGCCGCCTGGCGGGAGTACGTCGCGGTTCCCGACGGCAGTGGCATCTATGCCCTGATCTGTGAAACCAATGAGCCGCTGATGCTGACCCAGGAGGAGCTTGAGCGGCATCCGCGCTGGGCTGGATTCGGCGAGCATGCCGCGGCGCATCCACCCATGCGCGGCTGGCTGGCCGTGCCCCTGATCGACAAGAACGGTGCCAATCTCGGCCTTTTGCAGCTATCGGACAAGATGGACGGCGAGTTCGATGCCGACGATTTGACGATCGTGCAGCAGTTCGCCCAGATGGCCGTCTCTTTCCTGGAGAACAACCGCCTGCTGAACGAGGTCATGGCCGCGGAGCGGCGCCTCAAGGCCCAGCTGGATTTCACCTTCGCCATTACCGACTGTCTGGCCGAAGGGTTGCTTGCCATCGATGAACACGGCGTATTGACCTTCGTCAATCCGGCGGCCAGAAGGCTGCTGGCGGCTGAACAGGAGCCGCTGGGGCTGCAGATGAAGCAGCTGCTGCCGCTGGATCCGCGAGTCTGGGAGACTGCTGCTGCAGGCGCGGGCAGTCGTGGCGAGTTCGAGCTGCAAGGACAGACCCTGCACTATGACGCCCGCCCGCTTATCAGCCTGGTCGGAGCCCATGGCTGGGTGGTCGCGCTACGCGACGTGAGCGTCCAGCGCCGCGCCGAGCAGGCCATGCGCGAGCGCAACCAGTTCTTCAGCCTGTCGCTGGAAATGTTCTGCATGGTCAGCCTGCAAGGGCACTTCATCCAGGTCAACCCGGCCTTCGCCAGCATCCTGCATTACCGTGCCGAGGAGCTGGTCGGGCTGCCCTACATAGAGCTGATCGATACGGCCGACCGTGACCGGGTGCAGCAGGCCATCGAGCAGTTGCAGGATGGCGAGCTGATCCGCGATCTGACCATACGTGTCTGGGATGGGCGGGGCCGTCCGCACTGGCTGCAGTTCAGCGCCGCGCTGGGCGAGGATCGGGTGATTTACTGTGCCGCCCGCGATATCACCGAGCAGAAGGCCATCGAAGATCAGATTGCCCAGCACAACCTGATCCTGAGCATGGCAGGGCAGACCGCCAGGCTGGGGGGGTGGAGCATCGAGTTGCCCGGCCGCGAGGTTGTTTGGTCGGAGGAAATGTTCGGTCTGCTTGGCTTCGAGCCGGGCAAGGTTCCAACCCTGGACGAGGGGCTGGCGCTGTATCCGCCCTACCATCGCGCCGCCATCAGCGCCGCCCTGGAGGCCTGTGTCACCGAGGGGCAGAGCTTCGACCTCGATGTGGAAATCAGGCATGCCAGCGGCATGCTGCTGGATGCGCGTCTGGCTGGCCAAGCCGTGCGTGGGGAAGATGGTCGTATCGTGCGCATTTCGGGCGCGCTGCAGGATATCAGCGAGCGCAAACGTGCCCAGCGCGAAATTCAGCGCCTGGCCATGCGGCTGACCACTACCCTGGAGAGCATCACCGATGCCTTCTATACCCTGGATACCCGCTGGCACTTCAGCTATGTCAACCAGGAGGCCTCCCAGCAGCTGCGGGTATCGGTAGATGAGATGCTGGGTAAGGACATCTGGGAGGTGTTCCCGGGGGCTCGTGAAAGCGAGATCGGCTCGCGCTATATGCAAGCCATGGCGGATCACCAGGCGGCGCATTTCGAGGCCTATTATCCCCCCATGGAGCGCTGGTTCGAGGTGCATGCCTACCCATCGGAGGAAGGTCTGGCGGTTTATTTTCGCGATATAACCGAGCGCAGACGCACCGAAGAGGAGCTGCAGGCGACGCTGCTCGAGCTGGAGCGCAGCAATCGCGAGTTGCAGGAGTTTGCCTTCGTCGCCTCGCATGATCTGCAGGAGCCGCTGCGCAAGATTCAGGCCTTCTCAGACCGCCTGGCCGCCCGGGCCGACGGATTGGACGAGGAGGGCCGTGACTACCTGCAGCGCATGACCTCGGCGGCCTCGCGCATGCAGGCACTGATCATCGACTTGCTCAACTATTCGCGGGTCAACACCCGTGGTCAGTCGTTGCAGGCCGTGGAGCTGGAGCGGGTCCTGGACGAGGTGCTGCTGGACATGGAGGCCGGCATCGAACAGGCCGCCTGTCGCATCGAGCGCCAGCCATTGCCCACTGTGCTGGGTGACGCCAGCCAGTTGCGCCAGGTGATCCAGAACCTGCTGAGCAATGCCCTGAAGTTCCAGGCGCCCGGCAACTCGCCGCTGATCCGCATTTATGCGGAGCCAGCAACCGGCGGCGGATCGACCCTGTGCATCGCCGACAACGGCATCGGTTTCGACGAGAAATACCTGGATCGTATCTTCAACCCCTTCCAACGCCTGCATGGCCGCGAGGCCTACTCGGGAACAGGAATAGGGTTGGCGATTGTCAAAAAAATAATTGAACGGCACGGCGCGAGTATCACGGCCAGCAGTACGCCAGGTCAGGGCAGCGTGTTTCGTATCACCTTCCCGCGAATCAACAAGGACTCGCCATGAAGACCAAGATCGCCAATATCCTGATCGCCGATGACGATCAGGATGACTGCCTGATGACCCGGGAGGCTTTCCGGGAGTGCCGGATCGCCAATCGACTGCACTTCGTGCATGACGGTGAAGCCCTGCTCGACTACCTCAAGCGACGTCCGCCCTACGACGACGAACAACGTTTCCCGATGCCCGGGCTGATTCTGTTGGATCTCAACATGCCGCTCAAGGACGGGCGGGAGGCGCTGATGGAAATCAAGGCCGATGCCGCGCTGCGGGTCATTCCCGTGGTCATCCTAACCACCTCGTCGGCTGAGGAAGACGTCCTGCGCAGCTACGATATTGGAGTGAATTCCTTCATCACCAAGCCGGTTAGCTATTCCGGGCTCCTCGAGGTCATCCGTGCCCTCGGTCGCTATTGGCTGGATATCGTCGAGCTACCACTCGAGGGGGCTGGTGTATGACTCGAGGAGAGACGCATTGGCGTGTGTTGCTGGTCGATGACGACGAGGATGACTTCATCATCACTCGCGACCTTCTGCGTGGCTCCAAGCAGGAGCAGGTCAGCCTCGACTGGTGTGGCTCCTCCGAGCTGGGTTTGGCGGCGATCTGCCGTCAGGAGCACGATCTGTACCTGGTGGACTATCGGCTGGGCTCCGACACGGGCCTGGACCTGATTCACAAGGCCCGCCAGGCCGGCGTCAACAGGCCGATCATCCTGTTAACCGGACAGGGAGATGCCCGTCTCGATGCCTCGGCCATCGAGCAAGGTGCTGCTGATTACTTGGTCAAGGGCCAGTTTGATAGCCAGCAGTTGCTGCGCAGCGTGCGCTATGCCATCGACCGTAGCCTGGCCATGGCCAGGTTGGCCGAAAGCGAGGTGCGCTACCGTCTGCTCTTCGAAGCCAACCCCGAGCCCATGTGGGTGTTCTCCAGGGAGAGCCTGGGCTTCGTGGCGGTCAACCAGGCGGCTGCCCACTTCTTCGGTTACAGCCAGGATGAGCTGCTCGGCATGACGATTCTGGACATTCGCAGCGAGCAGGAGCGTGCGCGTTTTCTGGAGTATTTCGATTCCTCCATTCGCGAGCGCATCACCGATCCGTCTGCAGGGATCTGGTGCTACCAACACAAATCCGGGCGCGAGCTTTACGCCGAGATCCTGGTGCATGACTTCGACTTCGATGGCCAGTCGTCCTGCCTCGTGCTGGCCATCGATGTTACCGAGAAGCAGGCTGCCCGCGAGCAGGCGCGCCTGCGTGAGCAGGCTTTCCGCCAGCTGCTGAGCGACAATCGGGATGCGCTGCTGGTGATCGACGGCAAGGGCAGCGTGCGCTACACCAACCCGGCGGCCCAGAAGCTGCTGCAGTTGAGTGCCGAGCAATTGCAGGAGCGTCGCCTGCCACTGCCGCCCGTGCAGGAGCGTTTAGTCGAGTGGACACTGCCTCTGCCCGAGGGGGGGCAGGTCGAGGTAGAAATCCACAGTTCCACCACCGACTGGGAGGGAGAGCCGGCGCAACTGCTCTCGCTGCGCGACATCGCCGATCGCAAGGAATCAGAAAAGCAGTTGCGCCTGTTTCAGCGCAGCCTGGAGGCCAGTTACAACGGCGTGGTGATCGTGGATGCCTGCGCCACCGATATGCCGATCATCTACGTCAACCCAGCCTTCGAGCGGATCACCGGCTACAGCGAGGACGAGGTGATGGGGCGCAATTGTCGGTTCCTCCAGGGCCAATCGCGCGACCCTATGCGCGTAGAAGAGATCCGCCGCGGGCTGAGCCAGGCTCGTGACGTTCACGTCGTGGTACGCAACTTCCGCAAGGATGGGCAGGCCTTCTGGAATGATCTGTACATCTCGCCGATCTTCAGCGAGCGGGGCGTCATAACCCATTTCGTCGGCGTGCAGAATGACATTTCCGAGCAGAAGCGTTTCGAGGACGAGCTGAGCTTCAACGCCAGCCATGATGTTCTGACCGGTCTGCCCAACCGGGCTCTGCTCGAGGATCGTCTGCGTCAGGGCTGCAAGATATCCCAGCGCTATCAGCGCAGCCTGTCGGTGATGTTCATCGACCTGGACGGCTTCAAGCCGATCAACGACTCCATCGGGCACAACTTCGGCGATCTGTTGCTGATTGAGGTCGCCAAACGCATGTGCGAGCAGGTGCGTCCCGGCGATACGGTAGCGCGGATGGGCGGCGACGAGTTCATCGTCCTGCTGCCCGATCTGGCCATGGAGGAGGATGTGATCCCGGTCGCGGAGCGATTGATCGCGAGTATCTCCAAGCCCTATCGCATCCAGGGCATCGATCTGCATGTCACGGCCAGCATCGGCATCACGCTGAGCGACGGTGCCCTCGAGCAGCCCATGCAGCTGATCCAGCAGGCCGACCTGGCCATGTACAAGGCCAAGCAGGAGGGGCGCAACAACTACCAGTGGTATACCAACGATCTCAATCTGCGGGTCAGCGAGCGGGTAAACCTGCGCAATGAGTTGCAGAAGGCCATCGAGTCGGAAGGCTTCGAGCTCTATTACCAGCCACAGATCGATGGCCGCAGTGGCCGGGTGGTCGGCCTGGAGGCGCTGTTGCGCTGGCAGCATCCGACACAGGGATTCGTTTCGCCTGCCGTGTTCGTGCCAGTGGCCGAGGATACCGGGCAAATCATCCCGCTGAGCATTTGGGTGCTCGATACTGCTTGCCGGCAGATACGTCTGCTCAGCGAGCAAGGCATGAAGGGACCTTCGGTTGCGGTGAACATTTCCCCGGTGCAGTTTCAGCGCAGCAACTTCGTAGAAAGCGTGCAGGCGATGCTGCACAAGCATGACCTAGGCGCCGATATGCTGGAGCTGGAGATCACCGAGACCGTTCTGCTGAACAACGCGGACAAGGCGATCGAGACACTACATCGGCTCAAGGCGCTGGGCGTGCGTATCGCGATCGATGACTTTGGCACTGGCTTTTCCAGCCTCAATTACCTGAAGCGTTTGCCCATTGATAAGGTCAAGATTGATCGCTCTTTCGTGCAGGAAATCATCAGCGACCGTCACGATGCGGCCATCACTCAGGGCATCATCTCGATGGCGCACCATCTGCGACTCAAAGTGATAGCCGAGGGAGTGGAAACCGAGCCTCAGCTCGCCTTCCTCAAGAAGAGTCACTGCGACGAGTTCCAGGGTTACTACTTCGCCAAGCCGATGCCCTCCTCCGAGGTCGAGGACTACCTGCGTCAGCGCATGCTGGTGCATGAGCCTGCCACTAGCACGGTGGCCGAGGAGCAGGTGCAGACGGTGCTGCTGCTGGACGACGAGGAGAATATTTTGCGGGCGTTGGCGCGGGTTCTAAGGCGCGATGGCTACAAGATCCTGATGGCTACGCGAGCTCAGGATGCATTCGAACTGCTCGCCAAGCACGATGTCCAGGTGATCCTCTCCGACCAACGAATGCCAGAGATGAACGGGACGGAGTTCCTTAGCAGGGTCAAAGACCTGTACCCAGACACTATTCGTATTGTGCTTTCTGGATATACCGACCTTAAGTCGGTGACTGATGCCATCAATAAGGGGGCGATATACAAATTCCTCACAAAGCCCTGGGATGACGAGCTTTTGCGTCAGGACATCGCTCAGGCCTTCAGGGAGCTGAGTGTGGGCCGTGATTGAGGGATTAATCTGCCTAGAGCATGGTTTTCTATTTGTCTCTTTTCAAGGAGGCGCATTGGCTTGAGCCGGGCATGGCATATCAATATGGCGGGCTTTTGGCTGTGTGTCTTTTGCCCAGAATTACCTGCTTCCGGCCGGAAGCAGTAAGTAAAATGGGTTGAGCTGCCAGGGTCAGCTTTTGGCCGGCAGCTGCCTGTCATCGATGACCGCGTCCGGCCAAAAGGAGGCGCTGGGTGGCAGTCCCGTAAGCACATGTCGGTGCGTTAGATCAAACACGAGCGAAGCAGGCTGCCTGTTATAGGACTGGCTGTCGATTTTGAGTGCGAGTCGGTGTTGATCAGGCATGCGAATTAATGTCGGACCCGATGCGAATACTTACCTAAGGGCCAGTGCCTGCTTGCATGCTGCGGGCCAATAATCCTGGCGGTCTCTGGCCTTCGAGTCGACAGCTCCATCATGCTGTCGCAAAGGGGATCGTGAAGCGCGCTTATCGATCAGCAGGACTGAGATGCAAGTCCAACGATTATGTGCAGAAGGGGATGGTGATACTGCTTGTCACCATTGAGTACCTGCCGGATGGGTCTCTGGAGAAAGCCCGCAGGCTCAAGCGCCAGGAACCTAAACTCCCCCCAAAATGGAAGCTGCGCTGCGATCGCTTCTGTCGCCCGCACAAGCGTTAGCGATGCTCGACCGTCTACCCTCAAGCGTTCTAATGGAAGCTCATGATTGATTAGTCGCTCGGTTAGGCCTGCAATGTCTTGAAGAAGTGCTGAGTTTGCACATCTTGCGGGAGCCGAATGAGCTTTGATGCTCGGATGATCTGGCAGCGTAAGAAACTGGATGTGATTCTTCAGCCAAACATCGTCCATGACCCGCAAGAGGCACCTGTGGCGATTACAGACGAAGACTCCTGCTGGTTGGTGCTCGCGATGCCAATACGGCTGCCCCGCTTCGATGTTGTCTTGCACGATGCATTCTTCACAGTATTTCCCGCGGAGCTGACCGTGGGTCGAAAGGTAGAAGCCAAGCGACCGCTTCCTTCTTGTAGAACTGGTTGCGGCTAGGCAGCTCTCGAGCTGGGGCTCAGAAAGGAAAGGAGAGAAATAGGGCAGCCAGGTATGACGCTCGATCAAGTGGGGAAGAGATATCGAGTGCCCCAAGGCGGTCTTGGTGATGAGGTTCTGGCACGCGATAGGGACGTCCGCAAAACCAAAGCAGGTACGATCGCACCCAAGGGCTTTTCTAGTTCGAAGTGGATTATCGCTTGCTGAAACCTGGTGGAAGCGAGCGCACAGGCTGTACAGGGTCTCCCCGGGAAATGGCGTAGGGAAGTAGCTCGTTGCGCCCAGCATCACAGCGTTTCTCTTACCGCTTTGCTCCAGAATCCAAGAAGTCTAGGACATGGGGTACGACGTGTTTGGTGACGTCTATCTTCATCGCGTCTACAGCAGGCTTCTTTACGGTGCGTTTGCGGCGCTGAGGCTCTGCTTGAGCAGGAGGGGCTATCTCTTCTTCAACGTAAGAGTCGAGCGCTTCTAGGACCGATTCAGCATTGAAGGGATCGAACTGACACATCGCGGCTATCTGATCAGCGGTGGGTAACAGGTCTTCAAAATGCTGGGTTTTGTACCCGCCGTCTCTAAGCGCATGGAGCGCTGGCTTAAGAGTGATGAGATAGCGGTCAAACGCATCAATGAAAAGCGACGCTGTCAGCTTTTCCACTCCCGTGCTGATCGCATGGTGCTGCGCGGCCTGTAGAAGTACAGCGAGCACCGCGGTTACACCCTGGGTTAGTTGAAAAAGGGTGTCTTCGATTTCAAGGGTAAGTGGAGCAATTTCACGACACCACTGATACTTCCAAAGACGCTTTAACAAAGAGTGCCATTCGGGGTCATCCTTCTTGAATGGGGAGAATTCAATGTGGCTTAGCCCTGTGACCCGTCTCGCAGTCTTTAGGTCACTGCTAATCAATTGAAGCGCTGAGTAGGTTCCCACGAAAAGGAAAGGAATGCCGACGTCGTTTACCAGATTAACAAAGAAATTGATAAGTTCTACTTTATTGCTGGCTTTCTTGACTGGTCGATTGGGCTGGCTCTTCCGCGTAAGGTTTTGCAGTTCGTCGATAACAATTAGACCGATACTATAGGTCTTCGAGAGCTGCGCCATCTTCTGCACGAGTTGCGTTGTGCCGATCCTGGGGTTTATCGCCGATATAGACGCGTCGCCAAGTGCTTCTCCAAGTTTTCGAAAGAAGCTTGCGCATAGTGTTTTAAGTGAACCATCGGGAGGGCAATCAAGTTTAAGCCAAACTACTTGAGTCTGGGTAAGCATAGAGCCTTGATAGCTGGTGTGCGAAATTGTTTGCGGGTATAGCGACAGAACGCGTTCGATCGCTGTGCTTTTCCCCATTCCGCTTAAGCCGATTACTGAAGCAGTAGAGGCAGATGTAGAAAATCCATCGCTTAAATGTGTCGGGTTGTGGAGATGACGGACCATCGTAGGCGAAAGCGGGTTTCGGGCAACATAACCCTTACGGAGCAGTACCGATATCATCCGTTCGAGATGAATATGAACGGCGCGCGGTTGTACGACAAACGATAGCTGGCCAATCGCGTGGTAACGGAGTGCGTCGGACATCGTGGATGAATCTTTGGGGATATCAATGTAATTTTTTAAGAGCTTGACTATCTCCTGAACATCTTCGGCAATTGGAGGTAAGGCCTCAATAAGAGGGTTCCCTTTGTATATGTCGAGCGCTTGATCAATGTAGACGGCATCAGTCATCGTCGTTGTCCAAGCTGCTGAGGATGTCGATAACCTGCATTTTTAGATTATCGTGAGAGTCAGTTGCCGTAACAGCAGTTGATTGCAAAGGCCTTATGTGGACGATGTTGTCATGTACGCCCTCGATTTTCTCACGAGCGTTATCAAGTAGCGCCTTCTCCTTCGTGCGGTGCTCCCGGATATCCGAGGTCTTGGCTCTCTTGGATGTGTGTTTCGGTAGCTTTGCTTTTTCTTGCTTAGCGTTCTTCTCCATATCTTTGTAGTCCAATAGGTCTGCTACTTTGGCCGCTAACCCTTTATGCTTTGTGCTCGCCGGAACATAGCTGTAGCGCTGCTTCGCATCAGCAATCACCTCATGTCGCAAGTCTTGGAACGGTTGTTCATCTTCTCGTGGAAGGAAACACCTTTCGATCTTTCCGTCAGCCTGTTTAAACCAGATGTGGCGTACGGAATGAGGTTCGAAATAGATCTTAATCTTCTTGTTGCCCGTTACTGCGGCGTTCTTGAAGGTGACATTGAGTTCTTCATTCTCAAAGAAGTAATGGAGGTGGTTGTAGGTAATGCCACTGCGGGTGATCCAAGCGTCATCTTGCCGAAGGAGATTCAGATAAACTAAGTCGCGAGGCATGCTGTGCCCCTGCATTCTGTCGTTCGCAATGGACCAATTCCAAATCGAGATTGGAGTCGGTTCGATATCATCGCGCATCATATCGATAGTAAGCAGGTCTGGCTTTAGAGCGTGACGGTTGTTCCTCAATACGTTTTGAATAATTATCTTCGAAAACTCTTCCAGCGTGAAAAGCGCGCTCAATCGAGGGTCGGGCTGACCTCGCTGACCGCTTCTCTTGTCTGTGGCGCCTGGTGCCGTTTTGAGAGGGCCGCCTTGGACAATCGGAAAATGGCTCTCAACGACAGCTTTGAGTTCGGGCCTTCCAGCCGGAGCATAGGTTAGGTTAACGTTGATTCCTTCAATAATTCCTTCGGCTGGGAGGCTCTTGATTTCCCCTCCGTCTGCAGTAATCTCCTGCGGCAATAGGGCGCTTGGCCATTCCTGCTCGCTAATTTCAACTCCATTCAGCTTGCAGTAATAAACTTTATCCGTGAAGGCATTAAAGAGCGCTTGCTTAGCCTCATCCCAACTAGGGCCAGCGAGACCAATGTGTAGGCCAACTATCATCCCGGAACAAGGATCTACGACGCCATAAACGACAGGGCGCCCAATAACACGGTTCCTGTTGATGCTGCTGACCAAATAGATGTCGGCTATTGTCGCGTCAATCTCATAGCGGTGTGCGGGGCCAAATAACCCATCGCGGGCGGTGCCTATAATTACTTTGAAATTTTTCTTGTAGGCAATGTCTCCCGACTTTCCTCGTAGTACGTCAGCGCGAGAGTTCTGTTTCTTGCCGTGGTATAGAAACTGTCCAAATGAAGGGTATTTCCCTATTTCTGTAAGAACTTTTCTACCGATATCCGAAGGATCGACTTCCACGTAATATTCGCTGAGGAGCTTGTCATACGCATCAGGAAGGGTCATCTTGTCCTGGTTTGCATACTTTTTATAAGTAATCTTTATCCTGCGAATATCCTCGCCAGATAAGGTATAGGTTTTCTCGCCTTCACCTTTCGGTGGTCGGCCTAATTTAATGCCATTCTTTGCAAGCCGCTCCTTTCCTCTCGCTCCGCATTGCGTTCGATTTTCCAGAAGCCCATTCTTGAGCATTCCAAATTTCCAGAATCGATATATTATGCGATAAATATCTCGAGTGGTCATGCTAAGCTCGGTCGCTCGCTCTCTCACTAGATATTTAAGGGCGCCGCGCTGGAATATTGTGCCTGTACGGCTCGCATGAATAAGCGGCTCAATAATTTTCCACTTAGCGTCGCGTTTATTGCGCTCTACCTCGGATATCTGATTCTCGCTTCTTGTCATGAAGGAGGGCGTGTGTTCCGGGTAGATTATTAAAAGGTTCTTTTCGAGCAGCGTTTTGATATCCGCAAGACCATGCTGGGTCGGCGGGCTATAGTCTGAAATCAGCGGGAATAGCGTAATGCTATCTTTAGTGCTATCGATCCAAAGCACGCGCATCGGCTCAGTGATTTCGTCGCATCCATCTATTGGGGATAAAATCGAGTTTTTAGTAATTTGCATAGCGACCTCCCACACTATCAGCTAGCAGATGAATAGACGTGATCATTATGGGGCGGTTAGGCTCTATTGCCTCGATGCGTATCTCCGCCTGGATATACTTGTGCCAAAGACACCAGTAAAAAATATGTTGTACGTCGGGCTTTGCAACAGATAATTCCAAGCTAATGGTTTCATGCAGCTGAGATAAACTCATTTTGCTTGAGTCGACGCGGCTAAGATATTGAAGGATACGGTTAATAACTACCACATTCATCAAGCGAGCGGGTAATGGAACCTTTGCTTTTCCGTAGATATACCGAATATTGCGAGTCAAGGGCTGCTCGATCTGCTTCTCCGTGACGATCCCCCAGTCGACGGATTGCGCTCTCCAGTATTCCGCTTCAATCGCTTGTTTTTCGCTAGTTCTATTTCCAGGTACTAAATCTGCTCCGTATTTCATCGAGCGCGCAACATAGAACGCGTCGCTCTTAGGGCGCTTTACTGTCAACAAAAAATCAGTGGTCATCACCTTCAAGTAGCTCGTCCTCGGTTCTCTAGGGTGAGCAACGCCGAGATGACTAGCGATCTTTTCGGTTTCTTCGAGGGGAAGGGGGTATTGCTCTCTTATATCGATGACTTCTTTTGTGAAATCCATGTTTAAAAAGAAGTGGTATTCAAGATCGGACAGCAGGTGATAGAGGCGGTTGATAGTCATGCCTTGGACTATTCGCGAGCGACCGCTATTTCCCCGGACGTCTCTCACGCTTAACCACGGGTTATAGCTTTCTTCGGTTCCTTGACCTGCTCCCGACAGGATGTGCCTGCGGATCTGATCGGGCGTCGCAAGCTGTTTCCCTCGCATAGAGAATCTCCTGAGCTCGGCAGTGCCTAAGGCTCTCCGCTCGCTTGGCAGTCGCTGGGCGGCTTCGCCAGGCTCGAAAAAACCAAATTATTTTTTATTTTCCAATTTATATTTGTTTTCTCCAAGTTTTATTTTTTCCAGCCAGCTGCAATTTGGCCGAATCGTCGTTTTCCTCAAGAAGTGAATCGTGATTCACTGATCTGAATTCATGAACATGGATTCAGATCATGGTCTATCGCACCACCGCCGCCCGTATCGACCGCGCCCAGGAACTGCGCGAACGCATCCTCGTCTGCGCCCACGATCGGGTCGCCGAGGGCGGTTTCGCCAGCCTGACCATGCAGGCCCTGGCCGAGGACGTGGGCATTGCCACCGGCAGCCTCTATCGGCATTTCAGCGGCAAGGGCGAACTGGCCGCGGAAGTGTTCAGCGATGCCTGCCGCATCGAGGTGGATGCCCTGGCCGAGGTCCTGCGTGGCCCCGGTAGCGCCACTCGGCGCCTGGCCGCCGGTCTGGAACAATTCGCCGCGCGTGCCTGGCACAGTCGGCAGCTGGCCTTCGCCCTGATCGCTGAGCCGGTGGAGCCGGAAGTGGACGAGCAGCGCCTGCTGTTCCGCGAGGCCTATGCTGAACTGTTCGTCGACCTGCTCGAGGAGGGCGTGCGCAGCGGCGAGTTCCGCGTGGCGCAGGTCAATCTGGTGGCCGCCTGCCTGGTCGGCGCCATTGCCGAGGCCCTGGTCGGCCCGCTCTCCCCGCCGGCCCGCGCGGCCCGCGACGCCGGTCTGCCGGCGCCTGACCTGGCCACCGTCAGCCAAACCCTGGTCACCTTCTGCCTGCGCGCCGTCGGCGCCTCGGAGTCCTGAAATGTCCCTGCACGAATTCGCCGAAACCCATGAGGTGTTCAACCAGGTGCCGTCGCTGGACGGCGCCAACCTGTACCGCGTCGACCTGCCGCTGCAGGAATGGACCCGGCGCTTCGGTGGCGGCTGGGCCGAGGACAAGCTGCACGTCTACGGCGCCCTGGCCGGCGGCCCGCTGATGCAGGCCGGCTTCCTGGCCAACGAGAACAAGCCGGTGTTCAAGAGCCATGACCGCTACGGCAACCGCGTCGACCTGGTGGAATTCCACCCGGCCTACCATGAGCTGATGCGCACGGCGGTCGAGCACGGCATCCCGTCGCTGCCCTGGACCGACCCGCGCGAAGGTGCCCAGGTCGCCCGCGCCGCGCTCAACTACCTGCACAACCAGCCGGAGGCCGGCAACGCCTGCCCGCTGACCATGACCTACGCCGCCGTGCCGGCGCTCAAGCTGCAGCCTGAGCTGGCCGAGATCTGGCTGCCGAAGATCCTCGCCACCGAATACGACCCGCGCAATGTCGGCATCGAGCACAAGGCCGGCGTCACCATCGGCATGGCCATGACCGAGAAGCAGGGCGGCACGGACGTGCGCGCCAATACCACCAAGGCCCATCCGGTGGGCATCCCCGGACCGGGACAGGCCTACGAGCTGGTCGGCCACAAATGGTTCTGCTCGGCGCCGATGTGTGACGCCTTCCTCACCCTGGCCTACACCGACAAGGGCCTCTCCTGCTTCCTGCTGCCGCGTCATCGCCCGGACGGCACGCGCAACCAGTTCTACATCCAGCGCCTGAAGAACAAGCTGGGCAACTGGGCCAACGCCTCCAGCGAGGTGGAGTTCCGTGGCGCCCTGGCCTGGATGGTCGGCGAGGAGGGCCGCGGCGTGCCGACCATCATCGAGATGGTCTCGCTGACCCGTTTCGACTGCATGATCGGCTCCAGCAGCCTGATGCGTCAGGCCCTGACCCAGGCCGCCCACCACTGCGCGCACCGCAAGGTCGGCGGCCGGGTGCTGGCCGAACAGCCGCTGATGCAGAACGTGCTGGCCGACCTGGCCCTGGAAAGCGAGGCGGCCCTGGCCCTGACCATGCGCATGGGCAAGGCCCTGGACAACCCGCACGACGAGCAGGAAGACAAGTTCGCCCGCCTGGTCACGGCCATCGGCAAGTACTGGATCTGCAAACGCGCCCCCGCGATGATCAACGAGGCCCAGGAATGCATGGGCGGCGCCGGCTATGTCGAGGAAACCATCCTCCCAAGGCTGTACCGCGAGGCGCCGGTCAACTCGATCTGGGAAGGCTCGGGCAACGTGCAGTGCCTGGACGTGCTGCGCGCCCTGTCCAAGGAGGCCGGCGTGCTCGACGCGCTGTTCGCCGAGCTGGGCGACGGCCACGGCGATGCACGCCTGAAGGCGCATATCGGCAAGCTGCAGGCGGACTTCCGCGACACCGCCGAGATCCAGTACCGCGCCCGCCAGCTGACCGAGGACGTGGCCGTGGCCCTGCAGGCCAAGCTGCTGCTGGAGGCCGGCAACGCCACCGTCTCCGACGCCTTTATCGCCAGCCGCCTGGGTGGTCATGGTCGTGTCTACGGCACCCTGCCGCGTGGGGCTGATGTCGAGGCGCTGGTGGCACGCAGCATGCCGCACCTGGTCTGACCGTGCAGTGCCCCGCGGCCATCCGGTCGCGGGCGTCCCTTGAAAAGGAATCCTCCATGCAGGCCCATCCGCGTTACCGCGAGCTGGTCGAACAGGGCTTCGCCGCCGCCAACTTCATTCAGGACCTGGGTATCCGCCTGCTCGACTGTGGCCCGGGCTGGGTCGAGGCCGAGCTGGACATCCTGCCGCGCCACCTGCAGCAGAACGGCTTTATCCACGCCGGGGTGCAGACCACGCTGGCCGATCATTCCGCCGGTGGCGCGGCCGCCACCGTGCTGGTGGACGGCAGCACCGTGCTGACCCTGGAGTTCAAGGTCAACCTGTTGCGCCCGGCGCGCAGCGAACGCCTGCTGTGTCGCGCCGAAGTGCTCAAGGCCGGACGCCAGGCCACGGTGGTCGAGTCCGAGGTATTCGGCTACGAGAACGGCGAGCGGCGCCTGTACAGCAAGGCCAACGTGACCATGGCCGTGGTCGACCTGCCTGCCTGACTTAGCGGGCCTGCTGGCGCCGCCAGTAGATCAGGTAGATCAGTGCCAGCAGGGCGGCCAGCGCCGCGGGGCCGAGCAGGGCGCGGTAGTGCCATCCGGCATAGCCGAGGGCGCCGAGCACGCCGCCGCCGATAAAGCCGCCGATCAGGATCAGGTACAGCAGGATGCGTCGGCGGTCCGCCGGCTGCCCGCGCAGCTTGAGGCCGAGCATGATGCCGAGGTCGGTGAACAGCCCGGTGACGTGGGTGGTGCGCACCACTGCGCCGCTGTAGGTGCTGGTCATGGCGTTCTGCAGGCCGCAGGCGGCCGAGGCCAGGTAGTGGCCGAGGTCGCTGCCGCGCTCCAGCATCAGCATCGCCAGCAGCAGGGCCAGGCTCTCGGCCAGCAGGGCGACGCTGTAGCGGCGGCCGAGCTTGAGCGACTGGTTGCCGATCACGCAGCCGCTGATGGCGGCGCCGAGCACGAAACTGAGCAGAATCAGCAGCAGGTGCAGTGCTTCGCCCGGCGCGCCCTGGGCCAGTTCCACGCCGAGCAGGCTGGAGCTGCCGGATAGATGCGACACACCCTGATGGTTGAAGCCGAGCAGGGCGATGGCATTGACGCTGCCGGCAATCAGGGCCAGGCAGAAGCCGCCGATTTCCACCCAGCGTGGTAGCTGATTGATCATGCTGTGACGTCCCCCCGGCCGTCATCCCAGTTATGCCCTAAATCACCGCAGGCTGGCCATTGGTCCTTGGCATAGAGGGTGGAGCGCAGGCCGTAGCGCCACGACCAGATGCCGGGCATGACGCGGTGTTCGCCCGGAGGCGCGTGAGCGGTCGGGCGTCATCTCGCGTGGCGGCGGGTTCCATGCTGGCGGCGCAGTCGTTTGGGCGCGCGCCTAGCGGCGCTGCCAGATCATCTTGCCGGTGTTGCTCTCGGTGACCAGGTACGGCGTGCTGAAGTGGTAGCGCGCCGCCGGCTGGTAGTCGGTGGTGCCTTTCAGCTGCACCAGCAGCAGGCCCTTGTCGCTGCGCCAGCGCCCGCTGTACTGCAGCTCGCCGGGGCGGTCGTAGCTCCACTCGCTGCCGCCGGCCACGCTGCGGCGCCACTGGTCGATGCTGCCGTCGGCGCGGATGCGCAGGGTGGTGACGGTGGTCATCGAGGCGAATTCCAGGCCCTCGCTGTTGGTCATCTGCTCGTAGATCCAGGTGCCGACCAGGGCGGCATCCTGGTTCGGGTCGGGCGGCGCGGGTGCCGGTCCCACGCGCTGGAACATGGCCTCGCGCACCAGCGTCTCGCCGCTGCGCGGGTCGCGGGCGGCCAGGCTGGTGGCGAGCATGCCGTTGGCATAGTTGCCGTTCATGTTGGCCAGCGCCTGGCCGGAAGTCGGGTCGCTGATCTGCGCCTGCAGCGCCTGGCCGTCGAAGCTGCCGCTGAGCTTGAGGCGCAGGTGCGGTCCCTCCCGGTATTCGCCCTCGACCTGCTGGCCCTGGCTGCGCAGGACCAGTTCGGTGGGCTGGTTGTCGACGGTGGCCTGGTACAGGCCATCCAGCTCGGCGGCCAGGCTGTGGCCGGCTACGCAGATGAGCAGACAGCAGATCGACAGGGCGCGCACTGTGGCTCTCCTCGGGGTGGATGAGAAGAGCCTAGATGGTTCTCGGTGGCCTTGCCCTGCCGCCGGGCGTCGACCAAGCGAGGCTGGCGAGGCGACCGTCGCAAGGCGCAAGATAGGGCCGTGATCCCAGCCAGGAAGCTGACCCGTGACTGCCATGCCGCATACCGATTTCGTCGTCGCCGCCACCGCCGAGGAGGCCGTCGAGCGCCTCGCCGACCTGCACCGCCAGGCCACCGGCGGGCTGAGCCAGGCACTGAGGAACTACCTCAAGGAGCGCAGCGTGCCGAGCCAGGCCGAGCGCGCGCTGTTCCGCTACCCGGAGCTGCGCCTGACCTACCTGTGCCAGGGCGAGGTGCCGAGCACCGTGCGCGCCTACGCCAAGGTCCAGGTGCCGGGCACCTACCGTGCCACCGTGACCCAGCCGGAGGCATTCCGTGGCTACCTGCTGGACCAGCTGCGGCCGCTGATGGAGGACTTCTCGGTCACCGTCGAAGTGGGTTTCAGCCAGCAGAACATTCCCTATCCCTACGTGGTCGAGCAGGGTGACGAGCTGGCCGGCACCGGGGTCAGCGCCGCCGAACTGGCGCGGGTGTTCCCCAGCACCGACCTGTCCGCCGCCACCGACTCGGTGGCCGACGGCCTGTATGGCTGGGGCGACAGCAATGACCTGCCGCTGGCGCTGTTCGACGCGGCGCGCACCGACTTCTCGCTCAAGCGCATCCAGCACTACACCGGCAGCGACTGGCGCCATGTGCAGCCGTGGATCCTGCTGACCAACTACCACCGCTATGTCGACCAATTCATCCGCCATGGCCTGGAACAGCTGCGCGACAACCCGCGCTTCCAGCGCATGGTGTTGCCGGGCAACGTGATCATCGAGCGCGGCACCTCCGAGGAGGATGCCCAGGCGGTGGCCGACGCGGTGGTCTGGCATCGCTATCAGATGCCGGCCTACCACCTGATCGCCAACGACGGTCACGGCATTACCCTGGTCAACATCGGCGTCGGCCCGTCCAACGCCAAGAA
The DNA here is from genome assembly GCF_030374125.1 of Pseudomonas sp. SO81. Classification (NCBI taxonomy): domain Bacteria; kingdom Pseudomonadati; phylum Pseudomonadota; class Gammaproteobacteria; order Pseudomonadales; family Pseudomonadaceae; genus Pseudomonas; species Pseudomonas sp. SO81. Next base: position 1,800,608 of record NZ_CP126126.1, on the reverse strand, counting down.
CATCACCGATCACCTGGCCGTGCTGCGTCCGCACTGCTGGTTGATGATCGGCCACTGCGGTGGCCTGCGGCAGTCGCAGACCATCGGTGACTACGTGCTGGCCCACGCCTATATGCGCCGCGATGGCATCCTCGACCGGGTGCTGCCGCCGCATATCCCGATCCCGGCCCTGGCCGAGGTACAGCAGGCTCTGCAGGAGGCGGCCGCGACCGTCACCGGGGAGAAGGGCGAGACCCTGAAGAAGCGCCTGCGCACCGGCACCGTGCTCACCTACGACGACCGCAACTGGGAGCTGCACTGGGCCCACGAGCGGCCGCTGATCAACCTGGCCCGCGCGGTGGCGGTGGACATGGAGAGCGGCACCATCGCCGCGCAGGGCTATCGCCTGCGGGTGCCCTACGGCACCCTGCTGTGCGTGTCGGACAAGCCGCTGCACAGCGAGATCAAGCTGCCTGGCTCGGCCACCGGTTTCTACCAGCGCGCGGTCAGCCAGCACCTGTCGATCGGCATCGCCGCCCTCGACCTGCTGCGCTGCCAGCTCGACTCGCTGCACTCGCGCAAGCTGCGCAGCTTCGACGAGCCGCCGTTCCGCTGATCGAGTAGTGAGTGGATGGGGGCCAACTGCTACGAGGCCCCGGCGAGCTCTGCGCGCCATGGTGCACTGCCTGCGGCGAGTACACCCTAGTGCCAATCAGGCGCTTTCGCGCAGGCGCAGATGCAGCAGCGGGAAGGGGCGGTCGGCGCCATCCAGGGGCGAACGGCCGATCTGCTCGAAGCCCTGGCTGAGGTAGAAGGCCACGGCGCCGGGGTTCTGCTCGTTGACGTCGACCAGGCGTACGCCGTCGTGGTCGATGGCGTGGTGCAGCAGCGCCTTGCCGAAGCCGCGGCCATGGGCGATAGGGTCGACGAAGAGCATTTCCAGGCGGTCCTCGGCGGTGCCGGAAAAGCCCTGCACGCGGCCCTGTTCGTCGCGCAGGCAGGTCAGGCGCACCAGGTCGAAATACTGCTCGCCGAGCATGCGCCGGTAGAACTGGATGTCCTCCTCGGCGAGGAAGTGGTGGGTGGCGCGTACCGCCGCCTCCCACACCTCCAGCAGGCGCGGGCGGTCGGTGCCGTCCACCGCGCCCAGATGCCAGGCGGCGTTGCGCCGCCAATGGAACAGGTCGGTCATTTGCTGGCGTCCAGCACCACTCGGTAGCGCGCCTTGCCGGCGCGCAGGTGGTCGAGCGCGGCGTTCACCTGGCTCATGGGGAAGTGCTCCACCTGCGGCAGGATCTGATGACGAGCGCAGAACTCGAGCATGGTCGCCATGGTCTTCGGCGAACCCACCGGCGAGCCGGACAGGCTCTTCTGCTGTGGTATCAGGCTGAACACATGCACCGGGATGGCGCTCGGCACGATGCCGACGAAGTGCAGGCGGCCCTTGCCGCGCAGGGTGGCGAGCAGGGCGTTCCAGTCCAGGTCGGCGCTGGCGGTGACCAGCAGGAAGTCGAGGGTGCCGGCGATGGCCTTCATCGCGGCGCTGTCGGTGGACGCCACCACCTTGTGCGCGCCCAGGCGCTTGGCCTCGTCCTGCTTGCTCAGCGACGAGGTGAAGGCGGTGACGTCGCAGCCCCAGGCGTTGAGGAAGCCCAGGGCCAGATGGCCGAGGCCGCCGATGCCGACCACGCCGACCCGGTCGGTGGGCTTCACGTCGAAGTCCAGCAGCGGCGAGAATACCGTGGAACCGGCGCAGAACAGCGGGCCGACCAGCGCCGGGTCGAGGCCTTCCGGCAACGGCACAGCCCAGGCCCAGTGCGAGCGCAGGCGATCGGCAAAGCCGCCGTGACTGCCGACGATGGTCGGCTTCACCGTGCGGCACAGCTGGTGCGAGCCTTCCATGCACGAGCCGCAGTGCATGCAGCTGCCCTTGTACCAGCCGATGCCCACCCGCTGGCCGAGCTTGAGGCCGCGTACCTGATCACCGACACGCACCACGGTACCGACCACTTCATGGCCGGGGATAAACGGGTAGCGGGCGTTGCCCCATTCGTTGTCGATCATCGACTGGTCGGAGTGGCAGATGCCGCAGTACTCCACCGCCACCTCGACTTCCTCGGCGCCCAGCGGGCCCGGGTCGTAGCTGTGACGTTCGAGCGGCGCGCCCGGCGCGGTGGCGGCCCAGCCGGTGAAGGTGGCGAGTTCGTTGCTCATGGCGGAATCCTCTGCAGTCGATTCGATGGGAGCAGCTTAGCCCGACGAGCGGACGATTGGGCCATCATCAGCGATCCTGATGATGCTCGGTTACACTGCGCGCTCTGCAACCGCCCCGGAACCCGCATGCCCCGCCCGCCCCGTTCTCCCGCCCCACGCCGTCCCGGCCCCGCTCCCGCGCGGCGGGTGGCCAAGGCGCCGCCGGCCGAGCCGCGGCTGATCGTGCTGAACAAGCCGTTCGACGTGCTCACCCAGTTCAACGACGAGCAGGGCCGCGCCACCCTCAAGGACTTCGTCGCGGTACCCGGCGTCTACCCGGCCGGACGCCTGGATCGCGACAGCGAAGGCCTGCTGCTGCTGACCAACGACGGCCGCCTGCAGGCGCGCATCGCCGACCCCAGGCACAAGCTGGCCAAGACCTACTGGGTGCAGGTGGAGGGCGAGCCGAGCGAGGAGCAGCTGCGCCAGCTGCGCGAGGGCGTGCAGCTCAACGACGGTCCGACCCTGCCGGCCGAGGCGCGCCGGCTGGATGAGCCGCAGCTGTGGGAGCGCAATCCGCCGGTGCGTTTTCGCAAGAGCGTGCCGACCGCCTGGCTGGAGCTGGTGATCCGCGAGGGGCGCAACCGCCAGGTGCGGCGCATGACTGCTGCGGTCGGCTTGCCGACCCTGCGCCTGGTGCGGGTGCGCATCGGCCCGTGGAGCCTGGAGGGGCTGCAGCCGGGCGAGTGGAAGGATCTGCCGCCGCAGTTGTAGAGCGCTTAGCCGTGGATGCCGCGGCTCATCTCGATGAGGTAGGTGATCAGCGGCTTGGCCAGGAAGGCGAACAGGCACAGGCCCAGGCCGAGGAACAGGATGGCGGTGCCGAGGCGACCGGCCTTGGACTTCTTCGCCAGGTCCCAGATGATGAAGAACATGAACACCATCAGTCCGCCCACCAGGACGTACATCATCAGGGCTTCGAACTGTTCGGTTTCCATGCTGGCCTCGCGGGTATGACTGGGACTTCGACGGGGCGGCGATTATACGCGCGCCGTCGCTGTCCGCAGTAGACGCCAGCCGGCCCTGCGGCGTTCAGCCGCGCAGGTGTTCCAGCGGCAGCTCGGTGCTGGACAGCACCTGGTTGAGCACGAAGCTGGAGCGCACGCTGGTCACGCCCTCGATGCGAGTCAGCTGGCCGAGCAGGAATTTCTGGTAGTGGTCCATGTCCGGCACCACCACCTTGAGCTGATAGTCGGCATCCATCCCGGTCACCAGGCTGCACTCCAGCACCTCGGGGCACTGGCGGATCACCGACTGGAAGTGCTCGAAGCGCTCCGGGGTGTGGCGGTCCATGCCGATCAGCACGAAGGCGGTCAGCGACAGGCCGAGCTTCTTGCGGTCCAGCAGCGCCACCTGGCGGGCGATGTAGCCGTCGTCTTCCAGCTGCTTGACCCGCCGCGAGCAGGGCGAGGGTGACAGGCCGATGCGCTCGGCCAGCTCCTGGTTGGAGATGCGCGCGTCGCGCTGCAGTTCGGCGAGGATGCGCAGATCGTAGCGGTCCAGTTTGTTCATTGTGCGGCTTCTTTGTATTCGGATTGCGCTGAATCATCTCTCGGTGAGCGATTATTGCGCAAGTGATATGCTGGTGAGCAATCTTCGCAATCACTTGGCGCGTTGTGCTGGTTAAGCTTTCCCTCAGTTTCATGGCCCGGACGTTATGTCCAACCGCGGCGCCCAATCAGGTGTCGCGGCGCCGGCGGTCCTACCGGATCGTGCAGGCCCCCGGGTCCGCACCGCTCAACCAGGCGGGCGAGGAAAGCGGCGACACGATTGCCAGTGCCGGACAAGCAGTTCTAGGGGGGAGGCCGCGAGGCCTCCCCCTTTTCTTTGTGCTGCGGCAAGATCGACCCATGCACCTTAGCGATGATCTGCGCCGCCGCGCCGGCCTGCTGTTATGGGCCTTCGCCCTGCTGTGCGCCTGCTGGCTGGCGCTGCGGGCCGGCGAGCGGCCACCTGCGAAAACTACTCGCGAGGAGCGGGTGGAGGCGGCCTTCGTCGCCCTGGGCCAATCCACCCGCCGCGCGCCGCTGGTGCTGCTGGGCGACTCGATCAGTGCCGGCCACGCCTGGAGCGCCGGCCGCGGCTGCATGGCACCGCTGAACCTAGCGGTGTCCGGGGCGCAGAGTGGCGACCTGCTGCGCCACCTGCACCTGGTGGAGGCCGCCGGTGCCGAGCGGGCGCTGCTGATGATCGGCATCAACGACCTGCGCCATGGCGTGAGCGACGAGCGCCTGCTGGCCAACTACCAGGAAATTCTGTTGCGCCTGCAGGCGCAGGGCGTGACTCCGCTGCTGCAATCCACACTGCGGGTGACGCCGCTGCATGAGCATCACCAGGCGCTCAACCGGCAGGTCGCCCGCCTGAACGAGCAGCTGCGCGCCTGGGCGCGAGAGCAGGGTTGGCAGTATCTGGATGTGCAGGCCGTTCTCGATGGGCGCAGCTATCGGGGCGACGGCCTGCACCTCAACGCCGGTGGCTACCGGGCGTGGGAGCAGCTGCTCGCGCCGATCCTGCGCGAGCGGCTGTGTGCGGGATCAGACCAGGCCAGCCAGTTGCAGCAGACACCAGGCCAGAACCAGCATCTGCACCAACAGGCCGGCGAAGCGCAGCCAGACGAACGGCACGCTGGTGCTGATCAAATGCATGACCGACTGGAACAGGCGCGCGCCGAGTAGCACGCAGGCCAGCGGGTCGGTGATCGCGGTCTGCCCGGCGTGCATCGCGTACAGCAGCACGGCGGCCTGCAGCGGCAGGTTCTCCAGGCTGTTGGCGTGGGCCCGCACCAGGCGCTGGCCGAACGCGCTGGGCGTGTTGCTGCCGTCCGGGGCGAAGGCGTTGACCTTCACTCTGCCGCTGAGCACGAACAGGCCGCGCTGGTTGATGATCAGGAACATCAGCAGCAGCGGCCAGGCAACCAGGCCGAGCAGGGCGATGGCGGAGGGGGAAAGGGTCATGCGGCACCTCGTCTTGTTGTTGTGCCGGCAGTCTAGAGAAATTAGAGCAATTGCTCTAGTCGATTTCTTTACCGCTTTCCGCGTGCTCTTTACCAGGCTTTACCCCGCCCGGCGCGGCGATCGGGGAGACTGGCGGCCACACGTTCAGGGACGCCATGGCGATGCGCAAGACCATAGTGATCACCGATATCTGCCTGCTTCTGCTGCTCGGCCTGACGCCGCTGATTCCCAGGCCGTCAGCGGGCGACGACTTCGCTCGGGTCGGCGTGCACCAGCACCTCGGCGCGGGGAAACTCGGCGCGGATCGCCTGCTCGACCAGCACGCAGAGGCTGTGCGCCTGCCTTAGGCTGAGCTCGCCCGGCAGCTCCAGGTGCAGCTGGACGAACCAGCGGGTGCCGGAGATGCGCGTGCGCAGGTCATGGGCGCCGAGCACGCCGGGCACGGCGCAGGCCAGCGCGTGCATGCGTTCGCTGACGTCGGGCGCCAGCTCCTCGTCCATCAGTACCGCCACCGCCTCGCGCACGATGCTGATGGCGCTCCACAGGATGTAGGCGGCGATACCCAGGCCGAACAGCGCGTCCAGCTGCTGCCGGCCATAGGCCGCCAGCACCAGGGCGAGCAGGATGCCGCTGTTGAGCAGCAGGTCGGAGCGGTAGTGCAGCGAGTCGGCGCGGATCGCCGTGGAGCCGGTGACGCGCACCACATGGCGCTGGAACAGTAGCAGGGCGCCGGTCAGGCCCAGCGACAGCAGCATCACCACGATACCCAGCGCCTGGGCGCCGAGCGGCTCCGGATGCTGCAGGCGCTGCCAGGCCTGCAGCGCCACCAGCACGGCGCTGGCGCCGACGAACAGCGCCTGGGCCAGACCGGCCAACGCCTCGGCCTTGCCGTGGCCGTAGCGATGATCCTCGTCGGCCGGGCGCAGGGCGTAGTGCACGGCGATCAGGTTGAGCAGCGAGGCGGCGCCATCCAGCAGCGAGTCGGTCAGGCCGGCCAGCAGGCTGATCGAGCCGCTCAGCCACCAGGCCACGGCCTTGGCGCACGCCAGCAGCAGCGCGGTGGCCAGGGCCGCAGCCGTGGCCTGGCGCAGCAGGCGGGCGTGCTGTGGTGCGATGGTCATGATCTGTGCGAGGGGAAGGGGCGCCGCCGCCGAGCGGCGGGCGCCCCGTGCATCAGGCGGCCGGACGCAGGCCGTAGGCGGCCAGTTGCTCGACGCTACCGTTGTGCTGAATCAGGCGCGGGTCGTCCAGCGGCAGGTCGCGGCCGATCTCGCGATGGAGGATGGCCTTGAGCTTGATCTGGTCGACCTTGCCGTCCGCGCCGATGGCCTCGCGCAGTTTCTCGGGCGCCACCGAGTACTGGTCGTTGGGCAGGTAGATGGCGCCGGTGGCGAAGTCGATGCCGAAGGCGATCAGCCCGGGGATCACGTAGAACAGGATGCCGATGGCATCCAGGCCGACCACCACCGGGTCGACCTGGCCTTCGATCTGGCCACGGCGGTCGGGGAAGAACAGCGTGCCGCAGGCGGACAGTTGGGTCAGCAGGGTCGCGGCGAGAACGCCGCCGATAACGCGGGAATGCATGCGCATGGGCACCTCCTGGAAATGGTGCGGCACTATACCAAGGCCGTCATTGCAGTTGGATGCCCGGCACTGCGCTTCGGTTCGACCAGGTGTTGTTTCCGCGTCATTCGCGGCCCCTTGCTGCGGACCGCACAGCAACGCGTTTGGCGAGTGAAGCGGGAACAGGCCCTATAATCGCCGGCTGTTTTCGGAGAGCCCATGAACCGCCTGCCCATCGACGATGTTTTGCCCGCCCTGCGCGCCGCCCTGGCCCAGCGCCACGAGGCCGTGCTGGAGGCGCCGCCCGGCGCCGGCAAGACGACCCGCGTGCCGCTGGCGCTGCTCGATGAGCCCTGGCTGGCCGGGCAGAGCATCCTCATGCTCGAACCGCGGCGCCTGGCCGCACGGGCCGCGGCCGAACGCCTGGCCAGCGAGCTGGGCGAGAAGGTCGGCGAGACGGTGGGTTACCGCATCCGCCTGGACAGCAAGGTCGGCCCCAATACCCGCATTGAGGTGGTCACTGAGGGCATTCTCGCCCGCCGCCTGCAGGACGACCCGGCGCTGGATGGCGTCGGCCTGGTGATTTTCGATGAGTTCCATGAACGGAGTCTGGATTCCGACCTGGCCCTGGCGCTGACCCTCAACGGCCGCGAGCTGCTGCGCGATGAGCCACCGCTCAAGGTGCTGCTGATGTCGGCGACCCTGGAGGGCGAGCGCCTCTCCGCACTGCTCGGTGACGCGCCGGTGGTGTCCAGCGAGGGCCGCATGCATCCGGTGGAGATGCGCTGGGGCGCGCCCTGGCAGCCGGGCGAGCGCATCGAGCCGCGGGTGGTGCAGACGGTGCTGCAGGCCCTGGCCGATGGTCCGGGCAGCCTGCTGGTATTCCTCCCCGGTCAGGCCGAGATCCGCCGGGTGCATGAGCAGCTCGAAGAAAGCCTGGGCCAGCGCCCGGAGGTGCTGCTCTGTCCGCTGCACGGCGAGCTGGAGCTGAGCGCCCAGCGCGCCGCCATCGAGCCGGCACCGGCCGGCAAGCGCAAGGTGGTGCTCGCCACCAATATCGCCGAGACCAGCCTGACCATCGACGGCGTGCGCGTGGTGGTGGACGCGGGGCTGGCGCGGGTGCCGCGCTTCGATCCGGCCAGCGGCATGACCCGCCTGGACACCCAGCGCATCTCCCGCGCCTCGGCCACCCAGCGCGCCGGCCGCGCGGGGCGCCTGGAGCCGGGCGTGTGCTATCGCCTGTGGTCGCAGACCCAGCACGAGCAGCTGGCCGCCTACGGCGCGGCGGAAATCCTCCAGGCCGACCTGGCCGGCCTGGCCCTGCAGCTGGCGCGCTGGGGCGTCGAGCCTGCCGAGCTGGCCTGGCTCGACCTGCCACCGGCCGCCGCCTTCGCCCAGGGCCGCGACCTGCTGGCGCGCCTCGGTGCGCTGGACGAGCGCGGCGCGCTGAATGCCCACGGCCAGGCCATGGCCGAACTGCCTGCCCATCCACGCATCGCCCACCTGCTGCTGCGAGGCCAGGCCCTGGGCCTCGACGCGCTGGCGGCGGACCTGGCTGCGCTGCTCGGCGAGCGCGATATCCTGCGTGGCGGCGGCGCCGACCTGCACAGCCGCATGGCGCTGCTGGCCGGCGAATCGCGCGCCGCCGGTGGCTCCCGTGGCGGCGTGCAGCGCGCGCGCCAGCTGGCCCGGCAGTTCCGCGGCTATCTACGCGGCAAGGCCATTGATGCGGTGGCCGATCCCGAGCATCCACGCTGGCTCGGTGCGCTGCTGGCCTTCGCCTACCCGGACCGGGTCGCCCGCCAGCGCGGCAAGGGTGGCGGCGACTACCGCCTGGCCAACGGCCGCGCCGCGCTGTTCGGCGAGCCGGACGCGCTGATGAAGCACGAGTGGCTGGTGATCGCCGACCTCGGCAGCCGCCAGGGCCAGCGCGACGAGCGCATCTACCTGGCCGCCGACCTCGACCCGGCGCTGTTCGACTCGGTGCTGGCCGAACAGGTGAGCGTGCGCGAGGAGCTGGAGTGGGACGAGCGCGAGGGCGTGCTGCGCGCCGAGCGCCAGCGTCGGGTCGGCGAGCTGGTGCTCAGCCGCGAGGCGCTGACCGGCCTGGACGAGGCCGCCCGTGGCCGCGCGCTGCTCGGTCTGGTACGGCGCAAGGGTCTGGAGCTGCTGTCGTGGACGCCCGAGCTGCGCCAGTGGCAGGCGCGCGTGACGCTGCTGCGCGGTCTGGACCTACAGCAAAAGGGCGACAGCGAATGGCCGGACCTGAGTGACGCCGCGCTGCTGGCGACGCTGGAAGACTGGCTGCTGCCGTACCTGGGCAAGGTCAGCCGCCTCAGCCACTTCGCCAATCTCGACCTGCCGGCCATGCTTGCCGGCCTGTTGCCCTGGCCGCTGCCACAGCGCCTCGACGAACTGGCGCCGAGGCACCTGCAAGTGCCGTCCGGCTCGCGCATCGCCATCGATTACTCCGCGTCGCCGCCGGTGCTGGCGGTGCGTCTGCAGGAGCTGTTCGGCCTGGCCGCCACCCCGCGCATCGCCGGTGGCCGCCAGGGCGTGCTGCTGCACCTGCTGTCACCGGCACGGCGCCCGGTGCAGGTGACCCAGGACCTGGCCAGCTTCTGGGCCAATACCTATGCCGAGGTGAAGAAGGATCTGAAGGGCCGCTACCCCAAGCACTACTGGCCGGATGACCCGCTGGTGGCGGAGCCCACGGCACGGGCCAAGCCGCGCGGCACCTAGTCGACCTGCATCTTCTCGCCGGCGGCCTGCAGCTCTTCGAAGGCGCGATCCAGCTGGTCCAGCAACTGCTGGCCGCCGGCGGCATGGCGCGAGGCGATCAGGCGCAGCTGGATGTGTTGCAGCACGGTGAAGGGCAGCGGCGACAGGCCCAGGGCTTTGCGCGTCTGCTCCACCGGTGCCTGGTAGTCGAGCAGGTAGTCGCCGCGCTTGCGCAGCAGCATCTCCAGGGCCGAGGCATGGGTGCTGGTGCGGTGGGTGCTGATGCCCATGGCCGGGTCGGCGAGCAGGTCGTTGACCTGTTTCCAGTAGCTGTAGCCGGTGATGACGATGATGCCCTTGCCGCGCAGGCCTTCGGGAATCTGCGGCGGCGGTGTGTCCTGGCGGTGATACAGCGCCAGGCTGAGGTCGCCCATGCTGTGCCTGGCCTCGTAGGTATGGCCGACCAGCTCGGTCTTGCCGCCGGCGCCGGCCCACAGTTGCACGCTGCCATCCTGCAGTCCGGCATACAGACGCGCGCCGGGCAGCGAGCGGTATTCGCCGCGGTAGCCGGCATGGCGCAACAGGCGTTCGGTCAAGGCGAGGATCGAGCCGCGCGGCTTGCCGTCGTCATCGGTCCAGGAATAGGGGGGGAATTCGTAAAAGCCGACGGTGACCGTCGGATCGGGCGCGTTCTGCGCCAGGGCGCCAGCACAACAGAGCCATGCCAGCAGGGCAGGGAAGAGGGTTCTGCGCATCGTCTACCGCGCGGCTCGGGGGCCGTCTTGTTGTTCGTTCTGGCCCCGAGCATGGCGGCAGCCGCAGGCTTTGTCCAGCGCCTCGAGACAACTGTCTGCATGGCTCGCGAGGCCGCGGCCTGGCTGGCTCGCGAGCTATGCTGAGCGCAGCGGCGCCATGTCGAGTTACCATGCCAGACGGAAATGGGAGAACATATGTACCAGCCATTCGCCTTGCAGTCCGAGTGCGCTATCTCGCTCCAGTCGGTGCGCTAGATGATGCGGCGCGCGCTCGTCCTGTTGCTGTTCAGCGGCTGCGTCTCGGCGCAGCAGGCGGGCGAGCCTTTGCGCGTGGTCACCGACTACTGGCCGCCGTTCCGCATGCAGGGTGCCGGCGGCCGGCTGGAAGGCCTGGATATCGACCTGCTGGACGAGCTGCAGCGGCGCACCGGTCTGCGCTTCGAGGTGCGCCTGCAGCCCTGGGCGCGGGCGCTGGAGGACATGCGCCGCGGCCAGGCCGACCTGATGACCGGCCTGGCGCGCACGCCCGAGCGCGAGCAGTACATCGACTATCTGGAACCCACCTACCACGCCTGCGCGCCGCGCCTGTACGGCGCCCCGGAGCGCGCGGCCATCGGCGACTACGCCCAGCTGGGCGGCATGCGCATCGGCTATGTGCTGCAGTCGGCCTATTTCGAACCGTTCGACTCGGATGCGGCGCTGACCAAGATCGGCGTGAAGAACGAGGAGCAGCTGCTGCAGATGCAGCTGCGCGGGCGGGTCGAGCTGATGATCGGCACTGACTGCCAGGTGGACTTCCAGCTACGTGACCCGATGCTGTCCCGGCAGTTGGTCAAGCTCGCCTATCTGCCGCCGGCCCAGACCCGCCTGTACGTCGGCCTGGCGCGCGGCGGTCGTGGCGCGGCGGAGCGCGGGCTGCTGGCCCGCACCCTGCAGCAGCTGCTGCAGGACGGCTGGATGGAGCGTGCCGCTCAGCGGTACCGCTGAGACGGCTTTTCCTAAGCAGCCCGGCGGTACCGCTGAACTGGCGCTAGTGGCTATGCGGCTCGACGTACAGCTCGTAGACCAGCTCCGTGTCCCAGTAGGCCGCCTCGATCTTGTGCCCGTCCAGATCGCGAACGAAGCAGCCGTAGTAGGGCTCGCCATAGTGCGGGCGCGGGCCGGGCGGGCCGTCCGGGCTGGCGCCGGCTTCCAGTGCCGCCTCGTAGAAGGCGTGCACCGCCTGCTTATCCGGGGCGACGAAGCCGAAGTGGGTGCCGTTGCCGACATTGGCCGGCTTGCCATCGATCGGTGTCTGCACCCAGAACTCCGGGTACTCGCGGCCCCAGGCCACGGCGCCGGGGTGTTCGAGAACGCGCTTGCAGCCGAGAGTGGGCATCACCTTGTCGTAGAAGGCCACGGCCCTGTCGAACCGGTTGGTGCCGATGGACACGTGGGAGAGGATGCTGGGGTTCTGTTCGGACATGAGGATTCTTCCCTGGTAAGTCGGACGCCCAAGCCTAGCAGCTGATCTCTCGGTTTTCTGTCGGACGAGTCAGCTACTGTGGCTGTCTTCGGTCGGTCGCTGGCTGCACAGCATGTAGCAGCGGAACAGCACCACGCTGGAGAACAGCTGGAGGAAGCCGTTGACCACGTCCAGCAGCAGGCTGCCGACCGCGTCGGGCTGCTCGCCGAGCAGCTGCAGGGTCCAGTCGTCCAGCAGCCACAGTGGCACTATCACCAGCAGCACGCAGGCCAGCAGCGACCAGAAGTGGCCGATGCTGAGCAGGAAGCTCTCGCGCATCGCCTGCAGCGGCGACAACCCGCGCAGCACCAGCAGGTACTCAGCGAACGCCAGCTTGACCATCACCCACAGCGCCAGGGGCAACAGCAGCGCGCCGCTGAGCATGATCAGCAGGGTACTCAGCCCGGCCAGCACGGCGAACGCCGGCCACAGCGGCAGGGCGGCGGCCAGCAGGTTGCGTACCGCCGGGCGCTGGCCCTGGCTGCGGGCGTCGAGGAAGAGGATCAGCGCGGCGCTGTACAGCGGGTAGAAGAACAGACCGACCAGCAGTTCGTAGGCCGGCGCGTGGCTGGGGTCGGTAAGCCCGGAGACCAGCGCGCGCACCAGGCATTCGGCAGCGATCAGCGGCAGGCACAGCGGCGCGATGCTGGCCAGGTGGCGGCTGAAGAACTGGAAGGAGTCACGCAGAACGGTCAACGGGTTCATCGGCAGGCATCGCGGCAGTACTTCATGAAGTCACTTTAGCCGATGGCCGGGGGCGACGAACATGCTGGCCAATAGCGCATAATGCCGCTCCTTTCGTCCGGCCCTGTCTCGTGAAAAGAATCGCCCTGTTCGCCGATGTGCAGAACCTCTATTACACCGTGCGCCAGGCCCATGGTTGCCACTTCCACTACGCCGAGCTGTGGCGCCAGGTGGCGGCCGGGGGTGAGATAGTCGAGGCGCGCGCCTATGCCATCGACCGTGGCGACGCCAAGCAGCGCCAGTTCCAGCAGATCCTGCGCAACCTCGGTTTCGAGGTGCTGCTCAAGCCCTATATCCAGCGCAGCGATGGCTCGGCCAAGGGCGACTGGGACGTGGGCATCACCCTGGATGTGATGGAGGCCGCCGAGCGGGTGGACGAGGTGGTGCTGGCCTCCGGCGACGGTGACTTCGACCTGCTGCTGCAGAGGGTGCGTGAGCGCCGGGGCGTTGCCAGCACCGTGTACGGCGTGGCCGGGCTCACCGCCCATTCTCTGATTTGCGCCGCCGACCGCTTCGTGCCGGTCGAGGGCGCCCTGCTGTTGAAAAGCTGAATCGCTGAAGAACTGAGGAAGACCGATGCCAGAACGCATCGCCGTGATCGACTTCGAAACCACCGGCATGTCGCCGGCCCAGGGCGCGCGACCGACCGAGATCGGCGTGGCCATGATCGAGGACGGGCGCATCGTCGCCCGTTACCAGAGCCTGATGAATGCCGGCGCCTGGGTGCCGCCCTTCATCGAACAGCTCACCGGCATCAGCAACGCCATGGTGCGCAGCGCGCCGCCGGTGGCCGAGGTGATGGCGGAAGTCGCCGAGTTCGTCGGCGATGCCCCTATGCTGGCGCACAACGCGGCGTTCGACTCGAAGTTCTGGGATGCCGAGCTGGGCCTGGTCGGCCGCCGCCGTGGTCGTGATTTCGCCTGTTCGCTGCTGCTGTCGCGCCGTCTGCTGCCGGAGGCGCCGAGCCACAGCCTGGGCAATCTCAACCGCTGGGTCGGCCTGCCCAGCACTGGCCAGGCCCACCGCGCGCTGGCCGATGCGGAGATGGCGGCCAACCTGACGCTGCACCTGCAGGAGTTGCTGTGGGAGCGCCACGATATCCGCGCCGACCACGGCTACCTGTGCGGCCTGCAAAAGCTTTCGGCGGCCAAGGTGCGGGCGTTACTGCAGGCGAGCGTGTAGGCGTTCTCCCCTCTCCCTCAGCGAGAGGGGCGGGGTGAGGGATGATGCAGGCCACTCGCCGTTTCCCCTCACCCCAGTAGGAGCGAGCTCTGCTCGCGAATGGCTCTGTGCAAAAGCTTCGTGAGCAGAGCTCGCTCCTACACAAAGGCGCCCTGTAGAAACAAAACGCCCCGGTCTTGGCCGGGGCGTTTGTCTGTCAGTGGTGCTCGCGAGTGGCGCGGAACTGGATGTCCGGCCAGCGCTCTTCCATCAGGCTCAGGTTGACCCGGGTCGGCGCCAGGTAGGTGAGGTGCCCGCCGCCGTCCACGGCCAGATTCTCGAAGGCCTTGTCCTTGAACTCCTTGAGCTTTTTCTCGTCGCTGCACTCGATCCAGCGGGCCGACCAGACGGTGATCGCCTCGTAGGCGCACTCGACCTTGTATTCCTCCTTCAGGCGGCTGGCGACCACATCGAACTGCAGCACACCGACGGCGCCGAGGATGATGTCGTTGTTGCGCTCGGGGAAGAACACCTGGGTGGCGCCTTCCTCGGCCAGCTCCTGCAGGCCCTGGCGCAGCTGCTTGGATTTCAGCGGGTCCTTCAGGCGCACGCGGCGGAACAGCTCCGGGGCGAAGTGCGGGATACCGGTGAAGCCCAGGGCCTCGCCCTCGGTGAAGGTGTCGCCGATCTGGATGGTGCCGTGGTTGTGCAGGCCGATGATGTCGCCGGCGTAGGCCTCTTCCAACTGCTCGCGCTCGCTGGAGAAGAAGGTCAGGGCGTCGGCGATCTTCAGATCCTTCTTGATCCGCACGTGGCGCATCTTCATGCCCTTCTCGTATTTGCCTGAGCAGATGCGCATGAAGGCGATGCGGTCGCGGTGTTTCGGGTCCATGTTCGCCTGGATCTTGAACACGAAGCCGCTGAACTTCTCTTCCACCGGCTCCACCACGCGCTCATGAGCGGCGCGCGACAGCGGCTTGGGCGCCCAGTCGACGATGCAGTCGAGGACCTGGTCGACGCCGAAGTTGCCCAGCGCGGTGCCGAAGAACACCGGGGTCATCTCGCCCTTGAGGAAGGCGGCCTGGTCGAACTCGTGGCAGGCACCTTGGACCAGCTCCAGCTCGTCGAGGAAGCGCTCGTAGAGGTCGCCCAGGTGGGCGCGGGCCTCGTCCGAGTCCAGCTTGTCGATGATCTTCTGCTCGGTGCGCTCGTGGCCGTGGCCCGGCGTGTAGACGATGATCTTGTCCTGGGCCAGGTGGTAGACGCCCTTGAAGTCGCGGTAGCAGCCGATCGGCCAGGTGATGGGTGCGGCCTTGATCTTCAGCACCGCCTCGATCTCGTCGAGCAGCTCGATGGGGTCGCGGATATCGCGGTCCAGCTTGTTGATAAAGCTCACAATTGGAGTATCCCGCAGGCGGCAGACTTCCATCAGGGCGATGGTGCGTGGCTCCACGCCCTTACCGCCGTCGAGCACCATCAGGGCGCTGTCCACCGCGGTCAGGGTGCGGTAGGTGTCTTCCGAGAAGTCTTCGTGGCCGGGGGTGTCGAGCAGGTTGACCATGTGCGCCCGGTAAGGGAATTGCATCACCGAGGTGGTGATGGAGATGCCGCGCTGCTTCTCCATCTCCATCCAGTCGGAGGTGGCGTGACGGTCGGATTTACGCGACTTCACGGTCCCTGCGACCTCGATCGCCTTGCCCATCAGCAGCAGCTTCTCGGTGATGGTGGTCTTACCGGCGTCGGGGTGGGAAATGATCGCGAACGTGCGGCGTTTGGCGACTTCTGCGGCCTGGATGCTCATGGCGGAAAACCTGTCGACTCGGTCGTCGGAGTGTCAAAAAAGGCGGCGATTATACCGGTAAAGGCCTGGGGCTGTTTCCGTTTCGTCGCGGCCGCGCCGGCGCTGGTTTTGTGCAGCATTTCGGACGTTTTGTTAAGGATCGAAAACAGTCAATCAGGCAGGCGACAACCGGGTGCAAAAGCGCGGCAATTTTCGGTTGATCTGTGGGGCTCATGGTCCTAAAGTTCGCGCCCGAACGCTCATGCTGGAAACGATCCATCCGGCTCAAGTACTGACGACGAGAGAGTCGGCGGCTCTTGCAAAACCACCCTGGCGTTGTTGCTCCGCCTTGCCGTAGTCGGTCTACTGTCTGCGGCGAAGCGCCTAGCCATGATGATTTTGCAAGAGCCGCCGGTGCTGTATGCAGCAACTCGGCGACATGCCTTGGGAAGTAGGCGAACCAAAGTGGGGAAACTGATCAGGCGTTCGCGGCTCGTAATACAGAGCCACTCCCTCTTTCAATAACGTGTTTTGCCATTTGGAGTCCCGAGCATGTCGATCAAGGTCGAAGACTATTTCGCACCCGAAACTTTCAAGCGCATGAAGGCGTTTGCCGATCAGCAGGAAACCCCCTTCGTGGTGATCGACAAGCAGACCATCTCCAATTCCTACGATCAGCTGGTCAACTGCTTCCCCTTCGCCAAGATCTACTACGCGGTGAAGGCCAACCCGGCCATCGAGATCACCGAGCTGCTGCGTGACAAGGGCTCCAACTTCGACATCGCCTCGATCTACGAGCTGGACAAGGTCATGAGTGCCGGCGTCGGCCCGGAGCGCATCAGCTACGGCAACACCATCAAGAAAGCCCGCGACATCCGTTACTTCTTCGAGAAGGGCGTGCGCCTGTTCGCCACGGATTCCGAGGCGGACCTGCGCAACATCGCCAAGGCCGCGCCGGGCGCCAAGGTCTACGTGCGTATCCTCACCGAGGGTTCGACCAGCGCCGACTGGCCGCTGAGCCGCAAGTTCGGCTGCAACCCGGACATGGCCCTGGATCTGCTGATCCTGGCCAAGCAGCTGGGCCTGGTGCCGTACGGCATCTCCTTCCACGTCGGCTCGCAGCAGCGCGACATCGACGTATGGGACGCCGCCATCGCCAAGGTCAAGGTGATCTTCGAGCGTCTGAAGGAAGAAGACGGCATCACCCTGAAGATGATCAACATGGGCGGCGGCTTCCCGGCCAACTACATCCAGCGCACCAACGATCTGGAGACCTACGCCGAGGAAATCACCCGCTTCCTCAAGGAAGACTTCGGTGACGAGTTGCCGGAAATCATCCTCGAACCGGGCCGTTCGCTGATCGCCAACGCCGGCATCCTGGTCAGCGAAGTGGTGCTGATCGCGCGCAAGTCGCGTACCGCCGTGGAGCGCTGGATCTACACCGACGTGGGCAAGTTCAGCGGCCTGATCGAAACCATGGACGAGTCCATCAAGTTCCCGATCTGGACAGAGCGCAAGGGCGAGATGGAAGAAGTCATCATCGCCGGCCCGACCTGCGACAGCGCCGACATCATGTACGAGAACTACAAGTACGGCCTGCCGCTGAACCTGGCCGCCGAAGACCGCCTGTACTGGCTGTCCACCGGCGCCTACACCACCAGCTACAGCGCGGTGGAATTCAACGGCTTCCCGCCGCTGAAGGCCTTCTACCTGTAAGCCAGTGTGGTAACGCCAAGGCCCGCCTCGTGCGGGCCTTTTCGTTGTTGGGCTAGGCTCAGTTGCACGGCCTGGCGATTTACGCGATAACGCGCGACTTCCAGGAGGAGCGCAGATGTCCCGAATACTGCTGAACTGCGACATGGGCGAAAGCTACGGCGCTTGGCGCATGGGCGACGACGAGCACGCCATGCCGCTGGTGGACCAGGCCAACCTGGCCTGCGGCTTCCACGCCGGCGATCCGCTGATCATGCGCCGCAGCGTGGCCCTGGCCGTGCAGCACGGCGTGAGCATCGGTGCGCACCCTTCCTATCCCGATCTGCAGGGCTTCGGCCGCCGCCATCTGAATTGCTCGCCGGACGAGGTCACTGCCCTGGTGCTGTACCAGCTCGGTGCGCTGGAGGCCTTCTGCCGCGCGGCTGGCGCCCAGGTCGCCTACGTCAAGCCGCATGGCGCCCTGTACAACGACCTGGTGCGCGACGATGCGCTGTTCGGCGCGGTACTGGCGGCCTGCGCCTCGTACCGCCAAGGCCTGCCGCTGATGGTCCTGGCCCTGGCCGACAATACCCGCGAGCGCCGTCTGGCCAAGGCGGCCGGCGTGCCGCTGCTGTTCGAGGCCTTTGCCGACCGCGCCTATCTCGCCGATGGCCAGCTGGCGCCGCGGCGCCTGGCCGGCGCGGTGCACCAGCAGCCCGAACGCATCCTCCAGCAGGCCCTGGCCATCGCCGCCGGCGAGGCCTTCGCCGATATCGATGGCAAGCCGTTGCAGCTGCAAGCGGACAGCCTCTGCGTACATGGCGACAACGCCGAGTCGCTGGCCTTGCTGCGTCGCCTGCGAGCGCAACTGGACGCCCTGTGATCCGCCTCGAGCCTGCCGGCGCCGAAGCCCTGCTGCTGGTGCTGGCCGAGCAGCCGACGCCCGACCTGCCGCTGCGCATCGCCGCGCTGGCCGAGCGCATTCGTCATGAGCTGGGGCTGTTGCTCACCGATCTGGTGCCCGGCTGGACCAGCCTGCTGCTGCACTACAACCTGCTGCGCACCGATCATCTGCAACTGGCCGAGCGGCTCACGCCGCTGCTGGATGCCTGGCTGGCTGCGCCTGTGGTGAGCGATGCGGGGCGCCTGCACGAGATTCCCGTGTGGTACGCCGGCGAGGACCTGGCCGAAGTGGCGCGCAGCTGCCGGCTGTCGGTGGAGCAGGTGATCGAGCTGCACAGCGCTACCGAATACCGGGTCGGCGCCATCGGCTTCGCCCCCGGGTTCGCCTATCTGGGTGAGTTGCACGAGCGCCTGGCCCTGCCGCGCCGCGCCACGCCACGTACCCTGGTACCGGCCGGCAGCCTGGCCATCGCCGAGCGGCAGACCGCCATCTACCCGCAGGCCTCCCCCGGTGGCTGGCATCTGCTCGGGCTGAGCCCGTCGCAACTGTTCGACGCAGCCCGCACGCCGCCATGCCCGCTGGCGCTCGGTGATAGGGTGCGTTTTCTGCCCATCGACCAGGCGCGCTACCGCGCCGAGCTGCGTCGGTGAGCGGCCTGCTGGTGGTGCGTCCGGGGCCGCAGAGCCTGCTGCTGGACGGTGGGCGCCGTGGCTGGCAGCACCTCGGGGTGTCGCCCGGTGGTCCGCAGGATCTGCATGCGGCCGCCTGGGCCAATCGTCTGCTGTGCAATCCGCCGGGCACGCCACTGCTGGAGATCGCCCTGGGCGATGTGGAGCTGCACAGCCGCGTGGATACCTGGCTGGCCCTGACCGGCGCCGATGCACCGTTGAGCGTCGATGGCCGGGCGCTACCCGGCTGGTCACGCTTCGCCGTGCGTGCCGGCCAGCGGATTCGCCTGGGTTATGCACGCAGCGGCCAGCGTGCCTATCTGGCGGTGGCGGGTGGCTTTCGTGCCGCGCCGCTGTTGGGCAGTGTCAGCACTCAGTTGCGCGAGGGCCTGGGTGGCCTGGATGGCCGCGGCGGCAAGCTGGCTGCCGATGATGAACTGCCTTGTGGTTCGGCCCATTTCGCCTGCGCCGCCAGCGTGCCCTGGCCCTATCTGCCGGACTATCGCGCCGCGCCCCTGCTGCGGGTGATCACCGGTGGCGATGCGGTGGAGTTCAGCGAGGCCGCGCTGGCCACGTTCTTCGAACAGAGCTGGCAGCTCAGCCCACAATCCGATCGCATGGGTGCGCGCCTGCAGGGTGAGGCGGTATCGGCGCCGCAACGGCAGTGGTCGCTCGGCGTGGCTCGTGGCGCCATCCAGGTGCCGCCGGATGGCCAGCCGATCATCCTGCAGGCCGACCGCCAGACGATGGGCGGCTATCCCATCCTCGGCTGGCTGCACCCGCTGGACCAATGGCGCCTGGCGCAGTGTCCGGCGCAACAGAAACTGCGTTTCACCCAGGTCAGCGTCAGTGACGCCCAGGCCGAATTGCGCGAGTTCTATCGCTTCTTCAATAACTGACCGCCCAGAAAAGGCGAAGGCGCCACAATGGGCGCCTTCTGGCTTTCGAGCTGTGCACACGTCATTGCTTGCTGGCTCCTGACTCCATAGAGACTGCTCAGGCGATGTTGCTACCGGTGCGGTCGAAGCCGTCTTCGGCGACGTTGCTGCCAGTACGGTCGAAACCATCGGCGGCAATCTTGTCACCTACACGCTCGGAACCGTCTTCGGCCACGGCACTGCCAGTGCGGTTGAAGCCGTCTTCGGCGACGTTGCTGCCGGTGCGGTCGAAACCATCGGCGGCGATCTTGTCACCTACACGCTCGGAACCGTCAGCGGCGTAGTTGCTACCGGTGTTATCAAAGCCGTCTTCAGCAACGTTGCTGCCGGTACGATCGAAACCATCGGCGGCTACGGCGCTGGCGGTGCGATCAAAACCATCTGCGGCGATGTGGCTGCCGGTACGGTCGAAGCCGTCGGCTGCGAAGGTGATGCCGCTGGCGGCGAAGGTGGACACGAACAGGGCGGTGAGGATTTGCTTTTTCATTGTTTGGTGCTCCGAGTAGGGGGTGTAAGTTGTCTACGGAGCCTATGTTCGGGGAAGGTGTTCGCTGAGAGAACTTGAAGCGGTCGATGCTGTAAATCATCGCTGTTGATGGTTGCTTGAGGCGCTCTATATCAGCGCTTTCGGCCGATCTAGATGGTGCGCGCCAGTGTTCGGCAGAGGGGTCTATCAGTCCTATCGATGGTCTGATGAACAGGTTTTACTCGCCCCGATTCACCGTGGAAATCCTGAGCCGTTCCTGTGCGCAGGAAGCGGCGTGCGCGATAAGCATGGGACATCTCGGGCTGGCCTTGCGAAAGAAACAGGGCTGCTTGAGCGAGGAGGATTGCTGCGGCCTGGAGGCGGGTCTGTATGCTGGCGAGCCTCGCGTAACGGGGCGTAGCGAGCTCGATTTGCGTGGCGTGCCTGGCGGTGAATGCCTGGCTCACCGGCAGAATGCCTGCCGTAGAAAAGGCGAAGGCGCCACGGTGGGCGCCTTCTGGCTTTCGAGCTGTGCACACGTCATTGCTTGCTGGCTCCTGACTGCATAGAGACTACTCAGGCGATGTTGCTAGCGGTGCGGTCGAAGCCGTCTTCGGCGACGTTGCTGCCAGTGCGATCGAAACCATCGGCGGCAATCTTGTCGCCTACACGCTCGGAACCGTCAGCTGCAATGTTGCTACCGGTGCGGTCGAAGCCGTCTTCGGCGACGTTGCTGCCAGTACGGTCGAAACCATCGGCGGCAATCTTGTCACCTACACGCTCGGCGCCATCGGCGGCAATGTTGCTACCGGTGCGATCGAAGCCGTCCTCGGCGACATTGCTACCAGTGCGGTCGAAACCATCGGCGGCAATCTTGTCACCCACACGTTCGGCGCCATCGGCGGCTACGGCGCTGCTGGTGCGATCGAAGCCATCTTCGGCGATATAGCTGCCGGTGCGGTCGAAACCGTCGGCTGCGAAGGTGATGCCGCTAGCGGCGAAGGTGGATACGAACAGGGCGGTGAGGATTTGCTTTTTCATTGTTTGGTGCTCCGGGGTAGGGGTTGAAGTTGTCTACGGAGCCTATGTTCGGGGAAGGTGTTCGCCGAGAGAACTTGAAGCGGTTAATGCTGCGCATCAGCCTTATCGATTGTTCGTGCGACGGCTCTAGCTCGGTGCTATCACGCATAGTGCAGGTCGCTCAATGGGTCGCCATCCGCCTATTTCCAGGTGCTACACCCACCTGCGGCGGGTGCCACGTAAGGCCAATGAGGCTAAGCTGGCGCCTGTAAATGCCCGTCGAACTTGCTGCCTGTGAGCGCTGGAATCGCCGATAGAAACGACGGGACTGGAGCGTGAAGATGTTGCGACGGCTGCTGTGCTGTTTTGCTGTATCTGCCTTGTTCTATGGCGTTGCGCTGGGGGGCGAGACGGGAGTCGACGCCGAGGAGCTGCACCTGGGCATGGTCAATGCCCAGAGCGGGCCGGCGGCCGGCCTCGGCAAGGGCATGCTGGCCGGCGCCCAGGCCTATTTCCAGCGGATCAACGCTGCCGGCGGTGTGCATGGCCGGCGCCTGAGCCTGGTGGTGCGCGATGACGGCTACGAGCCGGCGCGTACCGCCCGTCTGACCGAGGAGCTGATCGCCTCCCGCAGCGTCTTCGCCCTGTTCGGCTATGTCGGCACGCCCACCTCGCGTGCCGCGATGCCGGCCACGCTGGCGGCCGGCGTGCCCTATCTGTTTCCGTTTTCCGGCGCCGAGGTGTTGCGCGAGCCGCTGCATCGCTGGGTATTCAATGTGCGCGCCTCCTACTTTGCCGAAACCGAATTGTTGGCGGCGCACATGACCGAGGAGCTGAGGCTGAGCCGTGTCGCCCTGCTGATGCAGGACGACTCCTTCGGCGAAACGGTCAAGGGCGGTCTGGCCGGGGCGCTGCTCAAGCGCGGCCTGCACATCGAGGGCGAGGCACGCATCCTGCGCAACTCCCTGGAGGTCGGCGAGGCCGTGCGTCAGCTGCTGCCGAGCCGGCCGCAGGCGATCTTCTTCGTCGGCACCTATAAGCAGCTGGCCGCGGCCATCCGCGAGGCCCGCGCCCTGGGCATGCAGGTGCGCTTCTTCAGCGTGTCCTTCGTCGGCACCGACAGCTTTATCGCCGAGGCCGCTGCGGGTGCCGAGGGCGTATATATCTCGCAGGTGGTGCCGTCGCCGGACGATACGCGGCTGCCGCTGGTACGCGACTACCGGGCGGACATGCGTGGCCCGCTCGGTTATGCCTCGCTGGAGGGCTATATCGGCGCCGCCGTGCTGGTGGAGGCGCTGCGCCGCACCGGGCCGCAGCCGACCCGGGCGCAGCTGGTCGAGGCCCTGGAGTCCATGGACCTGGATCTCGGCGGCTTTCGCATCCGCTTCGGGCCTAAGGACCACCAGGGCTCGGACGCGGTCTACCTGACCCGCATCGAGCAGGGCCGGGCGGTGCCGGTGCTGCTGCAGCCCTGACGGCGCTAGCCGGCGATCTCCTCGGCATGGTGGCAGGCCACCTGGCGCGCATCGATCAGGCGCAGTTCCGGTACCTCCGCGCGGCAGCGCTCGGTGGCGTGCGGGCAGCGTCGGTGGAAGGCGCAGCCGGGCGGCGGGTCGAGCGGGTTGGGCAGCTCGCCGGCGATCTTGATCTTCGGCTTGGCCGGGTCCGGATGGATGGCCGGGGTGGCCGAGAGCAGGGCGCGGGTGTAGGGATGCAGCGGCCGCTCGTAGATCAGCGCGGCCGGGCCCATCTCGGCCGGGCGGCCGAGGTACATCACCAGCACGTCGTCGGCCACATGCTGCACTACCGCCAGGTTGTGCGAGATGAACACGTAGCCGGTCTGGTACTGCTCCTGCAAGTCCATAAACAGGTTGAGCACCTGGGCCTGGATCGACACGTCCAGCGCCGAGGTCGGCTCGTCCGCCACCAGCACCTTGGGCTGCAGCATCATCGCTCGGGCCAGGGCGATGCGCTGGCGCTGGCCGCCGGAGAACATGTGCGGGTAGCGCTGGTAGTGCTCGGGGCGCAGGCCCACCTGCTGCATCATGGTCTGCACCTTCTCGCGGCGTTCGGCGCGCGACAGGCCGGTATTGATCAGCAGCGGCTCGGCCAGCTGGTCGCCGATCTTCTGCCGCGGGTTGAGCGAGGCATAGGGGTTCTGGAACACCATCTGCACGTCGCGGCGCAGCTGTTTGCGCTCGGCTTTGCCTGCGCCGGCCACTTCCTGTCCGGCGATCTGCAGGCTGCCGGCGCTGGGCTCCTCGATCAGGGTCAGGGCGCGGGCCAGGGTCGACTTGCCGCAGCCGGACTCGCCAACCACCGCCAGGGTCTTGCCGGCCTCCAGCGAGAAGGACACGCCGTTGAGCGCGCGCACCAGGGCATTGGCTTTGAACAGGCCGCGGGAGATCTCGTAGTGACGGGTCAGCTCGCGGGCCTCGAGGACGATGCTCATCAGGCCACCTCCGCGGTCAGGTTGAGGGGGTAGAAGCAGCGCACCGCGCCGCGCACGTGCGGCTCCAGCGCCGGCCGCTGCTCGCGGCAGTGCGGCTGGGCGTAGGGGCAGCGCGGCGATAGCAGGCAGCCGACGGGGCGGTCGTAACGGCCGGGCACGATGCCGGGCAGGGTGGCCAGGCGCTCGGCGCCCAGGCTGTGCTCGGGAATGGCCTTGAGCAGCGCCTCGGTGTAGGGGTGGGTCGGGGCGTCGAACAGGGTCGGCACGCTGCCGATCTCCACCGCTTGCCCGGCGTACATCACGCACACGCGCTGGGCGGTCTCGGCGACCACGGCCAGGTCGTGGGTGATCAGCACCAGGCCCATGCCCTCGCTGCGCTGCAGGTCCAGCAGCAGGTCCATGATCTGCGCCTGGATGGTCACGTCCAGCGCCGTGGTCGGCTCGTCGGCGATCAGCAGCTTGGGTTCGGCGGCGATGGCCATGGCGATCGCCACGCGCTGGCTCATGCCGCCGGAGAGCTGGTGCGGGTAGGCATCGAGGCGGCTAGCGGCGCCGGGAATCTCGACCCGCTCCAGCAGCTGCAGGGCGCGCAGGCGGGCGGCGCAGCCCTTGAGGCCGAGGTGCTGGCGCAGCACTTCCTCGATCTGGAAACCGACCGTGTAGCTGGGGTTGAGCGCGGTCATCGGATCCTGGAACACCATGGCCAGGTCCTTGCCCACCACCTTGCGGCGTTGCCGGCCCTTGAGGGTGAGCATGTCGTGGCCGGCGAAGCGCAGGCTGTCGGCGCGCACGATGCCGGGGGCGTCGATCAGGCCCATCAGGGCCATCATGGTCACCGATTTGCCGGAGCCGGACTCGCCGACTATGGCCAGTACTTCGCCCTTGTCCACGGACAGGTCGAGGCCGTCGACCACCGGAATGGCATCGGCCGCGCCGAAGCGCACGCTGAGGTTCTTGATATCGAGAAGGCTCATGGCGGGCTCCTTACTGCGCATTCTTTAGTTTCGGGTCGAGCGCATCGCGCAGCCCGTCGCCCATCAGGTTGATCGCCAGCACGCTGAGCAGGATGGTCAGCCCCGGCAGCGACACCACCCACCAGGCGCGTTCGATGTAGTCGCGCGCCGAGGCCAGCATGGTGCCCCACTCGGGCGTCGGCGGTTGCACGCCGAGGCCGAGGAAGCCCAGGGCCGCCGCGTCGAGGATGGCCGAGGAGAAGCTCAGGGTGGCCTGCACGATCAGCGGCGCCATGCAGTTGGGCAGCACGGTGACGAACATCAGCCGTGGCAGGCCGGCGCCGGCCAGGCGCGCGGCGGTGACATAGTCGCGGCCCAGCTCGCCCATCACCGCTGCGCGGGTCAGGCGCACGTAGCTGGGCAGCGAGACGATGGCGATGGCGATCACCGTGTTGATCAGGCCTGGGCCGAGGATGGCGACGATGGCCACGGCCAGCAGCAGCGAGGGCAGGGCCAGCATGATGTCCATCAGGCGCATGATCGAGGGGCCGAGCAGGCGCGGGAAGAAGCCGGCGACCAGGCCCATGAGGATGCCGGGGATCAGCGACATCAGTACCGAGGCCAGGCCGATCATCAGCGACAGGCGCGCGCCGTGGATCAGGCGCGAGAGCAGGTCGCGGCCCAGCTCGTCCGTGCCGAGCAGGAAGCGCGCCTGTCCACCCTCCAGCCAGGACGGCGGCGTGAGCAGGGCGTCGCGGAACTGCTCGCTGGGATCGAAGGGTGCCACCCAGGGTGCAAACAGCGCGCAGAACACGATGACCAGCATGAACAGCAGGCCGCCGACGGCGCCCTTGTTGTGGGCGAAGGCCTGCCAGAATTCCTTCAGCGGCGAGGGGTAGAGCAGCGCCTGGTCGGCGGCGGGCAATGCATTGGCTTGAGTCATGTGCGGGCCTCCTTAGCGCTGATGACGAATGCGTGGGTTAACCAGGCCGTAGAGGATGTCCACGACGAAGTTGACCAGTATCACCAGGCAGGCGATCAGCAGGATGCCGTTCTGCACCACCGGGTAGTCGCGGGCGCCGATGGCCTCGATCAGCCACTTGCCGATGCCCGGCCAGGAGAAGATGGTCTCGGTCAGCACGGCGCCGGCCAGCAGGGTGCCGACCTGCAGGCCGAACACGGTGAGCACCGGGATCAGCGCGTTGCGCAGGCCATGCACGAACACCACGCGCGCCGGGCTCAGGCCCTTGGCGCGGGCGGTGCGGATGTAGTCCTCGCGCAGCACTTCGAGCATCGCCGAGCGGGTCATGCGGGCGATCACCGCCAGGGGAATGGTGCCCAGCACGATGGCCGGCAGGATCAGGTGCATCAGGGCGTCCTTGAACGCGCCTTCCTCCTCGCTCAGGAGCGTATCGATCAGCATGAAGCCGGTCTTCGGCTCGATGTCGTAGAGCAGGTCGATGCGCCCGGACACCGGCGTCCAGCCCAGGTATACCGAGAAGAACATGATCAGCAGCAGGCCCCACCAGAAGATCGGCATCGAGTAACCGGCCAGCGACACGCCCATCACCCCGTGGTCGAACAGCGAGCCGCGCTTGAGGGCGGCAATCACTCCGGCTATGACGCCGAGCGTGCCGGCAAACAGCAGGGCCGCCAGGGACAGTTCCAGGGTCGCCGGGAACAGGGTGAGGAACTCGTCCCACACGCCCTCGCGGGTGCGCAGCGATTCGCCCAGGTCGCCCTGGGCCAGCTTGGTGATGTAGTCCAGGTACTGGGCCGGCAGCGGCTTGTCCAGGCCCAGGCGGTGCATGGCCTCGGCGTGCATCTCGGGGTCGACGCGGCGCTCGCCCATCATCACTTCCACGGGGTCGCCGGGGATCAGACGGATCAGCGCGAAGGTAAGCAAGGTGACGCCGAAAAAGGTGGGGATCAGCAGCCCCAGGCGTCTGGCGATAAAGGACAGCATTGCGTTGTGGTACTCCGCATCAGGTTGAGCCCGCGCCTTCGTGGGGCGCGGCTGTTATGGCTTGCGCTTTACATGGGTGAAGTTGTTGGAGCCCAACGGGCTGAGCACGAAGCCCTCGACATCCTTGCGCAGCACGGCGAACTGCTTGGGATGGGCGAGGGCGATCCACGGCGCCTGCTGGTGGAAGATCGCCAGCGCCTCGCGGTACAGCGCCGCGCGGCGCTCCGGCTCGGCGACCCGGCGGGCCTCGCGGA
Organism: Pseudomonas sp. SO81; assembly: GCF_030374125.1. Taxonomy (NCBI): domain Bacteria; kingdom Pseudomonadati; phylum Pseudomonadota; class Gammaproteobacteria; order Pseudomonadales; family Pseudomonadaceae; genus Pseudomonas; species Pseudomonas sp. SO81. The sequence goes on along the minus strand of NZ_CP126126.1, from coordinate 1,773,881 downwards.
TCAGCTGGTCGAATTCCTTGTGACACCAGCCTGCCTGATTCTCGCCACTCTCGGCGGCGGCGCAGGACAGGTTGGGGGTGAGGAAGTTGTCCGGGTCGCCGTTGTCGCCGGCCCAGCCCATGAACACCAAATCGTGCTCGCCGTTCTTGGCGCGCTTGATCAGCTCGCCCCACTCGAACACGCGGATATCGGCGGCGATGCCGATGGCGGCCAGGTCGGCCTGCAGCATCTGTGCACCGATGCCCGGGTTGGGGTTGGTCGGGCCGCCGCCGGGGCGGGTCCAGATCGACAGCTTGAGGCCCTTTTCATGACCGGCCTCGGCCAGCAGCTGGCGAGCGCGCTCCAGGTCCTTGGGCCAGGGCTGCAGGCGTTCGTCGTAGCCGAGCAGGGTGGCCGGGTAGGGCGCCGCGGCCAGGGTGGCGTTGCCTTCGCCATACTGGGCGCGCAGGTAGGCCTGGCGGTCGAATGCCAGGTTGATGGCCTGGCGCACGCGCACGTCGTCCAGCGGCTTGTGCCGGGTGTTGATGGCCACGTAGGCGGTGAGCAGCGAGTCCAGCTCCAGCACCTGCAGGTCCTTGTTCTCGCGCAGCTTGGGCACGTCGCTCGGCCGCGGGAACACGGCCACCTGGCAGGCACCGGCCTTGAGTTGCTGGATGCGCGTGTTCGGGTCGGGGGTGATGGCCAGCAGCAGCCGGTCGAGTTCCGGCTTGCCGCCCCAGTAGTGCGGGTTGGCGGCGAAGCGCACCTGGGCGTCCTTGGCGTAGCGCTCGAAGACGAAGGGCCCGGTACCGATGGGCTGGCTGTTGAGCTTCTCGGGTGTCTCGGCGTCGAGCAGCTGTTCGGCGTACTCGGCGGAATAGATGGAGGTGAAGCCCATGGCCAGGTCGGCCAGGAAGGGCGCCTCGGGGTGTTTCAGGGTGAAGCGCACGCGGTGCTCGTCGAGCGCCTCGATCTCGTCGATCAGCTCGGCGAAGCCCATGGCCTCGAAATAGGGGAAGCCGCGCGGGGCCAGCTCGTGCCAGTCGTGATCCTTGTCGCGCTGGCGCTGGAAGCTCCACAGCACGTCTTCGGCATTCAGCTCGCGGCTCGGCTTGAACCAGGGCGTCTCATGAAACTGCACACCCTTGCGCAGGGTGAAGGTGTAGGTCAGGCCATCGGCGCTGATTTCCCAGCTCTCGGCCAGGGCGGGGATGATGCGGGTGCTGCCGGGGGCGAACTGTACCAGGCGCTCGTAGACCGTCTCGGCCGAGGCGTCGGCGGTGGTGGCGGCGGTGTACTGGACGATGTCGAAGCCTTCCGGGCTGGCCTCGGAGCACACCACCAGGGACTGGGCGAATGCCGGCAGGCTGGCGCACAGCGCCAGGAGCAGGGTGAGACTGCGCATGCTCGATCCTTCTGTAGTGGAAGCCGGGCGGCAGGCCGCCCGGCCTACGCGGCTTACTTGCCGACGCCCACGCCGTAGAAGGAGTTGAGCGCGAACGGGCTGATCTTGAAGTCCTGCACGTTCTTGCGCATCGGTTGGTAGACGGTGGAGTGGGCGATCGGGGTGATCGGTACCTGGGTCTTGAGCACGTGCTGGGCCTGCTTGTACAGCTCGGTGCGCTTGGCCACGTCGGAAGTGGCCTTGGCGGCCTTGACCAGCTTGTCGTAGTCCTCGAAGCACCACTTGGAGAAGTTGTTGCCGTCGACCGCGTCGCAGCCGTACAGGGTGCCCAGCCAGTTGTCCGGGTCACCGTTGTCGCCGCTCCAGCCGATCAGCATGGCGTCGTGCTCGCCGCCCTTGGCGCGCTTCATGTACTCGCCCCATTCGTAGCTGACGATCTTGGCCTTGATGCCGATCTTCGCCCAGTCGGCCTGGAGCATCTCGGCCATCAGCTTGGCGTTGGGGTTGTACGGGCGCTGCACCGGCATGGCCCACAGGGTGATCTCGGTGCCTTCGGCGATGCCGGCGGCCTTGAGCAGGGTCTTGGCCTTCTCGGGGTCATAGGCCGGGTCCTTGACGCTCTCGTCGTAGGACCACTGGGTCGGCGGCATGGCGTTGACCGCCAGTTGGCCGGCGCCCTGGTACACGGCGTCGATGATCGCCTGCTTGTTCACCGCCATGTCCAGCGCCTGGCGCACTTCGAGCTTGTCGAACGGCTTGTGGGTGACGTTGTAGGCGATGTAGCCGAGGTTGAAGCCCGGCTGCGAGGGCATGCTCAGGTTCGGGTCCTGCTTGAGCGACTCGAGGTCGGCCGGGCGCGGGAACAGGGTGATCTGGCATTCGCCCTTCTTCAGCTTCTGCATGCGCACCGAGGCGTCGGTGTTGATGGCGAAGATCAGGTTGTCGATCTTCACGTCTTCCGGCAGCCAGTAGTCCTTGTTGCCGGTGAAGCGGATCTGCGCGTCCTTCTGGTAGCGCTTGAACACGAACGGGCCGGTGCCGATCGGCTTCTGGTTGATGTCGGCGGCCTTGCCGGCCTTGAGCAGCTGGTCGGCGTATTCGGCGGACTGGATCGAGGCGAAGCTCATCGCCAGGTTCTGGATAAAGGCCGCGTCGACGCTGTTGAGGGTGAACTTGACGCTGTGGTCGTCGAGCTTCTCCAGCTTGGCGATGTTGGCGTCCATGCCCATGTCGGTGAAGTAGGGGAATTCGGTGGGGTAGGCCTTACGGAACGGATGCTCCTTGTCGAGCATGCGATTGAAGGTGAACAGCACGTCATCGGCGTTGAATTCGCGGCTCGGCTTGAAGTACTCGGTGGTGTGGAACTTCACGCCCTTGCGCAGTTGGAAGGTGTAGGTCAGGCCGTCGGCCGATACGTCCCACTTCTCGGCCAGGCCCGGCACCACGGCGGTACCGCCACGTTCGAACTGGGTCAGGCGGTTGAACATGGTTTCCGCGGCGGCATCGAAGTCGGTGCCGGTGGTGTACTGGCCCGGGTCGAAACCGGCGGGACTGCCTTCGGAGCAGAACACCAGATTGCTGGCGGCGCTGGCGAAGGGGGCGCTGGCGATCAGCCCAGCGGCGAGAAGAGCCTGGATGACGGCGTTCTTACGCATGTTGACCTCATGTTTGTTTTGGTTTTGTTCCTTGAGGGGATGCCTTGTGGGCACCTTGCGTGAAGCTATGCACGGCATATGCCGCGAGCAAGCGTGAAACGCCAATGAGTGTAGAAGCTGTGACGAAGCTGTAATGCTTTGTCGCAATTGTGCAAATTTCGCCGGGAAATGTGGCGATGGGCCACTGCGCGAGCAGTGGCCCATCGCTCCCGATCAGGGCAGCTGCACCTCGATCACGCCATCGGCGCTCATGCTCACCCGGCTGGTGCCGGCCTCGATCTGCGGCGCCGCCTCGCTCTTGCTGAAGCTGCCGCGATCCATGGCCATGGCGTGCATCGGCATCACCGGCTGGAAGCCGCTGCCGTTGAGGCTCAGGCTGACCAGCTTGTAGCCCTTGCCGCCGACGGCCTCGGTGGCCAGCTGGGCACGAGCCTTGAAGGCGTTCACCGCCTGCTTGATCAGCTGGTCCTCGCTGGCCTTGCGGCTGTCCTCGGCCACGGCGAAGCTCATCTCGGCCATCTTCAGCTCGCCCAGCAGGTCGGCGGACAGCTGCGCCAGGCGGGCGAACTCGGCGCTCTCCAGGCGCAGCTCGGCGCGCTCGCGCCAGGCGCCAATCTTGCTGCCTTCGTCTTCGTACACCGGGTAGCTCTGCCGGCTGCCCAGGCTGACTTTCACGCCCTGCACCTTGCGCGCCTTGTCGATGGCGGCGTTGAGGGTCTTGGTCACGCCGACGGCCAGCTCGGCCGGGTCGTCGCTCTGCGCCTCGGTATAGAGGGTGACGTACATGCGGTCGTGGGCCACTTCCTGGCTGACTTCGGCGCGCAGCGATACCTGGTTGTAGCGCGGCTCGTCGGCCATGGCCGGCAGGCTGGCGAGGGTGGCCAGGCCGAGGGCGACGGTGGCGGCGAGACGGTTGAATGCGTGCATGGGGACTCCTTGCGGGTGGTTGTCCTGGTGTTTGACGAAGTGGTCAGACTATTCGGGTTAAAGCTTGTTCGCAGGTTTTCTTTTTCCAGTTGCCGGCTCGTTCGCGGCTTCGCTCGCAGGCGGGCCTCGCTGCGTCCGGTTGACGCAGGTCAGCGGCCACCCAAGCCCTCTGGTTATACTCGCCGGCATGCCCGGAGCCTCTATGTACGCACCCGTCCAATTGCTGTCCGCCAGCCGCCAGAATCTCTGGCGCCTGACCCTGATTCGCCTGCTGGTACTGGCCGCCCAGGCCGGCTCGGTGGGCATCGCCTACCTGTCCGACCTGCTGCCGCTACCCTGGCTGCCGCTGTGCATCACCCTCGGCGTGTCCCTCGGTTTGTGTCTGCTCACCGCCTTGCGCCTGCGCGGGCCGTGGCCGGTGACCGAGCTGGAGTACACGGTGCAGCTGGCCTGCGACCTGGTGATCCACAGCCTGCTGCTGTACTTCTCCGGCGGCTCGACCAACCCCTTCGTGTCCTATTACCTGGTGCCGTTGACCATCGCCGCGGCGACCCTGCCCTGGCTCTACTCGATGTTCCTCGCCGGGCTGGCATTGACCGGCTACACCGCGCTGCTGATCTGGTATCACCCGATGCACCTGAACAATGTGCAGCACGAGGCGATGCTGATCAGCCTGCACCTGTTCGGCATGTGGCTGAACTTCCTGCTGTCCGCCGCCTTCATCACCTTCTTCGTGGTCAAGATGGCCGGCGCCCTGCGCCGCCAGGACGAGCTGCAGGCGCTGCGCCGCGAGGAGGGCATGCGCGACCAGCAGCTGCTGGCCGTGGCCACCCAGGCCGCCGGCGCCGCCCACGAGCTGGGCACGCCGCTGGCGACCATGAGCGTGCTGCTCAAGGAGCTGCGCCAGGAGTACCGCGACAAGCCGACCCTGCAGGACGACCTGGCCCTGCTGCAGGAGCAGGTCAAGCTGTGCAAGGAGACCCTGCAGCACCTGGTGCGCGCCGCCGAGGCCGACCGCCGCCAGGCGGTGTTCGAGCAGACCGTCGTGCAGTGGCTGGAGGCGACTCTCAACCGCTGGCACCTGATGCGCCCCGAGGCCACCTATCGCTTCCAGTGCTTGGGCGGCGGTGCGGTGCCGCGCCTGTTGCCGCCGGCCGACCTGACCCAGGCCCTGCTCAACCTGCTGAACAACGCCGCCGATGCCTGCCCGGACAAGCTCGACATCCGCCTGGACTGGGACGCGAGCTGGATCAAGCTGAGCATTCGCGATCACGGCGCCGGTGTGCCGCTGGCCATCGCCGAGCAGATCGGCAAACCCTTCTTCACCACCAAGGGCAAGGGCTTCGGCCTCGGCCTGTTCCTCAGCCAGGCCAGCGTGACGCGGGCCGGTGGTTCGGTGAAACTCTACAATCACGAAGAGGGCGGCACGCTGACGGAACTGCTGCTGCCGAGGCTTGGAGATGAGCATGTCTGACGAACAACTGCACGATCAGGAAGACCAGCCGCACCTGCTGCTGGTGGACGACGACGCCACCTTCACCCGCGTCATGGCCCGCGCCATGGACCGCCGCGGCCTGCGCGTGAGCGTGGCCAACTCGGCGGAGGAGGGGCTGGCCCTGGCCAAGGAAGATCTGCCGGACTACGCCGTGGTCGACCTGAAGATGGAAGGCGATTCCGGCCTGGTGCTGCTGCCCAAGCTGCTGGAGCTGGACCCGGAGATGCGCGTGGTGATCCTCACCGGCTATTCGAGCATCGCCACCGCCGTGGAGGCGATCAAGCGTGGCGCAACCAACTACCTGTGCAAGCCGGCCGACGCCGACGACGTGCTCACCGCGCTGCTCTCCGAGCATGCCGATCTCAACACCCTGGTGCCGGAAAACCCGATGTCGGTGGACCGCCTGCAGTGGGAGCACATCCAGCGCGTGCTGGCCGAGCACGACGGCAATATCTCCGCCACCGCCCGTGCCCTCGGCATGCACCGCCGGACCCTGCAACGCAAACTGCAGAAGCGCCCGGTACGCCGCTGAGCCACTCCTGTTCGTGTTCCGCGCATGGCTGCGCGGGGCACGAGTGCCATTGAAAGCCTGGTGAAAGCCCCTTCCCGACTGCAGCGGTTATCATTAGCCGCCTAATCAAGTAGTCGGGGCTGCCATGCTCGCCGTTGTCCAGCAGACGCTCGCCATCACCGCGCCGGTGTTCTCCATGCTGTTCCTCGGGGTGGTGCTCAAGCGCCTGGCCCTGATCGACGGCCACTTCATCAACACCGCCTCGGCCCTGGTGTTCAACGTTAGCATGCCGGTCATGCTGTTCCTCGCCATCCTGCACGCCGACCTGAATACCGCGCTGCAGCCTGCAGTGCTCGGCTACTTCCTGCTAGCAACCGTGCTCGGTTTCCTGCTGGTCTGGGGCTGGGCCCTGCTGCGGGTGCCGCGGGCCGAACGCGGCGTGTTCGTGCAGGGCTCGTTCCGTGGCAACAACGGCATCATCGGCCTGGCCCTGGCCACCAGCCTGTACGGCGACTACGGCCTGTCGCTAGGTGGCATCCTCGGCGGGGTGGTGATCCTCAGCTACAACACCCTCTCGGTCATCGTGCTGGAGGTGTACAACCCCAACAGCAAGGCCAGTCCCTGGAGCATCCTCAAGGGCATCCTGCGCAATCCGCTGATCCTCGGCGTGCTGGCGGCGATTCCCTTCGCCTACTGGCAGGTGCGCCTGCCGACCTGGTTGACCACTTCCGGCGAATACCTGGCGCAGCTGACCCTGCCGCTGGCGCTGATCTGCATCGGTGGCACCCTGTCGCTGGCCTCCTTGCGCGCCAGCAGCGGCCTGGCCATCGGCGCCAGCCTGATGAAGATGGTCTGGCTGCCGATCCTCGCCACGCTTGGCGCCTTCGCCCTCGGCTTCCGCAATGCCGAGCTGGCCATCCTGTTCCTCTACTTCGCCAGTCCCACGGCCGCGGCCAGCTTCGTCATGGCCAAGGCGGCCGGCGGTAACCACGAACTAGCGGCGGCGATCATCGTGCTCACCACTCTGGTCGCGGTGGTCACCACCAATATCGGCCTCTTCGTGCTGCAGTGGGGCGGCTGGATCTAGACGGAAGATGTGAAGCGCTGCCGATCTCCGCAGGGTGGCACCGCGGCTCGATTGCCTGGCATGCTGCCGCCCGGTAGCCTATATACCTCGCGCTTTTAAAGGATTAATCATGCGCCCCCTGCTGTTGTCGGTGAGCCTGATGCTAGTGGCATCGGTTGCCTGGGCAGACCCCTCCGCCAGCCTCGAAGGCCCCACCGCCGGCTGGCGTCATGACGGCCTGCTGGAACGCTCGGCCGATGCCCGCGTGGCCTACCCGACGCCGCCCATCGACCGCGGCGGCCAGCGTGGCCGCAGCCTGATCGCCGGCAAGCTCGAAGGCACCCAGGGCCTGCGCCAGCCGCGTACCCTAGCGGTCAATGGCAATCCCCTTCCTCTATACACCGACGCCGAGGGGCGCTTCGTCCGTCCCTACAACTTCGGCGCCGGCTCTAACAGCGTCGAGCTGCGTGCCGATGGGAAGCCGCTGCGCCGCGTGCAGTTCTATGAAGCCAACCACCTGAAGACGCCGGCGCGGGTGCGCATCGTCCTCGGCTGGGACGACCCCAAGGCCGAGCTCGACCTGCACGTGATCACCCCCGACGGCCAGCACGCCTTCTGGGCCGACCCGGTGATGAGCAACGGCGGCGGCCTCGACGTGGACAGCGTCGACGGTCCCGGTCCGGAGATGTTCACCATGACCGCGCCGCTGCACGGCACCTACCTGGTGTACGTCAACTACTGGGGCAACCTGGGCAGCCAGGGCTACAACTTCCAGGCCGGCAGCAACCAGAACGAGATGATCACCTCGCAGATCAGCCTGGTGTTCAACGAGAACACCGTCAACGAGCGGCGCGAGACCTTCGTCGTGCCGCTGCGCACCATCGGCGAGTTGCTGCCGGTGAAGTCCTTCAACTACTGAACGCTCCCGCGGAGTCTTTACCTATGAGCGACACCACCACTCCCGTCGAGCCCGTCACCACGCCGGGCCCGCGCCGCTGGCGCCCGCTGCTGATTGGCCTGGCCGTGGCCCTGCCGGTGACCGCCGCCGGCCTGTTCGCCTGGCTCAAGTACGAGCCGCAGGGCGAGCGCCAGTTGGTCGAGGCCAACCACCTGGGCCTCGACCTGGCGCGCCCGGACGTGCTGATCGAGAGCGCCTCGCTGAGCCGCCTGCCCAAGGACGTGCTCAAGGTGCCGCTGCTGCGCGACACCCTTACCGAGGACCTGGTGTTCTACTACGAGGCCAACGCCGACCGCCTCGGCCTGACCGGCAGCCTGCGCCGGATCATCTACGAGCACGACCTCGAACTGCGTGACAACCTGCTCGACGAGCTGCTCGACCAGCCCGCCGAGGTGGCCCTGTGGCGTGACGCCGGTGGCCGCCTGCGGCATTTCGTGGTGCTGATCCAGCGTGGCGGCCTGGCCAAGCTGCTGGAGCCGCTGGCCAAGGTGGCACTGGACGACACCCAGCTGAGCCAGGCCGGCGAGTTCCTCGTCGATGGCGCGCCGGTGCCTTTCTATCGCCTGCGCTACAACGGCGATCGCTCGATCCTGTTCGCCTCCCATGGCGACCAGCTGCTGCTGATGTCCAGCGCCGACATGCTGTTCGGTCCTGCGCCGGAGCCTGAGGTCGATGAAGACGCTGCCGTGGCTCTGGATGAAAACGGTGAGGTGATCCCGCCCACACCGCCAGAGCCGGGCCTGGCCAAGGTCTCGGCCGAGGCCGCCGAGGCCCTGCTGGCCGGCCAGCATCCCTTCCCCGAGCGTTTCGGCCTGGCCGAACGCGGCGCCCTGCAGCAGCGCGTGACCCTGGGCGCGGACTTCCTCGCCTTGGGCTACCGGCGCTTCCTACCGGCCTTCGCCGGCCTGCGCTTCGAGCTGAACGACAAGGGCTGGGGCAGCTTCCTGGCCCTGGACGAGGTGGAAGGGCAGGGCGCCTTCGACTTTGCCCCGGTGTGGCGCGCCATGCCCATGGGCGCCAGCGCCTGCGTGGCGCTGCCGGTGGCGCCCGGCCTGCCCGAGCGGCTGCTGACCAAGGTCGGCGCTGAACCCAAGGCCGCCGCCGAGCTGGCCGGCCAGCTCACTAGCAGCGCCGGCCTGTGCTGGTATCCGGATTCGCGCCTGCACTCGCCGCTGCTGGTCGGCACCCTCAAGGACAAGCCCGGTGCACAGACCGACGCCGAACTGGGCAAGCTGTTCGACAGCCTGATCGGCGCCTGGGAGCCCTACGCCGAAGGCGGCAGCTTCCCAGTGCAGGACAGTGCCCAGGGCGAGCTGCACAAGTGGCAGCGCCAGGTCGGCTCCAACTTCGGCCAGTACCCGGCGGACCTCGCCGCGCAGCCGGATGCCCTGGCTTCGCGCGGCTTCTTCCGCGTCAGCCTGGCGCGCCACGGCTCGACCTTGCTGTTCTCGCTGGACGACCGCCTGCTCGACAAGGCCCTGCAAACCCTCGACAAGCGCTTCCCGCCGCTGGCCGAAGTGCTGCCGGGCAATGCCCTGGTGCCGGCCTACCTGGCGCCGGACAGCCTGGCTGCGCTTCTCGAACGCGAGACCCTGGACAGCCTGCCGGAAGACATCGAACCGGTGTTCCGCAACGCTGCCCAGGCCAACCTGTTGCCCAAACTGCGTTCGCTGTCCGGCCACGGCAAATACGCCCTGAGCCTGCCGGCCGATGCCGAGGCTAACGAAGCCTGGCAGTGGCTGCCGCTGCAGTGGCGCGCCCTGTGAAACGACTGCTGATAGGCGTGTTGCTGCTCGCCCTGGGCGGGCCGGCGTTCGCCATCGAGCAGGCGCCAGCGCTGGACGTGCAACAGTCCCAGGTGTTTCGCGCCTGGTTCGTGCGCATCGCCCAGGAGCAGCTGCGCCAGGGCCCCAGCCCGCGCTGGCACCAGCAGGACTGCGCCGGCCTGGTGCGCTTCGCCGCCAACGAGGCGCTCAAGGTTCACGACGCCAAGTGGCTGCACGCCAACGGCCTGAGCAACCGCTATCTGCCGCCGGAGCTGGAGCTGAGCGAGGCCCAGCGCGGCCTGGCCCAGCAGTGGCAGCAGGGCGGCGGCAAGCTCGGCCCCTACGTCAACGCGATCAAGCTGATCCAGTTCAACAGTGCCCTGGTGGGGCGTGACCTCAACCAGGCGCGCCCCGGCGACCTGATCTTCTTCGATCAGGGCGACGACCAGCACCTGATGATCTGGATGGGCCGCAACATCGTCTACCACACCGGCACCACCACCCCGACCGACAACGGCATGCGCTCCGTGAGCCTGCAGCAACTGATGACATGGAAGGACACCCGATGGATTCCCGACGCATCCAACCCCAACTTCATTGGCGTCTACCGGCTGCATTTTCTCAGCCGATAAGCGCGCCCATGAACCTGCTGCGTCTCGCCGCCGCGGCCCTGCTGGCCGCCGTGCTGCCGCTGGCCGCCCAGGCCGACGACAGCGTCGAGCCCAGCGGCTACTCGCCGGTGGCCGGGCAGTCGTTCTTCCTCCTGGCCGACAGCAGCTTCGCCAGCGACGAAGTGGCCAAGGTGCGCCTGGAGGCGCCGGGCCGCGACTACCGGCGCTACATGATGGAGCCCTACGGTGGCGTGGACGTGCGCGTGTATCGCATCGAGCAGCCGCTGGATTTCCTCAAGCGGCAGAAGAACCTGCACCGGGTGGTGGCCGAGGGGCAATACAAGGGCGAGGGCCTGTCCAATACCCTGGCCTACCTGTGGGACAACTGGTACCGCAAGTCGCGTCGGGTGATGCAGCGGGCCTTCTCCTACGAATCGCGGGTGCAGGTGACCGAAGAGGCGCCGGAGCTGAAGATGGGCGACGCGATCAAGGCGCCGACGCCCTTCGAGGCTCAGCCGCAGTACGCGCCGATGAAGGGCGTGCCGCTGGTGACTCAGTTCCGCTACCCGCTGTGGGACGCCAAGGCCATCCAGCCGCCCAAGGGCGTCGAGCTGGCCGGCTCGTCCAGCTCCTTCGTCACCGTCAATCCGGGCAACGTCTATATCCCGTTGGGCAAGCTCAAGCCGGGTCTGTACCTGGTCGAGGCGCTGGTCGGCAAGTTCCGCGCCACCACCGTGCTGTTCGTCTCCAACACCGTGGCGGTGAGCAAGATCGCCGGCAAGGAGCTGCTGGTGTGGACCGCGCATAAGCATGAGGGCAGCGCCGTGGCTGGCGCCAAAGTGCTGTGGACCGACGGCCTGGGCGTGATGCGCAGCGGCAGCACCGACGGCCAGGGCCTGCTGCGCCTGCAGCACGCCAGTCCGGAACGCTCCTACCTGCTCGGCGAGGATGCCGAGGGCGGCGTGTTCGTCTCGGAAAACTTCTATTACGACAGCGAGATCTACGACACCAAGCTCTACGCCTTCACCGACCGCCCGCTGTACCGCCCGGGCGACTGGGTCGAGGTGAAGATCGTCGGTCGCGAGTTCACCAGCGCGCGTGACTCCAAGGCCGCCGAGGCGGCGCCGATCAAGCTGGCGGTGCTCGACGCCAACGGCACCACCCTGCAGACCCTCGACCTGAACCTGGATGCCCAGGCCGGTACCCAGGGCCGCTTCCAGCTGCCGGACAATGCCGTGGCCGGCGGTTACGAGCTGCGCTTCCTCTACCGCGACCAGCTGTACAGCAGCGCCTTCCGCGTCGCCGACTACATCAAGCCGCACTTCGAGATCGCCCTCGACCTGGCCAAGCCGGACTTCCGCACCGGCGACAAGGTCACCGGCAACCTGGTGCTGCTCTACCCGGACGGCAAGCCGGTGAAGAGCGCGCGTCTGCAGCTGAGCCTGCGCGCCCAGCAGCTGTCGATGATCGACAACGAACTGCAGTACCTCGGGCAGTTCCCGGTGGAGCTCGCCAGCAGTGAACTGGCCACCGACGACCAGGGCCGCGCCGCCTTCGAGCTGCCGGCCGCCGACAAGCCGAGCCGCTACCTGCTGACCGTGTTCGCCAGCGACGGCGCCGCCTACCGGGTCAAGACCAGCAAGGAAATCCTTATCGAGCGCGGCGCTGCACGTTACCGCCTGGAGGCACCGCAGCGCTTCAGCGCCGCCGGCGAGGCCGTGCAGTTCAGCTATCGCAGCGAGCAACCGACCGAGCTCAAGCCGGCCAGCTACGAGTGGGTACGCCTGGAAGACCAGAGCAAGCACAGCGCCAGCCTGGGCGAGGACGAACAGGGCTTCAGCCTGAGCTTCGAGCACCCCGGCACCTACAACATCACCCTCAAGGACGAACACGGCCTGATCCTCGGCGCCACCGGTCACTCGGTCAGCGGCAGCGGGCTGAAGGCAGTGGCCGGCACCGTCGAGGTGGTGTTCGATCGTGATCAGTACCAGCCGGGTGACGAGGCGCTGGCGCTGATCACCTTCCCCGAAGCGGTGGGCGACGCGCTGCTGACTCTGGAGCGCGACAAGGTCGAGGCCACCGCGCTGCTCTCAAGCGGCGGCGACTGGCTCAAGCTGGAGAAACTCAATGACACCCAGTACCGCGCGCGTATCCCGGTGGACGATCACTTCGCCCCCAACCTGACCTTCTCGGTGCTCTACACCAAGGGCGGCGACTACAGCTTCCAGAACGCCGGGATCAAGGTGGCCAAGGCGCAGATCGAGATCACTGTTCGCACCGACAAGGAGCTCTACCAGCCGGGCGAGACGGTCACCGTCGATCTCGCCACCCAGTTCAAGGGCCAGCCGGCCGCCACCCGCCTGACGGTGAGCGTGGTGGACGAGATGATCTACGCCCTGCAGCCGGAGATCGCCCCTGGCATCGACCAGTTCTTCTACCATCCGCGGCGCAACAACGTGCGCACCAGCGCTAGCCTGTCGTTCATCAGCTACGACGTGGCCCTGCCGGGCGACGCCACCGCACCGGGGCGGGCCAACCGCAGCGAGCGTGGGGTCAAGGTGCTGGAGCGGCCGCGCCGCGAGGAAGTCGACACCGCCGCCTGGCAGCCGGACCTGGTCACCGATGCCCAGGGCAAGGCGCAGTTCAGCTTCCGCATGCCCGACTCGCTGACCCGCTGGCGCATCACCGTGCGCGCGGTCAACGACGGCGGCGAAGTAGGGCAGAAGAAACAGTTCATCCGCTCCGAGAAGCCGCTGTACCTGAAGTGGAGTGGGCCGACCCTGTTCCGCGACGGCGACAAGCCGCAGCTGGGACTGTTCGCCTTCAATCAGGGCGAGGAGGAAACCGAAGCGGAACTGGTTACCCGCTTCGCCGGCCAGGAACAGCGGCAGAAGGTCGAGCTGGCCCGTGGTGCCAACTACCTGTCCCTGCCGCCGACCGCCCTGGCTGCCGGCGAGCTGACTGCCGAACTGGTGCAGGAAGGCAAGCCGATCGATGCCCTGGCCGTGGGGCTGCGCGTCGCCGGCGAAGGCTGGCAGCGCCTGCATGTGCATAACATGGCACTCAACCCGGGCAGCAACCCGCTGAGCCTGCCGGCGGACGCCAGCAATATCCGCCTGCGCCTCGGCGACAGTAGCCAGATGCTGTTCCGCTCGGCCCTCGACGACCTGCTGGAATACCCCTACGGCTGCGTCGAGCAGACCGCCAGCCGCCTGTTGCCGCTGAGTCTGGCCTACCCGACGCTGGCCAAGGGCGAGACGCGTATCGGCGACCGCCTGCGCCTGATCATGCAGAACAGTCGCCTGCGCCTGGTGCAGATGGCCGGGCCGGAAGCGACCTTCACCTGGTGGGGCGAGGGTGAGAACGCCGATGCCTTCCTCACCGCCTACGCCTACTACGCCGACTGGCACGCCAGCCGCGCCCTGGCCGTGCAGCTGCCGCCGGAGCACTGGCAACGCGTGCTGGATATTTACGCCGCGCAGGCGCCGAGTGTGCCGCTGCTGCAGCGCGCGCTGATCCTCGGCTTCGCCCGCGAGATGCAGCTGCCCACCGAGACCCTGCTCAAGGGCCTGCTCGACGACCTGGCCGACGCTGCCGAGGGCGAGGAGGTGGCACTGGACGACAGCGGCGAGACCAGCCTGGTGATGGCCTACCCGGACTCGCGCCTGGGCCTGGACCTGGCCCGCGTACTGGCCGCCGACATGGCCGGCGGCAAGGTCGGCCTGCCGCCGCGCTTCGCCGTCGGCCTGGCCGCCGCCCGCGAGCGCGTCGCGGCCAGCACCCAACCGTTCGCCGAGGCGATACGCCTGTCCCGTGGTCCGGTCGATCCGCTACAGATCAATGCCCTGCTGCAGCGCCTGACCCCGGCCCAGGCCACCCTGGAGCGTGCCCTGGCGCTGACCTGGCTGCAGCGTCGCCTGGGCGATGCCCCGCTGGTCGCTGTACCGCAGCCGGGCGCCAGCTGGCAGGCCCGCGAGGGTGCCAGCGGCGAGACCCTGTGGCAGTGGCAGGGCAACCAGCCGCCGAGCGCGCTGGAGCTGCCGGCCGAGCTGGGCAGCCCGCTGGTTGCAGCGCTCAGCTATGACAGCGCCGCCACGCCGCCGAGCGGCCCGCTGGAGGTGAAAGTAACTCGTCGTCTGCTGCGTCTGGTGCCGGGAGAAGCGGCATTCAGCTTCAGTGCCGAGGAAGTGGGCGATGGCCCGATCTCCGGCGACCAGCTGTATCTCGACGAGATCACTTTGGAGAGCGAGGCCGAGACGCCACGCCGCTACGGCCTGCTGGAAGTACCGCTGCCGCCGGGCGCGGACGTCGAGCGCACCACCTGGGGCCTGCAGGTCAGCGGCCTGGATTCGGAAGAGGCGGCGCCGCTGGAGAAGGCCCGCCACGAGCCGGGCCAACTGCTCTACGCGGTGCCGGTGGACAGCCTGCAGGGCAAGCTGGTGCTGCGTCACCTGGTGCGCTTCTCGCAGAAGGGTGAGTTCCACCTGCCGCCGGCACGCTACTCGCGCATGTATGACCCGCAGGCCCAGGCCTTCGAGCAGAAGCCGGCACTGGCCGAGCTGAAGGTCGAGTAAGGATGCGCGCGCTCGCCTGGCTGGCGCTGCTGCCGCTGCTGGTCTCCGCTGGGCCGGCGCCGTTGCAGCTGGCCTGGCACACGCCGCAGGGCGCCGAGCTGTTGCGCCTGGACGAGCGGCAGCTGCTTTCTCGCGAGCCGCTGCCGGCGAGCCTGGAGGCGCCGCTGGGCAGCCTGTGGAAGCTGTTCGTCTACGCCTACCAGGTCGACCGCGGCCTGCCCGATCCGGGCTACGCCTGCACCGGCCAGGATCGCGAGGAGGTTTACTGCTGCAAGGCCGGCGAGCGCATCGATCGTGACCAGGCGCTGGTGCGTTCCTGTGGCCTGTACTTCGCGCCGCAACGCCTCGGCCTGCAGGCCGGTGAGTGGCGCGACTACTGGCAGGCGCGCCGCGCGCCGCAGTGGCTGCTCGATCTCGACGGCCTGCAGCCGCAGCGCCGGGTGGCGGTAGGCCAACTGCTCGACAGCCTGGCCACGCTGCCGGCCCAGGCCGAGGCGCGCCGCGTGCTGCTCGACGTGCCGGTGAGCGCCGCCGACGGCGCGCTGCTCGGCCCGCTCGGCGGCCGCCTGCGGGTGAAGACCTGGAGCTGGCTGGCCGATGGAGATGCCCAGGCGCGCCAGGGTGGTTTCGCCGGCTGGCTGGCTGACGGCACACCGCTCTGGGTCGGTGGCTCTGGCGCCAGTCATGGCGTGCTCAAGCGCCATGCCGAGGTTCTCGGCAAGGTGCTGCCGGCGCCCTGGCCAGCGGAGCCGGGTGGTTGCGTCGAGGTGGCACTGTTCGACCGCTATCCGCTGCGCGGCCTCAGTCGCGTGAATGGCGACATGGTGCGCCAGTCCGGCACGTTGCGCGGGCACTACCGGGCGGCATTCGCCAACGGCAACGCACTGGAGATCGAGAGCCAGGGCGAGCTGTTTCTGCTGGCTGGCGAGCAGCCGCGGCTGGTGGCGCGCCTGAGCCGCGAGGAATACGTGGCGCGGGTGCTGGACCGCGAGGCGACGGCGCAGCCGGCCGAGGCGGCCAAGGCCCTGGCGGTGAGCATCCGCAGCTACCTGCTGCAGAACGGCGAGCGCCGTGGCGAATGCCTGGCGATCCGCGATAGCAGCGCCCAGCAGCGGGTGGCGCCGCGTCCGGCCAGCGCCGCCGCCCGCGAGATCGCCGCCTGGACCGCCGACCTGGTGCTGGCCGGCAGTCCCGTCACCTATCACGCCGGCCAGTCCGGCGCGGATCGCCTGGCCTGGAGCCAGGCCGTCGAGCAGGCCCAGGCCGGCCTGCGCTACGACGCCATTCTCGCCCGCGCCTTTCCGCGTGCCAGCCTTGGGCGTTGGGACCGGCCGGTGGCCGCCTGCCAGCCTCTGCCTGCCGCCGAGGACTGGCTGCATAAGCAGCGCCGCAGCTGGCGCGAGCTGCTGGACAGCGAGCCGGGCTATGCCGAGACCGCCGAGTTCGCCGTGTGCCGCCTGTACAGCGGCAACCCGCATGTCGACCGCGAGCGCCGGCGCATCTACGTGCGTGGCCTGCACTCGCTGCAGGACCGCCTCGACCTGACCCACGAATACCTGCACCTGGCCTTCGACGCCCATCCAAATGGCCAGGATGAAACCTATATCGAGGGCCTCGCCCGCCATCTGCTGCTGGAAGCTCAGCCATGAATCATCGCCTGTATCCCTTCGTCCTTCTGGCCTGCACCATGCCCATCGGTGCTTTCGCCGGGATCACTCTGGACACCCCGCGCGCCGGCTGGCGCACCGGCTCCGACGAGGGCGCGCACTTCATGCAGGAGGTCAACTACCCGGCCTCGGCGGTCAACAGCGCGCCCGACCAGGGCGACAGCGCACGCATCCGCGGGCAGATCAGCGCCACCGACAAGGCGCCCAGCGGTGCGCCGGCGCGCCTGGTGGTCAACGGCCTGAGCATGCCGCTCAAGGTGCAGGAGGGTGGCGGCTTCGACCGGCCGTTCGTGTTCCCGGCCGGCAGCAACAATGTCGAGGTGCGCAGCCCGGATGGCCTGCAGGTACGCCGCGTGCAGTTCTACAACAACGGCAGCGGCGAGACACCGGCCAAGCTGCGGGTGGTGCTGTCCTGGGACAGCGACAACACCGACCTCGACCTGCACCTGGTGACGCCCGATGGCGGCCACGTCTGGTACGGCGAGCGCGCCCTGGCCAACGGTGCGGCGCTGGACGTGGACGTGACCGGCGGCTTCGGCCCGGAGATGATCGCCTCGCCGACCCCGCTCAAGGGCGAGTACCTGGTCTACGTCAACTACTACGGCGGCGGCCACGGCGTCGAGGGCGACCCGGCGCAGGCGCTGACCACGGCGCAGGTAACGCTGATCAGCGGCGAGGGCAGTTCCAACGAGAAGCAGGAATCCTTCCTCATCCCCATGCGCGCGCCGGGCGAACTGACCCTGGTGAAGCGCTTCAGCTTTCCCTGAGCGGTTGGATAGCTCGTGTAGGGAGGGTGAAACCCGCGCCACTCATGGCGCATCGCACGCGGGTTGCACCCGCCCTACGGTTCAGGCGTCGGGCGCCTGCCAGGCATCAATCACTTCCTGCGCCGCGCGGAAGGCATCGATGGCCGCCGGCACGCCGGCGTAGACGGCGCAGTGCAGCAGCGCCTCGCGGATCTCCTCCACGCTGCAGCCGTTGTTCAGCGCACCGCGCACGTGGCCCTTCAGCTCCTGCGGGCATTTGAGCGCGGTCAGTGCGGCCAGGGTGATCAGGCTGCGGGTCTTGCGCTCCAGCACGCCGCGGGTCCAGACCCCGCCCCAGGCGTGTTCGTTGACGAAGTCCTGCAGCGGCTGGCTGAACTCGGTGGCGTTGTTCAGCGCGCGGTCGACGAAGGTGTCGCCCATCACTTCGCGGCGCACCCGCTCGCCGGCTTTGGCGTTATCGGTCATGGCTGGCTCCGTCAGTTGTCCACGGTCTCGATGCGCACCTGGGCGACGCCGGCGCGGAGCATGCCCAGCTCCTTGGCGGCAGCCTGCGACAGGTCGATCAGGCGGCCGCGGGTATGCGGGCCGCGGTCGGTGATGCGTACCACCACCGAGCGCTCGTTGGCCAGGTTGGTGACCTTGACCCGCGTGCCGAACGGCAGCTCGCGGTGGGCGGCGGTGAAGGCGTTGTTGTTCAGGCGCTCGCCGCTGGCGGTGCGCCGGCCGTGGTGGCGCGAGGCGTAGTAGGAGGCCTTGCCCTTGGCCTGGTAGCTGGGCTCGGCCTTGGGCTTGGCGACCGGGGCGGGCGCCTTGACCACTGGAGCGGTCTTGGGTGGCGGCACGGGTGGCGTGGGGCGCTGCACGGCTGGCTGGCTGGCGCAACCGGCCAGCAGTGCCAGGGGCAGGATGAAAGTCGCGATCTTGTACATGGCGGCTCCCGGAGAAAGGAACGCCGGGTTGCCCCGGCGTCGCGCTCTTAGCTTTCGAGCTTCTTCTTCAGCAGCTCGTTGACTTGGCCTGGGTTGGCCTTGCCTTTCGAGGCCTTCATCGCCTGGCCGACGAAGAAGCCGAACATCTTGCCGCGCTTGGCCTCGTCGGCGGCGCGGTACTGCTCGACCTGCTCGGCGTTGGCCGCCAGCACTTCGTCCAGCATGGCTTCGATGGCGCCCGAGTCGGTGACCTGCTTGAGGCCCTTCTTCTCGATCACCTCGTCGGCGCTGGCGCCTTCGCCGGCGGCCAGGGCCTCGAACACCATCTTGGCGATCTTGCCGCTGATGGTGTTGTCCTTGATGCGCAGGATCATGCCGCCCAGCTGTGCGGCGGAAACCGGCGACTGCTCGATCTCCAGGTTGTCCTTGTTGAGCAGGCTGGACAGCTCGCCCATCACCCAGTTGGCGGCCAGCTTGGCATCGCCGCAGGCCTTGGCCACCTGCTCGAAGTACTCGGCCATCTCGCGGCTGGCGGACAGTACGCTGGCATCGTAGGCGGACAGGCCGTACTGGCTCTCGAAGCGCTCGCGCTTCTGCGTCGGCAGTTCCGGCAGCTGGCTGCGCACCTCGTCGAGGAAGCTCTGCTCGATCATCACCGGCAGCAGGTCGGGGCAGGGGAAGTAGCGGTAGTCGTTGGCTTCTTCCTTGCTGCGCATGGAGCGCGTCTGGTCCTTATTCGGGTCGTACAGGCGGGTTTCCTGCACTACCTTGCCGCCGTCCTCGATCAGGTCGATCTGGCGCTGCACCTCGTGGTTGATCGCCTTCTCGATGAAGCGGAAGGAGTTGACGTTCTTGATCTCGGCGCGGGTACCGAACTCGGCCTGGCCCTTGGGGCGAACCGAGACGTTGCAGTCGCAGCGCAGCGAGCCTTCAGCCATGTTGCCGTCGCAGATGCCCAGGTAGCGCACCAGGGCGTGGATGGCCTTCACATAGGCCACTGCCTCTTTCGCCGAACGGATGTCCGGCTCGGAAACGATCTCCAGCAGCGGCGTGCCGGCGCGGTTCAGGTCGATGCCGCTCATGCCGTGGAAGTCTTCGTGCAGGCTCTTGCCGGCGTCTTCTTCCAGGTGGGCGCGGGTGATGCCGATGCGCTTGGTGCTGCCGTCTTCCAGGGTAATGTCGAGGAAGCCCTTGCCGACGATGGGGTGATCCATCTGGCTGGTCTGGTAGCCCTTGGGCAGGTCCGGGTAGAAGTAGTTCTTGCGCGCGAAGACATTCTTCGGCGCGATCTCGGCGTCGATCGCCAGGCCGAACTTGCAGGCCATGCGCACGGCCTCGGCGTTCAGCACCGGCAGGGTGCCGGGCATGCCCAGGTCGACCAGGCTGGCCTGGGTGTTGGGCTCGGCGCCGAAGGTGGTGGCGCTGCCGGAGAAAATCTTCGATTGGGTGCTGAGCTGAGCGTGGATCTCAAGCCCGATCACGGTTTCCCATTGCATGTCTTGATCCTTCCTCAGAAGCCGCTCGGTGCTTGTTTGTGCCAGTCGCTGACCTGCTGATACTGGTGCGCGACATTCAGCAGGCGACCTTCCTGGAAGTAGTTGCCGAGCAACTGCACGCCGACCGGCAGACCGTCGACGAAACCGGCGGGCATCGACAGGCCGGGGATGCCGGCCAGGTTGGCGGTGATGGTGTAGATGTCTTCCAGATATTCGGCGACCGGGTCGTTGTTCTTCGCGCCGATCTTCCAGGCCAGGTTCGGCGTGGTCGGGCCGAGGATCACGTCGACCTCGTTGAAGGCTGCGACGAAGTCGTTCTTGATCAGGCGGCGAATCTGCTGGGCCTTGATGTAGTAGGCGTCGTAGTAACCGGCGGACAGTGCATAGGTGCCGACCATGATGCGGCGCTTCACTTCCGCGCCGAAGCCTTCGCCACGCGAGCGCTTGTACAGGTCCTGCAGGTCCTTGGGGTTCTCGCAGCGGTAGCCGAAGCGCACGCCGTCGAAACGCGACAGGTTGGAGCTGGCTTCCGCCGGGGCGATCACGTAGTAGGCCGGGATGGCGTGCTGCATATTCGGCAGCGAGATGTCCTTGACCGTGGCGCCGAGCTTTTTCAGCTCATCGACCACCGCCATGACCTTCGCGCCGATGCGGGCGTCGAGGCCAGCGCCGAAGTATTCCTTGGACAGGCCGATGCGCAGGCCGGCCAGCGGCTGGCTCAGGGCGGCCAGGTAGTCATCCACCGGCTGATCGACGCAGGTGCTGTCCTTCGGGTCGAAACCGGCCATGGCGCCCAGCAGCAGGGCGCAGTCCTCGGCGGTGCGGGCCAGCGGGCCGCCCTGATCGAGGCTGGAGGCGTAGGCGATCATGCCCCAGCGCGATACGCGGCCGTAGGTGGGCTTGATCCCGGTGAGGTTGGTCAGCGCGGCCGGCTGGCGGATCGAGCCGCCTGTGTCGGTGCCGGTGGCGGCCGGCAGCAGGCGCGCGGCCACGGCGGCGGCACTGCCGCCGGAGGAACCGCCCGGTACGCGGGAGGTGTCCCAGGGGTTCTTCACCGGGCCGTAGTGGCTGGATTCGTTGGCCGAGCCCATGGCGAACTCGTCCATATTCAGCTTGCCCAGGGTCACGGTGCCGGTGGCGGCCAGCTTGTCGACCACCGTGGCGTCGTAGGGCGCCTTGAAGCCGGTGAGGATCTTCGAGCCGCAGCTGGTCAGCACGCCCTTGGTGCAGAACAGGTCCTTGTGGCCGATCGGCGCGCCGAGCAGGGCGCCGTCTTCACCACTGGCGCGGCGTGCGTCGGCGGCCTTGGCCTGCTCCAGCGCCAGATCGGCGGTCACGGTAATAAAGCTGTTCAGTTGCGGGTCGAGCTGCTGGATACGGGCCAGCAGGGCGCCGGTCAGCTCGACGGAGGAGAAGGTCTTGTCCTTCAGGCCGCGGGCGATCTCGGCCAGGGTCAGTTGATGCATGGGGAACCCTTTCCTTTTATTCGATGACTTTCGGCACGAGGTAGAGGCCGCTTTCCACGGCCGGGGCGATGGCCTGGTAGGCGTCGCGCTGATTTTTTTCGGTGACGGCGTCGGCGCGCAGGCGCTGGGTGGCATCCAGCGGGTGGGCCAGGGGTTCGATGCCGCTGGTATCGACCGCCTGCATGGCGTCGATCAGGCCCAGGATGTTGTTGAGGGTCGCAGTGGTTTGCGGAATATCGCCTTCGTTCAGGCCCAGGCGGGCCAGGTGGGCGATCTTTTCCACGTCGGAGCGTTCGAGCGCCATCGTGATTCTCCAAGAAGCAGGCGGGTGACCGGGCGGAAGCAGGCGGGGAACGGATGCCGCATGGGGCGGTCAGATGCCGCGATTTGGGGCCCTAAAGGCCCGGAAAAGCAGGCAATTTAGCACAGACGCCGCCTTGCCCAAAAGGTCGCTCATTGATAGAGTTTGCCGCACTTTTTTACCCAGCGTTTTCATCGCGCTCTGTCTAGGGCTTCTTTCTCATGTTCAAGAAACTGCGTGGCATGTTTTCCAGCGATCTGTCGATCGACCTGGGCACCGCCAATACCCTGATCTATGTCCGCGAGCGTGGCATCGTCCTCAACGAGCCGTCTGTGGTCGCCATTCGTAGCAGTGGCAACCAGAAGTCCGTGGTCGCCGTGGGCACCGAGGCCAAGCGCATGCTCGGCCGTACCCCGGGCAACATTTCCGCGATCCGCCCGATGAAAGACGGCGTGATCGCCGACTTCAGCGTCTGCGAGAAGATGCTGCAATACTTCATCAACAAGGTTCACGAGAACAGCTTCCTGCAGCCTTCGCCGCGTGTGCTGATCTGCGTGCCGTGCAAATCCACCCAGGTCGAGCGCCGCGCCATTCGCGAATCCGCCCTCGGCGCCGGTGCCCGTGAAGTGTTCCTGATCGAAGAGCCGATGGCCGCTGCCATCGGTGCCGGCCTGCCGGTCGAAGAGGCCCGCGGGTCGATGGTCGTCGATATCGGCGGCGGCACCACCGAAATCGCCCTGATCTCACTGAACGGCGTGGTCTACGCCGAATCCGTGCGCGTCGGCGGCGACCGCTTCGACGAAGCCATCATCACCTACGTGCGCCGCAACTACGGCTCGCTGATCGGCGAATCCACCGCCGAGCGCATCAAGCAGGAAATCGGCACCGCCTATGCCGGCGGCGACGTGCGCGAGGTCGACGTGCGTGGCCGCAACCTGGCCGAAGGCGTACCGCGCAGCTTCACCCTCAACTCCAACGAAGTGCTGGAGGCTCTGCAGGAGTCCCTGGCGACCATCGTCCAGGCCGTGAAGAGCGCTCTGGAGCAATCCCCGCCCGAGCTGGCCTCGGACATCGCCGAGCGCGGCCTGGTACTGACCGGTGGTGGCGCCCTGCTGCGCGACTTGGACAAGCTGCTGGCCCAGGAAACCGGCCTGCCGGTGATCGTTGCCGAAGACCCGCTGACCTGCGTGGCGCGCGGCGGTGGTCGTGCCCTGGAGATGATGGATCGTCACTCCATGGACCTGCTGTCCACCGAGTGAGCCTGAAGTGGTAAGCCGAAGCCGGAAGCTGGTCCTTCCGGCTTTGTGTTTTCTAGCCGTCAGCTGAAAGGGGATTCGCCATCAAACCGCTATTCGCCAAGGGACCGTCGCTGGGCGTACGACTGCTGGTGCTGGTCGTGCTGTCGGCCGTGCTGATGGTGGTGGATGCGCGTTTCGAGGTGCTGCAGCCGCTGCGCACCCAGGTCGGCCTGATCACCGAGCCGGCCTATCGCATCGCCCGCCTGCCGGTCACACTCTGGGAGGATGCGACCCAGCAGCTCACCAGCCGCAGCGAGCTGATGGCCGAGAACGAGAAGCTCAAGGCCGAGTCGCTGCTGATGCAGGGTCGCCTGCAGAAGCTGGCCACCCTCACCGAGCAGAACGTGCGCCTGCGCGAGTTGCTCAACTCCGCCGCCCTGGTGGACGAGCGGGTGCTGGTCACCGAGCTGATCGGCGTCGACCCCAACCCCTTCACCCATCGCATCCTGATCGACAAGGGCGAGAAGGATGGCGTATTCCTCGGCCAGCCGGTGCTCGATGCCCGCGGCCTGATGGGCCAGGTGGTCGAGGTGATGCCCTATACCGCCCGCGTGCTGCTGCTCACCGACACCAACCACAGCATTCCGGTGCAGGTGAACCGCAACGGCCTGCGTGCCATCGCCGCCGGCACCGGCAACCCGGAGCGCCTGGAACTGCGCCACGTGGCCGACACCGCGGATATCAAGGAAGGCGATCTGCTGGTCAGCTCCGGCATGGGCCAGCGCTTCCCGGCCGGTTACCCGGTGGCCACGGTCAACGAAGTGGTGCACGACTCCGGTCAGCCCTTCGCCATCGTCCGCGCCGTGCCTACCGCCGCCCTCAATCGCAGCCGCTACATGCTGCTGGTATTCACCGACGGGCGGACCGCCGAGCAGCGCGCCACCGAGGCCGCCGAGGCGCAGGAAGCCGCCGACCGCGAGGCCGCCGACAGCCAGGCCAAGCCCGGGGCACAGCCGGCCCCAGCCGCCGTGCCGCCGCAGGGCGCGCCGAGCGGCACGGCGCCGGCGCAACCCACGGCCACCCCGGCGCCTGCAGCACCCGCCGCTCCGGCCGTCGAACGGGAGAGTCAGTGATGGTCCAGGTCAAGGCACGCAACAGCTGGATCATCTGGGCCAGCCTGGCGCTCGCCCTGCTGCTCAGCGTGGGGCCCATGCCGCAGTTCATGGAGATCGGCCGCCCGTTGTGGCTGGCGCTGTTCCTGTCCTACTGGGTGCTGGCCGTGCCGCACCGCATCGGCATGATCGGCGCCTGGTGCATGGGCCTGGTGGAGGACGTGCTGTTCGGTTCGCTGCTCGGGCAGAACGCGCTGATCCTGACCCTGATCATCTTCCTGGTGCTGTCCCTGCAGCGCCGCCTGCAGATGTTCCCCATGTGGCAGCAGAGCCTGGTGCTGCTGGTAGTGTTCGGCATCGCCCAGCTGGTGCAGCTGTGGCTCAACGCGCTGACCGGCAACCGCCCGCCGACCCTGGCCTTCGTCCTGCCGGCACTGATCAGTGCCTTGCTCTGGCCCTGGGTGTTCGCCATCCTGCGTGGGCTGCAACAACGCTTCGCCGTCCATTGAGTCCGGCCCGGACTGGTTCCGGGCGGGTTCCGCTTCATCCTCCACTCCACCCCTGACAGGGAGATGTCTGCATGGCCAAGCTGCACCTGGCCTCGGGTTCCCCCCGCCGGCGCGAGCTGCTGGCGCAGATCGGTGTGTCCTTCGTCACGCTGAGCGCCTCGATTGACGAGACGGCATTGCCTGATGAACCCGCCGAGCGCTATGTAGAGCGCCTGGCGCGGGAAAAGGCGCAGGCCGGGCTGGCTGCCTTGGCCGCCGCCGCAGATTGCGTGGTGCTGGGCGCCGACACCAGTGTGGTGCTCGACGGGCGTATTCTCGGCAAGCCGGAGAGTCGCGCCGAGGCGCTGGCCACCCTGGCGGCGCTGTCCGGGCGCGAGCATCAGGTGCTGACCGCCGTGGCCCTGGCCAGCGCCGGGCGCATCGAATCGCGGGTGGTGACCAGCCGGGTGCGTTTCCGCCCATTGCGTGCGGGCGAGGCCGAGGCCTACTGGGACACCGGCGAACCGTGCGACAAGGCGGGCAGCTATGGTATTCAGGGACTGGCGGCGGTGTTCGTCAGCCAGATCGAGGGCAGCTATTCGGCCGTGGTCGGCCTGCCGCTGTGCGAAACCGCGCAGCTGCTCGAGGAATTCGGGATTCCCTGCTGGCAGGCCTTACCTGCCGGCCCAAACAGTTAGAGTGGCTGCGGCCCCTGGCCAGCAGTCGCGACGCGCAGAGTAGGACGCATGAGCGAAGAGATCCTGATCAACATCACGCCGATGGAGTCGCGCGTGGCGGTGGTGGAAAACGGCGTGCTGCAGGAAGTGCACGTCGAGCGCACGCAGAAGCGTGGCATCGTCGGCAATATCTATAAAGGCAAGGTGGTGCGGGTGCTGCCGGGGATGCAGGCGGCCTTCGTCGACATCGGCCTGGAGCGCGCCGCCTTCATCCATGCGGCGGAGATTTCCACCCGCGAAGGCAGCGCGGTGGAATCAATCGGCGCGCTGGTCCACGAGGGCCAGAGCCTGGTGGTGCAGGTGACCAAGGACCCGATCGGTACCAAGGGCGCGCGCCTGACCACCCACCTGTCCATTCCCTCGCGTTACCTGGTCTACATGCCGCGTACCGCGCACGTCGGCATCTCGCTGAAGATCGAGGACGAGGCCGAGCGCGAGCGCCTCAAGCAGGTGGTGGCCGACTGCGTCGCCGCCGAAGGCATCGAGGAAGCCGGCGGCTTTATCCTCAGAACCGCCGCGGATGGCGCCGGCGCCGACGAAATCCTCGCCGACATCCGCTACCTGCGTCGCCTGTGGGAGCAGATCGCCGCGCAGATGAAGACCGCGCCGACCCCCTCGGTGATCTACGAGGACCTGTCCCTGGCCCTGCGCACCCTGCGCGACCTGGTCAATCCGAAGATCGAGAAGATCCGCGTCGACTCGCGGGAGACCTTCGGCAAGATCACCCAGTTCGTCGATGAGCTGATGCCTGAGGTCGCCGATCGCCTGGAGCACTACCCCGGCGAGCGGCCGATCTTCGACCTGTACGGCGTCGAGGACGAGATCCAGCGCGCCCTGGAGCGCAAGGTGCCGCTCAAATCCGGCGGCTACCTGATCGTCGACCCGGCCGAGGCGATGACCACCATCGACGTCAACACCGGCGCCTTCGTCGGCCACCGCACCCTCGAAGAGACCATCTTCAAGACCAACCTCGAGGCGGCCACCGCCATCGCCCGCCAGCTGCGCCTGCGTAACCTGGGCGGGATCATCATCATCGACTTCATCGACATGGAAGATGAAGAACACCAGCGCCAGGTGCTGCGCACCCTGGAGAAGCAGCTGGAGCGCGACCACGCCAAGACCAACATCATCGGCATTACCGAGCTGGGCCTGGTGCAGATGACCCGCAAGCGCACCCGCGAGAGCCTCGAACAGGTGCTGTGCGAGCCGTGCAGCTGCTGCCAGGGCCGCGGCAAGCTGAAGACTCCCGAGACCATCTGCTACGAGATCTTCCGCGAGATCCTGCGCGAGGCCCGCGCCTACCAGGCCGAGGGCTACCTGGTGCTGGCCGAGCAGAAGGTGGTCGACCGCCTGCTCGACGAGGAATCGGGCAATGTCGCCGATCTGGAGGCCTTCATCGGCCGGCCCATCAAGTTCCAGGTGGAGAGCATGTATTCCCAGGAGCAGTACGACGTGGTGCTGCTCTGAATGAACTTCCTCGCTAGCCTGCTGAACAGGCCGCTGCGCTGGGGTCTGGGCCTGTGCGCGCTGGTGCTGGTGCTGGCCGCGCTGTACGTCAGCCTGGGCCGCGAGCTGGTGCCGCTGGTGGCCGAGTACCGCGACGAAGTCGAGGCCAAGGCCGCCACCGCGCTGAACATGCCGCTCGCCATCGGCAGCCTGGAGGGCGGCTGGCGTGGCCTGGCGCCGGTACTCACGGCCCATGACGTGCTGGTCGGCGAAGGCGTCAGTGCCGTGCGTCTGGACCAGGTGCGCGTGGTGCCGGACTTATTGGCCAGCCTGCTGGCGCGCGCGCCGCGCATCGCCAACCTGCAGGTCGAGGGCCTGCAGCTGAGCCTGCGCCAGGATGCCGAGGGACGTTGGGCGGTGGAGGGCCTGCCGCAGCGTCAGCCATCCAAGCCGCTGGACCTCCAGAGGCTGATCGACGGCCTGGGCATGCTCAGCAAGGTCTCTCTGCTCGGCAGCCAGCTGACCTTCGAGCCCTTCGAACAGCCACCGCAGAGCCTCACCTATATCGACCTGACCCTGCGCAGCGGCAGCGTGCGCCAGCGCCTCGATGGCCGCCTGCGCCTGCCCGATGGCCAGCCGCTGGCGTTCAACCTGCGCGTGCGTCTGGATCCTCAGGACTGGCGCGCCAGCAGCGCCGACGCCTACCTCAGCCTGCCGCAGAGCGACTGGGCGACCTGGCTACCCAAGGGCCTGACCCGCGACTGGCAATTGAGCAAGGCCCAGGCCGGCGGCGAGTTCTGGCTGGAGTGGGCGCAGGGGCGGGTGCAGCGCGGCGCTGCCCGCTTGCATGCGCCGGAGATTCGTGGCGCCTACGCCAAGCGCGAGCCGGTGCAGGTCAGCGACCTGGGCCTGAGCGCCTATTTCGAGCGGCGCGTCGATGGTTTCGACCTGCTGGTGGATGCCCTGGTCCTGAGCCTGGGCGAGACCCGCTGGGGCGAGGCGCAGCTGGCCCTGAAGCAGACCCTGGACGCAAATGGCCAGGTCGAGCGCTGGAGCCTGAGCGCCGATCATCTCGACCTGACCCCGCTGACGCCGGTGGTACTGGCCCTGGCGCCGCTGCCGGACAAGGCCGCGGAGATCGTCGGCGCCCTGCGCCCGCGTGGCGCGCTGCGCAACCTGCAGCTGGATTACCTGCCGCAGCTGAGCGACGCCAAACGCGTGCAGTTCTCCAGCAATCTGGATCGCGTCGGCATCGGCGCCTGGCAGGGCGTGCCGGCGGTGGATAACGCCAGCGGCAGCGTGCGCGGCGACCTGGGCAGCGGCGAGGGGCTGGCCGCCAGCGAGAACTTCGGCCTGCACTTCCCCAACCTGTTCCCCGAGATGTGGCGCTACCGCCAGGCCGGCGCCCGCCTGCTGTGGGAGCTCAACGACGAGGGGCTGACCCTGCAGAGTCCCTATCTGCAAGTGGTCGGCGACGAGGGCAGGGTGGCCGGTGACTTCCTGGTGCGCCTGAAGAAGGATCCGGCCCTGGAGGACTACATGGACCTGCGGGTCGGTCTACAGGACGGCGACGCCCTGCAGGCCAAGAAGTACCTGCCGACCCTCTCGCCCGGCCTCAGCCCGGCCCTGGCCCAGTGGTTGAACGAGTCGATCCGCAAGGGCCATATCGACGACGGCTGGTTCCAGTACCAGGGCTCCCTGGCCAAGGGCGCCGAGGATGCCTCGCGCAGCATCAGCCTGTATTTCCTGGTGGACGGCGCCGAGCTGGCCTTCCAGCCCGGCTGGCCGGTGTTGCGCGATGCTCGCGGCGAGGTGCTGATCGAGGACGACGGCGTCGATGTGCGGGTGCCCGAGGCGCGCATTCTCGACAGCCGCGTACGCGACGTGACGGTCAACGTACCCAAGGCGCCTGCGGGGCAATCGCCGCGCCTGGCGCTGGATGGCGAGCTGGACAGCAGCCTGCCCGATGCCCTGAAGATTCTGCAGGAGGCGCCGATCGGCACTGCCGAGATCTTCGCCGGCTGGCAGGGTCAGGGCCCGCTGAGCGGCAAGCTGAAGCTCGACATCCCCTTAGCCAAGGGCCAGAAGCCCCAGGTGCAGGTGGACTTCGCCACCGAGGGCGCACAGCTGCAGATCAGCACGCCCAAGCTGGCGCTGAGCCAGATCAAGGGCGCATTCCGCTTCAATACCGCCACCGGCCTCAGCGCTCCGGATATCCGTGCCCATGCCCTGGGCCACGCCGTGCGCGGCCGGGCCGTGGCCGAAGGGGCGCGCGGCAATGCGCGCACGCGCATCGAGGCCAGCGGCAAGATCGCCCTGGCCCAGCTCACCGGCTGGCTGGGGGTGACCCAGCCGCTGCCACTGAAGGGCGAGATTCCCTACAAGCTCAACCTGGCGCTGGACGGCGGCGACAGCCAGCTGCGCATCGAGTCCGACCTTAAGGGTCTGGCCGTGGAGCTGCCGGCACCCTTCGCCAAGGCCACCGCCGATACGCGTCCCACTACCTGGCGCATGACCCTGCAGGGCAATGAGCGGCGCTACTGGCTGGACCATGGCAGCGTGGCCAGCCTGGCCTTCGCCGCGCCACCGGGGGCGGCGCTGCAGGGGCGTGGCGAGCTGCGCCTGGGCGGTGAGTCGGCCCGCTTGCCATCGGACCAGGGCCTGCGCGTGAACGGGCGCATCGCCGAGCTGGACTGGAGTGCCTGGCAGGCCGTGGCCAAACCACATGCCGGTCTGGCCGGAGATGGCCAGACCCTGCGCTTCTTCCGTGGCGCCGATCTCAACATCGATCGCTTCAGCGGTTTCGGCACCCAGGTCGACAACCTGGCGGTCAAGCTGGCGCGGGCCGAGGCCGGCTGGCAGCTGGGTCTGAAGAGTGCGCTGCTGGAAGGCCAGATCGGCCTGCCGGATGCCAAGGACGCGCCGATCAGCATCGACCTGGCGCGCCTGAGCTTTCCGCCGGCCGAGCCGCGCAAGGCCGACGAGCCATCCGAGCCGGATGCCCCCGACCTGCTGGCCGCCGTCGATCCGCGGCAAATTCCTGCCCTGGACGTGCGCATCGCCAAGGTCATGCAGGGCGATGCGCTGGTCGGCGCCTGGTCACTCAAGGCGCGGCCGACGCCGCAGGGGGTCGACTTCAGCGAGCTGTCGCTCGATCTCAAGGGCCTCAAGCTGGGCGGCAGCGCCGGCTGGCAAGGCGCGCCGGGGGCCAGCTCCAGCTGGTACAAGGGGCGCATCGAGGGCAAGAACCTGGCCGATGTGCTGAGCGCCTGGGGTTACGCGCCCAGCGCCACCAGCGAACGTTTCCGCCTGGATGTGGATGCCAACTGGCCCGGCTCGCCGGCCTGGTTCGGTCTCAAGCGCCTGTCCGGTCGTCTCGACGCCAGCCTGCGCAAGGGCCAGTTCGTCGAGGTGCAGGGCTCGGCCTCGGCCCTGCGCGTGTTCGGCCTGCTCAACTTCAATTCCATCAGCCGCCGTCTGCGCCTGGACTTCTCCGACCTGCTCGGTAAAGGCTTCAGCTACGACACCACCAAGACCCTGCTGGTCGGCCAGAACGGGGTGTTCCAGACCCGCGAGCCGCTGCGCGTGGTCGGCCCGTCCAGCACCCTGGAGCTGGACGGCACCCTGGACATGGCGCGCGATCAGATCGACGCCAAGCTGCTGGTGACCCTGCCGGTGACCAACAACCTGCCGCTGGCGGCGCTGATCGTCGGCGCGCCGGCCGTCGGCGGCGCCCTGTTCGTGGTCGACAAGCTGCTCGGCGACCGAGTGGCGCGCTTCGCCAGCGTGCAGTACAAGGTCAAGGGCCCCTGGCAGAACCCTGAGATCAGCTTCGATAAACCGTTCGAGAAGCCACGTTGAAGCCAGTACCGGCGACTTGCGGTAGCATGCGGGCAAGGAGGCGTTCATGTCCCTCGCCGTAATCCAGATGGTCAGCCAGGACGATGTCCTGGCCAATCTAGCCGCCGCCCGTCGCCTGCTCGAACAGGCGGCCGAGCGCGGTGCGCGTCTCGCCGTGCTGCCGGAAAACTTCGCCGCCATGGGCCGCCGCGACCAGGCCGACCTGGGTCGGGCCGAGGCCGCGGGCACCGGCCCCATCCTGCCCTGGCTGCGCCAGGCCGCCCGTGATCTAGGGTTATGGGTAGTGGCCGGAACCATCCCCCTGCCGCCGGACGCCCGCCCCGAGGCCAAGGCGCATGCCTGTTCGCTGCTGGTCGACGAGCACGGCGAGCGGGTGGCGCGCTACGACAAGCTGCACCTGTTCGACGTGGATGTGGCCGACAGCCGTGGCCGCTACCGCGAGTCCGACGACTACGCTTTCGGCGAGCAGGTGGTGGTGGCCGATACGCCCGTGGGGCGCCTGGGCCTGAGCGTGTGCTACGACCTGCGCTTCCCCGAGCTGTACAGCCGGCTGCGCGAGGCCGGTGCCGAATTGATCAGCGCACCGGCGGCCTTCACCGCCGTTACCGGCGCCGCCCACTGGCAGGTGCTGACCCGCGCCCGCGCCATCGAGACCCAGTGCTACGTGCTGGCGGCGGGGCAGGGCGGTACGCACCCGGGAGGGCGCGAGACCTTCGGCCACTCGGCGATCATCGATCCCTGGGGCCGGGTGCTGGCCGAACAGACGGAAGGCGAAGCGGTACTGCTCGCCGAACGCGATGCCGCCGAGCAGGCGGCCGTGCGCCAGCGCATGCCGGTGGCGCGACACAGACGATTCATTGCGCCGGCCGAGCCCGGTCCGGCGCCCACGGAGCAGTTATGAGCGACATCCTCGGCCGCGTCAGCGGCCACCTGCTGGCCCCCGGCAACCTGACCATCGAGCAGTTGCCAGCGATTCTCGGCGAACTGGCCGGCCCCGGCATCGATGCGGCCGACCTGTACTTCCAGAGCCAGGTCTCCGAGTCCTGGGTGCTGGAGGACGGCATCGTCAAGGAAGGCAGCTTCAACCTCGACCAGGGCGTGGGCGTGCGAGCCCAGTCCGGCGAGAAGACCGGTTTCGCCTACAGCAACGCCATCCATGCCGAGGCCCTGAGCCAGGCGGCCCGCGCCGCCCGCTCGATCGCCCGCGCCGGCCAGCAGGGCCGCGTGCAGGCCTTCGCCAGCCCGGCGGTGGTCGCTTTGTATGGCCAGGACAACCCGCTGGAAGTGCTGGAGCGCGCCGAGAAGGTTGAGCTGCTCAAGCGCATCGACGTGTTCACCCGCACCCTCGACCCGCGCATCAAGCAGGTCACCGTCAGCCTGGCCGGGGTCTGGGACCACGTGCTGGTGGCCGCCAGCGATGGCAGCCTGGGCGCCGACATCCGCCCGCTGGTGCGCTTCAACGTCAGCGTGATCGTCGAGCAGAACGGCCGCCGCGAG
Organism: Pseudomonas sp. SO81; assembly: GCF_030374125.1. Lineage (NCBI taxonomy): Bacteria > Pseudomonadati > Pseudomonadota > Gammaproteobacteria > Pseudomonadales > Pseudomonadaceae > Pseudomonas > Pseudomonas sp. SO81. Next base: position 1,741,929 of record NZ_CP126126.1, on the reverse strand, counting down.
CGCGGTGGTCACGGCGGTGGCGGGCGCAGCGACTACCGCTACTTCCTCGAGCAGGACGGCAACGGCGAAGAGCGCGCCATGGGCTATGCCCGCGAGGCGCTGCGCCAGGCCCTGGTCAACCTGGAGGCGGTCCCCGCGCCGGCCGGCACCCTGCCGGTGGTGATGGGTGCCGGCTGGTCCGGCGTGCTGTTGCACGAGGCGGTCGGCCATGGCCTGGAAGGCGACTTCAACCGCAAGGGTAGCTCGGCCTACAGCGGTCGCGTTGGCCAGCCGGTGGCATCCAAGCTGTGCACCATAGTCGACGACGGCACCCTGGCCGGTCGCCGCGGCTCGCTGAGCCTGGACGACGAAGGCACCCGCACCCAGTGCACCACGCTGATCGAGAACGGCGTGCTCAAGGGCTATATGCAGGACAAGCTGAACGCGCGCCTGATGGGTGTGGCGCCGACCGGCAACGGCCGTCGCGAGTCCTACGCGCACCTGCCGATGCCGCGCATGACCAATACCTACATGCTGGCCGGCGAGAGCGACCCGGAAGAGATCATCCGTTCGGTGAAGCGCGGCATCTACTGCGCCAACCTCGGCGGCGGCCAGGTGGATATCACCAGCGGCAAGTTCGTGTTCTCCACCAGCGAGGCCTACCTGATCGAGGACGGCAGGATCACTGCCCCGGTCAAGGGCGCGACACTGATCGGCAATGGTCCGGAGGCGATGAGCAAGGTGTCCATGGTCGGCAACGACCTGGCCCTGGACAGCGGTGTGGGGACCTGCGGCAAGGACGGCCAGTCGGTGCCGGTGGGCGTCGGCCAGCCGACCCTGAAGATCGACGCGATCACCGTGGGGGGCACCGGCGCCTGAGGCGGGCGAGGGGCCTGGCCCGGAGGCAATCCGGGGCGCAGGTAAAGAGTTAACGCAGGCCGCGCTGGACCTCGTCCAGGTCGCGGATGTACTTGAAGATTTTGCGCGCGGCGGCTGGCGGTTTGTTTCGCGCCGCCTCGTGCTGGGCATGGCGGATCAGGCTGCGCAGGTGCTGGCGGTCGGCCTCCGGGTAGTCGACGACGAAGCTCTCCAGGGTGGTGTCGTCACCTGCGACCAGGCGATCGCGCCAGCGCTCGAGGGCGTGGAAGCGTTCGTTGTACTCGCGGGTGGAGCTGTCGACCTGGTCGATCAGGGCGAGGATGCCCTCGATGTCCTGGTCGCGCATGAGCTTGCCGATGAACTGGACGTGGCGCTTCTTGGCGGCATTGGCCGTGTGTTTCGGCGCCTCGGCCAGGGCCTTGCGCAGGCCATCGGTGATCGGCAGCTTGGCGATCAGGTCGGGCTTGAGGGTGGTCAGGCGAGCGCCGAGATCCTGCAGGGCGTGCAGCTCGCGCTTGATCTGGGTCTTGCTCTTCTCGCCGGAGAAGTCTTCGTCGTATGAATCAGCCATGGGGGCGGTCCGGATGGAAACGCCGCCATGATAACCAGTCAGGGAGGGCCTGTCCGCAGCGGACCGGCCGCCCGTCGTTGGAGTGCAACATGAGTTCAGCACAAGCAGTGGGCCCGCAGGCCCTGCCGGATCTGCAGGCGCAGGTCGAGCAGATCATCGCCGAGGCGCGCCGCCAGGGCGCCAGCGCCTGTGAGGTGGCGGTGTCGATGGAGCAGGGTCTGTCCACCACGGTGCGCCAGGGCGAGGTGGAGACGGTCGAGTTCAACCGCGACCAGGGCTTCGGCATCACCCTGTATGTCGGTCAGCGCAAGGGCTCGGCCAGCACCTCCGCCAGTGGCGAGGCGGCGATTCGCGAGACGGTGGCCGCGGCCCTGGCCATCGCCAAGCATGCCTCCGAGGACGATTGCGCCGGCCTCGCCGACGCCGCGCTGATGGCCCGCGAGCTGCCCGAGCTGGACCTCTACCATCCCTGGGCCATCGCGCCTGAACAGGCGGTGGAGCTGGCCCTGGCCTGCGAGGCGGCGGCGTTCGCCACCGACAAGCGCATCAGCAACGCCGACGGCACCAGCCTCAGTACTCACCAGGGCTGCCGGGTCTATGGCAACAGCCATGGCTTTATCGGCGGCTACGCCAGCACCCGCCACAGCCTGAGCTGCGTGATGATCGCCGAAGGCGACGGGCAGATGCAGCGCGACTACTGGTACGACGTCAATCGCCAGGGCGAGCTGCTGGCCGACCCGGCGAAGATCGGCCGCCTGGCCGCCGAGCGCAGCGTGGCGCGGCTCGGTGCGCGTCCCGTGCCGACCTGCGAGGTGCCGGTGCTGTTCGCGCCGGAGCTGGCCACCGGGCTGTTCGGCCACTTCCTCGCCGCCGTTTCCGGCGGCAACCTCTATCGCCACTCCTCGTTCCTCGAAGGCGCGCTGGGCCAGCGCCTGTTCCCCGAGTGGCTGAGCCTCGACGAGCGCCCGCACATTCCGCGCGCCATGGGCAGCGCCACCTTCGACGGCGACGGCCTGGCCACCTATGCCAAGCCCTTCGTCGCCGGTGGCGAGCTGGTGTCCTACATCCTCGGCACCTACTCCGGGCGCAAGCTGGGCATGCCGAGCACGGCCAACTCCGGCGGCGTGCACAACCTGTTCGTCAGCCATGGCAACGAGGATCAGCAGGCGCTGCTCAAGCGCATGGGACGCGGTCTGCTGGTCACCGAACTGATGGGGCAGGGCCTCAACCTGGTCACCGGCGACTACTCGCGCGGCGCCGCCGGTTTCTGGGTGGAGAACGGCGAGATCCAGTTCCCGGTGCAGGAAGTCACCATCGCCGGCAATCTGCGTGACATGTTCAGCCAGATAGTCGCGGTGGGTAGCGACCTGGAGCTGCGTGGCAACATCCGCACCGGCTCGGTGCTGATCGAGCGGATGACCGTCGCCGGCAGCTGAGCCCGCGCGGCTACGAAAAAGGGGCCCGAGGGCCCCTTTTTCATGCGTCGGCGTTTACTCGCCTTCGTCGAACTTGTTGTTGATCAGCTCGACCAGCGCGTCCAGCGCCTCGTCTTCACGCTCGCCTTCGCTGAACAGGTGCAGGTTGGTGCCCTTGCCGGCGGCCAGCATCATCACCGCCATGATGCTCTTGCCGTCCACCTGGCTCTCCGCCGAGCGGCCGACGCGGACCTGGCAGGGGAAGCCACTGGCCACGCCGACGAACTTGGCGGCGGCGCGGGCGTGTAGGCCGAGCTTGTTGATGATGGTGATTTCGCGGGTGGGCATTGCAATCCTTAGCCGAGGTCGCGGTGGCGGACCTGGACGTTCTTCAGTACGGGTTTCAGGGCTTCGCCCAGGCGGTTGGCCAGGTACACCGAGCGATGGTGGCCACCGGTGCAGCCGATGGCGATGGTCACGTAGGAGCGGTTGCTGGCGGCGAAGCGCGGCAGCCACTTGTGCAGGTAGGCCTGGATGTCCTGGTACATCTCCTCCACGTCCGGCTGCGCCGCCAGATACTCGGCTACCGGGGCCTCCAGGCCGGACATGTCGCGCAGGTCCGGCTTCCAGTAGGGGTTGGGCAGGCAGCGCACGTCGAATACCAGGTCGGCATCCACCGGCATGCCGCGCTTGAAACCGAACGATTCGACCAGGAAGGCGGTGCCCGGCTCCGGCTTGTTCAGCAGGCGCAGCTTGAGGGTGTCGCGCAACTGGTAGAGGTTCAGGTGGGTGGTGTCGATCTTCAGGTCGGCCAGGTCGATGATCGGTGCCAGCAGTTGCGCCTCGTCACGAATGGCCTCGGCCAGGGCGCGATCCTCGTTGGTCAGCGGGTGACGCCGCCGGGTCTCGGAGAAGCGCTTGAGCAGGGTGTCCTCGTCGGCATCGAGATACAGCACGTCGCACTGGATATGACGGCTGCGTACTTCGTCGAGCAGTTCGGGGAAGCGCTTGAGCTGGCTGGGCAGGTTGCGTGCGTCCACCGACACGGCGACCTGCGGGTGCAGCAGCTCGGTCTGCAGCAGGGCACGCTCGGCCAGATCCGGCAGCAGGCCGGCGGGCAGGTTGTCGATGCAGTAGAAGCCGTTGTCTTCCAGTACGTCGAGGGCGGTGCTCTTGCCCGAGCCGGAACGTCCGCTGACGATGATCAGACGCATGCCGCCTCCCGTGCTCAGTGGCCGCTCTGAACGTCGACCACGACCTGGTACAGGCTCTCGTTGCTCTGCGCCTGGCGCAGGCGCTCGCGCACCTCACTACGGTCGAGCATGCTGGCGATCTGGCGCAGCAGCTCCAGGTGCTCGTCGGTGGCCGCTTCCGGCACCAGCAGGACGAACAGCAGGTCTACCGGTGCACCGTCGATGGCGTCGAAGTCCACCACCGAGTCCAGGTGCAGCACGGCGCTGATCGGTGCGCTGCAGCCGGACAGGCGGCAGTGGGGAATGGCGATGCCATTACCGAAGCCGGTGGAGCCGAGCTTCTCGCGAGCGATCAGGTTTTCGAAGATGTCCTGGGCGTCCAGATCGGGGAGATCGCGGGCGACCAGGTTGGCAATCTGTTCGAGTACACGTTTCTTGCTGCCTCCCGGCACGTTCACCAGGGAACGTGCGGGAGTCAGGATGGTTTCGAGTCGGATCATCTGGGAGGGGCTGTCAGCGAGCCGTGGCGCCTTGCAGGCGACCCAGCTGCTTTTCCTTGTGCTTGATCAGTTGTCGGTCGAGTTTGTCGGTCAGCAGGTCGATGGCCGCATACATGTCTTCGTGTTCGGCGTTGGCGACGATTTCGCCGCCGGCAATGTGCAGGGTCGCTTCGATCTTCTGCTTCAGCTTCTCGACCTCCATGATGACCTGCACATTGGTGATCTTGTCGAAATGGCGTTCCAGCCGGCTCAACTTCTCGCCGACATAGTCACGCAGAGCGTCGGTCACATCCAGTTGATGTCCACTGATGTTGACTTGCATACCGCTTCTCCTTGTTGCCTGGTGTAAGAGACAGACTAGCTTGCCTGCCGCCGTAACACGTTGGCTGAAAGGGCTGGTGCACTGCGGGCCATGGTCCCCCCATGCAGGGTATCTGGCGCTCGGTACGGTGGTGCAGAAGCCTTCCGCTCAGGGCCGCTTACATCAGTCGCTTGCGTTCGCTGGATGGCGCTATGCCGAGCGATTCACGGTACTTGGCGACAGTGCGGCGGGCTACCTGAATGCCCTGTGCTTCCAGTAAACCAGCGATCTTGCTGTCGCTCAACGGCTTTTTCGCGTTTTCCGCGGCCACCAGTTTCTTGATGATGGCGCGGATCGCGGTGGACGAGCATTCACCGCCCTCGGAGGTGCTGACGTGGCTGGAGAAGAAGTACTTCAGCTCGTAGATGCCACGCGGGGTGTGCATGAATTTCTGCGTGGTGACACGCGAAATGGTCGACTCGTGCATGCCTACCGCCTCGGCGATATCGTGCAGGACCAGGGGCTTCATGGCCTCGTCGCCGTATTCGAGGAAGCCGCGCTGGTGCTCGACGATCTGCGTGGCCACCTTCATCAGCGTCTCGTTGCGGCTCTGCAGGCTCTTGATGAACCAGCGCGCCTCCTGCAGCTGATTGCGCATGAAGGTGTTATCGGCGCTGGAGTCGGCGCGTTTGACGAAGCCGGCGTATTGCGGGTTGACCCGCAGGCGCGGTACCGCTTCCTGGTTGAGTTCCACCAGCCAGCGTTCGTTGTGCTTGCGCACGATCACGTCCGGCACCACGTATTCCGGTTCGCTGGCCTCGATCTGCGAGCCCGGGCGCGGGTTGAGACTCTGGATCAGTTCGATGACCTGGCGCAGCTCGTCCTCTTTCAGCTTCATGCGGCGCATCAGCTGGCTGTAGTCGCGGCTGCCGAGCACGTCGAGGTGATCGCCGGCCAGGCGCTGTGCCTCGGCCAGCCAGGGCGTGCTGGCCGGCAGTTGGCGCAGCTGCAGGAGCAGGCACTCGCGCAGGTCGCGGGCGCCGATGCCGGCGGGCTCGAAATGCTGGATGCGGTGCAGGACGGCTTCGACCTCGTCGGCCTCGATCTCCAGTTCCGGATCGAAGGACTCGACGATCTCGTCGATGGATTCTTCCAGGTAGCCCTGGTTGTTGATGCAGTCGATGATGGTGACGCCGATCAGCTTGTCGGTATCGGACATCGGCACCAGGTTGAGCTGCCACAGCAGGTGGCTCTGCAGGCTTTCGCCGGCGGAGGTGCGGGTGGTGAAGTCCCACTCGTCGTCATCGTTGCTCGGCAGGCTGCTGGCGCTGGTTTGGTAGACGTCTTCCCAGGCGGTGTCGACCGGCAGCTCGCTGGGAATGCGGTCGTGCCATTCGCCGTCTTCGGCGCTCTCGTTGTTGTTTACCGCGACGGTACTGTCCTGGAAGCTCGAGCTGTCCTGCTGGGCAGGGCTGTTCTGCTCGGCGTTGTCGGCCATCGGGTCGGAGTTGTCGAAGTCTTCGCCTTCCTCCTGACGTTCCAACATGGGGTTGGATTCCAGGGCCTCCTGGATTTCCTGCTGCAGGTCCAGGGTGGAGAGCTGGAGGAGACGGATGGCCTGTTGCAGCTGCGGAGTCATCGTCAGCTGCTGGCCCATCTTGAGGACTAGCGACGGTTTCATGGTGTGGGGCTGGGTACCTTGTTCACTTGCCGGCGCGTGGCGCCATCCACTGCAAGGCGGCGAACCGCCCTAGGAAGCAAATTATATGCCTGACCTTGAATGATTCTAGCCCTTTGCGCAAGCCCCGCACGGGGCTCGGGCTCAGAGGCGGAACTCGTGGCCCAGGTAGACTTCCTTGACCAGCTGGTTGGCCAGAATGGTCTCGGCATCGCCCTCGGCGATCAGCTGGCCGTCGTTGACGATATAGGCGGTCTCGCAGATATCCAGGGTCTCGCGCACGTTGTGATCGGTGATCAGCACGCCGATGCCCTTGGCCTTGAGGTGATGGATGATCTGCTTGATATCGCCGACCGAGATCGGGTCCACACCGGCGAAGGGTTCGTCGAGCAGGATGAACTTCGGCTCGGTGGCCAGGGCGCGGGCGATCTCCACGCGGCGACGCTCGCCGCCGGACAGGCTCATGCCGAGACTGTCGCGGATGTGGTTGATGTGGAATTCCTGCAGCAGGGCTTCCAGCGCCTCCTGGCGGCCGGCGCGGTCGAGGTCCTTGCGGGTCTCGAGGATGGCCATGATGTTGTCGGTCACCGACAGCTTGCGGAAGATCGAGGCTTCCTGCGGCAGGTAGCCGATGCCGGAGCGGGCGCGACCATGCATGGGCTGGTGGCTGATGTCCTGGCTGTCGATCAGCACGCGGCCCTGATCGGCCTGGACCAGGCCGACGATCATGTAGAAGCAGGTGGTCTTGCCGGCGCCGTTGGGGCCGAGCAGGCCGACGATCTGGCCGCTGTCGATGGACAGGCTGACGTCGCGGACCACCTGGCGGCCCTTGTAGCTCTTGGCCAGGTGCTGGGCTTTGAGAGTCGCCATTACTGCGCCTGCTCCGGCTGGCCGTTCTTCTTGCGCGGCTGCAGGATCATGTCGATGCGCGGGCGCGGCGTGGAGACATCGCTGCCCGTGGCGCGGCCGGCGTTGACGATCTGGCGCTGGGTGTCGTAGACGATCTTCTCGCCTTCGAAGGTGTTGCCCTGCTGGATCACCTTGGCCTGGTCGATCAGTACGATGCGCTCGTTGCTCGCGTAGTACTGGATAGTCAGGCCATAGGCCTTGACGATGTCCTTGTCGACCGATGGCTTCTGCTCGTAGTAGGCCGGTTTGCCCACCGAGGTGAAGACTTCGATCTCGCCGTTGGCATCCTGAGTGATGGTCACGGTGTCGCCGGTGATCTTCATGGTGCCCTGGGTGATCACCACGCCGCCGCGATACACGGCTACACCTTGCTTGTCATCCAGTTCTGCGCTGTCTGCCTGGACCCGGATCGGTTGTTCGCGGTCGCTGGGCAGGGCCCAGGCGCTGGCGCTTCCGAGCGCGGCGCTCAGGCTGAGCAGTAGGGGGAAGGTTTTAACGAACCTCATGCTGGCCTCTTACGTTGGACAGCAAGTTGATCTTGCCGTCGTTCATGTACGCTTTCATTCCCTGTGCCGTGGTCACCCCATTGGCGGCCTCGATTCTAACGGCTTGCTGGGTCTGCGCATATTCCTCGTCGGGGAATACGGTGACCCGGCTGCTGGTGATCACGGTCGGGCGGTTCTTGGCATCGGTGCGGGCGATGCGCACGTTGTCGATCAGCTCGACCTGCTTGCCCTCCGGCGCCACCTCGCCCTTGTCGCTGCGCACGTGCCACGGGAACTGGGTGCCGCGGTAGAGTTGCAGGTCCGGCTTGTCCAGCAGGGTGATGTCGCTGGCCTTGATGTGTTCCAGCTTGGCGGCGGTCATCTCGTACTGCAGCTTGCCGTCTTCCTGGAACTGCTGGGTGCTGGCGCCGACCACGTAGAAGTCGATGGCGTTGTCGGCCTCGGCGGCCGCCCGGCGCTCCATGAAGCTCTCGGGGCGGACGTTCCAGTAGCCGAGTGCGCCGATCAGGGCGACTGCCAGCAGGCCGATCACGTAGTTGCGCAGTTTGCCGTTCATGGACAGATCCTAGAGATAGGCGGCCTGGACGGCTTCAAGTGTGCCCTGGCCGCGCATGATCAGTTCGCAGAACTCGCGCGCCGCCCCTTCGCCACCGCGGGCGCTGGTCACGCCATGGGCGTGCTGGCGGACGAAGCCGTCGGCGCTGGCCACGGCCATGCCCAGGCCGACGCGGCGGATCACCGGCAGGTCGGGCAGGTCGTCGCCCAGGTAGGCGACCTGTTCGTAGGTCAGGCCCAGCTCGCCGAGCAGTTCATCTAGCACCACCAGCTTGTCCTCGCGGCCCTGGTACAGATGCTGGATGCCCAGGTTCTGCGCGCGGCGCTCGACCACCGGGGTCTTGCGTCCGCTGATGATGGCGGTGCGTACCCCGGAGTTGATCAGCATCTTGATGCCGTGGCCGTCCAGGGTGTTGAAGGTCTTGAACTCGCTGCCGTCGACGAGGAAGTACAGCTTGCCGTCGGTGAGCACGCCGTCGACGTCGAAGATGGCGAGCTTGATGGCCTTGGTGCGTTGCAGCAGGTCGGCGGTCATTTACAGTACTCCGGCGCGCAGCAGGTCGTGCATGTTGAGAGCGCCAACCGGCTTGTCCTCGTCATCCACTACTACCAGTGCGTTGATCTTGTGGTCTTCCATGATTTTCAGGGCCTCGGCGGCGAGCATCTCGGCGCGGGCGGTCTTGCCGTGAACGGTCATCACCTGGTCGATGCTCGCCTCGCGCACATCGACGCCCTTGTCCAGGGTGCGGCGCAGGTCGCCGTCGGTGAAGATCCCGGCCAGCTTGCCATCAGCCTCGACGATCACGGTCATGCCCAGACCCTTGCGGGTCATTTCCAGCAACGCCTCGCGCAGCGAGGTGCCGCGCTGTACCAGCGGCAGGCGCTCGCCGGCATGCATCACGTTCTCGACCTTGAGCAGCAGGCGGCGGCCGAGGGCGCCGCCCGGGTGGGAGAAGGCGAAATCTTCGGCGGTGAAGCCGCGGGCTTCCAGCAGGGCGATGGCCAGGGCGTCGCCGATCACCAGGGAGACGGTGGTGGAGGAGGTCGGCGCCAGGTTCAGCGGGCAGGCTTCCTGGGCCACGCGGGCGTCCAGATTGACTTCGGCGGCCTTGGCCAGCGCGGATTCGGGGTTGCCAGTCATGCTGATCAGCTGAATGCCCAGGCGTTTGATCAGCGGCAGCAGGGTGACGATCTCGGCGGTGGAGCCGGAGTTGGACAGGGCCAGGACCACGTCGTCCTTGGTGATCATGCCCATGTCGCCATGGCTGGCCTCGGCCGGGTGCACGAAGAAGGCCGGGGTGCCGGTGCTGGCCAGGGTGGCCGCGATCTTGTTGCCGATATGGCCGGACTTGCCCATGCCGACCACGACCACGCGCCCGCTGCAGTTCAGGATCATCTCGCAAGCGCGCACGAAATCGGCGTCGATGCGGCTCAGCAGGCTTTCCACGGCCTCGGCTTCGAGGCGGATGGTGCGCTGTGCGGACTGGATCAGGTCGCTGGTCTGGCTCATGAGATCTTCGCGGTGCTCGGCATAAAAGGCAGGGAGTATACCGACAAAGGCGGTCGGCCTCACCTGGCACTCGGCACGCTCGGTGCATCTTGTGACCAATTGTTGTGAAAAAGTTGCAGCGGCTTGGGCTGCAATAGCCGCCAATGCTATATTCCGCGCCCTGTTCGGCCTGACCGCGGCGCGAGGTGTCCCTGCCGTGGGAACTTGCGTCTGTCCATGGAAGGGCCGCATCACAAGGAGTTTGGATGAGCGCCGAGAATGCCTATGCCGTCGAGTTGAAGGGTCTGACCTTCAAGCGTGGCGCGCGCAACATCTTCGATAATGTCGATATCCGCATCCCGCGTGGCAAGGTCACAGGGATCATGGGGCCGTCCGGCTGCGGCAAGACCACCCTGCTGCGCCTGATCGCCGCCCAGCTCAAGCCGGCCAGTGGCGAAGTCTGGGTCAATGGACAGAACCTGCCGACCCTGTCGCGCAGCGACCTGTTCGACATGCGCAAGCAGTTTGGTGTCCTGTTCCAGAGTGGTGCGCTGTTCACCGACCTGGACGTGTTCGAGAACGTCGCCTTCCCGCTGCGCGTGCATACCCAGCTGTCCGACGAGATGATCCGCGACATCGTGCTGATGAAGCTGCAGGCCGTTGGCCTGCGTGGTGCCGTCGAGCTGATGCCGGACGAGCTGTCGGGTGGCATGAAGCGCCGTGTGGCGCTGGCCCGGGCCATCGCCCTGGATCCGCAGATTCTCATGTACGACGAGCCGTTCGTCGGCCAGGATCCGATCGCCATGGGCGTGCTGGTGCGCCTGATCCGTCTGCTCAACGACGCCCTCGGCATCACCAGCATCGTGGTGTCCCACGACCTGGCCGAGACCGCCAGTATCGCCGACTACATCTATGTGGTGGGCGACGGCCAGGTGCTGGGGCAGGGCACGCCGGCCGAACTGATGAATTCCGATAACCCGCGCATCCAGCAGTTCATGAAGGGCATTCCGGACGGTCCGGTGCCTTTCCACTATCCGGCGCCGGATTATCTCGATGATTTGCTGGGAGCGCGCTGATGCGTAGGAAGTCCCCTCTCGAACGCATCGCCCTACTGGGGCGCGCCGGCATCGACGTGGTCGAGGCCATGGGCCGTTCGACCCTGTTCCTGCTCAGCTCGCTGTTCGGCCGCAGCGGCCTGCGCAATGGCGGCCAGCTGCTGATTCGCCAGCTCTACTCGGTCGGCGTGCTGTCGCTACCGATCATCGTGGTCGCCGGCCTGTTCATCGGCATGGTGCTGGCCCTGCAGGGCTATAACATCCTGACCAGCTACGGCTCCGAGCAGGCGGTGGGGCAGATGGTCGCCCTGACCCTGCTGCGCGAGCTGGGTCCGGTGGTCACCGGCTTGCTGTTCGCCGGTCGTGCCGGCTCGGCGCTGACCGCCGAGATCGGCAACATGAAATCCACCGAGCAGCTGTCCAGCCTGGAAATGATCGGCGTCGACCCGCTCAAGTACATCATCGCCCCGCGCCTTTGGGCCGGTTTCATCTCCATGCCGCTGCTGGCCGCCATCTTCAGCGTGGTCGGTATCTGGGGCGGAGCCATGGTCGCCGTCGACTGGCTCGGTGTGTATGAAGGCTCGTTCTGGTCGAACATGCAGAACAGCGTGGAATTCACCGAAGACGTGCTCAACGGCGTGATCAAGAGCATGGTGTTCGCCTTCGTCGTGACCTGGATCGCCGTGTTCCAGGGCTACGACTGCGAGCCGACCTCGGAAGGCATCAGTCGCGCCACCACCAAGACCGTGGTGTATGCCTCCCTCGCCGTGCTCGGCCTCGACTTTATTCTGACCGCCCTGATGTTTGGAGATCTCTGATGCAAAGCCGCTCCCTGGAAATCGGCGTCGGCCTGTTCCTGCTGGCTGGACTGCTGGCGCTGCTGCTGCTCGCCCTGCGGGTCAGTGGCCTGTCCGCCGCCAGCTCGGGTGATACCTACAAGCTGTATGCGAACTTCGACAACATTGCCGGTCTTACCGTTAGGGCCAAGGTAACCATGGCCGGCGTGACCATCGGCAAGGTCACCGCCATCGACCTGGATCGCGACAGCTACACCGGCCGCGTGACCATGGAGCTGGAGAAACGGGTCGACAACCTGCCGCTGGACTCCACCGCCTCCATCCTCACCGCCGGTCTGCTGGGCGAGAAGTACATTGGCATCAGCGTCGGCGGCGAGGAGGATCTGCTCAAGGATGGCAGCACCATCCACGACACCCAGTCGGCGCTGGTGCTGGAAGACCTGATCGGCAAGTTCCTGATGAACTCGGTGAATAAGGAAAGCAAATGAACATGTTGAAGATCCTGCGCCGCGGCCTGCTGGTCCTGCTGGCGAGTCTGCCGCTGGCGGCCATGGCTGCGCCCAGCGCCCATGATGTGGTGAAGGGCACCACCGACGAGCTGCTCGGTGATCTCGAGGCCAACAAGGCCGCCTACAAACAGAATCCGCAGTCCTTTTACGACACCCTGGATCGTATTCTCGGCCCGGTGGTGGATAGCGAAGGCATCTCGCGCAGCATCATGACCGTGAAGTACTCGCGCGGCGCCAGCGATGCACAGCTGCAGCGTTTCGAGGACAACTTCAAACGCAGCCTGATGCAGTTCTACGGCAATGCCCTGCTGGAATATGACAACCAAGGCATCCGCGTGCTGCCGGCCAAGGCCGAAGGCGCCGACCGCGCCAGCGTTGGCATGGAAGTCACCGACAAGAAGGGCACCGTCTATCCGGTTTCCTACACCATGGTGCTGATCGACGGGCAGTGGAAGCTGCGCAACGTGATCATCAACGGCATCAACGTCGGCAAGCTGTTCCGCGACCAGTTCGCCGACAGTATGCAGCGCAATGGCAATGACCTGGACAAGACCATCGACGGCTGGGCCGAAGTGGTGGCCAAGGCCAAGGACAGCGCCGAAGGCCAGCAGGCGAGCGGCCAGCAATGAGCGAAGCCGCCATCCGTCAGGGTGCCGGCGGCGAGCTGCTGCTCTCCGGCGTGCTCGACTATCGCAGCGGCCCGGCCTTGCGCGAGAGCGGGCGCCAGCTGATCGCCGCCAGTCCGGCCCGCGAGCTGGTGCTGGACTGCGCGGCGGTGGCGAAATCCAGCAGCGTCGGCCTGTCCCTGCTGCTGGCCTTTATGCGCGACGCCGCCAAAGCGGGAAAAAGCCTGAAAGTACGCGGCCTGCCGCAGGACATGCAGGGCATCGCCCGGGTATCCGGCCTGCAGCAGCTGCTCGGCCTGCCGGTCTAAGAATCTACTCACGATTTGTAGATTCTGAGCTGCCGCCAGAGCCCTCCGTCTGCCGGGCTTCGCAGGCGGAGGGCTTTTTTGTATCATTGCCGACCCCGCGAGCCTTGGGCCCGCCAGAATCCTTTTGCGCCGATCGAGGTTGAGCATGCAGGCCGTAGAAGTTAAGAACCTCCTGGAGGCCAAGCTGCCCAACACCCGCGTCGAGGTGGAGGGCGAAGGCTGTAACTTCCAGCTGAACCTGATCAGCGACGAGCTGGCCGCGCTCAGCCCGGTCAAGCGCCAGCAGCAGATCTACGCCCATCTCAACGAGTGGATCGCCAGTGGCGCCATCCATGCCGTGACCATGAAATTCTTCAGCCAGGCCGCCTGGGCCGAGCGTTCCTGAGCCTGCGGGCAACGAGATCGAGATCCGAATGGACAAACTGATTATTACCGGCGGTATCCGCCTCGATGGCGAAATCCGTATCTCCGGTGCGAAGAACTCCGCCCTGCCGATCCTGGCTGCCACCCTGCTGGCCGACACCCCGGTCACCGTGTGCAACCTGCCGCACCTGCACGACATCACCACCATGATCGAGCTGTTCGGTCGCATGGGCGTGCAGCCGATCATCGACGAGAAGCTCAGCGTCGAAGTCGATGCCAGCAGCATCAAGACCCTGGTCGCGCCGTACGAGCTGGTGAAGACCATGCGCGCCTCGATCCTGGTCCTCGGTCCGATGGTCGCTCGCTTCGGTGAAGCCGAAGTCGCCCTGCCCGGCGGTTGCGCCATCGGTTCGCGTCCGGTCGACCTGCACATCCGTGGCCTGGAAGCCATGGGCGCGAAGATCGACGTCGAAGGCGGCTACATCAAGGCCAAGGCCCCGGAAGGCGGCCTGCGTGGCGCGCACTTCTTCTTCGATATCGTCAGCGTGACCGGTACCGAGAACATCATGATGGCCGCGGCCCTGGCCAAGGGCCGTACCGTGCTGGAAAACGCCGCGCGTGAGCCGGAAGTGGTCGACCTGGCCAACTTCATCAACGCCATGGGCGGCAAGGTCAGCGGTGCCGGCACCGACACCATCGTCATCGACGGCGTCGAGCGCCTCGGCGGCGGTCGCTACAGCGTGATGCCCGACCGTATCGAAACCGGCACCTACCTGGTGGCTGCGGCCGCCACCGGTGGCCGGGTCAAGCTCAAGGACACCGATCCGACCATCCTCGAGGCCGTACTGGCCAAGCTGCAGGAAGCGGGCGCCGAGATCACCACCGGCAAGGACTGGATCGAGCTGGACATGAAGGGCAAGCGGCCGAAGGCCGTCAACGTGCGCACCGCGCCGTACCCGGCCTTCCCGACCGACATGCAGGCCCAGTTCATCTCCCTCAACGCCATCGCCGAGGGTACCGGTACCGTCATCGAGACCGTGTTCGAGAACCGCTTCATGCACGTCTACGAGATGAACCGCATGGGCGCGCAGATTCTGGTCGAGGGCAACACAGCCATCGTCACCGGCGTGCCTGCGCTGAAAGGCGCACCGGTCATGGCCACCGACCTGCGTGCCTCCGCCAGCCTGGTGATCGCCGCGCTGGTCGCCGAGGGCGAAACCCTGATCGACCGCATCTACCACATCGACCGTGGTTACGAGTGCATCGAGGAAAAACTGCAGTTGCTCGGCGCCAAGATCCGCCGCGTGCCGGGCTAGTAAGGGCATTTCATGCTGACCATAGCGCTGTCCAAGGGCCGCATCCTCGACGATACCCTGCCGCTGCTCGCCGCGGCAGGCATCGAGCCGACCGAGAATCCGGAAAAGAGCCGCAAGCTGATCATCCCGACCACTCAGGATGACGTGCAGCTGCTGATCGTGCGCGCCACCGACGTGCCGACCTATGTCGAGCATGGCGCCGCCGACCTCGGCGTGGCCGGCAAGGACGTGCTGATGGAGTACGGCGGCCAGGGCCTGTACGAGCCGCTCGACCTGCAGATCGCCAACTGCAAGCTGATGACCGCCGGCAAGGTCGGCGCGCCGGAGCCGAAAGGTCGCCTGCGCGTGGCCACCAAGTTCGTCAACGTGGCCAAGCGTTACTACGCCGAGCAGGGCCGTCAGGTCGACGTGATCAAGCTGTACGGTTCCATGGAGCTGGCGCCGCTGGTCGGCCTGGCCGACAAGATCATCGACGTGGTCGACACCGGTAACACCCTGCGTGCCAACGGTCTGGAGCCCCAGGAGCTGATCGCCCACGTCAGCTCCCGCCTGATCGTCAACAAGGCCTCGATGAAGATGCAGCATGGCCGCATCCAGGCGCTGATCGAGACCCTGCGCAACGCCGTCGAATCCCGACACCAACGCTGATACCTACAGTGCGGCTCTGCGCCGCACGCGCCTATCCGTGTCATAGCCAGAATTCTCAGGTGCCCGCACGGGGCGGCTGGTACTCTACGGGCGCCTGAGCAATAGCCAATCAAGAGGCCCGCTATGACCGCTCCTACCGCCATCCGCCGACTCAATGCCGCTGACCAGGACTTCGCGCGACACCTGGATCATCTGCTGAGCTGGGAAAGCGTGTCGGACGACGCGGTCAACCAGCGCGTGCTCGATATCATCGCCGCCGTGCGCAGTCGCGGCGATGCCGCCTTGGTCGAGTTCACCGAGAAGTTCGACGGCTTGCAGGTCGCTTCCATGGCCGACCTGATCCTGCCGCGCGAGCGTCTGGAGCTGGCCCTGACCCGCATCAGCCCCGAGCAGCGCGCGGCGCTGGAGAAGGCTGCCGAGCGCGTGCGCCTCTACCACGAGCGGCAGAAGCAGGACTCCTGGACCTACACCGAGGCCGACGGCACCGTGCTGGGGCAGAAGGTCACCCCGCTGGATCGCGCCGGTCTGTACGTGCCGGGCGGCAAGGCCTCGTACCCCTCGTCGGTGCTGATGAACGCCATCCCCGCCAAGGTCGCCGGCGTGCCGGAAGTGGTCATGGTGGTGCCGACCCCGCGCGGCGAGATCAACGAGATCGTCCTGGCTGCCGCCGCCATCGCCGGCGTCGATCGCGTGTTTACCATCGGTGGTGCCCAGGCCGTGGCCGCGCTGGCTTACGGTACCGAGAGCGTGCCGCCGGTCGATAAAATTGTGGGGCCCGGCAATATCTATGTGGCCACTGCCAAGCGCCACGTGTTCGGCAAGGTCGGCATCGACATGATCGCCGGTCCGTCGGAGATCCTGGTCGTCTGCGACGGCCAGACCGATCCGGACTGGATCGCCATGGACCTGTTCTCCCAGGCCGAGCACGACGAGGACGCCCAGGCCATCCTGGTCAGCCCGGATGCCGGCTTCCTCGATCGCGTGGCCGAGAGCATCGCCAGGCTGCTGCCGACCTTGGAGCGCGAGGCCATCGCCCGCACTTCCATGGAAGGCCGAGGTGCGCTGATCCAGGTCGCCGACATGGCCCAGGCCATCGAGGTGGCCAATCGCATCGCGCCGGAGCACCTGGAATTGTCGGTGGAGAATCCCGAGCAGTACCTGCCGCAGATCCGCCATGCCGGCGCGATCTTTATGGGCCGCTACACCGCCGAGGCCCTGGGCGACTACTGCGCCGGGCCGAACCACGTGTTGCCGACCTCCGGTACCGCGCGCTTCTCCTCGCCGCTAGGCGTGTACGACTTCCAGAAGCGCTCGTCGATCATCCATTGCTCGGCCGAGGGGGCGTCCGAGTTGGGCAAGGTCGCCTCCGTGCTGGCCCGCGGCGAGTCGCTGACCGCTCATGCGCGCAGCGCCGAGTACCGCATCAAGAACTGAATCGCGCAGGCGCGCGGTGCGCGCCTCACTGAAATCCGAATCGAGGAGAGAAGGGCATGAGCAAATTCTGGAGCCCCTTCGTCAAGGACCTGGTGCCCTACGTGCCGGGTGAGCAGCCGAAACTGGCCAAGCTGGTCAAGCTCAATACCAACGAGAACCCATATGGCCCGTCGCCCAAGGCGATCGCGGCCATGCAGGCCGAGCTGGGCGACAGCCTGCGCCTGTATCCGGACCCGAACAGCGACCGCCTGAAGCAGGCGGTGGCCGATTACTACGACGTGAGCACCGCCCAGGTCTTCGTCGGCAACGGCTCCGACGAGGTACTGGCGCATGCCTTCCACGGCCTGTTCCAGAACGGCAAGCCGCTGCTGTTCCCCGACGTGACCTACAGCTTCTACCCTGTGTACTGCGGCCTGTACGGCATTCCCTACGAGGCGCTGGCGCTGGACGAGCAGTTCCAGATTCGCGTCGAAGACTACGCCCGCTCCAACGGCGGCATCATCTTCCCCAACCCCAACGCACCGACCGGCTGCCTGCTGCCGCTCGAAGCCGTCGAGCGCCTGCTGCAGGGCAGCCCGGACAGCGTGGTGGTGGTCGACGAGGCGTACATCGATTTCGGTGGTGAGACAGCGATCAAGCTGGTGGACAAGTATCCGAACCTGCTGGTGACCCAGACCCTGTCCAAGTCGCGCTCGCTGGCCGGCCTGCGGGTCGGCATCGCGGTCGGCCATCCGGACCTGATCGAGGCGCTGGAGCGGATCAAGAACAGCTTCAACTCCTATCCGCTGGATCGCATGGCCATCGTCGGCGCCGCTGCGGCGTTCGAGGACGAGGCCTATTTCCGCGAGACCTGCCAGCTGGTGATCGACAGCCGCGAGCAGGTGGTTGCCGCGCTTGCCGGTCTGGGCTTCGAGGTGCTGCCCTCGGCGGCCAACTTCATCTTCGCCCGCCATCCGCAGAAGGATGCCGGCGAGCTGGCTGCGGCGCTGCGCGAGCACGGCGTGATCGTGCGGCACTTCAAGCAGCAGCGCATCGCTCAGTTCCTGCGCATCACCATCGGCAATCCTGAGCAGAACCAGGCGTTGCTGGATGCCCTGGGGCAAGTGCTCTAGCTAGACGCCGTAACGAAAAAGGCGCCCCGCGGGGCGCCTTTTTTCATGGCCGCTGCTTAGGGTTGCTGCGGCTGTTGTACTTCGGCCGGGGGGCGCACGCCGATCTCGGCGGTCAGCTCCAGGGTCTCGCCACCGCGCAGCACCTCGATCACCACCTTTTCGCCCGGCTGGGTGCGCGCCACCTGGTTCATCGAGCGGCGGCCGTCGACGGCGGCTTCGTCGGCGATCTTCAGGATCAGGTCGCCCGGCTGCAGGCCGGCCTTCTGCGCCGGGCCGTCGCGGTAGATGCCGGCGACCAGGATGCCGGCGCGCCCCTGCAAACCGAAGGACTCGGCCAGTTCTGGCGTCAGCGGCTGTACTTCGATACCCAGCCAGCCGCGGATCACCTGGCCGCGCTCGATGATCGCCTTCATCACGTCGCGGGCCAGTTTGACCGGGATGGCGAAGCCGATGCCCTGCGAGCCACCGGACTTGGAGAAGATCGCGGTGTTGATACCGATCAGGTTGCCGTGGGCGTCCACCAGGGCGCCGCCGGAGTTGCCGGGGTTGATCGCCGCATCGGTCTGGATGAAGTCTTCGTAGGTGTTGAGGCCCAGCTGGTTACGGCCGGTGGCGCTGATGATGCCCATGGTCACGGTCTGGCCGACGCCGAACGGGTTGCCGATGGCCAGGGTGACGTCACCGATCTGGATCTGGTCGGAGCGCCCCAGGGTCATGGCCGGCAGGTTCTTCAGGTCGATCTTGAGTACCGCGAGGTCGGTCTCCGGGTCGCTGCCGATCAGGCGGGCCACGGTCTCGCGGCCGTCCTTGAGCGCCACGACTATCTGGTCGGCGTCGCTGACCACATGGTTGTTGGTCAGCAGGTAGCCTTCCGCGCTCATGATCACCGCCGACCCCAGGCTCGACTCCATGCGCCGCTGCTTGGGCAGGTTGTCGCCGAAGAAGCGGCGGAACACCGGGTCTTCCAGCAGCGGATGGCTGGAGGTCTTGTTGACCATCTTGGTGGTGTATAGGTTGGCCACCGCCGGCGCCGCGCGGCTCACCGCGTCGGCATAGGACACCGGGCCTTCCTGGGCGATGCCGTAGCGCGGCGCCTGCTGCAGGTGCACCTCGTTGCCGGGCAGGCCGACCCATTGCGGGTAGCGCTGGATCAGCAACAGTGCCAGCAACAGGCCGACCAGCAGGGGCCAGCCAAGGAAGCGCAGGGCCTTGAGCATCTAAGTGAAATCCTGAGGGTTGCGAGGGCCTGGAGCGGCCCTTAAGGTGGCGGCATTATAGAGGTGCCGCCGGCCGGAAGGGCAGCGTCCGCAACAGTTTGATGAGGAAAAACCATGGCCATCGCCCTTACCACCCTGGTCGAGGAAGCCGACCGCTTTCTCGGCGCCGCGCGCATCAGCGACTACTGCCCCAACGGCCTGCAGGTCGAGGGCCGGCCGCAGGTGCGCCGCATCGTTAGTGGGGTGACCGCCAGCCAGGCGCTGCTGGACGCCGCGGTGGAAGCCGAGGCCGACGTGGTGCTGGTCCATCACGGCTACTTCTGGAAGGGCGAGGACGCCTGCATCACCGGCATCAAGCGCCGCCGCCTGCAGACCCTGCTGGGCAACGACATCAGCCTGCTGGCCTACCACCTGCCGCTGGATGTGCATGCCGAGGTGGGTAACAACGTGCAGCTGGCCCGCCAGCTCGACATCACCGTGGAAGGCCCGCTCGACCCGAACAATCCGAAGGTGGTCGGTCTGCTCGGCTCGCTGGCCGAGCCCATGAGCGCCCGTGACTTCGCCCGGCGCGTGCAGGAAGTGCTGGGCCGTGAACCGCTGCTGGTGGAAGGGCAGGGCATGGTCCGGCGCATCGGCTGGTGCACCGGCGGCGGCCAGGGTTACATCGACAACGCCATCGCCGCCGGTGTCGATCTGTACCTGACCGGCGAGGCCTCCGAGCAGACCTTCCACAGCGCGCGGGAGAACGGCGTGGGCTTTATCGCCGCCGGCCATCACGCCACCGAGCGCTACGGCGTGCAGGCCCTGGGCGACTATCTGGCGCGGCGTTTCGCTATCGAACACCTGTTCATCGACTGTCCCAACCCGGTCTGAAAACCGGGCATATGCCTAGATCGTTTCGATCTAACAGGCTGCCTGAATAGAATAGGGTGCTGTGCTAGAGTGCGCGCTCGTCCACGGCCCGCCGGCCGTCCATTCTCAGATCTGTGATAAGCCATGCTCGACAAACTGACGCACCTGAAACAGCTCGAGGCGGAAAGTATCCACATCATTCGTGAAGTGGCCGCCGAATTCGACAACCCGGTGATGCTGTATTCCATCGGTAAAGATTCCGCCGTGATGCTGCACCTGGCGCGCAAGGCGTTCTTCCCCGGCAAGCTGCCGTTCCCGGTCATGCACGTGGACACTCGCTGGAAGTTCCAGGA
Organism: Pseudomonas sp. SO81; assembly: GCF_030374125.1. NCBI lineage: Bacteria > Pseudomonadati > Pseudomonadota > Gammaproteobacteria > Pseudomonadales > Pseudomonadaceae > Pseudomonas > Pseudomonas sp. SO81. The sequence goes on along the minus strand of NZ_CP126126.1, from coordinate 1,721,364 downwards.
GATGTACCGCTTCCGCGAGAAGATGGTCAAAGAGTACGGGCTGGACCTGATCACCCACATCAATCCGGATGGTGTGGCCCAGGACATGAACCCCTTCACCTACGGCAGTGCCAAGCACACCGACGTGATGAAGACCGAGGGCCTCAAGCAGGCGCTGGACAAGTACGGTTTCGACGCCGCTTTCGGTGGCGCGCGCCGTGACGAGGAGAAGTCCCGCGCCAAGGAGCGCGTGTATTCCTTCCGCGACAGCAAGCATCGCTGGGACCCGAAGAACCAGCGCCCCGAGCTGTGGAACCTGTACAACGGCAAGGTCAAGAAGGGCGAGTCGATCCGCGTCTTCCCGCTGTCCAACTGGACCGAGCTGGACATCTGGCAATACATCTATCTGGAACAAATCCCGATCGTGCCGCTGTACTTCGCCGCCGAGCGCGAAGTGATCGAGAAGAACGGCACGCTGATCATGATCGACGACGAGCGCATCCTCGAGCATCTGTCGGACGAGGAGAAAGCCCGTATCCAGAAGAAGATGGTGCGTTTCCGCACCCTCGGCTGCTACCCGCTGACCGGTGCGGTGGAGTCTACGGCGACCACGCTGACCGACATCATCCAGGAAATGCTTCTGACCCGTACTTCCGAGCGTCAGGGCCGCGTGATCGACCACGATCAGGCCGGTTCGATGGAAGAAAAGAAACGTCAGGGCTACTTCTAAGGATTCCGCACCATGAGCCACCAATCCGATCTGATCAGCCAGGACATTGTTGCGTACCTGGCCCAGCACGAGCGCAAGGAACTGCTGCGCTTCCTCACCTGCGGCAACGTCGACGACGGCAAGAGCACCCTGATCGGGCGCCTGCTGCACGACACCAAGATGATCTACGAAGACCATCTGGAGGCCATCACCAAGGACTCCAAGAAGGTCGGCACCACCGGCGATGACGTCGACCTGGCGCTGCTGGTCGACGGCCTGCAGGCCGAGCGCGAGCAGGGCATCACCATCGACGTGGCGTACCGCTATTTCAGTACCGCCAAGCGCAAGTTCATCATCGCCGACACCCCCGGCCATGAGCAGTACACCCGCAATATGGCCACGGGAGCTTCGACGTGTGACCTGGCGATCATCCTGATCGACGCGCGCTACGGTGTGCAGACCCAGACCAAGCGCCACAGCTTTATCGCCAGCCTGCTGGGCATCAAGCATATCGTCGTCGCCATCAACAAGATGGACCTCAAGGGCTTCGATCAGGGCGTATTCGAGCAGATCAAGGCCGACTACCTGAAGTTCGCCGAAGGCATCTCGCTCAAGCCGACCTCGCTGTTCTTCGTGCCGATGTCGGCGCTGAAGGGCGACAACGTGGTGAACAAGAGCGAGCAGTCGCCCTGGTACACCGGCCAGTCGCTGATGGAAATCCTCGAGACCGTGGAAGTCGCCGGCGACCGCAACTTCAACGACCTGCGTTTCCCGGTGCAGTACGTCAACCGGCCGAACCTGAACTTCCGCGGTTTCGCCGGCACCCTGGCCAGCGGCATCGTGCGCAAGGGCGACGAAGTCATCGCCCTGCCGTCGGGCAAGGGCAGCAAGGTCAAGTCCATCGTCACCTTCGAAGGCGAGTTGGAACAGGCCGGCCCGGGCCAGGCGATTACCCTGACCCTGGAAGACGAGATCGACGTGTCCCGCGGCGACATGCTGGTGCATGCCGACAACCGCCCGCAGGTGGTCGACAGCTTCGACGCCATGCTGGTGTGGATGGCCGAAGAGCCGATGCTGCCGGGCAAGAAATACGACATCAAGCGCGCCACCAGCTATGTGCCGGGCTCGATTGCCAGCATCGCCCACCGGGTCGATGTGAACACCCTGGAAGAGGGCGCCGCGAGCAGCCTGCAGCTCAACGAGATCGGTAAGGTCAAGGTCGCCCTGGATGCGCCGATCGCCCTCGACGGCTACGCGCACAACCGCACCACCGGCTCCTTCATCGTCATCGATCGCCTGACCAACGGCACCGTCGGTGCCGGCATGATCATCGCCGACCCGGTTGGCGCTGGCGGTGGCAGCCATCATGGCGAACTGGCCCATGTATCCACCGAAGAGCGCGCCGCGCGTTTCGGCCAGCAGCCGGCCACCGTGCTGTTCAGCGGCCTGTCCGGCGCCGGCAAGAGCACCCTGGCCTATGCCGTGGAGCGCAAGCTGTTCGACATGGGCCGTGCCGTGTACGTGCTGGATGGCCAGAACCTGCGCCACGACCTGAACAAGGGCCTGCCGCAGGACCGCGCCGGGCGTACCGAGAACTGGCGTCGTGCCGCCCACGTGGCTCGTCAGTTCAACGAGGCCGGCCTGCTGACCCTGGCCGCGTTCGTCGCCCCGGATGCCGAAGGCCGCGAGCAGGCCAAGGCGCTGATCGGCAATGATCGCCTGATCACCGTCTACGTCCAGGCCTCGCCGCAGGTCTGCGCGGAGCGCGATCCGCAGGGCCTGTATGCCGCCGGTGGCGACAATATCCCCGGCGAGTCCTTCGCCTACGACGTGCCGTTGAATGCCGATCTGGTGATCGACACCCAGAGCGTGTCGGTGGAAGAGGGTGTCAAGCTGGTGCTGGATGTGCTGCGTAGCCGCGGCGCGATCTGATCGCGACGTCGGTAAGCAAAGCCCCGCCTAGTGCGGGGCTTTTTGTTTCACTGCTCGCCGTAGGGTGCCCTGTGCGCACCAAGACAGGCCACGGCAGGTGCGCATGGCGCACCCTACGGATAACTGGCGGGCTTAACCTGCCCCGCGGACGCATAAAAAAGCCCCGCATTGGCGGGGCCTTTGGGTTGAGCCGGCTTCAGCGCTTGAGGCCGAAGGTTTCGTCCAGGGTGCCGGGGCTGTCCGGCTCCTTCGGTGCGTAGTCCTTGGGTGCCTCGTTGCTCTTCGGCGGGGTCAGACGCTCGCGCGGGGCCTTGCTCTCTTCGGTGCTGAGGGCGGCCAGCAGACGCTGGCGGGTCAGCTCGTCGGCGGCCAGGCGGTTGGCGCCCTGGGACAGGTGCTCCTGCACGTCCTGGTAGCTCTGGGTGAGCTTCTTCACCAGGCTGGCGGTGGTGTTGAAATGGGTCACCACTTCGCTCTGGTAGCTGTCGAAGCGCTGCTGCATTTCGTCCAGCTGGCGCTGGGTGCGGCTGGGCGCGGCATTGGGCAGCAGGCGGGCCGCCAGGAAGCCGATGGCGACGCCAACCAGCAGGGCGATGGCGGGCAGCAGCCAGGGGGTGAGCGATTGTTCCACGAGTCCTTCCTCTGAAAGCGGCTTTGTTTTACGGTAGCGGCTCTCGCCGGCGCTGTATACCGCGGCAAAGCCCTGTTGTGCGATGTGCCTAACCAAGACGTGTCGACCCTGTCCGGGGTCACGGAGTTCCTGCTGTTGATCCGCGAAACCCCTCTGCTGCTCGACGGCCCCTGCGGCCAGCTCGAAGCCCTGTTCTGTGAAGTGCCGGACGCCCGCGGCGTCGCCCTGATCTGCCACCCTAACCCGGTGCAGGGCGGCACCATGCTCAACAAGGTGGTTTCCACCCTGCAGCGCGCGGTGCGCGACATGGGCTATCACACCTTGCGCTTCAACTACCGCGGCGTCGGTGCCAGCGCCGGCAGCCACGACATGGGCAGCGGCGAGGTGGATGACGCCGAGGCGGTCGCCCACTGGCTGCGTGGCCAATACCCCGAACTGCCGCTGACGCTGTTCGGCTTTTCCTTCGGCGGCTTCGTCGCCGGCGCTTTGGCCGGGCGTCTGGAAGACCGGGGCGTGGCGACCGAGAAACTGTTCATGGTCGCGCCCGCCGTGCATCGCCTGCAGGCGCCCGAGCACCTGCCGCAAGGCGGCGAGCTGGTGGTGGTACAGCCGGAGCAGGACGAGGTGGTCGAGCCCGCGGCGGTCTACGCCTGGTCGGCAGCGCTTCCCCGTGCCCATGAGCTGCTGAAGGTGGCAGAATGCGGCCACTTTTTTCACGGCAAGTTGCCTGAGCTGAAAGACCTGGTTCAGCCGCGTATCCAATAAGCGAAACCACTATGACCACCCGTATCCTCACCGGCATCACCACCACCGGCACCCCGCACCTGGGCAACTATGCCGGCGCGATCCGTCCGGCCATCGTCGCCAGCCGCGCCGCCGACGCCGACTCCTTCTACTTCCTTGCCGATTACCACGCGCTGATCAAGTGCGACGAGCCGGCACGTATCCAGCGCTCGCGCCTGGAGATCGCCGCCACCTGGCTGGCTCTTGGCCTGGACGTGAACAAGGCGACCTTCTATCGCCAGTCCGACATTCCCGAGATTCCCGAGCTGTGCTGGCTGCTCACCTGCGTCGCCGGCAAGGGCCTGCTCAACCGCGCCCACGCCTACAAGGCCGCGGTGGACAAGAACGTCGAGCAGGGCGAAGACCCGGACGCCGGCATCACCATGGGCCTGTTCAGCTACCCGGTGCTGATGGCGGCGGACATCCTGATGTTCAACGCGCACAAGGTGCCGGTGGGACGCGACCAGATCCAGCACGTGGAGATGGCCCGCGACATCGGCCAGCGCTTCAACCACCTGTTCGGCAATGGCAAGGAGCTGTTCACCCTGCCCGAGGCGGTGGTCGAGGAGGAAGTGGCGACCCTGCCCGGCCTCGACGGCCGCAAGATGAGCAAGAGCTACGACAACACGATTCCGTTGTTCGGCAGCGCCAAGCAGCTGAAGGACGCCATCGCGCGCATCGTCACCGACTCCAGGCTGCCGGGCGAACCCAAGGATGCCGACGGCTCGCATCTGTTCACCCTGTATCAGGCCTTCGCCACCGCCGCGCAGCAGGCCGAGTTCCGCGCCGAGCTGGAAGGCGGCCTGGCCTGGGGCGAGGCGAAGAACCGTCTGTTCCAGCTGCTCGACGCCGAGCTGGGCGAGGCCCGCGAGCGCTATAACGCGCTGATCACCAAGCCGGCCGACCTGGAAGACATCCTCCTGGCCGGTGCCGCCAAGGCGCGCAAGATCGCCACCCCGTTCCTCGGCGAGCTGCGCGAGGCAGTCGGCCTGCGTTCCTTCCGCGAGCAGGTGCAGACCGCCGGTGGCGGGAAGAAGAAGGCGGCCAAGAGCGCGCGCTTCGTCAGTTTCCGTGACGAGGACGGCAGCTTCCGCTTCCGCCTGCTGGACGCCGCCGGCGAGCAGTTGCTACTGTCCAAGTCCTTCGCCGACGGCAAGGCTGCCGGCCAGGCCAGCAAGCGCCTGCAGTCCGGCGAGGCGCTGGATGTGCGTGCCGAGGGCCAGGCCTTCTCCGTGTGGCTGGATGGCGAGTCGGTCGGCAACAGTCCGGCCTTTGCCGATGTCGCCGCCGTGGATGTTGCCATCGCCCGCCTGCGCGAGGCGCTTGCCCCGCAGGAGTGAGACACGGCGTGATTGCCAAGCAACGGGGCCGTCGCTAAAGTGACCGCCCCGTTTTTGTTACCGAAGTTCCCAGCATGACTCCTCTTGAGCGTTATCAGGCCGATCTGAAGCGGCCGGACTTCTTCCACGACGCCGCGCAGGAAAACGCCGTGCGCCACCTGCAGCGTCTGTACGACGATCTGGTGGCGGACTCCCAGGCTTCCTCTGGGCTGTTCGGCAAGTTGTTCGGCAAGAAGCGCCAGGAGCCGGTCAAGGGCATCTACTTCTGGGGCGGCGTTGGTCGCGGCAAGACCTACCTGGTCGATACCTTCTTCGATGCGCTGCCGTTCGAGCAGAAGATGCGCACCCACTTCCACCGCTTCATGAAGCGCGTGCACGAAGAGATGCGCACCCTCAAGGGTGAGAAGAACCCGCTGACCATCATCGGCAAGCGCTTCGCCGAAGAGGCGCGGGTGATCTGTTTCGACGAATTCTTCGTCAGCGACATCACCGACGCCATGATCCTCGCCACCCTGCTGGAGGAGCTGTTCAAGAACGGCGTAAGCCTGGTGGCTACCTCCAACATCGTGCCGGACGGCCTGTACAAGGACGGCCTGCAGCGCGCGCGCTTCCTGCCGGCCATCGCCCTGGTCAAGCAGTACACCGAGGTGGTCAACGTCGACAGCGGCGTGGACTATCGCCTGCGCGCTCTCGAGCAGGCCGAGCTGTTCCACTGGCCGCTGGATGCCGAGGCTGAGATCAGCCTGGAGAAGAGCTTCAACAGCCTGCTGCCCGAGCACTGCAAGGTGGAAGAGAACAAGGCGCTGATGATCGAGAACCGTCCGATCGTGGCGCGCAAGGAAGGCGACGACGTGGCTTGGTTCGAGTTCCGCGAGCTGTGCGACGGCCCGCGCAGCCAGAACGACTACATCGAACTGGGCAAGATCTTCCACGCGGTGATCCTGGCCAACGTGGAGCAGATGGGCGTGGCCAAGGACGACATGGCGCGGCGCTTCATCAACCTGGTGGACGAGTTCTACGACCGCAACGTCAAGCTGATCATCTCGGCCGAGGTGGAGCTGAAGGACCTGTATACCGGCGGCCGCCTGAGCTTCGAGTTCCAGCGCACCCTCAGTCGTCTGCTGGAGATGCAGTCCCACGAGTTCCTGTCGCGGCCGCACAAGCCGTAACGGCAATACGCTTCAACGAGAAGGGCTGCCCATGGGTGGCCCTTCTGCGTTTCTGCGGCCTGCGTAAGGCGGCCTGCGCTCAGGCGCTGTCCTTGTGCTGGAACTGCCGGCGGTACTGATTGGGTGACAGCTCGGCATGCTGGCGGAACAGGCGGGCGAAGAAGCTGGCGTCGTCGTAGCCCACTTCGTAGCTGATGGTCTTGATGCTCTTGCGAGTGGCGCTGAGCAGGCCCTTGGCCGTTTCGATGCGCAGGCGCTGCAGGTAGTGCAGGGGTTTGTCGCCGGTCGCCGCCTGGAAGCGCCGCATGAAGTTGCGAATGCTCATGCCGTGCTGGCGCGCCACGTCCTCGATGCGGAATTTCTCGGCGAAGTGCTCTTCCAGCCACTGCTGTACCTGCAGGATGGCCACGTCCTGGTGCAGCTTCTGTCCGCCGAAGCCGATGCGCCCCGGGCTGTAGCTGCGCTGGGTCTCGTAGAGGATGTCGCGCGATACGCCCTGGGCGATGCCGGCGCCGCAGTAGCGCTCGATCAGGTAGATGTAGAGGTCGCAGGCCGAGGTGACGCCGCCGGCGCAGTACAGGTTGTCGGCGTCCGACAGGTGCTTGTCCTGGTTCAGCAATACCTTGGGGAAGCGCTCGGCGAACTCGCGGAAGAAACGCCAGTAGGTGGTCGCCTCCTTGCCGTCGAGTAGGCCGGCCTGGGCCATCCAGAACACGCCGGTGGCCTCGCCGCAGATGGCGCTGCCGGCGGCGTGCCGTTCGCGCAGCCAGGGGAGGACCTCGGGGCAGCGCTGGCAGAGGGCGTCGAAGTCGCCCCAGAACGCCGGCAGGATCACCACCTCGGCCTCGCCCAGGCTGCCATCCACCGGGATCACCGCCTCGCTGAAGCTGGTCACGGCCTGGCCGTCCGGGCTGACCACACGGATCTGGAACGCCGAGGTGGGGCCCAGGCCCTGCTGCTTGCCGTGGCGCAGTCCGGCCATGTGGAAGAAGTCCCGGGCCTGCATCAGGGTGGCCGCGAAGACGCCGTCGGTGGCGAGTATGGCGATGCGTGTAGGCGACATGTTTGTTGTTCTTGTTGGTGATTAAACGGTCATCAGGTGGCTGGATCGTCTTATTTTTTGTCGCATGTGTCCAGTGCCCCCGATAACGGTGCTGGCCTAGAGTGTGGGCACCCAACGATCACTCAGAAGCAGGTGTAACAATGATTCCAAGAACCCTGTTCAGCTCCGAGCACGAGCTGTTCCGCGAGTCCGTGCGCAAGTTCTTCGAGCAGGAGGCGGCGCCTTTCCACGCCCAGTGGGAAAAGGACGGTCACATCGACCGCGCCCTGTGGAACAGGGCCGGTGATGCCGGCATGCTCTGCTCGCACATTCCCGAGGAATACGGTGGCATGAGCGCCGACTTCCTCTACAGCGCCGTGGTGATCGAGGAGCAGTCGCGCCTCGGCCTGTCCGGCGTCGGCTTCTCGCTGCACTCGGACATCGTCGCGCCCTACATTCTTCACTACGGCAGTGAAGCGCAGAAGCAGCATTACCTGCCGAAGATGGTGACCGGCGAAGTGGTCACCGCCATCGCCATGACCGAGCCGGGCACCGGTTCCGACCTGCAGGGCGTGAAGACCACCGCCGTGCTGGATGGCGATCACTATGTGATCAACGGCTCCAAGACCTTCATCACCAATGGCTGGCTGGCCGACATGGTGATAGTCGTCGCCAAGACCGATCCCAAGGGCGGCGCCAAGGGCATCAGCCTGTTCCTGGTGGATGCCAACACCCCGGGCTTCTCCAAGGGCAAGCGCCTGGAGAAGGTCGGCATGAAAGCCCAGGACACCTCCGAGCTGTTCTTCCAGGACGTGCGCATTCCCAAAGACAACCTGCTCGGCAAGGAGGGCATGGGCTTCGTCTACCTGATGCAGGAACTGCCCCAGGAGCGCCTGACCGTGGGCGTGGGCGCCATCGCTTCGGCCGAGGCGGCGATCAAGTGGACCCTGGACTACACCCGTGAGCGCAAGGCCTTCGGCAAGTCCGTGTCGGACTTCCAGAACACTCGCTTCAAGCTGGCCGAGATGACCACCGAGGCGCAGATCGGCCGGGTGTTCGTCGACCGCTGCCTGGAGCTGCACCTGCAGGGCAAGCTGGATGTGCCGACCGCGGCGATGCTCAAGTACTGGGGCACCGACCTGCAGTGCAAGGTGATCGACGAGTGCGTGCAGCTGCATGGCGGCTACGGCTACATGTGGGAATACCCGATCGCCCGCGCCTGGGCCGACTCGCGGGTGCAGCGCATCTACGCCGGCACCAACGAGATCATGAAAGAGATCATCTCCCGCTCGCTGTAAGCCTCCCCTGGTTTGCCTGCGGTCGTCGCAGGCGAACCAGCCTCTGCCCATGTCGGTCTACCGATCCATTGCGGGATTGGAGTTGCCGATGCATACATCACCCTTCGCCGATTGGGACGGGACCGCGCAACAGGCGCGCGTGCTGCAGAGTACGCTGGCCGAGCGAGTGGTGCTGGAGGATGACTTCGTGCCGCCGCGGATGATCGCGGGAGTCGATGTCGGCTTCGAGGAGCAGGGCAGCATCACTCTGGCGGCCGCCGTGCTGCTCGATGCCGATACCTTGCAGCTGATGGCTCATAGCGTGGCGCGCATTCCCACCAGCATGCCGTATGTGCCGGGCCTGTTGTCCTTCCGCGAGCTGCCGGCCTTGCTGCAGGCATTGCGCGATCTGCCGCAGATACCGGATCTGATCTATTGCGACGGCCTGGGCATCGCCCATCCGCGCCGACTCGGCATCGCCTCGCACCTGGGTGTGGTGACTGGCTTGCCGACCATTGGCGTGGCCAAGAGCATTCTTGTCGGCACTCATGCGGAGTTGCCGCAGGAGAAGGGCGCGCGCGTGCCGCTCAGGCGTGCGGGTGAGCAGGTCGGCTGGATGCTGCGCAGCAAGGATAAGGTCAAGCCGCTGATCGTCTCGCCCGGGCATCGCGTGAGCATGGCCACTGCAGTGGAGCTGGTGCTGGCCTGCTGCCGTGGCTATCGCCTGCCCGAGCCGACCCGTCTGGCGGATCGGCTGGCTTCGCGCCGCGGCGAGATGCCGGCGCCCCAGGCGGGCACGCCGGATCTGTTCGGCTGAGCCTCAGGGCGCCGGGTTGGGCTGCTCGCGATGAATGGCCTCGATGCCCTCCAGAACTCCTGCCGAGAGCTGAAGATCGATGCTGCCCAGGTTCCTCTCCAGCTGCTCCAGGCTGGTGGCGCCGATGATATTGCTGGTAACGAAGGGCTGGCGGGTGACGAAGGCCAGTGCCATCTGCGCCGGATCCAGGCCGTGCTCGCGGGCCAGCTGCACGTAACGGTCGCAGGCGGCCTGCGCCTGTGGGTTGGTGTAGCGCGAGAAGCGGCTGAACAGGGTGATCCGCGCATTGGCCGGCCGGGCGCCGTTGGCGTACTTGCCGGACAGCATGCCGAACGCCAGCGGCGAGTAAGCCAGCAGACCGCATTGTTCGCGGATCGCCACTTCTGCCAGACCCACCTCGAAGCTGCGGTTGAGCAGATTGTAGGGGTTCTGGATCGACACCGCGCGGGCCAGGCCCTGGCTGTCGGCCAGCTGCAGGAACTTCATGGTGCCCCAGGGCGTTTCGTTGGACAGGCCGATATGGCGGATCTTGCCGGCCTTGACCTGCTCGCCGAGCACTTCCAGGGTTTCCTGTAGCGGGGTGGAGTCCTGTTCCTGATGGCGATAGCCGAGCTGGCCGAAGAAGTTGGTGCTGCGCTCGGGCCAGTGCAGCTGGTAGAGGTCGATCCAGTCGGTCTGCAGGCGCTTCAGGCTCTCGTCCAGGGCGGCGACTATATGCTGGCGGTTGTGCTTGAGCTGGCCGCCGCGAATGTAGTCGATGCCATTGCCGGGGCCGGCCACCTTGCTGGCCAGGATCCACTCGGCGCGGTTGCCGCGGGCCTTGAAGTAGTTGCCGATGATGCGCTCCGTGGCGCCGTAGGTATCGCCGCGCGGCGGCACCGGGTACATCTCGGCGGTGTCGAGGAAGTTGATCCCCGCGGCGCGGGCGCGATCGATCTGGGCGAAGCCTTCGGCCTCGCTGTTCTGCTCACCCCAGGTCATGCTGCCCAGGCACAGGGCGCTGACGCTCAGGTCGCTGCGGCCCAGTTGACGGTATTCCATGTGCATTTCCTTGATTCAAGCGGGAGCGCCAAGCATAAAGCAGGTTGCTATTTTCGCAGCAATCGGCATAATTCCGCGGCTTTCTCGGCGGGGATGCCTAGCCCGTACGAGGAGGAAGGTGGGGATGCCTAGCCCACCGAAACCCCGCCGTAGCGGACGCGCTGACCCGAGCCCCCGACAGCGTCTGTTTCCGGCTGTCTTTGACCTTGTCAAAGCAAGCACTATTCAGTAAGATCCGCCGTCTTATTTTCAGGGCGGCCCCTGAGGCTATAGCGAATGAAGACTTTTACTGCAAAACCGGAAACTGTTAAGCGCGACTGGTACGTCGTCGACGCTGCAGGTCAGACCCTGGGTCGTCTGGCCACCGAAATCGCGAGCCGTCTGCGCGGCAAGCACAAGCCGGAATACACCCCGCACGTTGATACCGGCGACTACATCGTCGTGATCAATGCCGAGCAGGTGCGTGTAACTGGTGCCAAGACCTCCGACAAGATGTACTACTCGCACTCCGGTTTCCCGGGCGGCATCAAGGAAATCAGCTTCGAGAAGCTGATCGCCAAGGCCCCCGAGCGCGTGATCGAGACCGCGGTCAAGGGCATGTTGCCGAAGAATCCGCTGGGTCGCGACATGTATCGCAAGCTGAAGGTGTACAAGGGTGCCGTTCACCCGCACACCGCTCAGCAGCCCCAAGAACTGAAGATTTAACGGAATAGTTCATTATGTCGGCGACTCAAAATTACGGCACTGGCCGTCGCAAGACCGCTACCGCACGCGTATTCCTGCGTCCGGGCACTGGCAAGATCTCCATCAACAACCGCAGCCTGGATAATTTCTTCGGCCGCGAGACCGCTCGCATGGTCGTGCGTCAGCCGCTTGAGCTGACCGAGACCACCGAGAAGTTCGACATCTATGTCACCGTTCTCGGTGGTGGTGTCAGCGGTCAAGCCGGTGCGATCCGTCACGGCATCACTCGTGCCCTGATGGATTACGACGAAGGCCTGCGTCCTGCCCTGCGCAAAGCTGGCTTCGTGACTCGCGATGCCCGTGAAGTAGAGCGTAAGAAAGTCGGTCTGCGTAAAGCGCGTAAGCGTCCGCAGTACTCGAAGCGTTAATTCGCTGCTACGTTCAAAGACGCCCAGCCTCTTCGGAGCTGGGCGTTTTTTATTGCTGCCTGTTTTTACTCTGCGACAACCTGTCGCATTGGTGGAAAGCCCGGTCTGCAAGGCCTGCGACCAATTTGTATCCGGTAATTACCTTGTCAGAAAAGGGGCTTTTCTTTACCATTCGGCAAATTTTGTGCGGCCCGATTTATTACTTAGTAGAGGCCTGACCACAGGCCACAAAGCTGATGGGAGACGACTGAATGAGCAATGACGGCGTGAATGCAGGCCGGCGTCGCTTCCTGGTGGCGGCCACTTCGGTGGTAGGTGCTGCCGGAGCGGTGGGTGCTGCGACTCCGTTCGTGGGGTCATGGTTCCCCAGTGCCAAGGCCAAAGCGGCCGGTGCACCGGTGAAAGTGAATATCGCCAAGGTCGAACCCGGCCAGCAGATGATCGCCGAATGGCGCGGTCAGCCGGTATTCATCGTGCGTCGTACCGAGGAGATCCTGGCCAACCTGACCAAGATCGACGGCAACGTTGCCGACCCGGAATCCGCCGCCTCCGTGCAGCCGGAATACGTCGACAAGAAGACTCGCGCGATCAAGCCGGAAATCCTGGTGCTGGTTGGTCTGTGCACCCACTTGGGCTGCTCGCCATCCTTCCGCCCGGAAGTGGCCCCGGCCGACCTCGGTCCGGAGTGGGTCGGCGGTTACTTCTGCCCCTGCCACGGTTCGCGCTACGACCTCGCCGGTCGCGTCTACAAGGCCCAGCCCGCGCCGCTGAACCTGCCGGTTCCGCCGCATTCCTACGAGTCCGATGAAGTCATCGTCATCGGCGTGGACCAGGAGAAAGCATGATGGAAAAATTCATGGCCTGGGTCGATGCGCGCTTCCCCGCGACCAAGATGTGGGAAGACCATCTGAGCAAGTATTACGCTCCCAAGAACTTCAACTTCTTCTATTTCTTTGGCTCGCTGGCACTGCTGGTGCTGGTCAACCAGATCCTCACCGGCATCTGGCTGACCATGAGCTTCACTCCGTCCGCCGAGGAAGCCTTCGCTTCCGTCGAATACATCATGCGCGACGTGGAGTTCGGCTGGATCATCCGCTACCTGCACTCCACCGGTGCTTCCGCGTTCTTCGTGGTGGTCTACCTACACATGTTCCGCGGTCTGCTCTACGGCTCCTACCAGAAGCCGCGCGAGCTGGTGTGGATCTTCGGCATGCTGATCTACCTGTGCCTGATGGCCGAGGCCTTCATGGGCTATCTGCTGCCGTGGGGCCAGATGTCCTACTGGGGCGCCCAGGTGATCATCTCGCTGTTCGGTGCCATTCCGGTGATCGGCGATGACCTGACCCAGTGGATCCGTGGTGACTACCTGATCTCCGGCATCACCCTGAACCGCTTCTTCGCCCTGCACGTGATCGCCCTGCCGATCGTCCTGCTCGGCCTGGTCGTGCTGCACATCCTGGCGCTGCACGAAGTGGGTTCGAACAACCCGGACGGCGTCGACATCAAGAAGAACAAGGACGAGAACGGTGTGCCGATCGACGGCATCGCGTTCCATCCCTACTACACCGTGAAAGACATCGTCGGCGTGGTGGTCTTCCTGTTCGTGTTCTGCGCCATCGTGTTCTTCTTCCCGGAGATGGGTGGTTACTTCCTCGAGAAGCCGAACTTCGAACAGGCCAACCCGTTCAAGACCCCCGAGCACATCGCTCCGGTGTGGTACTTCACTCCCTTCTACGCCATCCTGCGCGCCGTGCCGGACAAGCTGCTGGGCGTGATCGCCATGGGCGCCGCCATTGCCGTGCTGTTCGTCCTGCCGTGGCTCGACCGTAGCCCGGTCAAGTCGATGCGCTACAAGGGGTGGCTGAGCAAGGTCTGGCTGCTGGTGTTCTGCGTGTCCTTCGTGATCCTCGGCGTGCTGGGCGTACTGGCACCGACTCCGGGCCGTACCCTGCTGTCGCAGATCTGCACCGCGCTGTATTTCGCCTACTTCATCCTGATGCCGTTCTACACCCGGATGGAGAAGACTAAACCGGTTCCGGAAAGGGTGACTGGCTGATGAAAAAGCTATTTGCTGCATTTGTTATCGCTGCACTGCCGGCCTTCTCCTTTGCCGCTGGCGGCCATGGCGTCGAGCTGGACAAGGTCGACCTCGACCTGACCGACAAGGCCGCTCTGCAGGACGGCGCGCGTACCTTCGCCAACTACTGCATGGGCTGCCACAGCGCCAAGTTCCAGCGCTACGAGCGTGTTGCCGATGACATCGGCATCCCGCACGAACTGATGCTGGAGAACCTGGTATTCACCGGTGCCAAGATCGGCGACCACATGAAGATCGGCATGAAGCCGGAAGATGCCAAGGCCTGGTTCGGCGCTGCGCCGCCCGACCTGACCCTGGTTGCCCGCGTACGCGGTGCCGACTGGCTGTACACCTACCTGCGCACCTTCTACGAGGATCCGACTCGTCCGCTGGGTGCCAACAACAAGGTGTTCCCGAACGTCGGCATGCCCAACGTACTGGTCGGCCTGCAGGGTCGCCAGGTTGTCGGCTGCAAGCAGGTCCAAGTGGTCGAGGAAGGCAAGAAGCAGTACGACCCGCTGACCGGCGCGCCGATCACCCACGAGGCCTGCGACCAGCTGACCATCGTGCCGAAGACCGGCACCCTGACCGAGGCTGAATTCGACGAGAAGGTGCACAACCTGGTGACCTTCCTCGCCTACTCGGCCAACCCGGTCAAGCTGGAAAGCCAGCGCATCGGTACCTATGTCCTGCTGTACCTGGCCTTCTTCTTCGTGTTCGCCTATCTGCTGAAGCGCGAATACTGGAAGGACGTACACTGATACACTGCGTCACCGTTGTAAACGCACGCGCCCCTCAAGGGCGCGTGCGTTTTTCTGTTTCTGCCATTTCGAAAAGTGAGGGGCGCCATGGCCGCGACCAATAAGCTGGCCTGTTATTCCGACCCTGCCGACCACTATTCCCATCGCGTGCGACTGGTGCTGGCCGAGAAGGGCGTCAGTGCCGAGATCATCGATGTCCAGGCCGGGCGCTGCCCGCCCAAGCTGGCCGAGGCCAACCCCTATGGCGGCGTACCGACCCTGGTCGATCGTGACCTGGCCCTGTACGAATCCACCGTGGTGATGGAGTATCTCGACGAGCGCTACCCGCATCCGCCGCTGCTGCCGGTGTATCCGGTGGACCGGGCCAAGAGCCGCCTGCTGATGCACCGCATCCAGCGCGACTGGTGCAAGCTGGTCGACCAGATTCTCGACTCGCGTACCAAGGAGGCGGATCGTGCCGTGGCGCGCAAGGAGCTGCGTGAGAGCCTGACCGGCGTCTCGCCGCTGTTCGCCGACAAGCCGTTCTTCCTTAGTGACGAGCTGAGCCTGGTGGACTGCTGCCTGCTGCCGATCCTGTGGCGTCTGCCGAAGCTGGGTATCGAGCTGCCGCGCCCGGCCAAGCCGCTGCTGGACTACATGGAGCGGGTGTTCGCCAGCGAGGCCTTCCAGGCCAGTCTATCCACCGTCGAGCGCGACATGCGCTGAGCCGAGGAGGCCGAGATGAACTCCAGTCGCCCCTACCTGGTACGTGCCCTGTACGAGTGGATCGTCGACAACGACTGCACGCCGCACCTGCTGGTGAATGCCGAGTTCCCCGGCGTGCGTGTGCCGGCCGGCTACGCCAACGACGGGCAGATCGTCCTCAACGTGTCGCCCAGCGCTGTGCGCAACCTGCACATGGATAACGAGGCGGTCAGCTTCGAGGGGCGTTTCGGTGGCGTGGCGCATTCGCTGTTCGTGCCGTCCGGCGCCATGCTGGCGATCTATGCGCGGGAGAACGGCCAGGGCATGGTCTTCGAGCTGGAGCCGCCGGTCGACGATGACGAGGAAGGACCGGAGCCCGATGATGACGGACCGTCCGGCGGCGAGCCGCCACGACCCAGCGGGCGGCCCAGCCTGAAGGTGGTCAAGTAGCAATAAAAAAGGCGATCCGAGGATCGCCTTTTTCATGTCCGCCGCAGGGTCCCCCCTGCCGTGGGCTCAGTTGGTGTACTGGTACAGGGTGACGATCTTCTGCACGCCGGACACGCCCGACACCACATTGGTGGCGGCGGCGCCCTCGGCGCGGGTGACCAGGCCGAGCAGGTAGACAATGCCGTTCTCGGTCACCACCTTGACCTTGGCGCTCGGCACCTTGCTGTCGGCCAGCATCATCGTCTTGATCTTGCTGGTGATCAGCGCGTCGTTGCTGCGGGCCAGGGCGCTGGTGGGTTGCAGTACCTGGATCTCGTTGTGCAGCTTCTTCACGCCCTGCACGCCGTTGGCGATCTGTCCGGCCTTCTGCTTCAGGTCGTCACGCGGAGTCTGGCCGGCCAGCAGGATCACGCCGTTGTAACTGGTGACCACGATGTGCGAAGTCGGGCCGGTCAGGTCCGGGTGCGAGCGCGACACGGCGCTGGCCACGTTCGGCTCAAGGAACTGGTCGTCGATCTTGTTGCCGATGCTGCGGTTGCTGCAGCCGCCGAGGGCTAGGCCCAGGGCGAGGGTGGCGAGGATCAGGGTATTGCGGGTCATTCTTCACTCCCGAACAGTTGACGATCAATCAGGTCGCACAGGCAGTGGATGGCGAGCAGGTGCACTTCCTGGATGCGTGCGGTGACCTTGGAAGGCACGCGGATTTCCACATCCTCCGGCAGCAGCAACGAGGCCATGCCGCCACCGTCGCGGCCGGTCAGGGCGACCACCACCATTTCGCGGTCATGCGCGGCCTGGATGGCCTGGATCACGTTGGCCGAGTTGCCGCTAGTGGAGATCGCCAGAAGCACGTCGCCCGGCTGGCCGAGGGCGCGGATCTGCTTGGAGAACACCTCGTTGTAGCTGTAGTCGTTGGCGATCGAGGTGATGGTCGAGCTGTCGGTGGTCAGCGCGATGGCCGGCAGGCTCGGGCGCTCGCGCTCGAAGCGGTTGAGCAGCTCGGAAGAGAAGTGCTGGGCATCGCCGGCCGAGCCGCCGTTGCCGCAGGTGAGGATCTTGCCCTCGTTGAGCAGCGAATGAACCATGACCTGGCTGCCGTGCTCGATGAAGGGTACCAGCACTTCCATGGCCTGCTGTTTGGTGTCGATGCTGGCCTGGAACATCTGGCGAATGCGGTTTTGCATATCCATGGAATGGAACCTTAGGTGTGCTGGCTGAGACAGCCGGAAATGACGAAAGTCGCCGTGGCGCGCGATGAGCGGGGTTGTACCCGAAGACGGCGCCGCGGGTCGACTTGAAATTCTTGATCGGGCCTATTCACGTTTCGAAAGCGTTGCGTAGCCAGTTCAGTCCGGAATCGCCTGGCCCTATTGCCACCACGTCGAAGCGGCAGGGCTGCTTGCCCCAGCGATTCTCGCGCTGCAGGAAAAGCTCGGCGGCGAGAATCAGGCGCTGGCGCTTGCGGGCGTCGACGCTTTCCAGCGCGCCACCCCAGGCGGCGTGCTTGCGGTAGCGAACCTCGACGAATACTACTGTATCGCCGTCGAGCATGACCAGATCGAGCTCGCCGCCGCGGCAGCTCCAGTTCTGCGCCAGCAGGCGCAGGCCCTGTCGCTGCAGGTGGTCGCGCGCCAGGCTCTCGGCGGCGCGACCGCTGTCCTGGCGCGAATTAATTGAGGCTATCCGGCAGGCGCTGGACCTGGCCGTTGCGGAACTCGGCCCAGGGCAGCTGGCGCTCGACGCGCTGGGCCTGGTTCAGGCTGAGGTTGCCGGAGAGGCCCTCGACCTGGCTGTCCGGCAGGGCCTTGAGCTGGCTCAGGCGCGGGGCCAGGCGGAAGGCATCGACGCCCATGGCGTACAGGCGGCCCAGGCTGCCGGCGGCCTGTGGCCATTGCTGGTCGACCTGCTGGCGCAGGGCGTCGTTGCTGTCCAGCAGCCAGGGCGTCTCGCAGAAGCGGATGCCTTCCAGGTCCTGGTACTGCGCCGGGTTCTGCCCGCCGGTGTAGAGATGCGAGGTGGCGTATACCGGCAGGTCGCCGGCGTACTGGAAGGCCAGGGTCGGTTTGATCTGCTGGGCCTGCTGCGGGGTGGCGGCGAGGAAGATGAAGTCGATGTCCTGGCGACGTGCCGGCAGGGCGGCCAGCTGGGTGCCCAGGGTGGTCTGCAGGCGCTTGGCACGTGCCTCGCTCTGACGCAGCTGGAGTAGGTCGGCGATCTGCTGGGCCAGTTCCACCGGCTGGTCGACATGCTCGGCGGCGATCAGGTTGCCACCGGCGGCCTGCCAGCTCTGCTGGAAGGCGGCCAGTACGCGATTACCCCATTCGCCTTGCGGTACCAGGGCTACGGCGCTGCGCATGCCATCGGCCCAGGCGCGGCGGGCCACTTCGCGGGCCTCGTCTTCGGCGGCCAGGCCGAACTGGAACAGCTGGGCCGGCGCCTCGCGACCGGCGTCGCTGTAGTTCAGGGCCAGGGTGGTCAGCGGTAGCTGCGGGCGTTCGCTGAGCTGCTTGACCAGCGGCTTCTCAAGCGGGCCGATCACCAATTGCGCGCCGTCGGCCTGTGCCTGGCGGTAGAAGTCGTCCAGCGAGGACAGGCGCGAGCTGTCATACAGCAGGATTTCCGGCGGATTCTGCCCGGCCTGCTGGGCCTGGTAGTGGGCGGCCAGGAAGCCGTCGCGCAGGGCGCGGGCCACCGAGGCCAGTTGGCCTTCCTGCGGCAGCAGCAGGGCGATCTTCTGCAGGGGCTGACCGGCCAGCTCCTTCAGCTTGTCCAGGGCCAGCGGCAGTTGCTCGGCGGCCGGGTGCTGCGGGTGCTGATTCTTCCAGCCATCGATGGCGGCCAGCTGCTGGTCCGGGGTGCCGGCGCTCTTGGTAGCCAGGGCCAGGCTCAGCCAGCCGTCCAGGTCGCTGTCGCCGGAGCTGATCAGCTGGCTCTGCGGCAGGCTGGAGACCAGGCTCCAGATCGCCTCGTGGTTGGCGTTGGCGGCTTCGCCGGACAGCAGCGGGGCAATGAACACGCGCTCGCGGGCGGCTGCCAGGGTCTGGCCGTCGGCCTCGAGGGCGCGTGCCCGGACCAGCTGGGTGCGGATCTGCTGCTCCACCGGCAGCTCGCCCAGGCGCTCCAGGCTCGGGTGCTGCAGGGCCTTGAGCGCGCTCTTCGGCTTGTTGCGGGCCATGGCCAGTTCGGCATCGAGGGTGGCGGCGAACACCTGCTGGGCCGGCTTCAGGCCATCCAGCGAAATTTCGTCGAGGATGCGCGTGGCGCGGCCGATGTCCTGCTGGCGATAGGCCTGGTCGGCAGCCGACAGGCGCAGCAGGGCGGCTTGCTCCGGCTCGCTGGTGCTGGCTTGCTGCAGCAACTGGTCGATGCTGGCCTGAGGGGTGCGCGGCAGTTCGCCCAGGCTGGACGAGGGCGAACCGGCACAGGCGGCCAGGAGGCCGGCAAGGCAGAGGGCGGAGAGCGGGCGCAGGCAGGCGATCATCTAATACGTTCCTGGTACTGATCAGAAAGAAGGCGGGATTGTACCCAAGCCCCGCGGCGGGCGCGATGTCGGTGCCTGGAAACGGGCTACAATGCGCGCTTTCCGCAATCGAGGTGCGCCCGTGAGTGCTTCCGCTGTTCCCGCCGCCGTCGGCACGCTGTATGTGGTCGCTACGCCTATCGGCAATCTGGACGACATCAGCGCGCGGGCGCTGCGCATCCTCGGCCAGGTGGCACTGATCGCCGCCGAGGACACCCGGCATTCGGTGCGCCTGCTGCAGCACTTCGGCATCGCAACGCCGCTGGCGGCCTGCCACGAGCACAATGAACGCGACCAGGGTGGGCGTTTCCTCGCTCGCCTGCAGGCGGGTGAGGATGTGGCGCTGATCTCCGACGCGGGTACGCCGCTGATCTCCGATCCGGGCTTTCATCTGGTGCGCGCCGCGCGTGCGGCCGGCATTCGCGTGGTGCCGGTGCCGGGCGCCTGTGCACTGATCGCCGCGTTGTCGGCGGCGGGGCTGCCGTCCGATCGTTTCAGTTTCGAAGGTTTCCTGCCGGCCAAGACGGTCGGTCGCCGTGGGCGACTCGAGCAGGTCAGGGAAGATGCTCGCACCCTCATCTATTACGAGGCGCCGCATCGCCTGCTCGAATCCCTCGCCGACATGCGCGACATCTTCGGTGCGGACCGGCTGGCCGTGCTGGGGCGCGAGCTGACCAAGACCTTCGAGACCCTCAAGGGGCTGCCGCTGGGCGAGCTGCACGATTGGGTATCTGCCGACAGCAACCAGCAGCGCGGCGAGTGCGTGATCCTGGTCGCTGGCTGGCATGCGCCGGAGGGCGACGAGGCGGTGAGTGGCGAGGCCCTGCGTGTGCTCGATCTGCTGCTGGCCGAGTTGCCGCTCAAGCGCGCTGCGGCGCTGGCGGCGGAGATCACCGGAGTGCGCAAGAACCTGCTGTACCAGGTGGCCCTCGATCGGCAGAAGGGCGCTTGAGCTTGTCCTGAGTCGCCTGGATCGCTACCCTTGGCGGCGGAGAGTCGATCGGACAGTCGCCGCCTTCCTTATGGGAGGGGGAGGAAAGTCCGGGCTCCATAGGGCGGAGTGCCAGGTAACGCCTGGGAGGCGCGAGCCTACGGAAAGTGCCACAGAAAATAACCGCCTAAGCGTTTCGGCGCCGGTAAGGGTGAAAAGGTGCGGTAAGAGCGCACCGCACGGCTGGTAACAGTCCGTGGCTAGGCAAACCCCACTCGGAGCAAGACCAAATAGGGTTCCATCGGCGTGGCCCGCGCTGGAACCGGGTAGGTTGCTAGAGGCGTGCAGTGATGTACGTCGTAGAGGAATGACTGTCCTCGACAGAACCCGGCTTACAGATCGACTCTCCTCCTTTCTCTTCTATCCGCTTCACCTTCCAATACCGAAAAATTCTTACTCTTAAGAAATTACTTTAAGTTCGAAGATTAGCTTCATGAACTTGAAGAAATTCGCCTCTAAAAAACCTCTGTTTTGCTGCTGCAAAAGCCCCGCTTAGTTCGCTAAATCACCGTCCCATAAGGATTTTTCCTAGTTTTCGCGCCTTGACGCTAGGGTGCGCGCATTCCTATAGTGTGCCGAAGTGGCACAAAGTGGAAAAAAGTGGGTCATAAGGGCATGGAAAGCTAATAACAGTGGGGAAGCGCAGCCTTGTTTCGTGGAGCTAACGCCATCAGTCTCGACGCCAAAGGGCGACTCGCGATGCCGAGCCGGTATCGCGACGAGCTCGTTTCGCGTTGTGCTGGCCAGCTCATCGTCACCATCGATGCCGTAGACCCCTGCCTGTGCGTTTATCCCCTGCCGGAGTGGGAGCTGATCGAAGCCAAGCTCCGCGACCTGCCTTCCCTGCGTGAAGAAACCCGCCGCCTGCAACGCCTGCTGATCGGCAATGCCGTGGATATCGAGCTGGACGGCAGTGGTCGCTTCCTCGTGCCGCCGCGTCTGCGCGCGCACGCGGGGCTGGACAAGCACGCGATGCTGGTCGGCCAACTGAACAAATTCCAACTGTGGAACGAGGATGCCTGGAACGCGCTTGCCGACGCCGACCTAGCCGCCATCAAACAACCCGGCGCTCTGCCGGACGACCTGCGCGACCTGATCCTGTGACCATGACCAGCAGCTTCCGCCACATCACCGTGCTGCTCGACGAGGCCGTCGAGGCTCTCGCCGTGCGCGCGGATGGCTGCTACCTGGACGGCACTTTCGGGAGGGGCGGGCACAGCCGGCTGATCCTCGAAAGGCTCGGGCCAGAGGGCCGGTTGCTCGGGTTCGACAAGGACCCACTGGCAATCGCAAGCGGAAATGCACTGGCGGCCGAAGACGGCCGCTTCGTCGTTGTACAGCGCAGCTTCGCCGACCTCGGCGAAGAGGCGGCCGCGCGCGGCCTGGTCGGCAAGGTCGACGGCCTGCTGCTCGACCTCGGCGTGTCCTCGCCGCAGCTGGACGACGCCGAGCGTGGCTTCAGCTTCCTCAACGACGGTCCGCTGGACATGCGCATGAATCCGGATGCCGGCGTCAGCGCCGCCCAGTTCATCGCCAGCGCCAGCGCCGACGAGATCGCCCGGGTGTTCAAGGAATACGGCGAGGAGCGTTTCGCCAAACGCATGGCCCGCGCCGTGGTCGAGCGCCGCGAACAGAAGCCGTTCGAGCGCACCGCCGACCTGGCTGCCGTGCTGACCGAGGCCAATCCGGCCTGGGAAAAGGGCAAGAGTCCGGCGACCCGCGCCTTCCAGGGGCTGCGTATTCACGTCAACAACGAGTTGGGCGATCTCGAGCGTGGTCTCGATGCCGCGCTGGAGACCCTGGCCGTGGGTGGGCGTCTGGTGGTGATCAGCTTCCACTCGCTGGAAGACCGCATCGTTAAACAGTTCATGAAACGCCAGGCCAAGGGCGAAGCGGACAACCTGCCGCGCGACCTGCCGATCATTCCCAAGGCCTTCGAGCCGCGCCTGAAGCTGCTGGGCAAGCCGATCTACGCCGGCGAGGCGGAACTGAAGGCCAACCCGCGCTCGCGCAGCGCGGTGATGCGCGTGGCGGAGAAACTGCGTTGAGCCGCCTGTACGCCAAGCCCCTGCCGCCCGGCAGCCTTCTGCTGGCCCTGCTGTTCGGCGCCGTGCTGCTGTCGGCTATCGCCGTGTCCTATAGCGCGCACTGGAATCGCCAGCTGCTCAATGCCCTCTATACCGAGCTCAGCGTACGCGACAAGGTGCAGGCCGAGTGGGGGCGCCTGGTGCTGGAACAGAGCACCTGGACCGCGCACAGCCGCATCGAGACCCTGGCCGCCGGCCAGCTGAAGATGCGCATTCCCGAGCCGGCCGAAGTACAGATGGTGGCGCCATGATCGGCCTCGAAGGCGCTCTCTATCCCTGGCGCTTCCGCCTGGTGCTGGCGCTGCTGGCGCTGATGGTCGGTGCCATCGTCTGGCGCATCGTCGACCTACACGTGATCGACCACGACTTCCTGCAGGCCCATGGCGACGCGCGCAGCGTGCGGCATATCCCGATTCCGGCGCACCGCGGCCTGATCACCGACCGCAATGGCGAGCCGCTGGCCGTTAGCACCCCGGTGACCACCCTGTGGGCCAACGGCAAGGAACTGGCCAAGGCGCCGCAGCGCTGGAGCGACCTGGCCGCCGCCCTGGGCCAGGAGCCGAAGGCCTTCGCCCAGCGTCTGGAGCAGGCGAAGGAGCGCGAGTTCATGTACCTGGTGCGCGGCCTGACCCCCGAGCAGGGCCAGCGCATCCTCGACCTCAAGGTGCCGGGTGTTTACGGCCTGGAAGAGTTCCGCCGCTTCTACCCGGCCGGCGAAGTCACCGCCCATGTGGTCGGCTTCACCGACGTCGATGACCGTGGTCGCGAGGGCGTGGAGCTGGCCTTCGAGGACTGGCTGGCCGGCGTGCCGGGCAAGCGTCAGGTGCTCAAGGACCGCCGTGGTCGCCTGATCAAGGACGTGCAGGTCGCCCAGAACGCCAAGGCCGGCAAGGCCCTGGCGCTGTCCATCGACCTGCGCCTGCAGTACCTGGCCCACCGCGAGCTGCGCAATGCGCTGGTCGAACAGGGCGCCAAGGCGGGCAGCCTGGTGATGATCGACGTGAAGACCGGCGAAGTGCTCGCCATGGTCAACCAGCCGTCCTACAACCCGAACAATCGTCGCAACCTGCAGCCGGCCGCCATGCGCAACCGCGCCATGATCGACGTGTTCGAGCCGGGTTCGACGGTCAAGCCCATTTCCATGGCTGCCGCCCTGCAGACCGGGCGCTGGAAGCCGGAAGACAAGGTCGAGGTCTACCCGGGCTCGCTGCAGATTGGTCGCTACACCATCAAGGACGTGTCCAAGACCCAGGGCCCGGTGCTCGACCTGACCGGCATCCTGATCAACTCGTCCAACGTCGGCATGAGCAAGGTCGCCTTTGATATCGGCGGCGAGACCATTCACGACATGATGAGCAAGGTCGGCTTCGGCCAGGACACCGGCCTGGGCTTCCCGGGCGAGCGTGTCGGCGAGCTGCCCAGCCATCGTGAGTGGCGCAAGGCCGAGACCGCGACGCTGTCCTACGGCTACGGCGTGTCGGTGACCGCCATCCAGATGGCCCATGCCTATGCCACCCTGGCCAACAACGGCCAGGTGCTGCCGCTGTCGATGACCCGCGTGGACCACAAGCCGATCGGCGCCCAGGTGGTGCCGGAAGACGTGGCCAAGACCCTGCAGGGCATGCTGCAACAGGTGGTCGAGGCGCCGCGCGGCGTGTTCCGCGCCCAGGTGCCGGGCTATCACGTGTCCGGCAAGAGCGGTACCGCGCGCAAGGCCAGCGTCGGCACCAAGGGCTATACCGCCAACGCCTACCGCTCGATGTTCGCCGGCTTCGCGCCCAGCTCCAATCCGCGTATCGCCATGATGGTGGTGATCGATGAGCCGAGCAAAGCCGGCTACTTCGGCGGCCTGGTCTCAGCCCCCGTCTTCAGCAAGGTGATGGCCGGCTCCCTGCGCCTGATGAACATCACCCCCGACAACCTGCCGCCGCCCGTCGATCCGGCTGCGGCGCCGCAGCCGCAGACTGCCGACGCGGCCGCCAACCCGGGAGGGCGAATCTGATGCCCATGCCCCTCAATCAACTGCTGCCGCAGGCAAGCGGCGCCACCCTGATCCGTGAACTGACCCTGGACAGCCGCAAGGTGCGCCCGGGCGACCTGTTCCTCGCCGTGCCCGGCCTGGCTCAGGACGGTCGCGCGCACATCGCCGATGCCATCGCCCGCGGCGCCACCGCCGTGGCCTATGAGGCCGAAGGCGCTTCCCCCATGAGCGCAAGCAGCGCCGAGCTGGTGCCGATCAAGGGCCTGGCTGGCCAGCTGTCGGCCATCGCCGGACGCTTCTATGGCGAGCCGAGCCGTGGCGTGCGCCTGATCGGCGTCACCGGCACCAACGGCAAGACCAGCGTCAGCCAGCTGCTGGCCCAGGCCCTCGATCTGCTGGGCGAGCGCTGCGGCATCGTCGGCACCCTCGGCACCGGCTTCTTCGATGCGCTGCAGAGCGGTCGCCACACCACGCCAGACCCGATCGCCGTGCAGGCCACCCTGGCCGACCTGAAACAGGCCGGCGCCCGCGCCGTTGCGATGGAAGTGTCGTCCCACGGCCTGGATCAGGGCCGCGTGGCTGCCCTGGACTTCGATGTGGCGGTGTACACCAACCTGTCCCGCGATCATCTGGACTACCACGGCTCGATGGAGGCCTACGGCGCGGCCAAGGCCAAGCTGTTTGCCTGGCCGGAACTGAAGTGCCGGGTGATCAACCTAGACGACGAGTTCGGCCGCCAGCTGGCGAGCGAAGAGCATGAGTCGCGCCTGATCGGTTACAGCCTGAGCGATGCCTCCGCCTACCTGTTCTGTCGCGAGGCCCGCTTCGACGATCACGGTGTGCAGGCCAGCCTGATCACCCCGCAAGGCGAAGGCCATCTGCGCAGCCCGCTGCTCGGTCGCTTCAACCTGAGCAACCTGCTGGCCGTGGTCGGCGCGTTGCTGGGCCTGAACTACGGCCTGGACGAAATCCTCCATGTGCTGCCGCAGCTGCAGGGCCCGATCGGGCGCATGCAGCGCTTCGGTGGTCAGCAGCTGCCGCTGGTGGTGGTCGACTACGCCCACACCCCGGATGCCCTGGAAAAAGTGCTGGAGGCCCTGCGTCCCCACGTGAGCGGCCGCCTGCTGTGCCTGTTCGGCTGTGGCGGCGACCGCGATCGCGGCAAGCGCCCGCTGATGGCCGCCGTGGCCGAGCGCCTGGCCGATGCGGTGCTGGTGACCGACGACAACCCGCGTACGGAAGATCCGGCGCAGATCCTGGCCGACATTCGCGCCGGCTTCGCCAGGCCCGAGGCCGCCGAGTTCGTCCATGGCCGTGGCGATGCCATTGCTCGTCTGATCGCCGCCGCGCAAGTCGGCGATGTGGTGGTGCTGGCCGGCAAGGGCCACGAGGATTACCAGGAGATCGCCGGCGTGCGCCATGCCTTCTCCGACCTGGATGAAACCACCAAGGCCCTGCAGGCCTGGGAGGCCGCCCATGCTTAAGCCGCTGCTGCTGAGCGAAGTGGCCCGGGCGCTGGATGGCTACGCGGTGGGCGCCGACCTGGCGTTCTCCGCAGTCTCCACCGACAGCCGCAAGATCGAGGCCGGCCAGCTGTTCATCGCCCTGGTCGGGCCGAATTTCGACGGCCACAACTACCTGGCCGAGGTTGCCGCCAAGGGCGCCGTCGCCGCCCTGGTGCAGCGCGAAGTGGCCGATGCGCCGCTGCCGCAGCTGGTGGTCAATGACACCCGCATCGCTTTGGGCCAGCTCGGCGCGCTGAATCGCGCCGCCTTCGCCAAGCCGCTGGCCGCCGTCACCGGCTCCAGCGGCAAGACCACGGTCAAGGAAATGCTCGCCAGCATCCTGCGCGCCGGCCTGAACGGCCCGGTGCTGGCCACCCGTGGCAACCTGAACAACGACCTCGGCGCGCCGCTGACCCTGCTGGAGCTCGCTCCCGAGCACGTCGGCGCGGTGATCGAGCTGGGCGCCAACCATGTCGGCGAGATCGCCTACACCGTCGGCCTGACCAAGCCACAGGTGGCCATCATCACCAACGCCGGTCTGGCCCATGTCGGCGAGTTCGGCGGGCCGGAGAAGATAGTCGAGGCCAAGGGCGAGATTCTCGAAGGCCTGGCTGCCGACGGTGTGGCCGTGCTCAACCGTGACGACAAGGCCTTCGCCACCTGGCAGGCCCGCGCCAAGGGTCGCCAGGTGCTGAGCTTCGCCCTGCGCGAGCAGGCGGCCGATGTGCATGCCGCCGAGCTGTGGCGCGACGCCCGCGGCTGCGCCGGTTTCGCCCTGGCAGGCATCGCCGGTGAAGCGCGCATCCAGCTCAACCTGCTGGGCGAGCACAGCGTGGCCAATGCCCTGGCTGCTGCCGCCGCCGCGCATGCCGTCGGCGTGCCGCTGGTCGGGATCAAGGCCGGGCTGGAAAGCCTGCAGCCGGTCAAGGGCCGCGCCGTAGCTGCGCTGGCGCCGAACGGCGTGCGGGTGATCGACGACAGCTACAACGCCAACCCGCTGTCCATGTGTGCGGCAGTGGATATACTCGCCGCCTTCTCCGGCCGCACCGTCCTGGTGCTGGGAGATATGGGCGAGTTGGGCGAATGGGCCGAGCGGGGCCATCGCGACGTCGGCGCCCATGCCGCCGGCAAGGTCGATGCGCTCTATGCCGTGGGTCCGCTGATGGCGCATGCCGTCGCAGCCTTCGGTGCCAATGGCCGCCATTTCGCCGATCAAGCCAGCCTGATCGAAGCGCTTCGCGCCGAGTCCGGCGACACCACCATTCTAATTAAAGGCTCGCGCAGCGCGGCGATGGAACGAATCGTCGACGCGTTGCTGCAACGGGCATCGGGGGAGGCTCACTAATCATGCTGCTGCTGCTGGCCGAGTACCTGCAACAGTTCTACACCGGCTTCGGGGTGGTCCAGTACCTGACCCTGCGCGGGATCCTTGGCGTGCTCACCGCGCTGGCCATGTCGCTGTGGCTGGGTCCGTGGATGATCCGCACCCTGCAGATCCGCCAGATCGGCCAGGCCGTGCGCAACGATGGCCCGCAGTCGCACCTGTCGAAGAAGGGCACGCCGACCATGGGTGGCGCGCTGATCCTCACCGCCATCGCCGTCAGCACCCTGCTCTGGGCAGACCTGACCAACCGCTACGTGTGGACCGTGCTGGCTGTGACCCTGTTGTTCGGCGCCATCGGCTGGGTCGACGACTACCGCAAGGTGATCGAGAAGAACTCGCGCGGCCTGCCGAGCCGCTGGAAGTATTTCTGGCAGTCGGTGTTCGGCCTGGCCGCCGCCGTCTTCCTCTATATGACCGCACAGAGCCCGGTGGAAACCACCCTGATAGTGCCGGTGCTCAAGGACGTGGCGATTCCCCTGGGCGTCGGTTTCGTGGTGCTGACCTATTTCGTCATCGTCGGCACCAGCAACGCGGTCAACCTGACCGACGGCCTCGACGGTCTGGCCATCCTGCCGACCGTGATGGTGGCCGGTGCGCTGGCGATCTTCTGCTACCTGTCGGGCAACATCAAATTCGCCGAATACCTGCTGATTCCCTATGTGCCGGGCGCCGGTGAGCTGATCGTGTTCTGCGCCGCGCTGGTCGGTGCCGGCCTCGGCTTCCTGTGGTTCAACACCTATCCGGCCCAGGTCTTTATGGGCGACGTGGGAGCCCTCGCATTGGGCGCCGCACTGGGCACCATCGCCGTGATCGTCCGCCAGGAAATCGTGCTGTTCATCATGGGTGGCGTGTTCGTCATGGAAACCCTGTCGGTGATGATCCAGGTCGCCAGCTTCAAGCTGACCGGCAAGCGCGTGTTCCGTATGGCGCCGATCCATCACCACTTCGAACTCAAAGGCTGGCCGGAGCCGCGCGTGATCGTGCGTTTCTGGATCATCACCGTGATCCTGGTGCTGATCGGCCTGGCCACGTTGAAACTGAGGTAATAGAGAGTGTCGCTGATCGCTTCCGACCAGTTCCGCATCGTTGTCGGCCTCGGCAAGAGCGGCATGTCCCTGGTGCGCTTCCTCGCGCAGCAGGGCGTGCGCTTCGCCGTGGCCGATACGCGCGCGAACCCGCCGGAGCTGGCGACCCTGCAGCGTGACTACCCGCAGGTGGAAGTGCGCTGCGGCGAGCTGGACGTAGACTTCCTGTGCCGCGCCTCGGAGCTGTACGTGAGCCCCGGCCTGGCCCTGGCCACCCCGGCGCTGCGCGAGGCGGCCGCCCGTGGCGTGAAGATGTCCGGCGATATCGATCTGTTCACCCGCCATGCCAAGGCGCCCATCGTCGCCATCACCGGCTCCAACGCCAAGAGCACCGTCACCACCCTGGTCGGTGAGATGGCGGCAGCGGCCGGGCGCAAGGTCGCGGTCGGCGGCAATATCGGCACCCCGGCGCTGGACCTGCTCAACGATGACGTCGAGCTGTACGTACTGGAGCTGTCCAGCTTCCAGCTGGAGACCACCGAGCGCCTCAATGCCGAAGTGGCCACCTGCCTGAACGTCAGCGAAGACCACATGGACCGCTACGACGGCATGCAGCACTACCACCTGGCCAAGCACCGGATCTTCCGTGGAGCGCGCCAAGTGGTGGTGAATCGCGACGACGCCCTGTCCCGTCCGCTGATCGCCGACCAGGTGCCGTGCTGGAACTTCGGCCTGGGCAAACCCGACTTCAAGCGCTTCGGCCTGGTTGAAGAGAACGGCGAGAAGCAGCTGGCCTTCCAGTTCGAGACGCTGATGCCGACCGCCGAATTGAAGATCCGCGGCGCCCACAACCAATCCAACGCCCTCGCGGCCCTGGCCCTCGGCCATGCCGTCGGCCTGCCGTTCGAGGCCATGCTGCAGACCCTGCGCAACTTCGCCGGCCTGCCGCACCGCTGCCAGTGGGTGCGTGAGTTGCGCGGCGTGGGTTACTACGACGACTCCAAGGCCACCAACGTCGGTGCCGCCCTGGCCGCCATCGAAGGCCTGGGCGCCGATATCGCCGGCAAGCTGGTGCTGATCGCCGGTGGCGATGGCAAGGGCGCCGATTTCTCCGCCTTGAAGGCGCCGGTTGCCAAGTTCTGTCGCGCCGTGGTGCTGCTCGGTCGCGATGCCGAACTGCTCGCCACGGCCCTGGGCGATGCCGCGCCGCTGGTGCGAGTGAAGACCCTGGACGAGGCCGTGCAGCGCGCTGCCGAACTGGCCCAGTCGGGCGACGCCGTGCTGCTGTCGCCGGCCTGCGCCAGCCTGGACATGTTCAAGAACTTCGAAGAGCGTGGGCGCCTGTTCGCCCTGGCGGCGGAGGGCCTGCAATGACCCTGCTGGCTCGCCTGCTCGCCGCTCCGTCGCCGCTGCGCACCCGTCGCGGCATCGACCTCGACTTCCCGCTGCTGGCCGGTTGCCTGGCGCTGCTCGGCCTGGGCCTGGTGATGATCACCTCGGCCAGCTCGGAAGTGGCCGCGGCCATGTCCGGCAATCCGCTGTACCACATGATCCGCCACTTGATTTACCTCGGCTTGGGCATCTCCGCCGCGCTGCTCACCCTGCTGATCCCGATGTCGATGTGGCAGCGCTTCGGCGGCAGCCTGCTGATCGTTGCCTTCGTCCTGCTGGTGCTGGTGCTGCTGCCGGGCATCGGTCGCGAAGTGAACGGCGCCAAGCGCTGGATCGGCTTCGGCCTGTTCAACCTGCAGCCGTCCGAGCTGGCCAAGCTGTTCACCGTGGTGTTCATCGCCGGCTACCTGGTACGTCGCCAGGAAGAAGTACGCGAGAAGCTCTCCGGCTTCCTCAAGCCGATGCTGGTGCTTGGGCCGATGGCCGTGCTGCTGCTGGCCGAGCCGGACTTCGGCGCCACCGTGGTGTTGTTCGGTTCTTGCATCGCCATGCTGTTCCTCGGCGGCATCAACCTGGTGCGCTTCATCCCGCTGGCCGGCGTGGTGCTTGGCCTCGGCGTGCTGGTGATGACCAGCCAGGCCTATCGCCTGGAACGCCTGACCAACTTCGTCGACCCCTGGGCCGACCAGTACGGTGCCGGCTATCAGCTGAGCCAGGCGCTGATCGCCTTCGGTCGTGGCGAATGGCTCGGCGTCGGTCTGGGCAACAGCATCCAGAAGCAGTTCTATCTGCCGGAAGCGCACACCGACTTCGTCTTCGCCGTGCTGGCTGAGGAGCTGGGCATGGTCGGCGCCCTGGCCACCGTCGGCCTGTTCGTCTTCGTCGCCGTGCGCGCCCTGTACATCGGCCTGTGGGCGGAGAAGGCCAAGCAGCTGTTCTCCGCCTACGTGGCCTACGGTATCGCCATGCAGTGGATCGGTCAGGTGCTGATCAACATCGGCGTGAACGTCGGCCTGCTGCCGACCAAGGGCCTGACCCTGCCATTCCTCAGCTACGGCGGCAGCTCGCTGATCATCTGCTGCGTCTGTCTGGCCATGCTCCTGCGCATCGAGTGGGAACGTCGCACCCAGCTGGGCAGCGAGGAAGTGGAATTCACCGAGTCGGACTTCTTCGACAGCGAGGAGGCCGGCCATGCGCGGTAACGTCCTGATCATGGCCGGCGGTACCGGCGGCCACGTGTTCCCGGCCCTGGCCTGCGCCCGCGAGTTCAAGGCGCGCGGTTACGCCGTGCACTGGCTGGGCACCCCGCGCGGCATCGAGAACGAGCTGGTGCCGGCGGCCGAGCTGCCGCTGCACCTGATCCAGGTTTCCGGCCTGCGTGGCAAGGGCAAGCTATCCCTGCTCAAGGCGCCGTTCCAGCTGATCCGCGCGCTGCTGCAGGCGCGCAAGGTGATGCGCGAGCTGCAGCCGGTATGCGTGCTGGGCATGGGCGGCTATGTCACCGGTCCGGGCGGCCTGGCCGCGCGGCTGAACGGCGCGCCGCTGGTGATCCACGAACAGAACGCCGTGGCCGGCACCGCCAACCGCAGCCTGGCGCCGTTCGCCAGCCGCGTGTGCGAGGCCTTCCCGAACACCTTCGGCAAGGGCGACAAGCTGCGCACCACCGGCAACCCGGTGCGCGAGGAGCTGTTCCTCGAGACACCGCGCGATGCCCTGGGCAAACGCCGGCCGCGCCTGCTGGTGCTGGGCGGCAGCCTGGGCGCCGAGCCACTGAACAAGCTGCTGCCCGCGGCCCTGGCCAAGGTGGCCGTCGAGCTGCGCCCGCAAGTGTTCCATCAGGCCGGCAAGCAACATGATCAAGTTACCGCGGAGCGTTATCGCGAAGCCGCGGTCGAAGCCGAGGTCGCGCCCTTCATCAAGGACATGGCCGGTGCCTATGCCTGGGCCGACCTGGTGATCTGCCGCGCCGGCGCGCTGACCGTCAGCGAACTGGCCGCCGCCGGCCTGCCGTCTTTCCTCGTGCCGCTGCCGCACGCGATCGACGACCACCAGACCCGCAATGCCGAATATCTGGCCAAGGAGGGCGCCGCCTTCCTTCTGCCGCAACATGCCACTGACGCGGACAAGCTCGCCGCGCAGTTGACCGAGGTTCTGATGCATCCCGAAAAACTCAAGGCCATGGGCCGCACCGCGCGCAGCCTGGCCAAACCGGACGCCACCCGTACGGTGGTCGAAATCTGCCTGGAGGTGGCCCGTGGCTAAGTCTCCCGCCGCTGCCCGTTCGGAAATCCGCCGCATGCGCCGCATCCGCCGCATCCACTTCGTCGGCATCGGCGGCGCCGGCATGTGCGGCATCGCCGAGGTGCTGCTCAACCTGGGCTACGAAGTGTCCGGCTCCGACCTCAAGGCCTCGGCCGTGACCGAGCGCCTGGAAAGCTTCGGCGCGATCATCTTTATCGGCCACCGCGCCGAGAACGCCGAGCAGGCCGACGTGCTGGTGGTGTCCAGCGCGGTGAACACCAGCAACCCGGAAGTCGCCACCGCCCTGGAGCGCCGCATTCCGGTGGTGCCGCGCGCCGAGATGCTCGCCGAGCTGATGCGCTACCGCCACGGCATCGCCGTCGCCGGTACCCACGGCAAGACCACCACCACCAGCCTGCTGGCCTCGGTGTTCGCCGCCGGCGGCCTGGACCCGACCTTCGTCATCGGCGGCCGCCTGAACGCCGCCGGCACCAACGCCCAGCTCGGCAGCAGCCGCTATCTGATCGCCGAGGCCGACGAGAGCGACGCCAGCTTCCTGCACCTGCAGCCGATGGTCTCGGTGGTCACCAATATCGACGCCGACCACATGAGCACCTATGGCGGCGACTTCAATGTCCTGAAGAAGACCTTTATCGAATTCCTGCACAACCTGCCGTTCTACGGCCTGGCCGTGCTCTGCGTGGACGACCCGGTGGTGCGCGAGCTGCTGCCGCAGGTGGCCCGTCCGACCGTGACCTACGGCTTCGCCGAGGACGCCGACGTGCGCGCCATCAACGTGCGCCAGGAAGGCATGCGTACCTTCTTCACCGTGCTGCGCCGCGACCGCGAGCCACTCGATGTGTCGGTGAATATGCCGGGCAACCACAACGTGCTGAATTCCCTGGCCACCATCGCCATCGCCACCGACGAGGGCATCGACGATGCGGCCATCGTCGCCGGTCTGTCCGGCTTCCAGGGTGTCGGCCGGCGCTTCCAGGTCTACGGCGAACTGCCGGTGGACGGTGGCAGCGTGATGCTGGTGGACGACTACGGTCATCACCCGCGCGAAGTGGCCGCGGTGATCAAGGCCGTGCGCGGCGGCTGGCCGGAGCGCCGCCTGGTGATGGTCTACCAGCCGCACCGCTACAGCCGCACCCGCGACCTGTACGACGACTTTGTCCAGGTGCTCGGCGACGCCAAGGTCCTGCTGCTGCTGGAGGTCTACCCGGCCGGCGAGGAACCGATTCCCGGTGCCGACAGCCGCCACCTGTGCCACAGCATTCGCCAACGCGGCCAGCTCGATCCGATCTACGTCGAGCGTGGCACCGAGCTGGCGCCGATCATCAAGCCGCTGCTGCGCGCCGGCGACATCCTGCTGTGCCAGGGCGCCGGCGATATCGGCGGCGTGGCCCCACAACTGATCAAGCACCCGCTGTTCGCTGTTCAAGGTGAGTCGAAATGAGCCTGCATTCCACCCTCGATCCCAAGGCCTTCGGCCGCGTCGCCGTGCTGTTTGGTGGCAAGAGCGCCGAGCGGGCGGTGTCGCTGAAGTCCGGCGCTGCCGTACTGGAAGCCCTGCAGAGCGCAGGCGTGGACGCCTTCGGCATCGACGTCGGTGACGACTTCCTGCAGCGCCTGAGCAGCGAGAAGATCAATCGCGCCTTCATCGTGCTGCACGGCCGTGGCGGCGAAGACGGCTCCATGCAGGGCCTGCTGGAGTGCGCCGGCATCCCCTACACCGGCAGCGGCATCCTCGCCTCTGCCCTGGCCATGGACAAGCTGCGCACCAAGCGCGTGTGGCTAAGC
The DNA here is from genome assembly GCF_030374125.1 of Pseudomonas sp. SO81. Classification (NCBI taxonomy): domain Bacteria; kingdom Pseudomonadati; phylum Pseudomonadota; class Gammaproteobacteria; order Pseudomonadales; family Pseudomonadaceae; genus Pseudomonas; species Pseudomonas sp. SO81. Next base: position 1,687,628 of record NZ_CP126126.1, on the reverse strand, counting down.
CTGGGCCTGCCGACGCCGAACCACGCTGCCCTGGCCAGCGAAGAGGACTGCCGTGCTGCGGCTGCTAAGCTGGGCTTCCCGCTGTTCGTCAAACCGGCCCACGAAGGCTCCAGCATCGGCATGGCCAAGGTCGCCGATGTCGAGGCGCTGATCGCCGCCTGGAAAGACGCCAGTCGCTACGACTCGCAGGTGCTGGTCGAGCAGATGATCGATGGTCCGGAATACACCGTCGCCATGCTGCGCGGCCAAGTATTGCCGCCCATCGGGCTGGGTACTCCACACACCTTCTACGACTACGACGCCAAGTACCTGGCCAATGACACCCAGTACCGCATTCCCTGCGGCCTGTCGGCGGACAAGGAAGCCGAGCTCAAGGAACTGACTGCGCGTGCCTGCGAGGCCGTGGGCACCCAGGGTTGGGCGCGCGCCGACGTGATGCAGGACGCCAGCGGCAAGTTCTGGCTGCTGGAAGTGAACACCGTGCCGGGCATGACCGATCACAGCCTGGTACCGATGGCCGCACGCGCCGCCGGTCTGGACTTCCAGCAGCTGGTGCTGGCGATCCTGGCCGACAGCGTAGAGGCGAGGGGCTAAGTCATGGTCGCCACTATCCGTCACCCCGCACAGCCGATGGGAGGCGCCAGCCGGCGTCAGCCTATCGCTGCGCGCGGCGCGAGCCGGATGGTGGCCAAGGAACCGCTGTCCGCACGGCTGCCGAAGGCGGATTTCAGTGGCGTCGGCCGTGGCCTCAAGCGCCTGGGCTGGCCGCTGTTGCTGGTGGCCCTGGGCCTGGGTACCTACGAGGGCGCCCAGCGTCTGCTGCCGTACGCCGACCGGCCGATTGCCCGGGTCAGCGTGCAGGGCGAGTTGAGCTACATCAGCCAGCAGGCCGTGCAGGAGCGCATCGCGCCGTACGTCTCGGCCAGCTTCTTCACCATCAACCTGGCCGGCATGCGTGCCGAGCTGGAGCAGATGCCGTGGATCGCCCACGCCGAAGTGCGTCGGGTGTGGCCGGACCAGGTGTCGATCACCTTGGAAGAGCAACTGCCGGTGGCCCGCTGGGGCAACGAGGCGCTGCTCAACAACCAGGGCCGCGCCTTCGCCCCGCGCGAGGCGGCTAATTACGAACACCTGCCGATGTTGTCAGGGCCACAACGCGCCCAGCAGCAGGTGATGCAGCAATACCAGGTGCTCAGCCAGTTGCTGCGGCCGATGGGTTTCACCATCAGCAGCCTGGAACTGCGCGAGCACGGCAGCTGGTTCATCAGTACCGCCCAGGGCGTGGAAATCCTCCTGGGTCGGGATCACCTAGTCGACAAGATGCGCCGGTTCGCCGGCATCCACGACAAGGTGCTCAAGCAGCAGATCGCGAATATCGCGCGCATCGACCTGCGCTATGCCAACGGCCTGGCCGTGGCTTGGCGCGAGCCGGTGCCGCCGGCGGCAACCGAAGCGACGGTCGCCGTCCAGTGAATCGAGGAGAACAGTAGAGACCATGGCAAGCGTGCAGAGCGGCAAGATGATCGTCGGCCTGGACATCGGCACCTCCAAGGTGGTGGCGCTGGTGGGCGAGGTGACGGCCGATGGCGAGCTGGATATCGTCGGTATTGGCACCAGCCCGTCGCGCGGCCTGAAGAAGGGCGTGGTGGTGAACATTGAATCCACCGTGCAGTCGATCCAGCGCGCCATCGAAGAGGCGCAGCTGATGGCGGGCTGCCGTATCCACTCGGCCTTCGTCGGCATCGCCGGCAACCATATCCGCAGCCTGAACAGCCACGGCATCGTCGCCATCCGCGACCGCGAAGTGAGCCCGGCCGACTTGGAGCGCGTGCTCGACGCTGCCCAGGCCGTGGCCATTCCGGCGGACCAGCGCGTGCTGCACACCCTGCCGCAGGACTACGTGATCGATAACCAGGAGGGCGTGCGCGAGCCGCTCGGCATGTCCGGCGTGCGTCTGGAGGCCAAGGTGCACGTGGTCACCTGCGCCACCAACGCCGCGCAGAACGTCGAGAAGTGCGTGCGCCGCTGTGGTCTGGAAGTGGACGACATCATTCTGGAGCAGCTGGCTTCCGCCTACTCGGTGCTGACCGAGGACGAGAAGGAGCTGGGCGTGTGCCTGGTCGACATCGGTGGCGGTACCACCGACATTGCTATCTTCGCTGATGGTGCGATACGTCACACGGCGGTGATTCCGATCGCCGGCGACCAGGTCACCAATGATATTGCAATGGCATTACGCACCCCGACCCAGTATGCCGAGGAAATCAAGATTCGGTATGCTTGCGCCCTAGCCAAACTGGCGGGTCCAGGGGAAACCATCAAGGTTCCCAGTGTGGGAGACCGGCCACCGCGGGAGCTGTCCCGTCAAGCTCTGGCCGAGGTTGTCGAGCCCCGTTACGACGAGCTCTTCACCCTCATCCAGGCCGAGCTGCGGCGCAGCGGCTACGAGGACATGATCCCGGCCGGGATCGTCCTCACCGGCGGCACCGCCAAGATGGAAGGCGCCGTCGAACTGGCCGAAGAGATCTTTCACATGCCGGTGCGTTTGGGCGTACCCCACAGCGTCAAGGGACTGACCGACGTCGTGCGTAATCCAATTTATTCCACAGGCGTGGGCCTGCTGATGTACGGGCTGCGGAAACAGTCCGACGGCTTCCACGCGCCTGGGATTCAGTATGGCGATGAGCCCAAAACACCGGTACTGGAACGGCTGAAACGCTGGGTCCAGGGCAATTTCTGATGTGAAACCCGCGGTAGCTGTAGGCGATAACTAAAAAGAAGGAGAGGGGAAATGTTCGAACTAGTAGATAACGCTCCACAAAGCGCAGTTATCAAAGTCATCGGCGTGGGTGGCGGCGGCGGTAACGCTGTCAACCACATGATCAAGAACAACATCGAAGGCGTGGAATTCATCTGCGCCAACACCGATGCCCAGGCGTTGAAGAATGTCGGCGCGCGCACCGTGCTGCAACTCGGCCCGGGCGTGACCAAGGGCCTGGGTGCCGGTACCAACCCGGAAATCGGCCGTCAGGCCGCCATGGAAGATCGTGAGCGCATCGCCGAAGTGCTGAGCGGCGCCGACATGGTCTTCATCACCACAGGCATGGGTGGCGGTACCGGTACCGGTGCGGCGCCGATCATCGCCGAAGTGGCCAAGGAAATGGGCATCCTCACCGTCGCGGTGGTGACCCGTCCGTTTCCGTTCGAAGGCCGCAAGCGCATGCAGGTCGCCGACGAGGGCATCCGTGCCCTGTCCGACGTGGTCGACTCGCTGATCACCATCCCCAACGAGAAGCTGCTGACCATCCTCGGCAAGGACGCCAGCCTGCTGTCCGCCTTCGCCAAGGCTGACGACGTGCTGTCCGGCGCCGTGCGCGGCATCTCCGACATCATGCAGCGTCCGGGCCTGATGAACGTCGACTTCGCCGACGTGAAGACCGTGATGGGCGAAATGGGCATGGCCATGATGGGTACCGGCTGCGCCAGCGGTCCGAACCGTGCTCGCGAGGCCACCGAGGCCGCCATCCGCAACCCGCTGCTGGAAGACGTCAACCTGCAGGGCGCGCGCGGCATCCTAGTCAACATCACCGCCGGTCTGGATCTGTCCCTGGGCGAGTACGCCGCGGTCGGCGAGATCATCGAGGCCTTCGCCTCCGAGCACGCCACCGTCAAGGTCGGCGCGGTGATCGATCCTGACATGCGCGACGAGCTGCACGTGACCGTGGTCGCCACCGGCCTGGGCGCGCGCATCGAGAAGCCGGTCAAGGTGGTCGACAACACCATCGCGGCTGCCGCTGTTGCCGTTCCGGCTGCCACCATCAGCGCCGCTCCTCGCGCTGCCGAGCAACCGGCCGTCAACTACAAGGACTACGAGCGCCCGACCGTTCAGCGCCAAAGCCTCGCCGGCAGTGCCGCCGCGGCCAAGCTGAACACTCAGGATGACCTGGACTATCTCGATATCCCGGCCTTCCTGCGTCGTCAGGCTGATTGATGCTGTCTATCAGGAGTATATCGGTGATTGGTGTTCAGCAAAGGGCGGTTCTGCTATCATCGCCGCCCATTGTTGAAAACAGTTCGCAACAAGCGCAGCCAAAACCATGATCAGACAACGCACCCTGAAGAACATCATCCGAGCCACCGGCGTTGGCCTGCACTCGGGGGAGAAGGTTTACCTGACCCTCAAGCCGGCCCCGGTGGATACCGGTATCGTGTTCCGTCGCACCGATCTGGATCCGGTCGTGGAAATCCCCGCCCGCGCCGAGAATGTCGGTGAGACCACCATGTCGACCACTCTGGTCAATGGTGAGGTCAAGGTGGACACCGTCGAGCACTTGCTTTCGGCCATGGCAGGCCTGGGCATCGACAACGCCTACGTCGAGCTGTCGGCGTCAGAAGTCCCGATCATGGACGGCAGTGCCGGTCCCTTTGTATTCCTGATTCAGTCTGCTGGCCTGGAAGAGCAGGAAGCACCGAAAAAGTTCATCCGCGTGCTGCGCGAAGTGACAGTGGAGGAGGGCGACAAGCGCGCCACCTTCCTGCCCTTCGACGGTTTCAAGGTGAGCTTCGAGATCGATTTCGATCATCCGGTGTTCCGTGGTCGCACCCAGACCGCCAGCGTCGACTTCTCCAGCACTTCCTTCGTCAAGGAAGTGAGCCGCGCCCGGACCTTCGGGTTCATGCGCGACATCGAGTTCCTGCGTTCGCAGAACCTGGCACTCGGCGGCAGTGTGGAAAACGCCATCGTGGTCGATGAGTTCCGCGTGCTCAACGAGGACGGCCTCCGTTACGAGGACGAATTCGTCAAGCACAAGATCCTCGACGCCATCGGCGACCTCTACCTGCTGGGCAACAGCCTGATCGGCGAGTTCAAGGGCTTCAAGTCCGGACACGCGCTGAACAATCGTCTGCTGCGCACCCTGATCGAGCAGAAAGATGCGTGGGAAGTGGTGATCTTCGACGACGCCAGCACCGCGCCGATCTCCTACATGCGCCCGGTTGCGGCCGTGTAAGCAATACCCCTCCCTTCTGTTGTATTCAGGCCACCCTCGGGTGGCCTGTTTTTTTTGGCGATTACCTGAGGAAAGCGAACGCTCAGTCGCGCTTGGCGTTGCGCGCCAGGCGCTCAAGGGCGGCGCGCAGCTTGGGGTCGTCGATGCCTTCGGCGGCGCCGCACAGGCTATCGGCCGCGGCCTCGGACAGCTCGGTCTTGTTCGCCTGATAGGTGGCGTGGGTGTTTGGCGGGCGCACCTTGACCTGGATCTTCTGCAGCCCGGCGAACTCCGGCAGTACCTGCAGCAGGCGCTGCAGGCGACGCTGCTGGTAATGCAAGCGAGTGGCCCAGTGACCGTTGCTGGTCAGCAGCAACAGGCAGCCGTCGTGCCAGCTGGCTACCTGGCAGTGCTCGCGCGCTGCCGGCTCCAGCTGTGCCTCGACCAGGGCCTGCAGCTTGCCCAGCCGCTGCGCGGCGCTGAACAGCGCACGCAGCGGCTTGTGATCGCGCAGCAGGGCGTCGGCAGTCTTGGCGGGTGGTGGGCGAAGGCTCATGGCGGGCGGATTCGTGGGCTGGTGCGCCCATGTTAGCAAAGGCCCTTGCAGCTGTCGGTCATCGTCCCATATAAGGTGCACGGCGTGCCTGCGGGCATGCTTGGCGTATCCGGCAGACTCGCAGGAGTTCACCCTTTTCTCGCCAACGTTTCCGAGTAGAATGCCCCCTTTGCACGCAGCCGAGCTGGCTGCCGGGCTGGCCTTCTGCGCCGCCCCCCATCCCCCAGAGTGGAAGAATCTGCCGATATGTTTGCGCCACTGTTGAAGAAACTCTTTGGAAGCAAGAACGAGCGTGAAGTCAAACGCATGCTCAAGACAGTGACCGCGATCAACGCCCTGGAAGAGCAGATGCTGGCGCTCTCCGACGAGCAGCTCAAGGCCAAGACCGAAGAGTTCAAGGCGCGTGTGGCCAAGGGCGAGAGCCTCGACCAGATTCTTCCCGAAGCCTTCGCCGTGGCCCGTGAGGCCGGCAAGCGGGTAATGGGCATGCGTCACTTCGACGTGCAGCTGATCGGCGGCATGACCCTGCACGAGGGCAAGATCGCCGAGATGCGCACCGGCGAGGGCAAGACCCTGGTGGGCACCCTGGCGGTGTACCTCAACGCCCTGTCCGGCAAGGGCGTGCACGTGGTCACGGTGAACGACTACCTGGCCCGCCGCGACGCCAACTGGATGCGCCCGCTGTACGAATTCCTCGGCCTGTCCGTCGGCGTGGTGATTCCCTTCATGCCGCCGGAAGAGAAGCGCGCCGCCTACGCCGCCGACATCACCTACGGCACCAACAACGAGTTCGGTTTCGACTACCTGCGCGACAACATGGCCTTCGCCCTGGAAGAGAAGTTCCAGCGCGAACTCAACTTCGCCGTGATCGACGAAGTCGACTCCATCCTCATCGACGAAGCCCGTACCCCGCTGATCATCTCCGGCCAGGCCGAAGACAGCTCCAAGCTGTACATGCAGATCAACCAGCTGATCCCGCGCCTCAAGCAGCACATCGAGGAAGAGGAAGGCGTGGTCACCCAGGAAGGCCACTACAAGGTCGATGAGAAGACTCGCCAGGTCGAGCTCAACGAGGCCGGCCACCAGTACGTCGAAGAGATGCTCAGTGCCGCCGGTCTGCTGGCCGAGAACGAGAGCCTCTATGCCGCACACAACCTCGGCCTGCTGACCCACGTCTACGCCGGTCTGCGCGCGCACAAGCTGTTCCACCGCAACGTCGAATACATAGTGCAGAACGGCCAGGTCATCCTGATCGACGAGCACACCGGCCGTACCATGCAGGGCCGCCGTCTCTCCGAGGGCTTGCACCAGGCCATCGAGGCCAAGGAGGGCGTGAACATCCAGGCCGAGAGCCAGACCCTGGCCTCGACCACCTTCCAGAACTACTTCCGCCTGTACAAGAAGCTCTCCGGCATGACCGGCACCGCCGACACCGAGGCCTTCGAGTTTCGCCAGATCTACGGCCTCGACGTGGTGGTCATCCCCACCCATCGCCCGGTGGCGCGCAAGGACTACAACGACCTGGTCTATCTGACCCAGGAAGAGAAGTACCAGGCGATCATCACCGACATCCGCGAGTGCCAGGCCCAGGGCCGGCCGATCCTGGTCGGTACCGCCTCGATCGAGACCTCCGAGTACGTCTCCAAGCTGCTCGAGCAGGCCGGCATCGAGCACAAGGTGCTCAACGCCAAGTACCACGAGAAGGAAGCCGAGATCATCGCCCAGGCCGGTCGTCCGGGCGCCGTGACCCTGGCCACCAACATGGCCGGTCGTGGTACCGACATTCTCCTCGGTGGCAACTGGGAGGCCGAAGTGGCCGCCCTGGAAGCGCCGAGTGACGAGCAGGTCGCGCAGATCAAGGCCGACTGGCAGAAGCGTCACCAGCAGGTGATCGAGGCCGGTGGCCTGCACGTGATCGCCTCCGAGCGCCACGAATCGCGCCGTATCGACAACCAGCTGCGCGGCCGTGCCGGTCGCCAGGGTGACCCGGGCTCCAGCCGCTTCTACCTGTCGCTGGAAGACAGCCTGATGCGCATCTTCGCCTCCGATCGGGTGAAGAACTTCATGAAGGCCCTGGGCATGCAGTCCGGCGAGGCCATCGAGCACAGCATGGTCACCAACGCCATCGAGAAGGCCCAGCGCAAGGTCGAAGGCCGCAACTTCGACATGCGTAAACAGCTGCTCGAATACGACGACGTGGCCAACGAGCAGCGCAAGGTGATCTACCACATGCGCAACAGCCTGCTGGCCGCCGACAACATCGGCGAGACCATCATTGAGTTCCGCGAGGAAGTGCTGGCCAACACCATCAACAACCACATTCCGCCGCAGTCGCTGCCCGAGCAGTGGGATATCACCGGCCTGGAAATGGCGCTGTACGGCGACTTCGGTGTGCGTCTGCCGATCCAGCAGTGGCTGGATGACGATGAGAAACTGTACGAGGAAACCCTGCGCGAGAAGATCCTCGCCGAGCTGCTGGCCGCCTACGCCGAGAAGGAGGAGCTGGCCGGCGCCGAGGCCCTGCGCACCTTCGAGAAGCAGATGCTGCTGCGCGTGCTGGACGACCTGTGGAAGGACCACCTGGCCACCATGGACCACCTGCGCCACGGCATCCATCTGCGCGGCTACGCGCAGAAGAACCCCAAGCAGGAGTACAAGCGCGAGTCCTTCACCCTGTTCCAGGACCTGCTCGATTCGATCAAGCGCGACACTATCCGCGTGCTGTCCCACGTCCAGGTGCGCCGCGAGGACCCGGTCGAGGAAGAGGCACGCCTGCGCCGCGAGGCCGAGGCCATGGCCGAGCGCATGCAGTTCCAGCATGCCGAGGCATCGGCGATGCCGGCTGCCGAGGGCGAAGAAGCCGAAGGCGAGCTGGCGGTAGCCACGCCGGTACGCAGTGATCCGAAGATCGGTCGCAACGAGCCGTGCCCCTGCGGTTCCGGCAAGAAGTACAAGCACTGCCACGGCCAGGTCGGCTAAGAGCCTGCCCACGACCCGCTGCGCTTCGGAAAAATTGCGTTGAAAATGACTTCGGAATGCTCATTTACTACACGTAAACTCCGCTTCCTCAGCCATTTTCGCCTGGTTTTTCTCTAGCTCGCGTAGCCGTGAACAGACTCTTGGCGGCTTAGCCTGCTATACCAGAAACGCCGCGACCGGCTCTGCCGCTCGCGGCGTTTTTCCAATTTCTGTGTCACTGTCCAAGTAAGGAGCGCTGCTATGGCCGTCGGTCTCGGTCCCCTGCCCACACTGCACCCGGTTCCCGGTTTCGAACTCGGCATTTCCTCCGCCGGCATCAAGCGCCCGGGGCGCAAGGACGTGGTGGTGATGCGTTGCGCCGAAGGCTCGCGAGTGGCCGGTGTGACCACCACCAACGCCTTCTGCGCCGCCCCGGTGATCGTCACCCGTGAGCGCGTGGCCGGCGATGTGCGCTACCTGCTGACCAACACCGGCAACGCCAACGCCGGCACCGGTCCGGACGGCCTGACCAACGCGCGCCGCACCTGCGCCGCGCTGGCCGCGCTGACCGGCGTTGCCGAGGAGGCGGTGCTGCCGTTTTCCACCGGGGTGATCGGCGAGCCGCTGCCTGTGGCGAAGATCGAGGGCGCCCTGCAGGCCGCCCTGGACGATCTCGACGAAAACCACTGGGCCGAGGCCGCCACCGGCATCATGACCACCGACACCCTGCCCAAGGGCGCCAGCCGCCAGTTCCAGCACGATGGCGTGACCGTCACCGTGACCGGCATCAGCAAGGGCGCCGGCATGATCCGCCCGAACATGGCCACCATGCTCGGCTACATCGCCACCGACGCCAAGGTCGCCCGCGGCGTGCTGCAGGACCTGGTGCGCGACGCGGCGAACAAGTCGTTCAACCGCATCACCATCGACGGCGACACCTCGACCAACGACTGCTGCATGCTGATCGCCACCGGTCAGGCCGCTCTGCCGGAAATCACTTCCGCCAGCGGCGAGCTGTTCGCCAAGCTCAAGCAGGCGGTGCTGGAAGTGTTTATGGAAGTGGCCCAGGCCATCGTCCGTGACGGCGAAGGCGCCACCAAGTTCGTGACCGTGCAGGTCAACGGCGGCGGCAATCACCAGGAGTGCCTGGACGTGGCCTACGCCGTGGCCCACTCGCCGCTGATCAAGACCGCGCTGTTCGCCTCCGACCCCAACTGGGGCCGCATCCTCGCCGCCGTCGGTTATGCCGGCGTGCCGAATTTGGACGTGAGCAAGATCGACGTGTTCCTCGGCGACGCGCGCCAGGGTGAAGTGCGCATCGCCAGCCAGGGTGGCCGCGACGCCGCCTACACCGAGGACCAGGGCGCCGCGGTGATGGCCCGCGCGGAGATCGGCATCCGCATCGAGCTGGGCCGCGGTGCCTGCAGCGAAACCATCTGGACCACCGATCTGTCCCACGAGTACGTGAAGATCAACGCCGAATACCGCACCTGATACGCCTCCGGACCGGGGCGTTCTGCCCCGGCCCGCTCTGCCATTCCCCGCACTCATAGGGGCATGCGCAAGCGGAATTGTCCGCGGCCGCCCGAGCCGCGTACGCTCCGTGTACAACCTTTCTAGGAGAGCGAACATGTCCCTCAAGCTGGTGATCGGCGACAAGAACTATTCCTCCTGGTCGCTGCGCGCGGCCCTAGCCATGGACCTGACCGGCGTGCCCTACGAGGAGATCCTCGTGCATCTGTACCGGCCGGACAGCCGCACTCAGCTGCTGGCCCATGCGCCGACCGGCAAGGTGCCGGTGCTGCACACCGAGGACGGCCCGGTGTGGGATTCGCTGGCCATCGCCGAATACCTGGCCGAGCGTTTCCCCGAGGCGCACCTGTGGCCGCGCGGCCAATATGCCCGAGCCCTGGCGCGCAGCGTGTGCGCCGAGATGCACAGCGGCTTCATGGCCTTGCGCAGCCACATGTCCATGGACCTGGCGCGCGACCAGGCCCTGGCCGAGATTCCCGCCGAGGCCCAGGCCGACATCGACCGCGTGTGCAAGCTGTGGGCGGACTGCCGCCAGCGCTTCGGTCAGGACGGTCCGTTCCTGTTCGGCCACGTCAGCATCGCCGATGCCTTCTTCGCCCCGGTGGCGGCGCGCCTGCGCAGTTACCGCGTGGCGCTGCCGGCCGAGGCCGCCGCCTACGTCGACACCGTCTATCAATGGCCGGCGTTCCAGCGCTGGTACCAGGCCGCGCTGCAGGAGACCAGGGTTTGAAGCGAGTTCATGTGGCCGCCGCGGTGATCCGTGGCGCCGATGGTCGAGTGCTGCTTGCCAAGCGTCCGCAGGACAAGCACCAGGGCGGCCTGTGGGAGTTTCCCGGCGGCAAGGTGGAGGAGGGCGAGGCGGTGGAGCTGGCCCTGGCCCGCGAGCTGGAAGAGGAGCTGGGCATCCGCGTCGGCGCCGCCCGGCCGCTGATCCAGGTGCATCACGACTACCCGGACAAGCAGGTGCTGCTGGATGTCTGGGAAGTCTCCGCCTTCACCGGCGAGCCCCATGGCGCCGAGGGCCAGGCGCTGGCCTGGGCCACCGAGCGCGAGCTGCTCGACTACGAATTCCCCGCCGCCAACCAGCCCATAGTTGCGGCGGCGCGCCTGCCCGACACCTACCTGATCACCCCGGAGGGTCTGGAACCGGCCGAGCTGCTGCGTGGCGTGCGCGCCGCCCTGGCCGCCGGCGCCAGGCTGATCCAGCTGCGTGCACCGAACATGTTCGATCCGCAGTACCGCGATCTGGCGGTGGATATTCAGGGTCTGTGCGCCGGCAAGGCGCAGCTGATGCTCAAGGGGCCGCTGGAGTGGCTGGGCGATTTCCCCGCCGCCGGCTGGCACCTGACCGCCGAGCAGCTGCGCAAGTACGCCCCCAATGGCCGGCCGTTTCCCGGTCAGCGCTGGCTGGCCGCTTCCTGCCACAGTGCCGAGGAGCTGGCCCTGGCCGCGCGCATGGGCGTGGACTTCGTCACCCTGTCACCGGTGCAGGCCACCCAGACTCACCCCGAGGCCACGCCGCTAGGCTGGGATGTCGCCGCCGAGCTGCTGCGCGGCAGCAATCTGCCGGCCTTCCTGCTCGGTGGCATCGGCCCGCAGGATCGCCAGCGCGCCTGGCAGGCCGGGGCCCAGGGCGTGGCCGGTATCCGCGCGTTCTGGCCACAATGAAATCGGCGATGCCCCCGGGCATCGCCACCCTTCAGCCTTGTTGCGGTTTCTCCGCCGCCTGCCACAGCACCTCGTCGATGCCCTGGCGGCGGGCGATCAGCCGGGCGGCGACGAACAGCAGGTCGGACAGTCGGTTGACGTAGGCCATGCCTACCGGGCGTAGCGGCTCTTCGGCGTTGAGCTGCTGGCAGCGCCGCTCGGCACCGCGCGCCAGGCTGCGGCAGACATGGGCCTGGGCCACCAGGCGCGAGCCGCCCGGCAGGATGAAGTTCTGCAGCGGGCCGAGCTCCTCGTTCCAGCGATCGATGGCGGCTTCCAGGCGCGCCACCTCGTTTTCCTGCAGGGCCTGATAGTCCGGCATCGCCAGCTCGCCGCCGAGATCGAACAGACGGTGCTGGCAGGGCGCCAGGACCGCGATGATCTCCTCCAGCCCGGCGCATCCGGCTCGCTGTTCGGCCAGGTCCGCCAGCAGCAGGCCGAGCTGGCTGTTCAGCGTATCCAGCTCGCCCATGGCCTCCACCCGCGGGTGATCCTTGGCCACGCGGCGGCCATCGGCCAGGCCGGTCTCGCCCTTGTCGCCGGTCTTCGTGTAAATCTTGCTCAGTCGATGGCCCATCAGACGCTCGTGCTTTCGGTGGGGGCGGCCAGCGGCAGGCGCAGGGTGAAGCAGGTGCCCTGGCCCTGGGTGGATTGCACTTCCAGCTGCCCCTTGTGGTTGTTGGTGACGATGAAATAGGACACGGACAGGCCCAAGCCGGTGCCCTGGCCAACTTCCTTGGTGGTGAAGAACGGCTCGAAGATGCGCTTGCGCACCAGCTCGGGCATGCCGATGCCGTTGTCTTCCACCTGAATCTCCGCCCACGGCGGATTGAGGCGGGTGCGCAGGACGATGCGTCCCGGCTCGTCCTCGTCGTCGCGCAGGTGGATGGCCTGGGCGGCGTTCTTCAGCAGGTTGAGCAGTACCTGTTCCATCTCGTTGGCGGTGGCCGGCACCGGGCCCAGGTTGGGGTCGAAGTCGCGGTCGATGGCGATGCCGCGGAAGTCGAAGCTCTCGGTCAGGTCGAAGTCGTTGCCGGCGATCTCCAGCGCCTGATCGATCAGCACCGGCAGCTGGCAGGGCGCCAGCTGGCGGTTGCTGCGGCGGCTGAAGGCGAGCATGTGGCTGACGATCTTGGCCGCCCGCGAGCCGGCCTGGGCGATGCCGTCGAGCAGCTGGGGAATCTCGCGGCTGTGCAGGTAGGCGTTGACGTCATCCAGGGCGATGCCCGCTTCCACGGCCAGATCCTGGTTCTTCGCCAGTTCCGGCGACAGGCGTCGGCGGATGTTCTGCACGTTGTGCAGGATGGCGCCCAGCGGGTTGTTGATCTCGTGGGCCATGCCGGCGGCCAGGCCACCCACCGAGAGCATCTTCTCCGACTGCACCATCATCTCCTCCAGCGACAGGCGCTGGGTGATGTCGTCGATACGGATCACCACGCCACGGCCGCCGGCTCCCATCAACGGATAGAAGGTCAGCGCGTAGTGGTGGGCGTCCTCGTCCTTGCGCCAGGTGACCCGTTCGATCTTCTCCACCTTGTGCTGTTCGGCGGTGCGCTTGAGCTGGGCGAGGAACGGCTTGAGCGGCGGGAAGGCGAGGAACACCGGCTGGTTCAGCGCCTCGTCCAGCGGCGTGCCGGAGAGAGCGCTGGCCTCCTGGTTCCACTGGGTGACGTAGAGCTGGTCGTCGAGGGCGATCAACGCCGAGGGCATGGAGTCGATGATGTTGTTCAGGTAGTTCTGGAAGCCGGTGAGCTTCTTCTCGATCTTGCTGCGCACCTGCACTTCCAGCTCCAGCTTGCGGTTGGAGTGGCGGGTCTCCTCGGCCAGGCTCTGGGCCTGGCTGAAGGCGCTCTCGGCGTCGTCGCGGGCGCGCTTGAGCTGCTGCTCGCGGGCCTCGATGCGGCCGAGCATGGTGTTAAAGGCATCGGCCAGGCTGCCGATCTCGTCGCGGTTGCCGCGGGCGGCGCGCAGCGAGTAGTTCTCCTCGCGGGTGACCTGGCGCGACAGCTCCTCCAGGCGGCGGATCGGCCGGGTGATCAGCCTGCGCACCTGGCGGGCGATCAGCGCCCAGAGCACCACGCTGATGGCGAGGATCGCCAGGCTGGCGGTCAGGGTGCCGGTGTAGAAGGCCCCGGGCAGCTCACTGGACGCCACCAGCAGCAGGTAGCCGGGCGGCTGGCCCGCTTGCGGCAGGGGAATCACCTGGGTGGAGCGGAATTCGCGTAGGCGCCAGTGCTCCAGTTCGTCGCTGCGCGACGGCAGCTGCAGCGCATCGCCTAACTGCAGTTCGGCCAGGCGCACGCCGGTGCCGTTGTACAGGGCGGCGGCGCGCAGCGGGGTGTAGTTCTCCAGGCGCTCCAGCAGCTTCTGCGCGGCCTCGGGCGTCGCCAGGGCGTGCCGGCTCAGCTCGGGAGTGGCGATCAGTTTGCCGATGGTCTGCAAGGCCTGGGGCGCGACGCTCTCCTGGGAGATCCAGTAGGCCGCGCTGATGAACGCCAGGTTGGCCACCAGCATGACCGCGGCCAGCAGGATCAGCAGCGCGAAGAGCAGCTTGCGGCCGACCGGCAGGTTGTCGAGGCGCTGGCGCAGACGGGTCAAGGGCGCGGCTTCCATTGAGGCTGGAGGGGCAGGGTAACGCTCGTTCAGGTCACGGGCAATCCGCGGGCGGTGAGGTGCTCGCGCAGGCGCTGCAGCAGATCGTCCAGGTGCGGCAGCTTCAGTTGCAGGCGCTCGGCCTGGGTGCAGGCATGGCCCAGCAGGTAGGCAATCTCGGTGCGCCGGCCCTGGGCCACGTCCTGGTACATCGAGGAATAGTTGGCCGCGGTGCCGTCGATGACCCGCAAGACCTCGGCGTGCAGGTCCTCGGCGGCGTCTGGCTGGCCGGCCTGGCGCAGCAGCTCGGCCAGCTCGGTGCACAGCCCGGCCACTTCCTGCGGCCAGTCACGCAGGCCGCCGTTGCGGCAGTCGTGCAGCACGGTCAGCGGATTGATCGCGCAGTTCAGCGCCAGCTTGCGCCACAGCTTGGCGAGGATGTCGTGGGTCCACTGGTGGGGGATGGCGGCGGTGTGCAGGTCGTCCAGCCACTCCGGGGTCCGCCGCTCGCCCTGCACGCCCAGCCAGGTATGGCCGCGGCCGGCATAGACCACGCGAAAATCGCCCTCGCGGAAGGCGCCCTCGGTGCTGGAGGCGAACACGCAGCGCGCTCGTGGCAGGCGCGCGGCTACCGCCTCCTGGCTGCCCAGGCCGTTCTGCAGCAGGATGATTTCGGCGCCCGGCGCCAGGCGTGGCGCCAGGGCGGCGGTGGCCTCCTCGGCGTCATAGGCCTTACAGGCCACCAGCAGGCGGCGGATCGGCGCGCCGTGGTTCGGCGTTTCGGCGGCGATGGGGTGCAGGTTGGCCTGGCCATCTTCCACCAGGGTCAGGCCGCCGGCGGCGCGGTAGCGGGTCAGGCTGGCCTGGTCGCGCAGGATCAGTTTTACCGGCACCCCGGCACGGGCCAGGCGAGCGGCCCACAGGCCACCCAGGCTGCCGGCGCCGAGTACGTGCCAGCTCACTGCGGCAGCGGCAGGCGCAGTGCGCTGACCCGGCCGCTGGCGTAGGACTCCGGCAGCACGCGGCTGGCCTCGGCGAACAGGTAGTGCGGTTCGACGGGCAGCGACTTGGCGTCCAGGCCGACCAGGGAGATGCCGGCCTTGAGACTGATGAAGCCTTCGCTGGTCTTGAACGCCTTGAGGTTGAGGCCTTCGTGCAGGCGCTTGAAGCTGCTCGGCGAGCATTCGTGCAGGTCGTCGAGCATGGCGATCATGCCGAAGTGGGTGTCATCCACCCGGGTCAGCACGTCCAGCGGGCGCACCAGCTGCTGCAGGCGCCGCGCCACACCGTGCAGCACTTCGTTCCAGAAGCCGTTGCCGTACTGACGGCGCAGGGCTTCGCCTTCCTGCAGGCCGATCAGCAGGTAGCACAGGGCGCCGCCGCGGGACTCGACCTGACGCAGGCAGTCGTTGAGCTTCTGCTGCAGGTAGCGCGGATTGCCCAGGCCGGTCAGCGAGTCGACCAGGTTGCGCTGCTCCAGGCTGGAGATGTTCTGGGTCAGCATGCGGTTTTCATTGAGCAGGCGCTGCAGGGTGTTGCACAGGCGGTCGGCGGCATACACGCGCGGCACCAGCTGTTCGTTCATCGCCGCCTTGCTGATGAAGTCGTCGACGCCGCGGTCGAAGGCTTCCACCAGCACGTTCTCGCCTTCCTTCCCGGTGAGCAGGATGACGTAGGTGTAGTGCTCGGCGGTCTCGTCCAGCTGGCGCACCCGTCCGGTCAGCTCGAGGCCGTCCATCTCCGGCATCAGCCAGTCGGCCAGCAGCACACTGGCGGGACGTTTTTCCAGCAGGCGCAGGGCTTCCGCGGCACTGTTGGCGAAGCGCACATCCTGGTAACCGGCCTGGCTCAGGGCACGGCCGATCATGGCGCTGGAAAACTTGGCGTCGTCCACCACCAGGATGCTGAGATGGGGGTTGGGCATTGAGGGGCTCACTGGAAGGAAAGGGTGGCCGCCGCAGGTTGGCTGAGCGGCGTGGATCAGACTGGTTATAATGGGCGCGCCAATTTTATCGTCAAGTCAGGCGCGCTCAGTCCGTGAGGGGGATCGCGCCGTCCATCAGGAGCAAGCCCATGCCTTCGTTCGACGTGGTGTCGGAACTGGACAAGCACGAACTCACCAACGCGATCGACAACGCCGTCAAGGAACTCGACCGCCGCTTCGATCTGCGCGGCAAGTGCAGCATCGAGAGCAAGGACAAGACCATCACACTGACCGCCGAGGCCGAGTTCATGCTCGAGCAGGTCCTCGATATCGTGCGCGCCAGCCTGATCAAGCGCAAGATCGACTGCCAGTGCATGGAGGCCAAGGATGCCTATGCATCGGGCAAGGTGATGAAGCAGGAGGTGACCTTCCGCGAAGGCATCGACAAGGAGCTGGCGAAGAAGATCGTCGCCCATATCAAGGACAGCAAGCTCAAGGTCCAGGCCGCCATCCAGGGCGAGCAGGTGCGCATCACCGGCAAGAAGCGCGACGACCTGCAGGAGGCGATTGCTGCCCTGCGCGCCAAGGAATTCGGCATGCCGCTGCAGTACAACAACTTCCGCGACTGATCTGCCGGGAACCTCCGGCGCCGCGCGCACGTCCCAAGCAGTACACCCCTCACCGCCATGGCCAGCCATGGCGGTGTCGTTTCTGCCGTCCGAACAGGAGTGCGCTGATGCAATTCTCATACGACGAACTGGTACGGCTGTCCCAGGCCTGGCTGCCGGTGGTGCTGGAGTACAGCGGCAAGCTGACCCTGGCACTGGTCACCCTGGTGCTCGGCTGGTGGCTGATCAACCGTGTGACCGGGCGCCTGCAGCTGCTGATGGAGGGGCGCAAGGTGGACCGGGCACTGACCGGCTTCATCGGCAGCCTGGCCAATATCCTGCTCAAGGTGCTGCTGATGGTCAGCGTGGCCACCATGATCGGCATCTCCACCGCCTCCTTCATCGCCGCCATCGGTGCCGCCGGTCTGGCCATCGGCCTGGCCCTGCAGGGCAGCCTGGCCAACTTCGCCGGCGGCGTGCTGATCCTGTTGTTCCGCCCATTCCGCATCGGCGATTGGATCGAGGCCCAGGGCCAGTCCGGCACCGTGGACAGCATCCAGATCTTCCACACCGTGCTGCGCACCGGCGACAACCGCACGGTGATCCTGCCCAACGGCGCGCTGTCCAACGGCGCCATCGTCAACACCTCGCGCCAGGCCACCCGGCAGATAGTGTTCGACGTCAAGGTCGACTACGACAGCGACCTGCAGCAGGCCCAGCAGGTGCTGCGCGAGATGGCGCAAGACCCGCGTGTGCTCAAGGACCCGGCGCCAGCAGTGGTAGTCGCGGGCCTCGGCGAGACCGCCATCACCCTGTCGCTGCGGGTGTGGACGGCCAACTCGGACTACTGGCCGGTGACCTTCAGGTTCAACGAGGAAATCCGCGACCGCCTGCGCCAGGTCGGCGTGGATATCGCCGTGCCGGGACTGCTGGCGCGGACCATCAAGGCCGCTACGCCGGCCTGATCAGGGTTCGCTGCGCGGCGCCGGCGTGCTCGGCGCGGGCAGCGGCTGGCTGCCCTGCTGGCGCCACTGCAGGATGATCAGCAGCAGGGTGGGAATGCCCAGTAGCGCGGTGGCGAGGAAGAACTGGGCGTAGCCGGCCTTCTCCACCATCACTCCCGAGTAGCCGCCGACCAGGCGCGGCAGCAGCAGCATGATCGAGCTGAGCAGGGCGTACTGGGTGGCGGAGAACTTCAGGTTGGTCAGGCTCGACAGGTAGGCGACGAAGGCCGCCGTGGCCAGGCCCGAGCTGAGGTTGTCGAGGGCGATGGTGAGCACCAGCATCAGCATGTGCGGGTCCAATACCTGCAACAGGTGCCCGACCGTCTGCTGGCCATAGCTGGTCGGGTCCGTTATCACACCGAGGCCGGAAAGCGTGGCGAACAGCAGGTTGGTGCCGGCCGAGGCCGCGCCGCCCAGCAGCAGGATCGGCAGGATGCCGAAGCGCACGATCAGCAGGCCGCCGAGGGCCGCGCCGAGCAGGGTCATGATCAGGCCGAACAGCTTGCTGACACTGGCGATCTGGCTCTTGGCGAAGCCCATGTCGATGTAGAAGACGTTGGCCATCACGCCCATCACCGTATCGGACATGCGATAGGTGGCGATCAGGCCGAGCAGCAGCAGGGCCTGCCAGCGGTAGCGCAGGATGAAGTCGTTGACCGGCGTCAGCACCGGCGCCAGGCCGCGGCGGCCCATGCGCGACAGGCACACGGCGGTGAGAATGGTGTAGAGCAGGAAGCGCAGGGTGGCGCGGTCCTCGCGCAGCAGTTCGCCGAGGCCGATCTCGTCGCTGAACAGCAGGAGGATGTCGCTGCGGAAGAACTGGGTGAACATGGCCGGCACCGACACCAGCAGCACGATCAGCACCAGCACCGAGGCCAGTTGGCGATACAGGCCGTAGCGCGCCGCTGCCATCTGCGTCTGCAGCGGCACCGGCGGTTCGCGCATCCACAGGGTGGTGATCACCCCCGGCAGCATCAGCATGGCGAACAGCAGGTAGGTACTGGCCCAGGCTCCGTGCTGGTAGCCGGCGCCCGGGTTGCCGAACCAGCCGGCGAAGTACAGGGCGCCGGCGGTGGCCAGCAGGGCGGCGACCCGGTAGCCGGCCATGTAGCTGGCGGCCAGGGCGGCCTGGCGGGTGTCGTCGACGATCTCCAGGCGGTAGGCGTCTACCGCGATGTCCTGGGTGGCGGAGGCGAAGGCCACCACCACGGCCACGCCGATCAGCCAGGACAGGTGCTGCTGCGGATCGCACAGGGCCATGCCGATCAGGCCGAAGGCCACCAGGCCCTGGGACAGCACCAGCCAGGAGCGGCGCCGGCCGAGGCGGCTGAGCAGCGGCAGGCGCCACTGGTCGAGCATCGGTGCCCACACCCACTTGAAGGCGTAGGCCAGGCCGATCAGGCTGGCGTAGCCGATGGTCTGGTGGGTCACCCCTGCCTCGCGCAGCCACACCGAGAGGGTGGAGAACACCAGCATGTACGGCAGGCCGGCGGCGAAGCCCAGCAGCAGCAGGGCCAGGGTGGCCGGATGGGCATAGGTGGCGAGGGCGGCGCGCCAGGTTCTACGGGGCATGGGCGTGTTCGGACGAGGGCTCGGGCAAAGGGCGCACTCTAACCGTTCGCCTCCATCGGGCGCCAGCCGTGGCGGCGCATGTCGACGCGATCGTTGCGAAGGGTCAGACCCTCGGCGCGCAGGCGTGCGCGCTGTTCCTCGCCGGAAGGTGTGCCGGCCGCCAGGCTGAGACGGCCGCCGGCGCCGAGCACGCGATGCCAGGGCAGGCGGGTGTCCTGGGGCAACTGGCTGAGGGTGCGGCCGACCCAGCGCGCGGCGCGGCCGAGGCCGGCAATGGCGGCCAGCTCGCCATAGCTGATCACCTTGCCCTCGGGAATCTGCGCCATCACCAGATACAGCGCCGCGCGGCGTCCTTCGGCACTTGCCGTGGGCTCCAGGGCTGGGGCATGTTCTGCCTTGTCGCCTCGTTCCTTCTTCGGTGGTCTGGCCATGTCGCGCGTCCTGCTGTCCTGTCTGTTGCTGAGCCTGGCTTGGCCTGTCGCCGCGGATACCGTGTGGTTGAACAACGGCGACCGCCTGAGTGGCGAAATCCTGTTGCTCGATGGCGGCAAGCTGGTGCTGAAGACCAAGTATGCCGGCCGCGTGCTGATCGACTGGAAGGATATCGACACCCTGGCCTCGGACAAACCCCTGATGCTGCGCCGCGAGGGCCTGGACAGCGAGATCGGGCATCAGCTCAAGGCGGCCGACAAGGGCAAGGTGCAGGTGGTCAATGGCCGTAGCGAAACGGTGGCGCTGGCCAGCATCACTCGGTTGGTGCCGCCGCGTCCGCTGCTCAAGGATCGGGTCTGGGAGGGCAACCTGGACGCCAAGCTGGACATGGAGCGCAACGAGGATCGCACCGACGAGTGGAAGCTCAAGGGCGATACCCGCGTCGAGCACGGGCGCTGGCGCCACGTGTTGCGTGGTGAGCTGGAGAACGAGACGGAGAACGGCGAGAAGACCGAGGACAACTGGGAGCTGGAGTACGACCTCGACCGCTTCTTCACCGATCACTGGTTCTGGCGCAGCGGCTACGAGCAGCAGGAGGACCAGTTCGAAGGTATCACCCGCCAGCGCATCCTCGGCACCGGGCCGGGTTATCGCTTCTGGGACAACGAGCTGGGCCGTCTCGACCTGGTCGGTCAGGTCAATCGGGTGCGCCTGGACTCGCCCTATGGCGATTTGTCTTTCGACACCTGGTCCATGGAGTGGGACTACAAGCGCCTGCTGTGGGGCTCGCGCCTGGAGTTCTACAGCACGGCCGAGTTGCAGGTGCCGCAGATCGACGAGATCGACTATGTGTTCGATGGCGAGGCGGGGCTGCGCTATCGCCTCAACGACTGGGCGCGGCTGTCGCTGCTGTACGAGCTGAACCAGCTGCGCGGGCTGGGCACCACGGTGTCCGACCGGCATTACCTGATCGGTCTCGGGGTCGGTTGGTAAGCGAATCGGCTGAACTTAGGCTGTCATTCGCCGGTCTGTGCTTGCTCACGCGGTGTGCATCCGGATAATGCGCGCCTTTTTCCAGGACCAGCCTGTTGTCGATGCCCATGAAGCCGTCCCGCTCCCTGCTCTGCCTGGCGCTCGCCGCCGTTCCCACCTCGCTGCTCGCCGACACCGTCTGGCTGAAGAACGGCGACAAACTCACCGGTACCATCCGGCTGTTCGATAGCGGCAAGCTGCTGCTGCAGACGGAGTACGCCGGCAGCATCACCCTGGATGTGAAGAAGATCGCCACTCTGGAAAGCGACCACGCGCTGCTGGTGAAGCAGAACGATTTCGTCGGCGAGCATGCCAAGTCGCTCAAGCCGGCCGGGCAGGGCCAGGTCGAGCTGGTCAACGGCACGGCGCCGCGCGTGGTGGAGCTGGCGTCGATCAGCCAGATGCTGCCGCCCAAGCCGCTGGTGCAGGACCTGACCTGGGATGGCACGCTGGATTTCTCCGCCGACTACAAGCAGGCCGAGAACGACATCAAGGACTATGACATCGACCTCGATACCAAGGCGCGCCACGGCGCCTGGCGTCACGGCATCGCCGCCGAGTACGACCACGAGACCAAGGACGACGAGCGCAAGACCGACCGGGTCGAGCTGGAGTACGACCTCGATCGCTTCCTCACCCAGAAGTTCTTCTGGCAGGGCCAGCTGAAGTACAGCCACGACCGCATCGAGGACCTGGAGACCCAGCGCACCATCGGTACCGGCCCCGGCTACCAGTTCTGGGACAACGAACTGGGCGCCTTCTCCATTGCTGGCCTATTCAATCGCAACGACTACGTGTTCGCCGACGGCAGCAGCGAGCACTTCAACTCCGCCGCCATGGAGTGGGACTACAAGCGCTACCTGCACGGCAAGAATCTCGAGCTGTACACCCAGGGCGAACTGGGCGCGCCCTTCACCGACGAGATCGACTACGTCATCGATACCGAGGCCGGTGTGCGCTACAAGCTCAACAGCTGGGCGGCGCTGAGCCTCAAGGCCGAATGGGACAAGGTCGCCAGCGAGCATGGCGACACCAACGAGCGCCGCTACATGATCGGCCTGGGCGTGGGCTGGTAAGCCGCTCAGTCATACTCCGCCTCTGCATGGTCGCCCAGCAGCCTGAGCTGGCGCGGCGTACAGGCGGCCAGCACCTGCGGATTGAAGCGCCACTGCAGATAGGGCGAGAACTTCTGCGCCACCATGCGCCGGCCGTAATGCACCTGCAGCAGGTAGCGGCTGCGTTCGGCGGTGCGGTTGCGGCTGCCGGCGTGCCACAGCTCGCTGCGCAGGAACAGCACGTCGCCGGCGCGACACAGCACCGGTTGTGGTTCGTGACCGCGCCAATCCTGCTCGCCCTCTGCCGGCGGCCGACCGGCGCGGTGGCTGCCGGGAATCACCAGGGTCGGGCACAGGTCCTCGTCGATATCGCTCAGGTACAGCTGCGCTGTGCAGATCTGCATCGGCAGCTCGAAGGTCGGATCGTCCAGCAGGCTGCTCGGCAGCTGCATCGCCAGGTAGTCGAGATGCAGCTCGGCGCCGATGAAGCCGGGATGACAGCGCCATGCGGTCTGGCCGATCACATGGCAGTCGGCACCGAGCGCGGCCTCCGCCAGCTCGATCACGCCCGGCAGGTCCAGATAGGGCAGCCACAGCGGGTCGCGGTTGAACACGCATTTGTAGTGATCGACCAGGCCGGTGTAGTCCCAGTGCTGCGGCTGCAAGGCGTCGGTGGCGGCACGCAGTTCGGCGATCTGGCCGCTATCCAGCACGCCGCGCAGCAGCGCGAAGCCCTGCTGGTGCAGTGACTGCAGGTGGTGCGCGGTGGCCTGGTCCATGTGTATGTTCCGCTGGCGGAAGTCCTCTCCATGCTGGCACGCGCGCAAATCGCAGGCAAAAAAAAGACCCGGCAAAGTGCCGGGTCAATAACCGTGATTAGCCTGATGAGGAGATAATCTGAAGAGTCCGACTGCGTGGTCTCTTGAGCTTATCGGCTGATCTCGCGACCAGTTGCGGTAATAATAACAATTCTCATTTTGCAGTCAACGCTCGGATGAGAATTATTTTCGACTGGTTGGCAAAAGCTCGGAAAAACAAACCCCGGCCTGGGCCGGGGTTCTGGTGCGTCAGTGCAGGATTCAGGTGGGCTGCAGTTGGGTACGCAGCTGGGTGACTTCCTTGTTCAGCAGGTCGATGCGTCGCGCCATGCTCTCGATCAGGCTGTGGGCGATGCGCGGGTTGCTCTGCATCAGGCTGAGGAACTGATCCTTGGGGATCACCATCACGGTGCAGGGCTCGCTGGCGATTACCGTGGCGCTGCGCTTCTCGCGGGTGAATACGGCCATGGCGCCGAAGATCTCGTCCTTCTGCACGTCGCCGACCTTCTGCCCGTCGACATGGGCCTCGGCGTGGCCTTCGATGATCACAAACACGTGGTCGGCGTCATCGCCTTGGTGGATAAGCTCCTCGCCGGCGGCGAAGTGCTGGAAGCCGGTGGCCGGGCGGATTTCCGGCTGCTTGAGGCGCGCCAGGGCGTCGGAGAGCAGGGCGGTGTGGCCGATCAGGTACTGGATGAACAGCTCCTGGCGCTGCTCACTACCGTAGATGTGCTTGAACACCTCGTTGCGCGCATAGGGCACCAGGCTCAGCTGCTCTTCGCTGCTGTAACGGCAGCTGGGCAGGTCGATGCCCTGACGCAGGCCGACCAGATCGCCTTCCTGCAGATAGAACAGCGGGCGCTCATCGACCTGGGCGTGCAGCAGGCCGTTCTCGATGATGTACAGCTGGTTGCCGGGCAGGATCTTGGCCAGGTCATCGACCTGTTCCAGGCGCAGGGAGGCACCGCTGGGCTGCAGCCCGTCGAGCAACTGCGTGGGAATGCTCTGCAGGCGTTGGATCAGCTGGTCGGCGTAGGCCGGTTGCTCCCCGAGTAGGTACATAAAGGTAATTCCTTGAACTGGCTGCGCTGACGATAAGGCACGCGGGTGTCCGCAACAATAGGTGGCGACGTGGTACAGGTAAATCCCGCCGCTCGGAGGTTGTGAGCTAGCTCTTGTTGCTTGCCCCAGGTTCGTCCAGCTGGCCATTGAGTCTGGCCTTGAGCCCGGGGGGCAAGTCGTTCCAGTGGACGTCGAGCAAGGCGCCTTCGATCGCATAGAGCAGGACCTTGGAGGCGCGGAAACCACGGGCGCGTACCGCCCGGTAGGCGTCCACGGCGCCCAGGCGGCGCAGGTCGTTGGCGCTGTGAATGCCTACCGCGTGCAGCCACTGTGCCGAGGTCTTGCCCAGGTTCTTCAGGTGTTGCAATTCATCGTTCATAGCGCCTCCTTGCCTCTCTTGCGCAGTCACGAATGAGGCCGGGTCGGGAGGCCTGCGAGAAAGTGTAGCGGCCAACGCACAAAACGCTTTTGCTGCCCGTCGCCCCAGGCCTGGCGCAGCCTGGGCAACAGTTCCGGCAGGGGATCGCGGCCGCTGGCCTGCTCCAGCTTCTGCACGGCTGACCAGGTGCCGAGGTAGCCCAGCAGCTGCTGCAGATCCCACTCCAGCTCGATGGCGAAGGCCGGCACCTGGATGCGCGTGAAGGGCGGCTGGATATCGCGGTAGCCGGCATCGACGCTGGCGCGGCCGCTGGGCCAGTAGCCGCCCAGGGTGTTCCAGTAGAAGTCGTCGAGCACCGCGTCCAGCGCAGCGTCGATGCGCAGCAGGCTATAGCACCAGGCGCAGAACAGCCCGTCCGGCCTGAGCAGGCGGCGGGTCTCGGCGAAGAATGCCGGCGTGGCGAACCAGTGCAGGGCTTGGGCCACTACGATCAGATCGAGGCTGGCATCGGCCAGCGGCTGGGCGCTGGCGTCCGCGGCGAAGCAGTCGACGCCTTGCAGGTCGGGGGCGGCGCGTAGTTGCTCGGGGCTGCCGTCGCAGGCCAGCACCTGGTTGAAGTGTTGCAGCAGCGGGCGGCTGGCCTGGCCGTTGCCGCAGGCGATGTCCAGCGCGCGCTCCTGGCCGGGGCTGTTGGCGGCCAGCCAGGTGAACAGGCTGTCGGGATATTGCGGGCGGAAGCTGGCATAAGCGTCGGCACGATTGCCGAACAGGCGGGTGATCTCGCTCATGGAGCCTCGGCGTCAGAGGGGGCGATAGCGCATGCGGGTGCCGAACTGCATGGACAGGAGAATCTCGTCGGCGCACAGCTGGGCCGGGAAGTAGGCGCCGGAGATCTGCGCGTGAGCGATGCTGGCGCCTTCCAGGTTGGCCTCGCGCAGGTCCAGGCCGCGCAGGTCGGCGCCACGGAAATAGGCGTCGGTGAAATCGATGCGGCTGGCTTCCAGCAGACGCAGGTCGAGACCGCGCAGATCGGCGCCGCGCAGGTCGACGGGGCCGTCCTTGGGTTTCTGCTTGTTGAAGTCGGCAACCTTCTCGTCGCGCAGCAGGCGGTAGAGCGGGTTGTCCAGTTGGCGGGGCTGGCTCATGGGATGCCTCCATTCAGGGCCTGTCGGCAGTATAGACAGGCCCCGAAGGGTGCGACTCAGAGCCCGGGCAGACGCTGGCGAATGCTGTCGATCAGGCCGTCCAGGCTGGCCGCCTGGTGGGTGTCGACGCGGCGGCTGTGGGCCTGCTCGTCCGCATTCAGTTCGTCGCGGCTGGCTTGCTGGGCCTGGATCACTTCGAGGGTGGCGTCGGACGGGTCGTTGCCCTCGGCCTGGCGTTGCAGCAGCCAGGCGGCGATTACGTCCTGCGGGGCCTGGCAGTCGAGGATCAGGAACGGCGCGCCGTTCTGCTCGGCGACCTGCCAGGCGGCGGCGCGCTGGTCGTGCTTGAGGTAGGCGGCGTCCAGCACCACCGGGAAACCGGCGTGCAGGGCGCTTTCTGCCAGCTGATGCAGCCGGGCATAGGTCGCGGTGCTGGCTTCGGCGCTGTAGATGCCGTCGTTCAGGCTGCCCTTGGCGGCGTCCGGCTGCTCGCCGAACAGGCGCTTGCGCTCCACGTCCGAACGCAGGCGAATCGCGCCCAAGGCTTCGACCAGGCGCAGTGCCACCTGGCTCTTGCCGACGGCGGAGACGCCGCTGGTGATGGCCAGGAACGGCGTGGGAATGGCGCTGTAGCTTTCCGCCAGGTTGGCGTAGTTGCGGTACTGGCGCAGGGTGGCGGCCTTCTGCACCGCGTCGCTCTGGTGGGCCAGGCTGAACAGCGCGACCTTGGCCCGCACCAGGGCGCGGTGGGCCTTGTAGAGGTTGAACAGCTCCAGGGCGTCGTAGTCGCCGCTGCGCTCCAGCCAGGCGCTGACGAAACGGCGCGACAGGGCCTTGAGGCCGCGGTCTTCCAGGTCCATGGCGAGGAAGGCGGCGTCCAGGGCGATGTCGATCAGGCGGAACTCTTCATTGAATTCGATGCAGTCGAACAGCACGACCTTGCCATCGAGCAGGGTGGCGTTGCCCAGGTGGATATCGCCATGGCACTCGCGGATCGCGCCGGTCTCGGCGCGCCGGGCCAGCAGCGGCTCCAGGCGGGCGATGCTGGTTTCCACCCAGCCTTCCAGGGCCTCGAGCTGGCGCAGGTCGGCGGCGTCGGACAGCAGCGGGCGGATCTGCACGAAGTTCTGCCGCATCGGCGCGACGATGGCTTGCGGCTCGCACAGCGGGTGGTCGACAGCCACTGCCGGGGTGCGGCCGTGGAAGTCGGCGATCTGCTGGGCCAAGGCGTCGATATGCGCCGGGGTCAGCTCGCCGCGCGACTGCACGGCGCTGAGCAGTTGGGTCTGCGGGAACTGGCGCATCTTCAGCACGTATTCGATGGCCGCGCCTTCACCTCCCAGCTGCGGGGCGCTCTCGCTGCCGGTGATCGGCAGCACGTCCAGGTACAGGCCTTCGGTTAGGCGCTGGTTGAGGCGCAGCTCTTCGCCGCAGAAGTGCTGGCGCTTGCCCAGGTCGGTGAAGTCGAGGAAGCCGAAGTTGACCGGCTTCTTGATCTTGTAGGCGTAGGGACCAGTGAGCAGCACCCAGGAGATGTGCGTCTCGATGACCTGGAATCCTTCCACCGGATGGGGGTAGAGGGCCGGGTTCTGCAGGGCGGCGATCAGGGCTTGGCTCACGGTCTTTCCTTGTGCTTCTGGCATCGATAAGAGGCGGCATTATGGCCGCTGTGAGGCGCTCTGCAAACCGCCGGGGCGCGCCTGTCGGCCCCTGGCAAAGTGCGTATAATGCCGCGCCATGACTCGTTCCCGTACCCCCCGCAAAGGCGCCAAGCGCCGCGCCAGCAGCCGTTCCTGGCTGGGCTGGCTGTTCAAGCTGTCGCTGGTCGGCCTGGTGCTGCTGGCCGGTTTCGCCGTTTACCTGGACGCCGTGGTGCAGGAGAAATTCTCCGGCAAGCGCTGGACGGTGCCGGCCAAGGTCTACGCGCGGCCGCTGGAGCTGTTCGTCGGCCAGAAGCTGAGCAAGGAGGACTTCCTCACCGAGCTGGATGCCCTCGGCTATCGCCGCGAAGGCGCCGCCAACGGCCCGGGTGCGGCGGCGGTGAACGGCAATCTGGTCGACCTGCATACCCGCGGCTTCCAGTTCTACGAGGGCAACGAACCGGCCCAGCGGGTGCGGGTGAAGTTCTCCGGCGACTACGTGGCCGGCCTCAATCAGGGCAGTGGTGCCAAGCTGGCGGTGGCGCGCATGGAGCCGCTGCTGATCGGCGGCCTGTACCCGGCGCATCACGAGGACCGCATCCTGATCAAGCTGGATCAGGTGCCGCCGTACCTGGTCGAGACTCTGGTGGCGGTGGAGGATCGCGAGTTCTTCAATCACTTCGGTGTGTCGCCCAAGGGCATCGCCCGCGCCGTGTGGATCAACGCGACGGCCGGCCAGCTGCGCCAGGGCGGCAGTACCCTGACCCAGCAGTTGGTGAAGAACTTCTACCTCACCAGCGAGCGCAGCCTGACCCGCAAGCTGACCGAAGCCATGATGGCGGTGTTGCTGGAGCTGCACTACGACAAGAAGGAAATCCTCGAGGCCTACCTCAACGAGGTGTTCCTCGGTCAGGACGGCCAGCGCGCGGTGCATGGTTTCGGTCTTGCCAGCCAGTACTTCTTCAGTCAACCACTGGGCGAGCTGAAGCTCGAGCAGGTAGCCCTGCTGGTCGGCATGGTCAAGGGGCCGACCGTATACAATCCGCGGCGCAATCCGGAGCTGGCGCTCAAGCGCCGCAATCTGGTGCTCGATCTGCTGGCGGAGCAGGGCGTGGTCACCGCCGAAGTGGCAGAGGCGGCCAAGCAGAAGCCGCTGGGCGTGACCAAGCGCGGCAGCCTGGCCGACAGCTCGTTCCCCGGCTTCCTCGACCTGGTCAAGCGCCAGCTGCGCGAGGACTACCGCGAGGAAGACCTGACCGAAGAAGGCCTGCGCATCTTCACCAGCTTCGATCCGATCCTGCAGCTCAAGGCCGAGTCGGCGCTGGGCGAGACCCTCAAGCGCCTATCGGGGCGCAAGGGTGTGGACGAAGTGGAAGCGGCCATGGTGGTTACCAATCCGGAGACCGGCGAGATACAGGCGCTGATCGGCAGTCGCCAGCCGCGCTTCGCCGGTTTCAACCGGGTGCTGGACGCCAATCGGCCGATCGGCTCGCTGATCAAGCCGGCCGTGTATCTCACCGCCCTTGAGCGTCCGAGTCAGTACACCCTGACCAGCTGGCTGGAGGACACGCCGTTCTCCGTCAAGGGTCAGGATGGCCAGGTCTGGCGGCCGAAGAACTACGACGGCAAGGCCCACGGCTCCATCTATCTCTATCAGGGCCTGGCCAACTCCTACAACCTGTCGACTGCCAAGCTGGGCCTGGAACTGGGCGTGCCGAATGTGCTCAAAACCCTCGAGCGCCTGGGCGTCCAGCGTGAGTGGCCGGCCTATCCTTCGATGCTGCTGGGCGCCGGCGCGCTGAGTCCGATGGAAGTGGCCACCATGTACCAGACCCTGGCCAACGGCGGCTTCAATACGCCGTTGCGCGGTATTCGCAGCGTGCTGGCCGCCGAGGGTGAGCCGCTCAAGCGCTACCCCTTCCAGATCCAGCAGCGTTTCGATCCGGGCGCCATCTACCTGGTGCAGAACGCCATGCAGCGGGTCATGCGCGAAGGCACCGGGCGCTCGGTGTACAGTCAGCTACCGGCGTCGCTGAATCTGGCTGGCAAGACCGGTACCAGCAACGACTCGCGTGACAGCTGGTTCGCCGGCTTCAGTCAGGATCTGCTGGCAGTGGTATGGATGGGGCGCGACGACAACGGCACGACACCGCTGACCGGCGCCACCGGCGCTCTACAGGTCTGGACCGGTTTCATGAAAAAGGCCGATCCGCTGCCGCTGGATATGCCGATGCCGGACAATGTCACGCCGGCCTGGGTGGACGCTTATAGCGGCCAGGGCTCCGCCGCTGGCTGCCCGAATGCTGTGGAAATACCCTATATCCGCGGCAGCGAGCCGGCTCCCGGTCAGCCCTGCGGCCTGCTGGAGGCTCCGGCGGACAACGTGATGGACTGGGTGCGTGGCTGGCTCAACTGAATTCGCTGAAGTGAGAAAATGCATGGCTAAGTGGTGGGTTTGCGTATTGCTGGCGTCGGCGGTTCTGTCCGGTTGCGCCAGTGTGCCCAGGGGGGCGATTCCGGTGCAGGACTCCTCGGGTCGCCTGATGGAAGACGAGCAGGGCGCCTTCGCCGGCCGCGGTGCAACGAGTGCCCAGCCGCAACAGGCGCAGCCCCAGAGCCTGCCGGAGGATTCCGGCGTGGTGGTTATGGTGCCGGGCGGCGTGACTTCCGCGCCGCTGGAAACCTATCCTGACGGCAGCAGCGCGACGCCGGCTACATACGGCTCGGCGCCGCTGAGCAGCGGCCCGATTTCCAGCGCGGGTGCCTATCAGCAGCCGAGCTCACCCAGCATGCCCAGCGGTATTCCCGCCGGCGGTAGCCTGGCCGGCGATGAACAGCTGGATGGTCCGGTGCTGGCGCTGCTCACCAGCGCCCAGCAGCAACAGGGCAGCGGTGATCTGGAAGGCGCCTCGTCCAGCCTGGAGCGTGCCCAGCGCATAGCCCCGCGGGAGCCGCAGGTGCTCTATCGCCTGGCCGAGGTGCGTCTGGCCCAAGGGGATGCGGCCCAGGCCGAACAGCTGGCGCGCCGTGGTCTGAGCTTCGCCAGTGGTCGCCCGGCCCTGCAGGCCGGCCTGTGGGGGCTGATCGGTCAGGCTCGTGAGCGTCAGGGCGACCCCGCCGGCGCCGCTCAGGCCCGTGAACGGGCGCGGGTCAATCTCTGATGGATTCGCGCGTCTCGGCGTTGGCCGATCAACTTCTGCTGATCGAGCGGGAGTTGCGTGTGCTGGGTATGTGGTCGGCCGAGTCGCCGTCTGCCGAGGCGCTGGCCAGCCAACAGCCATTCTGCGTCGACACCTTGGACTTCGAGGCTTGGCTGCAGTGGCTGTTCTTGCCACGGATGAAACAGTTGCTGGAGGCTGCGGGCCCTCTGCCGACGGCATCCGGCATCCGGCCGATGGCCGAAGAGCGCTACAAGGGGCGTGAGGCTGAGGTGGGGGCGCTGTTGGCGGCGCTGGGAGAGTTCGATCGTCTCATCGGGAGTGCTCGCTGAGCGCTCCCTTACGAGTTGCTCGTTACTGGCAGTTTTCCTTGATCGATGCCTCGCTCTTGGCGATGCGGTCCTGGCGCTCTTCTTCAGTAAGGCGACGCAGTTCGCCGCCGTCATCGATGCGTACGCGAGGACTTGCCTTCATCTGCGCCAGATCCTTGCGAATGCGTTCGCAATAGACCTTCATTTCCTCCTCGCGCTCGGCCGCCTGGCTGCGGGCCTGCTGATCGAGCTTCTCCTGTTCCTCATCCTTCGCCTCGGTCTTCAGCGTCGGTGCAGCCGGCGCGGTTACCTTGGGCTGGGAGATATTCGGATTGACCGCTGCGGCATCCTGGCCTTCCGGCGGCTGCGAGCCAAAGTGAACATTGCCTTGGCCATCCACCCACTTGTAAATCTGGCCGGCAGTGGCACCAGTGCTCAGGGCGAGCAGCACACTGCACGCGAGAATCATGCGACGCATGTCGTTTCCTTTATATCGGCAGCAAAACCTGCCCGTTACTATAACCAAAACCCGCGAATCTTCATCCTGCGCCATGTCACAAGCCGGTAGCGCAAGAAACTGTGACGTATAACTTGACTTGGCGTTCGCTAATCCGAACAATCGGCCCTTCGTGCTGTTGTGAGGTCCGCCGCAAGCGTCCCTCAGCTCAGTGGAAAAAGGCGCTATCCGTGCCGACCCCCGTTACACCCGCAACGCGTTACCTCGCGCTGGGAAGGAAAGGCTCCGCAAGATTGGGCCGTTCCGCTACTCGTCAGGCAGACCCCTGCATTATCAGCGACCACAGTCGCGCCCGTCCGCTGACCAGTAAGACCTACTCAAAGGACCACTCGTTGTCGGGTGGTGATCTGGCGTTCTAGAGGTGAACAACGTGGAGCTTTTATCCGGCGCTGAAATGGTCGTCCGCTCGCTGCGTGACGAAGGCGTTAAGTACATCTATGGGTACCCGGGCGGTGCCCTCCTGCACATCTACGATGCCCTGTTCAAGGAACCGGAAGTTACCCACATCCTGGTTCGTCACGAGCAGGCCGCCACTCACATGGCCGACGGCTACGCCCGCGCCACCGGCAAGGCTGGTGTGGTGCTGGTGACTTCCGGCCCGGGGGCGACCAATGCCATTACCGGCATTGCCACCGCCTACATGGACTCGATCCCGATGGTGATCATCTCCGGTCAGGTGCCCAGCACCGTGGTCGGTACCGACGCCTTCCAGGAAACCGACATGGTCGGTATCTCGCGTCCGATCGTGAAGCACAGCTTCATCATCAAGCATCCTTCGGAAATCCCCGAAGTGATCAAGAAGGCTTTCTACCTCGCCCAGTCCGGTCGTCCCGGCCCGGTGGTCGTGGATATCCCCAAGGACATGGGCGATCCGTCGCAGAAGTTCGAGTACAGCTACCCGAAGAAGGTCAAGCTGCGCTCCTACAGCCCGGCTGCCCGTGGCCATTCGGGACAGATCCGCAAGGCCGCCGAGATGATTCTGGCCGCCAAGCGTCCGGTCATGTACTCCGGTGGCGGCGTGGTAATGGGCGGCGCTTCCGAGCCGCTGACCGAGCTGGCGCGCATGCTCAATATTCCGGTGACCAACACCCTGATGGGTCTTGGCGCATTCCCCGGCACCGATCGCCAGTTCGTTGGTATGCTCGGCATGCACGGCAGCTACACCGCCAACCTGGCCATGCACCACGCCGACGTGATTCTGGCCGTTGGCGCGCGTTTCGATGACCGTGTAATCAACGGTGAGACCGCGGCCAAGTTCTGCCCGAACGCCAAGATCATCCATATCGACATCGACCCGGCCTCGATCTCCAAGACGGTCAAGGCCGACATCCCGATCGTTGGCCCGGTGGACAGCGTGCTGACCGAGATGGTCGCCATCCTCAAGGAAATCGGCGAGACCCCGAACAAGGAAACCGTCGCCAACTGGTGGAAGCAGATCGACGAGTGGCGCGGTAGCGGCCGCCTGTTCCCCTACAACGAGGGCGACGGCAGCATCATCAAGCCGCAGGCGGTGATCGAGACCCTCAGCGAAGTGACCCGTGGCGACGCCTACATCACCTCCGACGTGGGCCAGCACCAGATGTTCGCGGCGCAGTACTACAAGTTCAACAAGCCCAATCGCTGGATCAACTCCGGTGGCCTGGGCACCATGGGCTTCGGCTTCCCAGCGGCCATGGGCGTCAAGCTGAACTTCCCGGAGGCCGACGTGGCCTGCGTCACCGGCGAGGGCAGCATCCAGATGAACATCCAGGAGCTGTCGACCTGCCTGCAGTACGACCTGCCGGTGAAGATCATCAACCTGAACAACGGTGCCCTGGGCATGGTTCGCCAGTGGCAGGACATGCAGTACAGCAGCCGTTATTCGCACTCCTACATGGAATCGCTGCCTGACTTCGTCAAGCTGGCCGAGGCCTATGGTCACGTGGGCATGCGCATCACCGACCTGAAAGACCTCAAGCCGAAGATGGAAGAAGCCTTCGCCATGAAGAACCGCCTGGTGTTCCTCGACATCGCCGTGGATACCAGCGAGCACGTGTACCCGATGCAGATTCGCGGCGGTGCCATGCGTGACATGTGGCTGAGCAAGACGGAGCGGACCTGAACATGCGCCATATTATCTCCCTGTTGCTGGAAAACGAACCCGGCGCCCTGTCCCGCGTGGTCGGCCTGTTCTCCCAGCGCAACTACAACATCGAAAGCCTTACCGTGGCGCCGACCGAGGACCCGACCCTGTCGCGTCTGACGCTGACCACCGTGGGGCATGACGATGTGATCGAGCAGATCACCAAGAACCTCAACAAGCTGATCGAAGTGGTCAAGCTGGTGAATCTGTCGGAAAGCGCCCACATCGAGCGCGAACTGATGCTGGTGAAAGTGAAGGCCACGGGTGCCCAGCGCGCCGAGGTCAAGCGCACCACCGACATCTTCCGCGGGCAGATCGTCGACGTGACCAGCAGCGTCTATACCATCCAGTTGACCGGTACCAGCGACAAGCTGGACAGCTTCATCCAGGCCATCGGCACCGCGTCGATCCTGGAGACCGTACGCAGCGGTGTCACCGGTATTGCGCGTGGCGACAAGGTCCTGAGTATCTGATCGTCATGTTGCGAAAGAGCCCCGCCCAGTGCGGGGCTTTTTATTTCTGGCGGTTCCAGAAGGCGGCGATCAGCGGATCTTTGAGGCGCTTCTGCAGGGCGAACAGGCCGATGTCGTAAGCGGTCAGCGGCGGCTGGATATCGTAGATGCGGATTCGTGCGGCCAGCGGGCTGTTGTCCAGCACGATCTGTGGCACCACGCCGATGCCGAACCCCAGGCTCACCATGCTGACGATGGCTTCGTTGCCGCTCACCTGGGCATAGATGCGCGGCTTGATGTTGTGGCTCTTCAGCCAGCGGTCGGTGCGCGTTCGCGCCAGCCCCTCTTCCGAGAGGATCATCGGTACGTCTTTCCAGCTTTCCGCACTGGGGTGTTTCAGTTGTTCGTCGCTGAGTAGCTGCGATGACTGGGGGCCGATGAAGCGCAGCTCGGAGCGGGCGATGGGCTGAAACGCGATGTCGGTCGGCAGGTTGTCCGGGCGAGCGCCGATGGCCAGGTCTTCCAGTTCCTGCTGCACGCGCTCGACGGCCTTGGCAGGGTCGCCGGTGTGCAGCTTCATCTCGATGCGCGGGTAGTTCTGCCGGAAGCTGCTGAGGATGTCGTACAGAAAGCTGTAGCTGGCCGTGACCGAGCAATACAGGGAGAGCTCGCCGTGCAGGATCAACTGGTCCTGCTTGAATGTCTGGCGGATGGCCTGCCAGCCGTTCATGACTTCCTGGGCGTACTCGCGAAACTGCTGGCCCTCGCGGGTCAGGCGCACCGAGCGGTTGTCGCGCAGAAATAGCGGGGCGCCAAGTTCATCTTCGAGTTGCTTGATGCTGCGGCTGAGGGCGGAAGGACTGACGTGCTGTTCACGGCTGGTTTTACCGAAGTGCAGGTTGTCTGCCAAAGAAAGAAAAAGCCTGAGTGCGTGGCTGTCCATATCCGTTTCATATATCGGCATGTTGTATTGCAAATATATCATTTTACGCAATGGAGAGGATGGCTTAAGGTGCCTCCGTAGCGGTGCTGAGCACCCCCTTCATTCGATCCAGAAGAGCCAAGAACATGAAAGTTTTCTACGACAAAGACTGCGACCTCTCCATCATCCAGGGCAAGAAAGTCGCCGTTATCGGCTACGGCTCTCAGGGCCACGCTCAGGCGTGCAACCTGAAGGACTCCGGTGTTGATGTCACCATTGGTCTGCGCAAGGGCTCCGCTACCGTCGCCAAGGCCGAGGCCCATGGCCTGAAAGTGACCGACGTGGCCACCGCCGTTGCCAATGCCGACCTGGTCATGATCCTGACCCCGGATGAGTTCCAGGGCCGTCTGTACAAGGACGAGATTGAGCCGAACATCAAGAAGGGCGCCACCCTGGCCTTCTCCCACGGCTTCTCCATCCACTACAACCAGGTCGTACCGCGTGCCGACCTCGACGTGATCATGATCGCGCCGAAGGCTCCGGGCCACACCGTGCGTTCCGAGTTCGTCAAAGGCGGCGGCATCCCTGACCTGATCGCCATCTACCAGGACGCTTCCGGCAATGCCAAGAACGTTGCCCTGTCCTACGCCGCTGGCGTGGGTGGCGGCCGTACCGGCATCATCGAAACCACCTTCAAGGACGAGACCGAAACCGACCTGTTCGGCGAGCAGGCCGTTCTCTGCGGCGGTTGCGTCGAGCTGGTCAAGGCCGGTTTCGATACCCTGGTCGAAGCCGGCTATGCGCCGGAAATGGCCTACTTCGAGTGCCTGCACGAGCTGAAGCTGATCGTCGACCTGATGTTCGAAGGCGGCATCGCCAACATGAACTACTCGATCTCCAACAACGCCGAGTACGGCGAGTACGTGACCGGACCGGAAGTCATCAACGCCGAATCCCGTCAGGCCATGCGCAACGCCCTGAAGCGCATCCAGGACGGCGAATACGCCAAGATGTTCATCAGCGAAGGCGCGGCCAACTACCCGTCCATGACCGCCTACCGCCGCAACAATGCCGCTCACGGCATCGAAGTGGTCGGCGAGAAGCTGCGTGCAATGATGCCGTGGATCTCCGCCAACAAGATCGTCGACAAGACCAAGAACTGAGTCTTTCGATGTTCGAAAAAGAACGCGGCTTCGGCCGCGTTTTTTTATGCGCGTAGCGGGCTTCTGGTATAAAGCCCACTCGTTTAGCCGTGCCGCCGGCGAACCTGCGTCGGTGGTATCGGTCGAAGTCTCATCCAATCGCTGCAAGGTATTGTTCATGAACGAACGTCCCGAGGACTCCGGCAAGGCTCCCGAACCGGAGAGCCTGCTGCCCATCGATGAACACGTGGAAGAAGGCCAGGATGCCGAGGGCCGCAAGGTCCGCCACCGTGGCATCTATCTGTTGCCCAACCTGTTCACCACGGCGGCGCTGTTTTCCGGCTTCTACGCCATCGTCAATGGCATGAACGGCCAGTTCGATCACGCCGCCATCGCCATCTTCGTTGCCATGGTGCTCGACGGCCTCGACGGCCGCGTCGCTCGCCTGACCAACACCCAAAGCGCCTTCGGGGCCGAATACGACTCGCTGTCCGACATGGTTGCCTTCGGCGTCGCGCCGGCACTGGTCGCCTTCGAGTGGGCTCTCGGTAGCCTGGGCAAAGTCGGCTGGATGGTCGCCTTCATCTATGTGGCCGGTGCCGCGCTGCGTCTGGCGCGCTTCAATACCATGGTCGGCAAGGCCGACAAGCGCTACTTCATCGGCCTGGCCAGCCCAGCTGCTGCGGCATTGGTGGCCGGTACCGTGTGGGCCTTCAGCGACTTCGGCATCAAGGGCTCGAACATGGCCTTCGTGGTCGCCCTGCTGGTGGCTGCCGCCGGTACGCTGATGGTCAGCAACATCAAATACCACAGCTTCAAGGACCTGGACCTCAAGGGGCGTGTGCCTTTCGTGGCAATCCTGATCGTGGTGCTGGTGTTCGCCGTGGTGTTCAGCGACCCGCCCCGCATCCTGCTGCTGATCTTCCTCGCCTACGCGGCATCCGGTCCTGTGCAATATTTGTTGCAACTGCGTCGGCGCAAAGCGGCCGAGTGATGTAATTTTCTCGCGGCTCCGCAGTCTACTGGCGCATTCGATGTCCAGGCTGTGGAGCCCGCCATGCTGATCAAGACCCCCCTCGCGTCCGCAGAGCGCGAATGCGATATCACTCCCGAAGCCGTTTATCTCTCCCGGCGCCATTTCATGGCCGCTGCTGGCGGAGCCATGGCGTTGGGTGTGTTGCCGGCGCAAGCGGATGCCACTCGATATGCGCATGTCGAGCCCGGTTCCATGCCCGGCTGGTTTGCCGAGAAGCTGACCGCTGTGCGCTGGCAAGCGGTAACGGCGGGTGAAGAGGCGCTGACGCCTTATCCGGATGTCACGCACTACAACAACTTCTACGAGTTCGGCACCAATAAGGGCGATCCGGCGCGCCACGCCGGCAAGCTCGAGGTCGAGCCCTGGTCGGTGATGATCGATGGCGAGGTGGCCAAGCCTGGCCCGGTATCGCTCGAACAGCTGGTCCAGCCGCATCGGCTGGAGGAGCGCATCTATCGCCTGCGCTGCGTCGAAGCCTGGTCCATGGTCATCCCATGGCTGGGCTTCCCACTGGCCGAACTGCTCAAGCGCGCCGAGCCGACCGGCAATGCCAGGTTCGTCCGTTTCGAAACCAAGGTGGCGCCTGAGCAGATGGCGGGTGTGCGCTCCGGATTCTCGCTGATCGACTGGCCCTATGTGGAGGGGCTGCGCATGGATGAGGCCATGCATCCCTTGGCGATCATGGCGGTGGGTCTCTACGGGCGCGTTCTGCCCAATCAAAATGGTGCGCCCCTGCGTCTGGTGGTGCCGTGGAAGTACGGCTTCAAGAGCATCAAGTCCATCGTGCGCATCAGTCTGGTGGCGGAGCAGCCGAAAACTACTTGGGAAAGTCTGGCGCCCGACGAATATGGCTTCTACGCCAATGTGAACCCGGGCGTCGACCATCCGCGTTGGAGCCAGGCGACCGAGCGCCGTCTGCCCAATAGCCTGTTCAGTCCCAATGTCATCGATACCAGGCTGTTCAACGGCTATGACGAAGTGGCTAGCCTTTATGCCGGTCTCGATCTGCGGAAGCATTACTGATGCGTTTCCCGATCTGGCGAGGGTTGGTGTTTCTCGTGGCCTTGTCG
This sequence comes from Pseudomonas sp. SO81, assembly GCF_030374125.1. Lineage (NCBI taxonomy): Bacteria > Pseudomonadati > Pseudomonadota > Gammaproteobacteria > Pseudomonadales > Pseudomonadaceae > Pseudomonas > Pseudomonas sp. SO81. Next base: position 1,649,893 of record NZ_CP126126.1, on the reverse strand, counting down.
TTTCCCGTGTATTGGCTGTACGAGGGACTGCAGCGGCTGACTGGCCCCGATCCCGGCAAGGTGCTGGTGGATAGCCTGGGGCAGGGTGGGCTGATCCTGTTGCTGCTGACGCTGAGCATGACCCCGCTACGCCGGTTGACCGCCTGGGGTGGCTGGTTGGCGGTACGCCGTCAGCTGGGGCTGTGGTGCTTCCTCTATATAGTGCTGCACCTCTGCGGCTATCTACTGTTTATTCTCGGTCTGCGCTTTGATCGTCTGTTGGCGGATATCAGTGAGCGGCCCTACATCATCGTCGGTACGCTGGCGCTACTTGGCCTGCTGCCGCTCGCGCTGACTTCCAATCGGTACAGTCAGCGCCGCCTGGGCGCGCGTTGGCGGCAGCTGCATAAATTGGTGTACCCGATTCTCGGTCTGGCGTTGCTACACATGCTGTGGGTTGTGCGCTCCGATATAGGCGAGTGGGCGGTCTATGCGGCCTGTGGCGGGGCTTTGATGCTCTTGCGTCTGCCGGGTGTGGCGAGCGCTTTGCCGGCCCTTCGCGGGAAGATGACAAAAACTTTACATAAAGGAGTTGACGGTTAGATTTGGTCCCCTATAATGCGCACCACTTCCGGCGCAGTTCTCTCGGAAAACTCCTTGAAATTCAAAGAGTTGGATGAAAAAGAGATTGACCGGATGGCGAATTTGAGTAGAATGCGCCGGGCTGACAAGGTGGTGGTTTGATCTTGTTGGTTGCTTCGATCGGGTAGATCGGAAGCGGTTGAAAGAGGTGGTTGACAGCGGTTTTGAACGCTGTAGAATGCGCCTCCCGCTGACGAGAAGAAGTTCTAATCTGAAGCGCAAGCGGTTGAGAAGAAACGAAAAATTCTTCAAAAACAGCTTGACAGATTGAAAGGCTGCTGTAGAATGCGCGGCCTCGGTTGAGACGAAAGACTTCGCCGAAACGCTCTTTAACAACTGAATCAAGCAATTCGTGTGGGTGCTTGTGATGTAAGACTGATGGTCAACTGATTATCAGCAACGCAAGTAACACTCGTGAATTCGAGAGTTTTAGCTCTTTAAATAGAGCATGCGATTGCTGAGCCAAGTTTAGGGTTTTCTCAAAACCCAAGCAGTATTGAACTGAAGAGTTTGATCATGGCTCAGATTGAACGCTGGCGGCAGGCCTAACACATGCAAGTCGAGCGGATGAGTGGAGCTTGCTCCATGATTCAGCGGCGGACGGGTGAGTAATGCCTAGGAATCTGCCTGGTAGTGGGGGACAACGTTTCGAAAGGAACGCTAATACCGCATACGTCCTACGGGAGAAAGCAGGGGACCTTCGGGCCTTGCGCTATCAGATGAGCCTAGGTCGGATTAGCTAGTAGGTGAGGTAAAGGCTCACCTAGGCGACGATCCGTAACTGGTCTGAGAGGATGATCAGTCACACTGGAACTGAGACACGGTCCAGACTCCTACGGGAGGCAGCAGTGGGGAATATTGGACAATGGGCGAAAGCCTGATCCAGCCATGCCGCGTGTGTGAAGAAGGTCTTCGGATTGTAAAGCACTTTAAGTTGGGAGGAAGGGCAGTAAGTTAATACCTTGCTGTTTTGACGTTACCAACAGAATAAGCACCGGCTAACTTCGTGCCAGCAGCCGCGGTAATACGAAGGGTGCAAGCGTTAATCGGAATTACTGGGCGTAAAGCGCGCGTAGGTGGTTCAGCAAGTTGGAGGTGAAATCCCCGGGCTCAACCTGGGAACTGCCTCCAAAACTACTGAGCTAGAGTACGGTAGAGGGTAGTGGAATTTCCTGTGTAGCGGTGAAATGCGTAGATATAGGAAGGAACACCAGTGGCGAAGGCGACTACCTGGACTGATACTGACACTGAGGTGCGAAAGCGTGGGGAGCAAACAGGATTAGATACCCTGGTAGTCCACGCCGTAAACGATGTCGACTAGCCGTTGGGATCCTTGAGATCTTAGTGGCGCAGCTAACGCATTAAGTCGACCGCCTGGGGAGTACGGCCGCAAGGTTAAAACTCAAATGAATTGACGGGGGCCCGCACAAGCGGTGGAGCATGTGGTTTAATTCGAAGCAACGCGAAGAACCTTACCTGGCCTTGACATGCTGAGAACTTTCCAGAGATGGATTGGTGCCTTCGGGAACTCAGACACAGGTGCTGCATGGCTGTCGTCAGCTCGTGTCGTGAGATGTTGGGTTAAGTCCCGTAACGAGCGCAACCCTTGTCCTTAGTTACCAGCACGTTATGGTGGGCACTCTAAGGAGACTGCCGGTGACAAACCGGAGGAAGGTGGGGATGACGTCAAGTCATCATGGCCCTTACGGCCAGGGCTACACACGTGCTACAATGGTCGGTACAAAGGGTTGCCAAGCCGCGAGGTGGAGCTAATCCCATAAAACCGATCGTAGTCCGGATCGCAGTCTGCAACTCGACTGCGTGAAGTCGGAATCGCTAGTAATCGTGAATCAGAATGTCACGGTGAATACGTTCCCGGGCCTTGTACACACCGCCCGTCACACCATGGGAGTGGGTTGCTCCAGAAGTAGCTAGTCTAACCGCAAGGGGGACGGTTACCACGGAGTGATTCATGACTGGGGTGAAGTCGTAACAAGGTAGCCGTAGGGGAACCTGCGGCTGGATCACCTCCTTAATCGAAGACTTCAGCTTCTTCATAAGCTCCCACACGAATTGCTTGATTCACTTGCGAAAAGCGATTGGGTTTAGACCCGAGAGTTAGACGATTGGGTCTGTAGCTCAGTTGGTTAGAGCGCACCCCTGATAAGGGTGAGGTCGGCAGTTCGAATCTGCCCAGACCCACCAATTGTCAAGGGATGTGGCCAAGTCCGTAGATGGGGCCATAGCTCAGCTGGGAGAGCGCCTGCTTTGCACGCAGGAGGTCAGGAGTTCGATCCTCCTTGGCTCCACCATTAACTCGATAATCGCTGAAAGCTCAGAAATGAACATTGGTAGTTCAATGTTGATTTCTGGTCTTTGCGCCAGAACTGTTCTTTAAAAATTTGGGTATGTGATAGAAGTGACTTGTTGAATGTTTCACTGCATTCAGCAAATCAAGGCAAAATTTGCGAGTTCAAGCGCGAATTTTCGGCGAATGTCGTCTTCACGTTACGAATCTATAACCAGATTGCTTGGGGTTATATGGTCAAGTGAAGAAGCGCATACGGTGGATGCCTTGGCAGTCAGAGGCGATGAAAGACGTGGTAGCCTGCGATAAGCTTCGGGGAGTCGGCAAACAGACTTTGATCCGGAGATCTCTGAATGGGGGAACCCACCTAGGATAACCTAGGTATCTTGTACTGAATTCATAGGTGCAAGAGGCGAACCAGGGGAACTGAAACATCTAAGTACCCTGAGGAAAAGAAATCAACCGAGATTCCCTTAGTAGTGGCGAGCGAACGGGGATTAGCCCTTAAGCTTCTTTGATTTTAGCGGAACGCTCTGGAAAGTGCGGCCATAGTGGGTGATAGCCCTGTACGCGAAAAGGTCTTAGAAGTGAAATCGAGTAGGACGGCGCACGTGAAACGTTGTCTGAATATGGGGGGACCATCCTCCAAGGCTAAATACTACTGACTGACCGATAGTGAACTAGTACCGTGAGGGAAAGGCGAAAAGAACCCCGGAGAGGGGAGTGAAATAGAACCTGAAACCGTATGCGTACAAGCAGTGGGAGCCCACTTTGTTGGGTGACTGCGTACCTTTTGTATAATGGGTCAGCGACTTATATTCAGTGGCGAGCTTAACCGAATAGGGGAGGCGTAGCGAAAGCGAGTCTTAATAGGGCGCTTTAGTCGCTGGGTATAGACCCGAAACCGGGCGATCTATCCATGGGCAGGTTGAAGGTTAGGTAACACTGACTGGAGGACCGAACCGACTACCGTTGAAAAGTTAGCGGATGACCTGTGGATCGGAGTGAAAGGCTAATCAAGCCCGGAGATAGCTGGTTCTCCTCGAAAGCTATTTAGGTAGCGCCTCATGTATCACTCTGGGGGGTAGAGCACTGTTTCGGCTAGGGGGTCATCCCGACTTACCAAACCGATGCAAACTCCGAATACCCAGAAGTGCCGAGCATGGGAGACACACGGCGGGTGCTAACGTCCGTCGTGAAAAGGGAAACAACCCAGACCGTCAGCTAAGGTCCCAAAGTTATGGTTAAGTGGGAAACGATGTGGGAAGGCTTAGACAGCTAGGAGGTTGGCTTAGAAGCAGCCACCCTTTAAAGAAAGCGTAATAGCTCACTAGTCGAGTCGGCCTGCGCGGAAGATGTAACGGGGCTCAAACCATACACCGAAGCTACGGGTATCACGTAAGTGATGCGGTAGAGGAGCGTTCTGTAAGCCTGTGAAGGTGAGTTGAGAAGCTTGCTGGAGGTATCAGAAGTGCGAATGCTGACATGAGTAACGACAATGCGAGTGAAAAACTCGCACGCCGAAAGACCAAGGTTTCCTGCGCAACGTTAATCGACGCAGGGTTAGTCGGCCCCTAAGGCGAGGCAGAAATGCGTAGTCGATGGGAAGCAGGTTAATATTCCTGCACTTCTAGTTACTGCGATGGGGGGACGGAGAAGGCTAGGCCAGCACGGCGTTGGTTGTCCGTGTTTAAGGTGGTAGGCAGAGATCTTAGGCAAATCCGGGATCTTAATGCCGAGAACTGATGACGAACGTCCTTTTGGACGTGAAGTGGTTGATGCCATGCTTCCAGGAAAAGCCTCTAAGCTTCAGGTAACTAGGAACCGTACCCCAAACCGACACAGGTGGTTGGGTAGAGAATACCAAGGCGCTTGAGAGAACTCGGGTGAAGGAACTAGGCAAAATGGCACCGTAACTTCGGGAGAAGGTGCGCCGGTGAGGGTGAAGGACTTGCTCCGTAAGCTCATGCCGGTCGAAGATACCAGGCCGCTGCGACTGTTTATTAAAAACACAGCACTCTGCAAACACGAAAGTGGACGTATAGGGTGTGACGCCTGCCCGGTGCCGGAAGGTTAATTGATGGGGTTAGCGCAAGCGAAGCTCTTGATCGAAGCCCCGGTAAACGGCGGCCGTAACTATAACGGTCCTAAGGTAGCGAAATTCCTTGTCGGGTAAGTTCCGACCTGCACGAATGGCGTAACGATGGCGGCGCTGTCTCCACCCGAGACTCAGTGAAATTGAAATCGCTGTGAAGATGCAGTGTATCCGCGGCTAGACGGAAAGACCCCGTGAACCTTTACTGTAGCTTTGCACTGGACTTTGAGCCTGCTTGTGTAGGATAGGTGGGAGGCTTTGAAGCGTGGACGCCAGTTCGCGTGGAGCCATCCTTGAAATACCACCCTGGCATGCTTGAGGTTCTAACTCTGGTCCGTCATCCGGATCGAGGACAGTGTATGGTGGGCAGTTTGACTGGGGCGGTCTCCTCCCAAAGAGTAACGGAGGAGTACGAAGGTGCGCTCAGACCGGTCGGAAATCGGTCGTAGAGTATAAAGGCAAAAGCGCGCTTGACTGCGAGACAGACACGTCGAGCAGGTACGAAAGTAGGTCTTAGTGATCCGGTGGTTCTGTATGGAAGGGCCATCGCTCAACGGATAAAAGGTACTCCGGGGATAACAGGCTGATACCGCCCAAGAGTTCATATCGACGGCGGTGTTTGGCACCTCGATGTCGGCTCATCACATCCTGGGGCTGAAGCCGGTCCCAAGGGTATGGCTGTTCGCCATTTAAAGTGGTACGCGAGCTGGGTTTAGAACGTCGTGAGACAGTTCGGTCCCTATCTGCCGTGGACGTTTGAGATTTGAGAGGGGCTGACCTTAGTACGAGAGGACCGGGTTGGACGAACCTCTGGTGTTCCGGTTGTCACGCCAGTGGCATTGCCGGGTAGCTATGTTCGGAAAAGATAACCGCTGAAAGCATCTAAGCGGGAAACTTGCCTCAAGATGAGATCTCACTGGAGCCTTGAGCTCCCTAAAGGGCCGTCGAAGACTACGACGTTGATAGGTTGGGTGTGTAAGCGCTGTGAGGCGTTGAGCTAACCAATACTAATTGCCCGTGAGGCTTGACCATATAACACCCAAACAATCTGATGATTGTGGGTTGTATGGTGAAGTCGACAAACGAACCGAAAGTTCGCTAAGAACCGCAACGCCACATATCACATACCCATTAGGGGAAACGACTAAACACCGAGTCCCCAACCGAATTGCTTGACGACCATAGAGCGTTGGAACCACCTGATCCCTTCCCGAACTCAGTAGTGAAACGACGCATCGCCGATGGTAGTGTGGGGTTTCCCCATGTGAGAGTAGGTCATCGTCAAGCTCCTATCCCCAAACCCCCATCCGAGAAATCGGGTGGGGGTTTGGCTTTTGCGCCCAAGAAAAATATTCGGCAACCCGGTCCGAGGCATGCGGTTGACCGCCGCTTGCGTTAGGCTTGCGCCTGCTGTTCGCCCTGTTGTTGAACTAGCGTGATAGCGGGCGCTGACCTTGCTGCTGCCGCAAGGAAGCCTTCGGACCCGCTCTAAGGAATGGAGTTTTCCTGCATGACCGAGCTGAACACCGCGAAGACCCGGCGTACCACCAACTGGTCCGCCATCTGGGTGCTGCCCCTGATCGCTCTGCTGATTGGCGGCTGGCTGGCCTATCGAGCCTACAGCCAGGCTGGTATCGAGATTCAGATCTTCTTCCCCTCGGGCGATGGCATTCAGGTCAACAAGACCGAGGTCATTTACAAGGGCATGTCGATCGGCAAGGTCATCGGCATGGAACTGGACGATCACGGCAAAGAGCGCGGCGTACGCGTCACCGTCGAGATGGACAAGCGCGTAGAGCCGCATCTGCGCAGCAATACGCGCTTCTGGCTGGTCAAGCCCAGCGTCTCGCTGGCTGGTATCACCGGTCTGGAGACACTGGTGTCGGGTAACTACATCACCGCCAGCCCCGGCGATGGCGAGCCGACCCGCAAGTTCGTCGCGCTCGGTGAGCAGCCGCCATTGGCCGACACGGTGCCTGGCCTGCACCTGACCCTCAAGGCCGACCGCCTGGCCTCGATCAATCGCGACAGCCCGGTGTTCTACAAGCAGATCCAGGTCGGCCGGGTGAAGAGCTACAAACTCGCCGAAGATCAGACCACCGTCGAGATTCAGATATTCATCCAGCCCGAATTCAGCAGCCTGGTGCGCAAGCACACGCGTTTCTGGAACGCCAGCGGCGTGACCATCGACGCCGGGTTGTCCGGGGTCAAGGTACGCACCGAGTCGCTGTCGAGCATAGTCGCTGGCGGCATCGCCTTTGCCACCCCGGAACATCGCAAGGACAGCCCACCCACCGACCCGACGATTCCCTTCCGCCTCTACGAGGACTTCGATGCGGCACAGGCCGGCATCAAGGCCACGCTCAAGCTGCAGGACTTCGAGGGCATCGAGTCTGGTCGCACGCCGATCATGTACAAGGGCATCCAGGTCGGTACCGTGAAGGCCATCAAGATCGACGAGGACCTGAGAACCGCCTCCCTCGACATGATGCTGGACCCGCGCGCCGAGGATTACCTGACCGAGGGCGCCGAATTCTGGACGGTCAAGCCTTCAATCTCCCTGGCTGGTATCACCGGCCTGGAAGCACTGGTAAAGGGCAACTACATCGCCATCAAACCGGGCGAGAAGGGCAATCCGCCGCTGCGTGACTTCGTGGCCCGGGCCAAGGCGCCACCATTAGATATCGATGCCCCCGGTCTTCACCTGGTGCTGTTCGCCGACACTCTGGGTTCGCTGGAAGTCGGCAGCCCGATCCTCTTCCGCCAGGTCAAGGTCGGCAGCATCCAGAGCTTCCAGTTCTCCCGTGATCGCAAGCGGGTGGTCCTCGGTGCGCACATCGAGCCGGCTTACGCCAACCTGGTGAACAGCTCCACGCGCTTCTGGAATGCCAGCGGTGTGACGCTCAAGGGCGGTATCTCCTCGGGCATCGAGGTCAAGAGTGAGTCGCTGCAGAGCCTGCTGGCCGGGGGCGTGACCTTCGAGACCCCGGATATGAAGGCGCCGGTCAACCGCAAGATCCAGCGCTTCACGCTGCACGGCGATCGTGACGCCGCGTTGCAGGAAGGCGTGGCGATTCAGATCAAGGTGCCCACTGGTGACGGCCTGAATCCAGGCACCTCGGTGCGCTTCAAGGGCATCGAGGTCGGCAAGGTGGAAAGCGTCGAGTTGACCGATGATCTGCAGGCCGTGCTGCTCAATGCACGCATCACCAAGGCCGTCGGGCGCGTGGCTTCCGTCGGTAGCGAGTTCTGGGTGGTCAAGCCCGAGCTGGGCCTGGTGCGTACCGCCAACCTGGAGACGCTGGTCAGCGGTCAGTACCTCGAAGTGCTGCCGGCGGCCAAGGCCGGCAAGCCGCAGCACTACTTCGAGGTGCGCAAGCAGGCGCCTACCGCCGAGACTCGCGAGGAAGGGCTGCGCCTGATCCTCAGCACGGCGCGCCGGGGCTCGATCAAGCCCGGTGTGGTGGTCAGCTACCGCGAGATACCGGTGGGCAAGGTCACCCATTTCGAACTAGGCCCGACTTCCGATCGTGTGCTTATCCATGTGCTGATCGAGCCTCGCTACGCACCCCTGGTGCGCACCGGCAGTCGCTTCTGGAATGCTAGCGGCATCGGTGTGGATGCCGGCCTGTTCAAGGGCGTGAAGGTGCGTACCGAGTCGCTGGAGGCGCTGCTGGAAGGCGGTATCGCCTTCGCCACACCGGACAACGCGGTGATGGGCGGCCCGGCCAAACCCGGCCAGACCTTCGCCCTCAACGACGAGGTCAACGAGGAGTGGCTGAAGTGGGCGCCGAAGATCGCCCTGGAGAAATAGGCGGATTCAGCTTGGGTTAAGTCGGCCTGGTTATCTTTACTCCCGTCGAAACCAAGCACTCCCGACGGAGACACGAGATGAACAAGCTGACTGCCCTTTTCGCCATCACTGCCCTCGCCACCACCGCCGGCATCGCCCAGGCCCGCGACCTGGGCCCGGACGAAGCGCTCAAGTTGCGTGACGCCGGTACCATCCAGAGCTTCGACAAGCTCAACGCCGCCGCTCTCACCAAGCACCAGGGTGGCCAGGTCACCGAGACCGAGCTGGAGGAGGAATACGGCCGCTACATCTACCAGGTGGAAGTACGCGACGCCCAGGGCGTGAAGTGGGACATGGAGCTGGATGCCACCAACGGCCAGATACTCCAGGACCACCAGGACGACTAAGAAATGGCTGCGCTCGGCCAGCCGTTGTTGGCGCCAGTCTCGAAATACTCACTTACCCTTTGTAAGCTGCGCTTTCTCGACTGGCTCCGCCTAGCCTGACCTTCGCTCGCAAGTTTCTTCCTCCCAAGAAAAAGGGCCGCATGAGCGGCCCTTTTCGTTTGCGCGTAAGGATCAGGCCAGCTCGGCCTGTTCCTCCTGCACCTTGGCCGTCTCGCGGCGCTTGATGTACTTCCAATCCGCCTCGTCGATGTAGATGCCGTTCGGGCCGCTGCCACCTTCCAGGTCGATGGCCACGGTGGCCGACACCTGCGGCTTAACCGACGCCAGGATCGGCACGAAGCCCAGCTGCAGGCTGGTCTCGATCAGTGCCTGCTGGTTGCGCTCGTCGATGTCCGCCGCCTCGTCGAGGTAGTAGGGCAGGCGCACCTTGCCGGCCTGCTCGCGGTCCATCAGGTGCAGCAACAGGTACATGTTGGTCAGCGCCTTGATGGTCATGGTGGTGCCGTTGGACGCCGCGCCGTCGATGTCGGTGTGCATCACCGGCTGACCGCCGACCTTGGTGATCTCGAAGGCCAGTTCGAACAGGTCCTTGAGGCCCAGCTGGTTGTGGTTGGCCGCCACCAGGCGCGCCAGGTACTCCTTGGCCTCCTCGTTCTTGGCGTCCTGATCGCCGCTCTGCTGCAGATCGAACACCGACAGGGTCTCGCCTTCCTCGTACTGGCCGGCGCTGTGGATGATCTGGTCGATATGCTTGAGCGCGTCCTTGTTCGGCGCCAGGACGATGCGGAAGCTCTCCAGGTTGGACACCTGGCGCTTGTTGATCTCGCGGTTGAACAGCGCCAGCTGGTGTTCCAGATTGTCGTAGTCGCTGCGGATATTGCGCAGGGTACGGGCGATATCGGTGACCGCGGCGCGGCGTGCCTTGGCCAGAGTGAGGGCTTCGTCCTGGCGGTGCGCGTAGGCGTTGACCAGCAGGTGCAGGCGACGCTCGACGTCGTCCTCGCTGTCGAACTTGGCCACGCCCTTCAGGCGCACCTGGGCATACAGCGCCTCTATCTGCCCGTCGATGCGCTGCAGCGCCTGCCAGCTGTCCTGGTAGTCGTTGAGCAGCGGCTGCAGGTTGTCCAGCGAGTCGTCGACCGGGTCCATGAACGGCGTGCCGAACGGCAGGTCGGCTGGCAGCAGCTGGCGGCGACGCAGGGCGTCTTCCAGGGTGCGTTGCTTGGCTTCCAGATCGGCCAGTTGGCGGCCGACCAGCTGCAGCTTGGCGGAGAGCTGCTGCACACGCTCGGTGAAGGCATCGGCGGCGCGCTTGAGCTCGTCCTGGGCGGCTTCCAGCTGCTCCAGCTGTTCCAGCTTGCTGGCGTCCTCGGCGGACAGGGTCTGGCAGCGGCGGAAGTCTTCCAGCGCCTTCTGTGCATCCAGCACGGCCTGGTACAGCTGCTCGGCCTGGGCCTTGCTCGCCGCGCGGTCGTTGGCCACCGCCTGCTGGGTCTTCAGTTGCTTGAGCTCGCGCTCCAGGCGGTCGCGCTGGTCGCGCAGGGCGGCGCGGTCGGCCAGGGCCTGCAGGGCCGGCGGCTCGATGTGCGAGAGGTCGATGGACAGGCCGGGCACCTCGAAGTGATCGCCCTTGAAGCGATCCAGCACGGCCTCGACCGCCTTGACCCAGTCATCGCCCTCGGCCTGGATGCCTTTCTCGCCCAGCGGCAGGCTGAACAGCTGGCCGTTGAACAGGCGCATCAGGCGATCCACATCGGCCTGGCTGAACTCCTCGCGCAGGCGCGAGTAGCTGTTGTTGTCGGCGTGGTCGAGCTGCTGCTTGACCGACTTCAGGCGTTTCTCCAGATCGCGCAGACGCTCGTCCAGATCCTCGGCGGAGAACTGCCGCGACTGCGCTAGGGCGCCGGCCAGTTCGTCGTGGGCGTCCTTGGCGGCGAGCAGCTGGGCCTCCAGCACCTTCACATCGTCGACCAGGGCGAAGCGGTTCTTCAGCACCGCCAGCTCGCCCATCCAGCGCTGGATCTCGCTGATCTCGCGCTCCAGGCGCATCAGCTCCTGGGTGCCGCCGCGCTGTTCGTGCTGCAGGCCGTCCTGCTCGGCGCGGTAGTGTTCGTGCTGGGTCAGCAGCTCGTCACGGCGGGCGCCGGCGTAGTCCTGCCAGGTGCCGAGCAGGCTATCCAGCAGCGGCGACAGGCGATGCAGCTTGCCGCGCAGTATTTCGCGCTGGGCCACGCCGGCGGACAGCGCCTCGATCAGCGGGCCGGCGGTGACCAGCGCCTGGTAGTCCTGCTCCATGCGGCGCACGTCGCGGAAGGCCTCTTCGGTGGCGGCGATGTAGTCGACGCTGCCGGAGCGCAGGCTGTGCTCGAAAGCGTCGAGGAACAGCTGCTTGAGCTTGGCCGCGGTGATCTCGCGCATGTGCAGCAGGTTGATGAACAGCGCGCGGAAGGTCTTCAGGCTCTGCTCGCTGGTGGAGCGCAGCGGGATCAGGGTCAGGTCCAGCGGGATCGAGGTGTGCCCGCCGACCAGCAGGCGGCGCAGCTCTTCCGGCTTCAGCTCGTAGGCGACGATGCCGGCCTGGCCGAGGTTGTTGAACAGCTCGCGCTGGCGCAGGCAGGTGCCGTTGCTCTGGTAGTGCTGCAGGTCCAGCTCGCCCTGGTAGGCGAAGAACTGGTGGCCGAAGCCGCCGCCCGGGCCGCGACCGGCCACGCCGATCACGTGGGGGCCGTGGGGCAGGGACACTTCGACGAGGATGTAGCTGGTGTCGCTGGCGAAGTAGAACTTGCGCGACGCTTCCAGGCTGTACTTGCCGAAGCTCATGTCCGACATGCGCGCCAGGATCGGGAACTGCAGGGCGTTGATCGACGCCGATTTACCCAGGTTGTTGGCACCATACACCGACAGCGGGTTTTCCAGCGGGAACAGGCCGAGGCTGTAGCCGGCGGTGTTCAGCAGGGCGAAGCGGCGGATGCCGTAGCGTTCCTGGCTCATGCGTCGATCTCCTGGGCTTCACGTTCTTCGGCCATGGCGCGGGCCAGGGCGTCTTCTTCGCTTTCCTCGATGGCCACGTCGGCGACGGGCTCGATCAGCACGATGTCGTCCTCGCCGTCATCGGCGACCAGTACCGGCGTCGGCAGCGGCAGGGCGCTGTGCAGGCTGGCGGCCAGGTCGCGGTCCTGCTGCACGGCCAGACACACGTCGAGGAAGCGGTGCATCGGCGCGAGGAAGCGGTACACGCCGTTGTCCTCGCTGGCGAAGCCGAGCTGGGTCAGGCGGCGCATGACCTTTTCTTCCAGCTCGTCCTGGGTGGTGACTTCGGCCTGCAGGAACAGGTCCTTGTACTTCTCCAGCAGCGGCGGCAGCTCGTCGCGGCCGAGGCTGCCGCCATCGAGCACTGCCAGCGGGTCGCGGCCTTGGTCCGCTAAATGCTCGACGAGGATGAAGGTGAACAACGCCAGGCGTTGGGCGGTCTTGTTGACCTGGGCGCCCATCTGCTCGGGAACGAAGTAGTAGAAGCCGCGGGTGTCGCAGGTCAGCTCGTAGCCGAGCGATTTGAACAGCGCGCGGTACTGGTCCTGCAGGTTGGACAGCTGGGTGTACAGCTCCGGGTCGCGGCGGCTGATGTGGTAGCCCTTGAACAGCTCGCGGAAAATCGGCGCCAGCTGGGTCAGTTCTTTCAGGTCGATATTCATGCGGTGGTGGTCCCGGCCGGCTTGATCAGGGCGTAGGAGCTCAGGCTGACCTGATGCTCGCGGGTGAGGTAGTCGCGGCGCTCGAGGCGCTCACGCTGGAAGCGGCTGTCGCGGGACAGGCGCGAGAACCAGTAGAGCAATTCGTCGGTGGCGCCGTTGGGCTCCTGGTCCAGCAGCCAGCCCATCAGGTCCGGCAGCGGCAGGGCCTGTTCGCAGCGCTCGATCATCTCGCGGGCGGTGCGTGGCGCGCGTTGCGGTTCGCCCTTGCGCGTGCCGCTGGCCTTGGGGAATTGCGACGGCTTGGGCTCGAAGCGGGCGAGGGCGTAGACGTACGCCTCGACCTGCGAGGCGGTACCGAGGAAGGTGCTCTGTGGCCGGCTGTGCAGCGGCAGCGAGGCCTGCGGCACGGCGTCCAGGCCCTTCTTGCGGATCGCCGCCAGGGCCAGCGCCGCACCACGAGTCACGGCGTTGTGCCGACGCGCTTCCTCGCGCAGCGGCAGCAGCAGCTCGCGGGCTTTGCGCAGGGTCAGCTGGGCGGTGGTCTGCATCTCCAGGATGCGCGCGTGGGTGCGCAGCAGCAGGTCGTCGTCGACCAGCTGGCCGAGGCGCTGCTGTTCGCCGAGCAGCTTGAGCAGCACCTGCTCGACGCGGCGTACGCCCTGCTCGAAGGCACCGTCGGCCGCGACCAGCTGGATCATCGGCTCGACGTATTCGTCCCAGGTCGCCAGTACTTCGGCGTAGCGCTGGCGCAGCGGGATCTGCCGGTCGCTGGTCTTGGCCCGCTCGGCCACGCCGATCAGTGCCTGTTCGTCATTGCCGAGCTTCTTCAGCACATCGCGCACGCGCATATCGAGCAGGCGCAACTGGCGCGCCAGGTCGTTGCCGTCGCGGACTTCGAAGGCGTCCTGGATATAGCCCGCCAGGCGCTCCAGATGGCGCAGGTAGGCTTCGATCTCCAGGCACAGGCCGAGGCGGTGTTCACGCCGCAGGTAGGCGAGGAAGTCGTGGATCTGTGCGTTCAGCTCGAAGCGGTTGGGGCTCTTGGCCACCGGCACCAGGATATCCAGGCGGATCCATTGGTCGAGCAGGGCGGTGATGTCGGCAGGGCTGCCCTCGGGCAGTTGCGCACCGAGCTGGTTGCGCAGCTCGATCAGGCTCAGGGTGCCGGCATCGAAGCGCTCGCACAGCGGTTCGAGCAGCGTCCAGTGCTCGGCGAGGGCGCGCAAGACGCGCTTGGGATCAATCATCGGGGCATCCGTTCGGCAGGCTGCTTCTTATAAAGCGCGGAATTGTACTGCAAAGGTGCCAAGCTGGCCGTCACGCCCATCGGCCTTTTCCCGGGACCCGATTCAGGCCACAATTCGCGCCTGATTCCGCCTTGTCTGGAAGCCCCTCTTGATCGAAGAAGTCCGCCGCCGTGCCTATCTGACCGCCATGCAGGTGGCCAGCTGGCTGCCGCGCGTGGAGCTGCCGTTCGCCGCGCCGTCGCGCGCCGAGCTGCTGCAGCCGCTGCCCGAGCCGGAAGTCGCGCCCGCCGCGCCCGTGGTGCCCGTGGCGGCGCCGGTGGTCGAGGCCAAGGCGCCGGTCGAGCCGCAGCGCCCGGTCATCGAGGTGCCGCGTCCGTCGGCCGCGTCCAAGGTATTCGCCAAGCCGGAGGCCAAGGCCGAGCCGGAAGAGGCGCCGGTGGCCGAGGCCAAGCCAGTGGTGCCGCCGCCACGCTTCGCCCTGCAGCTGCTGCGCGCCGGCGACTGCGCCTTGCTGGTCGAACTGGCCACGGGCGAGCCCTTCCAGAGCCGCGACCCTTCCTATCTGTTGCTCAAGGACCTGTTGCGCGCCGCTGGGCTGCCGGACGCCCCGCAGCAGGTCGGCGACGGCTCGCCGATCCGCTGGCCGCTGCTGTCGCGCGGCAACCTCGACCAGGGCCCCGAGGCCGCTCGCGATTACGTCCAGGGCGTGCTCGCCGGCCAGCTGGAAAGCCAGCCCTGCAGCTGCCTGTGGCTGATCGGCCTACCGGCCGTGCGCTTCGCCGGCGAGGCGGACGAGCAGGCCTATAACCGCGAGCTGCAGGTCGAGGGCCTGGGCGCGGCCTGGGCGCTGCCGAGCCTGGAGCTGCTGATGGACGAGCCGCAGCGCAAGGCCGAGCTGTGGCGCGCCATGCGCCGGCTGATGCCGCGCTGGAAAGCCTCGGCATGAGCGGCGCCATCAGCTTCCGCCCGATGACCGAGGCGGACCTGGACCGCGTGCTGCAGATCGAGAACGCCGCCTTCAGCCACCCGTGGAACCGCAACCTGTTCGCCGACGGCCTGAAGTCCTACGACTGCTGGGTGATGTTCGACGGCGACGAACAGGTCGGCCACGGCATCATCCAGGTGATCATCGACGAGGCGCATCTGCTCAACATCACCGTGCGCCCGCAGAGCCAGGGCCGCGGCCTCGGCCTGCTGCTGCTGGAGCACCTGATGCGCCGGGCGATGGAGCTCAACGCCGGCGAATGCTTCCTCGAAGTGCGCGCCAGCAACCAGGACGCCTATCGTCTGTACGAGCGCTACGGCTTCAACGAGGTCGGCCGGCGCCGCGACTACTACCCGGCCGCCGGCGGCCGCGAAGACGCGCTGGTAATGGCCTGCACCCTGATCGACTAGTGCTTGCTGCGGCGGGCGACAAGGACCACGACATGAGCGACCTGCAGCACCTGTTTGACAACAACGCGCGCTGGGCCGAAGCGGTCAACGAGAAGGATCCGGAGTTCTTCGCCAAGCTGGCCAAGCAGCAGACCCCCGAATTCCTCTGGATCGGCTGCTCGGACGCGCGGGTGCCGGCCAACGAGATCGTCGGCCTGCTGCCGGGCGATATCTTCGTCCACCGCAACGTCGCCAACGTGGTGCTGCACACCGACCTCAATTGCCTCTCGGTGATCCAGTACGCGGTCGACGTGCTGCGGGTCAAACACATCCTGGTCACCGGCCACTACGGCTGCGGCGGTGTGCGCGCGGCCATGCAGGACCGCCAGTTCGGCCTGATCGACGGCTGGCTGCGCTCGATCCGCGACCTCTACTACGAGCAGCGCGAACACTTCGCCACGATCGAGAACGAGGAAGACAAGGTCGACCGCCTCTGCGAGCTCAACGTCATCCACCAGGTGGCCAACGTCAGCCACACCACCATCGTGCAGAACGCCTGGCATCGCGGCCAGGAGCTGTCCGTGCACGGCTGCATCTACGGCATCAAGGATGGCCGCTGGAAGAACCTCAATGTCACCGTCAGCGGCCTGGAACAACTGCCGCCGCAGTACCGCCTGCGCCCGTTCGGCCAGTCCTGAGGTGCCGCGCGCGCAACTGCTGGCCTGGCTCGGACTGGCCCTGGCCAGCCTGTTCTGGGCTGGCAACTCGCTGGTAGCGAGGGCCTTCACCGGCGCCATCCCGCCGTTCTCCCTGGCGTTCTGGCGCTGGGCCGTGGCCCTGATGATCCTCCTGCCGCTGGTCGGCCCCTCGCTCTGGCAGCATCGCTACACGCTGCGCAGCGCCGGCTGGCGCCTGTGGTTCGCCGCGCTGCTGGCCATCACCCTGTACAACGTCCTGCTCTACACGGCGGCGCTGAGCACCGCGGCGATCAACCTGAGCCTGGTCAGCACCTGCCTGCCGCTGGCCACCTTTATCGGCGCGGGCCTGCTGCTGGGGGAATGGCCGGCGCGGCGCGCCTGGGTCGGCCTGGGATTGGCGCTGGTGGGCCTGTTGTGGCTGATCGCCCAGGGCAACTGGCAGGTGCTGGGCAGCCTGTCCTTCGCCAAGGGCGACCTGCTGATGGTGCTGGCCACCCTCGACTGGGCGCTGTACTCGCTGCTGCTACGGCGCTGGAGCGCGCATTTTCAGCTGCCTCCCTTCACCGTGCTCGGCGCCCTGGTGCTGATCGGCCTGCTGATGCTGGCGCCGCTCTATGCCTGGGAGCTCTGGCAGGGCGCGCGCTTCGAGCCCAGCCTGCCCAACCTCGCCGCGATCGGCTACACCGCGCTGTTCGCCTCGGTGCTGGCCTACCAGCTATGGAACATTGGCCTACGCGAGCTGGGCGCCGCGCGCACGGCCATGAGCAACTACCTGATGCCTGTATTCACCGCCATCCTCGGTTGGGTGTTGCTGGGCGAAAGCCTGCAGACCTATCACTGGGTTGGCGGCGCGCTGATCGTCAGCGGCCTGCTGCTGGCCGGGCGCGGGCAGAAGAGCTAGCCGCTCAAGGCGTGGTGATCTGCAGCCCGCTCAGGGCCAGCTTGACGAACCACCAGCCAGCGGCGCTTAGCACGCCCAGTACCGAATAGCCGACCACGATGCCGAGGGCGATCTGCTTCCACAGCCCGGCGTAGTTCTGGCTGGGCGCACTGGCACGGTGCAGCGGCACGTCGCGCTCGGCGCGGATGTTTTCGAAGTTGTCTCTCATGGTGGTGTCCGGAATGTGTGGGCGAATGCGGGAGTGGTGGCTTAAATCAATAGAGCAGCCATGCGGCGCAGATGCCCAGCCGAAATGCAGGGGGGCTATTGTCGGTGAGGACTCAGGTGCCTGCATTATGAAAAAGCGGCACCTACTCTCGTAAGAGCTGAACACCAGCAAAACCGCCGCTTACAGCATGCCTTTAGCCTCATCTATCCTTGCTCGGGCTAGATTCAGCCCTTCATTGGGACACTGCTTCGTCTCGCGTCCCTCTAGCCCTCATCATCCTGAAGGCTCTTCACCGGAACGATCTCTCCTTCACTATTGAAGGCTGCGACATACTCGCACGGCAGAGTGCGGCTCAGCATGGCTATGTATTCGTCCTTGCTTGTGTAAAAAATGATGTGACCATTCTTCTCAGAACCTTCCCTCTTTAGCAGGGCGAATGCGCCCTGTTGATTCTCTATCCAGCTCAGACTCTCGGCATCCATGCCAAGGTGATAGCAAGCCTTTCTGAAGCCCTCTCCCTGCTCCTTGTTGGCGATGTGGATTACATCCAGGTGAAAAGCGTCGTCGGCTTGCAGGGTGCTGATTTGGGTTGCTGATGATGCTGGGAATCCCGGCAGGTCTGAGTTCCCATAGCAAGGCGTTTCTTGAAGTTGGTAATAGGGGGTGAACGTGCCGGTGAAGTAGGGGGTATCACCATCCATTTCGCCGTCAGGTATCAGCACCTTGTAGATAACGGGAGACGTGACGTTTGTTTTCGGGCAGGTGTATCGAGCTGATTTCTTCTGGCCTCGAAGGTGCTCGAAGCTAGCCATGTCGATGATGTTTCCCAATACACCCTCCTGCCCGTGAAGAGCTGATCAGTAAGTCACAAGCCGCTGAGCCAGGCTTTGCCCGGCCTGCTTGATTTTGAACCATCTTTTAATGTCTTTATGATCAATGCCAATTGAGGCGCGTCGACCAACAGCATCAAAGAACATTTTGCACCCTGTGGTCATACAGATAATTGCAGCAGCCTCATCATTGGGAGTATTCCAAGGACTAACCAGAATGGTCCACTTGCGGTTGATGATGCAGCCAGGGGGAGATGGATCATCGGCACCTTTGAGCGCTACAGCTTTGGCAAGAGCCTCATTCTTGAAGCGGTGATCAATACACACCGTTGTAGAGTAACGATCCAAACCGGCTATAGACCCATCTCTGTAATACCCAGAGCCGGCTCCTGTTTGGCGTCTCCATCCCTCGGTCACTGCCCCATTGTCATTGCCAGTACTTGATTGATGAACGTCCATCGCAAAGCGCCCCTGCCAGCGCTTCATGAACGCCTCATATTGTGGGGTGCCCTTCTTTTCTTTCAGCCAAGACCGGTCTTGGAGTGGCTTGAGACCACGCAGCTCAAAAAGCACCGCGAACGACTCAACGGTGCCGTCTTTGTTCAAGAAAGTGGTGCTTCTGTGGAGATACTCTTCAGGGATTGTGAAGGTCACTGCATCCGCACTCGGTGTAGCGGGCCAAGACACGACCAAGGCGGTTTCATTAGGAGTTGATGCTATGGCAGAGCTGCCGGGAGACAGCCAGGCGGCTGTGGTAAGGAGAAAGGCCGTTAGCCGCTTGGTTTGTATGCGCGCTATCCCTGCCGACCTGCATATCAAGAATCCTTTCTTCTGGCGAACCATCGCCGGGCCACTTCCGCTGTTACCTGCTGCCCGCTTCGTGTCCTTCCAATTTTAGGTCTGCCTCAGCATAGGCTGGACTGATCTGCCCCTTCCCTGGATCAACTTCCCCCTTCCAAAGCCATAGCTCGTACTCGGGGAACGCCTCAATTAATGCGTCGAGGTCTTCGAGGCGTACTTTTACCTTCTGGTTGTGGGCGACAGTCCCCCAGCGAGCCTTTTCGATGCCGGTGTTTTTGGCCACCAGTGAAGGGCTGAGATGGCGGACAAGCGCTCTAACCCTTTCGTCTCTTATTCCCAATTGATCTACACCACAAGCACCTAAACTATTTACGCCTAAATAGTTTATCCATAGACTTGCGTCCACAGCCTAAATTATTTAGGCGTGAAACACCCTTGAACGACAGTTTATGAGCATTTCAGGAGCAGGGATAGGCGATGAGTACGCAGCATCTGAACGAACCACCCTTCGATGTGAGCTTCGATATTGACGGTAAACGAGTGATCTACCTCGACTGCCGTAACGCACTCACCTGCAGCAAGGAAATCTTCGCTGCTATGAACGGCGTTTCCGTGGATACGGTGATCGCCTGGATTCATACCTACACCATCCCGAGCATCAAGATGGGCCGCCCCCGCCTGGTAAACCTCGCCCAAATCCGCACCGATCTACCAACGGAAAGACCATCTTCGCCCAGGGGGACTACGCCGATGAGTGATCACAACGCAGATAAGAGCCGGCCTCAAATCGGTGGCAATGTCGTCCCCCTCGGCACCGGTATCGGCGACCTGTGCAGCATCGTCACCTTCGCTACCTCCAGCGGCCTCCCTGTTAGCGAAGTGGTGGAGCTTGTCGAGAGCGGCACCCTGCCAAGCGTGCGGGTCAGTGACTGCCTCATGGTCAACGTCCGCAAGCTCCGCGAAGACTTGCTGAGCGGCAAGGACGAGTTCAAAGAGGGGGACTACAGCCATGACTAGCACCCCTGTTGCTCTGGATGCCGCCTCCGCTCTGCCATACCTGGGGCAGTTCGTTCTGATAGAGCTGCGATGGGACGATGAGCCTGAATCACACTGGATATGCGCTCACATTGTCGGTCTCGTTCTGCCGGTGACCGGCATCTATGAGCAATCCTACTTTTTGGCATTCAACGCAGCCGAAGACAGCCGTTTCCCTAACGAAGTGTTCTTCTCCGACATTCATACCATTCGGGCGATACGGCACCGCGACCGGCACAGTTCCGGCAACGTACTGGGCCGTATGACCCGAACCTATTCTGAGAGGTCAGGGGCCGCGCTCCCGGCTCGTCGGAACAGCTCCACCGTTCCGAAGAACGGAAGCACGGGCGCAGCGCACCCTTGACCCTGCACGAACATGAACAGCCTCTGCCGGGGAGTGTGGGGTAGCTTCACCACCCCACGCTCCCGAGCCCTCGGCGGCAAGAGCGGGATAACAAGGGCGGCGCCCTTGGTCTTGCTCTCCTACCTGTCGCCCTCACGCCCGCTGTCCCTGGCGGTCGTCCTGCTTCTGCTCTGCCTCGCCTTCCCCACATCCAGGGTGGCCAGTCAGGTGCCGCCCGAACCCTTCTTGATCAGCGCAGCAACAGACGACGCGGCGGCCTGCACTCGCAAAGGCGCGGCTCGGTTCAGAGCGCCCCTGCGTGTGCAGGCCGCCGCGAGACGTCCCTGTAACACGTCAGACAAACCAAATTCGAAAGCCCCATAAAGACTGGAAACAAGGAAATATCCCATGAAACCCAGAGACTTCCTCCGCCTTGATCTCGAAACAGGTGCCGAGAGCAAAACGGGCCGCCTGTTCGTTGAGCTGGGCAAGATTGGCTTCGTCAATCTGAGCCGCGTCCGCCTGCTGCGTTGCGGCGTGGATACTGTCCGCCAGCTGTATCGCGGGCTGATCCAGCCCCAGGTCCTGGCGCTGTTCGACAAGCCGGGCACCATCGTCGACTTCGCTGGGGAACGCTGGCACACCGGCCGCGTCGGCAAGGACTCGGGCTACCAGTACAAGCTCCAGAATGCCGACCTGGGCTTCGTGCTGCTGGTGAAGAACTTCAACTGCAAATCGGACGTGATCGGTCCGCACCTCAAGGTCGAAGTGTCACCCCATGCCATCGACGCGATGAGTCCTGAGCGCCTGCAAGAGCGTATGGATTACTACGCCAGCCATGCCCTGACCCTGGTGGAGCGCAACCAGTGTGCCGTTCACCTGGCCCTAGACCTGCAGGGCTGGCAACCGCCGACCGATCTGGTCGCCCGCATGCACTGCCGAGCGCGCACCCATCGGGATATCTCGGGCATCAATGAGATTTCCTGGGCGACGAAGGCCAGCGTCTACGGCCGCGGCGAAACCTCCATGTTCGGCTCTGCTGGAGGCATGCAGCTGTGCATCTACAACAAGACCGAACAGGCCAGGGCCACCGACAAACTCGACTATTGGGAAGGTGTCTGGAAGCGCCGTGACAGCTTCGACGAGGGCGACCCGGACAACTACGACCCGGCCCAGGATGTGTGGCGTATTGAGCTCCGCTACCACCATTCCATCATTCAGCAGTTCGCCAGTGGCTCGGTCGATCTGGCCAGCGGCAACATTATCGAAACCGACTCCTATGCGACCTTTGCGGGACATCTGGATGGGCTGTGGCGATACGGTCTGAGCCAGTTCAAGCTGCTGGCTCGCCCTGGTTATTTCGATCCTCTCTGGACGCTGATCCGCGACGATGTGCGTGTCGATCTGCCAGTCGATTCCCTGATCGATGCCACCGAATACAAGCGGCAGCACAAGACCGCCCGAGGCTTCTCCGGCAAGAACGTCGAGCTGTTCCTGGGAAACTTCGTCAGCCTGCTGGCTAGGGAGCGAGTGGGCGCAAAAAAGGCGTTTGAACGGCTGCAAACCTGGGAATGCTGGCCGGTTATCCGCGAACACTACGCGGCCAAGGATATGACCACCATCGACCTCTACCGTCACATCCGCGACCTATTGGAGGAACGGCATATCCGGTGGGGTAGGGCGATATGATCTCGAAGGGTGCCAATGGCTGGGATGCCGACTTCTGGCTTGATCGCCAGCTAGGTATTCGCAAGCGCAAGAAGGGGTTCCGCACCAAGAGCGAGGCCGAGCGCTGGATATCCGATATGCGCCGCCAGTACGCGCAGCGCGGTCGTGATCCTGGAGAGCGATTGTCTGATCTGGTCGAGGTCTGGCAAGAGCTGCACGGCTCCACTCTGAAGGATCGATATCGCTACCCCCGGACCATGGCCATAGCCCAGGCACTCGGCAACCCTATTGCCTCTAGCTTCACCGCCCTGGATTTCGGCCGTTACCGGATGCAGCGTTTGAAGGACTGCACCCCGGCCACAGTGAACCATGAGCATCGTTATCTGAAGGCCGTTTTCAATGAGCTGATCCGCCTTGGCGTATGGCATGAGGCCAACCCCTTGGCCAATCTCCGACAGCTCAAGGTCGATGAAACAGAGCGGGCGTTTCTCACCTTGGATGAGTGTCGATTGGTGCTTCGTGAGTGTGAGGCTTCAACCAACAGCCACACGTTGCCGGTCGCGAAACTCTGCCTTGCTACAGGGGCTCGATGGGATGAAGCGGAGAGCATCACCCGGCAGCAGGTGCTTAACGGACAGGTGCGATTCGCTCGGACCAAGAACGGCAAGAGTCGGTCGGTACCGATTCCGCCTGATCTGGAGAATTTGCTATTGGCGCGGGGCTATCCAGGGAGTGGCAAGCTGTTCAGCTCTTGCCGATCGGCGTTCCGTAAAGCCTATGAGCGCACCGGCCTGCATACTCCAGGGCAGATGACCCACATCCTGCGGCATACGTTCGCCAGCCACTACATGATGCAGGGTGGGAACATCCTGACGCTGCAGCGCATTTTGGGGCATGGGGATATCAAAATGACAATGCGCTATGCACATCTGGCTCCTGACCATTTCGCTTCCGCTTTGACACTTTCTCCCCTTGCATTGCTCCACCAAAGTGTCTAATACGTTGAGATAGTACGGATGTGACATAGCAACGATCTGTCATAGCAATGATCGGAGATAGTGAGATAATGAAATCTCTCAAAAGGTGACCAGCATGTCGAAACCGTCATTGGAGGCCAAAAAGGCCTATTTTGCTGCTACCCGCAAAGCGAACTATGCGGCCAGTCTGCGTCTAGAGGGCTTTGAGGTGTGCAAGTCTGAGCGTGGTAATCGCTCCTCGTCTTCTGACTCGCCTGCTCCTCGCGCGCGCAAGCTGAATGCGTGACAAATACGGTACAGGTCCAGACCCGTACTGCTATCCAGGGACTACAGTCCTCCGGAATCTCCTGAATCTGACTGACGAGGATGCTCTCAGCAACGCTGAGCGTGACCTTTCTGCGGCTGCTCTAGATGAAATTGAGTTTGAGCTGCCGCCCTACGATCTTTCCTATATGTCTCGTATCCATCTCAAGCTTTTTGGTGAGGTTTACCAATGGGCTGGTGAGCTACGAACCGTCGACATTTCCAAGCAAGATACTCGCTTCTGCACTGTTGGTCGTATTGAGCCGGAGGCCGCGCGGTTGTTTCGTGGGCTGGCTGCTAGGAATTGGTTTGAGGGTATGGCTAGGGCTCAGTTGGTACCTGCTGTCGCTGATTTCTATGGTGAGGTGAACATGATTCACCCCTTCCGCGAAGGGAATGGACGAGCGCAGCGTGTTCTGTTTGAGCACATCATCATTAACGCCGGCTTCCAGATCGACTGGTGGGAGGTCGATACCCCTGATTGGATTCCGGCTAACATTGCCGCTGCTTTTGGTGACCCGTTGCCGCTCACTGAGATATTTGAGCATTGCATCGGCGGGCAGCTGCTTGGGATGTGAGACAAGAAAGGGACAGCTGTGGGACAGCTTCAGAAATGACAAAGGGCTAGCTTTCGCTAACCCTTTGTTTTGTATGGTGGCTACACCGGGACTTGAACCTGGGACATCAGCATTATGAATGCTGCGCTCTAACCGACTGAGCTATGTAGCCGAGTGGCGCGCATTATTCTCTTGTCGGCTTGGGCTGTCAACCCCGTTTGGCGGACAAATTGATTCGTTATCAAGCGCTTAGGCTCGACGGGGGAGAGCGCTGGGTGGATATGAAAAGCCCCGCGATTGCGGGGCTTTTGCAGGGGCTTAGACGTTGAAGCGGAAGTGCATCACGTCGCCGTCCTTGACGATGTATTCCTTGCCTTCCAGGCGCCATTTGCCGGCTTCCTTGGCGCCGCCCTCACCCTTGAACTGGATGAAGTCGTCGTACGCCACTACTTCGGCGCGGATGAAGCCTTTCTCGAAGTCGGTGTGGATCACGGCGGCGGCCTGAGGGGCGGTGGCGCCGATGCGTACGGTCCAGGCGCGGACTTCCTTCACGCCTGCGGTGAAGTAGGTCTGCAGGTTGAGCAGGTCGTAGCCGGCTCGGATCACGCGGTTCAGGCCCGGCTCTTCCATGCCCATGGACTCGAGGAACATCTGCTTCTCCTCGTCTTCGTCCAGCTCGGCGATCTCGGCCTCAATCTTGTTGCACACCGGTACCACGACGGCGCCTTCTTCCTCGGCGATGGCGCGGACCACGTCGAGGTGCGGGTTGTTGTCGAAGCCGTCTTCGGCGACGTTGGCGATGTACATCACCGGCTTGCTGGTGAGCAGGTGGAAGCCGCGGATGACCAGCTTCTCGTCGGCGCTCATGTTCTTCATCAGGCTGCGCGCGGGCTTGCCTTCGGTGAAGTGGGGGATGAGCTTCTCGAGGATGGCCTTCTGCGCCAGGGCTTCCTTGTCGCCGCCCTTGGCGTTGCGAGTGACCTTCTGCAGTTGTTTCTCGCAGCTGTCGAGGTCGGCGAAGATCAGTTCGAGGTCGATGATCTCGATGTCGCGCTTGGGATCGACGCTGTTGGCGACGTGGATGACGTTTTCATCCTCGAAGCAGCGCACCACATGCGCAATCGCATCAGTCTCGCGGATATTGGCGAGGAACTTGTTGCCCAGGCCTTCGCCCTTGGAGGCGCCCGCCACCAGGCCGGCGATGTCGACGAACTCCATGGTGGTGGGGATCACGCGTTCGGGCTTGACGATGGCGGCCAGGGCGTCCAGGCGGCTGTCAGGCATGGGCACGATGCCGCTGTTCGGCTCGATGGTGCAGAAGGGGAAGTTCTCCGCGGCAATACCGGATTTGGTGAGGGCGTTGAACAGGGTGGACTTGCCGACGTTGGGCAGGCCGACGATGCCGCAGTTGAATCCCATGGTGTATCCCTCGCGGAGATGAAGTCGTGAAAAAGGGTCAGGCTTTCTGGCTGTGCAGCTTTTGCATGGCGCGGGTCCAGTCGCCGGCGAGCATCTCGGGCAGCACGTCGAGGGCGAATTCGACGCTCTTGTCCAGCAGCTCCTGCTCGCTACGCGGCGCGCGGCCGAGGACGAAGCCGGAGACCAGGCTGGCGTGGCCGGGATGGCCGATGCCGAGGCGCAGGCGGTAGAAGCCGTTCTGATTGCCGAGCTGGGCGATGATGTCGCGCAGGCCGTTGTGCCCGCCGTGGCCGCCACCGAGTTTGAGTTTGGCGACGCCGGGAGGCATGTCGAGTTCGTCGTGGGCCACCAGGATGGCGTCCGGGCTGATCCGGAAGAAATTCGCCAGCGCCGCCACGGACTGGCCGCTGCGGTTCATGAAGGTGGTGGGGATGAGCAGACGAACGTCGCGACCCTGATGGCTGAATTTGCCCACCAGGCCGAAATACTTCTTGTCGAGGCTGAGGCTGACGCGTTGCTTGTCGGCCAGGCGCTCAACGAAAAGGGCCCCTGCGTTATGCCGGGTCTGGTCGTATTCGGGGCCTGGATTACCCAGGCCGACGATCAGTTGAATGGCAGTCACGTCAGGGGCCCTTTTACAGGAGGAGCAGCGTGAGTGATTACTCGGCGCTGTCGTCCTTCACGCGGGAAGCGTGGATGTTGGCAACTGCCAGGTCGTTGCCGTGGGCCAGGGCCACCAGCTCGACGCCCTTCGGCAGTTTGATGTCGGACAGGTGAACGATCTGACCGACTTCCACTTTAGCCAGGTCGACTTCGATGAATTCCGGCAGGTCTTGCGGCTGGCAGGAAACTTCGACTTCGGAGATGGTGTGGGACACTTCGCCGCCTTGCTGCTTCACGCCAACCGAGCTGGCTTCGTTGATGAAGTGCAGGGGAACGTGGGCGCTCAGCTTCTGGCCGGCAACGACGCGAACGAAGTCGGCGTGCATTACGTAGCCTTTGGCCGGGTGACGCTGCAGGGCCTTGATCACGACGTTTTCGGCGGTGCCGTCAACGGACAGGGCCAGCACGTGGCTGAAGGCAGCTTCGTTTTCCAGCAGCTTGGCCAGTTCTTTGGCGAGGATGCTGATGGATTGGGCCGGCTTCTCGCCACCGTAGATTACGGCAGGAACCAGGCTTTCGTTACGACGCAGGCGGCGGCTCGCACCTTTCCCCAGGTCGGAACGCACGTTGGCATTCAGGGCAAATTCAGTCATTACAGTTCTCCAAATAAACCAAACCGTCCGAAGCGCTTGCGACCAGCGTGCGGACGGTTGGGCAAAAAGCCCCGCACGCGGCGGGGCACTTGTCGCCAGGGAGGTTCCGCTTAGCGGAACATCGCGCTGATCGATTCTTCGTTGCTGATGCGGCGAACCGCTTCGGCGATAACCGGGGCCATGTCCAGCTGACGGATGCGCGGGCAGGCCTGAGCCGCGGCGGACAGCGGGATGGTGTTGGTCACCACCAGTGCGTCCAGCACGGAATTTTCCAGGTTCTCGATGGCGCGGCCCGACAGCACTGGGTGGGTGGCGTAGGCGTAGACCTTCGAGGCGCCGTGCTCTTTCAGCGCCTTGGCGGCGTGGCAGAGGGTGCCGGCGGTGTCGACCATGTCGTCGACCAGCACGCAGGTGCGGCCGTCGACATCGCCGATGATGTGCATGACTTCGGACTGGTTGGCCTTTTCACGACGCTTGTCGATGATGGCCAGGTCGACGCCCAGGCTCTTGGCCACGGCGCGAGCGCGGACGACGCCGCCGATGTCCGGGGAGACGATCATCAGGTTCTCGAAGCGCTGATCCTGGATGTCGTCGGTCAGCACTGGCGAGCCGTAGATGTTGTCCACGGGGATGTCGAAGAAGCCCTGGATCTGGTCGGCGTGCAGGTCGACGGTGAGAACGCGGTCGATGCCGACCACGGTCAGCATGTCGGCCACGACCTTGGCGCTGATGGCCACGCGGGCGGAGCGCGGACGGCGGTCCTGGCGGGCATAGCCGAAGTAGGGGATCACGGCAGTGATACGAGTCGCCGAGGAACGGCGGAAGGCGTCAGCCATCACTACCAGTTCCATCAGGTTGTCGTTGGTCGGCGCGCAAGTCGGCTGGATGATGAAGACATCCTTGCCGCGCACGTTCTCGTTGATCTCGGCGCTGATTTCGCCGTCGGAGAACTTGCCTACGGATGCATCGCCCAGGGGGATATGCAGCTGACGCACGATGCGACGAGCCAGATCGGGGTTGGAGTTCCCCGTGAAGACCATCATCTTGGACACGCGCAGTACCTGCCTGTGGTTCCGATGAAAAAAGCTGCTCAAAAAGACCGGCTTTCTGAACAGCTTTCGAGAGTATGGCAGGGGCGGCTGGATTCGAACCAACGCATGGCAGGATCAAAACCTGCTGCCTTACCGCTTGGCGACGCCCCTAAAGTGTTTATCGAATGCTGGGTGGTTATGGCAGGGGCGGCTGGATTCGAACCAACGCATGGCAGGATCAAAACCTGCTGCCTTACCGCTTGGCGACGCCCCTGTATCGGATAACCGACTGTCCCGCATTCACTTCCGAGTTGCCGTTTCGAGCTTGCGATGCAACGGAGACCGATTGCAGCCGCGAGCAACAAAGCTCGGCAGGGTGGCCGGAAGTTGGCGCGAGACTTTATCAGCATCGGCCTGGTTTGGGAAGCTCCCAAACACGCAAGCTCCGGTTCCGGTCATCTTCGCAGCAACAAATTTGTTGAGCGTTTTCAGGGCGTTACGCACTTCGGGGTAACGCTTCTCGACAACCGGTTGGCAGTCGTTACGACCGCCCCCCTCGGGAAGGCTGCGAACTGTAATGGCGGGGGTATCACGTGTCAACTCGGAGTCGGCAAAAACCTCGGCCGTGCTGATGCTCACCTGGGGGATGGCGACCAGGAACCACGGCTCTTCCAGTTCCACCGGTTGCAGCTGCTCGCCAACCCCTTCGGCGAAGGCCGCGCGACCGCGCACGAACACCGGTACGTCGGCGCCCAGGCTCAGGCCCAGGGCGGCCAGGCGATCCTCGTCCCAGCCCAGCTGCCACAGGTGATCGAGGCCGAGCAGGGTGGTGGCGGCATCCGAGCTGCCGCCACCGATGCCGCCGCCCATGGGCAGGCGCTTGTCCAGCCAGATATCGGCGCCGAGGGTGGTGCCGGATTCCTGTTGCAGGCGGCGCGCGGCGCGCACGATCAGGTTGGCGTTATGCGGTACGCCAGCCACCTCGGTATGCAGGCGGATCTCGCCGTCCTGGCGCAGGGCGAAGCCCAGCTCGTCACCGTGGTCGAGAAACTGGAACAGGGTCTGCAGCAGGTGATAGCCATCGGCGCGGCGGCCGAGGATGTGCAGCATCAGGTTGAGCTTGGCCGGGGCGGGCAGGATCAGTTCGGCGTGGTCGGGGATGGCTGGATTCGTCATGGCGGTCGTAGCCCGGATGCAATCCGGGGCTTTTCGGTGGGGCCGTCCCCGGATTGCATCCGGGCTACGGCGTCGGGCAGAGGATTACTGGCCGAGCTGGCGCGGCTGCCAGTCCTTGATCACCAGGGTGATGTCGAGGTCGGTGCCGTGCAGCTTGATGCGCTCGGGCAGGCGGTAGCCGTTCTGCTCGACATAGCTCAGGTACTGCAGCTGCCAGCCGTCCTGCTCCAGGCGTGCCAGGTGGCTGTCGCTATCCAGGGTGACACGGCTCTTGCTGTCGGGAGCGGGCAGGCCGCGCACCCACCAGAACAGGTGTGAGACCGGCAGGCGCCAGCCCAGTTGCTCTTCGAGCAGGGCCTCGGGCGACTCGGCCTGGTAGCGGCCCTGGTTGGCCACTTCCAGCAGCACGTCGCCCTCGCGCCCGGTCAGGCGCGCAGCGCCGCGGCCGAGCGGGCCGGACAGGCGAATGTCGTAGTAGCCCTGGCGCTGCAGCCAGAACAGCGTGCCGCTGCCGGAGTCCTTGGGCGCGCGGATGCCGACCTTGCCGCTGATCTGCCAGCCATCCAGGGCGGCGACCTTGGCCTTGTGCGCCTGCCACTGCTGCGGGTCGCCCTGGCCTTCGACGGACTCGCGGTTGGTGAGACCGGCGCAGCCGGCGAGCAGGGTGATCAGGCTGAAAACGAGGGCGTGGCGAAACATGGGTCAGAGCTTCTCGGAACCGGTCAGGCGCTGGATGGTGGAGCGCAGGATGGGGCTGTCGGGCTGGGCTTCGAGGGCGCCGGCCCAGACCTTGCGGGCCTCGCGCTGCTTGCCCTGGGCCCACAGCACTTCGCCCAGGTGGGCGGCGACTTCGTGGTCGGGGAACTTGGCTAGGGCTGCGCGCAGGTGGCGCTCGGCTTCTTCCAGGTTGCCCATGCGGTAGTTGACCCAGCCCAGGCTATCCAGGGTGGCGGGGTCTTCCGGGTTGAGCTTGTGCGCCTGCTCGATCAGGGCGCGGGCCTCGTCGTAACGGGTGGTGCGGTCGGCCAGGGTGTAGCCGAGGGCGTTGAGCGCAGTGGCGTTATCCGGCTCGCGCTCGATGATGTTGCGCAGGTCGCGCTCCAGGCCGGGCAGGTCGCCGCGTTTCTCGGCGAGCATGGCGCGGGTGTAGAGCAGGTTGGTGTCGCCGGGGAACTGCTCCAGGGCCTGGCCGATCACCTTCCACGACTCTTCCAGGCGCTGGCGGTTTGCCAGGGCTTCGGATTCGATCAGGTACAGCTGGATCGCGTAGTCCGGCTGGGATTCGCGGCTGCGCGCCAGGCGGCTGCTGGCTTCGGCGGCGCGCTGGCTATCGAAGAGGATCTCAGTCTGGCGCACCTGGGCCGGCAGGAAGTCGTCGCCGGGGCCTACCAGGGCGTATTCGATCAGTGCGCTCTCGGCGTCGCCGCGCTGCTCGTAGATGCGGCCCAGGTTGAAGTGGGCGGCATCGACATGGGCGTTGCGCGCCACCAGTTCTTCCAGGTAGACCGCAGCCTCGTCCCAGGCTTCCGCTTCCAGGCAGACCAAGGCCAGCGAGTAGCGCAGGTCATCGTCATCGGGGAAGCGCTGGACCAGGCCGGAGAATTCGCTCTTGGCCTCGTCCAGGCGCTGCAGTTCGACCAGCTGGCGGGCATAGGCCAGGCGCAGGCGCTTGTCTTCCGGGTGGCGCTCGATGCCGTTCTCCAGCAGCGGCAGCGCTTCCTCGCCACGGTCCAGGCCCTGCAGCAGGCGGGCGCGCAGCAGCAGTGGGGGAATCTCTTCCTCGCTGGCGGCATGGCCTTCGAGCAGCTCCAGGGCTTCCTCGGCGCGGCCGTCCTGGTGCAGCAGCAGGGCCTTGCCGAACAGCAGTTGGCCGTTCTCCGGGTATTTCTGCAGCAGGCGGTCGAAGCTTTGCAGCAGGCCGGCGCGGGTGTCCGGGTCGGTCTCGGCGGCGGACAGGGCGAGGAAGTCGAAGTGGGTGTCGCCCTGGCCCTGCAGGACCTTCTCCATATATTGCATGGCGTCGTCGTAGCGACCGGCGCGGGCCAGCTGCACGGCGGCGGCGCGCTGGGCATCGAGGCTGTCCGGCGCGGACTTCGACCAGATCAGCGCGCTGTCCAGCGCGGCCTGCTCGGCGCCCAGGTATTCGGCGATGCGGAACGAGCGTTCGGCCACACCCGGGTCCTGGGTGGCATTGGCCTGCTGCACGTAGTTGCCGAGGGCGATGTCGAAGCGATTGCGCTGGCCGGCCAGTTCGGCGGAGAGCAGCGCGTACAGCGTCTCCTCGCTGAACGAGGCGTACTGCTTGGGTTCGGCTGGGGCCTTGCTGGCCGCTGCGTCCTCGACCGGCGGGGTGCCGTCCGGCGTGGGTGCCAGGGTCTGGCAGCCAGCGAGCAGGAGGGAGGCGGTGAGCAACGCGAGGGATTTGTTCATAGATAAAGCTGCGGTCCGTGGCGTGGCTGCATCATGACACAAGCAGCGGTGGCAAGCCCACCGCGCCGCGCGGGTTTGCCGAGAGGGTCAATTTGTCGCGCCAGTTGTTCTCCCATGGGCGACGTAGGACAATCGCCCGCTATCCAGAATTCCCTTAGCGACCCTGCATGGCCTTCCTCGCCCTCGGCATCAACCACAAGACCGCCTCGGTGGACGTCCGCGAACGCGTGGCCTTTACCCCCGAGCAGCTGGTCGAGGCGTTGCAGCAGCTGTGTCGCGTCACGCCCAGTCGCGAGGCGGCGATTCTCTCCACCTGCAACCGCAGCGAGCTGTACCTGGAGCAGGACCAGCTGTCCGCCGACGAGGTGCTGCGCTGGCTGGCCGACTACCACCGCCTGAGCCTCGACGAGCTGCGTGCCTGCGCCTACGTGCACCAGGACAACGACGCCGTGCGCCACATGATGCGCGTGGCCTCGGGGCTGGACTCCATGGTCCTCGGCGAGCCGCAGATCCTCGGTCAGATGAAATCCGCCTACGCCGTGGCGCGCGAGGCCGGCACTGTCGGCCCGCTGCTCGGCCGCCTGTTCCAGGCCACCTTCAGCACCGCCAAGACCGTCCGCACCGACACCGCCATCGGCGAGAACCCGGTTTCCGTGGCCTTCGCCGCGGTCAGCCTGGCCAGGCAGATCTTCGCCGACCTGCATCGCAGCCAGGCCCTGCTGATCGGCGCTGGCGAGACCATCAGCCTGGTCGCCCGCCACCTGCATGACCAGGGCGTGAAGCGCATCGTGGTCGCCAACCGTACCCTGGAGCGCGCCAGCCAGCTGGCCGAGCAGTTCGGCGCGCATGCCGTGCTGCTGGCCGACATTCCCCAGGAGCTGGCCAATAGCGACATCGTTATCAGCTCCACCGCCAGTCAGCTGCCGATCCTCGGCAAGGGCGCGGTGGAGCGCGCGCTCAAGCAGCGCAAGCACAAGCCCATGTTCATGGTCGACATCGCCGTGCCGCGCGATATCGAACCGGAAGTCGGCGAGCTGGACGACGTCTACCTCTATACGGTGGACGACCTGCACGAGGTCATCGAGGAGAACCTCAAGAGTCGCCAGGATGCTGCCCAGGCCGCCGAGCATCTGGTGACCGCCGGGGCCGACGACTTCATGCAGCGCCTGCGTGAGCTGGCCGCCGTGGACGTGCTCAAGGCCTACCGCCAGCAGGCCGAGCGCCTGCGCGACGAGGAGCTGGCCAAGGCCCAGCGCCTGCTGGCCAACGGCGGCAGCGTCGACGAGGCCCTGGCCCAGCTGGCCCGCGGCCTGACCAACAAGCTGCTGCACGCGCCCAGCGTGCAGCTGAAGAAAATCTCCGCCGACGGCCGCTTCGAAGCGCTGGCCGTGGCCCAGGAACTGTTTGCCCTCGACGAGGGCCCGAGCAAGACATGAAAGCCTCCCTGCTGAAGAAACTCGACATCCTCCACGACCGCTTCGAGGAGCTCACCGCGCTGCTCGGTGACGCCGAGGTGATCAGCGACCAGACCCGCTTCCGCGCCTACTCCAAGGAGTACGCCGAAGTAGAGCCGGTGACCGCCGCCTACCGCGAGCTGCGCAAGACCCAGGACGACCTTGAGGGCGCCCAGGCGCTGCTCAAGGACGGCGATGCGGAAATGCGCGAGATGGCCGAGGAGGAAGTGGCCCAGGCCAAGGAGGCACTGGTCGAGCTGGAAGACCGCCTGCAGCGCATGCTGTTGCCCAAGGACCCCAACGACGGGCGCAACGTATTCCTCGAGATCCGCGCCGGCACCGGTGGCGACGAGGCGGCGATCTTCTCCGGCGACCTGTTCCGCATGTACTCGCGCTATGCCGAGCGCCAGGGCTGGCGGGTCGAGATCCTCTCCGAGAGCATCGGCGAGCACGGTGGCTATAAAGAGGTCATCAGCCGCGTCGAGGGCGACAACGTCTACGCCAAGCTCAAGTTCGAATCCGGCGCCCACCGCGTGCAGCGCGTGCCGGAGACCGAGTCCCAGGGCCGCATCCACACCTCGGCCTGCACCGTCGCCGTGTTGCCGGAGCCGGACGAGCAGATGGCCATCGAGATCAACCCGGCCGACCTGCGCGTGGACACCTACCGTGCCTCCGGTGCCGGCGGCCAGCACGTGAACAAGACCGACTCGGCGATCCGCATCACCCACCTGCCCACCGGCATGGTGGTCGAGTGCCAGGAAGAGCGCTCGCAGCACAAGAACCGCGCCAAGGCCATGGCTTGGCTGGCGGCCAAGCTGCAGGACCAGCAGGACGCCGCCGCGCACAAGGAAATCTCCGACACGCGCAAGCTGCTGGTCGGCTCCGGCGACCGTTCCGAGCGCATCCGTACCTACAACTTCCCGCAGGGCCGGGTCACCGACCACCGCATCAACCTGACCCTGTACTCGCTGAACGAAGTGATGGGTGGCGCGGTGGAACAGGTGATCGAGCCGTTGCTGCAGGAATACCAGGCCGACCAGCTGGCCGCCCTGGGCGATTGATCGACACCCCTCTCCCGCCGGGAGAGGGGCCGGGGGAGAGGGGCTTCAGGCTACTGCGAGTCGCCTGCAACGCCCTCACCCCAGCCCTCTCCCAGGGGAGAGGGAGCCACAGGCATAGGACCTTGTGCATGGCCTCCATCCAATCCCTGCTCGATAGCGCGACACTGCCGGACTCGCCGACGGCGCGGCTGGATGCCGAGCTGCTGCTGGCCGCCGCTTTGGGCAAGCCGCGCAGCTACCTGCGCACCTGGCCCGAGCATGAGCCGGGCGCCGAGCAGTTGGCCGCCTTCGCCGCCATGCTCGAACGCCGTCGTAACGGCGAGCCGGTGGCCTATATCCTCGGCCACCAGGGCTTCTGGAGCCTGGACCTGGAAGTGGCGCCACACACCCTGATTCCCCGGCCCGACACCGAGCTGCTGGTGGAGAGCGCCCTGCAGCTGGCGCCGGCCACGCCGCGGCGGGTACTCGACCTGGGCACCGGCACCGGCGCCATTGCCCTGGCCTTGGCCAGCGAACGCGGCGGCTGGAAGGTGACCGGTGTCGATCGCATCGCCGAGGCGGTCGAACTGGCCGAGCGCAATCGCCAGCGCCTCCAATTGAGCAATGCCGAGTTCCGCCTGAGCAGTTGGTTCGATGCGCTGGCCGGCGAGCGCTTCGACCTGATCGTCAGCAATCCACCTTACATTGCGGCTGCGGATCGCCATCTGGGCGAGGGCGATGTGCGCTTCGAGCCGATGAGCGCCCTGGTGGCCGGTGCCGATGGCCTGGACGATATTCGCCAGATAGTCGCGCAGGCGCCGCAGCATCTCGAAGCCGGTGGCTGGCTGCTGCTGGAGCACGGCTATGATCAGGCCGAGGCGGTGCGCGGGCTGCTGAGTGCGGCAGGCTTCGCTGCCGTGGAAAGCCGCCGCGACCTCGGCGGCCACGAACGTATTTCCCTGGGGCAATGGTCGGCATGAGCCTGGAACTGAACGACGACGAGCTGCTGCGCTACAGCCGGCAGATCCTGCTGCCGCAGATCGACGTGGCCGGGCAGCTCAGGCTGAAGCAGAGCCGTGTGCTGATCGCCGGCCTCGGTGGTCTGGGTTCGCCGGTGGCCCTGTACCTGGCGGCCGCCGGCGTCGGCGAGCTGCACCTGGCCGACTTCGACAGGGTCGAGCTGACCAATCTGCAGCGGCAGATCATCCACGACAGTGAGCAGATCGGTGTGGCCAAGGTCGACTCGGCCATCGTCCGCCTCATGGCCATCAACCCGCAGATCAGGCTCGTGCCGCACCGTGCTGCGCTGGACGAGGACTCCCTGGCCGCTGCCGTGGCGGCGGTGGATCTGGTGCTGGACTGCAGCGACAACTTCACCACCCGCGAGGCGGTCAATGCCGCCTGCGTGGCCGCCGGTCGGCCGCTGGTGTCCGGCGCGGCGATTCGCCTGGAGGGCCAGCTCGCGGTGTTCGACTCGCGCGATGCGGCCAGCCCTTGCTACCACTGCCTGTACGGCCATGGCAGCGAGGCCGAGCTGACCTGCAGCGAGGCCGGCGTGGTCGGTCCG
Organism: Pseudomonas sp. SO81; assembly: GCF_030374125.1. Taxonomy (NCBI): domain Bacteria; kingdom Pseudomonadati; phylum Pseudomonadota; class Gammaproteobacteria; order Pseudomonadales; family Pseudomonadaceae; genus Pseudomonas; species Pseudomonas sp. SO81. Next base: position 1,614,662 of record NZ_CP126126.1, on the reverse strand, counting down.
CTGGTGGGCCTAGTTGGCAGCCTGCAGGCGCTGGAGGCGCTCAAGCTGCTGGTCGGTTTCGGCGAGCCGCTGGTGGGCCGCCTGTTGCTGATCGACGCCCTCGGCTCGCGCTTCCGTGAGCTGCGGGTCAAGCGCGATCCCGAATGTTCGGTGTGTGGAGCACGCGTATGAGCCAGGCGCCCATCGGCGTGTTCGACTCCGGCGTCGGCGGCCTCTCGGTGCTGCGCGAGATCCGCGCGCGGCTGCCGGACGAGTCGCTGCTGTATGTGGCCGACAGCGGTCACGTGCCCTACGGCGAGAAAACCCCGGAATTTATCCGCGAGAGGAGCCAGCGTATCGCCGAGTTTCTTCTCGGGGAGGGCGCCAAGGCGCTGGTGCTGGCCTGCAACACGGCGACTGCCGCGGCGGTGGCCGACCTGCGCGAGCGCTATCCCGAGTTGCCCATCGTCGGCATGGAGCCGGCGGTGAAGCCGGCGGCCGCTGCCACCCGCAGCGGCGTGGTCGGCGTGCTGGCCACTACCGGCACCCTGAAGAGCGCCAAGTTCGCCGCGCTGCTCGATCGCTTCGCCAGCGACGTGCGGGTGATCACTCAGCCCTGCCCGGGGCTGGTCGAGCAGATCGAGGCCGGTGAACTGGAGGCGCCGCGCACCCGCGAGTTGTTGCGTGGTTGGGTCGAACCCTTGCTGGAGGAGGGCTGCGACACGCTGATTCTCGGCTGCACCCACTATCCCTTCATCAAGCCGCTGCTGCGTGAGCTGGTGCCGGAATCGATCAGCCTGGTGGACACCGGTGCGGCGGTGGCGCGCCACCTGCAATCGCTGCTCGACCAGCGCGGCCTGCGCGCCTCGGGGCCGGCCCAGGGCATTCGCCTGTGGAGCAGTGGCGACGTGGTGGCGATGCAGGCGGTACTGCCGAAATTATTGTTGGAACTCGCAGCGGTGGAGGCGCTCCCTGTGTGATAGGGATCAATACTTTTTGAGCGGGGTTGTACCTTTCTCTAATAAGAATTTTTCCTATACTGCGAGACAGTAAAATTTCCCACCTCCATCGCTAACAGGATGTTGTGTATGAAGCAGATACTTTCCCTGGCCGCGGCAGCAGCCCTCGGTTTGAGCAGCCTGTCCGCGCAGGCCGTCGACTTCACCGCCGCCGTCGGCCAGAGCGGCGATTCCACCATGGTCTATCGCCTGGGTGCCCAGTGGGACTGGGACAAGAGCTGGTGGCAGAGCGACGTCGGTCGCCTGACCGGCTACTGGGACGCCGGCTACACCTACTGGGAGGGTGACGAAACCTCCAGCAACCACAGCCTGTCCTTCACTCCGGTATTCGTCTACGAATTCGCCGGCGAGACGGTCAAGCCTTACGTCGAGGCCGGCATCGGCGTCGCGGCCTTCGCCAATACCGAGCTGGAAGACAACGACCTGGGCTCCTCCTTCCAGTTCGAAGACCGCATCGGCCTCGGCCTGCGCTTCTCCGGCCAGGAAGTCGGTATCCGTGCGATCCACTACTCCAACGCCGGTATCAAGCAGCCAAACGATGGGGTGGAGGCCTATACCCTGCATTACCGCACCAGCTTCTAAGAGCCTGCCTACGATCTCTTGATCGTCGGCCATGCTGCGTTGAAATTGGGATCGGGCTGCTCATTTACACCTCGTAAAGTCGCCCGCGACTCCGACCGGCCCTCACCCAATTTCGCCTTGCCTGGCTCTAGCTCAAAAGTTCGTAAGCAGACTCTGAAATGGATGCAAAAAAGCCGGGCCTGGTGCCCGGCTTTTTCATGCCCGTTCGCTAGCGGTAGATGCCGTTCATGCCGCCGCGCTCGTCACGGCATTCCGGCGAGCCCATCTCGAACTCGCGGCAGATCAGCGGGCGCACCTCGTAGATGGTGCAGCGCATGCTGTCGCGGTCCAGCGCCGCGCACCAACCATCGTCCAGGCGACGCATCACTTCGCCGCCCCAGTCGTCGGTGTCGATGAAGCGCTGCGGCACGCCGGTATCGGTGATCAGCATCACTTCCAGCTGGCAGCAGCAGGCGGCGCAGTTGCTGCAGCTGATGTCGGCGGTGGGAAGCTGGAGGTGGGGGATGGTGCTCATGGCGCGCAGTGTACGGCAGGTCGCCGCGGGTGGCTCGCCTGACCGACCGGCGTGCCTCAGGCAGGTCTCGGTCTGCCCATCATCCAGTGTGCCAGCGGCATGACTGCGGCCCAGATCGCGCCGAGCAGGAGCAGGGTCGGCCACAGCCCCAGCGGCAGCTCGACGCCCGCCAGCCGTGCGCCGCCGAGATAGGACAGCGGAGCGCCCACGGCGCCGAGCAGGCTGCCCAGCCACCAGGGGCGCGCGGTCCAGGCCAGGCTGTGCCTGAGGGTGCTGGCGAATAGCGCCCAGAGCAGGGCAAGCCAGGCCGGCAGCAGGAGGCTTGCGCCAGCGAAGTCGAACACGCCGAGGTTGAGCAGGGCGCTGTCCAGGGCGCAGCCGAACAGCGTCACGGCGAGCAGTCCGCGCCACTCGCCGGGGTGGGCCAGCAGGCGCAGATGCACGGCCAGACAGAGCGCGGCGAGCGACAGCAGCCAGGGCTGCTGGGCGCCGAACACGCAGACCAGCCAGCCGAGCTGGAACAGCAGTGCGTTGAGCAGCAGCGAGTGGGTTGGGCGCATGCAAGTAGGCCGGAAAAGTTCGAGTGACTGCCCTCACCCCAGCCCCTCTCCCAGAGGGAGAGGGGAGGAGACTCAGGCGCTGAAGCGGCCGAGCAGCGGCGCCGGGCGCGCGGCCTCCTTGGCCAGCAGCAGCTGGGCGGTGCCGATGCTGCGTTCGAGGAAGCCGCCCTCGCAGTAGCACAGGTAGAACTCCCACAGCCGGTAGAAGTACTGGTCGTAGCCCAGCTGCTCCAGCTGGTGGCGGGCGCGGCGCAGGTTGTCGTGCCACAGGCGCAGGGTGCGCGCGTAGTGCAGGCCGAAGTCCTCCATGTGGTGCAGGTTCATGTCCGTCTCGGCGGTCACCACCTGCAGCAGCTTGTGCACCGAGGGCAGGGCGCCGCCGGGGAAGATGTAGCGCTGGATAAAGTCCACCGAGCGGCACGCCTGCTCGTAGCGCTGGTCGCGGATGGTGATGCTCTGCAGCAGCATCAGCCCGTCGGCCTTGAGCAGGCGGCTGCACTGGCGGAAATAATCGGGCAGGTAGCGATGGCCGACGGCCTCGACCATCTCGATGGACACCAGCTTGTCGTACTGGCCTTGGAGGTCACGGTAGTCCTGCAGCAGCAGGGTGACGCGCTGCTGCAGCCCTTGTTCCTCGATGCGCTGGCGGGTGTAGTCGTACTGCTCGCGCGACAGGGTGGTGGTGGTCACTCGGCAGCCATAGTGGGTGGCGGCGTAGATGGCCATGCTGCCCCAGCCTGTGCCGATTTCCAGCAGGTGGTCCTCGGGGCGCAGGGCGAGCTTCTGGCAGATGCGCTCGAGCTTGTTCAGCTGGGCCTGTTCCAGGCTATCGTCGGCGCCTTCGAACATGGCCGCCGAGTACATCATGGTCGGGTCGAGCATCTGCTCGAACAACTGGTTGCCGAGGTCGTAGTGGGCGGCGATGTTGCGTCGCGAGCCCGCGCGGGTGTTGCGGTTGAGCCAGTGCAGACCCTGCATCAGCGGGCGGCCGAAGAGCAAGGCCAGGCCACGCTCCATGCCGTCCAGCACATCGAGGTTGGCGACGAACAGGCGGATCACCGCGGTCAGGTCCGGGCTGCTCCAGTAGCCATGGATATAGGCCTCGCCCGAGCCGATCGAGCCGTTGCCCGCCACCAATGCCCACAGCGCCGGATCGAGCACCTCGATCTCGGCGTGCAGGCTGGCGCCGTCCCGGCCGAACTCCAGGCGTTCGCCGTTCTCCAGCACGCTGAGGCGGCCGTGGCGCAACTGGCCGAGCTGGCGCAGTACCAGGCGGCGCAGCAGCCCGGCGCCCAGGCCGTTGCTGCTGCGTACGGTGCTCTTGGCGGATATCAGGTCAGGACTCTTCATGGCGGGGCTCCAGTAAGGCGGTGGGGCGCTCGTCATCCGCGGCGCGGTGGTCGAACAGCGGCATGCGCTTGAGCAGCAGGCGCAGGGCCTGCCAATAGATGGCCAGCAGGGTCTTGGCCGTCATCCAGGGGAAACTCAGCAGGTGGCGGTGCAGGCTAGTGCGGCTCAGCTCGACGCGGCCCAGGCCGAGGCCGGCCTCGAACAGCCGGTCCGCGCCCTGCCAGTCCTCCATGTGGATACGCAGGTGCTCGCCGGGCGGGGCGAAGCGCATGCGGTACTCCACGTCGCGGGGCAGGAAGGGCGAGACGTGGAAGGCCTTGGCCACCCGTTGCCGCGACTCGCCCTCGGCATGCGCCGGCAGCACGTAGTGATAGCGCTGGCGCCAGGGCGTATTGCTCACCTCGCAGAGGATCGCCGCCAGGCGCCCGTCTGCCTCGAAGCAGTAGAAGAAGCTGGCCGGGTTGAAGGCCAGGCCCCAGCTGCGCGGCTGGGTCAGCAGGCAGATGCGACCTTGCGGTGCATGGCCGAGGGCCTGTTCGACGCACTGGCGAACCGCCTGCTGCAGCGCCAGACCGGTGCCGGTGAGGTGCGGCAGGTAATCGCTCTCGCGAAAGGCGAAGGGCGCCCAGCGCGAGCGACCGGCCAGGGGCGAGAGCGCCAGCACGGCGTCCTGTTCGGCCAGGTCCAGATAGAGCAGGCCGATACGATAGCGGAAGCCATGGCCGCGCGGCAGGTGCCGGCGGTGGCTGACCCAGCCCTGGTAGAGCGCGCTGTTCACAGGCGCTCACCGAAGGCTTCGGCCACGCGCAACGCGCTGACCACGCCGTCTTCATGGAAGCCATTGGCCCAGTAGGCACCACAGAAGTAGGTGTGGTGCATGCCGTGCAGCTCGCGCCAGCGCTCCTGGGCGCGCAGGCCGGCCAGGCTGTATTGCGGATGGGCGTAGCGGTAGCGCCCGAGGATCTGCGCCGGGTCGATGGCGGCGGTCTGGTTGAGGCTGACGCAGAAGGTCCGTGGCGCCTTGATGCCCTGCAGGATGTTCATGTTGTAGGTCACCGCCGCCGGCTGTTCGGCGGGGCCGCCGAGGCGGTAGTTCCAGCTGGCCCAGGCCAGCTTGCGGCGTGGCAGCAGGCGGGTGTCGGTGTGCAGCACCACCTCGTTGTCGGCATAGCGCAGGTCGCCGAGGATGGCGCGCTCGGCCAGGGTCGGCGAGGCCAGCAGCTTCAGGGCCTGATCGCTGTGGCAGGCGAAGACGATGCGGTCGAAGCGTTCGATGCCTGCCGGGCTGTGCACGGTGATGCCCTCGGCGTCGCGCTGCACGCGCTGCACCGGGCAGTTCAGGCGGATGCGCTCGGCGAAGCCGCGGGTCAGCGGTTCCACGTAGCTGCGCGAGCCGCCCTGGATGACCCGCCACTGCGGCCGATGGTTGACCGACAGCAGGCCGTGGTTCTTGCAGAAGCGCACGAAGAACTGCAGGGGGAAACCGAGCATGTCCTGCAGCGACATGGACCAGATGGCCGCGCCCATCGGCACGATGTAGTGCTGGATGAAGCGCTGGCCGTAACCGTTCTGCCGGAGGTACTCGCCCAGGGTGGTGTCGCCGGCGATGCGGCTCGCCGCCAAGTCGGCCAGCGCTTCGCGATTGAAGCGCAGGATGTCGCTCAGCATGCCCCAGAACGCTGGGCTGAGCAGGTTGCGGCGGCGGGCGAACAGGCTGTTGAGGTTGTTGCCGTTGTATTCGTCGCCGCTCACCGGGTCGTGCACCGAGAAGCTCATCTCGGTAGGTTTCGAGGCAACCCCCAACTGGTCCAGAAGGCGGATGAAGTTGGGGTAGGTCCAATCGTTGAACACGATGAAGCCGGTGTCGATGGCGTAGCCACGCCCCTCCAGCTGCACGTCGACCGTGTGGGTGTGGCCGCCGATCCAGTCGCCCGCCTCGAACACCGTGACCTCGTGCTGGCGCTGCAGCAGGTAGGCGCAGGTGAGGCCGGAAATACCACTGCCGACGATGGCGATTTTCATACGGATTCCTTGCGGGCGAGGTAGCGGCCGAGGGCCAGGCGCAGGCGGGCGGGTAGGTGGGCGAGCAGGCGCAGGGCGCCGATGAACAGGCCGGGGAAGGCGAGCTCCAGCGGGCGCCGCTCGAGGCGCGTGGCGATGTGTCGGGCGGCGCGTTCGACCGGCCACAGCATCGGCATGGGGAAGTCGTTGCGGCGGGTCAGCGGGGTGTCGACGAAGCCGGGGCTGACCAGGGTGATGTCGATCTCCGGGAGGTCCAGGCGCAGGGACTCGGCCAGGTAGCGCAGCGCGGCCTTGGATGCGCCATAGGCACCGGCACGCGGCAGGGCCAGGTGCGTCACGGAGCTGCCCATCAGCACAAGGTGCGGGGTCTGGCCCAGGCGCAGCAGCGGCAGGGCGGCCTCGATGCAGTAGGCGGCGGACAGCAGGTTGCCGCGCATCACCCGTTCCACCAGGGCGGCGTCGAAATGCGCGGCGTCGATGTATTCGCAGGTGCCGGCGTTGAGTATCACCTGGTCCAGGGCGCCCCAGCGTTGGGCGATGCGTTCGCCGATCAGGCGCACCTGGTCGGCGTCACCTAGGTCGCCGGGCACCAGCAGCACCTGTTGCGGGTAGCGCTGGGCGATGGCCGCCAGCGCCTCGGCGTTGCGCGCGCTCAGGGCCAGGCGTTCGCCGCGCTGCAGCAGCAGTTCGGCCAGCGCCGCGCCGATGCCGCTGCTGGCGCCGGTGAGCCAGATGCGCCGGCTCATGCCAGCCTCCGCTTGAGCCAGGCGATGACCCGGCCCATGAGTGGCAGATGCTCGTAGAGCATCGCGCCGGCGTCGAAGTAGTCGCGGTGCTGGTAGACCTTATCCCACCACAGCAGGTGCGAGCAGCCATCCACGGCGATAGGCGCGCCGCCGCGCAGGCGCGGGTGGCGGAAGGTCATGGTCCAGCGCAGGTAGCCCTCGCCGTCGGCGACCTGATCGAAGCCGTGGAACTCGAAGTGCAGTTCCCGCACGTTGGCATACAGCTCGGCGAAGTAGGTGCGCAGCGCGGGCAGGCCGCGCACCTCGTGCAGCGGGTCGCGGAACAGGATGTCGTCGCTGTACAGCTCGCCGAGCCGCCGCAGGTTGTCGGCGTCCAGGGCGGCGAAGCGCTGGGCGAAGTCGCGCAGGAAGTCACTCATCGCCGCTCACCTTGGGCAGGTCGCGGAACGCGGCCAGGGCGCGTTCGCGGGAGGCACCGAGGTCGACCAGCGGCGCCGGATAGCCGGGCAGCGCAAACAGGCCGCCACGGGCGGATGGATCGTGGATGTCGCGGCTGTCCAGCTGCGCCAGTTCCGGCACCCAGCGGCGGATGAAGCGGCCGTCCGGGTCGAACTTCTGCGACTGGCTGACCGGGTTGAAGATGCGGAAGTAGGGCGCCGCGTCGGTGCCGGTGGAGGCGCTCCACTGCCAGCCGCCGTTGTTGGCGGCCAGGTCGCCGTCGATCAGGTGGCGCATGAACCAGCGCTCGCCCTCGCGCCAGTCGATCAGCAGGTTTTTGGTCAGGAACATCGCCACCACCATGCGCAGGCGGTTGTGCATCCAGCCGGTGGCCAGCAGCTGGCGCATGGCGGCGTCGACCAGCGGGATGCCGGTGCGGCCCTGCTGCCAGGCGGCCAGCTCGGCCGGGGCGTGGCGCCAGCGCAGCGCCTCGGTCTCCTGGCGGAAGGCGCGGTGGCGCGACACCCGCGGATAGCCGACCAGGATGTGCTTGTAGAACTCGCGCCAGAGCAGCTCGTTGATCCAGGTGACGGCGCCGGGGTTGCCGGTCTCGAACTCGCCCTGGTTGCGCCGCAGTGCGGCGTGCAGGCACTGGCGTGGCGAGATCGCGCCGCAGGCCAGGTACGGCGACAGCTGGCTGGTGCCGTCCACGGCGGGAATATCGCGGCGCTGCTGGTACCAGCTCAGCAGCTCGTCGGCGAACAGGGCCAGGCGCTCGCGCGCCGCTTCCTCGCCGGCCGGCCAGTATTCGCGCAGGCTGGCGTCCGGTGTGGCGAAGCCTGCGATCGCGCCGGGAATGGCATCGCTGGCGATCTCCAGCGGCTGCTGGCGCGCCGGCCGCGGCACCAGTGCCGGCAGGGCGCTGTGCAGGCGCTGGTAGCAGACCTTGCGGAACTGGCTGAACACCTGGAAATAGCCGCCGGACTTGGCCAGCACGCTGCCGGGGCGGAAGAACAGCTGGTCCAGAAGAGGGTGGAAGGCCACGCCATGACGGCTCAGCTCGCGCTCCACCGCCTGGTCGCGGTCCTGCTCGTGGATGCCGTATTCCTCGTTGACCCACACCCCGCTGATGGCGTGCTCGCGGCACAGCTCGGCCAGTACTGCGGGAGCGTCGCGCCAGTGCGCTGCCACGCGGACCAGCAGCGGCACGTTGAGCTCGGCCAGGCGTGGCTGCAACTCGGCTAGGTTGCGCAGCCAGAAGTCGACCTTGCAGGGCGCGTCGTCGTGCTCGCGCCACTGTTCGGGGCTGATCAGGTACACCGCCAGGGTCGGGCCGGCCGCCATGGCGGCGGCCAACGCGGTGTTGTCCGCTACGCGCAGGTCGCTGCGCAGCCAGATCAGCTGGCGCACGGCGCGTCCTCCAGCAGGCCCAGCTGGCGCAGGCATTGCTCGGCCAGCAGCGGGTCGGCGGCCAGGTGCAGACCGTGCAGCTCCTCGGCATGGATGGTGGCGGCCGGGCCGGTCAGCAGCACGGGGATGGCGCAGGCCTCGAGCAGGCGCGGCAGCTGATGGCGCAGCGGCGCGGCCAGGGCCTGGCTGGAATACAGCAGCAGGGCGCGCGGGGCGATATGGTCCACCGCCTGCACCAGTTCGCTGGTCGGCACCGCCCAGTCCAGCACCTGCACCGGGCAGCCTGCACTGTTGATCAGCCAGGCGCACAGCCACAGGCCGGGCTCCAGGTACAGGCCGGACTGGCTGGCCAGCAGCAGCGGTGCGCCGTTGTACTGGCGATTGTCGTGGTACAGGCGCGCGCCGAGCTTGCTGCGCAGCCAGGAGTGGAAGAACACCTGCTCCAGCTGGGCGCCGAACGGCAGGTCGCGCCAGCGCCGGTCCAGCTCGGCCAGCAGCGGCAGGAGCAGCTGGCTGCAGAGGATCTGCGGCGGGTACAGCGACTGGGCGCGGTTGAAGGCCTCGTCCAGGCTGCGTTCGGCCTGGCGCGCCACGCTATTCAGCATGGCCTGGCGCAGTTCGTCCCACACGCCGTTGCCGAGGGTTTCCGGCGGTGTGCTCTGCTCCAGCAGCTCCTTGACCTGGCCGACGGCGACGCCGCGGTTGAGCCAGGTCAGCACCTGCTGGATGCGTTGCACCTGCTCCGGCGCATACAGGCGATGGCCCTTGGGCGTGCGGAAGGGCACCACCAGGCCGTAGCGCCGCTCCCAGGCGCGCAGGGTCACCGGGTTGACGCCGGTGGCACGGGCCACGTCGCGGATCGGCAGGTAGCCCAGGGCCAGGGCACTGGGGTAGTCGACGGGGGTGTCGCTCAAATCGCATTCCTCAGGCTGAGATCGTCCGGGTACGGCTGCAGGTAGTCCTGATTGGCCACGTAGGCATCCGGATGACGATTGAAGTGGTGGCGCAGCAGGGTCAGCGGTACCACCAGGGGGATGACCCCGGTGCGGTACTGCTCGATCAGCTTCTGCAGCTCGCTGCGCTCGGCATCGCCGAGGTGCTGCTTGAGATGACCGCTGAGGTGCTGCAGCACATTGCTGTGGGTGCCGCGGGTGGCCGGGCGGCTGAGCGCGGCCATCAGCTGGCGGAAGTAGCGCGGCGCCAGGTCGGCCAGATCCTGGTTGGCGAGGTTGCTGAGCAGTCGGCCGAGGGCCTTCTGCTGCTGCGGGTGGGTCGCCATCAGCAGGTACTTGTGGCGGGCGTGGAAGTCGAGCAGGCCCTGCTGGCTCAGACCGGCGGCGAGCAGGCGCTGCCAGCGGCCGTAGACGAACACCCGGTTGAGGAAGTTCTCGCGCAGCACCGGGTCGTGCAGGCGGCCTTCGTCTTCCAGCGGCAGTTCCGGGCGCAGCTGGTGCAGGCGGGCGGCAAACACGCCGCGGGTAGACGCCTCGGCCAAGTGGCCGTTGTCGCGGTACAGCTTGACCCGGTGCAGGCCGCAGGACGGCGACTTGTGCATCAGCACGAAGCCGCTGATGTCATCCCGCTCGCGGGCGACGCGGTCGCCTTGCGCGCGCAGCTCGGCGGTCAGGTCGCGGTTCTGTTCCTGGGGAACCACCGCGCGCGGTGCATCGGCATCGCCGATCAGGCGGATCGTCGGGCGCGGAGTGCTCAGGCCGATGGCCGTTTCCGGGCAGACCGGCACCAGTTCGAAGTGTTCGGCCAGGACCTCGGTGCACAAGGCGGAGCGCTTGTGGCCGCCGTTGTAGCGCACCCGCTCGCCGAGCAGGCAGGCGCTGATGCCGAGCTTGAGACGATCACCCATGCGCACCTCCCATTGAAAACTTGTACAAGGCTTATCGGTTGTACAAGTAAACACCGGAATGCGGAGTTGTACAATAAAATTGATTTGTACAAGTTTTTGCGAGGGCGCGAGAAATACCTGAAGGCGGCGTAGCGCCGGCTATCTGGAGTTGGATGCGAGTACGCGTTGAGTCAGGCAGCGCGACCGAGTGGCTGAAGTGGGTGGCGCCGCTCGCCGGTAGCGGCGCGGGATGCCTCAGGGGTAGCCGAGCAGCGCCTTGATCTGCGCCAGATTGGCCTCGACCCAGCTGCGGTCGATCGGCCCCCACTCGCGTATCAGGTAATGACCGGCATTGTTGCGTTCGCCGTCGTGCTGGACGAAGTCGCAGAGGATATCCAGCTCGGCCAGCGCCGCCAGGGTGTCCTGGGCGGTGCGCCGGGGCATGCCGGTGGCGCTCATCAGGGCTGGCACGCTGGTGGCGCCGCCGCTGTCGATCAGCCAGGCCACGTACAGGCGGCGGTAGAAACTGGTCTTGGTCTTGCTCACGTCCACGGGGTCGCTCCTTGGCTCAGCGCGCCTGGCGAGCGGCGCGGCGGCGCAGCACGCGGTGGCGGCTGGAGAAGAACAGCTGCAGAAAGGCACGCACGATGAAGTCCGGCAGCAGCGGATCGACCGTCAGCTGGTCGACCACGCGGGTGCCGCCTTGCAGCGGCTGCAGGCTGCGTTCGTGGCGCCACAGGCGCATGCCGGTCATCGGTGATTGCTCGACGAAGCCCTTGCCGGGCTCGAGCGCCAGCAGGGTCAGCTTCGAAGTGCCCAGCGGCAGCACGCCGAACAGCCACAGCTGGCTGGTGAACAGCGGGGTGCCGGGCGGCACCTGCACGTCCTGCAGGTTGCGCAGGCCGAGGGGGATGCTCATCCACAGCCAGGGCCGCATCTCCTGGCGCAGGCTGTGCACCTCGGTGATCCAGCCCCAGGCGATCTCCGGCGGAACTGGCAGGGTCGATTCGAAACGCAACTGGATCATCGGCTTTCCTTGGCCAGAAAAAAGGCCCGCATGTGCGGGCCTCTTCGTCTTACAGGTTGGCGATCTTCTCGCGCTGCCCGACCAGCTTGGCCAGCGCCTGTTCGGCTTCGGCCAGCTTGGCGCGCTCCTTGTCGAGCACCTCGGCCGGCGCCTTGGCGACGAAGCCTTCGTTGCTCAGCTTGCCGCCGACGCGCTGGACTTCGCCTTGCAGGCGCTGGATTTCCTTGTCCAGGCGCGCCAGTTCGGCGTCCTTGTCGATCAGCCCGGCCATCGGCACCAGCACCTGCATCTCGCCGACCAGGGCAGTGGCGGACATCGGCGCTTCTTCGCCGGCAGCCAGTACGCGGACCGATTCCAGCTTGGCAAGCTTGCTGAGCAGCGGCTCGAAGTCGGCCAGGCGGCGCAGGTCGTCGCCGTTGGCGTTCTGCACGATGATATCGATGCGCTTGGCCATGGAGATTTTCATCTCGCCACGGATCTGCCGTACGCCGAGCATCAGTTGCTTGACCCACTCGATGTCGCCTTCGGCGGCGGCGTCGATGCGGCTCTCGTTCGCCACCGGCCAGGCCTGCAGCATGATGGTCTCGCCAGTGATGCCAGCCTGACCCTTGATGCGCTGCCAGATTTCTTCGGTGATGAAGGGCATGAACGGGTGGGCCAGGCGCAGGATCACTTCCAGCACGCGCACCAGGGTGCGGCGGGTGCCGCGCTGGCGCTCTACTGGAGCGTTTTCGTCCCAGAGAACGGGTTTAACCAGCTCCAGATACCAGGCGCAGTACTCGTCCCAGATGAACTCGTACAGGGCCTGGGCGGCCATGTCGAAGCGGAAGGCGTCGAGGTGGCGGGTTACGTCCTGCTCGCAGCGCTGCAGGGCGGAGATGATCCAGCGGTCCACCGGCGACAGGTCGACCGGCTCGCCATTGATGCCAGTGTCCTGGTTATCGGTGTTCTCGATGACGAAGTTGGCGGCGTTCCACAGCTTGTTGCAGAAGTTGCGGTAACCCTCGACGCGGCCCATGTCGAACTTGATGTCACGGCCGGTAGAAGCCAGCGCCAGGTTGGTGAAGCGCAGGGCGTCGGTGCCGTAGGCGGCGATGCCTTCGGGGAACTCGGCGCGGGTCTGCTTGGCGATCTTCTCGGCCAGCTTGGGCTGCATCATGCCGCTGGTGCGTTTCTCCAGCAGCTCTTCGAGGCCAATACCGTCGACGATATCCAGCGGGTCGAGCACGTTGCCCTTGGACTTGGACATCTTCTGGCCCTGGCCATCGCGTACCAGGCCGTGCACGTACACGGTCTTGAACGGGATCTGCCCGGTCAGGTGGGTGGACAGCATGATCATCCGGGCGACCCAGAAGAAGATGATGTCGAAGCCCGTTACCAGGACATCTGTGGGGTGGAAGGTCTTGAGGAAGTCGGTCTGCTGCGGCCAGCCGAGGGTGGAGAAGGTCCACAGGCCGGAGCTGAACCAGGTGTCGAGCACGTCTTCGTCCTGGCGCAGGTTGGCATCGCCGAGGTTGTGCTTGGCGCGTACTTCCGCCTCGTCGCGGCCGACATAGACGTTGCCGGCGTCGTCGTACCAGGCCGGGATACGGTGGCCCCACCAGAGCTGACGGCTGATGCACCAGTCCTGGATGTCGCGCATCCAGCTGAAGTACATGTTCTCGTACTGCTTGGGCACGAACTGGATCTCGCCGCTCTCGACCACGGCGATGGCTTTCTCGGCCAGCGGCTTGGTGGAGACGTACCACTGGTCGGTCAGCCACGGCTCGATGACGGTGCCGGAGCGGTCGCCCTTCGGCACTTTCAGGGCGTGGTCGTCGATGCTCTGCAGTAGGCCGGCGGCTTCGAAAGCGGCAACGATCTGCTTACGGGCGACGAAGCGCTCGAGGCCGGCGTACTCGGCCGGCAGGCTGCCGTCGATCTCGGTGTTGACGCTGCCGTCGATGTTGAACACCTGGGCCTTGGCCAGCACGGCGGCGTTCTTGTCGAAGATGTTGAGCAGCGGCAGGTTGTGGCGCTTGCCGACTTCGTAATCGTTGAAGTCGTGGGCCGGGGTGATCTTCACGCAGCCGGTGCCGAACTCTGGGTCGCAGTAGTCGTCGCCAATAATCGGGATACGCCGGCCCACCAGCGGCAGCTCGACAAAGGTGCCGATCAGGGCTTTATAGCGCTCGTCTTCCGGGTGCACGGCCACGGCGCTGTCGCCGAGCATGGTTTCCGGGCGGGTGGTGGCGACGATCAGGTAGTCCTTGCCGTCGGCGGTCTTGTTGCCGTCGGCCAGCGGGTAGCGCAGGTTCCACAGGTGGCCCTTCTCGTCGTGGTTTTCCACTTCGAGGTCGGAGATGGCCGTGTGGAACTTGGTGTCCCAGTTGACCAGGCGCTTGCCGCGGTAGATCAGGCCGTCCTGGTGCAGGCGCACGAAGGCCTCTTTAACGGCTTCGGATAGGCCCTCGTCCATGGTGAAGCGCTCGCGCGACCAGTCCACCGAGGAGCCCAGGCGACGAATCTGCCGGGTGATGGTGCCGCCGGACTGTTCCTTCCACTCCCAGACCTTCTCCAGAAACTTCTCGCGGCCCAGGTCGTGGCGACCGACGCCGTCGGCGGCCAGCTGGCGCTCGACCACCATCTGCGTGGCGATGCCCGCGTGGTCGGTGCCCGGCTGCCACAAGGTGTTGCGGCCCTGCATGCGGCGGAAGCGGATCAGGCAGTCCATGATCGAGTTGTTGAAGCCATGGCCCATGTGCAGGCTGCCGGTGACGTTCGGCGGCGGGATCATGATGGTGTAGGGCTCGCCGGAACCTTGCGGGGCGAAGTAGTTGTTCTTCTCCCAGGTCTGGTACCAGGAAGTTTCGATGGCGTGGGGCTGGTAGGTCTTGTCCATGGGTGCGGCGGGACCGTATTGGCAACTGGGCGGGGAAAGCCGCGAAGTATAACGGCTGGCACCCGCCCTGGGCCACTGGCCGCCGGCTGGCGTCTATTAGTGGGGCCTCTACGATCTTTTGAGCTAGAGCCAGGCAAGGCGCGACGACCAGCGGGAGTAACAGCCGCAGGCTGGCCCGAAGGGTGAGCGCCAGCAAATCAAATGGGCGAGGGTGCGGAGTTTACAAGTCGTAAATGAGCAGCCCGAGGCTACGCGTCCCGGCCCGATTTCAACGCAGCATGGCCGACGATCAAGAGATCGTTAGGGCTTGGGCTGCTTGATCAGGCGGTCGAGGCGTGCATCCAGGCGGCGCTTGAGCTCGGCCTCGATCTGCGGCACGAAGTCGTCGATCACGTCCTGCAGGATCAGCTGGGCGGCGGCGCGCAGCTCGGCGTCCAGGCGGCTCTGGATCAGGCCGCTCTGCGCCACGCTGGCGCTGACCTGGGGCTGTGTCGCTCTGGGTGTCGCGGCGGCGGGAGCTGCGGGCGCCGGGGCGACGGCCGGCTGTACCGGGTAGGACAGCGGCACGCTGGCAATCGGCGTGGGGGGTAGCGCTGGTGCTGGGGTTGGGGCTGGAGTTATCGGGCTGGGCTCGATGATTTCCGACAGCAGCGGAATCTGCAGGTCGTCGTCCAGGGTCTCGGTCAGCAGCGGCGGCTCCAGCTGCTCCTTCTCCAGCAACTGGCGGATGGCTTCCAGATCGTCCAGCAGGAGATCGGGCTTGGGCGGTTTGGAGCTGTCCATGGGCGTTGCGAGCAAGGAGAGATGGGCGGGGCGGCAGATTCTACGCCGAGTCTAGGCCTATTTCGACCTCGGCGGCCTTCAGAGTTCCACGCGCTGCGGGTCGTGGCCCAGCTGGCGGTACTGGCGGAAGCTGTCGCGGCACTGGGCGAGCAGGGCCGGTTCCTGGTTGACGATCTCGATCACCCGGCTGAACTGGGCCAGGTGCGGCGACAGCTGCGGATGCAGGTTGAGCAGCACGCCGCCGGCCTGGCTCGGCGCCTGGTCGAGACCGATCACCACCGGCGCCTGCGGGTCTTCCTCGTGCAGGCCGTGGGGGATGAACGACTCCGGGCGGAAGCTCCACAGCAGCTGGTCCAGGGCGGCGCACTGAGCTTCGTCGGCGCCGCGCAGAAATACCGGCAGACCGGCCTTCCAGGCCTTGCTCGCCAGCTGGCAGGCCGCGCGCAGGCGGCCTTCCGGCGTGGCGGAGGAGAGAACGTAGAACTCGACCTTCACTTGACCCTATCCAGCAGGTACTGGGTCAGCAGGGGCACCGGGCGGCCGGTGGCACCCTTGTCCTTGCCGCCGCTGATCCAGGCGGTGCCGGCGATGTCCAGGTGCGCCCAGTGGTAGCTCTTGGCGAAGCGCGACAGGAAGCAGCCTGCGGTGATGGTGCCGGCCTTCGGCCCGCCGATGTTGGCGATGTCGGCGAACGGGCTGTCCAGCTGTTCCTGGTACTCGTCGTACAGCGGCAGCTGCCAGGCGCGGTCGTCGGCGCTCTCGCCGGCCTTGAGAATCTGCTTCACCAGCGCGTCGTTGTTGCCCATCAGGCCGGAGACATTGGCGCCAAGGGCGACCACGCAGGCGCCGGTTAGGGTGGCGATGTCGATCACCGCTTGCGGCTTGAAGCGCTCGGCGTAGGTTAGGGTATCGCACAGCACCAGGCGGCCTTCGGCGTCGGTGTTGAGTATCTCGACGGTCTGCCCGCTCATGGTGGTGACGATATCGCCCGGTCGAGTCGCTCTACCGCTGGGCATGTTCTCGGCGCAGGCCAGCAGGCACACCAGGTTGATCGGCAGCTGCAGTTCGAGCACGGCGCGCAGTGTGCCGAGCACGCTGGCGGCGCCGCACATGTCGTACTTCATCTCGTCCATGCCGGCGGCCGGCTTGATGCTGATGCCGCCGGTGTCGAAGGTGATGCCCTTGCCGACCAGGGCGAAGGGTTGTTCGTCCTTCTTGCCGCCCTGGTAGTTGAGTACGATCATCCGCGGCGGCTGCTCGCTGCCCTGGGCCACGGCGAGGAAGGCGCCGGCGCCGAGCTCCTTGAGCTTCTTCTCGTCGAGGATGTCGACCTTGAGGTTCTTGTGCGCCTTGGCCAGGGCCTTGGCCTCTTCGGCCAGGTGGCTGGGGTGGCACAGGTTCGGCGGCAGGTTGCCGAGGTTCTTGGTGAAGGTCATGCCGCTGGCGATGGCCTGGGCATGCAGGCTGCCGCGCTCGGCGTCGGCCAGGCCGGCCTTGTCGACCAGCAGGGTGATCTTCTTCAGCGCCCGGGCTTCGGCCTTCTTGCTCTTGAACTGGTCGAACACGTAGCTGCCATCGGCCAGGGTCTCCACCAGCAGGCGGGCCTTGCCATAGGCATCGCGGCCCTTGACCTTGAGCTCGTCGAGGGCCAGTACCGCGTCCGTGCCGCCGAGGTTCTTCAGCGCACCATGGGCGGCTGCAACCAACTTGCGGAACTGGCGGTCGGATAGCTCACCCTTGCCGCTGCCCACCAGCAGCACACGCTCGGCCTTGAGGCCCGGCAGGCTGTGCAGGAGCAGGGTCTGGCCCTGCTTGCCGGCGATGTCACCACGCTTGAGCAGGGTGGAGATGGCGCCGCCGCTGGCATCGTCCACGGCCTTGGCCGCGACGCCGAGCTTGCGGCCTTCACCGAGGGCGATCACCAGGGTGGCGGTCTTCAGGGTTTCCGGGCGGGTGCTTTTGACGAGGAATTCCATGTGCTGTCCCCAAGACAAAGAAGCGGGTTTGGCAGATAATGCCGGCTATTTTTTCGAGGCCTGCTGCTGCGGGCCGTGTAACCGAGAGCGGCTAGTGTGAGCGTTGCCGCCTGAGCCTGACAACCCTGGAGCGTCCGGTTTGATCGTCTTCCGTTATCTGTCCCGCGAAGTGCTGATGACCCTCAGTGCGGTGAGTGCCGTGCTGCTGGTGATCATCATGAGCGGGCGCTTCATCAAGTACCTCGCCCAGGCCGCACAGGGAGTGCTGGACCCGGGTGTACTGTTCCTGATCATGGGCTATCGCATGCCCGGCTTCCTCCAGCTGATTCTGCCGCTGGGCTTGTTCCTCGGCATCCTGCTGGCCTACGGGCGCCTGTACCTGGACAGCGAGATGACCGTGCTGTCCGCCACCGGCATGAGCAACCGCCGCCTGCTCGGCTACAGCATGGCGCCGGCCGCCATCGTCGCGGTGCTGGTGGCCTGGTTGAGCCTGGGCCTGGCGCCGCAGGGCGTAGCCGAAGTGGCGAAGATCTTCAACCAGCAGGACGCCATGACCGAGTTCGACACCCTGGTGCCGGGGCGCTTCCAGGCCATGAAGGACGGCTCGCGGGTGACCTACACCGAAGGCCTGTCCGAGGACCGCGGCCAGCTGGCCGGCGTGTTCACCACCGAGAAGCGGGCGCGCAGCAAATCCGAAGGCGAGAAGAAGGACAGCGCCATCACCCTGCTGGTGGCGGAGAAGGGCCGCCAGGTGATCCAGGCAGACGGCAGCCGCTACCTGATCCTGGAAAACGGCTACCGCTACGACGGCAATCCCGGCCAGGCCGATTATCGCGCCACCAAATACGAGACCCACGGTGTGCTGCTGGCCAAGCCCAGCGTCAGCGCCGAGATCGGCGAGCGCGAGGCGATTCCGACCCGCGAGCTGATCGGCAGCGACGAACCGCGTCACCAGGCCGAACTGCAGTGGCGCCTGTCGATTCCGCTGCTGGTGTTCATCGTCACCCTGCTGGCGGTGCCGCTGGCCCGGGTCAACCCGCGCCAGGGCCGCTTCCTCAAGCTGCTGCCGGCGATCCTCCTGTACATGGCCTACCTGGCGCTGCTGATCGGCGCCCGCGGCCAGCTGGACAAGGGCAAGATTCCCATGGAGCTGGGCCTGTGGTGGGTGCACGCGCTATTCCTGCTGATCGGCGCCGCGCTGTTCCTCTGGCAACCGCTGAAACTCAAGCTGGCCAGTCGCCGTGCAGTGAAGGAGATGGCCCATGCATAAGCTCGACCGCTATATCGGCACCAGCGTCTTCCTCGCCATCCTCTCGGTACTCGGCATCATCGTCGGCCTGGCCCTGCTGTTCGCCTTCGTCGACGAGCTGGGCGACCTCAGCGACAGCTACGGCACCCTCGAGGCGCTGATCTACGTGCTGCTGACCCTGCCGCGGCGGGCTTACGAGATGCTGCCGATGGCGGCGCTGATCGGCTGCCTGATCGGCCTCGGCAGCCTGGCCAGCAACAGCGAACTGACCATCATGCGCGCCGCCGGGGTATCGGTCGGGCGCATCGTCTGGGCGGTGATGAAACCCATGCTGGTGCTGATGCTGGCCGGCGTGCTGGTCGGCGAGTACCTGGCGCCCTGGAGCGAGAACCTGGCCCAGGCCCACCGTTCCCTGGCCCAGGGCGGCGGCGAGGCGCAGAGCTCCAAGCACGGCCTGTGGCACCGCCAGGGCCAGGAGTATGTGCACATCAACGCCGTGCAGCCCAATGGCAAGCTGGTCGGCGTGACCCGCTACCAGTTCGACGAGCAGCGCAAGCTGCAGTCCGCCAGCTTCGCCCGTCGCGCCCAGTACCAGGGCGACCACTGGATGCTGGAGGATGTGAAGACCACCGTCTTCCACGACAAGAGCACCGAGGTGCAGAAGGCCGAAAGCCTGCGCTGGGACATCGAGCTCAACCCGCAGCTGCTCGGTACTGTGGTGCTGGAGCCCGAGGCCCTGTCGGTCAGCGGCCTGTGGCGCTACATCCATTACCTGGCCGAGCAGGGCCTGAACAATGGCAGCTACTGGCTGGCGTTCTGGACCAAGGTGCTGCAGCCGCTGGTGACCGCCGCGCTGGTGCTGATGGCGATCTCCTTCATCTTCGGCCCGCTGCGCTCGGTGACCCTCGGCCAGCGCGTGTTTACCGGCGTGCTGGTGGGCTTCGTGTTCCGCATCGGCCAGGACCTGCTCGGCCCGTCCAGCCTGGTGTTCGGCTTCTCGCCGCTGCTGGCGGTGGCGGTGCCGGCGGCCATCTGCGCGGTGGCCGGCTTCTTCCTGCTGCGCCGCGCCGCCTGATTCTGCGGCGGCAATGAAAAAAGGCCGGGCATTTGCCCGGCCTTTTTCGTTCTACTGATCGAGTTGCTCGTTCATGTCCTGCAGTTTCTTCTCGTTCTGCGCGTTGACCTGATCGATCTGCTGCTTGAGCTGTTCCATCTGTTGCTGGGCCTGTTGCGCCTTGTCCGCCTGCAGCTTGGCGGAGGTGGTGGTGGCCACGCCGCCGTCGCAGGCGGCGAGGGTGAACAGGCTGAGCAGAAGCAGGGCGTGGCGCATGGCGGTCTCCGACGGATAGATGGCTCCACCTTAGCGTTTTGCCGGTCGCCCTGCAGCGACCGCCATCACCCAGCAGTGCTAGAGCCTGTTCACGGCCTTCTGGATTAGGGCCAGACAAGGCCTCGGCGGCCCCGCAAAAACGCCCGAGGAAGCGCAGTTTACGAGTGGTAAATGAGCATTCCGAGGGCGTTTTTAACGCAGTATGGCCGCGAGCCAGGAGGTTGTGGGCAGGCTCTTAGCCGTAGCGACGCGCGGCCTCGATGGCCAGACCGCTGCCAATGCTGCCGAAGCTGTTGCCCTCGGTGCCGCGGGCATTCGGCAGCAGGGCGGCGACGCTCTGGCGCAGGGCCGGCACCGAACTGGAGCCGCCGGTGAAGAAGATCGTATCGACCGCCGCGTGGTCGACGCCGGCGCGCTGCAGCAGCTCGTCGACACCCTCGCGGATGCGTACCAGCAGGCCGTCGATGGCCTGGTCGAACAGCGGGCGGTCGAGCAGCACCTGCAGGTCGGCCTCGATGCGTGCCAGGTCGATGCGGTACTCGGGCTGTTCGGTCAGGGTGATCTTCGCCTCCTCCACCTGCATGGCCAGCCAGTGGCCGGCGCGCTGCTCGGTGAGGCGCAGCAGGCGGTCGATGCCGGTCGGGTCGACGATGTCGTAGCGCATGCTCTTCAGCGCCAGCTGGGCCTTCTGCGCGTACGCCGCGTTGATGGTGTGCCAGGTGGCCAGGTTGAGGTGGTGGCTGGTGGGCATCAGCGCGTCGCTCTTCATCCGGCTGCCGTAGCCGAACAGCGGCATCACCCCGTCCAGGCTCAGCTGCTTGTCGAAGTCGGTACCGCCGATATGCGCGCCGCCGGTGGCCAGGATGTCGTCCTGGCGCTGGTCGAGGTGGCGGCGCTCGGGGGCCAGGCGCACCAGGGAGAAGTCCGAGGTACCGCCGCCGATGTCGACGATCAGCACCAGTTCCTCGCGCTGGATACTGCGCTCGTAGTCGAAGGCCGCGGCGATCGGCTCGAACTGGAACGACACGTCCTTGAAGCCCAGCTTGTGCGCCACCGCCAGCAGGGTATTGGCGGCCTCGGCGTCGGCCTGCGGGTCGTCGTCGACGAAGAACACCGGGCGGCCCAGCACCACCTGTTCGAACTCGCGGCCGGCCTGGGCCTCGGCGCGGCGCTTGAGTTCGCCGATAAAGAAGCCGAGCAGATCGCGGAACGGCAGGGCGCTACCCAGCACGGTGGTCTCGCTCTTCAGCAGCTTGGAGCCGAGCAGACTCTTCAGCGCGCGCATCAGGCGGCCTTCGTAGCCTTCCAGGTACTCGTTCAGAGCCTGGCGGCCATAGACCGGGCGGCGCTCTTCGGTATTGAAGAAGATCACCGAGGGCAGGGTGATCTTGCCGTCCTCCAGCTCCAGCAAGGGCTCCATGCCGGGACGCCACCAGCCGACGGTGGAGTTGGAGGTGCCGAAGTCGATGCCTAGGGCATTGGCGGGGGAGGCGTGGTTCATGGCGCGGTGTTCCGGAAAAACGGCCGCGCATTCTATGCGAGCGCGTCGCCTCGTGCATGCCGCAGGTCGGCTGCCGGCCCGGCGGCGGGATGCTAAATTGCAAGGAGCGGCCCTTGGTCGTTGCCCCCAACTGCCGTGGAAGCGCCATCGATGTCCGTTGTTCCCCGTTGTAGCCTGCTGGCGTGTCTGTTGCTGCTGTCGTCGCCGCTGGCGCTGGCGGACTGCATCGGCATGGTCACCAGTGCCGGCGGCCAGTCTTTCTGGCAGCAGGTGCGCGAAGGCGCGGCGCAGGCGGCCGACGAGCAGGGCGTGCACCTGCATTTCCGCGGGCCCGCACGCGATGCCGACGCCGGGGTGCAGCTGCGCCTGATCGACAAGGTGCTGAGCAACCGCTGCCGGGTGCTGATCGTCGCGCCCAGCGGGCCGGAGATCGCCGAGCACCTGCAGGCCCTCAAGCGCAAGGGCATCGCCAGCTTGTACATCGACCGCGACCTGGGCGACGACGCGGTGGTCGCCGCCATCGCCACCGACAACTTCAGTGCCGGCATGCAGGCCGGCCGACAGATGGCGCGTCTGCTCGGCGGCAAGGGCCGGGTCGCGCTGCTGCGCTTCAATGCCCAGGTGCAGTCCACCAGCGAGCGTGAGCGCGGTTTCCTGCAGGGCGCGCGCGAGGGTGGCCTGGAGATTGCGCTGGAGCGTTACCTGCCGCTGGGCGACGAACAGGCGCTGGCCCGTCTGGCGCGTGAGCTGCGCGAACTGGACGGGCTGTTCACGCCCAGCGAGGGCACCACCCAGGAAGTACTCGGCGCCCTGCGCCGACTCAAGTCGGCGGGCAAGCTGGTGCATATCGGTTTCGATGCCAGCCCGTTGCTGGTGGCGGCGCTGCGCCAGGGCGAGGTCAGCGCGCTGATGGTCCAGCAGCCGCGGCAGATCGGCTACCAGAGCGTGCTGCGTGCCCAGCGCCTGCTGCAGGGCGAGCGCGATGGCCCGCGCGAGGTGAAGCTGGCGGCCGTGTATGTCGATCGCCACAACCTCAGCGAAAGCACCATCCAGAGTCTGCTTAAACCCTGATCCCGCGCGCGCCTTGGGCTAGGCTGAAGCGGTGGGGAGGGAGTTCTTCGATGCGTGCTTGGCTGTTCGCCTGGCTGGCTTTCGGCCTGCTGCCCGGATGGGCGGCGGGCGAGTTGCGTCTGCTGACCGAAGAAGCCCCGCCGACCAGCTTTATGCGCGATGGCCAGCCCGACGGCTATGCGGTTGAGGTGGTGCACGAGCTGATCCGCCGCACCGGCAGCAGCGCCAGTGTCGAGCTGCTGCCCTGGACCCGCGCCTATCACCTGGCCAAGAGCGAGGCCGACACCGGCCTGTTCTCGGTGGTGCGCACGGTGGAGCGGGAGTCGTCGTTCCAATGGGTCGGTCCGATCCTGCGCGGCTCCACCCGCTTCTATTCGCTGAAGACCAGCGGGCTGCAGATCGACAGCCTGGAGCAGGCGGCCCATGCCGGCACCCTGGCCCTGCCCAAGCAGTGGTACACCTACGAGAGCCTGGAGCGCATGGGCTTCACCAACCTCTACGGCGTGCCCAGCTCCAAGCAGATGGTGACCATGCTCAAGCACGGCCGGGTCAAGCTGATCGCCACCGAGGACCTGACCCTGCGCGAGGAACTGGCCAGCGGCGGCCTGACCCCAGAGGAGGTGCAGGGCCATCTGGTGTTCATGAAGTCCGACTACTACATCGCCTTCTCGCCGCGTACCTCGCCGAATCTGGTGGGTCAGTGGCAGCGCCAGCTCGACGGCATGCGCCATGATGGCAGCCTGGATGCCATTCGCCGGCGCTGGCTGCCCCAGGCCGCCGCGCCCTGAGGCGCGCTACTCGCGATGCTCGCTGCCGAGGAAGGTCAGCGAGCTGAAGAGGCCGAGTTCGTCGATGTCCGCGTCGCCCTTGACCGGCAGGTATAGCGCCGCGGCGATCACGTTCAGCCCCTCGTTACGCACCTTCACCTCGGCATAGCCATCGGCATCGGTGGTGGCGCTGATGTCGTGGGGCATGCCGCGGTAATCGCCGATCAGCTTCACGTCCCTGGCCGGCTGGCCGTCGACCAGCACCCGCACGCGCAGTGGGTTGCCCGGGCCGACGCCGAGCGGGTCGACCTGCGGCACGATGGCCAGGCGCAGTTGTTTCAGGTCCGGCAGGCTGGCCCCGGCGTGGTGGATGGCCAGGCTGTACTTGTAGGTGTGCAGCGAGTGGATCGAGTTCGGCACCTGGCGGCGGCCCTGGTTGACCCACTGCTTGTCCGGGGTCTGCGACCAGGTGCCGTTGTCCAGGGCCACGGCCAGCACCGCCGGGGCGCGCAGCGGCTGCAGGCGGGCGTGGTCGTCCAGGCGCTGAATGCCGACCGGAACCATGCGGCCCCTGCCGTCATAGGCCCAGGCGCCGCTGACCTTCTGCGCCTTGAAGGCATCGTCCTCGGCGCCGTGGCCGTAGATCACTTCGACATTGCCACGGCGCTGCTCGGTCCACAGACCGTGGGCGGTGGCCTGGCCGCAGACGAGCAGGCCGGCGAGCAGGAGGGAGTAAGAAGTACGCATCGGTGAAGTCCTTGTGATCAGAGGTTGAGGCTCAGGCTGAAGCTGAGGTTGCGGGGCTCGCCGGGCAGTACCCAGACGCTGTTGTAGGAGCGCTCGTAGTACTTGCGGTCGAATAGGTTGTTGAGTTTCACGCCCAGGGTCAGGTCCTCGCTGGCCTTGTAGTGGGCCAGCAGGTCCAGGGTCTGGTAGTCCGGCAGGCGGAAGTCGCTGCCGGACTGGCCGGAGCGTTCGCCGACATGGTTGAAGGCCGCGCCGATATCCGAACCGCGCAGGGCGCCGTCCTGGAATTCGTACACGGCCATCAGGCTGCCGGCGTGGCGCGGGATGCCGAGCAGGTCGCTGCCGGCCGGGATGGCGGCGTCGCCCTTGGTCACCTCGGCATCGATATAGGCGTAGGCGCCGATCACTCGTACGGCATCGCTGAGCTGGCCGCTGAGCTGTAGGTCCAGGCCGCGGCTGCGCGCCTCGCCGGCGGCCACGCTGTCACCGAGGGCATCGGTGGTGACCACGTTTTCCTTGTCGATGTGGAACAGCGCGATGGTGCCGCCCAGGCGGCCGTCGAGCAGGTCGAGCTTGAAGCCGGTCTCGTAGCCCAGGCCCTTCTCCGGCTTGTACACCTGGCCCTGGCTGCCGATGGCGTTGGGCTTGAACGAGGTGCCGGCGTTGGCGAATACGCCGACTTCCGGGGTGAGCTGGTAGAGCAGGCCGACGCGCGGAGTGGCGACATCCTTCTCCTGCTGGTTGCTGACGCCCGTGGCGCGGTTCAGCGAGGTCTGCTCCACGCGCTCCAGGCGCACACCGACCAGGCCGCGCAGGCGCTCGGTGAAGGCGATCTGATCCTGCAGGTTGAGGGCGTAGCTCTCGGTGTGTTCGTGGAAGTCGTTGGGCCTGGTGATCGGCGGCTTGGGCGCGCCATACACCGGCTTGTAGATATCCAGGCCGTAGCTGGCCAGAGTGTCGCTCTGCGGGTATTTCTGGCTGTTGCGGTAGTTCTCGTACTCCAGGCCGATCAGGCTCTGGTGCTGCCAGCCACCCAGTTCAAAGCTGCCGTGCAGCTCGGCCTGGGTGATGCTGTCGTTCCACTCGAAGTCGCGCTGGCGGTAGAAGCGGGTGATGGTGTCGCCGACCAGTCTTTGCGGCTCGGAGCTGTCGCCATTCAGATGGCCCTGGGTGTAGTGGTTGGCCAGGCGCAGCTTCCAGTCCTCGTTGAGATAGCGTTCCAGCGCCAGATCAAGAGTCTGGTTGTCGTTGCGGATATCGCCATCGTTGGGCTCGCCGAGGAAGGTGGAGCGCTGCACCGAGCCCAGCTCACCATTCACCGCCGGGATGCCGCGATCGAACACCGACTCGGTGCGGGAGAACTCGGCGTCGAGCTGCAGCGTGGTGTCCGGGTCGAGCTGCCAGCTCAGCGAAGGCGTGACCACCTGGCGGCGGTTGCCGACGTGATCGCGGAAGCTGCCGTTGTCTTCCACCGCCAGGTTGATGCGTGACAGCAGGCTGCCGTCCTCGCTCAGCGGCGTGTTGGCATCCAGGCTGCTGCGGTAACGGTCCCAGCTGCCGGCACTGAGGTTGAGCTTACTGAATGCTTCCGCTTGCGGACGCTTGCTGACGATATTGACCAGGCCGCCCGGGTCGCCACGGCCATACAGGCTGGCCGAGGGGCCTTTCAGTACCTCGACGCGCTCGATGGCGGAGGCGTCCGGCGAGCTGTAGCTGCCGCGGTTGATGGCGAAGCCGTTGCGATACAGCTCGCCGGTGGTGAAGCCGCGCACGCTGTAGTTGAGGAAGGTCAGGCCGCCGAAGTTGTTCTGCCGCGACACGCCGCCGGCAAAATCCAGGGCGCGGTCGATGCGCGTGGTGTTGAGGTCTTCCAGTACCTGTGCCGGTACCACGTCGATACTCTGCGGCGTGTCGCGAATGTCCACATCGCTGCGCGTGGCCGTGGCGGAGCGGGTGGCGCGGTAGCCGTCGACCGGGCTGGTAGCGCTCTCGTAGTGGCTGTCGGTGATGGTCAGGCTTTCCAGCTGAACGGGTTCTTTCGCCCAGACCGCGCTACCGAGCAGGGTGGTTGATATTCCTATCAATCCGATTTTATGCAGATTTTCCATGTCATTTCCTTATATAGATGAAATAACATAACAAAATAGATTTGAAGGAATCCACCCCTTGTCGGAAGGTTCGGTCTATCGGAAGGCGGCGATTGCGCCGCTGAAAGGCGAGCGCAAGACTGATCTGGCAACTTCGCTTGGCGGGACTTGGCTGGTTTTGTAGTTTTACTACATAATTGGTCGATCCAAATGACAACGAATCGGCAGTAGCGGCTCCCATGCACAGAACCTCGCACCACGACCTTCGCGCGCAGTTCCGCGCATTACTCGCCTCCAATGCCTGCTATCACACGGCTTCGGTGTTCGATCCCATGTCCGCGCGGATCGCCGCCGACCTCGGTTTCGAGGTGGGCATCTTGGGTGGCTCTGTAGCTTCACTACAAGTTCTGGCCGCGCCGGACTTCGCCCTGATCACGCTCAGCGAATTCGTCGAGCAGGCCTCACGTATCGGCCGCGTGGCGCGTCTGCCGGTCATCGCCGACGCCGACCACGGCTACGGCAACGCGCTCAACGTGATGCGCACTGTGGTGGAACTGGAACGCGCCGGCATCGCCGCGTTGACCATCGAGGACACCCTGCTGCCGGCCCAGTTCGGTCGCAAATCCACCGACCTCATCGGCGTCGACGAGGGCGTCGGCAAGATCCGCGCGGCGCTGGAAGCGCGGGTCGATCCGGACCTGGCGATCATCGCCCGCACCAACGCCGGCGTACTCGAGGTGGACGAGGTAATCCGCCGCACCCAGGCCTACCAGCAGGCTGGCGCCGACGGCATCTGCATGGTCGGCATCCGCGACTTCGAACACCTGGAGCAGATCGCCGAGAACCTCAGCGTGCCGCTGATGCTGGTCAGCTATGGCAACCCCTCGCTGCGCGACGACGCCCGCCTGGCCAGCCTCGGCGTGCGCATCGTGGTCGACGGCCACGCCGCCTACTTCGCCGCGATCAAGGCCACCTACGACTGCCTGCGCGAGCAGCGCGGCATCGCCGCCAGCGACCTCAACGCCACCGAGCTGACGCACAAGTACACCCAGCCCGAGGACTACATCGTCTGGGCGCGCGAGTATATGAACGTCAAGGAGTAGCGGTGGCCTGCTGCACCAGACGCTGCAGCGAGCCGTCCTGACGCATCTCCCGCAGTATCTGGTTGAAGCGCTGCAGCAGCTCGCGCTGATCGGCCTGCTTGGCGAACACCAGGAAGGTAGGGTTGATGCTCAGCGGCTGGGGCAGGGCGGTCAGGTGCTCCATGCCAGGTAGCTGCAGCAGTCGCTGCCCGGCCAGTTCGATCACCACCACCGCATCCAGCCGGCCGGATGCCAGTTTGCGCAGGTTGGCCTCGTCCGAGCTGCCTTCTTGGGCGAGGATTCGTCCTTCGCGTACCGCCTGGTCGAAGTCCTCGGTATAGCTCCAGCCGCGAATCACACCGATGCGTTTGCCATGCAGGTCGCCGATCTGGTCGAAGGCCAACGGCTTGTCCTGCTGCACATAGAGCAGCAGGCGTTCCTCGAAGATCGGCTCGGAGTAGTCGAACAGCTTGATGCGCTCGGCGTTGCGATAGATGCCGGCGATGCCCACTTCTCCGGCGGCGCCTCTGAGCAGCGCACGTTTCCACGGCATGGGCTGGATCAGCAGCGGTTCGCCGAGACGGGCAAATATCGCCTGCAGCATCTGCGGGTAGAGCCCCTGCGGCTGCTCCTCATGCTGGTACATGAACGGCGGATTGGCGTTGTCGATGGCGACCAGCGTCTCCGCTCGCGCCAGCAGGGCGCTGCAACTCAACAGCAGAATCGCCAGTGGGCGTAGGCAGGACATCGGCGGAATTCCCTCGCGGTTACTGCAAGCATAGCCAGCCGGCGGGCTGGCGCTGCGCTTGCAATCTGCCGGTGGCGGGCGCATATCTGCTAGTGAGACAGATGCCCGGAGGTGCTTCATGGCCGGCGGATGGACCAACGATAGCGCAGTGCAGGAACAGATCGACAGCAGCATCGAGGACGCCGTCGCCCGGGCGCGCAGCCAGCTGCCCAGGGGCGAGAGCCTGCATCATTGCGAAGAATGCGATGCCCCGATCCCCGAGGCCCGCCGCCAGGCGGTGCCCGGCGTGCGCCTGTGCGTGAAGTGTCAGGCGGAGCACGACAGAGAGCAGGCGGCGTTCAGCGGCTACAACAGGCGTGGCAGCAAGGACAGCCAGTTGCGCTAGGGCAGCCGAACCACCGTGCTGTAGTTTTTCCCGATGCGTTGATCGGGCATGTCAGCGGGCCACGGCATGGCAATGCTCTGCTGTGCCAGTTGTGGGTATCTTCGCTTGAATAGGGCAAGATCTTGAGCGCTTTGCTGGCGGTGATAAACGTTTGCCCCGGTAACGGGCAGGCCCGGACTTCTGGTGGGAAGAAAGTGGAAGTTTCCGAGATAGACAGGCTTCCCGGCAGTGACCACGAACTCGATGCTGAATGGCTCGGTTGCCTGTATCTCGGCGACGCCAGTGGCGACGTTCCAGGTGAAGAACTCATAGCGACCGGCTGGCAATTTCGCGCTGAACAGCTCACCCACCGCACCGGTCCCGGTGCCACTGAAATCGTTACGGGGAAACGGTGGTATCTGGGTTCCCCCTGCCTTGAAAAAACCTGACTCGCCTGTAGGGAGCTGGCGGTAGAAGATCTTGTATGACGATACGCTGCCGTTGTAGGTGACGGAGCCGATCACCAAGCCCTCTCCACTTGCTTCGTTCAATCGGTAGTTGCTGCCGATATTGGGCGTCGCGCAACCGCTAAACAGCAGGGCGACCAAAACCAGCAGGCCAATTCTTGCGTGGAGCATGCTTCTTCATCCTTGATGCAATCGAGCGGCCGATTCTATGGGGTTGTGGTTCAGGGGCCAATAACCCTTGCCATTGCAACGGTGTTGGCAGGCAATGATCCTCCACCACAGGAGCTCCCTGGTCCGATGGTTATCCTGGAATCACCGCTTTGCCCCAGGCAGAGGTTCAGGGGCTGACCGAGTAGCCGCGGGCGCTCATGCAGTTCATATAGGCCTGGCTGGAGCCGCTTTGTGCGGCCTGGTCGTTGCGCCGCTCTTCACGCCGATCTCGGCGCTGCCGGGAACCGCCGACCACCACGCCGGCGGCTGCCGCCTCCCGAGCCTGGTTCTGCCGGTACTCCTGCTTCACATCATCGTCGATGCGGTCGTAGGCCTCGTCGTGCTGGCGCCCGCGTACTTCGGCGGCCGCCGCACCGGCTGCAGCGCCCACGGCGGCGCCGCGCAGGCGCCCGCCACCACTGCTGGTAGAACTGCTGGAAGTGCCGGATGCCTGGCTTTGGCAGGAGGCGATATCACTCTGGATCTGCTGCTGACTCTGGCCGTTGAGCGGAACCAGGGTCTCTGCGCCGGCCGTTGCGCTCAACAACAGCGAGCAGGTGAGGAGGGTGGTGCGAAGTGGCGTGGACATGGCGACCTCGATCAGCGGAGCGGTGCATTCACTCTAGTCCCATACCCAATCGGCGGCGGGTCAGTGGACGGTCGGCGCTGGTTGGCGGAAGTGGTTTTTGGCAAAATTGTTAGCCGGCTCATTATTAGGTTGTTCTGATTTTGCACCAGCATTCCCGCCCCGGTCTGGGCATTGCGCTGATCCTCGCCGCCGGCCTGCTGCTGTCCAGCCAGGATGCCCTGGCCAAGACCCTCACCGCCTCCTATCCGCTGCTAATGGTGGTGTGCCTGCGCTACCTGGCGCAGAACCTGCTGATGCTGGTGGTGTTCGCCCCGCGCATGGGGCTGGACCTGGTGCGCACCCGCCGGCCGCTGCTGCAGCTGGCGCGTGGCCTGAGCCTGGTCGGGGTGACGCTGCTGTTCTACTCCGGTTTGCGCTACATCCCGCTGGGCGAGGCGACGGCGGTGATCTTCCTGGCGCCGCTGGTGGTCGTGGTGCTGTCGGTGCTGTGGCTGAAGGAGGCGGTCAGTCGCGGGCTGTGGCTGGCGGTGGGCGGCGGCCTGCTCGGCGTGCTGCTGATCGTGCGACCCGGTGGCGAGCTGTTCACTCCGGCGAGCCTGTTGCCCCTGGCCGCCGCGTTCTGCTTCGGTCTGTACCAGCTGCTCACCCGCCGGCTCAGCGCTACCGATGCCCCTGCCACCAGCAACTTCCTCACCGCGCTGGTGGGCACCCTGGGAACCGGCCTGCTGCTGCCCTGGACCTGGCAGATGCCGGCGCCGATGGATGTGCTGCTGATGGCGGCCCTGGGTTGCCTGGCGATGACCGGGCACATGCTGCTGACCCATGCCTACCGCTTCGCCAGCGCCGCTAGCCTGGCGCCCTTCACCTATGGGCAGATCCTGATCGCCGCGCTGATCGGCGTCGTGGTGTTTGGTCACCTGCCCGATGCCTGGGCCGTACTCGGCATGGCCGTGATCATCCTCAGTGGCGCGGCGCTGGCCTGGAGCCAGCGGCGCTCCTGAGGCGCACGGCTCAGAACAGGAAGTAGCGCTGCGCCATTGGCAGCACCTCGGCCGGCTCGCACCACAACAGCTGGCCGTCGGCCTTCACCTGATAGTTCTGCGGGTCGACCTCGATGCTCGGCAGGTAGTCGTTGTGGATCAGGTCGGCCTTGGTCACCGAGCGGCAACCTTTGACCACGCCGATCTGCTTCTGCAAACCGAGCTGCCGCGGTACACCGGCTTCCATGGCCGCCTGGCTGATAAAGGTCAGGCTGGTGGCGTGCAGCATGCCTGCGTAGCTGCCGAACATCGGGCGGTAGTGCACCGGTTGCGGCGTCGGGATCGAGGCGTTGGCGTCGCCCATCAGGCTGGCGGCGATGGCGCCACCCTTGAGGATCAGCGTCGGCTTCACCCCGAAGAAGGCCGGGCGCCACAGCACCAGGTCGGCGAACTTGCCCACCTCGATGGAGCCGACTTCGTGGCTGATACCGTGGGTGATCGCCGGGTTGATGGTGTACTTGGCGATGTAGCGCTTGACTCGGAAGTTGTCGTTGCCCGGACCGTCGCCCGGCAGTGCGCCGCGCTGCTGCTTCATCTTGTCGGCGGTTTGCCAGCAGCGGGTGATCACTTCGCCGACGCGGCCCATGGCCTGGCTGTCGGAGCTGATCATGGAGAAGGCGCCGAGGTCGTGCAGGATGTCTTCGGCGGCGATGGTCTCGCGGCGAATGCGTGATTCGGCGAAGGCCACGTCCTCAGCGATGCTCGGGTCGAGGTGGTGGCAGACCATCAGCATGTCCAGGTGTTCGTCGATGGTGTTGCGGGTGAACGGCCGGGTCGGGTTGGTCGAGCTGGGCAGCACGTTGGGGAAGCCGCAGGCCTTGATGATGTCCGGCGCGTGGCCGCCACCGGCACCTTCGGTGTGGTAGGTGTGGATGGTGCGGTTCTTGAACGCGCCGAGGGTGGTTTCGACGAAGCCGGATTCGTTGAGGGTGTCGGTGTGGATCGCCACCTGAATGTCGTACTGGTCGGCCACGCTCAGGCAGTTGTCGATCGCCGCCGGGGTGGTGCCCCAGTCCTCGTGCAGCTTCAGGCCAATCGCGCCGGCCTTGATCTGCTCGATCAGCGGCTCGGGCAGCGAGACGTTGCCCTTGCCGGTGAAGCCGATGTTCATTGGGAAGGCGTCGGCGGCCTTGAGCATCATCGCCATATGCCACGGCCCCGGCGTGACAGTGGTGGCGAAGGTGCCGGTGGCCGGGCCGGTGCCGCCACCGATCATGGTGGTGGTGCCGCTCATCAAGGCCTCTTCGATCTGCTGCGGGCAGATGAAGTGGATGTGGGTGTCGATGCCGCCGGCGGTGAGGATCATGCCTTCGCCGGCGATGACCTCGGTGGCGCCGCCGATGGCGATGGTCACGTCGGGCTGAATGTCCGGATTGCCGGCCTTGCCGATGGCGGCGATGCGCCCGCCCTTCAAACCGACATCCGCCTTGACGATGCCCCAGTGGTCGATGATCAGCGCGTTGGTGATCACCGTGTCGACCACGTCCTTGGCGCACAGCTGGCTCTGGCCCATGCCGTCGCGGATCACCTTGCCGCCGCCGAACTTCACCTCGTCGCCGTAGGTGGTGAAGTCTTTCTCCACCTCGACCCACAGGTTGGTATCGGCCAGGCGCACCTTGTCGCCGACGGTGGGGCCGAACATGTCGGCGTAGGCTTGGCGGGAAATCTTCATCACAGCGCTCCCATGATGCGACCGGCGAAGCCGAAGACGCGGCGCTCACCGGCCAGCTCGACCAGTTCCACTTCGCGCGACTGCCCCGGCTCGAAGCGCACGGCGGTGCCAGCGGCGATATTCAGGCGCATGCCCCGCGTGGGCTCACGCTCGAAGGCCAGTGCGTCGTTGGTCTCGAAGAAGTGGAAGTGCGAGCCGACCTGGATCGGTCGGTCGCCACTGTTGGCCACGGTCACGCGCAGGGTGCGGCGGCCGACGTTGAGTTCGATCTCGCCGTCCTGGATCTGGTATTCGCCGGGAATCATGGCTGGGGCCTCGACAGGGTCTTGTAGTAGATGGCGTTGGCCCGGTAGGTACCGTCCGGGCCGCAGGCGTAGTCGGGCAGGCCGCCGATGCTGGTGTAGCCCAGCGCCTGGTAGAAGGGTTCGGCGTCGCTGCCCGCCTCGGTATCCAGATAGAGCAGGCCGCGTTTCAGTTCGGCCGCCTCGCCCTCTAGGCGCAGCATCAGCGCGCGGGCGATACCGCGGCGGCGGGCATCGCTATGCACCAGCAGCTTCTGCACCTCGGCGCGATTGAGGCCATTGCGTTTCTGGCACAGGCCCAGCTGCACGCTGCCCAGCACCTGGCCATCTTCCACGGCGACCCACAGCAGCAGCGAGCCATCGCGCAGGCCGTGCAGCACCTGGTTGAAATAGGCGCTGGCCTCGGCTTGGTCGAGGTCGGCGAGAAAGCCCACCGAGGCGCCCTGCGCGACGGCGTCGAGCAACAGCCGGATCAGCTGCGGGCGGTACTGCTCGAAGTCAGCGGCAGCGAGACGCTCGATGAGCGGTGTCATGGTGCGCTGCGCTCCGGGGTGAGGATCAGCTGCATGAAGGTCAGGTCCAGCCAGCGCCCAAACTTGCGGCCCACCTGGGGCATCTGCCCGGTGGTGATGAAACCGAGGCGTTCGTGCAGGCGGATCGAGGCGGCGTTGCCGCTCTCGATGGCGGCGACCATCACATGCTTGCCGCAGGCCTTGGCGCGCTCGATCAGGGCCGCCATCAGCAGTGGGCCGAGGCCATTGCCGCGCTGGTCGGCGCGGATATACACCGAGTGTTCGACGGTGTGGCAGAAGCCATCGAAGGGCCGCCAGTCGCCGAAAGAGGCGTAGCCGACCACTTCACCGGCGGCGTTCTCGGCCACCAGGATCGGGTAGCCCTGCTGGGCGCGGGCGTTGAACCAGGCCTGACGATTGGCCAGGTCGACCACGTCGTCCATCCAGATCGCGGTGGTGTTAAGCACCGCGTCGTTGAAGATGTCGCGCAGGGCGGGCAGGTCGGCCTCGGCTGCGTCGCGAATGATCATTCTTCTTCAGTCTCCAGGAAGTCGTTCAAGGTCGTAGCGAGCGCAGCTCAGGCAAGGCGCAAGTCGGCGAGGATGCGCAGTTGACGTCTGTCAATGAGCAATCCGAGCCGGCTTGCAACGCAGCGTGGGCAAGCGCAGTAGACATTGGACGATTTCCTCAGGCGATCGGTTGGTGGACGGTTACAAGCTTGGTGCCGTCGGGGAAGGTGGCTTCGATCTGGATCTCCGGAATCATCTCCGGCACGCCCTCCATCACCTGCTCGCGGGTCAGCAGGGTGGTGCCGTAATGCATCAGCTCGGCCACCGTGCGGCCGTCGCGGGCGCCTTCGAGCAGGGCGGCGGAGATCAGCGCCATGGCTTCCGGATAGTTGAGCTTCACGCCACGGGCCAGGCGCCGTTCGGCCACCAGGCCGGCGGTGAAGATCAGCAGCTTGTCCTTTTCGCGGGGCGAAAGATCCATCAGGTACTCCAGATTCTCGGGGGCACGGCCTCACGGCCGAGCAGGGCAGGGCGCAACAGGCGCCAGAGTTCGATCAGCCAGGCGCGGGCATGCAGCGCCTCGCCGGCCAGGCAGCGGGCCACGACCAGGCCGGGCAATTGAGTCAGGTCGCCACGACCGCTGCAGGGCAATTCGCGGCAGCGCTCCAGCAGCTCGGCGTCGACTTCGCCGGTGATCAGCAGGGTGGCGAATACCGGTTGGCCATCGAGGCCGATGGGCGAGTCGAGCAGGCCATCGCCGCCGACCACGCGTTGGCGTTCGTGCCACAGCGGCTGGCCGTCGCGGCGGATATCCAGGGCGGACTGGAAGTGGCCGTTGGCGAAGCGCTCGCCGGCCGCCGGGCGGCCGAGGGCGACCATGTCCCAGTAGCACAGGCGCGCATCGCCTGCGAGTTCGATGCGGGTGCTCAGCTCGGCCTGGGCACCGGAGTAGACGATGGTTTCCTGCGGCAGCCATTCCAGAGTCGCACCAGGCGCCACGCGCAGCTCCACCTGCTGCCGCGCCGGGCAGTTGGCCCGGTACCACTTGGCGGCGCCGGGGCTGGTCAGCTGGGCCCAGGCCTGTTCGCCAATGCTGGCGCTGATATTCAGGCTGTCGCCACCGGCGATGCCGGCCGGCGGATGCACGATGATGTGCTGGCACACCTGCGGGCCTTCGGCATGCAGGTGCTTCTGCACCCGCAGCGGACCGAGGTGGCGGCGCAGGGTCGGGCGCGTCCACTCCTGCTGGCGGGCGTAGGCCAGCTCCAGCTCGGCGTGCCAGGCGGGGGTGAACAGGGTCGGGTTAACGGGGGCGTTCATCGTGGGCATCCGGCCGGGGCGAACGGTGCGCCAGTGTATAGCGCGATGACGAATGACTGCATAGATGGGCTCAGGCCGTGGGTGCCTGCAGCCATTGCCGCGGGCTGGTATCGAACCAGCGGCGGAAGGCGCG
The DNA here is from genome assembly GCF_030374125.1 of Pseudomonas sp. SO81. Classification (NCBI taxonomy): domain Bacteria; kingdom Pseudomonadati; phylum Pseudomonadota; class Gammaproteobacteria; order Pseudomonadales; family Pseudomonadaceae; genus Pseudomonas; species Pseudomonas sp. SO81. The sequence continues at coordinate 1,579,835 of NZ_CP126126.1, read as the reverse complement.
GGAGAAGGCGCTGGTTTCCGAGTAGCCGAGCAGTGGCGCCAGCTCGGTGATCGGCAGGCGCCGGCGCAGGTAGTGCAGGGCCAGCTCGCGGCGTACCTGGTCGATCAGCGCGGAATAACTGAGGTTCTGCTCGCGCAGACGGCGCTGCAGACCGGCGCCGCTCAGGCCGAGGCCGGCGGCGATCTGCTCCAGGCCCGGCTCGCCCAGCGGCAGGGCATCACGCACCAGGCCGCGGGCCTGGTCTACCAGGCACTGCTGGTGCTGCTGGCCGCCGAGGCGGGCGATGGCGTCCTGTACCAGCATCAGTAGTACCGGATCGCGTTCGGGCATTAGCCGGCCGACGATGTCGCGCTTGGGGATCAGCAGGGCGTTGCACGGCTGGTCGAACAGTATCGGCGCATCGAACACCGCCTGATGCTCGCGCCAGCCTTCCGGCTTGCCGTGCTCGAACAGCACGGCGCGCGGTGCCCAGGTCGGGCCCAGCACATGGCGCACCAGGTTCAGCGCCATGCCCATGGTCAGCTCGGCGTCCTGGCGCTTGTCGAGGATCGCCGGGTGGCGCACCTGGTAGTCGAAGCGGTAGCACTCGCCGATATCCACCAGGCGGATCAGCGTGTCGTGCTGGTGATAGGGGAAGGCCAGGGCGAAGTTGCGCAGCGCCTGTTCCAGCGTGTCCGAGCACAGCCCGACGTAGCCGAGCAGGCCGAGGGCGCGTGGCTGGAATTGCTGGCCGTAGCGCAGGCCGAAGTTGTCGCAGCCGGACTGGCTCGCAGCTTCCTCCAGCACCTTGCAGTAGTTGCTCAGGCTCAGGCTGAGGGTCGGGTGCAGCAGCAGATCGGGGTCGATGCCGGCCACGCCGAAGACCCGTTCGGCGTCGCCACCCTGCAGGCCGATGAAACGATCCAGCCCGCTGGCGGCGGCCGACAGCACGCCGAGATTGCTCGGGGCGTCGGTCATGGCCAGCGGATGAGGAATGTTCAGGGACATGGACTGCGCGCCAGGGTGATGGGCAGGGATTAGCAATAGTCGTGCCCCGCTGCGCAGAGGCTCTGGACTGGCCGGCGGATTTTCATCTCGGCCGGTGTCTGCATCGCCTTGGGGCGTGCTCGCGGCGAAATGCACTCATGTGGCGCAAAAGCCCGCCGCAGAGCGGTCTGCAGGCCTGTGGCGACTTGACTCTGCAGCTGCGCGCGGACTTTGCAAGGTCAAGTCTCGGCCGGGGTTGGCTGGATATCCTCGCCAAGCGATCGACGTCTGACGTGGCTCTCACATCGAGGAATTGGCAATGACAACAACGACACTGAAACCGACGCTCGGCACCCTGCACCTGTGGGGCATCGCTGTGGGTCTGGTGATTTCCGGGGAATATTTTGGCTGGAGCTATGGCTGGGGCGCGGCGGGCACGCTGGGCTTCCTGGTCACCACACTGATGGTGGCGGCGATGTACAGCTGCTTCATCTTCAGCTTCACCGAGCTGACCACCGCAATACCCCACGCCGGCGGGCCCTTCGCCTACAGCCGTCGTGCCTTCGGCCCCACCGGCGGGATGATCGCCGGCATGGCCACCCTGATCGAATTCGTCTTCGCTCCGCCGGCCATCGCCATGGCCATCGGCGCCTACCTCAACGTACAGTTCCCCGGGCTCGACCCGAAACTGGCGGCGGTCGGTGCCTACCTCATCTTCATGACCCTCAACATCCTCGGCGTCAGCATCGCCGCCACCTTCGAGCTGGTGGTCACCGTGCTGGCGGTCGCCGAGCTGCTGGTGTTCATGGGCGTGGTCGCACCGGGCTTCAGCTTCAGCAACTTCGTGCTCAATGGCTGGGCCGGTAGCGACGTGTTCGGCATGCCGGCCATTGCCGGCATCTTCGCCGCGATTCCGTTCGCCATCTGGTTCTTCCTCGCCATCGAGGGCGCGGCCATGGCCGCCGAAGAAGCCAAGGATCCGAAACGCACCATCCCGCGGGCCTATATCGCCGGCATCCTGACCCTGGTGTTCCTGGCGCTGGGCGTGATGGTGATGGCTGGTGGCGTGGGTGACTGGAAGGCCCTGTCCGGCATCAACGACCCGCTACCGCAGGCGATGAAAACCGTGGTCGGTGAGAACTCCGGCTGGCTGCACATGCTGGTGTGGATCGGCCTGTTCGGCCTGGTCGCCAGCTTCCACGGCATCATCCTCGGCTACTCCCGCCAGTTCTTCGCCCTGGCCCGCGCAGGCTACCTGCCGCCGGCCCTGGCCAAGCTGTCGCGCTTCCACACCCCGCACCGCGCCATCATCGCCGGTGGCCTGGTCGGCATCGCGGCGATCTACAGCGACGGCCTGATCGCCCTGCAGGGCATGAGCCTGACCGCGGCGATGATCACCATGAGCGTGTTCGGCGCCATCGTCATGTACATCATGAGCATGCTCAGCCTGTTCAAGCTGCGTAAGAGCGAGCCGCACCTGGAGCGCACCTTCAAGGCGCCGGGCTACCCGCTGGTACCGGGCATCGCCCTGGTTCTGGCCCTGGTGTGCCTGGCCGCGATGATCTGGTTCAACGGCACCATCGCCTTGCTGTTCCTCGGCCTGATGAGCATCGGCATGGTGTACTTCCTGCTGACCGGCGCCCAGCGCGACGCCGTGCCGGCCGACGCGCTGCTGCAACCGTAATGGATACGCCCGCCGGTGACGGCGGGCGCTTGTTTCAGGAGTATTCATGGCCACATTCGCCCACACCGTCGGCCAGCACACCTGGCGCTTCGACAGCCTGCGCGAGGTGATGGCCAAGGCCAGCCCGGCGCGCTCCGGCGACTACCTGGCCGGCGTGGCCGCCAGCAGCGATGCCGAGCGTGTCGCCGCACAGATGGCGTTGGCCAATATCCCGCTCAAGAACTTCCTGAGCGAGGCACTGATTCCCTACGAAGACGACGAGATCACCCGGCTGATCATCGACACGCATGACGCGGCGGCTTTCGCCCCGGTCGCCCACCTAACCGTCGGCGGCTTCCGCGACTGGCTGCTCGGCGAGCGCGCCGACGAGGCCAGCCTGCGTGCCCTGGCGCCGGGGCTGACGCCGGAGATGGTGGCGGCGGTGTCGAAGATCATGCGCGTGCAGGACCTGATCCTGGTGGCGCAGAAGATTCGCGTGGTCACCCGTTTTCGCAACACCATGGGCCTGCGCGGACGCATGTCGACGCGCCTGCAGCCCAACCACCCGACCGACGATCCGTCCGGCATCGCCGCCAGCATTCTCGACGGCCTGCTGTACGGCAACGGCGACGCCATGTTCGGCATCAACCCGGCCACCGACAGCCTGGGCGCGCTGACCGATCTGCTGAAGATGCTCGACGCGATCATCCAGCGCTACGAGATCCCCACCCAGGCCTGCGTGCTGACCCACGTCACCAGCTCCATCGCCGCCATCGAGCGTGGCGCGCCGGTGGACCTGGTGTTCCAGTCCATCGCCGGCACCGAGGCGGCCAACGCCGGCTTCGGCATCACCCTGCAGGTGCTGCAGGAGGGCTACGAGGCGGGCCTGTCGCAGAAGCGCGGGACGCTGGGCGACAACCTGATGTATTTCGAGACCGGCCAGGGCAGCGCGCTGTCGGCCAACGCCCACCATGGCGTCGACCAGCAGACCTGCGAGGTGCGCGCCTACGCGGTGGCGCGCCACTACAAGCCGTTCCTGGTGAACACCGTGGTCGGCTTTATCGGCCCCGAGTACCTGTACAACGGCAAGCAGATCATCCGCGCCGGCCTGGAAGATCACTTCTGCGGCAAGCTGCTGGGCGTGCCGATGGGCTGCGACATCTGCTACACCAACCACGCCGAGGCCGACCAGGACGACATGGACACCCTGCTGACCCTGCTCGGTGCGGCCGGCATCAACTTCATCATGGGCATCCCCGGTTCCGACGACGTGATGCTCAACTACCAGACCACCTCGTTCCACGATGCACTGTACGCCCGCCAGCTGCTCGGCCTGCGCCCGGCGCCGGAGTTCGAGGCCTGGCTGGAGCGCATGGAAATTCTTCACCAGCGCGACGGCCGGGTACGCCTCGGCGGCAGCCTGCCGCCGGCCTTCCGCCAGGCGCTGGCACAACTCGGGTGACCCGCATGCACGACGACAAGGCGCCGAGCGGCGCCATCGACAATCCCTGGAAGAAACTGCGCCGCCTGACCCCGGCGCGCATCGCCCTGGGCCGCGCCGGCACCAGCCTGCCGACCGGTGCGCAGCTGGACTTCCAGTTCGCCCACGCCCAGGCGCGTGATGCCGTGCACCTGCCATTGGAGACCGAGGCACTGCGCGGCGGCCTGGCCGAGCGCGGGCTGCGGCCGCTGTTGCTGCACAGCGCGGCGGCGGACCGGCACACCTATCTGCAGCGCCCGGACCTGGGCCGGCGCCTGGATGCGCCATCGGTGGAGTTCTTGCGTCGCCATCGAGCAGAACACGCGCAAGGCTACGATCTGGCCATCGTGATCGCCGACGGCCTGTCGGCCCTGGCCATCCAGCGCCACGCACTGGCCTTCGTCGACCGCCTGCGCGAGCAGATGGTGGAGGACGGCTGGTCGCTGGCACCGGTCTGCGTGGTGCGCCAGGGGCGGGTGGCGGTGGCCGACGAAGTGGCCGAGCTGCTCGGCGCGAAGATGGTGGTGATCCTGATCGGCGAGCGCCCGGGGCTGAGTTCACCGGACAGCCTCGGCCTGTACTTCACCTACGCGCCGAAGGTCGGCCTCACCGACGCCTTCCGCAACTGCATTTCCAACGTGCGCCTGGAGGGCCTGAGCTACGGCATGGCGGCATTCAGGCTGCTATACCTGATGCGAGAGGCCTGTCGACGCAAGCTGTCCGGGGTCAGCCTCAAGGATGAGACCGAGGTTGCCACGCTGGATGGCACTGCACCCAGCGGCAACTTCCTGATCACCGGCTGAACCAGCACGGCATGGGAAGTGCCGCCCGCTTTCCACCTACGCGTATTTGTGGAGCCTTGGCCCATGTCTCTGATCCCTACCCGAATCGTTCAGCGCATGACGCTGGGCATCCTGTTGCTGCTGGTGCTGACCGCGCTGGCGATCTTCTCGGTGATGACCTTGCGCGGCAAGCCGCAGCTGGTCGAGGCCGGTACCAAATCCGCCGAGCAGTCGGCCATGGCCATTACCCGCCAGTGGGCGCTGCAGCTGGGCCTGATCGAGGGGACCACGGCGGCCATGGCGCACCTGGCCGAGACCCTGCCGAAGGACGAGGCGCTGGTGAAGGCGCAGCTGCCCAATGTGGTCGACAGCCAGGGCGATGCCTCCATCGCCGGGGGCGGCTTGTGGCCTGAGCCGCAGGCCTTTGCCGCCGGTGTCGAGCGGCGCAGTTTCTTCTGGGCGCGCAATGCCCAGGGTGGTCTGGATTATTCGGACGACTACAACGCCGACGGCGTGGCGGCCTACCACGCGGAGGCCTGGTACAGCAGCGCGCGCTCGGCGCCTGGCGGCCGCTGTGTCTGGTCCGATGCCTATCAGGACCCGGTGACCTGGGTGGCCATGACCACCTGCAGCGTGCCCTACCATGAGGACGGCCGATTCGCCGGGGTGGCCACCATCGACCTCAAGCTCGACGGTCTGGCGAGCTTCCTGGAGCGCGAAGGGGGCGTAACCGGCGGCTATGCCTTCGCTGTCGATCGTGCCGGCAACCTGCTGTTTTTCCCCGGGGCCAAGGCCGCCGAAGGTCTGCCGACGCTGGACAAGCTGCGGGACGAGTTGCCCTGGTTCGCGCCGGTTGTCGACGCCCTGGCGCATGGCGAGCAGGCGCAGACGCTGTTCATCGAGCATGACGATCGGCTGGGTGGCGCGGCCTATGTCAGCCTGGAGCCGATGGACGCTACCGGCTGGCGGGTAGGGCTGGTGACGCCGGAGGCAGAGGTGACCGATCTGGCGGATCGGCTGACCGGCGAGATCCTGCTGTTCCTGCTGCCGCTGCTGGCGTTGTTGCTGGGCTTCGCCTGGCTGGCGGGGAAGCGGCTGCTGGCCCAGATCGAGGAAACCACTGGCCAGATCCGCACGCTGGGACAGGGCGGCCGGGCCAGTGAGCTGGATATCCGCCGTGCCGACGAAATCGGCGAGCTGCGTGAGGCGGTGAATCGCTATGCGGGCTCCCTGCGCAACATGCTCGGTGCCATTGCCCAGGAGTCGGCCGCCCTCGAGCAGCAGGCCGCCCAACTGGCGCAGCTGTCGACGGGCATCGCCGAGCGTGCCGAAGTACAGCGCGAGGACAATACCCTGCTGGCCACGGCCATCACGCAGATGTCGGCCAGTGCCCAGGAGGTGGCGAACAACACCACCGATTGCTCGACGACCGCCAGTCAATCGCTGGACCTGGCCCGTCAGGGGCAGCAGGAGGTGCAGAGCAACAGTGCCTCGACTCAGGCGCTGGCCAGCGAAATCGAAGGCGCGGCGGCGGCTATCACGCAGCTGGGACAGGACATCGAGAAGGTCAGTACGGTGCTGGAGGTGATCAAGTCGATCTCCGAGCAGACCAATCTGCTGGCCCTCAATGCCGCCATCGAGGCCGCGCGTGCGGGGGAGCAGGGGCGTGGTTTTGCCGTGGTGGCGGACGAGGTCCGGACGCTGGCGGGGCGCACCCAGGCCTCGGCCAACGAGATCCAGGAGATGATCGGCGGGCTGCGCCAAGCCTCGGCCAAGGCAGTGGCGACGATGCAGGGCGGCGTCGAAAGAACCCACGCTTCGGTGCAGCAGGCCGGCAGCGTGTCGGCCACCCTGGGCGGTACCGTCTCCAGCTTCGATGACATCGTCCGTCGTGCGCAGCAGATTGCGGTGGCCGCGCAGGAGCAGAGTCACGTGGCGCACGAGATCAACGAGCTGGCGGTGCGCATCCATGCCGCGAGTGAGCAGGGCGCTCGCGATGCCGGCACGCTGCGTGAACTGGGCAGGGCCATGCAGGCGCTGTCCGAGCGCCTGGCGCGCATGAGTCGCGGGGGCTGAGGGCGATCCTCAGATCGCCACCAGCCCGCGCACGCCGTCGGCCTCCATGGTTTCGCCACGGCCCTGCTGGACGATCTCGCCGCGGCTCATCACCAGGTACTGGTCCGCCAGCTCGGCGGCGAAGTCGTAGAACTGCTCGACCAGCAGGATGGCCATATCGCCGCGCTCGGCGAGCTTGCGGATGACCACGCCGATCTCCTTGATCACCGAGGGCTGGATGCCTTCGGTGGGCTCGTCGAGGATCAGCAGGCGCGGCTTGCTGGCCAGGGCGCGGCCTATGGCCAGCTGTTGCTGCTGGCCACCGGAGAGGTCACCGCCACGGCGCTGCTTCATCTCGCGCAGCACCGGGAACAGCTCGTAGATGAACTCGGGCACGGTCTTGGCCTCGCTGGCGCCAAAACGGGACAGGCCCATCAGTAGGTTCTCCTCGACCGTGAGCCTGGGGAAAATTTCCCTGCCCTGCGGTACATAGGCGATGCCAGCGTGCACGCGCTGGTGCGGCTTGTGGCCGTTGATGGTCTGGCCTTCCCAGTTGATGCTGCCCTCCTTGGCCGGGATCAGGCCCATCAGGCATTTCAGCAGGGTGGTCTTGCCCACACCGTTACGCCCGAGCAGGCAGGTGACTTCGCCGATCTTCGCCTCGAAGCTCAGGCCGCGCAGGATATGGCTGCCGCCGTAGTACTGGTGGAGTTTGTCGACTTGCAGCATGGTTCAGCGCCCCAGATAAACTTCGATAACGCGTTCGTTGGCCTGCACTTCTTCCAGCGAGCCCTCGGCCAGCACGCTGCCCTGGTGCAGCACGGTGACGTGGTCGGCGATCGAGCCGACGAAGCCCATATCGTGCTCAACGACCATGAGGGAATGCTTGCCGGCGAGGCTCTTGAACAGCTCCGCGGTGAACTCGGTCTCGGCGTCGGTCATGCCGGCCACCGGCTCGTCGAGCAGCAGCAGTTGCGGGTCCTGGACCAGCAGCATGCCGATCTCGAGGAACTGCTTCTGGCCGTGCGACAGCAGCCCGGCTGGGCGATGCCGCGAGCCGTCCAGGCGGATGGTGCCGAGCACTTCCTCGATGCGGTCTTTCTGCGCGCCGGAGAGGCGAGCGCGCAGGCTGGCCCACACCGACTTGTCGGTCTTCAGCGCCAGTTCGAGATTTTCAAAGACGCTCAGCGCCTCGAATACCGTGGGCTTCTGGAACTTGCGGCCGATGCCGGCCTGGGCGATCTCGACCTCGCTCATCTGGGTCAGATCCAGGGTTTCGCCGAAGTAGGCGTGGCCATTGTCCGGGCGAGTCTTGCCGGTGATCACGTCCATCATGGTGGTCTTGCCGGCGCCGTTGGGGCCGATGATGCAGCGCAGCTCGCCGACGCCGATGTACAGGTTGAGGTCGGTGATGGCGCGGAAGCCATCGAAGCTGACGTTGATGCCTTCCAGGGTGAGGATGGTGCCGTGGCGTACATCCAGGCCCTTGGCCGCGGCGCTGCCGAGGCCGAGCGCATCGCGGCCGGTGCCGGCTGGGTCGAAGGCGGGTTCGAGCATGAACTCGGGTAGCGGAGTGGCTCTCATTGATCCTTCTCCGTGGAAGTCGTCAGGAGCGCGTCGCGAGCAATTTCAGCTGCAAGGCGCGCGGCGCACAGCGACGAGACAGTACGAGCGGGTACGGCGAGGAGCGAGCACCGCGCAACGCCGCAGATGAAATGCGCAGTAGCGATCATGATGACTTCCTCTTGATCAGACCGATCACGCCGTTGGGTAGGAACAGGGTGATGACGATGAACAGGGCGCCCAGGGCGAACAGCCAGTATTCGGGGAAGGCCACGGTGAACCAGCTCTTCATGCCGTTGACGATGCCGGCGCCAAGCAGCGGGCCGATCAGCGTGCCGCGGCCGCCGAGAGCGACCCAGATGGCTGCTTCGATGGAGTTGGTCGGCGACATCTCGCTGGGGTTGATGATGCCCACCTGCGGCACATACAGCGCGCCGGCCAGGCCGCACAGAACGGCGGAGAGCACCCAGATAAACAGCTTGTAGCCGCGCGGGTCGTAGCCGCAGAACATCAGGCGGTTCTCCGCGTCACGCAGCGCCGTCAGCACCCGGCCGAACTTGCTGCGCGCCAGGGCGAAGCCCAGGGCCAGGCTGCCGACCAGCAGCAACACGGTGCAGAAGAACAGGAAGGCGCGGGTGCCCGGCGCGGTGATATCGAAGCCCAGAATCGTCCTGAAATTGGTGAAGCCGTTATTGCCGCCGAAACCGGTTTCGTTGCGGAAGAACAGCAGCATGCCGGCGAAGGTCAGCGCCTGGGTCATGATCGAGAAATACACGCCCTTGATCCGCGAGCGGAAGGCGAAGAAGCCGAACACCAGGGCCAGCAGGCCGGGCGCCAGCACCACCAGGCACAGGGCCCAGAGGAAGCTGCTGGTGCCGTACCAGTACCAGGGCAGTTCGCTCCAGGCGAGGAAGCTCATAAAGGCAGGCAGGCCATCCCCCGCGCTTTGACGCATGAGATACATGCCCATGGCATAGCCGCCGAGGGCGAAGAACAGGCCGTGGCCGAGCGACAGCAGGCCGGCGTAGCCCCACACCAGATCCAGCGCCAGGGCGACGATGGCGTAGCAGAGGATCTTGCCGACCAGGGTCAGGCCGTAGGCCGAGACGTGCAGGGCGTGGTCCGCTGGCAGCAGGTGCAGCAGCGGCATGGCCAGCAGCACAGCCAGTACCAGCAGGCCGACGGCGAGGGACGCCTGCGGTCCCAGTTTCGCCGTGGCGCGGGCCAGCAGGCTCCTGTTAACAGGCATGGGGTTGAGTGCTTGAGTCATCAGTCGATCACCCGTCCCTTGAGAGCGAAGAGGCCTTGCGGACGTTTCTGGATAAACAGAATGATCAACGCGAGGATCAGGATCTTGCCGAGCACGGCGCCAATCTGCGGCTCCAGCAGCTTGTTGGCTATCCCTAAGCCGAAGGCCGCCAGCACGCTGCCGGCCAGCTGGCCGACGCCGCCGAGCACCACCACCAGGAAGGAGTCGATGATGTAGCTCTGGCCCAGGTCCGGGCCGACGTTGCCGATCTGGCTCAGGGCCACGCCGCCGAGGCCGGCGATGCCGGAGCCGAGGCCGAAGGCGAGCATGTCCACCTGGCCGGTGGGTACGCCACAGCAGGCCGCCATATTGCGGTTCTGGGTGACGGCACGGACGTTGAGACCCAGGCGGGTCTTGTTCAGCAGCAGCCAGGTCAGCGCCACCACGAACAGGGCGAAGCCGATGATCACCATGCGGCTGTAGGGCAGCACCAGGTTGGGCAGCACCTGCACGCCGCCGGACAGCCACTGCGGGTTGGCCACTTCGACGTTCTGCGCGCCGAAGATCACCCGCACCGCCTGGATCAGCATCAGGCTGATGCCCCAGGTGGCCAGCAGGGTCTCCAGCGGGCGGCCGTACAGATGGCGGATCACCGTGCGCTCCAGCGCCATGCCGATGGCGGCGGTGACGAAGAAGGCCACCGGCAACGCGGCCAGCGGGTAGAGCGCGAGGTATTCCGGGGCGAGGCGCTGGAAGCCCAGCTGCACCATATAGGTGGTGTAGGCCCCGAGCATCAGCATCTCGCCGTGGGCCATATTGATCACGCCCAAGAGCCCAAATGTGATGGCCAGGCCGAGGGCGGCGAGCAGCAGGATGCTTCCGAGGCTCAAGCCGCTAAAGGCCTGGCCGAGCAGCTCGCCGACCAGCAGGCGGCGCTTGACCTGGGCCAGGCTGGTTTCGGCGGCGGTGCGTACCGCGGCATCGGCTTCCACGCCTTCGGCCAGCAGGCCTTCCAGGCGGGTGCGGGCCAGTGGATCGCCGCTTTCGCCGAGCAGGCGCACGGCGCTCAGGCGGATTGCCGGATCGGGGTCGACCAGCTGCAGGTTGGCCAGGGCCAGGGCCAGCGCGGCGCGTACGCCGTCGTCCTGTTCGCTGGCGACGCGGGCGTTGAGCAGTTCCAGCTGCGCCGGCTTGGCGCTCTTCTGCAACTGCTGGGCGGCGGCCAGGCGCGTAGCCGGCTCTGCGGCGAGCAGTTGCTGGCTGGCCTGCGCGTTGGCCAGCAGGCCGCGCAGGCGGTTGTTCAGGCGCAGCTTCTTCGGCGTGCCGTCGGCAGTGGCAGCTTCTTCGGCGGCTTGCCAGCTGCCATCGACTTCATAGAAGGCGGCCTTGCTCGCATCGACACCGACGCGGCCCTGTTGCAGGGCATCGAGCAGCGGCTGGCGAGCGGCATCGGGGTGGGCGGCCCAGCTCTCGAGGAGCTTGGCCTGCTTGGCCGGATTGGCGGCGACGAAATCATTGGCGTCGCCCGCCTGGGTGGTCAGCGGCACGATCAGCAGTGCCAGTGACAGCAGAAAGGGAATCAGGGCAGTGGGCATGTTGGAACGGTCCTTCGAGTGGAGCCGTGGCCCGGAATGCTTCCGGGCTACGAACACCCTCTCCCCCGGCCCCTCTCCCGTGAACGGGAGAGGGGGGAAATGCCCGGCGTTGCTGACAAGCAGCACCGGGCCGTTCCTCTCCCACGGGTGGGAGAGGGCCAGGGAGAGGGGCTTTGCTTAGTTGGACTTCACCGCGTAGTCCGGCTTCTTGTCGTTGCCGGGGATGAAGGGGCTCCAGGGCTGGGCGCGCAGCGGGCCTTCGGTCTGCCAGACGATGGAGAACTGACCGTCTTCCTGGACTTCGCCGATCATCACCGGCTTGTGCAGGTGGTGGTTGGTCTTGTCCATGGTCAGGGTGTAGCCGCTCGGTGCGGCGAAGGTCTGGCCGGCCAGGGCTTCGCGGACCTTGTCGACATCGGTGGTGCCGGCTTTTTCTACCGCTTGCGCCCACATGTTGATGCCGACGTAGGTGGCTTCCATCGGGTCGTTGGTCACCGCGGTCTGGTAGTTCGGCAGGTTCTTGGCCTTGGCGTAGGCCTTCCACTTGTCGACGAAGGCCGTGTTGACCGAGTTGTCCACCGACTGGAAGTAGTTCCAGGCGGCCAGCTGGCCCACCAGCGGCTTGGTGTCGATGCCGCGCAGTTCTTCCTCGCCGACCGAGAAGGCCACCACCGGGATGTCGGTGGCTTCGATGCCCTGGTTGGCCAGTTCCTTGTAGAACGGCACGTTGGAGTCGCCGTTGACGGTGGAGATCACCGCGGTCTTGCCGCCGGCGGAGAACTTCTTGATGTTGGCGACGATGGTTTGATAGTCGCTATGACCGAAAGGGGTGTAGACCTCTTCGATATCCTTGTCCTGCACGCCTTTGGAGTGCAGGAAGCTGCGCAGGATCTTGTTGGTGGTACGCGGGTAGACGTAGTCGGTGCCTAGCAGGAAGTAGCGCTTGGCGGCGCCGCCGTCTTCGCTCATCAGGTATTCCACGGCCGGGATGGCCTGCTGGTTCGGCGCGGCGCCGGTGTAGAACACGTTCGGCGACATCTCTTCGCCTTCGTACTGCACCGGGTAGAACAGCAGGCCGTTGAGCTCTTCGAACACCGGCAGCACGGATTTGCGCGATACCGAGGTCCAGCAGCCGAAGACCACGTCGACCTTGTCCTGGGTCAGCAGCTGGCGCGCCTTCTCGGCGAACAGCGGCCAGTTGGAGGCCGGGTCGACCACCACCGGCTCGAGCTTCTTGCCGTTGACGCCGCCCTTGGCGTTGATTTCGTCGATGGTCATCAGCGCCATGTCTTTCAGCGAGGTCTCGGAGATCGCCATGGTGCCGGACAGCGAGTGCAGGATGCCGACCTTGATGGTCTCGGCGGCCTGTACGGTCCAGGTCATGCCCATGGCGGCGATGGAAGCGGAAAGGGTGAAGGCCTTGATCAGGCTGCGACGTTGCATAGTGCGGTCTCCATTCACGAGCTTGAGTGTTGAACTGCTGGGTTGTTGTTATCCGTTGTGGCAGTGGAACCAAGGTCATCGCCTTCACCCCGCGTCACCGGCACCTTCTGTCGAGCGCTGTGCAACATGTGCAGGGTGATCTTGCGCACTTCCGCCTTGCTCTCCTCGATATGGGTCCTGAGCAATAGCTGTGCCTCTTCGCAACGGCGCGCGAGGATCGCGCCAAGAATCCGTCCGTGTTCGTCGTAAGTGGCGGCAATCCGTGGCGTCTGGGTGAAGTCCAGGCGCCTTAGAATGCGGATCTTCTCGGTGACCTCCAGGTGCACGCGGGCCATCTCGCGATTGCCGCCGGCCTCCACCAGCTGGCAATGGAACTGTTCGTCGAGCAGGGAAACCGCCCTGCCATCCCGCAGGCGCTGCTCGGGTTGCACCAACCAGGTGCGACTGAGTTGTTGCAGTGCGGGGCTCGGCTCGACTTCGGGGCGCTGGCACAGGCGGCGTACCGCTTCCAGTTCCAGCAGGATGCGCAGGTCGTAGAGTTCCTCGAACTGCTCGAAGTCCAGCGGGCTGACCTGCCAGCCGCTGCGAAAGTGCACCTGCACCTGACCCTCGCGCTGCAGGCGATACAGCGCCTGGCGCACCGGCGTGCGGCTGACCGCCATGCGCTCGGCCACCTCGCCCTCGGAGAAGCGATCGCCCGGCAGCAGGCGGAACTCGAAGATGTCCTCCTTGAGCTGCCGGTAGATGGCGTCGGCCAGGCTGGGTGGTGCCGCGCGCTTGGACATGGGCTCAGCCCTTGAGGCTGGCGATGAAGGCGCGCCAGCCGCCGAAGCTGGTGATATCCCTTGCTCCCTCAAGCGCGTACGGCTCGCAGATAAAGCCCTTGACCCAGCGTCCGTCCGCCAGCTGCAGATTGCCGATGCCCAGCGGCGGCGGGATCTCGGCGACGAACTCGCCGAAGCGCGCCTGCGGCACGTCCCACAGCTCGACGATGATCTCGGCGCCGTCCTCACTGACCCGCGCCAGGCCCGGCTTGGGCGGCACGGTGCCGGGCAGGGCGTAGAGGCGATAGCTGGCGGCGCTGGTGGTCTGCTCGACCAGCACGGCGTCGCGGGTGAGCAGCTGGAAGTTCAGCGGCATACCGGTGAGGTGCGCACCGACCACGGCGACCCGCACGCTGCCTGGGGCCTGGCCGATGCTCGGCTGGGCGGGCAGGGCGCGTTGGGTGGCGCCCAGCGGCAGGGCGAGGAATTCCTGCCAGCGCCGGCCGAACGCGGCCAGGGCCTGGTCGTGCCAGGCCGGGGCGAGCAGGGTGATGCCGGCGGGCAGACCGTCGGCACGGAACCCGGCGGGCACGGCCAGGGCGGCGAGATCGGCGAGGTTGGTGAAGTTGGTGTAGGTGCCGAACTGGCTGTTGAATAGCACCGGCTCGACGGCCATCTCGGCCAGGGTGCGGATGGTCGGCGAGGTCGGCACCACCAGGGCGTCGAAGCGGGCCAGGGCGTCGTTGATCCTGCGCGCCAGCTCGGCGCGAATGTACTCGGCCTTGTAGGCGTCGCAGGCGCTGTATTTTTCGCCACCCGCGACGATGCCGCGCACCACCGGGTTGATATGGGCGGGCTCGACAGCTTCCAGCGCCACCGTGCGCTCAGCGACCCAGGAGCCGTAATAGAGCTGCTCGGCCAGTTCGCGGAAGGGGGTGAAGTCGATGGCCTCGACCTCGGCGCCCAGCTCGCGCAGCTTGCCCAGCGCCTGTTCGAACACGGCCTGGTTCTGCGCATCGCCGAAGAATTCCGGCGCGGCCGGCACGGCCAGGCGCGGCCTGGCCGGCATGCCGACCTTGGCGCTGTTGGGATTCTTGCGGCTGTAGGCATCGCTGGCGTCATAGCCGCCGGCGATGTTTGCCACGGCCTGAGCATCGGCCACGGTCAGGGCGAACACCGAGATGCAGTCCAGGGTGCGGCAGGCCGGCACCAGGCCGCTGGTGGACAGCCAGCCCTTGGTCGGCTTGAGCCCGACGATATTGTTGAAGCCGGCCGGCACGCGGCCGGAGCCGGCGGTGTCGGTACCGAGGGCGAAGGGCACCAGGCCGCGCGCCACCACGCTGGCGGAACCGGAGCTGGAGCCGCCGCTGACGTAATCCGCATCGAAACTGTTGGGCACCGCGCCATAGGGTGAGCGGGTGCCAACCAGGCCGGTGGCGAACTGGTCGAGGTTGGTCTTGCCGATGACGATGGCGCCGGCGGCGCGCAGTTTGGCGACCACTGTGGCATCCGCCTCAGCCGTGTAGGCGAACTCGGGGCAGGCGGCGGTGGTGGGCCAGCCGGCGGCGTCGATGTTGTCCTTGATGGCGAAGGGCACGCCGTACAGCGGCAGTTTGCCCAGATCACCTTCGACGGCTGCCAGGCGCTCGGCTAGGGCGTCGAGCTGGGCCTGCAACTGGGCCTGAGTAGCCAGGGCGATCCAGGCCGGATCGTCGGCGCTCAGCTCGGCGAGCAGCTCGGCCAGCACGCTCGGTTGCAGGTTCTCGCTGCGATAGGCCTGCTGCCATTCGCTCAGGGTCCAGCCGAATCCGGGATGGGACATCTTTCTAGATTCCTTCTTGTATCCAAGTTGGAATTTCCAGAGCAGATGTTGTGCCAGTTCGTTAACTTATTGTTTTGTAAGTTATTTATCTCTTCTGTGCGCGCGCAAAGAGACGCCGTCGCCCCGTTTGGGGGCCGGCGGGCCGGGGTGGTGCGCCAGGAGGGGGCGGGAATCAGGGGGCGAGGTAACCGCGCACGCCGGTGAAGATGATCTGCGCGGCCAGGGCGCAGACGAACAGGCCCATCAGGCGGCTGAGGATCTGCAGGCCCTGCTGGCCGAGCAGGCGCTCGACCTTATCGGAGAGATACAGCACCAGGCCGACGGTGGCGCTGGCAATGGCGATGGCGATGATGGCGGCCAGCTTGTCGTCCCACTGCGGCTGGCTGATGCCCATCACCAGCAGCGCACCGATGGTGCCGGGGCCGACGGTGAGCGGAATGGTCAGCGGTACGATGGTGACGTCCTGCTGCACGTTGTCCGCCTGCACCGCCGACTTGCCCTGGGCCATGCCCAGGG
The DNA here is from genome assembly GCF_030374125.1 of Pseudomonas sp. SO81. Classification (NCBI taxonomy): domain Bacteria; kingdom Pseudomonadati; phylum Pseudomonadota; class Gammaproteobacteria; order Pseudomonadales; family Pseudomonadaceae; genus Pseudomonas; species Pseudomonas sp. SO81. Next base: position 1,563,937 of record NZ_CP126126.1, on the reverse strand, counting down.
CGGAGATGAACAGAACCGAGCCCGCACCGATGCGGAAGGCGTCGGCGGTGATGCCGAAGATCTCGAAGATGGTCTGGCCGAACAGGTAGAGCAGTACGCTGGACACCAGGGTGCCGAGTGCCACCTTCCAGGCCAGCCTCTTGCGCTCCTTGGCGCTATAGCCCGGGGTCAGGCTGATGAAGCAGGACAGCACGAAGAACGGGCTGTAGAGGACCAGCATCTTCAGATAGACGGTGAACAGCAGCGACAGCATGGACAGGGCTCTTCAGGGGCGGACGGGCACAGCATAGAAGGCGATGGTCGACCACCGCCAGCGTCTCAGGAGGGCAGGGCGTCGCGCTGGCGGCGCTCGCGTTCACCCACCCAGTGGGCGATCAGGTCGCGCAGTTGCGACATCTCCACCGGCTTGGACATGTGACCGTCCATGCCGACCTGGCGCGCGCGCTCCTTGTGCTCGGCGAGGATATGCGCGGTCAGCGCCACCACCGGGGTGCGCCCACGCTGTTCGCGCTGTTCCCAGGCGCGCAGCTGCTCGGTGGCGGAGAAGCCGTCGAGCACCGGCATCTCGCAGTCCATCAGCACCAGGTCGTACTGCTGCTCCTGCATGGCGCGCAGGGCCTCCTCGCCGTTGCTGGCGGTGTCCGGGCGCAGGTTGAGCTTGTTGAGCATGCCGCGGATGACCTTGGTGGAAATGCTGTTGTCCTCGGCCACCAGGATGCGGAAGTCTTCCGGCACCTGCAGCGGGCCGCTGTCGACCTGCAGCTGTTGCGGCGCGCCGGCCTGGCGCTGGGCCAGCTCGTCGGCCAGGGTGGTCTTCAGCGTGTAGCCTGCCACCGGCTTGGCCAGAATGCGCTTGATCCCGGCGTTGCGCGCGATGATCTTGCTCGGCGCATTGCTGATGCCGGTGAGCATGATCAGCAGGATGTCGTGGTTGAGGTTGGGGTCTTCCTTGATCTTGGCCGCCAGCTGCATGCCGGTCATGCCGGGCATTTCCTGGTCCAGCAGCACCGCATCGAAGAACTCGCGCAGGTGCGCCTTGGTGCGCAGCAGGGCCAGGGCTTCCTTGCCGGACGCCACGGCGCTGACCTGCAGGCCCCAGGCCGCGCACTGCTGCTGCAGCACCTTGCGGCAGGTCTCGTTGTCGTCCACCACCAGCAGACGGGCACCCTGCAGCGGGCCGTCGAGGTCGGCGGTGGGCTGCTCCAGGCGTTGCGGGTCGAGCGGCAGGGTCAGCCACAGGGTGCTGCCGGCGCTGCCGCCGCTCTGCACGCCGAACTCGCCTTCCATCAGGCGCACCAGCTGGCGCGCGATGATCAGGCCGAGGCGGCCGCCGAGCTTGCTGGCGCTAAGGAAGTCACTGCTGTGCAGCTGGGTGTTGAGCAGCGCGTCGCGCTCGCTCGGCTCCAGCGGGCGGCCGCTGTCCTGCACGGCGATGCGTAGGCGCGGGGCCTTGCCCTCGGTATCCAGTGCCACCACCAGCAGGATCTCGCCCTCGTCGGTCTGGCGGAAGGCGTTGTCCAGCAGGCTCATGAGGATCTGCCGCAGGCGCGTCGGATCGCCGCTGATCACCCGCGGCACCTGCGGCTGGGTGAAGCTGATCAGCTCGACCTTCTGCTGCTCGGCCTTGGCGCGGAAGATGTCCAGGCAGTCGTCGATCAGCGCGTTGAGGTCGAACTGCACGTCGTCCAGCTCGATCTGCCCGGACTCCAGCTTGGAGATGTCGAGAATCTCGTTGATCAGAGTCAGCAGCTCGTTGCCGGAGCTGTGAATGGTCTGCACGTAGTCGCGCTGCTTGGCCGACAACGGTGTGCCGAGCAGCAGCTCGGTCATGCCCAGCACGCCGTTCATGGGCGTGCGGATCTCGTGGCTCATCTTGGCCAGGAACTCGGCCTTGGCCTTCAGCTCGGCGCTGGTGGCGGCCTCGCTGGTGCGGCGGAACAGGGTGTCGCTCTGGATCTGCCGCTGACGCTCGGACAGCGCGATGCTCAGCACCAGGCCGGCGATCATGGCCACGCTGAACAGGCAGAGTACCAGCCAGCCGGGGTTGAGCTGGTCGAAGCCGAACAGTACCGGGCCGAGGGTGGCGAAGCCGATATCGAAGATCAGCAAGCCGGCGAAGATCAGGCGTGCCGGGCGGTAGCCGCCGCGCCAGTGGACGAAGGCCACGGCCGGCACGGTCAGCGCGACCAGCACCACCAGGCCGTAGACCAGCCAGCTGTGCCAGAACAGGCCGGTGAAGCCGATCATGGCCGCGGCCGCGGCGAGCACGGCGAATTCCAGGTGCAGCACGTGGCGCAGTGGGCTGCGCTCGGCCGGGCTGCCGCTGAAGAAGAAGCGGGTGTAGCCGAGGATGCACAGGGCGGCGCTGAGCGCCGCCAGGTCGGCGATCAGCGACTGGTTGTAGCTCTGCTCCGGCAGCAGCACCGCCAGCAGGCCGATGTTGGCGGTGGCGCACAGGGCCAGGGCGACATGCATGCCGGCCAGCCACAGGTTGCTGGCGGTCGGCGAGTAGGCCATGCGCAGCAGGTTGAACAGCGCCAGCAACAGCAGGCCGCCGAGCAGGGCGCCGAACAGGTAGGCCGGCTTCTCCTGGGCGACCAGCTGGGTCTCGTCGATCACCTTGAACCACATCATCAGCGCGTGGTTGGAGGTCATGCGCAGGTAGGCGACCCGCGGCAGGTTGTCGTTGGGCAGGCTGAACAGGTAGGCCCGCGACGGCAGCGGTCGCGAGCTCAGGGTCAGGGCCTCGCCGGTGCGCAGCTGCTGCTCCAGCACGCCGTCCCTGACCAGGTAGAAGTCCAGGTGCTGCACGCGTGGGGCGAACAGCCACAGCCAGTGCGGGGCGGAGAGGGCGGCGGTATCGACTTTCAGCCAGATGGCCTGGGGCGAAGCGGGGAGGGTGAAGGCGAGACGGTCGAGCGGTTGGAAGCGAGAGCTCTGGGCTTGGACCTCGTCGAAGGTCAGCTGGGCCGACTTGTCGAGCAGGATCGACCAGCTCTCCTCGGCCGTCGGCGCAGCCGTGGCCAGAGCCGGCAGACCCAGGAGCAGGCTGACGATGAGTCCTGTGGCGATCCAGAGCCGGCGCACGGCGGAGTCCCTTCTTCGATAGATTTCCGGATTATAGCTATGGGTAATACACAAAAGGCAGTCGTGGCGGCGGCCTTAGTGGGAGCTTTACCGCATCTTTACCCTGTAACCCGTCCCGAATCGGCCATCGAGACGGTTTTGCCCAGGCCACTCAGGACGGGCGTGCTTCTACCACAAATTTGCCGGGCATTAGACTAAGGTCTAATGCCGCTCGCGCAACGCCCGACTAGCCTTCCAAGTCAGAACAACAATCACAAGAAAAGACGTCCGGGTAAAGGGCGATCCTCGCTCTCTGCCGACTGGCGTCGGGAGGCACCCCATGAGCGTAGCAACGGCAGATGCCGGCCAGGCACAGGCCGGACCCATGACCGCCGAGGAGCGGAAAGTCATTTTCGCCTCATCCCTCGGCACGGTCTTCGAGTGGTACGACTTCTACCTGTACGGTTCTCTCTCGGCGATCATCGCGGCGCAGTTCTTCTCCGGGGTCAACCCGACCGCGGCCTTCATCTTCGCCCTCATGGCCTTCGCCGCCGGCTTCGCGGTACGACCGTTCGGCGCGATCTTCTTCGGTCGCCTGGGCGACCTGGTCGGACGTAAGTACACCTTCCTCATCACCATCATGATCATGGGCCTGTCGACCTTTATCGTCGGCATCCTGCCCTCGTATGCCAGTTGGGGCATCGCGGCGCCGATCATCCTCATCGTCCTGCGGCTGTTCCAGGGCCTGGCCCTCGGCGGTGAATACGGTGGTGCGGCGACCTACGTGGCCGAGCATGCGCCGCACGGCCGGCGCGGCTTCTACACCTCGTGGATCCAGACCACCGCCACGCTGGGCCTGTTCCTCTCGCTGCTGGTGATCCTCGGTACCCGCACCTGGCTGGGCGAAGAAGCGTTCGCCGCCTGGGGCTGGCGCATCCCGTTCCTGCTGTCGATCCTGTTGCTGGCCATCTCGGTGTGGATTCGCCTGACCCTCAGCGAGAGCCCGGCCTTCAAGAAGATGAAGGAGGAGGGCAAAACCTCCAAGGCGCCGCTGACCGAGGCCTTCGGTCGCTGGGAGAACGCCAAGGTGGCGCTGGTCGCCCTGTTCGGCGGCACCGCCGGCCAGGCGGTGGTCTGGTACACCGGGCAGTTCTACGCGCTGTTCTTCCTGACCCAGACGCTCAAGGTGGAGGCCGCCACGGCCAATATCCTGATCGCGCTGTCATTGTTGATCGGCACGCCGTTCTTCATCGTGTTCGGCTGGCTGTCGGACAAGATCGGGCGCAAGCCGATCATCCTCGGCGGTTGCCTGATCGCGGCGCTGACCTACTTCCCGCTGTTCGGCCTGATCACCCACTACGCCAACCCGGCGCTGGAGCAGGCCCAGGTCTCGGCGCCGGTGACGGTGGTGGCCGACCCCAACGAGTGCTCGTTCCAGTTCAACCCGGTGGGCACCGCGAAGTTCGTCACCTCCTGCGACATCGCCAAGGGCTTCCTCGCCCGCAACTCGGTGAACTACGCCAACGAGGAGGCGCCGGCCGGCACCCCGGCGAGCATCCGTATCGGCGAGCAGACCATCGCCTCGTTCTCCGGCGTCGGCATGCCGGCCGAGCTGTTCAAGGCCGAGTCCGACGCCTTCAACGCCAGGATGACCGAGGTGATCCGCGGTGCCGGCTACCCGGCCAAGGCCGACCCGGCGCAGATCAACACGCCGATGCTGGTGCTGCTGCTGACCGTGCTGGTGCTGTTCGTGACCATGGTTTACGGGCCCATCGCGGCGCTGCTGGTGGAGTTGTTCCCGACCCGCATCCGCTATACCGCGATGTCGTTGCCGTACCACATCGGCAACGGCTGGTTCGGCGGCTTCCTGCCGACCACCGCCTTCGCGATGGTCGCCGCCACCGGCGATATCTACTACGGGCTGTGGTACCCGATCGTGGTGGCAGTGATGACCTTCATCATCGGCCTGTTCCTGATGCCGGAGACCAAGGATCGCGATCTGCGCAACTGGCACTGATCGCCCTCCGCAAATGAAAAGGCCCCGCACTGCGGGGCCTTTTTTCTATCGGCTGAAACTCAGCTCTCGCCTTGCTCGCGGGCGATGGCGCGGTAGCCGATGTCCTTGCGGTAGAAGCTGCCGTTCCAGCGGATCTGCTCGGCCAGGCGATAGGCCTGCTGCTGGGCGTCGGACACGCTCTTGCCGATGGCGGTGGCGCACAGCACGCGGCCGCCGGCGGTGACCACTTGGCCAGCTGCATTCAGCGCGGTACCGGCGTGGAACACCTTGCCGTCGATCTTGGCGGCGGCGTCCAGGCCTTCGATCACGTCGCCCTTGGCGTAGTCGGCCGGGTAACCGCCGGCGGCGATCACCACACCCACGGTCGGACGCGGGTCCCAGGTCGCTTCGACCTTGTCCAGCGCCTTGGCCAGGGCGGCCTCGACCAGCAGCACCAGGGAGCTTTCCAGGCGCACCATGATCGGCTGGGTTTCCGGGTCGCCGAAGCGGCAGTTGAACTCGATGACCTTGGGCTTGCCGGCCTTGTCGATCATCAGGCCTGCGTAGAGGAAGCCGGTGTAGACGTTGCCTTCGGCAGCCATGCCGCGCACGGTCGGGTAGATCACTTCGTCCATCACGCGCTGGTGCACGTTGGCGGTGACCACCGGGGCCGGCGAGTAGGCGCCCATGCCGCCGGTGTTCGGGCCGGTGTCGCCGTCGCCGACACGTTTGTGGTCCTGGCTGGTGGCCATCGGCAGCACGTTCTTGCCGTCGACCATGACGATGAAGGAAGCTTCTTCGCCGTCGAGGAACTCCTCGATCACCACGCGCGCACCGGCGTCGCCGAAGGCGTTGCCCGACAGCATGTCGCGCACGGCCTCTTCGGCCTCTTCCAGGGTCATGGCGACGATCACGCCTTTACCGGCAGCCAGGCCGTCGGCCTTGACCACGATCGGCGCACCTTTCGCACGCAGGTAGGCCAGCGCCGGCTCGACTTCGGTGAAGTTCTGGTAGTCGGCGGTGGGGATGTTGTGGCGGGCCAGGAAGTCCTTGGTGAAGGCCTTGGAACCTTCCAGCTGGGCGGCGGCGGCGGTGGGGCCGAAGATGTCCAGCTTGCGCGAGCGGAACAGGTCGACCACGCCCTTCACCAGCGGCGCTTCCGGGCCGACGATGGTCAGCTGCACGTTCTTCTCGGCGAAGTCCGCCAGCTGCTCGATGGCCAGCACGTCGATGCTCACGTTCTCGCACTTGGCTTCGGTGGCGGTGCCGGCGTTGCCCGGGGCGACGAAGACTTTCTCGACGCGCTTGTCCTGCGCCACTTTCCAGGCCAGGGCGTGCTCGCGGCCGCCGCTGCCGATGATCAATACGTTCATGGGGTATCTCCTGACCGTAGCCCGGATGCAATCCGGGGCTTTTGAGTGGGGTGTCCCCGGATTTCATCCGGGCTACGACGCAAATCTTTCGGGCCGCGATGGAGCTGGTGGATGCTAGGCGCGGATGGCTTCGATAAGCGCAGTTGCCGGCTGGCAATGAGCATTAGCGAAGTCATCCGCAACAACGCAGACGCCTGCTTCAGCGCGGCCGCGCCACTTAGTGGCGGAAGTGGCGCATACCGGTGAACACCATGGCGATGCCGGCTTCGTCGGCCGCGGCGATGACTTCCGCATCGCGCATCGAGCCACCCGGCTGGATCACCGCGGTGATGCCGACCTTGGCCGCATTGTCCAGGCCGTCGCGGAACGGGAAGAAGGCGTCGGAGGCCATCACCGAGCCGGCGACCTGCAGGCCGGCGTGCTCGGCCTTGATCGCGGCGATGCGCGCGGAGTTGACGCGGCTCATCTGGCCGGCGCCGACACCGATGGTCTGGCGGCCCTTGGCGTAGACGATGGCGTTGGATTTGACGAACTTGGCCACTTTCCAGGCGAAGATCAGGTCATGGATTTCCTGCTCGCTCGGCGCGCGCTTGGTGACGATCTTCAGGTCTTCGGCCTTGATCATGCCGATGTCGCGGCTCTGTACCAGCAGGCCACCGTTGACGCGCTTGAAGTCCCAACCGGCGCTGCGTTCGGCCGGCCACTCGCCGCACTCGAGTAGCCGCACGTTGGCCTTGGCGGCGACCACGTCGCGGGCGGCCTGGGAGATTTTCGGGGCGATGATCACTTCGACGAACTGGCGCTCGACGATGGCCTTGGCGGTCTCGCCGTCCAGCTCGCGGTTGAAGGCGATGATGCCGCCGAAGGCCGACTCGGTGTCGGTGGCGTAGGCCAGGTCATAGGCCTTGCGGATGCCGCCTTCGGCGTCGGTGGCCACGGCCACGCCGCACGGGTTGGCGTGTTTGACGATGACGCAGGCCGGCTTGACGAAGCTCTTCACGCATTCCAGCGCGGCGTCAGTGTCGGCCACGTTGTTGAACGACAGTTCCTTGCCCTGCAGCTGGATGGCGGTGGCGACGCTGGCCTCGCCCTTCTGCGCTTCCACGTAGAACGCCGCGCTCTGGTGCGGGTTCTCGCCGTAGCGCATTTCCTGGGCCTTGATGAACTGGCTGTTGAAGGTACGCGGGAAGGAGCCGCGCGCTTCGGTCGACAGGGTGTCGCGGCTCTGGTCGATGGTGCCCAGGTAGTTGGCGATCATGCCGTCGTAGGCGGCGGTGTGCTCGAAGGCCTTCAGCGCCAGGTCGAAGCGCTGGGCGTAGGTCAGGCCACCGGCCTTCAGCGACTCGACGATGCCGGCGTAGTCGCTGGCGTTGACCACGATGGCCACGTCTTTGTGGTTCTTCGCGGCGGAGCGGACCATGGTCGGGCCGCCGATATCGATGTTCTCGATGGCGTCGGCCAGGTCACAGCCCGGCTTGGCCACGGTGGCGGCGAAGGGGTAGAGGTTGACCGCGACCAGGTCGATCGGCTTGATGCCGTGCTGCTCCATCACGTCGCCGTCGAGGGCGCGACGGCCGAGGATGCCGCCGTGGATCTTCGGGTGCAGGGTCTTGACGCGACCGTCCATCATTTCCGGGAAGCCGGTGTAGTCGGCCACTTCCACGGCCGCGACGCCGTTGTCCTTGAGCAGCTTGTAGGTGCCGCCGGTGGAGAGGATTTCCACGCCCAGGCTGACGAGCTCGCGGGCGAACTCGAGGATGCCGGTCTTGTCGGAGACGCTGATCAGGGCGCGGCGAACGGGGAGGCGGGTGGTCTGGTCGGTCATTGCAAAGTCCATCGGAGCTGGAGATTCAGTAAAAAAGGCGACCCCTTTTTTTGTATTGGGGGCCGCCCTTTTCCATGTATTCGAGGCTTACAGCAGATCGTATTGCTTGAGCTTCTTGCGCAGGGTGCCGCGGTTCAGGCCGAGCAGCTCGGAGGCCTTGGTCTGGTTGCCCTTGACGTAGTTCATCACGGTTTCCAGCAGCGGCGCTTCGACCTCGGTCAGGACCAGGTTGTAGACGTCGGTGACGTCGGCCCCTTCGAGATGGGCGAAGTAGTTGTGCAGAGCCTTCTCCACGCTGTCGCGCAGGGTCTGGCCCTGCTCGAACGGAGTGTTCAGGTGCTGCTTCAGGTTGGCGTTGTCGCTCACGGGTACTGCCCCATCAAAAACTGATTGCTCAAAAAAAGGCTCGGTCATCCTCGTCATGCGGCCACCCCTTCTCCTTTATTGTTCTGCTCGGCGAAGAACTGCCGAGCGGCGGTGTACTGCGCGTCCGTACTTTCCAGACGATTGAACTCGGCGCGGAACTCGCGGGCGCCGGGTAGCGTTGCCAGGTACCAGCCGACATGCTTGCGGGCGATGCGTACGCCCATCAGGTCGCCATAGAAGGCATGCAGCGCGGCCAGGTGCTCCAGCAGGATTCGTTCTACTTCGTACAGCGTTGGCGCCGGCAGCTCCTTGCCGGTCGCCAGGTAGTGGGCGATCTCGCGGAAGATCCACGGTCGCCCCTGCGCCGCACGACCGATCAGCAGGGCGTCGGCGCCAGTGGCGTCGAGCACTGCCTTGGCCTTGTGCGGCGAATCGATGTCGCCATTGGCGAACACCGGAATCGAGATCGCCTGCTTGATGGCGGCGATGGTGTCGTATTCGGCCTCGCCGGTGTACAGGTCGGCGCGGGTGCGGCCGTGCACGGCGAGGGCGGCGATGCCGGCCTGTTCGGCGATCTTGGCCACGGTGATGCCGTTCTTGTTGGCGCGATCCCAGCCGGTGCGGATCTTCAGGGTCACCGGCACGTGGACGGCGCTGACCACGGCGTTGAGGATCGCCGTCACCAATTCTTCATCTTTCATCAGTGCAGAACCGGCGGCCTTGTTGCAGACCTTCTTGGCCGGGCAGCCCATGTTGATGTCGATGATCTGCGCGCCCATCTCCACATTGCGACGAGCGGCCTCGGCCAGCATCTCGGGATCGCCACCGGCGATCTGCACCGAGCGCGGCTCGGGATCACCGGTGTGGATCATGCGCAGGCTGGACTTGCGGCTGTTCCACAGGCGCACGTCGCTGGTGACCATCTCCGAGACCACCAGCCCGGCGCCGAGGCGCCGGCACAGCTGCCGGAACGGCTGATCGGTGACGCCCGCCATGGGGGCGAGGATCAGCTGATTGGGCAGTGTGTAAGGGCCGATGCGTACCACCGACATGGTCATCCCTGTTGTCTCGAGGGTCGTTTCGGGCAATGGCGTAGCCTGCCAAAGTGCGGAACGGCGATCGGGGGAGTGCGAAAAAGGGAGGGCATGATACCCGCTCTCGGTGACCGGATAAAGGCTGTTTTGAACAAATTATGAGCAGCCATCGGGTTATCGCCGTTGGCTAGGTGAAGTGGCGCAAACGCCGGAAATCCGGCGTTTTCGGCCTATTCCGGGGAGTGGAAGCTGAGGCTGTAGTTGACCGCCTTGGCGCCCGGGTCCTTGATCTCCAGGGAGATGTGGATCGGCGTCTGCGGCGGCATCTCGTCCTGGCCGGCCAGCTCGCCGCTGAGGTACTCGCTGGGGCGGAAGCGGCTGCTGGCGATCAGTTGGCCGTTGAGGTCGGCGAAGCGCAACTCCAGCAGTGGGAACGGCTGAGCGAACTGGGCGCGGTTGTAGAGGATGGCGTCGACCATCAGCGCATCCATGTACTGCGGGTGGCTGCGCACCACCAGGTTGGTGCTGCGCACCTGGGAGATATCGACCTTGGACGGCAGGGAGCAGCCGATTTCCGGACAGATGGTCTCGAACCAGGGGCGGTACTGGTCCTGGCGGGCCAGTTCCTCGAAGTGGTAGATCACGTACTGGGTGACCAGGGCGCCGGCGGCGATCAGGTTCAGCAGGCCCCAGCCGATCCAGCGGCCCCAGGGCTTCTTCGGCTGTTGCCAGTCGAGGTGCAGCGGGTCGTCATTCAGGTCCAGCAGGCCGTTGTCGCGCAGTGCCGGCTCGCTGCGCGCGGGCTTGGCAGGCTGCTCGGCGGCGATGCCGTAGTCGCCGTCGCCGATTTCCTCGGCGTCCTCATCGGCGCTGAGATCGCCCAGGGACGGCTCGTCACGGTCGCTCTCCAGTTCCTCGAGCGGCTTCGCCTTGCGGGGCGCTTCGACCCTGGCGGCTGGTGCGGGGGGCGGAGTTGGGATCGGCTCCGGGCGCGTCTCTGGTCTGGGCTCCGGCTGGTATTGCGGTTCGGGCAGCGGCTCCACGCGTGGGCGCGCCATCTGCATGGCTTCCGGCTTGCGCGGCGGCTCGTCCTTGATCAGCGATTCGGCCCAGCTCTCGTCGTGGCGGTTGTCTTCTTCCTCGCCGTGCAGCAGGTGCTCGTTGTTCTGCGCGGCGTTGCCCATCGCCAGGAACTCGCGGGACAGCTGCATCTCCTGCTCTTCCAGCTTGGCCAGTTCCTCGTCCAGGTCGAGGCTGTCCAGGTCCAAATCGTCGTGGATCCACAGGGTGTCGACGGATTTCTTTTCCGCCGCGGGTGCCGGGCTCGGTTTGGCCGGCGCTGGTGCGGGTGCCGGCGGTACGGCGGCAGGCTGGCTGGGAGTGATTGGTGCGGCAACCGGCGCTGGGCGCGGCTGCTGCATGGCACTGGGTTGTTCTGCGGCGGCTGCCGGCCTGACGGGTGCGGGCGGTGGCGTCGTCGCAGCGGGCGCCGGCGTAGTCGGCTTGCTGACTCGATTCTGGTCGACCAGCAGTTGCTGGGCGGCATTGAACACGCGCATGCAGGCCCCGCAGCGCACGGCGCCATGGGCTGCGCCCAGCTGCGCACGGCTGATGCGGAAGCTGGTACGGCAGTGGGGGCATTGAGTGACGAAACTGTCGGTCATGCGGCGGTCCGTGCGAAACAGGGCGCTAGTTTACCCAAGCAGGGGCCTGGGAATACAAGCGCTGCTAGCGCTTCACCCCGCTGATGCGTACCCAGCCGTCCTTGATCGCGGTCGGGTCGAGCTCGAAGGCGCCCTCGTAGGCGGCGCGCACTTCCTCGGCCTGTTCGGCGAGGATGCCGGACAGCGCCAGGCGGCCGCCGGCCTTGACCAGAGCGGTGATCTGCGGCGCCAGCGAGACCAGCGGGCCGGCCAGGATGTTGGCGACCACCACCTCGGCCGGCTGTTGCGGCATGTCGGCGGGCAGGTAGACCGGGAAGCGCGCCGGGTCGATGCCGTTGCGTCCGGCGTTGTCGCGCGAGGCCTCCAGTGCCTGCGGGTCGATATCGGTGCCGATGGCCTGTGGCGCGCCGAGCAGCAGGGCGGCGATGGCCAGGATGCCCGAGCCGCAGCCGAAGTCGATCACGTTGCAGCCCGCCAGGTCCTGGCCGTCCAGCCATTCCAGGCACAGTGCGGTGGTCGGGTGGGTGCCGGTGCCGAAGGCCAGGCCCGGATCGAGCAGCAGGTTGACCGCCTCCGGCTCCGGCGCGGCATGCCAGCTCGGCACGATCCACAGGCGGCGGCCGAAGCGCATGGGCTGGAAGTTGTCCATCCAGCTGCGTTCCCAGTCCTGGTCGGCGATGTGCTCGATCTCGTGGGCTGGCAGCTCGCCGCCGGTGAGCAGCTGCAGGTGCGCGACCAGGTTGGCCGGGTCGGTGTCGGCCTCGAACAGGGCCAGCAGATGGGTGTTGGACCACAGCGGGGTGGTGCCCAGGTCCGGCTCGAAGATCGGCTGGTCCTCGGCATCCATGAAGGTTACCGACACGGCGCCGACGCCGAGCAGGGCGTCCTCGTAGGTCTCCGCCTGTTCCGGGGTGATGGCGAGACGGACTTGTAACCAGGGCATGGCGAACCTCGTGTGCGGTGTTGCGTGGGCGCGCAGCTTACTTGAGGGGCACGGTCGCCGCCACCGCGGGCGCCGACCGGAAAGCACACGGGCCGCCCGCAGGCAGCCCGTGTGGTGAAGCGAGAATGGACTCAGTGCTTGTCCATGCCCAGCTTCTTCTCCAGGTAGTGGATGTTCACGCCACCCTTGGCGAAGCCCTTGTCGCGGGTCAGGTCGCGGTGCAGCGGGATGTTGGTCTTGATGCCGTCCACCACCAGCTCGTCCAGGGCATTGCGCATGCGCGCCATGGCTTCGCTGCGGTCCTTGCCGTAGGTGATCAGCTTGCCGATCAGCGAGTCGTAGTTCGGCGGTACCGAGTAGCCGCTGTACAGGTGCGAGTCGACCCGCACTCCGTTGCCGCCCGGGGCGTGGTAGTGCTTGACCTTGCCGGGGCAGGGCATGAAGTTGTCCGGGTCCTCGGCGTTGATCCGGCACTCCAGGGCGTGACCGCGGATGACCACGTCGCTCTGCTTGATCGACAGCTTGTTGCCGGCGGCGATGCTGAGCATCTCCTTGACGATGTCGATGCCGGTGACCATCTCGGTGACCGGATGCTCGACCTGCACACGGGTGTTCATCTCGATGAAGTAGAAGCGACCGTCTTCGTAGAGGAACTCGAAGGTGCCGGCACCGCGGTAGCCGATTTCGACGCAGGCATCGACGCAGCGTTGCAGTACTTCGGCGCGAGCCTTCTCGTCGATCCCCGGGGCTGGCGCTTCTTCGAGGACCTTCTGGTGGCGGCGCTGCAGCGAGCAGTCGCGGTCACCCAGGTGGATGGCGTTGCCCTGGCCGTCGGACAGCACCTGGACTTCCACGTGACGCGGATTGCCGAGGAACTTCTCCAGATAGACCATCGGGTTGCCGAACGCGGCGCCGGCCTCGGTGCGGGTCAGCTTGGCCGACTTGATCAGGTCTTCTTCCTTGTGCACCACGCGCATGCCGCGGCCACCGCCGCCGCCGGCGGCCTTGATGATCACCGGGTAACCGACCTCGCGGGCGATCTTCAGCGCGGTCTCTTCGTCTTCCGGCAGCGGGCCTTCGGAGCCGGGCACCACGGGCACACCGGACTTGATCATGGCGTTCTTGGCCGAGACCTTGTCGCCCATCAGGCGGATCACGTCACCGGTCGGGCCGATGAAGGCGAAGCCGGATTTCTCCACCTGCTCGGCGAAGTCGGCGTTCTCGGCGAGGAAGCCGTAGCCGGGGTGGATCGCGGTGGCGCCGGTGACTTCGGCGGCGGCGATGATCGCCGGGATGTTCAGGTAGGACTTGGCGCCGGGCGCCGGGCCGATGCACACGGTCTCGTCGGCCAGGCCCAGGTGCATCAGCTCACGGTCGGCGGTGGAGTAGACGGCCACCGTCTTGATGCCCAGCTCCTTGCAGGCGCGCAGGATGCGCAGGGCGATTTCGCCACGGTTGGCGATCAGGACTTTTTCCAGCTGCATCGCAGGCTCCCCGCGCATCAAACGATGGTGAACAGGGGCTGGTCGTATTCCACCGGCTGGCCGTTATCCACCAGGATGGACTCGATCACGCCGCTGGCTTCGGCCTCGATGTGGTTCATCATCTTCATCGCTTCGACGATGCACAGGATGTCGCCCTTCTTCACGCTCTGGCCCACTTCGGCGAAGTTGGCCGAGGTCGGCGAGGCGGCGCGGTAGAAGGTGCCGACCATGGGCGAACGCACCACGTGGCCGTTCAGTTTGGCGGTGGCCGGGGCGGCGTCAGCGGCGGCCGGAACGGCAGCGGCTACCGGAGCGGCGGTCGGAGCCGGGGCGGCGGCGTATACCGGCTGCGGGGCGTAGGCCGGCTGCTTGCTGTGACGGCTGATGCGCACGGACTCTTCGCCCTCGCGGATCTCCAGCTCGTCGATACCGGACTCTTCCAGCAGCTCGATCAGTTTTTTGACTTTACGGATATCCATAGTTTTGCAACTCCCAAGGGTGAGGTCAGGGGCGTTCTAATTGTTCCAGGGCAGCCTCCAGGGCCAGTCGGTAACCGCTGGCGCCAAGGCCGCAGATCACTCCCACCGCTACGTCGGAAAAGTAGGAGTGATGGCGGAAGGGTTCGCGCTTGTGCACGTTGGACAGGTGCACTTCGATGAATGGGATGCTCACCGCCAGCAGCGCGTCACGTAATGCGACGCTGGTATGCGTGAAAGCCGCCGGATTGATGAGGATGAAGTCGACTCCTTCACCTTTCGCCGCATGTACGCGGTCGATCAATTCGTACTCGGCGTTGCTCTGCAGGTACATCAGGTGATGGCCGGCGGCGCGGGCGCGCTGCTCCAGGTCCTGGTTGATCTGCGCGAGGGTAGTAGCGCCGTAGACGCCAGGCTCGCGGGTGCCCAGCAGATTGAGATTGGGGCCGTGCAGCACCAGGAGAGTGGCCATGGGCGCTTCCTTGTTGTTCTGACCGTGGATTGGCCGGGACTATGCCGAAAGCGCTGCGGGCTGTCCAGTTGCCGGGAGTAGTCGGCAAGATGGACGAAATTTACGGCAGAAATATGACGTCGTCAGTTCTGGCGGGCGGCGGCGCGGGTCAGGCGATCGGCGAAGTCGGCGGCGCTGATTTCACCTACGACACGCAGATCCGACCATTCGTCACCCTTTTGCCCGAAGAACAGGATCGCCGGCGGGCCGAACAGCTGGTAGCGGTCGAGCAGGGCGCGCTGGTCCTCACGGCTCTCGGTGATGTCGAAGCGGATCAATCGGTAACCGCCCAGTTGCGCGGTCACCGCCGGTGCTGTCAGCACCTCGCGCTCGATCACCTTGCAGCTGATGCACCAGTCGGCGTACCAGTCCAGCAGCAGCGGCTGGCCGGCGCTCTTCGCCGCGGCCAGGGCGGCATCCAGCTCGGCCGGGGTGGTGATGGTCTGCCATTCGCTGTGGGCAGCGCTGGTTGGCGCGCTGGCGACGGCGGCCTCGGCGCGGCCCAGTGGGCGCAGGGGATCGCTCGCACCCTGCAGGGCGCCGATCCAGGCGACTACCGCATAGACCAGCAGTGGCAGGCCGAGCAGTTGGGCGAGTTTCTGGTGGTGAGTCTTGGGCGTCAGTTCCAGTACGCCGAGCCACAGGGCGATGCCGGCGGCCAGCAAACCCCACAGCGCCAGGGCGATCGGGCCGGGCACCACGCGCTCCAGCAGCCATACGGCGACCGCCATCAGCAGGGCGCCGAAGGCATTGCGCACGCTGACCATCCACGGTCCGGACTTCGGCAGCAGGGCGCCGCCGCCGACGGCGAACAGCACCAGTGGCGCGCCCATGCCCAAACCCAGGGCGAGCAGCTTGAGGCCGCCGCCGAGGGCGTCGCCGCTGGCGCTGATGTAGAGCAGGGCGCCAGCCAGCGGTGCCGATACGCAGGGCGAGACCAGCAGGCTGGAGAGCACGCCGAGGGCCGCTGCGCTCAGCACGGTGCCGCCGTTCAGGCGTTGGCTCAGGCGCTGCAGCGGGGCGTCGATGGCAGCCGGCAGGCGCAGTTCGAGGAACCCCAGGCTGGCGGCGCCGAACAGGGCGAAGAAGATGGCGAAGGGCGCCAGCACCCAAGGCGACTGCAGGCGCGCCTGCAGGTTGAGCTCGGCGCCGAACAGGCCCATCAGTGCGCCAAGGATGGCGAAGCTGATCGCCATCGGCAGCACGTAGGCCAGCGACAGCACCAGGCTGCGCGCACCGCCCGGCTGGCCGCGCAGGACCACGCCGGTGAGGATCGGCAGCATCGGCAGCACGCAGGGGGTGAAGGTCAGGGCAAGGCCGCCGAGGAAGAACAGCGCCAGTTCCTTCCAGGTCCAGCCGGTTTGCGCCGGGGCGTTCGCGGATGTCTCTGTGGGTTTGGCGGTTGGTGCGGCGCCCTTGCCATCCACCTCGATGCGTTCGTTCTCCGGCGGGTAGCACAGGCCCTTGTCGGCGCAGCCCTGGTAGCCGACGTGCACGGTGAAGGGCAGGTCGATGGGGTTGTCGATCGGCAGGGTTACGTCGGTGATGCCGTAGTACACCTCGACATCGCCGAAGTATTCGTCGTGCTTGGGCTGGCCGGCCGGCAGAACGGCCTCGCCCTTGGCCAGGTCTCTGGGCTCGATGCGGAACTGGAAGCGGTGGCGGTAGAGGTAGTAGCCCTCGGCGTTGACGAAGCGCAGCTTCACCGACTTGGCCGTGCTCTCCACCAGGCTCAGGCGGAAGGCCTCGCGCACCGGCAGGAAGTCGCCGCTGTTGTTCAGCGGCGCATCATCGATGATGCCGCGCGGGGCGGGATCGTCGAACAGGCCGGCCAGGGCGGGCAGGGTGAACAGCAGCAGGAACAGGGGCAGCAGACGGCGCATGGCGGGCTCGCACGAGAGACGTGGCGGCATCATACCCAAGTCGGCCGAGCGACCCTAGGCGACGCAACGGCGCAGTGCGTGAGCGGATATTGCCAATGACGGACGGCCGCGCCGTGGGGCCTACACGCGGAACGCCTGTACCGCCGTGTGCAGGCGCCCGCCCAGCTGCAGCAGCTGTTCGCCCTGGGCACGGCCCTCGCCGATGCGGGTCAGGTTGTCGCCGCCCAGGTGATGGATGCGTTCGCTGCGGTCTCGGATCTCGCTGGCGGCGCCGCCCTGCTGGGCGGTGGACTCGGCGATGCGTTCGGCCATGCTGGCGATGGTGCGGATCGCCGCCACCACCTCGTCCAGCGCGCCGTCGGCCTGCTCGGCCTGGCCGGCGGTGGCCTCGGCGTGCTCGACCTGGGCGCGCATGGCGGTCACCGACTGCTGGGCGGCCTGCTGCAGGCGCGCGATCAGTTGCTGGATCTCCTCGGTGGCGCCGCTGGTGCGCTGGGCCAGCGAGCGCACCTCCTCGGCCACCACGGCGAAGCCGCGGCCCATCTCGCCGGCCCGCGCCGCCTCGATAGCGGCATTCAGCGCTAGCAGGTTGGTCTGCTCGGCGACGCTGCGGATCACCGTGAGTACCGAGCCGATAGTGGCGGTTTCGGCGGCCAGCTGTTCGATGGACTGGGCGTTGCCCTGCACCTCGCCGACCAGCCCGTGCAGGCCGTTGAGGCTCTGTTCGATCACGCGCTGGCCCTGCTCGACGGCGCGACTGGCGGCGCGGCTGGCTTCGGCGGCCTGGCTGGCGTCGTCGGCGACGCGGGCGATGGTGCCTTCCAGTTCGCCGAGGGCATCGCGGATCTGCGCGGTGTCGGCCAGCTGGCGCTCGGCGCCGCCGTGCAGGCCCTGGCTCAGCTCGGCCAGGGTGCGGCTGCTGCCGGCCACTTCGCCGGCGTGCTGGTGGATGGTGCCGACCAGCTCCACCAGGTAGCGGCGCAGGTGATTCAGCGAATCCTCGATGTCGCGCATCTCGCGGGTACGTGCCTGCAGCTGGATATTCGCGGCGAAGTCGCCGGCGGCCCAGGTCGACAGGGCCGGCGCCAGGCGGCTGAGCACATTGCCCAGGCGCCGCTGGATCTGGTCCAGGCCCAGGGCGATCAGCAGGATCAGGCCGATCACCAGGCCCTGGATCAGGCGCGCCTCGCCCTGGATGCGGCCGTGCTCGGCCTTCACCAGCGATTCGAGGCCGGCCAGGGCCTGCTGCAGTTGCTCGATGCGCGTGGCGCTGGCGCTGACCAGTTCGCTGCGCTGCTGGATCAGTGCGCGGGTGCGCGCCAGCTCGGCCGGGTAGCGTTTGACCAGGCTGGCGAAGTCGCGCTTGAGGGCGATGCCCTTGTCCTGGGTCTGCTGCTGGTCGGCGTCGCCGGTCAGGCCGAGCAGGTCGGCGAAGCTGTTGCCGGTCTCGGCGCTGTCGGCCACGCCGAGCAGCGGCAGGGCGTCCAGCGCACTGGCCTGCTGCGTGAGGGCGCCCAGTTCGCGTTCCACGTCGCCGGCCAGCTCACTGCGGCCACTGCTCACCAGTTTGCCGCGGGCATGGCTCAGCCTTGCCAGGTGTTGCGCCGCCGCGAACAGCGGCTGGGCATAGCTGGCAGCCTGCGGATTGCCGCTGTCGGCGGCATAGCGGGCCAGCTGGTCCAGGGCGCCGCCCATCTCCCGCTCCGCCTGCAGCAGCAGGCCCTGCGGGTCACCCGCCAGCTTGCCGGCGGCTAGCAGGTCGCTGGAGGTGAAACGGCTCAACTCTTCCAGGCTGGGGCGCAGGGTATCGGCCAGTTCGCTCGGCAGCCCGCTCAACTGCGCCTCCAGCTCGGCGATGGCCTGGGTCGCCTGGCTGTGGCGCACGGCATCCCCGCTGGCCAGGTAGGCCTGCACGTTGGCGGCGATCTGCTGCTGGAACTGCTGGGACAGGTTGAGGTAGCGCTGCATCAGCAGGTAGGGCTGCTCCAGCGCCCGCTCCGACCACCAGAGCGTGCCGCCCAGGGCCAGGCAGGCGGTGATCAGGAGGGTGGTGGAGAGGTTGGTGAGCTGCTTGAGACGCATGTTCGGACACCGGAAACTACTGAGGCGGTGTCCGCAGGTTATTGCGGTTTGGTTGCGGTTTTATGACGCTGTGACGTGGTTCACGTCGGCTCGCCGAGGTAGATCTCGACCCGGTTGCGGCCGCCGCGTTTGGCCACGTAGAGCGCCTCGTCGGCCTGCTTGGACAGGCTGTTGCTGTCCATGCCCTCGGTCATCTCGGCGATGCCGCAGCTGAAGGTGCAGGTCAGGTCGTGGGGCTGGGCCGGGTAGTGGATCTCGGCGAAGCGCCGGCGGATCTCATCCAGCACCTTGGCCGCGGTGACGGCATCGGTATCGGTCAGCACCACGGCGAACTCTTCGCCGCCGTATCGGCCGATATGGTCGGTCTTGCGCAGGCGTTGCTTGAGGAACAGCGCCAGGCTCTTGATCACCCGGTCGCCCATGGGGTGGCCGAAGGTGTCGTTGACCTTCTTGAAATGATCGATGTCGAGCATGGCGAAGGTCAGCGGCTGGCCGTCGCGACGGGCGCGGAAGCGCGCATCCTCCAGCAACTGCAGGGTGTGGGTGTGGTTGTACAGCCCAGTGAGGCTGTCGCGCACCATCCGTGCCTTAAGGTTGCGCGCCCGCGCCGCACGGTTGCGCACGGTGGCGATCAGGTGGCGCGGCTTGATCGGCTTGGTCAGGAAGTCGTCGCCGCCCTCGCTCATGGCGTCGAGCTGCTTGTCCAGGTCGTCCTCGGCGGACAAGTAGATGATCGGCACGCTGACATAGCGGTCGTTGTGGCGAATC
This sequence comes from Pseudomonas sp. SO81, assembly GCF_030374125.1. Classification (NCBI taxonomy): domain Bacteria; kingdom Pseudomonadati; phylum Pseudomonadota; class Gammaproteobacteria; order Pseudomonadales; family Pseudomonadaceae; genus Pseudomonas; species Pseudomonas sp. SO81. The sequence goes on along the minus strand of NZ_CP126126.1, from coordinate 1,544,466 downwards.
ACCTTAGCCAGCTCGGTGCCGCTGCAGTCTGGCATGTACATGTCGAGGATGATCAGGTCCGGCTGGAACTCGGCCAGCTCGGCCATGGCCTGGATCGGCTCGGTCAGGGTACGGGTGACGATGCCGGCGCTGTTCAGCACGCGCTCGGTATGGGTGGCCTGGGCCCGCGAGTCGTCGACGATCAGCACCTTGTACGGGTCGTAGTGGACCACGTTGGTGAGGATCTCGATGCGCTCGATCAGGCTCGAGGCGTCCAGGCTGCCGGTGAAGAACTCCTGGCCGCCGGCGCGTACCGCCGCCAGGCGGGTCGGGGTATCGACGTCCTCATGGCTGAAGAACAGCAGCGGCAGCTTGTGCTCCAGGCCCTCCTGCGCCTCGCCGGCCAGGACCATGCCCTGGCCGGGGCCGGCGAAGTCCACTTCCATCAGGATGGCGGCCGGGTGACGCTCGGCCATGGCCGCTCGGAAGGCTTCCGCACTGACCAGCGGCTGGGCGTAGAGACCGAAGAATTCCAGTTGCTGGGCCAGGCGCTCGGCGCGGTCCTGATCCTGCAGGGCCAGGTACACCGGCTTGCGCAGCGGGGGCAGGAAGGTCTGCTCGTACTGGTCGCCATGGCGCAGGCCGGTGCGCGACAGGCGCTGCATCAGTTGATTGAGTTCGGTGATCAGCTGGCTGGTCAGGCGACCGCGGTTGGCTTCGACCGCTTCCAGGCACTGAGCGATGGCGCGGGCCAGTTGCACGTGCACGTCCTGCTCGAAGCGTTCGGCGTAGCGCAGCAGGCCGAGATTGGTCTCGGCCAGTTCGGACATCACGGCGGCGCCCCATTCTTCCTGCTGCAAGCGCTGCCATACCTCGAGTACCTGGCGCGCCTGGTGGATCACGCGTTTGGCGAAGTGCAGCTTGAGCCGGTCGCGGCTGGGGTCTTCTTGCTCGTTCATGACTCGCATCTGATCGTGATTCAGCCTTGTGGGCTGGATGATGGCTTGATGCTACCACTGGTGATATCCCTGGGAACAACCATCGGTCATTTGGCGTCAATTTTCCAACATTTGGCCGAATCAGCGGCATCGAGCCCATTCTGTCACTGCTCAGACCCTGAGCTTCACTTATAGTGCAGAACAACGATCGGCCGCGGACAGGGTCGGATCAAGCGAAGACGCAATCAAGGATCAAGATCATGCTGGACTGGAAGAATCGCGCAGGCGAGCTGCGTGGCAACGTCGATGACAAGGCCGATGGCGTGCGCAGCTATGCCGCCGGTGGCTGGCTGGGCAAGACCCTGGGCACCCTGCTGGGCCTGTACCTGCTGGGCGCCATGCTGGTGGGCTGGTACTGGAGCCAGGAGCCGGAGCTGTTCCCGGTGCAGCAGCACGCCCAGGCGGCGGCCGAACAGGCCCAGCGCAAGCTGGTCAGCGGCTACACCACGGTGGAGACCCTCAAGCAGGTGTCCGAGACCCTGCTGACCAAGCCCGGCGGCTACCTGTCCAACGACATCGCCCCGCCCGGGCTGTGGCTGGACAACATGCCGGCCTGGGAATACGGCGTTCTGGTGCAGGTGCGCGACCTGTCGCGGGCCATGCGCAAGGACTTCGCCCGCTCCCAGTCGCAGTCCACCGAGGACCCGAACCTGGCCAAGGCCGAGCCGCGCTTCAACTTCGACAACAAGAGCTGGGCGCTGCCGGCCTCCGAGGCCGAGTACACCGAGGGCATCAAATCGCTGGACCGCTACCTGGCGGCCCTGGCCGATCCGAGCCAGCCCAAGGCGCAGTTCTATGCCCGCGCCGACAACCTCAACAACTGGCTGGGCGACGTGGCGACCCGCCTGGGCTCGCTGTCCCAGCGCCTCTCGGCCAGTGTCGGCCGGGTGCGCCTGAATACCGATCTGGCGCCCAACCAGCCGATCCCCGAGGGGCAGATCGTGCCGGTGCGCGAGGAAGAGGTGAAGACGCCCTGGCTGCAGATCGACAACGTGTTCTACGAGGCCCGTGGCCAGGCCTGGGCGCTGTCGCACATGCTGCGCGCCATTGAGGTGGACTTCGCTGACGTGCTGGCGAAGAAGAACGCCACCGTCAGCGTGCGCCAGATCATCCGTGAGCTGGAGGCGGCCCAGGAGCCGCTGTGGAGCCCGATGATCCTCAACGGCAGCGGCTACGGCGTGCTGGCCAATCACTCGCTGGTGATGGCCAACTACATCTCCCGTGCCAACGCCGCGATCATCGACCTGCGGACCCTGCTGAGCCAGGGCTAATGACCAGTGCCGAACGCGAGGCGGCCCATCGCGCCGCATCCGACGCCGAACGAGTCGCCTGGGTCGACGAGCAGGACCGACTGCTCGGCGGCCTGCCCCGCGCCGAGCTGCGCGAGCGCGGCCTGATCGGCCGCGGCACCTTCATCCTGCTGTTCAACTCCCGTGGCGAGCTGTGCGTGCACCGGCGCACCCTGAGCAAGGCCATCTATCCCGGCTACTGGGATGTGGCGGCCGGCGGCATGGTCGGCGAGGGCGAGAGCTACGCCGAGTCCGCCGCCCGCGAGCTGGCCGAGGAGCTGGGCATAGCCGAGGTGACGCTGCGCGAGCACGGGCGTTTCTACTTCGCCGAGCCGGGCAACCGCCTGTGGGGCGCCGTGTTCTCCGCAGTATCCGACGCGCCGCTGGTGCTGCAGCCGGAGGAGGTGCTGGAGGCGCACTTCATCGCGCCGAGCCAGGCCCTGAGCGATGCGCTGGAAAAGCCCTACTGCCCGGATTCGCTGCGCGCGCTGCGGCTGTACCTGGCCAATCCATGACGCAGCGTAGGGTGGTCTCGCCGCGCAGCGGCAGCCCACCTTCGATGGTGTACTGCCTTCGGCGAGTACCCCCTACGTTGTACCTGACCTGATTCTCAAGCGTCGCTTGCCAAATGCCGGGTTGTGGCTCGAGCGAACCTTGCTGCAACCCGCGCCGGGCGCGGATTTGTGCAGTATTTCCGTACGTGGCGTGCGCTATGCCGCACGAGGTCGCCAATCCGTCGATCAATGGCGCAATTTCGCACTTAGCACGCAGGGCTTTTGCCCTTACACTGCGCCACCTTCAAAGCCAGGCGCCATGCCTGGTTGCGCTGCCCCTGCCTGAGTGGGGCCCCGCGGCTGACCCCCGTTCAGCCAGTCGCTATCCTGACCCCTACGAGGAAAAGCCGGTGGTCAAGAAAGCTTCGTCGTTCTCCGCCCTGAGCGGTCTCGTCTATTCCACCGATGGCGGTCGGCATTGCCCCGATTGCGGCCAGCCGGTGGATGCCTGCATCTGCAAGAAGAGCGTCATCCCCGAAGGCGATGGCATCGCCCGCGTGCGCCGCGAGACCAAGGGCCGCGGCGGCAAGACCGTGACCACGGTGACCGGCGTGCCGCTGGCCGAGGCCGAGCTCAAGGAGCTGGCCAGCGCGCTGAAGAAGCGTTGCGGTTGCGGCGGTGGGCTGAAGGACGGCGTCATCGAAATCCAGGGCGACATGGTCGAGCTGCTGCTCGAAGAGCTGACCAAGCGCGGATTCAAGGCCAAGAAGTCCGGCGGCTGACGCGCCACTTCCTAAACTTCCTGGCAGGAGGGGCAGTCCACTCTCCTGCAATCGTCACATCCATGCTCTTATATCTGCTGCCGGGCGGCAGCTCTTTATCTGCCTCACAGGAGACCTCGATGGCCGCAAGACGCACACGCAAAGACGACGGTAGCCAATGGACAGTTGCGGACAGCCGCAGCGTCTACGGTATTCGCCACTGGGGCGCCGGCTTCTTCTCGATCAACGATGCCGGCCGCGTCGAAGTGCGTCCCAACGGCCCGGACAGCGCGCCGATCGATCTCTACGCCCAGCTCGACGGCCTGCGTGAGAGCGGCCTGTCGCTGCCGCTGCTGGTGCGCTTCCCGGACATCCTGCAGTCGCGCGTGCGCCAGCTGACCAGCGCCTTCGACGCCGCCATCGAGCGCCTCGAGTACGGCAGCCGCTACACCGCGCTGTACCCGATCAAGGTCAACCAGCAGGAAGCGGTGGTGGAGAACATCATCGCCACCCAGGACGTCTCCATCGGCCTGGAAGCCGGCTCCAAGCCCGAGCTGATGGCCGTCCTGGCGCTGGCGCCGAAGGGCGGCACCATCGTCTGCAACGGCTACAAGGACCGCGAGTTCATCCGCCTGGCGCTGATGGGCCAGAAGCTCGGCCACAACGTGTTCATCGTGATCGAGAAGGAATCCGAGGTGCAGTTCGTCATCGAGGAGGCGGCCAAGATCAAGGTCACTCCGCAGGTGGGCCTGCGCGTGCGCCTGTCCTCCCTGGCGTCTTCGAAGTGGGCCGACACCGGTGGCGAGAAGTCCAAGTTCGGCCTGTCCGCCGCGCAGATCCTCTCGGTGGTCGAGCGCCTCAAGCAGGCCAAGCTGGACCAGGGCATCCGTCTACTGCACTTCCACATGGGCTCGCAGATCGCCAACCTGGCCGACTACCGCAAGGGCTTCCGCGAGGCCATCCGCTACTACGGCGAACTGCGTGCCCTCGGCCTGCCGGTGGACCACATCGACGTCGGCGGCGGCCTGGGCGTGGACTACGACGGCACCCACTCGCGCAACGCCAGCTCGATCAACTACGACATGGAGGACTACGCCGCCACCGTGGTCGACATGCTCAAGGAGTTCTGCGACCGTCAGGACATCCCGCATCCGCACATCTTCTCCGAGAGTGGCCGGGCCATGACCGCGCACCATGCCGTGCTGGTGGTGCAGGTGACCGACGTGGAGCGCCACAACGACGAGGTGCCGCAGATCGATGCGAGCGTCGAGCAGCCGGAAGTGCTGCAGGTGCTGATCGAACTGCTCGAGGACAGCGATCCGGAAATGGTCGCCGAGACCTACTGGCGAGCCACCCACTACATCGAGGAAGTGGCCGCGCAGTACTCCGCCGGCAAGCTGAGCCTGTCGCAGAAGGCCCTGGCCGAGCAGAGCTACTTCGCCATCTGCCGCCGCCTGCACAACCAGCTGAAGGCGCGTCAGCGCTCGCACCGCGCCGTGCTCGACGAACTCAACGACAAGCTGGCCGACAAGTACATCTGCAACTTCTCGGTGTTCCAGAGCCTGCCGGACACCTGGGCCATCGGCCAGATCCTGCCGATCCTGCCGCTCACCCGCCTGGAGGAGGAGCCGCTGCGCCGCGCGGTGCTGCAGGACCTGACCTGCGACTCGGATGGCAAGATCAAGCAGTACGTCGACGAGCAGTCGATCGAGACCAGTCTGCCGGTGCACGAAGTGCGCGAGGGCGAGGACTACGTGCTCGGCGTGTTCCTGGTCGGTGCGTACCAGGAGATCCTCGGCGACATGCACAACCTGTTCGGTGACACCGACTCGGTGAACATCTACCAGCACCCGGACGGCAGCGTGTACCACACCGGTATCGAGACCCATGACACCATCGAGGACATGCTGCGCTACGTGCACCTGTCGCCCGAGGAGCTGATGACCTACTACCGCGACAAGGTGGCCAGCGCCAAGCTCACCGCCAACGAGCGCGCGCAGTACCTCGATGCGCTGCGGCTGGGGCTGACCCGCTCTTCCTATCTGGCGACCTGAGGCGCTCCCTCTCCCTCCGGGGGAGGGCCGGGGTGAGGGGCTTGTCGGTAGTGCGCGGCAGCTTCTCCACCTGGTCCAAGCAACAAAAAAAGCCCGGCAATCGCCGGGCTTTTTCATGTGCGCTCGTAGCCCGGATGCAATTCGGGAGCGACCTCCCCGGATTGCATCCGGGCTACCTGCTACTCAGCTGAAGAAGCCGACCCCGCGCGCCATCAGGCTGGCCAGGAACGGCAGGCAGACCAGGATCAGCAGCTCCAGGCGGATCACCATGATGGTGCGTTTGGCCTGGGCCGGGGTGATGGTCGGCGCCTTGCCGGCCAGCAGGTCGTTGCGCCAGTTGAAGAAGGTCAGGGTGGGCAGGATCGACAGCAGGCCGACCAGGATGAACAGGCTGACCTTGGCGTGGAACACCCAGTTGTGCAGGTAGTAGTCCAGGCCCTTGCCGAACCAGATCACCCGCGCCAGCCCGGTGAGCAGGACCAGGCCGGCGCTGGCGCCGTAGATCATGTCGATGCGCAGCAGTTTGCGCGCCGTGGCCACATCCAGCTCGGCCTTGAACAGCACGTGCTCGCAGGTGAGCAGGGCGAACAGCACGAAGATCGACAGGTAGTGCAGGCTGGCGGCGATGGCGTCGGCCATGGGAACTCCTCAGATGGCTGGTTCGGCGTGGACCGTTCTGTTGCGGCCCTGTTTCTTGGCAAGGTACAGGGCCTGGTCGGCGCGTTCCAGCAGGTCGCCCTGGTTTTCCCCCGATAGCAGCAGCGCGGTGCCCAGGCTGATGGTGACCGGCAGCGGCTTGGAAGCGACCGTCATCGGCGTATCGCCGATCGCCTTGCGCATGCGTTCGGCGATATGGCTCAGCTCGCCGGCGTCGTGCACCGAGACCAGGGCGATGAACTCCTCGCCACCCAGGCGCACCAGCAGGTCGTCCGGGCGTAGCGCCGCGCCCATGCGCCGCGAGCTTTCCCACAGCACCTGGTCGCCACCGGCGTGGCCGAACTGGTCGTTGACCTGCTTAAAGTGGTCGAGGTCGCCGTAGATCAGGCCCAGGCGCAAGCCGGCGCTGGTGGCGCTGGCCAGTTCGCGGGAGAAGAACTGATTGAGGGCGGCGCGGTTCCACAACTGGGTCAGCGGGTCGATCAGCGCCTTGCGCTGTTCGCGGTCCACCGCCTCGCGCAGTTTGTGCGCCTGCAGGCTGACGCTGCGCAGCTGCAGATAGCCTTCCACCAGGATGGCCAGGTCGCGCAGGCGCAAGCGCTCCTGCTGGTTCAGGCCGCGTGGCTGCGGGTGCAGCATGCACAGGGTGCCGATCGGCTGGTTGTCGCTGCTGTACAGCGGCTGGCCGGCATAGAAGCGGATGAAGGGCGGCCCGGTGACCACCGGGTTGTCGACGAAGCGCGGGTCGAGGTGGGCGTCTTCCACCACCAGCGGGCTGCGCGCCGCCACGGCGTGGCCGCAGAAGGAAATGTCGCGCGGAGTCTCCGCCACGTCCAGGCCGATGCGCGCCTTGAACCACTGGCGGTCGCGGTCGATCAGGCTGATCAGCACCGTCTCCACCTCGAACAGCTCGCGGGTCAGGCGCACCAGGGTGTCCAGGTACAGCTCGGCCGGTGTATCGACCACGTTCAGATTGTCCAGCGCCTGCTGGCGCAGGTCTTCGTCGGCAGGGCAGGGGGCAGGCAACATATCCGTCTCCGCTCAGTAATTCGCGCCGAACCAGGCGTCTCGTCGGCGCAGCTGCCAGGCCTGGATGGCCAGAGTCAGACCGCGCATCAGCATGAAGCATAGAAAAGCCAGCCACAGTCCGTGGTTGCCCAGGCCCTGCAGCAGCCAGCCGAGCAGAAGGCCGAGGGCCACGCTGAGCAGCATCGCATTGCGCATCTCGCGGGCGCGGGTGGCGCCGATAAACAGGCCGTCGAGCAGGTAGCTCCACACGGCGATCAGCGGCAGCAGCGCCAGGTACGGCAGATAAGGGTAGGCGGCGCCGCGCACTTCGGCGATGTCGCTCTGCAGGTCGATGAACAGTCGCCCGCCGAGCAGGAACAGCGCGGCGAACAGCAGGCTGCCCAGCAGCGACCAGCCGCCGGCCACCACCAGCGAGCGGCGCAGGGTGAGGCGATCCTTGGCGCCGATGGCATGTCCGCACAGGGCCTCCACCGCGTGGGCCAGGCCATCCAGGGCGAAGGCGGCGACCAGCAGGCCGTTGAGCAGCAGGGCATTGGCTGCCACCGTGGCGTCGCCCAGGCGGGTGCCCTGCACGGTGATGAGGAAGAACACCAGGTGCAGGGCCAGGGTGCGGATCAGGATGTCGCGGTTCACCGCCAGCAGCGCCTGCCAGCCGCGCCACTGGCGCAGGGCATCCAGCGAGATCCGCCCCGGATGGCGACCGAGGGTGCGCCAGGCCAAGGCCAGGCCGAGCAGGGCGCCGCACCACTCGGCCACCACCGAGGCCCGCGCCGAGCCGAGCACGCCCCAGTCCAGGCCAAGGACGAACCACAGGTTCAGCGCGACGTTGAGCAGGTTGGTGGTCAGCATCACCGCCAGCGCGCCGCGGGCGTTCTGCGTGCCGAGCAGCCAGCCGACCAGGGCCGAGCAGGCCAGTGTCGCCGGCAGGCCGAACAGGCGGGCGTGGAAGAAGTCTCGGGTCAGGGCATCCAGCTCGGCCGAGGGGCGCATCAGTTGCAGCGCGAGGTCGCTCAGCGGAATCGCCAGCACGCCGATCAGCAGGGCGATGGCCGCGGCTAGGGCCAGGCTCTGCAGCAGCACCAGGCGCAGCGCGCCGCCATCGCCACGCCCGACCGCCTGGGCGGCGAAACCGGTGGCACTCATGCGCAGAATGCCGAACACGCCGACCAGCATGGCGTACAGGCTGCCACCCACCACCACCGCGCCGAGCTGCTGGGTATGCGGCAGGTGGCCGATCACCGCCGCATCCACCAGCGCCACCAGCGGCACCGAGAGGTTGGACAGAATCATCGGCGCGGCCATCGCCCACACCCGGCGGTGGGTCGGCGCGTGACGCCAGGCGTCGAGCAGTGCGGACATGGGCATCCCCGGCAAAAGGCCGAATTATAGGCGCGCCGGCATAGCGCCAGAGCGACTATGCGCGGGCCTCGATAGCAGCAAGCGTTGCATGCGCTGCCATGGGTGACGGCAGCGGCACGGCTAGACTGATACTACCGGTGCCACAGCAGTCGAGGTGGATCATGCACATGGCCGAAACCCTGGCCCGCAGCCTGAAGCGGGCCGACTGTCATTTCGATCTGGTCGAGCACGAGCATTCCGCGACCAGCCTGGAGTCGGCGCGCAAGGCCGGCATTCCCGCCACGCGCATGGCCAAGCCGGTGATCCTCGACGACCGTCGCGGCCACTACCTGATGGCCGTGCTGCCGGCCAACCGCCAGCTCGATCTGGGCAAGGTGCGCAGCGGTCCCTGGCGCTGGCAGCTGACCAGCGAACAGAGCCTCGGCGGCCTGTTCAAGGACTGCGAACGCGGCGCCATTCCCGCCCTGGGTGAGGCCTACGGCATGGGCATGCTGATCGACCCGGTGCTGGCGCGCCAGGCCGACATCTACCTGGAGGCCGGCGACCACCAGAACCTGGTGCGCCTGCCGATCGAGGAGTTCTTCCGGCTGGCGCCCAATGCCCGGCTGTGTGAACTGAGCGCCTGATCCAGCGCACCCGCTCCACTCTTTGGCCGCGTCGGGCAGGCGAGGCTCCGCGTTGTGCTGCAGGCGGCGCCGGCCGTGTGTTGCGGGGGCTTTCTCCAGGTCCTGCGGTTTGGTCTATCGTGCAGATTGCGACCCCCACTCCGGTTCTACTCAAGCACAACCGCAAGTCGGTCGATATAGCCAGCTACACGGGCTGCGGTCGGGCCTCAGGCAGTGGTCGAAGTCGAGGAGCGGAAAATGGGGTTCTGGCGCAGCAGCATCCAGTGGCAATTGATCCTCAGCATGGGCGCGGCCCTGATGGTCAGCGTGCTGATCGTCATCGTCATCTACTCCGGGGTGGCCAACCGCCAGATCGAACGCTACCTGGTCAACGGCGAGCTGCCGGCACGGGTGGAGGCGGTGCGCAACGACCTGGAACGGGTGCTCGGCGAGCCGCTGACCGCCGCCCGCAGCATCGCCGGCAACAGCCTGCTGGCCGACTGGCTGCAGGAGGGCGAGGATCCGGCCCGGCAGGAAGCCATCGTGCGTTACCTGAAGCAGGAGCAGGACGCCAACAGCGCGCTGACCACCTTCGTGGTGGCGCTGGAGTCCGGCAACTACTTCACCGGCAAGGGTCTGGATCGCACCCTCACCCGCGAGCCGGGCAATGCCTGGTTCTACGACTTCATCGACAGCGGCGAGGCGCGCTCGCTGTCCATCGATATCGACAGGTCCACGGCGGTACCGACCCTGTTCATCAACCAGCGCATCCAGGCCGGCGGTCGCACCCTCGGTGTTGGCGGTTTGGGCCTGAGCCTGAGTGCCATGTCCGACCTGGTGCGCGGCTTCCACCTGGGCGAGGCCGGACGCGTCTATCTGGTGGATGCCAGCGGCCGGGTCAAGGTGCACCCGGATGCGCAGATCAGTGACAAGCGCAGTCTCAGTGAGCTGGTCGGCACCGAGGCGGCACAGGCGCTGGTCGGCAAGGCCGGCCAGGCCCAGCGTTTCGAGCGCGATGGCGAGGCCTTCCTGGCCATGGCCATGCCGCTGCAGTCTCTGGACTGGCAGCTGGTGGCGGAGCTGCCGGAACAGCAGGTATACGGCGAGGCGCGTCAGGCGCTGCTGGTGACCGCGCTGATCGGCGCCGGCGTGGCGCTGCTCTGCCTGGGCCTGGTGGTATTGCTAGCCCGTGGCCTGGTGCGGCCGATCCGCCGGGTGACTCAGGCGCTGGTGGAAATCGGCGGTGGAGGCGGCGACCTGACCCGCCGCCTGGACGAGTCACGCGCCGACGAACTGGGCGATCTGGCCCGCGGCTTCAACCGCTTCCTCGAGGGCCAGCGGCAGTTGATCGGCGAGGTGCTGGCCACCAGCGACAAACTGCGCGACTCGGTTGCCCAGGTGGCGCGCGTGGTGGAAAACACCGCGCTGCGCTCCGGCCAGCAGCAGGACATGACCGACCTGGTGGCCACCGCGGTGCACGAGATGGGCCTGACCGTGCAGGAGATCGCGCGCAACGCCGGCTCCGCCGCGGAGGTCTCGCAGAAGGCGCGCGACGAGGCCGCCAGCGCCCGCAGCGAGGTGAGCGGCTCCATCGCGCATATCCAGCGCATGTCCGGGGAGATCGGCACGGCGGCTGGGGCGGTCGGCGAGCTGGCCACCCAGGTGGCCTCCATCGACCAGGTGCTGGCGGTGATCCGCGGCATCGCCGAGCAGACCAATCTGCTGGCGCTCAACGCCGCCATCGAGGCCGCCCGCGCCGGCGAGCAGGGTCGTGGTTTCGCCGTGGTGGCCGACGAGGTCCGCACCCTGGCCAGCCGCACGCAGAACTCCACCGACGAGATCCAGCAGATGATCCTGCGCCTCAAGCAGGGCGCCGAGGCGGCGGTCAGCTCCATGCAGGCCGGCCAGCAGGCCACCGGCACCGGTGTCGAGGCCAGCCAGAGCACCGGTCGCGCGCTGGAGTCGATTGCCGGCCAGGTGGAGCGTCTCAGCGACATGAACCATCAGGTGGCGACGGCGACCGAGGAACAGAGCTCGGTCACCGAGGAAATCAACCGCAACGTGCAGGGCATCGCCGACCTGGCCCACTCCACCGCCAGCGAAGTCGCCTCCTGCCGGGATAACTGCCAGGCGCTGCAGGATCTGGCCCAGGCCCTCAGCGCACAAGTGGGACGCTTTCGCCTGTAAGAGCGCCGGCGCTCGGCTATAGTGCTGGGCCTCAGATATCTGCGCGAGGCCCCGCCATGCGGTACAAAGGACTGTTTCTGGCATTCGCGCTCAGCTTGCTGAGCGCCTGCGATTCCTCCACCCCCGACACCCCTGCGGCGCCCCAACCGGGCAAGCCGGCAGCCCAGCAGGACGCCGCCCGCCCGGCGCTGGACAAGGCCGAGCTGGGCAAGCGCTATGCCGGCCGTGAGCTCACAGTGGCGGACGCCTCGGAAGTGCAGCTGGACGGCGCCAGCACCCTGTCGGTGAGCTTCAGCGTGCCGCTGGACCCGGAGCAGGACTTCGCCGCCAAGCTGCATCTGGTGGACAAGAAGACCGGCAAGGTCGACGGCGCCTGGGAGCTGTCCGACAACCTGATGGAGCTGCGCCTGCGCCACCTGGAGCCGCAGCGCAGCCTGGTGCTGTCGGTCGACCGCGGCCTGCGCGCGATCAACGGCAGCGAACTGGCCGCCGAATACAGCGCCACCATCGACACCCGTGACCTGCAACCCACCGTCGGCTTCGCCAGTCGCGGCTCGCTGCTGCCGACCCGCCTGGCCGAAGGCCTGCCGGTGATCGCGCTGAACGTCGACAAGGTCAACGTCGAGTTCTTCCGCATCAAGCAGGAGTCGCTGCCTAACTTCCTCGCCCAGTGGGGCCGCAGCTCCAACCTGGACACCTGGCAATCGCGCGAGCTGCTGCCGATGGCCGAGCTGGTCTACAGCGGGCGCTTCGACCTCAATCCGGCGCGCAACACCCGCGAGACCCTGCTGCTGCCGATCGCCGGCCTGGAGCCTTTCAAGCAGCCCGGCGTGTACCTGGCGGTGATGCGCCAGGCGGGCACCTACAACTATTCGCAACCGGCGAGCCTGTTCACCCTCAGCGACATCGGCCTGTCCGTGCACCGCTACCACGGTCGTCTGGACGCCTTCGCCCAGGCCCTGGAAGGCGGCAAGGCGTTGGAGGGCGTCGAGGTCCAACTGCTTGGCGGCAATGGCCAGGTGCTGGCCAGCGCCAAGACCGACGATGCCGGCCATGCCGAACTGCCGCTGCCGGACAAGGCCGCCGTGCTGATCGCCCGTCAGGGCGAGCAGACCAGCCTGCTCAACCTCGGCAGCCCGGCCCTGGACCTGGCCGAGTTCGACATCGCCGGTGCGGTGGCCAACCCGCTGCAGTTCTTCGTGTTTGGCCCGCGCGACCTGTATCGCCCGGGCGAGCTGGTCCTGCTCAACGCCCTGCTGCGCGATGCCGATGGCCGCGCGGTGAAGCCGCAACCGGTCAATGTGGAAGTGCGCCGGCCCGACGAGCAGGTCAGCCGCAAGTTCGTCTGGGAGCCGGGTGACAACGGCCTGTACCAGTACAAGTTGCAGCTGGCCGGCGAGGCGCCGACCGGGCGCTGGCAGCTGCTGTTCGACTTCGGCGGCGGTCGCCAGCAGATCTATGAATTCCTCGTCGAGGACTTCCTCCCCGAGCGCCTGGCCCTGGAACTGAAAGGTAGCGACAGCCCGATCAAACCGAGCGACGAGGCACGCTTCCAGGTCGAAGGCCGCTACCTCTATGGCGCGCCGGCTTCCGGCAATCGCCTCACCGGCCAGGTCTACGTGCGCCCGTTGCGCGAGGCGGTCAAGGCGCTGCCCGGCTACCAGTTCGGCTCGGTCACCGAGGAGGAACTGAGCCAGGACCTGGAGCTGGAAGAGACCACCCTGGACGCCCAGGGCAAGGCGACGGTTGGCGTGGAAAACCGCTGGGCCGAGGCCAAGTCGCCGCTGCAGCTGATCCTCCAGGCCAGCCTGCAGGAGTCCGGCGGTCGCCCGATCACCCGCCGCCTGGTGCAGCCGGTGTGGCCGGCCGAGCGCCTGCCGGGCCTGCGCGGCCTGTTCGACGGCGAGAACGTGGATGGCGACGGCCTGGCCGAATTCGAAGTGCTGCTGGCCGACCCGACCGGCAACAAACTGGCCAGCGACAACCTGCAGGTGCGCCTGATCCGCGAGCGCCGCGACTACTACTGGAGCTTCTCGGAGAGCGACGGCTGGAACTACCACTACAACGAGAAGTTCCTCAACCTAGGCGAGGAGAGCATCAAGGTCGCCGCCGGCGGCACCGCCAAGGTCAGCTTCCCGGTGGAGTGGGGCCCTTACCGCATCGAGGTCACCGACCCCGAGACCGACATCACCAGCAGCCTGCGCTTCTGGGCCGGCTACTCCTGGCAGGACAACACCGAAGGCGGCGCGGTGCGCCCGGACCAGGTCAAGCTGGCGCTGGACAAGCCCGCTTATGCTGCCGGCGACACGGCCAAGGTCACCGTCACGCCGCCGTCCGGCGGCAGCGGCTACCTGATGGTCGAGTCCAGCGACGGCCCGCTGTGGTGGGAAGAGATCGAGGTGCCCGCCGAGGGCAAGAGCTTCGATATCCCCCTGGCCAAGGACTGGGCGCGACATGACCTGTACGTCAGCGCACTGGTGATCCGCCCCGGCGAGCGCAAGGCCAATGCCACGCCCAAGCGCGCCGTGGGCCTGCTGCACCTGCCGTTCGACCGTGCGCCGCGCCAGCTGCAGGTCAGCCTGACCGCGCCGGAGAAGATGCGTCCGCAGCAGCCGCTGAAGGTCAAGGTGCAGGCGAAGAACGCCGACGGCAGCGCGGCGCAGAAGGTCAACGTGCTGGTGGCGGCGGTGGACGTCGGCATCCTCAACATCACCGAGTACAAGACGCCCGACCCGTTCGCCGAGCTGTTCGGCCGCAAGGCCTATGGCGTCGACCAGCTCGACGTCTACGGCCAGCTGATCGAGGCCGGCCAGGGTCGCCTGGCCAAATTGGCCTTCGGTGGCGACGCGGCGCTGGCCAAGGGCGGCAAGCGCCCGGACACCAGCGTCACCATCGTCGCGCTGCAGAGCGTACCGATCGAGCTGAACGCCCAGGGCGAAGGTGACGTCAGCCTGGACATCCCCGACTTCAACGGCGAACTGCGCCTGATGGCCCAGGCCTGGACCGACGAGCGCTATGGCATGGGCGAGGGCAAGACGGTGGTCGCCGCGCCGCTGGTGGCCGAGCTGTCGGCGCCGCGCTTCCTCGCCGGTGGCGACGAGACCAGCGTGGCCCTGGACCTGACCAACCTTTCCGGAGCCGCACAGCAGCTCGAGGTGCAGATCGAGGCCGAAGGCCAGCTCAGCCTGGCGAACCCCGCCGGCCACAGCGCACCACTGGCTCTCGACCAGGCCCAGCGCCACACCCTGCGCATTCCGGTGCGGGCCGTCGGCGGCTATGGCGCCGGTGTACTGCGGGTCAAGGTCAACGGCCTGAGCCTGCCGGGCGAGAACCTGCCGGCCTTCAGCCGCGAGTGGCGCATCGGCGTGCGCTCGGCCTGGCCGGCGCAGCAGAAGCACCTGCGCAGCGTGCTGCAGGGCGACAGCTGGCAACTGCCGGCCGGCACCCTGGCAGCCTTCGAACCGGCCGGGCGCGAGGCGCTGCTCAGCGTCTCCAGCCGTCCGCCGCTGAACCTGGCCGAGCAGATTCAGGCGCTGCGGGCCTATCCCTATGGCTGCTTGGAGCAGACCACCAGCGGGCTGTATCCGTCGCTCTATGCCGATGCCGCGACGCTGAAGAAACTCGGCCTGGAGGGCGAGCCGGAAGAAAAGCGGCGCAACTCCATCGAGATCGGCATCGAGCGCCTGCTCGGCATGCAGCGCTACAACGGCAGCTTCGGTCTGTGGGGTTCGGACAGCGACGAGGAGTTCTGGCTGACCGCCTACGTCACCGACTTCCTCCTGCGCGCCCGCGAGCAGGGCTTCGCCGTGCCGCCGGAGGCGCTGGAAAAGGCCAGCGAGCGCCTGCTGCGCTACCTGCAGGACCGCCAGCTGGTCGACGCCGGCTACAGCGACAACCTCGACCACACCCGCTTCGCCGTGCAGGCCTACGCCGGCCTGGTGCTGGCGCGCAGTCAACAGGCGCCGCTGGGCAGCCTGCGCGCGCTGTACGACCGCCGTGGCGACGCCAAGTCCGGCCTGCCGCTGGTGCAGCTGGCCGTGGCCCTGCAGAAGATGGGCGACAAGCCGCGCGCCGACGAAGCCCTGGCCCTCGGCCTGGGACTCGGCCGCCAGCGCCAGGAGTGGCTGGCCGACTACGGCAGCCCGCTGCGTGACCGGGCGCTGATCTACGCCCTGCTGGAGGAGAACGACCTGGCCGCCGGCAGCCGTGACCAGCTGCTGTTCAGCCTGGCCGAGGAGCGCGCGTTGCAGGACTACCTGTCGACCCAGGAGCGCAACGCCCTGTTCCTCGCCGGCCGTGGCCTGATCAAGACCCCGGAGAAGAGCTGGAACGCCGTGCTCGAAGCCGGCGGCCAGGTGCGCGAGCTGAGCAACGGCCAGCCGGCGCTGAAGCTGGAGGGCGCCAGCCTGAGCGAGCCGCTGAGCCTGAGCACCGGCTTCGCCGACAAGCTCTACCAGCAGCTGACCATCTCCGGTTACCCGACCTCGGCACCAGCGGCGCGCGGCAACAACCTCAGCATCGAGCGCGGCTTCTACGGTCTTGACGGTCGCCCACTGGACCTGGGCAACCTGGCCAGCGGCCAACTGGTGCTGGTGCACCTGGCCGTGCGCGCCGAGGAGCGGGTGCCCGACGCCCTGGTGGTGGACCTGCTGCCAGCCGGCCTGGAGCTGGAGAACCAGAACCTGGCGCAGAGCGCCGCCAGCCTGGATGACGCCAGCAGCGCGGTGAAGGAGTGGCAGAAGTCGATGCAGAACGCCGCGATCAAGCACCAGGAGTTCCGCGACGACCGCTTCGTCGCCGCTCTGGATGTGAACGGCTACGACACCACCCACCTGCTGTACCTGGCCCGCGCCGTCACCCCCGGCACCTACCGGGTGCCGCCGCCGCAGGTCGAGTCGATGTACCGGCCGGCGTGGAACGCGGTGGGCGCTGCACCGGCACAGCTAGTGGTGCGCGAACGCTGAGTGATGGCGGCCCCGGCACGCGCCGGGGCCGCCAATCCAGCAGCAGGCTCAGCCGATCAGCAGACTCAGCACCCAGAGCGCCAGCAGCAGGACGATCAGGCCCCAGATGATCGAGCCGCGCAGGAAGGCGCGTATAGCGCTGAATAGCAACAGCAGGCCGATGATCAGCACCAGGATGCTGATCCAGTTCGGGTCCATGCCCAGCGAGCGGGACAGCCCGTCGATGAAGTTGGCCCCGGCCTGACCGATCATGCGGAAGAAGCCGGTCAGGGCCTCGACCAGGACACGAATGAAGTTGCCCAGTATCTCGCCCAGTCGCTCGAAGAAGCTCTCGGTTCCCATTGATCCTTCCTTACACTCTGCCGGTGATCCTCAAGCTTGGGCTGCACGGGCCCGAGCCGAGTTCCCCCCGTTGCGTCCGAACCCAGCCATGGCGAAGTACCCGAGCCGATGAACATACCGCCCCTTCAGCGCCTCTGGCGGCTCCTGCGCCGGCCCTGGCTGGGGCTGCCGCTCGCCCTGCTGCTGGGGTTGTGGGCAGCCGACCGGCTGTTTCCCCTGCCGCTGCCGGAGGATGGCCTGGCCCGCGTGGTGCTGGCCGAGGACGGCACGCCGCTGTGGCGCTTCGCCGATGCCGACGGCGTGTGGCGCTACCCGGTGGCGCCGGCCGAGGTGTCGCCCTATTACCTGCAGGCGCTGCTGACCTACGAGGACCGCTGGTTCTACAAGCACCCCGGGGTCAACCCGCTGGCCCTGGGCCGCGCCGCCTGGCAGAACCTCAGTGGCGGGCGCGTGTTGTCCGGTGGCAGCACCTTGTCGATGCAGGTGGCGCGCCTGCTCGATCCGCACGAGCGGACCCTGGGCGGCAAATTCAAGCAGCTGTGGCGCACCCTGCAGCTGGAGTGGCACCTGTCCAAGGACGAGATACTCGCCCTGTACCTGAACCGCGCGCCGTTCGGCGGCACCCTGCAGGGCGTAGCGGCGGCCAGCTGGGCCTACCTGGGCAAGTCGCCGAGCCAGCTCACCCGCGCCGAGGCGGCGCTGCTCGCCGTGCTGCCGCAGGCGCCCAGCCGGCTGCGTCCGGACCGGCATCCCGAACGCGCCCAGGCCGCACGGGATAAGGTGTTGCGGCGCCTGGCGCAGTTCCAGCAATGGCCGCAGTCGGCGGTGGACGAGGCGCTGCAGGAGCCGGTGCTGCTGGCGCCGCGCCGCGAGCCCGACCTGGCACCCTTGCTGGCGCGGCGGCTCAACGTGGCGGGCAGCCCGCCGCTGATCCGTACCACGCTCGACGCCAATCTGCAGCGGCGCCTGGAGGACCTGCTGCTGGGCTGGCGTGCGCGCCTGCCGGAGCGCACCTCGGCGGCCATCCTGGTGGTGGACAGCGAGAGCATGGCGGTGCGCGCCTACCTGGGTTCGCTGGATGTCGGCGACGAGCGCCGCTTCGGGCATGTCGACATGATCCGCGCCCAGCGCTCGCCCGGCTCCACCCTAAAGCCGTTCCTTTACGGCCTGGCCATGGACGCCGGGCTGATCCACTCCGAATCGCTGCTGCAGGACGTACCGCGGCGCTATGGCGACTACCGGCCTGGCAACTTCGCCGCCGGCTTTATCGGCCCGGTGTCGGCCAGCGAGGCCCTGGCCACCTCGCTCAACCTGCCGGCCGTACAGCTGCTGGAGGCCTACGGGCCGAAGCGCTTCTCCGGCGAGCTACGCGGTGCCGGTGTGCCGCTGGCGCTGCCGGCCGGCGCCGAGCCGAACCTGGCGCTGATCCTCGGCGGCGCCGGCAGTCGCCTGGAAGAGCTGGTGGCCGGCTACAGCGCCTTCGCCCGCGGCGGCCTGGCTGCGCGGCCACGGCTGCAGCCGCAGGACGCGCTGCAGGAACGGCGCCTGTTGTCGCCCGGGTCGGCCTGGATAGTGCGGCGCATCCTCGCCGGCCAGGCACGCCCGGACCGCGATCCGCGGGCCGAGCTGGTGCAGCGTCCGGTGCTGGCCTGGAAGACCGGCACCAGCTACGGCTTCCGCGACGCCTGGGCCATCGGCGTCGGCCCGCGCCACCTGATCGGGGTGTGGATCGGCCGGCCAGACGGCACGCCGGTGCCGGGCCAGTTCGGCCTGGCCTCGGCCGCACCGCTGCTGCTGCAGGTGCACGATCTGCTGGTCAACCGCGACCGCCAGCGCGGCCTGGTGCCGCCGGTGCAGGAAGTGCCGGCGAGCCTCGGCGTGGCGGCGATCTGCTGGCCGCTGGGCCAGGAGCTGGCGCGCAACGATCCCAACTGCCGGCGCCAACGTTTCGCCTGGACCCTGGACGGCACCACGCCGCCGACCCTGCAGGCGTCCGACCAGCCGCTGGGGTTGGGCTTGAGTCAGCGGGTCTGGCTGGATGCGCATGGCCGTCAGGTGGCAGCCAGCTGCGAGGGCGCGCGGGAAACCCAGGTCGCCTTGTGGCCGGCGCCACTGGAGCCCTGGCTGCCACGCCGCGAGAGACGCGCGGCGCGGTTGCCGGCGGCTTCGGCCGAGTGCCCGCCGGCATTGCCGCTGCCGGCGGCGCCGCTGTCCATCGTCGGGGTGCGCGAGGGTGATCGCCTGCGCCGTCCGGCCAGCAGCGCCGGGCCGTTGCAGCTCAAGCTCTCGGCCCTGGGCGGTAGCGGCACGCGCTGGTGGTTCCTCAACGGCGCGCCGGTGGGCGAGAGCCAGCCGGGCGAGAGCATCGAGCAGAAGCTCTCGGCGGCCGGGCTCTACCAGCTCAGTCTGCTGGACCAGAGTGGGGCGACGGCGCGGGTGGAGTTCCAGGTCGGCGAGTAGGCTCAGGAGAGGGCCAGGGCCAGGCGGTCGCGGCCCTCGGCCTTGGCCCGGTAGAGGGCGTCGTCGACGCGCTTGAAGAAGGCCTCGGCGCTCTCGTTCCGCTTCGCGTCCAGGCAGCCCACGCCGAGGCTGGTGGTCAGTGGCAGGCGCTGGCCGTGCAGCTCGAAGCCGCGGGTAGCCAGTTCGACGCGGAAGCGCTCGGCCAACTGGCAGGCCTCGTCCAGCGGGGTGCCGGGCATCAGCACGCCGAATTCCTCGCCACCCAGGCGCAGCAGGGCGTCGCTGTCGCGGCGGAACACCTTGCGCATGCGTTCGGCGAAGTCGCTGAGGCAGGCGTCGCCGCTGCTGTGGCCGTACTCGTCGTTGATGCGCTTGAAGAAGTCGATATCCAGCAGCACCAGCGACAGCGGCGTGCCCTGGCGAAGAGCGTTGGCGACCATGGCCGGGAACAGGCTGTTGAACTGCAGGCGGTTGCCCAGTTGGGTCAGGCTGTCGGTGCGGCTGAGCTGTTCGTAGCGTTCGCGCTGGTCGACCAGCTGCTGCTCCATGGTCAGGGTGGCGTGGTATTCGCGATGGCTGCGGTTGAGCGCCAGCAGCAGGTAGCTGAGGTAGAACGCCAGGGTCACCGCCAGGGCTTCCTGGCTGGGCCATTGCCAGGCCAGCACCGCCAGGCCCGGTGCGTACAGCAGCAGGATGGCGACCACGCAGCGCCGCTTGCGCATGGAGAAGTTGAAGGCCATGGCGGTGCTGAAGGCCACGGTGCTGAGGGTGGCGATCAGCCGCGACGGCTCGAATTCGGGACGCAGCAGGGCCCAGGCATGGGCAAGGCCCCAGCCCAGGCTGGTGAGCAGGATCAGTGCCCAGTGGCGGTCGATCCACTGGCGCAGGCATTCGTTGTTCTCGTGGGCGGGCAGGCGATGCAGCCAGCGCATCACCATCATCAGGGCGAAGAACGCGGTGGCGGCGAGGCCGAGCACAAGCATGGAGCCGGGCGCGGCGCTGAAGCTCCAAGTCAGAATCCAGGCGAGCAGGTAGTAGATGCCGCCCAGGCGCGTACGGACGCGCGTGTCCTGGCTTTCCCGGAGAAGGGCGAAGGAGGTGTTGCGGGGAAACAGCGCGTCGGGGGCCATGTGCTGCTGTGATCACAAATTCGGCATATCAGCAGCATAGCGTTGCCGCGCGGGCAAGGAAAGCAATGTGCCAGCATTCCGTCGTCAACCGCGGCGAATGAGCCAGACGCCGCCGATGATCAGCGCCAGCCCGACCGCCTTGCCCGCGGTGATGGGCGCCTCGCGAAAGCCTACCCAGCCGTTGTGGTCGAGCACCAGGGCCATGCCCAGCTGGCCGGCTAGCACCAGCACCATGAACAGCAGGGCGCCGATGCGTGGCCCGGCGAAGGCCGCGGTGGCGATGAAGAAGGCGCCGAGCAGGCCGCCGCTCCAGTGCCACCAGGTCAGGCCCTTGAAGGCGGACAGGCCGGCGACCTCGCGCTGGGACAGCACGATGATCAGCAGCGCCAGGGTGCCGACCAGGAACGACACCAGGGCGGCGGCCATGACGCTGGACAGGTGTTTGGCCAGTTGGCCATTGATGCCGGCCTGCAGCGGCATCACGGCGCCGGCGAGTAGGGGCAGGGCGAGTAGCCACCAGTTGGGCATGGCGGTCTCCGAGAGGAAATGGGGCCGGTATTATGCGCTTTGCTGTCCTGCTGGTCAGCTTTTCAGGCTCTTCACGAACTGCAGCAGCGCCACCCGCTGCTCGCCGCGCTGGCGTTGTTCCAGGCCGCTCAGGCGATAGCCCAGGCGAGCATAAAGCAGCAGGCCGGCGGCATTGTCGTTGAAGCAGGAGACCTTGAGTTCGCAGGCGTTGAAGTCGCGTAGAGCGAGCTGCTCCATCGTGCCGACCAGGTAGCTGGCCACGCCCTGGCTGCGCGCCCAGGGCGCGATCATCAGGTTGCCCAGGGCGCAGTACTCGCCGGGCACGTTCTGGTAGAAGTTGGCGAAGCCGGCCGGCTGTCCGTCGAGCAACGCCAGGGTGCTGCCCTGGCGTTCGGCACAGGCTGCCGCCAGCTGCTCGCGGGTCAATGGCCAGTGGGCGCGGGGATAGGCGAAGAACAGCTCGTCGGCGTTGCGCACGAAACGCACCACCTGGTCGAGGTCGGCATCACTGGCCGGGCGATGGCTGAGCCGCGGATCGCTCATTGCGGCGGGTACTGTGCCAGTACCTGGGCCACCGTGGCACGAATGGCCGCCTCGCGCTCGCTCGGGTTCGGCGGCGACTGGCGCATGATCTGCTCGGCGCTGCCGCGCCAGACCAGCTTGCCGTCCTTGCCGTCGAACAGGTCGACCTGGATGGTGGCCACCTTGTAGTCCACGGTGCGGGTCTCGGTGTACGCTGGGCCGCCCCAGCCGCCTCCCCAGTAACCGCCCCAGTAGCCACCGTAGTTGGTGCTGACCTGGTCCTGGCGCTCGTCGACGATCAGCCAGGCCTGCACCTTGAGATCGCCGGCGCTGCCGGCCTGGGCCGGGCGCAGGCCGCGCTGGTCGAGCTGCTCGCCGACGGCGCTGCGGATGCGCTGCTCGGTGAGGTCGCTCTGGATCCGCGGATCGTCCGGGCGGTACTGCAGGGCCGGTTCCTGCCAGCTCCAACTGCGGTAGGCGGCGAAGTCGCGACTGGCATCGAAGTCGCGTTCGACGCGGGCGCTCTGGCAGGCTGCGAGAAGCAGCAGGGCCGGTATCAGCAACAGACGCGGGGACATGATCGAAACCTCCGAGGTAGAGCCTCTATCGAACTCCAAGTGAGGCCGTACGGCAAGCCCGACATCACTCCGGCGGGTAGGTGCCGAGGGCGTCTGCCACGGCGCGGCGCAGGGCGTCGGCGCGCTCGCTCTGGCTGCCCTCGCTGCGCGCCTCGGCGCTGCCGTTCCACACCGGCTCGCCGCTGGCGCCGTCGAACAGTTCGATCTGCACCACCGCCACTTCCACCTCGTAGGTGCGTACCAGCGGCACGCTGCCGTACATGCCGTAGTGGTCGCCGTAGGGCCCGTGGCCGTAATAGCTGCCGTAGTCGTCGCGCACCTGGTACTGGCGGCGCTCCAGGCTCAGGTAGGCGCTCACCTGCAGGTCGGCCGCCTTGCCGGCGCGCACCGGGCGTAGGCCGCGCTGGTCCAGGCCGCCGCCGATTGCCTCGGCCACCAGGGCTCCATCGGCCCAGGCGCTGCCGGCCGGCTGCTGGCGCCAGCTCCAGTCGCGGTAGCGGCCGTAGTCGCGCGGCGCCGCCGGGTAGGCGCTGTGATCGAAATGATTGGCTGCATTGGCCGGCGCCGGCGGCAGCGGGTTACCGCCGGCGACATAGGGGTTGTCGCTCTGGCAGGCGGTGAGCAACAGGAGCAGCGGCAGGACGACTAAGGCTTTCATGATGGCTCCGGGATCATGCGGAGGTTGGCTCAGCGTAGCCCGGATGGAATCCGGGGGGCGGGCAAATCCCTCCCGGATTGTATCCGGGCTACAAGGGCCGGCAGACCCAGTGCAGATAGCGACCGAGGCCGGCGAAGCTCGGGTGGCGGCGGTGCGCCAGCTCCATCTCCAGCAGGTCGGCCAGTTCTGCCTTGGCCTGGAACTCGCTCGGCATGTAGTCGTGGAACACGCGCACGCCGCTCTGGCTTTCGACCCGCCAGTGGCCGTCGAGTTGCGCCGCCAGCTCGCGCGGATCGAGCGGCTTCTGCGGCGTCAGGCTCTGCCCCACGCCGGCGAAGCGTTCCTTGCGCAGCTTGCGGAAGTGGCCCTTGAGCAGGTTGCGATAGACCAGCGCGTCCTTGTTGTAGAAGGCCAGCGACAGCCAGCCGCCGGGGGCGACCAACTGGTGCAGCACCGGCAGGATGGCATGGGGCTCGGCCAGCCACTCCAGCACCGCGTGGCACAGCACCAGGTCGTAGGGTTCGGTGAGCTGGCCGAGCAGATCCTGCCAGGGCGCCTGGATGAACCGCGCCTCCACCCCGGCCTCGGCAAAGCGCTGGCGCGCGCCCTCGAGCATCGGCTCGGCCGGTTCGGCCAGGGTCACGCTGTGGCCGCGCTGGGCCAGCCACAGGCTCATGTGGCCGAGGCCGGCGCCGACGTCGAGCACCCGCAGCGGGCGCTCCGGCAGCGCTTCCTTGAGGTCGGCCTGCAGCACGGCCAGGCGGATCGCACCCTTGGCGCCGCCGTAGATCTTCTCGGCGAAACGGGTCGCCAGCTCGTCGAAGTGGCGGTCGGTCACTGGAAGCGCCTCTCGCTGTCGGCCAGCTTGGCGCGCACCGCCTGTTCCATGTCGATGCCCAGCTCGGCGCATAGCAGCAGGAGGTAGAGGACGATGTCGCCGACCTCCTGGCCGGCGTGCTCCAGCTGCTCGGCGGAGAGCTGGCGGGCCTGGTCTTCGGAGAGCCACTGGAAGATTTCCACCAGCTCGGCCATCTCCACGCTGGCGGCCATCGCCAGGTTCTTCGGGCTGTGGAAACGGCGCCAGTCGTTGTGGTCACGAATGGCGTGCAGGCGGCGGGTGAGTTCGGCGATATCCATGGGCTCTCCTTCAGGCCGCATAGCTTCGGCCCGAAGCAGCCGCCTCGCAAGTCCGTTACTCGCTGGAGGCGCCTTCCTTGTCCAGCAGCGCCTGCTTGCGCGGCACGCCCCAGCGATAGCCGGTGAGGGCGCCGCTGGCACCGATCACCCGATGGCAGGGCACCAGCAGGCCCAGCGGATTGCTGGCGCAGGCCCGGGCCACGGCGCGGGCGTGGCTGCCGAGCTGCTCGGCCAGTTCGCCATAGCGCCGCGTTTGCCCCGCTGGAATGCCGCGCAGGGCTTGCCATACCTGTTGCTGGAAGGCGGTGCCGCGCATGTCCAGCGGCAGGCTGGCGGCGCGGCTCGGTTCCTCGACCTGGGCCACCACCTCGCGCAGCCAGTCGCGCAGGCCGCGCTGGTCGCGGCGCAGTTCGGCGGCGGCGAAGCGCTGCTGCAGCTCCGCCTCCAGCTCCAGCTCGTCGTCGCCGAACAGCAGGGCGCAGGCGCCCTTGTCACTGGCGGCGAGCAGCAACAGGCCCAGCGGGCAGAGGGTGATGGCGTAGCGCAGCACTTCGCCGGCGCCTTTCTGCCGGCGCTGCGCCGGGCTCAGGCCGGCGGATTGCTCGTACAGCGCACGGGTGCCGGAATAGCCGGCGTCCAGCGCCGCCTGCAGCACCGAGCCGGCCCGTGGCAGAGCTGCCTCCAGACGCTGGCGCCGGTGGGCATCGAACCAGGCCCGCGGGGTCAGCCCGGTGCGGGCCTTGAAGGCGCGCGCCAGGTGCGAGGCGGACAGGCCGATGCGCGTCGCCAGCCAGTCCAGGGTCGGTGGTGTGTCGCAGCTCTCCAGCAGGCGGCAGGCGGCGATCACCAGCTCGTCCAGCTGCTCGGCGCTGCTCTTGCCGGTCGGCGAGCAGCGCTTGCACGGGCGGAAGCCGGCGGCCTCGGCGCTGGCCGCATCGCTGTGGAAGCTGACGTTGTCGCGTCGTGGCCGGCGCGCCGGGCAACTGGGGCGACAGTAGATGCCGGTGCTCTTCACGGCGAAGAAGAAGCGCCCGTCGTGGCCGGCGTCGCGGTCGCACACGGCCTGCCAGCAGTGGTCTTGGTCGAGCATGGCGGTCTCCCAGTGGCGGTCCTCAATCTGTATGGGCCGATTGTCGATCCGCGCGCTGGCGCTGCCAATCCGCATCTGACTTTCAAAGCCTATGCTGAGAGCGCATTCGCCCGCCAAGGATCGCCCCATGCCGCGTCTCTGTTGCCTGCTCCTGCTCTGCCTGTTGCCGCTGGCCGCGCCTGCTGCGCTGCAGCTGGACGAGGCCGATCGCGCCTGGCTGCGCGAGCACCCGGTGCTGCGGGTGGGCATCGAGCGCAGTGGCTGGCCACCGTTCGACGTGATCGACGAGCAGGGCCGCCATCGCGGGCTCAGCGGTGATTACCTGGCCCTGCTCGCCGAGCGCCTCGGCGTGCGCCTGGAGCCGGTGCTGGTCGAGGACTGGGATGCGGCGCTGGCGGCCCTGCGCGACGACCGCGTCGACCTGCTGCCGTCGGTGGCGCGCACGCCGGAGCGCGAGATGAGCATGGCGTTCAGCGAGCCCTACCTGGTCAGCAGCAGCCTGATCTTCACCCGCGAGGAGGTGGATGTGCAGCGCATCGGCAGCCTGGCCGGCAAGCGGGTGGCCATCGAGCGCGGCTACGTGCTGCAGCAGGGCCTGCGCGAGGCGGTGCCGGAGGTGCGCATCATCGAGGTGCGTGACACCGAGGCGGCGTTACGCGCCGTGTCCTCCGGGCGCGCCGATGCCTATGTCGGCGACATGATCGTCGCCAGCTACCTGATTCGTGAGCTCAACCTGACCAACTTGGAGCTGCGTGGCGAGACCGGCCTGTCCACCAGTGAATTCCGCTTCGCCGCCCGCCGCACCAACCCGCAGCTGATCGCCCTGCTGGACAAGGCGCTGGCCAGCCTCAGCGACGAGGAACAGGAGGCGATCAAGGAGCGCTGGCTGCCGCCGCTGACCGCCTTCAACCTGCGCCGCCTGTTGCAGGTCGGCTGGCCCTACCTGGTCGGCCTGGTCGCGCTGATCGCCTTCGTGCTGGTGTGGAACCGCCGCCTGGCGGTGCAGATCACCGAGCGCCAGCGCGCCGAGGCCGAGGCCCAGCGCCAGCGCAGCACGCTGCTGGCGCTGATCAACGCGATTCCCGATCCGATCTGGTTCAAGGATGCCAAGGGCCGCTACATGGGCATCAACCAGGCCTGCGCCGAGCTGTTCGGCAAGAGCCACGACGAGGTGGTCGGCCGCCGCGACACCGAGTTCCTGGCACCGGCCTGGGCGGCGGCCCGCGCCGAGCACGACCGCACGGCGATGAACTGGCCGCACCCGTTCGAGAGCGAGGGCCAGGTCACCTATCCCGATGGGCGCCAGGTGGTGTTCGACACCCTGCGCACCACCTTCCGCGACGACCAGGGCAAGCTGCTCGGCCTGGTCGGCGTCAGCCGCGACATCACCGTGCGCAAGCAGACCGAGGCCGAGCTGGCCAAGGCCAAGGAGCTGGCCGAGGAGGCGGCGCGGCTGAAGTCGGACTTCCTGGCCAACATGAGCCACGAGATCCGCACGCCGATGAACGCCATCATCGGCATGTCGCACCTGGCCATGAAGACCGATCTCAACCCGCGCCAGCGCGACTACCTGAGCAAGATCCAGCAGGCCGGCCAGCACCTCTTGGGGATCATCAACGACATCCTCGACTTCTCCAAGATCGAGGCCGGCAAGCTGACCATCGAGCGCATCGACTTCGACCTGCAGCAGGTGCTGGAGAACCTCGCCGGGCTGATCGGCGACAAGGTCGGCGGCAAGGGCTTGGAGCTGGTGTTCAACCTCGATCCCGAGCTGCCCCAGCACCTGGTGGGCGACCCGCTGCGCCTGGGGCAGATCCTGATCAACTACGCCAACAACGCGGTGAAGTTCACCGAGCAGGGCGAGGTCGAGGTGATCCTGCGCGCCGAGCAGCGCAGCGCCGACTCCCTGCTGTTGTATATGGGCGTGCGCGACACCGGTATCGGCCTGACCGCCGAGCAGCGCGGCCGCCTGTTCGAGTCGTTCCAGCAGGCCGATACCTCGACCACCCGCAAGTACGGCGGCACCGGCCTCGGCCTGGCCATCTGCAAGAGCCTGGCCGAGGCCATGGGCGGGCATGTCGGGGTGGAGAGCGAGGTCGGCCGCGGCAGCCTGTTCTGGTGCCGGGTGCCCCTGGGCATCGCCGGCGAGCAGGGCCCGCGGCTGCTGGCCCAGGCCGACCTGCGTGGCCGCCGGGTGCTGGTGGTGGACGACAATCACAGCGCGCGCCAGGTGCTGAGCGGCATGCTCGAGAGCATGAGCTTCCGCGTCGATGCGGTGGACTCCGGCAAGCTGGCCCTGCAGCGGGTGCAGGAGGCCGTGCTGCGCCGCGAGCCCTTCGAGCTGCTGGTGCTGGACTGGCAGATGCCCGGCATGGATGGCCTGGAGCTGGCGCGCAAGGTCGCCGAGCTGGGCCTGCAACCGCCGCCGCACCTGCTGATGGCGACCGCCTTCGGCCGCGAGGAGGTGCTGCTGGGCGCCGAGCGCGCGGGCATCGAGGACGTGCTGCTCAAGCCGCTCAATCCTTCGCTGCTGTTCGATGCGGTGATCCGCAGCCTGGGCGGCGCGGGCATGGCCCAGGGCTTCGCGCGCCTGCCGGTGGGCGAGGTGGTGCCAGACTTCAGCGGCCAGCGCGTGCTGCTGGTGGAGGACAACGAGCTGAACCGCGAGGTGGCCTGCGGCCTGCTGCAGGAGAGCGGCCTGCAGATCGACCAGGCCGAGCATGGCCAGATCGCCCTCGACATGCTGCAGGCCGCCGCCGACGGTCACTACGCCCTGGTGCTGATGGACATGCAGATGCCGGTGCTGGACGGTATCGCCACCACCCAGGCGCTGCGCCGCGAGCCACGCTTCGCCGCGCTGCCGATCGTGGCGATGACCGCCAATGCCATGCCCGCCGACCGCGAGCGCTGCCTGGCGGCGGGGATGAACGATCACCTGGGCAAGCCGATCGAGCCCGGCGAGCTGTGGGTCACCCTGGGGCGTTGGTTGCGCGCCAGCGAAAAGCCGACGGCGGCCGTGGCCCAGGCGGGGCTGCCGGACTGGCAGCTGCCGGGCGTCGACCTGGCCAACGGCCTGCGAAGGGTGCTGGGCAAGCCGGAGCTGTACCGCCGCCTGCTGGACAAGTTCGCCGCCAGCCAGGCCGACTGCGCCACGCGCCTGCGCCAGGCCCTGGCCGCCGGCGAGCAGGAGAGCGCCGAGCGCGAGGCCCATAGCCTCAAGGGCCTGGCCGGTAACCTGGGCGCGCTGGACCTGGCGACCCAGGCGGCGGCCATCGAGAGTGCGATCAAGGATGCCCGCCACGACGAGCTGGAGGCCCAGCTCGGTGAACTGGAGCGCAGCCTGACGGCGCTGGTGGCGGCCATTCGGGCGCTGCAGCCAGCCGTGGTGAGTAGCGCCGATCCTCAGCAGCTGGCGCCGCTATGCCAGCAGCTGCAGCGTCTGTTCGAGGACGACGATCCGCGTGCCGGAAAACTCTTCGACGAACAGGCCGAACTGCTGCGCAACGCCTTTAATGATGAGTACGGTCCGCTGGCCGCGGCGGTGCATGGCTTCGATTTCGAGCGGGCCCTGGCTCTGCTGCGCCAGGTGGCGCAACAACGCGGTATCGCTCTCAAAGGGGAAGGATGATGGTGGACATGCTCGACCGGCCCGACCGGCCGCTGGTACTGCTGGTGGATGACACGCCGGAAAACCTGGAGCTGATGAGCGAACTGCTGGCCGACAGCTACCGCATCAAGGTGGCCAACAACGGCCTCAAGGCCCTGCGCATCGCCGCCGGCAGCCAGCAGCCGGACCTGATCCTGCTCGACATCATGATGCCGGAGATGGACGGCTACGAGGTCTGCCGCCTGCTCAAGATGAACCCGGCCACGGCGGACATCCCGGTGGTGTTCCTCACCGCCAAGACCGAGGTGGCCGACGAGCAGCAGGGCTTCGACCTGGGCGCGGTGGACTACATCACCAAGCCGATCAGCCCGCCGATCGTCCTCGCCCGCGTGCACGCCCAGCTGCAGCTCAAGGCCAGCGCGGACTTCCTGCGCGACAAGAGCGAGTACCTGGAACTGGAGGTGCGCCGGCGCACCCGCGACATGCAGCGCCTGCAGGAAGTGACCATCGAGGCCATGGCCAGCCTGGCGGCGATGCGCGACAACCCCAACGGCAAGCACCTGTCACGGGTCGAGCCGTACATGGTCGCCCTGGCCAAGGCGCTGGCCTACCAGCAGCCGGCGCTGGCCGCCGAGCTGAGCGCCGAGCGCATCGCCCAGCTGGGCAAGTCGGCGCTGCTGCATGGCATCGGCAAGCTGGTGCTGCCGGATCGCATCCTGCTCAGCCCGGTGCCGCTGCAGGGCGACGATCTGCAGCTGCTGCACCGGCATGCGGTGGCGGGGCGCGATGCGTTGCTGGCGGCGGAGGCCAAGCTGGGCAGCGTGCCGGACTTCCTGCGCGACGCCCGCGACATCGTCTACAGCCAGCACGAGAACTGGGATGGCAGCGGCTACCCGCAGGGCCTGCGCGGCGAGCAGATTCCCCTGGCCGCACGCCTGATGGCGCTGGTCGGCGACTACGAGGAGATGACCAGCCAGCACCCCTATCGCCAGTCGGTCAGTCATGCCGAGGCCCAACAGCGCATCGGCGCCGCCAGTGGCACGCGCTTCGATCCGTCGGTGGTGCTGGCCTTTATCGAGGCCGAGCAGGAGTTCGCCGCCATCGCCCAGCGCCTGGCCGACGATGCGGCGGCCATCCATGGCGAGCTGCAGCGCCTGGACGAGTCGTTGGGGGAAAGCATCGAGCTGACCCTGCCGCCGAGCTGAGTTCGCCCACTGTCACGGGGCGGGTGCAAGCCGCGCGGCGCAGGTCCGCGGGTTGCCCCGCTCCGTTCTTTTGCGTCAGGCGCCGGCCTGCCAGTTCAGGCTCAGCGCCTCCTGCCAGGCGAAGCGTTCGAAATGACTGGTCACCACGTCCTGCAGCTTGATCAGATCATCGCTGCTGGCGCTTTCCACGCGCAGGGTCAGGCCCTGGGCATCGGCCTGCAGCAGGCTCAGGCCGAAGGCGAATTCGATGCGTCCCTGCTGGTCGTCGAAGCTGACCGGCAGCTTGTGCGCGAAGTGCTTGCACAGGCGGCTGATATAGCGCGCCGGGGTGTCGGTGACGACGTGGGCCGAGGCGGTAAAGATGCTCATGCGATCTCCTCGATAGGGCCGCCCTGCACCTATGGCGAGCGCAGGGCGGGAATGGCTCAGTAGGCGACGGTGAAGCGCTGGCGGATGTGCTGCGGCTGCTCAGCCTCATCGAGCAGGGCCACGGCCAGGTCGGCCACCGAGATGTGCGCCGGCGCGTCGCCATCCATCAGCAGCTGCTCGCCGCCGATACGGAACTGGCCGGTGCGCGGGCCCGGCTGCAGCAGGGCGGCGGGGGAGAGGAAGGTCCACTGCAGCTCCTGCTCGTCGCGCAGCAGGTTCAGGGCCTGGCGCGCGCCTTCGGCGCCTTCCTTGTATTCGGCGGGGAAGTTCGGCGTGTCGATCAGTTGCTGCCCCGGCGCCACGTACAGGCTGCCGGCGCCGCCGACCACCAGCAGGCGCTCGACCCCGGCGGCCTTGGTCGCGCGGGTGATGGCGCGGCTGCCGGCGATGAACTGCTCGCGGATATCGGCCTGGTCCCAGCCGGGGTTGAAGGCGCTGAGCACCACGTCGTGGCCGCGCAGCTGCTCGGCCAGGGCGGCCACGTCATACACGTTGGCCTGCTGTGCGTCGAGGTTGACGTGCTGCGCCAGCTTCTCCGGGTGGCGGACCAGGGCGGTGACCCGGTGGCCGCGGTTCAGGGCTTCTTCCAGCAGGGCGGCGCCGACATAGCCGGTGGCGCCGATCAGGGCGATTTTCATGGAGGTGATCCTCGGTTGGTTGCGATGGGTGAATAATCGCAGCTGGATAAATCCGGGAAAAAGCGGCTTAAATGCCTTTGATAATTAAGCAGGGCTTAATAATGGAACAGTTGAAGCGCATGGCCCTGTTCGCCACGGTGGTGGAGAAGGGCTCCATGGTCGCCGCCGCCGAAACCCTGGGCATGAGCGCCTCGGCGGTCAGCCAGCAGATCGGCAAGCTGGAGCAGAGCACCCAGGTCAGCCTGCTGCACCGCACCACCCGCAAGCTGACCCTGACCGAGGCCGGCGCCCAGCTGTACCAGAGTTGCCGGCAGATCGTGGCGCTGGCCGAGCAGGCCGAGCAGCGCCTGGCCGAGCTGCGCGATGCGCCGGTGGGCGAGCTGCGCATCGCCGCGCCAGTGGGCTTCTCCGGCCGGCTGATCACCGACGCCCTGGCGCCGCTGCTCGGCGCCCATCCGGGCCTGAGCCTGCGGCTGTTCTTCCAGGACGAGCAGATCGACCTGATCGAGCAGCGCATCGACTTGGCCATCCGCGTCGGCGCCCAGGAGGACTCCAGCCTGGTGGCGCGCCATCTCGGCGACTGGCGCATGCTGCTGTGCGTGGCGCCGGCCTATCTGGCGCGCTGCGGCGCGGTGCTCGGGCCCGAGCAGCTGGTCGGCCTGGACTGGCTGAGCCTCAACCACGAGCGCGCCCAGCAGCTCACCCTGCACGGCCCCGGCGGGGCCCTGCAGCGCCTGCGCATCGAGAGCCGGGTGGCCTGCAACAACATCCTCTCGGTACGCCATTTCTGCCTGGCGGGCATGGGCGTGTCGCTGCAGCCGGAGCCGGAGATCCGCGCCGAGCTGGCCAGCGGTGCGCTGCTGGTGCTGCTGCCGGAGTGGCAGCCGGCGCCGGTCGGCATTCATATCGTCACCCCGCGCCGCGATGCCCAGCCGGCCAAGGTGCGCTACGCCATCGAGGCGCTGCGCCGGACCCTGTCGGTCGGTCACTAACTGGGCGGCGACGGCGGATTGCCGTATAAGGGCGGGATTGTTTCCCGTGGAGGCCCGATCAGTTCGATGAAAACCCCGAAACGCCTGGAGCCCTTGCTCGAAGATGGTCTGATCGACGAGGTGGTGCGCCCGCTGATGAGCGGTAAGGAAGCCTCGGTCTATGTAGTGCGTTGCGCCGGCGAGCTGCGCTGCGCCAAGGTCTACAAGGAGGCCAACAAGCGCGGCTTCCGCCAGGCCGCCGAGTACCAGGAGGGGCGCAAGACACGCAACAGCCGTGATGCCCGGGCCATGGCCAAGGGCAGCAAGTACGGGCGCAAGGAACAGGAGGAGGCCTGGCAGAACGCCGAGGTGTCCGCCCTGTTCCGCCTGGCCAACGCCGGCGTGCGGGTGCCCAAGCCTTACGACTACCAGGACGGCGTGCTACTGATGGAGATGGTCGACGACGGCTACGGCGATGCCGCGCCGCGCCTGAACGACGTCGACCTGCTGCCCGAGGACGCCCGCGAGTTCCACGCCTTCATGATCGGCGAGATCGTCAAGATGCTCTGCGCCGGTCTGGTCCATGGTGACCTCTCGGAATTCAACGTGCTGCTCGATCCGCTCGGCCCAGTGATCATCGACCTGCCCCAGGCGGTGGATGCGGCGGCCAACAACCACGCCTTCAGCATGCTCGAACGCGACGTGCGCAACATGGCCGAGTACTTCGGCCAGTTCGCTCCGGAACTGCTCGATACCCGCTACGCCAAGGAAATGTGGGCGCTCTACGAGGACGGCAAGCTGACCCCGGAGAGCCAGCTCACCGGCCAGTTCGTCGAGCCGGAGGAAGAGGCGGACGTCGGCGCGGTGATGCGCGAGATCAAGGCCGCCCTGGCCGAACAGGCGCGCCGCGAGGCCGCCCGCAACGCCGAGGACGCGCCGCGCGACGAGCCGCCACCGCCGCCCTGGATGCAGTGACGCGCGACCTGTCTGGTCGCGAAAGCAGGTAACTGTATCGGGCGGCTGCGCTGCCGCGCTGATAGGGTGGCGGCAGACATTCTGGAGCTTCGCTCATGCCGCTGCCGCACATCCTTCTGGCCCTGCTGGTCACCCTGATCTGGGGCGTCAACTTCGTCGTCATCAAGGTCGGCCTGCAGGACTTCCCGCCACTACTGTTCTGCGCCCTGCGCTTCGCCCTGGCGGCGCTGCCGCTACTGTTCCTACGCGGGCCGCTGCCGGCGCCCTGGTGGCGCATCGTGCAGATCGGCGTGCTGCTCGGGGTGATCAAGTTCGGCCTGCTGTTCGTCGGCATGCACCTGGGCATGCCGGCGGGACTGTCGTCGCTGGTGCTGCAGAGCCAGGTGTTCTTCACCGTGCTGATCGCCGCGCTGGTGCTGGGTGAGCGGCCCAGCATGCGCGCCCTGGCCGGTTTGGTTCTGGCGGCCGGCGGCCTGGTGCTGATCGGCCTGCAGCGGCCCCTGGGCGACAGCCTGCTGGGCTTCGTGCTGGTGGTCGTGGCGGCGCTGGCCTGGGCCTTCTCCAATATCGCCACCAAGCGCTCGGGCGCCAGCGACATGCTGCGCCTGATCTGCTGGGTCAGCCTGGTGCCGGTGCTGCCGCTGCTGGGGCTGTCCTGGCTGTTCGAGGGGCCGCAGGCGATGGGTGCGGCGTTGAGCGACCTGAGCTGGCGCGGCGTGGGCGCGCTGCTGTACATCGCCTTCCTGGCCACCACCCTGGGCTTCGCCATCTGGAGCTTCCTGCTGCGCCGCTACCCGGCCAGCCAGGTCACGCCCTTCGCCCTGGCCGTGCCGGTGTCGGGTCTGCTGGCCGGCTGGCTGTTGCTGGGCGAGGCGCTCACGCCGCTCGGTTGGTTGGCCTGCGCCCTGGTGTTCGGCGGCCTGGCGATCAATGTGCTGCCGGCCGATCTGTTCCGTCGAGGTAGTCGCGTACCAGCCGGCTGAGCCAGTCCATGAACACCTGCACGCGCTTCGACAGGTTGCGCCGGTGCGGGTACAGCAGCGACACCGGCATGGGCGCGGCGCAGTACTCGGGCAGTATCTCCACCAGCCGGCCGCTGGCCAGATGCCCGCGAATGCCGGCCAGCGGCACCTGGATGATGCCTAGCCCGGCCAGGCAGGCCTGGGTGTAGGCGTCGGTACTGTTCACCGTCAGCGCACCGGGCATCTCGAGAAATCGCGTTTCGCCCTGCTCGACGAACTCCCAGCCGATCGGCTTCATGCCCAGCGTCGGCACGTAATGCACCAGGCGATGCGCGGCCAGATCGGCGAGGCTGCGCGGCCTGCCGAAGCGTTGTAGGTAGTCCGGGCTGGCGCAGTTGATCTGCTCCATCAGGCCCAGCGGGCGGGCGATCAGCGCGGCGTCCACCAGGCTGCCGATGCGCACCACGCAGTCGAAGCCCTCGCGGATCAGGTCGACCTTGTGGTCGGTGCAGCTCAGTTCCAGCTCCAGGTTTGGGTGCTCGGCGAGAAAGGCGGGCAGGTGCGGCAGCACCAGATCGCGAGCCAGGGCCTGGCCCATGTCGACCCGCAGGCGACCGCGCAGCCGGCCGGCGTCGAGCTGGAACATCGCGGCGATCTCGTCGGCGTCGGCCAGCAGATCCTTGCAACGCTCGTAGCAGGCCTGGCCATCCTGGGTCAGTTGCACGCGTCGGGTCGTGCGGTGCAGCAGGCGGGCACCGAGCTGGTTCTCCAGCTGCTGCACTTGCAGCGAGATGCTGGCCTTGGGCTGGCCGAGGCTCTCGGCGGCGCGGGTAAAGCTGGCCAGCTCGGCAACCCGCACGAAGGCGAGCATGGCGTTGAGGCGATCCATGGCGGCTCACTGTTATCGATTTGTAGACAGTCTAATCATGGATAGCTGATTTATCCGCTTATCGTCGATCAATAGCCTGTGCCTCGTCCGCCACTTCCTTCGACGAGGTACACAGCATGAGCAAGATCACTCTCATCACAGGCGCCAGCCGCGGCCTGGGCAAGAACGCCGCCCTGCACCTGGCCCGCCATGGCCACGACCTGATCCTCACCTACCACAGCAACCAGACCGAAGCGGATGCCGTGGTGGCCGAGATTCGTTCCATGGGCCGCCAGGCCGTCGCCCTGCAACTGGACGTGGGTCGCAGCGCCAGCTTTGCCGACTTCGCCGAGCGGGTGCGCCTGGCGCTCAGCAGTACCTGGCAGCGCGACAGTTTCGATGCGCTGGTGAACAACGCCGGCATCGGCATCCATGTGCCCTTCGCCGAGACCAGCGAGGAGCAGTTCGATCAGTTGATGAACATCCACCTCAAGGGCACCTTTTTCCTTACGCAGCGGTTGCTGCCGCTGCTGGCCGACGGCGGGCGCATCCTCAACGTCTCCAGCGGGCTGGCGCGTTTCTCCCTGCCGGGCTATGCCGCTTACGCGGCCATGAAGGGCGGCATCGAGGTGCTGACCCGCTACCTGGCCAAGGAGCTGGGCGGCCGTGGCATTCGCGCCAACACCATCGCCCCCGGCGCCATCGAGACCGACTTCGGTGGCGGCGTGGTACGCGACAACCGCGAACTCAACGCCGCCATCGCCGGGCAGACCGCGCTGGGCCGGGTCGGCCTGCCGGACGATATCGGCAATGCCATCGGCATGCTGCTGGCGGAAGAGGCCGGCTGGGTCAATGCGCAGCGGGTGGAAGTGTCCGGCGGCATGTTCGTCTGACGCTTCGCAGGCAGGATTGTGTCCCGCTCCGCGGGCGCAATCCTGGCACCGGAGAAGCTTGTTCGAGGCCTTATCCACAGTGATTTTCGTTAATGCTTGAATTCACTGCAGCCCAGTAGCCACGCGGCTTTGCGCTAATGCGAATCGCTCCGGAGAGAGCCGCGTTTTGCTGCTTGACCATTAGCCGTCGAGGGTCGAAGCTGCCTACCTGAGCGATCTTTTTTAGCAAGGAAACGAGTCATGCAAGGCGCGACCGAAGTCGTCGATTATCTGAAGGATCTGCTGCGTGGCGAGCTGGCTGCGCGCGACCAGTATTTCCTCCATTCGCGGATGTATCAGGACTGGGGCTTCGAGAAGCTCTATGAGCGGATCAACCACGAGATGGAGGAGGAGACCCAGCACGCCGACGCCCTGCTGCAGCGCATCCTGTTCCTCGAAGCCACGCCGGACATGACGCCCAAGGCGATTCACCCCGGTGCCACCGTGCCGGACATGCTGAAGAGCGATCTGGTCCTGGAATATGAAGTGCGCGAGGCCCTGGCCAAGGGCATCGAGCTGTGCGAGAAGCACGGCGACTACATGAGCCGCGACATCCTGGTGCTGCAACTCAACGACACCGAGGAAGACCACGCCTACTGGCTGGAGCAACAGCTAGGCCTGATCGGTCGCGTGGGCCTGCAGAACTATCTGCAATCGCAAGCCTGATTCCAGGCCGTACGAAAAAGGGAGCCTCGGCTCCCTTTTTTCATGCCCCGAAATTGCAGATGAAATATCGAAGCGTTGAGGGCAGGGCAGCCCATTGACATCCCGCTCCGACCTCGTAGCTGTCTAGGGCAGCGAATCAGGCAGCTTTCCGCCTTGAGCCAAGCAGGCAGCGTGGCCGTTTGCCGTTAGCAGAGCGAAATCTCATTTGCAACTCTTTCGCAACAACTCGGATCTGTTTATGATGATAATTATTATCACCAACACTATTATAAACAGCTCGGAAGTATCTCCATGTCCCTGACTACCCCGCGTCACCAAGACGCCGCTGTTGTGCGCTCGTCCATGGCCCTGCGTCCGCTGGCCCTGGCAGTGCACATGCTGGCAGCCGGCACCGTCGTTGCTGCAATGCCTGTCTATGCAGAGCAGGCCAAGGCCGAAGAGGCCGTTACCCTGGATGCTGTCTCTATTACTGGGGAGGCCGACAGCGAGCTCGACGACGTCACCGAGGGTACTCAGTCCTATACCACCGGCTCCGCTAATACTGCCACGCCACTGAAAATGTCCCTGCGTGAAACCCCGCAGTCGGTCACTGTGGTCACCCAGCAGCGCATGGAAGACCAGGACCTGCAGACCATCACCGACGTGGTCAACAACACCACCGGCATCTCGCTGAACCGCTACGAGACCAGCCGTGGCCAGATCAACGCCCGTGGCTTCGAGCTCAACTCGCTGATGATCGACGGCGTGCCCACCATCTGGGAACAGCCGTGGAGTTCGGGCGAGATCTTCGGCAGCCTGGCCATGTACGACCGCGTCGAAGTGGTGCGTGGCGCCAATGGCCTGATGACCGGTGCCGGCGATCCTTCCGCGTCCCTCAACATGGTGCGCAAGCGCGCCAATAGCCGTGAGCTGAAGGGCTCGGTGGAGGCCAGCGCAGGTACCTGGGACACCTACGGCACCCTGGGCGACGTATCCATGGCGCTGAACGAGGAGGGTACCGTGCGCGCCCGCCTGGTCGGCGAGACCAACCAAGGCGATAGCTGGATCGACATGAACTCGAACCAGCGCCAGACCTATTACGGCACCATGGACATCGACCTGACCCCCGATACCACCCTGTGGTTCGGCCTGAGCCGTCAGGAGAACGAGACCGACTCGCCCATGTGGGGCGGTCTGCCGGTCTGGTATGCCGATGGCAGCCGCACCCACTGGAGCCGTTCCAAGACCACCTCTGCTGATTGGAGCAAGTGGGACAGCACCTACGAGACTTACTTCGTCAACCTGGACCATACCTTCGCCAACGACTGGCAGGTCAACCTCAGCTACAACCGTGGCGAGCGCAAGGCCGACTCCGCCCTGCTGTACCTCTCCGGCAACCCCGGCAAGAACGGCTCCAGCGGCATGTACTCGTTCCCGGCGACCTACAAGACCGAGACCACCCAGGACGACTACAGCCTCCGCTTCAGTGGCCCGTTCGCCCTGTTGGGGCGAGATCATGACCTGGCCTTCGGCTATATCCACAGTGATCAGGACTTCGACGCCGACCAGATTCCGGCCCTGACCGGCATGGGCGGCATCCCGAACTTCGACGACTACAATGGCGACTTCCCCGAGCCGGTCTGGGGTGCTCGCACCGACTATGGTTCGTCGGAACTCGAGCAGCGCGGTGCCTATGCGGCGACCCGTCTGAACGTGACGGATGACCTCAAGGTGATCCTGGGTGCACGCCAGACCGACTATGAGAAGAATGGTGAAGAGTCGGGCACCGAGAGCCATCTGGAGGACCGTGAGGTAACTCCTTATGCCGGTGTGGTCTACGACCTGACCGAGAGCCTTTCGGCCTACGCCAGCTACACCAACATCTTCCTGCCCCAGGCCAGACGCGATGCCAACGGCCAGCAGCTCGACCCGATCATCGGCGACAGCTCGGAGCTGGGTCTGAAGGGCGAGTGGTTCGGTGGCCGCCTCAACGCATCGGCCGCCGTATTCGGCATCAAGCAGAACAACCTTGGCGTAGCCACCGGCGACCGCTTCCCGGGCACCTTCGAGAACATCTACGAAGCGGCCGATGTCGAGAGCAAAGGTTTCGAGCTGGAGGTCTCTGGTGAACTGGCGGCCGGTTGGAATGTGTCTGCCGGCTACACCCAGTTCCGCGTCGAGGATGAGGAAGGTCATGACGCCAACACGCTCTACCCGACCAAGTTGCTGCGTACCTTCACCACCTACCGCGTGCCGGGCATCCTCGGTGACAAGCTGACCATCGGTGGCGGCGTGAACTGGCAGGACGCCATCTACACCTACGCCACCAACCCGGCCGGTAACCGCGAGAAGATCGAGCAGGACGCCTATGCCCTGGTCAACCTGATGGCGCGCTACCAGATCACCGAGAATCTCTCGGCTCAGCTGAACGCTAACAATGTGACCGACGAGAAGTACTTCGACATCTTCGATGCCTACGGCGCACTGACCTACGGTGCTCCGCGCAGCCTCACCGCGTCGGCGAAGTACAGCTTCTAAGGCGCTACCGCTGCGAGGTGATCCTCGCCTCGCGCAAACGGAACGCCGGCCCCGAGGGCTGGCGTTCTGCATTCTGGCGGTTTGTCACCTGGCGCACTGCCTGGGCTTTGCGTCGCAGCCCTGCGCGGTGGCCGCAGTTCCCGACTCCAGATCCCGTAAGATCGGGCAATCCGGCCGATGATCGCCCTGGCAGTGCTGTACCAGCTCACCCAGGGTGTCGCGCAGGGCGGTGAGTTCGGCGATCTTGCGGTTCAGTTCGTCGACATGGGCCAAGGCCAGGGCCTTGACGTCGGCGCTGGCGCGCTCGCGGTCCTGCCACAGAGTCAGCAGCTTGCCGACCTCCTCCAGGGAGAATCCCAGGTCGCGGGAGCGCTTGATAAAGGCCAGCACATGCAGGTCCTGCGCGCCGTACAGGCGGTAGCCGCTGTCCGAGCGGCCGGCTGGCTTGAGCAGGCCGATGGACTCGTAATAGCGGATCATCTTGGCGCTGAGCCCGCTCTGTCTGGCTGCCTGGCCGATGTTCATGGGCGTTTCTCCAGTTCGGGTTTCCAGGTGTTGAGCAGCAGGGCATTGCTCACCACGCTGACGCTGGACAGGGCCATGGCGGCGCCGGCCAGCATGGGGTTGAGCAGGCCGAAGGCCGCCAGCGGGATGCCCACCAGGTTGTAGACGAAGGCCCAGAACAGGTTCTGCTGGATCTTGCTCCAGGTGCGTCGGCTGATGGCCAGCGCCGCCGGTACCAGGCGTGGGTCGCCGCGCATCAGGGTGATGCCGGCGGCATGCATGGCCACGTCGGTGCCGCCGCCCATGGCGATGCCGACGTCCGCCGCGGCCAGGGCAGGGGCGTCGTTGATGCCGTCGCCGACCATGGCCACCACTGCGCCGCTGCTTTTCAGCTCGGCGACATGGGCGGCCTTGTCTGCCGGCAGCACCTGGGCATGCACCCGGTCGATGCCCAGGGCGCGACCCACGGCGCCGGCGCTGCCGGCATTGTCGCCGCTGATCAGATGGCTCTCGATATGGCGTTCACGCAGCGCGGCGACGGCGTCGGCGGCTCCCTCCTTGAGGCTGTCGCCGAAAGCCAGCAGCCCCAGCACCCTGGGCGGTTCGCTCTGCTCGATCAGCCAGGACAGGGTGCGGCCTTCGGCCTCCCAGTCGCTGGCCTGGCGCTGCAGTTCGCTGCTCAGGCCCTGTTCGTCGAGCAGGCGCTGGTTGCCCAGGGCCAGCTCGTGTCCTTCGGCCACGCCGCGGATGCCGCGACCCGCCAGCGCCTGGCTGGCGGATAGTGCTGGCAGGGCGATGTCCCGTTCCGCGGCTGCCTGCAGCACGGCATGCGCCAGCGGATGTTCGCTGCCCTGTTGCAGGGCGCCGGCCAGGCGCAGCAGCTCGTTCTCCTCAATACCCGCCGTGGCCAGGTGGACGATGCGCGGTTGCCCGGAGGTGAGCGTCCCGGTCTTGTCGAACGCCACCACCGTGACCTTGTGGGCCAGCTCCAGGGCTTCGGCATCCTTGATCAGAATGCCGTGCCGCGCGGCCACGCCGGTGCCGGCCATGATCGCCGCCGGGGTGGCCAGGCCGAGGGCGCAGGGACAGGCGATCACCAGTACCGCCACCGCGTTGATCAGCGCCTGTTCCACGCCTGCGCCGACCAGCAGCCAACCGCCGAGGGTGACGAGGGCTATCAGCAGCACGACCGGGACGAATACGGTGCTGACCCGGTCCACCAGTTTCTGGATCGGCGCCTTGGCTGCTTGGGCGTCTTCCACCAGGCGGATGATCCGCGCCAGCACCGTTTCACCACCGAGTGCGGTGGCACGCACCAGCAAGCGGCCCTCGCCATTGATGGCGCCACCGGTGACGGTGTCGCCCGGCCCCTTGGCCACGGGCAGGCTCTCGCCGCTGATCAGCGCCTCGTCGGCCTGGCTGTGGCCCTCGAGCACTTCGCCATCCACCGGGAAGCGTTCGCCGGGGCGCACCACGATACGGTCGTCCAGGCGCAGGGCGGTGATCGCCACGTCCTCTTCGCGACCATCGACCAGGCGGGTGGCACGCTCCGGGCGCAAGGCTTCGAGTGCGCGAATGGCGGCACTGGTCTGGCGTTTGGCTCGGCTCTCCAGGTACTTGCCGAGCAGCACCAGGGCGATGACCACGGCCGAGGCCTCGAAATACAGATGCGGCGCGTGATGCCCGGCGGTGGCCCACAGGTAGAGGCTCAAGCCATAGCCGGCGCTGGTGCCTAGGGCCACCAGCAGATCCATGTTGCCGCTGCCGGCGCGCACGGCCTTCCAGGCGGCGACATAGAAGCGCGCACCGAGGATGAACTGCACTGGCGTGGCCAGGGCGAATTGCGCCCAGGCCGGCAGCATCCAGTGCAGCCCTGCCCATTCGGCGAACATCGGCACCAGCAGGGGGGCGGCCAGCAGCAGGGCGGCGAACACGGCCCAGCGTTCGCGCCGCAGGGCGGCCTGCGGATCGACCCTGGCCGATTCGCTGAGCAGGGACGCCGAGTAGCCGGCCTGCTCCACCGCGGCGATCAACGCGGCCACGTCCGTGCCTTCCAGCAGTTCGACTCGGGCGCGTTCGCTGGCCAGGTTGACGCTGACGTCGCTGACGCCCGGTACCTTGCCCAGAGCTCGCTCGATGCGCCCGGCGCAGCTGGCGCAGGTCATGCCGCCGAGCTGCAGCTCCAGGCTCTGCCGTGGCACCGAATAGCCGGCGTGCTCGACGGCGGCCAGCAGTTCGCCGAGGCGTTCGCGCGGCGCGGTGATCCGTGCCCGCTCGCTGGCCAGGTTGACCTGGCTCTGTTGCACCTCCGGCACCTGGGCCAGGGCACGCTCGACGCGACCGGCGCAACTGGCGCAGGTCATGCCACGGATGGGAAGGTCGAAAGTCTGCAGGCTAGTCATGGGGCGACTCCAAGGAATTCGCCCTTAGAATCAACCTTGACCTTGGGTCAAGGTCAAGCGCCGGTTTGTCGCATCGACGACCGCCGCATTGCCGAACCAGGCATCAGTAGTTGAGTGGCGCCGGAATCAGTTTTAGGCCCAGCGAGTCCATGGCGATGCGGTATTTGCTCACCTCGCCGGCGGTGACTCGCAGGGTCTGGTGGCGCAGCTGTTCGAAACGTGGCTGGCAGTCGCCGCCGCCGAGCTGGCCGAGGCGTACCAGCACTTCGCCCGGTGGCAGGTTGAGGGTGATCGACTGGCCCTGATACAGGCGCGCGGTCAGGTTGCCTTGCAGGTACAGGCCGATCTCGCAGGGCGTGGAGACTTCCAGGCGCTCGCGGGACACGGTGAGCACGCCGTAGTCGATCGGCGCAGGCAGGGTCATGGGCGCCAGTGGGATGGCGGCGGGCAGGGGCGGAACCTGGACCGGCATCGCGGCCGACTCGGCCGTGGGTTCGGGCACCGACTCGTCGGCCAGGGCCGGCAGGCTGAGCAGCAGGAGCAGGGCAATGGGCAGGCGCATGGCGAATCCCTCCAGAGGCTCTGTGCAGCTTGGGCCAGGCTGGCAGGGACTACAAGTCGCAAGGCCTTGACCTTGCCCCGATGGCAAGCTCGATGCTGGTCTGGTCAACCATACGATGAGGAAAACGTTATGCAGATTCTGAAAGTCTCGGGCATGAGCTGTGGTCACTGCGTGCGCGCCATTACCCGAGCGGTGCAGGCTGGCGATCCGGCGGCGGAGGTACAGGTCGACCTGTCGGCCGGCGAGGTGCGGGTGACCAGCCGCCTGAGCCTGGAGCAGCTGCTGGCGGCAGTGCGCGAGGAGGGCTACGCGGCCGAGGCGGCCTGATCCGTCAGGCCGGCGGGTTCCACTCGCGCAGCAGGCCGCGCAGCTGCGCATCGATCAGTGCGGGGGTGTCCAGCAGCGGATCGAACAGCTGCGGGTCTCGGGTCCAGTCGGTGAACAGGCCGATGATCTGCGCATGTAGCGCCCGCGCGGCGAGGCGCGGGGTCATGCCCGGCAGCAGGCGCTCGCGGCAGGCCGGGCGGGCGAACAGCTGCTCGACCAGGCCGATGAACTGACTGACGAAGGCGTTGTGCCGTTGTTCGGCCTCGCGCAGTTCATCGGTGAACTCGCAGCGATGCAGCAGGATGGTGAAG
Source organism: Pseudomonas sp. SO81 (assembly GCF_030374125.1). Classification (NCBI taxonomy): domain Bacteria; kingdom Pseudomonadati; phylum Pseudomonadota; class Gammaproteobacteria; order Pseudomonadales; family Pseudomonadaceae; genus Pseudomonas; species Pseudomonas sp. SO81. Next base: position 1,501,769 of record NZ_CP126126.1, on the reverse strand, counting down.
ATGCGCCGCCGCTGCTCGTCGCGAGCCAGGTTGGCGATCGCCTCGATGCACAGGTCGCGCAGCGACAGCAGCGGGTCCGCGCCACCGCAGCCGCTGAGGCGCTCGGTCAGCTGCTCCGGCGGCAGGCGCACCTGGCTGAGCATTTCGTGAAACAGATGGGCCTTATTCTCGAAGTGCCAGTACACCGCGCCACGGGTGACCCCGGCGGCGCGGGCGATCTGTTCCAGGGTGCTGTGGGCCACGCCCTTCTCCAGAAACAGCTGCTCGGCGGCCGCCATGATGGCGATGCGAGTCTGCTCGGCTTGCTCTTTGGTTCGGCGCATGGCGGGTAGGTGGAATCCGTCTAGGCTCTTGTTTTGGGGAACTCAGTGTAATGAATTCTGTGCCGTTGTTCAGTTTACAGACGCCGATGTATGTAACTAGCATGGCACTCCTTCGAGGCTTTGCCCAATTCAAGACGTCATGGAGATGACCATGCTTGCTCGCTCGCTTCCGTTCGCATTCCCAACGCTTGCCCTGAGCATGCTGTTCAGTCCGTTGCTGCAGGCCGCCGAACAGGGCCAGCAGATGCCCCCGCCGGAGGTAGTGGTGGAGGCGGCCAAGGTCGAATCGCTGCCGCTGCAGTTCGAGTACCCGGCGCGCACCGCCGGCTTCCGCGAAGTGCAGGTGCGTGCCCAGGTCAGCGGCATCCTGCAGGAGCGCACCTACCAGGAGGGCAGCCAGGTCAAGCAGGGGCAGATCCTGTTCCGCATCGACCCGCGCCCGTACCAGGCAGCCCTGGCCCGCGCCAAGGGCGCGTTGGCCCAGGAGCAGGCGCGCTACCGGCAGACCGAGCGCGACCTCAAGCGCATCCGCGAGCTGCAGAAGAAGGGCTTCGCCAGCGAGAGCGAACTGGATAATGCGGTGTCCAACTTCGAGCAGAGCAAGGCCAATATCGAGGCGGCCAAGGCCGAGGTGCAGTCCAAGCAGATCGACCTCGACTACACCACGGTGGAGGCGCCGATCTCCGGCATCACCAGCAAGGAAACCGTGTCCGAAGGCAGCCTGATGGTGGCCGGCGACCCGAACGCCAGCCTGCTGACCCAGATCACCCAGCTCGACCCGATCTACGTCAACTTCGCCGCGCCCGATCGCGAGGTGTCCAGCGTGCGCAGCGGTTTGCAGAGCGGCAGCCTGGTGCGTGAGGGCGGCCAGCAGATGAGCGTGGAGATCAAGTTTGGCGACGGCACCAGCTACCCGCTGGAAGGCAAGGTCGACTTCACCGACAGCACCATCGATCGCGGCACCGGCACCGTCAGTGCCCGTGCGGTGGTGGCCAATCCGAACCTGGCCCTGATGCCGGGCCAGTTCGTGCGTGTGGTGGTCAAGGGTATCAACAAGCCCAACGCGATCACCGTGCCGGAGCGCGCGCTGTCCCAGGGGCCGAACGGCACCTTCGTCTATGTGGTGGATGACCAGGGCCTGGCACGCATCCGCCCGATCGGCACGGCGCACACCGCCAACGGCCGCTGGGTGGTGGAGAGCGGTATCGACGCCGGCGACAAGGTGATAGTCGAGGGCCTGCCCAAGGTTCACCCCAACGCGCCCGTCAAGGTGGTCGACGCCGCCCCTGCCAAGCAGTAAGGAGTCAGGCCCGTGATCTCCAAGTTCTTTATCGATCGACCGATCTTCGCGGCGGTGATTTCCATCGTCATCATCCTCGCCGGTCTCGCGGCCATGCGCGCGTTGCCGGTGGCCCAGTACCCCGAGATTCTGCCGCCGCAGGTGTCCGTGACGGCGGCCTACCCGGGCGCCAGCTCGCAGGTCATCGCCGAGACCGTGGCCGCGCCGCTGGAGCAGGAAATCAACGGCGTCGAGGGCATGATCTACCAGCTGTCCAACTCCGACAGCAACGGTGCCATGAGCCTGACCGTGTACTTCGACGTCGGCACCGACCCGGACCAGGCCACCATCGACGTCAACAACCGGGTGCAGGCCGCACTGGCCAAGCTGCCCGAGGAAGTGCGCCGGCAGGGCGTGAAGGTGGAGAAGAAGTCTTCCGACATCCTGCAGGTGGTGACCCTGTTCTCGCCGGACGATTCGCGCGACCCGATCTTCATCAGCAACTACGCGCTGATCAACGTGATCGACGAGCTCAAGCGCATCCAAGGCGTCGGTGATGCCAGCCAGTTCGGCTCCAAGGACTACTCCATGCGCATCTGGCTGCGCCCGGACAAGCTGGCGCAGTACGACCTGACGCCGAGCGACGTGGTCAGCGCCATCCAGGAGCAGAACTCGCAGTTCGCCGCCGGCAATTTCGGCAAGGAGCCGCTGTCGTCGCCGCAGGACTTCACCTACACGGTGAGCACCAAGGGCCGCTTCACCACGCCTGAAGAGTTCGAGCAGGTGATCCTGCGCACCGACGCGACCGGCGCCAGCCTCATGCTCAGCGATGTGGCGCGCGTCGAACTGGGCGCCCAGGACTACTCCCTGGTCACCAGCCTCAACGGCAAGAAAAACGCCGCCTTCGGTATCTACCTGCAGCCCGGCGCCAACGCCCTGGATACCGCCGAGGCGGTGCGCAACACCATGGAGCGCCTGGCCAAGCGCTTCCCCGAGGGCATCGCCTACAAGATCCCCTACGACACCACCAAGTTCGTCGAGGTCTCCATCGAGGAGGTGATCCACACCTTCATCGAGGCCCTGGTGCTGGTGATGCTGGTGGTGTTCATCTTCCTGCAGAACTGGCGCGCCACGCTGATCCCGGTGCTGGCCATTCCGGTGTCGCTGATCGGCACCTTCGCCGGCATGTACATGCTCGGCTTCTCGATCAACCTGCTGACCCTGTTCGGCATGGTGCTGGCCATCGGCATCGTGGTGGACGACGCCATCGTGGTGCTGGAGAACGTCGAGCGGGTGATGCGCACTGAGAAGCTCAGCCCGCGCGACGCGGCGATCAAGGCCATGGAGGAGGTGACCGGGCCGATCGTCGCCATCGTCCTGGTGCTGTGCGCCGTGTTCATTCCGGTCGGCTTCCTCGGCGGCCTGGCGGGGCAGATGTACAAGCAGTTCGCGATTACCATCGCGGTGTCGGTGGTGATCTCCGGCATCGTCGCGTTGACCCTGTCGCCGGCGCTCTGCGCCCTGATCCTCAAGCCCGAGCACAAGGAGCCGGCGGCGCCGTTCCGCTGGTTCAACAACGCCTTCGAGCGCTTCACCAACGGCTATACCGCCGGCGTGCGCTTCTTCCTCAAGCGTTCGCTGATCGGCGTGGCGCTGTTCGGCGGCATGATCGCCATCATGGTCGTGCTGTTCGGCCGGGTGCCGGGCTCGCTGGTGCCGGACGAGGACCAGGGCTACGTGATCAACGCCTACTTCCTGCCACCGGCGGCCTCGCTGAGCCGCACCGACCAGGTCACCAGCGCGGTCACCGAGGAGCTGATGCAGCATCCGGCGGTGGAGGACGTGGTGACTTTCGCGGGCTTCGACGTGCTCACCTTCGGCACCCGCAGCAACGCCGGGGTATCGTTCATTCCCCTGAAGGACTGGAAGGAGCGCACCACCGAGGAACTCGATGCGCGCAACCTGCCGCGGCAGTTCATGGGCATGGGCGCCAAGCAGAAGGACGCCCTGGTGATGACCTTCAACCCGCCACCCATCAGCGGCATGAGTACCACCGGCGGCTTCGAGGCCTATATCCAGGATCGTAGCGGCGGCTCCATCGAGGACCTCAGTGCGGTGGTGCAGAAGTTCGTCGCCGCCGCGTCCAAGCGCCCGGAGCTGGCGGGGGTCAACAGCACCTTCCACGCCGACGTGCCGCAGTACTTCATCGATCTCGACCGCACCAAGGCGCGTGCCCTGGGCGTGGCGATCAACGATGTGTTCACCGCCATGCAGGCGACCTTCGGCAGCTACTACGTCAACGACTTCAACCTGTATGGGCGTACCTGGCAGGTCAGCCTGCAGTCCGAGGCGGACTTCCGCCGCAATCCGGAAGACCTCAACCAGGTCTACGTGCGCTCCAGCGGCGGCGACCTGATTCCGCTGGCCTCGCTGGTGCGCGTGCAACGCATCCTCGGGCCGGACTCCTACGCGCGCTTCAACGTCTACCCGGCGGCCAAGCTGCTCGGCGGGCCGGCGCCGGGCTACAGCTCCGGTCAGGCCCTGGAGGCCATGCAGGAAGTGGCCGACGAGGTGCTCGGCGAGCAGTACAACCTGGCCTGGATCGGCTCTGCCTTCCAGGAACTGGCGACCCATGGCTCGGGCAGTACCGCGTTCATCTTCGGCCTGATCCTGGTGTTCCTGATCCTGGCCGCCCAGTACGAACGCTGGACGCTGCCGATGGCCGTGGTCACCGCCGTGCCCTTCGCCGTGTTCGGCGCGATCCTGGCGATCTGGATGCGCGGCCTGGCCAACGACGTGTACTTCCAGGTCGGCCTGGTGACCCTGATCGGCCTGGCGGCGAAGAACGCCATCCTGATCATCGAGTTCGCCGTGCTGTGCCGCGAGGAGCAGAAGATGGGCATCTTCGAGGCGGCGATGGAGGCGGCCAAGCTGCGCTTCCGGCCGATCGTGATGACCTCGCTGGCCTTCATCCTCGGTTGCGTGCCGCTGGCCATCAGCACCGGCGCCGGTTCGGCCAGCCGTCACTCGATCGGTACCGGGGTGATCGGCGGCATGCTCGCCGCCACCCTGCTGGCGACCTTCTTGATTCCCATGTTCTACCTGCTGGTAGAGTCGCTGGCGGACAAACTGGACAAACGCAAGTCCAAGAACCAGGTGATAGAGCCGCACTGACCTGCCGCTGCGGGGGCGCGTACCCCGCCGGCCTGTATTCCGGGCGCCCCGCGGGGCGCCTTTCGTTTTCCGGGTAGTACCACGTTGTGGAGAACCGATGAATTTTCGCATCCTGCTGATACTGGGCACGCTCAGCGCCTTCGGGCCCATGGCCATCGATTTCTATCTGCCCAGCTTCCCGACCCTGGCGCGGGTGTTCGGCACCGATGTCGACCATGTGCAGATGTCGCTGGCCTCCTATTTCGCCGGCACCGCCCTGGGCCAGTTGATCTACGGTCCGTTGGCCGACCGCTTCGGCCGGCGCAAGCCGCTGCTGGCCGGGCTGGTGCTGTTCACCCTGGCCTCACTGGCCTGCGCCCTGGCGCAGAGCCTGGAGTGGCTGATCGTGGCGCGCTTCGTCCAGGCCCTGGGCGGCTGCGCCGGCATGGTCATCTCGCGGGCGGTGGTGCGTGACCTGTGCGACCCGCTGGCCTCGGCCAAGGTGTTCTCCAAGCTGATGCTGGTGATGGGCGTGGCGCCGATCCTCGCGCCGCTGGGCGGCGGTGTGCTGCTGCAACTGTTCGGCTGGCAGTCGATCTTCCTCGGTCTGGTGCTGTTCAGCGCCCTGTGCCTGGCGGCCGTGTTGCTGTGGCTGCCGGAGACCCGCTCGGCGCAGTTTCCCATCCAGCCGCTGAGCGGGACCCTGGGGCGCTACTCGCTGCTGCTGCGCGATCGCCTGCTGATCGGCTACGGCTTGACCGGCGGGGTGGCCATGGCCGGCATGTTCGCCTACATCTCCGGCTCGCCGTTCGTGTTCATCGACCTCTACGGCGTGCCCGCCGAACACTACGGCTGGCTGTTCGGCGCCAACGCCGCCGGCTTCATCCTCACCGCCCAGCTCAACGGCTGGCTGCTGCGCCATCACGGCCCCGGCTACTGGCTCAAGCGCACGGTGTGGATCTACTGCGCCGCGACCCTGGCGCTGCTGGCGGTGGCCATGGCGCGGCCGGCGCAGCTGTGGCCGCTGCTGATCCCGCTGTTCATCACCACGGCCAGCCTGTCCTGCGTGCTGCCCAATGCCACGGCCTGTGCCATGGCCGGGCAGGGCGCCCATGCCGGCAGCGCCTCGGCGCTGATCGGCTCATTGCAGTTCACCGTGGCGGCGGGCGCGTCCGGGCTGGTGGGCGCGCTGCACGACGGCACCGCCCGGCCGATGGCGCTGGTCATCGCCGTGTGCGGCATCATCACCGTGACCCTGGGGCTGCTCACCGCGCGGCATGCGCGGCGTCACTCGCTGGAATTCTGAGCGGCGGCCGCTCAGCTGGCGCTGCGCACCTCGGCGATGCCGCGTCCGGGCAGCGGGTGCGGGGCCTTGAGGCGGTCCTGCAGCACGCGGACGAAGTCGCGGGCCTCGGCCTCGCTGCGGAAGCTGACGCCATGCTGGTCCAGGCTGACCTGCCAGCGGGCGCCTGCGGCGGTGGTTACCTGGCGAATCTGGATGTTCATCGCAGACCTCCACGAGGACGTTGAGGCTGCAGTGTAGACCCGCGCCGCGGCGATTCCCTGACCTGGGTCAACCGACCGACTGATGGTCGCTGCGCAGCCAGTGGGCCAGTTGCACGGCGCTCAGCGGGCGGCTGAACAGGTAGCCCTGACACTGTTCGCAACCCAGCTGACGCAGGGCGTGCAGCTGCTCCGTGGTCTCCACGCCCTCGGCCAGCACGCAGAGCTTGAGGTTGCGCGCCAGGCCGACGATGGTGGCGACGATCTCCAGGTTGGCCTGGTCCTCCGGCACGCCGCGCATGAAGCTCTGGTCGATCTTCAGCTTGTCCAGCGGGAAGCGCCGCAGGTAGGCCAGCGACGAGTAGCCGGTGCCGAAGTCGTCGATCGCCAGCTTCAGGCCCAGCTCCTTGAGCGCGGCCAGGGTGGCCTGGGCCTGCTCGACGTTCTCGATCAGCGCGCCCTCGGTGATCTCCAGCTCCAGGTGCTCGGCCGGCAGGCCGCTGTCGTGCAGGGCCTCGCGCACCTGTTGCTGCAGGTCGGCTTGGCGGAACTGGCGGGGCGACAGGTTGACCGCCAGGGTGTGCAGGTCCAGGCCCTGCTGGCGCCAGAACTGCATCTGCCGGCAGGCCTCGCGCAGCACCCAGTTGCCGATGGGTACGATCAGCCCGGTTTCCTCGGCAAGGGGGATGAACTGCGCCGGGGAGATCATGCCGGCGCTGCTGTTCCAGCGCAGCAGCGCCTCTACGCCGATCGGGTGGCCGTCGTGGCCGCGTACCAGGGGCTGGTAGTGGAGGATGAATTCGTTGCGCTTGAGCGCCTGGCGCAGCTGGCCCTCCAGGGTCAGGCGGGTGTGCGCCTGGTGGGTCAGGCCCTGGGTGTAGAAGCGGAAGGTGTTGCGGCCTTCCTGTTTGGCCTGGTGCAGGGCGCTGTCGGCGTTGCGCAGCAGGTCGTCGCTGTTCTGCCCGTCGTCCGGGTACAGGCTGATGCCGATGCTCGCGCCCAGGTAGGCCTCGCGGCCGTTGCCCAGCGGCAGGGGGCGCTCCAGCAGCTCGATCAGGGTGCGGGCGATGCCGGCCGCTTCCTCGGGGCGCTGCAGGTTCTCCAGCACCACCAGGAACTCGTCGCTGCTCAGTCGCGCCAGGGTGTCCTCATTGCGCAGGCGCTGCTGCAGGCGCCTCGCCACGGCCACCAGCAGCTCGTCGCCGACCTTGTGGCCGAGGCTCTCGTTGATGGTCTTGAAGTTGTCCAGGTCGAAGTACAGCACCGCCACCCGCTCCTGATGGCGCTGGGCGTGCTCCAGGGCATGGCCGAGGCGCTCCATGGCGTAGAGGCGGTTGGGCAGATCGGTGAGGGTGTCGAAGTGGGCCAGGTGGGCCAGGCGCTCCTGGCTGTCGCGGTACTGGCTGAGGTCGGTGAAGGTCAGCACGTACTGCGGCTGCTGCGGGTCGCAGTCGCGCACCCGGCTGACGGTGAGCCAGAAGGGGAAGCGCGAGCCATCCTGGCGGCGGCTGTTCATCTCGCCCTGCCAGTGCCCGCTGTCCTGCACCTTGCGCCACAGGGTGCGATAGCGCGCGCGCTCCAGGCTGTTGTCCGGCAGCAGCGGCAGGCGCTGCCCCAGGGCCTGTTGCGGGCTGAGCCCGGTGATGGCGGTGAAGGCCGGGTTGCTGGTGAGGATGCGGCGCCGCGCATCGACTATCACCACCGCCTCCTGGGTGCTCTCGAATACCGTGGCGGCCTGGTGCAGGGCGCGCTCCTGCTGCTTGCGCACGCCGATGTCCTCGACCACCGAGATGAAGTAGTGCGGCTCGCCGTTGGTATGGCGTACCAGCGTGGCGCTGAGGTTGGCCCAGAGCACCTTGCCGTCGCGGCGCAGGTAGCGCTTCTCCAGGGTCAGTCGCGGAATCTCGCCGGCCAGCAGCTGGCCGGTCAGGCCCATGTCCTTGTCCAGGTCGTCGGGGTGGGTGATGTCCTGGAAGGTCAGCGCGAGCAGCTCCTCGCGGTCGTAGTCGAGCATCTGGCACAGGCGCTGGTTGACCCGCAGCCAGCGGCCGTCCGGCGCCAGGTGGGCGATGCCGACGGCCGCCTGCTCGAAGGTGGCGCGAAAGCGCAGCTCGCTCTGCAGGCGCTCGGCATCGCGCTGCTGCTGGCGCACGGCGATGCCGGCCAGGCGGGTGAACTCGGTGACCAGCTCGATATCCTCGCGGCTCGGTCGCATCTGCCGACGGTAGTAGATGCCGAACACGCCAAGCACCTGCTGCTGGTCGTTCTTGAACGGCAGCGACCAGCAGGCGCTCAACCCGGCCAGCCGCGCCGTGTCGCGGAACTCGACCCAGTTGGGATGGCTGCGGATGTCCTCGACTATGGTCAGCTCGCCGCTGGCGGCGGCGTGGCCGCAGCTGCCCAGGTCGAGCTGCGCCGGCATGCCGTCCACCGTGGCGGCGTAGCTGGCCGGCAGGCTGGGCGCGGCCAGCACGCGCAGCACGCCATCGTCCAGACGCATGATCGACACCAGCATTTCCGGGCTGATGCGCTCCAGGCGCAGGGCCATGTCGCTCAGGCTCTCCTGCAGCGGGCGCTGCGCTAGCATGCGGTCGAGCACCGCGTTACGCGCCTCCTGCAGGGCCTGGGTGTGGCGCCGCTCGTGGACGTCGCTGAGGCTGCCGCGCAGGCCCAGGCCGTGCTGCGGGCCGACGGCCAGGCGCAGCGATACCCAGTGCGGGCGGCTGTTGACGTCGCGCAGGCGCACTTCGCCGAGCCAGCTGCTCTGCTGGTGGGCGATGACGGCGGCGATGTGTTGCGTGGCCGATTCGCGCTGGTCGTCCTCGATGAAGTCCAGCAGCGGGCGGCCGACGCTCTCGCGGATGCTGTAGCCGGTGATGGTCTGCCAGGCCGGGTTGACGAAGGTCAGGCGGCCAGCGCTGTCGGTGAGGAAGATCGCCTCGTGCAGCTGCTCCACCAGCTCGCGGTAGCGCGCCTCGCTGGCTTCCAGTTCCTGGTGCGCGCTCTTCTGCTGGCCGAGGTCGATGTCGACGCAGTACAGCTCCACCTGGTTGCGCGTGTTGCGCAGGATCAGGTGGCTGGAATAGACGTGCACCTCGCTGCCGTCACGGTGCTGCAGGGTCAGTTCGGCGGCGGGAATGGCCGGGCCGCCGATCATCCAGTTCTGGATATCGCTGACCACCTGACTGCGCATCGCTGGCGGGATGATCAGCTCCTCCAGGCGCCGGCCCATGGCGTCGGCCACATCGTAGCCGTACAGCTGGGTGCTGGCCTGGTTCCAGAAGATCACCCGGCGCTCGCGGTCGTAGCCCTGCACGGCGATGCGCGGGGTCTGTTCGAACAGCTGGCGGAAGCGCTGCTCGCTCTCGCGCAGGGCCAGTTCGTCGCGCTTCTGGCCGCTGACGTTCTGCACGCTGCCGTGAGCGCCGCCAGCGCCATGGTTGCCACGCAGCATCAGCCATACCGGGGCATCGCTGTTGGGACGGTTCAGGCGTACGTTGATCAGCAGCGGCTCGCCATCGTCCAGCAGCGCCTGCAGGGCGCGCTGGGCGGCATTGCGGTCGGCGGGGTAGAGCCAGCTGAGCAGGTCGTCGATGCTGCCCCAGGCGTCCGTCTCCGGACGTTCGAGCAGGTGCAGGGCCTCGCTGGACCAGTGCAGGCGGCCGGCGCTGTGCTCCCAGGTGCCGAGGCCGGCATCGCCCTGGGCCTGGCGCAGCTTGCGGGCGTGTTCGCGCAGATCGCGTTCCAGCTGCTGCTGGGCGTTCTGCTCGTGGCGGCACAGCAACAGGATCAGCAGGCCGCTGAGGCCGACGAAAATCAGGCCCTTGGCGGTCTGCAGTCCGGCCTGGGTGGCGGCGTCCAGTTGCAGTGTCTGCAGCAGCAGATCACTGAGGACGATCCAGGCAACGCTGAACAGGAGGTAGATGCCGGCCACGCGCACTGGCCGGTTGATCCTGGGCTGCATCCTGAACCCTCAGCAGTCACGGCGGAGAAGGCCCGGACCACTGCTGAAAGGTCCGGGTCCACTGCAGTCTAGCCGCTTCGCCGCGAGCTGCCGCCTGGCGTCCGTTCGATCTGACGGCGGGTCGTGGCTCAGAAGCCTTCGAGCACTATCTTGCCGCGCGCCTTGCCGCTCTCCAGCAGCGCGTGGGCGCGGCGCAGGTTGGCGGCGTTGATGTTGCCGAAGTGCTCGCCGAGGGTGGTCTTCAGCACGCCGTCGTCGATCAGCTGGCTGACCCGGTTGAGCAGGCGATGCTGCTCGACCATGTCGTCGGTCTGGAACAGCGAGCGGGTGTACATGAACTCCCAGTGCAGCGACAGGCTCTTGCGCTTGAGCTTGACCACGTCGAGCTGCGCCGGGTCGTCGATCAGCGCCAGCTTGCCCTGCGGCGCCAGGGCCTCGATCAGTTGGTCGAGGTGCTGGTCGGTGTGGGTCAGGCTGGCCACCATGCTGACCTGCTCGATGCCCAGCGCCTTGAGTTGCGGCAGCAGCGGCTGGCCGTGGTCGATCACGTGATGCGCGCCCAGCTCGCGCACCCAGTCCTGGGTCTCGGCGCGCGAGGCGGTACCGATCACGGTCAGGCCGGTGAGCTGGCGCGCCAGCTGCACCAGGATCGAACCGACGCCGCCGGCGGCGCCGATCACCAGCAGGCTGTCACGGCTGTCGCCCTTGCCCTCGCGCACGCCGAGGCGCTCGAACAGCAGTTCCCAGGCTGTGATGGCGGTCAGCGGCAGGGCGGCGGCGCGGGCGAAGTCCAGCGAGCCGGGCATGCGCCCGACGATGCGCTCGTCCACCACGTGCAGCTCGCTGTTGCCGCCGGCGCGGTCGATGGCGCCGGCATAGAACACCCGGTCGCCGGGGCGGAACTGCTTGACCTCGGCACCCACCTCGACCACCACGCCGGCCACGTCCCAGCCCAGCACCTTGGCCTGGCCGGCCTCGGGCGAGACATTGCGGCGGATCTTGGTATCCACCGGGTTGACCGAGATGGCCCGTACCTCCACCAGCAGGTCGCGCGGGCCGGGCTGCGGCGCCGGCAGCTCGATGTCGAGCAGGGCCTCGGCATGGTCGATGGGTTGGGACTGGTAGTAGGCAATGGCTTTCATGCGGCGTGATCCTCGAAGGGCGCGATGGCGAAGTCGATGTTCCAGCTTAGTCGGCGTACCGGCTGGCGTTGGACGCATGTTCGGTTAATTGCCTAGCGAGAAAAACCGCGCTGCCATAGAGTCTCTTTCAATCGAATTTTGAAAGTGGGGCCGCACCATGCTGCGCTTCGATGATCTCGCCCTGTTCGTACGTACCGCCGAACTGGGCAGTTTGTCCGCCGCCGCCCGCGAGCTGGACTGTTCGCCGGCCGTGGCCAGCGCCGCGCTCAAGCGCCTGGAGGCGCAGCTGCAGGCGCGCCTGCTGCTGCGTTCCACCCGCAGCCTGCGCCTGACCGCCGAGGGTGAGCAGTACCTGGCCCACGCCCGCGCCGCGCTGCTCAGCCTGGAGAGCGGACGCCAGCAACTGGCCGGAGCCAAGGCCGAGATCAGCGGCGTGCTGCAGATCGCCGCGCCGTCGGACTTCGGCCGCAACGCGCTGCTGCCCTGGCTCGACCAGTTCCAGGCCGAACGTCCACAGCTGTCGCTGCGCCTGCTGCTCAGCGACCGCAACGCCGACCTGTTCCGCCAGCCGGTGGACATCGCCCTGCGCTACGGCGAGCCGGAGGACTCCAGCCTGGTGGCGCTGCCGCTGGCCGCCGACAACCGCCGCGTGCTGTGCGGCGCGCCGGCCTACTTCGCCCGCCACGGCAAGCCGCGCGCGCCTGCGGAGCTGCGCCGGCACAACTGCCTGCTGTACATGCTCGGCGGCCGCGTGCACGAGCGCTGGAGCTTCGCCGCCGGCAAGCAACGCGAGGCGCTGACGGTGAGCGGCAATCGGGTCAGCGACGATGCCGACGTGGTGCGGCGCTGGGCCGTGGCGGGGCAGGGGCTGGTGTACAAGTCCTGGCTGGACGTGGCCGGCGATGTGCAGGCCGGGCGCCTGGAGGTGGCGCTGGGCGACTGGCAGGGCGAGCCGACCCCGCTCAACCTGATCTGCGCCCACCGCGACCAGCTCAGCGGGCCGGTGCGGCTGCTGCGCGAGTTTCTCCAGCAACGCTGTGCAACACTGTTGCAGCGCGCACCCTGGCGCGCCAGCGCCTAATATGTGCGGCGTCGGCCTGGCCGGCGCCCTGTCATCCAACAAGAAGGAAACCATCCATGCGCAAACTGCTGCTGCTCTCCCTCGTCCTGGCCAGCCCGCTGGCCCTCGCCGGTCCGCAGTGCACCACCGCCGACAAGGCCCAATGGCAGGACCAGGCCAAGTTCCAGGAAGACCTCAAGGCCCAGGGCTACGAGATCAAGAAGTTCAAGGTCACCAGCGGCAACTGCTACGAGATCTACGGCTGGAACAAGGACAAGCAGAAGGTCGAGATCTATTTCGACCCGGTGTCCGGCAACGCGGTGAAGACCGAGATCGAGGACTGACCGGATGAGCCGGGAAACCCTGCAGCTGTGGGACCCGCTGGTGCGCCTGTGCCACTGGTCCCTGGTGCTGGCCTTCGTCGCCAATTACTGGTTCACCGAGGCGGGCGATGACTGGCACCGCTGGCTCGGCTACTACGCGGTGGCCTGGCTGGCGGTGCGCCTGGTCTGGGGTTTCACCGGCCCGAACGCGGCGCGCTGGGCGGACTTCTGGCCGACTCCGACGCGCCTGCGCGAGCACTGCTCGGCGCTGATCCAGCGGCGCCCCTATCACCGCCTCGGCCATTCGCCGATCGGCGCGCTGGTGATGGTGCTGATGATGCTGATGATGCTCGGCCTGGGCGTGACCGGCTTCCTGATGGAAGAGGTGGACTACTTCTGGGGCGAGGATCTGCCTCTGCAGATTCACGACTTCTTCGCCGACGCCCTGCTGGCGCTGGTCTGCGTGCACCTGCTGGCGGCGCTGGTGGAGAGCCTGCGCCTGCGCGAGAACCTGCCGCTGTCGATGATCACCGGGCGCCGTCGCCGGCTCTAGGCCGGTTGGCTGCGAGGCTCGAGACGTAGCCCGGATGCAATCCGGGGGCGGGGCTTCGGTGCTGCACATGCCCGGATTGCATCCGGGCTACCTGGGTAGCCCTCTCCGCTCGCCAGAGAGGGCAGGCAGAAGGCGAGGCCTCAGCCGCGTGCCGGTGGGGTCAGGCCGAGGCCGCCGAGGATGATGCGTTCGAGGTTGTCGGCGGCGCTCTCGAAGTCGGCCTTCTTCAGGCTGCTCTTGCCGGTGTAGAGGCAGATCTGGCTGGCGAAGTCGGCATAGTGCTGAGTGCTACTCCAGAGCAGGAACAGCAGGTGTGCAGGCTCCACCGGGGCCATCTTGCCGGCGTCGATCCAGGCCTGGAACACCGCGGTGCGGCTCTCGAACCACTCACGGTAGTTCTGATTGTAGTGGGCGGCCAGCTGCTGGCCGCCGCCGATCACTTCCATGGCGAAGATGCGCGAGGCCAGCGGCTGGCTGCGGGAGAACTCGACCTTGGCGCGAATGTAGCGGCTCAGTGCCTCGGCAGGGTCGTCGGCGGCCGTCATGCTGTCCAGAGCGTTTTCCCACTGGCAGAGGATGTTGTCCAGTACCGCGGCGTACAGGCCCTGTTTACTGCTGAAGTAGTAGTGCAGGTTGGCCTTGGGCAGCCCCACCGCCTGGGCGATGCTGTTCATGCTGGTGCCCTTGTAGCCGTGGCGGGCGAACTCCACCTCGGCGGCGGCGATGATGGCTTTTTCGTTCTTTTGGCGGATGCGGCCGGCGGGTTTGCCGGTGCTGGAAGCAGGGGCGGGGGCTGCAGGCATCGAGGGGGTCCGTACTGATGATCGGTTTTGTGTGCGAACAGATACCGCAGGGCGGGTCACGAAACAACCCTCAGGCGTCAAAAACGTGTGTTGTTCAGACGAAGCCTGCATTTGGCTCGGTAAAACCCCCTAAGATGCGCCAGAAAAGCGTCATTTTGGTGCGTTTTGCAGCTGCTGGAAAAATGGCGATCGCCTAGTGGTACGGGCGTTCCAGCTGTTTTCAGCTGTCGTCGCCTGTCTCTGAATGATCGGTCGAGACGTGAATGCGCAACCCGTCGGCACCGCGGGTCAGGTTGTAGGATTCGCGCCAGGCGCCGATCACTTCGCCGCCGCTATCCAGCAGTTCCCAACTGATGCTCGCCAGCACGGCTGCGCAGCCGAGCGGGGTGATCTCCAGGCCGTGGAAGCGGCAGCTGCGGCAGCCCTGGGCGAAGTACTGGTCGACGATGCCCTGGAAGTAGTCGCCGATGTCCGCGGCCGTGGCGAACAGGCGCGCCTCGCCGGCCGCATTCAGCGCCAGATAGGGCGCGCCGTAGCGCCGGGCGATCAGCGCGCCGTCGAACTCGGCGAACGCCGCGACGAAGTCCTCGAAGAAGCGCCGTACCTCGTCCTGCAGTGCATCCATCGCCTCGCTCCTTTTTATGGGTTCAGCTGGTGCCGGCCAGCGCCTCGAGGAAGGTCTCCAGCACCAGTTGCGGGCGGCGGCCCTTGCGGGTCACCGAGGCCATGGTCAGATCGTAGAAGCGCGTGGTCGGCTTGAGCACCCGCAGGCGGCCCTGCTGCACCCACTGCTGGGCGTAGTGGTCCGGCAGGTAGCCGATGTAGCGCCCGGTGAGCAGGAGGAAGGCCATGCCCTCGCGGTCCGAGGCGCTGGCCGTGCAGTTGAGCACCTGATATTGGGTCTGGATCTCCGGCGGCAGGCGGAAGGTCGGGGCGATGGCGTCCTGGGCATTCAGGCGAGTGTCGGACAGCTGGTTGTCGTCCACATAGAAGAGGGGATGGCCCACCGCGCAATACAGCTGCGAGCGCTCGCCATACAGCGGCTGGTACTCCAGGCCGGACAGCGCATGGCTCTGCGGCACCACGCCGACATGCAGGCTGCCGTCCAGCACGCCCTGTTCCACCTCGGAGGGCGGCGTCATGCGGATCTGGATACGCACCTCCGGGCCCAGCTCCTTGAGCCGCGCCAGCGCATGGGTGATGCGCATATGCGGCACGGTCACCAGGTTGTCGGTGAGGCCGATATGCAGCTCGCCGCGCAGCTCGCGGTGCAGGCCGTTGACCCCGTTGCGGAAGCTCTCCAGCGCGCCGAACAGCTGCAGCGACGACTGATAGACCTCGCGGCCTTCCTCGGTCAGGGCGAAGCCGGCGCGGCCGCGCTGGCACAGGCGCAGGCCCAGGCGCTGCTCCAGGTCGCTCATCTGCTGGCTGATGGCCGAGCGGCCGATGCCCAGCACGCTCTCGGCGGCGGAGAAGCCGCCACACTCGACCACGCTGCGGAACAGGCGCAGCAGGCGGATCTCGAAGTCGCTGACCTGGGCCAGCGGGTCTGCACGGCGATTACTCATTGTTTAGTTATCACTGAACTTAAAGTGAGAAGATTTGGATTTTCGTGACTTTATGCCCGTGGCACCTTGCATGGCAACAAGACCACAGTGCCGCTCTGGAGAGCCACGATGAACATGCCGCAGACTGCCACCCCGTCCCTGGCCAGCCAGCTCAAGCTGGACGCCCACTGGATGCCCTTCTCCGCCAACCGCAACTTCAAGCGCGACCCGCGCCTGATCGTGGCCGCCGAAGGCAACATCCTCATCGACGACCAGGGCCGCCGTGTGTTCGACAGCCTCTCCGGCCTGTGGACCTGTGGCGCCGGCCACGGCCGCAAGGAGATTCAGGAGGCCGTGGCCAAGCAGCTCGGCACCCTCGACTACTCGCCGGGCTTCCAGTACGGCCATGCCCTGTCCTTCAAGCTGGCCGAGAAGATCGCCGACCTGCTGCCGGGCGAGCTCAACCACGTGTTCTTCACCGGTTCCGGCTCCGAGTGCGCCGACACCGCGGTGAAGATGGCCAAGGCTTACTGGCGCCTGAAGGGCCAACCGAGCAAGACCAAGTTCATCGGCCGCGCCCGCGGCTACCACGGCGTGAACATCGCCGGCACCGCCCTGGGCGGCATCGGCGGCAACCGCAAGATGTACGGCCAGCTGATGGACGCCGACCACCTGCCGCACACCCTGCAGCCGGGCCTGGCCTTCACCAGGGGCATGGCCGAGACCGGCGGCGTGGAGCTGGCCAACGAGCTGCTCAAGCTGATCGAGCTGCACGACGCTTCCAACATCGCCGCCGTCATCGTCGAGCCGCTGTCCGGCTCCGCCGGCGCCATCATCCCGCCCAAGGGTTACCTGGAGCGCCTGCGCGAGATCTGCACCCAGCACAACATCCTGCTGATCTTCGACGAAGTGATCACCGGCTTCGGCCGCATGGGCAAGTGGAGCGGCGCGGAATACTTCGGCGTCACCCCGGACATCATCAACGCCGCCAAGCAGATCACCAACGGCGCCATCCCGCTGGGCGCGGTGGTGGCGTCCAAGGAGATCTACGACACCTTCATGCACCAGGCCATCCCTGAGCACATGATCGAGTTCACCCACGGCTACACCTACTCGGCCCACCCGGTCGCCTGCGCCGCCGGCCTGGCCACCCTGGAGCTGCTGGAGAAGGACAACCTGATCCAGCAATCCGCTGACCTGGCGCCGCATTTCGAGAACGTCCTGCACGGCCTCAAGGGCAGCAAGCACGTCATCGACATCCGCAACTGCGGCCTGGTCGGCGCCCTGCAGCTGGCGCCGCGTGACGGCGACCCGACCATCCGCCCGTTCGAGGCCGGCATGGCCCTGTGGAAGGCCGGCTTCTACGTGCGCTTCGGCGGCGACTGCCTGCAGTTCGGGCCGACCTTCAACACCAAGCCGGAAGAGCTGGACCGCCTGTTCAATGCCGTCGGCGACGTGCTGAACAAGGTTGACTGATGAGCCGACCCAAGGCGGTGCCCACCGTGCAGGTGGAGAACGACCGAGTCATCGTCACCGAGTGGCGCTTAGCCCCCGGTGCCGAGACCGGCGCCCATCGCCACGGCTACGACTACGTGGTGACGCCGATGACCGACGGAGTCCTGCTGCTGGAAACCCCGGAGGGCGAGCGGCACGCGCCCCTGGTGGCCGGCCAGTCTTACTTCCGCCAGGCCGGCGTGAAGCACAACGTGTTCAACGCCAGCGATCACGAAGTGATCTTCGTCGAAACCGAAATCAAATGATTCGCGGCGGCTGCGCCCAGCGCGGCCGCCCCACAGAACACCAATGAGGAAACACCCCATGAGCACCGTCGCCCACTTCATCAATGGCGAAATCGTTCTGCGCAACGGCCGTACCGCCCAGGTCTTCAACCCGTCCATCGGCGAGCCGGTGCGTCAGGTCGAGCTGGCCGACCGCGCCACCATCCAGGCCGCCATCGACGCCGCCAAGGCCGCCTTCCCGGCCTGGCGCAACACCCCGCCGGCCAAGCGCGCCCAGGTCATGTTCCGCTTCAAGGTCCTGCTCGAGGAGCACAAGGACAAGATCGCCGCGATGATCAGCGAGGAGCACGGCAAGACCCTCGAAGACGCCGTCGGCGAGCTGCAGCGCGGCATCGAGAACGTCGAGTACGCCTGTGGTGCACCCGAGCTGCTGAAGGGTGAATACAACCGCAACGCCGGCCCGAACATCGACAGCTGGAGCGACTTCCAGCCGCTGGGCGTGGTCGCCGGTATCACCCCGTTCAACTTCCCGGCCATGGTGCCGCTGTGGATGTACCCGCTGGCCATCGTCTGCGGCAACTGCTTCATCCTCAAGCCGTCCGAGCGCGACCCCAGCTCCACCCTGTTCATCGCCCAACTGCTGCACGAAGCCGGCCTGCCCAAGGGCGTGATCGGCGTGATCAACGGCGACAAGGAAGCGGTGGACGCGCTGATCGAGGCGCCGGAAGTCAAAGCCATCAGCTTCGTCGGCTCCACGCCGATCGCCGAATACATCTACACCGAGGCCAACCGTCGCGGTAAGCGCGTGCAGGCCCTGGGCGGCGCCAAGAACCACGCCGTGGTGCTGCCGGACGCCGACATCGACAACACCGTCAACGCCCTGATGGGCGCCGCCTACGGCTCCTGCGGCGAGCGCTGCATGGCCATCTCGGTGGTGGTGGCGGTGGGTGACCAGGTCGCCGATACCCTGGTGGCCAAGCTGACGCCGAAGATCCAGGCGCTGAAGATCGGTGCCGGCACCTCCTGCGGCCTGGACATGGGCCCGCTGGTCACCGGCGCGGCGCGCGACAAGGTCAAGGGCTACATCGACGCCGGCGTGGCCCAGGGCGCCAAGCTGGTGGTGGACGGCCGCGGCCTGTCCGTGGCGGGCAACGAGGCCGGCTTCTTCGTCGGCGGCACCCTGTTCGACAACGTCACTCGCGAGATGAGCATCTACCAGGAAGAGATCTTCGGCCCAGTGCTGTGCATCGTCCGCGTCGGCAGCCTGGAAGACGCCATGCAGCTGATCAACGACCACGAATACGGCAACGGCACCTGCATCTTCACCCGCGACGGTGAAGCGGCGCGCCTGTTCTGCGACGAGATCGAAGTCGGCATGGTCGGCGTCAACGTGCCGCTGCCGGTGCCGGTGGCCTACCACAGCTTCGGCGGCTGGAAGCGCTCGCTGTTTGGCGACCTGCACGCCTACGGCCCGGACGGTGTGCGCTTCTACACCAAGCGCAAGACCATCACCCAGCGCTGGCCGCAGCGCGCCAGCCACGAGGCGGCGCAGTTCGCCTTCCCGAGCAACGGTTAAGCGCTAACCAGGGCTGGTCTTCGGACCGGCTCTTTTTTGCCGCCCGGCTGGCGACAGTGGCCGGGCAGCGCGTTTTGCTCCCTCTCCCGTTCACGGGAGAGGGTTGGGGAGAGGGCCCGTCCAACAACGCCCTCTCCCCCAGCCCCTCTCCCACCAGTGGGAGAGGGAGTAACCCTGCCGCGCGGGCGCGGCATTGGTGCAGTAACTCGCCGGCGTCCTGCCGGCGGGAAGCGGCACCCCTTGGGTGAGCGGGTTCACGGTTGTTCGTGGCCCGGTAACCCGCTGTCCCAAGGGCAGCCCACTTCAAACTCAAAATGAAGAGGACACCCTTGCAATGAACAAACCCATGATTGGCCTTCCCCTGTGTCGCTGGCAGCTGACCGATCGCGACATCGGCTGGTTTCATCTGGTGGGCGAGAAATACATCCAGTCCGTCACCGGCTTCGGCGCCTTCCCGCTGATGATCCCGGCCTTCGGCGACGACCTGGACATGGAGACCGTGCTCGACAGCGTCTCCGGCATCATGTTCGGCGGCTCCCTGTCCAACGTGCACCCGAGCTTCTATGGCGACGACCATCCCGGCCTGGGCCTGGCCGACAAACCTCGCGACGCCACTGTGCTGCGCCTGATGCGCGCCTGCATCGACCGCGGCATTCCCTTCCTCGGTATCTGCCGCGGCGTGCAGGAACTCAACGTGCTGTACGGCGGCACCCTGCACCGCGAAGTGCACAACGTGCCGGGTCGCCTCGACCACCGCGAGGTGAAGGACGTACCGGACAACGTGGCCTACGGCCCGATCCACAAGGTCGCCCTGACCGAGGGTGGCGTGCTGCACAAGCTGCTCGGCGAGCGCGAGATCAGCGTGAACTCGCTGCATGGGCAGGGGATCGATCGGCTGGGCGAGGGGCTACAGGTCGAGGCTGTTTGCGAGGACGGGCAGATCGAGGCGGTGAGCGTGATTGGCGCCAAGGCGTTTGCCGTCGGCGTGCAGTGGCATCCTGAGTATCGCTATTGGGAGAAGGCCGATTACAACGCGCTGATTGGAGCGTTCCATGAGGCGGCGAGGGAGTATCAGGTGAAGAAACTCAAGCGTAGTAGGGATACTGTCGCAATGACATGAGGTGAGTGATAGGTCTGAGTATAAGGCTCGTCATTTGGCGGGCCGTTTAATTAGTACAAGTTAAAGCTAAGGCCAACATCCTCTAGGACTAGATTGAACTCAGCATTTTTCTTTAGATAATCGTTTGATGCATTATCTATGAACTGCACGCACATCATAATTAAGCGAAGTAGCGAGAAGTCGGTGAAATTTATTAGGGTTAGGTAATGTGAGCGCCTATCTTCCTCGTTGAATCCATTTGAGTTGCTTAGCTTTTCCTCGATAATCCTAACCATGTTGCAGAATATTCTAGTAAGGCCGTAAATTTTATCTGTTGAGTCTAATTGCTCTAGATATTTTGTTACTGCTGCTGGGTCAGTATTGCTGCTTCGCAGAATCTCTACAGTGTCTTCTATTTTTATGACTACAGCGCTGCCCGAGAGCCGGGTGTTAGAGGATTTGCTATAGGCCGTAAAGGAGTCAAAATACGCTCTCTGTGACTCAAGCATATTGAATAGTTGCATTTCGAATGAGCGTAATTTTTCAGTTTTTCTAGTTAGCTCTACCTCAACTCTCAAGCCTTTATTTGCTTCGGTTTGAAGGGTTAGTGATTGGATGAGCAGGATTATGGATATAAAGCTAAGGAGAGGGTTTAGTGTCCCTCCTATGTAGTCGCCAAGCTGTCCCCAGTGTTCAGGGTTGCTGGAAACCGCATAGTCTAAGCGGTAATAAAATTGAAAAATATATGACAGCAGGACTATGAGTATTAATAGTCCCGCAAGCATAGTGTATTTATTTTTCATCAATGAAGCCCACGACTAGGTATTTGACAATTTGTCCGTCAAGGCGGCGAATGGGGTTTGCCTCAAGCGACATGTATTTCCAGCGTTCTATATCTATGCCATTGTTAAAATCCAGGTTTTCAGAAAATCTCTTTTTCATCGCAAAGTCGACGTTTCTGTAGCTGATTCTGAAACCGAATGCCACGGTCTCGTCTTCCCCTTCTAGCTGAAGTCTTCCATTTCCGGTATTGGTGTTGAAACGCCTGATGCTTGCAGTCAGCGTGAGTTTTTCATTTCTTCTAGTGGCTTGTACGGCGTGAACTGTATCTTTGGTGAATTTTGCAAGAGATATACGCTCTTCAAAGCTTTTTCTGTGTCTTACGGAGACGTCATAATTAAATTTTACTGCAATTTCGTGAATGTTCTCCATTGCCGATTTTCTAAGTTGCTTAATTAGATCTTCGGCCGTATCACCGAGACGATTTAGAACGGCTTGGGCTTTATCTGATGGGTCTGGTGTTTCGATGTAAAGTGCCTCTTTCATGAAGTAGGACATAAGCTCTGTGAATGTTGTGTGGCCTATTTTTCTTAGCTCTTTTCTTGGTTCTTCATCTAGTATGTCCAGCCGAAAGCTGTGGCCATACGATCCTTTAAATGTCTTTTTTAATGTTGTTCTTACGCTGCTTTTTGGCGAGATCCGCTCGGGGACCTTTCCAAGTAGCAGGGTCTCTCCAATAGTTCTTGTGGCGTCAGAGACGCCCTGCATAGTGTCAAGTCCAGACTTCATGTCTATTTCATAGTCTGGGGACTCAATAACAACATCGAAATTAATCGGCATAAAAATCCTTAAAAGGAAGAGGGCAAGTTTTGCATGGCTAAAGTTCCATAGCCTCGTTTTTCGCCTTTATGGCGAGTCACTTTCTCTTTGCTGGTGCAAAGAGAAAGTAACCAAAGAGAAAGCACACCCGACATCCGGGTCTCGCTGCGCGAGACTTCCTTCGTTCCATCATTGCTCCAGGGGCCCGCCGCGAAGGGCCATCCCTGGCCCATCGCGGCTTTCGCGGCATCCATGCCGCTCAACCCCTTACGCAACGATTCCACTCAGCCTCCTGACGGGACCCGCTTCCCGGCCCGATCTTTTAGCGTGCTGGCGATGACGTGGTTGGGGCGTTTGAGTTCGTTGGTGGGCTGCACCCACCCTACGGCGAGACATACCGACAGCTCCGAGCGGCTTGAAACTCGAAACCTGCATGCGCGCGAACTCCCCGTCAGAAGGCCGAGCGTAGGTGTTGCGTAGGGGAGTGAGCCGCATGGATGCGGCGAAAGGCTTAAAGGGCCATGGATGGCCCTTGTAAGCCGGCCCCCGGAGCGGCACCGGAGGGAGGGAAGTCGAGCGCAGCGAGACCCGGATGCCGGGGGGCGCTTTCTTTTGCTTACTTTTCTTTGCGCAAACAAAGAAAAGTGAGGCGCCGTACAGGGCGCAACCTGTAGCCCAAAGCCGAGGAAAGTGATCAGAGAGAAATGCAATCAAAGCGCCGACCCAAGAGGTCAGCAGCTCAGTCCGTTGGCGAGGAATCGTGGCAGCGAAGGCCATGAATGCTTCCTTGCAGTTCGATGCCTCCGAACATACTGCGAATAATGGCCTAACGCCATAGCTGGCTGCTCGGCCAGAAAATACCTACCTCACCCAGCGTGCCTGCTTCACCACCATATGCAGAAACCCATTATCGCTAGGCGCGCGATAGGCCCCGATGGCGCTCAAGTGCTTGGCCATCACCGCCGTCATCTCCCAGCCATCGACCGGCTCTGCCGCCCAAGTCGCGCTGGCCAGCTTGAGCAGGCCGAGCGAGTCGCCCAGGTCGCGCACGGCTCTCGAACCCGTACGCACCGGCTCCAGCAGCGAGTCATTGGCCCAGGCCCACATCCAGGTGTTGGAACGGCTGGAAAAGCTGCCGACGAAATCGACATCGCACTCCACCACCGGCTTGCCGCCGTTGGAGAACACCAGCGTGGCGTTCTCCTGGTACCAGTCCCAGCGCTCGTAGTCGCCGATGCCGTAGGTTTCCATAAAGCTGGCCTGCCGCGTCTGCAGATACTCGAAGCTGTCGCTGATCAGCTCGACCAGGGCGTCCTCGTCCTGCTGCCAGTTGCGCTCGCGAATCTCGCAGTAGCAACCGGCGCAGACCATCTTGATATCGGCGAAGGCCTCGGAGCGGTCGTTCCATTCGCCCTCCTGCTCCAGCACGGCGTCGCACTGGTCGCACCAGGCGTCCGGATAGGCATCGTCGGGGTGTTCCGGGTCGTAGCCGACATTGAACCCCTGGTTCTCGCCGGCAGGCAGGTGCTGGCAGACGAACGTGGCGGGGCTCTTTCCGTGTTCGCCACATTCAACGGATAGCTCTTCGTCGCTCATGTTCTGTCCTTGTCAGAGGGGAGTGGCTGCGCGGCGGCGCCTGGGGCCGCCCCAGCAAAAGGTAGGCCTTGGGCGCGGGTGGTCAAATATGCTTCAGCAGGCTGCGCTCGGGCTCCTTCGGGTTGTAGTACACCCGCAACCGCTGCCCCACCGGATACTCGGCCAGCTCCCGCTGGGCATTCTTCTCCGAGCTGTATTTGTTCGGTCGAATGCGCAGGCGATTACCGCTGTAGCCGACCCCATCCACCTCGTACGAGTACTGCACCCGCACCTCGTACTCGTAGCGATTGCCATGCCAGCCTTTCTCCGTCGAGGTCTTGGGGCTGCTGGTGATGTGCGACGCGGTGATCACGCCCTCGGTGGTCGGCCATTCCCGCGAGTCGCCCATCTCCAGCGCCTGCTGGATGCCGACGTACATCACCACGCCAAACACCAGCACATAGAACAGGTTCTTCAAGGTGAGCATGGGCATCCATCCATTGGATCGGCGGGGAGGCGAACCTAGCTTATTCGGGCCATGAAAAGAAGAAGCCCCGCATGAGCGGGGCTTCTGTTTACCAGCGATGGCCGTGACCGTGGCCGTGATGGTGGTGATGGCGGCGGTGATGCTTGCGCCAGTGCTTGTGGTGGTAGCGCGGCTCGGCCACGTAGTACACCGGTGCCGGGTAGTAGACCGGACGGGGCTCGTAGTAGACCGGGCGCGGTTCGTAGTAGACCACCGGCTCCGGCTCATAGACCCGCACCGGTCGCTGGCTGGCCAGAACGCCGCCGATAATGGCGCCGGCCGCGACACCGATGGCCACATCGCCGCCGTCTGCTGCTTGGGCCTGCTGCCCGCCGGCGAAAAGCAGGCTGGCAATCAGACCAGTGATGATGGGGATACGCGAAAGCATGGTCGAAGCTCCTGTGGGAAACCGGTCGTCCGGTTACAGCGTTCGACTGCGCTTCGCTCCCCGCATTGCGTCGAGCAATGTAAATCCTGTGTAAACGCCGGCTTTACTGTTTCACCAGCTCCACCCGGCGGTTCTTCGCGCGGCCGTCCTCGCTGCGGTTGTCGGCGACCGGGCGTTCCTGGCCGAAACCGGCGGCGTTGAGCCGTTGCGCCTCGATGCCGCCGGCGATGACGGCGTCCATCACCGCCTGGGCGCGGCGTTCGGACAGGGCCTTGTTGTCCGCCGCCTGGCCGACGTTGTCGGTGTGGCCCTCGATGGCCAGTTTCAGCTCCGGAGCGCTCTTGAGCATGCCGACGATCTCCGCCACGGTGGCCTTCCCGTCGTCCTTGAGTTCGGCCTTGCCGGTGTCGAAGTTGATGTACAGGGCGACGAAGCCGTTGCGGTTGAGTTCGTCCAGCAGTTGGTTGGCGGTGACCAACTGTTGCATGGCGGCGACTTCGACGATGTTCAGCCGGTAGCTCTGGGTCGGCGCGCTGAAGATGCCCGGCTCGACCCGCACCCAGATCTGCTTGCCGCCGGTGAGCACCTTCAAAGTGGTCTCGCCGCCGTCGCCCTCGGCGGGCAGGCGCTCGTAGACCACCTCGCCGCCGATAGCCTTGATCGCATTCTGGTAGTTGCGGATCAGTTGCAGCGGGCTTGGCTGCTTGTCCGGGTTGTCGTGGAAGTAGAGGATCTGCGTGGCGTTGCCTTCGATGCTGTGGCGCTGCGGCACGCCGTCCTGGCTGCCGGTGGCGAACTCCACGGCGTTGAAGTACTGCTGGTACTCGGTGATGTGCGAGTCGGGATAGCGGCTCAGCAGCGGGTGGTCCTTGGCGCCGGCCAGGTCTTCGGCGTGGGCCAGCAGGGCGGCGAGCAGCAGGCAGGGCAGGGCGAGAAGGTCGAGCATCCTCATGGCGGGCGCTCCTGAGGGCGGGTGTATTCACTCTAGCCCAGGGGAGTGCGGGAGACGGGCTCCCGCGCTCTGGCTCAGGCCTGTTGGTGCTTGGACAGGTCGACCTTCATGTTGGTGCTGCCCTCGCAGCCGAACAGTTTGAGGTGGGGGAACTCCTTGGCGATCTTGGCCTTCAGGTTACGGGCGAAGGCCAGGCCGTTGCAGGTGTCGAAGTAGATGCTGCCGTTCCAGCCATTGGGAGCCAGTTGCCGCAGCACATCGGCGAATTTGTCCACGGTGAAGTCGCTGAAGCTGTCGCCTTTGTCGCCGAAGTTATATGGATTGCCGTGGGCGGTGATGATCAGGATGTCGTCGCCGCTCAGGCGGCCCAGAGTCTGCGGAAGGGCTGCGAGCCGGCAGCCGCTGTAGCGAAAATCGGCTGGGTACTTGATGGCTTCTTGGCTGACTTTTTCATCGTCGCGGCACCAGGTGAGCAGGGTAGTGGCCATGGTGATTCTCCTTTGGGTGGGCCCCAGGCATTGGGGTAGGCCGATCCTAGGAAGGCGATGGAGCGGGGTTCAGCGGGAAGCCGTTCCCCAGTGGAGGCATGGCGCACGGTGCGACGGCGGCTTTTGCGCTTTACTGCTAGCCGAGGGTTCGTAGGAGAGCGGGGGCAATCCGATGACGAGGCTGGTCTGCGCCGTGGCGGCGCTGCTGTTGGCGTTCGGCCTGGGCGGCTGCTCCGGCCGCCTGGCGCACGAGTCCATCGTCAGCAAGAGCAGCGAGCCCCAGGCCGGCGAGTTCCTGCAGAGCGATGTGGACCGCATGGCGACCCTGGCCATGCGCGACAACCTCAACAGCCTGTACCAGCTGATGAGCAAGCTGTACCAGCGCAACCCGCAGGAATGGCGCAAGACCGGTCTGGCCACGCGGGCCGAGGCGGAGCAGGCGATCCACCAGGCCATCGAGCAGAACCAGCCGCTGCCGCAGCTGAAGGGGCGGCGCGACGTGGCGGCGCTCAGTTACTCGCTGGGGCCGGACTTCCAGGGCGACCGGGTCGGCGCCTTCATCTATGCCCTGGGCAGCATGCTGGTGACCGCCCATGGCGGGCGCACCGAGTTCTACCTGACCGACTCCTTCGACGCCCAGTTCATCCACAACGCCGCGCGCAATATCGAGAAGGCCGCCTGGATGCTCGCCCAGCGCCGCGACGCCAAGGGCCGGCCGCTGCTGCTGTCCAACGAGGGCAGCAACCTCAGCTACGCGGTGGAGTTCGGCAAGATGACCGCGCGCCTGGACCTGCTCACCCATGTGCTGGAGGAGCGCTACCGGCGCCTCGGGGTGAACTACGCGCAGAGCCTGCTGTTCCTCAATTTTCTGCCGGTGCAGTGACCGAGCAGTCTCCGCTTGAGTACCTGATCGAGTTGCCACTAATCTGCCATCGCGCTCAGGGACGAACGCAAGTGGTGGATTTGCGCCTCGTGTAGTCCCGGCGCGCCGGGCTTCGCCCGTACCAACCATCATGTACAAGGATTGCACCTATGCGTCGTTTGCTCTGCCTTTCGCTGTTTTCCCTGATCCTCACCGGCTGTGCCTCCTCTGCCAAGATCGAGGGCATGACCGTTGCCGAGACCCAGGCTCGCGCCAACACCTACGCCCCCGCTCTGCAGGACAACCTGCAGCTGAGCGAAGTCAAGGGTGGCCAGGAAACCAACCCGATGTGGACCTCCGAGATCGGTGGTCCGGAGTTCCAGGCCGCGCTGCAAAAGTCCCTGGGTAATGCCGGCCTGCTGAGCGCTGGCGACAAGGCCCCCTATTCGCTGCGCGCCAACCTGGTCCGCGTCGATCAGCCGATGTTCGGTCTGGACTTCGAAGTGACCAGCGAGGTCGAGTACACCCTGGTGGACAATGCCACCGGCAAGGAACTGCTGCGTGAAACCCTGCGTACTCCGTTCACCGCTGGTGTGGGCGACGCTTTCGTTGCCGTGAAGCGCCTGCGCCTGGCCAACGAGGGTTCTGCCCGCGAGAACATCTCCGCTCTGCTCAAGCGCCTCGGCGAGCTGAACATCGAGGCCAAGCAGGTCTCGCTGAATCAGTGATCCATCGGCAAGGGTGAGGCCTGGCCTCACCCTTTCCCCTCCGCGTCGCCTCTTACTCCTCCCACTTGCGCAATATCTTCTCCAGCTCGCCGCTGGCGCGCACCTTCTCCAGCGCCGTGCCGAACTGCCTGGCGCGTTGGCTGTCGCCCTTGGCGAAGGCCACGTAGCGCGGCATTTCCACCAGGGGTGTGGGCAGCAGGCGCACGCTGCTCTGGGCCCGTTGTTCCTGGATGAAATACAGCAGCTGGATGCGGTCGCCGACGATGATGTCGATGCGCCCGGCCAGCAGCATGGACACCAGCTGGCGTGGGTTCTGCGCGCTGGTATCGCGGCGCAGGTCGGCCTTGTCGAAGTTCGACTCGTAGGCGTAGCCGCGTACCTGTCCGATGACGAAGGGGGTGAAGTCGTCCAGGGTCTTCCAGTCCTGGAGGCTGATCTTGTGGCTGGTCATGAACACGGTGGAGCCGGTGCGGATGGGGCCGGCCAGTTCGTACTGGGCTTTGCGCTCGGGCGTGCCGGCGAACTGGAAGGCCATTTCCGCCTCGTTGCGTTCGAGCATGCGTTTGACCCGCTCCCAGGGGTACAGGCGCAGGCTGTAGGCGACGCCGGCTTCTTTCATCACTGCCTCGACCAGGTCCACGTCGACCCCGCGTGGCGTGTCGTCTTCCTGGGTGACGAAGCTGTAGGGAGCGAACTGTTCGTCGCCGACCACCCGCCAGGTTTCGGCGGCCAGCAGCGGGCTGAATAGCAGGAGAAGGATGAGCGAAAGGCTGCGCATGCTGGCCTCCCTTGGGCGCTCCGGGGCACGCTGCGCGCCCCGCTTATCTCAGCCTAGTCGACCCGGGCGCCGGGGAAGGATTTGCCTCTGCGCCGCGGCCCGAGCAGCGCGCATCGTGCAGCTGTCGCCGGCACGGGGCCGGCGCAACACGGAAGGAGGCCACCATGCCCACACTCAGCAAAGACGATATCGAGAAACTCAAGGAGGCCGGTTGGGTCGAGCACTACTCCGGGCTGCCGGCCGACCTGTACTTCTCCAGCCGCGGCGCCCATGAGCCGTGGAGCGACAAGCCACACCTGCACCTGAACTACGCGATGGGTGGCAGCCTGCAGTCGCTGACCTGGAAGAACGATCAGGGCAGCAATACCTACCTGTTCCAGAGGGGCGAGTGGTTCGCCTTCGACACGGTGCCCGAGACGCTGAAAGCCCAGGCCGAGTGGCTGAAGACCAACCTCAAGTGATGCCAGGCCCGGCCTTGCGCCGGGCCGTTTCCTCAGACCTTGCGCACGAACTCGGACTTGAGCTTCATCGGGCCGATGCCGTCGATCTTGCAGTCGATGTCGTGGTCGCCGTCGCACAGGCGGATGTTCTTCACCTTGGTGCCGACCTTGACCACCAGGGAGGTGCCCTTGACCTTGAGGTCCTTGATCACGGTGATGCTGTCGCCGTCCTGCAGCAGGTTGCCGACCGAGTCCTTGATCACTCGCTCGCCGTCGCCTGCTTCCGGCGCCGCATCGGCCGACCACTCGTGGGCGCACTCCGGGCACACCAGCTGGCTGCCGTCCTCGTAGGTGTATTCGGAGCCGCAGTGCGGGCAGGGTGGCAGGGTGCTCATGGCGGTACCTCGGTCGGAGCGGAAAAGGCCGCAGATTGTATAGGGCTTTTACCTGGCAGGCGATTGGTCGAACCGATGGCGCTGCCCGGCCGTCCCACCTTGCAGGGAGAGCATGAGATGCGGAGGAACCATGCCATTCATCGACCTGCGCGGCGTGTCCTGGTGGACCATCGTCCGCAAAACCGCCACCGATTTCATCGACGACGAACTGCCCACCTACGCCTCGGCGCTGGCGTTCCAGCTGTTCTTCTCGCTGTTTCCCTTCCTGCTGTTCCTCATTGCCCTGATCGGCGTGATGGACGCCCAGCCGATCTTCGACTGGCTGCATCAGCAGGCCGAGCTGGTGCTGCCGCGAGATGCGCTGGGGCTGGTCGACCCGGTGATCGCCCAGCTGCAGACCCAGCAGGTCGGGCTGTTCTCCATCGGTATCCTGCTGGCCCTGTGGACCTCGTCGGCGGCGGTGCGCTCGACCATGGCGGCGATGAACCGCGCCTACGGCGTGGAAGACGGGCGCCCGGCCTGGAAGCTGGTGCCGCTGTCGCTGCTCTACACCGTGGCGATTGCCGCCGCCTTGCTGCTGGCCGCGGCGCTGATGGTGCTCGGGCCGCAGGCGATGAACTGGCTGGCCATGCAGGTGGGTCTGGAGGAAACGGTGGTGCTGCTCTGGGCCTGGCTGCGCTGGCCGCTGGCGGTGCTGATGCTGGTGCTGGTGGTGGCCGCCGTGTACTACCTGGCGCCGGACGTGAAGCAGGAATTCCGCTTCATCACCCCCGGCTCGATCCTGGCGGTGGTGGTGTGGATCGTCGCCTCGCTGGGCTTCGGTTTCTACGCGCAGAACTTCGCCGACTACAACGCGACCTACGGCAGCATCGGCGCCATCATCGTGTTCCTGCTGTACCTGTACATCTCATCGGCGGTGCTGCTGCTCGGCGCCGAGCTCAACGCGGTGGTCGAACACCTCGCCCACGAGGGCAAGGAGCCGGGGCAGAAGCAGGCGGAGTAGCGCTACGGCTGGCTGGCCGCCGGCTGCGGCCAGTTCAGGGTGCCGGCGTCGCTGAAGCGGACCGTGCCCAGCAGCCCGCCGCCCAGCTTGCCGCTCAGTTCATAGGGCAGGTCGCGCCCGTTCTGGTAACCGGCCGCCGCCCAGGCCTGGCGCATCACCGAGAACGCGGAAATGCTCACCGGCACCCGCAGCAGCGCCTCGCCATAACGCGGCACCTGCCCCGCCTGATCGCTCACCCCGCTGGCCAGCGGCTGGCCGTTGATGTCCAGCTCCAGGGCCACGCCGTCGTAGTCGATCGGATTGTCGTTGGGGTTCTGCACCCGCAACACCACGGCAAAGCGCACCTCCATGCCCTGCGCCGGCAATGGCTCAAGACCGACCAGATCGATCCGCAGCGGATCGCGCGGCGCGAGCGAGGCGCAGCTGGTCAGGGTGAGGGCCATCAGCAGGATGGTGAGTGGTCGAAGGGGCATGCAGGGCGTCCCGCGTCAGTGGAGGATTACCGAAGCTTCTCGCTGTAGACGTATGGCGTTATCGAAGCGTTCCACCACCGCGGAGAGGAGTGGCTTCAGGGTCGAGGCTGGGGCAAGCAGGACTGCCTGCAGCCCAGAAGCCGCTCCGTCGGCGCATGGCTCGACGGAGGGTCAGAGGGTGGCAGGGTTGCTGGCGTTGCTCAGGCGGCGGGCCTGCTTGAGGTAGAGGGTCAGTTCGCGGGCCGGCAGCGGTTTGCTGTACAGGTAGCCCTGACCCTCGTTGCAGCCCTGGGCGATGATGTAGGCCTCCTGCTCGGCGGTCTCCACGCCCTCGGCGATCACCTGCATGCCCAGGCTCTTGCCCAGCTGGATGATGGCGCGAACGATGGTGGCGTCGTCTTCGTCGTCCAGCAGGTCCTGCACGAAGCTCTTGTCGATCTTCATCTTGTCCAGCGGCAGGCTCTTCAGGTAGCTCAGCGAGGAGTAGCCGGTACCGAAGTCGTCGATGGCGATCAGCGCGCCTGCACGGCGCAGGCTGAGCAGGTGCTGGGCGGCGGTGCTGATGTCTTCCATCAGGCCGGTCTCGGTGACTTCCAGCTCCAGGCTGCGCGGCGGCAGGCGGTAGACCTGCAGCAGGTTGCTGACCATGCGCGGCAGTTCGGCGTGGTGCAGTTGCACGGTGGACAGGTTGACCGCCATGCGCAGGTCGCTGAAGCCCTGGTCGTGCCATTCGCGCAGCTGGCGGCAGGCCTGGTCCAGCACCCATTCGCCGATGGCGATGATGGTGCCGTTCTGCTCGGCCAGGGGGATGAACAGGTCTGGCGGGACGAAGCCGTGTTGCGGGTGCTGCCAGCGGATCAGTGCTTCGACGCCGACCACGTGGTGGTCGCGGTAGTCGACCTGCGGCTGGAACACCAGGTGCATCTCGTTGCGGCTGAGCGCATCGCGCAGTTCCTTCTCCAGCTCGCGGCGGCGACGCATCTCGCTGTCGACGCTGGCGATGTAGAACTGGTAGCGGTTGCGCGAGCGGCTCTTGGCCAGGGTCATGGTCTGTTCGGCTTTCTGCAGCAGCTTCTCGGTGCTGTCGCCGTCTTCCGGGAACAGGGTGATGCCGATGGTGGCACGCAGGCGCACTTCCTGCTGTTCCAGGGCGAAGGGGGTATCCAGGCTGTCGAGGATGCTCTGGGCCAGTTCGGCGGCCTCGTAGGGCTGCTCGATGTCGGCCTGGACCAGGGCGAATTGGTCGCCACCGAGGCGGGCCAGGGCGCCGAGACGGCCGCTGTGGCTGCGCAGGCGGTCGGACAGGGCCAGCAGCAGCTGGTCACCGGTCTGGTAGCTGAACTGTTCGTTGATGCCCTTGAAGTCGTCGAGGCCGACGCACAGCACGGCCACGCGGCGTTGCAGGCGGCCGGCGTCGTCGAGGATCTGGTCGAGCTGCTGCTGCAGCTGTTGGCGGTTGGGCAGGCCGGTGAGGAAGTCGTACTGCGACATGCGCAGCAGGCTGTTCTCCGCCTCACGGCGCAGGTGGGTGTTGCGCTCGATGGATTCCAGCAGCTGGTTGGCGGTGTTGATCCACAGCCCCAGTTCGTTCTTCTCGTTGCCGCGCAGCATCGGCAGCTTGTGCTCGCTGGGGCGGTCTGGGTTGATGTGGGTGAGGTGCTCGATGATCTTCGACAGCGGCTTGGTCAGCAGCCAGTGGTAGACCATGTACAGCACCAGGGCCATGGCCAGGGCGCGCAGCACGCCGGAGACGAAGATGATCACCGAGGTGGTGATGAAGTTCTCGCCGTAGCTGGCGGTGTCCAGGGTGATGGTCAGGTCGCCGTAGTACTCGGTGTACGGGCCCTTGCCGACCAGCTGGGTGGTGAAGGTCTGTTCCTTGCCGAGGATCGGGTCGGTGATCCAGCGGCTGGTAGAGGGGGTCAGCTCGCGGGAGCGTTCGGCGAGCATCGGTTCGTTGGGGTGGCCGATGGCGGCGTAGCGCACGGCTTCATGCTGGAACAGGCCCTCGATGACCTGCATGCCCATCTCGCGGTCGAGGCTGTAGACGGCCTGGGTGGACGGGTCGCGGAACATGCCGAGGATGCGCTGGGCGTCGTTGGCCACGGCCTGGCGGGTCTTGTAGATGTCGAAGACGATCTGCCCGCAGCTCAGCACTACCCCGACCACCAATGCCGACATCAGGACAACACGCAGCAGTTTCAGTGACAGGCTGTTTTTCAGATCCAGCTTCAAATGCGTATTCCTTGTTCGCCGCCGGAGGCTCATGACCGTTGTGAGTATTGGCAAATGCGCGTGAGCCGTCAAAGGGCCATTACGTCATATCCCATATTTTTCGGGCCTGCATCGGCGAGACGATGGCCGGCGATGAGCGGGTGCGAATCATTCGCCGTCAGCGGCGGGCAGGGCGCTTGCGCGGGCGCCGGGCGCGCCAACGAAAAAGCCCGGCTAGAGGCCGGGCTTTTGGTGAACGCTGGATGCGACTCAGGCGGCGAAGTTCTTCGCCACGAAGTCCCAGTTGACCAGGTTCCAGAACGCCTCGACGTACTTCGGACGCAGGTTGCGGTAGTCGATGTAGTAGGCGTGTTCCCACACGTCGCAGGTCAGCAGCGGGGTGTCGCCGCTGGTCAGCGGGCAGCCGGCGCCGATGGTGCTGGCCAGGGCCAGGGAGCCGTCGGCCTTCTTCACCAGCCAGCCCCAGCCGGAACCGAAGGTGCCGATGGAGACCTTGCTGAACTCTTCCTTGAACTTGTCGAAGGAACCGAAGGTGGCGTTGATGGCATCGGCCAGGGCGCCGGTCGGCTGACCACCGCCGTTCGGCGACAGGCAGTTCCAGTAGAAGGTGTGGTTCCAGATCTGCGCGGCGTTGTTGAACACGCCACCGGAGGAAGTCTTGATGATCTCTTCCAGGCTCTTGCCTTCGAACTCGGTGCCCGGCACCAGGTTGTTCAGGTTCACCACGTAGGCGTTGTGGTGCTTGCCGTGATGGTATTCCAGAGTCTCGGCGGACAGGTGCGGCTCGAGGGCGTTTTTCTCATACGGCAGCGGCGGCAATTCGAAAGCCATGGTCTATCTCCTCATCATCAGGTCGGGATATGTGCGACTAGCGCAGGCCGTTCACGGGGCGGCCGGAATACGGGCGGCGACGAGTTTGTACTCTTTAATGTGCCGCGAGGCCGGGATCATAGCACCCGACCCTGGCCATATCCACGCAGCAACTGTGTGGGAAAGCCGATGCCAGGGGCTTCGCCGGCGCTTGCCTGGGACCGTCGGCCGGGCGGGAAGTGCGAGGGCGATCAGGCCAGTTTCATCAGCGCCACGCCGGCGGCGATCACGCAGCAGGCGATCAGGCGCAGTGCCGGCATCGACTCCTTGAGGAACAGCCAGCCGATCAGCAGGGCGAACAGCACGCTGGTTTCGCGCAGGGCCGAGACCATGGCCACCGGCGCCTGGGTGGTGGCCCAGATCACCAGGCTGTAGGCCAGCATCGACATGGCGCCGCCCGCCAGGCCGCCGCGCCAGTGCGGCCCCAGTTGCAGAAAGATGCGCGGCCCGCGCCGCCCAGCGATGACCACGGCCGCCACCACGCCATTGACCGCGAACAGCCACAGGGCGTAGGCGATGGCGTCGCCATTGGTGCGCGCGCCGAGGGCGTCGGACAGGGTGTAACCGGCGATGCAGGCCGCCGTGGCCAGGGCATTGAGCAGCAGCGGGGCGCTGGGTGCGCCGCCAGCATGGCCGCCGCGCCAGGCCATCAGCCAGATACCGCCGACCAGCACCAGCAGGCCCGCCCATTGCCACGCGTGCAGCGCATCCCCGGCCAGCAGCGCCAGCAGGGCGACCAGCAGGGGCGAGCTGCCGCGGGCGATCGGATAGGCCTGGGACAGGTCGCCGTGCTGGTAGGCGCGCGAGAGGAAGATGTTGTAGCCGATATGCAGCAGGGCGGAGAGGGCGATGTAGGGCCAGGCGCCGGTCAACGGCAGGCTGAAGAAGGGCAACGCCAGCAGGGCGATGCAACCGGCGCCGATCTGGATCAGCGAGGCGGTGAGGAAGCGGTCGAGGCCGATCTTCAGCAGGGCGTTCCAGCCCGCGTGCAGCACCGCGGCGGCCATCACCACGGCAAAGACGGTTGTATCCACGCGCGGCTTCCTGGCTGGCGGTCGAGCGCCGCAGCATAACGCTGCGACGCCCGATGGTCATGCGCCGGGTGCGTTGGCGATCAGTTGCCAGGCCACGGCGAACATCATGGCTGCCACCGCCAGGTCGAGCAGGCGCCAGGTGGCCGGGCGTGCCAGCCAGGGGGCGAGCCAGGCGGCGCCCAGGGCCAGGGTGAAGAACCACAGCAGCGAGGCACTGGCCGCGCCCAGAGCGTAGGCGCCGGGCACCGGTTGCTGGGCGCCGAGGGAGCCGATCAGCAGCACGGTATCCAGATACACGTGCGGGTTGAGCAGGGTCACCGCCAGGGCCGCCAGCAGCACCGCGCGGTGTGAGCGCGGGCCGCTGTCCTGCTGCTGTAGGGCCTGGGGGCTGAGTGCGCGGCGCAGCGCCTGCACACCCAGCCAGAGCAGGAAGGCCGCGCCGCCCCAGCGCGCCACGGCGAGCAGCAGCGGACTCTTCGCCAGCACGGCGGCCAGGCCGAATACGCCGGCGGCGACCAGCAGGGCGTCGCACAGCACGCACAGCGCGGCCACCGGCAGGTGATGCTCGCGACGCAGGCTCTGGGCCAGGACGAAGGCGTTCTGCGCGCCGATGGCGACGATCAGCCCGGCCGCCACCAGCAGGCCGTTGAGGTAGCTCTGCCACATCTCAGTGGCTCTCCGCGGCCAGGCGCTGCAGGGTCGCCAGGGCGCGCGCGGCGTCGGCCTGGGCGACGAACAGGTGGTCGTGGTGGTAGCCGGCAATCACGTTGCAGCTGATGCCCTCCCTGGCCAGCGCGGTGGCGAAGGCGGCGGTGAGGCCGACGGCCGCCAGCGAGGAGTGCACCTGCAGGGTGATCCAGGCGGCCACGTAGTCGTAGGACAGGTTGAAGCGATCCGCCTCGGCGCGCGGCAGGATCAGGGTGGTGCCTTCCGCCTCGCGGAAGCTGCCGATGGCGACGGCGTCATGCAGCACGGTCGGGCCGGCCACCGAGCAGAACACGAACTCGCCCGGGTTGAGGTGCGGCGACAGGGTGGCGAGCAGGGTGCTCAGGGAAGTTTCGCCGGTCATGGCGGAGTCCTTGTGAGGGTTGCGATGCTGGCCAGTCTGGGCAGATCGGTTGTATAAGAAAAACAAATCATGCTGATCTCTCATTAGGAAAACTGATGTTCGACTACAAGCTGCTGGCGGCCCTCGCGGCCGTGGTGGAGCAGGGCGGCTTCGAGCGTGCCGCGCAGGTGCTCGGTCTGTCGCAATCGGCGGTGTCGCAGCGGATCAAGCTGCTCGAGGCGCGGGTCGGCCAGCCGGTGCTGCTGCGCGCCGCGCCGCCGGCGCCCACCGAGATCGGCCGGCGCCTGCTCAACCATGTGCAGCAGGTGCGCCTGCTCGAGCGCGACCTGCAGGGCCAGGTGCCGGCGCTGGACGAGGGCGGCAGCGCCGAGCGGCTGCGCATTGCGCTGAACGCCGACAGCCTGGCGACCTGGTGGGCGCCGCTGATGGGCGACTTCTGCGCCAAGCACCGTCTGCTGCTGGACCTGGTGGTGGAGGATCAGGACGTCGGTCTCAAGCGCATGCGCGCCGGCGAGGTGGCCGGTTGCCTATGCGCGGCCGAGCGCCCGGTGGCCGGTGCCCGTGCTCTGGCGCTGGGGGCCATGCGCTATCGCGCGCTGGCCAGCCCGGCCTTTATCGAGCGGCATTTTCCCCAGGGCGTGGACTTGCAGCGCCTGGAGCAGGTGCCGGCCATCGTCTTCGGCCCGGACGATCTGCTGCAGCACCGCTATCTGGCGGGGCTGGGCATCGGTGGCGGTTTTACCCATCACCTGTGCCCGTCTTCCGAGGGCTTTGTGCGCTTGACCAGCGCCGGCTTCGGTTGGGGCCTGGTGCCTGAGCTGCAGGTGCAGCGCGAACTGGCGACCGGGGTGCTGGTGGAGCTGCTGCCGGGGCGGCCGCTGGATGTACCGTTGTATTGGCACCATTGGCGCAATGGCGGTGAGCTGCTTAATCAGCTGACGCGCCATCTGGAGCGTGGGGTTGGGGAGTGGTTGGTTTGACAGATAGGGTGTACTCGCCGCAGGCAGTACACCGGGTGCCGCGGTGGGCTGTTCGCTACGCTCCTGAGTCCACCCTACGGGGGCGTACCCGAGCCGGCTGTGGCTCCGGATGTGGTTGGGAGTGCAGGTCGAGAGGTAGGGTGTACTCGCCGCAGGCAGTACACCGAGGTGCCGCGGTGGGCTGTTCGCTGCGCTCCTGAGCCCATCCTACAAGTGCATGCCTGAGCCTGCTTAGCCTTGGGGGCTACGCAGGCGCATGCCGGTGCCTTAGAGCTGGAACTGTGCCACCAGCTGTTCCTGGCTGCCGGCCACCTTGCGCAGGTGTTCGCCGCAGTCGCGGGTGTGGGCGGCGGTGCGGCGGTTTTCGCCGGTCATGTCGTTGAGGCGGTGCATGTGCTGGTTGACCTCCTGGGTGGTGGCCGCCTGTTGCTCGGCCGCGGCGGCGATCTGGAAGGCCAGGGCGTGCACGCCCTGCAGCGAGTCGTCCAGGTGACCGAGGGAGCCGAGCACGGCCTGGGTTTCCACCTCCAGGGCGCGGGCCTGTTCGCTGGAGCCCTGCATGCGTGCCTGGGCCTCGCCGGAGGATTCGCCGAGGGCGGCGACTATGGTGACGATCTCCTCGGTGGCGCTGCGAGTGCGCAGGGCCAGGTTGCGCACCTCGTCGGCCACCACGGCGAAGCCGCGGCCCTGCTCGCCGGCGCGGGCCGCCTCGATGGCGGCATTCAACGCGAGCAGGTTGGTCTGCTCGGCGATGGCGCGGATCACCTCCAGCACCGAGCCGATCTGCTGGCTGTCGCTGGCCAGGGTCTGCACCACCTGATCGGCGCCGCGCAGGCCGGCGAGCAACTGGTCCTGCTGGCCGATCATGCGCTGCAGGCTGCCCTGCACGGTGACGAAGGCATCGCGCGCGGCGGCGCTGCCGTCGGCGCTCTGGCTGGCGTTGCTGGCGATCTCCTGCACGGTGGCGGCCATCTGGTCGACGGCGCTGACCACAAGCTCCAGGGCTTCCTGTTGCTGGTCCAGGCTGCTGCTGGTGCGGCCGGCGGCGCCGAGGATATCGCCGCTGGCATCGCCCACCGCCTGGCTGGCCTGGCGCAGGCGTTCGACCACCTGGCGCCAGGCCCGCGCCATCTCGTGCAGGGCCTGCATCAGGCCGCTGTGCTCGCCGCCATCGGCGCTCAGGCGCAGCTCGCCGGCAGCCAGGCGCCGGGCCAGCTCGGCCATGCTGCGCGGCTCGCCGCCCAGCGGGCGCATCACGCTGCGGCTGACCAGCCAGGTGGCCAGGGCCACGCCGGCGATGGTCAGCAACACCAGTACCACCACCTGCCACATCAGCGTGCGCACCGCGGCGAAGGCCTGTTCCTGGTCCATCTCGGCGACCAGCGCCCAGCGCCGGCCATCCAGCTGCAGCGGGACGAAGGCCTTGAGCACCGGCTGGCCGTTGAGGCCGGGTTCGGCCAGGCGACCCTGCTGGCCGGCCAGGGCCTTGCCGATGGCAGCGCCGGGCAGTTGCTCGCCCTGCTGACCGTCACGCGCCACCTTGTGTTCGGTGAAGCGCACCGAGTCGGAGCGCAGGCGGCCGTCGGCACCGACCAGATAGGTCTCGCCGGTCTCGCCCAGACCCTGGCGGGCCTGCATCACCCGGTTCAGTTCGGTCAGCGGCAGCTCCAGCACCAGCAGCAGTTGCAGCTCGCCTTCCTCGACGATGGGCGCGGCGAGGAACTGGCTGGGCTCGCCGCCGGGTGTGCTCACCGCCAGGTCGCCGATCTCCGCCTGACCGCTGTCCAATGCGGTGCGCACCACTTGGCCGAGCGGGGTATCGCGCCAGGCGGGATCGCCTAGCTGCTGCTGGTAGTCGGCGCCGCGCTGCAGGCTGAACAGCACATGGCCGTCGCGCGACACCAGCTTGAGTTCGCGGTAGCCGAAGGTCTCGATGAAGTTCTGGAAGATCGGCCGGTCATAGTTGGCGGTGCTGAGCAGGGCGGTTTCATCCAGCCCGGCGTAGCTGGTGCCCAGGTTGCTGGCCAGGGCGGCGAGCTGGTTGTGGCGCGCCTGCCAGCTGTCCTGCAGTTGCTGCTGTTTGATATTCGCTACGGCCTCCAAGCCATTCAGGGCCTGCTCGCGCAGGGCCTGACTGGCCTGCTGGTAGACCGTGAAGGCCATCGCCAACACGGGAATTAGACCGATCATCAGGAAGCTGATGGCAAGCTTAAGGCGCAACGGCATGTCGGGCGACTCCGCGGGTAGATGGGTGACATAGGGTTTAAAGCGTCAAATATTTTGCAATAAGCGTGCAAATTACTTAACGAGTGTCAAAAAAGTTGAGCGCTGGGCCTGCAAGGCCGCTGTTCTGGCCGCCTGGGCAACAGCCAGGGCGTGTGGCGGCTGCTAGAGTCGGTGGCATAACAAGATCGGGGGCGGTGCAGATGAAGATTCTGGTAACGGGTGCGAGTGGCTTCATTGGGGGGCGTTTCGCCCGTTTTGCCCTGGAACAGGGCCTCGGCGTGCGGGTCAACGGGCGGCGGCCGGAAGGCGTGGCGCACCTGACCAAGCGTGGCGCCGAATTTGTCCAGGGCGACCTGTCCGACCCGGACATGGCGCACAAGCTGTGTCGCGACGTGGAGATGGTGGTGCACTGCGCTGGCGCCGTCGGTACCTGGGGCACCCGCGAGCACTTCCACCAGGGCAACGTGGTGCTGACCCAGAACGTCATCGAGGGCTGCCTGGGGCAGAAGGTGCGGCGCCTGGTGCATCTGTCCTCGCCGTCGGTGTACTTCGATGGCAAGGCCCATGTCGGGCTGCGCGAAGAGCAGGTGCCGAGCAAGTTCGTCGACCACTACGGCGCCACCAAGTACCTGGCCGAACAGAAGGTGTTCGAGGCCCAGGAGTTCGGCCTGGAGGTGATCGCCCTGCGCCCGCGCTTCGTCACCGGTGCCGGCGACACCAGCATCTTCCCGCGGCTGATCGAGATGCACCGCAAGGGTCGTCTGATGGTGATCGGCAACGGCCTGAACAAGGTCGACTTCACCAGCATGCAGAACCTCAACGACGCCCTGTTCAGCAGTCTGCTGGCGGCCGGCCCGGCGCTGGGCAAGGTGTACAACATCAGCAATGGTGCGCCGGTGCCGCTGTGGGACGTGGTCAACTTCGTGCTGCGCCAGTTCGACCTGCCGCCGGTGACCAAACACATGCCGTTCGGCCTGGCCTACGCCGCCGCGACGCTCAACGAGAACATCTGCAAGCTGCTGCCGGGCCGCCCGGAGCCGGCGCTGTTCCGCCTCGGCGTGGCGGTGATGGGGCGCGACTTCTCCCTCGATATCAGCCGCGCCCGCCAGTACCTGGAGTACGAGCCGCAGGTGCCGATCTGGACGGCGCTGGAAGAGTTCTGCAACTGGTGGAAGGTGCAGGGGCGATAAGCTCAATCCGGCTTATTCCCGCCTGCCCGGCCCCGGCACGGCGGCCGACCTATACTGGCCTGTAAAGCCAGCGAAGGAAGTCCGCCATGTTCACCATGATGGAAAGCGCCAGGCTCGAAGCGCTGCATCTCGCCCATGATCCTGCCACTGGCCTCAAGGCCATCATCGCCATCCACAACACCCGGTTCGGTGCCGCGCTGGGCGGCTGCCGCTACCTGGCCTACCCCGACGACGACAGCGCCATTCGCGACGCCACGCGCCTGGCCCAGGGCATGAGCTACAAGGCCGCCCTGGCCGGCCTGGAGCAGGGTGGCGGCAAGGCGGTGATCATCCGCCCGCCGCACGTGGACAACCGCGGCGCGCTGTTCGAGGCCTTCGGCCGCATGATCGAGTCGCTGGGTGGTCGCTACATCACCGCGGTGGACAGCGGTACCTCCAGCGCCGACATGGACTGCATCGCCCAGCAGACCCGCCACGTCACCAGCACTACCTCCGCCGGCGACCCCTCGCCGCACACGGCCATGGGCGTGTACGCCGGCATCTGTGCCACCGCGCTGGCGCGCCTCGGCAGCGACGACCTGCAGGGCCTGCGCGTGGCGGTGCAGGGGCTGGGCAACGTCGGCTACGCGCTGGCCGAGCAGCTCGCCGCGGATGGGGTGGAACTGTTCGTCAGCGACCTCGACCCCGGTCGCGTACAGCTGGCGGTGGAGCAGCTCGGCGCTCGTCCGGTGAGCAGCGAAGAGCTGTTCTCCACCCCCTGCGACATCCTCTCGCCCTGCGGCCTGGGCGGCGTGCTCAACAGCCAGACGGTGAGCGAGCTGCACTGCGCGGCGGTCGCCGGCGCGGCCAACAACCAGTTGGCCCACGCCGAGGTCGCCGACGAGCTGGAGGCGCGCGGCATCCTCTACGCGCCGGACTATGTGATCAACTCGGGCGGGTTGATCTACGTGGCGCTCAAGCACCGTGGCGAGGAGCTGCCGGCGATCACCGCCCACCTGGCGAAGATCGGCCGGCGCCTGACCGAGATCTACGCCCACGCCCAGGCCGACAAGCGCTCGCCGGCGCGGGTCGCCGACGCGCTGGCCGAGCGCCTGCTGTACGGCTGAACCGGTGCGCTGCTAGTCGGCCTCGGCCAGGCGGGGTGCCGCGCCGTTGGTCCGGGGCTGGCGGAACACCAGCACCAGGCCGAGCAGGATGGCGGCCATGCCGGTCAGGCTCAGGCCGCTCATGGCGTTGCCGAGGAATAGGTAGTCCATCGCCGCCGTCACCCCCGGCACCAGGTAGAACAGGCTGGTGACGTTGACCAGGTTGCCGGCGCGGATCAGCCGATAGAGCAGCAGCTGCGCCACCACCGAGATGACGATGGCCAGCCACAGCAGCGGGCCGAGGAAGTCCAGCGACCACTCGAACTCGAAGCGCTGGAACGGCAGCAGTGCCGCGCAGGCCAGCAGGCTCACCGCGTACTGCAGCGGCAGCGCCTGCAATGGCGACTGGCTGAGGCCTTTCTGGGCGATGGCGCCGAGGGTCATGCACAGCAGCGCACCGAGGGCGTAGCCGGTGCCGGCTGCGGAGAAACGCGCCAGGCCGATGCTCTGCCACACCACCAGCACCAGGCCGAACAGGGCCAGGCCCAGGCCGACCA
Organism: Pseudomonas sp. SO81; assembly: GCF_030374125.1. Lineage (NCBI taxonomy): Bacteria > Pseudomonadati > Pseudomonadota > Gammaproteobacteria > Pseudomonadales > Pseudomonadaceae > Pseudomonas > Pseudomonas sp. SO81. The sequence continues at coordinate 1,460,252 of NZ_CP126126.1, read as the reverse complement.
GGCGCAGGGCGGCGAAGCGCCGTTCCAGCAGCATCAGGGTGAGGATCGGCTGCACGCCGAGCACGGTGGCCAGCACTCCGGGTGTGATGCCCTGGTCCAGCGCCAGCAGGTAGCAGATGGAGTAGCCGCCGATCATCAGCAGGCCGGTGCCGGCCGTGCGCAGGCGCTGGCCGCGAGCGGGCAGGCAGGAGCGCACGAGGGCGCCGATCAGCAGCAGAACGCCGAGGGCGAGGATGAAGCGCAGGGTCAGGAAGGCGAAGGCCGAGGCGTGATCGAGGCCCAGGCGGGAGAAGATCGCGCCACTGCTCCAGAGCAGGACGAACAGCGTGGTGGAGGCGCAGGCGCCCCAGAAGATCTTGTCGAAACGCATGAATAGTCACCTGTCGAAAGCCGCCGGCCAGGCGCGCAAAACGCACGGGCAGGGCGGAAAACCGGAAGAGGGTTTGAGCGATCGGCCGACGGCGACGAGCCGCGGGCGATCAGGCGCTGGCGGGTGGCGGCGGTGGCGTGCCGGCCCGGCGAGCGCGGGGAGGGGCGACAGGTGGTGGCGCACACGGATGCTCGCCGTGCAGGGCGGCGAGGCTGGAGCTGGTGAGCGCGAGGTGATTCATCGGAGGGCATCCGTTGAGGGATGTGCCGACACTAACCCTGCTTATCCGGTCGGTCAACATTGATGTCTTCCCGACTGGTGGGCAGGCCATTTATGGTCACTGACTCGCCAAGCTGGAGGCCAGCCTTTCTTGGAAGTCGGTCTCAAGCAGGCGGTCGACCGCCCCTAACGCTGATATCGCCTCTGCCGGATCGAATTCTCCGCCTTGCAAGGCAACACTGGCCTGATTGTGGAGCGCATACGCAAGGTGTGCAGCAGCTCTGACCGAGGGATCGGTGTCTTCCCCGCTGCCCAGGTAGTGGGCTAGAAGAAGGCGGATCTCATAGAGCGCAAAGGCTAGTAACTGCTCTTGTGTTGCTGGCACCTGATTCTCTCCTTATCAATGACTACCAAGGTAGTTGCCTCAGTCGTCGCTAGTAGTGGTCGGTCCAGAGGTGTGCCTGGCTGAACATTTCCTTTATTTTCGGATTACCTCAGCAACGATAACTTCATGCAAGAAGATCATTGGCAGGGCGAACTCTGGCTCGGCCCCGACTACTGCCTGCTGGCGGGTGTCAGCGGCAATGCGCGGCCCCATGCGCACTACGCTCATCAACTGCTGCTGGCGACCGAAGAGCCGCTGCGTCTGCTGGTCGAGGGGCAGGCGCGTTGCGCGCGAGCCTTGCTGGTACCGTCGCAGCAGGAACATGCCTTCGAGCTGGCCGGCCAGCCGTTGCTGGCGCTGTATGCCGAGCCGCTGGCGTTCTCCCTCGAGCAGTTGCAGACGCTGGCCGACACGGCACCGGCCGAGCTGCCGGCGCTGGTCGAGCGGGTGCGGCAGTTGCCGCGTCTGCCGCTGGATGCACGGGTGCGCCAGGCGCTGGGCGCGGTGGACGAGCAACTGACCGAGCGCATCAGCGCCCAGGAGCTGGCGCAGCGCGTGTGTCTGTCGCTGAGCCAGCTGGAGCGCCTGTTCGCCGAACAGGTCGGCCTGTCCGTGCGGCGCCTGGTGCGCTGGCGGCGTTTGCGCCTGGCCCTGGGCGTGGCGCTGGAGGGCAGCACGCTCACCGACGCGGCGCATGCCGCCGGCTTCGCCGACTCGGCGCACCTGTCGCGCACCGTGCGCGAGCTGTTCGGCATCCGTGCCGACCGCAGCCTGCGCCATCTGCAGCTACGACTGCTGGATTGAGCGCAGCGCCGGCGGCGTCTCCGGGATGGCGCTGGTCGAGGCCTGAGTGCGGAAGGGTTCGCCCAGCTGCGCCAGGTAGGCGCGCGGGTAGTCCGGGCGGTCGCCGATGCCGACATCGGCGTCGCTCAGCCGGTAGTCCTCGCGATAGAAGGCAGTGCCCAGCAGACGATCCCAGAAGCTGAAGAACAGCGCGAAGTTGACGTCGCCGGCGCGCCCGTAGCGGATGTGGTGGAAGCGGTGCAGCGGCGCCCAGGCGAACAGGTGGCGCAGCGGGCCGATGCGCATGTCGACATTGCTGTGCTGCAACAACAGCTGCACGGCGACGGCAAAGGCCAGCAGGGCGGCGACCTGCAGCGGCAGGCCGAGCAGGATCAGCGGCAGCACGCCGGCGCCGGCCTCCAGCATCTGGTGCAGCGGGTGTTTCATCAGGCCGTTGAAGCCGTACAGACGCGGCACGCTGTGGTGCACCGCGTGCAGGCGCCAGAGCAGGGCGCTGCGGTGGCTTAGCCAATGCATCAGGGTGACGCCGAGATCGGCGGCCAGTATGGCCAGCGCCAGCTGCAGCCACAGCGGCCAGTGCACGGGCCATAGCGGCGGCGCCGGCCAGAGCCCGGCGAGCAAGGGGATGATGGCCAGGCTGGCGATATTCAGCGACTCGTTGACCAGCGCATGCAGCAGGTCGCTCATGCCGTCGTCATGGGCCTGGTTCCAGCTGCGCTGATAGGGCAGCAGGCGTTCGGCCAGGTGCGAGACGAAGATGGCGCCGAGCAGCAGCGCAGGAAGCCAGGCGGGCGACAGGTCGCAATAGCTGACCAGCCAGGTGGCCAGGCCGATCAGGCCGAAGAAGAACAGCGGGGCATAGAGGATGCTGAGCAGGGGACGCATGGCGCTCTCCGAAAAAGGACGGGAGCGCCCAGCATCGTCAACCGCCCTGGCGGGCGGCTTGAACAAACGGCGCGTCAGGCGTCGGCGGAGGCCGCGTCCAGCTCGGCGAGGGCGTCCGGCTGGTTCTTGAAGGCCTTGGCGAAGGTGTCGCGGTTCTTCGCCATGAAGATGCCCAGCTCCTCCACCTGTTCCTCGCTCAGCGACGGCACGGCCTTGTGCAGGGCGCTAGACAGGGCCTCGGCCAGCTCCAGCATCTTGTCGTAGCGATCGGCTTCGGACTTATCCATGAACAGACGCTCCGGATCGCGACTGCTGCGGTACACCACTTCGACGGCCATTCATCACCTCATTCCCATAAGCTAGATGGTTGATATGTATGCATATACAGTATTTGATTCGCCACCTGCGGCGCAAGCCCGCCGCGTGGCCCTCATCCTGCATAGCTGCTGTCATCCAACTGGTCCAGCATGGACCCGTTCAGTCGAAGGAGTGCGCTGGTGAGTCTCAAGCGAATCGATGCCCTGCGGGGCGACATGCATGACCTGGCCCAGTCCCTGGGCAACCTGCTGGTGGAGAGCTTCCACTACCTGGCGCTGTTCGCCATCGGCGGCATCACCGCCTGGGCCTCGGTGGTGGCTTTTCTCGGCATGCTGGAGAAGGGCCACATCGCGGTGGACGACATCCTGCTGCTGTTCATCTACCTGGAGCTGGGCGCCATGGTCGGCATCTACTTCAAGACCAACCATATGCCGGTGCGCTTCCTGATCTATGTGGCGATCACCGCGCTGACCCGCCTGCTGATCTCCGACGTGTCGCACCACCATCGCCCGGACATGGGCGTGGTGTATGTCTCCGGCGCCATCCTGCTGCTGGCCATGGCCATCCTGGTGGTGCGCTTCGCCTCGTCGCGCTTCCCTTCGGTGCAGGCGCCGGCGCGCATCGGACGCGACTCGGAGGAAAGCTGATCAGCTTTCATTTGCGAATATTTATCAATAAAATGGGAGGCCAATCTGCCCCGATGGTCAGCACCGCTGCGCGGTAGGCCTGGCCACGCCCCACCATGAGTCGACCGTGAGCAAGAATTCCACCCTGTCGCCCTGGAGCGTCGCCTCGCGCGTGCTGGCCGCGCTGGTCGGGGGCTATGCCCTGGCCTACGGCTTCGCCGCCTTCCTCTCCGTCTACCTGCCGCTGGCGCGGCCGGATCGCGTGGCCTTCGCCGGCATGCTCAGCTTCGCCGTATGGACGGCGGCGGCGATCTACGTGTTCGCCGCCGACAGCGCCGTGCGTGCCTGGTTGTGGCTGGCCAGCCTGACCCTGGTGATGGGCCTGGCGGCCTTCCTGCCAAGCGAACTGGCGGTGCGCCCATGAGCCTGCGCCAATCCATGGCCGGCCTGCACACCTGGGGCGGCCTGCTGCCCAGCTGGCTGCTCTACGTGATCATCCTGGCCGGCACCATCGCCTGCTTCGACAAGGAACTGGAGCGCTGGATGCGCCCGGCCCTGCACCAGGGCGCCGAGTCCAGCATGAGCGCCGACCAGGTGCGCGAGTGGATGCAGCGCCACACCCAGGGCGAGAAGCTGCACGCCTTCTGGATGCACGGCCCGAGCGAGCGCGAGCCCTACTGGCGGCTGGGCTGGGAAGTGGACGGCAGCAAGCAGAAGCACAACCATGCCTTCGCCCCGGCCGGCGGCGAGCCGCTGCCGGAGACGGTCGGCGGCGACTTCTTCTTCCGCCTGCACTACACCCTGCAGGCCGGCAGGGCCGGCGTGTACATCGTCGGCCTGGCCGGCATGTTCATGCTGGTGGCGCTGGTGTCCGGGGTGATCATCCATCGCCGTATCTTCAAGGACTTCTTCACCCTGCGCCCCAATGCCAACGGCCAGCGTGCCTGGCTGGACGCGCACAACCTGTTCGGCGTGGTCGGCTTCCCCTTCCACCTGGTCCTGGCATACACCGGGGTGGTGATCTTCGTCTCCAGCTACATGCCGGCCGGCCTGCAGGTGGCCTACCAGAACGACAGCGAGCAGTTCTTCAGCGAGGTGGGCGGTGCCTACCACCGCGAGGAAATGCATCAGCCGGCGCCGCCGCCTCTGTCGCTCAACGCCCTGGTCGACCAGGCCGAGCAGCACTGGGGCGGCAGCGCGGCCGGCTGGATCAGCGTGCACCATCCGGACGATGCCTCGGCGGTGGTCGAAATCAGCGAGCAGAGGCACCAGTCGCGCATCGGCCGGCCGCTGTCCGAGCTGACCTTCGATGCCGCCAGCGGCGAGCTGCTGCACGAGCAGAAGGCGCCGGCCGGCTACACCACCTACAACTGGCTGGTGGGCCTGCACATGGTGCAGTTCGGCGGCACGCTGATGCGCGGCCTGTACTTCCTCCTCGGCCTGGCCGGCTGCGCCTTGCTGGTCGGCGGAATCAAGGTCTGGGTGGCCAAGCGCGAGGCGCGCGGCGGGGCCGGCATCGGCGTGGTGCGCGCGCTCAACGGCGCGGTGTTCGCCGGCCTGCCGCTGGCCAGCCTGGCCCTGCTGTGGGGCAACCGCCTGATTCCGGCCGGGCTGGCCGAGCGCGCCAGTGCCGAGGCCTGGGTGTTCGCCGGCGCCTGGCTGCTGGTGGCCCTGTGGGCGGTGATCGGCCATCGTCAGCCGCGCCGCCTGCTCAGCCTGCAACTGGCCCTGGGCGCGCTGCTGGCCCTGGGTCTGCCACTGCTCAACGGGCTGACCACCGAGCACGGCCATCTGCTGTCCAGCCTGGCGCGTGGCGACTGGGAGCTGGCCGGCATCGACCTGTTCCTGATCGTCAGCGGTCTGCTCAGCGCCCTGTGCGCCTGGCGCTTCGCCCAGCCCGCCGCGATCAGGGCGCCGCGCGCGCGCCGCGTGCTGGTCGAGGAGGCCGTCTGATGTTGCTGCTCGCTTTCGCCCTGAGCTACCTGGCCATGACCGCCCTCAGCCTGGCCATGAGCCGCCATCACAAGCTGCTGTTCCAAGCCGACCTGAGCCCGGCGCGCCAGCGCCTGCTGCGCCTCCTTGCGCTGCCCGCGCTGGCCGCTGGCCTGAGCCTGTGCTGGCTGGCCGAAGGCGGCGAGATCGGCGCGGTGTTCTGGCTGTGCCAGCTGATGCTCGCCGGCCTGCTGCTGGTGGCCTTGCTGGCCTGGCGTCAGCGCTGGGTGCTGCCCCTGGCGGCAGTTCTGCCGCTGGCCGGTGGAGTGGCCGCGCTGGTCTAGGGGCAGCCCTAGCTGCGCGCCGCGCGCATCAGCCCCGGCGCCGCGCCGAAGGCTTCGCGGAAGCGGTTGCTGAAGTGGCTGGCGCTGGCGAAGCCACAGGCCAGGGCGATCTCGCCCAGGGCCAGGTGGCCGTGCTGCAACAGCTCGCGGGCGCGCAGCAGGCGGCGCTGCAGCACGTAGCGGTGCGGCGGCAGGCCGAAGCTGGTGCGGAACATCCGCGCGAAGTGGTATTCGGACAACGCCGCCAACTGGGCCAGCTCGCCCAGTGACAGCGCCTGGTCCAGGTGCTGCTCTATGTAGTCCACCAGGCGCCGGCGCAGGTGCGGCGCCAGACCTCCCTTGAGCTTCAGCCCCTGGCGCAGGCCGACCTGGCTCAGCAGCAGGTGGCTGATCATCTCGTGGGCCAGGCTGCTGGCCAGCAGGCGCTCGCCGGGGTCGTTCCAGTCCAGGCTCACCAGTTGGCGGAATTGCACGGCCAGGCGTGGATCCTCGAGGAAGGTGCTCTCGCGCAACTGCAGCTCGCGCGGCTCGCGGTCGAGCAGGGTGACGGCGCTGGCGGCGAAGCGTTGCGGGCTGACGTAGAGATGGGCCAGGCGGATGTCGCCGTTGATCACCCAGGACGACTCGTGGCCGGCCGGCAGCACGCACAGCTTGTCCGGCGAGCCCTTGGCGCCGGGGCGTTCGCGGCGGAAGGTGCCGGTGCCGCCGGCCAGGTAGCAGGACAGGGTGTGATGATCCGGGCCCTGGTAGTCGCGGGCGTCGTGATGGTTGGTCCACAGCGCCGCGGCCAGTTCGTCGCCCAGCTCGGCGCCGCGCAGCAGGCGCGCGTTGGGCGAGCTGCTGAGCGACTGGAACACCAGGTTCTGTTCGAGGCTGGCCATCGGGACTGCGGTCGGTGGAGAAGATGCCTGCCATCCTACTCCCACGGCGCCGCGCCGCCAGCGGCGGACGACAGATAAGCGCAAGTTTGTGCAAGCGCGTGCGGGGCGTCGGGTGGAGACTTGACGGGTCAACGGAGCCTTGCCATGAACCTGTCGCTGTACCTGCTCACCGTCCTGATCTGGGGCACCACCTGGATCGCCCTCAAGCTGCAGCTGGGCGAGGTGGCCATCCCGGTGTCCATTGCCTACCGCTTCGCCCTGGCGGCCGGCGTGCTGTTCGCCCTGCTCCTGCTCAGCCAACGCCTGCAGCGCCTCGACCGGCGCGCCCAGCTGCTGTGCATGGCCCAGGGGCTGTGCCTGTTCTGCCTCAACTTCATGTGCTTCTACACGGCCAGCCAGTGGATCCCCAGCGGCCTGGTGGCGGTGATCTTCTCCACGGCCACCCTGTGGAACGCACTGAATGCGCGGATCTTCATGGGCCGGCGGATCGCCGCCAACGTGCTGGCCGGCGGCGCCCTGGGCCTGCTCGGCCTGGGTCTGCTGTTCTGGCCGGAGCTGTCGCACCACCAGGCCAGCCGCGAGACGCTGCTCGGCATCGGCCTGGCCGTGCTCGGCACCCTGTGTTTCTCCGCCGGCAACCTGCTCTCCAGCCTGCAGCAGCAGGCCGGGCTCAAGCCGCTGACCACCAATGCCTGGGGCATGTTGTACGGTGCGCTGCTGCTGGTCGGCTACTGCCTGGTCGCCGGCGTGCCGTTCACCTTCGAGGCCAACACCCGCTATATCGGCTCGCTGCTGTACCTGGCGATTCCCGGCTCGGTGATCGGCTTCACCGCCTACCTGACCCTGGTCGGGCGCATGGGGCCGGAGCGCGCGGCCTACTGCACCGTGCTGTTCCCGGTGGTGGCGCTGAATATCTCGGTGTTCGTCGAGGGCTACCAGTGGACGGCGCCGGCGCTGTTCGGCCTGCTGCTGGTGATGCTCGGCAACGTGCTTGTGTTCCGCCAGCCCAAGCCGGCGCTCGCGGCCGAGCCGGGCAGAGCCTAGTCCGGCCAGTGCCAGGCCGGCTCGTCGAGCATGCCCTGGCCCTGGATGGCGGTCTGCCCCAGGCTCTTGTCGAGGACGATGGAGTTGCACTCCGGGTGCTCCTCCAGCGCGGCGATCAGCCGGCGCGCGTGGGATACCACCCACACCTGGGTGTGCCTGGAGGCCTCGACGATCAGGCGCCCCAGGGCCGGCAGCAGGTCGGGGTGCAGGCTGGTCTCGGGCTCGTTGAGCACCATCAGCGAAGGCGGCCGCGGGGTGAGCAGGGCGGCGACCAGCAGCAGATAGCGCAAGGTGCCGTCGGACAGCTCGGCGGCCGACAGCGGGCGCAGCAGGCCTTCCTGACGCAACGCCACGCTGAAGCGCCCACCGGGCTGGCAGTCGATGCTCAGCTCGGAGCCGGGGAAGGCGTCGGCGATGGCCTGCTCCAGCGCCTGGCGATCGCCGATCTCGCGGATGGTCTGCAGGGCGGCGGCCAGGTCGCGGCCGTCGTGGTGCAGCACCGGGGTCCGGGTGCCCAGCTGCGGCTGGCGTGCCGGGGCATCGGCGTCGGTGCGGAAGTGATCGTAGAAGCGCCAGCGGCGAATGGTCTCGCGCAGCTGGAACACCTCCGGGCAGCCCGGGTCGTTGCCGATCTGGTCGAACAGGCTGTCGTAGCTCGGCAGATGCTGGGCCAGTACCTGCCAGCTGCGGCCCTCGCGCTGACGGACCAGCGGGCCCTCGCGATCCACCAGCAGCGCGGCGGGGCGGTAGCAGGGCCCGGCCCAGATGCATTCGCGCTTGATCTCGGGGTCGAGGGCAAAGGCCGAGCGCGAGGGCTCGGGCAGGCCCAGGGAGATGGCGTAGCCGAAGTCCTCGCCGGCGAAGCCCAGGCGCAGGCGCACCACCTCGCTGCGCGGGCCGCCCTGGATCGGCACCTCGCCAGTCTTCATGCGCCGGCTGATCTTCTCCGGCCCCGCCCACAGCGTGGATTCCAGCCCGCCATCGCGGGCCAGGGCATTGACCACGCCACCGCGCGCCGTCTCGGCCAGCAGGCGCAGGGCCTTGTACAGGTTGGACTTGCCGCTGCCATTGGCCCCGGTAATCAGGTTGAGGCGGCCGAGCGGCATCACCAGGTTGTTGATGGAGCGGTAGTTGCCGACGGCGAGGGTGTGCAGCATGGAGAGTCGTCCTGACGAGTGCGCGGCCTATGCTAGCGCGACCCGCGCTTCGACGCGCAGCGGGCCCTGCAGCTCGCGGGCGTCATAGCTGACCAGTTGCAGCTCGCGCACCGCCAGGCTCAGTGGCGGGCAATCGCGCAGGGGCTCGGCACGCGCGCGCCATTGCTCGGCGCTGACGGCTTGCCGATAGAGGCCGACGGTCAGGTGCGGCACATAGGCGGCCTGGCGGATTTCCGTGGAGAGGGTAGAAAGCGCCTGGCGCAGCTGCTCGAGCCGGCCACCGTCCCGCAAGCCGAGAAAGGCCGCGCTGGCGAAGCTGTCCAGGCCGCCAATCTGCAGCTCGAAGGGCGCTGCGTTCAGGCCGGCGAGAGCGCTGTGATGGGCCTGCAGAACGGCAGTGCCGATGTCGTCGTCATGGTGTGGCTCTGCGCAGGGGAAGCCGCAGACGAACAGGCTGATATGCGCCTGGCGCCGCTGCGCGGGATGCAGCCAGTCGCCGAGCAAGCGGCGAGCCTCGTGCAGGCGCCGGAGCACCGCCGGGCAGTCCAGCGGAATCGACCAGAGTGCATAGCGTGGGCGACTGCGGTGCCATTGCGGATACTCGTCCCGCAGGCTGGGAGCAGGGTGGACGGGGCCTGTAGCGGGTCTGACAGCAACATGTGGGAACCAGTGTGCAGCGCAGCGAGTCAAGAAGAGAACAATACCAACAGGAGTCGCCATCATGCGTGCCCACCCGTTTAAGCGTTATCTCGCTGCCGTTCTCGCTGCCCTCAATCTGCTGATGTTCGCCCAGATTCCTCTGGCCAATGCGGCCATGCTCGGCACGCCCGAGGTGCTGCAGGAGCAACGCCAACAGGTCGACCGCGAGCAACTGCGCGCCATGCTGGACGACCAGCAGGTGCAACAGAAGCTGCAGGAGATGGGCGTGGATCGCGCCCAGGTCGAGAAGCGCATCGATAGCCTGACGCCGGCCGAGCTGGCCCAGTTCAACCAGCAGCTGTCCGAGGAGCCGGCCGGTGCCGGCGTGGTCGGAATCATCGTGCTGTTCCTGGTGATCTTCATCATCACCGACATGCTCTGCGCCACCGATATCTTCAGCTTCGTGAAATGCCTGCGCTGAGGTGGCGGGCTCCGGCCCTCGCCATGCTGATGCTGCTGACCGGCTGTGCCGGCCAGCAGCTGCAGTTGTCGGCCAGCAGCGAGCGCTTGCCCGCGCGGGTCGAGCTCGGCGATACCCCGTTCTTTCCCCAGGATGACTACCAGTGCGGCCCGGCCGCCCTGGCCACGGTGCTGGTGCAGCGTGGCGTGCAGACCTCGCCCGAGGCGCTGCTGCCGAGCGTCTACCTGCCGGCGCGCAAGGGTAGTCTGAAGGTCGAGCTGGTCGCCAGCGCGCGCCAGCACGGCCAGCTGGTCTATCCGCTGCAGCCGAAGCTGGATGCGGTGCTGGCGCAACTGGCGGCGGGCCATCCGGTGCTGGTGATGCAGAACCTGGGGCTGGACTGGTACCCGCAATGGCACTTCGCGGTGGCCGTCGGCTACGACCGTGAGCGTCAGCAGCTGATCCAGCGCTCGGCACGAACCAAGCGCTGGACCACCGATTTCACCGACTTCGACCGCACCTGGGCGCGCGCCGGGCGCTGGGCCGTGCTGACCCTGCCGCCGGATCGGCTACCGGCGGAGCCGCAGCTGACCTCCTGGATGCAGGCTGCCAGCGATCTGGAGCAGACCGGCCAACGCGGAGCAGCCGCCACGGCCTATCGGACGGCGCTGCGGCAGTGGCCCGACGAGCCGCTGCCCGGCTTCGCCATGGCCAATCTGCTGCATGCAGCGGGCGATCGTGCCGGCGCCGAGCGGCAGTTACGCGACAGCCTGAGCCGCCGCGGCGATTTCGCCGCCGGCTGGTTCAACCTGTCGGAGATGCTCAATGAGCGTGGCTGCGTGTCCCAGGCCAGCGCCGCCAGGGCCTGTGCGCGCCGCCTGGCGCCTGACGATCGGCGCCTCGGCGCGCCGCTGTCGGCAGCCGGCAACGCGACGGGCGAGTGCCAGGCCTTGCCCGATTGCGCGGTCCGTTAGCCCGGGCGCGTGCGAGAGATGTGCAGCACCAGCAGCAGGGCCGCCGGATAGCAGAGGTAGTGCAAGAAGAACAGCAGCAGGCCCATGTCGCCGGGCTCGTCCTTCAGCCACATCAGGCCTAGGATCACCAGGTAGAGCAGGCCCAGCAGCAGGCTGTACAGCGCCACCAGCAGCCAGCGCTCGGCCGCTTGCGGGCGGCGCTGCTCGAGCCAGGCGAAGGCGGCGCACAGCACCCAGGCACCGAGCAGCGCCGCCAGCAGCGTGGCGGGCATGCCGCCGATCTTCAGTGGCACGCGTAGCAGGACATTGAGCAGGAACGCCGCCGCCGTCGCACCCAGGACGTAGCGGTAGAGCGGGAAGCGGCGTGGCATGGCGGTGCCTCAGAGTTGGGTGTCGAGGCCGAAGCGCCTGCTCAGCATGCGATCCATCAGCTTGCGCGGCAGCAGGCGATTGATCAGCGGCAGGCTGCAGCTGCCATTGCCGATGCGCAGCAGGGCGGGGCGCTCGGTCTGGCGCACGGCAGCCAGGAGAGTGGCGGCGAACTCGGCGGCCGGCGTCGGCTTCTCCTGGGAGGCATTGGCGCGGGCGCGGATGCCCTCGCGCACCGGCCACCAGGGCGACTGTTCGTTGACCAGCTGTTCGGCGCTGTGGCTGGCATTGCTGCCGAAGCTGGATTGGATGGCCCCCGGCTGCACTTCCATGACCTGAATGCCGAAGGGTGCCAGCTCCAGGCGCAGGGCGCCGGAGATGGCATGCACCGCGGCCTTGGACGCACAGTAGGCGCCGGCGAAGGGGGTGATCAGCACGCTGGAGATGCTGCCGATATTGATCACCAGGCCACGGCTGGCGCGCAGCAGCGGGAAGCAGGCGCGGGTCAGCTCGACCAGGCTGAACACGTTGGTCTCGAACTGCTGGCGCATGCCCTCGGCGCCACCGTCGAGCAGCGGGCCCATGGCGCCATAGCCGGCATTGTTGATCAGCACGTCGAGGCGCCCGGCCTCGCTCTGCACGCGCTCGACGGCGCGCTGCACGGCCACGGCGTCGTTGACGTCCAGCGCCACCGCGACGAAGCCGGCGGCGGTCAGGCCGGCGAGATCCTGGGGTTTGCGGGCGCAGGCCCAGACCTGGTAATCGGCGGCCTTGAAGGCATCAGCCAGGGCGCGGCCGATGCCGCTGGAGCAACCGGTGATCAGAACTACGGGCTGGGTCATGGGCACTCCTTGTCTCGCGAGGAAGGGGAGGCCCGATCATAACCACTCCCGGCGCCGGCGTACTGGCCTGGGCGGCCAGATCAGTCCTCTGAATGATCGCGCAGGAACACCAGGCTGTCCGGCTTGGACTGCTCGGGACTGTACCGATAGCCCTGGTAGTCGAAGGCCTTGAGCTGCTCGGGGTCGCGAATGCGCTCCTTGATCACGTAGCGCGCCATCAGGCCGCGGGCCTTCTTGGCGTAGAAACTGATGATCTTGTACTGGCCGTTCTTCAGATCCTTGAACTCGGTGTCAATGATCCGGGCGTTGAGGGCCTTGCGCTTGACCGCGCCGAAGTACTCGTTGGAGGCCAGGTTGAGCAGGATGTCGTCGCCCTGTGCGGCCAGCGCCTCATTGAGCCAGCCGCTGATACGCTCGCCCCAGAAGTCATATAGGTTGTTGCCGCGGGCGTTGGCCAGCTTGGTGCCCATCTCCAGGCGGTACGGCTGCATCAGGTCCAGCGGGCGCAGTACACCGTACAGGCCGGAGAGCATGCGCAGGTGGTTCTGCGCGAAGTCGAAGTCGGCCTCACTGAAGTCCTCGGCGGCCAGGCCGGTGTACACATCGCCCTTGAATGCCAGCAGCGCCTGCTTGGCGTTGGACGGGTTGAACGGCCGCTGCCAGCTGCCGTAGCGCGCCACGTTCAGCGCCGACAGTTTGTCCGACAGATGCATCAGTTCGCCGATCTGCTGCGGGCTCATCTCGCGCAGCTGGCCGATCAGCTCCTGGGCATGGTCCAGGTGCTCGGGCTGGGTGAAGCGGCCAATGGGCGGCGGAGTGTCGTAGTCCAGGGTCTTGGCGGGGGAAATCACCAACAGCATCGAATGGTCTCCAGAAGGCGTGGCGCGATTCTAGGCTGGATGGCTGCCCAGCTCTAGCTATGAGGGTGATTGACGGGATCGGCCTCGAATATGCCCAGGCAATAGTGCAGCTGGCGGCTTTGCCGAAAGAGATAAGGGATCTGGAGAAATGCAGCGAAGCGGCGTTGTGAAGCGCTTTGCCGCGGGGAGGACTTCCGACTTTAACGGCGCACTTGCGCCCCGCCAAGCGTTATTCGTCGAGCTGTAAAAAAAGCTTCCGGCCGAAGAAAAAGTTCTTTTTTCTGTCATCCAGATTGGGGTATTAAAAAAGCAGACCGCCGAACCCTGCAGCACAGGTGGCGGCCCTCGGCCATCACCTTTGCTCGCGTATCCCGCTCCGTTCGGGAGGTGGGCGGTCCTCCGCGACGGAGCTGTAGAGGCTCCGTCGTCCAGGCCCCTCGATAAGGTGACCGAGTATGGATGATCACGGACGCACCCGCTCCACCCAGCCCACCCTCTACGTCCTCGACACCAACGTCCTGATCCACGATCCCAACGCGCTGCTGAATTTCCAGGAACACCACGTCGCCATCCCCATGACCGTGCTGGAGGAGCTGGACAAGCTCAAGACCGGCAAGCACACGGTCGCCGCCGAATGCCGCCAGGCCATCCGCCTGATCGACCAGGTGCTCGGTGATGCGATTCCCGAGGACGTCGAGAAGGGCGTCCCCATCCAGCGCGGCAAGAGCGGGCCGAAGGGCAGCCTGTCGATCCTCATGAGCAAGCGTGCCGAGCCCATCACCTGGCTGCCGGAAAACCTCAACGACAACAAGATCATCAACCAGTTGGTGGACCTGCGCAGCAGCAACCCGGGCATGCGCGTGGTGCTGGTGACCAAGGACATCAACATGCGCCTGAAGGCGCGTGCCTGCGGTATCTCCGCCGAGGACTACCACACCGACCAGCTGGTCGACGACGTGTCCCTGCTGTCGCGCGGTTACCACAACATGAGCGGCTCGTTCTGGGACCGCGTGAGCAAGGTCGAGACCCGCCAGGGCCATGGCCGTACTTGGCACCAGGTGCAGCTCACCGACAACCTGCCGGCCGTGCACATCAACGAGTTCATCATCGACGAGCAGGGCTTCGTCGGCTGGGTCAAGGGCATCGAGGGCAGCACCCTGACCATCCTCGATCTGCATCAGGAGCCGCTGCTGCACCAGGAGGCCTGGGGCCTCAAGCCGCGGGACATCTACCAGTCGCTGGCGCTGTTCGCCCTGCTCGATCCGGATATCCACCTGGTCAACCTGTCCGGTGCCGCCGGCTCGGGCAAGACCATCCTGGCGCTGGCCGCGGCCATCGAGCAGACCATGGTCAGCAAGCGCTACCGGCGCATCATCGCCACCCGCAGCGTGCAGGGGCTGGACGAGGACATCGGCTTCCTGCCCGGCACCGAGGCGGAGAAGATGGAACCCTGGCTCGGCGCCATCACCGACAACCTGGAGGCCCTGCATTCGGACGACGAGAGTACCCACGGCAGCGTCGACTACATCCTGCAGAAGGTGCCGCTGCAGTTTAAGTCGCTCAACTACATCCGCGGGCGCAGCTTCCAGCACAGCCTGATCCTGATCGACGAGTGCCAGAACCTCACCCCGCACCAGATGAAGACCATCATCACCCGCGCCGGTACGGGCTCCAAGGTGATCTGCCTGGGCAACCTGGCGCAGATCGACACGCCTTACCTGTCCGCCACCAGCTCCGGCCTGACCTACCTCACCGAGCGCTTCAAGGACTTCGAGCACGGTGTGCACATCACCCTGCAAGGGGTGCCGCGCTCGGTGCTGGCCGAGTACGCCGAAGCCCACATGTAACCGACGCAGCTCCGCGCCTCTCCGACGGGAGGGCGCGGAGGCCGCGCGCTCCGCATGGTGGCGGCGTTACAATGGCCGCATCTATCCCGGAGCAAGATCGTGTTGACCCATCTCGATTCCCAAGGCCGCGCCAACATGGTGGACGTCACCGACAAGGCGGTGACCTTCCGCGAGGCCGTGGCCGAAGCCCGTGTGCGCATGCTGCCCGCGACCCTGGCGATGATCGCCGACGGCAGCCACCCCAAGGGCGACGTGTTCGCCGTGGCGCGCATCGCCGGCATCCAGGCGGCGAAGAAGACCCACGAGCTGATCCCGCTGTGCCACCCGTTGCTGCTGACCAGCGTCAAGGTCGAGCTGCAGGCCGAGGGCATCGACTGCGTGCGCATCCAGGCGCGCTGCAAGCTGGCCGGGCAGACCGGCGTGGAGATGGAGGCGCTGACCGCCGCCAGTATCGCCGCGCTGACCATCTATGACATGTGCAAGGCCGTGGACCGCGGCATCACGATCGAGGCCGTACGCCTGCTGGAGAAATCCGGCGGCAAGAGCGGCGACTACCGACTGGACTATCACGAGGCAGGGAGCCTGACATGATCCGCGTACAGTACTTCGCCCGCTACCGAGAGGTGCTGGGCATCGATGGCGAGCAACTGCAGCGCGCCGCCCTGGGCAACCTGGAACAGCTGCGCGAGCACCTGCTGAGCCGCGGTGGCGTGTGGCAGGTGCTGGCCGAGCAGAACCTGATGTGTGCGCGCAATCAGGAGCTGTGCGGCCTGGACACCGAAATCGCCGACGGCGACGAGATCGCCTTCTTCCCCACCGTGACCGGCGGTTGAAAATTGCCCACAAAGCTACTGCGCGTGTGTGATCTCGGGTTGGGCGGTGCTCGGAATCCTCATGTACTAGTTGTACATTCCGGTTCCTGTGCTCCGTCCGCCCCGAGCTGACACCCGCTCGCTACGCTTTGAGGACAATTTTATGAGCATCCGAATACAGGTCGAGGCCTTCGATCCGGGCGTCGAGCTCAATGCGCTGCACGCTGCCAACCTGGGCATCGGCGCGGTGGCCACCTTCGTCGGCTACGTGCGCGACTACAACGACGGCCAGGACGTGCACGGCATGTTCCTCGAACACTACCCGGGCATGACCGAGAAGGCCCTGGCGGGCATCGTCAGCGAGGCCGAGCAGCGCTGGCCGCTGCTGCGGGTGGAAGTGTTGCACCGGGTCGGCCGGCTGCAGCCGGGCGAGCCCATCGTCTTCGTCGGCACCGCCAGTGCCCACCGCCAGGCGGCGTTCGACGCCTGCAACTTCATCATGGATTACCTGAAGACCCGTGCGCCGTTCTGGAAGAAGGAAGACACCCCGGACGGCGCGCGCTGGGTAGAAGGACGCTGCAGCGATCAGCAGGCGGCGCAGCGCTGGTCGAAACCCTGAAGCAGATGAATACCGCCGCCGTTCAACAGGATCGGCGGTAGGCGAACGGCTGTTGACGCTGTGTACATTAAAGTCCAGTATGGATTTATAAGTACAAAATAGCGGTTCGTCGATCATGTCCCAGCACCAGCTATTCCTTTCTCCTTACTCGCTCCGGTTCGCGCCGGCGGCCCCTTCTTCTGCCCAGTCATTTGCCAACCTGCCTGCCTTGCGGTGGGCGCACCCGGGAGTCACACCATGAAGAAACTCGCATTGCTGGGCGGTCTCGCCCTGAGCCTGATGGCCTCCAGCCTGTTCGCCGCCGACAAGCCCCTGCGCCTGGGCATCGAGGCCGCCTATCCGCCCTTCGCCTTCAAACAGGCCGACGGCTCGATTGCCGGCTTCGATGTGGACATCGGCGTCGCGCTCTGTGCCGAGATGAAGGTCGAATGTCAGTGGGTGGAGCAGGAGTTCGACGGCCTGATCCCGTCGCTCAAGGTGAAGAAGGTCGACGCCGTGCTGTCGTCCATGACCATCACCGACGAGCGCCGCAAGTCGGTGGACTTCACCGGCAAGTACTACTACAGCCCGGCGCGCCTGACGATGAAGGAAGGCAGCGTGGTCAGTGATGATTTCAGCAGCCTCAGCGGCAAGCGCATCGCCGTGCAGCGCGCCACCACCACCGACCGCTTCGCCTCCGAGGTGCTGGCGCCCAAGGGCGTGGAAGTGGTGCGCTACAGCTCGCAGAACGAGATCTACCTGGATCTGGTCTCCGGCCGTGTCGACGGCACCCTGGCCGATGCCATCCCGGTCGACGAGGGCTTCCTCAAGACTCCGCAGGGCAAGGGCTTCGCCTTCGTCGGTCCGGCCTTCACCGACCCGGCCTATTTCGGCGAGGGCGCCGGTATTGCCGTGCGCAAGGGCGACAAGGCGCTGCTGGACAAGCTGAACGCCGCCATCGCCGGCATCCGTGCCAGCGGCGAGTATCAGAAGATTCAGGCCAAGTACTTCAGCTTCGATATCTACGGCGACTGAAGCGCGGCAGGGCTGACGCCGCTCAGCTCTGCAGCAGGCGTTCCAGCTCGTGCTCGCCGCGAGGGCTGAACGCGACCACCCGCGAGGTCGGGTCGCGTTTGGCCCAGCCCAGCTGCAGCAGGCGTTGCAGCAATTGTGCGCCCAAGGCGCCGCCGAGGTGATGGCGGCGCTCGCTCCAGTCCAGGCAGGGGCGGCACAGGTGGCGCCGGCGTCCGGCGGCGGCCGCCACATCTATCTGCAGTTCGGCGAACCAGCGCTGGCCGGCCTCGGTCAGGCGCAGTTCCTCGCCGCTTTCCTCGATGCAGCCACGCTGCAGCAGGGTCTCGTAGGCCTTCACGCCCAGTTCCCCGGCCAGGTGGTCGTAGCACACCCGCGCCTTGCGCAGCGCCGGCTCGCGCGGGCTGGAGCGCACGCGCACGGCGCCGGCGCGGAAGGCCACGCCCATCAAGGCTTCGAGCAGGCGGGCGACGTCGGCGTCGGCCAGGCGGAAGTAGCGGTGGCGACCCTGGGCCACACCGGCGATCAGCCCGGCGTCGAGCAGCTTGGCCAGGTGCGCGCTCATGGTCGGCTTGCTGACGCCGGCCAGGTTGGCCAGTTCGGTGGCGGTGAGGGCGCGGTCGGCCATCAGTGCGGTGAGCACCTCGGCGCGGGCGTGGTCGCCGATCAGCGCGGCGATGCGGGCGATGTTGGGTCCGTCTTTCATGGTTCGATCCTAGTCGAACCATCGACTGGCGACAAAGCGTTAGCTTGGCCCCATCAACCCAGGAGGACGCACCATGCCCATCACCTGTTTCATCCGCTACCAGATCGACCCGTTCCAGCGCGAGGCCTTCCGCGAGTACGCGGAGAACTGGGGGCGCATCATCCCGCGCTGCGGCGGGCACCTGCTCGGCTACTTCCTGCCGCACGAAGGCAGCAACGACATCGCCTGGGGGCTGATCGCCTTTCCCAGCCTGGCCGCCTACGAGGCCTATCGCACCCGGCTGAAGAGCGATGCCGAGGGCTGCGCCAACTTTGCCCTGGCCCAGGACAAGCGCTTCATCCTGCGCGAGGAACGCAGCTTCCTCGAGGTGGTGGAGGGGACGCTGGGCGTGGAGCCGCAGTCGTGATCGCGGTGATCTTCGAGGTGCAGCCGGCCGCGGGCCAGCGCGACGCCTATCTGGGGCTGGCCGCCGACCTGCGCGAGCAGCTGCAGGCCATCGACGGCTTCCTGTCCATCGAGCGCTTCGAGAGTCTCAGCCAGCCGGGCAAGTTGCTGTCGCTGTCGTTCTGGCGCGACGAGGCGGCCGTGCGCCAGTGGCGCAACACCGAGGAGCATCGCCAGGCGCAGGTGGCCGGTCGTGGCGGAGTGTTCGCCGACTACCGTCTGCGCGTGGCCGAGGTGTTGCGCGACTACGGCCTGCACCCGCGCGAGCAGGTGCCGGTCGATTCGCGAGCGATGCACGACGCGTGAGTTTTGTCCGCCGCCAGGCGCAGCCGCTGCGCTCCACCTAGTATGAGGAGGAGCTGATAGGGAGGGGGGCGGCTATGGCGGCGACAGGCAAGAAAATGGGGCTGACGGGGCTGACCACCCTGGTGGCGGTGAACATGATGGGCTCGGGCATCATCATGCTGCCGTCGAGCATGGCCCAGCTGGGGGCGGTGTCGTTACTGTCTTGGATCATCACGGCGATAGGCTCGATGGCCATCGCCTACTGCTTCGCCCAGTGCGGCATCTACTGCACGCGTCCCGGCGGCATGTCGGCCTACACCGAGGAGGCCCACGGCAAGTCGGCGTTCTTCCTCTGTTCCTACCTGTACTTCCTGTCGCTGGCCATCGGCAACGTGGCCATCGCCATCTCGGCGGTGGGGTACCTGACGCCTTTCTTCCCCTGGCTGGGCAGCGGTGCGATCCCGCTGTTCGTCGGCAGCGTCGGCCTGATCTGGCTGACCTCGCTGGCCAACTTCGGCGGCCCCAAGGTCACCGGGCAGATCGGCTCGGTGACGGTATGGGGAGTGATCATCCCGGTGGCCGGGCTGTCGGTGATCGGCTGGTTCTGGTTCGACCCGGAGATCTTCCGCCAGGCCTGGAACCCCAACGGCATCGCCACCAGCGACGCCATCGCGCAGAGCATTCCGCTGACCCTGTGGGCCTTCCTCGGCATGGAGTCGGCGGCGCAGAACTCCGATGCGGTGGAGAATCCCCAGCGCAACGTGCCGCTGGCCTGCCTGCTGGGCACCCTCGGCGCGGCGGTGGTCTATGTACTGTCCACCTCGGTGATCATGGGCATAGTGCCGAACGCCGAGCTGGCCAACTCCAGCGCGCCGTTCGCCTTCGTCTACGCGCAGATGTTCAACGGCTGGGTCGGCGACATCATCATGGCCCTGGCGGTGATGGCCTGCGTCGGCTCGCTGCTGGGCTGGCAGTTCACCCTGGCGCAGACCGCCAAGGTCACCGCCGAGCAGCGCATGTTCCCGCAGCTGTTCGCCCGCGTGACCCTGCTCGGCGCGCCGTTGCTCGGCCTGATCGCCAACGCGGTGCTGCAGACCGGCATGGCGATGTCGACCATCTCGCCGAACGCCTCGGAGCAGTTCGGCAAGCTGGTCAACCTGGCGGCGGTGACCAACATCATCCCCTACATCACCGCGCTCTCCGCGCTGCTGATCATCATGCAGAAGGCCGGCGTGGCGCGCGCCATCCAGTACCGCAACATTGTCGCCCTGGCGCTGGCCATGGCCTACAGCTTCTACGCGCTATATGCCTCGGGTACCGAGGCGGTGTTCGGCGGCATGATCGTCACCGCGGTGGGTTACCTACTGTTCGGCTATATCGCCGATCGCATGCTGGAACAGCGCATGGCGCTGAAGGAGGAGGCGCCATGAAGCGTGCGGCCTGGATGCTGATGGCGCTGCTGCTGGCGCAACCGCTGGCGGCGCAGACGCTGGAGCGAATCCGCAGCAGCAACAGCCTCACGCTCGGCTACCTGGCCGACCTGGCGCCGTTCTCCTCGCAGCAGGGCGAGGTGCCGGCGGGCTATGGCATCGAGCTCTGCCAGCGGGTGGCCGAAGGGGTCAAACGCGAGCTCGGCCTGGCCGGGCTGCAGGTGCAGTATCGGTTGCTGGCGCGTGACGCAGTGCTGCCGGCGCTGCAGGCGGGAGAAGTCGACCTGCTGTGCAGCGGCCTGGTGGAGACCCTGGCGCGGCGCGAACTGCTGAACTTCTCGCTGCCGATCTATCCGGCCGGGCGCGGTGTGGTGGTGCGCAGCGACGCATCGCCCAGCCTGGTGGCGGCGCTCAACGGGCAGGCCCAGCACAGCGGCCCGCAGTGGCGTGCCACCATCAATCGCGGTCTGATCCACGAGCGCTTCGCGGTCATCGCTGACAGCGTCACCGAGCACTGGGTACGCAGCAAGTTGCGTCTGCATGGCGTGCAGGCCGGCGTGGTGCCGGTTGCCGGCTATGCCGAGGGGGTGGCGGTGGTGGCCGAGGGCAAGGCCGACGCCTTCTTCGCCGATCGCGTGGTGCTGCAGAACCAGGTGGCGCTCAGTCGCGCGGCCGGTCAACTGCGGGTGCTCGATCGGCTGTTCGAGCTGGAGCCCCTGGCGCTGGTCATGGCGCGTGGTGACGATGACTTCCGCCTGCTGGTGGATCGCGAGTTGAGCCAGGTGTACCGCACCGGCGAGATCGAACCGCTGTACCGCAAGTACTTCGGCGAGCCCAGCGCGCAGGTGCGGCTGCTGTTCCAGGCGTACTCGCGACCCTGAGGGCTCAGGCCTCGCCCTTGATCTCCTTGAGGTGCTTGTACACCGTGGCACGGCCCATGTTGAGCACATTGGCCACATAGTTGGCCGCGCTCTTGCCCTTGAACGCCCCCTCGGCGTGCAGGGCCTCGACCAGCTCGCGCTTGTGTTCGCGGCTGAGGCGGGCGAGACCGAGCTGGCGCTGCTGCAGCCAGCCATGCAGGAAGGTGTTGATGCGCTCCTGCCAGTCGTCGCGGAACAGCGCATCGGGCTGCGGGATCACCTTGCTGGCGGAGAGGAACAGGTCCAGCGCCTGCTTGGCCGTCTCGAACAGCGAGATATTCAGATTCAGGCACAGCACCGCAACCGGCGTGCCCTGGCCGTCGCGCAGCACGGTGCTGACCGAGCGGATCTTCTGTCCGTCCCAGTTGAGCTTCTCGTAGGGGCCGATATTGCATGCGTCGGTCTCGCCCTCGAGCAGGTCCTCGAGGGCCGCATCGTCGCCCACCGCGCGCTTGGACAGGTTGTTGGCGATATGGTCGATCTTCTGCGTGCGCAAGTCGTGCAGCACCACTTCGGCGTGGGGGAAGAACAGGGTGGCGATCGCATCGGCGATGGCGCGGAAATTGGCCAGGTCGGCGGCGGGTGTCGGCTTCATGCAGGGGCTCCGGGTCTGCGCCCCGCATGACGGGGCGCAGCGAGTGTGCCGCAACTCATCCCAGGCGGGAAGGCGAGAGCATCTGCGCGGTCAGGCCGAACTCGGCGAGGCGCGCCGGCAGCGGTAGGTGGCGGATCAGCGCGGCGCAGGCCTCGCCCATGGCCGCGCTGGTCTGGATGCCATAGCCGCCCTGGGCGGCGACCCAGAAGAAGCCTTCGGCATGCGCGTCGTAGCCGCCGACCAGATCGCCATCGGCGACGAAGCTGCGCAGGCCGGCCCAGGTATGCGCCGGGCGGCGCACGCTCATGCTGGTGTGTTCCTCGATCTGGTACAGGCCCATGGCGATGTCCAGCTCTTCCGGCTGCACGTCATGGGGTTCCACCGGATCGGCGTTGGCCGGCGAACCGAGCAGCTGGCCGGCGTCCGGCTTGAAGTAGAAGGCCTCGTGCAGGTCCACCAGGCAGGGCCAGGCGTGGCAGTCCATGCCCTCCGGCGCCGGGAAGGTGAAGGCGGCGCGACGCCTGGGCACCAGGCCGATGGGGGCGACCCCGGCCAGCCGGGCGATCTGGTCGCACCAGCCGCCGGCGGCGTTGACCAGCACGCGGCAGCTGTACAGCTGCTGGCCGCAGCGCACCTGCCAGCCGTCCTCGACCTTGCCGATGCTGCTGACCTCGCGGTTGCAGTGAATTTCCCCGCCCTGCTGGCGGATGCCGCGCAGGAAGCCCTGATGCAGGGCGTCGGTGTCGATATCGGCGGCGCTGGGGTCGAGCATGGCGCCATGCACCTTGTCGCGGCGCAGTACCGGGACCAGGGCGCAGGCCTCGTCGGCGCTGAGCAGACGCATGTCCGCCACGCTGGCCTTGCCGCTGTCGAACTGGCGCTGCAGTTCCTCGGCGTCGCCGCTGAAGTCCACCACCATCTCGCCGCGCGGGCTGAGCAGCGGGTGCTCGCTGAAGCCGGCCGGCGGCGCGTCGAAGAAGGCGCGGCTGGCGGCGGTCAGGGCGCGCACCTGGGGCGTGCCGTAGGCCAGGGTGTAGAGCGCGGCGGAGCGCCCGGTGCTGTGGTAGCCGGGCTGGCTCTCGCGCTCCAGCAGCACGGTCTTGCCATGCGCGGCGAGGAAGTAGCCGGTGCTGGCGCCGGCGATACCGGCACCGATGATCAGGTAGTCGGCGTGGATGATCGTGCTCATTGGCCTTGCTCCAGCAGGCGATGCAGGGCATGGGCTAGGGCCATGTCTTCCAGGCCCAGGCCGATCGAGCGGAAGAATACCGGGCGGTCGTAGGCCGGTTTCGGCGCGCGTGCGCTGACCAGCTCGGCCAGGTCGCCGCGGATCAGGCCGCGATTCCAGCCGCCTTCCGCGGCCAGCACCATCTCGCCGGCCGAGCCGGGCGTGGTGGCGCGGTAATCGCAGTACACGTCCATGCCGACCAGGCTGGCCGGCGGCACCTCGTGGGCGCGCGGCGCATTGGTGCTGATCGAGGTGACCAGTACGTTGCGGCCCAGGCTCAGCGGATCGAACACCGGGCCGGCGGAGGAGGTGCACAGCAGGATCACGTCGGCGTCCGCCAACGCATCCTCCTGGCTGGCACACAGCTGCAGGCGCGGGTCCAGCGCGCGCAGCTCGGCGTGTTTGCCCGCGCTCTCGGCGGCCAGGCCCGGGGAATACAGGCGGATGCTCTGCCATTCGCGCAGGTTCTTCACATAGTGCAGGTGGGCGCGGGCCACCGGGCCGCTGCCGATGATCGCCAGGCGCGTGGCGTGCTGCGGGGCAAGCTCCTCCACGGCCACCGCGGTGGTGGCGGCGGTGCGTGCGGTGGTCAGGCTGTTGGCGTCGCACAGCAGCAGCGGCTGGCCGCTGTGCATCGACATCAGCAGGGTCCAGGCGGTGACGGTTGCGCCCTGCGGGCCGGGAATGTAGGGCGAGGTCTTGACCCCATAGACGCCTTCGTCGGCCAGCACGCCGAGGTAGTTGATGAAGTCGCCGCCGCCGGGGAATTCCACCAGCTGCTGCGCCGGCTGCACCGCGCGGCCCTCGGCCAGGCTGGCGAACATGGCGCGCATGGCCTGGTGCACGTCGATGCGGGCGAGCAGGCGTTCGGCTTCGGTCTGGTCGATCACGCGGGTCATGCGGGTGTCTCCGTAAATACTTGTTTGTCCATGTTGGACTTTAAAGTATTTGTCGGCAAGCGGCCGTCCGCCGAATGGCGCTTCGCTGAAAGCCGCTGTCGCCTGGGTCAACCCTCGCCGCGCTGGAACAGGGCGACCAGCAGGGTGCCAGGCAACAGCGCCAGGGCGATCAGGTGCAGCTGTGCCACGACCAGCTCCGCCAGGATTTCGCTGATGCTCCAGGTGTTGCCGAAGGCCTGGGCGAACAGGCCGGCGGCCAGCATGCAGGCCAGCAGTGCGCCACCGATGAAAGCGCCGACGCGCAGTGCCCCACGGCGCAGCCAGGCGCTCGCCAGCAGCACGAACAATGCGCCGGGTGCGGTGGTGAGCAGCAGTTCGAGCACGACCGAGTCGCCGCCGTCGATCAGCTGCGGCCACTCCAGGGTCAGGCGCTGCTGGCACAGGCTGCCGGTGAGCAGGGCGATGAACAGCGCGGCGCTCGGCGCGACGGCCAGGCTCGCCAGCAGCGCGGTGGCGAGGCGGCGCATCAGATCGCGCCGCCATCCTTCAGCGCGGCGATCTGCTCGGCGCTGTAGCCGAGGCGGCTAAGCACTGCCTGGTTGTGCTCGCCAAGCTGCGGACCGGTCCATTCCACGCCGCCGGGGGTTTCCGACAGCTTGGGCACGATGCCCGGCATCTTGAAGGGCTTGCCATCTGGCAACTTGGCCGAGAGGAACATCTCGCGGGCGAGGAACTGCGGGTCCTTGAACATGTCTTCGGCGGAGTAGATGCGGCTGGCCGGAACCTCGGCGCGCACCAGGACGGCCTCCACTTCGCTCAACGGCAGACTGGCGGCCCAGCGGTCGATCACCCCGTAGAGTTCTTCGCGCCGTGCATCGCGGCCGGCGTTGTCGGCCAGCGTCGGGTCGTCGGCCAGGTCGCTACGGTCGATGGCGCGCATAAAGCGCTGGAAGATCGCATCGCCGTTGGCGCCGATCTGGATATGTTTGCCATCGCCACAGGTGTGGATGGAGGAGGGGGTGATGCCGGGCATGATATTGCCGGTTCTTTCCCGCACGAAGCCGAACACATCGAACTCCGGCACCATGCTTTCCATCATGGCGAAGATCGCCTCGTACAGCGCCACGTCCACCACCTGGCCCTGGCCGCCATTCACCTCGCGGTGCCGCAGCGCCATCAGCGCGCCGATCACGCCCCACAGCGCGGCGATGGAGTCGCCGATGCTGATGCCGGTGCGCACCGGCGGCCGATCCTCGAAGCCGGTGATGTAGCGCAACCCGCCCATCGACTCGCCCACCGCGCCGAAGCCCGGCTGGTCCTGCATCGGCCCGGTCTGGCCGAATCCGGACAGGCGCACCATCACCAGCTTGGGATTCAGCGCATGCAGCACGTCCCAACCCAGGCCGAGCTTCTCCAGCACGCCGGGGCGGAAGTTCTCGATCAGGATGTCCGCTTCGCTCAGCAGTTTCTTCAGCACCTCGCGGCCGCCTTCGTGCTTGAGATTGAGGGTGATCGACTGCTTGTTGCGTGCCTGCACGAACCACCACAGCGAGGTGCCCTCGTACAGCTTGCGCCACTTGCGCAGCGGATCGCCGCCATCCGGCGACTCGACCTTGATCACCTCGGCACCGAACTCGGCGCAGATGCGCGAGGCGAAGGGGCCGGCGATCAGAGTGCCGAGCTCGACCACTTTCAGGCCGGCGAGGGGTTTGCTGGGGATCATCGTGACTCCTGTGGATGCGACCTGGTTGGTGCGCCTTGGGCTTTCGTCGGTGGAGTATCTGCGGTTAAATCGCCGGGCGAAAGGATGCGCGCTCCCTCTCTGGCCTGGAAGGCTTTCCCTCCCGTTGCCCATACCCGCAAACCCTTTCCCGTGGCGGCC
Source organism: Pseudomonas sp. SO81 (assembly GCF_030374125.1). NCBI lineage: Bacteria > Pseudomonadati > Pseudomonadota > Gammaproteobacteria > Pseudomonadales > Pseudomonadaceae > Pseudomonas > Pseudomonas sp. SO81. The sequence goes on along the minus strand of NZ_CP126126.1, from coordinate 1,434,465 downwards.
CTTCCGGTCTGCTCTCGGCGTGCTCGTATGTCCGTCATACGTGCGTTTGAAAATATTACATGTGAGTAGTTGATTCATTACATGTGAGTGCCTAATCTCTCGCCCATGGAAAGCAAATCATCAGCCCACTACCAGCGTCTCTTTCGTCAGCGCCTGCGCGAGCAGGGCTTGATCAAGAAAGAGGTGTGGATACTGCCCGAGCATGCGCAAGCGCTCGCGGCGTTCGAGCGGAAACTGCGCCAGCCCCAGGTGGGGCAGGCCTCTATGGAGAAGGAGGGAGGTGCCATGCCTCAGGTTTGGACTGCACAAGGTTTGTTCGATGCGCTGTCCGCAACGGAGCTGTTCAAGGACGGGCGCGCGGCCATCGAGCTGATCCAGGGCGCCGACGCCAGCCTGCACGTGACCATGGGTGAGTACGGCGACCTGCCGCTGTTCGTCGCCGTGTTCGGCGAGCAGATCATCGTCGAGGCGCTGCTCTGGCCGGCGGCCGATGTGCGCGATGAGGTCGCGTTCAACGAAGAGGTGCTGCGCAGCCGCAAGCTCTTCCCGCTGTCGTCCATCGGCCTGGAAACCCTGCCGGACGGGCAGGCCTGCTACACCATGTTCGGTGCCCTGAGCGCGTCCTCGGTGCTCTCCAACGTGGTACAGGAAATCGAGATGCTGGCGGACAACGTGATCAAGGCCACCGAAGCCTATGAGGGCTTCCTCAAGGCCGGTGCCTAAGGAGATTGCCATGAACGTGTGGAGCAAACTGTTGACCGCCCTGCGTGGCGGCGCCAACGAAGTGGGTGAGGCCATGGTGGACAGCCAGGTCCTGCGTATCCTCGACCAGGAAATCCGCGACGCCGACCTGGAGCTGCGCAAGTCCAAGGAAGCGCTGGCCGAGATCATGGCCAAGCAGAAGCTGGCCGCCGATCGCGCCGAGAAGAGTTCGGCCAAGGTCGCCGAGTACGAGCAGTACGCGCTCAAGGCGCTGGAGGCCGGCAACGAGTCGCTGGCGCAGGAAGTGGCGGTAAAGATCGCCAACCTGGAAGTCGAGCTGAACAGCGAGCGCGAGCAGGCCGACAGCTATGCCGCCAGCGTCGCTCAGCTGCGCAAGGCAGTGATCCAGGCCGAGGCCAATATCAAGCGCCTCAAGCAGCAGGTGGATACCGTCAAGGCCACCGAGAGCGTGCAGAAAGCGCAGATGGCTGTGGCCCAACGCTACGGCGGCTCTCAGGCCAAGTTGCACACTGCCGTCGAGTCGCTGGAGCGGATCAAGCAGCAGCAGGCCGAGCGGGCGGCGAAGATGGAAGCGACGGCCGAACTGGCCGAGGCGGCCAACGTCGACGACTCGCTGGAGGCCAAGCTGCGCGCGGCCGGCATCAAGGCCGACAACGCCAGCGCCGAAAGCGTGCTGGCGCGCCTGAAGGGCAAGGCCAAGTCCTGATCGGCTGCTTGGAGAGAGGTCGCACAAAGCGACCGCTCTCGGTTAATTCGGGGAAAGGAAAGTTATGGAAATCTTTCTGCAGACGGTGTCTTCGTTTCCCACAGCGCTGTTCAGCTTTCTCCTGTGCGTTGCGATCATCTACTGGATGGTCGTGGCGCTGGGGCTGATCGAGGTCGATGTGTTGAATGTCGAGGTGGACTCCCTGATTGAGAGCGGCGGCCAAGCCGAGGGGCTGGCTGGGCTGCTGTACAAGCTCAAGTTGGGCGGGGTGCCTGTCACTCTCGTGCTGACCCTGCTGTTCTTCTCGGCATGGGTGCTTTGCTATTTCGTGGAGCTCCTGCTGCTAAGTCACCTGCCTCTGGGCATCTTGCGCTATCCACTTGGTGCTGTAGTGGCATTTGGGGCGCTGGTGCTTGCCGTACCTCTTTGTTCTGCCGTTTGCCGGCCTCTGCGTCCGTTGTTTCAGAAGATCGAAGCGACCACCAGTAAGTCAGTGCTCGGTCAAGTAGCGGTCGTGCGTAGTGGGCGTGTTACCCAAAGTCACGGTGAGGCAGTGCTGGAAGATGGCGGTGCGGGCTTGATTCTGCGAGTGCGCGCAGAAGAGTCTCTTGGCTTCAAGAGGGGCGATCGGGTGGTGCTGCTGGAATACCTACAAGCCGAGCATGCGTACCGTGTGATTACCGAGAATGAGTTTCGGGGAGTTTGATCCCCTCGCTAAGGAGATTGGAAAACAATGGAATACATCATCCCTGGCCTGATGTTCGCCGGGCTCGTCGTCCTCGTCCTTCTGGCCCTGCTGGCTCTGTTCAAGGCCTTCTATATCAAGGTCCCCCAGGGCACGGCGCTGATCGTCAACGACATGTCCTCCACCCCCAAGGTGCACTTCACCGGTGCCCTGGTGTACCCGGTGATCTACCTCAAGGAGTTCATGCGTATCTCGCTGATCACCCTGGAAGTGGATCGTCGCGGCAAGGACGGCCTGATCTGCAAGGACAACATGCGTGCCGACATCACCGTGGCCTTCTACCTGCGCGTCAACGAGACCCAGGAAGACGTGCTCAAGGTGGCCAAGGCCATCGGCGTGGACCGTGCCTCCGACCGCGCCGCGGTCAACGAGCTGTTCAACGCCAAGTTCTCCGAGGCGCTGAAGACCGTCGGCAAGCAGTTCGACTTCGTCCAGCTGTTCGAGAACCGCCAGGAATTCCGCGACCGTATCGTCGAGACCATCGGCAACGACCTCAACGGCTATGTGCTGGAAGACGTCGCCATCGACTACTTGGAGCAGACCGCCAAGAGCTCGCTGGACCCGAGCAACATCCTCGACGCCGCCGGTATCCGCAAGATCACCGAGCTGACCGCCGCGCAGAACGTCATCACCAACGACCTCGAGCGCAACGAGGAGCTGGCGATCAAGAAGAAGAACGTCGAGACCCGCGAGGCGACCCTGGCCCTGGAGCGCCAGCAGGCCGATGCCGAGGCGCGGCAGAAGCGCGAGGTCGAGACCATCCGTGCCCGCGAGGAAGCCGAGACCATCAAGGTCAAGGAAGAGGAACGCCTCAAGGCCGAGCAGGCGCGCATCCAGTCGCAGCAGGAAATCGACGTGCGCACCGAGAACCATCAGCGCGAAGTCGAAGTGGCCCAGCAGAACCGCCAGCGTGCCGTGGTCATCGAGGTGGAGAAAGTCACCCGTGCCAAGGACCTGGAAGTGGTGGCCCGCGAGCGGGAGGTCGAGCTGCAGCGCATCGAGGCCGAGAAGGCCCTGGAAGAGCAGCGCAAGAACATCGCCAACGTGATTCGCGAGCGCGTCGCGGTCGAGAAGACCGTGGCCCAGGAAGAAGAGCGCATCAAGGAAGTGCGCGAGGTGTCCGAGGCCGAGCGTGCCAAGCAGGTCATCGTGCTGCAGGCCCAGGCCCAGGCCGAACAGGAGCTGGTGCGCCAGGTCAAGCAGGCCGAGGCCGACGAGACCCGCTCCAAGCACAAGGCCGTGGAAATCAACAACCTGGCCCAGGCCGAGCTGGAAGCTGCGGCCAAGCAGGCCGAGGCCAAGAAGCGCATGGCCGAAGGCATCGAGGCCGAGCGCGCCGCGCCTGGCCTGGCCGACGCCCGCGTGCTGGAAGTCACTGCCGCGGCCAAGGAGAAGGACGGTCTAGCCGAGGCGCGCGTGCGTGCCGAACAGCTGATCGCCGAAGCCAAGGGCGAGCAGGAGAAAGGCCTGGCCGAGGCCCGCGTTCTGGAAGCCCAGGCCGCAGCCAAGGAGAAGGATGGCCTGGCCGAAGCCAAGGTGCTGGAAGAGAAACTGGGCGCCCAGGCCCGCGGCGAGCAGCAGCTCGGTGCGGCCAAGGCCCAGGCGACCAAGGACCTGGGTACGTCGGAAGCCGAGGTGCTGCTGCAGCGCCTGAACGCGGAAGCGGAAGGTCTGGGCAAGAAGTTCGGCGCCCTCGACGCCCTCAGCGACAGCGCACGCCAGCACGAAGAGTTCCGCATGCAGCTGGAGAAGAGCTTCGAGGAGGCCATGGCCGCCATCGCCGCCAACAAGGAGATCGCCAAGGACCAGGCCGAGGTGCTCGCCACCGCGCTGGCCAAGGCGAAGATCGAGATCGTCGGCGGCGAGGGCGACTTCTTCAACTCCTTCGCCAAGTCGCTCTCGGTGGGCAAGGCCATCGAAGGCGTGGTGGGCAAGAGCCCGGTGGTGCAGGACGTGCTGGCACGCCTGCTCAACGGCAAGCCGGCCGAGCGCAAGCCTGACCTGGAAGTCGTGGCGCCCGCCGCCGAGGCCTGATCGAGTCACCACCCGGGCGGGAGCGAGATTGGCTCGCTTCCGCCGCCATGGGCATGAGCCCAGCCTATCGAACAAGGAGAGCTGCAATGTTGGAACCCAGGGACTATCTGGAAATGTCGTTCCGCTCGATCCAGTGCTTCGCCAATGATGGCCGCCTGGACGTGCATGAGCTCGGCGCCCTGCTGGACATCGCCGAGCGCGACGGCGCGATCGACGACAACGAGATCCGCGTGCTGAAGAAGATCATCGCGCAGATCAAGCCGGAAGAAATCGACCAGGCCATGCGCGACAAGCTGGCCGAGGTCGCCAAGAAAATCGGCGCCTGAGCGGTGCCGGATCACGGGCGCGGCGCATGCCGTGCCCGGGAGGGCGAGAGCGGGTGGCTGAAGTTCAGTCGCTCGTTCTCACCCTGATTCGCTCAACAGATTCCCGCTCAGCCCTTTAGCTTCACTCCCGCACCATTGCCCGCAGACAGCGCAGATCCAGGAAGGCCACGATGTCGGACGCACCAGCCGCAACCCAAACCCAGGACGTACTGGACAAGGCCGTCGCCGAAGGCGGCGCCTACGAGGTGCTGCACAAGCGCCTGCTGGACCAGGGGCAACGCCTGCGGCAGATCACCGAGAACCTCAACGGCCAGCGCCTGGAGGAGTTCGGCAGCAGCCAGATGGAAGTGGTCGGGCGCGTGCGCATCCGCACCGAGAACAACTGCATCGCCCGCGACATCGTCCAGGTCGGCGACTGCCTGCTGTTCGGCTACAACGTGTTCCTCGGCCTGAAGAAGGAGACCGGCGTCGGCGACGTGTTCTCCCTCTACCGCCTGGTGGGCGAGGGCGATGCCTACGAGGCCGAGCCGGTGCCGCTGGAAGGTACCTTCCTGGCCGCGCCCGGCTTCATCAACGACTTCAACGAGCTGTACAGCTACTACAAGAACACCCGTCTGCTGCAGCTGGCCATCCGCGACGGCAAGTTGCTGGCGAGCTTCCAGATCGGCGAGCGGATCACCGACATTCGCGTGTTCCGCTGGTCGATCTCCATCGACGGCAAGGACGTCCGCTACATCGACAACCGCGGCGAGCGTGATATCGCGCTGCCGGCGCCGTTCGATTTCGAGTGGATCAAGGCCACCCGCGAGATGGTAGTGGAAGGCCGCCATCCGCATCTGAACATTCTCGACACCCTGTTCGTCGAGACCATCGGCGGCGACCTCACCATCAAGGTCGAAAACAACACCGAGGACGGCCTGGGCATCTACCGCGAGGAGGTGCTGGACAAGACCCAGTCGCTGGACGATGCCCAGGTCGAGTTCGCCCGCCTCGGCAGCCTGGTGCTGCTCAAGGTGCTGCCGTACCGCGAGGAGCAGTGGCGCTACCTGGTGTACAACGGCCTCACCGGCAAGGTGGAGCGCATCGACGCCATCGGCCAGGCCTGCGTGCAGCTGCCGGAAGACCACGGCATCATTTTCCCCGGCGGCTACTACCTGCAGAACGGCGAGTACAAGACCTTCGAGCAATCCATGGCCGGCATGCGCTTCAAGCGCGCCGTGCGCTCGCCCAACGGCGAGGACGTGCAGTACATCTTCTACCACCCCGAGCAGGGACGGGCGGTGCTGCTGACCTACAACATGATCAACCGCCAGCTGCAGAACCCGCTGTTCGGCCACGGTTATGCGCGCCTGGAAGATGGCCGCACGGTGATCTTCGCCGCCGAAGGCGAGGAGCCGACCCGCATCCACCCGATGCAGATCTGGCAGACGCCGTTCTGCAGTGACGAATTCGCCGCCCGCCAGCCGGCGCGCAGCGGCTTCCTCGGCAAGATCGGCAATGCCGAGCTGGTGCGCGGCGTCTCCGACCTCTACGACCTGTGCCGCGAGATCGACACCCCGGCGGTGTCGGTGCAGCGCTACAGCCTGCTGTGTCAGAACACCCGCCGTCTGTTCGATGCCTACCACTGGCTGGCCGGCGAGCAACTGGCCGGCCTGGCGCCGCTGCTGCGCGAGATCGCCGCCACCTCCGAACTGGTGCTGGACGAATACGAGAAGGTCGAGAGCATCCGCAAGCAGTCGGCCCAGGCCATGGCCGATGCCGAGAGCCGCCACAAGGCGCTGCTCGACGGCCTGCTGCCGGATAGCTGGGACCAGGCGCAGAGCTTCGTCGACGGCCTCAACGGCATCACCGCCCAGCGCGGCCTGCTGCTGACCATTCGCGAATACCGCTATATCGATCTGGTGCGCCTGGATGCCATGGAGGCCGAGCTGCTGGCCGCCCAGGAGCGTGTCTCGGCGGTCACCGCCACCTTCCTCGCCGGCGATGCCGCGCTGCAGCCCTTCGTCGTGCGCCTGCAGGGCTTCGACGAACAGGCGCAGAAGGCCGAAACCGTGGCGCAGCTGGCCGAGCCACTGGCCGCGCTGCAGACCATGGCCGCCGACCTGGACATGTTGTCCGGCCTGATGGCGTCGTTGAAGATCGACGACGCTACCCAGCGCACGCGCATCGTCGAATCCATCTCCGAGATCTACGCCCGCCTGAATCAGGCCAAGGCCCGTGCCGAACAGCGGCGCAAGGGCCTGGGCTCGAGCGAGACGGTGGCGCAGTTCGGCGCCCAGTTCAAACTGTTCAGCCAGGGCATCACCAACGCCCTCGGCCAGGCCCAGGATCCGGAGCGCTGCGACGAGCAGCTGGCCCGCCTGCTGGTGCAGCTGGAAGAGCTGGAGAGCCAGTTCGGCGACCACGAGCAGTTCATCGGCGACATCCTGGCCAAGCGCGAGGAGCTGTTGGAGACCTTCGAGGCGCACAAGCAGGCGCTGCTCGACGAGCGCCAGCGCAAGGCGCAGAGTGTGCTGGATGCGGCCAAACGCATCCTCGACAGCCTGTCCCGGCGGACCGCCAAGTTCACCCAGGTCGAGGAGCTCAACGCCTTCTTCGCCGCCGACCCGCTGATTCTCAAGCTGCGCGAAATGACCGGTCGTTTGCGCGAGCTGAAGGACAGCGTCAAGGCCGACGACATCGAGGCGCGTCTCAAGGGCGCCCGCGATCAGGCCGTGCGTGCGCTGCGCGACAAGAGCGAGCTGTTCGAGGAAGGCGGCAACGTCATCAAGCTCGGCCCGCGCCACCGCTTCAGCGTCAACACCCAGGAGCTGGACCTAACCTTGCTGCCGCGCGGCGATCAGCTGTACCTGCACCTGACCGGCACTGACTTCCTCGAGCCGCTGGCCAATGCCGAGCTGGAAGCGCTCAGACCGTTCTGGCAGGTGGCGCTGGAGTCCGAATCCGAAAATCTGTACCGCGCCGAATACCTGGCCGGCGAGGTGCTGGCTGCGGCCGACGAGGGCCGCGAAGGCCTTGGCCTGGAACGCCTGAAATCCCTACTGGCGCAGCCGGACGAGCTGGCCCGGCTGATCCGCGACTTCGCCGCGCCGCGCTACAAGGAAGGCTACGAGAAAGGCATCCACGACCACGACACCGCCGCCATCCTCACCCAGCTGCTGTCGCTGCGCGACAGCGCCGGGCTGCTGCGTTACGGCGCCGAGGCGCGCGCTCTGGCCTGCCTGTTCTGGGATCTGCGGCGTGATAACGAAAGTGCCGCCCAGTGGCCGGAGCGGGCCCGCACCAGTCGGCATATCCAGCAGCTGTTCGGCCGCCGCGAAGGCCTGCAACAACTGCAGGGTGAGGTCGCCGAGGCGCTGCAGGCGTTCCTCGCCGAGCAGCCTCTGGGCCTGGCCGCCACCGTGGTGAGCGAGGCCGCCGAATACCTGGTGCAGGAGCTGGCCGCCGAGCGCGTCGAGTTCGTCTTCAGCAAGTACGCCAAGCAGTTGCAGGAAGGCCTCAAGCTGCGCCTGCAGGGCGCGCGCATGTGGGACGACTACCAGCGCGCCCTGGCCAACCTCGACGGCCGCCCGGCGGCCCAGTGGGCGCTGGCCGACAACTGGCTGCGCGGCCTCTGCGCCCAGGACGAGTTCGCGCCGCTGGCCGGCTATGTCGCCGAGGCGGTGGCCCTGTCGCTGCTGAGCGAAGGCTTCCCCGGTCGCGTCACCGAAGTGGACCTGCGCTTCACCGTCGCCAATCTGATGGGCGAGCACGCGCGCATCCAGGAACGCCAGCTGGTGCTGGCGGTGGACGACCTGTTCGCCCGCCTGCGCAGCCACCGTGCGTCCTTCCTGCCCGGCCTGCAGCGCTACCAGGCCCTGCGCCAGGAGGTGATCGGTCGCGAGCGCGATGCGCTGCGCCTGTCCGAGTTCAAGGCCAAGCCGCTCAGCTCCTTCGTGCGTAACAAACTGATCAACGACGTGTACCTGGGCTTTATCGGCGACAACCTGGCCAAGCAGATGGGCACCGCCGGCGAGAACAAGCGCACCGACCTGATGGGGCTGCTGATGCTCATCTCGCCGCCCGGCTACGGCAAGACCACGCTGATGGAGTATGTGGCGCACCGCCTCGGCCTGATCTTCATGAAGATCAACGGCCCGGCCCTCGGCCACGAAGTACGCTCCATCGACCCGGCCCAGGCGCCGGACGCCACCTCGCGCCAGGAGCTGGAGAAGCTCAACCTGGCGTTGGAGATGGGCAATAACGTGATGCTGTATGTCGACGATATCCAGCACACCCACCCGGAATTCCTGCAGAAGTTCATCTCGCTGTGCGACGGCACCCGGCGCATCGAGGGCGTGTGGAAGGGCCAGACCAAGACCTACGACATGCGCGGCAAGAAGTTCTGCGTGATCATGTCCGGCAACCCGTACACCGAGTCCGGCGAGGTCTTCAAGATTCCGGACATGCTGGCCAACCGCGCCGATATCTATAACCTCGGCGACACCCTGGGCGGCATGCAGGAGGCCTTCTCCCTCAGCTACATCGAGAACGGCCTGACCTCCAACCCGGTGCTGGCGCCGCTGGCCACCCGCGACATGGCCGACGTCTACCGCTTCGTCGCCAAGGCAGAGGGCAAGCCGTTCTCTGCCAACGAGCTGAGTCACGGCTACAGCGGCGCCGAGATCAACGAGATCGTCAGCACCCTGCAGCGCCTGATGCAGGTGCGCGACGTGGTGCTGCGGGTCAACCAGCAGTACATCGCCAGCGCCGCCCAGGCCGACCAGTACCGCAGCGAGCCGCCGTTCAAGCTGCAGGGCAGCTACCGCAACATGAACAAGATGACCGAGAAGATCAGCGCGGTGATGAACGACGCCGAGCTGCTGCAGCTGATCGCCGACCACTACCAGGGCGAGTCGCAACTGCTCACCACCGGCGCCGAGGAAAATCTGCTCAAGCTGGCCGAGCTGCGCGGCAATATGACCGAGGAGCAGCGTGCCCGCTGGGAGCAGATCAAGCGCGACTTCCTGCGCAACAAGGCCATGGGCGGCAGCGACAGCGACGTCGGCGCCCGCGTGGTGGCCCAGCTCAACGACCTGGTGGAAGGCATCCGCGCCCTCGGCGGCAACCTGCAGCGCGAGCCGCAGAAGCAGCAGGAGATTCCCTGGAACGAGCTGCTGGCCGGCCTGGAGCGCCTCGGTACCGTGCAGCCGCAGGTCGAGGTGGAAGTGGTGGCGCCGCCGCAGCCGGGCGTGCAGACCCTGCTGGAGAGCGTGGCCGGCACCCTGCAGAACAGCTTCCTGCCGCTGATGAACGCGATGGACAAGAAGATCGAGATCGACCTGCGCACCCACAATCGCATGGGCGACATGGCCCAGCGCCTGCGTGAGCTGGGCCAGTTCCTCGGTGCGCCGCAAGCACCCGCCGAAGTGGGGCCGGAGCAGAAGTGACGGCCTGGCTGGCTCCGCGCCTGCGCCTGCTCGCCGGCATCGCCGCACTGATGCTGGCACTGCAGGTCGGCAACAGCCTCAGTGGCAATGCCCTCACTGTATGGGGCGTTCTGCCGCGGCATGTCGACAGCTTGCCCGGCATCCTCTTCGCCCCCTGGCTGCATGCAGGCTGGTGGCACCTGCTGAACAACCTGCCGGGGCTGATACTGCTGGGCTGGCTGGCGCTGCTCGGTTCGCTGCGCCAGTTCCTCGCCGCCAGCGCCTTCATCATCATCGGCAGCGGCCTGCTGGTCTGGCTGTTCGCCCGGCCGGGCATGCACCTGGGCGCCAGCGGCTGGGTGTTCGGCCTGTGGGGCCTGCTGCTGGCCCGCGCCTGGTTCGAGCGCAGCCTGGGTAGTTTGCTGATCGCCCTGCTGGTGCTGTTCTACTACGGCGGCTGGTGGCTCGGGCTGTTGCCGAGCCAGGGCGTCTCCTTCGAATACCACCTGTTCGGTGCCTTGTGCGGTGTGTTGTTCGCCGCATTGAGTCGGCACCGACGTTCGACCTGAGGATGCGGAAATGGACTTTGCCCGTCTCGACCAGCAACTGCGCGACAGCCTGGTCGATCTCAAGCTGAGCAACGAGGAACGCGACGAGCTGCGCCAGCTGGGCAGCGACCTGGGCCCGGACCAGGTGCGCTACCTGCGCAACCGCGCATTCGACCTGGTACGTGACCTGGCGCTGACCGACACGGCCAATCTGCTGCCGGCGCTGAAATGGCTGGAGCAGGTGATCAAGACTCTCGACGCCGCCAGTGCGCCGCCGCGCCCGGCCGTGGCCAGCGCCCACTTCAGCCCCGGCGAGGACTGCCTGCGCAAGATTCGCGAGCTGTGCCGCCAGGCGCGCAGCAGCGTGGATATCTGCGTCTACACCATCTCCGACGATCGCCTCAGCGAGGAGATCGTCGCCTGCCACCGCCGTGGCGTGGCGGTGCGGGTGATCAGCGACAACGACAAGCAGTTCGACGAGGGTAGCGATATCCAGCATTTGCTCGTCCAGGGCGTGCCGCTGCGCATCGACGACAGCCCCTTCCACATGCACCACAAGTTCGCCCTGTTCGATGGCCGCGTGCTGCTCAATGGCAGCTTCAATTGGACCCGTAGCGCCAGTACCAGCAACGAGGAGAACCTGCTAGTGACCGACCATCCGCAGCTGCTGGCGGCCTATGCGGCGGAGTTCGAACAGCTCTGGGCGCGCTTCGCCCGCTGAGCGGCCGGGTTCGTGGCGAGGCGGCCTTTCGGGTAGACTTGCCGCCTTTCCCGCCAGCCAAGAAGCCCGCCCATGGCCCTGCAAGCCACGCCTTACAAAGTCGAACTCAACCTCACCGACATCGACCGCAACGTCTACGAGAACCTGCGTTTCACCGTGGCCAAGCATCCCTCGGAGACCGAGGAGCGGCTGTGCGTGCGGCTGATCGCCTATGCGCTGTGGTACCACGAGCAGCTGGCCTTCGGGCGCGGCCTGTCCGACGTCGACGAGCCGGCGCTGTGGGAGAAGAGCCTGGACGACCGTGTGCTGCACTGGATCGAGGTCGGTCAGCCGGACGCCGAGCGCATCACCTGGTGCTCGCGCCGTACCGAGCGTTTCAGCCTGGTGGCCTACGGCAGCCTGCGCGTGTGGCAGAACAAGGTGCTCGACGGCGTGCGCAGCCTGAAGAACATCAATGTGGTCGGCGTGGACCAGGAGGCCTTGGAGAACCTGGCCCGCGACCTGCCGCGTTCGGTGAGCTGGAGCGTGATGATCAGCGACGGTTTGCTCTACGTCACCGACGAGCGCGGCCAGCACGAGATCCCGCTGGAGTGGTTGCACGGCGAGCGTTGAGCCTCGCTTCCCCTCTCCCTCCGGGAGAGGGGCCAGGGGTGAGGGGCTGATCGCCTGCGCGGAGTTTCCCTCACCCCAACCCTCTCCCAAAGGGAGAGGGAGCCTTCCGCGCCGCTACTGAACGCCTAGCAAAACAATCGGAATACCCCATGCGCATCGACCTTCGCCCCTTGCCCGCCACGCTGCCCGATCTGGGCGAGCTGCCGCCGCTGCTGACCCGTCTGTACGCCTCCCGTGGTGTGCAGTCCGCCGCCGAGCTCGACAAGGGGCTGGCACGGCTGATTCCGTATCAGCAGCTGAAGGGCATGGACGGCGCGGTGGAGCTGCTGGTGCAGGCATTGGAGCAACGCCAGCGCATCCTGATCGTCGGCGACTTCGATGCCGACGGTGCCACCGCCAGCTCGGTCGGCGTGCTCGGTCTGCGCATGCTCGGCGCGGCGCATGTCGACTACCTGGTGCCGAACCGCTTCGAATACGGCTATGGCCTGACGCCGGAAATCGTCGCCGTGGCCCTGCAGCGCCAGCCCGACCTGCTGCTGACCGTGGACAACGGCATCTCCAGCGTCGAGGGCGTGGCCGCGGCCAAGGCCGCCGGCCTCAAGGTACTGGTCACCGACCACCACCTGCCGGGGCCGGAGCTGCCAGCGGCGGACGCCATCGTCAACCCCAACCAGCCGGGCTGCGAGTTCCCGAGCAAGGCGCTGGCCGGGGTCGGGGTGATGTTCTACGTACTACTGGCCCTGCGTGCCAAGCTGCGGGAGATCGGCTGGTTTACCAGTAGCGGTGTGGCCGAACCGAATCTGGGCGAGCTGCTCGATCTGGTGGCACTGGGCAGCGTCGCCGACGTGGTGCCGCTGGACGCCAACAACCGCATCCTGGTCCATCAGGGCCTGGCGCGCATCCGCGCCGGCCGGGCACGGCCGGGACTGCGGGCGATCCTCGAGGTGGCCGGGCGGCAGCACGGGCGCATCAGCTCTACCGACCTCGGCTTCATCCTTGGTCCGCGCCTGAACGCGGCCGGGCGCCTGGACGACATGAGCCTAGGCATCGAATGCCTGCTGTGCGACGACGAGGCGCTGGTGCGCGACATGGCCCAGCAGCTCGACGACCTTAACAAGGACCGCAAGGCCATCGAGCAGGGCATGCAGCGCGAGGCGCTGGCCCAGCTCAAGGACATGAGCGTCGAGGACATGCCGTTCGGCCTGTGCCTGTTCGAGGCGGACTGGCACCAGGGGGTGATCGGTATCCTCGCCTCGCGCCTCAAGGAGCGTTACCACCGCCCGGCCATCGCCTTCGCCGATGCCGGCGACGGCCTGCTCAAGGGTTCGGCCCGTTCGGTGCCGGGGCTGCATATCCGCGATGCGCTGGATGCCGTGGCCGCGCGTCATCCGGGGCTGATCAGCAAGTTTGGCGGCCATGCCATGGCCGCCGGCCTGTCGCTGCCGCAGGAGAATTACGGTGCCTTCGCTGCCGCCTTCGACGCCGAGGTGCGCCGCCAGCTCACCGAGGACGATCTCACCGGGCGCCTGCTGTCCGACGGCCAGCTGGGCGTCGAAGAGTTCCACCTGGAGCTGGCCAAGGCCCTGCGCCATGCCGGGCCCTGGGGCCAGCACTTCCCCGAGCCGCTGTTCCACGGCGTGTTCCAGATCGTCAATCAGCGGGTGGTGGGCGAGAAGCACCTCAAACTGGTGTTGAAGACCGAGTGCGGTGGTCAGACCCTGGACGGCATCGCCTTCAACGTCGACCGCGACACCTGGCCCAACCCCAACGTGCGCTGGGTGGAGCTGGCCTACAAGCTGGACGTCAACGAGTACCAGGGCCGCGAAAGCGTGCAATTGCTGGTAGCGCATCTGGCTCCGCGTTGAGCTGACCGGGTGAGTGGCGTTGACGCTGCCGGGGTGGGCTTCTAAAGGTTAATGCGCCGCTACGACGCGGCGCTGGAGCGGAAGCCGGGCGTTATCCGCGATAACGTCTTCCCATGGGGGTTCCGCCATGCGTCATGTCCCGTTCGCGCTCGCCTGCGCATCCGTTCTTGCTCTTGCCGACCCCGCACTGGCCCATGATTTTCGGGTCAACCGTTTCGATGATCAGTTCGATGGCGTCTGTGATACCCATTGCTCGCTGCGTGACGCGGTCAGCGCGCACAACCAGACGGGCCAGGGGCCCAACCGCATTCTGCTGCCGGCGGGCACGTTCCAGCTGTCCCTGCCGCCGGAGTACGGGGAGGAGGGGGAGGTCTACGACGAGGATGAGAATCTCAACGGCGACCTCGATGTGCTCGCCGGCAGCGTCATTCTGGTGGGCGCCGGGCGAGACAGCAGCATCATCGATGGCGGGCGGCTCGATCGCCTGTTCGAAGTTGCCAGCACGGCCGTATTGGATGTGCGCGACCTCACCCTGCGCAACGGCTTCACCTCGACCCACGGCGGTGCCATCGAGAACCGCGGCCAGGTCATCGTGCGGCGCAGCCGCCTGGCCGACAACCTGATCTCCTACCAGTGGGACGGCCAGCACTACGGCGGCGCGATTTACAACGAAGGCACGCTGGTGGTCTATGACAGCCTCTTTCAGCACAACGTCATCAACATCAATGACAGCGGTAGCGCCCAGGGAGGCGCGCTGTTCAACGCCGGCCGGCTGCAGGTGCGCGACACCCTGTTTGAGAACAACGTGGTGGACACCGATGACGTCACCGGCTTCGGCGCGGCGCTGTTCAACATCGGTGAGGCCAGCATGGCCCGCGTGGCGATTCTGGGCGGCAGGGGCGACGGTCAGGGCACCGCGGTGCGCAACGATGGCAACGGCGTGCTGACCCTGTCCAACGCCACGATCACGGGCAGCGGCAGCCAGGAGTCCGAGACGGATGCGGCGGTGTCCAACGGCTCGGACCACTGGGCCTACCCCGGCAGCCCGCGCCTCAAGCTGCTGAATGTCACCATCGCCGGCAATGGGCAGATGGGGTTGTATAACGACGGCTTCCTCGAGCTGCGCAACAGCATCATCGTCGACAACCCGCAGAACAACTGCGTCAACTACGGCACCATCGTGCGTTCCGCCGGCCTGCTGCTCGGCAGCGATTCGGGCAACTGCCCGGCGGACCTGTCTGTCGACGAGCAGGCCATCTACGGCAGGGTGCTGTATGCACTGCGGGACAACGGTGCGGGCTTGCCCACCTTCAGCCTGCCGCCGGTTAGCCCGGCGCTGGATGCCGGGGTCGGCATGTGCCCGACCGTAGATCAGCGCGGCTACCCGCGGCCCCAGGATGGCGACGGCGATGGAGTGGTGGGGTGCGACCTGGGCGCCTACGAGCGCGGCCCGAAGGTTCGCTGAGCGCTAATCGGCGGATAAGCGGTCTTGACTGGGGGCCTGCGCACCCCTAAGAAGTTATCCGTCGCCCATGTGCGACAGGTCTGCGGAAGCTGGGCGTTGTCCGCGAATAACGTCCCGTATCTGGAGACTCCGCCATGCGCTACTCCATATCCGCGCTTGCCTGCGCGTCTGTTCTTGCCCTTTCCGAGGCCGTCCAGGCCCAGGACCTGAGGGTCAACCGCTTCAACGATGAATTCGACGGTATCTGCGATACCCATTGTTCGCTGCGTGACGCGGTCACGGCCAGCAATCTGCTGGGTGGTGACAACCGCATCCTCCTACCCGCCGGCACCTACACCCTGGCGTTGCCCCCCGATTACGGCGAGGAGGGTGAGGTGTACGACGAGGACCAGAACCTCAATGGCGACCTCGATGTGCTCGCCGGCTCGCTGACCCTGGTCGGCACCGACAGTCGCGACAGCATCATCGACGGTGGCGCGGTCGACCGTTTGTTCGAGGTCGAGGCCGGTGCTGCTCTGACGGTGTTGAATCTGACGCTGCGCAACGGGCAGACCTCCGAGGACGGCGGGGCAATCGAAAACCGAGGCCACCTGACCGTGCGCCACGCCTTGCTGACCCAGAACCGCTGCCGATATCCATGGGGCGGTGAGCAGAGCGGAGGAGCAATCTTCAACAGTGGCCAACTCGAGGTGTATGCCAGCCAATTCGAGAGCAACTATGTGCTAACGGGCGATAGCGGTGGAGCTTTTGGCGGCGCCATCTTCAGCTCTGGCACGCTCAAGGTGCGAGACACGCTGTTTGTCAACAATCGCGTGAGTACCGACGACGTAACCGGCATCGGCGGGGCCTTGTTCAATACCGGCGCGGCCAGCGTGATACGGGCATCCTTCGTCAACAACCGTGGCGACGGTCAGGGCGCGGCGATACGCAACGATGGCGACGGCTCGCTGACGCTGGCCAATGTCACCGTGGCGAAGACACCCTTCGCAGGGCTGGAGAGCTACGCCGCCATTGCCAACGGGAGCGACTATCCCATGTATCCGGGTACTCCTTCGATGACGCTGATTCACGCGACCGTTGCGGATAACCTATCGGTCGGGGTGCACAATGAGGGCAATCTGACCGTGCGCAACAGCCTGCTTATCGACAATCGGGAGGGCAATTGCGTCAACGCGGGAACCCTGATGTCCCGCGGATTGCTGCTGGGTGCCGATTCCGGCAATTGCCCTGCGACTGTTTATGTCGGCGATCAGAGCATCTACGGCAAGGTGCTCTATGCACTGAGCGACAACAGCGCCGGTTTGCCGACCTTCAGCCTGCCTCCCGCCAGCCCGGCGCTGGACGCGGGTGTCGGCGCGTGCCCGACCCTAGATCAGCGCGGCTACCCGCGGCCGCGCGATGGCGACGGCGATGGGCTGGCGGTGTGCGATCTGGGCGCCTATGAGCGCGGCTCGAAGGTTCGCTGAGCGCTGATCGGCGGATAAGCGGTCTTGACTGGCTGCCTGCACATCCCTAAGAAGTTATCCGTCGCCCATGTGCGACAGGTCTGCGGAAGCTGGGCGTTGTCCGCGAATAACGTCCCGTATCTGGAGCCTCCGCCATGCGCTACTCCATATCCGCGCTTGCCTGCGCGTCTGTTTTTGTCCTTTCCGATGCCGTCTTGGCTCAAGATCTGAAGGTCAACCGCTTCAACGATGAATTCGATGGTATCTGCGATAGCCATTGTTCGTTGCGCGATGCCGTCAGCGTGAACAACCAGCTGGGTGGCACCAATCGCATCCTGCTGCGGGCCGGTACCTACCAGCTTTCCTTGCCGCCGGAATATGGTGTGGACGGCGACGTCTATGACGAGGATCAGAACCTCAATGGCGATCTCGACGTGCTCGCCGGCAATCTGACCGTGGTGGGTACCACTCGGCAGGACACCATCATCGACGGTGGGAGCATCGATAGGTTGTTCGAGGTGGAGGCCGGCGCGGTGCTGGATGTGCAGGACGTGACGTTGCGCAACGGCTATACCACCTCGAATGGCGGCGGTATCGAGAACCGCGGCCATGTCGTGCTGCGTCGCAGTCTGCTGACGGGGCTGCGTATCTGGTACTTGTGGTTCGCTGAGCACCGCGGTGGGGCGATCTACAACCAGGGCACGCTAGAGCTTTACGACAGCATTCTGGATGGCAACGGCATCGCCAATTATGATCTCGGCCGCGCTGAGGGCGGGGCCCTGTTCAATGCCGGCACGTTGAGCGTGCGTGACACCCTGTTCCGCGGCAATTCGGTCATCAGCTCCAACAGCATCAGTGCGGGGGCGACCCTGTTCAATACGGGTGAAGCCAGTCTGGCGCGGGTGGCCATTCTGGACAGCCGGGCCGATGGCGACGAAGGCGTCGCGGTACGCAATGCGGTCTATGGCGTGCTGACGATGTCCAACGTCACGGTAGCGACCAGCAGTTCGAGGTCCGGGTTGTATTCTGCCGTGGCCAACGGCAACGCCACCGATCTTCTGTACTACTCCCCGCGCATGAAGTTGTTGCACGTCACCATTGCCGATAACGCGGCGGTGGGGCTGCATAACCGCGGTTTCCTGGACGTGCGTAACAGCGTGATTGCCGACAACCAGTTCGGCAATTGCATCAACGACGCAACAGTCCAGCGCGCGAGCGGGCTGTTGCTCGGTCTCGATTCGGGCAATTGCCCCGCCGCTGTCTATGTCGATGACCAGAGCATCTACGGCAAGGTGCTCTATGCACTGGCCGACAACAGTGCTGGTTTGCCGACCTTCAGCCTGCCTCCCGCCAGTCCGGCGCTGGACGCGGGTGTCGGCACCTGCCCGAGCGTAGATCAGCGTGGCTACCCGCGGCCGCGCGATGGCAACGGCGATGGCCTGGCGGTGTGTGATCTGGGCGCCTACGAGCGGGGCGCTGCGCGCTAGATGGAGTGCGGGTTGCTGGCCGATGAGCTTTCGGCCAGCGCCCGCGCGCTGACGTCCTGCCAGCGCGACAGCAGCTGCGGCGACTGCTTGGACTGCCGCTGCGGCGCGCTGCCGAGGAAGATGCCGTGGTTGTTGAAGGCGTAGACCGGCAGCAGGTCGCGGCGCTCGCGAGCCGGCAGGATCTGTGCTTGCAGGTTGTCGAGGATCAGCGGCTCGGCGCGCTCGTCGGCGTAGTAGGCCAGCACCATGTGCGCGCGCTTCAGCTCCAGGGATTTGACGAAGGTCAGGCGCAGCTTGGCGCTGGGCATACCCAGCTGGACCAGGCCGAAGTACTTGGCGATGGCGATGTCCTCGCAATCGCCACGGCCCAGGCCTAGGGTCTCGCGTGGCGTGGCCCAGTAGTCGGCCTCGCCCCACACATCCAGATCCTCGCCATGCAGCACGCTGCGGTTGACGAAGCGGTTGACTCGCTCCAGTAGCGCCGCCTCGTCCGCCGCGCCGGGATGTTCCAGCAGTTGCTGCCAGGCCTGCAGGCGATTGGCGCTGATCGCCTCGGCCAGTGCCGAGGGCTGAACGTTGCCCGCGTTGCTCGGTGCGCCGCCCAGGCCGACCAATAGCCCCAGCGCGCCGAGCAGGGCGCGGCGCGGGAACAGGCGAGTGGGCGAGGGCAGGGGCATGGCGGCTGCTCCGGCCGCCGGGGTGGCGGTGCTCGGGCGATCCTGAAAGATCGCCCGGTGGACAAATGTGACGGCCTACTCCCTTTGCGAGCGCGTCTGTCCGATTCGGTGCGAATCCATGCGCTGGTTCACGCTCCGCTTACCAGCCCAGCTGCTTGTTGAAGCCGAGGGCGTCGTAGTAGTCGCCCTGGTAGGCGATCTTGCCGTCCCTGATGCGGATGAAGCTGACCCCCTCGAACGACAGCGGTTTGCCGGTGGCCTTGGTCTCGGCGCTCCAGTCGCCGCTGTTGGTGCCGCTGAACTTCCACTGGAAGGCAATGCCGTCGGCGCTGACGATGGGCGCGCTGGTCATCTCCCACTTCAGGTCCGGCACGGCGCCGATAAATACCTTGATCACGTTGTCGCGGGCGGCGGCCTTGCCGTTCTGCGGTGTGCCGACGGTGGCGTCGAAGTACACCGCGTCTTCGGCCAGGAATGTCGCGGCCTTGTCGGCGTCGTGGGCGTTCCAGGCGGCCATGTAGCCGTCGACTATGGCCTTGGCATCGGCCGCCTGGGCCAGGTGGGCGAAACAGAACAGCGACAGCAGGGATAAGGCTCTGACGAGATGACGCATGCTTGCCTCCGTGCGGGCGTACCCGCGGGTTGTGGGCCGGCTGGCCCGAAATCGGCGTAGCGCTGCCCGCGAGCGGTGCCGAGCATCGCCCGTGGGGCAGGGAAACAGTGGAGTTATCTGAGCGTCGCGCGCCCGGCCAAGGGCGCGGCGTTCAGATCAGTGCTTGAACATCACATGGCGGATGGCGGTGTAATCCTCCAGGCCGTACATGGACATGTCCTTGCCGTAGCCGGAGTGCTTGAGGCCGCCATGCGGCATCTCGCTGACCAGCATGAAGTGGGTGTTGACCCAGGTGCAGCCGTACTGCAGGCGGGCGGACAGGCGATGGGCGCGGCCGACGTCGCGGGTCCACACCGAGCTGGCCAGGCCGTAGTCGGAGGCATTGGCCCAGGCCAGGGCCTGCGCCTCGTCGTCGAACGGGGTGACCGAGACCACCGGGCCGAACACCTCGCGCTGGACGATCTCGTCGCTCTGCTTGGCGCCGGCCAGTACCGTGGGCAGGAAGAAGAAGCCGTTGCCGGCCGGCGCCTTGCCGCCGGTGACCACCTCGATATGCGACACCGCGCTGGCGCGCTCGACGAAGCCGGCCACGCGCTGGCGATGCACCTCGGTGATCAGCGGGCCGAGCTCGGTGCCGTCGTCGTCCTGCAGGCCGTGCTTGATCGAGCCGACCGCCTCGCCGAGCTTGGCCACGAACCTCTCGTAGATGCCCTTCTGCGCGTAGATGCGGCAGGCGGCGGTGCAGTCCTGGCCGGCGTTGTAGAAGCCGAAGGTGCGAATGCCCTCGACGGCGGCGTCGATGTCGGCGTCGTCGAAGATGATCACCGGGGCCTTGCCGCCCAGCTCCATGTGCATGCGCTTCACCGAGGCGGCGGTGCTGGAGATGATCTTCGAGCCGGTGGGAATGGAGCCGGTCAGCGACACCATGCGTACCTTGGCGTGGTTGACCAGCGGCTCGCCGACGGCGGCACCACGGCCGAACACGATGTTGACCACGCCGGCGGGGAAGATATCGGCGATCAGCTGGCCCAGGCGCAGGGCGGTCAGCGGGGTCTGCTCGGAGGGCTTGAGCACCACGCAGTTGCCGGCGGCCAGGGCCGGAGCCAGCTTCCAGGCGGCCATCATCAGCGGATAGTTCCACGGCGCGATGGAGGCGACCACGCCGATCGGGTCACGGCGGATCATCGAGGTGTGCCCCGGCAGGTACTCGCCGGCGGCGGAGCCCTGCAGGCAGCGCACGGCGCCGGCGAAGAAGCGGAACACGTCGGCGATCGCCGGCAGCTCGTCGTTGCGGGCGGCGGCGTAGGGCTTGCCGCAGTTCTGCGACTCCAGGCGGGCAAGCTCGTCGGCGTTGGCGTCGATGGCGTCGGCCAGGGCCAGCAGCAGGGCGGAACGCTGGCCCGGAGTGGTCTGCGACCAGTCATCGAAGGCGGCATCGGCGGCGCGCACGGCGGCGTCGATCTGCTCGGCGCTGGCCTCGGGAATCTGTACCAGGGTGCTGCCCAGCGAGGGGTTGAGCACGGGTTGGGCGGCGCCCAGGCCGGCGACCAGTTCGCCGTTGATCAGCAGTTTGGTTTGCATCGCTAGAACCTCGTGTCGTCGGGTTGCATGAATAGGGCGCTACTTGCCGCTGCCGGCCACGCTTTCGCCACCCTTGGTCAGGTAGTAGGCGCCGAGGATCGGCAGCATGGTCACCAGCATCACCAGCATGGCGACCACGTTGGTCACCGGTACGTCGCGCGGGCGCGACAGCTGGTTGAGCAGCCAGATCGGCAGGGTCTTCTCGTGGCCGGCGGTGAAGGTGGTGACGATGATCTCGTCGAAGGACAGGGCGAAGGCCAGCATGCCGCCGGCCAGCAGGGCCGAGCCGAGGTTGGGCAGGACGATGTAGCGGAAGGTCTGCCAGCCGTCGGCACCGAGGTCCATGCTGGCCTCGATCAGGCTGTAGCTGGTGCGGCGGAAGCGGGCTATGACGTTGTTGTAGACGATCACCACGCAGAAGGTGGCGTGGCCGATGACGATGGTCAGCAGGCCCGGCTCGATGCCGAAGGTCTTGAACGCCGAGAGCAGGGCGATGCCGGTGACGATGCCGGGCAGGGCGATCGGCAGGATCAGCAGCATGGACACGCTCTCCTTGCCGAAGAAGTCGCTCCGCCACAGCGCCGCCGCGGCCAGGGTGCCGAGGACCATGGCGATCAGCGTGGCCACCGCCGCCACCTTGAGCGACAGCTCGATGGCCTCGAGCACATCGGCACGGGCGAAGGCCACCTCGAACCAGTGCAGGGTCAGGCCCTTGGGCGGGAAGCTGAAGCCGGCGCTCTCGGTGTTGAAGGCGTAGAGGAAGATGATCAGGATCGGGAAGTGCAGGAACACCAGCCCGCCCCAGGCGGCCAGCTTCAGGCCGAGGGATGCTTTCTCAGAGAGCATCGAAGGCCCCCAGACGCTTGACGATGGACAGGTAGACGGCGATCAGTACGATCGGCACCAGGGTGAAGGCGGCGGCCATCGGCATGTTGCCGATCGCGCCCTGCTGGGCGTAGACCATGCTGCCGATGAAGTAGCCGGGTGGCCCCACCAGCTGCGGCACGATGTAGTCGCCGAGGGTCAGGCTGAAGGTGAAGATCGAGCCGGCGGCGATGCCCGGGATCGACAGCGGCAGGATCACCTGGAAGAAGGTCTGCCGAGGCTTGGCGCCGAGGTCTGCCGAGGCCTGCAGCAGCGACGGCGGCAGGCGCTCCAGCGAGGCCTGGATCGGCAGGATCATGAACGGCAGCCAGATATAGACGAACACCATGAAGCGCCCCAGGTGCGAGGTCGACAGGGTGTTGCCGCCCACCCCGGGGATGCCGAGGATCAGTTCCAGCAACGGCTGCAGGTGCAGCACCTGGACGAACCACATGGCCACCCCGCCCTTGGCCAGCAGCAGGGTCCAGGCATAGGCCTTGACGATGTAGCTGGCCCACATCGGCAGCATCACCGCGATGTAGAAGAAGGCCTTGGTCTTGCCGTCGGTGTAGCGCGCCATGTAGTAGGCGATGGGGAAGGCCAGCAGGCCGGCGGCCAGGGAAACCGCCACGGCCATCGTCAGGGTGCGCAGGATGATGTCGAAGTTGGCGGCCTGGAACAGCGCCTTGAAGTTGCCCAGCGTGAGGTCCGGGGTGACCGTCATGCTGAAGTCGTCGAAGGTGTAGAAGCCCTGCCACAGCAGGGTCAGCAGCGAGCCCAGGTAGATCGCGCCGAACCACAGCAGCGGCGGGATCAGCAGCAGCGACAGGTACAGCGTCGGCTTGCGGTAGAGCAGGCTGGACAGGCGGCGCAGCGGTCCGCCGCCGTCTGCCTGCAGGGCGATGGCCTGACTCATCTCAGGCCTCCTCGCGCAGGGCGACCATGGCCGCGCGGGCCCAGCGCGCGGTGACTCGCTGGCCCGGCTGGCAGGGCGCATCGCCCACGCCCCACTGGTTGTTGGCCTGGCTCACGGCGAAGTTCTGACCGTTGTCCAGTTGCAGCTCGTAGCGGGTGGCGGCGCCCAGGTACTGGATGTCGTGCAGCAGGCCGCCGATGGCCACCTCGTCGCCGCCCAGGGTGCTGCCGTCGCACAGGCGCACGTGCTCGGGGCGGATCGACACGGGGCGCGGCGAGCCGTTGAGCTGCTGCGCCAGCTCGCCCTTGAGCACGTTGCTGGTGCCGACGAACTCGGCGACGAAGGCGCTGGCCGGGTTCATGTACAGGTTGCGCGGGGTGTCGACCTGCTCGATGCGGCCCTTGTTGAACACCGCCACCCGGTCGGACATGGACAGGGCCTCGCCCTGGTCGTGGGTGACGAAGATGAAGGTGATGCCGAGCTGGCGCTGCAGCTTCTTCAGCTCGCTCTGCATCTGCTCGCGCAGCTTGAGATCGAGCGCGCCGAGCGGCTCGTCGAGCAGCAGCACCCGCGGGCGATTGACCAGGGCCCTGGCCAGTGCGACCCGCTGGCGCTGACCGCCGGAAAGCTGCGCCGGCTTGCGCACGCCATAGCCGCCGAGGGCGACCAGGGCCAGGGCCTCTTCGGCGCGGGCCAGGCGCTCGGCCTTGGCCACGCCCTTGACCTTGAGGCCGTAGGCGACATTCTCCAGTACGTTCATGTGCGGGAACAGGGCGTAGTCCTGAAACACCGTGTTGACGTCGCGCTGGTAGGGTGGCAGCCCGGCGGCCTCCTCGCCGTGGATGCGGATGGAACCGGCGCTGGGCTGCTCGAAGCCGGCGATCAGGCGCAGGCAGGTGGTCTTGCCCGAGCCGGAGGGGCCGAGCATGGAAAAGAATTCGCCGTCCCGGATGTCGATGGACACCCGGTCGACGGCCTTGACCTCGCCGAACACGCGGGACACATCGGTGAATTGCACTGCAAGGGTCATCTCGAACACTCCAGGAGAAAAGCCACCCACCACCGGCCCGTCCGGTTTGCCGACACGAGGCGGGAGAGTCGGTGGTGGGTGTACAACGGTAAAGCTGTGGAAGGGGGTGCTAAGGCATCAAGGGTTCGAAAATCGTTCTGGCAGCGTCGCGAGCGGGCCTCAGCCGTGTCCGGCCAGCGCGGAGGAACCGCAACGTACTGGAGTACGTGAGGATTCCGAGCACTGCCCGGGCGCGGATCAGGTCCGCGCAGCAGCCGCCAGGACGGTTTTCACCTGCCGCCCATGATGGCGATGTAGTCCTGGGTCCAGCGGCTATAGGGCACGTACTTGCCACCCTCGGCCTGCGGGGTCTTCCAGAAGGCGATCTTGTCGAAGTTGTCGAAGCCGTTGGTCTTGCAACCCTCTGCGCCGAGCAGGGCGTTGCCTTCGCACGCGGTCGGTACCGCCGGCACCGAGCCGAACCAGGCGGCCAGGTCACCCTGCAGCTTGGGCTGCAGCGACCAGTCCATCCACTTGTAGGCACATACCGGGTGCTTGGCCTCGGCGTGCAGCATGGTGGTGTCGGCCCAGCCGGTGGCCCCTTCGCTGGGCACGGTGGAGGCGATCTCCTGCTTCTCCAGCTGCAGCGCGTTGACCTGGTACGGCCAGGCGCTGGAGGCGACCACGCCCTCGTTCTTGAAGTCGTTCATCTGCACGGTGACGTCGTGCCAGTAACGGTGGATCAGCGGCTGCTGCTGGCGCAGCAATTCCAGCGCGGCGGCGTACTGCTCCTCGTTGAGCAGGTAGGGGTCGGTGATGCCCAGCTCCGGCTTGTGCGCCTTCAGGTACAGCGCGGCGTCGGCGATGTAGATCGGGCCGTCGTAGGCCTGCACGCGGCCCTTGTTGCTCTTGCCGTCGGCCAGGGTCTGCTCCTCGAACACCACCTTCCAGCTGCTCGGCGCCTCCTTGAACAGCTTGGTGCTGTACATCAGCACGTTCGGGCCCCATTGGTAGGGCGTGCCGTAATGCTGGCCGTCGACCACGTGCCAGGGCGCGTTCTTCAGGCGCTCGTCGATATTCTTCCAGCTGGGGATCAGGTCGACGTTGACCGGTTGCACGCGCTTGCCGGCGATCAGGCGCAGGGAGGCGTCACCCGAAGCGGTGACCAGGTCGTAGCCGCCCTTGGCCATCAGGCTGACCATCTCGTCGGAGGTGGCGGCGGTCTTGACGTTGACCTTGCAGCCCGAGTCCTTCTCGAACTGGGTCACCCAGTCGTAGTTCTTGTCGGTCTCGCCGCGCTCGATGTAACCGGGCCAGGCGATGATATCGAGCTGGCCTTCGGCCTGGCCCAGGGTCTTGAGCGGTTCGGCGGCCTGCACGGCGCCTGCGGCGAGCAGGGCGGTGGCGACAGCGCTGAGCAGTGCGGTTCTTGGCGCGGACATCGTGATTCCCTCTTGTTGTGACCTGTTATCGGGGCAGATGAATGTCGTTCGGCAAGACGGCTGCCGAGCCGGCGGTTGGTTTCAGTCTAGTTGTTGTCCATGGCGCGCCATGATGTGGCGCACCACGCTGTAGTCCTGCAACGAGTCGCTGGACAGGTCCTTGCCGTAGCCGGAGCGCTTGAGCCCGCCGTGGGGCATCTCGCTGGCCAGCATGAAATGGGTGTTGATCCAGGTGCAGCCGTACTGCAGGCGGTTGGCCAGCTGGAAGGCCTTGTCCAGGTTCTGCGTCCACACCGAGCTGGCCAGGCCGTACTCGGAGTCGTTGGCCCAACCCAGGGCCTGGCTCAGCTGGTCGAAGCGGGTGACCGTGACCACCGGGCCGAACACCTCGCGCTGGACGATCTCGTCGCTCTGCTTGCAGCCGGCCAGCAGCGTCGGCTGGTAGTGGAAGCCGGGGCCGGAATGCACGGCGGCGCCGGTGACCCGCTCGATATGCGGCTGGCCCAGCGCGCGCTCGACGAAGCTGGCCACGCGGTCGCGCTGGCGAGCGCTGATCAGCGGGCCGATCTCGTTGTCGGCGTCCTTCTTGCGGGCGAAGCGGATGCTCGCCACGGCCTCGCCCAGCTCGCTCACCAGGCGGTCGTGGATGCCGGCTTGGGCGTAGATGCGGCAGGCGGCGGTGCAGTCCTGGCCGGCGTTGTAGTAGCCGTGGGTGCGGATGCCCTGGACCACGGCGTCGAGGTCGGCGTCGTTGCAGACGATCACCGGCGCCTTACCGCCCAGCTCCAGGTGCGTGCGTTTCAGGGTGCGGGCGGCGCTCTGCAGGATCTTCTGCCCGGTGACGATATCGCCGGTCAGCGACACCATGCGCACCCGCGGGTGGCCGACCAGGCTGCTGCCGATGCCTTCGCCGCCACCGCAGACGATGTTCAGCACGCCGGCTGGCAGGATCTCGCGCAGCGCCGGCGCCAGCGCCAGGATCGACAGCGGCGTGTGCTCCGAGGGTTTGAAGATCATGGTGTTGCCCGCTGCCAGGGCCGGGGCAATCTTCCACGCGGCCATCATCAACGGGTAGTTCCACGGCGCGATGGAGGCGACCACGCCGACCGGGTCGCGGCGCACCAGGCTGGTATGCCCGGCCACGTATTCGCCGGCCAGCTGGCCCTGCTGGCAGCGCACGGCACCGGCGAAGAAGCGGAACACGTCGGCGGTGGCCGGCAGGTCGTCCTGGCGCGCCAGGTGCACAGGCTTGCCGCAGTTCAGCGCCTCCAGCGCCGCCAGTTGTTCGGTCTGGGCGTCGATGGCATCGGCGATGGCGAGCAGGGCGCTGGCGCGCTGGGCGGGAGTGGTGCGCGACCAGCTCGGGAAGGCGCGATGGGCGGCCTGGACAGCGGCCTCCAGCTGTTCCAGCGAGGCCTCGGCGATGCTGCACAGCACTTCGCCGCTGGCCGGGTTGAGGATGGTTTCGGCGACGCCTTCCCCGCCGACCAGTTGGCCGTCGATCAGCAATGCGCTGTGCAGGGTGGGCGTGCTCATCTTCGCGTTTCTTCTGTTATTCGCTGCGGCTGGCATGGCGGCTCCGGTTGGCCCGGGGCGCCCGCGTCCATAAGGAAGCGAGACTAGAGTCCGGGCTTGAGGTCTACAAATTCTAAATATTGAAAGCGGCGTTCGATTAAATCGAAACCTTGCGGCTGTTGGGCTGCTCACGGGCCAGGGTCAGGAACGGATCGACCAGCGCCGGCCGCGCGGTGCCGCGGCGCCAGGCCAGGCCGACGTCGAGTGGCTCGCCGAGGTCTACCAGCGGGCGCGCCTCGATGATGTCGCCCTCCAGCGACCAGGGCCGGTAGGTCATGTCCGGCTGGATCGACAGACCGAGGCCTGCCGCCACCAGGCTGCGCACGGCCTCCACCGAGGCGGTGCGCAGCGTCACGTGCGGCGTCAGGCCGGCACGGCTCCAGATGCGCTGGGTGTGCAGGCCCATCTCGTCGGCGTTGAGCTGGATCAGCGGCTCGCCGGCCACGTCGGCCAGGCCGATGCTGTCGCGCTCCAGTAGCGGATGCCGGGCCGGCAGCCACAGGCGATGCGGCGAGTGGGTCAGCACCTCGGTCTGCAGGGCGTGGCGATCTTCCAGGTTGGACAGGATCAGCACGCCGACGTCGATCTCGCCGCTCACCAGCAGGTGCTCGATATAGGGGCGCTCATCCTCCACCACGCGGGTCTGCACGTTGGGGTAGGCGCGCTGGAAGCGGGTGATCAGGTCGGCCAGGTAGTAACCGGCCACCAGGCTGGTCACGCCGATGGTGAGGCTGCCGGCGACCTGGTCGGTGCTCTGCTGCAGGCTGCGCTTGGCGTTGTCCACTGTGGCCAGGATCAGGTGCGCCTGGCGCAGAAACTGGTGGCCCTGGTGGGTCAGGCTCATGCCCTTGGCGTGGCGGTTGAACAGGCTGACGCCGATCTCCTCCTCCAACTGCTGGATGGCCAGGGTCAGGGTCGACTGGGAGATGAATACCGCCTGGGCGGCGGCGGAGATCGAGCCGGTCTCGGCGACGGCGATGAAATGGCGGATCTGGCGCAGGGTCATCATGACGGGCAATCCGATGCGGCGGGCTGTGGGGATTATGGTTTATCGAAAATAGATAAAGCCGTTCTTTTTATTCGAAAGAAGAGGGCTTTTCCCTGGCGCCTGCAATATCCCGAAGCACTGCGTCACTTCCGCCCGTGGGTCATGTGGCTAGAATCGGGGCACTTCCATGGATCGGTTAACCCTGAAGGAGGGCTCAGATGAATACCCGTGGACTGCTCGACCAATTGCTCAAATCCGGCCAGGACCTGCTGCAGCAGAAGTCCGGATCATCGTCGTCCGGCGGCCTGGGCGGATTGCTCGGCGGCATCGCCGGCGGCGCGAGTGGCGGTAAAGGCGGTGGTGATCTCAGCACCCTGCTCAAGGGCGCCGGCGGCGGCGCCCTGGCGGCAGGTGCCCTGGGCCTGCTGCTGGGCAACAAGAGTGCACGCAAGCTGGGCGGCAAGGCGCTGACCTATGGCGGCCTGGCCGCGCTCGGGGTGATCGCCTACAAGGCCTACGGCAACTGGCAGGCCCAACAGCAGGGTACCACGCAGCCGCGCGTCGAGCCGCAGACCGTCGACCGTCTGCCGGCGCCCCAGGCCGAGCTGCACAGCCAGGCCATCCTCAAGGCGCTGGTGGCGGCGGCCAAGGCCGATGGCCACGTGGACGCCAAGGAGCGCCAACTGATCGAGGAGCAGATCGGTGCCCTGGCCAACGATCCCGAGCTGCTGCGCTGGCTGGACGCCGAGCTGAACAAGCCGCTCGACCCGGGCGAGGTGGCGCGTGCCGCCACTACCCCGGAGATGGCCGCGGAGATGTACATCGCCAGCGTGCTGATGGTGGACGAGGAGCACTTCATGGAGCGCGCCTACTTGGAGGAGCTGGCCCGGCAGCTCAAGCTGGATCCCTCGCTCAAGGCCGAGCTGGAAGCCCAGGTGCGCCAGGAGTTGTAGCGGTTAGGCTTCATTGCTGAATGGCGTTTGGAGAACTGCCGCCGTTGTTACGGACAAAGGCGGTATGTCTCCAGTGTCGAGATCGGGCAGGATCTGATGATGGACATTGAACTTTCAGCTGCGCATCAAGGCGTATTTGCGGCTATTTTTGGGTTTGTAAGGTTCGATTTATCTGGATACTGCAATCGATCTTTGATGCGCAAGAAAGGCTTTTCTATCAGCAGGTGAATGATTAGAGCTAGAGCAATGGATAAGGCCAAATACACTATGGCGAAAACCAGGAAATTGATTTGCTGAAATTCGCTTATGGTGTTGCTGGCGGCTATAGATAGCGGAATTAACATTATGTGGGTTGCATAGAGCGGATAGGATATTTTGGCAAAAAAAAGCAAAGGGCGAGATTCAAGAATCGGATGAGGGTAAGTTTTCGGTTGAATAAGCAAAAAAACTAGGCCGGCGCATGCGGCGGTAAACAGCAGGCTAACTAAGTCAACAATGAGCCATTGTTTTGTTTTTAGCCAATCTATGGAGCAGAGGGTAAGTATAAGTGTGGCACATAACGTTGCGAACAAAAATTTGTGCGTGGCGGTGCTGATCTTCAGTGGTGGGCGTTTATGAACAAGTAGGGCAATCGAACTGCCTATGGCTATATGGAGCGCTGCATGCTGGAAAGGTGCGCGAAATGTCCAAAAATAATTTTCGTAACCATCGGGCGGCATTAGAAGGATTGTGAGGGCTCTTCCCGCTATGTAGATCGACGCTATGGCGGCGAGGCCGCTCAGAAATTTTGCTCTATTGCTGTGCAGAAATAGAGCGGCTAGGAGTGGTGCTAGCAGATAGAATTTCTCTTCCGTTGCTACTGACCAAAGTGGGATGACAAGAGGGGATGAGTAGTATTCCTGTATAAATAATAAATGTTGTAATGTGATTTCCCAGTCGAGCGGCTGTATTGGTGTATATCCAGGTATTATGCAGAGTGCTGCGAGTATTAAGGTTATTAGATAAACCGGGATGATGCGTAGAAATCTTTTTAGGAAAAAGATGCTTAAGAAATTCCGGATGTTTTGTTCGGGCCACCAGTTTAGCAAGTGCTGGAAAATTAAAAAGCCACTCAGAACAAAGAATAAATTGACTCCCAGCCATCCGTTAATCCAAGGCTTCCAGAAGCCGCTCTCTAATGGTTGAGGCCAGTAGTAAGCTGCATGTCGCAACAATACTGCGATGATCGCAACTCCTCTAAGCCCGTCTAGGCTTGGGTAGCGCCCGGCGCTACCTGTGATGCCTAAGTTCATGCTTTATTTAGACCTAGGCTGGCCTGAATTTTTGGATGCTTTAATTTCCAGATTTTTGAGTCGATGATGTAATGATGGAAGTTTATGGTGGAGTAAAGCAGTAGGATTAGCGAGAGATTGTAATTTGTCATGGCGTATTCGGTAATTTGCTGTAGTCCGCCATAGACAATACTTGTTAGCAACATGCAGACTAGTAGATAGATGATTAATCGATTGGGTTGGCTTAGGTATGATATGGTTTTGTGCTGGTTGTCAATGCCGTTACTGTACTTTTTGGTGTTGGACAGCCAGACAAAGAAAATATATTGGCTGTTGTGCCAGATGTTTATGACGAGCCAGCCAAAGCTAATGGGTTCGATGACGATGTAGGAGAATAGATAGATTGCGGCATGGCTAGCCATGTAGGAAAAGTAAAATCTAGAGATTTTCTTCTGTTGTAACAGGGTTGCCAGATAGATGAGCCAGCTTACTGTTAGTAATAGAGTGATGCTGAGTAATCCGAGGCGAACAGGCTCGGGCAGATGAAAGCTCCAGAACGGCATGCCTAAGAAATCACTGTCTTGGCGAGTAATCATCCATAGAAAGCTGAGCGCGGCGATACCGTAGAATGCTGTGCGATTGAAAAAATTCGCTACGATCTTCTTGTCGCCATACTTCATGCCGTACGCTTTAGATATACCTTCGCTTTGTCGGGTATAGTGATACCACTGCCAGTACAAGTAGACTGACGAGATCAGTATTCCCCCGGCGAAGTGATAGCCAAGGAGGACTGCGCCTATCACCAGCAGAGGCAGTGGAAACAGCAGTAACCAGTGTTCCTTTATGCTGGTCACGTCGAAAGCAATGCGCGTATAGGTTGCAATGACATGATGATAGCCCAAGAGCCAGAGATCTAAAGTCAGCACTAAATAAAACCAGCTAGGATTCAGGTATACAGCGAGGCCGGAGAGTGCGGCTAGGGCAGGAATAAGTCCTATGTATGCCCAGTTGGCCGGTGGTGTGTTAAAAAGGCCTTGGGCTGGCATTGATATGTTCATGTTTATGGCCTGTCAGATATTCGGAATTATCTTATCTACTTGATAGGGCTGCCGCGGGCGCTGGCATGATCCGTATCCGTTGACAGGCGAAAGCCTGTCATGGATTGGCGGTCTTTGATCTTCTCGGCTTAAGCGAGCGAACTACTTAGGCGTCATCATGCTTCATAGCGATTTGGCTGTGTGTGATGCCCGTTGGCTAGGCGACAAAGGGTGGCACTTTTGGTGCTCAATGGAGTCGGCTGGTTTTTTGAGTTTTACTCACAAGATTTCTGGAACTCCGCGCGATTACGCCCGGCGTGCTTGGCGCGATACAGCGCCTGGTCGGCCAGCTCCAGCACGCTCTCCAGTTCGGCATTGTCCAGCGGCCACAGGGCGCCGCCGATGCTGCAGCCGATCCTGACTTCCTGTTCGTCGATCCGTACCGGTTGCTGCAGGCCATGCAGCACGCGCTCGGCCACGTGACGAATGCGCGCCTGCGCTTCCTCCTCCTGCACCCGTAGCACCAGCACGAACTCGTCGCCGCCCAGGCGCGCCACCAGATCGCCTTCGCGTACGCAGCCGCGCAGGCGTATGGCCACGTGCTTGAGCAGCTGGTCGCCGGCGGCGTGGCCGAGCTGGTCGTTGACCGGCTTGAAGCCGTCCAGGTCGAGGTAGAGCAGGGCCAGGGCGCCTTCGCGCTGCTTGGCCAGCATGAGGAATTTCTCCAGCGCGGCGCGGTTGGCCAGGCCGGTCAGCGGGTCGCTGTAGGCCTTGTTCTCCATCAGCCCGAGGGCGTTCTGCTGGTGGGTCAGGCTCTCCACCAGATGGCGGATCGACTGGCTGAGCACGGCGATCTCGTGCGGGCTGTCGAGGTCGGGGATCTCGGCGATCTGCCCGACGCTGAGGCGGTCGGCGGCTTCGGCGATCTGGCGCAGCGGGCGGGTGAAGTAGCCGGTCAGCAGCCAGCCGACGGCGGCGAACAGCAGCGCCAGGCCGACGCCCCACAGCACGATGTTGGTGCTCAGCGCCCGGGCCGGCGCGTAGGCCTCGTCCAGCGATTGCCGCGCCACCACGATCCAGCCGAGACCGGCATAGTCCTGGTAGCCCTGGCTGGCGGCGAAGCTGGTGACGTACTCCTGGCCGTCCGGCCAGCGTTGTATGGCCCACTGGCCATCTTCGGCGAGGGGACGATCGAGGGCATGCAGTTCCAGGCGCTGGCCGATCATGGCCTTGGGGCCGAGCAGCACCGTGTGGTCGCTGCCGAGGATCAGAAATTCCACGTTGCGGCGCTGCTGGATGGGCTCGACCAGCGAGCGCCGCACCTCGTCTGCCCAGGCCCAGGACAGGTGGGTAGCCAGCACCCCGGCCAGTTTGTCGTCCGGGCCGTACACCGGCAGGCTGATATCGACGAACTTCATCGGTTCGCCGCTCGGGTTGGGCAGCAGTTTGGCCAGCAGCACGGCCTCGTGCACGTCGCCGATGAACAGGCCGCGGTAACCCTGGATATACACCGGGCGCTGGGCCAGGCTGGCGCCTTGGAGGATGCCGCCGCTGGAGGCCAGAACGCTGCCCTTGGGGTCGGTGAAGCCGATCCAGGCGATGCTGGGAATCTCCCGCTTGAGGCGGTCGAGCAGCTCGCCAATCTGCCCGGCGTCGTCCGGCTGGCGCAGCACACTCAGGCTGCCGAGCACCTGCAGGTAGGCGGCGCGGCTGGCCATGTCGCGGTCCAGGCGGTCAATCATCTGCAGCGAAACCTCGACCAGGTCACGGCCGACTTCTTCGCGGATGCGCTGACTGGATTCGTTGCCGATCAGTGTGCCGAGCAGCCAGCTGAGCAGGGTCACCAGCAGGGCGATGAGCAGGGCGATATGGCTGCGCAGACTGAAGGCTGGGCGCATCAACGGCGACTCCGAATGCATGACGGTGGCGGTTCGCCCTGGCGCTGGCCATAGCGGGTATCGGCCTTCTCTCAGGGTAGTCCAGGCCGCTCGGCGAGCATTCCACATAAAGCCCACGCAATCTTCATACTTTTCACACTTTGCGCTCGCAGCATCCCGCCATCAGCAATCGTGAGCGGGAGGTGGATATGTTGCCGGCAATTGGCAGGCGGGCCCTGCGGGTGGCCCTGGGGCTGGTGCTGTTGGGCTGCGCGCCGCTGGTGGCGGCGCAGCAGGAGCAGGGCGAGAGCCCCTACTTCGCAGTGGAGGGCGGCGATGGCGTGGTGGATGCCCTGCCGCTGAAGTCCACCGATGTGCAGGTGCGCATCCTCGGCATGATGGCAGATGTGCGGGTGGTGCAGCGTTATCGCAACGAGGGCCAGGAGGTGCTGGAGGCGCGCTACGTGTTCCCCGGCTCGACCCGCGCGGCGGTGTATGGCATGACCGTGCGCCTGGGCGAGCGCGAGCTGCGTGCGCAGATCCGCGAGAAGCAGAAGGCCAAGGTGGAATACCAGCAGGCCAAGAGCGCCGGTAAGACCGCGGCGCTGCTGGAGCAGCAGCGCGAGAACGTGTTCCAGATGCAGGTCGCCAACATCCTGCCGGGCGACGAAGTCGACGTGGAGTTGCGCTACACCGAGCTGCTTTTGCCGGAGCAGGGCGTGTACCGTTTTGTCTTTCCGACCGTGGTCGGGCCGCGCTACAACGGCAAGCCGGGCAGCGCGAGCCACAAGGCCGAGCCCTGGATCGCCACGGCCCATCTGGGCGAGGGCGTGCCGTCGAGTGCGGGCTTCAGCCTCGACATCGACCTGATGGCGCCGACGCCGCTGGCGGACGTCGTCTCGCCCAGCCACCCGCTGCGGCGTGAGCAGGTGGAGGCCAACCGGCTGTACCTGAGCCTGGGCGACGACGGCCGGCCGGCGAACAACCGCGACTTCGTGCTCGACTATCGCCTGTCCGGCGCCGACTTCCAGAGCGGCGTGCTGCTCAGCGAAGGCGCGCAGGAGAACTTCTTCCTCGCCCTGGTGGCACCGCCACGACAGGCGCCGAGCAGCCTGATCGTGCCGCGCGAGTACATCTTCGTGGTGGATATCTCTGGCTCCATGCACGGCTTCCCGCTGGATACCGCCAAGCAGCTGCTGCGCCAGCTGATCGGCGGCCTGCGCCCGGCGGACAGCTTCAACGTCCTGCTGTTCTCCGGCAGCAGTAGCATGCTGGCGCCGCAGTCGCAGCCGGCCACCGAGGAAAACATCGAGACGGCGCTGGCGCTGCTCGACACGCAGATGGGCTCCGGTGGCACCGAGCTGTTGCCGGCGCTGCGCCAGGCCCTGGCGATACCGGTGGATGCCGAACGTTCGCGCAGCTTCGTGGTAGTCACCGACGGCTTCGTGGCGGTGGAGCGCGAGGCCTTCCGGCTGGTGCGCGAGAACCTGGACAAGGCCAACCTGTTCGCCTTCGGCATCGGCACTTCGGTCAATCGCCAGCTGATCGAGGGGCTGGCCCGTGCCGGCCAGGGCGAGCCGTTCGTGGTGCTGGATGCCGAGTCGGCGCAGCAGGAGGCCGAGCGTCTGCGGCGGATGATCGATGCGCCGCTGCTGGCCAGCCCCAAGCTGACATTCGAAGGCCTGGACGTGTACGACGTGGAGCCGGCGCTGCTGCCCGACCTGTTCGCCGAGCGCCCGCTGGCGGTGTTCGGCAAGTGGCGCGGCCCGGCCCAGGGCCGCCTGCGGGTGGAGGGGCATGGCAGCCAGGGTCCCTTCCGGGCCGAGGTGCCGATAGTGGCGGCCGAGGTACGCAAGGACAGCCAGGCGCTGACCCATCTGTGGGCGCGCCGCCGGGTGGCCACGCTGGTGGACCAGGAAACCCTGGAGGGTGGCTACGAGCACAGCCAGGCGATTCTCGACCTCGGCCTCAAGTATGGGTTGCTGACGCCCTATACCTCGTTCGTCGCCGTGGATGAGCAGGTGCGCAATCCCGATCCGGGCGCGGCAGCCAAGGTGCAGCAGCCGTTGCCGCTGCCCCAGGGGGTGAGCAACCAGGCGATCGGCGCGCTGGTGCCGAGCACGCCGGAGCCGGCGGCCTGGGCCATGCTGCTGATCGCCGCGCTGGGCATGTTCTGGGTGAGCCGGCGCCGTAGCCATGCGCACTGACAGGCTGCCGCGCCTGCCGGCCTGGCTCTGGCTGCTGCTGGCGAGCGCCGCGCTGTGGCCGCTGTGGCTATGGAGCGCGCGGCGCCTGAGCGATGGCTCGGATGACCCCTACGGCATCGTCGCGCTGGGCGCGCTGTTGCTGGTGCTGTGGCGCGAGCGCACGGGCTTTGTCGAGGCGCCGCGCCTGGGCTGGCTGCTGACGGCGGTCGCGCTGGCCGCCTCGGCGGAGCTCAGCCAGGGATTTTGGCCACCGCTGCCCCGCGCCGCTCTCGGTGTGCTGGCGGTGCTCTGCGTGGCCATGGCCCTGCGCGGTGCCGGGCAGCCGCGCCTGGCCTGGTTCGGCCTCGGCCTGCTGGCGCTGCCGCTGTTGTCGTCGCTGCAGTTCTACCTGGGCTATCCGCTGCGCGTGCTCACCGCCGAGGCCAGTGTCTGGCTGCTGCGCGGCGGCGGGCTGGTGGCTGCGCGCCAGGGCAGCGTGCTGGAAGTGGGCGGGCAACTGGTGATGGTCGACGCCCCGTGCTCCGGCATCCAGATGGCCTGGGTCGCCTATTTCACCGCCTTCGCCACCGCCGCCTGGTTGCGCCTGCCGGACCGCCTGCTGCTGCACAGGATCCCGTTGCTCGGTGCGCTGGTGCTGGTCGGCAACATCCTGCGCAACAGCCTGCTGGTGCTGCAGGAGACCGGCCGCCTGGGTTGGCCGGGCTGGATGCACGAGGGCATCGGCCTGCTGGTGTTCGTCGCGGTCTGCGCCCTGGTGCTGCGCATCGTCGGCGCCGGCGTGTGGCAAGCGGCGCAGCTGCCGGCGCGGGCTCCGGCAGTCGCGGTTGCGGGCGTCTGGCAGTTGTCTGTGGCGCTGGTGTTCGTCGGTCTGGGTGGCTGGCCGCTGTTGCAGGGGCAGGCGGAGCCGGCGCAGCCGCTGGTTCGTTCGCACGAATGGCCGCAGCACTTTGCCGGCCGCGAGTTGCGCCCGCTGGCGCTGTCGCCGGTGGAGTTGCAGTTCGCCGCGCAGTTTCCTGGCGCCATCGGCCGCTTCAGCGACGGAGAGCGGATCATCAGCCTGCGCCATGTCACCCGACCGACGCGCAAGCTGCATCCGGCGGCGGACTGTTTTCGCGGCCTCGGCTATCGCATCGGTGTGCAGGCGCTGGAGCGGCGTATTGCCGCTTCCGGTGTGCAGCGCTGCTTCGTCGCCGAGGGCCCGGGCGGCCCGCTGCGCGTCTGCGAGTACATCGAAGACGCGGCCGGCGCCAGCTTCAGCGACCACTCGGCCTGGTACTGGAGTGCGCTGGCCGGCGAGTCGCGCGGCCCCTGGCTGGCGGTGACCACGGCGCAGCCACTGCCCTGATAGACTCCGGCCAGGCCAGCGGGAGGGCGGATATGGCAAGGCGAACGACACTGGGCACGGTGGTGCTGGCATTGATCGGCCAGGCCGCGCAGGCCGGCGATCTGCTGCTCGATCAGCGCGCGCTGTTGCTGGACGACAGTCGCCTGCCGCGCGAGGCGGCGCTGGATCGCCTGCAGCAGGTACGTTTCGCCTTCCGCGAGAAGCAGGCGCAGGAGGGCGACTGGCCGCTCTGGTCGCGGGTCTATGGCATCGATGGTGCGTGGGATGGCGGGCTGGAACGCGATGGCGAGGGGCTGCTGCTCGGCCTGGATCGGCCGCTGGGCGGGCAGTGGATCGGCGGCGTGCTGGCCGGGATGTCGCGAACCCGCCTGGAGGATGATACCGGCCATGCCGACAGCGACAGCTCGCACCTGGGCCTGTACGCCGCCACCCGTATCTACAACCAGCTGGGCTTCAAGCTCGGCGTGCTGCAGGGCTGGCACGAGCTGGAAGGGGGCGAGCGGGCGCGCAGCTGGCAGCTGTTCGGCGAGAGCAGCCTGGCCCTGGATTTCCGTGATTTCACCCTGGAGCCCTTCGCCGGCCTGGCCTATGTGCAGCTGGATGCGCCCGGCCAGCGAGAGCGCGGGCTGCGCCTGCCGGGGGCGGACGAGGAGAGCGGCTATCTCACCCTCGGCTGGCGCCTGGCCGCGCCCTGGTATGTGCAGCAGCGCAAGTGGGTCGGCCGCGCCAGCCTGGCGCTGCGCCAGGACCTGGGTAGCGACCAACTGACCAGTCGCGCCTGGGGCGAGGAGGGCGACGCGCTGCGCCTGCAGGGCCGCGAGTTCGAACGCAGCACCCTGCGCCTGGACCTGAGCCTGGATCACGAGCTGAGCGAGCGTTGCTATCTCGGCCTGACCTACGCCGGACACTACGCGGAGGATGCCCGCGACAGCGCCCTGGCGGCGCGGCTCAGCGTGAAATTCTGAGGGGCGCCCACACACGACCTGCTGCGCGTCGGCCAAACGGGAGCGAAAGCTCGCTCAGAATGCTCATTTACCGCTTGTAAACTGCGCTTCTTCGCTCACTCTCGCCCCCGTTTGTCTCTAGCTCGCTAGATCGTGAGCGGGCGCGGCCCGCCGGTCAGTGCGCGGGCTGCCAGGGCGCGGCGAGTCGGGTATACTCGCCGGCTTTTCAGAAACTTTGCGGTCGCGGCCCCTGCCGTGCCCGGTCGAGCCAGGCGCAACGCCGCTCCGACCGGCCGGATCGGTCGTTCTGCGCCTTTGCCCGAGAGTGCTGCCCACCATGGAAATCAATCCGATCCTCAACAGCATCAAGGACCTGTCCGAGCGGACCCTGTCGATTCGGGGGTATCTTTGACTACGATCAGAAGCATGATCGCCTGGTCGAAGTAAACCGCGAGCTGGAAGACGCCAGCGTCTGGAACAAGCCCGAGTACGCGCAAAGCCTGGGCCGTGAGCGCGCCATGCTGGCGCAGATCGTCGAAACCATCGATGACCTCACCGGCAGCCTGGCCGATTCCCGCGACCTGCTGGAAATGGCAGCCGAGGAAAATGACGAAGGCGCGGTGAACGACATCGTCGCCGAAGTCGAGCGCCTGCGCGAAATCCTCGAGAAGCTGGAGTTCCGCCGCATGTTCAGCGGCGAGATGGACCCGAACAACGCCTACCTGGATATCCAGGCCGGCTCCGGCGGCACCGAGGCCCAGGACTGGGCCAATATCCTGCTGCGCATGTACCTGCGCTGGGCCGACAAGCGCGGCTTCGACGCCACCATCATCGAACTGTCCGAAGGCGAAGTCGCCGGTATCAAGGGCGCCACCGTGCACGTCAAGGGCGAGTACGCCTTCGGCTGGCTGCGCACCGAGATCGGCGTGCACCGCCTGGTGCGCAAGAGCCCGTTCGACTCCGGCGCCCGTCGCCACACCTCGTTCTCGGCGGTGTTCGTGTCCCCCGAGATCGACGACAAGGTCGAGATCGAGATCAACCCGTCCGACCTGCGCATCGACACCTACCGCTCCTCCGGTGCCGGCGGTCAGCACGTCAACACCACTGACTCGGCGGTGCGTATCACCCACGTGCCGACCAACACCGTGGTGGCCTGCCAGAACGAACGCTCCCAGCACGCCAACAAGGACACCGCCATGAAGATGCTGCGGGCCAAGTTGTACGAGCTGGAGATGATGAAGCGCAACGCCGCGTCCCAGGCCCTGGAAGACTCCAAGTCGGATATCGGCTGGGGCCACCAGATCCGCTCCTACGTGCTCGATGACTCGCGCATCAAGGATCTGCGGACCGGCGTCGAGCGTAGCGACTGCCAGAAGGTCCTCGATGGCGACCTCGACCAGTACCTCGAGGCCAGCCTCAAGCAAGGCCTGTAATACCTTTCGATTCCGCTCTCTTGAGGGCGGCAACGACACCGTGACGGAAATGACGACGACATGAGCGACCAACAACTCGACCAGAACGCCTCTTCTCAAGACGATGGGCAACAGGAAGAAAACAAGCTGATTGCCCAGCGCAAGGAAAAGCTTGCCGCCATCCGTGAGCAGGGCAACGCCTTCCCCAACGACTTCCGCCGCGACAACTACTGCGCCGACCTGCAGAAACAGTACGCGGAAAAGACCAAGGAAGAGCTGGAAGCCGCCGCCATTCCGGTCAAGGTTGCCGGGCGCATCATGCTCAACCGTGGCTCGTTCATGGTGATCCAGGACATGACCGGGCGCATCCAGGTCTACGTCAACCGCAAGACCCTGTCGGAAGAG
Organism: Pseudomonas sp. SO81; assembly: GCF_030374125.1. Classification (NCBI taxonomy): domain Bacteria; kingdom Pseudomonadati; phylum Pseudomonadota; class Gammaproteobacteria; order Pseudomonadales; family Pseudomonadaceae; genus Pseudomonas; species Pseudomonas sp. SO81. The sequence goes on along the minus strand of NZ_CP126126.1, from coordinate 1,395,264 downwards.
ACCTTGGCCGCGGTGAAGACCTGGGACATGGGCGACATCATCTCCGCCGTCGGTACCCTGGCCCGTTCCGGCAAGGGTGACCTGTACGTCGAGATGACCGACGTGCGCCTGCTGACCAAGTCGCTGCGCCCGCTGCCGGACAAGCACCACGGCCTGTCCGACACCGAGCAGCGCTATCGCCAGCGCTACGTCGACCTGATCGTCAACGAGGACGTGCGCCAGACCTTCCGCGTGCGCTCCCAGGTGATCGCCCATATCCGCAGCTTCCTGATGAAGCGCGACTTCCTCGAAGTCGAAACGCCGATGCTGCAGACCATCCCCGGCGGCGCCGCGGCCAAACCGTTCGAGACCCACCACAACGCCCTGGACATGCAGATGTTCCTGCGTATCGCCCCGGAGCTGTACCTCAAGCGCCTGGTGGTCGGCGGCTTCGAGAAGGTCTTCGAGATCAACCGCAACTTCCGTAACGAAGGCGTTTCGACCCGGCACAACCCCGAGTTCACCATGCTCGAGTTCTACCAGGCCTACGCCGACTACGAAGACAACATGGACCTGACCGAGGAGCTGTTCCGCGAGCTGGCCATGGCGGTGCTCGGCACCACCGACGTGCCGTACGGCGACAAGGTGTTCCACTTCGGCGAGCCGTTCGTGCGCCTGTCGGTGTTCGACTCGATCCTCAAGTACAACCCGGAAATCACCGCCGCCGACCTCAACGACATCGATCGCGCCCGCGAGATCGCCAAGAAGGCCGGCGCCAAGGTGCTCGGCTTCGAAGGCCTGGGTAAGCTGCAGGTGATGATTTTCGAGGAGCTGGTCGAGCACAAGCTGGAGCAGCCGCACTTCATCACCCGCTACCCGTTCGAAGTTTCGCCGCTGGCCCGTCGCAGCGACGACGACCAGAGCGTCACCGACCGCTTCGAGCTGTTTATCGGTGGCCGCGAGATCGCCAACGCCTATTCCGAGCTGAACGACGCGGAAGACCAGGCCGAGCGCTTCATGCAGCAGGTGGCCGACAAGGACGCCGGTGACGACGAGGCCATGCACTACGATGCCGACTTCGTCCGCGCTCTGGAATACGGCATGCCGCCTACCGCTGGCGAGGGTATCGGGATTGACCGGCTGGTAATGCTACTGACCAATTCGCCATCCATCCGCGATGTGATCCTGTTCCCGCATATGCGGCCGCAGGCTTGATCGGAGGCCCTGGAACGGGCACCGTCGAGGTGAGGGTGGCACTTGGCCATCCAGCTGTTTGAAACTCAGGGGTCTACCGTCGCGGCAGGCCCCTGTTTTTTATCTTCAGTCAGTGCGAGGAACGATCAGCAGTGAACCTCAGCTCCGCCTCGGAATGCCCGGTCAGACTGGCCGGCGACCTAGCCGAATCCGTGCAGTATCGCGGCCGCAAGGCCAGTCGTCAGGGTAGTGAACAACGCCGCCTGAGTATTCTCGATGCGGCATTGCGCATCATCGTTCGCGAGGGGCTGCGCGGCGTGCGCCATCGCGCGGTGGCCGCCGAGGCCGGGGTGCCGCTGTCGGCCACCACCTACTACTTCAACGACATCCAGGACCTGATCGCCGACAGCTTCGCGCTGTTCGTCAAACGCAGCTCGGCCAGCCTGGCCACGCTGTGGGCCGGGGTGGACGAGGACTTCCGCCGCATCGCCGCGGCCATCGAGCACGATCCGGGGGCCCGTCGCGAGATGGTCACCCACTTCATCGACCTGGCCGTGGCCCATGTCCAGGCCAAGATGCGCGAGCACGACGACGAGCTGCTGGTGGAGCTGGCCTTCCGCCAGGAGGCGCTGACCAACGCCGAGCTGCGCCCGCTGTTCCTCGCCCACCAGAGCCTGCGTTTCCGCTTCGCCGAGCGTGCGGTGCGGGCCATGGGTTCCACAGCGCCTTTCGAGGATGCGCAGGTGTTGACTACGCTGGTTTTGCGGATGGAATATCATGCCATTGTCGACGGGGTGGAAGACTTCGATCTAGAGGCCCAGCGCGCCGTTCTCCAGCGCTTCCTGGACCTGCTGATCGGGCCTTGAGTCCCAGCCCCGCCCCGGCGGGGCTTTTCGTTTGCGGCAACCGATCGAACCTCACAAGGAGTGCATGATGAAAGCCTGGCGCGTGGCCCTAGCCACCCTGAGTTGCCTGCTGTTGAGCGGTTGCCTGGTGACCTTCAAGGACCCGATTCCGGCCAACGAGGCAGCGCCTATCCCGCTGCTCGGCGACTGGGAACGCAAGGACGAATGGGGCGACCAGCAGTACCTGAGCATCGCCCGCTCCGGCTCCAACGTGTACCGCGCCAAGGCCTGGGGCGAGGGCGCCGAGGACGAGGTGGCCGAGGAGTACGGCTTCACCGTGTCCCACCATGGCCGCCGCTGGTACATCTCGGCCGGCCTGCCCAAGCGCCTGGGCGCCAACTTCGCCATCGCCGGCTTCGAGCTGACGCCCAGCAACGAACTAGTGATCTACAACCTCGACGTCGAACGCATCCTCCAGGAGATGGAGGGCGGCGCCCTGCAGGGCCAGCCGGTGGAGACGCCCGAGGGCGACGCGGTGCTGGTCACCACGCCGCTGGACCAGGTGTTCAGCTACCTCGATGACCAGGCCAACGCCGACGTCTTCGTCGAAGTGGCGCGCTACCAGCGCAGTGCCGAGTAAGGGGCTGGCATGAGCCGACGCAAGTCGCAGGACGATTACCACAGCATCATCCGCGCCCTGTCCGGGCGCATCGTCGAGGCGCAGACGCCGATCCGCGTGCTCGATGCGATCAAGTGGGACGACAGCATCCGCCAGGGCTTCCTCAAGGCCAAGGGCCGCGAGATGCCGGCGGTGGACCGGGCCTACTACGACAGCCGCCCGCTGGCCTTCGACTCGACGGCGAAGAAGCTGGAATTCCAGAACATCGAGCGCGACATCACCCGCCAGCTCGGTCAGTTCAACCCGGTCGGGCAGATCATGCGGCGCATGTGCAAGGAATACCGCATGGTGATCCGCATGCTCGAGGCGCGCGGCACCGCTGATTTCGGCCTGATCTCCCAGGAGCTGTACGGTGCCGCCTCGGACGCGTTCCATGCCGGCGACCCGACCCTGGCCGACCTCGGCGTGATGCTCTCGGGCTATCTGAACAACATCGCCGCCCGTGGCGATCTGGTCGACGAGGCCAAGACGCTGACTGCCAAGGACGCAGTAGCCATCCTGCAGGAGCGCCTGGCCAAGGTGTTCGGCGACGACACCATCCGCGTGTTCGAGTCCGATGGCATCGTCGCCGACGCGGCCGCCGGCGCCGATTACATCAAGGTGCGCGCCGATGCCCTGTTCAACGAGCGCGACGTGCGCGCCCTGGAGGTGCACGAGGGCATGGTCCATGTCGGCACCACGCTCAACGGCCTCAATCAGCCGGTGTGCACCTTCCTGGCCAAGGGCCCGCCCTCGTCGACCGTGACCCAGGAGGGCCTGGCCATCCTCATGGAGGTGATCGCCTTCGCCTCCTACCCGTACCGCCTGCGCAAGCTGACCAACCGCACCCGCGCCATCCATATGGCGGAGGAGGGCGCCGACTTCCTGCAGGTCTACGAGTTCTATCGCGAGCAGGGCTTCACCCTGGAGGAAAGCTACGGCAATGCCAGCCGCGCCTTCCGCGGCTCGACCCCGGAGGGCCTGCCGTTCACCAAGGACCTGTCCTACCTGAAGGGCTTCATCCTGATCTACAACTACATCCAGCTCGCCGTGCGCAAAGGCAAACTGGAACAGATTCCGCTGCTGTTCTGCGGCAAGACCACCCTGGAGGACATGCGCACCCTGCGTCAGTTGGTGGACGAAGGACTGGTGGCGCCGCCCAAGTACCTGCCGCCGCAGTTCCGCGACCTCAACGCCCTGGCGGCCTGGATGTGTTTCTCCAACTTCCTGAACCATCTGAGCCTGGACCGCATCGAAGCGGACTACGCCAATATCCTGTAGGGGCGGGGCGACGCAGAGTCCTCTGCCTGCGATAGCTCCTCGCTCGTGTATCTTCGCGAGCAGAGCTCGCTCCTACGTCTCGCTGGCTCGTAGCCCGGATGTAATCCGGGTTGGCCGCCGTCCCGGATGCATCCGGGCTACCGATCAAGGAATCTTCGTCATGCCCAGCCACAAACTCGACTACGAAATCCTCGGCGCCTCGGCGCAGACCGTTGAGATCATCCTCGACCCGGGCGAGACGGTGATCGCGGAGGCAGGGGTAATGAACTACATGACCGAAGGCATACGCTTCGAGACGCGCATGGGCGACGGCTCGGCCAGCGGCGTGCTGGGCAAGCTGTGGGGCGTCGGCAAGCGCCTGCTCACCGGCGAGTCGCTGTTCATGACCCACTTCAGCAACCAGGGCAACGGCCAGCACCGGGTCGGCTTCGCCGCGCCCTATCCGGGCACCGTGGTGCCGATCGACCTGAACCAGGTCGGCGGCCGGCTGATCTGCCAGAAGGACGCCTTCCTCTGCGCCGCTTATGGCACCGAGATCGGCATCAGCTTCAACAAGCGCATCGGGGCCGGCTTCTTCGGCGGCGAGGGCTTCATCCTGCAGAAGCTGGAAGGCGACGGCCTGGCCTTCGTGCATGCCGGCGGCACGGTGATCCGCAAGGAGCTGAACAACGAGACCCTGCGCCTGGACACCGGCTGCCTGGTGGCCTTTACCAGCGGCATCGACTACGACATCGGCCTGGCCGGCGGGCTGAAGAGCATGCTGTTCGGCGGCGAGGGCATCCTGCTCGCCACCCTCAAGGGCACCGGTACCGTGTGGGTGCAGAGCCTGCCGTTCTCGCGCCTGGCCGAGCGCATCTACGACGCCACTTTCCGCGCCCGCGAGGAAGTGCGCGCCGGCGGCAAGTAAAGCCCTGCGACATCCCGCCCGCGCGGCATGCGCGGGCTGCGGGTAAACTGTGCGCCTTCCGGATCAAGAGCCTTCCCCATGAGCGAAGAACGCAACGCCATTCCCCTGATTCTCACTGGCATCGCCAGCATCGTCTGCACCATCGGCGTGCTCTGGTATTACGGCTACGTGCATTTCGCCAAGGAGGAGGACGCCCTGCTGCTGGCCGACTTCACCATGCTCAAGACGGTGCCCGGCGAGGACTACAAGGTCTCGCTCAAGCCGGCCAATCAGGTGGCCCAGTGCATCGATGGCGTGCTGGTGCTGTTCGATACCCAGCAGAAGGGCCTGACCGGCGTGCTGGTGAACGACAAGAAGCAGGCCGTGCGCTGCATGGGCCAGGAAACCCCGCAGGCGCCGCAGCAGTAAGTCGCGGCTGCCGAGGAGGAGCGCGATGCAGATCGAAGTCTTCCACGGCGACATCACTACCCTGGCGCTGGACGCCATCGTCAACGCCGCCAACAGTTCGCTGCTCGGTGGCGGCGGCGTGGATGGTGCCATTCACCGCGCCGCCGGTCCCGAGCTGTTGGCAGCCTGCCGCGCACTGGGCGGTTGTCCCACCGGCGAGGCGCGCATCACCCCGGGTTTTCGCCTGCCGGCGCGCTGGGTGATCCACACGGTGGGGCCGGTCTGGCAGGGTGGTGAGCGTGGCGAGCCGGCGCTGCTGGCCGCCTGTTACCGCAACAGCCTGGCCCTGGCTGATGCCCAGGGCTGTTCCGGCATCGCCTTTCCCGCCATCAGCTGCGGCGTCTATGGCTATCCGCCGGAAGCGGCCGCTCGCATCGCCGTGACCGAGCTGCGCCGCTCTAGCCCTGCCGGCAGCACGCTGCAGCGCGCCGTGCTGGTGGCCTTCTCCGCCGACATGGCCGCTCTCTACCGAGCCGTGCTCGGCCCATGAAAACGTCCCGCCGAGGCGGGGCTTTTCTCACGCAGCGCCGTTACAGCCGAGCGCGCGGTGCCACCGGACCCTGGCCGTGGGCGATGGTCACTTCCACCCGGCGGTTGAGGGTGCGCGAGTCGGCGGTGTCGTTGCTGGCCACCGGATAGTCCTGGCCGAGGCCGTGGGTGGTGATGCGCCGCGGATCGACCCCCATGGCCACCAGGGCGCTGCGTACCGAGTCGGCACGGGCCTGGGACAGGCGCAGGTTGTGGTCGCGAGTACCGGTGCTATCGGTGAAGCCTTCCACCACCACCTGGCGCTCCGGATTCTGCAGCAGGTAGTTGCCCAGCTCCTGCACATTCTGCATGCCGGCACTGGTCAGCTGCGCGCGGTCCACCTCGAACAGCACGTCACCCAGGGTTACCACCGAGCCACGCTCGGTCTCCTGGGCCTGCAGGTGCTGCAACAGCACGTCGACCTGCTGGTTGCGCGCGTCCAGTTGCGCCTGGGTGCGCTGGGTCGGAGCGGTCTTCAGCGCCTCTTCGGCGTTCTTCTGCAGGATGGTTTCCTTGGCCACGTCGATGCGCCGGTTGGCCTGGTAGGCCAGGTGGTCGACCTGCACGCTGCCCTGGCCGGACTCGTAGGCCTGGTTGGCACGGGTCAGCATGTCGCCGGCTTCCTTGGTTTCCACGCCCGCCAGGGTTTGCGCCTGCGGGTTGGCCTGCAGCTCGGCATAGCCGGCGCGCGCCTTTTCCAGATTGGGATTGGGTTCGTGGGCACAGCCCGCCAGCACCAGGGCCAGGGCGGAAAGGGTGAACAGATGGGTCGTACGGTTCATGAGCGTCGCTCCTCCATGGTCACTGCACGATGATCGGGGTACGCGATCCTTCTTCACGGATCTGCTGCACGCCCTGCTGGGCGTCGTCCAGGTTGCGCTGGGCCTTGCCGGCCAGGGCGCGGCGCTCGGCGACGCGAGCGTCGGCCTCGGCCTGCTCGATCAGGCGGCGGGCCTGCTCGTACTCCTGGTCCTGCATCAGCAGCTGGGCCTGGGTCATCTTGTCCTGTGCCGCCTTCATGTCCGCCGGAGCGTACTCGGGGCCGCCAGCGGCCTCGGCACTCTTGATCACCGCGGTGGCGGAGGCGAGCTGTTCGGTGGGCGGATTGCCGGCGCAACCGGCCAGTGCCAGGCTGCCGCCGATGGCGAGGGTGAGCAGAAGTGTTCTCGGGCTGTTGATCATGGTCTTTGGCTCCATGCAGTTCCATTGTCAAAAACGACTTGCCTGCCGGATGTCAGCGGATTGGCGAAGAAGCCTTGTTAATCGCTGCCGTTTGCCCCGGCCTAGTGCTGTGACTGCCACCCGAAAACGAACGTTCAAGATTTTTCACGCGCATGAAAAGGGCCCCGGGATGGGGCCTTGGCAGGGCGGGCGACTCAGTGCTTGGTGCTGTCGCTCTGCGCGATCAGCTGTTGCAGGTACTTGCGTGACAGGGCGAGGAAGCGCGGCGTGGGGCCGATGTCCTCGTACAGCGGGTCGCCCTGTTCGTCGGTGGCAACCACCTTGTGGCCCTTGACGTAGGGCAGGCTGGCCTCCAGTTCTTCCAGCGCCGAACTGATCAGTTCGCCGAGCAGTTCCTCGGCACTGCGCTTCGGATACATCTCGGACAGCGCCGCCAGGCGCGCCGCCGATTCCAGGTCGAGATGGATGTGGTACTGGCTTTGGGTCAGGCGACCCTTGGCGTTCTGCTCCCAATGGCGGGTGAGTTCTCTGATCTTCATAGGCACCTCGGTTGCCCATTCGTGGTGGGCGGATACGGCCCGGGAACTGCCTGCAGGCCGGGCACAGGCGCTTGTGACGCCCGCAAGGTTCAGACTAGCTCGCTGGAGTTCGCTCAGCGGCCGTTCGTCGTGTGCTTGTAAGAATGGGTCGCCCTGTGCAAGCTGAGGGCTCTATCCCGAGGGAGAGAAGGGTCATGGCAGAGATCGATGCGCGCCTGCGCGAAGAGGTTCACCTGCTCGGCGAGCTGCTCGGCGACACCATCCGCAATCAGCTCGGCGAGGCCTTCCTGGCCAAGATCGAGCTCATCCGCCAGGGCTCCAAAGCCGGGCGCAAGGGCTCTTCGGCGGGCGAGCAGCAACTTCGCGAGACCCTCGCCGCGCTCAGCGACGACGAGCTGCTGCCGGTGGCGCGCGCCTTCAACCAGTTCCTCAACCTGGCCAATATCGCCGAGCAGTACCACCGCATTCGCCGCCGGCGCCCGGACGAGGCCCAGCCCTTCGACGACCGCGTGCTGGCCGAGCTGCTGCAACGCCTGGTGGCGGGCGGCCACAAGCCGGAGCAGCTGGCGCGCCAGCTCGGGCGCGTGGACATCGAGCTGGTGCTCACCGCCCATCCCACCGAGGTGGCGCGGCGCACCCTGATCCAGAAGTACGACGCGATCGCCGCGCAGCTGGCGGCCCTGGACCACGCCGACCTGTCGGCCGCCGAGCGCGACCAGGCGCGGCTCAAGCTGCGCCGGCTGATCGCCGAGGCCTGGCACACCGAGGAAATCCGCCGCAGCCGGCCCAGCCCGGTGGACGAGGCCAAGTGGGGCTTCGCGGTAATCGAGCACTCCCTTTGGCAGGCCTTGCCGAGCTTCCTGCGCAAGGCCGACCAGGCCCTGCACGACGCCTGCGGACTGCGCCTGCCGCTGGAAGCGGCGCCGGTGCGCTTCGCCTCCTGGATGGGCGGCGACCGCGACGGCAATCCCAATGTCACCGCCGAGGTCAGCCGCAAGGTGCTGCTGCTGGCGCGCTGGATGGCTGCCGACCTCTATCTGCGCGACGTCGACCGCCTGGCCGCCGAGCTGTCCATGCAGCAGGCCAGCGACGAGCTGCGCGTGCGCGTCGGCGTGCATCCCGAGCCCTACCGGGCCCTGCTCAAGCGGCTGCGCGAGCGCCTGCGGGCGACCCGCGCCTGGGCCGAGGCGGCGCTGGACGACGAGGTTGCACCGGGCCCCGAGGTGCTGCACGACAACCGCGAGCTGCTCGAACCGCTGGAGCTCTGCTACCACTCCCTGCACGCCTGCGGCATGGGCGTGATCGCCGAGGGCGAGCTGCTCGACTGCCTGCGCCGCGCCGCCTGCTTCGGCTTGTTCCTGGTGCGCTTGGACATCCGCCAGGACGCCGCGCGGCATGCCGCCGCCATGGCCGAGATCACCGACTACCTGGGCCTGGGCAACTATGCCGAGTGGGATGAGGAACAGCGCCTCGAGTTCCTCCTGCGCGAACTGGACAACCGCCGCCCGCTGCTGCCGCCGCATCATCGCCCCTCCGCCGAGACCGCCGAGGTATTGGCCACCTGCCGGGTGATCGCCGCGGCACCGGCCGCTTCGCTCGGCACCTACGTCATCTCCATGGCCGGTGCGCCGTCGGATGTGCTGGCGGTGCAACTGCTATTAAAGGAAGCCGGCCTGCAGCGACCGATGCGGGTTGCACCCTTGTTCGAGACCCTGGCCGACCTGGACAACGCCGGCCCGGCCATCGACCGCCTGCTCGGCCTGCACGGCTACCGCGCGCGCCTGCACGGTCCGCAGGAAGTGATGATCGGCTATTCCGACTCGGCCAAGGATGCCGGGACCACGGCCGCCGCCTGGGCCCAGTACCGCGCTCAGGAGACCCTGGTCAGCGTCTGTCGCAAGCACGAGGTCGAGCTGCTGCTGTTCCATGGCCGCGGCGGCACGGTCGGTCGTGGCGGCGGTCCGGCCCATGCGGCGATCCTGTCGCAGCCGCCGGGCTCGGTGAACGGGCGTTTCCGCACCACCGAGCAGGGCGAGATGATCCGCTTCAAGTTCGGCCTGCCGCAGCTGGCCGAGCAGAACCTCAACCTGTACCTGGCCGCCGTGCTGGAGGCGACCCTGCAGCCACCGCCCGCACCGGAGCCGGCCTGGCGCGCGGCCATGGACCGCCTGGCCGCCGATGGTGTGGCCGCCTACCGTGCGGTGGTGCGCGAGCACCCGCAGTTCGTCGAGTACTTCCGCCAGGCCACGCCGGAGCAGGAGCTCGGTCGCCTGCCGCTGGGCAGTCGCCCGGCCAAGCGCCGCGCCGGTGGGGTGGAGAGCCTGCGCGCCATCCCGTGGATCTTCGCCTGGACCCAGACCCGCCTGATGCTGCCGGCCTGGCTGGGCTGGGAACAGGCCTTGGACAAGGCCATCCAGGGCGGTGGCAAGGGCCTGCTGGAGGACATGCGCGAGCACTGGCCGTTCTTCCGCACGCGCATCGACATGCTGGAGATGGTGCTGGCCAAGGCCGACCTGGCGATTGCCGCGCTGTATGACGAGCGGCTGGTCAGTTCCGAGCTGCGACCACTGGGTGCGCAGTTGCGCGACCTATTGTCGCAGTGTCGCTCCATGGTGCTGGGTCTGACCCATCAGTCGGAGCTGCTCACCCACAGTCCGGAGACCCGCGAGGCGATCACCGTGCGCAACATCTATCTGGACCCGCTACACCTGCTCCAGGCCGAGCTGCTGGCCCGTTGCAGGCTGCGCGAGAACCCGGTGGACAGCCCTCTGGAACAGGCTTTACTGGTGAGTGTCGCGGGCATCGCAGCAGGGTTGCGCAACACCGGCTGAAGCCCCGCCGCCTCCGACTTTCGGTGGCTTGTGCCGCACCGAAGCGCTGTGTATTGTGGCCCTCCTTTTGGCCGCTCAGTGACGCCGAAACCCAAATATTGAGATTGGCCCCACGAGGCGAATCCGACGACTTTCTGTCTTTATTTTGAGGAGCACTTCGATGCGCGTGATTCTGCTGGGGGCGCCCGGTGCCGGCAAAGGTACCCAGGCTGGTTTCATCACCAAGAAGTTCGGTATTCCGCAGATTTCCACTGGCGACATGCTGCGTGCCGCGGTCAAGGCCGGCACCGAGCTGGGCCTGAAGGCCAAGAGCATCATGGAAAGCGGCGGTCTGGTCTCCGATGACCTGATCATCAACCTGGTCAAGGAGCGCATCGCCCAGCCGGATTGCGCCAAGGGCTTCCTGTTCGACGGCTTCCCACGCACCATTCCCCAGGCCGAAGCCCTGAAGGAAGCCGGCGTGACCATCGACAACGTGGTCGAGATCGCCGTCGACGACGAAGAGATCGTCCAGCGCATCGCCGGTCGCCGTGTGCACGAGGCCAGTGGCCGCGTCTACCACCTGGTCTACAATCCGCCGAAGGTGGAAGGTAAGGACGACGAGACCGGCGACGAGCTGGTCCAGCGCAAGGACGACACCGAGGAAACCGTGCGTCACCGCCTGTCCGTCTACCACTCGCAGACCAAGCCGCTGGTGGACTTCTACCAGAAGCTGGCCGCCGCCGAAGGCACCCCGAAGTACAGCGCCATCGCCGGCGTCGGCTCGGTGGACGAGATCACCGCCAAGGTGTTCGCCGCCCTCAGCTGATTGGCTGTGCGTTCTGTCCAACGGCCCGCATCGCGGGCCGTTGGCGTTTATACTGCCCGCCTTTTTCTGCCCCACCGGGATATGCCGATGACCACCCTGCTGGCCCTGGATACCGCCACCGAAGCCTGCTCCGTCGCCCTGCTGCACGACGGCAAGGTGCTCAGCCACTACGAAGTGGCGCCACGCCTGCACGCCCAGCGCCTGCTGCCGATGATCCACGACCTGCTCGGCGAGGCCGGGGTGGCCCTGGCCGCGGTGGATGCCATTGCCTTCGGCCGCGGTCCGGGTGCCTTCACCGGCGTGCGCATCGCCATCGGCGTAGTCCAGGGCCTGGCATTCGCCCTGGACAAGCCGGTGCTGCCGGTTTCCAACCTGGCGGTACTGGCCCAGCGTGCGCTGCGCGAGCATGGCGCGCAGCAGGTGGCCGCGGCCATCGATGCGCGCATGGACGAGGTGTACTGGGGTTGCTACGCCGCCGAGCAGGGCGAGATGCGCCTGCAAGGTATCGAGGCGGTGCTGGCGCCGGAGCGTGCCGAGCTGCCGCGTGGCGCCAGTGGCGACTGGTTCGCCGCCGGCACCGGCTGGGGCACCTATGGCGCGCGTATCGCCCTGACCCCGAGTGGCAGCGACAACGCCATGCTGCCGCATGCCCAGGACCTGCTGAGCCTGGCCACCTTCGCCTGGCAGCGCGGCGAGGCGCTGCCCGCCGACGAAGCGCAGCCGGTGTATCTGCGGGACAACGTGGCCACGCCCAAGGCCCCCAAACCCTGAGAACCTGTCTCGGATCTCTTGATCGTCGGCCATGCTGCGTTGAAATTGGGTCGGGACGCGCCGTCTCGGACTGCTCATTTACACCTCGTAAACTCCGCGTCCTCACCCAATTTCGCCCTGCCTGGCTTTGCTCAAAATATCCGAAACAGATTCTCGGCCTGCCGCTTCGCTGGGGCGCCTTCCGTCCGCTGCCGGCCTGAGCAAATTGCCATTTTTATCTGGCGCCGCTAAATTGCCACCCACGTATTCCGAGCAGTAACCGATGCGTCTCGACGGCTTCTCTTCCTCTTATCCGCTGGATCGCAGCTCTCGCCCGGGCAGCGCGGTCACGCCTTTCCGCGAGGCACGGCGCGAGGTCGAGCAACGCCGCGAACAACCCGCTTCGCCGTCCGCCACCCAGGGTTATGAGCAGCTCGCCCAGCCGCGCAAGGTGCAGGCCGGCAACGCCAGCAGCGACAGCCTGCCGGCGCGCTACCAGGACAACCTCACTCAGCAGCAGCGCGGCTTCAGCGCCAAGGCCAACCAGGCCCTGGCCGCCTACGGCAACACCGCCAGCTACACCGACGACCGCGACGCCAGCGAAGTTCTCGGCCTCGACCTCTACGCCTGATGCTGCCTTACTTCCTCGGCTGCCCGTCGTGGAACGAGCCGGCCTGGCGCGGCAGCTTCTATCCCGCCGACCTGCGTCCCGCCGATACCCTGAGCCACTACGCCGCCACCTTCAATGCGGTGGAGGGCAATACCACCTTCTATGCCCGGCCCGCGCCGCAGACCGTGCAGCGCTGGGCCGAGCAGATGCCGGCGCACTTCCGCTTCTGCGCCAAGCTGCCGCGCGATATCAGCCATAACGGCGATCTGCGCGACCACTACGCCGCCACCACCGACTTCCTGCAGCTGCTGGCGCCACTCGGCGAGCGGGTCGCGCCCCTGTGGTTGCAGCTGCCGGCCAGTTTCGGCCCGTCGCGCCTGGGCGAGCTGCTGGCCTGGCTCGACGAGTTTTCCGATCGCGCCATTGCCGTGGAGCTGCGCCATCCGGCGTTCTTCGCCAGGGAGGAGAACGAGCGCCTGCTCAATCGCAGCCTGCAGGAGCGCGGGGTGGAGCGTATCTGCCTGGACTCGCGGGCGCTGTTCGCCTGCACCTCGCGCGACGCCGCGGTGCTGCATGCCCAGTCGAAGAAGCCGCGCCTGCCGCCACGGCCGACGGCCTTCAGCGCCAGCCCTCAGCTGCGCTTCATCGGCGGACCGGACCTGGATGCCAACCAGGCCTTCCTCGAACCCTGGCTGGACAAGGTCGCCGCCTGGATCGAGCAGGGCCTGATGCCCCACGTGTTCCTGCATACCCCGGACAACCACCTGGCGGCGGCCCAGGCCCTGCGCTTCCACGCCGCCCTTAGCGAGCGCCTGCCCGGCCTGCCGGCGCTGGCGCAGGTGGAACCCGAGGTGGAACAGCTCGGTCTGCTCTGACAGGGGCGCGCCTTTTCGTCCGTCATGCGGGCGGCTAGGGTTGTCACTTCACTCAGCGCAAGGAGCAGCACCATGAGTACCCAGCGAGAGCGTGGCGAAACCTTCCGGGCCCTGCACCAGGACGAGGGCCTGCTGGTTCTGCCCAATCCGTGGGACGCCGGTTCGGCGAAGATGCTCGCCCAGCTCGGCTTCCAGGCCCTGGCCACCACCAGCGCTGGCCTGGCCTTCTCCCTGGGGCGGCGCGACGCCGAAGGCGCGGTGAGCCGCGACGAATGCCTGGCCAATGCCCGCGCGATAGTCGAGGCGACGCCGCTGCCGGTGGCCGCCGACCTGGAGAATGGCTACGGCGATGCCCCAGAGGACTGCGCGGCGACCATTCGCCTGGCTGCCGGGGTCGGCCTGGTCGGCGGCTCCATAGAAGACGCCACGGGCCGTGCCGATATGCCGATCTACCCGCACGACCTGGCCGTGGAGCGCATTCGCGCTGCGGTGGAAGCGGCGCGTGCGCTGGACTTCCCATTCACCCTGGCCGCGCGGGCGGAGAATTTCCTGCACGGCCGCGCCGATCTGGACGACACCATTCGCCGCCTGGTGGCCTATGCCGAGGCCGGTGCCGATGTGCTCTACGCACCTGGGCTGCGCAGCCGCGAAGAGATCAAGGCGGTGGTCGAGGCTGTGGCGCCGCGGCCGGTCAACGTGCTGGTCGGCTCCCCCAGCCTGCGCCTGTCCCTGGCCGAGCTGATCGAGCTGGGGGTGAAGCGGGTCAGCGTCGGCTCCAACCTGGCGCGGGTCGCCTACGGCGAATTCTTCTTCGCCGCCGGCGAGCTGGCCCGTGGCAGCCTGGCGGCGATGGGCGAGGCCATGCCGTTCGACGAGATCAACGACCTGTTCGGCTGACGGCATGCGCCGTGCATTCTGGTGGCTGGTGCTGCTGATGCTGCTCGGCACGCCGCTGGCGGTCTATCGGGGCTGGTTGCCCGTGCCGCCGGAGTGGAATCCCTGGACGCCGCTAGATGTACGCCAGCCGCCCAACCTGCTGACCGGCTACAAGCTGATGCGCCTGCAGCGCGACCCCGAGCTGTGCCGGCTGGCGCTGGACAGCAGCGTGCTGCGCTACACGGCGGTGGCGGACAGCCAGCCCGCCGCCGGTTGCGCCGTGGAGAACGCGGTGCGGGTGCAGCGCGCCGGTGTGCAGTTCAGCTCGGCGTTCCTCGCCAGCTGCAAGCTCGCCGTGGCCTACGCCCTGTTCGAGGAGCACGGCCTGCAGCCGGCCGCGCGCCAGGCGTTCGGCCAGCCGGTGGCGCGGGTCGAGCATCTGGGCAGCTTCGCCTGCCGCAACATCGGCAGCAGTCAGCGGCGCAGCCAGCACGCCAGCGCCAACGCCTTGGATATCGCCGGCTTTCGTCTGAAGGACGGGCGGCGCATCAGCGTGGCCAGGCATTGGGATGGGGCAGGGCAGGAGGCGCTGTTTCTGCGCCAGGTGCGCGATGCGGCGTGTTCCAGTTTCAACGTCACCCTGGGGCCGGAGTACAACGCCGCCCACCGCGACCACTTCCACCTGGATATGGGGCTGTTCCGCCTGTGTCGCTAGCGCCTGCCTAATGGCTAGCGGCGCGCCAGCAGCAGGTCGGCGGCCTGGCCGCGGCGGCCGTCGGCGAATTCGAACTGGCCGAGCTGGGCGATCTCATCGTAGGCGCCGAGCGCCTGCCTGACGTCATGGGCCCGCAGCTCGATGGCGGTCACGCCGGCCTGGGCCAGACTCTGGGTCTGCTGCTTGCCGGCGGCATCGAAGCGCAGGAGGCGCAGACGATCGAACACCGCGTCCTGGGCATCGATGCGACCATCGCGATTGTCGTCGTGCTTGGCGAGCTCGGCGAAACCATTGGCCGCGCCGTTCTGGTCGCCGAACAGCTCGCGGCCATCGTCGATGCGGCCATTGCCGTTGCGGTCCAGCGCCAGCAGGGCGTCGTCGCCGCTGGGGGCGCTGATCCGGTCGTTGCGGCCATCGGCATTCAGGTCGAAACGTACGGCGTCGTCCAGCCCTCGGGTGGTGAAGCCATTGCTGGCCAAGTCCAACACCAGAGGGTCGGTCTTCTGCGGCTGCGGGTTGGCGGTCACGTTCAGCTGCAGTTCGCGCTGCTGCAATACCTGCTGGAAACTGGCGGCCTGGGCCATGGCGTCTACCGGTGGAGCGCCGGCGGCGTCTGGCTGGCTGGCCTCTTCGATCTCGGCCGCTGCCTCGGGAGCCGGCTGCTCGCCCTTGGGCATCAGGGTACGGCGCAGGATCTGGTAGTCGAGGGAGTTACGCAGGCCGGCGTCCAGCTGCTTGTCCAGCGCGGAGGAGCGAGGTGCGGAGAGGGCGTCGAACATCGGGAACTCGTTGCGGCCGCCGCTGGCCGCCTCTGGCAGAATAGGGCGTTACTGTTCTATCGGCCGCGCGCCGTCCCTGTTGAACGTTTTTTGAGCATATTTCCCGATGAGCGACGAGCGGCCTATAACCAGAATTCGAGTCGAGGCCCAGTTGCCCGTGTTTGCCGAGTCCGCCGGTCGCTGGGCCGAGCGCCTGGGGCTTCCGTTGCAGGGCGAGGCCGAGTTCGCCCTGCAGCTGGGCGAGGAGGGCCTGCAACTGGCCGAGCTGGGGCCGCAGGCGCCGGGGCCGGTGCGGGTGGACTTCGTCGAGGGCGCCGTGGCCCATCGTCGCCTGTATGGCGGCGGCAGCGGGCAGATGATCGCGAAGGCGGTCGGTGTACAGCCGGGCGTGCGTCCGAGCGTGCTGGATGCCACGGCGGGGCTGGGGCGCGATGCCTTCGTGCTGGCCAGCCTGGGCTGTGCGGTGACCATGAGCGAGCGTCAGCCGATCATCGCCGCCTTGCTCGAGGACGGCCTGGCGCGCGCCGCCCGCGACGCCGAGGTGGCGCCCATCGCCGCGCAGATGCGCCTGCTACAAGGCAATGCCATCGAGCTGATGCGTGATTGGCAGGGCGAGCCGCCCCAGGTGATCTATCTGGATCCGATGTTCCCGCACCGTGACAAGAGCGCACTGGTGAAGAAGGAGATGCGCCTGTTCCGCCCGCTGGTGGGCGACGATCTGGACGCCCCGGCACTGCTCGAGGCGGCCTTGGCCCTGGCCAGCCACCGGGTGGTGGTCAAGCGCCCGCGCAAGGCGCCGATCATCGAGGGCGCCAAGCCGAGCTATGCGCTGGAGGGCAAGTCCAGTCGCTACGATATCTATCCGAAGAAGGCGCTCAAGCCTTAAGGCCGATAGGCGCGCACGAACAGTTTTACCACTTCCTGCACGTGCTCCTCGGCCTCCTGGGCGCCGAGCGGCTGGGCGACGCCCATCAGCAAACGGAAGTGGCAGCCACCCTTGATCAGGCAGAAGAAGTGCTCGGCGGCGTGCTGCGGATTGTCGATCCGCAGCTGGCCGCGGCTATTGGCCTGCTCCAGCAGATGCTGCATGGCATCGATCACCCGCTGCGGGCCGGCGCTGAAGAACAGCTGCGACAGCTGCGGATTCTGCGCGCCCTGGGCCACCATCAGGCGATGCATGGCCAGGGACTCCTCGCTGTTGATCAGCGCGTTGAAGCCATGGCCGATGGCCAGCAGGGCCTGCTCGATGCTGCTGTCCGGGCGCAGCTCGAAGAACAGCGGCGGCAGCTGCTCCGCGCATTTGGATTCCACCGCGCAGGCAAACAGCGTCTCCTTGTCGGTGAAGTGGCTGTACACCGTGAGCTTGGACACCCCGGCCTCAGCCGCGATCGCGTCCATGCTGCTGCCGTCGTAGCCGTTGTGCATGAACAGGCGCTTGGCGGCTTCCAGAATGGCCAGGCGCTTGGCGGGATCCTTGGGCCGTCCGGGGCCGCTGGTGGACTGAAAAGATTTGTCGGACATTTGGCTCTTTTAATACTGGACTGGCGAGTTCGCTATTTTTACTATACCGGGCAGTATAAGTATTCCAAGCATCTTTTGCGAAAGGTCGTCCATCATGCTCCGTCATGCTCTGTCGCTCGCTGTGCCTCTGTCGCTGATCTCCCTGCTGGTTGCCTGTGGCAACGGTGAAACCGTCGAGGCCCCGGCGCGCCCGGCCATGGTGGTGCACCCGCTGCCGGCGGCGGATGCGGTGGATACCTACCCCGGCGAAGTGCGTGCGCGCTTCGAGCCGGAACTGGCGTTCCGCATCGGCGGCAAGATCACCAAGCGCCTGGTGGACGCCGGTGACCGGGTACGCAAGGACCAGCCGCTGGCCGAGCTGGACGCCCAGGACGTCAAGCTGCAGCTAGAGGCGGCCCGGGCCCAGGTCAATGCCGCCGAGGCCAACCTCAAGCTGGTGCGCTCCGAGCGCGACCGCTACAAGACCCTGCTGGCCCGCCAGCTGATCAGCCAGTCGCAGTACGACACGGTCGAGAACCAGTACCGCGCCGGCGAGGCGCGGGTGAAACAGATCAAGGCCGAGTTCGACGTGGCCAGCAACCAGGCCGGCTATTCGGTGCTGCGTGCCTCCCAGGATGGCCTGGTGGCGCGTCGCCTGGCCGAAGTGGGCCAGGTGGTGGCCGCCGGCCAGACCGTGTTCACCCTGGCCGTCGATGGCGAGCGTGAAGTGCTGATCAGCGTGCCGGAGCACGCCCTGGAGCGCTTCCGTATCGGCCAGGAAGTCAGCATTGAACTGTGGTCGCAGCCGGACAAGCAATTCCCCGGTCGCATCCGCGAGCTGTCGCCGGCCGCCGACGCCCAGTCGCGCACCTTCGCCGCCCGCGTCACCTTCAGCGATCCCAAGGTCAAGGCCGAGGTAGGACAGAGCGCCCGCGTGTCGATCACCGCTGATGGCGAGGTGCCGCTGTCGGTGCCGCTGTCCGCGCTCAGTGCGGAGAAGGGCAAGCCCTTCGTCTGGGTCATCGATCCCAAGGAATCCAAGGCCGTGCGCACTCCGGTGCGCGTCGGCGCCTACGGCCAGGAGCGCGTGTCGATCCTGGAAGGCCTGAAGGAGGGCGACTGGGTTGTCGCCGCCGGCGTGCACGTGCTGCTCGATGGGCAGAAGGTGCGCCCGGTGGATCGCGACAACCGCCTAGTTGCACTGGCGCACAAGGAGTAAGCCATGTCCTTCAACCTGTCCGAGTGGGCGCTGCGCAACCGCAGCGTCGTACGTTACCTGATGCTGGTGCTGGCGGTGATCGGCGCGCTGTCGTACACCAAGCTGGGCCAGAGCGAAGACCCGCCCTTCACCTTCAAGGCCATGGTCATCCGTACCGACTGGCCGGGCGCCACGGCCGAGGAGGTCTCGCGGCAGATCACCGAGCGCATCGAGAAGAAGGTGATGGAGACCGGCGACTACCAGTTCGTCAATTCCTACTCGCGTCCGGGCGAGTCGGTGGTCACCTTCATGGCCCGCGACGACATCGTCTCGAAGAACATTCCCGAGCTCTGGTACCAGATCCGCAAGAAGGTCGGCGACATTCGCCACACCCTGCCGCCGGGCATCCGCGGGCCGTTCTTCAACGACGAGTTCGGTACCACCTTCGGCAATATCTACGCGCTCACCGGCGAAGGTTTCGACTACGCGGTGATGAAGGACTACGCCGACCGCCTGCAACTGCAGCTGCAGCGGGTCAAGGACGTGGGCAAGGTCGAGCTGCTCGGCCTGCAGGACGAGAAGATCTGGATCGAGCTGTCCAACGTCAAGCTGGCCACCCTTGGCCTGCCGCTGGCGGCCGTGCAGCAGGCGCTGGACGAGCAGAACGCGGTGGCCTACTCGGGCTTCTTCGAGACGCCGACCGACCGCGTGCAGATGCGCGTGTCCGGGCGCTTCACCTCGGTCGACGAGATTCGTGATTTCCCCATCCGCGTCGGCGACCGCACCTTCCGTCTCGGCGACGTGGCTGAGGTGCATCGCGGCTTCAACGATCCGCAGGCGCCGCGTATGCGCTTCATGAGCCAGGACGCCATCGGTATCGCCGTGTCGATGAAGGCCGGCGGCGACATCCTGGTGCTGGGCGAGGCCCTGGAGCAAGAGTTCGCCCGCCTGCAGCAGACCCTGCCGCTGGGCATGGAGCTGCACAAGGTGTCCGACCAGCCGGCGGCGGTGAAGACCGGTGTGGGCGAGTTCGTCCAGGTCCTGGTCGAGGCGCTGATCATCGTGCTGCTGGTCAGCTTCTTCTCCCTCGGTCTGCGCACCGGTCTGGTGGTGGCACTGTCGATTCCGCTGGTGCTGGCGATGACCTTCGCCCTGATGCACTACTTCGGCATCGGCCTGCACAAGATTTCCCTCGGCGCGCTGGTGCTGGCGCTGGGCCTGCTGGTGGACGACGCGATCATTGCGGTGGAGATGATGGCGATCAAGATGGAGCAGGGCTACGACCGCTTCCGCGCGGCCAGCTTCGCCTGGACCAGCACGGCCTTCCCCATGCTCACCGGCACCCTGATCACCGCCGCCGGCTTCCTGCCGATCGCCACCGCGCAGTCCGGTACCGGCGAATACACCCGCTCGATCTTCCAGGTGGTGTGCATCGCCCTGCTGGTGTCCTGGGTCGCCGCCGTGGTGTTCGTGCCGTACCTGGGCGACCGCCTGCTGCCGGACCTGGCCAAGCTGCATGCGAAGAAGCATGGCGGCAACCCGGAGGGGCATGATCCCTACTCGACCACCTTCTACCAGACCGTGCGCGAAGTGGTGGAGTGGTGCGTGCGCCGGCGCAAGACGGTGATCCTGGTCACCCTCGGCCTGTTCGTCGCCTCCATCGTGCTGTTCCGCTTCGTGCCGCAGCAGTTCTTCCCGGCCTCCGGGCGCCTGGAGCTGATGGTCGACATCAAGCTCACCGAGGGCTCGTCGCTGAAGGCCACCGAGGAACAGGTCAAGCGCCTGGAAGCCAAGCTCAAGGACCATCCGGGCATCGACAACTATGTAGCCTACGTCGGCAACGGCTCGCCGCGCTTCTACCTGCCGCTGGATCAGCAGCTGGCCGCGACCCGCTTCGCCCAGTTCGTCATCCTGGCCAAGAGCATCGAGGACCGCGAGCAGCTGCGCACCTGGCTGATCGAGGTGATGAACGAGGACTTCCCGTTCGCCCGTACCCGCGTCTCGCGCCTGGAAAACGGCCCGCCCGTGGGCTTCCCGATCCAGCTGCGGGTCAGTGGCGAGCACATCGACGAGGTGCGCGCCATCGCCCGCCAAGTCGCGGCCAAGGTGCGCGAGAACCCGCACGTGTCCAACGTGCACCTGAACTGGGAGGAGCCGAGCAAGGTCGTCTACCTCAACATCGACCAGGAGCGTGCCCGTGCCCTGGGCGTGAGCAGCGCCGACCTGTCGCAGTTCCTGCAGAGTTCGCTGACCGGCTCCAGCGTCAGCCTGTTCCGCGAGGACAACGAGCTGATCGAGATCCTCCTGCGTGGCACTGTGCGTGAACGCCAGGCCCTGGAGCTGCTGCCGAGCCTGGCGGTGCCGACCAGCAGTGGCCAGAGCGTGGCCCTGTCGCAGATCGCCACCCTGGAATACGGCTTCGAGGAGGGCGTGATCTGGCATCGCGACCGCCTGCCGACCGTGACCATCCTCGGCGACATCTATGGCAGCGAGCAGCCGGCCAGCCTGACCAAGCAGATTCTGCCGACCCTGGAGCCGATCCGTGCCGAGCTACCCAGTGGCTACCTGCTGGAAGTGGGTGGCACCGTGGAGGATTCGACCCGTGGGCAGAAGTCGGTCAACGCCGGCATCCCGCTGTTCATCCTGGTGGTACTGACCCTCCTCATGCTGCAGCTCAAGAGCATGTCGCGCGCGGCCATGGTGTTCCTCACCGCGCCGCTGGGGCTGATCGGCGTGACCCTGTTCCTGCTGGTGTTCCAGCAGCCGTTCGGCTTCGTCGCCATGCTCGGCACCATCGCCCTGTCCGGCATGATCATGCGCAACTCGGTGATCCTGGTGGACCAGATCGAGCAGGACATCGCCGCCGGTCTGGACCGCTGGCACGCCATCATCGAGGCCACGGTGCGGCGCTTCCGCCCCATCGTGCTGACCGCCCTGGCCGCGGTGCTGGCGATGATCCCGATGTCGCGCAGCGTGTTCTTCGGGCCGATGGCGGTGGCCATCATGGGTGGCCTGATCGTCGCCACCGCGCTCACCCTGCTGTTCCTGCCGGCGCTCTACGCGGCCTGGTTCAGGGTCAAGGAAGTCGAGCGCTAAGCGCTGCGCAGCGAAAAAGCCCGGCAACTGCCGGGCTTTTTCTTGGGCGTTCGGTCATCGGTTTGCGCGGCAGTCTGGTTTGGCGCGTCTAAGGTTGTCTGTAGTCAGTGCCTTGTTCCTGGTTGCACTGAGTTGTGCCTCTCGTCGGAGATATGGGTTGCACTTAGTTGCACCATTGTTGTCGGGAGGTTTACTCTTCGGCCACGCGCGCCCACCGCGCACCACTCAGACAGGATTACCGATGGCCACCACTACCCTCGGCGTGAAACTCGACGACGCCACCCGCGAACGCCTCAAGCAAGCCGCCCAGCAGCTCGACCGCACGCCGCACTGGCTGATCAAGCAGGCGATCTTCAATTACCTGGAGCAGGTCGAGGGTGGCCTGACCCCGGCCGAGCATTCCGGCCTGGCCGCCGCGGCGGGTGAGGAGTCGGTCGACGCGCTGAGCGAGCAGGGCCTGCAGGTGTTCCTCGATTTCGCCGAGAGCATCCTGCCGCAGTCCGTGCTGCGTGCCGCCATCACCGGCGCCTACCGTCGTCCGGAGACCGAGGCGCTGCCGATGCTGCTGGAGCAGGCCCGTCTGCCGAAAGAGCAGGCCGAGGCCACCCAGAAGATGGCCCTCGGCATCGCCGAGAAGCTGCGCAACCAGAAGAATGCCGGCGGCCGCCAGGGCCTGGTGCAGGGCCTGCTGCAGGAGTTCTCGCTGTCGTCCCAGGAAGGCGTGGCGCTGATGTGCCTGGCCGAGGCGCTGCTGCGCATCCCGGACAAGGCCACCCGCGACGCCCTGATCCGCGACAAGATCGCCAACGGTAACTGGAGCCAGCACCTGGGCCAGAGCCCGTCGATGTTCGTCAATGCCGCCTCCTGGGGCCTGCTGATCACCGGCAAGCTGGTCGCCACCCATAACGAGGCCGGCCTGTCGTCCTCGCTCAACCGCCTGATCGGCAAGAGCGGCGAACCGGTGATCCGCAAGGGCGTGGACATGGCCATGCGCCTGATGGGCGAGCAGTTCGTCACCGGCGAGACCATCGGCGAGGCCCTGGCCAACGCCTCCAACATGGAGAGCAAGGGCTTCCGCTATTCCTACGACATGCTCGGCGAAGCCGCGCTGACCGAGGAAGACGCCAAGCGCTACCTGGCTTCATACGAGCAGGCCATCCACGCCATCGGCAAGGCCTCCCACGGCCGCGGCATCTACGAAGGTCCGGGCATCTCGATCAAGCTGTCCGCCCTGCACCCGCGCTACAGCCGCGCCCAGTACGACCGCGTGATGGACGAGCTGTACCCGATCCTGCTGGGCCTGACCAAGCTGGCCAAGCAGTACGACATCGGCCTCAACATCGACGCCGAGGAAGCCGACCGTCTGGAGATCTCCCTCGATCTGCTCGAGCGCCTGTGCTTCGCCCCCGAGCTGGCGGGCTGGAACGGCATCGGCTTCGTCATCCAGGCCTACCAGAAGCGCTGCCCTTACGTGATCGACTACGTCATCGACCTGGCCAAGCGCAGCCGCCACCGCCTGATGATCCGCCTGGTGAAAGGCGCCTACTGGGACAGCGAGATCAAGCGCGCCCAGGTCGAGGGCCTGGAAGGCTACCCGGTGTACACCCGCAAGCCGTACACCGACATTTCCTACATCGCTTGCGCGCGCAAGCTGCTGGCCGTGCCGGAAGCCATCTACCCGCAGTTTGCCACCCATAACGCCCACTCGCTGTCGGCCATCTACCAGATCGCCGGGCAGAACTACTACCCGGGCCAGTACGAGTTTCAGTGCCTGCACGGCATGGGTGAGCCGCTGTACGAGCAGGTGGTGGGTTCGATCAAGGACGGCAAATACAACCGTCCGTGCCGTATCTACGCCCCGGTCGGCAGCCATGAGACGCTGTTGGCCTACCTGGTCCGCCGCCTGCTGGAAAACGGCGCAAACACCAGCTTCGTCAACCGCATCGCCGACCACAGCATCTCGCTGAAAGAGCTGGTGCTGGACCCGGTTGAGCAGGTCGAGCGCATGGCCGCCCAGGAAGGCACCCTCGGCCTGCCGCACCCGCGCATTCCGCTGCCGCGTGACCTGTACGGCGAGGCACGCCTGAACTCCGAAGGCATCGACCTGGCCAATGAACACCGCCTGGGCTCGCTGAGCTCGGCGCTGCTGTCGTCGACCAACACCAGCTACGTCGCCGCGCCGATGCTCGGCGGCGACACGCCGAACCCGGGCCCGGCCGAGCCGGTGCGTAATCCGGCCGATCACCGCGACCTGGTCGGCCATGTGCACGAGGCCAGTGAGGCCGATGTGAAGAGCGCGATCCTCTGCGCCCAGGCCAGCGGCCAGATCTGGCAATCGACCCAGGCCGCCGAGCGCGCCGCCGTGCTGGAGCGCGCCGCCGACCAGATGGAGAGCGAGATCCAGCAGCTGATGGGCTTGCTGGTGCGCGAGTCCGGCAAGACCTTCGCCAACGCCATCGCCGAAGTGCGCGAAGCAGTGGACTTCCTCCGCTACTACGCCGCCCAGGCCCGCGCCTTCGGCAACGACAGCCACCGCCCGCTGGGCCCGGTGGTGTGCATCAGCCCGTGGAACTTCCCGCTGGCGATCTTCAGCGGCCAGGTGGCCGCCGCACTGGCCGCCGGCAACACCGTGCTGGCCAAGCCGGCCGAGCAGACCCCGCTGATCGCCGCGCAAGCCGTGCGCATCCTGCTGGAGGCCGGCGTACCGCCTGGCGCCGTGCAGCTGCTGCCGGGCCGTGGCGAGACCGTCGGTGCGCGCCTGGTGGGTGACGAGCGCGTGCGTGGCGTGATGTTCACCGGCTCCACCGAAGTGGCCGGCATCCTCCAGCGCAACATCGCCGGCCGCCTGGACGCCCAGGGCCGCACCGTGCCGCTGATCGCCGAGACCGGCGGCCTCAACGCCATGATCGTCGACTCCTCGGCCCTGGCCGAGCAGGTGGTGATCGACGTGGTCAGCTCTGCCTTCGACAGCGCCGGCCAGCGCTGCTCGGCCCTGCGCGTGCTGTGCGTGCAGGACGACGTGGCCGACCGCGTGATCGAGATGCTCAAGGGCGCCATGGCCGAGTACCGCATCGGTTCGCCGGAGCGCTTGCATACCGACATCGGCCCGGTGATCGACGCCGAGGCCAAGGCCGGCATCGAGGCGCACATCGCCGCCATGCGCGAAAAGGGCCGCAAGGTGTTCCAGGCGGCCCGCGCCGATGGCGACGAGATCAAGCGCGGCACCTTCGTGCTGCCGACCCTGATCGAGCTGGACAGCTTCGACGAGATGAAGCGCGAGATATTCGGCCCGGTGCTGCACCTGGTGCGCTACCCGCGCGCCGAGCTGGGCAACCTGCTGCAGCAGATCAACGACAGCGGCTACGGCCTGACCCTCGGCGTGCATACCCGCATCGACGAGACCATCGCCCAAGTGGTGGACAGCGCTAAGGTTGGCAACCTCTACGTCAACCGCAACATCGTCGGCGCCGTGGTCGGCGTGCAGCCGTTCGGTGGCGAAGGCCTGTCCGGCACCGGTCCCAAGGCCGGCGGCCCGCTGTACCTGTACCGCCTGCTGTCGACCCGCCCGCAGGACGCCGTGGCTCAGCAGCTCAAGGGCGACAACGTGCACGCCATCGGCGCGCCGGCCGAGCTGGCCAAGGCGCGTGCCGCCTTTGCCACCTGGGCGGCCAAGGAAGAGCCGGCCGTGGCCGCGCTGTTCGAGCAGTACGGCGAGCTGTCGCAGAGCTACACCAGCCATGTGCTGAACGGCCCGACCGGCGAGCGCAACACCTACACCCTGCTGCCACGCGAGCGCGTGCTGTGCCTGGCCGACGATCGCGGCGACCTGCTGGCCCAGCTGGCCGCGACCCTGGCGGTCGGTAGCCACGCGCTGCTGCTGGAAGCCCAGCGCGAACTGATCGGCAAGCTGCCCAAGGAAGTGCAGAAGTGCGTCGCCACGGTGGCCGACTGGACCAGCCTGGAGGCCGAGTTCGATGCCATCCTGCATCACGGCGATTCCGACCAGCTGCGTGAAGTCAGCCAGCAGGCTGCCCAGCGCAAGGGCGCCATAGTCAGCGTGCATGGCCTGAACAAGGGTGAGACCGATATCCCGCTGGAGCGTCTGCTGATCGAACACGCGCTGAGCGTGAACACCGCGGCGGCCGGCGGCAACGCCAGCCTGATGACCATCGGCTGAGATCAAGGCCCGCGCGCAGCGATGCATGCGGGCTGGATGATCGAACAGGTCGCGTCAGAGAAAGCCGACTGAAAGCTTTCCCTGGCATGCTGCTCAACAGTTTTGACTGCGGGTGCTTATGGTGCCCGACCCGGCAATGGCGGATCTTCGCCCGCGCCACGCGCCTTACACCCTAGTGGGGGCTACCCGCCCGGTACGACGCGTTACTCCCCGAAGCCGGACTCGTGCCGGCACCCGGCAGGGCCACAAGCCCGGCCACAAAAAAGCCCGGCATTTGCCGGGCTTTTGCTTTTTCAGGGGTTTACTCGTTCCACCCAGCGATAGCCAAGAAAGCCGCTTCGTAGCACTAGGGTAATTGTCTGGCCTTTCTGGACTCGCCTCTGGAGTGTTTGCGAAACCCTGACCCGGATGGGCGGGCTCTGCGCGCCAATTGGGTCTAGCGAGAGGTAATAGCGGCGAGCGAGCCGGCGGCCCTTCTTGGTGTAGATATCCTGCACCTCAGCCATCATTGCGGTAGCGGGCGAACGATCGAACTCGGAGTTGATATCGCGCAACAGTACGAAGGCTGTCAGGACTCCCCCCAGGCTGCCTACTAATAGTACTTCCAGCAGAACCGAGTGGGCTCTGGACGAGCCCCAGAGTAGTGCCAGAGTGGCGCCGACTAACACTCCCAACAACACCAGACCGAGGATGAGCGAGTCCCATAGCAGCTCGCCCTCATTCAGGATGGTGGGGCCGGGAAACTGGATGATGCGATAGCTATGCAGGAGTCCATGGACCAGCAGCCCACTGGAAATAGCTAATAGGGCGACTGCCGCCAAACGATATCGGTTTAGCCAGTTGTCCTGTAAGCCACCTGTTGCCTGTAGCGCACCTGCCAGATACCGAGAGATTAATTGCAGCTGAGAGGCGATCGGCTCCTCTAGTTGCAATGGCTGCTCACCGGAAACATCAAGTTCGAGCCACAGCTTGTCGTTGCGGTAGATCAGCTTGCGCGCATGCAGCCCCAATTGCGTCGTTTCGTCAAACAGCCGCTCGATGAGGGCGAGCGCTTTGGGCTCATGCTGGAGGAGTAGCGTAAGTCGAGGATCTTCTGCGACCAGGTAGAGCCTTCGGTCAAACTCGACACTGCCTGTCTGTAGCTCCTGAGCAAGGCCAGTCCGTTTGCCAAGTCGATCCCAGAACCGTTCCGGGCGTATTTCCAGATCGGGCCCGGCCTGAGCCGGTACGGCAATCTGTAGTCGCGTGAGACGGCTTTTCCTGAAGGTTTTCTTGACCTGATATCCGGGGTAGGTCGATGCGTTTCTCCAGCTGTCCCTGCGTCTGTAGATGAAGAAGCAGAAACAGCTGGCAAGCAGCGTGGTGACGCCAAAGGCAAACCACATGGCTCCTCCTTGAGCGAACAGATCAGAGCGCGCCGAACACCTTCTTGGCCAGGCTGGTGGCCGCGCCGGCCGGGTTTTGGCGGATGCTGGCTTCCTGCTCGGCGATCATCTTGAACAGGCCGTTGAGGGCCTGCTCGGTCACGTAGTTCTCGACGTTGGCGCTCTTCGCGTCGACCACGCCGAGGGCCGCGGCCTGGCCGGCGAAGCTGTTGTACTGCTGGGCCACGCCGACCTTGTCGGTGGCCTGCTTGACGATGGGCAGGAACTTGGCGCGGATCTGTTCGCGGCTGCTCTTGTTCAGGTACTGGGTGGCGGAGTCTTCGCCGCCGGCGAGGATGGCCTTGGCATCGCTCACGGTCATCTTCTTCACCGCGTCCACCAGGATCGCCTGGGCCTGCGGCACGGCGGCTTCGGCGGCCTTGTTCATGCTCGCCTCCAGCTCTTCCACCTGCTCGCCCATGCCCATCATCTTCATGGTCTGTGCGGCCTTGCCCAGCTTGCCGGGCAGCTCGATGCGCACCTCGTCGTTATTGCTGAAGCCGCCGGGCTTGCCGAGCTGCTTCACCGCGACTTGCGCACCCTGGGTCAGCGCATCCTTGAGGCCGCCGCTGGCGTCGCTCTGGCTCAGGTCGGAAAGGGACAGGGCATAGGCGCCAGCGGACAGCAGCAGGCCGGCGGCGAGAGTGGTGAGGCGGAGCATGGGAGGCTTCCTTACTACGATGAGGTTCCGGCGAGCTTAGCGGAGTGGAGCGGGGGAGCCAAACCCTGGGGCGCCCGTTCCCGATCTGGCCAGGCGAGCAGGCAATGCCGCCCGGCAGGGCGGCAAGAATATCCGGCCCCGGGCCGATTCACCCCTTGCCGTGTGCCAGTTGCGAGAGCCGAACGGCCAGTTCGGCGCGGCGGAAGGGTTTGGCGAGCACCTCGAAGCCATGCATCTGCGCCGGCGACAGGTTCGAGTAGCCGGTGATGATCAGCACCGGCAGGTCTGGGAGGCGCAGGCGCAGTTCCTGGGCCAGCTGGGCGCCGGTCTTGTCCGGCATGATGTGATCGGTGACCAGCACGTCGGGCGCCAGCCCCGCGTCGATCAGCTGCAGGGCCGCCGTTGCCGAGGCGGCTTCAATGATCTCGTAGCCCAGGTCCTGAAGTTGCAGGCTGGTGGTCTGGCGAACCATCTCCTCGTCGTCCACCAGCAGTACCCGGGTCGGCCGCGGTGCCAGTGGCGCGTCGGTCGGCTCGCTGCCTTCGCCCGTCGCCGCCCCTTCGGTGATGGGCAGCCAGATGCTCACCTGGGTGCCCAGGCCCGCTTGCGAGGCGATAGCGAGACCGCCGCCGGACTGGGCGGCCAGGCCCTGCACCATCGACAGGCCGAGACCGGTGCCCTTGCCCACGCCCTTGGTGGAGAAGAAGGGCTCCGCGCAGCGCCGCAGGGTTTCCTCGTTCATGCCGCTGCCACTGTCGGCCACCTTGAGGCAGACGTAGCGCCCGGCGGGCAGGCCGCTGACCTGGTCGGCCGTGACCTGGTCCAGGGTCGCGCTGATTTCCAGTCGGCCACCGTCGCTCATGGCATCGCGGGCGTTCACCGCCAGGTTGAGAATCGCCAGCTCCAGCTGGTGCGGGTCGACCACCACCGCCGGCAGCCGCTCCGGAATCTCGACGGTCACCGCGATCATCGGGCCGATCGAGCGCTCCATCAGTTCGCGCATGCCGTTGACCAGGGTCTTCAGCTCCACCGCCTGGGGCTTGAGCGTCTGCCGGCGGGCGAAGGTCAGCAGGCGTCCTACCAGGATGCGCGCGCGATCCGCGGCCTGCAGCGCGCCGTCGACCAGGTCGCGGGAGCGCTCGTCGTCCAGGCGCCGGCGGATCAGCTCCAGGGTGCCCATGATCGGTGTCAGCAGATTGTTGAAGTCGTGGGCGATGCCGCCGGTGAGCTGGCCGATGGTCTCCATCTTGCGTGCTTCGTGCAGCTGCGCAATCGCGGTCTCGCGCTGCGTGACCATCGACGCGACGCGTTCCTCCAGGCCCTCGTTTAGTTCACGCAGCTCGGCCTCGGCGCGTACCCGGGCGCTGATGTCCATGCACACGCAGAGCACCCCGCTGGCATTGTGCTGTTCGTCCAGCAGCGGAGTGATCTGGTTCTGCACCCAGACCGACGTGCCGTCCGGGCGCGTGTAGCGCCTGATGACCTCGAAGGGCGCGCCGTCATCGCCTTGGGGCTCGCGGCTGGTGAGGTCGTCCGGGTGGGTGATGTCCTGCATGCGCAGCCCGAGCAGGGCCTCGCGCGGCCGGCCGACGATCTCGCAGTAGCGGTCGTTGACCCGGGTGAATTGCCAGTGGCGGTCGCACACGGCGATGCCGGCGCTGGCCTGATCGAACATCGCCGACAGTTGTGCCGAGCTGGCGCGCAGCGCCGCCTCTGCCCGCGCGTGGCTGATCGAGGCCCAGGCCTGCTGGGCGGCCTCCTGAGCCAGGCGCAGCTCGTGCTCGGCGAAGACGTGGGGCTGGCGATAGTGAATGACCAGCGTCGCCTCCAGTGCGCCGAGGCGAATGACCGGTATGTAGAGGGCGGCTGCCAGATCGAGCTCGGCGCACAGTGCCGCTTCGCCGACACTCAGCCCGGCCTCGCCGGCGATATTGGCGCGGGCCACGGTCTGCCCGGCGCGCAGCGCCGCCAGCAGGCCGGTGCCGAAGTCCCGGTAGCGGTGAACCCCGGCGGCGGAGCGCACGCCCTGCACGTGATCCTGATGCACGGCGAAGCTCACGCCATCGCCATTGTCCTCGCCGTAGAACACGCGTGCGGCGCCCAATGCCTCGCCGAGCCGGCGCAGGACGCTGGCCTCGATCTGCTCCGGTTCGTGGCTGGCGGGCAACGCCTGGCCGAGGGACAGCAGGAACGCCTGGCGGCGCTCGAACTGCACGCGCTCGGTGGTCTCGGTGACGATACACAGCACGCCGCCGACCGTGCCATCGGTCTCGCGCACCGCCGAGTAGGACACGTCGAAGTAGACGGTTTCGCCCTGGCCGTGGCGTTCGATGTAGAAGGGGCGGTCCTTGGCCGAGAAGGTCTCGCCGGTCTCGCGCACGCCGCGCAGCAGCGGTTCGAGGTCGTCCCACAGCTCGGTCCAGTTTTCCACGGCCGGGCGACCCAGCGCCCGCGGGTGCTTGGCGCCGATGCTGGGCGCGTAGGCGTCGTTGTACAGGGCGACGAACTGCGGGCCCCAGAACAGCACGATCTGCGCCTTGGCCGGCAGCACGGTGGCCATCAGGGTCTTGAGGCTGGATGACCAGCCGATGGGTGGTCCCAGGGGCGATTCGGACCAGTCGTGGCTCTGCAGCAGGGCGCCGATGCTTTCGCTATCCAGCGGCTGGTCGGAGTGTTCCAGGGGGCCTCGATCGGGGCCGATATCGAAGAGCAGTTCCATGTGTTTGCTCAGCAAGGCAGGAGGCTGAACTCGAGTGAGCCCAGTCACCCACTATGAAAGCAGAGTGGCCTGTTGCGTTCCATCTGGCTGAGGCTTTGGATCAGTTGGCGCTGCAATCGCTCCGAGATGAGGAACTTCGACATAGGCTCGGAGAGCAGGCCGAGCCGAACGGAGGGCCGGCGCGCTGCTGAGGGGGTGCTATCGGCGACATGCTTGCGTTGCCTAGCTATCCAGAATCACCCAGCCCTCAATGGTCGCCAGTCAGCTCGGCGAGGATTCCCTCACGCAGCCTTTGCAGTTCCGGCGAATTACGCTCGCGTGGATGCGGCAGGTCGACCTTGACCTCGTGGCGGATGCGTCCCGGGCGGGCATCCATGACGATTACCCGGTCGCCCAGGTACAGCGCTTCTTCCACGTCATGGGTGACCATGATCATGGTGCTGCGCTGCTGCACCCAGATGCGTTGCAGCTCGTGTTGCAAGTGCACGCGGGTCAGTGCGTCGAGGGCGCCGAAGGGTTCGTCGAGCAGCAGCACCTTGGGCCGGGTGATCAGCGCTCGGGCGATGGCGGCACGCTGGGCCATGCCGCCGGAGAGCTGGTGCGGATAGGCCTGCTCGAATCCGTTCAGGCCTACCAGGGCGATGTGCTCGGCCACCCGCTCGGCCTTTTCCTGCTTGCTCAGGCGCTGGTTCCTGAGGGCCAGGGCGATGTTCTGCTCGACGGTCTTCCAGGGGAACAGACGGTGGTCCTGGAACACGATGCCGCGGTCCAGGCTGGTGCCCGACACGGACTCGCCGTCCAGCTGGATCCGGCCCTGGTAGTCGTTCTCCAGGCCGACGATCAGCCGCAGCAGCGATGACTTACCGCAACCGCTGGCGCCGACGATGCTGAGGAACTCGCCGGGCAGCACCTGCAGTTCGATATTGTGCAGCACCGGCAGGGCCTTGCCGTCGATCTGGTAGGCCTTGTTCAGCCCGCGGATCTCCAGGGCGCCGGGTTGGCGCAGGTCGTTGCCGAGCAGTTGTGGATCGAGAATGGCGGTCATGGGGGGTTACCTATCGCGAAGATTGCGCCAGCGCAGCAGGTAGCGGCTGAGGCGGGAGAACAGTTGATTCATGGCGTAACCGAGCAGGCCGATGCACAGCACGCCGATCACCACGACTTCCATGCGTGAGCCGGTCTCGGCGTTCATCATCAGGTTGCCGAGGCCCATGCCGGTGGAGAGGAACAGTTCGCAGCCCACCGAGCTGACCCAGGCGAAGGCCAGCGCATGCAGCACACCGTTGGACAGGCTGGGCAGGGCGCTCGGCAGTTGTACCTGGGTGAACTGCTGCAGCGGCGTCAGGGTGTAGATGCGGCCGACCTCCTGATAGCGTTGCTCGACATGGCTGAAGCCCTCGAAGCTGTTCAGCACCATGGGGTAGAAGGCGGCCAGGGAAACGATCAGCACCTTGGAGAATTCGCCGCTGCCGAACCACAGGGCCAGCAGCGGGATCAGGCCGAGGATCGGTACCTGGCGCAGGGTGTGGTAGAGCGGTGCGAGCAGGCGTTCGGCAATGCGCGAATGGGCCATCAGCGCGCCCACGGCGAAGCCGGCGAGCACGCCATAGAGCAGGCCGAGGCAGGTGCGCTCGAGACTGGCCGCCACGCTCAGCCACAGCTCGCCAGTGGCCAGCAGCTCGTCCAGACCTGCGCCGATCTTGCTCAGCGGCACGAAGGCATAGGCCTGGCTGGCGCCCTGGCGCGACATGTATTCCCAGGCGGCGATCAGCAGCAGTGGCAGCAGCAGGCCGCGCAAGGATGAGAGAGCTCGGGTCAGAATCTTCATGCGCGTGGTTTCCAGCGGAACAGGTGTTTTTCCAGAAGGCGGAAGCCGTAATCGAGGCTGAAGCCGACCAGCCCGGTCACCACCACGCCGACCATCACGATGTCGATGCGCATCATCTGCCGGCTCAGTTCGATCAACTGGCCGAGGCCGCTGTCGGCGGCCAGCAATTCGGCGGCGACCAGGACCATCCAGGAGCGGCTGAGGCTGATGCGCAGGCCGGTGACTATGGGCGGCGCGGCGGCGGGAAAGGCCACGTCCTTGAGCAGGCTCCACAGCGGCAGGCGATACACCGCGGCCACATCGAAGTAGCTGCGCGGAATGCCCTTCACACCCTCGCTGGTGGCCAGGGCCACCGGGAAGAACGCCGCCTTGACCACGATGAGGATCTTGAAGGTCTCCTCGACGCCGAAGAACAGGATGAACATCGGGATCAGGGCGATGGAGGGAATCTGCCGCAGGGTGTGGAACAGTGGGGCGCAGTAGGCCTCCACCTGCTTCGACAGGGCCATGGCGGTGCCGAACAACAGACCGCCGAGCGCGCCGAGGGAAAAGCCTATGGCCAGGCGCGACAGGCTGTTCTGCAGGTGCTCGCGCAGCTCGCCGCTGCCCAGCAGCTCGACGAAGGCCTCGTAGACATGCTGCGGTGGTACCAGCAGCTGGGTCGGGTACCAGCCGGCCTGTGCCACCAGAGCCCAGGCGACTAGCAGCGCCAGTGGTGAGGCGAACCAGCTCAGGCGGTTGAGTGAGGCGCTCAGCATGTCATCCCTCCAATACAGCAGCCGCAGGGGCGCGGCGTAGCTTGCGCAGCCAGCAGAAGCCGGCCACCAACAACAGCAGTGGAATCCAGGCGAGGAACAGGTTGCTCAGGCCGACCAGCTGGCTGATCACGCCGCCGAGCAGCGCGCCGGAAAAGCTGCCGAGCATGCCGGCCAGGTTGAACAGGCCGGAAATCTTGCTCTTGTCGGCGGCGTGCTCACCGAGCTGGGCCATGTTGACCAGGTGCACCAGCGAGGCTGCGGTGCTCAACAGCACGCCGCCGATGGCCAGCAACGCGTAGCCATGTGCGCGGCCGAGCAGCAGCAGGCCGAGCACCGCGGCGCTCAGCCCGGCGACATAGGCGAAGCGGCGGCCGATACGCTCTACCAGATAGCCGAGGCCGAACAGGCCAAGCACGGCGGCCAGGCCTTGCACCATCACCAGGCTGACCGCCTGGCTCTGCGAGAGCCCGACAACGTCCATCGCCAGAAGAATGATGAAGGTGCCGAACAGCGCGCCGGTGGCGCCAGAGAGCATCTCGATCAGGCAGCTCTCGGCTATTTCCAGGTTCTGCAGCATGGCCAGTACCTGGCTGAACATGCTGCCGCTTTCGGCACCGACATCGAGGCTACTCGGCTCCACCTGTTCGGCTTCCCAGAAGCCCAGGCTGTAGACCGCCATGAGGCCGAAGCACAGGCCGATCACCACGAAACCGAGGGTGAAGCCGGTGCTGCCGCTGAGCCAGTTGCCCAGCAGCGGGCCGAGCAGGCCCATGCCCAGGGTCAGCGAGCCGCGGTACCAGCCGGCCTTGTCGTTGCCGATGCGCTTGAGCTGGCGCAGAAACGCGCTGTTCATGGCGACGATGCGGAAGGGGATGCACAGACCGATCAGCAGACGCGCCACGGCCAGATAGATCCAGCCGCCGAACAGCGGGATGGCCAGGTTCAGCAGCATCGGCCCGAGGCTGGCGAGGAAGTACACCCGGCGCGCGCCGAAGCGGGCGATGACGAAGCCGGCCGGCAGGGTCAGCAGCACCATGCCCAGCGACTCCATGGCCGAGATGATGCCCAGCTGCAGGGCGTTGGCACCGATCTCGATGGCGTACAGGGTGGTGATAATCTTGGCCATGCCGATGGTGGCGCCACTGAAGGCGGCCAGCAGCATGAAGTTGGCCAGGAAGGCGCCGGGTCGCCCCGTGGTTTCAGATGGCGACATTGACCTTCTCCAGCAGTTGTTCCAGCGGCTCGGTGGCTATCCATTGGCGCACGTCGAAACCGTGCGGGATGAAGTCCCAGCGCTGGAGGAAATCGGTGAGGTCCTGCAGCGCGCCGATGGAACGCTCGGCCAGGTTGGTCTGCAGGCGCAGATGGGCGTCCTCGCCATAGGCGCGGGCCACCCAGTACTCGCTGGTGTTGAGCTCGCGAGCGAGGAAGCGGCGGGTCTCCTCGGGATGGGCCCAGGCCCACTGCTCGGCGCGCAGCACGGTATCGAGGATCAGCACGGCCGCGTCGAAGTGTTCGTCGAGCAGGTGCTGGTCGACGGTGAGGGTGCGTGGCGTGCCGATATTGGCGCGGATCAGCGGGTCCGGGTGCGAACCGACATCCACCACCACGCGCAAACCGAATTCGTTGGCCAGCTGCAGGCCGTGGGCGCCCTTGACGAAGATCGCGTCGATGTCGCCGCGCAGCAGGCCGATCAGCTCGTTGTTGCGCTGCGGGCGGTTGCGGCCGAGGGTGACCTGGGCGCCATGCACATGGTGCACCGGCTCATCGCTGTAGGTGCCGCCATAGGGGTAGTCGACCAGCTCCACGTCGGCGACCCGCAGGCCTTCCAGCTTGAGGGCGTTTTCCAGGCCGCGGATGGCCTGGGCGCGGGTGAAGTCGATCTGCACGTTGGCCCACTTGGGCACGCCGAAGCGGCGGTTGCGCAGGTCGCGGATATCGCGGATCGGGCTGTCGTGGGTGGTGACGATCAGCTGGACCTCGTCGGCCCAGGACAGGCCGATCACCCGGGTCTCACTGCCCTGGGCGCGGGCCCAGATGGCCGGGATGTTGCCGCCGTGGCGGACCGAGTTGTGCAGGTGGTGGTCGAAGTGGGCCTCGCGCACTTCGCGGTCCGAAGATTCGCGCAGCGCCTGAATGCGGGTGCCCAGCGGGCGGAAGGCCTGGGCCAGACGACCGGATTCAACGGCGATGCCGAGCCCTGTGGGTACCGGACTGTGGGTGTACCAGAGGGTATCGAGGGGTGTGCTCATGAAATGTCCACGAAACGCTTGTTCGGAGGTGGTCGGCACGGCCGCGCGGCGCGCCCGTGCCGACCGGCGACTCAGCCGGCGCGCTGTGCCACCGTGCTGCGCAGGGTCTCCAGCGGGCGCGGGTCGATCCAGTCGCGGACCGAGAAACTCTGCGGAATGAAGGCCCAGCGCTGGAGGAAGTCGGTGAAGTCCTGCAGGGCCAGGATCGAGCGCTCGTCGAGGTTGGTGCGCAGGCGTTGATGGGCGTCCTCGCCGTAGGCCTGGGTCACCCAGTACTCGCTGCTGTTGGTCTCGCGGGCCAGGTAGCGGCGGGTGTCGTCGGGGTGGGTCCAGGCCCACTCCTCGGCGCGCAGCACCGAACCGAGAATGCCGACCGCGGCATCGTAGTGCTGCTCCAGCAGGTGGGAGTCGACGCTCAGGGTGCGCGGCGTGCCGTTGTTGCCGCGGATCAGCGGTTCCGGATGCGAGCCGGTATCGATCACCGTGTGCAGGCCGAACTGTTGGGCCAGCTGCACGGCATGGGCGCCCTTGAGGAAGATCGCGTCGACTTCGCCGCGCAGCAGGCCGACCAGTTCGGCGTTCTGCCCGCCGCGACGACGGCCGCCGAAGGTGGAGGTGCCGTTGACCGTCTCCGCCGCTTCGTCACTGAAGGTGCCGCCGTGGGTATAGTCGACCAGCTCGACGTCCTTGACCTCCAGACCGTCCAGTTTGAGGGCGTTTTCCAGGCCGCGGATGGCCTGGGCGCGGGTGAAGTCGATCTGCGCGTTGGCCCAGTTCGGCAGGCCGAACTTGCGCCCCTTGAGGTCCTTGGCGGATTTGATGCCGCTGTCCGGCAGGCTGAGGATCAGCTGCACCTCGTCGGCCCAGGACAGGCCGATCACCCGGGTATCGCGGCCGCTGGCGCGGGCCCAGATGGCCGGGATATTGCCGCCGTGGCGGACCGAGTTCTGCAGGGTGTGGTCGAAGTGCGATTCGCGCACCGCCTGGTTGGCCGACTCGCGCAGCGACTTGATGGCGGTGCCCTGGGCGCCCAGGGCTTCTTCCAGCCAGCCTTTCTGCACGGCGATGCCGAGGCCGGTGGGAACCGGGCAGCGGGTGTACCAGAGGGTATCGAGCGGTTGACTCATGGTGCGATTCCTTTCAGTCAGGCGCTGGCTTGCAGCGCGGCGGTGGGGGTTTGGCTCTGTGCCGGCTTGGCGTGCACCAGCGGCAGGACTTCCTGGCCGATGCGCAGGGCTTCTTCGAGGTGCGGATTGCCGGCCAGGATGAAGGTGGAGAAACCGGCGTCGCGGTATTCGGCGAGGCGTTCGGCGACGTTCTGGTGGCTGCCGACCAGGCCCACGGTCGGCCCCGGCTTGGCCTTGCCGAAGCCGGCCCAGAGGTTCGGGCCGAGGACCAGGTCTTCGAAGCGGTCGCTGTTCTGGTGGTAGGCGTTCTGCCGCGCCGCACCCACCGAGTCGGAGCCGGTGGCGAAGTGCTTGATGGCGGCGCTGGTGCGCGCGTCGATGCGTTCGTACTGGCGGCGCAGTTCGCTCCAGGCGGCCTCTTCGGTTTCGCGAGCGAACAGGTCGATGCGGATGCCGAAGCGCACGCTGCGGCCCTGCTTGTCGGCCAGCTCGCGCACCCGCTCGAGGTGCGGCTTGAGCTTGTCGATCGGTTCGGCCCAGTTCAGGTAGACGTCGGCATGCTTCGCCGCCACGTCCAGGGCGGCATCGGAGAAGCCGGAGAAGTACACGCCGGGCTTGCGCTCATGCTTCAGACCGAGCGGCAGAGAGCCGTTCTCCAGCTGGTAGATGTCGCCCTGGTAGCTGAACTGCTCGTTGCTCCACAGGCCATCGATGATGTCGAGGAATTCGCCGGTGCGCTGGTAGCGCTTGTCGTGTTCGAGGAAGTCGCCATTGGCGCGCTGGCTGGCCGGGTTGCCGCCGGTGATGATGTTCCACTCCAGGCGACCGCGGCTGAGGTTCTGCAGGATCGCCGCCTGCTGCGCGGCATAGGCCGGCAGGGTCCAGGTGGCCTGGAAGGCGATCAGGAACTTGATGCGGCGAGTCTCGCGGGCCAGGGCGGCGGCGGCAATCCACGGCTCCGGGCCGGTCGGCAGCAGGGCGCCCTCGAAGCCGGCCAGCTCGGCGGCCTTGGTGACCTGAGCGACGTAGTCGATATAGGTGAAGCCGTCTGGCTCGCCGTTGGGCAGGCGCCCCGGCGCGATGTTGCCCGGGCGGTGCACGGCGGCGCCGCGGTTGTTCTTGTCGGTGGCCAGGTAGGGACCATCGCTACCCAGCGGTAAACGCCAGAAAAATTCGGTGCTCATGGCAGTGTTCCATTGGCTGCGTCGAGGAAGCCCGCCGCTTGCCGCGATCGGGATTGCAGGGGCTTGAGCAAGGCCTGTGCCGAAAGGCTGAAAGCCAGTAATGGCGAGGCCTGCAGCGATTTATGGTGGGGCTTGCCTGGGGTAATTGCTGATTCAGCAACACCTGCCCAGCACTGGCTGCTTGGGTTGCAGCAGATTCCGCTGGATAAAGGCTTGAAGTGGCTTGGCGTTGTAGTTAACTCATTGAAATTCAATGTGTTTTTCTTGTGGCACAAGTCCTGCTGAGGAGAGGTCAGTGCCGTGCCGAGAAGGCGCGTTCGCCATCATCGACCCCAGGAGCTTCAGCCATGACCGCCAGCCTCACCGCCACCCAACTCAGCCAGCTCGAACAGGCCAAACGCGACTTCGCCAAGGCTTTCCGCGTGCTCAAGGAGACCCGCACGCTGACCGCCACCAACACCTACCAGGCCTACGTGCGAGTGCCAGACAGCGATCTGGTGATCGCCCTGCACGCTCCGGGTCCCTGGGCCGATGACCAGGAGATCCGCGCCGTGGTTGCCAGCTACAGCGGCCAGGTGGTGCTGGATGAGACCGCCGCTGGCAGCTCGCCGCTCAGTGGCAGCAAGGCCGGCGGCAACGGCCAGCGCTATGCCGGGGTGTTCCAGAAGCGCCCCGAGGTCAATGTGGTGATCCACGTGCACACGCCATACCTCGGTGGTTGGGCCAGTGCCCACCGGGTGCTGCCGATCCGCTATGCGGCCTCCCAGCGGGTGACTCTGGCCCGCGAGCTGCCGATCTACATCGACCGCCGCCAGCCGGAACACGCTTTCATCGTCGAGAAGATCGAGGAGAACCCGCACACTCCGGCGATTCTTGAGGCCAACGGCGGCGCCACCTTCTGGGGTGAGAGCGTGCTGCAGGCGTCCAAGCTGATTCTGCTGATCGAGGAGGGTGCCTACTTCCAGGGCCTCGCCGAACTGTTCGGCGGCTCCGAGGAGTTCGGCCCCGGTGTGCTGGAGCAGCAGTGGAAGATGACCGGCCTGTGGGCCCAGGGACAGAAGCTGCTCGAAGCGGTGGCCTGAGCCGAGATGGCAGGCCGCCACGGCGGTCTGCGCAAGTGACGAGCCCGAATGCGTTGCGCATTCGGGCTCGATCGTTTCAGGCGCTGGCGAAGCTGAAGCGGCCCTCGGCCACCAGGCTCGCCAATGGCTGGCGCTGGGTTGGCTGTTCGCGCGCCCGCAGGTCCTCGGGTAGCTCGGCGGCGTCGCCACGGCGGCCGATGGCGATGGCCAGCTCGACCTGGTAGCCGTCCGGCACGCCCAGCTCGCTACGCGCTCGCTCGCGGTCGAAGCCACCGATGGCATGGCTGCTCCAGCCGCTGTGCTGGGCCTGCAGGGCCAGGCTGGCCCAGGCCGCGCCGCTGTCCAGGGAATGGCTGAGCAGCGGGCTGTCCTCACTGGCGCCGGGGCGGCGGTGATGGGTACGCGAAATCAGCACCACCAGCGCGGCAGCCTTGGCGGCCCAGCGCCGGTTGTTCTCGCCGAGCAGGTCGAACAGGCGTGCCCAGTTGGGAGAGCCGTTGCGTGCGTAGACGAAGCGCCAGGGTTGGGCGTTGTTGGCCGAGGGTGCCCAGCGCGCCGCCTCGAAGAGGGCGAACAGCTCCTGCTCGGCGATTGCCTCGCCGGTAAAGGCGCGTGGCGACCAGCGTTCGAGGAACTGCGGATGGATGGCGTATTCGGTCTGGCGGGGTGTGCTCATGTCGCTGTCTCGTACGGGTGGGTATCTATAGACCGGCCTGCCGCTGGCGCTCGCGCAGGGCCAGGGCGGCCTCCAGGGGACGGTGGTCGACCCAGTCGTTCAGGTCGAAGTCGCGTTCGAGGAAGCCATACAGCCAGAGCGCCTGCTTCTGCTCGGCGAACAGGGCCAGGCGCTCGGCGGAAAGATCCGGATGCAGGCTGCGGTGGAAGTCGTTGCGATAGGCGGCGGCCACTCCTGCGGCGCTACCGGCGGTCTCGCCCTCGAGGACGGCGTGCACGGCGTCGGGGTTGTCGGCGGCCCAGTCGGCGGCGCGCAGGGTCTCGGCGAGGAAGCGCACCAGCAGGTCGAAGTGCTGGTCGATCAGATTCTTGTGCACGGTGATCGGCCGCGGCGTGCCGTTGTTGGTGCGCATGTGGGCAGAGGGCAGGGCATCCAGATCGATGCCGACCACGACGCCGGCGGCGCGCGCCGCATCCACCGCGGCGGCGCCTTTGACATAAACCGCATCGACCCGGCCCGCGGCGAGTTGCTCGATGCCGGCCCACAACTGGCGCGGCCCGTTCTGCCCGCGCTTGCCATGCCCGGACGGCACCTCCACCAGGGTGACGTCATGCAGGCCGAGCCCGGCGCTGGCCAATACGCCGCGATAACCCTGCAGCGACATGCCACGGGCGATGCTGGAGCCGCGGGCGTGGCTGGGCAGTGGATGCTCGATCCACTGCGGCAGCGCCAGGCGCTTGCCGGCGAGGTCGGCGGCGCTGCGGATGCCGGACTCGGGGCGCACCAGGATCACCTGCCACTCGTCGATCCAGGTCAGGCCGATCAGGCGGGTCGGCGCGCCTTGGGGCACGAGCGGCAAAGGCGAGGATGTTGCCGCCCTCGCGAATCAGCTCCGGCAGCTGATGGTCGTAGTGGTGCTGGCCGAGGCCGGGATTGTCCTGCAGGGTCTCGACGGCGATACCGTCGTCGGCAAAGGCCTGCTGCAGCCAGCCGAGCCGGTAGGCCAGGCCGGTGGCGGTCGGCACCGGGCAGCGGGTGAACCAGAGCCTGTCGAGGCTGGGCGTTGAGCGGGGCGAAGACTGTGGCATGGGCGGCTCCAGAAGCTGGGCGGCGCGCCGGGGTCCGGCGGCCGCGATGAAAGCTAGCGGTGGCCGCGCAGCAGCGGCAGGACTTCTTCGCCGACCCGGTAGGCTTCTTCCAGGTGCGGTGTGCTGGCCAGGATGAAGGCGTCGGCGCCGAGCTGGACCAGTTCGTCCAGGCGTTCGGCCACCTGCTGGTAGCTGCCGACAATGCCGTTGGTCTGCCCGCCGCGCAGCAGGTTGAAGCCGGACCAGACATTCGGCTCGAGGATCAGGTCGTCGAAACGGCTGACGGTCTCGGGGCGGTTGCCTGCCTGCCGGTTGGCCCCCACCGAATCGCCACCGGGGCGCTGCGCGGCGCGCGCCAGTTCCGCGGGCGATAGCCGCTCGAAGCCCTTGCGCACCTCGCGCCAGGCTTCTTCCTCGGTGGCGCGGGCGATGATGTCGACGCGCACCGCACACTTGATCTTGCGGCCCAGGGCCTCGGTGCGCTCGCGCACGCGGGCGAACTTCTCGCGCAGCTGGGCGAAGGGTTCGAGCCAGGTCAGGTAGTACTCGGCGTGTTTCGATGCAGTAGCCAGTGCCGCATCCGAAGAGCCGGAGAAGTAGATCTCGGGAAATTCCTGCTGGGCCAGCGGCAGGGCCAGACCACCATCCTCGACCTGGTAGTAGCGGCCCTGGTAGCTGAACGGGCCGCCGTTCCACACCCCGCGCAGCACGTCGAGGAACTCGCTGGTGCGGTCGTAGCGGGCATCGTGGCCGGCGCTGTCGCCCCACCACAGCTGCGCCGGGCCGCCGCCGCCGGTGATCACGTTGAACAGCGCGCGGCCGCCGGTGGCGCGCTGCAGGCTGGCGGTCATGCGTGCGGCGGTCAGCGGGTTCAGGAAGCCCGGCTGGAAGGCGATCATAAAGCGGAAGGTGCGCGTCTCGCGGGCCAGGAAGGCGGAGATGGCCCAGGGCTCGTCGGTCATCGGGAAGGATGGGATCAGCCCACCCTGGAAGCCGGAGATCTCGGCGGCGCGGGCGATCTCGGCGAGGTAGTCGATATAGGTTAAACCGTCGTCGCGGGTGCTCAGCCCGCTACTGCTGGGGCTGCCGTTGCCGAAGAACCAGTCGCCGCGAAACGGCTCGCGGTTGCGGTGGGTGCTGGGCTCGCCATGGGTGGGCAGGCGCCAGAAGACATCGATGGCCATGCTGTGGATTCTCGTCAGGCGGTGTGGGCGGTGGCGCCGGCAAAGCGGGCGCGCAGGGCGGGCAGGACGTTCTCGCCGACCCGGTAGGCTTCCTCCAGATGCGGCGCGGCGCCGAGCAGGAAGCTGCCGATGCCGGCAGCGGCGTATTCGGCTAGCCGCTCGACGATCTCGGCGTAGCTGCCGACCAGGGTCGC
Source organism: Pseudomonas sp. SO81 (assembly GCF_030374125.1). NCBI lineage: Bacteria > Pseudomonadati > Pseudomonadota > Gammaproteobacteria > Pseudomonadales > Pseudomonadaceae > Pseudomonas > Pseudomonas sp. SO81. The sequence goes on along the minus strand of NZ_CP126126.1, from coordinate 1,353,312 downwards.
GACGCTGCCGCCACCTGGTTGCCACAGGCCGCTGCCGCCAGGTGCCAGCAGGCCGGCTTGAGCGGCCAGACGTTGGGCGTCGGCCAGGGCCTCGGCGGCATCCTCACGGGCCAGCAGGTCGAGGCGCAGGCCGGCCTGCGGGGTGCGACCATGGGCGCGGGCGATGCGGCTCAGTTCGTCGAGCAGCGGCGCCAGTTCGCGGGGCGGCCGCGCGGAAAACACATGCACGTCGGCCTGGCGGGCGGACAGCTGCAGCGCCTCGGCGTCGTCGCCGGCCAGATAGATGGGCGGCACCCGCTGGCCTGACAGAGGGCCTTGGAAGCCACCATCGAGCACCTCGAAGAAGCGCCCCTTGAAGCTGAACGGCGCCTGGGTGATGACCCCGCGCGCCACGCCGATGAATTCCTCGATGCGTGGCAGCAGGTCGGCGCCCTCGACGAAGTCACCCTGGCGCCTACGTGCGGCGGCATCGGCCTGGACGCCGAGCTGCCAGGCGAAGCGCCCACCAGTGAAACGCTGGTAGCTGACCGCGTTCTTCGCCGCATACACCGCCGAGCCGCGCGCCGCGTCGAACTCGGTGAGCAGGCGCAGGTGGCGCGTGCTGCGGGCCACGTAGCCGGCGATGATCCAGGGCTCGTCGCCGTCGGGATGGTTGCCGATGCGGATGCCATCGAAGCCGGTCAGGTCGGCGGCGCGGGCGATCTGCTGCAGGTAGTCGAGGTAGTTGAAACGTTCGCCGCGCGGGTCGCTGACACCGGGGCCGAACGCGGCCTGGTCCTCGCGCTCGCCGCGCAGATGGGGGAGGGCGTCGGCATAGCGCGAGTCGCGCCAGTTGGGCAACTCCCAGATGAATTCGATGCTCATGGGGCTCTCCTCAGGGGCGACTGGCCAGGTCGGCCTGGTCTTCCTGCCAGTAGTTCTCCAGCTGCAGTTCCTTCAGCCCCTGGGCGACGAACTTGGGTTCGAGCAGCGTGTTGACGTCGACCTCGCCGCGAATCAGCTTGGCCTTCTGGCTGTAGGCGATGGCGTCGGCGTAGTGCTGGCGCAGGGCCTGGTCATACAGCGGGGTGAACTGGCCGACCCAGGACTCGCCCTCAACTTCGCGCTGCAGCACGCTGAGTGGTTGGCCGGATTGTGCCAGGTAGCCCTGGTAGGTCGTGCGATTGGCGTCCTGGGCGGTCCAGTGGGCGGCCTTCAGGTAGGCGGTGACTACCAGCTGGGTCAGCTCCGGCTGCTCGGTCACGAAGTCGCTGGCGCCCCAGAGTTCGGCGCGCATCTTCCAGTCGCGTGGTGCCTGTTTGCTGGACCAGACGATCTTGCCGACCTGCTTGTCTTCCAGCAGAAAGGCGTCGCTGAGGGTGAAGAATGCATCCACCCGCCCGGCGCTCAGCGCAGCGGCGCCGGCCTGCGGATTGAGGTTGAAGATGCGGAAGTCGGAGAAGCCGAGGCCATTGGCCTCCAGCAGCTTGGCGAACGACAGCTCCCAGGGGCGGCCGCGGTGCAGGGCGATGCGCTTGCCCTTGAGATCCTTGATCGAGGTGGCGCTGGAGCCGCTGGGCACCACCAGATAGACATTGTTGCCGCTGCCGCCGGGGGCGATCAGCTTGGTGGAGACGCCAGAGGCGTTGGCGATGATCGATGGCAGGTCGCCATAGAAGGCGAAGTCGATGCGTTTGTTGGCGAATTCCTCGTTGACGAAGGTGCCGACCGAGGCGGTGGCCGCCGGGACCCATTCCAGCTTGATGTTGCGCTTGGCCAGCTCCTGCTGCAGCCACTGGTCGCGATCCATCACATAGGCCGGGCCGTTGAAAGTGATCTTGCCGGCGTTGGCATAGGCCACGGTGGCGATGCGAATGCTCTGGGGCGGCTCTGCCGCGATGGCCTGGCTGGCCAGCAGGGCGGCCGGCAGCAGGGCCAGGCGGCGCAGCAGACGGGAGAGGGTAGGTGCTTGCATGGCGATATCCTCGCGAGAGCCCGCGGCGGCGAGGCCGCGGGCGGGGTGGGTCAGAAGTCGCTGGTCACCGAGACACCAACGGTGCGCGGGTCGCCGAACATCACCGCGGCGGTCTGGAAGCCGCCCGGCAAGGTGTGGTTGCGGTACTCCTTGTCGGTGAGGTTGTTGACGTAGGCGGTGACGCGGGTGGTCTCGCCCGGCAGCTCGTAGGTCACCCGGGCATTGCCCAGGGTGTAGCCGTCGGCGCGCATGTTGGCGCTCTGGTCGTTGGAGAAGAAGTACTGGCGGCTGCGGGTGTTCCAGTCGGTGCCGAGGATGATCGCGCCGCCGGCATTCAGCGGGATGCGATAGTCGGCGCCGAGCACGGCCGAGACATTGGGTGCGCGGACGAACTTGTTGCCGGAGAAGTCGTCGTTGCCCGAGGTGTAGTCGGTGAACTCGGTGTGCAGCAGGCCGAGGGCGAAGTTGATGTGCAGGTTCTCGACCGGAATCGCTTCCAGCTCGAACTCGGCGCCGTAGGCCTCGCCCTGGGCGCCGTTGGCCAGGCGCGAGACGGTCTGGTTGTTCACCGCGGTGACGATGTTGAGCTGGATGTCCTCGTAGTCGTAGTAGAACAGCGCGGCGTTGGCATTGAGGCGACCATCGAACCACTCGGACTTGAGGCCCAGCTCGTAGGAGGTCAGGTATTCCGGGTCGACCGTGGCGACGGTGGCCTGGTTGGTGACCCCGGCGTTGTAGCCGCCGGAGCGGAAGCCATAGGCGTAGCGGAAGTACACCCGGGCATTGTCGGACAGGCGATATTCCGGGGTCAGGTCGTAGGTCCAGTCGCTCCAGGTGTTGCTCTCGTCCTGCACGGCGTTGACCACCAGCGGCGTGCTGACGCTGCCGACGTGCCACCAGTCTTCATTGTTGAAACCGGCCTGGCCCTGGTTCTGCAGGCGCTGCAGGTCGATGTCCTTGGTCTCGCGGGTCCAGCGCAGGCCCGCGGTGAGGTTGAAGTCCTCGGTGAAGTTGTAGGTGGTGCTGCCGAACAGGGCGTAGCTCTCGGTGCCCTGGTTGAAGGCGGTGTTGTTGTAGAAGCGCGGGATGTAGCGATTGCTCAGCGAGGCGTTGGCGCTTTCCGAGTCCAGATCCTCGTCGAAGTAGTGGAAGCCCAGGACCCAGTTCAGGCGGTCCTCGCGCGGCGAGGCGAGGCGGAATTCCTGCGACCACTGCTTACTGTCGGCGTAGCTGTAGCCGCGCTGCAGTTCCAGCGGCGTGTTGTCGCTGTCGCTCAGGCCTTCGCGCTCGAAATGCTCGAAGGCGGTGATGGAGGTGAGCTCCAGGCTGCCCAGCTGCCAGACCAGGTTGAGGTTGGCGCCGGCCTGGTCGATGTTCACCTTGTAGTCGGCGTTGTAGTTGACCTCACCCTTCTTCGGGTCGATCGAGTAGCCGAACTGGTTGGTGCCGTTGGCGCGGGTGCCGTAGCTGACGGTGCTGTAGCCACCGGTGTCGTGGTAGCTGCGTGCATGCAGGTTCAGGTTGGCTTCCAGGTCGTCATTGATGCGTGCGAGGAACTGCAGGCGAGCGGCATCGTCTTCCAGGGCGCCCTGATCGTCGTCGTTGGCGAGATTCTCGTTGTAGCCGTCGCGGCCCTGATGGCGCAGCGACAGGCGGGCGGCCAGGCGGTCATCGACCAGTGCGTCGCTGACCGCGCCTTCCACCACGCGATCGGCGTAATCGCCGACGCCGACCTTGAAGTAGCCGGACGGATCGAAGGTGGGCTTGCGCGAGATGAAGTTGATCGCGCCGGCCGTGGTGTTCTTGCCCCACAGCGTGCCTTGTGGGCCACGCAGTACCTCCACCCGCTCCTGGTCGAACAGCGGGAAGCCGCTGGCGCTGATGTTGGCGATATACACGTCGTCGACGTAGATGCCCACCGGGCTGACGGTATTGGCCCCCTGGTCGCCAGTACCCAGGCCGCGAATCCACCAGCGCGGACGACCGTGGCCTTCGGTGGTGCCCGCCGAGGCGTTGGGAATGAAACGGGTGACTTCGTTGGCCGACTGCAACGAGGTGTCGCGCACCTTGTCGCCATTGAGCACGGAGATGGACGAGGGCACTTCCTGCACTGTCTCCTCGCGCTTCTGCGCGGTGACGGTGACCTTGGCCAGCGTCGGGGCGCTGTCGGCCTGCTGCTCGGCAGGCGTTTGTGGCTGCTGTGTGGTCTCGGCGGCATGGGCCGCGACCAGATGAAGGCCGGCCAGGCCCCCCAAGGCCCAGGCGATGGCAGTGGAAAGAGTGGTGCGCTTGAACATGTTGCCCCCAGTGACTGGCTTGTTTCCGGCATCGCGATGGCGATGCCGGGCGATCAGGTGTTGGCGGTGCCCATGCTCTTTTGCGGTGGTGGCTAGGCATCCGGCGGCTTGTGCAGGCCGCATTGCCCCTATCGCAACAACCGTACCGAGATGTGTTTATTGATTGTAACATGTTGATTAATAAGAATTTATTTGAATATCCAGGTGGCGAAGCAGCGGTTTTTTCCTACTGCCTGGCCAGCAACCGCTGCTGCTGGGTTGCTGCCCCAGCAGCAATTCTTCTTATATTCTATAAAAGAATAATCAAATGAATATTTATGATTATTTGTGCATAAATGAATTCCTGCACTATCGGCGCTCTGGCCATTAACGGATTCGCCGCCATGTCGCTGCTCACTCACCCTCAGGCTCGCGAACTGACCAAGTCGGTTCGCGCCACCGTGCTGGTGTTCAAGGACCCTCGTTCGCAGGAGTTGCTCAACCGTATCGAGCGCCTGGCACCTAGCGAGGCCAACGCACTGATCATCGGCGAGACGGGGACTGGCAAGGAGCTGGTGGCACGCCACATTCATCACCTGAGTCGGCGCGGCAAGGCACCATTCGTGGCGGTGAATTGCGGGGCCTTTCCGGAGACCCTGGTGGAAAGCGAGCTGTTCGGCCACGAGAAGGGTGCGTTCACCGGCGCCGCCACCAGCAAGGCCGGCTGGTTCGAGGCAGCCAACGGCGGCACCCTGTTTCTCGACGAGATCGGCGATCTGCCGTTGAACATGCAGGTCAAACTGCTGCGTGTCCTGCAGGAGCGCGAGGTGGTGCGGCTGGGCTCGCGTACCCCCATCCCGATCAACGTGCGTCTGGTCGCGGCGACCAACGTCAACCTGGCGGATGCCGTAGTGGCAGGGCACTTTCGCGAGGACCTGTTTTACCGTCTGCACGTGGCGACCATCCGCCTGCCGCCGCTGCGCGAGCGGCCGGGCGATATCCTGCCGCTGGCCGAGTTCTTCGTGAACGAGCATTGCCAGCGTCTCGGCTACCAGCGCGCCTCGCTGAGCCCTGAGGCCGAGCGCAAGCTGCTGCTGCACAGCTGGCCGGGCAACATCCGCGAGCTGGAGAACGCGATCCATCACGCGTTGCTGGTATGCCGGAATCAGCAGGTGCAGCCGAACGATCTGCAACTGGTCGAGCTGCGTCCCTCAATCGAGCGCCACGAATTGCCAGCTGCTTCCGGTGCGGTGGCCGAGGCCAGCCTGGAAGCCGCGCTATACGCGCTATACGAGAAGAACCTGCCGGACCTTTACGAACACATCGAGGAGGCGATCTTCCGCAGCGCCTACCACTTCTGCCAAGGCAACCAGTTGCAGACCGGCCGCCTGCTCGGGATCAGTCGCAATATCGTGCGTGCTCGTCTGGAGAAGATCGGCGAGCTGGCAGCGTCTGCGCGCTCGGGCTTGCCCTTGCACTAGCCATCGCCCGAGGCGACAGCGCTGCCACGTGGAGAGGGCAGCGAGCTCAGTTGGGCGCGTTGAGCGGGTCGCCCTCATCGGGCTGGCTGGGTTGCTCGATGCCGGGGTCGTTCGGGTCTCGCCAATCTTCGGGGCGCCGCTCGTCCGGTGATTGCTCCGCGCCTTCGTCGGGGTAGATCCCCGGCTCGATGGGGGGCACAGGGTCCTGTGGGTCATCGGCGCCCATGGGGTTGGCGTACTGGATCTGGGTCATGATTCACCTCCCAGGCCGGGATGGCCTGTAGGGTTTCGATGACGCCGTGCGGCGCGCGGTTCAGGCAATCGGTGGGCGGTCATGTCCGGGGCTCAGGCACGAAGCGGCATGGGCTGCGCTGGGTCGAACGCCAGGGTCTGGCCGTCCTCGGGAATCAGCAGCCTGTCGTCCACCCCCGCACTGCGCGCCGCGCCGGCCAGAGCCGTTCTGCTGACCGGGCAATGGCTGATGGCTTCCAGATGGTTGGCCACCACCGTGCCCTCGGCCAGCCGGGTGAACTCGATAACCTCCTCCAGCCCCATGATGATGTCGCCACCGAGATCGAAGCGCGCGCCGCCCGCGGGAACCACGCTGATCTGGGGCTGATGGCGCAGGACGAACTCGCGCACGGTCGGCGTCAGGATGGTGTCGCCGGCCAGGTAGAGGCTCGGCTCGTCGGGCAGCTCGATCAGGTAGCCGACGCCATGCTCCATGAGCTTGCCCACCAGTCCCAGGCCGTGGGTACAGGCGACCGTGCGGATGCTGCCGCCGAGGAAGGGGCTCGGCTGGGCGTGCTGCTGCCGCAGCGGCTGGACGTTCAGGCCCAGCCGCGCGAGATGCGGCGCGTCGTGGGGCGTGCAGATCACGGGAGTCTGCCGCTCGCGCAGCCAGCGCGTGCCGGCGCGATCCAGGTGGTCGAAGTGGCCGCGCTGGCAGTGGGTGATCAGGCAGTGAGTGACCGACTCGAGCGCGGCGCCGGAGCCCGCCGGCAGCTCGACCAGCGGGTTGCGTTGCCGCGCACCGAACAGGCGCAGCGGCGGCAGCGCGTCCTTGGCGGCCAGCATAGGGTCGACGAGGACGCGGTGCTGGCCGAGTTGAAGAATGATGGTGGCGTTGCGGATCTGCTGGATATTCATCATGTGCCCCTCTGGGTGGTGGGCTCTATGGTGCCGAGCGGGGCGCATCGCCATAATGGCAGGAATAGACATATTCAGTTCCTTTCAAGCCATGCCTTCCTATCCGAAACCAACCATGCGCATCGGCCTCCTGCTGTTTCCCCACTGCATGCCCGCCGGGCTGTTTGCCTTTGCCGATCTTCTGCATGCGGCCAACCGGCGGACCGGGCGCGGGTTGTTCGAGGCCAGCTATGTGGCGTTGCAGGCGGGGCCGGTCGAGTGTGCCCACGGCGTCACCCTGCAGGCGACGGCGTCCCTCGCCGAGCGCGAGCTCGACGCCCTGCTGATCCCCGGCTTCTGGGCGGAATCGGCGCAGCAGGTGGAGGAGGTGCTGGCCGGACACGCGCCGCTGGTGCGCGCGCTATCGATGGGCAGTCGGCGCCTGCAGCTGTGGAGCTATTGCACGGGCGTCGGCCTGCTGGCGGCCAGCGGCCGTCTGGATGGGCAGCCGGCCACGGTGACCTGGTGGCTGGCGGAGACGCTGCGCCAGCGTTTTCCCAGGGTGCAATGGCGGAGCGAGCAGAACTGCGTGTTCAACGCGAACACCGTCACGGCGTCGGGAGTGAATGGCTACCTGCCGATTGCCCAGGCGCTGATCGAGCGCAGCGTCAGCGCCGAGGTCGTCCGTGATCTCACCAGGCTCATGGTGCTGCCGCGCCCGGTAGTGCCGCATCCTGCGTTTCAGGGAATGAGCCTGATGGAGCAGCCCGGCAAGCTGCTGCGCCAGCTGCATGCCCTGGTCGAGCAGCTGCCGGCCGAGCAGATCACCGTGGCGGCGCTGGCGGGCCGGCTGGGCATGTCGGAGCGCACGCTGGCGCGCAAGGTGCTGGCCGAGACCGGTGAGGCGGTGGCGAGCTACGCCCGGCGGATCAAGCTGAACCAGGTCAGCGAGCGCCTCATGCTGACGGCGGCGTCCGCCAGCACCATCAGCGCTGAGCTGGGCTTCAGCAGCGATTCCAACATGCGGCGCATGTTCAAGGAGCTGACCGGGCTGACGCCGGCCGAGTACCGCCAGCGCTTCGCGCGGCTCTAGCAGGCCGCATGAGGGCGGCTAGCGGTAATGCGCCAGCCTGGCTTGCCAGGCCGGCGTCTGCTGCAGCTGGCCGATCACCCGATTCAGGTCAGGCAGCAGCCTGGCATGGCTCGCCGGCACCAGCAGGTAGCGCTGGTAGCTGCGCAGCGGCGGCTGGTCGATGTACAGCTGGCGGCGCAGCCCGTGTTGCTCATGCAGATAGAACTCCAGGGTGCGCCTGCCGATAACCGCGGCATCTATCCAGTTGCGTTGCAGTCTGAGCAGGTTGACGCTCTCGCTGACGCCGTCCTCGCGCTGAATCCGCTTGCCCTCGAACAGCTCGGCCAGCTCCGGGTAGCGATGGCCGCTGATCACGCCCAGGCGACGACCGTCCAGGTTCTCCGCGGAGAGCTTGCTCACCTGGCCCTCGTTGCGCGAGACCAGCATGTTGGCGTCATCGATGAACGCGTCGCTCCACAGATGGCGCTGCGCATCGGTAAACCAGGCGGGATTGGTGCCCAGCACGATGCCGTCCAGTCGATCCTTGGCCAGCAGGTAGTCCAGACGCTTGCGTGGAATCTGGCGGATGACGAAATGGTATTGCGGCAGCTCGGCGTTCAGCCGTTCGGCCAGATCGAAGTACAGGCCCTCGCGGCGCTTGCTGTCGATGATGTAGGGCGGCTTCTGCTGATAGCTGAACAGTGTGATCTCTTCGGCGGCATAGGCCGAGGTACAGAGGGACCAGAGGCTCAGCAGGAGAAAGCCGAGTATCCAGTGCCAGCCGGGCGTGTTCCGCCTCATCGATTGTTCTCCCTGTGCTCGCATCCAGGCGTGACCCTGCAAATGTAAAGCTGTCCCCGGACGGTTTGCCTGATTGGCTTCTGCCGGCACGTGAGTGACGAGTGGGTTAAACAGCTGACTACGCCGACCGCCGAAGAATTCCCTTGGGGCGCCTGCTTCGGACTGAAGGTGCTGCCGATCCGCTCGGTGGCATGCGCTTGTGGCGATGAGAAATGGCGAGATGTGGAAAGAAAAAGGGCCGCATAAGCGGCCCTTCATTGGTGCTGGCGTGAGCCTCAGGCCGGTTCCTGCGTTTCCTCGCCGCGTTCCAGCGCCACCTGGCGGATGGACAGGCGGATCTCCGCCGGCAGCACGCGCTTGGCCGCGCCTTCCACCAGTTCCGCCAGCTGCGGATGGTGACTGAGCTTGCCTTCGCCGTTCTGGCGCAGCACGCCCTGGTCCAGCAGGGTCTGGATGAAGTGGCGGAACAGGCTCTTGTCGAAGAATTCCGGGGCGTTGAGGCCATGCAGGATCGACAGGCGCTGGGCCATGACCACGCAGAGGTTCTCCAGCTCCTCCGCGCTCAGGGCGTACTGGCCGGCATTGAGCAACAGGGCGGTGGCCATGTAGAAGCGCTGCAGGGTCTGCACGATGGCGCGGGCCAGCAGGGTGAGCAGGACGAACTGGCGCGAGCTGGGCGCCGGGCGGATGAACATGTCGTCCTCGCGGCGCAGCAGGCCCTGTTCGACGAAGGCCTCCAGCCACTGGTCGACCACGCCTTCCAGCTCGTCCACGGACCAGCGGATGAACAGCTCCGACTGCAGGTACGGATACAGCGCGGTGCAGTAGCGCAGGATCTGCTCGCGACTCATGCGCGAGCTGCTGAGGAAGAAGCTGGCCAGCAGGGCGGGCAGGGCGAACACGTGCAGCACGTTGTTGCGGTAGTAGGTCATCAGGACGGCGTTCTGCTCGTCCAGATAGAGGATCTTGCCCAGGGCGTCCTTCTGTTCGGCCAGCAGGTCCATGCTCTGCACGTAGCGGATCAGATCCTGGCCATCGCCTTCCGGCAGGGTGGCGTGGGGCGAGTAGGGCACCTTGCGCAGCAGCGCCAGGTACAGGTCGAGCACACGGGCCAGGGCCTTCTCGTCCAGGGCCAGCTTGCTGGTGGAGAGCAGGGCCAGGCCGACCAGGTTGACCGGGTTGATCGCCGCCGCCTCGTTGAGGTGCTGCGCGACGCGCTCGCCGAGGCGGTTGGTGGTGCGGTTCAGCCACTCGGGGCGGTACTGGTCGCCGTAGTCCTGGGTGCGCCAGTCCGGCTGCTCGTGGTCGAGGAATTCGGCCAGCTTGATCGGCTCGCCGAAGTTGACCCGCACGCTGCCGAAGCGCTGGCGGCGAATGGCGCCGATGACCTTGAAGATGTCGAAGATCGATTCCTTCTTCTTCACTGCGCCGCGCAGCTCGCCCAGGTAGGTGCGGCCTTCGAGCACGCGTTCGTAGCCGATGTAGACCGGTACGAAGGCGATCGGCAGGCGGTTCGAGCGCAGGAAGCTGCGCAGGGTGATGGCCAGCATGCCGGTCTTCGGCTGCAGGGTGCGGCCGGTACGCGAGCGGCCGCCCTCGACGAAGTACTCGACCGGGAAGCCCTTGCTGAACAGGGTATGCAGGTATTCGTTGAACACCGCCGTGTACAGCGGGTTGCCCTTGAAGGTGCGGCGCATGAAGAAGGCGCCGCCACGGCGCAGGATGCCACCCACGACCGGCATATTGAGGTTGATGCCGGCGGCGATATGCGGCGGCGTCAGGCCGTTGCGGAACAGCAGGTAGGACAGCAGCAGGTAGTCGATGTGGCTGCGGTGGCAGGGCACGTAGATGATCTCGTGACCGTGGGCGATGTCGCGCACCGCCTCCAGGTGGTTGACCTGGATGCCCTCGTACAGCTTGTTCCAGAACCAGCTGAGCACCGTCTCGAGGAAGCGGATGGCGGTGTAGGTGTAGTCCGAGGCGATCTCGTTGCCGTAGCGCAGGGCCTGGGCCTCGGCCTTCTCCTGGCTGATCTTCTCGCGTTCCATCTCCTCGCGGATCGCCTGGCGCACCAGCGGGCCGTGGATCAGGCCTTTCACCAGGTTGCGCCGGTGCGACACGTCCGGGCCGATCACCGTGGTCTTCAGGTTGCGGAAGTGCACGCGCAGGATGCGCTGGACCATGCGCTGGGTGCGCTCGCCGCCCTTGTTCTGGTCGAGCAGTTCGCGCAGGTGGATCGGTGCGGAGAACTGCACGCGGGTCTTGCGCCCGAGGATCAGGATGCTGACCAGCTTGCGCAGGCGCCCGGTGACGGCCCAGGTGTCGGCGAACAGCAGCTTCCACGGGCTGGTCTCGCGATCCGGTGACTGGCCCCAGAACACGCTGACCGGAACGATCTGCGCGTCATCCAGGGCGTTGCTGTCGAGGCCGGCGAGGATGCGCTGCAGGGTCGGCGGGGTCCCGCGCTTGTCGTGGCCGCCGAACCAGCTGGGCGAGCGGGTCAGGTAGAAGAAACCGGCCGGCTCCAGCTGGTCGCCGAGCGCCACCGGCAATACCGGGCGCGGCAGGCCGGCCTTGCTGCATTCCGTATCGACCACCGTCAGATCCGCCGCCGAGGGCTGCTGCAGCACGTAGAACACCGGCTTGCTGCGATCCAGGCGCAGGTTAAAGGACGACTGGTTGATGGTTTCCGAGCGTACCCAGAGGTACAGCAGGCGGCGCAGGGCACCAAAGGCGAGGCGGTGAAGCGGGGAGCGGGTCATACGAGGGCGACTGTGAAAACGAGCAAGCGCTCGGGGCGGCTAGTGTGCCGTATTCGGTGGGCGGCGGCAAAAAGCCCTGCAGGTACAAGTGTTCACCGGAGCGCCGCGAATTTCCTGGCCTGCAGGCCGCCCTGCAACTTTTCCTAATGGCCGTTGTCTTGCCTTGCCGCGGGTCGACTTTTATAGTCCGCCAGCGTTTGCAAAGGCCCCCGAGGTCAGCATGGCCCGGGGCTTATCCCGTAGGGACAAGAGCCATGATCGAAATAAAAAATCTAACCAAGCGTTTTGCCCAACATACGGCCGTCGATGGCCTCAGCTTTCAGGTCCAGCAGGGGGAAGTGCTGGGCTTTCTCGGCCCCAACGGCGCCGGTAAATCCACCACCATGAAGATGCTCACCGGGTTCCTGGCGCCGACCTCCGGCACGGCCAGCATTCTCGGCTTCGACATCCAGCGCGACACCCTCAAGGCCCAGCAGCAGATCGGCTACCTGCCCGAAGGCGCGCCCTGCTATGGCGACATGACGGTGCGCGGCTTCCTCGAATTCATCGCCGAGGTTCGCGGTTATCGCGGCGCCGAGAAGAAGCAGCGGGTGCTGCGCGCGGTGGCCCAGGTGGAGCTGGACAAGGTGCTGGAGCAGAGCATCGAGACCCTGTCCAAGGGCTTCAAGCGCCGTGTCGGCCTGGCCCAGGCGATCCTCCATGATCCCAAGGTGCTGATCCTCGACGAGCCCACCGACGGCCTCGACCCCAACCAGAAGCACCAGGTGCGCCAGCTGATCCAGAGCCTGGCCAAGGACAAGATCGTGATCATCTCCACCCACATCCTCGAAGAGGTGTCGGCGGTGTGCACCCGCGCCGTGGTGATCGCCGCCGGCAAGGTGGTGGCCGACGGCACGCCGCTGGAGCTGGAGAGCCGCTCGCGCTACCACCAGGCGGTGACCCTGGTCGCCGAAGGCGACTTGGATCGCCAGGCCCTGGCCGCGCTGCCGGGGGTGATTGCCGTGGAAGACAACGCCGAGGGCAGCCTGACCCTGGTGGCCGCGCCTGGCCAGGTGATCTTCCCGCAGATCAATGAACTGATCCGCCAGCGCGGCTGGCAAGTGACGGAGCTGGACGTGGAACGCGGCCGGCTCGATGAAGTGTTCCGCAGCCTGACCCGGGGAGAGGCGGCATGAAGCAGTTGCCCGTGATCTTCAAGCGCGAGCTGGCCAGCTATTTCGCCACGCCGCTCGCCTATGTGTTCATCCTGATCTTCCTGGTGCTGTCCGGGGTCTTCACCTTCTACCTCGGCGGCTTCTACGAGAGCGGCCAGGCGGACCTGTCGCCGTTCTTCAACTTCCACCCCTGGCTGTACCTGTTCCTGGTGCCGGCCATCGCCATGCGCCTGTGGGCCGAGGAGCGCAAGTCCGGCTCCATCGAACTGCTGATGACCCTGCCGATCACCCGCGCCGAGGCGGTGCTGGGCAAGTTCCTCGCCGCCTGGGTGTTCGCCGGCATCGCCCTGCTGCTGACCTTCCCGATGATCATCACGGTCAACTACCTGGGCGAGCCGGACAACGGCGCGATCTTCACCGGCTACTTCGGCAGCTGGCTGCTGGCCGGTTCCTACCTGGCCATCGGCTCGTGCATGTCGGCCCTGGCGAAGAACCAGGTGATCGCCTTCATCCTCGCCGTCAGCGCCTGCTTCCTGTTCATCGTCAGCGGTTTCCCGATGGTGCTCGATGCACTGGCCTGGGCGCCGCAGTGGGCCGTCGACGCGGTCGCCTCGCTGTCCTTCCTGACCCGCTTCGACGCGATCAGCAAGGGCGTGATCGACCTGCGTGACCTGCTCTATTTCATCACCCTGATGGGCGCCTGGCTGGCTGCCACCGCCATCGTGGTCGATCTGAAGAAGGCTGACTGACCATGAAGAAACTGATGTATTCCGGCGCCGGCCTGCTGCTGATCGCCGTGGCCTTCCTGGCCTTCAACATGCTCTCGGCCCTGGGCCTGGGCAACGTGCGCCTGGACCTGACCGAGCAGAAGCTCTACACCATCTCCGAAGGCACCGAGCGCATCCTTGGCGAGCTGGAAGAGCCGATCAACCTGTACTTCTTCTACTCCGACAAGTCCGCCCGCGACCTGGCCGTGCTGCGCAATTACGCGGTGCGCGTGGAGGAGATGCTCAAGGCCTACGAGCGTGCGGCCAACGGCAAGATCAAGCTGCACATCATCGACCCCGAGCCGTTCTCCGAGGACGAGGACAAGGCCGCCGGCTTCGGCCTGCAGGCCGTGCCGGCGAACCAGAGCGGCGAGCAGATCTACTTCGGCCTGGCCGGCACCAACGCGGTGGACGACAAGCAGGTCATCCCGTTCTTCCCGCTGGACCAGGAGGAGTTTCTCGAATACCAGCTGAGCCAGCTGGTGCAGGGCCTGGCCAAGCCGGAGCGGCCGGTGGTCGGCCTGCTCTCCGGGCTGCAGCTCAACGGTGGCTTCGACATGATGGCGCGCCAGCCGATGGCGCCCTGGATGGTGATGGAGGAAGTGCGCCAGCTGTTCAAGATCGACAGCCTCAAGGCCGGCATCGACAAGATCCCGGACCAGGTCTCGGTGCTGTTGCTGGTGCACCCGAAGAACCTGCCGCAGCCGACCCTGTACGCCATCGATCAGTTCGTCCTGCGCGGCGGCAAGCTGCTGGTGTTCGTCGACCCGCTCAGCGAGGCGGACAACGCGCCGCCGATGATGCCGGGCGATGACGAAGGCAAGGCCTCCGACCTGGAGCCGCTGTTCAAGGCCTGGGGCCTGCGCATGGTGCCGGGCAAGGTACTCGGCGACGGCTCCTACGCGCTGTCCGTGAGCATGGGCCAGGGCCAGCGTCCGGCGCGCCATGCCGCCTGGCTGGCGCTGCCGAAGCGGGCGATGAACCAGGACGACGTGGCCACCTCCAGCCTGGAAAGCCTGAACATCGCCACCGCCGGTATCCTCGAGCCGGTCGAGGGCGCCAAGACCCAGTTCGTGCCGCTGCTGCAGAGCTCGGAATACGCCATGCCGTTCGACGCCGCGCGCTTCGCCGCCCTGGGCAACCCGGAGGAGCTGATCCGCGACCTCGAGCCGACCGGCGAGCGCTACGCCATCGCCGCGCGCATCAGCGGCCCGGCGCAGTCGGCCTATCCCAACGGCATCGAAGGGCAGAAGGATGGCCTGAAGTCAGCGGACAACATCAACGTGATCGCCGTGGCCGATACCGATCTGCTCACCGACCGCATGTGGGTGCAGGTGCAGGACTTCTTCGGCCAGCGCGTGCCGCAGCCGTTCGCCGATAACGCCGGTTTCGCCATCAACGCGCTGGACAACCTGTCCGGCAGCGATGCGCTGATCAGCGTGCGTTCGCGTGGTCGCTTCAGCCGTCCGTTCGAGGTGGTCGAGGCCCTGCAGCGCGACGCCGAGGCGCAGTTCCGGGTCAAGGAAGAGGACCTGCAGAAGCGCCTGGCCGAGACCGACCAGAAGCTCGCCTCGCTGCAGCAGCAGGACCCGAGCAAGCCTCTGGAGCTGACCCCCGAGCAGCAGGCCACGGTGCAGCAGTTCATTGCCGAGAAGCTGCGCATCCGCAAGGAGCTGCGTGAGGTGCGCTTCCAGCTGAACGCGCAGATCGAGGACCTCGGCCGCACCCTCAAGCTGGTCAACATCCTCGCCGTGCCGCTGCTGCTGACCCTCGGCGTGCTGGCCCTGTGGCTGTGGCGCCGGCGCAAGGCCGCGTGACCCGTGGAAGGGGAGAGGGCCTGGCCCTTTCCCCTTCGCTCTCCCTTTCCCATTCCCATTCACCGACTCCTTGATCGAGGAGAACAGCCTATGAGTCGCAAAACCCTGTTCGTGCTGGGCGTGCTGGCGCTCGCCCTGGTAGCCGGCTGGTACTTCACCAGCCAGGTACAGAAACCCCGTGCGTCCGTGCAGGCCGAGGCCTGGTTGCCGGGGCTGCAGGCACCGCAGGTCGAAGCCATCGAGATCCAGCGCGTCGGCCAGCCGCTGGTGCGTCTGCAGCGTCGCGAGTCGGGCTGGGTGTTGCCGGACAAGGCCGATTACCCGGCCGATCAGGCCGCAGCGAACAAGCTGCTGAAGGCGCTGACCGAGGCACGCAAGGTCGAGCCGCGCACGGCCAATCCCGAGTTGTACGGGCGTCTAGGCCTGGCCGACAAGGGCGACCCCGAGCAGCAGGGCGTGCGTGTCACCCTGCAGGCGGCGGGCCAGCCGCCGCTGCCGTTGCTGATCGGCAAACCCGGTCAGCAGTCCGGGCAACTGGTGCGCCGCGCCGACGAGGCGCAGAGCTGGCTGGTCAGCCAGCGCATCGAGCTGCCGGCCACCGAACTGGAGTGGCTGGATCGCCGCGTCACCGCAGTGCCGTTCAGTGCGGTGCGTGAACTGGATCTGCAACATGCCTCCGGCGAGCACCTGAGCCTGGTCCGCGACAAGCCCGAGGATGGCAGTCTGCAGCCGCGCGAACTGCCCAAGGGCAAGCGCCTGGCCTTCGAGGGTGCCGCCAACGGCATGGGCCAGTTCTTCGCCGACCTGCGTTTCGCCGATGCCGCGCCGCTGGCGCAGCTGACCTTCGAGGGCAAGCCGACGCTGCAATTCAGCCTCACCACCTTCGCCGGCAAGACCCTCAAGGGCCGTCTGTATGGCAAGGCCGATCAGCACTGGCTGTTGCTGGAAAAGGGCAGCGACCTCGCGCCCGAGGAACTGTTCGGACGTAGCGACTGGGCCTATCGGCTAGAGGCTTACCAGTACCAGAGCCTGGCCAGAAAGCTGACCGATCTGCTCGCCGCGGATTGATCGAAAAAGCGCTGCAGGCCAGGTTTCACGGGGCCTGCAGACGGCCGAAAAAATCCCTTGGCAAGACGAACGCTTGTTTTATACTCGCCAGGCGGTCGCATCAGGACGCCTTTCGGAATACCGCTCCACGCTCGTTTTGGTCGGGGTCGGAAAGAAGAAGAAGAACGTTTGCGCCGAACCGTCGAAGCCCATCAGGGCAACAACAAAATCGAGAATCGAGGGAAGTGGTAATGGCTGATCGTGAGGTCGGAACCGTCAAGTGGTTCAATGATTCCAAGGGGTATGGCTTCATTCAACGCGAAAGCGGTCCGGACGTATTCGTCCACTACCGCGCCATCCGTGGCGAGGGTCACCGTTCACTGGTTGAAGGCCAGCAGGTCGAGTTCTCCGTGATCCAGGGCCAGAAAGGCCTGCAAGCGGAAGACGTATCCAAGGTCTGACAGAAGACCCGCTGCACAACAAAAGGCCCGTCATCGACGGGCCTTTTGCTTTTCTGCTTCTCAGGTCGCCTTCACATCCAGCACGTAGGAGGAATGGCCGGCGGGGAACGCGCGCACCGTGAACGGCCCCGAATACTTACCGGACGTCACCAACTGACCGTCATGCGAGATGCCGAGGTGGAAGTGCCCACTGGCGACTCTCTCGCAGCTGACCTGCAGCACCAGGCCGGAGGGAAGCGTCGCGCTCATTGGGGCAGGCAGGGAGAACAAGCCAGGACTGGCCGAGCTTTCCGTCATCTGTGCGGATGCGAGGCGGACAGCTGTACTCTCGGAAAAACTGTCCGGATTGGAGTCGATCCAGATCTCAACCGAAAACATATGGCCATCCTGGCTGTCGTCGGCGGAGCAGGAAACCAATAGCGGAGCGCTTGCCAGAACAGGCAATGCGCTTAACAGCTCGCGTCGCTTCATTTAGGCCTCGACGATCAATGAAAAGGGGGCTGCTCACTCCGTACGCCAGATAAATTCCTGCTCGCCCTCGGCGTTGACCTTGATCCAGCGGTCGGCGTCTTCCTCGCCCTGTTCCTCGCTCCAGCCGCCGGTGGAGCAGCGGATCTCCACGCCGAGCGCGGCGAAGGCGGCATGGGCGCAGGCGACGTCGTCGCCCCAGGGCGTGGCGTCGCTCTCCAGCATCAGGCTGTGCCACTTGCCCACGGCCTTGGGCAGGAACACCACCGGAATCGCACCGGCCTGGCATTTGAAGGTCTGGCCGCGCTGCTGCCACTCGGTGCAGGAGCCGAAGACCTCGCTCAGCCAGGCAGTGATGGCGTCCTGGCTGGCGTCCTTGAGGTAGATCTCGATATCGGGTTGGCGCATGGCGGGCTCTCTAGATTTTCTCGATCCAATCGTAGCGAATGGATACGGTCACTTCGAAGTCTTCGGCAATCACCGCGGCGCGACGTTCGGCGCTGGCGCGCCAGCCGTGCGGGGTCATGGCCAGCAGGTCGGCACGGGCCTGGGCATCGGCCAGCAGCAGCGGGAAGCCGATGGTCTCGCTGTGGGCCAGGCGCATGCCCGCGGGGATCAGCTCCAGGTGCTTCTGGTCATCGTAGTCGCGCACCTCGTCGTACAGCTTCTGCCGTAGCTGCATCAGGTGCACGCTGGTCGGGCCCATGCGCAACAGGCCGCCGCCGGGCCTGAGCAGGCGCAGCGCTTCCTGCCAGTCCAGCGGGCTGAACACGCTGGCCAGCAGGTCGCAGCTGGCATCGCTCAACGGCACGCGGGCCATGCTCGCCACCAGCCAGCTCAGCTGTGGGGCGCGCTTACAGGCGCGTTTCACCGCCTCGCGGGAGATGTCCAGGGCATAGCCGTCGGCCTCGGGCAACAGTTCGGCGAGCTGCGCGGTGTAGTAGCCCTCGCCACATCCGATATCCAGCCAGGTGCGCGGGCCGCGTTCGGCGGCCAGCTCGGCCAGGCGCTTGGCCAGCGGCGCGTAGTGACCGCCGTCGAGGAAGCGCCGGCGTGCCTCGACCATGGCCTGGTTGTCACCGGGGTCGCGACTGTTCTTGTGCTGCACCGGCAGCAGGTTGTAGTAGCCCTGGCGGGCACGGTCGAAGCGGTGGTTGGCCGGGCAGGCCAGGCCGTTGTCGACCGCACTGAGCGGCGCCTGGCAGATCGGGCAGATCAGACTCATGCGAGGAGTTTGACCAGGGTCTGGTAGTAGACCTCGGTGAGCAGGTCCAGGTCGCTGGCCAGCACGCGCTCGTTGATCTGATGGATGGTGGCGTTGACCGGGCCCAGCTCGACCACCTGCGTACCCAGGGTGGCGATAAAGCGCCCGTCCGAGGTGCCACCGGAGGTGGACGGCTTGGTCTCGCGACCGGTGACGGCGCGGATAGAGGCGGCCACGGCATCGAGCAGCTCACCCGGCTGGGTGAGGAACGGCAGGCCGGACAGGGCCCAGTCGATGTGGTAGTCCAGGCCGTGCTTGTCGAGGATGGCATTCACTCGCTGCTGCAGGCCTTCCACGGTCGACTCGGTAGAAAAGCGGAAGTTGAACACCGCCTTCAGCTCGCCGGGAATGACGTTGGTGGCGCCGGTACCGGAGTTGAGGTTGGACACCTGGAAGCTGGTCGGTGGGAAGTAGGCGTTGCCGTCGTCCCAGTGCTCGGCGGCCAGTTCGGCCAGGGCGCCGGCGGCCAGGTGGATGGGATTCTTGGCCAGGTGCGGGTAGGCCACGTGACCCTGTTTGCCGTACACGGTGAGGGTGGCGCCGAGGGAGCCGCGGCGGCCGTTCTTCACCACGTCACCGAGCAGGCTGGTGCTGGAGGGTTCGCCGACGATGCACCAGTCCAGGCGCTCGCCGCGCTCGCGCAGGCGCTCGACCACGGCCTTGGTGCCGTGGTGGGCCGGGCCTTCCTCGTCGCTGGTAATGAGAAAGGCAATGGCACCCTTGTGGTTCGGATGGTTGGCGACAAAGCGCTCCACGGCGATGATCATCGACGCCAGGCTGCCCTTCATGTCCGCCGCGCCACGGCCGCAGAGCATGCCCTCGTCATCCACGCGCACGTCGAACGGCTGGTACTGCCAGGCTTCCAGCGGGCCGGTGGGCACCACGTCGGTGTGGCCGGCGAAGCACAGCACGGGGCCTTCACCACCACGCTTGGCCCAGAAGTTCTCCACTTCCTCGATGCGCATGCGCTCCACCGCGAAGCCGGCAGCGGCCAGGCGGCGCATCATCAGCTCCTGACAGCCCTCGTCGACCGGGGTCACGGAGGGGCGGCGGATCAGGTCGAAGGCGAGCTCCAGGGTGGGGGTGAGGGCGGTCATTGCGGCTCCGGAACAGCGGAATTCAGAAAGGCCGCCATCTTAAAGCAAAACGGCGGCCTCAAGGCCGCCGTTTCGACAGACAGGTCACCCTATCAGGCCGCGCCAGCCGGCTCGCCGGCGTCCGTTTCCTGCGGTTTGGGCAGGGAGGACAGCAGGGCCATCAGCAGCGCCGCCAGGTACGGCAGCGACTGCACCAGCAGGGTGGCGACCCAGAACTTCACGTCGGCATTGCCGATGTCCTGGGCGAAGCTGATGCCGATCGCCGCGCCCCACAGCAGGAGCATGACGAACACCTCTTCGCGGGCTTCCGCCAGGGCCACCATGATGCCGTGGTTGCTGGCCATCTTCGGCGTGCGGAAGAACGGGATGGTCTTGGTGAAGGTCCCGTACAGCACGGCCTTAGCGATGGTGTGCGACAGCGCCAGGCCGGCGATGGCGGCCTGGAACGAGCGTGCCAGGTCCACGCCCACCGCCTTGCGGTAGAGGAACATGATCTTGCCGAACTTGAAGAAGAACAGCGCCAGCGGCGGGATGGCGAAGATCATCAGCGGCGGGTCGACCCGGTTCGGCACGATGATCATCGCGGCCGACCAGAGCAGGGCGCCGACGGTGAAGAAGATGTTCAGGCCATCGGCGATCCATGGCAGCCAGCCGGCGATGAAGTGGTAGCGCTGGCCGCGGGTCAGCTCCGAGCCTTCGCCGCGGAACAGGCTGCGCGCGTGGCCCTTCATGATCTGGATGGCGCCGTAGGCCCAGCGGAAGCGCTGCTTCTTGTAGTCGATGAAGGTGTCCGGCATCAGGCCGCGGCCGAAGCTCTCGTGGGCGTAGGCCGCCGAGTAGCCCTTCTCGAACACGCGCAGGCCCAGCTCGGCGTCTTCGCAGATGGTCCAGTCGGCCCACTTCAGCTCGTCCATCACGCTGCGGCGGATCATGGTCATGGTGCCGTGCTGGATGATCGCGTCGCGGTCGTTGCGGGTGACCATGCCGATGTGGAAGAAGCCCTTGTACTCGGCGTAGCAGAGCTTCTTGAAGGTGCTTTCGTCACCGTCGCGGTAGTCCTGCGGCGACTGCACCACGGCGATCTGCGGATCGCTGAAGTGCGGCACCATGTGCTTGAGCCAGTTCTTGTTGACGCAGTAGTCGGAGTCGATCACCGCGATCACTTCGGCATCCGGCGCGGTGTGCGGCAGGATGTAGTTCAGCGCGCCGCCCTTGAAGCCTTCGATGGGCGCCACGTGGAAGAAGCGGAAGCGCGGACCCAGCTGCTGGCAGTAGGCCTCGACCGGCTCCCAGACCTTCGGGTCCTTGGTGTTGTTGTCGATGATGATGACTTCGTAGTCCGGGTAGTCCAGGGCCGCCAGGGCGTCCAGGGTCTGCTTCACCATCTCCGGCGGTTCGTTGTAGCAGGGCACGTGGATCGACACCTTGGGCCGGTAGGCGGTGTCGGCCAGCACCGGCAGGAACGGCCGGCGACGGGTCTTGGTCCAGGCAGTCTCGGCCAGCTCGTGGGCCTCGGTGAGCAGGACGATGAACACGCCCAGCGCGCCGATGCCGAGCAGGCCGCCGACGGTCAGGCTGAACCAGGTGCTGTACTGCTGGCTGTAGTCGTAGGCGATCCACACCAGGGCGGAGCCGCCGACGAAGGCGACGAAGGTGAGGAAGGTGCGGCCGCGCTGACGCAGGGCCGAGCCGTCGATCAGCATCAGGGCCAGGGCCAGCAGGCCCATCACCACCGAGGCCACGGCCAGCATGCGCCATTGCGGAATGGCCACCACCGGGCCCTCGAAGGCGAACTTGGCCTGGCGGTCGAGGTTGTACACGCCCCAGTAGGCGCCCACCGAGCCCTCTTCGCTGGCCTTCCACGGCTGGTCGAAGGCCTCGATGACGAAGTAGTTGTAGCCCTTGGCGTTCAGTGCGTTGACCAGGGTGCGCAGGTACACCGCCTGCTCGGCCTGGTCGGCCTCGGCGCCGCCACGGGTGCGGCCGTTGCTCGGCCAGCCCACTTCGGAGAGCAGCAGCGGCTTCTTCGGGAACAGGCGCTTCATGTCCTTGGCGCGTTCGAGGACGAACTCGGTGGAGTCCTCCATCGGCACGAACTCCCAGTAAGGCAGCACGTGGGCGGCGATCAGGTCGACGTGCTTGGCCAGCTCGGGATTTTCCTGCCAGATGTGCCACTGCTCGGAGGTACTCACCGGCACCTTGACCGCGGCGCGCACCCGGTCGATGTAGGCGATCAGGTCCTTGACCTCGATCTCCTGGCGGAACAACGCCTCGTTGCCCACGGTGACCCGCACCACGCTGCGCGACTCGTTGGCCAGCTCGATGGCCTTGGCGATCTCGCGCTCGTTGCGCTCCAGGTCGTTGCCGATCCACACGCCGAGGGTCACGCGCAGGCCGAATTCCTCGGCCAGGCGCGGGATGTCCGCCAGCTTGCCGTCCACCGAGTAGGTGCGGATGCTGTCGGTGTGCTTGCTCAGCAGTTCCAGGTCGGAGCGGATCTGCGCGTCGCTCGGGTAGACGCCGGTCTGCGGGCTCTGCCCGACACGGAACGGCGAGAAGGAGAAGCCGGATATCTGCTCCGGCCAGTCCGGGGCACTGACCGGACGGTTGTAGAGTGCCCAGAGGCCGGTGAACAGGGCGGCGACCGCCACGATGACCACCAGATTGATACCGAGTTTGCGCGTTGGCATGGCTGCTTAGAGGTTCCGCGAAAAGGAACAGGGAAAGGGCCGGCGGACGCCGGTCGGCGCGCATGCTACCCCGCAGCCACTGGCCTGTATAGCACCGCCGGGCCTGCGACAGGCGCACCTGTCCGGCTTGGGCAGGCGCAGCCGCCGTGGAGTTCCATCGCGCATCGTCACAGGGCGCGCAGGAGGATGCGTTCACAGGCCGGCAGGTCGATCGCCGGGGACTCGCCGCTGGCATCGCGGCGCTGCAGCTGGGTCAGCACCGCTTCCACGGCCTCGGCATCCAGGCCGTGGGCGGACAGGCGCGTGGCCACGCCCATGCGGCGGAAGAAGCCCTCGGTGGCGATGATGGCGGCGGCGATGCGCTGTTCCGAGCCGCCCTGCAGGCCCCACACCCGCTCGGCGTACTGCAGCTGCTTGGCCAGGTGCACCGGCTCGCGCTCGCCGAGCAGCGCCGGCAGCAGTAGCGCCATGCTCTGCGCGTGATCGAGGTGGTAGAGCAGGCTGAGCTGGCGGCCGAGCACGTCCAGGCCGTCGTCCTGCGCTGCGCCGCAGCCGAGCAGGCCACTGCGCGCCTGGCTGGCGCACCACATCAGGTTGGCCCGGCTGGCGTAGTCCAGCGGGTTGGCCAGGGCCTTGGGCCCTTCCTCCAGCAGGGTCAGCAGCAGGCCCTCGGCCTGGCGATCCTGCAGCGGCGTGTCGCCGGGCAGGGTGAGGTACTGCTGCAGGGTATGGACGAAGGTGGCGACCACACCGTTGCCGATCTGCCGAGGTGGCAGGCTGAAGGTGGCGCAGGGGTCGAGCACGGCGAAGCGCGGGTACAGGCAGGGGCTGGAGAACGGCAGGCGCGCCTGCAGGCCGGCGTGGCAGAGCACACCGTGGGGGTTGCTCTCCGAGCCGGTGGCGGCCAGGGTCGGCACGCAGCCCAGGGGCAGGGCGCGGCGGATCGGCGTACCGCTGAGCAGGTCGAAGGGCTCGCCAGGGTAGGCGAGGGCGGCGGCGATGAACTTGCTGCCGTCGATCACCGAGCCGCCACCGACGGCGAGGATGAAGTCGCAGTGCTCGTGGCGGGCCTGCTCCACCGCGCGCAGCAGGGTGTCGTACTGCGGGTTGGCCTCGATCCCGGCGAAACGGCTGACCCAGTGGCCGGCCAGGGCCTGCTCGACCTCCTGCCACACGCCGTTCTGCAGGATGCTGCCGCCGCCGTGGGTGACCAGCACCCGACTGTCGGCGGGGATCTGCTGGGCCAGGCCGGCGATCTGCCCGGCGCCGAACAGGATGCGCGTCGGGTTGTAGTAGTTGAAGTTGCGCATGGCGTAACTCCTGCGGAGCGTCCTTGCACTATAGAAGCGTGCGCCGGGCCAGGGTCGTATAATGCCGGCCGAATTCTGAGGGTGCGACGAGATGGCAGATGAACAGCGCTTCGGCGGTATAGCCCGGCTCTATGGGCGTGAGGGGCTGGAGCGCCTGGCGGCGGCGCATGTGGCGGTGGTCGGCATCGGCGGCGTCGGTTCCTGGGCGGCCGAGGCCCTGGCCCGCTCAGGGGTGGGCGAGATCTCCCTGTTCGACCTGGACGACGTATGCATCACCAACACCAATCGTCAGGTCCACGCCATCGACGGCGCCGTGGGCAAGGCCAAGGTCGACGAGATGGCCGCGCGCATCCTCGCCATCAACCCGGCCTGCAAGGTGCACGCGGTGGCCGACTTCGTCACCCGCGAGACGATGGCCCAGTACATCACCGAGCAACTCGATGCGGTGATCGACTGCATCGACAGCGTGGCGGCCAAGGCCGCGCTGATCGCCTGGTGCAAGCGGCGCAAGATCCAGGTCGTCACCACCGGCGGTGCCGGCGGCCAGGTCGACCCGACGCAGATCCAGGTCGCCGACCTCAACAAGACCTTCAACGACCCGCTCGCGGCCAAGGTGCGCAGCACCCTGCGCCGCGACTACAACTTCTCCCGTACGCCGGGGCGCACCTACAGCGTGCCCTGCGTGTTCTCCACCGAGCAGCTGCGCTACCCCAAGCCGGACGGCACCGTGTGCCAGGCCAAGGGCTTCGTCGGCGAGGGCGTCAAGCTCGACTGCGCCGGTGGTTTCGGCGCGGTGATGATGGTCACCGCCAGCTTCGGCATGGCTGCGGCGGCGCGCATCATCGACAAGCTGGTGGCCGGCGCACGGCGCCCGGCCGAGCGTGCGGGCAAGCCCGACTAGCCTTTTTCCGCGCCGCATGGCGCCCCTGAGAGTTCCCATGAACAACAATGACGTGCTGCGCAGCCTGCGCTACCTGCTGGACATCAGCGACGCCCAGCTGGCCGATATCTGCCGCCTGGCCGATTACCCGCTGGAGGCGGAGGCCGTTGCGCCGCTGCTGAAGAAGGACGACGAAGAGGGCTTCCTGCCCTGTACCGATGCGGTGCTGGGGCATTTCCTCGCCGGCCTGGTGCTGCACAAGCGCGGTCGCGACGAGAGCCGCCCGCCGCTGCCGGTGGAGAAGCGCCTGACCAACAACATCATCCTGAAGAAGCTGCGGGTGGCCTTCGAACTGCGTGACGACGACATGCACGAGATCCTGCGCTCCGCCGACCTGCCGATGACCAAGGCCGAGCTCAGCGCCCTGTTCCGCAGCCCCGAGCACAAGAACTACCGCGCCTGTGGCGACCAGCTGTTACGCAACTTCCTGCGGGGCCTGACCCAGCGCCTGCGCGGCTGACGGGTGGGGCCGCCCGTCCGTGCGGCTCGGCTAAGCTCTACTGGGTATGGGGTGGCCTGGCCACTCCTGCAGCGGGACGTGTGTCGTGAGGTGCCCAGTGTTTCAGCCGTCTGTCTGCCCCTGCTACAGGTTGTCACGCCTATCGCTGCTGCGCTGGCTGCTGGTCGGCGTGCTGCTGGCGCTCGCCCCGCTGGCTAAGGCCGAGCGGGTGGTACGGATCGGCACCGGTGACTGGGTGCCCTACGTCGACCAGCAGCGCGAGGATGCAGGAGCCCTGGCACGCCTGGTCAAGGCCGTGTTCGCCGCCGCGGGCCACCGGGTGGAGTTCGTCTTCTATCCCTGGGATCGCAACGTGCTGATGCTGCAGCAGGGTGCGCTGGACGCGATCATGCCCTACAGCTGCAGCCCCATGCGCCTGGACTACGGGGTGTGCAGCGAGCCGCTGGTGCGTGGCGAGGTGGTTCTGTTCCACCGCAAGGACCTGGCGTTCGACTGGACCCGCGTCGAAGACCTGAAGAACTACCGCATCGGCACCACCCTCGGCTATTCCTACGGGCCGCAGTTCGACGCCGCCCTGCAGAAGGGCCAGCTGCGCATCGAGCAAAACAGCAAGGAAGACACCGCCTTCCGCCTGCTCGAGCTCAAACGCATCGACCTGCATCCTCAGGACCGCGCCGTCGGCTATTCCATGCTGCGCCGCCTGTTCCCCGGCGAGCAGGGCATCACCCACCACCCGCGCTACCTCAACACCGAGCCGCTGCGCCTGCTGTTCCGCAAGGACGACCCGGAGGCCGAAGAGCTGCTGCGCAGCTTCAACCAGGAGCTGGCGCGCTTCGCCGAGCGCGGCGAGCTCAAGCTCCTGCAGGAGGCGTTGTACTCCGGCGATGCCGACAGCTGGCGGCCGCGTCCCTAGTGCGCACGGCTGGCGAACAGCGGTAGCAACACCGGCAGCACGGCGAGGCCGGACAGCAGGTGCTTGATGCTGTGGCCGGACAGCCATTCGCCACTCAGCTGGAACAGGCCACCGTCGTTCAGCTCGCACAGCTTGGCTAGGGCATACCAGGCCACGCACAGGCCCAGCCGCAAACCATGGGCATCGCGCCGCGACCGGCAGCAGGCGAGCGTGGCCAGCAAAAGCATGCCGCCGGCCTGCAGCACTATCCAGGGCAGCAGGTTGTCTCCGGAGTGCCAGGCCCACAGCGCCGCAGCGCCGCCCAGTGCCACGCCGAGCACGGTCATGCGAGCCGCGCCGAAGCCCAGGCGATCGGCCGCGGCCAGGCCGAGAATGGCGGCGAACAGCACCAGCATGCCGAGCCGGTCATAGAGCAGGCCGGCGTCCGCGGGTGCCAGGTGGTAGGCGCTGGAGCCGAGGAAGGTCAGCAGCAGCCCCAGGCACAGCAGCAGATACAGGCCTTTCCAGCGTGCGTCGGCGACAAGCCGCAGGCGGCTCATGCCGAACAGGCCGAGCAGCAGGAACGGCAGGTTGCTGAGCACGTCGAGGGCATGGGGGATGCCGAGCAGGGCGCGCTGGTCGGCGAAGGCATGGTACAGGGCCGGCTGTTGCACCGCCGGGCCGAAGGCGGCGATGAGCGCCAGACAGAGGCCGAACAGGCGGAGGATGGTAGTGCTGCCGTTACTGCGTTGTGGTGCCGAGATGCTGTGCATGGCCTGCTCCTTCAGGTCGTTGCTGTGGCGGCAGTCTGGTTTTCCTTGCGATGAAAGTCTCTTCCCGGTGTGCTCGGTAGCGTATAACTGCCTGTCTGGTTCATCAGGGCGATACTCATGGGCGCAACCACGGATCTGATCGACATCATTAAGCGCGAGCTGAAGGCGCAGCAGCTGACCTACGCCGACCTGGCACGCGAGCTGGGCATGTCCGAATCCAACGTCAAGCGCATGCTGGCCAAGGCGGATATGCCACTGTCGCGAGTGGACGCGATCTGCCGGGTGCTGCAGCTGGAGTTCGCCGACCTGGCCCGCCAAGTGGCGGACGCCCAGCCGCTGCTCGCGACCCTGAGCCTGGAGCAGGAGCAGGCCGTGGTAGGGGACGAGAAGCTGCTGCTGGTGGCCATCTGCGTGCTCAGCCAGTGGACCTTCGAGCAGATGGTGGCGGCCTATCGCCTGAGCGATGCCGAGGCGGTGCGTGCGCTGATCCGCCTGGACCGGCTCGGGGTGATCGAGCTGAAGCCGCTGAATCGCTACCGCCTGAAACTGGCCAAGACCTTCCGCTGGCAGCCGGACGGGCCGGTGATGCGCTACTTCCGCAAGCAGGCGCTGCAGGACTATTACGCCGGTGACTTCGCCGGCAGCGACGAGGGCCTGCTGCTGGTGCACGGGCGCATCAGTCGGGCGCTGGCGCCGACTTTCGTCGAGCGCCTGCAGCGGGTGGCCCAGGAGTTCGCCCAGCAGCACCTGGCCGACCAGAAGCTGGCCGAGGCCGAGCGGGAGGGGTACACCCTGGTGCTGGCGATGCGGCGCTGGGAGTTCGCCCTGTTCGAGGCGATGCGGCGCTGATCAGCCCGCCGCCAGTTCGCGCATGCGTTGCAGCACGGCGTTCAGGCCGTTGCTGCGCGAGGGGGAGAGCTGACGGGCCAGGCCCAGCTGGTTGAACCAGTCAGGTAGATCCAATTGTTGCAGTTCGACGCCCTCCAGGCCGTCGACCCGGGCCAGCAGCACAGCCAGCAGGCCGCGGATCAGGCGCGCATCGCTGGCGGCGCGGAACTGCCAGACCTCGCCGCTGCGCGCGCCGACCAGCCAGACCTGGCTCTCGCAGCCGCTGACCCGATTGGCCTCGCTGCGTTCGTCCTCGCTCAGTGGCTGCAGGCGTTCGCCCCATTGCATCAGCAGACGCGCCCGCTGCTCCCAGCCGAGGCAGGCGGCGAAGGCATCCAGCGCCTCCTGGGCGGCGGCCGGCAGGTTCATCGCAGCAGCTCCAGGGCCTTGTCCAGGGCGGCGAAGAAGCGCTCCAGGTCGGCGCCGTCGTTGTACAGGCCGAGGGAGACGCGGATCGCGCCGGACAGACCCAGCTGCTTGAGCAGCGGCATGGCGCAGTGATGGCCGGTGCGCACGGCGATGCCCTGGTCGGTCAGCAGATGGGCCAGGTCGGCACTGTGCACGCCGTCCACGGTGAAGCTGGCCAGGGCCAGCTGTGGTTCGCCGAGCAGGTGCACGTCGTCGCGCACGGCCAGGCCGGCGAGCAGCTTGGCGTGCAGCGCGGCCTCGTGGCCGGCCACGGTGGCAGCGTCCAGGCCGCTCAGGTAGTCCAGCGTCGCACCCAGGGCGATGACGCCGGAGATCGGCGGCGTGCCGGCCTCGAAGCCCAGGGGGGCAGGGCGGAAGCGCGATTCCCGGTAGTCGGCCTGCAGCACCATCTCGCCGCCGAACTGCCAGTGGCGCAGCTGTTCGAGCGCCTCGCGGCGGCCATGCAGCAGGCCGACGCCATCCGGGCCGTACAGCTTGTGACTGGAGCAGACATAGAAGTCGTAGCCCAGTGCCTGGATATCGTGGCGGCCGTGCACCGCGCCCTGGGCGCCGTCGATCACTGTCAGCGCGCCTTGGGTGCGGGCCAGGGCGATCAGCTCATGCACCGGCTGCCAGCGACCGAGCACGTTGGAAAGCTGCGACACCGCCAGCAGGCGGGTGCGCGGGCCGATCAGCCTGGCCGCCTGCTGCAGGTCGACGCTGCCACTGGCGTCCAGCGGCAGGACTACCAGCTCCAGGCCGCGGCGCAGTGCCAGCTGCTGCCAGGGCAGCAGGTTGGCGTGGTGCTCGAGGGCGCTGACGACTATCTGCTCGCCGGGCTGGAACAGGTGCTCCAGGCCGTAGGCCAGCAGATTCAGGGATTCGCTGGTGCCACGGGTGAAGACGATCTCCTCGCGGCTGGCGGCGTTCAGCCAGGCCGCGGCCTTGTCCCGGGTCGCCTCGAAGGCGCGGGTGGCGCGCTCGCCGGGTAGGTGCTGGGCGCGGTGCACGTTGGCCGCACCGCTGGCCAGGTAGCCGAACAGGCTGTCCAGCATGACCTGGGGCTTCTGCGCGGTGGCGGCGCTGTCCAGGTAGGTCTGGCCTTCGGCGTCGAGGGCCAGGATGCCGGGGAAGTCGGCGCGCCAGGGAGAGGTGAGGGACATGGGCTTCGGCACTGCTGGGATATGTGCTGAGTATAAATAGACAGGCCGGGCATGGGCCCGGCCTGTGGCAACTGCGCTGCGCTTAGTTGTGCGCGTGCAGCGCCTCGTTCAGTTCGATCGCGGTCTTGTTGGTCTTGCATTCCACCGCGCCGGTCTGCGAGTTGCGGCGGAACAGCAGGTCCGGCTGGCCGGCCAGGTCGCGGGCCTTGAGTACCTTGACCAGGTTGTTCTGCTCGTCGAGCAGGGCCACCTTGGTGCCGGCGGTGATGTACAGGCCGGACTCCACGGTGTTGCGGTCGCCCAGTGGGATGCCGATGCCGGCATTGGCGCCGATCAGGCAGCCTTCGCCGACGCTGATGACGATGTTGCCGCCGCCGGACAGGGTACCCATGGTCGAGCAGCCGCCGCCCAGGTCCGAGCCCTTGCCGACGAACACGCCGGCGGAAACGCGGCCTTCGATCATGCCCGGACCGGCGGTACCGGCGTTGAAGTTGACGAAGCCTTCGTGCATCACGGTGGTGCCTTCACCGATGTAGGCACCCAGGCGCACGCGGGCGCTGTCGGCGATACGCACGCCGGCCGGCACCACGTAGTCGGTCATCTTGGGGAACTTGTCCACCGAGAACACTTCCAGCAGCTCGCCCTTCAGGCGGGCTTCCAGCTGGCGCTCGGCTAGTTCGCCCAGGTCGACGGCGCCCTGGCTGGTCCAGGCAACATTCGGCAGCAGCGGGAAGATGCCGGTCAGGTTCAGGCCGTGAGGCTTGGCCAGGCGGTGCGACAGCAGGTGCAGCTTGAGATAGGCCTCGGGGGTGGAGGTCAGCGCGGCGTCTTCGGCCAGCAGGGTGACCACCAGCGGACGCTGGCTCTCGGCCAGGCGAGTGAGCAGGGCGGCCTGGGTGGCGTCGATGCCCTTGAGCGCGTTGGCCAGCTCGCCGGCCTGGTTGGTGGTGATGGCGATGGCCTGGTTACCACCGGCATAGCCCAGCTTCTCGGCAACGGCAGCAACCAGCTCGGCGGCCGGGTTCAGCAGCGGCTGGGCGTAGAAGACTTCCAGCCAGGCGCCCTGGCGGTTCTGGGTGCCGACGCCGAAGGCCAGGCTGAACAGGGATTGCGACATGGTGTGTTCCTCGTAAATCGAAATAGGTGGAAATCAGGCGGTGCGCCCGTTCACTTGAGTGCTGCGGCGTAGAGATCCGGCTTGAAGCCGATCAGGGTCTTGCCGCCTAGGTCCAGTACCGGACGCTTGATCATCGACGGCTGGGCCAGCATCAGTTCGATGGCCTTGTCCTGGTTCAGGTCGGCCTTCTGCGCGTCGTCCAGCTTGCGGAAGGTGGTGCCGGCACGGTTCAGCACGGTTTCCCAGCCATGTTCGGTGCACCACTTCTGCAGGTTGGCGCGGTCGATGGCGGAAGTCTTGTAGTCGTGGAAGGCATAGCTCACGCCCTGCTCGTCGAGCCAGGTGCGGGCCTTCTTCATGGTGTCGCACGCTTTTATGCCGTAGAGGGTGTAGGACATCGGGGTTCCTCGCGGGGCTGTCGGCCCACTGCGCTTGCTTCGCGTAAATCGGGGTGGCGATTATGCCATGTCGGACCAGCGACAGCCCGGCATGCTGCCGGAAGATCGTTTCACGATCCTTTCACGCGTGGCCGGGCAGGGTGAGCGTGACGCTCCTACTGCCCGGCCCTCGTGCCGGGCTTCTTTTTTCCTGCCATCAGCCCTGCACGAAGCGGCGAATGCGTTCGGCGGCTTCGATGCATTCGGCCAGCGGCGCGACCAGGGCCAGGCGCACGCGCCCGGCGCCCGGATTCTCGCCATTCACTTCACGCGACAGGTAGGAGCCGGGCACCACGGTTACGTGCTCGCGGGCGAACAGCTCGCGGGTGAAGGTGGCGTCGTCGCCCGGGGTCTTGGCCCACAGGTAGAAGCTGCCGTCCGGGCGCTGTACGTCCAGCACCGGCTGCAGGATCTCCAGCACGGCGTCGTACTTGGCGCGGTACTGGTCGCGGTTGGCGCGCACGTGGGCCTCGTCCTGCCAGGCGGCGACGCTGGCCAGCTGGGTCTGAATCGGCATGGCGCAGCCGTGGTAGGTGCGATACAGCAGGAAGGCCTTGAGGATGTCGGCATCGCCGGCGACGAAGCCGGAGCGCAGGCCCGGCAGGTTGGAGCGCTTGGACAGGCTGTGGAACACCACACAGCGCTTGAAGTCGCTGCGGCCCAGCTCGGCGCAGGCGGTCAGCAGGCCGGGCGGCGGATTCTCTTCATCGAAGTACAGCTCGCTGTAGCACTCGTCGGCGGCGATCACGAAGTCGTGCTCATCGGCCAGGGCGATCAGCTTCTTCAGTTGCTCCATCGGCACCAGGGCGCCGGTGGGGTTGCCCGGCGAGCAGAGGAAGAGGATCTGGCAGCGCTGCCAGATCTCAGCAGGCACGGCGTCGAAGTCCGGGTTGAAGCCGTTGTCTTCCAGGCACGGCAGGTAGTGCGGCTCGGCGCCGGCCAGCAGGGCCGCACCCTCGTAGATCTGATAGAAGGGGTTGGGGCTGACCACCAGGCCGCCCACGTCACGCTGCACCACGGTCTGGGTAAAGGCGAACAGCGCCTCGCGGGTGCCATTGACCGGCAGCACGTGGCGGGTGGCATCCAGCCAGCCGTTTGGTACGCCGAAGCGGCGCTCGCACCAGGCGGCGATGGCTTCGCGCAGCGCCGGGATGCCCAGGGTGGTGGGGTACACGGCCAGCTGGTCGAGATTGTCCGCCAGGGCCTTGGCCACGAAGTCCGGCGACTTGTGCTTGGGCTCGCCGATGGACAGGGCGATCGGGCGCTTGTCCGCCGGCGGGGTGGCGCCGGCGAGCAGGGCGCGCAGCTTCTCGAAGGGGTAAGGCTGCAGCTGGGTCAGTGCGTGGTTCATAGCGTCTCTTTCTTGCGGGGCGGGCCGCCGGCTGTTGCCGGGGCCCGGTTCAGATACTGATCGAGCCGAGGTTGACGGTCTCGCCGTTGGCCTGCGACAGCTGCTGGACGATGGCGTCCTGCAGGCGCGCGCACAGCTCCGGGTCGGACAGCGGCTGGTTGTGCGCGTCGGTGATGAAGAACACGTCTTCCACGCGCTCGCCGAGGGTGGCGATCTTGGCGTTCTGCAGCGACAGATCGAAGTCGAGGAAGATCTTGCCGATCCGCGCCAGCAGGCCGGGGCGGTCTGGCGCGGTGATCTCCAGCACGGTGACCGGGCGCTGGGCGTCGTTGTGGATGGTCACCTGCGGCGCGAAGGCGAAGTGCTTGAGCTGGCGCGGCACCCGCCGCTGGATGATGTTCGGGTAGTCGTCCGGGTTCTTCAGCGCTTCCACCAGGCCGTCGCGGATCTCCTTGATGCGCGCCGGGTTCTCGCCGATACGGCCGCCGTCGGCGTCCAGGACGATGTAGGTGTCGAGGGTGAACTGGCTGGTGGAGGTGATCACCCGGGCGTCATGGATGTTCAGGTTGAGCTGGTCCATGGCAGCCACGGTCACGGCGAAGAAGTCGTGTTGGTCCGGGGCGTAGATGAAGATCTGGGTGGCGCCCTCGAACTCGCGCTGGGCGGTTTCCTTGATCAGCACCAGGGGGTTCTTGCCGGCCGGGTGCTGGAGGATGGCCTCGGTGTGCCAGGCCACGTCGGCCGCGGCGTGGCGCAGGAAATAGTCGTCGCCGAGCTGGCTCCACAGCTGCTCGGCGTCGTCCTGGTCGGTGCCGTTGCGCACCAGGATGTCGATGGCCGAGGTCTGGGTCTGGCGAATCTGCTCCTCGCGATCCAGCGGGTTCTCCAGACCGCGGCGCAGGGCGCGCTTGGTCTCGGTATAGAGCTGGCGCAGCAGGCTGGCGCGCCAGGAGTTCCACAGGCTGGGGTTGGTGGCGTTGATATCGGCCACGGTCAGCACGTAGAGGTAGTCCAGGCGGGTCTGATCGCCGACCAGCTGGGCGAAGTCGAAGATCACCTGCGGGTCGGACAAGTCCTTGCGCTGGGCGGTGGTCGACATCACCAGGTGGTTCTGCACCAGCCAGACGATCAGGCGGCTATCCCACAGCGGCAGCTGATGGCGGGCGCAGAAGGCCTCGGCGTCCACCGCGCCGAGCTCGGAGTGATCGCCACCGCGGCCCTTGCCGATGTCGTGGTAGAGGCCGGCGAGGTAGATCAGCTCGGGCTTGGGCAGCTTGTCGATGACCTTGCTGGCCAGCGGGAACTTCTCCGACAGCTCCGGCCACTTCAGCTTGCGCAGGTGCTTGATCAGGTTGAGGGTGTGGGCGTCCACGGTATAGATGTGGAACAGGTCGTGCTGCATCTGCCCGACTATGTGGCCGAACTCCGGCAGGTAGCGGCCGAGGATGCCGTAGCGGTTCATTCGCCGCAGGTTGCGGTGGATGCCCTGGGGCGACTTGAACAGCTCGATGAACAGGCTGGTGTTGCGGATGTCGCGACGGAATTCGTCGTCGATCAGGCCACGGCTGTCGCGCAGCAGGCGGATGGTGTCGGCGCGCACGCCCTTGATCTCGGGGTGCTGGGCCATCAGCACGAAGACTTCGAGGATGGCGAACGGGGTGCGCCTGAACACGCCGGGACTGGTCACCTCGATATAGCCATCGCGCACCTGGAAGCGGCTGTTCAGCGGCTGCGCCTGACCGCGTTCGCCCTCGCGCAGCAGCACATCCTCGAAGTGCTGGTTGATCAGCTCGGACAGCTCGGCAACGCCCATCACCACCCGGTAGTACTTCTGCATGAAGCGCTCGACGGCAAGCCGGCCGTCGCCGTCCTCGAAGCCGAGCAGGGCGGCGATCTTGCGCTGGTGGTCGAACAGCAGGCGGTCCTCGGCGCGGCCGGCCAGCATGTGCAGGGCGTAGCGAACCTTCCACAGGAACTCCTGGGCGGAGGCCAGCATGCTGTACTCGCTGTCGACCAGGAAGCCCTCTTGCACCAGGGAGTGCAGATTCAGGCTGCCGAACTGGCGGCGGGCGACCCAGAGGATGGTCTGGATATCGCGCAGGCCGCCGGGCGAGCCCTTCACATTGGGTTCGAGGTTGTATTCGGTGTCGTTGTACTTGGCGTGGCGCGCCTTGGCTTCCTTGCGCTTGGCCAGGAAGAAGTGCTTGCTCGGCCACATCTGCTCGGTGTTGGTGACCTGCTGCATGCGCTGGCGCAGGCGCTCGGGGCCGGCGATGGTGCGGCTTTCCATCAGGTTGGTGACTACCGTCAGGTCGGCGCGGGCCTCCTCGGCGCATTCGTCGACGCTGCGCACACTCTGGCCGACTTCTAGGCCGATGTCCCAGAGCAGAGTGAGGAAGCCCTCGATGGCGTCGCGGAAGATCTCGTGGTCGGCGCTGTCGAGCAGGATCAGCAGGTCGATGTCGGAGTTGGGGTGCAGCTCGCCGCGGCCGTAGCCGCCGACGGCCAGCAGGGCGATGTCGGCGTCCTCGCTCCAGGCGAAGCGCTTCCAGGCCTCCTGGAGGATCTGGTCGACGAACCAGGCGCGGTCCTCGACCAGGCGCCGAATGTCGCGGCCCTCGCGAAAGCGCCCGTCGAGCACCTCGCGCGCCTGCTTGATGGCCTTCTTGAAGGCCGCGATGGGACTGGACTTGAGCGCCAGTTCCGCCTGGAACTGGCCGCGGTCAAACAACTCCGGGTCCATCTGCGGCATGCGTGCCTACCTTCTATCTATATGGATGGGCTCAGGCCGAGGTGCGCGGCAGGGTGTCGTCGCTGCGCAGGGTGAGGATCTCGTAGCCGTCGGCGGTGACCAGCACGGTGTGCTCCCACTGGGCAGAGAGCTTGCGATCCTTGGTGATGGCGGTCCAGCCATCGCCGAGCAGGCGGGTTTCCGGGCGGCCCTGGTTGATCATCGGCTCGATGGTGAAGGTCATGCCTTCCTGCAACTCCATGCCGGTGCCGGCGCGGCCGTAGTGCAGAACCTGCGGCTCCTCGTGGAACACCGCGCCGATGCCGTGGCCGCAGTACTCACGCACCACGGAGAAGCCCTGCTTCTCGGCATGCTTCTGGATCACTTCGCCGATGTCGCCCAGGCGTGCGCCCGGCTTGACCAGCTGAATGCCCTTGTACATGCATTCCTGGGTGACCTGCGCCAGGCGCTGGGCCCACTCCGGCACCTTGCCGACCATGAACATCTTGCTGGTGTCGCCGTGGTAGCCGTCCTTGATCACGGTGACGTCTATGTTCAGCACGTCGCCATCCTTGAGCGGTTTGTCGTTGGGGATGCCGTGGCAGACCACGTGGTTGATCGAGGTGCAGACCGACTTGGGGAAGCCCGGGCGGCCCGGTGCGGCGCCGTAGTTGAGCGGGGCGGGAATGGCCTTCTGCACGTTGACGATATAGTCGTGGCAGATGCGGTCGATTTCCTCGGTGGTTACGCCGGGTTTGACGTGTTCGCCGATCATCTCCAGCACTTCGGCGGCCAGGCGGCCGGCCACTCGCATCTTTTCGATTTCGGCAGGAGTCTTGATGGTGACGGTCATGCGGTCTCTCTCGGCGCCGGCGGCGCTAGGTAAATCGGGGAAGACGGCGATTCTAGCAGAAAGCCGCCCGGCGGCGGCATGGCGCTAAAGTGGGGTTTGGCTAGCCTGTCCGGGCTTTGTGTGGTATAAAACGCGCCGCTTTACGGCCAGTGGGCTCGTAAAGCACTAACCCGCACACGTATCGACACGATTTCCTGGGTGCCCGCAAGGGTTGGAGATTGGGATGCGTGGAGGCCTAACCCGACTTATCAAGGAACTATCATGTCCCAAGTCAACATGCGCGATATGCTGAAGGCCGGTGTGCACTTCGGCCACCAGACCCGTTACTGGAACCCGAAAATGGGCAAGTTCATTTTCGGCGCGCGTAACAAGATCCACATCATCAACCTCGAAAAGACCCTGCCGATGTTCAACGACGCTCTGTCGTTCGTCGAGAAGCTGGCTTCGGGTAAAAACAAGATTCTGTTCGTCGGCACCAAGCGTTCCGCTGGCAAGATCGTCGCTGAAGAAGCCGCACGTTGCGGTTCCCCGTACGTCGATCACCGCTGGCTCGGCGGCATGCTGACCAACTTCAAGACCATCCGTGCTTCGATCAAGCGCCTGCGCGAGCTGGAAACCCAGTCCCAGGACGGCACCTTCGCCAAGCTGACCAAGAAAGAAGCCCTGATGCGCACCCGCGACCTGGAAAAACTGGATCGCAGCCTGGGCGGCATCAAGGACATGGGCGGTCTGCCGGACGCGCTGTTCGTGATCGACGTCGACCACGAGCGCATCGCCATCACCGAAGCCAACAAGCTGGGCATTCCGGTCATCGGCATCGTCGATACCAACAGCAGCCCGGAAGGCGTTGACTACATCATCCCGGGTAACGACGACGCCATCCGCGCCATCCAGCTGTACATGGGTGCCATGGCCGACGCCGTGATCCGTGGTCGTGGCAACTCCGCTGGCGGCACCGACGAGTTCGTCGAAGAAGCTGCCTCCGAGGCCAGCGAAGGCTGATAACGGGATAAAGCATCCCGTTGCGCGAGAAGGGGGCTAGGCCCCCTTTTTGCCACTTACGAATTTTGTGCCCGGCGTGGCCGGGTTGAATGGTTGAAACACCACTTCAAGAGGATTAGGAACATGGCAGAAATCACTGCAGCCCTGGTTAAAGAACTGCGCGAGCGTACTGGCCAAGGCATGATGGAGTGCAAGAAGGCTCTGGTTGCCGCCGGTGGCGACATCGAGAAGGCCATCGACGACATGCGCGCTTCCGGTGCCATCAAGGCCGCCAAGAAGGCTGGTAACGTCGCTGCCGAAGGCTCCATCGCCGCTCGCGTCGAAGGTGGCCGTGGCCTGCTGATCGAAGTCAACTCGCAGACCGACTTCCTGGCCCTGCAGGATGACTTCAAGGCCTTCGTCAAAGAAAGCCTGGACGAAGCGTTCGCCCAGAAGCTGACTGAAGCCGCTCCGCTGATCGCTTCCCGCGAATCCGCCCGTGAGGCCCTGGTTGCCAAGTGCGGCGAGAACGTCAATATCCGTCGTCTGGCCGCTGTTGAAGGCGACGTCGTGGGTTCCTACCTGCACGGCCACCGTATCGGTGTTCTGGTTGTCCTGAAAGGCGGCAACGAAGAGCTGGCCAAGCACGTTGCCATGCACGTCGCTGCTTCCAACCCTGCCGTTCTGAGCCCGTCGGATGTTTCCGAAGAGCTGATCGCCAAGGAAAAGGAAATCTTCCTGCAGCTGAACGCCGAGAAGATCGCCGGCAAGCCGGAAAACATCGTCGAGAACATGGTCAAGGGTCGTATCGCCAAGTTCCTGGCCGAAGCCAGCCTGGTCGAGCAGGCCTTCGTCATGGATCCGGAAGTCAAGGTCGGTGACCTGGTCAAGAAGGCCGGCGCCGAAATTGTTTCCTTCACCCGCTTCGAAGTGGGTGAGGGCATCGAGAAGGTCGAGGCTGACTTCGCTGCCGAAGTTGCTGCTCAGGTAGCCGCTGCCAAGCAGTAAGACGGTTTCGCACTGTTGAACAGAAGAGGCTGCCCGCTCACGCGTGCAGCCTCTTTTGCAAAGCGCGGGGGCATCCCGCACGAATTCACCGGGCAGCAGTCTGACTGCCGGGTAAGATAAGTAGCCAAACAACGCCGCAGGAGAGACTCGCAATGGCTCAGCAGGTGAGTGGTCGTCAACCTCGCTATAAACGCATTCTGCTCAAACTAAGCGGCGAAGCCCTGATGGGTTCGGAAGAGTTCGGTATCGATCCCAAGGTGCTGGACCGCATGGCGCTGGAAGTCGGCCAGCTGGTCGGCATCGGCGTGCAGGTCGGTCTGGTGATCGGTGGTGGCAACCTGTTCCGCGGCGCGGCCTTGTCTGCCGCCGGCATGGATCGGGTCACCGGCGACCACATGGGCATGCTGGCCACCGTGATGAACGCCCTGGCCATGCGCGATGCCCTGGAGCGCTCGAATATCCCGGCACTGGTGATGTCGGCCATCTCCATGGTCGGCGTGACCGATCACTACGATCGCCGCAAGGCCATGCGCCACCTGGGCACCGGTGAAGTGGTGATCTTCGCCGCCGGCACCGGCAATCCCTTCTTCACCACCGACTCGGCGGCCTGCCTGCGTGCCATCGAGATCGATGCCGACCTGGTGCTGAAAGCCACCAAGGTCGATGGCGTGTACACTGCCGATCCTTTCAAGGACCCCAATGCCGAGAAGTTCGAACGCCTGACCTACGACGAGGTGCTCGACCGCAAGCTCGGCGTGATGGACCTGACGGCCATCTGCCTGGTGCGCGATCACAAGATGCCGCTGCGGGTCTTCAATATGAACAAGCCTGGCGCCCTGCTGAACATCGTGGTGGGCGGCGCCGAAGGAACCCTGATCGAGGAGGATGCACAATGATCAACGAGATCAAGAAAGACGCCCAAGAGCGCATGGTCAAATCCCTGGAGTCGCTGGGGCGCAACCTGGCCTCCATTCGTACCGGTCGTGCGCATCCGAGCATTCTGGATAGCGTCAAGGTCCCGGCCTACGGCAGCGACATGCCGCTGAACCAGGTTGCTGCGATCACCGTGGAAGATGCTCGTACCCTGAAGATCGTCGCTCACGACAAGACCCTCAGTGCGGCGATCGAGAAGGCCATCATGACCTCCGACCTCGGCCTGAACCCGAGCAGCGCCGGCGCCACCATTCGTGTGCCGATGCCTGCCCTGACCGAGGAGACCCGCAAGGGCTACACCAAACAGGCGCGCGGCGTTGCCGAAGATGCCAAGGTCGCCGTGCGCAACGTGCGCCGTGATGCTCTGGCCGAGCTGAAGAAGCTGTCCAAGGACAAGGAGATCAGCGAAGACGAAGAGCGCCGCGCCGCCGACGAAGTGCAGAAGCTCACCGACAAGTTCGTTGCAGAAGTCGACAAGGCCCTGGAAGCCAAAGAAGCCGACCTGATGGCGGTGTGATGTGAGCAAGGCCAAGCAGGAAGCGCCGCCGGCGATACCGCGTCATGTCGCCATCATCATGGATGGCAACAACCGCTGGGCGAAGAAACGCCTGTTGCCCGGCGTGGCCGGGCACAAGGCTGGCGTCGATGCCGTGCGTGCGGTCATCGAGGTGTGCGCCGAGGCCGGCGTCGAGGTGCTGACCCTGTTCGCCTTCTCCAGCGAGAACTGGCAGCGGCCGGCCGAGGAGGTCGGCGCGCTGATGGAGCTGTTTCTCAGTGCCCTGCGTCGCGAGGCGCGCAAGCTCAAGGACAACGCCATCAGCCTGCGCATCATCGGTGATCGCTCGCGCTTCCATCCGGAGCTCCAGGCGGCCATGCGCGACGCCGAGCTGCAGACCGCCGGCGAGAATCGCTTCGTGCTGCAGATCGCCGCCAACTATGGCGGCCAGTGGGACATCGCCCAGGCTGCCCAGCGTCTCGCCCGGGAAGTCCAGGCCGGTCACCTGCAGAGCGAAGACATCACCCCCGAGCTGCTGCAGAGCTGCCTGGCCACCGGTGATCTGCCGTTGCCAGACCTGTGCATCCGTACCGGCGGCGAGCATCGCATCAGCAACTTCCTGCTCTGGCAGCTGGCCTATTCCGAGCTGTACTTCTCCGACCTGTTCTGGCCGGATTTCAAGCACGAGGCCATGCGCAAGGCGCTGGCCGATTTCGCTACCCGCCAGCGTCGCTTCGGCAAGACCAGCGAGCAGGTGGAAGCCGAGGCTCGCCAATGCTGAAGCAGCGCATCATCACTGCCCTGATCCTGTTGCCCATCGCCCTGGGCGGCTTCTTCCTGCTCGATGGCTGGGCGTTCGCCCTGTTCATCGGTGCCGTCGTCACCCTGGGTGCCTGGGAGTGGGCGCGCCTGGCGGGCCTCGCATCCCAGCCGCAGCGCGTGGCTTATGCGTTGGTCGTGGCGGCATCGCTCTACGGCGCATACCTGGTTCCGGCTCTGGCGCCCTGGTTGCTGGGTGCCGCGGTGCTCTGGTGGCTGCTGGCGACCCTGCTGGTGCTGAATTACCCGGATAGCAGTCGCTACTGGGGCGGCTTGCCCGGCAAGCTGCTGATCGGCCTGCTGATCCTGCTGCCGGCCTGGCAGGGGCTGGTGCAGCTCAAGCAGTGGCCGCAGGCCAACGGCCTGATCATCGCAGTGATGGTGCTGGTGTGGGGTGCCGATATCGGCGCCTATTTCGCCGGCAAGGCGTTCGGCAAGCGCAAGCTGGCGCCGCGCGTCAGTCCCGGCAAGAGCTGGGAAGGTTTCTTCGGTGGCCTGGCTGCCAGTTTGCTGATCACCCTGGCGGTAGGTCTGCAGCAGGGCTGGCAGACCCCTGGGCTGCTGCTGGCGCTGGCGGGTGCCGCGCTGGTGGTGGCGGGGTCGGTGATCGGTGACCTGACCGAGAGCATGTTCAAGCGTCAGTCCGGGATCAAGGACAGCAGCAATCTGCTGCCCGGTCATGGCGGTGTGCTGGATCGCATCGACAGCCTGACCGCTGCCATTCCGCTGTTTGCCGTGCTGCTGTGGCTGGCGGGCTGGGGCGCGCAGTGAGTCAGCCGCAACGCATCGTCGTACTGGGGGCGACCGGTTCGATCGGCCTCAGCACCCTGGATGTCATCGCACGCCACCCGCAGCGCTACCAGGCCTTCGCCCTCAGTGGCTTCTCCCGTCTGGCCGAGCTCGAACAGCTGTGCCTAAAACATCGCCCGCAGTTTGCCGTAACCGCCGATGAGGGCAGTGCGCTAAGGCTGCAGGACTCGCTGCGGGCTGCGGGCCTGCCGACGCAGGTGCTGGTAGGCGAGGGCGGTCTGTGCGAGGTGGCTGCCCATCCAGAGGTGGATGCGGTGATGGCCGCCATCGTCGGTGCCGCCGGCCTCAAGCCGACCCTGGCTGCCGTGTGCGCGGGCAAGAAGGTGCTGCTGGCCAACAAGGAGGCGCTGGTGATGTCCGGCGACCTCTTCATGCGGGCGGTGCATGAGCATGGCGCCACGCTGCTGCCGATCGACAGCGAGCACAATGCGATCTTCCAGTGCCTGCCCGGCGATTACGCCCGCGGCCTCGGTGCAGTGGGGGTGCGGCGGATTCTGCTGACTGCCTCCGGCGGTCCGTTCCGCGAAACGCCGCTGAGCGAGCTGGAGCATGTCTCGCCGGAGCAGGCCTGTGCTCACCCGAACTGGTCCATGGGGCGCAAGATCTCCGTGGATTCGGCGAGTA
Source organism: Pseudomonas sp. SO81 (assembly GCF_030374125.1). Lineage (NCBI taxonomy): Bacteria > Pseudomonadati > Pseudomonadota > Gammaproteobacteria > Pseudomonadales > Pseudomonadaceae > Pseudomonas > Pseudomonas sp. SO81. The sequence goes on along the minus strand of NZ_CP126126.1, from coordinate 1,312,079 downwards.
TGATGAACAAGGGGCTGGAGCTGATCGAGGCCTGCTGGCTGTTCGATGCGCGCCCGTCCCAGGTCGAGGTGGTGATCCACCCGCAAAGCGTGATCCATTCCCTGGTCGATTACGTGGATGGTTCGGTGCTGGCCCAGTTGGGCAACCCGGATATGCGTACGCCCATTGCCAATGCCCTGGCCTGGCCGGAGCGGATCGATTCGGGCGTGGCGCCGCTGGACCTGTTTGCCGTTGCCCGGCTGGATTTCCAGCATCCCGACGAGCAGCGTTTCCCCTGTCTGCGCCTGGCGCGCCAGGCTGCGGAGGCCGGCGGTAGCGCGCCGGCGATGCTCAATGCGGCGAACGAGGTGGCGGTGGCGGCGTTTCTCGAACGGCGCATCCGCTTCCCGGAGATCGCGCGTATCATCGAGGACACCCTGAGTCGTCAGGCATCGGCCGCGGTCGCGGACCTGGATGCGGTGCTGGCGGCGGATGCCCGGGCCAGAACCCTGGCAGTCGACTGGTTGAATCGCCACGGGCGCTGAGGCCCGGAGGAAGACGGAATGAGCGGGTTGTACATGATCTTCGGCACCCTGATCGCACTCGGGGTGCTGGTTACCTTCCATGAGTTCGGCCATTTCTGGGTGGCGCGGCGCTGCGGCGTCAAGGTGCTGCGCTTCTCAGTGGGCTTCGGCACGCCGCTGGTGCGCTGGCACGACCGCCATGGCACCGAGTTCATGGTCGCGGCCATTCCCCTGGGCGGTTACGTAAAGATGCTCGACGAGCGCGAGGGTGATGTGCCGCTCGAGCAGCTTGACCAGGCCTTCAATCGCAAGTCGGTCAAACAGCGCATCGCCATAGTCGCGGCTGGCCCGATCGCCAACTTCCTGCTCGCCATCCTGTTCTTCTGGATCATCGCCCTGCTTGGCTCCCAGCAGGTACGACCGGTGATCGGCCAGGTCGAACCGGAAAGTCTCGCGGCGGCGGCGGGACTGCGTGCCGGTCAGGAGATCGTGGCGGTGGATGGCGAGAGCACGCCCGGCTGGTCGGCGGTCAATCTGCAGTTGGTGCGCCGCCTCGGCGAGAGCGGCATCGTTCAGCTGCAGGTGCGCGAGCAGGGTTCGTCGCTGGTCGCCGAGCGGCAGCTGGTGCTGCGTGACTGGCTGCGCGGCGTCGACGAGCCGGAGCCTCTGGCCTCCCTTGGCATCACCCCGTGGCGCCCGGCGACTCAGCCGGTAGTCAACGAGCTTGATCCGGAAGGGCCGGCACAGAAGGCTGGTGTGCGTCTGGGCGACCGCCTGCTGGCGCTGGATGATCAGCGTCTGGACGAGTGGCAGCAAGTGATCGACTGGGTGCGCACGCGCGCCGGCGATCAGGTGACTCTGCGCCTGCAGCGCGATGGCCAGCAGCTTGAATTGCCAGTGACTCTTGGGGCTCGTGGCGAAGGCAAGGCTCGCGGTGGTTATCTGGGGGTAGGGGTAAAGGGCGGCGAGTGGCCGGCGCAGATGCTGCACGAGGTCAGTTTCGGCCCTCTGGACGCAGTCACCGAGAGCCTGCGTCGTACCTGGAGCATGACCGCGCTAACCCTTGATTCGCTGAAGAAAATGCTGTTCGGCGAGCTGTCGGTAAAAAACTTGAGTGGGCCGATAACCATTGCTAAAGTGGCGGGCGCTTCGGCTCAGTCCGGCGTGGCGGATTTCCTCAATTTCCTCGCCTATCTGAGCATTAGCTTGGGGGTTCTCAATTTGCTGCCCATTCCCGTTCTGGATGGGGGGCATTTGCTGTTCTACCTGGTCGAGTGGGCGCGTGGTCGTCCGCTGTCCGAGCGGGTGCAGGGTTGGGGCATTCAGATCGGTATCAGTCTGGTGCTTGGGGTGATGTTGCTGGCCCTGGTCAATGACTTGAGTCGTCTGTAACGAATAGCTGAATTCCGAATCTGCCGCGTATCGCGGCAGTTTCTTTATTATCAGTTGGAATAAGAAAGGACTTCATGAAACGTCTGCTGCTACCTGCGGTCCTCGCCGCCCTGATGATCGCCGAAGTTCACGCTGAGTCCTTCACCATCACAGATATCCGCGTCAATGGCCTGCAGCGGGTCTCCGCCGGTAGCCTGTTCGGCGCTTTGCCGCTCAATGTTGGTGACCAGGTCGACGACCGCCGTCTGGTGGACGCTACCCGCTCCCTGTTCAAGACCGGTTTCTTCCAGGATATCCAGCTCGGTCGCGAAGGCGATGTGCTGGTGATCAGCGTGGTCGAGCGCCCGTCGATCTCCACCGTCGAGATTGAAGGCAACAAGGCGATCACCACCGAAGACCTGATGAAGGGCCTGCAGCAGTCCGGCCTGGCCGAAGGCGAGATCTTCCAGCGCGCTACGCTGGAAGGCGTGCGCAACGAGCTCCTGCGCCAGTACGTGGCCCAGGGCCGCTACTCGGCCGAGATCGAGGCCGAGGTGATTCCCCAGCCACGTAACCGCGTGGCGCTGAAGATCACCATCAACGAGGGCTCGGTCGCCGCCATCCAGCACATCAACGTGGTCGGCAACAGCGTCTTCCCGGACGAAGACCTCACTGCCCTGTTCGAGCTGAAGACCACCAACTGGCTATCCTTCTTCAAGAACGACGACAAGTACGCCCGCGAGAAACTGTCCGGTGACCTGGAGCGCCTGCGCTCCTACTACCTGGACCGCGGCTATATCAATATGGATATCTCCTCCACCCAGGTATCCATCACCCCGGACAAGAAGCACGTCTACATCACCGTCAACGTCGAAGAAGGCGAGAAGTACAGCGTCAGCGAAGTCAAACTCTCCGGCGATCTGAAGGTGCCGGAAGAAGAAGTGAAGAAGCTGTTGCTGGTTAAGGAAGGACAGGTCTTCTCGCGCAAGGTGATGACCACCACCTCCGAGCTGATCACCCGTCGCCTGGGCAACGAAGGCTATACCTTCGCCAACGTCAACGGCGTGCCGCAGCCCAACGATGCGGACAAGACCGTCGCCATCACCTTCGTGGTCGATCCGGGCAAGCGTGCCTACGTCAACCGCATCAACTTCCGAGGCAACACCAAGACCGAAGACGAAGTGCTGCGCCGCGAGATGCGCCAGATGGAAGGCGGCTGGGCCTCGACCTACCTGATCGACCAGTCCAAGACCCGTCTGGAGCGCCTGGGCTACTTCAAGGAAGTCAACGTCGAGACCCCGCAGGTGCCGGGCACCGACGACCAGGTCGACGTCAACTACAGCGTGGAAGAGCAGGCATCCGGCTCGATCACCGCCAGCGTCGGCTTCGCCCAGAACGCCGGTCTGATCCTCGGTGGCTCGATCAGCCAGAACAACTTCCTGGGTAGCGGTAACAAGGTCAGCGTCGGCCTGACCCGCTCCGAATACCAGACCCGCTACAACTTCGGCTTCGTCGACCCCTACTGGACGGTCGACGGCGTCAGCCTGGGTTACAACGCCTTCTACCGCACCACCGACTACGACGACCTCGACGTCGACGTGTCCAGCTACTCGGTGGACAGTTACGGTGCGGGCATGAGCATCGGCTATCCGATCAGCGAGACCTCGCGCCTGACTTACGGCCTGACCATACAGCAGGACAGCATCGATACTGGCGACTATACCGTCGACGAGATCATCGACTTCATCGAGCAGGAAGGCGACAGCTACCTGAACCTGAAGGCCTCCATCGGCTGGTCCGAGTCGACCCTGAACCGCGGCGTGCTGGCCAACCGTGGTCATTCCCAGAGCTTGGTGCTGGAAAGCACCGTGCCGGGCAGCGACCTGTCGTTCTTCAAGCTCGACTACCGCGGTCAGCTGTTCACGCCGATCAACGACAAGTACACCCTGCGCTTCCATACCGAGCTGGGCTTCGGTGATGCCTATGGTTCCACCTCGGAGCTGCCGTTCTACGAGCACTACTTCGCCGGCGGCTTCAACTCGGTACGTGGTTTCGAAGACAGCAGCCTGGGTCCGCGCAGTACCCCGAGTCAGGTCTACGAAGACGGCAAACTTGTTTATAACAAGCGCGATCAATACGGGCGTTACACCGACCCGGATCAAGACCCGCTGCCCTTCGGTGGCAACGTGCTGATCCAGGGTGGCGCGGAGCTGCTGTTCCCGCTGCCGTTCGTCAAGGATCAACGCTCCCTGCGTACCGCCCTGTTCTGGGACGTGGGTAACGTATACGACACCTCTTGTGCCTCCTCGTCGCCGAGCTGCAACAACATTGACTTCGGCGACCTGGCGAGCTCCGTGGGTGTCGGGGTGACCTGGGTCACCGCGCTCGGCCCGCTGAGTTTCAGCCTGGCGGCTCCGATCAAGAAGCCGGAAGAGGCGGATACTCAGATATTCCAGTTCTCCCTGGGCCAAACTTTCTAATTTGCTAGACAACAGTGTTTTGTTGCAGGAGTGCATCGTGCGTAAGTTGACTCAACTGGTTCTGGTTGCCGCCACCCTGATGGCAACCCCGGCCTTCGCCGAGATGAAAATCGCGGTGATGAACTATCAGATGGCCCTGCTCGAGTCCGATGCCGCCAAGAAATATGCCGTGGATGCGGAGAAGAAGTTCGGTCCGCAGCTGAACAAGCTCAAGCAGCTGGAAGCCGATGCCAAGCGTATCCAGGATCGTCTGGTCAAGGATGCCGAGAAGATGCAGCAGGCCGAGCGTGAACGCCTGGAGCTGGAATTCAAGCAGAAGGCCCGCGATTTCCAGTTCCAGTCCAAGGAGCTGAACGAGGCCAAGGCGATTTCCGACCGCGACATGCTCAAGCAGCTCAAGCCGAAGCTGGATAAGGCCGTCGAGGAAGTGATCAAGCAGGGTAACTACGACCTGGTTCTGGAGCGTGGCGCCGTGGTCGACGTCAAGCCGCAGTACGAGATCACCCGTCAGGTCATCCAGCGCATGAACTCGCAGCGCTGAGCATGAGCGCCGTGGTCTTCACCCTCGGTCAGCTGGCCGAGCGTCTCGGCGCCACCTTGCGTGGCGCCGCTGACAAGCCGATTCGCGGTCTGGCGACCCTGCAGGACGCCGGCCCCGATCAGCTGAGTTTTCTCGCCAATGCGCAGTACCGCAAGTTCCTGGCCGAGACTCGTGCCGGCGTGGTGCTGCTGACCGCCGCCGATGCCGAGGGCTATGCCGGCGACGCTCTGTTGGTGGACAGCCCCTATCTGGCCTTCGCCCAGCTTTCCCATCTGTTCGATAGCAAGCCCGTCGCGGCTGCTGGTGTGCACCCGACTGCGGTGATCGCTGCCGATGCCCAGGTCGATCCGAGTGCCAGCATCGGTGCCTATGCGGTGATCGAGAGCGGTGCGCAGATCGGCGCGGCCGTCACCATTGGTGCGCACTGTGTGATCGGTGCGCGCAGCGTGGTGGGCGAGGGCGGCTGGCTGGCGCCGAGCGTCACGCTCTATCACGATGTGAGGATCGGCAAGCGCGTGGTCATTCAGTCCGGCGCGGTGCTCGGCGGCGAGGGCTTCGGCTTCGCCAACGAGAAAGGTGTATGGCTCAAGATCGCGCAGATTGGCGGTGTGGTGCTGGGTGACGACGTGGAAGTCGGCGCCAATACCACCATCGATCGCGGCGCCCTGGCCGATACGGTGATCGGCAACGGCGTGAAGCTGGATAACCAGATCATGATTGCGCACAACGTGCAGATCGGCGACCACACCGCCATGGCCGGCTGCGTCGGTATTTCCGGCAGCACCAAGATCGGCAAGCACTGCATGATCGCCGGTGGTGTAGGCATGGTTGGCCACATCGAAGTGTGTGACAACGTGTTCGTGACCGGCATGACCATGGTCACCCGCTCGATCACCGAGCCGGGCGCCTATTCTTCCGGTACTGCCATGCAGACCGCGGGTGACTGGAAGAAGAGCGCCGCCCGCATCCGTCAATTGGACGACATGGCGCGGCGCCTGCGCGAGCTGGAAAAGCGCCTCGCCGCCGTGACCCCGGGCGATCAGGCCTCATCTGATGCCTGATCGTGCCTCTGGCACGCCCCTCTTTTTAGTACAGGCTTTCTGCAAATGATGGACATCAACGAGATTCGCGAATATCTGCCGCACCGCTACCCGTTTCTGCTGGTAGATCGCGTCGCCGAGCTGGATATCGAAGGCAAGACCATTCGCGCCTACAAGAATGTCAGCATCAACGAGCCATTCTTCAACGGTCACTTCCCCGAGCACCCGATCATGCCGGGTGTGCTGATCATCGAGGCCATGGCCCAGGCGGCCGGTATCCTCGGCTTCAAGATGCTCGACGTGAAGCCGGCCGATGGCACCCTGTATTACTTCGTCGGCTCCGACAAGCTGCGCTTCCGCCAGCCGGTCCTGCCGGGCGATCAGTTGGTGCTCGAGGCCAAGTTCCTCAGCGTCAAGCGCAGCATCTGGAAATTCGCCTGTCAGGCCAGCGTCGATGGCAAGGAAGTCTGCTCGGCCGAAATCATCTGTGCGGAACGCAAGCTATGAGTTTGATCGACCCTCGCGCCATCATCGATCCGTCGGCCAAGCTGGCGGATGACGTTCAGGTCGGCCCCTGGTCGATCATCGGACCGGATGTGGAAATCGGCGAGGGTACGGTGGTCGGCCCGCATGTGGTCCTCAAGGGCCCGACCGCCATCGGCAAGCACAACAAGATCTACCAGTTCTCTTCGGTGGGTGAAGATACTCCGGACCTTAAGTACAACGGCGAGCCGACCCGGCTGGTGATCGGCGATCACAACGTGATTCGCGAAGGCGTGACCATTCACCGTGGCACCGTGCAGGATCGCTCCGAGACCACCATCGGCGACCACAACCTGCTGATGGCCTACGTGCACATCGGCCACGACAGCGTGATCGGCAACCACTGCATCCTGGTCAACAATACCGCGCTGGCCGGCCATGTGCACATGGACGACTGGGCGATCCTCTCCGGCTTCACCCTGGTCCACCAGTTCTGCCGCATCGGCGCCCACAGTTTCTCCGGCATGGGCACCGCCATCGGCAAGGACGTCCCGGCCTACGTCACCGTGTTCGGCAACCCGGCCGAGGCGCGCAGCATGAACTTTGAGGGCATGCGCCGTCGTGGCTTCAGCGCCGAGGCCATCGCCGCCCTGCGTCGCGCCTACAAGGTGGTGTATCGCCAGGGGCTGACCGTCGAGCAGGCGCTGGCCGAACTGGCCGAATCCGCCGCGCAGTTTCCGGAAGTGGCGGTGTTCCGCGATTCCGTCCAGGCTTCGACCCGCGGCATCACCCGCTGATCATGAGCCGTCCCCTTCTCGTTGCGCTGGTGGCTGGAGAGGCCTCCGGCGATATCCTCGGCGCCGGCCTGATGCAGGCGCTCAAGATCAAACACCCGGAAGTCGAATTTATCGGCGTCGGCGGTCCGCGTATGGAGGCCGAAGGCCTGGTGTCGAGCTTCCCCATGGAGCGTCTGGCGGTGATGGGCCTGGTCGAAGTGCTCGGTCGTCTGCGTGAGCTGCTGGGCCGCCGCAAGCGCCTGATCAAGGAGCTCATCGCCGCCAAGCCGGATGTATTCATTGGCATCGATGCCCCGGACTTCAACCTCGGCCTCGAGCTCAAGCTGCGCCAGGCCGGGATCAAGACGGTGCATTACGTCAGCCCGTCCGTCTGGGCCTGGCGGCAGAAGCGCGTGCTGAAGATTCGCGAAGCCTGCGACCTGATGCTGACGCTGTTTCCCTTCGAGGCGCGCTTCTACCTGGATCACCAGGTGCCGGTGCGTTTCGTCGGCCATCCGTTGGCCAACACCATTCCGCTGCAGGCCGATCGCGACGGCGCGCGCGAAGCCCTGGGCCTGGCGCCGGACGACAGTGTGGTTGCCCTGCTGCCGGGCAGTCGTGGCGGCGAGGTGGCGCGTCTCGGTGAGCTGTTCCTCGATGCCGCCGAGCGTCTGCGCGCGTTGCGACCGGGCGTGCAATTCGTGTTGCCCTGCGCCAACGCCGAGCGCCGCGCCCAGCTGGAAGCCATGCTTGCCGGACGCAACCTGCCGCTGCGCCTGCTCGACGGTCGCTCCCACGAAGCCCTGGCCGCCTGCGACGCGGTGCTGATCGCCTCCGGTACCGCGACTCTGGAAGCCCTGCTGCACAAGCGGCCGATGGTGGTGGCCTACAAGGTGGCGCCGCTGACCTACCGCATCCTCAAGCGTCTGGTGAAGAGCCCCTACATCTCGCTGCCCAACCTGCTGGCCGAGCGCATGCTGGTCCCGGAGCTGATTCAGGATGCCGCGACTCCCGACGCTCTGGCCCAGACCCTGGCGCCGTTGCTGGACGACGGCGCGGTGCAGACCCTGGGTTTCGACGTGATTCATCGGGCTCTGCGCCAGGACGCCTCGGAGCAGGCCGCCGACGCCGTGCTCAAGCTGGTGGGGCAGGCCTGATGCAGCTCGGACTGGATTTCGCCCTGGTCGAGGAACTGGTCGCCGGTGTCGACGAAGTCGGCCGCGGTCCGCTCTGCGGGCCGGTGGTCACCGCCGCGGTGATCCTCGACCCGGCTCGGCCGATTGCAGGCCTCAACGATTCGAAGAAGCTCACCGAGGCGCGCCGCGAGAAGCTGTTCGACGAGATCTGCGAAAAGGCCCTGGCCTGGTGCATCGCCCGCGCCGAGGTGGAGGAGATCGACCAGCTCAACATCCTGCATGCCACCATGCTGGCCATGCAGCGCGCGGTGGAGGGCTTGAGCGTTACCCCGAAGCTGGCGCTGATCGATGGCAACCGCTGCCCCAAACTGGCGGTGCCCAGCGCGCCGGTGGTCGGTGGCGATGCCCAGGTGCCGGCCATCGCGGCGGCGTCGATCTTGGCCAAGGTCAGTCGTGATCGCGAGATGGCCGAGATGGAAAAACTCTACCCGGGCTACGGCATCGGCGGGCACAAGGGCTATCCGACGCCCGTCCATCTGGAGGCGCTCAAACGCCTGGGTGCCACGCCCATTCATCGGCGCTCGTTCGCGCCGGTACGCGATGTGCTGGAAGGGATCGAATAAGCGCCGCACGGCTGGTTCGCAAGCTGTTGTTTAAGTCGAGGCCCGGTACAATCCGGGCCTTATAGTTTCTGTGTCACCAACGGGATTGTCATGACCGCTACCTTCGTCCATCTGCGCCTGCACACCGAGTTTTCCCTGGTCGACGGGCTGGTACGGGTCAAGCCGCTGGTCAAGGCCGTCGCCGGGGCGGGCATGCCGGCGGTGGCCGTCACCGACATGAGCAACATGTGCTCGCTGGTGAAGTTCTACAAGACCGCCATGGGCGCGGGCATCAAGCCGATCTGCGGCGCCGATATCTGGCTGGCCAGCCCGGACGAGGATGGGCCGCTGTCGCGCCTGACCCTGCTGGCGATGAACGCCCAGGGCTATCGCAACCTCACCGAACTGATCTCCCGCGGCTGGGCCGAGGGTCAGGACAATGGCCTGGTGATCATCCAGCGCGACTGGGTCAAGGAGGCTGCCGAAGGCGTGATTGCACTGTCCGGCGCGCGTGAGGGCGAGGTCGGCATGGCCCTGCTGGCCGGCGAGCCGGGGCGCGCCGAGGCGCTGCTCGATGAGTGGCTGGCGGTGTTCCCGGAGCGCTTCTACCTGGAAGTGCAACGCACCAATAGGGTCAATGACGAAGAGCATCTGCATGCCGCGGTAGCGCTGGCCACGCGCACCGGTGTGCCGCTGGTGGCGACCAACGATGTGCGCTTCCTCAAGCCGGGTGACTTCGAGGCCCACGAGACCCGCGTGTGCATCGGCGAGGGCCGCACCCTGGATGACCCGCGCCGCCCGCGCAATTACTCCGAGGAGCAGTACCTCAAGTCGCCGGAGGAGATGGCGGAGCTGTTCGCCGACTTGCCCGAGGCGCTGGAAAACACGGTCGAGATCGCCAAGCGCTGCAACATCGACGTGCAGCTGGGCAAATACTTCCTGCCGGACTTCCCCACGCCCAACGGCATGGGCATCGACGACTACCTGCGTCACGCCTCCTTCGAGGGCCTGGAGGAGCGTCTGGCCGTGCTGTGGCCGAAGGACACCACGCCCAACTACGAGGAGAAGCGCCAGGTCTACGTCGACCGCCTGAACTTCGAGCTCGACATCATCATCCAGATGGGCTTCCCCGGTTACTTCCTCATCGTGATGGACTTCATCAAGTGGGCGAAGAACAACGGCGTGCCGGTCGGCCCGGGCCGGGGTTCGGGCGCCGGCTCGCTGGTGGCCTACGTGCTGAAGATCACCGACCTCGACCCGCTGGCCTATGACCTGCTGTTCGAGCGCTTCCTCAACCCCGAACGGATCTCCATGCCCGACTTCGACGTCGACTTCTGCATGGACGGTCGCGACCGGGTGATCGACTACGTGGCCGAGAAGTACGGCCGTAACGCGGTGAGCCAGATCATCACCTTCGGCTCCATGGCGGCCAAGGCGGTGGTGCGCGACGTGGCGCGGGTGCAGGGCAAGTCCTACGGCCTGGCCGACCGCCTGTCGAAGATGATCCCCTTCGAGGTCGGCATGACCCTGGAGGCGGCCTACGAGCAGGAAGAGGTGCTACGCGACTTCCTCAAGGCCGACGAGGAAGCCCAGGAAATCTGGGACATGGCCCTCAAGCTCGAGGGTGTGGTGCGCGGCACCGGCAAGCACGCCGGTGGTGTGGTGATCGCGCCGACCAAGCTGACCGACTTCGCGCCGACTTCCTGCGATGAAGAGGGCGGCGGCCTGGTCACCCAGTTCGACAAGGACGACGTGGAGGCGGCCGGCCTGGTGAAGTTCGACTTCCTCGGCCTGCGGACCCTGACCATCATCAAGTGGGCGATGGAGACCATCCATCGCATCCAGAAGCGCGAGGGCGCGTCGGATGAAGAGCTGATCAACATCGACTTCATCCCGCTGGACGACAAGCCGACCTACGCGATGCTGCAGAAGGCCGAGACCACGGCCGTGTTCCAGCTCGAATCCCGCGGCATGAAGGAGCTGATCAAGAAGCTCAAGCCCGACTGCCTGGAAGACATGATCGCACTGGTGGCCCTGTTCCGCCCCGGCCCGCTGCAGTCGGGCATGGTGGACGACTTCATCAACCGCAAGCACGGGCGCGAGCAGCTCTCCTACCCGCACCCCGACTACCAGTACGCCGGCCTGGAGCCCGTGCTCAAGCCCACCTACGGCATCATCCTGTACCAGGAACAGGTGATGCAGATCGCCCAGGTGATGGCGGGCTACACCCTCGGTGGCGCGGACATGCTGCGCCGCGCCATGGGCAAGAAGAAGCCCGAGGAAATGGCCAAGCAGCGCGGCGGCTTCATTGAAGGCTGCGCGAAGAACGGCATCGATGCGGAGCTGGCGGGCAACATCTTCGACCTGGTGGAAAAGTTCGCCGGCTACGGCTTCAACAAATCCCACTCCGCCGCCTACGGCCTGGTCTCCTACCAGACCGCCTGGCTCAAGGCGCACTACCCGGCGCCGTTCATGGCGGCGGTGCTGTCCGCGGATATGCACAACACCGACAAGGTGGTGATCCTCATCGAGGAGTGCCGCAGCATGAAGCTGCGCCTCGATGCGCCGGACGTGAACACCTCGGAGTTCAAGTTCACCGTCAACGAGGACGGGCGCATCGTCTACGGCCTGGGTGCGGTCAAGGGTGTGGGCGAGGGGCCGGTGGAGGCCATCGTCGAGTGCCGCGCCGAGGGCGGTCCGTTCAAGGATCTGTTCGACTTCTGCAACCGCGTCGACCTCAAGCGCATCAACAAGCGCACCCTGGAGGCGCTGGTGCGTTCCGGCGCGCTGGATCGCCTCGGTCCGTACTACCAGGATGAGCTCAAGGCCTACCAGGCCAGCGTCGACCGCAACCGCGCCGTGCTGCTGGCGGCCATGGAGGAGGCGGTACAGGCCGCCGAGCAGACCGCGCGCAGTCACGACAGCGGTCACATGGACCTGTTCGGTGGCGTGTTCGCCGAGCCGGAGGCGGACCTTTACGTCAATCACCGCAACGCCCGCGAGCTGTCGATCAAGGAACGCCTGAAGGGCGAGAAGGACACCCTGGGTCTGTACCTCACCGGCCACCCGATCGACGAATACGAGGGCGAGGTGCGCCGCTTCGCGCGCCAGCGCATCGTCGAGCTGCGCGCCGCCCGCGACACCCAGACCATCGCCGGGCTGATCGTGGCGTTGCGGGTGATGAAGAACAAGAAGGGCGACAAGATGGGCTTCATCACCCTCGACGACCGCTCCGGGCGGATCGAGGCCTCGCTGTTCGCCGACGCCTTCGCCAGCGCCCAGGCGCTGCTGCAGACCGATGCCCTGGTGGTGGTCGAGGGCGAGGTGAGCAACGACGAGTTCTCCGGCGGCCTGCGCCTGCGCGCCAAGCGGGTGATGAGTCTGGAAGAGGCGCGCACCGGCCTGGCCGAAAGCCTGCGTATTCGCGCCCCGCGCGAGGCGCTGCAGGGCGATCGTCTGCGCTGGCTGGGCGAGCTGTTCGGCAAGCACAAGGGCGCCTGCCCGCTGACTCTGGACTACAGCGGCAGCGAGGCCAAGGCGGTGCTGCAGTTTGGCGAGCAATGGCGCATCGACCCAGCAGACAACCTGATCCAGGCCCTGCGTGACCAGTTCGGCAAAGACAACGTCTTCCTCCAATACCGCTGAACGGCAGGCCTCGGGCCTGCCGCGTTCGGCCTCGACCACGGGCGCACTATCCCTTAAGGTAGGCGCCACATGGAACACCGCCCGGCCCCTGGGCCGCCGATGCTAGACGGACGCCTATGAACCCGAACTTCCTCGACTTCGAACAGCCGATTGCCGACCTGCAAGCCAAGATCGAAGAGCTGCGCCTGGTGGGCAACGACAACGCGCTGAACATCAGCGACGAGATTTCCCGCCTGCAGGACAAGAGCAGCGCGCTGACCGAGACCATCTTCGGCAACCTCAGCAGCTGGCAGATTTCCCAGCTGTCGCGTCACCCGCGCCGCCCCTACACCCTCGACTACATCGAGCATCTCTTCACCGAGTTCGACGAGCTGCACGGTGACCGTCATTTCTCCGATGACGCCGCCATCGTCGGCGGTACCGCGCGTCTGGATGGCCAGCCGGTGATGGTCATCGGTCACCAGAAGGGCCGCGAAGTGCGCGAGAAGGTACGCCGCAACTTCGGCATGCCGCGCCCCGAAGGCTACCGCAAGGCCTGCCGCCTGATGGAGATGGCCGAGCGCTTCAAGCTGCCGATCCTCACCTTCATCGACACGCCGGGTGCCTACCCGGGCATCGACGCCGAGGAGCGCAACCAGAGCGAGGCCATCGCCTGGAACCTGCGCGTGATGGCGCGCCTGAAGACCCCGATCATCGCCACCGTGATCGGCGAGGGCGGCTCCGGCGGCGCGCTGGCCATCGGCGTCTGCGATCAGCTGAACATGCTGCAGTACTCCACCTACTCGGTGATCTCGCCGGAAGGTTGCGCCTCGATCCTGTGGAAGACCGCCGAGAAGGCGCCGGACGCGGCCGAGGCCATGGGCATCACCGCCGAGCGTCTGAAGGGCCTGGGCATCGTCGACAAGGTGATTGCCGAGCCGCTGGGCGGCGCCCACCGCGATCCGGCCACCACTGCCCAATCGATTCGCGCGGAGCTGGCCGAGCAGCTCGACATGCTGCGCAAGCTGGACAGCACCAAGCTGCTGGAGCGCCGCTACGAACGCCTGATGAGCTACGGCATCGCCTGATTGGCGTCATGCATCAACCACGGGCCTTCGGGCCCGTTGTTGTTTAAGCTGGCGGCATGACCGCGCTCGAAACTTCCTTGCTCGATTCACTGGTTCCCTGGCGTAGCGCGCCGGCCTGGCGCGTCGCGCTGTCCGGCGGGCTGGATTCGACCGTATTGCTGCACCTGCTGGCACGCCTGCGCGAGCGCGAGGCGCTGCCGCCGCTGTCCGCCATCCATGTCCATCACGGCCTGCAGGCTGTTGCCGATACCTGGCCGGCCCACTGTCAGTCGCTCTGTGACGAGCTGGGCGTGCCGCTGCGCATCGAGCGGGTGCAGGTGGATAGTGGTGCCAGTCTGGAGCGGGCGGCGCGTGAGGCGCGCTATGCTGCCTTTGAGCGCCAGCTAGGTCAGGGTGAAATCCTGTTGACCGGCCAGCATCGTGACGATCAGGCCGAGACCCTGTTGTTCCGCCTGCTGCGTGGCGCCGGCGTGCGTGGCCTAGCCGGGATGCCGACGGCACGTCGTCTCGCCGAGGGATGGCTGGTGCGCCCGCTGCTGCAGGTGCCGCGCGCGCAGCTGGAGGCCTATGCCCGCCAGCATGACCTGCGCTGGGTGGAAGACCCCTCCAATGCCGATACCGGGCTGGCGCGCAATTTCCTGCGTCGCGAGGTATTGCCCGCGCTGGCGCCTCACTGGCCGCAGGCTAGCGCCAGCCTGGCGCGGACCGCTGAACATATGCGCGAGGCCGAGCAGCTGCTCGCCGAACTGGCCGAGCAGGATCTGGCCAGCGTTCGTGGCTCGGGTGCGTTCGATTGGCTGAATCTGCCGTCCGTGCAGCTGCAGCCCCTGATCGCCTTGTCCGAGGCGCGTCAGCGCAACGCGCTGCGTCATTGGCTTGCCTCCTATACCCGAATGCCCGATAGCGAGCACTGGGCTGGTTGGCGCGATCTACGCGATGCGGCGGTGGATGCCGCTGCGCTTTGGTCTCTGAATGGCGGCGAGCTGAGGCGTGCCGACGGGCGGTTGTGGTGGCTTTCCGGCGAGTGGCTGCAACAGCCGCCACAGCCCGCGGTCTGGGCCGATCCGGCGCAACCGCTGCGCTTGCCCGGCAATGGTCGGGTGCGGATAGCAGGAGAGGTGCCGGTCGCTCCGCTGCAAGTGCGCTATCGGCAAGGCGGCGAGGTCATGGTGCTGGCGGGACGTGGCCATCGCGATCTCAAGCGTCTGCTCAACGAGCGCGGTGTGCCGGCATTCGTGCGCGGGCGCCTGCCGCTGCTGTATCGCGGCGACGAGCTGCTGGCCGTGGCCAACCTGCCGGGCCTGGACGGTCCACCTTCGGGAGAGTGGCGGCTGCACTGGCTGCCGCCGACCAACGCACAAGGTTTGAGCTGAAAGGGCCTTTCCGGTAGACTACGCTCCCGTCTTGTTACTGCTTCTGTGGGCTCCCTCGGAACCCGCAGTGGCATGCTTATTTCAGGTTGGTCAAGGACCGGCCTGCGCTTTTACCCCGGCGGCGCTGACCGCTTGAACGCTGACTTCTAGGATTTTTCATGACGCGCTACATCTTCGTCACGGGCGGTGTTGTTTCTTCTTTGGGGAAAGGCATCGCCTCGGCTTCTTTGGCGGCCATCCTGGAGGCGCGGGGCCTGAAGGTCACGATGCTCAAGCTGGACCCCTACATCAACGTCGATCCGGGCACCATGAGCCCGTTCCAGCACGGCGAGGTGTTCGTCACCCACGACGGCGCCGAGACCGACCTCGACCTGGGTCACTACGAGCGGTTCATCCGCACCACGATGACCAAGAACAACAACTTCACCACTGGCCGCGTCTACGAAGACGTGCTGCGCAAGGAGCGCCGTGGTGACTACCTGGGCGCTACCATCCAGGTGATCCCGCATATCACCGACGAGATCAAGCGCCGCGTGATCAAAGGCGCCGGCGACGCCGACGTGGCCATGGTCGAGATCGGCGGCACCGTGGGCGACATCGAGTCCCAGCCGTTCCTCGAGGCCGCGCGTCAGCTGCGCGTGGAGCTGGGCGCCAAGCGCGCCATGTTCATGCACCTGACCCTGGTGCCGTACATCGCCACCGCTGGCGAGACAAAGACCAAGCCGACCCAGCATTCGGTCAAGGAGCTGCGCTCCATCGGCGTGCAGCCGGACGTGCTGGTGTGCCGCTCCGACCACGAGATCGACCTGGCCTCGCGTCGCAAGATCGCCCTGTTCACCAACGTCGAAGAGCGTGCGGTCATCGCCCTGGAAGACGTCGACACCATCTACAAGATTCCGTCGGTGCTGCATGCCCAGGGCCTGGACGACATCGTCGTTGAGCGCTTCGGCCTGCAATGCAACCCGGCCGACCTCTCCGAATGGGACCGCGTGGTGGATGCCAAGCTGAACCCGGAGAAGGAAGTCACCATCGCCATGGTCGGCAAGTACATGGAGCTGCTGGATGCCTACAAGTCGCTGATCGAGGCGATGGGCCATGCCGGCATCCAGAACCGTACCAAGGTCAAGCTGCGCTACATCGACTCCGAGGAGATCGAGAACGAAGGCACCGCCAAGCTGGAAGGCGTCGACGCCATCCTGGTGCCGGGCGGCTTCGGTCTGCGTGGCGTGGAAGGCAAGATCAAGACCGTGCAGTACGCCCGTGAGAACAAGATTCCCTACCTGGGCATCTGCCTCGGCATGCAGGTGGCGGTGATCGAGTACGCCCGCAACGTGCTGGGCTGGAAGGACGCCAACTCCACCGAATTCGACCAGAACAGCGGCCATCCGGTGGTCGGCCTGATCACCGAATGGCAGGACGCCACCGGCGCCACTGAGACCCGTACCGACGCTTCCGACCTGGGCGGCACCATGCGCCTGGGCGCCCAGGACTGCCAGCTGATCGGCGGTTCCAACGTGCGCGAGTGCTATGGCAAGGACGTGATCGTCGAGCGCCATCGCCACCGCTACGAAGTGAACAACAATCTGCTGCCGCAGCTGGAGCAGGCCGGCCTGAAGATCACTGGTCGCTCCGCCGACGGTGCGCTGGTCGAGGTGGTCGAGGCTCCGGATCATCCATGGTTCGTCGCCTGCCAGTTCCACCCGGAATTCACTTCCACCCCGCGTGACGGCCACCCGCTGTTCAGCGGCTTCGTCAAGGCCGCGCTGAAGCAGGCCGGCAAGGCATAAGGCAAAGGACATGACCCAGAAGATCATCAAGGTCGGCGATATCGAGATCGCCAACGACAAGCCGTTTGTGCTGTTCGGCGGCATCAACGTCCTCGAATCGCGCGACCTGGCCATGCAGGCCTGCGAAGAATACGTGCGGGTCACCGAGAAGCTCGGTATCCCCTACGTGTTCAAGGCCAGCTTCGACAAGGCCAACCGCTCCTCCGTCACCTCCTTCCGCGGCCCGGGCCTGGAAGAGGGCATGAAGATCTTCGAGGAAGTGAAGAAGACCTTCGGCGTGCCGGTGATCACCGACGTCCACGAGCCGCATCAGGCTGCCCCGGTGGCCGAGGTGTGCGACATCATCCAGCTGCCGGCCTTCCTCTCGCGGCAGACCGACCTGGTGGTGGCCATGGCCAAGACCAATGCGGTGATCAACATCAAGAAGGCCCAGTTCCTCGCGCCCCAGGAGATGAAACATATCCTGACCAAGTGCGAAGAGGCCGGTAACGACCGGCTGATCCTCTGCGAGCGCGGCTCCTCCTTCGGTTACAACAACCTGGTGGTGGACATGCTCGGCTTCGGCATCATGAAGCAGTTCAACTACCCGGTGTTCTTTGACGTCACCCACGCCCTGCAGATGCCGGGCGGCCGCGCCGATTCGGCCGGTGGTCGTCGTGCCCAGGTCACCGACCTGGCCAAGGCCGGCATGAGCCAGGGCCTGGCCGGCCTGTTCCTCGAGGCCCACCCGGATCCGAACAACGCCAAGTGCGATGGTCCTTGCGCCCTGCGCCTGGACAAGCTGGAACCCTTCCTCACCCAGCTCAAGCAGCTGGATGATCTGGTCAAAAGTTTTGCCCCGATCGAGACGGCATAAGCCTCTCGTTCACGCATCTTTCAACTGTTGGAGCTAGCAAGAATGGCAAAGATCGTCGACATCAAGGGCCGTGAGGTTCTCGACTCCCGTGGCAACCCCACCGTAGAAGCCGATGTAATCCTCGAAGGCGGCATCATCGGCTGCGCCTGCGCGCCGTCCGGTGCCTCCACCGGTTCCCGTGAAGCGCTGGAATTGCGCGATGGCGACAAGAGCCGTTACCTGGGCAAAGGCGTGCTGAAGGCCGTGGCCAACATCAACGGTCCGATCCGCGACCTGCTGCTGGGCAAAGACGCCCGTGATCAGAAGACCCTCGACCTGGCCATGATCGAACTGGACGGTACCGAGAACAAAGGCAAGCTGGGCGCCAACGCCATCCTCGCCGTGTCCCTGGCCGCCGCCAAGGCCGCCGCTCAGGCCAAGGGCGTGCCGCTGTATGCGCACATCGCCGACCTCAACGGCACCCCGGGCCAGTACTCCATGCCGGTACCGATGATGAACATCATCAACGGCGGCGAGCACGCCGATAACAATGTCGACATCCAGGAGTTCATGGTTCAGCCGGTCGGCGCCAAGAACTTCGCCGACGCCCTGCGCATGGGCGCCGAGATCTTCCATCACCTGAAAGCCGTGCTGAAGGCCCGTGGCCTGAACACCGCCGTGGGTGACGAGGGCGGCTTCGCGCCGAACCTGGCCTCCAACGAAGACGCCCTGGCCGCCATTGCCGAAGCCGTGGCCAACGCCGGCTACAAGCTGGGCACCGACATCACCCTGGCCCTGGACTGCGCCTCCTCCGAGTTCTTCAAGGGCGGCCAGTACGACCTGGAAGGCGAGGGCAAGGTCTTCAGCGCCGAAGGTTTCGCCGACTACCTGGCCGGCCTGACCCAGCGCTACCCGATCATCTCCATCGAAGACGGCATGGACGAGTCCGACTGGGCTGGCTGGAAAGTCCTGACCGACAAGATCGGCGACAAGGTACAGCTGGTCGGTGACGACTTGTTTGTAACGAATACCAAAATTCTCAAGCGCGGCATCGACGAGAAGATCGGCAACTCGATCCTGATCAAGTTCAACCAGATCGGCTCGCTGACCGAGACCCTGGAAGCCATCCAGATGGCCAAGGCCGCCGGCTTCACCGCGGTGATCTCGCACCGCTCCGGTGAGACCGAGGACAGCACCATCGCCGACCTGGCCGTGGGCACCGCCGCAGGCCAGATCAAGACCGGCTCCCTGTGCCGTTCCGACCGCGTCTCCAAGTACAACCAGCTGCTGCGTATCGAAGAGCAGCTCGGCGGGAAAGCGCCTTATAAAGGCCGCGCCGAGTTCCGCGGCTAAGCCGGGAATGGTAAAAGGGGCAGCGCAAGCTGCCCTTTTCATATGGATATTTCTGTACCGATGTCGAAAGCTCCCTACTGGCTGTTCGTCGCCCTCGTGCTGGTGCTGGCCGGCCTGCAGTATCGCCTGTGGGTGGGTGAGGGCAGCCTGGCCCAGGTCACCGAGCTCAAGCGCCAGATCGCCGATCAGCAGGGCGAGAACGAGCGCTTGCTCGAGCGCAACCGCATCCTCGAGGCCGAGGTGCTGGAGCTGAAGAAAGGCACCGAGACCGTGGAAGAGCGCGCCCGCCACGAGCTGGGCATGGTCAAAGAGGGCGAGACCCTCTACCAGTTGGCCGAATGAACAACCCCGAGCTTCCCGCCTTCTGGGTGGTGATTCCAGCCGCCGGCATCGGCTCGCGCATGCGCGCCGACCGCCCCAAGCAGTATCTGCAGCTGGCCGGGCGGACCATTCTCGAACACAGCCTCAACTGTTTCCTCGATCATCCGCGGCTCAAGGGCCTGGTGCTCAGCCTGGCGGCGGACGATCCCTTCTGGCCGACCCTGGCCTGTGCCAATGACCCGCGCATCTGCCGTGCCGCCGGCGGCGCCGAGCGCGCCGACTCGGTGCTGGCCGGCCTGCTGCAGCTGCTGGAACTGGGCGCCGAGGCCGAGGACTGGGTGCTGGTGCACGACGCCGCGCGTCCCAATCTGGCGCGCAGCGATCTGGATCAGCTGCTCGGCGAGCTGGCGAGCGATCCGGTCGGCGGCCTGCTGGCCGTGCCGGCCCGCGACACGCTCAAGCGCGCGGGTGCCGATGGCCGGGTGGCCGAGACGGTGGACCGCAGCCTGATCTGGCAGGCCTACACGCCGCAGATGTTCCGCTTTGCCGCTCTGCATCGGGCCTTGGCCGATGCGCTGGTGGCTGGCGTGGCCATCACCGACGAGGCCTCGGCCCTAGAGTGGGCCGGACAGGCGCCGAAGCTGGTGGAAGGGCGGGCGGACAATCTGAAGATCACCCGCCCGGAAGATCTGGAGTGGCTGCGCCAGCGCTGGGTGCACAAGGCCTGACGATCTGCTGCGCGTCGGCCAAATGGCGTTGAAAGCGGCCTGGATCGCCAGCCCGGTCGGACTGCTCATTTACGCTTTGTAAACTCCGCGTCCTCAGCCCCTTTCGCCACCATTTCGCTCTGGCTCGCGAGATCGTGTCGCTACTTATACCCGGAACTGATTGATCAACCGGCGCTGCTGCTCGGCCAGCTTCGTCAGCTCGGCGCTGGCGCCGCTGGCCTCGTCGGCGCCGCCCGCCACCTCGGCGGCCACCTGGCCGATGTTGGTGACGTTGCGGTTGATGTCCTCGGCCACCGCGCTCTGTTCCTCGGCGGCGCTGGCGATCTGGGTGTTCATGTCGTTGATCACCGATACCGCCTGGGTGATGTTCTCCAGCGCCGAGGCGGCGATCTGCGCCTGTTGCACGCTGTCGTCGGTGCGCGCCTGGCTCTGCTCCATCACGGTCACCACCTCGCGGGTGCCGTGCTGCAGCTGCTGGATCATGCTCTGGATCTCTTCGGTGGCCTGCTGGGTCTTCTGCGCCAGGTTGCGCACCTCGTCGGCCACCACGGCGAAGCCGCGGCCCTGCTCGCCGGCCCGCGCCGCCTCGATGGCGGCGTTGAGCGCCAGCAGGTTGGTCTGCTCGGCGATACCGCGGATCGCCACCAGGATGGCGTTGATGTTCTCGCTGTCCTTGGCCAGGGTCTGAACCACGCTCACGGCGCGGCCGATCTCGCCGGCCAGGGCGGAAATCGCCTTGGCGGTGCCCTCGACGATGCGCTTGCCGTCGTTGGCCGAGCGGTCGGCGTGGCTGGCCGCTTCCGCCGCCTGTGTGGCGTTGCGCGCCACGTCCTGGGCGGTGGCGGTCATCTCGTGCACGGCGGTGGCGACCTGGTCGATCTCGGCCATCTGCCGCTGCACGCCCTGGTTGGTGCGGATGGCGATGTCGGCGGTGTGCTCTGAGGAGTCGCTGACCTTCTGCACCGAGGTGACCACGTCGCGGATCATGTTCTGCAGCTTGTTGAGGAAGGTGTTGAAGCCGCTGGCGATCTGCCCCAGCTCGTCGGCGCGGTCCACCTGTAGGCGCACGGTGAGGTCGCCGTCGCCCTTGGCGATGTCGTCGAGCATGGCCGCCATGTCCTTCAGCGGACGGGCGATGCCGTAGCCGACGAACCAGATCACCAGCAGGCCGAGGGCGGCGATCAGCAGGCCGACCAGGGCCATGCCGAAGGTGTCCTGGTTGGCCTGTTCGGCCAGGCCGGCCTGCAGCTGCTGCAGATCGGCGAACACCGCCGAGGTCGGCAGGGTGATGGCCAGGGTCCAACGCGTGGAAGTGCCGGCCACCTGGAACGGCAGCAGCAGCTGGAACAGCTGTTGCTCCTCGTCCAGCTTGAGGATCGGCTCGGTGCCGCTGCTCTGCTTGAGGCGCTCTAGCAGCTCCGCGTCGAGGACCTTGGCGGCCGGCTGGCCGACCAGTGTGGCGTCCTTGGTGGCGGCGATCAGGGTGCCGTTGGCGGCGATCAGCGCCAGCTCGCCGGCGCCCTCGTAGAGTTCGCCGTTGGCGCTGGTGAGCAGGCCCTGGATGAAGTCCAGGGCCAGGTCGTTGCCGACCACGCCCTTGAACTGGCCATCGACCAGAATCGGTGCGTTGAACGAGGAGACCAGCACCTGCTTGCCGCCGAAGTCATAGGAGGCCGGGTCGACCACGCAGGGCTGCTTGCTGGCCTTGGGGCACAGGTAGTACTCGCCCTCGCGCACGCCGGTGGGCAGCAGCTTCTCGCTCTCCATCTGCACGGCGGTCAGCGGGGCGACCTTGAATTGTCCGCCATCGCGATACCACCAGGGCATGAAGCGCCCGGTGGCGTCGTAACCGGCGGCTTCCTGGCCGGCGTAGAGATCGTCGTCCTGATCGAAGGCGTTGGGTTCCCAGCCGATGTACAGGTCGATCAGCTCCGGATTCTTTTCCAGGTAGACGCCGACCAGCGTCGACAGCTCGTCGCGGCTCAGGCTGACCTTGGCCGCACCGTCCGCGCCTGGCGCCATCTGGCTGTTCAGCGTGGCGAGCGACTTCGAGAGGGTCATGGGCGCTTCGAACTGGCGCTGCAGCTTGCCGACCTGGGCTTCGGCCAGGGCGACCAGGCGTTGATCGATGACCTGCTCCAGCAGCCCCTGGGTGCGTTCATGCACCAGGGTCTGGGTGCGCGAGCTGGCGAACAGGGCGTACAGCACCAGTGCCACGACAACGGCCAGTACGCTGGCGCCCGCCAGGACGACCACGGAAAACTGGATGGACTTGAAGCGCATAGGGACTCCACATCATCGGGTTGTGCCTGTCCCTGGCTTATCGGCCGCGCCGCACAAAAGCATTAGCCGCCTCTGCAACTAGCAAAGATCGCCAGCGGTCAGAGCGCAAGCGGGAGCATTGTCCCGCTGCGTCTGGCGGCCTAGCATACGGCGCCTGTATTACCCGGAGATTCGATATGCACAGCCTGTTTCGCCTGACTGCCCTGGCCAGCCTTTCCCTGCTGGCGTCCTGCCAGGCCGTGAATACCACCAGCGGCGGCGCCGTGGGCGTGGAGCGCAAGCAGTACATGTTCAGCATGTTGTCCGCCCAGGAGGTGGACAGCATGTATTCCCAGGCCTACCAGCAGACCCTCAGCGAGGCCTCCAGCCAGGGCGCGCTGGACAAGAGCAGCCGCAATGCGCAGCGGGTCCAGAGCATCGCCCGCCGCCTGATCGCCCAGGCCCCGGTGTTCCGCGCCGATGCCGCGCAGTGGGACTGGCAGGTCAACCTGATCGACAGTGAGGAGCTCAATGCCAACTGCGGTCCGGGCGGCAAGATCATCGTCTACAGCGGTCTGATCGAGCAGCTGCAACTGAGCGATGCCGAGCTGGCGGCGGTGATGGGCCATGAGATCGCCCACGCCCTGCGCGAGCACAGCCGCGAGGCCATGTCCAAGGCCTATGGCACGCAGCTGGCGACCCAGGTGGGTTCGGCCCTGCTGGGTCTGGGCGAGGCCGGCAAGCAGGTGGCCGACACCGGGGTGGAATACCTGATGACCCTGCCCAACAGCCGCTCCAACGAGAACGAGGCGGACATCATCGGCCTGGAGCTGTCGGCGCGCGCCGGCTACGACCCGAACGCGGCGATCAGCCTGTGGCAGAAGATGAGCAAGGCTGGCGGTGGGGCGCCACCGGAGTTCATGAGCACCCACCCGTCGTCGGGCAGCCGCATCGCCGCGCTGCAGGCGGCGATTCCCAAGGTCATGCCGCTCTACGAGCAGGCCAGGAAGTAGCGAAAACGGCGCCCGAGGGCGCCGTTGTCATATCAGGGCAGGGCCTTCTCGGCGAAGGGGCGGGTTTCCAGGCCGAGCTGGGCGCGGAAGCTCTCCATGTCGAACATGGTGCAGATCTCGCGGATATCGCCGTTCGGCGCCAGGGTCCAGAAGGCCATGGCCGAGATGCTCAGCACCTTGTCGCTGGGCGGGTAGCCCAGGGCCGGCTTCTCGATGGTGCCGATCAGGGTGCTCCAGGTCACCACCTTGTTGCCTTCGGCGATGCAGTCCTCGATCACCACTTCCATGTCCGGCATGGCGCTGCGGATGTCCTGCACCATCTGGGCGAAGGCGGCGCTGCTCAGCGGGCGGCCGATGAACGAGCTCTTGTAGAGAAAGTCCGGGCTGTGCATCTGCTCGGCAAGTGCCATGCGCCCGCGGTTCCAGGTCAGATCGATATGCTGGCGCACGCGCTTTTTCATTTCATCCAGGGACATGTACTGCTCCTTCAGCACCGGACTGCGCAATTCGTTGCTCAGATTACCCAGTACTGCGACGCCATACACGCCCCGTTTGTGTGCCAGTTCTCGTGACCGGTGATCACAGACCGCCGACGAACCCTAGTGCCTGACAGGCTACATAGATGGCCAGGGCGGCGAAGGCGAGGGCAGCCAGGCGACGAATGAGCGCCAGCGGCAGACGATCGGCGGCGAAGTTGCCCATCAGCACCACCGGCACGTTGGCGATCAGCATGCCCAGGGTGGTGCCGATCACCACCATGAGGAAGTCCGGGTACTGCGCGGCCAGCATCACGGTGGCGATCTGGGTCTTGTCGCCCATCTCGGCGAGGAAGAAGGCGATCAGCGTGGTGAGGAAGGGGCCGTAGCGCTTGAGGTGGGACTCTTCGTCATCGTCCAGCTTGTCCGGAATCAGCGTCCACAGGGCCACGGCGGCGAAGCAGGCGGCGAGTACCCAGCTCAGGGCGGTCGGCGAGAAGAAACCGGCGACCCAGTTGCCTACCGCGCCGGCGGCGAAGTGGTTGGCCAGGGTGGCCAGGACGATGCCCCAGATGATCGGCCAGGGGCGACGGAAGCGGCAGGCCAGCAACAGCGCGAGCAGCTGCGTCTTGTCGCCGATTTCGGCGAGGGCAACGATTCCGGTGGGGACGAGCAGCGATTCCAGCATCAGGCATTCCTAAGGGGCGGGTTCGACTGTTCTATGACACGTACTACCTCCCCGCCCCGGGTGAGGTGTGCGTGTCATAGGTCTTGTCAAACCCAGGCCTGTGCGGGCCGCGGGCCGCATGCGCCATGCTCTGTGGAGCAAGTATGTTGACGCATGCCGGGTGAGCAGGCGCTCACGGGAGACTACTCCCCTAGGACGGCGCGCATTGTGCCCAAGCCGCCCGCGCGGGGCAAGCTCAGTCGTCGTCGCCGCGTACATTCATCTCGTTGTAGCGCACCAGCCGGCTGCCGTGGTTCAGGCGGTAGCCGAACCAGATGGCGAGGAACAGCGGCAGGCTGATGTAGGTGGCGACCAGGCCGGCCCAGTCGATCTCATGGGCGATGAACGCCTGGTAGTTCTGCCCCAGGGTGATGATCAGGCACAGGGCAAAGGCGAACAGCGGGCCGAAGGGGAACAGCTTGGCCCGGTAGGGCAGGTCTTCCAGGCGCCCGCCCTGGGCCAGGTAGCCCTTGCGGAAGCGGTAGTGGGACACGGCGATGCCCAGCCAGGCGATAAAGCCGCACATCCCGGAGGTGTTCAGCAGCCAGGTGTACAGCGTGCTGTCGCCGACGATGGAGGTGAAGAAGCACAGCGCGCCGACCAGGGTGGTGGCGTACAGCGCATTGCGCGGCACGCCGCTGGCGGACAGGCGGGCGAACAGGCGCGGCGCTTTGCCCTGTTTGGCCAGGTTGTAGAGCATGCGGGTCGAGGCGTACATGCCCGAGTTGCCGGCCGAGAGGATGGCGGTGAGGATCACCGCGTTCATCACGCTGGCCGCGGCGGCGAAGCCGGCGCGTTCGAACAGCAGGGTGAAGGGCGACACGCTGATATCGCTGGCATCGTTCTGCAGCAGGCTGGGGTCGGTGTAGGGGATCAGCATGCCGATCACGAAGATGGCTAGGATGTAGAACATCAGGATGCGCCAGAACACCTGGCGGATGGCGATGGGGATGTTCTTGCGCGGGTTCTCCGACTCGCCGGCGGCGATGCCGATCAGCTCGGTGCCCTGGAACGAGAAGCCGGCGATCATCGCCACCCCGACCATGGCCTGCAGGCCGCCGACGAAGGGTGCGTCGCCGCTGGTGAAGTTGCTGAAGCCGGGCGACTCGACGCCACTCATGATGCCGAGGATGCTGGCCAGACCGATGCCGATGAACACCAGCACGGCCACCACCTTGATCAGGGCGAACCAGAACTCGCTCTCGCCGAAGCCCTTCACCGAGACGACGTTGAGCAGGAACATCAGGCCGAGGAACAGGCCGCTCCAGTAGATGCCCGGCACCTCCGGCAGCCAGAAGCTCATGATCAGCTGTGCCGCGACCAGCTCGGCGGCGATGGTTACGGCCCAGTTGTACCAGTAGTTCCAGCCCTGGGCGAAACCGAAGCCTTCGTCGACGAAGCGGCCGCCGTAGGTGCTGAACGAGCCGGATACCGGCATGTGGGCGGCCATTTCGCCGAGGCTGGTCATCAGGAAGTACACCATCACCCCGATCAGCGCATAGGCCAGCAGGGCGCCGCCGGGGCCTGCAGTAGCCACGGTGGCGCCG
The DNA here is from genome assembly GCF_030374125.1 of Pseudomonas sp. SO81. Classification (NCBI taxonomy): domain Bacteria; kingdom Pseudomonadati; phylum Pseudomonadota; class Gammaproteobacteria; order Pseudomonadales; family Pseudomonadaceae; genus Pseudomonas; species Pseudomonas sp. SO81. The sequence continues at coordinate 1,286,013 of NZ_CP126126.1, read as the reverse complement.
GAGGCGACGAACAGGCCGGTGCCGATGGAGCCGCCGATGGCGATCATGTTCAGGTGGCGGGGTTTGAGCACGCGCTGCAGGTGCGGTTGCCGGGTATTGCTGTCGGTCACGAAAAATAGCTCCGGAGCGTCGGCCAGGGGCGGACGCTCAAGTGAGGTAGAGAGGGTGTCAGCGGCGGGCGCTATAGATGCGGAAGCCGTCGGCCTCGCTCAGTGTCTTGCAGGGGCCCAGGTGCTGTTCGATCAGGGGCGGGTACTTGAGGAAACTGTTGGCCACCAGGCGCAGCTCGCCACCCTTGTCCAGGTGCCGAGCAGCCTGGCGCAGCAGGTGCTCGCTGGCCTGGTAGTCGGTATGCACGCCGGTGTGGAAGGGCGGGTTGCTGACGATGGCCGCAAGGCCGGTAGGTGCCGCGTCGATGCCGTCGCCGGCGATCACCTCGGCCTCCAGGCCGTTGGCGGCCAGGGTTAGGCGGCTGCTTTCCACGGCAAAGGCATCCACGTCGAGCATGCTCACTTGGCTGTGTGGATAGCGGCGTTTGAGCGTGGCGCCGAGCACCCCGGCGCCGCAGCCGAAGTCGAGCAGATGGCCCTGCGGCAGGCCGTCCAGCTGCTCCAGCAGTAGGGCGCTGCCGCGGTCCAGGCGGCCGTGGCTGAACACGCCGGGCAGGCTCAGGACCCGCAGCGGACCGTCCGCCAGGGGCAGCTCGAAGCGCTGGGCCAGGGCCTGCAGATCGGGCGCGGCCGGGGCGTTGTCCACCGTCACCTGCCACAGCTGACAGTGGCGCGCGCTGTCCAGCTTGCGCGGCTTGCCATAGACGGCCAGCTGCTTGGCGGCGCGCTCGATGCCGCCGCGCTTCTCGCCGACCAGGTACAGCTCGCTGCCGGCCAGGCGTGCGGCCAGGGCCTGCAGCAGGTAGTCGGTGAGCTCGCGGGACTTGGGGAGGAACAGCACGGCGCCGTCGAAGCTGCGCTCGGGCACGCCGGTGCCGAACTGGCTGCGCCCGGCGAAGCGTGCGTCGAGGGTGTTCTGCTCGCCGGCATGCCAGCTCCAGCCATGGGCGCGCGGCAGCTGGCCGAGCAGGTCGTCGGCCGGCAGGCCGGCCAGCAGCAGGTCGCCCTGGAACAGCTCCGCCTGGCGCAGCAGCACCTCGCTTCGTGGGTCCATGGCGATCTCCGGGTCAAAAAAGCTGCGTAGTTTACCCGCTGACCACGCGGATGGGGGCGCCGGCGAAGAAGGCGCGGGCATTCTCCGACAGCTGACCGACGATGCGCTGCCGCGCTTCGCGGCTGCCCCAGGCGTTGTGCGGGGTGATGATCAGCCGCGGTATGTCCGCCGCCAGCAGCGGGTTGCCGCTACGTGGCGGCTCCTCGCTGAGCACATCGAACGCCGCGCCACCCAGCTGGCCGGCGCGCAGGGCATCGGCCAGGGCCTGCTCGTCGACCAGACCGCCGCGGGCGGTGTTGATCAGCAGCGCCTGGGGTTTCATCAATGCCAGCTCGGCGGCACCGATCAGGTGGCGGGTCTGCTCGGTCAGCGGGCAGTGTAGGCTCAGGGCATCGACCTGTGGCAGCAGCTCAGCTAATGGCAGGCGATCGGCGCGGGCCGGACGGCCGGGCAGGGCGCCATACAGCACGTGCATGCCCAAGGCCTCGGCCAGGCGGGCGAAGGCGCCGCCCAGCTCACCGTGACCGAGGATGCCGAGAGTCTTGCCCTGCAGCTCGATGATCGGGAAGTCGAGCAGGCAGAACTGGCTGGCGCGTTGCCAGGCACCGTCGCGGACTGCCGCCTGGTAATCCGGCAGGCGGGTGGCCAGGGCGAGCAGCAGCATCAGCGCGTGCTGCGCCACCGAAGCGGTGCCGTAGCCCTGGCAATTGGCGACCGTGATGCCGCGCGCGCGGGCGGCGGCCAGGTCGATGTTGTTGGTGCCGGTGGCGGAAACCAGGATCAGCTTCAGCTCGGGGCAGGCGGCCAGGGCGGCGGCGCTCAGGTGCACCTTGTTGCTGATCGCCACCTGGGCGCCATGCAGGCGTTCGGCGGCCTGTTCGCTGGTGGAGGCGTCGTGCAGGACCAGTTCGCCGAACACCTGGCGCAGAGGCGCCAGGTCGAGGTCGCCGAGATCGAGGGAGGCGTGATCGAGGAAGACCGCGCGAGGGCTGTTGGTCATCGGCTGTACCTGTTGCTAATACGAAGGACTGGCGTAAGGTTGCCAGCCCGTTGTCCTGATTCCCACTATTCGGAGGTCGCATGTACTGGGCGGAGTTTTTGACCGTGGCGCTGATCCACCTGCTGGCCGTGGCCAGCCCGGGGCCGGATTTCGCCATCGTGGTGCGCGAGAGCGTGGCCCACGGCCGTCGCGCCGGCACCTGGACGGCGCTGGGCGTGGGCACCGGCATCTTCGTGCATGTGGCCTATTCGCTGCTGGGCATTGGCCTGATCGTGTCGCAGTCCATCGTGTTGTTCAATGCGCTGAAGTGGCTGGCGGCGGCTTATCTGTTCTACATCGGCATCAAGGCGCTGCGCGCCAAACCCGCTGCGCCGGGCAGCCTGGATGTGGTTGGTGATACTGCCGAGCGTTCGCCGCGCGGTGCCTTCATGACCGGTTTCGTCACCAATGGCCTGAATCCCAAGGCCACGCTGTTCTTCCTCTCGCTGTTCACCGTGGTGATCAACCCGCACACGCCGCTGGCGGTGCAGGCCGGCTATGGCGTGTACCTGGCGTTCGCCACGGCGATCTGGTTCTGCCTGGTGGCATTGCTGTTCAGCCAGCATCGAGTGCGTGCCGGTTTCGCGCGCATGGGCCACTGGTTCGACCGGCTGATGGGCGCGGTATTGGTGGGGCTGGGTATCAAGCTGGCCTTTACCGAGTTGCGATAAACCGTCGCCCATAAAAAAGCCCCGCCTAGGCGGGGCTTTTCATTTATGCGCTGGTTACAGCAGCTCGATGGCCACGGCAGTGGCTTCGCCGCCACCGATGCACAGCGAGGCCACGCCGCGCTTGCCGCCCTTCTTCTGCAGGGCGTTGATCAGGGTGACGATCAGGCGCGAGCCAGTGGAGCCGACCGGGTGGCCCTGGGCGCAGGCGCCGCCGTAGACGTTGACCTTGGAGTGGTCCAGGCCGTGCTCGCGCATGGCCAGCATGGTGACCATGGCGAAGGCTTCGTTGATCTCGTACAGATCGACGTCTTCCTTGCTCCAGCCGGTCTTTTTGAACAGGTTGCTCATGGCACCGATCGGCGCGATGGTGAACTCACTCGGGTCCTGGCTCTGGGTGGCGTGGGCGACGATCCTGGCCAGCGGCTTGAGGCCGCGCTTGGCCGCTTCCTCGGCGGTCATCAGCACCAGCGCGCTGGCGCCGTCGGAGATCGAGCTGGCGTTGGCGGCGGTGATGGTGCCGTCTTTCTTGAATGCCGGCTTGAGGCCGGGGATCTTGTCCAGGTTGGCGGTCAACGGCTGCTCGTCGTCCTTCACCACCACCTCGCCCTTGCGGCTGGTGACGGTGACCGGGACGATCTCGCTGGCCAGCTCGCCGCTCTGGATGGCGGCCTGGGCGCGCTTGAGCGACTCGATGGCGTAGGCGTCCATCTCCTCACGGGTGATGCCGTACTTGTCGGCGGTTTCCTGGGCGAAGGAGCCCATCAGGCGACCGGTGCGGGCGTCTTCCAGGCCGTCGAAGAACATGTGGTCCTTGATCTCGCCATGGCCCATGCGCAGGCCGCTGCGAGCCTTCTCGATGATGTAGGGGGCGTTGGACATGCTTTCCATGCCGCCGGCGACCATCACTTCGTTGCTGCCGGCCTTGAGCGCGTCGAAGGCCTGCATCACGGCCTTCATGCCGGAGCCGCACAGCTTGTTGATGGTGGTGCAGCCGGTGGCGGACGGCAGGCCGGCGTTCAGCGAGGCCTGGCGGGCCGGGCCCTGTTTGAGGCCGGCGGGCAGTACGCAGCCCATGATCACTTCCTGCACGTCGGCGGGCTGGATACCGGCACGGGCCACGGCCTCGCGAATGGCGGCGGCCCCCAGATCCACGGCAGGGATGCTGGACAGGCTGCCCTGGAAGCCACCCATGGGGGTGCGGGCGCCGCTGACGATGACGATATCGGACATCGGTATTACCTCTGAAGAGTGACGCCGGAACGGCAGGTACGAGGAAATTCTACTGGGTGACCAAAGATGGCCAAAGAGTCACCGGCAAAATCATCCTTTGGGTGGATTAAGCCAGTGGCAGAGCGGTTCTAGATTGTCGACCAACAAAAAACGCAGAACGACAGGTTACCGCCATGCTGCAGACCCGTGTCATCCCCCCGACAGAAAACGCCAACCAGGCCCCGCTGCTGATCAAGCGCCTGCTGCTGTCCGGCAGCCGCTACGAGAAGACCCGCGAGATCGTCTACCGCGACCAGCTGCGCTACAGCTACGCCACCTTCAACGAGCGCGTGGCGCGCCTGGCCAATGTGCTGAGCGATGCCGGGGTGAAGGCCGGTGACACTGTGGCGGTGATGGACTGGGACAGCCACCGTTACCTGGAGTGCATGTTCGCCATCCCGATGATCGGAGCGGTGTTGCACACCATCAACATTCGCCTGTCGGCGGATCAGATCCTCTACACCATGAACCACGCCGAGGATAAGTTCGTGCTGGTCAACAGCGAGTTCGTGCCGCTGTACAAGGGCATCGAGAACCAGCTGACCACGGTGGAGAAGACAATTCTGCTCACCGACGGCGCCGAGAAGACCGCCGAGCTGCCCAACCTGGTCGGTGAGTACGAGAATCTGCTGGCTGCTGCCAGCCCGAAGTACGACTTCCAGGACTTCGACGAGAACTCGGTAGCCACCACTTTCTACACCACCGGCACCACCGGTAACCCCAAGGGCGTGTACTTCACCCATCGCCAGCTGGTGCTGCACACTCTGGCCGAGGCCAGCGTGCTGGGCAGCGTGGATAGCGTGCGCCTGCTGGGTACCAATGACGTGTACATGCCGATCACGCCGATGTTCCATGTGCACGCCTGGGGCATTCCCTACGCGGCCACCATGCTCGGCATCAAGCAGGTCTACCCGGGGCGCTACGATCCCGAGCTGCTGGTGCAGCTGTGGCGGAAGGAGAAGGTCACCTTCTCTCATTGTGTGCCGACCATCCTGCAGATGGTGCTCAACGCCAAGGCGGGGCAGGGCCAGGACTTTGGCGGCTGGAAGATCATCATCGGCGGCAGTGCACTCAATCGTGCGCTTTACGAGGCGGCCAAGGCGCGTGGCATCCAGCTCACCGCGGCCTACGGCATGTCCGAGACCTGCCCGCTGATCTCCTGCGCCCATATCAACGAAGAACTCAAGGCCGGCAGCGAGAGCGAGCAGATCACCTACCGCATCAAGGCCGGCGTGCCGGTACCGCTGGTGGAGACCGCGCTGATGGGCCCGGACGGCCAGCTGCTTCCGGCGGACGGCGAAACCCAGGGTGAGCTGGTGCTGCGCGCCCCCTGGCTGACCATGGGCTATTTCAACGAGCCGCAGAAGAGCGCGGAGCTGTGGGAACATGGCTGGCTGCATACTGGTGACGTCGCCACCCTGGACGATCTCGGTTACATCGATATCCGCGACCGTATCAAGGATGTGATCAAGACCGGCGGGGAGTGGCTGTCGTCGCTGGAATTGGAGGATCTGATCAGCCGGCACTCGGCAGTACGCGAAGTCGCGGTGGTCGGTGTGCCTGACCCGCAGTGGGGCGAGCGTCCCTTCGCCCTGCTGGTGCTGCGCGAGGGCCAGAGCCTAGATGCCAAGGGCCTCAAGGAACACCTGAAGCCTTTCGTGGAACAGGGCTGCATCAACAAGTGGGCGATACCCAGTCAAATCGCACTTGTTACCGATATTCCCAAAACCAGTGTGGGCAAGCTGGATAAGAAGCGAATTCGTCTTGATATCGCTCAGTGGCAGGCGGCAGGCAGCGCATTCCTGTCTACGCTCTGAGGCCTGAGGGCGGGGCGCATGGCCCTTTTATACTCCGTCCGAGCAAACGCTTGGCTTGTTAATTGCTATCGCGTGATGAATCTGGCTGGCACGCATGCGCGTGACCGGCCGGTCTAGAGAGGCTGGGGACTGGAAATCACACTTTAGGGGGATCAAGCCCAGGGGGGTGGTAGCTATAGTCCGCGGCATCCATAACAAAAAACACATGGAGTAGCGTCGATGACAACCACTAAACCGTTCTGGCGTATGGCCAAACTGCCTCTGGCAGTCAGCCTTGCCTCAACCCTCGCTGCCCCGGCTTTCGGTGTCACCTTCAATATTGGTGAGATCGAGGGTCAGCTCGATTCCTCTCTGTCCGTGGGGGCCAGCTGGTCGGTGCGCAGCGCCGATCGTGATTTGATCGGTGTCAACAACGGCGGCCAGGGCCTGTCGCAAACCACCGACGACGGTCGTCTGAACTTCAAGAAGGGCGAAACCTTCTCGAAAATCTTCAAGGGCATCCACGACCTCGAACTGAAGTACGGCGATACCGGCGTATTCGTCCGTGGCAAGTACTGGTACGACTTCGAACTGAAGGACGAGCATCGCCTGTTCAAGGACATCGACGACTCCAACCGCAAACAGGGCGCCCAGGCCTCCGGTGCCGAGATCCTCGACGCCTTCGTCTATCACAACTACGCCATCGCCGATCAGCCGGGCTCCGTGCGTTTTGGTAAGCAGGTCGTGAGCTGGGGTGAGAGCACCTTCATCCAGAACGGCATCAACGCGGTAAACCCGGTCGACGTGGCTGCGTTCCGTCGTCCTGGTGCCGAGATCAAGGAGGGCCTGATCCCGGTCAACATGTTCTACGTCTCGCAGAGCCTGACCGACAACCTGTCGATGGAAGCCTTCTACCAACTGGAGTGGGAGCAGACCGTAGTCGACAACTGCGGCACCTTCTTCTCCCAGGTTGACGTCGCGGCGGATGGTTGCGATGACAACCTGCGTCTGCTCACTAACAACGAGGCTCGCGTCAACGGTGTTCTGAACCCGCTGCTGGTTGCCAACGGTCTCGATCCGCTCGATATCAACAGCGAAGGTAACTTGGTCGTTCGCTCTGACGATCGTGATGCTCGCGATAGCGGACAGTGGGGCCTGGCATTCCGCTACTTCTTCGAACCGCTGGATACCGAGTTCGGCGCCTACGCCATGAACTACCACAGTCGCGCGCCGATCCTCAGCGCCACCGCGCCGGGTCAGGAAGTCTACGATGTGGCTAACGGAATCCTGCCAGTTCTCAATGGTTCGGCTTCTGCCCTGGCCATTGCCGGTAGCTCCAGCTACTTCATAGAGTATCCGGAAGACATCCGTCTTTATGGTCTGAGCTTCTCCACCACTCTGCCCACCGGCACCGCCTGGAGCGGCGAGGTCAGCTATCGCCCGAATGCACCGGTCGCTCTGAACACTACCGACGTGCTGTATTCGGCTGTTCGACCGCTGAACAACCCCGGCTTTGCAAACCCGTATGCCGATGCGTCCGTTCTGAGCGCAGCCCCGGGAGCGACCCGTCACGGCTACAACCGCAAGGAAGTAACGCAGATTCAGACCACCTTCACCCACTTCTTCGATCAGGTCATGGGCGCAAGCCGTCTGACCCTGGTGGGCGAAGTCGGCATGACCTTCGTCGGCGGCCTGGAGCACAACAGCGAGGCCCGCTACGGCCGTGATCCGGTCTTCGGTCCGGGCGAGCTGCCGAATGGTACCTGTGAGGCTCTAAACAATGTGACCATCGCTGGTGCGGTCGACAACGCCGACTTCAGCAATGCCACCAAGAACTGCAATGACGACGGCTTCACTACCCACAGCTCCTGGGGCTACCGTACTCGTGCCATCTGGGATTACCCGGATGTGTTCGCCGGTATCAACCTGCGTCCGAGCGTGGCCTGGTCGCATGACGTCGATGGCTACTCCCCGGGTCCGGGTGCCAACTTCGAAGAAGGTCGTAAGGCCGTCAGCCTGGGCCTCGAGGCCGAGTACCAGAACACCTACACGGCCAACCTGTCCTACACCGATTTCTTCGGTGGCGACTACAACACCTCGATTGACCGTGACTTCGTAGCCTTTAGCGTCGGCGCCAGCTTCTAAGCGACCAGGATCCTCTGAGGAAACACATGCAAATGAAAACAACAAAGTACATGCTGCAATCCGGTGTCCTGGCGCTTTCCATGCTGGCCACCAGCGTAATGGCTGCTGTTTCTGCCGATGAAGCTGCCAAGCTCGGCACCACCCTGACTCCGCTGGGCGCCGAGAAGGCCGGTAACGCCGATGGCTCCATCCCCGAGTGGACCGGTGGTCTGCCGCAGAACGCCGGCACTGTCGATGGTCGCGGCTTCCTGTCCGATCCCTTCGCCAGTGAACAGCCGCTGTTCACCATCACCGCGCAAAACGTCGATCAGTACAAGGACAAGCTGACCCCCGGTCAGCAGGCCATGTTCAAGCGCTACCCGGACAGCTTCAAGATCCCGGTGTACCCGACCCATCGTTCCGCCACTGCACCGCAGAGCGTGCTGGACGACGTGAAGGCTAACGCCACCACCACCAAGCTGGTCGAAGGTGGTAACGGTCTGGAAGGCTTCAAGACCGCCTATCCCTTCCCGATTCCGCAGAACGGCCTGGAAGCGATCTGGAACCAGATCACCCGCTATCGCGGTGGCAGCGTGCGTCGTCTGGTGACCCAGGCTACTCCGCAGGCCAACGGTTCCTACAGCCTGGTTTACTTCCAGGATGAGTTCACCTTCCCGACCAGCCTGACCGACTACGATCCGAGCAAGCCGAGCAACATCCTGTTCTACTTCAAGCAGCGCGTAACCGCTCCGGCTCGCCTGGCCGGTAACGTTCTGCTGGTCCACGAGACCCTGAACCAAGTGAAGGAGCCGCGTCTGGCCTGGCTGTACAACGCCGGTCAGCGCCGCGTGCGCCGCGCTCCGCAGGTGTCTTATGACGGTCCAGGTACCGCCGCCGACGGTCTGCGTACTTCCGACAACTTCGACATGTACAACGGTGCTCCTGACCGTTACGACTGGAAGCTGAACGGCAAGAAGGAGATCTACATTCCGTACAACTCCTACAAGCTGGACTCGCCGAAGCTGAAGTACGCCGACATCATCAAGGCCGGCCACCTGAACCCGGAGCACACTCGCTACGAGCTGCACCGCGTCTGGCACGTGACCGGTACCCTGAAGGCCGGCGAGCGTCACATCTACGCCAAGCGTGATGTGTTCATCGACGAGGACAGCTGGCAGGCCGCGGTCATCGACCATTACGACGGTCGTGGCGCCCTGTGGCGTGTCGCCGAGGCTCATTCCCAGTACTACTACGACAAGCAAGTGCCGTGGTACACCGTGGAAACCCTGCACGACATCATCTCCGGTCGCTACCTGGCCCTGGGCATGAAGAACGAGGAGAAACAGTCCTACGACTTCAACTACAAGGCCGCTACCACCGATTACACCCCGGCAGCTCTGCGTCAGGCCGGCGTGCGTTAATCCTCGCTCCACCCCTGAAAAAGCCGGCCTTGCGCCGGCTTTTTCTTTTCTGACGGACCGGCTGGGCTTCAAATGCACGGCGCAAGGGGATAGGCTGCGGGCATTTCACGTCCAGCCCAAGACCGCCCTTGTGACCGATCTTTCCAGCTCGCCCGGCCTCGTCAGCGTACCGGTTTCCACCGGCGAGCCGCGCTTCTTCAGACCTCCGCTACCTGCCGGACATGTGCGTCGGCCGCGCCTGTGCGAGCGTCTGGAACAGGGCATGGACGGGCGCCTGCTGCTGGTTTGCGCACCGGCCGGATTCGGCAAGAGCTCGTTGGCCGTGGAGTTCTGCGAGCGTCTGCCCGCCCAATGGCAGAGCCTGTGGCTGAGCCTGAATCGTCGCGACAGCGATCCCGGGCGCTTCCTCGAACGCCTGCTGGAAGGGCTGCGCCAGCATTTCCCGCGGATCGGTGACGAGGCCCTGGGCATGCTGAAGATGCGCCAGCGCCACCAGCCCTTCGCCTTCGAGGAATGGCTGGACGGCCTGCTCGACGAGCTGGGCGAGCACCTCGATCCGCATAACCCTTTGCTGCTGGTGCTGGACGACTACCACCTGGCTCAGGGTGCGGTGCTGGATCGCTGCCTGCAGTTCTTCCTCAACCATCTGCCGGCTGGGATGCTGGTGCTGGTCACCAGCCGTCAGCGCCCGGACTGGCATCTGGCGCGTCTGCGCCTGTCGCGGCAACTGCTGGAGCTGCAGGAGCAGGACCTGCGCCTGACCCTGGACGAGACTCGCGAGCTGTTCTGCGCCCAGGGCGCCGAATTGCCCGGTGAGGCGCTGGACAGCCTGCTGCAGCGCAGCGAGGGTTGGGTTGCTGGCTTGCGCCTGTGGCTGTTGGCCGCCAGCGAGGGCGAGCGCGATCTGCACGGCGCCCAAAGCATGATTCGCGACTACCTGCTGGAGGAAGTCATCGAGCGTCAGCCTCCCGAGCTGCAGGCCTTTCTCTATGACACCGCCTGCCTCGAGCGCTTCTGCGCCGAACTGTGCGATGCGGTGCGCGACAGCCACGACAGCACCGCCATCCTCCAGCACCTGCAGGCCCACCAGGTGTTCCTGGTGCCGCTGGACGATCAGGGGCGCTGGTTCCGCTATCACCACCTGTTCTCCGACCTGCTGCGCGCCAATCCGGCCAGCCAGCTGTCGCAACCGCCGGCGCGCCTGCACCTGCGTGCCTGCCGTTGGTTCAGCAGCCAGGGCCAGCTGGACGAGGCGGTCGAGCAGGCGTTGCGCGCCGGGCAGCCGGATGTGGCAGCCAGCCTGGTGCAGAACTTCTCCGAAGAACACCTGCTCGCCGAGCAGAACGTGGCCATGCTGCTGCGCTGGAAGATGGACCTGCCGGACAGCCTGCTGACCAGCACGCCGCGCCTGATCCTGCTGTACAGCTGGGCCCTGGCATTGGCCTGCCAGCTGGATGCGGCGGAGGACCTGGCCAATCACCTGGTGCGCTTCCTGCCGGCGCCCACCGCGGCCGAGCAGCAGTCGCTGCTGGCCCAGTGGCTGGCCGTCAGCGGAGTGATAGCCCGCGGCCGCGGCGACAGCCAGAATGCCGAACTCTATTGCGCCGAGGCCCTGGCCGGCATGCCTGCGCAACACTACGGCTCGCGCCTGCTGTGTCTCTCCACCCTGGCCAACCTGGCGGTGGTGCGTGGCGACCTGTGGCGCGCGCGTGGGCTCAACCGCGAGGCTCTGGAGCTGGCCCAGCGCCAGGACAACCCGTTGTTCGAGGCCTTCTGTCATTACGATCGTGGCCGGGTCCTGCTGGCCCGCGGCGAGATACTGCGGGCGCTGGAAGAGGTGCGTGCGGGGCTGGAACGCCTGCGTGGTCTGTCGCTGCAGCGGGTCTACGCGGTGCGCGCGCGTCTGACTCTCTATGAAGGTTTCCTGCTCGCCCTGCGTCTGCAGCCGGAGGAGGCCAGCCGCCGCCTGCAGGCCGGCATCGCCGAGGCGCGCAGCTGCCGCGACATCAGCCTGCTGATCGGCTACTGCATCCTGGCCAGCCAGGAGGGCAGGGCGGGGCGCTTCAACGAAGCCTTCGCCCAGCTGGCCGAGGCAGAGCGCCTGATGCACATCTGGGACGTGCCGCCGGTGTATTACCTGGCGATGATCACCGTGACCAAGTGCGAGCTGTGGCTCAGTCAGGGGCAGGTCGACCTGGCCAACGCCTGGCTGCTGCGCCTGGCCGAGACCTATGGTGGCGAGCAGGCGGCCGCCGCGCCGGAGTTCCATCCACAGTTGCCGCTGCATATCGAGCTGCAGCGCGCGGCCCTGGAGCGCCGCCAGGGCCAGCCCGAGGCCGCCGAGCGGCGTCTGCGTGCACTGGTGCTGCGAGCCCAGGCCCAGGGCGGACAGTTGCTGGGTGTATTCGCCCAAGTGCAGTTGAGTCTGCTGCTGTTTGCCGGTGGGCGCGAGCGCGATGCCCAGCAGCAGTTGCTGACCAGTTTCGAGACGGCTCGGGGCGGTACGCTACTGCCGTTCTATGAGCTGCTCGCCCACCAGCCGACCTGGCTGCGGGCGCAGTTGCAGACGGCGCCAGCGAGCCCGCTGAGTGAGGCCCTGCGCGAGCGCCTGCCGGCGGAGGTCGAGGCCGAGCCGCTGCCCAGCGGCGCGACCGAAGCGCTCAGCACCCGCGAGTTGGCGGTGCTGCGCCTGATCGCCTTGGGTTGCTCCAACCAGGAGATCAGCGAGCGCCTGTTCATCTCCCTGCACACGGTCAAGACCCACGCCCGCCACATCAACAGCAAGCTCGGCGTCGAGCGGCGCACCCAGGCGGTAGCCAGGGCCAAGGGCCTGGGCCTGCTCAGCTGACTTCCGCCACCGCGTCGAATTCGCGGCGTTTCTCCAGGATCAGCTGCAGATTGTCGTGCTGCCAGGGATGGAAGTCGGCCCGGTAGAAGTCAAAGTAGGCCCGTACCAGCGGGCGCAGGATGCCGCGGCTACCCCACAGCCAGACCAGGCCGTCGCGCCAGATTCGCCAGCTCGCCAGCAGGCCGTCGCGGCGCAGCATGTGCAATAGCCCCTTGATTGTGTCCAGGGTGAAGAAGAAGGTGCTCTGCAGCATGGCGCGGCGACGCATCCACAGTTGGCCGCAGACCTGCTGGTAGAGGTCGAAGGCCACCGCCTTGTGCTCGCTCTCCTCCAGCGCGTGCCAACGCCACAGACGGGCCATGTCCGGGTCGGCGCCTGCCAGCCAGTCGGGGTTCTGCAGGATGGCGTCGGCCATGATCGCGGTCAGGTGCTCCACTGCCGTGGTGGCTGCCAGGTGCACCTTGGGCGGCAGGTGCTTGCGCACGAAGCCCAGGCGTCGCTTCAGGCGCCGTTCCAGGTAGTCGAGGTCATAGCCGGTGGCGCGCAGGGCGTCGCTGTAGTGCTGGTGTTCGCGGCTGTGATGCGCCTCCTGACCGATGAAGCCGCGGATCTGTGCCAACTGCTGGGGATCGGTCACCTGGTCGCGGTAGGCGCGCACCGAGTCGATGAAGAAGCGCTCGCCCTCGGGGAACAGCAGCGACATGGCATCGAAGAAATGGCTCTTGAACGCGTCGCCGCCGTGCCAGTGGCGAGCCCAGGGCGTAGGGAAGTTGAACTCGGGCTGACGCGGCGCGATCTGCAGGTCGTGCGGGGTAAGGCTGTGCATGCGGCCTCCCATCTTGTTGTTATGGCGTGGTCGGACTATGGGCTTGCCGGCTTTTCGCGGACAAGGTTATCTTCAGCCAATATTCAGGTCATATCCGGCCACTGGCGAATACGGCGAGCGCTGATGAGCAGACCCCTGAACCTGCATTCCGAACTGGTGCCGATCACCTATGCCGAGGCCCTGCTGCAGCTGGCCGGCGAGTTCGGTGTCGCGCGTGAGCGCCTGCTCGGCGCCGCCGGTTTGCGTGCGGAGCTGCTGCTCAACCCCACGGGCCGGCTGTCCCTGGCCGACTTCCACCAGCTGGCCGGCGCCGCCTTGCTGTTGTGCGATGAGCCGGCCTTGGGCCTGCTGCTGGGCCTGCGCCTGAATGCCTCGGCCCACGGCATTCTCGGCTATGCCCTGCTGTCCAGCGCCAACCTCGGGCGCGCCGTGCAGTTCGCGCTCAGGTACTACCGGGTGCTGGGTCTGACCTTCGAGCTGGAGCTGGTGGACAACCCGGACTCGCTGGAGCTGCGCGCCAGCGAGTCGATTCCTCTGGGCGTGCTCGGTCGCTTCGCCGCCGAGGGCCTGTTCGGCAGCCTGTATGGCATCGCCCAGTTCCTCCTCGGCGAGCGCCCGCAGGGGGTGGAGATCGGCTTCGCCTATCCCGCGCCCGAGCATGCCGCGCGCTACGACGAGGCCTTCGGCGTGCCTGCCCAGTTCGATCAGCCCTGGCACTGGTTCCGCCTGCCGCGCCACTACCTGGACCGCCCCATGGCCCTGGCCAACCCGGCCACCATGCAGATGTGCGAGCAGCAGTGCGAGGCGTTGCTGGCCACCCTGGACGTGCAGGAGGGGCTGCTCAGTCGCCTGCGCCGTCTGCTGCTGGCCCGTCCCGGCGACTTTCCCAATCTCGACAGCGCCGCCAGTGCCCTGCACACCAGCGGGCGCAGCCTGCGCCGGCACTTGTCAGCCGCCGGCACCAGCTACCAGCAGGTGCTCGACGAGGTGCGCAAGCGCCTGGCCCTGCAGTACCTGGAGACCACCCACCTGCCGCTGTTCGAGATTGCCCTGCTGCTGGGCTTCAACGATCCGTCCAACTTCCGCCGGGCCTTCCGCAAATGGACGGGGAGGGCGCCGAAGGATTATCGTGCGCGGCCCGTGCCAGCCGAGGAGAGCTCCAGATGACCGCCGCCCCGCCACCCAGCCTGATCCGTGAAACCTTCCCGGCCGGCCCGCTGCAGTGCAACTGCACCATCATCGGCGACCCGGTGAGCAAGAAGGCCATTGTGGTCGACCCGGGCGGTAATCCCGACCTGATCATGGCGCGTCTGGAGGCCCATGGCCTCAAGGTGGTCAGCATCATCCACACCCATGCGCATCTGGATCACTTCCTCGCCTCCGGGCAGATGAAGGAGAAGACCGGCGCCAGCCTGCACCTGCACAAGGAAGACCAGTTCCTCTGGGACAACCTGGAAATGCAGTGCCAGATGTTCGGCGTGCCCTATACCCCGGTGCCGGCGCCGGACCAGTGGCTGGCCGACGACGAGGAGCTGGCCTGCGGCTGCGGTGTGGCCCTGCACACGCCGGGGCACACGCCGGGCTCCACCAGCTTCTGGTTCCCCGAAGCCAAGCTGCTGATCGCCGGCGACACCCTGTTCCGCCGCGGCATCGGCCGCACCGATCTGTGGGGCGGCGACTACGCCACCATCGAGCGCTCGATCAAGCGCCTCTACACTCTGGATGAGGACGCCACCGTGGTCACCGGCCACGGTCCGGATACCCGTCTGGGTGACGAGATGCGCGAGAATCCGTTCATTCGCGCCTGACCGGGAATCTTTGTCTGCCGCTTCGCTCTAACCCGTTGTCGGCCCTTTCGACCGTCAACCGCCGTTCCAGGAGTACTCCCATGTCTACCCCCTCACGCCTGACTCTCGCCGCCCTGCTGTTGGCGCTGCTGACTGGCTGTGCCTCGCAGAATCCCTATGAAAATCAGCCCCAGCAGAGCTCCGGGGGCATGAGCAAGACCGCCAAGTACGGCGGCCTGGGCGCGCTGGCCGGCGCCGTGGCCGGTGCCGCGATCAACCACGACAACCGTGGCAAGGGCGCGCTGATCGGCGCCGCGGTGGCCGGCGCGGCCGGTGCCGGCTACGGCTACTACGCGGACAAGCAGGAAGAAGAACTGCGCCGCAGCATGGAGGGTACTGGCGTCGAGGTGCAGCGTCAGGGCGACACCATCCAGCTGATCATGCCCGGCAACATCACCTTCGCCACCGACTCGGCGGACATCGCCAGCAGCTTCTACAGCCCGCTGAACAACCTGGCCACGTCCTTCCGCCAGTACAACCAGAACAGCATCGAGATCGTCGGCCACACCGACAGCACCGGCAACCATGCCTACAACATGAGCCTGTCGCAGCGCCGTGCGCAGAGCGTGGCCAATTACCTGATGGCCCAGGGCGTGGACGCCTCGCGCCTGAGCACCCGTGGTGCCGGCCCGGATCAGCCTATTGCCAGCAACGCCTCGGCCGACGGCCGCGCACAGAACCGCCGCGTCGAAGTCACCCTGCGTCCGTTGCCCGGCGCCCAGTACTGATAACGCCGTACAGAAAGGCCCCGCGAGGGGCCTTTTGCGTTTCTGCTGATGGCTAAATGCAGTCCGTCGTGCTGGTCTACCTAGGTAAATTCCTGACTACACTCTCAGCAGATAGCGCGCTAAGCCGCGTTCGAGTCGGCCTGCCTCAGGTGAGCGAGGCGTGTCGGGCTGGATCAGGAGACTTCATGGACGGCACCGCTCCCATCTTCCACTCCCGCAAACCCTGGATTCCCCTGCTGATCAGCCTGGTTCTGCTGATCGGTCTCGGCGCCCTGGTGTTCTGGCAATGGCGCACCCTCGAACAGAGCAATCGTCAGGCCCAGGAGCAGCGTTTCGCCCTGGCGGTGGACGGCGTCGAGCTGAGCGTGCGCGAGCGCATGCGCGCCTACGAAATGGTGCTGCGCGGCATGGCCGGGCTGATGGCCGGTAGCGACCAGGTCTCCAACGAGGAATGGCAGCGCGCCGCCGACCAGTTGCAATTGCAGGAGCAGTACCCGGGCATACAGGCCCTGTCCTGGAACCGTTACCTGCGCCAGGGCGAACTTCAGTCCTTCATCGATACGGAGCGTGCTAGCGGGCGTGGCGATTTCCAGGCCTACCCATCGGGGGAGCGAGAGGCTTACCTGGTGGTTACCTTCATCAACCCTCTGGACTGGCGCAACCGTCGCGCGCTGGGCTTCGACATGTACAGCGAGGCGACGCGCCGCGCCGCCATCGAGCGCGCTCGCGACAGCGGCGAGGCCGTACTCACCGGGCCGTTGCGCCTGCGCCAGGAAACCGAGAAGGACGCGCAGACCGGCATGCTGCTGTACCTGCCGGTGTTCCGCCCCAATGCCCCGCTGAGCACCACTGACGAGCGCCGCGAAGCGCTGCATGGCATGGTTGCCGGCACCTTCCGTCTGGCCGACCTGATGCACGGCATCCTCGGTAGTGGCGGCAGCCAATTCGAGATAAAGCTGCTCGATCTGGCCGATCCCGCCCAGCCGCTGCTCAGCAGGAGCGGCATGCAATCTCACAATCCGCGCTTCCGTGCGCAGCGCACACTGAGCATCTATGGCCGGGAGTGGCAACTCGACGTGGGTAGCACTGCAGCCTACGAGGCTGCTCTGGGTGACGGAGACCTGCCGATCAGCCTGGGCACCGGCCTGCTGGCTGCGCTGTTGCTGTCGCTGCTGGTCGGCGGCTTCCTGTTCCTGCGCGACCGCGCTCTGGGCGACAGCGAGCGGCAGCGCCAGCAGTTGCGCGAGAGCGAAGGGCGCTTCCGCCTGGTGGTCGAGGCCTCGCCCAATGCCATCGTGCTGGTCGACGGCAGCGGCAAGGTGGTCATGGTCAACCGCCAGGTCGAGTTGATGTTCGGCTACGAGCGTGACGAACTGCTGGGCCAGCCGGTTGAGCGCCTGCTGCCGGAACAACTGCGCCAAGGCCACCCGGCCATGCGCCAGGCCTACCAGAAGGCCCCCGAGCAACGGCGCATGGGCGGCAACCGCGAGCTGTTCGGCCAGCACCGCGATGGTCGCCTGATTCCCCTGGAGGTCGGCCTGGCGCCGATCCGCGTCGGCGAGGAGATGCTGGTGCAGGCGGTGATCATCGACATCAGCGAGCGCAAGTCCGCCGAAGAGCGCTTCCGCCTGGTGGTAGAGGCCTCGCCCAACGCCATCGTGCTGGTCGACGGCAAGGGCCGGCTGAGCATGGTCAACCGCCAGACCGAGCAGATGTTCGGCTACGAGCGCGCCGAGATGCTCGGTCAGCCGGTAGAGATGCTCCTGCCGGAAGCCGCCCGTGCCCAGCACCCGAGCCTGCGCGACGGCTTTATCAAAGACCCGTCGCCGCGGCGCATGGGCGGTAACCGCGAGTTGTTCGGCCAGCACCGCGATGGCCGCCTGATTCCCCTGGAAGTCGGCCTGTCGCCGATCCGCGCCGACGGCGAGCGCCTGGTGCAGGCGGTGATCATCGACATCAGCGAACGCAAGGCCGCCGAGCAGCGCCTGCGCGAGCAGGCCGAGCAGCTGGCATTGGCCAACCGCTACAAGTCGGAGTTCCTCGCCAACATGTCCCACGAGCTGCGCACGCCGCTCAACAGCATCCTGATCCTCAGCGAGCAGCTGCGCCACAACGTGGCCGGCAATCTGACCGAGAAGCAGGTCAAGCATGCGGATATCGTCTACAAGGCCGGCAACGACCTGCTGCAGCTGATCAACGACGTGCTCGACCTGGCCAAGATCGAGGCCGGACGCGTGCAGCTCAAGCTCGAACCGCTGAACATCCACGACCTGCTGGTGGAGCTGGATTCCAGCCTGCGACCGATGGCCGAGATCAAGGGGCTGCGCCTGCTCACCCACCTGGAACCGGGCGTGGCGCGGATGATCCACAGCGACCGTGGGCGCCTGCAGCAGATCCTGCGCAACCTGCTGTCCAACGCCCTCAAGTTCACCGAACACGGCGAGGTGGAGCTGAGCATCGGCCTCTCGCCGGTGTCCCTCGACGACGAGCGCGAGACCCTGCAGTTCGTCGTGCGCGACAGCGGCATCGGCATCGACCCGGCGCAGCACGAGCGCATCTTCCAGGCCTTCCAGCAGATCGACGGCTCCACCAGTCGCCGTTTCGGCGGTACCGGCCTGGGGCTGGCCATCACCCGCCAGCTGGTGGAGGTGCTGGGTGGGCAGATCAGCCTGGAGAGCACGCCGGGGCAGGGCTCGCGCTTTATCGTGCGGCTGCCGGTGGTGGCGCTGAATCCGCAGGCGAAGGAGGACGAATCGCTCAGTGCCACGCCGCAGCGCAGCGGCAGCGGGCCGGCGGTGCTGATCGTCGAGGACGACCCCAACTTCGCCGCGGTGATCGCCGAGGAGGCCCAGGCCCACGGCTTCTCCAGCGTGCATTGCCGCAACGGCAAACAGGCCATCGGTCTGTTGCAGAGCGAGCGTTTCGTCGCGGTGATCCTCGACATCCTGCTGCCGGACATCAGCGGCTGGCAGATCTACCGACGCCTGCGCGGCCTGATGCAGTACCGCGACGTGCCGGTGCACATCGTCTCCTGTGTACCGCAGCCGCAGGACTGGCACGGCGACGGCACGCGCTACCTGGTCAAGCCGGTGGCGCGTCAGGACCTGGAGCGGGTGTTCGAGGATATCGTCGTGCTCAGCGCGCCGAGCCGCGACCTGCTGCTGGTGGAAGACGTGGAGGTGGAGCGCGAGCATTACCGCGAGCACCTGGTTCAGATGGGCTTCCGGGTCACCGCCGTGGCCAGCGCCGAGCAGGCGCGCCAGGCCTACGCGGCACAGTCGTTCGACGCCCTGGTGATCGACCTCGATCTGCCCGATCAGGATGGCTTCGACCTGCTCGAGACGCTGCAGCGCGAACGCGCCCTGCGGGACACCCAGGTGGTGATCAATACCGGCGTGGACATCACCCGTCAGGACCTGCAGCGCCTGCGCCGCTACTCGGCAGTGGTGGTGCGCAAGAGCGGTGACGACCTCCGCCCGCTCGGTGCCGCGCTGCAGGGCTTCCTCTCCACCGTGCGCGAGCCCCCGGCCGATGGCTCGCAGCTGGCCGGCAAGCGCGTGCTGCTGGTGGACGACGACATCCGCAACATCTACGCGATGACCGCCCTGCTCGACGAGCTGGGCCTGGCGGTGGTGCCGGCCAAGGATGGCGAAGAGGCCCTGGTGGCGTTCGATCGCGAGCCCTTCGACCTGGTGCTGATGGACATGGCCATGCCCAACATGGACGGCTACACCGCCACCCGTATCCTGAAAGATGAACGTGGCTGCGGCATCCCGGTCATAGCCCTCACGGCACATGCCATGAAGGGCGACCGCGAGAAGTGCATCACCGCGGGCTGCGACGACTATCTGGCCAAGCCGGTGGCGCGTCAGGAACTGCTGGAAATGCTCCATCGCTGGCTGGCGGCATCGGCGCAGTCGCGACGCCAGGCGCGGGGCTGAGGAGATGAAAGGGATGCCGAAGAGAGGAGGGCTGCATGGCGCAGTTGCAACTTGAGGCGTTAGCGGAGCAGCAGATTCTGCTGGTGGTCGACGACCGCGAGGAGAATCTGGTGGCCATGGAGGCGCTGCTCGGCGATGAGGGTTGGAACGTGCGCACCGTCGATTCCGGCGAGGCGGCGTTGCGCTGCATGATGGACGAGGATGTCGGCCTGGTCCTGCTCGACGTGCAGATGCCGAAGATGGATGGCTTCGAGGTGGCCCGCCTGATGCGCGGCAGCCCGCATACCCGGCATACACCGATCATCTTCCTCTCCGCCATCGCCCATACCGAAGAGTCTGTTCTGCAGGGCTACGCCATCGGGGCGGTGGACTTCATCCTCAAGCCCTTCGATCCCAAGGTGCTCAAGCACAAGATCGGTACCCTGCTGGAGCAGGAGCGCCATCGCCACGAGCTGCTACAGCTGACCCAGCAGCTGGACCGCGAGCGCGCCTTCAACGCCTCGGTGCTGGACAACGCCTCCGAAGGCATCCTAGTGATCGACAAGGATGGCTTCATCCGCTTCGCCAATCCGGCCATGGCGCAGATGCTTCAGGGCGAGGTGGCCGATCTGCAGGGCAGTGCGCTGCTGTCTTACCTCAAGGCGCCGGAGATGCCCGGCGAATGGAAGGACAGCGAGTTCTACCAGCACTGGCGCTCCGGCCAGACCTATCGCATCCATGACGCGGTGCTCGGCACCCTGACCGGCGGTTATCTGCCGGCCGCGCTGTCCTGCTCGCCATTGCCGCAGTACCAGAACTCCATGGTGCTGATCGCCCTGGACATGTCGGTGGTGCGCAACCTGCATGCCCAGCTCGAATCCCAGGCGGTCACCGACGCGCTGACCGGCCTGTACAACCGCCGTGGCTTCCACCAGGCGCTGGATAGTGCGCTGTCGCGCGTCGACCGCAGCGGCAAGCGCATGGCCGTGCTGTACCTGGATCTGGACGGTTTCAAGCGCATCAACGATTCCCTCGGCCACGACGCCGGCGACCAGATACTGCGCAAGGTCGCCGAACAGCTGAAGACCTGCCTGCGCCCGTACGACATCGTGGCGCGCATGGGCGGCGACGAGTTCACCGCACTGCTGGATACCCTCGACCATCCCGAGGACGCGGCGCGGGTGGCGGAGAAGCTGATCGAGCTGATCTCGGTGCGCCACCAACTGGACGGTGTGGAGGTCACCCTGGGCGCCAGCATCGGCATCGCCTGTTTCCCCGAATGCGGGCAGAACGTGGACGGCCTGCTGCGCTCGGCCGACATGGCCATGTACGAGGCCAAGCGCGCCGGCCGCCAGCAGTACCGCTTCTTCTCGCCGGAAATGAACGGCCGCGCCCGCTCGCGGCTGATGCTCGAGGAGAGCCTGCGCACGGCCATCGAGCAGGACGACTTCGTGCTGGTCTACCAGCCGCAGATCGACCTGGCCAGCGGTTGCCTGCGTGGCTTCGAGGCACTGCTGCGCTGGGAGCACCGGGTCGCCGGGACCATCTCGCCGGGGGTGTTCATTCCGCTGCTGGAGGAGACCCGCCTGATCAACCGCCTGGGCGACTGGATCTTCAACCAGGGCATTCGCCAGTGCCGGGCCTGGCGTGCCCAGTTCGGAGAAAAGCTGCTGCTCAGCCTCAACGTCAGCCCCGTGCAGTTCGGCATGCCGCAACTGGTGGACGATCTGCGGCGGATGCTGGAGTTGCACCAGCTCAAACCGTCACAGCTGGAAGTGGAGGTCACCGAGAGCGCGCTGATGCAGGACCTGGACACCACCCGCGAGCAGCTGCGCCAGCTGCGCGAGCTGGGGGTGCGCATCGCCATCGACGACTTCGGCACCGGCTATTCGTCGCTGGCCTACCTGCGGCATTTCGAGCTGGACACCCTGAAGATAGACCGCCTGTTCGTCGCCAACATGCTCGATTCGCCCAAGGACGCGGCGATCGTCAGCACCATCATCGACCTGGGGCACCACCTGGGCCTGGAGGTGGTCGCCGAAGGCGTGGAAACCCTGGAGCAGCGCGACTGGCTGATCGCCCACCGTTGCACTACCATGCAGGGCTTCCTGGTGGCGCCGGGACTGCCCGTGGAGCGCGCCGGCGCATTCCCGCCGCGCCTGGACTGGGCCAACTGGCGGCCCGACGAGCCGCCGCTGGTGGTGCGCTGAGCTTCAGTTGCGGCCGGGGAACTGCTGGTGCAGCTCACCCAGCTGCGCGTCCTTGGCCTGCCACAGCTGATTGACCCACTGCTGGAACTGCAGGCGGTATTCCTCGTCCTGGTCGTAGTTGCGACCGATGAACTCGGTGGGAATGGCCAGCTTGTCGAAGCGCACCACCACCTGGTCCAGGCGGCCGCAGAGCAGGTCCCAGAAGCCCGGGTTGCCGGACGGGTAGTGGATGGTGACGTTGACGATGGCGTCCAGCTGCTCGCCCATGGCATCCAGCACGAAGGCGATGCCGCCGGCCTTGGGCTTGAGCAGGTACTTGAAGGGCGATTGTTGCTGGGCGTGCTTCTGCGGGGTCAGGCGGGTGCCTTCGAGGAAGTTGAACACCGACACCGGGTTGCTCTTGTAGCGGGCGCAGGCCTTGCGGGTGGTGGCCAGATCCTGGCCGCGCTTCTCCGGGTACTTGGCCAGGTATTCCTTGCTGTAGCGCTTCATGAACGGGAACTCGAGCGCCCACCAGCACAAGCCGATCACCGGCACCCAGATCAGCTCCTGCTTGAGGAAGAACTTCAGCAGCGGCATGCGCCGGTTGAGCAGGTACTGCAGCACCAGGATGTCCACCCAGCTCTGGTGGTTGCTGGTGACCAGGTAGGAGTGGCGCATGTCCATGCCGGCGATGCCCTCGACATCCCAGCGGGTGTCGCGCACCAGGTTCATCCAGAACTTGTTGACGCTGATCCAGAACTCGGCGATGCCGTGCATCACGAAGCGGAGGCCGCGCTGGATCGGCGGGATCGGCAGCAGCAGCTTGAGCAGCGCCACGGCGAACAGCGGCCAGCAGCAGATCAGGGTGTTGAGGGCCAACAGCAGCGCGCTGATGACACCGCGCAGAGGGGCGGGCAGGAAATGCAGCATGGGCTCGAAAGGCTCCTGGTCAGGGGGCTTTCTGTGTGCGCCCCGATGCGGTCGAGATACCTGCAGCACTCCTTGCGGCAAGTCGGTCCGGCGCCAAGGTTAACGCTTGTACACTGAACGGCAAGTGCTGCGGCTGACCTGTTGGTCAGCCCGGCGTTGTCGGCCAGCTGCGACGGGCGGGCGGATTCTAGCGCAGCATCAATGGGGCGGGTGAGCCCGCGTCGGCTCACCCGCCCCACGAAGCGCCTTAGCCTTCGCGTACCGCCTGGATCGCGGTGAGGGCGATGGTGTAGACGATGTCGTCCACCAGGGCGCCGCGCGACAGGTCGTTCACCGGCTTGCGCAGGCCCTGCAGCATGGGGCCGACGCTGACGCAGTCGGCGCTGCGCTGCACGGCCTTGTAGGTGGTGTTGCCGGTGTTCAGGTCGGGGAACACGAACACCGTGGCGCGGCCGGCCACCGGGCTGTCCGGCGCCTTCTGCCGGCCGACGCTGGCGATGGCGGCGGCGTCGTATTGCAGGGGGCCATCGATCAGCAGGGCGGGGTTGATTTCACGGGCCAGGCGGGTGGCGTCGCGCACCTTCTCCACTTCGGCGCCACTGCCGGAGTCGCCGGTGGAATAGCTGATCATCGCCACCCGCGCCGGCACGCCGAAGGCCTCGGCCGAGGCGGCGCTCTGCAGGGCGATCTCGGCCAGCTCGGCGGCGTTGGGGTCGGGGTTCACCGCGCAGTCGCCATACACCAGCACCTGGTCCGGCAGCAGCATGAAGAACACCGAGGACACCAGGTTGTAGCCGGGCGCCGTCTTGATCAGCTGCAGGGCGGGGCGGATGGTGTTGGCGGTGGTGTGGATGGCGCCGGAGACCAGGCCGTCGACCTCGTCCAGGGCCAGCATCATGGTACCCAGCACCACGCTGTCCTCCAGCTGGGCCAGGGCCATGGGAGCGTTGAGGCCCTTGCCTTTGCGCAGCTCGACCATGGGCTGCACGTAGCGCTCGCGGATCAAGTCCGGGTCGAGGATTTCCAGGCCCTCGGGCAGCTCGATGCCCTGGGCCTTGGCCACGTTGTGCACGTCTTCCGGCTTGGCCAGCAGCACGCAACGGGCGATGCCGCGGGCCTGGCAGATGGCGGCTGCCTGCACGGTGCGCGGCTCGCTGCCTTCCGGCAGGACGATGCGCTTGTTCGCCGCCTGGGCGCGGCGCACCAGCTGGTAGCGGAACGCCGGTGGCGACAGGCGCAGCTCGCGCGGGGTGCCGCAGCGCTGCTTGAGCCAGTCGTGATCGATGTGCCCGGCGACGAACTCGGTGACCTTCTCCGCACGTTCGCGGTCGTCCACCGGGATTTCCTTGTTCATGCGGTTGAGGTTGGTCGCCGTGTCGTAGGACCCGGTGCTCACGCTCATCACCGGCAGGCCGCCCTGCAGGGCGCCCTGGCACAGCTCGAGGATGCGCGGGTCCGGCGGGAAGTCGCTGCACAGCATCAGGCCGGCCAGTGGCACGCCGTTCATCGAGGCCAGGCTGGCGGCGAGGATGATATCGTCGCGGTCGCCGGGAGTGACCACCAGCACGCCGGGCTTGAGCAACTGCACCGTGTTGGGCACGGCGCGGGCGCACAGCACGATCTTCTGTACGCGGCGCTGCTCGTAGTCGCCGGCGTTGAGGATCTGCGCGCCGAGCAGTTCGGCCACGTCGCGGGTGCGTGGGGCGTTCAGTTCGTCTTGCCAGGGAATGCAGCCGAGCAGGTGGAAGTCGCCGCCGCGCAGCAGCGGCGAGAGCTGACCGAGCTGCTCGGTGAAGGCCTCCAGGCCTTGCGGGTGGCGCACCTTGTTGAGGATCACGCCGATCACTTTCGGGTCCTTCGGCCCGCCGAACAGCTGGGCCTGGATCTCGATGCGGTCGGACAGCTCGGTGAGGTTCTCCGGTTCCTCGCCCTCCGGCGCCGAGACCAGGATGATCTCGGCGTCCAGGCTCTTGGCCAGGTGCACGTTGACCCGCGCGGCGTAGCTGGCGTGGCGGGTCGGCACCATACCCTCGACGATCAGCACGTCCATGCCCTGGGCGGCCTGCTGATGCAGGCTGACAATCTCCTCCAGCAGCTCGTCCAAGTGGCCATCGCCGAGCATGCGCTCGACCTGCGCCAGCGGCAGCGACTTGGGTGGCAGCAGGCCGTGGGTGCGCGCGATCAGTTCGCTGGAGCGTTCCGGGCCGGCGTCGCCGGGGTGTGGCTGGGCGATCGGCTTGAAGAAGCCGACCTTCAGCCCGGCACGCTGCAGGGCGCGAACCAGGCCGAGGCTGATGGAGGTGAGGCCGACACCGAAACCGGTGGGGGCGATGAAGAAGGTATGCATGGGCGTTCCTTGGTGCGTACCGCTCACCGTCAGGCGGTGAGCAGGGCCAGGGTGTCGAGGGCGATCTGCCGTTCCTCGTTGGTCGGCACCACCAGCACCCGTGGGTGGCCGTGGGCCTGGATGGCGCCAGCGACGCCGCGGATGCAGCGGGCGTTGGCTTCCTTGTCGAGGGCGAGATTCAACAGTTTCAGGTGGGCCACCGTCTTGCTGCGGATCAACGGCGAGTTCTCGCCGATGCCGCCGGTGAAGATCAGCCCGTCCAGCTGGGGCAGGGCGCAGCTCATGGCGGCCAGCGACTTGGCCAGGCGGTAGCAGAACACCTCGATGGCCAGGGTGGCGCCGGGGTGGCCCTGCTCGCGGGCCTGCTCGAGCGTGCGCATGTCGTTGGACAGGGCGGACAGGCCGAGCAGGCCGCTGTCCTTGTTCAACATGTTGTCGATCTGCTCCAGGCTCCAGCCCAGGGTACGGGACAGGTGGCCGTGCAGGTTGGGGTCGATGTCACCGCTGCGGGTGCCCATCACCAGGCCTTCCAGCGGGGTCAGGCCCATGCTGGTATCGCGGCTCTTGCCGTCGACGATGGCGCAGGTGGAACAACCGTTGCCCAGGTGAGCGGACAGCCAGCTGCTGTCGCCGCTGGACAGCCCGGCCATCTCCGCGGCGCGGCGACTGACGAAGCGGTGGCTGGTGCCGTGGAAGCCATAGCGGCGCACGCCGTGCTCTCGGTACAGATGCTCCGGCACGGCGTAGCGGTAGGCGTGCTCGGGCAGGCTCTGGTGGAAGGCGGTGTCGAACACCGCGACCTGGGTGAGGTTGGGGAACAGCTTGAGCGCCGCCTCGATGCCCAGCAGGTTGGCCGGGTTGTGCAGCGGCGCCAGCGGCGCGGTGGCGCGGATCGCCTGCAGGCTATGGGGATCGATGCGGCAGGCGGCGGTGAACTGCTCGCCACCATGCACCACCCGGTGGCCGATGCCGTGCAGCTTGCCGCCGGCGGCGCCCTGGACCAGTGGCAGCAACTGATGCAGCGCGGTGCGGTGGTCGCCGCCCGGCAGCATCAGGCTGTCCTTCTCGCCGCCGCGCTGCCAGTGCAGCATCGCCTCCGGGCTGCCCAGGCGCTCGGCCAGGCCGCTGAGGGTGAATTGCGAGTGGGCCTCGTTGACCAGGGCGAATTTGATCGACGAGCTGCCGCAGTTGATGACCAGAATATTGCGTGCCGGCATGACTATTCCCTATTCGATTGTGCGCACCAGCCACAGGCGAAGGGCTGACCCAGATGACGCTGGCGCTGCACGGGGTCGATGACCCAGGCCCGATTCTGCCACGGCGGCTGATGCCGCAGATGCTGCGTATGGCCGCAGGACAGGTCGGCCACCCAGTGGCCGTCCTCGTCCTGGTGAAAGCCCAGCAGCAGGATGGCTGGGACGTCCCGTCCGTCAGGCGCGCGGTCGCTTTCGGCCGGTATGGCGGGTAAACTTGCCTCCTTTCCAATCTCTAGCAAAAGGTTTCCCCTCCATGCTGATCGCCGCCAACAAGGCTGTCTCCATCGACTATACCCTGACCAACGATGCCGGTGAGGTGATTGACAGCTCCGCCGGCGGCGCCCCGCTGGTGTATCTGCAGGGTGCGGGCAACATCATCGTCGGCCTGGAAAAGGCCCTCGAGGGCAAGCAGGTCGGTGACGAGCTGAGCGTGGCCATCGAGCCGGCCGAAGCCTACGGCGAATACAGCGCCGAACTGGTCGCCACCCTGAACCGCAGCATGTTCGAAGGCGTCGACGAACTGGAAGTGGGCATGCAGTTCCACGCCTCCGGTCCGGACGGCGGCATGCAGATCGTCACCGTGCGTGACATCGACGGCGACGACGTGGTCGTCGACGGCAACCACCCGCTGGCCGGCCAGCGCCTGAACTTCCAGGTCAAGGTGGTCAACGTGCGCGAAGCCAGCGCCGAAGAAGTCGCCCATGGTCACATCCATGGCGAAGGCGGCCACCATCACTGATCTGTGATCGGGCCCAGCAATACGACTTATGGTCGTTCCCAGCCAGGCCCCGGCTGCTAAGCTGAGTTAACCGAAAAGGCGCCCACGGGCGCCTTTTTTGTCCCTGCGCATGCTCAAGGAGTCAGCCATGAGTGCCTTTCACGATCTCAATCTGCGCGCGCTGGATGGCCAGGATCTGCCACTGGCGCCGTACAAGGGCCAGCTGGTGCTGGTGGTCAATGTCGCCTCCAAGTGCGGCCTGACTCCGCAGTACGCCGGCCTCGAAGCGCTGCATCAGCAATACCACGACCGCGGCTTCACCGTGCTGGGCCTGCCGTGCAACCAGTTCGCCGGCCAGGAGCCTGGCAGCGAAGACGAGATCCGCGAGTTCTGCAGCCTCAACTACGGGGTGACCTTCCCGCTGGGCAGCAAGCTGGAGGTCAACGGCCCCGGCCGCCATCCGCTGTACCGCCTGCTGGCGGGCGAGGGCGCCGAGTTCCCCGGCGACATCACCTGGAACTTCGAGAA
This sequence comes from Pseudomonas sp. SO81, assembly GCF_030374125.1. Taxonomy (NCBI): domain Bacteria; kingdom Pseudomonadati; phylum Pseudomonadota; class Gammaproteobacteria; order Pseudomonadales; family Pseudomonadaceae; genus Pseudomonas; species Pseudomonas sp. SO81. The sequence continues at coordinate 1,258,389 of NZ_CP126126.1, read as the reverse complement.
GTTCCTGGTCGGCCGCGACGGCCGCGTGCTGGCGCGCTTCTCGCCGCGCACCACGCCGGACGATCCGGCGCTGATCCAGGCCATCGAGAAAGCCCTAGGCTGATTGCGCCATTCATCCGGCCGATCTCTCCCGGCCGTCTTGCCCTCTCGGCACCCCGATTGCCTAATCGGGGCATCTGCCGAGGAGGCCCGCGATGACCAGTTTCTCCCCTGACGATCTCAGCCCGACTGCCTCGCCTGAGGCATTGCGCGCGCTGATCGAGAGCCGTCGCTCGGTGCGCCGCTTCCTGCCCGAGGCGGTGCCGGACGAGGTGATCCGCGATTGCCTGGAACTGGCCGTGCTCGCGCCCAACTCCTGCAATCTGCAGCCGTGGAGCTTTCAGGTGGTGCGCGATCCGGCGCTGTTGGCGCGCCTGCACCCGGTGTGCATGAGCCAGAACGCGGCCAGGGCGCCGCTGCTGATTGCCGTGCTGGCCCGGCCGGATACCTGGAAGCAGGCCTGCGCCAACATGGTGGAGTACTGGCCGGAGCCCGAGGTGCCGCTGCGCGTTCGCAGCTTCTACGCCAAGACCGCGCCGTTCCAGTACAACCAGGGGCCGCTGGGCCTGCTTGGCCTGGTCAAGCGCCAGCTGGTGCGCCTGGCCGCGCTGCGCAAGCCGCTGATGCGCAAGCCCAACAGCCGCGCCGACATGCGCATCTGGGCGGTCAAATCCACGGCCCTGGCGGCGGAGAACCTGATGCTGGCCTTCCAGAGCCACGGCTACGCCAGCTGCCCGATGGAAGGCTTCGACGAGGTGCGCCTGCGCCGGGTGCTGGATATCCCGCGCCAGGCCATCCCGATCATGCTCCTGGCCGTCGGGCGCCAGGGCGAGAGGGGCGTGTACAACCCGCGCCTGCGCTTTCCCCTGGAGCAGCATGTCACCTGGCTGTAGCCGTCCGGTTTCTGGCCCTTAATCACTGAGATCAATAGTGCTGGGCGAGGCGAGACGACCGGTCATATGCTCGCCGCCATGAACAACACAGTCCGACTCGACAAGCGCGACCTGATCCTGGCCAAGGGCTCGGAGGTGATGACGCGCCGTGGCTACCACGGCACCGGCGTGATGGAGATCGTCCAGGCCGCCGGCATCCCCAAGGGCAGCTTCTATCACTACTTCGCCAGCAAGGAAGACTTCGCCCTGCAGGCGCTGGAGTTCGTCTACGGACCACGCCTGACGCGCTACACCGAGGCGCTGAGCAACCCGGCGCTGAGCCCGCGGGCACGCATCATCGGCTATTACAGCGAGCTGCTGGCGCACTTCAGCCGCCAGGAGCAACCCGAGTACCACTGCTTCATCGGCAGCCTTAGCTTCGAGATGAGCGAAGTGCTGCCGGCCATCGGCGCCGAGGTCGAGCGCATCCAGCAGGCCTCGGTGGAGATCCTGCAGGGTTGCCTGGAGCAGGCCAAGGCCGCCGGCGAGCTGGCCGCCTGTGAGGATTGCGAGAACCTGGCGACCTTTATCGCCAACGCCTGGCAGGGCGTGCTGGCGCGCCTCAAGGTCGGCCGCAGCCTGCAGCCGCTGGAAGCCTTCATTCACCGTCTGGAGCTGCTGCTGCGACCCTGACTGTTTTTTTGCCCATTGACGAGACGACCGGTCAGCTGGCCGGCACCAAGGAGTACCCATGACCGCTAAAGCCCTGTTCGAGCCCTTCCGCCTGGGCAACCTGGAACTGCCGACCCGCGTGGTCATGGCGCCGATGACCCGCTCCTTCTCCCCGGGCGGCGTGCCCAATGCCAAGGTGGTCGAGTACTACCGTCGCCGCGCCGCCGCCGGCGTCGGCCTGATCGTCACCGAGGGCACCACCGTCGGTCACAAGGCCTCCAACGGTTACCCGCACGTGCCGCGCTTCTACGGTGAAGACGCCCTGGCCGGCTGGAAGCAAGTGGTCGATGCGGTGCACGCCGAAGGCGGCAAGATCGTTCCGCAGCTGTGGCACGTGGGTAACGTGCGCAAGGCCGGCACCGAGCCGGACGCCAGCGTGCCGGGCTACGGCCCGAGCGAGAAGGTCAAGGAAGGCAACGTGGTGGTCCACGGCATGACCAAGCAGGACATCGCCGAAGTCATCGCCGCCTTCGCCCAGGCCGCCCTGGACGCCAAGACCATCGGCATGGACGGCGTGGAAATCCACGGCGCCCACGGCTACCTGATCGACCAGTTCTTCTGGGAAGGCAGCAACAAGCGCACCGACGAATACGGTGGCGACCTGGCCCAGCGTTCGCGCTTCGCCATCGAGCTGATCCAGGCCGTGCGCGCCGCCGTCGGTCCGGACTTCCCGATCATCTTCCGCTTCTCCCAGTGGAAGCAGCAGGACTACACCGCGCGCCTGGTACAGAGCGCCGAGGAGCTGGGCGCCTTCCTCAAGCCGCTGGCCGATGCCGGCGTGGACATCTTCCACTGCTCGACCCGCCGTTTCTGGGAGCCGGAGTTCGAAGGCTCCGACCTCAACCTGGCCGGCTGGACCCGTCAGCTGACCGGCAAGCCGACCATCACCGTGGGCAGCGTCGGCCTGGACGGCGAGTTCCTGCAGTTCATGGTCAACACCGACAAGGTGGCCGAGCCGGCCAGCCTGGAGAAGCTGCTGGAGCGCCTGAACAAGCAGGAGTTCGACCTGGTGGCCGTGGGCCGCGCCCTGCTGGTCGACCCGGACTGGGCGGTGAAGGTGCGCGATGGCCGCGAAGGCGACATCCTGCCGTTCAGCCGCGAGGCCCTGAAGCAGCTGGTCTGATCATTCGCTTTACCCCGGCGCGTCGTTGACGCGCCCCTCCAAGCCCCGGCACACCGGGGCTTTTTTTATGCCTGGCGGGCCTGCAGCAGGTGTTCCTCGAACTGCTCGACGATGGCTGGCCAGCCCTGTTTGCCGGCGTGCTGGCGAGCGTTCAGGCGTACCCGGCGAAATATCTCGCCGTCCTCCAGCAACCAGCGCGCGGCCTCGATGAAGGCCTGTTCGTCGCCCGGGATGGCGAGGGCGCCGTTGTGCCCGTGGCGGATGTGCTGGGCCGCCGCGGCCTGGTCGAAGGCGACCACCGCCAGGCCCGAGGCCAGGGCTTCGAGCACCACATTGCCGAAGGTCTCGGACAGGCTGGGGAAGAGGAACAGGTCGCCGCTGGCATAGTGCGCGGCCAGCGCCTCGCCACGCTGCACGCCGCAGAACAGGGCGTCCGGCAGTTGTTCCTGCAGCGGCGCACGCAGCGGGCCGTCGCCCACCAGCACCAGGCGCAGGCGCCGTTGCGGCAGGCCGCGCTGCAGTGCGCGGAAGGCGCGGACCAGCAGCTGCAGGTTCTTCTCCGCGGCCAGGCGGCCGACATGGACCACCGCGATCTCGTCCTCGGCCATGCCCCACTCGGCGCGCAGCTCGCTCGAACGGCGCGCCGGATGGAACAGCTGGCCGTCGACGCCGCGCGCCAGCAGCTCCAGGCGCTCGAAACCACGGCGCTGCAGCTCCAGGCGCTGGCTGGGGCTGGGCACCAGGGTCAGCCGCGAGCGGTTGTGGAACCAGCGCAGGTAGCCGGTCAGCAGGCGGGTGAGCAGGCCGAAGCCGTAGAGGTCGCTGTACTGCTGGAAGTTGGTGTGGAAGCCGCTGACCACCGGGATGCCCAGGCGCCGCGCCGCGCGCAAGGCGGACAGGCCGAGCGGGCCCTCGGTGGCGATATACAGCACGTCCGGGCGATTGCGCTTCCAGCGCCGCAGCAGCTTGTGCAGCGAGGCGTGACCCCACTGCAGGCCGGCATAGCCGGGCAGTGGCCAGCCGCGGGTCAGCAGCAGTTCCTCGTCGCTGCGGTTCGGCTCGTCGGCCTGACGCGGGCGCACCAGCTGCAAGCGATGGCCACGCTCACGCAGGCCCTGGCACAGGCGGCCAAGGGTATTGGCCACGCCGTTGACTTCGGGTGGGTAGGTCTCGCTGACCAGGGCGATATGCAGGCTTGTGACATTCATGGCACCAGTCTGGAAGGGCGCCGTGTCGCGTTCGTGACGCTGGCGTGACCGAATCGTGACTGGAGGCTCAGCCTGGGGTCTGTTGCAGGGGGGGCGCCGGCTGGGGGATCAGCGGTGCAGCAGGTCGGAGCGGTAGCGGGTCGGGCTGGAGTCGCCGCCGTCTCTCGCCAGCTCGTAATCGAAGCAGATATCGCTCACCAGCTGGCTGATCTGGTCGTCATCGCCCAGGTTACCGATATCGATGCCCACCACGGTGAGCTCCACATTGTCGGAACCTTCGGCCAGGATCTGGATCGTCATAAAGCGGCCATCGGGAATGCTGCACACACAGCGAAGCGGGAGGAAGGCGTTCTCCACGTTCCTGCAGAGCTCCACATTGGTCAGCGACTGTCCCATCTCTTGGCCCCCCTGGCGTTGGTACAGCGTGGTGTAGAAGCCTGACCATAGCAGTTGGGTATCTGCAGCGCTGCCCCTTTCATCGGTAAAAATATCGAGATAGAGCGGTTCGGCACAGTTTTACGTACTGGCGAGTGGCCATTGGCTGGCGCATGAAGCCCGTCCCGCAAGGGACGGGGAGCAGCGCCGGGGTGCGAGCGGCTGGCCAGAAAAATTGCCAGCCGGCCTTCACTGTGGCGCCGGCACCGCCTCGCTGCGTTCACGCACCCAGAACAGCGTGGCGCCGGCCACGGCGGCGGGCATCACCAGGATGTTGACGAAGGGAATCAGCAGCGCCAGGTATACCGTGCCGCCGAAGCCCAGGCTCTGCCAGCGCTTCTCGCGCAGCCAGGCGAGCATCTCGTTCCAGCCCAGCTTGTTGTTGTCCGCCGGGTAGTCGATGTACTGCACCGCCATCATCCAGATGCCGAACAGTATCCACAGCGGTGCGGCCACCAGGTTGAGCACCGGCACGAAGGTGAGGATCAGCAGCGGGATGGCGCGTGGCAGGAAATACGCCAGCTTGCGCATCTCGCGGCCGATGGTGCGCGGCATCATGGCCATCAGCTCGGCCCAGCTGAAGGGCGGGAAGTCGTCGCGGCCGCGCAGCACCACTTCCACCTTCTCGGCGAGGAAGCCGTTGAAGGGCGCGGCGATGATGTTGGCCAGCAGGGTGAAGGTGAAGAACATGATCACCAGCACCAGCAGGAAGAACAGCGGGGTGAGCACGTAGGTGAGGAAGCTCAGCCAGTCGGGCAGGTTGGGCATCAGGCTGTCCATCCAGATACCGAACTGCTGCATGGCCAGCACGATCAGGCCGAGGAACAATAGCGTGTTGACGGCCAGCGGCAGCAGCACGAACAGGCGCAGGCCGGGGCTGAGGACCAGCTTCAGGCCTTCGCCCAGGTATTGCGGGCCGGAGAGGGCGGGATTGAGCATGACGAGCTCCGCGACAATGGAATCGCGCCGACCTTAACCACTTTGCCGGGAGGAGGAAAGCAGCCGCGGATGATACAGGCAGGCGCGGTTGCGCTCGCGCTTGGCCTCGTACATGGCGCTGTCGGCGGCCTTGACCAGGCCTTCAGGGTCGCCGGCGTGGTCCGGGTAGAGCGCGATACCGATACTCGGCGTAACAAAATCGATGACCTGTCCGTCGAGGCTGGCCGGGCTCTGCAAGATGCCGAGGACGCGCCCGGCCAGCTTGTAGGCGGCCTCCACGGTGCTACCGGGCATCAGCAGGGTGAATTCGTCACCGCCCAGGCGGTACACCCGGTCCGGCTGGCGCATGGTGCCGCGCATGCGCTCGGCGATGCTCACCAGCAGGGCATCGCCGACGTCATGGCCGAAGCGGTCGTTGACCTCCTTGAAGCGGTCCAGGTCCAGGTACAGCAGGGCCAGGTTGCTGCCGCTGCGCTGGGCCTGATCGACGGCCTGCTTGAGGTGTTCGCTGAAGGCCTTGCGGTTGCCCAGGCCGGTCAGAGGGTCGCGGTAGGCCATGTCCAGCAGCTGGTTCTGGTACGCCACCTGATCGCTGATGTCGCGCAGGATGCCGCGGTAGCCGGCGAAGTTGCCCTGGCCGTCGTGGATCAGCGAGAAGCGCGTCTCGTAGTAGCCCTGGCTGCCGTCACGCCGGCGAAAGGGGGCGGCGAAGCGGACGTTCTCGCCGCTTTCCAGGGCCTGGCCGAACAGCATGCGCGCGCGCTCCACATCCTCGCCATCGAGCACCGTCTCGAACGAGTGCTCCAGCAGCGCATCGCTGGGGTAGCCGAGCATGCTGCACAGGGCGCGGTTGACGGCGACTATCGTGCCCTTCGGCGTCAGCTCGAAGTAGCCGTCCTGGATGGCGTCGAGAATCTCGCGGTCGCGCACCTCGCTCTGTTCCAGGCGCTCGAGCATGCGGTTGACCTCCTGGGCCAGCTGGCCCAGCTCGTCGTTGCCGCGGTCGCCGATGCGCTGGTGCGCAGAGCCGGGGCCGATGGCGGCGATCTCCCGGTTCATGCGCAGCACCCGGCGCAGGATGCCGAAGTCCAGGCCAAGGTAGATCAGCACCCAGGCCACCAGGCCGACGGCGGTGGCCTCGGCGAGGAAGATGGCGATGGCCTTGTGGCCCTCCTGGTGCAGGCGGCGCTCGCGGGTCAGCTCCATCAGCAGCTGCGGCTCGCCCAGGCTGTTGCGAAACAGCAGATCCAGCTGCTGGCGTTCCTCGTCGAGCACCCGACGCGGGCTGATCTCTATCTGGTTGAGGCTGGCGCCGCCGAGCATCGGCAGGGTCCGCCAGGCGATCTTGGGGGCAGTCGGCGGTAGCAGACGCAGCGTGCCATTGACCTGGCTCTGCAGCAGCTCGGCGCGCTCGCCGTCGATGAAGTGCCCGGCCACCAGGGTGCCCACGCTCGGCAGGCTGTTCTGGTTGTTGCTGATGTCGCTCATGGCCAGCACCAGTGGCACGCCCTGGATCACCACGATCTGCCCGCGCAAGTCCGTGCGGTTCTCCGGCTGGCGCAGGTGGTGGATCTGTTGAAGGATGCTGCGGCGCAACGACTCATGGCTGCGCGGCCGCTCCGTGCCGAGGCTGAGCATGTCCGGCAGGTCCGGCGGCAGCCATTGCTCGGCTTGTACTTGATCCTGCAGGTCGAGCAGCAGCATGAAGTCGAAATTGATCTGGCGCAGCGCCTCCGGGTCCATATTGCGGCGTATGAAGTCCGGGCGCTGGCCGAGCATGAATTCGTAGGTGTCGTCCCACTTGGCGTAGCTGAGCACCAGGTCGAGGTTGCGCTTGAGATTGTTGTCGAGCAGCGCCTGCAGGCGCTTGGCCTCGGCGTTCAGCAGGGCCGCGTCCTGGCGGTCGAAGCGGCTGAGGATCAGGCTCTGCGACAGCAGGTAGGCGAAGCCCAGCGCGAGCAGCAGCAACGGGGCGAACAGCCAGAACAGACGTTTGCGCAGAGTCATGCCGGGCAGCCTGGGTGGGGGTGAACCGAGTATAGCCAAGGGAGCCAGCTCTCCCTGGCGCATAGCCTCGGCCTATTGGCCGCATTGAGAATGGGCATTTTCCCGGATGGCGCCGCCTGGGTAGCCTTGCCGGCAATTGCCCTTGTCGGGGCCGTGCCCATCTCAAGCCTTCCCCAAGCGCTGCGGGCCGGTCCCTTTTTCTTCAGGAGTTGGCCATGTCCGCTACCCGCCACGCCCGCGTGATCATTCTCGGCTCCGGCCCCGCCGGTTACAGCGCCGCCGTGTACGCGGCGCGCGCCAACCTCAAGCCGCTGCTGATCACCGGCATCCAGGCCGGTGGCCAGCTGACCACCACCACCGAGGTCGACAACTGGCCCGGCGACCCCCACGGCCTCACCGGCCCCGCGCTGATGCAGCGCATGCAGGAACACGCCGAGCGCTTCGAGACCGAGATCGTTTTCGACCATATCAACGCCGTGGACCTGGCCGGCAAGCCCTTCACCCTGGTCGGCGACAGCGCTACCTACACCGCCGACGCACTGATCATCGCCACCGGCGCCAGCGCCCGTTACCTGGGCCTGCCCTCGGAGGAGGCGTTCATGGGCCGCGGCGTATCCGCCTGCGCCACCTGCGACGGCTTCTTCTATCGCAACCGCGAGGTGGCGGTGGTCGGCGGTGGCAACACCGCCGTGGAGGAGGCGCTGTACCTGGCCAATATCGCCAGCAAGGTGACCCTGGTGCATCGTCGCGAGACCTTCCGCGCCGAGAAGATCCTGCAGGACAAGCTGCGTGCACGCATCGCCGAAGGCAAGATCGAGCTGCGCCTGAACGCCGCGGTGGACGAGGTGCTGGGCGACGCCAGCGGGGTGACCGGCGTGCGCCTGCGGCACAACGACGGGGCCAGCAGCGAGCTGCGCGTCGACGGCCTGTTCGTCGCCATCGGCCACACGCCCAACACTGGACTGTTCGAGGGCCAGCTGGCGCTGAAAGATGGCTATCTGGTGGTCAACGGCGGGCGCGACGGCAATGCCACCGCGACCAGCATCCCCGGTGTGTTCGCCGCCGGCGACGTGGCCGACTCGGTGTACCGCCAGGCCATCACCTCGGCCGGCGCCGGCTGCATGGCGGCGCTGGATGTGGAGCGTTATCTCGACTCGATCTGAGTTCTGTCTGGCCATAAAAAAGCCCCGCGCTGCGGGGCTTTTTCGTTCTCACCGGTTCACTCGCTGCTTTCACCCCGCTCATGTTCGGCAGGTGGCGCGCGCCGGAGCGATTGCTGTGGGTGGCCTGAGTGCGAAGGACTAGCCGCCCAAGAGGTCGTGGGAGTCGAGCAGGCGATAGGCGATTTCCGGGTGGCGTTCCAGGCCGCGGCGGATGGCGGCGGGGATCGCCTGGCGGGTCTTGCGGCACAGGCCTGGGAGAGGGCCGATGGTGATGGCGATGCCGCGCATGCTGCGCACCTCGTTGAGGCCGGGCGCCACTTCCACGCGGATGCCGAGCTGTTCGTACATGCGCTGCTGCATATGGCGCAAGTCGTCCAGGCTCTTCAGATTCTCCAGGCGCTCTAGCAGGCGCTGTTCCTCGTTGCGGGTCAGCAGCAGGATGCGCATGTCGCTGCCGGGGCTGTCCAGCAGCCGCTCGCGCTCGCAGTCGCAGGCGCCGGGCGGGCAGGGTTGGCGGAGCTGGGGTGGGGATGACATGGGTGTCGATCATAGCCAGCCCGCTTCGTGCTTGCCCAGTGGGCATGCCGACCTCCCGTCGCCCCTGGTGACTGGTGCGCAGGTGGCTCCGCGACACATGCGGCTTTCTCGCGCCCATGAAAAAAGCCCCGCCTGGGCGGGGCTTGGTGCATCCGAGGCGATGCGGTTACAGGCGCGGATAGTCGATGTAGCCGACCGGGCCTGGGGCGTAGAACAGCTCCGGGCGCGCTTCGTTGAGCGGGGCGTCCTTGGCCAGGCGCTCGACCAGGTCCGGGTTGGCGATGAAGGGCACGCCGAAGGCCACGGCGTCGGCCTTGCCGTCTGCCAGCCAGGCGTTGGCCTGATCCTTGGTGAAGCGCTCGTTGGCGATGACCAAGCCGCCGAACTGCTCCTTGATGAAGGGAGTCAGGCTGTCGTCGCCTTCCTTCTCGCGGGTGCAGATGAAGGCCACGCCACGCTTGCCCAGCTCGCGGGCGACGTAGCCGAAGGTTTCGCGCGGGCTGTCGTCGCCCATGTCGTGGAGGTCGCGACGCGGCGACAGGTGCACGCCGACGCGATCTGCGCCCCATACGGAGATCGCCGCGTCGGTGACTTCCAGCAGCAGGCGCGCGCGGTTCTCGATGGAGCCGCCGTACTGGTCGCTGCGCTGGTTGGTGCTGCTCTGCAGGAACTGGTCGAGCAGGTAGCCGTTGGCGCCGTGGATCTCCACGCCGTCGAAGCCGGCTGCCTTGGCGTTTTCCGCGCCGTGGCGATAGGCCTCGACGATGTCGGCGATCTCCTCGGTCTCCAGGGCGCGCGGGGTCTCGAAGCCCTTCATCGGGCGGACCAGGCTGACGTGGCCGGCCGGCGCGATGGCGCTGGGGGCGACCGGCAGCTCGCCGTTCAGGTAGATCGGGTCGGAGATGCGGCCGACGTGCCACAGCTGCAGGAAGATGCGCCCGCCGTTGGCGTGCACGGCGCGGGTGACGTTGTGCCAGCCGCGTACCTGGTCTTCCGACCAGATGCCGGGGGTGTCCGGGTAGCCCACGCCCATCGGCGTGACCGAGGTGGCCTCGCTGAGGATCAGGCCGGCCGAGGCGCGCTGCACGTAGTACTCGGCCATCAGCGCGTTGGGCACGCGGCCCTCGTCGGCGCGGCAGCGGGTCAGCGGGGCCATGATGATGCGGTTGGGCAGCTCCAGGCTGCCGAGCTTGATGGGGTCGAACAGGGTAGTCATGGTGCAGCCTCCAGTGGTTCAGTCGAGCAGGGCTTCGGCAGGGCTTGCGCTGCTGCCGAAGGAGAAAGTGAGCAGGGCGGCGACCAGCGCCAGGGCGGCCAGCACGGCGGCGGCCAGCGGTACGCTGGTCAGCCCGAGGCCCTGGCTGATGACCAGGCCGCCGACCCAGGCGCCCAGGGCGTTGCCCAGGTTGAAGGCGCCGATATTGAGGGTGGCCACCAGGTTGGGTGCGGCCTGGCCGAAGTTCATCACGTTGACCTGCAGGGCCGGCACGGCGGCGAAGGCGGCCATGGCCCAGAGCAGCAGGTTGATCTCCAGCGGAATCAGCAGCGGGCTGGTCCAGCGCACCAGGGTGGAGAACAGGGCCAGGGTCAGCAGAATGGCGGCCAGGGCCTTGGCCAGGTTCCAGTCGGCCAGGCGGCCGCCGATCAGGTTGCCGAGGGTCAGGCCCACGCCGATCAGCAGCAGGGTCCAGGTGATGCCGCGCGGCGACACGCCGGTGACCTCGCCGAGCAGCGGCGCGATATAGGTGAACAGGGCGAACACGGCGGCGGAGAACAGCACGGTGGTGGACAGCGCCAGCCACAGCCCGGCGCCGCGCATGGCTTTCAGTTCGCCACGCAGGTCGGTCGGTTCCTGTTCGCGATTGTTCGGCAGCACGCGCCACAGGCCGATAAAGGCAACGATGCCGATGGCGGTCACGGCCCAGAAGGTCGAGCGCCAGCCGGCATATTGGCCGAGCGCGGTACCCAGCGGCACGCCGAGTACGTTGGCCAGGGTCAGGCCGGTGAACATCAGGGCCACGGCCGAGGCCTTGCGGTTCTCCGGTACCAGGCTGGCGGCGACCACCGAGCCGATGCCGAAGAAGGCGCCGTGGCAGAGGGCGGTGACCACCCGTGCGATCATCAGCAGCTCGTAGTCGGCGGCGGTGGCGCACAGCAGGTTGCCCAGCACGAAGATGCCCATCAGCGCCAGCAGGGCCAGCTTGCGCGGCCAGTTGGCGGTGACCAGGGCCATGAACGGCGCGCCTAGCGCCACGCCGAGGGCATAGCCGGTGACCAGCCAGCCGGCACCGGGAATGGACACGCCGAGGTCGGTGGCCACCTCGGGCAGCAGGCCCATGATGACGAATTCCGTGGTGCCGATGGCAAACGCGGACAGAGCGAGGACGAGAAGCGGTAACGGCATGGGGCCGGCTCCTGGAAATTCGGTTGGAAGAGGTGGCCTGCTGCGGGCAGGCATCCGCTCAGAGCTGGGCGTCGAGGTCCTTGAGGAAGGCCTGGATGACCTCCTCGTTACGCTTGAAGAAACTCCATTGGCCGACCTTGCGACAGGTCACCAGACCGGCACGCTGCAAAGTCGCCAGGTGCACCGACACGCTCGACTGGGACAGGCCGCAACGCTCGAACTTGCCGGCGCAGACGCCGAGCTCCAGCGGGTGGTCCTGGTCGGCGAAATGCTTCTCCGGCTCCTTGAGCCATTGCAGGATCTCGCGGCGGACCGGATGGGCCAGGGCCTTGATGATTTCGTCGATGTCGATCGGGCTGCTCATGCTGGTACTGTCGTATATCGGGTTGAGGCGAACTCTATATCGGGTTGGTCCGATATGGGGATCGTTTGTGCCGATACTGACTATCAGTGCAGCTGATGGGATGAGGTGGAGCCATCAATGGATGGCTCCTTTTCGGTGCTGCGCGTCAGTCCTCCAGCGCTTCGAACTCGTCCTTTACCCGGATGGCGCAGTCCGGGCAGGCGAAGTCTTCCGGCAGTTCTTCCCAGGGCGTACCCGGCGGGTAGCCGTGGTGCGGCTCGCCCTTGGCCTCATCGTAGCGATAGCCGCACTCCGGGCAGCGATAGCGGCTCATGTCGGCTGCTCGCCGAGGCCGTAGCGGCGCATCAGGCGTTCGCGCTGGCCGGGCTGGAAATTGATCCGCGCCGCGTCGCCATGCACGGCGGTGATCAGCCGTGGATTCATCACCTGGAACCATAGTGGCGGTACGTAGGCCACCAGGTACATGCCGAAGTAGCCGCTGGGCAGGCGCGGCAGATCGGGGAAGTTGCGCAGCGACTGGTAGCGCCGGGTCGGGTGGGCGTGGTGATCGGAATGCCGTTGCAAGTGGAACAGCGCCCAGTTGGAGAACAGGTGGTTGCTGTTCCACGAATGATGCGGCTGGCAGATCTCGTAGCGGCCGCTGTCCAGCTTGCGGCGCAGCAGGCCGTAGTGTTCCAGGTAGTTGGCCGAGGTCAGCTGGAAGGCGCCCCACACGGCGGTCAGCAGCAGGTACGGCAGGATGGTGAGGCCGAAGGCCAGGGTCAGCCCGCCATACAGCACCAGGCTGGCCAGTGCCGGTTGCAGCACCTCGTTGTCCAGGCTCCAGGTGCGCTTGCCACAGCGCGCCAGGCGCTCCTTCTCCAGCTGCCAGGCGCGACGGAAGCCGCCGGGCATCTCGCGCAGGACGAAGCGGTAGATCGATTCGCCCATGCGCGACGAGGCGGGGTCCACCGGGGTGGCCACGTCGCGGTGGTGACCACGGTTGTGCTCGATGTAGAAGTGCCCGTAGCAGGCCACGGCCAGCGCCAGCTTGCCCAGCCAACGCTCCAGCGTGCTTTTCTTGTGGCCCATCTCGTGGCCGAGGTTGATGGCGAAGCCGAGGCCGCCGCCGGTGCTGATGATCATCGCCAGCACGCCATGCCAGGCCAGCGGCTGGGTGGCGACGAAGGCGGTGGTGGCGATGAAGGCCGCCCACAGCACCGGCACCAGCAGGTAGGTGATCCAGCGGTAATAAGGGTCGGCCTCCAGCGCCGGTACCTCGGGTTCGGGCGGGTTGCTCGGGTCCTCGCCGATCAGCGCATCGAGCAGCGGCACGCCGAAGTAGAAGAACGCCGGCGGCAGCCAGAGCCAGGCGTCGTGCGGCGATACCAGCAGGTACAGGGCGGGGCCGATCAGTCCCAGACAGGGCACGAGCAGCGACAGCAGCCACAGTGGGCGTTTGCGATCACGGTAGGGCAGGGTGGCGGGCATTGTTGTTCTCTCCACGGTTCTTCGACCTGGGTCCAGCATGCGCTGGCGCGGCCAGTGGCATAACCGTTGAGCTGGGCAGAAAATCGTCATATGGTGACAGCTCGCTCCGCGCGTGGACCGCCGCCATGGACCCGAATCTCGCCCCGCTGCAACCCTGCCTGCACCCCATCTACGCCCGCCTGTTGTGCGCGGCGTTGCGCCAGCGCGGCTTCGGCGAGGCCGAGATCCTGCACGGCACCGGGCTGGACTGGGCGAACCTGCACCGCGACAACCGCCCGCTCAACTTCGCCCAGGTGCAGCGCCTGATCCGTCGCGGCATCCAGCTCACCGACTGTCCCTGGCTGGGCCTGGAAGTCGGCTGCGCCATGCCGGTGTCGGCCCACGGTCCGGTGGGCTACGCCGCCGCCCTGTGCCCGGACCTGCGCGGCGTGCTGGCGGTGCTGGAGCGCTTCAGCGTGCTGCGCCTGTCCAGCCTGCGCCTCGGTGGCGAGATCGAAGGCGAGCGTTACCGCATCTGCGTCGAGGAGCTGTTCGACCTGGGCAACGTGCGCGAGCACATTTTCACCAGCCTGGCCGGCGTCTGCCTGCGCCTGCTGGAGGCGGTGTGCGGCGTGCTGCCGGACGACTGCCTGGCGTTCGCCTTTCCCTTCGCCGAGCCACCCTGGTCGGCGCGCTATCGCGAGCTGCTCGGCCCCGGCGTCAGCTTCGGTGCCGAGCGCTTCAGCGTCAGCCTGCCGCTGGAGTGGCTGGATCGCCCCAGCCTGAGCGCCGACCCCCAGGCCGCGCGCATCGCCCTGCGTGATTGCGAGCACCAGCTGCAGGGCGCCAGCCCCGGCGGCGACTGGACCAGCCGGGTGCAGCTGCGCCTGGTGGCCTGCGAGGGCAGCTACCCGACGCTGGAGCAGCTGGCGGACGAATTCCACCTCTCCGAGCGCACCTTGATCCGCCGCCTGCGCGACGAAGGCGTGCACTACCAGCAACTGCTCGACGAGGTGCGCCAGGAGCTGGCCTGCTGGCTGCTGCAGAGCACGTCGCTGAGCGTGGAGGCGGTGGCCGAGCGCCTGGGTTATCGCGATACCAGCAACTTCAGCCGCACCTTCCGCCGCTGGCTGGGCATGACGCCGAATGCCTGGCGCAAGGGGGCGGCGTGAACTACCTGGCTCACCTGCACCTGGGCGGCGACGCGCCGGAACAGCTGCTCGGCAGCCTGTACGGCGACTTCGTCAAGGGGCCGCTGGCGGGGCGCTTTCCGGCCGAGATCGAGGCGGCCATCCAGCTGCACCGGCGCATCGACGCCTTCACCGATCGCCACCCGCTGATCGAACAGGCGCGCTCGCGCTTTCCCGCCGAGCGGCGGCGCACTTCAGGGATTCTGCTCGACCTGTTCTTCGACCACTGCCTGGCCCGTGACTGGGCCGAGTTCGCCAGCGAGCCGCTGGCGCAGTTCACCGACCGTGTCTACCGGGTGCTGGCCGCCCAGCCCGAGTTGCCCGAGCGCCTGGCCTATATCGCGCCGCGCATGGCGGCGCAGGACTGGCTGGGCAGCTACAGGGATTTCGCCGTGCTGGAGCAGGTGCTATTGGGCATGAGCCGACGGCTGTCACGGCCGCAGATGCTGGATGGTGCCATGGGCGAACTGGAGCGCTTGTACGAGCCGCTCAGCGCGGACTTCCGTGAGTTCTATCCGCAGTTGCAGGTGTTTGCCGGACGCTGAGGTGGGCTGCCGCTGCGCGGCGAGGCCACCCTACGGGGACTTTGTAGGGTGTACTCGCCACAGACAGTACACCAAGTGCTATCAGGCCGCCTGCGACTGTTCCTGCGGCTCGCCAAACAAGGCCACCTGCACTGCCCGTTGCGCCAGGCGCGCCAGCACGTTGCGCTCCTGGCCGGTGCTGGCGATGGGCGTGAGCAGCTGGATCTCCACCTTGGCGCGATCCGCGGCGAACAGGCGCAGCAGGTGCGAGGGCAGGTCGTCGTCGCCGATAAAGGGCGCGACCAGGTCGGTCTCGCCATTGCGCAGGTAACGGATCGCCACCGGCTGCAGCGGCGTGCCGGTGTCGATGGCGCTGGTCAGCAGGCGACCGTGGAAAGTGCGTACCTGCAGGCCGTCGGTGGTGGTGCCCTCGGGGAATATCAGCAGCTGGCGCCCGGCGCTCAGGTGGCGATGCAGCTGGCGGGCGAGCAGGGCGCTGTCCCCGGAACCACGGCGGATAAACAGGGTACCGGCCTTGTGCGCCAGCCAGCCGGCCAGCGGCCAGGTTCGCACCTCGGCCTTGGACAGGAAGGACAGGGGCAGCAGCTGGCCGAGCAGCGGGATATCGGTCCACGACACATGGTTGCTCAACCACAGGTGCGGGCCCTGCGGCAGCTCGCCCCGCACCTCGACCTCGAACGGCAGGGCGGCGCTCAGGCGACGCATCAACCAGGCGGTGAGGTGCTGGCGCAGGCCCATCAGGTCACCGCGGCGCACCCGCTCGGCCAGGGCGACGCCGCTGGCCAGCAGCATGCCGAGCAGCAGCACGGCGGCCAGACGGATGAGACGCAGGTAAAGGCGAAGTTTGATCATCGTGACACTCGGGCAGCGTGAGAGCGGAGGGGTTGCCCCCCCACGCTCGGCGGCTAGACGGCAGCTTTGAAGTGACGGGCATAGCGCGGGCACAGTTCGTCGCGCTTGAGCAGGATGAACACGTCGGCCACCTGGAAGTCCTGGTCCCAGCACGGCTCGCCGCACACCTTGGCGCCCAGGCGCATGTAGGCCTTGAGCAGCGGTGGCATCTCGGCGATGACGTTGCCCGGCAGGTCCATGGCCGGCAGCGGGTTGCGCGGTTCGGCGCGCAGGTGTTCGGTGCACAGGTGGCGTTCGCGCAGGCGCTGCATGATCGCCTGGGCCTGGATGCCGCCGTCCTGCATGGGGATGCTGGCGCAGCCCATCAGGTAGCGGTAGCCGCCCTCGTTGAGCACTTCGGCCAGTTCGCTCCACAGCACGGCGATGGTGCCGCCGTTGCGGTAGGCCGGGTCGACGCAGGTGCGGCCGATCTCCAGTACCGGGCCTTCGAGGTGGGCCAGGCCGTGCAGGCTGAACTCTTCCTCGCTGTAGAAGCGCCCCAGGCTGGCGGCGGCGCGATGGTCGAGCAGGCGCGTGGTGGCGACCAGGCGGCCGCTGCTCAGATCGCGCACGCCGATATGCTGGCAGTGCGGGTCGTAGTCATCCATGTCCAGGCCCAGCTCGGCGCCTTTCAGCTTGGCATCGAACTCGCGGCTGAACACGGCGTAGCGCAGGGTCTGGGCTTCGCGCAGCGCATCCGGGCCGATCAGACGTTCGGCGTGCAGGCGGCGTTCGGCAGTTCGGGCGATCTGGGTCATCGATTAGCCTCCGTGAGCCAGCCTGCGATGGGTTGCGGCCGGTCGATGTTGTTGGGCAAGCTCAGGCTAGGAAGACCCGGTGTCACCTCCATGAAGATTCGGTGATGCTTGTGTGACAGACGACGAGGATTTATGTGATGCCCTGGCAACCCCTGCTGGAAACCCGTGACCGCCTGAGCGCGAGCAACCTGGACGACTGGTACGCCGCGCTGCTGGAGCGCGCCGGCGACACCACTCCCTTCGCCCTGGCCGTCCTCGGCGGGCGCCTGGCGGCCACGCCCGGCCTGGCCTTTCTCGCCGGCTACCAGGGCGCGCTGCGTGCGCTGTGGCCGGCGGCGCCGCTGAGCCTGGGCGCGCTGTGCGTGACCGAGAACAGAAGCACCCGCCCGGCGGACCTGCAGACTCGTCTGAGCGGCCTGCACCTGTCGGGGCGCAAGGACTTCGTCACCGCCGCCGATGCCGCCGACTGGCTGCTGGTGGCGGCGCGGGTGGAAGAGGAGGGCGCGCCGCGCCTGGCCGTCGGCGTGGTGCGCAGTGGCGCGCCGGGTGTGCGGATCGAGCCGCTGCCGGCGCTGCCGCTTATGCCGGATATCGGCCACGCCCGCCTGCACCTGGACAACAGCCTGTGCGAACTGCTGCCCGGCGATGGCTGGGACAGTTACGTGAAACCCTTCCGCAGCATCGAGGACCTGCACGTGCTGGCCGCCCTGAGCGCCTGGCTGTATGGCGTCGGTCGCGACAGCGGGTGGCCGCAGGAGCTGCCCCTGCGCCTGCTGGCGCTGCTCAGCGGCTGCGCCGAAGTGGCGCGGCACAACCCCAGCGATCCGCTCACCCATGTTCTGCTGGCCGGGCAGTTCGCCCAGTTCAAGACCCTGCGTCCGGAGCTGGACGCCGCCATGGCTGCCGGCCCCCAGGAATGGGCGGCGCTGTGGGCGCGTGACTGCAATCTGCTGGAAGTGGCGCGCACGGCCCGCGAGAAGCGCCTGGAGAAGGCCTGGGCGGTGTTCGTCTAGGGCATTCCCTGGCGTTATGGCGGGCATGCACCTCTGATATTGGCGGCGCGGAAGCGTGCTCTTTAGAGTCGAGCGGCTTCGACGCGTCCGTCTATACCAACAAGAGCAGAACGAGTCCTTTCATGCCCAGCTTCCGCCTTAGCGCCCTCGCCCTGGCGCTCATCCTTTCGCCGGCCTATGCCGAACAGGCCACGCCGGCCAAACCTGCCAGCGAGATCACCCGCGAGCGCAACCAGGCCTGGCTGCAGCGTCTGCCGTTCAGTGACCGCGCCGACTTCGACAATGCCCGCCGCGGGCTGATCGAGCCGTTCGGCGGCGTGGTCGAGAATGCCGAGGGCCAGCCGGTGTGGAACCGCATGGCCTACAACTTCCTCGACGGCAACGACGCCCCGGCCAGTGTCAACCCGAGCCTGTGGCGTATCGCCCAGCTGAACAACATCGCCGGCCTGTTCGAGGTGCGCGAGCGGGTGTACCAAATCCGCGGCATGGACCTGTCGAACATGACCATCATCGAGGGCGACAGCGGCCTGATCCTGATCGATCCGCTGATCAGCACCGAGACCGCCCGGGCCGGCCTCGAGCTGTACTACAAGCATCGTCCACGCAAGCCGGTGCTGGCGGTGATCTACAGCCATTCGCATGTCGACCACTTCGGCGGTGTGCGTGGGGTGATCGACGAGGCCGACGTCAAGGCCGGCAAGGTCCAGGTCATCGCTCCCGAGGGCTTCTACGAACACGCGGTCAGCGAGAACGTGCTGGCCGGCCCGGCGATGATGCGCCGCGCCCAATACATGTACGGCTCGCTGCTGCCGCGCGACGAGCGCGGCCAGGTCGACGCCGGCCTCGGCAAGGGCACGCCGAGCAACGCCACGGTGACCCTGATCGCGCCGAACGTGCTGATCGCCCAGCCGGTGGAGACGCGCAGCATCGATGGCGTGGAGATCGAGTTCCAGCTCACTCCCGGCACCGAGGCGCCGGCCGAGATGAACATGTACTTCCCGCAGTTCAAGACCCTGTGCATGGCCGAGAACGCCACCCACACCCAGCACAACGTGCTGACCCTGCGCGGCGCCCTGGTACGCGACTCCAAGGTCTGGGCGCACTACCTGGACGACGCCCTGATGCGCTACGGCGACAAGGCCGAGGTGCTGTTCGCCCAGCACCATTGGCCGACCTGGGGTGGCAATGAGATCCGCGACTATCTGGCTGACCAGCGTGACATGTACGCCTTCCTCGACAGCCAGACGCTGCGCCTGATCAACCAGGGTCTGACCCCGACCGAAATCGCCGCCCAGCTGCAGTCGCTGCCGCCGCGCCTGGCCGGCAAGTGGTACAGCCGTGACTACTACGGCTCGCTGAGCCACAACGTGCGCGCCGTGTACCAGCGCTACATGGGCTTCTACGACGGCAACCCGGCCAACCTCGACCCGCTGCCGCCTGAGGATGCCGGGCGCCGTTACGTGGCGGCCATGGGCGGCGCCGACGCAGTACTGCAGAATGCGCGCCAGGCCTTCGCCGCCGGCGACTACCGCTGGGCAGCGCAGCTGCTCAATCACTTGGTGTTCGCCGAGCCGGACAACGCGTCGGCGCGCGAGCTGCAGGCCGACACCCTGGAGCAGCTCGGCTACCAGAGCGAGAACGCCACCTGGCGCAACGTCTACCTGAGCGGTGCCCTGGAGCTGCGCCAGGGCGTGGCCGAGGCGCGTGCACGCAACGGCGCGCCGGACATGATCCGGGCCCTGACCCCGAGCATGTTCTTCGACTATCTGGCGGTGCGCATCGACGCGATGAAGGCGGCCGACGAGGATCTGTTGATCAACTGGCGCTTCAGCGACCTCGACGAGGATTACGCACTGACCCTGCGCAACGGCGTGCTGACCCAGCGCAAGGGCGCGCGCCACGCCCAGGCCGACGTCGACCTGAGCATGACCAAGGCGCTGCTCGACCGCATCGCGCTGAAGGAAACCGGCTTCCTGAAGGAAGCCACCATCGGTGGTATCGAGTTCGAGAGCGGTCGGCTCAAGCTGCTCAAGCTGCTCGGCGGCCTCGACGAGCCGAACCCGCAGTTCAACCTCGTCACCCCCTGAGACCTGCTGGGAAAAAAACGCCCCGCACGACAGTCGTCGTGCGGGGCGTTGTTCATTGCGCGAGCTGAATGGCCGGCGGCAACCAGCGCCGTTCGAGCACCTCGGGCTGCGGCCAATACAGGCGCAGGAACAGGTTGAAGCGGCCATCCGGCGCTGGCAGCCAGTTGCGGCGCTGGTCGGCAGCGGCCGGCTGATCCTTCTGGATGTACAGGTCCAGCGAGCCGTCGGCGTTGTAGTGCAGGTCGTCACGGTCACCCAGGGCATAGCGGTTCAGCGGGTTGGCCGAGAGGAATTGCGCGGCGTTGTACAGCGTCAGCGACCAGAACGCCCGCGCCGGCGGCAGCTGATCCTTGGCGAAGTGCAGCACGTAGCGGTTCTCGCCGCTCAGCGGGCGGCCCTGCGCGTCGCTGTGCAGGTTCGGGTAGATGGCATCCTCGGGGCTGTTGGCGCCGAGGCCGAGCTTGGCCACCAGCGCGCGCTGCTGGTAACGGGTGCCGTATTCGCCGAGTTCATAGCCGATGCGCCAGCCGTTGAAGGTGGGGCGCTTGTCGAGTAGTTGCTGGCTGTCGTCGAGCTGGGCGACCACCTTGCGGTAGCCGAGCGCGCTGCCCAGTCGCTGCAGCGGCGACTGTTGCGGCTGGCAGTCGTCGGTGAGCAGGCCGGTGGCGCGGATGCGCTCGAGCATCGGCGCATCCTCGGCGCGCGGTGGGTTGTCGGCCAGCAGCTGGCAGAAGGTGCGGAAGAAGGTCTCGCGGTCCCACACGGCCAGCTGGCGGTCGGGGCCCTGGCTGCGCTCCAGCGGTGGCAGCTCGACCATCGTCGCCGGGGCTGCGGCAGCCGCCTGTCCCTGCCAGGCGCTCAGCGGCATCAGCTTGAAGCGCTGCTGCAGCGCATGCACCTCGGCGTAGTCCCGCGGCCCGGCGCTCTTGATGCGGCCGATCATCCAGGCCATCTGCGTGGGTATGCGGATCGGCTGCATGCCGGCCGGTACCTCGCCCTGCCAGGTCGGGCCGACAACCAGGAAGTCCTTTGCGCCGGTGCCGATGGTGCGGGTGCCGGGGCTGCTCACCACGTTGGTCCAGGCATCCATGATCGGCATCATGTAGTAGTGCCCGCTGGTGTCGGGGATGCTCATCACCACCGGCTCACGGCGCAGGTCGAAGTGGACGATGCTGTAGAGGGTGTCGACGTTCGGCGACACCACGCTGTTGAAACTGGCGTCGGGGAAGCGCCGGCTGTGGCGAAAGCCGTTGATGGCCGTGGTGCCGAGCAGCTGCTGGTGCTGCTTGGTCAGCTCCATCAGTACCAGCGGGTAGCCGAACAGGTAGGCCTGGGCGGTCTCCCGCGCCTGCTGCAGCACGCTGTAGGTGGCCAGGCCGCCGGCCAGCAGCACGATGCCGGCGAGGCCCAGGGCCCGGCGGCTTTTCTTACCGATGTGCATGGCTGTGCGCTCCCGTCGGGTGGGGAAAAGGCAAGGCGCGGGCGTGCCGCTCCAATGGCGTGATCATGCTTGGGTTCTCCGTGTGCCGGGTGCTCTGGTCCGGCAGGCAAGGTCAGAAGTGAAGAGTGGAGACGGCCTTGAGCATCGCCAGCAGGGCCATTGCCAGCAGCGCCAGGCTGGTGCCGAGCACGGTGCGCAGGCGCGCGCGGCCGCATTCGTCGCGCAGCATCGCCAGGCTGCGCTGGTAGCGCCGGCCCTGGCGCAGCCAGAGGATGCCGGCCGTGGCGAGGGCGATCAGCACCAGCGGCGGGTCCTGCCCGCGCAGGGCCAGGCAGGCGATCACCAGCAGCGAGATCTGCGTGCGGCGCCAGGCCAGTTCGGTACGCTCGGCCTGCAGCCCGGCGTCGACCGGCCTGTCAGCCATGCCAGCGCGGCCAGAACAGGCCGGCCAGCACCAGCGCGGCCAGGCAGCAGCCGAGTGCCAGCAGTGGCACCAGCACCGGCAGGGGCAGGGCGCGGCGGTGGCGCAGCGCACGTTCCACCGCCAGCCAGCGCAGGCCGGCCCCGACGCTGACCAGGATGCTCAGTGACAGCAGGCTGAGGGTGATGATCAGGCGCAGCTGTGGCCCGAATGCCTCGCCGGCGAATGTCTCGACGGCGATGCCGCCGCCGAGCAGGGCCAGGGCCGTGCGCACCCAGGCCAGGAAGGTGCGCTCGTTGGCCAGGGTGAAGCGCGGGTCCGGCTCCTCGCCGCCCAGCAGGGACTGCGAGAGTGGCTTGCGTGGCGGCGGGGTTGCGGGAGTGCTCATGACTGACCGTCGGTGGTTGGGTTCAGCGCAGGCCCTTGCTGCGCAAGGCGCCCGGCGAGTAGTCGGAGACGCTGGCGCGGTAGCTGAAATCGAACGGCTGGCGCTGTTCGTTGGTCAGCCCGGAGGCGATGTAGCGGCCGTTGTTGAGGTCGTAGGTGATTTCCATGGCGTTGACCGCGGCGTTGCCGGTGGGGTGGTAGAAGCTGTGAGCCTCGCCGACCCGCCACAGTTCACCACGGCTGTCGTAGTGGTCGGCCTCGACGATGGCCCAGGTGTCCTCGTCGATGAAGTAATGGCGCTTGCTGTAGATGTGGCGCATGCCCGGCTTCAGCGTGGCGACCACTTCCCAGACCCGGTGCAGTTCGTAGCGGGTGGCGTCGGGGCGGACATGGCCGGGCTGGATCAGCGTCTCGTAGCTCAGCTCGGGCGAGGCCAGGCGGTAACTGTTGTAGGGCACGTAGAGGGTCTTCTTGCCCACCAGCTGCCAGTCATAGCGGTCCGGCGCGCCGTTGAACATGTCGCGGCTGTCGGCGGTGCGCAGGCCGGCGGTGGTCGGGCCGGCAGTGTCGTAGGCGATGCTCGGGGCGCGCCGTACGCGGCGTTGGCCGGCGCTATACAGCCAGGACAGGCGCGGCTCGGCCACCTGGTCGAGGGTCTCGTGCACCAACACCACTTCACCCACCATGCGTGATGGCGCGGTGATCTTGTGGCTGTAGAAGTAGAGGATGTTGCGCCCCTCGTCCGTCGCCAGTCCTTGCACCGCGTCGCGGCGAGTGAAGTACTGCTGGGTAGTCATGATGCTGTAACTGCCGTCCTTCTGCGGCGCGGCGCTGTCGTTGGTCAGGCTGGAGCTGGCGTTGCGGTTGCGTGTCAGGTGGTTCCACAGCACTTCCAGACCATTCTTGGGAATGGGGAAGGCGACCACGCCGGCGAAACCCTCCAGGCCATTGCCGTCGTTGATCAGACGAGCGCCTGTGGCGTTGCGCGCGGCCGACTCGGCCACCGCGTCCGTCACCGCGACCGTGCGGTGGCTCGGATACACCGGCAGGCGCAGGCTGTCCGGGAAGCGCTGCAGCAGGGCGATCTGCCCCGGGCTCAGCTGGTCGCGGTACTGCTCGAAGTTGCTCGCATCGATGCTGAACAGCGGCTGTTCATCCTTGAACGGGTCGAGCGGCGTGCCGTTGGCGGCGAACTGCAGCTGGGTCTTCAGGCCGCCGTCCCAGGCGGGGATCTTGCCGTCGGCACTGGCGCCGCGTTCGGCGCCGACTGGGGTCAGGCTGGTCTGCAGCTGTGCGGCTTCCTCGGCCGCTACGGCCGCCAGGGCGTTGCCGGCCAGCAGAAGGGCGCAGCACAGTGCGCCGCCGCGTATGAGGCGATGAGTCTGATTCATGGGTGGGCTCCGCTTAGAAGTTGACGCCGAGGCTGATCGACACGTAGTCGCGGTCGCCGCGGGTGCCGTAGTCGCCGTCGATGAAGTCGGTGAACGCCAGGCTGGCGTTGTAGGTGTTGTTCAGCGAGGCATCGAGGCCGACGCTGATGGCCTTGGAACCCTCGCTGAAGGCCGAGCCCTCGCCCGGACCGTTGCCGTCCACGTCGTGCTGCCAGGACAGGTTGGGGCGCAGGTCGATGCCGGCCACGGCGTTCGGGTAGCTCAGGCTGGCGCGCAGGCGGTAGCCCCAGGAGAAGCGGGTGAGGAAGCCATCGTCGTTGCAGTATTCCGGCGTGCGCGAGATCGCCGCGCAGTTGCCGCCCGCCAGCACGCCGTTGCCATAGGTGCCGTTGCGTCCATAACGCGCGCCGTAAGTGCCTTCCAGGCCGCCGACCCAGGTGCCCGCGGCCTCGCCCACGAGCATCAACTGATCGGCGCCGAGTACCTGGGCGAACGAGTGGGTCGCGGTGACCTGGGCCTGGGTGACTTCCTTGCGCAGGTAGCCGTTGAACAGGGTGTTCGCCGCCGGCGAGCGGATGCCTTCGGCGACCAATGGCGAACGGTTCGGATCATTGAGCAGCGACTGGATGACGTCGGTGCCGTTGAGCTGGATCGGCATGTTCGGCCGATAGCTGATCTCGCCCTGCAGCGCGGTGCCGGTATCCAGGTTGGTGGAGAACGACAGGCCGTACAGGCGGATGTCTTCGGGGTACTGCGCGACGTACCGCGAGGTGCCCAGGCGCAGGGCATTGTCGAGGGCGTTACCGAATACCGTGCTGTTGTAGTACGGGCTGCTGATGGTGCCCATGTAGGGCAGGCGGCTGTGGTAATTGGCCACATAGGCGCCGAACTCGGTGTCCAGGTCGGCGGCGAACCAGCGCAGCGACAGGCCCCACTGGCCGCTGTTGCGGGCGTCCTGGTCCTTGGCCCGGGGAATGCGGATGCCTTCGTCGGTGAGGTTGACGCCATAGGGCGTCAGCGCCGCCACTGCCGCCGGCACGCCGGTCAGCACGCTGCCCACGTCCAGGCCATCACAGCCATCGGCGAGGAAGTCGTTGCTGGAGAAGAAGGTGCCGCAGTTGTCGAGCTGGGTCTGCTCCCAGTCGAGTTGGTAGAAGAAGTCGGTGGACAGGGCTTCGGTGAGGTTCTGCGAGACGTAGAACATGTTCACCGGCACCAGGCCTTCCTTCACCTCCGAGCCCGGCCGGCGCAGCGCCGACAGATTGAACGGATTGACCACGTTGAGGCCACCCTGGATGAAGGTACTCTCGCCCCAGTTCACCACCTGCTTGCCGAGGCGTGCCGAGCCCGGTTGTTCGGCGAGGGCGTAGTTGTAGTAGACGAAGGCGTCGAGCAACTCGGTGCCGGCAGACTTTGCCGAGCGCTTGCGGTTGTTGTCCTCGACGTTCTTGAAGCGCTGGTCCTGGTCGCGCAGCACGTAGTCGTACCAGTAGCTGCCGCGCAGGAACAGGCCCATGTCGCCATGGCGCAGCTCTAGGTCATGGTTGCCCTTGAATAGGCC
Organism: Pseudomonas sp. SO81; assembly: GCF_030374125.1. Lineage (NCBI taxonomy): Bacteria > Pseudomonadati > Pseudomonadota > Gammaproteobacteria > Pseudomonadales > Pseudomonadaceae > Pseudomonas > Pseudomonas sp. SO81. The sequence goes on along the minus strand of NZ_CP126126.1, from coordinate 1,233,432 downwards.
GGAGAAGGCGTCACCGGAGCGGAAGTTGCGCCGGCCGTCGTCACCCGTGGCGCTGTTCAGCTGCTTCGGGTCGGGATTGGCGGTAGAGATGCTGGTGCCGATGGACAGTGCGGAATCCAGTTGTCCCTCGATCTCTCCGAGCTGGAAATCGACCGCCTGGACGCTGCCGATCATGCAACTCAGGGGCAGCAGAAGATAGGGCGGTTTAAATAAGCCGTGCAGTTTGAATCGCATCACTCATTGTCCTCTTTGTTGTCGAGTGAGAATTGGAATTCACGCGCAGAGAACAACAAGTTGCGAAACACACAGGCAATGAAAGCCGCGTCCCGCCTGGGGCGAGACAATATTCTTCGGCAGAATGGCAGTTCTTGCGGAGCGGGCTTTTATTGGCGCTACTTATTGTTCTGCACTGTAACGTCGAGTGGCGGATACTCCCTTCGCTTTAGTGTTTCGGGGATACTAGGGAGCCTCGAAAAGCCCCACAAATAGTGTCTTCGGATAGATGCCATAACGCTTTGGCATGGCCATAGAGAGAACCGCATGACCCTCAAGCAGCTCCGTTATCTGATCGCCATCGCCGAGGCCGGCAGCTTCTCCGCCGCCGCGCGGCGGGCCTATATCGCCCAGCCGGCACTGAGCCGGCAGATCGGCCTGCTGGAGAGCGAGCTGGAGATGCAGTTGCTGGAGCGCCAGCACGACGGCGTGGCCCTCACCGACGCCGGCCGGCGCCTGTACGAGGTGGCGCGGTCGGTGGTGCAGAAGCTCGATTCGGTGAAGGATGAGCTGGCCTCGACCCGTGGCGACCCCAAGGGCCATGTGTCGATCTCGATCCCGGCCACCGCCTCGGCGCTGCTGCTGCCGGCGATCATCGCGCGAGCCGCGGAGAAGTTTCCCAGCATCACCCTGACCATCTGCGACGGTCTGACTCGCGAGGGTGGCCAGGCCATCGAGCTGGGCAAGGTCGATTTCGGTGTGGTGCCGAATGCCGAGGAGCTCGAGCATGTCGCTGCCGAGCCGATCTTCATCGAGGACCTGTATTGGGTCGGGATGGGCAGCCAGGGTCTGCACGGCGACCCGATCACCCTGGCCGAGGCTGGTGCCACAAGGTTGGTGATGGCGCCGCGGGCGCTGCACCTGCGCCGGCGCATCGAGCAGGCGGCGATGGAGGCGGGGGTGGTGCTCAACGTCGCCTACGAGCAACAATCCGCGCCGGGTATCGCCAGCCTGGTGCGCAGCGGCCTGGCGGCGACCATCAGCAACTGGCCGCCGCTAGCCGACCTGTTCGAGCCGACCGAGGCGCGGCAGATCGTCGAGCCGCGCATCACTCGCACCGTGTCCATCGCCTACTCGGTGCACAAGCCGCTGTCGTTCGCCGCCTCATGCATGCGTGACCTGGTGCGCGGCCTGCTGGTGGAGGCGGTGCGCGACGGCCGCTGGCGCGGCAGTCTGATCGAGCGCAGCGCCGATGATCAGGCTCAGGCCCGCGAGCAGGCGCCCGACATCTCTTCCTGAGCCAGGCGCTCGCGCGAGCGCTGCGGGTTCATCGTCACCAGGCCGATCAGGCCTGCCACGATCATCACACCACCGCAGACGAAGAAGCCCTGGGCATAGCCTTGCGGGTGCCCGGCCCCCGCGCCGTGCACCAGCAGGCCGGTGACCACCGGCGCCGACAGTCCGGCCAGCGAGGCCACGGCGTTGCCGATGGCGAGGATGCCGCCGCGCTGGCTGCTCGGGGTGAATTCGGCGAGCATCGCCGGCCCCACCGAATACATCACCAGGGCCAGGCCGCCGCTCAGGGTCAGGGCGATGATCCGCGTAGTCACCGATAGCTCGGTGAGCATCAGCGCCGAGGAGAACAGCCCGCCGGCGATCAGGCACAGCGAGACGAAGGCGCCGCGCGCCAGGCGCGACGACACGCCACGACGCATCAAGCGCTGCGACAGCCAAGCCATCAGCAGGCTCAGCGGCGTGGTGACGACGACGAACATGACGAACATGTGCCCGGTCTTCAGTGGGTCGATGCCGAGGCCGATCTCCAGATAGCTGGGCACCCAGGTCAGGGTCAGTGCCAGCGACCAGTTGGCGGCGAAGTGGCAGGCGTAGTTGCCGAGCACGCTGCTGTCGCTCAGCAGGCGGCGGTAGGGCACGCGCGGCTCGTTCTGCGCGGCGTTGGGTTGGCCGCGGCGCAGGGTGTCGAGGGTGCCTTCGCGGCCGAGCAACAGCCACAGCCCGCACCAGACCAGGCCGATCACCGCGAGCACGGCGAAGTTGGTGCGCCAGCCGTAGTTCAGACTGATCCACGGGATCATCGCGCCGGCCACCAGCAGACCCATGGCGCTTCCGGAATGCAGCAGGGCCACCGGCAGGCTGCGGCGGTCATCGGGGAACCACTTGTACAGGGCGTGGGTGGCGACCGGCGAGGCCGGACCCTCGCCGATGCCGAGCAGCACGCGGCAGGCGACGATCATCCACAGCGAGTTGGCGAACAGCATCGGCAGCTGGATCAGCGCCCAGAACAGGCCCATGCCGAGTAGCAGGCTGCGGGTCGGCCGACGGTTGGCGAGGAAGCCACCGACCACCGCCGATATCGCGAACAGCCAGTGCAGGGCGCCGCCGATCAGGCCGAACTCGGTCGGGCTGAGGTTCAGTTCCTGAGTCATCGGCACGCCGACCAGGCCGATCACCACCTTGTCGAGGAAGTTGACCAGCATCATGAAGGCCAGCAGGAAGGCGATCGTCCAGGCCTGGCGCGGACGGAAGGCAGAGTCTTGTACGGACATGGGAATTCTCTTTTGTTGTTGTGGGGCCGGCCGACTTCCCTGGCGGCGGCCCTGCTAGCGGTGCGGCAGCACCCGCCTGGTGGCGGGGCTGCGGGTGGCACTCAGCTCGGCAGCAGAATGCCCTTGGCGATGGTGTTGCGCTGAATCTCGCTGGTACCGGTCAGGATGCGCATCATCCGCGTCGCACGGAAGAACCATTCGACCGGATGGCCCTTGATCAGACCGGCGCCGCCGTGGATCTGCACCGCCTTGTCGGCGATACGGAAGGCGGTTTCCGAGGCATACAGCTTGCACATCGGTGCCTGCACCTTGATATCGCCGCCGGCGTCGTTGTTCGCCGCGGTGGCGTACATCATGCTGCGCGCGGCATACAGCTCGGTGGCCATGTCGGCGAGCATATGGTTGATCGACTGGAACATGGCGATCGGCTGGCCGAACTGCTTGCGGGTACGGGCGTAGTCCAGCGACAGGTTCAGCGCCAGGCCGGCCATGCCGAGCATGGTCGGGCAGTGCAGCAGGCGGTTGAGGGTGATGCGCCCCATCGCCAGCCTGAAGCCCTGGCCTTCCTCGCCGATGCGGTTGGCCACCGGCACGCGCACGTCCTCGAGGAGGATATTGCCGTGGGCGCCGCCGCCGGACATCACCGAGTAGTCGCTGTCGACGCTGACACCTTCGGCATGCAGGTCGACGAAGAACGCCGAGATGCCCTGCGGACCGCGCCCCCGCGTGGTCACCGCGAGCAGCACGGCGATGTCGGCATAGGGCGCGCCGGAGATGTAGCGTTTGGCGCCGCGCAGCACGTAGTGGTCACCCTCCAGGCGCGCCTCGGTGCCGAGCGCGGTGGCGTCGGAGCCGGCCTCGGCCTCGGTGAGGGCGAAGCACACGGCCTTCTCGGCGCGGCAGATCGGTTGCAGGATGGTTTCGATCTGATGCTCGTTGGCGACCTTGAACAGGTGCCCGACGCGCGGCGGGCCGGACAGCTCGCCGAGGATGTGCGGGGCCAGCGGCGAGCCGGTGAGCACCGCGGCCTCCTTCAGCGCACACAGCTCGGTGACGCTCAGCCCGGCGCCGCCCAGGGCTTCGGGCAGCATGGCGTTGTAGAAGCCCAGCTCGCAGGAGCGGCGCCAGATATCGCGCAGCAGCGGCTTGGCGACCGGCTCGCCCCAGCGGATGCCTTCGCGCTCCACCAGCGGGGCGAGTTCGTCGCGGGCGAAGGCGTTGATGCCTTCGATCAGGTGGGCGGCTTTTTCACTTGGCTTGATCATCTGTTGTCTCCGCTCAGATCCGGCGTTCGCTGTTCTGCCAATACGCTTCGCGGATCAGGCGGCGCACGACCTTGCCATTGGGGTTCTTCGGCAGCTCCTGAACGAAGTCCACCGCGCGCGGCTTCTTGAAGCCGGCCAGGGAGCGACCGCAGTGCTCGATGATTTCCTCGGCGCTCAGGCTCTGGCCCGGCTTCAGTACCACCACCGCGCGGATCGCCTCGCCCCATTGCTCGTCGGGCACGCCGACCACCGCCGCCTCGAATACCTGCGGCAGGCTGTAGAGCACCTGCTCGACCTCGGTCGGGTAGACGTTGAAGCCGCCGGAGATGATCATTTCCTTCTTGCGGTCGACGATGAACACGTAGCCATGCTCGTCGACCGTGGCCAGATCGCCGGTCAGGTAGTAGCCGTCGCGCATCACCTCGGCGGTGAGCTCCGGCGCCTGCCAGTAGCCCTTCATGATGTCCGGCCCCTTGACCACGATCTCGCCGATCTCGCCGGGCTGCACGTCCACGAACTGTTCGTTGACCACCCGCAGGTCGGTCTCGAAATAGCAGCGACCGCAGGAGGCCAGGCGGCGAGCGTCATCGCCCTCGACCAGGTGATCCTCTTCGGTCAGCACGGTGACCAGCGAGCAGGTCTCGCCGGCGCCGTAGCCCTGTACCAGGATCGGCCCGAACAGGTCGATGGCGCGCTTGACCAGCGCCGGCGCCATCGGTGCGGCGCCGTACATCACCACGCGCAGGCTGGAGAGGTCGAAGCGCTCCACCTCGGGGAAGTTCACCAGGCGGTTGATCATCGCCGGGACCAGGAACAGGCGGGTGACGCGCTCGCGCTCGATGGTTTCCAGCAGCAGGCGGTCGTCGTAGCGCTCCAGCAGCAGGTTGCAGGCGCCGACGGCCAGCAGCGGCATGATCTGCATGCCGCTGGCATGGGTGATCGGGCCGACATGCGCCATCACGTCACCGGGGGCGGAGCGGCGGGTCGGGCTGGCGATGCTCTTGCGCACCAGCGCCTTGCGGTTGCCGAAGCTGAGCATGGCCGCCTTGAGCACGCCGGAGCTGCCGGAGGTGTAGTGCAGCACGGCCAGGTCGTCGTCATGCGGATCGCAATGCACCGGCGCTTCGCTGCCCTGCGCCAGCACGGCGGAGTAATGGCTGTCGCCGGCCTCGTCGTCGAGAGAGATGATATGGCGCAGGCGCGGCACCTCGCCGCGCCTTGCGGCCAGCGCCGCGGCGAAGCGGCCATCGGCGATCACCGCCTGACTGTGCGAGTCGCTCAGCACCTGGATGATTTCTTCCAGGGACAGGCGCGCGTTGATCGGCACCTTGACCATGGCGGACTTGTAGAAGGCGATCTCCGCTTCCACCAGTTCGACGCGGTTGAGGGCGAGGATCGCCACGTGGGCGCCCGTTGCCAGACCAAGGGCCTGCAGGCCAGAGGCCAGGCGGTTGGTGCGCCGCTCGAGTTGAGCGAAGGTAATGCGTTGCCGGGCGTCGACCAGGGCCTCATTTTCGGGCCAGTACAGAGCACTGCGGCTGATGATCTTTCCTAGGTTCACCTTATTGTTCTCATCGGCAGGACAAGTGCGCCGATGCTATCCGCGGCCATTCGGGCGGAACTAATACAACAGTACGATGCGGGCCATGCCGATATGGAATAGGGGCGATCGGCAGCCGTCTCGATTTGATCCAGGTCAGTAGTGTGTGAGCGCAGGCTCTCTAGAATCGCGGCCGCGTTCTTTCTACGAGGTCTCCATGCGCCGCGAGCCAATCGTGCTGTTCGATAACGGCACCCATCAATGCCTGATGTTCGATGACCTGGTCAGCGGCGAGGGTGTGCAGTCCAACCAGTTCCTGATCACCGACCACGAGCAGTACCTGCTGCTCGATCCGGGCGGCGACCTGACCTACACCCCGCTGTCGCTGGAGCTGTCCAAGCACATCCCGGTGCAGGCGCTGACCTACATCTTCGCCTCGCATCAGGACCCGGACATCATCGCCTCCCTGGACAAGTGGCTGCTGCACACCCGTGCGCGGGTGATCTGCTCCAAGCTATGGGCGCGCTTCCTGCCGCACCTGACCGCCAACTACCTGGCCCTGAGCCACGGCATCTGCACCTACGACCGCATCATCGCCCTGCCGGACCGCGGCCAGGCGATTCCGCTGGGCCAGTGCAACCTCAAGGCGGTGCCCGCGCACTTCCTGCATTCGGTGGGCAACTTCCAGCTGTACGACCCGGTGAGCAAGATCCTCTTCTCCGGCGACATGGGCGCCTCCATGGTCGACGACGCCAGCCCGGTGCACGACTTCGCCGCGCACATCCCCCACATGGCCGGCTTCCACCGTCGCTATATGGCCAGCAACAAGGCCTGCCGCTTCTGGGCGCAGATGGTGCGCGAGATGGATGTGGCGATGATCGTGCCGCAGCACGGCCGGCCCTTCGTCGGGGCGCAGATGATCGGCGCCTTCCTCGACTGGATCGAACATCTGGAGTGCGGCCTCGACCTGATGACCCAGCAGGACTATCGCCTGCCGGACTGATCCGTCCCGTGCTCTGGTGCGATTGGCGCTGTTTTCCTTCACCTTCGCCGTGCTAGCGTCGGCTCCTCCCAAATTTGCGAGCGAGCCCGATGCCCCTTGCCCTGTTGCGTCGCACCGCCCTGGCCGGCTGCCTGCTGGTCGCCGGCCCCCTGGCGGCGGAAACCTGGCCGGCCGATGACTGGAGCAGCCAGCCGGCTGCCGCCACACCGGCCATCCAGGCCCTCAACGACTATGCCTTCCCCAGCCGCGATGAAGCCGCCCGCACGGGTGTGCGCAGCGATGCGCTGCTGGTGATCAAGGACGGCGTGATCGTCTACGAACGCTACGCCGCGCCGACCAGCGCGCAGACTCCGCACCTGACCTGGTCGATCAGCAAGAGCCTGTTCGCCAGCGTGCTCGGCACCGCCTACGGCGAGGGGCGCTTCAAGCTCGACGATGCGGTGGCCAAGCACTACCCGCCGTTCACCGCGCACCCCGACGTGAAGATGGGCCACCTGCTCAACTGGGCCTCCGGTCTGGCCTGGCAGGAGGACTACGAGTACGCGCCGCTGAAGTCCTCGGTGGTGGCCATGCTCTACACCCGCGGCCGCGGCGACATGGCCGCGTTCACCGCCGCGCACGGCCTGGGCGCCGTGCCGGGCACGCGCTTCCGCTACTCCAGCGGCGACAGCAACGTGCTGGGCGCCAGCCTCAAGTCGATGGTCGGCGAGCAGGCCTACGCCGACTATCCCTGGACCGCGCTGTTCGAGCCGCTGGGCATCCGCTCGGCCGTGTGGGAGCGCGATGCCAGTGGCACCTTCGTCGCCTCGTCCTATGCCTACATGACCGCCCGCGACCTGGCCCGCGTCGGCCTGCTGATGCAGCGCGACGGCCGCTGGGGCGAGCGCCAGCTGCTGCCGCAGAGCTGGGTGGCGTTCAACCGCACGCCCTTCGCCAACTACCAGCCCAACCCGGAGAAACCGCGCGACGCGGTGCCCGGTGGCCAGTGGTGGCTGAACGTGGCGCTGGAGGGCAAGGCCAAGCCCTGGCCGGACGTGCCGGAAGCCACCTTCGCCGCCCTCGGCCACTGGGGCCAGGGGCTCTACGTGCTGCCGGCGCAGAAGCTGGTGGTGGTGCGCTACGCCGACGACCGTGACGGCAGCTACAGCCATAACGAACTGCTCAAGCGGGTGCAGGCCGCCTTCGGAGAACAGCCATGATCCGCCGCCGTCCCTTCCTCTCCGTATTCCTCCTGCTGCTGGTCGGCCTGGGCCTGCTGGCCTGGGTCAACCGCGTGCACCTGGCGTCCTTCCCCGGCATAGTCGGTGCCTACTCGGCCAAGGAGTACTGCTCCTGCCGCTACGTCAGCGGCAACCCGGCCGATTACTGCGTCAGCTACGTCAAGCTGTACATGCCCCTGAGCGAGCTGCGCGACGACGCCGAGCGCAAGCGGGTGACCGCTCGCGGCCTGGGCAGCACGCAGACCGCCGCCTGGCTGGATCAGCGCCAGGGCTGCCAGCTGCAGGTCGAGGCCGATCCGCTCTGAGCACGCCGGCCGCTGTCGGCTGCTCGGCGCTCTGCCACAGCTTGCAACGGCCCGGCGTTTGGCAAGGCCGCCCCGGGCCGCTATCGTTGCGCTCAAACCGCAACACAAGTGAGCCCATGGCCAAGCCCCTTCGCATTCTGACCGGCGCTGTTCTCGCCACTTGCCTGGCCCTGCCGGCGCAGGCCGCCTGGTACCTGGACAACGAGTCCTCGCGCCTGTCGTTCATCTCCACCAAGGCCGGCAACCTCTCCGAGGTGCATCGCTTCCTCACCCTGCACGGCAAGATCGACAACAAGGGCGCGGCCCGTCTGCGCGTCGAGATGGATTCGGTGAGCACCGGCATCCCGGTCCGCGACGAGCGCCTGCGCAGCCTGCTGTTCGCCACCGAGGAATTCCCCGATGCGCACATCATGGCCCAGCTCAACCTGGCGCCGATCACCGACCTGGCCTCCGGCGCCCAGCTTGAGCTGAGCCTGCCGGTGCAGGTGGAAATCCGCGGGCGCAAGCACGCCTACATGGCCGAGCTGCTGGCCACGCGCCTGGACGACCAGCGCTTCCAGGTGGTGACCCTGGCGCCGCTGGTGCTGCATGCCGAGCACTTCGGCCTGGAGGAGGGCGTCGAGGCCCTGGCCAAGGTGGCCCGGTTGTCCAACATCAGCCTGTCGGTACCGGTCGGCGCGGTGATGATTTTCACCTCGCGATGACAGGCGCCATTTTCCCCTGGAAATCCGGCAACCGCTTCGAGCTGATGATCGACGGACCAGCCTTCATGCCGGCCATGCTCGCCGACATCGCCTCGGCCCGGGAGCTGGTGCTGCTGGAGCTCTATCTGGTGGAAGACGGCCACTGCAGCGCGGCGCTGGTGGAGGCGCTGTGCGCCGCCGCCGGGCGTGGCGCGCGGGTGTACTGCCTGTTCGACGGCTTCGGCTGCCTGGGCTTCGGCCAGGCCTCGCGCGAGCGCCTCACCAGTGCCGGCATCCAACTGCGCCAGTACAACCCGCTGCGCTGGCGCCGCGGCCTGCGCAACCTGTACCGCGACCACCGCAAGATGCTGGTGGTGGACGAGCGCTGCGTCTACGTCGGCGGTACCGGCGCCACCGACGAGTTCTGGAGCACCCAGGCCCAGGACGACTACTGGCACGAGGTCATGGTGCGCATCGAGGGGCCGCTGGTGGCGCACTGGCGGTCGCTGTTCGAGTACCAGTGGCTGGCATGCGAGGGCCGCAGTCCCTGGCGCCCGGGCCAGGCGCCGGGGCTGGCGCACCTGCCACCCTGTCCACCGGCCGGGCGCGGCATGGGCCGGGTGGCCTACGCCGACTCCAACCAGCACCTGGATATCGTCCAGTCGCTGCTGCGCAGCATCGGCCATGCCAAGCGCCGGGTATGGCTGGCCACGCCGTATTTCCTGCCCAGCCGCAAGGTACGCCGCTTCCTGATGCGCGCCGCCGACCGCGGGGTGGACGTGCGCCTGCTGCTGACCAGCCGCAACACCGACCATCCGCCGGTGCGCTTCGCCGGCCAGCGCTACTACCCGCGGCTGCTCAAGGCCGGCGTGCGTATCTTCGAGTACCAGCCGCGCTTCCTGCACCTGAAGCTGGTGCTGGTGGACGATTGGGTCAGCGTCGGCTCGTGCAACTTCGACCACTGGAACCTGCGCTTCAACCTGGAGGCCAACCTGGAGGCCCTCGATCCGCAGCTGACCGCGGCGGCCGCCAACAGCTTCCTTAGCGACTTCGAGCACAGTCGCGAGATCACCCTGGAAGACTGGCATCGCCGCCCGCTGCTCAAGCGCATTCAGCAGCGCCTGTGGGGCTGGCTGGATCGGCTGGCGGTCAACCTGCTGGACCGTCGCCGCTAGCCAGCGGCCATACCCCGCCATCACCGACCGCATACAGCCGCCGCCCCGGCTGCGGGTCGACCAGCATGCCGCCGGTAAAGGCGCCAAAGGCCGGCAGCAGGCACACGCCGTCATCCAGGCTGAAGCAGGGCAAACGCAGGCGCTGCCGAGCGCGGCCGCGCAACACGCACACCGGATGCACGTGGCCGGCCAGCACCTGGTGGCTGGGGTGCGGATCGGGTTCGTGCTGCAGGGCGAACGGGCCGAGCAGATAAGGCTCGGCGACCACCCGGATATCCAGCGTCGCCGGCGGGTCGCCGGCGCTGCGGTCGTGGTTGCCGCGGATCAGCAGGATCGCCAGTTCACTGTTGCGCTCACGCCAGGCATGCAGCGCCGCCAGGGTGGCCGGTGCGTGGGATCCGCGCGCGTGCAGGAAGTCCCCGAGGAAGATCAGCTGGCGGCACGGGTGCTGCGCCAGCAGCGCATCCAGGCGCTGCAGGTTGTTGCTCGTGGTGCCCTGCGGCACCGGCTGGCCGAGGGCGCGGTAGGCCGCGGCCTTGCCGAAGTGGATATCGGCGATCAGCAGGGCCTCGCCGGCCGGCCAGTACAGCGCCTTGTCGGCCAGCAGCCAGACTTCCTCGCCGGCGAGCTGCACTGCCAGGGCAGGCGTGGGCGTGTGGGTCGGGTCGATAGTGGCGCTCCTCGTTTTCGCTCAGCCGGTGCGCTTCTTCACCCGCGGCAGCCCGTTCTTGCTCTGCCGCGGTGTGCGCGCCCGCGGTCGTTCGCGTTCCACCTCGGGCGCGCGCTCGGCCTGGTAGGCGCCGGGACCTGCGGCCTTCTCCAGGTCGGCGAGCAGGCGGGCGATGCGGTCGGCGAGCTTCTCCGAGCTGAGGCTCTCGCGAAAGCGTTCCACCAGCAAGGGGAAGGCCAGCGGCGGCGGGCGCTGTACTTCGCGCAGGTCCAGGCGCAACCCGCGCAGGCGTTGCAGGGTGTGCTGCAGGTGCTGCACGTCCAGCTCCTGGCGCAGCACTTCCTCCTGGGCCTGGGTCAGCAGCAGGTTGCCCGGGTCGTATTGCTGAAACACGTCGAAGAACAGCCCGCTGGACGCCTGCAACTGGCGCGCGCTTTTCGCCGCCCCGGGATAGCCGCCGAACACCAGCCCGGCGATGCGCGCGATCTCGCGAAAGCGCCGCCGGGCCAGCTCGCCGGCATTCAGGCTGGCGAGCACGTCATGCAGCAGGTCGTCGCTGCGCAGCAGTGCGTTGTTCAGCCAGCGCGGCCAATCCACCGGGCTGGCGCAGAGCAGCTCCAGGCCATAGTCGTTGACGGCGATGGAGAAGGTCGCCGGCTGCAACTGACCGAGGCGCCAGGCCAGCAGGCTGGCCAGCCCCAGGTGCACGCTGCGCCCGGCGAAGGGGTAGAGAAACAGGTGCCAGCCCTCGCGCGAATGCAGGGTTTCCGCCAGCAGCGACTGGGAGGTGGGCAGCGCCGACCAGGCCTGCTGCACCTCCAGCAGCGGCCGCAGCAGCTGCATCTCCGGGCCGCGAAACTGGCCCTGCGCCGCTTCGCCGAAACGCGCCACCACGGCGTCGGCCAGCTCGCTGGAGAGCGGCATGCGCCCGCCATTCCAGCGCGGCACCGCGGCCTTGCGCGACGTGGCGCGGTTGACGTAGGCGGTCATGTTTTCCACCCGCACCAGTTCCAGCAGGCGCCCGGCGAAGAGAAAGCAGTCGCCGGGGCGCAGACGGGCGATGAAGCCTTCCTCGACGCTGCCCAGCGAGCGGCCGCTGCCGCCCTTGGCCCAGAACTTCACGGCGATGCTGGCATCGCTGACGATGGTGCCCACGCTCATGCGGTGGCGCCTGGCGAGTGCCGCATTGGGCACGCGCCAGATGCCCTGTTCGTCTGGCTCCACGCGCTGGTAGTCGGGATAGGCGGTCAGCGAGTTGCCGCCGTGGCGGACGAAGGCCAGCGCCCATTGCCACTCCTCGTCGCTCAGCTTGCGATAGGCCCAGGCGCTGCGCACTTCCTCGCGCAGCTCGTCGGGGCGAAAGCCGCCACCGAGGGCCATGCTGACCAGGTGCTGGACCAGCACGTCGAGGGGCTTCTGCGGCGATTGCCGCGCCTCGATGCGCCCGGCGGCGACGGCGTCCTGCACAGCGGCGGCTTCGATCAGTTCCAGCGCGTGGGTCGGTACCAGGCTGATCCGCGAGGCGCGCCCCGGTGCGTGGCCGGAGCGCCCGGCCCGTTGCAGCAGGCGCGCCACGCCCTTGGCCGAACCGATCTGCAGCACCCGTTCCACCGGCAGGAAGTCCACGCCCAGATCCAGGCTTGAGGTGCACACCACGGCCTTCAGCCGGCCTTCCTTGAGGCCCAGCTCGACCCAGTCGCGCACCTCGCGCGACAGCGAGCCGTGGTGCAGGGCGATCAGCCCGGCCCAGTCCGGCCGGGCGTCGAGCAGCGCCTGGTACCAGATCTCCGCCTGCGAGCGGGTGTTGGTGAACAGCAGGCTGGTGCCGCTGGCTTCGACCTCCTCGACCACCTGCGGCAGCATGCGCAGGCCCAGGTGGCCGGCCCAGGGAAAACGCTCGATGCCCGGCGGCAGCAGGGTATCGATGCGCAGGCTCTTGTCCTGCTTGCCCTGCACCAGGCGCCCCGGCGTGTCGCCGAGCAGCACCTGCAGTGCATGTTTCTGGTTGCCCAGGGTCGCCGACAGGCCCCAGACGATCAGTCCCGGATTCCACCGGCGCAGCCGCGCCAGGGCCAGTTGCAGCTGCACGCCGCGCTTGTTGCCGAGCAGCTCGTGCCACTCGTCCACCACCAGCATGCGCAGGCCGGCGAACTGCGCCTCGGCATCGCTGCGGGTCAGCAGCAGGGTCAGGCTCTCCGGGGTGGTGATCAGCGCGCTGGGCAGCTTGCGGCCCTGGCGCGCGCGCTCGCTGCTGCCGGTGTCGCCGGTGCGCAGACCGACGCTCCAGGCGATGTTCAGGTCGTCCAGCGGTGCCTGCAGGGCGCGCTGGGTATCGGCGGCCAGGGCGCGCATCGGGGTGATCCACAGCACGCTGAGCGGCGCGGCGGCGGGCTGGCGCTTGCGTGGCTGGCCGCTGGCGGTAGTGGCCGGAATGGCCTTGGCGAAGCGGTTCAGCGCGGCCAGCCACACCGCATAGGTCTTGCCCGAGCCGGTGGTGGCGTACAGCATGCCGGACTCGCCCTTGGCCACGGCCTGCCAGACTTCCCTCTGGAACGGGAAGGCCTTCCACCCGCGCTGGACGAACCAGGCGCCGGCCAGGCTCATTGCAGCAGGTCCTGGAGGATGGCCAGCGTGTCAGCGTCCTCCACGCGCTTGTCCTGGCGCCAGCGCAGCATGCGCGGGAAGCGCACGGCGATGCCGCTCTTGTGGCGCTTGGACAGGGCGATGCCCTCGAAGCCCAGCTCGAAGACCAGGGTCGGGGTGACGCTGCGCACCGGGCCGAACTTTTCCACGGTGGTCTTGCGCACGATGGCGTCGACCTTGCGCATCTCCTCGTCGGTCAGCCCGGAATAGGCCTTGGCGAATGGCACCAGGCTGCGCTCGCTGGCCCCCGGCGGGCCGTCCCACACGGCGAAGGTGTAGTCGCTGTAGAGACTGGCGCGGCGGCCGTGGCCACGCTGGGCGTAGATCAGCACGGCGTCGACGCTGAACGGGTCGACCTTCCACTTCCACCACACGCCCATGTCTTTGGTCCGGCCCACGCCGTACAGGGCGTCGCGGGCCTTGAGCATCATCCCCTCGACGCCGAGGCGGCGCGACGCTTCGCGCTGCTCGGCCAGCGCCTGCCAGCTGTCGCCGTGCAGCAATGGCGAGGGCATCAGCCTGGGGCTGGCGCAGGCGGCGATCACCCGCTCCAGCTGCGCGCGCCGCTCGTGTTGCGGGCGGCTGCGCCAGTCGAGGCCCTGCCATTCCAGCAGGTCGTAGCCGAGCACGGCCACCGGCACCTCTTCGAGGATCTTCTTGCCCAGGGTCTTGCGGCCGATGCGCTGCTGCAGCAGGGCGAAGGGCTGGATGCCGTAGCGCTCGACTGCATCCTCCACGTCCACTTCCAGCGTGGCGCTGTCTACGTCCATCAGACTGGCCTGTTCGGCGTTGGCCGGCGGATGGCGCCAGACCACCAGCTCGCCGTCGATCACCGTGCCGTCGGGCAGGCGCGCCGTAAGTTCGTCCAGCTCGGGAAAGCGTTCGCTGATCAGCTCCTCGCCGCGCGACCACAGCCATAGGCGGCCGTCGCGCTTGACCAGCTGGGCGCGGATACCGTCCCACTTCCACTCCACCTGCCAGGCGTCCACCGGGCCGAGGTTCTCCTCGAATTTCTCCACCGGCAGTTGCAGGGCGTGGGCGAGGAAGAACGGGTAGGGCTGGCCGCCGCGCTGGGCGTGCTCGTCGTCCGATTCGGCGGCGATCAGCCGGCGGTAGCTCTCCGCGCTGGGCCGGTGCGACAGGTCGGTGTAGCCCACCAGGCGCTGGGCCACGCGCTTGGCATCGAGGTCGGCGAGGCTGGCCAGGGCGCGGGTCACCAGCAGCTTGGACACGCCGACGCGGAAGGCGCCGGTGATCAGCTTGATACACACCATCAGCGCCTGGCGGTCGAGCTGCGCCCAGAACGGCGGCAGGCGCGCGGCCAGTTCTTCCGGGGGCAGGCCGCGCAGGGGCAGGAGTTTGTCCTCGACCCACAGGGCCAGGCCGTCGGCCGATTCGTGGCTGGATTCGGGCAGCAGCAGGGCGATGGTCTCGGCCAGGTCGCCGACCGCCGAATAGCTTTCCTCGAACAGCCACTCCGGCAGATTGGCGGCCTGCATCGCCAGCTCGCGCAGCTGCCTGGCCGGCACCAGCTGGCGCGGGCGGCCGCCGGCGAGGAAGTACACCGCCCAGGCGGCATCCTCGGCGCTGGCCGTGCGGAAGTAATCCTGCAGGGCGGCGAGCTTGGCGTTGCTCGAGGTGGTGGCGTCGAGGCGCCCGTAGAGATCGGAGAAGGCCTTCATGAGCTCGGCTCCGCTTCCGCCGTGGGCGCCGCTTCGTCCTCGTCGCCGTACTCGGTATCGAAGCCCTGGGCGTCCAGGCCCTGTTCGCGCAGGTAGCGCACCAGCACGCTGACCGAGCCGTGGGTGACGAACACCCGCTCGGCGCCGGTCTGCTCGATGGCCCACAGCAGGCCCGGCCAGTCGGCATGATCGGAGAGCACGAAACCGCGGTCGACGCCGCGGCGCCGGCGCGTGCCGCGCAGCATCATCCAGCCGCTGGCGAAGGCGTCGCTGTAATCGCCGAAGCGGCGCATCCAGGTGCTGCCGCCGGCCGAGGGCGGGGCGAGGATCAGCGCCTGGCGCAGCAGCGGGTCGCTCTTCTTGAAGTCGCCGGCATACAGGGTGGGCGGCAGGTGCACGCCGGCGTCGCGGTAGACCTGGTTGAGCGGCTCCATCGAGCCGTGGCCGAGGATCGGCCCGATGCTCGCGTCGATGCCGTGGAGGATGCGCTGCGCCTTGCCGAAGGCGTAGCAGAACAGCACGCTGGCGCGGCCGGCGGCCTGGTTCTGCCGCCACCAGGCGTCGATGCCGGCGAAGATCTGCGCCTGCGGCTGCCAGCGGTAGATCGGCAGGCCGAAGGTCGATTCGGTGATGAAGGTGTGGCAGCGCACCGGCTCGAACGGCGTGCAGGTGCCGTCCGGTTCGACCTTGTAGTCGCCGGACGCGACCCACACCTCGCCGCGATGTTCCAGGCGCACCTGGGCCGAGCCGAGCACATGGCCGGCGGGGTGCAGGCTCAGGGTCACGCCGTGATGATCGAGGCGCTCGCCGTAGTCCAGGGTCTGCAGGTTGATGTCGCCGCCCAGGCGCGTGCGCAGGATGCCGGCGCCGGGCGCGGCGGCCAGGTAGTGGCGACTGCCGCCGCGGGCATGGTCGCCGTGGCCGTGGGTGATCACGGCGCGCTCGACCGGGCGCCAGGGGTCGATATAGAAGTCGCCGGGCGGGCAGTAGAGCCCCTCGGGGCGGGCGATGACCAGGTCCATGAGTGTCGATAGTCCTGCTGCGGGCGCGAGTCGCGTTGTCGGTTAAGACCGATGGGCAGGATAAAAGGTTAGGGTGGAATACGCCGCTGCGCAGGGCGCGCTGAAGCGCCGCGCCCTCCATGGCCCGGATGGCCAGGGAGGGCCGCAGCCAGGGTCAGAAGTGGCCGCTCAGGCGATTGGCCGATGCGGGATCGACGGCATAGCTGCCGCCGGGAATCTGCTCGGTATCGAAGGCCTCGGCGGGGCGCGTGGGGCTGCGCAGACCGGTGCCGCTGTGCTCGGCGGAGGCGTGGGCGAGGGTCGCGCTGAGCTGGCGTATGCGTGCGCGGAGGTGGCGGATCTCGGCTTGCGGGTCTTCCAGCAGGCCCTTGAGATTGCAGTGCCCGGTGCCGCCGCGGGCCAGCAGCAGGCCGCCGATGGTGAGCCCGGCCAGGCCGAGGATGCCGCCGCGATGCAGGCCTGCGCCGGTGAGGACGATGCCGGCGGCGGTAGACAATGCCCGCTCCCGGTGGGAGATGTTGTGCCGCTGATAGGTGTGCTGAGCCGCGTGGCGCGACTGGGGATCGAATGCAACCATGGCGTTTCTCCAGGGACAGTGTTCAGTAACCGACTGGGGGCACGCGGTGGTGTTCAGTTGCGACGATGAGTGGCGCTCAGATCACATAGCGCAGGATGGCGATGAAGTGCAGCAGGCTGCCGGCCATGACGAACAGGTGCCAGATGCCGTGCCAGTGGCGAAAGCGGCTGTCGTAGGCGAAAAACAGGATGCCCACCGTGTACAGCACGCCGCCGGCGGCCAGCCAGGTGAAGCCGGCGCGACCCAGGGCGGCGAGCAGCGGCTCGATGGCGATCAGCACGATCCAGCCCATCACCGCGTAGATGACCAGCGACAGCACGCGGGCTTCGGAGCGCGGCTTGATCTCCTGCAGCATGCCGATGATGCCCAGGGTCCAGACGATGCCGAACAGCGTCCAGCCCCAGGCGCCCTCGAGCGTAACCAGGCAGAACGGCGTGTAGCTGCCGGCGATCAGCAGGTAGATCGACAGGTGATCGAGCTTGCGCATGATCCGCTTCGCCCGCCCGCGCAGGCTGTGGTAGAGCGTGGAGATGCTGTACAGCACGACCAGGGCGACGCCGTAGACGGCCACGCTGACGATCTTCAGCGGCTCGCCCGTGAGGCTGGCCAGGACCAGCAGCCAGATCGCGCCGATGCAGGCCAGCACCGCGCCGATCAGGTGGGTCCAGGCGTTGAATTTTTCCCCGTGGTACATGCGTAGCGTCTCGTGGTGGCGACGGGCGCCACTATACCCGGCCGGGTGTGGGCGGGCCGAGATGCGCGGCGGCTGCGCCTCTCTTCAGACCATGAAAAAGGCCCGCGATGGCGGGCCTTTCGGGGCGGCAAGCGGGCGTCCGTCTACTTGCAGAGCACGATCATGCTGCGGCTGGAAAAGCCGGCGGGGTTGATGCCGAACACGAAGTCGGCCGGATCGTCTTCGCTACCCTGGTCGGCGCCGGCCTTGGCCACCACCTTGTAACCCTTGGGGCCGCAGGCGCGGGTCGCTTTCTGTTCGCATTGCTCCCAGCTGGAAGTGAGCCCGGAGCAATTGATGTTGAGGCCTTTGCGGCCCTTCTTTTCATATGTCTTGGCGGTTGCGGAGCAGCCGGCGACCAGCGCCAGCGTGACAAGCAGCAGTACAAGCCTTCTCATTTCTTTCCCCAGCGGGCTTGTCTGTATCTGGCGGCACAGCCGCCACCCTTGCAATGGCCCCGGCGGCGACGCAGCTCTTGGTGTCGAGTTGCTGCTTGCGCCCTGTCTGGCAGTGAAGCCGGAGCGGGTCGAGAAATAGCACAAAGAATGGGTCGCAGGCGAGACAAAAAAGTTGCAGTTTCGCTGCAGGTTTTTCACTTCTCGTACGTCTTAATGATTAGGAGCTGTTCATCTCGACAGTTTTTCCCCCAGACTAACAAGACGTGGATCACACACGCACAGGGAGAGTGCCATGACCGCCAACGATGAACGTCAGCAATTGAAGGCGATGCTGCAGGGAGCCGGACTGAAGGTCAGTCTGGTTCGGCTGAAAATCCTCGAAGTGTTGCAACGCAACGACAAGGGCCTGCGCTCGCGGGAGCTGCATGGCTTCCTCCTGCTGGCCGACGAGCAGATTTCCGTGCTCAGCGTGCGCCAGGTGCTCAGCCGCCTCTGCGCCTGTGGCCTGGTGGAGCGTGACGAGCAGGGCCTGTATCGCCTGCTGCTGGTCCGCCCGCAGACCGGCTCGGTGGCGCTGGCCGGCTGAGCCCGCTGCATTTAAATAGCTCGAACCCTCAAGCCCTGCTCGCCTCCAATCGGCATGGGCCAGCCCCTGCCTGGCCGAGGAGACGAGCATGTCCATCGATCCGTACCACCCCACCGAGGATCAGAATCCTCATTCGCCCCTGCCGGGGAAGCCCGACCCGCTCAGCCCGGGACAGGTGGACCTGAACCCGGAAAACCAGCCCGCCCCAAGTAACGACCAGCGGCGCCCGCCCGAGCGCGAGCATCGGGGAGCCGAGCGCGCCGTCGGCACTGCCGAGCATGCGGAGCGCAGCGCCCAGCCCAGCCAGCGCGGCGGCTGATCGGTTACCGGTTGTCGATTCTTGCGGAACATTGGGGCTTTCTGGCGTCAAAAAGCCGAGACCAATGTTCACGCCAGGAGAAGAACTCTATGGACCACGCCCGCATCACCCGGGAAGAGAGCCGGTTGGCCCGGCTGTCTGCCGAGGCCCACCAGGCGCTGATCCAATTCATGAACGAGACGGCGCTGCCCTACACCGCAGAGCAGAAGGCCGAGTGCGAATACCTGAGTCGCTGCGCCGCCAATGCCCGCGCGGCCTATCTCAAGCTGCGCCGGGCATCGTCCAGCAGTGCCTCGCGGGCCATCCGCAATATCTGTTCGGCCTAGGTCAGCGGCTGTTGAGCAACGAACGATCGAAGCCGGAGACCATGGTGTCCGCCCCCAGGGGCGGTTCGATCGCCGGGTCCTGCGGGCCCAGCCGGGCCAGGGCCTCGCGCAGGCGCAGCAGTTCACCCTTGAGGTAGTGGATCTCATGATGCGGATCCTGCAGATAGCCTTTCATCACGCAGTGGCCGGTCAGGCCGCGTAGCAGGCCGAGACCGCCCGCGGTGGCCAGGCCGATGCCACCTATGCCGCCGCGATGCAGACCGCAGGCGAGGCCGGCCAGACCGAAACCGATGGACAGTGCGCGTTCGTAACCTTGGACGTTGTGCATGACGTTTCTCCTGATGGGTTAGTGTGCGACCGACCCTGCTCCGGCCCGTTCCATCGCCGTGATGAGTGGCGCAGGCTTCCGGGCTTGGCCAGAATGGCGACTCTTGGTCTGGGAGTGCCCGACATGCTTGCTGCGATAGTTCAAGCCCTGCGCGACAGTCGCCACCTGCTGGTGTTCACCGGCGCCGGGGTGTCGGCGGAGAGCGGCATTCCCACCTTTCGCGATGCCCTGACCGGCCTGTGGGCACGCTTCGATCCGGCGCGGCTGGCCACGCCCGAGGCCTTCGCGGCTGACCCGGAACTGGTCTGGGGCTGGTACGAGTGGCGCCGCCAGCGGGTGCTGCGCGCCATGCCCAATCCGGCGCACCGGGCCATCGCCGAACTGGCGGGCCGGGTGCCGCGCCTGACCCTGGTGACGCAGAACGTCGACGACCTGCACGAGCGTGCCGGCAGCCGGGAGGTGATCCATCTGCACGGCAGCCTGCAGGCGCCGCGCTGTTTCGATTGCGCCGCGCCCTACAGCGGTCTTGCCCGCGAGCTGGACGAGCCGGAGGAGGGCAGGCGTCTGCCGCCGCCACGCTGCGAGCGTTGTGGCGGGCCGGTGCGCCCGGGGGTGGTGTGGTTCGGCGAATCGATGCCGGAGGCCGCTCTGCAGCAGGCCTTCGCGGCGGCCGCCGAGTGCGACCTGCTGCTGTCGATCGGCACCTCGGGGCTGGTCTATCCGGCGGCTCAGGTGCCGCAGATCGCCGCGCGCCATGGCGCCTGCGTGGTGCACATCAACCCGCAGCCGGTGGCTCCTGGCGGGCCGCGTGAATACGGCCTGCCGGGCGCCGCCGGGGTGGTGCTGCCGCAGCTGCTGCAGGCGGCCTTCGCCGACTGATCAGGTCTCGATCATGTCCTGTTGCGGCTGTTGTTCGGCCTCTTGCTCCGGTGTGTCCTGCTCGGCTTTCGGCTGCGCCTGGTCCAGCCATTCGCGGGTGCCTTCCTGGGCCTGATCGACCTTGTCGTTGAGCTGCTCCACCTGCTCATCGAGGCCCTTGAGGGTTTCGCCCAGGCTCTCTTTCACCTGATCGACGGCGGCCTGTTCGACCTTCTCGGCGAAGCTTTCGGCGGCCTGCTCGGCGGTGTCGCAGCCGGCCAGGGCGATCAGGCCCAGGCCGAGCAGCAGCGGTTTGATGGGGGACATGATGAAACTCCTCTGCAATTAGGATTCGAGCTTGTGGGCGGGCTGGTTACGAGTCTTGTACAGCGAAAGCAGCACGCCGCCGGCCAGCAGGCCCACGGTCACGCTGAGCGAGATCACCGCCGGTACCTTGCCGATGATGCCGTGCAGGAAGATCTTGCCGCCGATGAACACCAGCACCAGGGCCAGGGCGTATTTCAGGTAGGCGAAGCGGTGGATCATCGCGGCCAGGGCGAAGTACAGGGCGCGCAGGCCGAGGATGGCGAAGATGTTCGAGGTGTAGACGATGAACGGATCCTGGGTGATGGCGAAGATCGCCGGCACGCTGTCCACGGCGAACACCAGGTCGGCCAGCTCGATCAGGATCAGGGCCAGGAACAGCGGGGTGATCCACAGCTTGAGCTTGCCGCTGGCGTCCTCCTGGCGCACGAAGAATTTCTGCTCGTGCAGGCGGTCGGTCACCGGCAGGTGATTGCGCAGCCAGTTGACGAAGCGGTTCTTCGACAGGTCCGGCTCGTCGTCGACTCTGGAGAACAGCATCTTCACGCCGGTCAGCAGCAGGAAGGCGCCGAACACGTAGAGGATCCAGTCGAACTCGCTGATCAGCGCGGCGCCCAGGCCGATCATGATGGCGCGCAGCACGATCACGCCCATGATCCCCCAGAACAGCACCTTGTGCTGGTACTGCCGCGGGATGGCCAGGAAGCTGAAGATCAGCGCCATGACGAACACGTTGTCCATCGACAACGACTTCTCGATGAGGAAGCCGGTGAGGTAATCCATGCTGGCGTCGCCGCCCTTCTGGAAGAACACCCAGACGGCGAACAACAGGCCCATGGAGATGTAGCCGGCGGACAGCAGCAGGCTTTCCTTGACGCCGATGTCGCGGTTGTCGCGATGCAGGATGCCGAGGTCGAAGGCCAGCAGGGCGGCTACCAGAGCGAAGAAGGTCAGCCACAGCCAGGTGGCGGTGCCGAGCAGGTCGGCGAAGAGAAACGAATCTAGGGCAGTCATGAGCCCCTCCTTTAAGTCGTAGTTGTACCAACTATGACTCCGACATGGCGGCGGCTAGCCGTCAGAGGGGCCCGGTGTCACGGCTGCGGAGGATAAGGAAATTCCGCTGAGCCTCAAGCGCCGGGTGTTTGCAAAGTGTGTACGGCCCCTAGGGATCGACCGGTTCCAGGCTCGCCTGGTAGCGGCTGCGCTCGACCTGCCACCAGCTGGGCAGCAGCTGGCGCACTTCGCCACGGGTGAAACGGTCGTCCAGCAGGTAGACCACGCCATGGTCTTCGGTGGTGCGGATCACCCGACCGGCGGCCTGCACCACCTTCTGCAGACCGGGGTAGAGATAGGCGTAGTCATAGCCGTTGCCGAACATCTGCTGCATGCGCGCCTTCACTTCCTCGTTGACCGGATTGACCTGCGGCAGGCCGAGGGTGGCGATAAACGCGCCGATCAGGCGCTTGCCGGGCAGGTCGATGCCTTCGCCGAAGGCGCCGCCGAGCACGGCGAAGCCGATGCCTCGGGAGCCTTCACTGAAGCGCTCGAGAAAGGCCTGGCGTTCCGCCTCGTTCATGCTGCGCGACTGCGCCCACACCGGAATGTCCGGGTGCGCGCGGCGGAAGTTCTCCAGGGCCTGTTCCAGGTAGGCGTAGCTGCTGAAGAACGCCAGGTAGTTGCCCGGCTGTTCGCGGAACTGGCGGGCCACCAGGTCGGTGATGGGCGCCAGGCTGGTCTCGCGATGCTGGTAGCGGGTCGACAGGTTGGCTAGCGCCTGGACCCTGAGCTGCTCGGCGCTGAACGGCGACTGCACCTCCAGCCACTGCCAGTCGCGCGGCAGGCCGAGCAGGTCGGCGTGATAGTGGCCGGGGCTGAGGGTGGCGGAAAACAGCGTGGCGCTGTGGGCGTTGGCGAAGCGCTCGGCGAGGAAGCGCGCCGGCACTATGTTGCGCAGGCACAGGGTCGACAGGCTGCGGCTGCTGCGGGAGTCGTGGCGGGTGATGTCGAACAGCGAGTGCGGGCCGAAGGCCTCGGCCAGGCGGCAGAACAGCATGGCGTCGAGGTAGAAGCGCAGCAGCGCGGCCTGGTTGCCCTCGGGCTGGTCGGTGAGATGGTCGGTGATGGCGCTCACCGCCTTGTGCAGGGCGACGATGAACAGGTCGGAGATGGCCGGGTAGATCTGGTAGGGCACTTCCTGGTCGCGATGCAGCTGGTTCCAGTGTCGGCCGACGCGCTCCAGCACGCCCTTGAGGCCGGCCGGGGCGACCTTGTGCAGGGCGTTGAACTCGGCCTGGTCCAGCTCGGCGCTGTACATGCCGCGGGCGCGGTCGATCAGGTTGTGCGCCTCGTCCACCAGCAGGGTGACCTTCCAGCCATTGAGCACGGTCAGACCGTGGAGCAGGGCGGTCATGTCGAAGTAGTAGTTGTAGTCGCCGACCACCACGTCGCTCCAGCGACATAGCTCCTGGGACAGGTAGTAGGGGCAGACCTGGTGCGCCAGGGCGATCTCGCGCACGGCCTCCTGGGTCAGCCAGCGGCGCTCGAGGGCGGCGGCGCGGGCGGCCGGCAGGCGGTCGTAGAAGCCCTTGGCCAGCGGGCAGGAGTCGCCGTGGCAGGCCTTGTCCGGGTGTTCGCAGGCCTTGTCACGGGCCACGTGCTCCAGCACCCGCAGCGGCATGTTTTCCTCCTGCTCACGCAGGCTGGCCAGGGCGTCCAGGGCCAGGCGCCGGCCCGGGGTCTTGGCGGTGAGGAAGAACAGGCGGTCCAGCTCCTGGCCGGGAAACGCCTTGAGCTGCGGGAACAGGGTGGCCAGGGTCTTGCCGATGCCGGTGGTGGCCTGGGCCAGCAGGAAGTCGCCATCGCGGGCGGCGCGGTACACGGATTCGGCGAGCTGGCGCTGGCCGCGGCGGAAGCTCGGGTAGGGGAAACGCAGCATCTCCAGGCTGGCGTCGCGCGCCTCGCGGTGAGCCGTTTCCTGCTCGGCCCAGGCGACGAAGCGCGCGCACTGCAGCTCGAAGAAGGTTCTCAGATCGGCGGCGTCGAAGCGCTCGCGAAACACCGTTTCCTTCTGCGACAGCACGTTGAAATACACCACCGCCAGGTCGATGTGCGGCAGCTCCAGCGCGTCGCACAGCAGCCAGCCGTAGACCTTGACCTGGGCCCAGTGCAGCACCCGGTGGTTGTCCGGGATGCGCGCCACGTCGCCGCGGTGGGTCTTGATCTCCTCCAGCAGGTTCTGCGCCGGGTCGTAGCCGTCGGCGCGACCGCTGACCCGCAGGCCCGGGTACTCGCCGGCCAGCGGCAGTTCGGCGAGGTAGCCGGCGCCGCGCCGACCGACCACCGTGCTGTGCCCGGCCATGCCCTCGGCGGCGGTGGGCGCGGGAGTGAAGCGCAGGTCGAGGTCGCCCTGCTTGGCGGTGAACTCGCACAGCGCGCGCACGGCCACGGCATAGCTCACGCTGGCGCGCTCCAGCGCACGTAGCAGACGTCCACAGGCATGCCATGCTGGGCGCAAAAGGCCAGCCAGCGCTTCTGGTTGTCCTGCAGGCGGTCGCCGGGGCCCTTCACCTCGATCATCCGGTAGCGCCGTTCGGCCGGCCAGAACTGGATCAGGTCCGGCATGCCGGCGCGGTTGGCGCGGATATCGCCGAGCAGGCGCTCGAACCAGGCGCGCAGGTGCGCCGGCGGCAGGCAGTGCAGGGCGGTCTCCAGCAGCTCGGGCGTAAGCACTGCCCAGTGCACGAAGGGCGAGACGATGCCGTGCTTGGCCGCGTAGGTGGCACGAATCGCCTCGGCATGGCTGCCGTCGCCCAGCCTTGCCAGGCAGCGTTCGAACAGCCCATGGCGGCGGCTGCGGAAGTCGCCGTCGTGCAGGTCCACCGGCCCGGCGTGGAAGGGGTGGAAGAAGGCACCGGGCAGCGGGGCGAAGATCGCCTCCCAGCACAGCAGGCCGAACAGGCTGCAGACCAGGGTGTTTTCCACGTAGAAGGCCGGCGCCTGCTCGTCGTGCAGGTGCTGCTGCACCGCCCATTCCACGCTCAGTTCCAGCGGCTGCGGCAGCTCCAGTTCGAGCAGCCCGGCCTCGGCTGGGGGCCTGCGTGGCCGCTTGGGCAGGCCGAGCTGGCGCTGCAGGCGTGGCAGGGCGCGCTCCAGCGCCTGGGTTTCGGCATCGTTGTGCGGGGCGAGCAGGGCGGTGCTGGCCAGGTCGTGGGCCTGCTGGAATTCGCCGAGCTTTTCCAGCACGCGCACCCGGCGCTGGCGCGCCTCGCCATGGCTGCTGGCGGCGTACAGGGCGGCGGCCTCGGCCAGCTCGCCCTCGCGCTCCAGCTGCTGGCCGAGGTGGAACAGCAGCTTGGCGTGGCGCCGCGCCAGGTGGGGGTTGTCACTGGCGAAGTCGCCCAGTTCGAGCAGAACCTCGGCAACCGGCAGGCCCGCCTCGAACAGCTCGCGGCAGCGCTGCAGGTGCAGGTAGCGGTCGACATCGAGCCGGCTGCGGAAGCCGCGCGAGTCGTTGCCGATGGGCACGCTCTCGTAGCGGTAGACGCCCAGCTCGGCCAGTACGAACTCGGACCAGTCCTGCGCCAGGTTGCCGAAGAACAGCAGGCGCAGGCGATCGCACAGCGGGCCGACGGTCAGGCTGTAGAGCAGGTCCAGCCCGCCACTCCACTGGGCGAAGGTGCGCGCCGTCGGATGCGATTCACACAGCGCCTCCAGCAGCTCGCTCTTTTTCAGGCTACGCAGCGCCCGGGCCTCGGCGAAGGTAACCAGCAGCTCGTCCTTGCGCAGCAGGGCGAACAGCGTGTCCAGCTCCAGCTCGGCATCCTCGATCAGCCAGCCCAGGCTCAGCAGCGGGGCGGCCGCCGCAGCGATATCGCCGATCTCCGCATAGGCCAGCTTGCTCGCGCGGAAATGCGGGCCCTTGCGCATGACCAGGCGCACCAGTAGCGCCTGGGAGGCCTCCGGCAGCGCGCGGAAATGCACCAGAAAGGCCTGCTCGTCCGCGTCCAGCAGGTCGGCATAACGCTGCTCGATCCAGGCCAGCGCCGTGCGGAAGTTGCTGAGGTAGTAGAGGGGGAAATCGAGCGGCGCGAGCATGGTGCTGTACTGGCTTTATATACAGGTAAGAGTGCGCGACGCGCTCTGTTCATGCAACCCCGGCCCGACCGTCTGCACTGCCGCTTGGCTTATTAGCTGAACCCTTGTTCCCGCTGGCCACTCGAATTCTGTACGCAAGCGTCTGGCCCGGCGGTCAGGCACTCATCACGCAGGAGATCACCATGGCGCAATGGACCATCACTTACAGCAAGGACAACAACACCAATACGCTGGACATGCAGGCCGATCACAAGCCGGAGATGGAGGACGCCGTGGAGCATCTGCTGGCCTGGGCCAGAGAGAACCTGGAGAAGGGCGAGTTCGGCGATGGCCAGGACAAACAAAGCAGCGAACCGGCGGTGCTGCTGCTGCGTCACTACGGCATCACCATCACCGGCATCGCCGCCAGCTGAAGCGCAGCGGGGCACGCGGCCATTCGTCCGCAGCGGCCGAAAAAACATGAAACCGCGCGGCGGCCTGCCCACTCAGTCACTCTGAGGCGCCATCGAAACCGTATGAAAGATGTGTGTCTCACATCCAACGACTGAAGAGATGGAGGTCATCATGACCGGAGACAAGAGCAGATCGGGCTCTGGCAACAACCAGCAGTCCCGCCAGGAAAGTGGCCGCCAAGGTGGTCAGAGTGGCGGAGGCAACTTCGCCAACGATCGCCAGAAGGCGTCCGAAGCCGGCCGCAAAGGCGGCCAAAACAGCGGCGGAGGCGGTCGCGACCGCTGATGCAAACGAGCGGAAGCTTCGGCTTCCGCTCATCGTTTGTCTTGGAGAGCGGGCATGCGCAGCCATGTGATTCATTTCACCGCACCGATCAACTCGACCACCTGCGGCCAACTGATCGACAAGTGTTCACAGGCCATCCAGCAGGGCGCCGACGAGCTGGTCATCAAGATCGCGACCATGGGCGGCGAGTGCAGCTACGGCTTCTCCCTTTACAACTTCCTAATTTCCCTGCCGGTGCCGGTGAAGACCCACAACCTCGGCACGGTCGAGTCCATGGGCAACATCATCTTCCTGGCTGGCGAGCAGCGCACGGCCTGCCATCACAGCAAGTTCCTCTTTCATCCCTTTCACTGGACGCTGAATGGCGCGGTCGACCATGCGCGCATGTCGGAATATGCGATGAGTCTGGATTATGACCTGCAGCTGTATGCCAGCATCGTCGAGGAGCGTACCCGGGGTGCCCAGGTACCGCTGGATGTGCTGGATTGCCTGACGGCGGCACCGCGCATCATCAACTCGCAGGATGCCTTGGCCTCAGGCCTGATCCACGCGGTGGATTGCCTGGGCATGCCACCCGAGTCGGTAAGCTGGTGCGTGCATTCCTGACTGGCGTCAGGCGGCTGCCGAGTTACCGATCAACATGCCGTGCTGCACGCGGAACAGGTGTCCGCTGATGCGCAGGGTGAAAGGTACACGGCTGACGATCTGCGCTCCGTCCTGGAGCAGGCTTTCGATATGAGCACGCAACGCGAGGTACTTCCGTTGTTCCTTCATCGGAAAACTCCTGTGTGGGGTTCGCCGAGAGCCTACCAAGCTTTGTGACGTTGTCGACATTTCGCGGCAGGTGAAATTGTGCTGCGTATCACATTTTGTGATGGCTCAATGCCTGCGCACCCGGAAAGGGCGGAATAACGGATAATGCCGGCCACATATCGTTTGGCTCGCTAGTCTGGTAATCCCGCATGGAAATCAAGGTCAACTTTCTCGATAACCTCCGTCTCGAAGCCAAATTCGATGACTTCACGGTGATCGCCGACCAGCCCATTCGCTACAAGGGCGACGGCTCGGCGCCGGGACCGTTCGACTACTTCCTGGCGTCCTCGGCGCTGTGCGCGGCCTACTTCGTCAAGCTGTACTGCCAGACGCGCAACATCCCCACGGAAAATATTCGCCTGTCGCAGAACAACATCGTCGACCCGGAAGACCGCTACAAGCAGATCTTCAAGATCCAGGTCGAGCTGCCGGCGGACATCTCCGAGAAGGATCGCGTCGGCATCCTGCGCTCCATCGACCGCTGCACGGTGAAGAAGGTGGTGCAGACCGGCCCCGACTTCATCATCGAGGAAGTCGACAACCTCGACGCCGACGCCCAGGCCCTGCTGATCCCGGCGCTGACCGAGGGCGAGGGCACGCGCATCCTCGGCAAGGACCTGCCGCTGGAGCAGACCATCGCCAATATGTCGGCCATCCTCGCGGGCCTGGGCATGAAGATCGAGATCGCCTCCTGGCGCAACATCGTGCCCAACGTCTGGTCGCTGCATATCCGCGACGCGCAATCGCCGCTGTGCTTCACCAACGGCAAGGGCGCCACCAAGGAAAGCGCGCTGGCCTCGGCGCTGGGCGAGTTCATCGAGCGGCTGAACTGCAACTTCTTCTACAACGACCAGTTCTGGGGCGAGGAGATCGCCAACGCGCCCTTCGTCCACTACCCGAACGAGCAGTGGTTCAAGCCCGGTCCGAAAGATGCGCTGCCGGAAGAGATCCTCGACGAGTACTGCCTGGAGATCTACAACCCCGACGGCGAGCTGCGCGGCTCGCACCTGTACGACACCAACTCCGGCAACAAGGCGCGCGGCATCTGCTCGCTGCCCTTCGTGCGCCAGTCGGACGGTGAGGTGGTTTATTTCCCCAGCAACCTGATCGAAAACCTCTACCTCAGCAACGGCATGAGCGCCGGCAACACCCTGGCCGAGGCGCAGGTGCAGTGCCTGTCGGAAATCTTCGAGCGTGCGGTCAAGCGCGAAATCCTCGAAGACGAACTGGCCCTGCCGGACGTGCCGCAGGAGGTGCTGGCCAGGTACCCGGGCATAGTCGCCGGCATCAAGTGCCTGGAGGAGCAGGGCTTCCCGGTACTGGTCAAGGATGCCTCGCTGGGCGGCGAATTCCCGGTGATGTGCGTGACCCTGATGAATCCGCGCACCGGCGGCGTGTTCGCCTCCTTCGGCGCCCACCCGAGCTTCGAGGTGGCGCTGGAGCGCAGCCTCACCGAACTGCTCCAGGGCCGCAGCTTCGAAGGCCTCAACGACCTGCCGCAGCCGACTTTCGAGAGCCAGGCGCTGACCGAGCCGAACAACTTCGTCGAGCACTTCATCGACTCCAGCGGCGTGGTGTCCTGGCGCTTCTTCAGCGCCAAGGCCGACTACGAGTTCGTCGAGTGGGACTTCTCTGGCGAAGGCGAGGACTCGAATGCCCAGGAAGCCGCGACTCTGTTCGGCATCCTCGAGGACCTGGGCAAGGAGGTGTACATGGCCGTGTACGACGACCTCGGCGCCAACGCCTGCCGCATCCTGGTGCCGGGCTACTCGGAAATCTATCCGGTGGAAGACCTGATCTGGGACAACACCAACAAGGCGCTGATCTTCCGCTCCGACATCCTCAACCTGCACAGCCTCAGCGACCTGCGTCTCAAGTCCCTGCTCAAGAGCCTGGAGAACTGCGAGGTCGACGACTACACCGACATCAGCACGCTGATCGGCATCGAGTTCGACGACAACACCGTGTGGGGCCAGCTGACCATCCTCGAGCTGAAGCTGCTGATCTACGTGGCGCTGAAGAAGTTCGAGCAGGCCAAGGGGCTGGTCGAGGCCTTCCTGCAGTACAACGACAACACTGTCGAGCGCGGCCTGTTCTACCAGGCGCTGAACGTGGTGCTGGAAGTGCAGCTGGACGACGACCTGGACATGGCCGACTACGAAGCCAACTTCCGCCGCATGTTCGGCAACGAACGCATGAATGCGGCGCTGGGCTCGGTGGACGGCAGCGTGCGCTTCTACGGCCTGACGCCGACCAGCCTGCAGCTGGAGGGCCTCGACAAGCACCTGCGCCTGGTCGAGAGCTACAAGAAACTGCACGCGGCGCGGGCCAGGGCGGCGGGTTTACCCAGCTGACTGGGCCAACAAGAAAGCACCTTCGGGTGCTTTTTTTCTTTCTAGCGGCGGAGCCTCTACTTCACGCGATTCGGTTGGGGCGATGGTCGTTCAATCAGCGAGCATGATTACATTCGCCCCACTACAGAAACGATGGTGCTGCCTAGGGCGGAATCGTTGGTAATGAGCCAAGCCTTCTTTTGCCAGGTTAATCGTTCGGTCGAAGCCTGTTGCAGTAGATCAAACTCCTCTCTGGTTGCGCAGTAATCCCTGCGTACCGGGCTGCGTACGCTGACAACAAACTTGCACGAAGGGAAGAAAGCCAATCGCCCCCTTGCGTTGCCGGACATATGACGAGTTACCAGAGCCTCTGTTTTTGTGGGTCGAGCCACTAGCTCGTGACCACCGCGAGTAATGATGTAAGCGGAAAAGGTGAAGTAGAAGAAAAAGCAGAGAATAGCTATTGCAGCTGTTTGCTTGCCCCGGCGGTCGTGTGTGGATGCCTTTACCTTGACATCCAACCTGTAGAGCAAGACCGCCACCGGCAGGGAGCCCAGAGCTCCCCAAATACTGAGATCAAAATCTCCGTTGAAGAGCAGGTGGAGGCCGTAGCAGCCGCCAAACAATACGGCGAACAGTAGATACCTTATGGTTTGGATCAATCTGTATCTGTTCACCATGCCCGAGCCTTCCTTAGCCGGTTCAACACTTCTTCGACGCGAATATGAAAAAGCCCTGCAGAGCAGGGCTTCAACGTAGAGATTCTGGAGCGGGCGAAGGGAATCGAACCCTCGTCATGAGCTTGGGAAGCTCAGGTAATGCCATTATACGACGCCCGCTTGGGCGGCTGACTTTGTACCAGAATCGCCCGTCTAGGTGAAGCTTGGGCGCAGGGGCGGCGCCCGTTTTGCTCGCAATCACCCTCAAACGGCCAGGGCATGCTTCTCCGCCGTCTGGCTGCGGGCGCGGCTGGTGGTTGGCGGCAGCAGGAAGGCCAGCAGCGCGTCGCGGGTCTGCATCCAGGCGGCCTTGTGTTCCATGTCGAGGAAGTGCCCGGCCTGGGGAATGGTGCGGAATTCGCCATGGCGCACGTACTGGGTGAACAGGCGTGCGTCTTCCGGCGTGGTGTATTCGTCCCATTCGCCGTTGACGAACAGCAGCGGTATGTCGATCTGGCCGGCGAAGCTGACGCAGGAGCGGCCGCCGTTGTTCAGCACGGTTTCCACGTGGAAGCTCATCTGCTCGTATTCGTAGCGTTCAAGGCCGGTGACGTGGCGATGGTTGTAGCGCTTGAACAGCGAAGGCAGGTGCTTACCGATGGTGCCGTTGAGCACCATGCCGATGCTCTCGCGGTCGCAGTCGCGCATCACCGCCAGGCCGGCGCGCAGGTAGCCGAGCATGGCGCTGTTGACCACCGGCGAGAAGGAGTTGATCACCGCGCGCTCTATCCTCGGCGGTTTGCGGGCCAGGGCCTGGAGGGTGGCGATGCCGCCCCAGGAGAAGGACAGCACGGTGTCGCAGGCGAAGTGCTCGACCAACGCCAGGAGGATGTCGGCCTCGTCCTCGCGGGTGAGGAACTGGTCGTGACTGTTGTATTCGCGCGAGTGTCCTGCGTAGGGCAGGTCGAACAGCACCACGTTGAAGTGGGGGTGGAGGTAACGGACCGTCTGCGCGAAGGAGGCGGTGGTCGACAGCGAGCCGTTGACCAGGATGATGGTCTGCTCGGCGCCGTCGGCGCGGTAGAACTCCGTGTAAACCCGGTATTGCCCCTGGATATCCAGCACAGCGGTTTCTGCTTTCATGGTCATGCCCCTGACGCACGGTGCTACGGACGCGCAGCGAAAACCGGCTGCGCGAGCTTCAGGACAGGTAGGCATGTGCCTGGGAAACGGGGCCTGATCGGCTCGAAAGGCTGGCCGACGATTGTTGTTAGTGGCGGGTACTTTCCGGAACGGGCATCGGCCTTGCGGCGCGACGAGGGCAGACCCGTTGGTGGTGCCTGAGGCACTCGACCGGAAGAATTTTCTTAGAGTGTTGTTGCGACTAATTGGTCACGTTCGGACCACGGTTCTGATTCAAGCAGGCTTGTGTTGCAGGTGCAAGTCACTTGAGTGACCTGGGTCGCAGCTTCTGCCCGACGGTCATTCACACCAGGGCGATCTCGGCGGGGCTCAGCGCGCGGTACTGCCCCGGTGCCAGCTGCGGGTCCAGTTGCAGCGGACCCATGCGCTCGCGGTGCAGGCCGATGACCTTGTTCTGGAAGTGGCCGAACATGCGCTTGACCTGGTGGTAGCGGCCCTCGTGCAGGGTCAGCAGGGCTTCGTGGCTGCCGAGTATCTGCAGCTCGGCGGGCAGGGTGGTGAGGTTCTCGTAGGCGAAGTACAGGCCCTGGGCGAACACCTCGATGTATTCGGCGGTGATCGGCTGTTCGGTGCGCACCCGGTAGACCTTGCCCAGACGGCTGCGTGGCTCGGTGAGGCGGCGCGACCAGAGGCCGTCGTTGGTGACGATCAGCAGGCCGGTGGTGGTCAGGTCCAGGCGCCCGCCGATGTGCAGCTCGTGCTTGTCCGCTTCGTCGAGCAGGTCGAGCACGGTGCGGTGTTCGGCATGTTCGGTGGCGCTGACCACGCCGGCCGGCTTGTTGAGCATGAAGTAGCGCGCCGGCTTGCCGGCCTGCAGCAACTCGTCGTCCAGCTCGATGCGGCTGAACTCGCGGACCTCATAGCGAGCGTCGCGCACGACCACCCCATCCACGCGCAGACGCCCGGCGGCCAGCAGCAGGCGGGCGTCGGCGCGATTGAAGCGCGGCAGGTTGCTGAGGAAACGGTCCAGGCGCATGGCTATTCGGCGCTGGGTTCGCTACTGAGGACGCGGGCGCAGTTGGGGCAGAGGCAGGTCTTGTCGAGGTGTTCGGCGGGCAGCTCGTCGATCAGGCTGCGCTCGATCGGGGTGTGGAAACACCAGCAGTCTTCCACCGCCTGCGTCTGCCCGGCCTGGGCGCACCGGTTGGGTTGGCCGCAGCGTGGGCAGCGCTCGGCGTCGTTCACTGCTGCAGGCCGCTGACGTCTTCGCACACGCGGTTGCGCCCGGACTGCTTGGCCCGGTACAGGGCGCGGTCGGCGCGGGCGATCAGGCGGTCCAGGCTGTCGTCGCCGTGCAGCTCGGTGATGCCGATGCTGGTGGTGACGCGCAGGTTGACGCCATTGAAGGGGAACACCTGCTCCTCGGTCTGCTGGCGGATCTTCTCGCCCAGTTGGCGCGCCGTGCTGCTGCCGGTGTCCTTGAGCAGCAGGATGAACTCCTCGCCGCCCCAGCGGCAGATGATGTCGGACTGGCGCAGGTTGCTCTGCAGGCTCTGGGCGAAGCCACGCAGCACATGGTCGCCGGCCAGGTGGCCGTGGGTGTCGTTGAGCTGCTTGAAGTGATCCAGGTCGAGCAGCATGGCGCTCAACGGGCTCTTGTCGCGAATGGCCTCCTGCAGCGCCTGGGCGGCCAGCAGGTCGAAACCGCGGCGGTTGGGCAGGCCGGTGAGCACGTCGGTGGTGGCCAGGGCGGCGATGCGTTGCTGGTAGCGGCGGGTGGCCAGGTAGACCAGGAACAGCACCACGGCGCTGATCAGCACGCAGATCAGCAGGTTGAGGTAGAGCGTGTGGCGCACACCGGCGAGGGCGCCTTCCTCGTGCTTGTCGACGAACAGGTACCAGTCCAGCTCGGGGATGTAGCGCACGTTGAGGAAGTGGCCGCGGCCCTGTTCCTGATAGCCGAAGTTACCGCTCTTGGGTTGCGGCAGCTTGGCCAGCAGCGGCTCCATGCCCGGAATCTGGTTCAGCGCCTGGCCGCGTTTGGCACCCAGGGGGCCGCCCTCGGCACCGGTGAGTACCAAGTGGCCGTCGCGATCGGTGAAGTAGATGCTGCGGTCGTAGCGCTGCTGGTAGTCGTCCACCAGCTTGACTACGGCGTCCACGGTCAGGCCCACGCCGGCCACGCCGATGAAGTTGTTCTGGTAGTCGAACACCTTGAAGTTGATGAAGAAGGTCAGCCGGTCGCTGTTGGCCATGTCCGGGTCGACGCTGATCTCGTAGGGCTCGGCCATGTTGCGTACGCGGAAGTACCAGATGTCGCGCGGCTCGTTCTGGTCGATCTTCTTCAGCACGCCCTTGGCCTGGTAGTAGACGCGGCTCTTCTCGGAGATGAAGAAGCTGGTGAAGGTGCCGTAGTGCTCCTGCACCTCGCGCAGGTAGCGGGTCATCGGCAGAGCGTCGCGCTCGCCGGCGATCACCCAGTCGCGCAGGAAGGTGTCGCGCGACATCATCGAGGCGATCTGGGTGGGGCGGATCAGGTCCTTCTGGATCTCCGAATAGATGTTGTCGGAGGTCAGCGGCAGCTCGGTGTTGACGATGTTGTGGCGGATGCTGTCGCGCGAGCTGTAGTAGCTGACCAGGCTGGTGGCGAGGAAGCCACCCAGCAGCAGAATGGTCAGAAGCAGCAGAAGAGAAACCTGGGCCTTGCGGGACGTGCTGAGCGGCATGGGGCTGAGCCTTGAAGAAGTGGCGCCAATGCTAGCGCGGTGCGCCGTTTTCGTCATCGCGCTTGCCGGTTTGCGTGATCTGCACGGCGCTGAGCCAGGGCTCGAAGCGCTGGCCGATGCTAATTTCGGCGGTGAATGGCTGGCTGGCGTTGCCATAGTACTCCGGCAGATGTTCGGTCAGCAGCTGGCGCCAGGCGTGAGGTACGTTGATGCGATCATTGCTGGGGTCGAAGGCGCCGCTGAGAGTGCTAGCGCTCTCGCTGTAGCAGCTTTGCCAGACCCGCACGGTGCCGCGTAGCAGCGCATAACGGCTGCGGTCCGGGTAGCGCTGGCGCAGCGTCTCGGGATCCAGGCCAACATCGACCAGGAACAGACGACTCTCCTTGTTGCGCTCGTTGGTCAGGGCCTCGCGTGCGGCCTTTTCCTGGGCCTGCAGCTCCTTGTCGTCTGGTAGCTGTTGCAAGCGCTCGGTGGTCTTCTGCAGGTGGCGCTCGGCCAGTTGCAGCGACTGCTGATAAGCGGGGCCATCCAGCTCCAGCATGGCCCAGGCAAGGAGGGTGTTGCGGCGCGGCTCCGGGACGTTGCTGGGCAGGCCGAGCGCCTGTAGCTGGGCCTCGCTCAGGCCGTGGCCGCTGTAGCAGGTGTCCGCATCGGGGGCATCGTGGCGCGGCATGCGCCAGTCCAAACGCATGACCAGGCCGCTATTCTCCTGGCTCGGGCCATCCCAGTCGCGGTGCAGTTCGCGCTGGGACAGTAGCAGGCGACTCTCCGGCTCACCCTGGCGGTTGTACCAGACACCGGCGAGAGCCACGGCGTTGCTCAGCAGAATCAGCGCCAGACCGGCCAGCTGGCCGTGGCGGGGCTTGAGAGTGATCATGCGCGCTCACCTCCCTTGTGGCCGCGACGCAGCCGGCCGAGCACCAGCAGGGCGAGGATTGCGGTTAGGCCGAGGATCAGGAAGAACAGGTACTTGGGAAGCACGTCCCACCACCAGTCGACCATCTTGATGAACAGGAACAGCAGGAACGACAGCTGGCCGAGCAGGGTGACTTCCGCCCAGTCGCGACGGATGCCGAGCCAGATGAACAGGGCCGAGGCGGCGAAGCCGAGCAGCTGGTAGACCTTCTCGATGCCGGCGTACTCGAACGGCAGGTAGCTGCCGCGGCCCCAGTTGGCCAGCACCAGCATCGGCAGCAGCAGGGCCAGCATGCCGACGATGCGGTAGGTGGCGGCAAAACCGCTGAAGCGCGCCTGGGACAGCAGTGCCGGCAGCACGAATACCAGAAGACCGCCGGGCAGGAAGTGCTCCGGTCGCTCGGCGGCCTCCAGCCACAGCCAGCCGCACCATTCGCTGATGCGCATGCCGCTGTAGGCCAGCAGGCAGGCGAGGCCGGCGGCTAGCAGCAGGCGTGCGTTGCAGGTGTAGGCCAGCAGCAGGGCGTAGGCGGCCCACGGCAGCAGGGCCTTGTCGGTGGGTGTGATGTTGAAGATCTGCCCGAGCATGTGGATGTTCAGCATGAAGCAGGCCAGCGCCAGCACGGCCGATAGCTTGGCGAAGTAGCCGGAGGCGTCGCGCTGCTGCAGGACGAAGGTCAGCAGCAGACTGCCGAGCGAGAAGCCGACCAAAATGCCGACCTGCAGCGCTTCGCCGAACAGGCCCCAGAACTGGTAGAAGAAGAACAGCAGGCTGGCCGCCAGGGCCAGGGCGCCGAGCAGTGAGACCACGCGCATGCTCAGGGACAGGCGCTTGGTCTGCTGGTCGTGGTCGATGTCGAAGCTGCTGCGGTACTGAGCCAGCAGCTGATCGTGGTGACTGGCGATGCGGGCGAGCGGTTCGTCGCCCAGGGCCAGGGCGTCCTCGGCGCGCAGGCGCTGGGTCTCGCGGCGGAACGCCTGGATATCGTCGGCCCGTTGCTGGGCCTGGTCGCGGGTCAGCGGCATGGTTCTTCCCTGTGAATGCGCTGCCCGCGACTGTATCCCTTATGCCTCCTCCAGCACCACCACCCGTTGCCCGGCGCGCACCGGCGAGCCGGGTTGCACGCGGACTTCACGGACCACGCCGTCACGCGGGGCGGTGAGGGGGATCTCCATCTTCATCGACTCGAGGATCACCAGCACATCACCGGCCTTCACCGAGTGGCCTGCTTCGACTTGCACCTGCCAGAGGTTGCCGGCGATATGGCTGTCGATGCTGTGCTGGCCGGCTGAAAGTGGCGCGTCGTCGCCCAGTTCGACCACCGCTTCGTCCACCTCGAAATGCGCCTGGCCGGAGGCGATCCAGCGTTGGCGTTCGGCGTCGAAGGCGGCGCGTTGCTGGCTGCGGAAGGCGTCGATGCCCTCGGCTTCCTCGGCAAGGAAGTCCTGGTAGTCGGCCAGGGCCAGTTCGCTGTCCTCGATGCGTAGCTCATAGCGGCCGAGCGGGAAGTCGCGGCGGATCTGCAGCAGTTCCTCGGCACCCACCGGGTAGAAGCGGATCTGGTCGAAGAAGCGCAGCAGCCAGGGCTTGCCGTGGAAGGCGGCGACTTCGCGGTAGCGGTTCCACATCTGCAGGGTGCGGCCGACGAACTGGTAGCCGCCGGGGCCTTCCATGCCGTACACGCACATGTAGGCGCCGCCGATGCCCACCGAGTTCTCGGCGGTCCAGGTGCGCGCCGGGTTGTACTTGGTGGTCACCAGACGATGCCGCGGGTCCAGCGGCGTGGCCACCGGCGCGCCGAGGTAGACGTCACCCAGGCCCATCACCAAGTAGCTGGCATCGAAAACCGTGCGGTACACCTCGTCGAGGTTTTCCAGATCATTTATCCGGCGGATAAATTCCAGGTTGCTCGGGCACCAGGGCGCGTCCTTGCGCACCGTGGTCATGTACTTGTCGATGGCCAGCTGGCAGGCCGGGTCGTCCCAGGACAGCGGCAGATGGACGATGCGCGACGGCACCTTGAGGTCCTGGGCGTTACACACCGCGTCCCACTCGCCGATCACTACCGCCAGCAGGTTGGCCAGCGACAGGGTTTCCGGCTGGTAGTGCACCTGCAGCGAGCGGATGCCCGGCGTCAGGTCGATCACGCCGTTGAGGTTCTTGGCTTCCAGCGCCTGCATCAGAGCATGGCCGCGGAAGCGCAGCACCAGGTCCAGCTCGGCCTGGCCGATTTCCAGCAACAGGTGGGTGTCGCCGGAGAGGCGGGCGACCAGGCGCTTGTCCTGGCTGCCGATGTCGAGGATCACCGGCGGCTCCAGCGGGATCGACTGCCAGTTCACTGCTACCGCTTCCAGTCCGGCGACTTCGGCCTTGCGCGCCTTGGCCAGCTGGCGCGCGGTGTCGATGTTGACCGGCACGAAGCGCAGCTTGTCGCCGGCCTTGAGCTGGCCGAGCTGCCACAGGTCGGCCTCGATGATGGTCACCGGGCAGACGAAACCGCCCAGGCTCGGGCCGTCCGGACCGAGGATCACCGGCATATCGCCGGTGAAGTCCACCGCGCCGATGGCGTAGGGGTTGTCGTGGATATTCGACGGGTGCAGGCCGGCTTCGCCGCCACTGTCGCGCATCCACTCGGGTTTCGGGCCGATCAGGCGCACGCCGGTGCGGCTGGAGTTGAAGTGCACTTCCCAGTCGGTGGCGAGGAAGGTGTCGATATAGGCCGGGGTGAAGTATTCCGGCGCGCCGTGCGGGCCATAGATGACGCGGATTTCGCGCACGGCGGGCAGGACGGTGCACAGCGCGGCAGGCAGTTGCGCGCCGTTGTCCGCATCGCTCAATGCCGGGATATGCAGCACATCGCCGGCGCGCAGGGCGCGGCCGCCGTGGCCGCCGAACTGGCCGAGGGTGAAGGTGCTTTTGCTGCCCAGGTACTCGGGCACCTGCAGGCCGCCGCGCAGGCACAGGTACGAGCGCGCGCCGGAGCCGGCGATGGTTCCGAGGCTCAGGGTGCTGCCGGCCTTGATCAGCAGGGCGGTGTTCATCGGCTGTTCGTTGCCATCCACGTTCAGCGGAATCGCCGCTCCGGTCACCGCCACCACCGCGTCGGTGTTGAAGCGCAGCAGCGGGCCGCTCATGGTGATTTCCAGGCCGGCGGCGCCTTCGTCATTTCCCAGCAGACGGTTGCCCAGGCGCAGGGCGCGGTCGTCCATCGGCCCGGACGGCGGCACGCCGACGGCCCAGTAGCCGAGGCGGCCGGGGAAGTCCTGCACGGTGGTCTGGGTGCCGGCGGAGAGCACCTCGAAGCTATGCGCCTGGTAGCTCAGGCCTTCCAGGCAGCGGGTCCAGGGCGAGCCGCTGGCGAACGGCGCATCGACCAGGATCTGCCGCAGGTACTGGCTATTGGTTTCCACGCCGTACAGCAGGGTATCGGCCAGGGCCTGGTTCAGTGCGGCGCTGGCTTCCTCGCGTGTCGGCTGCCAGGTGATGACCTTGGCGATCATCGGGTCGAAGTAGGGCGGAATCTCGCAGCCGGCTTCGACCCAGGTATCGATGCGCAGGGCTTTGCCATCGGCTTCTGGGAAGCTGACGGCGGTAAGCAGACCGGGGCTGGGCTGGAAGTCGCGGCCCGGGTCTTCGGCGTACAGGCGCGCCTGGATGGCGTGGCCGCTGGGCTTCAGGTGCTTCGCCAGTTCACTCAGCGGTGCCAGATCACCGGCCGCCAGCTCGATCATCCAGCGCACCAGGTCGACGCCCCACACCTGTTCGGTGACGCCGTGTTCGACCTGCAGGCGGGTGTTCACTTCGAGGAAGTAGAAACGCTCGGCCTCGCTGTCGTAGACGAACTCGACTGTGCCGGCGCTGCGGTAGCTGACCGCCTTGGCCAGCTTGATAGCTGCCGCGCACAGTTCGTCGGCCATGCCGGCCGGCAGGTTGGGTGCCGGGGTTTCTTCCAGCACTTTCTGGTTACGCCGCTGCACCGAGCAGTCGCGCACGCCGAGGGCGAGCACTTCACCTTTACCGTCGCCGAACACCTGCACTTCCAGATGGCGGGCGCGCTGGATGTACTTCTCGATGAAGACGCCGCTGTCGCTGAAGTTGTTCTGCCCCAGGCGCTTGACCGCCTCGAAGGCGTCGGAGAGTTCTTCTGCGCTGCGGCATACGCGCATGCCGATGCCGCCACCGCCGGCGGTGCTTTTCAGCATCACCGGGTAGCCGACTTCTTCACCGGCCTTGAGTGCGGCGTCGAGGTTTTCCAGCAGTTCGGTGCCTTCCAGCATCGGCACGCCGTGCTGTTTGGCGAGTGCCCGGGCGGTGTGTTTGAGACCGAATACGCGCAGCTGCTCCGGCGTCGGGCCGACAAAGGCGATACCGGCGGCCTCGCAGGCTTCGGCGAAGGCGGCGTTCTCGGAGAGGAAGCCGTAGCCGGGGTGGATGGCTTTGGCGCCAGTCTGCTTGGCGACTGCGAGGATTTTGTCGACCACCAGATAGGTATTGGAGGCCGGGCCTTCACCCAGGCTGAAGGCCTCATCGGCCTGCTGGATATGCAGGCTGGCGGCGTCGGCCTCGGAGTACACGGCCACGCCCTTGACGTCGAGCTGGCGCAGGGTGCGCAGGATGCGGCAGGCGATGGCGCCGCGGTTGGCGATCAGGAGTTTTTCGAACATTGCAGAACCCTCGAAAGGGATGACGGGCCGTCCCGCCTTATTCGTCTGCACCA
Organism: Pseudomonas sp. SO81; assembly: GCF_030374125.1. Classification (NCBI taxonomy): domain Bacteria; kingdom Pseudomonadati; phylum Pseudomonadota; class Gammaproteobacteria; order Pseudomonadales; family Pseudomonadaceae; genus Pseudomonas; species Pseudomonas sp. SO81. The sequence continues at coordinate 1,193,856 of NZ_CP126126.1, read as the reverse complement.
CGGTCGTCCGTGGCTGAAATTCAGTGATTCGTCGTGTTTGCTGGGCTGTGTGCCTTGTGCTCCAGGCATTGCCCGGATCGGCTCTGGCATAGCCAGAAAAGCCAGCGGCGCAGGTGGGCTGACATCAGTCCCATACCAGCACCTCGGCCGGGGTCGGGTTCCAGCCGTTGCAGGGGTTGTTCAGCTGAGGGCAGTTGGAGATCAGTACGATCACGTCCATATGTGCGACCAGCTCGACGTACTTGCCCGGTGCGGAGATGCCGTCCTCGAAGGTCAGGCCGCCCTCTGGGGTGACGGGCACGTTCATGAAGAAGTTGATGTTGGCGCCGATGTCGCGCTTCTCCAGGCGGCCGTCGTGCAGGCTGGCGCGCAGGAAATTGTCGCGGCAGCTGTGCATATAGCGCTTGTCCAGCGCGTAGCGGACCGTGTTGCTCTCTTGGGCGCAGGCACCGCCGAGGGTGTCGTGGCGGCCGCAGGTGTCGGCGCTGATGGTCAGCAGCGGGTTGCCCAGGTTGGAGTAGAGGACGGTGCCGGTGGTCAGGTACACGCTGTTCTGCTTGCGCAGGGTGCGTTGCGGGTCGTAGCGCTCGCGCGGGTTCCTGGCGCTGAAGAACAGCGTGTCGACCGCCTGGTTGCCTTCGAGGTCGAGCAGGCGCACGGTCTGCCCGGCTTTGACTTCGCAGAGGAACGGCTCGCCGGCCGGGATCTCGTGGCGGTAGGCGGCGGTGGCGGCATGCTTGTCGCTGGCGGTAAGGCTCATGTCGGCGTCCTCAGATGTACAGGCGTTCGGTGTTGTGGAAGCCGCGGCCGTTTTCCGGGCGCGAGGTGCGGCAGAGCACGCTGATGCCGTCGCTCTCGACCTTGCTCCAGCTCAGTTGCACCGGCTTGGGCGCGTACTGCGGGTTGGGGTCCATGGGGTGCTGCAGGGCGGTGAGTACCACCAGGGTATCCATCGGCGCGTACAGCTCGAGGTAGTCGCCGGCCTTGGAGTTGCCCGGCTCGAAATGGAAGCGGCCGTCGCCATCGACGGTCACCTTGCTGAACAGGTTGAGCGCCATCAGCAGGTCCTGCAGGTTCAGGTTCCACTTGCCCATTTCCACCAGCAGGTTGTCCACGCCGTTGCGGAAGTAGCCGTTGCGCAGTTCCTGATAGCGCCCGGTGCCGTACTTCTCGGTGACTTCCTCGGCGTTGAGCACGCCGCCGAAGCTGTCGTGCCAGCCGCAGGTGTCGGCGGTGATGGCGGCGAGCACGCGACCCATGTCTGAGTACAGGCAGTGGCCTGCGGTGAGCTTGGCGGTGTGCTGGCACTTGAGGGTATCGGGCAGGTTCAGGCGCTCGCTTTTCTCCGCGGCGGAGAGCAGTAGCAGGCTGACGTTGGCGTCGCCTTCGAGATCGGTGATGCGCAGCACCTGGCCGCGCTTGAGGACGAAGGAAGTGTGGCCGCCGCCGGGTACGAACTCTTCGTACAGGGTCGGGCGCAGGGCGAGAGAGGCAGTCATGCTCAGGCTCCTTGGATGGCGGGTTGCAGGCTCACGGCGAGATGCGCCGGCAGAGTCGCGCGGCGTTCGCTGTTCAGCGGAATGTCGTAGGTGATGCGCGCGCCGAAGGCGTTCGGCGCGTGGGGGTCGATGCGAGTCTTGTCGAACACCAGCAGGCGGGTGCCGAGGCTGAAGCCCTCGGAGAGGTCATGGGTGACCATGAACACGGTCAGCTTGGTCTCGTGCCACAGCTCCAGCAGCAGGGCGTGCATGTCCTTGCGGATGCCCGGGTCGAGGGCGCCGAAGGGTTCGTCGAGCAGCAGCACGCGCGGTTTCATGATCAGCGCCTGGGCGATGGCCAGGCGTTGCTGCATGCCGCCGGAGAGCTGGCTCGGGTACTTGTCGAGGGCGTGGCCGAGGCCGACCTTCTTCAGGATCACTTCGGCCTGGGCGCGGGCGTCGCGCTTGGCGGCGCCGAACAGGCGGCCGAGCAGCGGCGAGCGCGGCAGTTCCAGGCCGATGGCGACGTTGTCCAGCACCGACAGATGCGGGAACACCGAGTAGCGCTGGAACACCACGCCGCGGCTGCTATCCGGCTCGGCGGCCAGCGGCTGGCCGGCCAGCAGGATCTCGCCCTTGCTCGGTCGCTCCTGGCCCAGCAGCAGGCGCAGGAAAGTCGACTTGCCGCAGCCGGAGGCGCCGACCAGCGTGCAGAACTCGCCCTCGCGGATGATCAGGTTGAGACGTTCCAACACGACCTGGTCGCCGTACTGCTGCCACACATTGTTGACCTGAATGAAACTCATGCCTTGGCTCCTTCATACCAGGGGAAGCACAGGCGGGTGAGCTGGCGCAGGCCCAGGTCCATCAGCCAGGCGAGCAGGGTGATCCACACCACGTACGGCAGGATCACGTCCATCGCCATATAGCGACGCACGAGGAAGATGCGGTAGCCGAGGCCGTCGGTGCTGGCGATGGCTTCGGCGGCGATCAGGAACAGCCAGGCCGAACCCAGCACCAGGCGCAGGGCGATCAGCAGACGTGGCAGCAGTTGCGGCAGCACCACGCGCAGGATCAGGGTCCAGGTGCTGGCACCCAGGGTCTGCGCCTTGATCAGGATCTCAGTGGGAATCTCGCGGGCACGCTGCTCCAGATCGCGGGCCAGCACTGGGGTGATGCCGATCACGATCAGCATCACCTTGGACAACTCGCCGAGGCCGAAGACGATGAACAGGATCGGCAGGATCGCCAGCGGCGGCACCATCGACAGCACCGTCAGCAGCGGCGACAGCGGTGCGCGGAACAGCGGCAGAATGCCCGCCGCGATGCCCAGGCACAGGCCGAGCAGGGCGGCGATGCCGATGCCCATGCCGAGGCGCTTGAGGCTGGCCGCGCTGTCCTGCCAGAACAGGTAGTTGCCGCTGCGCTTGTCCTCGGTGAAGGCCAGGCGGTCGATCGCGCTGACCATCTGGCCGGCGCTGGGCAACAGCTTGTCGTTGGGGTTCTCCGTCAGCCGCGCCGCCGAGCCGGTGAGATAGGCGAACAGCAGCAGGGCGAACGGCAGCAGGATCAGCAGCAGGCGGCCGCCGCGGTCCGGGTGTCGATTGATCAGGCGCATGGTGTTCCTCGGACGTTCACATTCCCCTCTCCCTCCGGGAGAGGGGCCAGGGGTGAGGGTTTTCCGAGCGGCTCGGAGTTTCCCTCACCCCAACCCTCTCCCAGAGGGAGAGGGGGCTAAGAGCAGAGACTTACAGCTTGCCGTCGGCCGCCATCTGCATGAACGAAGGGTCGAAGCGCAGCTTGACGTTGCCTTTGTCGCCGGTGACCACGTCGCGGGCGAAGCTCATGCCGATGGCGTCTGCGCTTTGCGCACCCTCGCCGAGCAGGCCGTGGCTAAAGGAAAACTCGGCCACCTTGGTCATGGTCGCCGGCAGTTTCGGGCTGTTGGCGAAGGCCACGGCGTCCTTGGCGTTGTAGAACATCTTGGTGGCGGCGAGCTGGGCTTCGTAGCCGGCCAGATCGGTGCCGGAGGCCTTGGCCATATGCTCGCGGGCAGCCTTGCCGGCGGCCGAATCGGCGCTCATGGTCGCCATGATTTCGTACCAGGCGCCGGTCAGAGCCTTGCCCAGGGCCGGGTTGTCTTTCAGGGTTTCGCTGTTGACTACCATCAGGTCGATGATCTCGCCGGGGATCTGGCTGGAGTCGAATACCTTGGTCACCGCCGGGGTGGCTTCGATCTCGGCCAGCAGCGGGTTCCAGGTGGCCACGGCCTTGACGTCGTCGGTGGCGAAGGCGGCGACCAGGTCGGCGTCGGAGGTGTTCACCACTTTCAGGTCCTTCTCGCTCAAGTCGGCCTTCTCCAGGCCGCGGGCGAGCAGATAGTGGGAGACGGAGAGCTCGACCAGGTTGACGTCCAGGCCCTTGAGGTCGCCCAGGGTCTTCTTCTCGCCCTTGAGCACGATGCCGTCGTTGCCGTTGGAGAAGTCGCCGATCACCAGCGCGGTGCTGTCCACGCCACCGGCAGCGGGGATGGTCAGGGCGTCCATATTGGTCATGGTGCAGCCGTCGAACTGGCCGGCGGTGTACTGGTTGATCGACTCGACGTAGTCGTTGAGCTGGGTCACTTCGATGGCGATGTCGTACTTCTTCGCCCACTTGTCGACGATGCCCTGCGCGGCGCCGTATTCCCATGGCATCCAGCCGGCGTAGATGGTCCAGCAGACGTTGAATTGGTCTTTCTTCTCGGCGTGAGCGGGGATGCTCAGGGTGGCAGCGAGGCCGGCGGCGATCAGCGAGGACAGCAGGGACTTGCGCATGGGTAGACCTCCAGTTCTAGGGAATGCGGGCAGGAGCGGCGCGGCACTGGCCTGACGGATCAGGTGGCGCGTTCTCCCGGGCTTTTGTCCCGCCGTGTAACCCCTGTCGAGGTCGCCAACTCTCGGACCAGTCACCCGTCGTGGTGGACGGGCCGGAACCCTAGTCGGCCATTGCAAGTTGTAGTGCCGCGCCCCTTGCGGAGTGCTTCTGCATATCTGGGCTCAAGCGAACATCGTGCCAGTTGCGCCCTGTTGCGGATTTGCTGGTGCGCCGGCTGGCTTTGGTGCGATGGCGGCGAACATCGCGCACGAAAGCGGTGCGCGATGTTCGCTGTTGGTGCTTACAGCTGGTTGTCGGCGGCCAGCTGCATATAGGTCGGGTTGAAGCGCAGCATGATTTGCGCCTTGTTGCCCAGCACGCGGTCGTCGCCGAAGGAGATACCCAGGCGTTGCAGGCCCTTGCCCTCGCCGAGCAGTTGCTGGGCGTCGGCGAAGTTGGCCACGCGCTGCATCATGTCGGGCATCTTCTCGCCGCGAGCGAAGGCGGCTGCCGAGCGCGGTGCATAGAAGGAGCGAATGGTCTTCAGTTGCTCGTCGAAGTCTGCCGGAGTGGCGTCTGCCGCGCCGGCCATCTGCGCGCGTGCCGCCGCGCCGGCGGGGGTTGGCAGGCCCATCAGGCGCATGCCCTCGAACCAGGCCCCGGTCAGGGCGCGGCCCAGTTCCGGGTGTTGGGCCAGGGTCTGGCTGTTGATCACCAGCAGGTCGAGGATCTCGCCGGGCACGTGGCGCGAGCTGAACACCTGCACGCTGTCGCCGTCCTGGCGTAGGTCGGAGAGAATCGGGTTCCAGGTCACCACCGCGTCGCCTCGGCCGCTGCGCCAGGCCTGGGCCAGCTCCGTGTCCGAAACGTTCTCGATGGTCACGTCGGAGGGCTGCAGGTGCGCCCATTCCAGGGCGCGGCTGAGCAGGTAGTGGGACACCGAGTTTTCCACCAGCAGGATGGTCTTGCCCTTGAGGTCCTTCAGGTCCTTGCTGCCGCCGCGCAACAGGATGCCGTCGGCACCGGCGGAGAAGTCGCCGACGATCAGCGCGGTGCTGTCCAGCCCGGCCGCGGCGGGAATGGTCAGGGCATCCATGTTGGTCATGGCGCAGGCGTCGAACTGGTTGGCGGTGTACTGCTCGATGGAGGCGACGTAGTCCGGCACCTGCTGGACCTGGATCTCGATGCCGTACTTGTCCGCCCACTTGTCGATGATGCCCTGCTCGGCCATGTAGCCCCACAGCATCCAGCCGGCGTAGATCGACCAGCAGACCTTGAACGGGCGTTTCTCGGGGGCGGCGTGGGCGGGCTGCAGGAGCAGCAGGACGAGCAGCGAACAGGACAGCAGGCGAGTCAGCATGACAACCTCGGGACAATGGACGAAGACAGGATGGCGGCGGCCGCGTCGCGCGTTTCTCCCGGGCTTTTATCCCTCCGTGTGACCTCGAACGAGGTTGCCCACTCTCGGACCAGCCACTCACCTTTGGCGAGTCGGAACCCTAGTCGGCCATTACGTTGTCCAACTGCAGGCCCAAGCGGGCCGGCACATCCTGCACCCAGATTAATAGCGAATGGCGTGCCAGATCGCTCTATTTAGAGCGTTTCGTGATGAATATCGCAGGCTGACCGGACGCTGTTGTCGTTTGCGCGCCATGCTGGTGCGCCTGTGTTTCGGCGTGGTGCGAAATGCGCGGATACAACTTTCGGCAACAGCCGTCGCTGCACTTCGTACAGGCGCCGTGATCAAAGCCAGTGGGAGCAGTCCCGGGTGCCGGCAATCGCCGGCCCCTTCCCAGCGGTCGAAGGAGGCCGCCATGTCACGTCTAGCCCTTGTCCTTGCAGTGCTCGCTATAAGTCTCAGTGGTTGTGCCGTGTACGGCGACGATTACTACCGTCCCGGCTACAACGTGCAGTACTACGAAAGCTACCCGTCCCACCGCGTCTATTACTACGACGATGACCGCAACAACTACCGCTGGCATCGCGACCGCTACCAGGATCGCCGCCACTCGCACTACGCACCGGGATACGACGGCCGTTACCAGTGGCACGACGACCGTCGCCGCCACGACCGGCATGACGGCCACCGCGACCGGGATCGCCAGCGGGTGCATGGCTACCAGCCGCCGCGCAATGGCTGGGACCAACGCTACCGCGATCATGATCGGCGCGACCAGTCAGCCTGGCAGCGCCATGGCGGGCAGCGCTATGACGGCTACCCGCGCGACCGCGGCCAGGATCGTGACCGGCGCCATGAGCGTGATCGAGGGCGTGACCATGACCGCGATCGCAACCGCACTCGCCATTCCCAGCGTGGCGAAGGGACGAGCGGCTGGGGCCTTTCCAACTGAAAAACAGCGGCGGGCCTCAGGGCCCGCCGCTGTTCTATAACGGCCTCAGGATCTACTCGACGAACAGCTTCTGCACCGCCGAGAAGTCCAGCTTGCCGTCGCCCTGCTTGAGCAGCAGGCGGTACAGCTGCAGCGCCAGCGAGCCCATCGGCGTGCTGCTGCCGGTGGCCTGTGCTGCCTCCTGGGCCAGGCCCAGATCCTTGGTCATCAGCTCGGCCATGAAGCCGCCGCTATAGCCCTTGGACGCCGGCACGTTGTCCATCACACCGGGCCAGGGGTTGTACTTCTCCAGGCTCCAGTTGCCGCCCGAGCTCTGCCGCATGATCTCGGCCAGTACGGCCGGGTCCAGGCCGCTGGCTACACCCAAGGCCATGGCCTCGGCGGTGCCGATCATGTGCACGGCGAGCAGCTGATTGTTGCACACCTTGGCCACCTGGCCGGCGCCATCGGGGCCTGCGTGGAAGATGTTCTTGCCCATGGCGGCGAGGATCGGCCGGGCCTTCTCCAGGTCTTCGGCTTTGCCGCCGACCATAAAGGTCAGGCTACCGGCCGCGGCGCCGGCGGTGCCGCCGGAGACCGGTGCATCGAGCAGGGCGATGCCCTTGGCCGTTGCCGCGGCGTGAACCTTGCGCGCCGAGTCCGGGGCGATGGTCGAGCATTCCAGCACCAGGGCGCCGGGGGCGATCTTTTCCAGCAGGCCATCGGCGCCCAGGTACAGGCCTTCCACATGGCGGCTGGCGGGCAGCATGCTGACCACCACGGTGGCGCCCTTGACCGCGTCGGCGGCGCTGGTCGCCGGTTGCGCGCCTTCCTGCACCAGGGTGGCGACCGACTCCTGGACCAGGTCGAAGGCGCACACGGCGAAGCCGTTCATCAGCAGGTTGCGGGCCATGGGCAGGCCCATGTGGCCGAGGCCGATAAAGGCGATCTGGGTCATTGTTGTTGTTCTCCTTGGTGGCCAGTGATTTCCCTCTCCTGCGGGAGAGGGGCAAGGGGTGAGGGGTTGACGGGCCACTTGCGGTCCGCTCCCTCACCACGGCCCTCTCCCAGGAGGAGAGGCAGAGTTACAGTGCCTAGCCCGGATGCAATCCGGAGCGCGTTTCGGATTTCTCCCGGATTTCATCCGGACTACAGCTCGTTGTTACAGATCCGCCAGCGGATGCGCGCCTTCCCAGACCGGCTCGAAGTGCGCGGCGATCACCGCCGGCGGGATGGTGGCCGGGTCGGGCCAATGCCATTTCGGCGTCTGGTCCTTGTCGATCAGACGGGCACGCACGCCTTCCGGGAATTCCGGGTGGCGGCAGCAGTTCAGGCTCATGGCGTATTCCATGCGGAACACTTCGGCCAGCGACAGGTGGCGGGCGCGGCGGATCTGCTCCCAGACCAGGTGCGCGGTCAGCGGGCAGCCGGCGGCCAGGGTCTTGGCGGCGCGGGCCAGTGGCAGGTCGTCATCGCCATGTAGGGCGGTGATGGCGTGCCAGGCGGCGGGCAGGTCGGCCAGGTCGAGCAGGGCGTCGATGCGCGCGCGGCGTGGCAGCCACTGGGCCTCCGGCAGTTGCGAGCGGGACTCCTGCTCCAGGGCACGGAGCAGGCTGTTGAGCTGCTCGGCGGACTGCTCGCGCCAGTTCATCTGCACCAGGCCCTCGATCAGCACGTCCTGCTGGTCGTCACGCAGGAAGCGGTCGGCCAGGTCCAGGTCCAGGGCGTCGCGGGCGTTGATGCTGGCGGCGGTGAGGCCGAGGAACAGGCCGAGCTTGCCCGGCAGACGGGCGAGGAACCAGCTGCCGCCGACGTCGGGATACAGGCCGATATTGATCTCCGGCATGCCCAGGCGGCTGCTCGGGGTGACGATGCGGATGGCCGCGCCCTGCATCAGGCCCATGCCACCGCCCAGCACATGGCCGTGGGCCCAGCAGATCAGCGGCTTCGGGTAGGTGTGGATGCGGTGGTCGAGGCGGTATTCGTCGGCGAAGAAGCGCCGAGCCAGCGGGGGAACCTCGCCGGGGTGCTCGCGGCACTGCTGCACCAGCTGTACCACGTCGCCACCGGCGCAGAAGGCCTTGGGCCCGTTGCCGCGCAGCAGCACGCAGGCGATGCCGTCATCCTCGGCCCACTGCTTCAGCTTGGCATCCAGCGCCTCGATCATCGGCAGGGTCAGGGCATTGAGGCTCTTCTCCGCGTCCAGGCTGGCGATGCCGATGCGGTAGCCGTGCAGGGCGGGGCGTTCTTCGAAGGTCATGTTCATCGTTGCTGTCCGTTCGCGTAGGGCGGTTGCAGTTCGCGGCTCTGGTCGGTAGCCAATACGCGGGCTGCAGCTGTCCTACGGCAGTTCGTCACTTGTTGCGCCAGTGGGCGTCGCGTTTTTCCAGGAAGGCGTTGACGCCTTCGCGGGTGTCGTCGGCATCGAACAGGTCGACGAAGCGCTCGCGCTCCTCGCTCAGCCAGGTGTTCGGGCCGCGTTCGCGGGCACCCTGGATCAGCGGCTTGATGGTGCGCACCGCCACCGGGCTCTGCCGCGCCACCTTCGCCGCCAGCAGCAGGGCGGTGCCGCGGGCCTCGCCGCTGTCCACCACCTGCTCGACCAGGCCGATGCGCAGGGCGGTCTCGGCGTCGATGCGCTCGCCGCAGAGGATCATGCGCTTGGCCCAGCCTTCGCCCACCAGCCAGGGCAGGTTCTGCGTGCCGCCGGCGCAGGGCAGCAGGCCGACGGTGGCCTCAGGCAGGGCCAGCTGGGATTGGCGCTCGGCGATGCGGATGTCGCAGGCCAGGGCGCATTCCAGGCCGCCGCCCATGGCGTAGCCGTTGATCGCGGCGATGGACACGCCACGGAAGTCGCGCAGGGTCTCGAAGGCCTCGCCGAAGCGTCGTGCCATCTCGCGGGCGCGGGCCTTGTCGCCGTCGGCGAACAGGTTGAGGTCGGCGCCGGCGCTGAAGAACTTGCTGCCCTGGCCTGTCACCACCAGGGCGTAGATATCGTCGTCGCGATTGAGGTGCTCGACCACCTGCTTGAGGCCGATCAGCGAGTCGCGGTCCCAGGTGTTGGCCGGCGGATGGTTGATGGTGATCAGCGCGGTGTGGCCGTGCTTCTCCACCGTCAGCTTGTGGGTCAGGTCGAACATGCCGGGGTTGTAGGGTTCGATGGCAGTGGTCATAACGGTCCTCGTCGGATTACTCCCCTCTTTATGGAGGGGCGGTGAGGGTGCACAAGGCGACTCCGCGTCACCCGCCAGCCCCTCACCCTAACCCTCTCCCGGCGGGAGAGGGGACTAAAAGCTACAGCAGGCGATCGAGCATGCCGCCCTGGTCCAGCAGGCGGCGGGCGATGATTACCCGCATGATCTCGTTGGTGCCTTCCAGTATCTGGTGTACCCGGCTGTCGCGCACCCAGCGCTCCAGCGGATAGTCGTTGAGATAACCGTAGCCCCCATGGAGTTGCAGGGCATCGTTGCACAGGGTGAAGCAGTGGTCGGTGGCGAAGCGCTTGGCCATGGCGCAGTACAGCGCGGCCTCGGCGTGGCCGTGGTCGAGCTTGTGCGCGGCCAGGCGCACCATCTGCCGGCTGGCGGTCAGGTCGGTGAGCATATCGGCCAGCTTGAACTGCAGGGCCTGGAACTCGGCCAGCGCCTTGCCGAACTGCTTGCGTTCCTCCACGTAGCGCAGGCTCTGCTCCAGCGCCGCCTGGGCCGCGCCCAGCGAGCAGCTGGCGATGTTCAGGCGGCCACCGTCCAGGCCCTTCATGGCGTAGACGAAGCCCTGGCCCTCGGGGCCGATGCGGTTGCCGGCGGGGATGCGCACGCCCTCGAAGGTGATGGTGCGGGTCGGCTGGGCCTTCCAGCCCATCTTGTCCTCGTTGCGCCCGTACTTCACGCCCTCGGCATTGGCCGGCACCAGGAAGCAGGAGATGCCCTTGGCGCCGTCCTCGCCGGTGCGCGCCATAACGATTAAGACATCCGTACTTCCAGCGCCGGAGATAAAGCACTTGCTGCCGTCCAGCACGTAGTCGTCGCCATCGCGGCGGGCGCGGCTGCGCAGGTGGGCGGCGTCGGAGCCGGCGTCCGGTTCGGTCAGGCAGTAGGAGGCCAGCAGGCGGCCCTCGGCCAGCCCCGGCAGCCAGGCATCCTTCAGCGCCTGGTCGGCGAAGCTGGCGAGCATCCAAGTGGCCATGTTGTGGATGGTGATGTAGGCCGTGGTGGCCACGCAGCCGGCGGCCAGCTGCTCGAAGATCAGCGAGCTGGTCAGGCGCGACAGGCCGAGGCCGCCGTCTTCTTCCTTCAGGTACAGGGCCAGGTAGCCCTGCTCGGCGGCGCGGCGGATCACTTCCACCGGGAAGTGGTGCTCACGGTCCCAGTCGGCGGCGTGCGGTGCCAGCTCCTTTGCCGCGAAGGCGCGGGCGCTGTCGACCAACAGGCGTTGTTCGTCGTCGAGTTCGAAATCCACTGCGGTTCCTCGCGCTGTTGTGCAAGCGATGCGGGGGAGACTGGCTCCCCCGTTCGCGCGTCACTTCAGGGTGATGGTGGTGTTGACCTGGCCGACTTCGTCCTCGTCCAGCCAGCGCTGGGTGACGGTCTTGGTCTGGGTGTAGAACAGCACCACCTGCTTGCCGTAGGGGCCCAGGTCGCCGAGCTTGGAGCCGCGCGAGCCGCTGAAGGAGAACAGCGGCACCGGCACCGGGATCGGTACGTTGATGCCGACCTGGCCGACGTCGATCTCTTCCTGGAAGTGCCGGGCGGCGGCGCCGGAGCGGGTGAAGATGGCGGTGCCGTTGCCGTTCGGGTTGGCGTTGATGATTTCGATGGCCTCGTCCAGGGTCGCGGCGTGCATTACGCACAGAGCCGGGCCGAAGATTTCCTCCTGGTACACGCTCATCGCCGCGGTCACGCCGGAGAAAATGGTCGGGCCGACGAAGTTGCCGTTCTCGTACCCTGGCACCTGCGGATTGCGGCCGTCCAGTTCGAGCCTGGCGCCTTCGCCGACGCCCTTGGCGATCAGCCCGCCGACGCGGTCGAGGGCGGCGCAGGACACCACCGGGCCGACGTCGGTGCCCGGCTCGGCGCCGGCGCCGATCTTCAGGGTCTTGGCCTTTTCCACCAGCTCGGGCAGCCACTGTTGCGCCTCGCCGACCAGGATCACCACCGACAGGGCCATGCAGCGCTGGCCGGCGGCACCGAAGGCGGCGCCGACCAGGTTGTTGAGGGTCTGCTGGCGCGGTGCGTCGGGCATGACGATGGCGTGGTTCTTCGCCCCCATCATGCACTGGGCGCGTTTGCCGTTGGCGGTGGCGCGGTTGTAGACGTGGGTGCCGACCTTGGTCGAACCGACGAAGGACACGGCCTTGATATCCGGGTGATCGCAGAGCAGGTTCACCGCCTCGGCGCCGCCGTGGATCACGTTGAGCACGCCGGCCGGAATGCCGGCCTCGATGGCCAGCTCGACCAGGCGCATGGTCACCATCGGGTCCTGCTCGGATGGCTTGAGGACGAAGGTGTTGCCGCAGGCGATGGCCATGGGGAACATCCACAGCGGGATCATCGCCGGGAAGTTGAACGGGGTGATGCCGGCGCACACGCCCAGCGGTTGCTGCAGGGTGTAGGTATCGACGCCGGCGGCCACGTTGTTGGCCAGCTCGCCCATCTGCAGGTTGCCGATATTGGCGGCGTGCTCGACCACTTCCAGGCCGCGGAACACGTCGCCCTCGGCGTCGGCCAGGGTCTTGCCCTGCTCGGCGGTGAGGATGGCGGCCAGCTCCTTGATGTTGTCGCGGATCAGCTGCTGGTACTTGAGGAAGATGCGAGCGCGGGCGCCGATCGGCGTCTTGCGCCAGGTCTTGAAGGCGCCCTTGGCGGCGGCGATCGCGGCGTTCATCTCCTCGGGCGTGGCGAAGGGCACGCGGGCCAGCACTTGCTGGGTGGCCGGGTTGACCACGTCGCGCCACTGGCTGGTCTTGGATTCGACGAATTCGCCGCCGATCAGCAGTTTGATCGTGGGGACTGCGCTTGCTTGGGTTGTCATCGTGCGTTCCTGCCAAGTGCGGAAGGGCTCGGCGAGCCTGTTGCAGTCGATGCTAGCAGTGCATTTTTGCCAGTGGCAACGGGGTTATTTGCAAGTGTATTCTGCGTTTTTGCACAGTGGGGCATCGCTTTGGACTGGGACAACCTGCGTTATTTCCTCGAACTGTCCCGCGGCGGCAAGCTCACCGTCGCCGCCCGCCGCCTGGGTGTCGACCACACCACGGTGGCGCGGCGCATCCAGGCGCTGGAGAAGAGCCTGGAAACCCAGCTGTTCCTGCGCAGCGCCACCGGCTACAGCCTGACCGAGGCCGGGCGCAACCTGCTGCCCCAGGCGGAAACCATGGAAAGTGCCTTCAGCGGCATCGAGCGGGCGCGGCAGACACCCAAGGAGGGCCTGTCCGGCCTGGTGCGCATCGGTGTCACCGAGGGTTATGGCGCGATGATGCTGGCGCCACAGCTGGCCGAGCTGATCCACCGCCATCCCAACCTGGGTATCGACCTGCTGGCGGCGCCGCGCATGCTGCAGCTGTCGCGCCGCGAGGCGGACATCGTCATCACCCTGGACCGGCCCGAGCGCGGCCCGTTCATCATCACCAAGCTGACCGATTACTGCCTGCGCCTGTACGCCTCGCCGGACTACCTGGCCCGGCATGCGCCGATCCACAGTCGCGAAGACCTGCGCGAGCACGGCTTCGTCAGCTATATCGATGATCTGCTGTACAGCAAGGAGCTGCTCTACCTGGACGAGCTCGGCAAGCCCAACCACGTGCCGCTGCGCAGCACCAGCATCCTCATCCAGCAACAGGCGGCTGCCGCCGGTGCCGGCATCGCCATCCTGCCGTCCTTCGCCGCCGACGCCGATCCACGCCTGCAGCGGGTCTTGGGTGAGGAGGTGAAGTTCACCCGCACCTTCTGGATGCTGATGCCAACCGAACTCAAGGGCATCGCGCGGATGCAGGCCACCTGGAACTTCCTGCGTGAGATGGCGCAGACCAGCAGGGCGGTGATGATGGGGGAGGAAGTCCTGCGCACATGAAGCTGCGGCGCCAATGGCGCCGCAGCATGTTCAGATCGAGCAGACCATCCCGGCCAGTTCGACCCGGCCAAAACTGGCGCCGGGGTCGAGCGGGGTGATGGCCAGCAGTTGGTCGAGACGCACCTCCTGCTTGCCTTCTTCGGTCTGCAGCACGAGGAATTCTTCCTTGCTTGGGGCCGTGCGCGTATCCAGCGCCCTGGCCACGAAGCTAGGACCCTCGACCAGCTCGACCTGCAGGCGGTAGCCGTGCATGCAAGCGATCTCCAGAAAGTCGTGCAGATCGCAGTTCAGGGGCTGATACGTGTTCATGACCTTAGTCTCCTTAGCAACCCTGCAACGGGATGATGAAGTAGCCCTGCTGGGCGATGGCCGCGGCCACCTCGGGGTGGGCCGGTTCGCTGTGGCAGAACTGGCAGCGGCTCTGCGACACGTCCGCATCCTCCACGCCGCGGCTGGCGAGCCATTCGCGAGCGTAGCGGGTGGCCAGGTCCTGGTCGTTGCCTTCGATGAGCACGTCGAAGTGTAGGTAGCCGCCGTCGACCGTGCGCACGTGGGTGTCGAACACTTTCACGTTCATCTTATTTCTCCTCTTTCCAGGTGGCCGGCAGCGACAGATCGCCGGAAGCCACGTCCCATACGCTTGAGACGCACAGCAGCGGGTTGTGCAGGTCGGCGTTGACCTGCAGGGCGGCGGTCACGCCGTCGTAGTTGAAGCTCTGCGGGAAGCCGACGGCGGCCAGCGGTACGCGGATGCGCGCGGCATCGTCCTGCACGCTCAGGTCATAGCCGGGCGAGTCGATGTAGATCGGTGCGCCGGGCCAGGTGGCTGGCAACTTGGGTTTGGCCCCCTCGGGGATGTCGCGCACCTTGAGGCCGGAGGGGCCGCAGCTGGCGTCCTTGGTCAGTACCACCCAGTGGGAGTGCCAGAGGCCGCCGTCGTTGTCCTGCTTGCCGTCGCCGTTCTCGTCGAGCTGCGGGGTGTCGTCGAAGTCCGGGTGCGAGGTCAGCGCCAGGGCGAGGATGCCCGAGCCCTGTTCGAAACCGACGCTGCCGGCGTCCAGGCTGGTCGGCCAAACGTAGCTGTACACCTCGGCGGCGGCGAAGCTGCCCTTGGCGGCAGGCACGCGGCTACCGGCCTTGCCGTCGACCAGTTGTTCGAACACCAGGTCACTGCCGTCCTTGAAAACGCGGGTGTGGACCAGGTCGAAGGCGGCGTCGACCTTGGCGGTCTTTTCGCTGTGGATACCGCCCGGACCATGGGCCCAGGCCTGGCTGGCGAGGAGCGCGGTGAGCGCGAGAGCGAAGGGGGCTTTCATGGTCGGCTCCTTATTTGAGGTCGTCGAGGGAGGCGCCGAAGTTCAGGTGCAGTACCTGGCCATCGACCAGCAGCGCGGGCACCGACTTGACGCCGGCCTGTTCGGCTTCGGCGACGCGCTGCTTTTGGTCGCCGAGATGGACGACCTCGACCTTCACTTGCGGGTCCAGCAGGTTGAGCAGGGTCTGTTCGGCCGAGACGCAAACGGGGCAGCCGGCGTGGTAGAAGCGTGCGTGGGTCATGTCGAGTCTCCTTCTGGGCGAATGGTATCGATTCGATACTTATGCGAAGGCTACTCCCGTTCCGCTCTTTGTCAATATGGTTTTTAGTCGATACTATGTTCGACAGGAGTGATATATGACCGGCACAACTCTCTTCGATCTGCTCGAACGGCTGACCAGCCTGATGCGCATGTGGAATCGCCAGCACCCGCTGCTGGCGGAGCTGCAGCCGATCCAGGTCAGTGCGTTGATCTATCTGGCGCGCTGCAACCGCTACTCGAACACGCCGCTGGCGGTGACCGAGTATCTGGGGCTGACCAAGGGCACGGTGTCGCAGTCGCTCAAGGCGCTGGAGGCCAAGGGACTGATCGAGAAGGTGCAGGACCCGCATGATCGGCGCAGCGTGCACCTGCAGCTGACCGCACCGGCCCGTGAGCTGCTGGCTGCCGTCGCGCCGCCGCAGTTCCTGGTGGCGGCGCTGGAGCAGATGGGCGAGCGTGCACAGGCGCTGGAGGAGTTGTTCGGCGATCTGCTACGGCAGATCCAGCGCAGCGAGGACGTGGCGGGTTTCGGCCTGTGCCGCACCTGTCGCTTCCACCAGCAGCGCGACGGTGTGCCGTTCTGCGGCCTGACCCAGGAGCCGCTGACGGCGCCCGAGGTCGAGCTGATCTGCCGCGAGCACCAGCCGCTGGCCGCCTAGGCGCCTTTGCCGCCGAGCAGCTTGAACCAGAAACGCACGGGCTCGCCGATGTTGTCGCGCAGCTGCGCCGGGCTCAGTGCATCGGCGCCCTGGCCGACCAGCTGTTGCCAGGCCGGCAGCTGGACCATCAGTTCGTCATCGCCGGAGGCCAGGCAGCGCGCGACCTGCACCACGTCGATCAGGTCGGCCGGGCGCGGGTGGTTGCGGTCCCACTGCGCGCGCAGGCGGGCGCATTCGATGAGCGGCTGCGGCAGCTTCCAGCTGGTCAGCACGATTACCCCGACGTCGGCCGACAGTTCGTCGCACAGCGCCAGCAGCTCCGCCTCCGCCGGCACCCTGCCGCACCAGCTCTGCACCCCGTTGATCACCGGCAGGCTGCCGATGTCCTGCACCAGCCCGGCGAGCATGGCGTCCTCCAGCGGCAGGCGCGTCAGCTCCTGCGACAGGCAAGCGCTGTAAGCCGCGCACCGCAGCGAGGCGTTCCAGCGCGCGCGGAACACCTTGAGCAGCACCGGGTCGTCCTGAGTGAACAGGTTGTGGATGGTGAACGTCAGCACCAGGTTGTTCAGGCGCTGCAGGCCCAGGCGCGAAATCACTTCCTGCAGGCTGATGCCCGGTCGGCTACCGCGCAGCAGGGGACTCTCGGCGAACTGCAGCAGGTAGGCGGCCAATGGCGGGTTGCTGTGCAGCAGGCGTGTCACCTGCTCCAGCGAGGCGCGCTCGGAGGCCAGCAGCTCGCGCAGGCGCAGCGAGGTCTCGGGCATCTGCGGGACCTTGGCGTTGCCTTTGAGGAAGTTGAAGAAGAGCGAGAATTTCAGGCCATCTGGATGCTCGTCCATGGGGCGGTCTCCGTCCGTTGTTTCACCCTCAAGCCTAGTGGGCATCTGCACCAGGCCAAGGGTGATCGGACGGACTGCGTGCTCAGACCCGGGCGATGGTCGCCAGGCCGGTGGCGATCAGTTTCTCAGCACCATCCTTCACGGCGAACACGTCGGCGCGGCACACCGCCTGGCGCTGGCCGGCCTTTAGCACTTCGCTGCGGCACACCAGACGCTCGCCGATGGCCGGGGCCAGCAGGTTGAGCTTGTACTCGCTGGTGACCACGTCGCCGACCATCGAGGCCGCGGCCCAGGCGCAGCCGCTGTCGACCATGAAGCCGACCACCGCACCGTGCATGTAGCCGTGGTGCTGGCATAGGTCCGGGCGGCTGGGCACCTGCAGGCTGACCCTGCCCGGCGCGAAGTCGAGCAATTCGGCGCCCAGCAGCTGGGCGAAGGTGGAATGCTGCAGCGCCTGCTCCAGGCGTTCGCGGCTGATGCCTGTTGCGGTCTCGGTTACGGTCTCGGTGGTGCTCATGGTCCGTGCTCCTCGGCAGTGGGAGCTTGCAGTCTTGGTCGGCTTGCGCGCGCTGGCCAAGTGCATCCACAGGCGTGATGGATGGATATCAGCAGGGCGGGTGAAACCCGCGAATCACTGCCGCGGGTTCCACCCGCCCTGCGTCGCGCTTCGGTTGAAGAGGCCCTCTGGCTTGACTTGCCCCGGTGCGTTCCCTAGCGTGCCGTTTTCGTTTTTCAGCAGGAAAGCCGCATGAGCGCCGACGACCGCATCAAACTCGAACCGGGCTGGAAGGAAGCCCTGCGCGAGGAGTTCGACAAGCCCTACATGCGCGAGCTGAGCGAGTTCCTGCGCGCCGAGAAGGCTGCCGGCAAGGTGATCTACCCGCCGGGGCCGATGATCTTCAATGCGCTGAATTCCACGCCGCTGGACCAGGTCAAGGTGGTGATCATCGGCCAGGACCCGTACCACGGACCGGGCCAGGCCCATGGCCTGTGCTTCTCGGTTCAGCCGGGCGTGCCGGCGCCGCCCTCGCTGGTGAACATCTTCAAGGAATTGAAGCGCGACCTGAATATCGACATCCCCGACCACGGCTATCTGCAGAGCTGGGCCGAGCAGGGTGTGCTGCTGCTCAACACCTCGCTGACCGTGCAGCAGGCCAGCGCCGGCTCGCACGCCGACAAGGGCTGGCAGCCGTTCACCGACAAGGTGATCGAGGTGGTCAATGCGCGGCCGGGCAACCTGGTGTTCCTGTTGTGGGGCGCGCACGCGCAGAGCAAGCAGAAGCTGATCGACAGCACTCGCCACCTGGTGCTGAAGTCGGCGCACCCGTCACCGCTGTCGGCCTATCGCGGCTTCCTCGGCAACGGCCACTTCAGCCGCACCAATAAGTACCTGGAGCAGTGCGGCCTCACTCCGATCGACTGGCGACTGCCTCCCCTGCAGGCGTAGCGCATTCCAGCCCGGCGATATCCTCGCGCAGGGCGCCCAGGCGCTCGCCGAGTTGCTGGCGCTGGGCCGGGCTGGCGCTGGCGATCAACTGGTCGAGCAGCTGCGCCAGGCTGCGCTCGCTATCGGCGAACGAGCGCCGGTAGTCCTCGCTCCAGTAGCTCTGGCGGTCACGCAGCAGCGCCTCGATGCGCTGCGGAAAATCGGCGCTGCGGCGGCCTTCCAGTTCCTGCAGCAGCGCGGCCTGCCAGCGCTCGCGGCTATCCAGCCACAGACGGTTCTGCTCGCCGCGTTGCTCGGCCCAGCTCTGCACCAGGGCCTTTTGCTGCTGGTTCAGCTCGCCGAGCCAGGGCTCCAGGCGTTCCTCGGTGGTCTCGCGGCGCTTGGCGACCTGCTTGGCCAGTGGCGGCTCGACGAACTCGCGGCGCAGCTTTTCGTTCTCCTTGGCCATCGACTGGCGCAACTGCTGCACCTGCTGCGGGCTGAGCTGTTGCAGCAGGCCGGCGGCGGTCGGGCTGATCTCGCTGGACACCGTGCCGAGGGAGTCGCGGAGGTCGCCGAAGCGGGCCATCAGGTGGGCGGCGTCCAGCTTGCCGGCGGCCAGGTCGGCACGGTCCTGGTCCAGCCAGCTGGCCAGCTGCGGCAACTGGGTGCTGCAGTGCCAGGCCAGGTGCTGGTCTAGGCGCGGCTTGAGCCAGGCCTTCTGTTCGGCGTTGAGGTCTAGATAGCTGTCGATACGCCAGGTCAGCAACCAGTCGAGGTTGCGGTAGGCCAGGTCGAGGCGGCTGCAGGCGGTCAGCAGGGTGATGCCGGCCAGCAGCACGAGCAGGGGCAGGGCAGAGAGTCTTCGTCGCATGGCAGGCCTCGTCTTGATTAGCCTGGGCCGAGCATAGTGCGTGCGGATGGCCGCAACATGACGACGACACATCCGCTAAAAAACTTGGGCCTCAGTCCAGGCGTTTGTGGATGCGCGATACCGCCAGGCCCAGCAGAGCCGCGCAGAACACTATTAGGATCAGCATCTCCAGCCACAGTTCAAGCAACCCAGCCTCGCGCAGCATGATGCCGCGCGACAGGCGCAGGTAGTGGGTCAGCGGCATCAGCTCGGCGATCCACTGCGCCACCTTGGGCATGCCGGCGAAGGGGAACATGAAGCCGGACAGCAGGATCTGCGGCAGGAAGGTGAAGAAGGCCAGCTGCATGGCCTGGAACTGGGTGCTGGCCAGAGTGGATAGCCACACGCCGAGGGCCAGGCTGGCGATGATGAACAGCAGCGAGGCGCCGTACAGATCGAGCAGCGAGCCGCGCACCGGCACGGCGAACATCCAGTGGCTGACCACCAGGATCACCGAGACCTGGATCAGGCCGATGCCGACGAAGGGCAGGACCTTGCCGATGGTCAGCTCCCAGGGCGACACCGGCGTGGCGATCAGCAGCTCCAGGTTGCCGTGCTCGCGCTCCCGGACCAGGGCCACGGCGGTGAACATCACCATGGTCATGGTCAGGATTACCCCGAGTAGGCCGGGTACGGTGTTCAGCGGCGCCAGGCGTTCGGGGTTGTAGAAGTTGACTACCTCCACGCCCGGTACGCCGCTCCAGCCGGCGAGAGGAAAGGCCGCCAGCTGCCGGGCCGAGGCCTGTACGCTCTGGTCGGAGCCGTCCACCACCAGTTGCAGGGGCGCGCGGCTGGGGTCGTGGCGCTGCAGGCGCGCGTCGAAGTCGCGGGGTACCACCAGGGCGGCGCTGATCCGGCCCTGGCGCATCAGTTGGTCGATCTGCTGCGGGTTGTCCAGCCGGTACTTCACCTCGATCACCTGGCTGGAGGCGATCTCCGCCACCGCCTCGCGCGACTGCGCGGTGTTGGCCTGGTCCAGCACGGCGGCCTCGATGCCGCGCACGTCCATGTTGATGGCGTAGCCGAACAGCACCAGCTGCAGCAGCGGCACGCCGGCGATCATGACGAAGGTCAGCTTGTCGCGGCGCAGCTGGCGCAGCTCCTTGAGGACGACGGCGCCCATGCGACGCAGGTTCATGGCGTGGCCTCCAGCGGCTTGCGGGTGACGGCGACGAACACGTCTTCCAGGTTGGCCTCGCCGTCGCGCAGCTCGGCTTCGACGCCGGCGCGGCGCAGGGTGGCGGCGATGTCGTCGCGGGCGTTTTCGCTGGCGCAGAGCACGCGCAGGGTGGCGCCGATCTGCGCGCTGGCCAGCACTTCGCGGTGGCCGTGCAGGGCGCGCTGGGCCGCGCGCGGCTGGGCGCATTCGATCAGCAGCGGGTGGCCGGGCAGGGCGTCCATCAGCTCGCGCGGGCTGCCGTCGGCGACCAGGCGGCCGGCGTCCAGAATCCCCAGGCGGGTGCAGCGCTCGGCTTCGTCCATGTAGTGGGTGGACACCAGCAGGGTGGTGCCTTCCTCGGCCAGTTCGAACAGCGAGTCCCAGAATTCCCGGCGCGACTGTGGGTCGACTGCGCTGGTCGGTTCGTCGAGCAGCAGCAGGTCGGGCTTGTGCAGCACCGCGCCGGCCAGGGCCAGGCGCTGCTTCTGCCCGCCGCTCATGGTGCCGGCCAGCTGCTTGCGGCGGTCGGTGAGCCAGTAGCGTTCCAGCAGCTCGTCGATGCGCTGGCGGGTTTCGCGGCGGCCGATGCCTTGCACGGAGGCGAGGAATTCCAGGTTCTCCTGCACCGTCAGGTCTTCGTAGAGGGAGAACTTCTGGGTCATGTAGCCTATGCGCCGCTTCAGTTCCTCGGCGTCGCGGGGGATCTGGCAGCCGAGTACTTCCACCTCGCCCTCGCTGGGCTGGAGCAGGCCGCAGAGCATGCGGATGGTGGTGGACTTGCCGCAGCCGTTGGGGCCGAGGAAGCCGAACACCTCGGCGCGCGGTACGGAGAGGTCGAGGTGGTCGACCGCGGTGAGCTTGCCGAAGCGCTTGCTCAGGCCGCGGGCGCGGATCACCAGGTCACTGTCGTTCATCGCGCTCACCCGCAATGCGTTGCGCCTGCAGCGGCAGGCCGGCCGGCAGCTGGCGTGCGGCCTCGCCTTCGAACACGAGCTCTGCGCGGTACATCAGGCGGCTGGCGTCGTCGCCGGTGAGGGCGTAGTAGGGGGTGAAGCTGGCCTCGCTGCGGATGCTGCGCACCTTGGCGGAGAAGGGCTGCTCGATACCCTCGACATGGATGCGCATGGCATCGCCGACCTGCACCTGGGCGCGAATGCTGGCGGGGATAAATACCCGTGCATAGGGCGCCTCGCCGACCAGCAGGCTGACCAGTTCGGCACCGGCCGGCGGCTGGTCGCCGACCTTGAACGGCAGGGCGTCGATCACGCCGGCGCGGGGCGCGCGCAGGCTCAGGTGCTCGCGGCCGACTTCCAGCTGGGCCAGGTTGCCGCGAGCGGCATCCAGGGCGGCGCCGGCCTGTTCCAGCTGTTCCGGACGGGTGCCGTTGGTCAGCTCGCGCAACTGCGCCTCGGCGCTGCGGGTGGCGCCGCTGGCCTGGTCGCGGGCCGCGCGCGAGCGATCCAGCTCGGCGATCGCTACCTGCTTGCGCTGGTACAGCGCGGCGATGCGCTGGAAGTTGCGCTCGGCGTCGGTCAGCTCGGCGCGGTTGCGCGCCAGGGTGGCGCGGGCCGCGTCGATGGTCTCGCTGCGCGCGCCGTTGCTCAGTTCGGCCAGGCGCGCGGCGGCCTGGTCCACTTCGCCGCGGGCCTGGGCGATGCGCGCGTCCTGGCGGCGCGGGTCCAATTCCAGCAGGAGCTGGCCGGCCTCGACCCGATCACCCTCGGCGACCTTCCAGGCGAGGATGGTTTCCGAGGCTTCGGCGGGCACGCCCACGCGGTCCCATTCCAGGGTACCCAGCAACTGTTCGCCGGAGGAGTCGCAACCGGTGAGGCTGGTGACGAGCAGGCCGGTCAGCAGCAGGCCAGATAGCGGCAGACGGTACATCTCAGGGCTCCATGCCGCCCTTGAGCAGGGCGAGCGTGTGGGCGATCAGCGCGTCGTCGCCGATCTGCGGGTTGGCGAACACGCCACGCCAGATCGGCGCGGCCGCGTAGGGGAGAAGGGTGAGGCCGATCAGCGAGACCACCAGCAGGCGCGGATCGAGCTCGGGGTTGAGCGCGCCGCGGGCCTGGGCGGCGGCAAATTTCTGCGCCAGCAGCAGCGGCACCAGCGGGGCGACGCGGTCCATCAGGCGTTCGCGCAATACGCCGCCCTCGCAGAGGATCTCGCGCACCCACAGCTGGGAAATCCACGGGTGCTGGGCGACGTTGCGGCTCATGTCGCGGAGGAAGGCTTCCACCAGGGCCAGCGGGTCATCGCCGGCCTGCTGCAGGCCCTGGGCGGCGGTCATTACCAGCGGCAGGAAGCGTTCCTCGACCATGGCGTCGACCAGTCTGTCCTTGTTGCCGAAGTAGTAGTTGAGCAGGGCCGGAGTCACCCCGGCGTGCTCGGCGATGGCGCGCAGGCTGGTGGCCTGGATGCCCTGGTGGGAGAACAGGTCGGTGGCGACGTTCAGCAGCAGCTCGCGCTGCACCGTGGCATCGGCGGCGGGGCGCCCGGGGGCGCGTGGGGTTCTGGTCTGTTTGCTCATGGTGCTAATAATTAAATATCCGATTAATTAATTGCAAGCGCCGTTCGTCCATCGGGGGAGGTGGACGAATACTGATAGCTGGCTAATAATTAGATCTGGTTGTTTCGTCAGCTTCGTCGCAGCCATCTACCTTCTTCCCAAGTGCCTTATCCGGTAGTCCTCGTGCGCGATTCCCTCTCGGCCTTGCTTGCTCCTGATCTCGCCGCCCTGCAGTTCGCCTGCAAGACGCTGCTGAGTGGCGGTCTGGCGCTGTGGTGTGCCTTTCGCTTCGATCTCGACCAGCCGCAATGGGCGCTGATGACCGCGTTCATCGTCGCTCAGCCACTGGCCGGCATGGTGGTGCAGAAGGGCCTGGCGCGGCTGCTCGGCACCCTGATCGGCACGGCGCTGTCGGTGTTCTTCATGGGGCTGTTCGCCCAGGCGCCCTGGCTCTTCCTGCTGGTGATGGCCCTGTGGCTGGGCCTGTGCACGGCGGCCTCGACCCTGCTGCGCAGTGCCTGGGCCTATGCCTTCGTGCTGGCCGGCTACACGGTGGCGATCATCTGCCTGCCGATCACCGGCAAACCGCTACTGGTGTTCGACGAGGCGGTGGCGCGCTGCACCGAGATCTGCCTCGGCATCCTCTGCTCCATGGCGGTCAGCGCCGTGCTGTGGCCGCAGCGCGTGGAGCGCGTGGTGGTGCAACAGGCGCGCGCGGCCTGGCAGGGCGGGGCGCAGGCGGCGGCCGCCGCGCTGCAGGGCCGGGCCGCGGGGCGCCAGGGCTTGCTGGAGACGCTCGGGCGCATCGTCGCGGTGGATGCCCAGCGCGAGCACGCCTGGTTCGAGGGGCGGCTGGGTCGCCAGCGGGCCCGCGGCCTGCGCGCCCTGACTCGCGAGCTGCTCGGCCTGTTGCGTCTGGCCCGCGGCGTGGCGCGCCAGTGGCAGCAGCTGGACGAAACCGACGCCCACGCGCTGACACCGCTGCTGAACGAGGTCCAGACCCTGCTCGCCGAACCGGACATGGCGCGCCAGGAGGCGCTCTACCAGCGCCTGCTGGAGCAGTCCCGCGAAGCGTCCCAGCCTCTGGCGCGGCAGTACTGTCTCGGTCGCATGGCGGTGCTGGTGCGACAGCTGTCGCGGGCCCAGGCGACGCTGGAGGCGGTGGTGCGTGGCGAGGCTCCACAGGGCGCGCCGCCGCCCCTGTCCTGGCACCGCGATGTGCAGACGGCCGCCGTCTACGGCCTGCGCAGCTGCCTAACGCTGCTGGTGCTGTCGGCCTTCTGGCTGGCCACCGGCTGGCCGGCCGCCAGCGGTGCGCTGCTGCTGGCCGCGGTGGTATGCAGCCTGTTCGCCAGCCGCGAGAACGCTGACCTGATCGGCATGGCCTTCCTGCGCGGGATCTTCTACGCGCTGCCGGTGGCCTTCTTCGTCGGCCAGATCCTGTTGCCGCAGTGGAACGGTTTTCCGCTGCTCTGCCTGGCTCTCGGCGTGCCGCTGTTCTTCGGTCTGCTGGCCATGTCGCGTCCGGCGCTGGCCGGCGCCGCGACGTCCTTCTGCCTGCACTTCATCGTGCTCTGCGCGCCGCGCAACGACATGGCCTACAACGTCGCCCTCTTCCTCAACGAGGCGCTGGCGATGCTGATCGGCGTCGGCTGCGCCGTGCTGGCGCTGCGCCTGATCGTGCTGCGCAATCCGGCGTGGCACGGTCGGCGTTTGCTCAAGGCGACGCTGGATGACCTGGCGCGGCTCTGCTCGCGCACCCTGGAGGGCGCCGAGAACTGGTTCGGCGGGCGCATGGCGGATCGCCTGCTGCAGCTGGCGCGCTTCTATCCGCAGCTGCCGGAAGGGGGGCGCAGCCGCTGGGACGACGGCATCGACAGCCTCGACCTGGGCGATGAGCTGCTGCACCTGCGCGCCTGCCTGGCCGCGGCAGCCGCTGCGCCGCGCCAGGCCGAGCGGCGCTTCTTCGACGAGGTGCAGGCACTGCTGCGGCGCGGCCCGGCACAGGCGCACGGCGGCGACCTGCAGGCGCCGGCAGATGCCCTGGCGCGAGCCCTGCACGACCAGTCGCCGGCCATCGAGTTGCGCCTGGCCGAGGCCGCACTGCTGCAACTGACCCACAGCTGGCGCCACTGGTGCGACCGGCAAGGAGAGTCCCATGGCGTTGAGTGAATTGACCCTGGGCGGCGTGCTGCTCAGCCCCATGCTGCTGTACGCGCTGCTGGCGCTGCTGCTGACCGGCGCACTGCGCCTGGGCCTGCAGCGCGCCGGCCTGGCGCGCTGGATCTGGCACGAGGCGCTGTTCGACTGCGCCCTCTATGTTTGTGTGCTGGCGGGGCTGATGGCCGTGCTGGCGACCTGGTAAGCAGGTTCTAAGGAGTTGGTGATGAATGCACTTCCCCGTGTGGCGGTGACCCTGGTGACGGTCCTATTGGCCCTGCTGGCCGGCTGGTGGCTGTGGCACTTCTACATGATCTCGCCCTGGACCCGCGACGCGCGGGTGCGCGCCGATGTGGTCACCATCGCGCCGGACGTGTCCGGGTGGGTGGTCGAGCTGAAGGTCCGGGACAACCAGGCGGTCAAGGCCGGTGACCTGCTGATGAGCATCGATCGCGAGCGCTACCAAGCGGCGCTGGACAAGGCCCGCGCCCTGGCCGAGACCCGTCGCCAGCAGCTCAACCTGCGTCAGCACGAGGCCTCGCGCCGCGCCCATCTGGGGCCCCAGGCGATCAGCGCAGAGCTACGCGAGAACGCCCAGATCAACGCCGAGATTGCCCGCGCCGAACTGCAGCAGGCCGAAGCCGAGGTCAAGCTGGCCGAGCTGAACCTCAGGCGCAGCGAGGTGCGCGCGCCGCGCGCCGGCCAGGTCACCAACCTGCACCTGGCCCAGGGCAACTACGTGCAGAGCGGCCAGGCGGTGATGGCGCTGGTGGCGGACGATTCCTTCTACGTGCAGGCCTACTTCGAGGAGACCAAGCTGCCGGGCATTCGTGTCGGCGCGCCGGCCGAAGTGGTCCTGATGAGCGGCGGCGAACCGCTGCAGGGCAAGGTACAGAGCATCAGTCGCGGCATCACCGACCGCAACGCCGCGCCGGACGCGCAACTGCTGGCCAATGTCGAGCCGACCTTCAACTGGGTACGCCTGGCCCAGCGCATCCCGGTGCGCATCGAGCTGGAGGAAGTGCCGAACGAGTTGCCGCTAAGTGCGGGGATGACGGCGAGCGTGCGGGTTATGGCGCAGGAGTAGGAGCGTCGTTCGCGTTGTCGGCTGAAGCTGGGGCGAGGAGTTCCAGCTTCTTCTTGCGATGGATCAGGCAGGCGGCAAAGTAGGCGAGGAAGATGCCAATAAAGCCCTGAATGGCCATGTTGAGATAGCCCATCTTGAGCAGTCGCTGGTACTCGGCACTCTTGATCAGCTCCAACATTGCCTGCTGTGTTTCTTCAGTCAGCTCTGGTGCTTTGGGTTTAAGCCCTTGGCGCTTTTCAAGGAGTTCTGCGTAAGGCTCGAGCAGTTTCCCCTTGAAGAACTCGTTGAGCATGCCCGAAGAGCAGGAGTGAATAACGGCCGCCACGACAAGAATCGTGGTGGTTGCCAGCTTACGAACACTCGGTTTCCAGAATTCCATTTCCAGCGATCTCTACAGTTCCATGTATGAAAAAAGCCAGCCGGGCTGGGGGCCCGCCTGGCTTTCAGGTCGAGCCTTAGCCAATCGTGACTTTCGGCATCTCCGGCATGGTCAGGGTCTGCTCGGCGCGTGGGGCCAGCACTTCGGCTTCGCCGTCCACCACCTGCTCCTGGTTCTGGTTGAACACGCGGGTGGCCAGGCGCACGCGGCCCTTGGGCAGTTTTTCCAGCACTTCCAGCTGCACGGTCAGGGTGTCGCCGAGTTTCACCGGGCGGGTGAACTTGAGCTGCTGGCCCAGGTAGATGGTGCCCGGGCCGGGCAACCGGCAGGCGATGGCGGCGCTGATCAGCGCGCCGCTGAACATGCCGTGGGCGATACGCTCCTTGAACATGGTTTCGGCGGCGAAGGCGGCGTCCAGGTGCACCGGGTTGTTGTCGCCGGAGACGGCGGCGAACAGCTGCACGTCGCGCTCTTCAACGGATTTCACCAGGCTGGCCTGCTGGCCGACTTCGAGGGCGTCGTAGGGGATGTTGGTGACCTGAGTCATACGGTTTCCTTGCTGGGAGTGGGGCACTGGCGGCTGCGGGCCAGGGTCCGCTCCAGCCAGCCGTGCAGGTAGTCGGTGACCTCGTCGCGGTTGCTCTCGTTGAGCAGCTCGTGGCGGGCCTCGGGGTAGATCTTCAGTTCCACATTGCTGAGGCCGGCGGTGCGCAGGGCGCCGGCCAGATCGCCGAGGCGCTTGCCTTCGCTGACCGGGTCGCGGTCGCCGCCGATCACCAGCAGCGGCAGGTCGCTGTCGATCTGCGCCAGGTTGCGTACCGGGGTGATCTGCTGGAAGCCGTCCATCAGATCGCACCACAGCTGGGTGGTACAGACGAAGCCGCACAGCGGGTCGGTCACGTACTTGTCGACCTCCGCCGGGTCGCGGCTGAGCCAGTCGAAGCCGGTGCGGTTGGGCTTGAAGGCCTTGTTGAACGAGCCGAAGGAGAGGAAGTCGATCAGCTTGCTGCGGCCCCGGGGTCCGAGGCGCCAGCGCTCGAAGCGGGCGATCAGGCTGGCGGCCTTGTACAGCGGCAGCGGCTGGTAGTTGGAGCCGGACAGGATGGCGCCCTGCAGGCTGCAGCTGTGCTGCATCAGGTAGGCCATGCCGATATAGCTGCCCATGCTGTGGCCGAGCAGCAGGATCGGCGCCTGCGGGTGCTGCTGGCGGATATGGTGGTTGAGGCTGGCGAGGTCGCCGACCACCTTGCTCCAGCCGTCCTGCTCGGCGTACAGGCCTAGCACGCCCTTCTCGGCGGTTACGCCGTGGCCGCGCTGGTCGAGGGCGTACACCTCGTAACCGTCGGCCACCAGGCGCTCGGCCAGGCGGGCGTAGCGCAGGGAGTGTTCGGCCATGCCGTGGGCGATCATCAGCACCGCCTTGGGCGGGGCATCGGCGTGCCAGTGGAGTACGTGCAGGGGGGTGCCGTCGCTGGCGCCGATCCAGAATGCTTGCTGGTGCATGGCGGTCCTTGTGCCCAGGGGAATCGCGGCATTGTGCATGGCTTGTTCGGCCAGGCAAAGGGCCGCTAGCGCCAGCTGTTGTGGCGCTTGAGGATGCGCATGTACTCGCCGCTGGCATGCAGTTCGCGCAGGCCGCGCTCGAAGATGGCGGCCCAGTCCGGCTGGCCGGCGCGCGGGGCCGCGAAGCCGACCACCAGCGGGATGCGTTCCAGCGCCGGTTCCTGCCACACCAGGCGGCCGCGCAGTTCGTCGTCGCCGTCCACCAGATACTCGCCGACGATGCGCTCCAGCAGCACCAGGTCGAAGCGCTTGGCCGCCAGCTTGCGCAGGTTGCTGATGTCGTCCACCGCCTCCTCGGCGACCAGGCCGGACTCGAACAGGCGCGGCGGGTAACCATAGCCACGCACGATGCCGACCCGGCGCCCGCGCAGGTCGGCCAACTCGCCGAACGGCTGGGGCTCGCTACGCCGTACGAACAGGCCGAGCTGGCTGTAGAACAGCGGCCGCGAGGCGGTGAGGTTCTCTTCCTTGATCTCCTGTGGCCACAGCGCCAGGGCACCCTGGTAGCTGCCCTGACGCAGCTCGGCGCGCACCCGCGCCCAGGGCAGGAAGTCGATCTGCGGGGTATAGCCCTGGGTGGCGAAGGCGCGGCGGGTCAGCTCGACGATGCTGCCGCCGTCCGCCAGTTGCTGGCTGCTGTAGGGCGGGTATTCCAGGGTGGCCAGGCGCGGCTGGGCCGCCAGCGGCAGGCAGAGCAGGGCGAGTACGACGAGGTAGAGGTTGCGCGGCATGGATGGCGGCATTCGTGAGCTGATTAGTAGCTATAGCCCAGCCAGGGATGAATCGCCGAAAAGCATGGTAAAGATTCACAGGGTCTATGGAGACCCTCGGCTATTTGCCTGTTGTCCCCGAGCTGCTAAGTTCCGGACCAGTCCGGTCGCATCTCAGGCGTCCGGTTTGCACATTCAGGTCTAGGGGAATAACAACAATGCAACCTGACTTCTGGGACGACAAACGCCCGGCCGGCGTGGCCAACCAGCTCGACTTCAATCTCTACCGCTCAGTGGTTGAAGTCTTCGAGCGCTCCTGCAAGAAATTCGCGGATCGCCCGGCATTCACCAACCTCGGCAGGACGCTGACCTACGCCGAGCTGGAGCGCTATTCCGCAGCCTTCGCCTCCTGGTTGCAGAAGAACACCGATCTCAAGCCCGGCGACCGCATCGCCGTGCAGATGCCCAATATCTTGCAGTACCCGATCGCCGTGTTCGGTGCCATGCGCGCCGGCCTGATCGTGGTCAACACCAACCCGCTGTACACCGTGCGCGAGATGCGCCACCAGTTCAACGACGCCGGCGTGCGCGCCCTGGTGTACCTCAACACCTTCGGCAAGTCGGTGCAGGAAGTGCTGCCCGACACCCAGGTCGAGTACCTGATCGAGGCGCGCCTGGGCGACATGCTGCCGCCGCTCAAGGGCATGCTGGTCAACGCCTCGGTCAAGCACCTGAAGAAGATGGTGCCGGACTACCAGCTGCCCCAGGCAATCGCCTTCAAGGACGTGCTGCGCGCCGGCAAGGGCCACTCCTTCCAGCCGGCCAAGCTGAGCCTGGACGATATCGCCGTGCTGCAGTACACCGGCGGCACCACCGGCGTGGCCAAGGGCGCGATGCTCACCCACGGCAACCTGGTGGCCAACATGCAGCAGGTCTACAACTGCCTGCAGCAGCTCGGCGACGACGGTCTGCCGCTGATGAAGGAGGGCGGCGAGATCATGATCGCGCCGCTGCCGCTCTACCATATCTATGCTTTCACCGCGAACTGCATGTGCATGATGGTCAGCGGCAACCACAACGTGCTGATCACCAACCCGCGCGACATCCCCGGCTTCGTCAAGGAACTGAGCAAGTGGAAGTTCTCCGCGCTGCTCGGCCTCAATACCCTGTTCGTCGCGCTGATGGATCACCCGGACTTCAAGAGCCTCGACTTCTCGCGCCTGAAGGTCACCAACTCCGGCGGCACGGCGCTGGTCAAGGCCACCGCCGAGCGCTGGCAGCAGATGACCGGCTGCAGCATCGTCGAAGGCTACGGCCTGACCGAGACTTCCCCGGTGGCCACCACCAACTGCTACGGCAAGCTGGCGCGCCTGGGCTCGGTGGGCATTCCGGTGGTAGGCACCACCCTCAAGGTGATCGATGACAACGGCGTCGAGCAGCCGCTGGGCGAGCGCGGCGAGCTGTGCATCAAGGGCCCGCAGGTGATGAAGGGCTACTGGCAGCGCGAAGAGGCCACCGCCGAGGTGCTGGACGCCGAAGGCTGGTTCAAGACCGGCGACATCGCGGTGATCGACCCGGACGGCCATGTGCGCGTGGTCGACCGCAAGAAGGACATGATCATCGTCTCCGGCTTCAACGTGTACCCCAACGAGATCGAGGACGTGGTCATGGCCCACCCGAAGGTGGCCAGCTGCGCCGTGATCGGTGTGCCGGACGAGAAATCCGGCGAGGCGGTCAAGCTGTTCGTGGTACCGCGCGAAGGTGGCGTCTCCATCGACGAGATCAAGGCCTATTGCCGGGAAAACTTCACCGGCTACAAGGTGCCCAAGCACATCGTGCTGAGGGACTCCCTGCCGATGACTCCAGTCGGCAAAATCCTCCGCCGCGAGCTGCGCGATATCGCCTGAAGCCCAGCTGCCTAGGGCTTTTCACCCGCTCCATCAGGAAATGACCGATCAGTGATGATCGGTCATTTTTCTGACCGCTGGGGCTGCCTTTGGTGCTAGGCGCTCCCTGGCAAAGCTGCTACTCTCGGCACGCTTTGCGCCAGTCCCCACCTCGCGTCAAGGTCAACACATCACAACAAATGACCGCCATTGCGCGCGGTGTAGACAAGCTGTTGCTCAGGAGTAGGCTTCCATGATCGATAACTTCTGGAAGGACAAATACCCTGTCGGAATCGCTGCCGAGATCGATGCCGACCAGTACCCCAACATCCAGGCCGTACTGAAAGAGTCCTGCCAACGCTTTGCCGATAAGCCTGCTTTCAGCAACATGGGCAAGACCCTGACCTACGGCGAGCTGTACGAACTCTCCGGCGTCTTTGCCGCCTATCTGCAGAACCACACCGACCTCAAGGCCGGCGATCGCATCGCCGTGCAGTTGCCCAACGTCCTGCAATACCCCGTCGTGGTATTTGGCGCCATGCGTGCCGGCATGATCGTGGTCAACACCAACCCGCTGTACACCGCGCGGGAAATGGAACACCAGTTCAACGACTCTGGCGCCAAGGCCCTGGTCTGCCTGGCCAACATGGCCCACCTGGCCGAGGAAGTGCTGCCGAAGACCGGCGTCAAGCACGTCATCGTCACCGAGGTGGGTGACCTGCTGCCGCCGCTCAAGCGCCTGCTGGTAAACACCGTGGTCAAGCACGTGAAGAAGATGGTCCCGGCGTTCAACCTGCCGCAGGCCGTCAAGCTGAACAAGGCCCTGGCCATGGGTCGCGGCAAGCCGGTCAGCGAAGCCAGTCCGCACAACGGCGACGTCGCCGTGCTGCAGTACACCGGCGGCACCACCGGCGTAGCCAAGGGCGCCATGCTGACCCACCGCAACCTGGTGGCCAACATGCTGCAATCCAAGGCGCTGATGGGCTCCAACCTCGGCGAAGGCTGCGAGATCGTCATCTGCCCGCTGCCGCTGTACCACATCTACGCCTTCACCTTCCATTGCATGGCGATGATGCTGACCGGCAACCACAACATCCTCATCACCAACCCGCGCGACCTGCCGGGCACCGTGAAAGAGCTGGGCAAGTGGAAGTTCACCACCTTCGTCGGCCTCAACACCCTGTTCGTGGCCCTGTGCAACAACGAGGACTTCCGCCGTCTCGACCTGTCCGCCCTGAAGCTGACCCTGTCCGGCGGCATGGCCCTGCAACTGGCCACCGCCGAGCGCTGGAAGGAAGTCACCGGCTGCCCGATCTGCGAAGGCTACGGCATGACCGAGACCAGCCCGGTCGCCACCGTCAACCCATACCAGAACATCCAGGTCGGCACCATCGGCA
The DNA here is from genome assembly GCF_030374125.1 of Pseudomonas sp. SO81. Lineage (NCBI taxonomy): Bacteria > Pseudomonadati > Pseudomonadota > Gammaproteobacteria > Pseudomonadales > Pseudomonadaceae > Pseudomonas > Pseudomonas sp. SO81. The sequence goes on along the minus strand of NZ_CP126126.1, from coordinate 1,161,863 downwards.
TCCCGGTGCCGTCGACCCTGTGCAAGGTCATCGACGACGCCGGCAATGACCTGCCGCTGGGCGAGCGTGGCGAGCTGTGCGTCAAGGGCCCGCAGGTGATGAAGGGCTACTGGCAGCGCCAGGAAGCCACCGACGAGATGCTCTCGGCCGACGGCTGGCTGAAGACCGGTGACATCGCCGTGATCCAGGATGACGGCTACCTGCGCATCGTCGACCGCAAGAAGGACATGATTCTGGTGTCCGGCTTCAACGTGTACCCGAACGAGCTGGAAGACGTGCTCGCCACCCTGCCGGGCGTGCTGCAGTGCGCCGCCATCGGCGTGCCGGACGAGAAGTCGGGCGAGGCGATCAAGGTCTTCATCGTGGTACGTCCGGGCGAGAGCCTGAGCAAGGAGCAGGTGATGGAGCACATGCGCGCCAACCTCACCGGCTACAAGGTGCCGCGCTTCGTCGAGTTCCGCGACAGCCTGCCGACCACCAACGTCGGCAAGATCCTGCGTCGCGAACTGCGTGACGAGGAGCTGAAGAAACTGGCCGCCACCGCCTGATCTTTAGCAGCATGAAAAAGCCCCGCTTCGGCGGGGCTTTTTCGTTTCTGCGACTCGCTCAGTCGGGCTGCAGGGCCTGGCGCAGGGCCTCGGGCAGGGCGATTGGCTGCTTGCTGTCGGGGTCGATGCACACCTGGGTCATCGACGCGCGGAAGGCCACTTCGCCCGAGGCCTGGCGCCCTTCCACGGCGAAGCCGAACGAAGTGGTGCCGGGCGCCTCGCTGCGCACCTCGATGTCGATCACCTCGTCCCAAGTCATGGGCGAGAGAAACTCGACCGTCAGAGCCCGCGCCGGCGGCAGGATGCCCATGGCGAACAGCTTGCGCAGGCCCTCGCCACCGAGCCGATGGGAGAGGAATTCGTGGATCGCCTCGATCACGAAGTAGGCGATGCGCGGCGTATAGACGATCCCGGCGGGGTCGCAATCGCCAAACAGAACGGTGCGGGTGGTGATGAAGGGCATGACTGCTCCGTGTCGGGTTGAGCCTTTGGTAGTGTGGCGATCATAACGGCTAGCCCGCGCCAGGGCTCGGACGTTGCTCCTGACACGAGCAGAACAGGACAAGAGTCGTTGTGGCTGTCGCAATACACCGGCCGCCCATGCGGGCAATGCCACGTATGCCCGCTATGCTGTGCGCCACCACCTTCGTCAAGGATGACGATCCATGTCGCAATACCGCCGCGTATGGTGCCCGGGCGGCACCTATTTCTTCACCCATGCACTGCGCCAACGCCACCACAGCGATCTGCTGGTGCGCTATATCGATCAGCTGCGCGCGGCCGTACGCACCGTGCGCGCTGAGCATCCGTTTCGTATCCACGGCTGGGTGGTGCTGCCGGACCATCTGCACTGCGTGATCGAGCTGCCGGACGGCGACGCGGACTTCGATCTGCGCTGGCGCCTGATCAAGCTGATCTTCTCCCGCGACCTGCCGCTGCAAGAGAAACGCTTCGCCCTCAACCACACCCGGCGCGAGCGAGGCGTCTGGCAGCGCCGCTACTGGGAACACCTGATTCGCGACGAGGCGGACCTGCGCGCGCATCTCGACTACCTGCATTTCAACCCGGTGAAACATGGGCTGGTCGAGCGGGTGGTGGATTGGCCCTATTCGACTTTTCACCGGGAGGTGTGCAAAGGCGTTTATCCGGCGGATTGGGGCGGTGGGTCGAACCCGGCGGCTGTGGTGTACGACGATTGAGTCGCCTGGCGCCGCGCGCAGGGTGTCAGCTTTTGCAGGGGCCGCTCTTGTAGGGTGTTACTCGCCGAAGGCAGTACACCAACGGGCGCGGCACGGAGTCCACCCGTTGGCAATTGAGTTGCCTGCTCGGTGGGCTGTCGCTTTGCTCCGAGCGGCCGCCGCGCGGACCACCCTACGAGAAGCCACCTCACCGCAGGCAATACACTCCACCTCTACAACTTCAACCGCCGAATCGCCCTGCCCAGCTCATCGGCCAGGCTCACCAGCTCGGCGCTGGTGCTGGCCGAGGCCAGGGTCTGTTGCACGGTCTGTTCGGTGACGTCGCGGATGCCCACCACCGAGCGGGTCATTTCCTCGGCCACCTGGCTCTGCTGTTCGGCGGCCACGGCGATCTGCGTGTTGCTCTCGCGCATCAATGCCACCGCCTGGGCGATATGGCCGAGGGCCTCGCCGGCGGCGCCGGCTTCTTGCACGCACTGGTCGGCCTTGAGCGAGCTTTCCTGCATGAACTCCACGGCGTCGCGGCTGGCGGACTGCAGGTTGCCGATCATGCGGGTGATCTCGTCGGTGGAGTCCTGCACGCGCTTGGCCAGGTTGCGCACCTCGTCGGCGACCACGGCGAAGCCACGGCCCATATCGCCGGCGCGGGCCGCCTCGATGGCCGCGTTGAGCGCGAGAAGGTTGGTCTGCTCGGCGATGCCGTGGATGGTCTCGACCATGCTGCCGATGGTGCGGCTGTCCTCGGCCAGCTGCTGGATCATCTCCGCCGTCTGCTGCACACCCTGGGACAGCCCGGCGATGGCCTGGCTGGCGCGGCCCACCACCTGCTGGCCGACACCGCTGAGGCGATCCGCCTCGGTGGACTGGTCGCGAGTGTCTGCGGCGTGCTGGGCGATGTGGTGCACGGTGGTGGACATCTCGTTGATCGCGGTGGCGGCCTGGTCGGTCTCGCTCTGCTGGCCGAGCATGCCGCCGCGCACCTGCTCCATGCTCGCGGCCAGGCGTCGCGCACCTTCGTCGAGGCTGGCGGCGGCCTGGGCCACGGTGCCCACCACGCGCTGGTAGCCAGCCTGCATGGCGTTGAAGGCGTTGGCCATCTGGCCCACTTCGTCGCGGCTGTCCAGCTCGGCACGGGCGGCCAGGTCGCCGCTGCGCTCCACGTGCAGCATCACGTCCTTGAGCCGGTTGAGGTGGCTGAGGATAAAACGGATCAGCAGCTGCGAGGCGCCGAGCAGGAGCAGCATCAGAGCGAACACGCACAGCGCATAGGCGCCGGCACGGGCCTCGAACACCTGCCACAGGCTCGGTGCGCTAGCCGTTACCGCCAGGCGCTGGCCGTCGCCGGCATCCTGCAGCCAGGCGCCGATCACTGGTGAGTCACCCCACAGGCCGTCGTGTTCCAGCTCGACCCAGCCGCGCTCCTTGCCGGTCACACCGGGTAGGGCCGGCTTGCCGCCGCTGGCGAAGCTCAGCACCTGGGCATCGCGTGGCAGCGCGGCACCGGCTGGCCAGGCGGCCAGCAACGCGGCCTTGGCCTGCGCCGCTTCGCGGGCGGTCTCGTGGCGGCCGGCCTGTTCCTGCTGCATGGCGAACAGCACCAGCATCAGGGTGGTGGCGAAGGCCACCAGGTTGACGGCCCAGAACTTGTATTTGAGGGAGAGATCGAGAATCCACTTTTTCATATAGGTATGTCTGCACGCGGCTGGTCTGGCACTTGGCCATATCCTGCCCGTGGGCAGTGCGGCCGGAATTGATCCCGATCAACCCGACAGTTTCTGGCGCCAGCCGCTCGTCGCGGCGTGTCCAGGCGCCGGCAATCTGCGACAATCGCCGCCTAGCCGAAGTAGCCGCCCGTTGCGATGACCGATACCCACGAATCCCTGCTGAAGAACCTCGACCAGACCCTGCTGGCCGACCGTCACCGCCTGCGTCGCCAGCTGCACGAACTGCAGAAGCAGACGCCGCCGGACGAAGCCAAGCTGGCCCAATGGCTGGAGCGCTTCCAGGCCTCCATCGCCAAGGTCGAGGCGCGCAAGCGCAGCATCCCGACCATCCGCTACGACGACGCCCTGCCGATCGCGGCCAAGCGCGACGAGATCAAGGCCGCGCTGGCCAAGCACCAGGTGCTGGTGATCGCCGGCGAAACCGGTTCGGGCAAGACCACCCAGCTGCCGAAGATTTGCCTGGAGATCGGTCGCGGCGTGCACGGTCTGATCGGCCACACCCAGCCGCGCCGTCTGGCTGCGCGCAGCGTCGCCACCCGCGTGGCCGAGGAGATCGCCACGCCGCTCGGCGAGCTGGTCGGCTACCAGGTGCGCTTCGAGGACCAGAGCAAGGACAGCACGCTGATCAAGCTGATGACCGACGGCATCCTGCTCGCCGAGACCCAGCACGACCGCTTCCTGGAAAAGTACGACACCATCATCGTCGACGAGGCTCACGAGCGTTCGCTGAACATCGACTTCCTGCTCGGCTACCTGAAGACCCTGCTGCCGCGTCGCCCCGACCTGAAGCTGATCATCACTTCGGCGACCATCGACCTGGAGCGCTTCAGTAAGCACTTCAATGGCGCGCCGATCATCGAGGTCTCCGGCCGCACCTACCCGGTGGAGACCTGGTACCGCCCGCTGGCCGCCGAGGTGGACGAGGAGGGCGAGCGCCTGCTCGACGACCTCAGCGTTGACCAGGGCATTCTCGCCGCGCTGGACGAGATCGCTGCCCACGAACGGGCCGAAGGCAAGCGCCCTGGCGACGTGCTGGTGTTTCTCCCCGGTGAGCGCGAGATCCGCGAGGCCGCCGAGGTGCTGCGCAAGGCCAACCTGCGCCTGACCGAGGTGCTGCCGCTCTATGCGCGGCTGACCCCGGCCGAGCAGCAGAAGATCTTCGCACCGATGGGGGCGCGCAAGATCGTGCTGGCCACCAACGTGGCCGAGACCTCGCTGACCGTGCCGGGCATCCGCTACGTGATCGACTCCGGCACCGCGCGCATCAGCCGCTACAGCTACCGCGCCAAGGTGCAGCGCCTGCCCATCGAGGCCATTTCCCAGGCCAGCGCCAACCAGCGCAAGGGCCGCTGCGGCCGGGTCGAGCCGGGCATCTGCATTCGCCTGTACAGCGAGGAGGACTTCCTCGCCCGCCCCGAGTTCACCGATCCGGAAATCCTGCGCACCAACCTGGCCGCGGTGATCCTGCAGATGCTGCATCTGCGCCTGGGCAGCATCGAGGACTTCCCCTTTATCGAGCCGCCGGATGGCAAGGCCATCAGCGACGGTTTCACCCTGTTGCAGGAGCTCTCGGCGGTCAACCGCGAGAGCCAGCTCACTCCACTCGGCCGCCAACTGGCGCGCCTGCCGATTGATCCCCGGTTAGGCCGTATGGTGCTGGAGGCGGCCAAGCTCGGCAGCCTGGACGAGATTCTGATCGTTGCCTCGGCGCTGTCCGTGCAAGACCCGCGCGAGCGGCCGATGGATCGTCAGCAGGCTGCCGACCAGGCCCATGCGCAGTGGAAGGACGTCGACTCCGACTTCGCTGCACTGATCAACCTGTGGCGCGGCTTCGAGGAGAAGCGCCAGGAGCTGGGCAGCAACCCGCTGCGCAACTGGTGCAAGAAGAACTTCCTGAATTACCTGCGCCTGCGCGAGTGGCGCGATGCCCACCGCCAACTGGTGCTGATCGCCCGCGAGCTGCTGCTATCCGCGAGTAAGTCGGCGGACGGTAGGGTGGACCGCTCGCCCGCAGGGCAGCCCACCGACAAAGCCCCGCAGAAAGGCCAATCTGCACAAGGCCCGCAGCCGACCAAAGACACCAAGGTCAACGTCATCGTCCGCGAGCAGGCCGAGGCCGGCGAGGCCGCGCAGCGCGCCAAGAGCTACGCCGCGGTGCACAAGGCGATCCTCTCCGGCCTGCTTAGCCAGATCGGCCAGAAGACCGAGGAGGGCGACTACCTCGGCGCGCGCCAGCGGCGCTTCTGGATTCACCCGTCCTCGGTGATCGGGCGCAAGAAGCCGACCTGGGTGATGACCGCCGAGCTGGTGGAAACCACCAAGCTGTTCGCCCGTATGGTCGCCAAGATCGAGCCGGACTGGATCGAGCCGCTGGCCGGCCACCTGATCAAGAAGAACCACTTCGAGCCGCACTGGGAGAAGCGTCGCGGCCAGGTGGTGGCCTTCGAGCAGGTCACTTTGTATGGCCTGATCGTGGTCGGCCGCCGCCCGGTGCATTTCGGCCCGGTCGACCCGGTGGCCTCGCGCGAACTGTTTATCCGCGACGGCCTGGTGCGTGGCGAGATCAACAGCCGCGCCAAGTGCCTGGCGGCCAACCGCGAGCTGCTGGATCGCCTCGACGAGCTGGAGGCTAAGGCCCGCCGCCGCGACATTCTCGCCGACGAGGAAACCCTGTACGCCTTCTACGAGGCGCGCATCCCGGCGGAGATCCACCAGGCCGCCACCTTCGAGCACTGGTACAAGAGCGAGAGCGCGAAGAACCCGCAGCTGCTGATCATGCGCGAGGAGGACGTGCTGGCCCGTGACGCTAAGGAAGTCACTGCCGCCCAGTACCCGGACATCCTCCAGCTCGGCGAGCTGCAACTGCCGCTGACCTACCACTTCGAGCCCAATCACCCGCGCGACGGTGTGACCCTGCGCGTGCCGGCGCCGCTGCTGCCGCAATTGCCGGCGGACCGCCTGGAATGGTTGGTGCCCGGCCTGATCGAGGCCAAGGCCATCGCCCTGGTGCGCAACTTGCCCAAGGCCCTGCGCAAGAACTTCGTGCCGGTGCCGGACTTCGTCGGCGCGGCCCTGTCGAAGATCGCCTTCGGCCAGGGCTCGCTGCCTGAATCCCTCGGCCGCGAGCTGACCCGCATGACCGGCGCCCGCGTCTCCGACGAGGCCTGGGAGGAAGCGGCGCAGCAGCTGGAGTCGCATCTCAAGATGAACCTGGAAGTGGTCGACGCTCGTGGCAAGTTCCTCGGCGAAGGCCGCGACCTGGCCGAGCTGACCGCGCGCTTCGCCGAGGCCAGCCAGGCCGCCCTGGCCATTCCGCAGCAGAAGCAGGAACAGAAGCCGGTGGAGGCCAAGGCCTTCGCCCAGGTCGCCGAAAAGACCCAGCAGAAGATTGCCGGCATCTCCATGACCGTGTTCCCGGCGCTGGTGGAAGAGGGCGGGGTGGTCAAAGAAGGGCGCTTCCCGACCCAGGCCGAGGCCGACTTCCAGCACCGCCGCGCCCTGCAGAAACTGCTGCTGCAACAGCTGGCCGAATCCGCCAAGTTCCTGCGCGGCAAGCTGCCGGGCCTCACCGAGCTGGGCCTGCTGTATCGCGAGATGGGCCGCCCCGAGGCACTGGTCGAGGACATCCTGCTGGCCAGCCTGGACGCCTGTGTGCTCGAAGGCGAAGCCACGCTGCCGCGCGATGGCGCCGCCCTGGCCGCCCTGGCCGAGAAGAAGCGCGGCGACTGGACTGCGCATGCCGAGCGCATTGCCAAGCTGGTGCTGGAAATTCTCAAGCTCGCCCACGGCCTGCAGAAGCGCTTCAAGGGCAAGATCGACCTGGCCCAGGCCATGGCGCTCAACGACATCAAGCAGCAGTTGGCCAACCTGGTCTATCCCGGCTTCGTCCGCGAGACGCCGGGCGAGTGGCTGAAGGAGATTCCGCGCTATCTCAAGGCTATCGAGCAACGTCTGGACAAGGTTGGCAGCCAGGTGCAGCGCGACCGCGTATGGACCGGCGAGCTCACCGCCGCCTGGGAGCAGTACCAGGCCCGCGCCGCCAAGCATGCCCAGGAAGGCAAGCGCGACCCCGAGCTGGTGCTGTATCGCTGGATGCTGGAGGAATACCGCGTGTCGCTGTTCGCCCAGCAGCTGGGCACGAAAATGGCGGTGTCCGACAAGCGGCTGAGCAAGCAGTGGAGTCAGGTGGAGGCCTGATATTCGCTAGAGCCCTCGCTGCAGGTGTGAGGGCTTCACCTCAGGTGTTGTAAGCCCCGATGGTCACGAACACCTCCTCGGAATCGTCGTCTACGATGACTCGCGCCAACGCCTGCTCGACTCCGAACTGGTTGGTAAGTGTCAGGTTCCAACTCTCCGCAATACGCTCTGCCAGCGGGTAGGCCTGATCGACCGTAAGGTTGTCAAACAGCCCGGTAATCTCCAACAGGTTCGACCAGTACTGCGCCTGGTCTGGTCGCTGGCCGTTCCCCAGAAGCCCCTGATAGCGCGCCTCGTCGAAGAGCTCTGCAACGAAGGCCATTCCGCCCAGAAGCTTGAAGTCGGGTTTGAACAATTTGCTAAACCACAGAACGAAATCGGCCGGCAGATCCTGAGACGTGTAGATAGCATGTAGATAGTCGATACCAGAGACATTCCGGTCTTTGTTGGCAGCGCGAAATGAAGCGAAGTCGAAAGGTTTGTTTTCTCGCATGTTATTTCCTTGGTATCTCCTCGGCGCATGGTGGGCGCTTATGTCCCTTGTCGATAATCTCACGCAGTGGCGCCAGATCTAGGCATGATGGCATTCTGAGCTCATGTCGGCGCCGCTTCGGCCGACATAGGTGGGCCGCCCGTCCTGGGCGACCATGGCACAGGAGCTGGCGGTGAGGGTGATCGAAAGGCTGACGCGGTCGCTGAACCCGTTGCACGGCTTGCCCGAGGCGACGCGCCGGGAGTTCGCCCAGTGGTACCAGCAGGCCAAGCTGCCGCAGATCCGCTACGTCGCGTTCCTCACCATGGGGCTGTACCTGATCTACGCCGCCATCGAGCAGAACGTGGCCAGCGATCACCTCGGCCTGCGCCTGCTGGCGCACGGTGTGGTGGTTCCCCTGGCGCTGCTGGCCGTGGGCCTGATGAGCTACCACGAGGCCGCACAGCGCTGGATGCTGGTGCTGCTGTTCGTGGCGCCGGTCGGCGCGGTGGTCGCCAATCTGGCCTTCAACTACGGCAAGCCTGATTTCGCCTACTTCGTGCCGGAGATCTACCTCAATCTGATGTGGACCTTCACCGTCTCCGGCCTCACCCTGCGCCAGGCCTTGCAGACGGCCGGCGCCTCGGTGGTGCTGCTGCTCGCCGTCACCCTGGGCGACGCCCTGCAGCCGGGCGTGCAGCGCCTGCACCTGATCTGGGTGCTGGCGTCCTTCTCCTTCGGCGTGCTCTGCGCCTTCGTGCTGGAGAAGGCACACAAGACCATGTTCCTGCACCAGGGCCGGCTGGCCCTCAGCGCCACCGTCGACGGCCTCACCGGGCTGTGGAACCGCTCGCGCATCGACCAGCTGTTCGCCGAGGAAATCGCCCGCGCCCAGCGCTACGGCACGCCGTTCTCGGTGATCCTGCTGGACATCGACCACTTCAAGCACGTCAACGACCACCACGGCCACGCGGTGGGCGACAGCGTGCTGCGCCAGTTCGCCACCCTGCTGCGCGACAACGTGCGCAGCGTCGACAAGGTCGGCCGCCTGGGCGGCGAGGAGTTCCTCGTCATCCTGCCGGAGATCGACGCCCTGCAGGCGCAGACCGCCGCGCTCACCCTGCAGGCGCGCATCCGCCAGTTCGACTTCGACACCGTGCTGCGCAAGACCGCCAGCTTCGGCATCACCCACTACCTCGGCGACGAGAACCCGCAGAGCATGCTCGACCGCGCCGACCGTGCGTTGTACCGGGCCAAGGCCAATGGCCGGGACCGCATAGAAGTGCTCTGAAAGGCCGACAAGGCTTGTCATCATCCAGGGGCTCGACGGCACGCAAGGGATCGGGCATGTTGGCGCCCCCTCGCATCCACCCGGATCAGCCATGTTCGAACTCCAGCCCATGAGCCCCGAGCTCTACCGCCAGCAGACCCGCCGCAGCACCTTCGTGGTGATCGCCATCTTCCTGGTGCTGGCCATGCTCTGCGCCACCGCCAGCACCCAGCTGTTCGGCGGCCCGCCCGGCGACAACTTCAAATGGAACCTGCTCGGCGTGCTCACCGGCATGGCGCTGACCGTGGCCGTGGTGCGCCAGCAGCTGTGGCATAGGCCGTTCATGGCGGCGGCCGCCTACGGCTGGGGGCTCAAGCGCAGCCTGATGCGCGTCACCAACGTCATGCACCACGTCAAGGCCGGCGTGGCCGCGGGCGACGCCAACGCCATGCAGCTGCTGCGCTTCTACCACCTGGGCGTGACCCAGATGCACCAGCTGGACGGCAACAGCGCCGACCTCAGCCACATGGTCCGCGAGATCGACGCGCACCGTGAGGCCATGCAGGCTCAGGGCCTGGACCCCGAGCAGAGCCGCCTGCAAGGCGAATGGCTGGAGGCGGTGAAGCGCTTCGTCTGAAGCTGCACGGAGCCAAGGAGCAGGCTCCGTACAGAAGGCTCCTCGTTACTGCTTAGGAGGCGGGTTTTTCAGCTGGGCAATTACAGCTGCTGTTACGTCCAGCACCCGTTGGTTCTGGTTGTAGACAATGCTGGACTCGTTGGAGATGACCAGACTGAAGCCGTTGGCCGTGGCATAAGTGGCAATTGCCGCAGTGATCTGCTCGTCCAGTAGTTTGCGTACTGCCACGTCGTGTTCGCGGCGCCGCTGTTGTAGCTCCTGGAAGGCTTTTGTCTGGGCTCGTAGATCGCGAATCAGTTGATCGTTCTCGATGTTCTGCAGGCAGCTCTGCAGTTCCGCGGTTGAGCCCGCCTGGCGAATTACATACTCGCGTTGCAACGGTTGTGGTGGGTTTGGATAGCGGGGCGGGGTGTCCGCCGCCGCAGGCGCAGGCTTCATACTGAGACAGCGCTGAGTGGCATTGCTTTTCAGATCGGAGATTTGCTGGCTGAGGCGCTCTTGCTCTGCTACTCGCGCTGAGTAGTCGTTATCCAGTTCCGCGGGATAGGGATGCTCGTCCTCGAAGCTGTCCGCTATCGCCGAGTGGATTTCCTGCTTGTTGACCAGGGCCCAATCGGGATATTGCTGGCCGCCCAGCATGCCATCGCACCCTGACAGGTAAAGGGGGAGTAGTAGCGCGTGCAGATAACGAATGTGCATGCAAATTTCCTTCTCGCATGGCTGATGAGTGCCTGTAGCCTATCAGTACGGATGACCTTGTTATAGAGCGCTTTGCCTCTCTCTTCGTTGGCAACAGCGCCGACCTCAGCCACATGGTCCGCGAGATCGACGCACACCGCGAACTGATGGAGCAGCGCGGCCTGGACCTGGAGCAGAAGCGCCTCGATCCGGCCTGGCTGGAAGCGGTAAAGACCTTCAAGCCCTAAACCAGCAACGCCAGCCAGGTCGAGGCGAACAGCAACAGCGCCAACATCTGGTTGAAGCGCTTCATCCGCTGCGGCGACTGCAGCAGGCGGGCGCTGCCGGCGCCGAGCAGGGCCCAGGCGGTCATGCTCGGCACGGCCAGCAGCAGGAAGATCAGCGACAGCTGCAGCACGCGCAGGGCCTTGTCCGCGCTGCCGGCGGCGAACACGCTGACCACCGCGACCGCCATCATCCACACCTTCGGATTCACCAGTTGCAGGGCCGCCGCGCCCAGCGGGCCGAGTTCGCGCGCGTCCGTGGCGTTCAGCGGCGCGGCCGCGCTGCGCCACAGCTGCCAGGCCAGCCAGCTCAGCCACAGCGCGCCGAGCCAGCTCATCGCCAGCTGCACGCGCGGGTAGCGCAGCAGCGCCTCGCCCAGGCCCAAACCCACCAGCAGCACGATCAGCGCTGCCGCCAGGCAGGCGCCGAGCACCAGCGGCAGGGTGGCGCGCACGCCGAAGCGCGCGCCGTGGCTGAGCGCCAGGATATTGGTCGGCCCCGGCGTGATGGTGGAAGCGAAGGCGAACAGCAGGAAGGGCAGCAGGGACTGCATGGCTCAGTCCCTCCCGCTGTCGCGCGGAGCGAGGAAATAACGCATGGCATGGGCTCTCCTTGGTGATGGAGGCTCATGCTGCGGCGTGGCGGCCGATCAGTCTGGAAGCTTTGTGCAGCGGCGCCGGTAGTCGGCGGGAGTGAGCCGGTAGGCACGGCGGAACCAGCGGCCCAGATGGCTCTGGTCGGCGAAACCCAGAGCGCTGGCCACATCGGCCGGCGTGTCGCCACGGGCCAGCCGCTGGCGCGCCTTGGCCAGGCGCAACTGGATCAGGTAGGCGTGCGGGGCGATGCCGAAGGCGCTCTTGAAGGCGCGGCTGAGGCGGAAGCGATCCACCCCGCAGGCCGCCGCCGTGTCGTCCAGGCCGATGTCCCGGTCGAAGTTGGCGTGCAGGTAGTCGCGGGCGCGCTGCGCCACCAGGGGCAGGCGCGGGTCGGGGTTCTCCCGTTTGCGCCACTGCAGGCGGCTGGTCATGCTGCCCAGCAGGTCGTCGATGGTGGTCTGCCGCACGATGCGCAGGTCGCCCTCGTGCAGCGTGTGGAAGGCGCGGAAGATGGCGCCGGCCATCGGGGCGTCGTTGTTGAGGATATTGGCGAAGCTCGGCGTGCTGTCCGCCGGCGCATGCTCGAACAGCGCGTGCAGCTCGCGCTCCAGCCACTGCGGGTCAATGTACAGCATCGAATAGGTGAAGCCTTCCGCGGTCGGCGCGTGACCGTCGTGGATCTCGCCCGGCTCCAGCAGGATCACCTTGCCCGGCGTGCTCAGGTGCTTCTCGCGGCGGCAGTTGAACTGCTGCACGCCCTGCTCGGTAACGCCCACCAGGTAGCTGTCGTGCCAGTGCGGGTCGTAGGCGTGGCCCTCGAAATGGGCACGGATCGACTCGATGCCGGTGTCGGCATCCTGAGCGAGGTCGATCCAGTTGCGTGTGTCCACGGGGCTCTCCGAAAAGCGGCGCTCGGCCTGTCGTGACCTTAGCGCGTCCGCCTGCCGAGGTTTAGAAGATTTGTGCAGGCGGCCGGGCCGCTTATCCGATGGCCATCACTCGGGCCGATCCGCGCCCAAGCGGCGCCGTGCTTTACCGGTGCCGGGGCATTCTCTAGAGTCAAGGCTACCGGTTCCGAGCTGTCCCGCGAGCGCCTGATGCCTTTCTCCCTCCTTGCCATGCTGCACTGCCGCCGGCTCCTGCTGGCTGCGGCCCTGTTCGTGCCGAGCCTGGCGAGCGCCGCCTGCCAGGTGACCCTGCGCTGGGACGACGACCCGCCCTTCAGCATGCAGCTAGCGGATGGCGAGGTGGTCGGCGCCACCGTCGACGGCGTGCGCTCCGTGTTGCACGGCATGGGCTGCGAGGCGCGTCTGGTGCGTCTGCCCTGGGCCAGGGCCCTGCGCGAGCTGGAGCAGGGCCGCCTCGACATACTGCCCGGCGCCTTCCGCAAGCCCGAGCGCGAGGTGTATGCGCACTTCTCCGGCGTGGTCGAGGAGGCCTCGCGCAACATCCTGTTCATGCGCCGCGATGCCGCCGCCCGCTGGCCGGTGAGCGAGCTGCTGCAACTGCGCGACACCACCTTCCGCCTGGGCGCGCAGATGGAGGTGTCCTACGGGCCGAGCTACCTGGAGCTGTTGCAGACACCGGCCTTCCACGAGCGCATGAAGTTCAGCTCCAACCGCCTCAACCTGTGGCGCATGGCCGCCAAGGGGCGCATCGACGGAGTGATCGCCGACGAACTCTCCGGCCAGCAGGAGATCGAGGAACTGGGCCTGAGCGAGCTGATCCGGCCCACGCCGGTGGTGGTGTCCAGCGAAGGCGTGGAAGTGGCCTTCAGCAAGAAGAGCGTGCAGCCCGAGTTCGTGCAGATGTATGCCGAGGTGCTGCGCAAGCAACTCGCCGATGGCACCCAGGCGCGCATCAAGCAGCGCTATCTGCAGCCCTGACTGCTGCCCGCCTTGTCCGGCGCTGGCGCCGTCCGCGCTAGCCCGCGTCGGCAAACCGGGCGAAGCGCCGCAGGGCGACGGGACGGCTTCACTCCAGCCGCGCGCCGCCCAGGGTGCGTTCGAGAAAGTCGCGCATCAGCGCCGCCACTTCCTCTAGGTGCGTTTCCAGCAGCCAGTGGCCGCCGTCCTCGAACAGGTGCAGCTCGGCGTCCGGCAGGTCACGCAGGTAGGCGCGCGCCGCGCCCGCTGGCATGAAGCCGTCGCGCGGGCCCCAGAGGATTAGCGTCGGTGGCTGGTGCTGGCGCAGGTACACCTGGTAGTGCGGGAACCAGGCCAGGTTCTCCCTCAGCCCGGTGATCAGCCGCAGGGCGATCTGCTGGCGGCGCGGCGTCATCAGCGCCCAGTGCAGCTGCCACAGGTCCGGCGGGATGCGCGCCGCCACATGCGGCTCCACGTCGTTGAGGAACTCGTCGCGAAAGCCCTCCAGGCTCACCGACTCGGCCAGCGCGCGCTGCGTCTCGTCGCTGGGGTTGCTGAAGAACTGCTTGAGCGCGGCGTACTTCGGCCCCAGCTGGTCCTCGTAGATATCGCCGTTCTGCACGATCAGCGCGGTGATGCGCTGCGGCCGGCTGATCGCCAGGCGCAGGCCGATCTGCGAGCCGAAGTCGTGCAGGTACAGGGCGAAGCGCTCGATGCCCAGGCGGTTGGCGAAGCGCGCGAGGAAGTCGGCGTAGCCGTCGAAGTCGTAGCTGAACTCGAAGGGCGTGCCCGAATAGCCGCAGCCGGGAAAGTCCGGGGCCACCAGCCGCCAGCGGTCGGCCAGCAGCGGCAGCAGGTTGCGGAACTCGTAGGAGGAGCAGGGATAGCCGTGGGGCAGGAGCAGCACCGGCGCATCCTGCGGGCCGGCTTCGCGGTAGAACACCTCGATGCCGTCCAGGTCCAGGCGCTGGTGGCGAACATGAGCGGGCGGTGGCATGGGACCTCCCCGAAGGGTTGCTGGTCCCGTTGTGACAGCGCCTCGCGGCCGCTGCTTCGGTTGCCCGCCGGATGGTCGCCGTGGCGCGGCTCAGCGCTTGTCGGCGATGTCCTTGATATACAGCGCTTCGACCTTCTCCCGCGCCCAGGGCGTTTTGCGCAGGAACTTGAGGCTGGAGTCGACGCTGGGGTCGTGGGTGAAGCAGCGGATGGCGATGAGCTGGCCGAGGCGCTCCCAGCCGTGTTTGTCGACCAGGGCTTGGACGATGGCTTTCAGGGGGAGGCCGTGGAGGGGGTCGTTGCTCATCGTTCTTGCTCAGGGCTGTGCGGAGTTGGGCGGCACTGTAACTCCCCTCTACCGTTTACGGGAGAGGGTTAGGGAGAGGGGCTTTTAGCTTCTCATTTATGACTCAGCGCTTTCCTCGGCTGAAACTACAGGTTTCGCCTCTCACGGCGAGTCCCTTTTGGCAGTCGCCCCAAAAGGAACCAAAAGGTCTTGCCCCCGCCATACGGGTCTCGCTGCGCTCGACTTCCCTCACTCCATCATTGCTCCAGGGGCCCGCCGCGAAGGGCCATCCCTGGCCCATCGCGGCTCTCGCGGCATCCATGCCGCTCAACCCCTTACACAACGATTCCGTTCGGCCTCCTGAAGGGGGCGGTGCGCTGTCTGCAAGCCAAGTGCGGGAATTACAGCATTGCCATATATCTGTCGCACTCATCAATCACATATTGAGGGACGAGTTGGTAAGAGTTTGGGTTGAGTTGATAAATGTAATTGTTTTCGATGTGAAATGCCTCGTTGATGAATTTTCTAATGACGTCGGACTCAATGTTGTCATTCTTATCGTCGAAGGCGATTCGGTAAATATGCAGCTTTTCGTAGTTATTTAATGAGCGATTATATATGTCTTTTATTTTGTTGTTATCTTTTGTTTCGTTGAGCAGAGTTTGGTAGTCGAAAGTGGGTATGTTTCTTTTTATGCTTTCTATGCCTGCTTGTATTTCTTCTGTGGTCATATTTATTGTTTGTTGATTCTCAACTCTTGTGAGGACTTCCCGTTTGTGAAAGAGGTTGGATATGACGTCAAATGTAAAGTCTTTTTGATTTGTTATTTCATGGTGTCGGCGAAGGTAGACCAGTCTATTGATTTCATGGGTGTGGAGATTTAGGTTCTCTGTGTTTATTTCAAGGAAGGTTTTAATGTCTTCCCTAGTGATTTCTTTTTCAACGAGTGCGCCTTGGTTGTTTTCCAAAAAGGTGGCATATGGTTTTTCGAAACGATCACTATGATGGAGGACCATGTCGACGATAGGGTCGAAGTCGTGGGTTAGTAGTAATACAGTTTTTCCTCTAAAAGAATTTGCGCGTCTAAAAAGCATCTCGATTATTGCGTACTTCTTGTTCTTGTCGAATGATGAGATAGGGTCGTCGAGAATGATTAGGCTAGGTTTGCTTTTTAATGCGTCGTACATGAATAGGACCAGAGAAAAGGCATTTCGCTCTCCATAGCTCAGATGTGTCCTAACGTTTTGAATTTCTCCCTGGTTGTCGTTGTGGATTAATTTTAATTTTAGGTCGGATCTTTCATCTTCGATAAGATCTACGCTGTATTGGTATCCTGCGTTTTTCAAAAATGAATTTATTTCAATTTTGTGCTGCTTTACTAGCCGCTCTATAAGTATTTTCTGCTTTCTTATGCTGCCTTGAAGTTCGCCTGCTTTATTGATGAGCTGGTCAATTGCGTTGTTTACAATTTCAGCTTTGTTATTGGTTTCGCTGGAGTTCAGGTGTGTGAAAAGAGATAGGTCAATTCTGTAATTTTTTAATTCTTCAAGTACTTTGTCTACGTCCTTTAAAGATATAAATCCTAGTTTCTGAGCTTGCATGAACTTTGTGTTCAGCCTTTCTATTTGTTCCTTTACCTCCCTTAGGTAATTTGCCTGATCGTCGGTGTAGCCCGAGATGTTTTTTAGGAACTTCTCTATCTGCTCTTTTGTTTGATCTGAAAAATATTTGTTTAGTCTCTGAAATGTTGCGACGATTTTGTTCAGGTTCTCGATAGATTTAGGCTCATATATTTCGCTGACTTTTAGGATTTTTTCTTTCTTGGTTTCTATGTCGTGAGTGCAAAATGGGCAGTCGGAAGATATTTCTATGTACTCAGTTCCGTTTTGCTGCCATTTCAGCCATTTATAGTTTTGTTCGTGCTGAATGTAGGTGCTGTATTCCTTAAGCTCGTTTGGGATGGTTTCAACTTTGTTTCCAGATTTAAGAGCTTTGGCAACGTTGCTGGAGCCATGAAATCCCTGCTTTGTCGTTTTTCCGAAACTGTTACTTATCTCATTAAAGTCTGCAATTAGGCTTTCCAGGTCCTTATCTTGGGCGAGTATTTCATGCATCGTCTTAGTTAGCTCTTCAATGTCTTGCATCCCTTTTTCGTAATCTTCACCTCTGATTAAAATATCGAAGCTTCCCTTAAGTAGCTCGTCAGCTTGGAATACGAAGTCATTAATGTATCTTTCGTCAAAGATCTTTATCTTTTCTATCGGTTCGCTTTGATTTATTTCTGATTTAATGTCGCTATTAAGGGCATGTTTAAATGGTTTTAGTTCTGAGATGTTGTGAGTGCTTTCTTCTGTGGCGGAAATTAGTGCTTTGGCTATCGTGCTCTTTCCTGTTCCATTGATTCCGTGTTTTATGTTGAGCGTGTTAGATTTTATTTCAATTATTCCATGGTCAATATTGTTGCAGTTCTTAATAGTAATCTTCATTTTTTATTCCATGTTGGCAGAGAAATTTTTGGCGAATAAACGCCATCACCTGATTCGATGTTGGTTATGGGGAAGGGGGAATATCGAAAGGTTGTTGTAAGCAAGGCGCATAGCAACACTCCTTATTGCATTGAGCGGCTTGGTCACTTCAAGCCAACATCCTTGTTCGGTGATGCAATGGCGCATCGCCATTAGTCATTCTCGAAGCTAGTCGCGTGATCCACGTCACGCAAGTTGTCCTTTCGGTCAGTGCGTGAATTTCTTTCTCGGGCAGCTTCTCGTCGCTGCCGCTTCGCTGTCATTTCGACCTTCGCTCATGTCCTATCGACAGCGTCTCGCTGTTGTCGCAGTGACTTCTTAATTTCTCAACTATCTGAAATAAAAGAGAAAAATATCTGGCACGAAAGCTGAGTAGCTCCAGGCGCAACGCCTACATAACGGAGAACTCAGATGACTCGCTTTGCCTTGCTTGCTTTCAGTGTCGGCCTGCTGGCCGTGCAATCCGTTCAGGCCGCCGAGGTGGTGGCGGAACAGGAAGAGAATTCGGTCGGCACCGGTTTCGGTGGGCTGACCGGGTTGATGGTGGGGGCTGCGGCCGGTGGTCCGGTCGGAGCCGTGGTCGGTGCGGCGGTGGGTGGCTGGGGTGGGGCGCAGGTGCAGCGTGCCAGCGGCCAGAGCGGTACCGCCTACATCGTGCGTGACGAGGCGGGCGAGGAGCGCTGGATTCGCTCGCCGCATCAGCGCTTCGAGCGTGGCCAGCGCGTGGACCTGCGCCAGGGCCGGCTCTATCCCCATTGATCCCTGTGTTGCCGCTCCGGGCCTGGTCCGGGGCGCGCTCTTTCTTTTCCTGTTTCGAGGTCGTCATGAACAATCAATTCGAGCAACGCCTGGCGGTGGTGACCGGCGCCAGTTCCGGTATCGGCCTGGCCGTGTGTGAGCAGTTGCTGCAACGCGGCGCGCGGGTGCTGGCGATGTCGCGCAGCCTGGGTGGGCTGGCGCCATTGCAGGCGCAGTATCCCGAGCGGCTGTTCTGGTGCGAGGGTGACGTGACCCGCGAGGCGTCGCTAAAGGCCCTGGCCGAGCGGGCTGCCGAGCTGGGTACGGTGGATTACCTGGTGCCCAACGCGGGCATCGCCAAGCTAGCGCCGGGCAGTGATCTGCAGGCGTTCGACGAGCAGTGGCGGGTCAACGGTGCCGGCGCGGTGAATACCTTCTATGCGCTGAAGGCGCAGCTGGCCCGGCCGGCGTCGGTGGTGTTCATCAGCACCTTCCTGCGCCACCTGGGCTTTGTCGGTTTGGGTGCGTACATCGCCAGCAAGGCGGCGCTGTCCGCCCTGGTGCGCAGCCTGGCGCTGGAGCATGCGGGCGAGGGCCTGCGCCTGAACCTGGTGTCGCCGGGGCCGACCGCCACGCCGATCTGGAACAGCCTGGGCCTGCCGGACGAGGCGCTGGCCGGCGTGGCCAGCGAGGTGAACGCGCGGCTGGTGGACGGCGAGTTCCTCAGTTCCGAGGCGGTGGCCGAGGTGGTGCTGTTCCAGCTGTCCCACGGGGCGCGTGGCGTGTATGGCCAGGACTGGGTGGTGGACAAGGGCTACACCCTGCGCTGAGGAGCGGGGCGGCTGCACGGCGCGTTGGCGCTCCTGCCGGCATGGGCGCAGGAGCGTCGGGCGCCTGTTCGGCGCGGTGGCAGCTCGTCCGAACCGACCGGGGGTTGGCGAACTCGGGTGGACTCACGCGGTCTGTCACCCGTCGGTCCGTTTGCGCCTTTGCGGGTGGTCGACGTGGTCGTGCCCGCTTGCGGGCTCCGTTCCCCTGTCTGGTGAAGATTGCCCATGCTCTTGTCCCGTCTGCGTTCCCTGATTGCCTCTTTCTTCCAACCCCGCGTGCTCGGCAGCTGTTTGCTGGGCACATTGTACGCCGCCGGCGCGCAGGCCGAGGAGGGCGCACAGAATTCGCGCTGGGTCAGCGACAGCCTGAGCACCTACGTGCGCAGCGGCCCCACCGATGGCTACCGCATCGTCGGCTCGCTCGTCTCCGGGCAGAAGGTCGAACTGCTGCGCAGCCAGGGCGACTACAGCCAGGTGCGCAGCGATAACGGCGACAGCGTGTGGATTCCCACCCGCGACCTGCAGAGCGTGCCCGGCCAGGCCGAGCGCCTGCCGCAGCTGGAGCAGAAGGTGGCCGACCTGAGCGCCGAGCTGAAGGGCATCGACGACACCTGGAAAACCCGCGTGCAGGGCATGCAGGAGACGCTGGATTCGCGCAAGGCGCTGATCGATGAACTGCAGGCCACCCGCAGCGACCTGGACAGCCAGTTGAACCAGGCCCAGGCGGAACTGCGCGAGGCCCAGGCGCAGCTGGGTGGCGAGAACAAGCAGGTGCTGATGCGCTACATGGTCTATGGCGGCAGCATCGCCGGCGCCGGCCTGCTGGCCGGGCTGCTGCTGCCGACCGTGCTGCGTGTGCGGCGCAAGCGCAATGACGGCTGGGTGTAAGGCGCTAGCCCCTCACTGGCTGCAGAGTGCCGCAAGGATGCGGCCGCGCAAGGTCAGCGCTGCATGACCAGAGTGCGTGGCTGGCCGGAGGTCTCGTCGTGGACCTCGATATCCATTAGGCCCTCACGGAAGCTCACCGCGATGATGCGGGCCTTGCGGTATTCCCCTGCGGCGTAGTCGTAGAACCTGATGGTCTCGCCGCTCTTGATCATCGCCCCGCGGTCGATGTCGACGTTGGTCTTGCTCTGCTGATCATGACCGTCCCAGGCCATGGCTGGAGCGCTCAGCAACAGGACGAATAGCAGGACTGCACGCATGGCATCACTCTCGCTCGGGTAGTGGTTGCCCATAAAAAAAG
Organism: Pseudomonas sp. SO81; assembly: GCF_030374125.1. Lineage (NCBI taxonomy): Bacteria > Pseudomonadati > Pseudomonadota > Gammaproteobacteria > Pseudomonadales > Pseudomonadaceae > Pseudomonas > Pseudomonas sp. SO81. Next base: position 1,141,771 of record NZ_CP126126.1, on the reverse strand, counting down.
CCCCGCATGGGCGGGGCTCTTTCGAAGGCAAGCCTTAGATGGCTTGGACCTGTTCGGCTTGTGGGCCTTTCTGGCCTTTGGCTGCGACGAAGGAAACTTGCTGGCCTTCATCGAGCGACTTGAAGCCGTTGCCTTCGATCTGGCGGTAGTGGACGAAGAGGTCCGCGCCGGATTCGGGGGTGATGAAGCCAAAGCCTTTTTCGGCGTTGAACCATTTGACGATGCCGGTTTCACGGTTTGCCATGATGTAAATCTCCAAGGGTAAGGGATCAACCAGAAGAGGGTTCTGGTCGACTGAATGCAAAGTGAAGAGGGTGAGCCGAGGAGATGGGAATCAGAGACAGAACATCAAGACGGTGCCGCTAAACAGGACAGGCAGTGAACGCAGCATACAGGCTTTGGACTGATTGACCAGTTCTATCTGGAATCGGAAGGTAATTAGGGACAGCCGGTCGCTTTAGGCCGGCAAGGCGGTAGAAGTTTGTATAGTGGGTGCTCATCCGCGCAAGGAGCTCCGCCATGAACGACCCCGTCAACGATCATCTGCGGGCTGCACTCGATGCACAGGTCGAGGCATTCCTGACCACGGGTGGCGAGATCACCCAGGTTGCCATCGGCACCACGGGCATCCCGCTCGATCACAAGAAGGCCCACTGGTCGTCGAGGGCCGGTGCCAAGAAGCCGCCCACCAAGGGCTAGCTTGCGCCAGCGGACTCAGTCAGCGGCGCCGGCGCGCTTGAGCAGTTGCTTGCAGCGCTCGGACAGGTGCACCACGCGCAGGTGCTTGCCGGCCTTGGTGTAGCGCTCGCGCAGAGTTTTCAGCGCGGCGATGGCGGAGTAGTCGACGAAGCTCAGGTGGCGGCAGTCCAGCGTCACCTGGTCCGGGTCCTGCGCCACGTCGAACAGGTTGAGGAAGGGCGTGGTGCTGGCGAAGAACAGCGTGCCGTGGGCGCGGTAGAGCTTGCTGCCGTCGGGCTGCGCGTCGCTGTCCACATACAGTTCGCGGGCGTGGTGCCAGGCGAAGTTCAGCGCGGCGATGACGATGCCGCAGAGCACGGCGGTGGCCAGGTCGGTGAACACGGTGATCACGGTCACGGCGCCGATCACCAGCACGTCGTTCAGCGGCACCTTGCCGAGCACGCGCAGCGAGCCCCAAGCGAAGGTCTGCTGCGACACCACGAACATCACCCCGACCAGCGCGGCCAGCGGGATCAGCTCGATCAGCGGCGAGAGGAACAGGATAAACAGCAGGATCATCACTCCGCTGACCACGCCGGACAGCCGGCCTCGGCCGCCGGAGCTGAGGTTGATCACGGTCTGGCCGATCATCGCGCAACCGCCCATGCCGCCGAACGCACCGGAAACGATGTTGGCCGCGCCCAGGGCCACGCACTCGCGGTTGGTGTGGCCGCGGCTCTGGGTGATCTCGTCGGTGAGGTTGAGCGTGAGCAGGGTTTCCAGCAGGCCGACCAGGGACATCAGGATCGCGTAGGGCGCGATGATGCGCAGGGTCTCCAGGTTCCAGGGGATGTCCGGCAGGGCGAACTGTGGCAGGCCGCCGGCGATGTGCGCCATGTCGCCGAGGGTGCGCGTGGGCAGGCCGAGCAGATAAACCAGCAGGCCGACACCGAGGATGGCGACCAGCGCCGGCGGCACCGCGCGGGTCAGCTTGGGCAGCAGGTAGACGATGGCCATGGTCAGCGCGACCAGGCCGAGCATCCAGTACAGCGCCGCGCCCTTGAGCCAGCCTTCGCCCTCATGGAAGTGCTCCAGTTGCGACAGGGCGATGACGATGGCCAGGCCGTTGACGAAGCCGAGCATCACCGGGTACGGCACCATGCGCACCAGCTTGCCCATGCGCAGCACGCCGAACAGGATCATCAGCAGGCCGCCGAGCAGCACGGTGGCCAGCAGGTACTGCACGCCGTGCTGCACCACCAGGGCGACTATCACCACCGCCATCGAGCCGGCCGCGCCGGAAATCATCCCCGGCCGGCCGCCGAACAGGGCGGTGATGGTGCAGATGATGAAGGCGCCGTACAGGCCCATCAGCGGGTTGAGCTGGGCCACCAGGGCGAAGGCGATGCACTCGGGCACCAGGGCGAAGGACGAGGTGAGGCCGGCCAGGATGTCGGCGCGCAAGCGGGCGATTTTCATGAGCTTCCAGGGCGATGGCGGCCGGGTTGCCCGGCCGTGATCAATGCGAGGGCGACATGGTACGCAACCGCCCCCGGCGGGCCAACCTCAGGCTCCACCAGGGCGCCCGGGTAGCCTCAGAAGGTCTTGCTCACACCCGCAACCACCGTAGCCGAACAGACATCTTCGAAGCCGTAGTAACCGGCGCATTCGGCCTCGGAAAGGTCGGTGTCCACGTAGCTCAGTGACCAGTCCAGCCCCAGCAGCGATCGGCTCAGCTTGGACTCCCATTCCTGGTAACTGTCGCGGTCGTCGCCGCTGGCGGAGAGGAACACCGGGTCCTTGTAGTCCGCCTGGCCGTAGCGCAGCTCCAGGCCCAGTTCCCAAGGCAGCGTGGCGCGGTAGCCGAGGTAGCTGTACAGGTAGCTCTGGTCGCCGGCCATGTCGTTGGAATACTTGCCGCCGAGGAAGGCGCCGTAGGCGCTGAGTTCGACCTGGTACTCGCCGTAGTTGAACTCGCTCTGCCGTGGGTAGACGTACTCGATGTAGGACAGGTCGAGGGCGATGTCGTCGTCGATCTGCCAGTAATAGCCGGCGTAGTAGTCCTGCTCCTGGCGGGTGCTGCTGCCGTGGCCGAAGTCGACGTTGGAGCCCCACACCCCGGCATACAGGCCGCTGCCGTGCAGCAGGGTGGCGGAGCCCTGCAGGGCCGGGTCGTTCTGCGTCTGCGAGATGCCGCGGGTGCGGTAGTCGCTGTAGATCCCGGCGTTGAGTTCCAGACCGAGGTCCCGGGTGAGTTCGATGGCCTGTACGGCGGGAGCCAGCAGAGCGGCGGCCAGGGCGAGGCTGAGGTGACGCTTCATGGTGGGTTTCTCTTGTTGTTGTGATGAGGGCCCGCCGCGCCGCAGCGCAGCGGGAAAGGCGCGGCGCCTCAGGGCTGCGGGCAGGGCGTGGCGGCCCAGCGCGGGGCGTCGATCTCGGCCAGATCGAGGTGCGCGGTCTCGCGCAGCAGCCAGGAACAGAGGGCGACGATGGCCAGGGCCGCGGCGCCGTACAGCGCTACGCCGAAGGGGTTGTTGTCGCCGGCGATGAGGATGGCGGTGGCCGCGCTGGAGGCGGTGCCGCCGCCCAGGGCCGCGCCTATCTGGTAGGCGGCGGACATGCCTGAGTAGCGCATGGAGCGGGGGAACTGCTCGGCCAGGAAGGCCGGGATCGGTCCCTGGGTGGCACCCATGAAGGCGCCGACCATGATGTAGGCGGCGAACGAGGCGAACAGGCTGTGCAGGCCGACCATCGGGAAGAACAGGAAGAAGCCCAGGGCCATGATGGCGGCGCCGAGGATCATCACGGTGCGCCGGCCTATCTGGTCGGAGAGGGCGGCGAACAGCGGCGCGCTGACGATGATGGCCGCCGACAGGCTGATGTCGAACAGCAGCGCCTCGGTGCTGCCATAGCCGATCTGGGTGGCGTAGGCGAGGAAGAAGGTGCTGCCGATGTAGGCGATGGTCACGTAGCCGAAGGCGATGCCGGAGCACAGCAGCATCTCTCGCGGACGCGAGCGCAGGGCGGCGAGGATCGGCACGCGCACCTGTTCGCGCGGTTGCAGCGGCTGCTGGGTGGACTTCTGCAGGCGCACGTAGAGGCCGATCAGCACCAGCACGCCGCCGAGCCAGAAGGGAATGCGCCAGGCGAAGTCGGCCAGGTTGTCGTCGTAGGCCAGGCTGACCATGGCGAACACCAGCGAGCCGAGGATGCCGCCGATGCCGATGCCCATGCTGGTGAAGCTACCCCACAGGCCGCGCTTGCCGGGTGGCGCCGACTCGATACCGAACAGCGCGGCGCCGCCCCACTCACCGCCGGCGGCGAAGCCTTGCACCAGGCGCAGCAGCACCAGCAGCACGGGCGCGGCCACGCCGATGCTGGCGTGGGTCGGCAGGCAGCCGATCAGCAGGGTGCTCAGGCCCATCAGCAGCAGGGTGACCACCAGCGCCTTCTGCCGGCCGACCTTGTCACCGATGTGGCCGAACACCACGCCGCCCAGCGGGCGGGCGAAGAAGCCGGCGCCGAAGGCAGCGAAGGCCACCAGGGTGGCGGTGAGCTTGTCCAGCTCGGGGAAGAACACCTGGGGGAACACCAGGGCCGCGGCGACGCCATAGATGACGAAGTCGTAGAACTCCAGCGCGGTGCCCATGCCGGAGACGAAGAAGGTGCGCAGGGCGGACTGCCGGCCCGCTGTGTGGCTATTCATGTGACGTACCCATCTTGTTGTTGGAGTGAAGGGGTGCCGGCCGCGGCGGCCGGCGCTGTCGGGTCAGAAGCGCAGATGGCCCTGCTCGGCCAGCTGCATGGGGTTGCCGGCGCGGTACAGCAGATCGCCGGCGAGGGTGTCGATGCCGATGGTCAGCAGGGTTTCCCAGCGCTCTTTGGGTGCCAGGGACAGATCCGGGTGGAAGCAGATCGGCGCCTGCTCGCCTGCTGCGCCGCACATGGCGCGGGCCCGCTCGTTCAGGTCGCCGGCGCTCATGGCGCTGCGCTGGGCGTTGACGTGGTCCAGGCGCAGGTAGGTGGTGGACACGTCCGCCGTGCGCTCACCGGGTATCAGCTCGGGGGCCAGGAAGTGGTTGGTGTGGGTGATCCAGCCTTCGGCGTTGGGCAGCACCACGGCGGTGGCCTGTGGTGACATCTCGATGCTGGCGGCGCGCGGGTTTTTGTCGTCGCGGTGGAACACGGTGAGCACGGTGGAGGCGCTGACCCGTGCCGAGCGGGCCAGCTCGATGGCCTCGTCGACGCTGCGGGCCTCCTCGATCAGGCGCCGGGCGATGGCATGCACCGGCACGCCGGCACTGGCGTTGTCGCTGGCGTGATGGAGGATGTTGAAGTGCACGCCGAGGCCGGCGCTGTTCACGCCGATCTTGCCGAGCATGCCGAACTCGGTGAACAGCTTGGCGGTAAGGCCGGTGCTGCCGGTCAGCTGCAGAAGCATGCCTTGCGGTACCAGGCTGTCGTGCCAGTCCCAGGTCTGCACGGTGCGCGGCGCCTCGGCACCGGCGGGGGCGAACACGCAGGTCGAGCACTCGCCTTCGGCATCGGCCGGCATGGTGGCGAGGATCTCGGTGCGGGCGTTGAGCGCCGCCAGCTGCCACAGCGGCAGACCGGCGCCTTCGGCGGTAGCCACCAGCTCCTGGGCGAGATGAGGGCTCCAGGTCTGCAGCGAGTCCAGGCTGGCCTCGCCGATGGTGCGCACCCGTTGCGGGTCGATGTCGACCTGGTCGAAGAAGTCGAGATAGAGCGCGCAGGTCTGCTGGATCTGCGGCGCCCAGCGTTCACCGATCTGGCGGCCGCGCTGTTGCGGATTCTGGGTGTCGGTGACGAAGGTATGAAGTTTCACGAGCGATTTCCTACGGCGTACTGCGGGCATGGCTTCGCCGTGGCGCGTGTTGAGCGCATCGGGCGAGGCGGGTGGGTTAGTGGGAGAAGACTTCGCGGCCGGCGAAGTAGGTGGCCAGCACCTGGGTATCGCGCAGGGCCTCGGGGGCGACCTGGAACACGTCGCGGTCCAGCACGATCAGGTCAGCCTGCTTGCCGGGCTTGAGCGAGCCGATCTGCTGGTCCAGCAGCAGGGCGCGGGCGGCGTTGAGTGTGTAGGCCTGGAACATGGTCTCGCGGTCGATGGCCTCGGCCTGGTTGAGAACGCCCTTCGGCCCCTGGCGGCTGACCGCCTGGTAGATGGCCTTCCACGGATCAGCGGTGGTGATCGGCCAGTCGCTGGCGCCGGCGATGGTGGCGCCGTTCTTCAGTAGCGAGCGCGCCGGGTACATGAACTGGTAAGCCATGGCGCTGACATAGGGCTGGACCAGGTCGACGCTCATCTCGTCGGCGGCGGCCCAATACAGCTGCATGGAGGCGATCGCGTCGAGCGGCTTGAAGCGAGCGAACTCGCGTGGGTTGACCAGCTGCAGGTGGGTGATCGAATGGGGGATGCCGCTGCTGCGCTGCTGGCGGGCGAACTCGATGGCATTGAGCGACTCGCGCACCGCACGGTCACCGATGGCATGCACGTGCACCAGCCAGCCGCGGGCGTCGGCGGCGTCGACCAGCTTGGCGAAGCCCTGCGGGTCGAACAGCAGCTCGCCGGTCTTGCCCGAGTTCTGGTAGGGATCGAGCAGCGCGGCGCTCTGTGCCGGGTGCTCGGCCACGCCGTCGGCGAATACCTTGATGCCCGGCAGACTCAGGTTGTCGATGCCGCGGAACTGCTGGCGCACCTGGTCCAGCTGGTCGAGGTCGGCCGGGCTGGCCTTGGAGTCCGCCATCAGCAGGGCGGCGACGTGGGCGTTCAGGCCGCCCTGGGCGGCCAGCGCCTTGTAGGCCGGCAGCACGCCGAGCGAGTCGTTGTGGATGTCGCCGCCGGGGTTCTCGTTGACCAGCGGTTCCATCCAGGCGGTGATGCCCAGGCCGTGGTAGTGGCGCTGGGCGCTCTCCAGCGCGGCCAGCAGCTCGGCGTCGCTGGCCAGCGGCAGCAGGGCCTGCACCGGGTAGAGCCCGGCATCGACCAGAAAACCGTTGGGCTCGCCGTTGTCGTGGTGACCGATGGTGGCCCGTTCCTCGCCCTTCAGCGATTTGACCTTGGCCGCGTCGACGCCGGCCTTGGCCAGCAGGGCGCGGTTGGCCCAGCCGGTGTGGTAGTCGCCGCCGGCCAGGAGGATCGGCGTGTCGGCCCATTCACCGGCGTTGAAGCGCTGCTCCAGCTCGGCGATGCGGTCCCAGTAGGCGGTAGGCACGCCGCCCACCGCAAGGAACTCGCCACGCCTCGCGCTGCCGTCGTCGCGCCACTGGCGCAGCCGGCGCTCCAGTTGGTCCAGCGGCAGGTCCTCGCCGTTCAGGTTGGCCTGGCGCATCTGCAGGCCGCCCTTCACCACATGGGCGTGGGAGTCGATGAAGCCAGGCATCAGCACCTTTCCGCCGAGGTCGATCACCTTGGTGGCGGCTTGCTTGAGGGCAAGCACCTTTGCGTTGGAGCCTACCGCGAGCACCTTGCCGTTCTCCACGGCGATGGCCTGCTGCAGCGCCTGGCCCGGTTCGGCGGTGTAGATCTTGGCGTTGTGCAGGATAAGATCGGCGGCGGCCATAGTTTCCATTGAGGCACAGGCGGCTGCGCTAGCCAGCAGCAGGGAAAGCAAGGGTTTCATCGGGATGCCCTGTTTTTTGTTAGTCTTCACGCAGACTAACCAGTGCGGGTCTCCAGAAAAATCCCATCCCCAGCACAACTTCTGTGCCTGTCAGGAATAGATAAATGGACAAGCTGAGTGCGCTCACCATGTTCGTCGCGACCGCCGAGCACGGTAACTTCAGCCGCGCCGCCGATCAGTTGGGCAAGACTCCCTCGGCCCTGACCAAGGCGGTGGCGCAGCTGGAGGCCGAACTGGGCACTCGCCTGTTCGAGCGCACCACCCGGCGCATGGCGCTGACCGAGGCCGGGCACATCTACCTGGACGGCGCACGCCAGGCGCTGATGCAGCTGCAGCTGGCGGGCGAGGGCGTGGAGCAGCTGCAGCACGAGCTGCGCGGCAGCCTGCGCATCACCGCGCCGCCGTCCTTCGGCCCGGCCTTTCTGTCCAAGGTGTGCTGCCGTTTTCTCGCCGACCACCCGCAGGTGCACCTGGAGGTGGAGCTGAGCGACACCTATACCGACCTGGTGGATGGCGGCTACGACCTGGCCCTGCGCGACGGCCCCACCGACCTGCCCGGGGTGATCGCCCAGCCTCTGGTGGAGAATCATCTGCTGCTGTGTGCCAGCCCGGCGTACATGGCGCGCCGCGGGGCCGACGTGACCCTGGACAACTACCTGGAGCACGACTGGCTGATCTTCCGCCACACGCTGCTCAACCGGCATTTCTGGTGGGTGCAGCAGGGCGAGCAGCGTATCCGTCTGGCCCAGCCGGTGCCGCGCCTGGCCAGCGACAACTATGACTTCCTGCTGGCCTGCCTGCTCGACGGCCAGGGCCTGCAGTTCATTCCTCAGTGGAGTGCTGCGCCCTACCTGGCGCGCGGTGAGTTGGTCGAGGTGATGCCCGAGTACTGGCGCGAGCCGAGTGCTTTTGGCCCCTGGATCCACCTGTTGTACCTGCCGCACCGGCGCAACACACGCAAGGTCAAGGTATTCACCGAATACCTGCGGGCGCACTGGGACGCCGGGGCGGGTATCAGTTCAACCGGTAGCGTTTCAGGTCGTCGGCGCTGAGTACCCTCATGCGCTGCGGCTCGATGGCCTGCATGTCGGCGGCCAGGCTGGGCGCCACACCCATGTCGCGCAGGTAGCCGGCCGGGTTGGCGGGCATGCCGCCGAGGCGCGCCTGGGCGGATTCGCCGGCGGGGAAGTGCGGGCGATGGATGCCGACGTAACCGCGCACGGTCTTCTTGCGGCCGGCGGCCAGCAGGTAGACGCAGCTGCCCTGGCACACGCCCTTGGCCGGCACCAGGGTGTCGAAACCGGTCTCGCGCAGCAGGCGGCCCATGCGCATGGCCTCGGCGGCGCTGCCGCCGATGTTGTCGAGCAGGAGGATCTTGCGGGCGAACTTGCCGGGGTGGGCCTGCAGGCCCTTGAACAGCGCCTCGTAGTCGCCCGGGGCGATGTCCTCGGAGATCTTGGCGATCAGGATGCGGCCGATGTTCTTCTGTTCGGCGGCTTCGATCTCGACCTTGGCGAGGACGGGGCTGGCGCACAGTACGGCGGCGCAGAGGAGGGCGATGCGAATCATGGATCGGGCGTTCTGACTGCGATTACTCGGCCGCAGAAGATACCCGGAGCGACGCCCGCGCGCACCTGCCGCGCGCCGACCGGGTTCAGCGCTCGACGGTCAGGGCCACGTCCGGGCAGCGCGCCTCGTCGGTGATCAGCTGGCGCTTGCCCCAGTTCTCGGCGCGGGTGTACCAGGGCTCGGCGCTGTCATCGAGCTGGGCGATGGCGTCCGCTTCACCGTTGGCGGCGGCCTTCTCCAGCCACAGGCGGCGCTGGTCCTGGTCCAGCGGTGCGCCGCCGCTGCCGAAGCTGTAGGCCTCGGCGAGGGCGGCCTGGGCGCGCGGCAGGCCACCCTGGGCGGCCTTGCACAGCCAGACCGCGGCCTTGGTGTCGTCATGGGCGTAGTGCAGGGCGGTCTCGTCACCGCTGGCCATGTCCATGGGTTCCTCGGCCATATCGCTGCGGTACTGTTCGCTGAGCAGGTACTGGGCCTGCAGGTTGCCCTGCTTGGCGGCGGTTTCGAACCAGAACATGGCACCGATGCGGTCCTGGCCATCTTCCTTCCAGGCCAGCAGGTACTTGCCCAGCTCCAGCTGCGCCTCGACCATGCCGCGCTCGGCGGCGGCCACCAGCCACTCCTCGTAGATCGCCTGCTGCACGATGTTCTCCGAGGTGGTGCGGTACAGCTCGAGCAGGCGCTGGTCGGAACTCAGGTCGCCCTGCTTGGCCGCCAGCAGGTAGTAGTAACGCGAGTTCATGTACTGCTGCTGGCTATCGGAGAAGCGCGCCACCGTAAGGCTGGCGCACACATCGCCCTCAGCGGCCTTCTCCTGCAGGGCGTGGATGTCGACTATGTCGACATCGGGTGCCGGCACGCAGGCGTCGGTCGACGCGGCCTGGGCGTGCAGGCAGGGGAGCAGGGCGAGGGCGAGGGCGAGGGCGAGGGCGGGGCGCATGCTGATTCCTTCCGTGGAAATGGGGGGCCGGACGCGCGGCCTGCGGGCGACCTTAGCCAACGGCCGGCCACCCGACAAGCCGTGGCCAGTGGCCTTCAGCCGCGCCGTGGAATGCTCAGGCCGCGCACCACCGCCGGGCGGGCGAGGAAGGCGTCGAGCACGCGGCGCACGTTGGCGAAGCGCTCGAACTGCACCAGCTCGCCGGCCTCGTAGAAGCCGATCAGGTTGCGCACCCAGGGGAAGGTGGCGATGTCGGCGATGCTGTAGGCGTCGCCCATGATCCAGTCGCGGCCCTGCAGGTGCTGGTCGAGCACACCGAGCAGGCGCGCCGATTCGGCCACGTAGCGGTCACGCGGGCGCTTGTCCTCGTAGTCCTTGCCGGCGAATTTGTGGAAGAAGCCGAGCTGGCCGAACATCGGGCCGATGCCGCCCATCTGGAACATCAGCCACTGCAGGCACTGGTAGCGCGCGGCGGCGTCCTGCGGCATGAGCTGGCCGGTCTTGTCCGCCAGGTAGACGAGGATGGCGCCGGACTCGAACAGGGCCAGCGGCTCGCCGTTCGGCCCGTTGGGATCGAGGATGGCGGGGATTTTGTTGTTCGGGTTGAGCGAGAGGAATTCGGGGCTGAGCTGGTCGTTGGTTTCGAAGCTGACCAGGTGCGGCTCGTAGGCCAGGCCGGTCTCCTCCAGCATGATCGAGACCTTGACGCCGTTGGGCGTGGGCAGCGAATACAGCTGCAAGACGTCGGGCCGGGTGGCGGGCCATTTGCGGGTGATAGGGAAGGCGGAAAGATCTGGCATGAGTACTCCGGAGAACTGGCGACGTGGTCAGGATAGCCGGCCACCGACAGCGGCGACATCCTTACCTGACTCGCCGGAAGCCGGTATGGTTCGCCTTTGCTTTTTGTCGACCACGGAGAACCCCATGAGCCTGCACGGAACCTATGACGAGCAGAACATCTTCGCCAAGATCATTCGCGGCGAGGCGCCTTGCTACAAGCTGTACGAGGACGAGGACGTGCTGGCCTTCCTCGACCTGTTCCCGCAGTCCTACGGCCATTGCCTGGTGATCCCCAAGCACGCCCCGGCGCGCAACATCCTGGAGATCGACGACGCCAACCTGGCCAAGGTGATGAGCGTGGTGCGCAAGCTGACCCAGGCGGTGGTGGACGAGCTGGAGCCGGCCGGCGTGCAGGTGGCGCAGTTCAACGGCGCTCCGGCCGGGCAGACGGTGTTCCACATCCACGTGCACATCGTGCCGCGCTACGAGGGCGACAAGCTCGGCATCCATGCCACCAACCAGGGTGATGCTGAGGAACTCAAGGCGCTGCAGGCGCGACTGGTGAAGCGCATCAACGGCTGATCGGTAGGGCGGGTGTAACCCGCGAGCAGGTCACGCGGGTTTCACCCGCCCTACGCACAAAAGCCCGGCCTAGGCCGGGCTTTTTATTTGCCTGGGTTTTCAGCGATTGGCGATGGCGCGCTGGTTGGACAGGTAGATGTTGTCCGGCTGCGGCACTTCGCCGGTGGCCAGGGCGTTGAGCCATTCATCGGTGCTGAGCACGGCGGCGAAGCCGGTGTGCATGACCACGGTGAACACCCGGTGGATCTCCTCGGCGGTGGCCGAGCCCATGGCGTTGCTGTAGGGCGGGGAGCCGGCGGCGTCGTGCAGCAGCTCGACGTTCCAGCCTTCGTGATGGGCCTGGCGCACGGTGGAGTCGTCGCAGTTGTGGGTCATGTAGCCGATCACGCTGAGGGTGTTGATCTGGTGCTGCTTGAGGTAGGCGGCCAGGTCGGTGCCGGCGAAGGAGCTGGCCATCTGCTTCTGGATGAAGTGGTCACGCGGGCGGTCCGCCACCAGCGGGTGCAGCTCGGCGTTGTAGCTGCCGGTGGCGAAGATCGGCGCGCCTTCCGGGGTCAGGTGCTGGATGACGATCACCGGGATGCCGGCGGCGGTGGCGGCGTCCATGGCGCGGCCGATATTGGCCATCGACTGCTCGATGGGCGGGTACTCGATGCGCAGGTTGCCGGTGACATATTCGTTCTGTACGTCGATGACGATCAGGGCGCGTTTCGGTTGCTGGCTCATGGCGGGTTCCTCTGGTTTGGCGTTGTGGTTGTCGATGGGCAGATTGTTCGCCCGTCGCGCCTGTCGCCGTGAGTGGCCTTAAAGCCAGCTTGCGCTAAGATCGGGCCAAACCTTCGGATCGGGACAACGCCATGTCTGCCCACCGCATCGCCGTGGTCGCCTTCGACCACATCACGCCGTTCCACCTGTCCGTGCCCTGCCTGGTGTTCGGCGACCTGGGCCCGGGCGCCGAGCTGTACGAGCTGCGCGTGTGCGCCAGCACACCGGGTGCGCTGCCGACCACCGCCGGCTTCGCCCTGCAGGTCGAGCACGGGCTGGAAGCGTTGCAGTGGGCGCAGACGGTCATCTTGCCGAGCTGGCACGACCCCGACGAGCGCCCGCCGCAGGCGTTGCTGGACGCCCTGGTGACGGCCCATGCGCGCGGCACGCGGCTGGTCGGCCTGTGCCTGGGCGCCTATGTGCTGGCCGAGGCGGGGCTGCTCGATGGCCTGCGTGCCACCACCCACTGGGCCTGGGCCAACGACTTTGCCGCGCGCTATCCGCGGGTGACGGTGAACGCCGATGTGCTGTACCTGGACGACGGCGGCCTGCTGACTTCGGCCGGCACCGCCGCCGGCATCGACTGCTGCCTGCACCTGCTGCGCCAGCAGCACGGCGCCGAGCTGGCCAACCGGGTCGCAAGGCGCCTGGTGGTGCCGCCGCATCGCCAGGGCGGCCAGGCGCAGTTCATCGAGCAGCCGCTGCCGGCCACCTCCCGCGATGATCGCCTGGCCGGTCTGCTCGATTGGGTGCGCGCCCATCTCGACTTACCGCACAGCCTGGACAGCCTGGCCGAGCGCGCGCTGATGAGCCGACGCACCTTCACCCGGCACTTCCGCCAGCTCACCGGCATGACGGTGGGCGACTGGCTGCTGGCCGAGCGCCTGGCCCTGACCCAGCGCCTGCTGGAGAGCAGCGAGCAGGGCGTGGAAGCCATCGCCGCGCTGGCCGGCTTCGGCTCGCCGGTGTCGCTGCGGCATCACTTCGGCCGCGCCTTCGGCGTGTCGCCCAGCGCCTGGCGGCAGACCTTCCAGGGGCACTGATCGGGCTGGACGCGGAGCGCGGCGCTGGGCAAGGATGACGGCTTTTGCCGGAACCGGATCGCCATGCGTCGCCTGCCATCGCTCACCGCCCTGCGCACCTTCGAGGCCGCTGCGCGCCACGCCCACTTCGGCCGCGCCGCCGCCGAGCTGTGCGTCACCGACAGCGCGGTCAGCCACCAGATCCGCCAGCTCGAGGAGCAGCTCGGCACGCCACTGTTCCAGCGCGACGGTCGCCAGGTGCGGCCCACGCCCCAGGCGCGGCGCCTGCTGCGCAGCCTGCAGCAGGCCTTCGAGCTGATCGGCGAGGCTTGCGACGAGTTGCGCGACCCCGGCTCGCAGGCGCAGCTGCGTGTCGCGGTGACCGTGGAGCTGGCGCAGAAGTGGCTGGTCGGGCGCCTGGCGGACTTCTCCGAGCGCCACCCGCAGATCACCCTGCACCTGCACGAGCAACCGCTGGAGGCGCCGTTGCCCGGCGCCGAAATCGACCTGGCGATCACCTACGGCACCGGCCCGGAGGACGCCAGTGCCTACTTCGTGCGGCCGCTGCCGACCCTGCAGTTCTTCCCGGTATGCAGCCCCGGCCTGTTCAACCAGCTGCCGCTCAAGCACCCGCGCGATCTGGCTCGTCACTGCCTGCTGCACGACGACCAGGACGGCAAGACCTGGACCGCCTGGCTGACCACCCACGCCGGCGATATCCAGCCGGCGCGCCACCTCTACCTGGGTCATGCCGGGCTGACCATGGAGGCCGCGGCAAGAGGGCAGGGCGTGGCCATCGGCGACAACCTGACCAGCGCCGAGGACCTGGCCAGTGGCCGCCTGGTGCGCCCGTTCGCCGCCCAGGTGGCGTCGCTCGGGCAGTACGCGCTGGTGTGCGAACGTCTGCGGCTGGACAAGCCGGCAGTGGCGCAGTTCGTCGAGTGGCTAACCGATCAGCTAGCCGACCTGTGAATTGAATTCAGCTATCCCGCGATAATGGTCATTGGTCGCGGCCGCTCTGCCACGGGTACTGTCGAGCCATCCAACAGCCACCGACGAGTACCTAGTAATGGCCCGTTCCCTGACCTCCCTGCCCAAAGCCGACGGCTTCCGCCTGCCCGGTGAATTCGAACCCAAGGCCCGCTGCTGGCTCGGCTGGCCGGAGCGCACTGATGTGTGGCGCAACGGCGCCAAGCCGGCACAGAAAGTCTGGGTCGAGATCGTTTCGGCCATCGCCAGCAGCGAGCCGGTCACCGTGTGCGCCTCGGCCAGCCAGTACGCCAACGCCCGTCGCCAGTTGCCGGCCCATGTGCGGGTGGTGGAGATGACCTGCAACGACACCTGGTTCCGCGACAGCGGCCCGGCCTTCCTGATCAATGACGAGTCCGGCGAAGTGCGCGGCGTAGACTTCGAGTTCAACGCCTACGGTGGCCTCGACGGCGGCCTCTACTACCCGTGGGACAAGGACGACCAGATCGCCCAGAAGATCCTCGAGATCGAAGGCTACGACCGCTACCGCGCGCCCTTCATCGCCGAGATGGGCGGCATCCAGACCGATGGCCAGCGCACCCTGCTGACCACCGAGCAGTGCCTGCTCAACCGCAACCGCAACGCCCACCTGGGCAAGGACGAGATGACCCGCCGCCTGCATGACTACCTGGGCGCCGAACAGGTGATCTGGCTGCCGCGCGGCTGCAAGTTTGACGAAACCGACGGCCATATCGACGATCTGGCCTGCTTCGTCCGCCCCGGTGTGGTGGTGATGCAGTGGACCGATGACCGCAGCGACCCGCAGTGGGAAATCTACCAGGAGGCCTACGACATCCTGCGCAGCACCCGCGATGCCCAGGGCCGCGAGCTGCAGATCCACAAGCTGCCGCAGCCGCGCGTGCTGGAGTGGACGGCGGAAGAGGCCGAGGGTCTCGATCAGGACGATGCCACTCACACCCGCCAGGCCGGCACGCAGATCTGCGCGTCCTACATCAACTACTACGCCGGGAACTCGGCCATCGTCCTGCCGCTGTTCAACGACCCTTGCGACCGCATCGCCCAGGCCACCCTGGCCGAGCTGTTCCCCAAGCACCGCATCCTCGGCATTGAGAACTCGCGGGAAATCCTGCTCGGCGGCGGCAACGTCGCCTGCATCACCATGCCGCAGTACGCGGCGCCCAAGCGCTAGGAGGCCAGCATGAAGCTGCATGCCATCGCGGCTCTGGCCCTGGCTGTCTGCGCTCAGGCGCAGGCGGCGGAGCCGGCCAGGCAGGTCAATCTGTACATCTGG
The DNA here is from genome assembly GCF_030374125.1 of Pseudomonas sp. SO81. Classification (NCBI taxonomy): domain Bacteria; kingdom Pseudomonadati; phylum Pseudomonadota; class Gammaproteobacteria; order Pseudomonadales; family Pseudomonadaceae; genus Pseudomonas; species Pseudomonas sp. SO81. Next base: position 1,126,513 of record NZ_CP126126.1, on the reverse strand, counting down.
AACGAGTACCTGGCGCCGGACACCCTGTCGTCCTTCGAACAGAAGACCGGGATCAAGGTGGTGGTCGATCACTTCGACTCGCTGGAAACCGTGGAGACCAAGCTGCTCACCGGACGCAGCGGCTATGACCTGGTGCTGACCGCCGGCCAGCACCTGCAGCGGGCGATCAGCAGCGATGCCCTGCAGCCGTTGGACAAGGCCGCGCTGCCGCACTTCGCCGGGCTGGCGCCGGAGTTCACCACGCACATGGCGGCCTTCGATCCGGGCAACCGCTACGCCGGCCTGTACGTGTGGGGCACTACCGGCTTCGGCTATCAGCAGGAGGCCATCGCCAAGCGCCTGGCCAATGCGCCGACCGACAGCTGGGCGATGCTGCTCGACCCGGCCGTGGTGGCCAAGTTCGCCGACTGCGGGGTGAGCTTCCTCAACGACCCCAACGAGGTGTTCGCCGCGACCTTCCGCTACCTGGGCCTGGACATCAACCAGCAGAACCTCGACGACCTCAAGCGCGCCGAGGCGCACCTGGCCAAGGTGCGGCCGTACATTCGCTACTTCGATAACGACCGCAACATTGCCGACCTGGCCAACGGTGATACCTGCCTGGCGATGTCGTGGAACGGCAACGTGTCGATCGCCGCTGGCCAGGCGCAACAGGCCGGCAAACCTTACAGCCTGCACTACAGCATTCCGCGTGAAGGCACGCTGATCTGGTTCGACGCCATGGTGGTGCCGAAGGATGCGCCGCATCCCCAGGAGGCGCTGGCGCTGATGGACCACCTGATGACTCCCGAGGTGATCGGCGCCATCAGCAACACCATCTACTACGCCAACGCGGTGCCAGCGGCCAATGCCACGGTCGACCCGGCGATCCTCGCCGATCCGGGCACCTATCCGCCGGCCGAGGTGCGCGCGCAGTTGTACACCAAGAACGACAACACGCCAGCATTCAACCGCGCGCTGACGCGGGCCTTCAGCCGGCTGAAGTCGGGGCTGTAGTCGGCGGCGGGCAAAAAGAAGCCAGGCCCAGGGGAGGGGGGCCTGGCGTGAGTGCAACCAGTTCTCAGGAGGCGCCGGCTGGCGTGCAGGTCAGCTTGCCGTCGCTGGTGGCGCCGGCGGCGCGGGCGTCCACGCGCAAGGTGGCGCTCTCACCCGGCTTCAGGCTGACCCGTTGCACCTGAGGATCGGCGGCGGTGGGGCCGGGGTCGACCTCGCATTCCACCGCCTGGGTTTCATGGTTGGTCAGCTTGAGCACCAGGGTGGCGTTGCCGGTGACCGGGCCCGCACCGGTGTTGTCCTGCGCGGTCAGCGGGCTGGTGGCGGTTTCCACCTGCAGGCCATTGAGGTTTTCCGTCAGCTCTCCGTCGGCCATGGCCAGCAGCGGCAGGCAGGTGGCGAGGCCGCCAATCAGCAATCGGTTCATGTCGTTCTCCTCTCGGGGGTACTGAGGTGTAGAGGGTGGCGCTGTGCACGAGGTTCAGGATTTTCTCCGACAGGCACATGGCCTCTTGAGCCGCGGCGCCTAAGCGCCAATACTGGCCCGATCCCACGACGCCCAAGGAGGGCTTCCATGCGCCAGTTCTTCGCCGTTCTACCCCTGGTTCTGCTGGCCGGTTGTTCGTCGTTCCGCCCCGATCCCGAGAACATCACCCCGGTGCCGAGCGACCGCCTGCTGGCCTTCCAGGAGGAGCACCAGAACGGTGGCCGCCTGATCGTCAATCGCGACATGGGCCTGATGGGCGGCGGCTGCTACGTGGCCATCGAGGTGGACCGCAAGGTGGCGGCGCGCATCGGCATGGCCGAGGTGGCCAGCTTCAACGTGCCGGCTGGCACCCGCGTGCTGGGCCTGACCATCGACAAGATGGACGACACCCTGTGCGGCATGGGCCGCCTGCACAAGGAGCTGGCGGTGAAGGTCACCCCGGGCAGCACCCAGTACTTCCAGGTGGTCAGCGAGAACCGTGGCGGTTTCGACATCCGCCCGGATGCCAATCCGCCAGTGCCGCAGTGATGCGCGACCGGCCGCGCCTGACGCGGCCGCTCTTTTCCGCCTAGCGAGGGAATTACCATGGATCGCTTCCAGCGAATTGCTCTCGCCACGCTGCTGCTGGCCAGCCTGCCGGCGCTGGCCAAGGACTGGCCGCCCGGAGTGCGCGACACCTTCCAGCGGAGCTGCGAGAACAGCGCCGGCCAACCCCTGGGCAAGCAGCGCGCGCAGCAGTATTGCAACTGCACGGTGTCGAGCATTGATCGCGACTTCTCCGCCAGCGAGATCGCCACGCTGGAAAAGGCCGAACTGCCGGAACCGCTGATCAAGCGCCTGCAGCAGGTGTCCCAGCAGTGCCTGGGCGAGCTGGGCGGGCAGGGCTAGCCATAGCGCGAGGCTAGCGGCACGGCTTAGCCACAGACACCGCGGCCTAGGCGCACAGGCTAGGGGCGCCAGAGCGGATGATTGCCCATCTGCTCGGCGGCCCAGTCGACGAAGGCGCGCACCCGCGCCGACAGATGCCGCGAGTAGGGGTAGACCAGGCTCATGGGCATGCTCTCCAGCTGCCAGTCCGGCAACAGCTCCACCAGCCGACCTTCGGCCAGCGGCTGCTCGGCCTCGGCGGTGGGCACGGTGACGAAACCGAGGCCGGCCTCGGCGGCGGCCACGTAGGCGCCGCCGCTGTTGAAGCGCATGGCCGGCTCCTGTTCGATGGTGAAGCGCTCGTCGCCACGCTGCAGCACGTTGACCTTCTGCCGCCCGCTGGCCGGGTAGACGAAGGCCAGGTAGCGCAGCGCGGCAAGGTCGCGCGGGTGGCTCAGCGGCGCCTTGTCGGCCATGTAACTGGCCGAGGCGCAAACGGTGAAACGCATCCTACCGATGGGTTTGCACACCAGATCCGGGTCGTGCACCGGGCCGCCGCGGATGGCGCAGTCGACGCCTTCCTGAACCAGGTCGACGACCCGTTCGCTACAGCCGACGTCCAGACGGATCTGTGGGTAGCGCGCGACGAAGTCGGGCAGGGCGGGGATGACCAGGAAGCGCCCGACCGGGGTGGGCATCTCCACCCGCACCCGGCCGCGGGCCAGGCCGCGGTTCTGCGATACGGTGGTTTCCAGTTCGTCGAGGTCGTCGAGCACGGCGCGGGCGCGCTCGTAGTAGGCGCTGCCGTCGGTGGTGGGCGATACCCGGCGGGTGGTGCGGTGCAGCAGCTTGACGCCGAGCTGGGTCTCCAGCGCCACCACCTGGCCGGACACCGTGGTCTTGGCCAGGCCCAGCGCATCGGCGGCGCGGGTGAAGCTGCCGAGTTCGACTATGCGGCAGAAGGCGCGCATCGCTTCCAGGCGGTCGAAGGCCATTGTCCGTTTCTCCGCACAATGTTTACGTTGCCGGCCAATTTATCCCGTTATGGCCGAGCAATACAGTGGCGACCATTCCCGGTACGACATCGGGTCTCTTTCGGAGAAGCCGCCATGATGACCAGCAAACGCAACAACTATCACCAGACCGCCCCCCACGTGTTCAAGGCCATCTACGCCCTGGAGCAGACCCAGGCCGCCTTCTCCCTGGAAGGCTCGCTGCGCGAGCTGATCAAGGTGCGCGCCTCGCAGCTCAACGGCTGCGCCCTGTGCTTGGACATGCACAGCGCCGATGCGCTGAAGCAGGGCGAATCGGCCCGCCGCCTGCTGGCCCTGGGCGCCTGGCAAGACGCGCCGTTCTTCAACGAACGCGAGCGTGCCGCCCTGCTGTGGACCGACGCCATGACCCAGCTGACCGAGGGCCATCCCTCGGACGCGGTGTACGCCGAGGTAGCGGCGCAGTTCGACGAGGTCGAGATCGCCGAGCTGACCCTGGCCATCGCCACCATCAATGCGTGGAACCGCTTCGGTGTCGGTTTCGCCATGCAGCCGGCGAAGTGAACGCCATGCGTAGGTCGATGCTGATGTTCGTCCTGTCCGCCCTGGCCAGCGCCGCCGCGCTGGGCCATGGCGGCGCGGGTGACGAGACGGTAACTCCGGTGGCGGCGGCCGAGCTGCCGGCAGCACTTGGCAGCCACGCCCAGGCGCTGCGGGTGGAGTTCGCCCCTGGCGCCACGTCGCGGCCGCACACCCACCCGGGCGCGGTGTTCTTGGTGGTGGTTAGCGGCGAGGTGGAGTCGGCCCTGGATGGCCAGCCGTCGCAGCGCTTCAAGGCCGGCGAGGCCTGGTACGAGGCGCCGGGCCAGCTGCACCGCGTCACCCGCAACCCCAGCAGCACGCAGCCGGCGACGCTGGTGGCCTGGCTGCTGTCCGACGGCAAGGCCGCGCTGGTCCGGCCGGTTGCCCACTGAATCACACGAGCGGGGCGTTCCCCGCAGGAGACCGCCATGTTTCGCGCCGTGCTGATCGAAACCCTGTCGCTGGACGAAACCACCCTGCAGCAGCGCATCGCGGCCTTGGCCGGGACGCGCGACTGGCGCCTGGAGGCGCAGGGCGAACGCTGGCTGCTGTGGCTGGACGACTCCAGGGACAGCGCGCGCCTGTGTGGCGCGCTGCTGGCCTGCACCTGGCTGCGGCGGCTGGACTTCGTTGCTTAACGGGTGAGCGGCAGGGCCAGGCCCATGGCGGCGAACAGCCCGCCGCAGCAACGGTTGAAGCCGCGCCCGGCGCGCTCCAGCCAGGGCCGGGTGCGTTGCGCGGTGCGTGCCAGCAGGTATTCCACGATGCCCTCGACGATGGCGAAGGTGGCCGCCATCACGGCGAACTGCAGCCACAGGCTGCGCGCCGGGTCGAGGAACTGCGGCAGGAAGGCGCCGAAGAACAGGATCACCTTGGGATTGGACAGGGCCGACAGCAGGCCCTGGCGGAACAACTGCAGGCCGGGGCGCGGCGCAGCCGATTGCAACGGCGTGAGGTGTAGCGGCGGCGCCCGCCAGAGCTGGATGCCGAGCCAGATCAGGTAGGCGGCGCCCAGCCACTTGAGTACCAGCAGGGCATGCACCGAGGCCTTGAGCAGGGCGGCCAGGCCGAACATCGACAGTGCCATCAGCAGCACGAAGCCGAGCATGCCGCCGGTGACCGTCCACAGGGCGCGGCGGTGGCCGTAGAGCGCGCCGTGGGTGAGGGCGAGCAGGCCGTTGGGGCCGGGCGTCAGCGACAGGCCGAAGACGGCGGTGAGGTAGATCAGCCAGGTATGCAGGGCCATGGTGGTCGCCGGAGCTGGTGGGGACGCTCCAGACGCTAACCGATCAGTGATGCCGGTCACAAGCCGAGCAATTCACGACATGGCCTAGCCCCCACCCCAGAGCCCTCGCTGCGGTGTGGCGCGCAGGGTCGGGCGATACGGCGTGGCGGGTGTTCATGTGCGGTTAACAATCACTGCTTAACTTCAAGCGCGCCCCGTTCAGGGGTAGCGCCATAACAATAACGAACCATAAGGAAATGTAGCGATGCGAGCTCTTGCAGCCCTCACCCTGCTGGCCCTGAGTGCCCAGGTCAGCGCCCAGTGCCCGGACTTCCAAAGCCCGGCCAACCCACCGAGTTTGACCAAGCCGGCGAAGAAGAACTTCCGCAACTTTGGCAGCCAGGTACTGGCCGGCCTGTACAAGCCCTGGCACATGGTCCACGACCAGATGGTGCGCAGCGACCAGGCCGCCACCGTCACCGCCAAGTTCGACTACGACGCCGTGCTGCACAAGGACCTGGAAGGCGAGTACGTGCATGCCTACCTGTACGGCACCGGCATGAGTGGCTGGAGTTACCTGGGCCGCTACACCACCGACAGCGACGGCAAGATCAACGTGGCGGTCGGCAGCCGGCCGGTCGGCGAGTACCGCCTGCGCTTCGTGGTCGAGGGTGACCTCAGCCAGGTCGACGGCTACCTCAGCGTGGTCGATCCGAATCGCCCGGCCGTGCTGTTCGATATCGACGGCACCCTGACCATCAACGACTTCGAGGCCTATGCCGACTATGTCGGTCTGAAGACCGCGCAGGCCTACTACTACGCACCGCAGACGGTGAAGGCCTATCGCGACAAGGGCTACCAGCTGGTATTCCTCACCGCCCGGCCGTACTGGGTGACCAAGGATGCGCGCCAGTGGTTCGACTACCAGGGCATCCCGCAGTGGCACTACCGCTCCAACCCCTATGGCGACGGCCCGATCCCGCCGGACACCCAGGCGCACAAGACCAACTACGTGAAGTACCTGCGCGAGCAGGTCGGCCTGAACATCGTGCGCGCCTACGGCAACGCCACCACCGACATTGCCGCCTATGCCGACGGCGGCATTCCCAAGGCGGAGACTTGGATCATCGGCCAGTACGCCGGGACCAACGGCACCCAGTCGGTTGGCGGCGACTACAGCTACCACTACAGCACCGTGGTGGCGGCGACACCGCCGGCCAACTGCAACTGAGGCAAAAAGAAGGGGGCCGACTGGCCCCCTTCTTCATTAGCGCTGGATCACACTCGATCGGCCAGCGCCAGCTTGATACCCAGCGCGGTGAACAGGCCACCGGTGCAGCGCTCCAGCCACAGGCCGACACGCCGCCCGACCTGCAGGCGCTGCTGGGCGAAGGCGGTGGACAGGGCCAGGAAGTGGCACCAGAGCATGCCGTTGAAGTTGAAGATGGCCCCCAGCAGGATAAACGCCAGCGCCTTGTGCTCGGCGTCCGGGCTGATGAACTGCGGCACGAAGGCGAGGAAGAACAGCGCCACCTTGGGGTTGAGCACGTTGGTCAGGAAGCCCTGGGCGAAGATGCGCCCGTAGGGCAGGGCGGGCAGCTCGATGGCAGTCGGCTCGACAGCCTCCTTGCGTTTCGCCAGCAGCATGCCGATGCCGATGTACAGCAGGTAGGCGGCGCCGATCAGCTTGACCACCATGAACGCGGTGGCCGAGGTGGCGAGCACCGCGGACATGCCCAGCGCGGCGGCCACTATGTGCACGCAGGTGCCGGCACCGATGCCCAGCGCCGCCGCCGATCCGGCGCGCCAGCCCTGGGTGGCGCTGCGCGCCATGATCAGCAGCGAGTCGGGGCCGGGGGCCATGTTCAGCAACAGGCCGGAGATGACGAACAGGAGCAGATCATGGGTGCCGAACATGGCGAGTTCCTTTGCCGTGGGAAGGGACGATTCTGCGCCGTTGCTGAGCGCCCGGTCAAAACGGCGTGACGTCAGGAGCAGCGCTGTCGATGAGCCTTGCCTGCGGTTTTTGCCAAGCCCGACACAATGCTGCCGCTTTTGCCGAAAATCGCCGCAATTACCCTGTGCCTTGCCGGCCTTATCGAGCATCTCCACTGAAAGCGCGCTGCCGCACCGCCAGTCTGGTGTCGTGTCGCGATGGCAGCGCCACAGGCCCCGGCTATGGCAAACTCCGCACTTTGCAGAGCTGCGCCACTGCCTGGCCCCGAACAGCAGCCGCACCGAATTCGCGCCGCCGTGGCGCAACCGACAAGCCAGCCGCTCCGGGCGGCCATAGAAGAAGAGGAATGTCCCGTGCACAAAGCCGTAATCAGTGGCACTGGCCTGTACACCCCCGCCAACAGCATCTCCAACGAAGAGCTGGTGGCCTCCTTCAACGCTTACGTCCAGCAGTTCAATGCCGACAACGCCGCCGCCATCGAGCGCGGTGAGATCGAGGCGCTGACCGAATCCAACAGCGCCTTCATCGAGAAGGCTTCCGGCATCAAGAGCCGCTACGTGATGGACAAGGCCGGCATCCTCGACCCGCAGCGCATGACACCGCGCCTGCCGCAGCGCAGCAATGAAGAGTGGGGCATCCTCTGCGAGATGTCCGTGGCCGCCGCCAAGGAAGCGCTCGAGCGTGCCGGCAGGACCGTTGCCGATATCGACGGGGTGATCGTCGCCTGCTCCAACCTGGAGCGCGCCTACCCGGCGGTGGCCATCGAAGTACAGGCCGCCCTGGGCATCGACGGTTGGGGCTACGACATGAACGTGGCCTGCTCCTCGGCCACCTTCGGCATCCAGGCCGCCAACAACGCCATCGCCACCGGCCAGGCGCGCGCGGTGCTGATGGTCAACCCGGAGATCTGCACCGGTCACCTGAACTTCCGCGACCGCGACAGCCACTTCATCTTCGGCGATGGCGCCACCGCGGTGATCATCGAGCGCGCCGACCAGGCCACCTCCAAGCACCAGTGGGACATCGTCGGCACCAAGCTGCTGACCCAGTTCTCCAACAACATCCGCAACAACTTCGGCTTCCTCAACCGCGCGGCGGAAGAGGGCATCGGCGCCAAGGACAAGCTGTTCGTCCAGGAAGGCCGCAAGGTGTTCAAGGACGTCTGCCCGATGGTGGCCGAGCTGATCGGCGCGCATCTGCAAGAGAACCAGCTGAACGTCAGCGACGTGAAGCGCTTCTGGCTGCACCAGGCCAACCTCAACATGAACCTGCTGATCGCCCGCAAGCTGCTCGGCCGTGACGCCGAACCACACGAGGCGCCGGTGATCCTCGATACCTACGCCAACACCAGCTCCGCCGGCTCGGTGATCGCCTTCCACAAGCACCAGGATGATCTGCCGGCCGGCAGCCTGGGCGTGCTCAGCTCGTTCGGTGCCGGGTACTCGATCGGCAGCGTGATCCTGCGCAGAAAGGCCTGATCGCCGCGCATGTCAGGGACTGACGCCGAGCTGCTCGCCCGCCTGCTGGCCGGCGAGCAGCATGCCTTCCGCGAGCTGGTCAGTACCTACCAGGGCGCCATGCGCGCCGTGGCTTACGCCATCGTCGGCAGCCGCAACGCCGACGAAGTGGTACAGGACGCCTGGCTGGCCGTGGTGCGCAACCTGCCTGGTTTCCAGCAGCGTTCCAGCCTCAAGACCTGGCTGCTGACCATCACCGCCAACACCGCCAAGAGCCGCCTCAAGCAGCAGCGCCGCGAACCGCTGCTCGACGATCTGCCGGCGCCCCATGGCAGCGTCGGTGCCGAGCGTTTCGCCGAGGACGGTCACTGGCAGACCCCGCCCAGTCAGTGGGAGCAGGACACCCCCGAAGCCCTGCTGGCCGCGACGGAACTGCGCGAGTGCCTGGAGAAGACCATCGCCAGCCTCTCCGAGACGCAGTCCAGCGTGCTGCTGCTGCGCGAGCGGCAAGGGTTGGAGCTGGAGGAGATCTGTAATCTTCTCGATCTCTCGCTCTCCAATGTCAGAGTGCTGTTGCACCGCGCCCGGCTCAAGGTGTTCGCCACCCTGGAGCATTTCGAGGAGACCGGCCAATGCTGAGCTGCAAGGAACTGGTGGCCCATTCCAGCGATTACCTCGACGGCCAGCTGCGCCTGCGCGAGCGCATCAGCGTGCGTACCCATCTGGCCGTGTGCAGCCATTGCCGGCGCTTCATCCGCCAGCTCAGGCTGAGCCAGGCGGTGCTGCGGCAGCTCCCGGACGAAGCGATTCCCGAGCTGGATGCCCTGGCTGAGAAGCTCGCCCGCCAGCGTCGCCAATCCTGATCCGCAGAAATTTTTCCAACCCGCTGTAACGAGGCGCAACGACCTCCGTCTAGTGTTGCGAAGGGGCCAATTGCTCCTCGCACAATAACCACGACTGGAGAGATTCCATGAAACAGCGCAATTCCGTAGCCATCACCCTGGGCGCCGCCCTGCTGAGCACTGCCTTCGCCGCCCAGGCCGGCAGTAATCCGTTCGCCGCTCAGGAACTCTCCAGCGGCTACAGCCTGGCGGCCCACGAGAAGGGCCACGAAGGCTCCTGCGGCGAGGGCAAGTGCGGTGCCGAGATGATGGGCGCCGAGAAAGCTGCCGAAGGCAAGTGCGGCGAGGGCAAATGCGGCGGCGACAAGGCCACCAAGGAAGGCAGCTGCGGCGAGGAGGGCAAGGCCGGCCACGAGGGCAAGTGCGGCGCCGAGAAGACCGAGTAAGGGCGCCGGGACATGGCCTACGGCAACTTCGTCAGCGGCGCCGGCCTGGGCCTGCGCCGCGGCCTGCTGGCGGCGCTGCAGGACAGCGCCTCCGGCTCGGTCGACGAGCAGGTGGATTTCCTGGAAATCGCCCCGGAGAACTGGATCGGCGTCGGCGGTCGCTTCGGCCGCCAGCTGCGCGCGCTGACCGAGCGCGTGCCGTTCCTCTGCCACGGCCTGTCCCTCAACCTCGGCGGCGTCGCCCCGCTGGACACCGAGCTGCTGCGCGCGATCAAGGTCTTCCTCGATGAGCACGGCATCCGTGGCTACAGCGAGCATCTGTCGGCCTGCGCCGACGATGGCCAGCTCTACGACCTGATGCCGCTGCCGTTCAGTGATGGGGCGGTGCGCCGTGTGGCCGCGCGTATCCGCCAGGTGGAAGAGGTGCTGGAGCGGCCGCTGATCATCGAGAACGTCTCGGCCTATGCGCGCCTGCCCGGCGAGCTGGACGAGATCGAGTTCGTCCGCGCCGTGCTGGAGGAAGCCGACTGCCAGCTGCTGCTGGATATCAACAACGTGCAGGTCAACGCCCACAACTTCGGCTTCGACCCGCGCGCCTATATCGAGGCGATGCCCAGCGAGCGCATCGCCTATCTGCATGTGGCCGGGCACCTGGACCAGGCCGCCGACCTGAAGATCGACACCCACGGTGCGCCGGTGTGCGACCCGGTGTGGCAGTTGCTGGCGCACAGCTATGCCGTGCATGGCATGCGTCCGACCCTGCTGGAACGCGACTTCAACTTTCCGCCGCTGGCCGAGCTGTATGCCGAGGTGGGACAGATCCGCAGGCTGCAGCGGGAGGTCGGCGCATGAGTTCGCGCGACCAGGCGGCGTTCGCCGCGCGCATTCGCCAGCCCCAGGCAGAACCGCTGTTGCCGGGGATATCGGCCGAGCGCATGGCGGTGTACGAGGAGCTGTTCTTCAACAACCTCGACGGCTTTATCACCAGCGGCTTTCCGGTGCTCTGCCGGATCCTCGGCGAGGCGCGACGGCAGCGGCTGGTGCGCGAATTCATTGCCGGGCACCGCTGTGCCACGCCGTATTTCCTGGCGATAGGCGAGGAGTTCGTCGCCTGGCTGGAGGCCGGCGGTGGTGCGGAGCAGGGCGATCCCGGCTTTGTCGCCGAGCTGGCCCACTACGAGCGCGTCGAACTGGCGCTGGATGTGGCCACTGATCGCTTGCCGGCCCACGGCTGGTCGCCATTGGCCTGGCCGCTGGCCTATGCCTGGCCGGTACAGCGCATCGGCGCCGATTACCAACCCCGCGGAGTGCCCGCCGAGCCCACCTGCCTGCTGGCCTGGCGTGATTCGGCGGAGCGGGTGCGTTTCCAGCAGCTATCGCCCTTTGCCTATCACCTGGCCCTGCGTCTGCAGGCCGGTCAGCCGCCGCTGGAGGTCCTGCTGGATCTGGCCGAGGCCAGCGGGCTGGCGGCTGACGAACCCTTCTTCACCAATGCCCGCGCGCTGCTGGATGGCTGGCAGCGCCAGGACATCTGGTATCCCTGACGGAGAACATCATGCTGAGCCTGCTCAACCGACTCCAGGATGGCCTGGACGCAACCCGCCGCCTGGATTTTCTCGCGCCGCTGCTGCTGCGCCTGTATCTGGTGCCGATCTTCTGGATGGCTGGCACCCACAAGCTGGCGGACATGGACAGCACCATCGCCTGGTTCGGCAATCCGGACTGGGGCCTGGGCCTGCCGTTTCCTGGCGTGCTGGCCTGGCTGGCGGCGCTGACCGAAGTGGGCGGTGCGCTCCTCCTGCTGTGCGGCCTGGCCGTGCGCTGGATCAGCGTGCCGCTGATGGTGACCATGCTGGTGGCGATCTTCGCCGTGCACTGGGAGTTCGGTTGGCAGGCCATCGCCGATGCCTCCGCGCCTTTCGCCAACGAGCGGGTGCTGGCGGCGGGAGAGAAGCTGGAGCGTGCCCGTGAGCTCCTGCAAGAACACGGCAACTACGAATGGCTGACTGCCAGCGGCAAATTCGTGGTGCTGAACAACGGCATCGAGTTCGCCGTCACCTACCTGCTCATGCTGCTGGCGCTGTTCTTCGCTGGGGCGGGGCGCTGGTTGAGCATCGACTATTGGCTGGCGGTGCGTTTTCGTCAGGCTTGAAGGAGGCGCCGGCCCAGGCAGGCCGAGGCTCTCCGGCTTATTATGAAAAGGAGTAAAAAGTTCCTGTGTAATTTAACTTTCATATAAATAAAACCGGGCTGAAATAACCCGCCGCCAAGATTCCCCCCCAACACGCAGGGCCGAAGCCCAGTGTTTTCCAAAGACCAATAGGGGAATCCTTCATGAAGCACTTCGCCGGTTTTGCTGCCAGCGCCCTGGCTCTGGCCATTTCCGCCCAGGCTTTCGCCGGTACCGTCACCACTGACGGCGCCGACATCATGATCAAGACCAAAGGTGGCCTGGAAGTAGGCACCACCGACAAGGCCTTCAGCTTCAAGCTGGGTGGCCGCGTTCAGGCTGACTACAGCCGCTTCGATGGCTTCTACACCAAGAACGGCAACACCGCCGACGCCGGTTACTTCCGCCGCGCCTTCGTCGAGCTGGGCGGCGTGATGTATACCGACTGGGCCTACCAGATCAACTACGACCTGTCGCAGAACGCCGGCGGCGACAACCGCAAGGAAGATGGCTACTTCGACGAGGCTTCCCTGGCCTACAACGGCTTCGCCCCGGTCTCGATCAAGGCTGGCCGCTTCGATCCGGAGTTCGGTCTGGAGAAGGCCACCAGCTCCAAGTGGGTGACCGCTCAGGAGCGTACCGCTGCCTATGACCTGGTCGACTGGGCCAACGCTCACAACGGTGGCATGGGCATCCAGGTTTCCGGCGCCGCAGGTCCGACTCTGTACGGTTCCGCCGGCCTGTACGCCAAGGACGCCACCAACTCCACCGAAGATGGCGACAGCGCCACCCAGTTCAACCTGCGCGGTGTGTTCGCGCCGATGTACGAAGCCGGCAACGTCCTGCACTTCGGCCTCAATTACGCCCAGCGCGACCTGTCCGACACCGAGTTCGACAGCCGCGTCCGCAGCCGTCTGGGCATGCGCGGCGTGAGCACCGACGGTGGCCAGGACGCTGGCGACAACGGCAACCGCCTGACCCTGGCCGGTGCCGAAGACACTCCTGCCGGCGCCTTCGGCGACGATGCTGCCTGGGGCGTGGAAGCTGCCTGGGCCATGGGCGCGTTCTCCCTGCAGGGTGAATACGTGTCGCGCAGCCTGGAAGCCGATGACGATGCCTACGAGGACATCGACGCCGATGGTTACTACGTACAGGCCGCCTACACCCTGACCGGCGAGCCGCGTGGCTACAAGCTCGGCAAGTTCGACGCGATCAAGCCCGCCAACAAGCAGCTGGGCGCCTGGGAAGTCTTCTACCGCTACGACAACATCAGCGCCGAAGACGACAACGGCAGCTTCGCCAGCAAGGACGACGTCGAAGGCAAGGTGCACAACGTCGGTCTGAACTGGTATGCCAACGAGTCCGTGAAAATCAGCGGCGTGTACGTCAAGTCCAAGGTCGACAACGCCGAGAACGCCAACGGCGACGACAGCGGCGACGGCTTCGTGATGCGCGCCCAGTACGTCTTCTAAGCACAACGAACGCTTCTCCGCTCCTACTTCCAAGCCCCGCTTCTGCGGGGCTTTTTTTTGCCTCGGCGAGCCGCCAGACTGACGGCATGCCGCTTATTACCCTGCACCGCCTCGCCGATTTCGACCCCACCGTCTGGGACGCCCTGTTGCGCGAGCCGCAGCCGTTCCTGCGTCATACCTTTCTCTCGGCGCTGGAGGACAGTGGCAGTGTCGGCGGGAGTTCCGGCTGGCAGGCGGCGCATCGCTTGCTGTACGACGCGAACGATACGTTGCGGGCGGCGCTGCCGGCCTATCTTAAGCAGCATTCCTATGGCGAATACGTATTCGACATGGGCTGGGCCGATGCCTGTCATCGTGCCGGCATCGCCTACTACCCCAAGCTGCTCGGCGCCGTGCCCTTCAGTCCGGTGAGCGGCCCGCGTCTGCTGGGCGATGGGCAGGCTGCCGGCCAGTTGCTCGACGAGCTGGTGGCGGAGCTGGCGGGGGAGGGGTTGTCCGGGCTGCATATCAACTTCCTGCGGGCCGAGGACGATGCGCTGTTCCAGGGGCGCGACGGCTGGCTGCAGCGCCTCGACTGCCAGTACCACTGGCACAACCGTGGTTATCGCGACTTCCAGGATTTCCTCGACGCCCTCAGCTCGCGCAAGCGCAAGCAGCTGCGCAAGGAGCGCGAGCAGGTGGCCGGGTACGGCATCGACTTCCGCTGGCAGCTGGGCCATGAGCTGAGCGAGGTGGACTGGGATTTCGTCTATGCCTGCTACGCCAGTACCTACCATGTGCGCCGTCGCGCGCCATACCTGACTCGCGACTTCTTCAGCCTGCTGGCCGAGCGTATGCCCGAGGTGGTACGCGTGGTCAGTGCTCTGCGGAACGGTCGTCCAGTGGCTATGGCCTTCAGCCTGGTGGGCGGCGACAGCTTCTACGGGCGCTACTGGGGCTGCCTGGGCGACTTTGATCGTCTGCATTTCGAGACCTGTTTCTACCAGGGCATAGAGCGCGCCATCGAGGAGGGCCTGCAGCGCTTCGATGCCGGCGCCCAGGGCGAGCACAAGCTGATCCGTGGCTTCGAACCGCAGATCACCCGCTCCTGGCACTACCTGCTGCATCCCGGTTTGCGCGCCGCCGTGGATCAGTTCCTCGCCGAGGAGCGGCCGGCCGTACTGACCTATGCCGAGCAGGCGCGGCAGCTGCTGCCCTATCGCCAGGAAGGAACCTGAGATGCAGAAGCTGTTGCTGGGCCTGGGTGTTCTGGCACTGAGCCTGCCACTCGGCGTATTGCTGGCCTTGCTGCTGGTGCCGTTGTGGCGCTGGCTGGAGGATGTCGGCGGTGTCGAAGCCATCGGCCATTCCGGGCCTGCGACCTGGTGCTATGGCATCTGCATCGGTCTGTTCGCCTTGCTGGGTTTGCTGCTGTTGTGGCGCCGGCCGTGACCCGTGCCCTGTTCATCTGCAGTCGCAACCGCCTGCGCAGCCCCACGGCCGAGCAGATCTTTGCCGCCTGGCCGGGCGTGGAGAGCGACTCGGCCGGGCTGGCGCCGGATGCCGAGGTGCCGCTGTCCGCCGAGCAGGTGCAGTGGGCCGAGCTGATCTTCGTCATGGAACGGGTGCACCAGCGGCGCCTGCAGCAGCGCTTCGGCCCGCTGCTCAAGGATCGGCGGGTGATCTGCCTGGGCATTCCGGACGACTACGAATACATGCAGCCGGAGCTGGTCGAGCTGCTGGAGCGCAAGGCGGGCGCCTATCTGCGCTGAGTCCGGGATGGCTCGCGGATCGGCAGGAGAGAGAGGTTGGCGCAGCCGCTGCAGCGGCCGCGCCAGGCGTCGCAGTTCAGAGCTTCTTCGCGCTGAGGATCAGCACCGGTTCGACCGGCACGTTCTGGTGCATGCCGCGGTTGCCGGTGCGTACCTTGGCGATGCGGTCGACCACGTCCATGCCGCGCACGACCTTGCCGAACACCGCGTAGCCGAAGTCGCGGCCGCCGTGGTTGAGGAAGTCATTGTCCTTGTGGTTGATGAAGAACTGGCTGGTGGCCGAGTCCACCACCTGGGTGCGCGCCATGGCGAGGGTGCCGCGGTCGTTGCGCAGGCCGTTGTCGGCCTCGTTCTTGATCGGCTTGAAGGTGTCCTTCTCGCCCATGTCGGCATCGAAGCCGCCGCCCTGGATCATGAAGCCCGGGATCACCCGGTGGAACTGGGTGCCGTTGTAGAAGCCGGCGTCCACGTAGCCGAGGAAGTTCTGCGTGCTGATCGGCGCCTTCTCGGCGTTGAGCTCGATCTCGATGTCGCCGAGGCTGGTGGTCAGCAGCACGTGGGGATTGCCGGCGGCCAGCAGGCTGGTGCTCAGCAGCAGGCCACAGGCGGAGAGGAGGAGTTGCTTCAGCATGGTTGTGGGTCCTTGTTTTTCTCTTGCGGTTGATTGCGCTCGACCTGGGCGAGGAACTCGTCCAGGACGGCATTGAAACGTTGCGGCTGGTCCATCGGGGTGGCGTGGCGCGAGCGCTCGATTACCACCAGGCGCGCGTTGGGAAGCTCGCGTACATAGGCCTCCTTGCTGGCGACCGATGTGTAGTCGCGGTCGGCCGTGACCACCAGGGTGGGACAGGTGATCGCGGCCAGGCGTTCGCGCACGCTCCAGCCGATGATGGCGTCCAGGCTGGCGAGGTAGGCGCGCTTGTCGTTCTCTGGCCAGCGCTGTTCGATCTTGGCGCGCAGCTCGGCCTGTTCCGGGTGCGGGAAGAGGATGCGGCCGAGGCCCTGGCCGATGGTCTGCATGCTCAAAACCCGCGACAGGGTCCAGCGCTTGGCCAGCATCCACCAGTCGGCGGCGCTCTTGGCGCGCACCTCGGGGCCGCTGTTGACGATGGTCAAAC
Organism: Pseudomonas sp. SO81; assembly: GCF_030374125.1. NCBI lineage: Bacteria > Pseudomonadati > Pseudomonadota > Gammaproteobacteria > Pseudomonadales > Pseudomonadaceae > Pseudomonas > Pseudomonas sp. SO81. Next base: position 1,110,154 of record NZ_CP126126.1, on the reverse strand, counting down.
TGCGTAGCAGTTCGGGCCGGTCGACGCCCAGCTGGAAGCCGACCATGCCGCCCATGGAGATGCCGACCAGATGTACGCGTGGCAGGCCCAGGTGTTCGATCAGCGCCGCCACGTCGGCGGCGAAGCCGGCCATGCTGTAGCGCTCGCGCGGCTTGCCGGAACGGCCGTGGCCGCGCAGGTCGATGGCCAGCACGCGGCGGCCTTGCAGCAGGTGCGGCATCTGGTATTCCCAGTCCTGGATGCTGGAGCCGAGGCCGTGCACCAGCAGCACCGGCTCGCCCTGGCCGCGGTCTTCGTAGTGCAGCTGGCAGCCCTGATGTTCGAAGTAGGACATGGTGTTGGCCTCAGTTGCCCGACAGTGGCGCGGCGAAGGGTGCCTCCAGCGGCGCGCCGTCGAAGTTCTTGATCAGCTCGATGAGAATCTGGGTGGCCGGGCCGAGCACCTTGTCCTTGTTGCTGTAGAGGAAGAAGCGCGGCCGGCGGGTGCCGCCCTGTTCCATCGGCAACGGCTTGAGCAGGCCTTCTTCCAGTTCGCGGGCGATCAGGTGGTGCGGCAGCCAGGCGAAGCCCAGGCCGCTGCTGACGAAGGTGCGCGCAGTGGGCAGGCTGCCGACCGTCCAGCGCTGCTCGGCGCCGAGCCAGCCGGCGTCGCGCGGCTGCACGCGGCCGCTGTCGCGGGTCACCACCTGCATCTGGCCCTCCAGGTCCTGGAAGGTCACTGGGCGTTGCAGGCGATGCAGCGGATGTTCCGGGTGCGCCACGGCGAGGAACTCCACCTCGCCCAGTTCGATGGGCAGGTAGCCGGTGATGTTGAGGGCGCTGATGGCCAGGTCCGCGGAGCCTTCGCGCAGCACTTCCTCGACGCCGGACAGCACCTCCTCGCGCAGGCGCACGCGGCAGCCGCGGCTCTGCGGCATGAAGGCGGACAGGGTGCGCACGATGTTGGCGGTGGGGTAGGCGGCATCCACCACCAGGCGTACCTCTGCCTCCCAGCCCTGTTCCATATGATGGGCCAGCTCCTCCAGCTGGCTGGCCTGCTTGACCAGCTGCCGCGAGCGGCGCAGCAGCACTTCGCCGGCCTCGGTGAGCACCGCCTTGCGTCCGTCGATGCGCAGCAGGGGCGCGCCCAGCTGCTCCTGCATGCGCGCCACCGTATAGCTCACCGAGGACTGCGAGCGGTGCAGCGCCTCGGCCGCCTGGGCGAAGCCGCCGTGGTCCACCACCGCCTGCAGGGTGCGCCATTGATCCAGCGTGACACGGGGCGCTTTCATCGCCGCTTCCTCTTCTCTAATCTGGGCACCCCCAAAAGGAGAGTGCCGATGAAAAACTGCTGCCTGGTCCTGCTCGCTATGCTGCCGCTGACCGCCTTCGCCTACCCGACCGAGCTGAAGAAGCAGCTGAACGGCGCCGAGGTATCCGCCACGATCCAGGAGATAGACAGCAATATCGGCGGCCTCACCCTGTACAACTACGGCACTCTCGATGCCAAGTGCAGCGCCCGCTTCCAGAACGGTCCCGAGGCGCCGCGCACCCGCGCTTCCGAGCTGAAGGCCGGGGAGAGCGTGACCCAGACGGTGAAGTTCGCCCGCAACATCATCAAGCTGCGCGTGGATCTTACCTGCGAGCAGAAGTGAGCCTAGGGCTCGCTTCGCAAATAATCAACTTAATCGATTATTTGAAGCGGATATTTGCGCTTTTTAATCTTATTGGCTGACCATAACCTTCGCTCCATCGAAGCAAACAACCCCGATGGAGTTAGCCAAATGTCCCGCATCCTCGTTATCGAAAGCAGCGCCCGCCAGGAAGGTTCCGTATCCCGCCAGCTGACCGCCGACTTCATCGCCCAGTGGCAGGCCGCCCACCCGCAGGACCAGGTGACCGTACGTGACCTGGCCAAGCAGCCGGTACCGCACCTGGACGAAACCCTGCTCGCCGGTTGGATGAAGCCTGCGGAGCAGCAGAGCGATGCCGAGCGGGCCGCTGCCGCCCGCTCCAACCAGCTGACCGACGAAGTGCTGGCCGCCGACGTGCTGGTACTGGCTGCGCCGATGTACAACTTCGCCATCCCCAGCACCCTGAAAGCCTGGCTGGACCATGTGCTGCGGGCCGGCGTCACCTTCAAGTACACCGAGACCGGCCCCCAGGGCCTGCTCACCGGCAAGCGCGCCGTCGTGCTGACCGCCCGTGGCGGCATCTACGCCGGCAGCGGCCTGGATCACCAGGAACCCTACCTGCGCCAGGCCCTGGCCTTCATCGGCATCCACGACGTGCAGTTCGTCCATGCCGAAGGCCTGAACATGGGCGCCGAGTTTTCCGAGCAGGGCCTGGCCAAGGCTCGTGAGCAACTGGCTCAGGTCGCCTGATTCACCGACTCTCCCCTGGGGCCGAGCTTTGTCGGCCCATCCACCGGTTCGCACGGGTGCTCCTCCCGGCGGGCCGGTTTTTTATTGGCCGCGAGAAAGCCCGCGAGCGCGTTGCCAGGCGCAACCAATCGGCTGTTTCCGTAGCGCGACATGACTTCGCCGAGCTGTACTCATCCGCCTGTTCATAACTGTGTTTGAAATATTGAACGGCATGTGTTGCCATAGCCCCACCTTGAATCGGGTGGTCGGAGGCGACGGTGCAGTTGTCGGGTCGTGGTGTGGTGCTGTCGGTGGTGGCGTCGGTGCTGTTCGTGCTGATTCCCGGCTATGTGCGCGAGCTGGCGCCGCTGGACGGCCTGCAGGTATTCGCCCAGCGCATCCTCTGGTCGATTCCGGCCGTCCTGCTGCTGGTGGCGCTGGCCCGGCAATGGGATGTGCTCGGCGCCGCCTTCGTGCGCCTGCGCCGCGAGCCGCTGCTGTTGGCTGCCTTGCCGCTGGCGGCGGCGCTGATGGGCGTGCAGTGGCTGCTGTTCGTCTGGGCGCCGCTGGCCGGCAGGATGCTCGATGTGTCCCTCGGCTACTTCCTGCTGCCACTGGCCATGGTGCTGGTCGGCCGGCTGTTTTACGGCGAGCGCCTGCGTCCGTTGCAGCGCATCGCCGTGGCCTGTGCGCTACTGGGCGTGGCGCACGAACTGTGGCTTACCCGCGCCTTCTCCTGGGTGACCCTGGTCGCCGCCCTCGGTTATCCGCCGTACTTCATGCTGCGCCGCTGGATGCGCCTGGACGCGCTGTCCGGCTTCGTCCTGGAGATGCTGATGCTGGCGCCGCTGGCCATCTGGCTGATCCATGCCTATGGCCCGCCGGCGGTGTTCACCGAGGCGCCGCAGCTGTGGTGGCTATTGCCCGGCTTGGGCCTGCTCAGCGCCCTGGCCTTCGGCGCCATGATGGCGGCCAGCCGCCTGTTGCCGCTGGGGCTGTTCGGCATCCTCAGTTATGTGGAGCCGGTGCTGCTGTTCGGCGTCGCCGTGCTGTTCCTCGGCGAGGCCTTCGCCCCGCAGCAGCTGTGGACCTATGTGCCGATCTGGCTGGCGGTGCTGCTCACCGGCTGGGACAGCGCGCGCCTGTTGCGCAAGCAGGCGCGGCAACTGGGCTAGTCAGGCGTCTTCCGCCAGCACCTGGTAGTGCAGCTGCGTCACGCCGCTGGGGAACACCCGGTGTGCCTGCAGACTCAGGCGATGCTCTAGGCCGGTGGCGAACAGCTGGATACCGGCGCCGAGCAGGTGCGGGATAACGCTCACTATGAGTTCGTCGAGCAGACCGGCGGCCAGGCAGTTGCCGGCCAGGCTGCCACCGCCGACCAGCCAGACTCGCTTGCAGCCCCTCGTGGCCAGCTCATCCAGGGCCTCGCTCGGGGTGCAGTGACGCCCCTGCACATCGGCCGGCGGCTGCTCCAGCGGATTGCGCGCGAGGACCAGGCAGGGCTTGCCGGGGTAGGGCCAGTCGATGCCGAAGCCGCGCAGCATGTCGTAGGTGGCGCGGCCCATCAGCAGACCATCGATGCTCTGGTAGAAGCCTTCGTAGCCGTGATCCTCGCCAGAGGCCTCGATGCTCTCCAGCCAGTCCACGGCGCCATCCGGGCGGGCGATATAGCCATCCAGGCTGGCGGCCACGTAGTAGAGCAGTTGCGGCTTCATGCGGCGCCGATCAGTCCAGCACGTTCTCGATGATCTCGTAGATCAGCCCGCTGGCCAGGGCCACCAGCACCACGTCGGTACCGACCTGGCGCCACTCGTAGCCGTCGTAGTGCGGCAGCTGGCCGAGCAAGCGGTTGTCGAAGCGCTTGGCGATGCCCGGTGGCAGCGGCTTGCCGCGTGCCAGGTTCTTGCGGATGCCCGGCGGCAGCGAGTCGGCGGGGCCGATCAGGTTGCGGTTGTCGCCGAGGACGACACGCACCCGGCCGATGTCGATGCTCGGGCCGCGCAGGTCGACGGTGACGTCGGGATCACCGCCGCCGCCGTGCTTGTCATGCTTGTCGTGTTTGGGTGCGGCGCCGGCGTTGTTCAGGCCGAGGGCGAGGGCGGCGGCGAGCAGGGTAAGCGGCAGGATGCGAGGCATGGCGCCTTCTCCGATAGGGTGTACAGATTCGAGCCCCGCCTCGCTTGAATGTTCCTTCAGGCCGGCGCCTGGGCTCGGTTGTCCAGCACTCGCAGTATGGCTCGCAGCAGCACGCCGTACAGCGGCACGAACAGCATCAGGCTCACGGCCAGCTTGACCCCGTAGTCCACCGTGGCGATTTCCACCCAGTGCTCGGCCATGAAGGGATTGTCGCTGCGCCAGAAGGCCACCGAGAAGAAGGCAAAGGTGTCCAGCAGGTTGCCGAGGATGGTCGAGGCGGTCGGCGCTATCCACCACTGCGGCAGCTGGCGCAGACGGTCGAACACCTGGATATCGAGCAGTTGGCCGAGCACGTAGGCGAGGAAGCTGGCCACCGAGATGCGCAGGACGAACTCGTTGTACTCGCCCAGCGCGGCCAGGCCGCGGAAGGCGCCCTCCTGGAACAGCACCGAGACCACGTAGGAGGCGAGCAGGGCGGGCAGCATCACCCGGGCGATCACCTGGCGCGCCGGGCTCTTGCCGAGCAGGCGCACGGTCAGGTCGCTGGCCAGGAAGATGAACGGGAAGCTGAACGCGCCCCAGGTGGTGTGCCAGCCGAACAGGGTGATCGGCAGCTGCACCAGATAGTTGCTGGCGATGATGATGAGGATATGGAAGGCGATCAGCACGGCCAGGGCCGAACGCTGGTGCGCCGCATGGGGCAGAAGCATGGAAGCTACCTTTTTAATGGATGGGGTTAGGGAACCCATGCCGGCCGGAATGGCGGGCGGCGCGCATTCTATCCGTTCGGACGGTTTTGTACAAAATTCGATCAGATGCGGCCTTTTGCCCCGACAACCGTTACCCTATGCAACCTGTTTTCGATCTGTGCCGAGGTAAGTCGCCCGTGTTTTCCCAATTCGCCCTGCATGAACGCCTGCTCAAGGCCGTCGCCGAGCTGAACTTCACCGAGCCGACGCCGGTGCAGCTCGCGGCCATTCCGCCGGCTCTGGAGGGGCGTGACCTGCGGGTGACGGCGCAGACCGGCAGTGGCAAGACCGCGGCCTTCCTGCTGCCGCTGCTCAACCGCCTGCTCGGCGATGCCAACTCCAAGCAGCGCACCGACGTGCGCTCGCTGATCCTGCTGCCGACCCGCGAGCTGGCCCAGCAGATCCTCAAGGAAGTCGAGCGTTTCTCCCAGTTCACCTTCCTCAAGTCGGCGCTGGTCACCGGCGGCGAGGACTTCAAGGAGCAGGCGGCCATACTGCGTCGCCAGCCGGACCTGCTGATCGCCACGCCCGGTCGCCTGATGGAGCACCTCAACGCCGGCAGCCTGAAGCTCAATGGCGTCGAGGTGCTGGTGCTGGACGAGGCCGACCGCATGCTCGACATGGGCTTCGCCGAGGACATCGAGCGCATCACCGCCGAATGCGCCAACCGACAGCAGACCCTGCTGTTCTCCGCCACTGGCGGCGGCAAGGTGCTGCGCGAGATGATCGCCAAGGTGCTGCGCGAGCCGGTGCACCTCAAGCTCAACAGCGTCGACCAGCTCAGCGAGACCACCGTCCAGCAGATCATCACCGCCGACGACCCGGGCCACAAAGAGCGCCTGGTGCACTGGCTGCTGACCAACGAGACCTACCGCAAGGCCATCGTCTTCACCAACACCCGGGTGCAGGCCGACCGCCTGTACGGCCATCTGGTGGCGGCCGACTACAAGGCCTTCGTGCTGCACGGCGACAAGGACCAGAAGGACCGCAAGCTGGCTATGGACCGCCTCAAGCAGGGTGGCAGCAAGGTGCTGGTGGCCACCGACGTGGCGGCCCGTGGCCTGGATATCGAGGGTCTGGATCTGGTGATCAACTTCGACATGCCGCGCTCCGGCGATGAGTACGTGCACCGCATCGGCCGCACCGGTCGCGCCGGCGCCGATGGCCTGGCGGTATCGCTGATCTGCCATAACGACTGGAACCTGATGTCGAGCATCGAGCGCTACCTCAAGCAGCGCTTCGAGCGCCGGGTGATCAAGGAGCTCAAGGGCAGCTACCAGGGGCCGAAGAACGTCAAGGCATCCGGCAAGGCCGTCGGCGTGAAGAAGAAAAAGACCGACAAGAAGGATGGTGCGAAGAAGAGCGCGGCCAACAAGCCGGCTGCCGCCAAGCGCCGCTCGAACGCGCCGAAGGCCGCGCCCTCCAGCCTGGTCAGCCAGGACGGCATGGCCCCGCTGAAGCGCAAGAAGCCGGCGGCGGAGTGAAACGAAGAGGGGGCCTGATGGGCCCCCCTGTTTTTTACGGCTCGGTGGGCGGCGGACTGTCGCTGCGCTCGGAGTCCAGTCTACGACTAGGCTCCCCTCTCCCTTGGGAGAGGGGCTGATACAGGCCGCTTCGAGTTGCCTATGATCCCCCTCACCCCGACCCTCTCCCGGAGGGAGAGGGTGCCTACTACGGCACGATCAGAATCTTGCCGTCGCGCTCGCCGGCGGCGGCCGCGGCGATGGCTTCCTTGATCTGGCTGATGTTGTAGGTGGCGGCGACACGGGCCTTGAGCTTGCCGCTGGCGATCAGCTGGGTCAGTTCGCCGAACACGCGGAACTGGTCGGCTTGGCTGGCCTTCTGGAACCACTTGGCCAGCCAGAAGCCACGCAGGGTCACGTCGCGGAACACGAAGGACGCCGCCGACACCTGGCACGGCTCGCCGCTCATCAGGCCATAGTTCACCAGGGTGCCGCCCTCGCTCAGGCAGGCCGCCACGTGGTCGGTGGCCGCGCCACCCACGGCGTCGATGCCGAGCATCACCGGCGCACCACCGGTGGCCTCTCGTACGCGCTTGTGCAGGTCCGGGCCGTCCAGCAGCACCACGTCACCGCCCTCGGCCTTGACCCCGGCTACCGCGGCCTCGCGACGCACCACGTTGATGGTCTTGAAGCCGCGCAGCTTGGCCAGCTGGATCAGGTAGCCGCCGACGCCGGAGTTGGCGGCGTTCTGGATCACCCAGTCGCCCGGCTTGAGGTCGACGAATTCGCTGAGCAGCAGCGAGGCGGTCGGCGGGTTGATGGTCATCATCGCCAGCTGCTGCGGATCGGCGTCCGGCAGGGGGATCAGCTTGGCGGCGGGGGCGTGCAGGTGGGTGACCCAGGTACCGATGCCCACCGGCAGCAGCACGGTCTGGCCGACCTTGACGTTGCTCACGCCTTCGCCCAGCGCTTCGACGCGACCGACGCCCTCGTTGCCGCCGATGGCGGGCAGAGGCGGCAGCATGCCGTATTCGCCGGTCAGGGTCAGCACGTCGGAAGGGTTGATCGGTGCCGCCAGCACCTTGACCAGGGCATGGCCGGCAGGCAGCGGCGGCAGTTGCAGTTCCACCGCTTCGATCACGTCCTGTGGGACCTTGCCGCGGTGTTGGTATTCGGCTTTGAGCATGGCAGTTCTCCATCGTCTGAGAGCGCTGAGTCTAGACCCAAGATGCCGCCATGGGATGAATCGCCCTGCATATGCGCGGGTGATGGCGCCCGCCATGGGCGAACACCTATGCTTGGTCCATCGCTAAGGGGGACCGCATGTTTTCACGCGTCTGGCCGTGGCTGGTTCTGCTGCTGGCTCCCGCCGCCCCGGCAGAGCCGCTGCGCATTGGCTTCGGCACGCACAAGCCGCCCTACGTATTCGAGGGCGAGAGCCGTGGGCTTGAGTACGACATAGTGGTGGCCGCCGTGCGCGCCGCCGGCGACGAGGTGGAGGTGCGCTACGCACCGATGGAGCGGCTGCACCTGGCCCTGGGGCGTGGCGACCTGGATGGCATCGCCACCACCAATGCCTATAGCGGCCTGCCGGCGTACTACTCGGCGCCCTATATCCATTGTCAGAACGTCGCCCTGGCGCTGTCCTCGCGGGGCTATCGCATCACCAGCATCGCCGACCTGGGGCGCTACTCGATCAGCACCTTCCAGCGCGCCCGCCACCTGCTGGGGCCGGAATTCCAGGCCATGGCCGAGGCCAACCCGCGCTACCGCGAGGAGGCCCAGCAGATCAACCGCAACCGCCTGTTGTACAGCGGGCGCATCGACGTGGTGGTGGGCGATCCGCGCATCATGCGTTACTTCAACCGGGAGGTCGGCGAGCAGGTCGATACCACACAGCCGGTGACCCAGTACATGCTGTTCCCGCCGACTGCCTACAGCGTCGGTTTCCGCCTGGCGGCGCAGAGCGAACGCTTCAACCGTGGCCTGGCGGCCATCCGCGCCAATGGCGAGTATCGGCGCATAGAACAGCGCTACGCCGACTATTGATCAGAATTTCTCGTTGAGCCCCAGATAGCGCCACTGGCCGACCGGCACCTTGGCCAGGCCGGTGCGGCCGAAGCGCAGGCGGCGGATGCCCAGCACCTGCAGGCCGACGTTTTCGCACATGAAGCGCAGCTGGCCGGGCTGCACGGCCTTGATGGCGAAGCGCAGGCGCGTCTCGCTCTGCCAACTGACCTTGCACGGCGGCACCGTCACGCCCTTGTAGGTCTGGCCGAAGCTCAGGCGCTTGAGGCCTTTTTCGTCCAGGCTGCCGGCGACCTCCACCAGGTATTCCTGCTCCAGCGTCGCGCCTTGTTCCTTGAACAGGCGCACCACCGCATGGCTTTGACTGAACACCAGCAGGCCGCTGGCGTCGGTTTCCAGCGGGGTGAGCAGTTCCAAGCGGCGCAGGTGGCGCTGCAGCGGGCGGATGCCGCTGGCGTCCTCGGCCCAGTGGTGGGCATGGCTGAGCAACTGCTGGGTGGAGTTGGCGCCCATACCGCAACCGAGGCCGACCGGCTTGTGCAGCAACAGGGTGATCGGTGGCTGGGTCTCGGCCTTGGCGCCGGGCAGCAGCACGATCTGCTCGTCGCGCACCGGGTGCTGCGGCTCCTCGATCACCTGGCCATCCACCGTGACCCAGCCGCCCTCGATATACAGCTCCGCCTCGCGGCGCGAGCAGGAGATCTGCTGGATCAGTCGTTTCGACAGGCGTTCGGCTTCGGTCATGGCAGTGGGTGTCACATCAGGAAATGAAAGGCATTGTAACCGGCCTGGGGCCCGCACCGGGATTGGGCTAAAAGAAAGGTCGGGCGAAGGCCGGTTGAGAGCGAGAGCGAGGACGAACATGCGGCGGATATGGGCAATCCTGATCACGGGCACGCTGTTGGCGTCGCCGGCCATGGCCGAGCGCAGCGAACTGGGCGAATTGCAGCTGACCGAGGTGGTGGGCGGTCTGGAACATCCCTGGAGCCTGGCCTTCCTGCCGGATGGCCAGGGCAGCCTGATCACCGAGCGTCCCGGGCGCCTGCGCTGGCTGGATGCCCAGGGCCGCCTGCAGGCGCCCCTGGCCGGGGTGCCGCAGGTGTATGCCCGGGGCCAGGGCGGTTTGCTGGACGTAGCGCTGTCGCCGGACTTCGCCCGCGATCGCCTGGTCTACCTGAGCTACGCCGAGGCGGACGAGTCCGCTGACAAGGCCGGTACGGCGGTCGGCCGAGGGCGGCTGAGCGAGGACATGCGCGGGCTGCAGGACTTCCGGGTGATCTTCCGCCAGCAGCCCAAGCTGTCCGAGGGCATTCATTTTGGCTCGCGCCTGGCCTTCGATCGTCAGGGTTTTCTGTACATCAGCCTGGGCGAGAACAACCAGCGCGCCACCGCCCAGGAGCTGGACAAGCTGCAGGGCAAGCTGGTGCGGCTGAACCCGGATGGCAGTGTGCCGCCGGACAACCCCTTCGTCGGCAAGCCCGGTGCGCGCGCGGAGATCTGGTCCTACGGCCACCGCAATCCCCAGGGGATGGCGCTCAATCCGTGGAGCGGCGCCATCTGGCTGCACGAGCACGGCCCGCGTGGCGGCGACGAGATCAATGTTCCGCTGAAGGGGCGTAACTACGGCTGGCCGCTGGCTACCCACGGGGTCAACTACAGCTTGTTGCCGATTCCCGAGGCCGAAGGCGAGCAGGTGGCCGGCACCGAGGCGCCGCAGCATGTGTGGGAGAAGTCGCCGGCGGTTTCCGGTATGGCCTTCTATTCCGCCGAGCGCTTTCCGGCCTGGCGGCACAACCTGTTTATCGGCGCGCTGGCCGACCAGTCGCTGATCCGCCTGCAGCTGGATGGCGACAGGGTAGGGCACGAGGAGCGGCTGCTGCAGGACAAGGGCTGGCGCATCCGTGATGTGCGCCAGGGGCCGGATGGCTATCTGTATCTGCTGACCGACGCGCCGGACGGCAAGCTGGTCAGGTTGGGGCTAGCGAAGTAGTAGAGCGGCGGCCCTCAGTGGGCCGCCGCCTCCATCGCCGAGTCGACTTCCTGGTTGGCCACCAGCTCCGGCGGCAGCGGCTCGGTGACTACGCTGAAGTCGCTGATGCGGATGGCGCCACGGCCTTCGCCGAGCAGATGGAAGGAGAAGGCCTTGCGGGTTTCCGGGTTGTCGAAGTCGAAGCTCAGCTCGACGCTCTCGCCGCGCTTGAGCGCCGGCAGCGGCGGAATGACCAGGCTGTTGTTGCGATCGAACTCCTTGGTGATCAGGCGTAGCGCGGCGCCGCTGCGATCCAGACGCACGGCGTCGATCTTCAGGGTCACGCGGGTGCGGGTCCCCTTGGGCATCTCCAGGTATTGGGCGCCGATCAGGTTGTCCGCCCAGTCGTCACGCGACTCGAGCTTGAGGTCGATGCGCTCGCGGTTGGCAAACTGATAGCGCTGGCCGATCTGCCCACCGGTAATCGACTGGTCGAGCAGGGCGGCGCGCTGGCTGACCAGGCGTGCCTGGCGGCCGCTGACACGGCCCAGGTACTTGGGATGGTCGGCGATGAAGCTCGTGCTCTCGTAGCGTCGGCAGACCTGCTGGAAGTTGCACTCGGTGAACACCTTGCCATCGTGCTGGCGCAGCAGACCGTTGGTGTAGGACATGATCTCGCGGGGCGTGGCGTAGTCGCGGAACAGCGAGCGGCCGGCGATGTTGTCCGGCACCGGCAGGTCGAAGTAGTCCAGCACCGAGGCGGTCAGGTCGACATGACCGTACACGCCGGGTTTGACCTTGGGCAGCTTGTCGCCGTCCGGCGCGAGAACCAGGTTGAAGCCCCAGGCCGAGGCCAGGCGCACGTTCTCCAGACCGTGGGACTCGTCCGAAGTGACTATCACCAGGGTGTCTTTGAGCACGCCCTGTTTCTCCAGGCCGGCGAGGAAGTCCGCAACCGCATCGTCCAGGTAGCCGATGGCGGCCTGCTTGGCGGTGGGGTAGCGATCCAGGTATTCCTTGGGCGCGGAATAGGGCTGATGGGTGCCGACGGTGAGCAGGGTGAGCATCCACGGCTGCTGGTTGCCGCGCAGCTGCTTGACGTACTTCAGCGCGCCCTCGAAGTAGGCCTTGTCGTCCATGCCCCAGGGGAATTCCAGGTACGGCTTGTTCTTGAACCAGCCGCGGCCATGGGTCTGCTGGAAGCCCATGTGCGGCATGATCTGGTCCTTGGCCATGAAACGCAGCCCGGCGCCCTGCAGGAAGTGGGTGCGGAAGCCCATGGTGCGCAGCTGGTGCGGCAGGCACTGCAGGTTGCGGGTCTGGCTGTTGAGCAGCTCCACGCCCTTGGGCGTGCCGGAATCCAGCTTGCTGTAGTCGCCGCAGAGCATGGCGTACAGGCCGCGGATGGTCTGGTGGCTGTGTAGCACGTAGTCGGGCGTGGTCATGCTGCGCTCGGCCCATTCGCTCAGGCGCGGCATCAGGTCTTCCTGGTAGCTGCTGCCGATCAGCTGGCGGTTCTTGGCGATGTAGGCGCCAGGAATGCCTTCCAGGGTCACGATCAGCACGTTGCGCGCCTTGCCGCCGCCCGGCAGCAGCGGCGTGCCGGATAGGTCCAGCTTGCTCAGGCCGTCGATATCCGGCGGCAGGCCGGAATCCTCGCCGGCGTACCAGTCCTCCACCGCCACCCGGGCGCGGCTGGTGCCTTCGGCCAGCACCTTGTGCGGCAGGTTGAACAGGCGCCACTGGTCGTCTTCGCTGGGCTCGATGTACTGGTCGATGGCGTGGCTGAACAGCAGGGCGACCGGCAACACGAAGGCGTAGCGGGAAATCTTCGGTCCGGCCTTGCGTCCGAGCAGCAGGCAGGCCAGCACGCTGACCACCAGGGCGCCGGCCAGCAGCGGGTAGCGCAGGCCGCTACCCTGAGTGGACTGGCTGACGAACTGCGGATCGCTCAGGTACTTGATGTCGCTGGGCTCGGGCATGCGGCCCACGGCGTTGACCAGCTCGGCATTGCTCAGCAGCAACAGGGCCCAGGCGGCGCTCAGTGGCGCCGCGAGCAGCGGGCGGCGATAGCACAGCAGCAGGAGCAGCCCGCCGATGCCCAGATCGGAGACATAGCCCGGCCAGCTCGACCAGCCTAGCCAGTAGCGAGCGGCGATTGGCAGCACAACGAACAGCAGGCCGAGGGCGAAAAGCGACGCGGCAGGGTACGGCAGCCAGCGACTGGAAAGGCGCACAGGAGCTCCTGAGATAGGGCAGCGAGAATCCGTGTAATTCAGACAGATGGAGCGGGTCGAAGTTGCGGGATGCCATGATTCTGAAACATGCCCGTGCTAGACGCCAGTGGCGCATGTTACCGGCTGTCTCCCACATAGGGCCTGTTGACGTTTTGTCGCGATCCGCGTTGCTGCGCCAAATCGCGCCAGGCTAGGCGCGGGACGCAGGGAATGGTGATCCCTTGCCAAGTCGCGCAACGACGCATGGCGCGATTTGGCGCGCAACCCGTAGGGGCGGGCCGGCTTTTGCGCGGAACGTCGTTACTCGACGTCTCATTTGGGCGACCAAACTTCGCGTCTCGCGCCTAGCCCCGCGCAAAAGCCGGCACCGTCGCGGCCGTGACAAAACGTCAACAGGCCCTAGGGTGTAGAATGCCCGCCTCTTCGAATTGGGTGGTGAACATGGCTCTGATCGGGCGCTACAACTCTCTGCAGGTGGCCAAGCTGGCCGACTTCGGCCTCTATCTAGACGGCGATGCCGACGGCGAGATCCTCCTGCCCAAGCGCTACATCCCCAAGGGCGAGCCGTGCGAGGTCGGCGACTGGCTCAACGTGTTCGTCTATCTGGACAGCGAGGACCGCCTGATCGCCACCACCGAGAAGCCCAAGGTGCAGGTCGGCGGTTTCGCCAGCCTCAAGGTGGTGGATATCAACCGCATCGGACTGTTCTTCGACTGGGGCCTGTCCAAGGACCTGCTGATGCCGCATTCCGAGGAGAAGCGCCCGCTGCAGGTCGGTGACTACTGCGTGGTGCACGTCTACCTCGACCGCAGCCGGCGCATCACCGCCACCGCGCGTCTGGATCGCTACCTGGACAAGACCCCGGCGAACTATCAGGTCGGCCAGGAAGTGGACCTGCTGGTGGTGGAGCAGACCGATCTGGGCTTCAAGGCCATCATCAATGGCCAGCACTGGGGCCTGATCCACAAGAACGAAGTGTTCAAGTTCATTCGTGGTGGCTCCCAGGAAAAGGGCTTCATCAAGGAGCTGCGCGCCGACGGCAAGATCAGCCTGAGCCTGCAGCAGGTCGGCCAGCAGGCCCGTGACGAGCTGTCCGAACAGATCCTGGCGCGCCTGCGCGAAGCCGGCGGCAGCCTGGCGCTGTCCGACAAGAGTTCGCCCGAGGCTATCAGCAAAATCTTCAGCGTCAGCAAAGGCAACTTCAAGAAGGCCATCGGCGGGCTGTTCAAGCAGGGCCTGATCCGCATTCACGACGACCGCATCGAGCTGGTCTGAGACGATCCGCGAGGCGGAGGGCCGTCTAGCGGCCGATTCCGCCATGCTCGCGGGCTGTCCGGCCGTGCTGAGTTCGCCGTCTGCAGAGCGCGATAGAGTGGGGCGAACCCAGAATAACGGAGTCGCCATGAGCCCCGAGGAACACTATCAGCGTCTGCAAAGCATGTATGCCGCCGCCCCGGTCAACGCCTTCTACCAGCCGGTCATGCGCGTCAGTGATGGCGCGGCGGAGATCGAGATCCAGGTGGAGGAGAAGTTCTTCCATGCCGCCGGCGCGGTGCACGGCTCGGTCTACTTCAAGCTGCTCGACGATGCCGCCTTCTTCGCCGCCAATTCCCTGGAGCCCGAGGTGTTCGTGCTGACCACGGCCTTCACCACTTACCTGCCCCGCCCGGTGTCCGCCGGCCGGCTCAAGGCGGTGGGCAAGGTGGTCAACCGCAACCGGTCACAGTTCATCGCCGAGGCCGTGCTCTACGGCGAGGACGGCAAGGAAGTGGGGCGTGGCAACGGCGTGTTCGTGCGCAGCAAGATCAACCTGGCGGACGCCCTGGGCTACGCCGACTGAGTTGCCGCCCTCAGGGCTTGCGCGCCAGCAGTACCGCCCGGGTCGGTGCCGGCAGGCCTTCGAGGGTGCGGCTGTGGTCGGCCGGGTCGAGGAACTCCGGCAGCGACTGGTAGCGCATCCAGTCGGTACTGCGTTGTTCCTCGACGCTGGTGGTGGAGACATCCACGCAGCGCACATCGACGAAGCCGGCGCGGCGCAGCCACAGTTCCAGTGCCGGCACCGAGGGCAGGAACCAGACGTTGCGCATCATCGCGTAGCGGTCCTCGGGCACCAGCACCTGCTGGGCGTCGCCTTCCACCACCAGGGTCTCCAGCACCAGTTCGCCGCCCTTGAGCAGGCAGTCCTTGAGCTCCAGCAGATGGTCGATGGGCGAACGGCGGTGATACAGCACGCCCATGGAGAACACGGTGTCGAAGCCTTCCAGCTTCGCCGGCAACTCCTCCAGGGCCAGCGGCAGGTGCCAGGCCGGCGCATCGGGCAGGTAGTTCTTCACCGCGAGGAACTGGTTGAGGAACAGCCAGTTGGGATCGACGCCGATCACCGCATCGGCACCGGCGCCGAGCATGCGCCACATGTAATAGCCGTTGCCGCAGCCGACATCGAGGATGCGCTTGCCGGCGAGATCCAGGTGCGGCGCGACCCGCTGCCATTTCCAGTCCGAGCGCCATTCGGTGTCGATATGCACGCCGAACAGTTCGAACGGCCCCTTGCGCCAGGGAATCAGTCCCTGCAGCGCGGTTTTCAGCGCGGTGCGGGTAGTCTCGTCGCAGGCGCCGTCCAGACGCAGCGCATTGCGTAGCTCGGCTGTTCCCACAGTCAGCGCCGGCAGCGACTCAACGGCGGCGAACCAGCGCGCCAGGTCGCCATGGCCCACGGCGAGCTTGGCGTCGAGCTGGGCGGGCAGGTCGGCGGCCCACTCCTGCAGCGGACTGCCGGCCAGTTGCTGTTGCAGGGCGTCGAGGTCGAGGCGGGAGAAGATCATGGCAGGGCGATCAGCGAGGCGAAGTTGAGGCACTGGAACCAGGGCACGACCCTGGAGAAGCCGGCGGCCAGCAGGCGTTCGCGATGCTGTTCCAGGCTGTCGGGTTTCATCACGTTTTCGATGGCGCTGCGCTTCTGGGCGATCTCCAGTTCGCTGTAGCCATTGGCGCGCTTGAAGGCCAGGTGCAACTCGCCGAGCAGGGCCTGCTCTGCGGCATCTTCGAAGCGCAGCTTCTCCGAGAGGATCAGCGCGCCGCCTGGCAGCAGGGCCTGGCGGATGCGGCTGAGCAACTCCAGGCGCTGTTCCGGGGCGACGAACTGCAGGGTGAAGTTGAGCGCCACCAGCGAGGCGGGCTGGAAGTCCAGGGTGAGGATGTCCGCCTCGATCACCTCGACCGGCAGCAGCTCCTGGAACATGGCGTCCTGGGCATGCAGGTATTCCGAGCAGCGCTCCACCATGGCATGGGAGTTGTCCACCGCGATCACCCGGCAGTCGTCGGTGCGCACGTGGCGGCGCAGCGCCTGGGTCACGGCTCCGAGGGAACAGCCGAGGTCGTACAGGGCACTGTGCGGCTGGGCGAACTGGGCGGCCAGCACGCCGAGGTTCTCGACGATGGTCGGGTAGCCCGGCACCGAGCGCTTGATCATGTCCGGGAAGACCTTGGCCACGTCCTCGTTGAAGACGAAGTCGGGTACCTGGTCCAGGGGCTGGGCGAAGAGGCGGTCGGGTTGCTGTTTCACGGTGATCGGTCGGCTGCGACAAAGGCCGGCATTCTAGCCAAGAGCGGTGCGTGGCCCAACAGCCTTCATTTCAACTGGTCGGAAAAGAACTCGCCGGCGCCTTGGAGCGGGCCGAGCGGATTGCGCTTGACCTCGTAGCGACGGATGTTCGGCTCGCCGTTGCTGACCTTGTGTACCAGGGTGTCGTCGACCAGCACGAATACGGCGCGGAAGGCCCAGCCTTGCAGCTCGCGTTTCTTGCGGAAGTTGAATACGTCGGCCCAGAAGTTGCCGACGCGCTGGGTATCGGTCTTGTTGAAGTCGAAGGCATAGCCGATGCAGCGGTCTTTAGCCTCCAGGCACATCAGCAGGCCGTCGGGCAGGTACTCGATGGGCACATTGGGCTGGACGAACATCAGGCGCAGGTCGATGAACGAGAGCATCTTGCCGTTGCCCTGGGCCAGCGGGTCGAAGCCCAGAGAGAACAGCTCGGAGCGGGTGGTCTTACCCGGCTGCGCCTGGGAGTAGCGAATCTCGGCGTCCAGATAGTCGTTGAAGGGGGAGAGCACCTCGGCCTGCTCGCTGGGCAGGAGGCTGCCACAACCAGGCAGCAGAAACACGGAAAGCATCAACAGCGTCCACGAGTCGCCGCGCATGGCAGCCTCCTTGAAAGGTCCCGACTCTTTTCTATAGACGATTTGGCGAAGCGCTGCCGTTTCAGCCGCGAGACAGTCGGCTTATCCACGGCGATGGCCGGGAGCGGGTGGGCTATCCACGCTGCAGGGGTTACTCTTGTGCTATCTGCCCGATAAGGAATGGAAATGCGGACAGCAACCCGACTCCAGGCCGGTTTCATACTTGCCATCCTGATGCTCTGCCTGAACCTGCTGGTGCCGCTCTTCGGTGAGCGCTGGGTCAACGCCACCCAGGTTCGCTATGAGCAGGAGGAGAAACTGTTGGCGAACAGCCAGCTACTGCTGGCGGCCCTGACCGACGGGGAGACCGGGCAGCGTGGCTTCGTCATCACCGGCCGTGACGATTTCCTCTCGCCGCTCTACCTGGGTTTTTCCGAAGTGGACCGTCTGCTGCTGGTGCTTGAGCAGAGCGCGGTCGAGGATGCGCAGCTCAAGCACCACCTGGACAGATTGAAGCCGGTGATTGCCGAGCAGCGCAGCTACCTGCAGGGCATAGTCGATGTGCGCCGCCAGGCGGGGATGGATGCCGCCGTGGCACGTATCTCCACTGGCAAGGGCAAGCAGCTGATGGACGCACTGCGCATTTTCAGTAGCGAGATGCAGGCCGACTTGAATGTGCGTCTGCAGATACTCGAACAACGCCGCGAGTGGCAGCAACGTGCGCTGGTGGGTGGGCTGGTCGTAATCGGCCTGCTCGACCTGCTGCTGATCGCCCTGCTGTTCCATTTCACCTTCCGCACGCTCAAGGAAGGCCGCGCCGCCCGCAACAGTCTGCGCAACCTGAGTGAGCAGCTGTCCAGTGGCATGCAGCGCCTGGAACTGCGCAATCGCCAGATATCGCTGCTCAGCCGCATGGCCGGTGCGTTGCATTCGATCAACAGTTTCGACGAGTGCTACGGCATCATCGGTCGCTTCGCCGCTCAGCTGTTCCCGCGCAATGCCGGCAGCCTGACGCTCTACCATCCTTCGCGCGACGTGCTGGAAAGCGTGGCTCATTGGGGCGACTGGCCGCAGGACATGGATCTGTTCGAGCCGCATTCGTGCTGGGCCATCCGTCGCGGCCAGACTCATCAGGTGGCGGACCCCGGCAAGGACCTGCTGTGCCCGCATCTGCTGGGCACGCCCCTGGTCGAGCATGGCTATATCTGCGTGCCGCTGATGGCCCAGGGCGAGCCGCTGGGCGTGCTGACCCTGAGCGGCGAGCAAGCCGCCGACCTGGAGCTGGCCGAGGCCTTCGCCGAGCAGGTGTCGCTGGGTGTATCCAATCTGTCGCTGCGCGAGAGCCTGCGCCAGCAGTCGCTGGTGGACGCACTGACCGGCCTGCACAACCGCCGCTTCCTCGACGAGACCCTGCGCCGCGAACTGCTGCGGGCCTCGCGCAAGCAATCGCCGGTGGCCGTGGTGCTGCTCGATGTGGACCACTTCAAGCGCTTCAACGACACCTTTGGCCACGAGGCCGGCGACCTGGTGCTGCGCCATCTGGCCATGGAGATGAAGCGCAGCGTGCGTACCAGCGACCTGGCCTGCCGCTATGGCGGCGAAGAGTTCTGCCTGGTGATGCCGGAGATCAGCCGCGAGGATGCCATTGAGCGCTGCGAGTCTCTGCGGCTGGCGGTCAGTCGCCTGCAGGTGCGCTACGGCGGCCAGCCCCTGGGACCGATCAATATTTCCCTCGGCCTGGCCTGGTTCCCGCTGGACGGCGAGCAGATGGACGCCCTGCTGCACGCCGCCGACCTGGCCCTGTATCAGGCCAAGCGCGGCGGGCGTAACCGCCTGTGCGTCTATCGTCGGGAAATGGATGGCGCCGAGGAGACACCTTCCAGCTGAGCCGGTCGGGCGAGCAGGGCCACCGCCGAGGCGGTGATGCCGAGCTGCCCCAGCCAGTAGCTGAGGATGATGGCGTAACTGGCGCCCTCGAACGGTGCGACGAAGCGATTGATGCCGATCAGGCTGTCCGACAGCACGAACAGCGCCGCACCGCCTGCCGCCAGCCAAGCCGAGGTGCTACCCACCACGCCGATCCGCGCCAGCGCCCGCCACAGCATCGCGCCGATGGCCAGGCTGTACAGCGCCACCGGCAACAGCAGTGGCCCGAGGCCGGCGCCGGCCAGCACTAAGAACGTGCCGCCGGCCGCCAGGACTGCTAGCAGCAGGTCCATCGGCGCCAGGCGGCGTGTGTCGCTCAGGTAAGCCACCAGATAGGCCAGGTGGGCGAGCAGGAAGGCGCCCAGACCGAACACGAACAGGTCGGCCGGCCACTGCAGCAGCATGTCACCCAGCAACGACAGTCCCAGACCAATGGCGATCCAGCGCCGGTAGGCGCCGGCGGGCGCCTGGCGCAGCCAGATCAGCAGACAGAGCATCGGCAGTGGCTTGCTCAGCAGCATCAGCCACTTGAGTTCGAGGTGCAGGCCGAGCAGGAACAGGGCGACGCCGGCGAGGGCGGCGATCAGCAATAGTGGGCGCATGGCGGGGCTCTCTTGTTGTTTGCGCCATTATTGCCATCGCGTGGGTCGAGGCCAGTGCATCAAGTGCCAGGCGAGGTGCTTTATCGCGTCAATTGCTAAAGCCAGATTTCTTCTTGCTTGTCGCTTTCCTTGATTCTCTGCAGAACTTGCTCGGCCTCTTCGAGATTGCGGCAGGCGACCAGAAAACGATTCTTTCCGGACTTGCGATTCCAGATGGCAGGGCTGCCAGCTTTGGTGGTGATGATTTCGCAATCACCAAGGTTCTTGGGCAGACGTACCCTGGCCATGGTTATGCCGCTCAGCGCACTTCGATCTTGCAGTCGATGATCTTGGCCGGCTTCACTTCCGCTTCCCAGGGACGCCGATACTGCATCAGCAGGCGGCCCGTGCCGGGCTGATAGGCCTGGTAGCGCCAGGTGGACTGGCCGCCGGCGCCCACCAGCCCAGCGTCCTCCGGCGTCACGTAAACCTCCTTGCCCAGGCTGCGCAGAACGCCGGGTGCGGCATCGGCCACTACCCAGCGAAAACCGGTGGTGGGATTGCTCGGCAGGGTGATGTTCAGGGTCTGGCCACTGTGCAGCTCCATCGGGCATTTGCCGAGCTGCTTCTCTTCCACGCTCACGCTGGGTTTCGGCTGCGGGGTGCAGGCGGCGAGCAGGGCGAGGCTGCAAGGCAGCAGCAGGCGGTGGGCACGGTTCATGGCGGACTCCTGTCGATCGAAAACTCGCACAGCATAGCCGCTGGCTCCGCGTGCGGGCGAGAGGGCGCGGCTAGGGTGGGTTAAGCCCATACGCGGCTGTAAGGACTTCACCGACCTGAGAATCAGCCGAACAGCACCTTGGCCACCTCCGAGTAGCGCCTGGCGAAGTGCACGGTCAGCCCTTCCTTGAGGTAGTCCGGCAGCTCGGCGAAGTCGCCGCGATTGGCCTCGGGCAGGATCAGCTCGAAGATCTTCTGCCGCCTTGCGGCGATCACCTTCTCGCGCACCCCGCCGATGGCCAGCACCTGGCCGGTGAGGGTCAGCTCGCCGGTCATGGCTACGCCCTTCTTCGGCGCCTGGTTGCGGGCCAGGGAGAGCAGGGCGCTGGCCATGCTGATACCGGCGCTGGGGCCGTCCTTGGGCGTGGCGCCTTCCGGTACGTGCAGATGGACGAAGGCCTTGTCGAAGAAGGTCGCATCGCCGCCGAACTTCTTCAGGTGGGCGCCGATGTAGCTGTAGGCGATCTCCGCCGACTCCTTCATCACGTCGCCGAGCTGGCCGGTGAGCTTGAAGCCGCGGTTCAGGGTATGGATGCGCGTGGCCTCGATCGGCAAGGTGGCGCCGCCCATGCTGGTCCAGGCCAGGCCGGTAATCACGCCGGTGCCGTTGAGTACCTGCTCGCCGCGAAACACCGGCATGCCCAGGTAGGCCTCCAGGTCGCGTGGGGCAATCTTCACCTGACTGCCAGGGTTATCCAGCAGCTTGACCACCGCCTTGCGCACCAGTTTGCCCAGCTGCTTCTCCAGCTGGCGCACCCCGGCCTCGCGGGCGTAGCCCTCGATCACGCCTTTCAGCGCCGCATCGCTGATACTCAGCTGGCTCTTGCTCACCCCGGCCTTTTGCAGCTGGCGCGGCCACAGGTGACGCTTGGCGATGGCCAGTTTTTCCTCGGCAATGTAGCCGGACAGGCGGATCACCTCCATGCGGTCGAGCAGCGGCCCGGGGATGGAGTCGAGAGTGTTGGCGGTGCACACGAACAGCACCTTGGACAGGTCCAGGCGCAGGTCCAGGTAGTGGTCGAGGAATTCGACGTTCTGCTCCGGGTCGAGGGTCTCCAGCAGCGCCGAGGCCGGGTCGCCCTGGTAGCTGGCGCCCATCTTGTCGATCTCGTCGAGCATGATCACCGGGTTCATCACCTCGGCTTCCTTCAGCGCCTGCACCAGCTTGCCGGGCATGGCGCCGATGTAGGTGCGGCGGTGGCCCTTGATCTCCGCCTCGTCGCGCATACCGCCCACACTGAACCTGTAGAACGGCCGGCCGAGGGATTCGGCGATGGACTTGCCGATGCTGGTCTTGCCCACGCCGGGCGGGCCGACCAGCAGCACGATGCTGCCGGAGATCTCGCCCTTGAAGGCGCCGACGGCGAGGAACTCGGTGATGCGCGCCTTGATGTCGTCCATGCCGGCGTGATGCTTGTCCAGCACCTTGCGCGCGTGCCCCAGGTCGAGCTTGTCCTGGCCGAACACGCCCCAGGGCAGGGCGGTGGCCCAGTCCAGGTAGTTGCGGGTCACGGCGTATTCGGGCGAGCCGGTTTCCAGGATCGCCAGTTTATGCAACTCCTCGTCGATGCGCTTCTTCGCCTGCTCGGGCAGGGTCTTGCCGGCCAGACGTGCGCGGAACTCGTCGGCATCGGCGCTACGGTCATCCTTGGTGATGCCCAGCTCCTGCTGGATCACCTTGAGCTGTTCCTTGAGGAAGAATTCGCGCTGGTGCTGGCCGATCTTGCGGTCCACCTCGGCGGACAGCTCGTTCTGCAAGCGCGCGACTTCCACTTCCTTGCGCAGCAGCGGCAGCACCTTCTCCATGCGCTTGAGGACCGGCACGGTATCCAGCACTTCCTGCAGTACACCTGCTGGTGCGGTGGTCAGGGCGGCGGCGAAGTCGGTCAGCGGCGACGGGTCGTTGGGGCTGAAGCGGTTGAGGTAGTTCTTCAGCTCTTCGCTGTACAGCGGGTTGAGCGGCAGCAGTTCCTTGATCGCGTTGATCAGCGCCATGCCGTAGGCCTTGACCTCGTCGCGCTGGTCGTTGGCGCTCGATGGATACTCGACTTCGGCCAGGTAGGGCGGGCGATGGCGCTTGAGCCAGCCGCGGACCTTGACCCGGCTCAGGCCCTGGGCGACGAACTGCAGCTTGCCGTCCACCCGGCTGGCCTGGTGGATCTTCACCAGCGTGCCGTGTTCGGGCAGGGAGGCGGTATCGAAATGGCGCGGGTCGGTCACCGGCTGGTCGACGTAGAACAGCGCCAGGCACTTGTGCTCGGTATTGGCCACCAGCTCCAGGGTCTCGGTCCAGTGTTCCTCGCTGACGATCACCGGCAGCACCTGGGCCGGGAAGAACGGCCGGTTGTGGATGGGCAGCACGTAGAGCTTGTCCGGCAGCGTCTGGCCGGGCAGGGCGAGGTGGGTGGCCTGGCGGTGCGCCTCGGCCTCGATGTACTCGGAACTGTAGTCGGAGCTGTTGTCCTGATCGCTCATGGCGGCCCTGTTCAGTCGATCGATGATGCGGTTTAGATGGGGCGAGGGCGCCGGTATTTCAATCCTGTTGTTTGGTTGCGCCTTTTCTTGTGAAGGTGCAACCGATGCCATTTGTCGGTGCTACTGCCTCTTTGCGGCTTAACTGGTTAAAGTGCAACCCTCGCTTCGCTTGGTGCATCGCCATGCTCAATGCCCGCCTCGCATGCCTGGATAGCCAGGCCCACGAACACGCCCATGACTATCACCAACTGGTGATGTCGCTGTCCGGGCGCGCGGAATTCGAGGTCAGTGGCCGTGGTGGCGAAGTCAGCCGCATGCGCGCCTGCCTGGTGCCGGGCGATGCCGATCACCAGTTCGCCGGCATGGGCGACAACCGCATGCTGATTCTCGATCTGGACGAACGCGATACCTCGCCGGAAGACCTCAGCCTGCTCGCCGAGCTGTTCGAGAGCCCGCGCTATCCGACCCTGGATGCCGATTTCCAGAACCTGCTGAGCTACGCCGGCGCGGAGCTGGCTCGCTATGGCAGCGACCCGCACCTGGCCCGCGCCCTCGGCGGTGTACTGCTGCGCGCGCTGCACCTGCGCCTGTTCGGTGAGAGTGGACGCGGCGCCATCGCCAATCTGGATCTGGGGCGGCTGGATGCCTACATCGCCGAGCACCTGGCACGGCGGATCACGGTGATCGAACTGGCCCAGGTGGCCTGCCTCAGCCCGAGCCATTTCCACGCCCAGTTCAAGGACAGCGTCGGCCTGACGCCGCACCAGTACCTGCTCAAGGCCCGCCTCGACCACGCCGCGCGCCTGCTGCGCGAGAGCCCGCTGGCGCTGGTGCGGATCGCCGAGGAATGCGGGTTCTCCAGCCAAAGTGCGCTGACCACGGCCATGCGCCGCTACATGGGGCTGACGCCCAAGCGGCTGCGCGGTCTGCAGTAGCTCCTCAGTCGCCGGTCGCCACCGGCCGCGTCGGATCGGTGATCCATTCGCTCCACGAGCCGGCGTATAGCGGCGCCAGCGGGTAGCCGGCCAGGCTCATGGCGAACAGGTTGTGGCAGGCGGTGACGCCAGAGCCGCAATAGGCCACCAGCGATTCCACCGGGCGTGATCCGCGGAGGCCGTCGAAGCGCGCGCGCAGCTGCTCGGCCGGCAGGAAGCGGCCGTCGCCACCCAGATTGTCGGTGAACACCGCACACTGGGCGCCGGGAATATGGCCGGCCACCGGGTCCAGCGGCTCTGTCTCGCCGCGGAAACGGGGCAGGGCGCGGGCGTCGAGCAGGGTCAGCTCGGGGTTGCCCAGGCGCTGCTGCAGTTGCCCGGCGTCCAGCAACAGGGCGCCGTCCGCCTGGCCGCGGAAATTCCCCGGGGCAACCATCGGCAGCTCGGTGCTCAGCGGCAGGCCGGCTTCCTTCCAGGCCTTGAGGCCGCCATCCAGCAGGTACACGCCATCTCGCTTGCCCAGCCAGGCCAGCAGCCACCAGGCGCGGGCGGCGAAGGCACCGGGGCCGTCGTCGTACAGGGCGATCTGCGAGTCGTTGTCGATGCCCCAGGCGCGCAGCCGGTCGATCAGCGCGGCAGGTTCGGGCAACGGATGGCGGCCGGTGACGCCCTTGATCTTGGCCGAGGAGAGGTCGTGCTCCAGGTCGGCGAAGCGGGCGCCGGGAATATGCCCCTCGCCGTAGCTGCGGGCGCCATGGGTCGGGTCGTCGAGGGCGAAGCGGCAGTCGAGAATGACCAGCCCCGGCTCCTGCAGGCGGGCGTGCAGATGGTCGGCGGTGATCAGCTGGGCGAGTGGCATGGGACCTCCTGTGTCGTATTCATGGCCAGACGCATCATAAGGACAGCCACGAATAACCAGAAGCGAACCCGGGAGCCTTTTGGCACTCTCACTGCGGTTCGCCACACGAGGTAACCCCATGCTCAGCCTGCATCCTGCCATCGAAAGCGCCAACCTGGCCCGCCGCGTCGGCGTGGTCCTGGGGTCGCTGCTGGTGACCTTCTACTACTGCAGCAAGGTGTTGCTGCGCGCCGTCAGCGGGCGCCTGCGGCGTGCCGACGTGGATCGCTACACCCGCCGCTGGTCGGGCCTGCTGCTGCGCCTGGTGCGCATGAACCTCAGCGTGCACGGCGCGATGCCCGACTTCAACGACGGCCGCCGCTACATCCTGCTCAGCAGTCACGCCAGCCATTACGACATCCCCGCCAGCTTCGTCGCCCTGCCGGGGTCGATCCGCATGCTGGCGAAGAAGGAGCTGTTCGGCATCCCGGTGTTCGGTGCGGCGATTCGCGCCGCCGAGTTCCCCTCGGTGGACCGGCACAATCGCCAGCAGGCGGTGAAGGACCTGGAAAACGCCAAGCGCATGATGGAGAGCGGCATCGTGCTGTGGGCCGCGCCCGAGGGCACCCGCTCTCGCGACGGCCAGCTGCTGCCGTTCAAGAAGGGCTGCTTCCACCTGGCCCTGGATACCAATGCGGTGATAGTGCCGATCGTCTTCCGCGGCATCTCCGAGGTGCTGCCGGCGCGCACCTGGCGCTTCAATCTCGGCCTGCCGGTGCAGCTGCACATCGGCGCGCCGATCGACGCCAGCCGCTACGACGTCGAGCGGTTGCCCGAGCTGATGGCCCAGGTGCGCCTGAGCATGCAGGACCTGCTGGGTGAACCGGTGCCCAGCGTGCTGCCGGCCAGGCTGACCGAACAGCCGGTGTGAACGAAAAAAGCCCGCCAGATGGCGGGCTTTTTTTCTCCCTCTCCCTTTGGGAGAGGGCTGGGGTGAGGGGGTTACAAGATTGTTGCTAGCAAACCCCTCACCCCCGGCCCCTCTCCCAGGGGGAGAGGGGAGAATCATCAGCGGATCTTCAGCTTACCGATCCGATCATTGTCCAGGCTGCCCAGGTACAGGTAATCGCCCACCGGCTTCACCGAGGTGACCATGCGCAGGTGGGTGCCGCTGGTGTCGTGCAGGCTCTGCACGATCTCGCCTTTCTCGTTGAGGGCGATGGCCAGGCCGTAGGAGGCCGGCTTCGGCCACAGCGAGCGCGGCAGCTTGGCCAGCTGGGCCTTGATCCAGGGCTGGGCCTGGAGGAAATCGGCGTCGCTCTTGCGCGGGGTCGGCAGGGCCACCCAGAAGGTGCCGGCACGGTCGCCCTGCAGGTTGTCCGGCATGCCCGGCAGGTTGTCGGCGAACAGGTCGTGGGTGCCGGCCTTGTCGCCCTTCAGCCAGTAGCGCTGGATGCGGTAGCGGTAGGTCTCGTTGACCAGCACGAAGTCTTCGTTCTGCGACAGGGCCACGCCGTTGGCGAAGTACAGGTCCTTGAGCAGCACCTGGGTCTTGCCGTTGGCCGGGTCGAACACCATCAGGCGGCCATAGGGGCGGCCTTCGAGCAGGTCGAGCAGGTAGTCCGGCTGCTGGAACTTGCTGGACGCGTCGGTGAAGTAGATGCGCCCGTCGCTGGCGATATCCAGGTCATCGGTGAAGACGAACGGGCCGCCCTCGGCCTCGGTGGCCAGCACCGTGATGCGCCCCTGCGGGTCGATGCGCAGCAGGCCCTTGTAGGCGTCGGCGACGATCAGGTTGCCCTGGGCATCGAAGTCCATGCCCAGCGGGCGGCCGCCGGTGGCGGCGAAGGTTTCCGCCTTGCCGTCCGCGCCGATGCGCACGATGCGCCCGTCATGCAGGCCGCCGTAGACCTGGCCCTGGGCATCCACGGCCGTATCTTCCGGGCCATGGATCTGCCCCTGGGCCAGCAGCTCGGCCTTCATCAGGGTGTCGTTGGGCTCCAGCACGCCGGTCATCAGCGGCGCGGTCTGAGGTTTCCAGGCCAGCGGGGCGATGGGGCTGGGAGTGATGTAGAGGAAGGCGCCGATGGCCAGGCCGACCAGCACGAGGAGGCCGAGGAGCTTTTTCATTGTGTTTCTTCCCTGGTTTGCGAATGCGCGGCAGTTTACACGCTGGCGGGCCGGGAGTTGCCAGTGCGAGGGGCGTGAATGCCCGGTATCAGCCACAGGCATATATACTGCGCGGCATCAATCAAGGAGTGCCGCGTGGCCATCGATATTCAATGGATCCTCGACGACGCCAGCCTGGCGCGTCATTGCGCCGAGTGGCGGCAGTTGCCCTTCGTCGCCCTCGATACCGAATTCATGCGGGTCGACACCTTCTATCCCATCGCCGGCCTGCTGCAGGTCGGTGACGGCCAGCGCGCCTACCTGGTCGACCCGCTCAAAGTGAAGGACTGGACGCCCTTCGCCGAGCTGCTGGAAGACCGCAGCGTGACCAAGGTGCTGCACTCCTGCAGCGAGGACCTGGAAGTCTTCCTGCGCCTGACCGGCGCGCTGCCGCAGCCGCTGTTCGATACCCAGCTGGCCGCCGGCTTCCTCAATATCGGCTTCTCCATGGGCTACTCGCGCCTGGTGCAGGAGGTGCTGAACATCGAGCTGCCCAAGGGCGAGACCCGTTCCGACTGGCTGCAGCGCCCGCTCTCGGAGACGCAGGTCAGCTACGCCGCCGAGGATGCCGTGCACCTGGCCGAGCTGTACCAGGCGCTGCTGCCCAGGCTGTCAGCGGACAAGCTGGCCTGGATTCTCGAAGACGGCGCCGAGCTGGTCAGCAACCTGCGTCGCGAGATCGACCCGGACCAGGCCTACCTGGAATCCAAGCTGGCCTGGAAGCTGTCGTCCCAGCAGCTGGCCGTGCTGCGCGTCTTGTGCGCCTGGCGCGAACGCCAGGCGCGGGCGCGCAACCAGCCGCGCAACCGCATTTTGCGCGAGCATTCGCTGTGGCCGCTGGCGCGCTTCCAGCCGGACAACACCGTGGCCCTGGCGCGTATCGAAGACATGCACCCGCGCACCGTACGCCAGGATGGCGAGACCATCCTGCGCATGATCCGCGAGGCCGCCGCGCTGCCGCCGGAACAGTGGCCGGCAACCCTGCCTGCGCCGCTGCCGATCGAGGCCGGCGCATTGCTGAAGAAGCTGCGCGCGGTGGGCCAGGCCGAGGCCGAGCGCCTGCAGATCGCCCCCGAGCTGATGCTGCGCAAGAGATCCCTCGAAGCCCTGCTCAAGAGTGGCTATCCCGACGGCCCATGGACGCTGCCGGACAACCTGCGCGGATGGCGCCGTGAACTGATGGGCCAAGCCCTGCTGGACGTACTGCAATGAAGAAAATCTGTTCCATCTACAAGAGCCCGCGCAAGAACGAGATGTACCTCTACGTGCTCAAGGCGGATGCCCTCAAGCGCGTGCCCGAGGGCCTGCTGGCCGCGTTCGGCGCGCCGCAGCTGTGCTTCGAGATGATCCTCACCCCGGAGAAGAAACTGGCCCGCGAGGACATCGCCCAGGTGCTGGAGAACCTCGACAAGCAGGGCTATCACCTGCAGATGCCGCCGCCGGAGGATGAATACATCGAGCACCTGCCGGACGAACTGCTGCGCCGTAACGACCCGGTCTGATGCGGGTCCTCCTGCTGGAGCGTGACCACGCCCGCTACGCCGAGCTGCTGAGCGCCGCCGCGCCCGATCTGCAGCTGCTGACCGGTGAGCAGGCTGCTGCTGGCGAGGCGCAGGCCTGCCCGGTCTGGCTCGGTCAGCCGGACCTGCTGCTGCCGCTGTTGCGCCAGGGCCTGCGCCCGGACTGGCTGCAATCCACCTGGGCGGGCATCACGCCGCTGCTGGGCATCGGCCTGCCGCGCGACTATCGCCTGACCCGCGCGGTGGGCATCTTCGGCCAGCCGATGGCCGAGTATGTGCTGACCTACCTGCTGGCCCATCGTCGTCGCGTGTTGCCGCGCCTGGCCAGCCAGGTCGAGCAGCGCTGGGACAACCAGGCACCGCCGAGCCTGCGCGGCTGCAAGGTGCTGGTGGTCGGGGCCGGCGATATCGGTAGCGACATCGCCCGCTTCCTGGCGCCGTTCGGCGTCGAGCTGCGCGGCATCGCCCGCCAGCCGCGGGCCATCGCGCCCTTCGCCGAAGTGCATGGCCTGGACGCCCTGGCCGAGCAGGCGGCCTGGGCCGATTGCCTGGTCAACGTGCTGCCGGATACCCCGGCCACCCGTGATCTCTACGACGCCGCGCTGTTCGCCGGGATGCGCACCGAGGCGCTGTTCATCAATGCCGGTCGCGGTGTGGCGGTGGTCGATGCCGACCTGGTAGCGGCCCTGCGCACTGGGCGGCTGGCGGGGGCGGTGATCGACGTCTGTCGCGAGGAGCCGTTGCCTGCCGGTCATCCGTTCTGGGATGCGCCGCGTCTGCTACTCACCGGCCACAGCTCGGCGCCCACCGAGCCGGCGGCCATGGCTGCGCTGTTTCTCGACAACCTGCAGCGTTACCGCGATGGCCAGCAGTTGCGCGGCGAGGTCGACTTCGCCCGCGGCTACTGACGGGCTGCGCTTGGCCGCGGATTCGTCTGCGGCTAGACTGCCGCGCCTTTACCCGCTGTACTCTCGCCATGGCCGCCATCGTTCAACCCTTCTGGAAACGCAAGACTCTCGCCCAGCTCGATCAGGACGAGTGGGAGTCGCTGTGCGACGGCTGCGGCCTGTGCTGCCTGCAGAAGTTGGAAGACGAGGACGACGGCAGCGTCTACTACACGCGCATCGCCTGCAAACTGCTGGACCTGAAGACCTGCCGCTGCAGCGATTACGCCAATCGCCGCGCCCAGGTGCCGGACTGCGTGCAGCTCACTCCGGCCCAGGCCGACGAGTTCAAGTGGCTGCCGCCGACCTGTGCATACCGCCTGGTCAGCGAGGGCAAGGACCTGCCGCTCTGGCATCATCTGGTCTGCGGCGATCCCGACGCCGTGCACCACGAACGCATTTCCCAGTCCGGGCGCATGCTTGCCGAGGGCAGCGTGGCCGAGGAAGACTGGGAGGATCATCTGATCTTCCGCGCCGGTTGAGCCTTTCCCTCCGGCGCGGGTCCAAGGTTGCTACCCCCATCGCATGGAGCCTTTCGATGCCCGCCCGCAAGTTGCTGACCGCCACCCTATTGCTCGGCCTGAGTGCGCCCCTGTGGGCGGCCAAGCGCGTTGATCTGGATTACCAGGTGCGCTTCGTGCCGGACAGCGGCCTGGCCGAAGTCAGCCTGACCCTGGAGCAGGGCGACCTGATCCGCAGCCTGACCTTCGACCTGGGCGACAAGGGCTACTACAGCGACTTCAGCGCCGAAGGCACCTGGACCCAGGACAGCCCCGAGCGCGGTACCTGGCAGCCGGGCAAGGGCAAGAGCAGCCTGAGCTACAAGGTGCGCATCGACCACCCGCGCAGCAACGACAAGTTCGACGCGCGCATGACCGCAGACTGGGCCCTGGTGCGCGGCGATGACCTGGTGCCCAGCGCGCACCTGGTCAAGGACGACAAGGTCGAGCTGGTCTCGCGCCTGCAGTTCGAGCTGCCCAAGGGCTGGAACGGCGTGGAGACCGGCTGGCCCAAGGTCGGCGAGAACAAGTTCCGCATCGACAACCCGGCGCGCAAGTTCGACCGTCCCACCGGCTGGATCCTGGCCGGCAAGATCGGCAGCCGCCGCGCCCAGCTCGGCGACACCGACGTGACCGTGGCCGCGCCGGTGGGCGAGGGCATGCGCCGCATGGATGTGCTCACCCTGCTGACCTTCATCTGGCCCGAGGCCCAGTCGGTGTTCCCGCGCGACCCGGGCAAGCTGCTCATCGTCGGCGCTGGCGACCCCATGTGGCGCGGCGGCCTGTCGGCACCCAACTCGATCTTCTTCCACGCCGAACGTCCGCTGGTCAGCGAGAACGGCACCAGTTCGCTGGTGCACGAGCTGGTCCACGTGTTCAGCCGCATCCGCGACACCGACAACAGCGACTGGATCAGCGAGGGCCTGGCCGAGTACTACGCCATCGAGCTGGTACGCCGCGCCGGCGGCATGAGCGAGGACCGCTACCAGGCCATCCGCAAGAAGCTGCTGAACTGGAGCAAGAAGGTCGAGAGCCTGCGCACCGAGGCTTCCACCGGTCCGGTCACCGCTCGCGCCGTGCTGCTGATGCAGGAGCTGGATCGCGAGATCCGCAAGAACACCGACAACCAGCGCTCGCTGGACGACGTCACCCGCGGCCTGATGCGCCTGGACAAGGCCAGCACCAAGGACTTCATCGAGATCAGCGAGAACGTCATGGGCCGCGGCTCGGAAGTGCTGGAAAGCAAACTCCTGCGCTGATCGCCGCGCCGGGCCCGTCGTCACGCAACTGACACGGGCCCTTCATCCGCCCGTCATGCAATTGCGGCAACTTGCTCGGCCATTACAACAGCCATCAGGAGTTGCCATGTCCATCCTCAAACCGTTGTCCATCGCCATGCTGGCCGCGACCCTCGCCGCCTGCGCCGCGCCCATGCAGGCGTCCAAGCCGGAGCCGTTGAACAACGAGGACTGGTATCAGGTGCGTAGCGAAACTCAGGTATTCGTCTTCGACGATTACCAGGTGTTCAAGGACTTCCTCGTGACCGGTCAGGCCCCGGTCCTGCGTCCGCTGGAAGAGAAGGATCCGGCAGGGCAGGAAGTCATCCTGGCCCTGCGTGCCGAGGATCAGGGCAAGGCCCTGGACAAGATCGCCGCCTACCGCTTCTTCAAGGTCGCCCAGGTACCGGCTGACCCGTTCTACGGTGAAGTGCGCCAGGACGGCAGCATCTACGTGTTCAAGCGCTATGGCGACATGCAGGACATGATCAAGCTGGGCGAGCCGATCTTCCGCTACACCGACATCGGCGGCGGCCCCGAAGGCAAGACAGTGACCTACGGCCTGCAGAAGGAAGAGGGGCGTCCGGAGGCGACCATTCAGCAGTTCAAGAAGAACCACATGCTCTGATCGGATCGATCAGATCGGAACAGGCGCCCGCTCTTGCAGCGGGCGTTTTCGTTTCAGGCCTCGGGCTTGTTCTTCAGCAATGCCTCCAGGCCGGCCAGGGCCTTGTGGGTGACCTTGCTGGCGGAGCCGACCACGGCCGCTTCTTCCTTCTGGTAATGCAGATCGACCTGGCGCTGGTGCTCGTTGTCGTGGCAGTACAGGCACAGCAGCTCCCAGTTGGAGCCGTCTTCCGGGTTGTTGTCGTGGTTGTGATCGCGGTGATGCACGGTGAGCTCGCTCAGGCGCTTGCCGCTGAATTCGCGGCCGCAGCGCCCGCAGATGTGCGGGTACATCCTCAGTGCCTTCTCGCGATAACTGGTTTCGCGCCGGTGCTGGGCCTCGGCGAGTATCTGGTCGAGCTTGTTCATGGGGGTACCTGCGGTCGGCTGGCGAACTACTGGATGGCGAGACTGCCAGAATAGAACGAAAGCCGACATCGCTGGAGCCGCCGATGCGTCACGTATCGTTCGTTCTGATCCTGGCGCTGAGCCTCAGTGCCCAGGCCCAGCCACCGGGCCTGCCCGGCACCGCCACGCCGCAACCCTACGGCAAGCCCGAGGTGCGCAGCATCACCCCCGCACCACGCAACAGCCCGCCACTGCTGGTCAATCCCCAGCGGCCACGCACGCCCCTGTCGGCTCCGCAGGCAATACCCAAGGACAAGCCGCTGCCGCAACTGGAGACCCAGCGGCGCAGCCAGCAACAGCATCCTGCGGAATCTATCGGCAAGCCTTGAGCGGGCGCAGCGCCAGCAGGGGCAGGGCGATCGACAGCACCGCCGCCGTGTTGAGGTAGGCATGCCATAGCAGCCCGAAATACAGCGAGATCGCGCTGTCCAGCAGACACCAGACCAGCAGGGCGGCGAAGATTGCCGGCTTGATCTGGCGGTGGCCATGTTCGCGATAGAGGAACATCAGCACGCTGAACAACAGCCCCCAGCTCGCCACGGTCGGTCCGAACAGACCGACCATGGTGCGCAGCAGTGTCTGGAATTCGGCTGGCGGCGGTGTGGTGGCGACGCTGGCGTACAGGTAGGCGAAGTAGGGCTGAGTGACCGGCAGATGGGCGGCAAATGCCAGCGCAATGCCCAGCGCCACATGACCGAGGCCGACCAGCAGCAGCCAGCGATAGAGCAGGTTCTGCATCAAGCGACTCCCAGTACCTTGAGCAGGAATGCATATTCCAGCGCCACGTCCTTGAGGGCCTGATAGCGCCCGCTCATGCCGCCGT
Source organism: Pseudomonas sp. SO81 (assembly GCF_030374125.1). Taxonomy (NCBI): domain Bacteria; kingdom Pseudomonadati; phylum Pseudomonadota; class Gammaproteobacteria; order Pseudomonadales; family Pseudomonadaceae; genus Pseudomonas; species Pseudomonas sp. SO81. The sequence continues at coordinate 1,077,212 of NZ_CP126126.1, read as the reverse complement.
GGCCGGCGCCCAGGTCGGTCTTGAGCAGCAGCAGGTTGGCGTCGGTGCGGGTGGCGCGCAGCTTGGCCACCCACTTGGCCGCCTCCCAGTACTGCACGCGGCTGTCGTTGTAGCCGGCCACGGCGAGGATCGCCGGGTAGGCCTGGGCGCTGACGTTCTCGTAGGGCGCGTAGCCCTTGATGCGCTCGAATACCTCCGGCTGGTTCGGGTCGCCCCACTCGTCGTACTCGGTCACGGTCAGCGGCAGGTCGGGGTTCTGCATGGTGTTGAGCACGTCGACGAAGGGCACTTCGGCGATGGCGGCGGCGAACAGTTCGGGACGCTGATTGAGCACGGCGCCGATCAGCAGGCCACCGGCGCTGCCGCCGCTGATCACCAGCTGCGCTGGAGTGGTCAGGCCATCGCCGATCAGCTTCTCGGCGCAGGCGATAAAGTCGCCGAAGGTGTTCTGCTTGTGTTCCAGCTTGCCGGCACGGTACCAGGCCTCGCCCAGTTCGCCGCCGCCACGCACATGGGCGATGGCGAAGACGAAGCCGCGCTCCAGCAGGCTCAGGCGCGCATGGCTGAACCAGGGATCGAGGCTCTCGCCATAGGCGCCGTAGCCGTACAGGTAGAGCGGCGCTGGCTGGCCGGCTGCCAATACTTCCTTGCGCGCCACCAGGCTGATCGGCACCCGGGTGCCATCGGCAGCAGTGGCCCAGAGGCGACGGCTCTCGTAGGCGTCGGCATCGAACGGGCCTTCCACCGGGGTCTGCTTGAGCACTTTCTGCTCGCCGCCGGCCAGTTCCAGCTGGCGCACCTGGGCCGGGCGGTTGAGTGCCTCGTAGCGCAGGCGGATGGCCGGGCTGTGAAATTCCAGGCTGTCCTGCACATACAGGCTGTAGGCGGCGTCCGGCAACTGCACGGGATAGGGCGCGGCCGATCGCGGATGTACCTCGATAATCGGCAGGCCGCCCTCGCGCAAACTGAGGATGAAGGCGTCCTGGTTGAGGGTGACGCCCTCCAGCATGCGTCGCTCATCGTGGCCGATCAGCTCGCGCCAGTTTTCACGGGTCGGTTGTGCCTCGCTGGCGGCGTACAGGGCGAAGTTGATGCCGGCCTGGTTGCTGCGCACGAACCAGGTCCACTCGCCGTCCAGCTGACCATGGTCGACGTCGTACTCGTGATCCTCCTGGCGTGGCGCCAGGCAGCGGAACTCACCCTGCGGCGTGTTGGCATCCAGCACCCAGGCCTCGCTGGTAGTCTTGCTGCCCAGGCTCAGCACCAGTTGGCGCTCGGAGCTGCTGCGGTAGCAGCTGAGGAAGAAGCGCCCGTCGGTCTCCTCGAACACCAGCTCGGCACTTTCATCGCCGAGTCTGTGGCGATACAGGCGGTGCGGGCGATGGGTGTCGTCGAGGGTGACGAAGAACAGGGTCTGGCTATCGCCGGCCCAGGTCATCTGGCCGTCGCAGTCGTCGAACGGCAGCTCGCGTAGCGCGCCGCCGTCCAGCTCCTTGACGAACAGCCGGTAGATCTCGTCGCCGGCGGTATCCAGGCTGTAGCCGAGCAGGCGGTGGTCCGGGCTGACGGTGAAGGCGCCGAGCGACAGATAGCCGTCGCCGGCCAGGGCATTGGGGTCGAGCAGCAGCTGTTCGGCGCTGTCGTCCACCGTCAGCGAGCCATCGGCCGGGCGCGGGCAGCGGTAGTGGCGCGGGTATTCGTCGCCGGCCGTGGTGCGCTGGTAATAAAGCCACGGGCCCCAGGGCACCGGCAGGGACAGGTCGGTCTCGCGGATGCGGCCCTTGATCTCCTGGAACAGTGCCTCGCGCAGCTCGGCCTGCGCGGCCAGCTGCTGCTCCAGGTAGGCGTTCTCGGCCTTGAGGTGGTCGAGCACCTCGGCGGCGTCGCGCTGTTCCAGCCAGCGGTAGGGGTCGGAGCCGGTGTCGCGGCGGGCGATGGGGGCGTCGGTCATGATCGTTCTCGTTCGGGCGACCGCAGGGAGGTCGGGGGGCGCAAAAGCCGTTATCATAAGCGCCCCTTTGCCGGCCAAGCCACGAAACGCCATGACCGAACAAGACTATCTGCTCGCCTGGGGCATCTACGCCATCTCGGCGCTGGGCTGCCTGCTGGTGTGGTTCCGCATGACCGGCTGGATGTGGCGCTGGCTGCGCGAACCGCTGCGCGTGATCGTGGCGGTGCTGCTGCTGACGCCGACCATCGTCGATCCGGCCAAGGAACTGTTCGCGCCGGCGATCGCCATTACCGCCCTCGATCTGCTGTTCGAAGTGGGCAAGAACGCCTGGCGTGCGGTGGCCGACCTGGCCATCTACGGGCTGATTGCCCTCGGCGTGTGGCTGGCCATCGCCTTCCTGCGCTGGCCGCTGGAGCGCTGGTGGGAAAACCGCCGGGGCCCGCGTGCGGCGGCGGTGGAAGAGGACGAGCCGACCCTGCGCGAACTGATGGACCGCGAAGAACGTCCCGACGCCGATACCCGCCTGGATGCCTACGGCGACCGCCGCCTGCGCATCGAGCCGCGACTCTAGTTGCATGTAGCGGCGTGCGCTAGCATGGCCGCATGCGACAAGGAGAGCCCATGAGCTGCGTGTTCTGCGCCATCGCCGACGGCCAACTGCCGGCACACATCATTCACCAGGACGAACATTTCCTGGTGCTGCTGGATATCTTCCCGCTGCGTCCGGCCCACGTGCTGATCGTCGCCAAGGGCCATGCGCCCTTCCTCAGCGACCTGCCGTCCCAGCCGCGCGATGCCCTGCTGGCGCTGGCCGATCGCCTGGCCAAGGCGCTCTATCGCAGCGAGCCCGACGTGCTGGGCATCAACCTGCTGCTCAACGACGGCCCGGTGGCCAACCAGCATGTGCCGCACCTGCACCTGCACCTGATTCCACGCCGTAACGGCGATCTGCCGGCGCTGTGCTGGCGCATTCTCACCCGCTTCCTGCCGCTCGGACGCAAGCGGATCGAGGCGCGCCTGGCCCGCGAGGCCGAGCGATTGCGCGCGGCGCTGCAGGAGGCCTGAGCCATGTGCGAGCTGCTCGGCATGAGTGCCAACGTGCCCACCGACATCGTGTTCAGCTTCACCGGGCTGATGCAGCGCGGTGGCGGCACCGGTCCGCATCGCGATGGCTGGGGCATCGCCTTCTACGAGGGGCGAGGGCTGCGCCTGTTCCAGGACCCGGCGGCCAGCGTCGGCTCGGAAGTGGCCAAGCTGGTGCAGCGCTACCCGATCAAGAGCGAGACGGTGATCGGCCATATCCGCCAGGCCAACGTCGGCCGGGTATGCCTGGCCAACACCCATCCGTTCGTGCGCGAACTGTGGGGGCGCAACTGGTGCTTCGCCCACAACGGCCAGCTGAGCGACTTCGCGCCGAGCTTCGACTTCTACCGCCCGGTCGGCGATACCGACAGCGAGGCGGCCTTCTGCGACCTGCTCAACCGCGTGCGCGGCGCCTTCCCCGAGCCGGTGCCGGTGGAGGTGCTGCTGCCGGTGCTGATCCAGGCGGCCCAGGACTACCGCGGCAAGGGCGTGTTCAACTGCCTGCTCAGCGATGGCGACTGGCTGTTCTGCTTCTGCTCCACCAAGCTGGCGCAGATCACCCGCCGTGCCCCCTTCGGCCCGGCGCGGCTGAAGGATGCGGACCTGACCGTGGACTTCCAGGCGGAAACCACGCCGAACGATGTGGTGACGGTGATCGCCACCGAGCCATTGACCGATAACGAGCGCTGGAACCTGTTCCAGCCGGGGGAGTGGAGCCTGTGGCGCCGCGGCGAGCGCGTCGCCCATGGGCAGATGGGGGATTGAGGATGTTCAGGGGTTACTTGCGTCTTGTGGTATTCGCCTTCGGCCTGCTGGTCGGCGTGCAGGTGCCGGGCTTCGTCGACGACTACGCCAAGCGCGTGGCCGCCCACCGCGCCGAGTCCGAGGAGAGCCTGCTGGGCTTCCGCGAGACCGCGGCGAAGTTCTTCAACGGCGACCTCAATGCCCTGGTGGCCCACTACCGGGCCAGCACCGACGAGGTGATGCGCAGCGATGCCGACAGCATCGGCCATCTGGTGACCCGCGCCGAGCTGCTGGAGGGCGAGTGGCTGGCCATGCAGGGCCCCTGGTATGCGCAGGTCTGGCACCTGGCGACCGACGCCGATCAGGCCCTGTTGCAGGAAACCTACGACGCCTACACCTACCAGGTGCTGCTGGCGCCCCAGGCGATCTACTGGGGGCTCGGCGTGGGGCTGGTACTGGCCTGGCTGGCCGAACTGATCGCCCTGGGCCTCGGCTGGACCCTCGGCATCGGCCGCAAGCACAAGCCGATCGCCTACGAGAAGCGCCACTGGCGCTAATAAAAAAGGCCCCGCGAGGGGCCTTTTTGTTGGGCGACGCTCAGGTTTCCTTGCCGTGGGCCTGGGTCGCCAGCTGGCTGGTGTCCACGCGCACGAAGACCGAGTCGCCAATAGCGGTCAGCACATCGCCCGCATACACCTCGCAGATCACCCGGGTCTTGCGCCCCGGCTCGCCGTCGATGCGGGCGCGCAGCTGCAGCGGCACGCCCATGGGCGTCGGCTTGATGAACTTGATGCCGAGGTTGCCGGTGACGCACTCGATGCGCGGCAGGCTGCCGGGCTCGCGACCTTCGGCGCGGTAGTGGTAGGCCATGGCGGCCCAGTTCGAGTGGCAGTCCACCAGCATGGCGATTAGCCCGCCGTAGACCAGCTCCGGCCAGCCGCAGTGCATGGGATCGGGCAGGTGCTCGGCCACCACGTGCACACCGTCTTCGTGCCAGCGGCTCTTGATGTGCAGGCCATGGGGATTGCGGCTGCCACAGCCGTAACAGACGCCGTCCGGTGCGGCGGCGTCCTGCAGGGAAAGGTGTTGCATGATCGGCTCGTTGCGAAGGGATAACGCGCCAAGCCTAACGGCTTTCGCCCCAAAGCAGAACGGGCCCGCCGGGCCCGTTCGTGGTCACTTGGAGAGGAAGCGCATGCCTTCCTCCAGCCCCCGCAGCGTCAGCGGGTGCATCTGATCATTGATCAGCTCGCGGACGATATTGGTGGAGGCCGTGTAGTTCCAGGCGTCCTTGGGGTAGGGGTTGATCCAGATGAGCTTCTTGTACTTCTCCATGAAGCGCTTCATCCACACGTAGCCGGCTTCCTCGTTCCAGTGCTCCACACTGCCGCCGGGCTGGGTGATCTCGTAGGGTGCCATGGCGGCGTCGCCGACGAAGATCACCTTGTAGTCCGGGCCGTACTTGTGCAGCAGGTCGAGGGTGGAGAAGCGCTCGCTGGTGCGGCGCAGGTTGTTCTTCCACACGCTCTCGTAGACAAAGTTGTGGAAGTAGAAGTATTCGAGGTGCTTGAACTCGGTCTTGCACGCCGAGAACAGCTCCTCGCAGACCTTGATGTGCGCGTCCATCGAGCCGCCGATGTCGAACAGCAGCAACAGCTTCACCGTGTTGCGCCGTTCCGGGCGCATCTGGATGTTGAGCAGGCCGCCGTCCTTGGCCGTGTGGTCGATGGTGCCGCCGAGGTCGAACTCCTCCGCGGCGCCCTCGCGGGCGAACTTGCGCAGGCGGCGCAGGGCCACCTTGATGTTGCGCGTGCCCAGCTCGACCTGGTCATCGAGGTTCTTGTACTCGCGCTGGTCCCACACCTTGGCGGCCTTGCCCTGGCGCTTGCCGGCGTCGCCGACGCGGATGCCTTCCGGGTTGTAGCCGCCGGAGCCGAAGGGGCTGGTGCCGCCGGTGCCGATCCAGCGGTTGCCGCCGGCGTGGCGTTCCTTCTGCTCCTCGAGGCGTTTCTTGAACTCCTCGATCAGCTTGTCCAGGCCGCCGAGGGACTGGATCTGCGCGCGCTCTTCGTCGGTCAGGTGGCGTTCGAATTCCTTGCGCAGCCATTCATCGGGGATCATGGTCTCGAGGAAGTCGTCGAGCTTCTCCAGGCCCTTGAAGTAGGCGGCGAAGGCGCGGTCGAACTTGTCGAAGTGGCGCTCGTCCTTGACCATCACCGTGCGGGCGAGGAAGTAGAACTCGTCCATATCGGCGAAGATCACGTGCTGTTTCAGCGCGTTGATCAGGTCGAGCAGCTCGCGCACCGAGACCGGGACCTTGGCCGCGCGCATTTCGTTGAACAGGTTGAGCAGCATGGCTGCACCCTCGTCTGTTTATCTGTGAGGCCTCAGGAGCTTCGTTCCTGGGGCAGGCCGTCGGCGATGGCGTACCAGTCGGCCTTGGATTCGCAATAGATGTGCTTCTGCGGCACCTCGCCCAGCGGCGTGTCCAGCGTGCCCAGGGCGATGCCGACCGTTTCCGGGTTGGCGTGGTCGCTGTACCACTGCAGGGTGGCGCCGCACTGCCGGCAGAAGGTGCGGGTCACGCCGGGGGAGGAGTGGTGGCGGGCTACCGAGTCCTCGCCGGCGGTCCAGCGGAAGCTGCTCCAGGGCACGTTGCCGTAGCTGCCGAACGCCGCGCCATGGCCCTTGCGGCACTGGCTGCAATGGCAATGGCTGGCGGATTCGATGGGCGCATCGAGCTGGTACTTCACTGCACCGCACAGGCAGCTGCCGCTATGCATGCTGGATACCTCTTGCGTGGGCTGGGCTTCCCTCACCCCGGCCCTCTCCCGGAGGGAGAGGGGGACGAGGTCGTCAGCGACTGGCGCGGCGGCTCATGAAGGCCAGGCGCTCGAGCAGCTGCACGTCCTGCTCGTTCTTCACCAGGGCGCCGGCCAGCGGCGGGATGGCCTTGGTCGGATCGCGTTCGCGCAGCACGGCTTCGCCGATATTGTCGGCCATCAGCAGCTTCAGCCAGTCGACCAGTTCGCTGGTGGACGGCTTCTTCTTCAGGCCCGGCACCTTGCGCACGTCGAAGAACACGTCGAGGGCCTCGGCCACCAGCTCGCCGCTGATGTTCGGGTAGTGCACGTCGACGATCTGCTTGAGGGTGTCGCGATCCGGGAAGGCGATGTAGTGGAAGAAGCAGCGGCGCAGGAAGGCGTCCGGCAGCTCCTTCTCGTTGTTCGAGGTGATGATGATGATCGGGCGCTGCTTGGCCTTGATCGTCTCGTTGGTCTCGTAAACGTAGAACTCCATCTTGTCGAGTTCTTGCAGCAGGTCGTTGGGGAACTCGATGTCGGCCTTGTCGATCTCGTCGATCAGCAGGATCACGCGCTCCTCGGACTCGAAGGCCTCCCACAGCTTGCCCTTCTTGATGTAGTTGCGAACGTCGTGGACCTTCTCCGAGTTCAGCTGCGAGTCGCGCAGGCGGCTGACCGCGTCGTACTCGTACAGACCCTGGTGGGCCTTGGTGGTGGACTTGATGTGCCAGGTGATCAGCTTGGCGCCGAAGGCGGCGGACAGTTGCTCGGCCAGCATGGTCTTGCCGGTGCCCGGCTCGCCCTTGACCAGCAGCGGGCGCTGCAGGGTGATGGCGGCGTTGACCGCGAGCTTGAGGTCGTCGGTGGCGACGTAGGACTGGGTGCCTTCGAACTTCATCTGCAAATCCTCGAACGACCGCGCCACGGGGCGCTGCCGGCTGGTTCGGTAGTGACTGAAGGCCCGACTATAACGCGCGCGGCGGTGGACTGTGAACGCAGACGCGCCATTCAGTCACTGAATGGCGGGTCAGGCCGATATCGGCTGCGAAATTGGCGGGATTGCCCTGTTCACTGTTCCGGCGGGGCGTTCTCGTAGCGGGCATTGAACGCCTGGACGAAGCCGTTGCGCAGGATGGCGATGAAGGCCTGGAAGGGGCTGACATCCTGGTCCCTGACGCTGCCCGACAGCTCCACGCGAGTGGCGAACTGGTTCTTCTGCTGGTTCTTCAGCAGCGTTTCGCTGCCGCCGACCAGTGCCTCCCAGATCGAGCGGAACAGGCTCTTGTCCTCGGCCTGCACGTCCTGCCGCCAGTTGAACACGTCGACATTGCGCAGCAGTGGCTTGATATAGCCGCTGAGCACGCCTTCGTCGGCCGTGGCCTCGATCACGATGTCGCCGCTGCCGGCGTTGAAGTCGAATTTGCCGTAGGCACCGGAGAAGTCGTTGAGCCGGCGCAGCTCGACGTCGGTGGCGCGCACGCGGAATTCGAAGTCCTCGAAGTTCTCGAACGGATCGAACACCGCCGTGGCCTCCAGCGGTGCGTGGTCGAGCAGCAGGGCATGGCCCTCGAAGCGCGCCACCCGCTCACCGTGTTCGTCGGCGACATTGGTCAGGTTGTACAGGCTGGCGTTGACGTCGCTGGCCTGCAGGTCCACCGGCGGCTGCGAAGTGAAGTTGCGGAAGGTGATGCGGCCGTTGACCACGCGGATCTCGTCGAGGGTGATCGGCAGCAGCTTTTCCAGCTGGGCGCGCCAGTCCACGCCGGCACCGGTCTGGGTGTCCTCGGGGCGCTCACCGCCATCGACGAAGTTCAGCTCGGGGCTCTCGAACAACACCCGTGCGACCACGCCGTGGTCGTACCACAGGGCATGCCAGCTCACCGCCAGGTCGATGGCCGGGGCGTCCAGCAGCGGCACCGGCACGTCGCCGTCGACTTTGACGATCTGCAGGCCGTTGATCTGGTAGGCGCCGCGCCACCAGGCCAGGTCCACGTCGGCGACCTGGCCGCGGTAATCGCCCATGTCCGCCAGTTTGTCGTTGAGGTAGTCGCGGACCAGATAGGGCAGGGTCAGGTGCAGGACCAGCAGCAGGGCGAGCAGTCCGAGCGCTATATAGAGGGGCAGGCTGTAGCGGCGTTTCATCTTGGCGTCCGTCGCAGCGGTGGTTTTTCGATGGACTGCCCAACGTGGCGCGGAGTTCGACCCGTCTGCGCTGGACGATCCGGGCGGCCGGGCTTAGGCTGATTGGCCTCGGTTTTCGACAAGGACAAAGGATCATGAGCCGCATCTATTCCGACAACGCCCAGTCCATCGGCAACACTCCACTGGTGCAGATCAACCGCCTGGGTCCCAAGGGCGTGACCATCCTGGCCAAGATCGAGGGGCGCAACCCCGGTTATTCGGTGAAGTGCCGGATCGGCGCCAACATGATCTGGGACGCCGAATCCCGCGGCCTGCTCAAGCCGGGTATGACCCTGGTCGAGCCGACCTCCGGCAACACCGGTATCGGCCTGGCCTTCGTCGCCGCCGCCCGTGGCTACAAGCTGATCCTGACCATGCCGGCCTCCATGAGCCTGGAGCGGCGCAAGGTGCTCAAGGCCCTGGGCGCCGAACTGGTGCTGACCGAACCGGCCAAGGGCATGAAGGGCGCCATCGAGAAGGCCAACGAGATCGCCTCCTCCGACCCGAGCAAGTACTTCCTGCCGGGGCAGTTCGACAACCCGGCGAACCCGGCCATCCACGAGAAGACCACCGGCCCGGAGATCTGGAACGACACCGACGGCGCGGTGGATGTGCTGGTGGCCGGCGTCGGCACCGGCGGCACCATCACCGGCGTGTCGCGCTACATCAAGAACAGCCGGCACAAGCCGATCCTCTCGGTGGCCGTGGAGCCGATCGCCTCGCCGGTGATCAGCCAGACCATGGCCGGCGAGGAGGTCAAGCCGAGCCCGCACAAGATCCAGGGCATCGGCGCCGGCTTCGTGCCGAAGAACCTCGACCTGTCCATCGTCGACCGTGTCGAGCAGGTCGGCGACGACGAGTCCAAGGCCATGGCCCTGCGCCTGATGCAGGAGGAGGGCATCCTCTGCGGCATTTCCTGCGGCGCCGCCATGGTCGCCGCCGTGCGCCTGGCCGAGAAGCCGGAAATGCAGGGCAAGACCATCGTGGTGATCCTGCCGGACTCGGGTGAGCGCTACCTGTCGAGCATGCTGTTCAGCGACATGTTCACCGAGCAGGAGCTGCAGCAATAGGACGGCTGTAGAAAAGCCGCCTTCGGGCGGCTTTTTTGTACACCCCTCTCCCTTTGGGAGAGGGGAGAGGGGCGGGGGGCGAGGGTGCAACAGACGGCTCGGAGCTGCCCGCAAGACCCTCACCCTAGCCCTCTCCCAGGGGGAGAGGGGACTACTAGGCCTTGACCGGCGCCGCTCCTGGCTCGGTCGGCCGCACCACCAGCCACAAGGCCACGGCGATCAGCGCGCAGCCCGGCAGATAGGCCCAGCTCAGTGGTTCGCCCAGCAACAGCGCGCCCCACAGCACGCCGAACGGCGGGATCAGGAAGGTGGTGGTGGAGGCCTTGATCGGGCCGATGTCGGCCAGCAGGCGGAAGTACAGGACATAGGCGAAGGCGGTGCAGACCAGGCCCAGCGCGGCCAGCGACAGCCACACTTCGGGCCCGCCCCAGCTGGTCGGCATCTGCCAGGCCAGGCTGCCGGCCAGCAGCGGCAGCTGGAACAGGCTGGCACCGACCAGGCTGGCGAAGGCGGTGAGGCGGTTGTCCAGGCCGCCCTGCTGGCCTATCCAGCGGCGGGTTAGGAAGCCGGCGAAGCCGTAGCAGATGGTCGCCACCAGGCAGGCCGCGGCCCCCAGCAGCAGCGGCAGGTCGAAGGCCACCGGGCCGGTGCGGGTCAGTACCGCCACGCCGAACAGGCCCAGCGCCACGCCGGCGGCCTTGCTCGGGGTCATCGCCTCGCTGAAGAACAGCGCGCCGATCAGCACGCCCATCAGCGGCGTGGTGGCGTTGAAGATCGATGAATAGCCGGCCGGCAGCACCAGCGCCGCCAGGCAGTACATCACCGAAGGCAGGCCGGCGTTGATCACGCCCAGCACCAGGCAGGCCCTGAATTTGCCGCGGAAGTCCCACACCGGGCGCAGTACCAGCAGCATGGCCAGCAGGCCGAGGGCGCCGAGGCTGGCGCGGAAGAAGGCGGTGGGCAGGCTGCCCAGTACCGGTACGGTGATGCGCATGAACAGGAAGCTGGCGCCCCAGATGGCAGCGAGCAGCAGCAGGCGGAACAGGTCGGCGGGTCTCATGGAGCGGCTCCAGGCAGGAGCAGCCAGCTTACGCCGCCGCCCGCGTGGCGCAATCCGCAGCTGACTTTCAAATCGACCATACAGTTGCAGTAGGGCGGGTGAGGCAATGCGCGGATTTCACCCGCCCTACGTTCGAGGTTCAGAGGGTCTTGCTGGCGCTGACCACCAGATCGGCGCCGCACAGGTCGTCATAACCCATGAAGCTCAGGCACTCGGCGTCGGACAGGTCGGTGTCGACGTAGCTGACGCCCCAGGTGATGCCGGCCAGCTCGCGGCTGAGCGAGACCTGCCAGTTGTCGTAGTCCTCGCGCGAGTCGCTGTAGTCGGCGTTGAAGAACACCCCGTCCTTGTAGTCGACGTTCTCCCAGCGCAGCTCCAGACCGATCTCCAGCGGTAGCTGGGTGCGGTAGCCGGCGTATTTGCTGAAGGCGGTCTGGTCGGTGTCGTGGGAGTGCTTGCCGCCGACGAAGAAGCCGTAGGCCTCCAGGGTCAGGTAGATGTCGCTGCCGTTGAACTGGCTCTCGCCGGGGAAGGTGTAGCGGTTGTAGTAGCCGTCCAGGCTGATGGCGTCGGTGATCTGCCAGTAGTAGCCGAGGTAGTAGTCGATCTCCTGGCGGGTGCCGAAACGGTCGTCGTTCTCCCAGTCATGGCCGAAGTCGACGTTGCTGGTCCACACCCCGGCGTACAGGCCGCTGGCATGGCTGAGCATCAGGTCGAGCTGGGCGGCGGGGTCGCCCATGGTCTGCGAGATGCCGCTGTTGCGGTAGTCGCTGTAGATGCCCGGGGTAATGGCCAGGGAGAACTGATCGTTGAGCTCGATGGCCTGGGCCTGCAGGGCACAGCCGGCCAGGAGGGCCAGGGTGAGGTGGCGGTGGATGCGCATGGAATAGCCTTGTGTTGTGGTTATTAGGTCGGCAGTTCGGGCGAGCCGCCCCGCCGTGCTGCCTGAGGCGCACGGTGGGGCGGCGGGGTGGGGCTTATTGGAGTTGGGCGGTGGTGGCGGTCGGCGCCTGGTACACCGGCTTGCCGGCGAACCAGGTCTGCAGCACCTTGGTCTCGAACAGCGCCGCGTCGTCGACCTTGAACACGTCGCGGTCGAGCACGATCAGGTCGGCCTGCTTGCCCGGTGCCAGGGAGCCGATGCGGTCGTCCAGGCGCAGGGTCTTGGCGGCGTTGATGGTGTAGGCACGCAGCATGGTCTCGCGGTCGATGCTCTCGGCGGCGTTGAGCACGCCGAGCGGGCCCTTGCGGGTGCTGGCCTGGGCGATGGCGTTCCACGGGTTGGGGCTGGACACCGGCCAGTCGCTGGCCCCGGCGATGATGGCGCCGGCCTTGTGCAGCGAGCGCGCCGGGTACTGGAAGCGATAGGCGTAGGCGCTGACATAGGGCTTCACCAGCTCCTCGGTGTAGCTCTCCGCCGTGGCCCACAGCAGCTGCATGGAGGCGATCACGCCGAGCTGCTTGAAGCGCGGGAACTCCTTCGGATTGACCAGCTGCAGGTGGCTGATGCTGTGCGGCACCGGCGCCTGGCTGAGGCCGCGGGCGTACTGCACGGCGTTCAGCGATTCGCGCACGGCGCGGTCGCCGACGGCGTGCATGTGCACGATCCAGCCGCGCTGCTCGGCGGCCGCCACCAGCGGACCGAAGCCCTTGGGATCGATCAGCAGCTGACCCTGCTTGTGGCTGTTGGTGTAGGGGTCGATCACCGCGGCGGTCTGTCCCGGGTATTCGAGGATGCCGTCGACGAACACCTTGAGGCCGGGGAAGGTCAGGTTGGGCACGCCGGCGAACTGGCGCATCACGTCGGCCTGCACCGCCAGGTCCTCGGGCTTGCTCTGCGGATGGGTCAGCAGCAGGGCGGCCACATGTACGTTCAGTTCGCCCTTCTCGGCCAGCGCACGGTACAGCGGCAGCACGCCGAGGTCCTTGGTGGTCGGGCGCATCTCGAACAGCGACTGCTCGCCGCCGCCGTTGGCCGCGGCGTCCATCCAGCCGGTTACTCCGACCTCCAGGTTGATCCGCACCGCTTCGCGGGCGGCCTTCAGCATCATCTCTTCAGAGGGCTTGGGCAGCTGACTGCGCACCCGGTCCCAGCCGGTTTCGCTGAGGTAGCCGGTGGGCGTCAGATCCTGCTCGTGTTCGATATAGCTGGCCTCTTTCTCATCGAGGGTCTTGATCAGCGCGGCATCGATGCCAACCCGGCGCAACATGGCCTGGTTGGCCCAGCCGGTGTGGCCGTCGATGCCGTCGAGCACCAGCGGCTGCTCTGCCCAGCGGCCCTGGTTGAAGCGCTTGGCCAGCGCGCGGCTGTCTCTCCAGTAGGCCGAGCTGGCGCCGGAGATCACCACGATGTCGCCCAGGCGCGCGGTGCCGGCGGCGTCCTGTTCGATGATCCACTGTTCCAGTGCGGCCAGTGGCTTGACCTCGTCGTACAGGTTGGCGCGCAGGCTGGCCAGGGCGCCCATCACCGGGTGGCTGTGGGTGTCGATCATGCCGGGCATCAGCACCTTGCCGGCCAGGTCGACGCGGCGGGTATCGGCATCGGCCAGGGCGAGGATCTGTGCATCGCTGCCGACCTCGAGGATCTTGCCGTCTTCCACCGCCACGGCCTGGGCGCGTGGCTGGCCGGACTCGGCGGTGAATACCTGGCCGTTGAACAGGATCAGGTCGGCGGCGGCCATGGCTTCCATCGAGGAAAAAGCCAGTGCGCTCGCCAGTAGTGCTCTTTTCATGATGCCCCCTTGTTTTTATTGATCTGGCGGCGAGACTAGCGAAAGCACGCCGGTGGCAGAACGCCACCATTGCGCACAAGCTTTTTGCCGATAAGGAAAAACTCATGGACAAGCTCGGGGCCCTGTCGATGTTCGTTGCCGCGGCCGAACAGGGCAGCTTCAGCCGCGCCGCCGAACTGCTGGGCAAGACGCCCTCGGCCCTGACCAAGGCGGTCGGCCACCTGGAGCGTGAGCTCGGCGCGCTGCTGTTCGAGCGCAGCACCCGGCGCATCGTGCTGACCGAGGTCGGGCGCCTCTACCTGGACACCGCGCGCCAGGTGCTGCAGCGCCTGCACGAGGCCGGCGAGGAGATCGACCAGTTGCAGCACGGCCTGCACGGCAGCCTGCGGCTGACCGCGCCGCTGGCCTTCGGCCGCGCCTTCCTCGACGAAGTGTGTGCCGGCTTCCTCGCCGAATACCCGCAGCTGCGCCTGCGGGTGGACCTGTGCGACGACTTCGTCGACCTGGTCGAGGCTGGTTACGACCTGGCCCTGCGCGAGGGCCCCAGCGACCTGCCGGGGCTGATCGCCCGGGTGGTCGGCAAGAACCGCATCTACCTCTGCGCCAGCCCCGACTATCTGGCGCGCAACCCGCAGCCACTGACCCCGCAGACCATGGAGCAGCACGACTGGCTGATGTACGCGCACCCGGCACTGGGCCGCGAGGGCTGGTGGGTGGAGCAGGACGGCCGGCGCATCTGCCTGCCGCATCCGCGGCGGGTACGCCTGGAGAGCGACAACTATGACCTGCTGCTGGCCAACGCCGTGGCCGGCCTCGGCGTGCTGCACACGCCGCAGTGGAGCGTCGCTCCGTTGCTGGAGCAGGGCCGCCTGGTGCGGGTGATGGAGGGGTACCGGATCGACCCGGATGCCTTCGGTGCCGACATCCTTGCCGTCTACCCCAGCCACCGCCGCGCCACCGGCAAGGTGCAGGCGTTCATCGATTACCTGCAGCGCTTTCTCGGCGAACGCGGCTTCGCCTGAGCCAGGCGCTGAGCATTGGGGTCAATCGCCCCGAGCACTTGGGTCATTGAGGGGCGGGGAGGGCCGGCCTAACCTGCGGCGATCGCCAATGGAACGCGGAGCTACGGATGAACGCCATCGATGCCTGGGCCCAGCCCGCCAACGGCCGTCTGCGCCAGACCATGCCCGAGGTCGCGCGATTGTTCGAGAAGTCCGGCAGCGGCCATCTGCTCGACCAGGCGCTGAGCCCGGATCAGACCGTGGCGCACATGGACGAGGCTGGCGTCGACAGACTGATGCTGGCCGCCTGGTGCCGCCCCGAGGGCTGGGTGTTCAGCAACGACGAGATCGCCGAATACACCCGCGCCTACCCGCAGCGCTTCGTCGGCGTGGCCACGGTGGACCTGAGCAAGCCGCTGGCCGCCGTGCGCGAGCTGGAGCGGGCGGTGCTGGAGCTGGGCTGCAAGGCCCTGCGCATCGTGCCCTGGCTATGGCAGCTGCCGCCCAACCATCGCCTGTACTACCCGCTGTACGTGAAGTGCATCGAGCTGGACATCCCGTTCTGCACCCAGGTCGGCCACACCGGCCCGCTGATGCCCTCCGAAACCGGCCGCCCGGTGCCTTACCTGGACGAGGTGGCGCTGGACTTTCCCGAGCTGCGCATCGTCGCCGGCCATATCGGCCATCCCTGGACCGACGAGATGATCGGTGTGGCCTGGAAACACGACAACGTCTATATCGATACCTCGGCCTACCTGCCGCGCTACTACCCGCAGCAGCTGCTGCAATTCATGCAGAGCTACGGGGCGGACAAGGTGCTGTTCGGCAGCAATTTCCCGCAGCTGTCGCTGAGTCGCTGCATGACCCAGGTCAAGGAGCTGGGGCTGAGCGCGGCAGTCGAAGCCAAGTTCCTGCATGACAACGCCCGGCGCGTATTCAAGCTGTAAGAGTCGCTCCCAGAACAATAAAAAAAGAGAGCCCCGCATGACCGAACAACTGCCGCTGCAACGCTTCCAGCACTGGGTTGAGCAGTGCCCCGACAAGGTCTGGCTGCGCCAGCCGGTGGCCGGCGTCTGGCACGACTTCACCTGGCGCCAGGTCGATGACCAGGCCCGGCGCCTGGCCGCCGGCCTGCTCGCCCTGGGCAGCGCGCCCGGCGACCGGGTGGCGATCCTGGCGAAGAACTGCGCCGAGTGGTTCATCAGCGACCTGGCGATCATGCTCGCCGGGCTGGTCAGCGTGCCGCTGTATCCTCTGCAGGCCGCCGACAGCATCGCCTATGTGCTGGGGCACGCCGAGTGCAAGGCGATCATCCTCGGCAAGCTGGACGAACCGGAGAAGCTCGAGGCCGGCATCGGCCCGCAGATCACGCGCATCGCCATGCCTTATCCGACCCTGCGTGCCGACCACCAGTGGCACGAGCTGCAGGCCTATCCGCCGCTGCAGAACGCCCACCAGCAGCAGGGCGACGACCTGCTGAGCATCCTCTACACCTCGGGCACCACCGGCCAGCCCAAGGGCGTGATGCTCTCGGCCCGGGCCATGGGGTATTCCGGGGCTCATGCGACGGCCGAGATGGGCATCGGCCCGGACGATCAGTTCTTCTCCTACCTGCCGCTGTCGCATGCCGCCGAGCGCTTCCTGGTGCAGTTCAGCAGCCTGTACAGCGGCGCCGGCGTGGCTTTCGTCGAGTCGCTGGAGACCTTTGCCAGCGACTTGCGGTACGTCCGCCCGACCGTCTTCTTCTCCGTGCCGCGCCTGTGGACACGCTTCCAGCAGGGCGTGCTGGAGCGCATACCGGCAGCCAGGCTCGACCTGCTGCTGCGCATTCCGCTGCTGGGTCGGCTGGTGGCCGGCAAGCTGCGCGCCGGCCTGGGGCTGGATCGCGCGCGCATCCTGGTATCCGGCGCGGCGGCCATTTCCACGGGCCTGCTCGAGTGGTACCAGCGTATTGGCCTGACTCTCTGCGAGGGCTATGGCATGACCGAGCACTTTGCCTACGGCTGCTTCAATCGTCCTGGCCAGGTGCGCCTGGGGTCGGTCGGGCGGCCGATGCCGGGGCTGGAGCTGCGCCTCGACGAGTCCGGCGAGATCCTGTTTCGCAGCGCTACTCTGATGCAGGGCTATTACCGTGATCCGGAGAAAACCGCAGAGGCCCTCAGGGATGGCTGGCTGCACACCGGCGACAAGGGAGTGCTGGATGCCGACGGCTATCTGCGCATCACCGGACGTGTGAAGGACATCTTCAAGACCAGCAAGGGTAAGTACGTGGCTCCGGCGCCGATCGAGGGCGAAATCGCCAAGAACAGCTGGGTGGAACAGGTCTGCCTGATGGGCAGCAACCTGGACCAGCCGCTGGCGCTGATCGAGCTGTCGCCGGCCGCCCGCGCCCAGCCGCGCGAAAGGGTGGCCGCCGATCTGCAGGCCACCCTGCACAGCCTCAACGCCACCCTGCAGCCCCACGAACGCCTGAGCCACCTGCTGCTGGTGCAGGACAGCTGGACCGTGGACAACGGCTGCATGACCCCGACCATGAAAATCCGCCGCAACGTGCTGGAGGCGCGCTATGCCGAGTGCGTCGCCCGCCTGCCAGCCGAATCCTCTCTGCACTGGGAAAACTGAACATGAAAGGCCCGCTGTCTTCGCTGAAAGTCCTCGACTTCTCCACCCTGCTGCCGGGCCCGTTCGCCTCGCTGCTGCTGGCCGATATGGGCGCCGAGGTGCTGCGCATCGAGTCGCCCAGCCGCGTGGACCTGGTGCGCGTGCTGCCGCCGCTGGTGGATGGCGTGTCCACCAGCCATGCCTACCTCAACCGCAACAAGCGCTGCCTGGCCCTGGACCTGAAGAAACCCGAGGCGCTGGAGGTGGTGCGTCGCCTGGTGGCCGAGTACGACATCGTGCTGGAGCAGTTCCGTCCGGGGGTGATGGACAAGCTCGGCCTCGGCTATGAGGCGCTCAAGGCGATCAATCCACGGCTGATCTACGTGTCCATCACCGGCTACGGCCAGACCGGGCCGTATAAGGACCGCGCCGGGCATGATCTCAACTACCTGGCCCTGAGTGGCCTCTCCAGCTACACCGGCCGTCGCGACAGCGGCCCGCTGCCGCTCGGCGTGCAGGTGGGGGACATCGCCGGCGGCTCGCTGCATGGGGTGATCGGCCTGCTCGCCGCGGTGATTGCCCGGCAGAGCACGGGGCAGGGCCAGCACGTGGACATAAGCATGACCGACTGCGCCTTCAGCCTGCACGCCATGTCTGGCGCCGGCTATCTGGCCGGTGGCGTGGAGCCGGACATGCAGAACCAGGTGCTCAATGGTGGCAGCTTCTACGACTACTACCGCACCCGCGACGGCCGCTGGCTGTCGGTGGGCAGCCTGGAACCGCAGTTCATGCAGCAGTTCTGCGCCGCCCTCGGCCGTCCGGAGCTGGCGGCGCTGGGCCTGTCGCCCAGGGACCAGGTGGCGCTCAAGCGCGAGATAGAGATCGAGATCGAGAAACACGACCTGGCCGAGTGGCAACAGTGCTTCGCCGAAGTGGATGCCTGCGTCGAACCGGTGCTGAAGCTCTCCGAGGCGGTCGAGCATCCTCAGCTCAAGGCCCGCGGCGTGGTCACCGAGGTGCCGCGCGAGGGCAAGCCGGCGCAGCGGCAGATCGCCTGCCCGATCCGCTTCTCCGCGGGGCTGCAGCCGCCACGTCATATCGGCGCGCCAGTGGGTGCGCATAACGACGAGGTGCTGCGCGAGCTGGGCTATGACGAGGAGGGGATTGCCGCACTCAGGGCGAGCAGGGCGCTCGGCTAGGAGTCTCTCCCAGGAAGGCAGCGCACGCGGTCATGCGCCGCCAACCTGCGGCGGTTTGACCGGTAACGAGGTGAAGGGCTTGATCTCCTTGAGCACGAACATGCTCTGCATTTCCTTGATGCCGGGCAGCTGGCGAACGACCGTCATCGCAAATTCGGCGAACGAGTCCAAGTCCCGCGCCACCACCTGCAGCAGAAAGTCGGCGTCACCGCCGATGCTGTAACAGGCAACAACATCCTCCAGGCCCATGACTTCCTCCTCGAACTTCTGCGCCTCGGTCCTGCTGTGGCGATCGATGCTGACGCGGATAAACACCATGACCCCTAGCCCGATCTTGCGTCGGTCCAGCACGGCCCGGTAGCCCTGGATATAACGGTGTTCCTCCAGCTGCCGGACCCTGCGCCAACACGGCGACGCCGACATGCCGATGTGGTCGGCCAGGGTCTGGTTGGCCATGCGGCCATCCTGCTGGAGAGCGGAGAGGATGCGGGCATCCGTAAGCGTCAGGGTGTGATCGGTCATGGATTTCTCTTGCTGGCTTTTCTGGGGAAGAATCTACCCTTTTTGACGAATATTGACCGCAAGTAGAAAAGTTTTTCCCGGACAGCAGGGTTAGAGTTTTCCCGTTCTCTCGGCGCCATCCAGCGGCTGGCACGGCGGGTCTCGCTTCATCCGGCGAGCCGTCCGGCACCGGCCATGGGGCCATTAGGAGAGAACGCTGCGCGGCCCGCGGTCCGCGCCGTCGACCATCGCTCCGAGGACTCCAGCTTGCTCGATCTGACCCAACTCATGACTTACGCGGTGTCGCTGCTGATCGCGGCGATCGTGCCTGGCCCCGGCATGGCGGCTCTCGTGGCCCGCAGTGTGGCCGGCGGGGCTGTTTCGGGTAGCTGCCTGCTGCTCGGGTTGATCCTGGGCGATCTGATCTATCTGTCGTTCGCCGTCTTCGGCCTGGCGCTGATCGCCGAGCATTTCGACCCGCTGTTCCAGCTGGTGCGCTGGGGAGCCGCGCTGTATCTCGGCTATCTGGCCTGGCGCTTCTGGTTCGCCGACCACCAGCAGATAGTCGTGGGCCGCCCCGCGCAGAGGCGCGAGCTGCTGTCTGCAGCCGTGTCGGGACTGACCATTACCCTGGGGAACCCCAAGACCATCGCCTTCTATCTCGCGCTGGTGCCCTTGGCGATCGACTTGCAGAGCGTCTCTCTCGGCACCTGGGGGCTGGTGCTGGTGCCGCTTACGGTGGCAGTGTTGGTGGTTGTCGGCGCGGTGTTCATCGGCGCGGCGGTGCGTATCCGTTACCTGCTGTCGAGTGCCAGGGCCCAGCAGTACCTGTTCCGAGGGGCTGCCACGGTGATGCTGGGCGCAGCTCTGTCCATGCTGGTGCGCTGAGCCGGCCTCGGTCGCCCGCCTGCCGTCCGGGCTATGGCTATTCGACGCGCTGCTCGCCGCTGAACACCAGGGTCGCCCGGCAACGGCGGCAGAAGTAGCGACGGCCCTTGCGCACCAGGCCGTGGCGCTGGCTGGAGAAGGGAAACTCGCCGTCCGGGCACTGGCACAGATAGAGGTAGCGGGTGACCTTGCGCCGGCCCACGTCGTAGTTGTGGCAGCGCTCCGGCGGCAGCTCGTAAACGCCGCGCATGATCAGCTGCCATTCCTCGCCATGGGGCTGGATGCGCGGGCCGAACAGCTGGTGCGCCACTAGATGCGCCACTTCATGGGCCACGGTCTGCTTGAGGAAGTGCTCGCGGTTTTCCGCGTACAGCTTGGGATTGAAGCGCAGCAGGTTTTCCTGCAGGTGCGCCACGCCGGCCTTCTGCCCGCGCAGCTTGAAGCTGATCTCGGGGCGAGTGAACGGGCGCTTGAAGAAGTCTTCGGCCTGCTGGTAGCAGGATTCAACGCGGGCATAGAGCGATTCGGGCATGGGGTAATTATGCCGCATCACCCGGTGTGGCCAAACCAACCGCTGGTCGAGTCAGTCGTTGCTGTGTTGCTGCTCCCGCACGGTCGGCCTTTCCTCACGCGTCGGGTAGCCCTGTTCCGGCGTGGTGCGCTCGTACACCGGGTGCATGTAGAAGTGCCAGTGCAGGATGGCCGACACCAGCAGCGTCACCACCGACAGCACCGCCACCGCCCACACCGAGCCGGCGTAGACGATGCCCTGCTGCTGGCGGATGCGCATGAAGGTGGGCAGGCCGACGAACAGCAGGAAGGTCGAGTAGGCGCAGGCCAGCGCCAGGACGATCACCGCCAGCCAGCGGCTGGGGTAGACCGCCGCCAGCCCGGCGAGGAAGAACGGCGTGGCCGTGTAGGCGGCGAAGCCGATGCACTGGTTCAGCGAGGGGCGGGTGTCGAAGGTGCGGGACATCCAGCGGATGAAGCCGCCCATGATCAGCGTGCCGATCAACGCGGTGAAATAGACATTGAGCGACAGCAGCAGGGCGCTGCGTTCGTCCAGGAATACCCGCTCGTCTTCGGCCAGGCTCCAGCCAATCTCGGTGGTGCCGATGTACAGGCTCACGGCGGGTATCAGGGCGAGCAGCAGCAGATGGCCGAGGTAGTGGGCGGAGTGCTGTTCCTCTTCCTGCCGGATCTCGTGCCAGGCGGCGTCCGGGTGGGTGAACAGGTTCAGGAAGTGCGGAGTCATGGGCGACGTTCCTCTGCGGGCCGGCTTATTGCCTTAGAGCCCGCTCGGTGCCGTCGGGGTTCAACTTTCTTGTCCTGCAGCTGCGGCAAAACAAAAGGCCGCCCGTGGGCGGCCTCGTTATTCGGCGTCGATCAGTTGGTGTAGACAGGGCCCACGCCGAAGCCCCAGAGGATCACCGAGCAGGCGATCATCGCCACCAGCACCACCAGGCCCACGGCCAGCACTGAGCTGGAGAACATGAAGCCTTCGTCCTGGGGGATGCCCATGAACGTCGGGATGCCGGCGTAGAGCAGGTACACCGTGTAGCAGACCGCCACCGTGCCGATCATCATGCCCAGCCAGAGGCTCGGGTACAGCGCGGCGACGCCACCGATGAACAACGGAGTCGCGGTGTAGGCGGCGAACACGATGCACTGGGTGAGGGTGGGATTGGAGTCGTAGGTGCGCGCCATCCAATGGATGAAGGCGCCCATCACGGCAACGCCGGCGAGCATCGCCAGGTAGGACATGAAGGTCATCTGCATCGCGCTGTTCGCGGTGAGCTTGACCGCCTCGCCGTCGCCGATCCGCCAACCGACTTCGGTGGTGCCGAAGAAGGCGCAGAGCGCGGGTATGGCAGCGAGAATCAGGACGTGGGTCAGGTACATGTGGCTGATGGATTCCTCCTCGCCACGGATTTCCTGCCACTCTTGGTCGGGATGGGTGAAGAGCCCCCAAACATGGTGGATCATGCAGACACCTCCTCTTGTTATTGTTCGATCGCCCCGGAGCGTAGCGCCCGGCGCGCGTGCTCAGCGTCGCCGGGTGCCGGCCGAATCACTGCGACCGTGTGTCGCAGTATAGGAGAAGGCCGCAGCCCGCATGAACCGTGGCTTTAGAGCGAATCGCTCTCTGAGAGTCAGCCGTAATAGCGCTGCAGTATTTCCATCGCCAGGTTGATCGACTGCAGACGGCTGGTGCTGCCGCCGCGATCAGGGTGGTGAATGCTCACCAGTTGCCGGTAGCGCTGTTTGATAGCGGCGAGATTGAGCGGCTGGTCGCCATTCAACTCGAACAGCTCCAGGGCCGCGCGCTTCTCGTCGCCGCCCTGCATGCGCGTCCAGAAACTGGAGAGCAGCTTCTCCACGTCGTCCTCGGTGGTGTCGCGCAAATGTTGCAGATTGAGATAGTAGTCACGCAGCGGGTCGTGTTCGGCCAGTGCGTCGGGCCCCGGCCGCCAAGGTTGCAGCTGCACGCACAGGGGGCTGATCTCCAGGTGTGCGCTCTGTGCCTGCCACAGGCGATCGCGCAGCAGGTAGAGGGCGTTGAACAGCAGGAAGTGGGTGCGGTACAGCACCAGCTTGTCGGCCAGGCCTAGATTGGGGATATGTGTGGAGTGCCGGGCCTTGAGCTGCTGAATCAGGTGGAACTCGCTGATGCCGGCGGGCGCTTCGCGGAGCAGGGCATGCAGCTGGTCGGGCAGGTCGAGGGCGGGATCGAGGTCGTTCATCCGATCAGCCTAACACGGGCTGCCTAGCGCCAGCTTTGTGCGTAAAATGGCCAGCTTTTCGCCTTCACCCGGATTCCCGAGCACCATGTCCAGCAGCCTTTCGGTCAACCAGAACAAACTGCAGAAACGCCTGCGCCGCCTGGCCGGCGAAGCCATCGCCGACTTCAACATGATCGAGGATGGCGACAAGGTGATGGTCTGCCTGTCCGGCGGCAAGGACAGCTACACCATGCTCGACATCCTGCTGTATCTGCAGAAGGTGGCGCCGATCAAGTTCGAGATCGTCGCGGTGAACATGGACCAGAAGCAGCCCGGCTTCCCCGAGCACGTGCTGCCGGCCTACCTGGAATCCATCGGCGTGCCGTACCACATCATCGAGAAGGACACCTACTCGGTGGTGAAGGAGAAGATCCCCGAGGGCAAGACCACCTGCTCGCTGTGCTCGCGCCTGCGCCGCGGCACCCTGTACACCTACGCCGACGAGATCGGCGCGACCAAGATGGCCCTCGGTCACCACCGCGACGACATTCTGGAAACCTTCTTCCTCAACATGTTCTACGGCGGCACGCTGAAGGCCATGCCGCCCAAGCTGCTGTCCGACGACGGCCGCAACGTGGTGATCCGCCCGCTGGCCTACTGCAACGAGAAGGACATCGAGGCCTACTCGGTGATGAAGGAATTCCCGATCATCCCGTGCAACCTGTGCGGCTCCCAAGAGAACCTGCAGCGCCAGGTGGTCAAGGAGATGCTGGTGGAGTGGGAGCGCAAGAGCCCGGGTCGCACCGAGATCATGTTCCGCGCCCTGCAGAACGTGGTGCCGTCGCAGCTGGCCGACCGCAACCTGTTCGACTTCCAGAGCCTGAAGATCGACGACAGCGCCACGCCACGCTTCCTGGACGTGATGAACCTGTGATCCCCGACCGGCCGCCCAGAGCGGCCGGTTTGCTATCTAACCGCGCATGATCAGCTCGGGCACGGCGCGCTCCTCGACGAAGCGCTCCTGCACCAGGCGCTTCACCTCCGCCGCATCGCGTATGCGGTACCACTCGCCACTCGGGTAGACACTCAGGGTCGGCCCCTGGTCGCAGGGGAACTGGCACTGGGTGCGGGTGATATGCACGCCATCCTCGGTTTCCAGGCGCCCGGCCGCCTTCAGCTCCTCGCGCAACAGCTTCCACAGCGGCAGGGCGCCGCGCCGGGTGCAGCGCGGGCCATTGCATAGCAGTACGCGATAGCGGTGCGGCGGGATGCACGACCAGGAGTGAGATTCCGGCAGCTGCGGCACCTCCACGCAGCCCAGGTGTTTTTCCGGCTGCTGGATCAGTGCGGCCAGCGTTGTTACGTCCTCGGCATTGCCGGTGCAGGCGAACAGTTGATCGGCGCGCTCGCCGGCCATGGCCTGCAACTTGCCACGCAGCCAGTCCAGCTGCGGGCTGCCGCCGAGCGGATCGAGATCGACGAGTAATAGCGGCAGCTCTGCGCCGCTCAGGCAGTCGCGTACCCGCGCCCAGACTTCGTCGTAGCCGGCGCCGGTATCGATCAGATCGTCCAGCACGACGGCACCGAACTGTTCAGTGAACTGGCGGCGGGTCAGCTCGGCGAAGCTGCCATGGCTGAGGTCGGGGCCGGCGAACAGTACGCGGGCGTAGGTTTCGGTTTTCATCAGGCTTCTCGGAGCAGCGGCTGCAGCGCCTGCCACAGGGTTTCGGGGGCGGCGAAGGCACGCTCCACCTCGGGCAATTCGGGGCGCGCCAATAGCAATACCGGCAGGCCTAGTTCGCGGGCGACCTGCAGCTTGGCTTCGGTGGCATTGCCGCCGCTGTTCTTGCTCACCAGCACATCGAAGCCCTCGGTGGCGAACAGTGTGCGCTCATCTTCGAGGGTGAACGGCCCGCGCGCGGCGATGCAGCGCGCCCGTGGATGTTCGGGCTGGGCATCGAGCAGGCGCAGGGTCCAATACTGGTGTTCTGGGATCTCATCGAGATGGGCCAGCGGCTCGCGGCCGAGGGTGAAGAAGGGCTTGGCGAAGGGTTCCAGCGCCTGGATCAGCTCGGCCCAGTCGGCTACCTCGCGCCAGTCGTCGCCAGGTTGCGGCTGCCAGCCGGGACGACGCAGCGCCCAGCAGGGCACGCCGGCCAGGCGCGCGGCTGCGGCGGCATTGGCGCTGATCTGCGCAGCATAGGGGTGGGTGACGTCCAGCAGCAGATCGAAGCCTTCGGCGCGAATAAACTCGGCCAGGCCCTCGGCACCGCCGAAGCCGCCGACGCGCACCTTACAGCTCAGATCGTCCGGCACCTTGCCCAGCCCGGCCAGGCTGTACAGATGCTCGGGGCCCAGGCGACGGGCCAGGCGCAGCGCGTCGCCGACGCCGCCGAGCAACAGCACGCGGGTCACGGCTTGTGTACTTGCAGCAGGGTGATCGGCAGGGCGCTGCGCCAGGTGTCGAAGTCGCCCAGCGGCTGGGCCTGGGCGATGGCGATGCGGGTCAGCTCGCCGCCATGCTGTTCGCGGAAGGCCACCAGCGTGGCCTCGCTCTGCAGGGTCACGGCGTTGGCGATCAGCCGGCCGCCAGGCTTGAGCGCCTGCCAGCACAGCTCCAGCACGCCGGGCACGGTGACGCCGCCGCCGATAAAAATCGCATCGGGGAATTCCAGGCCGGCCAGGGCTTCCGGCGCCTCGCCGGCCACCAGTTGCAGCTGCGGCACGCCGAGGGCGTCGCGGTTATGCGCGATCAGTTGCTGGCGACCTTCGTTGGCCTCGATGGCGATGGCCCGGCAGCTCGGATGGCTGCGCAGCCACTCGATGCTGATCGAGCCGCAGCCGGCGCCGACATCCCACAGCAGCTCTCCGGGCCGCGGCGCCAGGCGGGCGAGGGTGATGGCGCGCACGTCGCGTTTGGTCAGCTGGCCGTCGTGGCGGTAGGCGTCGTCGGGCAGGCCGATGGTCAGCGGCAGCGCTTGCACGCCGGCATCGGCGCGGCATTCGACGGCCAGCAGATTGAGCGCGGCGACTGCTTCCACATTCCAGCTCGTGGCCAGGCCATCGATGCGCCGCTCCAGCGGGCCGCCCAGATGCTCCAGCACGCTCAGGCGGCTGGCGCCGAAACCGCGCTCGCGCAGCAGGGCGGCGATAGCGGCCGGGCTCGCGCCGTCGTTGCACAGGATCAGCAGGCGCTGGGCTTGATGTAGATGCGCAGTGACGTTGGTCAGCGGGCGCGCCACTACCGACAGCAGGGTCACGTCCTGCAGCGGCCAGCCCAGGCGCGCGGCGGCCAGGGAATAGGAGGAGGGCGCCGGCAGCACGAGCATCTCGCCTTCGCTCACCTGACGTGCCAGGCTGGCGCCGACGCCGTAGAGCATGGGGTCGCCACTGGCCAGCACGCAGGTCGGCGTGCCGCGTCGCTGCAATACGGGTTCGAGGCTGAAGGGGCTGGGCCAGTTCTGCCGTGGGGCGCGGATGCAGGGAGGCAGCAGGTCGAGCTGGCGCGGCGCACCGACGATGCACTCGGCCGCCAGCAGCGCACGGCGCGCCGCCTTGCCCAGGCCGGCATAGCCCTCTTCGCCTATGCCCACTACCGTCAGCCAGGCCGTCATCTGTGTCTCCTCGATGCCTTGCGGGGCGACGCGCGGGCTTGGCCCGGTGCCGCGAAAAGCGGGCATAATAGCGCCTTCGTCGGTGCCCGGTTCTTTCAGAGGAACCAGCGGGCCTAAGAGGGAACACGGTACAAGCCGTGGCTGCCCCCGCAACTGTAAGCAGCGAGTCGCTCCACACACATGCCACTGAGCAATCGGGAAGGCCGTGCAGCGATGAGGACCTGTCAGCCAGGAGACCTGCCGACGACGCAGTCGCGAGTGCCAACATCGGGCGGGGTGTACCGATGCCAAGAAATCCCTGTGCGGATTTCACTGGTTCGGTCGCCGCGTCGTTCGTTGTCGGTGACCGCTTGAAGCACGATCCATCCGCCTCCGTCGCAACCATCCCCAGGCCCTCCGCCTGCCCGGGATTGTGGCGCGTCGTGTCCGCGCTGGACGGCGGCATCTGCCGGGTCAAGCTGCCCGGCGGGTTGCTGACCAGTGCCCAGGCCCGTGCGGTGGCCGAGGCGGCGCGCATGTGCGCCAGCGGCGTGCTGGAACTGACCAACCGCAGCAACCTGCAGATCCGCGGCGTGCGCGAGGGCGAACAGCGCGCGCTGGTGGCGCACTTGCTGGCCGCCGGCCTCGGCCCGCGACAGGCCGCTGCCGACGATGTACGCAACCTGCTGCTCAGCCCCGCCGCCGGTCGTGATCCGGCCGCCCATCTCGATACCCGCCCGCTGGCCGATCGGCTGCTGGCTTTGCTTCAAGACACGCCCGAATTCCACGCTCTCTCCGCCAAGTTTGCCCTGCAGCTAGATGGCGGCGAGGCCCTGGCCATGCTCGACCACCCGCACGATATCTGGCTCAGTGCCTTGCCCGGCTGCCAGCAGCTGGCCTTCGGCCTGGCCGGCACGCCGCGCGACCAGGCCTTGGCCAGCATCCAGCTGGAGCAGGCGGAGCCTCTGGTAACGACTGCGCTGCGGCTGTTCCTCGAACTGGCCGGCGAGCATAGCCGCATGCGCCAGCTGCTGGCCGAACTGCCGCGGGCGGACTTCCTCACTCGTCTGCAGGCGCGCCTGCCCTTTGCCCTGGGTGCACCGCCGGTTGCGCCGCAGAGGAGCGAGTCGGATGGCGCGCCGCTGGGCGCCCATGCCCAGGCGCAACCCGGCCTGGCCATGTGGCTAGGCGGTGCGCCACTGGGCCGGCTAGTAGCCACCCAGCTGTGGGCCCTGGCCGATCTGGCCGAGACCGAGGGCAGCGGCGAGCTGCGCCTCACACCCTGGCAGGGCGTGCTGCTGCCGGATGTGCCCGTTGCCCGCCAGGCCATCGTGGCGCAAGCCTTGAATGACATCGGCCTGCTGCTGGATGTCCGCGCGCCGCTGGCGCGGATGCTCGCCTGCAGCGGCAGCGCCGGCTGCGCCAAGGCCGGCGCGGACACCAAGGCCGATGCCCAGCGTCTGACCGAGCGCCT
Source organism: Pseudomonas sp. SO81 (assembly GCF_030374125.1). Classification (NCBI taxonomy): domain Bacteria; kingdom Pseudomonadati; phylum Pseudomonadota; class Gammaproteobacteria; order Pseudomonadales; family Pseudomonadaceae; genus Pseudomonas; species Pseudomonas sp. SO81. Next base: position 1,049,607 of record NZ_CP126126.1, on the reverse strand, counting down.
TGGCCCCAATGGACCGGCCCAGATTCATCTGAGCGGCTGCCCGCGCAGTTGCGCCGCCGCCCATGTCGCACCCTACACGCTGCTGGCCCAGCCCGGCGGCCGCTATGACCTCTATCGCCGCGAGCAGGGCCAGGCCGGATTCGGCCGCCTGCTGGCGACGTCCCTCGATATCGACCAAGCCGGCGAGCGCCTCGCCGCAGGAAGCCCCGAATGATCGATTACATCCGCGATGGTCAGGAGATCTATCGCCAGTCCTTCGCCACCATCCGCGCCGAGGCCGATCTCTCGGCCATTCCGGCCGATCTGGAGAAGCTCGCCGTGCGCCTGATCCACGCCTGCGGCATGGTCGACGTGGTGCAGGACCTGCGCTTCTCGCCCGGCGCCGGCGCCGCCGGCCGCGCTGCCTTGGCCAACGGCGCGCCGATCCTCTGCGACGCGCGCATGGTCGCCGAGGGCATCACCCGCGCGCGCCTGCCGGCCAGCAACCCGGTGATCTGCACCCTCAACGAGGCGGACGTACCGCAGCTGGCCCGCGAGCTGGGCAACACCCGTTCGGCGGCCGCGCTGGAGCACTGGCGCGAGCACCTGGAGGGCAGCGTGGTGGTGATCGGCAACGCGCCCACTGCATTGTTCTACCTGCTGGAAATGCTCGACGCCGGCGCGCCGAAGCCGGCGCTGATCCTCGGCATGCCGGTGGGCTTTATCGGCGCCGCCGAATCCAAGGACATGCTCGCCGCCGACAGCCGCGGCGTGCCCTACGTGATCGTGCGCGGCCGCCGTGGCGGCAGCGCTATGGCCGCTGCCGCGGTCAACGCCCTGGCCACGGAGGTGGAGTGATGCGCAAGGGACGTCTGCTCGGCCTCGGCGTCGGCCCCGGCGATCCGGAGCTGATCACCCTCAAGGCCCTGCGTTTGCTGCAGTCGGCGCCCGTGGTGGGCTACTTCGTGGCCAAGGCCAAGGCCAGCAAGGGCCAGGGTGGCAACGCCTTCGGCATCATCGAGCAGCACCTGACCGATGCGCAGCGCCGCCTGCCGCTGGTCTACCCGGTTACCACAGAGAAACTGGAGCCGCCGCTGACCTACGAGGATGTGATCGCCGACTTCTACGACACCTGCGCCGTGCAGATCGCCGCCGAGCTGGATGCCGGCCGCGATGTGGCGGTGATCTGCGAGGGCGACCCGTTCTTCTACGGCTCCTACATGTATTTGCACGACCGCCTCGCCGAGCGCTATGAGGCCGAGGTGGTGCCCGGCGTGTGTTCCATGCTGGGCTGCGCCTCGGTGCTGGGCACGCCGCTGGTCTATCGCAACCAGAGCTTGAGCGTGCTCTCCGGCGTGCTGCCGGAGGAGGAGCTGGAGCAGCGCCTGCGCAATGCCGAGGCCGCCGTGGTGATGAAGCTCGGCCGCAACTTCGACAAGGTGCGCCGCGTGCTGCAGCGCTTGGGCCTGGCCGAACGTGCCCACTATGTGGAGCGCGCGACCATGGACAACCAGCACATAGTGCCGCTGGACCAGGTCGACCCGCTGGCCTCGCCGTACTTCTCCATGATCCTGGTGCCGGGGGAGAAGTGGCGTGGCTGAGCCCATGAGTCCCGCCGCCATTGTCATCCTCGGCGCCTCGGCGCTGGCCACCGCACGCCGCGTGCAGCAGCGCTATCCGCAGGCGCGCATCCACGGCCTGGCCGGGCGGGTCGACGAGGTCGATGAGAGCTACCGCGAATTCGCCGAACACCTGCGCGGCCTGTACCGCGCCGGCACGCCGATCATCGCCCTGTGCGCCGCCGGCATCGTGATCCGCAGCCTGGCTCCGGTCCTGGTGGAGAAGGGCATGGAGCCACCGGTGCTGGCCCTGGCCGAAGATGGCAGCGCCTTGGTGCCGCTGCTCGGCGGCCTAGCCGGGGTCAATCGCCTGGCCCGCGAGCTGGGCGAGTGGCTGGAGGTGGCGCCGGCCATCACCACCAGCGGCGAGCTGCGCTTCGGCACCTGCCTGCTCGACCCGCCAGCAGGCTATTCCCTGGCCGATCTGGAGCAGGGCAAGCGCCTGGTCAGCGACCTACTCGGCGGCGCGCGCCTGCGCGTCGAGGGTGAGGCGCCCTGGCTGCAGCAGGCCAATCTGCCGCTGCATGCCGAGGGCGAGCGCTGCCTGCGCATCGATGTGGCTGTGGCCAGCGGCGACGATGCGCTGCTGATCCATCCACGCCAGTTGCTGGCACGTTGTGCCGAGCCATCCGCCGAGCTGGCTGCCCATCTGAGCGCCGCGCTGGCCGAGGCCGGTTTGGCCGAGGCGGCGCTGGCTGCATTGCTGGTCGAGGGCGAGGGGCGTTCGTTGCCATTCGCCGAGCAGGCCGCCGCCGAGCTGAAGGTGCCGCTGCGTTTTATCGAGTCGAGCACGGCGCTGCCCTCTGCCTGCTATGAAGAAGCGGGACTCAGCCTGCATCTGGCCGATAGCCCGCAAACCGCTACCACTATCGGCCGCCCGCGTGGCCGCCTCAGCGTGGTCGGCATCGGCCCCGGCTGCGCCGAGCTGCTGGTCCCGGCCGTGCGCCGCGCGCTGGACGAGGCCGAGGACGTGCTCGGCTACGAGACCTACGTGACCATGGCCGGCCCCTATCGCGCCGACCAGTGCCTGCACGCCAGCGACAATCGCGAGGAACTGCAGCGCGCCGCCCATGCCTTCGAATTGGCCGCCCAGGGCCGCCGGGTGGTGATGGTGTCCTCCGGTGACCCCGGCGTATTCGCCATGGCCGCCGCGGTGATGGAGGCGCTGGAAGCCTCCAGCGATGCGCGCTGGCAGGGTGTCGAACTGGAAGTGCTGCCCGGCATCTCCGCCGCCCTTGCCACCGCGGCCCGCGCCGGTGCACCGCTGGGCCATGATTTCTGCCTGATCTCCCTGTCCGACAACCTCAAGCCCTGGGCGGTGATCGAGAAACGCCTGCAGCACGCCGCCGCCGCCGACCTGGCCATGGCCTTCTACAACCCGATCTCCAGGGCGCGCCCCTGGCAGCTAGGCCGCGCCCTTGACCTGCTGCGCCAGCACCGCGAACCGCAGACCCTGGTGGTGCTCGGGCGCGACATCGGCCGCCCGGCCGAGGCCCTCCGTGTGCTCACCCTCGGCGAGCTGACGCCGGAGCTGGTGGACATGCGCACCCTGGTGATCATCGGCTCCAGCCAGACCCGCCGCTTCCCGCGTCAGGGCGGCGGCGAGTGGGTGTATACACCGCGCTGGTATCCGCAGGTTTGAGCAGTCACTCAACAGAAAATGACTGTTCTTGTTATTTTCTGTTGAGTCATGGGGTTTTCAGTTTTACGCCGCTTCGCTGTCCAGCGATCCGCAAGTAAAGGCGGACTTCCGCAAGGAAATGCAGCGCTTCCTGCCGCCCCGGATAGTGGTCGAGACGGTGAGCAACGAGCGATTCTGGGACTACCTGGTGAGCGAGATACCGGCGTTGATGCGGCGAGCCAAAGCGCAACTTGAGGGCAATGCGCAGGCGGGCGAAGCGTTCCGCATGTAATCGGCCGGCTACGCTCTTCGGAGTCCAGCAGAGGAGTCGCCCGCCATGCCGCACCAGCCCGCCCACCAGGTACCCAACCAGTTCGTCGAGAGCAATGGCCGTCGCCTGGCCTATCGGTTGATAGGCGAGGGCGTGCCGCTGCTGCTGTGCGTGCGCTTTCGCGGCACCATGGATTCCTGGGACCCGCTGTTCCTCGATGCGCTCGCCGAGCAGGGCTTCAGGGTGTACGTCTTCGACTACAGCGGCCTGGGCCTGTCCGGCGGTGAACCCAGTTACGACCCGGCGCGCCTGGCCCGCGACACTCTCGACCTGATCGCCGCCCTCGGCCTGCAACGTCTGGTGCTCGGCGGCTGGTCGCTCGGTGGCATCGCCGCCCAGCTGGTGTTCCTGCAGGCGCCGCAGCTGCTCAGTCATCTGCTGCTGTTCGGCACCACACCGCCGGGCGAGCTGGTGCGCATGGGCGAGCCACTATTCTACGAGCTGGTGCGGCGGGAGAACGACTTCGAGGACTTCGTCCACCTGTTCTTCGAGCCGCTGTCCCAGGACAGTCGCGCGGCGGCAACCCAGTCGGCCGCGCGCATCGCTTCGCGTACCTCGGGCCAGTGCCCGCCGGTGCCTCACGAGTGGGCCGGTCAACAACTGGGCGACGGGCCGCGTAACCCGATCATCCCGGTGCCGCCGCTGCTCGACGCCCTCAAGCGCACGGGCATTCCCGTGCTGCACATCGGTGGCAGCCACGACATCGTCTTTCCGGTGGAAAACTGGCACGCGCTCAGCGGCGCGCTGCCGACTCTGCAGCTGCTGACCCTGCCCAGCTCCGGCCATGGCCCGCACCTGCAGTATCCGCTGACCTGCGCCAGGCATATAGCCGCGTTCGTCGAGGGCGAGAGTTCCTAGGCCTTGAGCGCCTCGCCAATGGCGTAGAAATGCCCACCGGCCACATGGTGCAGGCTGCGCCAGGCCGGGTCGGCCTCCTCGAAGTGCCAGCGGCCGTCGCGGAACACACGGTCGTCGGCCCAGGCGCCGACCACTTCGCCGATGAACAGGTCGTAGGTGTTCTGGTTGTGCGGCTCGGCGATCAGCTCGCAGGCCATCCAGGCCGAGCAGCCTTGCACGAAGGGCAGGTCGTGGCCGGGCATGTCGAACAGCTCGACGCCGGCCTTGGCCAGTTTGTCCGGATCGTCCTTGAGGCTGTGGTTGCCGACCTGGTTGGTCAGCTGCAGCTGGGCGGCGGTGGGTATCTGGATGACGAAGCGGCCGCTGCGTTCGATCAGTTCGCGGGTGCGGGTGGCTTTGTCGAGCACCACGGTGAGCTTGGGTGGGGAGAAGTCCAGAACGCAGGCCCAGGCTGCGGCCATGACGTTGTCGATGCCGTCGTGGCGGGCGGAGACCAGCACGGTTGGGCCGTGGTTGAGAAGGCGGTAGGCCTTGGCGAGGTCGACGGGAATTTGGTGGGGATTCATTGGGGGTTATTCCAGACTGCGAGAGTGGAGTGATGCTCGCTTGTGGGGCTGGGGTTCGGCAACTGCGTTGGCTTTCGGTTTGTGTGTTGGCCGGTTGCTGCGTTGGCTGGGGCAGTGGTTCCGCCCTGCTGGGCGGGTTCCTTTTGGCAGTCGCCCCAAAAGGAACCAAAAGGTCTTGCCCCGCCATCCGGCCCTGCGCTTCGCTCCGGGTTCGTTCGCTCCATCATCGCTCCGAGGGTCGGCTTACAAGGGCCTTCCCTGGCCCTTTAAGCCTTTCGCCGCATCCATGCGGCTCACCCCTCTACACAACGATTCCGCTCACCCTCCTGAAGGGGCGGGGGGTTGCCTGGGGAAGCGGTGTTGTTTCTGTAGGGTGTTACTCGCCCGAAGGGCAGTACACCGTTTCGGTGTGGTGGGCTGCCTGCGGCGAGACCACCCTATAGAGTGTCCATCCAGCTCCGCGCAGCGGCTAGAAGAGCGAATAAGCAACTCGGAGTCCGAACCCCGTCAGGAGGCCGAGTGGAGGTGTTGCGCAGGGGGACGAGCCGCAAGGATGCGGCGAGAGGCTTAAAGGGCCAGGGATGGCCCTTGTAAGCCGGCCCCCGGAGCGACACCGGAAGGAGGGAAGTCTGGCCGCAGGCCAGACCCGGATGCCGGGCGCGCTTTCTCTTTGGTTACTTTCTCTTTCGCGCGAGCAAAGAGAAAGTGACTCGCCGTGCAAGGCGAAATCTGTAGTTTCAGCCGAGGAAGTGTTGCGATTCAGAGCTGGCGCTTCGGCAAAAAAACGTGGTCTGTCTCCGTATAACTGAGCAGCAGCAAATAAATTTGTCTCAATTTTGTTGCATGAGGCTGATTTGGAGAACGTCCTCTCAGCCGATATGTGTGATTTTGCGAGCTTGCGTGTTTTTTGCTTGCATGTTGCTAGCATTAATCTATATTGCTAGCACCAAGACGAAGCGAGTACTGCGCCATGAGTGATGAGTCCAGCAAGAAACCCACCGGTCGCGCCAAGGGAGGCGCAGCACGTCAGGCCGCATTAACGCCTGAGCAGCGTAAAGAGAATGCCCGCAAAGCAGCTCTGGCGAAGGCAGAAATTGCCAAGCTCCCTCGGGCTACTCATGGGTCGACGGAGCATCCACTTAAAATTGGTGATATCGAGATCCCATGCTACGTGCTTGACGACGGAACTCGTGTCCTTTCCCAAAGGGGGCTTATTGCAGGATTAGGAATGAAATCTGGCGGCTCCGCGACTGGTGCTGATCGCTTGGCGGTATTTGCTGGTAGTAAAGGCGTTTCTTCTTTTATTTCTAATGACTTAGAGGTGACGATCAATAATCCGATTCGTTTTGTTTCGCCTGGCGGTGGCACACCTGCTTTCGGATATCCAGCCACTGTTCTGGCCGACATTTGCGATGCTGTATTAGCTGCTAGACAGGCAGGAAAGCTGCACTATCAGCAAGAGCATATTGCTGCCCAAGCGGAAATACTTGTTCGTGGTTTTGCACGTGTAGGCATCATCGCCCTGGTGGATGAAGCAACCGGCTACCAGAAGGATCGGGCTAAAGATGCACTGGCCCAAATTCTGGAGGCTTTCGTTGCCAAAGAGCTCCAGCCATATGTCCGTGCTTTTCCTGCCGAGTACTACGAGGAGCTCTTCCGCCTCCGTGGCTTGAAGTACCCGCCAGAGAATCCGAAGTTCCGCCCTCAGTACTTTGGTCTGCTTACGAACGATATCGTCTACGAGCGCTTGGCGCCGGGGTTGCTAGAGGAACTGAAGAAGCAGGCGGCTAAAGACGAGAAGAAAAAGCATCTGCACCGCCGCCTGACTCAGGAAGTGGGGCATCCACGTCTGCGTGAGCACTTAGCTTCGGTAGTCACTGCAATGAAGCTCTCTAATGACTACTCCGACTTCATCAGCAAACTGAATCGCCTTCACCCTCGCTTTGGTGATAACCGGATGCTTGATCTTGAGGAGGGGGATCGGTAGCTGTTTCTGGTTGACCGGTTAGATGATGCTAAGGGCTTGTTCGAGCGAGCGCTTGATCCGGCCCTGAGAGCATCAGCATTTGCGCTATCTGGTCTTTCTGGTCGACAGCTTATGGCCTGTAGCGGTCATCCATGAAAGTAGCTATTGGTCATGGGTTCTGATGGACGACGTTTCAAACAGCCTGCTTGAGCTGGATCACGCCTAGGCCGATCCGCTCTTCCTCAACAAGTAGCTATCCATAATCCACCCATTCCTCTCCCGCGCCTCCATGCGCGTCGCGGCAATCCTCTCCGCCACCTCATCCAACGCCCCAGCAATCAAAATCTCATCCGCCGTCCCCACATACGCCCCCCAATAGATATGCAGCCCCTGCCCAACAAACCGTAGGTAGGTGTCCTTGGCATCGAGCATCACCGCCACGCTGTCCACGCCCTGCGGCCAGCCCTCGGCCAGCAGGCGGCCGGTGGTGATTTCCACGGCGCGGCCGATCTGGTTCAGCGGTACGCGGTGGCGGGCGGTGAGGGCCTGCAGGCTGGTGATTCCGGGGATCACGTCATAGCTGAGATCGCTGCGCGTGGCAGCGATGGACTCGATGATGCGGATGCTGCTGTCGTACAGCGAGGGGTCGCCCCAGACCATGAAGGCGGCGACTTCTCCGTCGCTCATCTGCTCGTCGATCAGTTGCTCGAACACCGCCTGCTTGTCGCGGTTCAGCTCGTCCACGCTGGCGCGGTAGTCGACGGCGTCGCGTTCGCGTTCCGGTTGCAGGCCTTCGGCGAAGCGCGGGCTGTGGCCGTCCAGGAAGCGCTCGCAGATTTCCCGGCGCAGGGCGTTGAGCTTGTGTTTGGCCGGGCCCTTGTCCATCAGGAAGATCACATCGCTGCGGCGCAGGGCCTTGATCGCCTGTTGGGTGATGTAGTCAGGGTCGCCGGCGCCGATGCCGACCAGCAGCAGTTCTTTCATGGTCTGTTCCAGGTGGGCGCGCGGCTTGCGGGCGCCAGTTCGTCGATATGGTGGTAGTCGGCGTCCAGCTCGCTGGCTAGCTGGCGGGCGCGGCCGAGGCGGATGGGCGCGCGCTCGATGTCCAGCAGCAGGCCGGGGCAGGGTAGCGCGGTAAGCCGCGGCCAGTCGCGCAGGCGGCCGTCGGTGAGCAGCAGCAGGCGCTGCTGTTCGCCGGGTTTGTGGCGCTGGCGGCGCAACAGCCAGGGTGTGGCCAGTTGCAGGGCCTCGATGATCGGGGTGCCGCCGCCGGCGCCGAGCTGCTGCAGCCAGGCGCGCAGTTCAGGTGACGTCTTCTGCCCCTGCCATAGCCAGCGTGGCTGGGCGCCGCCGGCTTCGAGCACGGCCAGGCGCGCGCGCTGGCGGTAGGCGCTGGCGAACAGCTCGGTGAGCAGGCCCTTGGCTTGGGCCAGGGCGCCATGTCGACGAGTGCTGGCCGAGGCGTCGACGATGACCAGCCACAGCTCTCCGGGGCGCAGGCGGCGGGCATGCCAGTGCAGGTCGGCGTGGCGACGCGGGCGGCCGTGGGCGAGGGTCGCCGGCCAGTCGATGCGCGTGGGCGTGCCGGTGCCGCGTGCGCCGCTGCGTCCGCCTTGGGCCTGGCCGGGGAGGGGTAGGGCATCCGCGCCTGGGGCCTGGCGCGGGCGGATGCTCAGGGCTTTTTTGGCCAGGCCGGTGGCTCGCGCCGTTCGCCGACTGCCACGGCCTGCGGCGGCAGTGCGCCCCATTGGCCTTCGCCCTGTTCCTGTTGCGACGGCTGCTGGGCCTGGTTCGGCGCAGGCGGCTGCTTGGCGGCCGGTGGCGTGTGTTCACGGCGGCGATGGGCGAGGACGAAGGGCTCCAGGGCGTCGATGTCCTGCGCTTCGATCTGGCTGGCGCCGCGCCAGGCGGCGTGGGCGCGGGCGCCGCGCAGCCAGACCAGGTCGGCGCGCAGGCCATCGACGGCGGCGGCGAAGCAGCGCTGGGCGATGTCGTCCAGGCTGGCGTCGTCCAGGGCGATTGTGCTCAAGCGCTGACGGGCATCCATGCAGCGCTGGCGCAGGGCGTCCTGCTCGCTCTGCCACTGGGCGAGGAAGGCTTCGGGAGCGTCGTCGAAGGCCAGGCGGCGGCGGATAATTTCCGCGCGCTGGGTCGGCTCGGGCGTGCCGCCGAGTTGGACCTTGAGGCCGAAGCGGTCGAGCAGTTGCGGGCGCAGTTCGCCTTCCTCGGGGTTCATGGTGCCGATCAGTACGAAGCGCGCCGGGTGGCTGTGCGACAGGCCATCGCGTTCGATGTGGTTGATGCCGCTGGCGGCGACGTCGAGCAGCAGGTCGACCAGGTGGTCGGGCAGCAGGTTGACCTCGTCGACGTAGAGCACGCCGCCGTGGGCGTTGGCCAGCACGCCGGGGGAGAAGCGCACGCGGCCCTCGCCGAGCGCGGCATCCAGGTCGAGGGTACCGACGATGCGTTCCTCGCTGGCGCCCAGCGGCAGGGTGACGAAGCGCCCACCGTCGAGCAGGTCGGCCACGCCGCGCGCCAGGGTGGACTTGGCCATGCCGCGCGGGCCTTCGATCAGCACGCCGCCCAGGGCTGGGTCGATGGCGGCCAGGCACAGCGCCAGCTTGAGCTCGTCGGCGGCCACCACGGCGGCCAGGGGGAAATGGGGCTGCATGGCGTTACCTCAGATCAAAGGTTGAAAGGGGGCGGGCCGATCGGTTAGCGTGGCAACCATCGTTTTGGAGATCAGCATGTCATCTCGTCCTTCCCTGAACCGCCTCGTTCGCTCCGCCGCTGTCGGCGTGGCAGGCGTGCGCGCGCAGGTCGAGGCCGTCGCTTATTTCTTTTATGGGTATTGGTTTAGCCAGCGGCGCGCCTGATACCCCACAGGCGCCCCAGAGCAAAGGGTCGCCACCAGCCAGTTTCACGAAACCCCGGTCGGCCACCCGACCGGGGTTTTTGTTTTTTCGGCCCACAAGGCCAACACGATGCACACAGAGGATCGAAACATGACCGCTTACACCGCCTATTACCGCAGCTACCGCAACTCCGCCTGGCGATTTAGCAGCGCTGCCGCGCACCACCGAAATTCCAGTCGAACACCCAGATAGCGCGCCGCGCGTGGCATGAGACCACGCCGGGCGAGGACCACCGCCATGAATGCTTCCGTTACCGCTCTGCGCGCACAAGCCGTGCCGCCATCCACCACTCGCCGCCGCGCAACGCCGCTGCCGAGCCCCACCGATCTGCGCCAGCGTCTGCCGCTGTCCGCCGCTCTCGCCAGCCAGGTACAGACCCAGCGCGAGGCCATCCGCGCCGTGCTCGACGGCTCCGATCCGCGCCTGCTGGTCGTCGTCGGCCCCTGTTCCCTGCACGATCCGATTTCCGCCCTCGAATACGCCGACCGCTTGGCCGCACTGGTTCCCGAGGTGAGCGACCAGCTGCTGCTGGTGATGCGCGCCTACGTCGAGAAGCCGCGCACCACCATCGGCTGGAAGGGCCTGGTCTACGACCCGCAGCTGGACGGCAGCGGCGACATGGCCGGCGGCCTGGAACTGTCGCGCCGGCTGATGCTGGCCATGCTCGAACGTGGCCTGCCAGTGGCCACCGAGTTGCTGCAGCCGCTGGTGGCTGGCTACTTCGACGACCTGCTGGGCTGGGCCGCCATCGGCGCGCGCACCAGCGAGTCGCAGGTGCACCGCGAGCTGGTCAGTGGCCTGGATGTGCCGGTGGGCTTCAAGAACGGTACCGATGGCAGCCTGTCGATTGCCTGCGACGCCATGCGCTCGGCGGCGCACCCGCACCAGCACTTCGGTGTGGACGGCCTGGGCCGCTCGGCACTGGTCGAGACCGATGGCAACCCGGATACCCACCTGGTGCTGCGCGGTGGTCATAGTGGGCCAAACCATGATGCGGCCAGCGTGGCCGTGGCGCGGGCGAGCCTGGAGAAGCAGGGCATCGCCGCGCGCATCATGGTCGACTGCAGCCACGCCAACAGTGGCAAGGACCCGCTGCGCCAGCCGGCGGTGTTGCGCGACGTGCTCGACCAGCGCCTGGCCGGCGATGCCAGCCTGCGCGGGGTGATGCTGGAGAGTCATCTGTTCGACGGCTGCCAGGCGCTGTCCAGCGAGCTGCGCTACGGCGTGTCGATTACCGACGGTTGCCTGGGCTGGAGCGGTACCGAGGCGATGTTGCGCGAGGCGGCCGAGCGGCTGCGGGCGGGGCGCTGAGGGCATCAGGACTCCTCCGCATCCAGCAGCAGGTTTTCCAGCGCCGCCTGGTACTTGCCAGGCTCCTGCCAGAGGCCGCGCTGCTGGGCCTCCAGCAGGCGTTCGAGCATGTCCTGCAACGCACCGGGGTTGTGCTGCTGGATGAAGTCGCGAGTGTCCTTGTCCAGCAGGTAGGCATCGGCCAACAGGGCGTACTGGTGGTCGTCGACCAGCTCGCTGGTGGCGTCGAAGCCGAACAGGTAGTCGACCGTGGCGGCCAGTTCGAAGGCGCCCTTGTAGCCGTGGCGCTTCATTCCGGCGATCCATTTGGGATTCACCGCGCGGGCGCGCACCACGCGGCTCAGTTCTTCCTTGAGCGTACGGATGCGCGGGTTGTCCGGCTGGCTGCTGTCACCGAAGTAGCTGGCGGCCTTGGCGCCGCGCAGGGTCTCGACCGTCGCCAGCATGCCACCCTGGAACTGGTAGTAGTCGTTGGAATCGAGGATGTCGTGTTCGCGGTTGTCCTGGTTGTGCAGCACCGCCTGTAGCTGCTGCAGGCGTTCGGCGAACTGCGCGCGGGCTGGTAGGCCCTCGGCGCCCTGGCCGTAGGCGTAGCCGCCCCAGTTCAGGTACACCTCGGCCAGGTCCGCGCGGGTCTGCCACAGGCGCTCTTCCACGGCGTTCTGGATGCCGGCGCCGTAGGCCCCCGGCTTGGCGCCGAAGATGCGCCAGCCGGCCTGGCGGCGCGCCTCGACCGGGTCCAGCCCCTGGTCCTGATGGCTCAGGGTTTCCTGCCAGACTCGCGCGGCCAGCGGGTTCATGTCTTCCGGCTCATCCAGCTCGGCCACCGCCTGCACGGCCGCATCGAACAGGCGGATCAGGTTGGCGAAGGCGTCGCGGAAGAAGCCTGAAACGCGCAGGGTCACGTCCACCCGTGGGCGGCCGAGCTGCTCCAGCGGCAGCACCTCGATGCGCTCGACCCGTTGGCTGCCGGGTTGCCACACCGGGCGCACGCCGAGCAGGGCCAGGGCCTGGGCGATGTCGTCGCCGCCGGTGCGCATGGTCGCCGTGCCCCATACCGACAGGCCCAGGCGCTGCAGATGCTCGCCCTCGTCCTGCAGGTGGCGTTCGAGCAGGCGCTCGGCGCTCTGCACGCCGATACGCCAGGCGGTGGGCGTGGGCAGGTGGCGCACGTCCACCGAATAGAAGTTGCGCCCGGTGGGCAGCACGTCCAGGCGCCCGCGGCTAGGTGCGCCGCTCGGACCCGGCGGCACGAAACGGCCCTGCAGGGCGGCCAGCAGGCCGTTCATTTCGGCGCTGCCGCAGCTATCCAGCATTGGGGCGATATGGTCGCGCAGTTCGTTCAGTACCTCGGCGCTGGCCGGGCCGGGAGCTGAGGATTCGGGTTGTTCGATCAGTTGCAGGGCCAGCAGCTCCAGGCGCTCACGGGTATCGCCACGGCTGCGCCAGGGCTCATCACTGAGTGCTTGCAGGCAATCTGGGCGCGGGCCGCGCCACGGCTCGGCTGGCTCGCCGCCGAGCGGGTCGAAGTCCAGAGCCAGATCCTGGGCCAGCGCGCGCAGCAGGCTGGCGTGCTGGCCGTGACCATTGCCACGCGGGATGCGCACCAGCGACAGCAAAGTGTTGCGGCGCAGGCGCCCGCTCGGCGATTCGCCGAAGCAGTGCAGGCCGTCGCGGATCTGCGATTCCTTGAGGTCGCACAGGTAGGCGTCCAGCTGCGGCAGCCAGCTGTCCGCATCGTCGTTGACCTGCAGACCCAGCTCGCGGTCGAGGCTGGCCTCGCGCACCTTGCGCTGGATCTCGCCGCGCAGCTCCAGGGCGCGGCGCGGGTCGAGCTGGCTGGCCTCGTAGTACTCGTCGGCCAGGCGCTCCAGGTCGCGCAGCGGGCCGTAGCTTTCGGCACGGGTCAGCGGCGGCATCAGGTGGTCGAGGATCACTGCCTGGGTGCGGCGCTTGGCCTGGGCACCCTCGCCGGGGTCGTTGACGATAAAGGGGTAGAGGTTGGGCAGCGGGCCGAGGATCGCACTCGGCCAGCAGGCCTCGGACAGGCCGACGCTCTTGCCCGGCAGCCACTCCAGGTTGCCGTGCTTGCCGACGTGGATCAGCGCGTCGACGGCGAACGCGGTGCGCAACCAGCAGTAGAAGGCTAGATAGCCATGCGGCGGCACCAGGTCCGGGTCGTGGTACACCGCCGCGGCGTCCAGCTGATAGCCGCGCGCCGGCTGGATGCCGACGAAGGTCAGGCCGAAGCGCAGGCCGGCGATCATCAGGCGGCCGCTGCGGTACATCGGGTCCTGCTCGGGCGGGCCCCAGCGCTCCAGCACGGCGCGCTGGTTGGCCGCGGGCAGGCTGGCGAACCAGCGCCGGTAGTCGTCCAGCGCCAGGCTCTGGGCGCAGGGACGCAGGTCGAGATTGTCGAGGTCGTTGGTCACGCCGCCGAGCAACTGGTGGATCAGCGCGGTGCCGTCGTGCGGCAGGCCTTCGACCGGGTAACCCTGTTGCTGCAAGGCGCGCAGGATATTCAGCGCGGCGGCCGGAGTGTCCAGGCCGACGCCGTTGCCGATGCGGCCGTCGCGGGTCGGGTAGTTGGCCAGGATCAGGGCGACGCGCTTGTCGGCGTTGGTCTTGGCCGCAAGCCGGGTCCAGCGCAGGGCCAGCTCGGCGACGAAGTCCATACCCGGCAGGTGCGGGCGGTAGCGCACCACATCGCTCTGGCTGCGCTCGCTGCGTGCGGCCACGCCCTTGAAGCTGATCGGCCGGGTGATCAGGCGGCCGTCCAGCTCGGGCAGGGCGATATGCATGGCCAGGTCGCGCGGGCCCAGGCCCTGGGCACTGGCCTGCCACTGCTCCTCGCTGTCCAGGGCGCAGAGCGCCTGCAGCACCGGCACGTCGCGGCGGAACGGCCGTTCCTGTGGCGATTCCGGGTTGGACTGGGCGAAGCCGGTGGTGTTGAGGATCACCGCCGACTCGGTTTCGTCCATCCAGGTCTCGACCTGGGCCAGGCATTCGGCTTCCTTGAGGCTGGCCACGGCAATCGGCAGCGGGTTGAGGCCCTGGGCTTGCAGGCGCTGGCAGAAGGTATCGACGAAGGCGGTGTTCCCGGCCTGCACCTGGGCGCGATAGAACAGCAGCGCCGTCACCGGCCGGCCCGGCTGCCAGTCGGCGCGCCAGTGCTCGAGGGTTGCCTCGCCATACTGCGGGTGGTGGATCAGCGTACGCGGCAGGGCGCGCGGCTCGCTCCACGGGTAGTCGCGCTGCAGCCAGCGGCTGGCGATGCAGTGCAGCAAGTGGCGCGCGTTGTCCGCGCCACCCTGGCGCAGGTACTGCCACAGGCGCTGGCTGTCCTCGCTCGGCACGTTGCTCAGCGTGGTCAGCTCGGGATCGGGACTGTCGTCGCCGGGCACCAGGATGATCCTGGTGCCCTGGCGGCCCAGTTCGACCAGGCGCTCGATGCCGTAGCGCCAGTAGCTGACGCCGCCGTGCACCGAGATCAGAATGACTTCGGCGTGGCGCAGCACTTGCTCGACGTAGAAGTCCACTGAAGCGTGGTTGGGCAGCTGCGCCGGGCTGGCCAGGCGCAGGCTGGGGAAGTCCTCGGGTAGCTCGCGCGCCACTTCGGCCAGCAGCGACAGATGCGAGTCGCCGGTGCAGAGGATCACCAGCTCGGCTGGGCTCTGGCCGAGGTCGGCGATGCTGTCGGCCGGCAGGGTGATGCCGGCCTGGGCGCGCAGCAGGTGCATGGGTTAGGGCTCCGTGCTGCCGGGGAGACCCTCACCCCCGGCCCCTCTCCCGGGGGGAGAGGGGAGCAGAAACGCGCGAAGCTTGAGAGCGCGCGCCGCTCCTACTCCCTCTCCCCCCGGGAGAGGGTTGGGGTGAGGGAAATGGGTTATCACGCCAGCGCCGCCTGCAGTTCCGCCTCGATGGCGGCGCGGTCGAGTTCCTGGCCGATCAGCACCAGGCGGCTCTGCCGCGCTTCGTCTGCACCCCAGGCGCGGTCGAAGTGGCGGTCGAAGCGCTGGCCGACGCCTTGTACCAGCAGGCGCATGGCCTTGCCGGGGATGGCGGCGAAGCCCTTGACGCGCAGGATGCCGTGCTTGGCGACGGCGTCCTTGAGGGCGGCGAGCAGGCGGGCTTCCTCGGCCTCCGGCAGGACCACGTCGAAGGAGTCGAACTCGTCGTGGTCGTGATCCTCGTCTTCCTCGTCGTGGTGGGTGCGACGGGCGTCGATGTGCAGCTCGGTCTCGCAGTTCAGGCCGAGCAGCACGTCCAACGGCAGCTCGCCGCCCTGGGCCTCGATCACCTTGACCGCCGGCGGCAGCTCCTCGGCCACCTCGGCGCGCACGGCGGCCAGGGCGTCGGCATCGAGCAGGTCGGTCTTGTTCAGCACCACCAGGTCGGCGCTGGCCAGCTGGTCGGCGAACAGCTCATGCAGCGGCGATTCGTGGTCGAGGTTCGGGTCCTGCTTGCGCTGGGCATCCACCTGCTCGGGGAAGGCGGCGAAGGTGCCGGCTGCCACGGCCGGGCTGTCGACCACGGTGATCACCGCATCCACGGTGCAGGCGGTGCGGATTTCCGGCCAGTTGAAGGCCTGCACCAGCGGCTTGGGCAGGGCCAGGCCGGAGGTCTCGATAAGGATGTGGTCGAGCTCGCTACGACGGGCCACCAGCTCGCGCATCACCGGGAAGAACTCTTCCTGCACGGTGCAGCACAGGCAGCCGTTGGCCAGCTCATAGACGCGGCCGTTGGCCTCTTCCTCGGTGCAGCCGATGGAGCACTGCTTGAGGATGGCGCCGTCGATGCCCAGCTCGCCGAACTCGTTGACGATCACCGCGATGCGGCGTCCGCCGGCGTTGGCCAGCAGGTGACGGAGCAGGGTGGTTTTACCGGCACCGAGAAAGCCGGTGACGATGGTGACGGGAAGTTTGGCGAGCGATTGCATGGCAGCCCCGGAAGCGTCGTGAAAGGGACGGACGGGCAGGGCGGGGCACGCGCGGACGAGCGAGGGCCGAACACCACCGGATCACCCCGCCCGGTTGTCGAAACTTTTGCGAGGCAGGTCTCCTGGCTTACGGCGTGGAACCTTGGGGCTCCTGATCCTTCGCCTTCCCGCCCTACAGGGCAGTGGCATTTCGAAGAATCTCGTCCGTTCACAGTTGCGGGGGCAGCCAGGGCTTGAAAGACCCTGTTCCCTCTTAGCTTCTTCGGCTGGCGAAGAAGAACCTCGGAAAGGCTGCAAGGCTACGCAGTGCCCCAAGGGCGGTCAACCGCGCGGTTGACGCTGGAGCGGGCTTCGTGATGTTCTAGAAAAGCTGTTTCAGGTGCCTCTCGCCGCCGTGCGCGAGGTGAAACGGGAAGCCGGTGGGCCCTTTTCCATGCATGGAGTGGGCGAGTCCGGCGCTGCCCCCGCAACGGTAAGCGATCGACGGGTCCTCAATGCCACTGTGCCTCGTGCATGGGAAGGCCGACCCGGTTCCTGCAAAGGCGTCGCAAGCCCGGAGACCGGCCTGAATCTTCGTTAGAACCCGCTTAGACGCTTCGTGAGCCAGGGCCTGCCGTTCATCCAGCAGGGCCGACGCGCAGCAGACGTTGAACGGGCTCGTTGGCAACCCGCGGTGGGCGGGCGCATGCCGGTTGATGGCCCTGGGCGGGTCATTTCCTCGCTGCGACCTTCTACCGGAATACCAATCCCTGGAAGGTGCTCATCATGTCCAGCCGCACGCTGTCGTCCTCCGCTTCCGTTTCGCTCCCGCTGTCCAAACGCCTGGCCATCGCCGCCGGCAGCTGCCTGCTCGGCGCACTGCTGATCTTCTTCGCCGGCTTCTCGCACATCGAGGCGATGCACAACGCCGCCCACGACACGCGCCACAGTGCCGCCTTCCCCTGCCACTGAGACCGCCTGCCATGATCAAGCGCATTGCCCAGACTGCGGGCTTCGCAGGCCTCTTGGCCGCCATCGTCCTGACCCTGCTGCAGAGCCTGTGGGTCACCCCGCTGATTCTGCAGGCGGAAACCTTCGAAACCGCCGAACCGGTTGCCGAGCACAGCCATGAGGCGCCGGTCGCTGCCCATGAGCACGAACACGAGGAGGCTGCCGGCCATAGCCACGATGGCGAGGTCTGGGCTCCCGAAGACGGCTGGCAGCGCACCCTGTCCACCGGCCTGAGCAATCTGGTGGTGGCTGTCGGCTTCGCCCTGATGCTGGCTGGTCTGTTCACCCTGCGTGCGCCGAGCCAGACCTGGCAGGGCCTGCTCTGGGGCCTGGGCGGCTTCGCCGTGTTCAGCCTGGCGCCGTCCGCTGGCCTGCCGCCGGAGCTGCCGGGCACCGCCGCCGCCGATCTGCTGCTGCGTCAGTACTGGTGGATCGGCACCGCCGTCGCTACCGCCGCCGGCCTGGGCCTGATCGCTTTCGGCCGCAACTGGGCGCTGCGTGGCGTAGGCCTGGTGCTGCTGGCCGTGCCGCACCTGATCGGCGCGCCGCAGCCGGAAGTGCACGAGAGCCTGGCGCCCGAGGCGCTGGAGCACGAGTTCATCCTCGCCTCGCTGCTGACCAACGCCCTGTTCTGGTCGGCCCTGGGCCTGGCCGCTGCCTGGTTCTTCGCCCGTGGCGAACAGCGCGACGCCTGATCCGCTGCTGATCGCTGGTCTCGGCTGCCGTCGCGGTTGCACGGTGGCCGAGCTGCGCGAGCTACTGCAACAGAGCCTGGTGCAGTTCGCGCTGCCGTTGGACGCGCTGCATGGCCTGGCCAGCAGCGCACACAAACGCGACGAGGCAGGGCTGCTGCAGCTGGCGGCAGACCTTGGCCTGCCGCTGGACTTCTACTCGGCCGAGCAACTGGCGCCCTACGAGTCGCAACTGAGTGAAGGCTCGGAGCTTGTGCGCGAGCTGACCGGCTCCGCCAGCGTGGCCGAGGCCAGTGCCCTGGCCGGCGCCAGCGCGCGCTCCGGTCGTGCGGCCGTCCTGATCTGTCCCAAGCAGCGCAGCGCCGCTGCTACCCTGGCCATTGCTCGCGCCTGACATCGGATAACACTATGACCGTCTATTTCATCGGCGCCGGCCCCGGCGATCCTGAGCTGATCACCGTCAAAGGCCAGGGCCTGATCCGCAGCTGCCCGGTGATTCTCTACGCCGGCTCACTGGTACCCGAGGCCGTGCTGCAGGGCCATAGCGCCGAGCTGCTGGTGAACACCGCCGAGCTGCACCTCTCACAGATCATCACGCTGCTGGCCGAGGCCCATGCCAAGGGCCAGGACGTGGCCCGCGTGCATTCCGGCGATCCGTCGTTGTACGGCGCCATCGGCGAGCAGATTCGCGAGTTGCGCGCGCTGCGGATTCCCTTCGAGATCATCCCCGGCGTCACCGCCACGGCAGCCTGCGCGGCGTTGCTGGAAGCCGAGCTGACCCTGCCTGAGGTGGCGCAGACGGTGATCTTCACCCGCTACGGCCACAACTCACCGATGCCGACGGGGGAGGAGCTGGGCGCCCTGGCCAGCCACCGCGCGACTATGGCCATCCACCTCGGCGTGCAGCATCTGCCGCGTATCGTCGAGGAGCTGCTGCCGCATTACGGCGCCGATTGCCCGATCGCCGTGGTGCATCGCGCCAGCTGGCCAGATCAAGACTGGGTGCGCGGCACTCTGGCGGATATCGAGGCGCGAGTAGCCGAGAAGGGCTTCCGCCGCACCGCGTTGATCCTGGTCGGCCGGGTGTTGAGCGCGGAGGATTTCGCCGGCTCGGCACTCTACGCCGAGGCCACGCGCCACCTGTTCAGGAAAGACGGCGCAGGCAGTACAGACTGAGATCGCTGTTGCTCTGGTTGTCGGCGATGGCGAGCTCGCCGCCCAGCGCCTTAAGCCGCGTGTTCAGCTCGCTGGCGTAGAGCGCCTGGCGCAAACGCGGGTAGTCCAGCTGCGGCGCCAGCCACAGGTGTAGCTGCGGTAGGCGGAAGGCCCAGTAGCCGGCCCGGCAGCCGAAGCCGGCCGCCTGCAGGCGGGCGAGCAGGGCAACATCGCCGGCGAGCACGGCCTGGCACTGGGCGAAGAAGCTTTCCACGGGATCGTTCATGGCGGCGAATATTGCGCGGCGCCAAGGGTTGCGGGCAACCTGTGCGCCTCTTTCGGGCAAGGATCTCTCATGCGTGATTATCAGTGGCTGCACGAATACTGCCTCAATCGCTTCGGCTCGGCCGCGGCGCTAGAGGCCCGGTTGCCGCAGCCGAAGAGCGACGCCGAGCTGCGCGCGCTGAGCGATGACCGCTACCTGTCGCTGATCGCCCTGCGCGTGTTTCGCGCCGGCCTCAAACACAGCCTGGTGGATGCCAAGTGGCCGGCCTTCGAGCAGGTGTTCTTCGGCTTCGATCCGCAGAAGGTGGTGCTGATGGGCGCCGAGCACCTGGAGCGGCTGATGCAGGACGAGCGCCTGATCCGCCACCTGGGCAAGCTCAAGAGTGTGCCGCGCAACGCCCAGTTCGTCCTCGACGTGCAGAAGGACAAGGGCAGCTTCGGCGCGCTGATCGCCGACTGGCCGGTGACCGACATCGTCGGCCTGTGGAAGTACCTGGCCAAGCACGGCAGCCAGCTCGGCGGCCTGTCGGCGCCTCGCTTCCTGCGCATGGTCGGCAAGGACACTTTTATCCCCACCGACGACATGGTCGCCGCGCTCAAGGCCCAGGACATCATCGACAAGGCACCGACCAGCCAGAAGGACCTGGCGCTGGTGCAGGCTGCCTTCAACCAGTGGCACGCGCAGAGTGGCCGGCCGCTGTGTCAGCTGTCGGTGATGCTCGCGCATACAGTCAATCACTGATAAAGCCGCTTTGCGGTCCGAGGAGGCAATGCCATGCAGCAGGATATTCTCCGCGTCGCCCGGGCAATCCAGCGGGCCGAGCGCATTCTGATCATCACCGGCGCCGGGCTCTCGGCGGACTCCGGGCTACCCACCTACCGCGGCCTCGGTGGTCTGTACAACGGCCTGACAGCCGAGGGCCTGCCAATCGAGGCGGCGTTGTCCGGGCCCATGCTGCAGCGTGATCCGGCGCTGTGCTGGAAGTACCTGGCCCAGCTTGGCGAGGCCTGCCTGGCCGCCAGCCCCAATGCCGGGCATGTCGCCATCGCCGAACTGCAGCGGCGCAAGCCGGGTTGCTGGGTGCTGACGCAGAACATCGATGGCTATCACCGCCAGCCGGGTTCTCCGCTGGAGCGGTTGATCGAGATCCATGGCGAGCTAGCGCCACTGTTCTGCCAGTCCTGCGGCGCCGAAGATCCCGAGCTGGCCGCGCACCTGGAAAAACCCTTGCCGCCGCGCTGCGCACAATGCGGGGGCATCCTGCGCCCGCCGGTGGTGCTGTTCGAGGAAATGCTGCCCGAGGATGCCATTGGTCGGCTTTATGATCAGGTGCGCCAGGGCTTCGAAGTGGTTATCGCGGTCGGTACTACGGCGAGCTTCCCCTACATAGTCGAACCGCTGGTGGAAGCCCGCAGGAATGGGGGTTTTACGGTGGAAATCAATCCGCAGCAGACCGATATCAGCCGCTGGGTGGATGCCCATTTATCGGGAAGGGCGTCAGACGTTTTGCCGGAACTACTGAGTCACATTCCTGGGCATTGAATTTGCAAATCATGTTCTCAGAGGGCATAGTCGCCCCCTTATAAAAACCAGACTGACACGGTCGTGCCCATGCTAAAGCGCTTCGCACCCCTCGTGCCCATTGCACTCTCAGCCCTGTTGGCGGCCTGCGCCACCCAGCAGGCGCCGCAGCCCCAGATGGATCTGGCTCAACAACCGCAAAAGCCCGTCGAGTACATGACCGACGAGCAAATGGCGGATTTCACGGACGACAAACCCTACGAGCTGCCCTCGCTGGCGGACAATATCCTGGCCCATGGCCTGTCCTTGGTCGGTACCCGTTACCGCATGGGCGGCACCTCGGCGACCAGTGGTTTCGACTGCAGCGGCTTCGTCGGCTTCCTGTTCAAGGAAGAGGCGGGCATGAAGCTGCCGCGCTCCACCCGCGAGCTGATCAATCTCGACGCGCCGCTGGTATCGCGCAGCGAGCTGGAGCCGGGCGACCTGATCTTCTTCAACAACCGTGGCCGTGGCCGCGTCAGCCACGCCGGCATCTACCTGGGCGACGACCAGTTCATCCATTCCAGCAGCAGCCGCAGCGGCGGTGTGCGGGTGGACAGCCTTGACGACAGCTACTGGAGCCGCAGCTACATGGAAGCCAAGCGCGTGCTGGCCATGGCGCCGGAGCAACCGTCCGCCGAGCGTTCGCCGCTGCATCGCTGATCCGGCCCTGATCCAAAGCAGTGCACGGGCCTTGCGCCCGTGCCTGCGAGCCGGCAGAGTAGGGCGCATTCCGGCCAGGACGACCGCCCATGCATTTCACGGCTCGCCTCTCCCTGCTAGCCCTCGCCGCGCTGCTCACCGCCTGCGCCGGCAACCCTCCCTCCCAAGAACCCAACAATCCCTTCCCCATAGTCGGCGCCAACGCCGATGACGTGGTGATCAGCGCCATCGGCCTGGAAGGCACGCCCTATCGCTATGGCGGCAACACGCCGGAGAGCGGCTTCGACTGCAGCGGCCTGATCGGCTACGTCTACCGCAACGCCGCCGGCATCCAGCTGCCGCGCTCGACCCGCGACATGATCAACCTGCGCGTGCCCAATGTCGGCCGTGGCGAGCTGCAGAGCGGCGACCTGGTGTTCTTCGCCACCAACGGCGGCGGCAAGGTCAGCCATGCCGGCATCTATGTCGGCGAGGGGCGCTTCGTGCATGCCCCCTCCAGCGGCGGCACCGTGCGCCTGGACTACCTGACCCAGGCCTACTGGCAGAAGAGCTACCTCGGCGCCAAGCGGGTCCTGGCCGCGGGCCAGCTGGCACGCCAGCCATGACCAACCGCACGCTGAACCTCGACGACGCCCTCTACCAGTACCTGCTGGACGTGTCGTTGCGCGAGGCGCCGCTGCTCAAGCGCCTGCGCGAAGAGACCGCGCTGCTGCCCATGGCGCGTTGGCAGATCGCCCCGGAGCAGGGTCAGTTCATGGCCCTGCTGGTGCAATTGTGCGGTGCACGCAAGATTCTCGAGATCGGCACCTTCACCGGTTACAGCGCCTTGTGCATGGCCCAGGCTATGCCTGAAGACGGTCGGCTGATCTGCTGCGACCTGCCCGGCGAGTACAACGCCATCGCCGAGCGCTACTGGTACGAGGCCGGGGTGAGCGAACGCATCGATCTGCGCCTGGCGCCAGCGCTGGAGACGCTCAATGGGCTAGAGCGTGGCGGCCATGGCGAGAGCTTCGACCTGATCTTCATCGACGCCGACAAGGCCAACTACACGGTGTACCTGGAACACGCCCTGGTGCTGGCGCGCAAGGGCGGCCTGATCCTGTTCGATAACGTGCTGTGGGGTGGTCGGGTGCTGGAGACCAGCCCGGACAGCGCCGATACCCGCGCGATCCAGGCGCTCAACCGCGGCCTGCGCCGCGACACCCGCGTCGACCTCAGCCTGCTGCCGCTGGGCGACGGGCTGAGCATCTGCCGCAAGCGTTAGCGCCGGCCAGCCAGGGCTGTGGCATCATCGCCACATGCCCGAACCGATCCGCCTGCCACCCCAGCCCGATGCCTGCGAGCTCTGCGCCCGCGCCTTGCCGCTGACCCGCCACCACCTGATCCCCAAGGCCCTGCACGACAAGCCCTACGTGCAGAAGCGCTTCGCCAAGACAGAGCGCATCACCGCCACCCTGTGGGTCTGCCGCGCCTGCCACAACCAGATCCACAAGCTGTTCAGCGAGAAGGAACTGGCGCTGACCTACAACAGCCGCGAGGCCCTGCTGGGCGACGAGCGCCTGCGCACCTTCGTCGAGTGGCTGGCGAGCAAGCCGGCGGGCTTCACGCCCAGGCACTGAGGTTCGAGTTCAGGCGCCGGCGGCCAGCGCCTCGCATTCCACCACGCAGCGCTGGCAGGCCTGGGCGCATTGCTGGCAATGGTCATGCTGATGCTTGCCGCAGGCCTCGGCACAGGCCTGGCAGGCTATCGCGCAGAGGCGCACGAATTCGTCGCACAGCGGGCTGTCGCGCACCATCAGGCGCTCGGCAAGGCGGCAGATGTCGGCACAGTCGATATCGCAGGCAATACAGATGGCCATGTGCTGCAGGTCGGGTTCCTTGAGGCAGGCGGCGGCGCAGGTTTCACAGGCGATGGCGCAGGCGCTGCAGGCCTGGATGCAGGAGGCGTAGCGTTGCTTAGCCATGGGGTTCTCCTTTGCTCGGTTGTCTTGCTGTGAGCCTCCTGGTCCCTGTGGGTTCGACCGATCTGCCGGGCGGCGCGCGATTGACCGAGGCATGCGCTGGGCCTAAGCTGCGCGCCTGCTTCAGGTGCCCCGACGCGACGCGTCCGAGGGTGAAACAGGGAAGCCGGTGCATTCGTTACGAAGATTCCGGCGCTGCCCCCGCAACGGTAGGTGAGTAAAAGGGTCGCTCGACGCCACTGTGCCCCGGCACGGGAAGGCGCGATCCGCAGGCCGCGAGGCCTGGCTCACGAGCCCGGAGACCGGCCTGTCGCGATCCACGGCAGTGCGGCGGGCTCTGCGGTTGCGGCCTTCTCGGGCCTGGCCGTTGCTTTCCTCGTTCTGTCCTTGTTTCTGTTCGTGTACCCGCCAGCCGGGTGCGCAGGGCGCTGTGGCGCCGGCAAAGAGGAGTCCGAACATGAACGAGTCGGCCGAACGCGACGCCCGTCATCTGGCGCGCATGCAACGCAAGAAAGCCCTGATCGACGCAAAGATCGCCCAGGCCCAGGACGAATATGGCCTGCTGCTGGTGCATTCCGGCAACGGCAAGGGCAAGAGCAGCTCGGCCTTCGGCATGGTCGCCCGCGCCCTGGGGCATGGCATTAAGGTCGGCGTGGTGCAGTTCATCAAGGGCGCCGCCAGCACCGGCGAGGAAGCCTTCTTCCGCCGTTTCCCCGACGAGGTGCAGTGGTTCGTGATGGGCGAGGGCTTCACTTGGGAGACCCAGGACCGTCAGCGCGATGTCGCCATGGCCGGCGAGGCCTGGCAGGTGGCGCGTCGCCTGCTGGCCGACGAGAGCATCGGCTTGGTGGTGCTGGACGAGCTGAATATCGCCCTCAAACACGGCTATCTGCAGTTGGATCAGGTGCTGGCCGATATCGAGGCACGCCCGCTGCTGCAGCACGTGGTGGTGACCGGTCGCGGCGCCCAGCCGGGGCTGATCGAGGCGGCCGATACGGTGACCGAGATGACCCTGGTCAAACACGCCTTCAAGGCGGGCGTGAAGGCGCAGAAAGGGGTCGAATTCTGATGGCCGAGCCACGCCACTGCCCGGCCCTGCTGATCGCCGCTCCCGCCTCGGGCCAGGGCAAGACCACCGTCACCGCCGCCCTGGCGCGCCTGCACAGCCGTGCCGGCAAGCGGGTGCGGGTGTTCAAGTGCGGCCCGGACTTCCTCGATCCGATGATCCTCGCCCGCGCCAGCGGCGCGCCGGTGTACCAGCTGGATCTGTGGATGGTCGGCGAGGAGCAGACCCGCCAGCTGCTGTGGCAGGCAGCCGGCGAGGCCGACCTGATCCTGATCGAGGGCGTCATGGGCCTGTTCGATGGCAGCCCCTCGGCCGCCGATCTGGCGCGGCGTCTGCAAGTACCGGTGCTGGGGGTGATCGACGCCGGTGCCATGGCCCAGACCTTCGGCGCCATGGCCTATGGCCTGGCGCACTTCCAGCACAGCCTGCCGTTTGCCGGGGTGCTGGCCAACCGCACCGGCAGCGAGCGCCACAACGGCATCCTGCGCGATAGCCTGCCGCCCTCGATCCGCTGGTTCGGCGGCCTGCCGCGCTCCGCCGCGTTGGAGCTGCCGCGCCGCCACCTGGGGCTGATCCAGGCCGAGGAGCTGGCCGATCTGGACTCGCGCCTGGACGCCGCCGCCGATGCCCTGCTGGCCAGCGCCGGCGCGTTGCTGCCCGATCCCGTCGCCTTTGCCGCACCGCAGGAGCAGGCCTTCGAGCCGTTGCTGAAAGGCGTACGCATCGGCGTGGCCCGCGACACCAGCTTCGCCTTCCTCTACCAGGCCAATCTCGATCTGCTGCGCGCCCTGGGCGCCGAGCTGGTGTTCTTCTCGCCGCTGGCCGACCAGGCCCTGCCGGAGGTGCACAGCCTGTACCTGCCTGGCGGCTATCCCGAACTGCACCTGGATCGGCTGCAGGGCAATCGGTCGATGCTTGCGGCTATTCGCGCCCATCACGCGGCCGGCAAGCCGATCCTCGCCGAGTGCGGCGGCATGCTCTATCTGCTCGAGGCGCTGACCGACAAGCAGGGCGAAAGCGCCGAGCTGCTCGGCCTGCTGCCGGGACGTGCGGTGATGCAGCCGCGCCTGGCCGCCCTGGCACTGCAGCAGGTGGAACTGCCGGAAGGCAGCTTGCGCGGGCATACTTACCACCATTCTGTGCTCGACTGCGCCCAGGCGCCGCTGGCCCGTGGCGTCTGCCCGAACGGCAAACCGGTGGCCGAGGCGGTGTTCCGCGATGGCCGCCTGACCGCCTCCTATATCCACTTCTACCTGCCGTCCAACCCCAGCGCGACGGCCGAGCTGCTGTTGCCATGAGCGACCACGCCTTCAGCCCCGACGAGCGCGCCGCGGTCTACCGCGCCATCGCCGAACGCCGCGACATGCGCCACTTCGCCGGCGGCAAGGTGGCACCGGAGCTGCTCGCGCGCCTGCTGCAGGCGGCGCACCAGGCGCCCAGTGTCGGCCTGATGCAGCCTTGGCGCTTTGTCCGCATCACCCGACCGGAGTTGCGCGAGGGCATCCACGGCCTGGTCGAGGCCGAGCGGGTGCGCACCGCCGAGGCCCTGGGCGAGCGCAGCGACGAGTTCATGCGGCTCAAGGTCGAGGGCATCCGCGACTGCGCCGAGCTGCTGGTGGCGGCCCTGATGGATGGTCGCGAGGCCCATGTGTTCGGTCGCCGCACCCTGCCGCAGATGGACCTGGCCTCGCTCAGCTGCGCCATCCAGAACCTCTGGCTGGCGGCCCGCGCCGAAGGCCTGGGGCTGGGCTGGGTGTCGCTGTTCGATCCACTGGCCTTGGCCGAGCTGCTCGGCATGCCGGCGGGCAGCCAGCCGGTGGCGGTGCTGTGCCTGGGGCCGGTGACCGAGTTCTACGAGCGGCCGATGCTGGTGCAGGAAGGCTGGGCCAGCGAGCGGCCGCTGAGCGAGCTGGTATTCGCCGATCGCTGGGGGCAGCAGACGTGAGCGTCGCACTGTCCGCCCTGGCCGGCATGGGCCTGGATGCCTGGCTCGGCGAGCCGCGACGCTGGCACCCGCTGGTGGGCTTCGGCAACCTGGCCAAACGTATCGAGCAGCGCCTCAATGCCGGTGGGCGCGGCTGGCGCAGCCATGGCGTCAGCGGCTGGTGCTTGGCGGTGCTGCCGCCGGTGGCGCTGGTCTGGCTGCTGAGCCTGAGCGAACTGGGCTGGCTGCTGGAGATCCTCGCCCTGTATTTCGCCGTCGGCCTGAAGAGCCTCGGCCAGCATGCGCTGCCGGTGGCCCAGGCGCTGCGTCTGGGCGATCTGCCGCAGGCGCGGCAGCGTGTCGGTTACCTGGTCAGCCGGCGCACCGCCGAGCTGGATGCCACCGGCGTGGCCCGCGCCGGCACCGAGTCGGTTCTGGAGAACGGCTCGGATGCGGTGTTCGCCGCGCTGTTCTGGTTCTGCCTGCTGGGCGCACCGGGTGTGGTGCTGTACCGCCTGAGCAATACCCTGGACGCCATGTGGGGCTACCGCAACGAGCGTTTCGAGCGCTTTGGCTGGGCGGCCGCGCGCATCGACGACGCGCTCAATTACATTCCCGCGCGCCTGGTGGCGCTGACCTACGCGCTGCTCGGCCGCACCGCCCTGGCCCTGCGCTGCTGGCGGCGCCAGGCGCCCCTCTGGGACAGCCCCAATGCCGGCCCGGTGATGGCTGCCGGCGCCGGCGCCCTGGGCGTCAGCCTGGGCGGCTCGGCCGTCTACCATGGCATCGAGGAGCAGCGTCCGCAGCTGGGTGAAGGCTTGCCGCCGCAGGCTCGCGATATCGAGCGGGCGCTCAACCTGGTGCATGGCGGCGTGGCCCTGTGGCTGCTGATCCTGGTCGTGGGAGGGCTGTACCTTGCTTGAACACGGTGGCCGCCTGCGCGAGGCGGCGCAGCGCTATGGCATCCCGCTGGCGGACTGGCTCGACCTGTCCACCGGCATCGCCCCCTATGGCTGGCCGCTGCCGGCCATCCCCGATTCCGCCTGGCAGCGCCTGCCCGAGGCCGACGACGGCCTGGAGGCGACGGCTCGCGACTATTACGGCGTGCCTGCATTGTTGCCGGTGGCCGGTTCCCAAGCGGCGATCCAGACCCTGCCTCGTCTGCGCCGCCCCGGCCTGCGGGTCGGCATCGTCTCGCCGGCCTATGCCGAGCATGCCGCCGCCTGGCGCCGCGAGGGTCATCTGGTCCAGGAGCTGGGCGAGGGCCCGGTGGAGCGCTCGCTGGAGCGCCTCGACGTGCTGCTGGTGGTCAACCCGAACAATCCTAGCGGCCGGCTGATCGAACGCGAGCGTCTGCTCGAATGGCACGCGCGACTGGCCGGGCGCGGCGGCTGGCTGCTGGTCGACGAAGCCTTCATGGACTGCACCCCCGAGCACAGTCTGGCGACCGACAGTCAGCGCCCGGGGCTGATCGTGCTGCGCTCGTTCGGCAAGTTCTTCGGCCTGGCCGGTATTCGCCTGGGCTTCGTCCTGGCCGCAAGCGAACTGCTCGAGCGCCTCGGCGAGCAGCTCGGGCCCTGGACCGTCAGTGGGCCGACGCGGGCGGTGGCCTGCGCCTTGCTGGCCGATGGCGAAGGCCAGCGTCGCCAGCGCGAGCGCCTGCGCGCCGATGGCCTGCGCCTGGCCGTGCTGCTCAGCGATCATGGTCTGGCCCCGGCCGGTGGCTGCGCACTGTTCCAGCTGGTCGGCCATCACCAGGCGGTTGGCCTGCACGGCTACTTCGCCCGGCGCGGCATTCTCCTGCGCCTGTTCGCCGAGACTCGCTGCCTGCGCTTCGGCCTGCCCGGCGACGAGGCCGGTTGGCAGCGCCTGGAGCTGGCGCTGAAGGAGATGCCCGCATGACCACCGGATTGCCGGCCACTCTGATGGTGCAAGGCACCACCTCGGACGCGGGCAAGAGCACCCTGGTGACCGCGCTGTGCCGCTGGCTGCAACGCCAGGGCGTCAGCGTGGCGCCATTCAAGCCGCAGAATATGGCGCTCAACAGTGCGGTGACTGCCGATGGCGGCGAGATCGGCCGTGCCCAGGCGGTGCAGGCCCAGGCGGCTGGCCTGGCGCCGCACACCGATATGAACCCGGTGCTGCTCAAGCCCAATAGCGACACCGGCGCCCAGGTGATCATCCAGGGCCGCGCCATCGGCAATATGAATGCGATGGCCTACCACGACTACAAGCGCGTTGCCCGCGAGGCGGTGCTTGAATCCCACGCCCGCCTGGCCGCGCAGTATCCGGTGGTGATGGTGGAGGGCGCCGGCTCGCCGGCCGAGATCAACCTGCGCGCCGGCGACATCGCCAACATGGGCTTCGCCGAGGCGGTGGACTGCCCGGTGCTGCTGATCGCCGATATCGACAAGGGCGGCGTGTTCGCCCATCTGGTCGGCACCCTGGAGCTGCTGTCGCCGAGCGAGCAGGCGCGGGTGAAGGGCTTTGTGATCAACCGCTTCCGTGGCGATATCGCCCTGCTGCAACCGGGGCTGGACTGGCTGGAGCAGCGCACCGGCAAGCCAGTGCTCGGCGTGCTGCCGTACCTGATGGACTTCCATCTGGAGGCCGAGGACGCGGTGCAGGTGCTGCAGCCGGACAAGGAGCGCGAGGTACTGCGCGTCGCCGTGCCGGTGCTGCCGCGCATCAGCAACCACACCGACTTCGATCCGCTGCGCCTGCACCCGCAGGTGGACCTGCAGTTTATCGGCCCAGGGCAGAGCATGCCGCCGGCCGACCTGATCATCCTGCCCGGCTCGAAAAGCGTACGGGCCGACCTGGCGCGTCTGCGCGAGCACGGCTGGGCCGCCGCCATCGCCCGCCACCTGCGCTACGGCGGCAAGGTCCTTGGCATCTGCGGCGGCCTACAGATGCTCGGCACGCGTATCGACGATCCCCATGGTCTGGAAGGCCCGGCCGGCAGCAGCGCGGGCCTCGGCCTGCTCGACTACGCCACCGTGCTGGAGCCGGAGAAGCAGCTGCGTAATGTACGCGGGCGCCTGAGCCTGGGTGATCTGGAGGTCAGCGGTTACGAGATCCACGCCGGGATCAGTAGCGGTCCGGCGCTGGGCAGTCCCGCCGTGCGCCTGGACGACGGCCGCAGCGACGGCGCCATCAGCGCCGACGGCCAGGTCATGGCCACCTACCTGCACGGCCTGTTCGAGCAGCCGGCCGCCTGCGCCGAGTTGCTGCGCTGGGCCGGTCTGCGCGAGGCGCGCCAGGTGGATTACTATGCGCGCCGCGAACGCGATATCGAGCGCCTGGCCGACCTGGTCGAGGCGCATCTGGATACCCGGCTGTTGCGTGAGTTATGTGGCCTCTAGGAGTGTCATGCGCATTGGCGAGGCATCGGGCGGGGGCGACTCCCTCATCCCGGTCCTCTTCGGCAGGAAGAGTGGGTTATTCCGTGCTCGAGTTTGAGCACACATTTCAACGCAGCCTCGATCAGCACCCTCTCCCTCGGGAGAGTGTTGGGGTGAGGGTCGATCCAGAGGGTACTGTCCATGCTTGAACTGATCTTCGGTGGCGCCCGCTCCGGCAAGAGCCGTCTGGCCGAGAAGCTGGCGGCGGACAGCGGCCTGCCGGTCACCTATATCGCCACCGGGCAGGCCTGGGACGGCGAGATGGCCAAGCGCATCGCCCATCACCGTACCTCGCGCCCGGCGCAGTGGGGCCTGGTCGAGGAGCCCCTCGAACTGTCCCGTGCCCTGCGCGACAATGCCGCCCCCGAGCGCTGCCTGCTGGTCGACTGCCTGACCCTGTGGCTGACCAACCTGCTGATGCTGGAAGACGAGACCCGCCTGGCCATGCAGCGCGATGCCTTCCTCGAGGCGCTGGCCGAGCTGCCCGGGCGCATCATCCTGGTCAGCAACGAGACCGGCCTGGGTGTGGTGCCGCTGGGTGAGCTGACCCGTCGTTACGTCGACGAGGCCGGCTGGCTGCACCAGGCCGTGGCCGAACGGGCCGAGCGTGTGCAGTTCTGCGTCGCCGGCCTGCCCATGCTGCTCAAAGGAGCGCCGCTATGACTTCTTCATTCTGGTGGCAGCAAGCCTGCCGCCAACCCGATGCTGTCGCCGAGGCCGCCGCCCTGGCGCGCCAGGCGCAACTGACCAAACCGACCGGCGCCCTCGGTGCGCTGGAGGCCCTGGCCGTGCGCCTGGCCGCACTGCAGGGACGGGAGAAACCCGTCATCCGCAGCCCGCAGCTGGTGTTGTTCGCCGGCGACCACGGGGTGGTCGCCGAGGGCGTGTCCGCTTATCCGCAGGCGGTGACCGCGCAGATGCTCGGCAACTTTGTCGCCGGCGGCGCCGCCGTCAGCGTGCTGGCCCGCGAGCAGGGCATGCCGTTGCGCCTGTTTGACCTAGGCACCATCGATCTCGATCTGGAGCTGCCTGGTGTGCGCCATCTTCGCCTCGGCGCCGGCACCGCCAACTTCGCCGTCGAGCCGGCCATGACCGCCGAGCAATGTGCCGCCGCCCTGCAGGCCGGTCGCGACGCGGTGCAACAGGCCCTGGCCGAGGGTTGCGATCTGCTGCTGGCCGGCGAGATGGGCATCGGCAATACCAGCGCCGCCACGGCCCTGGCCTGTGCGCTGAGTGACCTGAGCCCGGCACAGCTGGCCGGTCCCGGCACCGGGCTGGACGCCGCTGGCGTCAGCCACAAGCAGGCGGTGATCGAGCGCACCCTGGTTCTGCACGGCGCTGCGCTTGCCGAACCCTTCGAGGCCCTGCGCCGAGTCGGCGGCTTCGAATTGGCGGCCCTGGCTGGTGCCTATCTGGCCTGCGCCCAGGCCGGTATTCCGGCGGTGGTCGATGGTTTTATCTGCAGCGCGGCGGCCCTGTGCGCCGTGCGCCTGAATCCTGGCGTGCAGCCCTGGCTGCTGTTCGCCCACGCCGGCGCCGAGCCGGGCCACGCCGCGTTGCTGGCGGAGCTCGGCGGCACGCCGCTGCTCGACCTCGGCCTGCGCCTGGGCGAGGGCAGTGGTGCCGCCCTGGCGCTGCCCCTGATCAAACTGGCCTGCGCCCTGCACGGCGGCATGGCTACATTTTCCGAAGCACTGGTTGAGGACCGCTTATGACTCTTTTCCTGGATATGTTGCGCCATGGTGTGACCGACGCCGGCCCCGGTTTTCGCGGCAGCAGCGACGATGCGCTGACCGAGCAGGGACGCCAGCAGATGCAGCTGGCCCTGGCCGGCAAGGGCGGCTGGGACCTGGTGATCAGCTCGCCGCTGCAGCGTTGCGAGTCCTTCGCCCGCGAGTTCGCCGAAGCTAACGGCCTGCCGCTGCGCATCGAGGCCGATCTGCGCGAGCTGCACTTCGGCGCCTGGGAGGGGCGTAATTCGGCCGAGGTGCTGCTGGAGGATCCGGAAGCGCTCGGCAAATTCTGGAACGAGCCCTACCACTTCACGCCGCCGCAGGCCGAGCCGGTCAAGGACTTCGCCGGGCGCGTGCTGGGCGCCATCGAGCGTCTGCAGGCCGAGCTGGATGGCCAGCGCGTGCTGCTGATCACCCACGGTGGCGTGATGCGTCTGCTACTGGCCCGCGCGCGCAAGCTGCCGGAGAACCAGCTGCTGCAGGTGGAGGTGGGCTATGGCGCGCTGCATGGCCTGCAGGTCGAAGCCGGTCTGCAGCTGACCGAAGCCTGATGCTGCCGCAGCCGCTGCTGATCGCCCTGCAGTTCCTC
The DNA here is from genome assembly GCF_030374125.1 of Pseudomonas sp. SO81. Lineage (NCBI taxonomy): Bacteria > Pseudomonadati > Pseudomonadota > Gammaproteobacteria > Pseudomonadales > Pseudomonadaceae > Pseudomonas > Pseudomonas sp. SO81. The sequence continues at coordinate 1,017,479 of NZ_CP126126.1, read as the reverse complement.
ACCCGCCTGCCTGTTCGGCTGGCTGGGATGCCGGAGCCTGCGCAGATCGGCCGCTCGCTGTTGTGGTATCCGCTGGTGGGGCCGCTGCTCGGCGGCCTGCTGCTGGCGCTGCACCTGCTGCTCGGCGCTACACCGGCGCTGCTGCAGGCGGCCATTCTGTTGGCCGTCTGGGTCGGGTTGTCCGGTGGACTGCATCTGGATGGCCTGGCCGACACGGCCGATGCCTGGGTCGGCGGCTACGGTGATCGTGAGCGCACGCTGGCGATCATGAAGGACCCGCGCAGCGGTCCCATCGCGGTGGTCGTGCTGCTGTTGGTGTTGCTACTCAAGTTTGCCGCGCTGGTCGTGTTGCTCGAGCGAGATGCCTGGGCCGGGCTGCTGCTGGCCCCCTGGCTCGGCCGCGCGTTGCCGCCGTTGCTGTTTTTAACCACGCCATATGTGCGCGCCGGCGGCCTGGGCGCGGCGTTGGCCGAGCATCTGCCCCGAGAGCGCCTGCCGCTGGTGCTGGCGGGACATGCTCTGGCCATGCTGCTGTTCGGTTTCTCCGCCGTGCTGGCGTTGCTCGCTGCCGCCTTGGTGTTCTGGCTGCTGCGCCGCGCCTTCGTTGCCCGCCTGGGCGGTACCACCGGCGATACCGCCGGTGCGCTGCTGGAACTGGGCGAGTGTGCGGTGCTGGTGGCTTTGGCGTTGTGGGGCTGACCGGAGCGTCTCGTCTGGCTGCGGCTTAAGCGCCTGGTGGTGCACTGCCTTCGGCGAGTGGCACCCTACAAAGCGCTACACCGTAGGGCGGCCTCGGAGCGCAGCGACAGCCCGCCAGACGTGGCCCGGATGCACCGCGTCGCTGGCAATGGTGCACTGCCTTCGGCGAGTGACACCCTACAAAGCGCTACACCGTAGGGTGGTCTCGGAGCGCAGCGACAGCCCATCAGACGCGGCCCCGGATGCGTCGCGTCGCTGGCGATGGTGCGCTGCCTTCGGCGAGCGACACCCCACCATCGATGAATAGCGAGCGTGTCTGGAGCTAGCGGCGCCCCCTGTACTGAGCGGCTGTTCCGCTCGTTTATGTCGCAACTGTAACTGCCTGATCGGCAGATGCGGGTATATACCTGTATCCATGTTGCCGACCCAATGTCTCTGTACCAAGTTGCGCCGCGCCAGCCGCGGGGTGACCCGCATCTACGACGAAGCCCTGGCCGATGTCGGGCTGAATGCCGCCCAGTTTTCCCTGCTGCGCTATCTGCAGCGCCTGGGGCAGCCGAGCATTTCCGCCCTGGCCGAGGCCATGGGGCTGGACCGCAGCACCCTCGGGCGCAACCTGCGGGTGGTGGAGGGCAGGGGACTGCTGCAGCTCGGCGGCGGTACCGACCAGCGCAGCCGGCAGGTAGCGCTGACCGATGCCGGCGTGCGCGTGCTGGAGCAGGGCGCGCCACTGTGGGAACGGGCTCAGCAGGAGCTGGCGCTGCGCCTGGGCGCGGACAAACGGGCAGAGCTGATGGCGCTGCTGGACGATCTGGAAACCATCGACTGACGGGAACGCCCCGCGGAGAACGCAGATGAACAACCCATGGCGCACGGCAAGTTGGCTCCTGCTGGGAGCATCGCTGATCCTCGCCCTGTCGCTGGGCGTCCGCCACGGCTTCGGCCTGTTCCTCTCGCCCATGAGCGGCGAGTACGGCTGGGGTCGCCAGGTATTCGCCTTCGCCATCGCCCTGCAGAACCTGATCTGGGGCCTGGCTCAGCCGGTCACCGGGGCCATCGCCGATCGCTTCGGTGCGCGCCGGGTGATAGTCGCCGGTGGCCTGCTCTACGCGGCCGGTCTGGCCTTGATGGCCGGCGCCGACTCGGCCTGGTCGCTGTCGCTCAGTGCCGGTCTGCTGATCGGCATCGGCCTGTCCGGCACCTCGTTCTCGGTGCTGCTCGGCGTGGTCGGCCGGGCGCTGCCGCCGGAGAAGCGCAGCATCGGCATGGGTATCGCGGCGGCGGCCGGCTCCTTCGGCCAGTTCGCCATGCTGCCGGGCACCCTGGGGCTGATTGGCTGGCTGGGCTGGTCGTCGGCCTTGATCGCTCTGGGCATGCTGGTCGCGCTGATCGTACCGCTGGCGCTGATGGTGCGTGACCATCCGCAACCGGCCCCGGTCGGTGGCGAGCAGAGCCTGGCGGAGGCGCTGAAGGAAGCTTGCAGCCATTCCGGCTTCTGGTTGCTGGCGCTGGGCTTCTTCGTCTGCGGCTTCCAGGTGGTATTCATCGGCGTGCACCTGCCGTCGTACCTGGTGGACAAGCATCTGCCGGCGTCGGTTGGTACGACGGTGCTGGCGCTGGTCGGGCTGTTCAACGTGTTCGGTACCTATATCGCCGGCTGGCTCGGCGGGCGCATGTCCAAGCCACGCCTGCTCACCGGTCTATACCTGGCGCGCACGGTGGTGATAGTCGCGTTCGTTTACTCGCCGCTGACCGAGTGGAGTGCCTATGCGTTCGGCATGGCCATGGGGCTGCTGTGGCTGTCCACGGTGCCACTAACCAACGGCACGGTGGCCACCCTGTTCGGCGTGCGCAACCTGTCGATGCTCGGTGGCATCGTCTTCCTGTTCCACCAGCTCGGCTCGTTCCTCGGCGGCTGGCTGGGCGGCTATCTGTACGACCACACCGGCAGCTACGACGTGGTCTGGCAGCTGTCGATTCTCTTCGGCCTGCTGGCGGCAGCGCTCAACTGGCCCGTGCGCGAGCAGCCGGTGGTACGCCTGCGGGCCGGGGCGGCGGCGTGAGCCGTACGGCCGCCACCACGCTGGCCCTGCTGGGAGTGGCGCTGCTGTTGGCGCTGGCCTGGTGGGGTTGGAGCCAGGGCGGACTGGCCCTGCTGCAGCTGGGCATGAGCCTGTGCTGAACGTTGCCGCGGCGGCCGTTGCCGGAGCAGGCGCGGACGAGTAGCGTGGGCGCATACCCTTTGGAGATGCCCCCATGATCGCGCGCCTGTCCTGCCTGCTGCTGTCGTCCCTGCTTGCCGCCCCGCTGTGGGCGGCCGACTGTTCGCCCCTGCTCAAGGACCAGGGCGAGCTGCAACAATTGCGCTCCAAGGAAAGCATCGATCTGTGCGAGCGTTTCGCTGGCAAGCCGCTGCTGGTGGTCAACACCGCCAGCCATTGCGGCTTCACCCCGCAGTTCAAGGGCCTGGAGGCGCTGTACCAGCGTTACAAAGGGCAGGGACTGGAAGTGCTGGGCGTGCCTTCCGACGACTTCAAGCAGGAGGCCGACAACAGCGGCGAGACGGCCAAGGTGTGCTTCATCGACTACGGCGTGACCTTCGCCATGAGCGAGCCGCAGGCGGTCAGCGGCAATGAGGCGATACCGCTGTTCAGCGAGCTGGCCGAGCAGAGCAGCGCGCCACGCTGGAATTTCTACAAGTACGTGGTGGGGCGCGACGGCAAGGTGATCGCCAGTTTCTCCAGCCTGACCAAGCCGGACGACGAGGATCTGCTGGCGGCCATCGAGAAGGCTATTGCTCAGTAATTAATGGTGACCCATGAAAAAGCCGGGCAGATGCCCGGCTTTTTCATGTCCGCAGAACCTGCCGTCAGAAGCGGTAGGTGGCCTGCAGGCCTACGCCGTGGGCGCTGTTGTTGTACTCGGCGCTGAAGCCCGGGGCGATCTCGCGCCCGGCCAGCTCGGTGGAGTGCTGGTTGACCTTGGCCTCGTTCTCGCGCAGGTAAGAGTAGGCCACGTCGATGGTCAGGTCGGGGTTCGGCGACCAGCCGGCACCCAGGGAGAACACCTTGCGGTTGCCCACCGGGATGCGCACGCTGCGGTGCTCGTTCTCGGCCGGCGACGGGTCGAGGGCCAGGCCGGTACGCAGGACCCACTGCGGGTTGAGCTGGTACGAGGCGCCGATGGCATAGGACCAGGTGTCGTGCCACTTCAGCTCTTCGCTGACTTCGCCGATCGGGCTCAGGCCGAGGATGCTCGGCGTGCCCTGGTTCTCGACCACGATCTCCTGCAGGCGGCTCCAGCGGGTGAAGGTGGCGCCGGCGTAGAAGGTCCATTTGTCGTCGAAGGCGTAGGTCACCGAGGTGTCCACGGTCTCCGGGGTGGTGAAGTCCAGGGAGGCATCGTACTGGCCGTTGAAGGCGCTGAAGATCGGGCCGTCACCGCCGGTGATGCGGGTGCGGCCTTCCAGGGTGTAGTCGACCTTGGAGTGGTAGGTCAGGCCCCAGGTCAGCTGGTCGGTGACGTCGACCATCACGCCGGCGTTGAAGCCGTAGCCAACGTCGTCGCCCTTGATGCCGACCTTGGTTTCGCCGGTGCCGAAGGCGGCACTGTTGTCCAGCTTGCTGACTAGCTTGCCCTTGATCTTGTTGATGGTCGGGCCGAAGCCGACGGACACGCGGTCGTTGATCTGGTAGCTGATGGTCGGCTGCAGGGTGACCACTTCCACCTTGCTGTACTGGCCCTTAAAGCGGCCGCCGAAGCTCTTCTCGTAGTCGCTGATCAGTGCATAGGGCACGTACAGGCCCAGGCCCCAGTGCCAGCTCTCGTCGATCGGGCTGGCGTAGAAGGCGAAGGGCACCGGGGTCAGCGGCACCATGTCGCCCTTGGCGGTTTCGTCACTGGCGTTGTCGAGGTCGACCTTGGCGTCGACCAGGCCGAAGCCGCCGGTCACTTCCGGGCGCTTGAGCTTGGTCAGGCCCGCCGGGTTGCCGAACAGGATGGAGGCGTCGTTGACCGCGGAGGCGCGACCGGCGAAGGAGGTGCCCATGCCGCTGACGCTCTGTTCGTTGATGGCAATTCCGTTGCCCAGGCTGTGAGTGGAAACCGCACCGATGGCCAGTGCGAGAGAAGTCTTCAACCAGAGTTTTTTCATTAGGAGGCTCACGAACAGCAAAAACGAGGGCGGCAAGCTAACCGGTTTGCCGGACCTTGCCAACCGCTCTGGGACGGCTTTTTCGTGAACTTTCGTTAACCCCGGGTCGGCCTGTAAGTGACTGGTTAGTCACAGAAAAGGTTCCACCTTTACCGCGTTCAAGCCGCCTGGTGAGGTTGTGGGATGCATTGCTGCCAGGCCTGTAGAAAGTCGCGCAGGCGGCCATGCGGATGGAACACCTTGCGCCAGATGCGCGCCATTCCGTGCAGGTCGTCGGCGGCCGGTAGCTCCGCATGTTCGCTCTCCACCAGCAGCCAGGCGATGGCCGTGGCGTAACGCAGGTTGACCGTCAGTTCGAGGTGCGGTGCGGCGAGGAACGCGTGTTGGCTGGCGAGGCCGCGGACCAGGCTGGCCAGGTCCGGATCGCGGGCCAGGTGCAGGTCCCACAGCTGCTCGTGGCGCAGGGCGCTGATGCGGTAGAGACCGTGGCCCTGGCTGTCGTCCAGCGCGCTGCCGAGTGCCGATTGACTGGCGGCGGCGCCCAGGAGCAGGGCTTCGGCGGTGGGTGAATGGCGCCCCAGATAGACGAGAGTGGGGCGGATGACGTGTTGGCACAGCTCGCTGGCAGCAATTCCCATGAGGCCCTCGCGAAAGGTGCCGGCGGGGTCAGGTGCTTGGCAGCTGTTCTTGGTTCTAATAAAGACCCCGCCGGAAGCGGGGTTAGCCGCTCAACTTGAAGTCTAGTGCGACAAATAGGATGTAAAGGCTTGTTTTTAAATCATTTGAGCCTCTAGTCGCGTCTGCATATGTCGAGCTGCGATTAAGAGTGATCTATTTACAAGCAAGCGCCGGCAGTAGCCGGCGCCTGTTACTCGCTTATTGGTGAGTGATCTTCAGTTGGTTGAACTCCGCGGCACCTGCCTCGGTGTTGTCGCCAATGTTGTCCTGAACATAGGAGCCGGCCTTGAAGTACATGGTCTGTGCGCCCCAGGTCGGGTCCAGCTTCGTCGTCCAGCGCTGGCTCACCGAATTGACCTTGGTATAGACCGCCAGCGTGCCGGCACGAGTGAGGCGGATGGAGTAGGAGAACGACTGGTTCATCGCTACGCCGCTGCGAATGGTGACGCTGACGCTATCGACACCCGGTTTGCTGCGATAAATCGCAACGATCTTCCCGGTCTTGTCCGAAGCGCTGTACTGGTACTGCACCTTGATGGGCGGATCGTCACCTTCAACGTTGTGGATCTGGCCGATCACGACCTTTCCGGTGGACGGAACCTGAGTGACTTTCAGCGTGGCGTCCAGGTTGTTGTTGTCGGCATCCTGATACTTCCAGTTGCGACGCGTGCCGTCGGCATAGGTCTCGCGCAGTTCGCTGCGCGGGTACTTGGCGTTCTTGGTGGTGGTGCCGTCTACCGGTGCCCAGAAGAACAGGACGCCATTGATGTTCTTGAAGTAGTCGTCCTGGTAACCGCCGGCGAGCATCGGGGTGTCGATGGTGGTAGCGGGTTCGCCAACAGGGATGGTGAGGTTCCAGGTGTTGAGGTCGATCATGAAAGTAAAAAACTCCGATGAATAAAGAGGTAAATCTCATTCGGAGCGCAGGTCGATCCCGACTTGAAAAACTGCCTAGCCGCCCTGCCAGTTACTCGCACACAGAATGAAGCTTTTGAAACCTGGCCAGTGATCCGGCCGGGGATGGAGCGCTTTATACGGAGCTGCGTCGGCTTTGGTAATTACCGTTCGTCGATATACTGGCGCCTACAAATTGACGGTAATTCGACACTGGATGCGATTTCTCTATCACATTGATGCGCAAGGGGTTTCCAACAGCGAAGCGGCGGATTGTCAATATTTGTTCGAAGATGACGACCGACGAACGGAAAGCCTCAGGCTAGAGCGGTTTGTGAAGCGATTCTCAAATCGTCAGGGGAGGATGTTTCAACAGCGAAACGGCTAATGGCGGCGGGATGTGAAGGGCGTCACGTGGCGTCGGCGGGGTGTCGGCGAACCCGAGAAGATTTCGTCAGTCTAGTGAGAGCTGCCCATCGTTCAGGCATCGATGGCGGTCGCCGGAAGCCGAGCATTCTCCGACTGGGAGTTCTCAATAATCTGGAGGATCGCCATGCACATCCGCTCTGCTTGCTTCTCTTCTATTGCTCTGGCCGCCGCGCTGTCCGCGCCTACGGCTCAGGGTGCCCCGACCATTATGGTCAGCAACACCCAAGACCTGTTTCGCCCGGCCTGCGTAAATGACTGCTCGCTGCGCGAGGCCATCTACAAGGCCAACCTCAACCCCGGCCCGGATCGCATCGAGCTGCGTCCGGGTACCTATCCCCTTACGCTGGCCGACCCTGGGTGGAACCCGGACGAGGAGCCCGATCCAGATGAGGACGTGGGTGTTCGCGGCGACCTGGATATCACCGGCGAGCTGACCATCGTCGGCGACATCTATACCAACACCTTTATTCAGGGTGTTTCCGATCGCCTGGTCGAAGTGTTGCCGGGTGCCAAGTTGAACCTGCGCAACCTAAGCCTGCGTGGCGGTCGTGCCGACACCTATGGCGGGGCGATACGCAACGACGGCGAGGCGGTGATCACCTACGTCGGCTTCTATGACAACCGCGCCACGCCGGGCATCCAGGGCAAGGGCGGGGCGATCGCCAACTTCGGCGAGCTGAATGTCAGGTTCAGCCTGTTCCGCGACAACAACTCCAACGGCGACGAGGGCTTCTCCGGGCGGGGTGGTGCCATCTACAACCTGGGCACGCTGGTGGTGCGCGACACGCACTTCCAGGGCAACAGCGTCACCGACAACGACGTCGACTACGCCCATGGCGGAGCCATCTACAACGAGGGAAATGCCGACGTGGCCCGTTCCTCCTTCGTCGGCAATCTGGCCGGGCAATATGCCGGCGGCGGTGGCGGGGCGGCGATCGTCAACAACGAGAGCGGCGTGCTGCGACTGGTCAACAGTACGGTCAGCGGCAACTTCGGCACCGACACCAATGGCGTGATCGCCAACGGCCTGGCCGGCTTCTCGCCCAGCGGCGCCGAGGCGCAGATGCAGCTGAGCTATGTCACCGTGGCCGGCAACGAGGGGCTCGGAGTCAGCAACCTGGGCAGCCTGGTGCTGCGCAACAGCATCGTCGCCGGCAACCGGCTCAACCAGGTGCCGATGAACTGCAGCCACCAGGGAGTTGGCTACCGGGCCCTGGGACTGTTGCTCGGATCGGACCTCACCACCTGCACCGATAACAGTGTCACGGTGGAGGACGATGTGGTGTTCACCCAGGTGCTCGCTGCGCGGCTGTCCTCGACGACAGTTGCCAACGGCAACGGGCCCGGCACCCAGTACCACCAGCTGCGCAATGGCAGCCCGGCGGTGGATGCCGGTCTGGGCTCCTGTACCCACAACGACCAGCGCGGCGTCGCCCGGCCGCGCGATGGCGACCGCAACGGCAGCTCGATCTGTGACCTGGGTGCCTACGAGCGTTGATAGGCCTGCCTGACCGGCGGTGCGGGCTGGCCGCCTTATTGGCTGGCTCGCACTGCTGACTCCGCTCGCCCCCCTCATTCCTTTCTTCCGGTACGCCATTCGGCCGATGTCGCGGCGCGTTCGTTGTGCTCTAGAGTCCCGTCGCTTATCGCAAGCGAGACAGGCCGGGCAGTGCTGTCCCTGCACCTCCAGCCAGATAACCATAACCACGGGGAATGCCTGATGAGCGATAACGCCAGCGACAGCCGGGATGTTCTTGCCGCCCGGCGCTTCGACATCCGCTACGACGAGCATGAAACGCCGCGGATCTGGGTCAAGGACGACGTCTTCCTGACTCATTGGCTGAACGCATACTCGATGACCATCCCCGACGGCGAGACCTTCATCGTCCAGACGATCAAGAAGTACCTCGGCCAGATCGAAGACCCCGCGCTGCTCCAGGAGGCGCGGGGCCTGATCGGCCAGGAGCTGTCCCATTCCCGCGGCCACGAGCAGTTCATCGAGGTGTTGCAGCGCCAGGGTTTCCGCATGCAGACGTTCCGGCGCTTCACCGGCTTCCTCTCGTTCAAGATCCTCACCCCGACCTCCACCGCACGGCAGCAGCTGGCCTTCGTGGTGGGCGTCGAGCGCATCAACGAGCTCTTCGCCGAAATCACCCTGAGCAGCGGCCGGTTGCGGCATTGCGATGCGCGGGCCGGCGCCCTGTACGAGTGGCACTTCGCCGAGGAGATCGAACACAAGTCGGTGGCCTTCGATGTGTACCAGGCCACCGAGGGCAGCCGTTTCTGGCTGGGCTACGGGGTGGTGATGGCCTACCTGGTCAACATGAGCTACCTGGCTCTGGCCTGCGCCACTTTCCTGCGCCAGGACGGCCAGTTGTTCCGTCTCGCTACCTGGCGCCGTGCCTTCCGCTACTTCTTCCGCGACGAGCGCTTCTTCGCGCGCATGACCCGTGGCTGCCTGCAGGTGCTTCGGCGCGACTTCCACCCGACGCAAACCGACAACCATGCGCTCGCCGAACACGTGCTGAGCAAGCAGGTGATCCGCGTGGATATCGGCGAAACCCAGCCTTCCGGGGGCTGAAGCGATGCAGACCGTTTCCACGTTGCTGGACGGCGACTGCGCCGAGCGGACGCAGCATTCACTGCTGTGGCCATTTCTGCTGCGCCACGGCAGCAGCGCGATGGCCTATTCCTCGCTGCAGCCCGGCGCGACCCAGTTCATTCACCCGCAGCTGGGCTATCTCGCCTATATCCCGGTCAGGCATCCCCTCTATGCGCCGCGCGGGATGAATGTGGTGATCGGCGACCCGATTGCGGCCAGGGCCGACTTCGCGCCGCTGCTCGACGCCTATCTGGCGGCCACCCGGGTGCTCACGGTGTTTCTCGACATCGGCAGCGCCTTCGCCGATGTGCTGAGCGCCCGCGGCTATCCGGTGAACGAGTTCGGCGTCAATTCGGAGATCGACCTGGCCGGCTTCGACCTCGAGCTGCGCGGCAAGCAATATGCCCACCTGCGCCGCTGGCGCAACAAGGCGCGCAGCGAAGGCGTCGAAGTGCACGAGGGGCGGCTCAGCGAGCAGGGCGGCGAGGAGCTGGACGAGCTCAACCGCGAATGGCTCGCGCGCAAGGGCGGCCATGATCTCGCCGGCCTGACGCGGCCACTGGTGTTGGAGGACGAGGAGGGCGTCCGCTACTTCTGGGCGCGCAAGCACGGCCGGCTTCTGGCCCTCGCCGTTTTCGACCCGCTGTACCGCGACGGCCGGGTCATCGGCTATCTGCACAACGCATCGCGGGCGATCAAGGACGCGCCGAACGGCACCAACGATGCCATCGTCCTGCATGCCATGGGTCAGTTCAAAGCCGAGGGCAAGGAACTCCTCACCCTGGGGTTGTCGCCGCTGGCGCTGAAGAAAGGCGAGGTCTATCCGCACAACGCCTGGGTGGCCTGGGCCTTCGACTTCATCTATCGCCGCTGCGCGTTCATCTATCCCTGCCAGGGGAATTTCTTTCACAAGCAGAAGTACTGCGGGCGCCAGGAGGCTTCCTTCGTCGCCGGCGTGCCGACGCTCAGGCTCTACCACCTGCTGGGAATCCTCAAGGCTCTGCGGGCCTTGTGATCGGCAGTCCCACAGGCACAACGTCACGAGGCAGGTGCATATGTCGGTACAGAACTCGCAGGAAAAACTCGCCAGAGGCCAGATGGTCGAGTTGGCGCAGCGCTACGCGACCCCCAGCTATGCGCGCTCGGGTTGGCAGATCGCGTCGACGCTGATTCCACATTTCGCGCTGAACTACCTGATCTACCAGAACTGGAGCGGGCCGCTGTGGATAACCGTTTCTCTGCTGCTGCTCAACAGCCTGTTCCTGGCGCGCAATTTCGTGCTGTTCCATGACGTCATGCACGGCTCGCTGTTCCGTTCCAAGCGCCTGAGCGATATGGTCGGCCCGTTGCTGGGGTTGCTGGTGTTCATGCCGGCGCACCACTGGCAGCACGAGCACAACATCCATCACGGCAGCACCAATGACCTGTCCCGCACCGGCATCGGCGACATGCCGCTACTCAGTGTTCGCCAATACCAGGCGCTGGGCCGCCGGCAGCGGCTCTACTACCGGATACTGCGCCATCCGGCCTTCTTCTTTACCCTGCACGCACTGTACAAGCTGGTGATCTTCCCCCGCGTGGTCGCGGACCGGCGCTGGCCGCGTCATGTGCACCTGTCCGTGCACCTCACCAGCCTGGCTATCCTGGTGATCGGGTTGGGCCTGTGGGCCTCGGGCTACGGCCTGGTGTTCGTGATCCAGCTGCTCAGCTACGCCCTCGGCACGCCGGTGATGGTGTTCCTGTTCTACATCAATCACCACTTCGAACAGTCACGCTGGTATCCGGCGCAGGAGTGGAACTTCGTCGACAGCGCGCTGCACGGCTCGTCCATCTTTATCTTCCCGCCGATATTGCGCTGGTTCTCCGCGAGCATCGGCATTCACAACGTTCACCACCTGATACCGCATATCCCCAACTACAACCTGAAGCGCTGCTGGCAGGAGAACGAGTTGTTCGTCAACTCCCAGGTGATTTCCTTCTGGGAGGGTTTGCGGGCGATGCGCCTCAGGCTCTGGGACGAGCGGACGGGGTGCTATGTGGGCAAGGAAGGCTATCGCTTCCCGGTTGCCGACGAAGCCTCTGCACCCGATACCAGCGCCTCCCCCGCGTAAGGGGAGGGGCTGGTCGGATTGGGCAGGTGCTGGTCAGTCGCGCAGCGCGTGATTCAGGCGATGGTCACTTGCCCGGCATCAGCATCAGGCGCTTGTTGCCGTAGACCTTGTCGACGTTGCGGCTCTGGAACGGGAAGCTCATGTAGCCGCCCTTGAGCCAGGCGTCGATTCCGTCGGCATAGTGCGGGCTGGCCGGGTTACCGGACTGGCCGGAGCTGTTGACCCCGATCATCGGTTCTTCCAGGCCGAAGTCGACCACCACTCGCATGGCCGGGATCAGCCATACGTTGAAGTCATTGCCCCATTCGTAGGCGGCCACGTTGAGGGTGCCGTGGTCGCCGCCGGCCGGGTAGGGGCCGCGATCCAGATAGCTGCTGATGGCCTCGATACCGCTGCGCTGGCTGGCGCTCAGGTAGGGCGCCATCTTGGTGGCTTCGCTGGTCCAGCGGTACTGGTGCAGCTTGCCCCACTGCCAGGCGCTGCGGTTGGCGCCCAGCTCGGCCTCCAGGTAGCTGACGGCGCCGGCCAGGCTGCGCGCCATGATCGCCGGCTTGTCTTCCTTCTGCGCGGTCTTCACGTCGTCCCAGAACGGGCTGTCGTCGCGCCCCAGCAGGTGGTCGGCCTGGGCCGAATAGCTGTTGTTGCCGATCTCCACCAGCGCACGCCAGGCCGGGCTGGTCTGCGGGCCCAGTTCATCGAGGAAGGTGGCCTTGGCGCTTTCCTGGAGGAAGGCGCTGTGCAACGCGGCGTCGGCGGAGGTGGCGGCCATGCGGCCATCGAAGGCCATCAGGCGCTTGTAGGCTTCCTCGGCCTTGCCGCGCTCGGCGGCCGGCAGGGCGGCGATGGCCTTCTTCAGTGGCGCGGCCATGCCCGGTGCGTCGAACATCGCCTGCAGCTTGCCGGCGAACGGCGTGGTCTGGTCGTACTGCATGGCGATCATGCTTTTCTGGTCATGCCTTCCGGAGCCGGCCAGCTGCGCGATGCGCTCGGCACGCTCGGGGTAGAACCAGGAATTGGACAGCTGCATGCCATAGCCGCGCGGCACCGTGCGGTGGTTGGCGGTGCCCAGCCAGCCCTGCATCGGGTCCTGGTCGTAGGGGTGTAGCATGGCGTCGGCGTAGCCGTCCCAGTCGTAGGCGCCGTCCCAGCCCGGCGACGGCACCAGGCCGGTGCCCTGCCTGCGGTTGGGGTAGCGGCCGGTGACCTGCCAGCCGATGTGCTGGGCGTCGGCGAATACGATGTTCAGCGCCATGGCGCGCACTTCGCGGGTGGCTTCGAAGGCCTGCTCCACGGACTGGGCGCGAGACAGGTCGAAGAAGGCGTCGATCGACTTGTCCGCCTCGCCCTGGATGGTGCGCAGGGCCAGGCCGTAGCCACTGGACATCTGCAGCGGTTGCAGTGGCGATTTGCGCTCGCCGAGGGCCGAGTTGAGCAGCGGGCCGTTGCGCGTCTCGTAGACGGTCTCGCGGATCGGTCGCTGGCCCCTGATGAAGAAGGTCTCCTGGCGCTCGCGGGCCGGCTGCCACTTGCCGTTGGCCTGGTAGTAGAGGCGGCCGCCCTCGCGCTTGACCTTCTCCAGGAACAGATCCTGGTTATCGCCCATGACCATGGTCATGCCCCAGGCCAACTTGCCGTTGAAGCCAGCGACCACCGCCGGCACACCGGCGATGGACACGCCGGCGGCCTGGAATTTCGGCGAGCGGATCTGCACGAAATTCCAGATCGACGGCATCGACAGCGGCAGGTGGGTGTCGTTGGCCAGCAGGCTCTTGCCGCTGCGGCTCTTCTGCGGGGCGATGGCCCAGTTGTTGGAAGCGGCGACGCCGAGCATGTTCAGCTCCGCCACCTGGCCGGCGGCGTTGTCCACCGCGGCCAGACCCGGAATCTTGCCGGTCAGGCTCAAGCCGCGCAGCTTCTCGGCTTCCTCGAAGGGCAGCGGCTCGTCCGGGTAGCTCGGCAGCAGCCAGGCCAGCTTGTCGGCACCGACCTTGTCCGCCAGGTTCAGCGAGGCGATTTCCTCCTGCAGGTTCACCGACAGGCCGAAGTTGAGCAGGCAGAACAGCAGTACCGAGTCCTCCGGCTTCCAGTAGGCCGGGCGGTAGCCGCTCTCGGCCAGGTCCATCGGCAGCTTGTCCTGGTAGCGGAACAGGTAGGCGTTGACGCCGCGCGAGTATACCTCGAAGAACTTCTTGATGCGCGGCGAGGCGTTCTTGTACAGCACCTCGGCGCTGGCGCGCAGGTTGACGGTGCGCATGAAACGGTCGATTTCCAGTACGCCGGGGCCGTTCATCTCGGCCAGGCGACCCTCGGCGAGCAGGCGCATGCCGACCATCTGGCTGAGGCGGTCGGCGGCGTGCACGTAGCCCAGGGCGAACAGCGCGTCGTGGAAGGTGGTGGTCTCGATCAGCGGCATGCCCAGCGGGTTGCGCCGTACCACCACACTCTGCGCCAGCCCCTGGACGCGGACGATGCCCTGGTCAGGATGGACGCTGCTGGCGTAGCGGCCATTGAGGAAGGACTGGCAGCCGCCGAGGAGCAGGGTGCTGCACAGGGTGGCGGCAGTGGCGACGAACAGCGGACGAGAAAACAGGCGCGAACCCATGACTGGCTCCTGGAGCAGGGCGGCGGACGATGGGCGGATTGTAGAGGGCGGAAGCAGCGGGGAGTAGGGGCCTGGCAGGGCATTGCGCCCTGCCGGGTGGGTTCAGGTCAGGCGCCGTGGCACTTCTTGAACTTCTTCTGGCTGCCGCACGGGCAGGGATCGTTGCGGCCGACTTCCTTCAGCGGGTTGCGCACCGGCTCCTGGTGATGATGGTTGCAGTGCGGGCCGTGCACGTGGCCATCGTCATCGTGGTGATGATCGTGGTCGTGGTTGCAGTCGGGGCCGTGAACGTGGGGTTGCTGAGTCATGAAGCTACTCCGGAATATGATCGCCGGGGATTATCTCGCCATTGCGCTGCAGATGCACGTCGCGGCCGAACAGCAGCCCGGTCTTCACCTCGCCGCTCAGGCGATAGCGGATCGGTCGGTTGGGATCTTCCAGGGCCTTGACCACGCCCTTGAGGTGGCGCCACAGGTTCGTGCGCACCGGCACCTCGAAGTTGCTGTGGCCATGGGCGGGAACGTTGAGCCACTCGCTGGACTCGCCTTCGGCCAGTGGCACGCCGTTGAGCTCGATGTCGTAGCTTAGGCCGCGCATCGGCAATTCGAAGTCGTTGGGATTGTCGATGCGAAAGCGCAGGGAAAACTGCTGCTCCAGCAGTTTGGCCTTGATCACATCGACCTTGACGAGGCGGACTTCCGGGTCCTGGAAGTCACCGCTGAACCAGCTGGTGCATCCCGTGAGGCCTGACACCAGACCGGTGATGATCGTCAGGGCGATGATGTGAAATCGCATCTGTGAAAACATTGCATCGCTCCAATGGACGCCCCAGTGTAACAAGCGGCTGCTTGGCGGCCACCTGCTGTTCCCAGAAAAAAACTGCGCCATACTGGGGGCCGAACTGGACAGGAGTGTGACCATGAGCCTCTACGAGATCGCCTTCGCCGGGCAGGTGGTGCCGGGTGCGGCGCTGGAGCAGGTGAAGGAGAATCTGGCGCGATTGTTCCAGGCCGATGCCCAGCGTATCGCCTTGCTGTTCTCCGGTCGGCGCATCGTGATCAAGAGCAACCTGGATGCCGCCGGTGCCGAGAAGTACCGCGCGACCATGGAGCGCGCCGGGGCGCTGGCCATCGTTCAGGCGCTGGAGGTGGAAGAGGTGGAGATGGCGCCGCCGCCGGCCCCTGCTCCGGTTGCCACCCCCGTTCCGGCACCTGCCGCAGTAGCTGCGGCGCCGGTTGCTGCCGCCAACAGCGCTACCTCGACGCGGGTGATTCCACGTGACGAGTACATGGCGGCCTTCAGTGATGTGCAGGCACCGGACTTCGGGATCGCGCCAGTAGGAACCGACCTGCAGGACGCCAAGCCCGAGGTCCAGGCCCCACAGGTGGATTTCTCGCAGTTCAGCCTGGCACCGACCGGCAGCGACATGGGCCAGGCCAAGGCCGCGCCGGCCGGGCCGCCGCCCGACACTTCGCACCTCAAGCTGCAGGAGTGAAGAACAAGGCCCGCATTTGCGGGCCTTGTCTTGTGCGGCTTCAGCTCTTGCTGGTCGTGCACTTGGCCTGGGCCTGAGGCGGCGTAAGGTTGCGGATCGAGGTGTAGAACAGCTCGCAGGTCTGCACCTTGTCGGTGACCTGCCATTTTTGCGTGCAGCTGTTGAGGGTCTGCTGCGGGTCGGCGGAAGGGTTCTGGCCCATGCCGGCCTGCCAGCAGGCGGCGCTGATGTCCTGGCCCATCACCTTGAGCCCGGCGGCATCGGCCTTCGCCTGGTCGCCGCCGTAGTTCTCCGGATCGGCCGCGTACCAGATATAGCTCGGGTGGTTGGCGCCGAGCACCGGCACGTTCTGGCCCGGTGCCGGGGTGATCTCGTCCAGGCCCAATACGCCGATGTTGACCTTGTACTGATTGTTGACCCAGGTGCGCACCGGTCCGCCGAACGCGACCATGGGCAGCGGCGTGCCGCTGCCGGCGGTGAGCTGGGCGACCATCGTCGTCTGGTAGTCGGTGAAGTAGCTGTAGACACCTTCCAGATCGCTGCCGGCGCTGGCCGGTGCGGCGATCGGAGCAATGTCGATGATGGTCTGGTAGGCCGGGGTCTGCGCCGCCGCCACGCCGTTCTCGGTCAGCAGCGAGGCCCAGCGGTCGGTGGTCTTGGACTCCAGGTAGTCCTGGGCCTGGGTCAGCGAGTAGTCCGGTGGGAAGTGCAGCAGTTCCACGCTCTTGCGGTTGTCCAGGGCCATGCCCAGGGGCAGGAAGAAGTACCAGCTGTACTGCCACTTGCCGTCACCGTTGAGCTTGCTGGCGCCCTCGAAGGCCGAGTCGCCGGCGGCCAGCAGGTTGCTCAGCGGGGTGCCGTAATCGGCGGGGACACCGCTGAAGCTGGCCGTTAGCATGTCGCCGCTCTGGCTGACCTTGACGGTGGCATCGGTGTAGCCGTCGCGCTCCAGGCTCTGCTGCAGGTAGTGCTCGGCGGTCTGCTCCAGCGTCCAGTCGCGATAGCAGATCACGCTGCAGTTGTTGGGGTAGGCGAACAGGCGGGTGACGCGCTCGCTGCTGCCCAGACTTACCTGCACGTCGTCCGCCTGCACGGCACCGACCATCAGCAGGGCGACCAGGCCGGCCGCCGCTCCACTGTGCTTGTGCTTCATCTACTGCTCCTTGTTGGCCCCGGCCCCCGCCGGGTTCTGGCTAACAAATGAAGCAGAGTTTTCTCAGCTCAGGTAGCTGCTGCAGCACTTCTTGAATTTCTGTCCGCTGTTGCAGGGGCAGGGGTCGTTGCGCCCGGCCTTGAGTGGCGTGGTGGGGTCGAGGAAGTACCAGCGGCCTTCGCGCTGGACGAAGGCCGAGCGCTCACGGTGGCTGTGCTCGCCGCTGCCATCGTGCCAGCGCGCGGTGAAAGTGACGAAGGCGTGCTCGGGCTGCGCGCCGATCAGCTCGCTGCCTTCCACCTCCAGCCCCAGCCAGGTGCTGCCCAGGCTCCAGGCGCGGATGCCGTCGCGGTCGAGACCCGCCTGCTGGGCGGGCAGGGTGGTGGCCACCAGGTAGTCGACCAGGCCCAGCACATAGGCGCTGTAGCGCGAGCGCATCAGGTGTTCGGCGCTAGGGGCCGGAGTGCCCTGGTGATAGTGGCCGCAGCAGGCGTCCAGCGAACTGCCGCTGCCGCAGGGACAGGCTTGGCTCATGGCATCACCACCAGTACTTGCCGAAGTTCTGCGGATTGGCCCAGAACTTGGCGTTCAGCCAGTCCGGAACCTGCTTGTAATCGCGCAGGTCGTAGGTGAACAGGGTCAGCGTCTGGCCTTCGCGCTGGAAGCTTTCGCTGGCCTGCAGGGCCAGGGCGAACAGCTCGGTTTCCTGCCAGCCACAGGCTGCCAGGTCGACCAGCACGGCCAGGCGACTGGCGTTGAGGTTGCGGATGCCACCGAGCAGTTCCAGCGCAGTGCGCTTGGGTAGGTGCTCCAGGCAGTCCACCACCAGTGCAAGATCGTAACGCTGGGCCGCCAGTTCCGCCGGTAACGCCCCGGCCGGAGCATGCGCCAATAGAGTTTGCGGATGGGCTTCCTGGAAGGCGGTTACCGCCGGCAACTGGCTGGCTCCGACCAGCAACAGACGCTGCGGCGTATGGTGATCGAGCAGCGCGGCCAAGGCCTGCTGCGGGGTGCGTGAGGATGGAGCGTGAGTCATATGGTGAAAATCCCGAATTCGAATGCCAAGACTATCGCGCTCCGAGCTTATGGCCTATGGACCTTGGTATGGAAACTGCCTATAACTGGCAGATAGTAAGGAAGCCATCTTTACTTCTTTGCTGTCGGTTGTATGCCGATTCCCTACAGGAGACCTAAGAAGATGAGTATCACAAGGAAAGCTGTACCCCTGATCCTGGCAAGCGGCCTGCTGACCGGCTGTGCTGGCATTCAGAAAACCGACTGGCCGACCTGCGCGGCCGTTGGTGGTGTGACCGGTGCTGCACTGGGTGCGATTGAAAGCTCTGAGTGGGCCGGTGGCGGTGCGCTGGTTGGCGCCGGTATGGCCGCGGCTTATTGCTGGGTGCACGGCGCCGAAGAGCAAGTGGCCGTGGTCGAAGAGACCGTGGTCGAGGAGACCGTCACTCCGGAGCCTGCTGAGCCGGTACGCGTCGAGCTGGACGTCAAGTTCGACTTCGACAAGGCCGCGGTCAAGGCTGAAAGCCAAGGCGACATCAAGGCACTGGCTGATTTCATGAGCCAGTATCCGTCCACCAGCACTGTGGTTGAAGGTCACACCGACTCCGTCGGCACCGACGCTTACAACCAGGGTCTGTCCGAGCGTCGTGCCAATGCCGTACGTGACGTACTGGTCAACCAGTATGGCGTCGGCGGTGACCGCGTGAGCTCGGTGGGTTATGGCGAAAGCCGTCCGGTGGCTGACAACTCCACCAGCGAAGGCCGTGCCATCAACCGTCGCGTGGAAGCCGAGGTTGAAGCTCGCCCCTAAGTAGTCATCTCCCGGCAAGGCGGCTGCAGCATATGGCGCAGTCGTCCACCGGGACTGGCTTGTACACTTTGGGGGACGGGTCTTTACTCCTGTGTTACCGGTAATCGAACCGGTGACACAGGAGATCCCGCCATGAGAAGAATCTCAAGGGCAGTTGTACCCCTTCTCTTGGTCAGTAGTGTTCTTTCTGGTTGCGTCACGACTTCCAGTACGGGAGATGCGCCGCTCAACCAAGGGAACTGGCCCATTTGCACGGCGATTGGCGGCCTGGCCGGAGGAGGTCTTGGCGCCATCGAAAGTTCTACTTGGGCAGCTGGAGGTGCCGTGGCCGGTGCGGTCATCGGAACTCTCATCTGCTATGCCCAGGACGGCGACCAGGATGGCGATGGTGTATTCGATCGCCGCGATCGTTGCCCCGATACCCCGCCCAACACTCCGGTACGGCACAACGGTTGCCCGCTGCCCACCTACCCGGATTCCGCCCCTGCCGCTGAGCCTGTAGTCGATGCAGGTGATCCGGTGCGTGTCGAGCTGGACGTCAAGTTCGATTACGACAAGTCTGTGGTCAAGCAAGAGAGCCAGGCCGATATCAAGGCAGTGGCCGACTTCATGAGCCAATACCCGCAGACCAGCACCACGGTGGAAGGCCACACCGACTCCAATGGCTCCGATGCCTACAACCAGGGTCTGTCCGAGCGGCGTGCCAATGCCGTGCGTGACGTGCTGGTCAACCAGTACGGCGTCGCGGGTGATCGGGTGTCGTCGGTGGGATACGGCGAGTCTCGCCCGGTGGCCGACAATGGCACCGACGAGGGGCGTGCCGTCAACCGTCGGGTTGAGGCGTCAGTCGAGGCGCAGCCCGCGCAATAGCGTTTTTGGCGGTGATCTACTCCCGCACCACTCTTGGGTGGTGCGGGAGCTGATTCGACGCTATCAGAAAGTCGGGCGGGCGGCCGCAATGGCCACCAGGGCAAGCCCCACCAGCAGATTGCTTCCCACCAGACGGCGGATGCGTCCGAGGGCTTCTCCACCCGCCGGCCAGTTCTGTGCCTCCACGGCCTGACGCAGCAGCGGCAGCTGCAGAAAGCGCACGCGCAGGAACAGGGCGAGCATCACCAGATACAGCCCCATCATCACCTGTACATAGCGCGGCGCCGTCTCGAAGCCGGCGAAGCGCATGTGCAGCATTCCCACCCCGGACACCGGCAGAAGCAGCACGGCGATCCATACCCAGAGAAAGAAGCGGCGGAACACTTCCAGCCACAGGGTCAGGCGTTCCGGTGCCTGCAGTTTGGCCACGGCGGCCGGGCGCAGGATCATCCAGGCGAAGAACATGCCGCCGACCCAGACCAGGGCGGCCAGCAGGTGCACGGCATACATAGCAGAGAAGACGGTCATCGGGAGTCTCGGTCGCGGGATGGCGCGCGAGCATAACCTATCGGTAAACTACTGAAAATTTATCCAGCCTTTTCCGCGCCCATGCTCAGCTCCGAACTCAAGTCCCAGATCCAGGGCGCCTACAGCCGTTTTCTCGAAGCCAAGGGGCTCAAGGCCCGCTATGGCCAGCGCCTGATGATCGCCGAAGTGGCCAAGGTGCTGGGGGCGATCAAGCACAACGAAGAAGGCCAGCGCGATGGCGAGCCCGCCGTAGTGGCGGTGGAGGCGGGGACTGGTACCGGCAAGACGGTGGCCTACAGCCTGGCCGCCATCCCCACCGCCAAGGCTGCCGGCAAGCGCCTGGTGATTGCCACCGCCACCGTGGCGCTGCAGGAGCAGATCGTCCATAAGGACCTGCCGGACCTGATGCGCAACGCCGGCCTGCAGTTCAGCTTCGCCCTGGCCAAGGGCCGCGGTCGCTACCTGTGCCTGTCCAAGCTGGACATGCTGCTGCAAGAGGGCCAGGCGCAGAGCGCCACGGCGCAGATGTTCGAGGAAGAAGGCTTCCGCATCGACGTCGACGAGAACAGCCAGAAGCTCTATAGCAAGATGATCGAGAAGCTCGCCGGCAACCGCTGGGACGGCGACCGCGACAGCTGGCCGGAGGAACTGGAAGACCAGGTCTGGGGCACCCTGACCACCGACCACAGCCAGTGCACCAATCGCCACTGTCCGAACTTCCAGCAGTGCGCCTTCTATAAAGCGCGCGAGGGCATGACCAAGGTCGACGTGATCGTCACCAACCACGACATGGTCCTGGCCGACCTGGCCTTGGGCGGCGGCGCCGTGCTGCCGGACCCGCGCGAGACGCTCTACGTGTTCGACGAAGGCCACCACCTGCCGGACAAGGCCATCGGCCACTTCGCCCATTTCACTCGCCTGCGCAGCACCGCCGACTGGCTCGGCCAGGTGGAGAAGAACCTGACCAAGCTGCTGGCCCAGCACCCGCTGCCCGGCGACCTCGGCCGCCTGATCGAGCAGGTGCCCGAGCAGGCCCGCGAGCTGCGCACCCAGCAGCAATTTATGTTCAGTGCCTGCGAACAGCTGGCCGACTTCCGCGCCGGCGAGGACATGGAGGGCCGCGAGCGCCCGCGCCATCGCTTCGAGGGCGGCCTGGTGCCCGAGCACCTGCGCGAGCTGGGCATCGAGTTGAAGAAGGGCTTCGCCAAGCTCACCGATGTCTTCACCCGTCTCACCGAACTGCTCAAGCAGGCCATGGATGACGAGGGCACCAGCATTGGGCTGGCCAGCCACCAGGCCGAGGAGTGGTACCCGTTGTTCGGCAGCCTCCTGGCCCGCGCCCAGGGCAACTGGGAGCTGTGGACCGCCTTCACCGTCGAGGACCCGGAGGACAGTCCGCCGATGGCGCGCTGGCTGACCCTGGCCGACAGCGGTGCACTGTTCGATATCGAGGTCAACGCCAGCCCGATCCTCGCCGCCGAGACCCTGCGCCGCAACCTGTGGAATGTCGCCTACGGGGCCCTGGTGACTTCGGCCACCCTGACCGCGCTGGGCACCTTCGACCGCTTCCGCATGCGTTCCGGCCTGCCCAAGGCGGCGGTTACTGCCGTGGTGCCTAGTCCGTTCCACCATGCCGATGCCGGCGTACTGCGGGTGCCGGACCTCAAGGCCGACCCGCGTGATGCCGCCGCCCACACCGCCGCCATCATTCGCGACCTGCCGGCACTGGTGAAGGGCGCGCGTGGCACCCTGGTGCTGTACTCCTCGCGCAAGCAGATGCAGGACGTGTTCGACGGACTCGACCGTGACTGGCGCAAACGCGTGCTGATTCAGGGCAACCTGTCCAAGCAGGAGACCCTGAACAAGCACAAGGCGCGGGTCGACGACGGCGAGGAGAGCGTGCTGTTCGGCCTGGCCAGCTTCGCCGAGGGCGTCGACCTGCCCGGTGCCTACTGCGAGCACGTGGTGATCGCCAAGATTCCCTTCGCCGTGCCGGACGACCCGGTGGAGGCGGCGCTGGCCGAGTGGATCGAGGCGCGCGGCGGCAATCCGTTCATGGAGATCGCCGTGCCCGACGCCTCCCTGCGCCTGATCCAGGCCTGCGGTCGCCTGCTGCGCACCGAGGCCGACCGCGGCACCATCACTCTGCTGGATCGCCGCGTAGTGACCCAGCGCTACGGCAAGGCCATCCTCAACGCCTTGCCGCCGTTCCGCCGCGAAATCGCCTGAATTCATTCACCTGCCAGGGAGTTGGCCATGCGCACCATCCTGATCACCGGTTGTTCCACGGGCATCGGCCATGCCACGGCGCTGGCCTGCCGCGCCGCCGGCTGGCGGGTGTTCGCCTCGGCACGCAAGGTCGAAGACGTCGCCCGTCTGCAGGCCGAAGGCTTCGAGGCGGTGCGCCTGGACCTGGACGACTCCGCCAGCATCGCCGAGGCCCTGGCCTGGGTGCTCGAACAGAGCGGCGGTGGCCTGGATGCACTGTTCAACAACGCTGGCTACGGCCAGCCCGGCGCTATCGAGGACCTGCCGCGGGTGGCCTGGCGCGAGCAGTTCGAGAGCAACCTGTTCGGCCCCATCGAACTGACCGCCGCGGTGCTGCCGGTCATGCGCCGCCAGGGTCACGGCCGCATCCTGTTCAACAGCTCGGTGCTCGGCTATGCGGCGCTGCCGCTGCGCGGCGCCTACAATGCCTCCAAGTTCGCCATGGAAGGGTTGGTCGACACCCTGCGCCTGGAATTGGCCGGCAGTGGCATCGAGGCGGTGCTGATCGAGCCGGGCCCGATCATCGCGCGTTTTCGCGCCAACAGCCTGCTGGCCCTGCGCAAGCACGTGGACACCAGTCGTGGCGCGCATGCCGCCAGCTATGCGCTGATGGAGGAGCGCCTGGCCAAGGAGGGCGCCGCGGTGAAGTACACCCTGCCGGCGGAGGCGGTGGCCGAGGCGGTGCTGCAGGCGCTGGACAGCCGCGTGCCGCGCACCCGCTACCCGGTGACGGTGCCGGCCAAGCTGTTCCGCGTGCTCAATCGCCTGCTGCCGGATCGGCTGCTTGACCGGATGAAAGGCGGTACCGTCTGATGCCGACGTGAGCTGGCGCAAGTCGGTGCGGATGGCGGCCTGCTAGGCTGCCGTCATCGCTCATGGATGAACCGAGGGGCAAGGATGAACCTGCACGATCTGGCCGCACGTACGGCCCTGGTACTGGAAACCAACAACCTGCGCGGTGGCGCCGACCTGGCCAAGGTGGCCGGCAGTCTCGGCCGCCTGTTCGAGCACCTCAAGGGCCAGAGCTTGCCGCTGGACCGCCTGGCTCAGGTGGTGGTGACCCACGACGGCCTGCCGGCGCAAACCTGCGCCGAGCTGGTTCGCAGCTCCGGTCTGGCCCTGGAGTTTGTGCTGATCGATGCCAGCACCGGCTACTACTCGGCGAAGAATCTCGGCTTCGCCGCCACTGACGCCGCGCGCTGTGATCATGTGGTGTTCGCCGATGCCGACTGCATTCCCGCCGCCGATTGGCTGGAGCAACTGCTCCTGCCGCTGTGCGGCGAGCAGCCACCGGCCGTGGTGGCCGGACGCACCAGCTACAGCACCAGCCTGGCCGGCACGGCGCTGACCACCATCGACTTCATGTATTTCCCCAGCCCTTTGCAGGCCGGGGCCACCCGTAACTTCTACGCCAACAATGTGGTGTTCCGCCGCGACGTGTTCGCCGAGCATGCCTACCAAGCGCTGGACGGCGTGTACCGCGCCCACTGCCAGGTGCTCGGCCTCAACCTGCAGGCTGCCGGTGTGGCCCTGCATTACGCCGCCGCAGCGCACACCGAACACCGCCTGCCGGACAGCCGCGGCGAAGCGCTCAAGCTGCGCTGGATGCGCGGTCAGGACTCGGTCGGCCTGACGCCCTATCTGTTGCGCGCCTATTTGCCGGCCCGCCTGCAGTGGCTCGCCCGCAGCGGCCCGCTGGCGCCGCTGGCGATCCTCTTTGCGCGTCTGGGCTTCAGCCTGCGCGCGCTCAACCAGCAGGACCTGCCGCCCGTGCGCGGCCTGCGCCTGCTCGGCGCCATGGGCCTGATAGTGGCGTTCTCCGCCGTCGACATGTGCGGCGCCCTGGCCCGTGGCCTCGGCATCAATACCCTGGGCCGCAGCGATGCCGATGCCCAGGCCCTGTCCTACCACAAGCCCGCCATCCACTGAGGAACGACCATGGAAGTGTCGAAGTTTCTAGCGCGCAGCGCCCTGCCACTGGTCCTGGGTCTGCTCTCCAGCCTGGCCCAGGCCGAGCAGTTCAGTGGCCGCGGCGTGCACACCTTCGCCAGCGCCAGCGGTTGCCCGCTGGCGCCGCTGACCAGTTGCAACCGCATCGCCCTGGACGACGAGCACGGTCGCGTCGAGCTGGACCAGACGGCCGGAACCATCCTGTTCGGCAATGGCCACGAGTACGCCGATGAAGCGGTGATCGGCGACGTGCTGCTGCACGGCCAGGCCAAGGCCGCCGATGGCCGCGTGGTGCCGGTCAGCCTGCACCTGCTGGTCAGCAAGGATGGCCAGGAGTGGAGCAGCAGCGTGCATGCCCACGCGCCGGTGCCGGGCGATCTCGGCGAGGTGCGCCTGGACGCCTACCGCATCGAGGCCGAGGTCGATGGCAAGCGCCAGGTCCTGCTGCCCCACGAGCAGGCGCTGCAGACCCTGGCGTCGCCTTCCACCGCCGCCAGGCTGGCCAAGCAGTTCGTCCAGGTGCGCGACAACCGGGTCGAGGCGGCCAAGGCCGAGTACGCCGACATCACCATCGCCCTTGGCCTGGAAAAGGCCGCGCTGCCGGCGGTACGCGCCAGCCTGCATGCGCCGGGCGGCCATGGCGACCTGGCCAAGACGCTGCAGGGCGGCAGCTGGACCCTGGAACTGCAGGCCCTGCGCAGCCGTTTGCCGCTGTCAGTGATCCAGCGCGACCTGTTCCTGTTCGGCATGGAGAACGTCGAGCTGCTGCAACCGCTGAGCAGCGAGGGCTTCGCCAAGCACGACAAACTGCTGCTGGGCGCCCGCGACGGCAAGGGCTACCTGGCCTTCCGCGGCCAGCAGATCGACTACCCGCAGGCTGGCGCAGCCGCCCAGGCCTTCCTGCAGGACAGCTTCATAGGTCTGGTGCTCAGCGGCCAGCAACACGCCAGCCAATGACCGTCGTCCACCTGTCGGCCTTCGCCGCACCGCGGCTGCGTGGCTGGCCGCGTCTGCAGGCCTGGCTGGTCGATCGCATCAAGCGCGCCGCCCTGCGCCAGCTGCACGGCAGCAGGGCCGGTGAGCTGTTGCTGCTGCGCATCTACCTGATCGGCGAAGAGGCTACCGAGAAGACCCTGCAGCACGAGCTGATGCCGACCGCGCCGGCCTGGCTTGAGCGTCAGGTGCAGCAGCACCTGCGCGAGGAGCAGGAGCACAGCGAGCTGTTCGCGGCGGCCATGCGCGAGCGCGGCATGCAGCCGCCTGCGGAGCTGCGCCTGGACTGGCTCAGCCGGGCCAAGATCCGCCGCTGGCAGCGCATCGCCCGACGCCATGCCCCGCATTTCCAGCAGGGCGTACTGGTGCCGGCCTATGCCATCGGCCTGTGTGCCGAACAGATGGCCGAGCGGGTGCTGGCGCGCCACTGTGCGGTGCTGGCCGCCGATCATCCGCTACAACCGCTGCTGAGCCGCGTGCTGCAGGACGAGCGCAAGCATGTGCGCCTGTGCATGCGCACCCTAGGGCTGAGCGTGGGCGATGCGGAGATGCCGCGCCTGCAGCGCATGCTGGCCGAGGCGCGGGCGGTGGACCGGGCCTTCGGTGTCAGCGGGGCGCTGGGCATGTACCTGGCCGGCGTTGGCCTGCGCTTGAGGGCGCGTTTCGCCGGATGAAACCACGAATTCTCTATCTGGCCACCGCCGATGCCCGTGGCCATCTGATGCGTGCCCAGCTGCTGGCCCATGCCCTGATCGAGCGCGGCGCCGATGTACAGGTGCTGACCACCTCGGACGCGGGCGCGACCTTCCTCGGCGAGTTCGGCATCGCGGCCGAGGTGCTGTCGCGTCACTACGCGGTGCAGTTCGACGAGCGGCAGAACATGCAGCGCGGCGCCACCGACGGCAATGTTGCGCGCTACCTGTTCGACCCACGGCACATGCTGCGCGATATCTGGCGCCTGCGCCGCCGCATCGCCACGGTCGACCTGCTGGTCAACGACTCCTTCCATCCGGCGCTGCTGGTGATGGGCTGCCTGCCCGGTTGGCGGCGCAAGATCGTGCATGTCTATGGCGCCAGTCTGCGGCGAGCGTTGCTGGATAATTTCCAGGGGCGCCTGCCGAACTGGCTGGCGCGGGGTTTTGCCGCGGCCATCGGCTTCGAGCTGCGCCGGGCGCGGGCCTGCCTGCAGCACGATTTCGCCTATGCCGCGCCGGCGCGGGTGGCGCCGCGGGTGTTTAACCTGCCGACGCCGATCGCCCTGGCACAGCTTCCGCAGCAAGTGCAGGGGCCGCGCGCCGCCGTCTATCTCAATCCGCATTTTCGCGATCCACAGCTGGCTACAGGTCTGGAACAGGGGCTGGCGGCCATGGGCCTGCAGGCGCTGCTGGTGGGCGAGGGCTATGCCGGACGCGCCGGCTGGACACCGCGCGATCCGCAATGGATCGATGCCGCGGCGCATAGCGCGTTGATCGTCTCGGCACCGGGCATGGCCGCGCTGTCGGCGGCCCAGGTGTACCGCCGACCGATCCTGCTGCTGGTCACCGACCAGCCGGAGCAGCGCAGCAACGCCGCCCGCGCCGCCGAGCTGGGCCTGGTGCACGAGGTGGTGTGCTGGTCGGGCGATGCCCGGCTGTTTGCCACACAGGTGCAGGAGGCCCTGCAGCGGTTGCGCGCAGCGCTGGTCGAGGAGGGCGCCGATGCTGGCTCGCAGCGGGCACAGCAACGCCTGGATGCCTGGGGCGATTGTCTGCTGGAGCTCGCCGCAGAGCCCAAGTAAGGCGTTTCGGGGTGGCATTGGCAGGCCCGCCTGGTGTCTACTTGGCAATCTTCCGGAGTACCAGTTCGATGATTCGCCGTTATCTCCCCCTCGTTCTCGCCCTCCATCTCGCAGCGCCCGCTGTGGCCGCTCCCGAGGGCCAGCAGACCCTGTTCAGTTTCATCAAGCCCACCGACGTGGTGAAGGTCGAGAGCCAGGCCGCCAGCTTTCCCGAGCTGACCGCCGAGCCCACCGCCGAAGGCGAGGTGCTGCGCCGCTTTACCTTCAATGTCGGCGATAACCCCAGCCTGCGCCTGAGCCCGCAGAGCGGCGACTGGGACTGGTCCCAGGCCGGCGCCATGAGCCTGCGCCTGCAGAGCGCGATGGACTGGGCCATCACCCTGGACGTACGCATCGAGAGCCGTGACGGCAAGGTGCTGACCAGCCGCATCGCCCTGCCGGCCGGCCCGGCGCAGACCCTGCTGGTGCCGCTTGCCGCCACCTCGCCGCGTGCCCAAGGCATGCGCGCCGGCCCGCCCATGCCGGTCACCGTCGACGGTCAGCGCGTGCTGCTGGCGGAAACCGTGGAGGGCGAGCTGAACCCGGCCCAGGTCAGCGCCGTGGTGCTGAGCATGAGCAAGCCGAACGCGCCGCAGAGCATTCTCCTCAGCCGCTTCGGCGTGCAGTCGGCCGCCGCCGCGCAGCAGGCCATCTATAACGGCATGGTCGACGAGTGGGGCCAGTACAGCCGCGGCCAGTGGCCGGAGAAGATCGGCAAGGACCAGCAGCTGCGCGATGCCGCCGCCCGCGAAGGCGAGCAGCTCAAGGCCTGGCTGGCCGAGCGCCCCCAGCAGGACAAGTTCGGCGGCTGGCTGAACGGCCCGAGCTTCGAGGCCAAGGGCTTCTTCCGCACCGAGAAGCGCGACGGCCGCTGGTACCTGGTGACTCCCGAGGGGCATCCGTTCTATTCGCTGGGCGTCAACGCGGTCAGCGCCTGGCAGAGCCAGACCTACGTGGAAGGCCGCGAGAGCATGTTCGCCGCGCTGCCCAAGGACGGCGAGCCGCTGGCCGCCTACTATGGCAAGCGTGACAGCCGCAGCAACAGCGGCGCCAGCCGCGGCCGCGCCTTCGACCACGGCCGCTGGTACGACTTCTACCGTGCCAACCTGCAACGCACCCATGCCGAACCCTGCGCCACCGCCCAGCCGCCGCTGGCCGCCACGCCGGCGCCGGCCGAGCTGGCGCCGTGCCCGGCAGCGGGCTTCGACGCCGACCGCTGGACCCAGCACACCCTCGACCGCCTGCAGGCCTGGGGCTTCAACAGCCTGGGCAACTGGAGCGACGACACCCTGGGCAAGACCCAGCGCATGCCGTACAGCATCCCGCTGTCGATCTCCGGTGACTACGCCATCATCAGCACCGGCCACGACTGGTGGGGCGGCATGCCCGATCCGTTCGACCCGCGCTTCGCCATGGCCGCCGAGCGCGCCATCGCCATCGCCACCCGCGATCGCCGTGACGACCCCTGGCTGCTCGGCTTCTTTGCCGACAACGAGCTGGCCTGGGCCGCGCCGGGCGACGATCCCAAGGCCCGCTACGCCCTGGCCTACGGCACCCTGCGCCTGACCACCGACGTGCCGGCCAAGCGCGCCTTCCTCAAGCAGCTGCGCGACAAGTACCGCAACCAGAACGGCCTGTCCAAGGCCTGGGGCATCGAGCTCAAGGCCTGGGAGCTGATGGAGGACCCGGGCTTCGAGCCGCCGCTGCCGAGCGCCGAGTTCCCGCAGATCGAGAAAGACCTGCAGGCCTTCCAGCGCCTGTTCGCCACCACCTACTTCAAGACCATCGCCGATTCGCTGAAGTGGCATTCGCCCAACCACATGCTGCTCGGCGGCCGCTTCGCCATCGCCACCCCCGAGGCGGTCGAAGCCTGCGCCGAGTACTGCGACGTGCTCAGCTTCAACTTCTACGTGAACGAGCCGCAGCACGGCTACGACTTCGCCACCCTGCGCGCGCTGGACAAGCCGGTGCTGGTCAGCGAGTTCCACTTCGGCTCGCGCGACCGCGGTCCGTTCTGGGGCGGCGTGGCCGAGACCTACAAGGAAGAGGAGCGCGGCCCGGCCTACGCCAACTTCCTGGCCAAGGCCCTGGAAGAGCCGTCGATCGTCGGCGTGCACTGGTTCCAGTACCTGGATCAGCCGGTCAGCGGTCGCCTGCTCGACGGCGAGAACGGCCACTTCGGCCTGGTTGCCATCACCGACCGCCCCTGGCAGGGCTTCGTCGAGGCGGTGCGCAAGGCCAACCTCAAGGCGCCAGCCGCGCTGCTGCCCAAGACCGCGCCGGCCAAGGCCGCGGAACCCGCCAAGCCCTGATTTTCCTCGCTTGCAGTCCAACCCGGAGCGCCTCGCGCGTTCCGGGGCTGCGGACCGTTGGTCCGACGAAGTGACTTGAGCAAAGCGCCAGGATTCACAGGAGTAGCCGGGACTGGAACAATGCCGGCCATTCTGACCGAGGAGTATCAGGTTGCAGATTCAGGGCCATTTCGACCTGCGCTTCGAAGCGCTGAAAGATGCCTTCGTCGAACTGTTCGACGATCCCCAGGAACGTGGCGCCGCGTTATGCGTGCAGATCGGCGGCGAAACCGTCGTCGATATCTGGGCCGGCACGGTCGACAAGGACGGTGCCGAGGCCTGGCACAGCGACACCATCCTCAACCTGTTCTCCTGCACCAAGACCTTCGCCGCCGTCGCCGCCCTGCAGCTGGTGGAGCAGGGCAAGCTGGAGCTGGATGCTCCCGTGGCGCGCTGGTGGCCCGAGTTCGCCGCCGCCGGCAAGGAGCGCGTGACCCTGCGTCAGCTGCTCAGCCACCGCGCCGGCCTGCCGGCCCTGCATGCACCGCTGCCGGCCGAGGCACTCTACGACTGGCCGCAGATGACCGCCGCCCTGGCCGCCGAACGCCCCTGGTGGACACCGGGCGATGCCCACGGCTACTCGCCGATCACCTACGGCTGGCTGGTGGGCGAACTGCTGCGCCGCGCCGACGGTCGCGGGCCCGGCGAGTCCATCGTCGCCCGCATCGCCGAGCCGCTGGGCCTGGATTTCCATGTCGGCCTGGCCGAAGACCAGTTTCCCCGCGTCTCCCATATCGCCCGCAAGAAGGGCGACATGGGCGATGCCGCCGCCCAGCGCCTGCTCAAGTGCATGATGAACGAGCCGGCCTCGCTGACCACCCGCGCCTTCACCAATCCGCCGTCTATTCTCACCAGTACCAACAAGCCGGAATGGCGGCGCATGCAGCAGCCGGCGGCCAATGGCCACGGCAATGCCCGGGCCCTGGCCGGCTTCTACGCGGCGCTGCTGGACGGCCGCCTGCTTGAGCCGGAGCTGCTTGGCGAGATGACCCGCGAACACTCCAGCGGCGAAGACCGCACACTACTCACCCAGACCCGCTTGGGCCTGGGCTGCATGCTCGACCAGCCGGAGGTGGCCAACGCCACCTACGGCCTCGGCCGCACGGCCTTCGGCCACCCCGGAGCGGGTGGTTCGGTGGGCTTCGCGGACCCGGAACGCGAGATCGCCTTCGGTTTCGTCACCAACAGTCTCGGACCTTACGTACTCATGGACCCGCGCGCGCAGAGACTGGCGCGAACGCTGGGCCAATGCCTGTAACTTGCCTGGGGGAAGATCTAACCATGCACAAGAAATCACTCGTCCTGCTCTGCTGCCTGAGCCTCGCCGCCTGCGCCAACTCCGACAAGAAGGAGGAGGGCGGCAGTAGCTGGTGGTCCTTCGGCGGCAGCGACAAGCCGGCGGCGGCCGCCAAGAAGGCCCCGCCGAAGATCGATCACGAAGTCACCAACGCCTGGCTGGACGAGTACGAGCCGCGCCTGAAGGTCGCCCTGAGCGGCAGCAAGATGGAGCTGGAGCGCCGCGAGAACGTGCTGGTGGTCACCGCCCCGGTGGACAGTTCGTTCAACCCGGATCGCCCGAGCATGCTGATGCCGGCCGTGCTCGGTCCGTTCACCAAGGTCGCCAAGATCTTGGAGAAGGACCCGCGTACCGGCGTGCTGATCCTCGGCCATGCCGACAGCCGCGGCCAGCTGGACGCCAACTTCAAGCTGAGCGAGGACCGCGCCAAGGCCGTGGCCTCGATCTTCCGCCTCAGCGGCCTGCAGCGTGATCGCCTGCTGCTCAAGGGCGTCGGCTCGGACATGCCGCGCGCCGCCAACGACAGCAACGCCGGCCGTGCCCTGAATCGCCGGGTGGAAATCGTCCTGACCGCGAAGCCGACTCTGGTCGCGCTGCTGGCCAAGTACAACCAGCCGGCGCCGGTGGCGGCCATGCCGGTGGCCCAGGTTGCCGCAGATCAAAAGAAAAAGGACAAGGCGCAGTAAGCTGACGCTTCACTGTCCGAGGAAGCCAGCATGGCGGAGAACCGCATGTCCCAGTCCCTTGCCGATATGCGTCGCGACTATACCCGCGACGGCCTCAGCGAAGCGGAGGCGCCGGGCGAGCCCTTCGCCCTGTTCCGCCGCTGGTTCGACGATGCGGTGAAGACCGAGCAGCTGCCGGTTGAGCCCAATGCCATGACCCTGGCCACAGTGGACGGCGAAGGCCGTCCGCACTGCCGGGTATTGCTGCTCAAGGGCCTCGACGAGCGTGGCTTCACCTTCTTCAGCAACTACCACAGCGCCAAGGGCGAGCAGCTGGCGGCGCGTCCGTTCGCCGCCATGACCTTCTTCTGGCCGAGCCTGGAGCGCCAGGTGCGCATCGAAGGACGGGTGGAGAAGGTCTCGGCAGCCGAATCCGATGCCTACTTCCAGGTCCGCCCGCTGGGCAGCCGCCTGGGGGCATGGGCCTCGCCGCAGAGCCGGGTGATCCGCGACCGCGACGAGCTGCAGCAACTGCTCGCCGACACCGAGCAGCGCTTCCTCGACCGCGCCCCGGACTGCCCGCCGCACTGGGGCGGCTATCGCCTGCTGCCCGAGCGCATCGAGTTCTGGCAGGGCCGCTCCAGCCGCCTGCACGACCGCCTCAACTACCGCCTGCAGGACGACGCCTGGCTGCGCGAACGCCTGGCACCCTGACCCGCCGATGAAGCTGGTCATCGCCCCCGACTCGTTCAAGGAGAGCCTCTCCGCGCCCGAGGTGGCGGCGGCCATCGCCCGTGGCTGGCGCCAGGTCTTTCCCAACGCCGAGATCCTCCTGCGGCCCATGGCCGATGGCGGCGAGGGCACGGTCGACGCGGTCCTGGCCGCCGTGGGTGGCGAGCGCCGCGAGCAGATAGTCCGTGGTCCGCTGGGCGAGCCGGTAACGGCTCCCTGGGGCTGGCTCGGCGACGGCACCGCGGTGCTGGAGATGGCCGCGGCCAGCGGCCTGCACCTGGTGCCCAGCGAACGCCGCGATGCCACCCTCACCAGCAGCCAGGGCACCGGCGAGCTGATCCGCGCGGCGCTGGACGCCGGCGCCCAACGCATCATTCTCGGTCTAGGCGGCAGCGCCACCAACGACGGTGGCGCCGGCTTGTTGCAGGCCCTCGGCATGCGCTTCCTCGACGCCGCCGGGTGCGAGTTGCCGCCCGGTGGCGCGGCGCTGGCGCAGCTGGCGCGCATCGATGCCAGTGGCCTGGACCCGCGTCTGGCGCAGGTGCGGATAGAAATCGCCGCCGATGTCGACAACCCGCTGTGCGGCCCGCGCGGCGCGTCCCGGGTATTCGGCCCGCAGAAGGGTGCCAGTCTCCAGCAAGTCGAATTGCTGGACGCCGCCCTGAGTCATTACGCCGATGTGGTTGCGGCGACACTGGGTGAGGATCATCGAACGCTGCCCGGCGTCGGCGCCGCCGGCGGCCTGGGCTTCGCCGCCAAGGCTTTTCTGCGCGCCGGTTTTCGCCCCGGTGTCGAGCTGGTGGCCGAGTTGTCCGGCCTGGCCGAGGCGCTGCACGGCGCCGATCTGCTGATCACCGGCGAGGGGCGCCTGGATGCGCAGAGCCTGCACGGCAAGACGCCGGTCGGCGTGGCGCGTATCGCCCGTGCCGCCGGTGTGCCGGTGATCGCGTTGGCAGGTAGCCTGGGGGAGGGCTATCAGGCGCTGTATGAGGTGGGCATCGATGCGACGTTCAGCCTGAGCTCGGGGCCACAGAGCCTGGAACAGGCAATGGCCGCTGCCGAGGTCGAGTTGCAGGCGCGCGCCTGCGACCTGGCGCGAATATGGCGTCTGGCGAGGCGTAGCTAGTTATTGCGCTGCAGATAGTCGCGCGCCGCCTGGTGCAGCCAGTCTTCCAGTTGTCCGCGGCGTACGCCTCGAGAAGCGGCCTCGGCGAGACGCTCGAGCATGTAGCTCTGCATGGCCGGGTCGCCGGCGGCCATGGACAGGGCCAGGTCACGGTCCATCCAGCGGCGGATGCGCAGGTACAGCCAGCCATGGAAGACCAGGCCGGCTAGGGTGGCGATGGCAACGATGAAATAGTCCATGGCATGGCTCGCGAGGGTGAATCGCCATCCTGCGCCAGCCCGCCACGCCTGCAAATCTGACCCGATGTCGCACCCTGGCGCCAGACGGGCTGGTGACAGCCGCCTGGCGCCGCGGTCTAATGGACACTGCCTCATATGGAGAGAACCACATGCGTAATACCAAGCTGTTGACTGCCTCCCTCGTCGCCCTGACCCTCGCGCTGGGTGGCTGTGTCTCCAACCTCAGCGGCGACAGCTACAGCCGCGACGAGGCCCGCAAGGTGCAGACCGTGCGCCTGGGCACCATCGAGATGCTGCGCCCGGTGAAGATCGAAGGCACCAAGACTCCGATCGGCGCAGGTGCCGGTGCGGTGGTGGGCGGCGTAGGCGGCAGCGCCATCGGCGGTGGCCGCGGCTCGGTGGTGGCGGCGGTGATCGGTGCCGTGGCCGGCGGTCTGCTCGGTTCCATGACCGAGGAAGGCCTGACCCGCACCCAGGGCGTGGAAATCACCGTGCGTGAAGACGACGGCACCCTGCGCGCCTACGTGCAGCAGGTGCAGGAGAACGAGATCTTCCGCGTCGGCGAGCGTGTGCGCATCATGACCGTCGACGGCACCAGCCGCGTCGCACACTAAGCGTTACCCAGGGCCCGGCATTTGCCGGGCTTTTCTTTGTCCACTTCTTCGACCAGGGAAGGCTCATGAAGAAGATCGCTCTGCCGCTGGCGGTACTGATCGCGTTTTCGGCCTATACGGCCTTCGTCATGCTGCAGGCCGACCAGTCGCTTCTGCAGTTCGGCCTGCAGCTCGTGTCCCGCCTGGATACCGCCCAGGTGGTGATCGATCTCTACATTCTCGCGACGCTGGCCTGCGTCTGGATGTACCGGGACAACCAGGCGCGGCATAAGCCGTTCGCTGCCATCGCTCCCTATCTTCTGCTCACGCTCGTGTTCGTATCCATCGGCCCTCTGTTGTATCTGGTGGTCAGAGGCGTGGCCACACCGGCGGCTACCCATGAGTGAAGCTCGTCGATTACCGGGAGTTATTGCGCTTTATCAGCGCCATGCCCGGGGATTGCGGCGGGCAAGCACGCGACGGTATTGATGTTCCCCTCATTGGGAGCCTGATCTGCCGGGCTCCAGGGCTGAAAGGGAACTGCCAATGTCCGGTCTGCTGCGAAATCTTATCGCCTTTTTTATCGGCCTGTGCGGCTACGCCAGCCGGGCGACCACCGATACCGTCGAAACGCGCTTCTGGGTCACGCCCTTCGACTCGGGTGTGCGCGTGCTCAAGAGCGACAAGTACCTGCAGTACGCCGAGACCGCGCAGCTAGACTACCTGCTCAAGGTCGGGTGCTTCTTCGCCGTGCTGCGTGGCGGTGCCGGTTTCGTCAACCTGGCTCAGCAGGTACGCTTTCTGCGTCCCATCGCCTTGTTCAGCCGGGTGAGCGTGGAGACTCGGCTGCTGTATGCCGATGACAGGTGCGCGTATTTCCAGCATGCGCTGCATGCGCGGGGCAACCTGGCGGCGGAGGTGCTGGTGAAGATGAAGTTCAAGAGGGCCGGCCGCACCCTGGCGCCTGCGACCTTCCTGGCGTTCAGCTTCGACGCCATGCCCGACTCCGTGCGCAGCTGGGAAACTGCACTGCAGGGATGAGCGGCGCTGGATTCAAGCTGTCCACTATCTGATCTATCCTCGCTGCTGAGCGGAAAGCTCTGTGCATAATGTAATAATTTATCCATGGCTTAGTTCTGATAGTTATGGATAATCGCGGCACGCCCTTCGCAAACAGAGGCCCGGCCGCGCGAGGAACAGAGTAGATTTGCCCGATCCGCCAGCCGGACCGGGCCTGGACAGGGGAGATTCATGGAGCTGCTGCTCATCGTCGGACTGCCGTTTCTCGGCGCCTTCCTTCCCGTCCTGTTCGAGCGTCATGGCCGCCTCGCGTGCAGCCTGGCCACCGCTGTGGCGCCGCTGCTGGGCCTGGGCATCCTGCTGTGGCTGGCACCGCGGGTATTCGCCGGCGAGCTGTTGCTGGTGTCGCAACCTTGGTTGAGCCAGATCGGTTTCAACCTGTCCCTGCGCCTGGATGGCCTGGCCTTCCTGTTCGCCCTGCTGATCCTCGGCATCGGCCTGCTGGTGATCCTCTACGCCCGCTACTACCTGTCCGAGCGCGAGGCCATCGGCCGCTTCTTCAGCTACTTGCTGCTGTTCATGGGCGCCATGCTCGGCGTAGTGCTGTCGGAAAACCTGCTGCTGATGCTGACCTTCTGGGAGCTGACCAGCCTGTCGTCGTTCCTGCTGATCGGCTTCTGGAGCAAGCGCAGCGATGCCCGCAAGGGCGCACGCATGGCCCTGGCGGTGACCGGGGGAGGAGGGCTGGCGCTGCTCGCCGGCATCCTGCTGATCGGCCATATTGTCGGCAGCTTCGAGCTCAGCGTGGTGCTGGCCTCGGCCGAGCTGATCCACGCCCACGCCCTTTACCCGGTGGCACTGGTGCTGGTGTTGCTTGGCGCCTTCACCAAGTCGGCGCAGTTCCCCTTCCACTTCTGGCTGCCCCACGCGATGGCGGCGCCCACCCCGGTGTCGGCCTATCTGCACTCGGCGACCATGGTCAAGGCCGGGGTATTCCTGCTGGCACGTCTGTATCCGGCGCTGGCCGGCTCGGATCTGTGGTTCTACCTGGTCGGCCTCACCGGCCTGGCGACCCTGCTGCTCGGCGCGGTGATGGCGCTGTTCCAGCACGATCTGAAGGGCCTGCTGGCGTACTCGACCATCAGCCACCTGGGCCTGATCGTGCTGCTGCTGGGCATGGACTCGCAGCTGTCCAACGTCGCCGCGGTGTTCCATATCATCAACCACGCCACCTTCAAGGCCTCGCTGTTCATGGCCGCCGGCATCATCGACCACGAGACCGGCAGCCGCGACATGCGCCGCATCAACGGCATGTGGAAGTACATGCCGCATACCGCCGTGCTGGCCATGGTGGCGTCCTCGGCGATGGCCGGGGTGCCGCTGCTCAACGGCTTCCTGAGCAAGGAAATGTTCTTCGGCGAGACCCTGCAACAGGCGCTGCAGGGCAACTACTTCAACTGGCTGATCCCGCCGCTGGCGACCCTGGCCGCGGTGTTCTCGGTGGCCTATTCGCTGCGCTTCATCCACGACGTGTTCTTCAACGGCGAACCGATCAACCTGCCCAAGTTCCCGCCTCACGAACCGCCGCGCTACATGAAGATTCCGGTGGAGATCCTGGTGTTCCTCTGCCTGCTGGTGGGCATGCTGCCGGGCTACACGGTGGCGCCGCTGCTGGCAGTGGCGGCGCAGGCCAGCCTGGGCGGGGCGCTGCCGGCCTATGACCTGGCGATCTGGCACGGCTTCAACCTGCCATTGGCGATGAGCTGTCTGGCGCTGGTCGGCGGCATCCTCGTCTATGTCGGGCGCAAGCCGCTGTTCCGCGCCTA
Source organism: Pseudomonas sp. SO81 (assembly GCF_030374125.1). NCBI lineage: Bacteria > Pseudomonadati > Pseudomonadota > Gammaproteobacteria > Pseudomonadales > Pseudomonadaceae > Pseudomonas > Pseudomonas sp. SO81. Next base: position 980,564 of record NZ_CP126126.1, on the reverse strand, counting down.
CGAAAGCCTGCCGGAGGTGGATGCCAAAGAGGTGTTCGAGCAACAGGTCCAGCGCCTGGTGGCCCTGGCCGGCTGGATCACCTCGCGCCTGGAGAACGGCTCGCTGCAACGCTATCTGGCGTTGCTGCTGGGCAGCGCCCTGGTGCTGGTCGGCGTGGCCCTGGCGCCGCTGCCGCAGCTGACCGGCGAGCGCGGCCTCAGCCCGCTCGACGGTTTCACCGCCCTGGGCATGCTGGTGCTGGCGGCCAGCGGCTTGCTCACCGCGATCTTCCATCGCCAGCGCCTGGTGGCGCTGCTGATCCTCGGTGTCGGCGGCATGCTGGTGGCCCTGGCCTTCGCCCGTTTCTCCGCACCGGACCTGGCGCAGACCCAACTGGTGGTGGAGGTGGTGACCATCATCCTGCTGATGCTGGCGCTCTATTACCTGCCGTCGCGCACGCCCGGCGAGAGTTCGCTGCCGCGCATCCTGCGCGACCTGCTGCTGGCCGGCGGTTGTGGCGCACTGGTGGCGGTGCTGGCCTACGCGGTACTGACCCGCCCCTACGACACCGGCATCGCCGAGTTCTTCCTGGCCAACAGCATCAGCGGCGGTGGCGGCACCAACGTGGTCAACGTGATCCTGGTGGACTTCCGCGGCTTCGATACCCTGGGCGAGATCACCGTGCTGGCCATCGCCGCCGTCGGTATCTTCGCCATGCTCGACGGCCTGCGCCTGACCCATCCGACCTGCGATCCCCAGGGCCGGCGCTGGGCCTGGGCGAAGAACCCGCTGATCCTGATGACCCTGTCGCGCCTGCTGCTGCCGCTGGCGTTGCTGATCTCGGTGTTCATCTTCCTGCGTGGCCACAACCTGCCGGGCGGCGGCTTCATCGCCGGGCTGATCACCGCTGTGGCCTTGGCCCTGCAGTACATCGCCAGCGGCGTGGTCTGGGTCGAGCAGCGCCTGCCGCTGAACTACCAGCGCATGGCCGGCGCCGGCGTGCTGATCGCCGCGCTTACCGGGCTCGGCAGCTGGGTGTTCGGCCGGCCCTTCCTGACGTCCGCCTTCGGCCACTTCGAGCTGCCGCTGGTGGGTGAGTTCGAGCTGGCCACCGCCATGCTGTTCGACCTCGGCGTGTACCTCACCGTGGTCGGCGCCACCCAGATGGTGCTGGTCAACCTGGGCAAGCTCAGCCTGTCCCCACCCGCGAGCAAGGAGATCCACTGATGGAAGCGCTGTTCGCCGCAACCCTCGGCCTGCTCACCGCCAGCGGCGTGTACCTGCTGCTGCGCGCGCGTACCTTCGCCGTGGTGCTGGGCCTGACCCTGCTGTCCTACGCGGTCAACCTGTTCCTGTTCTCCATGGGCCGCCTAAGTGGCGACGTAGCGGTGCTGGGGCAGGGCGGCAACCCGGCCGACCCGCTGCCCCAGGCGCTGGTGTTGACCGCCATCGTCATCGGCTTCGCCATGACCGCCTTCGTCGTGGTCCTGGCCCTGCGCGGCGTGGCCAACCTGGGTAATGACCATGTGGACGGTAAGCCGGACGGCCAGTCGGACCGGGAGCGGGCGTCGTGAATCACTTGATCATCCTGCCGATCCTGATCCCCCTGCTGGTCGGCGCGCTGCTGCTGGTGCTGCCGTCGCTGGAGCGCCTCAAGCGCACCCTGTCGCTGCTCGCCACCCTGGCCCTGTTGCCGCTGGCCGTGGCCCTGCTGCTGCAGGCCGACGATGGCCGCCTGCACGTCTATGCCCTGGGCGACTGGCAGCCACCGTTCGGCATCGTCCTGCTGCTCGACCGGCTCAGCGCCCTGTTGCTGCTGGCCGTCGCCGTGCTGGCCAGCGCCGTGGTGCTCTACGCCCTGCGTGGCGATGATCGCCGCGGCCCGCGTTTCCACGCCCTGCTGCAGTTCCAGCTGCTGGGCATCAATGGCGCCTTCCTTACCGGCGACCTGTTCAACCTGTTCGTGTTCTTCGAGGTCCTGTTGATCGCCTCCTACGCGCTGCTACTGTACGGCCGCAGCGCCGAGCGGGTGAGGGCGGGGCTGCACTACGTGATCCTCAATCTGGTCGGCTCGGCGCTGTTCCTCATCGCCCTGGGCCTGATCTACGGGGTCAGCGGTACCCTGAACATGGCCGACCTGTCCCGGCGGGTCGCCACGGCCAGCGGTGACAGCGTGCCGCTGCTGGCCGCCGCCGGCCTGCTGCTGATACTGGTGTTCGCCCTCAAGGCGGCGCTGTTGCCGCTGTCCTTCTGGCTGCCGCGTGCCTATGCCGCGGCCAGTGCACCGGTGGCGGCACTGTTCGCGATCATGACCAAGGTCGGCATCTACGCCATCCTGCGGGTCTGCACCCTGGTATTCGGCAGCGGTGGCGGCGAGCTGGCCAATCTGGTCCAGCCCTGGCTATGGCCGCTGGCCCTGGCCACCTTGGCGTTTGGTGCGCTGGGCGCCCTGGCCGCGCGCAACCTGCAAACGCTGCTGGCCTACCTGGTGCTGGTGTCCGCCGGCACGCTGCTGGCGGCGGTGGCCATCGGCACGCCCGAGGCCATTGCGGCGGCGCTGTTCTACCTGCTGCACAGCACCTGGGTGGCCGGCGGCCTGTTCCTGCTCGCCGACCTGATCGTCCGCCAGCGCGGCAGGCATGGTGGCGAACTGGTGCAGGGTGCGGCGCTGGAGAATCCCCATCTGCTCGGCGCGCTGTTTTTCTTCGGCGCCGTGGCGGTGATCGGCCTGCCGCCGCTGTCCGGTTTCCTCGGCAAGCTGCTGTTGCTCCAGGCCGCACCGTCGGCAGCGCTGTGGGCGGTGGTGCTGCTCGGTGGCTTCGCCGCGCTGGTGGCCTTCAGCCGCGCCGGCAGTACCCTGTTCTGGCGGGTCGGCACCAGCACCCTGGACAGCGCCGAGCTGGACCGCGGCCGCCTGGCGGCCTGTGTGCTGCTGCTTGCCAGCAGCCTGGGATTGGTGGCCCTGGCTGCGCCGCTGCTGGACTACAGCCGCGCCGCCGGTGCCCAACTGCACGACCTTGCGCCGTACCGGGCGCTGATCGGGGAGGTCCGGCCATGAAACGACTGCTGCCGCACCCGGCGCAGAGCCTGTTGCTGCTGCTGACCTGGATGCTGCTGGTGGACACTTTCGCCTTCGGCCAGTGGCTGCTGGGCGGCGTGCTGGCCGTGCTGATCCCGCTGGCCTGCAACCGCCTGCTGGTGGAGCACCCGCCGCACTGGAAGCCGCTCAAGCTGCTGCGCTTCCTGCTGATGGTGATGGGCGACATCCTGGTCGCCAACTTCCAGGTGGCGCGCCTGACCCTGGGGCGCGTGCGCGAGCTGCGTCCGGCCTTCGTCGAGGTGCCGATCGACCTGGACAACGAGCTGGCCATCAGCGTGCTGGTCAGCGTGGTGTCGCTGACCCCCGGCTCGCTGGCCGCCGACCTCAGCCTGGATCGGCGCAACCTGTTGGTGCATGGCCTCGACGTGCCGGATGCGCAGGCGATGATCGACGAGATCAAGCAGCGTTACGAGGCGCCGCTGAAGGAGATATTCCCATGCTCGGCTACGTGATCCCGGTCTGCCTGGCCATGCTCGCCGCGGCTTTGCTGCTGGCCGCCGCGCGCCTGATCAAGGGCCCCAGTCTGCCGGATCGGGTGCTGGCGCTGGACACCCTGTACATCAACGCCATCGCCCTGATCATCCTCTACGGCATCTGGAAGGGCACCGAGCTGTTCTTCGAGATCGCCCTGCTGATCGCCGTGCTCGGCTTCGTCAGCACCGTGGCGGTGGCCAAGTACATGCTGCGCGGAGACATCATCGAATGAGCCTGTGGCTGGAAATCCTCATCTGCGCGCTGCTTCTGCTCGGCAGCGGCTTCGTCCTGATCGGTGCCATCGGCCTGTATCGCCTGCCGGACTTCTTCACCCGCCTGCACGGCCCGACCAAGGCCACCACCCTGGGTGTCGGCGGGATGGTGGTGGCCTCGCTGATCTTCTTCAGCGCCGGCGAGCGCACCCTGAGCTCTCACGAGCTGCTGATCAGCCTGTTCCTGTTCATCAGCGCCCCGGTCAGCGCCTACATGCTGGCCAAGGCGGCGGTGCTGCAGCAGCTGCCGCTGGAGCCAAGGACACGCGGCAAGCCCTGGGAGCAGTAAGGCGACACAGTTTCTCCTCGCCGCTGTGTCTGTCCGCCTCTGGGCCCGCCACCTACACTGAGTTTTTGACCCAGAGGTAGTGGTGATGGCCCCGCAGGGACGGTTGTTCGCGATGGCGTGCCTGGTGCTGGCCATGGCCCTGTGGGGCAGCTCCTTCATCGCCCTCAAGTTCGCCTTCGCCGAACTGCCGCCGATGTGGGTGATCTTCGGCCGCATGGCCCTGGGCAGCCTGGTGTTCCTGCTGGCCTGGCGCTGGCGTGGACGCCTCGACTACCGCCCCGGCGACTGGCGCTACCTGCTGGCCCTGGCGGCCTGCGAGCCCTGCCTGTACTTTATCTTCGAGGCTCTGGCGCTGCAGCACACCAGCGCCACCCAGGCCGGTATGATCACCGCGTTGCTGCCACTGCTGGTGGCCATGGGTGCGTTCCTGTTTCTGCATGAGCGCGTGGCCAGAAGCACCTGGGCCGGCTTTCTCCTGGCGGTGATCGGGGCGATCTGGCTGAGCGTGGCCAGCGAGGCGGACAGCCATGCGCCGGCGCCGCTGCTGGGCAACTTCTACGAATTCGTCGCCATGCTCTGCGCCACTTGCTACACGCTGCTGCTGAAGTTCCTCTCCGAGCGCTACTCGCCCTTCATCCTCACCGCCATGCAGGCGTTCATCGGTTCGCTGTTCTTCCTGCCGCTGGCGCTGGTCACCGAGCCGCTGCCGAGTCAGTTCGGCCTGCTCGGCATCGGTTCGGTGATCTACCTCGGCGTGGTGGTGACGGTCGGCGCCTACGGCCTGTACAACTTCGGCGTCAGCCGCCTGCCGGCCAGTCAGGCGTCCGGCTTCACCAACCTGCTGCCGGTGTTCACCCTGATCTTCGCCGCGCTGCTGCTGGGCGAGAGCCTGACACCGGCCCAGTACGCCGCCGCGGCCCTGGTGTTCGTCGGCGTGGCGCTGAGCCAGTGGCGCAGCGCCGCCCCAGCGCCCGTCGGCATTCTGGATTGAGGAGCACGTCATGACCGATACACGCCAGTGGACCCGCGAGGCGGTGCGCATCATCGAGGCGGACTTCCAGCGCAGCGCCGATACCCACCTGATTCCCCTGGCACTGCCGGGTTTGCCGGGCGTCGAGCTGTACTTCAAGGACGAGTCCAGTCACCCCACCGGCAGCCTCAAGCACCGCCTGGCCCGCTCGCTGTTCCTCTATGCGCTGTGCAATGGCTGGCTCAAGCCCGGTGCGCCGGTGATCGAGGCCTCCAGCGGCTCCACCGCCATCTCCGAGGCCTACTTCGCCCGCCTGCTGGGGTTGCCCTTCATCGCCGTGGTGCCGGCCAGCACGGCCAGAGAGAAGCTGGCGCAGATCGCCTTCTACGGCGGCCAGGCCCACCTGGTCGACGACCCCACGCGCATCCACGCCGAGTCCGTGCGCCTGGCCGGCGAGACCGGCGGCCACTTCATGGACCAGTTCACCTACGCCGAGCGCGCCACCGACTGGCGGGCGAACAACAACATCGCCGAGTCAATCTTCCAGCAGATGCGCCATGAGCGTTTCCCCGAGCCGACCTGGCTGGTGTCCAGCCCCGGCACCGGCGGCACCCTGGCCACCCTGGGCCGCTACGTGCGTTACCGCCAGTACGCCACCCGCGTGCTGTGCGCCGACGCCGAACGCTCGGTGTTCTTCGACAGCTACGTCAGCGGCGATCGCAGCCTCACCCTGGACTGCGGCTCGCGCATCGAGGGCATCGGCCGGCCGCGGGTCGAGCCGTCGTTCATGCCTCAGGTGTTGGACGCCATGTGCAAGGTGCCGGATGCCCTGTCCCTGGCCGCCATGCATTACCTGGCGCAGCGCCTGAACCGCCGCGTCGGCGCTTCCAGCGGCACCAACCTGATCGGTGCGCTGCTGGCGGCGCTGCAGATGGTCGAGGCCGGCCAGAGCGGTTCGGTGGTGACCATCCTCTGCGACGGCGGCGAGCGCTACGCCACCAGCTACTACTGCGATGCCTGGCTGACGCAGCAGGGCTACGACCTGACGCCGCTGATCGAGGCGGTGGCGGCCTGTGTCGAGCGCGGCGCGGCCCTGCCGGATTTGCCCAGGAGCGGACTGTGAACGAAACCTTCACCAGCCGCGCGGCGCGGCCCGAGGACATCCCGGCCATGGCCGTGTTCATCTTCGAGCACGGCCCCAATCCCTGGAACTACCTGCCGCAGGAGGCCGTACTGGCGCACCTGCAGGGCATCGCCGAGGGCTCGGTACAGGCCGTGCTGGCGGAACAGGAGGGTGGTGCGCTGGCCGGCTTCGTCACCTTCCTGGCCAGCAGCAACTTCGAGCGCTATCAGGCGAAAGAGCGTCGTGATCGGCCCATGGGCTATGTCGGCGAGGCGGTGGTGCACCGCGAACTGGCCGGGCGCGGCCTGGGCAGTCGTTTGCTCGGCGAGGCGATAGAGGGCCTGACTGCCCAGGGCATTCGCGATATCTACATCGAGCGCCACGAGGAGAACGCCGGCTCGGCGGGCATGATGCGCAAGGCCGGTTTCGTCGAGGTGGAGACCTTCCCCGACCCACAGCGGCGTGGCGCCGGTTCGCGGCGTACCACCCTGTGCTATCTGCGGGCCGGCGACTAGCCGGGCTGCACCGGCACCGTGCGATTCGGCTCCAGCGGCTTGAGCCAGGCCTGCAGCACGTCCAGCAGGCGATTGGCGAAGGCCCACTCGTTGTCGTACCAGGCCAGCACCTTGACCAGATTGCCGTCCTGCACCCGGGTGTGGTTGAGGTCGACCACGCAGGACACCGGGTAGCCGTTAAAGTCGGCGGACACCAGCGGCAGGTCGTTGCACTCCATCACCCCCAGCGGCAGCTGGCGCGCGGCCTTCTGCAGGATGTCGTTGACCGCCTCGCGGCTGGTCGGGTGTTCGCTGGTGAAGGTCAGGTCGAGCAGCGACACGTTGGCGGTCGGTACCCGCACCGCCATGCCGTCCAGGCGGCCCTCCAGTTCGGGGATGACCAGGCCGATGGTCTTGGCCGCCCCGGTGGCGGTGGGGATCATCGACAGCGCGGCGGCGCGGGCGCGATAGAGGTCGTTGTGGGTCTTGTCGAGCAGGTTCTGGTCGTTGGTGTAGGCGTGCACCGTGGTCATCAGGCCCTGCTTGATGCCCACCGCGGTGTGCAGCACCTGGGCCAGCGGCGCCAGGCAGTTGGTGGTGCAAGAGGCGTTGGAGACGATCTGCTGGTTGCCCAGCAGGTGATGGTTGACCCCGTAGACCACGGTCAGGTCGGCCGTCTCCAGCGGGTGTGAGAGCAGCACGCGCGGCGCGCCGGCGGTCAGGTGCTGTTCGGCGAGAATGCGTTTCTTAGCCTTGCCGGTGCAGTCCACCACCACATCCACCGCCAGCTGCTTCCACGGCAGCTGGGTGAAATCCTTCTGGCCGATCAGGCGGATCGACTGGCCGCGCACCTGCATCACGTCTTCATGGATGTCCACCTGGCCGAGGAAGCGGCCGAAGGTGGAGTCGAAGCGGGTCAGATGGGCCAGGGTGGTGAAATCGCCGGTCTCGTTGATCGCCTCGACGTGCAGCTGGCTTTCCAGCCCGCGTTCGAACAAGGCGCGCAGCAGGGCGCGACCGATGCGCCCGTATCCGTTCAGGGCAATACGCAGCATGGCAGTCTCCGACTGTCTGGGTCCGTCTTCAGCATAGGCGGCCCAGGGGCCTCACGAAAGCGAGGCGCGGTCGGCTCAGCGGTTGCGCGCACCACCCAGGGACGCGCAGCCGCGCTGCACTTCGCCGTTCAGGCGCAGCTCGGCACTGAGGTGCTGCACCGCGCCGCTCATGCTGTCCACGCAGCTTTGCGGCGCCAGCCACAGTTCCAGGCGCTGGCCGTTGGCCTCGCTGCTGAGGCTGAAGCTGCCGTTGGGCAGCTGCTCTTCCAGGTAGGGCACGGCCAGCGGCTCCTGGCTCGGGCGCAGCAGCACCAGGCCCTGTTCGCCGACACCCAGGGTCCAGTCCGGCTCATGGCCGCTGGCGCGCAGCAGCAGGCGATCGAAGCCCGGCTCGTTGCAGGCCGGGCCTTCGCCCTGCAGGCGGTAGACCTGGTCCAGGCGCAGCTCGCCGTCCAGGCCCGCCTGCTTGGTCGCCACCGGCCAGCCGCGCAGGTCGACGAACAGGCTGTCGTTGCCGCCGGCCAGCAGCTCGCCCGCATCACGCATGATGTCGCTGCTGCCGTCGTTGATCAGGGCAATGCGGCGCTCTTCGCCGCAGGGCTGGAGAATCAGCTGGCCCTGTTCCAGGAACAGCTGGCCTTGCAGGCGCTGGACCGGCGTGGGGGGCGTGGCGTCGTACACTTCGAACAGCTGACAACCGGCAAACAGCGGCAGCAGGGCGGCGAACAGCAGCGAACGGGCGTGGGTCATCGATGGCTCTCCTTGCGAGTGCGGCAAACTTACCCAGCCCGGGCCGCCAGCTCAAGTCGGAAACATCCCGCAAGCTTGTATAGTCGCGGCGATGCGGCCATCCTCATGACGAGACCGCCCCGAGTGTGACCATGGATAGAAGCACGGGCTCTGGCCTGTCATTCGCCAAGCGCATCTACCTGCCCCGCGGCATCGGCCTGGGCATCGGCTTCTTCTGTGTGGCGTTCGCGCTCTGGCCGCTGCGCCCGGCGCCCTGGCTGTGGGCGCTGCTGGTGTTCAACGGCTTCCTCTGGCCGCACCTGGCCTACCAGCTGGCACGTTTATCGGCCACACCCTATAAGGCCGAACGGCGCAACCTGCTGATCGACTCGGTGTTCGGCGGCTTCTGGGCGGCGACCATGCAGTTCAACGTGCTGCCGACCGTGACCATCCTGGCGATGATGGCGATGAACAACATCGCCGCCGGCGGCGCGCGCTTCTTCCTCAAGGGCAGCCTGGCCATGTTGGCTGGCACCGGCCTGGCCCTGCTGCTGTTCGGCCCGGCATTCAACCCCGATACCAGCATGCCGCAGCTGTATGCCTGCCTGCCGATGCTGATCCTCTATCCGCTGGCGCTGGGCTGGGTCAGCTATCGCCTGAGCATAAAGCTGGCCGAGCACAAGCAGGCGCTGCGCGCGGCCAGCCGCACCGACAGCCTGACTCGCCTGTTCAACCACGGTTACTGGCAGGACCTGCTGCAGAGCGAGTTCATCAAGTGCCGCGGCGGCCAGCAGCGCGCCACGGTGGCGCTGATCGACGTGGACCACTTCAAGCGGATCAACGACCAGCACGGCCACCTGGTCGGCGACAGCGTGCTGCGCCTGCTCAGCGAGAAGCTGGTGCTGAGCCTGCGCCAGGAGGACATGGCCGGGCGCTACGGCGGCGACGAGTTCTGCGTGATCCTGCCCAACACCCCACCGGTGCTGGCTGGCGAAGTGATGGAGCGCCTGCGCCAGGAGCTGGCCGAGGTGCGCAGCCCGCTGGCGCCCGAGCTGCGCATCACCCTCAGCATCGGCCTGGCCGGCTACAGTCCGTTCCAGCTGGACGCCACCCAATGGCTCAACGCCGCCGACCAGGCCCTCTATCAGGCCAAGAGTCGTGGTCGCGACCAGGTGGTGACCGCCAGCGAAACCCTGGTCGCCACCGACGAAGAGCTGCAGGCCTACCCGGGCGCCTGAGTTCCCAGCGCGCGCCGCTCGTGGCAGGCTAGTGGCCTTTTCTACCTCGCACGGAATCGCCCCATGTCCAGCGCCACCGAAGGCTTCGAGCCGCTCAACGCCACCGAGGTCCGCATCCTCGGCTGCCTGATCGAGAAGCAGGCCACCACCCCGGAAACCTACCCGCTGACCCTCAACTCCCTGGTCCTGGCCTGCAACCAGAAGACCAGCCGCGAGCCGCTGATGAACCTCACCGAAGGCCAGGTCGGCCAGGCCCTGCGCGCCCTCGAGGGGCGCGGCCTGACCCGCCTGGTGATGGGTGGCCGCGCCGACCGTTGGGAGCATCGGGTGGACAAGGGGCTGGAGCTGGTCAAGCCGCAGCAGGCGCTGCTCGGCCTGCTATTCCTGCGCGGGCCGCAGACCATCAACGAGCTGCTCACCCGCAGCAACCGCCTGTACCAGTTCGAGGACGGCGCCGAGGTTCAGCACCAGCTGGAGCGCTTGATCGGCCGCGAGCTGGCCTGCCTGCTGCCACGCCAGAGCGGCCAGCGCGAGGACCGTTACATGCACCTGCTGGGCGAGGCGGCTGATCTGGAAGCCCTGCTGGCCGCGCGGCAGGCCGATGCACCGGCGCGCGGCGCGCAGGACGACTCGCGCATCGCCGAGCTGGAGGCCCGGGTGGCCGCCCTCGAGGAGCGTCTGGCGCGCCTGGAGGCTGGCGCCTGAAGTCTTCCGGTAGCTTCAGGATTCATTAAGACTCGCTACCGATACTCCCCCTCAAGGCAAACCAGAGAGGGGAGTGCCATGGCTCATTCCGATTGGAATAGCAGTTTTCCGCTGCCGCTCGGCGGCGAGTCCGAGCGCAGCACCAGCCTGTGGCTGGCGCGGGCCGGCAACGTGCAGCGCCAGGCCTTCGAGGAATTCATCCGCCAGCGTTTCGATGAGGCGCACGGGGCGCGGATCAGCAGCTTCATGCCCGACCTGTTCGGCCTGCACGATGCCCGGCAGCACCTGAGCGCCGTGTGTGGCGCGCGTCTGGCCGTCGAGCAGCCGCTGTTCCTCGAGCAGTACCTGGCCGCGCCGGTCGAGCAGATCATCGCCCGCCTGGCGGAGCGTCCGGTGTTGCGCGACGAGATAGTCGAAGTCGGTAACCTGGCGTCGGTCAGCACCGGCAGCGCACGCATGATCATCGTCATCATGACCTACCTGCTGGCCCGGCGCGGCCTGCAGTGGGTGGTGTTCACCGGCGCCGCGTCGCTGATCAACAGTTTCCATCGCCTCGGTCTGGAGCCGCTGCGCCTGTGCTCGGCCGATCCGACCGTGCTGGGCGAGCAGCGTCATGACTGGGGCCAGTACTACGAGCAGCGCCCGCAGGTGTTCGCCGGCAGCATTCAGCTTGGCTATCGCCAGCTGTGCGAACGCGGCATCCCGCAGCGCCTGGGGCTGCACTCGGCCTGTGCGGAGGCGCCCCATGCAGCCTGATCCGCTGTTCGCTGCGCTGCAGCACCATGCCGTCCAGTGTCCCACCGCCCTGGCGCTGAGCGACAGCCAGCGCCAGGTCGATTACGCCCAGCTGTGGCGGGAGGTGGAGATCCGTGGGGCGCGGTTGCGCGCCCTACAGGTGCCACTGCTGGCCCTGGCCCTGAACAACGGCTGCGAGGCGCTGATCTGGGACCTGGCGGCGCTGCGCGCCGGCGTGGCCTGCCTGATCCTGCCGCCGTTCTTCAGTCCGGCCCAGCGCGCCCATTGCCTGGAGCAGAGCGGTGCCACCCTGGCACTGGCCGAGGGGCCGTTCGCCGAGGAACTGGCACCGCTGGGCTTCGCCGTCGCCGGTGAGTTCTGGCAGCGTGACAGCGCGCCAGCCGGCCTGCCGCTGCCCGCCGGCACGGCGAAGATCACCTACACCTCCGGCACCACTGGCGTGCCCAAGGGCGTGTGCCTGAGTGCCGAGGCCATGCTGCGGGTCGCCGCCGAGCTGGAGCTGGTCAGCCGCGAGTGCGCGCCGCAGCGTTACATGGCTGTCCTGCCGCTGGCCGTGCTGCTGGAAAACCTCGGTCTGTACGCCGCACTGATCGCCGGCGCCACCCTGCATCTGCCGACCCAGCAGGAGCTGGGCATGAGCGTCGCCGGCTCCGTCGAGTGGCCGAAGCTGTTCGGGCAGATGGTCCGGCACGGTTGCCAGAGCCTGATCCTGGTGCCGCAGCTGCTGTTCGGTCTGGTGGTGGCGGTGGAGCGTGGCTTTGTCCCGGCAGCCGGCTTTCGCTTTATCGCCGTCGGTGGCGCGCGGGTCTCGCCGGAGCTGCTGGAGCGTGCGCAGCGCGTCGGCCTGCCGGTGTTCGAGGGCTACGGCCTGTCGGAGTGCGCCAGCGTGGTCTGCCTCAATCGCCCCGGCGCCCAGCGTCCCGGCACGGTCGGGCGGCCGCTGCCGCATGTGCAGGTGCGCCTGGCCGAGGATGGCGAAGTGCTGGTCGCCGGCTCGACCCTGCTCGGCTACCTGGGGGACACGCCCTTCGCAGGGCAGTGGTGGCCTACCGGCGATATCGGCGAGTTCGATGCCGACGGCTACCTGAGCCTGCGCGGGCGCAAGAAGCACCAGTTCGTCACCAGCTTCGGCCGCAACGTCAACCCCGAGTGGGTCGAGGCCGAGCTGACCCAGGGCGGCGTGCTGATGCAGGCCTTCGTCTATGGCGAGAGCCTGCCGAGCAATGTCGCGCTGCTCTGGCCGCTGGACCCGAACTGCGCCGATGCGGCCATCGAGGCCGCCGTACAGAAAGCCAACGGCGGCCTGCCGGATTACGCCCGAGTCGGGCGCTGGGTGCGCCTGGATACACCGTTCAGCCCCGCCAACGGTTTGCTCACGGCCAATGGCCGACCTAAACGCGACGCCATCCTGGCGCGCTACCGCGAACACTTTTCCGAACCCGTCAACGCCTGAGGTATTCCCATGAATTTCTTCGACCAACTGCAGGAAGCCACCTGCGAGGAACGCGAAGCGCTTTACGCCGTACCGGTGATCCGCGATGCGCTGGCTGGCCAGGTCGGCCTGGAAGGCTACGTCGCCTTCCTGACCCAGGCCTACTACCACGTGCGCCACACCGTGCCGCTGATGATGGCCTGCGGCGCGCGCCTGCCGTCCTCGCAGGAGTGGCTGCGCAAGGCGGTGTGCGAGTACATCGACGAGGAATACGGCCATGAGCAGTGGATCCTCAACGACATCGCCGCCTGCGGTGGCGACGCCGAGGCCGTGCGCCTGGGCCAGCCGAGCCAGGCCATCGAGCTGATGGTCAGCTATCTGTACGACACCATCGCCCGTGGCAACCCGGTCGGCCTGTTCGGCATGGTCAACGTGCTCGAGGGCACCAGCATCGCCCTGGCCACCCAGGCCGCCGGCACCATCCAGCAACGCCTGGCCCTGCCGCCGCAGGCGTTCAGCTACCTGACCTCGCACGGCGCCCTGGACATCGGCCACATGCAGCATTTCCGCGAGCTGATGAACCGCCTGGAGCGCGACGAGGACAAGGCGGCGGTCATCCATGTCAGCAAGGTGGTCTATCGCCTGTACGCCGACATGTTCCGTGGCCTACCGCGCACGGTGCAGAACGAGGTGCAGCATGCGCTTGCCTGAGTGCCGTGCGGTGCTCACCGGGGCCAGCGGCGGTATCGGCCTGGCCCTGGCAGAAAAGCTCTGTGCCGGCGGCGCGCAGCTGATCGCGGTGACCCGCCAGGAGGGGGCGCTGAGCGAGCTGCGCGGGCGTTATCCGAAGCAGGTACGGGTGGTGGCGGCCGATCTCGGCAGTGCCAGCGGCCGCCAGGCGGTGGTGGATGCCGCGCGTGCCCTCGGCGGGGTCAACCTGCTGATCAACGCGGCCGGGGTTAACCGTTTCGCCCTGCTGGAGCAGCTGGATGACCAGGCCGTGGCCGAGCTGCTGGGTATCAACCTGGTCGCCACCGTCCAGCTGACCCGCGCCATGCTGCCGCTGCTGCGTCAGCAGCGGCAGGCGCTGCTGGTCAATGTCGGCTCCATCTACGGCTCCATCGGCTACCCCGGCTATGCCACCTACTGCGCCAGCAAGTTCGCCCTGCGCGGTTTCTCCGAGGCGTTGCGCCGGGAGATGGCCGACACCGGTGTCGGCGTGCTCTACGTGGCGCCGCGTGCCACCCGCACCCCGATGAACAGTGCGCAGGTGGTGGCCCTGAACAGCGCCCTCAAGGTGGCCATGGACCCGCCTGAAAGCGTCGCCGATGCAGTACTGCGCGCCATCGAGCTGGACCACAGCGAGCTCTACCTGGGCTGGCCGGAAAAGTTCTTCGTCCGCCTCAACGGCCTGCTGCCGGGCCTGGTGGATAAGGCGCTGCGCAAGCAGCTGCCGCTGATTCGTCAATTCACTCACAAGGAGATGCGCCCATGAAACGCTTGCTGCCCCTGATGCTCGCGGCCGGACTGAGCCTGCCCGCCTGGGCCCTGGACGAGGCTGGCCAGGCCCGCCTGCATGCGGTACAGACGCGCTGGGCCGAGATCCAGTACCAGCTGCCCGAGCCCCAGCGTGAGGCCGCGCTGGAGAAACTCGCGGCCGACAGCGCCGCCTTCACCCGCGAACAACCGCAGGCGGCCGAGGCCTGGGTCTGGCATGGCATCGTCACCAGCAGCTGGGCTGGCGCCCAGGGCGGGCTGGGCGCGCTGGGCAAGGCCAAGGACGCCAAGGCCTACCTGGAGAAGGCCATCGCCCTCGACCCGGCTGCGTTGCAGGGCTCGGCCTACACCAGTCTGGGTACGCTGTATGACCGTGTGCCGGGCTGGCCCATCGGTTTCGGCGACGAGGACAAGGCCGACCAGCTGCTGCGCCAGGCGCTCAAGGTTAATCCCGAGGGGATCGACAGCCTGTATTTCTGGGGTGACCATCTGCTGCGCCAGGGGCATTATGCCGAGGCCAAGGCGGCGCTGGAGAAAGCCAAGCAGGCCGCGCCGCGGCCGGGACGCGAGTTGGCCGACAGCGGCCGGAAGGGCGAGATCGACCAGTTGCTGCTGGAAGTGAACAGGAAACTCAACTGAGGAGGCGCGATGCGCTTGCTGCTGGTCGAGGACGACAAGGCCCTGGGCGAGGGATTGCGCCTGGGGTTGCGCCAGGAAGGCTACACGGTGGACTGGCTGCAGGACGGCGCCAGTGCGCTGCACGCCCTGCTCAGCGAGGACTTCGACCTGCTGGTGCTGGACCTCGGCCTGCCGCGCATGAGCGGCCTGCAGGTGCTGCGCGAGCTGCGCCGCAGTGGCTCGGCGCTGCCGGTGCTGATTCTGACGGCGCGCGATGCCACCGAGGATCGCATCGCCGGGCTGGATGCCGGCGCCGACGATTACCTGGTCAAACCCTTCGACCTCGATGAGCTCAAGGCCCGCCTGCGCGCGCTATTGCGCCGCAGTGCCGGGCGCGCCGAGCTGCGCATCGAACACGCCGGGGTCAGCCTCGACCCGTCCAGCCAGCAGGTCAGCTACCAGGGCAAGCCGGTGCCGATGACGCCCAAGGAGTACCTGCTGCTGCACGAACTGCTGTCGCAGCCGGGCAGGGTGCTGACCCGCGAGCGCCTGGCCCAGCTGCTCTACGGCTGGGATGAGGAGGCCGAGAGCAACACCCTCGAGGTGCACATCCATCACCTGCGCAAGAAGCTGTTCAGCGGCCTGATCCGCACCGTGCGCGGCGTCGGCTACCTGGTCGAGGAGCAGTCATGACCTCCATGCGCCGCCGTACCCTGGCCCTGGTGCTGGGGTTGATGCTGCTGGGCACGCTGGCGATGACTCTGTTCAACTACTTCGACAGCACCCACGAGGTCGAGGAAATCTACGACGCCCAGCTGGCGCACAGCGCCCGTCTGCTGCAGGGATTGATGCGCACCCCGGTGCTCGAGGAAGAACGCGCCGGCCTGTACCGGGCCTTCAACGAGGCGCTGGCACAGGCCGGGCAACGCAGCAAGCCCGGCCACCCCTACGAGAGCAAGCTGGCGTTCCAGGTCTGGGACGCTGCCGGTCGCCTGCTGGTGCACAGCGCGGGTGCTCCGCAGCTGAGCGGGCCGACGCTGGCCGAGGGCTTTGCCACGCTCGACCTGGGTGAGCACAAATGGCGCGGCTTTCTGCTGCGCGACAGCGCCCACGGGCTGCTGATCTGGACCGGCGAGCGTGATGACGTGCGCCGCGAGTTGGTCACCAGCATCGTTCGCCATACGCTGTTCCCGACCCTGCTCGGCAGCCTGCTGCTCGCCGCGCTGTTGTGGTGGGCCATCGGCTGGGGACTGGCGCCGCTGCGCAACATGGCCGCGGTGATTCGCGCCCGCCATGCCGACTCGCTGGAGCCGCTGCAGCTCGAACCGCTGCCCAGCGAGCTGGCGCCCATGCAGGCGGCACTTAATCGCCTGCTGGGGCAGATCGAACAATTGCTGGAGCGCGAGCGGCGCTTCATCGCCGATGCCGCCCACGAGTTGCGCACGCCGCTGGCGGTGCTGCGCGTGCATGTACAGAACGCCACCCAGGCGCGCGACGAGGAAGAGCGCCAGCAATCGCTGGGCTACCTGCTCGGCGGCATCGACCGCGCCACCCGGGTGGTCAATCAGCTGCTCACCCTGGCGCGCATGGAGCCGCCGCTGGAGCGCGGCGAGCTGGCGCAGGTCGATGTGCTGGCGCTGGTGCGCGAGACTCTGGCCGAGCTGACCCCCTGGGTACTCAAGCAGGGCCTGGAGCTGGATCTGGAAGCCGGGGAGGGTGACTACCGCCTCAATGCCGACCCGGGCAGCCTGGGCATCGCCCTGCAGAACCTGGTGACCAACGCGGTCAATCATTCGCCGGCGGGCGGCATGCTGCAGGTGCGCCTGAGTGCCGACGCGCAGCGCCTGCTGCTGCAGGTCGAGGATCAGGGACCCGGCATTGCTGCCGAGGATATCGAGCGAGTCTTCGAGCGCTTCTACAGCCGCGGCAATGGCCAGGGCGCCGGGCTGGGGCTGGCGATCGTGCAGAGCATCGCCCGTCGGCATGCCGGCAGCATTCGCCTGCGCAACCTCGACAGCGGAGGGCTACAGGCCAGCCTGGAACTGCCGCGCAGCGCCTGACGTATCATGTGGCCTTTGCCGACCGGGAGACCGAGATGACCGAGACCACCAGCCTGCTGCAAGAACTGGAGCAGGCCGACATGCTGCTGATCGATGGCCTGCATGCCTGGCAGTTCGAGCTGGACGAACAGGGCCAGCTGAGCGTCGAGTGCATGGACGGCCGCACCCGTCGCCTCTGGCGTTTCAGCGCCGCCGCCGTGGCGGCCGCCCGTCCGGGCGCCGCGCCGGATGCCTGGCATATCGAGGATGCTGAGGGCGCGCACGAGTTGATCTGCCTGGGGGCGATCAGCGCCGACAACGATGATCAGGACGACGACCCGGACGATGTGGAGTAAACGATGATCCGCTGCAAGCGTGTGTACGAGCCGATCGACGCCGCCGATGGCGAGCGGGTGCTGGTCGACCGCCTGTGGCCACGCGGCTGCAAGAAGGAGAGCCTGGCCCTGAGCGCCTGGCCCAAGGACGTGGCGCCGTCGGACACCCTGCGCAAGGGCTTCTGTCACGATCCCGCGCTGTTCGACGAGTTTCGCCTGCTCTACCGCGGCGAGCTGGCGGCCCATCCCGAGCACTGGCAGGGCCTGCTGGCCATGGCGGAGCGCGGTACGCTGACGCTGCTGTTTGCCGCTCGCGAAGAGCGCCTCAACAACGCCCGGGTGCTGGCCGAATTCCTCGAGGAAGAGCTGGAGCGGCGCGGACCGTCCAGCTCGCCGGTGTGCTACGCCGACTAGAAGATCCCGGAGTCGTTGCACACCAGTTCGTCGTTTTCGGAGATCGCATAGCAGATCATTTCCTCGTCCTTGAACGGCAGCTGCAGCGCATAGCCCGGCTTGTCGTTTACCAGCGTGCCCAGCTTGTCCTTGGTCGGGGTGATGTTTACGGTATTGCCGTTGTCCCAGACCCATTCGCTGTGAAAGTACTGGTCGGTGGCCGCGCAGGTGGTCACGGCGCATTCGCCCTGGCCCTTCAGTTCGCCCTTCTTGTAGTAGTAACAGGTGCCACGGCCCTCGCCGCAGCCGGCGTAGGCGCTGCCCGCGAGCATGGTCAGAAGTAATGTGATGCCGAATTTACCCATGGAAAGGCTCCCTTTTCCGCTTGGTTCATAGGTTGAGTAGTTGCGCTGTCCAGCCGTCTGGACGGCCGTGCAGTATCAGCAGCTGTTCGCCGGGGCCCTGTGCGGCGCGAGCCCCAGTTTGTTTGCCAGGCGACGGCCGAGCAGGCCGGCCAGGCCCTGGCCGTAGCGCACCTCTACCTCGCCTGCCAGCTCGCCACCTTCCCGATGAAGGCGCTGCAGTAGTGGATGCAGTTCGGTGAAGTGCTCGCCGAACCAGCTGGTGACGGAGTTACCTTCCATGGACTCTGTTCCTTGAGTGAGCTCGCCGAGGCGTCCTTTCGTTGGCAGCGATTGTTCATTCGCTCGGCCGGTTGGGCAAGTGCTGCGGGCGTAAAGCCGCCCGGAGGCGGCCTTCTTGTTGCGGTGTTCTCAGGCCTTGTCGCGTGCCATGCAGGCCGCGGCGGTGAACAGCACGTCGGTGGAGGAGTTCAGCGCGGTTTCGGCGCTGTCCTGCAGGATGCCGATGATGAAGCCGATGGCGACCACCTGCAGGGCGGTTTCGCTGGGGATGCCGAACAGGCTGCAGGCCAGCGGGATCAGCAGCAGCGAGCCGCCGGCCACGCCGGAGGCGCCGCAGGCGCAGATCGCGGCGACCACGCAGAGCAGGATGGCGGTGGGCATGTCGACGGCGATGCCCAGGGTATGGGTGGCGGCCAGGGTCAGCACGCTTATAGTGATGGCCGCGCCGGCCATGTTGATGGTGGCGCCCAGCGGGATGGACACCGAGTAGGTGTCCTCATGCAGGCCGAGGCGTTCGGCCAGCTGCAGGTTGACCGGCACGTTGGCCGCCGAGCTGCGGGTGAAGAAGGCGGTGATGCCGCTCTCGCGCAGGCAGGTGAACACCAGCGGGTAGGGGTTGCGGCGGATCTGGCTGAAGACGATCAGCGGATTGACCACCAGGGCGACGAACAGCATGCAGCCGATCAGCACGGCGAGCAGCTGGGCGTAGCCGACCAGGGCCTTGAGGCCGGCGTCGGCGAAGGTGGTGGCGACCAGGCCGAACACGCCGAGCGGGGCGAAGCGGATCACTACCTTGACGATCAGCGACACGCCGCTGGCCAGGTCGGCGAATACCGCGCGAGTGGTGTCGCTACCGTGGCGAATGGCGATGCCGATACCGATGGCCCAGCTCAGGATGCCGATGAAGTTGGCGTTGGCCAGGGCGCTGATCGGGTTGTCCACCGCGCTCAGGGCCAGCGACTTGAGGACCTCGCCGATGCCGCCGGGCGGGGTCGAACCGGAGGCGGCACTGCTCAGCACCAGGGTGGATGGCCACAGGCTGCTGGCAATCACCGCGACGATGGCGGCGGCCAGGGTGCCGATCAGGTACAGCACCAGGATCGGGCGGATGTGAGTGGGCTGGCCCGGCGTGTGGTTGGCGATGGCCGAGGCCACCAGGATGAACACCAGCACCGGTGCCACGGCCTTGAGCGCGGAGATGAACAGGCTGCCGAGGAAGCCGACCTCATCGGTGGCCTGCGGGGCGAGCAGGGCGAGGAGAATGCCGGCGATCAGGCCGATGGCGATCTGCAGGACCAGGCTGGTGCGCGTGATCAGCTGCAGGAGGGGACGGTGGATCATGCTTGGTGCTCCTGTGGTTCAACCGCCACGTGGATAACGTGGCTGCGGTGCGGCATCGCGATCGAGCGGCTGCCGGCTCCCGCAATCCACCGGGTGCGGTGGGCGCGGAAAAAGGGGGCGATTCTATAGAGGCGCGCGCCTCCTGTGTGGCCTTCGGTCGGTACAAATGAAAACGGCCCACGAGGGGCCGTTTCATTCGAGCCATCGACATCAGCCGCCGAGGTAGGCGTCTCGCACTTTCGGATCGACCAGCAGATCGGCACCGGTGCCTTGCATGACGATGCGTCCGTTCTCCAGCACGTAGGCGCGGTCGGCCAGCTTGAGCGCCTGGTTGGCGTTCTGCTCGACCAGGAACACGGTCACACCATCCTTACGCAGCTGTTCGATGATGTCGAAGATCTGCTGGATGATGATCGGTGCCAGGCCCAGAGACGGCTCGTCGAGCAGCAGCAGCTTGGGCTTGCTCATCAGCGCGCGGCCGATGGCGAGCATCTGCTGTTCGCCGCCGGACATGGTGCCGGCGCGCTGCGCGAAGCGCTCCTTGAGGCGCGGGAACAGTTGTAGGACCTTGTCCAGCTGCTCCTGGTTGTCGCCCTTGCTGCCGAAGAAGCCGCCCATGGCTAGGTTCTCCTCGACGGTCAGGCGGGCGAACACGCGGCGGCCTTCCGGCACTACCGCGATGCTCTTGCGCATGATGTCGCAGGATTCCTGGCCGACCAGTTCCTCACCCATGTAGCGGATGCTGCCGCTGGCCGCGCGCGGCGAGCCGCACAAGGTCATCAGCAGGGTCGATTTGCCGGCGCCGTTGGCACCGATCAGGGTGACGATCTCGCCTTGCTCGACATCGATGCTGACATTGTGCAGGGCCTGGATCTTGCCGTAGAAGGTGGAGACGTTGTTGAAATTCAGCATGCTTACGCCTCCCCCAGATAGGCTTTGATCACGTCCGGGTTGTTGCGGATCTGCTCCGGCGTGCCGTCGGCCAGGGGAGTGCCCTGGTTGATCACATAGATGTGGTCGGAGATGCTCATGACCAGGTGCATGTCGTGCTCGATCAGCAGCACGGTCACGTCATGGTCGTTGCGTAGCATGCCGATCAGCTGCTTGAGATCCTCGGTTTCCTTGGGGTTGAGGCCGGCGGCCGGCTCGTCGAGCATGAGGATGCGCGGGCGCGTCATCATGCAGCGGGCGATTTCCAGGCGGCGCTGCTGGCCGTAGGCCAGAGTGCCGGCCGGGCGGTTGGCCACGTCGGTGAGGTTCACTTCTTCCAGCCAGTGCGCCGCGTACTCCATGGCCGCCTTCTCGCTGCGGCGGAAGTTCGGGGTCTTCAGCAGGCCGGCGAGGAAGTTGGTGTTGAGGTGGCGGTGCTGGGCGACCAGCAGGTTCTCCACCGCGGTCATTTCCTTGAACAGGCGAACGTTCTGGAAAGTACGCACCACGCCCTTGTGGGCGATCTTGTGGCCCGGCAGGTGCTGGATCGGCTCGTCGTCGAGCAGGATCACGCCACCGGTGGGCTGGTAGAAGCCGGTCAGGCAGTTGAACACGGTGGTCTTGCCGGCGCCGTTCGGGCCGATCATCGAGACCACCTGCTTGGGTTGCACGGTCAGGGCGACATTGTTGACGGCCAGCAGGCCGCCGAAGCGCATGGTCAGCCCGCTGACTTCAAGAATCGGGCGGCTCATGGTTTCAACTCCAGGTGCGGGCGTTGCATGGGCAGCAGGCCCTGCGGACGCCAGATCATCATCAGCACCATCAGGGCGCCGAAGAACAACATGCGGTACTCGCTGAACTCACGCATCAGCTCGGGCATGAGGATCATCACCACGGCGGCGAGGATGATGCCCAGCTGCGAGCCCATGCCACCCAGCACGACGATGGCGAGGATGATCGCCGACTCGATGAAGGTGAAGGACTCCGGCGTCACCAGGCCCTGGCGCGCGGCGAAGAAGCTGCCGGCGAAACCGGCGAAGCAGGCGCCGAGGGTGAAGGCGGAGAGCTTGATCACGGTGGGGTTCATGCCCAGCGCGCGGCAGGCGATCTCGTCTTCACGCAGCGCTTCCCAGGCGCGGCCGATCGGCATGCGCAGCAGGCGGTTGATCACGAACAGGGTCAGCAGGACCAGCAGCAGGGCGATCAGGTAGAGGAAGATCACCTTGTTGATCGAGTTGTAGGCAACGCCGAAGAACTCGTGGAAGGTCTGCATGCCCTCGGCCGCACGGCGCTCGAACGACAGGCCGAACAGGGTCGGTTTGTCGATGTTGCTGATGCCGTTGGGGCCGCCGGTGAGCTCGGTCATGTTGCGCAGCAGGATGCGGATGATCTCGCCAAAACCGAGGGTGACGATGGCCAGGTAGTCACCGCGCAGACGTAGCACCGGGAAGCCGAGGATGAAGCCGAAGAACGCCGCCATCAGGCCGGCGATCGGCAGGCAGATCCAGAAGCCCAGGCCATAGTAGTGCGACAGCAGCGCGTAGCTGTAGGCGCCCACGGCGTAGAAACCGACGTAACCCAGGTCCAGCAGGCCGGCTAGGCCGACCACGATGTTCAGGCCGAGGCCGAGCATCACGTAGATCAGGATCAGGGTGGCGATGTCGACGGCGCCGCGGCTGCCGAAGAACGGCCAGGCCAGGGCGACCACGACCAGGCCGAGGATGATCCAGCGCTGGGTGGAGGGCAGGGTGAGGAAGTTGCTGGCGCTGGCCGGCAGCTTCGGCACGCTGGGCGCGCTAGCCCAGGCGGCGGAGAGACGGTCGCGGAATAGCTGCCAGAAGAACATGAACACCGCCACGGCGGCAATGGTCCACAGCACGGCCGGGCTGGCGCCGTGCACTTCCAGCTTGATGCCGACGGTGGTCAGTTTCAGGCCGAGTACCGGGTAGGCCACTGCCAGCACCAGCAGGGCGCTGAAGAATGCGGTCTTGAGGTTCTTGGTCATCATACTTTCTCGACCTCCGGGCGGCCGAGGATACCGGTCGGGCGGAACAGCAGTACCAGCACCAGGAGGCTGAAGGCCACCACGTCCTTGTACTGGTCACCGAAGATGTCGGCGCCGAAGGCTTCGGCCACACCGAGCACCAGACCGCCGAGCATGGCACCCGGGATGCTGCCGATTCCACCGAGCACCGCGGCGGTGAACGCCTTGATGCCGGCGAGGAAGCCGATATGCGGATTGATCACCCCGTATTGCATGCCCAGCAGCACCGCGGCCACGGCGGCCAGGGTGGCGCCGATGACGAAGGTCAGGGCGATGATGTTGTTGGTGTTGATGCCCAACAGGTTGGCCATCTTGATGTCCTCGGCGCAGGCGCGGCATGCGCGGCCCAGGCGGGACTTGGAGATGAACATGGTCAGGCCGTACATCACCGCGATGGTGACGACGAAGATCAGCACCTGCATGTAGGAGATCACCACACCGTTCATGGTGCTCTCGCCGAACACCAAGTTACCGGGGATCAGGTTGGGGATGGCCTTGTCTTTCGAATCCTGCGCGAGCAGTACTTCGTTCTGCAGGAAGATCGACATGCCGATAGCGGAAATGAGCGGGATCAGGCGGTTGCTGCCACGCAGCGGTCGATAGGCGACCCGTTCGATGCTGTAACCGTAAGCACTGGCGACGATGATGCTGGCGGCGAAGGCGCCGATGATCAGCAGGGGGAGACTATCGAGACCCAGCATGGTCAGCCCGGCGATGACGATGAAGGCTACGTACGAGCCAATCATGTACACCTCGCCGTGGGCGAAGTTGATCATGCCGATGATGCCGTAGACCATGGTGTAGCCGATGGCGATCAGGGCGTAGGTGCTGCCAACGGTCAGACCGTTAACCAGCTGTTGCAGATAATGATAGAGCTCAGGCATTACCTAACTCCTCGGCGCGTTCCGTGAAGCGGCGCTTGTGACGCGACGGATGGCCGGAAAACTCAATAAAACAAAGCCCACTGCTTGCGCAGTGGGCTCTGGGTTCAGGCGGGAAGCTTACTTGGCTTCGGTTTTGGTACCGTCCTGGTGCCACTCGTAAACCACGAAGCTGAAGTCCTTCAGGTCACCCTTGTCGTCGAAGCCCAGGGTGCCGGTCGGGGTTTCGAAGGTGTTGGCGCGCAGTGCGGCGGCAACCTTGGCAGTGTCGTTTTCGCCGGCTTTCTTGATGCCTTCGGCGATGACCTGCACGGCGGCGTAGGCCGGGAACACGAACGGGCCGCTCGGATCCTGGTTCTTGGCCTTGAAGGCGTCGACCAGTACCTGGTTCTTCGGATCCTGGTCGAAGGACTTCGGCAGAGTGACCAGCAGGCCTTCGGAAGCCGGGCCGGCGATGGCGGAGATTTCTTTGTTACCCACGCCTTCCGGACCCATGAACTTGACCTTCAGGCCCTTCTCGGAAGCCTGACGCAGCAGCAGGCCCAGCTCCGGGTGGTAGCCGCCGTAGTAGACGAAGTCGACGTTGGCTTGCTTGAGCTTGGAGATCAGCGCGGAGAAGTCCTTGTCGCCGGCGTTGATGCCTTCGAACAGGGCAACCTTGGTGCCTTTGCCTTCCAGGGTCTGCTTGACCGCGGTGGCGATGCCTTCGCCGTACTGCTGCTTGTCGTGAACGACGGCAACGGCTTTCGGCTTGATGTGGTCGGCGATGAAGTTACCGGCGGTCGGACCTTGCAGGCTGTCCAGGCCGATGGTGCGGAATACCAGCTGGTAGCCGCGAGAGGTGATGTCCGGGCTGGTGGAGGCCGCGGTGATCATCAGGATGCCTTCGTCTTCGTAGATGTCGGACGCCGGCTGAGTGGAGCTAGAGCAGAGGTGGCCAACGACGTATTTTACTTCGTCGTTGACGATCTTGTTGGCTACGGCAACGGCTTGTTTCGGATCGCAGGCGTCGTCGTATTTCACGCCTTCGAGCATCGCGCCGTTCACCCCGCCGGCCTTGTTGATCTGCTCGATGGCCATCTCGGCACCGATGAATTGCATTTCGCCGTACTGGGCGACGGCACCGGTCACCGGACCGGCCAGAGCGATCTTGATGGTGTCAGCGGCCATCGAATAGCTGGCGGCGCCGGCCAGGGCCATAGCGGCGAACAGCTTGGTAACTTGCTTGGTAGCCTGTTTCATAGTGCTCCACTCTTATGTGTTTATCGTTTTTGTAATCCATGCGGCCAAAAGCTGCAGGACCGGTAAAAGTACCCGGTCACACCCCCCCGGCAACTGTACCGGCACAGTGTAGAACTCTGTTTTGCGGCTTGAAAAGCGCACATGTGGAGGTGTGAAGGGCGGTGTCGCTTGGTTGAAATAAACGTACAGAATAACGGCGCGTCTTTTGGTGACTGAAAGGTCCTTCTGCCAGTGTGAGCCGGGGTTCGGGCTTGCCTGGTGAGGGGCTGGCGCTATCATGGCGCCGCTTCCACAACCGTGTGCTTTCTACACAGGGCAAGTCATGACAGAACAAGCTAGCACCCTCTATGCCAAGCTGCTTGGCGAAACGGCCAAGATTTCCTGGCAGGAACTGCAACCCTTCTTTGCCCGTGGCCAGTTGCTGTGGGTGGATACCACCCTGAACCTGGTGGAAGTCGCGCAGGCCGTGGCCGACGACGACAGCGCCAAGGTCGCGGCCTGGCTGCAGGCGGGGCAGGTGGCCAAGGTCGCTGAGGCGCGCGCGCAGGATTACCTCGATCGCGATCCGGATCTGTGGGCCGTGGTAGTGTCACCTTGGGTACTGATTCAGGAGCGCGTGACTGGTGCATCGTTGCACTGATCTTGAGCCGTTGCGCTTCGCTAGGCTGGTCTAGAATCAAGTTTCCGACCAGCAAGGAGAGCCGACAAATGTTCGAGCCGGGGCACCTACATAGAGCCAGTCTGCCTGGCCAGACCGAATTTGCAGTGGACCTTTACTACGAAGTGCGTCGCGATCCCAAGGAGGGCCAGATGGTCCATTTCCGCATGGAAGGACAGATCGGCGGCAAGGCCTTCAAGGACGAGTTCGAGCTGCATCGCGATACCGCCTTCAACTTCGCCAGCGTCGCCACCCGGGTGGCGGCCAAGCACGGCCTGCCGACCAACCACTCGCTGATCATGCGTGGCCACGACGAGTTCGACCGGATGTTCGAGGACATCCGCGACAAGCTGGGTGCCAAGCCCGGCGAGGCGGTGAACTTCGATCACTTGGAGCGCGATGGTCTCTGACCGCATCGCCTTTGCTGAAAGAAGAAGCCCCGCCGATGCGGGGTTTCTTCTTTTTTATATGGAGCAACGGTTTCTGGTCAGGGCTCGGGAAATCCATCGAGTAACGAAAAAACCCCAGGCTTTGCGAGTGCTGCATTGTGGCCTGGGCTCGACGGAATCCCTGACAAGAATCAGGTAGGCAATAAAAAAGCCCCAGGTTTTCACCTGGGGCTTTTGAATTTGGCTCCGCGACCTGGATTCGACGGCGTCAGCCGAGCGCGCGCAAGCAGCGACCCGAAGGGTGAGGCCTCAGGCCGAATAACCGGGGACGCAGTCCCTGGTGAGAGTCCGGCAGGCAATAAAAAAAGCCCCGGGCTTTCACCTAGGGCTTTTGAATTTGGCTCCGCGACCTGGACTCGAACCAGGGACCCAATGATTAACAGTCATTTGCTCTACCGACTGAGCTATCGCGGAACAGCGGTGCGTATCCTACTGATTAAAAAGGGGAAGTCAACACCCGCAGGGCGACTTCCCGGTTTCATCAGAGTACCTGGACGATGGCCTTGGTGACGGCGTCCAGATTGCTGCGGTTCAGTGCGGCAACGCAGATGCGCCCGGTGCTGACGGCGTAGATGCCGAATTCGCTGCGCAGGCGCTCCACCTGTTCGGCGGTCAGGCCGGAGTAGGAGAACATGCCGCGCTGGCGGGCGACGAAGGCGAAGTCGCGCTTGGCGCCCTGCGCGGCCAGTTGCTCGACCATGGCCAGGCGCATGTCACGGATGCGCTGGCGCATCTCGCCCAGTTCCTGCTCCCACAGGGCGCGCAGCTCGGGGCTGTTGAGCACGCTGGCGACCACGGTGGCCCCGTGGGTCGGCGGGTTGGAGTAGTTGGTGCGGATCACGCGCTTGGCCTGCGACAGCACGCGGCCGGCTTCTTCCTTGCTGGCGGTGACGATGGACAGCGCACCGACGCGCTCGCCGTACAGCGAGAAGGACTTGGAGAAGGAGCTGGAGACGAAGAACAGCAGGCCGGACTCGGCGAACAGGCGCACGGCGAAGGCGTCCTGGTCGATGCCTTCGCCAAAGCCCTGGTAGGCGATGTCGAGGAAGGGCACGTGCTCACGTTCGCGCAGAACTTCTAGCACCGCTTTCCAGTCATCCAGAGAGAGGTCGACGCCAGTCGGGTTGTGGCAGCAGGCGTGCAGCACCACGACGGAGCGGGCCGGCAGGGCCTTGAGGTCTTCCAGCAGGCCGGCGCGGTTCACGCCGTTGGTGGCGGCGTCGTAGTAGCGATAGTTCTGCACCGGGAAACCGGCGGACTCGAACAGCGCTCGGTGGTTCTCCCAGCTCGGGTCGCTGATGGCGACCACGGCGTTCGGCAGCAGGCGCTTGAGGAAGTCGGCGCCGGTCTTCAGGGCGCCGGTACCGCCGACGGCCTGGGTGGTGACCACGCGGCCTTCGGCCAGCAGGGCGGAGTCTGCGCCGAACAGCAGTTTCTGTACGGCGCTGTCGTAGGCGGCGATGCCTTCGATCGGCAGGTAGCCGCGCGGTGCGTGGGCCTCGATGCGTGCCTTCTCGGCTTCGGCAACGGCGCGCAACAGCGGAATTCGGCCTTCCTCGTTGTAGTACACGCCTACACCCAGGTTGACCTTGGTGCTGCGGGTATCGGCATTGAAGGCTTCATTCAGGCCCAGGATCGGGTCGCGCGGCGCCATTTCGACGGCGGAGAACAGACTCATGATTGCGGCGGTCTCGGAGAGGAGAAGGTGGGAACCGGCAACGCCCTGCACGGAAACGGGCTAGGGGTTGCATGAACGGGCCGCTATTATAGCGGCCCAGGTTGTGCGCGGCGACAGCGCCAGCGCGCATTCACAAGCTATGACGCCCGCGGTCGCGCCGCGTCACAGTGGCATCGTGAGGTCGACCATGTCGGAGTTTCAGCTCGTCACCCGCTTCAAGCCCGCCGGCGACCAGCCGGAGGCCATCCGCCAGATGGTCGAGGGCCTGGAGGCCGGCCTGTCGCACCAGACCCTGCTGGGTGTTACCGGCTCGGGCAAGACCTTCAGCATCGCCAACGTGATTGCCAAGGTGCAGCGCCCGACCCTGGTGCTGGCGCCGAACAAGACTCTGGCCGCCCAGCTGTATGGCGAGTTCAAGAGTTTCTTCCCGAACAACTCGGTCGAGTACTTCGTTTCCTACTACGACTACTACCAGCCGGAGGCCTATGTGCCGGCCTCCGATACCTTTATCGAGAAGGATTCCTCGATCAACGACCACATCGAGCAGATGCGCCTGTCGGCGACCAAGGCGCTGATCGAGCGGCCGGATGCGATAGTCGTCGCCACCGTTTCCTCTATCTACGGCCTGGGCAGCCCGGAGGAGTACCTGAGGATGGTTCTCCACGTGGACCGTGGCGACAAGATGGATCAGCGCGCGCTGCTGCGCCGCCTGGCCGATCTGCAGTACACGCGCAACGACATGGACTTCGCCCGCGCCACCTTCCGCGTGCGCGGCGACGTGATCGACGTGTTCCCGGCCGAATCGGACCTTGAAGCGATCCGCGTCGAGTTGTTCGACGATGAGGTGGAGAGCCTGTCGGCCTTCGACCCGCTGACCGGCGAGGTGATCAAGAAGCTGCCGCGCTTCACCTTCTATCCCAAGAGCCACTACGTGACCCCGCGCGAGACCCTGCTCGGCGCGGTGGAGAACATCAAGGCCGAGCTGAAGGAGCGCCTGGACTACCTGCGTACCAACAACAAGCTGGTCGAGGCCCAGCGCCTGGAGCAGCGCACCCGCTTCGACCTGGAGATGATCCTCGAGCTGGGTTACTGCAACGGCATCGAGAACTACTCGCGCTACCTCTCCGGCCGCGCCCCGGGCGAGCCGCCACCTACCCTGTACGACTACCTGCCGCCGGAGTCGCTGCTGGTGATCGACGAGTCCCACGTCACCGTTCCGCAGATCGGCGCCATGTACAAGGGCGATCGTTCGCGCAAGGAAACCCTGGTGGAGTACGGCTTCCGCCTGCCGTCGGCGCTGGATAACCGGCCGATGCGCTTCGAGGAGTGGGAGGCGGCCAGCCCGCAGACCATCTTCGTCTCTGCCACGCCGGGCAACTACGAAGCCGAGCATGCCGGGCGGGTGATCGAGCAGGTGGTGCGGCCCACCGGCCTGGTCGACCCGGAAGTGGAAGTGCGCCCGGCGCGCACCCAGGTCGACGACCTGCTCTCGGAGATCCGCAAGCGCGTGGCCGTGGAGCAGCGCGTGCTGGTCACCACCCTGACCAAGCGCATGGCCGAGGACCTCACCGACTACCTGGCCGACCACGACGTCAAGGTGCGCTACCTGCACTCGGACATCGACACGGTGGAGCGGGTGGAGATCATCCGCGACCTGCGTACCGGCGCCTTCGATGTGCTGGTGGGCATCAACCTGTTGCGCGAGGGCCTGGACATGCCCGAGGTGTCGCTGGTGGCGATCCTCGATGCGGACAAGGAAGGCTTCCTGCGTAGCGAGCGTTCGCTGATCCAGACTATTGGCCGCGCCGCGCGCAACCTGCACGGCCGGGCGATTCTCTATGCCGACAACATGACCGGCTCGATGCAGCGGGCGATCGGCGAGACGGATCGGCGCCGCGAGAAGCAGCTGGCCTTCAACGCGGCCAACGGTATCGTGCCGAAAGGCGTGACCAAGGACATCAAGGACATTCTCGAAGGCGCCGTGGTGCCCGGCGCCCGCAGCAACAAGCGCAAGGCCGCGGCCAAGGCGGCGGAGGAGAGTGCCCGCTACGAGGCCGAGCTGCGCTCGCCGAGCGAGATCACCAAGCGCATCCGTCAGTTGGAAGAGAAGATGTACCAGTTGGCCCGCGACCTGGAGTTCGAGGCCGCCGCGCAGCTGCGCGACGAGATCCAGAAGCTGCGTGACCGACTGCTGCAGGTCTGATCGGGGGGCTGGGCCGCTTCCGTGCGGTCTCAGCGCCGGCCGAAGATGATCATCGATACGCCGACCAGCACCGCCGCGCAGGCCAGGCCGGCGGACAGGTCGAGGCGCTCGCCGAGGATCAGGTAGCCCAGCAGCAGGGCCACCACCGGATTGACGAAGGCGAAGGTCGACACCAGGCTCGGCTTCACCTCACGCAGCAGCCAGAAGTAGGCCGGGTAGACGCCCAGGCTCACCGGCAGCACCAGGTAGGCCAGCCACAGCCAACCTGAGCCGCTCAGCTGGCCCAGCTGCAGCACCTGCCAGTCGCCATGCCAGAGGCCGAAGCCGGCCAGCACCAGCGCGCCGACCAGCATCTGCAGGCCCAGACCGGTGGCGGGCGAGCGCAGCGGCGGGCGCTGGCGCAGCCACCAGGCGCCGACCGCCCAGAGCAGGGTGGCCAGCAGTACCAGGGCGCCGGAGAACCACTGCAGCAGGCCGGCGTCTTCGCCCAGGCCGCCGCCCATCAACAGCACGATGCCGCCACTGGCGATGGCCAGGCCGAGCAGCACCCACAGCGGCGGGCGTTCGTCGAGCAACCACTCCAGGGCCACGCTCCACAGCGGCAGGGTGGTGTAGAGCATGGCCAGCATGCCGGTGGGCAGGTGCTGGTTGGCGTAGATCAACGCGCCCTGGCCGACCGCGATCAGCAGCAGGCCGCCGATCAGCGCCGCGCCCCAGTCGCTGCGCTGTACTTTCAGCCCGCCTTGCAGCGCGACCCAGAGCAGCGCCAGCACGCCGGCCAGGCTGAAACGCAGGGTGCCGATGATGAAGGGCGGCAGTTCGCGCAGCAGGAAGTGGTTGGCCAGGTAGGTGGTGCCCCAGCCGATATAGATGATGAAGAAGGCGCCGACGAGCAGCAGCGAGCGATAACGTGAAGCGGACATGAATGGAACCTGCGGGTGGCGAACTCAGTGAGCTGCGCCACCGGTGGCGCCGGCGGGCAGGGCGCGGGTCAGCAACACGGCGAGCATGCTGATGGCCAGGGCCAGGCCGACGAAGTGGAAGGCGTCATTGTAGGCCATGATGGCGGCCTGCTGATGGGCGATCTCGCTGAGCTTGCCCAGGGCCGCCTGCGAGCTGCCGAGCTGCTCGGTGAGCAGGGCCAGGCGCTCGTCCACCTGCGGATTGCCTGGTACCAGAGCCTCGCGCAGGTAGTCGAAGTAGGTCTTGGCGCGGCTGTCGAGCAGGGTGGCGAGCAGGGCGATGCCGATGGCGCCGCCCAGGTTGCGCAGAATGTTGAACAGGCTGGAGGCCGAGCCGGCGTCCTGCGGCTGGATATAGACGGTGGCGATCAGCGAGATGGTGACCATGATCATCGGCTGGCCGAGGGCGCGCAGCAGCTGGATATGGTTGAACTGCTCGCCAGCGAAATCCGGGTTGAGCACCCCGGAGAAGAAGCTGGAGGCGCCGAACAGGGCGAAGCCCCCGGCGCACAGCCACTTCGGCGAGATCACCTTCATCAGTCGGGGCACCAGCGGAATGATGAACAGCTGTGGCAGGCCCATCCACATGATCACCTCGCCGATCTGCAGGGCGTTGTAGCCCTGGATCTGCGCCAGGTACAGCGGCAGCAGGTAGATCGAGCCGTACAGGCCCAGGCCCATGCCCAGGCTGGAGATGCTGGTGAGGCCGAAATTGCGTTCGCGCAGGATGCGCAGGTTGATCAGCGGGTTGTCCCGCGACAGCTGCAGGATCACGAACAGGATCAAGCTGACCACCGCCACACTGCCCAGGCCGACGATCAGCTGCGACTCCAGCCAGTCCTTGCGATGGCCTTCCTCTAGAAAAACCTGCAGGCAGCCCAGACCCAGGCCCAGGGTGACGATGCCGGCATAGTCGGTGCTCTTCAGCAGCTCCCAGTGCGGCGCCTTCTTCTCCAGGCCGTACATCAGGCCGGCAATCATCAGCAGGCCCGGCGGCACGTTGATATAGAAGATGTATTCCCAGCCCCAGTTTTCCGTCAGCCAGCCACCCAGGGTCGGGCCGATGGAGGGCGCGAAGGTGGCGGTGATGGCGAACAGCGCCATGCCCTTGGCCCGGTGGTGCTCGGGCAGCTTGATCAGGGTCATGGTGAAGGCCAGGGGGATCAGCGCGCCGCCGGTGAAGCCCTGCAGGGCGCGGAACACGATCATGCTCTCCAGGTTCCAGGCGAAGGAGCACAGCAGCGAGGAGGCGAGGAAGCCCAGCGACACCCACACTGCCAGGCGCCGCGCCGAGAGCAGCTGCACCAGCCAGGCGGTGAGCGGAATCATGACGATCTCGGCCACCAGGTAGGAGGTGGAGATCCACGAACCTTCCTCCAGGGTGGCCGACAGCGCGCCCTGGATGTCCTTCAGCGAGGAGTTGGTGATCTGGATATCCAGCACCGCCATGAACGCGCCGAGCATGGCGCTCATCACCGCGATCCAGTCGCGCCGGGTCGGTTCGCCGACCGGGCGCAGCAGCTCGTCAGCCGCCATGCTGGGTGTCGCTGGCGATGTCCACGTTCACTTCCACGGACATGCCCGGGCGGATCTTGCCCTGCAGTGGATTGTCCGCGGCGAAGGTCAGCTTGACCGGAATGCGCTGCACCACCTTGGTGAAGTTGCCGGTGGCGTTGTCCGGCGGCAGCAGGCTGAACTGCGCGCCGGAGGCGGCGAACAGGCTGTCGATGCGGCCTTCGATGGGCGTGTCGGGGTAGGCATCGAAGACCAGCTCGGCGCGCTGGCCGACCTGCATCCTGCCGATCTGGGTCTCCTTGAAGTTGGCCTGCACCCAGATGACGTCGCTCGGCACGATCGACAGCAGATAGGCGCCGGCCTGCACCACCTGGCCCTCGCGCGCGGAGCGCTGGCCGATGGTGCCGCTGATCGGTGCGTGGATCTCGGTGCGGGTCAGGTTCAGTTCGGCCTGGGCGATCTCGGCCTTGGCGTTGGCGATCTGCGCCTGCAGGCGTTTGATGTCGGCGTTCAGCGCGTCCACCTGCTGGCGCTGGGCGCTGAGGTCGGCCTCGGCCTTGGACAGCTGCGAGCGCGCCACGCGGCTGTCGGCGGAGAGGGTGGTGACCCGCTCTTCCGAGACATAGCCGGGCTTGCGCAGGGTCTGGGCGCGGGACAGGTCGATCTGGGTGCGGTTGAGGTTGGCCTCGCCGGCGGCGACATCGGCCTGGCTCGCGGCGATCAGGCTCGACTGCTGGGCCAGGCGGCTCTGCGCCTGGGTTAGTTCCGCCTCGCGGGTGGCCAACGCTGCGCGGGCGCGCTCCAGGGCCAGCTGAAAGTCGGCGCTTTCCAGGGTCAGCAGCAGTTGGCCTTTCTCCACGTGCTGGTTGTCGGCCACCAGCACCCGCTCGATGCGGGCACCCAGCTGGCTGGAGACGCGGGTGATCTCGCCCTGCACATAGGCATTGTCGGTGCTCTCGTGGAAGCGCCCGACCAGCAGCCAGTGGCCGAAGAGGGCCAGGGCGACGATGGCGAGCAGGGCGACGAAGACGGACAGGCGGCGTTGCAATTGGGCAGGCATGAGCAGGCTCGAACGGCTGGGCGTAAGTGTAAGCAAATCTAACAGTGTTGCCGCCAAGGCTGTAGCCGGTAGAATTCGCAAACTTTGTTGCTTTTGGGGAACAATCGTGGGGCTCGATGACGCCTTGATCTTCACCCGCGTGGTGGAATGCCACAGCTTCACCCAGGCCGCGCAGAACCTGGGCATGCAGAAATCCACGGTGAGCCGGCGCATCGCCCTGCTCGAGGAGCGCCTCGGCGTGCGCCTGCTCAACCGCACCACGCGCAAGTTGCGCCTCACCGAAGTGGGCCAGGCCTACTACGAGCGCTGCCGGCAGATCATGCTCGACTTCGCCGAGGCCGAGCAGGCCGTGATGCAGCTGCAGCAGGAGCCTTCCGGCCTGCTGCGAATCACTGCGCCCATCGAGTTCGGCCAGCTGTTCCTCGGCGGCGTGCTCGGACGCTTCATGCGCCAGTACCCGCAGATCAGTGCCGAGGTGGAGCTGACCTCGCGCGACGTCGATCCGCTGGAGGAGGGCGTCGACATCGCCATCCAGGTCGGTCAGCCGCGCGATTCCACGCTGATCGCGCGTAAGCTGCTGGAGAGCCCGCGGCGCCTGTGCGCCAGCCCCGAATACTTGGCCCAGCACGGTGCGCCGCGGAGCATCCACGAGCTGGCCGGGCACCGCGCCATCCTCCTGCCGCAGGATTCGCCGCGCTACTGGCCGCTGGTCGGCGAGCAGGTGCAGTGCCAGCGGGTGCTGTCGTGCAACAACATCACCCTGGCGCGCGAGGCGGCGCTGGCCGGCGCCGGCATCTCCGGGCTGCCGGTGATGATTTCCGAGGAGGCGTTGCGCAGCGGGCGCCTGGTGGAGCTGCTGCCCGATGCCCGGTTGCCGATTGGTGAGCTGTACGCGGTCTATCCGTCGCGGCGCTTCCAGGCGATGAAGGTCAAGACCTTCCTCGACTTCCTCATGGCCAGCCTGCCGCAGGCCGGCCTGCTGGAGCCGGTGGCGGCCGGCCTGCTAACATCGCGCCCCTGATCCATCTTCCCCGTTCCCGAGACTTGTCATGACCAAAGTCCGCACCCGCATTGCGCCGTCGCCCACCGGTGACCCGCACGTCGGCACTGCCTATATCGCCCTGTTCAACCTGTGTTTCGCCCGCCAGCATGGCGGCGAGTTCATTCTGCGTATCGAGGACACCGATCAGGTGCGCTCGACCCGCGAGTCCGAACAGCAGATCTTCGATGCCCTGCGCTGGCTGGGTATCGAATGGAACGAGGGCCCTGATGTCGGCGGCCCGCACGGCCCGTACCGGCAGAGCGAGCGCGGCCACATCTACAAGAAGTACTCGGATGAGCTGGTCAGCAAGGGCCACGCCTTCCCGTGCTTCTGCTCCGCCGAGCGCCTGGACCAGGTGCGTGCCGAGCAGATGGCGAAGAAGGAAACCCCGCGCTACGACGGCCACTGCATGCATCTCGCCCCGGCGGACGCGCAGCAGCGCATCGCCGCCGGTGAGTCCCACGTGGTGCGCATGAAGGTGCCGAGCGAGGGCGTCTGCGTGGTGCCGGACATGCTGCGCGGCGATGTGGAGATCCCCTGGGATCGCATGGACATGCAGGTGCTGATGAAGGCCGACGGCCTGCCCACCTACTTCCTGGCCAACGTGGTCGACGACCATCTGATGGAGATTACCCACGTCTTGCGCGGCGAGGAGTGGCTGCCGTCGGCGCCAAAGTTGATCAAGTTGTACGAGTACTTCGGCTGGGAACAGCCCAAGCTCTGCTATATGCCGCTGCTCAGAAATCCCGATAAGAGCAAGCTGTCCAAGCGCAAGAACCCCACCTGCATCACCTTCTACGAGCGCATGGGCTTCATGCCTGAGGCGCTGCTCAACTACCTGGGGCGCATGGGCTGGTCCATGCCGGACGAGCGCGAGAAGTTCTCGCTGGCCGAGATGATCGAGCACTTCGATCTGTCGCGTATTTCCCTCGGCGGGCCGATCTTCGATATCGAGAAGCTGTCCTGGCTCAATGGCCAGTGGCTACGCGAGCTGCCGGTTGAGCAGTTCGCCCAGCGCGTGCGGGACTGGGCCTTCAACTCCCAGTACCTGATGCAGATCGCCCCGCATGTGCAGCAGCGCGTCGAGACCTTCAGCGATATCGCGCCGCTCTCCAGCTTCTTCTTCAGCGGCGGCGTGCAGCTGGACCCTGCGCTGCTGGCGCACAAGAAGCTCAGCCCCGACCAGGTACGCCAGTCCCTGCAGCTGCTGCTGTGGGAGTTGGAGGCGTTGCGCCAGTGGGACAAGGAGAAAATCACCGCCTGCATCCAGTTCGTCTGCGAGGGCCTCGGCCTCAAGCTGCGCGACCTGATGCCGCTGATCTTCCCGGCCATCACCGGCAAGGCCAGCTCGGTCTCGGTGCTGGACGCCATGGAGATTCTTGGTGCCGACCTGTCGCGCTTCCGCCTGCGTCAGGCCATCGAGCTGCTCGGCGGCGTCAGCAATGGCGAGACCAAGGAGTGGAAGAAGCTGCTTGAAGGTTTCCGCGGCTGAGCGAAGGGGCTGCCGGTCATCGCCTCGAACGAGGAGGGTGGCTCGTCGGCTTCTCGGGTAAGTGATTGTTCTGCCTTCTGAATTTTTTCGGTTTCGACGAAAAAGTGTGTTGACAGGCAATGGCCTCGCCCCTAATATGCGCCCCGTCCAAGCGACGGGGCTATAGCTCAGCTGGGAGAGCGCTTGCATGGCATGCAAGAGGTCGACGGTTCGATCCCGTCTAGCTCCACCAAATTGCCACCGAACGAATTCCAGCCGTTCGAGTGAATGAAGGTTTCGTCCCCTTCGTCTAGTGGCCTAGGACACCGCCCTTTCACGGCGGTAACAGGGGTTCGAGTCCCCTAGGGGACGCCACTTTTTGCAGTGCTTGCACTGCACGTCGAGAGACGCAAAATCCGGGGCTATAGCTCAGCTGGGAGAGCGCTTGCATGGCATGCAAGAGGTCGACGGTTCGATCCCGTCTAGCTCCACCAAATCACTGACAGGGCCAGCCGAGTGCTGGCCTTGTTCTTCGAAGGTTCTGTCCCCTTCGTCTAGTGGCCTAGGACACCGCCCTTTCACGGCGGTAACAGGGGTTCGAGTCCCCTAGGGGACGCCACTTTCTTTCCGCGTTTTGCGGACTTCAAGGGTCATTCTTCGGAATGGCCCTTTTGTTTTTTCAGCCTCCTAGAAAGTCACCGACGAGCGGTCGCAATGCCTGCTTGCGGTTTCTTATTACATGCATAATATTAAATCCATAATCTTATGGAGGCTGCCATGAGCGACAAGAAGAGCAGAACCCGCGAGCGCATTCTCGATGCCGCTACCAGCGCGCTGATCGAGCGTGGCCCGATCGAGCCCAGTGTCGGCGAGGTGATGGGTGCCGCAGGACTGACGGTCGGTGGCTTCTACGCCCACTTCGAGAGCAAGGACGCGCTGATGCTGGAGGCCTTCACCCAGTTGCTGGCGCGTCGCCGGGAGCGGCTCAAGCAGCTCGACGACAGCCTCTCCGCCCAGGACCGCCGCGTACTGGCCGCGGCCTTCTATCTGTCGCGCAAGCACCGCGACGCCGAAGTCGATTCCTGCCCGCTGCCCAGCTCCCTCGGCGAGCTCAGCCGCCTGCCGGAGCCATTTCGCCGCGTGCTGGTCGAGCATACCAAGCTGATGGTCGCCGAGCTGGCCGGCAGTCCCGAGGACGCCGACAAGGCACTGGCCGACATGGCGCTGATGATCGGCGGCCTGGCGCTGGCTCGCGCCCTTGGCGATTGCGAGCTGTCCGACCGAGTTCTGCGCGCCGCCAAATCGGCGGTGATCTGAAAAACGTGCCCGCCTGCGGGCCTTTGTGTGAGGAGAAGCGAGATGAGCAGCATGAGCTGGATTCGTGGTTTCAACGCCACTGTTGGTCGCCTGGCCCCTGATCTGGTGGCCAGCAAGATGCATCGGGCCTTCCTCACGCCGCGCGATCTGCCGCCACGCGACTGGGAGCTGCCGCTGCTGGCCGATGCCGAGCGCATTACCCTGCGCTTCGGCCTGTCCGCCCTGCGCTGGGGGCGAGGTCCTGCGGTATTGCTGCTGCACGGCTGGGAAGGCCGGCCGACCCAGTTTGCCGAGCTGATCCGCGCGCTGGTGCGCGCCGGCTACGGCGTGGTGGCGCTGGATGGCCCGGCCCATGGCCATTCCCCGGGCCACGAGGCCAACGTGGTGCTGTTTGCCCGTGCGCTGCTGGAGGCCTCCAGCGAGCTGCCGCCACTGAAGGCGGTGATCGGTCATTCCCTGGGCGGTGCCGGCGCGCTGCTGGCGACCCAGCTGGGCCTGCGTACCGAGGCGCTGATAACCATCGCCGCGCCGGCGCGCATCCTCGGCGCGTTGCGCCGTTTCGCCCATTTCGTTGGCCTGCCCAAGCAGGCGCGGGCGCGTTTCGTACGCATGGTAGAGGAAAGCGCAGGGATGCCGGCAGCGCAGCTCGACGTGGCGCGCTATCGCCTGGATTTTCCCGGCCTGGTGGTGCATGCCAAGGACGATCCGATGGTGCCGTTCGCCGAGGCGGAGAACATTCATGCGGCCTGGGCGGAGAGTCGGCTGTTGGCCCTGGAGACGGGTGGCCATAGCAAGTCGCTGGCCGATCCTCAGCTGATCGAGGCGGTGCTGGAGCTGCTCGGCAACGCCGGCCTGAATGCCGCCGCCGAGCGCCGGGTATTCAGCGCAACGGCGCTGGCATCCTGAGCCGGCAAGGAACGCAAGCCGCTACCGGCCGCTCTAAAACGTTACACTCCCTCCCATGATCTCGGCGGACCGGAGTTGTGCTCCGGTCCGGCTCGGCGCCGTCACAGCAGCCTATGCCGATCGGTGTCGGAATCTGGATGAGGGGGAAATGACATGAGCCTGACAATGGAAGCGGTGCTGCAGCGGGCGCGCCCGGTGCTGCCGGTGCTGGTGATCGAGGAGTGCGAGCTGGCGGTGGACATGGCCCGTGCGCTGCACGCCGGCGGCGTCAGCGTGCTCGAGGTGACACTGCGCACGCCGCGCGCGCTGGATGCCCTGTCGGCGATCCGCAAGGAGCTGCCGGATCTGCTGGTGGGGGCCGGCACGGTGATCCATGCCGAGCAGTTCCAGGAGGCCCGCGATGCCGGCGCCCAGTTCACTGTCAGCCCTGGCTGCACCGAACGCCTGGCCGCCGCCGCGGAAGATTCCGGCCTGCCGTACCTGCCGGCGGTGATGACCCCCTCGGAAGTGCTGCTGGCCCTGGAGTACGGCTACCGCTCACTCAAGCTGTTCCCGGCCAACGGTAACACCAGCGTGAAGATGCTCAAGAGCTTCAAGGGGCCGTTCACCGGCATTCGCTTCTGCCCGACTGGCGGCATCACCGCCGACAACCTGCTGAGCTTCCTGCGTCTGCCCAACGTGGCCTGCGTCGGTGGCACCTGGATCGCCCCGGACAACCTGATCCGCGCCCGCGCCTGGGATCAGATCACCCAGCTGGCCAGCGAGGCCCGCGACCTGGCTGCCAGTCTGGAGGTCAAGTCGTGAGTTGGGATCTGCCGCAGCCGTTCGTGATCGATCTGCAAGTCACCGCCGAGGATATCGACGGCCTGGGCCACGCCAATAATGCCGTGTATGTCAGCTGGCTGGAGCGCTGCGCCTGGCGCCACTCGCAACACCTGGGCCTGGATCTGGCCGAGTATCGCCGCCTGGACCGGGCTATGGCCGTGCTGCGGCATGAGATCGACTATCTGGCCAGCGCCTACGAGGGCGAGGAGCTGCAGATGGCCACCTGGATCGTCGAGTCCGACCACAAGCTGAAGATGACCCGGCGCTTCCAGCTGTGGCGCCCGGCCGATGCCTGCAGCCTGCTGCGCGCGCAGACCACCTTTGTCTGCATCGAGCTGTCCAGCGGCAAGCCCAAGCGCATGCCGCCGGAGTTCGTCGAAGGCTACGGCCAGGCGCTGCTGGAGCCCTATCCGCTGCAGCTCTAGTTGAGCAAGGGGGCGAGGAAAACTTGCCCTGGCTCGACCATGATCGCAAATTGCCGGGTCTCGCCCGAACCGAGCAGCACCGATTGTTCAGAGTCAGGCCCGCGCCCGCCGCAGTAGCCTGCCGAGGAAATGGCCACTGCCACGCTGAGCTGGCCGCTGGGCAGATCCAGGCTGGTGCGCTCGCCCGGCCCGAGTTTCGCCACTACCTGCTGATTGACGTACAGCTCCACGTCGCAGGCGTTCGGCGCGTTGTTGTCGCGACTGAAGATCAGTCGCCCCGGGCCGCCGGGTGCGGGGTCCGGCGGCACGACCTGGACCCCGCGCGGCAGGGTTTCGGCGGCCTGGGCCAGGCCGCAGGCCAGACACAAGGCGATGAGCGAGCGCAGTAGCATGGTGGTTCTCCCTTTGGTCTGCTGCAGTGTGGACCATCTTGCGCCTTGCCAGCGCGGCCTTAAACTGTGCGCCCCGTTTTCCCGGACTAATCCATGCAAATCGCCCTGGCTCCCATGGAGGGGCTGGTCGACGAGATCCTGCGCGATGTGCTGACCCGAGTCGGCGGCATCGACTGGTGCGTCACCGAGTTCATTCGCGTCTGCGACCGCCTGCTGCCCGAGAGCGCCTACCGCAAACTGGCTCCCGAGCTGGCGGACGGGGCGCGCACCCGGGCCGGCACGCCGATGCGTGTGCAGCTGCTCGGCTCCGATCCGGCCTGCCTGGCGGACAATGCGGCCTTCGCCTGCAGCCTGGGCGCGCCGGTGATAGACCTCAACTTCGGCTGCCCGGCCAAGACGGTGAACAAGTCGCGCGGCGGCGCCGTGCTGCTCAAGGAGCCGGAACTGCTGCACGCCATCCTGCGCGAGGTGCGCCGCGCGGTGCCGGCGGAGATTCCGGTAACCGCCAAGATGCGCTTGGGCTTCGACAGCCCGGATGGCGCCTTGGATTGCGCGCGGGCGCTGGCCGAGGGCGGCGCTGCGCAGCTGGTGGTGCACGCGCGGACCAAGGTCGACGGCTACAAGCCGCCGGCCCACTGGGAGTGGGTGGCGCGGGTGCAGGACGTGGTCGACGTGCCGGTGTACGCCAATGGCGAGATCTGGGCAGTCGAGGACTGGCGGCGTTGCCGCGAGGTCAGCGGTGCCGAAGACATCATGCTCGGTCGTGGCCTGGTCTCGCGCCCCGACCTGGCCCGGCAGATCGCCGCCGCTCGCGCCGGCGCCGAAGTCGTGCCGATGAGCTGGGACGAGCTGCTGCCGCTGCTGCAGAACTTCTGGCTGCAGGCCCGGCGCAAGCTGGCGCCGCGCTATGCGCCGGGGCGCCTCAAGCAGTGGCTGGCAATGCTCACCCGCAGCTACCCGGAAGCGGTGGCGCTGTTCGCCGAGGTGCGCCGCGAGAACGACTGCGAGCGCATCGACCGCCTGCTTGGCGCGCCCGAGGCGAGGTTGGCAGAGACCGCCTAACGCCCGCCGCTGACGTCGATAAAGCTCCCGGTGCAGTAGGACGACTGCTCCGACGCCAGCCACAGAATCGCCTCCGCTACTTCCAGAGCCTCGCCGCCGCGCTGCAGCGGCACGCTGCCTTTCAATCGCTCGATACGCCCCGGCTCGCCACCGGAGGCGTGGATGTCGGTGGCGATCAGGCCCGGGCGCACGGCATTGACGCGAATGCCTTCGCCGGCCACCTCGCGGGCCAGGCCGATGGTCAGGCTGTCCACCGCACCTTTGGCCGCCGCGTAGTCGATGTATTCGTTGGGCGAGCCGAGGCGGGCGGCCATGGACGAGACGTTGACGATGGCGCCACCGTCGCCGCCATGCCGACTGGACATGCGTTTGATTGCCTCGCGGCAACACAGGAAGCTGCCGATCACGTTGGTGGCCAGCACCCGCTGCCAGCGCGCCACGTCCATCTGCTCCAGGCGCATCTGCGGCTCCAGTATGCCGGCGTTGTTGATCAGCGCATCCAGGCGCCCGTAATGCTGGTCCAGCTCGGCGAACAGGCGCAGCACGTCCGCCTCCTCGGCGATATCGGCCTGCACCGCATGCGCCACGCCGCCCCGGGCGGTGATCTCGCGGGCCAGCGCCGTGGCCTCGTCCGCCCGGCTGCGATAGTTGAGCAGCAGGTGGTAGCCGCGCTGCGCCGCCAGGCGTGCGGTGGCGGCGCCAATACCACGGCTGGCACCGCTGATCAGCATGACTTTGTGCATGACAAATTCTCCCCTTGAAATCGAAAACGGGGCTCCCATTTATGGCTTGCGGGATGCCGAAGTCGGGTCCTGCGATGAGACAACACTTGCTGATTATTCAGGAGACGCATCATGAGCAACGTACTTTCCCTGGCCCCTCTGTTCCGCCAGTCCATCGGTTTCGACCGTTTCAACGATCTGTTCGAGTCGGCGCTGCGCAGCAGCGAGAACGGCAGTTCCTACCCGCCCTACAACGTTGAGAAGCACGGCGACGATCAGTACCGCATCGTAGTCGCGGCCGCCGGCTTCCGTGAAGACGACCTCGAGCTGCAGGTCGAGCGCGGTGTGCTGACCGTCACCGGTGGCAAGCGTGAACGCGCCGCCGAAAGCGTCAGCTTCCTGCACCAGGGCATCGCCCAGCGCGGCTTCAAGCTGTCGTTCCGCCTGGCCGACCATATCGAGGTCAAAGCGGCGGGACTGGCCCACGGCCTGCTCAACATCGACCTGGTGCGCATCGTGCCGGAAGAGGCAAAGCCCAAGCGCATCCCCATCGGTGGCGAGCAGCCGGCGCTGGAAGGCTGATCGGTCGGTAGAGCAAAGAGAAGGGCACCTGCGGGTGCCCTTCTTCATTTCAATTCTCCGCGCGGCGGCTGGCTAGCAGCAGATCGTGGAACTCCAGCAGCGGCACCGGCTTGCTGAACAGGTAGCCCTGGTATTGGTGGCAGCCCTGCTGCAGGAGGAATTCCAGCTGCTCGGGTTGTTCCACGCCTTCGGCGATCACCGCCAGGTTGAGGCTGCGGGCCATGGCGACGATGGCGCGGATGATCTCGGCATCGTTGGGGTCGTGGGTGGCGTCGCGGACGAACGACTGGTCGATCTTCAGCACGTCCACCGGCAGGCGCTTGAGGTAGGTCAGCGAGCTGTAGCCGGTGCCGAAGTCGTCCATGGCGAAGCTGATGCCGATCTTCTTCAGGCGGTGCATCTTGGCAATGGTGTCGTCCAGGTTGTGGATGACGATGCCCTCGGTGATCTCCAGCTTGAGCATGCTGGCGGGCAGCTGGCTCTGTTCCAGGCAGCGCTCCACGCGCTCGACGAAATCGTTCTGGCGGAACTGCCGCGGGCTGATGTTGACGCACAGCTGGAAGGCTTCGCGGCGCACCAGGCCGTCGCGCATCAGACGCGCACCGGCGTGGCAGGCCTCGCTGAGCACCCAGGCGCCGGCTTCGAGGATCAGCCCGCTCTCTTCCAGTACCTGGATGAACTGCGCCGGCGACTGCGGGCCGAGGGTCGGGTGGCTCCAGCGCAGCAGGGCTTCGCTGCCGATCACGCTGCCGTCGCGGGCGTCCACCTGGGGTTGGAAGTACAGCTCGAACTCGCCGCGGGCCAGGGCCATGCGCAGGTCGCTTTCCAGGCGCAGGCGCTCGCTGGCGACGTCCTGCATGGCCTTGCGGAATAGCTGGATGGTGTTGCGGCCGGAGTCCTTGGCCCGGTACAGGGCGATATCGGCACGCTTGAGCAGGTCGGTGGGGTTGTCGCCGTGGTCCGGCACCAGGGCGATGCCGATGCTCGGCGTCACCTGCAGGCGATGGCCGTCCAGCAGCATCGGCTCGGCCAGCAGGCCGCGCAGCTTCTCTGCCACCTGACGGACCTGGCGGGTGACCTCGGAGCGGGCGCCTTCCAGGCCGGAGATCAGCACCACGAACTCGTCGCCGCCCAGGCGCGCCACCGTGTCCTCCAGGCGCACGCTGGCTTCCAGGCGCGCCGTGACCATCTTCAGCACGGCGTCGCCGACCGGATGGCCGAGCGAGTCGTTGATGTGCTTGAAGTGGTCCAGGTCGAGGAACAGCAGGGCGCCATGCAGATTGTGGCGCTTGAGCAGGGCGATCTGCTGGGTCAGGCGATCCATCAGCAGGGCGCGGTTGGGCAGGTTGGTCAGCGGGTCGTGGTAGGCCAGGTGCCGCACCTGGGCCTGGGCCTCTTTCAACTCGCTGATATCGCGGGCGTTGAGCAGCAGGCAGGGCGTGTTGTTCAGCTCGATCGGCTCCACCGAGACTTCTACCAGGCGAATGCTGCCGTCGCGGTGCTGGCCGTGCATCTCCAGATGGTAGGCGCGGCCTTCCTTGACGATGGTCTCGACCATGCGCGCACGCTCTTCCGGATAGGCCCAGACGTTCAGCTCCTTGGAGCTGCGACCGATGACTTCCTCCGGGCGGTAACCGGTGAGGCGGCAGAAGCCTTCGTTGACCTCGATATAGCGGCCGCTGTCGCGCTCGGTGATGGTGATGGCGTCGGGGCTGGAGTGGAACGCCTTGGCGAACTTCTCCTGGCTGGCCTTGAGCGCGGCCTCGGCGGCCTGGCGCTCGGTGATGTCGCGAAAAGTGGTGGTGATGCACAGCTGGCGGTCGACGCGGATAAAGCGGCTTGAGATCACGCAGGCCAGCTCGCGGCCTTCCTTGGTGCGGTAGCGCGCCTCCTCGTTGCTCAGGCCCTGGCTGCGGTTGAGCTTGGCGAACAGCTGGGCGCGCAGGCTCTCGTCGACCCAGAAGCCCAGCTCCGGTGCGCTGCGGCCAACGATCTCCTGCGGCTGCCAGCCGAAGGTCTGGCTGAAGCTGGGGTTGACCTCGATGAACACGCCGTCGCGGATGCGGGTGACGCAGATCGGGTCCGGGCTGGCCTGGAATAGGGTGACGAACTTTTCCTCGGACGCGGCCAGGCGCTGCTCGCGCTGCACCCGCTCGGTGATGTCCATGAGGATGCCGGCCATGCGCAGAGGGGCGCCCTGGCTGTCGCGGTAGAGTTTGGCGGTGCTCTCCAGGAAACGCATCTCGCCGCTTTCCAGACGGGTGCGATAGGTCACCTGGTATTCGCGCTGCACGCCGTCGACCGCGTCGCGGTAGGCCTTGCGCATGATCTTGCGGTCTTCCTCGGGTACATGCTGGAAGAAGCCGATGAATTCGCCGTGATAGGGCTCGGCGGGCAGGCCGTGCAGGCTGGCGGCGCGCTCGGAGCCGTAGAGCATGTCGCTGGGGATGTGCCAGTCCCAGGTACCCAGGTTGGCCGATTCCAGGGCCAGGGTCAGACGCTCCTGGCTGTCGCGCAGGGCCTGTTCCTGCTCCTGCTGTTCGGTGATCTCGCGGATCACGCCGAATACCCGCTTGCGCCCGTTGGCGTCCAGCTGCGGGCGGCCGCTGATTTCCAGCCAATGTAGGCTGCCGTCGGGCCAGCGGATGCGATGGCGCAGGGCATCCGGAATCGGTTTGCCGTCCAGGA
Source organism: Pseudomonas sp. SO81 (assembly GCF_030374125.1). Taxonomy (NCBI): domain Bacteria; kingdom Pseudomonadati; phylum Pseudomonadota; class Gammaproteobacteria; order Pseudomonadales; family Pseudomonadaceae; genus Pseudomonas; species Pseudomonas sp. SO81. Next base: position 936,026 of record NZ_CP126126.1, on the reverse strand, counting down.
CCTGCTGGAACAGGCGCTGGACCTTGGCGCGGTCTTCCTCGGGGATCAGTTCGATGTAGTCGACCCGCTGCTCCAGCGGGTGCTTGGGGTCCAGGCCGAACAGGGCCTGGGCGCCGCGCGACCAGCTGACCTTGCCGCTCTCGATGTCCCAGTACCAGGCGCCCAGGTGCGCGCCGTTGAGCGCGGCGAGCAGGCGCGGGGCGTCCTGCCAGGTCTTCTCGAACTCGGCGGGATCCAGGGCTGGGATAAAGGGGAAGGGCGGCAGCTTCGGTTTGGACATCGCGTTTCTCGTCCGGCGCTCGACACGGCATGGCCGCCTGGTGGAAAGGGGCGTGCTAGAGGCATGCAAGCGTATTTCTTATCGTTATGTCGTCACGTTAGCCGCTGTTCCGGCCTCAAGGCAAGCGCCGTTGTTCGTCGAGCAGAACCATAAAGGCTTTGGCCGCGTTGGATAGGGTTCGTTCCTTGTGCAGGATGTAGCCGAGCCGGCGTTGCAGCTGGATGCCCGGCAGCGGCAGGCGCACCACCTGCTCGTCGAGCATGGTGCGCGGCAGCACGCTCCAGGCCAGGCCGATGGAGACCATCATCTTGATCGTCTCCAGGTAGTTGGTGCTCATGCCGATGTTGGGCGTCAGGCCCTGGGCGGCGAACAGGTTGTTGACGATATGGTGGGTGAAGGTATTGCCGCCGGGGAACACCGCCGGGTGCAGCGCCACGTCGGCCAGGGTCACCGCGCCGTTGCGCGCCAGCGGATGTTCGGGGGCGGCGACGAAATCCAGCGGGTCGTCCCATACCGGCACCGCGTGCACCGGCTCGCGGCTCTCCGGCGCCAGGGTGATCACCGCCAGTTCGGCGCGGCCGTGGAGAATCTCCTCGTAGGCCACTTCCGAGTCGAGGAACTGGATATCCAGCGCCACCTGGGGATAGCTGCGGGTGAAGGCGCGCAGCAGCGGCGGCAGGCGGTGCAGGCCGATATGGTGGCTGGTGGCCAGGGTCAGGCGACCGCTGACCTCGCCGTTGAGGTTGGTCAGTGCGCGGCGCGTGTCGTCCAGTACGCCGAGAATCTGGTAGGCGCGCGGCAGCAGGGCGCGGCCGGCCTCGGTCAGGTTCACCTCGCGGCCCAGGCGGTCGAACAGGCGTACATCGAGTTGCTGCTCCAGGCCGGCGATGCGCTTGCTCACCGCCGGTTGGGTCAGGTGCAGGCGCTCGGCGGCCTCGGAAAAACTGCCGGTTTCGGCAATGGCGATAAAGGCATTGAGGTTGGCCAGGTCCACGGTTGCTCCGGCGGCGAGGAATTTCGCCGGTTATAACCCATCGCATTCCGCTCAGGAATGATTCGAATAAAAAATATGAATTGGAGTTATTCGAGCCGAATCCCTAGGATCGCCACATCAGCAGAAGGGTTATAAGCCCTCGCACCGCACATGACCTGATCGAGGACATAGCAGATGGCCGGCAAGACGCTCTACGACAAGCTCTGGGATATGCACGAGGTAAAGCGCCGCGACGATGGTTCGTCGCTGATCTACATCGACCGCCACATCCTCCACGAAGTGACCTCGCCCCAGGCTTTCGAAGGCCTGCGCCTGGCCGGCCGTCAGCCGTGGCGCATCGACGCCAATATCGCCACCCCGGACCACAACGTGCCGACCACCAAGGCCGAGCGCCAGGGCGGTCTGGAGTCGATCGCCGACGAAGTGTCGCGCATCCAGGTACAAACGCTGGATGAGAACTGCGATGACTTCGGCATTCTCGAATTCAAGATGAACGACGTGCGCCAGGGCATCGTCCATGTGGTCGGCCCGGAGCAGGGCGCCACCCTGCCGGGCATGACCGTGGTCTGCGGCGACTCGCACACCTCTACCCACGGCGCCTTCGGGGCCCTGGCCCATGGCATCGGCACCTCCGAGGTCGAGCATGTGCTCGCCACCCAGTGCCTGGTGGCCAAGAAGATGAAGAACATGCAGGTGCGCGTCGAAGGCAAATTGCCGCTGGGCGTCACCGCCAAGGACATCGTCCTCGCCGTGATCGGCAAGATCGGCACCGCCGGCGGCAATGGCCATGCCCTGGAGTTCGCCGGCAGCGCCATCCGTGACCTGTCGCTGGAAGGCCGCATGACCATCTGCAACATGTCGATCGAGGCCGGTGCCCGCGTGGGCATGGTGGCGGTGGACGAGAAGACCATCGACTACGTGCGCAACCGTCCATTCGCGCCCAAGGGCAGCGACTGGGATGCCGCCGTGGCGCAGTGGCGCGATCTGGTGTCGGATGCCGACGCGCACTTCGACACCATCGTCGAGCTGCGTGCCGAGGACATCAAGCCGCAAGTCAGCTGGGGCACTTCGCCGGAGATGGTCCTGGCCGTCGACCAGAACGTGCCGGACCCGGCCGCCGAAGCCGACCCGGTCAAGCGCGACTCCATCGTCCGCGCCCTCAAGTACATGGGCCTGACCGCCAACCAGGCGATCACCGACATCCAGCTGGATCGCGTGTTCATCGGCTCCTGCACCAACTCGCGCATCGAAGACCTGCGCGCCGCCGCCGAAGTGGCCAAGGGCCGCAAGGTCGCCGCCACCGTCAAGCAGGCGCTGGTGGTGCCGGGCTCCGGCCTGGTCAAGGCGCAGGCCGAACAGGAAGGCCTGGACAAGATCTTTATCGAGGCCGGTTTCGAATGGCGTGAGCCGGGCTGCTCCATGTGCCTGGCAATGAACCCGGACAAGCTGGGCAACGGCGAGCATTGCGCATCGACCTCCAACCGCAACTTCGAAGGTCGCCAGGGCGCCGGTGGGCGTACCCACCTGGTCAGCCCGGCCATGGCCGCCGCCGCCGCGGTGACCGGTCGCTTTATCGATGTGCGCGAACTGATGCAGGCCTGAGGAGCTAGACGATGAAAGCCTTTACCCAACACACCGGCCTGGTCTGCCCGCTCGATCGCGCCAACGTCGACACCGATCAGATCATTCCCAAGCAGTTCCTCAAGTCGATCAAGCGCAGCGGCTTCGGCCCCAACCTGTTCGACGAGTGGCGCTACCTGGACGTGGGTCAGCCCAACCAGGACAACTCCAAGCGCCCGCTGAACCAGGACTTCGTCCTCAACTTCCCGCGCTACCAGGGCGCCAGCGTGCTGCTGGCCCGCGAGAACTTCGGCTGCGGCTCCTCCCGCGAGCACGCACCGTGGGCGCTGGAAGAGTACGGCTTCCGCACCATCATCGCACCGAGCTACGCCGACATCTTCTTCAACAACAGCTTCAAGAACGGCCTGCTGCCGATCATCCTCGCCGATGCCGAAGTCGACGAGCTGTTCCAGCAGGCCGAGGCCACCGAGGGCTACCAGCTGACCGTGGACCTGGCGGCGCAGACCGTGACCCGTCCGGACGGCAAGCAGTACTCCTTCGAGGTCGACGCCTTCCGCAAGCACTGCCTGCTCAACGGCCTGGACGACATCGGCCTGACTCTGCAGGACCAGGACGCGATCAAGGCCTTCGAAAGCAAACACCAGCAGAGCAGCCCCTGGCTGTTCGGCGCGATCAAGTGATTAAGGATTGAGCATGAGCAAGCAGATTCTGATTCTCCCCGGCGACGGCATCGGCCCGGAAATCATGGCCGAAGCGGTCAAGGTGCTGAACCTGGCCAACGACAAGTACAGCCTGGGCTTCGAGCTGAGCTTCGACGAGCTGGGCGGCGCTGCCGTGGACAAGTACGGCGTGCCGCTGGCCGACGAGACCCTGGATCGCGCCCGCGCGGCCGATGCCGTACTGCTCGGCGCCGTCGGCGGGCCGAAGTGGGACAAGATCGATCCGGCCATCCGCCCGGAGCGCGGCCTGCTGAAGATCCGTTCGCAGCTGGGTCTGTTCGGCAATCTGCGTCCGGCCATCCTCTACCCGCAACTGGCCGAGGCCTCCAGCCTCAAGCCGGAAGTGGTGTCGGGCCTGGACATCCTCATCGTTCGCGAGCTGACCGGCGGCATCTACTTCGGTCAGCCGCGCGAGAGCAAGGTGCTGGAAAACGGCGAGCGCATGGCCTACGACACCCTGCCGTACAGCGAGAGCGAGATCCGCCGCATCGCCCGCGTCGGCTTCGACATGGCCCGCGTGCGCGGCAAGAAGCTGTGCTCGGTGGACAAGGCCAACGTGCTGGCCTCCAGCCAGCTGTGGCGCGCCGTGGTCGAAGAAGTGGCCAAGGACTATCCGGATGTTGAGCTGAGCCACATGTACGTGGACAACGCCGCCATGCAGCTGGTCCGCGCGCCCAAGCAGTTCGACGTCATCGTCACCGACAACATGTTCGGCGACATCCTGTCGGATGAGGCTTCCATGCTCACCGGTTCCATCGGCATGCTGCCGTCCGCCTCGCTGGACGCCAACAACAAGGGCATGTACGAGCCATGCCATGGCTCGGCGCCGGACATCGCCGGCCAGGGCATCGCCAACCCGCTGGCGACCATCCTCTCGGTGTCGATGATGCTGCGTTACACCTTCAACCAGGCCGCTGCCGCCGACGCCATCGAGCTGGCGGTGAGCAAGGTGCTGGATCAGGGCCTGCGCACCGGCGACATCTGGTCCGAAGGCAAGACCCGCGTCGGTACCGCCGCCATGGGTGATGCAGTGGTCGAGGCCCTGCGCAGTCTGTAATCTTTCCAGCCCCACCGGCGCCTGCCGGCGGGCTGCTTATATAGGTGTGAGTCGTTATGAAACGTGTAGGTCTGATCGGTTGGCGCGGTATGGTCGGTTCCGTGCTCATGCAGCGCATGCTGGAAGAGCGTGACTTCGACCTGATCGAGCCGGTGTTCTTCACCACCTCCAATGTCGGCGGCCAAGGCCCGGCGATTGGCAAGGACGTCGCCCCGCTGAAGGATGCCTACAGCATCGACGAGCTGAAGAGCCTCGACGTGATCCTGACCTGCCAGGGCGGCGACTACACCAGCGAAGTCTTCCCCAAGCTGCGCGAAGCCGGCTGGAACGGCTACTGGATCGACGCGGCCTCCAGCCTGCGCATGGCCGACGACTCGGTGATCGTGCTGGACCCGGTCAACCGCAAGGTGATCGACCAGTCTCTGGACGCCGGCACCAAGAACTACATCGGCGGCAACTGCACCGTCAGCCTGATGCTGATGGCCCTGGGCGGCTTGTACGAGGCCGGTCTGGTCGAATGGATGAGTGCCATGACCTACCAGGCGGCCTCCGGCGCCGGCGCGCAGAACATGCGCGAGCTGATCAAGCAGATGGGCGCGATCAACGCCTCCGTGGCCGATGACCTGGCCGATCCAGCCAGCGCCATCCTCGACATCGACCGCAAGGTCGCCGAGGCCATGCGCGGCGAGTCCTTCCCGGTGGACAACTTCGGCGTGCCGCTGGCCGGCAGCCTGATCCCCTATATCGACAAGGAACTGCCCAACGGTCAGAGCCGCGAAGAGTGGAAGGGCCAGGCCGAGACCAACAAGATCCTCGGTCGGATCAAGAGCCCGATTCCGGTGGACGGCCTGTGCGTGCGCATCGGCGCCATGCGCTGCCACAGCCAGGCGCTGACCATCAAGCTGAACAAGGACGTGCCGATGGCCGACATCGAAGGCCTGATCAGCCAGCACAATCCCTGGGTCAAGCTGGTGCCGAACACCCGCGAGGCGAGCATTCGCGACCTCGGCCCGACCGCCGTGACCGGCACCCTGAGCGTACCGGTCGGTCGCCTGCGCAAGCTCAACATGGGTTCGCAGTACCTCGGTGCCTTCACCGTCGGCGATCAGCTGCTGTGGGGCGCGGCCGAGCCACTGCGCCGTATGCTGCGGATTCTGCTGGAGCGCTGATTCGTTAGTCAGTCAGCAAAAAAGGCCGGTGATTACCGGCCTTTTTTTGTTTCTGTGGTCAGCCTTTCGGGCGCAGCGTAGAGTGCCGCCCACTCGCTTCTCTGTATCAAGGTGTTCCGATGTCCAAGTCCCTCGCTATCGCCGTGATCGGCGCCACCAGCACCGTGGGTGAAACCCTGGTGCAGCTGCTGGAGGAGCGCGAGTTCCCGGTCGCCGGGCTGCACCTGCTGGCCGGAAACGATTCCGTCGGGCAGGCCATGGCCTTCCGCGGCAAGAACCTGCGGGTGCGCGAGGTGGCCGATTTCGATTTCGCCCAGGTGCAGCTGGCCTTCTTCGCGGCGGGCGAAGACATCAGCCGCCAGTATGGCGCCAAGGCACACGCCGCCGGCTGCTCGGTGATCGACCTGAGTGGCGGCCTGCCGCAGGCGCTGCCGGTGGTGTCGGAAGCCAATGCCGAGGCGTTGGCTGGCGCGAGCGCGCCCTATCTGCTGGCCAGCCCGGCGCCGGCCACCACCGCCCTGGCTGCCGTGCTGGCGCCGCTGCGTAGCCAACTCAGTCTGCGCAAGATCGTGGTGAGCGCGGTGTTGTCCGTTTCCACCATCGGCCGTTCCGGCGTCAGCGAACTGGCCCGGCAGACTACCGAGCTGCTCAACATGCGTCCGCTGGAACCGCAGGTGTTTGGTCGCCAGGTGGCGTTCAATGTGCTGGCGCAGGCTGGCGAAGTGGAAGAGGGCGGTCATGCGCGACTGGAGCGCAGAATGGCCGACGAGTTGAAGCAGGTGCTGGCGATCGACGGGCTGAAAGTGGCCGTTACCTGCTGCGTGGCGCCGGTGTTCTTCGGCGACAGCCTGGCCGTTTGCCTGGAAACCGCAGAGCCGGTGGACGTGGCCGCAGTCGCTGCGCTGCTGGAGCAGCAAGCCGGGATCGAGCTGGTGGAACAGGGCGATTATCCGACCGTGGTCGGCGATGCGGTGGGGCAGGACGAACTTTATGTAGGGCGCCTGCGCTCTGGTCTGGATGATCCAACTGAGCTTAATTTGTGGATTGCGTCAGATAATGTGCGAAAAGGCTCTGCGCTCAATGCTGTGCAAATTGGTGAGTTGTTGATAAAACACTATCTGTAAAAGATACTTAGCCCCAAATTTGAAGAATTATTCTAGCTTGGCAATACTGTTTTGGTAGTTCGCTGACGGGGAGCCGCTTTCGAGCGGGCGCAGGCAGCGCACTTCAAATCCTCTCGTGCATCGAGAAAAAAAGATAAAACAAGGGATTACGCTATGGTTCGGGTTCGCAAACTGGTGCTGGCAATTGCGGCTGCTTCCGCGCTGACCTCGGGTACGGCACATGCACTGGGACTGGGGGAAATCGACCTGCAGTCCTCGCTGAGCCAACCGCTGGTGGCGGAGATCGAGTTGCTCGAAGTGCGCGATCTGGCGCAGACCGAAGTAATCCCGACGCTCGCCTCGCCTGAAGAGTTCAACAAGGCGGGTGTTGATCGTCAGTACTTCCTGACCGATCTCAAGTTCACTCCGATCATCAAGCCCAACGGCAAGAGCGTGATTCGCATCACCTCGACCAAGCCGGTGCGCGAGCCCTACGTCAACTTCCTCGTCGAAGTGCTGTGGCCGAACGGCCGCCTGCTGCGCGAATACACCCTGCTGCTGGATCCGCCGATGTACTCGCCGAGTCCGGTAGTGACTGCCGCGCCGCGCCTGCCGGTAGCCGCCGCTCCGGCGCCGCGTCCGCAGACCGTTGCGCCGACCCCGCGCCCGGTCACTCCGTCTGCCAGTGCCCCGGCCCGTCCGGCTGCCCCGGTCGCCCCGGCGGCGAAGCCTGCAACTGCTCCGGCCACCGCCAAGATCGACGGCGACCAGTACAAGACCACCTCCAGCGATACCCTGTGGGAAATCGCCCAGCGCAGCCGCCAGGGCGGTTCCGTTCACCAGGCCATGCTGGCCATCCAGGATCTCAATCCGGGTGCCTTCGTCGACGGCAACATCAACCGCCTGAAGAGCGGTCAGGTGCTGCGTCTGCCGACTGACGCCCAGGTCAAGAGCCGCAGCCAGAGCGAGGCCATCGCCCAGGTCAGCGAGCAGAACACTGCCTGGCGCGAGGGCCGCAGCGTCGCCGCCAGCAGCTCCCGCCAGCTGGATGCCACCAAGCGCGACAGCGCCGGTGCCGCTCCGGCCAAGGCCGATGCCAAGGACAGCCTGAAACTGGTTGCCGCCGACAGTGGCAAGTCCACCGCCGGTAGCGACAAGGGCAAGGGCGACAGCAAGGCGCTCAACGATCAACTGGCCGTGACCAAGGAAAGCCTCGACTCCAGCCGCCGCGAGAGCGCGGAGCTGCAGAGCCGCATGGCCGATCTGCAGAGCCAGCTGGACAAGGCGCAGCGCCTGCTCGAACTGAAAGACAGCCAACTGGCCAAACTGCAGGCCGATCTGGCTCAGCAGAACAAGGCTGCAGCGACTCCGGCCCAGCCGGTCGCTCCGGCAGCTCCGGTCACTCCGGCGACCGCGGCCAAGCCTGCGGAGAAACCGCTAGAGAAGCCGGCTGCACCGACCGCCGAGACCAAGCCGGCGACCGTGCCTCCGGTCGAGAAGCCAGCCACTACCGACTTCAATTATGAGGAAGCCACCCCAAAGACCGAGCCGGCTAAGCCGGCGGTCCAGGCGCCTGCCACTCAGCCGGCCAAACCGGCTGTCGCTCCCAAGCCGGCTCAGCCGGCCAAGCCCGCCCAGGCCGTCAAGCCCGCCGCTCCGGTAGTCAAGGAGCCCGAGCCGCAAGGCGTGGTTGACCAGCTGCTGGCCAACCCGATGCTGCTCGGTGCCGTCGGCGGCGGTGCGCTGCTGGTGCTGCTGGTCGGTCTGATGGTGCTGTCGCGCCGCAATGCCATGAAGGAGGCCGAGCTGCAGAACAGCCTGGCCGCCGATGACGATAACGACGCCTTCGCCAATGACATGGATCTGCCGGACGACAGCTTCGCCGGCCTCGGTGACGCCTCCGGCGAGACCGTGGTGCGCGAGCAGGCCGAAGAGCGTGTGGCGCCGCAGACCGCCGACGCCCTGGGCGAAGCCGACATCTATATCGCCTACGGCAAGTTCACCCAGGCCGCCGAGCTGCTGCACAACGCGATCAACGACGAGCCGCACCGCAGCGATCTGCGCCTGAAGCTGATGGAAGTCTATGCCGAGCTGGGCGACCGCGATGGTTTCTCCCGCCAGGAGCAGGAGCTGCGCGAGATCGGCGGTTCTGCCGGTGCCGTCGATCAGCTGAAGGCCAAGTACCCGGCGATGGCCGTTGCCGCCTTTGCTGCCGGTGGTGCGGCTGCCGCGTCCGACGATCTGGATGCGTTCAGCCTGGACGACCTGACCCTGGACGAGCCGGTTGCTCAGCAGTCGGCCGCAGCCTCCGACCTGGACGACTCCTTCGACCTGAGCCTGGATGATCTGGACGTCAATCTCGACGCGCCGTCGGCACCTGCTGCTCCGGTCGCCGAGACCACTCTGGACGATCTGGACCTGGATTCCGGTCTGGACTTCGACACTCCGGCCGCACCGGCGAGCACCGCCAGTGCCGATATGGACTTCGATCTCGACCTGGGTGGCGAAAGCACCAGCGACAGCCTGTCCCTGGGGGACGATCTGGCCGATTTCAGCCTGGATCTGGAAGCCGACAGCAAGCCGAGCGCCACCGCTGCCGACGACGACTTCATGCTGAGCCTGGATGACGAGCCGATCACCTCCGGCGCCGCAGCCGGCGAAGTCGATCTGGACATGCCGGCCGATTTCGATCTTTCCCTCGCCGAAGAGGCTCCCAGCACTCCGGCCGACGACAGCTTCGCCGCCCAGCTGGATGAAGTCTCCGCCGAGCTGGATCAGCTGAGCAGCGGTCTGGCCGATGAGCTGCCCGCCGCTCTGCCGGAAGCTTCTTCTACTGCAGCAGGTCAGGACTTGGACGACGACTTCGACTTCCTCTCGGGTACCGATGAGACCGCCACCAAGCTCGATCTGGCGCGTGCCTACATCGACATGGGCGACAGTGAAGGTGCCCGCGACATCCTCGACGAAGTGATTGCCGAGGGTAGCGAAGGTCAGCAGCAGGAAGCTCGCGATCTGATCTCCAAACTGAGCTGATCCATGTTTGAAGCAACACCAACAGGGGCGGCCGAAATGGCCGCCCCTGGCGTTTCCAGAATCGCTCTTGGCGTGGAGTACAAGGGCACCCGTTACCGTGGCTGGCAGCGCCAGGACAGCGGTGTGCCCACGGTGCAGGAATCGCTGGAAAAGGCCCTGTCGCAGGTGGCCGCCGAGCCGATCGGCCTGATGTGCGCGGGACGCACCGATGCGGGTGTGCATGCCAGCGGGCAGGTGGTGCATTTCGACACCCGTGCCGAGCGCCCGCTCAAGGCCTGGGTGATGGGGGCCAACGCCAACCTGCCTGCGGACATCAGCGTGACCTGGGCCAAGGTCATGCCGGCGCATTTCCACTCCCGCTTCAAGGCCTGTGCCCGGCGCTACCGCTATGTGATCTACAACGACCACATACGGCCTGCGCACATGGCCGAGGAAGTCACCTGGAACTACCGTCCGCTGGACGTGGCGCGCATGCGCGAAGCGGCCCGCCATCTGGTCGGTACGCATGATTTCACCTCGTTCCGCGCGGTGCAGTGCCAGGCCAAGTCGCCGGTGAAGACGGTGCACCACCTCGAGGTGATCGAGCATGGTCGCTTCATCATCATCGATGTACGCGCCAACGCCTTTTTGCACCACATGGTGCGCAACTTCGCCGGGGTCTTGATGACCATCGGTGCGGGTGAGCGCGAGCCCTCCTGGGTGCTCGATGCGCTGGCCTCGCGTGATCGCCGCGCCGGTGGCGTGACGGCTCATCCCTATGGCCTCTATCTGGTGCAGGTGGAGTATCCCGAGGAGTTCGAGCTGCCGCAGCGCTACCTGGGGCCGCACTTCCTCTCCTCGTTGCCACAAAGCTTCGGCTGAAACTGCCTCGCAGCTTTGCTACCATCGATTTTTCTTTCTCAGAAGGTGCCGGCACGTTGACAGCCGTTCGCGTCAAAATCTGCGGAATCACCCGGGTCGAGGATGCGCTGGCCGCAGCCGCGGCCGGGGCTGATGCCATAGGCCTGGTGTTCTATGCCAAGAGCCCGCGCGCCGTCAGCATCGAGCAGGCGCGGGCGATCATCGCCGCACTGCCGCCATTTGTGACCACGGTCGGCCTGTTCGTCGATATCGAGTGCGATGAACTGCAGCGGATTCTCGCCAGCGTGCCGCTGGACCTGCTGCAGTTCCACGGCGACGAGTCCCCCGAGCAGTGCGAAAGCATCAATCGCCCCTACATCAAGGCGCTGCGGGTCAAGGCCGGCGACGATATCGCTGCCCAGGTGAATCGTTACCCAGGGGCCAAGGGCATTCTGCTGGATACCTACGTCGAGGGTGTGCCCGGCGGAACCGGCGAGGCTTTCGACTGGTCACTGGTGCCTGAGGGGTTGAGCAAGCCGGTGATTCTGGCTGGCGGCCTGCATGCGGATAACGTCGCAGCGGCGGTGGCCAGGGTGCGTCCCTATGCGGTGGATGTCAGCGGCGGGGTCGAGGCGAGCAAGGGCATCAAGGATGCGGAAAAGATCGCGGCTTTCATTCGCGCGGCGCGTGGCGGTTGATGTGACGGCGGGCAGGCGCCTGCCGTCCATAACCCATTGCGCCCTGGCCGGGGTGCGGCACCCGCCGCCTTCGGCCTGAATCAAAGTTTGCCTGGGTCGCCCAAGACCCCGAACAGCTACGGAGAGTAAGCATGAGCAACTGGTTGAGAGAAAAGCTGATCCCCTCGATCATGCGTTCCGAGGTCAAGAAGAGCTCGGTGCCCGAAGGGCTCTGGCACAAGTGCCCATCCTGCGATGCCGTGCTCTATCGCCCCGAACTGGAAAAGACCCTCGACGTCTGCCCCAAGTGCAACCACCACATGCGCATCGACGCGCGCGCGCGCCTGGATTTGTTCCTGGACGCCGAAGGGCGTGAGGAGCTGGGTGCCGAGCTTGAGCCGGTGGATCGCCTGAAATTCCGTGACAGCAAGAAGTACAAGGACCGCATCGCCAGCGCCCAGAAGGAGACCGGCGAGAAAGACGCGCTGGTTTCCATGAGCGGCAAACTGCAGGGTATGCCCGTGGTGGCCTGCGCCTTCGAGTTCAGCTTCATGGGCGGCTCCATGGGCGCCGTCGTCGGCGAGCGCTTCGTGCGTGCCGCCAACGCCGCGCTGGAGCAGCGCTGCCCGTTGGTGTGCTTCGCCGCGTCCGGTGGCGCGCGCATGCAGGAGGCGCTGATCTCCCTGATGCAGATGGCCAAGACCAGTGCGGTGCTGGCGCGCCTGCGCGAAGAGGGCATTCCCTTCATTTCCGTGCTGACCGACCCTGTCTACGGCGGCGTATCTGCCAGCCTGGCCATGCTCGGTGACGTGATCGTCGCCGAGCCGCGTGCGCTGATCGGCTTCGCCGGTCCGCGGGTGATCGAGCAGACCGTGCGCGAGAAGTTGCCGGAAGGCTTCCAGCGCAGCGAATTCCTACTCGAGCATGGCGCCATCGACATGATCATCCACCGCAACGATCTGCGTCCGCGCCTGGCCCGCCTGCTGGCGCAACTGCAGCATCTGCCGACTCCCGCGGCCACTGCATGAGCCGATCCCTCGCCGACTGGCTGAGCTATCTGGAGCAATTGCACCCCAGCGCCATCGACATGGGTCTGGAGCGCAGTCGTGAGGTGGCTCGCCGGCTCGGCCTGGGCAAGCCGGCGCCTCTGGTGATCACCGTCACGGGTACCAACGGCAAGGGTTCCACCTGCGCCTCTCTGGCCTCCCTGCTGCGTGAGCAGGGGCTCAAGGTCGGCGTCTACAGCTCGCCCCATCTGCTGCGCTACAACGAGCGGGTTCAGCTCGAGGGGCGTGATGCCGACGACGCCGAGCTGTGCGAAGCCTTCGCGGCGGTCGAAGCCGGGCGCGGCGAGATTTCCCTGACCTATTTCGAGATGGGCACCCTGGCGGCGTTCTGGCTGTTCGAGCGCGCAGCGCTGGACGCCGTGGTGCTGGAAGTCGGCCTCGGTGGCCGGCTAGATGCGGTCAACCTGGTCGACGCCGACCTGGCGTTGGTCACCAGCATCGGTCTGGACCATGCCGACTGGCTCGGTGATACCCGCGAGTCGGTGGCCTTCGAGAAGGCTGGCATCCTGCGCCAGGGCAAGCCGGCGTTCTGCGGCGACTTGGATCCGCCGTTGCCATTGCTGCAGCGCGTGGCCGAGCTGGATTGTCCGCTGTTCCTGCGCGGGCGCGACTACGACCTGGCGGTGAGCGAAGGCGCCTGGCACTGGCGCGGCCTGACCGCCGATGGCCGAGTGCTGGAGCTGCACGACCTGCCTCTGCTGGATCTGCCCATGGAAAACGCCGCCCTGGCTCTGCAGGCCTATGCGGTGCTGGGCATGGCCTGGCAGCCGGAAAGGCTGGCCGCTGCGCTGCAGCGTACGCGCGTGACCGGCCGCCTGGATGTGCGCCGCGTGAACTGGCAGGGCAGGGAGCTGACGCTGCTGCTGGACGTCGGTCATAACCCGCATGCCGCCGAATACCTGGCCACGCGCCTAACCGCGCGGCCCCTCAAAGGCCGGCGTCTCGCCGTGTTCGGTCTGCTCGCCGACAAGGATCTGGAGGGCGTGCTGGCGCCGTTGCAGCTCGAAGTGCAGGGCTGGGCGGTAGCGCCACTGGCTAGCCCGCGCAGTCGTCCGGCTGGTGAGCTGGAGGCGGCGTTGCTCAACTTGGGCGCGGATGTGCGTGCCTGCGCCAGCGTGGCTGAGGCATTGCTGGTACAGTGTGGCCAGGCGAGCGAGGACGACGAGATCCTCGTGTTCGGATCTTTCTATTGCGTGGCCGAAGCCCTGGAGTGGCTCGGCCAACAGGCGGAGGCAGGCAATGGCAGTGCTGGATAAGGGGCTCAAGCAGCGGATCGTCGGCGCACTGGTGCTGGTGGCGCTGGCGGTGATCTTCCTGCCGATGCTGTTTTCCCGTGAGGACGAGTTGCGCCAGGTGACGGTGGATGCGCCGGCGATGCCGGACAGGCCGAGCATGCCGGATGTCGCCCTGGAGCCGGTGGTTGTGCCCGAGCCGGTGGCCGAGGACGAAGTGCCGCCGGTGGAGCCGGTGCCGCAGACTTCCAGCGAGCCGATTGCCGCGCCGACCCAGCCCGTTGCCGAGCCGCAGGCGCAAGCCCAGGCCCAGGCCCAGCCGCCTGTTGAAACGCCCGCACCGACTCAGGCGGCAACGAAGCCGGCCAGTGGCCTGGATGCCAATAACCTGCCGGTCAGCTGGTCGGTGCAATTGGCCAGCCTGTCCAGCCGCGCGGGTGCCGAGAAGCTGCAGCAGACCCTGCGCAGCGGTGGCTACAACGCCTATATCCGCAGCTTCGACGGCATGAACCGGGTGTTCGTCGGTCCGGTCATCGAGCGCGCCGAGGCCGATCGCCTGCGCGATCTGCTCAATCGCCAGCAGAACCTCAAGGGTTTCGTGGTGCGCTTCCAGCCGGAAAACGGCTGATTTCCTCTATCAGAGCCATATAGCGGCCCCGGCTTACCCGGCCGGGCACGCTCTGCTAGAATTCGCCGCCTTTCCCGTCTGTAGGCAGAAACGTGGCATTCACTTGGGTCGATTGGGCGATCATCGCCGTCATCGCCATTTCCAGCTTGATCAGCCTGCGCCGCGGCTTCTTCAAGGAGGCCCTGTCGCTGCTGACCTGGATCATCGCCGGTGTGGTCGCCTGGATGTTCGGTGGCGCCCTGTCGCAGCACCTGACGGATTTCATCGAGACGCCGTCGATGCGCGTCATCGCGGCCTGCGCCATTCTGTTTATCGTGACCCTGCTGGTCGGGGCGCTGATCAATTTCCTTATCGGTGAGCTGATCCGGGTGACCGGCCTGTCAGGCACCGATCGTTTTCTCGGCATGGTCTTCGGCGCGGCGCGCGGGGCCTTGCTGGTGGTGGTACTGGTGGGCCTGGTCAGCCTGGCCCCGGTACAACAGGATGAATGGTGGCAGCAGTCGACCCTGATGCCGCATTTTCTGATGGTGGCGGATTGGTCGAAGAATCTGATTCTGAGTCTGACCAGCCAGTGGCTCGCCAGCGGCATCACGCAGACGCCCGAGCTTCCGTCCTACGAGGGTCTCTTGCAGCCTAAACTGCCGTAAGAGCCTGGAACTACCTGATTCACTACACAGAGGTTGCGTCACATGTGCGGCATCGTCGGTATCGTCGGTAAGTCCAACGTCAATCAGTCCCTGTACGACGCCCTTACCGTGCTCCAGCATCGCGGCCAGGACGCTGCCGGCATCGTCACCAGCCACGGCGGGCGTCTGTTCCTGCGCAAGGATAACGGCCTGGTGCGCGATGTCTTCCAGCAACGCCACATGCAGCGCCTGGTTGGCCACGTCGGCATCGGCCACGTGCGCTATCCCACCGCCGGCAGCTCCAGCTCTGCCGAGGCGCAGCCGTTCTACGTCAACTCGCCGTACGGCATCACCCTGGCGCACAACGGCAACCTGACCAACGTCGAGCAGCTGTCGCGCGAGATCTACGAGTCCGACCTGCGTCATGTGAACACCAACTCCGACTCGGAAGTGCTGCTCAACGTGTTTGCCCATGAACTGGCGGTGCGCGGCAAGCTGCAGCCCACCGAGGAAGACGTGTTCGCCGCCGTCGCCGGCGTGCATGCCCGTTGCCGCGGTGGCTACGCCGTGGTGGCGATGATCACCGGCTACGGCGTAGTCGGCTTCCGCGACCCCCATGCGATCCGCCCGATCGTCTTCGGCCAGCGCCACACCGACGAAGGCGTGGAGTACATGATCGCCTCCGAGAGCGTCGCCCTCGACGTGCTCGGTTTCAGCCTGATCCGCGACCTGGCCCCAGGCGAGGCGGTGTACATCACAGAAGACGGCAAGCTGCATACCCGCCAGTGCGCGTCGAACCCGCAGTACTCGCCGTGCATCTTCGAGCACGTCTACCTGGCCCGTCCGGATTCGCTGATGGATGGCGTGTCGGTGTACAAGGCGCGCCTGCGCATGGGCGAGAAGCTGGCCGAGAAGATCCAGCGCGAGCGTCCGGATCACGACATCGACGTGGTCATCCCGATCCCGGATACCAGCCGTACCTCTGCCCTGGAGCTGGCCAACCATCTGGGCGTGAAGTTCCGCGAGGGCTTCGTCAAGAACCGCTACATCGGCCGCACCTTCATCATGCCCGGCCAGGCCGCGCGCAAGAAATCCGTACGGCAGAAGCTCAACGCCATCGAGCTGGAATTCCGCGGCAAGAACGTGATGCTGGTGGACGACTCCATCGTGCGCGGCACCACCTGCAAGCAGATCATCCAGATGGCCCGCGAGGCCGGTGCCAAGAACGTCTACTTCTGCTCGGCGGCCCCGGCCGTGCGCTACCCGAACGTTTACGGCATCGATATGCCCAGCGCCCACGAGCTGATCGCCCATGGTCGCAGCACCGAGGAAGTGGCCGAGCTGATCGGCGCCGACTGGCTGGTGTACCAGGACCTGGACGACCTGAAAGAGGCGGTCGGTGGCGGCAAGATCAAGATCGAGCACTTCGATTGCGCGGTGTTCGATGGCCAGTACGTGACCGGCGACGTCAACGAGCACTATCTGAACAAGATCGAGCAGGCGCGTAACGATGCGGCCAAGGCCGGCAGCCCGTCTGTCAGCGCCATCATCGATCTGCACAACGACTGAGGCCGGGAGCAGCCATGAGCCAGGATTGGGAAGCGGGACGGCTGGACAGTGACCTCGAAGGCGTCGGCTTCGACACCCTGGCGGTGCGTGCCGGCCAGCACCGCACGCCGGAGGGCGAGCATGGCGAGGCCATGTTCCTCACCTCCAGCTACGTGTTCCGTAGCGCCGCCGACGCCGCCGCGCGTTTCGCCGGCGAGGTGCCGGGCAACGTCTACTCGCGTTATACCAACCCGACCGTGCGCGCCTTCGAGGAGCGCATCGCCGCCCTGGAGGGCGCCGAGCAGGCAGTCGCCACCGCCTCCGGCATGGCGGCGATCCTGGCCATCGTCATGAGCCAATGCGGCGCCGGCGACCACGTGCTGGTGTCGCGCAGCGTGTTCGGCTCGACCATCAGCCTGTTCGAGAAGTACCTGAAGCGCTTCGGCATCGAGGTGGACTACCCGTCGCTGGCCGATCTGGCGGCCTGGGAGGCGGGTTTCAAGCCCAACACCAAGCTGCTGTTCGTCGAGTCGCCGTCCAACCCGTTGGCCGAGCTGGTCGACATCGCCGCCCTGGCGGAGATCGCTCATGCCCGCAAGGCGCTGCTGGTGGTGGACAACTGCTTCTGCACCCCGGCCCTGCAGCAGCCGCTGAAGCTGGGCGCCGACATCATCATGCATTCGGCGACCAAGTACATCGACGGCCAGGGCCGTGGCCTGGGCGGCGTGGTCGCCGGGCGCAAGGCCGAAATGGAGGCGGTGGTGGGCTTCCTGCGCACGGCCGGGCCGACCCTCAGCCCGTTCAACGCCTGGATGTTCCTCAAGGGCCTGGAGACCCTGCGCGTGCGCATGCAGGCCCACAGCGCCAGCGCTCTGCAACTGGCCCAGTGGCTGGAGACCCAGCCGGGCATCGACAAGGTCTACTACTCCGGCCTGCCCAGCCACCCGCAGCACGAGCTGGCCAAACGGCAGCAGAGTGCCTTCGGTGCGGTGGTCAGCTTCGAGGTCGCGGGTGGCAAGGAGGCGGCCTGGCGTTTCATCGACGCGACCCGGGTGATCTCGATCACCACCAACCTGGGCGATACCAAGACCACCATCGCCCACCCGGCGACCACCTCCCACGGCCGCCTGTCGCCGCAGGAGCGGGCCAATGCCGGCATTCGCGACAACCTGATTCGCGTCGCCGTGGGCCTGGAAGACCTGGCCGACCTCAAGGCCGATCTGGCCCGCGGGCTCGCCGCCCTCTGAAACGAAAACGCCGCTCACTGAGCGGCGTTTTTCATTGCCTCGATCGTTACTCGTCTGTCTTGCGCAGGTCGATGGCGGCTGCGCCCGGTTTGTCGAACAGGCGCTCGGCATTGCCCGGCAGGGTGCTGTTGCCCTCTTCGTCGGTACCCAGCACACTGATATCGCTGTACTTCTTGCCGGACAGGGTGGCCATGCCGGCGCGGTCGCGGACCACGGTCGGGCGCAGGAACACCATCAGGTTGCGCTTGATATGGGTTTCCTTGGTGGAGCGGAACAGACGGCCGAGCAGCGGGATATCGCCCAGCAGCGGTACCTTGGAGTCGGTGCTGGTGACGTCGTCCTGGATCAGCCCGCCGAGCACGATCACCTGACCGTCGTCGGCGAGGATCACACTCTTGATCGAGCGCTTGTTGGTCACCAGGTCCACTGCCTGGGAGTTGACCCCGGTGCTGGGGGCGATGGAGGAGATTTCCTGCTCCACTTCCAGGCGTAGGGTGGCGCCGTCGTTGATGTGCGGGGTGACCTTGAGGGTCACGCCGATATCCTCGCGCTCGATGGTGGTGAAGGGGTTGCTCGAGCCGGCGGCATCGGTGGTGTAGGAACCGGTCTGGAAGGGCACGTTCTGGCCCACCAGGATCTCCGCCTGCTGGTTATCCAGGGTCAGCAGGCTGGGCGTGGACAGCAGGTTGCTCTTGCTGTTGGAGGAGAGGGCGGTGATCAACGCGCCGAAACTGTCGGTGCCGATGCCGATGATGGCGCCGTCCGGCAGGGTCAGGTTATCGGGAATCTCGTCTTCCTGGATGGCCCGTAGCACGGTGCCCACCGACAGGCCGGTGTTGCCGAAGTTGACCCCGCCCAGGCCGCCGGTACTGCCGCGGGCATCCACCGCCCACTGCACGCCGAGGGCGTCGCTGATATCGCCGGAGATCTCGACGATGGCCGCCTCGACCATCACCTGGGCACGCGGTACGTCGAGGTTGCGCACGATCTCTTCCAAGGTCGCCACGGTATCCGGCTCGGCCAGCAGGACCAGCGCGTTGAGGCTCTCGTCGGCGCGGATCAGGATGTTCTGCGGCTTGCTGGTGCCGCCCGCTTCGCCACCGCCCTCGGGGGCCTTGAGCCCTTCGGAGATGTCGCCGAGGGTCTCGGCCAGGCTCTTGGCATCGCTGTGGCGCAGGCGGATCACCCGGGCATTGGCCGAGCGGGTGCTGGGAATGTCCAGCGAGCGGGCCAGGTTGACCAGGCGCTGACGGGCGGCGGGCGGGCCGAGCAGGATCAGGCGGTTGGTGCGCGCGTCGGCGATCACCCGGGTGCCGGAGCCGTCCTTGCGTTCGTTGCGCATCACCGCGCTGTTCAGCGCCTCGGCGGCGTCCAGCACCCAGGCGTGCTGCAGGTTGATCACGTTGTAGTCGCCGCCACCCTGGGAATCGAGTTGGTCGATCAGCTCGCGGATGCGTTCGATGTTGGCCCGGCGGTCACTGATGATCAGCGCATTGGAGGCGGCCACGGCGGCTAGGTGGCCGTTCTGCGGTACCAGCGGGCGGATCAGCGGGATCAGTTCGTTGACCGAGGTGTGCTGCACCTGGATCAGCTCGGTCTGCACGTCGTCCGGTGCGGCGTGGCTGCTGTTGGCGGCGCTGCGCGCCTCGGTGACCGGCACGATGCGCGCCTGGTCGCCCTGGGCCAGCACGCTGAAGCCATGGGTGCTCATCACCGAGAGGAACAGCTGGTAGACCTCCTCCAGCCCCAGCGGGGTCTTGGAGATGACCGTGACCTGGCCCTTGACCCGTGGATCGACGACGAAGGTCTCGCCGGAGATTTCCGCCACCTGGTCGATGAAGTCGCGGATATCGGCGTCCTTCATGTTGATGGTCCAGGTCTCGGCGCCCTGAGTGGCCGCTGCCGGCTCGGCCGCGATGGCCTGCGGCAGTGGGGCGGCGAGGCAGCTCGCGGCAAACAGCAGGGCGAGGGGAAGGCGTTTCTGCGACAGGAATTTGGAGTCGGTCATGGGCTTTATTCGGCTTCCGGTGTTTCGGGCGCGGGCATGTCGCCGTCGCCTTCCATGCGTTGTTGAAGGTCCTGGATGCGCTGCTGCAAAGCCTGGACGTCCTCGTCCTGCAGCTGTTCCAGTTGCTCGGCGGTCGGTTCCTGCGGTGCGTAGGGATCGGCGGAGTAGGGCGTCAGCGTGGGCGAGCGCAGGGCCGGGAAGTGCAGGCTCTCCTCGCGGCCGCCACGGTCGAGCACGATATGGTCCTTGTGCACGGCCTGCAGGGTGGTGCTGGAGTTGATCTCCTGGCCGACGCCGATGCGCTTGGGCTTGTCGCCGGCCACCTGGATGATGGCCGTGGAGCGCCGGGCGTCCGGATTGACGAAGCTGGCCAGCAGGGCCATCTGCTGTTTGGTGGGTGGTGCATTCTGATCGCCGGCGGGCCGGGCCGGGGTGCCGAACAGGTTCTGCAGCTGTTGCAGGGACACCTGCTGCGGCTGCGCGGCCGTGGTGGCGGCCGGTGCGCTCGGCGCTTCGCTGCGCAGCAGGCGCAGGAGGTCGACGCTCTGCTTGGTCATGCTCAGGGTGGTCAGCAGCACCACGAGCAGGCAAAGGCCGGTCACACCATGGCGTTGCAGCCAGGCGGGAAGGCGGATGCTGGTAACGCTCAAAGCATGAATCCCCCGTTGTTCTTCTTATTCGTGCGGGCTCTGTTCGGCTCGCATCGGTTGGGCCCGTACTCTGCGGGAGCCGCCAACCATACCGCAAGTATCCTGTCCATGGCGCACCTGCTTGATCTATCTGCGTGCTCGCGCACTGTTGCCGCACGTCGAGTCGCGCCCAGAAGCGTGAAACGTTTCGAAACTTCCTGGAAACGAGCCGCTATCATCGGCCCCCACGTGCTTCCCGTTCAACAATAAAAATAAGCCTGACGGATCACTGCAATGGAAGATCGCAAACCGCCTACCCCGGTTCCCGCGGGGTTTGCCCGTGCTGAGCTGCTCGAGTTGCTCAATCACTGCGCGCAATTTCCCCTGACCGTGCTGCTGGCACCCGCCGGCTCCGGCAAGTCCACGCTGCTGGCCCACTGGCAGGCGGGCAGGCCCGGACGCAGCGTGGTGCACTATCCGCTGCAGGCGCGCGACAACGAACCGGTACGCTTCTTTCGCCACCTGGCCGAGGGCATCCGCGCCCAGGTCGAAGACTTCGACGTTTCGTGGTTCAACCCCTTCGCCGCCGAGATGTACCAGGCGCCCGACGTGGTCGGTGAGTACCTGGCCGATGCGCTCAATCGCATCGACGGCGATCTCTATATCGTCCTCGACGATTTCCAGTTCATCAGTCAGCCGACCATCCTCGAAGTGCTCTCGGCCATGCTCGAACGCCTGGCGGGCGGTACCCGGGTGGTGTTGTCCGGGCGCAACCATCCTGGCTTCTCCCTCAGCCGGCTGAAGCTGGAAAACAAACTGCTGTGCATCGACCAGCACGACATGCGCCTGTCGCCGCTGCAGATCCAGCAGCTCAACGCCCACCTCGGCGGGCCCGATCTCAGCCCGGCCTATGTCGACAGTCTGATGGCCATGACCGAGGGCTGGATGGCCGGGGTCAAGGTGGCGCTGCTGGCCTATGCGCGTTTCGGCACGGTGGCGTTGGAGCGTTTCAACGGCAGCCAGCCGGAAATAGTCGACTACTTCGGTCATGTGGTGCTCAAGCGCCTGTCCCCGCAGATGCATGATTTCCTGCTCAGCTGCGCGATCTTCGAGCGCTTTGACGGCGAGCTGTGCGACCAGGTGCTCGACCGCTCCGGCTCGGCCCTGCTGCTGGAAGACCTGGCCGCCCGCGAGCTGTTCCTGCTGCCGGTGGACCAGTCGCCCGGCCACTATCGTTACCACGCGCTGCTGCACGACTTCCTGGCCAAACGCCTGGCCATGCACCAGCCGCAGCAGGTGCCGGTGCTGCACCGCCGCGCCGCCCTGCATTTCCATGCTCGTGGCGATCTGGAGCAGACCCTGCAGCATGCCCAGCGCAGTGGTGACCAGGCGCTGTTCCACTGTCTGCTGGAGGAGGCGTGCGAGCAGTGGGTGCGCAGCGGGCATTTCGCCGAAGTGCTGAAATGGCTGGAGCCGCTGAGCGAGGCCGAGCTGTGCGAGCGCCCGCGTCTGCTGGTGCCGATGACCTATGCGCTGACCCTGTCGCGGCGCTTCCACCAGGCGCGCTACTGTGTCGACGAGCTGGCGCAACGCTGCGCCGATCGTCCCGGGCTGGAGGCGCCGACCCGCCAGCTGCTGGCGCTGAACCTGGAGTTGTTCCAGTACGACCTGGCGTTCGACCCCGGCGAGCGCTGGTCGGACCTGCTGGCCCCCGGCATCTCCTCGGACATCCGCGCCCTGGCCCTGACCATCCTGGCCTACCACCATCTGATGCACGGCCGTCTGGAGCAGTCGATCCAGCTGGCCCTGGAATCCAAGGCGCTGCTGGCACGCACCGGCCAGCTGTTCCTGGAGAGCTATGCCGACCTGATCATCGCCCTGTGCAACCGCAACGCCGGCCGCGCCACCAGCGCACGCAAGGACGTCTGCCAGGACTATCAGCGCACCGAACGTTCGTCGCCGGCCTGGCTCAACCGCGCCACCGCCATGGTGGTGGCGTTGTACGAGCAGAATCAGCTGGCCGCCGCCCAGCAGCTGTGCGAGGACCTGATGGCCATGGTCACCTCCTCCTCGGCCACCGAGACCATCGCCACCGTGCACATCACCCTGTCGCGCCTGCTCTACCGGCGTCAGTCCCAGGGTCGTGCCGGGCG
Organism: Pseudomonas sp. SO81; assembly: GCF_030374125.1. Taxonomy (NCBI): domain Bacteria; kingdom Pseudomonadati; phylum Pseudomonadota; class Gammaproteobacteria; order Pseudomonadales; family Pseudomonadaceae; genus Pseudomonas; species Pseudomonas sp. SO81. The sequence continues at coordinate 913,435 of NZ_CP126126.1, read as the reverse complement.
TCTGCTGGAGCAGCTGTCGCGCATCCTGCAGCTGGGCAACTACGCACGCTTCGCCAGTCAGGTGGCCCAGGAGAGCATGCGCCAGGCCTATCTCGACGGACGCCCGGCGGCGCTGGACAGCCTGGCTCAGCGCCTGGGCATCGAGGAGCGCCTGGCGGCCGGTGAGTGGGAGAAGGTGCGGCCCTACGACGAATGCTGGGAGCGTTACGGCCTGGCCGCGGTGTACTGGCTGGTGATGCGCGGCGCCCAGCCCCGCGCCTGCCGCATCCTCAAGGTGCTGGCGCAGTCGCTGCAGCAGAGCGAGATGAAGGCGCGGGCGCTGGTGGTGGAGGCCAACCTGCTGGTGCAGAGCGCGCCGCAGCAGACGTCGGAGCAGCAGATCAAGGCGCTGCTGGAGCTGGTGGCGCACTTCGGCATCGTCAATATCAACCGTTCGGTGTTCGACGAGGCGCCCGGCTTCGCCGAGGCGGTGTTCGGCCTGCTGCGTTCGGGGCAGCTGCAGGTGCCGGAGGCCTACAGCGAGGCCTATGCCGAGTTCCTTCTGGCCGAGAGCCAGGCGCCCTCGGCGTCCTTGCCGGACCTGGTGAGCCTGCTCACCGACAAGGAGGCGGAGATCTTCGCCTGCCTGCTCAAGGGGCTGTCCAACACGGAAATCAGCGCCAGCACTGGCATCGCCCTGTCCACCACCAAGTGGCACCTGAAGAACATCTACTCGAAGCTCAATCTCTCCGGCCGCACCGAAGCCATTCTCAGCATGCAGCAACGCAACAGCTGACGAATGGTGCACCTATTGTGCTCTGCCCCTCCCCGGGGAGGGGGGAGGGGGGCGCATAAATCCCTAATCTCCCGCCAGCCGGAAAACCGGCATTCAACCGTATTAGTACAAGAAGAATCGGGAGATACCGCCATGTCTGTTTGGGTCACATGGCCGAGCTTGGTCAAGTTCGGCACTCTGGGCATCTACGCCGCCCTGATCTCACTCGCGCTGGAGCGCGACGTGCTGTTCAAGGAAAACCTTTTCGACGTCGACAACCTGCCTGCCGCCAACGCCAAGATCACCTGTGACGCGCGCAGCCAGGTGGCACGTACCGAGGACGGTACCTGTAACATCCTCGCCAACCCCGCCGAGGGTTCGGTCTATCGCCGCTTCGGCCGCAACGTAAACCCCGCCGTGACCCATGGCGAAACCGAATCCGACACCCTGCTCAGCCCCAACCCGCGGGAAGTGAGTAACGTGCTGATGGCCCGCGGCGAGTTCAAACCGGCGCCCAGCCTCAACTTCATCGCCGCCTCCTGGATCCAGTTCATGGTGCATGACTGGGTAGAGCACGGCCCCAACGCTGAAGCCAACCCGATCCAGGTCCCGCTGCCGGCCGGCGACGTCCTGGGCAGCGGCAACCTCTCCGTACGCCGCACCCAGCCCGATCCGACCCGTACCGCCGCCGAAGCCGGCAAGCCGGCCACCTACCGCAACCACAACACCCACTGGTGGGACGGTTCGCAGCTGTATGGCAGCGACAAGGCCACCAACGACAAGGTGCGTTCCTTCGTCGACGGTAAGCTGAAGATCAACCCGGACGGCACCCTGCCGACCGAGTTCATCAGCGGCAAGCCGATCACCGGTTTCAACGAGAACTGGTGGGTTGGCCTGAGCATGCTGCACCAGCTGTTCACCAAGGAGCACAACGCCATCGCGTCGATGCTTAAGCAGAAGTACCCGGACAAGAACGATCAGTGGCTGTATGACCATGCCCGCCTGGTCAACGCCGCGCTGATGGCCAAGATCCACACCGTGGAGTGGACCCCGGCGGTGATCGCCAACCCGGTCACCGAGCGTGCCATGTACGCCAACTGGTGGGGCCTGCTGGGCTCCGGCCCGAACCGCGACAAGTACCAGGCCGAAGCGCGCATGCTGCAGGAGGATCTGGCTGGCTCGAACTCCTTCGTCCTGCGCATCCTAGGTATCGACCCGACCAACGTCGGCAGCTCGACCATCTCTCATGCCCTGAGCGGCATCGTCGGCTCGACCAACCCGAACAACTACGGCGTGCCCTACACCCTGACCGAGGAGTTCGTCGCGGTATACCGCATGCACCCGCTGATGCGTGACAAGGTCGACGTCTATGACATCGGCTCCAACACCATCTCGCGCTCGGTGCAGCTGCAGAACACCCGTGACCGCGACGCCGAGAACCTGCTCAATGGCGAGCATCCGGATCGTCTGTGGTACTCCTTCGGTATCACCAATCCGGGTTCGCTGACCCTCAACAACTACCCGAACTTCCTGCGCAATCTGTCGATTCCGCTGGTCGGCAACATCGACCTGGCGACCATCGACGTACTGCGTGATCGCGAACGTGGCGTACCTCGCTACAACGAGTTCCGTCGCGAGATCGGCCTCAACCCGATCACCAAGTTCGAAGACCTGACCACCGACCCGGCCACCCTGGCCAACCTCAAGCGTGTGTACGGCAACGACATCGAGAAGATCGACACCCTGGTCGGCATGCTGGCCGAGACCGTGCGTCCGGACGGCTTCGCCTTCGGCGAGACGGCCTTCCAGATCTTCATCATGAATGCCTCGCGCCGCCTGATGACCGACCGCTTCTACACCAAGGACTACCGCCCGGAGATCTACACTGCGGAAGGCCTGGCCTGGGTCGAGAACACCACCATGGTCGATGTGATCAAGCGTCACAACCCGCAACTCGACAGCAGCCTGGTGGGCGTGCAGAACGCCTTCAAACCCTGGGGTCTGAACATCCCGGCCAATTACCAGACCTGGCCGGCCAAGGCCAAGCAGGACAACCTGTGGGTCAACGGTGCCATGCGCACCCAGTACGCCGAAGGTGAGCTACCGCCGCTGGAGGGCATCAATACCTCGGCCCTGCTGGCCAACACCCTGTGGAAGAAGGTGCGTGAAGAGGGCGACGTGGTGCCGGCCGATTACGAGAAGGGTATGCACCAGCGTGGCGTGATGGCCAAGGTCAAGTTCAACCCCGTGGCCGGCAATCCATACACCGGTCTGTTCCAGGGCGCGGATAACGGCCTGCTGCGCCTGTCGCTGGCTGCCGATCCGTCTGGTGGCAGTGTGCAACCGGGCATGGCCTGGAAGGCCTTCGTCGATGGCAAGCCTTCGCGCAACGTCTCGGCACTGGCCAGTTGGAGCGGCCAGGGGCAGAACTACAACTTCTTTGCCAATGAAATGTCGCAGATCGTCCTGCCGGAAGGCACCGACAACTTCGGTCTGCAGGTGCTGTTCGCCGCAGTGACGCTGAAACCGACCCAGCTGCGCGTGGACGACATGGCGGAAGTGACCCAGACCGGTCAGGCCGTCACCGCGGTCAAGGCGCCGACGCAGATCTACTTCGTGCCGAAGCCGGAACTGCGTAGCCTCTTCTCCACCGCGGCCCACGATTTCCGCAACGATCTGGTGACCCTGGCCGCCGGTACCAAGCTGTATGACGTGTACGCCACCTCGATGGAGATCAAGACCTCGATCATCCCGTCCACCAACCGCAGCTACGCCCAGCAGCGTCGCAACAGCGCGGTGAAGATCGGCGAGATGGAGCTGACCTCGCCGTTCATCGCCTCGTCCTTCGGCGACAACGGTGTGTTCTTCAAGCACCAGCGCAGCGAAGACAAGTAATACGCTCCTTGCAGTACCAGAACCCCGGCAAATGCCGGGGTTCTTTTTTGTCTGCCCGATGTATTCCGACCCACGGCCATAACAATTCGCCGCTAGCGTTGTCGCTGTTTGTACAAACCTGCGAAATCCGCACTGCAGTTTTGCTTGGAAATCCGTTAACTTGACGCCTCAGTCGTGCCGCATAACAACAAAAACAACAGCTAGATGGATCTTCTGTTTCAGGAACGGGCCCGCACATGTCCACCGATACCCACGCCGCACTAGCGGCCCCGGCAGGTCCTACCTTGCGCTCCCTGCCATTCGCCTTCGCCAAACGCCACGGCGTGCTGCTGCGCGAGCCCTTTGGCCAGGCGCAACTGCAGGTGCGTCGCGGCGCCAGCCTGGCGGCCGTGCAGGAGGCCCAGCGCTTCGCCGGTCGCGTACTGCCGCTGCACTGGCTGGAGCCGGAAGCCTTCGAGCAGGAGCTGACCCTGGCGTACCAGCGCGATTCCTCCGAGGTGCGGCAGATGGCCGAGGGCCTCGGCGCCGAACTCGACCTGGCCAGCCTGGCCGAACTCACTCCCGAATCCGGCGACCTGCTCGAGCAGGAAGACGATGCGCCGATCATTCGCCTGATCAATGCCATCCTCAGCGAGGCGATCAAGGCCGGCGCCTCCGACATCCATCTGGAAACTTTCGAGAAACGCCTGGTCGTGCGCTTTCGCGTCGACGGCATCCTGCGCGAAGTGATCGAGCCGCGCCGCGAACTGGCCGCGCTGCTGGTGTCGCGGGTCAAGGTCATGGCGCGCCTGGACATCGCCGAGAAGCGCGTGCCGCAGGACGGGCGCATCTCGCTCAAGGTCGGCGGCCGCGAGGTCGATATCCGCGTATCCACACTGCCCTCGGCCAACGGCGAACGGGTGGTGTTGCGTCTGCTGGATAAACAGGCCGGGCGCCTGTCGCTGCAGCACCTGGGCATGAGCGAGCGCGACCGCCGCCTGCTCGACGACAACCTGCGCAAGCCCCACGGCATCATCCTGGTCACCGGCCCCACCGGCTCGGGCAAGACCACCACCCTGTACGCCGGCCTGGTCACCTTGAACGACCGCTCGCGCAATATCCTCACGGTGGAAGACCCGATCGAGTATTACCTGGAAGGCATCGGCCAGACCCAGGTCAACCCGCGGGTGGACATGACCTTCGCCCGCGGCCTGCGCGCCATCCTGCGCCAGGACCCGGACGTGGTGATGGTCGGTGAGATCCGCGACCAGGAAACCGCCGACATCGCGGTGCAGGCCTCGCTGACCGGTCACCTGGTGCTGTCCACCCTGCACACCAACAGCGCCGTCGGCGCCGTCACCCGCCTGGTGGACATGGGCGTCGAGCCCTTCCTGCTGTCCTCCTCGTTGCTCGGCGTGCTGGCCCAGCGCCTGGTGCGCGTGCTCTGCGTGCACTGCCGCGAGGCGCGCCTGGCCGACGAGGCCGAATGCGGCCTGCTCGGCCTCGATCCGCACAGCCTGCCGCAGATCTACTACGCCAAGGGTTGCCCCGAGTGCCACCAGCAGGGCTACCGCGGCCGGACCGGCATCTACGAACTGGTGATCTTCGACGACAAGATGCGCACCCTGGTGCACAACGGCGTCGGTGAGCAGGAACTGTTGCGGCACGCCCGCAGCCTCGGCCCGAGCATCCGCGACGACGGTCGGCGCAAGGTGCTGGAAGGGGTGACCACCCTGGAAGAAGTACTGCGCGTGACTCGAGAAGATTAGGGTCTGCTGATGTTTTTTCACGGCCGCGACGGCGCCGTTTTTTGCGCGGAGCTAGGCGCGAGGAGAGAAGTTTGGTGATTCCAAATGAACGACGAGTAACGACGCGCCGCGCAAAAAACGGCCCGTCCTTGCGGGTTGCGCGCCAAAAGACGCCGTGCGGCGTTGCGGGACTTGGCAAGGGGGGCACCATTACCTGCGTCCCGCGCCTAGCCTGGCGTCTTTTGACGCTGCAACGCGGCTCGCGAAAAAACATCAGCAGACCCTAATGGCCGCCTTCGAATACGTCGCCCTCGACACCAAGGGCCGCCAGCAGAAAGGCGTACTGGAAGCCGACAGCGCGCGCCAGGTACGCCAGCTGCTGCGCGAGAAACAGCTGGCGCCGCTGCAGGTGGAGCCGGCGCACCGCAAGGAGCACAGCGAGACCTCGGGTGGCTTCAGCCTGCGCCGCGGCCTGTCGGCCCGCGACCTAGCCCTGGTCACCCGCCAGCTGGCGACCCTCATCGGCGCCGCGCTGCCGATCGAGGAAGCGCTGCGCGCCGCCGCGGCCCAGTCGCGCCAGCCACGCATCCAGTCGATGCTGATCGCCGTGCGCGCCAAGGTGCTTGAAGGCCACAGCCTGGCCAATGCCCTCGGTTCATTTCCCGCCGCCTTCCCCGAGCTGTACCGCGCCACCGTCTCGGCCGGCGAGCATGCCGGGCACCTGGCGCCGGTGCTGGAGCAGCTGGCCGACTACACCGAGCAACGCCAGCAGTCGCGGCAGAAGATCCAGATGGCGCTGCTCTACCCGGTGATCCTGATGCTGGCCTCGCTGGGTATCGTCGGCTTCCTGCTCGGCTACGTGGTGCCGGACGTGGTGCGGGTGTTCGTCGACTCCGGGCAGACCCTGCCGGCGCTGACCCGCGGCCTGATCCTGCTCAGCGAACTGGTCAAGGCCTGGGGCGCGCTGGTCATCGTGCTCGCGGTGCTCGGCGTGATCGCCTTCCGCCGTGCCCTGCGCAACGACGACCTGCGCCGGCGCTGGCATGCCTTCCTGCTGCGTCTGCCGCTGATCGGCGGACTGATCGCGGCTACCGAGACGGCACGCTTCGCCTCGACCCTGGCCATCCTGGTGCGCAGCGGCGTGCCGCTGGTGGAGGCCCTGGCCATCGGCGCCGAAGTGGTGAGCAACCGCATCATCCGCACCGACGTGGCCAACGCCACCCAGCGCGTGCGTGAAGGCGGCAGCCTGTCGCGGGCCCTGGAGGCCAGCCGGCAGTTCCCGCCGATGATGCTGCACATGATCGCCAGCGGCGAACGCTCGGGCGAGCTGGACCAGATGCTGGCGCGCACCGCGCGCAACCAGGAGAACGACCTGGCGGCCACCATCGGCCTGCTGGTGGGATTGTTCGAGCCGTTCATGCTGGTGTTTATGGGAGCGGTGGTGCTGGTGATCGTGCTGGCCATCCTCCTGCCGATTCTTTCTCTGAACCAACTGGTGGGTTGATTGATGAACAAGCAACAACGCGGTTTCACCCTGATCGAGATCATGGTGGTGGTGGTCATCCTCGGCATCCTCGCCGCCCTGGTGGTGCCGCAGGTGATGGGCCGTCCGGACCAGGCCAAGGTTACCGCGGCGCAGAACGACATCCGCGCCATCGGTGCGGCGCTGGACATGTACAAGCTGGACAACCAGAACTACCCGAGCACCCAGCAGGGCCTGGAAGCCCTGGTGAAAAAGCCCACCGGCAACCCACCGGCGAAGAACTGGAACACCGAGGGCTACCTGAAGCGGCTGCCGGTGGACCCGTGGGGCAACGCGTACCTGTACCTGTCGCCGGGCACCCGCAGCAGGATCGATCTGTACTCCCTCGGCGCCGATGGCCAGGAAGGCGGCGACGGCACCAATGCCGATATCGGTAACTGGGACCTCTGATTTCCGATGCGAGCTGCGCGGGGCTTCACGCTGATCGAGCTGCTGGTGGTGCTGGTGCTGCTCGGCGTGCTGACCAGCCTCGCCGTGATCGGCAGCGGATTGGCCAGCAGTCCCGCGCGCAAGCTCAACGACGAGGCCGAACGGCTCAACAGCCTATTGCGAGTGTTGCTCGACGAGGCGGTGCTGGACAACCGCGAGTATGGCGTGCGTTTCGAGACGCACAGCTACCAGGTGCTGCGCTACGAGCCGCTGAAGTCGCGCTGGGAACCGCTGGATAACAGGGTTCACGAGCTGCCGGAGTGGGTCCAGCTGAGTATCGAGGTGGAAGACCAGAATGTCGGCCTGCCGACGGCCAAGGGTGACAAGGACAAATCCGCACCCAAGCCGCCGCAGCTGCTGATCCTCTCCAGTGGCGAGCTGACGCCTTTCACCCTGCGCCTGGCCGGTGGTCGCGAACGCGGCGCACCGGTGCTGCTGCTGAGCAGCGACGGCTTCGCCGAGCCGGAGCTGAAGCCGGAAAATGCCAAGGGTCGCTCCGGATGAGGCGTGGCCGTGGCTTCACCCTGCTCGAGGTGCTGGTGGCCCTGGCGATCTTCGCCGTGGTCGCCGCCAGTGTGCTCAGCGCCAGCGCCCGCTCGCTGAAGACGGCTGCCCGGCTGGAGGACAAGACCTTCGCCACCTGGCTGGCGGACAACCGCCTGCAGGACATCCAGCTGGCGGACAGTCCTCCCGGCGAGGGGCGCGAGCAGGGCGAGGAGACCTACGCCGGGCGCCGCTGGATGTGGCAGAGCGAAGTGCAGGCCACCAGCGAGCCGGAGATGCTGCGCGTCACCGTGCGGGTGGCGCTGCGCCCCGAGCGCGGCCTGCGCGGCAAGATCGAGGACAACGCGCTGGTCACCCTCAGTGGCTTCGTCGGGGTCGAGCCATGAGGCAGCGCGGCTTCACCCTGCTGGAGGTGCTGATTGCCATCGCCATCTTCGCTCTGCTGGCCATGGCCACCTACCGCATGCTCGACAGCGTGATGCAGACCGATCGCGGCCAGCGCGAGCAGGAGCTGCGTCTGCGCGAGCTGACCAAGGCCATGGCCGCCTTCGAGCGCGATCTGCTGCAGGTGAATGCGCGCCCGGTGCGTGATCCGCTGGGCGATCCGCTGCCGTCCATGCGTGGCGACAGCGGGCGCGATACCCAGCTGGAGTTCACCCGCAGCGGCTGGCGCAACCCGCTCGGTCAGCCGCGTGCCACGTTGCAGCGGGTGCGCTGGCAGCTGGAAGGCGAGCGCTGGCAGCGCGCCTACTGGGCGGTGCTGGATCAGGCCCAGGACAGTCAGCCGCGGGTGCAGCAGGCACTGGATGGGGTCAAGCGCTTCGAGCTGCGCTTTCTCGACGAGGAGGGGCGCTGGCTGCAGAGCTGGCCGGCGGCCAACAGTCGCGCCGACGAGGCGCTGCGCCAGTTGCCCAAGGCCGTCGAGCTGACCATCGAGCACCGCTACTACGGTGAGCTGCGGCGTCTCTGGCGCATGCCGGAGATGCCGCCGCAGGAGCAGGTCACGCCGCCCAATGGCGAGGATGGGGAAGAGGACGGCGGCGAGCTGTTGCCGGAAGAGCCCAGCCCGGAGCTGCCTCAGGAGCCGCAAGGATGAGGCGCCAGCGCGGAGTCGCGCTGATCACCGTGCTGCTGGTGGTGGCGCTGGTGACCATCATTTGCGCCGCACTGCTGCTGCGCCAGCAGCTGGCGATCCGCAGCACCGGCAACCAGTTGCTGGTGCGCCAGGCGCAGTACTACGCCGAGGGCGGCGAGCTGCTGGCCAAGGCCATGCTGCGGCGCGATGTGAGCACCGACCAGGTGGATCACCTGGCCGAGCCCTGGGCCAATCCCAAGCTGAGTTTCCCGCTGGACGAAGGTGGCGAGCTGCGCCTGCGCATCGAGGACCTATCCGGGCGCTTCAACCTCAACAGCCTGGCCGCCGATGGCGAGGCCGGAAAGCAGGCACTGCTGCGGCTGCGGCGCCTGCTGCAGACATTGCAGCTGAGTCCGGCCTATGCCGATCGCCTGCTCGACTGGGTCGATGGCGATCAGGACCCCGGCGGCATGTCCGGCGCCGAGGACGATCAGTACCTGCTGCTCAAGCCGCCCTACCGGACCGGGGTAGGGCGCATCGCCGATATCTCCGAACTGCGCCTGCTGCTGGGCATGAGCGAGACCGACTATCGGCGTCTGGCGCCCTTCGTCAGTGCGCTGCCGAGAGACATCGGGCTGAATATCAATACCGCCAGTGCCCAGGTGCTGGCCTGCCTGGGTGACAACATCCCCGAGTCGGCGCTGAAGACCGTCATCGAGGGACGCGGGCGTACCGGTTACCGCGATACCGCTGCGTTCACCCAGCAGCTGACCGCCTATGCGGTGAGCCCTCAGGGGTTGCTGACCGGTAGCCAGTATTTTCGTGTCACCACCGAAGTGCTGCTGGGTGACCGGCGCCAGGTACTGGCCAGCTATCTGCAACGTGGTAATGATGGGCGCGTGCGTGTCATGGCGCGCGATCTGGGGCAGGAGGGCCTGGCGCCCATGCCCGTCGAGGAGTCCGAGGAATGAGTCTGCTCAGCGTTTTTCTTCCGCCACAGGCCTGTGCCGAAACGGCGGCCGATCTGCCGGTCTGGCGGGTCGATGGCGATATCTGCAGCCAACGCCCCTTCGCCGAAGCGCTGCCGCGTGAGGATCAGGCCTGGCGCCTGGTGCTGCCGGTGGAGGCGGTGACCGTCTGCGCCGTACAGCTGCCCACCACCAAGGCGCGCTGGTTGCAAAAGGCCTTGCCGTTCGCCGTGGAGGAGCTGCTGGCCGAAGACGTGGAGCAGTTCCACCTGAGCGTCGGCGGTCAGCTGGCCGACGGCCGTCATCGGGTCTATGCGGTGCGCCGTGCCTGGCTGTCCGGCTGGCTGGCGCTGTGTGGCGACAACCCGCCGCAGCGCATCGAGGTGGATGCCGATCTGCTGGTCGAGGAGGGCAGTCAGCTGCTGTGCCTGGGCGAGCGCTGGCTGCTCGGTGGCACCGGTGAGGCGCGCCTAGCCCTGCGCAGCGAGGATTGGCCGCAGCTGGCCGGCCTCTGCCCGTCGCCACGGGTTGCCTATGTGGCGAACGGCCAAGCGGCGCCCGCGGATGTCGATGAGGCTCACGAAGTGGCCCAGCTGTTGCCCTGGCTGGCCCAGCAGCGGGCGCAGTGCAATCTGGCGCAGGGGCCGTTTGCCCGGCGCGAGCCTTCCGGTCAGTGGCAGCGCTGGCGGCCCTTGGCTGCGCTGGTCGGCCTGTGTCTGCTGCTGCAATGGGGGTTCAATCTGGCGCAGGGCTGGTACCTGCAGCGCGAGGGCGAACGCTATGCCCAGGCCAGCCAGGAGTTGTATCGCGAGCTGTTTCCCGACGACAACAAGCTGATCAACCTGCGCGCGCAGTTCGATCAGCATCTGGCCGAGGCCGCGGGAGGAGGGCAGAGCCAGTTGCTCAGCTTGCTCGATCAGGCTGCCGCGGCGATCAACCAGGAGGGCGCGAAGGTGCAGGTGCAGCAACTGGACTTCAATGCCCAGCGCGGCGACCTGGCGCTCAACCTGCAGGCCAACGACTTTGCCTCGCTGGAGAGCTTGCGTACGCGCCTGCAGGAGGCCGGCCTGGCGGTGGACATGGGCTCGGCGAGCCGTGAAGACAGCGGCGTCAGCGCACGCCTGGTGATTGGAGGTAATGGATGAGTGGCTTGGCTTCGCAACTGCAGGCGCGGATTGCCCATCATCCGCTGACCGCCCGCTGGCAGGGGATGCCGGCGCGTGACCGTCTGGCACTGGTGCTGCTCGGCGGCTTCCTGGCGCTGGTGCTGCTCTATCTGCTGCTGTGGCGGCCGGTCAGCCAGAACCTGGAGCAGGCGCGCAGTTTCCTCCAGCAGCAGCGGGCGCTGCACGCCTACCTGCAGGAGCATGCGCCGCAGGTGAGGGCGCTGCAGGGGCGCCCGCAGGTCAGCATCGACGCCACCGCCCTGCAGGGCCTGGTGACCGGCAGCGCCGCCAGCCAGGGCCTGAATGTCGAGCGTCTGGACAACCAGGGCGATGGCGGCCTGCAGGTCAGCCTGCAGCCCACCGAGTTCGCGCGCCTGTTGCGCTGGCTGGTGAGCTTGGAGGAGCAGGGCGTGCGAGTCGACGAGGCGGGGCTGGAGCGGGCCGAGAAGGGGCTGGTGACTACCCGCCTGTTGCTGCGCGCGGGTTGATTGCGATTGCACCAGACGGGTGCCCTCGGCACCCATATCGGGCATGAGCAAGGCAGTCGTGAAAATCGATCCCGAAGAAAAATTTCAAGCAGGGTATTGACTTAGCAAAGGCCTCTGCGTAAATTGCGCCACCTCGCAAGGCTACTCGGGTGATTAGCTCAGCCGGGAGAGCATCTGCCTTACAAGCAGAGGGTCGGCGGTTCGATCCCGTCATCACCCACCATATCTCTTGCGAGACCGACGCGCAGCGGTAGTTCAGTCGGTTAGAATACCGGCCTGTCACGCCGGGGGTCGCGGGTTCGAGTCCCGTCCGCTGCGCCATATATAGAGAAGCCCTCAGTTCGCAAGAACTGGGGGCTTTTCGCATCTGGCGGAAAATTTTCGCCGTCACCGTTTTGTCATCGGGAATCTTCAGTCTGTTGGCATGGTCTTTGTTTCAATCAAGACCTAACGACAGGAGAAAGAACCTATGGATGACTACGTCGAAGAGCTTCTCGAGTCTCGCGCCATCGAGCAGGACCCGGCCGAACCGGCCGAAGACGCCACCGAGCTTTAACCTGCCTGCAGGCGCTGGCTGCGGCGGAACTCCCCGGGAGTCTGCCCGCTCCAGCGCTTGAAGGCGCGCTGGAAGGCCTCTGCCGAGGCGAAGCCGAGCAGGTAGGCGATCTCGCCGAAGGCCAGTTCGGTATCGCGGATATAGGCCATCGCCAGATCCCGCCGCGTCTCATTGAGCAGGGTGCGGAACTGCGTGCCTTCCTCGGCCAGTTTGCGCCTGAGCGTCCAGCTGGGTAATTGCAGTTTCCTCGCCACTTCGTCCAGCTCCGGCTCGCGGCCGTGCAGCATCGGCCCCAGCAGGTGGGTGATGCGCTCGCGCAGGCTGCGGGTGCGAGTCAGCTGTTCCAGTTCCCGTTCGGCCAGCTCCAGCAGTTGCTGCCAGGTGCTGGGGCAGTGCTGCGCCAGGGGTTGGTCCAGGCTGGCGTTGGCCAGGCGCAGACGATTGTGGGCGGCGCCGAATTCCACCGGGCAGCCGAAGCAGGTTTCGTAGCGCTCGGCATAGTCCGGGGCGGGGAACTCGATTTCCACCCGTTCCACCGCCAGTGTCTCGCCGAGCAGGGCGCCGAGCTGGTGGCGCCAGCTGGACAGCACCGAGTCCACCACGAAGCGGTTGAAATCGTTGTACGGGCTGATCGAGTAGAAGCTCAGCCAGGCGCCGCCGGCATCTTCGGTGAAGCTAGACTGGCCGCGGTAGTTGTGGGCGTAGAGCGGCTCGAAGCGGATCAGCGTGCGTGCCGCCTCGCGCAGCGTCGGTGCCTGTCCGGCCGTGACGCCCGCCAGACCGGCCTGGCTGATATGGCTGTGGCGCCCCATCTCCAGTCCTAGGGCGCGGTCCCCGCACAGGCCGATGGCGCTGTGGCCCAGGCGCATGTAGCGCGGGATCGACAGGCGCTCGCGCGGCAGGGCCAGGCGGGTGGCGTCCAGACGGAACTGGCGCAGCAGGTCGTCGGCGGCCAGGCCTTTCTCGGCCAGGGCGGCCACCAGGCCGTGGACGAAGGCGACGGACAGGTCGCCGAGGCGGACGCGGCTCGGTTTCATCTCACAGCCACAGGTTGAGCAGGCGGGCGCCGGGCGCTTCGTCGACCACCTGCCGATTGTCGTGCTGCACCGCCATGCTGCGCCCGTCGCTGCCCAGCCCCCACAACTGACCGCGCATGAACACGGCGATGCCGGCGCGGGCGGGCGTTTCCTGCAGCTGCGCCGGCAGCGAGTGGCGCAACCAGGCCTCGCCTTCGCTGAACTCCCTGGCGCGGCTGCGCAGATCGTCGGGGGTGCCGGACCAGATGCCGTTCCAGTGGTCGTTGCCATGCAGGAAGGCCGGCACGGCGAGCAGCTCCACCTGTTGCGCGACCAGCGGTGCGTAACTCTCCGCCCGCCAGCTGTCGGTGCCGATCAGCACGCCCAGGCGACCGGCCGGGGTGGCGACCACATGTAGTGCCTGGTCCGAGGCGGCGGCGGTGAAGCTGTCCTCATCGCGATGCGGCAGCACCTTGCGCTGGGGCTGGCCGAGCGGCATGCCGTCGCTGCCGAACACCAGGCTGACGTTGTACAGCGGGCCGTCGCCGACCTGCAGCATGCCTTCCTCGACGCGTGGTTCCGGCAGCACGATGGAGCCGGCGACTATGGTTACCCCGTAGGTCTCGGCCAGGCCACCGAACAGGTTCTGGTAGTCGGCGGCCATCTGCTCGGCCTTCATCCGCAGCAGGGCGTCGCTAAAGCGCGCCGTGCCCTGGTTGGCCAGCAGCGCGCGGATCAGTTCCAGCGGATGGCTCAGCCCCAGCCAGATGCGCGCCTCGGCCAGGTCGCGAGCGGCGAATACCTCGCGCTTCTCGCCGACGGCCACCAGCCAGGTGCCGATATGTTCGGGCAGCACTACCACCGTCTTCGGATTCAGCAGGCCTTCGGCCTGGGCCTGGTCCAGGTAGGCGGCCAGCTTGCGGTGCAGGTGCAGGGGGCTGCGGTAGTCGGCGCGGTACAGCTCGGGCTGGATACCCAGCAGGTTGCCGCGGCCCTGGTCGCTGCCCAGGCTGAAGGCCAGCGAGCTGCGTAGGTCGCTGAGGAAATGGCTGGCGGGCCGCCACTGGATCCAGGCGGCGTAGGCGATCAGCAGGGTGACGAGCAGCAGCCAGAAGGTGCGGTGGAGCAACTTGAGCATGATGTGGCCTGGTGGCAAGGAAGCCGCCAGCCTAGGACAAGGCGGCGCCTTTGCCTAGTCGGGCTGTTAGTTACGATCAATAACTTGTGCTTTTCGATCATTGAGCGGTCGGCGGCCGCTCTTTATCGTCTGCCGCAACAACGACCACGTGCGGATCAGTGCGTGGCAGACGTGAATAAGCCCGACGCTGTGGAGATGACCATGAGCAACGCCTACCCGAACCTGCTGGCCCCTCTGGACCTGGGTTTCACCACCCTGAAAAACCGTACCCTGATGGGCTCCATGCACACCGGTCTGGAAGAGAAGCCGGGTGGCTTCGAGCGCATGGCGGCCTACTTCGCCGAGCGTGCCCGTGGCGGCGTCGGTCTGATGGTCACCGGCGGCATCGGCCCGAACGAGGAGGGCGGCGTCTACTCCGGCGCGGCCAAGCTGACCACCGCCGAGGAAGCCGAGAAGCACAAGATCGTCACCAAGGCGGTGCATGAAGCGGGTGGCAAGATCGCCATGCAGATCCTGCATGCAGGCCGCTACGCCTACAGCCCGAAATCGGTGGCGCCGAGCGCCATCCAGGCGCCGATCAACCCGTTCAAGCCGCGCGAGCTGGACGAGGAAGGCATCGAGAAGCAGATCCAGGACTTCGTCACCTGCTCACTGCTGGCCCAGCAGGCCGAATACGACGGCGTCGAGATCATGGGTTCCGAGGGTTACTTCATCAATCAGTTCCTCGCCGCCCACACCAACCACCGTACCGACCGCTGGGGCGGCAGCTACGAGAACCGCATGCGCCTGCCGGTGGAAATCGTGCGCCGCGTGCGTGAGGCCGTAGGCCCGAACTTCATCATCATCTATCGCCTGTCGATGCTCGACCTGGTCGAGGGCGGCAGTACCTGGGACGAGATCGTCCTGCTGGCCAAGGCCATCGAGAAGGCCGGCGCCACCATCATCAACACCGGTATCGGCTGGCACGAGGCGCGTATCCCGACCATCGCCACCAAGGTGCCGCGCGCGGCCTTCACCAAGGTCACCGCCAAGCTCAAGGGTGAGGTCAGCATCCCGCTGTGCACCACCAACCGCATCAACACCCCGGAAGTGGCCGAGCAGGTACTGGCCGAGGGCGATGCCGACATGGTGTCCATGGCCCGTCCGTTCCTCGCCGATCCGGACTTCGTCAACAAGGCCGCTGAAGGCCGTGCCGACGAGATCAACACCTGCATCGGCTGCAACCAGGCCTGCCTGGACCACACCTTCGGCGGCAAGCTGACCAGCTGCCTGGTCAACCCGCGTGCCTGCCACGAGACCGAGCTGAACTACATCCCGACCACCACCGTGAAGAAGATCGCCGTGGTCGGCGCCGGCCCGGCCGGTCTCGCCGCCGCCACCGTGGCCGCCGAGCGCGGCCACAGCGTGACCCTGTTCGACGCGGCCGGCGAGATCGGCGGCCAGTTCAACGTGGCCAAGCGCGTGCCGGGCAAGGAAGAGTTCTACGAGACCCTGCGCTACTTCAAGAAGAAGCTGGAAACCACCGGTGTCGACCTGCGCCTGAACACTCGCGTCAATGTCGACGACCTGGCCAAGGGCGGCTATGACGAGATCATCCTGGCCACCGGCATCGTGCCGCGCACCCCGGCCATCGAAGGCATCGACAACGCCAAGGTGATCAGCTACCTGGACGCCATCCTGCAACGCAAGCCGGTCGGCCAGAAGGTTGCGGTGATCGGCGCCGGCGGCATCGGCTTCGACGTCTCCGAGTTCATCACTCACGCCGGCGAGACCACCAGCCTGAACCGCGATGCGTTCTGGAAGGAGTGGGGCATCGACACCGCGCTGGATGCCCGTGGCGGCATCGCCGGGATCAAGGCCGAGGTGCATCCGGCGGCCCGCGAGGTGTTCCTGCTGCAGCGCAAGAAGTCCAAGGTCGGCGACGGCCTGGGCAAGACCACCGGCTGGATCCACCGCACCGGCCTGAAGAACAAGAACGTGCAGATGCTCAACTCGGTCGAGTACCTCAAGGTCGACGACGCCGGCCTGCACATCCGCATCGCCGAAGGCGAGCCGCAGGTGCTGCCGGTGGACACCGTGATCGTCTGCGCCGGCCAAGACCCGCTGCGTGAGCTGCACGACGGCCTGGTCGCCGCCGGCCAGAGTGTGCACCTGATCGGTGGCGCCGACGTGGCGGCCGAGCTGGACGCCAAGCGGGCGATCAACCAGGGCTCGCGCCTCGCCGCCGAGCTGTAACGGAAACGCCCCGCCCAGTGCGGGGCGTTTGCTATGTGGCCCATAACAACAAGGAGAAACCCATGTCCACCGATCTGCAATTGCAACCGGCTGCCGCCGCCAGCCTGCAGCGCTGGCACCAATTTATCGCCGCCAAGGATCTGCGCCAGCTGCCCGAGCTGCTGCATGCCCAGGCGGTATTCCGCTCGCCGATGGCGCACACGCCCTATCCGGGCGCGCAGGTGGTCAACATGATCCTCAACACCGTGCTGCAGGTGTTCCAGGATTTCGCCTATCACCGCGAGCTGGTCAGTGCCGATGGCCTGAATGTGGTGCTGGAGTTCTCGGCCCGCGTCGGTGAGCGCGAGCTCAAGGGCATCGACATGATCCGCTTCGACGAGAGCGGCAAGATCGTCGAGTTCGAGGTGATGGTCCGTCCGATGAGCGGTTTGCAGGCCCTCGGCGAGGAAATGGGTCGACGTCTGGCGCCTTTCCTGGCGGCTGCCAAGGCCTGATTCGCCCAGCCCGTCACAGTTTCACCCTGCCGCCGGTCTGCTGCCGCGCGGCGGCAGGGCGCTGCCAACCCAGTCACATTGCCCGCGTTCCGTTTTCCCCTAGACTTGCCTGAACAATGGATGGCGCCTGCTTCGCAGGTTATGTGCACGCGCGGAACAACCGTAGCGCGCCGATCGTGATCCCGGTGGCCTTGAGGAAAATCCATGAGCATGCAGAACAAAGCGCAGATGGTCGAAGCGGTGCTGTTCTTCAATGAACAGGGCGTCTGCAAGCAAATGCTCTTCCCCGAATTCGAGGCCCTGCTCGACAACGTGGTGAACATGCCCGAGTTCGCCGATCAGCAGATGCGCATGGCCTATGTGCTGATCAACCCGCGCCTGATGGTGCGTGCCGCGGTGTTCTTCTACCTGGACTTCGATGAGAACGGTGCGGCCGACAAGGGCTGGAACCTGCCGCTGCGCCATCTGGCCGACAATGCCGGGCGTGGCCCGGACCTCGGCGCCGGCCCGATCCGCCTGGCCTGCCGCAGCCAGTGCCCGGTGTCCTGGCACCAGATGCACCTGTGGGACCCCAGCCTGGCGCCCGGCAAGAACGACCTGGCGGTGATCCGCGACGTGGTCAAGCGCAACGCCCTTGGCCTGCTGGCGGAAGAAGAGACCGCCGTGATGCTGCCGGAGCGTCTGCTGGTGGCCGCCGAAGATAAGTGGCAGGCGCCCGACCCCGCCCGCGAAGAGGCCGACAAGCAGGCCGAGCGCAAGGAGCAGGAGCACCGCCTGAAGACCGCCCAGCTGATCAAGCAGCAGCGTCTGCGCATCAGCACCCTGGGCAAGCAGTACGAGGAAGAGCAGGCGCGCTTCAAGCTGGCCGCCGATGAGCGCCAGCGCTCGCTGCAGACCGAGATCCACAACCTGCACCAGGCCTTGCGTCAGCAGGAAGAGCTGAATGCCAGCCTCAAGGAGCAGCTGGGCGCCCAGGCCGACGGCATGCAGCAGACCCGCGAGGAGCTGTCCCGCCAGCTGCGCGATCTGGAGCGCCATGGCCGCACCGAGGCGGACATTCTGCGCGCCCAGTTCGATGCCGAGCTGCAGGCCCGGGTTGCCGCCGCCGTGGCGGAGTTCAAGGAACAGGTGGCCATTCGCGACGTCGAGCTGGCCTACCGCGCCGAGCAGGAGACCCAGCTGCAGAACGAGCTGGAGCGCCTCAAGCGCGAGCGCGACGACCTCGCCAGCCAGGGCGGCGAGCAGATACTCGAGCGCCTGGCCAAGCTCGGCGTGGTGTTCGTCGTCTATCACCCGGGTGCCGGCCACCTGACCATCCCGCTGCAGGATATCGCGCGTTACCAGAACAACCCCCTGAGCTACGCGGCGGCCAAGTGCTTCGTCTCCGAGGAGCAGTACCGCCAGTGGCTGGCGCACTACCAGCAGCCCACGTGCGAGGCCAGCCTGCCGTCCGGCGATCGCTGCTCCATGCCGATCGATCGGGTGGAGACGCCCAGCCGCTTCGTGGTTGGCGAATCCAACTGCTGCGCGCGCCACAAGGCCGGAGCGCGCCTGCGCACCGTGAGCTGAGCGGTTACCATGGAGCCCGGCGCCTGACCCCTGGCGCCCAGCCAATCAGCTCCCGCATGCCTATTGTCCTGCCGCCCTGGAACCCATCCGCGCCCCTGCAGCCCCTGCGGTTCGAATGGCTCGCGCGCGCCGCCGTCGAGGTGGCCGTGCTGCGCCTGGACCTGCTCGATCCGCTGATCTCCGGCAACAAGTGGTTCAAGCTCAAGCCGCATATCGAGGCGGCCGCGGCTGCGGGCGCAGACGGTCTGATCAGCCTGGGCGGCGCTCATTCCAATCACCTGCATGCCCTGGCCGCGGCCGGCCGGCGCTTCGGTTTCGAAACCGTCGGCCTGCTGCGCGGCGAGCCCCAGGCCACGCCCACGACCCGCGATCTGCAGGAGTGCGGCATGTGTCTGCACTGGCTCGGCTACGCCGGCTATCGCGACCGGCATCGTGCGGACTTCTGGCAGCCCTGGCGCGAGCGCTATCCACGGCTGCTGCCGGTGAGCGAAGGCGGTGGCGGTCTGCTGGCGGCCCGGGCCTGCGCAGCTATAGTCGAGTTGGCCAGGGCGCAGTTGGCCGAGCTGGGCTGGGACGACTACCACGGCTGGTGGCTGGCCGCCGGCACCGGTACCACGGCGGCCGGGCTGGTGCTGGCCGAAGGCGGCGAACGCCAGGTGCACGTGGCCATGGCGGTGCCGCCCGGTCATGGCGTGGAGAGCCAGCTGCAGGCCATCCTGCATGAGGCGGGGCGGGTCGATGCGGGCTACCGTCTGCTGGACGCCAGTCGTGGCGGTTTCGGCAGGATCGATGGGCCATTGGCGCAGTGCATCGATGATTGTGAGCGAGCCGGCGGACTGCCGCTGGAACCGCTCTACACGGGCAAGGCCATGCTGGCATTGCGCGGCGAGGTGGAGGCCGGTTACTTTGCTCCGGGTACGCACCTGCTGTTGCTCCATACCGGAGGCTTGCAGGGGCGCCGGGCCATGGCCCAACGCCTGGAAGAACTGGCAGCAGTACGCCAAGAATAATGAAGGACAGGTGTCGATGACCGAGCCGCTGAATCCCGAACAGCTGCGCAGCTTTACCCCGCTCAACGTGCTCTCCGAGCAGCAATGGCGCGAGTTGCGTCCCCAGCTGGTGCCACAGCCGCTATTGGCCGGCCAGCTGCTGTTCCGCCAGGGCGACCAGGCCCGCACCACCTATTACCTGCTGTCCGGCGAGCTGCTGCTGCGCGATGTCGACGGCCGCGAGGAGCGCCTGCAGGCCGGCAGTGAGGCCAGCTGTCATCCGCTGTCGCCGACCCTGCCGCGCCAGCACGAGGCGCGCGCGCTGAGCGACGTCAGCGTACTGGCCCTGGACAGTGCCAATCTCAGCCGCCTGCTGACCTGGCGTCTGGCCTACCAGGACCTGCTGCTGGACCTGGGCAGCAATGGCGACGACGTCGAGTGGCTGGAGCGCCTGCTGGAAAACCCGCTGTTCACCAAAGTGCCGCCGGCCAACGTGCGCGCCATGCTCGAGCGCCTGCGCCCGATCGATCTGCCAACCGGCAGCCGGGTGCTGGTGGAGGGCGAGGGCGGCGACTGCTGCTACTTCCTCAAGAGCGGCCGCGCCGAGGTGTTCCGCGCAGGTGAGGGTGGCCGCCAGGTGCTGGCCGAGCTGGAGGTGGGGGCCTGCTTCGGCGAGGAGGCACTGCTTTCCGATCAGCCACGCAACGCCACCGTGACCATGATCGAGCCTGGCATGGTGCTGCGTCTGGACCGCCATGACTTCTTCGCTCTGCTCAAGGCGCCGGTGGTGGATGAGGTGTCGTTCGGCGAGGCCGCGCGCCTGTTGTCGGCCGGCGCCCAGTGGCTGGACGTGCGCCTGCAGGAGGAGTACGAACGCGGCCATGCGCAGCAGTCGCTGAACATGCCGCTGCACCTGCTACGTCTGAAGGTGCGCCTGCTGGACAAGAGCAAGACCTACCTGTGCTACTGCGACAGCGGCAAACGCAGCGCCAGCGCCGTGTTCCTGCTGTCGCAGATGGGCTTCTCGGCCTACGCCCTGCGCGACGGCCTGGATGCCCTACCGGCGGTACAGCGTGGCGCGCTGCTGTGCGAGAGCGGCCCGGGCTACCTGGCTCGCTCCGGCGGACGTACCGAACGCAGCCACTGATACCTAGCGCGGGGCGCAGTGCGGCCACTGGTCGTTGACCAGAAACAGCCGTTCGCCCTCGCGCCATTCATCGCCATCCCGCTCCAGACGCACCAGCAGCTGTGCCGGTGCTTGCTCGGGCAATCCCTCCATCCTTGCCGCCAGTTGTGCGGGCGACCAGAGTGCCGCTGTCGGCACGCGCGCCGGCGCCAGCCAGGCCTGCCTAGCCTGGGGCTGCCAGTGTTGCCCCGCCGTGGCCAGCCGCGCCCAGTCGCTGCGGCGCAACCAGCGCCCGCGCAGGTGCTCGGGGTTGCAGCCCGAGGGCGGGTGGCAGTCGCCGGGCCAGGGATAGAACAGGTAGCCACCCAGCCAGGCGGCGGAGCGGGGTGGTTGCGTTGTCAGCTCCGTCAGCGTTGTCCGGGCCGCCAAGCTGGACGCCAGCGGCAACTGGTGGCGAGCCAGATGGTCCAGCTTGAGTCCCAGGCGATCCTCGCTGGACGGCCCGAGCCAGTCGGCGGCGTCCGTACCGGGCAGCACGTCCGGTCCCAGGTACAGTTTGATGGCCAGCTCCAGGTGGTGCACGCCCTCGTCGTCCTGCAGCAACAGGTCCAGCTCGCCCAGCGTATGGCCGGCCTGGCGTATCGGCAGATTGGCGGCCAGCAGCCGCACGTCCGGGGCTGCCTGCAGGGCGAACTGCCACAGTCGCTCGTAATAGCGGCCGAGGCGGCTGGAGCCGTTGGCCAGGTGCTCACGCAGTGCCGCGCTGTGCGCTTCCTGGTGCAGCAGCCAGTCGACCAGGCGCTGTGGCTCGACGAGCCAGCGACTGGCGGCCAGTGGATGGCGCAGGGGCAGCTCGCTGCCATCGAGCAGGGCGGGAGAGAGCAGGGCCCAGGCCAGGTCACGCACCTGGGGCTGGCGCAGCTGCGCCAACAGGTCATCCAGTGGCAGATTCATCGGCCGAGCATAGCCGAGGCGGTTTGCTGCGATCAGCGGCTTTCGCCCATAATCCGGGCAACTCCCCCGTTGCAGAGCGCCCCATGGAGCAATTTCGCAATATCGGCATCATCGGCCGCCTGGGCAGCGCCCAGGTGCTCGACACCATTCGCCGCCTGAAGAAGTTCCTGCTCGAGCGTCACCTGCACGTGATCCTCGAAGACACCATCGCCGAGGTGCTGCCCGGCCACGGCCTGCAGACCTGCTCGCGGAAGAACCTCGGCGAGATCTGCGACCTGGTGGTGGTGGTCGGCGGTGACGGCAGCATGCTCGGCGCCGCCCGCGCCCTGGCCCGGCACAAGATTCCGGTGCTCGGCATCAACCGCGGCAGTCTGGGCTTTCTCACCGACATCAAGCCGGACGAGCTGGAAGTGAAGGTCGCCGAAGTGCTGGAAGGGCGCTTCCTCGAGGAGAGCCGCTTCCTGCTGGAGGCCGAGGTGCGCCGCCATGGCGAGGCCATCGGCCAGGGCGATGCGCTCAACGACGTGGTGCTGCACCCGGGCAAGTCGACCAAGATGATCGAGTTCGAGCTGTTCGTCGACGGCCACTTCGTCTGCAGCCAGAAGGCCGATGGTCTGATCATCGCCACGCCGACCGGCTCCACCGCCTACTCGTTGTCCGCCGGCGGGCCGATCATGCACCCCAAGCTGGACGCCATCGTCATCGTGCCGATGTACCCGCACACCCTGTCCAGCCGGCCCATCGTGGTGGATGGCAACAGCGAGCTGAAGATCGTGGTAGCGGATGACCTGCCGATCTACCCGCTGGTGTCCTGTGATGGGCAGAACCACTTCACCTGCGCCCCCGGCGACACCATCACGGTGGCCAAGAAGCCGCACAAGCTGCGCCTGATCCATCCGCTCGACCACAACTACTACGAGGCCTGCCGCACTAAGCTCGGCTGGGGCGGCCGCCAGTGGAGCCACGACTGAGATGCTGCTCGATCCGGCGCGCGGCTACGATCTGATCGGCGACGTGCACGGCTGCGGGCGCAGTCTGGCGCGCCTGCTCGAGCAGATGGGCTACCGCCAGCAGGGCGGCGTCTGGCGTCATCCACAGCGCATGGCGCTGTTCCTCGGGGACCTTATCGACCGCGGCCCGCGCATCCGCGAGGCGCTGCACCTGGTGCATGCCATGGTCGAGGCCGGCCAGGCCCTGTGCATCATGGGCAATCACGAATACAACGCCCTCGGCTGGTACACCGAGGCGCCGCCGGATAGCGAGCGGCGCCATGTGCGCGAGCACACGCCGCGCCACGAGCGGCTGCTGCAGCAGACCTTCCGCCAGTTCGCCGAACATCCGCAGGACTGGCGCGACTTCCTCGACTGGTTCCAGCAGATGCCGCTGTTCATTGACGCCGGGCGCTTCCGCCTGGTGCATGCCTGCTGGGATGACAGCCTGATCGGCGCGCTCAAGGCCGACTATCCGGACGGCCGCATCGACCGCGACTTCGTGGTCGCCTCGGCGGTACCGGGCAGCTTCGCCAACCGCGTGTTCGAGCGCCTGCTGCGTGGCACCGACCTGCGCCTGCCCCAGGGCCTGACCCTGACCAGCGAGGAAGGCTTCACCCGTGCCTACTTCCGCACCAAATTCTGGGAAGACGACCCGCAGACCTATGGCGACGTGGTATTCCAGCCCGACGCCTTGCCCGACAACGTGGCCAGCCTGCCGCTGACCCCGACTGACAAGGGCCGCCTGCTGCAATACGGCCTGGACGAGCCGATGCTGTTCGTCGGTCACTACTGGCGCCGCGGCCGCCCGGCGCCGCTGCGCCCCAACCTGGCCTGCCTGGACTACAGCGCGGTGATGTACGGCAAGCTGGTGGCCTACCGTCTGGACGACGAGCTGCAGATCGACCCGAACAAGTTCGTCTGGGTCGAGGTAGAGCGGCCGGAGGCGCCGCAGTGAGTCCGGTAGAGGCGCTGCGTCGTCCCTTGCAGGAAGACCTCAGCGGTTTCGTCGGCCTGCTGCGCCGGCTGCAGGTGCCGCATCGGGTCAGCGAGGAGCGCGATGCCCAGGTGCTCTGGGTGCCGGCCGAGACACTGGCCGAGCAGGTGCGCGCCTTGTACCTGCGCTATCCGCAGGGTGCCGCGGAGACGGAACTGCCGACGCCTGCGCTACCGGCTCGCCTAGGCATGGTCGCACAGCTGCGCGCCAGCTGGATGACTTCGTTGGTGCTGCTGGTGACGCTGGCGGTCGCCGCCATCACCCTGCTGGGCGACAACTTCGCCACCCTGCGCTGGCTGACCTTTCAGGATTTCCAGATACGCGGCGAGTACCTCTACTTCACACCCTGGCTGGCGACTCTGGAGGCGGGGCAGTGGTGGCGCCTGGTGTCGCCGATGCTTATCCATTTCGGCGTGCTGCATCTGGCGATGAACGGCATGTGGTACTGGGAGCTGGGCCGGCGCGTCGAGGCACGCCAGGGTGGCTGGGCGCTGCTTGGCCTGACTCTGCTGTTCGGTCTGCTGTCCAACTTCGCCCAGTTCTGGTTCGGTGGCCCCTCGCTGTTCGGCGGCCTGTCCGGCGTGCTCTACGGTCTGCTCGGCTACTGCTGGATCTTCCAGCTGCTGGCGCCGACCCCGGCCTACGCGCTGCCGCGCGGCGTGCTGGCGATGATGCTGATCTGGCTGCTGGTCTGCCTGTCCGGGGTGATCGACACCCTGGGCTTCGGCGCCATCGCCAATGCCGCCCACGTCGGCGGGCTGGCCGCCGGATGTGCCGCCGGCCTGATCGGCGGTGCACTGGCGCGTGCGCGCCGGTAAACTTGGCCCCCTGTTTAGCTTCCCGCTGTCGGAGTCCGTTGGATGTCGTCCTTTGCCGAAATGATCGAGAACATCACCCCCGAGATCTACCAGAGCCTCAAGCTGGCGGTGGAAATCGGCAAGTGGCCGGACGGCCGCAAGCTGACCCAGGAGCAGAAGGAGCTGTCGCTGCAGGCCATGATCGCCTGGGAAGTGCAGAACCTGCCCGAGGAAGAGCGCACCGGCTACATGGGCCCGCAGGAATGCCAGTCGCACGCCGAGCCGATCCCGAACCTGCTGTTCAAATCCAACGACACCCTACACTGATGACCCAGGCCATGGACGAGCTGGGCCGTGGTGCGCTGAGCAAGATGAGCATCCGCCTGGGCGAGACGGCGCAATACGCCTTCCGCCTGGACGAGACCGAGGTGCCGGTCAACCCGCTGCTGGGCAAGCGCATCCGCCTGGAGTTTCTCGGCGCGATCCATTGCAGCCACTGCGGGCGCAAGACCAAGAAGAGCTTCGCCCAGGGCTACTGCTATCCCTGTTTCACCAAGCTGGCGCAGTGCGACAGCTGCATCATGAGCCCGGAGAAGTGCCATCACGAACTGGGCACCTGCCGGGAGCCCAGTTGGGGCGAGCAGTTCTGCATGACCGATCATGTGGTGTACCTGGCCAACTCCTCCGGGATCAAGGTCGGCATCACCCGCGCCACCCAGCTGCCGACCCGCTGGCTGGACCAGGGCGCCAGTCAGGCACTGCCGATCTTCCGCGTGGCTACCCGCCAGCAATCCGGCTTCGTCGAAGACCTGCTGCGCACCCAGGTGGCGGACAAGACCAACTGGCGCGCCTTGCTCAAGGGCGATGCCGAGCCTGTGGACCTCGCTGGCGTGCGTGAGCAGCTGATGAGCAGCTGCGCCGAAGGCATCGCCGCGCTGCAGCAGCGTTTCGGCTTGCAGGCGATCCAGCCGGTCAGCGATGTCGAAGTGCTGGAAATCCGTTATCCGGTGGATGCCTATCCGACCAAGGTCGCCAGCCATGACCTGGAGAAGACTCCGGTGGTGGAGGGTATCCTCAAGGGCATCAAGGGCCAGTACCTGATTCTCGACACGGGCGTGATCAATCTGCGCAAATACACGGCCTACCAGGTCGCCGTACTCACCGAATAAGAGGCCACAAGCCGATGCGTACCGAACAGCCGAAAATGATCTACCTCAAGGACTATCAGGCGCCGGACTACCTGATCGACGAGACCCATCTGACCTTCGAGCTGTACGAGGACCACAGCCTGGTCCACGCGCAACTGGTGATGCGCCGCAACCCGGCTCTGGGCGCCGGTCTGCCGCCGCTGGTGCTGGACGGCCAGCAGCTGGAGCTGGTCCGCGTGGCCCTGGACGACCGCGAGCTGGCTGCCTCCGACTACCAGCTGACAGACAGCCACCTGACCCTGCAGCCGACGCAAGAACGCTTCGTCATCGACAGCACCGTGCGCATCCACCCGGAGAGCAACACCGCGCTGGAAGGCCTGTACAAGTCCAGCGGCATGTTCTGCACCCAGTGCGAGGCCGAGGGCTTCCGCAAGATCACCTACTATCTCGACCGCCCGGACGTGATGAGCAAGTTCACCACCACGCTCTCCGCCGAGCAGCACAGCTACCCGGTGTTGCTGTCCAACGGCAACCCGATCGCCAGCGGCAGCGAGGGCGATGGCCGCCACTGGGCAACCTGGGAAGACCCGTTCATGAAACCGGCCTACCTGTTCGCCCTGGTCGCCGGCGACCTGTGGTGCGTGGAAGACACCTTCACCACCATGAGCGCCCGCGAAGTCACCCTGCGCATCTACTCCGAGCCGGAAAACATCGACAAGGTGCAGCACGCCATGGACAGCCTGAAGAAGTCGATGAAGTGGGACGAGGAGGTGTACGGGCGCGAGTACGACCTGGACATCTTCATGATCGTCGCGGTCAACGACTTCAACATGGGCGCCATGGAGAACAAGGGGCTCAACATCTTCAACTCCAGCTGCGTGCTGGCCCGCGCCGAGACCGCCACCGATGCCGCCCACCAGCGTGTCGAGGCGGTGGTGGCCCACGAGTACTTCCACAACTGGTCGGGCAACCGCGTGACCTGCCGCGACTGGTTCCAGCTGTCGCTCAAGGAAGGCTTCACCGTGTTCCGCGATGCCGAGTTCAGCGCCGACATGAACTCGCGCACGGTCAAGCGCATCGAGGACGTGGCCTACCTGCGTACCCACCAGTTCGCCGAGGATGCCGGCCCGATGGCCCACCCGGTACGCCCGGATGCGTACATGGAGATCTCCAACTTCTACACCCTGACCATCTACGAGAAGGGTTCCGAAGTGCTGCGCATGATCCACACCCTGCTGGGCGCCGAGACCTTCCGCAAGGGCTCGGACCTGTACTTTGCGCGCCACGACGGCCAGGCGGTGACCTGCGACGATTTCGTCAAGGCCATGGAAGACGCCAGCGGCGTCGACCTGACCCAGTTCAAACGCTGGTACACCCAGGCCGGCACGCCGCGCCTGGAAGTCAGCGAGAGCTACGATGCGGCGGCTAACACCTATCGCCTGCAGCTGCGTCAGAGCTGCCCGGCCACGCCGGGGCAGAGCGAGAAGCTGCCGTTCGTGATTCCGCTGGAGCTGGCCCTGCTCGACGCCCAGGGCCGCGAGCTGCCGTTGCAACTGGTCGGCGAAGACAAGCCGGTAGGGCGCACCCGCGTACTGCAGGTGACCCAAGCCGAACAGGCCTTTACCTTCGTCAATCTCGAGGCCAAACCGCTGCCTTCGCTGCTGCGCGGTTTCAGCGCGCCGGTCAAGCTGAGCTTCCCCTACAGCCGCGACCAGCTGATGTTCCTGATGCAGCACGATTCCGACGGCTTTAACCGTTGGGAGGCGGGCCAGCAGCTGTCCGTGCAGGTGCTGCAGGAGCTGATCGGTCAGCATCAGCGTGGCGAGGCACTGGTGCTGGATCAGCGCCTGGTCACTGCCCTGCGCAGCGTGCTGGAGAATGAGGCGCTGGACCAGGCCATGGTCGCCGAGATGCTCTCGCTGCCGGGCGAGGCCTATCTCACAGAGATCGCCGAAGTGGCCGATGTCGACGCCATCCACGCCGCCCGCGAATTCGCCCGCGCGCAGTTGGCCGAGGCGTTGTTCCAGCCGCTGTGGGCGCGCTACCAGGCCAATCGCGAGCTGTCGCGCAGCACGCCGTACGTGGCCGAATCCACTCACTTCGCTCGGCGCAGCCTGCAGAACATCGCACTGTCCTACCTGATGCTGACCGGCAGGGACGAGGTGTTGGCCGCGACTCTGGAGCAGTTCAAGGAATGCGACAACATGACCGAGCGCCTCACCGCGCTGGCGGTACTGGTCAATTCGCCCTTCGAGGCGGAGAAGGCCGAGGCGCTGGAAGCCTTCGCCGAGCACTTCAAGGACAACGCCCTGGTCATGGACCAGTGGTTCAGCGTGCAGGCCGCCAGCACTCTGCCGGGCGGCCTGGCTCGCGTGCAGGCGCTGATGCAGCATCCGGCCTTCACCCTGAAGAACCCGAACAAGGTGCGCGCGCTGATCGGTGCCTTCGCCGGCCAGAACCTGGTCAACTTCCATGCGGCCGATGGCAGCGGTTACCGTTTCCTGGCCGACCAGGTGATCAGCCTGAACGCCTCTAACCCGCAGATCGCCTCGCGCCAGCTGGGCCCGCTGACCCGCTGGCGCAAGTACGATTCGCGGCGTCAGGCGCTGATGCGTGGCGAGCTGGAGCGCATCCTCGCCTCTGGCGAGCTGTCCAGCGACGTCTACGAAGTGGTCAGCAAGAGCCTGGCCTGATCGCCTAGCGGATGTTACCGAGCGCTTGCTCGGTAGCATCCGCTGTTACCGCGCTGTTTCCTTTTCTCCTGGTCAGTTTTCACTGCTCGCCAAAGCCCCGTCCCAGACGCTTTCGCCTCGAAAAAACGAGCGGAATCACAAGGTTAGATAGCGCCAGTCGGGAGACAAATTGAGACATCCATAGGCGACATCGGCCAGATTTGGACTGGCGTGCCTGGCATCGAAAAACCCTTGGTAAAACCGGTCTCTTGGTATCGATCTTGAATAGTCCCGCGTCGGCCGAGAGCCGGGCGCGCCCGGCGAGTCGGACATAACAAGAACAATCGATCCATGGAGTTGCCGATGGCCATCCCCTTGCGCAAGTCGTCCCTTTGTCTCGCTCCCGCCAAGGCGGGCTTTGCCCTCGCCGGGCTCATTCCGCTGCTGCTGGCCGTGCCGGCCGGCGCCGTCGAGTTCAGCTTCGTCGATGGCGAGGTGACCGGCTCGCTGGATACCACCCTGTCCTACGGTCAGCTGTACCGGGTGCAGGGCCAGGACAAGACCAACGACGACACCAACGGCAACGACGGTAACCGCAACTTCGATACCGGTCTGGTTTCCGAAGTGTTCAAGGTCACCTCCGACCTGGAGGCCAATTACCAGAACTACGGCATGTTCGTGCGCGGCACTGCCTTCTATGACACCCAGATCATGGACAAGCGCAACGACAACGACGATTTCCGCCCGAGCCAGAGCTACCCGAACAACGACCATTTCACCGACGAGACCCGCCGTAACGCCGGCAACAGCGCCGAGATCCTCGACGCCTACGTCTATGGCAACTGGGACGTGGGCAGCATGCCGCTGACCGTGAAGGTCGGCCGCCAGGTGTTCAACTGGGGCGAGGGGATCTTCTATCGCGGCGGCATCAACACCACCAACCCGATCGACGCCGCCAAGTTCCGCCTGCCGGGCTCCGAGCTGAAGGAAGTGCTGGTGCCGGTGGAGGCCTTCAACTTCAACATCGGCCTGACCGACAACCTGTCCCTGGAAAGCTTCTACCAGTGGAACTGGAAGGAGTCGGCCATCGACCCGGCCGGTACCTTCTTCTCCGAGACCGACCTGTTCGCCGAAGGCGGCAACACGGCCTACACCCGCTACGACAACCCGCTGCTGCCTATCGTGATGTCCGGCTACCAGAGCGCACTCGGCGCCGGCCTGGTCGGCAACGGCCCGTACGGTCCGAACGCCTATCTGGATCCGCAGTACAACGTGTTCAAGGTGGCCAACGTCGGCAGCGACATCAACGCCAAGAACGATGGTCAGTACGGCTTCGCCCTGCGCTACGTGGCCGAGGAGCTGAACCTCACCGAGTTCGGTTTCTACTACATCAACTACCACGCCAAGGAACCGCAGATCGCGGTGGACCTGAGCCACTACGAAGGCGTCGACCTGGCCGCGCTGGAGGCCCTGCAGGGCGCCGCGCTGGCCCCGGCCGTGGCGACTCTGGATGCCGCCAGCAATGCCGTCGCCCGTCGCGAGTACGTGGAAGACATCCGTGTCTACGGCTTCAGCTTCAACACCACCATCGGCGAGGCCTCGGTATTCGGCGAGATCGCCTACCGGCCGAACCTGCCGGTAGGCATCAGCGCCACCAACGACCTGCTCGGCGATCTGCTGGGCCAGGGCTTCTTCGGCCAGACCAACATCTATGACGGCAATGTCGCCGGCGACCAGGCCTGCGCCGATATTTCCGGCAAGCAGCTGTGCCGTGGCCCGATGTTCCACAACTACGAGCGCATCGAGGCGTTCAACCTATCGCTCGGCACCATCTACAACTTCGGCCCGGCGATCAGCTTCGACTCGCTGATGGGGGTGGCCGAGATTGCCTCCGAGCATGCCCGCGCCAGCAGCCTGAGCTACACCGGCTACGACGGCGTCAAGCGCGGCTTCGCCGGTCGCCCGAACGGCGCCTATGTGTCCGGCTACGACGACGAGGATCAGATCAGCCGCGACGCCTACGGTTATACCTTGGCCCTTTCCGGCACCTGGAACGATGTCTACGCCGGGGTCAACCTGTCGCCCTTCGCCGTGTTCAAGCACAACTTCCAGGGCAACTCGCACCAGACCGGCAACTTCGTCGAGGGGGCCATGGCCTACTCGGTCGGCCTGCGCGCCAGCTACCTGAACAGCCTGGAAGCCGAGGTGCAGTACACCGAGTACTACGGCGGCGGGCAGAACAACAGCGGTCGCGATCGCGACAACCTGGGCGTCAACCTCAAGTATTCCTTCTGAAACCGAATCACAGGGCAGGGCGGCCAGGCCGCCCGGCTCGCCAGTACGGAGAACCACCATGTTGATGAAACACACGCTGATGGGCGCCGCAGTCGCCCTCGCGCTTTCCGCCGGCAGCGCCCTGGCCGCCGTTTCCGCCGCGGACGCGACCAAGCTCGGCACCACGCTCACCCCCTTCGGCGCCGAGAAGGCCGGCAATGCCGACGGCAGCATTCCCGAGTGGACCGGCGGCATCACCCAGCCCCCGGCTGGTTACAAGGGCTCCGGTCAGCACCACATCGATCCGTTCCCGGACGACAAGCCGCTGTTCACCATCACCAAGGCCAACCTGGACCAGTACAAGGACAAGCTGAGCGCGGGCCAGATCGCCCTGTTCAACTCCTACCCCGATACCTTCCAGATGCCGGTGTACCAGAGCCGTCGCTCCGGTTCGGCGCCGCAGTGGATCTACGACAACAGCATCAAGAACGCCACCACTGCCAAGCTGGTGGAGGGCGGCAACGGTTTCGCCGACGCCTATGGCGGCGTGCCGTTCCCGATCCCGCAGGACGGCGTCGAGGCGCTGTGGAACCACATCGTGCGCTATCGCGGCACCTACATCACCCGTCGTTCGGTGGAGGCCGCGGTGCAGCGCACCGGCGCCTATTCGCCGGTGGTGTCCGAGGTCGAGGCGCTGTTCCGCTACTACGATCCGAAGGGCAGCTACGCCGACCTGAACAACATCCTGTTCTACTACCTGAACTTCACCAAGAGCCCGGCGCGCCTGGCCGGTGGCGCTGCGCTGGTCCACGAGACCCTCGACCAAGTCAAGGAACAGCGCCAGGCCTGGGCCTACGCGGCCGGCCAGCGCCGCGTGCGCCGTGCGCCGAACCTGGCCTACGACACGCCGATCGCTGCCTCCGAGGGCCTGCGTACCGCCGACGACACCGATATGTTCAACGGCTCGCCGGATCGCTACGAGTGGAAGCTGCTGGGCAAGAAGGAGCTGTACATCCCCTACAACAACTACCGCATCGCCGCCGCCGGGGTGAAGTACGACGACGTGCTGAAAGTCGGCCACGTCAATCCGGAGCTGACCCGCAACGAACTGCACCGCGTCTGGGTCGTGGAGGGCACGCTGAAGCCGGGCGCCCGCCACGTGTACGGCAAGCGCACCCTGTTCCTCGACGAGGACAGCTGGCAGGCCGCGGTAGTGGACCAGTACGACACCCGCGGCGAACTGTGGCGCGTGTCCATCGCCTACCTGAAAAACTACTACGACCTGCCCACCACCTGGTCGGCCATGGAGGCCTTCCACGACCTGCAGAGCCGTCGCTACTACGTGCAGAATCTGGACAGCGAAGAGCCGACCACCGCCAACTTCAGCAAGGCGATTCCGGCCGAGAGCGAGTTCACTCCGTCCGCCCTGCGTCGTCGCGGTACTCGCTAAGCAACAGCAAGGCGGAGGCCGGCCTCCGCCGTTCACCCAGTTCTACTCCCGCCGCTCGTTCGAGTGGCTTTTGCGGCCCGGTCTGCGACCGGGTCGACATTTTTTCGTCTGACCTCTCGGCCTGTTTCGGACCTCTCGGTCGTTGCCTCCGTGCGTGCGCTGCTGCGCGCTTTTGCCTGGGTGTATCTGCTTAACTGCCGCGCGATCGAGCTGGCATCCGGCCATCTCGATCATCGGTCATCACCCGCAATGCGCTGAATTGCTCGCGCCGGCAGTCCGCGCGCCAGGCATTGCTGCAGGCCTTCCGGAAAGGATGCGGGCTTCCGGCAACACCCTGGTGGTGGTGCTTACAGCTGGCCAGCCATGCCTGGCCTGAACGAGTGGAGCAAACAAGAATGTTGAAAGGACTGTTCGCGACCGGGCTGCTGCTGTGCCTGTCGAATGCCGCCCTGGCGGCGGTGAGTGCCGACGAGGCCGCCAAGCTGGGAGCCAGCCTGACCCCGCTGGGTGGCGACAAGGCGGCCAATGCGGCCGGCACCATTCCCGCCTGGAGCGGCGGTATCACTCAGGCCCCGGCGGGTTACGCCGGCCCCGGCCATCACCATGTCGACCCGTTCCAGGGCGACAAGCCGCTGTTCACCATCAGCAAGGCCAACCTGGAGCAGTACAAGGACAACCTGACGCCGGGCCAACTGGCCCTGTTCAAGTCCTATCCGGACAGCTTCCAGATGCCGGTCTACCAGACCCGGCGCAGTGCTTCCGCGCCGCAGTGGGTATACGACAACACCCGTCGCAACGCGGAGAAGGCGCGCCTGCTGGAGGGTGGCAACGGTTTCGCCGAGGCCTTCGGCGGCATTCCCTTCCCGATTCCGCAGAACGGCGTCGAGGCCCTGTGGAACCATGTCGCCCGCTATCGCGGTACCTATGCGGTGCGCCAGTCCTCGGACGCCAGCGTGCAGCGCAATGGCAGCTATGCCCTGGTCACCACGCACCAGGAGGCGCTGTTCAACTATTACCAGCAGGGTGGCTCGGCCGAGCAGTTGGACAACATGCTGTTCTATTACATGGCCGTGACCAAGGCGCCGGCCCGCCTGGCCGGCGGCGCGCTGCTGGTACACGAGACGTTGGACCAGGTGCAGCAGGCCCGTCAGGCCTGGGGTTACGCCGCCGGTCAGCGCCGCGTGCGCCGCGCACCCAATGTCGCCTACGACACGCCGCTAACCACCGCCGACAACCTGATGACTGCCGATGACAAGGACATGTTCAACGGCGCGCCGGATCGCTATGAGTGGAAGCTGCTGGGCAAGCGCGAGATCTACATCCCCTACAACAACTACCGGATCTCCAGCCCGGAGGTCAGCTACGACCAGCTGATCAAGCCCGGCCACCTCGACCCGCAGTTCACCCGCCACGAGCTGCATCGGGTGTGGGTGGTCGAGGGCACGCTCAAGCCCGGCGCCCGGCATGTCTACGCCAAGCGCACCCTGTATCTCGACGAGGACAGCTGGCAGGTGGCGGTGGCCGATCAGTACGACAGCCGCGGCGAGCTGTGGCGGGTCTCCATCGCCTACCTGAAGAACTACTACGAGCTGCCCACCACCTGGTCGGCGCTGGATGTGTTCCACGACCTGCAGTCCGGGCGCTACTACGTGCAGAACCTAGACAACGAGGAGCAGGGCACCAGCGACTTCAGCCAGCCGTTGCCCGAGTCCAACCACTTCTCGGTGGCGACCCTGCGCCGAGTCGGGACGCGCTGAGTTACCAGAGACGTGAAGGCAAAAGGCCGCTAGAGTGCTAGCGGCCTTTACTATGTGGCGATTCTCGGTGATTCGGCGCTTAACAAAACATAACGTCACGCCGATTGTCAGGTTTTTCCAAAGCCGTATAGCATGAGCCCGCCTGATAAAAGGCAATGAACCCACCTATAAGAATAAAGGGGGAAATATATGCGTGAGCCCGTCGTGCGGCGCACCCGCTCCGGTTGCCTGACTTCCGTCCAGGCCCCGGCCCGTCATCACTCGCCGCTGGCGAAAGCGCTGTCGCTGCTCAGCGTATGTTCCGTCCTGGCATTCGCCGCGCCCCTGCCTCTGCAGGCCGCGGACGCAGCTGCCGTCCTCTCCATCGAATCGCCCCAGGCCGTGACCAGCCTGCTGCTCGACGTGACTCATGCCGGCAAGCGCCTGGTCGCCGTTGGCGATCGTGGGCACATCCTGTTTTCCGAAGACGCCGGGCGCAACTGGGTCCAGGCTCGTGTGCCGAGCCGCCAGCTGCTGACCGCGGTGTACTTCGCCGACGACAAGCATGGCTGGGCCGTCGGCCATGATGCGCAGATCCTCGCCACCGACGACGGCGGCGCCAACTGGGATCTGCAGTTCGAAGACCTGCAGCGCGAAGCGCCGCTGCTGGACGTCTGGTTCCGCGATGCCAGCACCGGCTACGCCGTCGGCGCCTACGGCGCGCTGTTGGAGACCACCGACGGCGGCAAGACCTGGAACGACGTCAGCGACCGCATGGACAACGAGGACGGCTATCACCTCAACGGCATCACCGCCGTGAAGGATGCCGGCCTGTTCGCCGTGGGCGAGGCTGGCAGCATGTTCCGCTCCGCCGACTGGGGCCAGACCTGGGAGAAGGTCAAGGGGCCGTATGAGGGCACCCTGTTCGGCGCCATCGGCACCGCCAGCGCCAACACCGTTCTGGCCTATGGCCTGCGCGGCAATCTGTTCCGCTCCACCGATTTCGGCGCCACCTGGCAGCAGGTC
This sequence comes from Pseudomonas sp. SO81, assembly GCF_030374125.1. NCBI lineage: Bacteria > Pseudomonadati > Pseudomonadota > Gammaproteobacteria > Pseudomonadales > Pseudomonadaceae > Pseudomonas > Pseudomonas sp. SO81. The sequence goes on along the minus strand of NZ_CP126126.1, from coordinate 878,720 downwards.
AAGCTGCTCTCCGATAGCGGCCCGCTGGAGTTCGGTCTGGCCAACGCCAGCCTGCTCAAGGACGGCACCGTGGTCATCGTCGGCCATGGCGGCAGCGTTCTGACCAGCAAGGACTCCGGGCGCACCTTCACCGTGATCAATCGTCCGGACCGTGCCTCCCTGGCCGGCGCCACCGACGACGCGGCAGGCAACCTGGTCCTGGTGGGGCAGGGCGGCGTGCAGATCGCTTCTCCGACTGGCGCCGAGCCAGGCCAAAAACAATAATCCGGGGCGAATGAGCATATGAGTTCCATGAGTAGCCATCACCAGGACAAGGCGACCTTCCTCGAGCGCCTGATCTTCAACAACCGGCCAATCGTGATCGCGCTGTGTACGGTGATCACCATGCTGCTGCTATGGCAGGCCTCGCACATCCGGCCTTCGACCAGCTTCGAGAAGATGATCCCGCTGGAGCACCCCTTCATCGAGAAGATGCTCGAGCACCGCAACGACCTGGCCAACCTGGGTAACACCGTGCGCATCTCCGTGGAGGCGAAGGATGGCGACATCTTCTCCAAGGAATACATGGAGACCCTGCGCCAGATCCACGACGAGGTGTTCTACATCCCCGGCGTCGACCGTTCCGGTCTGAAGTCGCTGTGGAGCCCGAGCGTACGCTGGACCGAAGTGACCGAAGAGGGCTTCGACGGCGGCGAAGTGATCCCGCAGACTTACGACGGCTCCGCGCAGAGCCTCGGCGAGCTGCGTAGCAACGTGCTGAAGTCCGGTCAGGTCGGTCGTCTGGTGGCCAACAACTTCAAGTCCAGCATCATCGATGTGCCGCTGCTCGAGCAGTACCCGGATCCGAAGGACCAGAGCAAGCTGCTCAAACTGGACTACCGCCAGTTCTCCCACGAGCTGGAAGAGAAGATCCGCGACAAGTACCAGGCGCAGAACCCCAATGTGCAGGTGCACATCGTCGGCTTCGCCAAGAAGGTCGGTGACCTGATCGATGGCCTGATCATGGTGGTGGCCTTCTTCGGCATCGCCCTGGTCATCACCCTGGTGCTGCTGTACTGGTTCAGCTGGTGCATCCGCTCGACCATCTCGGTGGTCTCCACCACCCTGATCGCGGTGGTCTGGCAGCTGGGTCTGATGAACCTGGCCGGTTTCGGCCTCGACCCGTACTCGATGCTGGTGCCGTTCCTGATCTTCGCCATCGGCATCTCCCACGGGGTGCAGAAGATCAACGGTATCGCCCTGCAGTCGAGCGATGCTGACAACGCCCTGACCGCGGCTCGCCGTACCTTCCGCCAGCTGTTCCTGCCGGGCATGATCGCCATCCTGGTGGACGCCGTCGGCTTCATCACCCTGCTGATCATCGACATCGGCGTGATCCGCGAGCTGGCCATCGGCGCCTCCATCGGTGTGGGCGTGATCGTGTTCACCAACCTGATCCTGCTGCCGGTGGCGATCTCCTACATCGGCATCAGCAAGAAGGCCGTCGAGCGCAGCAAGCGTGAGGCCAACTGCGATCAGCCGTTCTGGCGTCTGCTGTCCAACTTCGCTCACCCGGTGGTGGCGCCGATCTCGGTGGTCATCGCCCTGTCCGCCGGCGTGGCCTCCTTCTGGTACCAGAAGGCCCACCTGCAGATCGGTGACCTCGATCAGGGTGCGCCGGAGCTGCGTCCGGACTCGCGCTACAACAAGGACAACGACTTCATCATCAGCAACTACTCGACCAGCTCCGACGTGCTGGTGGTAATGGTCAAGACGCCGAACGAAGGTTGCTCCACGCACCAGACCCTGGCGCCTATCGACCAACTGATGTGGCAACTGGAGAACACCGAAGGCGTGCAGTCGGCCATCTCGATGGTCAGCGTGTCCAAGCAGGTGATCAAGGGCATGAACGAGGGCAGTCTCAAGTGGGAGACCCTGTCGCGCAACCCGGACATCCTCAACAACTCCATCGCCCGTGCGGACGGTCTGTACAACGCCGACTGCTCGCTGGCGCCGGTGCTGGTGTTCCTCAACGACCACAAGGCGGCGACCCTCAAGCGCGCCGTGGGTGTGGTGGAAGAGTTCGCCAAGGAGAACAACAAGGACGATCTGCAGTTCCTGCTGGCTGCCGGTAACGCCGGTATCGAGGCCGCCACCAACGAGGTGATCGCCACGTCCGAGCTGAAGATCCTGGTGCTGGTGTACATCTGCGTGGCGGTGATGTGTCTGATCACCTTCCGTTCCTTCGGCGCCATGCTGTGCATCATCCTGCCGCTGATCCTCACCTCCATCCTGGGTAACGCCCTGATGGCCTGGCTGGGCATCGGCGTGAAGGTGGCGACCCTGCCGGTGATTGCGCTGGGCGTGGGTATCGGTGTCGACTACGGCATCTACATCTACAGTCGCCTGGAAAGCTTCCTGCGGGCCGGCATGCCGCTGCAAGAGGCCTACTACCAGACCCTGCGCTCCACCGGTAAGGCCGTACTGTTCACCGGTCTGTGCCTGGCCATCGGCGTGGTCACCTGGATCTTCTCGGCGATCAAGTTCCAGGCCGACATGGGTCTGATGCTGACCTTCATGCTGCTGTGGAACATGTTCGGTGCTCTGTGGCTGCTGCCAGCCCTGGCGCGCTTCCTGATCAAGCCGGAGAAACTGGCCGGCAAGAAGGGCGGCTCGCTGTTCGCACACTGATCTGACGCGGTACTGAAAAGGGCTCCTTCGGGAGCCCTTTTTTATTGCCTGCTGTTTGTTTCTGGTCAGCTGCCGCGTCCGGTTAGCGGTGGCGGCTATCCCTGCCACCATTGGCTCAAGCAGGACCTCGCTTGGGGGAGTTGTGCGGCTGGCTGAAGGATCGCTAGGGTCTGTTCTGGCAGGGAGTACCAGATAGCTCTGCAGGCGGAAAATTCGGCCGTCGTGCAGCGGTGACAGAGGCCATGCTGCGGATAAAGACGCTGGGTATCGCCGAGCTGCAGCAGGCCTTCGCCGGCAAATGACGGGCATGAAAAAGCCGCCTTGCGGCGGCTCTTTCAATGCGGCTCGAATTACATGTTGGGGTAGTTCGGGCCGCCGGTGCCTTCCGGAGCGATCCAGGTGATGTTCTGGGCCGGGTCCTTGATGTCGCAGGTCTTGCAGTGCACACAGTTCTGCGCGTTGATCTGGAACTTCTTCTCGCCGTCTTCCTTGGTCACCACCTCGTACACGCCGGCCGGGCAGTAGCGCTGCGCGGGTTCGTCGTACTTCGGCAGGTTGACGCTGAGCGGAATGCTGGCATCGGTCAGCTTCAGGTGGCAGGGCTGCTCTTCCTCGTGGTTGGTGTTGGAGAGGAACACCGAGGAGAGTTTGTCGAAGCTCAGCTTGCCGTCCGGCTTCGGATAGTCGATGCGCTTCGACTCTGCAGCGGGCTTCAGGCAGGCATGGTCCGGCTTGGTGTCGTGCAGGGTGAAGGGGATCTTGCCGCCGAAGACGTTCTGGTCCAGCCAGTTCAGGCCGCCACCGAAGACCGGGCCGAACTTGTGCAGCGCCGGGCCGAAGTTACGGCTGCGGAACAGCTCGTCGTACAGCCAGCTGGCCTTGAAGCCATCGACGTAGCCATTGAGCAGGTCGCCGCCCTGGCCGTCGGCCAGCAGTGCATCGGCTACCGCTTCGGCGGCCAGCATGCCGGACTTCATGGCAGTGTGGCTGCCCTTGATCTTGGCAAAGTTCAGGGTGCCCAGGTCGCAACCGATCAGGGCGCCGCCCGGGAAGACCATCTTCGGCAGCGAGTTCAGGCCGCCCTTGCAGATGGCGCGAGCACCGTAGGCGACGCGCTTGCCGCCTTCCAGGTACTGCTTGATCACCGGGTGGTGCTTGTAGCGCTGGAACTCGTCGAACGGCGACAGGAAGGCGTTGCCGTAGGACAGGTCGACGATCAGGCCGACCACCACCTGGTTGTTTTCCAGGTGATAGAGGAAGGAGCCACCGGTGTTCTCGGTACCGACCACGTCCAGCGGCCAGCCGGCGGTGTGTACCACCAGGCCCTGCTCGTGCTTGGCTGGGTCGATGTCCCAGATTTCCTTGATGCCGATGCCGTAGTGCTGGGCGTCGGCTTCGGAGTCGAGGTTGAATTTCTTGATCAGCTGCTTGCCGATGTGGCCACGGCAGCCTTCGGCGAACAGGGTGTACTTGCCACGCAGTTCCATGCCGGGGGTGTAGTAGCCCTCTTTCGGATGGCCTTCACGGTCTACACCGAGGTCGCCGGTAATGATGCCGCGCACTACGCCGTTTTCGTCGATCAGCGCTTCCTGGGCGGCGAAGCCCGGGTAGATCTCGACGCCCAGGGCTTCGGCTTGCTGGGCCAGCCAGCGGCACAGGTTGCCCAGGGAGATGATGTAGTTGCCTTCGTTGTGCATGGTCTTGGGCACGAACAGGCCCGGCACTTTGATGGCGCTGTCAGCGTTCTTCAACATATAGATGTCGTCACGCTTGACTTCGGTGTTCAGCGGGGCGCCCAGCTCTTTCCAGTTGGGGAACAGCTCGTTCAGGGCGCGCGGCTCGAAGACCGCACCGGAGAGGATGTGAGCGCCGACTTCGGAACCCTTCTCGACCACGCAGACGCTGATTTCTTTGCCGGCGTCGGCGGCCTTCTGCTTCAGTCGGCAGGCGGCGGAGAGGCCCGAGGGGCCGGCGCCGACGATGACGACGTCGAATTCCATAAATTCGCGTTCCACAGAGAATCTCCTACTCAAGGCTTCTTCGGTGTTATTGATCTGGCTTGGCTAGGCTTTCTCTGGCCTGCGCGCTGGGCATTATATATATAGCCCCTTGCACGTCCAATACAAACGTTTGTTTGAATTTTGTCAAAGCCGTGTAGCGCAAGGCTTGGCGCCAGATAAATGGGAGTTTTTCGTGTTGACCGAAAAGGGCGTTCCGGTCAAGATACGGGCGGTTTTGCGTTCGCCGTATGGGCTGACCGTCGGTTCCGGCCGACTAGCATCACCGGCCAGGCTTGCCTTGGCGACATTCTTATTCACCGGAGAGTAACGAGGAATCCATGAAGGTTCTTGTAGCTGTCAAACGAGTGGTCGACTACAACGTCAAAGTCCGCGTCAAGGCGGACAACTCCGGCGTCGACCTCGCCAACGTCAAGATGTCGATGAACCCCTTCTGCGAAATCGCCGTGGAAGAGGCCGTACGTCTGAAGGAAAAAGGTGTGGCGAGCGAGATCGTCGTCGTCACCATCGGCCCGAACGCCGCTCAGGAGCAACTGCGCACCGCTCTGGCCCTGGGTGCTGACCGTTCGATCCTGGTTGAGACCAACGAAGAGCTGAACTCCCTGGCCGTGGCCAAGCTGCTGAAAGCCGTGGTCGACAAGGAGCAGCCGCAACTGGTCATCATGGGCAAGCAGGCCATCGACAGCGACAACAACCAGACCGGCCAGATGCTGGGCGCCCTGACCGGCTTCGCCCAGGGCACCTTCGCCTCCAAGGTCGAAGTGGCTGGCGACAAGGTCAACGTGACCCGCGAAATCGACGGCGGTCTGCAGACCGTTGCCCTGGCTCTGCCGGCGATCGTCACCACCGACCTGCGCCTGAACGAGCCGCGCTACGCGTCGCTGCCGAACATCATGAAAGCCAAGAAGAAGCCGCTGGACGTGGTTACCCCGGACGCCCTGGGCGTTTCCACCGCTTCCACCGTCAAGACCCTGAAAGTCGAAGCGCCTGCTGCCCGCAGCGCCGGCATCAAGGTCAAGTCCGTGGCTGAACTGGTCGAGAAACTGAAGAACGAGGCGAAGGTAATCTAAATGACTATCTTGGTTGTTGCAGAACACACTAACGCCGCTCTGGCCGCTGCCACTCTGAACACCGTTGCCGCTGCCCAGAAGATCGGTGGTGACATTCACGTGCTGGTCGCCGGTTCCAATGCCGGTGCCGCTGCCGAAGCCGCTGCCAAAATCGCTGGCGTGAGCAAGGTGCTGGTCGCCGATAACGCCGCCTTCGCCAACCAGCTGCCGGAGAACGTCGCTCCGCTGGTTGCCGAGCTGGGCAAGGGCTACAGCCACATCCTGGCTGCCGCCACCAGCAACGGCAAGAACATCCTGCCGCGCGTTGCCGCTCAGCTGGACGTCGACCAGATATCCGAGATCGTTGCCGTCGAAAGCGCCGACACCTTCAAGCGCCCGATCTATGCCGGTAACGCCATCGCTACCGTACAGTCCTCGGCTGCCGTGAAAGTGATCACCGTGCGTGGCACCGGCTTCGACGCCGCTGCTGCCGAAGGTGGCTCCGCTGCCATCGAAGCCGTTACCACTGGCGGCGACACCGGCAAGTCGTCCTTCGTCGGCGAAGAGCTGGCCAAGTCCGACCGTCCGGAACTGACCGCTGCCAAGATTGTCGTTTCCGGCGGCCGTGGCATGCAGAACGGTGACAACTTCAAGCACCTGTACGCTCTGGCCGACAAGCTGGGCGCTGCCGTTGGCGCTTCCCGCGCTGCCGTCGACGCCGGCTTCGTGCCGAACGACATGCAGGTTGGCCAGACCGGCAAGATTGTCGCTCCGCAGCTGTACATCGCGGTCGGCATCTCCGGTGCCATCCAGCACCTGGCAGGCATGAAGGACTCCAAGGTCATCGTCGCCATTAACAAGGACGAAGAAGCCCCGATCTTCCAGGTGGCTGACTACGGCCTGGTGGCTGACCTGTTCGAAGCCGTACCGGAGCTCGAGAAACTGGTCTGATCCAGCTTCTTCGCTCTCGCAAAAAACCCGCTCATCGAGCGGGTTTTTTGTTTGCGCAAGGCCGGCTTCTACAGACTGTCGAGGAAGGCCTGATAGTGCTGCGCCGTTTCCTCGGGGCGCTCGATCATCGGCGCGTGGCCGCAATCCTTCATCACTACCACGGTCGGTTTCTTCAGCAGCGGTCTCATCACCTCGATGCTGGAGACATGCAGGGCACGGTCCTGCTCGCCCCACAGCACCAGGGTCGGCACCTGGATATTCGGCAGCTCAGGCTCCAGCGGCACATAGTGGCCACGCAGCTGGGCGAAGATGCGGTCGTAGTGTTCCTGGTTGGCCACCGACCTTTCGGCAAAGTAGCGCTTGAGGGAATCCGGCAGCGGTGGGGGGGTGACGAAGACGAAGCTCATCAGCGCGTCGAAGTCCTTGGCTCTGCGGACCACCAGCGGGTTGGGCTCGCCGCGTTCGAGGCGCTGGATCATCTCGCTCTTTTGCGGTGCATTGACCCCGGCGTTGTCCAGAAGCGCGACACTCAGGACCTGTTCGGGATGGCGCGCGGCATACAGCGCGGCGATATGCCCGCCCATGGAATTGCCGATCAGGTGCAGCTTGTCGAGCTGCAGAGCGTTGGCGAAGGCCCGAACTCGCTCCATCTGGCTGACCACATCGTAGCTGGCATCCGGTTTGCTGCTCTCGCCGAAGCCGGGCAGGTCCAGGGCGATGACACGGTAGCGGTGGGTGAGGTGACGGGAGAAGCGCAGCCAGTTATCGCGATCGGCGCCGAATCCGTGAATCATCAGCAGTGTTTCACCGTCCGCCGGTCCGCCTTCGTAGTAATGTATGGTCAGCCCGTCGACCGTGATTGCCTTCGGGGAGACTCCTGCCAACTGGCGTTCGACGAACCGCACACCGGTCACCAGCGCGGCAGGAGAGAGGTACAGGGCACCGGCTGCGCCTGCCAGCAGCAGGGCGATGCCGAGGGCGATTTTTTTCATGGCGAATCCTTATCGCTAATAATTATTAGGCGTGCTTGCTACGCTAGCATGAAGAGTGCGGGGCTGGTGATGGCCCGCCGCTTGCCACGCATACCAGCGGTGCTTCCGATGCGAAAGATGTTGTCGTTGAAAATCCTCGGCCTCATGGGCCTGTTGCTGCTTCCCGGTCTGGCCTCGGCCGCCGGCAAGTGCGAGCGCCTGGTGGCCACCGGCAATCCCGAGTATCCGCCCTATCTTTGGCGCGACCCGCAGAGCCCGCAGCACCTGATCGGTGCCAATGCCGACCTGCTGACGCTGATCGGCAAGCAGCTGGGCGTGAAGATCGAGATCATCTATACCGGCCCCTGGTCCCGCGCCCAGGACGAGGTGCGCACCGGTCGGGTCGACCTGCTGGCCGGCGCCTTCCTCACCCTGCCACGCCTGGAGAGCATGGACTACGTGCATCCGGCCTTCTTCAGCACGCCCAGCGTGGTCTGGGTGCGCAAGGGCCAGGGCTTCCCCTACAGCGGCTGGGAGGATCTACGCGGGCGTACCGGCGGCACATTGGTGCACAACAGTTTCGGTCAGCAGTTCGACAGTTTCGCCAAGGCCAACCTCAGCCTCGAGGAAGTGCCCAGCCTGATCCAGGCCTTCCAGAAACTGTTGCTAGGGCGCACCGACTACGTGATATACGAGCGCTACCCAGGCGTGGCGCTAGCCAACACCCAGGGCATGCTGGAGAGCCTGGAAACCCTGGAGCCGCCGATCTCCAGTGAAGGCCTGTACCTGACCCTGTCACACAACTCCGCCTGCAACGATCCCTGGCTGCGCGGACAGCTGGCGAAAAAGATGACAGAATTGACCGCCGCCGGCCTGCCGGAGTCCCTCCTGCAGCGCAATCTGGAGCGCTGGAAAGCCCAGCAGGCGCAAGCCGCCGACGTTCCCCCGCAAGAGCAGGAAGATTCTCAGTGAACCCACGTCTAACCCTTGTCCTGGCAGTGCTGGCGCTGGCCGGCTGTGCCAACGACCCGGCGCCGAACGAGCAGATGCGCCTCACCGTTCAGGCCGTCGAGCAGGCGCGCGCGGTCGGTGCAGATCCGCAACTCGAGGAGATGCGTGAGGCCGAACGCAAGCTGGCCCGCGCCGAGAAGAACATGGGCGAGGAGGACTACAAGCGCGCCCGGGTGTTCGCCGAACAGGCCGAGCTCGACGCTCGTCTCGCCGAGGCCAAGGTCCTCAACCAGAAGAGCCAGAAGCAGCTCGATGAACTGAACGCGCGCCTCACCCGCCTGCGCAAGCAACTGGGAGAGCTGCCGTGATGCCGAAGATGACCATGGGCGGCGCTCTGCTGCTCTCCCTGGCGCTGCTGGGCGGTTGTGCCAGCCAGCATAGCCAGCAGGTGCTGGGCGAGGCCGAGGCCAGCTTTCAGCAGGTGAAGGAAGATCCGGACGTGCTGCGCAGCGCGCCCAAGGATGTGATCCGTGCGGGTGAGTCGCTGGCCCGCGCCGAGCGTCTGTCCAATTACTGGGGCAGCGCCGACGACGTCGAGCACTACGCCTTCCTCAGCCAACGCTACAGCCAGATCGCCCGCCAGCACGCCGACCTCAACCTCAACCAGGAGCGCCTGGCCAAGCTCGAGCTGGAGCGCGAGCGCCTGCAGCTGGCGCTGCGCGAGGCCAAGCTGCTCAGCGCCCAGCAACAGGGCCCGTGGCTGGAGGAGCAGGTGGTCAGCCTGGCCGCCAGCGAGACCGATCGCGGCCTGGTCATGACCCTTGGTGACGTACTGTTCGACGCCGGTCGTACCGAGCTGAAGGCTTCCGCCAACCGCACCATCCTCAAGCTGGTGCAGTTCCTCCAGATCAACCCGCGGCGCACCATCCGCATCGAGGGCTACACCGATAACCGTGGCGTGGCGGCAGAGAATCTCGAGCTGTCGCGGGCCCGTGCCCAGGCGGTGGCCGACGTGCTGGCCGACCTCGGCATCGATGCCAAGCGCATGCAGGTGAAAGGTTATGGCGAGGCCCATCCCTTGGCGGAGAACGCCTCGGCCAAGGGCCGCGCGCAGAATCGCCGGGTCGAGATACTGATCTCCGACGAGGCTGGCCAGCTCGGCGATTACCGCTAAGCAACCTGCGCTCAACGAAACCCCGGTGCCTCGGCCCGGGGTTTTTTATTAGACCAAAGTCTAATCAGGCCCATGAAGGTCCGCGCCTAAACTAGAACAGATGGAACTGTACCGCTGGCAAATGTTCTGACTGTATCGTCAAGCATCAACTGCATTTCGCTACTGTTACGGTTCAGTACTGCAAGGAGCCTCCTCATGACCAGTTTGTTGCTTTACCAGCGCATCGCCCAGCAGCTGGCCGAGGATATTCGCCGCGGTGTCTACCAGCCGGGCGAGCGCGTGCCCTCGGTGCGTAAGATGAGTTCGCAGCTCAGCGTCAGCCACGCCACCGTGCTGCAGGCCTATGCCAACCTGGAAGACATGGGCCTGATCCGCGCGCGCCCGCAATCCGGTTTCTACGTGCACCAGACCGCTGGCCTGACTGCCTCCACGCCGGATATTGCCCGCGTCGAGCGGCCGGCCATGGTCACCCGCAGCAGCATCATCAGCCAGGTGCTCAACGATTCGCGCCAGGACGGCGTGTTTCCCCTCGGCGCCGCCGTGCCGCACGTGGACTACCTGCCGGTGCGCTCGCTGCACCAGCAATTGGCCAAGGTCACCCGCTTCCAAAGCCCGCGCGCCTTCAGCTACATGTTCAGCCCCGGCTACGAGCCGCTGCGTCGCCAGGTGGCGATCCGCATGCGCGATGCCGGCGTGGTGGTCGATCCTTCCGAAGTGGTGATCACCCACGGCTGCGTGGACGCCATCCACATGGCCCTGCGCGTGCTGACCCAGCCCGGCGACCTGATCGCCGCCGAGTCGCCGACCTATTACGGCCTGCTGCAGCTGGCCGAAGTGCTCGGCCTCAAGGTCATCGAGATTCCCAGCGACCCGACTACCGGCCTCAGCCTGGAGGCCTTGCAGCTGGCCGCCAACCAGTGGCCGATCAAGGCCCTGGTGCTGACCGCGCGGCTGTCCAATCCGCTGGGCGGCAGCATTCCCGAGGAGCGGCAGAAGCAGCTGCTGCGCCTGACCCGCGATCACGGCATCCAGGTGATCGAGGACGACATCTATGGCGAGCTGCTGTTCGAGCCAGGGCGCAGCAAGGCGCTCAAGGCCCATGATCGTGACGACCAGGTGGTGTACTGCTCGAGCTTCTCCAAGACCCTGTCACCGGGCGTGCGCATCGGCTGGATCATCGCCGGCGGCTATCAGGAAGAAGTGGAGCGGCTGCAGACCTTCAGTACCCACTCGGCCTGCAGCGTGACCCAGATGGGCGTGGCCGCCTACCTGGAGAACGGGGGCTACGACCGCCACCTGCGGCATATCCGCCAGGAGTACCGCAAGAACATGACCGCTTACCAACTGGCGGTGCAGCAGCACTTCCCCGAAGGCACGCAGATGACCCGCCCCTACGGTGGCTTCATCCTCTGGGTCAGTCTGCCGGGCAAGGTCAGCGCCCAGGAGCTGCATGTGCGGGCGCTGCAGCAGGGCATCAGCATCGCGCCGGGGATGATCTTCAGCAACACCGAGCAGTTCAACCACTGCCTGCGCCTGACCTGTGGCGTGCCGTGGAACCGCGAGTCGGAGCGGGCGATCATGACCCTCGGCATGCTGGCCAAGCAGCTCTGTCAGGAGTCGGCTGGCGGCCAGCAGTAAGAGCAGGGAATCGACCCGCCGGCAGATGGCGGGTCATTTCTTTCAGGTGCTGGCGAGGGCGGTCGAGAAGCGCTCGCTGCGCAGAGCCCGCCAGGTCCACAGCGCGCCGAGCAGATCCGGCAGGCCGAGCACCAGCAGCATGGGCGAGACCATGCCGGTGGCGACGAAGACGCCGAACACCGCCAGCACCGAGGCGCGCACCGGCACGGTGGCGGCGATGAAGGGCCGCAGGTCCCGGCGCCCGGCCAGGCTGTAGTAGATGCCCAGATAGATCACCAGCAGCCCGACGATGCGGATCCACACCTCTTCGGTCAGTGGGAAGCCGAACAGCGCCAGCAGCAGGTTGGGTGCCAGCAGCAGCGTTGCCCCCAGCACCAGCAGGTAGCAGCCAAAGGCGAAGATGGTTTTTCCGGACGGGCTCATCAGGGTTTCCTTGTACTGAGGGGGGATCAATCGGTGGTGTCGGTCAGGCGGTAGGCCTCAGCATCGAAGCGCCGTGTCGCGCGGCGGAAGCTCCAGCTGAAGCCCGGCCAGATCACCACGTTGCGCCCGCTCTCCGCGTGCTTGTACCAGCTGCGGCAATTGCCCACGGACCACACTGCGCCCTGCATTCGGCTGCGCAGGGCCGCATTGAAGCGCTCCTGCACCTGCGGCTGGATATCCAGGCTGTTCGCCCCCTGGGCCTCCAGGGTATCCAGGGCGCCGAGGATGTAGGCGACCTGCGACTCGATCATGTAGACGATGGAGTTGTGGCCGAGCCCGGTATTGGGGCCCATCAGCAGGAACAGGTTGGGGAAGCCCGCCACCGTGGTGCCCTTGTAGGCCTCGGGGCCCTGGCTCCAGGTGTCGAGAATGTCCTGGCCGTCGCGGCCGAAGATCATCCCGCGCGGGAAGGGCGTGCTGGCCTTGAAGCCGGTGCCGAGGATCAGCAGATCGACCGGGTGGCGCTGGCCGTCCTCGGTGATCACCGCGTCCTCGTCGATCTCGCGGATGCCCTGGGTCACCAGGCTGACATTGGCCTGGGTGATGGCCGGGTAGTAGTCGTTGGAGATCAGGATGCGCTTGCAGCCGATGGCGTAGCGCGGCGTAAGCTGGCGGCGCAGCTCCGGGTCGCGCACCTGGCGACGCAGCAGGTTGAGGGCCAGGAAGCGATGGAAGGCCATCAGTCGCGGATTGAAGGCGAAGCCCAGGGCGCGGGTCTCGTGGGTCGCGTAGATGAAGCTTCTGACCAGCCGCTGCAGCCGCGGGAAACGCCGCAGCAGGCCGCGCTCGAAGCCCGAGAAGCCACGATCCGGCTTGGGGATGATCCACGGCGGGGTGCGCTGGAACACCGTGAGTGCACCGGCGGCCGGCTGGATCTCGGGAATGAACTGGATGGCCGAGGCACCGGTGCCGATCACGCCGATGCGCTTGCCCTTGAGGTCGTAATCGTGGTCCCAGTGTTGGGAGTGGAAGACGCGGCCACGAAAGCGCTGCAGGCCGGCGATGTTCGGGTAGTCGGGCGTGGACAGGGCGCCGGTGCCGGCAACCACGAAGCGGGCGAACACCACCTGGCCGGCGCCATCGGTGACCTGCCACAGCGCGCGCTTTTCCAGCCAGCGCAGCGAGGCTACTTCCCGCTGGAAGTGGATATGCTGCAGCAGCTGGTACTTGTTCGCGCAATGCGCCAGGTAGTCGCGGATCTCCGGCTGCGGTGAGAAGCGCCGCGACCAGTCCGGGTTCGGCTCGAAGGAGAACGAGTAGAGGTGCGAGGGGATGTCGCAGGCGCAGCCGGGGTACTGGTTGACCCACCAGGTGCCGCCGACGCCGGCTTCCTTCTCGTACACCACGAAGTCGTCTTCGCCGCGCTGCTTGAGGCGCACGGCCATGCCGATGCCGGAGAAACCGGCACCGATGATCAGGACCCGGTAGATCTTCTCCGCTGTCAGGGACGCGTTGAGCTGTGCAGTCATCTTCTTCTCTTGTCGCTGCTGGGTTTCTATCGCGTGGGCAAGCTCAACGGACCTGGGCCAGCGCCTCGTCGGACGCGGCGCGCGCTCGGGCGGGCTGCTCGATCTGCGCGGCGATGGCATCCGCCTGCACCTGCAGGATGTCCTGGCCGGTACGCGGGCCGAACAGGCCGGTGAAGTGCAGGAACATGCGCCAGCCGAAGCCCAGGCCATCGCCGCGCTTGCGCGGGATCAGGTGCAGGTGGGCATGGGGGATGTGCTGGTTGCTGGCCTTGCCGTCGTTGACGATCAGGTGCGAGCCCTCGACGCCGAAGCCGGCGCGACGCTGGGCGGCGAGCAGCTTGTCGAAGGTCAGGTAGAGATGCTGGCGGGTGGCGGCCGGCAGCTGGTCGAGCGTCTCCACGTGCTGGCGCGGAATCAGCAGCACATGGCCCTGGCCCAGCGGGTGGATGTCCATGAAGGCGAAGCAGTGCTCGTCCTCGTAGACCTTTACGGAGCGTTCGGTGCCGGCGGCGATCCTGCAGAACAGACAGTCCATTGTCCTCTCCTCAGCTGGCATCGGCGGCCGGCGCAGCCCCGTGGCGGGGCTCCCGCGGCTGACGGGCGAACAGGCGGGCGAGCAGCCAGCGGTCGCGCAGGAACGGCTTGTTGTCGAGCAGCGCGTGGACCTTGTGCAGATTGAAGAACGGCACGCCCGGATAGACGTGGTGCTCGACGTGGTAGTTGATGTTGGCCCAGATCAGGCTGAGCACGCGGCTGGGTATGGTGATGGTGTTGTGTGCCAGGTCTAGGCGCTGCTCGTCCTCGCTGCCGAGGGTGGCCATGGGGAAGTGTTCGTAGCCGCGCGAGATCGGGTTGATCAGCAGCGCCAGCAGCAGCACCGGCAGGATGAAGATCAGCACGAACTGGTAGAGCATGCCCATGCTGTAGAACCAGACGCCGAGCGCCACCATCGTCAGCAGGTTGAACACCAGCTCGCGCAGCACCAGGTTGCGCACCTGGCTGCCGTAGCGCACCAGGGAGAAGTAGGTGAAGCGCGGCACGAACACGGCGATGCGCAGGAACATCCACTTCACGCCACTGGCGTAGTTCCACTCGTCCGGGTCCTTGTCCGCATCGCCCAGGTAGCGGTGGTGGTACTTGTGGCACTCGGTGAAGGACGAGTAGGGGAACACGATGAACCAGGCGAAGAAGCGTCCGACCCAGAGGTTGCAGATGGCGGAGCGGAAGGCGTTCTGGTGGCCGCAATCGTGCTGCAGGATGGTGAAGGCGTGCATCTGGTTGCCGAGCACCAGCACGGCGAGCAGCTGCACCAGCCAGTGATCGCTGAGCAGGATGGCGGCGGCGCCTGCGATCCACACCGCCACGTGCAGCGCCGACCAGAGCAGGAATCTGACCGGGTCGGGCTGCTGCAGGGCCAGCAGCTGCGCCTGGCGCTCGCGGTCGACCTTCAGCTCCGCGCGCTTGGCCAGGCGGATCTCGTCTTGTGCCGCCAGAATCGCTTCTCTATCCACCACGTCCACCTTCCTCGGATTGTTCTGGGTTACTCGACCTGCAGTCGCACGTCGTCCGTCGCCGGATAGCCGATGCACATGAGCGCGTGGCCCATCTTCAACTCGGCCGAGGACAGGCCATGGTCCTCGCGCATCTCTACTTCGCCGGCCAGCTTGGTGCAGATGCAGGCGGTGCAGAAGCCGCTGCGGCAGGAGAAGGGCGGCTGTACGCCGTTGGCCAGAGCGGCCTCGAGAATGGTCTGACCCGGGGGCACGGCGAAGTTGAATTCCTGGCCCTGCATCAGCAGCTGAACCTGCTTCGGCGCGTTGGACTGCGCCGCCGGCTGGGGGCTGGCCTTGGCCGGGGTGAAGCTCTCCATGTGCACCGCTTCGGGAGGGACGCCCATGGCCTGCAGAGCCTCGGTCACTTCGTCCATCATGCCGTTGGGGCCGCAGGCGTAGTACTCGATGGCGTAGCCCGGCGGGTTCGGCAGGGCCTGGAGGATTTCGCTGACCCGCTGGCGGGTCAGGCGGCCGCTGTGCGGGTGGGGCGACTGCGGCTGGGACAGCACGTGCAGCAGGTTCAGGCGCTCGCCGAACAGGCGCTGCAGCTGCTCAAGCTTGTCGCGGAAGATCACCGAGTCGGTGTTGCGGTTGCCATAGATCAGCGACACCCGCGAGTCCGCCTCGAAGTGCAGCGCCGACTTGAGGATGGAGAAGATCGGCGTGATGCCGCTGCCGGCGGCGAACAGCACCAGGTGGCGGCGCTTGCCCGGCTGCGGGGCGAAGGTGAAGCGCCCGTGGGCGCCCAGGGTATGCACTGCATCGCCGGCGGCCAGCTGCTGCACCAGGCGGTTGGACACCTTGCCGCCGGCGATGCGCTTGACCGTGATCGACAGGGTCTTGTCCAGGCCCGGCGTGCTGCTGATCGAGTAGGCCCGACAGCCCTTGGCGCCGTCGCCATCCACGTCGACTTCCAGGGTCAGGTACTGGCCGGCGGTGTAGCGGATCTTGCGCAGCAGCGGCTGCTTGAGGTGGATGGTCACCGCATCCTCGGTTTCCCGCTCGATGTAGGCCACTTTCAGGGTCAGTGCTTTGCTCATGGCTAGGTCACGTCCGCTGTGGTTGCTGGGGGAAGTGAATAGGGCGGGGCGCGGTCTGGTGGCCGGCGGCGCTCTGCTGGTAGGCCTGCTCATGCTCGGCGATGGGCGCGGCGGCGCAGCGGCGCTTGAGCAGGGCGACCTTCTCGGCCTGGGACAGCGGCTCCCACCAGTCCAGCTTGTCGGCCAGGGCGTCGAAGCGGCGCAGCATCAGCATGAGGAACAGGTCGAGCACGCTGAGATCACGGAACACCAGGGACTGCGAGGCCTTCAGCTCCGGCTTGATGCGCTCGAACAGCGCCGGGCTCTCCGACCAGTGCACGTTCTCCCAGTGGTGGTGGCAGGCGTGATAGCCCTCGTTGAGGGTGTTCACCGGCTTCTCCAGCAGGGTCACGGTGTTGTACATGAAGTCCTTGGGGTCCTGCTGGCCGCCGTAGAAGGCATGCTGGCTCCAGTGAATGACACCCATCAGGAAGTTGCTCGCGCACCAGGGCACCAGCATGTACAGCACCGCGATCGGCAGGCTGTAAAGCGCCAGCAGGGCGAACAGGGTCAGGTGCAGCACATTGCCGACGATCATGCTGCGCATCTGCGCCGGCTTGCGCTTGCTGCGGAAGTACAGGTACGGCGACACCAGCAGCTGCTGGTACATCACCTCGCGCACCATGTAGACGAGGAAGTGCCAGGCGTTGGCATGGTCGTAGCGGGCGGTGGCGTAGACATCCAGCGGGCCGGCGTTTTCCCGGTGGTGCTGCTGCAGGTGCGCCGCCGCATGCGGGGTCAGGCCCATGGGGATGGCGAAGAACATGTAGAGGAAGGAGTTGCCGGTCCACTTCTCAACCACGCTGGCGCGCTTGAACAGGCCGCCGACCTTGTGGCCTTCCTGGTGCATGGAGCTGAACGAGCGCACGAAGGCGCGGATGTTCGGGCCGTAGACGCAGGCGTAGAAGCCCAGCACCAGCGGCCAGGAAATCTCCACGATGACCAGCTGGGCGATGAAGATCGGGATGGCGGTCAGGCCCAGGGTGATGGCCGCGGCCAGGATGGGCTCGTCGCGCGGGTCCTTCAGCACCCGGTTCGCCAGGCGCTGGACCTGGGCGTGATAGGTGTTCGTGATGACGCCACCGAGGGCGCAGTAGCCCGGAATCGCCTGCAGGATGCGCCGGCCCAGCTGCAGCGTCAGCGCCAGGGCGAGGATCACGCCGATGGCCGCGGTGTTGAACACCAACAGCACGGCGAACAGTGGAATGGCGAAGAAGTGGAACAGCGGATGGATATTGCCCGGCCGCACCGGATAGAGCGTGTCTGTCGTCGCCATGATTTCAGGCTTCCTGCTGAGTCATGTGGATCATCGCGCCGCGCCCGCACCGACCTCGGCCAGCGCGGGGCGGCGCAGTGCCTTAGCCTTGCGCCGCCGGTGCGGCGGCCGAATCCCGCAGGTACGCCGCGAGCAGCGGCGTGGCGGCGGCGCGGGAGATCGGGTGGAAGCAGATCGCCCGGGAGGCGGCCAGCAGGTAGGCGACTTCGTCGGAGGCGATGAAGGCCATGCCGCCCAGCAGTTCTACTGCCAGGTTGGTGGAGCGCTCGATGGTGCCCTGAACCAGGAAACGGGTGCACAGCGCCTTGCTGTAGCTGGCCTCGTCGGCGGCGCGCTGTTCTTCCAGGTCGCGGGCCGCACCGACCAGGGCCTGGTGCGCGCCTTCCAGCTCGATGGCCAGCTGGGCCAGCGGAGCATCCTCGGTGTGGCGCTTCTTCAGCAGCAGCTCGACCAGCGCCGAAGCCACGCCCAGGTAGGTTCCGCCAACCATCAGCTGGAACCAGCAGAGGCCGGACAGCGAGGTCTCCTGGGCGGAGGCAGCCACGGCCTCGTCGTCCACGGCCTCGGCCAGCAGCATGCGCTCGGCGGGCACGAACACGTCCTCGAATATCAGCGCGTTGCTGTCGGCGGCCTGCAGTACCGGGGTGTTCCAGAAGCGCTCGCGGGATACCCCGTTGCCGTCGTTGAACACCACGGCGAAGCCCTGGGTGATGCTGCCGTCATCGTTCTCGCGAGCCACGCCGACGACTATCACGTCCATGTTGTGGCTCATGGTGCAGGGCTTCTTGGTGCCGCGCAGCAGGTAGCCGCCCTCGACCGGGGTGACCTTGACGCTGGTGTTGAAGATTTCCGCGCCGACCTTGCCTTCGGCAAAGGCCGAGGCGATCAGCAGCTGGTCCTGGCAGATGCCGTAGAGCAGCTCGTCCGCCGCCGGGATCAGGCCGCCGAGCTGCACGATGGTGGCGATGGTGTGGTGGTGCATGGTCATCATCACCGCCAGCGACGGGCACAGGGCGCCGACCGCACGCAGTATCTCCACCGTCTCGCGTGGCGAGGCGCCGAGGCCGCCGTAGGTTTCGGGAATGATCAGGCCGGCGGCCTTGTAAGAGCGGAACAGCTCGCACAGCTCGCTGGAATCTGCCTTCTCCAGCGCCATGCGGCCGCGGGCTTCCAGGGCGGCGATCAGGCCCGGCAGGCGGGCTTCGGTGACGCTTCGTGCGTGTTTCATCGACATGGGATAGTTCTCGAGTTGTTCTTGTGGTTATCCGGCCATCTCGACCAGTTGCTCGACGGCGGGGGCGAAACCGAAGTTCAGGGCCAGCTCGAAGATGGCCTCGGCCTCTTCCAGCGGTGGGCGCTTGCCGATGCTGTAGTCGCGCGTCTTGCCGGCCATGGTCAGGACCATGGTTTCGGCCAGGCAGCTGAAGGTCACGCCGGTGGGCAGGTCGGTGAGGTTCTGGTTGCCGAAGCGGTAGCCGCGCTCGGGCAGGTGGATCAGGCCACCCTCGATGACCGTCACGTCCGGACGCTGCGGCAGCGAGGAATGACCGATATCCGGCGGCTGCGCGCAGTCGCAGATGATCGCGTTGTGGTGCAGCGCGGCCGGGTCGATGAAGGCGGAGCCGTTGGAGGTGGCCGAGAGCACGGCCTCCAGCTTCGGCAGCCAGTGGGCCAGGTCGGAGGCGACCACCACCGGTGGCTGCACGTTGCTGTGCTGGCGAACCAGGGCATCGACGGCGTCGAACAGCTCGCGCAGCTGGGCGTCATCGCCCAGGTCGCGCTCCAGCAGGCTGGCCACCGTCTGCTGCGTCAGCAGCGCGGCGAGGGGCTTGCCGATGCCGCTCGGATGCCCGCTGTGGATGCCGCGCAGGGCGGTGGCATACAGCTCGCCGCCGACCAGTCGCAGCTCGTGCATGGCGCCCTGATTGGCCGCGTTGCCGAGCAGCACCAGGTGTTCGGTGAACTTGCCCAGGCGCAGGCTAGCCAGGCGGCCCACCGAGCCGTAGGCACCGATCACCCCGGTCAGCCGCTTGGCCAGCGGCGCGCCGCGATTGGCGCAGGTGCTGAGCAGGGCGTCGACGCCGACCATGGCGGTGAGGCTGTTGCCGGTGGTGGTGTGGAAGCGGTCGTTGACCACGTCCAGGCCGGCGTTGGAAATCACCGAGGTGTAGGCGCCGAGGCCGACGAAGTCGACGCCCAGCGGGCGCACCGCGTCCAGGTAGTTGTCGATCAGCTTGCGCCGCTTGCCCAGGCTCAGGCGCATCAGGTCGCGCGGCTGCAGCAGGCTGCCGACCAGCCAGCCTTCCACATAGTCGCCCTGGTCGTTGTAGATCTGCCGGGCATGGAAGGACACGCCGGCATCCAGGTCGGGCTTGGCCCAGTCGGAGAACTCGGCCAGCCAGTCCTGCATGAAGGCCTTCTCCTCGCCGACCACACCGAGGGCGTCGACTATGTTGTCGCCGTTGACGCTCTCCTGGGTGGTGGGGTGCAGCAGGAAGGCGAAGCGCCCCAGGCAGCGGCCGCCGCGATCGTGACTGCGCGGTTTGCCGGCGCTGGGCGCCGACCACTTGGCCAGCGGCCCGCGCTGGGCGGGGAAGCCCTGGGCCTCGAGGATCAGGCGGTGCTGCTGGTCGTGGGCGATCAGCTCGGCGGCGGCGGTCAGGCCGTCCACCAGCACGTCGATATCGTCCTGGGCGATGCTCAGCGGCGGCTGGATGCGCAGCACGTTACCCTCGTTGAGGGTCGGCAGGCAGTACACGCCATGGCGGGTCTTCAGGTAGCCGCAGACGATGGGCACCAGGGCGCCGAAGGCGCTGGCCAGGGACAGGGTGTAGAGGCGTTCGCCGGACCAGCGACGGAACTTGAGGCCGAGCATCAGGCCGCGGCCGTCGAGGCTCTCGAACACCTGCGGGTAGCTCTGCACCAGGTTTTCCAGGCGGGTGCGCAGATAGGCGCCGCGCTCGGCCGCCTGGCGCACCACGGCGCGCTCGTTCGCGGTGAGGTGCTCGATCACCGCCAGGCCGATGGCCGCGGTGAAACCGTTCACGCCGAAGGTGGAGCTGTGGTGGCGGTCGAAGTCGCGGCTCCAGCACTGCTCGCCGTAGATGCAGGCACCGATCGGCACCAGACCGCCGCCCAGCGCCTTGGCCAGCAGCAGCATGTCGGGGGTGAGACCGTTGGCTTCGGCGGCGAACAGCTGGCCGGTGCGGCCCAGGCCGGTCTGGATCTCGTCCAGCACGAACAGGGCGCCGTGCTTGCGGCACAGGTTCTGCGCGGCCAGCAGGTAGCCCGCGGGCGGGGTGATCATGCCGGCCTCGCCCTGCACCGCCTCGACGAAGAAGGCGGCGACGCGCTGCTCCTTCAATACCGCTTCGAGGGCTTCCAGGTCGCCGTAGGGCACGTGGCTGAAACCGTTGCCGCGGATATGGAAGGGCTCGCGGTAGACCGGCTTGCCGGTCACACCCACGGCGCCCTGGGTCTTGCCGTGGAAGCCGGTGTGGGTGCCGACGATCAGCTCGCGGTTGGTGGCGGCGCGCGCCAGCTTGATGGCGGCCTCCACCGTTTCCGCGCCACTGGTGGCGAAGCTGACCCTGGCCATCTCGCCGGGAGCGATCTCGATCAGGCGCGCGGCCAGCTGCTCGGCCAGCGGGTTGCCCAGCGGCTGGATGAAGGAGGGCAGGCCGGAGTCGAGGAAGGCGATGGCCGCCTCGCGGATATGTGGCGCGCCATAGCCGAACGGCACGGCGCCGAACTGGCCGACGAAGTCGATCAGCGTATGGCCGCTGGCGGTGGTGATGCGGGTGCCTTGGGCGCTGGTCACCGTCTCGTCGAGACCGGCGAAGTCGAGCAGTTCCTGGCGGGTGCGGTTGATCAGGGAAGGGCTCATGCTGGCTTACCTCGCATCCCCGGTGATGACGGAATGCAGGTGCGCGCTGATCTTGCGCACGCTGTCATGCTGGTAGGCGAACTCGGGGTCCAGCGAGATGCCGAAGAGGTCCTCGAACTCGGCGGAGAGTCCGACGATGAGCACCGAGTCGACGCCCATCTCGTGGAACGAGCGCTCCAGGTCGAGGGAGCTCGAGTCGAGTTCCAGTAGTCCAGCCACGGTCGCCGTGACGGAAGCGGTTATCTCGTCAATATGCACATGTCCTCCACAAGTTCCCTGTCCATATAAAAAGGTCTATATCGCCACGCAGTGGAATAAGACTTGGGCGTTGTAAGCGCAGCGGCATGAATGCCCAAAGGCGTGAATAATTGTTGTTATGGTGCTGCGCGAAATTACTCTCGAGGACAAGTGTTTTCCTTGTGGGATATCACTTGGGAGTTGCGATGTTGGGTGTCCGATGTTTCGCGCTCAATACTCCAGGTGGAGTAATGGCACCGCTTATTTGTGACTTTTGCGCTGGCATATAAATGTCATGAATTATCTGGGGCGAACGGCAATATGGGACGGCAGTTCAACACTGCCGTCCCAGTTATTATTCCGCGGAGTTATCTGTTATTCGTCGGAGAATAACGCGGCGATCTGTGCCCGACTCGATGCATGCAGTTTGCTGAGGATGTTCTGCATGTGCGTCTTTACTGTCTTGTCGCTGATGCCGAGGATCTGGCCGATTTCCCAGTTGGTCTTGCCGCGCACCACCCAGCGGGCGATCTCGGTTTCCCGGCTCGACAGCAGCGAGGATGCCTGGGGGCTGCCGCGATCGTTCTGCTGCTCGCGCAGCTGTTTGCTACCGCGTACGCGGTTCAGCGCGATGTGCAGGTAGGGCGCCAGCACGGTCATGCGCAGTTTGTTCTCGTGGCTGATGTTGGCAGCCGCGTTGACGAAGTAATAGCCGGTGAAGGTGTTGCGCTGCAGCCCCGGGAGCACCATCCAGGCCACGTTGTGGATGCCATGACGGCGGAAGATATCGGCCCAGATGCACTCGGTCGGGGTCTTCAGGTCGCAGGTGGTAGTGAACTTCGGGCGCCCGTAATGCTCGGCCAGGTCGATGTCCAGCGGCGGCACCAGGCCTTCGTTGCCGACGATCTCGCCCAGGCACTCCTCCGACATGGCATCGGTATGGATCAGGTTGTAGACGAAGGCGCGGTGCGCCCTGATCCGGCCGCTGGCGAAGATGAAGTGTTCGCACGGCAGGTACATCGCGAGGGCCTGCTGGGTGCGCAGCTTGAGGTCGTCGATGGTACGTACCGAGGCGATGGCCGTCAGCATCCGCACCAGGGTCAGGCGCTCCTGATTGGCCTCCGGCAACAGCGGCAGCACCGGCGGCGAGTTGCGCTCACTGTCATACACGGCCGCTAGCGGTGCCCTCAGGGTATGCACCAGGCCGGAAGTCGGAGCTCGGAGCAGGGCACTGCCCGCCAGGAAACTCATGCTTCCAGGGTCTGGCTGTTGAGAGTGGAATCGAGCAGGACACGACCGCCAAGCTCGGCGACCACGACTTTCCTGCTCACCTCGATGCTGTCCGCCGGCAATTCCTCATGCAGCGCGCGGATCAATGGTTCGAACAGGCGCCGACACTCCTGGCGCCTGACCTTGCCGCTGGACGTGCGCGGCAACGTGCCGCCGAACACCAGCAGGACTATGGGTTGTGCCACCCGGTGCTGTTGCCAGAGATCGGCCTTGATGTCGGCCAGCACGCGCGCCACGTCCAGTTGCCGGACCGAGCGCCGCTCCACTTCCTGGGCCACCACCAGTTGCTCGCTGTCCTCCAGTTCGACGCTGAACACCGCCGAGCCGTCCGGGCGGAAGCTCTCGTCGGCGCGGAACACCGTGCTCTCGATGTCGCCGGGATGGTGGTTGACGCCATTGAGGATGATCAGGTCCTTGAGGCGGCCGGTGACGTATAGCTCGCCGTCGAGCAGGAAGCCGAGGTCGCCGCTGCGGAAATAGTTGCTGTGCCCGGCTTGCTCCGGGCGCGCCGGGAGGAATGCCTCGGCGGTGCTCTCCGGGCGCCGCCAGTAGCCCTGGGCGACGCTGTCGCCAACCACGCAGATCTCGCCGACCCGGCCCTCGGGCAGGGGTTCGCCGGTCTGCGGATCGCCGATGAAGGGCTCGTGGCCGGGAATGCCGCGCCCGCTGCTGACCAGGGTGCGCACCCGCACCTCCGGCGACTCCATGACGAAGGCGTGGGCCACCGGCTCGGCGCGATTGTCTTCGAGCAATGGGGCATGGAAGTGGCGGACCACCGGCTCGCGCATGGCGCGGTCGCAGGTCACCAGCAGGGTGCCTTCGGCCAGGCCGTAGCAGGGGAAGGCTGCGCCGCTGCGGAAGCCGCAACGGGAGAACTTGGCGTGGAAGGACTCGAGCGTCTGCGCCCGCACATGCTCGGCGCCGTTGAAGGCGATCTCCCAGCAGCTGAGGTCGAGGTCGGCAAGTTCCTCTTCCTTGACCTTCTTCAGGCACAGTTCGTAAGCGAAGTTGGGGCCGCCGCTGATGGTGCCGCGGTACTTGCTGATGGCCTGCAACCAGCGCAGCGGGCGTTGCAGGAAGTGGATCGGCGCCATCAGGGTGCAGGGGTAGCCGACGTGGACCGACTGCAGGATGCCGCCGATCAGGCCCATGTCGTGGTACGGCGGCAGCCAGCTGACGTTGTGGCTGCCCTGATGGGTGGAGAAGTTCTCGTGGATGCTCTGCGAGTTGTGGATCAGGTTGCCGTGGGTGACCACCACACCCTTGGGCGTGCCGGTGGAGCCCGAGGTGTATTGCAGGAAGGCCGCGTCGGCGCGGGTGACCTCCACGGGTTTCCAGTCGCTGGCGCTGGTGCCGAGTTGGGTGATGTCCAGCACCTGTGTCGCCGGTGCCGTATCGGCCAGCCGGGTGCGAATCGCCTCGGTGTCTTCCCGGGTGGTCAGGGCCGCCGCCGGGTTGCAGTCGCCGAGGATGCCGTCCAGGCGGTCCAGGGTCTTGGTGGCGCCTGGCGGGTAGGCCGGCACCGCGATCAGGCCGGCATACAGGCAGGCGAGGAAGCCGGTCACATAGTCGAGGCCGGGCTTGAGCAGGATCAGCACTCGGTCGCCCGGCACACAATGGCGTTGCAGGGTGGCGGCTGCGGCGCTGGCGGCGCGGTCCAGTTCGGCGAAGGTGATGGTGACCTCGCTGTCACGGCCGTCCAGCAGAAAACGGTAGGCGAGTTGATCGGGAATCGTCCTGGCGTGATGTTGCAGACTCTCGGCAAAGTTTGCGTAAGAGAGGTGCTGCTTATGCTCTTTTTCGATCATGTGCTCAACTTTCCCCGATCACTTATTATCGATCTTCTATGACCATTATTTCGAACAAGCGGAGCCGTCTGCGTAGAAGGCTTTGCCGCATTCATCCTCTTGAAGCAGCTATCCGAAGGGAATACTCCAAATGGCGTATATCTGCCATCTCTCTCGCTGCCGCATATTCGACGGACGGTCCGATATGTCGACGAGTTCAACTCCCGAAGGACTTCAGCTCTTTTGGTGTCCTTATATGTGAACCGGCAGGTTCTATATTTCGCGATATTACAAAGCCAGCGCTATTGGATTGGTTGGTGTTATTTCGAACACTTGCACATGAATAGTGCAGGCCGATGACAGCCACTCTCCAAGAATGCGTTGTGTTGAATAAACAACCCGTCAGGAGAGTGCGATGCCCTTTACCGAATACGCAGAATTCGATGCCCTCGGGCTTGCCGAGTTGGTCAGGAAGCGCGAGGTGCAGCCCTCCGAACTGGTAGAGGAGTCGATCCGCCGCATCGAGGCCCTCAATCCCGCGACCAACGCGGTGGTCTACAAGGCCTACGACACGGCCAGGGCGCTGGCGGCGCAACAGGACCGGGCCACGCCCACTGGCCCGCTGCACGGTGTGCCCTTCCTGCTCAAGGACATCCTCGGCGATTGCCAGGGCATGCCGTCGGCCCTGTCGTCGCGCATGCTGCGCGAGCGGGTGATGGAGCAGGACTGCGAGCTGGTCAGCCGCTGGCGCAAGGCCGGGCTGAACTTCATCGGCAAATCCAACACCCCGGAGTTCGGCATCCTGCCGACCACCGAATGCGCCTTCTATGGCCCGGCGCGCAACCCCTGGAACCTGGACTACTCGACCGGCGGTTCCAGCGGCGGCGCGGCGGCGGCGGTGGCCTGCTGCATGGTGCCGGCGGCCCACGGCAACGATGGTGGCGGCTCGATCCGCATTCCCGCCTCGTGCTGCGGCCTGGTGGGCCTCAAGCCGACCCGCGCACGCAACTCGCTGGCTCCCGATTTCGGCGAATTGCTCAGCGGCCTGCTCGACGAGCATGTGCTGACCCGCACGGTGCGCGACAGCGCCGCCTTGCTCGATGCCACCCACGGCGTGGTGCCGGGCGATCCCTATCGGGCTCCGCCGGTGAGCGGCACCTTCCTCGACGAGCTGGCGCGCGAGCCCGGCAAACTGCGCATCGCCTTCTCCCGCGTCGACCCGGCGGGTCGGCCGCTGCATCCCGACTGCATCGAGGCGGTGGAGAAGACTGCCAGGTTGCTCGAGTCGCTCGGCCATGTGGTCGAGGAGGCACAGCCGCAGATCGAACCGGAAAGCTTCGTCGGCGCCTTCACCGCCCTGTGGTTCTCCGGCATCGCCTTCGCCGTGGAACTGATGAGCCTGCAGCTGGGGCGTCCGCCGCAGGAGGGCGAGCTGGAGGGCCTGACCCGTGCGGTGCAGCAGCGTGGCCGTGCCATCAGCGCGGTGGAATACCAGCTGTCCGAGCTGGTGCTGCAGCAGGTTGGCCGGGAGATGGCGCGTTTCCATCAGACCTACGACTGCTGGCTGACGCCGACCCTGGCGACCCCGCCGATCCGCAATGGCGTGGTCGACGTGCAGGAACAGGACCTGGACAAGGCCTACGCGCCGCTGCTGGACTACAGCCCCTTCACCGCCATCCACAACGCCTCCGGGCAACCGGCGATTTCCCTGCCGCTGCACTGGAATGCCGCGGGCCTGCCGATCGGCCTGATGCTCAGCGCCGAGTTCGGTGGCGAGGCACTGCTGCTGCGCCTGGCCGGCCAGCTGGAACAGGCGCAACCCTGGAAACAGCGGCGCCCCGAGCTGTTCCTGCAGCTGCAGGCCGCCGCGCCGGCGCTGGCCTGAGCGAGGAGGGCGCGATGACGGTCCATGAGCCCCTTCGGCAAACCGCGCAAACTGCCGTGCCCTGGCCCACCGACGCGCTGAGCCGCGAGGAGCTGGCGCGCTTCGGCAAGGAGCTGATCCGCCAGACGCTGCCCTTCACCGTGGAGGACCGGCGCCGCAGCTGGTGGCACTTCTGGACCAGCTTCGCGGCGCTCGCGCTGTTCGGCGCTGGCGCCGCCGCGCCGCTGTGGTGGCCGCTGCGCCTGGTGTTCAGCGTGCTGCTCGGGCTGGCGTTGGTGCGCATGTTCGTGCTGTTCCATGACTACATGCATGGCGCGATATTGCGCGGCTCGCGCTTCGCCGACCTGTTCTTCAAGGCCTACGGCCTGATGCTGCTGGCGCCGCCGACGCTGTGGAGGCAGTCCCACGACTACCACCACGGTCACAGTTGCCAGTATGTCGGCGCCGAGCAGGGGCGCCTGCCGCTGCTGTCCACCCATACCGACCTGGGCACCTTCCCGCTGATCTCCACTGAGGAATACGCCCGCGCCAGCACCTGGAAGCGCCTGCGCTATCGCATCGCGCGCCACCCGCTGATGATCCTGCTCGGCTCGCAGACCATCTTCGTGTTCAGCATCTGCCTGGTCTCGCTGATCACCCAGCCGCGCCACCGCTGGTGGTCGCTGCTGGCTCTGTCGCTGAACCTGGCCACGGTGCTGCTGCTGTCGCACTTCGCCCCCGACCTGCTGCTGTACCTGCTGCTGATCCCCATCCTGGTGGGCTCGGCGCTGGGCGTGTACATGTTCTACTGCCAGCACAACTTCCCCGGTGCGCGTTACCCCCAGGGCGAGGACTGGGACTACGTGGAGACGGCGATCCATTCCTCCAGCTACATGCGCACGGGGCCGGTCATGGCCTGGTTCACCGCCAACATCGGCTACCACCACGTGCACCACGCCAACTCGACCATCCCCTTCTATCGCCTGCCCGAGGCGATGGCGGCGATCCCGGCATTGCGCGAGCCGACGGTGACCAGCCTGCACCCGCGTGACATCTGGCACTGCCTCAGCCTCAAGCTGTGGGACCCGGCGGCCAGGCGCATGATCAGCTTCCGCGAATTCCACCAGCAGGCCGCCGCCCGGGCCGACGAGGGAATTTCGCAGGGGGCTTAACCCGGACCGACATGGCACTGCGTCTACCCAGGCGAATGGACTTTTCGCCCGAGGAGAACCCGCCATGTCCAGCATCACCGTTCTGATCCGCCAACCCCTGCTCGCCGGCTTCGGCGCCACCCTGGCGCTGGGCCTGGTGGCCTGCAGCGCCTCCAACGATGAACCCGTCACCAGCGTCGTGGTGCCCAAGGCGGCCGAGTCCCGTGCCAAGCAGGAGATGCTGCACGAGGAGGTCGATGCCAACGCCTCCTACGCCCCTCAGCCGTCGGTGGTGGCCGGTGCCATGGAGGCGCGCAAGGCCATGCCGCAGAGCGTGCCGATGATCGCCCCGGCCGCGCCGTTGGCCGACAGCGCCGCGTTCGGCTACCAGGACGTCTACCGCGAGCAGTACCAGAAGATCGAGAGCAGCCCGGTGCAGGCCGTGGCCCAGCAGCCGGTATCGACCTTCAGCATCGACGTCGACACCGGTGCCTACGCCAATGTGCGGCGCTTCCTCAACGACGGCAGCCTGCCGCCCAAGGACGCGGTGCGCTTGGAGGAGCTGGTCAACTACTTCCCCTACGCCTATCCCAAGCCCGAGGGCGACGTGCCGTTCAGCGTCGCCACCGAGCTGGCGACCACCCCGTGGAATCCTGAGACCCGCCTGCTGCGCGTGGCGATCAAGGCCGCCGACCTGAGCGCCGCCGAGCTGCCACCGGCCAACCTGGTGTTCCTGGTCGATGTGTCCGGTTCCATGGACCGCCGCGAGGGCCTGCCGATGGTGCAGAGCACGCTCAAGCTGCTGGTCGACCAGCTGCGCCCGCAGGATCGCGTGGCCCTGGTCACCTATGCCGGCAATGCCAGCGTGGTGCTGGAATCCACCGCCGGTAGCGAGAAGGCCAAGATTCGCACTGCCATCGACCAGCTCACCGCGGGCGGTTCCACCGCCGGCGAGTCGGGCATCCAGCTGGCCTATCAGGAGGCGCAGAAGGGCATGCTCGAGGGCGGCATCAACCGCATCCTGCTGGCCACCGACGGCGACTTCAACGTCGGCATCAGCGACTTCGAGACGCTCAAGCAACTGGCCGCCGACAAGCGCAAGACCGGTGTGTCGCTGACCACCCTGGGCTTCGGCACCGACAACTACAACGAGCAGCTGATGGAGCAGCTGGCCGATGCCGGCGACGGCAACTACGCCTACATCGACAACCTGCGCGAGGCGCGCAAGGTGCTGGTCGACCAGCTCAGCTCGACCCTGGCCGTGGTGGCCAAGGACGTGAAGATCCAGGTCGAGTTCAACCCGGCCGAGGTCAGCGAATACCGCCTGCTGGGCTACGAGAACCGCGCGCTGAAGCGCGAGGACTTCAGCAATGACAAGGTCGATGCAGGCGAGATCGGCGCCGGGCATACCGTCACCGCCCTGTACGAAGTGGTGCCGGTGGGCGCCAAGGGCTGGCTGGAGCCGCTGCGCTATGCCCAGACCAAGGAGCAGCAGGGCAAGGCCGGCGAGATCGCCTGGTTGCGCCTGCGCTACAAGGCCCCACACGGTGGCGCCAGCAAGCTGGTCGAGCGGCCGATCAGCAAGGGCGAGGCCACGCCGATTGCCAAGGCCAGCGACGACCTGCGCTTCGCCGCCGCGGTGGCCGCCTTCGCCCAGCAGCTCAAGGATGCCAAGTACACCGGCAGCTTCGGCCTGGCCGACAGCGCCAAGCTGGCGCGTGGGGCCAAGGGCGAGGATCCGTTCGGCCTGCGTGGCGAGTTCGTGCAGCTGGTCGAATTGGCGCAGAGCCTGCAAACTCCGCAAAACGTTCAAGTCAGGGCCGACTAATTGAACCAACCACTGATGGACGATGACGCCGCGCTGTTGCGGCGTTATCGCAATGGCGAGGCGGCGGCGTTCACGCAACTCTATGAACGCCACCGCCTCGGCCTGTTCCGCTTCCTGCTCGGCCTGTGCGGCGATCACGCACTGGCCGAGGAGGTGTTCCAGGAAACCTGGATGAGCCTGATCCGCAGCGCCAGCGAGCAGCGCGAGGCGGTGCTGTTCAAGACCTGGCTGTACCAGATCGCGCGCAATCGCCTGATCGACCACTGGCGCAAGAGCGGTCGCCACCAGGGAAAGCTCGATGAGTACGACGAGGCGCAGCACGCCAGCGCCGATCCGGGTCCCGGTCCCGAGCAGCAGCTGTTGCTCAGTCGCGACCAGGAGCGCCTGCAGGCGGCGCTGGCCGATCTGCCCGAGGAGCAGCGCGAGGTGTTCCTGCTGCGCGCCCACGGCGACCTTGAACTTCACCAGATCGCCGAACTCACCCGTACTCCGGCGGAAACCGTGAAGAGCCGCCTGCGCTATGCGCTGAACAAGTTACGTCGGCTGCTGGCCGATCCGGCTTCGGCCGAGGAGGTATCCGCATGAGCCAACACGATCAAGACCTGCAGCAGGAACAGCAACTGCTGGAGCATTTCCGCGAGCACAGCCGGGGCGAGCCCTCCGCCGCCGTGGACGCCCTGATCCTCGTCGCCGCCCACAACGCGCTGGTCGATGCCCAGCCGCGCCTGAACTGGTCGCAGCGCCTGCACGCCTGGCTGTTCGGCGCCGGCAGCCGCACCCGCTGGTCCATGGCCGTGGCCGGCCTGGCGGTATTCGGCATCGGCCTCAATCTGGCGCTGCATACCCGCGAGCAGCTGCCGCAGGCCTACGACGCGCCCGCACCGGCCTCCGCCCCAGCATTGCAGGAAATGGCGCCGGCACCGATAGCGGAGGCGCGCAAGCAGAGCGCCGAGCGCGAGTACAAGAAGGCCGAACAGCCAGAACAGTCCATGGCCGGCGCCCTGGATTCGGGCGCCGCCTTCTCGGTCTCGCCACCGGCCGCCGCCGCACCAAGGCAAATGGCCCCGGCCAAGCCATTGGCCGCGCCGGCGGTCGAAGCCCTGGCCGACTCTGCCGCCGCTCCGGACGAAGCGGATGCGGCGCGTGAGGCTCGTGCCCGTGCCAAGGCTGCTGCCCAGGCAAAGGCCAAGGCAATTGCAGCGGCGCAAGCGGCTAAGCAGCGTGCGGAGGTGCAGGGCGGCGCAGTGTTGAGCGATTCGCTAAGCGAAGATCAGCTGGCCGAAACCCTGGGCCACTCCGATGTAGACGAGGCGCCGCCGCTGGAGCTGCAACTGCACAATGTGCTGAACATGCGTAAGGCCGGGCAGCACGCCGACGCCGATCGGCTGCTGGTCATGCTCAAGCAGCAGCATCCGCAGCGGGACCTGGACGCCGAGCTGAAGCGCCTGCAGGCCGAGCTGGAAAAGCCGGACAGTTCGCGCTAGCGGCGAACGCGTCCGGCTACACTGCGGCTCCCTTCACGCGCAAGGAGCCGCGCCGTGCATTCCGCCGACCCGAACCCGGACGAGCCGCTTTCCCTCCTGCTACTCAAGCTGGTCTGGGAGCTGTTCAAGCTGGTCGCGCCCATCCTGGCGCTGACCCTGATGCATCCGCTGCTGGCATTGGGGGCGGTGCTGCTGGTCGCGCTGCTCGCTTGGGGCGCGGTGCGCCTGGTCTGGCTGCGTCTGGCGCGCTTGTGCAACGGGCTGGTGACGGCCGGCGCCATCGGCTTCGGCTTTTCCATCATCCACTGGGCACCGACCTGGTGGGGGATTCCCGCGGGCATCCTGCTGCTATTCACCGGCCTGGGCCTGGCGGCGACGCTGGAGAGGCGCCTGGGCTTGGCCAGGGTCAAGCCGCAGCCAACCGAGGCGGCGACGGTGAGCGGAATCAGCGCCTGGGGCGGTGACGACCTGCTGACCCCGGAGGGCGAAGTGGTGCGCACCTTCGCCTGGGGCGAGATCGCCATGGGCGGGCCGACCTACGGCAACTACCTGTTCCCCGATGGCGTGCTGCTGGCGGGCATAGGTGCCTCGGCGCGCTTCTCCAGCAGCGGCCGCTACTTCGCCGCGCCACTGCCCAGCCGTGACACCTGGGGCCTGCTGATCCTCGATCGCCAGGAACGGCGGGTGTACCGCAGCGCCGAGGTTGGCGAATTCTGGGAGCTCGACGAGTTCAGCGACGAGGCCATCAGTGGTCGGCACAGCCCGCTGGTGGGCAACCAGAGCTACCGCATGGCACTGGCCGATTTGCTGCGCCAGAGCGAGGCGGTCGACCTGATCGCGGTGGCTGATCTGTGGCTAGAACCGGCCTGGGTGCCCGAGCTGGCGGACCGGGAGTTTCCGGCGCCGGCGGGGACACATTGCCTGCGCGGTATCGCCCATCTGCCCGAGAGCCTGCGCGGCCTGGACGACCCGCTACAGCCGCTGCGCTATCCGAGCCAGCGCCTGGAAATCGATGGCAGACCCAGCGACCTGCTGATCGCCGCCGAAGCGGCGCCGGGGTGGCGCGCCGATGGCCAGGCGCTGGTGTGCCATGCCGCCGCGCTGCAGGCGACATCGCATTGGTCGCGGTCGCTCTGGCTGTGGCAGGCCGGCAAGGGCTGGCGGCAGCTGCCCGAGCCCTGGGTCGCCCCGGACGACGAGCCCGGCCTGGCCTGGGACGGGCCGCTTGAGCTGAGCGAACAGACGCTGACGCTGGGCGGGCGGATGACTACGCCACAGCTCGATCATCTGCGCTTCGGCTACGCGCTGCATGACTATCACAGCGAGGTGGAAACCTGCATCGGCCATGATGCGGAGGGCCGCATCCTGGCCGGCGAGCAGTGCGGTACCGGCCTGCTCCGTGTGCTACCGCTGGCGGGCGAGGGGCTGCGTGGCGAGGGAGCCGTGCTCGGCGAGCCGTTGCTCGGTGGCGAGCCTCCACGCTTCGAGTGGCTGCGCGACGGCCCGGACGGGCGCCTGGGCGCCTACGCCTGTCGTATCGGCGCCCGGGCGCTGGAGGGCGAATGGCTGCTCGATCACCGGGTCTCCGATTGCGGTGGCTACCTGGCCCTGGTGGAGTTTGCCGAGGCGCCTGCCGTGCCACATCGCGTCTGCGTGGTGGATATGCAGCGGCGCCGCCTGCTGGAGTTTGCCGGGCAACCGCTGGTGGCACGGCTGCTGGATTTTCGCGCTGGCGTGCTCAGCCTGGCCCAGGTGCGCGGCCGTCTGGCTCGCGAGGAGGACGACACGCCGCTGCGCCGCTTCGACCGTGCCGCGCCGGCGGCGCTGCGGGCGGCGCGTTTTGTCGCGCGGGAGGAGGACTCGCGCCTCTATTACCAGCGTCTGGATCTGCGCGTAGGCGAGGAGGCGCTAGAGGCCCTGCCGAACTGGCGTCTGGTCGAGCGCCCGCAGGTGGCCAATGCCGACGGCGACTTCGTGTTGCCGGCGCCAGGGGGCGGCGATGCGGCCTGGCTGTTCGGCGCCCAGAGCGAGTATCGCGACCATTACCTGCGCGAGCGCCATCCGCGCGGTGGCGGCTGCCTGCTCACCGCTTCCGGGCTGGCGGTGGCGGATTTGGGCCCGTCGCTGATCTGGTCCGCCGATGGCCGCTACCTGGCGTTGACCCGGCATATCCCGCGCATGCGGGTGGCGGAGCGGGTCGACACCGACCAGTGGCAGCTGCTGTTGCTCGATATTCAGGAGCGCACCCTGCGCAGCACCGGCAGCCATATCGGCTGCATGCCGCAGTTCCTGCGCTTCGCGGACGGGGTGATCGAATGGCGGGTGCTGCCGAGCGACTGGGAGCACGAGGATTCGGCCGCCGAATGGCAGGTGCGCAGTCTGCAGCTGAGCGAGCTGTTGCCGCTGTGCGGGACGCAGCTGCAGGCCCGTGGTGCGCTCTGGCTGCCACCCGAGGAGCTGGTTCGCGCCGGCCAGTGGCAAGGGCTGGATGCCGCTGCGCTGCAGGCCTGGCGCAACATCGAGTAAATCCTTCGGCTTGCCAGAACCGGGGGGAGGGGCGAGCATTGGGGCAACAGTTTGCGAAATCTGCTGCCATGAAATTCATTCGAGTGCTGGCGCTGCCCCTGGTCCTCGGCCTGGTGGCCTGCGACGAGCCACCCAAGCCGCCGGTGCCGGTACCGGAGCCGCCCAAGACCGAGACCGCGCCTACCAAGGCGCAACCCGCTGAGCCTGCCGATCCTGCACCAGTCGTCACAAACAAACTGGTGCCGGAGAAACTGCCCGTAGCCGTACCCAAGCCGCAGCCGGAGCCCGACGAGACGGTGGTGCGCGCGGCTCCGCCAGACAAAGCCCCTGCCGCCGCTCGGGTTATCCCCAAGGTGGCCGAAAAGGCCGCTGCCAAGCAGCCCAAGTTGGAGCCTCTGCCGGAAAAGCTCGACCTGCGCCTGCCGAAGGAGCTGGTCGAGACGCTTGAACCCGCCCCCCAAGAGCAACAAGCGGAGCAGGGGTTGCTGCCGCCTCTGTTTGTCGAGAAACAGGATCAGCCGGGGCCCTACCAGATCAATGGCCGGCTGATCACCAACGACCGCGAGCACGACTACCTGGACTCGGTAGAGGGCGCGGAACTGCAGATCGAGTTCCGCAAATAGCCCGCAGCGCCGCCTCAGGGGCGGCGTGGGGTGCTTCGTCAGTCGACGAACAGATCGGTCATCAGCTTGCCGGCCGGATCGTAGCGGTACTGCTCGAAATCGCTCTGCCCCTGTTCGCGGAGAATTTCCTCGTCGATCAGCAGACGGCCGCTGATGCTGCGCTCGCCGCTGGACAGGATGGCGCAGGCGGCGTCGGCCATGATCGCCGGCAGGCGCGCGGCCTTCATCACCGCGGGGCCGCCGGCCTCGAACTCGATGGCGGCGGTGGCGATCACCGTCTTCGGCCACAGCGAGTTGACGCTGATGCCGTACTTCCTGAATTCCTCGTGCATGCCCAGGGTGAGCATGCTCATGCCGTACTTTGTGGTGGTGTAGGGGCCGTAGCTGGCGAACCACTTGGGGTCGAGGTTGAGCGGTGGCGACAGGCTGAGGATGTGGCCCTTGCTCTGTTTCAGATAGGGCAGCACGGCTTGGCTGCAGACCATAACCGCACGGCTGTTGATCTGGTACATCAGGTCGAAGCGCTTGGGCTCCAGATGTTCGACGCCCTTGAGGCGAATGGCGCCGGCGTTGTTGATCAGTGCATCGATGCCACCGAAGTGCGCCGCGGCGTGAGCCATGGCGGCCTTCACCGCTTCCTCGTCGCGTACGTCCAGCTGCAGAGCCAGGGCCTTGCCACCGACGGCTTCGACTTCGGCGGCCACCGAATGGATGGTACCCGGCAGTTTGGCGTGAGCCTCGGCGCTCTTGGCGGCGATGACGATATTGGCGCCCTGGGCGGCGGCCTTGAGGGCGATCTCGCGGCCGATGCCACGGCTGGCACCGGTGATAAACAGGGTCTTTCCTTGCAGCGACATGGGTGATGCTCCCGTTTCTTCTTGTTCGTTCGGCTCGTGGCTCAGGCTTCTTCGGCGGCGACTTCCACCAGCAGTTGGCGGCTCTTCACCTGGTCGCCTTGGCTGACCTGGACGCGGCGGATCACGCCGTCCATGCCGGCCTTGAGCGGGTGTTCCATCTTCATCGCTTCCAGCACCACCAGCAGCTGGCCCTTGCTGACCTGCTGCCCCTCGCTGACCAGCACGTCGACAATCGCCCCATCCATCGGCGCCTTCACCGTGCCGGAGGCCGCGCCCTCGGCGCCGCTGGCTGGCTCGTGGGTGACGTCGATGAGCTCCAGGTTGCCGCCCTGGCCATACAGCCAGACGCGCTCGCCATCCTGGTGATAGGCCAGGCGGCGGCGTACGCCGTCCAGCTCCAGGGTGGCCCAGCGACCGTCGCTGGCCAGCAGGCGCAGCTCGATGGTTTGCTCGCCGACCTGCGCGCACAGCTGCGGCTGCTTGCCGGTCTGCAGTACCTGCAGCTCCACCGAGTGTTTCTGCTCGCCCTGCTTGAGCAGGAAGCGCCAGGGAGCGCCGCCGCTATTGCGCCAGCCGGAGAGGCCAGGCTGGTGCGCGCGGGAATTGGCCGAGGCCTGGTAGAGCAGGGCGGCGGCAGTTGCCAGTTCGGCGGCAGCCGGCGCTTGTGGTGACAGGCTCGGGTCATTGGCGAAGTGCTCGCCGATAAAGGCGGTGGTGGCGTTGCCGGCAGCGAACTCGGGGTGGGCCAGCAGGTTGGCGAGGAAGCGCTGGTTGCCGTTGACGCCCAGCAGCACGCAGTCCTCGACGGCGCGCACCAGCTTGCGCCGGGCTTCGTCGCGGGTGGCGCCGTAGGCGATGACCTTGGCCAGCATCGGGTCGTAGAACGGAGTGACGGCCTGGCCTTCGACCAGGCCGTGGTCGATGCGCACGCCATCGCGCAGCGCCGGCTCCCAGCGCAGCACCTGGCCAGTCTGCGGCAGGAAGTTGTGCGCCGAGTCCTCGGCGTACAGGCGTACTTCCATGGCGTGGCCGCTGAGGCGGATCTCGTCCTGCTTGAGCGGCAGCGGCTGGCCTTCGGCGACGCGGATCTGCCAGGCCACCAGGTCCTGGCCGGTGATCAGCTCGGTGACCGGGTGCTCGACCTGCAGGCGGGTGTTCATTTCCAGGAAGTAGAAGGCGCCGCTGCTATCCAGCAGGAATTCCACGGTGCCGGCGCCGACATAGTTGACCCGCGCTGCGGCCTTCACTGCCGCCTCGCCCATGGCCTGGCGCAGCTTCGGCGTCATCACCGGGCAGGGCGCTTCCTCGACCACCTTCTGGTGGCGGCGCTGCACCGAGCAATCGCGCTCGCCGAGGTAGACGATGTTGCCGTGCTGGTCGCCGAATACTTGGATTTCCACGTGGCGCGGCTGGATCACCGCGCGCTCGAGAATCAGCTCGCCGGAGCCGAAGGCGTTCTGCGCCTCGGAGCGTGCAGTGCGGATCTGCGAAGCCAGCTCGGACGACTCATGCACCAGGCGCATGCCGCGACCGCCGCCACCGGCGCTGGCCTTGATCATCAGCGGGTAGCCGATGCGCTCGGCCTCACGGCTCAGTGTCTCGTCATCCTGCTCGGCGCCTTCGTAGCCGGGGATGCAGGGTACGCCGGCCTCGAGCATGGCGATCTTCGACAGGCGCTTGCTGCCCATCAGGTAGATGGCTTCCACGGTCGGGCCGATGAAGACGATGCCGGCCGCCTCGCAGGCGCGGGCAAAGTCGGCGTTCTCGGAGAGAAAGCCATAGCCGGGATGGATCGCGTCCACGCCGGTCTTCTGCGCTGCAGCGATGATGTTGTCGATCACCAGGTACGACTGGTTGACCTGGGCCGGGCCGATGCACACGGCTTCGTCGGCCAGCTGCACATGGCGGGCGCCGGCGTCGGCCTCGGAAAATACCGCCACGGTGCGGTAGCCGAGGTCCTGGGCGGTGCGCATCACCCGGCAGGCAATCTCGCCGCGGTTGGCGATCAGAATCTTGTTGAAGGCGGGCATCTAAGTGCTCCTGCTAGTCGTAGCCCGGATGCAATCCGGGGTGGTCGGTTCCCGGATTGCATCCGGGCTACTTCGATTTGTTCCCTCTCCCCTTGGGAGAGGGGCAAGGGGTGAGGGTGTTTCAGGCTGCTCCGAACTGCCTGTGGTTCCCTCACCCCAGCCCTCTCCCGGAGGGAGAGGGCGTAGCCTGTACGTGTCGTCGGCTTACTCCGCCCACTTCGGCTTGCGCTTCTGCACAAAGGCCATGGTGCCTTCCACGCCTTCGCCGCTTACTACCGCATCGGCGAACTGGCCGGCGGCGTGGTCGAGCAGGTTGCCGAGGTTTTCCGTCTCGGTGGCCAGCAGCAGGGCCTTGGTCGCCGCGTTGGCGCTGGGAGCGCACTGGCGCACCTGCTGCAGGCACTCGGCGAGGCGGTCGACCACCGCCTGGTCGTCGGCTTCGCTGAAGTGCACCAGGCCCAGGCGCAAGGCCTCGGCACCGTCGAAGCGGGCAGCGGTGAGGGCCAGGCGGCGGGCCTGGGTCAGGCCGATGCGCTTGACCACGAAGGGCGCGATCTGCGCCGGCAGAATGCCCAGGCTGGTTTCCGGCAGGCCGAACTTGGCCCCCTGGTGGGCGATGGCGATATCGGAGACGCAGGCCAGGCCGAAGCCGCCGCCGAGCACCGCGCCTTCCAGCACGGCGACCAGCACCTGCGGTGCGGCCTGGGCCTCTTCCAGCAGGCTGCCGAAGGCACGGTTCAGCTCGCGATAGGCATCGCCCCCCTTGGCCCTGGCGCCGGCCATGTCCTTGATGTCGCCGCCGGCGCAGAAGTGGCCGTCGGCGCCGCGCAGCACCAGGGCGCGCACGGCCTGGTCGCCACGCACCGCGCGCAGCACGGCGCGCAGTTCCTCGACCATCGCCAGGCTCATGGCGTTGCGGCTCTCTGGGCGGTTAAGGGTGACGTAGAGCACGCCCTCGACCTGTTCCAGCAGCAGGGTTTCGGTATTCGGTAGAGACATCGTCAGCGCTCCGTTGCAGTAGGGCGGGTGCACCCGCGTTGTTATCAGCGCGGGTTTCACCCGCCCTACGGTCAGCCCTTCTTTTTACCGGGCAGAATGCCCATCAGCTTGCAGATGATGCCGAGCATGATTTCGTCGGCGCCGCCGCCGATGGAGACCAGGCGCACATCGCGATACGCACGGGAAACCGGGTTGTCCCACATGAAGCCCATGCCGCCCCAGTACTGCAGGCAGCTGTCGGTGACTTCGCGGCCCAGGCGGCCGGCCTTGAGCTTGGCCATGGAGGCGAGCTTGGTGACGTCCTTGCCTTTCACGTACAGCTCGGTGGCGTGGTAGACGAGGGCGCGCAGGGCCTCGATCTCGCTCTGCAGCTCGGCCATGCGGAAGTGGATGACCTGGTTGTCGATCAGCGGCGTGCCGAAGGTGTGGCGCTGCTTGCAGTACTCGATGGTGGAATCGACGCAGTACTCCAGGCCCTTGATCATGTTGGCCGCGCCGAACATGCGCTCTTCCTGGAACTGCAGCATCTGCATCATGAAGCCCGCGCCTTCCGCGCCGATGCGGTTGCGTTGCGGCACGCGCACGTTGTCGAAGAACACCTGGGCGGTCTCCGAGCTGCGCATGCCGAGCTTGTCCAGGTGCGGACTGAGTGTGATGCCCGGGGTGTTCATCGGCACCACGATCAGCGACTTGTTGACGTGGGGCTTGTCGTCGCTGGTGTTGGCCAGCAGGCAGATAAAGTCGGCGGATGGGGAGTTGGTGATCCACATCTTGCTGCCGTTGATCACGTAGTCGTCGCCGTCCTTGCGCGCGCTGGTCTTCAGGCCGGCCACGTCGGAGCCGGCGCCGACCTCGGAGACGCCGATGCAGCCGACCATGTCGCCGGCGATGGCGGGGCGGAGGAACTCTTCGCGCAGCTCATCGGAACCGAAGCGGGCCAGGGCCGGGGTGCACATGTCGGTCTGCACGCCGATGGCCATGGGAATGCCGCCGCAGTGGATGGTGCCGAACTCTTCGGCGGCGACCACCGAGTAGCTGTAGTCCAGGCCCATGCCGCCGAATTTTTCCGGCTTGGAAATGCCCAGCAGGCCGAGGTCGCCAGCCTTCTTGAAGATCTCGTGCATGGGGAATTTGCCGACCTTCTCCCACTCGTCGACGTGCGGGTTGATCTCGTGCTCGACGAAGTTGCGCACGGTGCGGCGGAGTTCTTCGTGTTCCTGGGTAAAGATCATTGTTGTTATCTCCCTAGAGTTACAGGCGGGCGACGCCGAAAGTGTTGGTCTTGAGCGGGCGGAGGCGGGCCTCCGCGCAGATGTCGAGCAGCAGGCCGAGCAGGGCGCGGGTGTCACGCGGGTCGATCAGGCCGTCGTCCCACAGGCTGGCGGTGCCGTACAGCGCGGTGGACTGGCTGTCGAGCTTCTGCGCGGTGGCCATTTCCAGCATGTCGAGCATCTTCGGATCAGCTTCTTTACCTTCCTTGCGGTGTTTTTCCTCGGTGACGATG
This sequence comes from Pseudomonas sp. SO81, assembly GCF_030374125.1. Lineage (NCBI taxonomy): Bacteria > Pseudomonadati > Pseudomonadota > Gammaproteobacteria > Pseudomonadales > Pseudomonadaceae > Pseudomonas > Pseudomonas sp. SO81. The sequence continues at coordinate 839,372 of NZ_CP126126.1, read as the reverse complement.
CGCAGCACCTTGCCGGCCTGGGCGCCGCCCATCACGGCGGTCTTGCTGTTGGGCCAGGCGAAGATAAAGTGCGGGTCCAGACCTCGACCGCACATGGCGTAGTTGCCGGCGCCGTAGGAGCCGCCGACGACGATGGTCAGCTTGGGCACGGTGGCGTTGGCCACCGCCTGGATCATCTTCGAGCCGTGCTTGATCACGCCGAGCTGCTCGGACTCGGTGCCGACCATGAAGCCGGTGGTGTTGTGGAAGAACAGGATCGGCGTGTCGCTCTGCTCGCACAGCTGGATGAACTGGGCGGCCTTCGCCGCGCCGCGCGGGGTGATCGGGCCGTTGTTGCCGATCAGGCCGCAGGGCTGGCCCTCGATCTGCAGATGGCCGCAGACGGTCTGGCTGTCGAACTCGTTCTTGAAGTCGAGGAACTCGGAGCCGTCGGCGATACGGGCGATGATCTCGCGCACGTCGTAGGGTTTCTTGGCGTCCGCCGGAACCACGCCGAGCAGCTCGTGGGCCGGGTACAGCGGCTCCTTGTAGCTGCGCTGCGGACGCACCGGCAGTTGCGCGTTCCACGGCAGCATGCCGACGATCTCGCGGGCCAGGCGCACGCCGTCGGCGTCGTTCTCGGCCAGGTACTCGGCGGTGCCGGCGACCTGGGCGTGCATCTCCGCGCCACCCAGTTCCTCATCCGTGGCGATCTCGCCGGTGGCGGCCTTGAGCAGGGGCGGGCCGGCGAGGAACATCTTGGCCTTGCCGCGCACCACCACCACATAGTCGGACAGGCCCGGCTGGTAGGCGCCGCCGGCGGTGCTGGAGCCGTGCACCACGGTGATCTGGGGGATGCCGGCAGCGGACAGGCGCGCCTGGTTGGCGAAGGCGCGCGCGCCCTCGACGAAGATGTCGGCGGCGTAGGTCAGGTTGGCGCCGCCGCTCTCGGCCAGGGTGACGATGGGCAGCTTGTTCTCGCTGGCCACCTGCTGCAGGCGCAGGGACTTGCGCAGGCCGGTGGGGGAGATGGTGCCACCCTTGATCGCGCTGTTGTTGGCGATCACCAGGCAGCGCACGCCGGCCACGTAGCCGATGCCGGCGATAATGCCGCCCCCCGCTTGAGTCCCATCCTTGTCGTCGTGCAGCTTGTAGCCGGCCAGGGAGCAGAGTTCGAGGAACGGGCTGCCGGGGTCGAGCAGCAGGTTGAGGCGCTCGCGCGGCAGCAGCTGGCCACGCTTTTCGAACTTGGCCTTGGCCTCGGCCGCCTTGTCGAGGACCTTCTGTTCCACCTCGCGGAAGCTGGCGATGGCGGCCAGCATGGCCTCGCGGTTCTGCGCGAAGCTGTCGCCGTGGACGTCGAGTTCGGATTGGATCACCGGCATCGCATCACTCTCCCTGGTCTTTCAGTACATCGGGCACATAGGCGCGATGGAAGCCGTTGTAGGACTCGCTGTTTTTCGCCTTGCCCAGCGTCCAGGCACGCGTGCCCTGGCTCGCGGCGCCATCGATGCGGATGGTGTTGCCGCTGATGAAGTTGGCGCCGGGGGAGAGCAGGAAGACGATGGCTGCGGCCACCTCCGACTCGGTGCCGATGCGTTGCAGCGGCACGTGGTCCTTGAGGGAGCGGATCATGTTCTTCATCGAGTCGGGGTAGGTATCCATGCCGCTGGAGGCGATCCAGCCCGGCGCCACGGCGTTGACCCGCACGCCGGCGTGGCCCCACTCGTAGGCGGCGGTCTTGGTGAAGTTCTCCATGCCGGCCCGCGCCGCCCCCGAATGGCCCATGCCGGGCATGCCGCCCCACATGTCGGCGAGCATGTTGACGATGCTGCCGCCGGTCTTACTCATGCTCTGGGTGAACACTTCACGGGCGATCAGGAAGCCGCCGACCAGATTGGTGCGCACCACGGTCTCGAAGCCTTTCTGGTTGATCGACACCAGCGGCGCGGGGAACTGACCGCCGGCGTTGTTGACCAGGTGGTGGATCGGGCCGCGCTCGGCGATCACCGCCTTGACCATGGCCTTGACCGCTTCTTCCTCGCGGATATCACACACGGCAAAGCTGGAGCTGCCGCCGTCCTCGGCGATCTCGCCGGCGGTCTTTTCCAGCTTCTCCAGCTTGCGCCCAACCAGCACCACATGGGCGCCGAGGGACGCCAGTTCATGGGCCACGCAGCGGCCGATACCGCTGCCGCCGCCGGTGACCAGGATGGTCTGGCCGGCGAACAGGCTGGCCTTGAAGACTGAGTCGTATGCCATTGTTATTGTCCTTGTTATAGGCTGTCAGCCAGTGCGCGCGGCACCGGAATCGGGAATTCCAGCAACTGCTGGGCGAAGGCCTTGCCCTGCGGGTCGATGCGTAGGCTGGCCACGCCACCGCCGCCCAGGGCGTTCTCCAGCAGGAAGTTGAGGCTGTGGCTGCCCGGTAGGTACCAGCGCTCGACGCGGCCGATCTGCGGGTCGAGCACATGGCTCATCCAGTCCACCACCGCCTCCTTGCCCAGTGCCTCGGCGATCCACGGCAGGTACTCGGGCTTGCGCGCCATCACGCCGATATTGCTGTGGTTGCCCTTGTCGCCGGAGCGGGCCACGGCCAGCTTGATCAGCGGCACGCTGGCGTCGGCCTCGCCGCTGGGCGCGGGTACGTCCGCCTCGACGGCAATGCTGGCCGGGTCGAAGGCGTCGAGCTGGGGCAGGGCGACCGCACTGCGTTCGCCGTTGATTTCCACGGCCAGGGCGCAGGCGCTCTTGTCGACCAGGAAGCTGAACAGGCGAATCACCGGGTACACGGTGGGGCGCCCGCCGACTATGCCGGTCAGGCCCGGCGCCATGCCAGTGGCGGCCTGGGCGATCTCGCGGGAGAACAGGATCAGCGCTTCCTTCTTCGCATGACGCACGCCGAGCTTGATCACCACTTCGCGGGTATCGCGGCGCTGGCCGTGTGGACCGTAAGTGGCCTCGGCGCCCAATAGCTCAATATTCACTTCGCGGTACGGACCCCAGCCGCGCTCAGCGAAGATTTCCTCGGTCTTTTTGATGATCGCCTGGCTGACCCGCTCGGCCTTGGCCACGGCGTCGATGCCGGCGATCAGGCAGCTGGCGGTGCAGCGGAAGCCGTCCGGGTAAGTGGCGCTGACCTTGTACTGGTCGGTCGGTGCCAGGCCGCGGGCGCCTTGCAGCTCGACGCGGTTGGCGCCGACCTGCTTGAGCTCGACCCGGGTGAAGTCGCAGATCACGTCCGGCAGCAGGTAGGCGCGCGGGTCGCCGATCTCGTAGAGCATCTGCTCGCCGACCGAGAGCACGCTGATCAGGCCGCCGGTGCCCTCGGGCTTGGTCACCACGAAGCTGGCATCGTCACGAACTTCGATGACCGGGAAGCCGATGTGTTCGTAGTCCGGTACGTCGCGCCAGTCGGTGAAGTTGCCGCCGGTGCACTGGGCGCCGCATTCGATGATATGGCCGGCGAGGGCGGCCTGGGCCAGCTTGTCGTAGTCGTTCCAGGCCCAGCCGAATTCATGCACCAGGGCGGCACTGACCACCGCGCTGTCGACCACGCGGCCGGTGATGACGATATCGGCGCCGGCCTGCAGCGCGGCGACTATCCCTGGCGCGCCCAGGTAGGCGTTGACCGACACGCACATGGGCGGCAGCGGCGCTCCGCTGAACATCTCGGTGGTGCCGGCCTTGGCCAGCTCGCCGAGCTTGGGCTGCAGGTTGTCGCCATGCAGCACGGCGATCTTCAGCTGCACGCCGGCCTTGTCGCAGGCGGCGGCCAGGGCGGCGGCGCAGGCGGCCGGGTTGACCCCACCGGCATTGCTGATTACGCGGATTTTCTTCTGTGCAATCTCGCCCAGCAGCGGGGCGAGCACTTCGACGAAGTCGGTGGCGTAGCCTTCGTCCGGCTTCTTCATGCGTGCGCCGGCCATGATCGACATGGTGATCTCGGCCAGGTAGTCGAATACCAGGTAATCCAGCTCGGTACCGTGCACCAATTGGGCGGCGGCGGTGGAGGTGTCCCCCCAGAATGCGGAGGCGCAGCCGATGCGGATGGTCTTGCTCATGACGATGCTCTCGCGGCAGCGAAGAAGATGAAACGAACACTACCAAGCAAGCGCTTGGTTGAAAAGTCTTTTGGCAACTTTTATCCGAGCGCTTGCTTGGTCACCTGGCAGGCCCTAAATTCGCCAGCTTGCGTACAATGCGCGACGCAGTGAGTTTCCACGTGGGGATGCAATGAGCCTGGACGAACAAAAAGCCCGAAAAGTGATGCAGGAGCTGGTGGCCCGCGCCGAGCTGACCGACCCGGAAAGCGCCCGCGGCAAGCTGCTGCAGACCGCCGCCCACCTGTTTCGCAGCAAGGGCTACGAGCGCACCACGGTGCGCGATCTGGCGGGGGCCGTGGGCATCCAGTCCGGCAGCATCTTCCACCACTTCAAGAGCAAGGACGAAATCCTCCGCGCGGTGATGGAGGAGACCATCGTCTACAACACCGCGCTGATGCGCGCCGCCCTGGCCGAAGCCTCGGATACGCGGGAGCGGGTGCTGGGCCTGATCCGCTGCGAGCTGCAGTCGATCATGGGCGGTACCGGCGAGGCCATGGGCGTGCTGGTCTACGAATGGCGCTCGCTGTCCGAGGAGAGCCAGGCCTATATCCTCAGCCTGCGCGATACCTACGAGCAGATCTGGCTCGACGTGCTCAGCGATGCCCGCGATGCCGGCTACTTCAATGCCGATCCGTTCGTGCTGCGCCGTTTCCTCACCGGTGCGCTGAGCTGGACCACCACCTGGTTCCGCCCGGACGGCAAGATCACCCTGGACCAGTTAGCCGAAGAAGCGCTGGCCCTGGTCTTCAAGAAAACCTGACTAATAGGCTAAGCTGCTAGCAGCACTGGCTCACGGCCAGTCGCGGCTACAGGGACGAGCCGGACACCTGGCTTTCACCCTCCGAGGTAACCGCGTTGCCCGTGCTTCTCCGCTTGCTGCTGATCACTGTGGTTTTCTGCGCATTCCCGGCAGGCGCCGAGCAGCGCGTGCGTGTCGGTGCCTACCACTTCCCGCCCTATATCGTGAAACCGGAGAGCGCCGCGCCCGAGGGCCTGGTGCCCGAGCTGCTGGCCGCGCTGAACGGCGCGCAGAGCGACTACCGCTTCGACCTAGTGCCGACCTCGGTGACCCGCCGCTACCGTGACTTCACCCACGCGCGCTACGACCTGATCCTGTTCGAGTCGCCGGACTGGGGCTGGCAGGACATTCCCCTGGACAAGCTCGATCTGCAAATCGTCGATGCCGAGGTCTACGTGGCGCGCAACCAGCACGGCCGCGACCAGCGCTTCTTCGACAGCCTGGGCGACAAGCGCATGGCCCTGTACAACGGCTATCACTACGGTTTCGCCGGCTACAACGCCGACCAGGACTACCTGACTCACCAGTTCAATGCGGTGCTCACCTATTCCCACGACAGCAACCTGCTGATGCTGCTGCATGACCGGGTGGATATCAGCGTGGTGACTCGTTCCTACCTGCGCATCTACCAGCGCGAGCATCCGCAGGAAAGGCAGCAGCTGCTGGTGTCCGAACGTACCGATCAGGTCTACCACCACCATGCCCTGTTGCGTCCCCAGGGGCCTATCGATGCGGCGCGCCTAGAAAGCCTACTCGGCCAGCTGCAGCGCAGCGGCAAGCTCGGCGAGCTGCTGCAGCGCTATCACGTGACGGCGGCGACAGAGGCCGGCAGCGAGCGCGCCGACCCGATGCCACGCTGAGCCCGCGGGCCGCGGATCTTTCTCCATTTACGCGGTGGAGGCCCTGGGCTAGTCTTCGCTCAGCTCGGTTGTCTATGAGGTCAATATGTATCGGCGTCGACAGGGATTGCCTGGCGCTTTGCTGGTGTTGGCAGCGTTGTTCAGCACAGGCGTCGGTGCGGCGGACGAGGTATTGATCGCCGCAGTACATTTTCCACCCTACGTGATCAAGCCCGAGTCGAATCCGCACAACGGTCTGCTCGGTGAGCTGGTCGACGCCCTCAATAAAGCTCAGAGCGAGCATCGCTTTGCCCTGCGCGCCACCTCGCTCAATCGCCGCTTCGACGACTTCCGTCAGGCGCGCATCCACGTCGCCATCTTCGAGAACCCCGACTGGAACTGGCAGGGTATCTCCGGCATACGTATCGACCTGGGCCTGGAAGACGCCGAGGTACTGGTGGCTCGTGCCGAGCCGGGGCGTGACCAGCGCTACTTCGACAAGCTGATGGGCAAGCGCATGGCCTTGTTCAACGGCTATCACTATGGCTTCGCCGGCTTCAACAACGATCCCAAGTGGCTGGAGCAGAACTTCAACGCGGTGCTCACCTACTCCCACGAGAGCAACCTCAAGCTGGTGCTGCGCGGGCGTGCCGACGTGGCGCCGATCACCCGCTCCTGGCTCGGGGCGCGCATGCGCGAACAGCCGCAGTTGCAGCAGCAGCTGCTGATCTCGGACTGGGAAGATCAGCGCTACCGCCACTACGCGATCCTCAGCCCGCAGGCGCCGATCAGCGCCGAGGACTTCCGCGCGGCCATGCAACTGCTGCGCGACAGCGGCCAGCTGCAGCGCATCTTCGCGCCCTACGGGATAGACGTCAGACCGAACGTAGCGGGTAACTCAACAACAGCACATGCGACAGATTGACCGCCGCATGCAGCATCACGGCCGACCATAGCCGGCCGCTGTAGTGGAAGACCAGGCCATAACCCAGGCCGGCCACCAGCGCCACCAGGGCGAACAGCGGACTGAACGGCAGGTGCGCGGCGCCGAACAGCAGGGCGGTGGCGATCAGCCCACCGACAGTGTCCAGGCGTGCCACCAGCGCCGGTTGCAGCCAGGCGCGAAACAGCAGTTCCTCCGCCAGCACCGCCACTCCCAGATTCACCGCCAGCCACAGCCAGAGCTGCTGCGGCCATTTCGGCTGCCAGCCGACCAGCCCCAGCGCCAGCGCAGCCAGCGGTACCAATAGCAGCGTGATCAGCCCGGCCAGCGCCGCCAGTCTGGGGTGGATAGTTGGTCGGGACGGCTGGCCCAGCCACCAGGCCAGCAAGGTCAAACCCAGCAGCAGCTTGTCCCAGGACAGGCGCAGAGCATAGGGCGGGGCATCGTCGCTGAGTTGGCGCGGTGGCCACAGTGGTGTCGGCTGGAAGCCGGGCAGCAGGTGGGCGGCCAGGGCGATGCCGCCGAGCAATCCGCCACTCCACCACAGCCAGCGTGGCAGCTGTCGTTCGCCGAACAGCACCCAGGCGATAAAGACGGCGCTCAGCGCCAGGCCCGAAGGCTCGATGAAGCCCAGGGCCAGGCCCATGCCGAGTGCCAGCATGGGCAGGAGCAAACGCAGGTGCAGCGGCGGCATGCAACGTCCTTGTCGGCAGGAAATCAGCGGTCCTGGGCGTCCTTGGCATCCATTTCCGCGTTGCGTTCGTGAATGCGCTTGAGCTGTTCCTCGGTCAGCGGCAGCTTGCGCGCGCTGTCGCGCAGCAACAGCAGACTACCGAGAATAGAGCCGAGGGCCAGGATGATGATCAGCCAGGCGTACCAGGGCATGAGCTTCTCCTTGTGGTTGAAGGCCCCACCATAGCGCCGGCTGTCACACGGCGGCAACCTGGCGCTGCTTGAATGCGGGTCGCACACCGCTGCGCTTGCGGCCCGGAAAGGTGCATGGCAGAGCCGTCGCTGCGTCTAGCAATTCAGCGCGATTGGCTATGGCGGACGAATTCGAACTTTGGCGCGTGAGAGCGACGGGCCTAAGCTCGCCTAGCCTGGCCCATTTCTGAAAGAGGGGAACCACCATGGAAATCATCGTGACCGAGGCCGCCAACCGCGGCTGGATCGTCAAGCTGGGGACGTGCGATGTGCCTTTCCGCTCCCGCGCGGATGCCGGCCTGTTCGTCGAACGGCTGCAGGAGCGCCTGCACGCGCCGCATGATCTGCCGCTTGCGCAGAGTCATACGCCTGTCACACAAGAGGCGCAGCATCGCCCTTAATTCAGGTGCTGCTTCTGACTAACCTCTCCCCGCCGCTATCGAGCGGCTTTTTTTTGCCTGCGATTTGGCTGGTGGAGTTTCTAGAGCAGGTGCTCTAGATTCGCCGCAACACACGCAGGAGAAAAACCATGGTCGATGCCGTGCAGTTCGCCGATGGTAAGTTCCATTGCCCGGTCACCCTCTATTGCGCCGATCCCGCGGCCGCGCACACCCTGGTGGTGCTGCCGGCGCTGGGCGTTACCGCGCGCAAGTACGAGGGCCTGGCCCAGCGCCTGGTGGCGACCGGGTACAACGTGCTGGTGGCCGACTGGCCGGGGCAGGGCGAAAGCCAGCCGCGGCCCAATCGGCGTTTCGACTACGGCTACCGGCAGCTGGTGGAAGAGTTTCTGCCCAAGCTGATCGTTCTGGCCCGGCGCCATTTCCCCCAGGCCGCGCCGGTGCTGCTCGGGCATAGCCTGGGTGGCCATATCGCCACGCTCTACGCCGCGGCCCATCCGGACAGCCCGGTGCCGGTGGTGGGCGTGGCCTGCGGCAACATCCACTATCGCCACTGGAGCGGCTTGGGCAAGCTGCTCACGCCCAGCGTGGCGCTGCTGTTCGGCCTGATCGTCAATGTGCTCGGCTATCTGCCGGGGCGGCGCCTGGGCTTCGGCGGTCACGAGGCGCGCTCGCTGATGCAGGACTGGGGCTGGGTGGCCTTCAGCGGCCACTATCGCCACCTGGGCCTGCCGCTGGCGCCGGCGCCTCGCAGCCGGGTGGCATCGCTGTATATCCAGATGGAGGGCGACCAGTTCGCCCCGCCGGCCTCCACCCTGGGCCTGGCCGAGCTGATCCAGGCGCAGCCGCATATCGAGCAGCTGGCGTCGCCGCGCCCGCCGCAAGAAAACCCGCACAGCGCCTGGCTGAAGGCGCCGCAGAGCGTGGTCGACTGCGTCGACGGCTGGCTGCGGCGCTTGCAGGGCTTCAGTGCGGAATCAGCAGAAGTAGGGTAACGGCCAGCAGCACCAGCATGGTCAGCGCGTGGCTGGCCTGGCGCAGCAGCAGGATGCGGGCGAACAGGCCGGTGCAGTAGAGCAGGCGCAGCATGATGAAGGCGAAGCCGAGGGCGGCGGTCAGCGGCCCGCCGATCTGCCCGGTCGCCTCGCCCAGATAGAGCAGAACGATGAACAGCACTGACTGCTCCAGGCTGTTGCCATGGGCGCGCACGGCCTTGATCAGGTCGGACTTGCCGCCGTCGCCGAAGGCCACCTGATGGCGCATGCGCAGGCGCGAGATATTGAGCGACAGGCCGATCAGCAGCAGTGCCAGGATGGCGGCGATATAGACGCTGTAGAGCATGGTGGTTCCCCTTGTTGTCGTTGTACCGCCAGCCTAGGCCCTGCCGCACCGCTGGAGAAGGGGTAGAAACGACAAAGCCCGACACCGGCCGGGCTCGTCGGGTTGCGCGGCTCAGGCCGCCGGGCGTTGCTGGCGCTGGTAGAGGAATTCCAGCACCGCCGTGCGGTACTCGTGATAGCGGGCGTCGTTGGCCAGGGCCAGGCGATCGCGCGGGCGCTGCAGCTCGACCTGGACGATGTCGCCGATGGTCGCCGCCGGGCCGTTGGTCATCATCACGATGCGATCCGACAGCAGCACCGCCTCGTCCACGTCGTGGGTCACCATCACGACGGTGCTGTGGGTTTGGCCGACGATACGCAGCAGCTCGTCCTGCAGGTGCGCGCGGGTCAGGGCGTCCAGCGCGCCGAAGGGTTCGTCCATCAGCAGCACCTTGGGCTCCATGGCCAGGGCGCGGGCGATGCCGACGCGCTGCTTCATGCCGCCGGAGATCTCGTTGGGGTGCTTGTGGCTGGCATGGTCGAGGCCGACCATGTGCAGCGCCGCGCTGGTGCGTTCCTTGAGCTGAGCCTTGCTCTCCTTGCTACCGAACACCCGCTCCACGGCCAGGTGGACGTTGCCGAAGCAGGTCATCCAGGGCAGCAGGCTGTGGTTCTGGAACACCACGGCGCGCTCCGGGCCGGGGCCGTCGATCTCGCGGCCGTTGCAGATCAACCCGCCCTCGCTGGCCTCCAGCAGGCCGGCGATCAGGTTGAGTACGGTGGACTTGCCGCAGCCGGAGTGGCCGATCAGCGAGACGAATTCGCCCTTGGCGATGCTCAGGTTGACGTCGGCCAGGGCCTGGAAGCGGCCCTTCTTGGTATCGAAGTGTTTGCTGACGCCGGTCAGCTCGACGAACTTGTCCATGGCGGTCTCCTTAGCTCGCATAGTCGAAGCGCTTGGCCAGCACGAGCAGGGCCTGCTCCAGGGCCAGGCCGACCAGGCCGACGATGATGATGGCGATGAGGATGTGTTCGACGTTGAGGTTGTTCCACTCGTCCCACACCCAGAAGCCCAGGCCGGTGCCACCGGTGAGCATCTCCGCGGCGACTATCACCAGCCAGGCCACGCCGATGGCCAGGCGGATGCCGGTCATCAGGTGCGGCAGCACGGCGGGGAACAGGATGCGGGTGAGCACCTTGAACTCCGACAGCTTGAGCACGCGGGCGACGTTCAGGTAGTCCTGCGGCACGCTGGCGACGCCGGCGGCGGTGTTGAGGATGATCGGCCAGATCGAGCTGATGAAGATCACCCAGATCGACGCCGGGCCGGCGGCCTCGAATACCAGCAGACCGATCGGCAGCCAGGCCAGCGGCGACACCGGCCGCAGCAGGCTGATGATCGGCGAGAGCATGCTGGCGAGGAAGGCGAAGCGGCCGATGGCGAAGCCCAGCGGAATGCCGATCAGCGCCGCCAGGCCGAAGCCCAGGCCGACCCGGCCGAGCGAATGCAGGATGTTCCAGCCGATGCCCATGTCGTTGGGACCGTTGTCGTAGAACGGATCGGCGAACAGCTCCAGCGCCGAATACCAGGTCGACAGCGGGCCTGGCAGGCCTTCGCTGCGGGCGGCGATCAGCGCCCACACGCCGATGAACAGGGCGATGCCGAGCAGGGGCGGAATCACCGCCTTGACCAGGCTGGCGAACGCCTCCGCGCCAGGCAAGGCCTGGCGCGGCGCCACGCTGGGCGCGGCTTGTAGCGGTGTTTTCAGTGGCGCGTTCATGGCGACCTCCACACTCAGGCTTTGATGGCGAACGAGGCGGCGTAGGCGGCCGGGTTGCTGCCGTCCCACACCTTGCCGTCGATCAGGGTGCTGCTGCGCAGCGGGCTGCTCGGCACGGCGATGCCCAGGGCTCCGGCGGCCTCGGCGTAGATCTTGGTCTGGTTCACGGCGGCGGCCAGGCCGGCGTAGTCCGGTTCTTCCTTGATCAGGCCCCAGCGCTTGAACTGGGTGAGGAACCACATGGCGTCGGAGTGATAGGGGAAGTTGACGCTGCCGTTCTTGCAGAAGGCCATGGCGTGCGAGTCTTCCCAGCTGTTGCCGAGGCCGTCTTCGTAGTGGCCGAGGAAGCGCTGCTCGATCACTTCGGTCGGCGCGTTGACGTAGGCCTTGCCGGAAATCAGCTTGGCCGTGGACTTCTTGTTCTCGACGCTGGCCTCGATGAAGCGGCTGGCGTCGAGGATGGCCATGACCAGTGCGCGGGCGGTGTTGGGATTCTGCTCGACGAACTCGCGGGAGCAGCCGAGGACCTTCTCCGGATGGTCGGCCCAGATCTTCTGGGTGGTGGTGGCGGTGAAGCCGATCTTGTCGAAGATCGCCCGCGCGCCCCAGGGCTCGCCGACGCAGAAGCCGTCCATGTTGCCGACGCGCATGTTGGCCACCATCTGCGGTGGCGGCACGGTGATGGTCTTGACGTCGGTGAAGGGGTTGATGCCGTGGCTGGCCAGCCAGTAGTACAGCCACATGGCGTGGGTGCCGGTGGGGAAGGTCTGGGCGAAGGTCAGCGGGCTGCCACCCTTCTTGATATGTGCGGCCAGCTGCTCGCCAGTGGTGACGCCGGCTTCCTTGAGCTGCTTGGAGAGGGTGATGGCCTGGCCGTTCTGGTTCAGGCCCATGAGCACCGCCATGTCCTTCTGCGGGCCGGCCAGGCCGAGCTGGGAGCTGTACATCATGCCGTACAGCACGTGGGAGGCATCCAGCTCGCCAGTGTTGAGCTTGTCGCGCACGCCGGCCCAGGAGGCTTCCTTGCTCGGGGTGATGGTCAGGCCGTACTTGGCGGCGAAGCCCTGGGTGGCGGCGACCACCACCGAGGCGCAGTCGGTCAGCGGGATGAAGCCGATCTTCAGCGCGGCTTTTTCCGGTGCATCGGAGCCGGCGGCGTAGGCGGCGCTGCGCAGGAAGCCGGGGGCGGACAGGCCGAGAGCGGCGATACCGCCGACGGTGCCGGCAACGGCGATGGACTGCTTGAGGAAGTTGCGACGGCTGGTATCGACGGGCTTCTTCGAATCACGATCACTCATGGGGTAATTCCTTGCATGGGCAAATAAAAACGGCGTACGCCAGAGCTCCCGATGGGGGAGGGAGCCCTGACGGACGCCGTTGTCCGTGATCCGCGGCTCACCGCCGTTGGTGTGCTGCGCTGGAATCTACGGGGACTTTTGCAAGGGCCTTGCCAGGTTTCGCCGGGCGCAGGAGAAGTGTCGTCGCAGGCAGCGATCTGGTGCTACTGAATGATAGGAGAAGGCTTGCGAATCAGCGGCTTAGCCGAAGTCGGCGGGCCGCTCGACAGGCTGGGCAGAAGCGGCCCGCAGGCGCCTGTTCTGCACCGTGCGGGAGCCATGGCCGCACGGGCGTGAGCGCTTTTGGTTCGATGGAGCGGTATTTCAGACGCGCTGGCGCTGGGCTTCCTCGACGTATTCCTTGAGCCAGCGCAGCACCTCCACCGCCTCCCAGCGGCCGGGATCGAACAACGCATAGGCCTGGCCCTGGTAGCCCACCACATCGACCTGCCGGTGATAGCCGGCGCGCTGCAGCAGGGCCTCGATCTCGGCGAAGCAGGTGTTGAAGTGCACGCGCTTGAAGGGGGTCTTGCTGCCGGTGACCAGGCCTTCCAGGCGCAGCTCGTCTACCGTGGCGCGGATGCTCTCCAGGGGCATCTGGTTCACTTTGTTCTTCAGCTGCAGTACGTCCAGCATGGTCGATCTCCTTGGGTTCCGTGGCCGCAAAAGAGTAAACGAAAAGTACTGTACAAATAAACACTACTGGATAATAGTACAGCTCAAGTGCCGTCGAGATCATCGAGACCGAAGTCGGAACAGGAGCTGCCTATATGCACCACAAGCTGATGACAATTCTGCTGTTGGCCTTGCTGGCGGGCTGCGCCCAGCCGCAGCTGGAGCAACCCAGGGCCAACGGTGCGTATCTGGTGATCGAGGGCGGCGAGGCCTGGGCCGTGCTCGTGCGCGACGGCAAGCGTGTGGAAGAGGCGGGCAGGGTGCTCGATGTGGTCCGTCTGCCAGGGCAGAACTCGCTGATCGCCGCCAGCTACGTGATCGACACGCCCAACTGTGGGCGCCTGCAATGGCTGACCGAGCGTGACGGCGAGGGCGAAGTGACCCGCCTGGCACAGAGCAGCGACCAGGCGCTGGAGCGGCCGGGCTGCATGATCGCCAGCGGCCTGGGCCGCGCCTGGACCGCGCTGGATTACTCCGGTTGATAAAAGCGGCTGATACGAAAAGGCCCCGACGGAAATCTCCGGCGGGGCCTTTTGCATGGCGCCTGGCTCAGTCGACCTGGGCCTTGCGCGGCTTGCTTGCAGGCGGCTGCAGCAGGCCATCGGCACGGAACATCGCCTTGATCCCGCGGATGGCCTGACGGGTGCGGTCCTGGTTCTCGATCAGGGCGAAGCGCACATGGTCGTCACCGTAATCACCGAAGCCCAGGCCCGGCGAGACGCAGACCTTGGCCTCCAGCAGCAGCTTCTTGGCGAACTCCAGCGAACCCAGGTGGGCATAGGGCTCGGGGATCTTGGCCCAGATGTACATGGAGGCCTTGGGCTTCTCCACCATCCAGCCGGCCTCGTGCAGGCCCTTGACCAACATGTTGCGGCGCTGGCGGTACTGTTCGGCGATGTCGCGCACGCACTGCTGATCGCCCTCCAGGGCGGCGATGGCCGCAACCTGCAGTGGGGTGAAGGTGCCATAGTCGTGGTAGCTCTTGATCCGCGCCAGGGCGCTGACCAGCTCCGGGTTGCCGACCATGAAACCGATGCGCCAGCCGGCCATGTTGTAGCTCTTGGACAGGGTGAAGAACTCTACCGCGATGTCCTTGGCGCCTTCCACCTGCATGATCGAGGGGGCCTTCCAGCCGTCGTAGACGATGTCGGCATAGGCCAGGTCGTGGATCACCAGCACGTCGTACTGCTTGGCCAGCGCCACCACCCGTTCGAAGAAGTCCAGCTCCACGCACTGGGCGGTGGGGTTGGAGGGGAAGCCGAGGATCATCATCTTCGGCTTGGGAATGGCCTCGCGAATGGCCCGTTCCAGCTCGGCGAAGAAGTCCACGCCAGGCACCAGCGGCACCGAGCGCACCTGGGCGCCGGCGATCACCGCGCCGTAGATATGGATCGGGTAGCTGGGGTTGGGCACCAGCACGGTGTCGCCATGGTCCAGGGTGGCCAGCATCAGGTGCGCCAGGCCTTCCTTGGAGCCGATGGTGACGATGGCTTCGCTTTCCGGGTCGATCTCCACCTCGTAGCGGTCCTTGTACCAGCGCGAGATGGCGCGGCGCAGGCGGGGAATACCGCGGGAAGTGGAGTAGCCGTGGGTGTCTTCGCGCTGGGCGACCTGCACCAGCTTCTCGACGATGTGCGGCGGGGTGGCGCCGTCCGGATTGCCCATGCTGAAGTCGATGATGTCCTCGCCACGGCGACGGGCGGCCATCTTCAGTTCGGCGGTGATATTGAAAACGTAGGGGGGGAGACGATCGATGCGCGCAAAGCGGCGCTTGGCATTGTCAGCCATGCTTTCCTCGGAGTACGTAAGCGCCCGGAACCGTCCGAGCGACGCAGGCCACATGCGTGTGGCCTGGGGCGAAGATAAGGGTGCGGGCCTGCCGCTGTCCAGAGCAGTTCGCCGGCAAATGAGCGGTGCAGTCGATGGCCCCGGCGCCACGCCCGGCCGATGGTGCAGCGCTTGCGCGCTGCTGCGGGCAGCTCAGAGCTGTCGTTTCAGACGTAACAGCAGTTCCGCCAGGGCATGGACGTGCCGATCCTCGGTGCGCCAGGAGCTGAGGCTCAGGCGGAAGGCCGGACGACCCTGCCAGACGGTCGGGCCGAACCAGACCTCGCCGGAGGCCTGCGCCGCCTCGCGGATGGCAGTGGTCTGCGCATCCGAGTCGCCGCGTACCAGCACCTGGTTGAGCACCACGCGATTGAGCACCTGGTAGCCGCCACCCCGCAGCGTCTCGGCCAATTCTCCGGCCTGGCGGATATGCCGATCGATCAGCTCGCGCAGGCCCTCACGGCCGAGGCTGGCCAGCGCCGCCCAGATCGCCACGCCACGGGCGCGACGGGAGAACTCCAGGGTCAGGTTCTTCTGTGCGTCGCGGCTCGCTGTGGCGTAGGCAGCGTCGCTGTTCATCGCCGCGGCCAGGGCATCGGCGTCGCGGCAGATGGCCATGGCGCTGTCGTAGGGAGTGTTGAGCCACTTGTGGCCGTCGGTGGTCCAGCTATCGGCCTGTTCCACGCCCTCGGCCAGATGGGCTGAAGAAGACGCACGGGCCCATAGGCCGAAGGCGCCGTCGACATGCACCCAGGCGCCGGCCTCTCGGGCCTTGGGGATCAGCTCGGCGAAGCGGTCGAATTCGCCGGTGTTGACCTCGCCGGCCTGCAGGATCAGCAGGGTGCGCTCGTCCAGCGCCGGCAGGCGCGTCGGGTCGATGCGCCCGTGCTCGTCCACCGGCGCGTAGTGCAGGCGGTTCATGCCGAAGCCGAGCACGCGCAGGGCCTTCTTCACCGTGATGTGCGCAGTCTCGGAGAGCACCACGCGGATCTCAGGGGCACCCATCAGGCCGTCGGCGTCGAAGTTCCAGCCCTGGCGCGCCAGCAGCTTGCGGCGGGCGGCAGAGAGGCAGGCGAGGGTGCAGGC
Organism: Pseudomonas sp. SO81; assembly: GCF_030374125.1. Lineage (NCBI taxonomy): Bacteria > Pseudomonadati > Pseudomonadota > Gammaproteobacteria > Pseudomonadales > Pseudomonadaceae > Pseudomonas > Pseudomonas sp. SO81. Next base: position 823,359 of record NZ_CP126126.1, on the reverse strand, counting down.
GGTGGCGCTGGTGCCGAAGCCCACGGCGCTCTCGCTCGGTAGGCCCAGCGCCTGGCACACCCAGCGGCCGGCGACCTTTTCCAGGCGATCGGCGATGGGCGAGTTGTCGAAGGACGAAGCGCACTGGTCCCACGCCAGCACCATGCGCTCGGCGGCCGCAGCGGCCGGCAGGGTGGCGCCGATGACGAAACCGAAGTAGCGCGGACCGTTGCTGGTCACCGTGGCCGGCGAGCCCAGCTCGTCGAGTTGTTGCAGTACCCGTTGGGCGTCCTGGCCGGATTCGGGCAGGGGCTGGTCGAAGGTGCTCAGGGCGGCGATGGCCTGATCATCGGGGAACACCCGGCGCTGGGCGCTGCCGTCGAAATAGGCGAGGGCGCGGCGGTCGGCCTCGGCCAGCAGCTGGCGTTCGTTCATGGTGCGTACTCGGCGGGGGAAGGTGGTTCTACCCTAGCCGAGTGGCACAGCGTGCCGGCAGATACAGGCGCCGGCCGAGTTGAGCGTTACAGTGCAGCGGTAAAGCTTGAGTGAACCGATACAGTTGCCTTGGTGGGCAGTACAGTTGCAGCGCCGGCTAGCTCAATTGCCCAGCATGTCGTGCATCGCGATGATCTGCTCGGCCACCTGGATCAGCTTCTGCTGGCGGCTCATGGCCTGGCGGCGCATCAGGGTGTAGGCGTCTTCCTCGTTGCAGCTCTTCATCTTCATTAGCAGGCCCTTGGCCAGTTCGATGCGCTTGCGCTCGGCCAACTGCTCGTCGCGGGCCTGCAGCTGGGCGCGCAGGGCTTGATCGCTTTCGAAGCGGGCCATGGCCACGTCGAGTATCGGCTGAAGGCGGTCGGCCTGGATGCCTTCGACTATGTAGGCGCTGACGCCGGACTGGATGGCCTGGCGCATCACCTGCGGGTCGTGTTCGTCGGTGAACATGACGATCGGCCGGGGCTGGTCGCGGGTCACCAGCACCACCTGTTCCATCACGTCGCGGCCCGGGGATTCGGTGTCGATCAGCACGACATCGGGGCGTACCGCCTCGACCCGCTCGGGCAGGTCGATGGTCAGCCCGGATTCGTCGATCACCTCGAAACCGGCCTCGATCAGCGCGCACTTCAGGCGGCCGACCTTCTTCGGGGTATCGTTGATCAGGAGTATGCGTAGCATCGTGCTTATGTCTCGGTCCGTTACAGGGCGATGGCGGCGGCGCTGTCGGCGCGCGCATGGATGGCGAACGAGCGGGCGTAGCTGGCCGGGTCGCTGCCATCCCAGATGCTGCCGTCGAGCAGGGTGGAGCGGCGCATGGACTGCTGCGGCACAGCGATGCCCAAGGCTTCCGCGGCGGTGCGGTAGATATCCAGTTGGTGAATCCGCCGGGCCAGGCCGAAGTAGTCCGGATCTTCCTTGAGCAGGCCCCAGCGGCGGAACTGGGTGAGGAACCAGATGCCGTCGGACAGCCAGGGCATGTTCACCGCGCCGTCGGCGAAGAAGCGCAGCGGATGGGCGTCCAGCCAGGCGTGGCCGAGACCGTCTTCGTACTGGCCGAGGAAGCGCGGCTGGATGGCCGACAACGGTGCGTCGACGTACTCGCTGCTGCTGATCAGCTGGGCGGTGCTGCGCTTGTTCTCCTCGCTCTCGTCGATGAAGCGGCTGGCCTCCAGCACGGCCATGGTCAGGGCGCGTGCGGTGTTGGGGTACTGCTCGACGAATTCGCGGGTCACACCCAGCACCTTCTCCGGGTGGTCGGCCCAGATGTTCTGGCTGGTGGTCAGGGTGAAACCTTGGTCTTCCTCCACCGCCAGGGCGCCCCAGGGGCCGCCGGCGCAGAAGCCGTCGATACGCGCGGCGCGCAGGTGGGCGACCATCTGCGAGGGCGGTACCACCACGGTGTTGACGTCTTCCAGCGGGTGTATGCCCTGGGCGGCGAGCCAGTAGTAAAGCCACATGGCGTGGGTGCCGGTGGGAAAGGTCTGGGCGAAGGTCAGCTTTGCACCACCTTGGCGCACGCGTGCGGCCAGTGCCTCGCCGCTGGTCACGCCGGCCTGCTTGAGCGGCTGCGACAGGTTGAGCGCCTGGCCGTTCTGGCACAGGCCCATGAGGATGGCCATTTCGGTAGCTGTGCCGCCGAGGCCCAGGTGGATGCCGTAGACCTGGCCATACAGGGCTTGGGCGGCGTCCAGCTCGCCGCTCAGCAGGCGATCGCGCAGGCCGGCCCAGGAGGCCTGGCGCTGCAGATTGAGGGTCAGGCCATAGGGCTGGGCGAAGCCTTGCGTCGCGGCGACTATCAGCGATGCCGAGTCGGTCAGGGCCATGAAGCCCAGGTTCAGTGCGCTCTTCTCCGGGGCGTCGCTGCCGGCGACCCAGGCCAGGGCATCGCTACGGGTGTTGCTGGTATCGGTCATGTCTTTGTTCCGCCGTTGAACAAAAAGGCGCCGCACCTGGCCATCACGGAGGTGGCCGGGAGCGACGCCATTGTCTGTGAGTCACTCCGCCGTTGGAGGGACTCTGCTGCATATGGCTTAGCAAGCCATATGCCAGCACGACGGGCGCAGCGGAAAGGACGCTTTCAGCGCTCCATCATCTGCTTGATCTGGTTCTGCGGAATGTGTTGCTTGCGACCTTCGCTGTCTTCGAATTCGTACATGCCGGTGTCGTCGTCCAGCTCGGGTTTGCCATCGCTGGTTAGGATCTGGCCGTCGGTGGTGACCAGCAGGTATTCGCTGGCGCAGCCGGTGAGCGCGGCAAGACAGAAGAGCGCGAGAAGCCAATGTTTCATGAGGTACTCCTGAGTGAAGGCAGTACCGTCACGCTATTCCCGTTGCGCTGTCTCTGGCAAATGCGCGAAAGGGCGCGGCCCGCCGAAGCGGGCCTCGCATGGTCAGCGTTCGATGATCTGCTTCACCGAGCTCTGCGGGATCTGCTGCTCGTTGCCTTCGGCGTCCTCGTAGGTGATCAGGCCGGTTTCATCGTCGATCTCCGGCTTGTCCTCGGAACTGAGCATCTGGCCGTCGGTGGTGGCGATGATGTAGTCGGTGGCGCAGCCGGTGAGGCCGAACACGCAGAGCAGGGCAAGAATCCAGGGTTTCATGGTGAACTCCTTCTGAAAGGGTGCCCGCGAGGGGCTTCAGAAGTTCCGACCACGGCACTCCCGGTTTCGCTCCATAAAAAAAGCCCCGCACTAGGCGGGGCTTTCTCATTGCGCTGACGCTTAGATCTGTACGGCCGGGATCTTGGCGTTGGCGGCCGCTTCGCGGAACTCGGCGATCTGGTCGAAGCTCAGGTAGCGGTAAACGTCGGCAGCCATGCTGTCGATGTTCTTCGCGTACTCCATGTACTCCTCGACGGTCGGCAGCTTGCCGGTGATCGAGGCGACCGCTGCCAGTTCGGCAGAGGCCAGGTACACGTTGGTGGCGTCGCCCAGGCGGTTCGGGAAGTTACGGGTCGAGGTGGAGACCACAGTCGAACCGGTCTGTACGCGAGCCTGGTTACCCATGCACAGCGAGCAGCCCGGCATTTCCATGCGCGCACCGGCCTTGCCGTAGATGCCGTAGTAGCCTTCCTCGGTCAGCTGGTGGGCGTCCATCTTGGTCGGCGGAGCCAGCCACAGACGGGTCGGAATGCCGCCCTTGACCTTGTCCAGCAGCTTACCGGCAGCGCGGAAGTGACCGATGTTGGTCATGCACGAGCCGATGAACACTTCGTCGATCTTCTCACCGGCGACGGTGGACAGCAGACGGGCGTCGTCCGGGTCGTTCGGCGCGCAGAGCACCGGCTCTTTGACGTCGGCCAGGTCGATCTCGATGATCTCGGCGTACTCGGCGTCCTTGTCGGCTTCCAGCAGTTGCGGGTTGGCCAGCCAGGCTTCCATGGCCTGGGCGCGACGCTCCAGGGTACGGGCATCGCCGTAGCCTTCGCCGATCATCCAGCGCAGCATGGTGATGTTGGAGCGCAGGTACTCGGCGATGGCCTTTTCCGGCAGCTTGATGGTGCAACCGGCGGCGGAGCGCTCGGCCGAGGCGTCGGACAGCTCGAAGGCCTGTTCAACGGTCAGCTCGTCCAGACCTTCGATCTCGAGGATACGGCCGGAGAAGGCGTTGATCTTGCCCTTCTTCTCGACGGTCAGCAGGCCCTGCTTGATGGCGTAGTAGGGGATGGCATGGACCAGGTCACGCAGGGTGATGCCCGGTTGTAGCTTGCCCTTGAAGCGCACCAGTACGGATTCCGGCATGTCCAGCGGCATGACGCCGGTGGCGGCGGCGAAGGCCACCAGGCCGGAACCGGCTGGGAAGGAGATGCCCATCGGGAAGCGGGTGTGCGAGTCACCACCGGTACCCACGGTATCCGGCAGCAGCATGCGGTTCAGCCAGCTGTGGATGATGCCGTCGCCCGGGCGCAGGGACACGCCGCCGCGGGTCATGATGAAGTCCGGCAGGGTGTGGTGGGTGTTGACGTCGATCGGCTTCGGATAGGCCGCGGTGTGGCAGAAGGACTGCATCACCAGGTCGGCGGAGAAGCCCAGGCAAGCCAGGTCCTTCAGCTCGTCGCGGGTCATCGGGCCCGTGGTGTCCTGGGAGCCGACGGTGGTCATCTTCGGCTCGCAGTAGGTGCCCGGACGTACGCCTTGGCCTTCCGGCAGGCCGCAGGCGCGACCGACCATCTTCTGGGCCAGGGTGAAGCCCTTGCCGCTGTCGGCCGGAGCGACCGGCTTCTTGAACAGGGTGGACGGAGCCAGGCCCAGCTCGGCGCGTGCCTTCTCGGTCAGACCGCGGCCGACGATCAGCGGGATACGGCCGCCGGCGCGGACTTCGTCCAGCAGCACGTCGGTTTTCAGCTGGAAGCTGGTGACCAGCTCGTCGCTGCCGTTACGGCGCACTTCGCCCTTGTACGGGTACACGTCGATGACGTCGCCCATGGCCAGGTTGGTGCAGTCGAATTCGATCGGCAGGGCGCCGGCGTCTTCCATGGTGTTGTAGAAGATCGGGGCGATCTTGGTGCCGAAGCAGAAACCACCGGCGCGCTTGTTCGGCACGTTCGGGATGTCGTCGCCGAAGAACCACAGCACCGAGTTGGTGGCGGACTTACGGGAGGAACCGGTACCGACCACGTCACCGACGTAGGCAACCGGGAAGCCTTTGGCTTTCAGGGCTTCCATCTGCTTGATCGGGCCGACGCTGCCGGGAACGTCCGGGTTGATGCCGTCGCGGGCCATCTTCAGCATGGCCAGGGCGTGCAGTGGGATGTCCGGGCGGGACCAGGCGTCCGGAGCCGGCGACAGGTCGTCGGTGTTGGTTTCGCCAGTGACCTTGAACACGGTCAGGGTGACTTTTTCCGGAACGGCAGGACGGTTGACGAACCACTCGCCGTCGGCCCAGGACTGCATGACAGCCTTGGCGTTGGCGTTGCCCTTCTTGGCGCGCTCGGCGACGTCGTGGAAGGCGTCGAACATCAGCAGGGTGTGCTTGAGTTGCTCGGCGGCGACTTCGGCCAGCTCGGCGTTGTCCAGCAGCTCGACCATGGTGGCGATGTTGTAGCCGCCCTGCATGGTGCCCAGCAGCTCAACGGCGCGTTGCTTGCTGATCAGAGGGGAGCTGGCTTCGCCCTTGGCCACGGCGGAAAGGAAACCGGCCTTGACGTAGGCGGCTTCGTCCACTCCTGGCGGAACACGGTTGGTGATCAGATCGACGAGGAAGGCTTCTTCGCCAGCCGGGGGATTCTTCAGCAGCTCGACCAGGCCTGCGGTTTGCTCGGCGTTCAGCGGCTGGGGAACGATCCCCTGGGCGGCACGCTCTTCTACGTGTTTGCGATAGGCTTCAAGCACAGTTATTACCCTCATCAGTGGTCGCGGCGGCCCGCAACGCTCATCCTAAAACCGTCGCACGCCGCGCCGCTGCACTTTGTGAGTGCACTGGCCGGTGTGTCGACAGCCTCATACTAGAAGCTGCTTTCAAAGTTTTACGCCGCAGGACGGAAGTGATGAGGGCTGGCGCAGGGTTCACTGAACCCGGCGCCAACGACGTTCCTGGCGGATCAACTGTGCTCGTGACGCTTTGAAAACAGCTTCTGACGGACATCGGCGCCTAAAAAGGCGGTCCGATTCTACTGGAACGGGACGCCAAAGTTAAGCGCAAACCCCGATCCAATCGGCCTCTTAGGCTACTGCCCGTCGTTTGTCTGGCAAGTCGACAAAGGTCTGGGCGGTCATGATGACCCTACCAGGGTGAGCCGCTATCATGAGCGGCCTGTTTCGCCGCGCCGCACCTGCCCCATATGTCCAATCAACGCATCAAGACGCCTTGCGTCGGCCTCTGCTCCACCGTCTATGGCGACCTGGTGTGCCGCGGCTGCAAGCGCTTCCACCACGAAGTGGTGAACTGGAACGCCTACAACGACGACGAGAAGCGTGCGGTGTGGCGGCGCCTGGAGGTGCTGCTGGTGCAGGTGATGCAGGGCAAGGTGGAAGTGTTCGACGCCGGACGCCTGCGCGCGCAGCTGGAGCAACACCAGGTGCGCTTCGTGCCCGAGCAGTCCGAGTATTGCTGGGCTTACCAGCTGATCGCCCGCGCCTCGCGCCTGATCAGCCGTCTGGACGCCTACGGCCTGGCCCTGCTGCCGGAATTCCGCGACTGGGAGCTGCCGGCGCTGCGCGAGGCCATCGATCGCGAGTTCTTCCTGCTATCCGAGGCGCACTACGAGCGCTACATCGCGCCGCGCTTCCTGCGCGAGGGCGTGGAAAGCCGCGTCTGAGGTATTTCGGTCCATGAAAAAGCCGCCCTCGGGCGGCTTTTTCGTTTGCGCGGTGGATCAGCGCTGGGCGACCAGCTCTTCCAGGTGGGCGATGATGTCGTCCGGCTTGAGTACCAACACGTCGCTCTCCAGCGCGTCCAGCACCACTTCCGCGGTGTTGCCGATCAACGCGCCGGAGAGGCCGGTGCGGGCCACGGTGCCGATCACGGTGACCACCGCGCCGAGCTTGTGCGCGGTGTAGGGGATCAGCACGTCGGCCGGGCCTTCTTCCACGTGCAGGCGCTCGTTGCTGACGTCGTACTCGGCCTGGAAGGCCTTGCACTGCTCGCGATAGCGCGCCTCGATGGTTTCCTTGAGCTGGAAGGTCGGGTCGGCCGCCGAGAGCATCGGCGAGGGGTGGGCGCTGATCACGTGCAGGGTGCCGTTGGCCAGGCGCGCGATGTCGTAGCCGTGGCTGACGATGCCGGAGTGCAGGGTGCGGTGCTCGGAGTCGCCATTGCCGACGTCGACCGCGGCGAGAATGACGCCGCCGGTCCAGGGGGTCTCGGTCTTGACCATTAGCACCGGGCTGGGGCAGTAGCGCAGCAGCTTCCAGTCCTCGGGGGTGAGCAGGGCCTTCTTCAGCGGGTTGTCCGGCACGTGCTGCTTGATCACCAGACCGCAGCCCTCGGCCTGCTGCACGGCGACAATAGTTTGGTAGAGACCGTCATTCCACGCCTGCTGGATGGTGGCGCTGTAGCCTTCCTGCTGCAGGCTGGCCTGGTGCTCGGTGAGGTAGGCGCTGTGCTCACCCTTCTTGTCGCAGACCAGCAGGTGCAAGTGCGACTGGGTGACTCCAGCGATCAGCTTGGCACGCTTGAGCGCCAGGCCATCGGATTGCTGCGGGTCCATCACCACCAGAATGCTGCGTATGGCTTGCATGAGCGTCTCCCTGTGCTTGAAGTGCTTTGATGCAGCCCACTATAGAGGCGGCCGCTGGCGGCGGTCTTGACCTGCATCACGGCCTGGCTGGCCCCGCGCGCCTTCATCCGTATAATGGCCCGCCCTTGCTGCCGGTGCCAACTGGCCGTTGCCGTTACCTCTGGATCGTTCGCCGTGAATCTGCCTGAAATCCATCAGTTCCTCGCCTGTCCCACCCCCGCTGCCTGGGTGCAGGCGGCCCTGGCCGATCAGGAAACGCTGCTGATCGATCACAAGAACAACGAGTACAAGGCGGCCTCGACGGCCATGGCGCTGATGGCCAAGTACGGCCAGGAGCTGGACCTGATCAATTTCATGTCGCGCCTGGCCCGCGAGGAGCTGGTGCATCACGAGCAGGTGCTGCGCATCATGAAGAAGCGCCGCATCGATCTGCGCCCGGTGTCGGCGTCGCGCTATGCCTCCGGCCTGCGCAAGCTGGTGCGCAACCATGAGCCGCAGAAGCTGGTCGACACCCTCGTCGTGGGCGCTTTTATCGAGGCGCGCAGCTGCGAGCGCTTCGAGGCACTGGTGCCGCACCTGGACGAGGAGCTGGGCAAGTTCTACGGCGGCCTGCTGAAGTCCGAGGCGCGGCACTTTCAGGGCTATCTCAAGCTGGCCTACCAGTACGGCGAGGAGGCCGATGTGGCGCGGGTGATCGAACGGGTGCGCGAGGCCGAGCGCGAGCTGATCGAGTCGCCGGACGAAGAGTTCCGCTTCCACAGCGGCGTGCCGCAGGCCTGATCCTCATCTTGTGGGCACAAAAAAGCCGGACTCGAGGTCCGGCTTTTTCGTATTCGAAAGGATCAGGCGGCGACGAAGCTGGCCTGGCAGGCGAGGGCGGCCTGGCTGCTCTGGACTTCGTTCAGGGTGTCGCGTACCACTTCCTTGGCCAGGCAGGCGCATTTGCCGCACTGGGTGCCCACGCCGAGGCTCTCGCGCACGTCGCGATAGCTGCAGCAGCCTTCGTAGATGGCTTCGCGGATTTGACCGTCGGTAACACCCTGGCAGAGGCAAACGTACATGGACAGGCTCGAAGTGGGTTGGTGTTGCTGTTAGCGACGGATACTAATGTTAATGAGAATGCTTGTCAAAACTTGATGTCAGCTTTTCCCGCCTGCCGGGTTTTCGCGTTGCCGAATAAAAAACCCGGCCGAGGCCGGGTCTTCATCTGCTGCGCGGGGCTTACTGGTCGAAGTCGTCCCAGCCGCCCATTTCCTTCCAGCGATTGACGATGCCGCAGAACAGCTCGGCGGTCTTCTCGGTGTCGTAGCGCGCGGAGTGCGCTTCTTTGCCGTCGAAGTCGATGCCGGCGGCCTGGCAGGCCTTGGCCAGCACGGTCTGGCCGTAGGCGAGGCCGGCCAGGGTGGCGGTGTCGAAGCTGGAGAAGGGGTGGAACGGGTTGCGCTTGAGGTCGCAGCGAGCCACGGCGGCGTTGAGGAAGCCGAGGTCGAAGCTGCTATTGTGGCCGACCAGGATGGCGCGCTTGCAGCCATTGGCCTTGATCGACTTGCGCAGGCCCTTGAAGATCTCGGTCAGCGCGTGCTCCTCGCTCACCGCCTGACGCAGCGGGTGATCCAGCTTGATGCCGGTGAACTCCAGCGCCGCCGCCTCGATATTGGCGCCCTCGAAGGGCTCGATGCGGAAGAAGTGGGTGTGGTCCGGATAGAGGAAGCCGTCCTCGTCCATGGCGATGGTGGTCGCCGCGATTTCCAGCAGGGCGTCGGTGGCGCTGTTGAAGCCGCCGGTCTCCACGTCCACCACCACCGGCAGGTAGCCGCGGAAGCGCGCGGCCATCGGGTGGCGCGGGCCAGGGGGCAGGCTGCCGTCGAGTTCGTCGTCGAAGTTGTCTTCGCTCACGCTTGATCCTCCAGCAGGCGCCATTGCAGTTTCTCGCCGGCGCGCAGCGGGATCACCAGGTTCTCGCCCAGCGGCAGTTCGCTCGGGCCGGTCCACTCCTCGCGCACCAGGGTGATGCGGTCGGTGTTGCGCGGCAGGCCGTAGAAGTCCGGGCCGAACTGGCTGGCGAAGCCCTCCAGTTTGTCCAGCGCATTGCGCTGCTCGAAGGCCTCGGCATACAGCTCGATGGCTGCATGTGCGGTGTAGCAGCCGGCGCAGCCGCAGGCGGCTTCCTTGGCGTGCTTGGCGTGTGGCGCCGAGTCGGTACCGAGGAAGAACTTCGGATTGCCACTGGTGGCCGCATCCAGCAGGGCTTCCTGGTGGGTGTTGCGCTTGAGAATCGGCAGGCAATAGAAGTGCGGACGAATGCCGCCGACCAGCATGTGGTTGCGGTTGTACAGCAGGTGATGCGCGGTGATGGTAGCGCCCACATTGGCCGGAGCGGCTTTTACGAAGGCGGCGGCATCGCCGGTGGTGATGTGCTCGAACACCACTTTAAGCGTCGGGAAGCGCTCGACCACGCGCGTGAGGTGCTCATCGATGAAGCGTTTCTCACGGTCGAACACGTCGACTTCGGCGCGGGTCACTTCGCCATGCACCAGCAGCGGCAGGCCGACTTCGGCCATGGCTTCCAGGACGTGGAAGATGTTGTCGATGCTGGTCACGCCGGAATCGGAGTTGGTGGTGGCGCCGGCCGGGTACAGCTTGGCGGCATGCACGAAGCCGCTGGCCTTGGCGGCGCGCACGTCTTCCGCGCTGGTCTTGTCGGTGAGATAGAGCACCATCAGCGGCTCGAAGCGGCTGCCGGCAGGACGAGCCGCCAGAATGCGCTCCCGATAGGCACTGGCCTCGTCGGCGTTGCGCACCGGCGGCACCAGGTTGGGCATGATGATGGCGCGGGCGAAGGTCCGCGCGACATCGCGGACGGTGTGCTGCAGGACGGCACCATCGCGCAGATGGATGTGCCAGTCGTCTGGGCGCAGCAGGGTAATGCGGTCGGACATGGGGATTCCCGGCAGGTAAAACGTGGACGAATGCTACCAGTTTTGCCGGCCAGACGGCCTATCAAGTTTCCGCTGTGGTGGCCGATACGGGCTTTGAAAGCCGTATCTCCCCACGGAGCCGATCTTGCGCCAGCCCAGCTTCCTCCTGCTCAGCCTGTTTGCCAGCCTGCCTTGGTGCACGCCGGCTGCGGCCATCACTTTCCAGACGCGCATGGAGAAAGTGGAGTGGAAGGTCGAGGGCGACCAGTTCGAATGCCGCCTGAGCCAGCCCATCGCCGACTTCGGCAGCGGCGAGTTCGTCCGCCGCGCCGGCGAGCAGGCCACATTCCGCCTCAGGGCCCGCGAGCGCTGGCTGGGTGCCGGCTCGGCGACACTGCTGGCCGCCGCCGCACCCTGGCAGCCGGGGCGCGGTGACATCAATCTCGGTGCGTTGAGCATCGGCAGCGGCGAAGTACCGTTCAATAGCAACCAGGAACAGGCCGGGCGCCTACTCACCGGCTTGATGGAGGGACGCAGCCCGCTGGTGCGTCATCGCACCCTGCAGGGCGGCGATAGCCTGGAAGTGCGCCTGTTGCCGATCAAGTTCAACCAGGCCTACAACGACTACCTCAAGTGCACCGTCGGCCTGCTGCCGGTCAATTTCGACCAGATCCGCCAGACCCAGCTGGGCTTCCCCGGCGGTGGCACCACACTGGAGCCGCTGGCCCAGGCCAAGATCGACATCATCCTCGACTTCATCAAGGCCGATCCGACCGTCAACCGCATCCAGCTCGACGGCCATTCCGACAACTCCGGCAACCGCCTGACCAACCGCGACACCTCACGCCGTCGCGCCGTGGCGGTGGAGGAGTACCTCAAGTCGCGCGGCATACCGGCCGAGCAGATCATCGTGCGCTTCCACGGCGAACGTTATCCGCTGGTGAAGAACAGTGGCGAGGCCAACCGGGCGAAGAACCGCCGGGTGACCATGACCCTGTCCCGCGAGCCGGTAGCGGAAACGCCAGCCGAGCCCGCGCCGAGCGCTCCGCCGTCCGCCAGCGAGCCGACGCCCGCCGCAGAGGCTCCGGCGGCTCCCGCGGCGAAATCCTGACGTCGCGCCCACAAATAAAACTGTCGCTTTGTCGCTAGTGTCTGTCGCGCCCCTGTAAATCGGCCGGAACGGCCGGTAGAATCGCTGGTTTTCCGTACAACCCCGTGGAGTTGATTGGCATGGCGGACGTTAAGAAGGTAGTTCTGGCCTATTCCGGTGGCCTGGACACCTCGGTGATCCTCAAGTGGCTGCAAGACACCTATAACTGCGAAGTGGTGACCTTCACCGCCGACCTCGGCCAGGGCGAAGAGGTCGAACCGGCCCGCGCCAAGGCTCAGGCCATGGGCGTCAAGGAAATCTACATCGACGACCTGCGCGAAGAATTCGTCCGCGACTTCGTCTACCCGATGTTCCGCGCCAACACCATCTACGAAGGCGAGTACCTGCTGGGTACCTCTATCGCCCGTCCGCTGATCGCCAAGCGCCTGATCGAGATCGCCAACGAGACCGGCGCCGACGCCATCTCCCACGGCGCCACCGGCAAGGGCAACGACCAGGTGCGCTTCGAACTGGGCGCCTACGCGCTGAAGCCGGGCGTAAAGGTGATCGCCCCCTGGCGCGAGTGGGACCTGCTGTCCCGCGAGAAGCTGATGGACTACGCCGAGAAGCACGCCATCCCGATCGAGCGTCACGGCAAGAAGAAGTCGCCGTACTCCATGGATGCCAACCTGCTGCACATCTCCTATGAAGGCGGCGTGCTGGAAGACACCTGGACCGAGCACGAAGAAGACATGTGGAAGTGGACCAAGTCGCCGGAAGCGGCGCCGGACACCCCCACCTACATCGAGCTGACCTACCGCAAGGGCGACATCGTCGCCATCGACGGCAAGGACATGACCCCGGCCGCCGTGCTGGCCGAGCTGAACCGCATCGGCGGCGAAAACGGCATCGGTCGCCTCGACATCGTCGAGAACCGCTATGTCGGTATGAAGTCCCGCGGCTGCTACGAGACCCCCGGCGGCACCATCATGCTGCGCGCTCACCGTGCCATCGAGTCGATCACCCTGGACCGCGAAGTGGCCCACCTGAAAGACGAGCTGATGCCCAAGTACGCCAGCCTGATCTACACCGGCTACTGGTGGAGCCCGGAGCGTCTGATGCTGCAGCAGATGATCGACGCCTCGCAGACCAACGTGAACGGTGTGGTGCGCCTGAAGCTGTACAAGGGCAACGTTATCGTGGTCGGCCGCAAGTCCGACGACTCACTGTTCGATGCCAACATCGCGACCTTCGAGGAGGACGGCGGCGCCTACAACCAGGCGGACGCGGCGGGCTTCATCAAGCTCAACGCCCTGCGCATGCGCATCGCCGCCGGCAAGGGCCGCAAGCTGTTCTGATAAGCTGAAACCCTGCGCCAAACGAACCCCGGCCATGAGCCGGGGTTCTGTTTTCATAAGCCCGCACCAGGGCAACGATGAGGAAAACCTGATGAGACTGCTGCACACCATGCTGCGCGTCGGCGACATGGATCGCTCCATCGCCTTCTACACCGAAGTACTGGGCATGACCCTGCTGCGCCGCAAGGACTACCCGGACGGCCAGTTCACCCTGGCGTTCGTCGGCTACGGCAACGAGGCCGAGAACAGTGTGATCGAGCTGACCTACAACTGGGGCGTCGACCACTACGAGCTGGGCACCGGCTACGGCCACATCGCCCTGGAAGTGGAAGACGTCTACAAGGCCTGCGAGGACATCCGCGCCCGTGGCGGCAAGATCACCCGCGAGCCGGGGCCGATGAAGCACGGCACCAGCATCCTGGCCTTCGTCGAGGATCCGGACGGCTACAAGATCGAGCTGCTGTCGCCCAAGCGCAACGATTGACAGCTGCTATGCTTTGTAAGTAAAAGCTTACAAAAGCAATGGCCATTTGCCTGGCCATCGAGGTGTTCCATGACGGCTGATCCCCAGGCGCTGCGCCTGATCCGGGTTGTGCAGGAGCTGTCGATGGCGAGGGATGTGGACCGGGTGGCGGAGATCGTCCGTCGCGCGGCCCGCGAGCTGACCGGTGCCGACGGCGCCACCTTCGTTCTTCGCGATGGACAGCAGTGCTTCTATCGCGACGAGGACGCCATTTCGCCCCTGTGGAAGGGGCAGCGCTTCCCCATGAGCCTGTGCATCAGCGGCTGGGCCATGCTCAACCGCCAGGCCACGGTGATCCCGGATATTTACCTGGACCCGCGTATCCCGCATGAGGCCTACCGGCCGACCTTCGTCAAAAGCCTGGTCATGGTGCCGATCCGCACCCTGGACCCGATCGGCGCCATCGGCAACTACTGGGCCAGTCCGCATACCGCTACTACCGAGCAGGTCGAGCTGCTGCAGGCGCTGGCCGATTCCACCTCGATCGCCCTGGAGAACGTGCAGGTCTACTCCGAACTGGAGCGCAGAGTCGAGCAGCGCACCGGGCAACTGGTGGAGGTCAATCATCGCCTGCAGGCCGAGGTGCGCGAGCGCGAGCGGATGGCGGCGGAGGTGCGCCAGCTGTCGCTGACCGACGAGCTGACCGGGCTGCGCAACCGTCGCGGCTTCCTGCTGCTCGCCGAGCGCGAGCTGGAGTCGGCGCGTCGCCGCGGAGGGCGCTGCCTGTTGCTGTATGCCGATCTGGATTATCTGAAACAGGCCAACGACCGCTTCGGCCATGCCGCCGGCGACGCCATGCTGATCGATGCCGCACAGCTGCTGCGTTCGCTGTTCCGCAGCACCGATGTGGTCGCCCGTCTGGGCGGCGACGAGTTCGTGGTGCTGGCCAGCGACTACACCAGCAGCGAAGAAGTGCTGTTGCGTCTGCATCACGCGCTGGAGGCGTTCCGCCGCGATACCGGGCGGCCGCTGTCGCTGAGCGTGGGGCTCGCCGAGTCTTCTCTTCGCGGTGTTGGCGACCTGGATGCCCTGCTGCAGCAGGCGGATACCGCCATGTATGCCAACAAGTGCGCGCGCCGCCGGCCGCTGGCAGTCAATCAGTAACGAAAAAGCCCCGCAGTGCGGGGCTTTTTTCGATCCGACCTCAAAAGTCGTAATCGTAGTCGTTCAACTGTCGCTGCAGGCGTCGCTCATCGAGCAGGTTGTCGATGATGCGGCGCTTGGTCAGATTGGTCTTGGCGACCTCTACCGTGCGCTCGGGGCTGTCTTCCACCTCTTCGGCGACAAAGTCATCTTCGAGTTCTTCTTTGCCAGTGCTCATGTATCACTCCAGCTTTCGGAATGCTGATGGCGCACCTTATAGCGACAAAGCCAGAGCCGGTAAAAAAGATTTTTTCAATCGGTACTATGCCCGATTCAATGGCTTTTCAATCGTCGGAGGTCTTCGCCTTGTACTCGCACAGGTCCTCGATGCGGCAGGCGCCGCAACGCGGCTTGCGTGCCTGGCAGACGTAGCGGCCGTGCAGAATCAGCCAGTGGTGCGCGTCCAGGAGGAATTCCTTGGGCACGAACTTGACCAGCTTCTTCTCCACTTCCAGCACGTTCTTGCCCGGGGCGATGCCGGTGCGGTTGCTGACGCGGAAGATATGCGTGTCCACCGCCATGGCCGGCTGGCGGAAGGCGGTGTTGAGCACCACGTTGGCGGTCTTGCGGCCGACGCCCGGCAGGGCCTCCAGGTCTTCGCGGTTGTCCGGCACCTGGCTGCCATGTTTCTCGACCAGGATGCGGCAGGTCTCGATGACGTTCTTCGCCTTGCTGTTGTACAGGCCGATGGTCTTGATGTACTCGGAGAGGCCCTCGACACCCAGCGCATAGATGGCTTCCGGGGTGTTGGCCACGGGGTAGAGCTTGGCCGTGGCCTTGTTCACACCGACGTCGGTGGCCTGGGCGGAGAGGATCACCGCGATCAGCAACTCGAACGGCGTGGTATAGGCCAGTTCGGTCTTGGGCTCGGGGTTGTCTTCGTGCAGGCGGCGGAAGATCTCAAAGCGCTTGGCGGCGTTCATCGGGCGTCGTCTTGATTGAAGTGGCGGAGCAGGGCAAGCAACAGGCCGAGCAGGATAAAGCCACCGGCGGCGTGCGTCAGCAGTGGCATGCCGGTCGACCAGTGCCAGCCGCTGGCGGCGGGCCCCAGCAGCCAGTCGGCATGGGCGAACAGGCTGCCGTGGCCGAGCAGCTCACGCAAGGCGCCGAGTAGCACGGCGACCAGCGCGAAGATCAGGGCGGGCCTGAGGCCATCCAACGCGGAGTTTTGATCACTCAGGGCCAGCGCGAGGCAGGGCAGGATCAGTAGCGGTAGGAACAGCTCGAGGGCGCCGGCCAACTCGGTGCTGAGCAGCTGCAGCGTCAGCGCCGCGACGCTCGCGAGGATGCCGCCAATCACCAGGGCGGCCAGCACCAGGTGGTTGTCGTGCAATCGGCTACGCAGCGGGGCCAGCAGCAGGCCGCAGAGCGGCAGAACCAGCAGGCCGCACAGGCCGATGCCGAGGGCCTTGATCAGCAGATCGGTGCAGCCCAGCAGGGGCGCCAGGGCGAGCAGCTGCAGGGAGCGCTTCATGGCTGCGCCTCCAGTAGCCGCTCGTGCTCGGCATCGAAGAAGCGCAGGGCGCGCTGCAGGGCGTCGGTCACCGCGCGCGAGGTGATGGTGGCGCCGGCGATCTGATCGACCTGGCCCTGGTCGGCACGCAGCGTCCAGCTGGCTGCGTTGTCGCTCAGTGTCTTGCCGGCAAAGCCGCTCACCCAGGTGGCGCGGTCGGGAGCCAGCAGATCGGCCAGGCCGGGCGTCTCCTGCTGCTGCAGGACCTTGCTGGCGTGCAGCTGGCCATCCGGGGTTATCGCTACCAGCAGGCGGATCGGTCCCTCGTACCCTTTACCGGTCACTGGCAGCAGCACGGCGCTGGGCCGGCCATTCAGGCTGGCCAGGTAGCCCAGCTCGGCGCGAGCGTTGCCTAGCAGGCCGCCGGCCGGCAGAGCGATGGGCTGTTGCAGTGGGCGGTTGTCGTAGCTGCCGGCGGGCAGCAGGTCGAGCAGGGCGCGTTCGGCGGCGGCCTGGCGCTGCTGCACGATGCGTGGTGCGGCGAAATGCTGGAGCGTGGCGAGCAGGGCGGCGCCACACAGGGCGATCGCCAGCAGGAGTGCGGCGCTGCGTTTCATCGTGCGGCCCCCAGGCGATCCAGGCGGGTGACGCACAGGTTCATCAGCAGCACGGCGAAGGCCAGGCCGTCCGGATAGCCGCCCCAGGTGCGGATGGCGTAGGTCAGCAGGCCGACACCGATGCCGAAGTACAAGCGCCCGCGCGCACTGTCCGGGCCGCTGACAGGCTCGGTGACGATGAAGAAGGCGCCGAGCATGGCGGCGCCACTGAACAGGTGCAGCAGCGGCGAGCCGTTGGAGTCCGAGCCCGAACCGTTCCAGCACAGCAGGCTGGCGACGAACAGGGCGCCGAGCATGCCGGCCGGCGCCTGCCAGCGGATCACCTTCTGCTGCAGCAGGAACAGGCCGCCGGCGAGGAAGGCCAGATTGACCCATTCCACGCCGCGCCCGCCGACGCCGCCGAAGGCCGGGTGGCTGGCGAACAGCTCGTCGATGGTCAGGCGGTCGTTGTGGCGCAGGCTGTCCAGCACCGTGGCCTGGCTCCAGCCATCCGGCAGGCCGGGGCCGAAGCCGAAGATCTGCTGCAGTGCGCCGAGCAGACCGTGTTCCGCGCCAGGCGCCGGCCAGTGCACCATCTGCGCCGGGAAGGCGATGAGAGCGAAGGCGTAACCGAGCATGGCCGGGTTGAACGGGTTGTTGCCGAAGCCGCCGAACAGCGCCTTGCCGAACAGGCTGGCGAAGGCGGCGCTGGCCACGGTCAGCCACCAAGGGGCGTAGTTGGGCAGGGCCAGGGCCAGCAGCAGGGCGCTGACCAGGCCGCTGCCTTCGGCCAGCAGTGGCTGTTCGAACAGGCTGCGCGCTTTATCGGCGAGCGCCTGGCCGCGCAGATGACGGCTCAGCAGGTCGCAGGCGCAGCAGGTGAGGGCGGCCAGCAGCAGCTGGACCAGCAGGCCCCAGCCGTTGAACCAGAGCAGGGCCAGGGCGCCGGGCAGGCAGGCGAGCAGCACCTGCTGCATGCTCGGGCGCGGGTCGAAGGCGATTTCAGGGCTGCTGGTAGTCATGCAGCTGTCGCTCGGCATTCGCTAGGCGCTGGCGGGCTTGTTGCAGCGTTTCGGCCGATGCCGCCGCGGGGTTGGCCGTCAGGCGTCGCTCCAGGCGCTGCAGCTCGGCGCGGGCGTAGGCGTGCTCGGTCTTCAGCTCGCGTAACTTGAGGTCCACCGGCTGCTTGTCGGTACGCACCAGGTCGGGCAGCGGCTTGCCGCTGGCCTCTTCAGCGGCGTGCAGGGCCTGGGCGGCAGCCTCCAGGTTGGCGCGCAGCGCTTGCAGCGTTGTGTCGTCTGCACCCTGGCGCGTGGCCTTGTCCAGCTCGGCACGGCGTAGGGCGAATTGAATCTTGGCCTGCTTGAGTGCGGCGATACCTGCAGCGGGAGCCGCTGGCGCTGGCGGCGTGGCTTGCTCCAGAGCCTGCTGGGCACGTTCGGCCGCCTGGCGCAGTTCGTCCACCTGGCGCTGCAGCTCGGGGCTGCCGTGCTGGGCCAGCTGCTTCTCGGCCTTGGCCAGCACCACCTTGGCCATGGCCGCCTCGATCTTCAGGCGCTTGTACTGGTCGTCGCTGCTGGCGGCCGGCTGCGCTGATGTGGCGGGCTGGATCGCAGGGGCGCGTGCCGCACGCTCAGCCTGGCGCTTGGCCTCGTTGCGCGCCAGGCGGGCCAGATGCGCCTCATGGCGGCTGCGGAACTGGTCGGTACGCTGGCGCTGGGTGTCGGCCTCGGTGCCGGCTAGCGGCAGGATGTCGATGCAGTCCACCGGGCAGGGCGCCACGCACAGCTCGCAGCCGGTGCACTCGGCGGTGATCACCGTGTGCATCAGCTTGGCCGCGCCGACGATGGCGTCCACCGGGCAGGCCTGGATGCACTTGGTGCAGCCGATGCACTCGGCCTCGCGGATCAGGGCGATCTGCGGCGGTACGGCGGGCAGCTCCAACGGCAGTTCCGGCACGTCCAGCAGGCGCGCCAGGGCATGGATGGTGTTGGTGCCGCCCGGCGGGCACTTGTTGATTGCCTCGCCATTGGCGATGCCCTCGGCGTAGGGCTTGCAGCCGGGATGGCCGCACTTGCCGCACTGGGTCTGCGGCAGCAGGGCGTCGATGGCCTGGATGCGCCGGGCGTCGCTACGCAAGGCGTTGCTCATACCGCCCCCATGCCGTTGAAGCCGAGGAAGGCCAGGCTCATCAGGCCGGCGGCGATCAGCAGGATCGGCGTGCCGCGGAAGGCGACTGGCACATCGCACTGTTCGATGCGTTCAAGCAGGTCGCTCATCAGTTGCAACACGAGCCAGAAGCCCAGACCGCCACCGATGCCCAGGGCCAGCGCCGCGGTGAAACCATCCAGTGAACGAGCCAGAAGCATGGCACCCAGGCCGTTGCCAATCAGCAGCGGCCACAGGCCGGATTGGTCGAGGGCAGGGCGCAGGCGCTGCAACAGGACCAGGCTGAGCCAGCTCAGTGCTGCCAGCAGCGGTACGCCGATCAGCAGGTAGAGGTAAACCAGGTCGACAGCCAGCAGGATCTGTTGCAGCAGCCAGGCAGTGGGCGCGGTGAGCAGGATCAAGACTGCGCCGGCCAGTCCCAACGCCTGCGCGCGGGCATGGCGCAGGGCATCGGCGGCGAGCGGCAGCCCGAGGATCAGGTTGCTGACCAGCGCGGCGCCGATCAGGGCGAAGAGGAAGTCGGTCATGCGCGTGGCTGAGCGGATTGGCTGGAAAGGGGGGCGTATTATCCCGGCGCTGGCGCGGCGCTACAACCGCGCCAGCCTACCCCTCAAGGCTAGCTCGGCGGGCAGTCAGTAGACCATGCACGCGGCATTGATCAGCCCCACGCTCAGGGCCAGACCGCCGAGGAATACACCATGCGCTAGTTGGCCTTCGGCTATGCCCTGCTTCAGCTCTGGTAGCAGGCGCGCGGCGGCCAGGTACACCAGAGCCTGTACCAGCAGGGCGATGAAGCCCCAGATCAGCATGTCCTGCAGACTGACGCTGTGAGCAATGCAGCTGGCCAGTGGCAAGGCGAAGCCGAGTACGGCGCCGAGCAGGGCCACGGCAGCGGCCAGGTTGCCCTGGCGAATCAGCTTGAGCTCGGCGTAGGGCGTCAGGTGCAGGTAGAGGCTGATGAACAGACCGAACAGGGCCAGGGCGGTGGTGAAGTAGAACAGGAAGTTCGGCAGGTTTTGCAGCAGGGCCATGGCGGTCATTCGATGAAGTAATGGGGGAGGAAGCGACTACTGTCGCGGGTGATGGGCGTGGCGTCTTCGCGGATGCCGAGGCCGGCAGTCTGGTCGCCGACCATCCAACAGCCCAGCACGGTGTAGCTATCTGCAAAGCGCGGCAACGGCGCATAGGCTTGGTAGATGCAGGTATCGGCGGCGTGCGGGCCGTCGCTTTCGAGCGTCTGGCCGGTGCCGACTATCTGGATGTTCTGCCCCTCGCGGGCGTACAGCGGCTTGCGTACGTAAGGCTCAGGCAGGTCGGCGGCGAAGCTGGATGGCAGCAGGTTGGGGTGCCCTGGATTGCGTTGCCAGAGGATTGGCAGCATGGCCTTGCTCGACAGAAGCAGCTTCCACGCCGGCTCCTGGAAGCGGATACCGCTGCTGCCGACATGGGAGCTGAATTCGTCCTGCAGCAGCCATTCCCAAGGGTAGAGCTTGAAGCAGTGTTCAATGGAGCGCTCATGCTGGTCGACGAAGATCCGGCGCTGCTCGTCGTAACCGATGGCTTCGACCGGTACGTAGTGGGTCGGCAGCCCGGCCTGGTGCGCCACGTCGAGCATGTAGAGGACATTGCCGGTGTCTTCCTCGTGGCCCTCGATGGCGGCGAAATGCACATGGCCGTGACCGATCTGGCGCCAGCGCTCGATCAGCTTCTCGTGCAGCGAGTTGAACTGGTCGGCTTCGGGCAGAACGTCGCGTAGCCAGTACCACTGCACCACGCTGGCTTCCAGCAGGCCGGTAGGAGTGTCGGCGTTGTACTCCAGCAGCTTGGGCTTGCCCTGGCCGTTCCAGGAAAAGTCGAAACGACCGTAGAGCGCCGGCTCCTGGCGTTGCCAGGAATCGACTATCAGTTGTTCTGCGCTTGGCGGCAGGGCGAAAGGGGCGAAGTGGCGTTGCTCGATCACCCATTGAGCTGCGTCCAGGTACAAGCGATGCAGTTCCTCGGCGGCTGCTTCCAGAGTTTCGACCTGGGCCAAGCTCAGCTCGTAAGCGGCCGATTCGTCCCAGTAGGTACCGTCGATGCTGTGGAAGGTGAAACCCAGCTCTTCGCACTGCTGGCGCCAGTGCGGGCGTGGGGTGAAGTCAATCCGGCGCATCAGCCACCCGCCGAGAAGCGGGCGCCGCTGAAGCCGAAACCGCTGCGTTTGATCATCTGGCGTTCGACCACCGTATGTGGCTGCTGGGTGCGTGGTCGTGCTCCTGATTCGTAGCTCGGCCCATAGTAGCGACCGCCGCTGTAGCTTCCGGAGCCACTGCTCGAGGTCTCTTCCTGGCAGTAGTAGCTGGGGGACTGTCGCCAGTCCGTCTCGCATTCGGCGCGGGTACGGTACTGGTCGCGGTAGACGTTGCCGTGGTGCAGAGCGGCCAGCAGCACGCCGCCCGAGAGTACGCAGGTGGTGACGAGTTCGGACTTCTTCATCGAATGTCTCGTGCTGGATTGCGGGTGATACGGCGCCATAGCCAGCGCAGTAGCAGGGCGAGAGGGAAGAGGATGATCAGGAAGGGCAGGCCGTAGCCGACGAATTCGATCACCGCGGCGGTGCCTTCGGCCAGGTTGTCCAGCAGGCGTGAGGCTGCGTCGCCAATCAGGCCCAGGCGCGAGCGCTCGTGGGCGCTGCTGAAACTCATGGTCAGCAGGTTGGTGTCCAGGCGGCGCTGGTGCTGGGTGGCTTCCTGGCTCAGGGCCTGCAATTGCACCTCGATCGCCGCCAGTTCCCTGGCCAGGGCCAGCAGGTCGGCGACCGTGAGGCTGTCACGGCTCTGGTATTGCTGCAGTGTCTGTTGCTGGCGCAGTAGTTGGTCGTGCTGCTGGCGGTTGTCCGTTATGACTTGGGCCAGATCTTCGGCGCGGGTGAGGCGACTGACCTGTTCGCCACCTTCAGCCGCCAGGGCGGTGAGCTTTTCCACGCCGCCCGGAGCGATGCGCAGCGTCAGTTCGCCACGTGGATATTGGCCCGAGCTCTGCTCAGCCGCGATCAGACTGCAAGCACCGAAACGCTCGTCCAGGCAGGCCTGGCGAGTGGCGGCCAGGCGCTCGGTGATGCGTTCGCCTGGCAGTTCGATACCGACATGGTGCTCATAGGCCAGGTAGCTGCCGGCCTTGTTGCTTTCGCCCTGTAGGGCGGCTGCGCCCGAACTTTCGCCGCCCTTGTCCGAGCAGCCGGCCAGTGCGGCCAGCAGCAGGGCCACTGTCCATTTGTTCATGTCAGCATCCTTGCTTGGTGGGGCTTACTTGACGCGCTGGCCGGGCTTGGCGCCGCTGTCCGGGCTGAGCAGGTAGATTTCCTCACCGCCAGGGCCGGCGGCCAGAACCATGCCTTCGGAGACGCCGAACTTCATCTTGCGCGGGGCCAGGTTGGCCACGTACAGGGTCAGGCGGCCTTCCAGCTTGCTCGGGTCCGGGTAGGCGGACTTGATGCCGGAGAACACGTTGCGCTTCTCGTCGCCGATGTCCAGCGACAGGCGCAGCAGCTTGTCGGCACCCTCGACGAACTCGCACTTCTCGATCAGGGCGATGCGCAGGTCCACCGCGGCGAAGGCGTCGAAGTTGATCTCGGCGGCCAGCGGGTCCTTGGTCAGCTCACCGTTGCCTGCAGGCTTGGTGGCTTCGGCGGCGAGGTCTTCCTTGGAGGCTTCGGTCATGGCTTCGATCTTCGCGGGTTCGATACGGGTCAGCAGCGGGTTGAACGGGTTCAGCTGGTGGTTGGCCAGCGGGGTTGCCAGATCATTCCAGGTTAGCGGGGCGACGTTGAGGAAGGCCTCGGCGTCGGCGGCCAGCTTCGGCAATACCGGTTTGAGCAGGATCACCAGCTGGCGGAACAGGTTGACGCCCAGGGCGCAGATGTCCTGCACCTCGGCCTGCTTGCCCTCGACCTTGTTCAGCGCCCAGGGCGCCTTGTCGGCGATCCAGGCATTGGCGCGGTCGGCCAGGGCCATGATTTCGCGCATGGCGCGGGAGAAGTCGCGCGCCTCGTAGGCGTCGGCGATGCTCGGGGCGGCGGCCTGGAAGGCGGCCCACAGCTCCGGCTCGGGGTTGGCGTCTACAAGAACCCCATTGTTGCCCTTGTGGATGAAACCGGCGCAGCGGCTGGCGATGTTGACCACCTTGCCGACCAGGTCGGAGTTGACCTTCTGCACGAAGTCTTCGAGGTTGAGGTCGAGGTCATCGACGCCACGGCCCAGCTTGGACGCGTAGTAGTAGCGCAGGTATTCCGGGTTCAGGTGGTCCAGGTAGGTACGCGCCTTGACGAAGGTGCCGCGCGACTTGGACATCTTCTGGCCGTTGACGGTCAGGTAGCCGTGCACGTTGACCGCGGTGGGCTTGCGGTAGCCGGCGCCTTCGAGCATCGCCGGCCAGAACAGGGCATGGAAATTGACGATGTCCTTGCCGATGAAGTGGTACAGCTCGGCGGTCGAGTCCTTATTCCAGAAGGCGTCGAAGTCCAGCTCCGGGCGCTTGGCGCAGAGGTTCTTGAAGCTGGCCATGTAGCCGATCGGTGCGTCCAGCCAGACGTAGAAGTACTTGCCCGGCTCGTCGGGGATCTCGAAGCCGAAGTACGGCGCATCGCGGGAGATGTCCCACTCCTGCAGGCCGCCATCCAGCCATTCGGCGATCTTGTTGGCCACGGCGTCCTGCAGGGTGCCGCTGCGGGTCCAGGTCTTCAGCATGGCTTCGAAGTCGGGCAGCTTGAAGAAGAAGTGCTTGGAGTCCTTGAGCACCGGCACGGCGCCGGAGATGGCCGAGCGCGGGTTCTTCAGCTCGGTCGGCTCGTAGGTGGCGCCGCATTTCTCGCAGTTGTCGCCGTACTGGTCCTCGGCCGCGCATTTCGGGCAGGTGCCCTTGATGAAGCGGTCGGCGAGGAACATTCCCTTCTCGGGGTCGAAGTACTGGGTCACCGAGCGGGTGGCGATATGGCCGGCGTCGCGCAGCTTGAGGTAGATGGCGGCGGACAACTCGCGGTTTTCTTCGCCGTGGGTCGAGTGGTAGTTGTCGAAGTCCACGCCGAAGTCGGCGAAGTCGGCCATGTGCTCGGCCTGGACGTTGGCGATCAGCTGTTCCGGCGTGATGCCTTCCTTCTCGGCGCGCAGCATGATGGCCGAGCCGTGGGCGTCGTCGGCGCAGACGTAGATGGCCTGGTTGCCGCGCAGCTTCTGGAAGCGCACCCACATGTCGGTCTGGATGTACTCGAGCATGTGGCCGAGGTGGATCGAGCCGTTGGCGTAGGGCAGGGCGCTGGTAACGAGAATCTTGCGGGCTTCAGACATGGTGATCGGGCCATCGGGTGTTACGAGGGAAGTCGGCCACTATATAGGCGCGGCGGTTTTTTTTCATCCGTGCGGGGCGCCGCCCTGGGGTAATATGCCCGCCTGTTTTGCCCTGCCTTTCGGAGTTGCCCCATGAGCGCCGTCACCCGCGAAGCGGTCGAAGCCCGCCTGCGCCAGTTCACCGACCCCCATCTGAACCAGGATCCGGTCAGCGCCGGCTGCCTGCGCGAAGTCGATATCCAGGGCGGCAAGGTCGCCGTACGCCTGGAGCTGGGCTACGCCGCCGGGCTGTTCAAGAACGGCTGGGCGCAGATGCTGCAGATGGCCCTGGAGAGCCTGGACGGTGTGGAGTCGGCGCGGGTGCAGGTCGATGTGGCCATCGCCGCGCACAAGGCCCAGGAGCAGGTGCCGGCGCTGGCCGGAGTGAAGAACATCATCGCCGTGGCCTCCGGCAAGGGCGGGGTGGGCAAGTCCACCACCGCCGCCAACCTGGCCCTGGCCCTGGCCCGCGAAGGCGCCCGTGTCGGCATCCTTGACGCCGATATCTACGGCCCCAGCCAGGGCATCATGTTCGGCATCGCGGAAGGTACCCGGCCGCGGGTGCGCGACCAGAAGTTCTTCGTGCCGCTGGAAGCGCATGGCGTGCAGGTGATGTCCATGGCCTTCCTCACCGACGACAGCACCCCGGTGGTCTGGCGCGGGCCGATGGTTTCCGGCGCGTTGCTGCAGCTGGTGACCCAGACCGCCTGGGACGATCTGGACTACCTGATCGTCGATATGCCGCCGGGTACCGGCGACATCCAATTGACCCTCGCGCAAAAAGTGCCGGTAGCCGGCGCGGTGGTGGTCACCACGCCGCAAGATCTGGCTCTGCTGGACGCCAAGAAGGGCGTGGAGATGTTCCGCAAGGTCAATATCCCGGTGCTGGGCGTGGTGGAGAACATGGCCGTGCATATCTGCAGCAACTGCGGTCATGTCGAGCACCTGTTCGGCGAGGGCGGCGGCGAGAAGCTGGCAGCCCAGTACGGCGTCGACCTGCTGGCCTCGCTGCCGCTGTCCATGGCCATCCGCATGCAGGCCGATGGCGGCAAGCCGACCGTGGTAGCCGATACCGAGAGCCAGATCGCCATGGTCTACCAGGAGATGGCCCGCAGCGTCGGCGCGCGCATCACCCTGTCGGGGCTGGGTGCGCAGGCGATGCCGACCATCGAGATCAGTGACGACTGACGCCTCAGGGCGTCAGCAGCGAGCCGCCTTCACTGGGGAACTGCCGGGAACGCAGTTCCTCAACGGTCAGCTCGCGACCGATCCAGAGATGGATCTTATGGGCGCCCGCGCCGCGACATAGCTCGTACAGGCCACGCCGCTCCATCTGCGTCAGCCCGCCCTCCAGATGCTCTAGCGGATGCAGCACCACTTCCGGCTTGAGGAAGGTTTTTCCTGCAATCTGGCTCACGAGCAGCTGCAGGGTCTTTTCCGCAACGGCGAAGTCCGCCAGCAGTGAGCGCGGGTGGTCGAAGCCGTTGAGCACTTCTACCTGCGCCTGGCCCTGCAGCTTTATCGCGGCGTGACCTACGGCGATGGCTTCGCGTTTACCCTTGATGGTTCGCAGCGCCAGCGCAGGCGGTTCATCGAAGGTCATGCCGGACGGCAGGTGCAGGCCGCTGATGCTCTGCGATCTGAGCTTCAGATAGAGCAGGGGCGTCAGATTCTTGAACATGGGGGCATCCGTTCCTGGCTGAAAGGCGCACAGCCTAACGATGGCGAGTCCCATCGTCGACCTGCCCGGCGCCCCTTGGCTCGACGCCCCGACGCCCGGTAAGATGCGCGATCATTTTTCAGCCAATAGCTTCAGGACGCCCGCCATGAGCATCAAATCGGACAAGTGGATTCGCCGCATGGCCCAGGAACACGGGATGATCGAGCCGTTCGTCGAGCGTCAGATCCGTGGTGCCGACGACAACAAGGTGATCTCCTACGGCGTCTCCAGCTATGGCTACGACGTGCGCTGCGCCGCCGAATTCAAGGTGTTCACCAACATCCACTCGGCCGTGGTCGACCCGAAGAACTTCGACGAGAAGAGCTTCGTCGACATCAACAGCGACGTCTGCATCATCCCGCCGAACTCCTTCGCCCTGGCCCGCACCGTCGAGTACTTCCGCATCCCGCGCGACGTACTGACCATCTGCCTGGGCAAGAGCACCTACGCGCGTTGCGGCATCATCGTCAACGTCACCCCGCTGGAGCCGGAGTGGGAAGGCCATGTGACCCTGGAGTTCTCCAACACCACCAACCTGCCGGCGAAGATCTACGCCCACGAAGGCGTGGCGCAGATGCTGTTCCTGCAGTCCGACGAGGCCTGCGAAGTGTCCTACGCCGACCGTGGCGGCAAGTATCAGGGCCAGACTGGCGTGACCTTGCCGAAGGCCTGATCGGCGCTGCCATAAGAAAGCCGGGCTTGCCCGGCTTTTTTGTGCCCGCAGGCCGGCTCAGGTGCCTTCCGACGGCGACCCCTGGATCTGCACGGGCGGCGTATCGACCCATTGCCAGAACAGCTTGTAGCCCACGGCCAGCACCACCGGGCCGATGAACAGGCCGATGATACCGCCGCTGAGCATGCCGCCCAGGGCGCCGATCAGCACCACCGGCATCGGTACATCGACGCCGCGCCCCAGCAGCAGGGGCTTGAGTACGTTGTCGACCAGGCCGGCGAGCATGGTGTAGATGGTGAAGATGATGGCCGCCAGGGTCGGGCCTTCGCTGTAGAAGACGAAGCCGATAACCGGCAGGGTGATCAGCGGCAGTGGCAACTGCATGATGCCCAGCAGCAGGACGCCCATGGCCAGCAGCCCGGCGCCGGGTACGCCCATGACCATGAAGCCGATGCCGAGCAGCAGCATCTGCACGAAGGCGATGCCGATCACGCCCTGGGCCACGGCGCGGATGGTCGCGGTGCAGAGCAATACGAAGTGTCCGCTGCGCTCGGGAGCGATGATGCGCGCCGCGATGCGCTGGGCGCTGCGGTGGCCGTTGTCGCCGTAGGCCATGATGATGGCGCCGATGACCAGGGCGGCGATGAACACCAGGAAGCCGGCGCCGGCCCCGGCGATCTTGCCGAGCAGCACCAGGGTCACATCTTTGATATAGGGCGCCAGGCGCTGCAGCAGGCTGGTCAGGTCGGACGAGGCCTGCTCCCAGAAGCCGTGCAGCGACTCGCCGATCAGCGGCCAGCCGGCGACGGAGTCGGGCGGCGAGGGGATGCGCAGCGAGCCACTTTTCACCGTGTCGATCGCCACCTCCACCGAGTCACCCAGCGAGGCGCCGAGCAGGTAGATCGGCAGCAACAGCACGGCCATGGCGACCAGTACGATCAGCGTGGCGGCGCGGCTGTCGCTGTTGCCCAGGTGTGGCCTGAGCAGGAGGTGCAGCGGGTAGAGGGTGATGGCGAGGATCACCGACCACAGCATGAGGCTGAGGAAGGGGTGGAACACTTCATAGCAGGACACCACCAGCGCGGTGATGAGGCCAGCGCGGATCAGCGTGTCGAGCAGGGTACGCGGCAGGTGTCTGTCCGAGTCGATGGGCGTCATGGGGCGGTCCTTGGCGGCGACGGTTGGCATTGGTCAGCATAGCCGGCCAACGGGCCGCGGCTCGTTTGCCAACCGGAGGGATTCACCATGAGCTTATGGAAATGGGCTGGCGGCCTCGTGCTGGGCTGCGCCGCTACCCTGGCCCAGGCCGAATTGGGCCTGCGCACCGATGGCCAGGTGTTCGGCCTGGCGCCCAGCGCGCCACCGGCTGCCTTCATACAACATCTCGGTGAGCCGACTGCCGAGCTACCGCTGCAGCAGGGGCGGCGTGGTCTCTTGTATGGCAATGCGCTGCTGCTGGTGTTCGAAGGTGAGCGCCTGCGCGAGGTGCGCTGCTGGAAGGTGCAACAGTTCACCGACGAGCTGTTTGTTGGCTGGCTGCAGGACGTGGAGCGCAAAGGCCAGCCCGAGGGCTTCGTGGTTGACGATCGGCTGCGCCTGGGCATGCCGCGGCAGCAGGTAGGCGCTTATCTGGCGGGGCTGGAAGAGGCGGGCGACGAGCGTTCCGATCTGCTGCAGAAGAACGGCCGGCAGATCTGGCTGGGCTATGGCCCGGCACCCGACTATCACCTGGGCGACGACCCCGAGCAGGCGGTGCTGGTCTCCATCAGCGTGCTATTCGAGAAGCCCTGACGCACGAAAATGCAGTGAATTTCTCCGGCCCTGGCGAACTCTACCGCTCAGAGTTCGCCGAGGAGGGCATCTCATGTACGCAACACTGACTCATTTCTTTCCGCCAGGCCCGCGTGGCTGGCAGCTGAACGGCGCCATTCCTGGCCAGCCGGATCCGGATATTCCCGACCAGCCCGGCAAGCCGGACCTACCGCAGCCTCCGGGCGAGCCGACCATTCCCGATCAGCCACCCCCCGCGCCGATAGCCCGCCACTGAGGCGGGCCAGCCCGGCGTCACGGCACCAGCGGCAACTCGCGTTTGTGACGGGTGTTGTCGTAGGTACGCACGATGGTGGCGTAGGCCTCATCACTGACCTTCTCGCCATGCAGGAACGCGTCGATCTCGGCGTAGCTCACGCCGTGGGCTTCTTCGTCGGGCTTGCCCGGGCGTAGCTCTTCCAGGTCGGCGGTCGGCGTCTTTTGTACCAGGTGCTGTGGCGCGCCCAGGTACGCGGCGATGGCGCGCACCTGGCCCTTCACCAGGCCGGAGAGCGGCGCCAGGTCACAGGCACCGTCGCCGAACTTTGTGAAGAAGCCCATCACCGCCTCGGCGGCGTGGTCGGTGCCGATCACCAGACCGTTGTTGGCGTTGGCGATGGCGAACTGGGCGACCATGCGGATGCGCGCCTTGATATTGCCGTTGACGAAGTCGCGGCGCGGCTCGGAGAGCTTCTGCAGGTCGGCGACCTGTTCGCCCAGGCCGAGTACGCTGGGGGCGATATTGACCGTGTCGTTGATGTCGGCTCCGACGAATTTCAGCGAATCCTGGGCATCGTGCTCGTCATGCTGGGTCTTGTGCGGCAGGCGCACGGCAATGAAGCGGTAGCCGGCATCGCCGGTCTCTGCGCGCAGCTCCTCGACCGACAGCTGGGCCAGGCGCCCGGCGGTGGTGGAGTCGACGCCACCGCTGATGCCCAGCACCAGTACCTTCAGGCCCGAATTCCTCAACGTGTTCTTGATGAAGTTCTTGCGCCGCTCGATCTCCGCCACCAGGGCGGCCTCGTCGGCGAAGGGCGGTACCACGTCCAGGGCGGCGGCGATTTCGGCTTGGCGGTTGCTCATGGCTGGGTCCTCATACGCGGAAAACATGTTTCAGGTAGCTGACGAAGTTCTCGTCGCGGCACTGGGTCTTGCCCGGTGTGTCGGAAATCTTGGCGACGGGCTGGCCGTTGCAGGCGGTCATCTTGATCACGATGTTCATCGGCTCGACGCCCGGGATGTCGCAGGTCAGCTTGGTGCCGACGCCGAAGCTTACGTGGATACGACCGTGAAGTGCACGGTAGAGCTGCAGCGACTTTGCAAAGTCGAGGCCATCGGAGAACACCAGGGTCTTGCTCATGGGGTCGATGCCCAGCTTCTCGTAGTGGGCGATGGCCTTTTCCGCCCACTGCAGCGGATCGCCCGAGTCGTGGCGCAGGCCGTCGAACAGCTTGGCGAAGTACAGATCGAAGTCGCGCAGGAAGGCATCCATGGTGATGCAGTCGGTCAGGGCGATGCCGAGCAGGCCGCGGTACTCGCGCACCCAGCAGTCCAGGGCGGCGCTCTGGCTGTCGATCAGACGCGGGCCGAGCTGCTGGTGGGCCATCAGCCACTCGTGGGCCATGGTGCCGAGCGGCTTCAGGTCCAGCTCGCGGGCCAGGTGCACGTTGCTGGTGCCGACGAAGCGCCCGGGGAAGTCACGCTTCATGATCTTCACCATCTGCTCCTGCACCCGGTAGGAGAAGCGTCGGCGGGTGCCGAAATCGGCGACCTGGAAGCCGTCCAGCTCATCGGCCGAGGCCTCGCGCTTGAGCCAGTCGAACTTCTCGTACAGGCGCTCGCTGGCCTGTTCCAGCAGCACCTCGCGATAGCGATAGCGGTTGCGCACCTCGCTGATGATCGCCAGCAGCGGGATCTCGTAGAGGATCACGTGCAGCCAGGGGCCGCGCAGGCGGATGCACAGCTGGCCGTCTTCGATGCTGGTCTGCACATGGCGCGGGTTGAAGCGGAACAGGCCGAGGAAGCGGATGAAGTCGGCCTTCATGAACGGGATGCGCTCGAGGAAGCCCAGTTGATCGGCGGTGACTTCCAGCTCGGCCAGGCGCTCGATCTGGTAGCGGATCTCGGCGAGGTAAGGCGTCAGGTCCTCGGCGTTGCGGCAGCGGAACTCCCACTCCACCTCGGCGTTGGGGTAGTTGTGCAGCACCGCCTGCATCATGGTCAGCTTGTAGAAGTCGGTGTCCAGCAGGTTCTGCACGATGCGCTCGGCGAATACGCTCTCGGTCATCTCAGTTGTCTCCATCCATGTTCAGCGCTGCATCCAGCTCATCCAGGCTGGCGTGCAGGGCGATGCCGGCGGCGCGCATCTCGGCGCAGGCGCTGTTGGCGGTGTCTTCGGCAATGGCCCGGCAGGCCGGCAGGTATACGTCGACCATGAAGCCGGCGCGGCGCAGTTGCAGGGCGGTGGTCTTCACGCAGTAGTCCAGGGCCAGGCCGCCCACCAGCACGCGGTTCACGCCATTGTGCCGGAGAAACTCGATGACGCCCGTGCTGCGTTTCTCGGCCAGGTCGTGGTAGCAGGCGCCGTAGGGGTGCAGGTCCGGCTCCACGCCTTTCCACACGAAGTAGTCGTAGTCCAGCGGGGCGGGCAGCTCGTCGAGCAGTTCGAAGCCCGGCGTGCCCGGCACGCAGTGGCTGACCCAGGACAGGTCGGCATTCGCCAGCGGCAGCGGCTTGAGCATCTCCGCGTGGCTCGGCGCCACCCAGGCGGCCTGCGGGCTGTGCGCGTCCTTGCTGCCCAGGCGCATGGCGGCGCGCTCGGCCAGCTGGTTGAGGGCAGGGGCTATGGCATCGCCGCCGGGAACCGGCAGCTCGTTCGGGCACAGGGGAGTGAAGCCCTTTTGCGCATCGACGTCGAAGCTGGCGATTTTCATCTTGGCATTCCTTGTTGCCGTTGAGGTGGTTACATATTCCATCTGATGAAATAAGTTGGCAAGCGTTTTTTACCGTGACGCGTGAAATTCTGTGAGTTATTCGTCAAGATGAAATAAGTCGCTGGAATACGAAGGAGAGGACATGGCTTCCGCCGAAGTGCTGGCCGGGGTGGACATAGTGGCGCTGCGCCTGGCGGGCGCGCTGCAGCTGCTGCTGATTCGCCGCGCCCAGGCGCCGTTCGAGGGGCAATGGGCGTTGCCGGGCGTGCTGGTCAACGGCCGTTGTGCCGACGCCAGCCTCGACGCCGCCGCCGAGCGCGCACTGCAGGACAAGGCGCGCATCGCCCCGCAGCATCTGGAGCAGGTGGCCACCGTGGGCAACGCCGTGCGCGATCCGCGTGGTTGGTCGCTGTCGACCTTCTACCTGGCGCTGCTGGCGCCGGACACCGAGCTGCAGGGCGATGACCTGCGCTTCGTCCCGCTGGCCGAGGTGCTGGGCGAGGAGTTGCCGCTACCGTTCGACCATGCCCAGCTGGTGGCCCAGGCCGCCGAGCGCCTGGCCGGCAAGGCGGTGTACACCTCGCTGCCGCTTTACCTGCTGGCGCCGCGCTTCACCGTGACCGAGGCGCTGGCGGCGTTCCAGGCCAGTCTCGGGCCGCCGGTGCAGCACACCACGCTGCGCGGACGCCTGGAGAAGATGAAGCAGCACGGCTGGATCCTCGATACCGGGGAAAAGAACCAGCCGAAGATGGGCCGCCCGCAGAACCTGCTGGAGCATCGGCCCCAGGCCGCCGGAGGGTTCATTTTCGATCGCAGCGTGCTGTCCTGAAGTGAACTTGGCCGGCCTGTCGGCTACGCTGCAGAAACTCCCGAAGTACAGTCGCCCGCGCTGCCGGGCAGTGGAAGTCGCCACCATGAAGCGCCACCTTGCCGCCCTGGCTCTGCTCCTCAGCTGTATCACCTTGCCGGCCGGCGCCGCCGGGCTAGCCGCCGAGCTGGTGGATGGCCAGGGCCAGCCGCTGGCCAACGCCGTGCTCAGCCTCAAGGGTATGGGCGCCTCGGCGCACAACGAGCCGGCGATCATGGATCAGCGCGACAAGCAGTTCGTGCCCAGCGTGCTGGCCGTGCGCAGCGGTACTTCGGTGAAGTTCCCCAACAGCGACGACATCCGCCACCACGTCTATTCCTTCTCGCCGACTAAACGTTTCGAGCTGCGCCTGTACAAGGGCACGCCGAGTGAGCCGGTGCTGTTCGACAAGCCCGGCGTGGTGGTGCTCGGCTGCAATATCCACGACTGGATGGTCGGCTACGTCTATGTCACCGACGACCCCTGGTATGCCGTCAGCGATGCCCAGGGCCGGCTGATCCTCGATGGCCTGCCGGCAGGCAGCTACCAGGTCACCCTGTGGCACCCGCAGCTGGAGAACATGCTGCCGCTGAGCGCCGGTACCCTCAAGGTGCCGGCGGCCGGGCTGAGCCAGCGCTTCCCGCTGCAGCTGGCGGGCGCTGCAGTGGCGCCGGCTGCGCCCAAGCCCAGCGCCTTTGGCGAGGCCTTCAGGAAGGCGGCGAGTGAAGTTCAGCCATAGCTTTCAGGCGCGCATCGCCGGGGTCCTGATCCTCCTCCTGTCTGTGGTGGTCGGCGCGCTGTACTTCTCGGTCAAGGCCGCCACCGGCGTGGCGGTGCAGAGCCAGCTGCGCGAAGACCTCGGCGTCGGTGGCCGGGTGCTGGAGCAACTGATCGAGCTGCGCGGCCGCCAGTTGCGCGATGCGGTGCAGGTGCTGGCGGCCGACTTCGGCTTCAAGGACGCGGTGGCCAGCGGCGACAGCGACACCATTCGCTCGGCGCTGGCCAACCATGGCACGCGTATCAAGGCCGATGCCGCGTTGCTGCTGGCGCTGGATGGCACCCTGCAGGTCAGCAGCGATCAGCGCATCGGCGCCGCGGCGGCCGAGCGCCTGGCCGGGCGGGTCGCCGAGCAGGCCGGGCAGGGCGCCCAGGTGTTCCTGTTGCCGGTGGAGGGCGAGGTCTACCTGCTGGTGGCCTCCGCCGTCAGCGCGCCGCTGCCGATCGCCCGGGTGGTGATGGGCTTCCACATCGACGAGAATTTCGCTCAGGAATTGCGCGAGCTGACCCACCTGGAGCTGACCCTGGTGTCCATCGAGCGCGGCGCGGCCACCGGCTGGATCAGCACCCTGCCGCCCAGCGTGCATGAGCGCCTGCGCGAGGAAATCCTGCAGCAGAAACAGGAAAGCGGCAGCCGTCTGCTGCAGGCCGGCGATCAGCGCTACCTGGGCGAGTGGCG
Source organism: Pseudomonas sp. SO81 (assembly GCF_030374125.1). Lineage (NCBI taxonomy): Bacteria > Pseudomonadati > Pseudomonadota > Gammaproteobacteria > Pseudomonadales > Pseudomonadaceae > Pseudomonas > Pseudomonas sp. SO81. The sequence goes on along the minus strand of NZ_CP126126.1, from coordinate 789,658 downwards.
CGACCTGGCCAGCGCTGGCGATTACCAGGTGCTGGCGCTGCTGCACAAATCCCTGGACCAGGCCGAGCAGGCCTTCGCCCCGCTGGACCATGACATTCTGCTGATCGCCCTGGCCGCCTTCTTCGGCTCGCTGCTCGGCGCGCTGCTGCTGGCGCGCAGCCTGGCGCAGCCGGTGCAGGAGCTGGCGCGAGTGGCTCGACGCATCGGCCTCGGCGACTACTTCACCCCGATCGCTCTGCAGCGCCGCGACGAGCTGGGCAGCCTGGCCCTGGCCTTCACCAGCATGCAGGAGGGCATCGCCGAGCGGGAGCGGCAGCTGGCCCACAACGCCCTGCACGATGCCCTGACCGGCCTGCCCAACCGCACCCTGGCGCTGGAGCGGCTGGGCAGCGCGATCAGCGCGGAGCGGCCCACCGCGTTGCTGCACATCGGCGTGGGCAACTTCCGCTCCATCCTCGACAGCTGTGGCGCCGACGGCGCCGATCTGGCCCTGCAGCAGCTCAGCCGGCGCCTGCAGGCCACCCTGCGCCCCGGCGATAGCCTGGCGCGGCTGGTCAACGACGAGATGCTGCTGATGCTGGAGAACAGCGACAGCGATAACGCCATCGCCGCGGCGGACCGCCTGCATCAATTGCTGCTCAAGCCGATGCGCGTCGGCACCCTGGACGTGGCCCTGGACTGCAGCATCGGCATCGCAACCTATCCCTCCCATGGCAACAGCCCGGACGATCTGTTGCGCCGCGCCGCCATCGCCATGCAGGACGCCGCCCAGCAGTCCGGGCGCCTGGAGCTGTATCAGGAGGGCCGCGACGACGCCCACCAGCGGCAGATCAACCTGGTGCGCGATCTGCGCCACGCCGCCGAGCGCGGCGAGCTGATCCTCTATTACCAGCCCAAGCTGGATATCCCCGCGCGCCAGGTGCACGAGGCCGAGTGCCTGCTGCGCTGGAACCATCCGCACTACGGCATGGTGTCTCCCGGCGAGTTCATTCCCCTGGCCGAGCGCACCGGCAGCATCCAGCTGCTCACCACCTGGGTAATCGGCGAGGCGCTGCGTCAGCTGCATGAATGGAACGGCCATGGCCTGGTCATGCAGGTGTCGCTGAATATCTCCGCCGAGGACCTGGTCGATCTGCAGCTGGCCGAGCGGGTCCGGCGACAGTTGGCGGAGCAGGACGTGGCGGCCGAGCAGCTGGTGTTCGAGATCACCGAGAGCGCCATGATGCGCGACCAGCAGCGTGCCCTGGATGTGTTGCAGCGTCTGCGTGCCTGTGGCATCCAGCTGTCGGTGGACGACTTCGGTACCGGCTACTCGTCCCTGGCCCAGCTAAAGCGCATGCCGGTGCAGGAGCTGAAGATCGACCAGTCGTTCATCCGCGAGCTGGACGAGCACAGCGAGGACGCGGTGATCGTCCGCTCCACCATCGAAATGAGCCACAGCCTGGGCCTCAAGGTGGTGGCCGAGGGCGTGGAACTGGCCCCGATGCTGGAGCTGCTGGCGCGCTGGGGCTGCGATACCGCCCAGGGCTATCTGATCGGCAAGCCGATGCCGGCCGCCGCCTTCGAGCAGTGGCTGCGGCAATGGCAGGGCTCCCAACTGGCAAAGGTATTCTGAGCATGCGCACACGCCTGATCCTTCTCCTCTGCGGCCTGCTGCCGGCCCTGGCCGGGGCCGAGCAGGGGCGCCTGCTGGCCACCGGCGGTGCCACCAGCATCGACGGTGCGGCCGGCGGCGGCATCGTGCCCTGGGCAGTGCTGGCCGGCTATGGCGAGGAGGGCGAGTGGGGCGCCACCAGCTTCCTGACCCGGGTGGAGACCGGCGACTACCGGCTGGACGTCGGCGGCCTGGCCGTGTCCTACGGCAATCGCGTCGAGCTGTCCTATGCCCGCCAGCGTTTCGACCTGGGCACCCTGGCCCGCGATCTGAGCCTGCCGGACAACAGCCTCAGCCAGGACATCCTCGGCCTCAAGGTGCGCCTGTTCGGCGACCTGATCTACGACCGTCTGCCGCAGGTGTCCCTGGGCATCGAGCACAAACGCCAGAAGGACTTCCTGGTGCCTAGCCTGGTCGGCGCCGAGCGTGACGAGGACACCGAGGCCTATGTGGCCGCCAGTCGCCTGCTGCTCGGTGCGGCCTTCGGCTACAACCTGCTGCTCAACGGCAACCTGCGCTACAGCCGGGCCAACGAGCAGGGCCTGCTGGGCTTCGGAGGCGACCGCCGCGACGAGCATTCGCTGCTCAAGGAAGGCTCCATCGCCGTGCTGCTCAACCCGCGCTGGGCGGTGGGCGTGGAGTACCGCGAGAAGCCGGACAACCTGAGCTTCGCCGGCGAGAACGACTGGTCCGACCTGTTCGTCGGCTACTTCCCCAACAAGCACCTGGCCGTGGTGCTGGCATACGCCCGGCTCGGCGAGATTGCCAGCCTCGATCATCAGGACGGGGTCTACCTGTCCCTGCAGGGGAGCTTCTGATCATGCGCGGATTGTCGATCATCCTGGCTCTGCTGCTCGGTGCCTGCACCGCCAGCCCACCGCCGCCCAAGGACGACAGCCTGTACCGCGGCCTCGGCGAGCACCAGGGCATCACCCGCATCGTCGAGGGCATGCTGCTCAACGCGGCGCGCAACCCGCGCATCGCCCACCACTTTGCCGATATCGATATCGAGCGCCTGCGCGACAAGCTGATCGAACAGATCTGCGTCGAGGCCGGCGGGCCCTGCGTGTACACCGGCGACAGCATGGAGGAGAGCCACAAGGGCCTGAACATCGACCGCAGCGACTTCAATGCGCTGGTCGAGGACCTGATCGACGCGATGGACGCCGAGGGCGTCGCGGTGCCGGTGCAGAACCGCCTGCTGGCGCGCCTGGCGCCGATGCGCGGGCAGATTATCGAGCGCTGATCCTTCCTCCAGTCTCCATGTGTTGCGCGAGATAGAGGGTTCGCTGGGCCAAGTCGGCGAATCTGAGCTATCACTGAAGGCGGAGCACCATCACGGAGCCGGCGGCTGGCCGGGGAGGCAGGGACATGAGGTTCTCGATCGGGGCGAAGCTGTGGGTCAGCTTCTGCGCGATTCTGCTGGTCATCGTCGTCATCGGCGGCATTTCCTACCGCAACACCCTCAACATGCTGGAGACCTCGCGCTGGGTCGCCCACACCCATCAGGTGGTGGCCCAGTTGAGCGCCGTGCTGGCCACGGTGCAGAGCGCCGAGACCGGCCAGCGTGGCTTCATCATCACCGGCGCCGAGCGCTATCTGGACCCTTACAACGCGGCGTTGCTGAAGCTCGACGGCGATTTGCGCAGCCTGCGCGAACTAACCGCCGACAACCCCGAGCAACAACGTCGCCTGGGGCGGCTCGAGCCGCTGATCGCCACGAAACTGGCCGAGCTCAAGGAAACCATCGAGCTGCGCCGTGCCCAGGGTTTCGAGCCGGCCCTGCAGCTGGTGCTGACCGACAAGGGCAAGCAGGCGATGGTCGAGATCCGCAGCCTGGTCGGCGAGATGGTCGCCGAGGAGGAGCAGCTGCAGGCCGCACGCGATGCTGCGGCCAGTGCCAGCGCGGACACCAGCCAATGGGTCATAGTGCTCGGCATGACGCTGTCCGCGTTGCTGGTGGTTGCCGCCGCGCTGTTCCTCACCCAGAACATCGTCGGACCGCTACGCGCGGTCAGCGCCGTGGCCGATCGAGTCAGCGTCGGCAACCTGGGGGTGGAGCTCGCGGCCAGTACCCGCTCCGACGAGATCGGCGCGCTGCAGGCCGCCATCCTGCGCATGCTGCAGTCTCTGCGGCAGACCGCCGAATCGGCGCGGCAGATCGCTGCCGGCAACCTGGCCATCGAGGTGCAGCCGCAGTCGCGCGACGATCAGTTCGGCCATGCCTTCGCCGACATGCTCCAGGCCCTGCGCCATGTGGCCGAGTCGGCGCGGCAGATCGCCGCCGGCAACCTGGCCGTGGAGGTGCAGCCGCAATCCGCCAGCGACCAGTTCGGCCAAGCCTTCGCACGCATGCACCAGTCACTGCGGCAGATGGCCGAGTCGGCGCGGCAGATCGCCGCCGGCAACCTGACCATCGAGGTGCAGCCGCAGTCCGCCAATGACCTGCTGGGCAACGCCTTCGCCCAGATGCTGGCGGACCTGCGCCAGATTAACGGCGATATCCGCGGCGGCATCGGCGTGCTCACCGATTCGGCCAGCGAGATCGCCGCCGGCGCCTATCAGATCGCCAGCGGTACGGCGGAGACCGCCACCGCCATCAGCGAGACCAGCGCCACCATGGAGGAGATCAAGCAGACCGCGCTGCTCTCCAGCCAGCGCGCGTTGTCGGTGTCCCAGGCGGCGCAGCGTTCGATGCAGGTGTCGCAGGATGGCCGGCGGGCGGTGGACGAGGTGGTCGAAGGCATGCGCCGCATCCACCAGCAGATGGAGCAGGTCGGCGAGAACATCACTCACCTGGCCGAGCAGGTACAGACCATTGGCGAGATCATCGCCACGGTCAACGACCTGGCCGAGCAGTCCAATCTGCTGGCGGTCAACGCCTCCATCGAGGCGGCCAAGGCCGGCGAGCAGGGCAAGGGCTTCTCGGTGGTGGCCCAGGAGGTGAAGAGCCTGGCCGAGCAGTCCAAGCAGGCCACCGTGCAAGTGCGCGGCATTCTCGGCGAGATCCAGCGCGCCACCAGCAGCACGGTGCTGGCGGCGGAGCAGGGTAGTCGGGCGGTGAGCGAGGGGGTCAAGCAGTCCGGCCAGGCCGGCGAGGCGATCCGTCTGCTGTCGCTGAACATCGACGAGGGCGCCCAAGCGGTGGCCGAGATCGCCGTGTCGGCCCAGCAGCAGCTGGCCGGCATGGATCAGCTGGTGCTGGCCATGGAGAGCATCCGCGAGGCCAGCAGCCAGAACATGTCCAGCTCCAAGCAGGCCGAGGCGGCCGCCCAGGGCCTGCATCAGTTGGGACAGAAGATGAAGGGCGTGCTCGCGCGCTTCCAGATCTGAACCCGTCAGCTCCGGAGTTTTTCGCAAAAACTCCGGAGTTTTCCGCAAGAACCCGTCATGCCGCTGTCACTAGAGTCCTGCATCCCGCTCTGGATGCGTGCGTTCGCGTTGCGCTTGTGTCGCCGGAGTCATGGACTAAACCCAAGGTAGAGGCCGCGGTATTGCCGCCGGTCGGCACCCCCATGGGGCCCGGCAGATGGGCCCTGTCGTCGTTTCCGGGAGGGGAATGGCGTGATGGGGCGCCGGCAGCAGGCGTCCACCTTGTACAGCCCCGGCCCAACGGCCGGGGAATCGAGTGTCCGTCACGAGCGGGCGCGTTTGCCAACCCAGTCGCGGCCAACCCCGCGGCCATAACAACAAGCGAGAGGGCATCCTCCCCATGACAGCTAGCACCCCCATGCTGATTACCTTCGTGGTGTACATCGCCGCGATGGTCTTTATCGGCCTGTTTGCCTACCTGCGTACCAAGAACCTTTCCGATTACATCCTCGGTGGCCGCAGCCTCGGTAGCTTCGTTACCGCGCTGTCCGCCGGCGCCTCCGACATGAGCGGCTGGCTGCTGATGGGCCTGCCGGGCGCCGTGTACCTGTCCGGCCTGTCGGAAAGCTGGATCGCCATCGGCCTGATCGCCGGTGCCTGGCTCAACTGGCTGTTCGTCGCCGGCCGTCTGCGCGTGCAGACCGAGCACAACGGCAACGCCCTGACCCTGCCGGACTACTTCACCAACCGCTTCGAGGACAACAGCAAGCTGCTGCGCATCTTCTCGGCCGTGGTGATCCTGGTGTTCTTCACCATCTACTGCGCCTCGGGCGTGGTGGCCGGTGCCCGCCTGTTCGAAAGCACCTTCGGCATGTCCTACGAAACCGCCCTGTGGGCCGGTGCCGCTGCGACCATCGCCTACACCTTCATCGGCGGCTTCCTGGCCGTGAGCTGGACCGACACCGTGCAGGCCAGCCTGATGATCTTCGCCCTGATCCTCGCTCCGGTGATGGTGATGGTGGCCACCGGCGGCATGGACAGCACCTTCGCTGCCATCCAGCTGGAAGACGCCACCAACTTCGACATGCTCAAGGGCGCCACCTTCGTTGGCGTGATCTCGCTGCTGGCCTGGGGCCTGGGCTACTTCGGCCAGCCGCACATCCTGGCGCGCTTCATGGCCGCCGATTCGGTCAAGTCGATCCCGGCCGCCCGCCGCATCTCCATGACCTGGATGATCCTCTGCCTCGGCGGCGCCGTGGCCGTGGGCTTCTTCGGCATCGCCTACTTCTCCGCGAATCCGCAGCTGGCCGGCCCGGTCACCGAGAACCCGGAGCGCGTGTTCATCGAGCTGTCGAAGATTCTGTTCAACCCGTGGATCGCCGGCGTGCTGCTGTCCGCCATCCTGGCCGCGGTGATGTCCACCCTGAGCTGCCAGCTGCTGGTCTGCTCCAGCGCCCTGACCGAGGACTTCTACAAGGCCTTCCTGCGCAAGAACGCCGGCCAGGTCGAGCTGGTCTGGGTCGGCCGCGCCATGGTCCTGCTGATCGCCCTGATCTCCATCTGGCTGGCCTCCAACCCGGAAAACCGCGTACTGGGCCTGGTGGCCTACGCCTGGGCCGGCTTCGGTGCCGCCTTCGGTCCGGTGGTGATTCTGTCGCTGGTCTGGAAAGGCATGACCCGCAACGGCGCCCTGGCCGGCATGATCGTCGGCGCGGTGACCGTGGTGGTCTGGAAGAACTGGATTGGCATGGGTCTGTACGAAATCGTCCCGGGCTTCATCCTCGGCACCGTCGCCATCCTGGTCTTCAGCCGCATCGGCAGCGGCCCGTCCGCGACCATGCTCAAGCGCTTCGACGAAGCCGAGCAGGAATACCAGGCCGCCCACCTGTAATACCCCACGCGTGGGCGGCCGGTCGTCCGTCCGCGCGTTTCGCTCCGCCGCAGCCATCCCTCATCGGCTATCGACGGGGCACACCACGCACGACCTTTAGTGCTTTGCGGCCCACGTCTCCCGGCGATGGGCCGTTTTTTTGCCCGCGAGAAACACCCCGCCTGGCTTAGAATGCGCGACCCAGCCCAGTTCGCCCATCTGCCATGAATTCCTCCGCCATCGCCCTCCTGCAACAGCATCTCGACCAGGCCTTTGCCTGCCTGCCCGACGAGGCGCGCCGGCTGTTCCATGGCCGTGGCCGGCAATGGCCGGGGCTGGAGCACCTCACCGCCGACTGGCTGCAGGGTGTGCTGCTGGTGGCACTGTTTCGCGAACCCGACGCGCAGCCGTTGGCCGAGCTGAAGGACATGCTGCTGCAGTTCGCCGCTTCACCGGCCTGGGCGCGCAGCGGCGCGCGTCACCTGCTGCTGCAGCACCGTTACCAGGCCGACAGCGCCACCGAGTATCTGGTGGGCGAGGCCATCGAGGGTGGCGAGATCGAGGAGGGTGGCCTGCGCTATCTGCTCGACTTCGGCCGCAAGCAGAACAGCGGCCTGTTCCTCGACATGCGCCTGGGCCGCCAGTGGGTGCGCGAGCAGGCGGGTGGGCAGCGGGTGCTCAACCTGTTCGCCTATACCTGCGGTTTCTCGGTGGCGGCCATCGCCGGCGGCGCCGAGCGGGTGGTCAACCTGGACATGTCGCGCCCGGCGCTGAGCCGCGGCCGCGACAACCATCGGCTGAACGGCCACGACCTGGCGCGGGTCAGCTTCCTCGGCCACGACCTGTTCAACTCCTGGGGCAAGCTGCGCAAGGATGGCCCCTTCGAGCTGATCATCGTCGATCCGCCGAGCTTCCAGAAAGGCAGCTTCGTGCTGACCCGCGACTACGCCAAGATCATGCGCCGCCTGCCGGATATGCTGACGCCGGGTGGCCGGGTGCTGGCCTGCGTCAACGACCCGGCCATCGCACCGGCATTCCTCATCGGCGAGATGGCTCGCGAGGCGCCGCAGCTGCGCTTCGTCGAGCGCCTGGCCAACCCGCCGGAGTTCGCCGACAGCGACCCGGACGCCGGGCTCAAGGTGCTGCTGTTCACAGCAGACTGATTCAGGAGGCGACGGGCGACAGCCAGGCCGGGCGCTGGCGGTCGCGCTGGTAGGTGGAGGACGCCAGCACCTGCACCACGAAGTCTTCCAGGCGCTGTGGCGACAGGCCGCCGAGCACTTCGCTCTGCAGCAGGATCTGCACTGGCGAGGGCACCTGGCGGGTCAGCCTGGCGATCTCTTCCACCGTATTGAAGCCGCCGCGGCCGCCCTGGGTGCAGACCACCGAGATGCGCTGGCGCGATAGGTCGTGATCGCCGAGGAAGGTGCGCAGTGGCGCGGCCAGGCCCTTCATCCACACCGGGGTGAGCAGCACGATGTGCTCGAAGCGCTCCAGCGCAGGGCCCTCGTAGCGGTAGTCGGGGCGGTTGCGCAGCCAGGCGTCGAGCATGCAGCGCCAGTCGCCGCTGGCCCCGGCACGCGGCCGGGTGTCGTGGATCAGCCCGAGCGGCCAGCCGGTGAGCCGGGCCAGCTCGTCGGCGACCAGGCGGGTGTTGCCGGTACGCGAGTAGCACACCAGAAGAATGTCGTTCATGGCGACCTCCATCGCACGGCTGATGAACGGGCCGGAGTGCTCCGACGTCGAGTGCAGCCTAGGCAATGGGCGCCGCTCAGTGCTTGATCCGCATCAATGAAGCGGCGGGCGCGCGGCGCCATGAAAAACGCCCCGCGGAGCGGAGCGTTCGGGAGACGCGGTACGGCTTATTCCTTGACCTTCATGTCCAGCGACAGGTCGCGAGCGGCCTTGGTGGCGAGAATGCCCATCAGCTGGCCGATCTCGTCCTGGCGGCTGGCGCTGGCGCCGTTGCCGCCACCACCCATCATCACGCCCGGTACCGGCGCCTGGGAGGCGGCCTCGGCCCACACCTTGTTGATCTCCACCAGGGCATCCAGCTTGGGCTGCAGGGCGCCGTCCGCCTCGATCACGGCCTTGCGCGCATAGGCTTCGGCGTCGGCGGTGATCTTGGTGGCGGCGGCGGTGATGGCGGCCTTGTCGCGCAGCAGCTCGGCGGTCTGCCTCTCGATCTCGGCACGGCCCTTCTCGCGTTCGGCGTTGATGCGCGCCAGCTGCCTCTCGGTCTCGGCCTGGGTGGTGCGTTCGATCTGGTCGCGCAGGGTCTCCTGGCGACGGGCTTCCACTTCCTTCTCACCGCGGGCGGTGACCAGCAGCTTCTCTTCCTCTTCCTTCAGGCGGTTCTGCCGGGCCACGGCCAGCTCGGCCAGAGCCTGCTGGACCTTGACCATGCGCTGCTTGTACTGCGGGTTGGGGTCGACGTTGGTGATGCGCGCCTCGACCACTTCCACGCCGTACTTGCGGAACTGCTGCTGCTTGCGCACCGGGATGCCCTTGCTGTCCATGACCTTCTCGGTGATGAACTGGCTGGCGCTGTTGTCGCCGAAGGTGCCCTGTTCGCTGCCGGCCTGGAGGATGGCGGTCTGGCTCGGCAGGTGGCCGCGTGGGCCGCGCACTTCCTTGCGCTTGATTAGGTACAGGCCGTCGTTGAGCTGGTTCTCGAACTCGGCGGCGAACTCGCTGCGCGCGCCGGCGTAGAAGTCGTCGGCACTCATCAGCGAGGCGGTGGCCTGCAGGGTTTCCTTGATGGCCGGGACCAGGGCGGTCTTGATGAAGTTTTCCGGGTTGCGATATTCCTGGGCGATCTTCAGGAACTGGTCGCCGCTGGGCAGGCGGAAGCGCGCCGAGGACTCGACCTTGGCGTCGACGTTGCCGAGGAACACGATGGGGAAGGCCTCGATGGTGGCGCCGAGGGAGTCGTTGTCGCTGCTGTCGTCGATCTCCAGGGCCTCGGTGAGCACGGACTGCACGCTGAGGGCCTTCTTCCAGGGGGTGGCGCGGCCGAACCATTTGGTGGCGTAGCCCACGTCATCGACGATCTTCTCTTCGCCGAATATGGTCCGCACATGGGTGGCGAAGCCGGCTTCGTTGTAGAAGAACACGCCGTTGAAGCTGACGAAGCCGACGGCGGCGATCAGCACGGGCACGCCGATGTATTTGATGAGGGAGAGTTTGGAGCTCGGGCCGCTGGAGATATCCATGATCTGTCCTTGACTGCGGGAAGGGTGCGCGAATGCTGCGCAGCGCCTGCCGGGGCGTCAAGTGGCACTGTGCCGGCATGTGGGCTGGCTCTCGCCGGCCGCTCAGTCGAGGGCGAACGGCGCCTGGTGCAGGCCGCTGGCGTCCACCTGCAGGGCCCAGCCCTGCTTGTCCCAGTCGCCGAGGACGATGCGTCGGGCCGGCTGGCCGTTCACTTCGAGTTCATGCACGGCGGGGCGGTGAGTGTGGCCGTGGACCAGGGTGCGCACGCCATGTTCGGCCATGATCCGCGGTACTTCGTCCGGGGTCACGTCGACTATCTCGCGGGCCTTCATGCTGGTGTGCGCGCGGCTCTCGCTGCGCAGCTTGCGCGCCAGCTTGTGGCGTGTGGACAGCGGCAGGTTGCGCAGGATGAACAGGGAAAGCGGGTTGCGCAGCGTGCGGCGCAGCTTCATATAGCCCACATCCAGGGTGCACAGGCTGTCGCCGTGCATCAGCAGCACCGGCTCGCCATTGAACTGCACGATGCTCGGGTCTTTCAGCAGGGTGCAGCCGGCCTCGCGGCAGAAGGCGCGGCCGATCAGGAAATCGCGGTTGCCGTGCATCAGGAAAATGCGCGTACCGGCGTCGCTGAGTTCACGCAGGGCGCGGGCGATGCTGTGCTGGAAGGGCGACATGCCGTCGTCGCCGACCCACACCTCGAAGAAGTCGCCGAGGATGTACAGCGCCTCGGCCTGGCGGGCGCGGGTCTGCAGGAAATGCAGAAACGCCCGGGTGATATCCGGGCGTTCCTCTTCCAGGTGCAGATCGGAGATCAGCAGGATCATCGAATCACTCGACGATTTCGGCCTTCTCGATGATCACGTCTTCCACCGGGACGTCCTGGTGGCCGGATTTCATGGTGGTGTCCACGCCCTTGATGGCGTTGACCACGTCCATGCCCTCGGTCACCTGGGCGAATACCGCGTAGCCCCAGCCCTGCATGGTCGGCGCGGTATGGTCGAGGAAGCCGTTGTCGGCGACGTTGATGAAGAACTGCGCGGAGGCGGAGTGCGGGTCCATGGTGCGGGCCATGGCCACAGTGCCGACCTTGTTGGACAGGCCGTTATTGGCCTCGTTCTTGATCGGCGCGCGGGTGGACTTCTGCTTCATGCCCGGCTCGAAACCGCCGCCCTGGATCATGAAGTTGCCGATCACGCGGTGGAATACGGTGCCGTCGTAGTGGCCGCTTTTCACGTATTCCTTGAAGTTGGCCGCGGTTTCCGGGGCCTTGTCTTCGAACAGTTCCAGGGTGATGACGCCGTGGTTGGTGTGCAGCTTGATCATGGCGATGTGCTCTCGAATTCGGGCAAGACGGGCAGGGCGGCGGCGCGTTCGCGCTAAAAGGCCACGCCTGGTCGCTTTGCGGCTGTCAGGGGGTTGACGGGTTGGGTATCATACGGGCTTTGTCTTGACCGGCCTACCCTGGGGCGAAACCGCCACGGGCCGCGAGCCGCGCACCTCGAAGCTAAGGACATCATGAGCAAGCCCACCGTCGAAAAAGCCGCCAACTTCCTGCGCCCCATCGTTCAGGCCGATCTGGATAGCGGCAAGCACGCCAAGATCATCACCCGTTTCCCGCCGGAGCCCAACGGCTACCTGCACATCGGCCACGCCAAGAGCATCTGCCTGAACTTCGGCCTGGCCCAGGAATTCGGTGGCGAGTGCAACCTGCGTTTCGACGACACCAACCCGGCCAAGGAAGACCAGGAATACATCGACGCGATCAAGGCCGACGTCGAGTGGCTGGGCTTCAAGTGGGCCGGCGACGAGCGTTATGCCTCCGACTACTTCGACCAGTTGCACGCCTGGGCCATCGAGCTGATCAAGGCCGGCAAGGCCTTCGTCTGCGATCTGAATGCCGAGGAAATGCGTGAATACCGCGGCAGCCTGACCGAGCCGGGCAAGAACAGCCCGTTCCGCGAGCGCAGCGTCGAGGAGAACCTGGACCTGTTCGCCCGGATGAAGGCCGGCGAGTTCCCGGACGGCGCCCGCTCGCTGCGCGCCAAGATCGACATGGCCTCGCCGAACATCAACCTGCGCGACCCGATCCTCTACCGCATCCGCCACGCCCATCACCACCAGACCGGCGACAAGTGGTGCATCTACCCGAGCTATGACTTTACCCACGGCCAGTCGGACGCGCTGGAAGGCATCACCCACTCCATCTGCACCCTGGAGTTCGAGGACCATCGCCCGCTGTACGAGTGGTTCCTGGCCAACCTGTCGGTACCGGCCCAGCCGCGCCAGTACGAGTTCGCGCGCCTCAACCTGAACTACACCATCACCAGCAAGCGCAAGCTCAAGCAGCTGGTGGATGAGCAGCACGTGGCCGGTTGGGACGACCCGCGCATGTCGACCCTGTCCGGCTACCGTCGCCGCGGCTATACCCCGGCCTCGATCCGCACCTTCTGCGACATGATCGGCGTCAACCGCGCCGGCGGCGTGGTCGATATCGGCATGCTGGAATTCGCCATCCGCGAAGACCTGGACGCCAACGCCGCCCGAGCCATGTGCGTGCTCAAGCCGCTGAAAGTGGTCATCACCAACTACCCGGAAGGCCAGGTCGAGAACCTCGAACTGCCGCGCCATCCGAAGCAGGACATGGGCGTGCGCGTGCTGCCGTTCAGCCGCGAGATCTACATCGACGCCAGCGACTTCGAGGAAACCCCGCCGGACGGCTTCAAGCGCCTGATCCCGGGCGGCGAAGTGCGCCTGCGCGGCAGCTACGTGATCCGCGCCGACGAAGCGATCAAGGACGCGCAAGGCAATATCGTCGAGCTGCGCTGCTCCTACGACGAGAACACCCTGGGCAAGAACCCCGAAGGCCGCAAGGTCAAGGGCGTGATCCACTGGGTGCCGGCCGCCGAGAGCGTCGAGTGCGAAGTGCGCCTGTACGACCGCCTGTTCCGCTCCGCCAACCCGGAGAAGAGCGAGGAGGGTGGCAGCTTCCTCGACAACATCAACCCGGATTCCCTGGTCGTACTCAAGGGCTGCCGCGCCGAGCCGTCGCTGGCCAACGCCGCGCCGGAAGAGCGCTTCCAGTTCGAGCGCGAAGGCTACTTCGTCGCCGACCTGAAGGACTCCAAGCCCGGCAGGCCGGTGTTCAACCGCACCGTCACCCTGCGCGACTCCTGGGGAGCCTGATCCATGGCGTTGTCCATCTACAACACGCTCTCCAAGATCAAGGAACCGTTCCAGCCGCTGGTGGCCAACCAGGTGCGCATGTACGTGTGCGGCATGACCGTGTACGACTTCTGCCACATCGGCCACGCCCGCGTGATGGTCGCCTTCGACGTGGTCACCCGCTGGCTGCGCGCGCGCGGCTATGACGTGACCTACGTGCGCAATATCACCGACATCGACGACAAGATCATCAAGCGCGCCAACGAGAACGGCGAGCCGTTCGAGGCCCTGGTGGATCGCATGATCAATGCCATGCACGAGGACGAGGCGCGTCTGTCCGTGCTGCGTCCGGACCTCGAGCCGCGCGCCACCGGCCATATCGCCGGCATGCACCAGATGATCCAGACCCTGATCGACAAGGGCTACGCCTACGCTCCGGGCAATGGCGACGTGTACTACCGCGTCGGCAAGTTCGTCGGCTACGGCAAGCTGTCGCGCAAGAAGATCGAAGATCTGAAGATCGGTGCACGCATCGAGGTCGACGAGATCAAGCAGGATCCGCTGGACTTCGTCCTGTGGAAAGGCGCCAAGCCGGGCGAGCCGAGCTGGGAGTCGCCGTGGGGCAAGGGTCGTCCGGGCTGGCACATCGAGTGCTCGGTGATGTCCACCTGCTGCCTGGGCGAGACCTTCGATATCCACGGCGGCGGCCCGGACCTGGTGTTCCCGCACCACGAGAACGAGATCGCGCAGAGCGAGGCGGCCACCGGCAAGCTCTACGCCAAGGCCTGGATGCACGCCGGCGCGGTGCGCGTGGACGGCGAGAAGATGTCCAAGAGCCTGGGCAACTTCTTCACCATCCGCGAGGTGCTGGAGAAGTACCACCCGGAAGTGGTGCGCTATCTGCTGGTGTCCAGCCACTACCGCAGCCCGATCAACTATTCCGAAGACAGCCTCAAGGAAGCCAAGGGCGCCCTGGAGCGCTTCTACAACGGCCTCAAAGGTCTGCCGGAAGTGGCAGCGGCCGGCGGCGAAGCCTTCGTCGAGCGCTTCGGCGCGGCCATGGACGACGACTTCAACTCGCCGGAAGCCTGCGCCGTGCTGTTCGAGATGATCCGCGAGGTCAACCGCCTGCGCGAGACTGACGTCCAAGCCGCCGCCGGCCTGGCCGCCCAGCTCAAAGACCTGGCCGGCGTGCTCGGCGTGCTGCAACTGGAACCGGACGCCTTCCTGCAAGCTGGCGCCACCGGCAAGGTCGACGCCGCCGAAGTCGAAGCCCTGATCGCCGCCCGCCTGCAAGCCCGTGCCGACAAGAACTGGGCCGAGTCCGACCGCATCCGCGACCAGATCACCGCCATGGGCGTGGTGCTGGAAGACGGCAAGGGCGGTACCACCTGGCGCCTGGCCGAGTAAGTCGTTCCGCTCCACGAAAAAGGCCGCCCCGAGGGCGGCCTTTTTCATTCCCGCATCTTTAGCGTTTGCCGCTGTACCAGATCACCCGGCTGACGCCACGGGTGACGGCCACATAGGCCAGGCGCCGGCTCTCGTCGCGCATGGCCTGGTCGTAGCTATTGCGGAACAGCCCGCAGTGGGCATACAGCGCGTTGCGCAGCGGATGCGACTCGGGGCTGCCGCCCTCGTCGAGGATGATCGCCACCTCGCCCTGCAGACCCTTGGCGCGGTGGATGCTGTAGGCGCGTACCGGCAGGCTAGGGTCCAGCTGGGCCTGCACTTGCTTCAGCGCGTCGTTGCGCCGCCCCAGCAGCAGCACCGGGTTGCGCTCGCGGCTGCCGCGTTGGGCGACATGCGCGCACTGCGCGGCGATCTCCTGCAACAGCTCGGGCAGCTGGCGCTTGAGATCGAAGCCCTCGATGCGGCGCACGCCGTGGTCGCCTGGCTCCACGGCCTTGATCGCCTTGCTGCTCTTGGCCTGCTTGCAGGCGACACCCTGCAACAGCGCCTCGGCATCACGCAGGATCGGCTCGATGCTGCGGAAGTTGCTGGTCAGCATCAACACCTGGCTCCTGGCCTTGCCGCGGCTCGGGAAGTGACGGTCGAAGTCGAGGAACAGCTCCGGCGAACTGCCGCGCCAGCCGTAGATCGACTGCCAATCGTCGCCGATGGCCATCAGGCTGACCGCCTTGCCACGGCCGGCCAGCGCGCGGTGCACGGCCTGCAGCCAGTGGACGATCTGCGGTGAGATGTCCTGGAATTCGTCGATCAGCAGATGGCGCAGCGGCTCGATGGCCTCCGCCGACAGCTCCTCGGCGCCGGCTAGACGCTCCCCGAGCTGGCGGAAGGCGGCGTCGAAGGTGGTGACGCCTTGCGCCTGTAGCAGTGCCTGGAAGCGCGCCCAGAAGCTGGCGAGTGCCTGCAGGAACAGGCACTCGCGTGGTGCGCAGCCCAGCGCGGCCGCGTCGATGCGATCCGGGCGCAGGCCTAGGCTCTCGGCGAAGCAGCCTTGCTGGTAGAAGGCCTCGAACAGTGGCATGGCGCGCAGCTCGCCGGCCAGGCGCAAACCCTCCTGCGGCGGCTTGCCGACGGTCTCGGGCATGGCCGCGCCGAGCAGCTCATGCACCTGCTGGCGGAAGGCGGCGTCGCTGGCGTAGAGCTCGTCGTAGGCCTGGCGCAGCAGGCGCTGTTGTGCAGGCGGCAGGCGGCCGCCGGCGGGTGCGTCCGGCTCTTCGCCGGCGCCGCTACCGAGCTGCTCGAACCAGTTAGGCGTCCCCAGCAGCGCCTTGGCTTGTCGCGCCATGGCCGAGTGGAAGGTGCGCACGCACTGGCGCGCTTGCGCCTCGTCGAAGGGGAACTGCCAGAAGGCCAGCAGGCGCAGCAGCTGGCTACGCAACTCGGCGCAGGAGGCGTTGGTGAAGGAAATCACCGTAAGGCTGGCGGCAGGGATCTGCAGGTGGCAGAGCATGAACACCACGCGCAGCAGCAGGGTGGTCGACTTGCCTGAACCGGCGCCGGCGAAGATGCGCGCCAGCGGGGCGCGGCAGAGGATCATCGCCCACTGCTCGTCGGAGGGCTCACCGATCAGCCCGGCCGCCACCGCCTCGGCGACGCGGGCGCGCATGGCGGCGACCTGGCTGTCGTCGATCTTCAGGCGCGCGCTGGAATAGATGCCGGTTGGGGCGGGGGCAGGGCCGTCGCTGGCCTTCTTCTTGCGCCCGCCGGCCTTGGCCTTGCCGCTGCTGGCGGGGCGTTTTGCGCGCGGCTGCGGCTGGCGTAGCCGGGCCGCGGCCTCGCGTTCGGCGCGCAGGTATTCGGTGGTGCGGGGAAAGTAGCGCGCCAGGGTGCTGGAGAGCAGCGCCTTGTAGCGTTTGACGGCGGACAGCATGGCAACTCGGAAGCAGATGCGGCCGGCCATCATACGGGCTTTCCGCCCCGGGCTGGAGCCTGGCAATGGGCCAGTGCTCAGGGCTCCAGTGTGCTGAGGATCTGCAAGGCGATACGCACCCGCTCGGCATTCGGGTAGTTGCGGTTGGCCAGGATCACCAGCCCGGTGGCGCGGGCCGGCAACAGCACCACGTAGGCGCCGAAGCCATTGGTCGAGCCGGTCTTGTTCAGCAGCAGGTCGCCCTCGGCCGCTTGTGGCTTGGCGAAGCGCTCGGCCGTATGTGGCTGCAGGGCCATCTGCGAGGAGTTGCCGGCCTGCAGGCGCTGCAGGCTGATGGGGTAGGTGTAGCGCTCCCAGCCCAGGCCCTGGGTCATATCGCCGACCCGGTAGTGGCCTTGATGAGTGGTAGCGATGGCCTGGCGCAGCGGTGCCGACAGCTGCGAGGGATCGAGATTGGCCTCGACGAAGCGCAGCATGTCGGCGGCCGTGGATTTCACCCCGTAGGCCTCGGCATCCAGGGGGCCCGGCTGCACGCGGATCGCCTGGTCGTCGCGATAGCCCCAGGCGTAGCGCGCCATCTGCGCCTCTGGCACACGCACATGGCTCTCCGCCATGCCCAACTGAGGGAACAGCCGGCCCTCCAGCAACTGGTCGAACGGCTCGCCCAGGCTGGCGGCGGCCAGGTGGCCGAACAGGCCGATGCTGGGGTTGGAGTACAGGCGCTGGCTGCCGGCGGAGAAGGCGGGTTGCCAGGCGCGGTAGTAGTCGAGCATCTGCCGTTCGCTCTGTACCGTATCCGGGAACTGCAGCGGCAGGCCGCCGGGGGTGTAGGTGGCCAGGTCGAGCAGGCTGATCCGGTCGAAGGCGCTGCTGCGCAGCGCCGGCAGATGCTGGCTGGCCTTGTCGCTCAGGCGCAGCTTGCCCTCGGCCTGCGCATAGCCGCCTAGGGTGGCGCTGAACAGCTTGCTCACCGAGCCCAGCTCGAACAGGGTGTGCTCGTCCACCGCCTGGCCGCTGTCGCGGGAGGCGACGCCGTAGTTGAAGAAGTGGCGCTCGCCTTTGTGCAGGATGGCTACGGCCAGGCCGGGAATCCGGTGCTGCTCGATGGCGGGCTGCACGGCGGCATCGACAGTTGCGCGCAGCTCATTCGGCTGCGCCAGGGCCGTTTGGCCGATCAGCAGCAGGGCCAGTGCGGTGGTTCTGAATCGCATGGGTAAATCCTTCAGTTCATCGGCGGCAGCCGGCGCGGCACCGAGGTCTTCTTGACGATGGCGGTGTTGGTCTCGGCATAGGCGTTGATGCGGTCGAGCAGCTCGTCGAGCAGCTCCATGGAGCGCACCTGCAGGCGGGCGACGAAGCAGTCCTCGCCGGTGATCTTGTCGCACTCGGTGAATTCGGGAATCGACTGGATCTGCCGCTCCACCTCGTGCAGCTTGCCGGGCAGCGGGCGCACGCGAACGATGGCCTGCAGCTGGTAGCCGAAGTGGCGTGGGTCGACCTCCACCGTGTAGCCCTTGATCACCCCGCGCTCCTCCAGGCGGCGCAGGCGCTCGGCCACGCTGGGCGAGGACAGCCCGCTGATCTGCGCCAGCGCCTTGAGCGAGCGGCGCGAGTCTTCCATGAGGGCGTTGAGCAGAAGCTGGTCGATGTCGTCGGTCATGGCATGCCCATAAGGTTATTTCAGGAAAGTACCTTCGCAATAAAGGCAGTGCTGCAGTTTCGCCTTAGATTAGCCCTGTATCGCTCGGACGGGGTAGCCGAATAATAGTCGCACCCCAACCGGAGACTCCGACCATGGACAAGACCCTCAAGCGCGGCTCGCTGGAAATGATCGCGGCGATGCTGATTTCCGGCACCATCGGCTGGTTCGTGCTGATTTCCGGCCAGTCCGTGATCGACGTGGTGTTCTGGCGCTGCGTGATCGGCGGCGCGATGTTGCTGTTGGTGTGTGGCGCGCTCGGCCTGCTGCGCCGCGAGCTGCTGAGTCGCCGGGTGTTGCTTCTGGCGCTGGTCAGCGGGGTGGCCATCGTTGGCAACTGGTTGTTGCTGTTCGCCTCCTACTCCAAGGCGTCGATCGCCATCAGCACGGCGGTGTACAACGTGCAGCCGTTCATGCTGGTGGGCCTGGCGGCGTTGTTCCTCGGCGAGCGCATTACCTTGGCCAAGCTGGCCTGGCTGGGTGTGGCCTTCCTCGGCATGCTGGCCATCGTCAGCGCCCATGGCGACACCGGCACCTCGGGGGAGAACTACCTGCTGGGCATCGCCCTGGCCCTGGGCGCGGCGCTGCTCTATGCCGTGGCGGCGCTGATCGTCAAACGCCTCTCCGGCACGCCGCCGCACCTGATCGCGCTGGTCCAGCTGCTCACCGGCATTCTCATGCTGGCGCCGCTGGCCAGTTACCAGCTGCCCGAGCAGCCCCAGGCCTGGGCCAGCCTGGCGGCCCTGGGCATCCTGCATACCGGGGTGATGTACATGCTGCTGTACAGCGCCATCCAGAAACTGCCGACGGCGCTGACCGGGGCGCTGTCGTTCGTCTACCCGATCGCGGCGATTTTCGTCGACTGGCTGGCCTTCGGGCATCGCCTCAGCCCGCTGCAGTGGCTGGGTGTGGCGGCCATCCTGCTGGCGGCGGCCGGCATGCAGCAGGGCTGGAGCCTGCGTCGCCGGCGCCTGGCCGCGGCCTGAGGATCAGTCGTCGCGGGTCAATACTTCCAGCAGCTCGATCTCGAACACCAGGTTGGAATTCGGCGGGATCGCGCCGACCTGGCGCTCGCCATAGCCCAGGTGCGCCGGCACCCACAGCTTGCGTGTGCCGCCGACCTGCATGCCCATCAGGCCCTGGTCCCAGCCCTGGATCACCCGGCGGGTGCCGATCACGCACTGGAAGGGTTTGCCGCGGGAGTAGGAGGAATCGAATTCGGTGCCGTCCTCCAGCCAGCCGCGGTACTGGGTGGTGATCAGCGCTCCCTTGACGACGGCCTTGCCGCTGCCGAGTTGCAGGTCTTCGATCTTCAGTTCGCTCATGACGCTCTCGCAGTGCTGCTTCGGGGCAGGCCCGGATTTCTGGAACGCGCTCCTCTGCTTGGGGAGCGCGCGGGTCATTCTAACGGCTAGCCAGGCAGGCGATGAGTCTCTCCGCTAAACCTGTTCGCACCTGCAGAGACGATGACGTCTTGCTCCAGATCAAACGGCGCGCAGCCGACCAGGCCAATACTGCTTCCTTGCGGCCGGCGCTGTAGCGGAGGGCAGTGCGCGCCGGCCGGTTAGCAGAAGATCATGTCGCCCGACAAGACTACGTAAGTCGACCGGGCGCGCTACTATCCGCGCTTGCCGGGCGGCGTGCGCTATCGCTAGCGTTGCCCTTTGTCGTCAATGGCCGCAGCAGTCGCCTCATGGAAGTGAAGTTGTTATGACGCGTGCGCAACCCTCTCGCCAACCGGATGCCGGCAGCGACCCGCTGGAGCGTCGCCTGCAGGCGCAGCGCCTGGTGCAGATCGCCAATGTGCTGTGCGTGGTGCTGCTGCTTATCGGCGCGCAGACGGTTGTCGCTGGCAGCTGGCTGAATACCGGCCTGGTAACCGCGGCGCTGCTGTTGGTGGTGGTCGGGCGTTGGCTCAACCGGCGTGGCCGCGTGGAGCTGTCGGTGGCGCTGGTGCTCTGTTCGCTGACGGTGCTGGTGGGTACCTCGCTGTGGTTCAGTCAGGGCCTGTACAGCGCGGCGGTGCTGGGTTTCCCGGCGATCCTGATCGTGGCCGGCATGGTGGCCTCGCTGCGCCTGTTCATCGGCCTGCTGCTGGGCATCCTGGCCATGGTGGCCTTCCTCACCTATGCGGCGCTCAGCGGTCTGCAGAGCTTCGAGCCGTTGCCGCTGGGCATCGGGCGCATGGTCAACGTCAGCTGCATCCTGCTCACCTGCGCGGCGGCGGTGTGGCTGCTGGCCAACGACCTGCGCAAGGCCCTGCTGCGTCTGCAGCAGGAGATCCTGCGGGTGAAGGATTCCGAGGCCAGCTTCACCCACCTGGCCCAGCACGACGCCCTGACCAACCTGCCCAACCGCCTCCTGATCCGCGACCGCATGGAGCAGGCCATCGGCCGCGCGCGGCGTGACGATGAGCAGGTGGCGCTGCTGTTCCTCGACCTGGACAACTTCAAGACCATCAACGATTCCCTCGGCCATGCCGCCGGCGACGAGCTGCTGCAGGAGGTGGCGCGCCGCCTGAAGGACACGGTGCGCGACATCGACACGGTGAGCCGCCAGGGCGGCGACGAGTTCCTCATGGTGCTGGCCGACGTGGCGGACCTGGCGGCGGTGTCTTCGGTGGCCGCGCTGGTGCAGCAGAAACTGGCCCAGCCGTTCGCCCTCAAGGGCATGCAGATCGTCACCTCCATTTCCATCGGCATCTCGCTGTTCCCCGGCGACGGCGACGACTTCGACACCCTGCTCAAGCACGCCGACATGGCCATGTACCAGGCCAAGTCGGCGGGGCGTAACGGCTTCTGCTTCTTCGACGAGCAGATGAACGCCGATACCCACGAGCGCCTGGCCCTGGAGCTGGACCTGCGCCAGGCGCTGAGCCGCGGCGAGTTCGTGCTGCACTACCAGCCGATCATAGACCTGCACGGCGGCCGTCTGCTGGCGGCGGAGGCGCTGCTGCGCTGGCAGCATCCGCAGCGCGGCACCCTCGGCCCGGACCGTTTCATCCGGGTGGCCGAGGAGTCCGGGCTGATCGTCGAGATCGGCGAGTGGGTACTCAATGAGGCCTGCCGCCAGGCCATGCTCTGGCAGGCGGCCGGGTTGCCGCGCTTCGCCGTGGCGGTGAACCTGTCGGCGGTGCAGTTCCGCCGCGGCAATCTGGAGGCCATGGTGCACGCGGCGCTGAATCGCTTCGGCCTGGCACCGGCCTGCCTGGAGCTGGAGCTGACCGAATCGATCCTGCTGCAGGACTCGGCGCAGCTGCGCCGCCTCAAGGAGCTGGGGGTGAAGCTGTCGATCGACGACTTCGGCACCGGCTATTCCAGCCTGTCGTACCTGCAACGCTTCCAGGTCGACAAGCTGAAGATCGACCAGTCCTTCGTCCGCGGCCTGACCGGCAATGCCCAGGACCAGGCCATCGTCACAGCCATCGTGCAGATGGCCCGCAGCCTCGGCCTGCACACCACCGCCGAGGGCATCGAGGACGAGGCGACCCGTGCGCTACTGGCCGAGCTGGGCTGCGACCAGGGCCAGGGTTTCCTGTTCGCCCGGCCGCTGGCGGCGACGGAATTCGGTGCCTTCGCACGTCGCCAGCAGGTGGCGGTCTAGCTCAGACCTTCACGCCCTGTTCGCGCAGGCGCTTGTACAGGGTGTTGCGGCTCAGGCCCAGGCTGCGCGCCAGGTGCGAGATGTTGCCGCCGCAGGCCTGGTACTGGCTGGCCAGGTCGGTGGCTTCGGGCAGGGCGCCGCGGATTGGCGGGGCGTCGGCCTCGGTCTCCAGATCGGCGAAGAAGTCGTCTGGCAGGTGCTCGACGCGGATCGGCTGGTCGTCGGCCATGGCCAGGGCGATCTGCATCACGCTGCTCAGCTGGCGCAGGTTGCCGGGCCAGGGGTGGCGCTGGAACAGCTCCTGCACTTCGCGGCTGAGGCCGGCCCACTGGCTGGGCTCGCGGTGGTGTTCCCACACCCGCTGGAACAGCGCGGTCTTGTCGGTGCGCTCGCGCAGTGGCGGCAGCTCCAGGTTGAGGCCGCTGATGCGGTAGTAGAGGTCGGCGCGGAACAGGCCGGCGTCCACGTCCTGGCGCAGCGGGCGGTTGGTCGCCGAGACCAGGCGGATGTCCACCGGGTAGGGCTCGCCGCCGCCCAGCGGCTGCACGCTGCGCTCCTGCAGCACGCGCAGCAGGCGGGCCTGCACGGCCAGTGGCATGTCGCCGACTTCGTCGAGGAACAGGGTGCCTTTGTGCGCCTTGCGGATCAGGCCGATGCTGCCTTTCTGGCTGGCGCCGGTGAACGCGCCTTTCTCGTAGCCGAACAGCTCGGACTCCACCAGTTCGGCGGGAATCGCCGCGCAGTTCACCGCGATCAGCGGCTGGCCGGCGCGCGAGCTGGCGTTGTGCAGGGCCTTGACGAACACCTCCTTGCCGGCGCCGGTCTCGCCCTGGATCAGGATCGGGATGTCCTTCTCCACCAGGCGCTCGGCCTGGCGTACGGCCTTGTCCACCCGTGGGTCGCCGAGGTTGATATTGGCCAGGGTGAAGCCCGCCTGCGGCTGGGCCTGTGGCGTTTGCGGGCGGAAGTCGCGCGGCTGGATGCGCGGCTTGCGTGGCCGCTTGAGCAGGCCGTGGAAGCGGTAGCGGCCGGCGGCGCGCAGGGCGAAGGGCAGGTTCTCCGGCTGGCTGAGCAGCTGATGCAGCGGGGTGTCGAACAGGCTCTCGATATTCACCCGCGACAGGCCGACGCCGAGCAGGCTGTCGGCGCGGCGGTTGGCCGAGACGATCTGCCCGGCCTCGTCGAACACCAGCAGGCCGGCCCACTGGCTGTCCAGGTTGTCCAGGCTGGTATTGAAGCTGAGCTGGAAGTAGTCGTCCTTGAACAGGTTGAGGATCAGCCGGTTCTCCACCGACTGGCTCATCATCTTGACCATGCCCAGGGTGTGGGCGGGCGGCAGGTAGCTGTCGCTGGAGACGTCGAGCACGCCGATCATCTGCCGGGCGGCATCGAAGATCGGCGAGGCCGAGCCGGTCATGAAACGATTGGCCTTGAGGTAATGCTCGTCGCGCTGGATGTGCACCGCCTGGCCACAGGCCAGGGCCGTGCCGATGGCGTTGGTGCCGCTGTAGCGCTCCTGCCACAGGGCGCCGGGGACGAAGCCGGCGGCTTGGGCCGGCTCGACGAAACGTCGATCGCCCCAGGACTGCAGCAACTGGCCCTGGTTGTCGGCCAGCATGATCAGACAGTTGGAGTTGGCCAGGATGTTCTCGTAGTAGGGCAGTACCTCCTGGTGGGTGGTCTGCACCAGGAAATGCTGGCTCTCCAGCAGGGCCGAGACCTCGCCGGGCGCGGCCTGGCCGAAGGCCGGCTGGCTCTGGTGGGTGAGGCCGAAGTCGCGGCAGCGGCTCCAGGAGTCGTGAACGATGGCGTCGTGGCTCGGCGCCGGGGCGGTAGCAGTCATGAGGTTCGCCTGATTCTTGTATTTATCGTCACAGCTTCCGTGCTGGCGTCGCCGTTACTGCAATAGGCGGGCCTGCGCAGGAGGTCACTCGCTGCCTCCTGGCTCCGACCTTCTCCCGCGCGGGGTGAGGCATGAAGCGTTCGCCCAGTGTTGTTCATTGCTGTTCAAAGTCAAAGGGCGAAGTGTTCAGTTGTTCAAGTTTCGCTGTTCAAAACTGTTCAGCGTTGGCCGCGACAGTTCCCGCGGTTTTGCGGATATTCCTTTGCAATCAGCAGCATGGCGAATTTTCGTTTGCGCACATCGGCTCTGGCACGAATGTCGCCTTATGCCAGTGCCGCCGCCGAACAGCAGCTTCGCGGCGACGGGCGAAATAACCATAAGGACACGCCATGTCGTTAACGCTGGAACATGTCTGCCGCGTGGTCGACCAGCAGGTGTACATCGATGATGCCTGCCTGAGCTTCGAGCCGGGCTCCTTCAATGTGCTGGTGGGCCGCACGCTCGCCGGCAAGACCTCGCTGATGCGCCTGATGGCCGGGCTGGACAAGCCCAGCAGCGGGCGCATCCTGATGCACGGCGCCGACGTCACCGGCGTGCCGGTGCGCCAGCGCAACGTGTCGATGGTCTACCAGCAGTTCATCAATTACCCCAACCTGACGGTGTACGAGAACATCGCCTCGCCGCTGCGCCAGGCGGGCGTGGCCAAGGCCGAGATCGAGCGCAAGGTGCAGGAAACCGCGCAGATGCTGCGCATCGACAAGTTTCTCAAGCGCTACCCGCTGGAACTGTCCGGCGGCCAGCAGCAGCGCACGGCCATGGCCCGCGCGCTGGTCAAGGATGCCGACCTGGTGCTGTTCGACGAGCCGCTGGTCAACCTCGACTACAAGCTGCGCGAGGAGCTGCGCCAGGAGATGCGCGAGTTGTTCCGCGCCCGCCGCAGCATCGCCATCTACGCCACCACCGAGCCCAACGAGGCGCTGGCCCTGGGCGGCACCACCACCATCCTGCACGAAGGCCGGGTGATCCAGAGCGGCAGGACCACCGAGGTCTACCACCGGCCGCAGCAGGTGCTGGCCGCGGAGCTGTTCTCCGAGCCGCCGATCAACCTGATGCACGGGCGCATCAGCGATGGCGAGGTGAGCTTCGAGGACTTCGTGCATTTCCCGCTGACCGCCGAGCTGCGTGGCTTGGCGGAAGGGCAGTACCGCTTCGGCGTGCGCCCCGGACACGTCGGCCTGGTGCCGTCCAACGACGACGACCTGGAGCTGGCGGTGACCGTCGAGCTGGCCGAGATCAGCGGCTCGGAGACCTTCCTCCACGTGCGCAGCGAGCACTTCGCCCTGGTCCTGCACCTGCAGGGCGTGCACGAGTACGACGTGGATGCGCCGATCCGCATCTATATCCCGACCCACAAGCTGTTCGTTTTCGATACCCGGGACCAGTTGGTCCTGGCGCCGATTCGCAGGTCCTGAGGAGCGCACCATGGCCGAGATACGCCTGCAGAACCTGGCTCACAGTTACAGCGCCCAACCGAGCGGGCCCGACGACTACGCCATCCGCGCGATGACCCACGTCTGGGAGCAGGGCGGCGCCTATGCGCTGCTCGGCCCGTCCGGCTGCGGCAAGTCGACCCTGCTCAACATCATTTCCGGGCTGCTCAGCCCGTCCGAGGGGCAGGTGCTGTTCGACATGCGCGAGGTCAACGACCTGCCGCCGCAGGAGCGCAACATCGCCCAGGTTTTCCAGTTCCCGGTGGTGTACGACACCATGACGGTGTTCGACAACCTGGCCTTCCCGCTGCGCAACCAGGGCCTGGCCGAGTCCCGCGTGACCAGCAAGGTGCACGAGATCGCCGAGGTGCTGGACCTGCACCCGCTGCTGCACAAGAAGGCGCGCAACCTGACCGCCGACGAGAAACAGAAGGTCTCCATGGGCCGCGGCCTGGTACGCGACGACGTGTCGGCGATCCTCTTCGACGAGCCGCTGACGGTCATCGACCCGCACCTGAAGTGGAAGCTGCGGCGCAAGCTCAAGCAGATCCACGAGCAGTTCAACATCACCATGGTCTACGTCACCCACGATCAGCTGGAGGCCTCGACCTTCGCCGACAAGATCGCGGTGATGTATGGCGGCCAGATCGTCCAGTTCGGCACTCCGCGCGAGCTGTTCGAGCGCCCGAAACATACCTTTGTGGGCTTCTTCATCGGTAGCCCGGGGATGAACCTGATCGAGGTCACGCCCTACGCCGGCGGCGTGTGCTTCGGCCAGACCCGCGTGCCCCTGGCGCCGGCCCTCAGCCAGCAGCTGGCCGGGCTGGGCGGACAGAAGCTGAAGCTGGGCATTCGCCCGGAGTTCGTGCATGTCAGCGACGAACCCTTCGTCGACGCCCTGCGCGGCGAGGTGCGCCATGTCGAGGACCTGGGCACCTACAAGATTCTCACCCTCGAGCTGGACGGCGTGACACTCAAGGCGCGCCTGCAGGAGGACCTGCCGGTGCCGCAGAAGGTGGCCTACATCGGCTTCCCGTCCCAGTGGCTGATGGTCTACGCCGACGACGTGCTGGTGGAGGTGCGGGCATGAACAAGGTGATCAACAACAAGGCCTGGTGGCTGGTATTGCCGGTGTTCCTGCTGGTGGCGTTCAGCGCCATCCTGCCGATGATGACGGTGGTCAACTACTCGGTGCAGGACATCTTCGACGCCAGCACCCGTACCTTCGTCGGCGTCGAGTGGTACCAGCAGGTGCTGCAGGACGAGCGCCTGCACGACTCGCTGCTGCGCCAGTTCATCTTCTCCGCCTGCGTGCTGCTGATCGAGATCCCGCTGGGCATTGCCATCGCCCTGTGCATGCCGACCAAGGGCCGCTGGGCCTCGGCCTGCCTGATCATCATGGCCATTCCACTGCTGATCCCGTGGAACGTGATCGGCACCATCTGGCAGATCTTCGGCCGCGCCGACATCGGCCTGCTCGGCTGGACCCTGAGCGAGCTGGGCATCAGCTACAACTACGCGGCCAACACCATGGACGCCTGGGTCACGGTGCTGGTGATGGATGTGTGGCACTGGACCTCGCTGGTGGCGCTGCTGTGCTACTCGGGCCTGCGCGCCATTCCCGACGTGTACTACCAGGCCGCGCGCATCGACCGCGCCTCGGCCTGGTCGGTGTTCCGCCACATCCAGCTGCCGAAGATGAAGAGCGTGCTGCTGATCGCCGTGATGCTGCGCTTCATGGACAGCTTCATGATCTACACCGAGCCCTTCGTGCTCACCGGCGGCGGGCCGGGCAACGCCACCACCTTCCTCAGTCAGACGCTGACCAAGATGGCGGTGGGGCAGTTCGACCTGGGGCCGGCGGCGGCGTTCTCGCTGGTGTACTTCCTGATCATACTGCTGGTGTCCTGGGCGTTCTACACGGCCATGACCCACAACGACCAGAAGAGCTGAGGAGCCTGCCATGACCATTCGCAAAGCCCTGGCGCTGCTGCTCTACATCCTGTTCCTGCTGGTGCCGATCTACTGGCTGCTGAACATGTCGTTCAAGAGCAACACCGAGATCCTCGGTGGCCTGACCCTGTGGCCGCAGGACTTCACCCTGGCCAACTACAAGGTGATCTTCACCGATCCGAGCTGGTACACCGGCTACCTCAACTCGCTGTACTACGTATGCCTGAACACGCTCATCTCGCTGCTGGTGGCGCTGCCGGCGGCCTATGCGTTCTCGCGCTACCGCTTCCTCGGCGACAAGCACCTGTTCTTCTGGCTGCTGACCAACCGCATGGCGCCGCCGGCGGTATTCCTCCTGCCGTTCTTCCAGCTGTACTCGTCGATCGGCCTGTTCGACACGCATATCGCCGTGGCCCTGGCCCACTGCCTGTTCAACGTGCCGCTGGCGGTGTGGATCCTCGAGGGCTTCATGTCGGGGGTGCCGAAGGAGATCGACGAAACGGCCTACATCGACGGCTACAGTTTCCCCAAGTTCTTCGTGAAGATCTTCATCCCGCTGATCGGCCCCGGCATCGGTGTCACGGCGTTCTTCTGCTTCATGTTCTCCTGGGTCGAGCTGCTGCTGGCGCGCACCCTGACCTCGGTGAACGCCAAGCCGATCGTGGCGGTGATGACGCGCACCGTGTCGGCCTCCGGCATCGACTGGGGCGTGCTGGCGGCGGCGGGGGTGCTGACCATCCTGCCGGGCATGCTGGTGATCTGGTTCGTGCGCAACCACGTGGCCAAGGGCTTCGCCCTGGGCCGGGTCTGAGGAGAAACGACTATGGAATGGATGGCCTGGACTCCGGTCACGGCGGCCTTCTTCGGCGGCATCGCGTTGCTGCTGGTGGGCATGACGGTATGGGAAATCCGCTCGCCCTGCGTCGAGCGCAGGGGCTTTCTGCCGATCGTCACCACCCGTGGCGACCGGCTGTTCATCGGTTTGCTCGGCAGCGCCTACCTGCACCTGCTGGTGGTGGGCGTGACCGACTGGAGCACCTGGATAGCCTCGGCGCTGTCCGTTGTGTGGTTACTCGTGGTGATGCGTTGGGGCTGACCGGCTGCCCGTTGTCCGGTCGCTTTTCTATTCAAGCAAGGAGGAGTCTATGTTCGACAACAATTACAAGACCCGACATAGCATGGCGCTGGCGGCCCTGCTGACGTTGTCCGGATTGAGCGGCGCGGCCTGGGCGGATGCCTATGAAGAGGCGGCGAAGAAATGGATCGACAGCGAGTTCTCGCCGTCCACCCTGACCAAGGAGCAGCAGCTCGCCGAGCTGAAGTGGTTCATCAAGGCGGCCGAGCCGTTCCGCGGCATGGAGATCAATGTCGCCTCCGAGACCATCGCCACCCATGAATACGAGTCCAAGGTGCTGGCCAAGGCCTTCAGCGAGATCACCGGGATCAAGCTCACCCACGACCTGATGCAGGAAGGCGACGTGGTGGAGAAGCTGCAGACCCAGATGCAGTCCGGCAAGAACATCTACGACGGCTGGGTCAACGACTCGGACCTGATCGGCACCCACTTCCGCTACGGCAAGGCCGTGGCGATCAGCGACATGATGGCCAACGAGGGCAAGGACTTCACCTCGCCAACCTTGGACCTCAACGACTTCATCGGCATTTCCTTCACCACCGGGCCGGACAAGAAGCTCTACCAACTGCCCGACCAGCAATTCGCCAACCTCTACTGGTTCCGCGCCGACTGGTTCGAGAAGCCGGAGCTGAAGGCCAAGTTCAAGGAGATCTACGGCTACGAGCTGGGTGTGCCGGTCAACTGGTCGGCCTATGAGGACATCGCCCAGTTCTTCACCGAGCACGTCAAGGAAATCGACGGGAAGCGTGTCTATGGCCACATGGACTACGGCAAGAAAGACCCGTCGCTGGGCTGGCGCTTCACCGACGCCTGGTTCTCCATGGCCGGCGGCGGCGACAAGGGCCTGCCCAACGGCGTGCCGGTGGACGAATGGGGCATCCGCGTCGAAGGCTGCCGCCCGGTGGGCTCCAGCGTCGCCCGCGGTGGCGACACCAACGGCCCGGCGGCGGTCTACGCCACCACCAAGTACGTCGACTGGATGCGCCAATACGCGCCGCCGGAAGCCCAGGGCATGACATTCTCCGAGGCCGGCCCGGTGCCTGCCCAGGGCAACATCGCCCAGCAGATCTTCTGGTACACCGCCTTCACCGCGGACATGACCAAGCCGGGTTTGGCCGTAGTCAACGAGGACGGCACGCCGAAATGGCGCATGGCGCCGTCGCCCAAGGGGCCGTACTGGGAGGAGGGCATGAAGCTCGGCTATCAGGACGCCGGCTCCTGGACCTTCCTTAAGTCGACTCCGGAGAAGCAGCGCCTGGCGGCCTGGCTGTACGCCCAGTTCGTCACCGCCAAGACCGTTTCGCTGAAGAAGACCCTGGTCGGCCTGACGCCGATTCGTGAGTCGGACATCAACTCCCAGGCTATGACCGACGCGGCGCCCAAGCTCGGCGGTCTGGTGGAGTTCTACCGCAGCCCTGCCCGGGTGCAGTGGACCCCCACCGGCACCAACGTGCCGGACTACCCGCGCCTGGCCCAGCTGTGGTGGCAATTCATCGCCGAGGCGGCGAGTGGCGACAAGACCCCGCAGGAGGCCCTGGATGGCCTAGCCGCGGCCCAGGACAGCATGATGGCGCGCATCGAGCGCTCTGGCGTGCAGGGTGATTGCGGTCCGAAACTCAACGAGGAGAAGGACCCGCAATACTGGCTGGATCAGCCGGGCGCGCCCAAGCCGAAGCTGGACAACGAGAAGCCGAAAGGCGAGACCGTAAGCTACGACGAGCTGGTGAAGTCCTGGCAGAAGTCCCAGTAAGAGCCGCGGTGGAAACGAAAATGGCGCCTTCGGGCGCCGTTTTTCATTGTCGGAGCGACTTACGCGTGCAGGTGATCGGCCGCGTAGAGGGTGTTCTCCAGTAGACAGGCGCGGGTCATCGGGCCGACGCCGCCCGGCACCGGGGTGATCCAGCCGGCGCGCTCGGCGGCCACGTCGTATTCCACGTCGCCGACCAGCTTGCCGTCGTCCTGACGATTGATGCCGACATCGATGACGATGGCGCCTGGCTTGATCCACTCACCCTTGACCAGGCCGGTCTTGCCGGCGGCCGCGACCACGATATCGGCCTGGGCCACATGGCCGGCAAGGTCCTTGGTGAAGCGGTGGGTGACGGTGACGGTGCAGCCGGCCAGCAGCAGCTCGAGGGCCATCGGGCGGCCGACGATATTGGAGGCGCCGACGACCACGGCATGCTGGCCGTGCAGATCGACGCCGGTGCTCGCCAGCAGGGTCATGATCCCTTTCGGTGTGCACGAACGCAGCAGCGGCATGCGCTGGGACAGGCGGCCGACGTTGAACGGGTGGAAGCCGTCAACGTCCTTGTCCGGGTTGATGCGTTCGAGCAGCTGCGAGGCATCCAGATGGGCGGGCAGGGGCAGCTGCACCAGAATGCCGTCGATAGCGCTGTCGCGGTTGAGCTGGTCGATCAGACCCAGCAGCTCGCCCTGGGTGGTGGTGGCAGGCAGGTCATGGGCCACGGAGACGAAGCCGACTTCCTCACAGTCCTTGCGCTTGTGCGACACATAGACCTGGGAGGCAGGGTCGCTGCCGACCAGGATCACGGCCAGGCCGGGCGCGCGCAGGCCCTGCTGGCGGCGCTCGGCGACGCGTTTGGCGATGTCCTTGCGGAGGTTGGCGGCGATGGTTTTGCCGTCGATCAGTTTTGCGGTCATGACGCTTGCTTAACCATAGGGGAGGGTGGAAAAAAAGGTCGCGCATTCTCGCATGGGCGGCCGGTGGGGCAAAGGCGCATGCGTCGTGCTTTCCTGTAACTCCTTTATCCAGCAGGAATTTTTTCATCTTCGTGTTGACGCCCCCGGATCGCCTCTATAAGATTCGCCCCGCTTGTCGAGCACAGCCAGCCGCTGGGTAAGATGGCAACGACCGGAAGCGGTTGGAGCTGTAGCTTAGAAGTCTGTTCCGCAGATGATTAAGCGCCCGTAGCTCAGCTGGATAGAGCATCCGCCTTCTAAGCGGATGGTCGCAGGTTCGAGTCCTGCCGGGTGCGCCATTGGCGAATCAGGCACAAGCACTGCAATATGGTGGGCGTAGCTCAGTTGGTAGAGCACAGGATTGTGGCTCCTGGTGTCGTGGGTTCGATTCCCATCGTCCACCCCATATTCGAGAAAGCGCCAGGCCAAAAGCCTGGCGTTTTCGTTTCAAGTGTTACCACGCGGACGTGGTGAAATTGGTAGACACACCAGATTTAGGTTCTGGCGCCGCAAGGTGTGAGAGTTCGAGTCTCTCCGTCCGCACCATCTTTTCTTTGTAATCCCTCCTTATATATCCCGCCGTTTCTTGCTCGTTTTGTGCAGGTGACTTCTGCTATTCGAGCCACTAGAATGCTTGCCTTTCGATTCTGGGGCCGGAACGCCGGCTTATGTCTGTGCAACGAGGAATATCCATGCAAGTTTCTGTTGAAAGCACCTCCGCTCTTGAGCGCCGCATGACCATCGGCGTGCCTGCCGAGCGCATCGAGACCGAAGTGACCAAGCGTCTGCAACAGACTGCCCGTCGTGCCAAGGTGGCTGGTTTCCGTCCCGGCAAAGTGCCGATGAACGTCATCCGTCAGCGCTACGAAGACTCCGCTCGTCAGGAAGCTCTGGGCGACCTGATCCAGGCCACCTTCTATGAAGCCATCGTCGAGCAGAAGCTGAACCCGGCTGGTGCTCCGTCCGTCGAGCCGAAGACCTTCGAGAAGGGCAAGGACCTCGAGTACGTCGCCACTTTCGAAGTGTTCCCGGAAATCAAGCTGGCCGGCTTCGATGGCATCACCGTCGAGCGCCTGCAGGCCGAAGTGAACGACGCCGACGTCGACAACATGCTGGAAATCCTGCGCAAGCAGAACACCCGCTTCGAAGCCGTTGAGCGCGCCGCCGAGAATGGCGACCAGCTGAACATCGACTTCGTTGGCAAGATCGACGGCGAAGCTTTCGCCGGCGGCAGCGCCAAGGGCACCCCGCTGGTGCTGGGCTCCGGCCGCATGATCCCGGGCTTCGAAGACGCCCTGGTCGGCGTCAAGGCTGGCGAAGAGCGCGTGATCAGTCCGACCTTCCCGGCTGACTACCAGAACCTGGACCTGGCCGGTAAGACCGCCGAGTTCACCGTGACCGTCAACAGCGTTTCCGCTCCGCAACTGCCGGAACTGAACGACGACTTCTTCGCCCTGTTCGGTGTCAAGGAAGGCGGTCTGGAAGGCTTCCGCGCCGAAGTCCGCAAGAACATGGATCGCGAGCTGCGCCAGGCCATCAAGTCCAAGGTGAAGAACCAGGTAATGGAAGGCCTGCTGGCTGCCAACCCGGTTGAAGTGCCCAAGTCCCTGATCGGCAACGAAGTGAACCGTCTGCGCGTGCAGGCCGTTCAGCAGTTCGGTGGCAACATCAAGCCTGACCAGCTGCCGGCCGAGCTGTTCGAAGAGCAGGCCAAGCGCCGTGTGGTGCTGGGTCTGATCGTCGCCGAAGTGGTCAAGCAGGGCGAGCTGAAGGCCGACGAAGCCCGCGTTCGCGAGCTGATCGAGGAAATGGCATCCGCTTATCAGGAGCCGCAGCAGGTCGTGGCCTGGTACTACAAGAACGACCAGCAGCTGAACGAAGTGCGTTCGGTTGTACTGGAAGAACAAGTTGTAGATACTGTCCTGCAGAAGGCCAGCGTGACCGATAAAGCGGTCTCCTACGAAGAAGCGGTCAAGCCGGCGGAAGCCCCGCAAGCAGCCTGATCCCTCGCCTCGTTCGAGCACAACCATAAGCCAGCCTTCGCGCTGGCTTATGCGTCTTTAGAGACATGACTATTAGGGAGAGATCGCTAGACATGTCGCACAACTCTTTCATGAACACAATGCCTGACATCCAAGCCGCCGGCGGCCTCGTGCCGATGGTGATCGAGCAGTCCGCCCGTGGCGAACGCGCCTACGACATCTATTCGCGCCTGCTGAAGGAGCGAGTGATCTTCATGGTCGGCCAGGTCGAGGACTACATGGCCAACCTGGTTGTGGCCCAGTTACTGTTCCTCGAAGCCGAGAACCCGGACAAGGACATCCACCTGTACATCAACTCGCCGGGCGGTTCGGTGACCGCCGGCATGTCGATCTACGACACCATGCAGTTCATCAAGCCCGACGTGTCCACCATTTGCATTGGTCAGGCCTGCAGTATGGGCGCGCTGCTGCTGGCTGGCGGTGCCGCCGGCAAGCGTTACTGCCTGCCGCACTCGCGCATGATGATTCATCAGCCGCTGGGTGGCTTCCAGGGTCAGGCCTCGGATATCGAGATCCACGCCCGTGAAATCCTCACCATCCGCGAGCGCCTGAACAAGATCCTGGCCGACCACTGCAAACAGCCGATCGACGTGATCGCCAAGGACACCGACCGCGACAACTTCATGAGCGGCGACGAAGCGGTCAAATATGGCCTCATCGATCAGGTTCTGAACAAGCGTCAGCTGGCTGTCTGATTCGGTGTTTCAGCGCAACGGCCGGGTTATCCGGCCGTCCTGCAGGGTTGAAAATGCCTGCAATTGCCTTCATCTTGTGTTTCATGCCTACCGTATTGGATCGATCGAATGACTGACACCCGCAACGGCGAGGACAACGGCAAGCTGCTCTACTGCTCCTTCTGCGGCAAAAGCCAGCACGAAGTGCGCAAGCTGATCGCCGGTCCCTCCGTCTTTATCTGCGACGAGTGCGTCGACCTGTGCAATGACATCATCCGCGAGGAGGTGCAGGAAGCCCAGGCCGAGAGCAGCGCGCACAAGTTGCCCGCGCCCAAGGAAATCAGCGCCATCCTCGATCAGTATGTGATCGGTCAGGAACGTGCCAAGAAGGTGCTTTCCGTCGCGGTGTACAACCATTACAAGCGTCTGAACCAGCGCGACAAGAAAGACGATGTCGAGCTGGGTAAGAGCAACATCCTGCTGATCGGCCCGACCGGCTCCGGCAAGACCCTGCTGGCCGAGACGCTGGCTCGTCTGCTCAACGTGCCGTTCACCATCGCCGATGCCACCACCCTGACCGAAGCTGGTTATGTGGGTGAGGACGTCGAGAACATCATCCAGAAGCTGCTGCAGAAGTGCGATTACGACGTAGAGAAGGCCCAGATGGGCATCGTCTACATCGACGAAATCGACAAGATTTCGCGTAAATCGGACAATCCGTCCATCACCCGCGACGTCTCGGGCGAGGGCGTGCAGCAGGCGCTGCTCAAGCTGATCGAGGGCACTGTCGCCTCGGTTCCGCCCCAGGGTGGCCGCAAGCACCCGCAGCAGGAGTTCCTGCAGGTCGATACGCGCAACATCCTGTTCATCTGCGGTGGTGCATTCGCCGGCCTGGAGAAGGTCATTCAGGCCCGCTCCACCAAGGGTGGCATCGGCTTCAACGCCGAAGTGCGCAGTCCGGACCTGGGCAAGAAAGTCGGCGAGGCGCTGCGTGAGGTCGAGCCGGATGATCTGGTGAAATTCGGCCTTATTCCGGAATTCGTCGGTCGTCTGCCGGTCATCGCCACTCTCGACGAGCTGGACGAGGCGGCGCTGATGCAGATCCTCACCGAGCCGAAGAACGCCCTGACCAAGCAGTACGCCAAGCTGTTCGAGATGGAAGGCGTAGATCTGGAGTTCCGTGCCGACGCGCTGAAGGCCGTGGCCCACCGTGCGCTGGAGCGCAAGACCGGTGCTCGTGGCCTGCGTTCGATCCTCGAAGGCGTGTTGCTCGACACCATGTACGAGATTCCCTCGCAGAGCGATGTCAGCAAGGTGGTGATCGACGAGAGCGTGATCGAAGGCAGCTCCAAGCCGTTGCTGATCTACGAGAACAGCGAGCCGCCGGCCAAGGCCGCGCCGGACGCCTGACGTCTGTAAACCGTTGAAACAAGGGGCCCTGCGGGGCCCTTTGCTTTTCCGCCTTTCTCGCTTGTTTTTTCCCAGGGGCGGCCCCATCTTAGGGTCAAGGGTACTCCCGTCCGATTACGGCCGAATGGCCGCCGTAGAGCTGAAATCATGAAGACAACCATCGAATTGCCTCTCTTGCCGCTGCGTGATGTCGTGGTTTATCCACACATGGTCATCCCGCTGTTCGTCGGTCGCGAGAAGTCCATCGAGGCCCTGGAGGCCGCCATGGCCGGCGACAAGCAGATCCTCCTGCTGGCGCAGCGCAACCCGGCAGACGATGATCCGGGCGAAGATGCGCTGTACCGCATGGGCACCGTGGCCTCCGTGCTGCAGCTGCTCAAGTTGCCGGATGGCACGGTCAAGGTGCTGGTCGAGGGCGAGCAGCGCGGCTCCGTGCAAAAGTTCATCGAGGTGGATGGCCACTGCCGTGCCGAAGTGCAGCTGCTCGACGAGAGCGAAGCAGCCGAGCGCGAGTCGGAAGTCTTTACCCGCAGCCTGCTCAGCCAGTTCGAACAGTACGTACAGCTGGGCAAGAAAGTGCCGGCCGAGGTGCTGTCGTCGCTGAACAGCATCGATGATCCGGCGCGCCTGGTCGACACCATGGCCGCGCACATGGTGCTGAAGATCGAGCAGAAGCAGGAAATCCTCGAGATCACCAGTCTGGCCGAGCGCGTCGAGCATGTGCTGGCGCTGCTGGATGCCGAGATCGATCTGCTGCAGGTCGAGAAGCGCATCCGTGGCCGGGTCAAGAAGCAGATGGAGCGCAGCCAGCGCGAGTACTACCTGAATGAGCAGATGAAGGCCATTCAGAAGGAGCTGGGCGACATCGACGAAGGCCACAACGAGATCGACGAGCTGAAGAAGCGCATCGATAACGCCGGTCTTACCAAAGAGGCGCTGACCAAGGCCAATGCCGAGCTGAACAAGCTCAAGCAGATGTCGCCGATGTCGGCGGAGGCCACCGTGGTGCGCTCCTACATCGACTGGCTGACCAACGTGCCGTGGAAGGCCGAGAGCAAGGTGCGCCTCGATCTGAGCAAGGCCGAGGACATCCTCGAGGCCGATCACTTTGGCCTGGAAGAAGTGAAAGAGCGCATCCTCGAGTACCTCGCCGTGCAGAAGCGGGTGAAGAAGCTCAAGGGGCCGGTGCTCTGTCTGGTCGGTCCTCCCGGCGTGGGCAAGACCTCGCTGGCCGAGTCCATCGCGCGTGCCACCAATCGCAAGTTCGTGCGCATGGCCCTGGGTGGCGTGCGTGACGAGGCCGAGATTCGCGGTCACCGCCGTACTTACATTGGCTCCATGCCCGGTCGGCTGATCCAGAAGCTGACCAAGGTCGGCGTGCGCAATCCGCTGTTCCTGCTCGACGAGATCGACAAGATGGGTAGCGACATGCGTGGCGATCCGGCCTCGGCGCTGCTCGAGGTGCTGGATCCGGAGCAGAACCACAACTTCAATGACCACTATCTGGAGGTCGATTACGACCTCTCCGACGTGATGTTCATCTGCACCGCCAACTCCATGAACATCCCCGGTCCGCTGCTGGACCGCATGGAGGTGATTCGTCTGCCGGGCTACACCGAGGACGAGAAGGTCAATATCGCCATCAAGTACCTGACGCCCAAGCAGGTTTTGGCCAATGGTCTGAAGAAGGGCGAGCTGGAGTTCGAGGATGCCGCGATCCGCGACATCATTCGTTACTACACCCGCGAGGCGGGCGTACGCAGCCTGGAGCGGCAGATTTCCAAGGTCTGCCGCAAGGCGGTCAAGGAACACGCCAAGGAGAAGCGCATCAAGGTACTGGTGACGCCGGACTCGCTGGAGCACTTCCTCGGCGTGCGCCGCTACCGTCATGGCCTGGCCGAACAGCAGGACCAGATCGGCCAGGTCACGGGCCTGGCCTGGACCCAGGTTGGTGGCGAGTTGCTGACCATCGAAACCGCCGTGGTTCCGGGCAAGGGCCAGCTGATCAAGACCGGCTCGCTGGGCGACGTGATGGCCGAGTCCATGACCGCCGCGCTGACCGTGGTGCGCAGCCGGGCCAAGAGCCTGGGCATTCCCCTGGACTTCCATGAGAAGCGCGACGTGCACATCCACATGCCGGAAGGCGCCACGCCGAAGGATGGCCCCAGTGCCGGTATCGGTCTGTGCACGGCTCTGGTTTCGGCCTTGACACAGATCCCGGTGCGCGCCGACGTGGCCATGACCGGCGAGATCACCCTGCGTGGTCAGGTGCTGGCCATTGGTGGTCTCAAGGAGAAATTACTGGCCGCCCACCGGGGTGGAATCAAGACCGTGATCATTCCGGAAGAGAATGTTCGTGATCTCAAGGAAATTCCGGAAAATATTAAGCAAGACCTGACCATTAAGCCGGTTAAATGGATTGACGAGGTCCTGCAAATTGCGCTGCAATACGCCCCGGAGCCCTTGCCCGATGCGGCTCCCGAGATGGTTGCAACGGATGATACGCGCGAGACTGATTCCAAGGAGCGAATCAGCACGCATTAGGCCGAAGGCTTCCTTGACACTATTTTCGAGCCCTTGTTATAAAGCGGCTCCTATTGTGTCGGCAGGCCCTTCAGCACCCGCTTTGCTTACACCAAACAACTAAGAAACAACTCAACAGAAATAAGGGGACTTAAGAGTGAACAAGTCGGAACTGATTGATGCCATCGCCGCATCCGCTGATATCCCGAAAGCTGTTGCTGGCCGCGCGCTGGACGCAGTGATCGAATCCGTCACTGGCGCTCTGAAGGCTGGTGATTCCGTGGTGCTGGTTGGCTTCGGTACTTTCGCTGTCAAAGAACGCGCTGCCCGTACCGGCCGCAACCCGCAGACTGGCAAGCCGATCAAGATCGCCGCTGCCAAGATCCCTGGCTTCAAAGCTGGTAAAGCTCTGAAAGACGCCGTCAACTAAGCGTCTCTCTGGGCTTTGCCCCGCCGCACCGGGTCAGCCCGGTTCGGTGCGGAGCGGAATCCCATCCGCTCCATCAGTTATGAGAAGGCGCATCCTCGGATGCGCCTTTCTTTTATCCGGATTCAACACCCGCGCTGCATTCGCTGTTCGTTCAGTGCAGCCGTTTCGGGGGAAGCATGCTGCAGAACATCAGGGACAATTCCCAGGGCTGGATCGCCAAGACCATCGTCGGTCTGATCGTCATGTTGATGGCGTTCACCGGCTTCGAGGCCATCCTCCAGTCCACCAGTAACAGCCGCAATGCCGCCGAGGTCAATGGCGAAGAGATCAGCCTGGACAGCCTCAACGCAGCGGTGGAAATGCAGCGTCGCCAGCTGATCCAGCAATTCGGCAAGGACTTCGACGCCTCGCTGCTGGACGACAACCTGCTGCGCAAGGCCGCCCTCGACAACCTGATCGATCGTACCCTGCTGCTGCAGGGCGCCAAGGAAGCCGGCATGGGCTTCTCCGATACTTCGCTGGATCAACTGATCCTGCAGACCCCGGCCTTCCAGGTCGAGGGCAAGTTCGATTCGGCACGCTTCGACCAGATCCTGCAGCAGCAGGGCATGAGTCGCATGCAGTTCCGCGAGCGCCTGCGCCAGGACGTACTGGTCAGCCAGCTGCAGGCCACCCTGGCCGCCAGCAACTTCGTTACCGACGCCGAGCTGCAGGCCTTCGTGCGTCTGGACAAGCAGACCCGCGACTTCGCCACTCAGACCATCGCTGCCGATGCCAAGGCCGTCGAGCTGAAGGATGAGGAGATCAAGGCTTACTACGACGAGCACGCCGACCAGTTCATGAGCACCGAACAGGTCGTGGTCGAGTACGTCGAGCTGAAGAAAGAGCGTTTCTTCGCCGAGGCCAAGGCTAGCGACGAAGAGCTGCAGGAACTCTACAAGAAAGAAATCGCCAACTTGGCCGAGCAGCGTCGCGGCGCGCACATCCTGTTGGAGGTGAACGACAAGCTCAGCGATGAACAGGCCAAGGCCAAGCTCGACGAAGTGGCCGCACGCCTGAAGCAGGGCGAGGACTTCGCCAAGCTGGCCAAGGAAGTCTCCCAGGACCCGGGCTCCGCCAGCAACGGCGGCGATCTGGGCTTCGCCGGTCCGGGCGTGTATGACCCCGAGTTCGAGAAGGCGCTGTACGCGCTGAAGAAGGACGAAGTGTCCGCGCCGGTGCGCAGCGCATTCGGCTGGCACCTGGTCAAGCTGCTGGACGTGCAGGCACCCGAGGTGCCGAGCTTCGCCAGCCTGAAGGACAAGCTGGAGCGCGACGTCAAGGCGCAGCAGGTCGAACAGCGCTTCGTCGAGGTGGCCAAGGAACTGGAAGAGGCTAGCTATGAAGCCTCCGACCTGTCCCAGCCGGCAGAAGAGCTGAAGCTGCAGGTGCAGACCAGCGGTGCCTTCGGTCGCGAGGGTGGCGAGGGTATCGCCGCCAATCGTCAGGTGGTGCAGGCTGCCTTCAGCCCGGAAGTGCTGGAAGACGGCCGCAGCAGTAGCGCGATCGAGCTGGATCCGGACACCGTGGTCGTGGTGCGCGTGAAGGAGCACAAGAAACCGGCGAAGCTGCCGCTGGAGGAAGTCACTACCGGTATTCGTGACACCCTGGCGCGCAAGAAGGCCGGTGAAGCGGCCAAGGCCAGCGGCGAGGCGCTGATGGCCGATCTGCGCAAGGGCGAGGATGCGGGCAAGGACTGGAAAGTGGTGCAGGCCGCTACCCGCAGCCAGGAAGGCGTCGAGCCGGTTGTGCTGCAGGCGCTGTTCCGCATGGCCAAGCCGGGTGAAGATGGCAAGCCGACCTATGCCGGCGTCAGCCTGAGCAACGGCGACTATGTGGTGCTGCGCCTCGACGGCGTCGGCCAGGCCAAGGCCGAGCTGAGTGAGGAAGAGAAGGTCAGCTACCGTCGCTTCCTGGCCTCGCGTACCGGCCAGCAGGACTTCGCCGCCTATCGCCAGCAGCTGCAGGCAGAGGCCGATATCGAGCGCTTCTGAGTCGCACGATCTCCCGCCCTCGTGGCGGGAGACGCCCAAGAAAAAGGCCGCTGAAAAGCGGCCTTTTTCGTTTCCGGCTACTGCGTCAGTCTTCGATGGCGCCCATCGCGGTGGTGTTGAAGCCGCCGTCGACGTAGAGGATTTCGCCACTGATGCCCGAGGCCAGGTCGGAGCAGAGGAAGGCGCCGGCATTGCCGACTTCTTCGATGGTCACGTTGCGGCGCAGCGGGGTCTGCTTCTCGTTGGCGGCGAGCATCTTGCGGAAGCTCTTGATGCCGCTGGCGGCCAGGGTGCGGATCGGGCCGGCGGAGATGGCGTTGACGCGGGTGCCTTCCGGGCCGAGGCTGCCGGCCAGGTAGCGTACACCGGCCTCCAGGCTGGCCTTGGCCATGCCCATCACGTTGTAGTTGGGCATGGTGCGCTCGGCGCCCAGATAGGAGAGGGTGAGGATGCTGCCGTTGCGGCCCTGCATCAGCTCGCGACCGGCTTTGGCCAGGGCCACTAGGCTGTAGGCGCTGATGTCGTGGGCGATGCGGAAGCCTTCGCGGGTGGTGACGGCGGTGAAATCGCCATCCAGCTGGTCGCCCGGGGCGAAGCCGACGGAGTGGACGATGCAGTCCAGGCCGTCCCACTTCTTGCTCAGCTCCTCGAAGACCTTGGCGATCTCCTCGTCATTGGCCACGTCGCAGGGGAAGCACAGCTCGGGGTTGGAGCCCCAGCCGGCGGCGAACTCTTCGACGCGGCCCTTGAGCTTGTCGTTCTGGTAGGTGAAGGCGAGCTCGGCGCCCTCGCGGTGCATGGCGGCGGCGATGCCCGAGGCGATCGACAGTTTGCTGGCCACGCCAACGATCAGTACGCGCTTACCGGCGAGAAAACCCATGTGCGTCATTCCTCTTTCAGTTAGTCGGCGGTTGCAGGAGCCATGAACGCGGCCTCCAGCAACTGCTGGGTATAAGGGTGCTGTGGCGCGGCGAATACCTGCTCGGCCGGCCCCTGTTCAACCACCTTGCCCTGTTTAACAACCATCAGTTGGTGGCTCAGGGCCCTGACCACCGCCAGGTCATGGCTGATGAACAGGTACGTCAGGTTGTACTTGGCCTGCAACGAGCGCAGGAGTTCCACCACCTGGCGCTGTACCGTGCGGTCGAGCGCCGAGGTGGGCTCGTCCAGCAGTATCAGCGCCGGTTTCAACACCAGTGCCCGGGCAATGGCAATCCGCTGCCGTTGCCCGCCGGAAAACTCATGGGGATAGCGGAACCGGGTCTCCGGATCCAGCCCTACCTCCTTGAGCGCGTCGATAACGGCCTGCTCCTGCTCCGCTTCGCTGCCCATGCCGTGGATGCGCAGGCCCTCGCCGACGATCTGGCTCACGCACATGCGTGGGCTGAGACTGCCGAAGGGGTCCTGGAAGACCACCTGCATCTGCCGCCGCAGCGGCCTCACGGCCTGTTGCGACAACCCGTCCAGCGCCTGGCCCTGGAAACGGATGGCGCCCTGGCTGCTGAGCAGCCGCAGGATCGCCATGCCGAGGGTGGACTTGCCGGAACCGCTCTCGCCCACGATGCCCAGGGTCTGGCCCTGCAGCAGGCTGAAGTCGATACCGTCCACCGCCTTCACGTGGTCCACCGTGCGCCGCAGCAACCCTTTCTTGATCGGGAACCACACGCGCAGGTCGTCCACTTCCAGTAGCGGGGCGCCGGCGGGGTTGGCCGCCGGTGCGCCGCTGGGCTCGGCGCCGAGCAGTTCCCGGGTGTAGGGATGCTGCGGAGCGCGGAACAATTCGTCACACGACGCCTGTTCGACGATGCAACCGCGCTGCATGACACATACGCGGTGGGCGATTCGTCGCACCAGGTTGAGATCGTGGGTGATCAGCAGCAGGGCCATGCCCAGGCGTGCCTGCAATTCCTTGAGCAGATCGAGGATCTTCAGCTGCACGGTGACGTCCAGTGCGGTGGTCGGCTCGTCGGCGATCAGCAGCTCCGGCTCGTTGGCCAGGGCCATGGCGATCATCACCCGCTGACGCTGGCCGCCGGACAGCTCGTGCGGATAGGCCTTGAGGCGCTTGGCGGGCTCGGTGATGCCGACCAGCTCGAGCAGCTCGATGATCCTCGCCTGAGCGGCCTCTCCGGTCAGGCCCTTGTGCCAGGCCAGCACCTCGCCGATCTGCTTGCCAATGCTGTGCAGCGGGTTGAGCGAGGTCATCGGCTCCTGGAACACCATGGCGATGCGGTTGCCGCGGATACCACGCAGCTTGTCCGGGGCCAGTTTGAGCAGATCCTGGCCGCCGTACTGGATGCTGCCGGCCGGATGGCGGGCCAGCGGGTAGGGCAGCAGACGCAGGATGGAGTGGGCGGTGACCGACTTGCCCGAGCCGCTCTCGCCGACCAGGGCCAGGGTCTCGCCCTTGCGGATATCGAAGCTGACTCCGTCGATCACGCGTACGGCCTTGCTGCCGGTGACGAACTCGACGGCCAGGTCGCGCACTTCGATGAGGTTGTTCGAATCGGTCATCTCATTTCCTCGGGTCGAAGGCATCGCGGGCGGCTTCGCCGATGAACACCAGCAGGCTGAGCATCACGGCCAGCACGGCGAAGGCGCTGATGCCCAGCCAGGGTGCCTGCAGGTTGGCCTTGCCCTGGGCCACCAGTTCACCCAGCGAGGGCTCGCCGGCGGGCAGGCCGAAGCCAAGGAAGTCCAGCGAGGTCAGGGTGCCGATGGCGCCGGTGAGGATGAAGGGCATATAGGTCATGGTCGAGACCATGGCATTGGGCAGGATGTGGTGGAACATGATTCCGCCATTGCCCATGCCCAGCGCGCGAGCCGCGCGCACATATTCCAGGTTGCGGCCGCGGAGGAACTCGGCGCGCACCACATCGACCAGGCTCATCCAGGAGAACAGCAGCATGATGCCCAGCAGCCACCAGAAGTTTGGCTGGACGAAGCTGGCCAGGATGATCAGCAGGTAGAGCACCGGCAGGCCGGACCAGACTTCCAGGAAACGCTGGCCGGCCAGGTCTACCCAGCCGCCGTAGTAGCCCTGCAGGGCGCCGGCGAACACACCGATCACCGAACTGGCCAGGGTCAGCGCCAGGGCGAACAGTACCGACACGCGGAAGCCGTAGATCACCCGGGCAAGCACGTCGCGGCCCTGGTCATCGGTGCCCAGCCAGTTCTGCGCCGAGGGCGGTGCGGGCGCCGGCACCTGCAGTTCGTAGTTGATGCTGGAGTAGCTGAAGGGGATCGGCGGCCAGAGCATCCAGCCATCCTTCGCCTCGATCAGTTCCTGGATGTAGGGGCTCTTGTAGTTGGCCTGCAGCGGGAACTCGCCGCCGAAGGTGGTTTCCGCGTAGCGCTTGACCAACGGGAAGTACCACTCGCCGTCATAGCGCACCGCCAGCGGCTTGTCGTTGGCGATCAGCTCGGCGCCCAGGCTGAGCACAAACAGGATGAGGAACAGCCACAGCGACCACCAGCCACGCTTGTGGGACTTGAACAGCGCGAGGCGGCGTTGATTGAGGGGGGAGAGCGCCATTCTCAGTTCTCCCGGCTTTCGAAGTCGATGCGTGGGTCGATCAGGGTGTACATCAGGTCGCTCACCAGCTTGGCCACCAGGCCGAACAGGGAAAAGATGAACAGGGTGCCGAACACCACCGGGTAGTCACGGTTGACGATGGATTCGAAGCCCAGCAGGCCGAGGCCGTCGAGGGAGAAGATCACCTCGATCAGCATCGAGCCGGCGAAGAAGATGCCCAGCACCGCTGCCGGGAAGCCGGCCACCACGATCAGCATGGCGTTGCGGAACACGTGACCGTAGAGAACGCGGCTGTCGGTCAGGCCTTTGGCGCGGGCGGTGGTCACATACTGCTTGCCGATCTCGTCGAGGAAGCTGTTCTTGGTCAGCAGGGTGAGGGTGGCGAAGTTGCCGATCACCAGTGCCGTCACCGGCAGGGCCAGGTGCCAGAAGTAGTCGAGGATCTTGCCGCCCAGGCTGAGTTCGTCGAAGTTGCCCGAGGTCAGCCCGCGCAAGGGGAACCAGTCCCAGTAGCTGCCGCCGGCGAACAGCACGATCAGCAGGATGGCGAAGAGGAAGGCGGGGATGGCGTAGCCGATGATGATCGCCGAGCTGGTCCAGACATCGAAGGCGCTGCCGTGGCGGGTAGCCTTGGCGATGCCCAACGGAATGGAGATCAGGTAGGTGATCAGCGTGCCCCACAGGCCGAGGGAAATGGAGACCGGCATCTTCTCCAGAATCAGCTCAATCACCGTGGCATCGCGGAAGAAGCTCTCGCCGAAGTCCAACTGGGCGTAGTTGCTGATCATCAGCCAGAAGCGTTCGGGGGCGGACTTGTCGAAGCCGTACATCTTCTCGATCTCGGCCACCAGCTCCGGGTCCAGACCCTGGCCGCCGCGGTAGTTGGAGCCGGCCACGGCGACTTCGCCGCCACCGCCGGAAACCCGCGCGGTGGCACCGCCGGAGGCGGCATCGAAGCCTTCCAGCTTGGCAATCATCTGCTCCACCGGGCCACCGGGAGCGGCCTGGACGATGATGAAGTTGATCAGCAGGATGCCCAGCAGGGTGGGG
Organism: Pseudomonas sp. SO81; assembly: GCF_030374125.1. Classification (NCBI taxonomy): domain Bacteria; kingdom Pseudomonadati; phylum Pseudomonadota; class Gammaproteobacteria; order Pseudomonadales; family Pseudomonadaceae; genus Pseudomonas; species Pseudomonas sp. SO81. The sequence continues at coordinate 744,984 of NZ_CP126126.1, read as the reverse complement.
ATGATCAGCAGCAGGCGACGGAATATATAGGCCAGCATTACTCGGCTTCCTGCTCGGTTTCTGCGGCGGGGGCCGACTGCGGAGCGTTGAGTGGTTTCTCCTGCCACCAGCTCATCAGCCCGTAGTCATACAGCGGCGTCACGGCCGGGCGGCCGAAACGCTGCCAGTAGGCCACGCGCCAGGTATCCACGTAGTAGTTGGGCACCACGTAATGCCCCCACAGCAGCGCGCGGTCCAGGGCGCGGGCGTGGGTGATCAGCGATTTGCGCGAGTCGGAACGGATCAGCCCTTCAACTAGCTGGTCGATGGCCGGATCGCGCAGGCCCATCAGGTTGCGGCTGCCGGGGTTGTCGGCGCTGGCGGAGTGCCAGAACTCGCGCTGCTCGTTACCCGGGGAGCTGGACTGCGGCCAGATCGCCGAGGTCATGTCGAAGTCGCGCGAGCGCAGGCGGTTGATGTACTGCGAGGTGTCGACCCGACGGATCTGCAGGTCGATGCCCAGCTCGGCCAGGTTGCGCTTGAAGGGCAGGATCACCCGCTCCAGGTTGGGCTGGAAGTTGAGGAACTCGAAGACCAGCTGCTTGCCGTCCGGGCCGATCATCTGGTCGTTCTCGATGCGGTAACCGGCCTCGGTGAGCAGCTGGAAGGCACGGCGGCTCTGCTCGCGAATGATGCCGCTGCCATCGCTGACCGGCGATTTGAACTCCTGGGTGAAGACCTCCGGCGGCAGCTTGTCGCGCAGCGGCTCCAGCAGCTTCAGCTCGGCCTCCGAGGGCAGGCCGGTGGCGGCCATTTCGGAGTTCTCGAAGTAGCTGTGGGTGCGCTTGTAGGCGCCATAGAACAGCTGCTTGTTGGCCCATTCGAAGTCGAACAGTAGGGCGATCGCCTCGCGTACCCGGCGGTCCTGGAACATCGGCCGGCGCAGGTTGAACACATAGCCCTGCATGCCGGCCGGGTTGTGATTGGGGATGGCCTGCATGGCGAACTTGCCGTCGCGCAGGGCCGGGCAGTCGTAGCCGGTGTTCCAGTCCTTGGCCGAGTACTCCAGGTTGACGTCGAACTGGCCTGCCTTGAAGGCCTCCAGGGCCACCTGGGTGTCGCGGTAGTAGTCGATCTGGATGGTGTCGAAGTTATACAGGCCGCGGCTCACCGGCAGGTCCTTGGCCCACCAGTCCTTGACCCGCTCGAAGCGCACCGAGCTGCCCGGCGAGACCTTGCCGATCTGGTAGGGGCCGCTGCCCAGCGGTGGCTCCAGGCTACTCTTGCTGAAGTCGCGGCTGGCCCACCAGTGCTTCGGCAACACCTGGATCTGGCCGAGGATCAGCGGCAGCTCGCGGTTGTCCTTGTGCTTGAAGTCGAAGCGCACCTTCAGCTTGTCCTCGGCCACCACCTGTGCCACGTCCGCGTAGTAGTGGCGGTACATGGGGTCGCCTTTTTCCAGCAGGATGTTGAAGGTGAAGATCACGTCGTCCGCGGTCACCGGGGTGCCGTCGTGGAAGCGCGCCTTGGGATTGAGGATGAAGCGCACGTAGCTGTTGTCCGGGGCCTTGTCGATCTTCTCGGCGAGCAGGCCGTACTCGGTGAAGGGCTCGTCCGGCGAGTGGTAGGTCAGGCTGTCGTAGATCAGGCCGACGCCTACGGCGTTGCCCTTGGGAATGAAGGGGTTGAAGCTGTCGAAGCCGCCGATGTCGCGCTGGCGCAGGATGCCACCCTTGGGCGCATCCGGGTTGACGTACTCGAAGTGCTTGAAGTCCGCCGGGTACTTGGGCGGCTCGTCGTACAGGGTGATGGCGTGCCGCGGTTCGGCCTGGGCCGCGCCGGCCAGCATCAGCAGCGCGGCGCCGAGGGTGCGCAGGGTAGGGCTCATCGAACGGTCTCCGTGGGCTTCAGCCACCAGGCCCGCAGCCCCAGGGTGTAGGGCGGGGTGGTGACGAAGGCGAACCGGTTACGGTACGCCAGGCGATGGTGATTGATATACCAGTTGGGAATGCTGTAGTGCTGCCAGAGCAGAACCCGGTCCAGGGCCTTGGTGGCGGCCACCTGTTCCTCGCGGGTCTGGGCGGCTAGCAGCTTGTCGAGCAGGGTGTCGACCACCGGGTGGCGCACGCCCGCGTAGTTCTTGCCGCCTTTCACGCCGGCCTGGCTGGAGTGGAAGTACAACCATTGTTCCAGGCCGGGACTGAGGCTCTGCGGCAGGGTCATGAGGATCATGTCGTAGTCGAACTGGTCGAGGCGCTGCTTGTACTGGGCGCGGTCCACGGTGCGCAGGTCGGCCTGGATGCCGATGCTGGCCAGGTTCTCGGTGTAGGGCTGGAGGATGCGTTCCAGGTTGGGGTTGACCAGCAGAATCTCGAAGCGCAAGCGCTCGCCCTTGGCGTTGACCAGATGCTGGCCGGAAGGTTTCCAGCCGGCTTCGGCCAGCAGGCCCAGCGCCTTGCGCAGGGTCTCACGCGGAATGCCGCGACCGTCGGTGGCGGGCAGGGTGAAAGGCTGGGTGAACAGCTTGGCCGGCAGCTGCTTGCGATAGGGTGATAGCAGCAGCCACTCCCCACCCTCGGGCTTGCCGCTGGCGGCGAACTCGCTGTTGGGGTAGTAGCTCGGGCTGCGCTTGTAAGCGCTGTTGAACAGGGCGCGGTTGGTCCACTCGAAGTCGAACATCAGGCCCAGGGCCTCGCGCACCTTGCGCGCGGCGAAGGTGTCGCGGCGGCTGTTCATGAACAACGCCTGGGTCTGGGTCGGAATCTGGTGCGGAATCTCGGCGCGGATCACGTCGCCACGGGCGATGGCGGGGAAGCGGTAGGCGTTGGCCCAGTTCTTCGCCTGGTGCTCGATGTAGAAGTCGAACTCGCCGGCCTTGAACGCCTCGAAGGCCACATTGCTGTCGCGGTAGAACTCCACCTCGACCCGGTCGAAGTTGTACTTGCCGCGGTTGACCGCGAGCTTCTCGCCCCACCAGTCCTTGACCCGCTCGAACACCAGGCGCCGCCCCGGCTCCACCTGGGTGATTCGGTAGGGGCCGCTGCCCAGTGGCACATCGAAGCTGGTGGCCCTGAAGTCGCGTTGCTTCCAGTAGTGCTGGGCCAGTACCGGCAGCTCGCCGAGACGCAGGATCAGCAGCGGATTGCCGGCGCGCTTGAACACGAAGCGGATGCGGTGGCGGTTGAGAATGTCGACCCGCTTCACTTCCTGCAGGGTGGTGCGGTACTGCGGGTGCCCGTCCTTGACCAGGGTGCGGTAGGTGAAGGCGACGTCGAACGCGGTGATCGGCTGGCCGTCATGGAAGCGGGCTTCCTCGCGCAGGTTGAACACCACCCAGCTGCGGTCCTCGCTGTACTCGACGCTCTTGGCTATCAGCCCGTAGCTGGAGGCCGGTTCGTCGCCCGACGGGTCGTAGGGGCCGGTGCCCACCATCAGCGGCTCGTTGAATTCGCTGACTCCGTACTGCAGGAAGTTGGGCGCCGCCGAAGGGCTACTTCCCTTGAAACTATAAGGGTTGAGGGTGTCGAACGTGCCATAGGCCATGACCCGCAGCGTGCCGCCCTTGGGCGCGTCGGGGTTGACCCAGTCGAAGTGGGTGAAGCTGGCCGGGTACTTGAGCATGCCGAACTGGGCGTAACCATGGCTTTCGCTGATGGTCGCGAAAGCGGGAAAGCTCATGGTCAGGCCGAGGATCAGTGAGATCAGGGAGCGCATCGGGTGCGGGGTCCGGTCCATGGGGCTTCTTGCGGCGTAGGGGGCAGGGCTGGTTTTTCGCCGCTGTTGGCGATCGATGATCGCCCATTTGTGCAGGGCAGGCCGGCTGGTTGTTTGCCGGTACAGTAACAGCTTGTATCCGCTGGAAAAAGAGTGCCTTTTTCAGGGCATGTGCCATCAATTTGATTACACTGAAACAAATTGCAAAGAGGTTGCTGTCTTGGTGGAACGCAGTGTCGGCTTACAGGCATGGATAGACCGTTTGAATCAGGCCGAATTGCCTGCTCTCGCCGCCGTGGTGCAGGACCTGCATCGCCTGTCGCAGGCCGACAAGGCCTCGGTACAGCAACTGGCCGACGTGCTGCTGCGCGACGCGTCGCTCACTTCCAAGGTGTTGCGGGTGGGTAACAGCGTCTATTACAACCCTTCCCAGGAAAGTATCCGCACCATCTCGCGAGCCATCGTGCTGATCGGCTTCGACAACGTGCGCCTGATCGGCATGTCGGTCAGCCTGATCGACAGCCTGCTCACCCGAGTGCCGCGCGAACAGCTGCAGATGCTCCTGGCACGCTCGTTCCACGCCGCCGTGCAGGCGCGCAACATCGCCGGCTACGTGCTGACCAAGAACCAGGAAGAAGTATTTATCGCCGCGCTGCTGCACACGGTCGGCGAGCTGGCCTTCTGGGCCTGCGGCGGCGAGCAGGCCGACGAGCTGGCCGACGCCCTGGAGCAGCCCGGCGTGGAGATGGACGATGCCACACGCCAGGTGCTCGGCCTCACCTTCCGCCAGCTCACCCAAGGCCTGGTGAAAAGCTGGAATCTGGGCGAGCTGGCCGCCTTCGCTCACGGCAGCGGCAACCAGCACGACCCAGCGGTGCGCGCCATCAGCCTCGGCGTGAAGATCAGCGAGGCGGCGCTGGAAGGCTGGGATTCGCCGGAGATGGAGAAGCTGGTAGAGCAACTGGCGGAGTTCACCGGGGTCAGTGCCGAGGACGCGCTCAAGCAGGTACTGGAGAGCGCCCAGGAAGCGGTCGAGGTAGCGGCCACCTTCGGCGCCAGCCAGCTGTGCAAGCTGATTCCCAACACCGATCCGGAACAGATCAAGCTGCAGCAGCAGGAGCGCAAGGCGCGCCTATTGCAGCCGAACCTGCTGGTGCTGCAGCAGGCGCTGCAGGACCTGGGCATGATGGTCAACCAAAAGGGCGATGTCGGCCTGATCCTCGACACCCTGCTCAAGGGCCTGCACCAGGGCGCGGGTCTGGAACGGGTGATGCTGACCGTGCTGGCCGATGGGCAGACTGCCTTCCGCGCCAAGCGTGCGGTCGGCGAGGGCACCGAGCAGTGGTTGACGGACTTCCAGCTGCCGGCCAAGCAGGCCGAGCAGCCGCATATCTTCAGTTACGCGCTGCGCAACCGTGAGGCTCTGTGGATGGGGGTGCCGGCCAGCTACAACCTGGCCGAGCTGGTGACCCTGCCGATGCGCCAGATGCTCGGCCAGGGCATGTTCTTCATCGCCCCGCTGCTGGCCGGCACCCGCGAGATCGGCGTGCTGTATGCCGACAGCCGGGTGTCCGGGCGGGCGCTCAAGCACGAGCAGTTCGTTGCCTTCCAGCGCTTCACCCAGCTCACCGGACGCTGCCTGGAAGCATTGAGCAAGCGCTGACGAAAAGGCCGCCCGGAGGCGGCCTTTTCATTGCGAGACTTCTGTCAGTCGAGATACAGGGTCAGGGTCTGCCCCGGCTTCAGCGCGCGGCTGTCGCTGCGCGGGTTCCAGCTCTGCAGATGCTTGACGTTGACCTTGAAGCGCTGGGCGATCAGGTACATCGAATCGCCGTTCTTGACCCGGTAGTAGGTCACGTTCTGCCGCGCATTGCTCTTCGCTGCGGCCACCGAGTTGCCGGTGCCGCCGCTGCCACCGCGGATATCCAGCACCTGGCCCAGGCTCAGCTTGCTGCGGGCATTCAGGCCGTTCCAGCGCTGCAGGTCCTGGAGCGAAACGCCGTGGGCATTGGCGATCTGCCAGAGGTTGTCGCCGCTCTTAACCTTGTAGCGCTGCGGCTGGCTGGCCGGCGCCTTGGCCACCTGCTGCAGGCCTTCTACCGGCTCGCGGCCACCCTGGGCGGGAATGTTGAGGACCTGGCCGACGCGCAGGCTGTTGCTGCGCAGCTGGTTGACGTCCTTCAGGGTGTTCACCGTCAGGTGGTAGCGGTTGGCGATGCTGTGCAGATTGTCGCCCGAGCGCACCCGGTATTCCTGCCAGCGCACCACTTCCTGCGGCTTCATCAGTGCCAGGTTGGCATTGAACAGCTCGGCCTTGGCAATCGGCACCAGGAGATGCTGCGGGCCATCCATGGTGATGCCCTTCTTGAAGGCGGGGTTGAGGCTCTCCAGCTCATCCTCTTCCATGTCGACCATGGCTGCCACCCGGGCCAGATCCAGGCCTGGCTTGCTCGCCACCTGCTCGAAGTAGGGCTCGTTGGCGATCGGGTTGAGGCGCACGCCGTAGGCTTCCGGCGACAGCACGATCTGCGACAGGGCCAGCAGCTTGGGCACGTAGTTCTGAGTCTCCTGGGGCAGCGGCAGGTTCCAGTAGTCGGTGGGCAGGCCGAGCTTCTGGTTGCGCTCGATGGCGCGGCTCACCGTGCCTTCGCCGGCGTTGTAGGCGGCCAGGGCCAGCAGCCAGTCGCCGTTGAACATGTCGTGCAGGCGGGTCAGGTAGCTCAGCGCGGCATTGGTCGAGGCGGTGATGTCGCGGCGGCCGTCGTACCAGTTGGTCTGGCGCAGGTTGAAGTGGCGGCCGGTGGAGGGAATGAACTGCCAGATGCCGACCGCATGGCTGCGCGAGTAGGCGAGGGGGTTGTAGGCGCTCTCGATCACCGGCAGCAGCGCCAGCTCCATCGGCATGTTGCGCTCTTCCAGGCGCTCGACCACATAGTGGATGTACAGGCTGCCGCGCTCGCTGGCGTTTTCCAGGAAGGACGGGTTGCTGACGAACCACAGGCGCTGGTTCTCGATGCGCGGGTTGATGCCGATCTCGTCCTGCAGCTTGAAGCCGTCGCGCATGCGCTCCCAGATATCCGTGGGCGCTTGTGGTTCGGCGGATTCGTTGAGCCATTCCGGCTCCTGCTGCAGGGCCACGGCGCGATCAGTGTCGCTGCCATCGTCGTCACTCGGCGCCATGTTCTGACAGCCTGCCAGGCCCAGGCACAGAAGCACCGCCAGAGCCTTCGCTCGCCGGGTCAGCGCTGCTGAATCAAGGGTTCCGAAAGGTAATAAGAACATCGGTCGGTAGCATCTGCCGGCGCAAAAAAAGTGGGGGGATTCTAGGAACGCCCCCTGGGGTGGTCAAGTTTTCACCACCCCTCCGGTCAGTTGTCAGGCCACCTTGAACTGGTCTTTCCAGCTGCGCAGGCAAGCGAACACCTCGTCCGCCGTGCGCTGCTGGGCGCCGTTCCGCTCGTCGATTTTTTCTTTAATGGATGTTTCCCCGCAGCGCAGGAACGGATTGGTGGCCTTCTCCAGGGCGATGCTGGAGGGCAGGCTGATACGTCCGGTAGCACGCCAGGCGCTGACCTCGGTGAAGCGCGCGGCAATCGCCGGATTGTACGGCTCCACCGCGCGGGCGAAGTGCAGGTTGCTCAGGGTGTATTCATGGGTGCAGTACACCTCGGTGGCGTCCGGCAGGGCGGCCAGGCGCTGCAGGGAGGCGTTCATCTGCTGCGGCGTGCCCTCGAACAGGCGGCCACAGCCGGCGGCGAACAGGGTATCGCCGCAGAACAGCCAGCCTTCCTCGGCCTGGTAGTAGGCGATATGGCCAAGGGTGTGGCCGGGCACCGCATATATAAGGAAGCTGCGGCCGAGCACCTCGACCCGCTCGCCATCATCCAGCGCCAGGTCGCGGGCCGGGATTTTCTCCTGCGCCGGGCCGCTGACCCGGGCGCCGGTGGCATCCTTCAGTTTGAGCACACCGCCGATGTGGTCCGGGTGGTGATGGGTGACGAGGATGTCGCTGAGCTGCCAGTCCGGGTGTGCGGCCAGCCAGTTCAGCACCGGCTGCGCGTCGCCCGGGTCGACCACGGCGCAGCGGCGGGTGGCCGGGTCCTGCAGCAGCCAGATGTAGTTGTCGCTGAAGGCGGGCAGGGCGTCGATCTGAAACATGTGTGGGGTCGCCATTTGGAGAGCAATGGCGCATCTTAATCGGCAACGTCCCGCTTGTGTCATGGAGGTCCCGATGAGCGAACCACCCTTCGCCCAGGCCGATGCCGACTGGCTGCAACTGACCGCCGCCGCCCGCGAGTGGCTGGCCTCGCCGCTGGGTGAGCTGCTATTGAGCGAAGAGCGCCAAGCGCTGGACGAGGAGCTGGCGCGCTACTTCGGTGGCTACCTGGTGCACTACGGCCCGGCCGCGGCCGAGCCGCCCAAGGCGCCGCAGATTCGCTGCAATGTGCGCATGGGCGCGCCGCTGGCCGGCGTGCACATCGCCTGCGAGGAGCACGCCTGGCCGCTGGGCGAGCACGCCGCCGACGTGGTGGTGCTGCAGCATGGCCTGGACTTCAGCCTGTCGCCCCATGGCCTGCTGCGCGAAGCGGCGCGCAGTGTGCGCCCGGGTGGCTATCTGCTGGTCACCGGGGTCAATCCCTGGAGCACCTGGGGCTTGCGTCATTACTTCGCTTGCGATGGTTTTCGCCAGGCCCGCTGCATCTCGCCCAGCCGCCTGGCGGACTGGCTCAGCCTGCTGGGATTCGCGCTGGAGAAACGCCGCTTCGGGTGCTATCGTCCGCCGCTTTCTGCGCCGGCCTGGCAGGCGCGTCTGGCCGGGCTGGAACGCTGGGGCGGTCGGCTGCAGGCCCCGGGCGCCGGCTTTTATCTGCTGGTGGCGCGCAAGCTGGTGGTCGGCCTGCGTCCATTGCGGCCGATCCAGCGGGCCAGCATGGGCAAGCTGCTGCCGATGCCGGTGGCCAAGGTCAGCCGGCGCGACTCGGATAACTAGAGCATTCAATGAGCGAAGAAGTAGTCGAGATCTACACCGATGGCGCCTGCAAGGGCAATCCCGGCCCGGGTGGCTGGGGCGCGCTGATGATCTACAAGGGCGCGGAGAAGGAGTTGTGGGGCGGCGAGCCCAACACCACCAACAACCGCATGGAGCTGATGGCGGCGATCTGCGCGCTGCTCGCCCTGACCCGGCCCTGTTCGGTGCGCCTGGTGACCGACTCGCAATATGTGATGAAGGGCATCCAGGAATGGATGCCCAACTGGAAGAAGCGCGGCTGGAAGACCTCGACCAAGGAGCCGGTGAAGAACGCCGACCTGTGGCAGGCGCTGGACGAGCAGGTCAATCGGCACAAGGTCGAGTGGCAGTGGGTGCGCGGGCATACCGGCCACCCCGGCAACGAGAAGGCCGATCAGCTGGCCAACCGCGGTGTAGAGGAAGTGAGGGCAATGAAACATGCGTAGTGTGGTACTGGACACCGAAACCACCGGCATGCCGGTCACCGATGGTCACCGCATCATCGAGATCGGCTGCGTCGAGCTGGAGGGCCGTCGCCTGACCGGCCGCCACTTCCACGTCTACCTCAACCCCGATCGCGAGATCGACGAGGGTGCGATTGCGGTCCACGGCATCACCAACGAGTTCGTCGCCGACAAGCCGCGCTTCAAGGATGTGGCCGACGAGTTCTTCGAGTTCATCACCGGCGCCCAGCTGATCATCCACAACGCGGCGTTCGACGTCGGCTTCATCAACAACGAATTCGCCTTGCTGGGGCAGACCGAGCGCAGCGACGTCAGCGACTACTGCTCGATTCTCGACACCCTGCTGATGGCCCGCGAGCGCCATCCGGGCCAGCGCAACAACCTCGACGCCCTGTGCAAGCGCTACGGCGTCGACAACTCCGGCCGCGACCTGCACGGCGCGTTGCTCGACGCCGAGATCCTCGCCGACGTCTACCTGACCATGACCGGTGGCCAGACCCACCTGTCGCTGGCCGGTGAGGGTGGTGACGGCTCCGGTCGCGTGCTGCCCAGCCCGATCCGCCGCCTGGATCCAGGCCGCAACCTGACCCGCGTGCTGCGCGCCAGCGCCGAGGAGCTGGCCGCCCATGCGGCGCGCCTGGCGATTATTGAAAAGTCCGCCGGCGGTCCGTCGCTGTGGGCCAAGATGGACGCGCCAGCGGAAGAACCGGTGAGCTGAGCGGAACCGGTCGTATGGCCAATGCGACCTTTTCTTACAGCCTTCCGCACTGGGGGTTCCGCCCGTTGGGGCGAACTTCTAACCTGAGGGGATAGGTGCCCGAGAGCACCACCCTCAGGAACCTCCAATGTATAAAGACCTGAACTTCCCCATCCTCATTGTTCACCGCGACATCAAGGCCGATACCGTCGCCGGCGAACGCGTCCGCGCCATTGCCGAAGAGCTGGGCAAGGACGGCTTCACCATCCTCCCCACCGCCAGCTCCGCCGAGGGGCGCATCGTCGCCTCCACCCACCACGGCCTGGCCTGCATCCTAGTGGCCGCCGAGGGGGCGGGCGAGAACCAGCGTCTGCTGCAGGACATGGTCGAGCTGATCCGCGTCGCCCGCGTGCGCGCGCCGCAGCTGCCGATCTTCGCCCTCGGCGAACAGGTCACCATCGAGAACGCGCCGGCCGAGGCCATGGCCGACCTCAACCACCTGCGCGGCATCCTCTATCTGTACGAAGACACGGTGTCGTTCCTCGCCCGCCAGGTGGCGCGCGCCGCGCACAACTACCTCGACGGTCTGCTGCCGCCGTTCTTCAAGGCGCTAGTGCAGCACACCGCGCAATCCAACTACTCCTGGCACACGCCCGGTCACGGCGGTGGCGTGGCCTATCGCAAGAGCCCGGTGGGGCAGGCCTTCCACCAGTTCTTCGGCGAGAACACCCTACGTTCCGACCTCTCGGTGTCGGTGCCCGAGCTGGGCTCGCTGCTCGACCACACCGGCCCGCTGGCCGATGCCGAGGCGCGCGCCGCACGCAACTTCGGCGCCGACCACACCTTCTTCGTGATCAACGGCACCTCGACGGCGAACAAGATCGTCTGGCACTCCATGGTCGGCCGCGACGACCTGGTGCTGGTGGATCGCAACTGCCACAAGTCGATCCTGCATTCGATCATTATGACCGGCGCCATCCCGCTGTACCTGTGCCCGGAGCGTAACGAGCTGGGCATCATCGGACCGATTCCGCTGAGTGAATTCAGCAAGGAATCGATCCAGGCCAAGATCGACGCCAGCCCCCTGGCTCGCGGTCGCGCACCCAAGGTCAAGCTGGCGGTGGTGACCAACTCCACCTACGACGGCCTCTGCTACAACGCCGAGATGGTCAAACAGGCCCTGGGTGACTCGGTGGAGGTGCTGCACTTCGACGAGGCCTGGTACGCCTACGCCGCCTTCCACGAGTTCTACGCCGGCCGCTACGGCATGGGCACCCAGTGCGACGAGCATTCGCCGCTGGTGTTCACCACCCATTCCACCCACAAGCTGCTGGCGGCCTTCAGCCAGGCCTCGATGATCCACGTGCAGGACGGCGGCGCCCGCCAGCTGGACCGTGATCGCTTCAACGAAGCCTTCATGATGCATATCTCCACCTCGCCGCAATACGGCATCATCGCCTCGCTGGACGTGGCCTCGGCGATGATGGAAGGCCCGGCCGGGCGCTCGCTGATCCAGGAGACCTTCGACGAGGCGCTGAGCTTCCGTCGCGCCCTGGCCAACCTGCGCCAGAACCTTAAGGCGGACGACTGGTGGTTCAGCATCTGGCAGCCGGACCAGGCCGGCGGCGAGGGCGTGCACACCGCCGACTGGCTGCTGCAGCCCAACGCCGACTGGCATGGCTTCGGCGAGGTGGCCGAGGACTACGTGCTGCTCGATCCGATCAAGGTCACCCTGGTGATGCCGGGGCTGTCCGCCGACGGCAAGCTGACCGAGGCCGGCATCCCCGCGGCGGTGGTCAGCAAGTTCCTTTGGGAGCGCGGTCTGGTGGTGGAGAAGACCGGCTTGTATTCCTTCCTGGTGCTGTTCTCCATGGGCATCACCAAGGGCAAATGGAGCACCCTGCTGACCGAGCTGCTGGAGTTCAAGCGCCTGTACGACGCCAACGTGCCGCTGCTCGATGCGCTGCCGTCGATCGCCCGCGAGGGCGGGGCGCGCTACGCCGGCATGGGCCTGCGCGACCTGTGCGACCAGCTGCACGGCTGCTATCGCGAGAATGCCACGGCCAAGGCGCTCAAGCGCATGTACACGGTGCTGCCGCAGGTGACCATCAAGCCGGCCGATGCCTACAACCAGCTGGTGCGCGGCGAGGTCGAGGCGGTGCCGATCGAGCACCTGGAGGGGCGCATCGCCGCGGTGATGCTGGTGCCCTATCCGCCGGGCATTCCGCTGATCATGCCGGGCGAGCGCTTCACCCCTGAGACCCGCTCGATCATCGACTACCTGCAGTTCGCCCGTACCTTCGACAGCCAGTTCCCCGGCTTCGACGCCGACGTGCACGGCCTGCAGCGGGAGGAAGTGGCGGGGCAGGCCTGCTATACAGTGGATTGCATCAAGGAGTAACGCACGGCCTGTAACCTCTCCGAGTGGCGGGCAGGCCGTCCACGCCATCGGGGGGAGTCATGGCTGAGGACAAAGGCACGCGGGGCGAGATGGGTTTCTGGACCTGTACCGCCCTGGTGGTTGGCAACATGGTCGGTTCGGGGGTATTCCTGCTGCCCTCCAGCCTGGCGCCCTATGGCGGGCTGAGCCTGATCGGCTGGCTGGTGTCGAGCACCGGCGCGGTGCTGCTGGCCCTGACCTTCTCGCGTCTGGCGCGCTTCAATCCCGCCGCCGGTGGCCCCTACGCCTACACCCGCGACGCCTTCGGCGGCTTCGCCGGTTACCTGTGTGCCTGGACCTACTGGAAGGCGGCCTGGATCGGCAATGCGGCGATCGCCGTGACCCTGGTCGGCTACCTGCAGGTATTCCTGCCGGTGTTGCGGGCGCCGATACCGATGGTGGCCACCGCCATCGGTGCGATCTGGCTGTGCACCCTGATCAACCTGCGCGGCATCACCGCCTTCGGCTACGTGCAGAACGTGCTGACCCTGCTCAAGCTGGTGCCGCTGCTGCTGGTCGGCGTGCTCGGCTGGTTCTACTTCCACCCTGAGTACTTGGCCATCCCCGAACCGGCGCAGCTGCCCGGCGGCGGCTACGCCCAGGCCATCGCCACCACGGCGGCGCTGACCCTGTGGTCGTTCATCGGTCTGGAGTCGGCCACGGTGCCGGCCGAGCACGTGAGCGATCCGCGCCGTACCATTCCGCGGGCCACTCTGGTCGGCACCCTGGTGGCGGCGGCGGTGTACATCCTCTCCATCACCGCCGTGCAGGGCATCTTGCCGCCGGAGGTGCTGGCCAAGTCCACCGCGCCCTTCGCCGACGCGGCGCGGGTGATGCTGGGTGACTGGGGCTACTACTTCATCGCTGGCGGCGCGGTGATCGCCTGCCTCGGCGCGCTCAACGGCTGGGTGCTGCTGCAGGGGCAGATCCCTATGGCCACCGCCCGTGACGGCCTGTTGCCGGAGTCCCTGGCCAAGACCAATCGCTACGGCGTGCCGGCCAACGGCCTGCTGGTCTCCGGCGTGCTGGTGACCCTGCTAGTGATCGTGGACGGGCAGGGCGAGCTGGTCGATGTGTTCAACGTGATCATCCTGCTCGGCACCATGGCCGGTGTGGTGCCCTATGTATTCTGCGCCGCGGCGCTGCTGCACCTGCTGGCGATGCGTCCCGGCGACTTCGGTCGCCATGAGAGCAGCCGTCTGCTGTGGATCGGCTGCTGCGCCTTCATCTACTCGATGTGGGCGCTGTATGGCACCGGCGAGCAGGCGATCTTCTGGGGCTTCCTGGTGCTGATGGTCGGCATTCCGCTCTACACCTGGCGCCAGTGGCGCAACCGGGTTGAGGCGGACTTCGGTAAGTGAGGCCGGGCCTCACAACCAGTAGCTGACCGCCCACCAACCCAGGCCGCCCATGACGATGGTGTAGGGCAGGGCCATCCACACCATGCGCCCGTAGGACAGCCGGATCAGCGGCGCGATGGACGAGGTGAGCAGGAACAGGAACGCCGCCTGGCCGTTGGGCGTGGCCACGCTGGGCAGGTTGGTGCCGGTATTGACGGCCACCGCCAGTGCCTCGAAATGCTCGCGAGTCATGTTGCCGGCGAGGAAGGCCTGCTTGACCTCGGTGATGTAGATGGTGGCGACGAACACGTTGTCGCTGATCGCCGAGAGCAGCCCGTTGGCGATGAACAGCATGCCCGGCTGCTGCTCCGCTGGCAGGGCGAGCACCGCCTGGATCAGCGGGGTGAACAGCTGCTGTTGCTGGATCACCGCGACCACGGCGAAGAAGGTCACCAGCAGCGCGGTGAACGGTAGTGCGTCCTGGAAGGCGCGGCCGATGCGGTGCTCGTCGGTGATGCCGGAGAAGGCGGTGATCAGCACGATGACGCTCAGGCCGATCAGGCCGACCTCGGCCACATGCAGGGCCAGCCCGATGATCAGCAGCACTGCTGCCAGGCCCTGTACCAGCAGCGCGGCACGCTGTTCCGGGGTGCGCTGGGCATCGCTGGCGTTGGCATGCTCGGCCAGCACCTGGCGCACCGAGGCCGGCAACTGGGCGCCATAGCCGAACCAGCCCAGACGTTCCAGCAGCACGCAGGTAGCCAGGCCGGCGGCCAGCACCGGAATGGAAACGGGAGCCACACGCAGGAAGAAATCGGCGAAGTTCCATCCCATTTCGTGGCCGATCAGCAGATTCTGCGGCTCGCCCACCAGGGTGCACACGCCACCCAGGGCGGTGCCCACCGCGCCATGCATCAGCAGGCTGCGCAGGAAGGCGCGGAACTGCTCCAGATCCTCGCGGTGTAGTTCTACCGCTTCGGCCTCCAGGAACTCTTCGTCCTGGGCGCCGCGGCCGGAGGCGACCCGGTGGTAGACCGCATAGAAGCCCAGCGTGGCGGCGATGATCACTGCGGTTACGGTCAGTGCATCGAGGAAGGCCGAGAGGAAAGCCGAGAGCAGGCAGAACAGCAGGGCCAGCAGCGCCTTGGAGCGCACGCCGAGCAGCAGTCGCGAGAACAGGAACAGCAGCAGGTCCTTCATGAAGTAGATGCCAGCGACCATGAACATCAGCAGCAGGATCACCGGGAAGTTGTGCGCCAGCTCCTCGTAGAGGGCCTTCGGTGTGGCCAGGCCGAGCAGGATGGCCTGCAGCACCAGCAGCCCGCCGGGCAGCAGCGGATAGCACTTGAGCGCCATGCCCAGGGTGAAGATGAATTCGCCCACCAGCAGCCAACCGGCCGCCACCGGGCCGGCAGCCCATAGCACCAGCGGATTGGCGAGCAGGAAGAAGAGGATGGTCAGCTTGTACCAGGACGGCGAGCTGCCGAGAAAGTTGTGCGCGAGGGCGCCGGCCAAGGATCGCTTCATCGGTGTCTCTCCCCTGAGGAAAAAAGGGCGAAGATTCCGGGCCAGTTCCAAAAAGATCAAGCGTTTAACGGATATAGTCAGAAATCTTCTTAGCTTTGCTAGCGTGTCCTGCGTCACAGTGGCCAGCATCGACTTTTGTTTCGTGCTTGTTATAGTGGGCCGATTGATTCCAAAACAACATATCTATGCGCGCCGCCGTGCGCCTTGCCCTCGAGGATGATCTGCGTGCCCGAATACAAAGCTTTCCGCGTCGAGCTCATCGACAAGATCGCCCATGTGCAGATCAACCGCCCGGAGAAGGTCAACGCGATGAACGTCGACTTCTGGGAGGAGATCATCGAGATCTTCCGCTGGGTCGATGAAACCGACGAGGCCCGCGTGGTGGTGCTCTCCGGTGCCGGCAAGCACTTCTCCTCGGGCATCGACCTGATGCTGCTAGCCCAGGCCGGCAGCGCCCTGGGCAAGGACGTCGGCCGCAATGCCGAGGCCCTGCGCCGCAAGATCCTGCAGCTGCAAGGCTCGTTCAACGCCGTCGACAACTGCCGCAAGCCGGTGCTGGCAGCCATCCAGGGCTACTGCTTGGGTGGCGCCATCGACCTGATCTCGGCCTGCGATATGCGCTACTCCACTGCCGATGCGCAGTTCTCCATCAAGGAGATCGATATGGGCATGGCTGCCGACGTCGGCACCCTGCAGCGCCTGCCGCGGATCATCGGCGACGGCATGATGCGCGAGCTGGCCTTCACCGGCCGCACCATCGACGGCAAGGAGGCCCTGCGCATCAACCTGGTCAACCGCACCTACGCCAGCCAGGAGGAGCTGCTGGCCGGTGTATTCGAGATCGCCCGCGAGATCGCCGCCAAGTCGCCGATCGCCATCCGCGGCACCAAACACATGATTCGCTACATGCGCGACCACCGCGTCGACGATGGGCTGGAGTACGTGGCCAACTGGAATGGCGCGATGCTGCAATCCGCCGACCTGCGCGTGGCCATGGCCGCGCACATGAGCAAGCAGAAACCGGAATTCGCCGACTGAGAGGTTCATCAGACCCATGGTCACTGGAGCGACATCCCTGAGCTTGGTGCGTGACGAGTTGTTCACCACCATGGAAGAGACCGAACAGAGTCTCGAACAGTTCATTGCCGAACGGAACAACGGCAGCCTGCTGCAGCAGGCCGTGGAAAACCTGCAGCAGGTGCGTGGCACCCTCAATCTGATCGAACTGGCCGGCGCCGAGCTGCTGGCCCAGGAAGTGCTGCAACAGGCCACCGACATTCCCGCCGGTGCCGGCGAGGAGCGTGACGGTCAGCTGGCGGCGCTGAGCAACGCCCTTTACGTGCTGCGCCGCTATCTGGAAAACGTCGACGCCAGCCGCCAGGAAATGCCCGAGCTGCTGCTGCCGGCGATCAACGATCTGCGTCAGGCCGGTGCCCAGCCGCCGTTGCCGGAGAGCTTCTTCTTCAGCGTGCGCCTCGACCAGGCGCGTCCTGCCGGCGTGCCGCTGGCTGCTGCCAGCGCCGAAGATGCGCGCCGCCTGCGCCACATGTTCCAGGTCGGCCTGCTCGGCTTCATCCGCGAGGACAACCCGCAGGCCGGCCTCAAGCTGATGCTGCGCGCCCTGGGGCGCCTGGACAGCCTGTTCGTCGACAAGCCGGCCGGCCGCCTGTACTGGGCCGGTGCCGCGGCCGTGGAATCGCAGCTGGACGGCCAGCTGCTGCCACGCAAGTCGCGCAAGCAGCTGTTCTCGCGCCTGGATCGCGAGATCAAGCAGGCCCTGGTTGCCAACGGCAGCTACGAGGCGCCGCGCAGCCTGCTCAAGGAACTGCTCTATCTGGTGGCCCTGGCCGATAGCCGTGGCCCGCAGGCCAGTGCCGTGCGCGACGTGTTCGGCCTGACCCCGCTGCCGTTCACCGATCACCTGCTCGACGAGGAATACCAGCGTCTGTCCGGCCCCGGCCAGGGCGTGATGCGCTCGCTGTCCACCGCCATCCGCGAGGAGCTGGCCAGCGTCAAGGATCTGCTCGACCTGATCGAGCGCGGCACCGCCCAACCGGACAGCTTCGGCAATCTGCACGCGCTGCTCGGCAAGCTGGCCAAGACCCTCAGCATGGTCGGCCTCAGCTCCGCGGCCAACGCGCTGCAGGTGCAGCTGCCGATAGTCGGTGGCTGGAGCGAGAACAGCCCTGCGGCCAATACCGACCTGCACAAGCTGGCCGAAGCGGTGCTCTACGTGGAGAGCATGGTCGCCAGCCTGGAACGTGGCGAGCAGCGCAACCAGCGTCCGGCGCCGGTGCAGCCGGGAGACGAGGGAGAAGCCTTCGCCGCTCACCAGCTGGTCGAGGCCCGTATCGTGGTGGTCGATGAGGCCCAGGGCGGCCTGGCCCTGGCCAAGCGGGCGATCACCTCCTATCTGGAAGCCAATGGCGACAAGCTGCACCTGGCCAATGTGCCGTTCAGCCTGCAGGCGGTGCGTGGCGGCCTATGGTTCCTCGGCCAGGAGCGCGCGGCCAAGCTGATCGGCCTGTGTGCCGACTACATCCAGACGCAGATGCTCGATGCCCGGCAGATGCCTTCCGAGCAGATGCTGGAAACCCTGGCCGATGCCCTCAGCAGCCTGGAGTACTACCTCGAAGGCGGCGCCGTGCTGCGCCCCGAGACCACGCCGAGCGTGCTCGACCTGGCCGAGGAAAGCGTACGTGCCCTGGGCCTGTCGGTAACCCCCTGATGGCTTCCGGCTGGCAGACCACACCGCCACTAGATAACGCCCAGGCCGGTGGCTGGGCGCTGGTGCGCAGCTCCCAGGGCTTCCTCGCCGACGGCAACGGCGTGCTGTTCCCTCGTGAATGGCTGAAGCGCCAGGACCTGCCGCTGCTGGCCGAACACGGCCTCGGCCATTTCGATGGCGAGCCGGTGTGGTTGCTGACGCTGGATCGCCCGGCGGAGATGCCCGGCTGCTTCTGGCAGGGCCTGCGCCAGTTCATGCTGCAGGCCGATTATCCAACCTTCCGCATGCTCTCGTTCGCCGAGCAGGTCGGCCACTGGGATCTCAATCACCGCTTCTGCGGCCGCTGTGGCAGTCGTAATCGTCTGGTGCCGAACGAGCGCTGCATGCGTTGCCCCGAGTGTGGCCTGGATAGCTACGCGCGCATCTCGCCGAGCATGATCGTGCTGGTCAGCCGTGGCGACGAGGTGCTGCTGGCCCGTTCGCCGCGCTTCGTGCCGGGTGTCTACAGTACCCTGGCCGGCTTCGTCGAGCCGGGCGAGTCGGCGGAGGAGTGCGTGGCCCGCGAGGTGCGCGAGGAGGTCGGCATCGAGGTCGGCAACCTGCAGTACCTGGGTAGCCAGGGCTGGCCGTTCCCCCATTCGCTGATGCTCGGCTTCCACGCCGAATACGTCAGTGGCGAGATCGTGCCGCAGGCCGACGAGATCGAGGACGCCCGCTGGTTCCCCGTCGATCAGCTGCCGCCGCTGCCGATGCATCGCTCCATCGCCCGCTACCTGATCGATCTCTATGTTGCCCGCCGCCTGGGCCAGCCGGAGCCACAGCTGCTGCGTTGAGCGTCAGCCGCCCACGGAGTCGGTGAAGGTCAGGCGATTGCCGAACGGATCGCGCAGGCTCATGTCGCGGCTGCCCCAGGGCTGGGCCTCGATGCTGGGCCGCGCATAGCCGTATTCCTTCTGCTCCAGCTCCTGGTGGAACGCGTCCAGCGCATCGGTCTCGATGCGCATCGCCGCGCCCGGGCAGGCGTCCCCGTGGTGCTCGGACAGGTGCAGCACGCAGCCGCCGCGGGATATCTGCAGATACAGCGGCATGCCGGGGGCGAAGCGGTGCTCCCAGTCGACTCGGAAGCCTAAATATTCCACATAGAATTCCCGTGCCTTGGCTTCGTCGAAGATGCGCAGGATCGGAGTGGTGTTGCTCAATCGCATGACTATTCCTCAGAACCAGTGCTGCCAGGCCAGGCGCGCGGTCAGCGCCAGTACCACCAGGAGGAATACCGGGCGGATGAACTTGGAGCCGCCGCGGATCGCCGTGCGTGCCCCGAAGAAGGCGCCGGCCATCAGTGCCAGGCCCATGCTGATGCCGAGCAGCCAGGCGACCTGGCCGGCGATGATGAACACGGTGAGGGCCATGGCGTTGCTGACGAAGTTCATGCTGCGCGCCACGCCGCTGGCTCGTACCAGGTCCATGGGGTAGAGCAGCAGGGTGCTGACGGTCCAGAAGGCGCCGGTGCCGGGGCCGGCCACGCCATCGTAGAAGCCCAGACCTAGCCCTTGCGGCCATTGGCGACCCTGGGCCACGGGCGCGTCCTGCTGGCCGTGGGTCTCCGGAGTCTTGCCGAACAACAGGTACAGGCCGCAGCCGAACACCACGGCCGGGAGCATCTGGTTGAGCCAGGCGGCCGGCAGCCAGTGGGCGATGATCGCGCCGATCGCCGCGCCGATCGCCGTGGCGATCAGCGCGTTGCGCCATTGCCGCGGCGCGAACAGCTTGCGTCGGTAGAAGGTGTAGCTGGCGGTGGCCGAGCCGAAGGTGGCGCACAGCTTGTTGGTACCCAGCACCAGGTGCGGCGGCAGGCCGGCGGTAAGCAGGGCGGGAATGGTCAGCAGACCACCGCCGCCGGCGATGGCGTCGATGAAACCGGCGGTGAAGGCGACGATGGCGAGGATCAGCAGGGTGGTCGGATCGACTCCAAGCTCGAAGGGAAAGGGCATAAAAAAACTCGAAGTGGGTTCAATTGTGCGGCGCCGTTGCTGGTTCGCCCCGCAGCTGCTGAGCATAATGCCGAGAAAAATTCGTATAAGGAATCACACGCATGCAGTACGACGGCCTGGCCTGGTTCACCGGCCTGCTGGCCCTGCTGGCCCTGTTCATCGCCGCCCGCATCCTGTTCGCTCCCAACTGGTTCCTCGCCTGGCTGCGCGGCACTGCCGGCCTGGCCTTCCTGGCCCTGGCGCTGCTGGTTGGCGTGGTCGCCTATGACCTGCGCAGCTACGATGCCCAGGTGCAGGAAAAGCCGCTGGTGACCCTGAGTTTCGCCGCCGACGGCCCGCAGCGCTACCGGGTCAACCTGCTGGAGGGTGGCGAGGAGCGTGAGGTGACCCTGGAGGGCGACCTGTGGCAGCTGGACGCTCGCCTGCTGGGCTGGAAGGGCCTGGCTGCGCTGATCGGCCTGGAGCCCGGCTACCGCCTGGAGAAACTCTCCGGCCGCTTCCTCGCCATCGAGCAGCAGCAGAATGCCCGTCATGCCCAGGTACAGCTGGCGCAGAGTCCCTATGGCATCGACCTGTGGCGCTGGCTGCGCCTGGGACAGCGCGACCTGTTCCTGTTCGATCCGCAGGCTGCGCGTGTCACCTACCTGCCGATCGCCGACGGCGCCGCCTTTACCGTCAGCCTCAGTCCCACCGGGCTGCTGGCCAGGCCGATGAACCAGGCCGCCGAGCAGGCGCTGAAAGACTGGCAGTAGGTCTTTCTCAGGCAAACAAAAAGGGACCCGAGGGTCCCTTTTTCATGTCCGCTACAAGCCTCAGGAGAGGAAGCCGCCGTCCACGTTCAGTGCCACACCGGTGGTGTAGCTGGAGGCATCGCTGGCCAGGTACAGCACGGTGCCGGCCATCTCGCTCGGAGCGGCCACGCGCTTGAGCGGGATGCGCTGCAGGGCGACGTTGAGGATCGAGTCGTTCTTGGTCAGCGCCGAGGCGAACTTGGTGTCGGTCAGACCCGGCAGCAGGGCGTTGCAGCGGATGCCGAACTGCGCGCACTCCTTGGCGAAGACCTTGGTCATGCTGATCACGGCGGCCTTGGTCACCGAGTAGATGCCCTGGAACTCGCCCGGCGAGACGCCGTTGATCGAGGCGACGTTGATGATCGAGCCGCCGCCGTTGGCCTTCATCAGCTTGCCGCCTTCGATGGACATGAAGTAGTAGCCGCGGATGTTGACGTCGACGGTCTTCTGGAAGGCGCCCAGGTCGGTGTCCAGCACGTTGCAGAACTGCGGGTTGGTGGCGGCATTGTTGACCAGGATGTCGAGGCGGCCGAACTGCTCGCGGATGAAGCCGAAGACGTTGCTGATCTGTTCCATCTCGCCGATGTGGCAGGCGATGGCGGTGGCCTTGCCGCCGTCGGCGACGATGGCGTCGGCGACCTTCTGGCAATCGTCGATTTTGCGGCTCGAGACGATCACGTGAGCACCTTGCTGGGCCAGCAGTTTGGCGATGGCCTCACCGATGCCGCGGCTGGCGCCGGAGACGAAAGCGATCTTGCCGTCGAGGTCGAACAGGTTGGTCTTGGACATTGCGAGTACCTTGTCTGAGCCGGGTTACAGGGTGGATTTGTTGATGACCTGCAGGGCAGCCTGCTCCAGCAGTTTGTTCATCATGATGAACTGGGCGAAGCGCTTGTCCTTGGTCTGGCCATGGAAGAAGCGGTAGTAGATCTGCTGGACGATGCCGGCCAGGCGGAACAGGCCGTAGCAGTAGTAGAAGTCGAAGTTGTCGATCTGGATGCCGGCACGCTGGGCGTAGTAGTCGACGAACTCCTGGCGGCTCAGCATGCCCGGCGCGTTGCTCGGTTGGCGGCGCATCAGCTGCATGGGCTGTGGGTCGGCGGCTTCGATCCAGTAGGCGAGTGTGTTACCCAGATCCATCAGCGGGTCGCCGATGGTGGTCAGCTCCCAGTCCAGCACGCCGATGATCTGCATCGGGTTGGCCGGGTCGAGGATCACGTTGTCGAAGCGGTAGTCGTTATGCACGATGCCCGGCTTGTGGTGGTCGGCCGGCATCTTCTCGCGCAGCCAGGCCTTGACCGGTTCCCAGGTCGGCGCGTCGGGGGTCAGGGCCTTCTCGTAGCGATCGCTCCAGCCTTCGATCTGGCGCTTCACGTAGCCTTCCGGCTTGCCCAGGTCGGCCAGGCCGCAGGCCTGGTAGTCGACGTTGTGCAGGTCGACCAGCTTGTCGATGAAGCTCTTGCACAGGGCATTGGTCTGCTCGGCGCTGAAGTTCAGCTCGGCCGGCATGTCGCTGCGCAGGATGATGCCCTTGACCCGCTGCATCACGTAGAACTCGGCGCCGATCACGGACTCGTCGGTGCAGTGCACGTAGGCCTTAGGGCAGTAGGGGAAGCCGGCGTTGAGCTGGTTGAGGATGCGGTACTCGCGGCCCATGTCGTGGGCCGACTTGGCCTTGTGGCCGAAGGGCGGACGACGCAGGACGAATTCCTGCTCGGGGTATTCCAGCAGGTAGGTCAGGTTGGAGGCGCCGCCGGGGAACTGGCTGATGCGCGGCGTACCGGTGAGACCGGGGATGTGCGCCTTCAGGTACGGGTCGATCTGCGCGGCATCGAGCTCTTCGCCTTCGCGGATGCCGGTGGACTGGTCTGTCAGCGTCATGCTTATCCCTTCTGATGATGATGGGTGCCACTAATCATTGGCTAATCTAATGTTGCCCGCGGGCCCTAACAAGCAAAGCACAGCGTTATAGATGTGGCTGTTGGTTGTCGATCAAGGGGCCTGATTTGCTCGCGATGCGCGACGGCAGGCGAAAAAAAACCGGAGCCCTAGGACTCCGGTTTTCTGCGTTCGCAGGCCTCGCCCGAGGGCTTATACCGGGAACAGCTCGGCCAGTTTCATGGCCAGCATCATGTCGCCTTCGGCGCGCAGCTTGCCGCCCATGAAGGCCTGCATGCCGTCGGTTTCGCCGCTGGCGATGCCAGCCAGGGTGGCGCTGTCCATGATCAGGGTGACGTTGGCGTTGGCATTGTCGCCCTGTTGCACGTCGCAGGTGCCGTCCTTGACGATCAGCGCGTAGTTCTCACCGTCTTCGATGTTGAACTGGAACACCAGGTCCAGGCCGGCGGCAGCGCTGGCGTTGAACTTGGACTTCATGGTGTTGATGGTGTCGGCAACGGAGCTCATGGTTTCATCCTTTGTTATCAAGGTTACTGACGGCCTTATACGGGCCGCTGTGGGCCGGACTCAGCGATAGGTGATGAGTTCCGGGGTTTTCAACAGCTCCAAATGCACACGGCTGTTGAAGGAAGCCAGGGTCGCCTCACTGCCGCGGAACTGCAGGCGCGAGAGCGAAGTATTGACGATCTGCCAGTTGAGTTCGAAGGCCTTGTCGGCCGGTACACCGGTCAGCAGGTGGAGCAGGGCGGTGATGGTGCCGCCGGAGGTGAACACGGCGATGTGCTGACCGCGTTCGGCTTGCGCCAGCAGGCGCTGCAGGCCGCCGTTCACCGTATCGACGAAGCCCTGCCAGGTGTCGTGCTCGGGCTGGTCGTATTCGCCGCTGACCCAGCGGCGGATGATGCGGGCGAACAGGTGCTGGAAGGCGGCGCGGTTGTCCTTGGGGTTACGCAGGATGGCCAGGGCGTCCGGCTCGTCCGGCAGCATGGCCGGCAGCAGGTTGCGGATCACCGCCTCGGCGTCGAACTCGTTGAAGGCCGGGTCGATCTCCAGCTCCGGGGCGTTCAGCCCGGCGGCCACGCAGCGCTGCATGGCGGCGGTGGCGGTGTGCTGCTGACGGCGCAGGCTGCCGCTCAGGCAACGATCAAGGCTGATGCCGAGCTGGGCGAGATGATCGCCGAGTACTTCGGCCTGACGCACGCCGAGCGGTGACAGCACGTCGTAATCGTCTGCACCGAATGAGGCCTGGCCATGTCGAATCAGGTAGATGCTGCCCACGTCCCAGTCGATCCCGATGGGTTGAAGTTTCGCGAGGGTAGGGCCGGAGTCGGGCCGCTGTCAACGAAAAAACATACGCTTGTTTGAATTCGCCGAGGGCGACCGACGCGCGGCTCGTCGCGATTGGCCGGCAGTCGCTCGCGCCGGTATGCTGTGGGCCGGCGGGTGCCTGGCTTGGGCCCTGGGACAGGATAAACAACGAGGGGGAACCTGTGGAGTTTCTGTTGGATTATGCGGACTTTCTGCTCCGCACCCTGACCGTGGTGGTCGCGATCATCGTGGTGCTGCTGACCATCGCCGCGCTGCGTGGCAAGGGGCGCGGCAAGGGCGGCGGCCAGTTGCAGGTGCACAAGCTCAACGATTTCTACAAGGCGCTGCGCGAGCGCCTGGAACACGAGCTGCTGGACAAGGCGCAGCTCAAGGCCCAGCGCAAGGCCGAAGCCAAGCAGGCCAAGCAGCAGAAGAAGGAAGGCGGTCACAAGCCGCGGGTGTTCGTGCTCGATTTCGATGGTGACATCAAGGCCTCGGCCACCGACAACCTGCGCCACGAAGTCACCGCGCTGCTGAGCCTGGCCACCGCCCAGGATGAAGTGGTGCTGCGCCTGGAGAGCGGCGGTGGCATGGTGCATGGCTACGGCTTGGCTGCCTCGCAGCTGGCGCGCATCCGCCAGGCCGGCGTGCCGCTGACTGTGTGCGTGGACAAGGTCGCCGCCAGCGGCGGCTACATGATGGCCTGCATCGGTGACAAGGTGCTGTCCGCTCCCTTCGCCATTCTCGGCTCCATCGGCGTGGTGGCCCAGCTGCCCAATGTCCATCGCCTGCTGAAAAAGCACGATATCGACGTCGAGGTCCTCACTGCCGGCGAGTTTAAGCGCACCCTCACGGTGTTCGGCGAGAACACCGAGAAGGGCCGGGAGAAGTTCCAGGAGGACCTGGAGACCACCCACGAGCTGTTCAAGAACTTCGTGGCCCGCTACCGGCCGCAGCTGTCGATCGACGAGATCGCCACCGGCGAGGTCTGGCTGGGCATCTCGGCGTTGAACAAGCATTTGGTCGATGAGCTCAAGACCAGCGACGAATACCTGGCCGAACGCGCCCGCGAGGCCGAGCTGTTCCACCTGCACTATGCCGAGAAGAAGAGCCTGCCGGAGCGTTTCGGCCTGGCCGCCAGCGTCACCCTGGACCGCCTGCTGCTGAGCTGGTGGAGCCGTCTCAATCAACAACGATTCTGGTAGGAGTAAGCCATGACTGCCTTCAAGGCTTTGCTGGTCAGTGAGGAAAACGGCGCCTTCGTGCCCAGGGTGGTGGAGCGCAATGTCGCCGAGCTGCCCACCGGCGAGGTACTGATCCGCGTGCAGTACTCCTCGCTCAACTTCAAGGACGCCCTGTCCGCCAGCGGCAACCGCGGCGTGACCAAGGCCTTTCCGCATACCCCGGGCATCGACGCCGCCGGCGTGGTGGCCGAGTCCTCGGTGAGCGAGTTCGCCATGGGCGACGAGGTCATCGTCACCGGCTACGACCTGGGCATGAACACGGCCGGCGGCTTCGGCCAGTACATCCGCGTGCCGGCGGCCTGGGTGATCAAGCGCCCCAAGGGCTTGTCGCTGCGTGAGGCCATGCTGCTCGGCACCGCCGGTCTGACCGCCGCGCTGTGCGTGGACAAGCTGGAGCAGGCGGGGCTGACTCCGGCCGCCGGTCCGGTGCTGGTAACCGGTGCCACCGGCGGCGTCGGCAGCATCGCCGTCGCCCTGCTGGCGCGCCTCGGCTACAACGTTGCGGCATCCACCGGCAAGGCCGGGCAGGGCGAGTTCCTGCGCCAGCTAGGCGCCCAGCAGATCGTGCCGCGCGAGGAGCTGCAGGACGGCAGCGAAAAGATGATGCTCAAGGAGCGTTGGGCCGGTGCGGTGGATACCGTCGGTGGCGACATCCTGTTCAACGTGGTCAAGTCGCTGCGCTACGGCGCCAGCGCCGCCTGCTGCGGTCTGACTGCAGGCATGGGCTTCAAGGGCAGCGTGGCGCCCTTTATCCTGCGCGGGGTCAACCTGCTGGGGGTGGATTCGGTGGAGTTGCCACTGGTGGTCAAGGCCTCCATGTGGGACAAGCTGTCCCTGCAGTGGAAGCTCGGCAACCTGGAGAGCCTGGCGGAGGAGGTGAGCCTGGAGCAGCTGCCCAAGGCCATCGAACAGATCCTCGCCGGCCAGATGGTCGGGCGGGTGCTGGTCAATCTCGGCTAAGACGCCGAGCAGGAGAAAAGGCCCGGCAATGCCGGGCCTTTTCGTTTTACGCCTGGCTGACGTACATGGTGATCTCGGCGCGGAACACCGGCTCGCCTTCCACGTAGGCCACCACCGGCACCTTGATGTCGCCGGTCTGGCTCCAGTCGATGGCGCTGCCATCGGCCACGGTGCGTACGTCGCCCTTGGCCTTGGCCAGGTATTCCACCGTCATGCCGCGCGGAATCCAGCGGTAACCGCTAGGGATGGAGGCATCGGTCATGGTGCCGGCGGCCAGCTCGGCGGCGTTGCACAGGGCGATGGCGTGCACGGTGCCGATGTGGTTGAGCACCTCGCGGCGCTTGGGAAAGGTGACTTCGGCGTAGCCCGGGCGCAGCTCGACGAACTGCGGGGCGATGCTGGCGAAGTAGGGCGCGACCTGGCCGATCATGGCGCTGAACTGTGCCGGGCCGGCCTGCTTGTACATCTGCATCATCTGACTCATGGGGTGCTCCTGAAATGGTTGGCATTGAAGAGAAGCGCGCGCCGAGGCAGTATACGAATATCAGAATTTAATTCTAGAATTTTATTCTAGCTCAACAAGGAAGCCTCATGGCTCGCCGTTCCCGCAAAGACGAAATCCTCCAGGCCGCCCTGGCCTGCTTCACCGAAACCGGCGTGGATGCCACCACCATCGAGATGATCCGCGACCGTTCCGGCGCCAGCATCGGCAGCCTCTACCATCACTTTGGCAATAAGGAGCGCATCATCGGCGCTCTCTACCTGGCCGGCACCGCCGAATACGCCGCCTTGCTGGAGGAGGGCTTCGCCACGGCCGACAGCGCCGAGGCCTGCGTCAGGCTGCTGGTCACCAGCTACATCGATTGGGTGGTGGCTAACCCGGACTGGGCGCGCTTCGTCCTGCACAGCCGCGGGCGGGTCGAGGCCAGCGAAATGGGCGAGCAGCTGCGCGAGGCCAACCGCGTGCATTTCCAGCGCATCTTCGAGGCGCTGGCCGGCTACCGCGAACAGGGCCTGTTCAAGGCCATGCCTGCGGACTGCTTCGGCTCGGTGATCATCGGCCCGACCCACGACTTCGCCCGTAACTGGCTGGCGGGGCGCACCCATACCCAGCTGGCGGACTGCCGCGAGCTATTGGCCAGCATTGCCTGGGAGTCGGTGAAGGCCTGAAACGAAAAAGCCCCGCAGTGCGGGGCTTTTTCTTGAGGCAACGATCAGGCGCGGCGGCGGAACAGCGGCAGCGGCTGGTCGGTGGAGGCCTGGTAGACCTCGCCGAACTCCTCGAAGGCCTTCAGCGCATCGACCGGGTCCTTGTCCGCCCGCAGGGCAAAGGCATCGAAGCCCACGCGCTGGTAGGAGAACAGCTGGTCGCGCAGCACGTCGCCGATGGCGCGTAGCTCGCCCTTGTAGCCGTAGCGGTTGCGCAGCAGGTAGGCGCTGGAGCAGTGGCGGCCATCGGTGAAGGCGGGGAAGTTGAGGGCGATCACCTGGAAGTTGTCCAGCTGGTCGACGATCTCTTCGATCTCCTCGCCGGCTTCCAGCCATACGCCCAGGCCGCCGTCGCGGGCCTTCAGCGCATGAGCGTGCTCACGCCACAGGGCCAGCGGTACGATCAGGTCGTCGCTGTTGCTGATGCTGTCCAGCGTGGCGTCGGCAGGCAGCAGGTGCCAGGTCTCGTCCTGCACCTGGCCGTTCTTAATGATTCGCTGCATAGACGCGCTCCTTGAACGGGTCGATTCCGACACGGCGGAAGGTGTCGAGGAAGGTTTCTTCTTCGGTGCGCTGCTCGACATAGACCTTGATCAGCTTGTCGATTACGTCGGCCATCTGCTCCTGGGCGAAGGACGGGCCGAGGATCTGCGCCAGGCTGGCCTCGCGGCCGGCGCTGCCGCCGAGTGAGACTTGGTAGAACTCCTGGCCCTTCTTGTCCACGCCGAGGATGCCGATGTGGCCGACGTGGTGGTGGCCGCAGGCGTTCATGCAGCCGGAGATGTTTAGGTCGATGTCGCCGATGTCGAACAGGTAGTCCAGGTCGTCGAAGCGGCGCTGGATGGCTTCGGCCACCGGGATCGACTTGGCGTTGGCCAGGGAGCAGAAGTCGCCACCCGGGCAGCAGATGATGTCGGTCAGCAGGCCCACGTTCGGCGTGGCGAAGCCCAGTTCGCGCAGCTCGCCCCACAGGGTGAACAGCTGCTGCTGCTCGACGTCGGCGAGGATGATGTTCTGGTTATGGCTGTTGCGCACCTCGCCGAAGCTGTAGCGGTCGGCCAGGTCGGCGATGGCGTCCAGCTGCTTGTCGGTGACGTCGCCCGGGGCGGTGCCGGTGGGCTTGAGCGACAGGGTCACGGCCACGTAGCCCGGCTTCTTGTGGGCGAAGGTGTTGCGCTGGCGCCAGCGGGCGAAGCCCGGGTGCTGGGCGTCGAGCGCGGCCAGCTCGGCGGCCTGATCGGCCAGCTCGCGGTAGGCCGGGTCGACGAAGTGGGCGGAAACTCGGGCCACTTCGGCTTCGGTCAGGGTGGTCGGGCCGTCCTTGAGGTGGGCGAACTCGGCATTCACCTTCTCGGCGAAGACTTCCGGGGTCAGTGCCTTGACCAGGATCTTGATGCGCGCCTTGTACTTGTTGTCGCGACGGCCATAGCGGTTGTATACGCGCAGGATGGCGTCGAGGTAGCCGAGCAGGTGCTGCCAGGGCAGGAACTCGTTGATAAAGCTGCCGACGATCGGGGTACGGCCCAGGCCGCCGCCGACGGAGACGCGGAAGCCCAGCTCACCGGCGTCGTTCTGCACCGCTTCCAGGCCGATGTCGTGCACCTCGATGGCGGCACGGTCGCTCACGGCGCCGTTGACGGCGATCTTGAACTTGCGCGGCAGGTGGGTGAACTCGGGGTGGAAGGTCGACCACTGGCGGATGATCTCGCACCAGGGGCGCGGGTCGATCAGCTCGTCCTTGGCCACACCGGCGAACTGGTCGGTGGTGGTGTTGCGGATGCAGTTGCCGCTGGTCTGGATCGCGTGCATCTGCACGGTGGCCAGCTCGGCCAGGATCTCCGGCACGTCTTCCAGTTCCGGCCAGTTGAACTGCACGTTCTGCCGGGTACTGATATGTGCGTAGCCCTTGTCGTAGTCGCGAGCGATCTTGGCCATCATGCGCACCTGCCGGGACGACATCAGGCCGTAGGGCACGGCGACGCGCAGCATCGGTGCATAACGCTGGATGTAGAGGCCATTCTGCAGGCGCAGAGGGCGGAACTCCTCGCCGGAGAGTTCGCCGGCCAGGTAGCGGCGGGTCTGGTCGCGGAACTGCTTGACGCGGTCCTCGACGATCCGCTGATCGTACTCGTCGTATACGTACATAGGGGTCCTGTGGGTCAGGCTACTGCTTCATCAGGCAGAAATTGGCTTTTTCGCGCGCACGGTAAACGCGCTCTTTATCAGGGCTGGGCAAAGATAACAGCTCATGAATATTCGAAAAAATGAAGTTTCCATATAAGTACATAGCTAAAGTAGATAAGTGAGCCGACTTGAGAGCGCGGCAGTGCTGGTCTTAACTCTTGGAAACCCATAACCACAACAACGGGGGCACCATGACCGAGCAAACCACCGCAGACGAAAAGGACAGTGTTGTCGATGCCTGGGCCATTTTCGCCCTGATCATGCTGGCGGTAAGCACCGCAGTGTTCTGGGTCAGCCATCAGTAAGCAGCCATACCGAAGAAGAGGGCCAGTCGCGGTTATCCGCGCTGGCCCTTTTTTATGGCTGGGCACGATCGATGGTGGCAGTTGGCCAGAGGGATGCTCTGTATAATACGCCGCGATAATGCTGAATCTGGATTCATGATTTGTTCCCGCGTGCCTTTCTGCTCCTCTGCCTGAGCCTCGTGTGCCTCTCGGCTCAGGCCACCTCCGTGGTGTTCCTCAATCCCGGCTATTCCCACGAGCGCTTCTGGGTCAACTACAGCCTTTATATGCAGGACGCGGCCGGCGACCTCGGCATGCAGCTGGAGGTGCTGTATGGCGAGCGTAATGCCGCGACCATTCTGCAGAACGCGCGCGCGGTACTGGAGCGACCGCAGCGGCCGGACTACCTGCTGTTCGTCAACGAGCAGTATCTGGGCCCGGAGATCCTGCGCCTGCTGGCCGACAGCGGCATCCGCCTTTTCGCCCTGCACAGCACGCTGACCGCGGAACAGCAGCAGCTGGTCGGCGGACCCCGCGGCAAGTACCGCAAATGGATCGGCAGCCTGGTTACCAACGACGAGGAGGCCGGCTACCTGATGGCCAAGGCCCTGATGGAGCAGGCCCCGGGCGCCGGCGAGCTGGTGGCCTTTTCCGGGGTGAAGAACACCCCATCGGCCACCCTGCGCGAGGCAGGGCTGCACCGGGCTCTGGCGGAGCATCCACAGGTGCGCCTGCGTCAGCTGCTCTACGGTGAGTGGCGCCAGCAGCGTGCCTACGAACAGGCCAAGGCGCTGCTGCCGCGCTATCCGCACGTGGAGATGATCTGGTCGGCCAACGACGAGATGGCCTTCGGTGCGATGCAGGCTGCGCAGGAGCAGGGCCGGCAGCTGCGCTATACGGCACTGAACAATTCGCAGAGCGCCTTGCAGGCGCGCATGGACGGCAAGTTCGCTGCACTGGCCACCGGGCATTTCATCCTCGGCGGCTGCGCCCTGGTGATGCTGCACGACTATGACGCCGGCCTCGATTTCGCCGAGCGCGGCGGCAAGGACCAGACCGCACGGCTGCTGCGCCTGGTCGATGCACGACAGGCGAAGAAGCTGCAGGCGCGCCTTGCTCGCAGCGACATAGGCCTGGATTTCCGTCGTTTCAGTGCCACCCGCAATCCGGACATGCGGGCCTATTCGTTTTCCATCGACGAGTTGCTGCGCTAAACCCCGGCCAGGTGCAGCACCAGCCTGACCAGGGCGAACAGCACCAGCACGAAGATCGAGGTGAACAGCACGCCGAGCAGGATGAAGTGGCTCGGCTTGCCGCGGCTGAAATCGCGCGCGCGATTCTTGCCGCTCTGCACGCCGAAGGCGGCGGCCAGCACGCTCTGCAGCATCTCGCGGAAGGTCAGTGGCTTGTCGTTGTCCTGCTCGTCCATGGGTTTCTCCGCTCGGTTTTACCTTAGAGGTTAGTAGTCCGTGCGGGTTTGACCGTCAGATTCAGCGCGCCACTGCACAGCTGTTCGGTGGCCAGCGATGGAAGGCGCTCAGCGCTGGCGAGGTCTCGCGCCGGTCCGTTCGCTACCCACAGTTCCGCCACCACCGTTACTGCGTCACCGCAAGACAGCCATGTCCGGCGTGCTGATTAGCTGACTGCAGCGATGGGCTGCCATCATGAGTTTTCGCTGATTTTGCGATTAGCCTGGATTAACTGGATGCTGGGCGAAACGCAGCCAAAGGGATGCTCGGCATGTGGGTCTATGTGAAGCTGGTAGCGGTAGCGATGATCTGGGGCGGTACCTTCGTCGCGGGACGTTATCTGGCGGGCGCCATGGAGCCGTTGCTGGCGGCCAGCGTGCGCTTCGTCATCGCCAGCCTGACGTTGGCGCTGGTGCTGCCTTTCAGCGGAGTTCCTTGGCCGAGGCCTTCACTGCGGCAATGGTGTCAGCTGGTGCTGCTCGGCGGCTGCGGCATCTTTCTATACAACCTGTGCTTCTTCTTCGGCCTGCAGCACACCAGCGCCTCGCGGGCCGCGCTGATCGTCGCGCTGAATCCGGCGCTGATCGCCCTGGCGGGTTTCTGTTTTTACGGCGAGCGCCTGACACTGCTGCGTTTATTGGGTATCGGCCTGTGCCTGCTCGGCGCCGGGCTGGTGATACTCGGGCGCGAGGGCTCGCTCGCTGGCGCCTGGTGGGGCGACCTGCTGATCCTCGGCTGCGTGCTGAGCTGGGTGATCTACAGCGTGTTCTCCCGCGGGCTGTCCCAGGCGCTGGGGCCGCTGCACACGGTGAGCTATTCGATCTGGCTGGGCACCCTGATGCTGTGCGCCACCACCTTGGCCCTGGTGCCCGGGACCTGGGCGCTGCCAACCGGCGGCCAGTGGCTGAGCCTGTTCTACCTCGGTGCCATCGGCTCGGCGCTGGCCTACCTCTGGTACTACGATGGCATCCGCCAGCTCGGTGCGACCCGCTCCGGGGTGTTCATCGCACTCAATCCGCTGACCGCCGTGCTGTTCGGTGCGCTGCTGGACGAGCGCCTGACCCCGCAGATCTGCATCGGCGGGGCGCTGGCGATTGTCGGGATCTATCTGTGCAATCGCCTGCCGCGCCCGGCTTAGAGTTCCGCATCCAGGGCCTGCACGCGCTTGCGCTCCAGCTCGTCGAAACGGCTGGCCTGCAGTTCGGCGACGGCGCTCTGCAGCTCGCTGTCACTGAGCCCGGCGGCGCGCAGGCGGTTGCGCTCGCTGGCGTAGTCGGCCAGGCGCTGCTTCCAGGCGGCCTGCTGGCGATCCAGTTCGGCCAGGGCGTTGGCGGCCTCGCTGCCCAGCGCCTGCTCGCGTACCTGACGGATCTCCTCGGCGCTGGCGCCGCGCTCCAGCATGGCCTGGGTGGTTGCATACAACTCGCCCTGACGGGTGCTGGCGGCCCGGGTCTCGCGAACTTCCTCGGGTAGCTGCAGCTCCAGCTCGGCCACGGCCTGCTGGCGCTGCTCCTCGCTCAGGCCGCTCTGCTGGCCCAGCGCCAGGCGCTGCACCATGTACTCGTTCTCGGCGTTCTCGTTGGCGAAGAACAGCGCATATTCCTCGGCGCTGAAGTACTGCTGGCGCGTCGCGTTGAGCGCGTCGAGGCGCTGGCGCAAGGCTCCGGCATCCATGGAGCTATCGGCTTCGGGCAGGTTCTGCAGGGCGATGCGGTAGTCCACGTAACGGCTAAGCAGGTCGCGCGCCTGGTCCAGGGCATTGCCCTTGAGCTGCGCGGCCAGGTCCTGGTGGATGCGGGTCAGCACCTTGTCCAGGCCTTCCTCTTCGCGGCCGGCCAGGTAGAAGTCGAACAGGTGCAGCAGGTCGGGTTGCAGCACCAGGTTGCTCTGGGCATCGGCGCGCAGGGTCACGCCGTGGCTGGTGCCCTGCAGCGAAGGCGGCAGCGGGCCCGGGTCGACCAGGGCGGCGGCGGGCGTCTGGCGCAGCTGTCGATTGAGCGCGATGGCCTGCTGGCTGCGCTCGTCGTTCGGCAGCGTGACGGCGAGCGGGGCGGATTTGCTGGGGGAAACGGATTGTGCGGTGGGGAGGGGTTGCGGGCGATACAGCAGCAGGGTGCCGCCGACTATCACCGCGCCCGTGGCCAGGGCGGCCAGAATGATTCTGCTGGACATAGAACGCTCCTCGCGACGGGCATGGTACAGAGCGCACCATGCCCGTCCGCGGATTACAGGCCGAGGTTCTTCAGGCGGTTGGCCTGGGTCTGGTACACGGTTTTCGGATTGGTCTCGAACAGCGACACCAGCCCAAAGACCTGGTTGGTGATGTCCAGGTGGTTCATGAAGTAGTTGTCCTTCAGCACCTTGCCGAAGTGACTGGAGCAGCGGCCGGTGACACCGTCGTTGGCTTCGCTCAAGCCGAAGGCGAAGTAGGTGACGCCGAACAGCGGATCGGAGATGTCCAGTACGTTGGTCAGTGGCGCGGTGCCACTCATGGAGTAGAGGCGGATGCTGTTGCCGTTGAGGCTGACGGTTTCCGGGCCTTCACCGCAGGAGGTGGTCGGTACGCCGGTGGGGAAGCGCTGGTTGTTGGCCGTGGCGCCCGGCTTGTTGAATTCGGCGAGCATGGCGCGCACGTCCGAGGGGCTCTTCTTGTTGTTCGACAGCAGGTTGACCAGGTTGCCGACGGCGTTGGCGAACACGTCGAAGGCCACGCCCTGCAGGCTGCCGGGCGGTGCAACGCCGGTGACCAGATCGGCCAGCGGCGAACCCTTGTGCGGCGAGTTGAGGGTGGTCACCGACGCCACCAGGTCGGGGCGGGTGTTCATCACATAGCGAGTGGTGAGACCACCTTGGCTGTGACCGATGAGGTTGAACTTCTTCACCGTGCCGCCCGAGCTGGCGCGGATCTGCTCGAGCTGGGCGATCAGCGATTCGCCGCGCTTGGCCGAGCTGTCGAAGGCATTGATCTTCGGTACATGGACCTTGGCACCCTGGCTCTGCAGGGCGCTGGGGATCTGGTACCAGTAATCGATGCCGGCGATGGTGTCGAAGGCGAAAATGCCGGGGACGAGGACGATGGGGTGCTTGGTCTGCGACTGGGTGTTGGCCAGGGCAGGGAGGGTCGCGCACAGGCCGAGGGCGGCCAGCGCTGGGATGAGCAGCTTCTTCATGGTGAGTACCTGTGTGTTCGTTTTTTGTTTTTGTAGCTCCGCACACAGCAGCGGAGGTGGCGGCCATGAAAACACCCGGACACTAGGTCGGCTTGTAAGAACTGATGAAATCAACCCGGTGGTACATAAATAATTGCGATGGGGTTGGCAGATGGACTTTCAACGTTCGTGCGTCTGTGGTTACCCTGCCGCCCACAAGAACAACAAGAACAGGGCGAAACACGTCCATGCACCCGAGCGAAGCCCCGGTCCTGCTGTATTTGTGGGACAAGCGCACTTTCTCCCTCAATCTCTTTCCCGAGCCGCTGCAGCTGTCGCAGGCCGCGGCCATGCTCCTGGTGGCCCTCGACGGCGAGCTGCTGATCCGTTGCCGCAGCGATGCCTTGCGTTGCCGCAGCGCCCTGTTGCCGGCAGGGCTGGAGCTGAGCGTGGACAGCGGCAGCTCGCGGGTAGCGATCTGCTATCTGGATGTGTTCGGCGAGGACCATGCCCTGCTGGCGCCGCGCATGACGACGCGACGCGGGCCGCTGCACATCGGCCTGGAAGACGAGGCGGCCTGCATCACCAGCTTCGACGAATTGCATCGGCGCAGCGCCGAGCCTCCCGAGGTCTACGACTGGCTGGAAAGGCTGATCAACCCACGCCAGGAATCTCCGCCCGGCTTTGCCAGCGATCCGCGCATCGTCCGCACCATCGAGCTGATCAAGACCGACGTGGCGTGCAATCAGTCCATCGAATATCTCGCCGAGCAGGTGGGCCTGTCGGTGCCGCGCCTGACCCAGCTGTTCCGCCAGAAGATCGGCGTACCCATCCGCCGTTATCGGCAATGGCACCGGCTGTTCGTCACCAGCGTGGGCGTGGCGCGCGGCCTCAACCTGACCGATGCGGCGATGGCAGCCGGCTTCACCGACTCGGCACATTTCAGCCACACCTTTCGCACCATCATCGGCATGAGCCCGTCCGCGGTGCTGGCACATCCACGCGGCATTCGCCTGTTCGCCGGCTAGGCTGGCGCCGGCGAATCGGGCAAGCTGCAGCTATCCATTTCGACCGACTGCCCATGCACGCCAGCGACTTCCCCGACGACGCCGCGCAGACCGAGCGTACCCGCGAGACCATCCTGCGCTACCACCTGAGCTGGAAGCATCGCGACCTGGACGCCGTGATGGCGCTGTACCACCCGGACATCGAGTACAACGACTTCTTCCAGCAGCGCACCATGCACCTGGCCGACCTGCGCGAGTACGTGGAGAACAACCTGCCGCGGCGCCCCGGCGAGCTGCTGGAGCATGTCGACCGCATCCGCATCGATGGCCACACGGCGTTCATCCAGTACCGCTTCGCCCTGCAGGGCGGCGAGCGCCTGGCGTCGTTCCGCACTGGTGAGGCGATCACCGTGCGCGACGGGCTGATCTGGCGGATCAACGAGTACGCCACGCTGGTGCATGAGGCGCGCTCGGGCGGCGAGGGCGGCAGTTCGCGCCCGGCCACCAGCCGCCTGGGCCTGTCCGCACGCCAGCTGAGCCTGCTGGCGCAGGACCTGCAGGACTACTTCCACAAGCACCGGCCGTTTCTTGATCCGGAGCTGGACCTGCAGCAGGTGGCGGCCGCCACCGGCTACAGCCGCAACCAGATTTCCCACCTGCTCAATCAGGTGCTGGGCCAGAGCTTCTACCGCTACGTCAACCAGGCGCGCCTGCAGCACCTGCTCGACGGCCTGGCGGCGGGCAGCGATCCGGGGCGGGTGGACGAGCTGGCCTTCGCCGCCGGCTTCAACTCGCTGTCGGCCTTCTACAAGTGCTTCCGCGAGCGTGTGGGCATGACGCCCAAGGCCTATCTCAAGCAAATTTCCTCGCGGGCCCGCACGCAAGACAAGCCCTGAGTTACCTCACTAGTCTCTGCCGATCAATCGACGACGGAGACCCCGATGACCTCGTGGCGCAACATCAGCCTGTGGATGGACCAGCTCGACGAGCCGCTGACGCCGCGGCCGAGCCTGCAGGCCGACCTGCGTGCCGATGTGGTGATCGTCGGCGCCGGCTACACCGGGCTGTGGACCGCCTACTACCTCAAGCGCCAGGCGCCGCAGCTGAGCGTGGTCGTGCTCGAGGCCGAGACCGCCGGCTTCGGCGCCTCCGGGCGCAACGGCGGCTGGCTGATGGGCAATATCCTTGGCGAGGACCGTCTGCTCGCCGGCCTGCCGGACGAGCAGCGTCGTGCGGCCTTCGAGCTGCTGCACGGCATTCCCGATGAGGTGGCGAACGTCACCGAGCGTGAGGGCATCGCCTGCGATCTGCGCAAGGGCGGTGTGCTCTATTGCGCGGCACGCTATCCCGAACAGCTGAGCGGCCTGCAGGCGCATCTGCAGCACCTGCGCGGCCTCGGCCTGGGCGAGGACGACTACCGTTGGCTCGAGCCGACCGAGCTGGCCGAACAGCTGCGCGTGGCCAACCCCTATGGCGCGCTTTACAGCCCGCACTGCGCCACCCTCCAGCCGGCCAAGCTGGTGCGCGGGCTGGCGCGTTGCGTCGAGGCCATGGGCGTAGAGCTCTACGAGCAGAGCCGGGTGACCGGCTGGGAGCGTGGCCTGGTGCGTACCGCCAGCGGTAGCGTCAGCGCCGACTGGGTGGTGCCGGCCGTGGAAGGCTACGCCGCCAGCCTGCCGCCGCTGGGCCACCACCAGTTGCCGGTGCAGAGCCTGATCGTCGCCACCGAGCCATTGCCGGCTGCCACCTGGGCCGAGATTGGCCTTGCGCGCGGCCAGGCCTTCAGCGAGGCCAGTCGCCAGGTCACCTACGGCCAGCGCAGTGCCGACGACCGCCTGGTGTTCGGCGCCCGTGGCGGCTATTGCTTCGGCGGCCAGCTGCGCAGCGATTTCAACCTGACCGAGGACGAGCGCGAGCTGCGCCGCTACCTGTTCGGCGAGCTGTTCCCGCAGCTGCGCGACGTGCGCCTGACCCATGCCTGGGGCGGCAACCTGGGCATGGCCCGGCGCTTCCACCCGCACATGCTGCGCGATACGCGCAACGGCATCGCCCTGTCCGGCGGCTACGGCGGTGAGGGCGTGGGGGCCAGCAACCTGGGCGGCCGCACGCTGGCGGCGCTGATCCTCGGCCAGGACAACCATCTGACCCGCCAACCCTGGGTGTACGGCGACTCCGGCCTGGAGCGCCTGCCCGGCTGGGAGCCGGAGCCGCTGCGCTGGCTCGGCTACAACGCCATCATCCGCAGCTTCGTGCATGAGGATCGGGTGCTGGCCGACCCCGCCAGCGCGCCCTGGCGCCGTCGCCTGGCCCAGGGCGTGGCGGGCTTTATGGAAGGTTTCATGAAATGACTGCGGAGAACCCGATGAGCATCGATCACTTCAAGAACACCAGCGAGCTGGCCCTGGACGAGGTCCATCCGGTGGCCGTGCCGTTGGGCGAGCCGCACGCGGTGACCCGCACCCACAGCATCGAGCGCGCCGATGGCGTCGAGGCCGGCGTGTGGGAGTGCAGCCCCGGGCGCTGGCGCCGGCAGATCGTGCAGCAGGAGTTCTGCCACTTCATCGCAGGGCGCTGCACTTTCACCCCGGACGGCGGCGAGCCGATCGAGATCCGCGCCGGCGACGCGCTGATGATGCCGGCCAACACCACCGGCGTGTGGGACATACAAGAAACCGTGCGCAAGACCTTCGTGCTGATCTTCTGATCGGCCGCTGCCTCGGTTTCGTACGAAAAGTCGTCGAGCGATGGCGAGGCTAGGCAAAAACCGCTGAGGACGCGGAGTTTACGAGCGGTAAATGAGCAGTCCGAAGCGGTTTTTAACGACGCATCGCCGAGCGCAGGCAGTTTTCGTACAGAAACCTAACAAGAACAATCAACGAGGTAATCCCCATGCTGAAGAAGATCCTCCCGCTGATGCTGATCGCATCGGCCAGCCAGGCCGCCGAAGGCGTGCGCATCTACAACTGGACCGACTACATCGCCCCGGACACCCTGAAGAACTTCGAACAGGCCAGCGGCCAGAAGGCCCACTACGACGTCTACGACAGCAACGAGACCCTCGACGCCAAGCTGATGGCCGGGCGTTCCGGCTACGACGTGGTGTTCCCCTCCAACCACTTCATGGCCCGGCAGATCCAGGGTGGCGCGCTCAAGCCGCTGGACCGCAGCAAGCTGCCCGGCTGGGACAACCTCAACCCGGTGCTGATGAAGGCGCTGGAGACCAACGACCCGGGCAACCGGCACGGCTTCCCCTACCTGTGGGGCACTACCGGCATCGGCTACAACGTCGACAAGGTCAAGGCCGTGCTCGGCGAGGGCGTGGCGGTGGATTCCTGGGACCTGATCTTCAAGCCCGAGCAACTGGCCAAGCTGGCCCAGTGCGGCGTGGCCATCCTCGACAACGGCCCGGAGATGCTGCCGATTGCCCTGCACCAGCTGGGCCTGCCGCACCACAGCCAGAACCTCGACGACTACAAGAAGGCCGAGGCGCTGCTGATGCAGATGCGCGGCAACGTGCGCTACTTCCATTCCTCCAAATACGTCGGTGACCTGGCCAACGGCGACATCTGCGTCGCCATCGGCTTCTCCGGCGACATCATGCAGGCCGCCAGCCGCGCCGCCGAGGCGGGCAACGGGGTGAAGATCGAGTACGTGATTCCCAAGGAGGGCGCGCCCATGTGGTTCGACATGGTCACCATGCCGGCCGATGCGCCCAACGAGGCCGCCGGCTATGCCTTCATGAACTACCTGCTGCAGCCCGAGGTGATGGCCGCCATCAGCAACCACGTGCACTACGCCAACGGCAACGCCAAGGCCGACGGCCTGGTCGACCCGGCGCTGAAGGCCGACAACAAGGTCTACCCGCCGCAGGAAGTGATGAGCAAGCTGTACGCCCTGGAGGCCATGCCGCTGAAGATCGACCGGGTGCGCACGC
The DNA here is from genome assembly GCF_030374125.1 of Pseudomonas sp. SO81. Taxonomy (NCBI): domain Bacteria; kingdom Pseudomonadati; phylum Pseudomonadota; class Gammaproteobacteria; order Pseudomonadales; family Pseudomonadaceae; genus Pseudomonas; species Pseudomonas sp. SO81. The sequence continues at coordinate 705,658 of NZ_CP126126.1, read as the reverse complement.
GCATCTGGAGCAAGGTCAAGAGCGGTACCTGAAGCGAGGAGCCCCGGGCGAGCGCCCGGGGCCTGCGTTTAGCGGCGGTCGATACGGTACAGGGTGGTGCTGCCGCTGACCTCGTTGCCCACCACCAGCAGCGGCACGCCCGGGATTGGACTGTGCGCCGCGTCTATCACCAGCACGCCTTCCGGTCCCAGGTCGCCGGCTTCGGCAGCCGGCGGCTGCACCGCGGCGTTGCGGTTGCTGACCAGTTCGACGAAGCGCGGCGCCTGCGGCCGGCTCAGGTCGTAGACCATCACGCCGCTCAGGCGCTCCAGGCCGACGAAGGCATAGGGCTTGCCCCACAGCCTGGCCACGGTCACGCCTTCCGGTTCCGGGCCCTTGTCGTCGCTGCGGCCGTCCGGGGTGTTTTCCTTGTGGTTGCTGTTGAACAGCGCCGGCATGCGCTCGGCGCTGATCTTCTCGAAGTCGGCACCGCTGTCGTAGACCTGACGGCCGTCGCTGCTCCATACCGAGAAGGAGCGCGCGCCGAAGGCGTAGATGGCCTCATAGGTGCCGGTCTGCGGGTTGAGCCCGCTGGCCTTGCTCACGGTCAGACGGCCGAGGTTGGCGTTCTGCTTGAGACTGGCGGCATCGGGGAACTTGATTGGGTCCAGCAGATAGCTGGAGCTGCCGACCCGCACTTCCTCGGCGTAGCCGGAATAGGCGCGGGCATCGCCCTCGTTGGCGGTGACCAGGTAGGTCCGGCCATGCTGGCGGAAACTGGCGATGGAGTCCGGCTGGTACAGGCCGCGTACCGGCCAGTTGCGGATGTTCACCTGGCCGTCCTTGTCGCTGGCGTCCAGCTCGTTGCCGGGCAGGCCGTGGTCCTTGTAGCCCAGGCCGCGCACGGCCAGCACGCGGGCGGCCGGCACGTCGATCTCGGCAATGGCGTTGTTCTCCTGCAGGGTCACCCAGGCGAGGCGGCCGTCCTGGCTCAGGGTGATGTACTCCGGCTCGAAGTCCTGGGCCACGCTGGCGTTGGGGCCGAACACGCGGATCGATGGATCCAGGTCCTCGCGCTTCAGGTTGCGAAAATGCGCGGTGCGTACCTGGCGCTGGCTCAGGCGCTCCAGGCGCGGCGGCAGGTCGATGATGCTCACCGAGCCCTCGGGATCGGTCAGGTAGTCGTCACTCGGTTCGCCCTCGTTGGCCACCAGCAGGCGCCGGCCATCCGTGCTGAACGTGAGCATGTCCGGCAGCGCGCCGACCGTCACTGCGGCCTTGACCTGGCCATCGGCGTCGAGCAGCACGACCTTGCCCGGGTTGGTCTTCACCGTGGCCTCCACGGCGGCGGCGACCACGCCCCGGTGCACGGCGACGCTGTTGACCGAGCTGCCGTAGGCGGACAGGTCGATGCTGAACAGCAGGGTCGGCTGGCTCGGTGTGCGGATGTCCAGTACGTCGATCTTGCGGCTGGCAGCGTTGACCACGAACAGGCGCTGGCTGCGCGAGTCATGGGCGACTATCTCGGCGGCGCCCTGCTCGAACAGGCCGCTGCGGTAGGTACCGAGGGCGCTGAAGGCGAGGTTGGCGGGTTGGGCGGCGGCCAGCAGCGGGGTGCTGAACAGGCCGGTCAGGGCGAGGGCGGTGGCGAGGCGGGTCAGGCGCATGGAGCTGTCCTTGGCTGAGGTAAAGCCGCCAGCCTGACAGGTGCATGTGGCGGTGCGGTGACCGCCGGATGACGTCGTCGTTACAGCCAGTCGAGCGCCGCATACAGCTCGGCGAAATCGGGCCGCTGCGCGCTATCGGCCTGCTGGCAGGCTGCGGCAAGCGCCTGCAGATCCGCCGGCGGCGCGTCGCAGCGCTGCAGCAGCTCCTCCAGCAGAATGCCGAAGGCGCGGCTCTCCAGGCGTTGTAGCGCCGCGCCCTGTGCGCTGCCGGGGGTGAAGAAGGAAGCGGCGCCGAAGTCGCTGAGGCGGCAGTCGTGGCCGTCGACCAGCAGGTTGTGCCCGTACAGGTCGCCATGCAGGATGCCCTGGCCGTGCAGGTGCGCCAGGGCGCCGGCCACGCCGCCCGCCAGGGCCAGCACCTGCTCGGCGGTGAAGCGCTGTTCGGGCGCGTAGCAGTCGCGGGTGCAGCTGGCCAGCGAGGGTGGCCCGGCCAGCACGCGGAAGCGCGGCTCCAGCAGTTCCAGCAGCAGGCCGTCCGCTTCGCCGTCCTGTGCTTGCAGCGGACCTATCACCGGCAGCAGCTGCGGGTGGCGGCCGGCGGAGAGGCAGGCGGCCATCTCGCTGTGGGGCAGGCCGTCGCTGGTCATCTGTCCCTTGAACAGCTTCACCGCCACCTCGCGGCCGCTCCAGCGGGCGCGGTGGATCAGGCCGCTGGCACCCTGGCCGAGCAGCTCGCCCAGCTCCAGTTGCTCGCGGTTGATCGGCGCCTGTGGGTGGCCGGCCAAAGCCGCCGCCTCTGCGCGGTCGCTGCCCGGGTTGCCGGCGAAGGCCAGCCAGGCCAGGCGCGGCAGCTGCAGCAGCCAGTCGGGCAGGGTCTCCAGGCGGTTGGCGGCGATACGCAGCAGCTCCAGCTGGTGCAGCTGGGCCATGCTCTGCGGCAGTGCGCTGAGGCGGTTGCCGGCAAGCATCAGCTTCTGCAGGCGCGGGCGCTCGCCCAGCTCGGCCGGCAGGGACTCGATGCGGTTGTCGGTGAGGATCAGCCAGCGCAGCTGCTCTGGCAGCGCGGCGGCCGGCACGTGCTGGATGCGGTTTGCCTTGAAGCCAACCATCTCCAGCTGCTGGCAGTCGCCAAGCGCTTCCGGCAGGGTTTCGAAGGGGTTGTCCGAGCAGAACAGCACCTTCAGCTTGTGCAGCCGCTTCAGGTCGTGGGGCAGATCGGCCAGGCGATTGCCGCTGAGGTTGAGCACCTCCAGGCTGTCGGCCAGGTCGAAGATTTCGCGGGGGAATTCATCGAGGTCGGCGGCCAGGTCCAGGCGGCTGATGCCGGCCAGTTCGCCGCGGCGCAGTTGTTCCAGGCTGTGCATGTCAGTCGCTTTCCAGCAGTTGCAGGTGCAGGCGGCGCGGCAGGTGATCGGCGCCGAGGTCCGGGCCCAGGCCCTGCTCGACCACCCGCCAGGGCCCGTGGACCAGCACCTGGTCGATGGCGATGCCCAGCCAGCCTTGGCCGAGGGCCGGCCAGGTGGGGCTCAGGTCGCTGGCGCGGTACCAGCCGAGGTCGTGCAGGTCGCGGGTGGCCTGGGACCAGGGGCTGGCGTTGAGGTCGCCGGCCAGCAGGCCGGGCAGGCCCGCCGCAGCGTTGCGCTGCAGAGCCAGCTGCAGGCCGAGGTTGCGCTTGTGGTGCCAGTAGGGCGACAGCGGTGGCATCGGGTGCACCAGGCTCAGGCTGACGGCCCGGTCGCCGCTGCGCAGGGTCGCCTCGATGCTCGGAATGTCGTCGCTGTCGCGGCGTACCCGGCCGTTCTGCAGGGGCAGGCGCGACAGCAGGGCGAGGCCGAAGGGCGAGTCGGCCGGGGCGAAGACGCGGTGCGGGTAGTCCTGCCAGCGGGTCAGCTGCCCGGCGAGCGCCGGAGTGACCTCCTGCAGCAGCACCAGTTCGGTCGGCTGCTCGTCGAGCCAGGCGCGCAGGGCACGAGCATCGTCGCTCTGCTGCAGGTTGGCGGTGACCAGGCGCAGTTCCAGGCCGGTCTCGCCAGTGTGCGACGGCAGCATCGGCGCCACGCTCAGCCAGGGCAACACGGTCAGCGGCAGCAGAAGCAACCAGCGCGGCCTGCGCCGCGCCAGCAGCGCCAGGCAGGCCAGCAGCAGGGCGAGGTGCAGCCACTGCCAGTGGCTGGCCAGGTCGAACAGCCAGGCCAGGTGCTGCGAGTGGTCCGCCAGCAGTGTCACCAGCCAGGGCGACAGCAGCCCCAGGGCAGCGCAGAGGGTGAGCAGGCGTAGCATCAGTGGTGCAGCCGGCTGGTGTTGACGCGCTCGGCGCGGGCACGCAGCTGGCCGCAGCCGCCGTCTATGTCCTGGCCGGCGCTGTTGCGTACCTTGGTCAGCACGCCGCGGCTGTGCAGGTAGCGCACCATCTGCACGATGCGCTCGCCGTCCGGGCGCTGGTACTCGTCCATCTCCAGGCTGTTGTAGGGGATCAGGTTGAGCACCGCGTACTTGCCCTTGAACAGGCGCAGGATGGCGTCCATCTCCTCCTGGCTGTCGTTGATGCCCTTGAGCAGGGTCCACTGGTACTGGATCGGGTAGCCGACCTGGCGGGCGTAGGTTTCGCCCAGGGTCATCAGCTCCTCGGGGGTGATCTTCGGTGCCTTGGGCAGCAGGCGCTCGCGCAGGGCGGCGTTGGTGCTGTGCAGCGACAGGGCCAGTGCCGGCCTGACACGCTGCTGCGGCAGGCGCTCGAACACCCGCGGGTCGCCGACGGTGGAGAACACCAGGTTCTTGTGGCCGATGCCGCCGTCGGTGCCGAGCAGGTCGATGGCTTCCAGCACGTTGTCGAGGTTGTGCGCCGGCTCGCCCATGCCCATGAACACCACTTTCTTCACCGGCCGATAGCGGCGCGCCAGGGCCACCTGGGCGGCGATCTCGGCGCTGTTGACCTGGCGCAGCAGGCCGCTCTTGCCGGTCATGCAGAACAGGCAGCCGACGGCGCAGCCGACCTGGGTGGACACGCACAGGCCGCCGCGCGGCAGCAGCACGCTCTCCACCATCTGGCCGTCGCCCAGCTCCACCAACAGGCGCACCGAGCCGTCGGCGGCCGGGTGCTCGGAGCGGACCCGGGCAAGGCCTTCCAGCTCCTCGCTCAACTGCGGCAGACCATTGCGCACGGACAGCGGCAAGAAATGCTCGGTGTGCTGGCGCTTGGTGCCAGTGTCCAGCGGCTTGCCCTGCAGCCAGGCGCGAATCACCCGGCCGCTATGGGCGGGCAGGGCGCCGAGGTCGGCGAGGCGCTGGTGGATGTCGGAGATTCGCATGGGGCGCGCATGCTATCACTGGCCGTCGATAGGGCGTAGGGCTGCCGGTCAGGCCTGGAAGTGCAGGGCCAGCCAGATGGCGTCCTGCGAGCACTCGGCGACCCGGTGCCGGCAGTGGGCGGGGATTAGCAGGGCATCGCCGGCCACCAGGGGCCGGTCGCCGTCGTCGAACTCGAGTCGCGCCGTGCCGCGCAGCAGGGCCACCCATTCGGGCTTCGACTGGTCGTACCAGAAGCCCTCCGGGCTGGCCTTGCCGTGGGAGACGATCTGCTCCAGCAGCAGGCCGTCCTGGCGCAGCAGCGGCACGAACTGCTCCGCCGCCGCATCGGGCACGGCCTGCAACAGGTTGATCGGTTCGGGCGGCATCGCTTACTGCGGCTGCACGCTGATGGCGACGGCGGTGGTGACGCGCAGCACCACCTGGCGGCCGAGGTACTCGGTCTTCATGTCGACGTCCGGACGGACCTTGATGGTGCGCTCGGTACCGTCGGGCAGCTCCAAGGTAGCGGTGCGCAGGGTAGTGTCCATGCCCTTGACCAGCGCGGTGATCTCCACGGTATCGGCGGACAGCATGCCCGGCTTGTCGCCCAGCGGGGCGGTGGCCAGCACGCCAGCGGCGCCGTCCTCGACCGGCTCGCCCGGCTGGCGCAGGTAGACGATGCGCTCCTGGGCGATCACCGCCTTGACCCGGTCGCCGACCTGCAGCTGGTCGAAGTTCTGCATCTGCTCGGGGGCGACCAGGGTGCGCTTGTTGCCTAGGTCGTCGCGCAGGGTAAAGGTGCGCTTGGCCTTGTCGACGGCACTGACGCTGGCCATCAGCTCCTCGGTTTCGAGCACGGCGCCGCCGGGAACGCCCTCGGCGTAGGCGTCGGTGCGGCTGTAGTCGGTGGCCAATTCGTCGTCGTGGCTCTGGCAGCCCAGCAGCAGGGTCACGGCTAGGGACAGAGAAAAGATGCGGATTGCGCTCATGTTGTAGGTCCTTGCTTCACGGGGTCTGCGGTACGGTGTTGCGGATCTCGTAGACGGCATCGTCCGGGCGCATTGGCCTGAGGTGGATCAGGTAGCTGGGACCGGGAGTACCCAGGGTCATCTCGCTCAGGTTGAAGCGCACATCGAGCTTGAGGTACTTGACCTCGCCGGGGGCGACCGAGAAGTTCTGCTTGATGTCGCGCGGCTCCCACTTGGCCTGGCGGGTGAGGCCGGTGATGCGCAGGCTGTGGCGGCCCGGCGCCAGTTCGACGCGGCGGTGGGAGTTGAATTGCAGGGTACCGACGCTCTGCTCGTCGATCAGCACGTCCGGGTAGGAGAAACGCAGCGGTTGCCGGCCTGGATTGTCCGCCTCGGGGCGATACAGGTAGACCACGGCCTGCTCCGGGCTGCTCGGCGGCACCGCCTCGAAGTAGCCGGGTCCGGCGCAGCCGGCGAGCGTGAACAGGGCGAGCATGAGGGCCGGTAGACGCATGAATACTCCTGACGGGACGATCTGGCTCAACCCAGCGTAGCAGCGCTTCGCTTGATTGCGGGTAGCGACGTTCCATCGCCGGAACCTGCTTGCGCTGCGGGCCCATGGTATCGTCGCGCTCCGCTTCACCCCCTCAGGACCACGACGCATGAAATTCATCCACCAGCGCGAGCAGCTCAACGAAGACGACATCGTCGTGATTCATTGCTCGCAGCCCTGCAATATCCGTCTGATGAACGACGCCAACTTCCGCAGCTACCGCAATGGCGGCCGTCATACCTATCACGGCGGCGCCTTCGACAAGTTCCCGGCGCGGATCACGGTGCCCAGCAGCGGCTTCTGGAACATCACCCTGGATACCGTCACCCGCCGCGCCATCAGCGTGACGCGCAAGCCGCAGATGGAATACTCGATCAAATTCGTGCGCCGCTCCGGCGCCTGATTCACTCGCCCTGGGCGCGTAGCGGCAGCGCCTGGCCCAGGCGCTACTGGTCGTCGCCGCTGCGCCTGGCCGCGTACATGGCCTGCTCGGCGATGTGGGTCGGGCGGTCGATGCTCTGAGCGTGCTCGGAGGGCGATGCCCAGGTCGGTGCCGATGTGCTGCAGGCTGTCGTCCACCAGCGGCGGTGGGCTCAGCACCGCCAGCAGCTGGCGGCGATCCAGCCTACGAGCCGTGAAGGGCGAGTGCGCGGCGAGGCAATCAGGGGAAACGTTGCGGCGGCTATAGGGGTCACAGACTGTGAACCCGGAAATAAGGAGCCCAGCATGTTGAAGTTTCTAGGCGGGACCGTAGGCATCATCTTCATCATCGGCCTGATCGTGGTGATCGGCCTGTTCCAGCTGTTGTTCTAAGCCCCATGCAAAGACCCGCTGCCTGGCAGCGGGTCTTTTTTGTTGCCACCTCAGAGGCGGCGCTTGTTGTTCTGGTGCTGCTCGCAGGTCATGAAACCCTTGCCCTCGACCCGGCCTTCGCTGGTGAAGGTCACGTAGTAGGGCTGCTCCTTGCCGTCGACATTGAGAATGTAGTTGTTGCAGGTGCCGGCGGTGACGGTGTTCTGCACCTCGGAGGAGGGTGGCCCGCCGATGGTCAGTACCTCGTCCTTGGTCATGCCGTCGCGGACGTCCTGCACCAGGGGCTCGTGGCGGTAGGTCGCGTAGTCCGCCGGGTTCTCCATGGTCGAGCAGCCGGTTGCCGCGGCGGCCAGGCCCAGTATCGCCAAAGTGTGCTTGTACATGTTGTCACTCCGTCGTGCGAGCCGGACTGGCTCCTGCTACTTGGAGCGAAGCCGTCAGCGCGGAGTTCGAGTTTTCTCACCTGGCACCTGTCGCGGTGGGGCAGGAATCGTTAGCCAGCCGGCAATTCCTCGCTTGCCGACTCGCTTTTTTGGCGGCCGGCGAGCAATCTGTGGCTCTTTTCAGTCGTCGTCATTACAGGAGTACGACCATGAACAGGATTTCCCCGCTGGCCCTCGCCCTGACGTTCGCGCTGGGCACGCCGACTGTCTTCGCCGAGGAAGCGGCAAGCGAGACGAGTACCATCAAGGATTCCGCCAAGGCGGCCGTTTCCACGGCGATCACCGCCGGCAAGAACCTGCTGGGCGGCGTGTCCGACGGCGTCACCGAAGGCCGGGTGGATGCCCAGGGCGCCGATGGCTCTATCGTTGTCTCCAACCTGGAGCAGCTCGATGGCCAGGTCAGCGTGCAGTTGCTCAAGATCGAGACCGTCGAAGACGGCAACTTGAGCGCATTGCTGGGCTTCAAGAACACTACCGACAAGCCGCTGCGCCTGATCAACCTGCGCCAGACCGGTGCCTTGCTGGCCATCGACCAGGAAGGCTACTCCAGCGCGCCGCTGCCGGGGCTGCTCAATCCGGACGACGTGACCATCCCGGCGTCGACCGGTGTACGGCAGAAGTTCGTCTTCGAAGGGCCGAGCGCGGAAGTGAAGTCGATTCGCCTGTGGGGCCGCGATTTCGAGGTCAAGAAATAGCCCCATCCGCACGCATGAAAAAGCCCGCATCAGCGGGCTTTTTGATTTCTGAATTGAAGTCTTAGAACCTGTTTAGGAGCTTTTGAGCTAGAGCCAGGCAAGGCGAAATGGGGCGAGGACGCGGAGTTTACGAGTTGTAAATGAGCAGTCCGAGCCCTATTTCAACGCAGCATGGCCGACGATCAAGAGCTCCTAGACAGGTTCTCAGCGCTTGGCCACGGTCATGGCAATAAGCCGCGACACAACCAGCGCCAGGTACATCACCCCGGCGAACTCCTCGATCATCACCAGCGAGCGGGCTACCGGCGTGAGCGGGATGATGTCGCCCAGGCCCACGCCGGAGAGGGTGGTGAAGCTGAGGAACAGCAGTTCCATCCACGTGCGCGCCGCCTCGGGGGCGATGGCCGCGGCGAAGCTGCCCGGCGCCAGCAGCTGGCAGAAGGCGAACAGATGGGCGAAGGCCCAGGCCAGCAGCGTGAAGGTGGCACCGACCGCGTACAGCTCATCGGTGCTGGCGTGCAGGTCGGCGCTCATGTAGGCGATCAGGCTGGCCGCCGCGTAGAAGTAGAACGCCGCCTCCAGGATGGCGATCAGCGCCTCCAGCAGCGTGCTGGGGGCGAACATGTCGAGCAGATTCAGGCCAACCACCAGCAGTGCCAGCAGCCCGGCCACCCAGGTCTGCACCGGGCTGCGCTTGACCACATGCAGCGCCATGCCCAGTACCAGTACGCCGAAGGCGCCAAACAGTGCCCGGCCGATCTGCGTGTCTTCCATCCAGGGATAGAGCAGCACACCGAGCAGTTGCACGAACAGCAGGCCGGCGGAGGGATGGAGGCGGATGTATTTGATGGGCGACATGATCCAGCGCTGATCTCGGAGTGGAAGGGCAGTGTAGGCGGCGCAGCGGCGGGCTTCAGCCGAGCAGTCGATGTACCTGTTCGATGGCCTGGCGCTCGCGCGCAGCCCAGTCGCCGTCGATATCGACCCAGGCGCGCTGGTGCCGCTGCAGCCAGTCGCGGCAGCTTTGGTGGAAGCATAGGCGGTCGGCCAGGTCCGGCTGGCAGCGCTGGCCATCGCTTTCCCATTCGACACCCTGCGGTGACAGCAACAGGTGCAGGTCGTAGTGACGGGCCAGCAGCTCCGGCTCCAGCCAGGCCGGGCAGTCGCCGAACAGGGTGCGGCTCCACAGGATATTGCTGAGCAGGTGGGTGTCGAGGATCAGCAGTTCCGGCGCCTGGGCGCGCGCCGCGTCTTCCCAGGCCAGCTGGCCGCGGGCAATGGCGGGGATGTCCGCCAGGCAGGTATCGCGCCGCTCCTGCTCGATGAAGTGGCGCACGTACTCGCCGACCACCAGGCCGCCGAAGCGCTGCTGCAGGCGCTCGGCGAGAAAGGTCTTGCCGCTCGATTCGGGGCCGGTCAGCACCAGCACTTTCATGGGGCGCTCTTCCAGGCGGTGCGCCATTCGCGCAGGCCGAGCGCGGCCAGGGCGGTGAATACGCCGTACAGGGCGGCGGTCAGCCAGTAGTCCTGGAAGGCGAAGAAGCCGACATAGAGCACGTCGACCACTATCCACAGCACCCAGCACTGCCAGCGCTTGAGCGCCATCCACAGCTGGGCGAGCAGGCTGAAGGCGGTGAGCAGGGCGTCCATCTGGGGATACACGGCCTCGGTGAAGCGATCCATGGCCAGGCCCAGCAGCAGGCCGCCGATCAGCGCCAAGCCCAGGCCGATGGCCACTTCCGTGGTTCCGGTGCTGCTGACGGGCCGCCGGCCGCTGTCATCCACGCCCTGGCGCCACTGCCACCAGCCATACAGCTGCATGGCGGCGAATACGCCGTGCAGCAGTACCAGGGAATACAGGCGAGCATCGAAGAAGAACCAGGCGTAGAGCAGCACCATGACCAGCCCGATGGGCCAGCACAGCATGTTCTGCCGCACGGTCAGCCAGACGGAGGTGATGCCTAGGGCGGCGGCGATGATTTCCAGGGGAGTCATAAATAACCAGAAGGGGCGCCTGAGCGCCCCTTGTTCGATCAGCTGTCGTACCCCAGATTCGGCGCCAACCAGCGTTCGGTCACGGCCAGTTCCTGGCCCTTGCGCTTGGTGTAGCACTCGACCTGATCCTGATCGACCTTGCCCACGGCGAAGTACTGCGCCTCGGGGTGGGCAAAGTACCAGCCGCTGACGGCGGCCGCCGGGAACATGGCGTAGTGCTCGGTGAGGAACACGCCGCTCTTGCCGGCCTTGTTGTAGTCGGCTTCGGGGTCGAGCAGTTTGAACAGGGTGGCCTTCTCGGTGTGGTCCGGGCAGGCCGGGTAGCCGGGAGCGGGGCGGATGCCGACGTACTGCTCCTTGATCAGCGCCTCGTTGTCCAGTTGCTCGTGGGCGTCGTAGCCCCAGTACTGCTTGCGTACACGCTGGTGCAGCCACTCGGCGCAGGCCTCGGCGAGGCGGTCGGCGAGGGCCTTGACCATGATGCTGTTGTAGTCGTCGCCCTTGTCCTGGTAGGCCTTGGCCACTTCCTCGGCACCAATGCCGGCGGTAGTGATAAAGCCGCCCACGTAGTCGGTCTTGCCGCTTTCCTTGGGCGCGACGAAGTCGGCCAGGGACAGGTTCGGCTTGCTGTCCGGCTTGATGGTCTGCTGGCGCAGGTGGTGCAGGGTGGCCAGGGTCTTGCCGTTGTCGCCGTAGACTTCGATGTCGTCGTGGCGCACCTGGTTGGCCGGCCAGAAGCCGAACACGGCGCGGGCCTTGATCAGCTTCTCGTCGATCAGCTTGTTCAGCAGCGCCTGGGCGTCGGTGAACAGGGCGGTCGCCGCCTCGCCGACCACTTCGTCGGTGAGGATGCGCGGGTACTTGCCGGCCAGGTCCCAGGAGATGAAGAACGGCGTCCAGTCGATGTACTCGGCCAGTTCGCGCAGGTCGATGTCGTCCAGCACCTGCACGCCGGTGAAGCTCGGCTTCGGCGGCTGGTAGCCGGCCCAGTCGAACTGCAGCTTGTTGGCCAGGGCCTCGGCGTAAGGCAGGCGCTCGGTGCGCGAGGCACGCGCGGAGGTACGCTCGCGCACCACCACGTACTCGTCGCGGGTCTTCTGCACGAAGTCGGCCTTGAGTTCCTTCGACAGCAACTGGGTGGCCACGCCCACGGCGCGCGAGGCGTCGGTGACGTAGACCACTGCGCCGTTCTGGTACTTGGGCTCGATCTTCACCGCCGTGTGCGCCTTGGAGGTGGTGGCGCCACCGATCATCAGCGGCAGGCTGAAGCCCTGGCGCTGCATCTCGCGGGCGACGTTGACCATCTCGTCCAGCGACGGGGTGATCAGGCCGGACAGGCCGATGATGTCGCACTTCTCGGCAATCGCCGTCTGCAGGATCTTCTCCGCCGGCACCATCACGCCCAGATCGACTATGTCGTAGCCGTTGCAGCCGAGCACCACGCCGACGATGTTCTTGCCGATGTCGTGCACGTCGCCCTTCACGGTGGCCATGAGGATCTTGCCCTTGGCCTCCGGCTTGTCGCCTTTCTCCGCCTCGATGAAGGGGATCAGGTGGGCCACGGCCTGCTTCATCACGCGGGCGGATTTGACCACCTGGGGCAGGAACATCTTGCCGGCGCCGAACAGGTCGCCGACCACGTTCATCCCGCTCATCAGCGGACCTTCGATCACCTCGATGGGGCGCGCGCACTGCTGGCGGCACTCCTCGGTGTCCTCGACGATGAAGGCGGTGATGCCCTTGACCAGCGCGTGTTCCAGGCGCTTGGCCACCGGGTAGCTGCGCCATTCCTCGTCTTCGGCTTCCTTCACCGCGCCGCCGCCACGGTAGTTGTCGGCGATGGCCAGCAGCGCCTCGGTGCTGCCCTCGTGGCGGTTGAGCACCACGTCCTCGACCTTGTCGCGCAGCTCCTTGGGAATCTCGTCGTAGATCTCCAGCTGGCCGGCGTTGACGATGCCCATGGTCAGGCCGTTCTGGATCGCGTGGTAGAGAAAGACCGAATGGATCGCCTCGCGCACCGGGTTGTTGCCGCGGAACGAGAAGGACACGTTGGACACACCGCCGGACGACAGCGCATAGGGCAGCTCGTCACGGATGAAGGCGCAGGCCTCGATAAAGTCCACCGCGTAGTTGTTGTGTTCCTCGATGCCGGTGGCCACGGCGAAGATGTTCGGGTCGAAGATGATGTCTTCCGGCGGGAAGCCGACTTCGTTGACCAGGATGTCGTAAGAACGCTTGCAGATTTCCTTCTTGCGGGCGGCGGTATCGGCCTGGCCGACCTCGTCGAAGGCCATCACCACCACGGCGGCGCCGTAGCGCTTGCACAGCTTGGCGTGGTGCTTGAACTGCTCGACGCCTTCCTTCATGGAGATCGAGTTGACGATGCCCTTGCCCTGGATGCACTTGAGGCCGGCCTCGATCACTTCCCACTTGGAGGAGTCGATCATGATCGGCACGCGGGAGATATCCGGCTCCGACGCAATCAGGTTGAGGAACTTCACCATGGCCGCCTGGGAGTCGAGCATGCCCTCGTCCATGTTGATGTCGATCACCTGGGCGCCGGCTTCCACCTGCTGCAGGGCGACTTCCAGGGCCTCGGCGTAGTTCTCCTCGCGGATCAGCCGGGCGAACTTGGCCGAACCGGTGATGTTGGTGCGCTCGCCGACGTTCACGAACAGCGAGCTGCGGTCGATGGTGAATGGCTCCAGGCCGGACAGGCGGCAGGCCTTGGGGATGTCCGGAATGACGCGCGGCTTGTACTTGGCGACCGCCTCGGCGATCGCCTGGATATGCGGCGGGGTGGTGCCGCAGCAGCCACCGATGATGTTGAGCAGGCCGCTGGCGGCGAACTCCTCGACCACCGCCGCCATCTCCGCCGGGGTCTCGTCGTACTCGCCGAAGGCATTGGGCAGGCCGGCGTTGGGGTGGGCCGAGACGTGGGTGTCGGCCTTGGCCGACAGCTCGGCCAGGTATGGGCGCAGTTCCTTGGCACCGAGGGCGCAGTTCAGGCCGATGGAGATCGGCTGGGCATGGCGCATCGAGTTCCAGAAGGCCTCGGTGGTCTGGCCGGACAGGGTGCGGCCGGAGGCGTCGGTGATGGTGCCGGAGATCATGATCGGCAGCTCTACATTGTCCTCGTCGAACACCTGCTGCACGGCGAAGATCGCCGCCTTGGCGTTGAGGGTGTCGAAGATGGTCTCGATCAGGATCAGGTCGGCGCCGCCCTCGATCAGGCCACGGGTGGCCTCGGTGTAGTTCTCCACCAGCTCGTCGAAGGTGACGTTGCGGAAGCCGGGGTCGTTGACGTCCGGGGAGATCGAGCAGGTACGGCTGGTCGGGCCGAGGACGCCGGCGACGAAGCGCGGGCGATCCGGGGTTTCCAGGGTCTTGGCATCCGCCACCTGGCGGGCGACACGGGCGCCGGCAACGTTCAGCTCGTAGGCCAGGGCCTCCATGCCATAGTCGGCTTGCGAGACCCTCGTGGCGTTGAAGGTGTTGGTTTCCAGGATATCGGCGCCGGCGTCCAGGTAGGCGCGCTCGATCTCGGCGATCACGTCCGGCTTGCTCAGCAGCAGCAGGTCGTTGTTGCCCTTTACGTCGCTCGGCCAGTCGGCGAAGCGCGTGCCGCGGTAATCCGCTTCCTCCAGCTTGTAGCTCTGGATCATGGTGCCCATGCCGCCGTCGAGGATCAGGATGCGTTCTTTCAGGGCTTGCTGAAGGGCCTGGAGGCGGGCGCTGCGGTCGGACATGGAGACTACCTGGGCTGAACGTGTAGAAAGGCCGTGGATGATAGCAAAGCTGCATGGCTCTCAGACGCCCGCACGATCTGCATGAAAATGGCTCATATTGGGCCGTTTCGCTGTCAGGGCCGTACAATGCTCGCTCGCTGCATAAGGACCTTGCCATGCCCCGTCGTTTTCTCGCCCCGTTGGCGCTGCTGTGCGCGCCGCTGTTCGCTGCCGAGCCGGTTTCCTACAGTCGTGACGTCCAGCCGATCCTGACCAACAAGTGCGTGGCCTGCCACGCCTGCTACGACTCGCCCTGCCAGCTCAACCTGGGCAGCGGCGAGGGCGTGCTGCGCGGGGCCAACAAGCTGCCGGTGTACGACGGCGGGCGGACCAAGGCGCAGGCCAGCACACGCCTGTACTTCGACGCTCAGGGCGAGGCGGCCTGGCGCGACAAGGGCTTCCATTCGGTGCTCGATCCGCAGGCCGGCCAGGCCGCGCTGCTGGCGCGCATGCTGGAGCTGGGGCGCAGCAACCCGCTGCAGCCCAATGCCAAGCTGCCGGCCGACCTGGACATTTCCATCGAGCGGGACAACCAGTGCCCGCTGCCCGGCGAGTTCGATGCCTATGCCAAGAAGTTCGCCCATGCCGGCATGCCTTTCGCCGTCGCCGGCCTCAGCGATGCCGAGTACGCCACCCTGCAGCAATGGCTGAAGGAAGGCGCCCCGGTGGAAGAGCAGGCGCTTCAGCCGTCCGCCACCGAGCAGAAGCAGCTGGCCGAGTGGGAAGCCTTCCTCAATGCGCCCGGCGCGCGGGAGAGCCTGGTCAACCGCTGGCTGTTCGAGCACCTGTTCCTCGCCCACCTGTACTTCGAGGGCGGCGAGCCGGGGCATTTCTTCCAGCTGGTGCGCTCGCGCACGCCGAGCGGCCAGCCGATCGACCCCATCGCCACCCGCCGGCCCAACGAGGACCCGGGCGCCCAGGTGTACTACCGCCTGTGGCCGATCCAGGGCGTGATCGTGCACAAGACCCATATCACCTACCCGCTGAGCGCGAAAAAGCTGGAGCGGGTGCGCGAGCTGTTCTACGCCAGCGACTGGACGGTGGACGCCGTGCCCGGCTATGGCGCCCAGCGCCGCGCCAACCCGTTCGAGACCTTCGCCGCGATTCCGCCCCAGGCGCGCTACCAGTTCATGCTGGATAACGCCGAGTACTTCGTGCGCACCTTCATCCGTGGCCCGGTGTGCCGCGGACAGATCGCCACCGACGTGATCCGCGACAACTTCTGGGCGCTGTTCCAGGACCCGCAGCACGACCTCTACATCACCGATGCCGAGTACCGCGCCCAGGCCACGCCGCTGCTGGCCATGCCCGGCCAGTTCGACGAGATCGGCGACCTGCTCGGCCTGTGGAAGGCCTACCGCGACAAGCGCAACGAGTACGAAGACCTGCGTCGCGGTGCCTATGCCGATGCGCCGGTGCCGGGCTGGTCGACCATCTGGGCCGGCAACGACAACGCCTTGCTGTCGATCTACCGCCACCATGACAGCGCCATGGTGCGCAAGGGCCTGATCGGCGAGGTTCCGCAGACCCTGTGGCTGATGGACTACCCGCTGTTCGAGCGCACCTACTACCAGCTGGTGGTCAACTTCGACGTGTTCGGCAATGTCGCCCACCAGGCGCAGACCCGCCTGTACTTCGACCTGATCCGCAACGGCGCCGAGCTGAACTTCCTCCGCCTGTTGCCGCCGGAGTCGCGCCAGGTCTACCTGGACGACTGGTACCAGGACGGCGGCAAGCTGAAGATGTGGCTGGATTACACCGCTGCCGATCTGGACACCGCCACCGGCATCAATCTGCCGGGGCAGGGGGCCAAGGGCGCCTTCGCCCAGGCGCTGCTGGCGCGCTACGCCGACCTCAATGCGCGGCCCGACCCGCTGAACCGCTGCGAGGCTGCCGACTGCCATCGCCCGGGCCTGTCGGCCGAGCTGGAGGATGCCGAACAGGCCCTGAGCCGCCTGCCCGGGCGCCCGGCCGGCGGCCTCAAGGTGATCGACCAGCTGCCCGAGGCGACTCTGCTACGGGTCGAGCTGGCCGACGGCAAGCGCGAGGTGTACAGCCTGCTGCGCAACCGTGCGCACAGCAACGTGGCCTTCATGACCGGCGAATCGCTGCGCTACCAGCCGGGGCTGGACACCCTGACGGTGTATCCAGGCGTACTGACCAGCTACCCGAACTTCATGTTCAGCCTGCCGGCGAGCGAGGTGCCGGCGTTCGTCGGTGCCCTGGAGCAGGCGCGCGACCCGGCGGCGTTCGACAAGCTGGTGCAGCGCTGGGGCATTCGCCGCAGCCATCCGCAGTTCTGGCAGTACTTCCACGACCTGTCGGCCTATATCCGCGAGACCGAGCCGGTGGAGGCAGGCGTGCTGGACATGAACCGCTACCAGAACCTCTGAGCCGGATGAAAAAAGCCCGCCGATTGGCGGGCTTTCTGTTTCAGGTGCGCGTGCTCAGAAGTGGCCCTTCAGCAGCAGGCTGATGGCGCTCTGGTCGGTACCGCCGAGGATCTCGTCGCCGACATAGCCGTCATCGTCGATGCTGTATTTGTCGCTCCAGTAGTCGTACTCGACGCCCACGTAGAAACGCTTGCCCCAGCCCATGGCCTTGGCCATGTCGTACTTGATCTGTGGGTTGAAGTGCAGGTTGGCGTGGTAGCTGTCGTCGTTGTCCACCACCCAGTCCATGAAACCGTCGATCACCAGATCGGAGTCGCCCACGGCCACGGTGTAGCTCCAGGCCGGGGTGATCTGCCACACGCCGCTGCCGTCGCGCTGGCCGTCGGTCTCGCGGTAGTAGGTGTTGAGCTGGAAGAAGTCGAAGCCGGGTACGTTCAGGTCGACGGCCGGACCGAGCAGGTAGGAATCGACATCGTCCTCGCCGAACTCGTAGGTGGCCGCCAGCAGCACGTCCTTGATCGGGCCGAACGACAGGTCGCTGCCGCTGAGCTTGCCGAACGACAGGCGCGGGCTGATCTCGCCGTAGAAGCTGTGGCCGTCGCCGGCGCCGTTGGTGGCCTCGGTGTTGTACTTGATGCCGTCGACGAAGATGAACAGGTCACCGAAGCTCCAGCCGCTGGCGTGCTCGAAGGTCAGGGTCTGCTGCCGGGGCGGGTCGACCTTGAAGTCGATGCCGTTGAGGTAGGTCAGGCTGTTGTCCTGCCATTGCAGCAGGTCGGCGGCCATGGCCTGGCCGCTGAGAAGGGTGACGGCCAGGCTCAGGCCGGTGGCGAAACGGGACATCTACAACTCCGAATCTTGACTGGGTAGGCGAAAAAAGCGCGCTACTTTACCAGCCTGGCCTCGAGGCTGTTGCTGGCCAGACGGGCGGCCTGCTCGCGGGTCATGCCCAGGTCGCGCTCCAGGGCGGCAAAGTTCTCGCCGACATAGCCGCCGAAGTAGGCCGGGTCGTCGGAGTTCACCGTCACCTTCACGCCGCGCTCGAGCATGGCCAGGATGTTGTGCTGGGCCATGTTGTCGAACACGCAGAGCTTGATGTTGGACAGCGGGCAGACGGTCAGCGGGATCTGCTCGTCGATGATGCGCTGCATCAGGCGTTCGTCCTCGATGGCGCGCACGCCGTGGTCGATACGCTCGATCTTGAGCAGATCTAGCGCCTCCCAGATGTACTCGGGCGGGCCTTCCTCGCCGGCGTGGGCCACGGTGAGCAGGCCTTCGCTGCGGGCCTTGGCGAACACCCGCTCGAACAGGCGCGGCGGGAAGCCCATCTCCGAGCTGTCCAGACCGACGGCGACGAAGGCGTCGCGGAACGGCATGGCCTGTTCCAGGGTCTTGAACGCCTCCTCCTCGGACAGGTGGCGCAGGAAGCTGAGGATCAGGCCGTGGCTGATGCCGAGCTGCTTCTCGCCATCGACCAGCGCCTGCCGGATGCCGTGCAGTACCACTTCGAAGGGGATGCCGCGGTCGGTGTGGGTCTGCGGGTCGAAAAACGGCTCGGTGTGGATCACCCCCTGTTCCTTGCACTTGAGCAGGTAGGCCCAGGTCAGGTCGTAGAAGTCCTGCTCGGTACGCAGGACATTGGCGCCCTGGTAATAGAGGTCGAGGAATTCCTGGAGGTTGTTGAAGGCGTAGGCGGCGCGCAGGCTGTCCACGTCGGCCCAGGGCAGGGCGATCCTGTTGCGCTCGGCGAGGGCGAACAGCAGCTCGGGCTCCAGCGAGCCTTCCAGGTGCAGGTGCAGTTCGGCCTTGGGCAGGGCGGTGATCCAGTCGGTCATGGTGGGGCTAACTCAGGGAAATCGAGTGTGCATTCTAGCGGAGTCGGTGCTGGGAATTATTCCTACTAAATTACTAGGACTTTATCCCTGCCAGTCGATTGGCGTACACTGGCCCCATGTTTTGCGAGGAGTTGCCATGAGCGCCATCATCATTACCGACGCGGCCCACGATTATCTGTCCGATCTGCTGAAGAAGCAGAACACCACCGGCATCGGCATTCGTGTGTTCATCACCCAGCCCGGCACGCCCTACGCGGAAACCTGCATCGCCTACTGCAAGCCGGGTGAGCAGAAGGCCGAAGACACCGCTCTGGCGCTGAAGGAATTCACCGCCTGGATCGACGCCGTCAGCGAACCCTTCCTGGAAGACGCCGTGGTCGACTACGCCACCGACCGCATGGGCGGCCAGCTGACCATCAAGGCGCCGAACGCCAAGGTGCCGATGGTCAACGAGGACAGCCCGGTCACCGAGCGCATCAACTACTACCTGCAGACCGAGATCAACCCGGGCCTGGCCAGCCACGGCGGCCAGGTGAGCCTGGTCGACGTGGTCGAGGAAGGCATCGCCGTGCTGCGTTTCGGCGGCGGCTGCCAGGGCTGTGGTCAGGCCGACTTCACCCTCAAGGAAGGCATCGAGAAGACCCTGCTGGAGCGCATTCCCGAGCTCAAGGGCGTGCGCGACGTGACCGACCACAGCAACCGCGAGAACGCCTACTACTGAGTGTTCCTCGCTGCTGAAAAAAGGCGCCTGCGGGCGCCTTTTTTGTTGCCTGGGAAATCGCTCCCGCTGCTGTGCCGCGCGGCATCGGGCAAGGCTGGTGCTCCCTCATATTGCAAGGAGCAACACCATGGGCAAGAGCATCATCGTGCACACCAGCGACCACGGCTGGCTGGATCAGGCCGTGCGTCTGCATCTGATCTACGGCGGTGTGCAGATCGAGGATGACGCCGATGTCGGCGTCGGTCCCCACGATCTGGAGCAGCTGGTGGCGCTGATCCACCAGCACCACGGCCATGCCGCCACCCGCCTGCGCACCGTGCTGGGTGTCGGCGTCGGCCTGTGCCTGTCGGCCATGGGCCTGTGGATGATTCACGCGGCAGTGGCCGATCCCGGCGAGACCAAGGAACTCTGGGTGCTGCTGGCCGGCGGGGTGTTCATGGCCTTCTTCGGTGGCCTCGGGGTGTTCTACGCCCTCGGTCAGCGCTGGCGCATCAGTGCCAGCAGTGGCGACCGCAACATGACCCTGGGCTCCGACTGAGCGATGCGTCAGCGCCGCGATTCTTCGCCCGCGGCGCTGTCCTCGATCAGATCCTGCAGCAGGATCAGCAGGCCGGCGCACATCAGGAACAGGCCCCAGTTGAACGAGGCGGTCTGCACATGGCGCAGCAGGCTCATCCACTCCTCGTGCTGCGGCGGTATCCACACCACCGGCAGCATGAAGCCGAGCAGCGCCACCAGGGCGAAGGACATCAGGCGGATAAAGGGTTGCGGCGGGGCCTGCTGGTTGACGCCGTAGACCACCGTGGCCACCACCAGGATGCTGGCCGAGGCGGACAGCACCAGGTCCGCCCGGCTATGCAGCACGTCGAACAGTACGGCCTCGAACTCGCGTCCCGGCGATGCGCCGTGCTGCAGCGCCAGCAGCGCACCGAACAGCTGCACCAGCGCGCCGCCGAGCCAGGGCGCGCGCAACAGCGGGTAGCGGCGCAGCAGCGTCGGCGCCAGCATGGCGCGGTGCCAGAACAACAGCCAGCACAGGGTCGCCAGGCCGTACAGCAGGCCAGCCAGTACGGCGAACATTCAGCTGGCCGGCGCCTCGCCGCCGCTCGGCGCCGGTGCCGGATTCGGTATCGCCGCGGGTTCGGGCTGGGTGCGTATCGGGCTGATCAGGTTGGTGTACTCCTCCAGCAGGCGATTGACCGCTTCCGGCGGCTCGCAGGCCTTGAACACCATGCTGATGGCGATCTCGTCCGGGTCGCGCTGCTGGCCCTTGCGCTTCTCCTGGCCGAAGGTGACGAAGAAGCGCTCGCTCTGCAGCTCGCCGTTCTGCAGTTTGTCGCGGGCCTTCTCCAGCTCGGTGCCCTGCATCTTCACCGACAGGTCGACCTTCATGCCTGCCAGCGCCAGGCCGCGCGGGGCAACCAGGGTGATCAGCGGGATATTGAGGATATGGCCGTCATCCAGGGCCACCTCGACCATCTTGGCCTTCATCGGCGTGCCCAGGTCGTTGGGGTCGTAGTCGAAGAACTGGTCGAACAGCTTGATGTACTGCTGGGCGATCACCTGGTGGGTGGCGGCTGCCGCCTGGTGCAGGCCACGGGTGATGTGGCTCAGGTCGCTGGCGGTCATGGGTTCCTTCTTGGAAAACAGCGCCATCGTGGGGCTCCTTGCTTATGCGGGGTGAGGTGACCCCGCCTCGCGGCGGGGTCGGTTGCGCTGCTTACTTGCCGTCTTTCTTGGCGGCGGCGTCCGCCTGGGCCTTGGCCGGGTCGGGCACCAGGCCGTCGGTGGGCAGGGCGTCCTTGCTGGCGGCCTGGGTGTTGGGCAGCATCACCGGCTTGGTGGCCGCGTCGGTGAGGAAGTCGATCACCCGCATCAGGGCTTCCGGCGGATCCTGGCGCGCGATCTTGGTGTGGATCGCATAGCGCGCGCGGGTGTCGGTCTTGCGGGTCTGGGTCGACTTGTGGCTCACCGAGCCCTTCACCGTGACGCTGAACGGGCCCCAGCCCAGCTTGGCCTCGAAGCTGCCCTGGCCAGCGGTCTCGCTGGTGTCCTCGGCCATCTGGTTGATGGTCAGCTCGAAGTCGATGGTGCCTTCCTCGACGGTGATGTTCGGGTGACTGATGGCAGCCAGCAGCGGGATGCGCATCTTTTTGGTCACCGTGCCCTGGTACACCCCGTTCTCATCGACCAACGTCTCGTCATAGTCGAACTGTACGGATACCGCCTTGCCGTCCTGAATACACACGCTCATCAGGAAGTCGGCGTACGCCTTACTGGCTTGGACCTGGGCCGTGATCATCGCCTGCAGCGGACCGGAGATCATTCGGTCGAGGGGCAGGGCATTGATAACTGAGCCGATCAGGCCGGTATCTATCTGGGACATGTGTCAATCTCCTTATAATTTGCGCGAAATGCGCAATTCCAGGCTATGACTGCGTTGGCCTCGAATTCAGTGGGAACTACTTACCGGTGTGTCTCGTGTTCCTGGCGCCGGATGTTGCCGATCTGGCGCAGGCTGAGGCCGTACTTGTCGGCCAGGGCGCTGCGCGAGAGGCCATCGCAGCTTTCCTGGAAGATCTGCTGGTTGCGGATCTGGCGGCTGAAGTGATCGGCCTTGGGCACCTCGATGGACAGGCCGGCGTAACGCTGGATCAGGGCGGAAAGGGCTTCCGGGGGAAGGATCAGGGTGAGGGTCGAGCGCGCGGGGTACTTGGGGATGTATTTGGGTCGTCCACCGAAACAGCAGGTCAGCCGGTAGGCGTTCTCCAGGCCGACGCATTCGATCAGTTCTTGCAGCGAGTGTGGCAGTTGCCTGACATCGACCTGCTTGAGGTCATTTTCGTCCATGGTCGTGCTCCTTGTTGGTCTTGTGGACTTACAAGGATGCTAGGGATGCTCTGGCCTGGGGTTTAATGGGGAAATTTGTCCCCTGATTGGTCAGGAAATTGTTCAAGCTGATGTTTCGCCGGAGCGGGTGATGGACTGCGGTTCCCTCAACCAAGGAGAACCACCATGTCCCGCTATGCCATCGACTTCAGTTTCATCGCCCGCCTCGAAGGCGGCCCGGCCACGCGCGGCTACGTGCCGGACGCCGCCAACAGCCGCAGTGGAGTAACCATCGCCACCGGTTTCGATCTCGGCCAGCGCCATCTGGCGGACCTGCAGAGGCTGGGCCTGGAAGCCGGGCTGGTGCAGCGCCTGAGCCCCTATCTGGGGCTGATCGGCCAGCAGGCGGCGGCCTGCCTGGCGCGCCAGCCACTGACGGTCAGCGCGGCCGAGGCCGAGGCCATCGACGAGGCCTTCAAGCTGCCCTTCGTCGACCGCCTGTCAGCCGCCTTCACCAAGGCCGGCGGTGGCGATTTCGCCGCACTGCCGGGCGCGGCGCAGACGGTGATCGCCTCGGTGGCCTTCCAGTACGGCGACCTGGCCTCGCGCACGCCGAACTTCTGGCGGCAGGTGGTGGCCCACGACTGGTCCACCACCTGCGCCAACCTGGCCAACTTCGGCGATCGCTACCCGACCCGGCGCAAGCAGGAGGCGCAGCTGCTCGGCAGCCTGTTGTGAGATGGGCTACGGGGCGCGGCCGCGGCCGCGCCCCGGGCTTTCAGCGGCAAGGGTAGGTGAGCAGCAGGCTGGCGCCGAACAGCTGCTCGGGCTGTGGCTCGTCCGGCACGCTGCGCCAGTCCACGCGCAGGCAGATCGCGGTGAGGTTCTGCGCGCCTTCCACGCCCGTGACTTGGGGAGCGAAGTCGCGCCGGTACAGGGCCAGGGTCGGTTGCTCGGGTGTGACGCTGTCGGCCTGGCTCAGGGTCTCGCGCACTCTGTCGGGGATGCTGGTCATGGGCAGGGTGAAGCGTGCCTGTGTGCCATCGGTGCGGAAGTAGCCGGCATCGCGGCTGCGTTTCCACAGCTGCTGCCAATGGCTGTTGCCGGCGGTGTCGGCCAGGGTGGCGGAGAGTTCGCGCAGGCGCCGCTCGGGCAGCTGCCCGGTCTGCAGGGCCTGGGCGCTGGTGACGGACAGGGCGAGGGCACAGCATAGGGTGCGAATGAGCATGGTGGACTCCTTGTCTCAGGGCAGCAGGGTGGAATGGCGCAGGTTGCCGGGGTAGGCCTTGTCCCGCAGTTGCAGCGCCAGGATGTTGTCGATGGCGCCGATATCCAGCCGGTCCAGCTGCTCGCGCATCGCCTGGCTCAGGTGGCTCAGGTACGCCACCCGCCCGGCCAGATGGCAGTAGGCCTGGCCGAGCTCGTGGGCCAGCACCAATGCCGGGGCGCTGTCGGTCTGCTCGGCACCGCCGTATGCGCTGCCCAGGTTCCACAGCAGGCGCCCTGCGCCATTGGGCTCGCTGCTGCGCGGCGGGCGCCAGCCCTCCCGGCTACGATCGCCTGGGCCGGCGGTGACTTCGATGTGCAGCAGCTGGGGTACGGTCATCAGTTCGTTGAACACGAAGGTGGCGAAGCGGGATTGGCGCAGGTACTGGCTGGCATTGCGAAAGGCATCCTCCGCGATGCTCTGCTCCAGCTTCCTGCCGGTGACGATGATGGTCATCGGTGACTCCTGAAAGTGGGCGCCCGGGATTGGGGCAGGAGCCATGGTTTCAGCCGTGCCGGTGAGGCTTCAGAGGGAAAGGCTTCAGGCCAAGCGTGCGCGCCTTCGCAAATGGCGACATAGACTGCCGGTGATGGCACATTGATATGGCTTTTGTCGGTGAAAGGTGCTTCCTTATCCGCCCTTTTGCTGCCGCTTCGTCGTGACTCGCAGTGGCAACAGTGCTAACAAGAAGGCTGGTAGTACCGATCCGGCCCATGCGTTACGAGGATTGCCGATGGCGACCATTTCCCTGCTGGTCTGCGATGACTCCGCCATGGCGCGCAAGCAGTTGCTGCGCGCCCTGCCCGCGGAGTGGCCCGTGCAGATCAGCCAGGCCACCAACGGGGCGGAGGCCCTGGAGCGGATTCGCCAGGGCGGTATCGACCTGCTGTTGCTCGACCTGACCATGCCGGTGCTGGACGGCTACGGCGTGCTCGCCGGCCTGCGCGACGAGGGCCTGCAGTGCAAGGTCATCGTGGTCTCCGGTGACGTGCAGGACGAGGCCGTGCGCCGTGTCACCGAGCTGGGCGCGCTGGCCTTCCTGAAGAAGCCGGCCGAGCCCGAGCTGGTGCGCGAGACCCTGCAGCGCCTCGGCCTGTTCGACGAGGCCGTCACCGCAGCGCCGCGCGATCCGAGCGAGCTGGGCGAGCCGTCGGTGAACTTCCGCGATGCCTTCCGCGAGGTGATCAACGTCGCCATGGGCCGCGCCGCCGCGCTGCTGGCGCGGGTGCTGGGCGTGTTCGTGCAGCTGCCGCTGCCCAACGTCAACATCCTCGAGGTCGGCGAGCTGCACATGGCACTGGCCGATGCGCAGAGCGACCAACGCCTCACCGCCGTGTGCCAGGGCTATATCGGCGGCGGCATCTCCGGCGAGGCGCTGCTGATCTTCCATGACTCGGAAGTGGGGGACATGGCCAAGCTGCTGCACCGCAGCGCCATCGAAAGCTCCTCCATGGAGATGCTGCTGGACATGTCCAGCGTGCTGATCGGCGCCTGCCTCAGCGGCATCGCCGAGCAGATCAACATCAAGTTCTCCCAGGGCCACCCGCAGATCCTCGGCCAGCATGCGCCGATCGACGAGCTGATCCGCCTCAATCAGCAGCGCTGGCGCAAGACCCTGGCGGTGGAATTCAGCTACAGCATCGAGGGGCACGATATCCACTTCGACCTGATGCTGCTGTTCACCGAGGACTCGGTGCCGCTGCTGACCAAAAAACTCGCCTACATGATGGGTTGAACATGGCCGAGAACATCGATCTCAACGAGTTCCACTGGCTGCTGACGATAGTGCAGAGCATCGACGTGGGCGTGGTGGTGCTGGACCGCGAATTCCGCGTCGAGGTGTGGAACAGCTTCATGGAGAACCGCTCCGGGCGCACCCCGGAAGAGGTGCTGCGGAGGTCCTTCTTCGAGTTGTTCCCCGAGGTGGAGCAGGAATGGTTCCGCCACAAGGTGGACAGCGTCGCCACCCTCGGCACCCCGGCCTTCACCATCTGGGAGCAGCGGCCCTACCTGGTGCGGTTCAAGAACTACCAGCCCATCACCGGGCAGGAAGATTTCATGTACCAGAACACCACCATCCTGCCGCTGCAGGCCACCAACAGCCGCATCGAGCACATCTGCCTGATCATCTACGACGTCACCGACGTGGCGGTGAACAAGCACCAGCTGCAGTCGGCCAACAGCCAGCTCAAGCACCTGTCGCGCACCGACCGGCTCACCGGGCTGAACAACCGGGGTTACTGGGAAGAGGAGCTGCGCCGCGAGTATTCGCGCCATCGCCGCTACGGCAGTATGGCGGCGCTGGTGATCTTCGATATCGATCACTTCAAGAAGATCAACGACACCTATGGCCACCCGGCCGGCGACAAGGTGATCCAGTTCGTCGCCGAGGTGGTGCGCGAGGCCATCCGCGATACGGATGTCGCCGGGCGCTATGGCGGTGAGGAGTTCGTGGTGCTGCTGCCGGATGTCGACAAGGTCAGCGCCCGGCTGTTCGCCGAGCGTCTGCGTCAGCTGGTGGAGGCGCTGGTGGTCGAGGCCGATGGTCAGGAAATCCGCTTCACCATCAGCCTCGGCGTGGCGGACCTGGGGCAGCCCAGTCAGGACCACCAGCAGCTGATCGAGTGGGCCGACCGCGCCCTCTACCAGTCCAAGCACGGCGGGCGCAATCAGGTCTCGGTGCACGGCGGCTAGGGCCAGCTCCTCTGTTGGGTGTGGCTCTATGTAAGGTGTATTCGCCGCAGGCAGTACACCGCCGAGTCCAGCCTAAGAACTCGCCGCTTCTTCCGTGCGCCGCGCTCCGCCGACCAGGGCCAGCAGCGCCACCGCCAGCAGACCGAGCATCGCCAGGTTCACCGGACTCCAGCCCAGGCCACTGATCAGCGCGCCCGAGGCGAACGACGCGGCCGCTGCCACGCTGCCATTGCCCAGCTCCATCAGCCCTTGGGCCTGGCCGCGCTCATCGGCGGAGTGGCCCTGGCCGAGCAGGGTGGTGCCGGCCACCAGCATCAGGTTCCAGCCCATGCCGAGCAGCAGGGACGAGACCAGGAAATGTCCCTGCAGCTCGCCGCTCAGGGCAATGGCGGCGCTGGCGGTCAGCAGCACGATGCCCAGCAGGGCCACGCGTTTGCACCCTAGGCGATCCACCAGCGGGCCGGCGACGAAGGCCGGCAGGAACATGCCGACCATGTGCCAGCGAATCACCTCGGCACCGGCCTCCAGCGGCAAACCACAGAAGCTCATGGCCAGCGGCGTGGCGTTCATCACCAGGACCATCAGACCGTTGCCGATGGCGGTGATGAGCATGGCGCTGCGCACGATTGGTCGAGCCAGCAGCCCACGCATGGCAGCCAGGCCACGGCTGGCAGGTGGCGGCAGCGCGCCCTGGCGCAGACCGGCAAGCAGAGCGATGGCCAGGGTGGCGAGCAGCGCGACCAGCAGGTAGGCGCCGACGAAGGGCCGCTCCAGGGCATCGCGGGCCCACAGGGTCAGCGTCGGCGCCAGCAGCGCGGCGCACAGGCCGCCGCCGATCACCCAGGCGGCGGCGCGGCCCTTGTGCGCGTCGTCCACCGCCTCCAGGGCGGCGAAGCGGTAGTACATGGCCGAGGCCTGGTACACGCCGATGGGCAGGGCGCCCAGGCAGAACAGCCAGAAGTCCGCCAGCCACACGCCCAGCGTGCTGAGCAGGCCGCCGAGCACACCGGCGCCGGCGCCGAGCAACAGCCCCGCGCGGCGCCCGCGGCGCTGCATGAAGGCCGATAACGGCTGGGTCGCCAGCAGATAGCCGAGCACCAGCAGCGCCAGGGGCAGGGTGGCCAGGCCGTTGAGCGGCGCCAGCTGCAGGCCGACCAGCGAGGTCAGGGTGATGCCGATCATCGCGCAGCTCCAGAACAGGGCCTGGGCGATGAACAGACGCAGCAGCGTGGGGTTGCGCAGGAGCAGCATTGAGGTCACCAGTACTTGGGGTAGCGCGCTGTACGCGTGGCGTTGTTGTAGACCAGTGCCACCAGCATCAGCAGCAGGGCGCCGGTGAGGGTGGGGAACAGCAGGAAATCCCAGCCCGGCTGGGCGAGGAAGATGATCACCGGGTTGGAACCGGCCGGCGGATGCACGGTGCGGGTCAGCATCATCAGCGCGATGGCCGTGCCGACCGCCAGGGCCAGTGCCCACCACTGCGGGCCGAAGGCCTGCAGCAGAAGCAGGCCGACCAGCGAGCTGAGCAGATGGCCGCCGACCAGGTTGCGTGGTTGCGAGAACGGCAGGTCGGGGTAGCCGAACACCAGCACGCAGGAGGCACCGAAGGAGCCGAGCAGCAGGCTCAGCGACAACCAGTTGCCGGTGCTGGCGACGCAGGCGATGGCCAGCGCGCCACCGAGCCAGGCCAGGGCGATCTGCTGCCAGCTGGAGCGTGGCGGCAGGTTGGCGGCATCGCCGCGCAGCTTGTGTACTAGATCGAACATGCTCGTCACTCCGAGGCGGCGCAGCCGGCGGGTTTGAAGGTGCGTTCGCTGGTGGCGGGCGAGCGCGCCAGCTTGGCGGCGGGGCGTATCGGCCGGCGCACCAGCTCGCCACCACAGTTCGGGCAGATGCCCTGCAGGCGGTCTTGCGCGCAGTCGACGCAGAAAGTGCATTCGAAGGAGCAGATGCGCGCGTCCAGCGACTCGGGTGGCAGGTCGCGGTCGCAGCATTCGCAGCCGGGGCGCAGTTGCAGCATGGTGGTTCTCCTTGGCGCGAGGGGGTGAGTGATTCAGGCGAAGCGTTCGGCGTAGTCCTGGGGGCTCACCGACAGGTGTTTGTGGAAGGTGCGGCGCAGGTTCTCCGGATGGCGGAAGCCGGTCAGCCGCGCCACGGTGCTGATCGAGGCGCCGGCGTCCTGCAGCAGCAGACGCGCCGATTCCAGGCGCAGCTGTTCAACGTAGCGACCGGGACCCATGCCCAGCTCCTGGACGAACAGCCGCGACAGGCTGCGCGCGGAGAGATGGGCCTGCTGCGCCAAAGCCTCCAGCGACAGGTCGGCGGCCAGGTTCTGCGCCATCCATTCCAGTAGGCCGAGCAGGCGCGGCGTGCGGCTGGCGTCCGGGGCGAGCAGGGCGCTGAACTGCGCCTGGCCGCCGGGGCGGCGCAGGAACATCACCAGGCGCCGGGCCACGGCCAGGGCCAGCGGGCGGCCCAGGTCGGCCTCGACCAGCGCCAGGGCCAGGTCGATGCCGGCGGTGACCCCGGCCGAGGTGAAGACATGGGCATCGCCGTCGCGGCCGGTCGGGTCGTAGGTATGCAGGCGATCGCCGTCCACCTCGATGCGCTCGTGGCAGCGCAGGGCCGCCACATCGGCCCAGTGCGTGGTGGCGCGGCGCCCGTCGAGCAGGCCGGCGGCGGCCAGGATCAGCGCGCCGGAGCACACCGAGCCGAGGCGGCGGATCTGCGGCTCGGCGCCGCGCAGCCAGGCCAGCAGCGCCTGATTGGCGCATTGCGCGGTCTCACCCAGGCCACCGGGGATCAGCAGGGTGTCCAGCCCGGCCGGATCGCAGTCGCGCCAGGCCTGGTCGGCGACCAGGCGGAAGCCGGCGGAGGTGGCCAACGCACCGGGTTCATCGGCCAGCACCAGCAGTCGATACGCCTCGGCCTGGCCCTGACGGCGCAGCTCGACGTTGGCCGAGGCGAATACCTGCAGCGGGCCGGTGACGTCGAGGCTCATCACATCGGGGTAGATCAGGCTGGCGATGGTGCGCATGGGGTTTCTCCAGAAGCTTGTGGCGAGTCTGCGCCCGCCCGGTTCTGGCAACAAGGACAATCACCCCACAGATATGGCCAGTCGCTCAGTTGGTCTGCGACAGGCGCTCGAGAAAGCGCAGCAGCAGGCTCTCTTCCTCGCGCAGGCCCTGGCGTGGCTTAGCGGCGCGCAGTGCAGCCAGGCTGCCGTCGAGGAAGGCGTCGATCACCGCCGGATGGATGTAGCACTTGCGGCAGATGGCCGGGGTGTTGCCGAGCAGGCGTGAGACCTGGCGGGTGACCTCCACCACCTGGCTTCTGGCTTCGCTGTCGCTGCTCGGGCGCAGTTCGCGCAGGCGTTGCAGGGCCAGGGCGCTGCCGGCCCAGGTGCGGTAGTCCTTGGCGGTGAAATCGCTGCCGGCGTGGCTCTGCAGGTACTGGTTGACGTCCGCCGAGCTGACCCCACGGCGCTCGCCGGCCTCGTCCAGGTACTGGAATAGCTGCTGGCCAGGCAGCTCCATGCAGCGCCGTACCGCCCGGGCCAGGCGCGGGTGGGTGAGGCTGACGCGGTGCTCGACACCGCTCTTGCCGCGGAAGTGGAAGCGGATGGCGGCGCCGGCCACCTCGACATGGCGGTTGCGCAGGGTGGTGAGGCCGAAGGACTTGTTGTCCCGCGCGTACTGCGGATTGCCGACGCGGATCAGAGTCGAGTCGAGCAGGGCGACCACCGTGGCCATCACCTTGTCGCGGCCCAGATCGCGCAGGGCCAGATGCTCCTCCACCTGACGGCGCAGGCCGGGCAGGGCGCGGCCGAAGTCGAGCAGGCGCTCGTACTTGTTGCAATCGCGCACCTCGCGCCAGCGCGGGTGGTAGCGGTACTGCTTGCGCCCGCGGGCGTCGCGGCCGACCGCCTGCAGATGGCCGCGCGGATCGGGGCAGATCCACACGTCGGTGTAGGCCGGCGGAATCGCCAGGGCGTTGATGCGCTTGATCTCGTCGGCGTCGCGAATGCGCTCGCCGTCCACGTCGAAATAGGCGAAGTGGCCGCGCAGCTTGCGGCGGCTGATGCCGGCCTGGCGGTCATCGACATACACCAGGTCCGGCGGCAGCACGGGGCACAGCGCGGTGCCGGTGTCTTCCCGCTCGTCGGCCGGCTGTGGGCAGGTGCCACTGGCCAGCGGCGGCGCCTGTTCGCTCATCGCTCGCGCTTCCAGTCCAGAGCCTGGTTCCACAGCTCGCCGCCGCAGCGGGCGCAGGTGGCGTCATGTTTGGCCTGTAGCGGCTGCGGATTGCCACAGCGGTTGCAGGCATACAGCCCGTCGGCGGGGATGTGCTGGTAGGTCGGATTGAGCTCTTCCGGCAGCACCGACAGGCCGCTGTGGGTCTCCTCGGCGGGGAAGCAGTACAGGCTGAGATCGCCATCGACCTCGAGGATGCCCAGGCGCACCTGGCCCAGGTGCTGTACGCCGGCGCGGCGCAGCTCCATGTGGAATTCGTCGCTGGAGATGTTCTGCGCCTCCAGGGCGCCGAGCTCGTACAGGCCGTCGCGAATGATCACCACCGGCTTGCCCTCGACCCAGTTGCCGAAGCGCGGGCTGTGCTTCATCAGGCGGGTGGTCAGGCTGTAGAGCACCAGCAGGGTGATGAACACCATGGCGACCGGCAGCAGCGGTACGTCGTGGTAGAACGACATGTCGCCGGCGGCCGAGCCGAGGGTGAGGATCACCACCAGCTCGAACAGCGACAGCTGGCGCACGCCGCGCCGCCCGGAGACCTTGAGGAAGATGAACACGGCCGCGTAGGCCAGGCAGGCGCGCAGCGCTACCTCGCCAAGGAAGGCCACGGGAAAATCATCGAGCAGCATGCGCTGCCAGTCGAAAGCTTCCATGCGCACCTCCTCAACCGATCTGCGGATTGCTCCAGGGCATGGACCAGGGCGCCAGCTCGTAGCCATCCTTGCTCAGCTCCAGGCGCGCCAGCTCGACCAGGCCGGCCAGGCGCGCCGGGTCGCCATACTGCGAGCGCGCCACATGCGCCTGGGACAGCAGCTCGACGTCGCTATCATCGAATACGCGGAAGGAGAAGCTGGCGTCTTCGCTGTCCGCCCGGGTTTCGCAGGCATGCGGCAGGAAGGCTTGTTCGACGATGTGCAGTGCCTCTTCGAGGCTCAGGGCGGTGCTCATGCGGCGCCTCCGTCTGTGGCTGTTAGTGAGTAGACGGGGCGGCAGCCGTTAGGTTCGTACAGAAAAGCGAAGCCCCCTGGGCCGGATGGCGCAGGGGGCTTCTGTTGGCGGCAGGCCGGGGGAGCGGAGAGTTACTCGGGCATGCTCCAGGGATCGAGCGAATAGCCCTGACGGCTGATCTGCTCGCGGGACTGGGCCAGGGCGTCGGCCAGCTGCGCCGGGTCGGCATAGGTGCGGCTGTCCAGCTGGGCCTGGCTCAGGCGGCGGTTGGTGCGGTCGATCACCGCCAGGGTGATCACGCCGGTACCGTCCTGCGGTTGCCAGGCGACACACTGGAACGGCTGGAAGGCGCGGCCGGCGATCAGAAGAGCTTCGTTGACGCGGAGCGAGGTGTTCATGGGTCTGTTCTCCAAGGATGCCCAATGTGCGATCTGGCCAGCGAAAGCACGTATTGCCGCGGCCTGTGAACTGTTGATGGCGAAACCTGACCTTGGAGTCACATGCTGTCGTAAAAACATAGAAATATGTCGCATGTCGGCGTTTTTAGGGGCTTTGCGCCCTGTGGCGAGCTTTGCGACGGCGCCGCTGCGCTGGTTATCCTAGGTTGTAGCCCCACCTCACAAGGAGTGACACCATGCTCTACAGCCTTATGTCGCTGATCATCTTCGCCCTGGATATCTGGGCGATCATCAATGTGGTGAGGAGCCAGGCCGATACCCTGAAGAAGGTGCTCTGGGTGGCCCTGATCGCGTTGCTGCCGGTAGTCGGCCTGATCATCTGGGCGTTGCTGGGTCCGCGCGGCAACATGAAGTTCTAGTCACACATCCTGTTGCCTCGCCCGGCTGGAGCCGCCGGGCGTATCTCCTTACAATGCGCGCCTTCTTCATGGGCGGGCCTGGTCCGTCCGAATCCACCAGCGACGACGGGGGTCACCCATGAGCGATTACCAAGAAACTCTCTACGACGGCTATGGCCAGCGCTTTCGCATGGACAGGCTGCTGCACGAGGTGCGCACCGAGCACCAGCATCTGGTGATCTTCGAGAACGCCCGCATGGGCCGGGTGATGGCGCTGGACGGGGTGATCCAGACCACCGAGGCCGACGAGTTCATCTACCACGAGATGCTCACCCATGTGCCGATCCTGGCCCACGGCAACGCCAAGCGCGTGCTGATCATCGGCGGCGGCGACGGTGGCATGCTGCGCGAGGTGCGCAAGCACCGCGGCGTGGAGAGCATCACCATGGTCGAGATCGACGGCACCGTGGTCGATATGTGCAAGGAGTTCCTGCCCAACCACAGTTGCGGCGCCTATGACGACCCACGGCTGAACCTGGTGATCGACGACGGCATGAACTTCGTGGCGACCACCACCGAGAAGTTCGATGTGATCATCTCCGACTCCACCGACCCGATCGGTCCGGGCGAGGTGCTGTTCTCCGAGAACTTCTACCAGGCCTGCCGCCGTTGCCTGAACGACGGCGGCATCCTGGTCACCCAGAACGGCACGCCGTTCATGCAGCTAGACGGCGTGCAGAACACCGCCGCACGCATGGACGGCCTGTTCGCCGACTGGCACTTCTACATGGCCGCCGTGCCGACCTATATCGGCGGCAGCATGACCTTTGCCTGGGGGGCTACCTCCGCGGACTACCGCAAGCTACCGCTGGACACCCTGCGTCAGCGCTTCGCCGGCAGCGGCATCGTCACCCGCTACTACAACCCGGAGATCCACCTGGGCGCCTTCGCCCTGCCGCAGTACGTGCTGCAGGCGGTGAACAAACCGAGCAACGACTGATGTGATGGGTGGATGAACAAGCCGGCGAATGCCGGCTTTTTCGTTTCTGTTGGGCTGAGAAGGTGCTAACGGCTCAGATAGCGCTGGCGCAGCTCTGCTTCGCGTTGCTGGCGCTGCTCGCCGATGGCCTGCCAGAGCCGCTCGGCGCGCTCGGGGTGGGCGGCGTAGAACTGATGCGAAAGCGGCAGGTACCAGTGGGCCTGCACCAGGGGCGTGGGCAGTTGTACCAGTTGCCCCTGCAGGCCCTCACGCTTGATCAGGGCCAGGCCCAGCTCGGTCTCCAGCACATAGCCGTCCAGGCGTCCCGCCGCCACCAGCCTGAGCGCGGTGGCTGGCGTCAGCGATTCATTGGCCAGCACTCCCAGGCTCTGCAGGTACTGGCTGACCGCGTAGCCCAGCGGTGCGCCGACGCCATGGGTGATGCCCTGAAAACGCTGGCCGTCCCACTGCAGCGCGCTGTCGGGCCGTACGATGATCCGGTAATCGGCCGGCCACAGGCTGCGGCTGGGGTCGACGGGAGTCTGGCTATCGACGGAGCGTCCCGGAAAGCGTCCCCAGGCATCGCGATCGGCCCACCACACGGCGACGAACACGCCGTCGCTGGCGCCCTGGCGCACCTCATGCACGCAACGCTTCCAGGGCTGGCGATGCAACACCAGCTGCAGCTGCGCAGTGCGCGCCGCCTGCTCGATCAGCTCCATCACCAGGCCGGGATGCTCTGCCGCCAACCCGGGAGGGGCGCTGGTATAGGGCGACAGGTCCTGACTCTCGTAACACAGTCTGAGCTGCGGCCAGTCCTCGGCGTGCACCGCAGATACCAGCAGGCCACTGAGCAATGGCAGAACCCATAGGCGCCGACCAGGCATGGTTCGACCCTCTTTCCCCGATGCGCTAAGCATGGTCGGCAGTGCAGGCGCCGTCCAGAAGCGCAAAAGCCGGCAGATGCCGGCTTTCTTCACGCGGTCGTTGCCGTGCCATGGACCGGCCGGCAGCGAGGTGGCGATAGCACCCTTTACATGGTGATCAGGCCTTTCAGCAGCGCCCGGTGGAAGCGCTCCGGCGCCTCGACCTGCGGCGAATGGCCCAGTTCGGGGAACTCTACCAGCGTGCCATTCGGTAATGCGGCGGCGGCCTTGCGGCCCAGCTGCGGATAGTTGCCCAGGCGCTCGGCGAGTTCCTTGGGCGCGCGATTGGCGCCGGGCGCGGTGCGGTCCTTGCCACCGATCAGCAGCAGGGTCGGCGCCTGGATACGGCCGAACTCGTGGATCACCGGCTGGCTGAACAGCATCTCTGCGGTTTGCGCCTGGTTCCAGGCGACGATCTCGCGGCCCTTGCCGTGGTACAGGCCGACCTGCATGTCCACCCAGCGGTCGTATTCCGGCTGCCACTGGCCGTTGTAGTAGAAGCGCAGCTGGTAGTTCTTGATGCTCTCGAAGCTGGCCTTCAGCTCGCCCTGGTTGAGCTGGTCAATGCTGGCGTAGGGCACGCCCTCGGCCTGCCAATCCTCCAGGCCGATGGGGTTGACCAGTACCAGCTGCTCTACCGTCTGTGGGTGATTGATGGTGAAGCGGGCGGCGAGCATGCCGCCCATTGAGTGGCCGATCAGCGTGACCTTGGCTACGCCGAGCTGGTCCAGCAGGGCCTGGGTATTCAGCGCCAGCTGGTTGAAGCTGAACTGGTAGCCACGCGGTTTGCTGGAGGCGCAGAAGCCGACCTGGTCCGGCGCGATCACCCGGTAGCCCTTGTCGCTCAGGGTCTTGATGGTCGGCTCCCAGGTGGCGCCGCAGAAGTTCTTGCCGTGCAGCAGCACCGCGGTATGGCCGTTGGCCTGGCCCGTGGCGGCGACATCCATGTAGGCCATGGACAGGCTCTGGCCCTGGGACTGGAAGTTGAAGCGCTGCTGCGGATAGGGATAGTCGAAGCCTTCCAGCTGTTCGCCGTAGCTCGGCGTGGCGGCATGGAGGGCGGTGCTGCTGGCCAGCAGGGCGGCGCACAGCAGGGTGGAATTTATCCTGGGCATGGGAAGAGTCCTGGCGATGGAAACCGCGGCATTTTTAGGACAGTACCGCGCCGTCGAGAAAGCCTCGCACTGTGCCCGGATGTTTCCGCACGGTCCCGATCTAGAGCACCGCAGGCGCTTATCTGGCGCAGCGCGGTGCGGCGGGCGTGAGCCGTATGGCCAGATGGCCGAGGTAGAAGAAGGTCTCGTAGGCCAGCGATTCGGCCTTGGTATTCCAGCTGCGATAGCGGCTGGTGGGCGTGGGTGCGGCGTAGGCGGTGATGCCGATGTCGCGTGCCAGCGTCATCGCCCGCTTCATGTGCAGGGGATCGCTGACGATCAGCGCGTTGCCGAGCCCGTGCTGTTTCATCAGCGCGCAGGCCTGGGCCAGGTTTTCGGCGGTGACGGTGGAAACCGCCTCGGTCAGCATGCGCCGGGCCGGAACCCCGGCGGCGAGGGCGTACTGGTGGGCGACCGCGGATTCGGCGTGCGCATCCGCCATGCCGATGCCGCCGGTGAGGATCAGGTAGTTCGCCGCCTGCTGCTGGATCAGGTGGATGCCGTGCTTGATCCGCTCCTCGAACACCGGCGATGGCCGGTTCTGCCACACGGCGGCACCCAGCACGATCACCGCATCGACCCTGGCGGGCGCCGGCTCGCCAGCGTAGCGGGCGATCTGCAGCGCGGCCGCGGCGATTGCGCCGATCAGCAGCGCCAGCAGGGTCAGGCTCAGCCGGCTGGAGGTACGCCGCAGGCTCAGCGCTGTTCCACCCGCTGATGCAGCTGCTGCGACAGCTGTTCCAGATGCTCGCCCAGGCTGACCAGCGACTCCTGGGCGCTGAGCAGTTCGGCGCTGGCGGCGCGCTGGCGCTGGCTGGCCTCGCGTTGCGCTGCGCTGTGGTCGCGCACCCGGATCAACTGCTGATGGGCCTGATCCAGCGCCTGGCTGTGTTCGAGGATGGCGCCGGAGAGGTTGGCGGTGAGGCTGGCGTTCTCGGCCAGGGCCTCGCCCACGTCACTGACCTGCCCGGCACCGGTGTTGACGATCTGTTCGGACTGGCCGAGCACGCTCTGCACCGTGTCGGCGGTCTGGTTGCTGCGCTGGGACAGCGAGCGCACCTCGTCGGCTACCACCGCGAAGCCGCGCCCGTGCTGGCCGGCACGGGCCGCCTCGATGGCGGCGTTGAGCGCCAACAGATTGGTCTGCTGGGCGATGGCGCTGATCATCTGCATGGATTCGGCGATGCGCTGGTTGCTCGCCTGGATCGCCTGCATGCTGTCCTGGGCCTGTTGCATGCGGGTGGCGCAGGCGGTGACCTGGCCGCTGCTGTGCTGGGTGTCCTGGCTCAGCTGCTGCATGTGCGCGGTGCTCTGGGCCAGGCTGGCGAGCACCTCATGCACGGCCAGGTCGAGCTGGTGCATGGCGTCCGCCTGCTGCTGCACATCGCCATCGATGCTCTGGCAGCGCTGGCGCATGTTGTCGAGGGTGCGGTAGAGCTGCTGCGACAGCTGGCGCAGGTCGCTGGCGCTGTGGCGCACCTCGTCGAGCAGGCTGGCCAGTTGCTGGCTGCCGGCGGTGGCGGCCTTGCCAACCCGCTCGGCCTCCTGCAGATGCTGCTGGGCGCCGTCCAGCGCCTGCTGGCGCACCCGCGCGCTGTACCACTGGGCCAGCCACATGGTGATCACCGGCAGCAGGAAGCCCGAATATTCGTTGACCATGGCGTCGCGCGCGCTTAGCTCGAACTGCGGCAGGGCTGCGCCGGAGCGGTCCAGACGGATCAGCCAGAACACGAAGACCAGCTGCAGCAGGCCCCAGAACGCCGCGCTGCGCCCGCCCAGCAGCAGGTAGGCGAAGCCGATCACCACCAGCGGCCAGAAGATGTGCGCGGAGTGCAGGCCGCCGAGTTGGTAGATGAGGATCATCGCGTAGCTGCTGATCAGCGCCATGGCGAAATTGGCCACCGCGCGGGCCGGCAGCCAGGCCTGGCGCAGCATCAGCAGGGCCAGCGGCATGCCGATGATCAGCAGCAGCGAGCCCTGCACCAGGGCGTCGTTGCCCAGGCGAGCCCACTTGATGCCGCTGTACAGACCGATGGTGAGGCCGCACAGGCTGAAGAAGGCGAGCATCCGGCTCAGCAGTTGGTCGCTGGGGGCCAGCTCTGTCTGCGGCATGAGGGTGGTTAATAGCCCTTGTTGCATGGGAGGCTCCGTTCTTGTTCGTTGTAGCCGCACATATCGGCGATATGGCGCTTCGGCTTTAGCCGGTGAGAGTCGAATGATGGCACTTGGCCGTGTTCGGCAGATTACTCAGCCAAAAGGATGACGTCGCACATTTGACGACAAAGCGCTTGATACGGCCGTTTCGTCGTCCAGAAAGGCGAGAAAGTCGCCTTATTCCGACCAGACGGCGTATTCGTTGCCGCTGGGATCGGCGAAGTGGAAGCGGCGGCCACCGGGGAAGGCGAACACCGGCTTGAGGATGCGCCCGCCTGCCGCCTCTACCGCATTCTGCGTGGCGTTGAGGTCGGCGCTATACAGCACGAGCAGTGGGCAGCCGCGGTCGCTGGCGAAATCCAGCGCCGCGCGGAAGAAGCCGCCATCGATACCGGCGCCGACGAAGCAGCTGTAGTCCGGGCCGTAGTCGACGAAGTTCCAGCCGAACACCTGGGTGAAGAAGACCTTGCTCGCCTCGGGTTCGCGGCAGGGGATTTCAAGATAGTTGATGGAGTGGTGCTGGTGCATGGCTTATTCCTCGCAGTCTTGCAGTTCGGCCCGGCCTCGGTCCTGGACGGCGTCCAGGCGAGCGAGATCGGATACGTCCATGGCGCGGGCATCGACCTTGTATTGGGAGACCAGGATGCGCGCGGTGCCGGCGATCACGCATTTGCCGCCTGGCAGCTGTGCCGGAACGCCGAGCTGGGCGAAGGCCTGTGCCTGGTTGGCGAAGTAGAACCAGGGCAGGCGGGCGTCGTCCTGGTCGCGGGGAATGGCGGCTGCGCTCGGGCCCTGGGGAAAGAAGCACAGCTGCGAGTTGATTTCGTCGTGGGGGCGGTAGCTGTATTCGCCGCGCAGGGCGAGCTGGCCGCGATAGAAGCGCTGCTCGCCGTCACGGTGATCCAGCTGCAGGCCGTTGGCATGGACTAGGGCGGGTAGCAGGACGGCGAGGATGAAGAGGGTGCGCATGCAAATCGTCCTGATCGAGGGCGCTGGCGCGCCGAGTCCACTGGTGCGGCAGAACCTAGCAGGCATCGCCGCGGATGTCTGCCACCCCGATGGATTTCAGGACCCCGCGCGGGTCAGGGGAGGTCTTCCTCCGGCGCCTCCTGCCAGCTGCCGTCCGGGTCGAAGCGGGCCATGGCCAGCGCCTGCTTGTCACCCTCGGGGCCGAGGTCCTTCTCGAATACTTCGCCCTCGTGGCTGATCATGAAGCTCATCACCCCGCTGTTGCCGTAATCGGCGGGCCAGGCGATCAGGGCGAAGCCGCGGCTCATGTTGTTGCCGAGCCGGTAGTTGTAGGCGCCGCCGGGTGCCGAAGGGCCCTGGGCTTCGAGGATGCGGTAGCGGTAGCCGTGCCAGTCGCCGTCCGGCAGCTCGTCGCCGAACAGCGGCCCCAGCGGGCTTTCTTCCACGCCCGGCTGGTCGGGCCAGTACAGGCCGTCATGCTTGCCGTCGCTGCTGACGAACTGCCGGGCGTATTCCAGTACGCCATCGCCGTCGCGGTCCACCTCGGCGTAGTCCATCTGCGCATCGTGGTAGGCGCGCACCGCCTGCAGGGTGGCCAGCTCGTTGCGGCCGATGCGGCGCAGGCGGATGGTCTCGCCGCCGGCCCGGGTGTCGAAGAACCAGCCGTCCTTGCCGCGCACCAGTGGCAGCGGCAGTTCCCAGGCGCTGTTGCCGACCACCAGGCGCGAGCGGTTGCGGGCCTCCGGGCGGATCTCGTGTTTTTCCCGGTACAGGGCGAGGAAGGCGTCGACGTCCTCGCGCTCGACACCCTCGCGCGGGATGTAGCTGCGCCAGTCGTTGCCGAGCAGCGCCGCCAGGCGCGTGGCGTCGGCCTGCTGGGTACCGAGGGCGGCGACGAAGGCGGCGGCGGCTTCCTCGGGGCTGGGGAAGGCTTGCTGGGCGTGCAGTCCCTGCACGGGCAGGGCCAGCAGGGTGAGCAGGGTGAGACGCTGGATCGCGTGCATGGCGGGTCTCCTTATCAGCGCCGTCTGGCGCCGCCGCGGGACGAGGACATGGCGGGGCGGCTCACCGCCCGCCCGCTGGCGCGCGACGCCTGCGGACGGCTGGCGGCGGCGCGGCTGGCCTGGCCACGCTGCTGATAGGCGCGTTCCCGGTCGGGCGTGCGGGCGCCGGCAAAGGCGTTGTCGCGGGCGCCGCGCGAGGTGGCGTGCTGTTGGCGGGCCTGCTGGCGGCTCTGCGCCGTGCCGCGCTGACCGGACTGGGCGCGCTGGCGCATCTGATCGGAGTTGCGCATGTCGCGATTGGCGGTCTGCGCCCGTTCGCGGGCCTGGCGGTTGCTGGTGGCCGGGCTGTCGAAGCCGCGCTGCTCCAGGCTCTGCCGCGCCCGTTCGCGGTCGGTGGCGCGCGCCGTGTCGCGGCCGCGCAGCTCCTGGCGTTGCTCGCCGTTGGCCAGGCGCTGGCCGTATTGCTCGCGGCTGGCGCGGTCGCGGTAGGGCACGCCGTCGCGGTTCACCGCGTTGTGCTTCCAGGTCTTGTCGCCGGTGTTGATCTGGCGATTGCTGTTGATGTTGTTGTAGCGGTCCACGTCGATGTCGATGTCGCCACCGCCCCAATTGCAGTCGCCCCACAGCGAGTCGATGATCGCCACGCCCGCGGCGAAGCCGATGCCGGCCACCACCGCGGAGCCGAAGTAGTAGCCCGGTGGCGGCGGGTAGTAGGCCGGCGGGTAGGCCGGGTAGGGCCAGGTGCCATAGACCACGCTGGGGTTGTAGCTGGGCACGTAGACCACCTGCGGATCGGCCGACTCGATGATGATGGTCTGCTGGCTGCTGCCGCCGGTGCTGGTCGCCTGTGCCGGAGCTGCGGCCGGCTGTTCGCTGACCTTCTGCTGCTCGTTGGACTCCAGGTTGCCGGCCTCCTTGGCCTGGCGGCGTAGGCGTTGCACCGAGTCCATCACCTTGTCGGGGCTGGCGAGGAAGGCATCGCCAACCTTCTGTACCCAGGCGGGGTCCTGGCCCAGGGTGATCAGCACGGCGGGGAAGGCCACCAGCGATTGCACGCTGGGGTCCCAGGGCTGGTCGGACACCTGGCGCACGGCATCGTCGCCGCTGGCGTCCGGATGCTCCGTCGACCAGGTCACCGCGTCGGCCACATCGCCGGGGTAGGTGGCGGCCATCAGCACCTGGGCCAGCAGGGCGTCGGGGTACAGGGCCAGCGGGGCGAGCATCTGGTCGAGCTCTTGGTTGCTGAAGACCTGCTCGGTTGTTGTCGCCTCGGCCGCCTGCGCTGGAGGCGTATCGAGACCGATGCAGACCGCCAGCCCCAGGAGGAGTGACAGCAGAGGAAAGGGTGAAGAAATACGCATGGCGCTTCTCCTTGCGCGGAAGAGCGGACGTGGGCGATTGCCGCGCTTCGCCAAGCATAGGTCAGCTTCGCGGCTCTGCCGTTCCGCTCGGCGGGCGCGTTAGGCGCGATGGAATCTGCCAGGCAGGCGACGGTCTACTGCCGCCTCGACGGAATTTTCACCTGTCGGGGCGGACAATTTTCGCCCTCATCAAGACCGGACTCCATTCGTCATGCCTTCAGTGGACGCCCCCCGTTCCCCTGCGCCATCCCTTGCGCCGCTGCCGCCCAGTGTGGCCAGCCACCTGTTCTTCACCCTTGCCAGCGCCCTGGTGCTGATGCTGCTGTATTCGTCGCTGCGCCTGGCGCTGCTGCATCACAACAGCGAGCTGATCGCCGATGTCAGCCGCGGCGATCTGTTCGAGGCCTTCTTCAACGGCCTGCGTTTCGACCTGCGGGTGGTGGTGTACGCCGTGGCGCCGCTGCTGCTGGCGCTGCTCAGCCCGCGCGCCATGGCGGCACGCAATGCCCAGGTGGTGTGGCTGACACTGGTCGCCAGCCTGACCCTGCTGCTCGGCGTGGTGGAAATGGACTTCTACCGCGAGTTCCACCAGCGCCTGAACAGCCTGGTGTTCCAGTACCTGGAGGAGGACCTGGCCACCGTGTCGAGCATGCTCTGGCACGGCTTCCCGGTGGGCCGCTACCTGCTGGCCTGGGCCCTGGCGACGCTGGCGCTGGGCATGCTGTTCCACTGGCTGGACGGCGCTACCCGGCCGCGGCGCGCCAAGCCGGCGCTGGCCTGGTACTGGCGCCTCGGCGTGTTCTTCCTGTGCCTGCTGCTGGCGGTGATCTGCGCCCGCGGCACGCTCAAGCAGGGGCCGCCGCTGCGCTGGGGCGATGCCTTCACCACCGACTCGATGTTCGCCAACCACCTGGGCCTGAACGGTGTGCTGACCCTGGTCGACGCCGCCGAGAACAGCTTCTCCAGCCACCGCGACAACGCCTGGAAGGCCAGCATGCCCGATGCCGAGGCGCTCGCCGTGGTGCGCCAGATGCTGCTCGGCGAGCAGGACGTGCTGGTGGATGAGGGCAGCGCCGCGATCCGCCGCGACTCCAAGCCGCTGGCCGAGGGCACGCTGCCGATCAGGCATGTGGTGGTGATCCTGATGGAGAGCTTCGCCGGCCGCTGGGTCGGCGCCCTGGGCAGCGATGCCGGCATCACCCCGAACTTCGACCGGCTGAGCCAGGAGGGGCTGCTGTTCACCCGCTTCTTCGCCAATGGCACCCATACCCACCAGGGCATGTTCGCCACCATGGCCTGCTTCCCCAACCTGCCGAGCTTCGAGTACCTGATGCGCACGCCGGAAGGCAGCCACCAGTTCTCCGGTCTGCCGCAGCAGCTGGGCGCGCGCGGCTACGATGACCTGTACGTGTACAACGGCAACTTCCAGTGGGACAACCAGTACGGCTTCTTCAGCAACCAGGGCATGCGCAACTTCATCGGCCGCGAGGACTTCGTCGATCCGGTGTTCATCGATCCGACCTGGGGCGTGTCCGACCAGGACATGTTCGACCGCGCCGCCGTGGAGCTGAACAAGCTGGACCCGGCCAAGCCGTTCTATGCGCTGTTGCAGACCCTGTCCAATCACACGCCGTACGCGCTGCCGGAGCAGTTGCCGATGCCGCCGGTGACCGACCGCGGCTCGCTCAACCAGCACCTCACGGCAATGCGTTATTCCGACTGGGCGCTGGGCCAGTTCTTCGACAAGGCGAAGCGGTCGCCGTACTACCAGGACACCCTGTTCGTGATCGTCGGCGACCACGGCTTCGGCAGCCCCGAGCAGCTCACCGAGATGGACCTGTTCCGCCACAACGTGCCGCTGCTGCTGCTCGCCCCGGGCATTCAGGAGCGGTTCGGCGCGCGCCGCGACAC
Organism: Pseudomonas sp. SO81; assembly: GCF_030374125.1. Classification (NCBI taxonomy): domain Bacteria; kingdom Pseudomonadati; phylum Pseudomonadota; class Gammaproteobacteria; order Pseudomonadales; family Pseudomonadaceae; genus Pseudomonas; species Pseudomonas sp. SO81. The sequence continues at coordinate 663,278 of NZ_CP126126.1, read as the reverse complement.
CGTCGGTACGCAGATCGACGTGGTGCCGACCATCATGGCCCGCCTGGGCGGCAAGACCCGCCAGCAGTGCTGGGGCCGCGACCTGCTCGGCCTGCCCGAGGGCGATGCGGGCATTGGCGTGATCAAACCGTCCGGCAGCGACCAGACGGTGGCCATCGTCAGCGGCGAGAAGATCCTGGTCCAGCCCAAGGACCTGCCGGCCAAGCTGTATCGCTACGACCTCGGCGCGCGCAAGGCCCAGGTGCTGCAGGGCGACGCCCAGCAGCCGGAGCTGCAGAAACGCCTGGAGGCCTTCCTGCAGGTGGCGACCCAGAGCCTGCTGCGCAACACCGCCGGGGTGGCCGACAGCCCCGGTTCGGCGGCACGCGGCCAGTGAGCTAGAGGGCTGCCAGGCGCGGTTGCAGCGCCGCCAGGCTGATATGGCCGGCGCTGACGTCGCTGTAGGCCTCCTCGCCACGCTCGACGGCCCAGGCGTAGGCCACGGCCGGGTCGTCGGCGAGCTGGCGCAGGTAGCAGTCGAGATTGGGGAAGTCGTGCTGCAGGTCGAACAGCTGCAGGTAGTCGACCCAGCGGCCGATGCCGGCCAGGTAGGCGTCGGCCAGGCTGCGGCGCTCGCCCAGCAGCCATTGCTTGCCGGTCAGCATGCGCTCCAGATGGGCGCAGCACTTGCTCACGTCCTCGCGGCCCAGCATGCGCAGCAGCTTCTGCTCGGCCTCGTCGAGGCCCTCCAGCTCGTAGGCCTTCCACAGCGGGATGAAGGCGGCGAAGAAGTCGGTGTTGAGGAAGGCCAGGGTCTGTACCAGGCGGTCGTAGTCGGGCGTGCCGGGGGCGATGCCCAGGCCGTTGTGCAAGGCGCGGCCGTTCAGGTGCAGGAGGATCGCCAGACTCTGGCTCAGCACCCGGCCGTCCTCGAGCAGCAGGGCGGGCGTCTGCAGCAACGGGTTGATCCGGGTGTAGAGCGGGTCCCAGGGGCGCTCGAGCATGTCAATGCGATTCAGCAGATAGGGCTGGTCGAGCCATTCGAGCGCCACTATCGAGCCGAAGGAACAGCCCTGTGGCACGCCATAGAAGAGGATGGGTTGCATGCTTGTCTCCTTGCATTAATGGGAATGGGGACAAGCTAGGGCTTAATCAGGCTATATTCCGCCCTAATACATTTCGAGGCGAACCATGGCCAAGCCGACCACCCGGGTACTGGCAGTACTGGAGCTGCTGCAGGCGCACGGCCAGCTCAGCGGCAGCGAACTGGCGCGGCGTCTGGAGGTGGATGGCCGCACCCTGCGCCGCTACATCGCCGCGCTGGAGGAGCTGGGCATTCCGGTGCTGGCCGAACGCGGGCGCTATGGCGGTTATCGCCTGGTGGCCGGCTTCAAGTTGCCGCCGATCCTGTTCACCCAGGACGAGACCCTGGCCGTCGCGCTGGGTCTGCTGGCGGCGCGGCGCCTGGGCCTGTCCGAGGCGGCGCCGGCGGTGGCCAGCGCCCAGGCCAAGCTGGAGCGGGTGATGCCGGCCGACCTCAAGCCCCGCATGCGCGCGCTCAGCGAGAGCATCACCCTGGCGGTGCCGGCGGCCCGTGCCGAGGGTGGCGACCAGGTGTTGCTGCCGCTGGCTTCGGCGGCCCAGCTACGCCAGCGGGTGCACCTGAGCTATCGCAGCGGCGACGGGCAGGACAGCCAGCGCGAGTTCGATCCCTACGGGCTGATCTATCGCGATGGCTGCTGGTACGCGGTGGGCCATTGCCATCTGCGTGGCGGCCTGCGCTCGTTCCGTCTGGACCGGATGTTGGCGGTCGCACCGCTGCCGGCCTATTTCGGCAAGCCGGAGGGATTCGATATCGAGGCCTACCTGCAGCAGAGCCTGGCCAACCTGCCGCGGCCCATCGCGGTGGAGGTGCTGCTGCGCTGCGAGCTGCAGCAGGCCGGCCTGGAGCTGGGCGGTCGCGTGGGGCTGTTGCAGCCCGTGGAGGGCGGCGTGCTGCTGCGGGCACGCACCGAGAGCCTGAGCTGGTTCGCCCGCCAGCTGTGCCAGCTGTCCTGTCCGTTCGAGGTGCTGCAGCCGGCCGAGCTGGCCGATGCCCTGGCCGAACACGCCAGGGCGCTGCTGGCGCGGCTATCCGCCTGAGCCGCGCTGGAACTGGCGCGGCGACTTGCCGTTCCAGCGCTTGAAGGCGTGGATGAAGTTGGACACCTCGCCGTAGCCCAGGCGTTCGGCAATCTCCTCCAGGGTCAGGCCGCCGGTGGCCAGCAGCTCCTCGGCCAGGGCCTGGCGCACTTCGTCCAGCAACAGGCGGAAGTTGCTGCCTTCCTCGTCCAGGCGTCGGCGCAGGGTGCGCGAGCTCATGTTCAGCCCGCTGGCCACCTGTTCCATGTCCGGCAGGCGCCCGGGGCGCTCCAGCAGCAGGGTGCGGATGCGCCCGGCCAGGCCGCCATGCTGGCTGCGCTTGGCCAGCAGGCGCTGGCATTGTTCCTCGCACAGCTGCGCCGCCTGCGGGTGGGCGCCGGCCAGCGGCAGGTCGAGCAGATGGCTGGGGAAGACGAAGCGGTTGTGCGCCTGGCCGAACCGCGGCAGCACGCCGATTTCCTCGACGAAGGGTCGCGGATCTTCCGGCTGCGCCAGGTTCAGCTCCACCCGCAGGATCGGCAGGTCGCGGTGGAACAGCTCGCGCAGCACCTGCAGCATGCCCGACAGGTCGCGCTCCAGGAGGAAGTCACGCACGTCGGCGGGCACGTTGTGGTCGTCCAGCAGCAGGTGCACCTCAGTATCGTTTTCCTCCAGGCGCATGCCGTGGAAGGCATAGGTCAGGTCCAGGTAGCGCAGGCCGAGGCTGGCGGCGTCGCGGAAGGTCGGGCTGGCGAGCAGGGCGAAGCCCCAGATGCCGTAGCTGTTGAGCCGGTAGCGGCGGCCCAGCGGCAGGCCCAGGCCCGGCCGCGAGCCTGCGGCGTGCAGCAGGTTGCGCACCAGCTGCAGCTCCTGCTCGGCCTCCACCTCGGCGCCGGGGTCGGCCAGCAGGCGCCAGTCCAGGCCGGTGTCCTGCAGGCAGGCGTCGAGGCTCAGGCCGAGGTCCAGACCATATTGGGTGAGGAGTTGCACGCTGACGGCACTGCGGCGTGGGCGGGGCATGGCTTGTCCGAAAGTCACAATTTATTGGCCGACTATGCCATAAACCGCAACGGGGGGAGTGAGTAGCATCCGTTCATCCGCAATACTGGCGGCTCACGGAGATAACAATGAACAACAATACTCCCGAGCAGCAGGCGCCCCTGCGCGTGCTGATCATAGGCTCAGGTTTCGCCGGCCTCGGTCTGGCCATGCGCCTGCGTCAGCGTGGCGAGGACGACTTCCTGATCCTCGAGAAGGGCGGCGAGCCCGGCGGCACCTGGCGCGACAATGACTACCCCGGCGCCGCCTGCGACGTGCCTTCGCACCTGTATTCCTTTTCCTTCGAGCCGAAGACCGACTGGACCCGGCGCTACGCGCCCCAGGCGGAGATCTTCGCCTACGTGCGCCAGTGCATCGCGCGCCATGACCTGGCGCCGCGCATCCGCTGCTACAGCGAGGTGGCCGAGGCCTGGTTCGACGAGCCGGCCGCGCTGTGGCGGGTGACCACCACCGACGGCGCCAGCTTTAGCGCACGGGCGCTGGTCAGCGCCTGCGGCCAGCTCAACCGCCCGCTGTACCCGAATATCCCCGGGCTGGAGCGTTTCGCCGGGGCCAGTTTCCACTCGGCGCGCTGGCGCCACGACGTGGATCTGGCCGGTAAGCGCGTGGCGGTGATCGGCACCGGGGCCAGCGCCATCCAGTTCGTGCCGCAGATCGCCGCCAAGGTCAGCAAGCTGCACCTGTTCCAGCGTACGCCGGCCTATGTGCTGCCCAAGCCGGACCGTGCCTACAGCCGCTTCGAGCTGGCGCTGATGCAGCGCTGGCCGTGGACGCAGAAGCTCGACCGGGCCTGGCAGTACCTGTTCCACGAGGCCCGCGGGGTGGCCTTCTTCCTCCTGCCCGCGCTGATGAAGCCGTATCGCCAGCTGTTCCTGCGGCATCTCGCTCGCGAAGTGGCCGACCCGGTGTTGCGCGCGAAGCTGACCCCGGACTACCCGCTGGGCTGCAAGCGCATCCTGATCAGCAACGACTACTACCCGGCCCTGGTGCAACCGCAGGTGGAGGTGGTGGGCGAGGCGATCCGCGAGGTGACCGAGCGCGGCATCGTCACCGCCGACGGGGTGGAGCGCGAAGTGGATGTGCTCATCCATGGCACCGGCTTCGCCGCCAGCGATTTCCTCGCACCGATGCAGATCCGCGGCCTCGGCGGCCTGGACCTGAACCAGGCGTGGCAGGACGGTGCCGAGGCCTACAAGGGCATCAGCGTCACCGGCTTCCCCAACCTGTTCATCCTCTACGGGCCGAACACCAACCTGGGCCACAACTCGATCATCTACATGCTCGAGAGCCAGTTCCCCTATGTGCTGGACTGCCTGGCCAAGCTGGAGGAGGGCGTGCGCTACCTGGACGTGCGCCAGCCGGTGCAGGCGGCATGGAACCGCCGGGTGCAGCAGGCCATCGAGCGTTCGGTGTGGGAGCAGGGCTGCTCCAACTGGTACAAGAACGCCGCCGGCAAGCACACCAACAACTGGTCCGGCTTCACCTTCAGCTATCGCCGCCACACCCGCCGGCCGCAGTGGAGCGACTATGACCTGGTCCGTTGAGCTGCCCGCGCCGAGCCTAGCCCAGCGCCTGCTCACGGCGCTGCTGCGGGCCAGCACCTGGCTGGTGTTCCGCAGCGGCATGCATTCGCGCCTGGCGCCGCGCATCCAGCGCCGCGTGCTGCGCCTGGCCACCGCAATTGCACCAGCAGCGCGCGGGGTGTGCCGCGAAGCCGGCGTGCTCGGCGGCGTCGCCTGCGAGTGGCTGCTGCCGCCACGGGATAACGGCTGGGTGCTGCTGTATGTGCATGGCGGCGCATTTATGGTCGGCTCGCCGCGCACTCATCGCGCCATCACCACGACCTTGGCGAAACGGGCGAGCCTGCGGGTCTGCGCGCTGGACTATCGCCTGGCGCCGGAGCATCCCTGGCCGGCAGCCGCCGACGATGTGTTGGCCGCCTACCGGGCGCTGCTGGAACAGGGCCAGCCGGCCGTGCGCATCGTCCTGGCCGGCGACTCGGCCGGCGGTCATCTGGCGCTGACCTGCACGCTGCGCCTGCGCGAGCAGGGGCTGCCGCAGCCGGCGGCGCTGGTCTGTCTGTCGCCGGTCACCGATCTGACGGGGAGCATCTGGCACGAGCCGCCGGGCGGCGATCCGCTGATCACCCGTGGCTGGCTGCAGCAGGGGGTGGACGCCTACTGTCCCGCGAGCGAGGCGCGCGGCCAGCCGCTGCTGTCGCCGCTGCGGGCCGAGCTGCATGATCTGCCACCGTTGTTGGTGCAGGTCGGCGCGGACGAGCACCTGTTGCAGCAGAGCCTGCGCCTGGGCGAGCGCCCGGGCCTGGATCTGCGTCTGGAGGTCTATCCGGGCCTGTGGCATGTGTTCCAGATCAATTGCGGCCTGCTGGCCGCGGCCGACCTGGCCATGGGCCGGATCGTCGAATTCCTAGGGGAGCGAGGTTGCCGATGAACACCATCCTGATTACCGGCGCCGCCTCGGGCATCGGCGCCGCTGCCGCCCGGCTGTTCCATTCCCGCGGTTGGAGCGTCGGTCTGCTGGACATCGACCACCAGGCCCTCGCCACGCTGGCGGCGGAGCTGGGCGGGGTATGGCATGCCGAGCTCGATGTCACCGATGCCGGTGCGGTGCGCGAGGCCCTGCGGGACTTCTGCGCGGCCCACGGCGGGCGCCTGCGTCTGCTGTTCAACTCGGCCGGCGTGTTGCGCTTCGGCCATTTCGAGGACATCAGCCTGGAGGAGCATTCGCGCATCCTGCAGATCAACGTGCTCGGCCTGCTGCAGGTGACCCATGCGGCGTTCCCCTACCTCAAGGGCACGCCGGGCGCGCAGGTGGTCAATATGGGCTCAGCGTCCGGCCTGTACGGCACGCCGCATATGGTCAGCTATTCGGCCTCCAAGTTCGCCGTGCGCGGCCTGAGCGAGGCGCTGGAGCTGGAGTGGCGGCGCCATGGCATCCATGTCGGCGACCTGATGCCGCCCTTTGTCGCCACGCCAATGGTCGATAGCCAGCGCTTCACCCCGCCGGCGCTGCGCCGCATGGGGGTGAAGCTGCGCGCCGAGGACATCGCCCAGGCACTGTGGCGGCAGGTCGAGCGGCCCAGGGTGCACCGCCCGATTCACTGGCTGTTCCGCCTGATGTACGGCGCCGGCCAGGTTTCGCCACCGGCCATCAGTCGCCTGCTGATGGGCTGGATGAGCCGCGATTGAGCCGCCCGTCGCCGAAGCTCGGGTCAACGGCCAGAGGGACGGCAAGGTGCCCGGCTAGACGCTACCCTGACTAAACGACGGCACCGGTCAGCGTTCGTCTGGCCAACCGTCCGCGGGCCTGTGGCTCGCGCATGACAGATCAGGCAGTCGCTGCCTGATTCTCGGGCGGCACCGCGCGGTGCCGCATGGCCGCCAAATCCTTGGTGGCTGCGGTCGATCCATCGCCTGAGAGGAGGTCGTTTATGAGCACAGCCTTCCAAGATGATGTCAGCACTAACGTTCTGCGCCGCATGAAAGAGGGCGGTTTCGATTTCGCCCGTGTCCATCCCATCGAGTTCTACGCCATCTTCCCGAATGAGGATCGGGCCAGAGAGGCGGCCAGGCAGTTCCGCGGCGAGTCCATGAACGCGCAGGTGAATATCCGCGAGGATGGCGCCTGGCACCTGCAGGTGAGCAAGGTGATGTATGCCACCCACGCCGGTATCGGCGATTTCGAGCAGGATCTGGAGGCTCTGGTGGTGCCGCTCGGCGGCGTGCTGGACGGCTGGGGCGTGACCCAGGAAGTCCGTCTCGACGCTCAGATCGCCCGTCGGCTCTGAGCGCTGTGAATGCCGGCCAACCCGCTGGGTTGGTCGGTACCTGTCTTCTCTCTTCTTAACGAATCAGGCCGCGGTGCGCTGTTGCAGCGCCTCGAGGTAGCCGATCACGTCCGGGGCGCCGGCCAGGCGCAGACCTTCGCCCAGGGCATTGGCCTCCGGCGACTCCTTGGGCAGCAGGAGGAACTCCGGGGCGTCCGGGTAGCGCAGCAGTGACAGGCGCGCGTAGGGCAGGCCATTGTCCAGCAGCAGGCTCATGAAGCTCGGCTCGCTCCAGGCCTGCACCGGCATGGCGGTCATGTGGTACAGCCGGCGCAGTTCGGCCAGGCCGCTGGCGCTCAGGCGATAGCGGGTCAGCTCGGCCGGCAGGGTGACTTCCAGGCCGCGCAGGCGGGCGTAGGCGATGGCGCAGGCGAATTCCTCGCCGTGCTGCTCGCCGGCCCAGAACATGCGCTCGCCGTACCAGCTGGCCTGGCGCAGCTCCACCGCCTCGGCGGCGAGGAAGCGCGGCATGGCATGACTGATGGTCTTGAGGAAATCCTTGTAGCTGATGATGCGGGCGCAACGCCCCAGTGGGCAGGAGGCCAGCTCTTCGAAACTGGTCAGTGCGTTGTCCAGGCTCGGCGGCGGGCTGCACAGGCCGTCGATCACGCGCAGGTCGAAGTCGTCGAGGTGCTCCAATTGGCGTTCCACCACGCCCATCAGCACGGCGCGGGCGGCCGCCTTGTCTTCCTGCACCGGTCCGGAGAGGGCGTCGCGCGGCAGGTCCACCAGACGATGCAGCGGCGGGCCGGCCTGCCACCAGACGCTCGGCACCGGCACCGGCAACGCCTTGAACGGCAGGCGCAGGCTGCGCGCACGCTCGAACACCAGGCGTGGCACACGGCCGCTGAGGCCGAGGCGCTGGGCCAGGGCGGACAGGCGCGAGGCGATGCTGGTGGGGGATTCGGACAGACTCATGACCCGAAGGGTACTCCTGGCACTACGGTGCCAGTGTGGCAGAGCCGCCGACGCGGTGCACTATGCCGATGCGTCGGGCCCATGATCATGGGCCCTGATTGGGCTGCTGCCTGTGGCAGAATGGTGCCGATCATTTCGAGGATGCCTCCATGCCCAGCCTGGTGCTGGATATCGCTTTGCCTGCGGAACGCTTCCTGGCCGTGTACCAGGGGCGTGCCAATCGGGTTCTGCTCTATAGTCGCGATGGCCGCAAGGTCAGCTTGCCGGCGCATCACCTGCGTCCATTCCTGCGCCATGACGGTATTCACGGCGTGTTCGAGTTGGAATTCAGCGCGGCCGGGGAACTGCTGGGCCTGCGTCAGCTGCAATAACACTCGAACGGTCTCCTTATTACTCCCTTGCCTCGCCTGAGGCTAGTGCCGGCGGCTATAATCGCGCTCTGTTTCCCACTGCCACCCCTTACTCCGAGCCGATCCGCCCATGTACGACCTGGCCCGCGCGCTGCTGTTCCGTCTTGCCCCCGAAACTTCTCACGAACTGTCCATCGATCTGATCGGTGCCGGTGGCCGTCTGGGCCTCAACGGCCTGGTGTGCAAGGCACCGAGCAACCTGCCGGTAAGCGTGATGGGGCTGCAGTTCCCCAACCCCGTGGGCCTGGCCGCCGGCCTGGACAAGAACGGCGATGCCATCGACGGCTTCGCCCAGCTCGGCTTCGGCTTCGTCGAGATCGGCACCGTGACCCCGCGCCCACAGCCGGGCAATCCCAAGCCGCGCCTGTTCCGCCTGCCGGAAGCCACCGCGATCATCAATCGCATGGGCTTCAACAACCATGGCGTCGACCACCTGCTGGCCCGGGTCGCCGCGGCCAAGTACAAGGGCGTGCTGGGCATCAACATCGGCAAGAACTTCGACACCCCGGTCGAGCGCGCGGTGGATGACTACCTGATCGGCCTGGACAAGGTCTACGCCCACGCCAGCTACGTCACCGTCAACGTCAGCTCGCCCAACACCCCGGGCCTGCGCAGCCTGCAGTTCGGTGACCAGCTCAAGCAGCTGCTCGAAGCCCTGCGCCTGCGCCAGGAAGACCTGGCCGTGCAGCATGGCAAGCGCGTGCCGCTGGCGATCAAGATCGCCCCGGACATGAGCGACGAGGAAACCGTGCAAGTGGCCCAGGCCCTGGTGGAAACCGGCATGGATGCGGTGATCGCCACCAACACCACGCTGGGGCGTGAGGGCGTGGAGAGTCTGCCGTTCGGTAACGAGGCCGGTGGCCTGTCCGGCGCGCCGGTGCGCGACAAGAGTACCCATACCGTGCGCGTGCTGGCCGGCGAGCTGAAGGGCCGTCTGCCGATCATCGCCGTGGGCGGCATCACCGAGGGCGCGCATGCGGCGGAGAAGATCGCCGCCGGGGCCAGCCTAGTGCAGATCTACTCCGGGTTCATCTACAAGGGGCCGGCGCTGATTCGCGAGGCGGTGGATGCCATCGCCGCGCTGCCCAGGAACTGAAGTCATAAAAAAGGGCCCCGGAGGGGCCCTTGGGCTCTCGCCCACCGCCCGGATGGGGCGGTCTGGTGAAGTCGGGGTGATCCTGATTCAGCCGACGGCGTGGAGTTCGTTGAGTCTGTGGATGCCGGCGGTGCCGGTCAGTCCGTCCCAGTTGTCACCGCGGCCCTCGCGCCAGCCGTTGATCCAGGCTTGACGGGTAGTAGGGTGGGTGAAAGGACACATATCGCGGGATTTACCATGAATGCCGTGCTGATAGCCGCGCAAGAAAGCTCGTTCCAACGGATCACGCTTAAGTCTTCTCATCGGGTGTTGCCCTCACTGTTGACTGTTATGTCCCGTTGGCCCCGTGGTGGGACCAGGCAGAAAAATGCTTCTGCCAGTAGGGCCCGCTGCCGGCGTGGCGGGCCACCTGCCAGCACCATTGCGGTGCCGGCCTGAGTTGATTTCTATCGAATGCGTTCCACCCTGTGAATGATCGTTTTGTCATAAGGACGTAACGTGAGTGGGAGGGGAGCCATAAGGTTCAAACCCTTTTTTGCGGCTCCCATTGCTGAGGGCCGCGCCATTGCGGAACCTCGGCTCTCCACGCAGGCGCTTTGCCATTGCGAACTGCTCTCGTCTGCGAGCGCTGTTTATTCCGACGAAGGGTCGCACTGCGACGTCTCGTCACACTAAGGTGGCCCACAGGCCACCCCGATTACTGGATGCCCCATGTCTGACCGCTATGAACTGATCCTCACCTGCCCCAAGAGCCTGGAAGGCCTGCTGCTCGAAGAAGCCAGCGGCCTGGGCCTGGAGGAGGCCCGCGAGCAGACCGCCGCCGTGCGTGGCTTCGCGCCCATCGAGGTGGGCTACCGCCTGTGCCTCTGGTCGCGCCTGGCCAACCGCGTGCTGCTGGTGCTGCGCCGCTTCCCGGTACAGAACGCTGAGGAGCTTTATCAGGGTGTGCTGGCGGTGGACTGGGCCGAGCACCTGGACCCGGCCGGTACCCTGGCGGTGGAGTTCAGTGGCCATGGCGCCGGCATCGACAACACCCACTTCGGTGCGCTGAAGGTCAAGGATGCCATCGTCGACAAGCTGCGCACCCCGGCCGGCACGCGCCCGTCGATCGACAAGGTCGACCCGGACCTGCGCGTGCACCTGCGCCTGGACAAGGGCGAGGCGGTGCTGTCGCTGGACCTGGCCGGGCATAGCCTGCATCAGCGCGGCTATCGCCTGCAGCAGGGCGCCGCGCCGCTCAAGGAGAACCTGGCCGCTGCCATCCTGATCCGCGCCGGCTGGCCGCGCATCGCCGCCGAGGGCGGCGCCCTGGCCGACCCCATGTGCGGCGTCGGCACCTTCCTGGTCGAGGCGGCGATGATGGCCGCCGACATGGCGCCCAACCTGCGTCGCGAGCGCTGGGGCTTCAGCAACTGGCTCGGCCATGTGCCGGCGATCTGGAAGAAGCTGCACGCCGAGGCCGAGCAGCGCGCCGCCGTCGGCCTGGCCAAGCCGCCGCTGTGGATTCGTGGCTACGAGGCCGATCCGCGGCTGATCCAGCCGGCGCGCAACAATATCGAACGCGCCGGCCTCGGCGAGTGGGTCAAGCTGTACCAGGGCGAGCTGGCCACCTTCGAGCCGCGCCCGGACAAGAACCAGACCGGCCTGATCGTCAGCAACCCGCCCTATGGCGAGCGCCTGGGCGACGAGGCCAGCCTGCTCTATCTCTACCAGAACCTCGGCGAGCGTCTGCGCCAGAGCTGCCTGAACTGGGAGGCGGCGGTATTCACCGGCGCGCCCGAGCTGGGCAAGCGCATGGGTCTGCGCAGCCACAAGCAGTACGCCTTCTGGAACGGCGCGCTGCCGTGCAAGCTGCTGCTGTTCAAGGTACTGCCGCAGCAGTTCGTCACCGGTGAGCGCAGCGAGCGGCGCCAGACTGGTGAGGAGGGCGCCGCTGCCCCGGTGGCCAGCGAGCCGGCGCGCCTGTCCGAGGGCGGGCAGATGTTCGCCAACCGCCTGCAGAAGAACCTCAAGAGCCTGGGCAAGTGGGCGAAGAAGGCCGGCATCGAATGCTATCGCCTGTACGACGCCGACATGCCCGAATACGCCCTGGCCATCGACCTATACCGCGACTGGGTGCATGTGCAGGAGTACGCGCCGCCGCGCTCCATCGACCCGGACAAGGCCCAGGCGCGTCTGCTCGACGCCCTGGCGGCGATCCCGGTGGCGCTGGGCATAGCGCCGGACAAGGTGGTGATCAAGCGTCGCGAGCGCCAGGCCGGCACCAAGCAGTACGAGCGCCAGGCCAGCCAGGGCCAGTTCATGGAGGTGAGCGAGGGCGGCGTGCGCCTGCTGGTCAACCTGACCGACTACCTGGACACCGGCCTGTTCCTCGACCATCGCCCGCTGCGCCTGCGCATCCAGCAGGAGGCGGCCGGCAAACGTTTCCTCAACCTGTTCTGCTACACCGCCACGGCCACCGTGCACGCGGCCAAGGGCGGTGCGCGCAGCACCACCAGCGTCGATCTGTCGAAGACCTACCTGGACTGGGCGCGGCGCAACCTGTCGCTCAACGGCTTCTCCGACAAGCACCGCCTGGAGCAGGGCGACGTGATGGCCTGGCTGGAGGCCGATCGCGGCGAGTACGAACTGATCTTCATCGACCCGCCGACCTTCTCCAACTCCAAGCGCATGGAGGGCGTGTTCGACGTGCAGCGTGACCATGTGCACCTGCTCGACCTGGCCATGGCGCGCCTGGCGAAGGGCGGGGTGCTGTACTTCTCCAACAACTTCCGCAAGTTCCAGCTCGACGAGAGCCTGGCCGAGCGCTATGCGGTGGAGGAGATCAGCGCCCAGACCGTCGACCAGGATTTCGCGCGCAACGCCAAGATCCACCGGGCCTGGCGCCTGACCGCCAAGGCCTGATGCAGCGCCCATAAAAAAGCCCGCCGAATGGCGGGCTTTTTCGTTGCGGCGCACTCAGCGCCGGTAGATGTCCAGCAGCACCTGATCGAGGATCGCCGAGGCGCCCCAGGGACGCGGGTCGTTGAGGATCGCCACCACCACCCAGTTCTGGCCCTTGGCCGTGCGGGTGAAGCCGGCGATGGCGCGCACGTTGTTCAGGGTGCCGGTCTTGATGTGGCCCTGGCCTTCCATGCCGGTGCGCTTGAGGCGCTTGCGCATGGTGCCATCCATGCCCACCAGCGGCATCGAGGCGATGAACTCTGGCGCATAGGGGCTGTGCCAGGCGGCCTGCAGCATGCCGGCCATCTCGCGGGCGCTGACTCTTTCTGCGCGCGACAGGCCGGAGCCGTTCTCGATCACCAGGTGCGGCGCGGTGATGCCCTTCTTCGCCAGCCAGTTGCGGATCACCCGCTGGGCGGCCTTGGCATCGTCCGGGTCGGCGCGGTCGCGGAAGTTCTGGCCCAGGCTGAGGAACAGCTGCTGGGCCATGGTGTTGTTACTGTACTTGTTGATGTCGCGGATGATCTCGGTGAGGTCCGGCGAGAAGGTGCGTGCCAGCAGCTTGGCGTTCTTCGGCACGTCGCCGACGCGGTCCTTGCCGATGATGCTGCCGCCCAGCTCCTGCCAGATGGCGCGCACGGCGCCGGCAGCGTAGGCCGGGTGGTCGAGCAGGGCCAGGTAGGTCTGCGCGCTGCAGCCTTCGGCCAGCTTGCCGGTCACCACCAGGGTGGTGCCGTCGAACTGGGTCACCGGGTTGTAGCGCACATCCGGCCAGGCCGGGCACTTGGCGCCGCCGAGGGCCTTGACCTTGTTGTCGATGCGCACATTGGTCAGTGGCGGCTCCATCATCACGCTGACCTTGCCGCCACTGGTGCGGGCGATCATGCGCACGGCCTTTAGGTTGACCAGCAGCGAGTCGGGGCCGACCAGGAACGGCTTGTTCGGATCGCCACCGTCGTCGTTGAAGCTGGGTAGCTGCGGATGGTGGAAGTGACCGCGGTCCAGCACCAGGTCGCCGGTGATCTGCTGCACGCCGTTGGCGCGCAGGTCGCGCATCATCAGCCAGAGCTTCTCCATGTTCAGCTTGGGATCGCCGCCACCCTTGAGGTAGAGGTTGCCGTTGAGCACGCCGTTCTTCAGCGGGCCGTCGCCATAGAACTCGGTGCGCCACTGGTGGGTGGGGCCGAGTAGCTCGAGGGCGGCGTAGGTGGTGACCAGCTTCATGGTCGAGGCCGGGTTCACCGACACATCGGCGTTGTGGATGATGCCGCCGCCGCTGCCATCCAGCGGCAGGGCTACCAGCGACAGGCTGCTGGCCTGCAGCTTGTTGGCCTTGAGCGACTGCTGCACCTTGGCCGGCAGCGTGCTGCTGACCTGGGCGGCGGAGAGGGGAAGAGCGACGGGAAGCAGGAGCGAAGCGACGACGAGACTGCGGAACGTTCTGATCATTGGCACGGGCCCAGGCAGAAAAAGGGCGAAAAGAGGTGCGGATACCGCTGTTTTGCCGCGCATTATGCCCCAAGCATGCAGGCCTGGGGGCTCGAACAGCCGATCGCGCGGGCTTTATTTCTGAACGGGCGGGCAGCTCGCGCGGCAACCTGCTAGAGTGCCGCCCGTTGCAATCAATGAGTATCTAGGAGTGTTTATGGCCACCAACCGTTCCCGCCGCCTGCGCAAGAAACTGTGCGTCGACGAATTCCAGGAACTGGGCTGCGAGCTGACCCTCGGCTTCAACGAAGGCCTGAGCGAAGAAGGCGCCGACAAGTTCGTTGACGAGTTCCTGCGCGACGGCATCGACGCCAACGGCCTGGGCTACGTCGGCGGTGAAGACTACGGCTTCGTGTGCCTGGCCAAGCGAGGCTCGGTCAACGAGGAGCAGCGCGCTGCCCTGGAAGCCTGGCTGAAGGGCCGCAAAGAGCTGAGCGAGTTCAGCCTCAGCCCGCTGATGGACGTGTGGTATCCGGAAAACCCGGTGAACAAGGCCTGATCGGCCACCACGCGAATGAAAGAGCCCGGCCAGTGCCGGGCTTTTTTGTGGCCGGGATTCAGCTCAGGCCGGCCTTGGCCAGGATCGCCGCGGTGTCCACCGGGTCGATCTGCTCGGGGCGCAGGTAGCGCTCGGCGTACGCCAGCGGAATGCCGCTGCGCACGAACAGGCCGAACAGCTCCGGGTCGACGTGGGCGCCGCGGCACATGCCGGCCATGATGTTGAGCGACTCGGTGAGGGTCTTGCCCTTCTTGTACGGCCGATCCACCGCGGTGAGCGCCTCGAAGATGTCGGCGATCGCCATCATCCGCGCCGGCAGGCTCATCTCCTCGCGCTTTAGGCGCTTCGGGTAGCCGCTGCCATCCATCTTCTCGTGGTGCCCGCCGGCGATCTCCGAGACGTTCGCCAGGTGCCTGGGGAACGGCAGGTGATCGAGCATGCGGATGGTCTGCACCATGTGGTTGTTGATCAGGTAGCGCTCTTCGGCGGTGAGGGTGCCGCGGGCTATCCCTAAGTTGTACAGCTCACCGCGGTTGTGTTTGTAGGCCGGCACGTCGAGCTTGAAGCCCCAGGGGTTGTCCGCCGGGATCAGCTCGCTGTCCGGGCGCTCCAGCAGGTGCTCGGGCTTGTCCGCCAGCAGCGGCTCCTGCACCGGCAACACGGGGGCAGGGGTTCGCGCCTGGCGCTGGTTCTCTTCCCAGGACACGCCGATGCGGTCGTCCAGGGTCCGCGTCCAGGTCCGCGCGCCGATGCTGCGCAGCCGCTCCAGATCGGCATCGGCCATGGCCTCGCCACCCAGGTTGCAGCGGGCGATGAAGGCGAATTCGTCATCCAGTGCGGCCAGGGTCTCGTCGCGCAGGGCGGCCAGGCCGGCCTCCGCGCCGCCCTTGGCCATGCCTTCCCAGTAGGCGATCCAGGCATCGCGCTTGAGCACCTCGAAGCGGGTGCGCACCTCGTGGATGCGGTCGTAGATGGTCTCCAGCTTGGTCGCCTTGTCCACCACGTATTCCGGGGTGGTGACCTTGCCGCAGTCGTGCAGCCAGGCGGCGATATGCAGGGCCTCCCATTCCTCGTCGCTGGGCTGGTAGCCGGCGAACGGCTCGGCATCGCTGGCGGCGGCGGCGCGGGCGAGCATCAGGGTCAGCTCCGGCACGCGCTGGCAGTGGCCGCCGGTATAGGGGCTCTTGGCGTCGATGGCGCCGGCGATCAGCTGGATGAAGGCGTCCAGCAGCTGTTTCTGCTGTTCCAGCAGGCGCTGGCTCTCGATGCACAGGGCGGCCACGCCGGACACCGCCTCGACGTAGGCGATGCGTTGCGGCTTGAGCATGGTCGGCTCGGCCTCCTCGCCGGTATCTCGGTGTAGCAGCATCAGCACGCCGACCGTCTCGCCCTGGCGGTTGTGCAGGCCGGTGCAGACCAGGTGTATGCGCGGGCTGTCGAGGGTGTGCAGCAGGCTCTGGAAGCCTTCGGCCTGGTCGAAACCGAGCGAGGCCACGGCAGTGGCGCCGCCCTCGGCCGGTTGGCGAATCCAGCTGGGGATATTGGTGGCGCCGGCCGGGTATTCGGGGATGCGGTGCTGTTCCAGGCTGTGCTGCTCGTCGTTGATGAACAGACCATGGGGTTCCAGCTTGCCGCTGCTGCCGTCGCGCAGGTAGAGCAGGCCGGCGCTGGCCTCGCTGAGGTCCACCGTCTCCTTCAGCACGCGGCGCAGCAGCGCGTCGAAGCGGGTCTCGGCGGACAGGCTGGCGGTGATGTCGAGGAAGCTGGACAGGGTGTCCTTCATCTTGCCCATGGCCACGGCCAGCTGGTCGATCTCCAGCACCGGTGAGCGGCCGCTGGCCGGATGGGCGAAGTTGAAGCTGCGGATCGCTTCGGCCTCGTTGACCAGCGCACGCAGCGGCTTGACCAGGATGCGCGACATCAACCAGCCGAGCGGGATGCACAGCAGCAGGATGGTCAGGGTCAGCACCGCGCCTTGCCAGCGGATGCGGTAGGCGTCGGCGAGCAATTCTTCCTCCGGCGCCAGCAGGGCCAGGCGCAAACCGTTGGGGCCTCCCTCGTCGAGCTGGCTGTAGGACACCTGCCAGCGCTTGCCGGCCAGTTTCATGGCGCCTTCGCGGTCCTTGTCCAGGCCGCGCTGGAACAGTTCGCCGAGGGCCGGGCTGAGGCGCTCGACCTGGGCCAGGTGGGTGGTGCCGTTGCTCACCACCAGCTTGTCGATGTCCGGGTAGGCCACCGCGGCGCCATCCGGGCGGTACAACACCACCTCGGTGGAGGGCGTGACCTTGTGCCGGGCCAGGGTGGCGGAGAGGTCGGCCAGGGTCAGGTCGGCGCCGAGCACCGTGTCGCCGCTGCTGGTGCGGGCGAGGGTGGTGCCGACGTCCTTGGTGGAGAAGAAGGCATAGGGCTCGGTGGTGATCAGTTCGCCGCGCTCGCGGGCGCTCTGGTACCAGGGGCGGGTGCGTGGGTCGTACTTCTCGCTGAGGTTCTGCCGGCGGCTGATCCAGTTGAGTTCGGCGTCGAAGAACTGCGACTCGGATATCGGCCGCGCCTCGCCGGTGCGGTCGATGCTCCAGACCTGGAAGGCCGCGTTGACCGGGGCGTCGAAGATCTGCTTGAGCCGCTCGTCGCGCAGCGGCCGCACCATGAAGAAGTCGCCATCCTCGTAGCCCAGGTAGAGCGAGGCCAGCTTGGGGTTGTCGCGCAGGGCCTGGGCGAAGACCGGCAGCAGGTTCATGCGCTGGAAGCTGTCGCGCGACAGGTTGCGCTCGTTGAGGGCGAGCAGGCCGAGCAGGTGACGGATCGGCTGGTATGTGTACTGCAGGTCGGCTTCCACCTCCTCGCGCATCTGGGCGAACAGCTGTTTGCTGCTGGAGAGGATGACCTGGGTGGTCTGGTAGTAGTTGAACAGGCCGAGGATCACGCCGCTACCGAGCAGCAGCAGAGTGAACAGCACGCTGATATGGACGTGGAGTGGAAAGCGGCGTTCTTTGTTTCGAGTCTTGCCCTGCATTGTCTCACTCCTTTGACAACATCTCAGGTCAGGCCAGAAGCATAGCCGCTTCGTTAGCTCTGCGAATCCGTTCGATCTCTGCTCAGCCACTGCGCCAGACCGTGCATCAGCAGGGCCACCAGGATGGCCAGCACCACACCGATCAGGCTGTTGAACAGACGCACCTGAGCCAGGTGCCAGTCATGCGACAGGCTCTCGGCCAGCAGCACGAAGCTGATCGTCACCTGCAGCACGAACAGGCCGTAGTGATGGGCCTGGAAGGCGCGGCTGAGGGCGATCAGCGGCAGGATGAAGGCCACCATCAGCGGCGGGCTCTGCAGGCTGTGGCCGAAGTAGATCAGCAGCGCCGCGGCGCACAGGCTGGCCATGCTCAGCTGCAGGGCGCGCACCAGGCTGCCGCGGATCTCCAGCTGCAGGGTGGCGATCAGCGCCAGGGTCAGCCAGTAGCCGCGCTGCAGCCCGGCCAGCTGGACGATCAGGCCGGCCGCCGCGCAACCCAGGGTGCAACCCAGGGCATGCAGGCGCCAGCGCTGTTCCGGCAGGCGCTTGGCGTGGCGCTTGAGCACCTTGAGGATGGCCATGAAACGCGGCATGTACGGCCACATGCGCAGGCCATGCAGGCCACGCAGACCGAAGGCGAGCAGGGCGACCCAGAGGCCGCCGAGGACGAACAGCGCGCCCACCGCGTCGGCGTTCTTCAGGTTGCCCAGGCCGAACTGACCCTGGCCGAGACACAGGCATACGGCCAGGCCGATGCCCAGCTTGCCGGCCTCGGTGCCGAAGCGTTGCAACCAGGCCAGGAGGAAACCGTAGGCGCCGAACAGGCACAGGCTGAGCAGCGGGTGGCTGGCCGACCAGAAGCCCAGGCCGGCACTGCAGGCGCCGAGCAGGGTGAGCAGCAGCAGGCGCAGCATGCCGAAGCGGTGTAGCGGGTTGGCCTGGGCGGCCTGGAAGGCGCCGGCCGAGGCCCAGAGAAAGCCGGGATGACCGCTGAACAGACCGAGCACCAGGGGCAGGGCGCAACCCAGGCAGGCGACCACCGCCGGGCCCCAGGCCGGAGGGCCCGCGTGCCAGCTGATCGCCTGCTTGAGCAGTGCCTTCATCGCGTCACACCGGGCTGGAGCGCCCGGTCATCTCCCGGGCCATTTCGGTGGCGTAGCTGTCGGTCATCCCGGCGATGAAGTCGATCATGCGCAGGAACGACAGGTACAGCGGCCAGCCCGGCTCCGGCGCGTAGTGCGCCAGCAGGTCGAGGATGCGCCGGTTCTTGAACGACAGGCCGCGCCCGGAATGCTGTTCCAGGGCCGCGCCACAGAAGGCGTTGAGCAGGATCTCCAGGGTGGTGTAGGCGCCGATCTCGTGCAGGGTCTTGCGCTTGTCCTGGAAGATCTTCTCCCGTGCCATGCCCTTGGCGCGCAGCACGCAGCGCTTGGCCGGGCCGTGCATATGCTCGACCAGATCGCCTTCCAGGGTGCCGGTGAGCAGGGCCGGCTGCTGTTCGACGAAGGCCCGTGCGGCGGCGTTGGTCAGGTGTTCGATGGCCTTGCCGCGCAGGATCGCCAGCTTGCGCCGGCGCGAGTCGCTGGCGCCGAGCTGGCGGTAGGTTTCCGGCAGGTCGTCGCCGACCAGGTCGAACAGTAGCGCCTCGACCTCGGCGTAGTCGAGCAGCTCCATCTCCACGCCGTCTTCCAGATCGATCAGCGCGTAGCAGATGTCGTCGGCCGCCTCCATCAGGTAGACCAGCGGGTGACGCGCCCAGCGCTGCTCGTCGAGCTGCGGCAGGCCGAGCTTGGCGGCGATCTGCTTCAGGCGCGGCAGCTCGTTCTGGTAGCAGCCGAACTTGTGCTTCTTGTAACCCACCGCTTCGGCGTGGCGGGCGGTCCAGGGGTATTTCAGGTAGGTGCCGAGGGTCGCGTAGGTCAGGCGCATGCCGCCGTCGAACTGGTGGTATTCCAGCTGGGTGAGTACGCGGAAGCCCTGGGCGTTGCCTTCGAAACTGAGGAAGTCGCCGCGCTCGGCGTCGCTCATGTCGTCCAGCCAGCCACGCCCGTTGGCCTGCTGGAACCAGTGGCGGATGGCGTCTTCACCGGAGTGGCCGAATGGCGGGTTGCCGATGTCGTGGGCCAGGCAGGCGGACTGCACGATCACGCCCAGATCGCTCGGCTCGCACCAGTTCGGCAGCGCGTCGCGCAGCATCTCGCCGACGCGCATGCCCAGCGAGCGGCCGACGCAGCCGACTTCCAACGAGTGGGTCAGGCGGGTGTGGATGTGATCGTTGCTCGAAACCGGGTGGACCTGGGTCTTGCGCCCCAGGCGGCGGAAGGCGCCGGAGAAGATGATGCGGTCGTGATCCTTGTGGAACGGGCTGCGACCCAGCTCGTCGGAGCTGTAGACGGGTTTGCCGAGGCGTTCGCGAGTGAGCAGGGTTTGCCAATCCAAGGGCTGTACTCGTCAGATGATCCTGCCGCTAGCTTCGACGTTCGCCGCACTGCCTGCAAGTGTCGTGCACTGCAGCGCCAGGTCCGCCTGGCAGGCGACGGGTGGCGCGTGCCGGCTTTGTGATCACAATGATATTGTCTTGCCATCGCGTACCGACCATAACAACAAGAGAATCAGCGCGTGATTTCAGAAGCTGCCTTACCCAAGGATTCGCAGCAGCAGCTGCGCCTCCGTCGTTTCCAGATGAGTGTGGCGATGTATGTCCTGGCCAGCGTGCCCCAGGGCGTTTCCCTGTACAACGGGATTTCTCCCGGCTGGGTCATGGCAGTCTGGGCCGCCGTCGCGGTGGTCACCAACCTTGGCTTCTTCCTGCTGTTCCACTTCGGCCTCAACCTGCGTTTTCGCGACCCGAGCCTGACCATGGCGCAGATGGCTGCAGCGGTCGCCATGGTGCTATTCACCCAGAGCTATGCAGGCGAGGCGCGCGGCGCCTATCTGGTGGTGCTGGTGATCATCATGATGTTCGGCTGCTTCAAGCTGCATACCCGGCAGCTCCTGGTGCTAAGCCTGCTGACCATAGTCGCCTACGGCCTGACCCTGCCGCTGATCCAGCGCATCGACGGCGAGCGCTTCGATCTGGCGGTGGAGATGGTGCTGTGGTGCAGCTTCTCCGCCTTCCTGCCGTTCATTTCCATCCTTGGCGGCAACATCAGCGACCTGCGCAAGAAGCTGATGGCCAGCAACGCCCAGCTGCAGGAGGTGCTGCAGCAGGTCACCGAGCTGGCTACCCATGACGAGCTGACCGGGGTGTACAACCGGCGCTACCTGCTGGAGATGCTGCACCACGAGAAGAACCGCACCGACCGTGGCGGCGCCGGCTTCTGCGTGTGCATCCTCGACCTCGACTACTTCAAACGGATCAACGACACCTACGGCCATCCGGTCGGCGACGAGGTGCTCAAGACCTTCGCCAATACCGTGCAGCCATTGCTGCGTAGCACCGACTTCTTCGCCCGCTATGGCGGCGAGGAGTTCCTCCTGTTCCTGCCGCAGACCTCGCTGGAAATGGCCCAGCACTGCATCAAGCGCATCCAGGACGCACTGGCCGAGGCCAGCTTCGAGGGCGTGCCGGCCAATGTGCGCGTGACCGCCTCGATCGGCGTGGCCCAGTACTACCTACAGGAAACGGTGCCGGCGCTGATCGAGCGCGCCGACAAGGCGCTGTACCGGGCCAAGCAGAACGGGCGCAATCGCATGGAGCTGGCGCCGTTCCACCGGCCGATCCTGATCTGAGACTTGATCAGCCGGTAGGAGCGCCAACAGCCTAGTAATGCGGCTCGATGCTCGGCCGCTTGGCGGCCTGCACGCCACGCACCACCGGATAGAGCATCAGACCGACGCGGGCCAGCTTGCCGAAGGTGCCGAGGCGCCCGCCGAACAGGGTCAGCAGCACGCCGGCAGCGACCATCAACGGGGTCTTCACATTGGCCTGCTCGCCATTACGAATCTGGCTTAGCTGCTGCAGGGGATGGGTCAGTGGCTGCACGTGGTAGCGCAGCTGCTGGCGGTGCATTTCCATGCGCAGGCGGACCAGCTCCTTGCGCATGTCGCGGCGTGCCGCGCTGGACAGTGTTTCGCTCATGGCAATAAGCGCTCCTTGTTGCGGGCCAGTTCGGTGACCGTGGCGCGGAATGGCGACTCGCCGTCGCGTGCCAGGTGCTTGGCCTTGAACAGGCACAGCAGCATGCCCGCGGCAAACACCAGGCACAGGCCGATGGCGGCGGGCAGGCGATAGGTGTCCCAGAAGGCGATCAGCACCACGGTCGACAATCCGAGCAGGACCAGCATGCCGAAGATCAGGCTCAGGCCGGAGAAGATGAACAGCCGGAACGAGCGCGACTTCTCCTCCTGAAACTCGATGCCGAGCAACTCCAGATGGCCCTGCAGCAGGCCGACCAGGGCGCCTCCCAGCTTTTTCAGGGAAGGCTTGGGCGGCTCGCTGGCCGCCTGCGACTGCATGTCATCCATGCTCGGCCTCCGACTTAGCGGCGCCCGGCCAGCAGGCCGAGCAGGAAGCCCACGCCAGCGGCTACGCCGAGGGTTTGCCAGGGGTGCTGCTGGACGTATTCCTCGGTCTTCGCCACCGCTAGGCGGCCCTGTTGCTCGAGGGTGTGCTCGGTGTCCTTGAGGATGTCCTTGGCCCGGCCGAGGTTGCCGCTGATGCGTGCACGTAACTCCTGGACCTGCACGCCGGCCACGTCCGAGGTCTGCCGCAGCAGGTTCTCGGTGTCGCTGATCAGGGCCTGGAACTCGGCGGACAGCGCGTTCTGTGCGTCACGCAGATTGCGACGGTGGGCGTCCTTGTCGATGTTCGGAGTGGTGCTGGTGGTGGTGCCGGTGGTTTCGAAGCCGGACAGGTCGGAGTTCGGGGTGGTAGGCATGGCGCTCTCCTGTGGTCGTGGTTGGGACTCTTCAGGTTCGAGCAGGGCCAGGCCGGCCAGGTTCAGGCTTTATTCGTGCCCTCGTCTGGCACATCTTTTGCCTCGCCATGGTGCGCCGTGTTTCGGGCGTGCCCCTTGGTGGCGCGCATGGTCCACGGTGGATCTGTTGTCTCTTTCGGTATGTCGCTGAAAATAAAGGTGAAAAATCGCAATGGTGATTTTCCACCAAGGCTTCTGCTCCGATTCGGAGCGCGGCGACAGCGGTGCATGACGAGCAGTTGCTCGTGTTTGGTGCGCTGCATCGGGATAGAGATCGTTTTTGGTGCTTATTCGACCGGGGAAACCATTCGATGGAAAACCTAAACAGCGCCGTGGAAACCCTGATTCACGGCTCCAATACCCTGTTCATCCTGCTCGGCGCGATCATGGTCCTGGCGATGCACGCCGGCTTTGCCTTCCTCGAAGTGGGTACGGTACGCCACAAGAACCAGGTCAACGCCCTGTCGAAGATCCTCTCCGACTTCGCCGTTTCGGCCCTGGCCTACTTCTTCGTCGGTTACTGGGTGGCCTATGGCGTGACCTTCTTCGCGCCGGCCAACGAGCTGACCGCGGGCAGCGGTTATGCGCTGGTGAAGTTCTTCTTCCTGCTGACCTTCGCCGCCGCCATCCCGGCGATCATTTCCGGCGGCATCGCCGAGCGCGCCAAGTTTGGCCCGCAGCTGTGCGCCACGCTGCTGATCGTCGCCTTCGTCTATCCCTTCTTCGAGGGCCTGATCTGGAACGGCAACTTCGGCCTGCAGGCCTGGCTGACCGAGCGCTTCGGCGCCGCCTTCCATGACTTCGCCGGTTCGGTGGTGGTGCACGCAGTAGGTGGCTGGCTGGCCTTCGGCGCGGTGATCCTGCTTGGTCGTCGCGACGGTCGCTACCGCGAGGGTCGCCTGGTGGCCTTCGCGCCGTCCAACATCCCGTTCCTCGCCCTGGGTTCGTGGATTCTGATCATCGGCTGGTTCGGCTTCAACGTGATGAGTGCCCAGACCCTCGGCAGCATCAGCGGCCTGGTGGCGGTCAACTCGCTGATGGCCATGGTCGGCGGCACCGTCGCCGCACTGCTGGTCGGGCGCAACGACCCGGGCTTCCTGCACAATGGCCCGCTGGCCGGCCTGGTGGCGGTGTGCGCCGGCTCCGACCTGATGCACCCGGTCGGTGCCCTGGTTACCGGCGGCATCGCCGGCGCGCTGTTCGTCTGGGCGTTCACCGCGACCCAAGTGAAATGGAAGATCGATGACGTGCTCGGCGTGTGGCCGCTGCATGGCCTGTGCGGCGTGTGGGGTGGCATCGCCTGCGGCATCTTCGGCCAGAGCTACCTGGGCGGCATCGGCGGCGTCAGCCTGGTCAGCCAGCTGATCGGCACCGCCCTGGGCGTGCTGGTGGCGCTGGTCGGCGGCTTCCTGGTCTACGGTCTGCTCAAGACGCTGACCGGCATCCGCCTGAGCCAGGAGCAGGAGTACTACGGTGCCGACCTGTCGATCCACAAGATCGGCGCCAACAGCCAGGACTGAGTCTGCGCTGGATAGAAAAAAGCCCGCCGACCGGCGGGCTTTTTCGTTGCCGCAGGGCTTACCAGAGCGACAGGCTGTAGCTGAGGATCAGGCGGTTCTCGTCCAGGTCGTTGCCGAAGTTGGAGCGGGTCGTGGCGTTGCGCCACTTGATGCCGAAGTTCTTCAGCGGGCCTTCCTGGAACACGTAGGCGATGTCGGTGTTGCGCTCCCATTCCTTGCCCTCGGACAGGCCGGCGCCGCGGTCGACGTTGTCGCCGCTCAGGTAGCGGGTCATGAAGGTCAGGCCGGGGATGCCGAGGGCGGCGAAGTTGTAGTCGTAGCGTGCCTGCCAGGACTTCTCGTCCTTGAAGGCGAAGTCGCCGATCTGTACGTAGTTGACCAGGAACGGATCGGTGCCGTTGATGTAGGCGAAGCCGGTGTCGCCGCTCATCTGCTGGTAGCCGAGGCCGAAGGCGTGGCCACCCAGGGCATAGGTGAACATGGCGCCGAAGGCCTTGTTGTCGACATTGGTGTCGCCGTCGTCGGTGGAGCGGGCGAAGCGCAAGTCGCTCTTCAGGCTCTGCTTATCACCCAGCGGTAGTACATGCACGGCGCTGAGGATGTGCTGCTTGTAGAAGTTGTCCAGCGCGCCGTAGTGGTAGGCGGTGGTGAGCTGGTCGTTCCACTTGTAGCTGGCGCCGGCGAAGTTGAACTCGTCGCTGTCGATCCCGCCGAGGCCAGTGAAGCCGCGCGCCGCCGGGCTGCTGTTGGTCAGGGTCATGGTCTCGTGGTCGGACGAGTCGCGCTGGTTGACCCGGCTCAGCTGACCGGCATCGAGGGTCAGGCCGGCGATCTCCTGGGAGTTGATCCAGCCGCCCTGGAAGCTCTGCGGCAGCAGGCGCGAGTCGTTGGCCTGGACCACCGGCAGCTTGGGCATCAGCGTGCCGGCCTTGAGCACGCTATTGGATACCTTGACCTTGGCGGTGACACCCAGGTCGCCGTAGTCATCCTGGGCGCGGCCGGTCTCGCGGTCGCGCTGCAACAGGCCGGTGCCGCTCTCGTCGGCGCTGGAGTCGAGCTTCAGGCCCAGGGTGCCGATGGCGTCGACGCCGAAGCCGACGGTGCCCTCGGTGTAGCCGGATTCGTAGCGCAGCAGGAAGCCCTGGGCCCATTCCTCGGCCTTGGACTGGGCGGCGCCTTCCTGGCGGAAGTCGCGGTTCATGTAGAAGTTGCGCAGCTCCACGCTGGCCTTGCCGTCTTCGAGGAAGGCGGCCTGGCTGGTGGTCGGCAAGGTGAGGCTGGTGCCCAGCGCGGCCAGGGCCACGCCGCGGGCAAGGAGGGACTTGCTCATTGTTATTGTCCTCGGCTGGTGGTGGCGGCCCGGTTGTCCGGTCCGGTTGCAGCGAGGGAAATAAACCACTTTGCCGTGGCGGCGGCTTCTAGACCTTGGTCGAGGCCTCACTCGATCCAGTGCGGGTAGTAGCCGAGCTTGCGCTGCACCGTTTCGTCGTGGGCCGGAATCACCGTCAGTTGCGGTTGCTCCAGCAGCAACTGGTGGACTTTTTCCAGCTGCTGGCGGGTGCCTTCTGGATCGTTGTCGACCATGCGCTTGCTGATCCAGAACTTCTCCTTAGGCCCGGTGAAGCCTTCCAGGCGCCAGCTGGTGTCACCGGTGAAGAAGAAGCGGCGGCCATCGTCGAGAGTGAGGAACAGGCCGACCGAGCCGGGCGTGTGGCCTTCCAGCGGCACCAGCACCAGGCTGCCGTCGCCGAACATGTCGTGGCTGCGTGGGAAACCCATGAACGGCTGCTCGGCGTACTGGAACGGCACCCAGCGAATGGCATGGGCGAACTGGCTGGGCAGCACGGCCGGCGGCGTGGCGATGCGGCTGAACTCGATCTCCTCGTAGGGCGCCCACACCGGCACTTCCGGGAAATCGGCCAGGCCCGAGGCGTGGTCCCAGTGGCTGTGGGTGAGCAGGATGCGGTCGACGCGAATGCCGGCGCGGTCCAACTGGTCGCGCACCGGCGTGACCTGGCCGTAGCGCAGCAGCGGTTTGTCGTACCAGGGCATTTCCGATTCGAACTGCTGGTCCACCTGGCGCCCCAGTGAGGTGTCGAGCAACAGGGTGGCGGCGTGATGTTCGATCAGCACGGCGACGTGGTTGGCGATGGCCTTCTCGGTCCAGGCGCCGCCCTCGACGGTGAAGGCGTCGCGGGTCTCGGTCTCGGCGGTCTTGACCAGGGCGAAGCGCAGGCCGGCGGCCTGGCTGGTGCCGGCGATGACCAGCAGCAGAGCGAAGAGCAGGGAGCGCATGTCAGTGTCCTTCAGCGGGCGGGTGAGGATACGGTGGCGCCGAAAGCCAACGGCAGGCGCTCGCGGCTGGGTCGGCGGCATAGGGTCGCGGAAGCCCTTAGAGGCCGGGCATGCCGATGTGGCCGGGCAGGGCGCGGATGCGCGCGAACCAGGCGGCGAGGTGAACATAGGGTGCGAGGTCGATGCCACCATCACCGGCCAGGGCGATGTAAGGGTAGACGGCGAGGTCGGCGATGCTCGGTGCCTCACCCTGTGCCAGCCAGGTGTGCTGGGCCAGATGCGCATCCAGCAGGTCCAGCACCTGCACGGCGCGCTGCTGGGCCTGCTGCAGGTCGCCGGGCATGCGGAACAGCCCATGCAGGCGGGCCTGTCCCGGGCCCTGGGCCACTTCGTTGGCGGCGAAGCTCAGCCAGCTGGCGATGCGCGCCTGGCTCAGGGCGTCCTGCGGGTACCAGCTGGGAGCGCCATAGCGCTTGGCCAGGTACACCAGGATGGCCTGGGAGTCATAGATCGCCTGGCCTTCGTCGACCAATACCGGCACCTGGCCGCGCGGGTTGAGGGCGAGGAACTCCGCGCGCTTCTGCGCGCCGCCGAGCAGGTCGGTCTGCAGCAGCTCGACCTCGCGGCCGAGCAGGGCGAGGAACAGACGGACCTTGTAGCAGTTGCCGGACAGGCGGAAGTCATGGAGCTGCATGGGAGGAGTCTCGCGGGTGAATATGACTCGATATTAGACAGACAGGTCTGTATATTTCAAGCGAGTTTTTCCGAACTGGAGCGACGGTCATTGCCGCCCGCATAATGTCCGCCACTTGGAGGGCCAGATGGCATCGAGCAAACGCGAACAATTGATCAGCACCGCCCAGGGCCTGTTCGCCCGCGAGGGCTACCACGCCACGGGCATCGACCGCATCCTGGCGGAGTCCGGGGTGGCCAAGATGACCCTGTACAAGCACTTCCGCTCCAAGGACGAGCTGATCCTCGCCGTGCTCGAGGAGCGCGAGCGCGAGACCCTCGGCAACCTGGCCCAGCTGCGCGCCGCCAAGCCGCCGCGCGAGGCGCTGCTGCTGACCTTCGACGGCCTGCATGCGTGGATCAACCAGCACGATTTCTGCGGCTGCAGCTTCATTCATGCGGCGGCGGAATTTCATGACCGCGAGCACCCCATCCATCGTCAGGCGGCGGGGTTCAAGGCGGCTTTCGGAGGGCATTTCCGCGAGTTGCTTGAGGCGCTGCAGGTATGCCAGGCGGAGCAGTTGGCCGGGCAGCTGCAGTTTCTGCTGGAGGGCGCGCTGAGCATGGCCCATGTGCAGGGCCCGGGCGACCAGGCGCTGCAGGCCAAGGCGGCGGCGGAGATCCTGCTGGGCGCTGCCGGCGTCTGACTCAGTCGCCGCCGAGCAGACGCGCCTCGCCGGCTTCGATGGCCTGCAGCGGGCCGGACAGCAACACGGTGTCGCCCTCGCGCAACTGCGGCCGCTGCTCCATCGGCAGGTCCACGCCATCGCGGCGCACCGCCTGCACTTCCAACCCCAGCGCCTCCAGCTGCATATCGGTCGGGCAGCGCCCGCAGGCGTGGGCGTTCTGCGGCAGGTTCACCGCATGCAGCAGCACCCGCGGTTGGCCCTGGGCATCCACCAGGTTGGCCTGGGCACCGTGATAGAAACCGTGCAGCAGGCGATAGCGATTGCCGCGTACCTCGTCCAAATGCTGCTGCACCCGCTGCTGGGGAATGCCGAGCATCACCAGGGCGTGGGAGGCCAGCATCAGGCTGGATTCCAGCACCTCCGGCACCACCTCGCTGGCGCCGGCGGCCTGCAGCTCGGCGAGGCGGCTGTCGTCGCGGGTGCGTACCAGGATCGGCAGATCGGCGCAGTGCAGGCGCACCTGCTCGACGATGGCCAGGGCCACATCGGTCTTGTCCACCGCCACCACCAGCAGGCGCGCGCGGGAAATGCCGACGGCCTCCAGCAGGTCGCGCCGGCGCGAGTCGCCGTAGTGCACGTTGCTCTCGCCGGCGCTGGCTTCCTCGACCCGCACCGGGTCGTCGTCGAGGGCGACGAAGACCTGGCCTTCGCGCTGTAGGAAGCGCCCGATGGACTGGCCGACCCGGCCATAACCGCAGATCACCGCATGGCCCTGCAGCTCCGCACTGTGGCTGGCGATTTCCTCCAGATGACTTTCGCGTCCCGGTGTGCGGCGCAGTCGCGCGGCCAGCTGCGGCGCGGCACGTAGCAACAGTGGGGTCAGTGCCATGGAGCAGAATGCGGCGGCCAGCAGCAGCCCGGCCAGCGGTGCTTCCAGCATCTGCTGCTGGCGCATCAGCGCCACCAGGGCGAAGAAGAATTCACCGGCCTGGGCCAGGGCCAGGCCGCTGCGCCAGGCCGTCTCGCCGCTTTCGCCGCGGACCTTGACCAGCACGGCCACCAGACCGCCCTTGAGCGCGAGCAGTAGCAGGGTAGCGCCGAGGATGGCCCAGCCCTGCTCGGCGAACAGCTTGAGGTCGATCAGCATGCCCACGCAGACGAAGAACAGGCCGAGGAGGATGTCGCGGAATGGCCGGATATCTGCCTCGACCTGGTGGCGGTAGTGGCTCTCGCCTAGCAGCATGCCGGCGAGGAACGCGCCCAGGGCCATGGACAGGCCGAGCATGTGGGTGAGCCAGGCGGTGAGCAGGACGATGACCAGGGCGAGCATGACGAACAGCTCGGCGGAGTGAGCCTGCGCCACCTCGTGGAACAGCTTGGGCAGCAGCCAGCGGCTGGCCAGCAGCAGGCCGAGGAACAGCAGTACGGTCTTGCCCAGCGTCAGCGGAATGGCCAGGTACCAGGGCTCGCCGCCGTGACCGGCAATGGCGGGCACCAGGGTCAGCAGCAGCACTGCCACCAGGTCCTGGAACAGCAGCACGCCCATGGCGTTCTGGCCATGGCCGCTGAATACCTCGCCGAGGCTGACCAGTTCCTTGCCGACTATGGCGGTGGAGGAGAGCGCCAGACCAAGGCCGAGCACCGCGGCGCTGGTTGGCGCCACGCCGCCCAGATAGAGCAGCGCACCCAGGACCGAGCCGCACAGGGCGACCTGCAGGCTGCCCAGGCCGAATACGGTGCGCCGCAGCGCCAGCATGCGCGGCAGGGAGAACTCCAGGCCCAGGCTGAACAACAGGAATACCACGCCCAGCTCGGCCAGCCGCGGCAGGTCACGGGCCGAGCCTATCCAGTCCAGCGCGGCCGGCCCCACCAGCAAGCCGACGCAGAGGTAGCCGAGCACCGGCGGCAGGCGCAGGCGGCGGAACAGGGCGATGACCAGCAGCGAGCAGGCCAGAATGATCAGCAGGTCGGCGAACAAGGCGATTCTCCTTCGATTGCCTGCGAGCATGCCGAAGCGGCAGCGGGGCGTCCATGCTCCCGGTCAAGCAGGCCATTGGTCGGTTTTGCCTCAATTTTCCGGGGTGCCTGCCGTCAAAGAGGCAGTTGACCCTGCTTGGTACTTCATCATGAATACTCTGGCTTCCCTTTCCCCGTCGCAGTCCCGCCCCACCGGCATCAACACCCTGGCCAACCCGCGCGGCCATGTGGATGCCCAGGGCACCCTGGCCAACCGCCTGGCCAATCGCCTGGGCCTGGAGCCGGGCGCGCTGGACGGCAAGCGCGAGGACTTCACGCCCGACAAGGTCGCCGATCGTGTACTCGGCTTCATCGAGCAGCGCTTGAAGAGCGAGGCCGCCGCCGGTGCCGACACCTCCAAGCTGGAAAGCTTGCTGGCCCAGGCCCGCGAGGGCGTGGAGAAGGGCTTCGAGGAGGCGCGCAAGATCCTCGACGGCATGGGCGTGCTCAAGGGCAAGGTGGCGGAAGACATCAATGCCACCTACGACAAGATCCAGAACGGCCTGAAAGGCCTCGAATCCGACTACGGCGGCAAGACTCCCGCCAGCGGTGGCGGCAACACCGTCGCGGTGGCCGCGCGCAGCGAGCGTTTCGCCGCCCAGGCCGAGACCTTCGATATGCAGGTCACAACCCGCGATGGCGACCGTCTGAATATTTCCATCGCCAGTGCCTCCGCCAGCTGGTCGCAGAGCAGTGCGGCCGCCGCCAGCAATGGCAATGGTTCCGTGGCCAGCGCCAGCAGCAGCTCCGGCAGCATGCAGATCGGCGGTTGGCAGGTACAGGTGGAAGGCGAGCTGGACGATGAGGAGCGCGCCGCCCTGGAAGACCTGTTCAAGCAGGTGCAGGACATCTCCAGCGACTTCTATTCGGGCAATCTGGCTGGCGCCTTCGACCGCGCCATGCAGTTGAATATGGATGGCTCGCAACTGGCCTCGATGTCGCTGCAGCTGACCCAGACCAGCGTGCGCCAGGCCACCGATGCCTATGGCGCGGTGGCCCAGCAGGGCGGCCAAGCCGCCAGCGCGGTGAACGACGACCTGATCGACTACGCCCGCGGCCTGCTCGATGCGCTGCGTACTGCCGACAAGGTGTCGGAAGACGCCAAGGGCACCCTGGAGCAGCTGCTGGACGGCGGCTTCAGCCTCGACGAGCGTTTCGACGGATCGTTGCTGGAGAAGGCCAAGGAGCTCAACGGCCGCTTGCTCGACGGTCTGCAGGGCATGCTGCAGAACCCGCCGGCCGAGGAGGCCTGAGCGGGTGCTAGACTGTGTCTCTGATCGAGTCGGAGACGCCCGCGATGCCCCCTGAATGCCAACTCTTCGGCACCCTCGGCTGCCACCTCTGCGAGGTGGCCGAGGCGTTGCTGATGCCCTTCGTCGAGCACGGCCTGCTGGTCGAACTGATAGACATCGCCGAGCGCGAGGACTGGGTCGAGCAATATGGTCTGCGCATTCCGGTGCTGCGTCGCAATGACAGCGGCGCCGAGCTCGACTGGCCCTTCGACGCCGATCAGGTTGTGGCCTTCCTGCGCTGAACTCTCCTTTTGACTGCTTGATATCTTGAACGGCTGATGCGTATTTTGTACGGATCTAAAGCTGGGATATGCAGTCATGAACACCGACGGCCGTAGTGCGCTCGCAGAGCGCTTGTCCGGGATAAGCGAGATCGAATGTGTCACCGCCGACCTCAATGGGGTGCCGCGGGGCAAGGTGATGACCGCAGAAGGCTTTCTCGAAGGCCGCCGCTTGCAACTGGCGCGGGGTGTCTTGCTGCAGTGCATCATGGGCGGCTATCCGCCGGCGCGTTTCTACGGCAGCGACGATGGCGACCTGGTTCTCAGCACCACTCCTGAGCGTGTGTTCCGCCTCCCCTGGAGCGAGTCGCCGCGGGCCATGGCCATCTGCGACGCCGATGAGCTGGATGGGCGCAGTTCGGGTCTTTCCACCCGCGGCCTGCTGAAGCAGGTGTTGGCTGTCTATGCCGAGCGCGGCTGGCAGCCGGTGGTGGCCACCGAACTGGAGTTCTTCGTCTTCGAGCGGCATCTCGATGCCAATCGCCCCTTCCGGCCGCCGCAGGGCCTGGACGGCAGTCGCGAGAGCGGCTGCTCGGCGTTCAGCATGTCGTCCGGCAACGGTCTGCGGCCGTTCTTCGAAGAGGTCTATCTCTGCATGGAGGCGCTCGGCCTGCCGCGCGACAGCTTCATGCACGAGATGGGCGTCAGCCAGTTCGAGATCAATCTGCTGCATGGCGACCCGCTGCAGGTGGCCGACCAGACCTTCCTGTTCAAGCATCTGCTGCGCGAGGTCGGCCTCAAGCACGGTCTGGCGGTGGTGTGCATGGCCAAGCCGCTGCCGCATACGCCGGGCAGCTCCATGCACATCCACCAGAGCGTGGTGGAGCAGGGCAGTGGGCGCAATATCTTCAGTTCAGAGGATGGCGCGGCGACACCGGCCTTCCACCACTTCATCGGCGGGCAGCAGGCCGCGTTGGCCGACTTCACCTTGCTGTTCGCGCCGCATGTGAATTCCTACCAGCGCCTGTGTCATCCCTACGCCTCGCCGAACAACGCCTGCTGGTCGCACGACAACCGCGCCGCCGGGTTGCGCATCCCGGCCAGTGGGGCTGCAGCGCGGCGGGTGGAGAACCGTCTGCCCGGGGCCGACGCCAATCCCTATCTGGCCATCGCTGCCAGCCTGGCCGCCGGCCTGCATGGCCTGCAGCAACAGCTGGAGCCGAGCGCGCCGATCCAGGGCGAGTTCGAGGTGCCACCTGCACTTAGCCTGCCGTGCACCATGCATGCGGCGCTTCAGCGCCTGCAGGACAGTGCGCTGGCTAGGCAGTGGTTCGGCGAGGAGTTCGTCGGCGGCTATTGCGCCAGCAAGGGCATGGAGCTGATGAGCTACATGGACGAGATCACGCCCTGGGAGCGACGGGTGCTGGGAGCTCAGGCCTGAAAACGCAAAAGGCCGCCCGTGGGCGGCCTCTGGTTGGCATCGGCAGTGCTATTCCTGCTCGACGCGGCGCGCCTCGCGCTGTAGCTGGTAGACGAAGCGCTCCACCTGGCGCTGCTCCAGGCCGCTCATGCGGTGGAAGCGCAGGCCGACGAAGGTCATGTTGACCTTCTCCGCATAGTGCACATGGCGCAGTTCGCCAGCGGTGGTCATGGAGCCGATCGGCAGCATGGCGGTGAAGCGCTCGTAGACCTGACCGGGTTGCAGGCGGCTGGTGATGTCGCCGGCGAAGCGCAGACGGCAACCGGTGGCGGAGATATCCAGCATCTGGCCCTTGACGCCGGGATTGAGCTTACTGCCGGACAGCTCGATGTTGACCAACTGGCCCTGGCCGAGTGCCGCGCGGAAGGCATTGCGGCGCTGGTGATAGGTCACCCGCTCCGGGATATAGCTCCAGTAGCAGCGCGAGCCGTCCAGTTCGCCGATCTGCACCGGGTCTTCGCATTCCCAGGCGATGCGCACGCCATCGTGAAAGCCTTCCACGCGGAACGGTTCGCCGTTCTGCATGAAGCGCTCGCCATCGCTGGGAATCATTTCGTCGAGAGCAAGTACGCCGCGATCGCGGTCGATTTCGATCAGGTAGCTCTGGAACCGCAGGTTGCGGTCCTTGAACATGACAATGAGGGGATCATGGCTCTGCTGCAGCAAACGCAGGTTGGCAAAGATCTCCAAGGGTGCGGTAAGCACCTTGGGTGGCTGTGGGCCATCGTCCTCAAGGAATGGGTTGGGCACGATCCGGGTATCTCCAGGTACTACCGCACTAGCATACTGGCATATTGCCGGTATGTCCCTGTGCTTGTTGTTATGGCTCAGGCCTGGCTGAGTGGGCGTTGCTGCGCGATTCTAGCGGCGCCGCCGCGGCTGTCATAGAGCCCTGGGGTCTCGCCGCCACGGAGAATGCCGAGCACGCTCTTGAGCGATGCCTGATTGGCGCGGATCAGCCGACCATTGCGCTGGTTGGCGTCGCGGCAGCTTTCCAGCAGCTGGTTCAGCTCATCGCTGCGCGCCAGTAGCTCTGCACCATTGCTTTGGCGGGCGGCAAAGGCTTCCAGGCCGGCGCGATCGGCGCTCAGTTGTTGTTCGCCGAGCAGTTTGCTGCGTGCGCTGCCGTGCTGGTCGAGCAGGCTGAGGAGGGGGAGTTTCTCGCCGAGGATCTGTTCCAGACGCGGCAGGTCGCGTTCGCCCATGGCCTGGAATTCGGCATCGATCAGCTCAAGCAGGCGCTGAGCCGTGCCGATATCTTCGATGAACAGTTGCAGCAGATCGTTACTTTGCATCGCGGGCTCTGGGGATCGGGCGTCCAACACCCCCAGCGCAGCCCTTGGACTAGCGCTGGGATTCGAAATCGAGCAGCTTGCCGGCGACGCGCTTGGCATCGACCTGGTAGCTGCCATCGGCAATCGCCTGCTTCAACTTGGCGACGCGCTCTTTATCGACGGTCGGCAGGTCGCGCAGCTTGTCGCCGGCTTTCTGCAATTGCTGGGCTTCACGGCTGAGCTGCACGGATTCGCCAGTCTTGCCGGCAGTGGCCTGCTCGTCGGCAACCTGCGCCGCGTTCTGCGGGGTGCTGCTGACGGCCTCGTTACGGCCGCTGGCCTGGGCATTGCCTGTGCGCCCGCTGTTGGCGGGGCTGGCGGCATTGTTCAGCCGGTTGAAGTCGATAACCATGGTGTAAACCTCGGACGGTATCTGGACGCTTGACTGGGTTGTCGGCCGGTCCCGTCGAAACTTTAGGGCGCTTTTATGTGCGTCGTTTAACAGTGTAGGAAATCGTCGGGGATATGCGCTACAAGAATCGTGCCTACATCCCCACCTCGACCTGCCCCGGACCTATCACCCTGGCTCTGACCACGCGCTGCGAACTTAGGTTGCGCACGCTGATCTGCTGGCCGAGAGTCCCACCGGACAAGGCCTCGCCCTGCACACGCACATTAATGCCGCCGGCACGCGCCGCAATGACCACCTGATCGCCGCGGCGCACGCTCTCCGCCAGCTGCAAGATTGCAGGAGTCAATACCTGATCTGCCTGAAGCGGACGCGTCAGTTTTTTGCCGATGG
Organism: Pseudomonas sp. SO81; assembly: GCF_030374125.1. Classification (NCBI taxonomy): domain Bacteria; kingdom Pseudomonadati; phylum Pseudomonadota; class Gammaproteobacteria; order Pseudomonadales; family Pseudomonadaceae; genus Pseudomonas; species Pseudomonas sp. SO81. Next base: position 628,725 of record NZ_CP126126.1, on the reverse strand, counting down.
CCTGCTCGGGATCGCTGATATAGCCTCGGTTGAGCAGTCCGATGTCCTGCTCGATCATGGCGATATCTTCCGGACCAATGATGCTGTCGCGCTTGAGCGGGTTTTTCAGTACTGCCACCGGTCGGAAGATGCGCACCTGGGCAGGGATGAACACTGTCCAAGGCGTTGTGCCTTCGCAGCTGACCCGGACGGTGACTCGGCCAACAGGCTGGGCGGGACTCTCCAGGCTCTGCGTCAAATCGCTGTCACAGGCGGCGAGGCGTAATCGCGGATCGATCGAATTCACTTGAATATCATGGCGTGCCGGGATTTCGCTACGCTCTAGATAGTCCTCGACGGTGAACTCAAGAAAGCCCTCGGTAGCGCCGATAAGCTCTTCGGGCAGGGTCAGCGGCGCGGCATGCAGCGAGCTGTAGCCGAACAGGCCCAAAGCGGGTACAACACCGGCGAGGAACAGGCGTTTTGCCATCATGCGTCGGTAAAGTGTCGTGAGTGTGTTCATGCAGCTCACAAAGCAAGGCTCGTGCCGCCTGCTAGGCTTAGCGGGAGCGCAACGATATGAACAATAAGGAGTCTGGGCATGGCCGGAGTATTGGACTCGGTTAACCAGCGTACCCAACTGGTCGGGCAGAACCGCCTCGAGCTCTTGCTGTTCCGTCTGGACGGCTCGCAGCTGTATGGCATCAACGTGTTCAAGGTGAAGGAGGTGCTGCAATGCCCCAAACTCACCGTCATGCCCAAGTCCAGCCAGGTGGTGCGCGGTGTGGCGAACATCCGCGGAGGCACCATTCCCATCCTCGATCTGGCGCTGGCCACCGGTAGGCAGGCGCTGGACGATATCAACAACAGCTTCGTGATCATCACCGAGTACAACACCAAGGTGCAGGGCTTCCTGGTGCGCTCGGTCGAACGCATCGTCAACATGAACTGGGAAGAGATCCATCCGCCACCCAAGGGCACCGGTCGCGACCACTACCTGACGGCGGTGACGCGTGTGGACAACAAGCTGGTGGAGATCATCGACGTGGAGAAGATCCTCGCCGAGGTGGCGCCCATGTCGGAGGCCATTTCCGAAGGCGTGGTGGACGTCGAGACCCAGGCTCGCGCGGTGTCCAAGCGCGTGTTGATCTGCGACGACTCGTCCGTGGCGCGCAAGCAGGTCTCGCGCTGCCTGGAGAGCATCGGGGTCGAGGTGGTGGCGCTCAACGACGGCCGGCAAGCCTACGACTATCTGCGCAAGCTGGTGGAAGAGGGCAAGACCCCGGCGGAGGAGTTCCTCATGCTGATCTCCGACATCGAGATGCCGGAGATGGATGGCTATACCCTGACTGCGGAGATTCGCTCCGATCCGAGGATGCAGAACCTCCATGTGATTCTGCATACTTCGCTCTCCGGGGTGTTCAACCAGGCGATGGTGAAGAAGGTCGGTGCGGACGATTTCCTCGCGAAATTCCGTCCGGACGAACTGGCTTCCCGCGTGGTCGAGCGTATCCGGGTGGCTGATGGGGGCTGAGGGCTCGGCCCTCGGTTGCAACTATGTTTGGTGAGGCGGCATTAGTGTCTTCAGGCAATTTGGATTTCGAGCAGTTCCGGACCTTTCTGGAAAAGGCCTGCGGCATTCTGCTGGGGAGCAACAAGCAATACCTGGTGTCGAGCCGCCTCAACAAGCTGATGGAGCAGCAGGGAATCAAGACCCTCGGTGAGCTGGTGCAGAAGATGCAGGCCCAGCCTCGTGGAGGATTGCGCGAGCAGGTGGTGGACGCCATGACCACCAACGAGACCCTGTGGTTTCGCGATACCTATCCCTTCGAGGTCATGAAGAACCGGGTGCTGCCCGAGTTGATCAAGGCTGCGCCTAACCAGCGTCTGCGCATCTGGTCGGCTGCCTGCTCCTCGGGGCAGGAGCCCTATTCGCTGTCGATGACCATCGACGAATTCGAAAAGGCCAACCTGGGCCAGCTCAAGGCCGGGGCACAGATCGTAGCCACCGATCTTTCGCCATCGATGCTGGCCAACTGCAAATCCGGCGAGTACGACAGCCTGGCCATGGGGCGCGGTTTGTCGCAGGAACGTCTGCAGCGCTACTTCGACCCGAAAGGGCCGGGGCGCTGGGTGGTCAAGGCGCCGATCAAGAGTCGTGTCGAGTTCCGCGCCATCAACCTGCTGGAAAGCTATGCGGCCCTCGGAAAGTTCGATGTGGTGTTCTGTCGCAACGTGTTGATCTACTTCTCCGCCGAAGTGAAAAAGGACATCCTCACCCGCATCCACGCCACCCTCAAGCCGGGCGGCTATCTGTTCCTCGGTGCTTCCGAGGCGCTCAACGGCCTGCCGGATCTGTACCAGATGGTTCAGTGCAGCCCCGGGATCATCTACAAGGTGAAGTGACGCGAAGTCGCGAAGCACAACGGGAGGCCAAGGGCCTCCCGTTTTCGTTTCTGCGCGGCAAAAGGGCCTTGCCGTGCCGCAGCGGCCTTGCCACGTAGCGGAAAAGCTTTGCCGCTTGCCGCTCTTCGATAGCGTTATTTTTATGCAAGCTGTTGATTTATAAGTAAAAATTAAACTGGCACAGCCATTGCTTTATGTCTGGCACGACGCCCAAACGGCAAAGGTTCCAGATCATGAGCATCAGCTTCGCAAACGCACTCGGCATTCACGAAACGGCCCTCAGCTTCCGCGCAGAGCGCGCCGAAGTGCTGGCCAACAACATCGCCAACGCCGATACCCCGCATTACAAGGCTCGTGACCTGGACTTCTCCGCCGTGCTCGCCGAACAGAACGAGAAGCAGAACGGCAAGCACTTCGGCCTGAATCGTACCGACAGCCAGCACATCGCCGCCGATGGCATCCAGCTGGCCGACCCGGCGCTGCGTTTCCGTACCCCGTTCCATGCGTCCATCGACCAGAACAGCGTCGACATGCAGCAGGAGCAGGCCAACTACGCCGAGAACGCGGTGCAGTTCCAGGCTAGCTTCACCATGCTCAACAGCAAATTCAAAGGGCTGATCGGCGCCCTGCGCGGCGAATAAGGGAGATCACACCATGTCACTCGCCAGTGTCTTCAATATCGCCGGTACCGGCATGAGCGCCCAGAGCACTCGCCTGAATACCATCTCCAGCAACATCGCCAACGCCGAGACCGTCTCCTCGAGCATCGATCAGACCTACCGTGCGCGCCATCCGGTGTTCGCCACCATGTTCGAGTCGAGCATGAGCGGTGACCGTGGCTCGCTGTTCGCCGACCAGGATCAGGCCGGTCGCGGCGTCCAGGTGCTGGGTGTGGTCGAGGACCAGAGCAGCCTGACCCCGCGCTACGAGCCGAACCATCCGGCCGCGGACGAGAAGGGCTACGTGTACTACCCGAACGTCAACGTGGTCGAGGAGATGGCCGACATGATTTCCGCCAGTCGTGCCTTCCAGACCAACGTCGAAATGATGAACACCGCCAAGCAGATGATGCAGCGCGTGCTGACCCTGGGTCAGTAAGCGGCGAACGAGGAGCAAGACAATGAGTGTCAGTGGCGTCAGTTCCGTACTGGACCAGTACCAGATCAAGCAGGAAACCGGCCAGAGCAAGGAGCTCGGTAAGAATGAATTCCTCGAACTGCTGGTGGCTCAGTTGAACAACCAGAACCCGCTGGAGCCGCAGGAGAACGGCGAGTTCATCGCCCAGCTCGCGCAGTTCAGCCAGGTCGAGGGCATCGAGCAGCTCAACACCCGCATGGAGTCGCTGCTGTCCGGCTACCAGTCGTCCCAGGCCCTGCAGGCCTCGTCGCTGGTCGGGCGCAAGGTGATTGTGCCGTCCGAGAAGGCCGTGGTCGACACCAGCGAGACCTTCAAGGGCAGCCTGGTGTTGCCGGTCACCAGCAGCAACGTCTACGTCAACATCTACGACAACGCCGGCAAGGTGGTGAACCGGGTCAACCTCGGCCAGCAGGCCGCCGGCAATGTCAGCTTCATGTGGGACGGCAAGGACTCCAGCGGCAATCTCATGCCGCCCGGCACCTACAAGTTCGAGGCGCAGGCTACCTACGCCGACGGCACCAAGGGCCTCTACACATTGCTGCCGGCGAACGTCGACAGCGTCGCCCTCGGCCAGAACGGCGGCGAAATGAAACTCAACCTGGCAGGCATCGGCGCAGTGCCCCTGTCCCAGGTCCAGATAATCGGTCAATAACCCCAGGCTGTAAGCGCCGGCAGTAACGGCAAAGGAGCATATCCATGGCTTTCAACATCGGTCTCAGCGGTCTGCGGGCAGCCACCAGCGACCTCAACGTCACCGGCAACAACATCGCCAACGCCGGCACCGCAGGCTTCAAGCAGTCACGTGCCGAGTTCGCCGACGTCTACGCCGCCTCGGTGCTCGGTACCGGCTCCAACCCTCAGGGCAGTGGCGTGCTGCTGGGCGACGTGTCGCAGCTGTTCAACCAGGGCAACATCAACTACACCCAGAACGCCCTGGACCTGGCCATCAACGGCAACGGCTTCTTCGTCACCAGCAACAATGGCGAGATCAGCTACACCCGGGCCGGCTACTTCGGTACCGACCGTGACGGCTATGTGGTCAACAACTTCGGCTACCGCCTGCAGGGTTATGCGGTGGATGCGGCCGGCAACCTGCAGAACGGCATCGTCGACGATATCCAGATCCAGACCGCCGCCCAGTCGCCGCGGGCCACCGAGAACCTGGAGCAGACCTTCAACCTGAACTCGACCAACACGGTGCCGACCGTAGTGCCGTTCGACCCGACGAACCCGCAGACCTACAACTCGTCGACTTCGACCAACATCTATGACACCCAGGGCAACGCCCACGTCATGACCCAGTATTTCGTCAAGACGGCGGCCAACACCTGGACCATGAACGTACTGATCGACGGGCGCAATCCCAACGATCCGACCCTGACAACGCCCTATACCGCGAACCTGGGCTTCACTACCGCTGGCCAGCTCGACCTCGCCAGCTTGAGTTCCCCGGACCTGACTGTGGATCCGGCTACCGGTCTGATCACCATGACCAACTGGACACCTGCAGCCCCGGACAACTCCGTGCCACCAGTGTGGAGCTCCAACGGTGCCTCCGCTGCCGCGGCCGGGGTGACCATCGATATTCGCGATGCCACCCAGTTCTCCAGCGCCTTCGCCGTTACCGCTGTCAGCCAGGATGGCTACACCACCGGCGAGCTGGCTGGCCTGGAGATCGACGACACCGGTGTGATCTTCGCTCGCTACACCAACGGGCAGTCGCTGATCCAGGGCCAGGTGGTGCTGGCCAACTTCGCCAACGTGCAGGGCCTGACCCCGGTCGGCAAGACCGCCTGGGTGCAGTCCTTCCAGTCCGGCGAGCCGGTGGTGGGCACGCCGCGCTCCGGCACTCTGGGCGCCCTGCAGGCTGGCGCGCTGGAGGACTCCAACGTCGAGCTGTCTGACCAACTGGTGAACCTGATCGTCGCCCAGCGCAACTACCAGGCCAACGCCAAGACCATCGAGACCGAGAGCGCCATCACCCAGACCATCATCAACCTGCGTTGATAGGGGAGGAGGGGCCTTGCCGCCTGCGGCAAGGCCCCGCCGGATGACTCGCAAGCAAGGCTCCCTGAGGAGTCTTTTATTTTAATAAATCCTTGTTAATCATGTAGATAGATGTATTTATAAGTCCTGGCACGCGGTTTGCTTTACAGCAGGTAACTGAGTTGCGAGCGGCAATTGCCGACCTGCGGAGCAAACCATGGACAAGATGCTGTACATCTCCATGACGGGCGCCAGCCAGAACACCCTGGCCCAGCGTGCCCACGCCAACAACCTGGCGAACATTTCCACCAGCGGCTTCCAGCGCGACTACGAGCAGGCCCGCTCGATGCCGGTGTTCGGCGACAGCTACCCGGCTCGTGTCTACGCGATGACCGAGCGTCCGGCCACCGACTTCACCCCCGGCTCGTTGCAGGAGACCGGCCGCGACATGGACGTGGCCATCGACGGCCAGGGCTGGATCGCCGTGCAGGCGGCCGATGGCAGCGAGGCATACGTGCGTACCGCCAGCCTGCAGATCGACGCCTTCGGCCAGCTGCGCACCGGCAACGGTTTGCCGGTACTCGGCAATGGCGGGCCGATCGCCGTGCCGCCGGAGCAGAAGGTCGAGATCGGCCAGGACGGCACCATCAGCATCCGTGCCCTCGGCGAGGCGCCGAACGTGATGGCCGAGGTGGACCGCATCAAGCTGGTCAATCCGGATCCCAAGACCATGGAGAAGGGCACCGACGGCCTGGTCCGCGTCAAAGGCGCCACCGAGCCGATCGCCGCCGACGCCAACGTGCGCGTGACCTCCGGCTTCCTCGAGTCGAGCAACGTCAACGCCGTCGAGGAGATGACCGCGATCCTCTCGCTGTCCCGCCAGTTCGAACTGCACGTGAAGATGATGCGTACCGCCGAAGACGATGCGGCGGCCATGGCACGGGTCATGCAACTCAGCTAATCACCAACGCGAAGCGCCATGAAACTGGCGCTCGAGGAGAAAGAATATGCTTCCTGCACTCTGGGTTGCGAAAACCGGTCTGTCCGCCCAGGACATGAACCTGACCACCATTTCCAACAACCTGGCCAACGTCTCGACCACCGGCTTCAAGCGCGATCGCGCCGAGTTCGAGGATCTGCTGTACCAGATCCGTCGCCAGCCCGGCGGTCAGTCCAGCCAGGACAGCGAGCTGCCCACCGGCCTGCAGCTGGGTACCGGTGTGCGCATCGCCGGCACCCAGAAGATCTTCACCGCCGGCAGCCTGCAGACCACCGAGCAGCCGCTGGACATGGCAGTCAACGGCCGTGGTTTCTTCCAGATCCTGATGCCGGACGGCACCGTCGGCTATACCCGTGACGGCAGCTTCCACCTGGACTCTGACGGCCAGATCGTCACCTCCCAGGGCTTCCCCCTGGAGCCGGCCATCGTCCTGCCGGCCGAGGTGCAGACCTTCACCGTCGGCGAAGACGGCACCGTGTCGGTGACTACTCCCGGCAACCCGGCCGCCCAGGTGATCGGCAACATCCAGACCGCCGACTTCGTCAACCCGGCGGGCCTGCAGGCGATCGGCAACAACCTGTTCCTGGAGACTGCCTCCAGCGGCGCGCCGCAGGTCGGCACCCCGGGCCTGACCGGCCTGGGCACCGTGCTGCAGAACACCCTGGAGAACTCCAACGTCAGCGTGGTGGAAGAGCTGGTCAACATGATCACCACCCAGCGCGCCTACGAGATGAACTCCAAGGTGATCTCCACCTCGGACCAGATGCTCTCCTTCATTACGCAGAACCTTTAATCCCGCGGGCGCCCTAGGCGCCGGCAGCTAGCAACACGAACGCCGTGAGGTAAGTGGTTATGAACCGGCTGATGATTCTTCTCCCCCTGCTGGGCTGCGTGGTCCTGAGTGGCTGCGTCACGCCTCCGCCGAAGCCGGACGATCCCTACTACGCGCCGGTGCTGCCGCGCACTCCGCTGCCGGCGGCGCAGACCAACGGTTCGATCTACCAGGCCGGCTTCGAAACCAACCTGTATGACGATCGCAAGGCCTACCGGGTCGGCGACATCATCACCATCAACCTCAGCGAGCGCACCCAGGCGAGCAAGAAGGCCGGCTCCAGCATGTCCAAGGACAGCAGCGCCAACCTCGGCCTGACCTCGCTGTTCGGCGGCGGCGTGTCCATCGACAACCCGAGCAGCAGCCTCAATCCACTCAAGGCCGAGAACCTCAGCCTGGACGTGGGCTACGAAGGTACCCGTGATACCGATGGCGAGAGCGAGGCCGACCAGAGCAACAGCCTGTCCGGCTCGATCACCGTGACCGTGGCCGAAGTGCTGCCCAACGGCATCCTCGCCGTGCGCGGCGAGAAGTGGCTGACCCTGAACACCGGCGACGAGCTGGTGCGCATCGCCGGCATGATCCGCGCCGACGACATCGCCACCGACAACACTGTGTCCTCGACCCGTGTGGCCAATGCCCGCATCACCTATTCCGGCACCGGCGCCTTCGCCGACGCCAGCCAGCCGGGCTGGTTCGACCGGTTCTTCATGAACCCGTTGTTCCCGTTCTGACCAGGTACCGATCATGAAACGACTGCTTTCCGCCCTCTGCCTGCTGCTCGCCGCCACTGCCGTGCAGGCTGAGCGCCTGAAGGACCTGGCCAGCATCCAGGGCGTGCGGACCAACCAGCTGATCGGCTATGGCCTGGTGGTGGGCCTCAACGGGACCGGTGACCAGACCACCCAGACCCCGTTCACCCTGCAGACTTTCAACAACATGCTGGCCCAGTTCGGCATCAAGGTGCCGACCGGTGGCGGCAACGTGCAGCTGAAGAACGTCGCCGCCGTGTCCGTGCACGCCGAGCTGCCGCCCTTCGCCAAGCCTGGCCAGACCCTGGACGTGACCATCTCCTCGATCGGCAACTCGAAGAGCCTGCGCGGCGGCAGCCTGCTGATGACGCCGATGAAGGGTATCGACGGCAACGTCTACGCCATCGCCCAGGGCAACCTGGTGGTCGGCGGCTTCGATGCCACCGGCAGCGACGGCTCAAGCATCACCGTCAACGTGCCCTCGGCCGGCCGCATTCCTGCTGGCGCCACCGTCGAGCGCCCGGTGCCGAGCGGTTTCGACCAGGGCAACAGCCTGACCCTCAACCTCAATCGCCCGGACTTCACCACGGCGAAGAACATCGTCGACCAGATCAACGGCCTGCTCGGCCCGGGCGTGGCCCAGGCCATCGACGGCGGCTCGGTGCGGGTCAGTGCGCCGCTGGACCCGAACCAGCGCGTGGATTACCTGGCGGTGCTGGAGAACATCGAGATCGAATCGGGTCAGGCGGCGGCCAAGGTCATCATCAATTCGCGTACCGGCACCATCGTCATCGGCCAGAACGTCAAGGTGCAGCCGGCCGCCGTGACTCACGGCAGCCTGACCGTGACCATCACCGAAGACCCCATCGTCAGCCAGCCCAACGCCCTGGCCGGTGGCCAGACCGCCGTGGTGCCGCGCTCCCAGGTGGACGCCGAGCAGGAAGCCAAGCCGATGTTCAAGTTCGGCCCGGGCACCACCCTGGACGAGATAGTGCGTGCGGTTAACCAGGTGGGCGCCGCACCTTCCGACCTGATGGCCATCCTCGAGGCGCTGAAACAAGCCGGCGCCTTGCAGGCCGACCTGATCGTGATCTGACGGAGGCGACCATGGACTCCAGAATCGCAGCCGGCCTCGACAGCGGCGCCTACACCGACCTGAACCGGCTCAACCAGTTCAAGGTTGGCGGCGATAGCGAGAGCAACATCAAGAAGGTCGCCCAGGAATTCGAATCGCTGTTCCTCAACGAAATGATGAAGTCCATGCGCAAGGCGAACGAAGTGTTCGGCGAAGGCAACTTCATGAACAGCAACGAGAGCAAGACCTACCAGGACATGCACGACCAGCAGCTGGCCGTGACCCTGTCGACGAGCAACGGTGGCATCGGCCTGGCCTCGGTGCTGGAACGCCAGCTCAGCCAGATGAAGAGCGGGCCGAAGCGGGTCAACCCGTTCGCCCAGGTCGAGGCGCCGAATGCCACGGCGCGCGCTGGCGCATTCAAGCCGGCGGGCGAGGGCGGCGTTGCCTCCCGCGACGACTCGCAGCTGCTCAACCAGCGTCGCCTGAGCCTGCCGAGCAAGCTCACCGATCGCCTGCTGGCCGGCATAGTGCCGGCCGCTGGTGAAGCGCAGCCGCTGGCCGGCAGCGACTGGGTACCGGCGCATGCCACGGCGGTGGCGGGCGACAAGCCGCTGAGCCTGGACGACAGCGACGCCATCAGCGGTCGCCGCGTGGCCCAACCGCCGCTGGCCAAGGGCAAGTCGGCCTTCGCCTCGGCCGCCGAATTCATCGAGACCATGCTGCCGATGGCCGAGGAGGCCGCGCAGAAGATCGGCGTCGATGCCCGCTACCTGGTGGCCCAGGCCGCCCTGGAAACCGGCTGGGGCAAGTCGATCATTCGCCAGGCCGATGGCTCTAGCAGCCACAACCTGTTTGGCATCAAGGCCCACGGCGGCTGGGAAGGCGATTCGGCGCGGGTGCTGACCACCGAATACAAAGGCGGCGAGGCGGTGAAGGAGTCGGCGTCGTTCCGCGCCTACGACTCCTACCAGCAGAGCTTCAACGACTATGTGAGTTTCCTACAGGGCAATGGCCGCTACCAGGAGGCCCTGGCCGTGACCGACAAACCGGAACGCTTCGTACGTGAGCTGCAGGAGGCCGGTTACGCCACCGACCCGCAGTACGCCCGCAAGATCGCGCAGATCGCCCGGCAGATGCAGACCTATCAGGCTGTAGCCGCCGTCGACAGCCCGACCACAAGGACCTGAGAGCTAGATCATGGCTGACCTACTGAGCATTGGCCTGTCGGGCCTGTCGGCGAACAAGACGTCGCTGGCAGTCACCGGTCACAACATCACCAACGTCAACACGCCCGGCTTCTCGCGGCAGGACACGGTGCAGGCCACGCGCATCCCGCAATTCAGCGGGGCCGGCTACATAGGTTCGGGCACCACCCTGGTGGATGTGCGGCGCATCTACAACGAATTCCTGACTACCCAGGTGCGGACCAGCACGGCGCTGAACAGCGACGTGTCCGCCTACCTGGACCAGATCAACCAGCTCGACTCGCTGCTGGCCGGCAGTACCACCGGTGTCACCCCTGGCCTGCAGAAGCTGTTCGCCTCGCTGCAGACCGCGGCGGAAGACCCCGCCAATATCCCGGCACGACAGCTGGTGCTGTCCGAGGCCGAGGGCCTGGCCAAGCGCTTCAACACCATCTACGACCGTCTCTACGAGCAGAACGCCTTCATCAACAAGCAGCTCGAGGCGGTGACCGACCAGGTCAACCAGCTGGCCACCTCCATCGCCGGTTACAACAACGCTATCGCCGTGGCTGCAGCCAACGGCCAGGCGCCCAACGACCTGCTGGATGCCCGCGAGGAAGCGGTACGCAAGCTCTCCGAGTTCATTGGCGTGACCGTGGTGCCGCAGGACGACAGCAGCTACAACCTGTTCATCGGTTCCGGCCAGCCGCTGGTAGTCGGCGCCACCGCCTCGCGCCTGGAGGTAGTACCGGGGCAATCCGACCCGCTGCGCGCGGAGATCCAGTTCGTCAGCGGCAACTCGCGCCAGGGCATCACCTCGCTGATCACCGGCGGCGAGATGGGCGGGCTGATTCGCTACCGCGAAGATGTACTGGACGAGTCGCTGAATGCCGTGGGACGCCTGGCCATTTCGATTGCCGATCAGGTCAACAGCCAGCTCGGCCAGGGTCTGGACCTCAAGGGCAACTTCGGCGAGCCGCTGTTCCGCGCCATCAACGATCCGCTGCTGATCGGTCAGCGCAGCATTGCCCGGGTCGGCAACAGCGATACCACGGCCAACCTCAATGTACTGATCGAAGACTCCACGGCCCTGACCACCAGCGACTACGAGATCGAGTTCACCAGCGCCACCGAGTACACCGTGCGCCGGGTTTCCGATGGCCAGACGGTGTCGGCGCTATATGACGATGACGGCGATCCGGATACCCCGCTGGTCGCAGCGCCTTCGCCCTACGACATCACCAGCGGTACGCCTTTGGTGTTCGATGGCTTTTCGATGAATGTGGCCTCCGGCACCTTCGCAGCCGGCGACCGCTTCCGCGTGATGCCGACCCGTACGGCCGGCAGCGACATCCGCGCCGACCTGAAGAATGCGCAGGAGCTGGCCTTCGCCTCGCCGCTCAAGGCCGAGACCAGCCCGGGCAACATCGGCACCGGCGTGATCACCCAGCCCAGTCTGACCACCACGATCGACATCTACGATCCGGTTGCCCAGGCCGCGCTGGAGAACAGCCTGCGCACCACACCGCCGTTGCGTATTGTCTTCACCTCGGGCACCGACTATGACGTGGTGGACACCACTGGCGCGGTACTGAGCAGCAACACCATTGTGCCGGGGCAGAACAACACCCAGCAGATTACTGCCGGTACGCCGCCCAACGACTTCACCTTCGAATTCACCATCAGCGGCCGGCCGAGCACGGGCGACAACTTCACCATCGCCTTCAATACCAATGGTGTGTCGGATAACCGCAACGCCCTGAAACTGGCGGACCTGCAGAACAAGGCGACGATCGGTATCGACCCGAACTTCCCCGGCACCACCGGCACGAGTTTTACTGACTCCTACGGCGATCTGGTGGAGCGGGTCGGTACCCTGACCAGCCAGGCGCGGGTAGATGGCGAGGCAACCGGGGCCATCCTCAAGCAGGCCACCGACAACCGCGACTCGGTGTCGGCGGTGAACCTCGACGAAGAGGCGGCCAAGCTTATCCAGTTCGAACAGTACTACCAGGCATCGGCGCAGATCATTCAAGTCGCGCGCAGTCTGTTCGATACCCTGATCAATACCTTCTAAGCCGGATAGCCATCATGGTCATGCGCATCTCCTCCATCCAGGCCTTCAACAACGGTGTGAACGGCATTGGGCGCAACTATTCCGATGTGATCCGCACCCAGGAGCAGATCAGCAGCGGCAAGCGCATCCTGACTCCGGCGGACGATCCGGTGGCGTCGGTGCGCCTGTTGCAGCTGGAGCAGCAGCAGGCGCTGCTGACCCAGTACAAGGACAATCTGACGGCGGCGAAGAACAGCCTGACCCAGGAAGAGACCACGCTGAACTCGACGGTTACGGTGCTGCAGCGTATCCGCGAGCTGGCGGTGCAGGCAGGTGGCGGTGCGCTGTCGGCGGAGGACCGCAAGTCCATTGCCAAAGAGCTCAGCGAGCGCGAGGGCGAGCTGCTCAACCTGATGAACAGCCGCAATGCCCGCGGCGAATATCTGTTCTCAGGGTTCCTGGGCAAGACCGAGCCGTTCATCCGCAATCCCGACGGTACTTATTCATACTTCGGCGACGAGGGGCAGCGTAGCCTGCAGGTGGCCAGTTCCACCACGGTGGCGATCAACGACAATGGCAAGCGTCTGTTCGAGGACGTGACCAACGCTGATCGACTGTTGCGCAACAACGGTGTCGACAATCCAGCTTTGGCTGGCCAGGTGCCGCCGTTGCCAGCTACCACTATTCCGCCGGTACCGAGCGATGAGCAGCGCGTATTCATGTCGCCAGGACTGGTCCAGGACAACGACGCCTTCAACAATAACTTCCGCGCCAGCGAGCCGTATTCCCTGGTATTCGTCAGTGGCAGCGAATTCCGCATCTATGATGGGGCCGGTACCGACGTAACCTCGGAAGTTCCCGGTGGCGGACAGATCGACCCGCTGGCCAGCGGTGGCAACGTCATCAACTTTCGTGGCATGCGCTTCCAGCTGGATGTGGTGCTGCAGGACGGCGACAACGAGCTGGATCTGGACAACCTGCTTGCCGATACCGGCACGCCAGGTACTCCCGGTATCGGCACCCACAGCTTCACCCTGCAGGCCGCGCCGACCGAGTTCGCCGTGACTCGCTCCTCCACCAACGCCTCTACCGCGGTCGTCGCCGGCGGCACGGTCAGCAACCAGGCCACCTTCAACTCGCAGTTCCCCACGTCGGGAGTGGTACTGCGTTTTACCAACGCTACCGACTTCGATGTCTATGCGCAGCCGGTTGGCCCGAGCAGTACGCCGATTGCCAGTGGCTCCGCGCCTGGTCCTTACCCGTCGACCTTCAACGTGTTCGGCGCCGACTTCACGCTGAGTGGTGCGGCGGCGGCTGGTGATGAGTTCGGCGTCAAGCCGCAGTTCCAGGAGCAACGCAGCATCCTCAATACCATCTCGCAGTTGCGTCAGGCCCTCGAGTCCTCGCCCACCACCTCCGTCGGCAATCTGGCGATTCGCGACGAGGTGTCTATTGCGCTGAAGAACCTGGATAACGGGATCGGCCAGGTACTGGAAGTGCAGACCGAGATCGGTGCGCGTCTCAACCTGGTGGATTCGACCGAGGTAGACAACGAGGACGTGACCCTGGTGAACAAGGCCGTGCAGGCTGACCTGCGTGAGCTTGACTATGCCGAGGCCCTTTCGCGGCTGTCGTTCCAGACGGTCATTCTCGAGGCCGCGCAGCAGAGCTATGTGAAGATCGCCGGGCTCAATCTGTTCAACCAGTTGCGCTGATCCTTTGTGTTGCGAACAGTGAGGCCCTGCCGCTTCGAATGAGCTGGCGGGGCTTTCTGTTTGTCTGATTCCTATCGGCCTGACCCTATGCAAGACTGGCTTACTTATTGCTGATGCACTTGCATATAGGCTTCAAGTAACAGTTTCTTGACGGGGAAGGCATGGATTCGAATGTGCAATGGCTGGTCGGCTTCTTCCGTGCCCAGGCCAAACTGGGCTTCGAGGAAGGAGACTACACCCGCACGCGCAACAGCTGTGAACTGGTCTTGGGTCAGTCGCCAGACGACGAGGGCACTTGGCTCTTGCTGGGGGACGCTGCATTGGCCTCCAAGGACAGCGCCACGGCCCGCCGCTGCTTCGAGCAACTGCTGGAACTGCAGCCCCAGGAGGCTGAATACGCGGTCAGTCTCGGTAAGTCCTACATCCAGTTGCAGGCCTGGGAGAGTGCCGCGCTGGCTTTGCGCCAGGCTCTGCAGATAAGTCCCCAGCATGCCGAAGCGCTGCACATGCTGGCGATGGTCGAGAAGATGCAGCAGGCCCTGCAGCTACTCGATGATGCCCCCGCTGTAAATGTCGGGCGTAACGATGCATGCCCCTGCGGCAGTGGCCGCAAGTACAAGAAATGCTGTCTGCTGACCTCGACGGACGACGCCATGCTGCTTTCGTTGCGTGCCGCCATGGCCGCAAAAGAATGGCAGCAGGCCATCAGTCTGGCGACTGATATCCAGGTTCGCAGCCTGGAGGTTCGACGATCAGACGCGATGGCTCGCTATCACCTCGGCCAGCGCCGCAATACGCGCCCGTTGTTGGAAGTCCTGCTCGACGAGCTGCCAGACGACGCCGAGTTGATTGCCGCCTTGGCCGATCTGGAGCTGGATGGCGAGAGCCTGCCGCGCGTCGAGCAGTTGGCCCGGCGCGCGCTGGCCCTAGATCCCGAGAGTCATCTTGCCTGGCTGGTGCTCTGTGCCTTCCATGCCCGCATGGGGCACGCGCAGGAGGCGGAGGAGGGTTTGCGTAGCCTGGTTGGATTCGCGCCGGACTGCCGTATGGCCTGGGAGCGCCTCGGTAGCCTGTTGCGCAAGCAGGGGCGCGGGGAAGACGAACTGAGCGTGATGCTCGACTGGGTCGAGCGCTGCCCGAACAGCCATGAGGCCTGGTTCCAGGTCGGTTTCGTGCTGATCACCCTTGGTCGCGCCCGCGACGACGCGAAGATTTACTTCGAGCGGGCTCTGCAACTCAAGCCTGATTTCCATGAGGCCTATTGCTGGTTGGCGCAGTGTTATCTGGATCTGGGGCAGAGCGAGCAGGCGCAGAATTTCTTTTTGCAGGGGTTGCAGCTCAAGCCCGATTACGACCTCGGCTGGATCCTGCTCGGTGGCGCTTACCAGAAGATCGGTCGCCAGCGTGAGTCTGAAGGCTGCCTGATGCGTGCCATCGCCATCAATCCGCACAACGGCTTCGCCTGGAACAATCTGGCCACCACCTACCTGGATGCTCACGAGCTGGCAGAGGCTGAGCAGGTGATTCGGGTGGCGCTCAAGCTGAACGGCGAGCATGCGGCACTGTGGAACAACCTGGGCATCATTCTCTCCGGCGCGCAGCGCCTGCAGGAGGCCAAGGAGTGTTTCGCCAAGGTCCAGGAATTGGATCCCTCTTTCCACGAGGTACGCATCAATCTGGCCGGTACCGAGGCCAGCTACGGCAACCTCGATCTGGCCATCAACTACCTGGATGGGCTGCTTGAGCAGTCAGAGCTGGCGCGCTCCAACCTGTTGTTCTTTGCCAACTATCATCCCGACTGGAGTATCGAGCGCATCTTCGAGGTGTATCGAGATATCGCCCAGCGCTTCTATCCGGAGCGGCGCTATTTCGAGTACTCCAACCTGCGCACGACCGACCGCCGCCTGCGTATCGGCTACGTATCTCCGGATTTCCGTCAGCATGTCTGCAGTCTTTTCATCGAGCCGCTGCTGAAGAATCATCAGCACGACGATTTCGAGATCTTCGCCTACTCGGCCGTGCGCCGCGAAGACGAGGTCACCGAGCGCTACAAGAGCTACGTGGATCACTGGCGGCACTGCGTGGGTGTCGATGACGAGAAGGTCGCGGAGATGATCCGCGCTGACGGCATCGACATTCTCGTGGATCTGGCTGGCCATACGGCGAATAACCGCCTGGCGGTGTTCGCGCTCAAGCCCGCGCCAGTGCAGGTTACCTGGTGGATGGGCTTCGCCTATACCTCGGGCCTCGACAATATCGACTACTTCCTCAGCGACGAGGAGATGGTGCCGCAGGGCTTCGACCATGTTTTCTCCGAGACGCCATGGCGCATGCCGTGTCCGGCGGTGTCCTATCAACCACCGGCCAATCTGCCGGATGTCACCGCACTACCGGCGCAGCGCAACGGCTACATCACCTTCGGTACATTGACGCGCCCGGTGCGCCTCAACCATAAAGTGATTCGCTGCTGGTCCGAACTGCTGCACCGAGTGCCCGATTCCAAGCTGATGCTGAACGCACCGGCGTTCATCGATCTGGCGCTGTCGGACTACTACGCTGGCCTGTTCGCCGAACATGGTATCGCCCGTGAGCGTCTGGATATCGGCTGCACGTCACCTCCCTGGCCGGTGCTGTCGAGCATGGACATCGCGCTGGACTGCTTCCCACATAACTCGGGTACTACCCTGTACGAGAGCCTGTGGATGGGGTTGCCCTATGTGACCCTGCGTGACAGGCCATCGATGGGGCGCGTGGGCTCGCTGATCCTGCGCGGCCTGGGGCGCGACGAATGGATCGCCGACAGCGAGGCTGAATACGTGGACAAGCTGGTCGAGCTGTCCAGCGATGTGGAGCGACTGGCCGCGATTCGTGCCGGCCTGCGAGATGAAATGAAGGCATCCCCCCTGTGTGATGGGGTGCTCTTTGCCGGCCGCGTCGAAGACGCCTGGCGTGGCATGTGGCAACGCTACTGCGAACAAGGAGAACAACAATGAAAGCAGTGATCCTGGCCGGCGGCCTGGGCACTCGCATCAGCGAGGAATCCCACCTCAAGCCCAAGCCGATGATCGAGATCGGCGGCAAGCCGATCCTCTGGCACATCATGAAGCAGTACTCGGCCCACGGCATTCAGGACTTCGTCATCTGCCTGGGCTACAAGGGTTATGCGATCAAGGACTTCTTCGCCAACTACTTTCTGCACACGTCAGACGTTACCTTCGACATGCGCAACAACCAGATGGAAGTGCACCAGAACTACAGCGAGCCATGGCGCGTGACGCTGGTCGACACCGGCGAAGAGACCATGACCGGCGGGCGTCTGCGCCGGGTCGGGCGCTTCTTGGAGCAGGACGAAGCCTTCTGCTTTACCTACGGCGACGGTGTGTCCGATCTGGACATCGCTGCGCTGGTGGCTTTCCACAAGCAGCATGGCAAGCACGCCACGGTGACGGCCGTGCAGCCGCCCGGTCGCTATGGTGCGCTGGCTCGCGAGGGCGACCAGGTGACCGGCTTCGTCGAGAAGCCGCGGGGCGATGGTGGCTGGATCAATGGTGGTTTCTTCGTCCTGTCGCCCAAGGTTCTGCCTTACATCGCCGATGACGCCACTACCTGGGAGGCTGAGCCGCTCGACAAGCTGGCTGAAGACGGCCAGCTGATGGCCTTCCAGCACGAAGGCTTCTGGCATCCGATGGATACCCTGCGCGACAAGAACTACCTGGAACAGCTGTGGCAGAGCGGAGAGGCACCTTGGAAACAGTGGAGCTGAACCCCGAATTCTGGCGTGGCAAGCGCGTCCTGCTGACCGGCCACACCGGCTTCAAGGGCGGCTGGCTGGCGCTCTGGCTGCAGAGCTGGGGCGCCCAGGTCACCGGCTTCGCACTTGAGCCTTCCACTAAGCCCAGCCTGTTCGAGCTGGCGCGCGTGGGTGAGGGTATCGACAGCCGTATCGGTGATCTACGCGACCTGCCAGCGTTGTTGGCGCTTGTGGCCGAAGTGAAGCCGGAGATTGTCCTGCACCTGGCAGCACAACCGCTGGTGCGCGAAGGTTATCGCGATCCGATTGGCACTTATGCCAGCAACGTGATGGGTACCCTGCACTTGCTCGAAGCGGTGCGCCAGGTGGGAGGCGTGCGCGCCTGCGTGGTAGTGACCACCGACAAGGTCTACGCCAACAACGAGTGGGCCTGGTCTTATCGGGAGAATGAGCCGCTCGGCGGGCATGATCCCTACAGCAGCAGCAAGGCTTGCTGCGAATTGGTGGCGCAATCCTTCGCCGCCTCCTATTTCCCCGTGACCCATTACTCCGAGCACGGTCTGGCCCTGGCCACGGCGCGCGCCGGCAACGTGCTGGGTGGTGGCGATTTTTCTGCCGACCGCCTGGTGCCGGACGTACTGGCCGCCTGGACCCGTGGCGAGCCGGTGACCCTGCGTTACCCGCAAGCCGTGCGCCCCTGGCAGCATGCCCTGGAGCCGCTGGCCGGCTACCTACAACTGGCCCAGGGTCTCTATGAGCAGGGCACGGCCGTAGCCGGCGCCTGGAACTTCGGCCCGGCGGACAGCGATACCTGCAATGTCGGCGAAGTGGTGGCCCGTCTGGCTGCCCGTTGGCCGCAGGCGCCGGGACTCATGGTCGAGCCGAGCGAGCTGCACGAGGCTGGCCTGCTGCGCCTGGACAGCAGCCGGGCGCGCCAGTTGCTCGGCTGGCAGCCGCGCTGGGTGCTGGATGATTGCCTGCAGCAGACCCTCGACTGGCATCTGGCCTGGCAGCGTGGCGATGACATGCGCGCCGTGACTTTGGCGCAACTGGCCGGCTACTGGGGGCAGGCATGAGTGAGCTGCAGCTGATCGAGCTGCCGTTACCGGGCCTGTTCGCCCTGCAGCACCGTGTGCATCAGGACGAGCGCGGGCGTTTCGCCCGGCTGTACTGCGAGGGCAGCCTGGAGGCGTTCGGCCAACCTTTCCATGTACGCCAGATCAACCAGTCGCTGACCCGCGAGCGCGGCACGGTGCGCGGCCTGCATTTCCAGTATCCGCCGCACGCCGAGAGCAAACTGATCAGCTGCCTGCGCGGCGTGGTCTGGGACGTGGCGGTGGACGTGCGTCAGGGTTCGCCGACTTTCCTGCACTGGCATGCCGAGCTCCTGGAGGAGGGCGACGGCCGCAGCTTGCTGTTGCCGCCAGGCTTCGCCCACGGCTTCCAGGCACTCAGCGACGATGCCGAGCTGCTCTACCTGCACAGCGCAGACTACACCCCGGGGCACGAGGGCGGCTTGTCCGTCAGTGACCCGCGCCTGGCCATCGACTGGCCCCTGCCATTCAAGAACCTGTCGGCCCGCGATGCCGGCCATCCGCTGCTGGATGAGAGTTTCCAAGGAGTACGCCTATGAACTGCCGTGGCTGCGGTGCGCACCTGCACCTGCCGTTGATCGACCTGGGCACGGCGCCGCCGTCCAACGCCTATGTCAGCGCCGCGCAACTCGACCAGGCGGAGCAGTGGGTGCCGCTGCGGGTGCAGGTGTGCGACACCTGCTGGCTGGTGCAGACCGAGGACTACCGCGCCGCCGATAGTCTGTTCGACGCCGACTACGCCTACTTCAGCTCCTTCTCCAGCAGCTGGCTGGCCCATGCCGACCGGTATGTGGCGAGCATGACCGAGCGCTTTGGCCTGAGCGCGCAGAGCCGGGTGGTGGAAATCGCCGCCAACGACGGCTATCTGCTGCAGTACGTAGCCAAACGGGGCATTCCCTGCCTGGGCATTGAGCCGACCGCCAGCACGGCGCGGGCGGCGAGGGAGAAGGGCCTGGAGATTCGCGAGCTGTTCTTCGGCGAGGCGGTCGGTCGCAAGCTAGCGGAAGAGGGCTGGAGCGCCGACCTGATGGCTGCCAACAATGTGCTGGCACATGTGCCCGACATCAACGATTTTCTCAAGGGCTTCGCCGCGCTGCTCAAGCCGACCGGCGTGGTGACCTTCGAGTTTCCCCATCTGCTGCGGCTGATGGCCGAACACCAATTCGACACCCTCTACCACGAGCACTATTCCTATCTGTCGCTGACGGCCGTGCAATCCCTTTGCTCGCGCAATGGTCTGGCGGTGTTCGATGTCGAGGAGCTGCCGACTCACGGCGGTTCGTTGCGGGTGTTTGCTCAGCGCACCGCTGGCGAGCGTCCAGTATCGGCGGCAGTCGCTGCGATGCTGACGCGCGAGGAGGACAGCGGCGTCAAGACCGCTGCCTACTACGCCAGCCTGGCGCCGGCCGCCGAACGCATCAAGCACGAGTTGCTGCGTTTCCTGCTCAAGGCCAAGGGCGAGGGCAAGAAAGTGGTGGGCTACGGCGCGGCGGCGAAGGGCAACACCCTGCTCAATTACGCCGGCGTGCGTGGCGACCTACTGGCCTGGGTGGCCGATGCCAACCCGCATAAACAGGGCAAGTTCCTGCCGGGCAGCCGAATCCCTATCGTCGAACCGGCGCGCATTGCCGTCGAGCAACCGGACTATGTGCTGGTGTTGCCATGGAACCTGCTGGCCGAGGTAATGGAGCAGCAGGCCGTGGTCAAATCCTGGGGTGGCCAGTTCGTGGTGGCCGTGCCCGAGTTGCGGAGCCTCTGATGGCTCGGGTGCTGGTCACCGGTGCCAGCGGCTTCGTCGGCCGCCAGGTGGTCGAGCAGCTGCAGGCGGCAGAGCATGAAGTGCACGCGGCCTGTGGCCAGCAGTCACTGGATGGCGTGGCCAACCAGTATCGTATGGATCTGCTCGAGCCGGGTGCGCCTGCTGCGCTGATCGCTAGAGTTCGCCCGCACTGCTTGCTGCATCTGGCCTGGTGCGCCAAACCCGGGGTGTACTGGACCTCGCCGGACAACCTCGGCTGGGTACGGGCGAGTCTGGAGCTGCTGGAAGCGTTTCAGCGCCACGGCGGTGAGCATGCCGTGCTGGTCGGCAGTTGTGCCGAGTACGATTGGAGTGGTGAGGGCATCTGCCGGGAGTATGAAACTCCCTTGCAACCCGCGACCCCTTACGGCCGTTGCAAGAATGCTACCCGCGAGCTGGCTGAGCTGTTCGGTCAGCTGCACGGTATGCCGATCGCCTGGGCGCGAATCTTTCATGCCTACGGCCCATATGAGGCTCAAGGGCGTCTGGTTCCAGCGGTACTGGGAGCCTTGCTCAAGGGCGAGCCGGCGCGCTGTTCCCATGGCGAGCAATTACGCGATCTGCTGCATGTGACGGACGTCGCCGCAGCCCTGGTGCAACTGCTGCAAGTCAGGGCCGACGGTTCATTCAATATTGGCGGCGGCCAGCCGATACGCCTGCGCGAGGTCATCGAGTATCTGGCCAGGCAGCTGGACGCAGAACACCTGCTGCAATTCGGAGCCATTCCGGTTGCGGCCAACGATCCGCCGTTGCTGATTGCCGACAACCAGCGCCTGCTGGCCACCGGCTGGAAGCCGCGGTTCGATCTGTATAGCGGTTTGGATGATGCCCTCGCCTGGTGGCGTGGGCGAATTTGATACTCGAAAGGAGCAGGACGTGAAACTGACAGTCGATACCGATAACAAGAAGCTGATCCTGGAAGAGGGCGGGGCCGTCCGCGAGCTGGATCTGTACACCGACGAGTCCTTCGAGCTGCTGTCCCAGCAATGGGTCAACCTCGGCTGGAATCAGAAATATCCCTATACCTTTTCCTGGATGGGACGCCCGGTAATCCAGTTGCCGGAAGACATGATCCGTATCCAGGAAGTGATCTACAGCGTGAAGCCCGACGTGATCGTCGAGACCGGCATTGCCCACGGCGGCTCCCTCATCTATTACGCCAGCCTGTTCAAGGCCATGGGCAAGGGGCGGGTAATTGGCGTGGACATCGAGATCCGTCCGCATAACCGCAAGGCCATCGAGGAGCATGAGCTGTTCAGCTACCTGACCCTGATCGAGGGCAGTTCGATCGCCGACGATATCGTGGCCCAGGTGAAATCCCTGATCAAACCAGGCGAGACGGTGCTGGTGATCCTCGACTCCAACCACACCTATGCGCACGTGGCTGAAGAGCTGCGCCTGTATTCGCCACTGGTGACCAAGGGCTCCTACATCGTTTCTACCGACGGCGTGATGAAGGAAGTGAAGGACGTGCCGCGCGCCGGCAAGGATTGGGCTACCGACAACCCTTCCAATGCAGCCATCGACTTCGCCAAGGCCAATCCGCAGTTCGTGATCGAGCAGCCAGCCTGGCCTTTCAACGAGAGCAGCCTGAGCCAGAACATTACCCACTGGCCTGATGCCTGGTTGAAGCGGGTCTGATCCACTGAGAAATGGCGCGCTGCCCCTTGGTCGGCGCGTCAAAAATCTTATTTTCCTGCCCCGTTGGACTGTTTTCTGTTTCTAAGTGGCTGTTTTCAAAGCGATAAAAAAAATCGATTTTCCTTGCTAAAGCCACCTAAAGTTGCCGCCGGTAGCGCCGATAAAATTACCGAATGCGAACTTTATGGGGCGTCTGAGCAAAAGCAGGCCCGAAGCTCGCAGGCTCAGACAAACTCAGTAGCACGGTCCTTTGGAGGCAAACACCATGGCCCTGACAGTCAACACAAACGTCGCCTCGCTGAACACTCAGCGTAACCTCAACACCTCGTCCAAGGGCCTGGATACTTCCCTCCAGCGCCTGTCCACCGGTTTCCGCATCAACAGCGCCAAAGACGACGCTGCTGGCCTGCAGATTTCCAACCGTCTGACCAGCCAGATCAACGGTCTGAACGTTGCTACCCGCAACGCCAACGACGGTATCTCCCTGTCGCAAACCGCTGAAGGTGCTCTGCAGCAGTCCACCGGCATCCTGCAGCGTATGCGTGACCTGGCCCTGCAGTCCGCCAACGGCTCCAACGGCGCCAGCGAACGTGCCGCTCTGCAAGGTGAAGTGTCTCAGCTGCAGCAAGAGCTGAACCGTATCGCCGACACCACCAGCTTCGGTGGTCGCAAGATCCTGGACGGCTCCTTCGGTTCCCAGACCTTCCAGGTCGGTGCCAACGCCTTCGAAACCATCAACGTCTCGATCGGTGCTGCCGAGGCTAGCCGTATCGGTGTGAACCGCTACAACACCGCTAGCAGCACTGGCACTGGCACCTCCGCCGGCTACGCCGCTACCAACGTAGCCGACTACGCCGCTGCTACCGCCACCGGCCTGGGCTATCAGCAGTCCGGTACCGGCACCAGCGCCCTGAGCATCACCGGCAAGCTGGGTAGCTCCACCATCGACTTCACCAACGGCGCCAGCGCCCGTGATGTGGCCGCTGCTGTCAACGCCAAGTCCGATGTGACCGGTGTAACTGCCAATGCCCGGACTGTTGCCTCGCTGGATACCTTCTCCAGCCTGACCGGTACTCAGACTGGCACCGTTTCCTTCACCCTGTACGGCGCCAACACTGGCAGCGGCAACGGTGTGTCGATCTCCGCCAACATCACTGATGCCACTGACTTCAGCGCTCTGGCCGATGCCATTAACAAGGAAACCGGTACTACTGGTATCTCTGCCAAGCTGAACAGCGATGGCACTGGCGTTGAAATGACCAGTGAGAAGGGCGATGCGATCGTCATCGACGATCTGTCTGCCAACGGCGGTACTGCGGCGCTGACCAGCTACGTATTCGATGGCAACGACGGCCTGGATACCGATGACAGCGATGTCGTAGGTGCCGCAGCAACCATCGCCGACGGCGCTGCCGGTCGTGCCGATGGCCAGGTACGCCTGGAGTCGCCGGATGCCTTCAACGTCACCAACGCCGTGACCGAGTTTGGCGGTGGTGGCTTCAGCGAACTGGAATCGGTTGCTGAAATCGATGTAAGCACTGCAGTTGGTGCACAGAACGCTCTGGGTATCATCAACGGTGCGATCTCCAACATCGACAGCCAGCGCGCCCAACTCGGTGCCGTGCAGAACCGCTTCGAGAACACCATCTCGAACCTGCAGAACATCGCTGAGAACGCTTCCGCTGCTCGTAGCCGGATTCGTGACACCGACTTCGCTGCCGAAACCTCGGAACTGACCAAGAATCAGATCCTGCAGCAAGCTGGTACCGCCATCCTGGCCCAGGCCAACCAACTGCCGCAGGCTGTACTCAGCCTGCTCGGTTAAGGTCGAAAGCGCTAGACTGCGGGGAGAAGGGCTTGGCTCTTCTCCCCGCTACCTCTTTGTGAGGAGAAATTTATGGACGTCGGCTCAATCAAGAATTCGCTGAATCCCGTGCTTTCCGGTGGGCGTTCAACCGCGTCGGATGCGGCAATCAAGCAGACTGGTACTGAACCGAATAGTAGCGAAGAGCCCGTGGCTAAGGCTGCTGAAGAGGCGCAAAGCGTTTCTCGTGAGCAGGTTGAGTCTGCGGTATCGACCATTCAGGAGTTCGTTCAGTCGGTGCGGCGCAATGTCAACTTCACTCTTGAAGACGGCTCTGGAAGGATCGTGGTCAAGGTGACCGATGCCTCTTCGGGCAACATCATTCGGCAGATTCCTTCCGAAGAAGCTTTGCAGTTAGCTGAGAGCTTGGAGGAAGTGCGCAGTCTGCTCTTCAAGGCCGAGGCCTGACGCATACGTAGCGTTGGCATGGCTTTTGACTGTTTAACGCTCACGAGGCGTTTATAGTCATTTTTTTGGCGAGGTGAGATATGGCTGGAATACTAGGTGTTGGAACGGGCATCAAAATCGATGAAATCGTCGCCGCGCTAGTTAACGCCGAGAGAGCACCGAAGACCCAGCAGTTGGATCGCCTGGAGAAGGCCACCACGGCTCGCTTCTCTGGCTTGAGCGCTATCAAAGGTGCTTTGAGCGGTCTGCAGTCTGCGATTCAAGGGCTCACCAAGTCCTCGGTCTTTGATGCTCGAACCGCCTCCTCGAGTAATACCGGTGTGCTGTCGGCCAAAGCGGAGAGTTCTGCCATCGCTGGCAAGTACAGCGTGCAGGTCCAGCAACTGGCGACAAGCAGCAAGGTCGGTTTGCAGTCGGTCTCGTCCAGCTCGTCCACTACGTTCAATACCGGCAAGCTGACCATTTCTACCGGCTCCTCCAGCTTTAACGTCAATGTCACCGAGGACAACAACACTCTCGCTGGCGTCCGCGATGCGATCAATACGCAAGGCAAGACAGCGGGTGTGAGCGCGACCATCGTAACCGATGCTTCGGGATCTCGTTTGGTGCTCAGTTCCAATAAGACCGGGGCAGGCAACGACATCGAAGTGGCTGCGACGGAGGATGGCGTCAAGATGGGTACCGTGGCGCTGACCACGCAGGCATTCAAGCCTTCGCTCAGCCTGTCCCTGCCCAGTTTTGCTGGTGGTTCTACTTCCACTTTTCAGGCTGGCAACCTCGAGATCAACGCGGGCAGCGTCAATCTGAATGTGGCTATTCCGGACGGCTTCACCCTTGAGGACGTTCGTGACCTGGTTAATATCAACGGCAATAGCCAAGGTATTTCGGCGGCCATCGAAACCGATGCATCCGGCTCGCGCCTGGTGCTGAACTCGACCAATGGAGCTGATCTGACCCTGAATGCCACTTCTACGGGTGGTTCTGGGGCCAATGCCCTGACATCGCTGAATCCAGCCAGCGGAGTGGTGGCGACTTCCAGCGGTCCAAGCTCTACAACGGGCGCTGCAGGTGTCATCAGCAAGGCACAATCGGCAGTGCTCTTTGTCGATGGGCTGCAGGTTGTCAGCGAAAGCAATTCTGTAACCAGCGCCATCGACGGTGTCACCCTCAATCTGGCCGGAGCGCAGAGCGCTGCGGACATCACGGCAGGCAAGACTGTCGATATCACTGTTGGTGTGGACAAGGGCTCGATTAAGTCCAATCTGCAGAAATTCGTCGACTCCTACAACACCCTCATGAATACCGCTGCTGCTCAAACGGCCGTTGTTCCCGTAGGCGAGGGTGAAAATCCTGTGACAGGAGCTCTTGTTGGGGATGCCACCGTACGCGGCATGGTGTCAGGCCTGCGCGGTGAATTGGTCAAGATGGCGGGTGAGGAGGGGCTGCAAGCCCTGGCCCAGCTGGGCATCACGACCCAGAAGGATGGAACGCTGAAGATTGATGACACCAAGCTTACCGCCGCTCTGGATACCAATTACGACCAGGTTGCCAGCTATTTGTCCGGTGACAATGGTCTGATGAAGCGGCTGGACACCAACGTCAACAATTACCTGGCGAGCGGTGGGGTGTTCGATCAGCGTACCAAGGCCCTACAAGGCACCTTGTCCAATATCGATGATCAGCGCGAGGCGCTGGATCTGCGTATTGCCAAGGTCCAAGAGCGCCTTGTCGCACAGTACACAGCGATGGACCAACTGGTTTCCCGTCTGCAGAAAACCAGCGAGAGCCTGACCAACCAGCTGGCTAGTCTCCCTGGCCTCGTGAAGAAGAGCTGATGATGAGCAAGAAACCGATCGATACCTACAAGAAGGTCAAGACCAGCCAGGAAGTCAGTCCTTACAGGGCTGTGCAGATGTTGCTGGACGGTGCTCTGGAGCGTGTTCTGCTGGCGCGTCAGGCGCAGGCAGAGGGCGACATTGAGATTCGTGGCATGGCAGTAGGCAGCACTATCACCATCCTCGGTGTGCTGCAGTCCAGTCTCGACAAGAAACTGGGCGGCGAAATCGCCGAAAACCTCGATGCGCTGTACGACTACATGACCCGCCGTCTGGCTGGCGTGGCGCTGGACGATACGCCGCGCAGTCTCGACGAAGTGCAGGCGCTGCTGACCCAGATCAAGACCGCCTGGGACAGCATCGGTCCGGAAGTAGAGCCTGCCGCCGCCGCGGAATAATCCGTTTTTTTTGCTTCGCGCGGTCCTCAAGATGAGTACCGCTTTGCCGATACAAAGACTGTATCTAGGCAATGTTCAGTGGAGCAATCATGAACGCAATGGCGGCCCTTCGGCAGTATCAAACCGTCAACACTCAGGCCCAGGTCAGCGACGCCAGTCCGCATCGTCTGATCCAGATGCTCATGGAAGGTGGCCTGTCCCGCCTGGCTCAGGCCAAGGGCGTCATGATGCATGGCCAGCACGCCGCGAAAGGCGAGCTGATCAGCAAGGCAATTGGTATCATCGGCGGCCTGCGCGAGAGTCTCGACCTACAGCAAGGCGGCGAAATTGCCGCTAATCTCGACAGACTCTACGAGTACATGGTCTCGCGCCTGGTCGAGGCCAACATCGGTAACGACGTGGCTATCATCGACGAAGTGGCCGAGCTGTTGCGCAACGTGAAATCCGGTTGGGATGCCATCAGTCACTGAGCATCTGCAGTGTGAAGGGGAAGTATCCATGAGTTCATCCGTCCAGCTTCTTGAAGCCACCGGAAACGCCTTGCGCGACGCGCTCGCTCGTCGGGACTGGGCTGCCATTGGTGAGCTGGATGCTCAGTGCCGCCATGCCGTCGATGAGGCCATGGTCGAGGCCGAGCGTGACGAGGGCGTGCTGCGTGAGCGTATGCAGACGCTTCTCGATCTTTACCGCGAGTTGGTGATGACCTGCCAGGCCGAGCAGCGCCGCCTTGCCGGCGAGCTGGTACAGCTCAACCAGTCTCAGCAGGGCGCCAAGGTCTACCAGCTGTTCACCTGAGTTTCCCTTTTCCTTACGAATTTCTCAGGCATCTACAGGTAATTACGGATGCTCTCGGGATTCGCAGAAAAAGTTACGCCATAAATTTGACTCTCGCCTGATTTTTGACTTTACTAGTGGCCAATTGCCGTTGCCGCTTGGCGACTCCTTTTCCCAGCCCGCGAGCCAGACCAGAACAAGATGTGGCGTGAAACCAAAATCCTGCTGATTGACGACAACGTCGAGCGCCGCCGTGACCTGGCGGTGGTTCTCGGTTTTCTTGGCGAAGACCACTTGGCCTGCAGCAGTGCCGATTGGCGCGAGACCGTGGGCAAGCTCGACTCCAGTCGCGAAGTGCTCAACGTGCTGCTCGGCGATGTGAACGCCAAGGGCGGTGCCCTGGAGCTGCTCAAGCAGATCATCGCCTGGGACGAGAACCTGCCGTTGCTGATGATCGGCGAGCCGGTTCCGGCGGACTGGGCGGAGGACCTGCGCCGCCGTGTGCTGGCCAGCCTGGAAATGCCGCCCAGCTACAACAAGCTGCTCGACTCCCTGCACCGTGCCCAGGTCTATCGCGAGATGTACGACCAGGCCCGCGAGCGTGGCCGCCAGCGCGAGCCGAATCTGTTCCGCAGCCTGGTCGGCACCAGCCGCGCCATCCATCAGGTACGCCAGATGATGCAGCAGGTGGCCGATACCGAGGCCAGCGTGCTGATCCTCGGCGAGTCGGGCACCGGCAAGGAAGTGGTGGCGCGCAACCTGCACTATCACTCCAAGCGCCGCGAGGCACCGTTCGTGCCGGTCAATTGCGGGGCGATTCCGGCGGAGCTGCTGGAAAGCGAGCTGTTCGGCCATGAGAAAGGCGCGTTCACTGGCGCCATCACCAGCCGCGCCGGGCGTTTCGAACTGGCCAACGGCGGCACCCTGTTCCTCGACGAGATCGGCGACATGCCGCTGCCGATGCAGGTCAAGCTGCTGCGCGTGCTGCAGGAGCGCACCTTCGAGCGGGTCGGCAGCAACAAGACCCAGTCGGTGGATGTGCGCATCATCGCCGCCACCCACAAGAATCTGGAGAAGATGATCGAGGAGGGGACCTTCCGCGAGGACCTCTACTATCGCCTCAACGTCTTCCCGATCGAGATGGCTCCGCTGCGCGAGCGCGTGGAAGACATCCCCCTGCTGATGAACGAGCTGATCTCGCGCATGGAGTTCGAGAAGCGCGGCTCCATCCGCTTCAACTCTGCTGCCATCATGTCGCTGTGCCGCCATGACTGGCCGGGCAACGTGCGCGAGCTGGCCAACCTGGTCGAGCGCATGGCGATCATGCATCCCTACGGCGTGATCGGCGTCGGTGAGCTGCCGAAGAAATTCCGTCATGTCGATGACGAAGACGAGCAGCTGGCCATCAGCCTGCGCGAAGAGCTGGACGAGCGTGCCGCCATCGGCGCCAGCATGCCGGGCATAGCCAACACCGCCATGCTGCCGCCAGAGGGGCTGGATCTGAAGGATTACCTCGGTAATCTCGAACAGGGCCTGATCCAGCAAGCGCTGGATGATGCCAATGGCGTAGTGGCACGAGCCGCCGAGCGCCTGCGCATTCGTCGCACCACCCTGGTGGAGAAGATGCGCAAGTACGGCATGAGCCGCCGTGACGACGAGGGTGGAGACGAGGACTGAATCTCCTCGCTTCCCAGGAAATAGAGCCGGAGCTTTGACGCAAGCTCCGGCTTTATTTTTTAAGTAGTTGAAATATAAGGCCTAATTTTTAGGCATGGGGATTGCTAAGACTCTCTCGACTGACCGTCTGCTGACGGTTCGCCAGCCGAGAGAAGAGCATGAGCCAAGCCGCCCCGTCGCCCGTTACCCCCGAAGCCGCCGCGCCAGCTGCGCCTATCGAACAGGCCAGCCGTGCCAATCTGGAACAGGCCTTCGCTCTGTTCAACCAGATGTCCACGCAGCTCAGCAGCTCATACAGCATGCTCGAGGCGCGGGTGAGCGAGCTCAAGGGCCAGCTGGCCCTGGTCAGCGCCCAGCGCATGCAGGAGCTGGCCGAGAAGGAGCGTCTGGCCCAGCGACTGCAGAGTCTGCTCGATCTGCTGCCTGGCGGTGTGATCGTCATCGATGGTCAGGGTGTGGTGCGCGAGGCCAACCCGGTGGCGCGCAGCCTGCTGGCCAAGCCGCTGGTAGGCATGCTCTGGCGCGAGGTGATCGCACGCAACTTCGCCCCGCGTGAAGACGACGGTCACGAGATATCCCTCAAGGACGGGCGCCGCCTGTCCATCGCCACCCGCTCCCTGCAGGGCGAGCCGGGGCAACTGGTGCTGTTGACGGACCTGACGGAAACCCGTCGCCTGCAGGATCAGCTGGCGCGCCACGAGCGCCTGTCGTCCCTGGGGCGCATGGTCGCCTCGCTGGCTCATCAGATCCGCACGCCGCTGTCGGCCGCGCTGCTATACGCCAGCCACCTCTCCGAGCAGGAGTTGCCGTTCGAGCAGCAGCAGCGCTTCGCCGGCCGGATCAAGGAGCGCCTGCACGAGCTGGAGCACCAGGTGCGCGACATGCTGGTATTCGCCCGTGGCGAGCTGCCGCTGCCCGACCGCATCGCCCCCAATGCCTTCTTCGATGCATTGCGTCGCGCCGCCGAGCCCCATGTGCTGGGCATGAATGTGCGCTGGCAATGCGATGCCCGCCTGGGCGAGTTGCTGTGCAACCGCGACACCCTAGTCGGCACCGTGCTCAACCTGATCGAGAACGCCATCCAGGCCGGCGGCCGCGAAGCCAGCCTGAAGATTCACCTGTATGCCCGCGACAACAGCCTGCGCCTGTGCGTCAGCGACAACGGCCCGGGCATCGACGAAGTAACCCTGGCGCGCCTCGGCGAGCCCTTCTTCACCACCAAGACCACCGGTACCGGCCTCGGCCTGGCGGTGGTCCAGGCGGTGGTGCGCGCCCATCAGGGCGAGCTGCGCCTGCGCTCGCGCGTCGGTCGCGGTACCTGTGCCACCCTCGTCTTGCCGCTGATCAGCGCGGCGCAACCGGATATTCAGGAGTAAGCCCATGACCGCCAAGGTTCTGCTGGTCGAAGACGACCGCGCACTGCGTGAAGCGCTTGCCGACACCCTGCTGCTCGGCGGCCATGATTTCCGCGCCGTGGAGTGCGCCGAGGACGCCATCGAGGCGCTGGGTGAAGAGGCTTTCAGCCTGGTGATCAGTGACGTCAACATGCCCGGCATGGACGGCCACCAGTTGCTCGGCTTGATCCGCGCCAGCTATCCGCAGCTGCCGGTACTGCTGATGACGGCCTATGGCGCGGTCGAGCGCGCGGTGGATGCGATTCGCCAGGGCGCCGCCGATTACCTGGTCAAGCCGTTCGAGCCGCGTACCCTGCTGGAGCTGGTAGCACGCCACGCCCTCGGTCGGCTGCCGGCCAGCGACAGCGATGGCCCGGTGGCATGCGAGCCGGCCAGCCGGCAGCTGCTGGAGCTGGCCGCCCGCGTGGCCAAGAGCGACTCCACCGTACTGATCTCCGGCGAGTCCGGTACCGGCAAGGAAGTGCTGGCGCGCTACATCCACCAGCAGTCGAACCGCGGCAACGGCCCGTTCATCGCCATCAACTGCGCGGCGATTCCGGACAACATGCTCGAGGCCACTCTGTTCGGTCACGAGAAGGGCGCCTTCACCGGCGCCATCGCCGCCCAGCCGGGCAAGTTCGAGCTGGCCGATGGCGGCACCATTCTCCTCGACGAGATTTCCGAAATGCCGCTTGGCCTGCAGGCCAAGCTGCTGCGCGTGCTGCAGGAACGGGAAGTGGAGCGGGTGGGCGCGCGCAAGCCGATCAACCTGGATATCCGCGTGCTGGCCACCACCAACCGCGACCTGGCCGGGGAAGTGGCTGCGGGGCGCTTCCGCGAGGACCTTTACTATCGCCTGTCGGTTTTCCCGCTGGCCTGGCGCTCCCTGCGCGAGCGGCCTGCCGACATTCTGCCGTTGGCCGAGCGCCTGCTCGGCAAGCACGTCAAAAAAATGAATCACTCCGCCGTGCAGCTCTCGCCGCAGGCCCGCGCCGCTCTGGTAGCTCATGCCTGGCCGGGCAATGTGCGCGAGCTGGACAACGCCATCCAGCGGGCGCTGATCCTGCAACAGGGCGGGCTGATCCAGCCGCATGACCTGTGCCTGACGGCGCCCATCGGCATGGCGCCGATTAGCGTCGCGCCAACCGTGCGGCTGGTGACTGGCAATCCGCTGGCTCCGGCGACCGGAGCCTCGGTTCCAGCGCCGGCCAGCAATCCGCTGCCGACAGAGGAGCCCACCCCCGCTACGGAGGGTGCAGGCGCTCTGGGCGAGGATCTGCGTCGTCGCGAGTTCCAGGTGATCATCGATACTCTGCGCGCCGAGCGTGGCCGCCGCAAGGAGGCTGCCGAGCGCCTGGGCATCAGCCCGCGGACCCTGCGTTACAAGCTGGCGCAGATGCGCGATGCCGGCATGGACGTGGAAGCCTACCTCTACGCCAGCTAAGCATTCGCCCCCGCCCGGCCTTGCCGGCGGAGCAGTAGCAAGTCCCCTCTTGGCCCGCCTCGTGCGGGTCTTTGTTTTTTGGCACTGTGCTTGCAGATACCCCCGCATAGGCCGCGCAGCGTCAAAAATCCGCGGCCGCTGGAGGAAAGGTCATGAGCCAGGGTGTCGAATTCAATCGCCTGATGTTGGAAATGCGCTCCATGCAGATGGAAGCCATGGCCAAGCAGAAGCCGGCTGCCATCAGCCCGCAGGAGCCGGGTATGCCGAGCTTCTCGGAAATGCTCGGTCAGGCCGTTGAGAAGGTGAACGAGACCCAGCAGGTTTCCGGCCAGCTGGCCACTGCCTTCGAGATGGGGCAGGCGGGTGTTGACATCACCGACGTGATGATCGCCTCGCAGAAGGCCAGCGTTTCCTTCCAGGCCATGACCCAGGTGCGTAACAAGCTGGTTCAGGCCTATCAAGACATCATGCAGATGCCGGTTTAACAGGGCGGATTTGAGTCATGGCTGAAGCAGTCGCTGCAAACGTACCCGCCACCACTGGCGCCGACGAGCCGAAGAAGCCGCTGTTCGGGCTGGCCTTCCTGGAGAACCTCTCCGAGATGTCCATGCTGCGTCAGCTCGGCCTCCTGGTCGGCCTGGCTGCCAGCGTGGCGATCGGCTTCGCCGTGGTCCTGTGGTCGCAACAGCCGGACTACAAGCCGCTGCTGGGCAACCTGGCCGGCATGGACAGCAATCAGGTGATGGAGGTGCTCAACGCCGCCGATATCGCCTACACCGTCGAGCCCAACTCCGGCGCGCTGCTGGTCAAGTCCGACGAGCTCGGCCGTGCCCGCATGAAGCTGGCCGCCGCCGGCGTGGCGCCGGCCGACGGCAATGTCGGTTTCGAGATTCTCGACCAGGAGCAGAGCTTGGGTACCAGCCAGTTCATGGAGGCCACCCGCTATCGCCGTGGCCTGGAAGGCGAGCTGGCGCGCACCATCTCCAGCCTGAACAACGTCAAGGGTGCTCGCGTGCACCTGGCCATTCCGAAAAGCTCGGTGTTCGTCCGCGACGAGCGCAAACCGACCGCTTCGGTACTGGTCGAGCTCTACCCGGGCCGCAGCCTGGAGCCGAGCCAGGTGATGGCCATCGTCAACCTGGTGGCCACCTCCGTGCCGGAGCTGACCAAGTCCCAGGTCACCGTGGTCGACCAGAAGGGCAACCTGCTGTCCGACCAGCAGGAGCTGTCCGAGCTGACCATGGCCGGCAAGCAGTTCGACTACACCCGCCGCATGGAAACCCTGTTCACCCAGCGCGTGCACAACATCCTGCAGCCGGTGCTGGGCAACGGCCGCTACAAGGCCGAGGTCTCCGCCGACGTCGATTTCAGCGCGGTGGAATCCACCTCCGAGATGTTCAACCCGGACCAGCCGGCCCTGCGCAGCGAGCAGCAGGTCAACGAGCAGCGCTCCAGCAGTATGCCGCCGCAGGGCGTGCCGGGAGCGCTGAGCAACCAGCCGCCGGGTGCCGCGTCCGCTCCCGAGCAGGCCGCAGCTGCCGCACCGGCGCCGGCCGGCCCGGTCGCCCCCGGCCAGCCACTGCTGGATGCCAACGGTGCGCAGATCATGGACCCGGCCACCGGCCAGCCGATGCTGGCGCCGTATCCGGCGGACAAGCGCGAGCAGTCCACCCGCAACTTCGAGCTGGACCGTTCGATCAGCTACACCAAGCAGCAGCAGGGCCGCCTCAAGCGCCTCTCGGTGGCCGTGGTGCTGGACGACAAGGTCAGCATCAACCCGGAAACCGGCGAGACCACCAGCAGCCCCTGGGGTGCCGATGACCTGGCGCGCTTCACCCGTCTGGTGCAGGACTCGGTGGGCTTCGACGCGAGCCGCGGCGACAGCGTCAGCGTGATCAACGCGCCGTTCTCCGCCGAACTCGGCGAGGTCATCGAGACCCCCTGGTATCAGAGCGAGCTGTTCCTGATGGGGATGGGTGCCCTCAAGCAACTTTTCCCCGCGCTGTTGATCTTCCTTCTGGTGTGGTTCGTTTTGCGCCCGGTGCTCAACAACATCGCCGGTGGCGGCAAGAACGCCGCGGGCGAAGGCCGCGAGGGCGATGTGGAGCTGGGCGACATGGGTGGCCTGGAAGGCGAGCTGTCCTCCGATCGGGTAAGCCTCGGCGGCCCGCAGAGCATCCTGCTGCCAAGCCCCTCCGAGGGTTATGATGCACAACTGAACGCCATCAAGAGTCTGGTGGCGGAAGATCCGGGCCGCGTCGCCCAGGTAGTCAAAGAGTGGATCAACGCCGATGAGTGACAATCGCACCGCCGTCAAGCTGAACAAGGTCGACAAGGCCGCCATTCTCCTGCTGTCCCTCGGCGAGACGGATGCGGCGCAGGTGCTGCGTCACCTCGGGCCGAAGGAAGTGCAGCGGGTCGGCGTGGCCATGGCCGGCATGCGCAACGTGCAGCGCGAGCAGGTCGAACAGGTGATGGGCGAGTTCGTCGATATCGTCGGCGACCAGACCAGCCTGGGCGTTGGCTCCGACGCCTATATCCGCAAGATGCTCACCGCAGCGCTGGGCGAGGACAAGGCCGGCAACCTGATCGACCGCATCCTGCTCGGCGGCAGCACCAGCGGCCTGGACAGCCTGAAGTGGATGGAGCCGCGCGCCGTGGCCGACGTGATCCGCTACGAACACCCACAGATCCAGGCCATCGTGGTCGCCTACCTCGACCCGGATCAGGCCGGCGAGGTGCTCAGCCACTTCGATCACAAGGTGCGCCTGGACATCATCCTGCGCGTTTCCTCGCTCAACACCGTGCAACCGGCGGCGCTCAAGGAACTCAACCAGATCCTCGAGAAGCAGTTCTCCGGCAGCGCCAACACCACCCGCGCCAACCTGGGCGGCGTGAAGCGCGCGGCGGACATCATGAACTTCCTCGACAGCTCGGTGGAGGGCCAGCTGATGGACTCCATCCGCGAGGTCGACGAGGACCTGTCCAGCCAGATCGAGGACCTGATGTTCGTCTTCGACAACCTGGCCGACGTCGACGACCGCGGCATCCAGGCGCTGCTGCGCGAGGTGTCCTCGGACATCCTGGTGCTGGCCCTCAAGGGCGCCGACGAAGGCATCAAGGAGAAGGTCTTCAAGAACATGTCCAAGCGTGCCGCCGAGCTGCTGCGCGACGACTTGGAGGCCAAGGGCCCGGTGCGCGTCAGCGAAGTGGAGACGGCGCAGAAGGAAATCCTCACCATCGCCCGACGCATGGCCGAGTCCGGCGAGATCGTCCTCGGCGGTGCCGGTGGCGAGGCGATGATCTAAACCATGGTGCCGCCCAAGGATGCCCCGAGCGAGCTGATCCGCGCCAAGGACGTGGCGGGCTTCGACCGCTGGGCCATACCCAGCTTCGACCCGGAAGTCGAGACCCCGCCCGAACCCGAACCGGAGCCCGCGCCTGCGGTCGAGGCCGAGCAGGTTCAGGTGGAGGAGGTGGCGGTCGAGGACGTCAAGCCGCTGACTCTCGACGAGCTCGAGGCGATCCGTCAGGACGCCTACAACGAAGGTTTCGCCACCGGCGAGAAGGACGGCTTCCGCGCCGGCCAGCTCAAGGCCAAGCAGGAGGCCGATGCCGCCCTGGCCGGCAAGCTGGCGCAGCTGGAACAGCTCATGGGCCATCTGATGGCACCCATCGCCGAGCAGGACCAGGAACTGGAGAAGGCTCTGGTCAACCTGGTCAGCCAGATGACCCGCCAGGTGATCCAGCGCGAGCTGGCCAGCGACTCCAGCCAGATCCGCCATGTGCTGCGCGAGGCGTTGAAGCTGCTGCCCATGGGCGCCAGCAACGTGCGTATCCATATTCATCCGCAGGACTTCGAGTTGGTGAAGGCCCTGCGCGAGCGCCACGAGGAGAGCTGGCGCATCCTTGAGGACGACTCCCTGCAGCCCGGCGGCTGCCGGGTGGAGAGCGAGCACAGCCGCATCGACGCCAGCGTCGAGACGCGCATGGCCATGGCCCTCAAGCAGCTGTTCGAGCAGCAGCGGGCCCAGGCCACCAATCCGCCGGAGGCCGATATCCAGGTCGATCTGGAGAGTCCCGATGCGCCTTGAGCGCACCAGCTTCGCCAAACGCATGGCCGGCTACGAAGAGGCCGTGGAGTTGCCGACCCAGCCGGTGGTGGAAGGCCGCCTGCTGCGCATGGTCGGCCTGACCCTGGAGGCCGAAGGTCTGCGCGCCGCGCTGGGCAGCCGCTGCCTGGTGATCAACGACGACAGCTACCACCCGGTGCAGGTCGAGGCCGAGGTGATGGGCTTCTCCGCCGGCAAGATCTACCTGATGCCGGTCGGCAGCCTGGCCGGTATCGCACCCGGTGCCCGCGTGGTGCCGCTGCCGGACACCGGCCGCCTGCCCATGGGCATGTCCATGCTCGGCAGGGTGCTGGACGGTGCCGGCCGCGCCCTGGATGGCAAGGGCGGGATGAAGGCCGAGGACTGGGTGCCGATGGACGGCCCGACCATCAACCCGCTCAATCGCGACCCGATCCATGTGCCGCTGGACGTCGGCATCCGCTCCATCAACGGCCTGCTCACCGTCGGTCGCGGCCAGCGCCTGGGCCTGTTCGCCGGTACCGGCGTGGGTAAATCCGTGTTGCTGGGCATGATGACCCGCTTCACCGAGGCGGAGATCATCGTGGTTGGCCTGATCGGCGAGCGGGGCCGCGAGGTCAAGGAGTTCATCGACGAGATTCTCGGCGAGGAGGGCATCAAGCGCTCCGTGGTCGTCGCCTCGCCGGCGGACGATGCGCCGCTGATGCGCCTGCGCGCCGCCATGTACTGCACACGCATCGCCGAGTACTTCCGCGACAAGGGCAAAAACGTCCTGCTGCTGATGGATTCGCTGACCCGCTTCGCCCAGGCCCAGCGCGAGATCGCGCTGGCCATCGGCGAGCCGCCAGCGACCAAGGGCTATCCGCCGTCGGTGTTCGCCAAGCTGCCGCGCCTGGTGGAGCGGGCCGGCAACGCGGAGCAGGGCGGTGGTTCGATCACCGCCTTCTACACCGTGCTCAGCGAGGGCGACGACCAGCAGGACCCGATCGCCGACGCCGCCCGCGGCGTGCTCGATGGTCACTTCGTGCTGTCGCGCCGTCTGGCCGAGGAAGGCCACTATCCGGCCATCGATATCGAGGCCTCGATCAGCCGGGTCATGCCCCAGGTGGTCAGCCCCGAGCACCTCAAGCAGGCCCAGCGCTTCAAGCAGCTGTGGTCGCGCTACCAGCAGAGCCGCGACCTGATCAGCGTCGGCGCCTACGTGCCGGGCGGCGATCCTGACACCGATCTGGCCATCGCCCGCCAGCCGGCCATGGCGCGCTACCTGAAGCAGAGCCTGGGCGAGAGCGAGTCCATGGCCGAGAGCGTCAGCCAGCTGGCGCAGGTGTTCAACCCGCAGGCGCAGGCCTGATAGATGGCCAACAGCCGCGCCGCGCGCCTGGCGCCGGTGGTCGAAATGGCCGAGCGCGCCGAGCGCGAAGCGGCCCGGCAGATGGCTCATATGCAGGGTCTGCTGGCCAAAGCCGAGGCGCAGCTGGGCGAACTGGAGCGCTACCGCGCCGATTACCAGCAACAGTGGATCAGCGAAGGCAGCAAGGGCGTGTCCGGGCAATGGCTGATGAACTACCAGCGTTTCCTCAGCCAGCTGGAAACCGCCATCGGCCAGCAGCTGCAGAGCATCAACTGGCACCGGCAGAACCTCAACAAGGCCAGGACCGCCTGGCAGCAGCGCTATACGCGGGTGGAAGGTCTGCGTAAGCTCGTCCAACGCTACCTGGACGAGGCGCGTGCGGCCGAGGACAAGCGCGAGCAGAAGCTGCTCGACGAGCTGTCGCAACGCCTGCCGCAACGCGAGCAGAATTGACGCGCGGTTGCCGCCGTCACTTGCGGGTGCTACATCTTCTCTTTGCATAAGAATCAACAAGGAGTGCTACATGGCCATCACCGCGCTACCTTCGGGCGACGGGCAGGAGCTGACCATTCACATCCAGGGACGCTTCGATTTCTCTGCGCACCAGGAATTCCGCGATGCCTATGAGCGGGTGAGCGCGACTCCCAAGCGCTACGTGGTGGACCTCAAGGGCGCCACCTACCTGGACAGCTCGGCCCTGGGCATGCTCCTGCTGCTGCGTGACCACGCCGGCGGCGACCATGCGCGGATCAGCCTGGTGAACTGCAATCCGGACGTGCGCAAGATCCTCTCGATCTCCAACTTCGAACAGCTGTTCCAGATTGGCTGACCGCCATGCCCAACCGCCTGTCCATCCTGATCGCCGAGGACAGCGCAGCGGACAGGATGCTGCTGTCCACCATCGTCAGCCGTCAGGGGCATCGCGTGCTCACCGCCAGCAACGGCTTGGAGGCGGTCGGTCTGTTCGAACAGGAGAGGCCGCATCTGGTGCTGATGGATGCGTTGATGCCGGTGATGGACGGCTTCGAGGCGGCACGGCGGATCAAGGGGCTGGCCGGCGAGGCGCTGGTGCCGATCATCTTCCTCACCTCATTGACCGAGAGCGAAGCGCTGGTGCGCTGCCTGGAGGTCGGTGACGACTTCCTCGCCAAGCCCTATAACCAGGTCATCCTGCAGGCCAAGATTAGCGCCATGGATCGTCTGCGCCGCCTGCAGAAGACGGTGCTGGAACAGCGCGACCTGATCGCCAAGCACAACGAGCACCTGCTCACCGAGCAGCGAGTGGCCAAGGCGGTGTTCGACAAGGTGGCCCACTCCGGTTGCCTCAGCGCGGCGAACATCCGCTACCTGCAATCGCCCTTCGCCCTGTTCAATGGCGACCTGCTGCTGGCCGCGTTCAAGCCCTCCGGAGGCATGCATGTGCTGCTCGGCGACTTCACCGGCCACGGCCTGCCGGCGGCCATCGGGGCCATGCCCCTATCCGAGGTGTTCTATGGCATGACCGCCAAGGGCTTTTCCATGGCGGAAATCCTTCGCGAGATGAATGCCAAGCTCAAGCGCATCCTGCCGGTCGGGGTGTTCTGCTGCGCCACCATGCTCAACCTGAGTTTCCAGCGCCGGGTGGTGGAGGTGTGGAATGGCGGCCTGCCGGACGGCCACCTGCTGCGCGTCAGCAGTGGCGAGCGGGTGCCGCTGGTGTCGCGCCACCTGCCGCTGGGCGTGCTGGACCCGGCGTCCTTCAACGAGGCCTACGAGGTTCATCCGCTGCAGCCCGGTGATCGCATCTTCCTGCTCTCCGACGGTGTGCTGGAGACCCGCGACGCTAGCGAGCAGCTGTTCGGCGAGGAGCGCCTGTTGCAGGTGTTCGCCAGCGGTCACGCGCCGGAGCGCCTGTTCGACGAGATCCAGCGGGCGCTGACGGCGTTCCGTGGCGAGGCCCAGGACGACGTCAGCATGATCGAGCTGAGCATGGTCGACGACTCCGTCCTGAGTCGCCCGCCACTGGCCTTCTCCGACAGCGGTCAGAGCAGCCCGCTGGACTGGTCGGCCAGCTTCGAATTCCGCGCCGAGGCGCTCAAGCGCTTCAACCCACTGCCGTTCCTGCTCCAGTTGCTGATGGAGGTGCGCGGCCTGCGTGCCCAGGGCGGTGCGCTGTACACGGTGATGGCCGAGTTGTATTCCAATGCCCTGGAGCACGGGGTGCTGGGCCTGGACTCCAAGCTCAAATCCGATGCCCAGGGCTTCGCCCAGTACTACCGTGAGCGCAGCCAGCGCCTGCTGACGCTGCAGGAGGGCTTCGTGCGCTTCGATCTGGAGCTGTTGCCGGAGGCCGGTGGTGGCTGCCTGCGCATCCATGTGCAGGACAGCGGCGCCGGTTTCGATGTCAGCCGTGCCCTGGATCGCCAGCGCGACTGCGACAGCCTCAGCGGGCGTGGCCTGCGCCTGATCTGCCAACTGGCCGACCAGTGCCAGTGGTCGCCCGACGGGCGTGGCGCCATCGTGGAGTTTCGCTGGGCGGCTCAGGCATAATCGGTCCTTCCCGATCATGGAGTGAGCTGGTGTCCGATTCCCATCTCG
This sequence comes from Pseudomonas sp. SO81, assembly GCF_030374125.1. Lineage (NCBI taxonomy): Bacteria > Pseudomonadati > Pseudomonadota > Gammaproteobacteria > Pseudomonadales > Pseudomonadaceae > Pseudomonas > Pseudomonas sp. SO81. The sequence continues at coordinate 588,503 of NZ_CP126126.1, read as the reverse complement.
ATCAGAGCGTGCTGGCTTCCCTGCTGGATGTCATGGGGGAGGAATACCCCGTGCTGCTGGATACCTTCCTGCTCGACTCGGAGGAGCGCCAGCGCCATATCCATGAGGCCATGGCCGCCCAAGACGCCCAGGCCCTGCGCCTGGCCGCCCACAGCTTCAAGGGCAGCTGCAGCAACATGGGCGCCACGCTGCTGGCCGGCCTGTGCAAGAACCTAGAAGAGGCCGCCCGCCGCGAGCGGCTGGACGAGGCGCCGGCGCTGATCGAGCAGATCGGTCGCGAGTTTGCCATCGTGCGCATCCTGCTCAAGTCCGAGCGCCAACGCTATCGCTGAGTGCGTCGGGCAAAGTTGGCCCGGCCCTTGCTCTATCCCCGGTACGATCCCTCACTAACGGAGAGTACCCATGTCCGTTGCACCCGACTTTCTCCTTCAGTCCGCGCCCGAAGTGCGGCCGAAGACACCTGCGGCCAAGGCCCCGGCCACTGCGCCTGAGCCCCGCAACAACGAGGCCTCCAGCTTCGCCGAGGTCTACGCCAAGGAGCGTCAGAGCAAGGCCGCAGAGCGCAAGGAGGCCAATGCCAAGGCCGCCGAGGAGCGCTCTGCCGAGGCCAAGCCGGCAGACGAGGCGACGGCGGAGCCTGCCGCCGAACAGCCGGTCGTTGCCGAAAGCGGCAATGCCTTGCCGGAGGAGTCGGCCGAGGGCAGCGAGGAGGGCGTCGATCCGTTGCTGCTGATGGCCATGACCGGTCAGCTGCCGGCGGCTGAGACGGTCGATCCGCTGGCTGCCGAAGGCGAGGTTCCGGTCGAGGATGGCGATACTCTGTTGCAGGCAACCACGCCGACCGTGGCTAGCGCCGCGCCGGCGACCATGACCGAGGCCAGTCACGATCCCGAGCTGGACATGCTCAACAGCCTGCCGGCGGTGAAGCTGGCGCTTGAGGTGGGCGCGCAGGAGAAGGCTGCCGCACAGCAACAGCTGAGCCCGGGAGCGGTAGCCGCCGAGAAGTCGGCCAATGCCAGCCAGGGCTTCGCCAATGCCCTGGCCGCCTTCTCCGGCGAGGCCGTGCCCAGCGAGGAGACATCGACGGAGGGGCTGGAGGGCGAGCTGCTCGGCGAAGGGCTGGACAGCTCCCTGTCCAGCGTTCGCGAAGGCCAGGCCGAGGCGCGTGCCGAGGCCTTCGCCAGCAAGCTCAGCGCCTTGAGCCAGGCCATCAACCAGCAGAACAACGTGCAGCGCCTGCCGCTGGTGCCCGGTCAGCCGGTGCAGGTGAACCATCCCGGAATGAGCGAGGCGGTGGTCGACAAGGTGATGTGGTTGTCCAGCCAGAACCTCAAGTCTGCCGAGATCCAGCTCGACCCCGCCGAGCTGGGACGCATGGAAGTGCGCATCGAGTTGAACAAGGACCAGGCTGCCCAGGTCACCTTCATCAGCGCCAACGCCAGCGTGCGTGATCAGCTGGAAGGCCAGGTCCATCGTCTGCGCGAATTGTTCGCCCAGCAGGGCATGAACCAGCTGGACGTCAATGTCTCCGACCAGTCCATGGCCCGTAGTTCCCAAGGCGGCGGAGAGGAAGGGCGTAGGCATTCCGGCGGTCGTGGCATGGGCGGCGGCGATGAAGAGGTGCTGACCGGTGTCAGCGAACTGCGCGGCCAGTCTTCTGCCGCGCCGCGTGGCCTGGTGGACTACTACGCCTGACGCTTCGCCAAGCCCCGCAATATCCTGCGCCCGGTGCCGATAAAGCACCGGGCGCAGTCGTTTTCGGGTGACAGGCGGTCGTTGCCTTGGTATATCGGCTGCCTGTGTCGGGCGGGGCGATAGCGGCTATCTTGTTTACAAGATGGCATAACACTTGCTCCTAAGCCCTTGACCAGGGACAAAACACTGAATAGTGACGGATTTTTGGCATGGCAAAGAAACCAGCTCCCAAACCCCCGGCAGCCGAAGGCGGCGAAAAGGCCGGCGGCAAGGGCAAGCTCAAACTCATCATCCTGATCGTGGTGGCATTGCTGCTGGCGGTTGGGGTGTCCGTGGGCGCGACCTGGTTCCTGCTCGGCAAGGACAAGGGCGCAGAAGAAGACAAGCCGGCCGAGGAAACCAGCGAAAGCGCGGCCCCGGTCAAGCAGCCGGCGCTGTACGAGAGCATCGCTCCGGCCTTCATCGCCAACTACAAGCATCAGGGCCGGGCGCGCTACATGCAGGTCAGCGTCGCGCTGATGGCGCGCAACCAGGCCGAGCTGGACGCCCTCAAAGTCCACATGCCGCTGATCCGCAACCGCCTGGTGATGCTGTTCTCCGGCCAGGACTTCGGCGCGCTGATGACGCCGGTCGGCAAGGAAATGTTGCGCAACCAGGCGACCGCCGTGGTGCAGGAAGTGGCGCAGAAAGAAACCGGTAAAACCGTGGTCGAACAGGTACTGTTCACCAACATCGTGCTGCAGTAGCAGGAGCCCCGCATGGCCGTACAAGACCTGCTGTCACAGGATGAGATCGACGCGCTGCTGCATGGCGTCGACGATGGCCTGGTCGAGACCGAGGCCGATGCCGACCCCGGCAGTGTCAAGAATTACGACCTGACCAGCCAGGATCGCATCGTCCGCGGACGCATGCCGACCCTGGAGATGATCAACGAGCGCTTCGCCCGCTACACCCGCATCAGCATGTTCAACCTGCTGCGCCGCTCCGCCGATGTGGCGGTGGGCGGGGTGCAGGTGATGAAGTTCGGTGAATACGTGCACTCGCTGTACGTGCCGACCAGCCTCAACCTGGTGAAGATGAAGCCGCTGCGCGGCACCGCCTTGTTCATCCTCGACGCCAAGCTGGTGTTCAAGCTGGTGGACAACTTCTTCGGCGGCGACGGCCGCCACGCCAAGATCGAGGGCCGCGAATTCACTCCGACCGAGCTGCGCGTGGTGCGCATGGTCATCGATCAGGCCTTCGTCGATCTCAAGGAAGCCTGGCACGCGGTGATGGACGTCAACTTCGAGTACATGAACTCGGAAGTGAACCCGGCCCTGGCCAATATCGTCAGTCCCAGTGAAGTGGTGGTGGTCTCCACCTTCCATATCGAGCTGGACGGCGGTGGCGGCGATCTGCACATCACCATGCCCTATTCGATGATCGAGCCGATCCGCGAGATGCTCGACGCCGGTTTCCAGTCCGATGTCGACGATCAGGACGAGCGCTGGATCAAGGCCCTGCGCGAGGACATCCTCGACGTCAGCGTGCCGCTCGGAGCCACCCTGGCGCGCCGCGAACTCAAGCTGCGCGACATCTTGCACATGCAGCCCGGAGACGTGATTCCGGTGGAGCTGCCGGAACAGATGATCATGCGCGCCAATGGCGTGCCTGCCTTTAAGGTCAAGCTGGGTGCCCACAAGGGCAACCTTGCTTTGCAGATTCTCGAGCCCGTGGAGCGCCTGCGCTGACGCGTAGGGGCCCAGGGTCCATATTCCGGTCAGTCGCGCTGTCGGCTCGACTGACCCTCAGATAAACAGCCAGCCGAGGTAGAGCGATGGCAGACGAAAACGAAGGCACCAGCCCAGAAGAGCAGGCCCTGGCCGACGAGTGGGCCGCAGCCCTCGCCGAAGCCGGTGATGACGCCGGCCAGGCCGACATCGACGCGCTGATGAACCAGGGTGCTGGCGCCGCGGCTCCGGCCGCGCCGCGCATGGCGATGGAAGAGTTCGGTGCCGCGCCCAAGCCGGGCAACGGGCCGGTGTCGCTGGACGGGCCGAACCTGGACGTGATCCTCGATATCCCGGTGTCCATCTCCATGGAAGTGGGCAGCACCGAGATTTCCATCCGCAACCTGCTGCAGCTCAATCAGGGCTCGGTGGTGGAGCTGGACCGTCTGGCCGGCGAGCCGCTGGACGTGCTGGTCAACGGCACCCTGATTGCCCACGGCGAAGTAGTGGTGGTCAACGAGAAGTTCGGCATTCGCCTGACCGATGTGATCAGCCCCAGCGAACGCATCAAGAAGCTGCGCTGAGGCGATGATGCGCGCACTCTGCAGCCTCTTCCTGCTGGCGCCCTTGACGGCGCTGGCCGCCGAACCGGTCGCCAAGGCGGTGACCACACCGATGGCCAGCAGCGACATCGGCAGCCAGCTGGCGCAGCTGCTGCTCGGCCTGTTGCTGGTGATCGGCCTGATCTTCGCCCTGGCCTGGGTGATGCGCCGGGTGCAGCAGATCGGCCCGCGTGGCAATCAGGCGATCAAGTTGGTGGCCAGCCAGGCCCTGGGCCCGCGCGACCGCCTGCTGCTGGTACAGGTGGGCGGTGAGCAGGTGCTGCTCGGTCTCACTGCCGGACGCATCACGCCGCTGCACGTGCTCAAGGAGCCGGTAAGCCTCGAAGCTGCCGAGCCCGCCACGCCCGAATTCGCCCAGCGCCTGATGGAGCTGCTCGGCAAGGACCAGAAGGACCACAAGGAATGAGCGCCTGGCGCATTCTGCTGACGCTGTTGCTGGTCATCGCCGCGCCTCTGGCGTTCGGTGCCGACGATCCGCTGTCGATTCCCGCCATCACCCTGAGCACCAACGCCGAAGGGCAGCAGGAGTATTCGGTCAGCCTGCAGATCCTGCTGATCATGACGGCGCTGAGCTTCATCCCGGCATTCGTCATGCTGATGACCAGCTTCACCCGGATCATCATCGTGTTTTCCATCCTGCGTCAGGCCCTGGGCCTGCAGCAGACACCGTCGAACCAGATCCTCATCGGCCTGGCCCTGTTCCTGACCATGTTCATCATGGCGCCGGTGTTCGACAAGATTAACCAGGACGCCTTGCAGCCCTATCTCAACGAGCAGCTGCCGGCCCAGCAGGCCATCGCCAAGGCCGAGGTGCCGATCAAGGAGTTCATGCTGGCGCAGACCCGTGCCTCGGACCTGGAGCTGTTCGTGCGTCTGTCCAAGCGCACCGACATCGCCTCGCCGGAGCAGGCGCCGCTGACCATCCTGATCCCGGCCTTCGTCACCTCCGAGCTGAAGACCGCGTTCCAGATCGGTTTCATGATCTTCATCCCGTTCCTGATCATCGACATGGTGGTGGCGAGCATCCTCATGGCCATGGGTATGATGATGCTGTCGCCGCTGATCATTTCACTGCCGTTTAAGATCATGCTGTTCGTTCTGATCGATGGCTGGGCGCTGATCATGGGCACCCTGGCCGGCAGTTTCGGCACGTTATAGAGGACGCGCAGATGACCCCCGAAGTCGCCGTCGACCTGTTTCGCGAGTCGCTCTGGCTGACCGCCCTGATCGTCGGCCTGCTGGTGCTGCCGAGCCTGCTGGTGGGCCTGCTGGTGGCCATGTTCCAGGCCGCCACCCAGATCAACGAACAGACCCTGAGCTTCGTTCCGCGCCTGCTGGTGATGCTGCTGACGCTGATGTGGGCCGGCCCCTGGCTGGTGCGCGAGCTAATGGAGTACACCCAGACGCTGATACAGAACATCCCGCTGTTGATCGGCTGATGCTCGAGCTGACCAACATGCAGATCGGCGGCTGGGTGGGCCAGTACCTCCTGCCGCTGTTCCGCATCGCCTCCATGCTGATGGTCATGCCGGTGATCGGCACCCAGTTGGTGCCGATGCGGGTGCGCCTGTACCTGTCTCTGGCGATCTGCCTGGTGCTGGCGCCGAACCTGCCGCCGATGCCGCAGGTGGACGCCGTGAGCCTGCAGTCCATGCTGCTGATCGGCGAGCAGGTGCTGGTCGGGGTGATGTTCGGGTTCGTCCTGCAGTTGTATTTCCACCTGTTCACCGTGGCCGGGCAGATCATTGCCATGCAGATGGGCCTGGGCTTCGCCTCCATGGTCGATCCGGCCAACGGCGTGTCGGTGCCGGTGCTGGGGCAGTTTCTGCTGATGCTGGTGACCCTGCTGTTCCTGGCCATGAACGGCCACCTGGTGGTGTTCGAGGTGCTGGGGGAAAGCTTCGTCACCCTGCCAGTGGGCGAAGGCTTGCTGCTGGATCACTACTGGACGATGGCCGGCAAGTTGACCTGGGTGATTGCGGCCGGCCTGCTGATGGCGCTGCCGGTGGTCACCGCGCTGCTGATCATCAACCTGGCCTTCGGCGTTATGACCCGCGCCGCGCCGCAGCTGAACATCTTCTCCATCGGCTTCCCGCTCACCCTGGTACTCGGCCTGTTCATCTTCTGGCTGGGTATCTCCGACTTCCTCGCGCATTTCCAGGTGTTTACCAGCGAGGCCCTGCAACAACTGCGCGAAGTCGCGCGCGTGCGCTGAGGAGGCTCTGCGATGGCTGAGAGCGAAAGCGGCGCGGACAAGAGCGAGGAACCCACCAGTAAGCGCCTGGAAGAGGCGCGCAAGAAAGGCCAGATAGCCCGCTCCAAGGAGCTCAGTACCCTGGCGGTGACTTTCGGCGGCGCCGCAGCGCTGTTGATCTATGGCGCCGACATGGGCCAGTCGATGCTGGACATGATGCGCGGCAACTTCTCCCTGCCGCGCGAGGTACTGCTGGATGACGGTTCCATGGCTCGCTATCTGCTGGCCACTGGTATGGAGGCGCTGCTGGCCCTGCAGCCGTTCTTCGTGGTCATGCTCATCGCTTCCATCGTCGGCCCCGTTGCCCTGGGCGGCTGGCTGTTCTCCGCCGAGGCGCTGCAGCCCAAGTTCAGCCGGATGAACCCACTGGAAGGGCTCAAGCGCATGTTCTCCACCAAGGCCCTGGTGGAGCTGCTCAAGGCCCTGGCCAAGTTCGTGATCATCCTGATGGTGGCCCTGGCGGTGCTCAAGTCGGACCAGGACGACCTGCTGGCCATCGCCAACGAGTCGGTCGAGTCGGCGATCCTGCATGCCATGCAGGTGACCGGCTGGAGTCTGCTGTGGATGGCCTGCGGGCTGATCCTGATTGCCGCCGTGGACGTGCCGTTCCAGCTCTGGGACACCAAGCAGAAGCTGATGATGACCAAGCAGGAGGTCCGCGACGAATACAAGGACAGCGAGGGCAAGCCCGAGGTCAAGTCGAAGATCCGCCAGTTGCAGCGGCAGATGGCCGAGCGGCGGATGATGCAGCAGGTGCCCGAGGCCGACGTGGTGATCACCAACCCGACCCACTTCGCCGTGGCGCTGAAGTACGACCCGGCCAAGGGCAATGCGCCGATGCTGCTGGCCAAGGGTGGCGACTTCCTGGCGCTGAAGATTCGCGAGATTGCCCAGGAGCACAAGGTTACCCTGCTCGAATCGCCGGCCCTGGCGCGGGCGGTGTTCTACTCCACCGAAGTGGACCAGGAGATCCCCGCGGGCCTGTACCTGGCGGTGGCTCAGGTACTGGCCTACGTCTACCAGCTCAAGCAGTTCCGCTCCGGCAAGGGCAAGCGTCCGGCGCCGCTGTCGAATCTGCCCATCCCGCCGGACCTACGTCGCGACGAGTGACGTGTCACTCGATCACGCCACAGGCCACCCGTGCGCCGCCACCACCCAGTGGCTTGGGATGGTCGGCATGGTTGTCGCCTCCGGCGTGGATCATCAGGGCATGGCCCTTGAGCTCGTCCAGGCTCTTCAGACGTGGCGCCAGTACCGGCTGCCCGGCCTTGCCGCTGGCGTCCACATACAGCGGCGGCAGGTCGCCGCGGTGGGCGTCGTCCTCCCAGGGGCTGCCGTGACGCGCGCTGCCGTCCGGGTCCCAGTGGCCGCCCGCCGCCTCGGCGGCGGAGGCCTGGCCGTCCTTCTCGGCGGGTTTGCAGTCCGGTTTGGCATGCAGGTGGAAGCCGTGCAGGCCAGGCTCAAGGCCCGAAAGGGCAGGGCTGAACACCAGGCCGTAGAGACTCTGTTCGACCTTGACGGTGCCGAGCGGCTGGCCGACGCCATTGGCGTCCACGGCATTGAGCTGGACCGTCAGCGGTGCGGCCTGGGCCACGCTGGTTAAGCCGAGCAGGGCGGCGATAAGGCACTTTTTCATGGGTTCTTCCTCGGATGTCTGAACTGCATGTGACCCATGACCTACGCCCCGGGTTTCCCTCGAATACGTTGCGTTTCAAGGCCTTGAGGAAACTGGCCGACTTCTTGCTCTAACCTCGCCACGGCGCTTCTTCGCGTCAAAAGATTGAACTGGCTGGGGTAATCAAGTGGCAGTGGATCGGGCGCAACTCATCGGTGATGTACGCAGCAACCTGGCGGGGTTGCGCCACGGCAATCTGGGCATTCCGCTGCTGCTGCTGGTCATGCTCGCCATGGTCATGCTGCCGATTCCGCCGTTCCTGCTCGACGTGCTGTTCACCTTCAGCATCGCCCTGTCCATCGTGGTTCTGCTGGTGGCCATCTACTCCCTGCGGCCGCTGGACTTCGCCGTATTCCCCACGGTGCTGCTGGCCGCGACCCTGTTGCGCCTGGCGCTGAACGTCGCCTCCACGCGGGTGGTGCTGTTGCACGGCCAGGAGGGCCACGATGCCGCGGGCAAGGTGATCCAGGCCTTCGGCGAGGTGGTAATTGGCGGCAACTACGTGGTCGGTGCCGTGGTGTTCGCCATCTTGATGATCATCAACTTCGTGGTGGTCACCAAGGGCGCCGGGCGCATCTCCGAGGTGAGCGCACGTTTCACCCTCGATGCCATGCCCGGCAAGCAGATGGCCATCGACGCCGACCTCAACGCCGGCCTGATCGACCAGGCCGAGGCCAAGAAGCGCCGCGTCGAGGTGGCCCAGGAGGCCGACTTCTACGGTTCGATGGACGGTGCCTCGAAGTTCGTTCGTGGCGATGCCGTCGCCGGCCTGCTGATCCTCTTCATCAACCTGATCGGTGGCATGGCCATCGGTGTGCTGCAGCACGACCTGGCTTTTGCCGAGGCCGGGCGCATCTACACCCTGCTGACCATCGGTGACGGCCTGGTGGCGCAGATCCCGTCTCTGCTGCTGTCCACCGCCGCCGCGATCATGGTGACCCGCGTTTCGACCTCGGAAGACATGGGCGCCCAGGTCAGCCGGCAGATGTTCGCCTCGCCCAAGGCTTTGGCCGTGTCGTCGGCGATCATGATCGCCATGGGCCTGGTACCGGGCATGCCGCACTTTTCCTTCATCAGCCTCGGCCTGGTGGCCGCCGGTGCGGCCTACTGGATCGCGCACAAGCAGCGCAAGACCAAGGAGGACGCGGTCAAGGAAGTCCAGCGCCAGCAGGAGCTGCTGCCGGCGCAGAAGGCCCAGGAGGTCAAGGAGCTGGGCTGGGACGACGTGACCCCGGTGGACATGGTCGGCCTGGAAGTGGGTTACCGCCTGATTCCGCTGGTCGACCGCAACCAGGGTGGCCAGCTGCTGGCGCGGATCAAGGGCGTGCGCAAGAAGCTGTCCCAGGAAATGGGCTTCCTGATGCCATCCGTGCATATCCGCGACAATCTTGACTTGTTGCCCAACGCCTACCGTTTGACCCTGATGGGCGTCAGCGTGGCCGAGGCCGAGGTGTATCCGGAGCGCGAGCTGGCGATCAACCCCGGCCAGGTGTTCGGCACCCTCAACGGTATCGCCGCCAAGGATCCGGCGTTCGGCCTGGAAGCGGTGTGGATCGACCCGACCCAGCGCGACCAGGCGCAGTCGCTCGGCTACACGGTGGTGGACGCCAGCACCGTGGTCGCCACCCACCTCAACCAGGTGCTGCACAAGCATGCCCATGAACTGCTCGGCCACGAAGAGGTCCAGCAATTGATGCAGCTGCTGGCCAAGAGCTCGCCGAAGCTGGCCGAGGAGCTGGTGCCGGGCATGGTCTCGCTGTCGACCCTGCTCAAAGTACTGCAGACCCTGCTGCAGGAGCAGGTGCCGGTGCGCGACATCCGCAGCATCGCCGAGGCCATCTCCAACGTGGCCGGCAAGAGTCAAGATCCCGCCGCGATGGTGGCCGCGGTTCGCGTCGCGCTTTCCCGCGCAATCGTGCAAAGCATTGTGGGACTAGAGCCGGAGCTGCCTGTGATCACTCTAGAACCCAGGTTGGAACAGTTATTGCTCAATAGCCTGCAGAAGGCCGGTCAGGGCTCCGAGGATGGCATCCTCCTCGAGCCCGGCATGGCCGAGAAGCTGCAACGCTCCCTGGTGGAAGCGGCGCAGCGCCAGGAAATGCTCGGCAAACCGGTGATCCTGCTGGTAGCCGGTCCGGTCCGGGCGATGCTCTCGCGATTCGCGCGGCTCGCCGTACCGGCCATGCACGTACTGGCCTACCAAGAAATACCGGATAACAAGCAGGTCACGATCGTTGCTACGGTCGGCCAGAACTGAGGGTTCTAAGCCATGCAAGTCAAACGCTTCTTCGCCGCCGATATGCGTACCGCCATGAAACTGGTGCGTGATGAGCTGGGCGCCGATGCCTCCATCATCGGCAATCGCCGTGTGGCCGGTGGCGTGGAGCTGACCGCTGCCCTGGACTACCAGCCGACCGCTCCGGCACGTCAGGCCAACCCGGCGCTGGAAGCCGAGCTGCGCAAGACTCAGGCGAAGATCGCCAATGCCCAGGCCGAGCTGACCATTCGCGCCGTGGCCGACGAGCGCAAGGACCGCCAGCTGTTCGCCAACGAATCGCTGGTCGCCCCGGAGCTGCCGGCCACCGCCGTCAAGGCTCAGCGCCCGGTGGCCGCCGCACAGCCCGCAATCAAGCCGGCTGCCGCTGCGGTGGATCAGCGCGCCCTGGATGCCATGCGCTTCGAGCTGCACGGCCTGCGCGAGCTGATCGAAGTACAGCTGGGCTCCATCGCCTGGGGCCAGCTGCAGAATCGCAAGCCGCAACAGGCCAACCTGTGGCGCCGCCTGCAGCGCATGGGCCTGTCCGCCGAGCTGTCCAAGGCCCTGCTGGAGCGCGTGGCCAAAGTCGCCGAGCCGCGTCAGGCCTGGCGCATGCTGCTGGCCCACCTGGCTCATGCGATCAAGACGCCCGAAGTGGAGCCGCTGGAAGAGGGCGGTGTGATCGCCCTGGTCGGCCCGGCCGGCATGGGCAAGACCACCACCCTGGCCAAGATGGCGGCGCGCTACGTGCTGAAATACGGCCCGCAGAGCATCGCCCTGGTCAGCATGGACAGCTTCCGCATCGGCGCCCAGGAGCAGATCAAGACCCTCGGTCGCATCCTCAACGTACCGGTGACCCAGGTCGACCCGGGCCAGTCCCTGGTTCAGGCCCTGGCCCCGCTGGCGCGCAAGAAAGTGGTGCTGATCGATACCGCCGGCCTGCCAGGCAATGATCCGGCTCTGCGTCTGCAGTTGGAGAGTCTGGCCGCGCGTGGGGTCAAATCGAAAAACTATCTGGTGCTGGCCGCTACCAGCCAGGCTCAGGTGCTCAAGGCCGCCTATCACAGCTACAAGCAGTGCGGCCTGGCCGGGTGCATCCTGAGCAAGGTCGATGAAGCCGCCAACCTGGGTGAAGTTCTGGGGCTGGCTATCAGCCAGCATCTACCGGTAGCCTATCTGGCAGATGGGCCGAAGATTCCGGACGATCTGCAGGTGCCGCGCAGCCATCAGCTGGTGAGTCGCGCCGTGAGCCTGCAGACCGCCGAAGATCCAAGCGAGGAGGCCATGGCGGATATGTTCGCCGGCCTGTACCACCACCCGGCGCGCCGCGTGGGATAAGGCAGGCGGCAGCGTGCAAGGCGTTCTAGTGTTAGGAAAGGGTCGGTGTGGTTGCCCGACCAGCCCAGTCCAGGCAAGTCAAGGTAAGAGAAGAACATGGGTAGTATGCATCCCGTACAGGTGATCGCAGTCACAGGCGGCAAGGGCGGTGTCGGCAAGACCAATGTGTCGGTGAATCTGTCGCTGGCGCTGGCCGACCTCGGTCGCCGGGTCATGCTGATGGACGCCGACCTGGGCCTGGCCAACGTCGACGTCCTGCTCGGCCTGACCGCCAAGCGCACCCTGGCCGACGTGATCGCCGGCGAGTGCGATCTCAAAGATGTGCTGATCCAGGGTCCCGGCGGCGTGCGCATCGTGCCGGCCGCCTCGGGCACGCAGAGCATGGTGCAGTTGTCGCCGGTGCAGCATGCCGGCCTGATCCAGGCCTTCAGCGACATCAGCGACAACCTCGATGTCCTAGTCATCGACACCGCCGCCGGCATCGGCGACGGCGTGGTCAGCTTCGTGCGCGCGGCGCAGGAAGTCATCGTGGTGGTCTGCGACGAGCCGACTTCGATCACCGACGCCTATGCGCTGATCAAGCTGCTCAATCGCGACTACGGCATGAGCCGCTTCCGCGTGCTGGCCAACATGGCCCATACGCCGCAGGAAGGGCGCAATCTGTTTGCTAAGCTGACCAAGGTAACCGACCGTTTTCTCGATGTGGCTTTGCAATACGTCGGGGCAGTGCCCTATGACGAGTCCGTACGCAAGGCCGTGCAGAAGCAGCGCGCGGTATACGAAGCCTTCCCGCGCTCGAAATGCGCACTGGCGTTCAAGGCGATCGCCCAGAAAGTCGACACCTGGCCGCTGCCGGCCAACCCGCGCGGCCATCTGGAGTTCTTCGTCGAGCGTCTGGTGCAGCAACCGATCGCGGGTACGGCCGTATGACAGCAGCCAGTGGACTACGCATGTACAACAAGGCGCAGGCGCAGGATTCCCAGCACCAATTGATCGAGCGCTACGCGCCCCTGGTCAAGCGCATCGCCTATCACCTGCTGGCACGCTTGCCGGCCAGTGTGCAGGTCGACGACCTGATCCAGGCGGGCATGATCGGTCTACTGGAAGCTTCGAAAAAATACGACGGCAGCAAGGGCGCCAGCTTCGAAACCTACGCCGGCATCCGCATCCGCGGCGCCATGCTGGACGAGGTGCGCAAGGGCGACTGGGCGCCGCGTTCGGTACACCGCAATACCCGCATGGTCAGCGACGCGATTCGTGCAATCGAGGCGCGCACCGGAAGAGACGCTAAAGATCAAGAGGTTGCGGCCGAACTCCAATTGAGTCTCGAGGATTACTACGGCATCCTTGGCGACACTCTGGGCAGTCGCCTGTTCAGCTTCGACGACCTGGTTCAGGACGGCGAGAGCGGCGGTCTGCACGAGGATGTCAGCAGCAGTCACGGAGGGCCCTTGCATGGTCTGGAAGATGAACGCTTCCAGGCGGCCCTGGCCGATGCCATCGCCAACCTGCCGGAGCGCGAGCGCCTGGTGCTGTCGCTGTACTACGACGAAGAATTGAATTTGAAGGAAATCGGCGAAGTCCTGGGGGTCAGCGAATCCCGGGTCAGCCAGTTGCACAGCCAGTGCGCCGCGCGTTTGCGGTCCAGGCTGGGCGAGTGGCGGGCCAGCTGACGGCGAGCCGGTTTCATGATTTGCGACGCTACCGGGCTGCCGGAGGCGTTTAGGACTGTACGGAGGTCGACTTGGACAAGAACATGAAAATCCTCATCGTTGACGATTTTTCGACGATGCGACGGATCATCAAGAACCTCCTGCGTGATCTGGGGTTCACCAACACCGCGGAGGCCGACGACGGCAACACCGCTCTGCCCATGCTGCAGAGCGGCAGCTTCGACTTCCTGGTGACTGACTGGAACATGCCCGGCATGACCGGCATCGACCTGTTGCGCGCGGTGCGCGCCGACGACCGCCTGAAGACCCTGCCGGTACTGATGGTGACTGCGGAAGCCAAGCGCGAGCAGATCATCGAGGCCGCCCAGGCCGGTGTGAACGGCTATGTGGTCAAGCCGTTCACCGCCCAGGTGCTTAAGGAGAAGATCGAGAAGATCTTCGAACGGGTTAACGGCTGATGTCCGCCGCGAGGGCGCTATGGCACACGATGATTCAACCCTGGGCGAACTCGAATCGACCCTGAAGACACATGCTACCCAACTCGTCGACAGCCTTGAGAAGGGTCGCTTCGGCGAAGCGGTACAGCTGATCCACGAGTTGAGCAAGGCGCGCGATCACGGCCTGTACCAGGAAGTCGGCAAGCTCACCCGCGAGCTGCACAACGCGATAGTCAATTTCCAGATCGACCCGCACATGCCGGGCGCCCAGGAAATCTCGCAGATCTCCGATGCCACCGAGCGTCTGTCCTACGTGGTCAAAATGACCGAGAAGGCGGCCAACCGCACCATGGATCTGGTCGAGCAGAGCGCGCCGCTGGTCAACGACCTGGGCGACGAGGCGCAGAGCCTGTCGGCCGAGTGGGGCAAGTTCATGCGCCGCGAGATGGGCGCCGACGCCTTCCGTGACCTGGCCAAACGCATCGAGCTGTACCTCGCCCGCAGCGAGCGCGACAGCCAGAAACTGTCCGGCCACCTGAACGACATCCTGCTGGCGCAGGACTTCCAGGACCTCACCGGGCAAGTGATCAAGCGGGTGACCCAACTGGTCACCGAAGTGGAAAGCAATCTGCTCAAGCTGGTGCTGATGGCCAGCCATGTCGACCGTTTCGCCGGCATCGAACACGACCATGCCGTGCTCCGCGCCGAGCAAGAACAACAAAAAGAGCCTTCCAAGGGTGAAGGTCCGCAGATTCATGCCGATAAGCGTGAGGACGTGGCGTCCAGTCAGGACGACGTCGACGATCTGCTGTCCAGCCTTGGATTTTAAGGCTCTAACAGAGCCTTTGGAGCGCACCGATGAGCTTCGACGCCGATGAAGAAATCCTCCAGGACTTCCTGGTAGAGGCCGGCGAAATTCTTGAGTTGCTGTCCGAACAACTGGTCGAGCTGGAAAGCCGACCCGATGACATGGACCTGCTCAATGCGATTTTCCGTGGTTTCCACACCGTCAAGGGTGGCGCGGGCTTCCTCCAGCTGAACGAGCTGGTGGAGTGCTGCCACATTGCGGAGAACGTGTTCGACATCCTGCGCAAGGGTGAGCGTCGCGTTACCGCCGAACTGATGGATGTGGTGCTGCAGGCGCTGGACTCGGTCAACGAGATGTTCAGCCAGGTGCGCGAGCGTACTGAGGTGACTCCCGCGACTCCCGAGCTGCTGGCCGCGCTGTCGCGCCTGGCCGAGCCGGAGAGCGCCGACGAACTGGCCGCCGTGGCCGAACCGGAGCCGGAAGCGGCCGCCGCTGAAGACATCTCCGACAGCGAGTTTGAACAGCTCTTGGATGCCATCGGCGATCAGCCGGCGGAAGCGCCTGCGCCGGCGGCCGGCGGCGACGAAATCACCGACGACGAATTCGAAGCGCTGCTCGACCAGTTGCATGGCAAGGGCAAATTCGCTGCGGATGAGGTTCCTGCCGTTTCGGTTAAGCCTGCCGCTCCCGCGCCGGCAGCCGGCGGTGACGAGATCACCGACGACGAATTCGAAGCGCTGCTCGACCAGTTGCACGGCAAGGGCAAGTTCTCCGCCGAAGAGCCGACGCCTACGCCCAAGCCGGTAGCCGCCGCCCCCGCAGCTGCAGGGGGCGACGAGATCACTGACGACGAATTCGAAGCACTGCTCGATCAGTTGCATGGCAAGGGCAAGTTCACCGGCCCCGACGAGGGCGCCGCGCCCGCTGCCAAGCCTGCCGCCGCTGCCCCGGCCGCCAAGAAGGCTGAGCCGAAGAAGGCCGAACCGGCCAAGCCTGCCGCCAAACCGACGGCCAAGCCCGAGCCGGTCAAGGCCGCCGCTGCGGCGCCGGCGCCAGCAGCAGCTGCCGCAGGTGGTGCGCCAGCCGGTGCCGCCAGCGAGGCGGAAACCACGGTGCGGGTCGATACCGCGCGCCTGGACGAGATCATGAACATGGTCGGCGAACTGGTGCTGGTGCGTAACCGCCTGGTGCGCCTGGGTCTGAACAGCGGCGACGAGGCCATGGCCAAGGCCGTGTCCAACCTCGACGTGGTCACCGCCGATCTGCAGACCTCGGTGATGAAGACCCGCATGCAGCCGATCAAGAAGGTATTCGGGCGCTTCCCGCGCCTGGTCCGCGATCTGGCGCGCAACCTGAAGAAAGAGATCAACCTGGAGCTGATCGGCGAAGAGACCGACCTCGACAAGAACTTGGTCGAGGCCCTGGCCGACCCGCTGGTCCACTTGGTGCGCAACGCCGTCGACCACGGCATCGAGGGGCCGGAGGAGCGCGAAGCCGCAGGCAAGGCGCGCGGTGGGCGAGTGGTACTCTCCGCCGAACAGGAAGGTGACCACATCCTGTTGTCGATCTCCGACGACGGCAAAGGCATGGACCCGGAAATTCTCCGCGCCAAGGCGGTGGAGAAGGGCCTGCTGGACAAGGACGCAGCCGACCGCCTGAGCGAGACCGAGTGCTACAACCTGATCTTCGCCCCGGGCTTCTCGACCAAGACCGAGATTTCCGACGTGTCCGGCCGTGGCGTGGGCATGGACGTGGTGAAGACCAAGATCTCCCAGCTCAACGGCATCATCAACGTGCACTCGGCCAAGGGCCAGGGCTCGAAGATCATCATCAAGGTGCCGCTGACCCTGGCGATCATGCCGACCCTGATGGTGATGTTGGCCAACCAGGCCTTCGCCTTCCCGCTGGTCAACGTCAATGAGATCTTCCACCTCGACCTGTCGCGCACCAACGTGGTGGACGGTCAGGAAGTGGTGATAGTGCGCGACAAGGCGCTGCCGCTGTTCTACCTCAAGCGCTGGCTAGTCAATGGCGCATCCAGCGAGGAGCAGCGTGAGGGGCATGTGGTGATCCTTACCGTGGGCAGCCAGCGCATCGGCTTCGTGGTCGATCAGCTGGTGGGCCAGGAAGAGGTGGTGATCAAGCCGCTCGGCAAGATGCTGCAGGGCACGCCCGGCATGTCTGGCGCTACCATTACCGGCGACGGGCGCATCGCCCTGATCCTCGACGTGCCGAGCATGCTCAAGCGCTACGCACGTCGCATCTGATTGATCACGGCTGGCCCGGCCAGTCGCTCTGGAGTGTTTATGGCAGTCAAGGTCCTGGTGGTGGATGATTCCGGCTTCTTCCGCCGCCGGGTCTCGGAGATTCTCTCCGCCGACCCCGATATCCAGGTGGTCGGTACCGCCACCAACGGCCGCGAGGCCATCGATCAGGCCCTGGCACTGAAGCCGGACGTGATCACCATGGACTACGAGATGCCGATGATGGACGGCATCACGGCCGTGCGGAACATCATGCAGCGCTGTCCGACGCCGGTACTGATGTTCTCCTCGCTGACCCACGAGGGCGCCCGCGTTACCCTCGATGCGCTGGATGCCGGTGCGGTCGACTACCTGCCGAAGAACTTCGAGGACATCTCGCGCAACCCCGAGAAGGTCAAGGCCATGTTGTGCGAGAAGGTGCATACCATCGCTCGCAGCAACCGCCGCTACAGCACCTTCAGCGCGACGCCCAGCGCTGCTCCTGCCAGCAGCACGTCCAGCGCCTCGGCGCGCCCGGCGACTGCCGCGCCTGCTCCGGCCGCCAGCCGGCCTAGCACAGCTCCCGCACCGGCGGCGCCCAGTGGCGCCCCAAAGCGTAAATCCTACAAGCTGGTCGCCATCGGCACGTCCACCGGCGGCCCGGTCGCCCTGCAGCGGGTGCTGACCCAGCTGCCGGCCAACTTTCCGGCGCCCATCGTGTTGATCCAGCACATGCCGGCGGCCTTCACCAAGGCTTTTGCCGAGCGTCTGGACAAGCTGTGCCGGATTACCGTCAAGGAAGCCGAGGACGGCGATCTGCTGCGCCCTGGCCTCGCCCTGCTGGCTCCCGGCGGCAAGCAGATGATGGTCGACCCGCGCGGCTCGGTGCGTATTCTCCCGGGTGACGAGCGCCTGAACTACAAGCCCTGCGTCGACATCACCTTCGGCTCCGCCGCCAAGTCGTTCAGCGACAAGGTGCTGGCCGTGGTGCTCACCGGCATGGGCGCCGATGGCCGCGAAGGCGCGCGCCTGCTCAAGCAGGGCGGCAGCCAGGTGTGGGCCCAGGACGAAGCCAGCTGCGTGATCTATGGCATGCCCATGGCGGTGGTGAAGGCCAATCTGGCCGACGCCGTGTACGGGCTGGACGATATCGGCCGGCACCTGGCCGAGGCCTGTATCTGATGGATGTACTGAGCCTTATCGGGATCATCCTGGCGTTCGTCGCCATCCTGGGCGGCAACTACCTGGAAGGCGGCCATGCCGGGGCGCTGCTCAACGGCCCGGCTGCGCTGATCGTGATCGGCGGCACCCTTGGCGCGGCGTTTCTGCAGGCACCGATGAGCGTGTTCAAGCGTTCCCTGATCATCCTGCGCTGGATCGTCTTCCCGCCGCGCGTCGACCTGGCCGGCGGCATTGCCAGTGTGGTCGGCTGGAGCATGGTGGCGCGCAAGGAAGGGCTGCTCGGCCTCGAACCGGTCGCCGATGCGGAGCCCGATCCCTATGCCCGCAAGGGCCTGCAGTTGCTGGTGGATGGCGCCGAGCCGGAAGCCATCCGCAGCATCCTCGAGGTCGATCTGTACACCCAGGAAGGACGCGATATCCAGGCGGCCAAGGTGTTCGAGAGCATGGGCGGCTATGCGCCGACCATCGGCATCATCGGTGCGGTGATGGGCCTGATTCATGTCATGGGCAACCTGGCCGACCCGAGCAAGCTGGGCGCCGGCATCGCCGTGGCGTTCGTCGCCACCATCTACGGCGTGGCCTTCGCCAACCTGTTGCTGTTGCCGATTGGCAACAAGCTCAAGTCGATTGCGGCGCGTCAGTCGCGTTACCGCGAAATGCTCCTGGAGGGCATCCTCTCCATCGCTGAGGGCGAGAATCCGCGCTCCATCGAGTTGAAGCTGCAAGGCTTCATGGACTGACGGGGGTAGGGGACCGACATGGCCCGGCGGCGCCACCACGAGGAACACGAGAATCACGAGCGCTGGCTGGTGTCCTACGCGGACTTCATCACCCTGCTGTTCGCCTTCTTCGTGGTGATGTACTCGATTTCCTCGATCAACGAAGGCAAGTACAAGGTGCTCTCGGAAAGCCTGGTCGGCGTATTCAGCGAGCCGGAGCGGGCGATCAAGCCGATTCCCATCGGTGAGGAGAAGCCGCGGACCACCGAGCCCGATCGCTCGATGATCGAGGACAATCCCAATAGCAGCACCTCCAGCGAAGACCCCAGCGATCCGCTGCAGAAGATCGCCAGCAGTATGCGCGATGCCTTCGGCGACCTGATCGCCTCCGAGCAGCTGACCGTGCGCGGCAACGAGTTATGGGTGGAGATCGAGCTGAATTCCAGCCTGCTGTTCCCCAGCGGCGATGCGGTGCCCAACGAAATGGCCTTCACCCTGATCGAGAAGGTGGCGAAGATCCTCGCGCCCTACGAGAACCCGATCCACGTCGAAGGCTTCACCGACAATCTGCCGATCAGCACCGCCCAGTACCCCAGCAACTGGGAACTTTCCACGGCGCGGGCGGCCAGCATAGTGCGGATGCTGGCGATGGACGGAGTCAATCCCGGACGTCTGGCGGCGGTCGGCTATGGCGAATTCCAGCCGGTGGCCGACAATGCCACTGACGAGGGGCGTTCACGCAATCGTCGCGTGGTACTGGTGATCTCGCGCAACCTGGATGTGCGCCGCAGCGTCAGTGGTGTGGGCAGCGGCCATGCCAAGCCCGATGCCGCCCTGAGACGGGCTGGCACGCAACCTGCACCGGCACAGCCACAGGCGGCACCGGTGAGCGGTTCCGCCAATATTCCGACGCCCGCACCCTGAGGCGTCATCCAGTTCTCGGCAGGGGGACGGCCAGGCCGGGAGGACGAAGAAGATGAAAGTCTGGGCAATAGCCAATCAAAAAGGTGGAGTCGGCAAGACCACCACCTCCATCGCTCTGGCGGGCCTGCTGGCCGATGCCGGCAAGCGCGTGGTGGTGGTCGATCTCGACCCGCATGGTTCGATGACCAGCTATTTCGGCCATGATCCGGATAGCCTGGAGCACAGCAGCTTCGATCTGTTCCTGCAGCAGGGCACGGTGCCGGACGGCCTGCCGGCGCGCCTGCTGCTGCCGACCAGCCACGAGAACATTTCCCTGCTGCCTTCCAGCACCGCGCTGGCCACCCTGGAGCGCCAGTCGCCGGGGCAGAACGGCTTGGGCCTGGTGGTCGCCAAGAGCCTGGCGCAGCTGTGGGAAAAGTTCGACCACGCCATTATCGACAGCCCGCCGCTGCTCGGCGTGCTGATGGTCAATGCGCTGGCCGCGAGCCAGCAGCTGGTGATTCCGGTGCAGACCGAGTTCCTCGCCGTGAAAGGGCTGGAGCGTATGGTCAGCACCCTGGCCATGATCAATCGCTCGCGTAAGCAGCCGCTGCCCTACACCATCGTGCCGACCCTGTTCGACCGCCGCACCCAGGCTTCGCTGAATACCCTGCGGGTGCTGCGCAACTCCTATCCGGAGCACCTGTGGCAGGCCTACGTGCCGGTGGATACGCGTCTGCGCGACGCCAGCCGGGCAGGGCAGACGCCCTCCCAGTTCGACAACAACAGCCGTGGCGTCATCGCCTATCGCGCGCTGCTCAAGCACCTGCTGGCGGGGCAACCGGCCAGTCAGGTAGCCTGACGGAGCAGGCTATGCTGATCAGACCGGTTCAAGTGATCGGCCAGCCCTGCCGATAGTCTGTAAGACCTATTTCGTGGAACTCCCTATGAGCCGTACCGCCGCCACCGCCACTCGCCCACAGCAGGCCCTGCAGTCCTACCTGGATGCGCTGCTGCAGGACGCGGCTGTCGAGCTGGAACAGGAGCTGAGTTTCGACGAGTTCGAGGCCGCCGTGCTCGAGGAACAGGTGCGCGATGCTCGTCGCGTGGAGGCCAAGCCGGTACTGGCCAGGTCGCTGGCCCTGGCGGAAGCCAAGCCGCAGGTGCTGCCGACCATCGAGCTGCGCATGCCGGAAGTGCCGCCGGTCATCGAGGTGTCTGTGGCACCGGCCGAGCCGGAAGTTGAAGTGCAGGTGGCGCAGGCGCCAGCGCCGGCCGCCGCGCCGAGCCTGGAGGGGCGGCCGAGCTGGGCGGAAGAGCCCTTCGAATGCCTGTTGTTCGACGTAGCCGGTCTGACGCTGGCCGTGCCGCTGGTATGCCTGGGCACCATTCACCCGCTGGCGGGCACCGAGCTGACGCCGCTGTTCGGTCAGCCGGACTGGTTCCTCGGCCTGCTGCCGGGGCAGGACTGCAATCTGAAGGTGCTGGACACGGCGCGCTGGGTGATGCCCGAGCGCTACCGCGAAGACTTCCGCGACGGCCTGCAGTACGTGATTTCCGTACAGGGCTATGAATGGGGCCTGGCGGTACACCAGGTCAGCCGCTCGATCCGCCTGGACCCGAGCGAGATCAAATGGCGCAGCCAGCGTTCGCAACGCCCCTGGCTGGCCGGTACGGTGATCGAGCACATGTGCGCGCTGCTGGATGTCTCGGCCCTGGCCGAGCTGATCGCCAGCGGCGCCACGCGCAACGGAGCGATCCGCACGAATTGAATGCAACGCCCCGTTCCGTGCGGGGCTCTATAGTTAACGACAAGCGGGCACACCCGCGAACTTGACCGAGGCTAGGGACATGAAGAAATCGTCAGCGCAAGGTTCCGAAGATCCGATTCTGCAGTGGGTGACCTTCCGCCTGGATAACGAGACCTACGGCATCAACGTGATGCAGGTGCAGGAAGTGCTGCGCTACACCGAGATCGCTCCGGTTCCAGGTGCCCCGACCTACGTACTGGGCATCATCAACCTGCGCGGCAACGTGGTCACCGTGATCGACACCCGCCAGCGCTTCGGCCTGTCGCCGGCGCCGGTCACCGACAACACCCGTATCGTCATCATCGAGGCGGACAAGCAGGTGGTCGGCATCCTGGTCGACAGCGTCGCCGAGGTCGTCTACCTGCGCCAATCGGAAGTCGAGACCGCGCCGAACGTGGGCAACGAGGAGTCGGCCAAGTTCATCCAGGGCGTGTGCAACAAGAACGGCGAGCTGCTCATCCTGGTCGAACTGGACAAGATGATGAGCGAGGAAGAGTGGTCCGAGCTGGAGAGCATCTGACCCATGCTGGAGATCGCGGTGGCCGTGCTCGGCGTGTTCAGCGTGCTGCTTGCCGTCTTCTGCTATCAGCTGTCGCTGAAGCTGCGCCAGCAGGCGGAGCTGCAGAAGGAGCGCGACGCTGTCCGCGATCAACGCGTGAAAGAACTGTCCCGCCGCCTGGATGCCTACCTCACCGGCAGCATCCGCATGGGCGAGGAGCTGCATGAGCTGCGCCGCGTGGTGGCGCCGCTGCCGGACAAGCTGAACCAGATGGAGCAACGCGATCCTTCCAGCCTGTCCTTCACCCAGGCCGCCCGCCTGGTGGGGATGGGCGCCAGCGTCGATGACCTGACCCATTCCTGCGGCCTGACCCAGGCCGAGGCCGAGCTGGTCAGTCGCTTGCACAAGGCGCCAAAGCAGCGTTCTTGAGCCTCTCCCTTACATCCTTCGGTTCTGACTTTCCCATCTCGCGGCGCTAACCGTTCCAAGCGCGCGACATCCCTCTGCCTAAGCTGAATACATGGAGCTGACTTCCCGAGGAGGCCGCCATGCGTTCTGCATTGTTGTTGCTGTTGTGCCTGGTCGTGCCGAGTGTGGGTGCCAGCGAGGCGCCGCTGGAGGTTCGCGGCGCCACCACGGTGAATGCCGTGCAGGCACGCCAGCTCTACGAGTTCGGCGTGCTGTTCATCGATGTGCGTCCGGCCCGCGAATGGGGCTGGGGGCATGTGCACGGGGCGCTGCATCTGCAGCTGGACCAGCGCTTCGCCGAGCTGTCCGGGCCGGACTGGCCGCGCAGCATGCCCATCGTCCTGTACTGCGACAGCGAGGTCTGCCCGGAGAGTGCCGAGGCCGCGCGCCTGGCCGTGGGCTGGGGCTTCCAGCAGGTCTATTACTTCCGTTCCGGCTACTTTGCCTGGCAGCTGCTGGATTTCCCCCAGGGCCGGGGGCAGGAGGGTGAGCTGTTCGCCTTTATCGCTGGGGAGCCGCCAACAGCGGCCGGTCAGACTGCGGAGTGACATCGCGCTCCGCCGGATCCTCGACGAAGCCGGCCGGACGCTTGCCCTTGAGGTACCAGGCGAAGGCGATGATCTCGGCGATGGTGCGGTACAGCGGCTCGGGAATCGCGTCGCCCAGCTCCAGGCGCGCCAGCAGGCGCACCAGTTCGGCATTCTCGTAGATCGGTACTTCGTACTCGCGGGCGATGGCCAGGATCGCCTCGGCCAGCTCGTCGTCGCCCTTGGCGGTGAGGCTGGGCGCGTTGCTGCCGTCGTAGGAGAGGGCGATGGCCTGGCGCGGGGCTTTATCCTGCTTCATGCGGTTTCATCCACCCAGCGCTGTTCCAGATTGGTCTTCGGGCCTTGTGGTGGCATGCCCTGGCGACAGCTCAGCTCGCCGACTTCCAGGCCGGCGCCGAGCAGGCGCTGGCGCAGATTGTCCAGCTCCTGATCGATCAGCTGGGCGGTATCCGCGCGCTCGGCCCACAGCTGGCTAGACAGGCTGCCGCGCAGCAGCTGCGCCTGCACCTGCAGCGGGCCCAACGGGTCGAGATCGAAGGCCAGGTCGATGCGCCACAGCGTTTCCTTCTGCTCCTTCTTGTTGCCGGTGTTGCCCGGCTCCTCGCGCTGCAGCTTGACCTGCAGCGGCACCACGTCGTGCTGGTTGCGCATTGGTAGCTCCAGCTGCCAGGTGGTCAGCAGGTTGCCTTCGGGCGTTACCTGGGACTGCGCCAGGCTCGACAGCTGGTGAGTCTGCAGGCGCGACACGGCGGCAGCGGCCAGCTTGAGCAGGGCCTCGAGATCGGCTTCCTCGTCCATCGACTGCAACAGGCGCGAGGGCAGGGGGAAGCTCATGGCCTGCTGGCGCAGGCCGACCTGGCCGAGCGCGCCGAGGGCGTTACGCACGAAGGCGGGCATGGCTTGAGCCATTGCACCGCCGGCGCTGGCGGCAGGCAGTGACGCGCCGCCCGGTAGCGTCGGCAGCAACTGGGCGACCAGGCGCAGCAGGCTGGCCTTGAGGTCCTGCGGCAGGTTCTGGGTCTGCCCGCTGAGCAACTTGGCCTCGAGAAACACGCCGCTCTGCTCCATGGCCTTAGCCAGGCCTTCGGCGCTGCCCAGCTGCTTGCCGTCCGGCAGCATGCCGAGCAGCTTGTCGATGCTGGTGCGCAGCTCGGTCGGCAGGCCGTCCTGCTGGGCCATGCCCTGCAGGCCCTTGAACAGGCCTTCGAGCGAACCCTGGCGGCTCTGCTGAGCGGCCAGTTGCTGGCCCAGCACCAACTGGTCCAGGCGCCCGCTCAGCGGCAGGAAGTTGAGCGCCTGGCTGCCCTGCACCTGGGCGGTGAGCAGGCTGCCGATGGGCAGCGGCAGTGGGGTTTCCACGCTCAGCTTGCTGCCGGACAGCGAGGTGTTGAGCAGATTGACCACCACCCGGTAGAGCGCCTGCTGGGTCTTGAGCTGGGCGATCTGCTCACGGGACTCGACCTTGCCCTGCAGCAAGGTGCCGACCGGCAACTGTTCCAGGTCCAGGCTGGTCAGCAGGCGCGTGTCGCCGCCCTGCAGGGCCACGGCCAGACGAGTCTCGGATAGCGCGGTGACGGCCAGCGTGGTGCCCTGGGCCAATGGACGTGGGCTGCTGGCCTCGAGCGTGGTCTGCTTGCCGCCGTTCAGGGTCAGCTTGAGCAGCAGCTGGAAGCTCTGCGCCACCTCTTTGGCTGCCAGCACCTCGGCCTTGGCGGTTTCGCCGGCGGCCAGCATACCTTCCAGGGGTTGCAACAGCTTCACCGCCAGATCGGCGGCGCTGGGCGTGGCGGGGCGGACGACCGGCGACGTCGCGGGAAGCGGGCGAGGACTGCTGATTTCTGCCATGGCCGGGTCACACCCTGTCAAAAAGCCGGCTTCGGAGGGTAAAGCCCGGCATGTATAATGCCGGCCGTTTCGGGCTGGCTGTACGGTCAACTTGCCACAGTATAGCGGCCAGCCCCCCTCTGACTTGAACCCCTCCGGGATGCCATGCAGTGATCAGTCCACGACTCCAAGCCGTTGCCCTCGCCTGCGAGCGGGACTGGCGTCTGCTGTTCGAGCACCTGGAGTTGGACCTCGCCGGCGGCACCTTGTTGCAGGTGTCTGGTCCCAACGGCAGTGGCAAGACCAGCCTGCTGCGCCTGCTGGCCGGGCTGATGCAGCCGATCTCCGGTGAAGTGCTGCTGAACGGCAAGCCGCTGGCCAGCCAGCATGGCGAACTGGGGCGCAGCCTGCTGTGGATCGGCCACGCGGCCGGCATCAAGGGCCTGCTCACCGCCGAAGAGAACCTCGCCTGGCTCTGCGCCTTGCACCAACCAGCTGCGCGCGATGCCATCTGGCAGGCGCTGGAAACGGTCGGTCTGCGCGGCTTCGAAGACGTTCCCTGCCACACCCTGTCCGCCGGCCAGCAGCGCCGCGTGGCCCTGGCCCGGTTGTACCTGGACGCGCCGCCGCTGTGGATTCTCGACGAGCCCTTCACCGCCCTGGATAAACAGGGCGTGGCGCAGCTAGAGGCGCACCTGGCCCGACACTGCGAGCAGGGCGGCCTGGTGGTGCTGACCACCCACCACAGCCTGAGCGAGAAGCCATCCGGCTATCGCGAACTGGATCTGGGGCGGCGCAGCGCATGAACAACGTCTTCTTCCTGCTGCTGTCGCGTGAAGCCCGCCTGCTGTTCCGCCGCCCGGCCGAGCTGGCCAACCCGCTGGTGTTCTTCGCCATCGTCATTGCCCTGTTCCCGCTGGCCGTGGGTCCCGAGACCAATCTGTTACAGACCTTGTCGCCCGGGCTGATCTGGGTAGCGGCGCTATTGGCCGTTCTGCTCTCGCTGGACGGGCTCTTCCGCAGTGATTTCGAGGACGGCTCGCTGGAGCAGTGGGTCCTTTCGTCGCACCCGCTGCCCCTTCTGGTCCTGGCCAAGGTGCTGGCACACTGGCTGTTCTCGGGGTTGGCCCTGGTGCTGCTGGCGCCGCTGCTGGCCCTGATGCTCGGTTTGCCCGGGCGCTGCCTGCCGGTGCTGCTGGCATCGCTGCTGCTCGGTACCCCGGTGCTGAGCCTGCTCGGCGCGGTGGGGGCGGCGCTGACCGTCGGCCTCAAGCGCGGCGGGCTGCTGCTGGCGCTGTTGATTCTGCCGCTGTACATCCCGGTGCTGATTCTCGGCACCGGGGCGCTGCAGGCGGCCCTGCAAGGATTGCCGGCGGCCGGCCACCTGTTGTGGCTGGCCAGCCTGACCGCCCTGGCGGTCACCCTGACACCCTTTGCAATCGGCGCCGGACTGCGAATCAGCGTCGGCGAATAACTAAAGAGTCACCGTGAAGATGAAGTGGACTTGGTTCCATCAATGGGGTTCGCCCAAGTGGTTCTATGAGCGCAGCGGCCGCTGGCTGCCGTGGCTGGCCGCGGCTGCCGTCGTGCTGCTGGCCGTCGGCATCGTCTGGGGCCTGGCCTTCGCGCCGCCGGAGAAGTACCAGGGTAACAGCTACCGGATCATCTACATCCACGTGCCGGCGGCGTTCCTCGCCCAGTCCTGCTACCTGATGATGGCGGTGGCCGGCCTGGTCGGCCTGGTGTGGAAGATGAAGCTGGCCGACGTGGCCCTGCAGCAGGCCGCGCCGATCGGCGCCTGGTTGTGCTTCGTCGCGCTGGTCACCGGCGCCATCTGGGGCAAGCCGACCTGGGGTACCTACTGGATCTGGGACGCGCGCCTGACTTCGATGCTGATCCTGCTGTTCCTCTACTTCGGCGTCATCGCCCTGGGCAACGCCATCTCCAACCGCGACAGCGCGGCCAAGGCCTGCGCGGTGCTGGCGCTGGTCGGCGCGGTGAACATCCCGATCATCCAGAAGTCCGTGGAGTGGTGGAACACCCTGCACCAGCCGGCCACCTTCAAGGTCACCGGCAAGGCCAGCATGAGCATGGAGATGTGGCTGCCGTTGCTGCTCTGCGTGCTCGGCTTCTACTGCTTCCTCGGCGCCGTGCTGCTCTATCGCATGCGCACCGAAGTGCTCAAGCGCGAGGCCCGCAGTAGCTGGGTGAAGGCCGAGATCGGCCGTCTGGTGGAGGGCAGGGCATGAGCTTCGCCTCCTTCAGCGAATTCCTTGCCATGGGCCACCATGGCGCCTACGTGTGGTCGGCCTACGGCATCAGCCTGGCGGTGCTGGCCCTCAACGTCGCGCTGCCGATCCTGGCCCGCCGGCGTTACCTGCAAGACGAGGCGCGCCGTTTGCGCCGGGAGAAACAACAGTGAACGCGGTCCGCAAGAAACGCCTGTACATCGTCCTGGCCATCCTCGTCGGCGTTTCCGCCGCGGTAGGCCTGGCCCTTAGCGCGCTGCAGGAGAACATCAACCTGTTCTACACCCCGACCCAGATCGCCAACGGCGAAGCGCCGCAGGACACCCGCATCCGCGCCGGTGGCATGGTCGCCAAGGGTTCGGTCAAGCGTTCCGCCGATTCGCTGGACGTCGAATTCGTGGTCACCGACTTCGCCAAGAGCGTGACCATCCGCTACCGCGGCATCCTGCCGGACTTGTTCCGCGAGGAGCAGGGCATAGTCGCCCTCGGTAAGCTGGGCGCCGACGGCGTGCTGGTGGCCGATGAGGTGCTGGCCAAGCACGACGAGAACTACATGCCGCCGGAAGTCACCAAGGCCCTGAAGGACAGCGGCAAGCTGCCGGCCGACGGCGAGGCCAAGCAATGAACGCCGCGCTGATGATTCCCGAGCTGGGCCATGTGGCCCTGATCCTCGCCCTGTGCCTGGCCCTGGTGCAGGCTATCCTGCCGCTGATCGGCGCCTGGCTCGGCGACCGCCAGTGGATGGGCCTGGCGCAGCCGGCGGCCTGGGGCCAGTTCACCATGCTGGCGTTCGCTTTCGCCTGCCTGACCTGGGCCTTCATGGCCGACGACTTCTCCGTGGCCTACGTGGCCAACAACTCCAACAGCGCCTTGCCCTGGTACTACAAGTTCAGCGCTGTGTGGGGCGCCCACGAGGGCTCGCTGCTGCTGTGGGCGCTGATCCTCGGCGGCTGGACCTTCGCCGTGGCGATCTTCTCGCGCCAGCTGCCGGACGTGATGCTGGCTCGCGTGCTGGCCGTGATGGGCATGATCAGCGTCGGTTTCCTGCTGTTCCTGATCATCACCTCCAACCCCTTCGAGCGCCTGCTGCCGGATGCGCCGCTCAACGGCCGCGACCTCAACCCGCTGCTGCAGGACTTCGGCCTGATCGTCCATCCGCCGATGCTGTACATGGGCTACGTCGGCTTCTCGGTGGCCTTCGCCTTCGCCATCGCCGCGCTGCTCGGCGGCAAGCTGGACGCCGCCTGGGCGCGCTGGTCGCGGCCCTGGACTATCGTTGCCTGGGCCTTCCTCGGCATCGGCATCGCCCTGGGCTCCTGGTGGGCCTACTACGAATTGGGTTGGGGCGGCTGGTGGTTCTGGGACCCGGTGGAGAACGCCTCGTTCATGCCCTGGCTGGTCGGCACCGCGCTGATCCACTCGCTGGCGGTGACCGAGAAGCGTGGCGTATTCAAGAGCTGGACCGTGCTGCTGGCCATCGCCGCCTTCTCCCTGAGCCTGCTCGGCACCTTCCTGGTCCGTTCCGGCGTGCTGACCTCGGTGCATGCCTTCGCCAACGACCCGGCGCGCGGTGTGTTCATCCTGATCTTCCTGCTGGTGGTGGTCGGCGGTTCGCTGGCGCTGTTCGCCGTGCGCGCGCCGGTGGTCAAGAGCCAGGTCGGCTTCGCCCTGTGGTCGCGCGAGACCCTGCTGCTGGCCAACAACCTGGTGCTGGTGGTGGCGGCCTCGATGATTCTGCTCGGCACCCTCTACCCGCTGGTGCTGGATGCGCTGTCCGGCGCCAAGCTGTCGGTCGGGCCGCCGTACTTCAACGCCCTGTTCGTGCCGCTGATGGCGCTGCTGATGCTGGTGATGGCCGTCGGCGTGCTGGTGCGCTGGAAGGACACCCCGGCGCAATGGCTGATCGGCATGCTCACCCCGGTACTGGTCGGCAGCGTGGTGCTCGGCTTCCTCGCCAGCTGGCTGTTCGGTGACTTCCACTGGAGCGTGCTGGCGGTATTCCTGCTGGCCTTCTGGGTGTTGCTGGCCGGTGTGCGCGACCTGCTCGACAAGTGCCGCCACAAGGGCCTGCTGAAGGGCATCCGTAGCCTCTCCAGCAGCTACTGGGGCATGCAGCTGGCACACCTGGGCATCGCCGTGTGCGCCATCGGCGTGGTGCTGGTCAGCCACGGCAGCGCCGAGCGTGACCTGCGCCTGGCGCCGGGCGAGTCCCTGGAGCTGGGTGGCTATGTGTTTGTATTCGAGGGTGCCAAGCACTTCGAGGGCCCCAACTTCACCTCGGACAAGGGCACCGTGCGCGTGCTGCAGGATGGCGAGGAAGTCGCCGTGCTGCATCCGGAGAAGCGCCTGTACACCGTGCAGCAGATGCCTATGACCGAGGCCGGCATCGACGCCGGGCTGACTCGCGACCTCTACGTCGCCCTCGGCGAGCCGCTGGAAAATGGCGCCTGGGCCGTGCGTGTGCACATCAAGCCCTACGTGCGCTGGATCTGGCTGGGCGGCCTAATGATGGGCCTCGGCGGCCTGCTGGCGGCCTTCGATCCGCGCTATCGGGTCAAGGTGCGGAGTCGCGTGCGCGATGTGCTGGGCATGCCGGAGGCGACTGCATGAAACGTCTGATCCTGCTGTTGCCGCTGGCGCTGTTCCTGGCCATGGCGGTGTTCCTCTACCGCGGCCTGTTCCTCAACCCGCAGGAACTGCCCTCGGCGCTGATCGACAAGCCGCTGCCGGCCTTCAGCCTGCCGGACCTGAAGAACGAGCAGCGCCTGATCACCGAGAAGGACCTCAAGGGTCCGGCGCTGGTCAACGTCTGGGCCACCTGGTGCCCGACCTGCAAGGCCGAGCACCAGATGCTCAATCGCCTTGCCGAGGCCGGCGTGGTGATCCACGGGGTCAACTACAAGGACGACAGCGCGGCCGCGCGCAAGTGGCTGAAGGACTACCTCGACCCGTACCAAGTCAATGTCGCCGACCCGCAGGGCTCGCTGGGCATCAACCTGGGCGTGTACGGCGCGCCGGAGACCTTCCTGATCGACGCCCAGGGTATCATCCGCCACAAGTACGTCGGCGCCATCGACGAGAACGTCTGGCGCAAGGAGCTGGCGCCGCGATACCAAGCCCTGCAGGAGGAAAAGCCGTGAAGCGCCTGCTGATCGCCTGCCTGCTGGGGCTGAGCCTGGTCGGCGCCGCCCGCGCCGCCATCGACACCTACCAGTTCAAGGACGAGGTCGAGCGCGAGCGCTTCCGCGGTCTCACCGAAGAGCTGCGGTGCCCGAAGTGCCAGAACCAGAACATCGCCGACTCCAATGCGCCGATCGCCACCGACCTGCGCCGCGAGATCTTCCGCATGCTGGAGGAGGGCAGGAGCGACAAGGAGATCGTCGATTTCCTGGTCATGCGCTATGGCGATTTCGTGATGTACAAGCCGCCGCTGGACAGCCGCACCTGGCTGCTCTGGTATGGCCCCTTCGGCCTGCTGGGCCTGGGCGCCATCGCGCTCTGCGTGCTGGTGTTGCGCCGCCGCAAGGTGAAGCAGGCGCCGGCACAGGTGGCCCTGAGCGCCGCCGAACGCGAGCGCCTGGACGCTCTGCTGAAAGAAACCCGGGATACCCAAGACTGATGATCGAATTCTGGCTCGCCGTCGGCCTGCTGCTGCTGGTCGGCACGGCTTTCCTGCTGATTCCCGTGCTGCGTGGCCGTCGCGCCCAGGCCGAGGAAGACCGCACCGCCCTCAACGTCGCCCTGTACCAGGAGCGCCTGGCCGAACTCACCGCTCAGCGCGAGGCCGGCACGCTGACGGTCGAGCAGTTCGACGCCGGCCAGGCCGAGGCCGCGCGTGAGCTGCTGGCCGACACCGAAGGCGCCGGCACTGGCCGCGGCCGTCTGCTGGGCAAGGCCCTGCCGCTGTTGATCGCCCTGGCACTGCCGGGCCTGACCTTCGCCCTGTACTGGCACTGGGGCGCCAGCCAGGATCTGGCCGCCATGCAGGATCGGCCGAGCATCGACCAGATGATCGCGCGCCTGGAACAGGCGGTCAAAGACAACCCGGATTCCGCCGAGGCCTGGTACTACCTGGGCCGCATCTACATGGGCAACGGCGACGCCGGCAAATCCGCCATGGCCTACGAGCACGCGGTGCGCGCCGCCGGCCGCGCGCCCGAGCTGCTCGGTCTGTGGGCCCAGGCCCTGTACTTCGCTGCGGACAAGCAGTGGAGCGCGCAGATGCAGGCCCTCACCGACGAGGCGCTCAAGGCCGACCCCAATGAGGCCACCAGCCTCGGCCTGCTGGGCATCGCCGCCTTCGAGGAAGAGCGCTTCGCCGAGGCCATCGACTACTGGCAGCGCCTGTCGGCGCAGATGCCGGCGGAAGACCCGGCCCGCGCCTCGATCCAGGTCGGCATCGAGCGTGCCCGCGAGCAGCTGCAGGCCGCCGGCCAGCCGGCGCCGGGCGAGGTGTTGAACAAATCCATGGCGCTGATCCGGGTCAGCGTCGATCTGGCTCCTACACTCAAGTCCAAGGTGCAGCCGGGCGATGCGGTGTTCGTCTTCGCCCGCGCCGCGTCTGGCCCGCCCATGCCGCTGGCGGTCAAGCGCCTGACCGTGGCCGACCTGCCGGCCAAGGTCGAACTGAGCGACAAGGATGCGATGATGGAGCAGCTCAAGCTTTCCAGTTTCCCGCAGATCCAGCTGGTGGCGCGCATCTCGCGCAGTGGCCTGGCGACCCAGGGTGAGTGGGTCGGCCGTGGTCAACCGATCGCCAGCAGCACCAGCGAGCCTCAGCAACTGCTGATCGACAGCCCGGAGCAAGCGCAATGAACAAGTCGCTGGTTTCCCTGAGCCTGCTGCTCGCCCTGAGCGGCTGCGCCCTGCAGCCTGGTGTCACGCCCAAAGGCGGCGAGCCCGCGCAGAAGCAGCAGAGCCACCCGCGCTACGCGCCGCCACCCGGTGGCAATGCCTACTGGGACCCGGCGCTGGGCGTGTACGTGATCCAGGGCAGCACCAAGCTGTACTACCGCGAGCGCGTCTACTACCGCTGGGATCGCGGCTGGAACTGGGCCAGCAGCCCGAACGGCCCCTGGCAGCCCACCGACAATAGCGGTGTGCCGGCCGGTCTGGGCCGCACCATCGCCGACTAACTCTCCAGCTTCGCCAGCGCAGCCTGCAGGTTGCGCCGGGCCGGCGCCTCCCACAGCGCCGCCAGCGGCGCGTGGTGATAGAGCGCAGGCATATCCAGCAACTGGCGCAATAGCCTGGCGCGGCCGGCGCGGAACAGCGGCTCCGGCACCCAGGCGTACTCGGCGCGCACGGCCGCCTCGTAGCCCGCATACACCGACGCATCGCTGGCCAGGATCGACAGGTCGATATCCACCACCAGCGCCGCATCGGCGTCGTCCGGCGCCTGCTGATGGCGGGTGGCGAGAATCATCTCGCGCAGCGCGTTGGCCTTTGCGCCCAGGCCCACTTCCTCCAGCCACTGGCAGGCACGCTCGGCGCTGACGGCCTCGTTGTCCTGGCGGCGGGTGTCGTAGATCAGGTCGTGGGTCCATAGCGCCAGCTCCACCAGTGCCGGATCCCTGGCCAGTTGCTGCCAGCGTTGCAGGTGAGCCAGGCAGGCCTGGATATGGCTGACGCCATGATAGTGGCGATCCGGCGCGGCATAGGCCGCCAAAAGCTCGGCGAAGCTGCCGGCTGGGGCCGAGCCGCCAAGTTCCTGCCAGAGCGCTTGCCAGCGTTTTTCCGAGAGCATCCTTCACCTCGCCATGATCGGGCCGCCAGCATAGCGCGGGCGCGGCTCTTGGCCGCGAAAAACCCTGTGATACACTCGCGCGACTTCCCGTTTCGCCCCTTATCACAAGGATTTCCATGCACTTCATGGCAGCGGACCGCCTCGTCCTGCGCATCTCCCGCCGTGTCCCCGCGGAGGCCCTGGCATGCGCCTGAAGTGCATCAAGCTGGCGGGCTTCAAGTCCTTCGTCGACCCCACCACGGTCAACTTCCCCAGCAACATGGCAGCGGTGGTCGGGCCCAACGGCTGCGGCAAGTCCAACATCATCGACGCCGTGCGCTGGGTGATGGGCGAGAGTTCGGCGAAGAACCTGCGCGGCGAGTCGATGACCGACGTCATCTTCAACGGCTCCAACACCCGCAAGCCGGTGACCCAGGCCTCCATCGAACTGATCTTCGACAACTCAGACGGCAGCCTGGTCGGCGAGTACGCGGCCTTCGCCGAGATTTCCATCCGTCGCCGGGTGACCCGCGACGCGCAGAACACCTATTTCCTCAACGGCACCAAGTGCCGCCGCCGCGACATCACCGACATCTTCCTCGGCACCGGCCTGGGCCCGCGCAGCTACTCGATCATCGAGCAGGGCATGATCTCCAAGCTGATCGAGGCGAAGCCCGAGGATCTGCGGAATTTCATCGAGGAAGCCGCCGGCATCTCCAAGTACAAAGAGCGTCGCCGCGAGACCGAGAGCCGCATCCGTCGCACCCAGGAAAACCTGGCGCGCCTGACCGACCTGCGCGAAGAGCTGGAGCGCCAGCTCGAACGCCTGCATCGCCAGGCCCAGGCCGCCGAGAAGTATCAGGAATACAAGGCCGAGGAGCGTCAGCTCAAGGCCCAGCTGTCGGCCCTGCGCTGGCAGGCGCTGAACCTGCAGGTGGGCAGCCGCGAGCAGGTGATCGGTGACCAGGAAGTGGCCTACGAGGCGCTGGTGGCCGAGCAGCGCAGCGCCGACGCCAGCATCGAGCGCCTGCGCGACGGCCACCACGAGCTGTCCGAACGCTTCAATCAGGTGCAGGCGCGCTTCTATTCGGTGGGCGGCGATATCGCCCGGGTCGAGCAGAGCATCCAGCACGGCCAGCAGCGCCTGCGCCAGCTGCAGGACGATCTCAACGAGGCGGAGCGCGCGCGCCTGGAAA
This sequence comes from Pseudomonas sp. SO81, assembly GCF_030374125.1. Taxonomy (NCBI): domain Bacteria; kingdom Pseudomonadati; phylum Pseudomonadota; class Gammaproteobacteria; order Pseudomonadales; family Pseudomonadaceae; genus Pseudomonas; species Pseudomonas sp. SO81. The sequence continues at coordinate 554,667 of NZ_CP126126.1, read as the reverse complement.
CCGAATCGCACCTGGGCCACGATCGCACCCTGCTGGCCACCCTGGGTGAAGAGCTGGCCATGCTCGAACCCGAGCAGGAGCTGACCAGCGCCGCCGCCGAGGAGTCCGCCGCCGCCCTGGAAGAAGCCGAAGGCGCCATGCACGGCTGGCAGGAGCAGTGGGAACACTTCAACCAGCGCAGCGCCGAGCCGCGCCGCCAGGCCGAAGTACAGCAATCGCGCATCGCCCAGCTAGAGCAGAGTCTGGAGCGTCTGGTGGAGCGTCAGCGCCGCCTGAGCGACGAACTGGCCCAGCTGGCCGCCGATCCCGAAGACGCCGCCATCCTCGAGCTGGCCGAGCAACTGGCCGTCAGCGACATGCACCTGGAAGAGCTGCACGCCGCCGAAGCAGGTCAGGCCGAGCACCTCGAACAGCTGCGCGGCGAACTGCAGCAGGCCAGCCAGGCCCAGCAACAGGCCCAGGGCGAACTGCAGCGGCTGAACGGCCGTCTCGCCTCCCTGGAGGCGTTGCAGCAGGCCGCGCTGAACCCAGGCAAAGGCGCCGCCGAGTGGCTGCGCGAGCAGCAGCTGAGCAATCGCCCGCGCCTGGCCGAAGGCCTGCGCGTAGAGAGCGGCTGGGAACTGGCGGTGGAGACGGTGCTGGGTGCCGATCTGCAGGCCGTGCTGCTGAATGATTTCGATGGCCTGAACCTGAACGACTTCGATCAGGGCGAGCTGCGCCTGATCAATCCGCAAGCCGGCGGCGCGCGCATGGCCGGCAGCCTACTGGACAAGGTCGAGGCGAATATCGACCTGGCGCCCTGGCTGGGCAAGGTGCGCCCGGTGGAGAGCCTGGACCAGGCCCTGGCCCAGCGCCTGCAGCTGGGCGATGGCGAGTCGCTGATCAGCCGAGATGGCTACTGGGTCGGCCGGCAGTTCCTGCGGGTGCGGCGCGCCAGCGAGGCGGAGAGCGGCGTGCTGGCGCGCGGCCAGGAGCTGGAGCGACTGCAGGCCGAGCGTGATGAACGCGAGGCGAACCTGGCCGATCTCGAGGAGAACCTGCAGCGCCTGCAGGCCGCACAGCGCCAGCAGGAAGAGGCGCGCGAACAGCAGCGTCGTCTGGTGCAGGACGAAGCACGGCGCCAGGGCGAGCTGAAGGCCAAACTCTCTGCCGGCCAGGCCAAGGTCGAGCAGCTGGCGCTGCGGCGGCGTCGCCTGGAGGAAGAGCAGGGCGAGGCCGCCGAGCAGCGCGAGCTGGAGCAGGAGCAGCTGGGCGAGTCACGCCTGGTGCTGCAGGACGCGCTGGACGCCATGGCCATCGACACCGAGCAGCGTGAGCAGCTGCTGGCCAGCCGCGACCAGCTGCGCGAGCGCCTCGACCGGGTGCGCCAGGAGGCGCGCCAGCACAAGGACCACGCCCATCAGCTGGCCGTGCGCCTGGGCAGCATCCGCGCGCAGCACGAGTCCACGCGCCAGGCCCTGGAGCGCCTGGAGCTGCAGTTCGAACGCGCCATCGAGCGTCGCGAGCAGCTCAACCTCAACCTGGAGGAGGGCGCCGCGCCGCTAGAAGAGCTGCGCATGAAGCTCGAGGAGCTGCTGGAGAGGCGCATGGGCGTGGAGGACGAGCTCAAGCTCGCCCGCCTGGCCCTGGAAGATGCCGACCGCGAGCTGCGCGACGCCGAAAAGCGCCGCAGCCAGGCCGAGCAGCAGGCGCAACTGCTGCGTGGCCAGCTGGAACAGCAGCGCATGGACTGGCAGGGCCTGAACATAAGGCGCAAGGCGCTGCAGGATCAGCTGCTGGAAGACGGCTACGACCTGCATGGAGTACTCGCCACGCTGCCTGCCGAGGCCAGCGAGGCGGCCTGGGACCAGCAGCTGGAGCAGCTGGCGGGGCGCATCGCCCGCCTGGGCGCGATCAACCTGGCGGCCATCGACGAGTACCAGCAGCAGTCCGAGCGCAAGCGCTACCTGGATGCGCAGAATGCCGACCTGGTGGAGGCGCTGGAGACCCTGGAAAACGTCATCCGCAAGATCGACAAGGAAACCCGCAACCGCTTCAAGGAGACCTTCGATCAGATCAACTCCGGGCTGCAGGCACTGTTCCCCAAGGTCTTCGGCGGCGGCCACGCCTACCTGGAGCTGACCGGCGAAGATTTGCTGGATACGGGCGTGGCGATCATGGCGAGGCCTCCGGGCAAGAAGAACAGCACCATCCACCTGCTCTCCGGTGGCGAGAAGGCGCTGACCGCCCTTGCGCTGGTGTTCGCCATCTTCAAGTTGAACCCGGCGCCGTTCTGCATGCTCGATGAAGTGGATGCACCGCTCGACGACGCCAACGTCGGCCGCTATGCGCGGCTGGTCAAGGAGATGTCGGAGACGGTGCAGTTCATCTACATCACCCACAACAAGATCGCCATGGAGATGGCCGATCAGCTGATGGGGGTGACCATGCACGAGCCGGGTTGCTCGCGCCTGGTGGCGGTGGATGTCGAGGAGGCGATGACCCTGGTAGAGGCCTGAGCAAGGCATTAAGCGCGGCAAAATGCCTTGCAACGGTGCACATTTACCGTTCGTCGTGCTAGCTTAGGACCCACTTTTGTTACGCGCGAAAAATACCTGTAGAAACATACAGTTGTTCGCGTTCCAAAGGGGCAGGAAGCCCTTATTTTCATTACATATTCATCTTTCAGGGGCTTGGGAGTTTCATGGAGCTGCGCTATTGGCTGATCGTCGTTGGTGTCATCGTCATCGTCGGCATTCTGTTTGATGGCTGGCGTCGCATGCGTGGCGGCAGTGGCAAGCTGAAGTTCAAGCTGGACCACAGTTTCAGCAACCTTCCCGACGACGATGCCGATCCCGACCTGCTTGGCCCCGCGCGCGTCATCGATCGCAAGCGCGAACCCGAATTCAACGAAGCGGACATGCCCACCGTCAGCGCCAGCGAGCTCAATCGCAAGCGCAACCTCGAACCCAAACAGGGCGATCTGGGACTGGACGCCGACGAGCCGGTGCCGACCCTGCTGATCCCGGTCGAGGACGACGAGGAGCTGCCCACCCAGGCCCGCGAGGCGCTGCCGGTGGAAGAAGTGCTGGTGATCAACGTGATCGCCCGCGATGCCGATGGCTTCAAGGGCCCGGCGCTGCTGCAGAACATCCTGGAGAGTGGCCTGCGCTTCGGCGAGATGGACATCTTCCACCGCCACGAGAGCATGGCCGGCAATGGCGAGGTGCTGTTCTCCATGGCCAATGGCGTCAAGCCGGGCACCTTCGATCTGGACGACTTCGAGCTGTTCTACACCCCGGCGGTGAGCTTCTTCCTCGGCCTGCCGGGCCCGCGCCATCCGAAGCAGGCGTTCGACGTGATGATCGCTGCCGCCCGCAAGCTGGCCCACGAGCTGAACGGCGAGCTGAAGGACGACCAGCGCAGCGTGATGACCGCGCAGACCATCGAACACTACCGTCAACGCATCGTCGAGTTCGAGCGCAAGAAGCAGCTCGCCGGCAAGCGCTGACCGCTTCAGCGCATTGCAATCCCAAGAGCAGCCTAGGCTGCTCTTGTCGTTTTCAAGGACACACGCACCATGACCGACGCCGCCCAACGCATTGCCGACCTCCGTGCCGAGCTGGATGAGCACAACTACCGCTACTACGTGCTGGACCAGCCGAGCGTACCGGACGCCGAGTACGACCGCCTGTTCCGCGAGCTGCAGGCCCTGGAGGCGGAGCATCCCGAGCTGGTGACGCCGGAATCGCCGACACAGCGTGTGGGTGGCGAGGCGCTGAGCGCCTTCGGCGAGGTACGTCACGAGGTGCCGATGCTCAGCCTGGGCAACGGTTTCGAGGAAGAAGACCTGCGCTCCTTCGACCGCAGCGTGCAGAGCGGCCTCGGCATTTCCGGTGGCGATCTGTTCGGCGGTGGCGCCGAGGTGGAGTACAGCTGCGAGCCCAAGCTCGATGGCCTGGCCGTCAGCCTGCTGTATCGCGATGGCCAACTGGTGCGTGGCGCCACCCGTGGCGACGGCAGCACGGGCGAAGACATCAGCGCCAACGTGCGTACCATCCGCAACGTACCGCTGAAGCTCAAGGGCGAGGGCTGGCCGGCGCTGTTGGAAGTGCGTGGCGAGGTGTACATGCCCAAGGCCGGCTTCGACGAGCTCAACGCGCGCCAGGCCGAGAGCGGCGGCAAGACCTTCGCCAACCCGCGCAACGCCGCCGCCGGCAGCCTGCGCCAACTCGACCCGCGCATCACCGCCAGCCGCCCGCTGGAGTTCTGCTGCTACGGCGTCGGCCAGGTCAGCGGCGAGCTGCCGGCCACCCAGGTCGGCATGCTGCAGCAGCTCAAGGCCTGGGGCGTGCCGATCAGCCGCGAGCTGAAACTGGCCAAGGGTGTGGAGGCCTGCCTGGACTACTACCGCGACATCGGCGAGCGGCGCATGGGCCTGGCCTATGACATCGACGGCGTGGTGTTCAAGGTCAACAACATCGAGGACCAGCAGCAGCTGGGCTTCCGCGCCCGCACCCCTCACTGGGCGCTGGCCCAGAAGTTCCCGGCTCAGGAGGAACTCACCGAGCTGCTCGATGTGGAGTTCCAGGTCGGCCGCACCGGCGCTGTCACCCCGGTGGCGCGGCTCAAACCGGTCAAGGTGGCCGGCGTCACCGTAGCCAACGCCACCCTGCACAACATGGACGAAGTGGCGCGCCTGGGCCTGATGATCGGCGATACAGTAATCATCCGCCGCGCCGGCGATGTAATCCCCCAGGTGATGCAGGTGGTGGCCGAGCGCCGTCCCGCCGATGCGCGGCCGGTACATGTGCCGGAGCAGTGCCCGGTGTGCGGCTCCGCGGTTGAGCGCACCCAGCTGGTCAAGCGCGCCAAGGGCAAGGAAACCACCAGCGAAGGCTCGGTCTATCGCTGCGTCGGCCGCCTGGCCTGCGGCGCCCAGCTGAAGCAGGCGATCATCCACTTCGCCTCGCGCCGTGCGCTGGATATCGAAGGTCTGGGCGACAAGATCGTCGAGCAGCTGGTCGACACCGGCCTCGTGGCTTCGCCGGCCGATCTTTTCACCCTGACCTACGAGCAGGTGGTGGCGCTGGACGGCTTTGCCGATCTGTCCACCCGCAACCTGCTGGCGGCGATCAAGGCCAGTGCCAAGCCGACCCTGGCGCGCTTCATCTATGCCCTGGGCATCCCGGACGTGGGCGAGGAAACCGCCAAGCTGCTGGCTCGCGCCCTCGGTTCGCTGGCGCGCATCCGCGTGGCCCTGCCGGAGGTGCTGACCTACCTGCCGGATGTCGGCCTGGAAGTCGCCTTCGAGATCCACAACTTCTTCGGCGACTCGCACAATCTCAAGGTCATCGACGACCTGCTGGCCCGTGGCGTCGAACTGCAGGAGGAGGGCGAGCTCAGCGCCGAGTTTGCCGCCTGCGCGACCCTACCGGGCTTTATCGACAAGCTCAACATCCCCTTCATCGCCGCTACCGGTGCCGAGAAACTGGCGGCCAAATTCGGCAGCCTGGAGGGTGTGATCAAGGCCGACTGGCTGGACCTGCGCCAGGTCGAGCGGCTCAACGAGAAGGCCGCCAAGTCCCTGCGCGACTTCTTCGATGTGCCGGCCAACGCCGAGCGCGCCGTGCGTATCGAGGCGCAGTTGCGTGACTTCGGCATGCACTGGACGAGCGAGAAGAAGGTGGTCGAGGGCTTGCCGCTGGCGGGGCAGACCTGGGTGCTGACGGGCACGCTGGAGACCATGAGCCGCGATGTCGGCAAGGACAAGCTGGAAGGCCTGGGCGCCAAGGTGGCGGGATCGGTATCGGCCAAGACCCACTGCGTGGTAGCTGGACCGGGCGCCGGCTCCAAGCTGGCGAAAGCCAGTGAGCTGGGCGTGAAGGTGATGGACGAGGCGGAGTTTCTGCAGCTGCTGGCCGGCTACGGACTCTGAGCTAAGAGGCCCCGGCGAGCGCCGGGGCCCTGACCATTACTGGCCGGTGACGTTGACGCAGGTCTTGCCGTAGAAGGGGTAGAAGCCCTTGGTGTGGTAGTCGGCGGTGGCAACGGTGGAGATGCTGCCGTTGGCCTTGGCGGCTTCGATGGAAGCGTCGCCCTTGTTGATCAGGCCGATGATGGTGGTGGCGCAGGAGGTGCCCTGCTTGCCGCCCTGGGCGGTGGTGGCGGTGATCGGGCCTTTGACGTCGGTGATCAGGCCTACACCTACCGGCGACAGACCGTTGGCGCAGCCGCTCAGCAGGGTGGCGAAGGCAGTGGCAGTCAGAATACGTTTGATCATGATGTAGCATCCTTGGCTTTTTAATACGACCCGGCCCAATACCGGGCTCGCGGCGACCTTAACCAAGGACGGGCTGCGGAGCAAACGCGCTTGCCCGCAGCGTTGACTGGTTCAAATTCTGCGCATCTGCTCAGGTATTTGCTAGCAATCCCAGGTTGCCTTCCTGCAGCGAGGTACCGACGAGTCCGGGCAGCGGTGGGCGGCTGGCGTCTCGGTATTCGCTGGGCGTGCAGCCCAGGCACTGCTTGAAGGCGCGGGCGAAGTAGGAGGGATCCTTGAAGCCGGCCTCGTAGCCGATGCTGGTGACCGGCATCTGGCTGTTGTTGAGCAACTCCTTGGCCAGGTCCATGCGCTTGCGCAGCACATATTCCATGAAGCCCAGGCCGTGTACCTCCTTGAACAGCCGCGAGAAGCGAAAGGGCGTCATGCCGCAGCGCTGGGCCAGATCCTTCTGATCGATGCCTTCGCGATAGTGCTGGTCAATGTAGGAGATGGCCTTCTGCAGGGCGTGGTGCTTCTGGTGTTCCTTGGTCAGGCGAATGCTGTCCGGCAGGTTGCCGCAGCGCTCGACCTGCGGCTTCTTGGCATGGATGTCTTCCTGCCAGCGCAACTGGCAGAGGTGCTGCAGCGATTGCAGGTAGCGGTTCTTCTCCTGGTTGCCCAGTGGCAGCACCAGATACTCCCAGACGCCGGAACGCATGGCCCAGACGGCCAGTTCCTCGGAATGCTGCACGGTGAACATGGTGATGGGGATGGAAGGTGCGGTGCGCTTGACCTCCAGAACCAGGTTCAACCCCAGGACATCGGGGCGATCGAAGTGCATGCAGATCATGTCCGGCTGCTGGCCGGCCTCGCGCGCCGGCAGTCCGGATTCCTTGGCCAGCCGACAATCGCAGGCCAGGCGGAACTGTTCCATGAGCTCCTCGGTGGAGCGGTCATGGGTCAGGTCCAGCCACAGCAGCACTGGCTTGCGCTGGTTGTTGTTGGTGGCCGAGTTAGACTTCATTCACTTAGCTCTGCACATTTTTCTGGCTCCCCAATGTGAGGAGTATTGTCAATGTGCCATCAGTACAAATACGTAATCGAAATATCGCCGATGCGCTTAGTTCTGTTGCGTTTTATGGAATATAAGCATATGATTTTTCAGCTTTTATCTTTTAAAAGCTGACCATTTCTCAGGGCGCTTCAGCGCTCCGCTTGTCGCCTGCGAATCGTTTACAGAACCGTCTAAGAGAGGTTCCGTTTATTCGCCTGAGTCGACTTTCCACAGAGCGTAGCCGGGATGCAAAAAAGTCCTAGCGATGCGCAAAAAACTCCTAACCGCAAAATTCCGCCTCCACTAGCGTGAACCTCAAGCCGACAAGTTGCTCGGCTGCCGGGTGATGTAACTATTGAGTGAGGTGGCCAAAATGAAACTGGAAAGCATCAAGTCAGCGATAGGCAAATTCCTGCAGGATGAAGAGGGCCTGACCATCGTCGAGTATGCGGTGGCCGGTGGTCTGGTGACCCTGGGCGTGGTCACCGTATTCATCGCCCTTGGCAACAATGTCTGCGGTGTCATTACCAGCCTGAAGGATGCAGTGCTTGGTACCAACACTCCTGTTGCCGCTTGCGCCTGATTTGCACGGGCGTTTGTTGCCATGGCCAGGGCGCAGGTCTTCACTGCGGCGTTGCTGCTAGGTCTGTTGGCGATTGCGGTGGTGAGCGATGTACGTCGCCACCGCATTCCCAACCAGCTGATCCTGGCTGGTCTGGCGGTGGCACTGACGCTGCAGCTGTATGCCGGGGGTATCGCCGGGCTCGGCAACCTGGTGCTTGGCATGCTGATCGGCTTCGGCCTGTTCATCCCGTTGTACGCACTGGGTGGCATGGCTGCCGGCGACGTGAAGCTGATGGCCATGGCCGGTGCCTTCATGACGCCCACCCATGCGGTGTGGATGGCCTTCTTCAGCTTGATCGCCGGCTCCCTGTGCGGTGTGCTGATCATTCTGGCACGCGGTCAGCTGACGCTGACCCTGTCACGCTACTGGCTGATTCTGTTGTCGCGCACTCCTGTGGCGCCTGCCGTCGATGAAGTCGCCGGCAAGCCTTTTCCCTACTCGGTCGCCATCTTCCTCGGCGTGCTGCTGGCTCTGGTCTGGCGGCCCTTCGACCCCTGGCTGATCCTGGGATACGCCTTTGGCTGAGGAGGGCACGTCATGTATGCGATCAGCGACAGCGGCTCCTACCCCAGCGAACGCGAGGCCGTGCAGCGTTTGGCGCCGCAGCCGAAGAGCATCGGCGAGACCGGACTCAACGAGAATTTTCTTGGCGACCTGCTGTGCAAGCATCTGCACGATGCCGGTGTGCTCGACTTGCCGCGCCTGGTCGGGCGCCTCGCCCTGACCGGGGCGGTGGTCGAAGAGATCTTGCAGTTCCTGCGCAAGCAGGGACGGGTCGAGGTGCTTGGCCAGACCGGTGGCCTGGCCCTGCGCTATGGCCTGACCGAGCGTGGCCGCGTGGCCGCCCGCGATGCCTTCGAGCGCAGCGGCTACCTGGGCGCCGCGCCGTTCCCGGTGAGCGCCTATCGCTCCCTGCTCAAGGTGCAGACTATCCACCACGGCCGCATCACCGCGCGCGACATGCGCAACGCCTTCAGCGGCGTGGTGCTCACCGAGGGCATGCTCGACCAGCTCGGCGTGGCCATGAATTCCGGCCGCGCCATCATGATCTACGGCCCGGCGGGCACCGGTAAGACCTATATCAGCACGCGCCTGATCCGCCTGTTTGCCGAGGCCATCTGGGTGCCCTATGCCATCGCCATCAACGAATCGGTGGTTGAGGTCTATGACCCCCAGGTGCACCAGAGCCTGGAGGAGACCCAGCAGAACCCGCTGATGCTCGACGAGGGCATCGATCGCCGCCTGCTGTGCTGCAAGCGGCCGATCGTGATCACCGGCGGCGAGCTGAGCATGGAGCAGCTGGATATCCGCTACGACCCCTACAGTCGCCAGTACCAGGCGCCGCTGCAGCTGAAGGCCAGCAACGGCCTGTTCATCATCGACGACATGGGTCGCCAGCGCATGGCCCCGGCCGAGCTGCTCAACCGCTGGATAGTGCCGATGGAGGAGAAGCGCGACTTCCTCAATCTCGGCGGCGGGCGCCACTGCGAGCTGCCGTTCGACCTGGTGCTGGTGTTCTCCACCAACCTCAATCCGCTGGAACTGGCCGACGAGGCCTTCCTGCGGCGGATTGGCTACAAGCTGCATTTCAACTACCTCAATCCCGAGGATTACGAGCGCATCTGGCACCAGGAGTGCGATCGCCTGGGCGTGGTGTTCGACCCCTTGCTGCTGCGTTACGTGCTGCAGGGGCTCTACGAGGCGGAGGGCATGCCGCTGGTGCCCTGCCATCCGCGCGACCTGCTGAGCATGGCGCTGGATCGCCAGCGTTACCTGGACGGCTCCGGCCCGCTGTCGCCGCGGGAGCTGGAATGGGCCTGGCACAACTATTTCGTGCAGCTGGATTTTCTCGGCTGAGGAGATGCAGAGATGAGTGCTCGTACTCTCACGCTAGTGGTCTTGTCCCTGGTCATGGGGCTGGGCGCCGCCTGGATGGCCAACAACTGGCTGAGCAACCGGCTCAGCGGTGGCCCCGATGACGACATGCAGAGCGTCATGGTGGCAGCCGTGGAGATTCCCTTCGGCACCATGCTCGAGGCCCAGCACGTGTCCCAGGTGCGCATGCCCAAGGGCACTGCTCCGGACGATTCCTTCGACAGCCCGGAGAAGGCCATCGGCAAGATCGCCACCTTCTCCATGCTGCGTGGCGACATCCTGCGCAGTGCACGCCTGGCCGAACACCTCGGCGGCAGCACCCTGGCCTCGCTGATCGAATCCGACAAGCGCGCGATCTCGGTGCGGGTGGACGATGTGGTCGGCGTGGCCGGCTTCCTCCTGCCAGGCAATCGGGTCGATGTGCTCGCCACCAAGAAGTCCAGCAACGCCAACGCCCAGTCCGAGACCATCCTCGAGGACCTGCGAGTGCTGGCCGTCGACCAGACCTCCAGCACCGACAAGACCCAGCCGGTAGTGGTGCGCGCGGTCACCCTGGAAATGACTCCCGAAGAGGCCGAGGTGCTGGTCAAGGCCATGGCCGAAGGGCGCCTGCAGCTGGCCCTGCGCAACCCGCTGGACAACCAGAAGCGGCCACCGGAGCCAGCGCCGGTGGCGGATAAGCCGGCACCGGCTCCCGCTCCGGCACCGGTCAAACCGGTGGTCAAGCGCAGCAGCGGCGGGGCCGGGGTGACCATCATCCGCGGCACGGCGGTGAACGTAGCAAAGGTGCACTAGCCCGGATTGCGGGCGACCTCTAGACAAGGAGAGGCACATGCAAAGCATTCGATTGATGAGTTCGCTGCTGATCTGCCTGGTGGCAGGCCTGCTGGCGCTGCCCGTAGCGGCCGCCGAGCCGCAGGCGGAGGTCAGCGTCATGCCGGCCGCCAACACCGGCAGTATTCAGGTGCCGATCTACAAGTCGCGGGTGCTGAGTACCCGGGCCGCGGTGAAGCGCATCTCCGTGGGCAATCCGGAGATCGCCGACATCCTCATCACCAGCCCGCGCCAGCTGTATCTGCTGGGCCGCTCGCTGGGCAGCACCAACGTGCTGTTATGGGACGGCAACAACAAGCTGATCGACAGCCTCGACCTGGACGTGGTGCATGACCTGGGCGGCCTCAAGAGCAAGCTGTACCAACTGCTGCCCAATGAGAACATCGAGGTATTCAGCGCCCAGGGCGCCCTGGTTCTGCGCGGCCAGGTGAGCAGCGCGGCGGCGATGGACTCGGCGATGAAGATCGCCAAGAGCTACGCCGCCCAGAGCACCAGCATCGCTCAGGGTGAAGGCGAGAAGGCCGAGGCCGGCCCCAGCGACTCGCTGGAAGTGGTCAACCTGATGACCGTCGGTGGCGGCCAGCAGGTGATGCTCGAGGTCAAGGTGGCCGAGATGCAGCGCAACCTGGTCAAGCGCCTGGGTGTGAACTTCCTGGCTCTCGGCTCGGCCGGCAACTGGGACCTCGGCTCCTTCAACGGCGGCTCTTCCATCGCCGACAACGGTCTGCTACGTGACAGCAAAGGATTCCTGGCGCAGTTCGCTTCCGGCAGCTTCCTCTTTGACGTGGTGCTCGAAGCGGCCAAGGACGACGGCTCGGCCAAGGTGCTGGCCGAACCCACCCTGGTAACCCTCACCGGGCAGCAGGCCGAGTTCATTTCCGGCGGCGAATTCCCGGTGCCGATCACCGAGGACGACGGCATCACCATCGAGTACAAGGAGTTCGGCGTCGGCGTGCGCTTCCTGCCGGTGGTGCTGGATGCCGGGCGCATCAACCTCAACCTCAACGTCGAGGTCAGCGAGATCTCCAACGCCAATGCCCTGGTGCTGGACACCGGCCTGGAGACCCCGCTGGGCGATGGCGTGGGCCAGGTCATCCCGTCGCTGACCAAGCGCAGCGCGCAGTCGACCGTAGAGCTGGGCGACGGCCAGACCATCGCCATCGCCGGCCTGATCAACGAGAGCACCCGCGACCTGGTCAGCCGCTTTCCCGGCCTGGGCGACATCGCGGTGATCGGTCACCTGTTCCGCAGCCAGGAGTTCATCAAGGGCGAGACCGAGCTGGTGATCCTGGTTACCCCGCACATCGCCAAACCGGTGGACGCCAAGCTGGTGCGCCTGCCCACCGAGCGCTTCGTCGAGCCGGGCGACATGGACTTCTACCTGCTGGGCAAGACCAAGGGCGACCAGCCCGGTCGCGCGGTGCCGGTCAGCCTGGGTGTGACCGGCAGCAGCTTCGGCCATGACCTCAAGTGATGGAGGCGAGACGATGAAGACGCTGATGATGCTGATACCGCTGGTGCTGCTGCCGGCTGGCTGCATGACCTATGACGAGGGTCGGGTCGGCGAGCTGGGGGACACGGTGTACGCCACCCACTACGAACAGATCGCCGACAAGCAGCGGGCCGCCAACCCCGGCACAGAGCCTGCCGCCGACGGTACCGACGGACCGCTGACCGAGAAGGTACTGGAGGGCTATCGCGGCAAGACCAGCGATGCCCGTCAGGTCGGTCAGCCGATCCAGATCAACATCGAGTAGAGGTGCCCGGTCATGATCCCCCGCACGCCGCGCCGCCATCACGGGTTGCCGCAACGCCAGCGGGGCGCGGTACTGGTACTGATCGTCATCGCCCTGGTGTCGATCCTGATGATGGCTGCCCTGGCCCTGGACGGCAGTCATATGCTGGTCAACAAGACTCGCCTGCAGAACGCCGTCGATGCGGCCGCGCTGAGCGGTGCGCGGACCCTCAGCGAAATGTCCGGTGGCAACATGAACGTGGCGGCCGATGCGGCGCGCACCGAGGCCCTGCGGGTGCTGGACCTGAATGCCGCGGCGCCGGGCAATGGCGAGCTGGCCGGCGTCAGCGGGCTGGCCCTGGTGCAGTTCGCCGACAGCGTCTACGGTCCTTTCGACTCGCTGGCCTCGGCCAATGCCCGCTACGTGCGGGTCACGGTGGCGGACATGCCGCTGGCAGGCTTCTTCTGGGGTGTGCTGCAGGCCTTCGGCAACGACATCGAGAAGGCCGTGGCGGCCATCGCCACCGCCGGCCCAAGCCCGACCAACCCGTGCGACCTGGCGCCAGTGATGGTCTGTGGCCAGTCGGTGCCTGGCACCTTCTTCGGCTTCACCTTCGGTCAGCTGCAGGTACTCAAATCAGCTTCCCACCAGAATGCCGACATCGGTCCGGGCAACTTCCAGCTGCTGGACTTCGGCTCCGGTGGCAAGACGGTGCGCGAGCTGATGGCCGGCGGCGGCGCCATCTGTCCGGAAGTGGGCGACAACGTGCAGACCAAGCCCGGCAGCACGGTCGGTCCGGCTTTGCAGGGGCTGGACATGCGTTTCGGCGAACAGTCCGGCGGCAACCTGGATGCCAGTCAGTATCCGCCGGACCTGGTGACGACCTACAGCCAGGTCTCCAACAAGGGCGCGCTCAGCCTCGACTCCGGCGGCGGCATTGTCTACGGCGCTACCGGCAGTGGTAGTGGTGGTGGCGGAAACGGCAATGGCGGCGGAGGCAAGGGCAATGGCAACGGTGGAGGAAGCACCGGCAGCGGCGGTGAGGCCGTGTCCGCCGACTCCGATGGCTACATCACCACAGCCAGCGGCATCGATGTATTCGATTACAACGACTGGCGGCAGGACACCGCCGATTGCCTGGCCGGCGGTGGCGGCTGCCAGAGCAACGGCGTTGCCGAGAGACGCGTCCTGCGGGTAGTGATCGGGCAGTGCTCGGGCACCGACAGTGGCACCAGCCAGATTCCGGTGTTGGGTTTTGGCTGCTACTTCGTGCTGCAGCCGACCGGCAACGGCAATAACGCCAACATCTTCGGCCAGTTCGTTCGCGAGTGCGCCAGCGACGGCGTACCCGGCCCGGACCCAGCCGGCTCATACGGCCCGCAGATCATCCAGCTGTACAAGACCTATCTCGACAGCGGCGATCCGAGTACCGATTCCTGAGGGGCATGGCCATGATCCAGGCGAGGGTAAACAGCGGCAGGCAGGGCGGGGTGGCGATGGTCGAGTTCGCCGTGACCCTGCCGTTGCTGCTTCTGCTGCTGCTCGGCATTGGTGAGTTCGGACGCATGCTGTTCCAATACAACAGCCTGCTGCAGGCCAGTCGCGACGCCGGCCGCTATGCCGCAAGCCAGGCCTGGGACGCCACCCTGGGCAAGGTGGAGCTGGGCAGCACGCTGCAGACCGAGATCAAGAACGTCGCCGTGTATGGCGTGCCTTCGTCCACGGCCGGCTTCGGCGTGCTGGTGCCGTGCCTCACGGTTGACGACGTGGCGGTCAGCGCGCCGGACAGCGAGCACGTGCAGGTCAGCATCAATTTCGCCTTCCGCTCGATCCTCGGCAATCTCGGGGGGGATGGCTGCACGGCCGCCGCGGCGAGCCTGCCGAACCTGTTCGGCGATCCGATTCCGCTGGCACTGACGTTGACCAGTTCCGTCGTGATGAGGGCCCTGTGATGAAGCGGCAGATGCACGGGGTCTACGTGGTCGAGTTCGCCATCATCGGCGTGCTGCTGTTCGTGATGCTGTTCGGTGTGCTGGAGATGGGGCGCCTGTATTTCACCGTCAACACCCTCAACGAGACGGTGCGCCGTGGCGCGCGGCTGGCCGCGGTGTGCGACCCGACCCAGCCCACCGAGGTGGAGAAGATCCTGCGTCGGGCGATTTTCAACGACATTACCGACAGCGGTGCCAGCAACCTGGTTGCGGGTCTGGAAACCGCCGACCTGACCCTGACCTATCTGGATGCCGATGGTGCGCAGGTGCTCACGCCCAGCGATACCACCGGCAGCGACGGTTTTCGCGCCATCCGCTATGTGCAGCTGCGGGTGGACAATTTTCCCTTCGACCTGTTGATCCCCGTGTTCGGCCAGTCGCTGACCCTGCCCAGCTTCCGCGCGATCCTGCCGCGCGAGAGCCTGGGTCGCCACGCCGAGGACGGGGTTTCGCCGGAGATCACGCCATGTTGAAGCACAGTGATAGCCGCGCTACGCCCGGCACCGGTCATGGTCCTCGGCTGCTGATCAGCAGTCGCGACCCCCGGGCGCTGGCCCGCATGCAGGAGATCAGCCAGCGCCTGCCTGGCTTGCAGGTGGTCACCCGGCTGGTCAGCAACGGCCATACCGACCCGCTCTACGGGCTGGAGGAGATGCCGGACTTCCTCCTGCTCTGGGTCAGCCACCTGTGGCGAGAGGAGCTGGACGCGCTGCTGCAGCGGCCGGTGCATGAGCGGCCGCCGCTGCTGATCTGCGGTGCGCTTGAGGAGCGCGAGGGCATGCGCATGGCGATGCAGGCCGGCGCGCGCGACTATCTGCCCGACGCGGTGGTCGAGGCCGAGCTGCTCGGCGCCCTGCAGCGCATGTTGCGCGAGAGCCATGTCAGCCCGGGGGGCGGTGGCAAGCTGGTGGCGGTGATGAATGCCAAGGGTGGTTCGGGCGCCACCATGCTGGCCTGCAATCTGGCTCATCAACTGAGCGCCAGTGGTGCCAGTACGCTGCTGCTCGATCTCGACCTGCAGTTCGGTAGCGTGGCGCACAGTCTGGATATCGCCCCGACCCACAGTCATGTGGAAGTGATGCAGCAGGTCGACGGCCTCGACAGCGTGGCCTTGCGCGGCTTCTGCAGCCACTTCAGCCCGACCCTGCACGTGCTTGGCGGGCGCTCCAGCGACCTGTGCCTGGCTCAGGACGTTCACCTGGAACACCTGGAGGCGCTGCTGCAGCTGGCGCGCAGCAGCTACGACTGGGTGGTGGTGGATCTGCCGCGGCAGATCGACCACCTCACCGGCGTCACCTTGGAGCAGGCCGACCACTGCTACATCCTGCTGCAGCAGAGCCTCAGTCATCTCAAGGATGCCAGCCGGCTGATGCAGATTCTGCGCAACGACTTGGGCGTGCAGGGCAACCGCCTGCACGTGGTGGTCAATCGCTACAGCAAGACCGCGCCCATCACCCTGCAGGACATCGGCGAAGCATTGCGCTGCCCGGACCTGCAGAAACTGCCGAACGACTTCGCCGCCGTCAGCGAGAGCCAGAACAGCGGCATCCCGCTCGAGCTGCATGCCCCGCGCGCGCCGATCACCCTGGCCCTGCGCAGCCTCAGGCAGGAGCTGGCGGGTAATGACGTCGACGAGGAGGGCCTGTTCAAACGCACCTTCAGCCGCCTGTTCCGGGGGTAGCCATGCTCAGCGAATTCCGCAATCGCCTGCGCCAGCAGGCCAAGCCCAAGGATGCCGGGAACGCGGAGGGCGAGGGCGCTCCGGTGGTCATGGGCTGGGAGGTGGCGGCGCCGGCCGAGCTGTACGAGACCCGCACCCAGCTCAACCCGGTGGAGACCGAGTGGCGCGAGAAGATCTACCAGCAGCTGCTCAAGGTCATGGACCTGTCGCTGCTCGACTCGCTGGAGCCGGCCGAGGCGGCCCGGCAGATCCGCGAGATCTGCCAGCGCCTGCTCGACGAGCACTCGGCGCCGGTCTCCACCACCAGCCGCCAGCTGATCATCAAGCAGATCGGCGACGAGGTCCTCGGCCTGGGGCCGCTGGAGCCGCTGCTGGCCGACCACAGCGTGTCGGACATCCTGGTCAACGGCCATGCCTCGGTCTACGTCGAGCGCTTCGGCAAGCTGCAGCGCACCGACGTGCGCTTTCGTGACGATCACCACCTGCTCAACATCATCGACCGCATCGTCTCCAGCCTGGGCCGGCGCATCGACGAGTCCTCGCCGCTGGTGGACGCACGTCTGAAGGACGGCTCGCGGGTCAACGCTATTATTCCGCCGCTGGCCATCGACGGCCCCAGCCTGTCGATCCGCCGCTTCGCCGTGGACTTGTTGAATGCCGAGAGCCTGGTGCAGATGGGCACCATCACTCCGGCCATCGCCCTGATGCTCAAGGCCATCGTCCGCGGCCGTCTGAACGTGCTGGTGTCCGGCGGTACCGGCACCGGCAAGACCACCATGCTCAACGTGCTGTCCAGCTTCATCCCGGACAACGAGCGCATCGTCACCATCGAGGACTCCGCCGAGCTGCAGCTGCAGCAACCACACGTGGTGCGCCTGGAGACCCGGCCGCCGAACATCGAGGGCCGCGGCGAGGTGAACCAGCGCGAGCTGGTGCGCAACAGCCTGCGCATGCGCCCGGACCGCATCGTCATCGGCGAGGTGCGCGGCGCCGAGGCGATGGACATGCTGACCGCGATGAACACCGGCCACGATGGCTCGCTGACCACCATCCACGCCAACACCCCGCGCGATGCCCTGGGGCGCATCGAGAACATGGTCTCCATGACCGGCGCGACCTTCCCGATGAAGGCGCTGCGCCAGCAGATCGCCTCGGCCATCGACGTGGTCGTGCAGCTGGAACGCCAGGAGGACGGCAAGCGCCGCCTGGTCAGCGTGCAGGAGATCAACGGCATGGAGGGCGAGGTGGTGACCATGACCGAGATCTTCTCCTTCGAGCGCCGCGGCATGGGCGAGCACGGCGAGGTGCTCGGCGAGTTCCGTCCCAGCGGCATGGTGCCGGCCTTCCGCGATGCGCTGGCCAAGCGCGGCATCGAGCTGCCGCTGGGCCTGTTCCGGCCCGACTGGATGGAGACGCTGCAGTCATGAACCAGATCCCCACCGAGTACGTCTTCGCCTTCCTCGGCATGGTGTTCACCGCCGCTTTCCTGCTCAGCCAGGGCGTGGTGGTGCCGGTGTTCGGCGAAGCCGGGCGCATGCGCAAACGCATCCGCTCGCGCCTGCACCTGCTGGAGAGTGCCAACCATCTGCCGAACATGCAGACCGTGCTGCGGCAGAAGTACCTCAAGCGCCTCTCGCCGCTCGAGGCCGGGCTGGAGCAGCTGCCCTGGTTCGAGAAACTGGCGCAGATGATCGAGCAGGCCGGGCATGACTACCGCGCCTACCGCGTCGTGCTGCTGGCACTGCTGCTCGGGCTGCTGGTCGCCGGCGGCACCTGGCTGGCGCTGAAGCTGTGGTGGGCCGCGCTGATCCTGGGTTGCATGGCCGCCTGCGTGCCGTTCCTGAAGATCGCCAGCGACCGCGCCCAGCGCTTCTCCGCCTTCGAGGAGGGCCTGCCGGATGCCCTGGACGCCATGTGCCGCGCGCTGCGCGCGGGCCATCCGTTCAACGAGACCCTGCGTCTGGTGGCCGAGGAGCACAAGGGGCCGGTGGCGCAGGAGTTCGGCCTGACCTTCGCCGACATCAACTACGGCAACGACGTACGCCGTGCCATGCTCGGCCTGCTCGAACGCATGCCGAGCATGACGGTGATGATGCTGGTCACCACCATCCTCATCCACCGCGAGAGCGGCGGCAATCTGACCGAGGTGCTGGAGCGCATCAGTGCGCTGATCCGCGGGCGCTTCCGCTTCCAGCGCAAGGTCAAGACCCTGTCGGCCGAGGGGCGCATGTCGGCCTGGGTGCTGGTGGCCATTCCCTTCGTGCTGGCCGGCGCCATTGCCGCCACCACGCCGCAGTACATGCCGCTGCTGGTCAAGGACGAGTTCGGCCAGAAACTGGTGATCGCGGCATTCATCGCCATGCTGCTGGGCGTCCTGTGGATTCGCAGGATCATCCGTATCGACGTGTAGGAGACCGCCATGGACTACCTGCTGGGGTTGCTCAATCAGCTGGTCGGTGACCAGGCCCTGGCCCGCCTGCTGTTCATCGGCGGCATCGGGCTCAGCGCGGTGCTGCTGGCGATCACCCTGGCGCTGCTACTGCTGGGTCTGCAGGACCCGGTGCAGCGGCGCCTCGGCATGATCAAGCGTGGCCATGGTGGGCGCACGGCCGAGATGGCCGCGCCGGGCAACCTGCAGCTGTTGCTGGAGAGCGTCGGCCAGCGCTTCGTGGCCGACGACCGCCACCGCGATTCGCCGACCCGCCAGCTGCTGACCCATGCCGGTTACCGCTCGAGTTCCGCCGTGCAGGTCTACTGGGCCATCCGCCTGCTGCTGCCGGCGATGATGCTGATCGCCGTGCTGCTGGCGTTGCCGATGCTCTCCAAGCTGTCGCTCAGCGTCGGCTTCATGCTCGCCGGCGGGGCCGTGGCCATCGGCTGGCTGGCGCCGGCCATCTATGTGGACAAGCGCAAGAACGGGCGCATGCATCGCCTGCGCGTGGCCTTTCCGGATGCCCTGGACCTGATGGTGGTGTGCGTGGAGTCGGGCTTGGCCTTGCCCCAGGCCATGGAGCGGGTGGCCGAGGAGATGCTGGTCAGCCAGCCGGAGCTGGCCGAGGAGCTGGCCCTGGTGAATGCGGAGATCCGCGCCGGCGTGCCCAACACCCAGGCGCTCAAGCACCTGGCCGAGCGCACCGGGCTGGAGGATGTACAGGGACTGGTCAGCCTGCTGGCACAGAGCATCCGCTTCGGCACCAGCGTGGCGGACACCCTGCGTGTCTATGCGGAGGAGTTCCGCGATCGCCGTACCCAGGCGGCGGAGGAGCAGGCGGCAAAGATCGGCACCAAGCTGGTCTTCCCGTTGATTCTCTGCCTCTGGCCGAGCTTTTTCCTGGTTGCAATAGGCCCCGTGATCATCGGGATTCTGAGAACGTTCGGGAAGCTATGAGATGAACAGGAACATTCTGCTGTTGGCCATCATGGCCGCGCTGACCGGTTGCCAGAGCACGGGGCCGATCCTGAGCAAGGACAACTCCATCTACAGCGGCCGCAACTCGGTGCTCTACCAAGTGCAGGAGCAGGCCAGCTCGCCGGAGCAGGCCATGCAGATGGGTGCCATGGCCTACCGCGCCGGCGCCTTCGACCAGGCGCTTTACCAGTACCTGCGCGCCATCGAGCTGGATCCGAACAGTTACGACGCGTTGGTCTGGGTCGGCCGCATCCACCGCGAGCGCGGCAACGAGCACCTGGCCGAGCTGGCCTTCTCCGATGTGCTGCGCAGTGATCCCGACAACGCCATGGCTCTGGCCGAGATGGGGCTGCTGCAGCTGGCCATGCGTCGCCCTGGTGATGCCCGCGAGATGCTCGGCAAGGCGCTGGCGGCCGATCAGAAGCGCCTGGGTGGCTCCGCTGCGCAGGCGCCGAACGGGCTCAAGGTAGACGCTTCGTCGCCGCTGCGGGTGTACAACGGCCTGGGTGTGTTGGCCGACCTGGACAACGACTTCGCCCGTGCGGCGCAGTACTACGGTCTGGCCCGGCAGATCGAACCGCGCTCGCCGCTGGTAGCCAATAGCCAGGCCTATTCCGCCTATCTCGCAGGGAACTGGGCCGAGGCGGAAACCTTGTATCGGCAGGGCATCAGTTTCGACGGACGCTACGAGCCGCTGTGGCGCAACTACGGCCTGCTGCTGGCGCGCATGGGTCGCTACGAGCAGGCGCTATCGACCTTCGAGCAGGTCGAGGGACGCGCCGAGGCGAGCAATGACGTGGGTTACATCTGCCTGATCGAAGGCAAGCTGGATGTCGCCGAGCAGTTCTTCCGTAGCGCCATCGACCAGTCGCCGGCGCACTTCGAGATGGCCTGGGAGAACCTGCGGCGCGTCGAGCAGATCCGCCGTCTGCGCCAGGACGGGGTAGGGCAGGAGGGTGCTGCGGTGGAGGCCTTCGCCGTGGTCCCTCGCGAGAAACTGCAGGCCACTCCATGAGTGGCCCGCGCTGGCCAGTCAGGCCTGATTGAGGGTGTCGGTCAGCGCCTTGGCCGGCACCAGCTTGATCGCTTTCTTCGCGGCGATCTGGATCGCCTTGCCGGTGGACGGGTTGCGGCCGGTGCGGGCCGGACGCTCATTGACCTTGAGCTTGCCGATGCCCGGCAGGCTGATCTCGCCATCGTTCTCCAGGGCATCCGCGACTATGTCGCTGAGCTGGGCGAGCAGGGCGCGCACGTCGCTCTTCTGCAGGTCGGTGGCTTCGGCGAGATCGGAAATCAGCTGGTCTTTGGTGATGGCCATGGGGCGCTCCGGTGGTGAGGTTTGGCCGGCAAGCTAGCACAAAGTGGCTTCGTCTTCTCGATCACTGCTCGCGCAACTGCGGGTCAGGTTTTTCCCCGAGGCAGGGCAGGCTAATCCATGGCCCGGGCGCGCTGGAATTCCCCTACGGCCAGTCGTGCGTCCAGTGTCTATGCTTGGTGGAATAACAATATTGCTGACGACCCCGCTGGAGCTTGCCATGTTGCGTCTATTTGCCGATCTCGGCTTCCGTTGGAAGATCGCCCTGCCCATTCTGCTGTTGGCCGTGTTGCTGGTGCTGATGGGTACGCTCGGCGTGTTGGGCATCGGCCAGGTGGCCGATTCCAGCACCCGTCTGACCAACCGCTACCTGCCCGCCATCAGCCTGCTGCTGAATGCCGATCGCGACCTTTACCAGGCCTTCGTCGCCGAGCGCAGTCTGCTCGACGAGGCGGCCAGCGAGCACGTCGATGCATTGAAGGCGGCCCATGCGGAAAACATCCAGCAGGCCTATGACCGGGTGCATAAGTTCGCCGACATGCAGCCGGGCGCCGAGGCGATGGCGCTGGTGAGCAAGTTCGACAGCGGCTTCGCCCAGTGGAAGGCGACCTCGGCCAAGGTCCTGGAGCTGGCCAGCAGCGATCCGGCTGCCGCCTCGCTGCTCAGCTATGGCGACAGCGAGGCGCAGTTCGAGGCCATGCGCGATGCCATCGACAAGCTCGGCGAGCTGGAGGATGGCGAGGCCAACAGCGAGGGTCTCAAGGCCATCGCCCTGGGTGAGGAGCGCAGCTGGCAGCAGGGCGGCATTACCGTGTTCGGTCTGCTGATCTGTGCCGTGCTGGTGCTGGGCTTCCCGGTGCTGGTGACCCGCCCGCTGCACAACCTGCTGCACCGCATCGAGCAGATCGCCGATGGTGACGGCGACCTGCGGGTGCGCCTGGATGTGCTGTCGCGCGACGAGCTGGGCAAGCTCAGCCATGCCTTCAACCGTTTCCTCGACAAGCTGCAGCCGCTGATCCGCGAGGTCGGCCGGGTCACTGGCGAGGTCGCCGACTCGGCGCAGACTCTGGCTGGGATGGCGGCGGCCAATGATCGCCTGATCAGCAGCGAGCACGCGGCGGTGGACCAGGTCAGCACCGCCGCCACCGAGATGAGCGCGGCAGTCCACGAAGTGGCGCGCAACGCGCAGAACGCCGCGGATGCTGCGCGTACTGCCGAGGTGCAGTCGCGCGAGGGCGCCGAGGTGGTCGGTGCGACCATCCATGCGATTCGCCAGTTGGCCCATGAGGTGGAGAGCGCCTCGGAAACCATCCAGACCCTGGAGCAGGAAACCGCCAACATCGGCGCCGTGCTGGCGGTGATCAAGGGCATTGCCGAACAGACCAATCTGCTGGCGCTGAATGCCGCCATCGAGGCGGCGCGGGCGGGCGAGCAGGGTCGCGGTTTCGCCGTGGTCGCCGACGAGGTGCGCGCCCTGGCTGCACGTACCCAGGACTCGACGAAGGATATCCAGCAGATGATCGAGCGCCTGCAGTCGGGCGTGCAGAACGCGGTCAAGGCCATGCATTCGGGTAGCGCCCAGGCCCGCGACAGCGTCGAGCGTGCCGCAGGGGTGGACGGCGCGTTGTCGGCCACCGGCGACTCGGTGGCGCGGATCAACGACATGGCCGCGCAGATCGCCAATGCCTGCGACGAGCAGAGCAGCGTGACCGAGGAGATCGCCCGCAATATCAGCGATATCCGCGACCTGTCCAACGAGGCGGCGCAGACGTCGGAGCAGAGCACCCAGGCCAGCGCCCGGCTGTCCGAGCTGTCGCACGGGCTGGCGCAGCTGGTCGGGCGGTTCCGTGTCTGAGCCGGTAGGGCGCGTCTAAGTGGTTGTAACTTCTCGGTTTGCCAGTACAATGGCGCGGCCCGTCGCCTGACGGGCTGCGTTATGGTGGTCCCATCGGTCCCCCCGCAACGATTACCCGTCAACCTGGTCAGGTCCGGAAGGAAGCAGCCACAGCGGGAACATCGTGTGCCGGGGTGTGGCTGGTGGGGCCGCCTCCATAATCCGCTTGGATTGTGTGCACTCTTCTTACTTCCCTTTTTTGCATCTGCGTTTGCCTGAATTGCGGCGATGACGCGCGCGTGGCCTACCCATTTGGCCGAGTAAGTCTAGAAATCGGATTATGTTGTTTTAATAACAAGATAAATCTGTTTTTACTGGCTTTGTCTTTGTTGTAGTCTGCTTCGGTTTGTATAAAAACAAGATATTCAGCCGGAGTCGATTCCATGCATCCGCGTGTTCTTGAAGTCACCGAGCGCCTGATCGAGCGCAGTCGCGCCACCCGCGCACGCTACCTGGCGATGATCCATGCGGCCGCCAGCGAAGGGCCCGTGCGCGGCAAGCTGCAGTGCGCCAACTTCGCCCACGGGGTTGCCGGTTGCGGCAGCGGCGACAAGCAGCGCCTGCGCCTGATGGACTCGGCCAACGTCGCCATCGTCACCGCCTACAACGACATGCTCTCGGCCCATCAGCCCTATGAGGTCTACCCCGAGCAGATCCGCCAGGCGCTGCGCGACATCGGCTCGGTCGGCCAGGTCGCCGGTGGCGTGCCGGCCATGTGCGATGGCGTGACCCAGGGCGAGCCGGGCATGGAGATCGGCATCGCCAGCCGCGAAGTGATCGCCATGTCCACCGCGGTGGCGCTGTCGCACAACATGTTCGATGCCGCCGTGTTTCTCGGCGTCTGCGACAAGATCGTCCCCGGTCTGCTGATGGGCGCGCTGCGTTTCGGCCACCTGCCGTCGCTGTTCATTCCTGCCGGGCCGATGCCTTCGGGGCTGTCGAACAAGGAAAAGGCCGATGTGCGCGAGCGCTATGCCGAGGGCAAGGCGACCCGCGATGAGCTGCTCGAGTCGGAGATGAAGGCTTATCACGCGCCGGGCACCTGCACCTTCTACGGCACCGCCAACACCAACCAGATGCTGATGGAAATGATGGGCCTGCACCTGCCGGGCTCGTCCTTTGTCAACCCGAACACAGCGCTGCGCGACGCCCTGACCGTTGAGGCGGCGCGCCAGGTCACCCGTCTGACCAGGCAGGGCGGCACCTTCCTGCCGCTGGGCGAGATCATCGACGAGCGCGTACTGGTCAACTCCATCGTTGCCCTGCACGCCACCGGCGGCTCGACCAACCATACCCTGCACATGCCGGCGATTGCCCAGGCGGCCGGTATCCAGCTGACCTGGCAGGACATGGCCGACCTGTCCGAGGTGGTGCCGACCCTGGCCCACGTCTATCCCAACGGTAAGGCCGACATCAATCATTTCCATGCCGCCGGCGGCGTGGCGTTCATGGTTCGCCAACTGCTGGATGCCGGGCTGCTGCACGAAGACGTCAACACCGTGATGGGCCGCGGCCTGCGCCGCTACACCCAGGAGCCGTTCCTCGAGGACGGCCAACTGGTGTGGCGGGAAGGGCGCAGCGAGAGTCTGGACGAGAGCATCCTGCGTCCGCTGGAGCGGCCGTTTTCCGCCGAGGGCGGCCTGCGCGTGATGGTCGGCAACCTCGGCCGCGGCGTGATGAAGGTCTCCGCCCTGGCGCGCGAGCACTGGGTGGTCGAGGCGCCGGCACGGGTGTTCCACGATCAGCAGGAACTGGCCGATGCCTTCAAGGCTGGCGAGCTCGAGCGCGATCTGGTGGCCGTCATGCGCTTCCAGGGCCCGCGCTTCAACGGCATGCCCGAGCTGCACAAGATGACGCCATTCCTGGCCGTGCTGCAGGATCGCGGCTTCAAGGTGGCGCTGGTCACCGACGGGCGCATGTCCGGTGCCTCGGGCAAGGTGCCGGCGGCGATCCATGTCTGCCCCGAGGCCTATGATGGTGGCCCGTTGGCGCGGGTGCGCGACGGTGACATGATTCGCGTCGATGGCGAGTCCGGCACCCTGCAGGTGCTGGTCGATCCCGCCGAGCTGGCCGCGCGCGAGCTGGCTACGCCGCCGGGTGGGCAGGGCGTGGGCTGCGGCCGCGAGCTGTTCGCCTTCATGCGCGCCTCGTTCAGTTCGGCCGAACAGGGCGCCAGTGCATTCACTTCGAATCTGGAGACGCTGCGTTGAAACTGGCCCTTGTAGGCGATATCGGCGGGACCAATGCGCGCTTCGCCCTGTGGCGCGACGAGCAGCTGGCGTCGGTGCGGGTGCTGGCGACTGCCGACTTCGCCACGCCGGAGCAGGCGATCGGCCGCTACCTCGATGACCTCGGCCTGGCGCCGGGCAGCATCGGCTCGGTGTGCCTGGCGGTGGCCGGGCCGGTGGGCGGCGAGCATTTCCGCTTTACCAACAACCACTGGCGACTGAGCCGTGGTGCCTTCTGCGAGGCGCTGCAGGTCGATGAACTGCTGCTGGTCAACGACTTCACCGCCATGGCCCTGGGCATGACCCGCGTGGCCGAGCACGAGCGGATACAGATCTGTCCCGGCGTGGCCGAGCCCGGTAGCCCGGCCGTGGTGATCGGCCCCGGCACCGGCCTGGGCGTCGGCACGCTACTGCCCCAGGGCGAAGGGCGCTGGCAGGCGCTGCCGGGCGAGGGCGGGCATGTCGACTTGCCCATCGGCAGCCCGCGCGAGGCGCAGCTGTGGCAGCAGCTGTTCAATCAGCTGGGTCATGTGCGCGCCGAGGATGTGCTCAGCGGCAACGGCCTGCTGCAGCTCTATCTGGCCATGTGCACGGTGGATGGCCATACGCCGCTGCTGAATTCCCCGGCGCAGATCACCGCCGCGGCGCTGGCGGGCGAGGCGCTGGCGGTGCAGGTGCTGGACCAGTTCTGTGCCTGGCTCGGCCGGGTAGCCGGCAACAACGTGCTGACCCTCGGCGCCCGTGGCGGCGTGTACATTGTCGGCGGTGTGGTGCCACGTTTCGCCGCGTTCTTCCAGGGCAGTGGCTTCCAGCGCGCCCTGTCCAGCAAGGGCTGCATGAGCGGATACTTCGAGGGTGTTCCGGTATGGCTGGTCACAGCCGAGTATCCTGGCCTGGAAGGTGCCGGCGTAGCGTTGCAGCAACACCGGTAAGATCGGCATTGCCTGGGTAACCCCAAAAGAACAAGGACGGCGGACGTGAGCCAAGCCGGAAAATCCATCCTCCTGGTCGATGACGACGAGGAAATCCGTGACCTGCTACAGGTCTATCTCAGTCGCGCCGGCTTCCAGGTGCGCGCCGTGGCCGATGGCGCGGCGTTCCGCCAGGCCCTGGGCGAAGCCATCACCGATCTGGTCATTCTCGACGTGATGCTGCCCGACGAGGACGGCTTCAGTCTGTGCCGCTGGATGCGTCAGCACCAGCGCTTCGCCCAGGTGCCGATCATCATGCTCACCGCCAGCTCCGACGAGGCCGACCGGGTCATCGGCCTGGAACTGGGCGCCGACGACTATCTGGGCAAGCCCTTCAGCCCGCGCGAGCTGCAGGCGCGGATCAAGGCGCTGCTGCGCCGTGCCGGTTTCGGTCAGGAGCGCGGTACGGCCGAGGTGCTGGCCTTCGACGAGTGGCGCCTGGACATGGTCAGCCACCGCCTGTTCCACCTCGATGGCGAGGAAGTGATTCTCTCCGGCGCCGACTTCGCTTTGCTCAAGCTGTTCCTCGATCACCCGCAGCAGATTCTCGACCGCGACACCATCGCCAACGCCACCCGTGGTCGCGAGGTGATGCCGCTGGAGCGCATCGTCGACATGGCGGTCAGCCGTCTGCGCCAGCGGTTGCGCGATACCGGCAAGGCGCCGCGGCTGATCCGCACCGTGCGCGGTTCCGGCTACCTGCTCGCGGCCAGCGTCACCGCGCATGCCGGCGCTGCGCTCTAGGTTGCGCCGGCTGCTGCCGGTACCGCGCTCGCTGCTCGGGCGCATGCTGCTGCTGACCCTGCTGGTGGTGCTGGTGGCGCAGGCGCTGTCGAGCCTGATCTGGGTCTCGCAACTGCGCGCCAGCCAGATGGACGGCCTGCTGACCAGCACGCGCAGCCTGGCTCATTCCATGTCTGCCAGCGTCAGCTACTTCCGCTCGTTGCCACTGGGCTTTCGGCCGATGGTGCTGGACCAGCTGCGCAGCATGGGCGGCACGCGCTTCTTCGTGTCGCTCAACGACAAGCCGCTGGACATGCAAGTGCTGCCTGAGACCCCGCGCAAGCGCGCGGTACTCGCCGAGGTCGACGCGGTGTTGCGGCAGAACCTGGGGCGCAACGTTGACCTGCTGGTGCAGTTCGTCAGCCCCGAGGACCTGCGCATCTTCAATGGCGAGCTGAAGCTCGACGAGGTGCCGCGCTCCTGGGCGCACTACGCGCTGAGCCTGGAACCGCTGAATCCG
The DNA here is from genome assembly GCF_030374125.1 of Pseudomonas sp. SO81. Taxonomy (NCBI): domain Bacteria; kingdom Pseudomonadati; phylum Pseudomonadota; class Gammaproteobacteria; order Pseudomonadales; family Pseudomonadaceae; genus Pseudomonas; species Pseudomonas sp. SO81. Next base: position 527,567 of record NZ_CP126126.1, on the reverse strand, counting down.
CCGGTATTGGTGACGCAGATCCGGATCGCGCCGAACGAATGGCTGTACCTGGCCTCGCTGATGCCGGCGCCTTACGTCAGCCTGGAGGATGAAGGCCTGCCGATGCAGCAGGTGTGGTTCATCTTCCTCACCAGCAGTTTCCTGCTGCTGTTCATCGGCATCCTCGTGCACTGGCAGAGCCGGCCGCTCAAGCGCCTGGCCTCGGCCGCGCGGGAGATGTCGCTGGGCGCCAGCGTCGAGCCGGTGGAGGAGGCGGGCGGCAGCGAGGTGGTGGAGGTCAGTCGGGCCTTCAACACCATGCGCGAGCGCATCAGCCGCTACCTGAGCGAGCGTAGCCAGCTGTTCAGCGCGATTTCCCATGACCTGCGCACGCCGATCACGCGCCTGCGCCTGCGCGTGGAGCTGCTCGAGGACGAGGCCCTGCAGGCCAAGTTCAGTCGTGACCTGGATGACCTGGAGCTGCTGGTCAAGGGCGCGCTGCAGTGCGTGAAGGACACCGATATCCACGAGAACATCGAGCAGGTCGATCTCAATCACCTGCTGCACGGCCTGATCGAGCCCTACCTGGGTAACGGCCAGGTCACCCTGCAAGGCGCGGCCCAAGACGGTTACCCGGGCAAACCGCTGGCCTTGCGGCGCTGCATCGGCAACCTGGTGGACAACGCGCTGAAGTACGGCCAGCGCGCGCATCTGCATATCGAGGACGACCGCACGGCCTTCGTCCTGCATGTGGATGACGAGGGGCCGGGCGTGCCCGAGCAGCGCCTGGAGCAGGTGTTCGAGCCGCATTTCCGCCTTGCCGGCCAGCAACAGGGCTACGGCCTGGGCCTGGGCATCGCGCGCAGCCTGGCGCACAGCCATGGCGGCGAGGTGACCCTGCAGAACCTGCGCGAGGGCGGCCTGCGGGTGACGCTGCGGCTGCCGCGCCTGGTGGCCTGATTTGCTTTGTTCTGGTCTGCGGCTGCGGCCGCCGGTTCTCTGTTCGATGCTGCCGCGCGGCCGCTACGCCGCCCGTTCTGTGCCGCGCATGGCCATATCATCTGCGCATGCCACCATCCGGATACAAATGCCGCGCTTATGTAACCGTTCGGTGACGTTCGCGCATCCCTTTGTTACCCGCCGCGAGAGGCGGCGTGGTTAGACTCCAATGCAAGCGCAAGCACCATGACTTGCACTGGCATAACAACAATAAAGGTACTTCCATGAACGCGATCTCCCGCCTGGCCGTTGTCGTTTCCCTCGCCTCGTTGTTCCCTCTTTCCGCCCTTGCCGGTGAAGTCGAAGTCCTGCACTGGTGGACCTCGGGTGGCGAAAAGCGCGCAGCCGATACGTTGCAGAAACTGGTCGAAGACAAGGGGCACACCTGGAAAGACTTCGCCGTTGCCGGTGGTGGTGGTGAAGCCGCCATGACCGTGCTGAAGACCCGCGCCGTGTCCGGCAACCCACCGTCCGCCGCGCAGATCAAGGGGCCGGATATCCAAGAGTGGGGCGAGCTGGGCCTGCTCACCGAGCTGGACGAGGTCGCCAGCGAAGGCAAGTGGGACAGCCTGCTGCCCAAGCAGGTCGCCAGCGTCATGAAGTACGACGATCACTACGTGGCCGTGCCGGTCAACGTGCACCGGGTCAACTGGCTGTGGATCAACCCCGAGGTGTTCAAGAAGGCCGGCGCCACGCCGCCGACCACCCTCGACGAATTCTTCGCCGCCGCCGACAAGCTCAAGGCCGCCGGTTTCATTCCGCTGGCCCACGGCGGCCAGCCCTGGCAGGACGGCACCGTGTTCGAGGACCTGGTGTTTGCCATCCTCGGTCCGCAGGGCTACCACAAGGCCTTCGTCGAGCAGGACAAGGCGACGCTGACCGGCGACAAGATGGTCGAAGTCTTCGCCACCCTGAAGAAGCTGCGCGGCTATATCGACGCCGATGCCGCCGGTCGCGACTGGAACACCGCCGCGGGCCTGGTGATCAACGGCAAGGCCGGCATGCAGATCATGGGCGACTGGGCCAAGAGCGAATGGACCGCCGCCGGCAAGGTCGCCGGTCAGGATTACCAGTGCCTGCCGTTCCCCGGCACCCAGGGCAGCTTCGCCTACAACATCGACTCCCTGGCGATGTTCAAGCTCAGCGACGAAGACAACCGCAAGGCGCAGAACGACCTGGCGCGCACCGTCATGTCGCCGGAGTTCCAGCAGTTCTTCAACCAGAACAAGGGCTCCATCCCGGTTCGCCTGGACCAGGACATGAGCAGCTTCGACAGCTGTGCCCAGCAGTCGATGAAGGACTTCAAGGAGGCCGCCGCCGGTGACGGCCTGCAGCCGAGCCTGGCCCACGGCATGGCCGCCTCCAGCTACGTGCAGGGTGCGGTGTTCGACGTGGTCACCAACTTCTTCAACGACCCGGCCGCCGACCCGAAGAAGGCCGCCCAGCAACTGGCTGCCGCCATCGAAGCGGTGCAGTAAGGCGCCTGCGGCCGTCACCTAGACGGCCGCTGTCGTAGGGCGGGCCCGGCCCGCCGTTTCCCTGGTTTTCGATTCCGGGTGCATGCCTCGCGGCATGCGCTGTGGGAACGGTCGCGCCGATTTTCTGCCGGCGCGCACCGGGTAGGGCGGGTGCAACCCGCGTTTTGAAATACCGATGGAGATGCGGGCTGCACCCGCCCTGCATCCGTGCCACGGAGTCACCCATGAGTTCTATCGCAGTTTTCGCCAAGGCATCGCCGTTCGATGCGCTGCAGCGCTGGCTACCCAAGCTGGTGCTGGCGCCGAGCGTGCTGATCGTACTGGTCGGCTTCTACGGCTACATCCTGTGGACCTTCCTGCTGTCCTTCACCAACTCGCGCTTCATGCCCAGCTACAAGTGGGTGGGCCTGCAGCAGTACGAGCGTCTGCTGGACAACGATCGCTGGTGGGTCGCCAGCCACAACCTGCTGGTGTTCGGCGGCCTGTTCATCGCCATCAGCCTGGTGCTCGGCGTGTTTCTCGCCGTGCTGCTGGACCAGCGCATCCGCCGCGAAGGCTTTATCCGCACCGTCTACCTGTACCCCATGGCGCTGTCGATGATCGTCACCGGCACGGCCTGGAAATGGCTGCTCAACCCTGGCCTGGGCCTGGACAAGCTGATGCGCGACTGGGGCTGGGAAGGCTTCCGCCTGGACTGGCTGGTGGACCCGGACCGGGTCGTCTACTGCCTGGTGATCGCCGCCGTGTGGCAGTCCTCGGGCTTCGTCATGGCGCTGTTCCTCGCCGGCCTGCGCGGTGTCGATCAGTCGATCATCCGCGCCGCCCAGGTCGATGGCGCCAGCCTGCCGACCATCTATCTGCGCATCGTTCTGCCGAGCCTGCGCCCGGTGTTCTTCAGCGCCCTGATGATCCTCGCCCACATCGCCATCAAGAGCTTCGACCTGGTGGCGGCGATGACGGCCGGCGGCCCCGGCTACTCCTCCGACCTGCCGGCGATGTTCATGTACGCCCACACCTTCACCCGCGGCCAGATGGGCCTCGGCGCGGCGAGCGCGATGCTGATGCTCGGTGCCGTGCTGGCGATCATCGTGCCGTACCTGTATTCCGAACTGAGGAACAAGCGCCATGACTAGCCTGGCCGGGAAACCTGCATTCAGCCTCAGCCGGGCAGCGGTCTACGCCACCCTGATCGTTGCCTGCGCGGTCTACCTGATCCCGCTGCTGGTGATGCTGCTGACCAGCTTCAAGACCCCCGACGACATCCGCACCGGCAACCTGCTGTCGCTGCCGGACGTGCTCACCCTGATCGGCTGGGTCAAGGCCTGGGACAGCGTCGGTGGCTACTTCTGGAACTCGGTGAAGATCGCCGTGCCGGCGGTACTGATCTCCACGCTGCTCGGCGCGCTCAACGGCTACGTGCTGTCGATGTGGCGCTTCAGGGGCTCGCAGCTGTTCTTCGGCCTGTTGCTGTTCGGCTGCTTCCTGCCGTTCCAGGTGGTGCTGCTGCCGGCGTCCTTTACCCTCGGCAAGTTCGGTCTGGCCAACACCACCGCCGGCCTGGTGCTGGTGCATGTGGTGTACGGCCTGGCCTTCACCACGCTGTTCTTCCGCAACTTCTACGTGAGCATCCCGGACGCCCTGGTGCGTGCGGCGCGCCTGGATGGCGCGGGGTTCTTCACCATCTTCGGGCGGATCCTGCTGCCCATGTCGGTGCCCACCATCATGGTCTGCCTGATCTGGCAGTTCACCCAGATCTGGAACGACTTCCTGTTCGGCGTGGTGTTCGCCAGCGGCGACAGCCAGCCCATCACCGTGGCCCTCAACAACCTAGTCAACACCAGCACCGGGGCCAAGGAATACAACGTCGACATGGCCGCCGCGATGATCGCCGGCCTGCCCACCCTGCTGGTCTACGTGCTGGCCGGCAAATATTTCCTGCGCGGGCTCACGGCCGGCGCCGTCAAAGGCTGAGGTAACAATCCATGGCAACCCTCGAACTGCGCAACGTCAACAAGTGCTATGGCAGCGGCCTGGCGGACACCCTCAAGGACATCGAACTGTCGATCGACTCGGGCGAGTTCCTGATCCTGGTCGGCCCGTCCGGCTGCGGCAAATCCACCCTGATGAACTGCATCGCCGGCCTGGAGGACATCAGCGGCGGTGCGATCCTGGTCGACGGCGCCGACATCAGCGGGCAGAGCCCCAAGGATCGCGACATCGCCATGGTGTTCCAGTCTTACGCGCTGTACCCGACCATGACCGTGCGCGACAACATCGCCTTCGGCCTGAAGATCCGCAAGATGGCGCCGGCCGACATCGAGGCCGAAGTGGCGCGGGTGGCCAAGCTGCTGCAGATCGAGCACCTGCTGATGCGCAAGCCCGGCCAGCTCTCCGGTGGCCAGCAGCAACGCGTGGCCATGGGCCGGGCGCTGGCGCGGCGGCCGAAGATCTATCTGTTCGACGAGCCGCTGTCGAACCTCGACGCCAAGCTGCGCGTGGAGATGCGCACCGAAATCAAGCTGATGCACCAGCGCCTGAAGACCACCACGGTCTACGTCACCCACGACCAGATCGAGGCCATGACCCTGGGCGACAAGGTGGCGGTGATGAAGGACGGGGTGATCCAGCAGTTCGGTACCCCGCAGCAGATCTACAACGACCCGGCCAACCTGTTCGTCGCCAGCTTCATCGGCTCGCCGCCGATGAACTTCATCCCGCTGCGCCTGCAGCGTCGCGACGGCCAGGTCTGGGGCCTACTCGACAGCGGCCAGGCCCGCTGCGAACTGCCGCTGGGCGCGCTGGAGGAGGGTATGGAGAGCCGCGAGGTGATCCTCGGCGTGCGCCCCGAGCAGATCCAGCTGGCCGGCGGCAGCGAGCTGCCCTCGATCCGCGCCGAGGTGGAAGTCACCGAGCCCACCGGGCCGGACACCCTGGTGTTCGTCAGCCTCAACCAGACCAAGGTCTGCTGCCGCCTGGCGCCCGATGCGGCGCCGCAGGTGGGCGACAGCCTGGTCCTGCAATTCGATCCCGACAAGACCCTGCTGTTCGACGCGCAAAGCGGCGAGCGGCTGGGCCTGCCGGGAAAGACCCGCGCCAGTGAACGCACGACTAACGTCGCGCGCTTCATCGGGCGCTAAAAACGCGGCCCGGGCGCGGGCTGCCGTCTCTCTGCGCGCCGGGTTGGCTATCCAGGCAATACAACAATAAAAACCTGTGGAGTGGATATGAACGCGATCAATAGAGGTTTGTGGCTGGTCCCCTGCGCGCTGCTGGCGCTGCCGGGAGCGTCCTGGGGCGTGGAGCTGGCGCCCGGCACGGAGTTCACCGGCTACGTGCGCAGCGGCGCCGGCGGCTCCGTGGAAGGTGGCTCGCAGGCCTGCTTCCAGCTGCCCGGAGCCCGCTCCAAGTACCGCCTCGGCAACGAGTGCGAGCAGTACGCCGAGCTGGATCTGCGCCAAGACTTGCTGACCCTGGACGACGGCTCGCAGATCAGTGTCGAGGGCATGGCCCAGCTGTACAACGAGTACGGCCACACGCCCAAGTTCACCGGTGACTACGGCTTCGCGCGGATGAACCAGATGTACGCCGAGTGGAGCAACATGTCGGCGCTCAATGGCGGCTCGCTGTGGGCCGGTCGCCGCTTCTACAAGCGTAACGACATCCACATCTCCGACTTCTACTACTGGAACCAGAGCGCCACCGGTTTCGGCCTGGACAGCGTGAAGATCGGCGACCTCAAGTACAGCTACGTGTTCTCGCGCAAGGACGACTACTTCCAGGAGCCCTACATCAATCGCCACGACTTCAACGTCGCCGGGTTCCAGACCAACCCCAATGGCGAGATGGAGGTCGGCGTCAGCTATATCGACAAGCCCGACAGCACCGACGCCCATAGCGGCTGGTCGATCACCGCGCAGCACAAGCAGAAGGAGTTCCTCGGCGGGGTCAACACCTTTGCCCTGCAGTACGGCGAGGGCCCGGGCACCGGCCTTGGCTATACCGGCGATCCGACCCTGGACAGCAGCGCCACCAGCTGGCGTGCGGTGGAGTTCTTCGACTTCCAGCTGACCCCGCGCCTGGGCGGCCAGGTCGAACTGGTGTACCAGAAGGACAAGCGCGATGACGGCGCCGACCAGAACTGGCTGTCCGTGGGCGGGCGCGCCAGCTATGCCATCACCGAGGAGTTCAAGCTGGTCGGCGAGATCGGTCGCGACCAGGTGGAGGCCCCCGGCGGTACCCGCAAGCTGACCAAGTTCACCGTCGCGCCGACCTGGGCGCCGGCCGGTCCGGGCTTCTGGACCCGCCCGGAAGTGCGCCTGTATTACACCTACGCCAACTGGAACGAGGCGGCGCAGCGCTCGGCGAGCATGCTCGCGGCGGGCTCGGCCCTGTCCGACAGCGGCGTGTTCGGCGACGACCTGCACGGCTCCAACTTCGGCGTGCAGGTGGAGTACTGGTGGAAATGACCGAGCGGGAGTGGCGTCGTCGTGGCCGTTGAGCCACACCACGCGCCTGTCGGGCGCAGCGCGCTGGCGGAACATCCGCTGGCGGCGCTGTTCCGTTTTCCGTCGCGCCAGGTGTTCCGCTGGGACAGGCATCAGGGGCGCGACATCCTGCTGATCGACCATCCGCTGTGCCAGGCGGTGTTCAGTCGGCAGGGCGGTCAGTTGCTGCACTTCCAGCCGCGCGGCCAGCGCCCGTGGCTGTGGTGTGCGGCGCACTGGCACAACCTCGGTGCCATTCGCGGCGGGGTTCCGGTGTGCTGGCCGTGGTTCGGTCGGCATCCCAGCGAGAGCGGCTGGCCGCACCACGGCTGGGCGCGGCTGAATGACTGGCGGCTGGTCGGCAACGAGGCCGACCGGGATGGCGTGCGCCTGTTGTGGCGCCTGGAACTGTGCGACTGGCGGGTAGAGCTGAAGGCCCATCTGGGCACGGAGCTGGACCTGCAGCTGGTGACCCGCCACGGCGACAGCGAGGCCTGCCAGCTCAGCCACGCCTTGCATGCCTATTGGGCGGTCAGCGATGTATCGCGGGTCAGCCTGAGTGGCCTGGAGGGCGCGCAAGGGCGCGATCTGCTGCTGCGCGAGCCGTGCCGGCAGGACGGCGAGCTGCGGGTAGGCGAGGCCTGTCATCGGGTGTTTCGCCAGGCTGGAGTCCTGCACCTGCAGGACCTGGCGTGGCAGCGACGCCTGCGCATCGATACCGGTGCGGGGCCCAATTGCGTGGTCTGGCACCCCGGTGGTCGACCGCTGGCCGAGGTGTCCTGGCGCGAGGCGCTGGGTTTTCTCAGCGTGCAGGTGGCCGGTTGTGGCGACGACAGCCTGACCCTGGAGCCCGGCGAGGAGGCGCTGCTCAGCCTGCGCGCCAGGCTGGAGCAGGGCTGAACCCCGGGCGCCCGGCGGCGGTCTCCTGACTATCGATCCTGCGCGGTCCGTCAGGCTGGGCAGAGGGTAGCTCAGTCGGCTTCGCCGTCGCTGGGGAAGCGGCTGGCGTTGAGGCTTTCCTTGATCTTGCGCAGGTGCGGATGGAAGTCCACGCCGCGGCGCAGGGTCATGCCGGTGGCCAATACGTCGAGCACGGTGAGCTGGATGATGCGCGAGGTCATCGGCATGTAGATGTCGGTGTCTTCGGGCAGCGGGATGTTCAGGCTCAGGGTGCTGGCCTTGGCCAGTGGCGAGTCGGCCGCGGTCAGGCCGAGCACCGAGGCGCCGTTCTGCCGCGCCAGGCGCGCCACCTCCACCAGCTCGCGGGTGCGGCCGGTGTAGGAAATGATCACGAACAGGTCGCCCGTGTGCGCCACCGACGCCAGCATGCGCTGCATCAGCACATCGGAATGGGCGGACACGGCGAGGTTGAAGCGGAAGAACTTGTGCTGGGCATCCAGGGCCACCGAGGCGGAGGCGCCGAGGCCGAAGAAGTGGATCTGCCGGGCCTGGATCAGCAAGTCCACGGCATGGCTGATCAGCTGTGGGTCGAGCTGTTTGCAGGCGCTGTCCAGGGAGGTGATGGCGCTGCCAAAGATCTTGCGGGTGTAGGCCTCCGGGCCGTCGTCGGCCTCGACCGCGCGGCTCACGTAGGCCGCGCCGCTGGCCAGGCTCTGCGCCAGCTGCATCTTCAGCTCGGGGTAGCCGCTGACGCCGAACGAGCGGCAGAAGCGGTTGACCGTCGGCTCGCTGACCTGGGCCTCCTGGGCCAGGGTGGCGATGCTGTAGCGCGTGGCTTGCTGCGGGGCGGCGAGGATCACTTCGGCGACCTTGCGCTCGGCCTTGTTGAGTTCGCCAAGGCGGTTCTGGATCTGCTCCAGCAGGTTGTTCACGCGGTCCATGTCGGTTCCTGGGAGGGGACTGCAATCGGACGCTTATCGTACTGAGCGTTCCGGTGTCCGGCCACCGGTATCTGGCTGGCAGTCAGGGATGAATGAGGGTTTTTTGGTAAATGTAGTTTTATTACTACATTTTGTCTTGATGAATCACTTTTGCAGGTGTATTCATATGCCAATGTTTGACGAAAGAATAAATAAAATGACCGTTGACGCGATTGAACCCTGCACCTTCGCCCTGTTCGGCGCCTATGGCGACCTGGCCCTGCGCAAGCTGTTTCCCGCCCTGTACCAGCTCGACCGCGCCGGCCTGCTGCATGCCGATACCCGTGTCCTGGCGCTCGGCCGGGAAGGCGGCGAGAGCTCGCAACAGCTGCTGGTGATCGAGGGGCACCTGCAGCGCTATGTGCCCGCGGAGGAGATCGACGAGGCGTCCCTGCAGCGCTTCCTCTCCCGTCTCGGCCACCTGACCATGGATTTCCTCAGTGCCGAGGCCTATCCGCTGCTGGTCGAACGGGTCGGCCAGGCGGAGCGGCTGATCGCCTATTTCGCCACGCCGGCCAAGGTCTACGGCGCGATCTGCGCCGGGCTGGCGGCGGTCGGCCTTGCCGAGCGCACCCGTGTGGTGCTGGAAAAACCCATCGGCCACGACCTGGAGTCGTCCCGCGCGGTGAACGAGGCGGTGGCCCTGCATTTCCCCGAGGGCCGCATCTATCGCATCGACCATTACCTGGGCAAGGAGACGGTGCAGAACCTGATCGCGCTGCGCTTCGCCAACAGCCTGTTCGAGACCCAGTGGAACCAGCACCACATCAGCCACGTGGAAATCACCGTGGCCGAGCAGGTGGGCATCGAGGGGCGCTGGGGCTATTTCGACCAGGCCGGGCAGCTGCGCGACATGATCCAGAACCACCTGCTGCAGCTGCTCTGCCTGATCGCCATGGACCCGCCCTCGGACCTCTCGGCCGACAGCATCCGCGACGAGAAGGTCAAGGTGCTCAAGGCGCTGGCGCCGATCACCAGCGAGCAGCTGGCGCACCAGGTGGTGCGCGGCCAGTACGTGGCAGGCAGCATCAAGGGCAAGGCGGTGCCGGGCTACCTGGAGGAAGAGAACTCCAACGCGCAGAGCGACACCGAGACCTTCGTCGCCCTGCGTGCCGAAGTGCGCAACTGGCGCTGGTCCGGCGTGCCGTTCTACCTGCGCACCGGCAAGCGCATGCCGCAGAAACTGTCGCAGATCGTCATCCACTTCAAGGAGCCGCCGCACTACATCTTTTCCCCCGAGCAGCGGCCGATGATCAGCAACCGCCTGATCATCCGCCTGCAGCCGGACGAGGGTATTTCCCTGCAGGTGATGACCAAGGAGCAGGGCCTGGACAAGGGCATGCAGCTGCGCAGCGGCCCTCTGCAGCTGAGCTTCTCCGACACCTACCGCAGTGCGCGCATCCCCGATGCCTACGAGCGTCTGCTGCTGGAAGTGATGAAGGGCAACCAGAACCTGTTCGTGCGCAAGGACGAAATCGAATACGCCTGGCAGTGGTGCGACCAGCTGATCGATGGCTGGCAGCGCCAGGGCAGCGCGCCCAAGCCCTATGCGGCAGGAACCTGGGGGCCGACGGCCTCCATTGCATTGATCACCCGTGACGGCAAGGACTGGTATGGCGATCTCTGATTTGCAACTGCCGGCGCAGGTGCTCGGCTTCGGCCTGGGCAACGCCGAGCAGCTGGCTGGCGAACTGGCCATGACCGTGGCCAATGCGTTGCGCCTGGCCATCGACACGCGCGGCGCCGCCAGCCTGGTGGTGTCGGGCGGGCGCAGCCCGATTGCCTTCTTCGAGCGCCTGGCACGCCAGGAACTGGACTGGTCGCGGGTGGCGGTGAGCCTGGCGGATGAGCGCTGGGTGCCGGTCGGCCACGCCGACAGCAATGAAGGCCTGGTGCGCCGCCACCTGCTGCAGGGCGCGGCAGCCAAGGCGCGCTTCATCGGCCTGTATCAGCCGGCCGCCACGCTGGAGGAGGCGGCCATGCTGGCGCACCAGGCGCTGGCCGAGTTGCCGCAGCCGATCAATGTGCTGGTGCTGGGCATGGGCGAGGACGGCCATACCGCGTCGCTGTTCCCCGCCAGCAGCAATCTTGACCTGGCCCTCAGCGCCGATTGCGCCCAGCGCTGCCTGCCGATGCACGCACCCAGCGTGCCGCGTCAGCGCCTGAGCATGCCGCTGGCGCTGCTGGCTGGCGCGCGCCTGACCCTGCTCGCCGTGCAGGGCCGCGGCAAGCTCGACACCCTGCGCCAGGCCCTGGCCGCCGAAGGCGATGCACAGATGCCGATCCGCGCCTTCCTGCGCCGACCTCTCGAAATCTACTGGTGCCCCTGAGCCCGAGGAGCCTGCCATGAGCAGCATTTCCCAACGCAGCGCAAGCCGGCGCGACGCCGTCCCCGACATGGCCGACAAGATCGAGCTGATCGACAACCTGTGCGCGCGGGCGCGCATCCTGCCGGTGATCACCATCGAGCGTGAGGAGGACGTGCTGCCGCTGGCCGATGCCCTGGCCGCCGGCGGGCTGGACACGCTGGAGATCACCCTGCGCTCCGAGCATGGCCTGGGCGCCATCCGCACCCTGCGCGAGCAGCGGCCCAACCTGTGCGTCGGCGCCGGCACGGTGCTCGACGAGCTGATGCTGGCCGAGGCCGAAGCGGCCGGGGCGCAGTTCATCGTCACCCCCGGCTGCACCGCCGAGCTGCTGCGTGCCGGCGTCTACAGCCCGCTGCCGCTGTTGCCGGGTATCAGCAGCGCCTCGGAAATCATGCTCGGCTATGCCCTCGGCTACCGCCGCTTCAAGCTGTTTCCGGCGGAGATCTCCGGCGGCGTGGCGGCGCTCAAGGCCCTCGGCGGGCCGTTCGGCAACGTGCGTTTCTGCCCCACCGGCGGCGTTACCCCGGACAACGTGCGCAACTACATGGCCCAGCCCAATGTGATGTGCGTGGGCGGCACCTGGATGATGGACCGTGACTGGATTCGCCAGGGCGACTGGGCGCGCATCCAGGCCGCCAGCGCCGAAGCCCTGCAGTTGCTGGCCTGAGGCCGGCATCGCATCTACCGCTAGGAACTTGAGGAGTTACCCCATGAGTGAGAGCAAGCGAGACGCCGCCCCACATGACCCGCAGGCCGAGCCGGACCTGCCTCGCGACTTCGATATCCGCGCCCGCTACGCCGAGCAGCAGGAGCTGCTCAACCCGCGCAGCGAGCCGCTGCAGGGCAATGCGCCCGCCAGCCGTTCCGCACACTGATCCCACTTCTTCTTCAGGCCCCCGTCATGACCACAGCCAGCCAGCTCGAGCACCTGTTTCCCACCCTCGCCGAGATTCCCGAGCGTTACCGCCCCGGTGCGCCCATCGAGCAGCGCGAGTACCTGGTCAATGGCGAGCTGCGCCGCTGGGATGGCCCGCTGGCAACCGTGCGCAGCCCGATCTTCCTGGCCGGCGAGCAGGGCGATCAGCAGGTGGTGCTGGGCAGCACGCCGCTGCTGGATGCCGACGCCGCGCTGATCGCCCTGGATGCCGCCGTGCAGGCCTACGACCATGGTCAGGGCCTGTGGCCGAACCTGCGCGTGGCCGAGCGCATCCAGCATGTCGAGGGCTTCCTGGCGCGCATGCGTGAACAGCGCGAGGCGGTGGTGCGCCTGCTGATGTGGGAGATCGGCAAGAACCTCAAGGATTCGGAGAAGGAGTTCGACCGCACCTGCGACTACATCGTCGACACCATCGAGTCGCTCAAGGAGCTGGATCGCCGCTCCAGCCGCTTCGAACTGGAGCAGGGCACCCTCGGCCAGATCCGCCGCGTGCCGCTGGGCGTGGCGCTGTGCATGGGGCCATACAACTACCCGCTGAACGAGACCTTCACCACGCTGATCCCGGCGCTGATCATGGGCAATACCGTGGTGTTCAAGCCGGCCAAGTTCGGTGTGCTGCTGATCCGTCCGCTGCTCGAGGCGTTCCGCGACAGCTTCCCGCCGGGGGTGATCAACGTCATCTACGGCCGTGGCCGCGACACGGTCAGCGCGCTGATGGCCAGCGGCAAGATCGACGTGTTCGCCTTCATTGGCACGCACAAGGGCGCCGCCGACCTGAAGAAGCTGCACCCGCGCCCGCACCGCCTGCGCGCCGCGCTGGGCCTGGATGCGAAGAACCCGGGCATCGTCCTGCCGCAGGTCGACCTGGACAACGCGGTGGACGAGGCGATCACCGGCGCGCTGTCGTTCAACGGCCAGCGCTGCACGGCGCTGAAGATCCTCTTCGTGCATGAGGATGTGCTCGACGCCTTCCTCGAGAAATTCACCGCCAGGCTCGCCGTGCTCAAGCCCGGCATGCCCTGGGAGGACGGCGTGGCGCTGACCCCGCTGCCCGAGCCGGGCAAGGTCGACTACCTCAATGGCCTGCTCGATGACGCTATCGCCAGGGGCGCGCGGGTGATCAACCCCGGCGGCGGTGCGCACCGGCAGAGCTTCTTCTACCCGGCGCTGCTCAGCCCGGTGACGCCGGACATGCGCCTGTACCAGGAGGAGCAGTTCGGCCCGCTGGTGCCGGTGGTGCCGTACCGTGAGGTGAAGGAGGTGATCGACTACGTCCTGCATTCCGACTACGGCCAGCAGCTGAGCATCTTCGGCAATGATTCGGCCGAGGTCGGGCGGCTGGTCGATGCCTTCGTCAACCAGGTCGGCCGCATCAACATCAACGCCCAGTGCCAGCGCGGCCCGGACAGCTTCCCGTTCAACGGCCGCAAGAACTCCGCCGAGGGCACCCTGTCGGTACAGGACGCCCTGCGCGTGTTCTCCATCCGCACCCTGGTGGCGACCCGTTTCAACCCGCAGAACAAGGCGCTGGTCAGCGAGATCATCCGCAACCGCGAGTCGGGCTTCATCACCACCGACTACATCTTCTGACTCGGTGTGCAGCCGCGGCTAGCGGAAGTCGCGGCTGCGCACGTCCAGGCCGTCGAGCAGTGGCGTGAGGTCGTGCAGGCGGCCGGCGATCACATGGCGCACGCCGCTGGCCTGTTCCAGATGACCGTCCACCTGCATCAGCCGCGAGCCCACCAGCACGCGGCGCTGGCGCTCGGCCAGTTCGAGGCGCACCACCACGTTGAGCATGCCGAACTCGTCTTCCAGGGTGACGAAGGTGATGCCACTGGCGGTCTGTGGCCGCTGCCGGCCAATGACCAGACCGGCGACCTTGACCAGGCGACCGTTGCTGAGTCCGTCCAGCTCCCGGGAACTGCGGCAGCGCCGCGCGCGCAGGTCGTCGCGCAGCAGGGTCAGTGGGTGCGGCCCCAGGGTGGTGCCGATGGTGGCGTAATCGGTCTGCACGTCCTCGCCCAGGCTCGGCTGCGGTAGCTCGACTATTACCTCGTCGGCGGCCGGCAGATCGGCGAACAGCGGCGCCTGGCGCTCCACGCCGGCGATCGCCCAGCGCGCCTGGTGGCGATGACCGACCAGGCCCTGCAGGGCGCCGGCATCGGCCAGCAGGGCGCGGCAGCGGTCGTCCAGGTCGACGCGCAGGCAGAGATCGGCGATATCGCTGAAGGGCTGCGTCTGGCGGACCCGCTCCAAACGCTGCACCTGCTCCACGCGCAGGCCGCGGATCAGGCGCAATCCCAGGCGCAGGGCGGGCTGCCCATCCGCACCGGGCTCCAGGCTGCAATCCCAGTTGCTGTGGCGCACGTCCAGCGGGCGGATCTCGACCTGGTGCCGGCGCGCGTCCTGCAGCAGCTGGTCCGGGCTGTAGAAACCCATCGGCCAGCTGTTGATCAGGGCGCAGACGAAGGCCGCCGGCTCGTGGCACTTGAGCCAGCTGCTGGCATAGGTGAGCAGGGCGAAGCTGGCCGAGTGGGACTCGGGGAATCCGTAGTTACCGAAGCCCTTGATCTGCTCGAAGATGCGTGCGGCGAACTCGGGGCTGTAGCCGCGCGCCAGCATGCCCTCGGTCAGGCGCTGCTGGTGCGGCTCCAGGCCGCCGCGGCGCTTCCAGGCGGCCATGCAGCGGCGCAGGTCGTCGGCCTCGCCGTGGGTATAGCCGGCGGCGACCACCGCCAGCTCCATCACCTGCTCCTGGAACAGCGGCACGCCCAGGGTGCGCTCGAAGACCTTCTTCAGCTCCTCGCTGGGGTAAGTCACTGCCTCCTCACCGTTACGGCGGCGCAGATAGGGATGGACCATGTCGCCCTGGATCGGCCCCGGGCGGACGATGGCTACTTCGATCACCAGGTCGTAGAACTCCTTGGGTTTCAGGCGCGGGAGCATGGCCATTTGCGCCCGCGACTCGATCTGGAACACGCCGATGGTGTCGGCGCGGCTGATCATCTCGTAGGTGGGCTTGTCGTCCGGCGGCAGCGTCGCCAGGGTCCAGCGCTGGCCGCGGTAGCGTTCGATCAGGTCGAAGCAGCGGCGCAGGGCGGTGAGCATGCCCAGGGCCAGCACGTCGACCTTGAGCAGGCCGACCTCGTCCAGATCGTCCTTGTCCCACTGGATCACCGTGCGCTCGGCCATGGTGGCGTTTTCCACCGGCACCAGTTCGCTCAGCGGCTGCTCGGAGATGACGAAGCCGCCGGGGTGTTGCGACAGGTGGCGGGGAAAGCCGATCAGCGCCTCGGTCAGCGCCAGCACCCGGCGCAGTGCGGGACTGTCCGGGTCGAAGCCGGCCTCGCGCAGGCGCTCGGGCGGCGGCAGGCGATCGGTCCAGCGGCCACAGCAGTCTGCCAGGGCGCCTTGCTGTTCCGCCGGCAGGCCGAGGGCCTTGGCCACGTCACGGATGGCGCCGGCGCCGTGGTAGGTATTGACCACGGCGGTGAGGGCGGCGCGGTCGCGGCCATAGCGGCGGAACACGTACTGGATGACTTCCTCGCGGCGCTCGTGCTCGAAGTCCACGTCGATGTCCGGCGGCTCGTTGCGCTCGCGCGACAGGAAGCGTTCGAACAGCAGGTTGGTGCGGCCCGGATCGAGTTCGGTGATGCCGAGGACGAAGCACACCGCCGAGTTGGCCGCCGAACCTCGGCCCTGGCAGAGGATGTGCTGGCTACGGGCGTAGGCGACGATGTCGTGCACGGTGAGGAAGTAGCTTTCGTAGCCCAGCTCGGCGATCAGCTGCAGCTCCTTCTCCAGCTGATCCCGCACCTTCTGTGTCGCACCATCTGGCCAGCGTTTGCGCATGCCTTGCTCGACCAGGTGGCGCAGCCAACTGGTCGGCGTCTCGCCCTTTGGCACCACCTCGTGCGGGTACTGGTAGCGCAGTTCGCTCAGGTCGAAATGGCAGCGCTCGGCGATGCGCAGGGTTTCCTCCAGCAGCTGCGGCGGGTACAGCGTGCACAGCTCCGCCGGCGTGCGCAGATGACGCTCGCCGTTGCTGAACAGATGCTGACCAGCCTCGGCCACGCACAGGTGATGGCGGATGGCGGTCATGCAGTCCTGCAGGGCGCGGCGGCCACGGGCGTGCATATGCACATCGCCGCAGGCCACGGCGGGGATGCCGGTTTGCTCGGACAGTGCCAGTAGCTCGGCCAGGCGCGAGGCATCGTCCGGGCCGCGGTGCAGCTCCACGCCCAGCCACAGGCGCTGGGGGAACAGCGTCTGCAGCCAGTGGCCGTCCTGCGCGTTGTCCCGGTCGGGCAGCCACAGCGCCAGCAGGCCCTCCAGCGGCGCCGACAGGTCCTCGCGCAGCAGGCGATAGCTGCCCTTGTCGGCGCGCCGGCGGGCGCGGGTGATCAGCTGGCACAGGCGCTGGTAACCGGCCAGGTTCTCCACCAGCAGGACCAGCTTGGGGCCGTTGTCGATGCGCAGCTCGCAGCCGACGATCAGGGGCACGCCGCTTTCCTTGGCCGCCTGCCAGGCGCGCACGATGCCGGCCAGGCTGCATTCGTCGGTGATCGCCAGGGCGCGGTAGCCCAGGCGCCGGGCGCGCTCGAACAGCTCCAGGGCGCTGGAGGCGCCGCGCTGGAAGCTGAAGTTGGACAGGCAGTGCAGCTCCGCATAAGCGCTCATGCGAACCACCCGTGCAGCTGGAACGGCTCGTCCGCGCCGACGCTGCGGAACACCCAGGCGCGCTGGCCGCTGCGGGTTTCCACCAGGTAGTAGTCGCGGCGCAGGTCGCCGCCGTCCCACCAGCCGGATTCGATGCGCTCCGGGCCGGCGAGGATGCGCGCCAGCGGTTCGCGCAGCGGCTGTGGCTCGTGCAGCAGCCAGCCCGGACGGGGCCGATCGGCGAGAGCCATGGCCTTTCCGGGGAAGGGGCGCCAGGCCTGTTCGGGGCGCGGGTCGGCGTGGGCGTTGAGGCCATGCAGGGCGTCATCGCCGAGACGGGCGCGCAGGCGTTCGCGCAGTTGCTCCCAGCTCTGCTTCTGCTGGGGGCGTGGATCGAACAGCTCGCGGCATTCGGGTACGAAGGCCGGCAGGTCGCGAGCCGTCAGCGCCAGGGCCAGCACCGGCGCGGGCAGTTGCAGCTGTTCCAGGCGCACGCGGGTCAGCTCGAAGAGCAGACCGGCGTCGCGTTCGGCGGCGAGCAGGCCGACCTTCAGCTCGGTGGCCACGCCGCTGCGGTGCTCCAGGGCCAGGCTGAAGCGCTGCACGCCACCGTCGCGGCTGGCCAGGTAGGCAGCCAGGTCACCCATGGCGCGGCGCAGCGGAAACAGCAGGGCCTGGTGCGAGGCAACCTCGAAGTTCAACTCGATGCGCGTGCTGAACTCGTCGGGCGGCAGGTAGAAGTCCAGCCCCAGCGGACGGTGGCCGAGCAACTGGTCCAGGTGCTCCAGCAGCTGGGATGGAAAGCGCCTGGCCAAGCCTTCGCGCGGCAACTCCAGGACCTGGCGCAGCTGGCGCAGGCCCATGCGTGCCAGGGCGCCGGCCATCTCGCCGGGCAGGCCGGCGCGGTTGACCGGCAGTTGGGCGATGGCCCGGGGCAGTTGCCGCTCGTTGACGGCCAGCTCGGCGTGGGCATTGGCCAGGGCGCGGGCGGCGGCCGGGTTGGGGGCGAGGACAATGCGATGGCGATAGCCCAGGGCGTCCAGCTCCGTGCGCAGCCGTTGCTCCAGGCGGGGCCAGGGGCCGAGCAGGGCCAGGCTGGAATGCACCTCCAGCAGCAGGGCGCGCGGGTAGTGCAGGCTGACCTGCGAGCTGAAACGGTAGGCCCAGGCGGCGAGGAACTGCTGGCAACGCTCCACGGCGGCCAGGTCGTAGTCGGCAGTGGCGAAGTCGCGACTGAGCAGCTGGGCGGCGTTCAGCGCCATGCCGGGACGCAGGCCGAGCTCGCGCGCCGCCGGGTTGAGCGCCTGCAGCACGCGGCGATTGGCCGGCCCGCTGAGCAGTGCCAGCGGCGCCTGCGGGTCGTCGCGCTGGCGTAGTGCGTGGTCCAGCGCCAGTTGCGGCAGGAGGATGCAGGCCCAGCGCATTCGAGCCTCAGAGCGCGATGGCGCGCGCCGGCGCCAGGCCGCCGCGGCACTTGAGCACGCGCACTTGCGCCGGCCCCTCCAGCAGCAGGCGCAGGGCGGCGGGCGAGGGGTTATGGGCGGCACTGGCCGGACGATAGGCGAAGCCCAGGGTCTGCCCGGTTTCGGCGGCTACCTGCAGGCGGCGCAGGGCGCGGTCGCTGGCCTGACTGGGCCAGCACAGCACCGCACCGCAACTGCCGGAGCGCAGGCATTGCTCGGCGGCCCACAGGGCGTCTTCCTCGTTGGTGCGCACGATCTCCAGGCAGTGCAGATCGATACCGGCCACCTGCCAGGCCGGCGCGTAGGGCAGGAAGGGTGGAGCGATCAGGACCAGGCGCTCGCCGGCCTGGCTCAGGCGCGCCAGGGTCGGCCACAGCAGGTGCAGCTCGCCCAGGCCCGGCCTGGGCAGGAGGATTTCGCTGAGCGCCGCCTCTGGCCAACCGCCGCTGGGCAGGGCGGCGTCCAGGCGGCTATGGCCACTGGGTTGCGGGCTGCTGGGTTGGCCTTGGGGTTGCCCCTTCCAGACGCGGCGCTCGTCGATCAGACGATCCAGGGCGATGACCGATGCATTCATGAGAAGCACCGGGAAGAAGGAGTGGGGAGGGTGGGCATGGCAGTGTCGCTAAAATACTGTATATAAAAACAGTATTTGATAAGGCGCACCTCTACAAGTCCGCTCCGATGAGGGGTGCTGTCCACGGCGGATGCAATTTACCCGGTGCTCCGCTAGGATTAGCCACTTCCGCTTTCCCAGCCGCGACGGTTTTTCATGAGTTATCAGGTTCTTGCACGTAAATGGCGCCCGCGCAGCTTCCGCGAGATGGTTGGCCAGACCCATGTGCTCAAGGCCCTGATCAACGCCCTGGACAGCCAGCGTCTGCACCACGCCTACCTGTTCACCGGTACCCGCGGCGTGGGCAAGACCACCATCGCGCGGATCATCGCCAAGTGCCTGAACTGCGAAACCGGCATCAGCTCCACGCCTTGTGGCACCTGCTCGGTCTGCCGCGAGATCGACGAAGGCCGCTTCGTCGACCTGATCGAAGTCGACGCCGCGAGCCGCACCAAGGTCGAGGACACCCGCGAGCTGCTGGAGAACGTGCAGTACGCACCGAGCCGCGGGCGCTACAAGGTCTACCTGATCGACGAAGTGCACATGCTCTCCACGCACTCGTTCAACGCGCTGCTCAAGACCCTCGAAGAGCCGCCACCCCACGTCAAGTTCCTGCTCGCCACCACCGATCCGCAGAAGCTGCCGGTCACCATCCTCTCGCGCTGCCTGCAGTTCTCCCTGAAGAACATGCCGCCGGAGCGGGTGGTCGAGCACCTGACCCATGTACTGACCGCCGAGAGCATCCCGTTCGAGGAAGATGCGCTGTGGCTGCTGGGCCGCGCCGCCGATGGATCGATGCGCGATGCCATGAGCCTCACCGACCAGGCCATCGCCTTCGGCGAAGGCAAGGTAGTGGCGAGCGATGTGCGCTCGATGCTCGGCACCCTCGATCACGGCCAGGTCTACGGCGTGCTGCATGCGCTGCTGGAAGGCGATGCCCGTGCGCTGCTCGAAGCGGTGCGCCACCTGGCCGAACAGGGCCCGGACTGGAACGGCGTGCTCTCGGAAATGCTCAACGTGCTGCACCGCGTGGCCATCGCCCAGGCGCTGCCGGAGGCGGTGGACAACGGTCAGGGCGACCGCGACAAGGTGCTCGCTTTGGCCCAGGCGTTGCCGGCCGAGGACGTGCAGTTCTACTACCAGATGGGCCTGATCGGCCGCCGCGACCTGCCGCTGGCGCCGGACCCGCGTGGTGGCTTCGAGATGGTGCTGCTGCGCATGCTGGCGTTCCGTCCGGCGGATGCCGATGGTGCGCCAAGGTCACCGCTAAAGAATCTGGGGATCAGCAAGGCCACAGCTGATTCCGACAAGACCCCGGTGGCCGGCGCAGCCCCCGTTGCCGCGCCGGCCGCTATCGTTGCTCCGGTTGTTGCGCAGCCTGCGCCCGTCGCCCAGCCTGCCGCGGCTCCGGCTCCGGCTCCGGCTCCGGCTCCGGCTCCGGCTCCGGTGGCTGCTGCCCCTGCGCCCGTACCTGCTCCTGCTCCCGTGATCGCAGCGCCGCCGGCCGAGTCGGCGGCAATGGTCGAGGCGCTTGCCGAGCCTGCCGTGGCCGTCGATGTGCCCTGGGAAACTGCCGTGCCAGCTCCGCTCGAGGAGAGCCAGCCGGTCGCTCCGGCGCAAGCTCCGACCGTGCCCCAGGCCGTTATCGTCGAAGCTCCTGCCGAGACGCCGGTGGCGCTGCCGCTGGGCGAGTCGGCGGCGCAGGTGGTCGATACGGCTGCCAGCGCGCCGGCCGCCAGCGTAGAGGCCGACGATGACGACGAGCCGCCACCCGGTGACTACGACTACTACGAGCCCGATGCGGACAGCCTCGACTACGATTTCGATGCGCCGGCCCAGCCGGAGGCTGCCGTGGCAGAGCCGCTGCCGGCCGCGCAACCGGCCACCGGCCTGGCCGCCGAGTGGCTCGACCTGTTCCCGCGCCTGGGGCTGTCCGGCATGACCGGCAGCATCGGCGCCAACTGCACCCTGATCGAAGCCAATGGCAACGACTGGCTGCTGCACCTGGACCCGGCGCACAGCGCGCTGTTCAATGCCACTCAGCAGCGCCGTCTGAACGACGCGATGAACCAGCATCTGGGGCGCACCCTGAACCTGCGTATCGAGCTGGTGCGTCCGGAGCAGGAAACCCCGGCCCAGGCCGCTTCGCGCAAGCGTGCCGAACGCCAGCGCCAGGCCGAGCAGTCGATCCACGACGACCCGCTGGTGCAGCAGATGATCCAACAGTTCGGCGCGTCGATCCGCGCCGACTCCATCGAACCCTTGAACACTTGAGGACAGCATCATGATGAAAGGCGGCATGGCAGGCCTGATGAAACAGGCGCAGCAGATGCAGGAAAAAATGCAGAAGATGCAGGAAGAGCTGGCCAACGCCGAAGTCACCGGCCAGTCCGGCGCCGGCCTGGTGAGCGTGGTGATGACCGGTCGTCACGACGTCAAGCGCATCACCCTGGATGACAGCCTGATGCAGGAAGACAAGGAAGTGCTGGAAGACCTGATCGCCGCCGCGGTGAACGATGCCGTGCGCAAGGTCGAGCAGAACAGCCAGGAGAAGATGTCCGGCATGACCGCAGGCATGCAGCTCCCCCCCGGCTTCAAAATGCCGTTCTGATAAAACGTACCGCCCAGCCACTACGCATAGCTGTGTTGCAAGCCGGCCCGGGCATCCTCATTTACGGCCAGTAAACTCCGGTGCCCGTGCCGTCTTGCGCCTTGCTCTGCACAGCGTCTGAACGGCACTTACACCGCAGTGGCTCCAGAAAAGCCAGCATCCGGTAGCCCCCATGAGCTTCAGCCCCCTGATCCGCCAACTGATCGACTCGCTGCGCCTTCTTCCCGGCGTGGGTCAGAAGACCGCGCAGCGCATGGCGCTGCAGTTGCTGGAGCGCGACCGTAGTGGCGGCATGCGCCTGTCGCAGGCGCTGGCGGCGGCGATGGAGGGAGTGGGGCACTGCAAGCGTTGCCGCACCCTGAGTGAGGACGAGCTGTGCCCGCAGTGCAGCGACCCGCGCCGCGACGATGCGCTGCTGTGCGTGGTCGAGGGGCCGCTGGACGTGTTCGCGGTGGAGCAGACCGGCTATCGCGGGCGCTACTTCGTGCTAAAGGGCCATCTCTCCCCGTTGGACGGCCTGGGCCCGGAGGCCATCGGCATTCCCGAGCTGCTGGCGCATATCGGCGCCAGCCAGTACGGCGAAGTGATCCTCGCCACCAACCCGACGGTGGAAGGCGAGGCCACCGCCCACTACATCGCGCAGATGTTGGGCAACAAGGGCATCGTCCTGTCGCGCATCGCCCACGGCGTGCCGCTGGGTGGCGAGCTGGAACTGGTGGATGGCGGTACCCTGGCCCATGCCCTGGCCGGACGCCGGCCGATCTCCGGCTGATTCAGCCGCGCACCAGCCTCTGCAGCGCGGTGTCATCCATCTCGTAGGCGATCCACTTCCGCACCGGGCGACCGCCCAGGCGCTGGTAGAAGCTTTCCGCACGAGCATTGCCAGCCAGCACGTCCCAGTGCAGGCGTCCGGCGCCTTGTCCGCGGGCCCAGTGCGCCAGCTCGACCAGCAACCGCCGGCCCAGGCCTGACGAGCGCCGGGCGGGGCGCACGTACAGCTCCTTGAGCCGGGCCGTGGGTCGCAGGTCGTAGGTGAACGGAATCAGCAGCGCCAGCGCATAACCGAGCAGCTCGCCCTCGGCCTCGGCGACGAACACCTGGCACTGTGCGCTGGGGCCGAAGGCGCGCTGGCGCAGCTCCTGTTCGTCCACGGCGAACTGCGCCAGGTAGTCCTCGAACGCCGCCAGTTCGCGCATCAGTTCCAGCAGCATGGGCACGTCCGCCAGGCAGGCGGCACGTACCCGCACCGGGCTCAGCATGCGCAGCTGACGCTCTGCGGCGCTGCGCTCGGCTGGGCATCGCCGCCGACCAGGCTCAGGCCCTCGTCGAGCCAGCCGGTGACGCCGCCGATCATCTCCTTCACCGCGTAGCCGAGGTTGGCCAGGCGCACGGCCGCACGGTGCACGCCGTTGCAGTGCGGGCCGGCGCAGTAGACGACGAAAAGGGTGTTGCGCGGGAACTCGGCCATGCGCTCGGCGCTGATCAGGCGGTGCGGCAGGTTGAGCGCGCCCGGTACGTGGCCGGCGGCGTAGGCCGCCTCGCCGCGCACGTCGAGCAGGACGAAGTCGACCTGGCCCTCCTGCTGGCTGTGGTGGACGTCCGAGCAATCGGTCTCGAAGCTCAGGCGCTGGCTGAAGTGCATCAGGGCGACGGCGGAAGAGGCGGCGGGGAACTGGCTGACCAGGCTCATGGTGGAACTCCTCGTGGTGGTGGATGGCGCCACTGTATGAGTCGCCGCGACTCGGCTACAGTGGCGGCTCGGACAGCTATCGGAAATTTTCCGCCAATGCGCAACGACCCCGGCCTGGTGGCCATCCTCGCCTACGACGGCCTGTGTACCTTCGAATTCGGCATCGCCGTGGAGATCTTCGGCCTGGCCCGGCCGGAGTTCGATTTCCCCTGGTATCGCCATCGCATCGTCGGTCTCGACGAGGGGGCGATGCGCGCCATGGGCGGCATCCGGGTGCTGGCCGATGCCGGCCTGGAAGACCTGGCCGAGGCCCGCACCATCATCATTCCCGGCTGGCGCGACCGTGCCGAGCTGCCGCCGCCGGCCTTGCTGGATGCCCTGCGCGAGGCCCACGGGCGCGGCGCACGGTTGCTGTCGATCTGCTCCGGGGTGTTCGTGCTGGCGGCCAGCGGCCTGCTCGACGGTCAGCGCGCCACCACCCACTGGCGCTACACGGATGAACTGGCGCAGCGCTACCCGGCCATCGAGGTGGACCCGCAGGTGCTGTATGTCGACGCCGGCCAGCTGGTCACCTCGGCCGGCAGCGCCGCCGGCATCGATGCCTGCCTGCACCTGGTGGCGCGCGACTTCGGCAACCAGGTGGCCAACCGCGTGGCCCAGCGCCTGGTGATGGCGCCGCAGCGGGCCGGCGGCCAGGCCCAGTTCATTCCCGCACCTGTGGCGCATTCGGCGCGGCATGACCTGTCCGGCCTGTTGGAGTGGGTGCGCCAGCGCCTCGATCAGCCGCTGGAGGTCAGCCAGTTGGCGGCGCGGGTGGCGATGAGCGAGCGCACCTTCCTGCGCCGCTTCGGCGCGGCCACCGGCATGACGCCCAAGGCCTGGCTGCAGCACGAGCGCCTGGCCCGTGCCCGCGAGCTGCTGGAGGGTGGCGCGCAAAGCGTCGAGCGGATCGCCGAGCAGTGTGGCTATCGCACCGTGGAGAGCTTCCGCATCGCCTTCCGCAATCACCTGGGGTTGCCGCCGAGCGCCTATCGCGAGCGTTTCGGCAAGCACGGCAAAAAAGCGCAGACGACGCTGGCGGAAAACACTTGAGAAGCATTACCATTCGCGACATCTCAACGCCCAGTAGCAGACGTTTTCCATGGCGCTCAGCGCGGCCTCTCAGCAGCAAGCCCTTCAACAGCTCTATGTCGACCATCACGGCTGGTTGCACGGCTGGCTGCGCCAACGCATGGGCTGCGCGCAGAACGCCGCGGACCTGGCCCAGGACACCTTCCTGCGCCTGCTGAGCAAGGAGCGCGACCTCACGCCGCTGCGCGATCCGCGCGCCTACCTGTCGACCATCGCCCACTCGCTGCTGGTCAACCACTGGCGACGCCTGGCCATCGAGCGCGCCTAACTGGAATCCCTGGCCCTGCAACCGGAGCAGTACGCGCCGTCGCCGGAGCAGCGCGAGCTGATCATGGCCACCCTGCTGCAGATCGACGCCATGCTGCGGCGCCTGCCGGGCAAGGTGCGCGATGCCTTCCTCATGGCCCAGCTGGATGGCCTGACCTACGCGCAGATTGCCGTGAAGCTCGGCGTCTCCGAGCGCATGGTGAAGAAGTACATGGCCCAGGCCATGCTGCACTGCCTGACCCTGGCGCAGGACTGAGCCATGGCCGGCGGCGCTTCCCCGATCGACTTCGTCGTGCTGCAGCAGGCCGCGGACTGGTTCGCCCTGCTGCGCGACGAGCGCGTCAGCGAGCTGGACCGCCAGGCCTGGCAACGCTGGCTGGATGCCCAGCCGCAACATCGCCAGGCCTGGCAGCGGGTGGAAAGCATCAGCGGCCAGTTCGAGCGTCTGCCGCAGCGCCAGGCGGCACGTTCTGCCCTGCAGGCTCGCGGCGTGGACCGGCGTCAGGCGCTCAAGGTGCTGTCGATCATCGGTGGCGGCGGCCTGCTGGCGCTGACCGGCCGCACGCTGCCCTGGCAGCAGTGGCAGGCCAACCAGCGCACGGCGGTGGGCGAGGTGCTCGGCAGCCAGCTGGCCGATGGCAGCCGTCTGTGGCTGAACACCTATAGCGCGCTAGACGTGGACTTCACCGCCAAACTGCGGCGCCTGGCGCTGTACCGCGGCGAGGTGCTGGTCGAGGCGGCCGACGATGCCCGCCCGCTGTGGCTGGAAACCGCCCATGGGCGCCTGCGTGTGCAGGGCGGGCGTTTCGCCGTGCGCCAGCAGGACGATGGCTTCCTGGTCTCGACCCAGGTCGGCGCGTTGGAGATTCTCGGCGCGCGCCGGCAGAGCCTGGTGGCGGGGCAACAGGCCTATTTCGATGCCCAGTGGGTGGATCGCCCGACGCCGCTGCGCCAGGGCCAGCAGGCCTGGACCCACGGCATTCTGCAGGCCGACGACATGCCGCTGGGCCAGTTCATCGCCGAGCTGTCGCGCTATCAGCACGGCCACCTGGGCTGTGATCCGCAGGTGGCCGATCTGCGGCTGGTCGGCGCCTTCTCCCTGGCCGAGCCGGAGCGCATCTATGCCGCCCTGGAAGCCAGCCTGCCGGTGCGCGTGGTGCGCCGGCTGCCTTGGTGGATCAGCATCGAGCCACGCAACGCCGTTGCGGTTTGAGTGCAGGCGAAAATATTTTTCATTTGCGGTTCCCCTTTTTTCATCTCGCCTGGCTCTAGGGGCAAAAGGGCGATCTCGCCCGGCCATTGTTTACGAGACCCAGGGGATTTCCATGCGTAGCACCATCAACCGTCCGGCTCCTCAGACCCTGCGCCGCGCCATTCGCGCCGCCGTGCTGGCCATGCCGCTGGCCGCCCTGCAGCCAGCCCTGATTGGCCAGGCGCATGCCGCCGAAGCCGAGCAGAGCCTGCGCAGCTACGCCATTGCGGCCGGTCCGCTGTCCAGCGCCCTGAGCCAGTTCGCCGGCGAGGCGGAGATTCTCCTGGCGGTCGATGGCCAGCTCACCGCCGGCAAGCAGAGCCAGGGCCTGCAAGGCCAGTATTCAGTGGACGAGGGCCTGGCCAAGCTGCTGCAAGGAAGCGGCCTGCAGGTGGTACGCGACGCCAGCGGCGGTTATTCGCTGAGCGCGGCGGGTGAGGGCGGTGCCAGCCTGTCGCTGGAAACCACCGAGGTTGAAGGCTTCGCCCTGGGCAACGCGCTGGGCAGCATGGACGGCTACAACGCCACCCACAGCAGCGTAGCGACCAAGACCAGCAAGGAGCTGGTGAAGACTTCGCAGAGCGTGTCCGTGGTGACTGCCGCGCAGATCGAGGAGCAGGGCTCGCGCACCGTCGCCGAGGCCACGCGCTACACCGCCGGTGTGCTCACCAACCCCTACGGCAACACCCACCGCTACGATTACCTGGCCATGCGCGGGATCAACGACGGTTCGGTGGACAACATCATCATCGACGGCCTGAAGTCCATGGGCGACCCGGGCTCGTTCACCAGCCTGCAGATCGACCCGTACTTCATCGAGCGCATCGACGTGCTCAAGGGCCCGTCCTCGGTGCTTTACGGGCGCAGCAACCCGGGCGGCCTGGCGGCGCTGACCACCAAGCGTCCGGAGTTCGAGCAGGCCGCGCGCATCGATGTGTCCTACGGCAGCCACGACTACAAGCAGACCGCCTTCGACGTCACCGGCCCCCTCAATGAAAACGTCGCCTACCGCCTGGTCGGCCTGGCCAAGGACGCCGACGTGCAGGTCGACCATGTCGAGGAAACCCGCTACGCGCTGATGCCCAGCCTGATGCTCAACCTGGGCGAAGACACGCTGCTCAACCTCTACGCCTACCTGCAGCACGACCCGAACGGCGGCTACCACGGCAGCGTCCCGGCCTCCGGCACCCTGCACAAGCGCAATGGCGAGCGCATCTCCGGCAGCTTCTTCGAGGGCGATCCGAGCGTCGAGGAGTTCACCCGAACCCAGCAGATGCTCGGCTACGAGCTGGAGCACCGCTTCAACGACACCTGGAGCGCGCGGCAGAACTTCCGCTACCTGGACGCCAGCAGCGACAACAGCCAGGTCTGGGGCAACGGCTACGTGAGCGCCACCAGCAACGAGCTGGCCCGCGGCTTCAGCGGCGGCGAGGAGAACCTGCACGCCTGGATCGTCGACAACATGCTGCAGGCCGAATTCGC
This sequence comes from Pseudomonas sp. SO81, assembly GCF_030374125.1. Lineage (NCBI taxonomy): Bacteria > Pseudomonadati > Pseudomonadota > Gammaproteobacteria > Pseudomonadales > Pseudomonadaceae > Pseudomonas > Pseudomonas sp. SO81. The sequence continues at coordinate 500,273 of NZ_CP126126.1, read as the reverse complement.
CACCGGCGCGGCGCAGCACACGGTGGTCACCGGCCTGGACTACCAGTACTCGAAGAACAAGGTGCGCTACGACCGCGACTACACCAGCGTCGGCCCGATCGACGTGTTCGACCCGGTCTACGACAACAACGACCTGGCCGATCTGGCCACCGTCAGCGATGCCCTGCGCCGGCAGAAACAGGCCGGCCTCTACGTGCAGGACCTGATCGAACTGGGTGGCTGGAACTTCACTGCCGGCCTGCGCCAGGACTGGTACGACGTGTCCATCGACGACTACCAGCAGGGCACCAAGGACGCCAACACCGGCGACAAGCTCAGCGGCCACCTCGGCGTGCTCTACGCCTTCGAAAACGGCCTGTCGCCGTACCTGAGCTACTCCACCTCGTTCAACCCGACCTCCAACTACTCCGATGGCGCACAGATCCTCAAGCCGACCACCGGCGAGCAGTGGGAAGCCGGCCTGAAGTTCCAGCCGCCGGGCACCGACGACCTGTACACCATCTCCTTCTTCACCATCGAGATGGAGAACCTGTTCGCCAAGGAAAACAGCTTCACCGACAGCTACGAATACAAGGGCGTCGGCGGCATCGACTCGAAGGGCGTGGAGCTGGAGGCCCGCGTGCAGGTCACCGACAACCTGCAGCTGATGGGCAGCTACACCTACAACGACGTGGAATACAGAAAGTCCTACTTCATCTTCGCCGACTCCAGCTACACCACTGTGGTAGATGCCAAGGGCAACACGCCGTACCAGACACCCGAGCAGATGGCCAGCCTGTGGGCCGACTACGGCTTCAAGGACGGCCTGCTGGCCGGCCTGAGCATCGGCGCCGGCGCGCGCTACGTGGGCGAGAGCGAGGGCAGCGACCTCAACGACTTCCAGGTGCCGTCCTACACCCTGTTCGATGCGTCGGTCAGCTATGACCTGGCCAACCTCGGCCTGCAGGGCACCTCGGTGCGGGTCAATGCCAACAACCTCACCGATGAGTACTACGTGGCTTCCTGCTACTCGGCCACCGCCTGCTACCTGGGCGAGGAACGTACCGTGGTGGCCACCGTTACCCAGAAGTTCTGATGCGCTGAAACGGCCGCCGCCTTGTAAGAGACGGCGGCCTTCTGCTGTTTGCCAGACGGGAAAACCTCATGCGCAACATCCTGGTTCTGCTGCACCGCTACCTGGGCCTGGCCGCGATCTTCCTCGCCCTGGCCGGCCTCACCGGCAGCGTGCTGGCCTTCCACCACGAGCTGGACGAGTGGCTCAACCCGCAGTTCTATCAGACCGACCACGCCGCCACGGCGCGCATGGACGGCCCGAGCCTGATCGAGCGGCTGGAGGCCGAGCATCCGCAGCGCCTGGTCTGGTACATGGAGCAGCCGGACGAGCCCGGCCACTCGGCGCTGCTGGCCACCGTGCCGCGCACCGATCCGGCCAGCGGCCAGCCTTATCCGCTGGCGCCGCGGGTGTTCTACCTCGATCCGGCCAACGGACAGGTGCTGGGCGAGCGGGAATGGGGCGCCTGCTGCTTCTCCCGCGAGAACTTCGTGCCCTTTATCCTCGAGTTTCACTACAACCTCAGCCTGCCGGGCAACTGGGGCATCTGGCTGATGGGCATCATCGCCATCCTCTGGACTATCGATTGCCTGGTCTCGCTGTGGCTGACCCTGCCGCGCGGCCGGCCGTTCTGGCGCAAGTGGGGCAAGGCCTGGAAGATCAAACGCCAGCGCCTCAACCATGATGTGCACCGTGCCGGCGGCCTGTGGCTATGGCTGCTACTGACGCCGGTGGCGGTGAGCAGTGTGGCCATGAACCTGCCGGCCGAGGTGTTCAAGCCGGTGGTGTCGCTGTTCTCCGAGGTGCCGCTGAGCACCTACGAGGCGCGCGGGCGGCTGGCCAAGGAGGAACTCGGCGAGCTGAAGCTGGATTACCGCCAGGCCTATGCGCTGGCGCGGGAGGAGGGTGACCGCCTGGGGCTGCATGCGCCGATCACCGAGCTGTACCACAGCTTCGAGTACAACTTCTTCGGCGCCGGCTTCGGCGACCACGCCAGCGACGAGGGCAATGCCTGGGTCTTCGTGCATGGCGAGGATGGCAGCGTGATCGGTCGCGAGATTCCCGGCGTGGGCACGCTCGGCGAGCGCTTCTACCAGCTGCAGCTGCCGATCCACGGCGGGCGCATCCTCGGCTTCCCCGGGCGGGTGCTGATCGCCGTGCTGGGCCTGGCCATCGCCGTGCTCAGCATCACCGGCATCGTCATCTGGTGGCGCAAGCAGCGTGCGCGGCGCTCTGCCGGGCGCCGCGCCGAAGCTGCCTTGCTCACTTGAGGCCGGTAAAGGCCGGGGCGTGCTCGCGGTAGTAGTGCAGGGCGTCGATGAAGCGCTCGGCCTGCGGGCGGTCCGCGAGGTGGAACTCACGCAGGGTGTCGCCATTCGGGCCGTTCAACCGCACGCGATAGCCGAGCCCGCTGCGGCGCAGCTCGATGGTGTCGAGCGAGTTGAAATAGATGCGCTCGCGGATGTCCTGCGGCGTACCGGCGGCCGAGTCGTGCTCGCTGCGAAAGCCCAGGTAGCGGCTGTCCAGGTAGGCGGAGATGGAGTTCTGGGCGGCGGGCTGCTGCTCCGCCACCTCGGTGATCACCGCATAGGCCTCGCGTTCGGAAATGGCCTGCGGCTGGTAGTCCTGGCGGGTCACGCAGCCCGCCAGGAGGCAGACAAAGATGGCGATCCAGATGGCGCGCATTTTTCCTCTCCATGGCAGCGCTGGGGATTTTCCGGCGCCCAAGCCGGTCATAGCGTCGGCGGCCATCCGCTGCCAAGATGGCGGCCCACCGTTCCCCCCGAACTACTCCTGGTAAATCCGTGACTCCTGCGCTTCTACGATCCGCTGCGCTGCTCCTCGTCCTGGGAGCGCCGCTTGGCGCCTCTGCCGCCTGCCCCGTGGGGCAAATGGAAATCTGCTTCAACAGCTGCATCTGCGTGCCGGAGTTCGAGCAGGTCCGCAAGGAAGTGCTCGGTACCGCGGCGGTGACGCTGGAGCGCTGGATCCTGCAGTCCCGCGATACCGCGCTGACGTCCGGCACCCAGCCGATTCCGCCGGGCATCCGCGCTCAGCTGCTGCCCTATTACGACAACGTGCTGCTGGATACGGTTCGCTTTCGCGTCGGCGCGCTCGACGAGCTGGACGTGGCCAGCACCATGCTGCAGAACCCGGATATCCAGGCGGTGACCCTGGTCGACGTGGTGGTATTCCGCAACCAGGAGGATGCCGAGCTCGACGTCGCCCTCTGGGCCCACGAGCTGTGGCACGTGAAGCAGTACCGCGAGTGGGGCTCGACCGGTTTCGCCCAGCGCTACACCCACGACTTCAATGCCGTGGAGGCGCCGGCCTACGACATGCAGATCCAGGTGGCACGGGCGCTGCGGGTGCAATAATCCGCAGTCGCTTGATAACCAAGCAAGCGCTCGGTTAGGGTGGCGAAAACAACAATCGGGAGCCACCCACATGTCCGCCTTCCAGGAATACTTCGACCAATCCCATCAGCTGGTCCGCGATTCGGTGCGCCGCTTCATCGAGCGCGAAGTCCTGCCCCATGTGGCGGACTGGGAGGAGGCCGAGGAATTCCCCCGCGAGCTGTACCGCAAGGCCGGCGCCGCCGGCATCCTCGGTATCGGCTACCCGGAACAGTACGGCGGCAGCCATGAGGGTGACCTATTCGCCAAGGTCGCGGCCAGCGAAGAGCTGATGCGCTCCGGTTCCGGCGGCCTGGTGGCCGGCCTCGGTTCGCTGGATATCGGCCTGCCGCCGGTGGTCAAGTGGGCCAAGCCGGCGCTACGCGAGCGCGTGGTGCCCGAAGTGCTGACCGGCGAGAAGATCATGGCCCTGGCGGTGACCGAGCCCTCCGGCGGCTCCGACGTGGCCAACCTCAAGACCCGCGCCGTGCGCGATGGCGACTTCTATCGCGTCACCGGCAGCAAGACCTTCATCACCAGCGGCGTGCGCGCCGACTACTACACCGTGGCCGTGCGCACCGGCGGCGAAGGCTTCGGCGGCGTCAGCCTGCTGCTGATCGAGAAGGGCACGCCCGGCTTCACCGTCGGCCGCTCGCTGAAGAAGATGGGCTGGTGGGCCTCGGACACCGCCGAGCTGTTCTTCGACGACTGCAAGGTGCCGGTGGAGAACCTGATCGGTGCGGAGAACATGGGCTTCGCCTGCATCATGGCCAACTTCCAGAGCGAGCGCCTGAGCCTGGCGCTGATGGCCAACATGACCTCCCAGATGGCATTGGAGGAGGCCATGGCCTGGGCCCGCGAGCGCGAAGCCTTCGGCAAACCGATCGGCAAGTTCCAGGTGCTCAAGCACCGCCTGGCCGAGATGGCCACCCAGCTGGAAGTCTCCCGCGAGTTCACCTACCGCCAGGCCGCCAAGATGGCCGCCGGCAAGAGCGTGATCAAGGAAATCTCCATGGCCAAGAACTTCGCCACCGACGTGGCCGACCGCATTACCTACGATGCCGTGCAGATCCTCGGCGGCATGGGCTACATGCGCGAAAGCCTGGTGGAGCGCTTGTACCGCGACAACCGCATCCTCTCCATCGGCGGCGGCTCGCGCGAGGTGATGAACGAGATCATCAGCAAGCAGATGGGACTCTGAACGGCGCTTTCTGGACAGTGTGATGGCCAATCAGTAGCCTCGCCCGAAGCGCCTCGGTTGAGGCACAGGGCTTGCCGTAGCCATGTCGTGTTTGCTTTTTCCTTTCTGCCGCTTCTGCTTGGCATGACCTCAGGAAAAACATCGACTTGCGGAGCGACAAGGAATGTTATGCGACACAAGTGGCGGAAAAATTACGCCAGTTGTGTCGCCTACTTATAGTTATGTGAACTCACCTCATGACCCCAGATGAAATAAAATCACTAATTGCGGAGCAGGAAGAATACAACCTGCCTGAGACAATAATTAAAAGAGAGTTGATGCTGGCACTTGTTGAGTCCGGCGACCCAATGTTTCTTTTGAATGTTCCGGAGCCATTCCGCAGCAAAATCATTGACTTCGGACTAGCCGTAACCGACCAATGGTATGAAATTTCCAATAACGGTACGGTCGACTTTTCTGAGCATGTGGGGCAGCTAAAGAAGCTTGTCGAGGAATTCCTAGCAGAGGTGCCAGTTGGCAATCACATTAACTGGGGCTCTGCGAACACATAACAATGCGCTCAAAGCGCTCACTTCGTTCGCTGGGACCGGCGAAGCCGGCCCCTTAGCTTAAACGTTAGAGTCTTTGTATGACCAATGAGGAACTCCGCAAGTCTTGGGCGGTGACGCTACGACACCTTGCAGCTAGTCGTTTCTTCCTACTTGAGCACCTCCCCAGCCAAGAGGCTGAGGATTGCTGGGCTCAAGCGCAGAGCTTCCTTCATCATAACGAGTTGAGGCTTGGACTGGAGGAGCTACAGGAGCTTGGAGAGCTTTGCTCTGCACCAAAGGAGTTTTGGTTAGAACTTCTATTGGCAGCAGAGAATATGGGGTTGAAAGCTCATTCTGAGTCCCTGCGGCAAAGGCTCTAACAATGCGCTCAACTGTCGCTCACTCCGTTCGCTGGACGCCCAAAAGCTACGCTTTTGGCTGCCCGTTAGCTTAATCGTTAGGCCACATATGAACGATCGAGTTGCTCGTATGTTTCGTGAGGCGCAGGATCGATTACATGACGCAAACATTCTTGCGGGCTCGCTTGATAAGCGCTCCGACTCGCAGGCAATCATTCGTATTCTCGGATTTGAGACTCTGTTGAAATGTGCCCTTCTACTCTCAGGTCAGGAACCGAAGAATTCGCATAATTACAAGAATCTATGGCTTGGTCTGCCAGGATACGTGCAGAAGAAGGTATTGGAAGTAGCATCGGAAAGGATGCCTGGGCATGCTGATTTGACGAAGCTCGAAGAGAAGCTGGAGTGGTGGCGGTTCGTATTCGAGCGCGCCCGATACCACTATGAGTTATACGAGAACTACACGTTAAAAGAACAGACCGAACTTGGTGAGCTGTGGGTCGCTCTTGGTGCTCCCGATCATGAAGCTGTTGTACAGTACTTCCCCAATGAGCTTGAATGCCTGATAGCAGGGCTTACCGCCTATGTCGAAAATGCAGCCTAACTAGTGGTTCAAGTCGTTCGCTTCGCTCACTCTGGACGGCCGCAAGCGGCCGCCCCTTAACCAAACGTTAGGCTTAGGAATACCGCAGATGGATTGGCTAAAAACATTCTCGACTCATTACGCAAATGCGGTCACCGCTTTCGCAGCACTTGGCGCATTTATCCTTGCAGCCATTACCCTGTGGTATCTAAAGCGCGAATACTCATCAAAATATCGTCCATATGTATTTCCAATTGTTCATGCAGAGCCAATACCAGAAAGCCCCGGCTGCATTGTGAGCATAATCCCTCGAAATGTTGGCCCACACCCATGCAAGATTAAGCTCTCAAAAATTGAACTCCACATCGGCGATGAGAGCTTTCAAACACCTGATAATAAAGAGTGGATATTACTTGCCCCTCAGGGTGTTGGCATTCAGATGCCGGCAGGTCACATCAATGAGATCGGAGTAAAAAATATAAGAGAGGGGCGCTATCGCAAGAATCGTATAGAGGTAAATTTCGTAATGACATCTACATCTATCGAAAACAAATTTGAAGAAAGCAAATCTTTTTCGTATGAAATTAACGTGCAAGGTGAGACGCCTCAGGCGTTTTTCCGGCCGGAATGGAATGTACAGGTCTAATACCGTGCAGCCTAACAACTGGTTCAAGTCGCTCGCTTCGCTCACTCGGGACCTGCTAAAGCCGGCCCCTTAACCAAACGCTAGACAAGGAAAGTCTCAATGAGCAAATTTGAAAAACCTGACCCAGTAAGCGACGCCCAGCTTGTAGCAAAAGAAGTAAAAGAGTGGGAGCAACATCTGAACGAAATAACAGGCCTGATGGGCTTTACTTTTGGTCTTGCTGCGCTCGGCACCCCCGCACCTCAGTTCTGGGGATTAATTAGCTTAATTTTTGTATTCACATTTCACTTTACGTCATCTAGAAACAAGATGACGAAACTCCGCCAAATTGAGAAGAAAAAAGAAAAGACAGATTACGACATATGGGTTGCGCGTGAAATAAGGAAAACCATTAAGGCATCACGCACACCAGTCTTCCTTATTGGCTTTACGTGCCTTGTAATCATTGCTCTAGCGCCGGATTTATTCATGGAGAATGAGTGGATTCTTAATAAATTGTACGGCGACGCCCCATACAGTAGCGCGAGCTCTGCCTTGAAGGCTATCTTCAACTATCTCTTCACATGACAGAGCGTGCAATGTCTAACAAGTCGTTCGCTGCGCTCACTGCAGGATCGGCTAAAGCCGGCCCCTTAACCAAACGTTAGCTTTACAAAAGGAACCGAGCAGCCATGGAGAAATTAACAGAGCTTGCTGAGTACTTTAGGAAAATACCTGCAGCCTTTTTGGTCGCAATCCTATCGGTTTTAGGGCTTATCTTGTTCTTGCCAGAGGATTATGCAAAGACAGTTGCTGTCGATGGATTTCGCAATGAATTCCGAGTATATCTAGGCCCTGCATTCTTGTTAGTATTTTCATTTTGCGCAGCAAGAGTATTTACCTTCTTTCTGCGAGGGCACAACCAAAGAAAGGCAACCGTAGCACGCCAAGAAATGCTCCATGACTTAACGCCGGAGGAAAAAGGCTATCTAATTCCATACATCCAAGACCAACAAAACACCATACACGTTGGAATGGATGACGGAATTATGGCTGGCTTAAGGTCAAAAAATATTACATACCTCGCTGCAAATGTAGGAGATATCTTAAATGGCTTTGCCTTTAATTTGCAGCCATGGGCTCGTCGGTACCTAGAGGCAAACCCACATCTATTAGATGGATATGTGGGGCAACCACGAACACCCAGGGAAAAAAGAGGTTTGATGTGGTAAAGCTAACAATGAGTTCACCTACCACTCACTTCGTTGGCTGGACAGCCAAAAGCTGCGCTTTTGTCTACCTGTTAGCTTAATCTTTGGGTGCACCAAATGATCATGTTCGATTCAGAGTCAGAACTACTACAAAAAATCGCTGAGCATGACGATTTAGTACGGCTATGTGCCCAGGGAAAAATTTCATTCTCCGAGTTCCGTTTACAATATAAAAATTTCTACTCCAACTATGCGCTTGACGGACACGAATCCGATGAAGAAGAAAAGGCTCTTTTCAGAAAGCATAAAGAGCGAATTGATCCCCACCTTGTGATTGAGTACGAGATATTAGGCAAAATTTGTTCGGACTCAGATGCAGGGCTTGAAGTTTACAAAAATGCCGGCCGCATTGGCTCCGCCGAAGCAGTCGAAAGACTCAAAGAGATTCAGTTAAGCGCCTAATCATGCAGCTCAACTATCGCTCACTTCATTCACGGGCCTAAGAGCTATGCTTTTAGATGCCCAGCTAATCTTAGGTCTACATCATCATGTCTAAAAAACTCGAATCTAAAAGTAAATTTTTAAGCCTTGTTTTGCGCCATAAACCAGAAGAAATTGGACTTAAGCTTGATGCAGAAGGGTGGGCGGATATTGAAGAACTTATCCATCTTTCTGTCGCTAAAGGCATTGCCCTGACTAGTGAGCTTATTCAAGAGATCGTCGCCACCAGTGAGAAGAAGCGATTTTCAATTGATCCATCGGGGAGGAAAATCCGTGCCAATCAAGGGCACTCTATTGCCGTGGATCTAAAACTCATACCGCTTGCCCCACCAGCCACACTGTTCCATGGCACAGCCACGAGATTTATCCCTTCAATTCACGCCGATGGGCTTATATCTGGTTCTAGGCAGCATGTGCACTTATCTTCCGCAGAGACTACAGCAATTGAGGTAGGCGCCCGCCACGGAAAGCCAACCGTTTTGAAGGTTCGGGCTGCTGATATGCATTTGGATGGTCACGAGTTTTATCAGTCTGAGAATGGCGTCTGGCTTACAAAAGCTGTTCCACCCCATTATCTTGAGTTTCCCAATGAGGGCTAACAACTGGTTGAAGCCGTTCGCTTCGCTCAAACGGAGCCTTCAAAAACCGGCCCCTTAACCAACCCTTACGGCTCTATAGGCCGATTTCTCCAAGGATGGGTGGCAACAATGCATCCGATTCAATGCAGGTGTGGCGCGGTTAAAGGTCAGCTCGAAAGCAATAACACTCACAACCGCCTTATCTGCCATTGCACTGATTGCCGTGCCTTTGCGCGTTTTCTTGGCAATCCCTCTGCTGTGTTGGATAAGCAGGGCGGAACCGAGATAGTTCAGATAGCGCAACGACACTTGCGCTTCTCCCAGGGTGAAGAGCTTTTGTTGGCAGTGCGGCTCAGCGATAAGGGCATGCTTCGCTGGTACACGTCGTGCTGTTCGACGCCTATCGGCAACACCATGGCCGATGCCAAGGTGTCCTTTATCGGCCTGGTTCATGCCTGTCTGGATCGGGAGCGTATGGACAGGGATTTTGGTGCCGAGATTGCGGTGCTGAATACGGACACTGCGCTGGGCGATCCACAGCCCAAGCAGCGTGGGCTCTTCGGTGTGATCGCTCGATTTATCTGGATCGTGGTCACAAACCGTATCGGCGGGGGTTACCGGAAGTCGCCCTTGTTCGATGCTTCGGGCCTGCCGCGGGCCGTTCCCCGAGTCTTGAAGCCTGAAGAGCTGGCCAGCTTGAAAGTCGGTGCCTGAGCCTGGTTCCGACCTGGTCAACGGATAGCTGGAGATGTGCCTTCCCACTCGGCCAGCCCAGCGCCAAACCCGCCCAAACGCATTCGCGATGAGGTCAGATTGAGATGACAGGCAAGCGTCCAACCACTATTGCCGAATATATCGAGGCGGCGCCTGCTGAGAGTCGGCCGCATCTGCGCACCCTCTACGGGATTCTCAAGAGCGTCGCTCCGGAGGCGCAGGAGGCGATCAAGTGGGGCGCTCCCTTCTTCGTGGAGCCGCGTTTTCTGTTCTCTTTCTCCGCGCACAAGGCACATTGCAACTTCGCGCCCACCCAGGCGGCGCTGGAGGCGTTTCAGCAGGAGCTGCAGGGGCACAGGACCACCAAGAACTACCTGCAGATTCCCTACTGCGAGCCCGTACCGGAGGCGTTGGTGCGCCAGCTGGCCGAGTACTGTTTGCGTGCTGTTCGAGCGCGCGAGGATGACGCCTTTTGGTAGCTTGAGCTCCGGCCAGCGCGGGCTGCCTGTTTGCACATGGAGTGCAAGCTGCGGCTCACGCGCATCCCTCGCATATGTTCGAGCCCTTGCTGCCATGTGCAGTGCGAGGGCGGGAAGGGCAGGTACGACGCGGTCGCTGGCACCTAATCATTCAAGGTTCGCTTCATGTATCGATTTCCTCCCAAACAGAAATCGCTCGGCGCTGAAAGCATCGAGTACGTGCTGGCCGGCAGCGGGCCGGCGACGGTGGTGCTGGTCAATGGCTCCGGCGGGCCGATCGAGGGCTGGCACAAGGTGTTCGAGCGGCTCTCGGCCGTGGCCAGGGTGTTTGCCTACAACCGCCCCGGCATCGGCGGCAGCGCCAAGCCGCAGGTGGCCCAGTCGGCCGCGCAGATGGTCGATTCGCTGCGGCAGACCCTACAGACGGCCGGGCTGCCACCGCCCTATGTGCTGGTGGGGCATTCCCTCGGCGGGCTGATCGTCAACCTGTTCGCCCGGCTGTACTCGCAGGAGACGGCCGGGGTGGTGCTCATCGAGGCATCGACGCCGGACGACGTGCTTCTGCTGCACCAGCACGACACCCGGTTGCAACGCTTGCTGGCGGCGCTGCTCGCCAAGCTGTCACCGCCCAATCCACTGGCGGAAACCCAGCAGCTGGAGCGCTCCGTGGCCGAGCTACAGGCGGCGCCGGATTTTCCGTCGGTGCCGCTGACCGTTATCAGCGGCGGCAAGCCGGCGATGGCCTGGGCTACCGCCGAACAAGCCCTGGCGTTGCGAGCGGAGCATCAGAAGGCGCTGGCCAATCTCTCGCCGCTGGGCCGGCAGGTGATGGCGCTGCGCAGCGGCCACTTTCCCCAGTTCAGCGAGCCGGAGCTGGTGGTGGCGACCATTGTCGAGATGCTGAATAGCCTCCAGCAGCGGGGCGACTGATCACGCGATGCCGCCGTGCAGCCAGGTCGCTGAGTGCTGGGGTGCAGGCCGCAAACACGGTCGCGAAAACGCCGCGCTCAGTCGCGCAGGAGTCGATTTTCGCTCCAGGCGAGCAGGGCCGTTCCGGGGACGGCGAGGCCTGCATGGCAAATGGCTTACAGCCTGCATCGTTCGCGGCGCACGCTTTGGTCAGCGCAGATTCTGACTGTCCGATCAGGCGGCGGCCAAGCGCAGCGTCATCTGTCTGGAGGGCATCTTCAGGCTCAGTAAAGTGGGTTGTGAGCGAACGCCGCCAATGGCCCGATGCCACTTTTATCCGCTCGTCTTGCGACCCGCTCCGGCAGATGGGCGGCACTGTGCGTTCGGAATAACAGTTCCATAATCCCTGCGTCGTGCGCTGCGCTGTGCGCACGAGTCAACCCCACATGGATCTCTCCAAGGGTGACGTGCCATACCAGTGCAGTAGCTCGCGCAGTGATTCAGGTTGTTCTACGGGCAGGGTGCGCCCCTTGTTGAATAGGAGTGTTCAGCAATGTCCCGCCTGCCTGAAAATTCGCAATTCCCGCCTCTGCCAGATCTGCTGCCGCCCGGCCAGGAAGATGCCCCGGTCGCTGCCAGTGCCGCCACCCTCAGCAATGTCGCCATCAACCCCAATATCGCCGCGCTGCCCGGGCCGGGCGGAATCATCATTCCGCAGTTCCGCAGCGTGCGTGCCGGTTGTTGGCTGCTCAACTACAAGCCCAGCGGCGCCTCGCTGGTGTCGTACGACGGGACTCTGCGGGTCGAGTCGCACAGCGATGGCCGTACGGCCAGCGGCGATCTCTATCAGCGCCCGGTGATCTTCCTGCCGGTCCCCATCCCCGTGCCGTTCCCCACCCTGCAGACCAAGACGGCGGCGACCAACCTGTCGCTCAAGCCGATCCTGCTAGCCGGGCCCAATCCGGCCTCGGGCATCCCGATCCTGGCGCGCAACAACTACCGCTACTACGTGCGCGTAACCTCGCTGCCGGAGTACTTCTACCTGGGCAACAGCTTCAGCCTGGGCTTCCAGCTGTACCGCTTCACCGCGCCGAATACCTGGGCGCTGGAGAGTACGCTGACCGCGCAGATGGTGCGGATCACCGCGCCGGCCGGCTATCCGTCGCCGTCCGACTACGCCGAAGGCGATGTGAAGAACGCCGCCGGGGCGGTGGTCGGGCGCCTGACCATGGGCTGGCTGTCCACCTACTTCCGCCGCTGCACCATCGAGATCGACACGGTCAACGGCTCGGAACGGCCGACCGACAGTGGCCTCGGCCACACCTGGGCGACGGTGATGGACGCGGTGGGCTTCCAGACCAGCGTGAGCCTCAGCGACACCAATGTGCTGGAGCCCAGCGGCAACTCCTGGTCCAACGGCGAGATGCACGCGGCCATGCTGGCGCGGCGCTCGGTGGTGAACCTGGACACCGAGTGGCGTTATCACATCCTGGCGGTGAAGAACATCGACTCTACGCCGCGCGGGATCATGTACGACAACGGCGGCACCGACTCCAACAACGTGCCGCGCGAAGGCGTCGGCATCTCCTCGCACTGGATCATCGATCCCGGCTGGGGCACGGTCAGCGGCCAGCGTTTCGGCACCGCCGCGGCGCCGTATTTCCGCACCGCGGTGCATGAGCTGGGGCACGCCCTGGGCCTGTACCACAACTCGGCGGACTTCGGCTTCATGTGCACCAGTGATGTGATCGCCGCCGGCGCCACGCCGGGCAATCCGTTCCCGGGCAACATCCAGTGGTCGTTCCATCCGGACAACCTCAAGCAGCTGCGCCACTACCCGGACCCGTTCATCCGCCCCGGCTCGGTGGCCTTCGGCAGTGCCTCCACGGCGACCCCGCCGATCACCCCGACCGACCTGGAAGCGGAAGTGCTGGGCCTGCAGGTGGAAGTCAACGCGCTGCTCGGCGAAGTGCCCCTGGGCGCGCCGGTGCGCGTCGGCGTGGCACTGGTCAACCGCGGCGAGCAGCCGATCCAGGTGCCGGCCGACCTGAGCCTGAAGAGCGAGCACGTCAGCGGCAGCGTGACCGATCCGTCCGGCAACCAGCGTACCTTCCGCACCATCATCCACTGCATCGAGGACTCGCCGTTCCGCGTGCTGCAGCCGGGTGAGCGCATCGAGCAATCGATGACCCTGATGCGCGGCGCCGAGGGCGCGCTGTTCGGCGTGTCGGGCATCCACGAGGTGCAGGTGGACGTGCACTGGGATATCGACGGCATGGTCGCGCATGCCTCCGGCCGCGCCACGGTGATGGTCACCGCCGCGGTGGACGAGCGCCACGCCCAGGCCGCGCACAAAGTGCTGGCCACGCCGGATGCGCACCTGGTACTGGTGTTCGGTGGCGATCACCTGAGCGACGGCATCGAGGCCATCCAGGCCGCGCTGGCTTCGCCGGTGCTCAAGCCGCACTTCGCGGCGATCGAGACCAAGCGCCTGGCCAGCCGCTTCATGAAGCGCAAACCGGACGTCAAGGCGGCCACCGCGCTGCTGGACGACAGCACGGTGATGAGCAACGCCGAGCAGAACAAGCTCGACCGCCTGCTCACCGACGCCGGTGGTAGCCTGCCGAAAGTCAGCCGGGCCAAGCCCAAGCCTGCCCGCCTGGCCACTGCCAAGTAGGGCGTAACGGATGCGGGGCCTCGGCCCCGCATCTCGCACAAGGAGAGTCTGATGGCAGAGCTCGATCCCAGATTGCCGGGCACCTGGCGCATGTCTGAACAGGCGCCCTGTGCCGCCGGCTATGCCGCGCACCTGCGCTTCGAGGACGGCGGCCTGTACTTCGGCAGCACCGAACCGGCCGGCGGCTTCACCTGGTGGGACCAAGGTCGCTGGCGGGTAGCGGCGCCGGGGCAGGTGGCCTTGTCCACCGCCAACGACGAAGTGGTGACCTACGCCTACAGCCTCATCGACGGCACACTGACTTTCACGGACCCGTCGGGCTGTAGCTTCAGCTACAGGCGCAGCAGTTAGCGCGAGACGCCCGACCTCCGTCAGGAGGACGAACATGTCCGGCGTCTGTCCCGCCACGGTCTTCTTCGACCTGGGCGACACCCTGACCTACACCGGCCCGGGCGGCGTGCGCCTGCGCTACGCCGATACCCTGGACTGCCTGCAGATACTGAAGAACCGCGGCTACCGCCTTGGCCTGCTGTCCAACCAGGCCGCCGGGACCACGCTGGCCACGGTGCAGGCGATTCTCGATGGCCTGCATCTGTCGCGTTACATCGAGGCGGCGCTGGTGACCATTTCCAGCGAGGTGCCGGGCAATGTCGGCAAGCCCAACCAGCCGATCTTCGACCTGGCCCTGGGCAAGGCCGGGCACGCTGCGGCCAGCGCGCGGGCGATCTTCGTCAGCGAGGAGCTGGCCCATGTGCAGGCGGCGCGCGGTTATGGCTGGCGCAGCATTCTCAAGCGCAATGGCGGCGCCTGCGTGGGCGCGGACGGCGAGTGTGCGGTGGGCCTGAGTGGCCTGCTGACGCAGCTGCCGGCCCTGGCCGATCTGGCCGGCACCACGCTGGACCTGGCACCGCCGCCCAAGCTGGTCGACGGCCTGTGGGCGGTGCCCGTCGACATCCGCAGCATCGACGCCAGCCTGCTGTTCGACGCTGCCAGCCAGCAGGTCAGCGGCGACGCGACCCTGGTATTCCGCCTCGGCCGCCATGCCGGCTGCCCGATCTTCGATCTGCGTCAGAGCGTCACCGGCGTGTGGCTGGATGGCGCCGTGGTGCCGCCGGCCGACGTGGCGCACCACGACTTCGGCGGTGGCAGCCACGCCAACCTGCGGGTGCTGGCGCGCAGCCTGGAAGCAGGCAGCGAGCATAGCCTGCGCCTGACCTATTCGGTGGGCATTCCGCAGGCCTCGACGGCCGGCTCCTACCAGCCGCAGATCGTGTGGAGCGCGGGGCCGCGGCTGGCCTTCAACTTCGGCTTCACCGACCTGGGCCCCGGTCGTTACCTGGAGGCCTTCGTGCCGGCCAACCTGGTCTTCGACCAGTTTGAGCTGAGCCTGCAGCTGCGCCTGACCGGCACGGCCGTGGCGCATACGCCGATCAGCAATGGCAGCGTCAGCGTGCTGGGTAGCAACCACTGGCGCCTCGACTTCCCGGCGCGCTTCACCGCGCTGTCGCCGCTGCTGGAGCTGCGCGCCGCCGACAGCCTGCAGAGCAGCACGCTGAACACCGTGCTACCGGTGTCGGGCAGCAACGTGGCGATCACCGCCTGGAAGCTGACCAGCAACCCCGCCAACCTGGCGACTCAGGCCAGCGCCATCGCCGGCTTTCTCGCCGACAACGAGAACAGCTCGGGGCGCTATATCCACGGCAGCCGTTTCACCGCCTTCATCCACCAGGGCGGCATGGAGTACGAGGGCGGCACCACCACCGGCACCGGAGCGCTGCGTCACGAGACCTTCCACAGCTGGTGGGCACGCGGATTGAAACCGGCCAGCCAGCCCGATGCCTGGTTCGACGAGGCCTGGACCACCTACCACGACAACGGCGCGGCGGGCTCGCTGCCGTTCAACTTCGCCGATGCGCCGCTGGCCCTGTGCTCGCGCAACCCCTGGGTGCGCGTCACCCATGGTTCGTCCTACGGCTCCGGCGAGCGTTTCTGGAAGGGCATGGCCGCGCTGCTCGGGGTGGCGCCGCTGAACGCGCTGATGAAGGACTTCTATCTGGCGCGCTACCCGCGCCCGGTGAAGACCGAGGAGCTGGAGTGCTTCCTCCTGGCCCGTGGTGGCAATCCGAGTTGTGTGGATGCCTTCCAGCGCTTCGTCTATGGCCTGGGCGATCCGTCTCCGCAGCCCGATCTGTGGCTGCGCGACGACACTGGCGATCCCGGTGCGGACGACTGGGCCGGGCGCTTCTGGGATTCACCGGACCTGTGGGTGCGCAACCGCGACGACGACGGCCTGCAGCACCAGAACCTGGAATACGGCCAGGACAACTGGATCCACGCGCGAGTGCGTAACCGCAGTAGCACGGCCACGGCGCGGCACTTCCTGCTCAGCTTCAACATCAAGCAGTACGCCGGCAGCCAGTTCGTCTACCCGGCGGATTTCCTGCCGGCCGTCACGGCGGCGGCGGATTTCGAGCTGGGACCGGGCGAGTCGCGCATCCTCAAGGCGCGCCTGCCGCGCAGCGCGGTACCGGCGCCGGGCAGCCATCCGTGCCTGCTGGCGGCGCTGTTCACCCGCTTCGATCATCCCCAGGCCGGCCGCCACGTGTGGCAGCAGAACAACCTGGCGCAGAAGAACCTCAGCGTGGTCGACCTCAAGCCCAACGCCTGGATAGTGCTGCCGGTGCTGGCGGTGAGCCTGCGCCCGCGCCTGGCACGCACCGTGGAGTTCGAGCTGCGGCGGCCCAAGGGGTTGGATGATCTGCAGGCCAGTCTGCTGCTGGATAAAGGCAGCGTACCGCCCAAGTTGCGCGCCGGCGCTCTGGTGCTGCCCTCGGCGCAACCGCTGGCGCTGGACAAGAGCGCGCATCTGGACTGCGCCGCCTGCCAGCCGCTGGCCAGTGCCGACCGCCTGGAGCTATTGACCAGTGCACAGCCGGCGCGGCTGGCGGAGAGTTTTTCCGCGGCACTGGAATTGCCCTTCGCTCAGGGCACGACGGCGCGCCTGCCGGTGCGCCTGGAGCCGCTGCAGGCGCAGCAGATCGGCCTGCGCGTGACGGTGCCGGCGCAGGCCAAGCGTGGCAGCAGCTTTATCGTCGATCTGCTGCAGCGCGAGAATGGCAAGGTGGTGGGCGGGGTGGCGCTGCGCATCAATGTGCACTGATGTGCCATATACGCGGGTTTCACCCGCCCTACGCAGCCCATCCTCAGCGTAGGGCGGGTGAACCCGCGCGCTCTGGGCTCAGCGCTCGCCGAGCTCGAAGGCGGTCAGGGTGAAGGTGGGGATGCCGATGTCCTGCAGCTTGCGCGAGCCACCCAGCTCCGGCAGGTCGATGATCGCCGCGGCCTCGTGCACCTGGGCGCCGAGGCGTTTGACCAGGCGCGCGGCGGCTAGCAGGGTGCCACCGGTGGCGATCAGGTCATCGAAGATCAGCACCCGGTCGCCTTCGCACAGACTGTCGGCGTGTACTTCCAGCAGAGCCTCGCCGTATTCGGTCTGGTAGCTCTCGGCGAGCACCTCGGCCGGCAGCTTGCCCTGCTTGCGGAACAGGATCAGCGGCTTGTTCAGCTCGTAGGCCATGATCGAGCCGAACAGGAAGCCGCGCGCGTCCATCGCCGCGATATGGCTGAACTCGGTCTCGACGTAGCGCTGGATGAAACTGTCCACCACCATGCGCAGGGCGCGTGGCGACTGGAACAGCGGGGTGATGTCGCGGAACACCACGCCGGGCTTGGGGAAGTCCGGCACCGGGCGGATCAGCGATTTGATGGCGAATTCGTCGAAGATCATTTCGCGCTCCTGAAGAATCTGTTCAAAGCCTCGCGAGCTAGAGCCATGCAAGGCAAAAGCAGGCGAGGAAGCGGAGTTTACGAGTTGTAAATGAGCATTCCGAGCCTGCTTTTAACGCGGCAGGGCCGACGCGCAGCAGGCTTTGAGCAGGTTCTCAGTCAGGCATATTGCCGCCGGCCAAGGCGCACAGCTCGATGGGGTCGAGGATCTGTACTTCCTTGCCTTCGGCGTTGATCAGGCCGTTCTGCTGGAAGCGGGTGAACACCCGCGACACGGTTTCCACGGCCAGGCCCAGGTAGTTGCCCACTTCGTTGCGCGACATGGCCAGGCGGAACTGGTTGGCCGAGAAGCCGCGGGCGCGGAAGCGGGCGGAGAGGTTGACCAGGAAGGTGGCGATGCGTTCGTCGGCGGTCTTCTTGGAGAGCAGCAGCATCATCTGCTGGTCGTCGCGGATCTCGCGGCTCATCACCCGCATCAACTGGCGGCGCAGCTGCGGCAGTTGCACGGACAGCTCGTCCAGGCGCTCGAAGGGAATCTCGCACACCGAGGTGGTTTCCAGGGCCTGGGCCGACACCGGGTAGACCTCGGTATCCACGCCGGACAGGCCGACCAGCTCGCTGGGCAGGTGGAAGCCGGTGATCTGCTCCTCGCCCGAGTCGCTCAGGGTGAAGGTCTTCAGGGCGCCTGCGCGTACGGCGAACACCGAATCGAAGGTATCGCCCTGGCGGAACAGGAACTCACCCTTCTTCAGCGGCCGCCCGCGTTTGACGATGCGGTCCAGGGAGTCCATGTCCTCCAGGTTCAGCGACAGCGGCAGGCACAGCGCGGCCAGACTGCAGTCCTTGCAGTGGGCCTGGTGGGGGCTGTGTACCTTGATGGTTTCTGACATCGGAGTTCCCTGACTGGAGATCACACACAAAGACAAAGGTTAACCCATGGGGCCACGCACGGGCCAGGCCGACCAAGGTCGGTGGGGGAATAGGTACGATGGTGAAACATGGCTGACCGCTTGCTCAAGTTTTTTCGTCGCCTCCCGATAGCCCGGTGAAAGAGTGCGTCGAGGGGAACTCCATGCTCAGGGTAGACATGAATGGCCTGGTCGAGCGCCTGTCGCTCGGCGTGCAGCGCCAGGCGGCGCGGGCCGACGGCGAGGTGGCCAGCGAGGAGGCTAGCGAGGAAGAAATGCGTGACGGCCTGCGGGTAACCCTGTCCGAACTGGGCAAGGTGCGCGCCGCCGCGGCGAAGAGCAACGATATCGACGAGGCCGACCTGCCGGACAACATCAAGGAAATCCTCAAGATGATCCGCGAGCTGCGCCAGCAGATCGCCGAAAAGCAGGCCGAGTTGCAGGCGCTGATGGCCGATTCAGAGATGGACCCGGAAGCCAAGCAGATGCGCCTGGACATGTTGCGTGGCGAACTGGCCTCGCTGCAGGGCGCCCTCAGCACCGCCCAGGCCAGCCTGGTGGACGCGCTCAAGGACAAGCGCCTGAGCGACGACCAGCGGATGCAGGCGGCCAGCCTGGCGATGGCCTGACTGCCCGCGAACATGTAGTCCGGCCGCTCTGGTAAGGCCGCACGGAGGGCGCAGACAGTCCGCCGCGTGGCGCTGGATTGGATTTCAAATCACCCGCGAGAAGCGTTGCTGGTTCTGCTGCTCCAGGTAGTGGTCGAACAGCATGCACAGCGAACGTACCAGCAGGCGGCCGGCCGGGCGCACGTCGATGCCGTGCTCGCTCAACTCGATCAGGCCGTCGCGGGCCAGCTGCTGCAGCTGCGGCCAGATGGCCGAGAAATAGCTGCGAAAATCGATGGCGAAGCGCTCCTCGATATCACGGAAATTCAGCTGGAACTGACAGATCAGCGCCTGGATCACGGCGCGGCGGATGCGATCGTCGTCGTTGCAGTGCAGGCCGCGCTGGGTGGCCAGCTGGCTATTGCCCAGACTCTGCTGGTAGTTGGCCAGGTCGCTGCTGTTCTGGCTGTACAGGTCGCCGACCTGGCTGATGGCGGATACGCCCAGGCCGATCAGGTCGCAGTGACCGTGGGTGGTGTAGCCCTGGAAGTTGCGCTGCAGGGTGCCGTCCTCCTGGGCCATGGCCAGCTCGTCGTCGGGCAGGGCGAAGTGGTCCATGCCGATATAGCGGTAGCCGGCGGCGGTGAGCTGCTCGATGCTGCGCTGCAGCATCTCCAGTTTCTGCGTGGGGCTGGGCAGCTCATCTTCCTGGATTCGCCTTTGCGGCATAAAGCGCTCCGGCAGGTGCGCGTAGTTGAATACCGAAAGCCGGTCCGGCTGCAGGGCGATCACCTCGGCTACCGTGCGGGCAAAGCTCTCCGGAGTCTGCCGCGGCAGGCCGTAGATCAGGTCGATGTTCACCGAGCGAAATTGCAGGGCGTGCGCCGCATCGACGATGGCGCGGGTCTGTTCCAGGGTCTGCAGGCGGTTGATGGCGCGCTGCACGTCCGGGTCGAGGTCCTGCACGCCGAGGCTGACGCGGTTGAAGCCCAGTTCGCGGAGCAGGCCCATGGTCGACCAGTCCGCCTCGCGCGGGTCGATCTCGATGCCGTAGTCGCCGCTGTCGTCGTCCAGCAGGGTGAAGTGCTTGCGGATGTGCTCCATCAGCCGGCGCAGCTCGTCATGGCTGAGGAAGGTCGGGGTGCCGCCGCCGAAGTGCAGCTGCTCGACCACCTGGCGCTGGTCCAGATGCCGCGAGATCAGTTCGATCTCCTGCTCCAGGCGCTCCAGGTATGGCAGGGCGCGGCCGCGATCCTTGGTGATCACCTTGTTGCAGGCGCAGTAGTAGCAGATGTTGGCGCAGAACGGCACGTGCACGTAGAGCGACAGCGGCCGCCGCGCCTTGCGGCTGTCGCGCAGGGCGTGCAGCAGGTCGAAGGAGCCGACCTCGCCGTGGAACTGCACGGCGGTGGGGTAGGAGGTGTAGCGCGGGCCTGGCCGGTCGTGGCGGCGGATCAGGTCGGCGTCCCAGCGGATGGCGTCGAGCATGGAGATATCCCTGGATTGGCGATGGGGCCAGTCTAGGGATTGCGTGGGGGCGCTTCTTGACCTGGGTCAGGCTGCCGCATGTTAGCGCAGCGCTTGCTCAGTGCCCCATCAGCCAGTGCTGGTGCGGGCCCGGCAGGGTCCACAGGCCGAACAGGATCACCAGCAGGCCGCCGGCCATGCGCACGCCACGCCGGCGCAGCAGGGCGGTCAGGCGCTCGGCGGCCATCCCGGTGGCCAGCAGCACCGGCATGGTGCCCAGGCCGAAGGCCAGCATCAGCAGCGCGCTGTCCGTCGGTGAGCCCTGGCTGGAGGCCCACAGCAGCGTGCTGTAGACCAGGCCGCAGGGCAGCCAGCCCCACACGGCGCCGAGCAGCAGGGCACGAGGCAGGCTGCTGACCGGCATCAGGCGGCTGGCGATGGGCTGCAGGTGGCGCCAGAGGTGACGGCCGACGGCCTCGATGCGGGTGAGGCCGCTCCACCAGCCGGCCAGGTACAGGCCCATGGCGATCAGCAGCAGGCCGGCGATCACCCGCAGCACCATGGCCGCCGGGCTGCTGGCCACGGCCCAGCCGGCCAGGCCGATCAGCAGGCCGGCGGTGGCGTAGCTGAGGATGCGGCCGAGGTTGTAGGCCAGCAGCAGATGGAAGCGGCGGGCGCGTTGTTCCGGCGGGATGGCCAGGGTCAGCGCGCCCATCAGGCCGCCGCACATGCCCAGGCAATGGCCGCCGCCGAGCAGGCCGAGGATCAGCGCGGAAACCAGCAGCGGCGCCAGCTCAGGCACGTGGCTCGTCCTTGTCTTCGGCCTTGTCGGCCTCAGCGATGGCGGCCTTGTGCTGCGGGTCTTCGTCGTCGAACAGGATGCTGTGGGCGGGGCTGTCCAGGTCGTCGTACTGGCCGTTGTCCACCGCCCAGACGAACAGCCAGATGGCGAAGCCGACCAGGACCACGGCAATCGGAATCAGGATGTAGATGGCGGACATGGGAGCTCCGGGTTCACGGGCGAGGCGCAGGTCGCGGCGGCCGATATCAGGGTTTCACGCGAGCCAGGCGCAGGGCGTTCAACACCACCAGCAAGGAGCTCGCCGACATACCGAGCGCGGCCCACAGCGGAGTGACCCAGCCGAGGGCGGCAAACGGCAGCACCAGGCCATTGTACAGAGTCGCCCAGGCCAGGTTCTCGATGATGATGCGCCGCGTGCGGCGGGCCAGGGCGAAGGCCTGCACCAGGCTGCCGAGGCGGTTGGACAGCAGCACGGCGTCGGCGCTGGTCTTGGCCAGGTCGGTGGCGCTGCCCATGGCCACGCTGATGTCGGCCCCGGCCAGCACCGGCACGTCGTTGACCCCGTCGCCCAGCATCAGCACGCGGCGGCCCTGGGCGTGCAGCTCTTCGAGTACCGCCAGCTTGGCATCCGGGGTGAGACCGCCACGGGCGTCTTCGATGCCCAGCTGGCGCGCCACTTCGCCGACCATCGGCGAGCTGTCGCCGGACAGCAGGATGATCCGCCAGCCCTGGGCGCTGCAGGCGGCGAGCAGCTCGGGCGCGTCCTCGCGCAGGCGATCGCCGAGGACGAACCAGGCCAGCGGGCCGCGCTCGTCGCCGAGCAGCAGCCACTGGCCGTGTTCGCCGGGAATTGCCGGTGCCGCGCGGCCGGCCAGTGCCGCCACATAGGCCGGCTGGCCGATACGCAGACGGCGGCCGTCGACCACGCCCTGCAGGCCCTGACCGGGTTCGCTGGCCAGTTGCTCGGCGCCGTGGTTGCTATGACCGAAGGCGCGGGCGATGGGGTGTTCGGAGCCGTGTTCGAGGGCGGCGGCCAGGGCCAGGCAGGCGTCGGCGTCCAGCTCGCGCAGGGTCTCGATGCGTTCCAGGGTCAGGCGGCCCTCGCTGAGGGTGCCGGTCTTGTCGAAGATCACCGTGTCGATCTGCTTCAGGCCTTCCAGCACATGGCCGCGTGTCAGCAGCAGGCCGAGCTTGTGCAGGCTGCCGGTGGCGGTGGTCAGGGCGGTGGGGGTGGCCAGCGACAGGGCGCAGGGGCAGGTGGCGACCAGCAGCGACAGCACGATCCAGAAGGCGCGTTCGCTGTCGATCTGCCACCAGATCAGGCCGACCACGGCGGCCAGGCCGAGCACGATGAGCAGGAACCACTGGGCCACGCGGTCGGCCATCTCGGCCATCGGTGGCTTGTCGGCCTGGGCGCGCTCTAGCAGGCGGACGATGGCGGACAGGCGGGTGTCGCTGCCCAGGGCCTCGACCTGCACGGTCAGCGGGCCTTCGACGTTCAGCGTGCCGGCGGTGACGGCATCGCCCTCGCCACGAGCCAGCGGCAGGTATTCGCCGGTAAGCAGGGACTCGTCGACGCTGGACTGGCCGCTGACGATGCGTCCGTCCGCCGGCAGCTGGGCGCCGGGCGGCACCAGTACGCGGTCGCCGATGGCCAGTTCGCGCAACAGGATGCGCTGGCTCTGGCCGCTGTCGTCCAGGCGCAGGCAGGACGGCGGCAGCAGGCTGACCAACTGCGCGGTGGCCGCCGCTGTGCGTTCGCGGGCGCGCCGTTCCAGGTAACGGCCGGCGAGGAGGAACAGGGCGAACATGCCCACTGCGTCGAAATACAGCTCGCCGACACCGGTGACGGTGGACCAGATACCGGCCACGTACGCGCCGCCGATGGCCAGCGACACCGACACGTCCATGGTCAGGTGGCGGGTGCGCAGGTCGCGCAGGGCGCCGCGGAAGAACTGGCCGCAGCAGTAGAAGACGATGGGGGTGGTGAGGAACAGGCTGGTCCAGCGCAGAATCTTGTCCAGCTCCGGCGAGAGGTCGACGTTGAACTCCGGCCAGGTGGCCATGGCCGCCATCATCACCTGCATCCACAGTAGGCCGGCGATGCCGATCTGGCGCATGGCCTTGCGGTTCTCCGCGGCCAGACGCTCGCTGGCCTCGTCCGCCTGCCAGGGGTGGCCGGCGTAGCCGATACGGCGCAGCTCGGCGAGCAACTGGCTGAGCGGCACCTGACTGTCGGCCCAGCGCACCTGCAGGCGCTGGTTGGACAGGTTGAGGTTGGCCTCGGCAACGCCAGGAAGGCCGCGCAGGTGCTTCTCGATCAGCCAGCCGCAAGCGGCGCAGCTGATGCCTTCGATCAGCAGGCTGGTCTCGCTGAGTTCGCCCTGGTGCTGGACGAAGCCTTGCTGCACCTCGTCGCGGTCGTACAGCGCCAGCTCGTCCGGCAGGGCCTTGGGCAGGCTCTGCGGGTTGACCGCGCTGTCGCTGCGGTGGCGATAGTAGTTGTCCAGCCCGCCGGCGACGATGGCCTCGGCCACGGCCTGGCAGCCCGGGCAGCAGAAGGCCCGCGGCTGATCCAGGACGCGGGCCTCGAAGCGGCTGCAAGGGGGAACCGGCAGGCCGCAGTGGTAGCAGGGAAGGGGGCTGCTCATGCGGGCTGGGGCATCACTCGCCGAGCTGGAAGCGCTGGCCGCTGACCAGCTTCTCTTCCTCGAACAGGCGCCAGTCCTTGCCGCCTTCCTGGCCGATCAGCTCGATGAAGCGGCGGCCCTCGACGGCGTCCAGCAGGTTGCCGGCATAGCTGCCGTCGGGCTGGGCCTGCAGCACCACGCGGCGGTCGCGCTCCGGCTGGGTCGGCGAGATCAGGTTGAGCACCAGCTGCGGCGGGTTGCTGTAACCCTCCAGCTGCAGGCTGACGCTGCCGCGCTCGTTGTCCAGGGTGAGGGTGGCCTTGAGCTTCAGGCGCTGGGCCAGCTCCTCGCGCTCCAGCGAGGTGTTGATGCCTTTGCCGACGTCGTAGTAGTTGTCCGACAGCAGGCCCGGCGGGTTCTTGGTGGCGATCACCAGCATGCTGGTGCCCAGCACCACGGCCATGCCGAGGATGCCGAGGATGAACCAGACCCAGGGCTCTTTGTACCAGGGGTTGACCGGAGTTTGTGGCGACGACATGGAATGACCTGTGTTCAGCGCACGCTGGGGCCGATGAATCGGCTGTCGGCGTCGCTCTCGATGGTTGGATCTTCCAAGGCCTGAACCTTGAACAGAATTTCATTGGCGCTGGAAGGCAGCTTCTCCGGCTCGATGGACAGTTCCACCGGAATCGACAGCACCTCGCCGGCGGCGGCCTTGATCTCGCTGCGGCCTTCGTACGTGAGGCCGTCGATGCCTTCGACGGAGATCAGGTAGGTCAGGTCGCGCTGGGCCTTGTTCATCAGCTTCACGGTGTAGACGTTCTCGATGTGGCCCTGTTCGTTCTCGCGGAACAGCACGCGGTCCTTGAGCACGTCCACCTCCACCAGCGAGCGGCTGGCGATGGCCCAGGCGAACAGGCTCATCATGGCCAGCAGCACGACGGCGTAGCCTATCAGGCGCGGGCGCAGCAGTTGGGTCTTCTGCCCGGATAGATTGTGTTCGGTTGTGTAGCTGATCAGGCCCTTGGGGTAGCCCATCTTGTCCATGATGCTGTCGCAGGCGTCGATGCACGCGGCGCAGCCGATGCATTCGACCTGCAGGCCGTCACGGATGTCGATGCCGGTCGGGCAGACCTGGACGCACATGGTGCAGTCGATGCAGTCGCCCAGGCCCTCGGCCTTGTAGTCGGCGTTCTTCTTGCGCGGGCCACGGTGTTCGCCGCGGCGCGGGTCGTAGGAGACGATCAGGGTGTCCTGGTCGAACATCACGCTCTGGAAGCGCGCATAGGGGCACATATAGATGCACACCTGCTCGCGCAGCCAGCCGGCGTTGCCGTAGGTGGCCAGGGTGAAGAAGCCGACCCAGAAGTAGGCCCAGCCATCGGCGGCGCCAGTGAGCAGGTTGGGGATCAGCTCGCGGATCGGCGAGAAGTAGCCTACGAAGGTCAGACCGGTGACCAGGCCGATGAGGATCCACAGGCTGTGCTTGGCCGCCTTGCGCGCGAATTTCTCGGTGCTCATCGGCTGCTTGTCCAGCTTCATGCGCTGGTTACGGTCGCCTTCGGTGATCTTCTCGCACCACATGAAGATCCAGGTCCACACGCTCTGCGGGCAGGTGTAGCCACACCAGACGCGGCCGGCGAACACGGTGATGAAGAACAGACCGAAGGCGGCGATGATCAGCAGCGCCGACAGCAGGATGAAGTCCTGGGGCCAGAAGGTGGCGCCGAAGATGAAGAATTTGCGCTCCGGCAGGTTCCACCAGACGGCCTGACGGTCGTTCCAGTTCAGCCAGACGGTGCCGAAGTAGAGCAGGAAGAGGAAGGCTCCGCCGCTCAGACGCAGGTTGCGGAACAGGCCGGTGAAGGCGCGGGTATAGATCTTTTCGCGGCTGGCGTAGAGGTCGACGGTTTCGCCGCCCTTGGCCGGGGGAGGGGTGATGTTTCGGACGGGAATCTGTTCGCTCATCAGTTGCGTACCACGGCTTGGGTGAGTGCTCCGCCGATACTTGCCGAAGGAGTCAGGATTTCACGGCACTATGGTACGCCTGATCGAGCGATGCCCGGGTGCGACCGGCGGTCGCGTCCCGGGCGGGTGACGCTTACTTCTCGACTGCTACGTCGGCCTTGCCGTGCGACAGGCTGTACACGTAGGCGGCCAGCAGGTGCACCTTGTCTTCGCTACCCACGTACGGCAGCTGCGCAGGCATGTTGCCGCTGCGGCCGTAACGGATGGTCTGCTGCAGCTGGGCGTAGCTGCTGCCGTAGATGAAGGCGCTCGGGTTGGTCAGGTTCGGGGCGCCCATGCTCGGGGTACCGGTGCCTTCCTTGGTGTGGCAGGCGAAGCAGACGCTCTCGAACACCTGCTTGCCGGCGGCGACGTCGGCGGTAACACCTTCCGGCAGCTTGCGTCCGCCAAGTTCGGTCAGCACATAGGCGGCGACGTTACGCACGCCTTCCTCGCCGATGGTCGGCGCCTGGGCCGGCATCTGGCCGTGGCGGCCACCGATGATGGTCTGCTTGATGTCTTCCGGCTTGCCGCCCCAGCGCCACTCGTTGTCGGTCAGGTTGGGGAAGCCGTAGGCGCCCTTGGCATCGGAGCCGTGGCACACGGAGCAGTTGGAGGCGAACAGACGGCCACCCATTTTCAGGGCTTGTTCGTCCTTGGCCACTTCCTCAATCGGCAGGCTGGCGAACTTGGCGTAGATCGGCGCGTACTCCTTGTCGGCGCGGACCATTTCCTTTTCCCACTGGTGCACGCCGGTCCAGCCGGATTCGCCGTTGGCGAAGGGCTTGCCGTCGCCGGCTTCGTTGTAGCCCGGCAGCACGCCTTTCCAGTTGCCCAGGCCCGGGTACAGGACCAGGTAGCCGAGGGCGAAGATGATGGTGCCGATGAACAGCATGAACCACCACTTCGGCAGCGGGTTATCGAATTCCTCGATACCGTCGAAGGCATGGCCGACGGTGTCTTCGGTGGTCTCGGGGCGTTGGCCCTTGCGAATACCGAAGATCAGCGCAGTTAGAGCCACGATGGTGCCGAGGCTCAGTACGCTGACGTAAATACTCCAGAACAAAGTCATTCTTTATTGCTCCCAGAATCTTGCTCGTCACGCTTTTTGGCCGGGACGTCGTCGGCGAACGGCAGGTTGGCCGCCTCGTCGAAGCTGCTCTTGCGTCTGCTGCTGTAGGCCCAGAGCACCACGCCGATGAAGGCGATGAACACCACTGCTGTGCCGATGCCGCGAATCATCCCGATATCCATCACGCGTTACCGTTTGTTCTTGATAGAGGTGCCCAGGCCTTGCAGGAAGGCCACGATGGCGTCCATCTCGGTCTTGCCTTTGACGGCTTCACGAGCACCGGCGATGTCTTCGTCGGTGTAAGGCACGCCGAGGGAGCGCAGGGCTTCCATCTTGGCGCCGGTGTCCTTGCCGTCGAGCTTGTTCTCGACCAGCCACGGATAGGCCGGCATCTTCGATTCCGGTACCACGTTGCGCGGGTTGTACAGGTGCGCACGGTGCCAGTCATCGGAGTAGCGGCCGCCGACGCGGGCCAGGTCCGGACCGGTACGCTTGGAGCCCCACAGGAACGGGTGGTCCCAGACGCTTTCGCCGGCCACGGAGTAGTGGCCGTAGCGCTCGGTCTCGGCGCGGAACGGACGGATCATCTGCGAGTGGCAGCCGACGCAGCCTTCGCGAATATAGATGTCACGACCTTCCAGCTCCAGGGCGGTGCGCGGCTTCATGCCTTCCACCGGGGTGTTGGTGACGTCCTGGAAGAACAGCGGAACGATCTGGGTCAGACCACCGATGCTCACGGCCAGGACCATGCCGATGGCCAGCAGGCCGATGTTCTTCTCGAATATCTCGTGTTTGCTACCGGCCATCAGTGCGCAACCTCAGCAGGAATCAGGGCGGCTTCGTCGTACTTGCTCTTGTCAGCGGCACGCACGGTACGCCAGGTGTTGTAGGCCATCAGCAGCATGCCGGTAACGAAGAAGGCACCGCCGAGAGCGCGAACCATGAAGCCTTCGTGGCTGGCTTCCAGGGCTTCGACGAAGGAGTACATCAGCGTGCCGTCTTCGTGGACAGCGCGCCACATCAGGCCCTGGGTGATGCCGTTGACCCACATGGAGGCGATGTACAGCACGGTACCGATGGTGGCCAGCCAGAAGTGCGCGTTGATCAGGGCGATGCTGTGCATCTGCTCACGACCGAACACTTTTGGGATCAGGTGGTACAGCGAGCCGATGGAGATCATCGCTACCCAGCCGAGGGCGCCGGCGTGTACGTGGCCGATGGTCCAGTCGGTGTAGTGGGACAAGGCGTTGACGGTCTTGATGGCCATCATCGGGCCTTCGAAGGTCGACATGCCGTAGAACGCCAGGGAGACCACCAGGAAGCGCAGGATGGGGTCGCTGCGCAGCTTATGCCAGGCGCCGGACAGGCTCATCATGCCGTTGATCATGCCGCCCCAGCTCGGAGCCAGGAGGATGACGGACATGGCCATGCCGAGGGACTGGGCCCAATCCGGCAGGGCGGTGTAGTGCAGGTGGTGCGGACCGGCCCAGATGTACAGGGTGATCAGCGCCCAGAAGTGCACGATGGACAGGCGATAGGAGTAGATCGGACGCTCGGCCTGCTTGGGCACGAAGTAGTACATCATCCCCAGGAAGCCGGTGGTCAGGAAGAAGCCCACGGCGTTGTGGCCGTACCACCACTGGACCATCGCGTCGGTGGCGCCTGCGTAGACCGAGTAGGACTTGAACAGGGTGACCGGCATTTCCATGCTGTTGACGATGTGCAGCATGGCGGTGACCAGGATGAAGGCACCGAAGAACCAGTTGCCTACATAGATGTGCTTGGTCTTGCGCTTGATGATGGTGCCGAAGAACACCGCGCAGTAGGTGATCCAGACCACACCCAGGAGGATGTCGATCGGCCACTCCAGCTCGGCGTACTCCTTGGAGGAGGTGTAGCCCAGCGGCAGGGTGATCACGGCCAGCACGATCACGGCTTGCCAACCCCAGAAGGTGAAGGCGGCCAGACTGTCGGAGATCAGGCGGGCCTGGCAGGTGCGCTGAACCACGTAGTAGGACGTGGCGAACAGGGCGCAACCGCCAAACGCGAAGATCACCGCGTTGGTGTGCAGCGGGCGCAGACGGCCGAAGCTGGTCCACGGCAGGTTCAGGTTGAGTTCCGGCCACACGAGCTGTGCGGCGATGAACACTCCGAGACCCATCCCGATGACCCCCCAGATTACCGTCATAACGGCGAACTGGCGGACCACCTTGTAGTTATAAGCAGTCTGACTTGTTGCTGTGCTCATGCTAGGGGTACCACGGTTAATGGAGTTTCTTAGGGGTAAAAAATCGGCGGCAAGTATGGAGAAATGAGGTACCCATTGCAACGCCGCACCCCATTGAAATCGGGCTGCCGCTGGGTTTTCGAGGCTGTCGCGAGGGCTTTGTTGAGACTCATTTTCGACGTCCGCGATGTATCGAGCTGGATGCGACGAAAGCAACAAGAGGCGGAAAGTGTCGCCGAATGCGACTGTGGGCAGCTTAGCCCAGCTCAGGCGAAGCGGCAGGTCAGCGGTCGGCCGGGTGCGACATCGGGTCGCATTAGCAGAAGGTCGCGGGCGCCGAGCGGCGCCCGTGGAGGGAGGATCATTCGTTGGCGAGGGTCGCTTCCACCGCTGCCGGCTTCTGCGACAGGCTGTAGACGTAGGCGGCCAGCAGGTGGACCTTGTCTTCGCTGCCCACATACGACAGCTGCGCCGGCATGTGGCCGCTGCGGCCGTAGCGGATGGTCTGCTGCAGCTGGGCGAAGCTGCTGCCATAGATGAAGGCGCTGGGGTTGGTCAGATTCGGTGCACCCATGCTCGGCGTACCCTTGCCGTCCGCGCCGTGGCATGCGAAGCAGGTGCCGGCGAAGATCTTCTGGCCAGCGCCGATGTCCGCAGTCTCGCCTTCCGGCAGCTTGCGTCCGGCCAGCTCGGTGAGCACGT
The DNA here is from genome assembly GCF_030374125.1 of Pseudomonas sp. SO81. Taxonomy (NCBI): domain Bacteria; kingdom Pseudomonadati; phylum Pseudomonadota; class Gammaproteobacteria; order Pseudomonadales; family Pseudomonadaceae; genus Pseudomonas; species Pseudomonas sp. SO81. The sequence continues at coordinate 470,250 of NZ_CP126126.1, read as the reverse complement.
AGGCGGCGACGTTGCGTACGCCGTCCTCGCCGATCATCGCGGCTTGCGCAGGCATCATGCCGCTGCGGCCGCCGGCGATGGTCTGTTTGATCGCCTGCGCGTCGCCGCCCCAGCGCCATTCCTTGTCGGTCAGGTTGGGGAAGCCATAGGCGCCCTTGGCATCGGAGCCGTGGCACACTGAGCAGTTGGAGGCGAACAGGCGGCCGCCCATCTTCAGTGCGCGCTCGTCCCGGGCCACCGCTTCTACCGGCAGCTTGGCGTAGCTGGCGTAGATCGGGCCGTATTCCTTGTCGGCCTTGTCCATCTCGCGCTGCCACTGCTTGACCTGGGTCCAGCCGCCTTCGTAACCCGGCAGCTTGCCGGCGAAGTTGCCCAGACCCGGGTAGAGCAGCAGGTAGGCGCCGGCGAAGATCAGCGTGCCGAGGAACAGCATGAACCACCACTTGGGCAGCGGGTTGTCATATTCCTCGATGCCGTCGAAGGCGTGGCCGAGGGTCTCTTCGGTGGTGCCGGGGCGCTGGCCCTTGCGGGTGGCGAACAGCAGCCACAGCAGGGCGATCAGGCTGCCCAGGGTGAGCAGGGTGATGTACCAGCTCCAGAAAGTGGTCATGTCCGATTACCTCTTGTTCTTCAGGCTGGTGCCGAGCACCTGCAGGTAGGCGACCAGCGCTTCCATCTCGCTCTTGTCCTTCACCGCCGCCTGGGCGCCGGCGATGTCTGCGTCGCTGTAGGGCACGCCGAGGGTACGCAGGGCCTGCATCTTGGCGCCGCTGTCCTTGCCGTCGAGCTTGTTCTCGACCAGCCACGGATAGGCCGGCATCTTCGATTCCGGTACCACGTTGCGCGGGTTGTACAGGTGCGCACGGTGCCAATCGTCCGAGTAGCGGCCGCCGACGCGGGCCAGGTCCGGCCCCGTACGCTTGGAGCCCCATAGGAACGGGTGGTCCCAGACGCTCTCGCCTGCCACGGAATAGTGGCCGTAGCGCTCGGTCTCGGCGCGGAACGGGCGGATCATCTGCGAGTGGCAGCCGACGCAGCCCTCGCGGATATAGATGTCGCGACCTTCGAGTTGCAGTGCGGTATAGGGCTGCATGCCCTTGACCGGCTGGTTGACCACGTCCTGGAAGAACAGCGGGACGATCTGGGTCAGGCCGCCGATGCTTACCGCCAGGACCATGAATAGCGCCAGCAGGCCGACGTTCTTCTCGAGTATTTCGTGCTTGCTGCTCATCAGTGGGCGACCTCCACGGGGATCAGGGCTTCGGCGTCGTATTCGGCCGGCTTGGCGGCGCGCACGGTCAGCCAGGTGTTCCAGGCCATCAGCAGCATGCCGAGCAGGAAGATGGCGCCACCGGCGACACGGATCACGAAGCCCGGGTGGCTGGCCTCGAGCGCCTCGACGAAGGAGTAGGTGAGGGTGCCGTCGTCGTTCACCGCGCGCCACATCAGGCCCTGGGTAATGCCGTTGACCCACATGGAGGCGATGTACAGCACGGTACCGATGGTGGCGAGCCAGAAGTGCGAGTTGATCAGCGGCAGGCTGTGCATCTGTTCGCGACCGAACACTTTCGGGATCAGGTGGTACAGCGAGCCGATGGAGATCATCGCCACCCAGCCCAGGGCCCCGGCGTGTACGTGGCCGATGGTCCAGTCGGTGTAGTGGGACAGGGCGTTGACGGTCTTGATCGCCATCATCGGGCCTTCGAAGGTCGACATGCCGTAGAAGGCCAGGGACACCACCAGGAAGCGCAGGATCGGGTCGGTGCGCAACTTATGCCAGGCGCCCGAGAGGGTCATCATGCCGTTGATCATGCCGCCCCAGGACGGAGCCAGGAGGACTAGGGACATGACCATGCCGAGCGATTGAGCCCAGTCCGGCAGCGCGGTGTAGTGCAGGTGGTGCGGACCGGCCCAGATGTACAGGGTGATCAGCGCCCAGAAGTGCACGATGGACAGGCGATAGGAGTACACCGGGCGCTCGGCCTGCTTGGGCACGAAGTAATACATCATCCCCAGGAAGCCGGCGGTGAGGAAGAAGCCCACGGCGTTGTGGCCGTACCACCACTGGACCATTGCGTCGGTGGCGCCGGCATACAGCGAGTACGACTTGGTCAGGCTGACCGGCAGCTCCAGGTTGTTGACGATGTGCAGGATCGCCACGGTGAGGATGAAGCCGCCGAAGAACCAGTTGCCCACATAGATGTGCTTGGTCCGGCGCTTGAGCAGAGTGCCGAAGAACACCAGGGCGTAGGCGACCCAGACGATGGTGATCAGGATGTCGATCGGCCATTCCAGCTCGGCGTATTCCTTGGAGCTGGTCCAGCCCAGCGGCAGGCTGGTCGCGGCCAGGACGATCACCAGCTGCCAGCCCCAGAAGGTGAAGGCGGCGAGCGTGTCGGAGATCAGGCGGGTCTGGCAGGTGCGCTGTAGCGAGTAGTAGCTGGTGGCGAACAGGGCGCAGCCACCGAAGGCGAAGATCACCGCATTGGTGTGCAGAGGGCGCAGCCGGCCGAAGCTGGTCCACGGCAGGTTGAAGTTCAGTTCGGGCCAGGCCAGCTGGGCGGCGATGAACACGCCGAGCCCCATCCCGACTATGCCCCAAACCACCGTCATAATGGCGAACTGGCGGACCACCTTATAGTTGTAGGCGGTGCTGCTGGTTGTGTTCATGTGTTGGGCTTCCATCCACGGTTAGGAAAAGCAGGGCAAGCATGGGTAATGGCAAGTTGACGGTTATTGACGAGGATCAATGCCGAGCGCGGGGATGGCTTTGGAACGGGGCGGACGGAATGTCGCAGGCCACCCTGATCCTTGCTCACGGCGCCGGTGCGCCGATGGACAGCGACTTCATGCAGCGCATGGCCGAGCTGCTGGCCGCGCGCGGGGTGAGCGTGCTGCGCTTCGAGTTTCCCTTTATGGCCGAGCGGCGTTCGGGCGGTGGCAAGCGCCCGCCCAATCGGCAGGCGCAGCTGCTGGAGTGCTGGCGCCAGGTGTATGCCGAGGTGTGTGCACAGGTGAGCGGGCCGCTGGCCATCGGTGGCAAGTCCATGGGCGGACGCATGGCCAGCCTGCTGGCGGACGAGCTGGGTGCCGACGCGCTGGTCTGCCTGGGCTATCCCTTCTATGCGGCGGGCAAGCCGGAGAAGCCCCGGGTGGTGCATCTGGCTGAGCTGCGAACGCGCGCGCTGGTGGTCCAGGGCGAGCGCGACGCGCTGGGCAATCGCGAGACGGTGAGCGGCTACCGGCTTGCGCCGACCTTGCATGTCGAGTGGCTGGCAGCCGCGGACCACGACCTCAAGCCGCTGAAGGCATCAGGCTTCAGCCATGAGCAGCATTTGCAGAGTGCGGCAGACAGGGTGGCGGCGTTTCTGCGTGGCTGATGAGCGCGCACAAAAAAAGGGCCGGCGATTGCCGGCCTTTTTCATGGGGTAGCGGTCAGCGGTTGAAGCGCTCCACCAGCGAGTACTGGTCCTTGGCGGTGGAGGTCAGCTCCTCGCTGAGCTGCGCTGTGCTGTGCGCCTCGCTGGAGGTCTGGTCGGCCAGCTGGGCGATGGTGGTGATGTTCTGGTTGATCTCGTCGGCCACCGCGCTCTGCTCCTCGGCAGCGGCGGCGATCTGATTGGCCATGTCGGTGATGTTGGCCACCGCGTCGCTGATGCCCTGCAGCGCCTGGTCGGCCTGCTGTACGCGCTCCACACCCTCGTCGGCCTGCTTGCGACCGATCTCCATGGTCATCACCGCTTCTTCCGCGGTGCGCTGCAGCTTGGCGATCAGCGCGTGGATCTGCCCGGTGGACTCGGCCGTGCGCTGGGCCAGCGAGCGCACCTCGTCGGCCACCACGGCGAAGCCACGACCCATCTCGCCGGCGCGCGCCGCCTCGATGGCCGCGTTGAGCGCGAGCAGGTTGGTCTGGTCGGCGATGCCTTTGATGACGTCGACCACGCCGCCGATTTCGTTGCTGTCCTGGGCCAAGCGCGACACGGTCTCACCGGTCTCGCCGACGGAGGTCGACAGGCGCTGGATGGCGTCGCGCGTTTCCGCGGCGACGTTGCGCCCCTCGCCGGTGAGGCGGTTGGCCTCCTGGGTGGCGATGGCGGCGCGGGCCACGTTGCTGGCCACTTCCAGGGTGGTGGCGGCCATCTCGTTGATGGCGGTGGCCACCTGCTCGGTTTCCACGCGCTGGCGTTCCAGCCCGGCGGAGCTGTTGTGCGCCAGCTGGTCGGCCTGCTGGGCCTGGCTGGTGAGGCGCTCGGCGGTGTCCTGCAGGCGGGTCAGGCAGGTGCGCAGACGCGCTTCCTGGCTGAGCATGGCCATTTCCAGGCGGGCCTCGGCGCCGCGGCTGTCGGTATACATCTGCGCGATCAGCGGGTCCGAGGTGGTCTGCTCGGCCAGGCGCAGCAAGCGCTTGACCCCGCGGGTCTGCCAGCTGATGCCGGCCAGGCCCAGTGGCACCGAGAGCAGGGCAGCCAGCAGGAAGCCCCAGGTCGAGCCCATCCAGTGGCCGATGAGGAAGCCGATCTGGCTGATCAGAATGAATGGCAGCCAGGCCTGCAGCACCGGCAGCCAACGATCGGTGGCGGGGATGGCCGGCTTGCCGGCGTTGATCCGTGCGTACAGCGCCTCGGCGCGGCGGATCTGTTCGGCGCTGGGCTTGACCCGTACCGACTCATAACCCACCACCTGACCCTTCTCCAGAATCGGTGTGACATAGGCGTTGACCCAATAGTGGTCGCCGTTCTTGCTGCGATTCTTCACCACGCCCATCCATGGGCGGCCCTTCTTCAGGGTCTGCCACATATGTTCGAACACGGCGGGCGGCACATCCGGGTGGCGCACCAGATTGTGCGGCGCACGCAGCAGCTCTTCCCGTTCGAAGCCGCTTATTTCTATGAAGGCCTGATTGCAGTAGGTGATCTGCCCCTTGAGGTCGGTGGTCGAGATCAGGCGCTGCTGGGCGGGGAAGGTGCGTTCGCGCTGAGTAACGGGCTGGTTGTTTCGCATGCGTAATCGCTTCTTGAACGGAGGGCTGTCTTCGGCACATCGGCCGCGCTGCGGGAAAGTTTAGCGGCGGCAGGCGGGTGAGGGGGAGCTTAATCTGTCCGCATGGATAGGATTGTTATATGCGAAGTAACTTCCAGAATAAGTAATGGTCCGGAAAAATATATGAAACTTCTTTGAGACAGTTCTGTCGCGCAGAACTTTCTTTGCCGTCTCGTTGATGGCTAATTGATGTCGCTTATTGCTGGATAATTGGCGCCCTTATAGTGGCTTGCCCATGCGCGGGTGACTACTTAATTGGCGTCAAAAAAACGACTTTAGATTCATTGGGAATAATATTCTTCTATTTTTACTTCGTGAAGTAACGCAAAAAACTAGGTGTTACTTTCTAATTTTTCCCTTGTATGCTGCGCCCTAGAGCCACATCCTTGGGTGTGTGCCAAAAAAACGACGCGCGCAAAGCGCTCGATCGGTTACCTCTGGTAACTAGGTCACTGTTTTCAAAGAAATAACTTTAAAACCTGCCGTTGCGGAACTTTGTTGTTTCGCAAGGCATCTGTTTTGCTCGGGGCTATTTCAATTTCTGTATCAATTTAGTTGGAACGGAAAATGGCCCCAGTGGTAACAGAGACCCGAGGAAGTTGTAGTCCTGTAGTCCGGTCTCGCGAGGTAGGCGACAGCCATGGGGCTGTCGTGTCGATCAACGCAAGGAGGAGATCGTCCAATGCGAATTAGCATCTTTGGGCTGGGCTATGTAGGGGCTGTGTGTGCTGGTTGCCTGTCGGCCAGGGGGCACCAGATCATTGGGGTAGACATTTCTCCGCTGAAGATCGAGCTGATCAACAGCGGCAAGTCGCCGATTGTAGAGCCTGGGCTGGAAGACCTGCTGCAGAAGGGCGTGAGCAGCGGCAAGCTGCGCGGCACACTGGACGTGCGCGAGGCGATTCTGGAAACCGATATCTCCTTCCTGGCGCCACCGACGCCGAGCAAACGCAACGGCGACCTGGACGTGTCCTACATCGAGGAAGTCTGCCAGCAGATCGCCAAGGTCCTCCCCGAGAAGACCACCCGCCACACCGTGGTGGTCCGCAGCACCGTGCTGCCGGGTACTCTGCGCAACGTGGTGATTCCGACCCTGGAGAAATACTCCGGGCTCAAGGCCGGCAAGGATTTCGGCGTGGCAGTGAACCCCGAGTTCCTGCGCGAGAGCACCGCGATCAAGGATTACGATTTCCCCGCCATGACCGTGATCGGCGAGCTGGATCAGACCTCCGGTGACCTGCTCACCGAGATCTACAGCGAGCTGGACGCTCCGATCATCCGCAAGACCGTCGAGGTCGCCGAGATGATCAAGTACACCTGCAACGTCTGGCACGCGACCAAGATCACCTTCGCCAACGAGATCGGCAACATCGCCAAGGCGGTGGGGGTCGACGGCCGTGAGGTGATGGATGTGATCTGCCAGGATCACAAGCTCAACCTGTCCAAGTACTACATGAAGCCCGGCTTCGCCTTCGGCGGCTCCTGCCTGCCCAAGGACGTGCGTGCCCTGAACTACCGCGCCACCCAGCTCGACGTCGAGTCGCCGCTGATCAGCGCGCTGATGCCGAGCAACGAGGCTCAGGTCCGCAATGCCTACAACCTCATTGCCAGCCAGGACAAGCGCAAGGTCGCGCTGCTCGGTCTGAGCTTCAAGGCGGGTACCGATGACCTGCGCGAGAGCCCGCTGGTGGAGCTGGCCGAGATGCTGATCGGCAAGGGCTTCGACCTGAAGATCTTCGATCGCAACGTCGAATACGCCCGTGTGCATGGCGCCAACCGCGACTACATCGAATCGAAGATCCCCCACGTCTCTTCTCTGCTGCGCTCCGACCTCAATCAGGTGGTAGCGGATGCCGACGTGATCGTCCTCGGCAACGGCGACGAGTTGTTTGAAACCGTGGTCCAGCAACTGCCGCCCGGCAAGAAACTGATCGACCTGGTCGGTTTCATGCGCCAGTGCAGCGACGAGGTCAAAGAGGGCCTCTGCTGGTAGCAACTGCTGTAGGTCAATGTGCACAGGGCGTTACAACAACAACAACGACGCCCCCGTTGCAGAGCAGTAAACCAAACGGGATTGGCAACCATGGAAAGTCTTCAAGGACGCCTGCGCAACGGCGCGGGCTGGCTGTTCTATTTGTCGATGTTGGGTGGCATGGCCTTGCTGCTGCCACGCAGCATCTTCGATCCGGAGTCGACGGACTTCCTGCTGATACTTGGCGCAGTAGGTATCTGGCGTTACTCGATGGGCGCGATCCATTACGTTCGCGGGCTCATCTTTCTCTACATCGTCTACCCGCACTATCGGCGCAAGGCGCGCCGGCTGGGCGAGGCGGCCGATCCTTCGCACGTCTACCTGCTGGTGACCAGCTTTCGTATCGACGCCTTGACCACCGCCGCGGTGTACCGCTCGGTGATCCAGGAAGCGATCGATTGCGGCTACCCCAGCACCGTGGTGTGCTCAATCGTCGAGCTGTCGGACGAGCTGCTGATCAAGAACCTGTGGAACCGCCTGGAACCACCGGCTCGCGTGCGTCTGGACATAGTGCGGATTCCCGGTACCGGCAAGCGTGACGGCCTGGCCCAGGGCTTCCGCGCCATTTCCCGGCACCAACCGGACAGCCGTGCGGTAGTGGCGGTGGTGGACGGTGACACCGTGCTCTCCGCCGGCGTGGTGCGTCAGACGGCGCCGTTCTTCACCCTGTTCGACAACCTTGGCGGGCTCACCACCAACGAGTTCTGCGAGGTGCGCGGCGGCTACGTCATGCAGGAGTGGCACAAGCTGCGTTTCGCCCAGCGCCACATCAACATGTGCTCGATGGCTCTGTCCAAGCGCGTGCTGACCCTGACCGGGCGCATGTCGGTGTTCCGCGCCGAGGTGGTGACCGATCCGGGCTTCATCGCCGACGTCGAGAACGACCATCTCGAGCACTGGCGTCTGGGTCGCTTCAAGTTCCTCACCGGCGACGACAAGTCCAGCTGGTACAGCCTGATGCGCCTGGGCTACGACACCTTCTACGTGCCGGATGCCTCCATCCACACCGTGGAACACCCGCCGGAGAAGAGCTTCATCAAGGCCAGCCGCAAGCTGATGTTCCGCTGGTACGGCAACAACCTGCGGCAGAACTCGCGGGCGCTCGGCCTGGGCATTCGACGTCTGGGGGTGTTCACCAGCGTGGTGATGCTCGACCAGCGAGTGTCCATGTGGACCAGCCTGCTCGGGCCCTCGGTGGCGATCATCGCCAGCGTCAAATACGGCTTTGCCTACCTGCTGATTTACCTGCTGTGGATTGGCCTTACCCGGCTGGTGCTGACCCTGCTGCTGCTGGCCTCTGGCCACAGGATCGGTCCGGCTTATCCGTTGATCCTCTATTACAACCAGATCGTCGGCGCACTGGTGAAGGTGTACGTGTTCTTCCGCCTGGACCAGCAGTCCTGGACGCGCCAGAAGACCAAGCTCAACCGCGATCTCGCCAGCTTCCAGCGCTGGTTCAACACCTGGTCGTCCCGAACCATGACCTTCTCCGCAGGCAGCGTCTTCGTCGCTGCCCTGATGTGGGTGGTCTGAAGCTCGTGACCCATCAAAGACTCTTGATTGCATAAAGGAACGAATATGAGCGCAGTGATCAGCCCCAGCATCAACAGCAACGTGGTTCATGAAGCCGAAGCCCAGCGCCAGTACGCGCGCCTCAAGCTGCCGGCGAAGATCCGTTACTTCACCCAGCAGGGCCAGGAACTGGAGGCACAGCTGCTCGACCTGTCGGTCGGCGGCTTCTCCTTCCATCCGGGTAACAACCTGCTCACCGAAGGGCAGTACTGCCGCGGCAAACTGATGTTCGAGGTCGAAGGCATCGGCTTCAACATGGACGTCGAATTCCAGGTGCGTTCGCTCGGTGGCAAACGCGCCGGCTGCGAGTTCCATCACCTGCGTCCGCGCGAGATCGCCACGCTGCGCTACCTGATCAGCTCCTTCCTCAGCGGCGAGCTCATCAACGCCGGTGATCTGATCAGCACCCTGCAGCGGGAGAACTTCACCAAGCCGCGCAAAGGCGTCGACGGTGCACCGACCGGCCTGTTCGGGCGTCTGCGCGCAGTGAGCCTGAGCATGGGCATCTTCCTGGTTGGCGTCGCGGCGTGCACCTACATCCTGTACCAGCTGTACGACATCTACTTCATCACCCATGCCGACTCTGCGCAGGTGGTAGTGCCTGGCCAGGAAGTGGCGATGCCGCGCGAGGGCTCCGTGCAGAGCCTGGTGAAGATCGGTGACGTGGTGAAGAAGGGTGCTCCGGTCGCGACCTATTCGGCCACCATGCTCGATGCGCTGAAGAACATCCTGCCGGAATCGGAAATGACCCCGGAGAACCTGGAGCGTCTGTTCAGCAAGAACATCCAGGGGACCCTGACCAGCCCTTGCGATTGCCGCGTCGTGGCGCAACTGGTGGGTGACGGTCAGGTAGCCGCCAAAGGGACCGCGGTATTCAACCTTGCGCCACTGGATAGCGTGGCCAGTGTAGAGGCACGCTTCCCTTACCGTGCCTTTGCCGATCTGCAGCCGGGCACCGCGGTGGACTTCCTGGTCGGCGGCGAAAAGACTCCGCGCGCGGGCACCATCACCAGCATGGCGCTGCAGGACGGCGGTCTGGCCTCCGACATCCGCGTCATGATCACGCCCCATGACCCGCTAGATAACGTGCTGGTCAAGCGTCCGGTTGATGTTCGCATTCAGCCGTTCGATGGGCTGTGGACTCGCACCACCGTGGCGGCCGGCAAATGAATAGGGTCATGCTGCTAGGTTGCAGTCTGTTGGTGGGATGTTCGACACCGGATCTGCAGCTGGCCAAGGATGCGAAGTTCCGCGGGGATACGGAAACGGCTGAGGCCAATTTCCTTCCCCTGGCGGAGCTCGGCTATGTCGATGCGCAGGTAGGGCTCGCTGATCTGCTGATCAAGAGCCCTTCCAAGGAAAAGCAGGCCAGGGGCGAGCAGATGTACCGCGATGCCATGGAGAAGTCCCCCTTGGCTCCCACGCGCCTCGGCAAATGGCTGGCCAGCAAGCCGGACAGCTCTGTACAAGAGCGCAACGAGGCGGATCAGCTGCTGCGTCGCGGGCTGCAGTTGGGAGACACAAGCACTGTGCTTCCCTGGGTTCGCGTCAAGCTGAATGGTCCCCTGGGCGCACAGGATCCAGAGATCGAGCGTCAGCTCGATCTCTGGCAGGGGCAGGGGATCGCCGAGGCTCAGCTCGGCAAGATCCTGCTGTACCGCGCCCGTGGGGACTATCAGCAGCACGTCGCCGAGATCGAGCAGACGTGCCAGCGCTGGCTCGCCCAGGTGGCCGAGTGTTATGCCGAGCTGGCGGTGATCTATCGCAGCCAGGGGCGTGGCGACGAGCAGGCGGCCCTGCTGGAGCGCATGCAGTCGGAGTTCCAATCCGGCCGCCTGCCTCCAGAGACCATGCGTGACGTGGCCAAGGCCCTGGTCGGCAGCGATGCCGGGCAGCCCGACCCGGAGGCGGCCAAGGGTCTCTATGTGGCGATCACCCCGACCTTCCCCGATGCCTGGTGCGACCTGGCGGAGCTGTCCATCCGCTATCCCCAGCTCGTCGAGAACTCGGAAGAAATCCAGGCCTATCTGCAGAAAGGCCTGGATGCTGGGATCAATCGAGCGGCCTACATGTTGGGGCGGCTTTACCTGCGCGGGAAGGTCATCCCGGCCGATCCGGTTGCAGCGGAAAAATACCTGCTGATGTCGGCCCCCCTGGAGCCCAAGGCCCATTACTTCCTGGGCAAGCTTTATGCGGGCGGGCAGCTGGGTCAGATCCAGCCGGAGAAGGCGCTCGAGCACTATCTGATCGCGGCGCGCGCGGGTGATGTCCAGTCCGACATTGACCTGGCCAGGCTCTTCAGCGACGGGCAGGGGGTGAAGATCAACAAGGTCTACGCCTACTCGTTTGCCAATCTGGCCAAGCAGGCCGGCCTGCCTTACGGCCAAGTGCTGATTGACCGCCTTGCGCCCAGCATGAACTCGGCAGAAATCGCCAAGGCTCTGGAGCTATCCCAGGGCGAAATGCGTGCGCGTGGTGACGAGCAGGTCAGCGCCACCCTCAAGACAAACAGTACGCAGGGAATGCTATGACAGTATCCAATCGTTCAATTGCTCTGCTTATTCTGGCTTCCGGATGTTCCGTTGCCTCGCTACAGGCGGCCGAGCTGCCATCGGGCCTGTCCTATGGAGCCAACGTAAAGATCACCGGGCAAAGTATCGACGATCAGGACCTGGGCACACGTGATGGCGGAGACTTCAACGGGGCTGGTATCAGCCTGCGCCCCTGGGTCTTCCAGCGCTCGGGTGACTGGAGCGGTTACGTTCTCGGCGAGGCCTTCGCGGCAACTGACGTCATCGAATCCGACACCAGCGAGTCGGACACCTTCGATCCGGACGACGCTCGCGAGCGGGACGACAAGTTTCTCGCTCTGCACGAGTTCTGGGTCGACTACTCCGGCTTGACGGCCTATCCCGGTGAATCGCTGCGCTTGGGCCGGCAGAAAATCAGAAGCGCCGATGGCCTGTGGTGGGACAGCAATATCGAGGCCCTGCGCTGGACCTTCGACACCACCCTGCTGAGCGCCCATGTGGGGGTTGCGGAGCGCTTCAGCGATTACCGCACCGACCTCGATGAACTGGCTCCGCAGGATGAGGACCGTGTCCATTTCATGGCCGACATCGCCAGGCAATGGCGCCCTGGTCACTGGGCTGGAATCAAGTTCCACCACAGCGATGACAGCGGCAACCTGAACCAGACCGGCGAAGAGCTTGGCGTTCTGGACAAGAACTACAACGGTGAAGCCACCTGGCTGGGCTTGGAGCTTAACGGCGACTTCTACAACCACCGCAGCACCAATCCGCTGAGCTATTTGGCGAGCGTTACCTGGATGAACGCCGATCTGGACTATCTGACCAGCTCGACGGTAGGCGGCACACGCCGAGTCACCGGGCAGCGCAGCGAGGATGTCGATGCATGGGCACTCGACCTGGGGCTGCGCTGGAACATCGACGACGCCTGGCGGGTGGGCACGACCTATACCCGGGCATCGGGAGGCGAGGAAGAGCAGTTCCTGCAAACGGACCTGCAGAGCAACCGCTCCAACTTCACGGGAACCAAGTCCTCGATAAACCGTTTCGGTGAGGCCTATCGCGGTGAAATGACCAACTTGCAGGCGGCCAGCCTGTTCGCCGGTTGGAACATCAATAACGAGTACGACGCCAGTCTCATCTATCACCGCTTCTGGCGGGTCGACGATGACTTCGATAGCAAAAGTGGCCTGCAGTCGAACATGGTTCCCGGCGAGAAGGACATCGGCCAGGAGGTCGATCTGGTGCTGACTCGCTACTTCGATGAGGGGCGTATTCCGCCTTCCCTCGGCTGGCTGGGGGCCAAGTCCGCTCTGGTCCGTTTCCGTGGCGGCCTGTTCTTTGCCGGAGATGCTTTTGCCGATGACACCGATTCGAAAATGCATCGGGCATTTCTCGATGTGGTTTGGCGCTACTAGACAGGAGGTTTGCAATGAACGCGCGTCGATCAATAGTTGCAATCATCTTGCTGTTTGGAGCTGTACTCAGCTCCATCGCCAGAGCGGATGGCGCTCCTATAAAAGGACTGGTATTCGATCCGGAGAAAGTGCAGGAGGACTATCAGGTATCCGGCACGCCGGCAGAGTCGCTGGAAATCACTCCACCTAAATTTCCGGACCTGACTCCTTATACCGCCGAGGCAGTGCAGGCAAAGATTGTCCGCAAGCCTGCCGGCACAATCGCTGTGCGCCGCATGCTGGAGCAGAACACCCTGGTGGAATTCACCGGCGGTGACGAGCGTATCCGGGAGTGGCTGAAACGTCAGGGTGAAATGCCGCAAGTCATCTTCATCGACGGCGGCTATGTCACCCCCAAGGATCTGGCCAAGGCACTCCCTGCCAAGTACTTCGAGGAAACCGAGCCGGGCATTTATATCGCCCGTCGGCCGATCGTGGTGAATCAGGGCGCGACATTCCATATCGACAAGAGCACCAAGGATTTCAGGCTGTCGAGTGATCATGGCGCCTTCCTCATTAACGACAGCAAGCTGTTCATTACCGACAGCCGCCTGACCGCCTGGCGCGAAAAGGACAACAGCCAGGATTGGTTCGCCAAGAAGGGACGCTTCCGGCCGTTCCTCAACTCTTGGGGCGGAACTGAAACCTATATCGTCAACAGTGTTGTTTCGAGCCTGGGGTACACGGCTAGTAAGTCTTACGGCGTCTCGATTTCCCAGTACAGCCCGGCGATGCATCCGATCATGCAGCGCGGCCATCCTACCGGTTGGCTGATCAACTCCATGTTCGACGATATGTGGTACGGCTTCTATTGCTACGAGGCCTTCGATGTCGTGCTGCTCAACAATACCTATCGGAACAACCTGGTCTACGGCATCGACCCGCATGACCGTTCACGCCGATTGATCATTGCTGGCAACACGGCATATGGCACGGTGCAGAAGCACGGAATCATCATTTCCCGCGAGGTGAACGACAGCTGGATCATCAACAACCGCTCTTATGAAAACCACCTGTCCGGCATCGTGATCGACCGGATCAGTGTGAATAACGTGGTGGCCAATAACGAGGTTTATCGGAACGGCTCGGACGGCATCACCATCTATGAGAGCGGCAACAATCTGCTGATGCGCAACAAGTCCTTCAACAACGGACGGCATGGCATTCGCGTGCGCAACAGTTACGACGTGACGCTGTATGAAAACATCGCGATGGCCAATGGCTTGTTGGGCGTCTACGGGCATGTGAAGGACCTCACCCACACGCCACGCGATCTTCAACTCGACCCGTTCGATATGAACCTGTCATTGAACGTAATAGGTGATCGGCTGATCGGTAATCAGTCCGGCGCTATTTCTGTTGTGGCCCCCCGCAGCGTGAAGCTTTCTCGCGTGGAAATGCTGATGCCCGCTAAAGATTCGGGCGTGGGGATGTTCGGTGCGCTGGCTCAGGGTAAGAGCGAGATTCTCGACCTGATGATTAGGCAGAAGAAAGCCGTGCACGTCTTGCCGTTGCAGAAACTGGCTCAACGCCAATAGGCGAGGTGATCAAATGAATCGTAAGTTTTTTATTAGTCAGACAGCTATTGGTGCCGCACTCGGAATGTTGGCGATTCAATCTGCCTTTGCCGAACAGACAGCACCGCAATATGCCATCGAGAAGTGCTGCGAAATCTGCCCGCAGGCCCTCGACGATGCCACCTACACCGGCGACATGAGCGATTTCAGCAAGTTGGTGCAAGGTAAGGATGACTGGCTGTTCCGTACCAAGACCGACCTGATGACCCAGATGGGCACCACGCCCGAAGGCTATGCGCACCTGCAGCAGTTGAGCGACCGGCTCAAGGCCATGGGCACCCAGTTGATGATTGTCTATATCCCGACCCGGGGCATGGCCAACGCCGACAAGCTGAGCCCCGAGACGCGCCAGATGTTCGAGTTCGATCTGGCCGAGAACAACTATCACAAGGTTGTCGAAAAAATGCGTTCGCTGGGCATTCTGGTCCCGGACCTGACGCCCATGCTGGAAGAACATGGCGAAGCGGACAAACCCTTCTTCTACAAGCGCGACCACCACTGGACGCCATACGGTGCCGAGTTCGCAGCCAAGCTGGTCGCCGAAGAACTTCGCCGTTCGGAGATATTCAAGAGCGTTCCGCGCAAGGAGTTCGTCAGTCGCCCGGATGGCCTGGGCTACAAGATCGGTTCACTCAACCAGGCGTTTCATAAGGTCTGTGGCTACAGCTATGAAAACCAGTACGTGACCCGCTTCATCACCGAGCCCAAGGACGAGGCGAGCGACCTGTTCGGTGACGAAGAGCTGCCGCAAGTGATTCTGGCCGGCACCAGCTTCAGTACACCGCAGTACAACTTCTCCGGCTTCCTCAAGGAACAGGCGGCCGTCGATATCGACAACCGCTCGGTGAGCGGCGGCGGCTTCCACAGCGCCATGCTGCAGTATCTGGGCAGTCAGGACTTCCAGGAGCGACCACCGAAGATCCTGATCTGGGAAATCACCAGCTATTACGACATCTCCATGCCGATCTTCTACCGGCAGATCATGCCGATGCTGGCTGACGGCTGTCGGGACAAGTCAACCACGCTGAGCAAGAAGGTGACGCTGCAACCGGGACGCAATGAAATCCTGGTGAATGCCGGCGTGCTGCCCATTCGCAGCGAGCGCTATCTGGCAGACGTCCAGTTCAACCAGCAAGGCGTCAAGTTGCTCAAAGGTACCGTCTGGTACATGAGCGGCTCGAAGGAGCAGCTGAAGATCGAGCGCACTCGCGAAGTAGAGGGCGACGGGCGCTTCGTTTTCAACCTGCGGGACGATGCGGAAGGAGCAGGGCAGACGCTGCTGTCATTCGACTTGGACATGCCTGCGGATATGCCCAAAGGGCTCCAGGCAGAAGTGAATGTCTGTCCGCGCCAACCCGGCCAGATGCAGGCTCAGGCCGATTGAGCTATAGGCCTGCGCCGCTGGCGCAGGTCACAAGGAGGATAAAATGGTCTTTTCGTCCAACGTGTTCCTGTTCCTGTTCTTGCCGATCTTCCTCGGCCTGTACTACCTGAGCGGGAATCGCTATCGCAATCTGCTGTTGCTGATTGCCAGCTACATCTTCTACGCCTGGTGGCGCATCGACTTCCTCGCGCTGTTCGCTGCCGTCACCGTGTTCAACTACTGGATCGGCCTGCGCATCGGCGCGGCCGGAGTGCGCACCAAGACGGCACAGAAATGGCTGATCCTCGGCGTGGTGGTCGACCTGTGCGTGCTCGGCTACTTCAAGTACGCCAACTTCGGGGTCGAGAGCTTCAACATGGTGGTCAGCTCGTTCGGCATGGACCCCTTCGTGCTGACCCACATCCTGCTGCCGATCGGCATCTCGTTCTACGTGTTCGAGTCGATCAGCTACATCATCGATGTGTACCGCGGCGATACCCCGGCCACCCACAACCTGATCGACTTCGCCGCCTTCGTGGCGATCTTCCCGCACCTGATTGCCGGCCCGGTGCTGCGTTTCCGCGACCTGGTGGACCAGTTCAACCACCGTACCCACACGGTGGACAAGTTCGCCGAAGGCTGCACGCGCTTCATGCAGGGTTTCATCATGAAGGTGTTCATTGCCGACAGCGTGGCGCCCATCGCCGACCACTGCTTCGCCCTGGAAAATCCCACCACCGGTGACGCCTGGCTCGGCGCCTTCGCCTACACCGCGCAGCTGTATTTCGACTTCGCCGGCTACAGCAGCATGGCCATCGGCCTGGGCCTGATGATGGGCTTCCGCTTCATGGAGAACTTCAACCAGCCCTACATCAGCCAGTCGATCACCGAGTTCTGGCGGCGCTGGCACATCAGCCTGTCCACCTGGCTGCGCGACTACCTGTACATCAGCCTGGGCGGCAACCGCGGCACCACCTTCCAGACCTACCGCAACCTGTTCCTGACCATGCTGCTGGGCGGTCTGTGGCACGGCGCCAACTTCACCTACGTGATCTGGGGCGCCTGGCACGGCATGTGGCTGGCCATCGAACGCGCCCTGGGCGTGGACGCCGCGCCGCGTACCCTCAACCCGCTGAAGTGGGCCTTCACCTTCCTCCTGGTGGTGCTGGGCTGGGTGATCTTCCGCGCCGAGAACCTCGACGTGGCCTGGCGCATGTACGCCGCCATGTTCGACTTCTCCGAGTGGCGCCTGTCGGAGCTGACCGTGTCCCAGCTGACCAGCCTGCAGATCGGCACGCTGCTGCTGGCCTACGGGGTGATCGCCTGGTTCGGCATCCGCCAGTTCTACGCCAACCCGCTGGCCTCGCGTGCACCCAAGGCCGAGGCGGCGGATGCCAGCGGTGCCGCACCGCTGGCCGCCGGTACCGCCGGTGGCGCCGTGGCAGCCACGCCGGCCTACGCGGTGTTGCTGGGCCGCACCCTGATCCTGCTGCTGTTTGCCGCCTCGATCCTGAAGCTGTCGGCGCAAAGCTTTTCACCCTTCCTGTACTTCCAGTTCTGAGGAGGAGCCGACATGCGCACCATCAACATCCTCTACAGCTTCATCTTCGTAGCCCTGCTGGCGGGGCTATCGCTGGCTTCGCTGCCGAACCTGTTCAGCTTCTCCACGGCCAGCGAGACCCCCGTGCTCAACGGCAAGCTGGCCCATGCCATAGAGAAGCACTACGACAAGGGCTTCCCGGTCAAGGAGTTCGGCACCAACGCCTGGGCCGCCCTGGAGTACGGCCTGTTCGGCGAGGGCCGGCTTGGGGTCGTGGTCGGCCGCGACGGCTGGCTGTTCACCGACGAGGAATTCAAACCGTCGAAGAACCCTAAGCAGCTGGACGACAACTGGCAGCTGATCGCCGGTGTGCAGGCGGAACTGCAACGTCGCGGCATCGAGCTGCAGCTGGTGTTGCTGCCGGCCAAGGCGCGCCTGTACTCCGAGTACTTCGCCGACAAGCGTCCGGTGGCCCAGCAGCAGGAGCTCTACACCCAGTCCCTGCAGCGCATGAATAGCCTCGGCCTGCGTGGGCCGGATCTGTTCGCCGCACTGCAGAACGGCAAGCAGCAGGGCGCCGTGTTCCTGCGTACCGACACCCACTGGACCCCGCACGGCGCCGCCGTGGTCGCCCAGGCGGTGGCCGAGCACCTGCGCCAGGCCAGCACCTGGCAGGGTGGCGGTGCCAGCTACGCGACCCAGGTCACCGGCAGCGAGTCGCATAAGGGCGATCTGCTCAGCTACCTGCCGCTGGATCCTTATTTCGCCGACATGCAGCCGCCCAGCGAGAAACTGGAACAGCGCCAGACCGAGCTGCAGGGCGGCGAGGGCGGTGGCGACCTGTTCGGCGACAGCGCGCCGGAAGTTGCACTGGTCGGCACCAGCTACAGCGCCAATCCCAAGTGGAACTTCCCCGGCGCGCTGCGCCAGGCCCTCGGCGCGGACATCTACAACTATGCCGAGAACGGCCACGGCCCGCTGGTGCCGATGCTGCGCCTGCTGGCCAAGGGCGAGGAAGAAACCCGCGGCCTCAAGCTGGTGCTGTGGGAAGTTCCGGAACGCTATCTGACGATGCCGAGTGACCTCACCGAGTTCGATGCGCAGTGGCTGGCCCAACTCCGGGCCGGTCCGGACTCGGCCGAGCGCCTGGCCATGAAAGGCACCGCCAAACCGCTGGCGGCTCAATGACTACTTCAAAAAGGAAGATGACCATGCATACCTCCATTCGCAAACTGGCCCTGGGACTGGGTCTGAGCCTCACCGCCGCCATCGGCAGCGCCCAGGCCGACGAGGCTGGCCTGTACGGCCCGACCGCACCGGCCGGCTCGGCTTTCGTGCGTGCCTACAACGCCGGCTCGTCGGAACTGGACCTGAGCCTGGGCACGGTCAACATCAAGGAAGTGGAGCCGCGCGGCAGCAGCGATTTCTCCTTCCTGCCCGCCGGCAGCTACAGCGCCAGCGCCTCCGGCAAGAGCCTGCCGGTGGAACTCAAGGCCGACCAGTACTACACCCTGGTGCAGCTGCCCAGCGGCGAGCTGAAGCTGGTCGAGGACCCGGCCTTCAAGAACCGCCAGAAGGCCCTGGTGCGCATTCAGAACCTCTCCGATACCCCGGTCAGCCTGAAGACCGCCGACGGCAAGACCGAGGTGATCCCGGCCGTGGCCGGCAAGGCACGCGGCGATCGCGAGATCAATCCGGTCAAGGTGCGCCTGGCGCTGTTCGCTGGCGAGCAGAAGGTCAGCGACCTCAGCCCGCTGGTAGTCGAGCGCGGCGAGGTGGTCAGCCTGTACGTCACCGGTAGCGCCGGCAACCTGTCCCCGGTGTGGGTCAAGCGCCCCGTGAAGATCGACTGAGGCCCTGGCATGAGTGTGGTTCGGCTGACGACGATGGCATTGCGTGGTGCGCTGGCTTTGGCGACGCTGCTAGCGAGCGGCTGCTTCTGGGACAGCAAGGCGGCGCTGGTGCCGCCGGAGGGTTACTTCAAAAGTGCCGCGGCGCCGAGGGGCAAGGAGCCCAGTTGTCCGCCTGTGCCCACCCCCTATACCGGTGACCTGCACTTCCCGAGCAAGTACAGCGGCTCCGATGCGGCCCGCGACAAGCTCAACCCTGTGGCGGCCGCCAGCTATGAGCGCCTGACCGATGACGTGCGCGAGCTCGAGGGCGGCACCAATCGCCTGGTCGAGCGCTACTTCGACAGCGGCCAGCAGGCCTATGCCGAGTGCGCCGTCACCTGGCTGGACAGCTGGGCCGAAGCCGGGGCGTTGCTTAGCGAGAACTACAACCATACCGGTAAGTCGGTTCGCAAATGGGCGCTGGGAAGCATTGCCGGCGCCTACCTGCGCTTGCAGTTTTCCCGCTCTCAGCCGCTCAAGGGCTACGCCGAGCAGTCTGCGTCCATCGAGAAGTGGCTGGGCCAGCTGGCCGATCAGGTGGTGAAGGACTGGGATGCCCAGCCCATGGATCGGCGCAACAACCACCAGTACTGGGCCGCCTGGTCAGTGATGGCCACCGCAGTGGTCCTCGACCGGCGCGATCTCTTCGATTGGGCCGTTGAGCAGTATCGACATGGCATGCGGCAAGTGGATGACGACGGCTACCTGCCGTTGGAGCTGTCCCGTCAGACCCGTGCGCTGGCTTACCACAACTACAGCATGGGCCCGCTGATGATGATTGCGGCCTTCTCTCAGGCCAATAACTTGGATCTGCGCCAGGAAAACGATGGAGCCCTTCAGCGTCTGGCGCTGCGCATGCAGGCGGGCTTGCAGGATCCAGGAATATTTCAAGAGAAAACCGGTTATCCGCAGACATTGGAGGATCTGCGGAGCAATAACCGCTTCGCCTGGCTGGAACCGTACTGCGCGCTGTATTCGTGCTCGGAGAGCACGGACGCGTGGCGTCGTTCCATAGAGCCGCTGAGCACTTATCGGCTTGGCGGGGACCTCACCCAGCTATTTTCCGGGCAACTGCCTTGAGGTTAGTCCTGACGTTCACCCCACACCGGTTCGGCGCGGGATGGCTCAGATTTGAATGGATATAAATGGAGACAAACCAATGATTCCGGTAATTCTTTCTGGTGGTAGCGGTTCACGCCTTTGGCCCTTGTCCCGCAAGATGTACCCCAAGCAGTTCCTCGCCCTGACCGGCGAGCTTTCCCTGTTCCAGCAAACCCTGCAGCGCCTGAGCTTCGACGGCATGCAGAAACCGATGGTGGTGTGCAACCTCGAGCACCGTTTCATCGTCAACGAGCAGCTCGGCAAGATCGGCGTGAGCACCCAGGGCATGCTGCTCGAGCCATTCGGCCGCAATACCGCGCCGGCGGTGGCCATGGCCGCCCTGCAGCTGATCGCCGAAGGGCGTGACGAGCTGATGCTGATCCTCCCGGCTGACCACGTGATCAGCGACGAGCTGGCGCTGCGCAAGGCCCTGGAGCTGGCGCGCATCGCCGCCGAGGAAGGCGAGATGGTGCTGTTCGGCATTCCCGCCAACAGCCCGGAAACCGGCTTCGGCTACATCAAGGCGGGCCGCAGCGAGGACGGCGACGACCTGATCCCGGGTGCCTACCGGGTCATGCAGTTCGTCGAGAAACCCGACGCGGTGCGTGCCGCCGAGTTCGTGCGCAGCGGCGGCTACTACTGGAACAGCGGCATGTTCCTGTTCCGCGCCAGCCGCTACCTGGACGAGCTGCGCGCCCACGAGCCGGACATCTACGACACCTGTGTGCTGGCCCTGGAGCGCAGCAAGGTCAACGCCGGCGTGGTGACCATCGATGCCGGCACCTTCGAGTGCTGCCCGGACAACTCCATCGACTACGCGGTGATGGAGAAGACCAGCCGTGCCTGTGTGGTACCCCTGGCCGCCGGCTGGAACGACGTGGGCAGCTGGTCCTCGCTGTGGGACGTGCACGAGAAGGACAGTGACGGCAACGTGCTCAAGGGCGATGTGGTCACCCACAGCAGCCACAACAGCTTCGTGCACAGCACCTCCAAGCTGGTGACCCTGATCGGCATGGACGACGTGGTGGTGGTCGAAACCAAGGACGCGGTGATGATCGCCCACAAGAACGCCGTGCAGGACGTCAAGAAACTGGTCAACGTGCTGGACGCGCAGAACCGCCAGGAGACCCAGAGCCACTGCGCGGTATATCGCCCATGGGGCAGCTACGACTCGGTGGACAACGGCAACCGCCACCAGGTCAAGCACATCACCGTCAAGCCGGGCGCGCAGCTGTCGCTGCAGATGCACCACCACCGTGCCGAGCATTGGATCGTGGTGTCCGGCACCGCCCAGGTGACCTGCGACGACAAGGTGTTCCTGCTCACCGAGAACCAGTCCACCTACATCCCGATCGCCTCGGTGCACCGCCTGGCCAACCCCGGCAAGATCCCGCTGGAGATCATCGAGGTGCAGTCGGGCAGCTATCTCGGCGAAGACGATATCGAGCGCCTGGAAGACGTCTACGGCCGCACCCCGGTCAAGACCGAAACGGTCGGTTAGATCCGCTGGAAAACCAAAGGGGCGGCCGTTTGGCCGCCCCTTTTTCGTTTCGGTCTATCGTAGGGTGGCCTCGCCCGCGAAGCGGGCAGCCCACCAACAGCCCGCCACCAACCTCACGTCTTCAGCAGCTGGCGCAGCACGTAATGCAGAATGCCGCCGGCCTTGAAGTACTCCACCTCGTTCTGCGTGTCGATGCGGCACAGCACCTCGACTTCCTGATGGCTGCCATCCTCGCGCTGGATATCCAGGGCCAGGGTCATCTGCGGGCGTAGCTCGACGCCATCGAGGCCGCCGATGCTGACCTTCTCACGGCCGGTGAGGCCCAGGCTCTTGCGATCCTGGCCAGCCTTGAACTGCAGCGGCAGCACGCCCATGCCGACCAGGTTGGAGCGGTGGATGCGTTCGAAGCTCTCGGCGATCACCGCCTTCACCCCGAGCAGGTTGGTGCCCTTGGCCGCCCAGTCGCGGGATGAGCCGGTGCCGTACTCCTTGCCGGCGAAGATTACCAGTGGCACGCCCTCGGCCTGGTAGCGCATGGCCGCGTCGTAGATCGCCAGCTTCTCGCCGTCGGGCAGGTGCAGGGTGTTGCCGCCTTCCTCGCCGCCGAGCATCTCGTTGCGGATGCGGATATTGGCGAAGGTGCCGCGCATCATCACCTCGTGGTTGCCGCGCCGCGAGCCGTAGGAGTTGAAGTCCACCGGCGCCACGCCGTTTTCGCTCAGGTAGCGCCCGGCCGGGCTGTCCTTCTTGATGTTGCCGGCGGGAGAGATGTGGTCGGTGGTCACCGAGTCGCCGAGCAGGGCGAGGATGCGCGCGCCATGGATGTCGCCTACATGCGGCGGGTCGCCGGCGATGTCCTGGAAGAACGGCGGGTGCTGGATGTAGGTGGAATCGGCCTGCCACTCGTAGGTGGCCGCCTGCGGCACGGCGATGGCCTGCCACTGGGCGTCGCCGGCGAACACCTCTGCATACTCCTTGCGGAACATGGCGGTATCGACCTTGGCGATGGCCTCGGCGATCTCCCGCTGGCTCGGCCAGATGTCGCGCAGGTACACCGGCTGGCCATCCTTGCCGTTGCCCAGCGGTTCGCGGCTGAGATCGATGCGCACGTTGCCGGCCAGGGCGTAGGCCACCACCAGCGGCGGCGAGGCCAGCCAGTTGGCCTTGACCAGCGGGTGCACGCGGCCCTCGAAGTTGCGGTTGCCAGACAGCACCGAGGCCACCGTCAGGTCGGCCTGTTGGATCGCCTGTTCGATCGGCTCCAGCAGCGGGCCGGAGTTGCCGATGCAGGTGGTGCAGCCGTAGCCAACCAGGTCGAAGCCCAACTGGTCGAGATAGGGTGTCAGGCCGGCGGCCTTGAAGTATTCGGTGACCACCTTGGAGCCGGGCGCCAGCGAGCTCTTCACCCAGGGACGGCGGCTCAGGCCTTTCTCCACCGCCTTCTTCGCCACCAGGCCGGCGGCCATCATCACGCTGGGGTTGGAGGTGTTGGTGCAGGAGGTGATGGCGGCGATCACCACGGCGCCGGTCTTCAGCCGGTAGGTCTGGCCCTGGTCGGCATAGTCGACTTCGCCGACCTGGTCGGCATTGCCCACCGCCACGCCACCGCCACCCTCGCTGAGCAAGCGGCCTTCCTCCTTGGCCGGCGGTTTCAGCTGCACGCCGAGGAAGTCCTCGAAGGCGGCCGGCACGTCCGGCAGCGCGACCCGGTCCTGCGGGCGTTTGGGCCCGGCCAGGCTGGCCTCGACGCTGCCCAGGTCCAGCTCCAGGCTGTCGCTGAACAGCGGCTCGTGGCCGGGCTGGCGCCACAGGCCCTGGGTCTTGGCGTAGGCCTCGACCAGTTGCACCACCTCCTCGGGGCGCCCGGACAGGCGCAGGTAGCCGAGGGTGATGTCGTCCACCGGGAAGAAGCCGCAGGTGGCGCCGTATTCCGGGGCCATGTTGGCGATGGTGGCGCGGTCCGCCAGGGGCAGGTCGGCCAGGCCGTCGCCGTAGAATTCGACGAATTTGCCGACCACGCCCTTCTTGCGCAGCATCTGGGTGACGGTCAGCACCAGGTCGGTGGCGGTGATGCCCTCGCGCAGCTTGCCGCTGAGCTTGAAGCCGATCACCTCGGGGATCAGCATCGACACCGGCTGGCCGAGCATGGCCGCCTCGGCCTCGATGCCGCCCACGCCCCAGCCGAGCACGCCGAGGCCGTTGATCATGGTGGTGTGCGAGTCGGTGCCCACCAGGGTGTCGGGGAAGGCGTAGGTGGCGCCGTCCTCGTCCTTGGTCCACACGGTGCGGGCCAGGTATTCCAGATTGACCTGGTGGCAGATGCCGGTGCCTGGCGGTACCACGCTGAAGTTGGCGAAGGCGTTCTGGCCCCAGCGCAGGAAGGCGTAGCGCTCGCCGTTGCGCTGCATCTCGATGTCGACGTTCTGGCCGAAGGCGGTAGGCGAGGCGTACTTGTCGACCATCACGGAGTGGTCGATCACCAGGTCCACCGGCGACAGCGGATTGATCTTCTGTGGATTGCCACCGGCGGCGGCCATGGCCGCGCGCATAGCGGCCAGGTCGACCACCGCCGGCACGCCGGTGAAGTCCTGCATCAATACCCGCGCGGGGCGGTACTGGATCTCGTGATCGGAGCGGCGCTGAGCGAGCCAGTCGACCATGGCCTGGATATCGCGGGCGCTGACGGTGACGTTGTCCTCGAAGCGCAGCAGGTTCTCCAGCAGCACCTTGAGCGACATGGGCAGACGTTGAATATCGCCGAGGCGCTTGGCGGCCTCCGGCAGGCTGTAGTAGCGGTAGGTCTTGGCGCCTACCTGCAGGTCACGGCGGCAATTCAAACTATCCAGGGAGGGCATGGTGGGACTCCTGCTCGGTTGAACCTCTGAAACTAGACCGTCAGGTCAGCTCCTGCCACTGCACTGGACCGGTCGGGCGCGCCTGGGGTTCCCGAGTCCGCTATCATGCGCGGCCTGAGGAGAACCGCCGATGAACACTCTACTACTGCACTGCCGCCCCGGCTTCGAGGGCGAGGTCTGCGCCGAGATCAGCGACCACGCCGCGCGCCTGGAAGTGGCCGGCTACGCCAAGTCCAAGCCCAGCAGCGCCCATGCCGAATTCGTCTGCAGCGAGCCCCAGGGCGCCGAGCGCCTGATGCGCGCGCTGCGCTTCAGCAAGCTGATCTTCCCGCGCCAGTGGGCGCGCGGCAGCTACCTGCAGCTGCCGGAGACCGATCGCATCAGCGTGCTGCTGCAGGCGCTGGCCGGGTATCCGTTGTGCGGCAGCCTGTGGCTGGAGGTCTTCGATACCAACGATGGCAAGGAGCTGTCGAACTTCTGCAAGAAGTTCGAGGGCCCGTTGCGCAAGGCGCTGGAGAAGGCCGGCAAGCTGGTCGACGAGCCGAGTAAGCCGCGCCTGCTGCTGACCTTCAAGAGCGGTCGCGAGGTCTTCCTCGGCATCGCCGAGGCCAACAACCAAGCGCTCTGGCCCATGGGCATCCCGCGCCTGAAGTTCCCGCGCAAGGCGCCGAGCCGCTCGACCCTCAAGCTGGAGGAGGCCTGGCACACCTTCATCCCGCGCGAGCAGTGGGAGACTCGGCTGTCGGACGAGATGACCGGCGTCGACCTCGGCGCCGCGCCGGGCGGCTGGACCTACCAGCTGGTCAAGCGCGGCATGCTGGTCACCGCCATCGACAACGGCCCCATGGCCGAGAGCCTGATGGACACCGGCCTGGTCACCCACCTGATGGTCGACGGCTTCACCTGGAAACCCAAGCAGCCGGTGGACTGGATGGTCTGCGACATCGTCGAGAAGCCGGCGCGCACCACGGCGATGGTCGAGGAGTGGATCGGCGGAGGCCACTGCCGCGAGGCGGTGGTCAACCTCAAGCTGCCGATGAAGCAGCGCTACGCCGAGGTATGCAAGCTGCTGCAGCGCCTGGAGGAGGCCTTCGCCGCACGGCGGCTGAAGGTCTCCGTCGCCTGCAAGCAGCTCTACCACGACCGCGAGGAAGTCACCTGCCACCTGCGTCGCCTGTAACCCGGCGGCAGGCCCAGTAGCTCTGCTTGTGGCCCCTGGCCTGGTACTCCCGGCTAGGCGCTCCTGGCCAGGCGTTCGGCCTCTGCGCGGTTCAAGTCGGTGGCGACGACGAACTCGTTGCCGTTGTCGTCCAGGCGTTTCACGCACCAGTCGTGCTGTTCGTCCACCGTTCGGCCTCCCGCGCTGGGCGCGTTGCCACCTTTACGCCACAATAGCCGCCAGTTTTTCGGAGTAGCCCATGTCCCTGCAACCCGACGCCATTCTCGACGCCTGCGGCCTCAACTGCCCGGAGCCGGTGATGATGCTGCACAACAAGGTGCGCGACCTGCCGGCCGGCGGCCTGCTCAAGGTGCTGGCCACCGATCCCTCGACCAAGCGCGATATTCCCAAGTTCTGCATGTTCCTCGGCCACGAGCTGCTGGAGCAGGGCGAGGACGGCGGCACCTACCAGTACTGGATTCGCAAGAAGCTCGATTGACCCCGCTGCCGTTCCTGCGGCCAGAGTTACCGCCATGCATTACTACTTCGCCTATGGCTCCAACATGAATCCCGCGCGCATGCAGGCGCGCGGCCTGGTCGTCGAGGAGATGATGGCGGCGCGGTTGCCGGGCTACGCCTTGAGCTTCAACAAGCGCGCCCACGACAATCCCGGCCGGGCCTACGCCAACATCCGCCACCAGGCCGGCGGCGTGGTGGAAGGCGTGCTCTATCGCCTGGCCGACGAGCGCGAGATTCTCAAGCTGGATGTGTTCGAAGGCACGCCGATCTACTACAGCCGCGAACGCATGCGCATCGAGACCGAACGCGGCGCCGTCTCCGCCTGGATCTACATCGCCAACCCGGCCTGGCGCAGCGAAGGTCTGGCGCCCAGCAGCGGCTACCTGGCCCATCTGCTGGCCGGCCGCGAGCTGCTGTCCGCCGACTACTGGGCGGCGCTAGCCGCCACCGTCGCGCTCGCCGACTGAGCGTGGATGCGCCGGCGCGCGCTGCGCGCCAGGCGGATGCCGAGCAGCACGGCCGCGCAGGTCAGCCCCACCACCAGACCCTGCCACAGGCCGCTGGGCCCGGATGGCTGGCCCAGCCAGTCGGAGAGCCCCAGCGCGTAACCCACCGGCAGGCCGATGCCCCAGTAGGCGAACAGGGTGATCAGCATGGTCGCCCGGGTGTCCTGGTAACCGCGCAGGGCGCCGGCGGCGGTGACCTGCACGGCGTCTGAGAACTGGAACAGCGCCGAGTACACCAGCAGGGTGGCGGCCATGGCGATCACCGTCGGGTCCGGGCTGTAGATGGCGGCGATCTGCTCGCGCAGCAACAGGACCAGGGTCGCCGACAGGCAGGCATAGGCCAGCGCCGTGCCCATCGCCACGCCAGCGGAGAAGCGCGCATCACGCGGCGTGCCACGGCCCAGCGACTGGCCGACGCGTACCGTGGCGGCCATGGCCAGGGAGTAGGGGATCATGAAGATCATCGAGCTGAAGTTCAGGGCGATCTGGTGCCCGGCCACCACGGTGGCGCCGAGGCCGCCGATCAGCAGGGCGATCACCGAGAAGATGCTGGATTCGGCGAAGATCGCCACGCCGATCGGCACGCCGATGCTCAGCAGGCGGCGGATAACCGCCCACTGCGGCCATTCGAAATGTTTGAACAGCCGGCTCGGCTGGTAGTACGGCGCATGGTTCACCCACCACAGCATGCCCAGCAGCATGCCCCACATCACCGCGCCGCTGGCCCAGCCGCAGCCGACGCCGCCCATGGCCGGGAAGCCGAGGTGGCCGTAGATCAGGATGTAGTTGAGCGGGATGTTCAGCAGCAGCCCGCCGATGCCGATGAACATGCTCGGCCGGGTATGGCCGATGCCGTCGCTGCAGCAGCGCAGCACGTGGTACAGGGCCACCGCCGGGAAGCCGCAGGCGATGCCGCGCAGATAACCCATGGCCATGGCGCTGAGCTCGGCATCCACGCCCATCAGGTGCAGCAGCGGTTCGGCGTTCCACAGCAGGGTGGCGCAGCCCAGGCCCACCGCCAGCGCCAGCCACAGGGCCTGACGCACCAGCGGGCCGATCTCCTCCTGCTTGCCGGCGCCATAGCGCTGCGCCACCTTGGCCGTGGTGGCCAGCAGGGTGCCGTTCATCAGCAGAAACACCGGCACCCACAACGAGTTGCCCAAGGCCACCGCCGCCAGGTCGCGCGCGCTGACCCGGCCGGCCATCACCGCGTCGACGAAGCCCATCGAGGTATGCGCCAGCTGGGCGATAATGATCGGCGTGGCCAACGCCAACAGGGCACGGATTTCGGCCAGGGTGCGGGCGGAGCGGGAGAGGGCGTGCATGGATGGTCCGGCGGGATGGAGCAGGGAGGCGCGCTAGTCTAGCCCTGTCTGGAGGGTCAGGAAAGCGCGGCTTACCCGGCGCGCCGCTCTGCGCCTAGAATGAGCGCTCGTGAATGGAGTGCCCCATGCAGATAGTCGCCGACGAAAACATTCCGCTGCTCGACGAGTTCTTCGCCGCCTTCGGCCCGATCAGCCGCCATCCCGGCCGGGCCATCGACCGCGCCGCGCTGGGCGACGCCGAGGTACTGCTGGTGCGCTCGGTGACCAGGGTCGATCGCGCCTTGCTGGAAGGTAGCAAGGTGCGCTTCGTCGGCACCTGCACCATCGGCACCGACCATCTGGACCTGGACTACTTCGCCGAGGCCGGCATCGCCTGGTCCAGCGCCCCCGGCTGCAATGCCCGCGGCGTGGTGGACTACGTGCTCGGCTGCCTGCTGGCGCTGGCGGAAAGCACCGGCGCCAAGCTGCCCGAGCTGACCTACGGCGTGGTCGGTGCCGGCCAGGTCGGCGGGCGCCTGGTCGAAGTACTGCGCGGCCTGGGCTGGGACGTGCGGGTCTGCGATCCGCCGCGCCAGGCGGCCGAGGGAGGCGACTTCGTCGAACTGGAAAGCATTCTGCACGAGTGCGATGTGGTCAGCCTGCACACGCCGCTGGATGCCGGCACCCGTCACCTGATTGCCGCAGAGCAGCTGCGCGCGCTCAAGCCTGGCGCCTGGCTGATCAACGCCAGCCGCGGCCCGGTGGTGGACAACGCGGCGCTCAAGGCCCACCTGCAGGGCGGCGCCGATCTGCGCGTGGCCCTGGACGTGTGGGAAGGCGAGCCGCTGGCCGACCCGGAGCTGGCCGCGCTGTGCCAGATCGCCACGCCACATATCGCCGGCTACAGCCTGGACGGCAAGCTGCGCGGCACGGCGCAGATCTACCAGGCCTATTGCAAGGCCATGGGCCTGGAGGAGCGGGTACAGCTGAGCGATCTGCTGCCGCCGCCCTGGCTCGCCGAGCTGGGCCTGCACGAGGACGCCGACATCGACTGGGCGCTGGCCAGCCTGTGTCGCGCGGTATACGACCCGCGCCGGGACGATGCCGATTTCCGTCGCTCGCTGGTCGGCGATGTGGCACAGCGCAAGGCGGCCTTCGACGCCTTGCGCAAATACTATCCCTATCGTCGCGAGATCGACGGCCTGCAGGTGCGTCTGGAGGGCGATGCGCCGCACCTCGCGGCGCTGGTTGGCGCGCTGGGCTGCACGCTGCTCTAGGGCTGGGCCAGGTGCGCTGACAGGGCGCCCGGCCGTGGCAGAATGCGCCTCAGGATGCCTGGCGCGGCGCTTGCCAGGCCTTGTCCAGCTCGCGGCAGGCCTGCTGGATCATCTGCTCGGTGATGGGAATCTCCCGACCCTCGGCATCGATGATGGCGCCGCCCAGCGGTTGCGGCGGGTTGGTGGGTTTGGTCTGGGACTGCGGGGACTGCTGTTGCGCTTTCATGACCGTTTCCTCCGGACTATGTGGAAAGTCTAGGACGGGCAGATGAAGGCGCCGTGACAGTGGCGCGAGAGGTTTATTCGGGGCACCCAACGGTGCGCCGTGATTGGAGTGGTTATGAGTGTTTTCCATCTGGGCCTGATCATCAATCCGCTGGCCGGCCTCGGCGGACCGGCGGCGCTCAAGGGCAGCGATGGCGTGGCCGCCGAGGCCCTGGCCCGTGGCGCCGAACCGCGTGCCGCGGAGCGCACGCGCATCGCCCTGGAGTGCCTGAGACCGGTGGCCGAGCGCCTGCAGTTCGTCACCTTTCCCGGCGCCATGGGCGCCGATCTGCTGAATGAACTGGGCTACGACCACCGGGTGCTGGGCAGCCTGGGCGAGGGTCCGACCACGGCCGAAAATACCCAGGCCGCGGTGCGCGCCCTGCAGGACGCCGGTTGCGCGCTGATCCTGTTCGCCGGTGGCGACGGCACCGCACGCGATGTGTGCAGCGCGGTGCGCGAGGACCAGCCGGTACTCGGCATCCCGGCCGGGGTGAAGATCCATTCCGCGGTCTATGCCATCAGCCCACGCGCGGCCGGGCAGATGGCCCTGCGCCTGATCGAGGGCGGCCTGGTGCGCCTCTCCAGTGGCGAAGTGCGCGATATAGATGAAGCGGCCCTGCGCGAGGGCAAGGTGGGCGCGCGCCACTACGGCGAGATGTGCGTGCCAGTGGAGGGCGAGTTCATGCAGCACGTCAAACAGGGCGGCATGGAATCCGAGGAGTTGGTCTTGGTGGACCTGGCCGACTGGCTGCAGGAAAGCTGGGAAGAGGGCGTGCGATACGTGTTCGGCCCCGGCTCGACCCTGCACGGCCTGGCGCAGAACCTCGGCCTGGAGACCACGCTGCTGGGCGTGGACGTGATCGAGGACGGCGCGGTGCTCGCCCGCGACGTGACCGAGGCGCAGCTGTTCGAGTTGATCGACGGTCATCCGGCGCGCCTGCTGGTCACCGCCATCGGCGGCCAGGGCCATATCATCGGCCGCGGCAACCAGCAGATCAGCCCGCGTGTAATGCGCGCCATCGGCCTCGACCACCTGCGGGTGATCGCCACCAAGCGCAAGCTCGGCACTCTGGAGGGGCGCCCGCTGTTGGTCGACAGCGGCGACCCGGCGCTGGACGAGGCATTCCCCGACGCCGTGCGGGTGTGGGCGGGTTACAGGGAAGAACTGCTCTACCCATTGCGTTGAAACAGGAGAAGGTCATGCATCAGGGAAGCTGCCTGTGCGGCGAGATTCGCTATCGGATCGAGGGTGAACTTGCCCCCATCCAGCTGTGCCACTGCAGCCAGTGCCGGCGCGCCCAGGGTGCGCCGTTTGCCAGCAATATCCCGGTCAGCGAGGCAGCGTTCCATCTGCTCAGCGGCGCCGAACGCCTGCAGGTCTTCGAGTCTTCGCCAGGCAAGCAGCGGGTGTTCTGCTCGCGCTGCGGCTCGCCCATCTACAGTCGCACCAGCAAGCTGCCGGGCATGCTGCGCATCCGCGCTGGCAGTCTGCTGGGCGAGGTGGCGAGCCGGCCGCGCTGGCATATATACGCCGACTCCAAGGCCAACTGGTGGGAGCTGGATGACGACCTGCCACGCTACGCCGAGCGCAAGGAATGACCATGCGCCATCTCCTGCTTCTGCTGCTGTTCGCGCTGGCCCCGGCCTGGGCCGCGGGCATCGATCCGCAACGCCTGGTGCTCGATGCGCGCAGCCAGGTCGGCGTGACCCTGAGCTATGACCCGGTCTACCGCCAACTGGACTACCCCGGCGGCGACGTGCCGCCGAGCACAGGCGTATGCACCGACGTGGTGATCCGTGCCCTGCGCGAGCAGGGCCTGGACCTGCAGAAGAGCGTGCACGAGGACATGCGTGCGCACTTCGCGCTGTATCCGAAGAACTGGGGACTCAAGCGCACCGACCGCAACATCGACCACCGCCGCGTGCCCAACCTGATGACCTGGTTCAAGCACCAGGGCATGGCGCTTGAGGTGAGCGACAAACCGGCGGACTATCGCGCCGGCGATATCGTCACCTGGGACCTGGGGCGCGGCCTGACCCATATCGGCATCGTCTCCGACCGCAGCAGCCCGGCCGGCGTGCCGTTGGTGCTGCACAATATCGGCCGGGGCACGCGGGAGGAGGACATCCTGTTCGGCTTCGCCATCACCGGCCACTATCGCTTCGCCGACTGAGGCCAGCGCCGGGCGCAATGAGTTAGCATCCGTCGCAGGATTTCCGGAGGTCTCGATGGCATTACCACCCCATATCCAGGCCGGCGACCGCGTCGTGCTGTTCGACGGTGTATGCCGGCTGTGCAACGGCTGGGCGAAGTTCCTGATCCGCCATGACCAGCAGCGGCGTTTCCGCCTGTGCTCGGTGCAGTCGGCCGAGGGCCAGGCGATCCTGGCCTGGTTCGGTCTGCCTACCGACGCTTTCGAGACCATGGCCTACGTGGAAGGCGAGACGCTGTTCGTGCGCTCCGACGCCGTGCTGCGCATCGTCGCCCAGCTGCCCGGGGCGTGGAGCCTGCTGGCCGTGCTGCGCTTCCTGCCGCGCGTATTGCGCGACTGGTGTTATGACCGCATCGCGCTGAACCGCTACCGCCTGTTCGGCCGCTACGACAGTTGCCTGCTACCCACTGCGGATCACCAGCAACGCTTCCTCGACTCCGCCGAGCCGCGTTCATGAGCCTGTTCTCGGATAACCGGCGCCAGGCGCTGGGCATGGCCTGGCGCTTCGTCGCGCCGTACCGCTGGCGCCTGGTCGGCGCCCTGGCGGCGCTGATGTTCACCGCCGCCATCACCCTGTCGATGGGCCAGGGCATCCGCCTGCTGGTGGACCAGGGCCTGGCGACCCAGTCGCAGAGTGCGCTGAACCACTCCATCGCGCTGTTCTTCGTGCTGGTGCTGGCCCTGGCGATCGGTACCTTCACCCGTTTCTACCTGGTCAGCTGGATCGGCGAGCGCTTCGTCGCCGATATCCGGCGCAAGGTGTTCGATCACCTGATCGACCTGCACCCGGGCTTCTACGAGAGCAACCGCGCCTCGGAGATCCAGTCGCGGCTGACTGCCGACACCACGCTGCTGCAGACGGTGATCGGTTCGTCGCTGTCCATGGCCCTGCGCAACGGCATCATGCTGATCGGCGGGGTGATTCTGCTGTTCGTCACCAATGCCAAGCTCAGCGCCATCGTGGTCTGTTCGCTGCCGCTGGTGGTGGCGCCGATCCTGATCTTCGGCCGCCGCGTGCGCGCGCTGTCCCGGCAGACCCAGGACCGGGTCGCCGACGTGGGCAGCTATATCGGCGAGACCCTCGGCCAGATCAAGACGGTACAGGCTTACAACCACCAGGCCCAGGATCGCCAGCGCTTCGCCGGCACGGTGGAGGCCGCGTTCGCAACCGCCGGCAGGCGCATCCGTCAGCGTGCCTGGCTGATCACCGTGGTCATCGTGCTGGTGCTAGGCGCCGTGGGCGCCATGCTCTGGGTCGGCGGCATGGACGTGATCGCCGGGCGCATCAGCGGCGGCGACCTGGCGGCCTTCGTGTTCTACAGTCTGATCGTCGGCATGTCCTTCGGCGCCATCAGCGAGGTGATCGGCGAGCTGCAGAGCGCCGCCGGCGCCGCCGAACGCATCGCCGAGCTGCTGCGCACGCGCAACGCCATTACCGCGCCGAGCGAAGGGCTGCTGCAATTGCCGCAACGGGTCAGTGGCGAGGTCGAGCTGCGTGGCGTGCGCTTCTTCTATCCTGCCCGGCCGGAACAGCCGGCCATCGATGGCATCGACCTGGCGGTACGCGCCGGTGAGACCCTGGCCCTGGTCGGCCCGTCGGGCGCGGGCAAGTCGACCCTGTTCGACCTGCTGCTGCGTTTCTTCGATCCGCAGGAGGGCGAGGTGCTGGTCGAGGGTGTGCCGATCCAGCGCCTCGATCCGGCCGACCTGCGCCGCTGCTTCGCCCTGGTGTCGCAGAACCCGGCGCTGTTCTTCGGCTCAGTGGAGGACAACCTGCGCTACGGGCGCCCGGATGCCAGCGCCGCCGAGGTCGAGGCCGCGGCGCGCGCAGCTCACGCCCACGAGTTCATCGAGCGTCTGCCGCAGGGTTACCAGACCCATCTGGGCGAGGCCGGTCTAGGGCTTTCCGGCGGCCAGCGTCAGCGCCTGGCGATTGCCCGCGCGCTGCTCACCGATGCCCCGATCCTACTGCTTGACGAGGCCACCAGCGCGCTGGATGCCGAGAGCGAACACCTGATCCAGCAGGCGCTGCCGGGACTGATGCGTGGGCGCACCACGCTGGTCATCGCCCATCGCCTGGCCACGGTGCAGAACGCCGACCGCATCGCAGTGGTCGACCGCGGCCGGCTGCAGGCCATCGGCACCCACGCCGAGCTGGTGGCGAGCAATCCACTGTATGCACGGCTGGCGCAGCTGCAGTTCAATACCGAGCGTCGTTAGGGAGAGGGTGGTGCACAAGGAATTCGGCGTGGTGGTGCTGGGCGGCTATGGCAATTTCGGCCAGGTTATCGTGCGCAAGCTGGCGGCTATCGCCGGCATGCGCGTGTGGGTGGCCGGGCGCGACCTGGCCAAGGCCGAGGCGCTGGCGGCGCAGACCGGCAGCCAGGCGCTGCAGCTGGACATGAACGCCGCCGACCTGGCCGAGCGCCTGCGCGCCCTGGACGCGCAGCTGCTGATTTCCACCGCCGGGCCTTTCCAGCGCCAGGACTACCAGGTGGCTCGCGCCGCCATCGAGGCCGGCCTGCACTACGCGGACCTGGCCGATGCCCGCGCCTTCGTCTGCGACATTGGCGAGCTGGATGCGGCGGCGCAGGCGGCCGGCGTGCTGGTCTGTGGCGGCGCCAGCTCGGTGCCGGCCCTGGCGGGCGGGGTGATCGACAGCCTGCTGCCGCGCTTCTCGCGTCTGGATGAGATCTGGCACGGCATCAGCTCTTCGGAGAAGACGCCGGGCGCCTCGACCCTGGCCGCGGTGCTGGACTACTGCGGCAAGCCCTTCCAGCAATGGCGCGACGGCGCCTGGCGCGAGGTGTTCGGCTGGCAGGACCTGGCACGTCACGACTTCCCCGCGCCGCTAGGCGCGCGCTGGGTGGCCAACTGCGATATCCCCGACCTGCAACTGTTCCCGGCCCGCTATCCGGGCGTGCGCAGCGTGCGTTTCTCGGCTGGCGTCGGCTTGCGCCTGACCCAGTTCGGCACCTGGGCGCTGGCCTGGCTGGTGCGCGCCGGCCTGTTGCGCAGCGCGGTGCCGCTGACCCATTTCCTGCATCGCCGTGCGGTGTCGGTGGAGCCTTTCGGAGACGGCCGCAGTGGCATGTTCGTGCGCCTGAGCGGTCTCGACCAGAATGGTCAGCCGCTGACGCTGTGCTGGGAGCTGCTGGCCGAGAACAACGACGGCCCGAATATCCCCTGCATGGCCGCCGTGGCTTTGGCCCGCAAGCTGGCCGCCGGCACGTTGGAGGTCCGTGGCGCCATGCCGTGCCTGGGTCTGCTGACGCTGGAGGAGTACCTGGCGGAGCTGGACGGGCTGGCGATCAGCAGCGGCCTGCGTCAGCTCTGATCAGGCGTGCGCGCGCGGCTTGATGGTCGCCGCCGCGCCCGTCGAGGCGAGGATGATGGCGCCGATCGCCAGCCACTGCACCGGGCTCAGGTTCTCGCTGAGGAAGATCAGGCCGGAGAGGGCGGCGATGGCCGGCTCCAGGCTCATCAGCACGCTGAAGGTGCGCGCCGGCATGCGGGTGAGGGCGAACATCTCCAGGCTGTAGGGCAGGGCCGAGGACATCACGGCCACGGCCAGGGCTACCGGCAGCAGGTCCAGCGAGAACAGGCCGCCGCCGACCTGCCAGAGCCCCACCGGGAACACCAGCAGCGCGGCAACCATGGTGCCGAAGGCCACCGTCTGCGCGCCGTGGGCGGCACCGGCCCTCTGCCCGAACAGGATGTACAGCGCCCAGCACACGCCGGCGCCCAGGGCCAGGGCCATGCCCAGCAGGTCGAGATGGTCGGCGGCAGAGGTGTCGGGCAACAGCAGCCAGAGGCCGAGCACGGCCAGGGCGATCCACACGAAGTCCAGCAGGCGGCGTGACGAGAACAGCGCCAGGGCCAGCGGGCCGGTGAATTCCAGGGCCACGGCGATGCCCAGCGGAATGCTCTTCAGCGACATGTAGAACAGCAGGTTCATCGCCCCCAGCGACAGGCCGTAGCCGAGCAGCGAGCGCCAGGCTGCGAAGTTGGGGCGGGTGCGCCAGGGACGCATGACGATGCACAGGATCAGCGCGGCCAGGCTCAGGCGCAGGGCGGTGGTGCCCTCGGGGCCGATCAGCGGAAACAGGCTCTTGGCCAGGGAGGCACCGCTCTGGATGGAGGTCATGGCGACCACCAGCAGGGCGATGGGCAGAAGCAGGGTGGAGCGGGGCATGGCGCTGTCCGGGGAGGTGCGATAAACGGGGCGGCAATAAAAAACCGGCCACGTGGGCCGGTTCTTTCAACCTAGCCTAGATCAGCGGTATTCGCAGAGGTAGGCGGTGTCCACGGCGACCTTCAGCTGGAACTTGCTGTTGCCCGGCACGGTGAACTTGCTGCCGGCTTCGAAGGTTTCCCAGTTGTCGCTGCCCGGCAGCTTGACGGTCAGGGCGCCGGCGACCACGTGCATCACTTCCAGCTGGGCGGTGCCGAACTCGTACTCGCCCGGAGCCATGACGCCGATGGTGGCCGGGCCTTCGCTCATGGCGAAGCCGATGGATTTAACGGTGCCGTCGAAGTATTCGTTGACCTTGAACATGGCGGGCTCCTCGGAAGGGTCAAAAAAGGCCCGCCAGTATGCCCAACCAGCCCGTCTCAGTCAGCCCTCAGGGGGCAAATATCAGCGGCAGCAGCCGGGCGGTGTTGCGCGCATCCTCCAGGGCCCGGTGCTGGCGGCCCTGGAACTGCAGTCCGGTCAGCTGCAGCGCGCCCTGCAGGCCCACGGCGCGCTTGAGCTGGCGGCTGTCGGCGAAGCTCTGCTTGAGGTTGTGATGCGGGATGTCCTGCAGACAGCTGCACAGTCCGTGACGCTGCCACTCCAGGCGCAGCTGGCGCTGATCGTAGTCGCCCCAGCTGCCCCAGCCCGCCAGATGTGGCAGGTGGGGCTCCAGCCAGCGCTCGAACTGTGGCCAGACCTGGCCCAGCGGCGACGCGCCGTCGACCTGAGCCTGGCTGATATGGGTCAGCTCGCGGCAGAAGGTGGTCAGAACGGGGCGGCGCAAGGGGCGGACGAAGCGCTGGAAGTGCTCCAGCTCATGGCCGTCGGGGGCTACCAGGCTGGCGCCGATCTCGATGATTTCCATGTCTTCCAGTGGCCAGCCACCTTCTTCGGTAGTGGCTTCCAGGTCGATGATCAACCAGTGCCGCATAGGCTCCCTCCTTGGTTGTGTGGGCCAGTATGGTTGGCCGCGGCGCGCCGGGCAAAGCGCTTGCACAGTTTTGCCATGCAGCTGTGTTGGCCGGCCGCCCCTCGATCCGGGCTATGCTTGGACACCAGTTAGCGAGGAGGTAGTGCATGGCAAAGGTGGCATTTATCGGTCTGGGCGTGATGGGTTTTCCCATGGCCGGGCATCTGGCGTGCGAAGGGCACGAAGTCTGCGTGTACAACCGCTCGCCGGCCAAGGTGCAGCTGTGGGAGGACGAGTTCGCCGGCGAATCGGCGCCGACCCCGCGCGAGGCGGCCCAGGGCGCCGAGTTCGTGATGACCTGCGTCGGCAACGATGACGATCTGCGCAGCGTGCTGCTCGGCCCGGACGGCGCCTTCGCCGGCATGGCGGCCGGTAGCGTGCTGGTCGACCATACCACCGCTTCGGCCAACGTCGCCCGCGAGCTGGCGGCCGTGGCCGCCGAGCAGGGCCTGGGCTTTCTCGATGCTCCGGTGTCCGGCGGCCAGGCCGGCGCCGAGAACGGCATGCTGACGGTGATGGTCGGCGGCGAGGAGGCTTTTTATAAGCGCGCCGAGCCGGTGATCGACGCCTACGCCAAGATGATCAAGCTGATGGGCCCGGTGGGCAGCGGCCAGCTAACCAAAATGGTCAACCAGATTTGCATCGGCGGCCTGGTCCAGGGGCTGTCCGAGGCCTTGCATTTCGCCCAGTGCGCCGGCCTCGACGGCCATGCGGCGATGGAGGTGATCAGCAAGGGCGCAGCCCAATCGTGGCAACTGGAGAACCGCCACCAGACCATGCTGGCCGGCAAGTTCGACTTTGGCTTCGCCGTGGACTGGATGCGCAAGGACCTGTCGATCCTGCTGGAAGAGGCCCGCCGCAACGGCGCTCAGCTGCCGGTAACGGCGCTGGTCGATCAGTTCTATTCCGATGTGCAAGCCATGGGCGGCGGCCGTTGGGATACGTCCAGCCTGATTGCCCGCCTCAAGCAGCGCCCCTGAGGCGCATCGCCCGCCCGGCCCCGGGCGGGCTTGCTGGTGTCATTGCCCATGCCGGGTCGCTGCCGGCCTCAGGCGCGGAAGATAAAGTACACCGCGCCGAGCAGGCACAGGCCCGCCCACAGGTAGTCAAGCTTCAGCGGCTGCTGCATCACGTAGACGCTGAAGGGGACGAACACCGCCAGGGTGATGACCTCTTGCATGATCTTTAGCTGGCCCACCGACATCTCGGTGTAGCCGATGCGGTTGGCCGGCACCATGATCAGGTACTCGAACAGGGCGATGCCCCAGCTGACCAGCGCCGCGACCAGCCAGGGCTTGCTGTTCATGGCCTTCAGGTGGCCGTACCAGGCGAAGGTCATGAAGATGTTGGACAGGGTGAGCAAGGCTGCGGTTTGCATCCAGACCGGCATGGCGATGTTCTCGTGAGGGGAAAGCCGCAAGCCTAAATAGCTGCGGGCTGCTGGCCAAGTCCCGGTTACCGAGGCGCGGGGATGGAAGGCACGGCGCCCAGGCGTTAAGATCGCCGCCGCTCTGCGCATGAGAGGTCTTCATGGAATGTCGTGCCGGCTGCGGTGCCTGCTGCATCGCACCTTCCATCAGTTCGCCGATTCCCGGTCTGCCTCAGGGCAAGGCCGCGGGCGAGCGCTGCCTGCACCTCACCGCCGAGTTCCTCTGCGCCATCTTCGGCAGCCCCGAGCGCCCGGATGTCTGCTTGGCCTTTTCCGCCGCGGACTACGTGTGTGGCGACAGCCGCGAAGAGGCGATCCGCCTGATTGGCTGGCTGGAACAAGCCACCGCCTGAGCGAGTCGAACCCAGGCCCGGCGGCGCTGCCGACGGGTCAATATCCCAAGGAGCAATGATGATTGCATTGAGTCGAGCGGCCGCCATCTGTGGTCTGAGCCTGCTGGCAAGTGGTCTGGCCCATGCCGAGGACTGGCAGCTGGCCAAGGACGAGGACGGCATCAAGATCTACCTGAGCGAGGTGCCGGGCTCGAAGTACAAGGCCTATCGCGGCGTGACCACCATCGCCAGCGATGTGGCGACCCTGCGCAAGCTGCAGGAAGACGTGAAGGGCTCCTGCGCCTGGATTCACGCCTGCGCCGAGCAGAGTCTGCTCAAGCACGAGGGCGCCGAGAGCTGGGTCTATACCCGCTTCGAGATGCCGTGGCCGGTGGAGGCGCGTGATTCGGTGCTGCATGTGGTGTCGGAGCAGGGCGCCGATGGCAGCCTGACCCGCAAGATGGACGGCCAGCCCAAGTTCATCCCGCTCGACCAGGACCACACCCGGGTCACCAGCCTGCAGGGCTACTGGAGCCTGGTACCCAAGGACGGCAAGGTCGAGGTGATCTACCAGGTGCACACCGAGCCGGGTGGCAGCGTGCCGTCCTGGCTGGCCAACAGTTTCGTGGTGGATGCGCCGTTCAATACCCTGAAGGGGTTGCGTAACCTGGCCGAGAAGCGCTGAGAACCTATCCCGAGTCTCTTGATCGTCGGCCATGCTGCGTTGAAATTGGGTTCGAGCTGCTCATTTACACCTCGTAAACTCCGCGCCCTCACCTAATTTCGCCTTGCCTGGCTCTAGCTCAAAAGATTCGGGACAGTCTAAGGCCGGAAATGAAAAAAGGCTGCCAATTGGCAGCCTTTTTCTTTGCCCGCAAAACTTACTTGCGGTCTTCCAGCTTGACGTAGTCGCGCTTGTCGTAGCCGGTGTAGAGCTGGCGCGGACGGCCGATCTTGTACGGGCTGGACAGCATTTCCTTCCAGTGCGAGATCCAGCCGACGGTACGCGACAGGGCGAAGATCACGGTGAACATGCTGGTCGGGATGCCGATGGCCTTGAGGATGATGCCCGAGTAGAAGTCCACGTTCGGGTACAGGTTGCGTTCCTTGAAGTACGGATCGGTGAGGGCGATCTCTTCCAGGCGCATGGCCAGTTCCAGCTGCGGGTCGTTCTTGATGCCCAGTTCGGCCAGCACTTCGTCGCAGGTCTTCTTCATCACGGTGGCGCGCGGGTCGCGGTTCTTGTACACGCGGTGACCGAAGCCCATCAGCTTGAACGGATCGTTCTTGTCCTTGGCCTTGGCGATGAACTTGTCGATGTTCTCGACGCTGCCGATCTCGTCCAGCATGGTCAGTACGGCTTCGTTGGCGCCGCCGTGTGCCGGGCCCCACAGCGCGGCGATGCCGGCGGCGATACAGGCGAACGGGTTGGCGCCGGAGGAGCCGGCCAGACGTACGGTGGAAGTGGAGGCGTTCTGCTCATGGTCGGCGTGCAGGACGAAGATGCGGTCCATCGCCTTGGCCAGTACCGGGCTGATCGGTTTGATCTCGCACGGGGTGTTGAACATCATGTGCAGGAAGTTTTCCGCGTAGTTCAGGTCGTTACGCGGGTACATCATGGGCTGGCCCATGGAGTACTTGTACGCCATGGCGGCGATGGTCGGCATCTTGGCGATCAGGCGCATGGCCGAAACTTCGCGGTGCTGGGCGTTATTGATGTCCAGCGAGTCGTGGTAGAAGGCAGAGAGGGCACCGACCACGCCGCACATGATGGCCATCGGGTGGGCATCGCGGCGGAAGCCGTTGAAGAAGCTCTTCAGCTGCTCGTGAACCATGGTGTGGTTCTTGATGGTGCTGACGAACTTGGCCTTCTGCTCGGCAGTCGGCAGTTCGCCGTTGAGCAGCAGGTAGCAGGTTTCCAGGTAGTCCGATTTCTCGGCCAACTGCTCGATGGGGTAGCCACGGTGCAGCAGAACACCGGCGTCGCCGTCGATGTAGGTGATTTTCGACTCGCAAGAGGCGGTCGACATAAAGCCAGGATCAAAAGTGAAGCGACCCGTGGCGGTAAGGCCCCGTACGTCAACTACATCGGGACCTACGGTGCCGGTCAATACGGGCAGCTCTACGGGGGCATTGCCCTCGATGATCAACTGCGCTTTTTTGTCAGCCATGTTCGGCCTCCTGTTTATGCTTGAAATCATCAGAAGCCCCCCACGCAGGGCCCGGGACACTATAGAGACATAAATCTGAAAGTCAATTTACTGGAACCCAGACAGCAGAGGGGTTTCAGCCCTTTTTTGGGGCAAGGGGAACGGCCTAATACGTCATTTATTAATGGCGTGCAATCCGCTTTTTGGGGTGGGCCATTACGTTGTCATTAGTTACCTAACTGTCTATACTCTGCGCCCGGCCGTCAGGGGCTTTAAGGCCTACAATTAGACGGCTGGCACTCCCTTGGTGAGGGGTACCTGACCAGTGCACTTCCCGACAACTTGCCCTGCTTGTTAGGGGCCTCTAGTGTGAAAAAAGCCGTGAATAGCCAACGACCTGTAAACCTAGATCTCAGGACAATCAAACTCCCGATCACAGCTTATACGTCCATTCTGCACCGTGTTTCCGGTGTCATCCTCTTCCTCGGTATCATCGTGATGCTCTATGCGCTCGATAAAACCCTGGCATCCGAGGAAGGCTTTGCAGAAGTACAGGCGTGCCTGACCAGTCCGCTGGCCAAGCTG
The DNA here is from genome assembly GCF_030374125.1 of Pseudomonas sp. SO81. Classification (NCBI taxonomy): domain Bacteria; kingdom Pseudomonadati; phylum Pseudomonadota; class Gammaproteobacteria; order Pseudomonadales; family Pseudomonadaceae; genus Pseudomonas; species Pseudomonas sp. SO81. Next base: position 428,844 of record NZ_CP126126.1, on the reverse strand, counting down.
ATCATCTGGGGCCTGCTGTCCGCCCTGCTGTATCACCTGGTGGCCGGTGTACGCCACCTGATCATGGACATGGGTGTCGGTGAGTCGCTGGAAGGCGGCAAGCTGGGCTCGAAGATTGTCATCGCCGTTTCGGTGGTGGTCATTGTTCTGGCGGGGGTCTGGGTATGGTAACCAACGTAACCAACTTCTCGCGTTCGGGCCTCTACGACTGGATGGCCCAGCGCGTATCTGCGGTCGTTCTCGCGGCTTATTTCCTGTTCCTGATCGGCTACCTGGTAGCTCATCCGGGCCTCGGCTACGCCGAGTGGCATGCTCTGTTCTCCCACACTGCGATGCGCATCTTCAGCCTGCTGGCTCTGGTTGCTCTCATCGTGCACGCTTGGGTCGGTATGTGGACCATCACCACCGACTACCTGACGCCCATGGCCATCGGCCGCTGGGCGACCGGCGTGCGTTTCCTCGTCCAGGCGGTTTGCGGCGTGCTCCAGTTCGTCGTGTTCGTCTGGGGTGTGCAGATCCTGTGGGGTTTCTGATCCATGTCTAGCATTCGTACTCTTTCCTATGACGCCATCATCGTTGGTGGCGGCGGTGCCGGCATGCGTGCCGCACTGCAGCTGGCCCAGGGTGGTCACAAGACTGCCGTGGTGACCAAGGTCTTCCCGACCCGTTCGCACACCGTATCCGCCCAGGGCGGCATCACCTGCGCCATCGCTTCGGCCGACCCGAACGACGATTGGCGCTGGCACATGTACGACACCGTCAAGGGCTCCGACTACATCGGTGACCAGGACGCGATCGAATACATGTGTTCCGTCGGTCCGGAGGCCGTGTTCGAGCTCGAGCACATGGGCCTGCCGTTCTCCCGTACCGAACAGGGCCGCATCTATCAGCGTCCGTTCGGTGGCCAGTCCAAGGGGCCGGACAATCCGTCCGTCCAGGCTGCCCGTACCTGCGCCGCGGCTGACCGTACCGGTCACGCCCTGCTGCACACCCTGTACCAGGCCAACCTGAAGGCCGGCACCTCGTTCCTCAACGAGTGGTACGCCGTCGACCTGGTGAAGAACCAGGACGGCGCCATCGTCGGCATCATCGCCATCTGCATCGAGACCGGCGAAACCGTCTACATCCGCTCCAAGGCCGTGGTTCTGGCCACTGGCGGTGCTGGCCGTATCTACGCCTCCACCACCAACGCCTTGATCAATACCGGCGACGGCGTGGGCATGGCCCTGCGTGCTGGCGTGCCGGTACAGGACATCGAGATGTGGCAGTTCCACCCGACCGGCATCGCCGGCGCCGGTGTACTGGTCACCGAAGGCTGCCGCGGTGAGGGTGGTTACCTGATCAACGCCCACGGCGAGCGCTTCATGGAGCGTTACGCTCCGAACGCCAAAGACCTGGCCGGCCGCGACGTGGTCGCCCGTTCCATGGTCAAGGAAGTGATCGCCGGCAACGGCTGTGGCCCGGACAAGGACCACGTGCTGCTGAAACTCGACCACCTCGGCGAAGAAGTGTTGCACAGCCGCCTGCCGGGCATCTGCGAGCTGTCCAAGACCTTCGCTCACGTCGATCCGGTCCTCGCTCCGGTTCCGGTGATCCCGACCTGCCACTACATGATGGGCGGCGTTGCCACCAACATTCATGGCCAGGCCATCACCCAGGACATCAATGGCAACGACAAGATCATCGAAGGCCTGTTCGCCGTAGGTGAAGTTGCCTGCGTATCGGTACACGGTGCCAACCGTCTGGGCGGCAACTCGCTGCTCGACCTGGTGGTATTCGGTCGCGCCGCTGGTCTGCACCTGGAAAAAGCGCTGAAGGAAGGCGTGGAAGTCCGTGGCGCCAGCGAAACCGACATCGAGGCATCCCTGAAGCGTCTGTCCGGCGTCAACGAGCGCAGCAGCGGCGAAGACGTGGCTCCGCTGCGTAAAGAGCTGCAGCAGTGCATGCAGAACTACTTCGGTGTATTCCGTACCGGCGAATACATGAAGAAGGGCATCACTCAGTTGGCCGATCTGCGCGAGCGCATCGCCAACGTCAAGATTGCCGACAAGAGCCAGGCCTTCAACACCGCGCGTATCGAAGCGCTGGAGCTGCAGAACCTGCTGGAAGTGGCCGAAGCCACTGCCATCGCCGCCGACACCCGTACCGAGTCCCGTGGCGCCCACGCCCGCGAAGACTACGAGGATCGTGACGACACCAACTGGCTGTGCCATTCCCTGTACTTCCCAGGTGAGAAACGTGTTGCCAAGCGCGCTGTGAACTTCGCGCCGAAGACCGTTCCTGCATTTGAACCCAAAGTACGTACTTATTAAGGGTGGCCACCATGTCTCTTGGTAACACTTTGCAAGTCAGCGTTTATCGCTACAACCCGGAAAAAGACGCCGCGCCGTTCATGCAGGACTTCACCGTGCAGATCGACGGCAAGGACCTGATGGTTCTCGACGTACTGGCCCTGATCAAGGAACAGGACGAAGGCTTCTCCTACCGTCGCTCCTGCCGTGAAGGCGTGTGCGGTTCCGACGGCATGAACATCACCGGCAAGAACGGCCTGGCCTGCATCACCCCAATCTCCACCGTGGTGAAGGGCAACAAGCTGGTCATCCGTCCGCTGCCGGGTCTGCCGGTCATTCGTGACCTGGTCGTCGACATGAGCATCTTCTACAAGCAGTACGAGAAGGTGCAGCCGTTCCTGCAGAACGATACGCCGGCTCCGGCCATCGAGCGTCTGCAGAGCCCGGAAGAGCGCGAGAAGCTGGACGGTCTGTACGAGTGCATCCTGTGCGCGTGCTGCTCCACCAGCTGCCCGTCCTTCTGGTGGAACCCGGACAAGTTCCTCGGTCCCGCCGCGCTGCTGCAGGCCTATCGCTTCCTGGCCGACAGCCGCGACACCAAGACCGCCGAGCGTCTGGCGTCCCTGGATGACCCGTTCAGCGTGTTCCGCTGCCGCGGCATCATGAACTGCGTGAACGTGTGCCCCAAGGGTCTGAACCCGACCAAGGCCATCGGTCACGTACGTAACATGCTGCTGCAGAGCGGTACCTGATTCAGCGTTTCACGTTACACCTGCGTCGGCGGAACGATTCGCCGGCGCAGTAAAGCCAGAGCCCCAGCTCACAAAGCCAGGGCTCTTATTTGAAAGAAAAATGACGACCAGCAGGGGCATCCGGGCTGGTACCCGGACTATCTGCGGGATCCGTAGTGGCTTACCAGGTCGCTGCTTCAGGACTATGAATGGCCCAGCTACGGCTTCTACGCCGGTGGTGTCCCCTTACCGAGGGTGACCAAGCATGCAAGAAAGCGTGATGCAGCGCATGTGGGACAGCGCCCACCTATCCGGTGGCAACGCGGCCTACGTGGAAGAGCTCTATGAGCTCTACCTGCACGATCCCAACGCTGTGCCCGAAGAGTGGCGCACCTACTTCCAGAAACTGCCGGCCGACGGGAATACCGTCACCGACGTTTCGCACTCCACTGTCCGCGATCATTTCGTGCTGCTGGCCAAGAACCAGCGCCGTGCTCAGCCGGTTTCCGCCGGGAGCGTGAGCAGCGAGCACGAGAAGAAGCAGGTGGAAGTTCTGCGTCTGATCCAGGCATATCGCATGCGCGGCCATCAGGCCTCCACGCTCGACCCGCTGGGTCTGTGGCAGCGTCCTGCGCCAGCCGATTTGGCAGTCCATCACTATGGGCTGACCAACGCCGACCTCGACACCACCTTCCGTACCGGTGAGCTTTACATCGGCAAGGAGGAGGCGACTCTACGGGAAATCCACGAGTCGCTGCAGCAGACATATTGCCGCACCATCGGCGCCGAGTTCACCCACATCGTCGATTCCGAGCAGCGCAAGTGGTTCCAGCAGCGTCTGGAAAGCGTGCGCGGCCGTCCGGCCTACTCGGTCGAGGTGCAGAGCCATCTGCTCGAGCGCCTGACCGCCGCCGAAGGCCTGGAAAAGTACCTGGGCACCAAGTACCCGGGCACCAAGCGCTTCGGTCTGGAAGGCGGCGAGAGCCTGATTCCGCTGCTGGACGAGATCATCCAGCGCTGCGGCTCCTACGGCACCAAGGAAATAGTCATCGGCATGGCCCACCGCGGCCGCCTCAATGTACTGGTCAACACCTTCGGCAAGAACCCGCGCGACCTGTTCGACGAGTTCGAAGGCAAGCAGGTCGAAGGCCTGTCGTCCGGTGACGTGAAGTACCACCAGGGCTTCTCCTCCAACGTCATGACCTCGGGTGGCGAAGTGCACTTGGCGCTGGCGTTCAACCCTTCGCACCTGGAGATCGTCTCTCCGGTGGTCGAGGGTTCGGTGCGTGCCCGTCAGGACCGCCGCCAGGACTCGACCGGTGACAAGGTGCTGCCGATTTCCATCCACGGTGACGCGGCGTTCGCCGGTCAGGGCGTGGTCATGGAAACCTTCCAGATGTCGCAGACCCGTGCCTACAAGACCGGCGGCACCATCCACATCGTGATCAACAACCAGGTCGGCTTCACCACCAGCCGTGCCGACGACTCGCGCTCCACCGAGTACGCCACCGACGTGGCGAAGATGATCCAGGCGCCGATCCTGCACGTGAACGGCGACGATCCGGAAGCGGTACTGTTCGTCACCCAGCTGGCCGTCGACTACCGCATGCAGTTCAAACGTGACGTGGTCATCGACCTGGTCTGCTACCGCCGTCGTGGCCACAACGAGGCCGACGAGCCGAGCGGCACCCAGCCGCTGATGTACCAGCAGATCGCCAAGCAGCGCACCACCCGCGAGCTGTACGCCGAGCGTCTGGTGCAGGCCGGCCGTGTCGCCGAAGACGCGGTCAATGCTCGCATCGAGGAATACCGCAGCGCGCTGGACAACGGTCAGCACGTGGTCAAGAGCCTGGTCAAGGAGCCGAACAAGGAGCTGTTCGTCGACTGGCGTCCGTACCTGGGCCATGCCTGGACCGCGCGTCACGACACCCGTTGCGACCTGAAGACCCTGCAGGATCTGGCCGGCAAACTGCTGGAGATCCCGGAAGGCTTCGTCCTCCAGCGTCAGGTCGCCAAGGTGATGGAAGACCGCGCCAAGATGACCGCCGGCGCCATGCCGATCAACTGGGGCTACGCCGAGAACCTGGCTTACGCCAGTCTGCTGTTCGAAGGCCACCCGGTACGCATGACCGGCCAGGACGTCGGCCGCGGCACCTTCTCGCACCGCCACGCGGCGCTGCACAACCAGAAGGACGCGACCACCTACCTGCCGCTGCAGAACCTCTACGAGGGTCAGCCGCGCTTCCAGCTGTACGACTCCTTCCTCTCGGAAGAAGCGGTACTGGCCTTCGAATACGGCTACTCCACCACCATGCCCAACGCGCTGGTGATCTGGGAAGCGCAGTTCGGCGACTTCGCCAACGGTGCCCAGGTGGTGTTCGACCAGTTCATCTCCAGCGGCGAGCACAAGTGGGGCCGTCTGTGCGGCCTGACCATGCTGCTGCCGCACGGCTATGAAGGGCAGGGCCCAGAGCATAGCTCCGCGCGTCTGGAGCGTTACCTGCAACTGTGCGCCGAGCACAACATGCAGGTCTGCGTGCCGACCACCCCGGCGCAGGTCTACCACATGCTGCGTCGCCAGGTGATCCGCCCGCTGCGCAAGCCGCTGGTGGTACTGACGCCGAAGTCGCTGCTGCGCCACCCGCTGGCCATCTCGACCCTGGAAGAACTGGCCGAAGGCTCGTTCCAGACCGCCATCGGCGAGATCGATCAGATCGATCCGAAGAAGGTCGAACGTCTCGTGCTGTGCAGCGGCAAGGTGTACTACGACCTGCTGGCCAAGCGCCGTGCGGAAGGTCGCGAGGACATCGCCATCGTGCGTATCGAGCAGCTCTATCCGTTCCCGGAAGACGACCTGGCCGAGATTCTGGCGCCGTACAAGAACCTCAAGCACATCGTCTGGTGTCAGGAAGAGCCGATGAACCAGGGCGCCTGGTATTGCAGCCAGCACCACATGCGCCGTGTCGCTTCCGCGCACAAGAAGGAACTGTTCCTGCAGTACGCTGGCCGCGATGCCTCGGCTGCTCCGGCCTGTGGTTATGCTTCGATGCACGCCGAACAGCAGGAAAAACTGCTGAACGACGCCTTTACTGTTTAACGCCTTCGCGTATTGAGGCGGCGGCACGGGCCGTCGCCTCCTTGAAGAAACCGAATTTAAGGAAACACACACAATGGCTATCGAGATCAAAGCCCCAACCTTCCCGGAATCGGTTGCCGACGGCACCGTCGCCACCTGGCACAAGAAGCCGGGCGATGCGGTCAAGCGCGATGAGCTGATCGTCGACATCGAAACCGACAAGGTGGTGATGGAAGTACTCGCCGAAGCCGACGGCGTTCTCGCCGAAATCGTCAAGAACGAGGGCGACACGGTCCTCTCTGGCGAACTGCTGGGCAAACTGGGTGACGCCGGCGCTGCCGTTGCCGCTCCGGCCGCTGCTCCTGCTGCCGCGCCTGCCGCCGCTGCCGCTCCGGCTGCTGCCGCCGATGACGACTCCATCCTGTCGCCTGCTGCGCGCAAGATCGCCGAAGAGGGCGGTATCGACCCGAACAGCATCACCGGTACCGGCAAGGGTGGTCGCGTGACCAAGGAAGACGCCGTTGCCGCCGTCGCCGCCAAGAAGTCCGCTCCGGCCGCTGCCGCCAAACCGGCCGCTCCGGCTGCCGAGGCTCCGGTATTCGCCGCCGGCGACCGCGTCGAGAAGCGCGTACCGATGACCCGCCTGCGCGCCAAGGTCGCCGAGCGTCTGGTCGAAGCCCAGTCCACCATGGCCATGCTGACCACCTTCAACGAAGTGGACATGCATGAAGTCATGGCCCTGCGCAGCAAGTACAAGGACCTGTTCGAGAAGACCCACAACGGCGTGCGCCTGGGCTTCATGTCCTTCTTCGTCAAGGCCGCTGTCGAGGCGCTGAAGCGCTTCCCGGCGGTCAACGCCTCGATCGACGGCAACGACATCGTCTACCACGGCTACCAGGACATCGGCGTGGCCGTTTCCAGCGACCGTGGCCTGGTGGTTCCGGTGCTGCGCAACGCCGAGCTGATGAGCCTGGCCGAAGTCGAGAACGGCATCGCCACCTTCGGCAAGAAGGCCCGTGACGGCAAGCTGTCGATCGAAGAGATGACCGGTGGCACCTTCACCATCACCAACGGCGGTACCTTCGGTTCGATGATGTCGACCCCGATCGTCAACCCGCCGCAGGCCGCGATCCTCGGCATGCACAACATCATCCAGCGTCCGGTGGCCATCAATGGTCAGGTCGTCATCCGCCCGATGATGTACCTGGCACTGTCCTACGATCACCGCCTGATCGATGGCAAGGAAGCGGTCAGCTTCCTGGTGACCATCAAGAATCTGCTGGAAGACCCGGCTCGCCTGCTGCTGGACATCTGATCCCACGGCTGCGCAACGCGGTGGCCCCCACAAGGGGCCACCCGGTTTTATTCGAGAAGGAATGAGTTATGACCCAGAAATTCGACGTGGTAGTGATTGGCGCTGGCCCCGGGGGCTACGTGGCCGCCATCAAGGCCGCGCAACTCGGTCTGAAGACCGCCTGCATCGAGAAGTACCAGGACAAGGATGGCAAGGTCGCCCTGGGCGGCACCTGCCTAAACGTCGGCTGCATTCCGTCCAAGGCGCTGCTGGACAGCTCCTACAAGTACCATGAGGCCCACGAGGGCTTCAAAGTCCATGGCATCGAGGCCAAGGGCGTCACCATCGACGTACCGCAGATGGTCGCGCGCAAGAACACCATCATCAAGAACCTGACCGGCGGCGTCGCCGGCCTGTTCAAGTCCAACGGTGTCACCCTGCTGGAAGGCCACGGCAAGCTGCTGGCTGGCAAGAAGGTTGAAGTCACTGGCCTGGACGGCAAGACCCAGATCGTCGAAGCCGACAACGTGATTCTGGCTTCCGGCTCCCGTCCGGTCGACATCCCGCCGGCTCCGGTCGATCAGGACGTGATCGTCGATTCCACCGGCGCCCTGGAATTCCAGGCCGTGCCGAAGAAGCTGGGCGTGATCGGCGCCGGCGTCATCGGTCTGGAGCTGGGCTCGGTATGGGCCCGCCTAGGCGCCGAAGTCACCGTGCTGGAGGCCATGGACAAGTTCCTCGCTTCCGCCGACGAGCAGATCTCCAAGGAAGCCCTGAAGATCCTCGGCAAGCAGGGCCTGGACATCCGCCTGGGTGCCCGCGTCACCGGCAGCGAAGTGAAGAAGAAGCAGGTCACCGTGACCTTCACCGACGCCACCGGCGAGCAGAAACTGACCTTCGACAAGCTGATCGTCGCCGTCGGCCGTCGCCCGGTGACCACCGACCTGCTGGCCGCCGACAGTGGCGTGACGCTGGACGAGCGTGGCTTCATCTTCGTCAACGATCAGTGCGAAACCAGCGTGCCGGGCGTCTACGCCATCGGTGACGTGGTGCGTGGCGCGATGCTCGCGCACAAGGCTTCGGAAGAGGGCGTGATGGTTGCCGAGCGCATCAAGGGCCACAAGGCCCAGATGAACTACGACCTGATCCCGTCGGTCATCTACACACACCCGGAAATCGCCTGGGTCGGCAAGACCGAGCAGCAGCTCAAGGCCGAAGGTGTCGAGATCAACGTCGGCACCTTCCCGTTCGCCGCCAGTGGCCGCGCCATGGCTGCCAACGACACCGCCGGCCTGGTCAAGGTCATCGCCGATGCCAAGACCGACCGCGTGCTGGGCGTCCATGTGATCGGCCCGAGCGCGGCCGAGCTGGTCCAGCAGGGCGCCATCGGCATGGAATTCGGCACCAGTGCCGAAGACCTGGGCATGATGGTGTTCTCGCACCCGACCCTGTCCGAGGCGCTTCACGAAGCGGCCCTGGCGGTGAATGGCCACGCCATCCACATCGCCAATCGCAAGAAGCGCTGATGCGTGCCGCGCCCCGCCTAAACGCGGGGCGCTTCAGGAAAAACCACGGCGGACGGCCCGTGGCGGTTCGCAAGAACCAGTCGCAGGAATGTCCGTCGGACTGCTAACCAGTGCAGTCACAGGTGGCGCGGCGCCTCGAGCGCAGCGCCGAAATGCGCAATACCTAAACGAAGAACGGTAGATAAGCATGAATCTTCACGAGTATCAGGGTAAGCAGCTGTTCGCTGAATACGGCCTGCCGGTTTCCACTGGCTTCGCCGTTGACACCCCGGAAGAAGCGGCTGCGGCCTGCGAAAAGATCGGTGGCAGCGAGTGGGTTGTCAAAGCCCAGGTGCACGCCGGTGGCCGCGGTAAAGCGGGCGGCGTCAAGCTGGTCAAGAACAAGGAAGACGCCAAGGCGTTCGCCGCCAACTGGCTGGGCAAGCGTCTGGTGACCTACCAGACAGACGCCAACGGTCAGCCGGTCAGCAAGATCCTGGTTGAGTCCTGCACCGACATCGACAAGGAGCTGTACCTCGGCGCCGTCGTCGACCGTTCCAGCCGCCGCATCGTGTTCATGGCTTCCACCGAAGGTGGTGTGGACATCGAGAAAGTCGCTCACGAGACTCCCGAGAAGATCCTCAAGGCCACCATCGACCCGCTGGTCGGCGCTCAGCCGTACCAGGGCCGCGAGCTGGCCTTCCAGCTGGGCCTGCAAGGCGACCAGATCAAGCAGTTCACCCACATCTTCGTCAACCTGGGCAAGCTGTTCCAGGACTACGACCTGGCGCTGCTGGAAGTGAACCCGCTGGTGATCAAGAAAGACGGCAACCTGCACTGCCTGGACGCCAAGATCAACATCGACGCCAACGCCATGTATCGTCAGCCCAAGCTGCGCGCCATGCACGACCCGTCCCAGGACGACGCTCGTGAAGCCCATGCGCAGAAGTGGGAACTGAACTACGTCGCGCTGGAAGGCAACATCGGTTGCATGGTCAACGGTGCTGGCCTGGCCATGGGCACCATGGACATCGTCAATCTGCACGGCGGCAAGCCGGCCAACTTCCTCGACGTCGGCGGCGGCGCTACCAAAGAGCGCGTGACCGAGGCCTTCAAGATCATCCTGTCCGACAGCAACGTCGCTGCCGTTCTGGTGAACATCTTCGGCGGCATCGTGCGTTGCGACATGATCGCCGAAGGCATCATCGGCGCCGTGAAAGAAGTCGGCGTGAAGATCCCGGTCGTGGTTCGTCTGGAAGGTAACAATGCCGAGCTGGGCGCCAAGGTCCTGGCCGACAGCGGTCTGAACATCATCGCGGCTACCAGCCTCACCGACGCTGCCCAGCAGGTCGTCAAAGCCGCGGAGGGCAAGTAATGAGCGTCCTGATCAATAAAGACACCAAAGTCATCTGCCAGGGCTTCACCGGCTCGCAGGGTACTTTCCACTCCGAACAAGCCATCGCCTACGGCACCAAGATGGTTGGCGGCGTGACTCCGGGCAAGGGCGGCACCACTCACCTGGGCCTGCCGGTGTTCAACACCGTCAAGGAAGCCGTTGAGGCCACCGGCGCCACCGCTTCGGTGATCTACGTTCCGGCTCCGTTCTGCAAGGACTCGATCCTGGAAGCGGCCTACGGCGGCATCAAGCTGATCGTGTGCATCACCGAAGGCATCCCGACCCTCGACATGCTGGACGCCAAGGTCAAGTGTGACGAGCTGGGCGTACGCCTGATCGGCCCGAACTGCCCGGGCGTGATCACTCCCGGCGAGTGCAAGATCGGCATCATGCCGGGTCACATCCACCTGCCGGGCAAAGTAGGCATCGTGTCGCGCTCCGGCACCCTGACTTACGAAGCCGTGAAGCAGACCACCGACGCCGGCTTCGGCCAGTCCACCTGCGTGGGCATCGGTGGCGACCCGATCCCGGGCTCCAACTTCATCGACATCCTGAAGCTGTTCCAGGAAGACCCGAAGACCGAAGCGATCGTCATGATCGGTGAGATCGGCGGTTCCGCTGAAGAAGAAGCCGCTGCCTACATCAAGGCCAACGTCACCAAGCCTGTAGTGTCCTACATCGCTGGTGTGACCGCGCCGCCCGGCAAGCGTATGGGCCACGCCGGCGCCATCATCTCCGGTGGCAAAGGCACCGCGGACGAGAAGTTCGCCGCCCTGCAGGACGCCGGTGTGAAAACCGTGCGTTCCCTGGCCGACATCGGCAAGGCCCTGGCCGAGCTGACCGGTTGGGAAGTCAAGAAGGCCTGAGGCTGACTTGATCGGAAAGAGGCCACCTTCGGGTGGCCTTTTTCATTGCTGTCCAGACGGCCAGAAAATTGCCGCCAGGCGACAGATTGTTTCCGCTGTTCGACAGCTCGACCGCTGTCCGCCGCGGCCGGCGAGAAATTTCGTTAGGCTTGCAACTATCTACCCGCTCGCACCTCACAAGGGCGCGCAGCAGGAGCTTCGGCGATCGGCCCGGACCGGGCAGAAAGCCTATTCCTAATCCAAGGGAACCCTCTGCTTTCCTTCTACTGCCAGTGGTAATTCCTCCTATGACTCGCTTGAAAGGCCCGGACCTGTTGGCTCTGGGATTCATGACTTTTGCCCTGTTCGTCGGGGCCGGCAACATCATCTTCCCGCCCATCGTCGGCCTGCAGGCCGGCCCCAGCGTGTGGATCGCCGCACTGGGCTTCCTGATCACCGCAGTCGGCCTGCCGGTGATCACCGTGATCGCCCTGGCCAAGGTCGGTGGCGCCATGGACAGCCTGAGCAGCCCGATCGGCAAGACCGCCGGCACCATTCTCGCCGCCGTCTGCTACCTCGCCGTGGGCCCGCTGTTCGCCACCCCGCGTACCGCCACCGTGTCCTTCGAGGTCGGGCTGGCGCCGCTGACCGGCAACGCGCCGCTGCCACTGTTCCTCTACAGCCTGGTGTATTTCGCCTTGGTGCTGGCCGTATCGCTCTATCCGGGCCGCCTGCTCGATAGCGTCGGCCGCGTGCTGGCGCCGCTGAAGATCATCGCCCTGGCCATTCTCGGCGTGGCCGCGTTCATGCTGCCGCTGGGCGAGATCGGCGAGGCGACCCCGGCCTACCAGGCCGCGCCGTTCTCCCAGGGCTTCATCAATGGCTACCTGACCATGGATACCCTCGGCGCCCTGGTATTCGGCATCGTCATCGTCAACGCCATCCGCTCGCGCGGTGTCGAGTCGCCGCGGCTGATCACCCGCTACGCCATCATCGCCGGGCTGATCGCCGGCGTCGGCCTGGCGCTGGTCTATATCAGCCTGTTCCGCCTGGGCGCCGGCAGCCACGGCATCGCCGGTGACGCCACCAACGGTGCGGCGGTGCTGCATGCCTATGTGCAACACACCTTCGGCGACCTGGGTAGCACCTTCCTCGCGGTGCTGATCTCGCTGGCCTGCCTGGTCACCGCCGTGGGCCTGACCTGCGCCTGCGCCGAGTACTTCAGCCGCCTGCTATCGCTGTCCTACCGCACCCTGGTGTTGCTGCTGGCCGGCTTCTCGCTGCTGGTGTCCAACCTCGGCCTGTCGACCCTGATCCAGGTCTCGGTGCCGGTGCTCACCGCCATCTACCCGCCGTGCATCGTGCTGGTGGCGCTGAGCTTCTGCTGGAACCTGTGGAACTCGCCGTGCCGCGTGGTCGCGCCGGTGATGCTGGTGGCGCTGCTGTTCGGCCTGGTCGACGCGGTGCATGCGGCCGGCTTCGGCGCCCATCTGCCGATGCTGCTCAAGCACCTGCCGCTGGCCGAGCAGGGCCTCGGCTGGCTGGTGCCCTCGGTGCTGACCCTGATCGCGGCGCTGATCTTCGACCGCCTACGTGGCGAGCCGGCGACCCAGACCGCCTGATCCAGAACTCGGGGCTGCGCAATGCAGCCCCTCTGGCGCGCACGTTTTGGCGCGCTGCACCTGTTGTTTGGCGCTTCTGGCATCTTCTGCCGATTGCCGCCCGGCCGGGTGTGCCGGACAATCGCGGGGAATCCTTCTGCAGTCCGTCCGCCATGCCGCAAACCATCTTCTTCGCCCACGCCAACGGCTTCCCCTCGGCCACCTACGGCAAGCTGTTCGCCGCCCTGGCGCCGGACTACCAGGTGCAGCATCTGGAGCAGCACGGCCATGACCCGCGCTTCCCGGTGGACGACAACTGGAACAACCTGGTGGACGAGCTGATCCTGCATCTGGAGCAGGGCGCCGAACCGGTATGGGGCGTAGGCCACTCGCTCGGCGGCGTGCTGCACTACCACGCCGCACTGCGCCGTCCCGAGCTGTACCGCGGTGTGGTGATGCTCGATTCGCCGCTGCTGACCGGCGTCGATCGCCTGGTGATCCGCGCGGCCAAGCGCTTCGGCTTTATCGACAAGATCACCCCGGCCGGACGTACCGTCGGCCGCCGCGAGGCCTTCGGCGACTTCAGCGAGGCCCGCGACTACTTCGCCGGCAAGACCCTGTTCCGCCGTTTCGATCCCGACTGCCTGGACGCCTATGTGCGCCACGGCCTGCGCGAGGAGGGCCAAGGCCAAGAAAGGCGCCTGCGTCTGCGTTTCGATCCGGCCACCGAGATCAACATCTACCGCAGCGTGCCGCACACCGTACCGGGCCGTCCGCAGCAGCTCGCCGTACCGCTGGCGGTGGTGCGTGGCCGGCACAGCAAGGTGGTGCTACCGCACCATGCGCGCCAGGTCAGTCGCGTGCGTCAGGGCGAATACCTGAGCCTGCCCGGCGGCCACATGTTCCCGCTGGAACGTCCGCAGGACACCGCGCGCCTGCTGCGCGAGCTGTTTGGCCGCTGGCAGGGGCAGGGCATGGAGCGTTCGGCATGAGCCTGAGAGTCGAGGAAACCCGTTTCAGCCTGCCGCACGTGGAGCTGGCAGCGCATCTGTTCGGTCCGGAGGACGGCATTCCGGTTATCGCCCTGCATGGCTGGCTGGACAATGCCATGACCTTCGCGCGCCTGGCGCCGAAGCTGGAAGGGCTGCGCATCGTCGCCCTGGATTTCCCCGGCCACGGCCATTCCGGGCACTACGCCAGCAACTCCAGCTACAGCATGTGGGAGTACCTGGAGGATGTGCTGCTGGTGGCCGAGCAGCTCGGCTGGGAGCGCTTCAATCTGCTCGGCCATTCCATGGGCGCGATCATTTCGACTCTGCTGGCGGCAGCGCTGCCGGAGCGGGTCGAGCGCCTGGCGCTGATCGACGGCCTGGTGCCGTACACGGCAGAGGCCGACAGCGCCCCCAAGCGTTTGGGCGATGCGCTGCGTTCGCGCCTGGCGGTGCGCGACAAGCAGAAGCCGGTCTACTCGAACCTGGACAAGGCCGTCGAGGCGCGCATGCGTGGGGTGGTAGCGGTCAGCCGCGAGGCTGCAGAGTTGCTGGCCCAGCGTGGCCTGGAGCCAGTGCCGGGTGGCTACACCTGGCGCACCGATATCCGCCTGACCCTGCCGTCGGTGATGCGCCTGACCTTCGCCCATGTCGAGCAGTTCATCCGCGCCGTGCAGTGCCCGGTCAGCCTGATCCTCGCCGAGGGCGGGCAGATGAACGTCGAGCCACGCCTGAAGAGCCTGGTCGAGGGCACCTCCTTCGAGACCCACATCCTGCCCGGCGGCCATCACCTGCACCTCAACGATGAGGCCGGCGCGCAGCAGGTCGCAGACTGTTTCAATCCATTCTTCCGCCGCGCTTGACGCGGCCTCGGCAACTGCCGAGGCTGTGCAGGTCGTATCGGAGATTGCCATGATCGATCTGTACACCGCCGCCACGCCGAACGGACACAAGGTGTCCATCGCGCTGGAGGAACTGGGCCTGCCCTATCAGGTACACGCGCTGTCCTTCGACAAGAAGGAGCAGAAGGCCCCCGAGTTCCTGCGCATCAACCCCAACGGCCGCATCCCGGCCATCGTCGACGACGGCTTCGCCGTGTTCGAGTCCGGCGCCATCCTCATCTACCTGGCCGAGAAGACCGGCAAGCTGCTGCCCAGTGGCGTCAAGGGTCGTTCGCTGGCGATCCAGTGGCTGATGTTCCAGATGGGCGGAGTAGGGCCCATGCAGGGCCAGGCCAACGTGTTCTTCCGCTATTTCCCGGAGAAGCTGCAGGGCGCCATCGACCGCTACCAGCACGAGACCCGCCGCCTCTACGAGGTGCTCGACAGTCGCCTGGGCGAGGCCGAGTACCTGGCCGGCGACTACGGTATCGCCGACATCGCCACCTATCCCTGGGTGCGTGTGCACGACTGGGCCGGCGTCTCGGTGGATGGCCTGGAGCATCTGCAGCGCTGGATGGCGGCGCTCGCCGCGCGCCCGGCGGTGCAGCGCGGCCTGCTGATACCGGAGCGGGCCAAGGACGATGATCGCGTGGTGAAAACCGCGCAGAGCATGCTGACACGCTAAGGAGCCGCATGCGTTATTTCGCTTTCTGCCTGAGCCTGATCTGTACGCCGCTGCTGGCCGCCGATGTGCCCGGCAGCCAGGATCTGGACAGCCTGCCGCGTTTCCCGCGCGCCGAGATCGTCGACTATCGCGATCAACCCAACGCGGAGAAGCGTTACCCGCAGGATGGCCTGCGCCGCATCAGCGGCCAGCTGCGTGCCACCGAAGTGCTCGCCGAGGGGCGCCTGCGGGCGCTGACCTATCGCCTGCCGGAGGAGCACTCGCCGCGTGAGGCGCTGACGCTGGCGCGTGAGCATCTGCAGGGGCAGGGCGCCCAGTTGCTGTTCTGGTGCGAGGGCCGTGACTGCGGCTCCAGCAGCCTGTTCGCCAACGCCATCTTCGGCAACGCCAAACTGTACGGTCCCGAGGAGCGGCAGAGCTACCTGCTGCTGCGCCTGGCCGCGCCGCAACAGGACAGCCTGGTCGCCCTGTACGGCATCACCCGCGGCAATCGCCGTTCCTATCTGCACGTGGAGCAGCTTGACGCCGGCGCGGCGTTGCCGGCGCTGCTGCCCACCCCTGGCACCCTGTTGCGCCAGCTCAAGAGCAGTGGCGAACTGAGCCTGCCGCAGCTGGGCTCACCGGACGAGCAGTGGGGCGATCTGCTGGCCCGCACCCTGAGCCTGGACAGCACCCTGCGCGTCGGCCTGGCCGGCGCGCAAGCCGAGGCCTGGCGTGCGGAGCTGGAGCGCCGCGGGGTGCGCGGCAACCGCCTGCAGGTGGTGGCTAGCGAGGGCGCGGGCCTGCGTCTGCAACAACTACGCTGAACAATGAGGCGTGCCGGGCCGCTTTCCGCCCGGGTTCTGGGAATATCGAACCATGCTGAACAATGATCGCCTGCTGGTGCAGATCCTTCTGCTGGCGCTACTCGGCGCCTGCGTCTGGGTGCTGGCACCGTTCTTCTCTGCGCTGTTCTGGGCCGCCGTGCTGGCCTTCGCCAGCTGGCCGCTGATGCGCCTGCTGACCCGCGCCCTGGATGGCCGGGAAAACACCGCCGCGGCCATCCTCACCGCGGGCTGGATGGTGCTGGTGGCGGTGCCGCTGGTGTGGCTGGGCTTCAACCTGGCCGACCATATCCGCGACGCCACCGAGCTGTTCAAGGACTTCCAGGGCGATGGCCTGCCGGACCCGCCCAGCTGGCTAGGCGGCCTGCCGCTGGTGGGCGATCGCCTGGTCAGCCTCTGGACGCGCATCGACGAGGAGGGCGCAGCCCTGCTCGCCACCGTTCGACCCTACCTGGGCCAGGTCGGCAACTGGCTACTGGCACGCAGCGCACAGATCGGCGGCGGCATGCTGGAGCTGGCCCTGAGCCTGGTGCTGGTGTTCTTCTTCTACCGCGACGGCCCGCGCATGGCGGCCTTCGTCCACAGCCTGCTGGAGCGTCTGATCGGCGATCGCGCCGAGCACTATCTGAGCCTGGTGGCGGGCACCGTGCAACGGGTGGTCAACGGCGTGATCGGCACCGCTGCCGCCCAGGCCCTGCTGGCGCTGATCGGTTTCTATATCGCCGGTGTGCCCGGGGCCCTGGTGCTGGGCATCATCACCTTCATCCTCAGCCTGATCCCCATGGGCCCGCCGCTGGTATGGATTCCCGCCACCGCCTGGCTGGTCAGCCAGGAGCATTACGGCATGGCGGTTTTCCTCGGCATCTGGGGCATGTTCGTCATCAGCGGCGTGGACAACGTGCTCAAGCCCTATCTGATCAGCCGCGGCGGCAACCTGCCGCTGGTGGTGGTGCTGCTCGGCGTGTTCGGCGGCATCCTGGCCTTCGGCTTCATGGGCCTGTTCCTCGGCCCGACCCTGCTGGCCGTGGCCTACAGCCTGCTCGGCGACTGGGTCGGCAACACGCCGCGGGTCGCCGCCGTGGATGAGGAACGCAAGGACGGGGAGTAGTTGGCATCCTGTGCAGAATTCTGCTCACCGTCCTTGGTGAGCGGAATGCCACGGTGATAGCCTTGTGCGGCTTTTCGGCTGGCATGGCCGAAGCCGGGCACCAGCCCCGCCTCAGACCGTGATGATCGGGTCCACAGAGGCCTCGCACGGTTCAGGGAAGAAAGACCAACACAACACAACGGACAATTTGCGAGTCATCCCATGAAAAAATCTGCAGGTATCGCAGTAGGCATCATCGTGGCCGTCGGCGCCCTCGGCACGGCCGGAGCCTGGTACACCGGCAACCAGCTGCCCACTGTGCTGGACGCATCGATCAAGCAGGTCAACGCCGACATGGCCAAGACCCTGCCGGCACTCGGTCTTGACGTTTCCGTCGAGCTGCTCTCGCTGGATCGTCATTTCTTCAACAGCGACGCGCGCTACCGCGTCAAGTTCAACGGCTCGCTGGACGGCGAGACCGCGCAGCAGCTGGAGTGGGTGATCACCGACCGTATCGAGCACGGTCCTTTCCCGCTGTCGCGCCTCAAGGCGTTCAAGCTGATGCCGGTCATGGCCACCAGCAACTACGCCCTGGAAGCCAACCCAGCCCTGGAAAAATGGTTCGCCGCCAGCAAGGGCGTCTCGCCGCTGGAAGGCCAGGCCAGCCTGGGCTACGACCAGTCCGTGGAAGGCACCGTGCGCCTGAACCCGCTGCAGCTGGCCCTGGATGAAGACAGCAACCTGGACTTCAGCGGCCTGACCGTCAACTTCGATACCTCTGCCGGCGCCAAGGAAATCGACGCCAGCGGCTTGATGGAAAGCGTCAAGGTCAGCTCGAAGCTGCCGTCCAGCGGCGAGCCGATGACCATCGAGTTCAAGGGCCTGACCCTGAACAGCCAGACCGCCAAGAGCGCCAGCGATTTCTACCTGGGCCAGAACGAGGTCAAGCTGCAGGTCGTCGAGGTCAAGGTCGGCGAAGCCGCTCCGGTGCTGCTGAAGGACTTCGTACAGCGCGACGAAACCAGCGAAGTCGACGGCAAGCTGGCCGGCCGCTCCACCTACAACGTCGGCATGGTCAGCTACCAGGGCCACGATATCGGCGGCCTGGAAATGATTTCCAGCGTGAAGAACGTCGACGCCGCTGCCCTGCAGTCGATGCTCGCCCTGTACAGCGACATCATCAAGAACACCGGCCAGCTGCAACAGGCCAGCCTGGCAGACGAGGCCAACCTGCCGGAGCTGAGCGAAGCGCAGCAGGCCCAGCTGATGGTGGACGTGGATAAGCTGCTGGCCGCCAAGCCGAGCGTTGCCCTGGAGAAACTGGCGTTCAAGACCGCCAACGGCGAAAGCAGCCTGAGCCTGGCCGTGGACCTGAACAAGCCCGAGTCCTTCGAGCTGCCGCCGGATCAACTGGCCAAGCAGCTGATCGCTCAGCTGGATGCCAAGGTCAGCGTTTCCAAGGCCATGATCGGCGACGTGATCGGTCTGCAGGCCACCATCGGCGGCGAGACCGACAAGGAAGCCGTCGCCCAGCAGGCCTCGATGATGACCGAGATGGCCAGCGGCATGGCCCTGTCCACCGAACTGGCCAAGCTGGAAGGTGACAACATCGTCACCAGCCTGCACTACGCCAACGACAAGGTCGACTTCAACGGCAAGCAGATGTCCGTCGAGGAGTTCGTCGCCATGGCCTTCGCCAGCGGCGCCGGCCTGGGTGGCATGGGCGGTGCGGACCTGGGCGCGGAAGAGCCCGCGATGGAAGGTCTGCAGCTGGAAGAGGAAGTCACCGAGGAAGAGGCTCCGGCCGAATAACCTTCGCAGGCGCCGAGAGGCCCGCATTTCCATTGGAGATGCGGGCCTTTTTGTTTTCAGGTGCAAATGTTCGGCTGCTAGCGCTGGCCTGACATCACCAGAGTGTCGGCCATGTCTCGGCCGCTGCGAACTGCGATCTTTACGCATTCTTTATCGCCCGCACACCGTTGCGGAATCGCTCCTTTACGCCGCCCGGACGAAGAATTCGCCCAAGGCGGCGTAGCCCGCATTACGGAGCGATCACATGGGCATTCTCGACGGGGTGTCCCTGGGCCTGGCCCTGGGGCTGTTCATCTATCTGCTGGTGGCGCTGCTACGCGCCGAACGCGGCTAGGAGGCCCCATGCAACTTCAAGACTACGGCCTGATCCTGGCCTTCTTCGTCCTGGTGCTGGCGCCCGCGCCCTGGCTGGGGCGCTACCTGTACCGTGCCATGGAGGGCGAGCGCACCCTGCTGACCCCACTACTGCGCCCGCTGGAACGGCTCTGCTACAAGGTCGCGGGCGTCGACGCCAAGTCCGATCAGGACTGGAAGACCTATGCCCTGGCGCTGCTGGCCTTCACCCTGGCCAGCCTGGTGCTGCTATTCGCCATTCTCCTGTTGCAGGGCCTGCTGCCGCTCAACCCGCGGCAGTTGCCGGGCCTGGAGTGGACCCTGGCGTTTAACACCGCGGTGAGCTTCGTCGCCAACACCAACTGGCAGGCCTACAGCGGTGAATCGGCGCTCAGTTATTTCAGCCAGATGGTCGGCCTGACCGTGCAGTACTTCGTCAGTCCGGCGGTGGGCCTGGCCATCCTGGTGGCCTTCGCCCGCGGCATCTCGCGCAAGTCCAGCGCTGGCATTGGTAACTTCTGGGTCGACCTGACCCGCGCCACGCTCTACGGCTTGTTGCCGTTCTGCGTGATCCTGGCGCTGCTGCTGGTCTGGCAGGGCGTGCCGCAGACCTTCATGGACTACGCCCAGGCCAAGACCCTGATGGGCACGGACCAGACCATCCCGCTCGGTCCTGCGGCCAGCCAGATCGCCATCAAGCAGCTCGGTACCAACGGTGGCGGCTTCTTCGGCGTGAACTCGGCGCACCCGTTCGAGAACCCCACGGCGCTGAGCAACCTGCTGGAGCTGGCGGCGATCATCCTGATTCCGGTGGCGCTGGTGTTCAGCTTCGGCCACTACGTCAAGGACCTGCGCCAGAGCCGCGCCATCCTGGCCAGCATGCTGATCCTGTTCGTTATCGGCCTGGGCATCACCCTTTGGGCCGAGTACCAGCCGAACCCGGCGCTGGCGGCGTTGCCGATCGAGCAGGCCGGCTCGCTGGAAGGCAAGGAGAGCCGCTTCGGCGTCGCCGCCTCGGCGCTCTGGGCGGTGACCACCACGGCCGCATCCAACGGCTCGGTCAACGCCATGCACGACAGCTTCAGCGCCATCGGCGGCATGATCCCGATGTTCAACATGATGCTCGGTGAGGTGATCTTCGGCGGCGTCGGCGCCGGCCTCTACGGCATGCTGCTGTTCGTGCTGATCGCTGTGTTCCTCGCCGGCCTGATGATCGGCCGTACCCCGGAATACCTGGGCAAGAAGCTGGAGCCCCGCGAGGTGCGCCTGCTGGTGGCGACCCTGCTGGTGATGCCGGTCGGTGTGCTGGTGTTCTGTGCCCTGGCGGTGAGCCTGCCGGGTCCTGCGGCCTCGATCAGCAACCCCGGCCCGCACGGTTTCAGCCAGGCGCTGTACGCCTACACCTCGGGCACTGCCAACAATGGCTCGGCCTTCGGCGGTTTCGGCGCTAATACGGCGTTCCACAACCTGCTGATCGGTCTGGCCATGCTGCTCGGGCGTTTCGGCTACATCCTGCCGATCCTCGCCATCGCCGGCAGCCTGGCGGCGAAGAAGCGGGCGCCGCTGGGCGACAACAGCTTCCCTACCCATGGCCCGCTGTTCGTCACCCTGCTGACCCTGACCATCCTGCTGGTCGGCGGCCTGACCTTCCTGCCCGCGCTGGCCCTGGGCCCGCTGGCCGAACACCTGGCGTTCTAAGGGAGAACCATCATGAATGCCCCAACCAGCGCGCCCAGTAGTGCCGTGCAAACCTCCAAGACCAGCTTCCAGGCGTTGTGGCAACCGGCGCTGAAACAGGCCTTCGTCAAACTCGATCCACGCCAGCTCAAGCGGGCGCCGGTGATGCTGGTGGTCGAGCTGACCGCCATCCTCACCACCGTGCTGTGTTTCCTTCCTGCGCAAGGCGTTAGCACCGGCCTGGCCGTGCAGATCGCCCTGTGGCTGTGGTTCACCGTGCTTTTCGCCAACTTCGCCGAGGCCCTGGCCGAGGGCCGCGGCAAGGCCCGCGCCGACAGCCTCAAGGCCGGTAGTCAGGGCCTGACCGCGCGGCGCAAGGTCGGCGCGCAGTTCCAGGCAGTGGCCGCCAGCCAGCTGCGTCGTGGCGATATCGTCCGCGTCGAGGCCGGCGAGCTGATTCCCGGTGACGGCGAGGTGATTGAAGGTATCGCCGCGGTCAATGAGGCGGCCATCACCGGTGAGTCGGCGCCGGTGATCCGCGAGTCCGGCGGCGACCGCTCGGCGGTCACCGGCAACACCCGCGTGGTGTCGGACTGGCTGCTGGTGCAGATCACCGCCAACCCGGGCGAGTCGACCCTGGACCGCATGATCGCCCTGGTCGAGGGCGCCAAGCGGCAGAAGACGCCGAACGAAGTGGCGCTGGACATCCTGCTGATCGGCCTGACCCTGATCTTCCTGCTGGTGGTGGCCACCCTGCAGCCGTTCGCCCGCTACGCCGGCGGCGACCTGCCACTGGTGTACCTGGTGGCGCTGCTGGTGACGCTGATTCCGACCACCATCGGCGGCCTGCTCTCGGCCATCGGCATTGCCGGCATGGACCGCCTGGTGCGCCTCAACGTGATCGCCAAGTCCGGCCGCGCCGTGGAAGCGGCGGGGGACGTGCACACCCTGCTGCTGGACAAGACCGGCACCATCACCTTCGGCAATCGCCGTTGCAGCGTGCTGGTCAAGACGCCGGGCGTCAACGGTCGCGACCTGGCCGAGGCGGCGCTGCTGGCCTCGCTGGCCGACGACACGGCCGAGGGCAAGTCCATAGTCGAATACCTGCGCGGCCTCAGTCCGGTGGAGGCACCGGAGCGTGGTTCGGTACGCGGCATCGCCTTCAGCGCCGAGACGCGCCTGTCCGGCGCCGACTGGAATGGCCGCAGCTTCCGCAAGGGCGCCGTGGACGCGGTGCTGCTGTACCTGGGCATGACTCGTGAGGAGATGCCCGAGCACCTGGCGCGCGAGGTCGACAAGATCGCCCAGAGCGGCGGCACGCCGTTGCTGGTGGCCGGCGACAGTCGTCTGCTCGGCGCCATCCACCTCAAGGACGTGGTCAAGCCGGGCATCCGCGAGCGCTTCGCCGAGCTGCGCCAGCTGGGCATCCGCACCGTGATGGTGACCGGCGACAACCCGCTGACCGCCGCCGCCATCGCCGCCGAGGCCGGCGTGGATGACGTGATCGCCGAGGCCACGCCGGAGAAGAAGCTGCAGCGCATCCGCAGCGAGCAGGCCGACGGCAAGCTGGTGGCCATGTGTGGCGACGGCGCCAACGACGCCCCGGCGCTGGCCCAGGCCGATGTCGGCCTGGCGATGAACGACGGCACCCAGGCCGCCCGCGAGGCCGCCAACCTGGTGGACCTGGACTCGGACCCGACCAAGCTGCTGGATGTGGTGCAGGTGGGCAAGGAGCTGCTGGTGACCCGTGGCGCGCTGACCACCTTCTCGGTGGCCAACGACGTGGCCAAGTACTTCGCCATCCTCCCGGCGCTGTTCGCCGGCATCTACCCGCAACTCGGCATGCTCAACGTCATGCAGCTGCACAGTCCGCAGAGCGCCATCCTCTCGGCCATCGTGTTCAACGCGCTGATCATCATCGCGCTGATCCCCCTGGCCCTGCGTGGCGTGCGCGTGCAGGCGGCGGATTCGATCAGCCTGTTGCGACGCAACCTGCTGATCTATGGCCTGGGAGGCATCCTCGCGCCCTTCGTGGGCATCAAGCTGATCGACGTGCTGCTGACCAGCCTCGGCCTGGTCTGACCCCGAGCCGCCCCGGCTGCCGGGGCGGCCCCGAATTACTGGAGAAACGACATGCTCAAGCAACTCCGTCCGGCCCTGGGCATTCTCGGTCTGATGACCCTGATCACCGGCGTGGCCTATCCGCTGCTGGTCACCACCGTGGCCCAGGTGGCCTTCCCCGAGCAGGCCAACGGCAGCCTGCTGCTTGACGAGCAGGGCAAGCTGCTCGGCAGCGCGCTGCTGGCGCAGAACTTCGAAGGCGCGCAGTGGTTCCAACCGCGGCCCTCGGCCGCCGGTTTCGCCACCGTGGCCAGCGGCGCCAGCAACCTGGCGCAGAGCAACCCGGCCCTGGCCGAGCGCGCCGCCAAAGATGCCCAGCGCCTGTTGGGCGAGGGCACTGCACCGGTGCCGCTGGAGCTGGTCACCACCTCGGCCAGCGGCCTCGACCCGCATCTGTCACCGGCCGCCGCGCGCTGGCAGGTAGCACGCATCGCCGCTGCCCGGCATCTGCCAAGTGCCAGTCTTGAGCGGCTGATCGAGCAGCACACCGAGCGTTCGCTGGTGGGCCCCGACGTGGTCAACGTGCTGGCGCTGAACCTGGCGCTGGCGGACAATCGCGCCTTCGCCTTCAACGAGAGCACTCCATGAGTGATGCGCTACGCGCCGATGCATTGCTGGCCGAGATGCCCCGCGAGGGCCGCGGCCGGCTGAAGGTCTTCCTCGGCGCGGCCCCCGGCGTAGGCAAGACCTACGCCATGCTGCAGGCGGCTCAGGCGCAGGTGCGCCAGGGAGTAGACCTGCGCGTCGGCGTGGTCGAGACCCACGGCCGCTCGGAGACCGAGGCGATGCTCGCCGGTCTGCCGCAGCAACCGCTCAAACGCGTGGAATACCGCGAGCGGCCGCTGCAGGAGATGGATCTCGATGGACTGCTGGCCAGGCCGCCGCAATTGGTACTGGTGGACGAGCTGGCCCACAGCAACGCTCCCGGCAGCCGCCACGCCAAGCGCTGGCAGGACGTGCAGGAGCTGCTCGGTGCCGGCATCGACGTGTACACCACGGTCAACGTGCAGCACCTTGAGGCGCTCAACGACCAGGTGCGCGGCATCACCGGCGTGCAGGTGCGCGAGACCCTGCCGGACTGGGTGCTGCAAGAGGCCGACGAGATCCTGCTTATCGACCTGCCGCCGCGCGAACTGCTCGAGCGCCTGCGCGAGGGCAAGGTCTACGTGCCGGAACAGGCCCGTGCGGCCATCGACGCGTTCTTCTCGCAGACCAACCTCACCGCCCTGCGTGAGCTGGCCATGCACACCGCCGCCGCGCGAGTGGATGCCGACCTCAACCGCCGCTATCGCCAGCAGGGCCAGGAGGCACCGAGCGTGCGCGGCCGCCTGCTGGTCGGCATCGACGGCGATGGCCAGGCCGAGCGCCTGGTGCGCCACGCCAGCCGGGTGGCCGAACGTCGCCACCTGCCCTGGTCGGTGGTGCATGTGGACACCGGTGGCCCGCGCAACGAGGAGCGCCTGGGCAACCTGCAGGCGGCCCAGCAGCTGGCCGAGCGCCTGGGCGGCGAGGTGGTCAACCTGCGTGCCGGCGAAGTGGCCAGTACCCTGGTCGCGCATGCTCAGGAGCGCCGCGCCAGCCTGATCCTGGTCGGTCGCAGCCGCCAGCGCCTACGTCGTCGCTGGCATGTCGGCCGAGGTCTGGCCGAGCGCCTGCTGGCTGCCGGCAAGGGCCTGGAGATCAGCGTGCTGGACACCGAGGTGGAGCTGGCTCCGGCCCGGCCACGAGCCCGCGAGTCGCTGGCCTGGCGCGACTATCTGCTGGCGGCGCTGGCGACTGCCGTGGCCAGCAGCGCGGCGCTGGGCCTGGCGCACTTCATCCAGTTGCCCAACATCTCGCTGGTCTTCCTCGCCGCCGTGCTGGTGGTGGCGGTGCGCAGTTCCCTGGGCCCGGCGCTGCTCTGCGCCGGCCTGTCGTTTCTGGCCTACAACCTGCTGTTCATCGAGCCGCTGCTGTCGCTGAAGATCGCTCGCCAGCAGGACGTGCTGACCCTGCTGTTCTTCCTGCTGATGGCCGGCCTGACCGGCAACCTGGCCAGCCGCCAGCGCCGCCAGCTGCAGGCCCTGCGCCAGACCCAGGCGGAGACCACGGCGCTGCTCGAGCTGTCGCGCAAGCTCACCGTGGCCACCGACCGCCAGGCGGTGTTCTCCGCCGCCACCCAGCAGTTCGGCCTGTGGCAGGAGATCGAGATCAGCCTGCAGTCGCGTGATCGCGACGGTGTGTGGAAGGTCGAGGCCGGCGTGCAGCGCCTGCTCACCGAACAGGAGCGTGCCGCCGCCGACTGGTCCTGGCAGCAGTTGCAGCCCTCCGGACTGGGTACCGGCACCTTGCCGGGCGGGCGCTGGTGGTGGTGGCCGCTGGCCGGCGAGGAGGGGCCGCTGGCCATGCTCGGCGTGGCGCCGAAGAATGGGCGGCCGCTGAGCCCGGAGCAGCGCCGCCTGATCGCCGCCCTCGGCCAGCCGCTGGCCCAGGCCCTGGAGCGCGCCCAACTGGCGGCGGACCTGGAGGCGGCGCGTCTGCATGGGCAGACCGAGGAGCTGCGCAGTGCGCTGCTGGCCTCGGTATCCCACGACCTGCGCACGCCGTTGACAGCCATGCGCGGCTCCATCGACAGCCTGCTGGCCCTGGGCGAGCAGATTCCCCTGGCCGACCGCCGCGAGCTGCTGGAAGGCACCCGCGACGAGGCCGAACGTTTGGATCGCTATATCCAGAACCTGCTGGACATGACCCGCCTGGGACACGGCGGCCTCAAGCTGGCGCGCGACTGGGTGGCGCCAGCGGACATAGTCGCCAGCGCCGTGCAGCGCCTGCGTCCGGTGCTGGCGCCGCTACAGGTGGAGCTGCAGGTGCCGGCCGAGCTGCCGCTGCTGTATGCCCACGCGGCGCTGATCGAGCAGGCGCTGGTCAACGTGCTGGAGAACGCCGCGCGCTTCTCGCCGGCCCAGGGCCGCCTGCGGGTGAGCATCGCCAGCGACGAGGGCGAGCTACGCTTCGCCGTCAGCGACCAGGGCCCCGGTATTCCGCAGGCCGAGCGGGAGAAGATCTTCGATATGTTCTACACGGCGGCGCGTGGCGACCGCGGCGGCCAGGGCACCGGACTGGGCCTCGCGATCTGCCAGGGTATGGTCGGTGCCCACGGCGGCAAGGTGACGGTAGGCGAGGGGCTGGACGGGCGCGGCGCGACCCTGACCCTGCACCTGCCGTTACATGCGCAACCGCAGCTCGAGGAAGAATAGGGCGATGGCGAATAACGCAACGACCATCCTGGTGATCGACGACGAGGCGCAGATCCGCAAGTTCCTGCGCATCAGCCTCAGCGCCCATGGCTATCGGGTGCTGGAAGCCGGCAACGGCGGCGAGGGCCTGGCTCAGGCGGCGCTGGAGCGTCCGGACCTGGTGGTGCTCGACCTCGGCCTGCCGGACATGGATGGCCAGCAGGTTCTGGGCGAGTTGCGCGAGTGGTCGCAGGTGCCGGTGCTGGTGCTCTCGGTGCGCGCCAGCGAGGGCGAGAAGGTCAAGGCCCTGGACGGCGGCGCCAACGACTATGTGACCAAGCCCTTCGGCATCCAGGAATTCCTCGCCCGGGTGCGCGCGCTGCTGCGCCAGGGCAATGGCAGTGAACCCCAGGAGGCCTCCGCGCAGAGCGGCCCGTTGCAGGTGGACTTCGCCTATCGGCGGGTGACGCTGGAGGGCGCCGAGGTGGCGCTGACCCGCAAGGAATACGCGGTGCTGGCCATGCTCGCCCGACATCTGGGGCGGGTGGTGACCCAGCAGCAACTGCTCAGGGACATCTGGGGGCCGACCCATGTCGAGGACAGCCACTACCTGCGCGTGGTGGTCGGCCATCTGCGGCAGAAGCTCGGCGACGACCCGGCGGCGCCGCGCTTCATCGTCACCGAGGCGGGGGTCGGCTACCGCCTGCTGGAGGTGCAGTGACCCCGCGTCAGCCGTGGTCGCGTTCGTACCTGTCCAGGGTGTCGCTGGCGATCTGCCGGCCGAGCTGGATCAGCTCCGGCGCCTTGTGGAACTCGAAGAAGCGGCAGACCCGCTTGGGCACGTTGATCAGTATGTCTGGCGGATAGCCGGCGATCTTGTACTGGGCCAGCGAGGTCTGCATGGTCTCGAAGCTCTGGTTGACCAGCTCCAGCAGCGAGGCCGGGCCGACATTGCCGAGCACCCGGGAATCGCTGGCCGACTTGGGCGCGGCTTCCTCCGTGGTCTTGGGCACGCGGCTGTCGTCCAGCCAGGGGTTGGGCGCCGCGGGCTCGGCCGGCAGTTGATCTTCGTCCTCGTCGTCGCGCCGCAGGAATGGCAGCTTCGCGCTGATCGAGCCCATCAGCTGGTCGATCTTGCCCTTGATCGCCGCCGGCCGCTCGATCACCGGCAGGCTGTACTGCTTCTGGTTCAGGGCGTTGAGGTTGACCGCGACGATCAGGTCGCAGTGGCTGGAGACCACCGGCACGATCGGCAGCGGGTTGAGCAGGCCGCCGTCGACCAGCATGCGCGAGCCCTGGATGACCGGGGTGAACAGGCTGGGGATGGCCGCCGAGGCGCGCATGGCCTTGTGCAGGCAGCCTTCCTGGAACCAGATTTCCTGCTGGTTGGTGAGGTCGGTGGCGACCGCCGTGTAGGGAATCGCCAGCTGCTCGATGTCGATCTCTCCGACTATCTCGTGGATCTTGCCGAACACCTTCTCGCCGCGGATGGCGCCGAGGCGGAAGCTCACGTCCAGCAGGCGCAGCACGTCCAGGTAGTCCAGGCTCTCCGTCCATTCGCGGTATTCGCTGAGCTTGCCGGCGGCGTAGATGCCGCCGATCACCGCGCCCATCGAGCAGCCGGCGATGCAGCCGATCTCGTAGCCACGGGCTTCCAGTTCCTCGATCACGCCGATATGCGCATAACCCCGTGCGCCGCCGGAGCCCAGTACCAGGGCCACTCTCTTGCTCATTGCCGATCTCCCCACCAATGCCGCGAACATACCCGTCCAGAGCGGTTGCGCCAAGCCGGCATTTGCTCTGCTCGGCGGGCGGGGAGCGTGCGCAGGAGCAGAATTGAACGGCTAATTTTTCGCGGCCGCACTAGAATCCAGACTCCTTGTGACCGGGCACTTTGCCGTTGCGCTGACGTCCAAGCCGGTACCAGCATTCAGGAGAACATCATGCAAAAGACCATCCTCATCGCCTCGTTGCTGCTGGCCCTGACCGGTTGCGCGGCCAAGACCGCCTACCGCGACAGCTGCGCCAGTCAATCGAACGCCGCCTGGCGCGAACTGGACTTGGCCAAGGCCGAAGGTTTCGCTGGCACGGTCAGCTACTCCAAGGCACTGACCCTGCTGACCGGGGCCAAGACCTCGCAGCAGTTCGAGGGCTACGAGAGCTGCACCAAGAACGCCGAGAAGGCGCGCTTCTATATCCGCGAATCGCGCGCCGGGCGTTGATATGCAGCTGGATTTCACCGCGCTGACCCCGCTGGAAGCCTATCGCTGGCTGGCCTCCACCGTCACCCCGCGGCCGATCGCCTGGGTTTCCAGCCGTTCGCGGGAGGGCATCGACAACCTGGCTCCGTTCAGCTTCTTCCAGGTGATCAGCGACCAGCCGCCGACCCTGATGGTGAATGTCGGCAACCGCGCCGACGGCAATCTCAAGGACACCCTGCGCAATGCCCAGGACACCGGCGAGTTGGTGATCCAGCTGGTCGGCATGGCCCAGGCCGAAGCGATGAACGCCTCATCGGCCAGCCTGGCGCATGGGCACAGCGAGTTCCTGCATTTCGATATCGCCACACAGCCGTCGCTGCGGGTGGCGCCGCCGCGGGTGCTGGGCGCACCGGTGGCCTTCGAGTGCCGGGTGGCGGAGATCCAGCCCTATCCACGCCAGGCGCCGAGCTGCCACCTGATCTTCGCCGAGGTGCTGCTGGCGCAT
Organism: Pseudomonas sp. SO81; assembly: GCF_030374125.1. Classification (NCBI taxonomy): domain Bacteria; kingdom Pseudomonadati; phylum Pseudomonadota; class Gammaproteobacteria; order Pseudomonadales; family Pseudomonadaceae; genus Pseudomonas; species Pseudomonas sp. SO81. The sequence goes on along the minus strand of NZ_CP126126.1, from coordinate 399,775 downwards.
GTCGACGACGCTGTGCTCGACGCGAATGGCCGTATCGACCCCGCCAGGCTCGACCTGGTCGGCCGCCTCGCCGGCAGCGGCTATACCCGCACCCGCGACGTCTTCCATATGCAGCGCCCGGCCTGAGAATCTGTGCAAAGTCGCTGCGCTTCGGCCATGCGTCGTTAAACACAGGCTCGGACTGCTCATTTACCACTCGTAAACTCCGCGTCCTCGCCTGTGTTTGCCTAGCCTGGCTCTAGCTCGCGTGACTTTGCACAGGTTCTAAACTGCCGCACAGTTTCATGAGCAACTGTTTCGCGGTGCTTTGCCCGGTCCGTGTTGACCAGTAGCATCGACGGATCGAACAGGAGCGAATGATGCGGACGAAACTGGATGCGGTGCTGCATGAGGTGAATCAGGTGCTGCTGGGCAAGGAGCCGCAGGTGCGCCTGGCGCTGACCTGCCTGCTGGCCCGCGGGCACCTGCTGATCGAAGACCTGCCCGGCATGGGCAAGACCACGCTCAGCCAGGCCCTGGCACGGGTGCTGGGGCTGAGCTTCCAGCGTATCCAGTTCACCTCCGACCTGCTGCCCGGCGACATTCTCGGCACCTCGGTGTTCGACAAGGACAACGGGCAGTTCGTTTTCCACCCCGGGCCGATCTTTGCCGAGCTGGTGCTGGCCGACGAGATCAACCGCGCCACGCCGAAGAGCCAGAGCGCGCTGCTGGAGGCGATGGAGGAGGGGCAGGTGACCATCGAGGGCGCGACCCGGCCACTGCCGGAGCCGTTCTTCGTCATTGCCACGCAGAACCCGGTCAGCTCCGGCGGCACCTTCGCCTTGCCGGAGTCGCAGCTAGACCGCTTCCTCATGCGTCTGTCGCTGGGCTATCCGGCCAAGGCGGCAGAGAAGGCCCTGCTGCTGGGCGAGGCACGACGGGAGTTGCTGCCCAAGCTGGAACCCCTGCTCGACCACAGCGAGCTGGCGGCGATCCAGGCGCTGATTCCTCAGGTGCGCGCCAGCGATGCTCTGGTCGACTATGTGCTGCGCCTGGTCGAGGCCACCCGCAGCGAGCCGCAGTTCGCCTGGGGCCTGTCGCCACGGGCCAGTCTGGCGCTGCTGGCGGCAGCACGTGCCTGGGCCTTCCTCGCCAACCGTGAGTACGTGATTCCCGAGGATGTGCAGGCGGTGCTGCCGGCCGTGGTCGGTCACCGTCTGCGCGAGCGCGCCGACCCGGCCGGGCATGGCGGCGGCGCGCTGGTGCAATGGCTGCTGCGCGAAGTCTCGGCGGTGTGATGCTGCCGACTTCGCTCAAGGCCCGCTGGCGGCGCTGGGTGGTCCGGCGCATCCCGGCGGCGTCGCAGGTGCAGCTCAACCAGCGGCGCATCTTCATCATGCCCGACCGCGTGGGGGCCGCGTTCTCGCTCGCCTTGGTGCTGATGCTACTGGCCGGCATCAACTACGAGAACAGCCTGGCCTACGGCCTGACCTTCCTGCTGGCTGCGGTGTTCGTGGTCGCCATCCTGCATACCTACCGCAATTTCGCCGGCTTGATCCTCAAGGCTGGGGCCAGCGGCGCAGTTTTCGCCGGTGAGCAGGCGCGCTTCAAGGTGCGTCTGGAAAGCGATGGCCGCGCCCACCAGGCCGTTGGCCTTGGCTGGCCGCCGCAGCCGTTGCAGATCATGGACGTACCGGCCAATGGTCAGCGCGAATGCGAGCTGAGCCTGCCGGCCCTGCGCCGTGGTTGGCTACGCCCGGAACGCATGCGGGTGGAGAGCCACTTCCCCCTGGGGATTCTGGTGGCCTGGAGCTGGGTCGATCTGGATCAGGCGGTGCTGGTCTATCCGCGCCCACTCGAGGGTGACCTGCCGCTGGCCGTTGGCGGTGATGCCGACGAAGAGGACGAGGGGCGCAAGGCTGCGGGGCAGGGCGCTGATGACTATCAGGGCCTGCGCAGCTATCAGCCCGGCGACTCGAAGCGCCGTCTGCACTGGAAGGCCTTCTCACGGGGCCAGGGTTTGCTGGTTAAGGATTTCGCCGCACTGGCCGGGCGCGATCTGTGCCTGGATTTCCAGGCCCTCGGTGGCGATGCCGAGGAGCGACTGTCGCGCCTGTGCTACTGGGTACTGCAGCTCGACGGCCGCCAGCAGCCCTACGGGTTGCGCCTGCCGGCTGTGGAGTTGGCGCCGGACTTCGGCGAGGCCCATCGCGAGGCGTGTCTGCGCGCATTGGCGCTCTATGGTGAGCGGTCATGACGGCAGTCCAACCAATTCCGCGTATCGCCCTGACCTGGCTGCTGGTGGCTCAGGTGTTGGTGATACTGCCCCATCTGCTGCATCTGCCGCTGTGGATCATCGGCCTATGGCTGGCCTGCGCCGGCTGGCGAGTACAGGTGTTCCGCATGCGGGCGCGCTTTCCGACCGGACTGGAAAGAGGCGTGTTGGTGGTTGCGACTGGCGCCGCCGCGTTTTTCTCCCGTGGCAGTCTGATCGGGCTGGACGGTGGCGTGCTGCTGCTGGTGGCTACCTTCATTCTCAAACTGGTGGAGCTGCGTAGCCGGCGTGATGCGTTGGTGCTGATCTTCCTTGGCTTCTTTGTGGTGGTCACCGGCTATCTGTTCGATGACGGCCTGCTCTCGGCGCTCTACAGCCTGTTGCCAGTCACGGCGCTGCTGGCTGCGCTGATAGGCATGCAGCAGAGCAGCCTGGCCGATCAACCGGCCGCGACGGTCAAACTGGCGGCATCGCTGATGCTGCAGGCGGTGCCGTTGATGCTGCTGCTGTTTCTGTTCTTTCCGCGCATGGGGCCGCTGTGGAGCCTGCCTAACCCACAGAAGGCGTTGACGGGGTTGTCCGACAGCATGTCTCCGGCCGATGTGGCAGAGCTCAGTCAGTCGTCGGCTCTGGCATTTCGGGCCAGCTTCGATGGCGCTGCCCCAGAGCGTCGAGATCTATATTGGCGTGCATTGACCCTGGAGCATTTCGACGGCCGCCGCTGGTCTCAATCCTGGGGAGCACAGCAGCGAGCCCAGCCTCAGTGGGTCAGGAAGGGGAAGGCGCTCGATTACACCATCATCATGCAGCCTAGCGGGGCGCCCTGGTTGTTCACATTGGACGTTGGCCAGACCAATCTGGAAGGCGCCATGCTGATGAGCGACTTTCGCCTAGAGCGGAAACGCCCGGTTACGCAGAACTTGCTCTATCAAGTGCGATCCTGGCCTGGCGCTGTGCGTGAGCCGGTCTTGTCGCCGGTGGTGCGGCGCAGCGCGTTGCAGCTACCTGACGCAGGCGATCCACGCAGCCGTGAGTGGGGTCGCCAGCTGAGGCGTGAGCATCCTGATACTCAAGAATTGGTTGGCGCGCTGCTGCAGCACTTCAATCGCGAACCGTACAGCTACACCCTGAAGCCACCAGCTGTCGGGCGGGATAGCGTCGATGAATTTCTGTTCCGCACCCGCAGTGGCTTTTGCGCCCACTATGCCGGTGCTATGACTTTCGTGTTGCGCGCTGCCGGTATTCCTGCGCGGATAGTCACCGGCTATCAGGGAGGAGAGTTCAACGGTGATGGCAGTTACCTTTCGGTCAGGCAGTTGGATGCGCATGCCTGGGTGGAGTACTGGCAGGAGGGGCGTGGCTGGCGCAGTGTCGATCCGACTTTCCAGGTGGCGCCTGAGCGCATCGAGCTGGGAGCCGAGCAGGCATTGGCGGATGACGATGCTTTCTTGGGAGATTCCCCATTCTCTCCTTTGCACTATCGAGATGTCGCTTGGATCAACCAGATGCGATTGATGTGGGAAGACATCAACTACAACTGGCAACGCTGGGTGCTGGGGTACCGCAGCGAGCAGCAGCTCGGGCTGCTACAGCGTTGGTTCGGTTCTCTCGATTGGCAGCGTGTGGCTCTGGTGATAGTGGGTAGCGGTGGACTACTTCTGGGCCTGCTGGCGCTCTGGCTGTTCAAACCCTGGCAACGCGAGCGCGATCCGCAGCAGCGGCTCCTGCAGCGCTATGAGGCCTTGCTGTTGCGGCACGGTGTGCGTCGTGACAAGGGAGAGGGCGTGCACGCTTTTGCTGCACGGGCGGCAGGGCTGATGCCGTTGCAGGCGCGAGCGATTTCCGACTTCGCTCGCGCCTTCGAGGCTCAGCGCTACGCGGGACAGCCGCATTCGACTGATCAGCTTAAAGCTCTGCTGCGACGCCTGCGTCGCGAGCTGCCCTGGCGTATGCGGAAGGATAGCTAGGTATGGCGAAATTCCAGCGAGAGCTGCGCGAGCGAATCATCGAGCTCCAGATAAGCCTGCTTGCCTGTATCGCCCGATTGCAGGTTCAGACGGACGACGAGGCTCTGCATGACCTGCGCATCGCCCTGCGCCGCCTGCGCAGCCTGTTGCGGCCACTGCGCAGCGAGAAACTGTGCTTAGCCCTGGAACAGGCGGCTGGAGCTTTGGGCGATGCCAACGGCCCATTGCGCGATCTCGAGGTATTGGCGAGCGAACTGGAGCGGCGCGGTCAGCCACTCGCCGCCCGGCGCCGGCGAGCTCATCTGGCGCAAAGCTACGCCCGCTTGCTGGAAGGTCTGCCGCTAAGGCGGCTGCTAATCCTGCTCGACGAATGGCCCGAGGATCAGCGCCAGGCCGTGCGCAGCGGAGAGTGGCAGGCCCAAAGCAAAGCGGTGGTCAGGTACATGCACAAGCAGGGCCGGCAGCTCGCCGAGGCATTGCGCGACCCCGCGCATGACCGGCACCGTCTGCGCCTGCTGATCAAGCGCCTGCGCTACTGCAATGAGGCCTGGCCGCAACGTGCGCATCTGCACTCCGCGGTGCCCAAGGCGCTGCGTAACGCCCAGAGCGCCCTCGGCGACTGGCATGACCACTGGCAATGGCTGCAGCGCCTGCAAACCGAGCCGGACCTGGCGCCCTGTGCTGAAGTCTGGCGCGAGCGTCTACAGCAGGCCGAGGCCGACGCCGATCTGGCCCAGCAGGTGCTGCTGGAGCATTTCCCGGAAGCCCCGGCGCAGAGCTGAATGCTCGGCAATATCGCCGCTGAATTGGCCGCTCAGTCCCTCCCGCGGCGGCGCGCTTTTCTCTAAGCTTCAGTCTGTATGAAAGGAGATTGCGCATGACCTTCGCTGAACTGATCCACGCGGTGCATACCCATCCGCAGCATGTCGTTGTTCCCGGCCTGTGGGGCCAGGGGCGTGCCACCTTTGGCGGCCTGGTGGCGGCCATGGTCTACGAGGCGATGCGCCTCAAGGTGCCGGCGGGGCGCCCGGTGCGTTCGCTGTCCATCACCTTCGTCGGCCCCATGCTGATGGGCGAGCCGGTCGCGTTCGAGGTGGAGATCCTGCGCGAGGGCAAGTCGGTCAGTCAGGTGGTGGGGCGGGCGGTACAGAACGGCGCGGTGGTGGCCATGGCCCAGGGCAGCTTCGGCGCCTCGCGTGCCTCTGCCGTGCGCGTGGAAGCCGAGGCGGCGCCGGCCATGAAGGCAGTGGAAGAATGCCAGGAGCTGCCCTATCTGGCCGGTGTCACGCCGGAGTTCACCCGCTTCCTGGCCATGCGCTGGGGCGAGGGCGGCATGCCCTTCACCAACAACCCGTCGCGCCATATGGGCGGCTGGGTGCGGCTGCGCAGCGACGTGAGCCACGACAAGGTCACCGAGGCCCACCTGCTGGCGCTGGTGGATGCCTGGCCGCCGGCGGTGCTGTCGCACCTGAGCACGCCGGCCCCCGGTAGCTCGCTGACCTGGACCATCGAGTTCGTTCACCCGATCCCCAGCCTGACTACCCACGACTGGTGCCTGTACCGTGCCGAGATCGAACATGCCCTCGACGGCTACGGCCACATCGCCGCAAGGCTGTGGACGCCCGACGGCCAGCTGCTGGCCCTCAGCCGGCAGACCACCACGGTATTCGACTAAACCTCCGGCAGCCCGAAGAAGGCCCTGGCCGTGGCGGTGCTGTGCGCCGCCAGCGCCTCCAGGCTCTCGCCACGGTGCAGGGCCACCTCGCGCAGTACTTCGGTGAGGAAGGCCGGCTCGTTGTGCCCGCTCTTCGGCTTCGGCCGCAGGCTGCGGGGCAGCAGATAGGGCGCATCGCTCTCCAGCATCAGGCGGCCGGCCGGAATGTCGCGCATTAGCGGGTGCAGATGAGTGCCACGGCGCTCGTCGCAGATCCAGCCGGTGATGCCGATGTGCAGGTCCAAGTCCAGATAGCCATACAGCGCGGCCTTCTCGCCGGTGAAGCAGTGCACCACGGCGGCCGGCAACTGATCGCGGAACTGGCGCAGGATGGCGATCAGGCGCTCGCCGGCCTCGCGCTCGTGCAGGAATACCGGCATCTGCAGCTCCACGGCTAGCGCCAGCTGTTCCTCCAGGGCTTTCTCCTGCTGCGGTCGCGGCGAGAAATCACGGTTGAAGTCCAGCCCGCATTCACCTACGGCACGCACCGGCGCCTCGGCCAGCAGCGCGCGCAGCTGGCGGGCGCTGTCGGCGTTCCACTGGCTGGCATCGTGGGGATGCACGCCCGCCGTGCTGAACAGCTGCAGGCCGCTTTCGTCCAGATCCCGGCAGAAGTTCAGCGCCTGTTCGCTCTCTTCCAGGCTGGTGCCGGTCAGCACCAGTTGGCAAACGCCGGCCGCGCGGGCGCGAGCGAGTACCGCGTCACGCTCCCGAGCGAGGCTGGGGTGGGTCAGATTGACGCCGATGTCGATGAGTTGCATGGTGCTACCCTCACAAGCCGAGCGGGGCAGCATACCAGAGCCTTGCTTCCCGTAATAAAGCAAGTAATTACAGGTAGTTATGTATGCTTGTTAATGTTTATTACCAGCTCGAGCTGGCGGATTGAAAGCCGCTGTGCCAACCTCCGCGCCCCTCGCGGCGGAACCATCCGTCGCCAGGATGCTCTCAGACGACCGGGCCAAGCCGTGACCCGGTTTCACCCGGAGGTCCGATGACGCGAGCGTTGCTGTTCCTGCTCTGCTGCCTGGCAATTGTCCCGGCCCATGCTCGTCTGAGCGGCCTGGGAGGCAATCTGCCGCATGCGGGCAGCCAGCGCGACCTCGCCGAGATCCGCAAGAGTGGCGAGCTACGCGTGCTGGTCAACCAGAGCCGCAACAGTTCCGCCGAGATCAAGGGCCAGGCCATCGGCCTCGAATACCAGCGCCTGCGTGCCTTCGGTCAATACCTCAACCGAAATGCCCGCGATGGTCGTGACCTGCGTTTGAAGATCATCCCCAAGCCCAAGGATCAGCTGGTCGCCGCCCTGCAGAAGGGCGAGGGCGATCTGGTGGCTCCCGGCGAGTTGCTCGATGCCCATCCGGGCCTCGGCATCAGCGCCAGCGCGGCGATCCGCAGCGACGTGCCGCTGGTGGTGGTGGGCAATCGGCGTAACCGCCACTACAAGCAGCTGCAGGACATGTCCGGGCGCAGCCTGACGCTGCCGGTGGGCAGCGCCGTCAGCGATGCCCTGCGCGAGGTCAATCAGCAGCTGGCCCAGCACAAGAAGCCGCCGATAGTGGTGGAGTGGGCCGACTCCAGCCTGGCCGTCGAGGATGTGCTGGAGATGGTCCAGGCCGGCATCTATCCCTGGACGGCGGTGGAGCTGCCGATCGCCGAGCGTTGGCAGAAGGTCATGCCGGGGCTGCGTATCGAACGGCAACTGGTGGTGGGCGAGAAGGGCGACATGAGCTGGTTCGTGCGCCGTGAGTCACCCATGCTGCGCGCCAGCGTCGACCGCTTCCTTGCCGGCTACCGGGCGCCGAGCGACCAGGATTCGGCGTTCCAGCGCGTCTATCGGCGCTCCTACAAAGTACGCAACCCGATAGTGACCCGAGCCGACCGGCAACGCCTGGAGCGAGTTCGCAGCGTGCTGCAGAAGCACGGCGAGAAGCAGGATCTGGATTGGCTGCAGCTGGCCGCCGTGGCCTACAAGGAATCCACCCTCAACCCGGCGGCGCGGGGTGCTTCAGGTGCCACCGGACTGATGCAGATCACCCCGGCGGCGGCGCGCAGCGTGGGCGTCGGCAATATCCAGGCGCTGGACAACAACGTGCTGGCCGCCACCCGCTACATGGCGCGTATCCGCCGCGAGTTCTTCTCCAGCCGGCAGATCGCCGAAGCCGAGCGCATGGCCTTCGTTCTGGCCGCCTACAACATGGGGCCGCAGCGCGTGCAGGGCCTGCGTGCCGAAGCCCGGCGCCGCGGGTTGAACCCCAACCGCTGGTTCTTCCAGGTGGAGCGGGTGGCCATGGAGCAGATGGGCATGGGCGTGGTCAGCTACGTCAACGCGGTGAACAAGTACTACCTTGCCTATGATCGGGAGCGCTTTCTGCTGGAACCGCAGAAGCAAAAGCTCATTAGCAGTGATTGATCGAATTATCTGATTTTTATAAGCGCAAATTTGCGCTTTCATGATCGTTAAATTCGAATAATATGTGCCTCACCAACCCAAACAACTCCTCCACAAGGAACTGGCACATGAACAAGCTGATCACCACTCTGATGTCCTCCAACGCCGGCTACGGCATCACCCTGCTGCGCGTCGTCACCGGCCTGACCTTCGCCGCTCACGGCGCACAGAAGCTGTTCGGCTGGTTCGGTGGCTACGGCCTGGAAGGCGTCGCCCAGTGGATGGAAAGCATCGGCATCACCCCTGGCTACCTGATGGCCGCGCTGGCCGGTAGCGCCGAGTTCTTTGGCGGCCTGGCCCTGGTGGTCGGCCTGCTGGTTCGCCCGGCTGCGGTTTCCCTGCTGGTCTCCATGGTGGTTGCCGCGGTGACCGTGCACTGGGCCAACGGCTTCTTCATCACCAACAACGGCTTCGAGTACGCCATGATCCTCGGCCTGATCAGCGCCGTGCTGATTATCGAAGGCGCCGGCAAGCTGTCTCTGGATCGCGCCATCGCTCGCTGATTCGACCGCCAGTAAAGAGGCCCGCCATCGCGGGCCTTTTTGCGTTCAGAGCTTTTTCTCCCGGCTCTCGGCCAGTTGCTCGGCGGCTTCCAGGCGCAGGCGCTCGCGCTCGTCGAAACGCTCCGCTGCCAGGCTGGCGATGGCGCTCTGCCTGTCCGTTTCGCTGAGCCCGCTGTTGGCTTCGATGCGGGCCTTTTCCTGGCGATAGCCGTTGAGCCGCTGTTGCCATTGCTGGCGCTGCTGGTCCAGCGCTTCCAGGCGTGCGGTGGCTTCGGCGCCGACCAGCTGCAGGCGCAGCTGCTGGATCTGCGCCGGGCTGGCGCCTTCGGCCTGCAGGACGGCCGTCTGTTGGCGCAGTTCGGCCTGCAGTTGCGGCACCACCATTTCCTGCAGCTCTTCCGGCAGCCCGGCGCGCAGGCGGTCCATGGCCTCGGCTTTCTGCTGGTCGTTCAGCGACTGGTCGTGGCGGATCGCCAGGCGCTGCAGAGTGAACTGGTTGTAGGCCTCTTCCTGGGCGAAGAACGCCTGGTGCGCCTCGGCGCTGAACAGGCTGGCTCGCAGGTTCTGCACCGCCTGCTCGCGCTGGCGCATGGCGTCCAGGCTGGCCATCTGCGGCAGGTCCTTCTCCAGCTGGATCAGTTGGCGCTTGTAGTCCAGATACTGCGCCAGCAGGGCCAGAGCCTGGCCTTCCGCCGGCTCGTCGAGCTGGCTGCGCACGTAGGCCTGCAGCCGCTCGATGCTGACCTTGATGCTCTCTTCGCCATAGGCGCTGAGGAAGTAATCGAAGATGCGTCGGATATCGATGCTGATGAGCAGTTTGCCGTTGGCGTCGACGCGGAACTGGCCATCCACCTGGGTGCCGGCGAAGGAGGGCGGTAGCGGGGCGATACCGGCGGTCAGTGCCGGCGGTTGCTGTGCTGCCTGTTCCGGTTGTGGCGGCGCCAGCGGCGCAGGGGCCTCGGCCGGCGTCTGTTGCGGCGCAGGTGGTTGGCCTTGTGGGGCAAGCGGATTGAAATAGAGGGTAGCGGCGACGCCCGCCCCGATCAGCAGGGGCACGGCCAATAACAGTGGCTTGTTCACGGCGAGACTCGGCAGGAGAAAAACATCGGGGCCCGAGCGGGCCCCGATCAATGGCTCAGAGGCCGGCCAGCTTGAGGCGGTTGGCCTGCTGGCGGTACACGGTGACCGGGTCGGTCTCGAACAGGCTGGTCAGGCCAAAGGTCTGATTGACCTCGTCGAGGTGGTTCATCCGGTAGTTGTCGCGGATGACCTTGCCCAGGTGCGAGCTGCAGCGGCCGACCAGGCCATCGTTGGCCTCGTCGAAGGTCAGCGAGCTGGCGCCCATCAGAACGTCACTGACGTCCAGAATGTTGGTCAGCGGGCTGGTGCCGCTCCAGGAGTAGTAGCTGACGCCGTTGACCTTGTAGGCGCCTTCGCCACAGGAGCTGGTCGGAATGCCCTGCGGGTACTTGGCGTTGAATGCCGCCGCGCCCTGGCTGTTGAGCGACTCGAGGGCACCCAGGGCATTTTGCGGGGTGGTGCTGGGGCTGCCGGAGAGGAAGTTGATCAGCGCGCCCAGGCCGTTGACGATACCGGCGACCAAGGCCTCACCGGCCGAGCCCGGCGGAATCTGGCGCAGGAAGTCGGCGGTGTCTGAGCCCTTGTGCGGCGCGCCGACGCTGGTGACCGAGGCGATCAGGTCCGGGCGGATGGCGGCGACGTAGCGGATGGTCGGGCCACCATGGCTGTGGCCAACCAGATTGACCTTGCCCTTGCCGCTGATGGCGGCGATTTCTTCCACCTGGTCGAGCAGCTCTTCGCCACGCAGCTCGGAGGTATTCAACTGGCTAACTTCGGTGATGTAGACGCTGGCACCGTCCGAACGCAGGGACGAGGGGATGCCGTACCAGTAATCGATGCCGAGGATGCTGTCGAAACCGAGCATGCCGTGGGTGAGTACGATCGGATACTTGGTCTTGGTGTAGCCGGTGGAGCCGAACAGGCCGGCGTCGGCTTGGCCGGACAGCAGCAGGCTGCTTCCGACAAAGAGGGCGAGCAGAGTCTTCTTATTATTCATGGGGTGCTCTCGAACGGTGAGATAGGCAGTGATCCGTCCTTGCGTCAGCCACCCGCTTCCCTCCTGGATGCGGTACTGCAGCAGGAGCTGAAGGGCATGAACTGTGCCAATAACGGCGCATTTAGAACAAAGGCTCTAAACGGGCGTTTGCGGCGCAGGCCGCATGGCTCAAAGGTTGCCGCTTCGGTTAGGTATTGTTACCTAGGGAAACAGGCCCCCCCTCCCAGGGAGGGTGACCGCTGCTTGCAGCTCTGCCGTGGCTGACCGGATCAGCCCAATGGCCAAGTTGCCAGTGGCAGATAGCGACCCTGCTCGGAGCGGTACAGCGCCAGTTCCTCAGGCCGCCAGGCAAAGCACGGCGAGTCGACCTGCATTGGCAGGCAACTATCGCGCGCCAGCGTCAGATGCGGGCGGTAGGTGCGAGGATCGCTGGGCAGCCCGGCTTTGCCGAGTAGCCGAGCGAGGCCGCTGGCCAGTGCCAGCAGCTCGGCAGGCGGCTGGCAGGGTGCCAGGTGCAGCAGGCCGCCATGCCAGCAGTCGAGGCGGTCCAGCTGTAGGTCGAAGGCCAGCTCGCGCAACGGCAGCCGCGGCGGCAGTTCTTCCAACAGCGCCAGCGCGCTCTCGGGCAGATGGCCGAGAAAGGCCAGGGTCAGGTGCAGGTTGGCGCTCGGAACCGGTCTGCCTGGGATGGCCAGCTGTAGGCGCCAGGCATCGATCTGGGCGGCGATCGACGGTGGACAGGGCAGGGCGAAGAACAGTCGCAGCATGAGCTTACCTTGACAGCCTCGGACGGCATTTTTAGGATCACACCCCATAGCGCCGATTTAAGAGCAACTTGCGGGGCGCTGCCCGGTTGGGCGAATACCGCTAAAGCGCTGGCCGGTGTCGCCTCCCACCGCAGTCCGGCAGGACTATGAGGCTGAGACTGCATCCATGAGCTGCCCGCGCACCCATCTGTATTTTTCCCCTTTGCCGCGTACCGCGGTCAATCGCCATCCGCATGTGTTGCTGGTCGGCAGCCATCAACCGCGTCTGCTCAAGAGCCTGGAAGGCTGGCCCAAGCAGTGGTCCGGAGCACGCAACTTCCTTATCCGCTTCGCCGGTGCCAGCGCGCAGGATCTGGCCCGTCTGCCGGCGGATGCCTTCGATCTGGTGGTGGTCGGCGTGGAGGCGCAGCCGGTCAACGACGAGCTGATCGGCCAACTGGTGCGGGTCGCTCGCCAGGGCCTGATCAGCCTGCGCTGAGCGCCGGATAGTCGATGGCGGTGATGTAGAACTCCTGCTCCCCGCCGGGCGTCTGTACCCTCACCTCGGCGTCCAGCGCCTTGCCCACCAGGGCGCGGGCCAAGGGTGAGTCGATGCTGATCAGCCCCAGCTTGAGGTCCAGTTCGTCGGGGCCGACGATGCGGTAGCGCGACTCGTTGCCGTCCTCGTCCTCCAGCGTCACCCAGGCCCCGAAGTAGACCTTGTTCGGATCGGCCGGCTGGGTGCCGACCACCTTGAGGTTCTCCAGGCGCTTGGTGAGGAAGCGCACGCGGCTGTCGATCTCGCGCAGCATCTTCTTGCCGTAGATGTACTCCGCGTTTTCCGAACGATCGCCGAGGGCGGCCGCCTCGCTGACCGCCTGGGTCACCTGCGGCCGGCGTACGTGCCACAGTTCATGCAGCTCGGCGCGCAAGCGCGCCTCGCCTTCGGGGGTGATCAGCGGGGTTCCTGCGGTGCGGGGTGGTCGATAGCGGCTCATGATGTTCGTGAAGTCTGGAGGTCGGGCGATTCTAGCAAGCTCAGACTTCGCGCAGCACGGTCAGCGGCGAGGCGTTGAGGGCCCGTCGGGTACCCCAGACGCCGGCGCCGCCCACCAGCAAGGCGCCTATCACCGGCAACAGCAGTAACCATGGATGCGGCTGCCACTCCAGCTCAAGCGCATAGCGGTACAGCAGGAAACTGGCCAGCTCGCAGCCAACGGCGGCCAGCAGTCCGCTGCCGGCGCCGAGCAGGCCGAACTCGGCGCGGCGGGCGCGCAGCAGCAGGCGGCGTTCGGCGCCGAGAGCCCGCAGCAGGGCGCCCTGACGCAGACGCTCGTCGAGGGTGGCCTGCAGGCCGGCGAACAGCACCGTCAGGCCGGCCGCCAGGACGAACAGCAGCACGTATTCGATCGCCAGGCTGACCTGGGCCATGATGCTACGCAGCTGCTCCAGCAGCGCCTCGACCTGCAGCAGGGTGACGGCGGGAAACTCGCGCGACAGCTCGACCAGGCGCTTCTCGCTCTGCGGCGGCAGATAGAAGCTGGTCAGATAGGTAGCGGGCAGGTCCTGCAGGGTATCGGGCTCGAAGATCATGTAGAAGTTCGGCTGGAAGCTGTCCCACTCCACCTGACGCAGGCTGGTGACGCGAGCCTGTTTTTGCATGCCGCCGACGCTGAAGGTGAGTGCATCACCCAGCTTGAGTCCGAGGCTTTCCGCCAGTTCCGACTCCACCGACACGCCAGGCTGCTCGCCCTGCGGCTGGGGCTGCCACCACTGGCCGTCCAGCAGCACATTGCCTGCGGGCAGCTCGGCCGCCCAGGTCAGGCTGAGGTCGCGCTGGATGGCGCGCTCGCCCTGGCTGTCCTTGCTGACGATACCCTGCACCGGCTCGCCGTTGATCAGGGTCAGGCGCCCGGCGACTATCGGATACAGCGGCGCCGGATGCGGCGACAGCTGCGCGAGGCGGGCGGCGAAGGCCTCGCGCTCGTACGGCAGCACATTGAGGGCGAAGTGATTGGGCGCTTCGGCCGGTAGCTGATCCTGCCAGGTGTCGAGCAGTTCGCCGCGCAGCAGGGCGATCAAGCTCATGGCCAGCAGGATCAGGCCGAAGGCCAGCGATTGCCCGGCCGCCGCCAGCGGGTGGCGCAGCAGCTGGCCCAGGCCCAGGCGCCAGGGCAGGGAGGCGCGAGCCAGCAGGCGGCGCAGGGCATTCAGGCCGAATAGCAGGGCGCCACCGAGCAGCAGCGTGGCGAGCAGACCGCCGCCGAGCAGGCCCAGGGTGAGTTTCAGGTCCAGACTCAGGCGCCACATGATCAGGCCCAGGGCGAACAGCGCGGCGCCATAGACCAGCCAGGAGCTCGGCGGTACGGGGAGCAGGTCGCGGCGCAGTACGCGCAGCGGCGGTACGCGGCCGAGGGCCGCCAGGGGCGGTAGGGCGAAACCGGCCAGCGCCACCAGTCCGGTGGCTATCCCGGCCAGCGCCGGCAGCAGTCCCCCAGGCGGCACGCCCGGAGGCAGTAAGCCCTGCAACAACTTGAACAGCACCAGCTGACCGACCCAGCCGAGCAGGGCGCCCGCCAAGGCGGCGAGCAGGCCGAGCATGGCCAGTTGCAGGCCGAACAGGCTCAGGGCTTCGCGGCGCGAAAGGCCCAGGCAGCGCAGCAGGGCGCTGGCGTCGAAGCGGCGTGCGGCGAAACGGGCGGCCGAGAGCGCCACGGCGACACCGGCCAGCAGCACGGCGGCCAGGCTGGCCAGGTTCAGGTAGCGCTCGGCGCGGCCCAGGGCGCCACCGATCTGCCGATTGCCGTCGCGGGCGTCCTCAAGACGCTGGTGGGCGACCAGTCCTTTCTCGGTCTCTGCGCGATAGTTGGCCAGGACCTCCGTCTCGCCACGCCAGAGGTCGCGGTAACGCACCCGGCTGCCTGGCTGGACCACGCCGGTAGAGGCCAGGTCGTCCAGATTGATCAATACCCGTGGGGTTAGGCTATAGAAGTCGCCAGCGCGATCGGGCTCGTGGGTCAGCACGCGGGTCAGGCGCAGTTGGCGGCTGCCGACTTCGATGCTCTGTCCGACCTTGAGATCCAGCGCCGCAAACAGCCGCGCCTCTGCCCAGGCTTCGCCCGGCTGCGGGCCGCCGCCTGGCTGGTCGGCGGCATAGGGCTCGGCGGCGCTTTTCAGCTCGCCGCGTAGCGGATAGCCGCTGCCGGCGGCCTTGATGCTGGCCAGCTGAATGCCCTGCTCGCCGGCGATCACGCTGGCGAACTCGACCACCTGGGCGTGTTGCAAGCCCAGCTTGCGGCCGGCTTCGATCTGTTCGGGCGCGGCGGGGGCGCTGCCGTTCAGGACCAGGTCTGCACCGAGAAACTCGGTCGCGCGCAGCAGCATGGCGCCATTCAGGCGGGCGCCGAAGTAGCCAATGGCGGTGCTGGCGGCCACCGCCACCAGCAGGGCGAAGAACAGCACGCGCAGCTCGCCGGCGCGAGCATCGCGCAGCAGCTGGCGCCAGGCGAGGACGAACAGGCGGGCGAACATCAGGGCTCCACGCTGTCGACCAGGCGGCCGGCTTCCAGGCGGATCAGGCGACGGCAGCGGTGGGCCAGACGCTCGTCATGGGTGACCAGGACCAGGGTGGTGCCGCGCTCCTGGTTCAGCTCGAAGAGCAGGTCGCTGATGCGCTCGCCGGTATGGCTGTCGAGATTGCCGGTGGGCTCGTCGGCGAACAGGATCGCCGGTTCGGCGGCAAAGGCGCGGGCGATGGCCACGCGCTGTTGTTCGCCACCGGAGAGCTGGCGCGGGTAGTGGCCGAAGCGTTGACCCAGGCCAACCCGCTCCAGCAGCGAGGCGGCGCGCTGGCGGGCATCGCCACGGCCTTCCAGCTCCAGCGGCAACATGACGTTCTCCAGGGCGTTGAGGTTGTCCAGCAGTTGGAAGGACTGGAAGACGAAACCGACATGCTCGGCGCGCACTCGTGCCCGGCGATCCTCATCCAGCGACTGCAGGGCATTGCCAGCCAGTTCCACTTCGCCAGCGCTGGGCAGGTCGAGGCCGGCCAGTAGGCCGAGGAGGGTGGATTTGCCGGAGCCGGAGCTGCCAACGATGGCCAGGCTGTCGCCGCGGGCCAGATCGAGGGAGAGGTCGTGGAGGATGGCCAGTTCGCCTTCCGTGCTGGGAACCACTTTGCTAAGGTGCCGCGCAGTAAGAATGCTTGCGCTCATGGAGAGTCCGATGCGTGCATTGTGGATGAGCGGTGCGCTGACGCTGATGTTGTGGGCTCAGGGCGCGCTGGCCGGCACCGTACTGGTTGTCGGCGATAGTATCAGCGCCGCTTTGGGCCTGGATACACGACAGGGCTGGGTGTCCCTGCTGCAAAACCGGCTGCAGGAGGGTGGTTTCGCGCACCAGGTAGTCAATGCATCGATCAGTGGCGATACCAGCTCAGGTGGCCTGGCGCGCCTGCCGGCGCTGCTTTCACAGCATCGGCCGCAGCTGGTGATCATCGAGCTGGGCGGCAACGATGGCCTGCGTGGACAGCCGCCAGCGCAATTGCAACAGAATCTTGCTCGCATGGTGGATGCGTCCACCGCTGCGGGGGCAAAAGTGCTGCTATTGGGCATGCGTCTGCCGCCGAACTATGGCCAGCGCTATACCCAGGCCTTCGCTCAGGTGTTCAGCGATGTGGCGGCTGATAAACAGGTGCCGCTGGTGCCGTTTCTGCTCGAAGGCGTCGGCGGTGTGCCGGGCATGATGCAGGCCGATGGCATCCATCCGGCCGTAGCGGCCCAGCCGAAGTTGTTGGAGAACGTCTGGCCGACGCTGGAGCCGCTGCTCTGAGCCTTCCCCGTCTGCTGGCTTTCGGCTATCGTGGCGCCCCCGCCTCGGAGCCCTGAATGCCGCGTCCCGCCTGGTCCCTGTACGCCTACCAACTGATCGTGCCCGACGAACAGCTCGACCTGTTCGCCTGCCGCGAAGCAAAGGTGCATCTGGTGGCCAAACAGCTGGAGCTGGGCGGCTTTGCCGATCGCACTTTGTGTGGCGGCCTGTTGCCGGCGTTGCCGGTGATGCGCGATGTGGATAAGGTCGGTTTGCGCGACAAGCGCCTGTGCCCGGCCTGCCGCCAGGCGCTGGAGGCCCAGCGCCGCGGCGAACGGCTACTGTGGCCCGACGCCTGAACCCTCCCGGCCCGTTTGCTGCCGGTGTACAATCCCGAGTCTTTCCATCAGCCATTCTTGCCAAGGATTAACGGATGTTGTCGCTGTCGCGCGTTCCTGCCGTCGCCCTCGCCAGCCTGATCGTGGCCGGCCCTGCCGCCGCCCTCGAGCTGCCCCTGCCGCCCCCGGGCGAAGATATCGTCGGCCAGATCCAGGTGGTCAAGGCCAAGTACGAGGACACCTTCGCCGACATCGCCACCTCCAGTGATCTGGGCTATCTGGAGATGGTCGCGGCCAACCCGGGTGTCGATCCCTGGCTGCCGGGCGAGGGCGCCGAGATCATTCTGCCGACCCGCTACATTCTGCCGCCGGGCCCGCGCGAAGGCATCGTGATCAACCTGGCCGAGTACCGCATGTACTACTTCCCGAAAGGGAAGAACGTGGTACACACCTTCCCGCTGGGTATTGGCCGTGAGGGTTGGGGCTCGCCAATCGCGCACACCACCATTACCGCCAAGACGCCGAACCCGGGCTGGACGCCGCCGGCTTCGATCCGTGCCGAGCACGCCGCCGATGGCGATCCGCTACCGGCATACGTGCCGCCAGGACCGGATAACCCGCTGGGGCCGTTCAAGTTCACTCTCGGCACGCCGGGCTACCTCATTCATGGTTCCAACAAGAAGTTCGGCATCGGCATGCGCGTCAGCCACGGCTGCTTCCGTATGCTGAACAACAACGTGCTGGAACTGGCCAAGATGGCTCCGGTGGGAACTTCCGTACGCATCGTCAACGAGCCGTACAAGTTCGGCGTCAGCGGCGGCAAGGTCTATCTGGAGGCCCATGCGCCGCTGACTGACAGCGAAGAGCCGTCGGTGGTGGACAAGCACACTGCTGTGATCAATGCGCTGCTGAAGAATGATGCACTGGGCGGCAGCATGCGCCTGGACTGGGAGATGGTGCGTGAGGTGGTGGCGTCGGAAGACGGCATGCCGATCGAGATCGCCATACCGCAGGAAGCCGTGGCCAATCATGAGGCCGCTCCTCTGGAGCTCTAGATATCTACTTCAAAGAGCCCGCCCGCAGCGATGCCGGCGGGTTTTTTGTTGCCGCGAAAAATCGCGGGCATTAAAAAAAGCCGACCCGGTGAACCGGGTCGGCTTCTTCAAAGCCTTGGCAAGAATTACTTGCGGCTGGCTTTTTCCAGCATACGCAGAGCGCGCTCGTTGGCTTCGTCAGCGGTCTGCTGAGCCTTCTGAGCAGCGGCCAGAGCCTCGTCAGCCTTACGGTAGGCTTCGTCGGCACGAGCTTGAGCGCGGGCAGCGGCGTCTTCGGTAGCGGTCAGACGGGCTTCGGTTTCTTTGGATACGCTGCTGCAACCGGTGGCCAGAACGGCGGCCAGAGCCAGAGCAGAGAATTTCAGAACGTTGTTCATCGTGTTCCCCTTAAGGTGGACTTTCCATGAAAAGCAATTTCCCGAGCTCGAGAAATTAGCCGGGCTACATACTACCCATTACTTTTAGTAAGTAAACCGACCTGAGGCAAGTGAAGCAAAAAAAAGCCCCATCTGTTCAAGTTTTAATCTTTTCTGTTTAAAAAACATGCAGTTCGAGTGCTCGGAGGGCTGCCTGCAAGTCCAATCTGCGACACTTTCAGTTGGTACGTCGGTGCTTTCTGTCACATGGCGTCCGGGGGCGTGCAGTTGATAATATTGCGCTCGCCGTATCCGGCAGGATGCAATTCCGGACAATTCCAAGGACGTTAAGATGTCGAAACTCATCAAGTGGGGGCTGTTGGCCATAGTGGCCGTGGCGATACTGATCAAGGTCTCGCTTTGGTTGTCGGTGCGCTCGATCATGAATGATGCGATCGCCCAGACGTCTCCATTCATGAACTTGAGTTACCAGGGCATCACCTCTTCCTTCGATGGTCGTGTGGGCGTTGAAGGTATCAAGGTTCATGTACCGATGGTCAACGATGAGTTTCGCATTGCGCATGCTGAGCTCAAGTTCAAGGGTTTGATGGACCTGTTGTCATTCAAGGAACGTCTGGCCGAGGGCAAATTCCCCGAGCAGATGGCAGTGAATATCAAGGGGCTCACGCTCGATGTGCATGGGCCTTTCATGGAGATGATCCATCAGGCGCCGGAGCAGCCCGATCTGGAGACTGCGCTGACCAGCGTGGCCTGCGGCAGTAGCAGTCGCATCGGGGTCGATGAGCTACTGGAAATGGGTTATCGCACTTTCGAAACCGACGCCCAGTTCTCCTACCTGTTCCAGCCTGGGGCGCAGACCCTGAGCTTCAACCTCGCTGCGGATATGCGAGACATGGGCGATTACCGTGTCAGCTTCTCCCTGGCCAATATGTCGGAGAAGCCTGGCGATTTGCGGGTCAACCCGCCGCGGGTATCCACCGTCACCGTGGAGATCAACGACAACCAGTACCAGCGCAAGGTCAGCAGCTATTGCGCCGGCAAGATGGGTCAGTCAGATGAGGCCTATCTGCAGACTTCGCTGGAGCATCTGGACCTGTCGTTACGTGCTCAGCGCATCGCCCTGGATCCAGCGCTCCTGGAGTCGCTGAAGGCCTATTACAAGGATCCACAGACGCTGCGCGTCGAGCTCGCCCCAACCGATGGCATGACCTGGGATGGCTTGCAGTTCTTCGAGGCCAAGGATGTGGTGGCCATGCTTCGCCCAGTCGTGTTGATCAATCAACAAGTAGTGGAACCTCTAGCTTTTTCCTGGGTCGATCCCCTGGCGGCGCCAGTTCCGGTAGCTAACGAGTTGGTGCGTGCTGAGGAGAGCGATACGCCTCAATCTTCTCAATACGAGTTCGTTGATGTAGATAGGCTGTCCGCGCATGCAGGCAAACGGCTACAGTTCATTACCTACGATGGCACCTATTATCAAGGTGTGCTGCACAAGATCGAGAATGGCAAGGTGTTCCTCAGCGTGCAGATGGGCACCGGTTCGGCCGAGATGTTTCTTCGTCTGGAAAAGATCGCTAAGGTAAGGGTTCTACTGTAGAGCCCTCGTTAAGGAGATGAAATGAGCCAAGGGTTGTCCATCCACCATGACCAGGCGGGTCATCAGTTCGAGGCCGTCATCGACGGCCACCGCGCCTATCTGGCCTATATGGATCTGGGCAAACAGACGCTCGACATCTACCGTACCTTCGTACCGAACGCCCTGCGCGGGCGCGGTATCGCGGCGGCGCTGACCGAGCAGGCGCTGGAGTATGCCGAGTCCATGGGCTACACGGTGATTCCGTCTTGCTCCTATGTGGAGCGCTATCTGGAGCGTCGCCAGCGCCAGCAGCTCAAGCACTGAATCGAGCTACAAACGAAAACGCCGGGCAATGCCCGGCGTTTTCGTTTCTGCAGACGATCAGCCGCGCTGGCGCTTGGGCAGCACGTCCTTGAGTTTGGCGTGCATGCTGCGCAGGGTCTTCTCGGTGGTGTCCCAGTCGATGCAGGCGTCGGTGATGGAGACGCCGTACTTCAGATCGCCCAGATCTTTCGGGATCGACTGGCTACCCCAGCCCAGGTGGCTCTCGACCATCAGGCCGACGATCGAATTGTTGCCCTCGAGAATCTGGTTGGCCACGTTCTCCATGACCAGCGGCTGCAGGGCCGGGTCTTTGTTAGAGTTTGCGTGGCTGCAGTCGACCATGATGTTCGCGCTGATCTTGGCCTTGGCCAGTTCTTGCTCGCAGATGGCGACGCTGACCGAGTCATAGTTGGGCTTGCCATTGCCGCCGCGCAGCACCACATGGCCATAGGCGTTGCCCTTGGTGGTGACGATGGAGACGCCGCCCTCCTGGTTGATGCCGAGGAAGCGGTGCGGGCTGGAAACGGACTGCAGGGCGTTGATCGCCACGGTCAGGCCGCCGTCGGTGCCGTTCTTGAAGCCCACCGCCGAGGACAGGCCGGAGGCCATCTCGCGGTGGGTCTGGGATTCGGTGGTGCGGGCGCCGATGGCCGACCAGCTGATCAGGTCCTGCAGGTACTGTGGGGAGATCGGGTCGAGCGCCTCGGTGGCGGTCGGCAGTCCCATTTCGGCCAGGTCGCGCAGCAGCTGACGGCCGATGTGCAGGCCATCTTGGATCTTGAACGAGTCATCCAGGTAAGGGTCGTTGATCAGACCTTTCCAGCCGACCGTGGTACGCGGCTTCTCGAAGTACACGCGCATGACCAGGAACAGGCTGTCGGATACCTCGGCGGCCAGCACCTTGAGGCGTTCGGCGTATTCGTGGGCGGCCTTGATATCGTGGATGGAGCAGGGGCCAACCACCACGAACAGGCGATGATCCTTGCCGTCGAGAATGTCGCGAACGACCTGGCGGCCATTGGCAACGGTGCGCTGAGCGGCTTCGGTGAGGGGGATTTCGCGCTTGAGCTGCGCCGGGGTGATCAGGGTTTCATTGGACGAAACGTTAAGATCGTCAATCGGTAAATCAGCCATCGTGGTACTCGTCAGGTCACGGGAGCCGAGCGCCTCTTCAGGCGGAATCATGGGGCGCAGCGGGGGACAGGCACCTTAACGCGTTCCAGGCCGCCTAGACAATGGGCGGAACCGCTCGGTGTCAGTGGATTTGCGTGCTGGGGAACTCGGCGGCGTGCAGGGCTATCCATTCGCGGGCGACGGTTTCCACTTCCAGCGGCGCCCCCAGTTCCTGCTCGCGCTGATGACGGTAATGCTCTATCTGGCAGACCTGCTCGACCATACGGGCGCGGAACAACGTGTCCTCATCGATGAAGGCGATACCGACCAGATAGTTCTCCGCCTGCTTGCGGCACCAGGCCACGACCCCGGGATAGCGGGCCTGCTCGCCTAGCACCGGGATACGTAGCTCCACGGCCGTGCCCTTGCGGAAGCCCTTGCTGGAATTGCACGCCACACCGCCCAGGCTGATATTGTTCAGCCTCTGTCGCGGCAGGAAGGCATGTTTGCGCTGGACCAGTTCCACTGGCATGTCGCTTGGGTGACGCAGAAAACGACGCATTGTGACCACTCCGGATGCCATCCATTTGACATCACACGTGAACAGTATAGTGCCTAGCCTGGAGCTGACCGATCTGGATGCAGACCGTCAGTTACTGGATCTGCCGGGGAGCTCCCTGCTGATATTTACCAGCATAGGTTGTGCCAGTTGCCGCTGGGCCCGTCACGCACTGCCTGGCATGCGGCTTCCGATCGAGCGCCTGTGCTGGGTCGACGCGGGCCACAACGGCGGTTTGGTTCAGCGTTATGGCGTTTTTCACCTGCCCAGCCTGTTTCTCATTCGTGACGGCCAATTCTTTGGCAGTTTGCAATCTCAGCTGAATCCGACCGGGCTTTCTGCAGTGTTGGAGCAGGCGCTGGGTCGTCAACCCGAGGAGTTACCCTGATGCCGGATCCGCAACGCCCACGCATCGGCATCGTTGGTACCGGTGCCATTGGTGGTTTCTACGGTCTGATGCTGGCCCGCGCCGGTCATGATGTGCATTTTCTGCTGCGCAGCGAATATGCAGCGGTTGTGGAACAGGGGCTGCGGCTGAACAGCGCTGTGCATGGCCAGCTGCATCTGCAGCCGGTACAGGCCTGGAGTAGCGCAGCCGAGATGCCTGCCTGCGACTGGTTGCTGGTGGGAGCCAAGACCACCAGTAATGCCGAGTTGGCACCCGTCATCGCGCAGCTGGCCGCACCAGGCGCCAAGGTAGTCCTGCTGCAGAATGGTTTGGCCGTCGAGGAGCAGCTGCGACCTCTGCTGCCGGACTCGCTGCACCTACTAGGCGGGCTGTGCTTTATCTGCACCCATCGCGCCGCGCCAGGAGTGATCGAGCATCAATCCCTGGGCGCGGTAAACCTGGGCTATCACTCCGGCCCGGCGGGTTCGCTCGAGGCCCGGCAGGCATTGGTCGAGGAGGGTGCCGAGCTGTTTCGTTCGGCCGGCCTGGAGTCCACCGCCATGGCCGACCTGCAGCAGGCGCGCTGGCAGAAGCTGGTGTGGAACGTGCCCTACAACGGCCTCTCCGTGCTGCTCGATGCCGGCACCACTCGGCTCATGGCCAGCGCCGACAGCCGCGGGCTGATCCTAGATCTGATGCAGGAGGTGGTGCAGGGCGCCGCGGCTTGCGGGCATGTCCTGCCGGAGGGCTATGCGCAGAAGCTGCTAGCGGTGACCGAGCGCATGCCGGACTACCTGCCCAGCATGTACCATGACTTCAAACACAAGCGCCCGCTGGAGCTGCAGGCCATCTACGCCGAGCCTCTGGCGGCTGCCGCGGCAGCCGGCTGCGAACTGCCGAAAATACGCATGCTGCACCAGGCATTGCGCTTCCTCGACGCGAGCTGAGACCACTATGGGCAAGGGACTGGGTGACAAACTGGTATTGGCGATCTCCTCGCGTGCACTGTTCGACCTGCGCGAGAGCCACCGCATCTACGAGAGCGAAGGGGTTGAGGCCTATCGCCAATACCAGATCGATCATGAGGATGAAATTCTCGCCCCCGGCGATGCCTTCCCGCTGGTGGAGAAGCTGCTCAGCCTGAACGGCAACCTGGGCCAGGCGCGGGTCGAGGTGATCCTGGTGTCGCGTAACAGCGCCGATACGGGGCTGCGCATTTTCAATTCCATCACCCACCATGGCCTGGGTATCTCCCGCGCCGCGTTCGTCGGTGGCCGCAGTCCTTATCCCTATCTGGCGGCCTTTGGCAGCCACCTGTTCCTCTCTACTCATGCCGAAGATGTGCGCGGCGCGTTGGGGGCTGGTTTCGCCGCCGCCACCATCCTCTCCGGTGGTCCGCGCCGCGCGGCGAGCACCGAGCTGCGCATCGCCTTCGATGGTGACGCCGTGCTGTTCTCCGACGAGTCCGAGCGGGTCTATCAGCAGGCGGGGCTGGAGGCTTTTCAGCAGCATGAGAAGGACTCTGCCCGCGAGTTGCTTGGCGGCGGGCCGTTCAAGCCCTTCCTGGCGGCGCTGAACCGCCTGCAGCGCGAGTTTCCCGAGGAACACTGTCCGATTCGCACGGCGCTGGTCACTGCCCGCTCGGCGCCGGCCCACGAGCGGGTGATCCGCACCCTGCGCAACTGGGACATCCGTCTGGACGAATCGCTATTCCTCGGCGGCCTGGACAAGTCGGCCTTCCTCGAGGCCTTCGCCGCCGATGTGTTCTTCGATGACCAGACCGGCCATTGCGAGCGTGCCAGCCAGGTGGTCGCTACCGGCCACGTTCCGCATGGCGTGAGCAACGAACTGCAACCCTGACGCTGGCGCCAGCACTGCTAAGCTCAGAGAGGCCCTAGCAGGAAGTCAGGGAGGCCGCATGTTGCGCTCCATTCTCTATGCCACCGATCTCGGGCTCTATGCGCCCTATGTGCTGCAGCACGCCCTGTCGTTGGCCAAGGCGTTCCAGTCCGAGCTGCACGTGGTGCATGCCGTCGAGCCGCTGGGGTTGTTCGCCGAGTCGGTGCTGAACACCTATCTGGATGAAAAGACCCTGCAGGAGCTGCGCAGCAAGGGCCTGACCACGGTGATGGCGAGTATCGAGCAGCGTGTGCTGGAAGGTTTTCGCGACGAAATGGGCGAGGCCCAGCAGGACATGCAGATAGTCCGCAGCGTACGGGTGGTGCAAGGCGACCCGGCCCAGGTGATTCTCGACGAGGCGCGGAAACTCGGGGTCGATCTGCTGGTCGTAGGCAGTCACAGCCACGGCGCTGCGCATGACATCCCTTTGGGTAGGACGGCGGCGCGTCTGCTGCAGCTGTCGGAGACTCCCGTCTACCTGGTGCCCATGCTGCAGCACCGTTAGCGGTGCTTATCGCCAACCGTTAGACGAACGGCATGCATAACTCAGAAAATCGTCTAGTTTTATCTTTAAACCGTTAATATGGTTATATCGCTGCGTTGGCAAATTCGGGCAGCGTCTATCTGCTTTGAGGGATATCTATGAAGCTGCAGCAACTGCGCTACATCTGGGAAGTGGCGCATCATGATCTCAACGTCTCTGCCACCGCGCAGAGCCTCTATACCTCACAGCCCGGCATCAGCAAGCAGATTCGTCTGCTGGAAGACGAGCTGGGCGTCGAGGTCTTCGCCCGTAGCGGCAAGCACCTGACCCGCGTCACGCCAGCCGGCGAGCGCATCATCACCACCGCCGGGGAAATCCTACGCAAGGTGGAGAGCATCAAGCAGATCGCCCAGGAATTCTCCAACGAGAAGAAGGGCACTCTGTCCATTGCCACCACTCACACCCAGGCACGCTATGCGCTACCGCCGGTGATCAGCGGCTTCATCAAGCAGTACCCGGAAGTGGCTCTGCACATGCATCAGGGCTCGCCGACCCAGATCGCCGAGATGGCGGCCGACGGCACCGTGGACTTCGCCATTGCCACCGAAGGTCTGGAACTGTTCAACGACCTGGTGATGATGCCCTGCTACCGCTGGAACCGTTGCGTGATCGTGCCCCAGGGCCACCCGCTGACCAAGCTGCCGAAGCTGACCCTGGAAGCGCTGGCCGAACACCCGATCGTCACCTACGTGTTCGGTTTCACCGGCCGCTCCAAACTGGACGAGGCCTTCAGTCACAAGGGCCTGACGCCCAAGGTGGTGTTCACCGCGGCGGATGCCGACGTGATCAAGACCTACGTGCGCCTGGGCCTGGGCGTCGGCATCGTGGCGCGCATGGCGGTCGATACCAAGCTCGACAACGACCTGGTGATCCTCGACGCCAGCGAGCTGTTCGAGTCCAGCATCACCAAGATCGGTTTCCGTCGTGGCACCTTCCTGCGCGGCTTCATGTGCGACTTCATCGAGAAGTTCGCCCCGCACCTGACCCGCGACGTACTGGCCAAGGCCGTGCAGTGCCACACCAAGGCCGAGCTGGACGAGCTGTTCGACGGTGTCGAGCTGCCGGTGCACTGATTCTTGCGGGCATGAAAAAGGGCGCCTTCCGGCGCCCTTTTTCGTTCTACGGCATCAATGGCTGATGTGCAGGCCGCACTCGCGGTTATCTTCGCCCTTGGTCGGGTCGAAGTAGTCGAAGTTGTTCGGCAGGTTGTGCTTCACCAGGTACTCGTACAGCTCCTTGGAGCTCCAGTGCAGCAGCGGGGCGACCTTGATCAGGCCGTCCGGGTTGACGCTCACCGGGTCCATCTGTGCGCGTACGGCGGTGTCGCTGGCGCGCAGGGCGGTGAACCAGACTTCTGGCGCGGCTTCGCGCAGGGCGCGGGCGAAGGGCTCCAGCTTGACCTCCTCGGTGAAGGCAGCGTGACGCGGATCGTCCAGCGCCGGCACCGGGCCGTCGATGGCCTCGCGATGGGCCCGCGAGCGCAGCGGCAGGTAGGTCTTCAGGTTGAGGTTGAGCTGCTTGCTCACTTCGTCGGCGAACTTGTAGGTCGCCTCGGTGTTGTAGCCGCTGTCCATCCAGATCACCTGGGTGTCCGGCTTGACGCGGGTGACCATGTGCAGGATGACCGCCTCGAAGGGGCGGAAGTTGGTTGTGCAGATCGCCGTCTTGCCCAGGCTCAGGGCCCATTCCACGAGTTTTTCGGCGTCTTTCCCGAGTTCGGCGTTGATAGTGGCCAGATCGAACGTCATCTGAGCGGTCCTGTGGGCAGTGAATTCAAGGGCGACGATGTTACCAGTCCGAGACAGTCGCAACCACCGGCACCGCCGGTTTACCAGCGCCCGGCCATGCTGCTAGAGTGCCGGCCCTCGAACAGCCCAACGCATTTAGGAGACGCCCGTGGAAATCGCCTGCCTCGACCTCGAAGGTGTACTGGTTCCGGAAATCTGGATCGCCTTCGCCGAAAAAACCGGCATCGACGCGCTCAAGGCGACCACTCGCGACATCCCCGACTACGACGTGCTGATGAAGCAGCGTCTGCGCATCCTCGACGAGCACGGCCTCAAGCTGCGTGACATCCAGGAAGTGATCGCCACCCTCAAGCCGCTGGAAGGCGCCGTGGAGTTCGTCGACTGGCTGCGCGAGCGCTTCCAGGTGGTGATCCTGTCCGACACCTTCTACGAGTTCTCCCAGCCGCTGATGCGCCAGCTGGGCTTCCCGGCCCTTCTGTGCCACAAGCTGATCACCGACGAGACCGATCGCGTGGTGGGCTACCAGCTGCGCCAGAAGGACCCGAAGCGCCAGTCGGTGATCGCCTTCAAGAGCCTGTACTACCGCGTGATCGCCGCCGGCGACTCGTACAACGACACCACCATGCTCAGCGAGGCCCACGCCGGCATCCTGTTCCACGCGCCGGACAACGTGATCCGCGAGTTCCCGCAGTTCCCGGCCGTGCACACCTATGAAGACCTCAAGCGCGAGTTCCTCAAGGCGTCCAACCGCGAGCTGAGCCTGTAAGGTTCGTCACAATGAAAAAAAGGCCCGCAGATGCGGGCCTTTTTGTGGGCGGCTGTTGGCATCAGAGCGCTTCGAGGGTCTGCAACAGCACCTTCACCTTGGTGATGGACTCCTGGTACTCGGCCTGCCAGTCCGAGTCCGCCACTATGCCGCCGCCGCCCCAGCAGCTGACCGTGCCGTCCTTGATCAGCAGGCTGCGGATGGCGATGGAGCTGTCCAGCTCGCCACGTACGTCTAGGTAGAGCAGGGAGCCGCAGTAGAGCGCGCGGCGGGTCGGCTCCAGCTCGTCGATGATCTGCATGGCACGAATCTTCGGAGCGCCGGTGATGGAGCCGCCGGGGAAGCTGCCGGCAACCAAATCCAGCGCATCGCAGTCATCCGCCAGCTCGCCGGTCACGGCGCTGACCAGGTGGTGGACGTTGGGGTAGCTCTCCAGGGCGAACAGCTCCGGCACTCGCACCGAGCCCGTGCTGCAGCTGCGGCCTAGGTCGTTGCGCAGCAGATCGACGATCATCAGGTTCTCGGCGCGGTCCTTGGGGCTGGCCAGCAGCTCGGCGGCGTTGGCGGCGTCCTCTTCCGGCGTGGCCCCGCGGGGGCGAGTGCCCTTGATCGGCCGGGTTTCCACGCGGCCCTGGCTGACCTGCAGAAAGCGCTCCGGCGACAGACTGAGAATGGCGCCGCCATCGTCGAGCGCCTGGAAACCGGCGAAGGGAGTGGGGCAGGCCGCTCGCAATGCCCGGTAGGCGTTCCAGGCATCACCCTGGCAGGGCGCCTGGAAGCGCTGGGCGAAGTTGACCTGATAGCAGTCGCCGGCCTGGATATAGGCCTGGATGCGCTCGATGGCATCGCGGTAGTCATCCTGGCTGAGGTCGGCCTGAAAGGGTTTGCGCAGCGAGAAAGGAGTCGCTTCCTGAGTCGTGCCTGCTTCGAAAAGCTGCACCAGCCGCTTGCACTCGGCCTGCTCAAGTCTCGGGTGAAACACCAGCTGGCTGGTCTGCAGCAGGTGATCGCTGATCAGCGCCCAGCCATAGAGGCCGAAACGGGCATCCGGCAGTCGAAGGTCATCAATGGCCTGTGCGGGTAGCTGCTCCAGCCGGCGGCCGAAGTCGTAGGCCAGGTAGCCGATCAGTCCGCCGGTGAAGGGCAGTTCGTTGCCCTCCGGTGCTTCGGCTCGGCCGAGTCTCGCCAGGCCGTCACGCAGGCGCTGGAAGAAGGCCTGCCCCGGCTCGTCTGCCTGGGCGGCGAACTGCTCCAGTGGCCAGGCGCTGAGCAGATCGAAGCGCCCGCGCTGTGCCTGTGGTCGTCCCGCATCCAGCAGCACGGCACCCGGCGCGTGGCGCACCAGGGCGAAGTAGGCGGCGGGATCGGCCCGGTAGGGCAGCGGATGGACGCGGCAGGTGCTCATGCGGAGGATTCGATGGGCTGGGCTAGCGATTGTAGGATTGTGCCGGGCAATGAAAAAGCCCGGCATCGCCGGGCCTTGTCACCGAGCCGAAGCTCAGATTTCTTTCGGTTTGACGTGGCCGAACAGCTGCTGGGAGAAGCGCACGCGATCCTCCACGCTTTCCTTCACGTCGTTCTTCGCCAGCTCGGCCAGGCGGGCTTCCACCGCATGGGCGCGATGGGTCAGGCCGCAGTCGTTGGCGATCTGGATGTTCAGGCCGGGGCGGGCGTTGAGCTCGAGGATCAACGGGCCCTTGTCCACGTCCAGCACCATGTCCACGCCGATGTAGCCCAGACCGCACAGCTCGTAGCAGCCGGCGGCCAGCTTCATGAAGCCGTCCCAGTTGGGCAGCTGCACGCCGTCCACGGCGTTGGTGGTGTCGGGGTGCTTGCTGATCTTGTTGTTCAGCCAGGTGCCCTTGAGGGTCACGCCGGTGGCCAGGTCGACACCGACGCCGATGGCGCCCTGGTGCAGGTTGGCCTTGCCGTTGGACTGGCGGGTCGGCAGGCGCAGCATGGCCATCACCGGGTAGCCCATCAGCACGATGATGCGGATGTCCGGCACGCCTTCGTAGCTGATGCTCTTGAAGATCGGGTCCGGGGTGACCCGGTACTCGATCAGCGCGCGGTCGCGGTGGCCGCCCAGGGAGTACAGGCCGGTGAGGATGCTCGACAGCTGGTGCTCGATGTCCTCCTGGCTGACGATCTTGCCGGAGACGGTCTTGTAGCGACCCTCGAACTTGTCGGCGATCACCAGGATGCCGTCACCGCCGGCGCCTTGCGCCGGCTTGATCACGAAGTCGTTGCGGCCACCGATGATTTCGTCGAATTTCTCGATTTCCTTCTCGGTGGAGATGATCCCGTACATTTCCGGCACATGGATGCCGGCCTGGATCGCGCGCTCCTTGGTGATGATCTTGTCGTCTACGATCGGGTACAGGTGCCGTTTGTTGTACTTCAGCACGTAGTCCGCGTTGCGTCGGTTGATACCCATGATGCCTTTGGCTTCAAGGGCCTTCCACGTCTTCCACAGGCCGATCATGGGTTCAATCCTTCAGGAAGGCTTTGAAGCGGAACAGTTCGGTCAGGCGGTAGCCGCGGTAGCGACCCATCGCCAGCATGAAGCCCACCAGAATCAGCAGCACGGCCGGGAAGGTGAAGATGAAGTAGGTCAGCTGCGGGATGCTCATCAGCACGTGGGCCAGCGAGGCGGCGACCAGGGTGCCGACGGCGACCTTGAAGGCATGGGTGCCGCCACGCTCTTCCCAGGTGATCGACAGACGTTCGATGGTCATGGTCAGGATCACCATCGGGAACAGGGCGACCGACAGGCCGCGCTCCAGGCCCAGCTTGTGGCTGAGCAGGCTGATCACGGCGATCAGCACCACCACGAAGGTCAGCACCACCGACAGGCGCGGTAGCATCTGCAACTTGAGATGCTCGAGGTACGAGCGCAGCGACAGGCCGAGCGCGGTGATGATGGTGAACAGCACGATGCCGAAGCCCAGCTGGGTCTCGCGGAACGCCAGGGCGATCAGTACCGGGGTGAAGGTGCCGAGGGTCTGCAGGCCGCCGAGGTTGCGCAAGATCAGGATCACCAGCACGCCGATCGGGATCATGATCATGATCTGGTAGGTCTGCTGGGTCTGCAGCGGCAGGCCGTACAGCGAGTATTCGAGGAAGTCGACGTCGGTGTTCTCGTCGGTCAGCTTGGCAAGGCGGATGGCGTTCATCTCGCTGTTGTTCAGGGTGAAGCTGACCTGGGCCTTCTTGCCGCCTTCGATGTTGATCAGCGGCTCGTCGCCGGTCCACCAGACCACGCGGTCGTTCGGCAGACCCTGCTCACCGGTGTCCGGATTGAAGTACAGCCAGTCCTTGCCGTTGAAGCTGCGCAGCCACAGTTCCGGGCTCTGCTGCAGGTCGGCGGCCAGGCGGATGGTGTGCACGCGTTCCATCGGCACGTGGGCGATGGACAGCAGCAGGTCGATGACCTTGGCCTTGTTGACGGTGGATGCGTCGCCACCGAGCAGCAGCTTGACGTTGTCGTCACCCACGTTGTTGGCGCGCTTGATGGTCTCGCTGATGAAGGTCTCGACGTCCGCCGAGTGCTGGCGGATCGGGGCGAGCAGGGCTTCGGCGGCGATCTTCTCGGCGCCTTCCACGGCGATGCTGTCGCGGAAGATCGGGCCCTTGGCCTTGGCCGGCTCACCGCTGTAGCGCTTGGTCAGCACCAGGCGGTAGTAGAGGGTCTGCTTGCCATCGGCGCGGCGAGCGGACCAGGTCAGCTTACGGTTGCCGTCGGCACGATTGACGCTGACGCCGTAGTTGTTGGAGATGAAGCTCTCATTGAGGCTTACATAGTCCTGGTTCAGCGGCGGCACGAACATCTGCACCTTGACCGGCTCGCGCGGGCTGGCCTGGAACTCGACCTTGGCGTCGATGTTCCACAGGTCGTCGGTCTCGTCCTCGGTCACCGGGATGCCGAGAATGAAGATCTGGTAGGCCGTGACCAGAACGCCCACTGTCACCAGGAGGGTGATAAGGACTTTCAGATGCAGGGTAAGAGAGCGCATGTGGGTTACTCGGCAGAGTTTGCGTCAGGGGTACAGCCGGGCTTGCCGGCAGCATATTTAAGACTGGGGTCGACCATGGCATCCAGGCGCTTGAGCGCTTCGGAGCCAATCAGCAGCGGGTATTGGAAGGCGCTGCGGTCGGTCAGGTTCACTTCGATGGTGCGGCGGGCCTTGCCCATGCACACCTGCAATTCGATCACCGGGCGGGCGGTGTAGGTCTTGCCTTCCTCGGGATCGAAGTCGCCGGCGCGGCGTTTGATCTTGCTGATGCGTGCCAGCGGTCGTTCGATCGCGTGTTCGTGTGCTTCATCGATAGCCAGATAGAAGCGCACCCAGGTCTCGCCGTCACGTTTGAATCGTTCGATATCACGGGCGCTGAGGGAGGCGGTCTTGGCGCCGGTATCCAGCTTGGCGGCGACCTGCAGGTCGAGATCGGCCAGGCTGACGTATTCGTTCAGGCCATAGACGGTCTTTTCGGCGGCGAGACTCAGGCCGGGTAGCAGGCTGCAGCTGAGGAGGATGGCGAGAGACTGAAGTCGCATAAATCCTTTATCGGTCGCGTCGTCGGGGCGGCGGCAGGGCGCAAAGCCGGCTGGTGAAGTCTAGCAGGCGTACAAATGGCCTGGGCCGGCTCATGCGGGCGGCATTCTAACATGGGGTTTTTCTGCTGCGACAGCCGCTTATGAGCGTTTCTGCAGGTTGATTGCACGGTTGCGAGGCGTTTCGCCTGTCGCGCAGATTGTCGACAATCGTATTTTAAAGTGTTGACACTATCCGGCTTGAGGCATAGTTTTGCCGCAACAAAAGCCAATTGTGTTGACAATAATGCTCGACGCTCTCGAAGTCCCCAGCAGCGACCAGCACGACTCGGAAACCCTGGCCGAGCACGTGTTTCGCCGCATCCAGGCGGCCATCGTGCAGGGCGAGATCCCGCCGGGCAGCAAGATCTCCGAGCCGGAGCTGGCGCGCACCTACGGCATCAGTCGCGGTCCGTTGCGCGAGGCGATCCATCGCCTGGAAGGCCAGCGCCTGCTGGTGCGCGTACCTCATGTGGGCGCGCGGGTGGTGTCGCTGAGCCATGCCGAGCTGATCGAGCTGTACGAAATCCGCGAATCCCTCGAAGGCATGGCCTGCCGCCTGGCGGCCGAGCGCATGACCCAGGGCGAGATCGACGAGCTGCGCCGGGTGCTCGACCTGCACGAGCAGGACGCGGCCTTCAAGGCCGGCGTCGGCTACTACCAGCAGGAAGGCGACTTCGACTTCCACTACCGGATCATCCAGGGCAGCGGCAACAAGACCCTGGCGCAGATGCTCTGCGGCGAGCTGTACCAGCTGGTGCGCATGTATCGCCTGCAGTTCTCGGCCACGCCCAATCGCCCACGGCATGCCTTTGCCGAACACCACCGCATTCTCGATGCCATCGCCGAACGTGACGGCGAACTGGCCGAACTGCTGATGCGCCGTCACATCGGTGCATCCAAGCGCAATATCGAGCGCCACTACCAGGAAGCGCTCGCCAACCCGTCCAAAACACGAGGTGAGTCATGAGTGCAAGAACCCCCGGCCAGCGCTTCCGCGATGCCATCGCTGCCGAGCAGCCACTGCAGGTGATCGGCGCGATCAACGCCAACCACGCGCTGCTGGCCAAGCGTGCCGGCTTCCAGGCCATCTACCTGTCCGGTGGCGGTGTCGCCGCTGGTTCCCTGGGCCTGCCGGACCTGGGTATCAACACCCTGGACGACGTGCTCACCGACGTACGCCGCATCACCGATGTCTGCGACCTGCCGCTGCTGGTGGATATCGACACCGGCTTCGGTCCCAGCGCCTTCAACATCGAGCGCACCATCAAGAACCTGATCAAGGCCGGCGCCGCCGCCGCCCATATCGAGGACCAGGTCGGCGCCAAGCGCTGCGGTCACCGCCCGGGCAAGGAAATCGTCTCCACCGAGGAGATGGCCGACCGCGTGAAAGCCGCCGCCGATGCCAAGACCGACCCGAACTTCTTCCTGATCGCCCGCACCGACGCGATCCAGGCCGAGGGGGTGGACGCAGCCATCGAGCGCTGCCAGGCCTACGTCGAGGCCGGCGCCGACGGCATCTTCGCCGAGGCTGCCTACGACCTGCCGACCTACAAGCGCTTCGTCGACGCGCTGAACGTGCCGGTGCTGGCCAACATCACCGAGTTCGGCGCCACTCCGCTGTTCACCCGCGACGAGCTGGCCTCGGTCGGCGTGGCCATCCAGTTGTACCCGCTGTCCGCCTTCCGCGCTGCCAACAAGGCGGCGGAAAGTGTCTACACCTCGATCCGCCAGAACGGTCATCAGAAAGACGTCATCGAGCTGATGCAGACTCGCGCCGAGCTGTACGACCGCATCGGCTACCACGCCTTCGAGCAGAAGCTCGACGCGCTGTTCGCCGCCGGCAAGAAGTGACCGGCCCGCAGGCCGCACGCGGCCTGCCACAACAATAAGCAGTACTACCGGATTCAGATGAGGAGAGAGCGATGAGCGCTTCCGTAGACACCACCACGCCAGGCTTCAAGCCGAAGAAGTCCGTCGCCCTGAGCGGCACCGCCGCCGGCAACACCGCCTTGTGCACCGTCGGCCGCACCGGCAACGACCTGCACTACCGCGGCTATGACGTGCTCGATTTCGCCAACCGCTGCGAGTTCGAGGAAATCGCTCATCTGCTGGTCCACGGCAAGCTGCCCAACGTCGCCGAGCTGACCGCCTATAAAACCAAGCTCAAGGCCCTGCGCGGCATCCCGGCGGCGCTCAAGGCGTCCCTGGAGCAGCTGCCGCCGTCCGCCCACCCGATGGACGTGATGCGCACCGCCGTGTCCGTGCTGGGCTGCGTGTCGCCGGAAAAGGAAGACCACAACCATCCGGGCGCCCGCGACATCGCCGACAAGCTGATGGCCTCCCTGGGTTCGGCGCTGCTGTACTGGTACCACTTCAGCCACAACGGCAAGCGCATCGACGTGGAAACCGACGACGACTCCATCGGCGGCCACTTCCTGCACCTGCTGCATGGCGAGAAGCCGCGCGAGTCCTGGGTGCGCGCCATGCACACCTCGCTCAACCTGTACGCCGAGCACGAGTTCAACGCCTCCACCTTCACCTCGCGGGTGATCGCCGGCACCGGCTCCGACATGTACTCCTGCATCGCCGGCGCCATCGGCGCCCTGCGCGGCCCAAAACATGGCGGTGCCAACGAAGTGGCCTTCGAGATCCAGAAGCGCTACGACAACCCGGACGAGGCCGAGGCCGACATCCGCGCCCGTGTCGAGAAAAAGGAAGTGGTGATCGGCTTCGGCCACCCGGTCTACACCGTCAGCGACCCACGCAACAAGGTGATCAAGGAAGTGGCACGCGAGCTGTCGCTTGAGCAGTCCAACACCAAGATGTTCGACATCGCCGAGCGCCTGGAAAGCGTGATGTGGGAAATCAAAAAGATGTTCCCCAACCTCGATTGGTTCAGTGCCGTCAGCTACCACATGATGGGCGTGCCCACCGCCATGTTCACCCCGCTGTTCGTCATCGCCCGCACATCCGGCTGGTCCAGCCACGTCATCGAGCAACGTATCGACGGCAAGATCATCCGCCCGAGCGCCAACTACACCGGCCCGGAAGACCTGAAGTTCGTGCCGCTCAAGGACCGCAAATAATGAGTAGCGCGATGAACAGCCAATACCGCAAATCCCTGCCCGGCACCGCGCTGGACTATTTCGACACCCGCGAAGCGGTCGACGCCATCGAGCCAGGCGCCTACGCCAAGCTGCCCTACACCTCCCGCGTGCTGGCCGAGCAGCTGGTACGCCGCTGCGAGCCGGAGGCGCTGACCGATTCGCTCAAGCAGCTGATCGAACGCAAGCGCGACCTCGACTTCCCCTGGTACCCGGCGCGCGTGGTGTGCCACGACATCCTCGGCCAGACCGCGCTGGTCGACCTGGCCGGCCTGCGTGATGCCATTGCCGAGAAGGGCGGTGATCCTTCCAAGGTCAACCCGGTGGTGCCGACCCAGCTGATCGTCGACCACTCTCTGGCCGTGGAATTCGGTGGCTTCGACCCGGATGCGTTCGAGAAGAACCGTGCCGTGGAAGAGCGCCGCAACGAGGACCGCTTCCACTTTATCGAGTGGACGAAAACGGCCTTTAAAAACGTCGACGTGATCCCCGCCGGCAACGGCATCATGCACCAGATCAACCTGGAGAAAATGAGCCCGGTGATCCAGGCGCGCGGCGGCGTGGCCTTCCCGGATACCTGCGTCGGCACCGACTCGCACACCCCGCACGTGGATGCCCTGGGCGTGATCGCCATCGGCGTCGGCGGCCTGGAAGCCGAGACCGTGATGCTGGGCCTGCCGTCGATGATGCGCCTGCCCGACATCGTCGGCGTAGAGCTCACCGGCAAGCGCCAGCCGGGTATCACTGCCACCGACATCGTGCTGGCCATCACCGAGTTCCTGCGCAAGGAGCGCGTGGTCGGCGCCTATGTCGAGTTCTTCGGCGAGGGTGCGGACAGCCTGTCGATCGGCGACCGCGCGACCATCTCCAACATGTGCCCGGAATACGGCGCGACTGCGGCGATGTTCTACATCGACCAGCAGACCATCGACTACCTCAAGCTGACCGGTCGCGAGCCGGAGCAGGTGGCGCTGGTCGAGCAGTACGCCAAGCTCACCGGCCTGTGGGCCGATGCGCTGGTCACCGCCGAGTACGAGCGGGTGCTGAGCTTCGATCTGTCCACCGTGGTGCGCAACATGGCCGGCCCGAGCAACCCGCACAAGCGCCTGCCGACTTCGGCTCTGCAGGAGCGCGGCATCGCAGGCGAAGCGCAGCTGGCGGCGGCCAAGGCCGAAGAAGCGGCCGGTCAGCTGCCGGATGGCGCGGTGATCATTGCCGCCATCACCAGCTGCACCAACACCTCCAACCCGCGCAACGTGGTAGCCGCCGGCCTGCTGGCGAAGAAGGCCAACGAGCTGGGCCTGGTGCGCAAGCCCTGGGTGAAGAGCTCGTTCGCTCCTGGTTCCAAGGTCGCCAAGCTGTACCTGGAAGAAGCCGGCCTGCTGCCTGAGCTGGAGAAGCTCGGCTTCGGCATCGTCGCCTACGCCTGCACTACCTGTAACGGCATGTCCGGCGCGCTGGACCCGGTGATCCAGCAGGAAATCATCGACCGCGACCTGTACGCCACCGCAGTGCTGTCGGGCAACCGCAACTTCGACGGGCGTATCCACCCCTACGCCAAGCAGGCCTTCCTGGCATCGCCGCCGCTGGTGGTGGCCTACGCCATCGCCGGTACCGTGCGCTTCGATATCGAGCAGGACGTGCTGGGCTTTGATGCGAGCGGCAAGCCGATCACCCTGAAGGACCTGTGGCCGAGCGACGAGGAGATCGACGCCATAGTGGCCGCCTCGGTGAAGCCGGAGCAGTTCAAACAGATCTACATCCCGATGTTCGATCTGGGCACCGTCAAGGAAGCCGAGAGCCCGCTGTACGACTGGCGCCCGATGTCCACCTACATCCGCCGTCCGCCGTACTGGGAAGGCGCCCTGGCCGGCGAACGCACGCTCAAGGGCATGCTGCCGCTGGCGATCCTGCCGGACAACATCACCACCGATCACCTGTCCCCGTCGAACGCCATCCTGTTGGACTCGGCGGCTGGCGAATACCTGGCGAAGATGGGCCTGCCGGAGGAGGACTTCAACTCCTACGCCACCCACCGCGGTGACCACCTGACCGCCCAGCGCGCCACCTTCGCCAACCCGCAGCTGGTCAACGAGATGGCCGTGGTCGACGGTGCGGTGAAGAAGGGTTCGCTGGCCCGCGTCGAGCCGGAAGGCAAGGTCATGCGCATGTGGGAAGCGATCGAAACCTACATGAACCGCAAGCAGAACCTGATCATCGTCGCCGGCGCCGACTACGGCCAGGGCTCGTCCCGTGACTGGGCGGCCAAGGGCGTACGCCTGGCCGGCGTGGAGGTAATCGCCGCCGAAGGCTTCGAGCGTATCCACCGCACCAACCTGGTGGGCATGGGCGTGCTTCCGGTCGAGTTCAAGCCGGGCACCACCCGCCTGACCCTCGGCCTCGACGGCACCGAGACCTATGACATCCAGGGCGAGGTATCGCCGCGCTGCGACCTGACCCTGGTGGTCAATCGCCGCAATGGTGAGGTGATCAAGGTGCCGGTGACCTGCCGCCTGGATACCGCCGCCGAAGTCCATGTGTACAAGGCCGGCGGCGTGCTGCAGCGCTTTGCCCAGGACTTCCTTGAGTCCACCGCCGGCTGAGGTCGGCACTTACTCCCTCTCCCTTGGGGAGAGGGCTGGGGTGAGGGAGGCGGTCTCCCTCATCCGCCCTCCGGGCACCTTCTCCCATGGGGAGAAGGGCGGCCTCAGCATTTCAGGACGCGACCATGGCTCATCAACCCCAGATCAAAATCCCCGCCACCTACATGCGTGGCGGCACCAGCAAGGGCGTGTTCTTCCGCCTGCAGGACCTACCGCCAAGCTGCCAGGTCCCGGGCGCGGCCCGCGACCAGCTGTTCATGCGCGTGATCGGTAGCCCGGACCCGTACTCCGCGCATATCGACGGCATGGGCGGGGCGACGTCCTCGACCTCCAAGTGCGTGATCCTGTCGAAAAGCAGTCAGCCAGAGCATGACGTCGACTACCTCTATGGCCAGGTCTCCATCGACAAGGCCTTCGTCGACTGGAGCGGCAACTGCGGCAACCTGTCCACCGGTGCCGGTGCCTTTGCCATCCATGCCGGGCTGGTCGATCCGGCGCGCATTCCGGATAACGGAGTGTGCGTGGTGCGTATCTGGCAGGCCAATATCCAGAAAACCATCATCGCCCACGTACCGGTCAGCAACGGCCAGGTGCAGGAAACCGGCGACTTCGAGCTGGACGGTGTGACCTTCCCGGCGGCGGAGATCGTGCTGGAGTTCCTCGACCCGTCCGACGATGGCGAGGAGGGCGGCTCGATGTTCCCCACCGGCAATCTGGTCGACGAACTGGAGGTGCCGGGCGTCGGTACTTTCAAGGCGACCATGATCACTGCCGGCATTCCGACCGTGTTCGTCAATGCCGAGGACATCGGCTACCAGGGCACCGAGCTACGCGAGGCCATCAATGGTGATCCGCAGCAGCTGGCGCGCTTCGAGCAGATTCGCGTGGCCGGAGCGCTGCGTATGGGGCTGATCAAAACGGCGGAAGAGGCGGCGACCCGCCAGCACACGCCGAAGATCGCCTTTGTCAGCCAGCCCAAGAGCTACAAGGCATCGAGCGGCAAGACGGTCGAGGCTGGCGAGGTCGATCTGCTGGTGCGCGCGCTGTCCATGGGCAAGCTGCACCACGCGATGATGGGGACCTGCGCCGTGGCGATCGGCACCGCGGCTGCCATCCCCGGCACCCTGGTCAACCTGGCTGCCGGTGGTGGCGAGCGCGAGGCGGTGCGTTTCGGTCATCCGTCCGGCACCCTGCGGGTCGGCGCCGAAGCCAGGCTGGTCGACGGCGAATGGACGGTGACCAAGGCGATCATGAGCCGCAGTGCGCGCATTCTGATGGAGGGCTGGGTGCGAGTGCCGAGCGATTCCTTCTAGGAAACGCCCG
The DNA here is from genome assembly GCF_030374125.1 of Pseudomonas sp. SO81. Lineage (NCBI taxonomy): Bacteria > Pseudomonadati > Pseudomonadota > Gammaproteobacteria > Pseudomonadales > Pseudomonadaceae > Pseudomonas > Pseudomonas sp. SO81. The sequence continues at coordinate 360,945 of NZ_CP126126.1, read as the reverse complement.
CCGGAGTCAGTGGTTATTGACGCCCAACATCAGGCCGCCGGCGCCGACGAAGAAGGCGCCGGTGCTCTTGTTCAGGCGGCTGACACCCTTGCGGCTACGCACCAGGCGGCGAATCTGCATGCCGAACAGGGCGTAGGCGGTGGAGCCGACGCACAGTTCGGCCAACAGGTAAGTGGTGCCGAGGTAGAGGAACTGCTCGGCCGTCGGCTGATCCGGCTTGATGAACTGCGGGAAGATCGCCGCGAACAGCAGGATGGCCTTGGGGTTGCTAATGCCGACCAGGAACTCGTTGAGCATCAGCTTGCCGATCGGTGGTTGTACCGGCGTACGTTCGACCAGTTCGCCGTCGCTGGGCTGCAGGCCGCTGAACTCGGTGCTGCGCCAGGTCTTGATGCCCAGATAGACGAGGTAGAGGGCGCCGACCCACTTGATGATGGTGAAGGCGGTCTCCGAGGCCAGCAGCATGGCACCGAGGCCGACCGCGGAGATGAACAGGAAGATCGCGTAGGAGACCAGGCGCCCGAAGGTGGCCAGGATGGCCGCGCGGACGCCGTAGTTGATGCCGTTGTTGAGGGCGCAGAAGTTGTTGGGGCCAGGGCCGAGCGATATCAGCGCGGCGATCGGGGCAAACAGTACTGCGTCCATCAGGGTCATGACGGTCACCGAGGCGTGGGTTACTTGAGGCGGCGTTCGACGCCTTTTTCCACCAGGATCTTGGCCGAGATTTCCTCGACCGAGAAATGGGTGGAGTTGATGAAGTTGATGTTCTCGCGGCGCAGCAGGTTTTCCACCTCGCGCACCTCAAACTCGCACTGGGCGTAGCTGGCATAGCGGCTGTTGGGCTTGCGCTCATGGCGAATCGCGGTGAGCCGGTCCGGGTCGATGGTCAGGCCGAACAGCTTGTGCTTGTAGGGCTTGAGGGCCGCCGGCAGCTGCAGGCGCTCCATGTCTTCTTCGGTCAGCGGGTAGTTGGCGGCGCGGATGCCGAACTGCATGGCCATGTACAGGCAGGTAGGTGTCTTACCGCAGCGAGAAACACCGATCAGAATCAGATCGGCCTTGTCGTAGTAGTGGGTGCGGGCACCGTCGTCGTTATCCAGGGCGAAGTTGACCGCCTCGATGCGCTCCATGTAGTTGGTGTTGCTGGCGATGGAGTGGGACTTGCCGACCGAGTACGAGGAGTGCTCGCTCAGCTCGGCTTCCAGCGGCGCGAGGAAGGTGGAAAAGATGTCGATCATGAAGCCGTCGGACTGGCCCAGGACGTCACGGATTTCCTGGTTAACCACGGTGTCGAAGATGATCGGCCGGGCGCCGTCTTTCTCGGCAGCATTGTTGATTTGCTGTACCATGGCCCGCGCCTTCTCCACGCTGTCTATATAGGGGCGTGTGAGCTTGGTGAAGCTGATGGCCTCGAATTGTGCCAACAGACTTTGCCCGAGGGTTTCCGCGGTGATGCCGGTGCCGTCGGAAATGAAGAATGCGGTTCGTTTCATTGATGGCGGAGGCCTTAAGTCAGGAACGATTCTTGGCTATCATAGGCCCCCTTTGCCGGGCCCGTACTGGCCGGCATTGTGACTTATTTCCTTGAGGCAAAGCCAGGCTGCGGCGGCGCTGCACCGGCTCTGCCACGTACAGTGGAGAGTTCACCTTGGTTGAGTACGTAATTTCCCTCGATAAGCTCGGCGTCCACGATGTGGAGCATGTAGGGGGCAAAAACGCATCCCTGGGCGAAATGATCAGCAACCTGGCTGGCGCCGGCGTCTCTGTTCCGGGTGGTTTCGCCACTACCGCCCAGGCCTACCGTGACTTTCTCGAACAAAGCGGCCTGAACGACCGCATCCACGCCGCCCTCGATGCGCTGGACGTGGATGACGTCAACGCCCTGGCCAAGACTGGCGCGCAGATCCGCCAGTGGGTGATGGACGCCGAGTTCCCGGCCCAGCTGGATGCGCAGATCCGCACGGCCTTCGCCGAGATGTCCGCCGGCAACGACAACATGGCCGTCGCCGTGCGTTCCTCCGCCACCGCCGAAGACCTGCCGGATGCCTCCTTCGCCGGCCAGCAAGAAACCTTCCTCAACATCCGCGGCGTGGACAACGTGATCCGCGCGGCCAAGGAAGTCTTCGCCTCCCTGTTCAACGACCGCGCCATCGCCTACCGCGTGCACCAGGGCTTCGACCACAAGCTGGTCGCCCTGTCCGCCGGAGTGCAGCGCATGGTCCGCTCGGAAACCGGCACAGCCGGCGTGATGTTCACCCTGGACACCGAGTCCGGCTTCCGTGACGTGGTGTTCATCACCGGCGCCTACGGCCTCGGCGAGACCGTGGTGCAGGGCGCGGTGAACCCCGACGAGTTCTACGTGCACAAGCAGACCCTGGAAGCCGGCCGCCCGGCCATCCTGCGTCGCAACCTGGGCAGCAAGGCGATCAAGATGGTCTACGGCGAAGAGGCCAAGGCCGGTCGCTCGGTCAAGACTGTCGAGGTCGACCGCGCCGAGCGCGCGCGCTTCTGCATCACCGACGCCGAAGTCAGCGAGCTGGCCAAGCAGGCGCTGATCATCGAAAAACACTACGGTCGCCCGATGGACATCGAGTGGGCCAAGGATGGCGACGACGGCAAGCTGTACATCGTCCAGGCCCGTCCGGAAACCGTGAAGAGCCGTGCCAGCGCCACCGTGATGGAGCGCTACCTGCTGAAAGAGAAGGGCAAGGTCCTGGTGGAAGGCCGCGCCATCGGCCAGCGCATCGGCGCCGGTCGCGTGCGGGTGATCCACGACGTGTCCGAAATGGACAAGGTGCAACCGGGCGACGTGCTGGTCTCCGACATGACCGATCCGGACTGGGAGCCGGTGATGAAGCGCGCCAGCGCCATTGTCACCAACCGTGGCGGGCGTACCTGCCACGCGGCGATCATCGCCCGTGAACTGGGCATCCCGGCCGTGGTCGGTTGCGGCAATGCCACCCAGGTGCTGCAGGATGGCCAGGGCGTGACCGTTTCCTGCGCCGAGGGCGACACCGGCTTCATCTTCGAAGGCGAGCTGGGCTTCGACATTCGCAAGAACTCGGTCGACGCCATGCCCGACCTGCCGTTCAAGATCATGATGAACGTCGGCAACCCGGATCGCGCCTTCGACTTCGCCCAGCTGCCCAACGAGGGCGTGGGCCTGGCCCGTCTCGAGTTCATCATCAACCGCATGATCGGCGTGCACCCCAAGGCACTGCTGAACTTTGCCGGCCTGCCGACCGAGATCAAGGACAGCGTCGAGAAGCGCATCGCCGGCTACGACGACCCGGTCGGCTTCTATGTCGAGAAGCTGGTCGAGGGCATCAGCACCCTGGCCGCAGCCTTCTGGCCGAAGAAGGTCATCGTGCGCTTGTCCGACTTCAAGTCCAACGAATACGCCAACCTGATCGGCGGCAAGCTGTACGAGCCGGAAGAAGAGAACCCGATGCTCGGCTTCCGTGGCGCCTCGCGCTACATCAGCGAGAGCTTCCGCGACTGCTTCGAGCTGGAGTGCCGCGCGCTGAAGAAAGTGCGCAACGAGATGGGCCTGACCAACGTCGAGATCATGGTGCCCTTCGTGCGTACCCTGGGGGAGGCGTCGCAGGTGGTCGAGCTGCTGGCCAGCAACGGCCTGGCCCGCGGCCAGAATGGCCTGAAGGTCATCATGATGTGCGAGCTGCCGTCCAACGCCCTGCTGGCCGACGAGTTCCTCGAGTTCTTCGACGGCTTCTCCATCGGCTCCAACGACCTGACCCAGCTGACCCTGGGCCTGGACCGTGATTCCGGCATCGTCGCCCACCTGTTCGACGAGCGTAACCCGGCGGTCAAGAAGCTGCTGGCCAACGCCATCCAGGCCTGCAACAAGGCTGGCAAGTACATCGGCATTTGCGGTCAGGGTCCGTCGGACCACCCGGATCTGGCCAAGTGGCTGATGGAGCAGGGCATCGAGAGCGTGTCGCTGAACCCGGACTCGGTGCTGGATACCTGGTTCTTCCTGGCCGAAGGCCAGCAAGGCTGATTCAATCGTCATCCCAGAAGGGCGGGAGCGATCCCGCCCTTTTTTGTGTATGGCATATAGGCTCGGGGCTGCTGTCCCGGGGCGCGGCCAAAGATCGCTCCCGCCATTTCTCGTGCAAGAAGCAGTATGCAAAGCAGTAGTGAATTGTTCCCCGTCGCCCTGATCAGTGCCGAGTTGCGCGGTGATCTGAGCGAAGACGTCTATCGCCTGAAGCCCGGCAACTCGCCGGACTTCTCCGTCGAGCTGGCGCTGACCCGCCTGGGCTTGGCCGATCGGGAGCACCGCGGAGAGCCGGTGATCCTGTTGCATGGCAGCTTTTCCAATCGGCGCTTCTGGTATTCGCCGCGTGGCATCGGCCTGGGGCCGCACCTGGCGCGCGCCGGCTTCGATGTGTGGATCGCCGAGATGCGTGGCCACGGCCTGTCGCCGCGCAACCAGGCCTACAAGCACAACACGGTGGCCGACTACGCGCGCTACGACCTGCCGGCCATCGCCGCCTTCGTGCGCGAGCAGAGTGGCCGCGTGCCGCATTGGGTCGGCCATTCCCTGGGCGGCACGACCCTGGCCGCCGCGCTGGGTGGAGGCTATCTGAACGCTGAGGACGCGGCATCGGCGGCGTTGTTCGGCGCGCAGATCAGTCGCATCTACTGGCCGCTCAAGGTGCCGCCGGTGGAGTGGGGTAGCCGTCTGCTGCTCAAGGGCTTCCACCATATCTCCGGCGCGCGCTTCAAGCGTGGTCCCGAGGACGAGCCGATCGGCCTGGCGCTGGAGAGTCTGCGCTGGCACCGCCTGTTCGGCCGTTTCGGCGACTCCGAGCGCGACTGGTGGGCGGGCATGGCCGATGTGCAGGTGCCGCTGCTGGCGGTCAGTGCCGCCGGCGACCTGCAGGACCCGACCTGGGCGTGCCGCAAGCTGTACGAGCAGTTCGTTGCCGCGCCGCGCAGCTTCCTGCTGCTGGGCAAGGAGAAAGGCTTTTCCAGCGATTTCGGCCATGTCGAAATGCTGGTCAGCAAGGAGGCGCAGGCGGAGGTCTGGCCCCTGGTCGAGCAATGGCTGCGCGAACTGCGGTTGCCGGCGGAAAAGCAGCAGGATTGAGGTTACAAGCGCTCTGGCATGCGGCTAAGATGTGACGAAATCCGCCGGTTTGGTCACGATTCGCCGCCGTCGCTGCCGCGCAGCGGCCGAACAATCCAGGCGCTGCCTACTCTGAGTTTCAACTGATAGGAGCATCCCCATGCAATACGTCACCCCCGATCTCTGCGACGCCTACCCGGAGCTGGTGCAGGTGGTCGAGCCGATGTTTGCCAACTTCGGTGGCCGCGATTCCTTCGGCGGCGAGATCGTCACCGTCAAGTGCCACGAGGACAACTCGCTGGTCAAATCCCAGGCCGATCAACCGGGCAAGGGCAAGGTGCTGGTGGTCGATGGCGGCGGTTCCCTGCGCCGTGCGCTGCTGGGCGACATGATCGCCGAGAAAGCCGCGAAGAATGGCTGGGAAGGCATGGTGATCTACGGTTGCGTGCGCGACGTCGACGTGCTGGCGCAGACCGACCTGGGCGTGCAGGCGCTGGCCAGCCACCCGATGAAGACCGACAAGCGCAACATCGGCGATCTCAACGTGGCCGTGACCTTCGGCGGCGTGACCTTCAAGCCGGGCCACTATGTCTACGCGGACAACAACGGCGTGATCGTTTCCCCCGAACCGCTGAAGATGCCGGAATAAGCCTCGCGGAGCCCGCACTGGTGGGCTCCCGGTGGCGACAGTGAGCGCAGGGATGTACGAGAAAGACAATCTGCAGTGGGGGCTGGTGCACGCCTTCGTCCTTGACGGCCGGGGTGGCGCGCGCAGCCTGGAGTGGGACCAGCTGGAGGGCCTGCAGCTCGCCGAGCAGGAGAGCCTCTGGCTGCACTGGGACAGAGGCCATCCGCAAACCCGCGCCTGGCTGCGCGAGCACAGCGGCCTCAGCGAATTCAGCTGCGATCTGCTGCTGGAGGAAAACACCCGGCCGCGCCTGCTGACGCTGCCCGAGCATGAGCTGCTGCTGTTCCTGCGCGGCGTCAATCTGAATCCCGGGGCTGATCCCGAAGACATGGTCTCGGTACGCATCTTCGCCGGTGCTCGCCGGGTGATATCCCTGCGCCTGCGCCCTCTGCGCGCCACCGAAGAGCTGATCGCCCTGCTGGAACAGGGCCAGGGCCCGCGCGACAGCACCGAGCTGGTGTTGCAGCTGGCGCACTACCTCACCGACAAGGTCGACGGGCTGATCGACGGCCTGTCCGACCAGTTGGAGGGGCAGGAGGAACGCCTCGACAGCGACGAGCGCTTCATGCCTGATCACGGCGTGGTGCTGCATGTGCGCCGCCGCGCCGCCGGCCTGCGCCGCTTCCTGGCTCCCCAGCGGGACATCTATGCCCAGCTGACGCGCAACGGTTATGGCGATGGCGACCAGTGGAACGAGCTGAACAACCGGCTGACCCGCTACCTGGAAGAGCTGGAGATGATTCGCGAGCGGGTAGGGCTGGTACTGGAGTCCGAGCACCGACGCATGAGCGAGAAGATGAATCGCGCCATGTACCTGCTCGGCGTGACCACCGTGTTCTTCCTGCCCATGAGCTTTCTCACCGGCCTGCTCGGCATCAATGTCGGCGGCATCCCGGGGGCCGAGAGCAAATATGGTTTCCTACTGATCTGCGCCATTCTTGCCAGTGTCGGCGCGCTGCAGTGGTGGGTGTTCCGCCGGCTGCGCTGGCTCTAGATGTGACTTGCGCCCAGGTCGCCACGTCTAGGCAACAAATCCATGCGAGGTAGGCATGTACGATCCTTTTGAAGAGTCCCTGCGCGATCTGCTCAAGTCGCAGCCCGGTGACCACGATGATGACGCGACCCTCGGCCGTGTGCTGAAGACTGCCAACCGCCAGGTTGGGGCCGGCGATCTCTTTGGTCTCATGGGGCGAGGCCTTGAGGCCATCATGATCGCTCTCAACAACGGTTCCGCTCACGTGGCACCGGTTTCCCGCCGTACCCGCTCCGCAGACAAGGCTGACTGAATATGGAATTCGATCCCTGGACTCAAAGTCTCGTTAACGCCATGAGCTCGGTATGGGCTCCCGTCGCGGGCTTCATCCCTCGTTTCTTCGGCGCTCTGGTAGTGGTGCTGCTCGGTTTCGTGGTGGCCAAACTGCTCGATACCCTGCTGTCCAAGCTGTTGGCCAAGCTGGGCCTGGATCGCCTGATGGCAGGCACCGGCCTGAACAAGATGCTTTCCAAGGTTGGCATTCAGGTGCCGGTATCGACCCTGATCGGCAAGATCGTCTACTGGTTCGTTCTACTGATCTTCCTGGTCTCCGCCGCCGAGTCCCTGGGGCTGGACCGCGTGTCCGCCACCCTCGATGTGCTGGCGCTCTACTTGCCGAAGGTGCTGGGCGCTGCCGTGGTGATGCTCTCGGGCGTGCTGCTGGCGCAGCTGGTCAGCGGCATCGTGCGCGGCGCCGCCGAAGGAGTGGGCCTGGATTATGCCGCCGGCCTCGGTCGCATCGCCCAGGGTCTGGTGATCATCATCAGCATCTCGGTCGCCATCGGCCAGCTGGAGGTGAAGACCGACCTGCTGAACAACGTGATCGCCATCGTGCTGATTTCCGTGGGCCTGGCCGTCGCCCTGGCGCTCGGCCTGGGCAGCCGCGAAATCGCCGGACAGATCCTGGCCGGCATCTATGTGCGCGAACTCTATGAGGTCGGGCAACAAGTGAAGGTCGGCGATGTCGAAGGCCAGATCGAGGAGATCGGTACCGTGAAGACCGTGCTGCTCACCGAAGAGGGTGAGCTGGTTTCGGTGGCCAACCGTACCCTGCTCGAGCAACGCGTCAGCAGCCGCTGACGCGCCAATCCCTGCTAATGTATGCGTCCAGCGCTTCTCGCGTTGCGCTCTGGCGCTGCCTTCTGACCTGACTGTCGGCACGAGTTGTTTTGAACAAGGCCCAATCGCTTCCCACGCGGTACGACCCACGCGAGCTCTCGGACGAGGAGCTGGTGCAGCGTGCGCATGTCGAGCTGTTCCACGTCACTCGTGCTTACGAAGAGTTGATGCGGCGTTACCAGCGTACGCTGTTCAATGTCTGTGCTCGTTACCTCGGTAACGAGCGCGATGCCGATGACGTCTGCCAGGAAGTTATGCTGAAAGTTCTCTATGGACTGAAGAACTTCGAAGGTAAGTCCAAGTTCAAGACATGGCTATATAGCATCACTTATAACGAGTGCATTACCCAGTACCGCAAGGAGCGGCGCAAACGCCGCCTGCTCGACGCATTGAGTCTCGATCCACTGGAAGAGGCTTCCGAAGAGAAGGCGCCCAAGCTGGAAGAGAAGGGCGGCCTAGATCGCTGGTTGGTGCACGTCAATCCGATTGACCGGGAAATCCTGGTATTGCGTTTTGTTGCGGAACTGGAGTTCCAGGAAATCGCCGACATCATGCACATGGGACTCAGCGCCACCAAGATGCGCTACAAGCGCGCGCTTGACCGCCTGCGCGAAAAATTCGGCAATGTCAGTGAAACTTAATTAGCTGAACAGCCTCTTACGCGCAGTGTGCGCGAAATATCACCACACAGCAGTGTGTAGTTTTGTTACAATCGCCGCCATGTTGTTCTCGGTCGTTCGGGCCGGGCAACTATTAATCGTCTTTTGATGGGGATTTACGGATGAAACTGAAAAATACCTTGGGCGCCGTCATCGGTACTCTGGTTGCCGCCACTTCGCTGAATGCACTGGCTCAAGGCCAGGGCGCTGTTGAAATCGAAGGCTTCGCCAAGAAGCAGTACTTCGATGAAGCTCGCGATTTCAAGAACGATGGCAACCTGTTCGGTGGCTCCATTGGTTACTTCCTGACCGATGATGTCGAGCTGCGCCTGGGTTACGACGAAGTGCACAACGCTCGTGCCGAAGACGGCCGCAACATCAAGGGCTCCAACACCGCCCTGGATGCTCTGTACCACTTCAACACTTCGGCCGACAGCCTGCGTCCGTACGTCTCCGCCGGCTTCTCCGACCAGAGCATCGGCCAAAATGGCCGTAGCGGTCGCAACGGCTCCACCTTCGCCAACCTGGGCGGTGGTGCCAAGTACTACTTCACCGAGAACTTCTACGCCCGCGCTGGCGTTGAAGCTCAGTACAACATCGACCAGGGCGACACCGAGTGGGCCCCGAGCGTTGGTATCGGCCTGAACTTCGGTGGCGGCTCCAAGCCGGCCCCGGTTGCCGAGCCGGTTGCCGAGCCAGTTGCCGAAGTCGCTCCGACTCCGGAACCGGCCGAGACCGTTCGTGTTGAGCTGGACGTGAAGTTCGACTTCGACAAGTCCAAGGTCAAAGAAGAAAGCTACGGCGACATCAAGAACCTGGCCGACTTCATGAACCAGTACCCGCAGACCAACACCACCGTTGAAGGCCACACCGACTCCGTCGGCACCGACGCCTACAACCAGAAGCTGTCCGAGCGTCGTGCCAACGCCGTTCGTGAAGTACTGGTCAACCAGTACGGTGTAGGCTCCGAGCGCGTTGGTTCGGTTGGCTACGGCGAGTCCCGCCCGGTTGCCGACAACGCCACCGAAGCCGGTCGCGCGGTCAACCGTCGCGTAGAAGCTGAAGTAGAAGCCCAGGCCAAGTAATTGGCGCTGAGCTCTGCAAAAAACCCGGCCTAGGCCGGGTTTTTTGTTGGCTTCAAACGTATTCGCAAGCCCCGGTATTTCTTCACTCAACGGGCATTGTAAGGCCGACTCAGCCTGATTAGACTGCGCGGCAATTCAGCCCCTCGCAGTACCAAGGATTGTCATGATCAAGAAATGTCTGTTCCCGGCGGCCGGTTACGGCACTCGCTTCCTGCCAGCCACCAAGGCCATGCCCAAGGAAATGCTGCCGGTGGTCAACAAGCCGCTGATCCAGTATGGCGTCGAGGAGGCTCTGGAAGCAGGCCTGAGCGAGATCGCCATGGTCACCGGACGTGGTAAGCGCGCGCTGGAAGACCATTTCGACATCAGCTACGAGCTGGAACACCAGATTCAGGGCACCGACAAGGAAAAGTACCTGGTCGGTATCCGTCGCCTGATCGACGAGTGCAGTTTCTCCTACACCCGTCAGATCGAGATGAAGGGCCTGGGCCACGCCATCCTCAGCGGCCGCCCGCTGATCGGTGACGAGCCGTTCGCCGTGGTGCTGGCTGACGACCTGTGCTTCAACCTCGAAGGCGACGGCGTGCTGCAGCAGATGGTCAAGCTGTACAACCAGTTCCGCTGCTCCATCGTCGCCATCCAGGAAGTACCGAAGGAGGAGACCTCCAAGTACGGCGTGATCGCCGGAGAGATGATTCGTGACGACATCTTCCGCGTGAACAACATGGTCGAGAAGCCGAAGCCGGAAGACGCGCCGTCCAACCTGGCGATCATTGGCCGCTACATCCTCACCCCGGACATCTTCGACCTGATCGAGAAGACCGAGCCGGGCAAGGGCGGCGAGATCCAGATCACCGACGCCCTGATGAAGCAGGCCCAGGACGGTTGCGTGATCGCCTACAAGTTCAAGGGCAAGCGTTTCGACTGCGGCGGCGCCGAGGGTTACATCGACGCCACCAACTTTTGCTTCGAGAATCTGTACAAGACCGGCAAGGCCTACTGATAGGTCGCTGCTGTCAGCCAAAGCCACCTTCGGGTGGCTTTGTCGTTTCAGGCGGCTTGAATCAGGGGATGGGCATTGCCTCCGAGCCTGGCCCCAGTGGCTGGCCGTAGCTGAACTCGACGTAGTTGCCGGCCGGATCGCGCAGGCCGCAGTAGTAACCGACCGGATAGGGTTCGTCGCGTGGCGCCCACACCAGGCAACCGGCCTCGGCAGCTCGTCTGGCGATCTGGTCGACGACCTCGCGGCTGGCCACGGCGAAGCCGAAGTGGCTGTAGTCGTCTGCTGCCAGCTGGCGATCCGCGCCGCCGGGCATGATGACGAAGATGAACTGGTGTTCCTTGCCGGGCTCGGCCATCCAGACGATCTTCGAGCCCTTTCCGGCCCGTTCGTGGATCACCTGCATACCGCAGAACTCGCGGTAGAAATCCACGCAGGGTTGCAGCTCGGGAACGTGCAGGGCGATATGGGTCAGAGCGGGGCGCATGACGATCCTCCTGGCCGAACCGGCGCGGGTCTAGTCCTATTTGCAAGCATACACGCAGCCCCCGGGCTCTCCGGTATGCTTGTCGCCTGCAAGGAGAACTGCGATGTCCTATGAATTCGACCTGTTCGTGATCGGCGCCGGTTCCGGCGGTGTGCGCGCCGCCCGTTTCGCTGCCGGCTTCGGTGCCAGAGTGGCCGTGGCCGAGAGCCGCTACCTGGGCGGCACCTGCGTCAACGTCGGCTGCGTGCCGAAGAAGTTTCTGGTGTATGGCGCGCATTTCGCCGACGACTTCGAGCAGGCCGCCGGCTTCGGCTGGAGTTCCGGCGAGCCGCAGTTCGACTGGCCGACCCTGATCGCCAACAAGAACCGCGAGATCCAGCGCCTCAATGGCATTTACCGCAACCTGCTGGTTAACAGCGGTGTGACCCTGCTGGAAGGCCACGCCAGGCTGACCGGCCCGCATGAAGTGGAGATCAACGGCCAGCGCCACAGCGCTCGGCACATCCTGATCGCCACCGGTGGCTGGCCGCAGGTGCCCGACATCCCTGGCAAGGAGCTGGCGATCACCTCCAACGAGGCATTCTTCCTCGAACAGCTGCCCAAGCGCGTACTGGTGGTCGGCGGTGGCTACATCGCCGTCGAGTTCGCCTCGATCTTCCATGGCCTGGGCGCGCAGACCTCGCTGCTGTACCGCAAGGACCTGTTCCTGCGCGGTTTCGACGGCGCGGTGCGCAAGCACCTCAAGGAGGAGCTGGAGAAGAAGGGGCTGGACCTGCAGTTCAACACCGATATCAGCCGTATCGAGCGCCAGGCCGACGGCAGTCTGCTGGCCACCCTGAAAGACGGCCGCGAGCTGGCCACCGACTGCGTGTTCTACGCCACCGGGCGGCGACCAATGCTGGACAACCTGGGCCTGGAAAACACCGGCGTGAAGCTCGACGACAAGGGCTTTATTCAGGTTAACGAGCAGTTCGAGACCAGCGAACCCTCGATCCTCGCCCTCGGCGACGTGATTGGCCGCGTACAGCTCACCCCCGTGGCGCTGGCCGAAGGCATGGCGGTGGCGCGGCGGCTGTTCAAGCCCGAGGAATATCGCAAGCTGGACTACAGCCTGATTCCCACCGCCGTGTTCAGCCTGCCGAACATCGCCACCGTCGGCCTGACCGAGGAGCAGGCGCGCGAGCAGGGCCATGAAGTGAAGGTGTTCGAGAGCCGCTTCCGGCCGATGAAACTGACCCTCACCCAGTGCCAGGAGCGCACCCTGATGAAGCTGGTGGTCGATGCCAAGAGCGACAAGGTGCTCGGCTGTCACATGGTCGGGCCGGAGTCTGGCGAGATCGTCCAGGGCCTGGCCGTGGCGCTGAAGGCTGGGGCGACCAAGCGCATCTTCGACGAGACTCTGGGTATCCACCCGACCGCCGCCGAGGAGTTTGTTACCATGCGCGCCCCCGTGAGCAACTGAAGGCGCCATGCAGCAGATTTTCTACCTTGCCGACCTGTTCGGCGTCGCCGTCTTCGCCATCACCGGCGCGTTGATGGCGGGACGCAAGTCCATGGACCTGTTCGGCGTGCTGGTCATCGCCGTGATCACCGCGCTGGGTGGCGGCACCTTGCGTGACCTGATCCTGGACAACCATCCGGTCAGCTGGATCCGCAACGACACCTATATCCTGATCGCCTCCATCGCCGCGGTCGGCACCGTGCTCTGGGTGCGCCTGACCCAGCCGATCCACGAGCGCGGCCTGTTGATCGCCGACGCCTTCGGCCTGGCCGTGTTCACCGTGATCGGCACCGAGGTGGCGCTGCAGCACAACGTGCCGTACAGCACAGCGGTGATCATGGGCGTGATGACCGGCGTGGCCGGTGGGGTGATGCGCGATGTGATCTGCAACGAGATTCCGCTGATCTTCCAGAAGGAGATCTACGCCACCGCCTGCATCCTCGGCTCGCTGGTGTTCATCGTCATGCGCGAGTTGGAGACACCGCACTGGCTGGATACCGGCGTAGCCATGCTGACCGTGTTGCTGACTCGCCTGGCGGCGATCCGCTGGCACCTGTCGTTGCCGCGCTTCCATCTGCTGGATCGCGACTGACGCCAGGCGCCCCACGCGTCAGTGGTGGTGCTCGGCCTTGGGTGCCTCGGCCTCGATGGCGACTTCCACCTCGACCTTGCCGGCCTTCTCGAACTCCAGGGTCAGCGGGAAGCGCTCGCCGGCCACCAGCGGCTGTTTCAGGCCGAACAGCATGACATGGTTGCTGCCGGGCTCGAAGCGGGCCTCGCCATCGGCGGGCACGCCCACCGAGTCGACTTTCTGCATCTTCATCACGTCGCCCAGGTGCACATGGGTATGCAGCTCGGCCGTGGCGGCCAGCGGCGTGCTGGCGCCGAGCAGACGGTCGCCCTCGGTACCCTTGTTGTGCACCACGAAGTAGGCGGCGCCATTGGGCGCGGTGGGTGGCAGGGCGCGTGACCAGGGATGATCGATATGCAGCTCGCCGACGCTGTAGTCATGGGCGACCGCGGGGTTGCCGAGCAGGGCGAGCAGAACGAACGGGGCCAGTTTCAGGCGCATGCGCAAACCTCTGAATGATGGGGTGTACGCACCCTAGCACGAAGCCGTGCTACAGGCCCTGCGGCAAACTTGCGCAATGCGGGTAATATCTAGCCTGCGGCCTGCAGACGGGTCGCCGAGTCGAGAGGTGCAAGAGAGTGCAATCCGAAAGCCTGACCCGAGGACAGCTGCCACCACTGGAGCAGTTGATCGCTTGTCACGAGTGCGACCTGCTCATGCACCATCCGCATGTGGGGGAAGAGCAGAAGGCCTGCTGCCCCCGCTGTGGCTACGAGATGGTGGTGCACCGCTCGCAGATGCGCCGCCGTTCGCTGGCCCTGGTACTGACCGCGCTGATCCTGTTCGTGCCGGCCAACTTCCTGCCGATCATGAGCCTCAGCATTCTCGGCCAGCACGCCGTGGACACGGTGTGGAGCGGGGTGGTGGGGCTGTACCACTCGGACATGCAGGGCGTGGCCGTGGTGGTGTTCCTGAGCAGCATGCTGGTGCCGCTACTCAAGCTGCTGTGCCAGCTGTTCGTGCTGATCGCCATGCCGCGGCCGGCCCTGCGGCCCCTGGCCTGCTACTGCTATCGCATCTACCACCACATGCGCGAGTGGGGGATGCTCGAGGTCTACCTCTTCGGCATCCTGGTTTCCATCGTCAAGCTGATCGACATGGCCAAGCTGCACCTGGGGGTCGGCCTGGCCTGCTTCATCGCGCTGATGCTGGCGCAGATCTGGCTGGAGGTCACCATGTCACCGCACCAGGTATGGGATGCGCTGAGCGAAGAGGAGGAAGGCGATGCGCGCACTTGATGCCGGCATCATCGTCTGCGGGGAATGCCACAAGCTGGAATACCTGCGCGAAGACGAAGTACAGCATTGCACGCGCTGCGGTGGTCGCCTGCATGCCCGCCGACCGAACAGCATCGCCCGCACTTGGGCCCTGCTGATCACGGCGGCGATTCTCTATATTCCGGCCAACGTGCTGCCGATCATGACCGTCAATTTCCTCGGCAAGGGCGCGCCGTCGACCATCATGGGCGGGGTGCTGGAGCTGATCCATGCCGACATGTTGCCGATCGCCCTGGTGGTGTTCGTTGCCAGCATCCTGGTGCCGACCTTCAAGCTGGTGGGCATCGGCATGCTGCTGTACTCGGTGCAGCGGCACCAGCCGATGTCGGCGCAGCAGCGCATCCTCATGTACCGCTTCATCGAATGGATCGGGCGCTGGTCGATGCTGGATATCTTCGTCATCGCCATCCTGGTGACAGTGGTCAACTTCGGCAACCTGGCCAGCATCCAGGCTAATCTCGGCGCAGCGGCCTTCGCCACCGTGGTGATCCTGACCATGATTGCCGCAGTCACCTTCGACCCGCGACTGATCTGGGACAACACCTTCGATGAGGACGTGGAGGAGCAGGAGGCTACCGCTCAGGCGGACTAGCCCGGCGCGGCAAGAGGAGCGGAAGAGCGGGAGAGCGGTGGCTGGAACTCGAGAGCGTAGGCCGCTCTCGAGTTGCGCAGATTGCTACTAGTTGCGACCGCCGTGGCTGTTCTGGCCGCCTTTGCGTCCGGCCTCGGAAGCACGCTGCGGGTCGTTCTTGAAGTTGCCCCCGCTCACATGGCCACCTTTCTTGCCGGCCTCGGAAGCACGCTGTGGGTCTTCCGCGAAATTGCCTTTACCGCCGCGATGTTCAGCCATTTTTAAATCCTCGTCAGTAATTTGGTGTATGTGCCGATGGCACACTTACTCGGAGAGAACGAGGGGATAAGTGTTCAGACTTTTTTAATGACTTAAACGCATAAATGTCTCGGTAAAGGGCGCTGGAGAGGCTCTGGAAGGCATAACGGCGCGATTTATTCGCTCGATATGCGGAAGGGATATCTCTTTATCTCCAAAAGATATCTTCATTACTCCGCGATATGCCGGACAATCCGCTCTGGCTCAAGGGTTTTCGCCAGCTTTCTTATAGGCAGATGGCCATCACTTTCCCAACGCGCTGTCAGGGTTAGGGCAATTTCATTCAAGTGCGCACCGCTTTCGCGGCTGTCGGTGCACACCCACCAGGGAGAACAGCCGCCATGGGCACAGTGGAGTCTGGCCGGGACCGGTCCGGGGAATCATTTCTCGACTATTACCTCGTCGTACTGCTGATCTGCACACCGCTGTGCACCTTCCTCGCATGGCAGTCCTTGTCCCGGGCACCGGCACGGCCGCCGGCGATGGACCAGGTCATCGATCTGCAGCTTCTGCTGCGTAATCTCGATCGAACCACCCTGATCGGCTACGACCAGCAGGCATCCTATCGGCTGTCGCCCATCTTTCAATCGCCATCCCTGCCAGCCCCGAACGACCTCCGTGCCGTCCAGCAGTCTGCCCAGCCATTGGAGCTGGACGAACTGCAAAACCGTTCCGAGCGCTTTCGCTTCTGAGGTAGCGGCAAACAGCTTGAATCATCGTCGCGGCCACCAGTCGACAGAGGAACACCAGCCGACTGGAGCAGCAGCATGAGCAAGCACACACCGCGAGTTCAGGAGATCGACGACATCGAGGACCGCATGGGCTCGGTTCGCGAGCTGGACTTCGATGACCGCCACGACGAACGCGAGGGCCGGGCCGGCGATCGGCGTCCTGAGTCCGAGGTGCGCGAGGAGTATTCGGCCGAGCGCGAGTTCCACGCCGGCATGACGGGCGGCGAGACGCTGACCGACAGTGCCCACGAGGACAATGTGACAATGGACGATCTCAGCCCCGACACCCTGTTCGACGAGAGCGGGGCCAACTCGCCGGACGAGCTCGGCGATAGCCACCCGCTGGACAAGGAACTGAGCGTGGTCGGCGAGGAGGCTATCGGCGGCGGCATCGGCCTGGACGAAGCCGAGTTGGCACGTTCCGCCCCTTTGGATGGCAAACCCTGGACGGACCAGGTCACCGAGGGCGAAGACGAGGAGTAGCAGAGCGAGTCAGCCGAGGGCCTCGATCAGTTCGGCCTTGCGCATGGTCGAGCGCCCACGGATCTCCCGCTTGCGTGCCATCTCCATCAGCTCCGGTCGAGTCATCGACTCCAGCTTCGAACCGGGCCGTGGCACCCCTTCGCGAGTCTTGGCTGCGCGGCGGGCCGAGGACTTGCGTGCGACCTCCTTCTTCTCGGGGCTCTTCTTCTGGCCCGAGCCGCCTTTGCGCTCACCGCCGCCGGACTGCTTGTTTACCGTGGCCCAGGCCCTTGCCTCAGCCTCGTCCTTCGGTACGCCGCGGGACTCGTAACTCTCCTCGATATGCTCGGCCTTGCGCTTCTGCTTGTCGGTGTACTTGTCTTTGCTACCGCGTGGCATGGTGGTCATCTCCACTGGCGCCGCGTTCGTGCGGCCTCACCTCAAGAGAAGCGCGCACACCTCGATAGTTCGAAATTTCATCAAACCTTCCGTTGCGTCCCGAGTCATTTCCTAGAGACCCAACGGAGTGGCCACCATGACCATGCTTTGCCTGATTTCCGGATGCCAATGGTTCCCTGATCGATCTGCCGCCCTGCGCCTGTGTGGCAGTGAGCTGCTGCATGAGTGTTGCAGTCGCTGCGGTAGCCGGCGCTACCTGCTGCCAGGAGAGCGCCAGGCGCTGCTGAGTGTGCGCCCCGGCCAGCATCTGCCTTGGAGCTGAGCGAATACCTGATGGCGACTCTGCACGACGAGTTCGCCGATTTCGGCCAGCCAGAGCAGATGCTGCGAGCCGGCCTGCGTCTGCTGATGGCCGCGTTGCTCGGAGGCCTGCTGGGCTTCGAGCGCGAATCCAAGGGCAAGGCCGCCGGCTTGCGTACCCATATGCTGGTGACCCTGGGCGCAGCGCTGTTCGTGATGATCCTGGAGCTGGACGATGCCGAGCATGACGCCGTCAGCCGGGTGATCCAGGGCATCGCCGCCGGCATCGGCTTCCTCTGCGCTGGCACCATTCTCAAGGGCGACCACGACAGCCAGATCAAGGGCCTCACCACCTCTGCCTCGCTCTGGTTCAGCACCGCCATCGGTATCGCCGTGGGCATGGGCCGCGAGGGTACCGCGGTGCTGGCAACCTTGCTGGCGCTGATCATCCTGCACGCGCTGCCGGTTCTCGAACGCGAGGCCAAGCAGCCACCACCCTAGCGGAGAGGTATCTCATGTTCCGCGAATTCGAGCATTGCACGGCGTGGACCGATGCCATGTACAACGGGGCCAGTTTCATCGGCCTGATCGAATACCAGCCCAAGCGTTATGGCGGCGAAGTGACGGTGCTATGGGTGTTCGACCCACGCTGCGTCTGCGAACGCGAGGCGGAGGATGCGGCGGAGCGCATGTTGCGCTCGATTCTCGACATCCATCCGGAGCGCGGCGTGCTCTACGCCGACGGTATCCCACTGTAAGCAGCCTGAACTTTTGCCGCCGCAGGGCGTTCGGAACTCAAGAAGCCGTTACCGGCCCCCTTCATTCCCACTACACGTCCGCCAGGCGTCAAGGAGCCCATAGCGATGCATGCGATTCGCCAGGCCGAAGCCCGCGTCAATGCCAGTCTCGCCGCCGCCGCGCCGCGCATCGCCATCGAGTCGGTGACGCCGCAGGTGGAGGGCGGGCGCTTCGCCGCCAAGTGCCTGGTAGGGCAAGCGCTGGCCGTCGACGCGGTGATCTTCACCGACGGTCACGACCAGATCGCCGCCGCGCTGCTCTGGCGTGGTGCCGGCGAGCAGCAGTGGCAACGCGTGCCGCTGCAGGCCCTGGGCAACGACCGCTGGCGTGGCTGGCTGGTGCCGGAGGCGCCGGGCCGGGCCGAGTTCGTCATCGAGGCCTGGCAGGACATCTACTCCAGCTATCACTACGAACTGAAGAAGAAATATGCCGCCGGTGTGCCCGTCACGCTGGAAGTGCAGGAGGGCGAGGCCCTGGTGCGGCGCATCGGTGCCGAAGCACCGGCGCAGCTGGCCGAGCGCTTTGCCGGGCTGTTCGGGCGCCTGGCCGATTGCGAGACCCTGGACCAGCGCGTGGCCGTGTTGCTCGACCCGCTCACTGGCGAGCTGATGAGTCGCGCCGAGCACCGCCCGCACCTGGTGCGCAGTGGCGTGTTCCCGCTGGATGTGGACCGCAAGCTGGCCGAGTTCGCCAGCTGGTACGAGCTGTTCCCCCGTTCGGAAAGCGGCGACCCGCAACGCCACGGCACCTTCGCCGATGTGCACAAGCGCCTGCCGGACATCGCTGCCATGGGCTTCGACGTGCTGTATTTCCCGCCCATCCACCCCATTGGCCGCACCCACCGCAAAGGCCCGAACAACAGCCTCAAGGCCGGTCCGGACGATCCCGGCAGCCCCTATGCCATCGGCAGCGCCGAGGGTGGCCACGAGGCGGTGCATCCCGAGTTGGGCAGCCTGGAGGACTTCCGCGACCTGGTACAGGCGGCGCGCAACCATGGTCTGGAAGTGGCGCTGGACTTCGCCATCCAGTGCTCACCCGACCATCCCTGGCTCAAGCAGCATCCCGGCTGGTTCAGCTGGCGTCCGGACGGCACCATCCGCCACGCCGAGAACCCGCCGAAGAAATACGAGGACATCGTCAACGTCGACTTCTACGCCGAGGCCGCCGTGCCGGAGCTGTGGATGGCGCTGCTGGAAGTGGTGCAGGGCTGGGTGGAGCAGGGCGTCACCCTGTTCCGCGTGGACAATCCGCACACCAAGCCGATGCCCTTCTGGGAGTGGCTGATCGCCGAGGTGCGCCGCTCGAATCCCGAGGTGATCTTCCTCTCCGAGGCCTTCACCCGTCCGGCGATGATGGCGCGTCTGGGCAAGCTCGGCTTCGCCCAGAGCTACACCTACTTCACCTGGCGCAACAGCAAGAAGGAGCTGGAGGAGTACTTCGGCGAACTGAACCAGTCGCCCTGGCGCGAGTGCTACCGGCCGAACTTCTTCGTCAACACGCCGGACATCAACCCGTACTTCCTGCACCACAGCGGCCGCGCCGGTTTTCTCATCCGCGCCGCGCTGGCGACTATGGGCTCGGGCCTGTGGGGCATGTATTCCGGCTTCGAGCTGTGCGAGTCGGCGCCGGTGCCAGGCAAGGAAGAGTACCTGGACTCGGAGAAATACCAGCTGCGCCCGCGCGACTACCACGCGCCAGGCAACATCGTCGGCGAGATCACTCGCCTGAACCAGATCCGTCGCGACAACCGCGCCCTGCACAGCCACCTCGGCTTCCAGGCCTACAACGCCTGGAACGACAACATCCTCTTCTTCGGCAAGCGCACCGCCGAGCGCGACAACTTCATCCTGGTCGCCGTCAGTCTCGATCCGCACAACGCCCAGGAGGCCAACTTCGAGCTGCCGCTGTGGGAGTTCGGCCTGGCCGACGATGCCGCGCTGGAAGGCGAGGACCTGATGAACGGCCACCGCTGGACGTGGCACGGCAAGGTGCAGTGGATGCGTATCGAACCCTGGCATCTGCCGTTCGGCATCTGGCGTGTGCGCCCGGTGCGCTGACAGGAGTAATGCATGGCCCGTAGCAAAGCCTTTCTCGACGATCCGCAGTGGTACAAGGATGCGGTGATCTACCAGCTGCACGTGAAGTCATTCTTCGATGCCGACAACGATGGCGTCGGCGACTTCGCCGGGCTGATCGACAAGCTCGACTACATCGCCGACCTCGGCGTGAACACTCTCTGGCTGTTGCCTTTCTACCCTTCGCCACGCCGCGACGATGGCTACGACATCGCCCTGTACAAGGGCGTGCACCCGGACTACGGCACCCTGGCTGACGCCCGCCGCTTCATCGCCGAGGCGCACAAGCGCGGCCTGCGGGTGATCACCGAGCTGGTCATCAACCACACCTCGGACCAGCATCCCTGGTTCCAGCGCGCACGCCGCGCCAAGAAGGGCTCCAAGGCCCGCGACTGGTACGTCTGGTCCGACACGGACGACAAATACACCGGCACGCGAATCATCTTCCTCGACACCGAGAAGTCCAACTGGACCTGGGACCCGGTGGCCGGCCAGTACTTCTGGCACCGCTTCTATTCGCACCAGCCGGACCTCAACTTCGACAACCCGCAGGTGCTGCGCGCCGTTCTCGGGGTGATGCGCTACTGGCTGGACATGGGCGTGGACGGCCTGCGCCTGGACGCCATTCCCTACCTGATCGAGCGCGACGGCACCAACAACGAGAACCTGGCCGAGACCCACGTGGTGCTCAAGCGCATCCGCGCGGCCCTGGACGAGCGCTACAGCGATCGCATGCTGCTGGCCGAGGCCAACCAGTGGCCGGAGGACACGCGCCCGTACTTCGGTGGCGAGGAGGGCGGCGAGGGCGACGAATGCCACATGGCCTTCCACTTCCCGCTGATGCCGCGCATGTACATGGCCATCGCCCAGGAAGACCGCTACCCGATCACCGACATCCTTCGCCAGACCCCGGATATCCCGCCCAACTGCCAGTGGGCGATCTTCCTGCGCAACCACGATGAGCTGACCCTGGAGATGGTCACCGACGACGAGCGCGACTACCTGTGGAACTACTACGCCGCCGACCAGCGCGCGCGTATCAACCTGGGTATCCGTCGTCGCCTGGCTCCGCTGGTGGAGCGTGACCGCCGGCGTATCGAGCTGCTCCACAGCCTGCTGCTGTCGATGCCGGGTACTCCGGTGCTGTACTACGGCGACGAGATCGGCATGGGCGACAACATCTACCTCGGCGACCGCGACGGCGTGCGCACCCCCATGCAGTGGTCGATGGACCGCAACGGCGGCTTCTCCCGCGCCGACCCGGCCAAGCTGGTGCTGCCGCCGATCATGGACCCGCTGTACGGCTACCAGACGGTCAACGTCGAGGCCCAGGCCCGCGACGCGCACTCGCAGCTCAACTGGATGCGTCGCATGCTGGCCGTGCGCAAGCAACAGCAGGCCTTCGGCCGCGGTAGCCTGAAGATGCTCACGCCGAGCAACCGGCGCATCCTCGCCTACCTGCGCGAGCTGCGCGGCGCCGACGGTCGCGAGGAGAGCATCCTCTGCGTGGCCAACCTGTCGCGGGCGGCCCAGGCGGTGGAGCTGGAGCTGTCCGCCTACGACGGCCGGGTGCCGGTGGAGATGGTCGGCGGCGCGTCCTTCCCGCCGATCGGCGAGATGACCTATCTGCTGACCCTGCCGCCCTATGGCTTCTACTGGTTCTACCTGGCCGACGCCTCGCAGATGCCCAGCTGGCACGTGGCGCCGGTGGAGCGCATGGCCGAGCTGCCGACCCTGGTGATCAAGCGCGACCTGCAGGAGCTGACCCGCGCGCCCAGCCGAAGCGTGCTGGAGAGCGATCTGCTGGCCAGCTACCTGGGCCGGCGCCGCTGGTTCTCCGCCCAGGGCGACGGCGCCGCGAAACCCGAGCTGGCCTACGTGCAGCCTTTCGGCGACCTGCGCGCGCTGGCCGAGATCATCCAGGGCGGTGAGCGATATCAGTTGCCCCTGGCCTACGTCGACGAAGGTTCGTCCGGCAATCCGCTGGCCCAGCAGCTGGCTCTGGCGCGTCTGCGTCGTGGTCGCCAGGTGGGCCTGCTGACCGACGGCTTCAGCCTGCCCGAGTTCACCTACGAGGTGCTCGCCCACCTGCATAGCCGCCAGGTGCTGAAGGCGGGGGACGGCGAGATCCATTTCCTGCCCAGCAGCCGCTTCGCCGACTACCCGGCGGTGGCGGGCGAGGAGACGCGGCTGATCTCCGCCGAGCAGTCCAACAGCTCGGTGATCATCGGCGAGCGCATGGTGCTCAAGCTGGTGCGCCGCCTGTTCCCGGGCGTGCATCCGGAGGCGGAGATGGGCGGCTTCCTCACCGCCAACGGCTACGCCAACATCGCGCCCATGCTGGGCGAAGTGCGCCGGGTCGATGGCGCGGGCGAGCCATTCACCCTGATGATCCTGCAGGGCTACCTGAACAACCAGGGCGACGCCTGGGCCTGGACCCTCGACAACCTGCAACGGGCCATCCGCGACGAGCTCAGCGGCGGTGTGTCCAATGTGCAGAGCGAATACGACGCCCTGGCGGAGCTGCAGGCCTTCGCCGCCACCCTGGGCCGGCGCCTGGGCGAGATGCATCGGGTGCTGGCCACGCCCAGCGACGATCCCGACTTCGGCCTGCGCCCCAGCGACGAGACCGACAGCCAAGGCTGGGGCGAGTCCATCGGCGCGCAGCTGCAGCAGGCGCTGGAGGCGCTGGATCACAGCCGCGACCGCCTGAGCGAGGCCGACCAGCGTCAGGTCGATCTGCTGCTGCAACAGCGTGACGAACTGCTGCGTCTGGTCGGCGACCTGGCGCGGCTGTCCGCCGGCGGCGTGCGCATCCGTGTGCATGGCGACCTGCATCTGGGCCAGGTGCTGGTGGTGCAGGGCGATGCCTACATCATCGACTTCGAGGGTGAGCCGAGCCGGCCGCTTGAGCAGCGCCGTCAGCGGCACAGCCCGATGAAGGACGTGTCCGGCATGCTGCGCTCCTTCGACTATGCCGCCGCCATGGTCCTGCGCAACGCCCAGGGCTCCGATTCTTCCGACGAGGCTACGGCAGCCCGCCAGCGCATCGCCTCGCGTTACCGCAGCGAGGCGCGTACCGCGTTCTATGACGCCTATCGCCTGGCCGCCGCCGATCTGCCTCACGAGTGGCAGGCCCGCGAAGGCGAGGGCGCCGCACTGGCGCTGTTCAGTATCGAGAAGGCCGCCTACGAAGTTCTGTATGAGGCCGCCCACCGCCCCGACTGGCTCGACGTGCCCTTGCACGGGTTGCTCGAGCTTGTTCACCAATTGCAGGGAAACCGTTGATGACTGACCTGGAACGTCTGCGCCGCGCCGAGCATGGCGACCCCTTTGCCTTCCTCGGCCCGCAACCGGATGGCGACGGTAGCCTGGTACGGGTGTGGCTGCCCGGCGCGCTGGCGGTCGAACTGCTGGCCGCCGACAGCGGCGAACTGCTCGGCGCCATGCAGCTGGAAGACGCCGGCGGGCTGTTCAGCCTGAGGCTGGAGCGGCCGCAGCGGTATCGTCTGCGCATCCACTGGCCGGAGGCCGAGCAGGAAACCGAGGACCCCTATGCCTTCGGCGCGCTGCTCGGCGATATCGACCTGTACCTGTTCGCCGAGGGCAACCACCGCGATCTCGGCCGCTGCCTGGGCGCCCAGCTGATGCAGCAGGACGGCGTGCCGGGCGTGCGCTTCGCCGTGTGGGCGCCCAACGCCCGGCGGGTTTCGGTGGTCGGTGACTTCAACGGCTGGGACGGACGCCGCCATCCCATGCGCCTGCGCTACCCGAGTGGCGTCTGGGAGCTGTTCATCCCGCGCCTGGGCGCCGGCACCGTGTACAAGTTCGAGATCCTCGGCGCCGACGGCGTGCTGCCGCTCAAGGCCGATCCGCTGGCGCTCGAAGGCGAGCGACCGCCGGCCACCGGCTCGCGGGTCGCCGCGTCGCTGGACTTCGCCTGGACCGACCAGGACTGGCTGGCCAACCGGCAACGGCATCAGGCCCATGACCGGCCGCTGAGCATCTACGAGGTGCACGCCGGTTCCTGGCAGCATGTCGACGAACGTCCGCCGACCTGGGCCGAGTTGGCCGAGCGCCTGATTCCCTACGTGCAGGACATGGGCTTCACCCATATCGAACTGCTGCCGGTGATGGAGCACCCGTTCGGCGGTTCCTGGGGCTACCAGCCGCTATCGATGTTCGCACCGACCTCGCGCTACGGCTCACCGGCCGATTTCGCCGCCTTCGTCGATGCCTGCCACCAGGCCGGCATCGGTGTGATCCTCGACTGGGTGCCGGCGCATTTCCCCACCGACGAGCACGGCCTGGCGCGCTTCGACGGCACGGCGCTGTACGAGTACGCGCACCCGTTCGAGGGCTTCCATCAGGACTGGGACACCTTCATCTACAACCTTGGACGCACCGAGGTGCACGGCTTCATGCTGGCCTCGGCGCTGCACTGGCTGCGCATCTACCACATCGACGGCTTGCGCGTGGATGCGGTGGCCTCGATGCTCTATCGCGATTATTCGCGCAAGGACGGCGAGTGGATTCCCAACCGCCACGGTGGCCGCGAGAACCTGGAGGCCATCGAGTTCCTTCGCCACCTCAACGAGGTGGTGGCGACTGAGGCCCCGGGTGCCCTGGTGATCGCGGAGGAGTCCACCGCCTGGCCGGGAGTCAGTCGGCCGGCTGGCGAGGGCGGTCTGGGCTTCGCCTACAAGTGGAACATGGGCTGGATGCACGACAGCCTGGCCTATATCCAGCAGGATCCAGTGCACCGCAGTTTCCATCACCACCAACTGACCTTCGGCCTGATCTACGCCTTCTCCGAGCACTTCGTCCTACCGATCTCCCATGACGAAGTGGTGCACGGCAAGGGCTCGCTGCTGGGCAAGATGCCCGGCGACCGCTGGCAGCAGTTCGCCAACCTGCGCCTGTTCCTCGCCAACATGTGGACGCACCCGGGCAAGAAGCTGCTGTTCATGGGCTGCGAGTTCGGCCAGTGGCGCGAGTGGGACCATGACCAGCAGCTGGACTGGTACCTGCTGCGCTACGGCGAGCATGCCGGCGTGCAGAACCTGATGCGCGATCTCAATCGCCTGTACCGCGACTACCCGGCGTTGCACCGCCTGGATAGCCGCGCCGAAGGTTTCCAGTGGCTGATCGGCGACGACCAGCGCAACAGCGTATTCGCCTGGCTGCGCCACGCCGAGGGCGAGCCGCCGCTGCTGGTGGTTCAGAACTACACCCCCGTGCCACGCAGCGGTTATCGCGTCGGTGTGCCCATCGCCGGAAACTGGCGCGTGCTGCTCAACAGCGACGACGAGCGCTACCTGGGCTCGGCCGCCGGCAGTCGCGGCCAGGTGCACAGCATCGACCACAGCGATCACGGCCAGCCCCAGTCACTGCCCCTCGACCTGCCCCCGCTCGGAGCCCTGATCCTCGTCCCCGAGCAGGGCTAAGTCCTTGATCTGTTGGCCCTACCGCCCATCGGTTAGGTGGAACACCGATCGAAGCGGCCGAGTCGACACCATCAGGCGGCGCAGCAGCCACTGCGCCTCTGCAGTCATCCCACCAGCCGCCGGCAGTGCCGGCATAGGAAGACAATGATGAGCGATACCATCAAAGACACCATCAAGGTCCTCAACAACCTGATCGAGACCAGCAAGGACGGCGAGGCGGGCTTCCGTACCTGCGCCAAGGACGTCAAGGATCCGCAGCTGCAGTCGCTGTTCAACAACCGCTCGCGCGAATGCGCAGCCGCGGCCGGTGAACTGCAGGGCCTGGTGCTAGAACTGGGCGGCAAGCCGGAAACCGACACCAGCGTGGGTGGTGACCTGCACCGCCGCTGGGTCGACCTCAAGGCATTGATCACCGGCAAGAGCGACGAAGCCATCCTCAACGAGTGCGAGCGCGGCGAGGACGTGGCCAAGAAGCACTATGCCGAGGCCCTGGAAGAGAAGAACCTGCCGGCCAACGTGCGCGAAGTGATCCAGCGCCAATACGCCGGCGTGATCCGCAACCATGACCAGATCAAGGCCCTGCGCAGCATGGCGCGCGCCAGCTGATCCGGTTGCGTTGACCATCACTGCCCGTGGGCCCCTGGCCCACGGGCAGTTTTGTTTTCAGGGCCGCTCGAAACGCTCGTACAGATTGAGCAGCGGCTGGGTCGACAGACCGTGGAGCAGGATGCTCAGGGCCACCACGCTGAGCACCAGGTCACTGGCCTCGCTGGCGGCCAGTGGCGACAGGTCGTGGTTGAGGGCGTAGCTGAGGTAATACAGGCTGCCGATGCCGCGGATGCCGAACCAGCCGACGAACAGGCGATGGCCGAGTGGCAGCTGGTGCTCGCGGATCAGCAGGACCACCATGGCCGGGCGTACCAGGCAGAACAGCGCCAGTGCCAGCGGCAGGGCGCGCCAGTCCCAGTGGTAGACCAGCAGGGCGCCGAGCAGGGTCACCAGCAGCACTTCCAGAATGCGTTCGAGCAGCCCGCCGAAGGACAGGATATCGGCCATCAGCGCGCCAGCGGCGATCTGCGGGTGTGCCTCGGTGTCGGCGCCGAACTCCACCAGGGCGTTGGCCTGGCCTTCTTCACGTGGCTCGGGATTGCCGCTTTCCTCGGCGGGAGCCTCGGTGTGGCTGCTGGTTTCCACCTCGGCATGGCGCAGGCCCAGGCCAGCGGCGAAAGTGGCGAGAAAGCCCCAGGCACCGATGGACTCGGCGCAGGCGTAGGACAGGGCGATCAGCGCCAACGCGAGGAAGTCGTTGGCCGTCACCACCGTATCGGTATGGCGTGCGCGCAGGTAGATCACCAGGCGGCCCGTGCCGCGGCCCAGCACGTAACCGAGCAACAGCCCGGCGGGAACCGCCCACAGTATGTCGCTGAACAGCCAGCGCAGGACATCATCCAGCTGCGGTAGGGCTTGCCCTTGGGCAATCAGCAGCAGGGCGAGCATCACGAAGGGAAAGGCGGTGCCGTCATTGAGCCCGGCCTCGCCGGAGATGGCGTAGCGCAGGCGGTCGACATCGCCCGCGCGGCTGACCTGCACCAGGCTGGCCAGCACCGGGTCGGTGGGCGAGAGGATGGCCGACACCAGCAGCGCCAGGCCCCAGTCCAGGCCGAGAGCGAAGTGCCCGACCAGGGTCAGGCCGAGGATGGTGCCAACCAGCACCGGCCCAGCCAGCAGCCAGGCCGCGTGCCATTCGGGCGATCGTAGCGGCAGGCGCAGCTTGAGCCCGCCGATGAACAGCGAGACCAGCACCGCCGCCTCGGCCAGGTGTTCCAGCCAGCCACTGATATGGCCGAGATCCTGTTGCCAGAGTTCGAGGCCGAGCGGCCCGATGACCAGGCCGAAGACCAGATACAGCACCGATGAAGATACCGGTAGCAGGCGCAGGTAGGCGGACGTCAGCGCCAGGATCAACAGCAGGGTGCCCAGCACCATCAGCCACAGGCTGAAGCTCATGGCGTTCTCCGCTGGCGCGGTGCAGGGCAGGACGAAGGATGCATCGAGAGGCCGCCTCGTGGGTCACTCCATTGAGACGGTGCGGCAGGCTGCGGGGTTCAAGGCTTTCATGGTTGTCAGCCTCGACTGGGCACGTCATCGGCTGCAGCCGGAGATCCGTCCGAGCATCCCGATCTCTGCCACAGGCATTGGGACACGCGATCCCGCCCCGCGGCAATTGCCTGAACTTGTGCCGCCGCGTTCGGCTCCATCTAGCAGGGTTCTGGCTGGCGGAGTGGCGGATGGAAGCGAACGATGTGTGGTACGACAGCGCGGTGTCCTATCAACTGGATGTCGCCACCTTCCATGATTCCAATGGCGATGGCATCGGCGATTTTCCCGGCCTCACCGCGCGCATGGACTACCTGCGCCAGCTGGGCATCAACAGCCTGCTGCTGATGCCGTTCCATCCGTCATCGGAGCGCGACGACGGCTATGACGTGATCGACCACTACGGCATCGACCCGCACCTGGGCAGCTTCGGCGACTTCAGTGCCTTCATGGACGAGGCGCGGGTTCGCGGCATTCGGGTGATCCTCGATCTGGTGGTCAACCACACCTCCGACCAGCATCCCTGGTTCCAGGCCTCGCGCCACCCCGGCTCGCCGTTCCGCGACTATTACGTGTGGGTGGATGAGCCGGACGACGCGCACATCGACCAGGTGATGTTTCCCGACCGCTACGACAGTGTCTGGACCTACGACGAGCAGGCCGGCGCCTACTACTTCCACCGCTTCCACGATTTCGAGCCGTCGCTGAACCACGGCAACCCCGAGGTGCGCCAGGAGGTCATGCGCATCCTCAGCTTCTGGCTGGCCATGGGCGTGGATGGCTTCCGGGTGGATGCGGCGCCCTACCTGATCCTGCCCAAGGGCCCGGCACAACATTTCAGTGACCCGCACGAATACCTGCGCCAGCTGCGCCGCCACGCCAGCCGTTATGGCCACGGGGCGATGCTGGTGGGCGAGGCCAATGTGCCTGCGGAACAACTGGGGCAGTTCTTCGGCAATGGCGACGGGCTGAACCAGCTGTTCAACTTCATCGGTGCCGAACGCATCTTCCTGGCCCTGGCCCGCGAAGACGGCACGCCGATTCGTGAGCTTGAGGCGCTGCTGCCACCGTTGCCGCCCAGTGCCCAGTGGATGAACTTTCTCCGTCACCATGACGAGTTGAACCTGGCCTGGCTGGATGAAGCGACGCGCGAGGAGCTGCTCGACGCGATCGCCCCGCACCCACACATGCGCATCTACGGGCGTGGCACGCGCCGGCGCCTGGCACCGCTGCTGGGCGACCCGCAGCGGGTGCGCCTGGCGCTGAGCCTGCTGTTCAGCCGCAGCGGTGCGCCGCTGCTGTATTACGGCGACGAGCTGGGCATGGGCGACAACCTGGAGCTGCCGGATCGCTTTCCGGTGCGCACGCCGATGCAGTGGTCGGCGCAGACCAACGGCGGGTTCTCCAGCGCCGATCCGCAGCGCCTGATCCGGCCGATGATCGCCGACGGCGAATACGGTTTTGCGCGGATCAATGTCACCGAGCAGTGGCTGGATCCGCAGTCGCAGCTCAATTCCACCCGTGCGCTGATCGAGACGCGCCGTTCCTGCCCCGAGTTCGGCCTGGGGCGTCACGAATTCATCGAGTGCGATGGTGGCGCGGCCGTGCTGGCCGAGAGCTATTTCCTCGATCACGGCCGGGTGGTCTGTGTGCACAACCTGTCCCGCAGCGCCTGCACGGTGCGCATACGCCACCCGGAGCTGGCCGACCGCGACTGCTACGAGCTGATCTCGCGCCAGGTGGCGCGGGCCGACGCCATCGGGGCGCTGGAGCTGCAGCTGGCGCCCTACGGTTATACCTGGTGGCGGGTCGGCTCGATCTTCTCGCCGGCCGAGAACGGCGCCACGGTGGCTAGCGCAATTGCGGAAGCACCGAGCTAGCGAAAGCCTCGATGAAACGCTGCTGGTGGCGGTTGACGTTGTGCAGGTAGATGCGCTCGAAGCCCTGTTCCACATCGGCCTGCAGCCAGGCGGCGTGCTGCGCCAGATCGCTGCCGATGCGCACCTGGTCGAGCAGATCTTTGGGCCTCACCGAGCTGGCCGCCGCCTCGAACTCCTCGACGCTCTTCAGATCCTGGGTGAGCTGGCCGGGCAGCACGTTGGTGCGCCACTGCTGATGGGCCCCGGCGAGGGCCTCGGCTTCGCTCTCGGCATAGGACAGCTTGGCCTGCAGCAGCAAGGGCTTGCCGGCGCCACCGCCTTCACGGAAGGCATCGATGATGCGTTGCTGCCGCTCCGGCGTGCCGCTGACCGTGATCATGCCGTCCGCCCAGCTGCCGGCCCAGCGCGCGGTCTGTTCCGACAGCACCGCCGCGTACAGCGCCGGCGGACGTGAAGGCAGGCTGTACAGCCGCGCCCGTTCCACCTTGATCAAGCCATCGCGCGACACTTCCTCGCCGGCCCACAGGGCACGGATGATCGCCACCGCCTCGGCCAGACGGGCATTGCGTTCCGCCTTGGGCGGCCAGGGCTCGCCGGTGATCGACTCGTTGATCGCCTCGCCGCTGCCCACCGCCAGCCAGAAGCGCCCCGGATACATCTGCGCCAGGGTCGCGGTGGCCTGGGCGATCAGCGCCGGGTGGTAGCGGAAGCATGGCGTGTTGACCACGCCAAGGTCGAAGGCGGTGCCCTGCAACGCGGCGCCCAGCCAGGACCAGGCGAAGCCGCTTTCGCCCTGGCTTTCGCTCCAGGGATGGAAGTGGTCCGAACACATGCCGGCGGCGAAGCCGGCGCGCTCGGCCTGCTGCATGAGCTGCAGCAGCTCGCCGGGCGGGAACTGTTCGTGGGAGGCGTGATAACCGATCACTGGCATGGGCGTACCTCAACTTGGAGTGGTCAGGCCCGCGGCGCTCATCAGCAGGCGCAGCAGCCATGCCAGCAGCGCCAGGCTCAGCACGCTGCCGGTCCACAGCGCCACCAGCCAGGCCAGGCGGCGCCACAACGAGGGTTCAGTGGTAGCCCTGGTCATGGGTCACTTTGCCGCGGAACACGTAGTAGCTCCACGCCGTGTAGCCGAGGATGAAGGGGATGATCAGCAGCGCGCCGACCAGGGCGAAGCCCTGGCTCTGCGGCGGCGCCGCGGCGTCCCAGAAGGTGATCGCCGGCGGCACGATGTGCGGCCACAGGCTGATACCCAGGCCGGCGTAGCCGAGGAAGATCAGCACCAGAGTCAGCACGAACGGCTTGGCGTTGTCGTAGTTGGCTACAGAGCGCAGCAGCTGCTGGAAGGTCAGCAACGCCAGCAGCGGCACCGGCAGGAACCAGAACAGATTGGGCAGGCTGAACCAGCGGTCGGCGATGGCCTGGTGGGCCAGCGGCGTCCACAGGCTGACGATGCCGATCACCACCAGCAGCACCAGGGCCAGGGGGCGCGCCAGGTCGTGCATGCGCTCCTGTAGCGGGCCTTCGGTACGCATGATCAGCCAGGTGCAGCCGAGCAGGCAGTAGGCGACTATCAGGCCAAGGCCGCAGAAGATCGGGAAGGGCGCCAGCCAGTCCAGCGAACCGCCGGCGAACTGCCCGTCACGCACCGGCAGGCCCTCGATGAAGGCGCCAAGCACCACACCCTGGGAAAAGGTGGCGACCAGCGAACCGCCGATGAAGGCCTTGTCCCACACATGGCGCCAGTGCTCGGAGGCTTTGAAGCGGAACTCGAAGGCCACGCCGCGGAAGACCAGGCCGATCAGCATGAAGATCAACGGCAGATACACGGCCGAGAGGACCACCGAGTAGGCCAGCGGGAAGGCGGCGAACAGACCGGCGCCACCGAGCACCAACCAGGTTTCGTTGCCGTCCCAGATCGGCGCCACCGTGTTCATCATCACGTCGCGGTCACCGCGGTCGCGGAAGAACGGGTAGAGCATGCCGATGCCCAGGTCGAAGCCATCCATCACCACGTACATCATCACGCTGAAGGCGATGATCAGGGCCCAGATCAGCGACAGTTCGATGCCCATGGCTCAGCCCTCGTCCACTTTTTCTTCCGGCGCCGACAGCGGCCGTGCCGGGGTGCGCGGCCGGCCGGCGCCGCCGTCGTTGGTCTCGCGGCCCTCGTGTGGAATCGGGCCCTTGCGCACCAGGCGCAGCACATAAACCAGGCCGATGCCGAAGACGAAGAAGTACACCACCACGAAGGTCACCAGGCTGATGCTCATCTGCGTGGCACTGTGCAGCGACACCGCGTCACTGGTGCGCATCAGGCCGTAGATCACCCAGGGCTGGCGGCCGATCTCGGTGGTGAACCAGCCGGCGAGGATCGCGATGAGGCCGCTGGGGCCCATGGCCAGCACCAGGCGCAGGAAGGCGCGGGACTGGTACAGGCGATCACGCCAGCGCAGCCACAGGCTCCACAGGCCGGTGAGGATCATCAGCAGGCCGAGGCCGACCATGATGCGGAAGGTCCAGAACACCATGGTGGCGTTGGGCCGATCTTCTGGTGGGAAGCCCTTCAGCGCCGGGATCGGCTCGGTCAGGCTGTGCTTGAGGATCAGGCTGCCGAGCACCGGGATCTCCACGGCGAAGCGGGTCTCCTCGCGCTGCATGTCCGGCCAGCCGAACAGGATCAGCGGGGTAGGGCCCGGCTCGTCGTTACTCCAGTGACCCTCGATGGCGGCGATCTTCGCCGGCTGGTGCTGAAGGGTGTTGAGACCATGGGCATCGCCGATCAGCGCCTGCAGCGGCGCCACCAGCAGGGCCATCCACATGGCCATGGAGAGCATCTTGCGCACCCCGGGGTTATCGTTGCCGCGCAGCAGGTGCCAGGCCGCCGAGGCGCCGACGAAGAAGGCCGTGGCGAGGAAGGCGGCCACCGCCATGTGGGTCAGCCGGTAGGGGAAGGACGGGTTGAAGATCACCGCCAGCCAGTCCACCGGGATCACCCGGCCATCGATGATCTCGTAGCCCTGGGGCGTGTGCATCCAGCTGTTGGAGGCGAGGATCCAGAAGGTCGAGATCAGCGTGCCGATGGCCACCATCAGCGTGGCGAAGAAGTGCAGGCGCGGGCCGACGCGGTTCCAGCCGAACAGCATGACGCCGAGGAAGCCGGCCTCGAGGAAGAAGGCGGTGAGCACCTCGTAGGTCAGCAGCGGCCCGGTGACGCTGCCGGCGAAGGTGGAGAAACGGCTCCAGTTGGTGCCGAACTGATAGGCCATGACCAGCCCGGAGACCACGCCCATGCCGAAGTTGACGGCGAAGATCTTCAGCCAGAAGTGGTAGAGGTCGCGATAGACCTCTTTCTCGGTCTTCAGCCAGAGCGCCTCGAGCACGGTCAGATAGCTGGCCAGGCCGATGGTGATGGCCGGGAACAGGATGTGAAAGGAGATGGTGAAGGCGAACTGGATGCGCGCCAGGTCCAAGGCTTCCATGTCGATCTCGCAGTCAGGACAGCGGGTGGGCGCGGGTCAGCATGCGCGCCGTCTGCAGGTGGTGCTTGAGCACCGGCAGCTTGGCCCGGGCGAAGGCTTGCAGCTCGGCGTCGCCCTGTTCGGCGGCCTGGTTGAACAGGGCGATGCAGTTTTCGTAGTGGCGCGCCTGCAGGTCTGCATAGCGGGCGTCGAAGTTGTCGCCGCGCAGTTGCTGCAGCTGCGGCTCGCTGCGCTTCAGCAGCTCGGCGTCGGCCGGCAGGTTGACCTGGCGGGTACGGGCGAAGGTCTGCAGGTCGGCATTCTCGCGCGGGTGGTGGTCGATGACCTGCTGGGCGAAGTCCTTCACATCCGCCGACTGGCTCTGGCGCAGGGCCAGCTGAGCCGCCTCGGTCTCGGCGATGCGGGCGACCACGGCTTGCTCGACGAAAGCCTGGGTATCGACCGTGGGCGCCGCCAGCAGCGGTGTGGTGAGCAGCAGCAGCCATAGGCCGGCGCTGCGCAGGATGTTTCTGGCCATGGCGAGCCTCCGAAGCCGTTGCGGAATCTAGGTGTGTGACGAGGGCAGCGGGGCAGGGTTCAAGTTTTTCTCCCTGGCTCAGGAGTAGACCGACAGGTGATGCGGGTAATTGCCCACCCGTGCGCCCATGACCATCTCGCTGATCCAGCTGGTGAGGATCGAGGTATAGGCGCGCTGGTCGCTGTCGTTGCTCAGCGAATGATCGGCGCCATCGACGATGCGGTGGGTCAGCGAGTGCGCCTTGATGAAGGCGGCGCGGTAGCTCATCAGCGTGGTGTGCGGCACGAAGTCGTCGTGCTCCGACTCCACCAGCAGTA
Source organism: Pseudomonas sp. SO81 (assembly GCF_030374125.1). NCBI lineage: Bacteria > Pseudomonadati > Pseudomonadota > Gammaproteobacteria > Pseudomonadales > Pseudomonadaceae > Pseudomonas > Pseudomonas sp. SO81. The sequence goes on along the minus strand of NZ_CP126126.1, from coordinate 326,976 downwards.
CGTCGCCCTCGAACTCGGAGCAGGCGGACAGCGCGCGGTTGCCCTGGGGCGGCACGAAGGTGCGCCGGTAGTCGGCCAGGCGCTCGCGATCCATCTGCTGCTTGGGCGCGTCCCATTCCTCGTCCCAGTACAGCGCCGGCACGCGCAGGGCCAGCCATTTGACCGGGCGCAGGGTGGTGAGAATGGCCGACAGGTAGCCGCCGTAGCTGGTGCCGATCACCGCGATGGCCTGGGTGTCGGTGGAGGGGTGATTGGCCAGGCGGTCGTAGGCCGCCACTATGTCGGCCAGGTTCTGCTCGCGGGTCACGCTCTGCTTGCGCGACTGGGTGCGCTCGTGACCGCGCAGGTCGAAGGTCAGGCACACGCAGCCCAGACCGGCGATGCCCTTGGCCCGTGCCAGGTCGCGCTGCTGGCTGCCGCCCCAACCGTGGACGAAGAGAATCCCGGGGACCTTGGTCTTCGGCGAGACCATGGTCCCGGCTATCGTTTCGTTGTCCACGTCGATTTCCACTGCCTCGCTACGAGATGACATGAGGTTCCACCTTGACGTATTTGCTCAATCTGCCGACTTCCGGCTCCTCACCGCTGTAGAGCTGCTGAGCATCGTCCGGCGGCTCGCTCTCGCCGTAGCACTCGAAGGTCGAGGCGCGCACGCTGCGCAGCTCCGGATCGGCGGCGAAGGCCTCCAGGGCGAAGATCTCCGCCGCGCTGGCGCCACCGATGCGCCAAGACTGTTCCAGTACGCCTGAGCGGGGCTTGCCCAGGCTGTCGATGCCCTGGGCCACGTCGTAGTTGCGCCGCGAGGCGGACAGGCCGAAGGCAGCGAAGGCGGCATGTTCGTAGACATGCGCCTGGGACACCGCCAGGCGGATCGCCTCGGGCATGTCCAGGCGCATCAGTTCGGCGTAGTCGCCGCGCACTATAGTCAGGTCCGAGCCGCCGTAGACCTCCACACCGGTATTGTCGCGGGTCAGGCGCTGGCTGCCGTAGTAGCTGGCGGTGATGCCGGCGACCAGCACCTGGCCGACGCTGAAGGTCACCACGTCGCTGAGGTTCTCCTCCAGCACAAGGCCCCAGGTGGCGACTTCGGCGGCGTCCTGCTCGGCCAGCAGCTCGGCCAGGCGCTGGCGGTCGTGGATCACCTCCTGGCCGCGCCCGGCCTTGCCCAGTACCGGTTTGAGACGCACCGTACCGTGCTCCAGCAGCTGTTCGCCGGCGCGCTGGGCATCCGCCAGGTCGAATACGGTGCGCCCGCCGAGAATCGAGTTGGCCACCTGCTTGGAAAACTCGTGGGACCAGCCCTGAGGCACATGGCTAGGCTGCTCCGGCAGCGGATGGCTGATGGCCTTGGTGGCCATGAACGGCTGCGCCACCATGCCACCGAAGAAGTCTGCAACGCCTTGGATGCCCAGCTCCTGGCAATGCCCGGTGCCGATCAGCGTATCGCTGGGGATTAGATAGTAATTGCCGCTCGCGTGCTCCGTGGCATCACGGTCGCCGAGAAAAAACGTGCCGAGCAGGGCGGCGATCTTGCGCCCCAGCACCTGGTGCACGGCGTGCTCGTGCTGGCTGACGCCCGACTCGCTGGGTAACAGCAGGACTCCGTCCTTCACGCTCAGCGATCCTGCCATGCGCCACCGCCTCGCTCGCAATCCTTCCTGGCCTGGCTGCGATCTTCCAGGCCGTAGTAGTAGGTCACCACCTTGGCGTCATCCGGCACGTTGAGCTCATTGGGCGGCGGGTTGCTGCTGCTCGAGCGGTGATTGGCCAGGGTTTCCTGGGTGATGGCCGCGGTACAGCTGGCCTTGTGGTCGTCCGCGCACTCGGCGACCTTCTCCTTCTTGGTGCCTAGGGTCTCCTGGCTCTCGTTGCTGCACGACCAGTTGATCGTGCCCTCGGGCATGCCCTGGAACTCGTAGCAGCTCTCGGTCTCCACCGCCTCCACGCCCGGGCTGGCGGAGCGGCTGAGGATGTGGCAACCCTCGGCCATGGCCAGCGAGCCGAACAGGCTGCCGACCAGCAACACAGCGGTCTTGGCGATCATCTGCTACCTCCGGGTGATTCGTGGAACCTATGCTTCTGAACCGGCCAACGACACGGGAGTTCAGTCTTTCTCCCTGCAAGAAAGGTGGAACTAAGCGGGCCCGTGCAAACCCTTATCTGGAGTAATCCTGAGGAGGGAACGCCGTCATGAAGAGAGATTGGGAGCTGATCAAGGCGCTGATGCTGGAGATCGAGAGCCGCGAACAGGGCCGCTACTTCGTGCCCGAGGCCTTCGCCGGGCACGATCTGGAGTCGGTCAAATACCACCTGCACCTGCTCGACCAGGCCGGTCTGGTCGAATGTGAGCTGGACGAGCCGTGGGACGGCGTGCCGGTGCTGATCGGGCGCAACCTGACGCTGCTCGGCCACGACCTGCTGGATACCCTGCGCGACGAGGAAGTAGCGCGCCCAAGCCCTGCACCGTTGCTGGCGCACATCACTGGCGCGGCGCGAGAAACGCTGCGGCGCATCGCCTGAGGAGGTCGCCATGGCAGGGGAAGCGGAGGTTCTCGAGTTCAAGCAGAACATCCTCGCCAAGCTCAAGTACGCGGTGGGCAAGGACCCGGGCAATGCCTTCGACCACGACTGGTTCGAGGCCATCGCCTTGGCCGCTCGCGACCATGTGATCGATCGCTGGGAAGAAGCCTCGGCCCAGCTCGACCGCCGCGGGCAGAAGCGCATCTACTACCTGTCGCTGGAATTCCTCATCGGCCGCCTGCTGATCGACAATCTGAGCAACCTGGGCCTGCTTGACGTCGCGCGCCAGGCCCTGGCCGAACTCAACGTGGATCTGGAGCGCATCCGCCAGGTCGAGCCCGACGCGGCGCTCGGCAATGGCGGCCTCGGTCGCCTGGCCGCCTGTTTCATGGAGAGCCTGGCCACCCTTGGCCTGGCCGCCCACGGCTACGGCATCCGCTACGAGCACGGTCTGTTCCGCCAGGTGGTCGCCGATGGCTGGCAACTGGAGCAGACCGAGACCTGGCTGGACTTCGGCAACCCCTGGGAATTCGAACGGCCGGAAGTCAGCTACAGCATCGGCTTCGGCGGCAGCGTGCACAGCCTGGCGGAGGAGGGCGAGCTGCCGCGCCACGTCTGGCAGCCCACCGAGACCATCCGCGCCATCGCCTACGACACGCCGGTGATCGGCTGGCGCCGCACCGCGGTGAACACCCTGCGCCTGTGGCGTGCGCGCGCCGAGGAAGACCTGCAGCTGGACCGCTTCAACGCCGGTGACCATATCGGCGCGGTGGTGGATGTGGTGCGCGCCGAGAGCATCTCGCGGGTGCTGTACCCGGCCGACAGCACCGAGGCGGGCCAGGAGCTGCGCCTGCGCCAGGAGTTCTTCTTCGTCTCCGCCTCGCTGCAGGACCTGCTGCAGCGCCATGTGCGCGAGCACGGCGACGTGCGACGGTTGCCGGAGCGGGCGGCGATCCAGCTCAACGATACCCACCCGGCCATTGCGGTGGCCGAGCTGATGCGCCTGCTGGTGGATGTGCACCAGCTCAGCTGGTACGACGCCTGGCAGCTGACGGTGGCGACGCTGTCCTACACCAACCACACCCTGCTGCCCGAGGCGCTGGAGTCCTGGCCGGTATCGCTGATGGAGCGCCTGCTGCCGCGGCACATGCAGATCATCTACCTGATCAACTCCTATCACATCGACTCGCTGCGGGCCCAGGACATTCACGACTTCGCCCTGTTGCGCTCGGTGTCGCTGATCGAGGAGGACCACGGCCGGCGGGTGCGCATGGGCAACCTGGCGTTCCTCGGCGCGCACAGCGTCAACGGCGTATCCGCGTTGCACACCGAGCTGATGCGCAAGACGGTGTTCCGCGACCTGCACGGCCTGTACCCGACGCGGATCAACAACAAGACCAATGGCGTGACCTTCCGCCGCTGGCTGTTCCAGGTGAATCCGCAACTGACCGAACTGCTGGTGGATACCCTCGGCCCCGAGGTGCTGGATGCGCCGGAGTCCGTGCTGCGTGGCCTGGAAAAGCACGCCGACAAGAAACCCATGCACAAGCGCTTCGCCGCCCTGCGCCAGCAGAACAAGGCGGCCCTGGCCGCACTGGTGCACGAGCGCCTGGGCGTGACCCTGGACACCAGCGCGCTGTTCGACGTGCAGGTCAAGCGCATCCACGAGTACAAGCGCCAGCTGCTCAACCTGATCCACACCGTGGCGCTGTACCAGGCCATCCGCAACGACCCGACCACCGACTGGGTGCCGCGGGTGAAGATCTTCGCCGGCAAGGCGGCGGCCAGCTATCACCAGGCCAAGCTGACCATCAAGCTGGCCAATGACATCAGTCGCACTGTCAACGACGACCCCACGGTGCGCGGCCTGCTCAAGGTGGTGTTCATCCCCAACTACAACGTCAGCCTGGCCGAGACCATCATCCCGGCGGCGGACCTGTCCGAGCAGATCTCCACCGCCGGGCTGGAAGCCTCTGGCACCAGCAACATGAAGTTCGCCCTCAACGGCGCGCTGACCATCGGCACCCTGGACGGCGCCAACGTCGAGATGAGCGAGCAGGTCGGCAACGACAACCTGTTCATCTTCGGCATGACCGCGCAACAGGTGGAACTGCGCAAGCAGACCGGCGAGCTGAACATGGCCAGCGTCATCGCCGGCTCCGAACGCCTGAGCGCGGCGCTGGAGGCGATCCGCTCCGGCGTGTTCTCGCCGGACGACCCGACGCGCTACGTGAGCCTTGTGGATGCGCTGGTATACGACGACCGCTTCATGGTCTGCGCCGACTTCGACGACTACTGGGCCACCCAGCGCCGGGTCGACGAACTCTGGCAAGACCCGTCCCGCTGGTGGCGCGCGGCGGTGCTCAATACGGCGCGGATGGGCTGGTTCTCTTCGGACCGCACCATTCGCGAGTACGCCAAGGACATTTGGGGCGCGCCGCCGGTGGGGTGACGGGCTCCAAGCTTGTTTGAATCAAGCTGCTGCTAAGAGCTGACTCTGGCCGTGCGGATAAAGCCTGGGTAGAGATCATTGTGAAGCGTTGCCTAGCACTGATAGCGATCCTTTATCTTGGCGTTGTAATAATTGCCCTTTGATGCTGACCGCATAAAGTCTTCGTATATCTGTGCTGGAACACGACAGAAGTAGTATGTGTGACCCTGTTGAAATGTAATTTTCATTCTTTGGCTTGCGGGGTCATAGCCGATTGCAGTGATGGCTTTTGACTGTACATGAATCATTATCATGGCGTTCGCCTAGGATTAAATTGACAGAGATTTAAAGTGCTATTGCATGCCACTCTTCTGTTGATAGTAGAGCCTTTTCTTTATGATTTGCTCGGCTTCATCAATGCCGTAATCCACGCAAACCATTTTTCCTGCAATTACTCCCCAGTTCTCAGGCTTATATTCAACACTGACATTCGGGTAATAATTTCCATATTCCAGGTCGTTTGCGGATTTAACTTCCTCAAACGTTACCGGCTGGAGTGCTCTGTCCATAATAAGAATAAGCCCAAAAGGATCGCAGAAGCGAACGGGGCATAAATGTTCCCAGCCAAATCTGGGCCTCCATTTTCTCCACACCTCTGCCTCCCATCTATTGCAACGTGCTCCGCTGGAAATGTTATTTATCCGAGGTGTCTTTATTGCCCACTTCAATGTAATAAAAACTCTTCTGTAGACACCTGTCGGCATGCTTTTGTCTCTTGGAGTCGGTTGAGTCACGGTGCGTAGAATTTTCTATTTGAATATATTTTGGATCTAGTCGAATACCTTGTGGAATGCCCGCTTTACCTGCTCTAGCAAATTCTGGTCAGCATTAATTTGTCTGCCGTGACTGCCAATGACATTAAAGCCCTGTCCCTTAAATAACAGAGCGAGTTCGGTCTCTAGCGGAGCCACAATATCCCGCTTTGAGCGGTGCTCAATTAAGTTGGCCTGTTCAGGGAATATGGGCCCAAAGGCAACAAGCTCATACTGGCACTTGAGGGGATCCCAGCCTAGCTTATGCACCTGCCGAAGAAGCATGTTGGCAGTCGCGCTGGGGCGAACATCCAGATGCTGTCCCAGTCGAGAGAAGGGCGAGGCAGCGAACTGAGACGAACTGTCTCCCGTACGGCCAACGTACACCGCTTTGTCCGAGCCGGACTTTAGGAGCCACACGTAAAGCCAGAAACCACGCTCTAGCAGGCCGCCGTCAAACGAGACTCGATGAACTTTCATAGCGCTCTAACTTTTCAAGCCGTTGGGACCGCAGGTGTCCGCTGCTTCAAGCTTAGCTGCTTATCAGCGAGTCCCTTGTAATACCCCCGAGAGTTAGGGCGTGCCGGTCAAGCATCGCCGCTTGAATGAGCGTGCAAAGGGGCTGGCGCATGCCATCACTGATTAAATGGCACTACGAGTGTGCTTTAACGCCAGCCCGATACGCAGTCGCAAGCCCTCAGACAAACCCAGGCTGATGACGCTCCGCCACATAGTCCAGTGGTAGCGCGGCGGCCTTGATGAAGAAGGCGGCCAGTTCGGTTTCCACCAGGGTCTGGTTGATCGACTCCAGCGGCGCCTCCAGGCGCTGGACTTCCCGGCCGTAGCTCTTTTCATGCAGCACCAGGTTGCGCTCGGTCAGGGCGCCGATGCGATAGACGCAGGGCACGCCATCGCTGGGGCGCTTGAGGGTCAGGCGCAGCTCGGCGTGGTCGTCGTTGCGCAGTTGTGTGCGCGCCTCCAGGCCATTGGCGTGGGCGTAGTGGGCGGCTTCCTCGAAGTGGAGCGCGGCGCAATCGACCAGGGCCACCAGCAGGGCGTCGCGGAAGGTTTCTTCGTTGTTCATCTGTCGCTTCCTCGGCTGTCGGGCATTGGCCTTTCGACCGGAAGGTGCGCGGCGAGTGCCGGCTTTTTCAGCGCAGCGGCGTGGTGAAAATCGCTAGAACCTCTGCCGTATCGCCTTCTCCTAACTAGGAGGTGTCGCTTGCGGCGACGCCCTAGCCATGAGGAGAGCGATATGTCGGAGAAGAACAGCCCGAGCGAGGCGGCGGGCACCCATACCCTCGACCGCGGTAACAGCAACGCCAAGCTGGACCAGCTGGAACGCTGGCGCGAAGACGCCACTGGCGAGGCCCTGACTTCCAACACCGGGGTCAAGGTGGCCGACAACCAGAACACGCTGAAGGCTGGCGAGCGAGGCCCCTCGCTGCTGGAAGACTTCCTGATGCGCGAGAAGATCACCCACTTCGACCACGAGCGCATTCCCGAGCGGGTGGTGCACGCGCGGGGCTCGGCGGCCCACGGCTACTTCCAGGTCTACGAGCCGCTGGCCGAGCTGACCTGCGCCGACTTCCTCAATCATCCGGAGAAGAAGACCCCGGTGTTCGTGCGCTTCTCGACCGTGCAGGGCCCGCGCGGCTCGGCGGACACGGTGCGCGATGTGCGCGGCTTCGCCACCAAGTTCTATACCGACGAGGGCAATTTCGACCTGGTCGGCAACAACATGCCGGTGTTCTTCATCCAGGATGCGATCAAGTTTCCCGACTTCGTGCATGCCGTGAAGCCCGAGCCGCATAACGAGATTCCCACCGGCCAGTCGGCCCACGACACCTTCTGGGATTTCGTCTCGCTGCAGCCGGAGTCGGCGCACATGGTGCTGTGGGCCATGTCCGATCGCGGCATCCCGGTGGCCTACCGGGCCATGCAGGGCTTCGGCGTGCACACCTTCCGCCTGGTCAATGCCGCCGGCCGCAGCGTGTTCGTCAAGTTCCACTGGCGGCCGGTGTCCGGTGTCTATTCGCTGGTCTGGGACGAGGCGCAGAAGCTGGCCGGCAAGGATCCGGACTTCAACCGCCGGCAGCTGTGGGAAGACATCGAGAGCGGCGACTACCCCGAATGGGAGCTGGGCCTGCAGGTGATCCCCGAGGAGGACGAGCACAAGTTCGACTTCGACCTGCTCGACCCGACCAAGCTGGTGCCCGAGGAACTGGTGCCGGTGCGCGTGGTGGGCAAGATGGTGCTCAACCGCAACCCGGACAACTTCTTCGCCGAGACCGAGCAGGCGGCGTTTCATATCGGCCATGTGGTGCCGGGCATCGACTTCAGCAACGATCCACTGCTGCAGGGCCGGCTGTTCTCCTACACCGACACCCAGCTGCTGCGCCTGGGCGGGCCGAACTTCAACGAGATCCCGATCAACCGGCCGCTTTGCCCGTTCCACAACAACAACCGCGATGCGCCGCACCGGCAGACCATCAACAAGGGCAGGGCGGCCTACGAGCCCAACTCCATCGATGGCGGCTGGCCCAAGGAAACTCCACCGGCGGCCAGCGGTGGCGGCTTCGTCTCCTACCCGGAGCCCATGAGCGGCGTGAAGCTGCGCAAGCGCGCCGACTCGTTCGGCGATCACTTCTCCCAGGCCCGGCTGTTCTGGAACAGCATGGCGCCCCACGAGAAGGAGCACATCATCGCCGCCTACAGCTTCGAGCTGGGCAAGGTGGAGCGTCGCGAAATCCGTGAGCGCCAGGTCAACCAGATTCTCGCCAACATCGACCCGCTGCTGGCCACGCGGGTGGCGCAGAACCTCGGCCTGCCGGCGCCCGCCGGTGGCACCGTCGCGCCGCTACAGACCGCCCTGGAGAAGTCGCCGGCGCTGAGCCAGGCCAACCTGCTGTCGGGCAATATCCGCTCGCGCAAGGTGGCCATCCTGGTGGCCGACGGGGCCAACGTCGATGACATCAGCCACATCATCGGCGTGCTCAACAGCGAAGGGGCCACGGCAAAGGTGATCGGTCCCAGTTCGGCGCCAGTGAAGACCAGCGACGGCAATACCCTAGTACCCGACGCCACCCTGGAGGGGCTGCCCTCGATCGCCTTCGATGCGGTGTTCGTACCCGCCGGTGCCGAGGCCGCCAAGGCGCTGCTGGCCAACGGCGCGGCGCTGCATTACCTGCTGGAGGCCTACAAGCACCTCAAGGCGATCGCCCTGTGCGGCGAGGCGGCGGACCTGAGGGCGCAGCTGCACCTGGAAGCGGATGAAGGCTTGCTCAGCGCGGCCAAGGCGGAGGATCTGTGCGCCGACCTGGTCAATGCCATGGCCCAGCACCGGGTATGGGCGCGCGAGCCGAAGGCCAAGGCGATTCCCGCCTGATGCACGGCACTCCGGCCTGCGGGCCGGAGTGCTGTGGGTTCGCTAGCGATGGGCGAAGTGGTGTGCCGCGCGGTAGGCCGGGGTCAGCACCGGGCGCGGCAGCTTCGGCCGTGGTGTTTTGCGTCGGGCGGGCAGCGGTGCCGGTGTAGGCATGGCTGCGTGCGGCTGGTGGTAAACGGCATGGCGGCGAGCGATGCGCAATATGCCCCAGAGCATGGCCGCAGCGACCAGGAACCAGGCCGAGATCATCAGCAGAATCACGCTCTCGGGTCCCATCAGCGATCTCCTTCGATAATGCGCACGCGCTCATGCACGTGCAGCGACAGGGTCATTTCATCCAGCAGGCCGGCGGCGAAGCGGCGCAGGGGCAGGGCACGCTCAGCGGGCTGCACGAAGTCGGCGAATTGCAGATCCTCGCCCGTTAGCGCCGGTGCCTCGACCAGCGTCCAGGCGATCGGGCTGGCCAGCAGGCGCTCCTGCAGGTGGCTCACCGGCGCAGACGGGCGCTGCGGGCTCTCGTCCAGCCAGACGAAGTCGTCCACCACTAGCAGGCGCTTCACACCGGCCACTTCCAGGCCATCCAGCATGGCGAGCAGGGCGCGGAACAGCAGAGGGAAATCGTCCCGGGCAGCGCTCGGCAGCTTCTCGCCGAGCAGGCAGACCACCGCGTCCATGCCGGCCACGCTGTGGCTCACAGAAAGCGCGTCGGACAAGTCGCCGCCCTTGGTGCGCAGGCCGGGTATCGAGGGCAGGGCGTTGAACTGGTCGACGATGGCCATCGCCTCGTACTGGCGATGCAGCGCCTCGACCAGCACCGCATTGCCCAGGCTGCTGCGTGCGCCATAGAGCGCCAGCTTGTAGGCCGGGGTTTCCAGGTTCTTCATGGCTCAGGGCTGCAGGTGGTGGCCAGGGGAGGCGGCGGTTTTTTCCTTGTCGATACGGCTGGCCTGCACATCGGTGATCGCACCGGGCCGCGCCTCGCTGTGCAGTGCCTGCAGGTAGAACAGCGCCTGCTCGGGGGTCAGCGTCTCGCTGTCGGCCTGCACCGTGACCGATTGCGGCTGGTTATCGAGGATGAAACTGACCAGGAAATCGTACTTCTTCGCCATGGTTGAACTCCCGAGCTGCGTGGCCTGGCGGCCTCCTGACAGATAGACCACCGGGTGGCCAAAAGGAGTTCAGGTATTTGTTGATAAAACCTTCGGTGCTTGCCTGCGGTCGACTGGTTATCGAGTACCCAACGGTGGGCCGCAGGAGGAACAGATGACTTTCATGTGTTTGATCAGTGGCTGTAACTGGATCGATGGCTACCCCACCCTGATGGGTAAGGAGACCTTGCTGTGCCAGTGCTGTAGCCGGTGCGGCAGCTTCCGCTACTTGCCCGGAGAGAATCACTGAAACTTTGTCCGACCACGACGGGTCGGCCCATAACACTCCCAGGATGCGACTGTCATGGCTCGAGCTATCTGGAAAGGCGCTATCAGTTTCGGTCTGGTGCATATCCCGGTGGCGCTGGTCTCGGCCACCTCGTCCCAGGGCGTCGACTTCGACTGGCTGGACAAGCGCAGCATGGAGCCGGTCGGTTACAAGCGGGTGAACAAGGTCACCGGCAAGGAAGTCACCAAGGAGCACATCGTCAAGGGCGTGGCCTACGAGAAGGGCCGCTACGTGGTGCTGAGCGAGGAGGAAATCCGCGCCGCTCACCCGGAATCGACCCAGACCATCGATATCTTCGCCTTCATCGACAGTCCGCAGATCCCGCTGCAGAACATCGACACACCCTATTACCTGACTCCCGACCGCCGTGGTGAAAAGGTCTATGCGCTGCTGCGCGAGGCCCTGGCCAGCACCGACAAGGTAGCTCTGGCCCACGTGGTGCTGCACACCCGCCAGCACCTGGCGGCGCTGATGGCGCTGGAGTCGGCCCTGGTGCTGGTGAAGCTGCGCTGGCCGAGCGAGGTACGCGGCCTGGAGTCGCTGGAGCTGGGCTCCGCGGTGACCAGCCCGAAGCTGGTGAAGAGCGAGCTGGAGATGGCCAAGCGGCTGATCAAGGACATGAGCGCCGACTGGCAGCCGGAGGATTACCAGGACAGCTTCCAGGACCGGATCATGGAGCTGGTGGAGCAGAAGGCCAAGGCCGGCAAGATCGAGGAAGTCGAGCGCGTGGGCGGCGAGGAAGAGCGGCGCAGCGCCGATGTCATCGACCTCACCGAGCTGCTCAAGCGCAGCCTCGGCGGCAAGGCCGAGAGCAAGCCGAAGCCCAAGACGAAACCCAAGGCGGCCAGCACGACCCCGCGCAAGACCGCCAAGACGGCACGCAAATAAGCCAGGAAAACCGACATGGCCAGGGCGCAGAGCGAATACAACCGCAAACGCAATTTCGAGCAGACCAGCGAGCCCCGCGAGGAGTCGCGCAAGCGCACACGCAAGGCCGGCGCCCTGCGTTTCGTGATCCAGAAACACGATGCCCGGCGCCTGCACTACGACTTCCGTCTGGAGCTGGGCGGCACCCTGAAGAGCTGGGCGGTGCCCAAGGGGCCGAGTCTGGATCCGCACGACAAGCGCCTGGCGGTGCATGTGGAAGACCACCCGCTGGACTACGCCAGCTTCGAGGGCAGCATTCCCGAGGGCAATTACGGCGCCGGCGACGTGATCGTCTGGGACCACGGCATCTGGCATCCCCATGGCGACCCGTCGGTGGGCTACGCAGCCGGCAAGCTCAAGTTCACCCTGGTCGGCGAGAAACTGGCCGGTGACTGGACCCTGGTGCGTACCCACCTGCGCGGCAGCAGCGACAAGCAGCAGTGGCTGCTGATCAAGGAGCGTGACGAGACGGCGCGCTCGGCCGACGAGTACGACATAGTCGAGGCGCTGCCGCAGAGCGTGATCAGCGGCGGGCTGGTCGGCGGGCCGAGCAAGAAGGCGGTGCGCAAGGCGGCCGAAAGCAAGCCCAAGGCCAAGCCCACAGCCAAGGCGGCCAGCACCGACTTCCCGGCCAGCCTGGCGCCACAGCTGGCCACCCTGATGGAGCGGCCACCGGAGGGCGACTGGCTCTACGAGGTCAAGTTCGACGGCTACCGCATCCTTGCCCGCATCACCGAGGACCAGGTGCGCCTGTTCACCCGCAACGGCCACGACTGGACGGCGCGCTTGCCGCTGCAGGCCGAAGCCCTGGCCAAGCTTGGGCTGCGCGACACCTGGCTGGACGGCGAGGTGGTGGTGATGAACGACCAGGGCCTGCCGGACTTCCAGCTGCTGCAGAACGCCTTCGACATCGGCCGCAGCCACGACATCCTCTACTACCTGTTCGACGCGCCCTTCATCAATGGCCAGGACCTGCGCGAAACGCCGCTCGAGCAGCGCCGCGCCCAGCTCAAGCAACTGCTGGGCAACTCGCGGCGCTCGCCCTTGCGCTTCTCGGCGGCGTTCAGCGCGCGCCACGAGGACATCGTCGAGAGTGCCTGTGCCATGTCCCTGGAAGGCGTTATCGGCAAGCGCGCCGGCAGCCTCTATGTGTCACGCCGCAGCCCCGACTGGATCAAGCTCAAGTGCCGCCTGCGCCAGGAGTTCGTCATCGTCGGCCATACAAAGCCGCAGGGCAGCCGCAGCGGTTTCGGCGCACTGCTGCTGGCGGTCAACGAGGACGACGGCCTGCGCTACGCAGGGCGAGTCGGCAGCGGCTTCGGTGAGGTGGCGCTGAAGGAATTGCACCAGCGCCTGCAGCAGCTGGCGCGCAGCGACTCGCCGCTGGCGCACAAGCTCACCTCCGCCCAGACCCGCGGGGTCAGCTGGGTCGAGCCGCAGCTGGTCGGCGAGGCCGAGTTCGCCGAGTGGACCCGTGAAGGCATCGTGCGCCAGGCCACCTTCGTCGCCCTGCGCAGCGACAAGCCGGCCAGCCAGATCGTGCGCGAGCGGCCGCGCCCGCCGGAGCAGCTCGGTACCAAGGCCAAATCCACCAAGCCGGCCAAGGCTGCGAGCGGCAAGGGTGGAAAGGGCGGCAAACCGGTGGTGGCCGAGGTGCCGATCAGCAATCCCCAGCGGGTGATCGACCCGGACAGCGGCACCACCAAGCTGGACCTGGCGCTGTTCTACGAAGGGATCGCCGAGTGGCTGCTGCCGTACCTGGACAATCGCCCGGTATCGCTGGTGCGGGCGCCGGATGGCGTGGGCGGCGAGCAGTTCTTCCAGAAACACTCCGAGCGCCTGGCCATTCCCAACATCAAGCACCTGGACCCGAGCCTGGACCCCGGCCACGCCAGGCTGATGGAAATCGACAGCCTGCCGGCGCTGGTCGGCGCCGTGCAGATGGGTACCATCGAGCTGCACACCTGGGGCGCCACCAGCGACCGCATCGAGACGCCGGACCACTTCGTCCTCGACCTCGACCCGGACCCCGCGCTGCCCTGGCGCAGCATGCTCGAAGCCACTCGCCTGACCCTCAGCGTGCTCGATGAGCTGCGTCTGGACGCCTACCTGAAGACCAGCGGCGGCAAGGGCATCCACATCATCGTGCCGCTGGCCCGGCGCGCCGACTGGGACACGGTCAAGGGCTTCGCCAAGGCCGTCGCCCAGTTCATGACCCGCCAGCTGCCGGAGCGCTTCACCGCCACCTCCGGGCCGAAGAACCGGGTCGGCAAGATCTTCATCGACTACCTGCGCAACGGCCGCGGCGCCAGCACCGTGGCCGCCTACTCGGTACGCGCCCGCCCGGGGCTGCCGGTTTCGGTGCCGATCAGCCGTGACGAGCTGGACGGCCTGCGCAGCGCCCAGCAATGGACCATCGCCAACCTGCAGGAGCGTCTCGACGGCCTGCGGGAAAACCCCTGGAGCGGCTATGCCAACCGCCAACGCCTGACCCGCGCCATGTGGGAACGGCTCGGCGCCACACCGCCCGCAAGCGAATGACGAGGAAAAACCCATGAGCGAGAAACAGACCCTGCCGCCACAGCACCAGGACATCCCCCACGGCAGCGAGGCGCAGATGGACCCGCCACCGGTATACATCGACGAGCGCTACCGCGGCGCCGGCAAGCTGGAGGGCAAGGTCGCCGTCATCAGCGGTGCCGACAGCGGCATCGGCCGCGCCGTGGCCGTGCATTTCGCCGAGGAGGGTTGCGACATCGTGCTGCTGTACTTCGATCGCGATGAGGATGCCAAACACACCCAGGCGGAGATCGAACGCCGCGGCCGCCAGGTACTACCGTTGGCTGGCGACGTGGCCGACGCCGGGTTCTGCAGCCAGGTGGTGGAACAGGCCATCGGCAAGTGGGGGCACATCGACATCCTGGTCAACAACGCCGGCGAGCAGCAGCCCCAGGAAGGCCTGGAAGACATCAGCGAAGAGCAGTGGGAGCAGACCTTCCGCACCAATATCTTCGGCATGTTCCAGCTGACCAAGGCCGCCTTGCCGCACCTGAAGGACGGCTCGGCGATCATCAACACAACCTCGATCACCGCCTACAAGGGCAACCCCATGCTGCTCGACTACTCATCGACCAAGGGCGCGATCACCACCTTCACCCGCTCGCTGGCGCTGAACCTGGCCAAGCGCGGTATCCGCGTCAACGCGGTGGCACCGGGTCCGATATGGACGCCGCTGATCGCCTCGACCTTCCCGCCGGAAAAGGTCGCCACCTTCGGCTCGGACACCCCCATGCAGCGCCCCGGCCAACCGGCAGAAGTGGCACCGGCCTTCGTCTACCTGGCCAGCAACGACTCGTCCTATGTCAGTGGCCAGGTACTGCATGTGAACGGCGGTTCGGTGGTGAATGGCTAGAATCCGCGCCGCGGCCTCAGGCTGCGGCGTGCCAATACCAGAACAGGGCGATTTCCCCAGGGGCGGCGGCGCCATACAGGTGCGTATCGAAGCCGCCCAGGCGGAAGCCGAAACGTTCGTACAACTTGCAGGCCGCCACGTTGTTGTTCTGCGTCTCCAGCATCAGCCCGGGTAAGCCGCGGCCCTTGCACCAGTCCACGGCGTGGTTGAGCAGGGCGGTCGCCACGCCGGCTCGGCGCAGGTTGGTGTCGACCAGGATGTTGTCGATGCGCGCATAGCCGTTCCACGCTTCGGATAGCGCTATCGCGCCGGCTGGCCGCCCCTCCAGGCGGGCGATGAACAGCTCGCCGTCGCTCTCTTCGTCGTCATCGTCGCCATAGGATTTCCGGTAGGGCTCCACATCGACGATGTCGTAGCCGAAGCGACCCTGGATGAAATAAGGGCGCAGCTCCTGCGTCACGTCGAAGCTGGCATCCAGGCGAGCCTCGGCCAGCTCCGGGAGCGAGCCTTCGTGGATAGTGATGTCGGACATCAGCCGCTTCTCCTGCCTGCTACTGGCACTGGGCGATGGGCATGTCCGCCTTGCCGAAGGTGGCGTAAACCAGATCGATCTGGTGCGCGCGCATGACATCGCTCAGTTCGGGAGTGCAAACCACTTTCTGCCAGCGCTCCTGGCGTGCCTGGTTCTCGGGGGACAGTGTCGAGCTTTGAACATTGCCGCTCAGCTGCAATTCCGAGGGCTGCGCGGCGGCAAAGGAAAGATGGTAGAGCGACCAGCTCTCGCCGGATGCGGCCGCCTGTGCCGGATCAATGCCGTTTTTGGCGCCGAGAAACTCCAGCTTCAGGTCAGCAGATTGCGCCGCGACAGATGTTCCGACGCGGGTCAGGTCCTTGATCGCGGCTTGGTCGGCCGGACTTGCCGGCGACGACTCAGCACTGGCGGCATTTCCTGTTGCGGGTTGCTGATCGCACCCGGTCAGCACGCCAAGCGCGAGCATCGAACAGGTGAAGAGGTGTAGCGGGTTGAGCGAACGCTTAACAGTCATGATGCTTCTAGCGCCTGGTTAAGCCGAGCCGCGAGACCACTTCGGCTGGAGAGAGTGGGTGGACCGCTCACCTGCGAGGGTGGACTGCTGGCGTTTCGAAAGGCCGGAGAAGGCCTTGGTATAGGACCAGTTGATCAGCTCCTGCAGGTATTCGGCCGGAACCGTATCGACATCCACGATGGTGACCCAACGGAACCTGGCCATATAACGGGCCGGCTTGATGCCCGGCACGTCAGTCAGCTCCAGGAAGCGTTCCGGGGAGGCGCAAATACTGAAACGCCACTGCTCCGGCTCGCTGGTCTTGAAGTAGGCGAATTTCCTGCCGCCTACGTAGTAGACAAGGATGTTGCTTGGCGCGCCGTACAACTTCGATGAGGTGCCGGGGAGTGTGCTGCAATAGTCTTTGACGGCGGTGATATCCATAAAAATCCGTACAGTCTAACGTCGCTATCCCGAGTCATCCGCACTATGTGGCGGATTTCAATTCGCAGGGAATTAGCTCGGCCCTGTGTGTTGGAGTCGCATTTCTCATAAACGGGAGAATAAACTTCCCCAAGTAATTCGCGTTATTGGTTTCGATCTGCATGCAGGTCTTTGTATCTGGCTTTAGATTCGCCTGCAATTTAAAACCAGGGCTGCCTGTCGATGAAACCGTAAAGGTGCGACTTCCAGAAGGCAGCTGGAACTCAATTGTCTTGCTTATTTTCATGTAAGAGAGAAGCGTTTTGTCGTTATCGATAAGATTAAAACCGCTCTCTCCTAGCTTTGCCTCCTTGGAGATTACGATCAGCGTAGCAGTGCCAGGCTGCTCTGAGGCTTCAGTTGATGGTTCAGGTGTGCGTGTGGCTTCATTTTGACAGCCGGCCATTAAAATGACACTGAGCATTACGATTTTTTTCACAGCATTATCCATGTGCTGATTGAAGGGTCTGGCAATTTTTGACTGCCCTGATAGTGAGGCGGGCGCAGCTTGATACATTGTTATGTTTACTTATCACTCATGGCTGATAATTTTCTTATCTCAATTTCTGGCTTATCTGGTGACCCAAATCTCCATTGGGGCAGCGGCGCTATGATTAGCGCAGCCCAGCCACCGATGGTGGTTACCTTGAAGGATCCTAACGGCACTATTTTCTGCTGATCTGTGGTAATCGAGGCGCTATATGAGTCTGTACAGTTTGTCGGAATTAGCCCAAGTGTAAGCACAAACAGCATCGGCTCGAAGCACTGAAATCCCTCCGGGTATAAATTCTCTTGTTTGACTAGAATGGGCGCATCTGGATTGAGCGCTATTTTTGCTACGGAGGAATTTTCGGCCAACTCAACTTTGTAAGTCGCACAGCCGCTTATAAGTGCTAGCAAAATAAAGCTGATTATTTTATTCATGATGCACCGAACTGGCCAAAAGCGGTCATTAATAGAAGTGCAAACACAATAATCCCAATACAGCATACATATGTTTCATTTCTAGATCCGCTCAGCCACTCGTTCTTTGGGTATTTCCCGAGCGTTGCCGCTTTTACAAAAGGCCAGCCAATAACGTAGAAAAATGAGCCCAGTAGGATTTCTGTTACGAAGTAGCCAAGAAGTCGTGCAGCGAAGCTGAGAATTTCTTCCATGTGTCACCAGCATATAGCATTTGGTTAATCGAGCGATTTCAGCCGCCCCCGAATGAGCAAGGTGAAAAATCTAGAGCATTTTACTGAGCAGCAGGTGAGTGGGCGCGTGAGCTAGCGTAGTGCGCCCAGGCAGTTGGTATGAATAAAGCTATGCTTATTGCGTATGTTTTTATGGTTCTAGCCAGATGGGTGGTCGTTCCCGTACACAGGGCGCAAGAAATACTCTAGCGTTATCATCACTAATATTACCCGCCACAGTTGCGAAGGAAGGATGGCTGATCGATTGACGGCGTAAAGTATGTTTCCCAAGGTGGTGAATATATAGAGAAGCACAGCTGGCACTGTATATATCAGGCTTAAATCGGCGAGTATGCTGTTCGTTGCACACAGGGCGAGCCAGATGGCGAAAATCACCGAATAGACAAGCATCCACCACTTTATTCTTGGTGCCATGCGAAGGGGCGCGACTGATGATTGCGGTGGAGTGTATGGATTGTACATATCATGCCTAGCAAAAAATTAGGGACGTTCGCGGATTTTGCTTGCGGGCGTCCAAGTGAGCGATACGCAAGATGAGCCAATTACTACTGGCAGTATCGGCGTGCCTCTTCTTCTGTTTTTACCTCTCTTCCCTTGCAGTGATAGCCCGGAACAGCGCAGTGGAGGTATGCCTTACCTAATTGCTTGGCTTCGTACTCACTTTCAATTACCGCAGGCGCATTTCGCCCGGCGGTTGCTTTACAAGATTCTTTTCTTGAATCTACTTTCTCTATGCATTGGCTTTGACTGATGTTGAATGACTTGGTTGAGTCGTCGCACATTTTTAGCGCGGTCTCGTGCCAGAGCTCAAATAAATTTTCTTGCGGGATGGGTTGGTTCTGAATGTTGCTTATGCTGTATTGATTCGTGCTGCTCGCGCTGCCCAGATAATTGTTTTTGTATGCATAGTACGCTGCGGCAGATAGTGCGATCAGAATGATGATTTTCTTCATGTTACTTCCTTGTGCATAACGATTAAGCTAGGGCCGGCTTTAGCCGGTCCTGAGTGGGCGAAGCGTCCGACCCGACGCAGTTATTAGCGGAGCACTGCATAAATTAAAGCACCTATGGCGCCTATGGTGGAGGTAGCGAGGATTGTAACTGCAACTTTGCAGAACAATTTAGCTTTGGCTTTTGAGCTACCAGAGCTTGAACGTGTTATGTACGCGGCAGCGCCCCCTAAGGCTACAAGCACTAACGAGAGCAAAAACGAAACTACGAACCCGACCAGCACTCCGATAGGAAATGCAGGGGAGCCTTGCGGGTGCGGATTATTTACCGTTGGGGTGTACAAAAGTATTCCTTGAGGACTTTCCCAATGCATATAGCTGCCCAAAAACAACGGCAACACTGCAATGCTCAGGGCTGTAATTAGTATTGGTTTTGTCTGGCGAAGATCCATCTTGCCCTCTAACGATTAAGCTGGCGGGCAGGCAAAGCGCAGCTTTTGACTGTCCAGCGAACGGTGTGAGCAGCAGCTGAGCGCATTGTTAGGCACCAGCCCAAATACTAACGGCTTTTGAGGCATACCATAGCATATGTGCTAGCGTAACTAGCTTCGCAAAATGGCCCCATGTACTTATATTTGTATTTCTTGCGTACTTCCAGACCAAATGCCAGCAAAATATGCTGTAGCAATATAGCGGTGCAATAACTGACAGCCATATTGCTTTTTTAGGGGGCAGGCCGGTGATTTCCACGACTGAAATCATGGTGCTAATAAAGGCCTGCGAGTAATACATGTGGTTAAGAGCTACATGCCAAGCTACCACTGGCGCGACATATGTCAGCCAGAAAATCTTCCAAAGTTTCGGGCCAGTAGTTGGCGAGGCATTCGGCGTGGCGGGGTTGTCAGCGGACATTGTGTCGGTTTGGATCTGTTCCATATGTGCCTAGCGATTAAGCTAACGGGCGGCCAAAAGCGCGCTTTTGGACGTCCAGCGAACGGAGTGAGCGGCAGTTGAGCGCATTGTTAGAGGTTAACTCCGCGCTTTACCAGCACGATGCTTTCGTTTGCTGAGCTTTTGTAATGGATGAGACCACCAAAGTCTGTGTCAATGAGGGTTCCCTCCATTAAATAAGCCCAGTCGGTTTTGGGATAGTGCACGCTGTATTGGCCTGAATCAATGCAGGCAACCACGATGCCTCTGTGCTGGCCTTCGATAAGAACCTCATCCCCCAACATAGCTTCCTGCCCGTCGGTGTAGTTCATTAGATATCACAACTCGTAATCAGGATTGAATACAACAAAGTGGGGAGAGCTTTCAAAGCCCTTGTCTTGGTCGGATAAGTGCTCATGGCCCCAAGATTTTCCATATTTCTCGATCTGGCCTGCACAGTGCTCAAGAAATGCAGCGATTCTTCGTAGCTCGTTGGATGATGCAACTAACGTGATTTCTGCCAATTCGGCAGGGATGAGATTCTCAGCGTCTCGCTCTTCCTTGGCGTAACCGTGAATTTCCACTGTGACCTCTAATGATTAAGCTAAGGGGCCGGCTTTGCCGGTCCCAGCGAACAGAGTGAGCGCTTTGAGCGCATTGTTAGCCGCGCGCCTCCGAGATGAAGTATGAAATTGGCATTAAAGCAAACGACAAAAGTAATTGAAATATAGCTAGGCCTCCGTATGCAAACCCTCCCAGGGGTTCAAAAATTACTTTAATGTAAGTTATGGTTATCAGGATGTTTATGGTTAGGCATAAAAGCACAAATTTTTTGTTTTCTGCCATCAGTGCGCACATGAAAATAAATAGACTTGGCAGTGCCGAAAGGGCTATAGGTGGTATTGCGTATAATATATTTTCAATGCTTTCAATGGCTGACTTTGAATTGCTGACCAATATGCAGCCGGGTGACAAGGCTGCGGCTAAAAATAGGAGTTTCGTAGGCACTTTCATGGCGGCTAACGTTTGGTTAAGGGGCCGGCTTTAGCCGGTCCCGAGTGAGCGAAGCGAACGACTTGAACCATTTGTTAGGTGCCGCTCTTGAGTTGGTGATATTTACTGCTGAATTGGTGCCTTGAGTCGCTTTGCTTTACATGCTCGTTGATTTCGAGTAGCCAAAACTTAGAGTTCTTTTTCCAGTTACCATGTATGTAAGTGGCAAAAAATTCGTATGGATGACCAGCGACCGATAGCCCTCCAAGAGCTTTTTTGATCATGTCGAGATGGCACCAGTTATACGCCCACAAGACGTCTTCTTTTGCCTCGATGTAATGGTACGGCTTTGGAAGATCTGCATAGCTCAGACCTTCAGCTGTATAGCTGCATTTTGTACAGACCAAAGTGAAGGGCTTACTCTTCCAGGATGGGTTAAGGTCTCCGACAATTACTTGTTTTGGAGCTGCCTCTACATCCACTGCCTGAGCCATGTGTTCGCACTTAGGACACAAGACATGAATTTCTCTTGCTCGTTGCTTGTGGTCGTAGCGCGCGTGATTAGCGTTGCCGCCTGATCTAAAGCCGTAGCGCTTTTCAACGGGCTTTCTACCGCTACGAATTTCCATGGATAACCTTTGGCACCTAACGATTAAGCTAACGGGCGGCCAAAAGCGCAGCTTTTGGGCGTCCAGCGAACGGAGTGAGCGACAGTTGAGCGCATTGTTAGAGCCTTTGCCGCAGGGACTCAGAGTGAGCTTCCAACCCCATATTCTCTGCTGCCAATAGAAGTTCTAACCAAAACTCCTTTGGTGCAGAGCAAAGCTCGCCAAGCTCCTGTAGCTCCTCCAGCCCAAGCCCCAACTCGTTATGATGAAGGAAGCCCTGCGCTTGAGCCCAGCAATCCTCAGCCTCTTGGCTGGGGAGGTGCTCAAGTAGGAAGAAACGACTAGCTGCAAGGTGTCGTAGCGTCACCGCCCAAGACTTGCGGAGTTCCTCATTGGTCATACAAAAGACTCTAACGATTAAGCTAACGGGCAGACAAAAGCGCAGCTTTTGGCTGTCCAGCGAATGAAGTGAGCGGCAGTTGAGCGCATTGTTAGGCAGCCCATGTTGTACCCCAGGCGTACGCCAGAAAGAAAAGAGAAGATCCGACCACATACATAAGCCTGAATACCCACTGATGAACGCGCTCTGGTAGCGTGTTGCCATCCATTGAGCGTACGCCCCAACCTAACTCCCAAATCGTGGCCCATAAGATTACGGCGACTCCAATAAGCTGAAGCAAAGAGCTTAGCCATTGGGGGCAAACACCAAAGTAGCAATAAAGTGCGAGGCCGACTCCGCTGGAGAGCAAAGTCGAACACAGAACCCATAAGAGCGCATGGCGAAGTGACTGTCGTAACTCTGAGGTTCGATTCTGGGCAAGCTGAGCTGTGTCCTCGACATTCGGCTTGTACTGACCGTCGACGTAAGAGCGACGGATATCCTCTGCACCAAGAATATTTTGAGCGGTGTCATGCTCAGTCGATAGGCGGACGAATTTTTCTTTATGGAAGAGAAAGAAAAGTATCGCCTTCGTCTTTGAGAGGTGGCGTAACACTGCTTCTTGATGCTCGATTGTCATCTTGGGTGCCTAACGATTAAGCTAAGGGGCGGCGGAACGCCGTCCCAGCGAACGAAGCGAGCGATTTGAGCGCATTGTTAGGCGCGCGGCTCATTTTGTGTGGAGAGATAAAAGTGTGCGTGCATTCTCCAAATGCCTGCGAAGCCTTTGATTCTTTGCAGTTCTTCTTCTAGTTGAACTGTTTTTTCTGACTTATGAGAGCGGGGATTCTTGCCTTCAAGGTGAATTAATTTTAAGCATGTGCTTGGAGGTTTTTTTACTTTTTCTTTTATGTCTTTAACTATGTCTACGGAAAGCCTGGCTAGTATTTCTTTGGGCTCGTTATAGATGCATAAATCGATAAGCTCGGAAATTAAAATTTCTTTGGTTATATGCCCATTGCCAAACGCGCTCAGTATTTCTTCGGTAGATAAGCTCATGTGATTTCTCTGGGAATGTGCGCCTAACGTTGGAGTTCAGCCGCCCCGGTACGGGGTCGGCTGGGACGACTTGTTATGCGTGGAATTCTGCAATGCAGTTTTGCTGAGCATCATAGACCTCAAACCTAATGCGATAGCCGGCTTGTGTGAGTGCAGAATGCAGCTCTTGGACGAATAGGCAAACCTCTTCTGCCGTTCCAGCTACTGCCCCGTTAAATAAGTACTCTCCCTCTTCTGTTGCTCCATAGGCTTTAAAATCAGCCTGCGCAGCACTAAACACGAGACTCTGCGCCCCATCAAACTGGGATTTCTTAACGACTACATCATCCGAGCCAAGGGCAAGAGTTTGCCTAAGTACCCTTGCAGGCTCCTCAAGTGACTCTGGGCATGTTAGTAGCCCATAGACATTATTTGACTCAGGAATTTCCATTACTTCACGACGCATAACTATAAGTAGACGACACAACTGGCATAATATTTTCCGCCACTTGTGTCGCATAACGTTCCTTGTCGTCCGCTAAGTCCTTGTTCGGCCTGAAGGGCGCATCAGCAAATACGCCATAGGGAGGAAGGCAAAAGCGACAGGGGCACAAACTCCAGCTGCTCCATCAGGAGCAGCGATTCGTCTGTGACCCTATTCGATTTGCCTTGAGGCTGTCCATCCGCTGGAGCTTGCGGCGGAGGTCAGGCGCCTTCGGTTTTCAGGCGGCCGGCTTGTTCCGACTTTTGTCTGAGTTTCTTGGCCCGTTTCTCCAGCACCAGGTAGACCACCACGGCCACCAGCAGTGGCAGCAGCAGGTAGATGGCGCGGTAGCCGATCAGGGCGGCGAGGACGGCGCCCTTGGAGGCCTGGCCTTGCAGCATGGCGATGAACACCGCCTCCAGCACGCCGAGGCCGGCGGGGATGTGGGTGATTACGCCGGCGATGCTGCTGACCAGCATGATGCCGAGCACGGTGGGGTAGTCCACGCCGTCGGGCATGAGCAGGAACACCAGCAGGCTGGACAGCGACCAGTTGCACATCGACATGCCGGCCTGGGCCAGCGCCAGGCGCAGGGAGGGCAGGGTGACTTCGTGGTCGCGCCAGGTCCAGGAGCGGCGGCGGGCGAAGCGGCAGGCCAGCAGGTAGCCGGCGGCGACCAGCAGCAGGGCGACGCCAATCATCTGCAGCGCGGTGGTGCCGATCTCCCATTGCTCCGGTAGGCGCACCAGGCGCAGGGCGAACACGCCGCCGGCGAGGATCAGGTAGCCCAGCCAGTTGGTGATCAGGCTGAAGGTGAGGATGCGCGTCACCGTGGCCACGCCCAGCCCCAGGCGCGAGTAAAGGCGGTAGCGCAAGGCGATGGCGCCTACCCAGGAGCTGAGGTTGAGGTTGAAGGCGTAGCAGACGAAAGTCAGCGGCAGTATCTGCCGCGCCGGCAGGTGGTGGCCGGTGTAGATGCGGCCGAGCAGGTCGTAGCTGGCGAACAGCAGGAAGCTGACGGCGGTGATCGCCACGCAGGCGGCCAGGGTCGGTCGGTCGAAGCTGCGCAGGGCCTGGACCACCTCGCTCCACTCCAGGTTCTTCACCAGCATGAACAGCAGCACCGGCACCATGATGAAGAACAGCGCGGTGAGCAGGCGCTTGCCCCAGCGAATCCAGGGGTTGGGATTCGGCTTGCTCATGGCAGCTTGCCCTGGCTGTAGAGGGCGTCATGCGGCTCGTCGGGCTCCGGGCGCAGCGATTTCAGGCGCGGCGAGTGGCCGGGGAACTTGGAGGCGATGGCGGGGAACAGCCGGGTGAAGTGGAAGCACAGGAAGATCAGCGGCGCGCGCCACCAGTAGCCACGGATCACGCGCTCGAGGCTGATGCGCTTGCAGTGCTCGGTGATCAGGCTGTGCAGGTGTTCGTAGAGCTGCTGGTTGAAGCGGGCGTCGCGGATGAACAGGTTGGCTTCCAGGTTCAGCGCCAGGCTCAGCGGATCGAGATTGCTGGAGCCCACGGTGGCCCATTCGCGGTCGGCCAGGGCGACCTTGCCGTGCAGCGGGCGCTGGCAGTACTCGTGGATCTCCACGCCGTCGCGCAGCAGGTAGTTGTACAGCATGCGCGAGAAGCCGCGAGCCCAGGGCATGTCCGGCTGGCCCTGGAGGATCAGCGTCACCCGCACGCCGCGGCGGGCGGCGTTGCGCAGTTCGCGCAGCAGGCGATAGCCGGGGAAGAAATAGGCGTTGGCCACCACCAGGCGGTAGTTGGCCGAGCGAATGGCCAGCAGGTACTGGGCCTCGATGTCCCGGCTGTGGGCATCGTTGTCGCGCACCGTCAGGAGCATGCGGGCGTCGCCGGCGAGGCGGGTGACCGGACGCACCTGGCTGGGTGCGTCCAGGGCAGGGCGCATCACCCGCAGGCTGGCGGCATGCAGGTCGGCCACGATCGGGCCGACCACTTCCACCGCGTAATCCTGCTTGGCCATCGGGCCAAAGTCGCCGAGGTGGTCGGCGGAATAGTTGATGCCGCCGACGAAGGCGCGCTCGCCGTCGATCACCACCACCTTGCGGTGCAAGCGGCGGAACAGGTTGGTGCGCATGCCCAGCCAGCGCGGGCTGGGGTCGAACACATGGATATTGACCCCGGCGCTGGTCATGGCCGTGACGAACTCGCGGCTGAGGTCGGCAGTGCCGTAGCCGTCCACCGTCAGCTCGACGCGTACGCCACGCTGGGCGGCGTCGATCAAAACCTGCTGCAGCTCGTTGCCGACCTTGTCCTCGAAGATGATGAAGGTCTCGATCAATACCTCGCGCTGTGCCGCGCGGATGCATTCGAAGACTCGCGGGTAATACTCCTCGCCATTGATCAGAAGTTGGACCTGATTACCTTCGCGCCAGTTGTAATTCATAGGTGGATCTCCACAGCCAAGGGGGCATGGTCGGAAAGGTGGGACCAGGGACGGGTCGACAGCGCGACGGGCGCATGGCTGGTGGCGTTGCGCACATAGATGCGGTCCAGGCGCAGCAGCGGCCAGCGCGCCGGGAAGCTCTTGGCCGGCTCGCCGAATTCGCTGGTGAAGACTTCGTGCATGCCCTGTTCCGCGAGGATGGCGCTGGCGGTCTGGCGCCAGTCGTTGAAATCGCCGGCGACTATCACCGGCTCGTCCGCCGGCAGGCTTTGCAGCAGGCGGCAGAGCAGGTTGAGCTGCTGACGGCGGTGCACTTCGCGCAGGCCCAGGTGCACGCAGATGGCATGCACCTGGCGCGGGCCGGGCACGTCCAGCACGCAGTGCAGCAGGCCGCGCTGCTCGACCACACCGATGGATACGTCCAGGTTCACGTACTGGCTGATGGGGAATTTGCTCATCAGCGCGTTGCCGTGGTCGCCGTCCGGGTACACCGCGTTGCGCCCGTAGGCGAACTGCGGCCACATGCTGTCGGCGAGGAATTCGTAGTGCGGGGTCACCGGCCAGTTGCGGTGCCGGCGCGCGTGGCGCTGGTGGGTGCCGAGCACTTCCTGAAGGAATACCAGATCGGCCCCGGTGGCGCGCACCGCCTCGCGCAGCTCTGGCAGGATGAAACGCCGGTTGAGGGCAGTGAAGCCCTTGTGGGTATTGATGGTCAGCACCTTGAGCTGATGCACGGCGGGCGCTTGCTCCACCGTGAGAAGCGGACTGGGTTCGCTCATACCAGTTCTCCTTGCCGGCGCTGTGGCGAGCGCCCCAGGCCTTCCAGCAGGTGGCGCGCATCGTAGGGCGCGCGCACCTTCACGTCGTTGTCGAAGTAGCAATACAGGTCGCGCTGGCGCTTGGCCGGCTGGTGTTCGGGGTCGATCAGGCTGGCGTCATCCGGCTGCGTGCCGGCGGTCCAGGCTTCGATGCGCGCCTGCCAGCGCAGCAGCGCCTGGGGCGAGTAGCCGCTGGTGTAGAGCTTCACGTCGCCGTGCAGGCGCAGGTACATGAAGTCGGCAGTGACATCCTCCACATACGGCCACTTGCCCGCGGTATCGGCCACCACCAGGGCCACGCCGTGCTTGCGCAACAGCTCGACGAAGGCCGGGCAGAGGAAACTGTCGTTGCGAATCTCCACCGCATGGCGCAGCGCGCGATCCGGTGCGGCCTCCAGATAGCCTTCGACGTGCAGCCGCGCATCGGCGTGCCGGGCACAGGCGCGAGCCTGCTCGGTGTCCCGCGGCAGCTGGGCGAGGAAGTCGCCGAACAGCTGGGCATCGAAGCGGAAGCTGGGCGGGAACTGCCAGAGGATCGGGCCGAGCTTTTCCTTCAGCTGCAGCGGGCCGGAGGCGAAGAAGTTGGCCAGCGGCTGATCCACATCGCGCAAGCGGCGCACATGGGTGATGTAGCGCGGCGCCTTGACGCTGAAGACGAAACCCTCCGGCGTGTCGGCATACCAGTTGGCGTAGCGCTGCGGGGTCTGCAGGCCATAGAAGGAACCGTTGATCTCGATGCTGTTGACCTCCCGCGAGGCGAACTCCAGCTCCCGGCGCTGGGGCAGGCCCTTGGGGTAGAAGTCGCCACGCCAGGGTGCGTAGCGCCATCCCGATATGCCGATGCGAATATCACTCATGGAGCTCCTCAGCTTCTTCTCTCCGGTGTCAGTCGGTCCGCTACCTCAGGAACGCTTGGGCGCCGTCATGGCAGGAGGATCGCTGGCGGGAAAGGACTCTTCGATGGCCTCGTCGAGGCGGCTTTCCTCGATCCGCTCCTCGCTGCCCACGCCCAGTTGCATCTGCGGATTCAGCTCGACCTTGATCCAGCCCTCGTCGCGTCGGTCGAACGCCTTGAAGGCCTCGATGGCATCGCTCATCGGCTTGATCTGGGTGAGGATCTTGGCCGGGTCGATGCGGTGGTTGAGCACCAGTTCGATCAGCAGCGGGATGTACTTGCGGTGATGACAGTTGCCCATGTTGATGGTCAGGTTCTTGTTCATCGCCGCGCCGATCGGGAAGCTGCGTGCCTGCTGCGGGTAGACGCCGATGATCGACAGGGTGCCGGCCTTGTCCAGCGCCTCCACGGCCCACTGCAGGGCCTGGCTCGGCGCATTGCCGGGGTGCCAGTTGGCGCCGTCCGGATGGGTCTTGGGGGCTACCGTGGCCATCTCCTCGCGGAACTGGCCGACCTGCTGCGAATTGGCGTGGCAAGAGCACTCGGCGTCCACGCCGACCGCGTCGATGGCGCGGTCAACGCCGATGCCGCTGGTCAGCCGGCGCAGGGTCTGCACCGGGTCTTCCTGGTCGAAATTGATCACCTCGGCGCCTTGCTGGCGGGCCATGCGCAGGCGGTCTTCGCGGTGGTCGATAGCGAACACCCGCGCCGCACCGAGCAGCTTGGCGCTGGCGATGGCGAACTGGCCGACCGGGCCGCAGCCGAACACGGCCACCGTGTCGCCGGGCGTGATCTCGGCCATCTCCGCGCCAAAGTAGCCGGTGGGGAAAATGTCCGAGAGCAGGATCGCCTGGTCGTCGCTGATCTCGCTGGGCAGCTTGACCAGGCCGACGTGGGCGAAGGGAATGCGCGCCTTCTCCGCCTGCAGCCCGTGGAACGGGCCGGAGGGCGAGGGGCCGCCGAAGAAGGCCGTGCCGGCCTCCTTGCCGTTGGGATTGGCGTCGTCGCACTGGGCGTAATAGCCGGCGCGGCAGTAGGAACAGTTGCCGCAGGCGATGGTGGAAGGAATCACCACCCGGTCGCCGATCTGCAGGTTGCGTACATCTTCGCCCAGGGCCTCGACGATGCCGACGCCCTCGTGGCCGAGGATAGTGCCCTTGGCCATGCCGCCGACGGTGCCGCGCACGAAGTGCAGGTCGGTGCCGCAGATCGCCGAGGCGGTCAGGCGCACGATGGCATCGGTGGGCTCTTGCAGGGTGGGCTCGGGCACGTCGTCGAGACGGATATCGCCCACATCATGGAATACTACGGCTTTCATGCGGTTCTCCGTCTCGCTGCTCGCAGGCCTCAGTGGGCCTGGCTCACGCCACGCAGCAGGGTGCCGCTGGACTTGTCGCTACGGGCACTGGCGATGTTGCCGAGGGACACCACACCGATCAGGCGCTTCTCGCGGCTGAGCACCGGCAAGCGGCGTTTCTGGATGTCGGCCATGTTCTGCGCCACGTGCTGCACGTCTTCGTCCTCGAAGCAGTAACAGACGTTGCTGCTCATCACCTGGCGTACCGGGGTGTCGCTGTTCAGGCCTTCGGCCACCGCGCGCACGGCGATGTCGCGGTCGGTGAGCATGCCCACCAGGCGGTCGTTTTCCTCGACCAGCAGCGCGCCGCTGTCAATGCGCGCCATCAGTGCGGCGGCATCGCGGATGCTGTCGTCGGGGCGCACTGTCTGCACATTGCGGGTCATGATTTCGCTGATCTTCATGTCGTCCTCCTGTGTCGAAAGTGACAGCGCCGCTTTTGCGGCGCCTACAGCTTCCGACTGGAGGGGAGAGGCGCGGTTCAGGCTTTTTTCGCCGCGGATCAGTCGCTTTCCTTCTGCAGCTTGAACAGCAGCAGCGAGCGCGGCGCCACCTGGAACTGGCTGCCGAAGGCGAACTGCTCGGTGCTGCGCTGTTGCGGCTGATTGCTGTCGAGCAGGCCGATCCAGGCCGAGCCTTCGGCGACTTCCGGAAGGAGGAAGTCCACGGCCTCGTGGTAGGCGTTGAGGATCAGCAGCAGGGTGGCGTCGGCGCCGCTGCGGCGTATGCCGGTGGGCTGGGCGCGGCCATCCAGGAGCATGCCCATGCAGCGGGCCTCGCCGTCGTGCCAGTGCTCCTCGGTCATCTCCTCGCCGCCGGGCGCCAGCCAGGTCACGTCCTTGACCCCCAGCTCCTCGTTGTAATGGCCGACGAAGAAACGCCCACGGCGCAGGATCGGGTAGGCGCGGCGCAGGGCGATCAGGCGCCGGGTGAAGGCGATCAGACCCTGGCCTTCCTCATCGATGTTCCAGTCCACCCAGCTCAGTTCGTTGTCCTGGCAGTAGGCGTTGTTGTTGCCCTGCTGGGTGCGGCCGAACTCGTCGCCGGCCAGCAGCATCGGCGTGCCCTGGGCGAACAGCAGGGTGGCCAGCAGGTTGCGCATCTGCCGCAGGCGCAGCTCGCGGATCTGCTCGTCGTCGCTCGGTCCCTCGCAGCCGTGGTTCCACGAGATGTTGTGGTCGGTGCCGTCGCGGTTGTCCTCGTCATTCGCCTCATTGTGCTTGTGGTCGTAGGACACCACGTCGCGCAGGGTGAAACCGTCGTGGGCGGTGATGAAATTGACCGAGGCGAAGGGGCGGCGGCCGCGCTGGTTGAACAGGTCACCCGAGGCGGTGAGGCGGCTGGCCAGTTCGGCCAGCTGGCCCTCGTCGCCTTTCCAGAAAGCCCGCGCGTTATCGCGGAACTTGTCGTTCCATTCCGCCCAGCCAGGCGGGAAGCCGCCGACCTGGTAGCCGCCGGGGCCGCAGTCCCAGGGTTCGGCGATCAGCTTGACCTTGCTCAGCACCGGGTCCTGGCGGCAGGCGACCAGGAAGCTGTGGCGCTCGTCGAAGCCGTCGGCATAGCGGCCGAGGATGGTCGCCAGGTCGAAACGGAAGCCGTCCACCCGCATCTCGGTGGCCCAGTAACGCAGCGAGTCGGTGACCATCTGCAGCACGCAGGGGTGCGACAGGTCCAGGGTGTTGCCAGTGCCGGAATCGTTGATGTAGTAGCGCCGGTCGTCCGGCATCAGGCGGTAGTAGCTGGCGTTGTCGATGCCGCGCATGCACAGGGTCGGGCCACGCTCGTTGCCCTCGGCGGTGTGGTTGTAGACCACGTCGAGAATCAGCTCCAGGCCGGCATCGTGCAGATGCGCGACCATCTCCTTGAACTCGCTGACCTTGCCGCTGGCCAGGTACGCCGGGTGCGGGGCGAAGAAGCCGATGCTGTTGTAGCCCCAGTAGTTGTTCATGCCCTTTTCCAGCAGGTGCTGGTCGTTGACGAAGGCATGCACCGGCAGCAGCTCGATGCTGGACACCCCGAGCGAGCGGATGTGCTTGAGCAGCTCCGGGTTCATCAGCCCCGCGCAGGTGCCGCGCAGGTTCTCCGGCACCGCCGGGTGCAGCATGCTGATGCCGCGCAGGTGGGTCTCGTAGAGGATGGTGCTGTCCCACGGCACGCGGATCGGCGCCTGCTCGCCCCAGGTGAAGGCCGGGTCCATGACCTTGCTCTTGGGCACGAAGGCGGCGCTGTCGCGCT
This sequence comes from Pseudomonas sp. SO81, assembly GCF_030374125.1. Classification (NCBI taxonomy): domain Bacteria; kingdom Pseudomonadati; phylum Pseudomonadota; class Gammaproteobacteria; order Pseudomonadales; family Pseudomonadaceae; genus Pseudomonas; species Pseudomonas sp. SO81. The sequence goes on along the minus strand of NZ_CP126126.1, from coordinate 296,248 downwards.
CGTCGAAGCTGAGGTCGGCATCCGGGTGGCCGATGGTGTAACCGAACAGCGCCTCGGACCACTGCAGCTTGCCCACCAGCTGCTTGGCGTAGGGGTCGATCAGCAGCTTGTTGGGGTTGAAGCGGTGCCCGGCGTCCGGCTCGTAGGGGCCGTACACCCGGTAGCCATAGACCTGACCGGGGTGGGCGTCCGGCAGGTAGCCGTGCCAGATCTCGTCGGTGTACTCGGGCAGCTCGATGCGCTCGATTTCGGTCTTGCCCTGATCGTCGAACAGGCATAGCTCCACTTTCGTGGCGTGGGCGGAAAACAGGGCGAAGTTGACGCCCAGCCCATCCCAGGTGGCGCCTAGGGGGAAGGGGTGGCCTTCGGCGATGCGCGAGCGCTGCTTACCCATGTTCACCTCTCAGGCCTTGGGAATCTTGGTGGTACTGCGCGGGGCGCGTTGCTTCTTCAGCAGTGCCGGCTGTTCGGCCTGGGCCTCCGCCTCGGCCAGCGTCACCGCCTTGGGCTTGCTGATGCGCCGCGGCTTGGGTGTCGGCAGTTGCTCACTGGCCGCTTCCGCCTCGGCCAGCTTGTAGGCCATGGCCCAGTGGCGGTCCTCCTGGCCGACGGGCTTACCCTCGGATTCCCAGATCTGATAGGCGAATTCGCGGACGCGTTGTTCATCGATGCTCATGACCATTCTCCTGGCGCGGTTTTAGGCAAATGAGGTTGACCGGGAACTCCGCCAGCACTTCGGCCAGCAGCAGATGCCCATGGTTGGTCGGTGAATGTGGCGGGAGGATGCCGGTCAGCCCCAGACCGGCGAACTCCGGCGGCAGCAAGACGCGGGTATCGCCCCAGCGTGCGGCCGGTATGTGCGGCACCTCGCTGCTGCCCAGCAGGCCGGCGGCCAGGCGCGGCACCACGGCCACCAGATGGGTGTCGCCAACGCTGCGGGCGAAGGCCAGGACGCGGCTGGCCTGTTCGCCCTCGACGTCCAGCGGGCGATAGTCACCGCGGGCGAACAGCTGCGGGCGGGCATGCCGGATGGCCAGCAGATTGGCGATCAGCCACTGCTTGATCCGGCCATCCTGCCAGTGGCCGAGCAGCTCGGCCGGCTCGGCCAGGCCGTCCAGCGAGGCGACACGGGCGGCGAAGTCCACCGGCCGGCGGTTGTCCGGATCGACCAGGCTGAAGTCCCAGTACTCGCAACCCTGGTACAGGTCCGGCACGCCCGGCGCGCTGTACTTCAGCAGGCACTGGGCCAGGCTGTTGAGGGCGCCGGCCGGCGCAATGGTGGCCACCGCGGCGACCAGTTCCAGGCGCAGCTCGCGGCCCTCCGGACGGGTCAGCAGGCGTTCGAGGAACTCCTGGCAGGCCGCCTCGTGTTCGGCGTTGGGCGCGTTCCAGCTGCTGTTCAGCTTGGCCTCGCGCAGGGCCTTCTGTTGCCAGGTGCGCATGCGCTGCAGGTAGGCCTGCAGACCCTCGGCATCGTCCGCGCCCAGGTCAAGTGGCCAGCTGCCGAGCAGGGCCTGATAGAGGATCAGTTCCTCATCGGCACTCGGCGCGCCTTCCGGCAGGTCGCCGCGCCACAGTGCGGCCAGGGTGCGCCAGCGCTGGACCTTCTCGGCATACCAGGGCGCGCGTTCGCTGAGCACGGCCAGCCGGGCGCGGCTGTCCTCTCCGCGCTTGTGGTCGTGGGTGGCGGTGGCCAGCTGGTTGTACGGCAGCTTGCTGGCCCGCTCGCGGTTGCACTGGTGGAAGTATTCCAGGGGCTGGCTGAAGTGCTCGGCGTCGAAGCCCACGTCGTAGCGCGACAGCAACACGCCGGCGCGGTAGCAGGCGGTGTCTTCCACCGCCTTGGCCGCCACCGGCGAGGTCAGCTGCTGGAAGCGGCTCAGCACCCGCGCGCGCAGCTTGCGCGGACGCCCCGGCGGCAGCTCGTGCAGCGGCTGGCCGCCGAGCCAGCGGTCGAGGTGCTCGAGCAGCGGCCAGTCGGCTTCGGCCAGGGTCAGGCGGGCGCCATCCAGTGCCTGCTGGAACACGCGCTGGTCCTGCTCGGAGCGGCCGCAGGCGTTGGCGTAGGTGCGGTACACCGGGAAATGCACGATCAGCTCGAGCAGCGCACGACGGATCGAGGCCAGGGTCAGGTCGCGGGTGGCGATGTCGTTGCGCGCCACCTGCAGCAGGCCCTGGGCGACTTCCTCCAGATCGCCGGTGAGCGAGCTGCCGAGCACCAGGCGCCGCGCCTCCAGTGCCTCCTCGGCGAACTCTTGGGGGCGGCCGCCCAGTTCGCTCCACAGCTCACGCAGCGGCTGCTCGCCGCGCGGGTCGTGCTGCAGCAGGGCGAGCTGGTTCATGAACTCGTAGCCGGTGGTGCCATCCACATTCCAGCTGTCCGGCAGGTGCTCGCCGTAGCCGAGGATCTTCTCCACGTAGATCGGGAAGTGCTGGCCGAACATCGCCTGCGGGCGCTTTGCCAGCAGCCGGTCGACACGCCGGCGCAGGCGCCGGCAATAGGCGCGCGGATTGGCCAGGCCGTCCACGTGGTCGATGCGCAGGCCGTCGACCAGGCCCTGTTCGATCAGTTGGAAGATCTTGCCGTGGGTCAGTTCGAACACTTCCGGGCGTTCCACACGCAGGCCACCCAGTTCGTTGATGTCGAAGAAGCGCCGCCAGTTGATGTCGTCGGCCGCCGTGCGCCAGCTGGCTACCCGGTAATGCTGACGTTCCAGCAGGCGGTGCAGGCGCTGCACACCGGCCTCATCGTCGCAGCGATAGCGGGCCAGCGCTCTGTGCAGGGCCTCGCCAGCAGCCTCCGGACGGCCCAGCTGGGCCAGTTCGGCGCACAGCGGCTGCGCGCCGTGCCAGGCATCGTTGTCGCCGTGAAGGGCGTCGAAACGCCTGGCCAGCTCGGCCAGCGCCGGGTCGTCGGCGCCGCGCAGGATCTCGCCATAGCTGGGCGGGGTTATCGGCAGGCGATGCTCGAAGTGCTGGGCATAGAAGCGGCCCTGTTCCGGGTCGAAGTGCAGGCCGATGCTGCCGCCGGCCAGGGCCTCGCCATAGTCGGTGCGCAGGAAGGGCACCAGCAGCTGGCCGGCCAACAGCGGGTCGTGGGAGTGCCACTGGATGTCGAAGAACTTGGCGAAGGGGCTGTCCTTGCCCCATTCCAGCAGGTCTAGCCACCACGGGTTGGCATCGCCGCCGACCGCCATGTGGTTGGGCACTATGTCGAGGATCAGGCCGATGCCGCGCCCGTGCAGGGCCTCGACCAAACGCACCAGGCCGGGCTCGCCGCCCAGCTCGGGGTTGATCCGGGTCGGGTCGACCACGTCGTAGCCGTGCATCGAGCCAGACCGCGCGGTGAGCAGCGGCGAGGCGTACACATGGCTGATACCCAGGCGCGCGAAGTAGGGCACCAGCTCTACCGCGTCATGCAGGGTGAAGCCTTGGTGGAACTGCAGGCGCAGGGTGGCGCGCAAATCAATCATCGCTGGCCTCCTGGCGCGCCTTGGCCAGCCGGGTCAGGCGGCGCTCGGTGTCCGGCTGTTCCAGCAGCTGGCGCACCGGCAGGGCCTGGCGCCGGCGCCAGTTGGGGTGCAGCTGGCCTGGGCCGGGCAGGTTGGGCTGCTGGTCGGCGCCGGTGGCGTCCTCCAGCGGCAACAGCACCAGTGACGCCGGGGTGCGGCCGATGTAATCGATGCTGGCCTGCAGGCAGGCATCGGCGTCCTCACGCGAGCCCTGCAGACGGCCGTGCTCGGCCAGCGCATCGACCAGCGCGGCGCTCTCCCGGGCGCGCCCGGCACGGTCGTCGCTCTCCTGTTCCGCGCGGCTGTGGCCGGCGCGCAGGCGCCAGTCGATGTCGTGGCCGGCCAGCCAGCCCTTGATGCTCGGCAGGTCGTGGGTGCTTGTGGTGGCCAGGGCATCGCGTGGCCAGTGGCGCGGGGCGATGAAGCGGCCGTCGTGCTGTTCGAACAGCAGCACGCGCATGCCGAGGATGTTGCGCCGCGCCAGCTCCTCGCGCAGGCCCTCGGGCACGGTGCCGAGGTCTTCGCCGATGATCAGCGCGCGATGGCGGTGGGACTCCAGCGCCAGCAGGCGCAGCAGGTCAGTCATCGGGTAGCGCAGGTAGGCGCCTTCCTGGGGCTCGCCGCCGTGGGGGATGACCCACAGGCGCTGCAGGCCCATCACGTGATCGATGCGGATGCCGCCGGCATGCGCCAGGTTGGCCTGGAGCATCTCGATGAAGGCGCGGAAACCGTGACGGCGCAGGCCGTCGGGAGAGAAGGCGGATACGCCCCAGTTCTGCCCGGCACGATTGAGGATATCCGGCGGCGCGCCGACCGTGACCTCCTGCAGCAGCTCGTCCTGGCGGCTCCAGGCCTGGCTGCCGGCGCAATCGGCGCCCACCGCCAGATCGGCGATCAGGCCGATGCCCATGCCGGCGCCGCTGGCCACCGTCTGCGCGCTCTCCAGGCCGCGCGCCACCAGCCATTGGGAGAAGGCGTGGAAGCCGACCTCATCGGAGTGCTGGCTGGCGAAGCGCTGCACCGCCGCATGGCGTGGATCGCGGAAGTGCTCCGGCCAGTTGCGCCAGTCGCCGGACTCGCCACTGCCGAGCATGTGGCCATGCAGCGCCTCGAAGCGGCAGTGCTGCAGCAGGGCGTCGCCGCCGGCGTCGCAGAAGGCGGTGAAGTTGCCGAGCAGGGCGCCGCCGTTCTCGCGGAAGTCGCGGTACAGCTCGCGCAACAGGCACTGCCGGGCCTTGGCCACGGCAGGCCAGTCGATCAGTTCCAGCTGCTCCAGGCGCGTCCATTCCTCCTGCAGGTCGCAGGCTTCGATGGCCCATTCCACCGGTTCGCTGCCCAGCAGGTTGGCCGGGTCGGCGTGCAGGACGTTGAAGAACAGCCGACTGGAGGGCGAGTAGGGGCTGTAGTGCTCGGGATCGGCAGAAAACATGGCGTGCACCGGGCTGATCGCCAGGGCATCGGCGCCATGGTTGGCGGCATGCCGGGCCAGCTCTTCCAGGGCGCGGGTGTCGCCCAGGCCGCCGTCGCCGGGGCGGCGCAGCGAATACAGCTGGGCGGTGAGGCCCCAGGCGTGGCGCTTGCCGCACAGCTCTTCGACGCTACGGCAGGCCGGCGGCGCCACGGCCAGGGTCAGGCGCACATCGCCGATCTCAAGGCGGTGATAGCCGGGCAGCTCCTGGGCGGGCAGGCAGCCGTGCTGATCTAGCCGGCCGGACTGCACCTGGCCGTCCTCGCGGGTCAGTTTGTAGGGTTCTTCCGGCGCGAAGCCGCGCAGCCGCGTGGCCTGGCCCCGTTCCAGGGTCAGCAGCGGGTCGGTGGCCGGGTCGGCGTCGCGCTGGCGCAGCTCGGCCAGGCTGCCCTGAATCTGCTGCGGGCTCTGCGCCGGATAGCCGAGGGACTCCAGCAGGCGCCGCTGTGCTTCGGGGCTGACCCGCTGCGGGCGGCCGTGGGCATCCTGCCAGTCCACGCTGAGGCCGGCGGCGTCGGCCAGTTCGGCGAGCAGGGCGTCGCTCATGGCGCCACCTCCAGCACGGCCTGGGCACTGCACGCAGGCAGCAGGCCCTGGCGATACTCGTCCTCGTTGACCCGGTGGGCGCATAGCAGCTTGCCGGCCGGCGAACGGGCACCGGTTTCCACGGCGAGGCCGCCCAGGTTGATGTCGATGCGCAGCAGCTGACCATTGCCGAGGCGCCAGCCGGCCGATAGCGCGCTGGGGGCCAGCACCGTGACGCCCAGCGAATGGGTGCCGGGCAGGGCCGGCACGATGCGGCTGTGGCGCAGGTGCAGCAGGCGCCGGTAGTAGTCCAGCCACTCGCGCTGGCGCGGCTGGCTGCTGGGCGCCAGGTCCGGCTGCGAGCGGGTGAAGGTGGCCATGTCGTTGGGGTCGGGAATGCGCTGCAGCAGCGCCGGATCGGCGAAGCGCGAGAACTCGGCGAACTCGCTGCGCCGGCCATCGCGCACTGCATTGGCCAGCTCGCCCTGGTGATCGGTGAAGAACAGGAACGGCTGGATCGAACCCCATTCCTCACCCATGAACAGCAGCGGCACCATGGGCGACAGCAGCAACAGCAGGGTGGCGGCCTTCAGCGCATCCTCGTCGGCCATGGCGGCCAGACGCTCGCCGAAGGCGCGGTTGCCGACCTGGTCGTGGTTCTGCAGGAACAGTACGAAGGACATGGGTGGCAGCTGGCCGCTGGGCTCGCCTCGCGGCTTGCCATGGCGGTTGGCCTGGCCCTGGTAGACGAAGCCCTCGGCCAGGCAGGTGGCCAGCTTGGCGGTGGCATCCTCGGCGAAGTCGGCGTAGTAGCCCTCGGTCTCGCCGGTCAGCAGCACATGCAGGGCGTTGTGGCCGTCGTCGTTCCACTGGGCAGTGTAGCTGCGCTCCAGCAGGCCGGCTGAGTTGTTCTCGTTCTCCAGGATCAGGTGCACGTGGCGGCCGCGGGGCACCGCGGCATACACCCGGTCGGCCAGGTCGGCGAGGAAGTCGTCGTCGCCGATGGCATGTACGGCGTCCAGGCGCAGGCCGTCGACGCGGTAGTCGAGCAGCCACATCAGGGCGTTCTCGCAGAAGAAGTCGCGCACCTGCGGGCGGCGGAAGTCGATGGCCGCGCCCCAGGGCGTATGGCGGTCCTCGCGGAAGAATGCGCTGGCGTAGTGGCCCAGGTAGTTGCCGTCCGGGCCGAAGTGGTTGTAGACCACGTCGACGAACACCATCAGACTCATGCCGTGGGCGCTGTCGATCAGGTGCTTGAGCTGTTCCGGCGTGCCGTAGCTGCCGTCCGGGGCGAACGGCAGCACGCCGTCGTAACCCCAGTTGCGCCTCCCGGGGAATTCCCCCAGGGGCATCAGCTCGATGGCCGTCACGCCCAGCTCGGCCAGGTGCGGCAGCAGCGCCTCGACGCCGGCGTAGCCGCCCAGCAGGCCGGCGTGCAGCTCGTAGATCACCGTCTCGTGCCAGGGCCGCCCGCGCCAGTTGGCATGGCGCCATACATAGCTGCGATGATCGACCACCCGACTGAAGCCGTGCACATCACCGAACTGCCGGCGCGAGGCCGGGTCCGGCACCCTCCGGCTACCGTCGACGATGAAGCGGTAACTGGTGTCCGCCGGGCATTCCAGCTCGCTCTCGAACCAGCCGTCCGCCGCCTCCTGCATCGGATGCAGCGCGCCGTCCTGCAGCTCCAGCACTACCTCGCGGCAGTCGGGCGCCCACAGGGCGAAGCGCGTGCGCCCTTGATCAAGCCGTGTGGCTCCGTGGCTGTACATCAAAGCGCGTCCGCGGCGAGGCGAGTGGCACCCAGCAGCTCCTGATACAGCTCGTCGTAGGGCAGCACCGACTGGCGCCAGAACAGCGGCGCGGCCATGGCGCGGCAGCGCATGGCGCTGAGCAGCTCGGGGTGGCGATAGACGTTGAACGCGCGCTGCACCGCCTCCTGGTAGCTCTCCAGGGTGGATTCGCGGAACAGGAAGCCGGTGACGCCATCCTCGATGGTGTCGGCCAGGCCACCGGTGCGCCGGGCGATCGGCAGCGAACCGAAGCGCTGGGCGTACATCTGGCTCAGGCCGCACGGCTCGAAGCGCGAGGGCATGAGCAGGAAGTCGCTGCCGGCGAAGATGCGCCGGGCGTCCGTCTCGTTGAAACCGATATGCACGCCGATGCGTCCCGGATGGCGCTGAGCCAGCTCGGTCATGGCCGCCTCCAGCTCCGGCTCGCCGCGACCGATCACCGCCAGGCGGCCGCCCAAGGCGACTATCTGTTCGGCCACGCCGCGGGTCAGGTCGATGCCTTTCTGCTGCACCAGGCGCGAGACCACGGCGAACAGCGGGCCGGAATCCGCGTCCAGGCCGAGCATCTGCTCGACATGGGTGGCATTGGCGCGCTTGCCTTGCCACTGGCGCACGCCGAAGCCCTGCACCAGGTGCGGGTCGGTGCGCGGCTCCCAGCTCTCGTCGATGCCGTTGACGATGCCGCTGAGCTGGCCGTCGGCGACCTTCGCCTGCAGCATGCCCTCCAGGCCGCAGCCGAAGGCCGGAGTGGTGATCTCCTCGGCGTAGGTGCGGCTCACCGTGGTCACGTGGCTGGCGTAGGCGATGCCGGCCTTGAGGAACGACAGCTTGCCGTAGAACTCCATGCCGTCGCTGCTGCAGGCCTCGGCGGGAATACCCAGCTCGGCGCTGCACTGCAGGTCGCACAGGCCCTGGTAGGCGAGGTTGTGGATAGTAAGCACGGTGGGGCTGGCCACCTGGCGCCAGGCCATGTAGGCCGGAGCCAGGGCGGCCGGCCAGTCGTTGGCGTGGACCAGTTCCGGGCACCAGCGGATGCACGCGGTACCGCTGGCGATCTCAGCGGCGGCCAGGCCCAGGCGGGCGAAGCGGATATGGTTGTCCGCCCAGTCACGGCCGTGGGCGTCGCCATAGGGCGTGCCGTCGCGCTCGTAGAGTTCGGGGTTGATCAGCACATAGACGATCATCCCGTCGGCCAGGTCCATGCGCCCGATCTTGCAGGGTGGCAAGGCGGCGTGGCCGCCGACCTCACCGACTATGCGGATGTTCTGGCCGCTTTCCATGACCTGGCTGTAGCCGGGAATCAGCACGCGAATATCGTGATGACTCGCCAGCGCGCGGGGCAGGGCGGCGGACACGTCTCCCAGGCCGCCGACCTTGACCAGGTCGGCGAACTCGGAGGTGACGAAAAGAACCCGCTTCTTCTGCTCATGCAGGCTCTCGACGTGCAGGTGCGGTGGAGCTGGAAGCTGTGTCATGGCCTGTGCATCAATTCTTGCGGTCACAGCGACGTTTCCCATGTCTTTACTCCGAAATCAGTGGATCGCCTGCCGCTTCGCCTGGGCCGCCACACAAGGCGCCCGTGCCAAGTCGGCTCTGCTTGGCCCGACTGGCGTCGTCTGCTAATCAACGACAACCCCATACTCTTTCCCTGACCGGAGCGCGTTCGGGAAAGTTTCGACTTTTTTGCAGGCCGCCCCCGACCGGAAAACTTGAACTTTGAGCGCCGCGCGGCCTTCCCATGGGCAACAGCCAACCCCATCGGCAGAGAGGTCCGCAGATGCAGAGCGTCGAGCAGGTAGTGCACTTCCTGGAGAAGTACCGTCTGACCCTGAGTACCGCCGAGTCCTGTACCGGCGGCCTGATGGCCTCGCTGATGGCCGAGATCTCCGGCAGCGGAGCGGTGCTGGACAGCGGTTTCGTGGTCTATTCGCCGGAGGCCAAGCAGATGTGTCTGGGGGTCAACCGCATGACCATCGATCACTTCGGCCTGACCAGCGAGGAGGTGACCCGGGAGATGGCCCTGGGCGCGCTGAAGATGAGCCGCGCCGACATCGCCCTGGCCAACACTGGGCTGGCCGAGGCGGATGGGCCGATGGACGGGGTGCAGTGCTTCGCCTGCGCCATGCGCATCAACGACCACGAGGGCGTGGTCAGCGAGACCCTGAAGTTCGAGGGCGAGCGCAACGAGGTGCGCTACGCGGCGGCGCGCTACGCGCTGCTGCAGCTGCCTTATTACTACGAGCGGCTGCGGGTGATGTGAGGCCCCGTTTTGTAGGGTGTACTCGCCGCAGGCAGTACACCATTGCGTCCTGTGGTGGGCTGCCTGCAGCGAGACCACCCTACGATGAGCCGCCTCTGCCGCGAACGACTCACACCGGCGGCTGGCGCTCCGCCTCCACCACCTGACCGCTCGGCGTCTTCTCCACCAGATCGACGCCCGATGCGCTGCCCACCGAGGCACGCAGTTGCGGCAGGCAGCCGGGGAAGTTGGCGCAGATGAAGTTCACCAGGTTCTCGCGCAGGTAGCAGCGCAGATCCCAGTTGTGCGAGGAATTGGCCGAGCTGACCAGCACGCGCAGCTGGATCGCCCGCTCGCCGGTGTCGATCAGCTGCAGCACCCGCACCCGGCCATCCCACAGATGAGTGGCCTGGTCGCACAGGCGCACGAGTTCATGACGCAGCGGCTCCAGCGGCGTGGAGTAGTCGACCCACAGCAGCACCGCGCCGGTGATGGACGAGTTGCTGCGGGTCCAGTTCTGGAACGGATGCTCGATGAACCACTGCAGCGGCACCACCAGGCGACGGTCGTCCCAGATGCGCACTACCACGTAGCTGCCGGTGATCTCCTCGATGCGCCCCCATTCGTTCTCGACTATCACCACGTCGTCCAGGCGGATCGGCTGGGTCAGGGCGATCTGCAGCCCGGCGATCAGGTTGCCCAGCACTGGCCTGGCGGCGAAGCCCACCGCCAGGCCGGCGAGCCCCGCCGAGGCCAGCAGGCTGGCGCCGAACTGGCGCGCGGCGGGGAAGGTCATGAGCATGGTCGAGGCGCCGAAGATCACCACGAACACGCTGAGCGTGCGCACCAGCACCCTGGTCTGGGTCTGGATGCGCCGCGCCTGCAGGTTGTCCACCACGTCCACTGGGTGCTTGGCCACTATGACCCTTTGGATCGCGTCCGCCGCGCGCAAGCCGAGCCAGGTGAAGGCGGCGATCATCGCCAGCAGCACCAGGCGGCGGGCGCCATCGATCAGCAGCAGCTGGTCCGGCGCCGAGCTCAGCACCACCTGCACCCCGCACAGCGGCAGCAGCATGCGCACCGGCGCGCGGGCACGCTGCAGCAGCTCGCGGGCCGCCAGCAGGTTATAGGTGAGGCGGGTGAGCAGGCGCAGCAACCAGCCGGCCACCACTTCCAGCAGCAGCGCCACCAGCAACGCGACGCCCAGGGTGCGCAGCTCGGGCCAGGGCAGCAGGTCGAGCCAGGCGTTATCCATAAGGGCGGCCAATGAACTTGAGATCGCTGGGGCTAGGTACGTGCAGCTCCTGCAGCGTGTCGCCGAGCAGGCCGCTGTCGGGGTCACGCTGCATCACCAGCAGGTTGTCGCTGCGCTGGTTGGCCACCAGCAGGAAGCGGCCATCCGGCGCGAGCGCGAACTCGCGGGGCTCCACGCCGCCGCTGTCGCGCCGCTGCCGTTCCTCCAGCGCGCCGTCGAGCGGGTCCACCGCGTAGACCACCAGCTGGTTTTCCGCGCCGCGCCGGCTGACATAGAGGAAGCGCCCATCCACCGACAGGTGCAGGGCGCCCAGGCGCCGGTCCGCCGGCGGTTGCAGCGGCGGGTCGAGGTCATACAGGGTGCGCAGCCGCAGACGCCGATCCTGATAGTCGAGCAGGGCGACCTGGTTGCTCAGCTCCAGGGTGAGGTAGGCGTGCCGCCCGCCGGCATCGAACAGCAGATGGCGCGGCCCGCTGCCCTCGGGTAGCTGCAGATGGCGCGGGTTGGCCGGCGCCAGCGGATCGCTGCGCTCGCCCTGGTAGTGATACTCGTAGACACGGTCCGCCCCCAGGTCGCAGGCGAAGACATGGAGGCCATCCGGCGCCACCACCACGCAGTGGATATGCGAGGAGGCCTGGCGCTGCGCACCGGGGCGCTCGAACGGTTCGGCGAGCAGCTGGGTTACCCGGCCCAGGCCGTCGGCACTGACCGGTAGCACGGCCAGCGAACCGCCGGGCAGCGCATCCGTGCAGTAATGGGCGACCAGCAGATGGCGCGCTTCCTCGCCTAGGCAGCCATGTACCGCCTCCACGCCTTCGCTGGGCATGCTGGCGGTGACGATGAACTGCCCCGCAGCGTCGCGGCGCAGGGCGCTGATCCGGCCGCCGCCCTGCACGTCCTCCAGGGCGAACAGCCGCTCGCCGTCGGCGGATACCACCAGCCACGAGGCCTTGCTCGCGGTGATGCGCTGCAGCGGGCGCTGTTCCAGCCGGCCGCTGGCGGCATCGAAGCCCAGGCGCAGAATGCCATCGCATTCGGCGCAGCCCACCAGCAGTTCGTGACTAGGGTTCGGCATGCGTCACTTCATCCACTGCGCACGCAGGCTGCGCGCCTCCAGGGTGCGCCCCAGGGCCTGGTTGGCCGGCAGCAGCAGGAGGCCGACGACGAACCAGATCAGCAGCCGCGGCAGCAGCTGCCAGCCGTCCACGCTGACTTCCAGCAGCGCCCACAGGCTGGCGATCAGCGTGACCAGTGCATACAGCGCCAGGGCCTCGCCACGGCGCAGGAGAAACAGCGCCCCCACCGACAACAGCAGCAGGTCACCGAAGAATTCCTGCAGCGGCGCGCTCAGGCGGATGTCGCCGGCGGCCATGACCAGTCCGGCCAGCAATAGCGTGGCGCCGAACAGGCGGATCGGCAGAATCAGGTTGAATGAGTCGAACATGCTGTTGCTCCCTTTCAGTCCACGCGGAAGTTGACGAACTGCCAGGGGTCGTCACGATCCAGCGCCTCATCGAACAGCCGCTCCCGGTCCTGCAGGGGCGTCCAGTCGCTGTACAGTCCGACCAGCTCGCCCAGGTAGGGACGGCACAGCCCGAGGATCTCCTCGTGCGGCAGCTGGTCGGGTTCGAGAATGCCGCGATCCGGGTTGGCCATGGCCCAGATCACCCCGGCCATCACCGTGGCCGTCACCTGCAGGCTGGTGGCGCTGTTGTGCGGGCACAGCCCACGGGCCTCGTCGATGCTCAGCCGCGAGCCGTACCAGTAGGCGGTGCGCGCATGGCCGAGCAGCAGTACGCCGAGCTCGTCGCGGCCGCCGGCGATGTCCTCGTCCAGCAGGCGTTGACGCGACTGGGGTTGCCAGTTGCGCGCGGCCAGCTCGTGCAGCGACAGCAGGGCATCGTCGCAGGGCTGGTAGGCGTAGTGCACGGTGGGGCGGTATTCGGGGTGCTCGCCACGGCCGACGGTGAGGTAGTCGGCGATGGAGATGGCCTCGCTGTGGGTCACCAGAAAACCCTGGGTGGGGCCGGATGGCGTCCAGGTGCGCACGCGGGTGGCGGCGCCCGGGCGCTGCAGGTAGATCGCCGCCTGGCAGCCGAACGCGTGGCGCCGGCCGTCCACCGGCAGGCTCTTCTCGTGGCTGCCCCAGCCCAGTTCGGCGGGCTGGCAGGCCTCGCTGATGAAGCCGTCCACCGACCAGGTGTTGACGAACTCGTTGTCGACCTTGCGTTGCGCGGCGTATTGCGAGTCGCGCTCGGCGATATGGATGCAGCGCACGCCCAGGCGCTGGGCCATGCTCGCCCAGCCCAGGCGGTCGAGCGGGGCGGCCTGGGGCTGGCCGAGGTCGCTGGCCAGATGCAGCAGGGCCTGCTTGACCAGGTGCGAGACCAGCCCCGGATTGGCACCGTGGGTGATCAGCGCCGTGCTGCCGCCGGCTTCACCGCGGCGGCGCGCCAGCAGGCGTTCGCGCAGGGCGTAGTTGCTGCGCTCGGAGGCCGATTGCTGGCTGTCGGTATAGGCGCCGGCCCAGGGCTCCGTGCAGGTGTCCAGGTACAGCGCGTTGTGCTCCTGGCACAGGGCGATCAGCGCCGCGCTCTCCACTTGCACCGAGAGATTGAGCAGGAAGTCGCCGGGGCCGAGCAGCGGCGCAAGCTCCGTCCGGTAGTTGTCCTCGCTGAGCCGCAGGGTGCGCAGCTCGACCCCGTACTGCTCGGCGATGGGCCGATCGGCATCGTCGGGGGTGATGATCAGCACCTGCGCCGGTTGCAGGTCGATGTGCCGCAGCAACAGCGGCAGAACGCCCCGGCCGATGCAGCCGAAGCCGATCAGCAGCAGGCGCCCGTCGAACGGATAGGGGACATTCATATGCGCGCTCCCGGCGACAGCAGCTCCATGACCTCCAGATCGGAGACCTGGCGGAAGTCGAGATAGTGGTCGCCGACTGCGCGAAACGGCTCAGGGGTGACCAGGCAGATCAGCTCGTCCACCAGTGGCCGCAGCTTTTCCACCGTCTCGCTCGGCCCCACCGGCACGGCCAGCACCACCCGGCGCGGGCGCAACTTGCGCAGGCCCTGCAAGGCCACCCGCACGGTGCTGCCGGTGGCCAGGCCGTCGTCCACCAGGATCACTTCGCGGTTCTCCAGCGGCACCGGCAGGCGAGGGCCGCAGTACAGGGAGCGGCGTCGCTCGATCTCGCGCAGCTGCTCGGTCACCTGCTGGGCGAACCAGCCGGGCGCCGGATCGAACAGACGCAGCATCTCTTCATCCACCAGCCATTGCGGTTCCACGCCATCCACCACCGCGCCCAGGGCGAATTCCGGCTGGCCGGGCGCACCGATCTTGCGCACCAGCAGAATATCCAGGGGCGCGCCGAGTTCGCGGGCGATCGGGTGGCCGACCGGAACACCGCCACGGGGCAGGGCCAGCACCACCGGCTCGTGCAAGTGCAACTCGCGCAACGCGCCGGCCAGGGCCAGACCGGCCTGGTGGCGGTCACTGAATTCCGCGGACTGCGCCATCTCAGACTCCAAAGGGAAAGGTGTCGGCTGCGGCCCCCTGAAGACCGGCGGGGTCGTCCAGCGGGGTGATCGGCGAGGTGCGGGTGAACCACAGGTAGGCGTCGAACTGCTCGCCCAGCACGCTCTCGTAGTAGTGGCTCTGGCGTTCGCTCTGCGGCCGGTAGATCACGCCGATGGCGCGTTGCAGCAGCGGCTCGTCGAGGGCGTGGCGCAGGGCGCTCTTGCCGGCGCCGCGCCAGTCGGTCAGCGCGGCGGGCAGGCCGACGCGCAGGAACAGGTGCTCCCAGCTGTCGGCACGCGCCGGCAGCACCGACTTGATCTTCAGCTCGCCACCCCAGTCGTCGGCGGCGGCCACCTCGCCGTGGTCGGTGCCCATGCCGATCAGTACCGCGTCGTCGCCCCAGCCGATGCGGCACAGCTGGCCGAGGTTGAACTCGCCCTGCCAGCCCATGGCCGTGGCGGCGGCATCGCCGACGTGCGAGTTGTGCGCCCAGACCACCGCCTTGGCCTGGCGGCCGCGGTGCTTGAGCACCTGTTTGAGGGTGTCGAACATATGGTTGTCGCGCAGGTTCCACGATGACACCGAGGCGCGGTACATCAGCCGGTAGTACTGCTCGGCGGCGCGCACCACGCGGGCGTTCTGCGCCGCGTCGAACAGTCCCTCGTCACGTTCCAGACTCTCCAGGCGTGCCCACAGCAGCTCGCCGAGCTGCTCGATCACCGCCGCCTCGCAGGAGTCGCCATCGCCCCATTCGACGCGCTGGCCGTAGGCGGCCGGGTCGTCCTGCCAGGGCGTCAGGCAGGCGTAGCGCTGGCGTGCCTCGGCGGCGCGCGCCGGGTCGTTCTGGTCCAGGTAGCGCAGCACGGCGGCCATCGAGGCGCGCAGGCTGTAGATGTCCAGGCCACGGAACTCGACGCGCTCGGCCGGCACCTGGCCGGCGTTATGGCCGCGCAGCCAACGAACGAACTCCAACGTCTCGCGGTTGCGCCACATCCAGCTGGGGAATCGGGCGAAGACGCCGTCTTCGTCGCCGCTCGCTTCGACATGCCGCACATGACGGTCGATGCGTGCGGCGTCCGGCCAGTCGCCCTCGATGGCGACGATGTTGAAACCGTGCTGCTCGATCAGGCGCCGGGTGATGGCGGCGCGGGCGCGGTAGAACTCCGCGGTGCCATGGCTGGCCTCGCCGATCAGCACCACCCGGGCGTCGCCGTAGCGCGAGAAGGGCGTGGCGAATTCGGGCGCTTCGATATCCGGCAGCGGCTCGGCGCTACGCCGCAGCAGGTCGATCAGTTCCTCGCTGGAACGCTCGGCGTGGCGGAGGGCGGAGGAGGGCATGACGCTTACCTCGTGGTGGGGCTCGCAATATTCGAGGCGCGCAAGGCGCCGCGCGTTCGATCGATTTCGCCTGAACCGTGGGGCGTGGCTGTGGACACAACAGAAACACCACCCGCAGGAGAAACATCATGTTTGGCGAATTCACACTGCTGTTCATTGCCCTGGCGGCGATCATTCTGCTGCTCGATGTCTGGGCCATCCTCAGCGTCTATCGCAGCGACAAGGGTGTGGAAAGCAAGGCGTTGTGGTCCCTCGGGATCGCCCTGTTTCCGGTAATCGGCCTGGTGGTCTGGGGCGTGCTGGGGCCGCGTGGCCTGGCCCATCCGCCGTCCTCCCCGGAGCACAGCAAGGGCTGAAGACAGCGGAGCCCGGTGATCCCGGGCTCCGCATCCATCACTGCTCGGGCAGCTGGGAGTTGATCTGCTCGGCCATCTTCAGGTGATGCTCGAGCTTGGGCAGGGTCTGCTTGGCGAACGCGGCGATCTCCGCATCCTCGGCATTGCTGGCCTTCTGGAACAGCTCGATGGTTTCCTTGTGCGCCATGACCTGGTTGTTCATGTAGGCCTTGTCGAACGAGGCCTCACCGCGCAGCTTGAGGATCAGTGCCTTGGCCTGATTGATCAGCTCGGCGTCGGTGGACACCTCCAGCTGTTTCTTGGTGGCCAGCGCACTGAGTTCCTTGTTGGCCGCGGTGTGGTCCTCGACCATGCTCTGGGCGAACTCCTTGACGTCGGCGGTGGTGCCTTTTTCCAGGGCCAGCTTGCCGGTCTCGATCTCGGCGATGCCCTTGGCCGAAGCTTCCTCGACGAAGTTGCGTGGGCTGACCTGCTCGGCGGATGCTTCGTTGGCGTGCACGACGGAACCGGCACTCAGGGCGACGGCGGCGCATAGACCCAGGGTGAGTTGTTTTAGATTGCGCATGGATGACTCTCCTGATGTGAGTTGCCTGGAGTAGAAGCGGCGAAAGTCGGCGAAGTTCAGCCAATGGGATGAATGGCGCCGCTCAGGGACGCAGCACCACCTTGCGGCAGTCGTCTTCCTTCTTGTCGAACAGGCGGTAGCCCTCGGCGGCCTGCTCCAGGTTCAGGCGGTGGCTGATGATCACCTCTGGCTTCAGCTCGCCGCGCTCCACATGCTCCAGCAGCATCGGCAGCACGGCCTGCACATGGGTCTGGCCCATCTTGAAGGTCAGGCCCTTGTCGAACGCGTCGCCGAACAGGAAACCGTGGATAAAGCCGGCATACACCCCCGGCACGCTGACCGTGCCACCACGACGCACGGCGGCGATGCACTGGCGCAGCACCTTGCCACTGCTGGCCTCGAGCTTGAGGGTGGTGAGGATGGTTTCCGTCGTGCTGCCCTTGGCCTCGAAGCCCACGGCGTCGATCACCGCGTCCACGCCGCGATGGCCCGCCGTCTGCTCGATGATGGCGGCCGCCGGGTCGTCGATCTCATCGAAGTTGATCGGAATGATTCCGTAGACCTGGCGGGCGAACTCCAGGCGATAGGGATGCTCGTCGACCATGAAGATCTGTTCGGCACCGGCCAGGCGCGCGCAGGCCGCCGACATCAGGCCGACCGGCCCGGCGCCGTAGATGGCCACGCTGCTGCCCGGGCCGATGCCGGCGTTGAGCACGGCCTGGTAGCCGGTGGGCAGGATGTCGGTGAGAAACAGCACCTGTTCGTCGACCAGGGTGTCGGGAATCTTCATCGGCCCGACGTTGGCCTTGGGCACGCGCACGTATTCGGCCTGGCCGCCGGGCAGCCCGCCGTACAAATGGCTGTAACCGAACAGCGCGGCGCCGGAAGGTATCTGCTTCTTGTTGAGGATGGCGCCGCGCCCGGGGTTGGTGGTTTCACAGGCCGCGTGCAGGTTCATGGCGCAGAAGAAGCAGGTGCCGCAGGCGATGACGAAGGGCACCACCACGCGGTCGCCCTTGCTCACCCGCGTCACTGCGCTGCCGGCTTCGACCACTTCGCCCATGAACTCGTGGCCGAAGATATCGCCATCCTTCACTTGGGGAATCTTGCCGCGATACAGGTGCAGGTCCGAGCCGCAGATGGCGGTGGCGGTTACCCGCAGGATGATGTCGTCGTCGGCCTGGATGACCGGGTCGGCCACCGTTTCGACGCGAACGTCGTGGCTGCCGTGATAGGTGAGTGCGCGCATGGGATTCTCCTCGGTGGCAAGTCCTCTATCGAGAAAGTGCCGCGCTCGGGAGTTCAGGCTGCTGGACGGGCGGTGCCGATAACTCGAACTTCAGGCGTACCCGCAGGGTCACCTTTTACGTCCGCACCAGCGGTCAACCGTCCATAGCCTGGAGAACAACATGAACGCCGTAGAGCTGCTCAAACAGGACCATCAGGTGGTCAAGCAACTGCTGGAAAAACTCGTCGCCACCACCGAGCGTGGGGTCAAGACCCGGCAGGATCTGCTGCACAAACTGCACGTCGAACTGGCGGTGCACACCGATATCGAGGAACAGATCTTCTACCCCGCCTACGAGAAGGCCGGCGGCCGCGAGGAAGGGGTGATGTCGGCCGAGGCCAAGGAGGAACACCGCACCGTGGACTCCCTGGTGCTGCCGGATCTGATCAAGACCGACCCTGCGACTATCAACTTCGCCGGCCGCGCCAAGGTGCTCAAGGAGCTGCTGGAGCACCACATCGAAGAGGAAGAAGAGGAGATGTTCCCCAAGGCCGAGGAGCTGCTCGGGGCACAGAAGCTGGAGGAGCTGGGCAAACTGATGGAGGAGCGCAAGCGCAGCCTCAAGCAGTCTCTCGGCAGCCAGGCTGCCTAGGCCGGTTCGGGCTCGCTCCGCACGGAGCGGGCCCGGGTTTCATCCAGCACCTGATCGACTACCGCAGCCAGCGCCTGGCGTTGCCCGATGCCGGTGCTGCGCACACCCTCATACAGCGCCAGCTGGCGCTGCGCACTGCTGCCATGACGCAGGATGCGCCGGGCCTGCTCGAACACTTCGCCATCGCCGAACGCCTCGACCCAGGGGCCGATCCGCTCGCGCAGCTGCGCCAGCCAGTCCAGCGCCCGCAACGCGCTGCGACCGTCCACATCGAGAAAATGCGCCGCGCCGCCCTGGCGCCGGGCGCGCCAGTAGTTCTCTTCCAGCACCAGGCGCTGCAGGCCCATGTCCACCGGATCCTTGGCCTCGATGGCCCAGGCCACCAGGCCGCGGAACAGCCCGGCAATGCACAGCACGTCCGCCACCCGCGGGCAGGCGTCGGCGATGCGCAGCTCCAGGGTGGGAAAGCGCGCCGAGGGACGGATGAACCACCACACATCGCCACGCTTGCGGATCGATTCGGAGGCCAGCAGCAGGTCGATGTAGGCCTGCAACGCCGGCTCGTCGGGCAGAGCCTCGGGAATGCCCATGCGCGGCCATTCCCCGCACAGGGCGCGGCGGTAGCTGAGCAGACCGCTACGCCGACCATTCCAGAACGGCGACGAAGCGCTGAGCGCGAGCAACAGCGGCAGCCAGGGCAGCACCCGGTTCATCACCCGCACCCGATCGACCTCCGTCGGCACGCCGACATGCACATGCAAGCCGGACAGCAGGCTGCGCTGGGCCACGTCACGGTAGTCGGCGAACAGCTGGGCATAGTGCGGCGTGTCGGTGGCCAGCTGCTGGCGCCAGTCGGCGAAGGGATGGGTGGCCGCGCCGTACAGGCCAAGGCCGAAGCTCTCGGCGATATCGGCCAGGCGCTGGCGGCCTTCCAACAGGCAGGTGCGGGCGCCGGCGAGATCGTGCAGCACCGGCGTCACCAGTTCGATCTGGCTGCGGAACATCTCCTCGGCCAGGCGCGTGTCGAAAGCCCGGCGGCAGGCCTCCAGCAAGCCGGACGGCGGCTGGGCCACCACATCGCGGCTGCGCGGATCGACCAGGAGGAATTCCTCCTCGATGCCGAAGGTGGGGGCGGAGCAGTGTTCAGGCATGGCGATCTACCGGGCTAGGTCCTTCCCAAGGGACGGCCCCCGGCTTCGCCGAGTTCAAGTAACCCGCCAATCCTGTTGGTGGAATCTTTGCGGCGCACCGGCACTCCCACTGATACCAGGCATCGTGCGAGAACCCTGCCATGACCATGAGTACCACTGCACCGCCCCCGACTTGCCCGCTGAGCGCGGTGGATTGCCACCCGGTGCGCGACACCTACGAAGCGCTGTTGCGCGGGCCGGCGGATGCCACCATCCTGGCGCGGGCCGGGGATTTTCTCGATACCCAGCTGGCCATGGCCGAACGCCTGCCCTGTGACCTGCCGAGCGATCCGCAGCGCCTGCTGGAGTGGGTGAGGGCGGGGGCCAAACGCACCACCGAGGCCTACGCCGAGTACCTGCAGGCGCGCAAGCGCGGCGAGCCGCGCCGCTACTTCAGCGGCCGCGCCCACGCCCTGTATTTTCTGCGCGGCGTGGCGCCGACCAAGCTGGTGGACGGCGCCTGGCTGTACGGCGTGCTGCCACACTGGCACGAGCTGCGCTTCCAGCCGCTGGTGCAGACCTATGTCGAGGAGCTGGGCAGCGGCCAGCCGGCGCAGAACCATGTGCTGCTGTACCGCCGTCTGCTGGCCGAGCACGGTTGCGACGAACTGAGCGGGTTGAGCGATGCCCACTATATCCAGGGCGTGCAGCAGCTGGCCCTGGGCTACCTGGCCGAGCGCTACCTGCCGGAACTGATCGGCTACAACCTGGGCTACGAACAGTTGCCGCTGCACCTGTTGATCTGCACCTACGAGCTCGGCGAGCTGGGCATCGACCCCTATTACTTCCAGCTGCACGTGACCATCGACAACGCCGCCAGCGGCCACGCCCAGCGAGCCGTGCAGGCGGTGCTCGACAACCTGCCGGTGGTCGGCGATCGCGACGAGTTCCTGCACCGCGTCAGCCTTGGCTACCGTCTCAACGAGCTGGGCCGTTGCAGCAATGCGGTGATCGACGAATTCGACCTCGAGCGTGAATTGCTGGCCATGTTCGAGCGCAAGCGCCAGGTTGCCGGGCGGGTGCACTCCGATCATTGCCGCATCGACGGCCGCACGGTCAACCAGTGGCTCGGCGCGCCGGGGCGCATGGGCGACTTTCTCGCCGCGCTGCAGGCACGAGGCTGGATCCGCCGCCATCAGGATCCGCAGGACAGCCACTTCTGGCAGCTGATCGACGGCCAGAAGGCGGCCATGTTCGGCGTGTTCAATCCCTACGAGCGACAGCTGCTGCATGACTGGATCGCCGGCGAATGGCTGGGTGAGGAGGGCGCGTCGATCACCCAGCGCCAGGAGGCACCACAGGACGCGGGCGAGGGCGACTTCGCCAGCGAGACCCGTGCCCTGCTGGCGGAGCTGGAGCAGCTGTCCACCGCGCAACGCAGCGCGCGACTGATCGAGCTGATGTCGCCAGCCTTGCATCACACACCGGCCGGCCTGTTGGCGACCCGCCTGTTCGCCGCGAGCCACCGCTGATGGGCCGGGTCAATCGCCACCTGCTGCGCCTCGGCCAGGCTCTGCACGCCCGCGCCTATCGTTTCACCACGGTGACGCCGCTGACCCACAGCCGGGTCAACGCGCGCCCGGAAAACGCCTGGGCGAGTGATCTACCCGGTGTGTTCGGCTGGAGCCGGCCGTTCCAGCGCGAGACCATCGGCGACGAGCTGTTCGGGCTGCTGGACAGCGCCAACGCCCTGCTGGAGACGCCGCACGGCGGCTGGCTCAGCACCGTGCGCTGGTCCAGCCTGGGCGACGAGCTCTACGTGCATTCGCGTTACCCGACCCAGGAGGACGATGCGGTGTTCTTCGGCCCGGACACCTATCGCTATGCCCAGGCCATCGAGCAGCATCTGCGCCAGCAGCCAGCTACAACATTGCGTCGAGTCGCCGATATCGGCTGCGGGGCAGGGCCGGGCGCACTGCTGGTGGCCCAGGCCGACAGCGCCGCGGAGGTGTTCGCCCTCGATATCAATCCGCTGGCGCTGGAGTACACCGAGGTCAACGCGCGCCTGGCCGGCATCGGCAATCTGCGCGTGCTGCGCAGCGATCTGCTCGACGCAGTCAGCGGCCAGTTCGACCTGATCCTGAGCAATCCGCCCTACATGCTCGATCCGCAGCAGCGTCCGTATCGCCACGGCGGCGGTGCGCTGGGCGCGGAACTGGCCTTTACCCTGATCGACGCAGCGCTGCCACGCCTGGCACCGGGCGGCAGCCTGTTGCTGTACACCGGCGTGGCCATGGTCACCGGGCGCGATCCGCTACTGGAGCACTGCAAGGCCTACCTGGCCGGGCAGGACTTCGTCTGGAGCTACCGCGAAATGGATCCGGACCTGTTCAGCGAGCAGCTGCTGGAGCCCGGTTACGAGGCGGTCGAGCGTATCGCCGCGGTGGTGCTGACCATCACTCGCAGCTGATCGAGCGGAGAGCGAATCGATGAATGCAGATGAAGCCCGCAGCAGAACCGAGCCGGTGCGTGAAGACATGCCACTGCAGCTCAGGGCCTGGCGCGCGGAACGGGTTGGCTGGTGTTGCCTGCTCGTAGTTGTCCTGCTGGCCCTGGCCGGGATATTCGGCAAGGGCCCGCTGAGTTCCGCCAAGGCCAGCAGCGCCGACGGGCGACTGCAGGTGGAATACCAGCGTGTCGCCCGCAACGGCGCGCATTCGGAGCTGCTGATCGAAGTACAGGGGGCAGGGGAGCGGCAGGTGGAAATCGACCTGAGCGGCGAGCTGTTCGATGGCGTCAGCATCGAGACCATCGAGCCGCAACCGCTGCGCAGCGCGACGTTCGACGGCTCCGGCCAGCGCCTGCTGGCAGCCGCGGATGGCCAGGGCAGGGTGCGCCTGCGCCTGGATATGCGCGCCGAGGGCATCGGGCGCTACGACGCCAGCATCGGCACCGGCGCGCAGCGCGTCGCGTTGCAACAACTGATCCTGCCCTGAGGCTCGCCCATGGACGCTGTACTTCGCGCCGCCGCCATCTATCTCGCTTTGGTCGTGCTGTTCAAGCTGGCCGGGCGCCGCTCGCTGGCCCAGCTGACCACCTTCGACTTCGTGCTGCTGCTGATCATCGGCGAGGCCACCCAGCAGGCCTTGCTCGGCGAGGATTTTTCGCTGACCAACGCCTTGCTGGTGATCATCACCTTGATCGTTCTCGATGTGGGGGCCTCGCTGCTCAAGCGTCATTCGCAGCGTTTCGCCGCGCTGCTCGACGGCACGCCGACCATCGTGGTGGAGAACGGTGTGCCGCTGGAAAAGCGCCTGGAAAAGTCGCGCCTGAAGCTCGACGACATCATGGAATCGGCACGCGAAAGCGGCATCGAGCGGGTAGAGCAGATCAAGTTCGCCATCATCGAACGCAACGGCAAGATATCCATCATCCCGCAGGAAGACTGAGGAAAAACCTTGAACTAGAGCGGAACCGGGCCAGTCAGCTGATCAATGCTGACACGTCAATCGGTGAGACCACGATGATCAAGAAATGCCTGTTTCCCGCCGCGGGCTACGGAACCCGCTTCCTTCCCGCCACCAAGTCCATGCCCAAGGAAATGCTGCCGGTGGTGGATACGCCGCTGATCCAGTACGGCGTCGAGGAAGCCTACCAGGCCGGTCTGACCCAGATCGCCATGGTCACGGGACGCGGCAAGCGCTCGCTGGAAGATCACTTCGACATCAGCTACGAGCTGGAGCACGAGATCAGCAATACCAGCAAGGAGAATGCCCTGCGTGGCATTCGCCGTCTGATCGATCAATGCACCTTTTCCTACACGCGCCAGGTCGAGATGAAGGGCCTCGGTCACGCGATTCTCACCGGCCGTCCGCTGATCGGCGACGAGGCCTTCGCCGTGGTGCTGGCCGATGACCTGTGCCTGAACCCCGGCGGCGATGGCGTGCTGACGCAGATGGTCAAGCTGTACAACCAGTTCCGCTGCAGCATCGTGGCCATCCAGGAAGTGCCGCCCGAAGAGGTATCGAAGTACGGTGTGATCTCCGGCGAGGCCATTCGCGACGACATCTTCCGGGTCGATCGCATGGTGGAGAAACCTCGCCCGGAAGACGCGCCATCGAACCTGGCGATCATCGGCCGCTACATCCTCACGCCCGACATCTTCAAGCTCATCGAGCAGACCGAGCCGGGCAAGGGCGGCGAGATCCAGATCACCGACGCCTTGCTCAAGCAGGCCCAGCAAGGCTGCGTGCTGGCCTACAAGTTCAAGGGCAGACGCTTCGACTGCGGCGCGGCAGAAGGCTACGTCGAGGCGACCAATTTCTGCTTCGAGCACCTGTACAAGCCCCAGCACGAGAAGCCCCAGGTCAAGGTAGTGACGGAGCCGGCCGAACTGGAAACCGGTTCGATGGCCTAGGGCCGGTTGGAGTCCTTCTTGCTCGGGCTCATCAGGTACAGGGTCAGATGAAACGTGCCGGTACCAGCGATAGCAGCCCGAGCATGCCCAATAGCGCAATCAGCGTGGATACCACTGGCCTGGTGATACAGGTCGGTGACATCGCCAGTCCCGCGGCCAGCAAGAACATCACCAGGCCAAACCACTGCAGCGCCCGTTGGAGGTGATGGTTCGAATCGTTTTCCTAATTGACGCGTGTGTTCCAGGTTTCCAAGTCAGAGTAGGTAACCAGTTACCAGCCGGGCAGGCCCTTAGCGCTGGCTGGAGTCAATCATATACTTCGTTTAACATAATATACATTATGCGAACTTATATAGCGCGGTGACTCGGCGTGGTGACCAGGCTTTTCAAGCCTCGCATAATGTGACTTACGTTAAGTTTCTCGCCCAGCCTCCATACCTCTCGTCAGCCTGGCACAGTGACAGCATTGCGCCACGGCTTCGCTAACCTATCGTCAGAAATAGATTCATCGGCCGTATGGCCAATCGGGCTCCTGCAGTCCGCGTTTGACGCCTAGTTTTCATGGACGGAAGCAAAAGCTACTTCCTCTCCGCCGCATTTGGGCCTGGACGCTCGTCTTTCCTGATTGCGCGCATCGCATTGTCCGCATCGATCCAACTTGTGCACCGAGTAGTTCCATGCCCGGTATGCGCGCCATCTTTGCATTAGGCCGGGCATCAGATTCTCTCTGAGGAGTCCAGCTCATGCCTTCCAACCTGAGTTACCCCGGCGTCTACATCGAAGAAGTACCCAGCGGCGTGCGCAGCATTACCGGCGTCGCCACCTCGATCACGGCGTTCATCGGGCGCGCACTGCGTGGGCCGATCGACGAGCCCGTTCGCGTCCAGAGTTTTGCGGAATATTCACGCTTGTTCGGCAGCCTCTGGCAACCCAGCACCATGAGCTACGCGGTGCTGCAGTTCTTCCAGCATGGCGGTAGCGATGCGCTGATCGTTCGCGTGGCCAACGCAGCCGTGACCGCGACGCTGGAACTGCCCACGGCCACCGGCTCGCTGTTGCTGGAGGCCGCCAGCCCGGGAGTCTGGGGTAGCCGGCTGCAGGCAACGGTCGATCACCTGACGCGTGATACCGCGGACACGCTGCTGTTCAACTTGCTGATCGAAGAGCTGGATCGCCCAGGAGGCACTGTCACCGTTGCCTCGGAGGTGTTTCGCAACCTGTCGGTAGACCCGCTGAGCCCGCGCTTCGTCGACACCGTACTCAACGAGCAATCGGCGCTGGTCAATGTCCAGGCCTCTGCGCCCGTCGATGAGAGCCCCACGGACGGCACGCTCACCGTCGCCAATGACGATGGCACGGCGACCACGGCGGGCAGCCTCGGCGAAGATGGCGATCCAATCGAGGACACCACCATCACCGGCGATGAGGACGATCGCACCGGAATCTTCGCGCTGGACGCGGCGGACCTGTTCAACCTGCTGTGCATCCCTCCCCTCGAACGCGACACCGACCTCGACCCCGCCACGCTGGCGGCAGCCGCGAGCTACTGCCAGACGCGCCGCGCCATGCTGATCATCGACTCTCCGGCCGCCTGGACGGCCACCCCGAGCACCGCCATTGCCGACGCCGAGGATGGCGTGAACGCGCTGCGCGCAACGATCGGCAACGACGATGCGATCAACGCGGCGGTGTACTACCCGCGCCTGCGCATGGCCGATCCGTTGTCCGAAAACCGCCTGGCCGAGTTTGCGCCCTGTGGCGCGGTGGCCGGGATCATGGCGCGCACCGATGTACAGCGCGGCGTGTGGAAAGCCCCGGCCGGTCTGGCGGCATCCTTCTCCGGCGTACAGGGCTTCAGCTACACCATGACCGATCGGCAGAACGGCGTGCTCAACCCCGTGGGCCTCAACTGCCTGCGCACCTTCCCGGTCGCCGGCCACCTGGTCTGGGGCGCGCGCACGCTGGCCGGGGCGGATCTGCTGGCGTCGGAATGGAAGTACGTGCCGATCCGCCGCCTGGCACTGTTCCTCGAGGAAAGCCTGTTCCGCGGCACCCAGTGGGTCGTATTCGAACCGAATGACGAGCCGCTGTGGGCGCAGATCCGCCTGAACATTGGTGCCTTCATGCAGGACCTGTTCCGCCAAGGTGCCTTCCAGGGCTCCAGTCCGCGCGATGCCTACTTCGTCAAATGCGACCGTGAAACCACCACGCAGAGCGACATCAACCGCGGGGTGGTGAACATCCTGGTTGGCTTCGCCCCGCTCAAACCCGCCGAGTTCGTGGTCATCAAGCTGCAGCAGATGGCCGGGCAGATCGACGTCTAGGAGAACCAGACCATGGCTCAGTTCAGCGCCAACGCACAGCGTTTCGATCCGTACAAGAACTTCAAATTCCGGGTGAAGTGGGACGGCCGCTACGTCGCCGGCATCAGCAAGGTCGGCGCCCTCAAGCGCAGCACCGAGATGGTCGAGCATCGCGAGGGTGGCGACCCCTCCACCTCGCGCAAGTCGCCCGGCCGCACCAAGTTCGAGGCCATCACCCTGGAACGTGGCGTCACCCACGACACCGAGTTCGAAAAGTGGGCCAACAAGGTGTGGAATTTCGGCGCAGGCCTGGGCGCCGAGGTGTCGCTCAAGGACTTCCGCAAGGACCTGATCATCGAGGTGTACAACGAGGCAGGCCAACTCGCCCTCGCCTACAAGGTGTTCCGATGCTGGGTGTCGGAGTTCCAGGCCCTGCCGGACCTGGACGCCAATGCCAACGCGGTGGCCATCCAGACCATCAAGCTGGAGAACGAAGGCTGGGAGCGTGACTACGACGTGACCGAGCCCACCGAACCCAGCTACACCGAGCCGGCCTGAGCAGCATGTTGCCTCTCACCTCCTCCCGGCTACTGGCCCTATGGGAACACGGCGCGACACGACACCCGCTCGACCGCGCGCTGTTGCTGTTCGCCCAGGCCGCGCCGGACATCCCCGCCGAGCAACTGGCCGACCGGCCGCTCGGCGAATGCAACGCGGCGCTCATGCGGCTGCGCTGGAACAGTTTCGGCAGCCGCATGTCGTTCTGGCTGGATTGCCCGGCCTGCGGCGAGCGCATGGAGTTCGAGCTGATGCCGGATCAGCTCCCAGCCATGCAGCCACCACCCGAGTCCGTCGAAGTGGCCGGGCAGCGCTTTCGTTGTCCGACCAGCCGCGACCTGGCTCGCGTCGCCCAGATGGTCGATATGGAACTGGCGGCTGAGCAATTGCTGCTGGGATGCGTCGGAGATTCCGCGGTCTCGGGTATTCCACGTGAGCAGATCGAAGGCGCACTGGAGAGTGCCGACCCCTGGGCCGACCTGTCATTGGCCTTCCAGTGCCCGGCTTGTGGCCGGGATGGCGAGGCCGGTTTAGACGTAGCGGGCTACCTGTGGGAGGAAGTCGATGTCAGCGCCCGCCAGCTGCTGAACGAGGTGCATCTGCTCGCCCAGGCCTATGGCTGGAACGAGGCAGAGATCCTGGCGCTGAGCCCCGCGCGGCGAAGCGCCTATCTGGTGAGGGTAGCGCCATGAACGGTCTTTTCACTCGCCTCGCGGCGCAGGCCAGCGGTAGACGCGAGGCGACATTGCACTCACCGGCTTCGCTGCCCTATCGCGGCGCACTCGAGCAGCCATCACTGGAATCCTCCCCCACTGCGTTACCAGAGACGCCAGAGGCGTACTTGGAACAGCCTTCGACGCCGCTGACAGCGAGTCACCAATCCATCCCCGATCAGCCGGCGATGCCAGTCGACAGTGAAGGAAGTGCGCGGGATGCCACCCATGTTCGTTCCTCTTCGGCCAGAGTCAGCGCGCCGGAAGCACCGGCCGACATCGTGTTGCCCGAGCCGCTTGCCCCACTCCGGCAACCCGCTTCAGGTGCACCCGATGCATGGGCCATCCCACCTGCTGAAGTCGCCCAGCCGACGCCAACCATCGAGCCTCGCGCAGATGCAGCCAAGCCCGAGCATATCCGCGCAGCCGAGCCACATGCACAGCTCGACATGACCGGCGCTGCAAGAGCGGATTCTCTGCAGACCGGCATCGCTTCGCAAAATGCGAGCGGCGCCCTGCCCCTGCCGACCAACCTGCTCTCCCCGCGTGCCGTGCCGGTCAGGCAGGCCGCTGCTCCCGCTGCGCCAAGCGCCGTGAAAGCCCCCCCACAACAAGCGGATGAAGTGCATATCCATATCGGCCGAATCGAAGTCACCGCCATCCAAGAAAGCGCGCCGAGCAAGCGCGAGACGCGCAAGGGACCAGCGCCATTGTCCCTGGATGACTACCTGGCCAAGCGCAAGGGAGACGGACGATGAGTACCGCCCTGGCCCTAGCCGGCGTCACCGCCGTGCTGCGCGACAGGCTCAACGATGGGCTGGTCAACCACAATGTCGCCGGTATTCTCGGCAGTACGGTGACCGTAAGCGTGCTGGCGCCCGACCGCGTGGTGCCGGCCGATGGCACCGAGTCGAGCCAGCTCAACCTGTTTCTCTATCAGGCGATGCCCAACGTCAGTTGGCGCAACCAGGCGCTGCCGTCGCATGACGCCGGCGGTCGC
This sequence comes from Pseudomonas sp. SO81, assembly GCF_030374125.1. Taxonomy (NCBI): domain Bacteria; kingdom Pseudomonadati; phylum Pseudomonadota; class Gammaproteobacteria; order Pseudomonadales; family Pseudomonadaceae; genus Pseudomonas; species Pseudomonas sp. SO81. Next base: position 267,677 of record NZ_CP126126.1, on the reverse strand, counting down.
CAGCGCCTGACCAACCAGCCGCTGGCGCTGGACCTGTATTACCTGATTTCCGCCTACAGCGGCGGTGATCTGCATGCCGAAATCCTGCTCGGCTATGCCATGCAGCTGATGCATGAGTTCCCGATCATCACCCGCGAAATGATCCGCACCGCCCTCACCCCTTCGCCGGACCTCGGCGTGGTCCTGCCTCCGGCCCTGCGGGCGCTAGCCGAATGTGGCCTGGCCGATCAGTTCGAGTTGCTGCGCATTACCCCGCAAACGCTGAACACCGAGGAAAGCTCCAAGCTATGGTCCGCCACCCAGTCCAGCCTGCGGCCTACGGCGGCCTACCAGGTGTCGGTGGTGCTGATCGAGGCCACTCGCCCTGCCCTCGCCCCGCTACCCGTGCTGACCCGTGGAGAGATCGACCCGCTGTCGGGGCGTGAGCGCGGCGTGATGGTTTCCCCCAGCCTGATACCCGCCCTGCCAACACTCGAAGCCATATTGCCCAGCGGAGCCCAGCCGGTGGCCCGGCTCGGCCAGAACATCGTATTGCGTGGGCACCATCTGAACGGTAGCAATCGCGAAGTGCGTATCGGCAATCCCCGTTACGAAGTGAGCGAAGTGCTGACGGCCAGCGGTGCGGACCTGGGCTCGCAGATGGAGCTGCTGATACCGGCAGCCCGTGCAGACGACTTCCCGGTGGGCGTCTATGAAGCGAATGCACGCCTGATCCGCCCCGGCGAAAGCAACGCCAGGGAAAGCAATCGCCTGGCTTTCACCCTGGCGCCGGATATCACCAACCTGCCGCAGAACGTGGCGCGTGACGGCGACGGCGATGCCCTGGTGACCATCGATTTCACGCCCGAGCTGCGCGCCGGCCAGCGCGCCACGTTGCTGGTCGGCCAGCGTGAAGTGCCGCCACAGAGCTTTACCGCGCCCACGGCCAGCCTGGACTTCCTGATCGAGCAGGCCGAAGTCGGTCAACATCTGGTGCGCCTGCGCATCGACGGCATCGACAGCCCGATCGTCGACCACAGCACCACCCCACCGACCTTCCTCGATCTACGGCTGACCATCACATGAACGCCCCCGCCGCCCTGGATTGGTCGACCGCAAACCAGCAGTTGCTGGTGGCCGAGTTCGCCCGCTTACGAGCTTTGCTTGGGGAAGGCGATCTCGATGAGGCGCAGGCGCGCGTCGACGGGTTGCGCGCGGAGCTGGAGGCACCCGCCGCTATCGATACGCTCACGGAATTATTCGAATTGAGTGCCTTCGAGCGCGACCTCCTGTTGCTCACCGCTGGCGTGGAGATGGATACCCGACTGGCCCAGCTGTGTGCCCACGCCAACGGCCAGCCAGCGCGCCCCTGGGCAACGTTCAGTCTAGCCCTGGCCTTTTTGCCTGCGGCCCACTGGAGTGCGCTCGCACCACTGGAGCCACTGCGGCGGTGGCGCTTGCTGGAAGTCGACGAGAGCCAGGGGTTGACTGCAACGCGCCTGCGCCTGGACGAGCGTGTGCTGCACTTTCTTGGCGGACTGAACTACCTCGACGTTCGCTTGCAACCTCTGCTGCAGATGGTGCCTGCTCCCGGCCTCATGTGCCGCCCGCACCTTGCCGTCAGCACCTCAGCCATAGAGCACCTGCAGCTGTGCCGCAATCGACTCCGCCCCATACTGCTTTCCGGTGATGACTCGCTAGGCCAGCAGGATGTGGCGGCAGACATAGCGCGACGCCTGGGTGTCGTGCTGTTTCGCCTGCGCGCCGGCGATATTCCATGCTCGCCCCATGAGCAGGCTGCGCTGGCCATTCTCTGGCAACGCGAGGCGGCATTGCTGAGTGGCGCACTGCTGGTGGTCCAGCAAGATGACGACAAGTCGCTCGAGCAGTTCGTGGCGCGCCTCGATGGACTGATCATCATCGCCAGTCGCTCGCCCTCCTCGATAGACGGCGAGCCGTTTCGTGTCGAGCGGCCCGATGTTCCAGAACAGCGCCGACTTTGGCGTGAGGCACTTGGCGAGCGCGCGGCTGCTCTGGAGTCGCTACTCGATACTCTGGCCGGTCAGTACCGCCTGGGCGCACGACGCATCGCCAGCATAGCCGCGCAGCTGAACGGCAGCCCACAGATAGATCTGCCGCTCCTGCACGAGGCCTGCAGGAGCGAAGTGCCAAACATGAGCGAGCTGGCTCAGCCGATTGAGGCACGTGCCGGATGGGAGAACCTGGTTCTGCCGGAGGCGCAACTGTTGACCCTACGGCAGATCGCCGTCCACACACACCATCGCCTCACCGTGCACCACGACTGGGGCTTCGCCGACCAGGGCTCGCGCGGCCTGGGAATCGCCACCCTATTCTGGGGCGACTCAGGTACCGGCAAGACGCTGGCGGCTGAAGTGCTGGCCCATACCCTGGGGCTGGCGCTGTACCGCATCGACCTGTCGGCCGTGGTCAGCAAGTACATTGGTGAAACCGAGAAGAATCTACGCCGGGTCTTCGACAGTGCCGAGGAGCTCGGCGCCATTCTGTTGTTCGATGAAGCCGACGCGCTGTTCGGCAAGCGCAGCGAGGTCAAGGACAGCCACGATCGCTACGCCAACATCGAAGTCAGCTACCTGCTGCAGCGCATGGAGTCCTACCGCGGCCTGGCCATTCTCACCACCAACCACAAGGCCGCATTGGACAGTGCTTTCGCCCGCCGCCTGCGCTTCGTCGTGCACTTTCCGTTTCCCGATGAGACCCAGCGCAAGGCTTTGTGGAGTGGTGTTTTCCCCGCGGCAACACCGCTGGAAGGCCTCGACTACAGCAAGCTTGCGCGCCTCGCCGTTCCGGGCGGCACCATTCGCAACATTGCCCTGGCGGCCGCGTTCCTGGCCGCCGAGGCGGGCACTCCAGTGGGTATGTCGCATTTGCTGCGCGCCGCACACATCGAGGCGGCAAAACGCGACAAGGCTATTTCCGACAGCGAAACCCGGGGGTGGGTATGAGCCGTATCGTCTTGCATATCGATCGCCTGGTGCTGCGCGGTGTCAGTGCGGCAGACGCGGCGGTCTTCAGCGAAAGCCTGCGTAGCGAGCTCGCCAGCCGCCTGGCAGACCCTGCTGCAAGGGCGGCGCTGCTCGCCTGCGGTGGAAACCATAAGCTCAATGTCGGCAGCGTACAGGTGCCGCATGGACAGCCTGCATCCGCAACAGGGCAAGCTGTCGCCGGGCGCATTGTACCGAGGGCAGCGTCATGAGAAGCCAACGCTACTATCCTAGCCTCCCCTCCTCCATCCCATGCGCGCGCGGCCTGATACAGCGCCAGTGCTCCTGCGGCAAGGCCGCAAGCTCGGGAGAGCAATGCGAGGAGTGCAAGCGCAAGAAACAGCTTGGCGTGCAAGCCAAACTTGCCCTCGGTCGCCCTGACGATGCCTATGAGAGAGAAGCCGAGCGCGTCTCCGATGCAGTGAGCCAGCCAACCGCGGGGCACTCTGTCGCAAGAGTCGCCCCGCGCATCCAACGCCTTGCAAGTGACGCAGGCGAAACCTCGGCCGTACCTGCGAGCGTCGAACGGACGCTCTTGGGCAGCGGCCGACCACTCGACCCGCAGGCGCGCGCCACGCTTGAGCCGCGCTTTGGCGTGAGCTTCGCCGACGTGAAAGTGCACGACGACGGTCCGGCTGCCGACTCGGCACGCGAGATTGGCGCACATGCTTATACACGCGGCAATGACATCGTTTTCGGCGCGGGGAAGTACCGTCCGCAGGCTTCGGATGGTCTGCACCTGCTCGCTCACGAACTCACCCATGTAGTGCAGCAAACCGGTACGGTGCAGCGTGATCTGGTTGTTGAGCCTCAGGGGACCGACAAGAAAGAGCGACCGATGTCGGAGCAGGAGATCAAGGAGGCGATTCGCTTCAACAAGGCGCGTATCAAAAGCAAAAAGACGCTGAGCGAGATTCGCGATGTAGTCGGCATCGCACCTGAACCGGCGGAGTCGGACCGAGATCTGGCATTGGCGGTGGCGCGCTGGCAGTTCGCCCATGGCGTCGCACAGGACGGCCAGCTCGGCCCGGTCACGGTAATGCTGCTGGTCGAGGAGCTCCAGGGCGAGAGTGCATTGGTACCGGAGCTGGCAACCAGCGCGGAGAACCTCAAGAAGGAGTTTTCCGGCAAGACCTTCCTCGATGTCGATGCCAGCTTCTGTGGCTGCGAAGCAGCGCTGAAAGACGAAATAAAGACCGCCGACGAGTTCATCGGTCACTACAAGGCCTGTGGGGCCGATCCGGCGAACAAGACCGGGGAGCAGATCGAGTCTTGCGTGTCCGCCAAGGTCGGTGGCGTCCAGGTACTCGCGTCTACCAGCTCGACCGGGAAGATAACCGCCAATTGCCAGCGTACCGGGCCTTGCGCCCAGCTGCTTTGTAGGATCGACCTGGCGCACGAGCAGATCCACTCGGTGCATACCGGTGAGCTCAAGCAGAAACATGGTTCCGGAGCGGCTTTCAATGCTGCTTTCAACGACGCTCCGGACTGGGTCGCCGACGAGATCGACTCGCGCAACACCGACAAGTCGCTGGCCAAGTGGGCATTGAAAGTGCTCGAACGAACCTGTCCCTGAGACGCGATGATGAGCGCACCTGCCGCCACGGTAGCCCCCAAGACAGCCCCCGTCCTCGCCAAGACGGCGACGTCGCTGTTGCAGCGCAAATGTGCCTGCGGCAAAGGTGGCGCTGGTGTATCCGGGGAGTGTGAAAGCTGCCAGCGTGACAAGCTGATCGGCGTGCAGACCAAGCTCCTGGTCGGCGCCAGCGACGACCCGTTGGAACATGAGGCCGACCGTGCCGCCGAACGGGTACTGGGCATGCCCACGCCCGCGGGTGGAACATTGCCATTTACTGTCAGTACCCTGCCCCCGCCCGCCTCTTCAGCACCCGCCATGGCCGGCAGGGACGCGCAGAGCATGGACGTCCCTCTGCCGCAGGAGTCTGCGCTTGGTCATGGCGGCGCCCCACTATCGCCGGCTCTGCGGCAATTCTTCGAGACCCGCTTCGGTCGCGACCTGTCGGACGTACGGGTGCACAACGGCGGACAGGCCGACGCCTGGAACGAGCAACTCAATTCCCATGCCTTCACCTATGGCAGCCATGTCTGGCTGGGGCACGGACACAGGCCGGCGGCGAACTTTCTCCTGGCCCACGAGCTGGCGCATGTCATCCAACAGCGTCAACCGCGCTCGTTGCGCCAGTCGAGCCCGGTTGAAGATGTCCCGGAACTGTCCGGTACAGGCCCGGTGTTGCGGCGCCTGGAGCTCGGCATGCCGTTCTGGGTACCGCTTGGCAGCAAGGGCAAGAAGGGCGGCTCGGACATTCACGAAGACCTGCTGAAGATCGCCCAGGATAACAACGCTGATCTCGACATCGAGGCGCCCGCTCCCAACTCCGCACGTGGTGCTGCAGGGCTCGGCTTGCAAGGCAGTATCGATCTATACCTGGGCAAACATGGCGGTAAGCCACATGCGCGGGTCGGACTGTTCTTTGCCGGCAACCGCGGCACATTGGGTGCAGACGTGGAAACAACCACCCCGACAAAACACAAACGCGCCAATGTTAAAGGTATTGCCGCCGGTGATTTCAACCCCTTCGTCACTGCCAGTGGCGGCATCGATGGCATTGCCAAGGGCCCGAACAATGTCGAAATAGGCGAGCTCAAGCCAGCAGCCAAACCAATTCTCGAAAAGGGTGAGCAGCAGATTGAGAATTATCGCGAAGGTATGAAGGACGCTCAGCGCCTGACCAACCAATGGGCGAAGAACAGGAGCAAGACTGAGAGTTGGGACCTAAAGAGCACCGGAGCACTGTCTGACTCCGCGGTTAAATTCATTCACAACGGCACAGATCTGAAGTTCAACCCTGGCAACCTTCGCGACGATGAAAATCTAGTACTCGCGACCGTCAGCGAGTCCGACATCGGCGGCAAATATAAGGTGAAGGTCCGCTTCAATCCTGTTGAGCATGGCCTGCCACCGATCAAGGGTGGCCTGTACGCCCAGCTGCATAAGCCGGGCAAAGGGCTATGGACCTACTTCGCCAGACCCAAGGATCTTGCCGGTGCACTGAAACTGGCACGCAGTACCTTGATCAAGGCTGAGATGGCGCTGGCCAACCAGGCTCAGGACGAGGTGATCGATCCACTCTTCAAGGCGCCCAAGAAGATCACCCCTCTGCGCCGCTCACATCGGCCACAGCCCGAGGCGCCCTTGGCGGTCACGCCATCGCTGCCGCTGATCCGGCGCAAGGTAAAGACGCCGGAGCTGAAAGACGAATTCGATCACGCAAAATGGAAGAAGGACCAGGCTGCCCTGCGCGCCAAGATATCCGGTCCCACCGCGAGTGCCGACACCAAGAAGCAGATGGCCTCGCTCGAATTGTTGGAGCGAGCCTACGAGGCCGAAGAAGCGCTGGACAAGGTGGACGGCACTGGCAAGACCAAGCTGCCGCCCAAGAACGACAGCGCCAACATGGTCAAGATCGTTTCCGGCAAAGGCACCGAGCGCAAGGAGCACAAACGCAGCCTGGCCGACATGTCCAGTTGGCTGCTGGGCTGGACTGGCAAACCGGCGGAAGTGCTGGGGATATTCCGCGACAAGTTCGGCGACAGTTTCGTCTGGGTAGCGAACAAGCTGAGCAACCTGCGTGATCGCATTCGCGAGAAGTACCGCAGCACCTTCGAGAAGCACCCATCTAAGCCGAGCGGTGGCAAGGGCAAGATCATTGCCAAGGCCCTGCTCAAGGCCTTGTTGCAAGTGGCCAAAATCTTGATTCCCCGAGCCGCTCACTTGTTCATGGATGCGGTGGTCGCCGGTAGCAAGAAGAAGCTGGCCAAACTCTTCGACCTCGACCCGGTGAAGATGGCCGAAGACACCTTCGGCGAAGAGTTCACCCAGCTGAGCGACAAGCTCGGCAAGTACAAGGAGGACGCGGAAAAATACGCCACCAACGTCATCGACAGTCATACCAAGGACCTCGCCTGGATCAAGGACGTGATCGATACGAGCAAGACCATCGGGCCGATCCTGGAGGCTGCCTCGATCGCGATCCAGTGCGGCACGCCCCCGGGCTGGGGTTGCCTCAAGCTGCTGGCCCGCAAGCTCGTGGATTGCGGTATGGAAGCGGCGTTGAACGTCTGCGCAGTGCAGAAGGAGATCGCCGGGATCGTATCGGCAGTAGGTCCGCTGGCTAACCTTCCCGCCACGCTGGCGCAAAAATCGCTCGACATGGTCAAGGACGCAGCGCCAGAGGGACTCAAGGATGTGTTCAGCGAGCCCGTAAGTACTTCTGGTGCCTTCAACAAGGAGGACATCGAGTGCGAAGACACACCACCGGAAGGTGACTGCCCCGGGTTGTTCTCGGCTCCCTCAGCCGGGGCTAAGGGCGAGAAAAGCGAGCAGAGCGAGCCGGGCAAGCAAGGTGAGCAACAGGGGGACAAGACGCAGCCATCCGAGCCGGGCCAAGGTGAGAAGAAACTCGATCCGAAGGGCAGCAACAAGGGCGCCGAGGCAGAAAAGGTTGAGCCTGACGAGTGTGAGCAAGGCAAGGGATGTACCAAGGGCGACAAGACCGACCCCAACGGCAGCGCGCCCGGCTCATCTTCGGACCAGCAAGGTGAGGCTCCCGGCAAGGGCGGTCCGACCGAGCCAGACGCAGCGGCTGACGGCAAGGGCGATAAACAGCCTCAACCCAGCAAAGCCCCACAGAGCGGCGCTACTGTACCTGGCGCCGATGGAGTGCAAGGCGGCCTAGAGTCACTACCGGTGCCAGACGAGACGCACAAGGCACTCAGCAAGCTGTTCAACGAGCACGGTGCGGAAAGCATCGAGGCACTGGCCAAGCTGGCGGAGGCCGCCGGCATGCCCGACAACGCGCCGATGACCGCTGACCAGGTGAAAAAGCTGCAGGAGCTGCTGAAGAAAGGTGGATTGTCATCCAAGGCTCTGCAGGAGCTAGCCGGTGGCAAGGCCAAGCCAGGCACCCAGCGCAAGGCAGCACCGCTGGACAAGTTCCTCGGCGAAGAAGCACACAAGGCGGTCATGGAACAGACGCTGGAGAAACTCCGCCAGAAGCAATACGACATCACCTTCGACGAGATGGCCAAGCTCAAGGTGCGCCTGAAAGTGCTCGTCGCCTACAAGCCAGGCCCGTTCCGCAATGCCCCGGCGCTGATGTGGACCGATCAGCTACGTGCGGCTGGCGTCGTCGATGGCGTATTCGGCGAGTGTCACGACGGCGGCAAGGTCCATCTGAAAATCACCCGCGCGGTGATGTACGAACAAGGCACCGAGCTGGAGGTTCGAGTCACCACTCCGTTCGAGGATGCCAATGCGCAGCTCGCCAGCGGCGTCTGTCCCACGCCCCTTCCGCCACCCAGCAAAAGTGGTGGTGGTAGTGGCCAGGGTGGTGGCGGCGGTGGGCAGGGTAATAACAAGGACCAGGGCAGCGGATCAGGAAAGCACGAACAGGACCAGCAGGAGCACGGCGAAGATCAGCCCGAACAAGGGCATGGCCAAGGCCAGAGCATGGGCCCTGGCGACGAACAGGTACCTCCTGACCAGCAGGGCAAGAGCTCCGGCCAGGGTGCGGGAAGCGCGGGCGGCATTGGTGTCGACTCGCGCGCCGACCCTGACCATTCCGCCGCCCCCTCTGCACAGGGAGAAGCTGATCAGGGTGAGCAGGAAGAGGAAAAGGACGAGGAACAGCAAGACGCCGACAAGGGCAAGAAGCCTGAGGACAAGGGCAACGGCGCGGAAGCCGATGGTGCTCAACAGGGCTTCTCTCTGGATATCGGTGGGCTGGCCGGCAACTGCGGTTTCCCGCCTCAATGCACCCAGGATCCATGGCTGATCGACTTCGAGGAGCTGGGCGCCTCGGGCGACGGTTACCAGGTCATGCCGGGCAAGGACAACGATCCCGACCACACCCTGTCGATGACCAACCCACCGAACAAGGTTGCGCCTTTCTCGATTCGCAGTGCCGCGGATGGCTCTCTGGAGCTGGTGCTGGTCTGCGAGGGCAAAACCTGCGTGGTCGGCATCGTCAAGCCGTCACCAGTCAACCCCGCCATGCACGAACTGGTTTCCGGTCCGCAGTTCGATCTGCTGCGCGCGCTGTTGCGCAGATTCATCAAGGAAAAACGCAACGGGAGCAAAGGCCGTGCCGAACGTATCCACTTCTTCTGACACGCAGGAAGCGCCGCGATGAGCACATTTCCCAACTCTCCGCGTGTGGTCAAGGGCGGTCTGGTACTGGTCGACCCGGAAACTGCCAAGGTACGCAGGGTCATCTCCCTGCAGTACAACCCGGACAGCCTCAAGCGCAGCCTGCAGTCCAAGACTCTCGGCGACGGCGCCGAGCGCTCCGAGGCGTTTCGCCTCACAGGCCCGGCGGTGGAAACCATCACTCTGGAGGCCGAGCTGGATGCAATCGATCAACTGGAGCATCCCGAACAGAACAAGAACACGGTGGAGTCTGGTATCGCGCCGCAGCTGGCTGTGCTGGAGGCGTTGATCAACCCGACCGCCGCCGACCTGTTCGCCGGCAAGGCGCTGGCCAGTTCCGGCACCCTTGAAATCGCCCCCATGGAGTCCTCCTTGGCGCTCTTCGTATGGGGGGCGCAGCGCATCGTGCCGGTGCGGGTCACCGAATTTTCGATCAGCGAAGAAGCTTTCGATCCCGAGCTCAATCCGATCCGCGCCAAGGTCAACCTGGGCCTGCGCGTGCTCTCGATCGACGACCTCGGCTTCGATCACAAGGGTGGCGGGCTGTTTATGGCCTACCTGCAATCGCGCGAGAAACTGGCCGGCAAGGCCGCCACCTTCGGCTTCGACGCTCTGGGTATCGGAGGTCTGCCATGACCGATCCGCTCAAGGCCTTCCTGCAGGCCAATGCCATTACCGCGCCGGCCTTCGCCCCGGACAGCCGCTATCACGGCCTGGACATCGCCCAGTGGGTACGTGCCGATGGCGAGGTACTCAGCTATGTGCATCGACGCTTCGTGCCGCCGGCGGAAAACTTCGCCACCCTGAGCGAGCATCGGGTGGAGGTCGGCGACCGCCTGGACAACCTGGCCGCCCGCTACCTGGGCGACCCGCAGCAGTACTGGCGGCTGTGCGACGGCAACGGCGCGCTGCGCCCAGACGAGCTGACCGAAACGGTCGGCCACGTGCTGCGCATCACCCTGCCGGAAGGCGTGCCGGGAGACGACGCATGAGCAACGCCGTCCACCTCAGCCTGCTGATAGGCCCGATCATTCCGTTGCCGGTGCCGGCGATGCTGATCGACGCCCTCGAAGAGGTCACGGTCACCAGTGCCAGCGAAGGTGCCAGCGGCTTCCAGCTGCGCTTCAAGGTCAACAGCAAGTCCGAATTGAACACCCTGTTCCTGATCGCCGTGGGCAACAACGCCAGCCTCGGCGTGCCGCCGCTGCGGGTGGTGCTGATCGTCACCCTCGGCGGGCGCCCGCAGCCGCTGTTCGACGGCGTGCTGACCAACGTCGAGGTGCAGGCCGGGCAGAACCGCCAGCCCGGCAGCATCACCATCACCGGCGAGGACCTGACCAAGGTCATGGACCTGATCGACTTCTCCGGCATGCCCTACCCGGCCATGCCGATCGAGGCGCGGGTGGCGCTGATCTGCGCCAAGTATGCGGCGTTCGGCATCATCCCCCTGCCGATTCCCTCGTTCTTCACCGATGTGCCGATCCCCATCGAACGCATCCCCGCCCAGCAGGGCACGGACCTGGCCTACATCCGCCAGTTGGCCGGTGAAGTCGGCCATGTGTTCTACATCGAGCCGGGCGAAGTACCGCTGACCAACATTGCCTACTTCGGTCCCGAGATCAAAGTCGGCCCGCCACAGCCGGCGCTGAATATCGACATGGATGCGCACACCAACGTCGAGTCGCTGAACTTCAGTTTCGACCCGACCAAGGGTGTGCTGCCGATCGTGTTCATCCAGAACCAGATGACCCGTGTGCCCATCCCCATTCCGATCCCCAATATCAACCCGCTGCAGCCGCCGCTGGGCGTGCTGTCCACGCCGTTGGCCAACCTCAAGATGATGAAGGAGACGGCCAAGATGAACCCGATGCAGGCCATCAGTGCCGGCCTGGCCGAAGCCAAGAAATCCCAGGACGCGGTGACCGCCAGTGGCAGCCTCGACGTGATGCGCTACGGCCGCATCCTGCGCCCGCGCAAGCTGGTCGGCGTGCGCGGGGCCGGGGTCGCCTACGACGGCCTGTACTACGTCAGCAGCGTCACCAGCACCCTGGGGCGCGGCAAGTTCACCCAGAGTTTCAACCTCAGCCGCAACGGGTTGATCTCCATCACGCCAACGGTGCCCGCATGAGCCAGCAACGCTATTACGGCAAGTACCGCGGCATGGTGCTGAACAACATCGACCCCATGCAGCAGGGCCGCCTGCAGGTGCAGGTGCCCGACGTGGCCGGGCTGATTCCGGCCAGCTGGGCCATGCCCTGCGTGCCGATCGCCGGCATCCAGAACGGCATGGTGGCGTTGCCGATGATCGGCTCCGGGGTGTGGGTGGAGTTCGAGCAGGGCAACCCGGACCACCCGATCTGGGTCGGCTGCTTCTGGGGCAGCGCAGCGGAGATTCCCGCCCTGGCGCGGGCCACCCCGCCCGGACTGCAGGCCATCACCCTGCAGACGCCGCTGCAGAACGGCCTGACCATCTCCGACCTGCCCGGCCCCACCGGCGGAATCATGCTCAAGAGCGCCACCGGCGCGACCCTGATCGTCAACGACACCGGCATCTATATCCAGAACGGCAAGGGCGCGATGCTCACCCTGATAGGCCCGGCGGTCACCATCAACAACGGCGCGCTGACGGTGATCTAGGCCCCGCACGGGTGGCCACGCAGTTCCGTGGGATGTGGAACAAGGAGGCAGGTATGGACAGATACACAAGGCAAGGCCGGCTCCCACGGGACACACAGGCCTGCGCGCCATGGCGCGCGGAGGGTCGCTGATATGCCAGGCCCCCTCCTCCATGTCGGCGCCAGCGTGCTCTGCGCCCACGGCGGCACCGCCACGCCGACCGTGCCCAATCCGCGGGTGCTGGTCAGCGGCCAGCCAACGGTGCTGATGAGCGGCCCCTATGTGATCGCCGGTTGCCCGTTCAACGTCTCCGGCAGCCCGGTGCCCTGCGTCACCGGGCAATGGGTGGTGGCCGCCACCCGGGTGCAGTCCAACGGCCAACCGCTGGTACTGATGGACAGCCAGGCGGTCTGCGCACCCAACGGTACGCCGCTGCTGCCCGTGGCGGCGCAGATGCGCGTGATCGGGAGCTGAACATGACCCAGCGCCTGCACTTCCCCTATGCCTTCGATGGCCACGGCCGCAGCCGCGAAGCGGACGAAGCCACCTGGATCCGCGGCCTGATCGAGCAGGTGCTGTTCACCGCACCGGGCGAACGGGTGATGCGCCCGGACTTCGGCAGCGGCCTGCGCGAGCTGGTGTTCGCGCCCAACAGCCCGGAACTGGCCGCCACCGTGCAGTTCCTCGTGCAGGGTGCGCTGCAGCAATGGCTGGCCGACCTGATTCTGGTCGAGTCGGTCGAGGTCAGCGCGGTCGAGTCGCGCCTGGCGGTGCAGGTGCAGTACCGCATCCGCCGCACCAACCAGCGGCGTGACGACAGCTTCGTCCAGGGAGCGGCGTCATGATCTACCACTGCTGCGAAGAAAACCGCCGGGCGCTGGTGGATGCCCACCCCAGCCTCAACGGCATCGACTATCTGGAAGTGCTCGACCTCGACGCCCCGCCCGGCAGTCCGCGCCAGCGCACCCTGCTGGTTCGCCTGCTCAAACCGGTACCGGCCGGGCTCAGCGTGGATAACCTTCATATCAGTGGTGGCGAGCGCGTGCGCCGGGTGGGCGTCCAGTGGCTCGGCATCGCCAGCACGCCTCCGGTCCAGGCCAGCGCCGCGGAGCAGGCCCTGTTCCTGGCGCTGACCGAGCCGGACCACGTGCTGGTGGTGCGTACCGACACGGACGGCGACCACTCCACCTACCGTCTGCAACTGCGCCAGGCCGGATCACTCGACCTGCCGCTGGCGAACTTCGATCCGCGCCTGTCTGCCGTGGACTTCGCCTTCAAGGTCGAGTGCCCCAGCGACTTCGATTGCCGCCCGCAGCAGGACTGCGCAGAGCCGCCCGCCGCCGCGCCGGACATCAACTACCTGGCCCGCGACTACGCCAGCCTGCGCCGTCTGGTGATGGATCGCCTGGCCCGGCAGATGCCCGGCTGGCGCGACCGCAGCCCGGCCGACCTGGCCACCACCCTGGGCGAGCTGATCGCCTATGTCGGCGACCTGCAGCACTACCAGCTCGACGCCGTCACCACCGAGGCCTACCTGCACACCGCGCGCAAACGCAGCAGCCTGCGCCGCCATGCATTGCTGGTGGACTATCAGCTGCACGAGGGCTGCAACGCCCGCGCCTGGCTGCATCTGCAGGTCGTCGGCGGGCCCTTCCCGATGCCAGCCGGGCTGCGCTTCTACACCCGCGTGCCGGGCGTGCCGCCGCGCATCCTCGCCGACTCGCCGGAGGAGCGTCAGGCGCTGCAGAGCACGCCGCTGGTGTTCGAGCCGATGCACCAGGCCACCCTCAACGAGGCGCACAACCGGCTGTTCTTCCATACCTGGAGCGACGCCCGCTGCTGCCTGCCAAGCGGTGCCACTTCGGCCACCCTGCGCGGCCACCTGCCCGACCTGGCGGTGGGCGACGTGCTGGTGTTGCAGGAAGTCCTCGGCCCGCTCACCGGCGAGGCGGCCGACGCCGACCCCGCGCGGCGCCACGCGGTACGCCTGAGCGCGGTACGCGCCTTCGATGGCAGCGACCCGCTGCTCGATCCGCTGGACGACAGCGAGATCACCGAGATCGCCTGGCACAGCGCCGACGCGATGCCCTTTTCCCTGTGCATCTCCAGCGAGACCGACGAGGCCCACGGCAGCCTGCAGCTGGAGGATGTGAGCGTGGCCCTGGGCAACATCATCCTGGTCGACCATGGGCGAAGCGTGATCGGCGAGGAACTGGGCAACGTGCCGGCGCCATTGCTGCAATACCCGGCCAGCGGCGGCGCCTGCCAGCGCCTGGCCCCGGAGCCGCTGCCGCCGCGCTATCGCCCGTTGCTGGCGGAGGGCCCGGTGACCCACCGCGGCCGCGTGTTACGCCGGGTTAGCGAGGGTGGCCTGGTGCGCCGCGAATGGGTGCTGTTCGACCCGCAAGCCTCGGCCAGCGCCGCCCTGCACTGGCGCGCTGCCGATGCGATCCCCGATCTGCGCCTGGAGAGCGGTCCGGGCGGCAGTCCGGAGCACTGGAACGTGCAGCGCAATCTGCTGGACAGCAGGGCCGAGGACCGCCACTTCGTGCTCGAGGCCGAGAGCGACGGCAGCACCCGCCTGCGCTTCGGCGACGACCGCCATGGCCGGCGCCCGGACAGCGGCATGGCTTTCCGCGCCTACTACCGGGTCGGCAACGGCCCGGCCGGCAATGTCGGCGCGGCCAGCATCGCCCATGTGGTCAGCGCCGAGGCGCGCATCGAGGCGGTGAGCAATCCGCTGCCGGCCCGTGGTGGGATCGCCGCCGAGAACCACGCCGAGCTGCGCCGCGCGGCGCCCCAGGCGTTCCGCACCCAGGAACGGGCCGTTACCCCGGCCGACTATGCCCAGGTCACCGAACGCCTGGACGGCGTGCAGCGCGCCGCCGCCGGGCTGCGCTGGACCGGCAGCTGGCACACGGTGTTCGTCACCGTCGACCGCGACGGTGGCGACTCGGTCGATGCGGCATTCGCCGAGAACGTGGTCGAGCACCTGGACCGCTACCGCATGGCCGGCCACGACCTACGCGTCAACGAGCCGCTGCACGTGTCGCTGGAGATCGACCTGCTGGTATGCGTCAAGGCCGGCTACTTCCGCAGCGATGTGCGCCACGGCCTGCTCGACGTGCTCGGCAGCCGCCAGCGCGGCGACGGTACCCGCGGCCTGTTCCACCCGGACAACTTCAGCTTCGGCCAGACCTTCTTCCTCAGCCCGCTGTACGCCGCGGCGCGCACCGTGCCGGGCGTGGCCTCGGTACAGGTGACGCGCTTCCAGCGCCAGGGCCAGGTCGATCCCAAGCCGCTGGCCGATGGCTTCATGGCGCTCGGTCGCCTGGAGATCGTGCGCCTCGACAACGACCCCAACTTCCCCGAGCACGGCGTGCTGCGGCTCAATCTGCATGGAGGCAAGTGATGGCCAGCAAACCCGAGTGTGACTGCTGCGCCGGCGTCGACGCCGACACCCCGCGGCGCATCGACAACCCGCCGGGGTTGCCGGTGATCGACTACCGCATCGGCCGCCATGGCGACTTCATGGACAGCCTGCAGGCGCGCCTGTCCAGCGCCGAGCATCCGGCCCTCGCGGCCTTCACCAGCCGTGAGGCCAGCGACTTCACCCTGGCGCTGTCCGATGCCCTCGCCTGCTCGCTGGATGTGCTCGGCTTCTACACCGAGCGCTACGCCCAGGAGCATTACCTGCGCACCGCCACCGAGCAGCTGTCGGTACGGCAGATGGCCCGCCTGATCGGCTACCGCCCGGCGCCGGGCGTGGCCGCCTCCACCCACCTGGCCTTCACCCTGCTCAGCGCGCCGGGCATGCCCAGCGAGCCGATCGTGATTCCGCGCGGCACCAAGGTGCAGAGCGTGCCCGGGCAGGACGAACAGGCGCAGACCTTCGAGACCATCGCCCCGGCGCCGGCTCGCGCCGCCTGGAACGCCATACCGGCCCAGGCCAGCCGCGCCTGGCGACCACGCAAGGGCGACACCGAGCTGTGGCTGGCCGGAGTCACCCATCAGTTGCAGGTCGGCGACGCCATTCTCATCGTCGGCGACGAACGCCTGAGCGACCCCGGCAGCGAACGCTGGGACGTGCGCGTGCTCGCCGGGGTCGAAGCGGACAGCAACAACGGGCGCACCCGCCTGTACTGGAACCACCCGCTGGGCAGCGGTTTCCCGTCCATGAGCCCGAGCGGTGCCGGCGCCCGGGTGTTCGCGCTGCGCCAGCGTACGGCGCTGTTCGGCCACAACGCACCGGACCCGAATCTGTTCGGCTCGGACAACCCGCAGATCATCAACCAGATCGACACGACCACTAGCCCCACCAACTGGCGCTGGGCCAACTTCCAGCTCGACCCGGCAGCCGTCGACCTGGACACCGACAACGCCAAGATCGTGGCCGGCAGCTGGTTCGCCCTGGTCTCCAACAATCCCGACTACGGCAGCGCCGACCTGCCCGGCTATGTCGAGCTGTACCGCGCCGTGCGGGTGATCCACCGCACCCGCAGCGCCTTCGCCCTGTCCGGCAAGATCACCCGCATCACCCCGGACACCGACGAAAACCTCAGCGCCAGCACCTTCCCCCTGCGCCAGACCCTGGTGCTGGCCCACAGCGAGGCGCTGGAGGTGATCGCCACGCCGCTGTTTCACCCGGCGCACGGCGATGTCCTCGAACTCGACCAGCGCGTCGACGGCCTGCAACCGGGCCAGGCGCTGGCACTGTCCGGCCGGCGCCAACGCATCGTTTTGCTGGCCAGCGGCCTGGCTCTGCAGCTGGACCAGGGCGGCAGCGTGGCGCTGGAACAGGGCGACGAGCTGTTCATGCTCGGCGCCGCCGACCGCCTGTTCGGCAGCACTCCGGTGGCGCTCGGCGCCGAGGAGTTCGCCGGGCTGCTCGGCAGCGCCTCGGTCAACCTGCGCCTGCAGTTGCTAGACCGCGACGGACGCAGTGGCCGCCTGCAGGCCAAGGCTAGCCAGATCCGTCTGGCCAGCGGCCAAAAAGACGATCCGTTGGTGCGCCAGATCGCCTTGATCGCCGACGGCGAGGACGCGCTCAGCCACGACCGCGACCGTACCAGCCTCAAGCTGCAGTCGGCGCTGCAGCATGTGTTCGAACGCGCCAGCCTGCGCATCAATGCCAACGTCGCGCCGGCCAGCAATGGCGAGACGGTGGAGGCCATCCTCGGCGACGGCAATGCGGCCCAGGCCAACCAGCGCTTCCTGCTCAACCAGGCGCCGCTGACCTACCTCAGCGCCAGCACGCCGAGCGGACGCGCCTCGAGCCTGGAGGTGCGAATCAACGACGTGCTATGGAGCGAAGTCCCGACCCTGTACCACGTGGCGGCCAACGCGCGCAGCTACGAGACCAGCCAGGACGAGGCCGGCTACACCACCCTGCAGTTCGGTGACGGCAACGAGGGCGCGCGCCTGCCCAGCGGCCACAGCAATGTGCGGGTGCGCTACCGCAAGGGCCTCGGTGGCGGCGGCAACCTGGCCGCCGGCAAGCTCACCACCCTGCTGTCGCGCCCGCTGGGCGTCAGCGAAGTGGTCAACCCGGTGCCCGCCAGCGGCGGCGAGGACGCCGAGTCGCTGGCCCAGGCCCGAGCCAACGCGCCGCTGACGGTGCTGACCTTGGATCGCGCTGTGTCCATCGCCGACTACGCCAACTTCGCCCGCGCCTTTGCCGGCATCGACAAGGCCCATGCCCTATGGGTTCCCAGCGGCCCGGCGCGCGGCGTGTTCCTCAGTCTGGCCGGCGCGCTGGGAGCGCCGATTGCCGAGGGCGACGCCGTGTACGCCTCGCTGCGCGCCGCGCTGCTGGCCTACGGCGACCCTTTGGTGCCGCTGCGCATGGTTGGCTACGCCGATGCACGCTTCCGCTGCCGCCTGGCAGTCAAGGTGCTCGCCGAGTACGAGGGCGACCTGGTGCTGAGTCAGGTGGAGGCAGTTCTGCGCGAACATTTCGGTTTCGCCCAGCGCGATTTCGGCCAGAACGTCTCGGTCGATGAGCTGGCCGCGGTGGCCCACCGCGTGGCTGGCGTGCAGGCGGTGCAGGTCAGCCGCCTGTACCGCCAGGGTCAGGCGGCGGGGCTGGTGCCACGCCTGTATGCCGCATTGCCGGTGGCCTCGCTTAGCGGCCTGCCGCAGGCGGCCGAGCTGCTGACCCTGGCCGATGAGCCGCTTGAGCTGGAGGTGCTGCCATGAGCCTGGACGCACAAGCGCTGTTCGCCCTGCTGCCGGCCATCCACCGTATCCGCGATGCGGAACTGGCGGAGGCGGAAGGCTTCGAACGCGGCCCGCTGGAAGAGCTGGTGGCGCTGCTGGCGGAGCAGCTGGGCATTGCCGAGGAAGGCCTGGAGCAGCTCTACGACGACCTGTTCATCGAGACCTGCGCCGACTGGGTGGTGCCCTATATCGGCGACCTGATCGGCTACCAGGGCCTGCACCAGGTGGTGCCCAAGGTCGCCAGCCCGCGCGCCGAGGTAGCCCATACCATTGCCCTGCGTCGGCGCAAGGGCACCGCCACCGTGCTGGAGCAACTGGCCCGCGATGTCACCGGCTGGGACGCCCGCGCCGTGGAGTACTTCCAGCGTCTGTGCGCCACCCAGTACATGAACCATCCGCGCCCGCAGGCGCTGCAAGCCCCGGACCTGCGCCAGGAGCAGGCGTTGGAGTGGCTGGGCACGGCCTTCGAAACGGCCAACCGCAGCGTCGACGTGCGCCGCATCGAGTCCGGCCGCGGTCGCCACAACATTCCCAACGTCGGCCTGCACCTGTGGCGCATCCAGGCCTATTCGCGCACACAGGCGCCCTGCCTGCGTGCCGCTCCGCGGCGCTATCGGGCCAGCCCGCTGGGCCACGACCTGGCGCTGTACAACAAGCCGCGGGTGGAAGACGACATCGGCCATCTGGCCGAACCGGACAACGTGCCCTGGCCGCTGTCGCGGCGGCGCCTGGAGGCGCACCTGGCGCGCCACTACGGCGTGCGTGCGGCTGCCGGCGCGCCGCTGGACAACCCGGCGCCGAGCCTGGAACTGTGGGTCGACGGCATGCTGATCGAACGCGAGCAGATCTGCATCTGTCACCTGGGCGACGACGGTGTCGGCTGGGCCCACACACCGCCGGCCGATGGCACCTATTCCATCGATCCGGTACTGGGGCGCATCGCCCTGCCCGGCGATGCGCCGGACCCGGCCGAGGTGCAGCTGACCTGGCACGAAGGCTTCTCCGCCGATATCGGTGGTGGCGAATACGAGCGCGGGGCCGACCTGCCCTCCCCGCCGGCCGGCCGCCTGGTGGTCCGGGTGCCGGATGACCAGGCCAGCATTGCCGACGCGCTGAGCGAGATCGCCGGCGATGGCGTGGTGGAGATCACCGACAACGGCCGCTATGAGGAAGCCCTGAGCATCCAGGTGATCGCCGATGGCGCCGTGGAGATCCGGGCGCGCAACGGTCGACGCCCGGTCCTGGTGCTCAGCCAGCTGGACATCAGCGGCGCGGCGGACAGCGCCTGCCTGCTCAACGGCCTGCTGATCGCCGGCGCGCCGCTGCGGGTAGCGGCCGGCGCCGGCAATGCCCTGGCTCGCCTGGAACTGAGCCACTGCACCCTGGTGCCCGGTATCGAGCTGGACGCCAGCGGCCAGCCGCTGCAACCCACTACGCCCAGCCTGCAGCTGGAGATCGCCAGCCTGTACACCCGTATTTCCCGCAGCCTGGTCGGCGCCATTCGTGCCCATGAGCATGCCCTGGTGCAGGCCAGCGACAGCCTGATCGACGCCACCGCCCGCGACGGCGTGGCCTTCGCCGCCATCGATGGCGAGTCGCCGGGTGCGGCGCTGTCGCTGGATGCCTGCACGCTGATCGGCAAGCTGCACACCAGCGAGGTGGGGCTGATCTCCAACAGCATCCTGTTCGCCGCCCTGGCCCCCGCCGACAGCTGGGCGGTGCCGGTACGCGCCGAGCGCAAGCAGGTCGGCTGCGTGCGTTTCAGCTGGCTGCCGTTCAACTCGATCCTGCCCCGCCGCCATCGCTGCCAGCCCGACTCCAGCGGCGCCGCCCGGCACATAGCGCCGCGTTTCACCTCACTGCGTTATGGCACCCCGGCCTACGGTCAGCTCGCCACCTCCACCGCTGCGGAAATCCTCCAGGGTGCGGACGACGAGAGCGAGATAGGCGTGTTCCACCAGCTGTATGGCGCGCAACGGGTCACCAACCTGCGCATCCGCCTCGCGGAATACCTGCGAGTCGGGCTGCGCGCCGGCATCTTCCACGAATCCTGAGGGAGCATCATGAGCTTCGATCTGAGTCGAATCCGCTTCGACGTCCGCCGCGACTTCCTCGGCGTGGTCATGCAACAGGGCCGGGTCCAGCTGGACGCCGACTGGAACGAATGGGTGGCGCAGCTGGCCCGACGCATCCAGGCCGGCGCGCTAGACACCTACGGCGGCAACGTGGTGCCACGCATCACCCCGGACGGCTTCCGCATCGAGGCCGGCGGTGGCAGCTTCACCATCGGTGTCGGGCGCATCTACGTGGACGGCCTGCTGGCAGAAAACCACGGCGCCGCGCCCAACGTCTGGGAACCGCGCCTGGCCGAGCTGACCGGCAGCACCGCGCTGAACTACGCCAACCAGCCCTACTACCCCAACCCGCCAGCGCTGCCCCAGGGCGGGCCGCACCTGGTCTACGTCGACGTGTGGCAGCGTGACGTCACCGCGGTGGAAGCCCCGGATCTGATCGAGAAGGCCGTGGGCGTGGACAGCACCGGGCGCCTGCAGACGGTGTGGCAGGTCAAGGTGCTGGCCAATGTCGGCGACAGCACCTGCGCCACCGAGGATGAAGAAGTCCCTGGTTGGCAGGCACTAATTGCACCCTCGGCGGCGCGCCTGTCGACCGGTACCGGCGTGCCGAATTTCGAGCCGGATCCCTGCCAGGTGCCGCCGGCCGCCGGCTATCGCGGGCTGGAGAACCAGCTGTACCGGGTCGAGGTGCACCGGGGCGGCACGCTCGGCACGGCCACCTTCAAGTGGTCGCGGGACAACGCCACGGTGGCCTCGCGGGTCAGCCATATCAACCCGGCGCGCGATCGCATCACGGTCGAGAGCATCGGCCGCGACGACGTGCTGCGCTTCCATGATGGCGACTGGGTGGAAGTGACCGACGACTGGCGCGAACTGCACGGCCAACCCGGCGAGCTGCGCCGCGTCCGCGTGGCCGGCGGCGTGGACGAAAGCGCGCGGACCCTGCAGTTCGACCAGGCACTGCCCGCCGGCATGTTCCCGACCGATGCCCAGCAGGCCACCCAGGCCGCGCGCAACACCCGCGTGCGGCGTTGGGACCAGGCCGGCCTGGTGCGCCGCGAGAACGGCAACCAGGTGCTGGACCTCAACGCCCCCGGCGCCGCCGGTGATATCCCGATTCCCGCCGCCGGTACCCGCCTGTTCCTCGAACACGGCATTCTGGTGGACTTCAGTCTGGCTCCCGCTGGCGGCCAGTTCCGCAGCGGCGATTATTGGGTGTTCGCCGCACGCACCGTGGACGCCAGCATCGAGCAGCTGAACCAGGCGCCGCCGCTGGGCATCCACCACCACTACGCGCGCCTGGCGATGGTCAACTTCCCCGGCGACGAGACCGACTGCCGCGTGCTCTGGCCGCCGATTGCCGAGGGCGAAGGCTGCGACTGCACGGTCTGCGTCAGCGCCGAGGACCACAACAGCGGTGTCGCCACCATCCAGCAGGCGATCGATGCGATCAAGGATGTCGGCGGCACCATCTGCCTGGGCATCGGCACCTACAACCTGCGCGAAGCGCTGACCGTGGACGGAGCCAACTCGCTGCGCATCCGCGGCCAGGGCTGGGGCAGCCTGCTGGTCGCCAGCGGGCCCGGCAGCGTTCTCGACATCTCCGCCAGCAACGGCGTGGCCCTGGAGAACCTCAGCCTGATCGCCTCGGCCACCAGTGCCAATACCACGGCGGCACTACGCGCACGCAATACGGTCGACCTGCGCGCCGAGCACATCAACGTGCTCTGCCTGGCCACCGGCGAAGGCGCCAGCGCCGCCATTGGCCTGGGCGATAACATGCTCGGCGTGAGCATCGACGACTGCGCCCTGGTGGCCGAGCGCGGCCTGGTACGCCTCGGCGAGCACCTGCTCAGCGCCGAACTGCGGGTGACCCGCAACCTGTTCTTCTGCAGCCAACGCGCACTGAACCTGGACGGCATCAGCCTGCACTACGGCAACACGCGTATCGACGGCAACCTGATGATCACCGGCAGGCAAACGGCACTGGTGGCCACCGGCGCGGTGTTGCCGGGCTCGCCATTCACCATCGCCGACAACGTCATCTACACCCAGGGCGACGGCATTCGCGCCGGGGTGGACGGCCTGCGCATCCGCGACAACGAAATCAGCGGCGCGTCCGAGCGGGGTGGCGAAGGCATAGTGCTCGAAGAAGGCCTCGACCCGCAGGGCCCCAGCGATGTGCGCATCGAGGGCAACCGCCTGCGCCAGCTGCAGGGCAACGCCATCGCCATCCACCAGCACCTGGACGGCGGCAGCATCACCGGCAACCTGATCGAGGACATCGGCCTGGGCGCCCTGGTAATGGGCGAGGCAGGCGGCGCCACGAGCCTGGTGGTGAGCGGCAACCGCTGCCGCAATCTGGGCCTGGCGGCGAATGTCGAAGGCACCGCCTACGCGGCGTTCCAGCTGATCCGCATCCAGCGTGCCGATTTCTGCGACAACCTGGTCGCCGAAGTGGCGCGTGACGCGGTGCTCTCGCCGGCCATCGCCGGCCTGCGCGCCGCCGCCATCGGCCAGCTGCGGGTGTGCGACAACCGCTTCCTCGGCATCGGGCCGGACCGCAGCAGCGGCGAAGTGAGCGCCATCCAGGTCCTGCCGCCCTTCGATCGCAGCGTGGTCGAAGGCAACCATGTGGACCGGGTCGGCGACGACGAGCAGCAGAAGCCGGTCAACGCCATCTGGCGGGCGATCCTGATCGCCCCGGTCGCGATCGGCGCCAGCGGCCACTTCAGCGCCGCCTACCTGGTCGCCGCCACGCAAAACAACGTCTATCTGCTCACCGCCAACAGTGCCTATGCGGTAGCCAACCGCCGCGCCGATCTGGCGATCCAGAACAACCAGTTGCGCGCCCACCTGACCAGCGTATCGCTGAACCTGTGCGCCGCGCTGGACCACTGCCTGTTCGCCGGCAACCGTTGCGAAACCATCGGCGGAGCCAACACCAGCGGCGCGCAATCAGGCGATCTGCAGGCGCGCACCCTCAATGCCAGCAACAACCGCCTGCTCGGCCAGGGCGACCAGGACACCCTGCACCTGCATCCGGATGTCCAGGTCAAGCAGGCCATCGTCATCGGCAACACCAGCACCGGCAATATCCGCGTCATCAACGGCGCGCCGATCCCCAACGACATGGGGCTGACCAACCTCATCGGCTTCTAGGAGCGCACGACATGGCCGTCACCACCTTTCGCGGCGAAAAGAACCTCGGCGAGCTGGCCGACAAGCTGTTCCTGCGCCTCACTCCGCGCCAGCGCGAGAAGGTCGAGGGTGCGTTGCTGCAGGCCAATCCACAGCTGGAGGAAATCTCCAGCCTGCGCGCCGGCACCTTGCTCAAGGTGCCAGACCTGCCGGAGCTGCGGGCCAAGGCCAACCGCGCCGGCGGCAACCCGGACGACCAGTTGGCCGAGCACCTTAGCAACGAGCTGACAGCATTCGCTCGCCTGCTCGGGCCGCGCTTCGCCGCGGCGCAGGAAGCGGTGGCGCAGACCGCCGCGGTGCTGGCGGAACCGGAGCTGAACCGGGTGATCGCCAAGGAAAAACCGCTGCGCGACCTGGCGAAGAACATCGGCACGCTCAACGAGGCTCGCAAGCAGGGGCTGGAGGAACGCCAGCAGGCGCTGATTGCCGCCGTGAAACAGATGCAAGGGGATCTGCAGAAGCGCTGAGTCGACATTGCCTGGCGTTCAGGAATGCATTGCGTTTGCCAGGAATTATCATTTTGGCTAAAGTCGCCGGCTTCGCGCACAGCTCGGCAAGCCAAGGATTGTCCATGTTCCGACTCGATGCGGTCAGCTTCAGCCTGCCGGAGCGTACCCTCCTGCATCCGCTGTCCCTCGACATCCCGCAAGGCCAGATGGTCGGCCTGATCGGCCACAACGGCTCCGGCAAGTCCACCCTGCTGAAGATGCTGGCCCGCCAGCAACCGGCCAGCGCCGGGCGCGTGCTGCTGGACGACAAGCCATTGGCCGACTGGAAGGACCGCGACTTCGCGCGCCAGGTCGCCTATCTGCCGCAGCAGCTGCCACCCGCCGACAGCCTGACCGCCCGCGAGCTGGTCGGCTTCGGCCGCTATCCCTGGCACGGCCTGCTCGGTCGCTTCGGCAGCAAGGACCACGCCAAGGTGCGCGAGGCCATGGAGCTGACCGACACCGCGCGCTTCGCCGAGCGCATGGTCGACAGCCTCTCCGGCGGCGAGCGTCAGCGCGTGTGGCTGGCCATGCTGCTGGCGCAGAACAGCCGCTACCTGCTGCTGGACGAACCGACCTCGGCCCTCGACATCGCCCACCAGGTCGACGTGCTCGGCCTGGTGCACCGGCTCAGCCAGCAGCTCGGGCTGAGCGTGATAGTGGTTTTGCACGACATCAACATGGCCAGCCGCTACTGCGACCGTCTGATTGCCCTGCACAGCGGACGCCTGCTGCTGGACGGCAGCCCGGCCGAGCTGATGACCGACAGCAACCTGGAGGCCATCTACGGCCTGCCCATGCAGGTGCTCAGCCATCCGCGCGGCCAGCAACCCATCGCCGTGGTGGTGTGATGCGCTGGCTGCTTTGCACGCTCGCCCTGCTGGCGGCAATCGCCCAGGCCGACACCCGCCAGCCTCGCATCGCAGTGATCGACTGGGGCCTGACCGAGACCCTGCTCGGCCTGGGCGTGACGCCCATCGCCGTGGCGCAGACCGAAGGCTACCGGCGCTGGGTGCAGGCCCCCGAGCTGCCCGCCGAGGTGGTCGACCTCGGCCTGCGCATCGAGCCCAATCTGGAGCTGCTTAACCAGCTCAAGCCGGACATGATCCTGATCACCCCGCAGTTCGCCGCCAGCCGCGCGCAGCTGGAGCGGGTGGCGCCGGTGCACACGCTGGCCATCTATACCCCCGAAGCCGAGGCCTATGTCGGTGCCCAGCGGGTGACCCGCGAGCTGGCCGAGCTGCTTGGCCGGCAGAGCGAAGGCGAAGCGATGATCGCGCGCATCGACAGCACCATGGTCCGAGTCAAGGAACGCCTGGCTTCGCAGGCATTGCCGCCTTTCTATGTGATGACCTTCCTCGACCAGCGCCATGTGCGTCTGTTCGGCAAGCAGAGCATCTACCAGGGCGTGCTGGACCGGGTCGGCCTGCGCAATGCCTGGCAGGGCCCAACCAACTACTGGGGCTTCAGCCAGCAGGGCATCGACCGTCTGGCGGAGACTCCAGAGGCTGCCCTGCTCTACCTGAAACCCATGCCGCCCGGCGTACAGGACGGCCTGGCTGCCAGCGCCCTGTGGAACCAGCTGCCGGCCGTGCGTGCGGGGCGCCTGTATGACCTGCCGCCGGTATGGAGCTTCAACGGTCTGATGGCTGCCGAGCGCTTTGCCAACCTGCTGGAAGCGCGCCTGGCGCCGGAGAGCGTGCAATGAGCGATCTGCTGGCTCAGGGGCCGCTGCCCGTGCGTACCCGCCGCGGCTTCTCCAGCCACCCGGCCTGGCTGTGTGGCGTGCTGCTGATCCTGACGCTTGGCCTGGCCTTCGCCGACCTCGGCCAGCGTCTGCCGAGCGGGCAATGGCTGCAGGCCATGTTCGCCCCGCAAGACGGCGACATGGCGCAGTTGATCCTGCACTTCAGCTGGTTGCCGCGCCTGTGCATGGCCCTGCTGTGCGGCGCCGTGCTGGCCCTGGCCGGTACCCTGATGCAGCAGGTCCTACGCAATCCGCTGGCCTCGCCGACCACCCTCGGTGTGGCCAGTGGCGCCCAGCTCGGCCTGCTGGTGGCTACCCTGTGGGCGCCCTGGCTGCTGGACTTCGGCCGCGAGTGGGTGGCCCTGGCCGGTGGTGGCCTGGCCTCCCTGCTGGTGTTCGCCCTGGCCTGGCGGCGTGGTCTGGCGCCGCTGACGCTGATCCTCGCCGGCCTGGTGGTGACGCTGTATCTCAGTGCGCTCAACGTGACCCTGATGCTGGTCCAACAGCAGGATCTCAACGCAGTGTTTATCTGGGGTTCCGGCTCGCTCAGCCAGAACAGCTGGAGCGGCGTGCAGTTCCTCCTGCCGCGCCTGGCCGCCGGCCTGCTGCTCCTGCTGCCGCTGTTGCGCCCGCTGGCCCTGCTGGAGCTGGACGACAGCGGCGTGAAGAGCCTGGGCGTGCCCCTGCGATTCCTGCGCTTCGTCACCCTGACCCTGTCCGTGTACCTGGCCGCCTGCGTGGTCAGCACGGTGGGTGTGATCGGCTTTATCGGCCTGGCCGCGCCGGCCTTGGTGCGCCTGCTCGGTGCGCGCACCTTCGCCCAGCGCCTGCGCTGGGCGCCACTGCTCGGCGGTCTGCTGCTGAGCGTCACCGACCTGGGCATCCAGCGCCTGGCCGGCTCCCTGGCCGAACTGGTACCCACCGGCGCCGCCACCGCGCTGCTTGGTGCCCCGCTGCTGCTCTGGCTGCTGCCACGCCTGCGCCTGTCCGGTGGTCAGCCGCACAGTGGCGACAGCCAGCACTTCGACCGCCACCCCTTCCCCGCTCGCCGCCTGCTGCCGCTCTGCGTGGTACTCGTTTGCGCATTATTGATCGCCCTCGGCCTGGGTCGCGGCCTGGATGGCTGGCAGTGGAACCTGAGCGACGCCAGCCTGCTCGACTGGCGCTGGCCGCGGGTGATGGCCGCCGCTGCCGCCGGCTGCATGCTGGCCCTGGCCGGCTGCATGATCCAGCGCCTGACCGGCAACCCGATGTCCAGCCCCGAGGTGCTCGGCATCAGCGCCGGCGCCGCCCTGGGCCTGATCGCCCTGCTGTTCCTGCTGCCCTACTCCGGCCCCCTGGCCCAGTTGGCGCTGGGCGGCCTGGGGGCTGGCCTGACACTTCTGCTGCTGCTCGGCCTGTCGCGGCGCTCCGGTTTCGCGCCCGAGCGGGTGCTGCTGATCGGCATCAGCATCACCGCGCTGTTCGACGCCCTGCAGGTGATCCTGCTGGCCGGCGGCGACCCGCGCGGGCAGAACCTGCTGGGCTGGATGTCCGGCTCGACCTACTTCGTCGGCCCGCAGATGGCGGTCTGGGTGCTGGTCTGCAGTCTGGTGCTGCTGGTCGCCACGCTGCCTTTCGGGCGCTGGCTGGAGCTGTTGCCGCTGGGCGATGGCACGCCGCGTGCCCTGGGCGTGCCGCTGGGGCGCAGCCGTTTCGTGCTGTTGCTGCTGGCCTCGCTGCTGACGGCCGGCGCCACCCTGATCGTCGGGCCGCTGAGCTTTATCGGCCTGCTGGCGCCGCACCTGGCCCGCCTGCTCGGCCTGGCTCGCGCCGTACCGCAGATGCTCGGTGCGGCGCTGCTAGGCGCATTGGTGATGGTGGCGGCGGATTGGCTGGGGCGCACCGTGCTGTTCCCGGCGCAGCTGCCGGCGGGGCTGCTGGCGTCGCTGCTGGGTGGGGCCTACTTCATGCTGTGCCTGTATCGGCGCTGAGGGGCTTGCTGGCGGGCTGTTCGCTGCGCTCCTGAGCCCCCACCCTACACGGAGCAGCACCTCGGCCCAAATATAGGGTGTACTCGCCGAAGGCAGTACACCAGAAGGGCACTCGCTATTCCCCGACGGCATTACTCGCTGCAGGCAGCAGAGGCAGACCAGAAGTTGCTCACCAGCCAGGCGAGCAAGCCAGGCGAGCAAGCCAACGCAGCCATCAATCCAGTACTGCAGTCCCTTCCGCCGGCGGCTCTTCCAGCAACGGGCAGTTGTCGCACATCTCCATGCCCAGCTCGTTGCGAATGCAGCACAGCTTGCGCTGGCGCCAGGGCGCGCAGCCCTCGCCCTGGGGCACGTAGATCACTGGCTCGCACAGCGGATTGCGGCTGCCATCCGGGCGCAGCTTGCTTTCCAGCACTTCAAAACCCTGGGCCAGCATCGGCTTGGGGAACGGCAGGCCGCCGAGGGTCGACATGAACCACTCGAAGTAGTTGCCAGCGTTGCTCCACAGCACCCGCGCGGCAATCTTGCGATGGGCACGCAGGGCTTCGATGAAGGGCAACAGGTTGTCGTCGAGCAATCCCGCGAAGCGTTCGAAGCCATTGGCCGGCGCCACGTTCCAGCGCTCGCCGGCATGCGGCAGCTTGAAGGCCTCGGGCAGGCCGTCGGCGCCGACCACCACCTGGATCTCGTCGAAATCCAGCGGCAGGCGCCAGTTGAGGATCAGCCCTGCCGCCAGCACCGGCGGAATCAGGCGCAGGAAGTAGTACTTGGACCACAGCGACATCAGCGCCCGGCGATCGCCCTCGGCATGCTCGGGGCCGAAGCGCAGCATCTGTTCTTCCAGACGCCCGGGGCTGACGAACTCACGCCCGGACAGTGCCGGGCGTGGGTCATCCGCAAGGGTGAGAACATCGCGGTAGTGGGCAAAGGGCCCTTGGAACAGCGGGGCAATGGCCGGGATCATCGGCCCCCCGCCTGGGTCAAGCACATGCGCTGGCGACTCCTGCTGATTGGCGCTGTCGGCGGCTGTCCATCAGCGCGTCGACCACTTCCTGTGAACGTATGGCCAGTACCGACAGCAGCGTGTCGCTCAGGCCATGGCTGGCCTCGCAGCAACCCTGCAGGTAGATGCCGGCAGTCATCTGCGGCTGGCAGCACAGACGATAGTCGCGTTCGACGCCTTCGCCCAGATGCTCGGCCAATCCGCCCAGCAGGCGCTTGTAGCCGTCACGACGGTAGCCGGTGGCCAAGACTACGGCATCGTACAGACGATCTTCCACGCCTTCCGGCCCGCTCAGGGTCAGGCGAATGCCCGCATCGCCGGCCTGCACCGCCTCGATATTGCGCTGCGGCAGCAGGTTGTGCGGGGCGTGGCCGGTGACCTTCTGCAGGTACAGGCGGTGATAGATGCTCTCGATCAGGTCCAGGTTGACTACCGAGTAGTTGGTCTGGGCGTTGGCCTGGATGAACGCCTCGCGCTCCTCCGGCGACTGGCCATAGACCACGTCGGTGTAGGACGGATCGAAGATCTCGTTGATGAACGGGCTGTCGTCCGCCGGGCGCAGGGCCTGGCTGCGCATCACCAGCGAGACCTCGGCGCTCGGGTAGCGGCCGCACAGATCGCTGAAGATCTCCGCCGCGCTCTGCCCCGAACCGACCACCGCCAGGCGCTTGGGTTCGCCGCAGGCCTGGATGCGCTCCAGATAGCTGGACGAGTGCATCACCCGCGCGTCGCCCTTGAGCGGACGGAACGCCTCGGGCACCACCGGTTCGCCGCCGATGCTGACCACCAGGTTGCGGGTGATGCGCGCACGGGTACGGCCATCGGCCAGGCGCGAGATCACCTTGACCCGGGTCACGTCGCCGCCATCGAGCACCGGCTCGACACCGATGACTTCTTCGCCGTAGTGCACGCGGTCACTGAATTGGGCGGCGGCCCAGCCCAGGTAGTCGTTGTACTCCAGGCGCGACGGCGTGAAGGTACTGATATTGATGAAGGCTTCCAGCCGGCGCTTCTCGTGCAGGTAGCTGACGAAGGTGTAGCGACTGGACGGGTTGCGCAGGGTGGCCAGATCCTTGAGGAAGGAAATCTGCATGCGGCTGTCTTCCAGCAGCATGCCGCCGTGCCACTCGAAGGCAGGCTTCTTTTCCAGGAAGCAGTAGCGCAGGCCGTGCTCGCGCACCCGGCGGTCTTCATCCAGGGCCACCGCAATGGCCAGGTTGGCGGGCCCGAAGCCCAGCCCGATCACATCGTATTCCAGTGTTTCTATGCTCATGTCAGGCCCCGATCCTCTGCGGATGGTTCGTGTGAAGGCCGAGTCAGCCTCTGGAGGCACTCGCCTCGCCCAACCTCATCAGTTCACGGCCACGCTCGGGCGCGGCTCTTTTGTTCTATGGGCCCACGGACAGCAACCGTGGACCTACTGCTATGCCAGGCGGCAGCGTTCGAAGAACACCTCACGCGACTGCACCATGAGTGCCGCGCGCTTGTGCGGGAAATCGAACTCCTTCGCCTTGTGGTAACCCTGCGCCTGCATATGGCCAATCATCTTGGCGTTGTCGGCACGGGGCTCGGCGACCACCCGCTGGGTACGCGGATCGTCGAGGAACAGGTAGTGGGTCAGCGCGCTCAGCCAGCTGGCCACCTTGTGCGGGCCGCGATGGCTCTCCTCGCCCACCAGCATATGGATGCCGCGGTCGTAGTCCGCCACGTCGTAGAACGGCGCGATACGGTCTTCCTTGGCCCAGTAGGCTTCGTAGTAGGCGAACGGCTCATCGTCGAAGCAGCCGATCAGGGTCAGCACGCGCGGGTCCGCGGCCAGCTCCTCCAGGTAGCGACGATGCTTGGTCAGATCGCCCTCCTCCTGCCAGAACGCAGCCACGCGGGCGCTGTTCTGCCAGCGATTGAAGCGTTCGAGGTCGCTGTCGATGTCCAGGGTGCGCAGGGAAATCCAAGCGCCCAGGTTGGCATCGAAACGCCGATAGACCTCGCCCTGCGGCTTGGGCGCGCGCCGTGGATGACGACGGCCGCTGGCATGCATGACCATCTGCTGCGGATAGCCGGCGCTGCCGCTGTTACGCAGGAACGGCCCCGGCAATTGCCAGAACAGCGAGCGCTCGATACGCAGGCTATCGCCTTCGCTCACCAGCAGGCCGCTGTTCCGCAGCTGCGGGTCGATGCTTTCCAGCTGCAGGCGCAGCGTCTGCAGTGCCTGATCACTGGCGAAACACCAGTAAGCCAGCAGCCACAGAGCCTCGACCTGCTGTTCGACGGCCAACTCCAACGGAACCAGCAGCTCGCCCTGGCGACGGGCGCGCAGCAGCGCGCGCTCGTCCAGGTGCAGGGCCAGGCTGGTGCCGTCGTCGCGGGCGACCAGCCGCTGCCCGGAAGGCAGCAGCAGTTGTTGCAGTGGCTTAGAAGTCATAACTCACACTGGCGATGACGTTGCGACGGTTGCCGTACCAGCAGTAGTAATCACAGGCAGTGACGTACTCTTTGTCGGTCAGGTTATTGGCATTGAGTTGCAGGCGGATGTCCTGGATGCGGTAGCTGACCATGGCGTCGACCAGGGTGTAGGACGGCACTTCCAGGGTCTCGGTATTGTCGCCATAGCTGGAGCTGGTGTGACGTACGCCGGCACCGAAGCCCAGACCGTCGAGCAGGCCACCGTGGAACTGGTAGTTGGCCCACACGGAAGCCATCTCATCGGCGATGTTGGCAGGAGTCTTGCCCTCCTCGTCCTTACGAGTGCTCTCGGTGGTCTCCGGATCGAGCTTGGTGTAGCTGGCGATCAGGCTGACGTTTTCGGTGACGTTAGCCTGGGCCTCCAGCTCTATGCCGCGGCTGCGCACTTCACCCAACTGGGTCGGTACGCTGCCGGTCGGGGTGGACAGGTTCTTCTTGACGTTCTCCTGGGTCAGCTCGAACACCGCCGCGGTGAACATCGCGTCCAGCCCTTCCGGTTGGAACTTGATACCGATTTCCTTCTGGTCGCCCTCTTCCGGTTTGAACGGATCGCCAGTGACGGCGTTGAGATCGGTGACCGGTAGGAAGAACTCGGAGTAGCTGATATACGGGGTCAGGCCGTTGTCGAACACATAGGCGACGCCACCGCTCCAGGTGAAGTTCTCGTCACGTACGTCATGGCTGACATTGGTGGTCTGGTTGTCGAAGTCGGTGCGCGACTTGTCGTAGCGACCACCCAGCAGGAACACCCAGTTGTCGAACTTGAGCTGCTCCTGGAGGTAGTAACCGAACTGGTCGGCGCGGGTATCCTTGTCTTCCAGGGCGAAATCGCCGATAGGCGCGTCGTTGCCAATCGGCTGACCAAAGATCGGTGTGCTGTTGCGCGGATTGAAGATGTCCAGCGGCGGGATCACGCCGAAGTTCGGATAGCCGTTGGGGCTGCGATCATTGATCTTCAGCTGTTGGTAATCGAAGCCGAGCAGCAGGGTATTTTCCCAGCGATCACCGAACCAGTTGCCGAGCAGGCGGTTGTCCACCGACAGGTTGTCCGCTTTGCCATCGTTGTAGGTCAGGCCGCGATTGATGATGCGATCGGTGAGGTTGCCGTAGAAGAATAGCTGGCGCAGTTCCAGATCCATGTGGCCGTAGCGCAGGTTCTGCTGGAAGTCCCAGTTGTCGCTGATGCGGTGGTTCAGCTCGTAGCCCAGGGTGTACTGGTCACGCTCGAAGGTCTCGTACTCGGGATTGCCGACCGCGGTGTCGGTGTCGATATCACCGTTCGGGTTATGGCTGATCGTCCCGCTGGACGGCAGGAACTGCAGCTGGGGATCCGAGCGATCCTTCTGCATGCTGGCCAGTAGGGTCAACGAAGTATCTTCGTTGAAGTTGATGGTCATCGACGGCGCCAGCAGGATGCGCGCGGCGTCCACGTCATCGACCTGGGTACCGGTGTCGCGGCTCAGCGCCACCACGCGGTACAACAGGTTGCCCTCTTCATCCAGCTTGCCACCGACGTCAGCGTTGATCTGCTTGCGGTCGAAGCTGCCGTACTGGATGCCGATCTCGTTCTTGCTGTCGGCGGTCGGGCGTTTGCTCTGCAGGTTGATCAGGCCGCCGGGCGGGGTCTGACCATAGAGTACGGACGAAGCGCCCTTGAGCACTTCAATTCGCTCGAGCATGTAGGGATCAATCTGCCAGCTGTAGAAGGCGCTGGAGTAGATGCGCGAACCATCCATGAACAGGCCGTTGTTGGCCTGTTTGAAGCCGCGGATGATGAACCAGTCCTGCTTGTTGTCCTCGCCATAGAAGCCAGCCTGCACGCCGCCGGAATAGCGCAGAGCCTCGCTGATGGTCTGGACGTTGCGGTCCTTCATCTGCGCCTCGGTCACGACGGAAACCGAACGAGGCGTTTCACTCAGAGGAGTGTTGATCTTGGTCGCACTGCGGCTGTTCTTGGCCACATAGCCCTGGTCTTCACCGACCGGGCTGTCCAGCTCGCCGCTGATATTGGTGGTTTCCAGCTGTACGGCTTCTTCGGCATGCAGACCCATGCTGAATGCGCCCAGCGCGCAGGCCATGGCCAAGGGTAGGCGTGCCTTGGCAAAGGGTACTTTGGCCTGGTACTTCGCTTGCTGTTCCATCAACACTCCCCAGAAATCAAATTAGAAGGATTCGCATTTATATGGCTTGCCTCTACTAGACGAGCAAGGCGCAGGAAAATTTAGCCACCGGCAGAAAAATTCCTTGGCGGCTCCCACTTCAGCTTCCAAGCAAGGCCACCAGCTCCTGAAGAACCTGCGGATGACGGACGATGCCTTGGTGATCGGTGTCGATCAGGCGATGGCTGGCTGCCCTGCCCTGCACCTGTTCCAGGCCACTCTCCAGCAAGGCCGCGCGACCGCCTGGCTGGGCCGCCCACCAGCAATGCGGGCGCACCTTGACCTGGGGCAGCGCGTAGCCGGCGCACAGGCGGCGCATGTGCTGCTCCACCGCCCAGGCGAACAGCAGTTCCTCCAGGCTCTGCCGGGTCATGCCGTCCAGCGGTTGGCCGGCGAACCAACTGCCGCAGGCCTGCGGCCAGTCCAGTGGCTCGAGCTGCAGCAGTTGTTCGAACAGACCATCCCAGGCACTGGCCGGCAACTCTGGAGCCAGCAGTTGCAGATGCTCGACCAGCTTGGCTCGGGCCCGTGGATGGCGCGCATCGTCGCCAGCGATCTCGGTGCCCGGCACATAGCAGTCGAGCAGGCCGAGGAAGGCCACCTCTGCGCCCCGTGCCTCCAGCCGTGCCGCCAGTTCCAGGGCCAGGCTGCCGCCCAGCGACCAGCCGACCAGGTGATACGGACCCTGCGGCTGCTGCTGGAGCAGCGCGGCCAGGTAGGCATCGGCCATCTCGGCCAGCGAAGCATCGCGCCAGCTCGGGTCGAGGAAGCTGCGGCACTGCAGGCCGAACACTTCGCGCACGCCGTCCAGACGTGCCGCCAGCGGCTGGTAGCCGGTGACCCGGCCGGTGACCGGATGCGGGCAGAACACCGGGGCTGCGCCGGCCTCCTGGCGAGTCAGCCGTAGCAGCGGCGATGGTCCTTGCGCCACCTGGCCGCGGGCAAGTTCCAGCAGACCGAGCAGCTCCCGGCGATAGTCCGCGGCCAGCGCCTCGATGGTCTCTGCGCGATACTGGTTGGCCGCGTATTCCCAGGACAACTGCAACAGGCCGTCGAACACCTGGCCGTTGACCGCCAGAAGCGCGGCCAGCGGGTTGTTCGCCGCCACCGCCGCACCACCGCCGGACGCCGGACGGAACCAGTCCGCCGCCGCGCCAGCCTGGTACTGGCCGAGGTAGTTGAAGATCACCTCGGCGCTCGGCACGGCACTCAGTGCCGCCTGCGCCGCAGTCGAACCCAGCCAGCGCAGCACGCCATAGCCCTGGCCGCCATGTTCGACCTGCTGCAGGCGTTGCTGAACCTGTTGTAGCTGCTCGGCTGCCGCGTCGAGCTGCGGTATCTGCAACGGATACAGGCTGGTGAACCAGCCGACCGTGCGCGACAGATCCAGTTCGCCGGCCAGCGCTTCGCGACCGTGGCCTTCCAGATTGACCCGCAGCCCCGGCTGACCGCTCCAGCGGCACAGGGCGCGGGTCAGTGCGGTGAGCAGCAATGCGTCGATGCGCACACCGAGCTGCGCCGGTGCCTGCAACAGGCGTTTGGTCTCGGCGGCATTCAGGGCCAGGCGCACTTCGCGCTTGTCGCCATGGCTGGCGCTGGCGCCGTCGAGTTCGCGCGGCAGGGCCAGTGCCGGACCGCTCAGGCGGCTGCACCAGGCGTCCAGCTCGACCTGTGCCGCTGCGCTGCTCGCCCACTTCTGCAGGGCCTCGCTCCAGCCCTTGTAGGACTGGCTCTTGCCCGGCAGGCGCACGGCCTGGCCGGCCTCCAGCTGACGATAAGCAGCGAGGATGTCTTCCAGCAGGATGCGCCAGGACACCCCGTCCACTACCAGGTGATGCACGGCCAGCAGCAGGCGATCGGTCTGGCCGACCTGCTTCAGATAAAGCGCGCGCAGCAGCGGGCCTGCAGCCAGGTCGAGGCTCTGCTGGGCCTGCTGGCAGAACGCTTCGGCCTCGACAGCGCTGCTCGCCTCACGCAGCCATAGCAGTGGTTGCGCGGCATCCACGTCGGCGTAACGCTGGTGCCAGACGCTCTGCTCCTGGCTGAAGCGCAGGCGCAGGCCGTCGTGATGGGCCACCAGAGCCTGCAGTGCCTGCTCCAGCAGTTGCGGATCGAGCGGACGCAGCAGCTCCAGGTTGAGCGCCTGGTTCCAGTGCGCCGGCTCAGTCTGATTCATGGCAAAGAAATGCGCTTGGATCGGTGCCAGTGGCAGTTCGCCGGTGACCGGCTCCTGCGCCACGTCCTCGTCTGCGCCACGGGCCGCCTGGGCCAGTTCGGCCAGCCGGGGGAACTGGAACAGCTCACGCGGCGCCAGTTGCAGGCCTTGCTGGCGCACGCGGCTGACCACCTGCAACGCGACGATGGAGTCGCCGCCCAGTTCGAAGAAGTGATCTTGGCGCCCTACTCGCTCCATGCCCAGCACTTCGGCCCAGATGGCGGCGAGGATACGCTCGTTATCGGTCTGAGGCGCTTCGTAGGACTGGCTCTGCCAGGTCGGCTCCGGCAGCGCGGCACGGTCCAGCTTGCCGGCTGGAGTCAGCGGCAGCTTGGCCAGGGCGATGATCTGCGCCGGCACCATATAGTCCGGCAGCGCCTTGGCCAGCTCGCTGCGTAGTGCATTGGTCTCAGTGTTTTCGCGAGCGACGACATAACCAACCAGCTGCTTGCCGGTTGGCGTCTCACGGGCGATCACCGCCGTTTCCTGTACGCCATCCAGGGCCAGCAACTGGCTCTCGATTTCGCCCAGCTCGATGCGGAAGCCGCGGATCTTCACCTGGTGGTCGACCCGCCCCAGATAATCCAGGGTGCCGTCTTCACGCCAGCGCACTAGGTCGCCGGTGCGGTACATGCGCTCGCCGGCTGCGCCGAACGGGTCGGGCAGGAACCGCTCGGCCGTCAGTTCCGGGCGCTGGAAATAGCCACGGGCCAGGCCCACTTCGCCGCCGATATACAGCTCGCCGGCCACACCGATGGGCAGCAGGTTCAGTTCGGCATCCAGCACATACAGGCTGCGCGGACCGACCGGATTGCCGATGGGGGCGTAGGCGGCCTCGAAGGAATCACCGGGAAAGGCTTCCCAGATCAGCGGGGTCACCACCGTCTCGGTCGGGCCGTAGCCGTTGATGATGCGTTGCGGCTGCAGCACCTTCTGCAGGCGCTCGTAGGTTTCGCGGGTAAAGGCTTCGCCGCCCAGGGTCCAGGAGCGGACCGGCAGTTTCAGGCCTTGCGATTCAACCCAATCCAGCAGCTGCTGGGCATAGCTCGGCGGCAGGCAGGAAATGGTCACTCCTTCGTCGGCGATGACCTGGCAGGTCTTCTCTGCGCTCCACAGCTCCTGATCGCGAATCACCAGGCGGCTGCCGAAGGCCAGCGGCACCGTCCAGCGCTCCAGGGCACCGTCGAAGCTGATCGAGGCGAAATGCAGCTCCACATCATCCGGGGTCATGCCGTAGCGCTGGCCGATGGTCTGCACATGCATGCTCAGGCCGAGGTGATTCACCGCCACGCCTTTCGGCTGGCCGGTGGAGCCGGAGGTGTAGATCAGGTAGGCCAGATTCAGCGGATGCAGCTCGACGCTTGGCGCTGACGACTCAGATGCCGACAGATCAATCTGATCCAGATACAGCGGCTCGACACCCTCGCCCAGCGGCAAACGCTCGGCTAGATCGGACGACGTGATCAACCACTGCAGGCCCGAGTCCTCGACCATGTAGGACAGGCGCTCGCGCGGATAGTCCGGGTCGAGCGGCACGAACGTGCCACCAGACTTCAGCACCGCCAGCATGGCCACGATCATCGCGTTGCCACGCTCCAGCGACACGCCGACGCGGGACTCGGGCTGCACGCCGTGGGCCACCAGCAGATTGGCCAGGCGATTGGAACGAGCTTCCAGCTCGGCAAAGGAAATTCGTTCGAAGCCATGCACCAGAGCGATGGCCTCGGGGCGCAGGCGTGCCTGCTCGGCGATCAATTCCGGCAACAGGCGCGCTGCATCGAAGCCCTGGCGCGGGGTATTCCACTCGGCCAGCCGCGCCTGGTCGCCGGCATCCAGCAATTGCAGACGTACCAGGGGTTGATCCGGCGCAGCACTGACCTGCTCCAGCAGGCCCAGCAGATGCGCGGTCATCTGCTGCATCTGCGCATCGTCGAGGCGCTCGCGGGCCCAGGTCAGGGTCAGGCGCAGCTGGCCGGCGCTGTCCTCCAGGCTGTCCAGGGCAAGATCGAACAGCGCATGCGGTACGCCCTGGGCCAGCGGCTCCAGGCGCAGGCCGGGCAGCTGCAGGGCGCCGAGGTCGCGCTTCTGGTGGTTGAACAGCACCTGGAATAGCGGCGTCTGGCCCAAGCTGCGCTCGGGTGCCAGGGCTTCCACCAACTGGTCGAACGGCAGGTCCTGCTGATCCTGGGCGTCCAGCGCGTGGCGGCGCACTTCGGCCAGCAGTTGGCGGAAGCTCAGGCCGGTATTGAACTCGGCGCGCAGCACCTGGGTGTTGACGAAGAAGCCCACCAGTGGCGCGGTCTCGGCGCGCTGCCGGTTGGCTACAGGCACACCGACGCGGATATCGCGCTGGTTGCTGTAGCGCGCCAGCAGCAGCTGGAAGGCCGCCAGCAGCAGCATGAACAGGGTCGCGCCCTCCCTCTGGGCCAGCTGGCGCAGGCGCTCGGCCAGAGCCGGCGGCACTTCGATGGCCTGGCGCTCGGCATGCCGCTGGCCAGAAGCGTCCAGCTTGTAGGGCAAGGCCAGCACCGGCTGCTCGCTGCCCAGGCGCTCACGCCAGTAGCCGAGCTGGCGCTCGCGCTCGCCGGCCTCCAGCCAGGCGCGCTGCCACTGGGCATAATCGGCGTACTGGATCGGCAGCTCGGCCAGCTGCGGTGCCTGCCCCAGGCGCAAGGCTGCATAGGCGCGGCCCAGTTCCTCGGCGAACACGCCGATCGACCAGCCGTCGGAGACGATATGGTGACAGACGATCTGCAAGCGCCATTGCTGCTCATCCAGACGTAGCAGCTGCACGCGCAGCAGCGGCCCCTGTGCCAGGTCGAAGGCGCGCGCCGCATGGGCATCGGCCAGGGCCTGAGCGCTTTGCGTCTCGCCGCGCAGATCTCGCTCTTCCAGGGCCAGCGGCCCCGGCGGATTGATACGCTGGCACAGCTGGCCAGCGTGCTGGTAGAAGCGCGTACGCAGCGCCTCGTGGCGCTCGACAATCAACTCGAGAGCCGCCAACAGCGCGGCACGATCCAACTCACCCTCCAGGGCGAAGGCGCCGACCATGTGGTAGGCGCTGCTGTCCGGCTCCAGCTGCGCCACCAGCCACAGGCGCTGCTGGGCATGCGAGGCTGGCAGATGCTCACCGCGCGGCGCCGGTACCAGCGGCAGGCGGTCGAAACGGATGCCCTTGCTGGCCAGCAGTTCGAGGAAACGCTTCTGCTCGGGAGCGCCGAGGGCAAGGAAACGGCGCGCCAGGGCGGCCTTGTCGATGGACGCGGTCACAGGGCCTCCAGTTCGTCGAGCAGCGCGGCCATGTCGCGCAGGTCTTGGTCTTCTTCCTCGGCGGCGGCCGGAGCCTGGCCGTCGAGGGCAGCGGCCAGAGCAGCCAGGTCTTGTGCCTCGAAGAAGGCACGCAGCGGTAACTCCAGGCCCAGTCGTTGGCGCAGCAGGGCCACGGCCTGGGTGGCCAGCAGCGAGTGGCCGCCGAGCTCGAAGAAGTTGTCGTCGAGGCCGACCTGGGCCACTTCCAGCACATCCTGCCAGATGCCCGCCAGGGCGATTTCCAGCTCTGACTGTGGCGCGCGATAGCTGCGCGCCTGCCACATCGGTTCGGGCAGTGCGCGGCGTTCCAACTTGCCGTTGGGTGACAGCGGCATACGGTCGAGGCGCATCAGAATCGACGGCACCATGTGTTCGGGCAGCTCGGCCTTGAGCGCGACCTTGATGCCAGCCAGCCAGGCGGACTCATCCGCCGGCAGCGGATCGGCCACCAGATAGCCGACCAGCTGCTTGCCGATCTGGCTGTCGCGGGCTACCACAACCGCCTCGGTAACGCCCGGCTGGGCGCTGAGCTGGGCTTCGATCTCACCCAGTTCGACACGGAAGCCGCGGATCTTCACCTGATGGTCGATCCGTCCCAGGTAGTCGATGGCGCCATCGGCGCGCCAGCGCACCAGGTCGCCGGTGCGGTACATGCGCGAACCGGCTGGGCCATGCGGGTCGGGCAGGAAGCGCTCGGCAGTCAGCTCGGGGCGGCGGTGGTAGCCGCGCGCCAGACCAATGCCGGCGATGTACAGCTCACCGGGCACGCCCTGCGGCACCGGGTTGAGCTGGGCATCGAGGATATGCAGGCGCAGGTTGGCAATCGGTCGGCCGATCGGCACGGCATGCCGGCCCTCCTCCACGCACGTCCAGTGGCTGACGTCGATGGCCGCCTCGGTCGGGCCATACAGGTTGTACAGGGAGGCACCCGGCAGACGCTGGAAGGTGCGCACTTGCAGCTCCGCCGGCAGGGCTTCACCGCTGCAGATAACGCGAGTCAGGCTCTGGCACTGCTCCACATCCGGGTGCAGCAGGAAGGCCTGCAGCATGGACGGCACGAAGTGCAGCGTGCTGACGCGGTGGCGTTGGATCAGCTCCACCAGCTTCTGCGGATCGCGGTGGTCGCCCGGCGCGGCCACGGCCAGGCAGGCGCCGGTGATCAGCGGCCAGAAGAACTCCCACACCGAGACGTCGAAGCTGAACGGGGTCTTCTGCAGCACCACGTCGCCAGCGCCGATCTGATAGGCCTCTTGCATCCACAGGATGCGGTTGGCCAGCGCGTCGTGGCTGTTGCCGGCGCCCTTGGGCTTTCCGGTAGAACCGGAGGTGTAGATGACGTAGGCCAGATCGTTGCCCTGCAGGCTGACTGCCGGCGGCGTGACCGGCTCGGCACTGCAGTCTTCGCGATCCAGGCCCAGGGCCTTGAGCCCGGCCGGCAGCGGCAGGCGCTCGACCAGCGCGCTGTGCGACAACAGCAGGTCGACGCCGGAATCCTCCAGCAGATAGGCCAGGCGTTCCAGCGGGTATTCCGGGTCGAGAGGCACGTAAGCACCACCGGCGCGGACGATGGCATGCAGGCCGATCACAAGCTCCAGCGAGCGCTCCAGGCTGATACCGACCAGGCTGCCGCGCTGCACGCCAAGGCTGCGCAGACGGTTGGCCAGCTGGTTGATACGTTGCTCCAGCTCGACGTAGCTCAGCGTTTGTTCGCCGAACACCAGGGCCGGTGCCTGCGGCGTGCGCGCGGCCTGCTGGCTGATGCGCTCACTGAGGTTGACCTGCGGCCCGTAGTCCTTAGCCGTGTCGTTCCAGGTGGCGAGCTGCGCCTGCTCGTCTTCCTCCAGCAACGGCAGCAGGCCGATGGGCTGACTCGGGTCGGCGCAGATGCCTTCCAGCAGACGCACGAAATGCCGCGCCAGACGAGCGATGGTGCGCGCCTCGAACAGCTCACCGGCGTAGCTGACGAAGCCGCTGAGGCTGCCGTCGGCCGCTTCCTCGGTATCCAGCGCCAGGTCGAACTGGGCACCAGCGGCGCCCGGGTCATGCGGTTGCACGCGTAGGCCCGGCAGGTTGCCGAGGGCGCTGAAGTCCACCTGCTGATGGTTGAACGCCACCTGGAACAGCGGGTGATGACTCAGGCTGCGCGTCGGTTGCAGCGCTTCCACCAGTTGGTCGAACGGCAGTTCCTGGTTGGCCAGGGCATCGCGGCTGGCCTGGGCCAGTTCGCCGAGCAGTTCGCGGAAGGGTTTCAGCCCAGCCGGCTCGCCACGCAGCACCAGGGTGTTAATGAAGCAACCGAGCACGCCGTCCATTTCCGCCAGGCTGCGTCCGGCTACCGGCACGCCGACACGGATATCTTCTTGGCCGCTGTAGCGATGCAGCAATGTCTGCCAGGCTGCCAGCAGCAGGCTGAACAGCGTGCTGCCCTCTCGCTGAGCCAGGGCACGCAGCTGTGCGGTGAGCAACGGCGACAGCTCGAAGCGCCAACGCAGGCCCTGGCGCGCCCCCTGAGCCGGGCGCGGATGGTCGGTAGGCAACTCCAGCAGCGGCTGGTGTTCACCCAGGCGTGCCTTCCAGTAATCCAGTTGGCGCGTGGCTTCGCTGGATTTCAGCCAGTCGTGCTGCCACTGGGCATAGTCGGCGTACTGCAGCGGCAGCGGCGCGAACTGCGCGGTACGGCCCTCGGCGAACGCCGCGTAGGCGGCGGCGAACTCGCCGATAAAGCGCTGCATCGACCAGCCATCGGAGACGATGTGGTGCTGGACCAGCAGCAGGCGGTACTCCTGATCGGCCAGGCGCAGCACGGCAACCCGCAGCAGTGGCTCGCT
Organism: Pseudomonas sp. SO81; assembly: GCF_030374125.1. Lineage (NCBI taxonomy): Bacteria > Pseudomonadati > Pseudomonadota > Gammaproteobacteria > Pseudomonadales > Pseudomonadaceae > Pseudomonas > Pseudomonas sp. SO81. Next base: position 226,150 of record NZ_CP126126.1, on the reverse strand, counting down.
GGCCAGGTTGAACGGTCGCTTGAGCAGCTTCTGTGCGTAATCGCGGGCCTCGGCCTCGCGCTCGTTGGCGGCCAGCTCGCGCAGGTCGACCCAGTCGATACGCTGGCCCTGGGCAGGCAGAATGCGCTGGCGCGCTTCGCCGTTCACTTCGACGAAGCGGGTACGCAGCGCCTCGTGGCGCGCCTCCAACTGGTCAAAGGCGGCCTGCAGTGCTTGGCGATCCAGGCGGCCCTGCAGATCGAGGCCGGCCGGCATATGGTAGGCACCGTTGTTCGGGTCCAGGCGATTGAGGAACCACAGGCGCTGCTGGGCATGCGACAGCGGCAGATCACCGCAGCGCGGCAGCGCGCGCAGTACCGGTGCATCCGAAGCCTCGCGTTGCAGGGAGGCAGCACAGTCGGCCAGGCGGCTCTGCTCGAACAGTGCCTTGAGCGGCAGCTGCAGACCTTGCTGGCGAATGCGGCTGACCACCTTGAGCGCGACGATGGAATCGCCACCCAGCTCGAAGAAGTGGTCCTGGCGCCCTACTCGCTCCACACCCAGCACTTCGGCCCAGATGGCGGCGAGGATGCATTCGTTGTCGGTCTGTGGCGCCTCATAGCTCTGGCTCTGCCAGGTCGGTTCCGGCAGTGCGGCGCGATCCAGCTTGCCGGCCGGAGTCAGCGGCAGTTTGTCCAACGCAATGATCTGCGCGGGAACCATATAGTCCGGCAGCACCTTGGCCAGCACGGTTCTTAGCTCTCTCTCCCCTTGGGAGAGGGCTGGGGTGAGGGATGCATCGTGCAGCTCGGTAGCACCCTCACCCCCGTCCCCTCTCCCATTGGGAGAGGGGTGCTTCACTACTACGTAACCAACCAGTTGCTTGCCGGTAGGCGTCTCACGAGCGATCACCGCCGCTTCCTGCACGCCGTCCAGGGCCAGCAATTGGCTCTCGATCTCGCCCAGTTCGATGCGGAAGCCGCGGATCTTCACCTGGTGGTCGACCCGGCCCAGGTAGTCCAAGGTGCCGTCTTCACGCCAGCGCACCAGGTCACCGGTACGGTACATTCGCTCACCGGCAGCACCGAAGGGATTGGGCGGGAAGCGCTCGGCGGTCAGCTCCGGGCGCTGGAAGTAGCCACGGGCCAGGCCGACTTCGCCACCGATATACAGCTCGCCGGCCACGCCGATGGGCAGCAGGTTGAGCTCGGCATCCAGCACATACAGGCTGCGCGGGCCGACCGGGTTACCGATGGGCGCATAGGCGGCTTCGAAGCTGTCGCCCGGATAGGCCTCCCAGATCAGCGGGGTTACCACCGTCTCGGTCGGGCCATAGCCATTGATGATCCGTTGCGGTTGCAGGACTTTCTGCAGGCGCTCGTAGGTCTCGCGGGTAAAGGCTTCGCCACCCAGCGTCCAGGAACGTACCGGCAATTTCAGACCCTGCGACTCGACCCAGTCCAGCAACTGCTGGGCATAGCTCGGCGGCAGGCAGGAGATGGTCACGCCTTCGTCGGCGATCACCTGGCAGGTCTTCTCGGCGCTCCACAGCTCCTGGTCGCGAATGACCAGGCGGCTGCCAAAGGCCAGCGGCACCGTCCAGCGCTCCAGGGCGCCGTCGAAGCTGATCGAGGCGAAGTGCAGCTCCACATCATCCGAAGTCATGCCATAGCGCTGGCCGATAGTCTGCACATGCATGGTCAGGCCGAGGTGGTTTACCGCCACGCCCTTGGGCTGACCGGTGGAGCCGGAGGTGTAGATCAGGTAGGCCAGATTTAGCGGATGCTGCTGTACCGCAGGAGCAGAAGCCTCGAAGGCGCTCAGATCGAACTGATCCAGATACAGCGGCTCGACGCCCTCGCCCAGCGGCAGGCGCTTGGCCAGATCGGACGAAGTTATCAGCCACTTCAGCCCCGAGTCCTCGACCATATAGCTCAGGCGCTCACGCGGGTAATCCGGATCGAGCGGCACGAAGGCTCCGCCGGACTTCAGCACCGCCAGCATGGCCACGATCATCGCGTTGCCACGTTCCAGCGACACGCCAACGCGGGACTCCGGGCGTACGCCGTGGGCCACCAGCAGATGGGCCAGGCGATTGGAGCGAGCTTCTAGTTCAGCAAAGGCAATCCGCTCGCCACCATGTACCAGGGCGATGGCCTCCGGGCGCAGGCGCGCCTGCTCGGCGATCAGCTGCGGCAGCAGACGCGCAGCATCGAAGCCTTGGCGCGGCTTGTTCCACTCGTTCAGTAGGAACTGCCCGGCCTCGTCCAGCAGCGCCAAGCTGCCCAGTGGCTGGGCCGGATTGCCGCATACCAGTGTCAGCGCCTGGCGCAGCAGTGCCTCGACCTGAGCGATGCCATGGGCATCGAAGTGCGCGCGGTCATAGGCCAGCAGCAGCTCCAGGCGGCTGCCCGGCAGCACGGCCAGGGTCATCGGGTAGTGAGTGAACTCGTGGCTCTGCGGCATGCCAAGGCGCAGCTCGCCGCGCTCGGCCTGCTTGAGGGCGTCGCCTAATGGGTAGTTCTCGAATACCAGCAGGCTGTCGAACAGCGCCTCGCCGGCGCTGCCGACCCAGCGCTGGATATCGTGCAGCGGGCTGTGTTCGTGCTCGCGCAGTTGCAGGTTCTGCACCTGCAGCGCAGCCAGCCAGTCGCCCAGCGGCTGTTCGGCCGGCAGTTGCACGGCGACAGGAAGACTGTTGATAAACAGGCCGAGCATCTGCTCGCTGCCGGTCAGTTCGGTCGGACGACCGGCTACGGTGGCACCGAAGCACAGGCTGCGCTTGCCGGTCAGGCGCGCCAGCAGCAAGGCCCAGGCGGCCTGTACCACGGTGTTGAGGGTCAGACCATGGCGCTGGGCGAAGCCACGAATCTGTTGTTCGCTGGCGGCGTCCAGCGGCAGCGGATGGCGGGCATGGCCCTGCTCCGGTGCGCGGCACGGCAGGCAACCGGCGATGCGGGTGGCGCCATCCAGCGGGGCCAATTGCTCGCGCCAGAAGGCCTGTTCGACCGCGGCATCCTGGCCGTCGAGCCAGCTGATGTAATCACGGAACTGCCTGCTCGGTGCCGGCAGGCGATCACCGTGGTACAGGGCGAGCACTTCGGCGAACAGCAGGCCGTTGCTCCAGCCGTCCAGCAGCAGGTGGTGCAGGGTCCAGGCCAGCACGAAGTCGCCGGCGCCACGCTGGATCAGCGCCAGGCGCAGCAGCGGTGCCTGGTCGAGGGCAAAGCCGCGCTCGCGCTCGGCGCTGCAGAAGGCCTGCAGCTGCGCGTCGAAATCGGCGACGCCGCGCCAGTCGAGATCCTGCCAGTCCAGCTCGACTTCGGCCTGCACCAGTTGCAACGGGCGTTCGCCCAGCAGGAAGCGGCTGCGCAGCACGCCATGACGCGCCAGCACCTGGCGCCAGGCGCTCTGCAGACGAGCCGGATCGAGACCGGTGAACGGCAGCAGCAACTGGCTGACGTAACTGCCAGCGCCCTCCAGCTGGCTGTGGAACAGCAGGCCCTGCTGCAGCGGCGACAGCGGGTGGATATCTTCCACACCGGGCAGCGCATCCAGCTCGGCCTGGCTCAGGCCGGCCAGCGGCACGTCGCTGGGGGTCAGGCTCGCCGGGGTTTTCTGGCAGTGCTGGGCGATAGCGCGCAGTTCGTCCTGCAGGCGGGCCAGCAGACCTTCCAGGGTCGGTCGCGCCAGTTGCTGCGGGTTGAAGTCCAGGTGCAGATGCAGGGCGCCGCCACGTTGCTCGGCGTTGATCACCAGCGGTGCGTCCAGCGGCGCATTGGCTTCGCGCCACAGGCCGCCTTCGCGCAGGCGCAGGCCATTGCCACCCTCGTCGAACTGACCGAGGTAGTTGAACAGCAGTTGCGGGGCTCGCTCGTTCAGTTGCTCGCGCTGGCGCAGCAGGCCGTAACCGAGGCCCAGGTCGGGCACGGCGCGCAGTTGCTCCTTGATCGCCTTGAGGCTGGCAGCCAGCTCGGCTGCGGGCTGCAGGCGCACGGGGTAGAGGCTGGTGAACCAGCCGACGCTGCGCGACAGGTCGATATCGTCGAATAGCGGCGCGCGGCCATGGCTTTCCAGGTGCATGGTCAGCGCTGGCTGCTCGCTCCAGCTGCACAGCACGCGGCTCAGGGCGGTCAGCAGCAGCTCGTCGGCGCGCAGGCGATAGGCCTGCTGGCCAGCCTGCAGCAGGTCGCGGGTAAAGCCGGCGTCCAGGCTCAGCTCCAGGCGCTGGCGAGTGCCCTCGCTACCGGCCTCGCTGCTCAGCAGCGGCAGTTCGCCACCGGTGGCCTGCTGGGCCTGCCAGTACGGCAGTTGCGCGCCCACGTTCCAACCGACCAGGCGCTCGCCCCAGGTCTTGAAGGCGCTGGTCTTGCTCGGCAGTTGTACCGCTAGGCCGCTGGCCAGTTGCAGGCAGGCGCGCTGCAGGTCTTCCAGCAACACGCGCCAGGACACACCATCGACTACCAGGTGGTGGATGGTCAGCAGCAGGCGATCGGCCTGGTCTGGTTGTGTCAGGTAGAGGCCGCGCAGGTGCGCGGCGCTGGCCGGATCGATGCTGCGCTGGGCTGCGTCGTAATGCGGCTGAGGGTCTTCACCGGCGGCCAGTTCGACCTGTTGCAGCAGAGGGCTGCCGGTTTCGCTGGCATGCACTTGCTGCCACTGACCGGCGTGCTGCTCGAAACGCAGGCGCAGGGCATCGTGGTGCTGAACCAGAGCTCGTAGGGCCTGTTCCAGCTGGGTGGCCGGCAATGGCTCGGCCAGCTCCAGCAGCAGGTACTGGTTGCACGGGGCCAGGCCCTCGCGCTGCAGCAGGCGCGCCTGGATCGGTAGCAGCGGTGCCGATCCGGTCACCGGGCCCTGTTCGGCCAGCGGCGCGGCGACGCTTTGGGCAACGCCGGCCAGCTGCATAAGAGTCTGTTGCTGGAACAGATCCTTGGGCGTCAGACCCAGGCCCTGCTGGCGGGCGCGGCTGACCACCTGCAACGCGACGATGGAGTCGCCGCCCAGCTCGAAGAAATGGTCCTGGCGCCCTATCCGTTCCACACCCAGCACTTCGGCCCAGATGGCGGCGAGGATGCGTTCGTTGTCGGTCTGCGGCGCTTCGTAGCTCTGGCTCTGCCAGGTCGGTTCCGGCAGCGCGGCGCGATCCAGCTTGCCGGCTGGAGTCAGCGGCAGTTTTTCTAGCGCGATGATCTGCGCGGGAACCATATAGTCCGGCAGCACCTTGGCCAGCTCGGTTTTCAGCTGAATGGTGTCGGTGCCATCTTTGGCCACGACATAACCCACCAGCTGCTTGCCGGTCGGCGTCTCACGGGCGATTACCGCCGACTCCTGCACGCCATCCAGGGCCAGCAACTGGCTCTCGATCTCGCCCAGCTCGATACGGAAACCGCGGATCTTCACCTGGTGGTCGACGCGACCCAGGTAATCCAGGGTGCCGTCCTCGCGCCAGCGCACCAGGTCGCCGGTGCGGTACATGCGCTCGCCGGCTGCGCCGAAGGGATCGGGCAGGAAACGCTCGGCGGTCAGCTCCGGACGCTGAAAGTAGCCGCGGGCCAGACCGACTTCACCGCCGATATACAGCTCGCCAGCCACACCGATAGGCAGCAGATTTAGTTCGGCGTCCAGTACATAGAGGCTGCGCGGGCCGACCGGATTGCCAATCGGCGCATAGGCGGCTTCGAAGCTGTCGCCTGGGAAGGCTTCCCAGATCAGCGGAGTCACTACCGTTTCGGTCGGGCCATAGCCGTTGATGATGCGTTGCGGTTGCAGCACTTTCTGCAGGCGCTCGTAGGTCTCGCGGGTAAAGGCTTCGCCACCCAGGGTCCACGAACGTACCGGCAGTTTCAGGTTCTGCGACTCGACCCAGTCCAGCAGTTGCTGGGCATAGCTCGGTGGCAGGCAGGAGATGGTCACGCCTTCATCGGCGATCACCTGGCAGGTTTTTTCCGCGCTCCACAGCTCCTGATCGCGAATCACCAGGCGGCTGCCAAAGGCCAGCGGCACGGTCCAGCGCTCTAGGGCACCATCGAAGCTGATCGAGGCGAAGTGCAGCTCTACATCTTCCGAGGTCATGCCGTAGCGCTGGCCGATGGTCTGCACATGCATGGTCAGACCCAGGTGGTTCACCGCTACGCCCTTGGGCTGACCGGTGGAGCCGGAGGTGTAGATCAGGTAGGCCAGGTTTAACGGATGCAACTGCACTGCAGGAGCCGAAGCGTCGAAGGCACTTAGATCCAGTCGATCCAGATACAACGGCTCGACGCCCTCGCCCAACGGCAGGCGCTCAGTCAGGTCGGATGAAGTGATCAGCCACTTCAGGCCCGAGTCCTCGACCATGTAGCTCAAGCGCTCGCGCGGATAATCCGGGTCCAGCGGCACAAAGGCGCCACCGGACTTCAGCACCGCCAGCATGGCCACGATCATCGCGTTGCCGCGCTCCAGCGACACGCCGACGCGGGACTCGGGCTGCACGCCGTGGGCCACCAGCAGATTGGCCAGGCGATTGGAACGAGCTTCCAGCTCGGCAAAGGAAATTCCTTCGAAGCCATGCACCAGAGCGATGGCCTCGAGGCGCAGGCGCGCCTGCTCGGCGATCAGCTCAGGCAGCAGACGCGAAGCATCGAAGCCCTGCTGCGGCGTGTTCCACTCAGCTAGCTGCGCCAGTTCCGACGCGGTCACCAACGCCACTTCGCCCAGTGCCGCCTGGGGCTGGCTGGCGAAGCCGTCGAGTATCTCGAGCATGCCGGCAATCAGCCGTTCAATGCTGCTCTCGGCGAACAGGTCGGCCGCATAGGCGAAGTTGATCAGCAGCTCGTCACCACGGTCGCGCACGGCGTCCAGGGCCAGGTCGAAGGGAATCTGGCTGGACGGCAGCTCTGCCAGCTGGGTCTCGATGCCCGGCAGCCAGTTGGCCGCCAGCGGGTGTTGGCGACGGTAGTTGAAGGCCACCTGGAACAGCGGCTGCTGGCCCAGGCTGCGGCTCGGAGCCAGCTCTTCCACCAGGCGCTCGAAGGGCATTTCCTGGTTGGCCTGGGCCTGTTTGAGGCCAGTGCGGGCCTGCTCCAGCCACTCGGTGACCGACAGCTCGGGTCGCGGCTCGGCCTTGAGCACCACGGTGTTGACGAAGAAACCGACCAGACGCTCGAAGCCCTTGGCGCGGCCAGCCACCGGTACGCCGATGCGCACTTCGCGCTGGCCTGACAGGCGCGCCAGCTGCAGCTGCAGGGCCGCCAGCAGCACGGTGAACAGGGTGGCGCCATTGGCCTTGGCCAGATCGCTGAGGCGCGCCACCAGGCTCGGCTCGACCCTGAGCGTGCGGTAGGCAGCACGGCGCGCGGCCTGGGCGTTGTGCGGATAGTCCGGCGTCAGGCTCAGCGGCGGCTGCTCGCCTCCCAGGCGCTCGCGCCAGAAGGCCATCTGCTGGGCGCCGGCCTCACTGTCCAGCCACTCGCGCTGACCCACTGCATATTCGCTGTACTGCAGCGGTTGCGGGGTCATGAAGGGTTGGCGATTCTGCAGGCGGGCGCGATAGAACTCGGCCATCTCCTCCACCAGCACCCGTACCGACCAGGCGTCGGAGATGATGTGGTGCATGCCCACGGCCAGGGCGTGGCTGTTCTCGCCCAGGCGATACAGGGCGCAGCGCACCAGCGGGCCGCGGGTGAGGTCGTAGTCGGCCTCGATGAACTCGCGAGCCAGGGCTTCGACCCGCTCGGCGCCGCCCTCCAGTTCGATGATTTCCAGCGGCATGCAGCCCGTCGGCAGCACCGCCTGCTGGGCCAGGCCGTCATGCTCGCGGAACACGGTGCGCAGCGCGGCGTGGCGGGAATACACCTGATCCAGGCCGTGGCGCAGGCTGTCCATGTCCAGTTGCCCTTCGAAACGCAGCACCCCGCCGATGTTGTAGGCGGTGCTGCCACTCTCCAGGCGACTGAAGAACCACAGCCGCTGCTGGGCGAAGGACAGCGGCGCCCATTCCAGGGCAAAGTTCGACGGGACTTGCGCGTTCATCACAGCACCTCGCAAAGAGTGGCCTAGGCGCCCAGGGGCATGCCGGCCGCCTCGCGCCGCAACAGGCGCGTGGCATGGAATTCGATCAGGGACAGCAGTTCGTCTTCCTGGGGGCGCAGGTAGGCGTGGTCGCCATCCAGCCATTCCAGGGTGAAGGGACCGCGGGTCTCGCGGCGCCAGGCGCGCAGGTCGTCCTCGCTCAGGCAATCGCGGCGCGCGCCGAGCACATGCACGGCGCAGGGCAAGGGCGTGCGGCGCTGGTAGCGGTAGCTTTCGGCCAGAGCGAAATCGCTGCGCAGCACCGGCAGCAGCTCGCGGCGGAACAGCGGGTCGGCCAGCAGCTCGCGTGGCAGGCGGGCGAAACCATCCAGGCCGGCGAACAGTTCGCCGTCGCTGCGCGTGGTCATGCGCGGTGCCTGCAGGCGGCGCGATGGCGCGCGGGAGGCCGAGGCGAACAGCGCCAGTGGTGCTGCATGGCCATCGGCGATCAGCGCCTGGGCCAGCTCGAAGGCGAGCATGGCGCCCAGGCTATGGCCCCACAGCAGGTACGGACCGCTGCACTCGCGCAGCCAGGCCTGCTTGAGGTCGGCCAGCAGCGCCGGCAGCTCCTGGCATAGCGGCTCGCCCTCACGGGCACCACGGCCTGGCAACTCCAGCGGGCAGACTTCCAGCCAACGCGGCAGGCGCTTGCGCCAGCGTGCATAAGGCATGGCGCTGGCGCCGGCATGAGCCAGGCAGAACAGCTGCATCAGGCGTCCATGGCCTCGCGCAGGCTGCGCGGGCGCATGTCGGTCCAGACGCTGGCGATATGCGCCAGGCAGGTCGGCTTGTCGCCGCGCACGCCGTCTTCGCGCCACCCGGCGGGAACGGCCTTGTAGGCCGGCCAGATGGCGTACTGCTGCTCGTCGTTGACCACGACCAGGAAGGTGGTTTGCGGATTATCCAGACTCATGGGGTATCCCTCGTAAAAGGTGGCACGCTTTAAAGACGCACGAAGCTGCGAATAATTTTCATTTAATTCGTTTGCACGGACATGACAGTGCCCTGCCCCTGTTACCAGGGGCGAAGAAGACTGCAATCAGGCCGGGATGGAGCCGCCGATTTCCCTGACCGCGTCCTGGGTGGCGCGGTCCCGGGCTTCGCCGGTGAGCTCGGACAGACGACCGCCATCCATCTTCACCAGGCGGTCGGCCTGGTCGAAGTAATGGTCGTCGTGGGTGATGGCGAGCACGGTCTTGCCGGCGGCCTTCAGCTGCGGCAGCAGCTCGCGGTAGAACAGGCGGCGGAACAGCGGGTCCTGGTCGGCGGCCCACTCGTCGAGGATCAGGATGTCGCGGTCCTCGAGCATCGCCAGCATCAGCGCCAGTCGCTTGCGCTGGCCTTGGGAGAAGCGCGTGTCGGCCAGGCGGCCGGCGGCAAACTTGACCTTGTGGCGCAGGCACAGGCGATCCAGCCACTGGCCGACCAGCGACTCGTCCACCTCCGCTGCCGCCGGACCGAGCAGACGGGAGAACAGGTGGAAATCGGTGTATACGCTGGCGAACAGCTGGCGATAGGACTGCCACTGGTGCGGTTGCACGACGCGACCGTCCAGTCGGATCTCGCCAGCGGCCGGGCGATGCAGGCCGGTGAGCAGGCGCGCCAGGGTCGACTTGCCGCTGCCGTTGCCGCCGACCAGGAACACCAGTTCGCCACGGCGCAGCTCCAGGTCGATGGGGCCGACATCGAAACCAGCCTCCTCGCCCTCGCCCGGATAACGGTATTCGATACCGGCCAGCTGCAGGCTCTGCCATTCGCCGAGACCAGGCACCGCGGCGATATCGCTGGTTTCCGGCGCCAGGTCCAGCGCCTCCAGCTTGTCCAGCGAGATGCGCGCGGCCAGCAGGCTGGGCAGTGCGGCGACGGTGGCGACCATCGGCGCACGCAGGAACAGCACGGTCAGGGCGAAGGTCGCGGCGACTTCGCCGGAGGCCCAGCCCAGGCCGCTGGCGCAGAAGAACACCAGACCGATGCTGCCCAGCACCATGACGTTGGCCCAGTTGCCGGCCAGGCCGTTGAAGATGTCGGCGCGGGTGACGTTGTCGCGGTAGGCACGGGCGTCGCGGTCGAATTCCTCGTCGTAGAGCATGCGCGCGCGATCACGGTTGAGCGCCAGCTCCTTGCGACCGTCGATGATCGCCTGATAGTCCTGGTACAGGTGGTCTTCCGCTTCGCGCAGCAGACGGATGTGGTGGTTGACCTTGCCGACGAAGAACCAGCCCACCAGCAGGGTCAGGCCCAGCCAGCCGGCGGTGATGCCGAACAGCGCCGGCGACAGCCAGGCCAGGTAGCTGAAGGCGGCGATGCTGAGGATCAGGCCGTAGGTCAGCTCCGGCATATAGACGAAGGCGATGGTGATATTGCGGATGTCGCTGGACAGGCTGGCAAGGATGCGCGCGCCGCCGATCTGCTCCAGGCGCTCGATGTCGGTGTCCAGCACCCGGCGCACCAGGCTGCGACGCAGGCGGTAGACGAAACGATGGCCGAGGGTGTGCAGCGCCACCTGCCCTGCTCCCGAGCTGATCATCAGCAGCGCCAGCAGGCCGAGGAAGCTGAGCAGCGTGGTGACCAGCTCGCCTTCCAGACGGATCAGCTTGAGGTTGATGAAGGCGATCACGCCGACGCTGAGCACCGCGCTGCACAGGCTGAGCAGGACGATGCCGGAGAGCGGCAGGCGGTTGTCGCGGAACAGCAGCTTGAGCAGTTTCATATCGGATCCAAAACGGCGAAGGCGTCAGGCCGCCTCGGTGTCGAGGCGGCTCCGGCAATGGCTGAGAGCATCGCGCAGAAGGAAATGCACCAGGGTCGGCGAAGCGCTGAGGTGGGTGGCCACCTCGCGCTGGCTGTAGCCTTCCAGCTGGCTCATGGTAAACACGGTGCGGGTGCGCTCGGGCAGCTCGCCCAGGGCATGCTGCAGGCGCTGCCACTCCAGCTGGCCGATGGCGCGCTGCTCGGGGCCGGACTGCGGCGCCGGCAGCTCGTCGAGCGCATCCTCGTCGGCGCTGTAGCGACCTTCCAGGGCCTGGCGGCGCAGGCGGTCGATGGACAGGTTGCGCACCATGCGGAACAGGTAGCGGAGTGGGTCTTCGATGGCGTGGCGGTCGCCGCTTTCCCACAGCTTGAGGAAGGCATCGTGCACCACATCCTCGGCGCGCGCACGGCAGCCGAGCACGCCTTGAGCGGCGTCTATCAGTACCCGCCGGTGTGTGGCGTAGAGACAGTCCAGCCCGTTGTTCCTGGTGTCGGAGGCCAAGCGTACCGGTGTGCCGGCGGGCTCCCCCCAACGATGAAACGTTCCCATAGCCCGATCCTCGGCTGCAACGTGCTGCGCATCTTAATGATAATACTTATCAATTCAAGCCTCGAGTCAGTATTTTTCCTCAGAAATGCAAACGCCGCCCGAAGGCGGCGTTTTGCCAGCAGGATCACGCTGCTTATGCCGGGATATTCATCACCACCCGGCCACCAGCCGGACAGGTCTCCATGAACTGATTGGCGGCGACAAAATCCTCGAAGGCGAAACTCTTGGCGATGGTCGGCTTGAGCAGGCGGTCGGCCGTCATCTGGTTGATACGGGTCAGCGCCTTCTGCACCGCCTCCTCGTCGCGCTGCAAGCCCAGCTCCGGCTGGCCAGTGAAGTCCAGCACGCAGTGACGGAAGAACTGCAGGTGCTTCTTGAACGCCGCACAGGCAGGGAACGCGGCATCGTTGCCACCGTTGACGCCGTAGATGATCAGCTTGCCGCGAGTCGCCGCGACGTCGCCGAGCAGTTTCATCTGCGGGCCGGCGCACTGGTCCAGTACCACTTCCACGCCCTTGCCGTCGGTGAAGCGCTCGACCTCGAGGACCAGGTCCTGCTCTTCGGTGTCGATCACCTTGTCGGCGCCCAGCTCACGCAGGTAGGCACGGGTCGAGCCTTCGCTGGTAGCGGCTATCACCACGGCGCCCAGCGCCTTGGCCATCTGCACGGCCTGGGGCGCGAGGCAATGAGAAGCCTCGGTGACCAGCACGCGCTGGCCGGGCTGCACATCGGCCAGTTCGGCCAGGGCGAAGTACGCCAGCATATAGGGGGTGTAGTGCACCGCCGCTTCTTCCGGCGTCAGCACGTCGGGATAGCGGGTCAGCGCGCTGCGCGGCATCAGCACCAGATCACCCCAGGCCGGGTACTGGTTGGGGCTGAAGGCCGGGAAGCTGGCAACCGCCACGCCAGGGGTTAGATCGTCGACCCCAGGGCCAACGGCCTCGACCACGCCGGACAGCTCGAAGCCGACACCGGCCGGCAGCTGCGCCGCCTGATCGGGCGCCAGGTTCTGCCGCCACAGTACGTCACGCCAACCGACACCAAGCGCCTGGGTGCGGATCAGCACCTCGCCGTGGCCGGGTTTCGGGGTCGGCAATTCCTCCAGACGCAGCACGCTGGCATCGCCGAACTGGTGGAAACGGATCATGCGGGACATCACACACCTCGCCGTGGACTCTATGGCCCCGGACTCTATATGGGCTTATCCATCGACACCACCCGCGCACATTGATAGTCACCATAAATGTGGATGATCGGGCCGGCCGATGGCCGAGGCTGACGATAAGGTCAACCTCGCTCTTGACGTTATCTTGCCACGGCCGCACCTTTCACACACCCAACACGGAAGACAGTGATGAACCGCAACGACCTGCGCCGCGTCGATCTGAACCTGCTGATCGTATTCGAGACGCTTATGCACGAGCGCAGCGTGACGCGTGCCGCGGAGAAACTGTTCCTCGGCCAGCCGGCGATCAGCGCCGCCCTCGCCCGCCTGCGCAGCCTGTTCGACGACCCGTTGTTCGTCCGCACCGGACGCAGCATGGAGCCCACCGCGCGGGCCACCGAAATCTTCGGCCTGCTCTCCCCGGCGCTGGACTCCATCTCCACCGCCGTCAGCCGCGCCACCGACTTCGACCCCGCCACCAGCAACGCGGTGTTCCGCATCGGCCTGTCCGACGATGTGGAGTTCGCCCTGCTGCCGCCGCTGCTGCGCCGCCTGCGCGCCGAGGCCCCCGGGGTATCTATAGTGGTGCGGCGTGCCAACTACCTACTGATGCCCAACCTGCTGGCCTCCGGCGAGATCTCGGTGGGCGTCAGCTACACCGAGGAACTGCCGGCCAATGCCAAGCGCAAGGTGATCCGCCGTGGCGGTTCGCGCCTGCTGCGCGCCGACAGCGTGCCGGGCAACCTCAGCCTGGACGACTTCTGCGCCCGCCCGCACGCCATGGTGTCGTTCGCCGGCGGCCTGATCGGCTTTATCGACGAGACCCTGGAGAAGCTCGAGCGCAAGCGCCGCGTGGTGCTGGCCGTACCGCAGTTCAACGGTCTCGGCGCGCTGCTCGCCGGCACCGACCTGGTCGCCACCGTGCCGGACTACGCCGCCTCGGCGCTGATCGCCATCGGCGGCCTGCGTGCCGAACCCCTGCCGTTCGAGAGCAACACCTTCGAGCTGCACATGGTCTGGCGCGGCGCCCAGGACAACGACCCGGCCGAGCGCTGGCTGCGCTCACGCCTGCAGATGTTCTGCGGCGATCCCGACACCCTCGCCTGATTTCCCCAGGCGCTCTGCGACGGGCGCCACAGCCACTATTAACGCCAGAGCATGAATCATCATTCCGGATGATATTCAAATTCGGATCGTTCGATTCGTGCCTTCAAACTGCGCCGAGCAGACTCCGCCCATTCACAAATCCGACTGGCGGAGTCAAACATGGAACAGTCAAACAATATCTCCTGGCGCTTTCCCCTGGCCCTCGCGGCCGTCCTGGTGTTGAGCGCCTGCGGCAAGGGTGAAGACGCCAGCCAGCAGATGCCGGCCGCCAAGGTCAGCATCGCCGAAGTCATCGAACAGCCGATCAACGAATGGGACGAGTTCACCGGCCGCCTGGAAGCCCCGGAGTCGGTCGAGGTGCGCCCGCGTGTCTCCGGCTACATCGACAAGGTGGCCTTCGATGAAGGCAGCCTGGTGAAGAAAGGCGACCTGCTGTTCCAGATCGACCCGCGCCCGTTCGAGGCCGAGGTCAAGCGCCTGCAGGCCCAGCTGCAACAGGCCCGCGCCAACCAGACCCGCGCCGCCAATGAAGCCCGCCGTGGCGAGCGTCTGCGCCAGAGCAACGCCATCTCCGCCGAACTGGCCGATGCCCGCGCCAGTGCCGCCACCGAGGCCCAGGCCGCGGTCGCCGCGACCCAGGCCGAGCTGGAGAACGCCCAGCTCAACCTCAGTTTCACCCGCATCACCTCGCCGATCGACGGCCGCGTCAGCCGCGCCGAGATCACCGAGGGCAACCTGGTCGGCGCCGGCCAGTCGCTGCTGACCTCGGTGGTGTCCACCGACAAGGTCTACGCCTACTTCGACGCCGACGAGCGCGTGTTTCTCAAGTACGTCGAGCTGGCCCGCAAGGCCGGTAGCGACGCCCGTGGCGCCAGCCCGGTGTACCTCGGCCTGACCAGCGAGAACGGCCACCCGCACGAGGGCCAGCTGGACTTCCTCGACAACCAGGTCAACCCGCGCACCGGCACCATCCGTGGCCGCGCCGTGTTCGACAACCGCGACGGCCGCTTCACCCCCGGCCTCTACGCCCGCCTCAAACTGGTCGGCAGCGGCACCTACCCGGCCGCGCTGATCAAGGACGAAGCGGTCGGCACCGACCTGGGCAAGAAGTTCGTCCTGGTCCTCGGCGACAAGAACACCGTGGACTACCGCGCCATCGAGCTCGGTCCGAAGCTGGAAGGCCTGCGCATCGTCCGCAGCGGTCTTTCCAAGGGCGAGAAGATCGTGGTCAACGGTCTGCAGCGCGCCATGCCCGGTGCCACGGTCGACCCGCAATCCGTGCCGATGGCCGACGAAGCCACCCTCGCTCAACTGGCGCGCCTGCGTCAGGCCGTGGATGGCCGCGACGCCCCGCGCGTGGCCGAACAACAAGCCAAATCCAGCAACGCACCGCGCGGCTGAGGTAGAACGCCATGAACTTCTCCCAGTTCTTCATCAAGCGGCCGATCTTCGCCGCCGTGCTGTCCCTGCTGGTGCTGATCGCCGGTGCGATCTCGCTGTTCCAGCTGCCGATCAGCGAATACCCCGAAGTGGTGCCGCCCACCGTGGTGGTGCGCGCCAACTTCCCCGGCGCCAACCCCAAGGTGATCGGCGAGACCGTCGCCTCGCCGCTGGAGCAGGCCATCACCGGCGTGGAGAGCATGCTCTACATGTCGTCGCAGTCCACGGCCGACGGCAAGCTGACCCTGACCATCACCTTCGCCCTCGGCACCGATCTGGACAACGCCCAGGTGCAGGTGCAGAACCGCGTGACCCGTACCATGCCGACCCTGCCCACCGAGGTGCAGCGGCTCGGCGTGACCGTGGACAAGGCTTCCCCCGACCTGACCATGGTTGTGCACCTGACCTCGCCGGATCAGCGCTACGACATGCTCTACCTGTCCAACTTCGCCGCGCTCAACGTCAAGGACGAGCTGGCGCGCCTGGACGGCGTGGGTGACGTGCAGCTGTTCGGCATGGGCAACTATTCGCTGCGCGTATGGCTGGACCCGAACAAGGTGGCCTCGCGCAACCTCACCGCCTCGGATGTGGTCGCCGCCATCCGCGAGCAGAACCGCCAGGTCGCCGCCGGTGCCCTCGGCGCGCCGCCCTCGGACGCCGGCAACAGCTTCCAGCTGTCGATCAACACCCAGGGCCGCCTGGTCAGCGAGGAAGAGTTCGAGAACATCATCATCCGCGCCGGCGACGACGGCGAGATCACCCGCCTGCGTGACATCGCGCGCATCGAACTGGGCTCCAGCCAGTACGCCCTGCGCTCGCTGCTGAACAACCAGCCGGCCGTGGCCATCCCGGTGTTCCAGCGCCCCGGCTCGAATGCCATCGAGATCTCCGACGCCGTGCGGGCACGCATGGCCGAGCTGAAGAAGAGCTTCCCGCAGGGCGTGGACTACGAGATCGTCTACGACCCGACCATCTTCGTGCGTGGCTCCATCGAGGCGGTGGTGCACACCCTGCTCGAGGCCATCGTGCTGGTGGTGCTGGTGGTGATCCTGTTCCTGCAGACCTGGCGCGCCTCGATCATCCCGCTGGCCGCCGTGCCGGTGTCGCTGATCGGTACCTTCGCCGTGATGCACCTGTTCGGCTTCTCGCTCAACGCCCTGTCGCTGTTCGGTCTGGTGCTGGCCATCGGCATCGTGGTGGACGACGCCATCGTGGTGGTGGAGAACGTCGAGCGGAACATCGGCCTCGGCAAGACGCCCATCGAGGCCACCCGCCAGGCCATGAAGGAAGTGACCGGCCCGATCGTCGCAACGGCACTCGTTCTTTGCGCCGTGTTCGTGCCGACCGCGTTCATCTCCGGCCTCACCGGGCAGTTCTATCAGCAGTTCGCGCTGACCATCGCCATCTCCACCGTGATCTCGGCGTTCAACTCGCTGACCCTGTCGCCGGCCCTGGCCGCCGTGCTGCTGAAGGATCACCACGCGCCGAAGGACCGCTTCTCCCGCGTGCTCGACAAGCTGTTCGGCGGCTGGCTGTTCAACCCGTTCAACCGCTTCTTCGACCGCGCCAGCCATGGCTATGTCGGCACCGTGAAGCGCGTGCTGCGCGGTAGCTCGATCGCCCTGCTGGTCTACGGCGGCCTGCTGGTGCTCGGCTACCTGGGCTTCTCCAGCACCCCGACCGGCTTCGTGCCGCAGCAGGACAAGCAGTACCTGGTCGCCTTCGCCCAGCTGCCGGACGCCGCCACCCTCGACCGTACCGAGGCGGTGATCAAGCGCATGTCGGAGATCGCCGGCAAGCACCCGGGCGTGGAGAACACCGTGGCCTTCCCCGGCCTGTCGATCAACGGTTTCACCAACAGCCCGAACAGCGGCATCGTGTTCACCCCGCTGCGGCCGTTCGACGAGCGCACGGACCCGAGCATGTCCGCCGGTGCCATCGCCGCCGAGCTGAACGCCCAGTTCGCCGAGATCCAGGACGCCTACATCGCCATCTTCCCGCCGCCGCCCGTGCAGGGTCTCGGCACCATCGGTGGCTTCCGTCTGCAGATCCAGGACCGCGGCAGCCTCGGCTACGAGGAGCTGTACAAGCAGACCCAGAACATCCTGGCCAAGGCGCGCGCGCTGCCGGAGCTGAACCCCATGTCGGTGTTCACCAGCTACCAGGTCAACGTGCCGCAGATCGATGCCAACATCGACCGCGAGAAGGCCAAGACCCACGGTGTGGCCATCAGCGACATCTTCGACACCATGCAGGTTTACCTGGGTTCGCTCTATGCCAACGACTTCAACCGCTTCGGTCGTACCTACCAGGTCAACGTTCAGGCCGAGCAGCAGTTCCGTCTGGAGCCCGAGCAGATCGGCCAGCTCAAGGTACGCAACAACCGTGGCGAGATGATCCCGCTATCCACCTTCGTCAAGGTCGATAGCGCCTCGGGCCCGGACCGGGTCATGCACTACAACGGCTTCCTCACCGCCGAGATCAACGGCGCGGCAGCCCCCGGCTACAGCTCCGGCCAGGCCGAGGCGGCCATCGCCAAGCTGCTCAAGGAGGAACTGCCCAACGGCATGACCTACGAGTGGACCGAGCTGACCTACCAGCAGATCCTCGCCGGCAACACCGCGATCTTCATCTTCCCGCTCTGCGTGCTGCTGGCCTTCCTGGTGCTGGCCGCCCAGTACGAGAGCTGGAGCCTGCCGCTGGCGGTGATCCTGATCGTGCCGACCGTGCTGTTCTCCGCCATCACCGGCGTAATCCTGGCCGGCGGCGACAACAACGTGTTCACCCAGATCGGCTTGATCGTGTTGGTGGGCCTGGCGTGCAAGAACGCCATCCTCATCGTCGAGTTCGCCAAGGAGAAACAGGAAGAAGGCCTCGACCGCATGGCCGCGGTGCTGGAAGCCTGCCGCCTGCGTCTGCGCCCGATCCTGATGACCTCCATCGCCTTCATCATGGGCGTGGTGCCCCTGGTTCTCTCCAGCGGTGCCGGCGCCGAGATGCGCCATGCCATGGGCGTGGCGGTGTTCAGCGGGATGATCGGCGTGACCTTCTTCGGCCTGCTGCTGACTCCGGTGTTCTACGTGCTGATCCGCGGCTTCGTGGAAAAGCGCGAAGCGCGCAAGGCCAACCAGATCGCTCACGAGGTGCATGCATGAAGCCGTTGATTCCCGCCCTGCTCGCCCTCGCCGTCAGCGCCTGCGCCGTCGGCCCGGACTACCAGGCGCCAGAAACCCAGCCAGCGCGGATCACCGCGCTGGAGGCCGGCGACTACGACCGCACCGACTTCGAATCGGCCTGGTGGGAGCAGTTCGACGACCCCACCCTGAGCCAGCTGGTACAGCAGTCGCTCAAGGAAAACCGCGAGCTGCGCGTGGCCTTCGCCCGCCTGCGCGCTGCCCGCGCCATCCGTGACGACGTCGGCAACGACCAGATGCCGGTGATCACCAGCCGCGCCAGCGGTGAGTTCGGCAAGGCGCAGCAACCACCGACCAGCGAAGAGCGCATCCGTCAGGAACGCTACGACCTGGGCCTGGACATGGCCTGGGAGCTCGACTTGTTCGGCCGCATCCAGCGCACCATCGAGGCCAGCGACGCCCAGAGCGAGGCCGCCGAGGCCGAGCTGTACCAACTGCAGGTCAGCCTGATCGCCGAGCTGGTGGATGCCTACGGCAATTTGCGTGGCGCCCAGCTGCGGGAGCGGATCGCCCGCGACAACCTGAAGAACCAGAGCCAGTCGCGCGCCCTCACCGAGCAACTGCGCGACGCTGGCATCGGCAGCGAACTGGACGTGCTGCGTGCCGATGCGCGCCTGGCCGCCACCGAGGCCAGCCTGCCGCAACTGCAGGCCGAGGAGGCACGCGCCCGTCACCGCATCGCCACCCTGCTCGGCCAGCGTCCGGAACAGCTGACCGTCGACCTGTCGGACAAGCCGCTGCCGGTGATCGCCAAGGCGTTACCAATCGGCGATCCGGCCGAGCTGCTGCGCCGCCGTCCGGACGTACGCGTCGCCGAGCGCCAGCTGGCCGCCGCCACTGCCAATGTCGGGGTGGCCACCGCCGATCTGTTCCCGCGGGTCAGCCTTTCCGGCTTCCTCGGCTTCACCGCTGGCCGCGGCTCGCAGCTCGGCGCCGCCGATGCGCGGGCCTGGGGCGTGGCACCGACCATCAGCTGGGCGGCGTTCGACCTAGGAAGCGTGCGGGCCCGCCTGCGCGGCGCCGAGGCCGACGCCGATGGCGCTCTGGCCAGCTACGAGCAGCAAGTGCTGCTGGCCCTGGAAGAGTCGGAAAACGCCTTCAGCGATTACGCCAAGCGCCAGCAGCGCCTGGTCTCGCTGGCGCGCCAGTCCGAGGCCAGCCGCGCGGCGGCGGCCCAGGCCGCGGTGCGCTACCGCGAAGGCACCGAGGACTTCCTGGTGCTGCTCGACGCCGAGCGCGAGCGCCTGGCCGCCGAAGACGCCCAGGCCCTGGCCGAGATCGAGCTGTACCGCGGCATCGTCGCCATCTACAAGGCCCTCGGTGGAGGCTGGCAGCCCAACGCCTGATCAGATCCGGACCGAGCACGCTCGGGCCAAACAATCCCTCCTGGGCCGACCCTGCCCTTGTCGGCCATTGCGCTCCCCGCGGCTCGCTCCTGACCGCGGGGATTTTTTTGCCTGTAACTCAACGCGCCATGCCGATCTGTTGGCGCAGACGGCGGTTCTCGCGGTGCAGTTCGCGTTGCTGGAAGGCTTCGCGCAGCTGGTTGCGCAGGTCTTCCGGCTCCCAGGGGGTGGTGATGAAGCGGTAGATCACGCCTTCGTTGACCGCCTTGAGGATGCTGCCGACCCGGGCCGCGTCGCTCAGGGCGAGGCGGATGGCGTCCGGGTAGATGCTGCGGATCTTGCGCAGGAATTCCACGCCGTGCATATCCACCAGGCTCAGGTCGGTCAGCACCACGTCCACCGGGTAGAGCGCCATCAGATTGAGCGCGGCGGCGCCGTCGCTGGCGGTGAGCAGCTTGTAGCTCTCCAGCCGCAGTACGCGACGCAGGGCCTCGTGGCTCTCGGCGCTGCCATCGACGATCAGCAGATAGCGCTCGGTGCCGTCGAGGATATTGGCCGGCAGGCTCAGCGGCGCACCGCTCTGCAGGAACTGCATGCAGGCCAGCGGCGGCAACGGCGGTGAGTAGAAGTAGCCCTGCATCTCGTCGCAGCCGGCGGCGCGCAGGAAGCTCATCTGCTCCGATTGCTCCACCCCTTCGGCAATCACCTTGATCCCCAGGTTGTGGCCGATGGAGATCATCGAGCGGGCCAGCGAGGCGCTGTCCGGTTCGGTGAGGATGTCGGTGATGAAGCTGCGGTCGATCTTCAGCTGGCTGAACGGGAAGCGCTTGAGATAACCCAGGGAGGAATAGCCGGTACCGAAGTCATCGATGGAGAAGCGCACGCCCTGTTCGCACAGGTGCTGCATCTTGCGCTGCACCACGTCGGCGTCGCTGGTCAGGATGGTCTCGGTCAGCTCGATCTTGATCCAGCGCGAGGGAATGTTCTGGCTCCTCAGCACACTAAGGATGCGCTCGATGAAATTCTCGTCGGCAAAGCTGATCGCGGAGAAGTTCACCGCCACGCTGAGGTCCTGGCTGAAGCTCTCGCGCCAGATCGCCAGCTGCTTGCACACCATCTCGAACACGTAGAAATCGATATCGACGATCCAGCCGGTTTCCTCGGCCAGCGGTATGAATTCGCCCGGTGAAACCATGGTGCCGCCGCGGTTCCAGCGCACCAGTGCCTCGAAACCGCACAGGCGGCCGTTCTGCAGGTCCAGCTGGGGTTGGTAGAAGACGATGAACTCCTGGTTCTGCAGGGCGTGGCGGGTCTGCTGCTCCATGGCCAGGCGCGCTTGGACCTGCTCGTTCATCGCCGGCATGAAGGCGCAGATGCGGTTACGCCCCTGGTGCTTGGCCTGGTACATGGCGGTGTCGGCGTTGCGCAGCAGGGTGCCGGCGTCGCGCCCGTCGCTGGGGAAGCAGCAGAAACCGATGCTGCAGCTGACCGCCACTTCCTGGCCATCCAGCATCATCGGGCTGGCGATGCTGTCCTTGATCTGCTCCAGCAGGGCGAGTTGCTCGCTGAGCTGGTCGGTGTCGGCCAGCAGGATGATGAACTCGTCGCCACCCAGGCGTGCCACCGTGTCGATATCGCGCACGCTGGCGCGCAGGCGTGCGGCGATCTCGATCAGCAGCTGATCGCCGCTGCTGTGGCCCAGACTGTCGTTGACCACCTTGAACTGGTCGATATCCATGAACGCCAGGGTGAACTGGCCGCTGCCACGGCTGGCGAAGGCGATGGCCTGGCCGATGCGGTCGTTAAGCAGGTTGCGGTTGGGCAGGCCGGTGAGGCTGTCATGGTTGGCCTGGTGCTCCAGTTCCTCCTGGTAGCGCTTGCTCTCGGTGACGTCGTGGAGGATGCCGACGAAGTGGCTGACCTTGCCGCGATCATTGACCACCGGTGCTACCCGCAGGTCGTTCCAGAATTCCGAGCCGTCCTTGCGGAAGTTGCGCAGCAGGGCCGCGCCCTCCTCCTTCGCCGCCAGGGCACGGCGGATGCTGTCCAGCTCCGCCTGATCGTGGTCCTTACCCTGCAGGAAACGGCAGTTGCGCCCCAGCACCTCGTCCACCGAGTACCCGGTGATGCGTTCGAAGGCCGGGTTGGCATAGACGATGGGCTGATCCGGATGCTCCGCGTCGGTGATGATCACCGCGTTGACGCTGGCCTCGACCGCCCGCGTGCGGATGCGGATCTCCAGGTCGCGGCGGCGCTGTTCGGTGATGTCCTGGATCACCACGATGGCACCCTGGATCACCCCACTGGCGTCACGAAACGGCACTGCCGAGTTGAGGATGGTCTTGCGCTCGCCCTTGAAGGTCTCGATGTCGACCACTTCGTTGCGCGACACCCGGCCTTGCTGCACGGCACGCATCATCGACCAGCCCGACTCGGTGATGCGCTCGCCGGTCTCCGCCCACCAGCCGCGGTAGTGGCCGTAGCCGTCCGCGCCGCTCGGGTGGGCGCCGCCCCAGATCAGGCTGCTCTCCGGGTTGCTCATGATCAGGCGGCCCTGCTGGTCGGTGACGAACACCCCCACCGGTAGACTGTCCAGCACCTTGCGCAACAGTTCCTCGCTCTTGGTCAGCGCCTCGGTGCGCTGCTCCACCAATTGTTCCATGCTCTCGAACAGGCGCACGCGGCCCAGGGCCATGGCCAGTTGGCGGCCGATGGAAGCCAGGGCGCTGAGCGAGTCTTCCGACCAGGGCTGTGCGTCGCGCTGCACCACGTTGAGCATGCCGATGATCTCGCCGCCCATCTGCAGCGGGATGCTGGCGTGGATGGAGTCGCCCGGTTTGTCGAGCAGCGCCGGGCAGTCGCTGATGTTGGTTGGCCGCGACAGCTTGTCACTGACCCAGGCATGTCGGCACGGGCAGTTGCGTGCGCAGCTGTCCAGGTCATGCTTCGAATAGTTCTGCCCTCGCGCGCAGGCGCCGGCCACATGGGCCGGCTCGTGCGGTTCGTTGGCGTCGGCCAGCAGCAGCCAGGCACCGACCGCGTCGGGGAATTCCAGGATGCGGCGCAGCGCGGCGTCAATGACATTGCGCTCGCTCTTGGCATCGGTCAGGCCGCTGGTGAAGTGGAACAGGCAGTTGAGCAGCGAGTTGGTCCGCGCCAGCTCGTCGTGCTTGGCCTGCAGTTCGTTGTTCAAGCGCACGCCCTGCTCGTAGGTGGAGATCAGCAGGTCGAGGATCTGCTGGCGACTGGCGGTGATGAAATGGCGCTCGCCCTCCAGCACCACCTCGACCCCCATCTGCACACGCTCGTGGGTGCGCAGTTCGAGGTTGACCAGGAAGTAGCGGATGCGCGACATCAGGTACTTCTCGTCGAAGGGCTTGACGATGAAGTTGTCCGCGCCCGAGGCCAGGCCGTGCACCACGTCGCGGGCGTCGGCCAGGGCGGTGACCAGGATGATCGGGATGCCCTGGGTCAGCGCCGAGCTCTTCAGCTGGCGGCACAGCTCATAGCCGTCCATTTCCGGCATGACGATGTCGCTGATGACGATGGTCGGTTTGCGCACCGCCACCATCTCCAGCGCTTCGCGGCCATTGCTCGCCACCCGCACCTTGCAGCCAACGGCTTCGAGCATGTACTGCAGTTCGGTGGCCTGGGTGTGGCTGTCCTCGACCACCAGAATTTCGGCGTCTGCATACATGGTCATTCCCTCCCGTTACTTCCGTTTACTGCGGCCATGTGGGTAGCAATCGCGTTGAGCAGGTCGGCAATGCCTTCCGGCGGCAGCACCTGGCGGGCGGCCTGCAGGCCGATGGCGGCCTTGGGCATGGAGTCGATCACCGCCGTGCTTGGCTCCTGTACCAGGGTCAGGGCGCCGGCCTGGCACATGTCGGCCAGGCCCTGGGCGCCGTCGCGGCCCATGCCGGACATCTGGATGCCGATCGCCTGCTTGCCGAAGTGGCGGGCGACCGAGCGGAACAGGTAGTTGGCGGCCGGACGCACGTGTTCTTCTGGCGGCGCGTCGTCGAGGATCACGCTGCGGTTGGCGGCGAAGCCCAGGTGATGACCGTCCGGCGCCAGGTGCAAAGCACCCGGAGTCAGGCGCTGGCCGGCCTCGGCGATTACGATGGGTAGCGGCGTCAGCGTCGCCAGCCAGTCGCGGAAGCTCGGCAGGAAACCCGGCGCGATGTGCTGCACCAGCACCAGTGGCCAGGGCTGCAAGGGAGCCAGGGCTTGCAGGAAAGCCTTGATCGCCATCGGGCCACCCGCCGATGCGGAGATCGCCACCAGCTGCGGTGCGCACGCCGCCGTCTGCGCCACCAGCGGTGGGGTATCGGCAGAGCTGATCTGGCTGGGACGGCGCTTACGCCGCACGATCTTCACCTGGACCATGCTGCGCAGGGTGCGCAGCAGTTCATCGATACGCTCCTCGAAGTCGCTGGCGGTCGGCCCCGACGGCTTTTCCAGCACCGCCAGGGCGCCGGCCTCGAGGGCGCGCATGGCCGTGACCGAGGCCTGGTGGTTGACGCTGGCGGACAGAATCACCACCGGCAAGGCGTAGTGCTCGAGGATGCGCTCGGTAGTCTCGTAGCCATCCATGCCGGGCATGTGCACGTCCATGGTGACGATGTCCGGGGTGAACCCGGTGAGCACCTGCAAGGCCTCGCCACCGGTGCTGGCCTCGCGCACATCGTAGCCCTCCCCCTCGAGCACGGCGCGCAACAGCATGCGGCTCACCGGTGAATCGTCCACTACCAGCACACGCATTCCCTTCCCCCCTCAGATAAGCCGGCGCACCGCTTCGAGCAGGTTGTCCTGCTCGAAGCCGCTCTTGGCCAGATAGGCGTTGGCCCCCGCCTCCAGACCGCGGGCGCGGTCCTCGGCGGAATGCAGGGCGGTTACCAGCACCACTGGCAGATCCGCCAGGGTACGGTCGGCGCGAATGCGGCTGGTCAGGGTGAAACCATCCAGCCGCGGCATCTCCACATCGGACACCAGCAGGTCGAACTGTCCCTGCTTGAGTGCGTTCCAGGCCTCCAGGCCGTCGTTGGCGGTAGTCACCCGGTAACCCGCCGCCTCGAGAATGGCCTTGAGCAGGCCGCGTGAAGTAAACGAGTCCTCGGCGATCAGCAGGCGTTTCACCACCTCGCTGCGGCGCGGCTGCGCCTGCTGGCTGAGGCTGGAGTCCTGGGACTCCAGCGCGCTGCGATAGAGATCGGCGGGATGCAGGATGGGCACCAGCTGGCCATCGCCTAGCACGGTGGCGCCCATCAGGTTGCGCACCCGCTGCAACTGGCGGCCGAGGTTCTTGACGATGATTTCCTGGTCCCCCAGCAGCTCCTCCACCAGCAGCACGAAGCGCTCGCCGCGCACCTTGAGCAGCAACAGGGTCAGCTCGCTGGCGATGATCGGTGGCTGCGCCAGGCCGAGCACGTCGGCCAGTGGCCAGAGCGGCAGCACCTCGCCCTCGAAGGCCACCGACGGACGATTCTCCAGGGTGCGGATGGCACTCGCCGGCAGGCGCAGGCAGCGTTCCACCGCCAAAGCCGGCACTGCGAACACCCGCTCCGCGTTACGCACGATCACCGCGCGGAAGGTCGACAGGCTCAGCGGCAGATGCAGGTGGAAAGAGGTTCCGCTGCCACGGGTGGAGTCCAGCTCGATGCGCCCGCCGAGGCGCTCCACCGTGTCCTGAACGATGGGCATGCCCAGGCCGCGGCCGGAGATATCGGTGATCATGCCGCTGGTGGACAGCCCCGAGAGGAAGATCAGCCCCAGCGCCTCGCGCTCACCAAGGGCCTGCGCCTGCTCTGCGCCGAGCAGGCCGGCGGCCAGCGCCTTGGCCTTCAGCCCGGCGGGATCGATGCCGGCGCCATCGTCACTGACCCGCAGCTCGAAGCGGTCCGCCGATTCCTGGACCAGCTCCACCAGCAGCTTGCCCACCGGGTTCTTGCCCTGGCTGGTGCGCTGCTCCGGGGTCTCCAGGCCGTGGTCGATGGCATTGCGCAGCAGGTGGGTGAGGACGATGCGCAGCTCGTCGAGGATGCGCTTGTCGATCTGCAGGCTCTCGCCGCGCACCTGCAGCTCCGCGCGCTTGCCGGCCTGGCTGGCGATGTCCTGGACCATGGCCGACACGCCCTCCAGCAGACTGCTGCCGGACAGCAGCAGCGCGCCCTGCATCTCGCCGATCAGCGACTCGGACAACTGGGCCAGCCCCAGGGCCATCTGCGTTCCGGACTTGGCCAGGCGCGCGGCGCCGAAGTGCAGGCGGTCGAGCTGCGACAGGCTCCAGTCGAGATAGTCGAGCACGCTCTTGAGGCCGTCCTGGGCGCTGCTCGGCAGCTCGTCGAGGTTCTCGCGCAGCTGTTTGAGCGCGCCGGAGCCGAGCATGCGTTTGGTCCGCTGCGGTTCGAAGGCCAGCGCATGTTCCTGCAGGCTGCGCGCGTGGGCCTGAGCCTCCAGCTTGTGCTGCAGCAGCACCTCGCTGTGGAACAGCAGCGCATCCAGGCGCTCGGTGGCCACGCGCACGGTGGTCGGGTCCTGCGGCAGTTCGGCAATCGGCGCCTCCACCACCGGCAGCTCCACCTCCTGGCCCAGGGTGCTGTCGTTGAGGCTATCGATCATCTGCGCCAGTTCGTAGCCATCCACCTCCTGGCCCGCGTGCAGGCGCTGCACCAGCTTGAGCGCCAGGCGGCACAGCTCCACCCGCTCCGGCGTCAGTTCGATATCGGCGTGGCGCACGGCACCGAGCAGGCTCTCCCAGGCGTGGCAGATGCGCTCGATCTCACCGATCCCGGCGGCTCGCGAGGCGCCCTTGATGCTGTGCACCTCGCGAAACAGCGACTCGATGCCCTGCTCGCTGGTGCCGCCCTCGCGCCAGTTGGCCAGGGTGTCGGCGAGGATCGCCAGGCGCTCGGCAGCCTCGGCGCGGAAGCTTGCCTGCAGCCGCTGCCGAAGTGCGTCGCGATCGAAGCTCACGGGCGTCTCACAGCTTGAACCGGGCCGCCAGGCCCTTGAGCTTGAGGCCGAGCTGGTGCAGGTTGCGCGCGGCCATGTCCACCTGCCGCGCGCCGGCCACGTTGTCCTGGCTGGCCTGGCGAATGTTCTCCATGGCGCTGCCGATCTGGTCCATGCCGATCATCTGCTGCTGGCTGGTGGCAGCGATCTGCAGGGCGATATCGCTGGACTCCTCCACGCTGCTGCCCAGGGTGCGAATCGCCTCGCCGCTGACCTGGGCGCGCTGATAGCCGCCCTCCACCGACTTGCTGCCCTCCTCGGCGAGGATCACCGCCTTGGTCATGGCCTTCTGGATATCGCCGAGGATGCCGCGCACCTGGGCGGTCGCCTGCTTGGACTGATCGGCCAGGGTCTTCACCTCCTGCGCCACCACCGAGAAGCCCTTACCCGCCTCGCCGGCCTTTACCGCCTCGATCGAGGCATTGACGCCCAGCAGGTTGGACTGCTCGGCCAGGTCGTTGACCGAGGCGACTATCTCGCCAATGGTCTGGCTCTGCTCGCCCAGGCGCATGATGCTCTCGGCCACCGCCTGCATCTGCTCGCGGATCAGGCCCATGCCGCGCAGAGTTTCATCCACCGACTGGCGGCCGCTCTGCACCACCTGCCGGGTGCGCTCGGTGCTCTCGCTGACCGACTGCGACTTGTTGCCGGCCAGTACCGCCGTCTGCTTGACCTCCTCCACCGTGGTGGCGATCTCACTGATCGCCGTGGCGGTTTCCTGGGTGCTGGCCGCGACCTGGGTGGTCACCGCGATAATTTCCTCGCTGGCGCTGGCCACCACCGAGATGCTCTCGTCGAGCTCCTGGACCAGCTCGCGCAGGTACTGACTCATGTTGACGAAGGCCTGGCCCAGGCGCCCGACCTCGTCCTGGCGCGTATGTCCCGGCAGCTCGCGGGGAATCTCGCCACGGCCGATCTGTTCGGCCAGGTTGGTCAGCCGCGCCAGCGGCTGGGCGATGTGTCGGCTGAGCAACCAGGCCAGCAGCGCACCGCCCAGCACCAGGGCCAGGCCGGCCTGTAAGATGTCGCTGCGCAGTTTCTCCAGTTGCTGATGCGACTGGATGGTGCCCTCGGTGATGCGTTGGTTGGTGCGCGCCACCAGCTGCTCGGCCAGGTCATGCAGGCGCTCCACCCGCTGCCGCTGCGGGCCGGCAACCAGCGCCCGCACTTCGTCCAGCTTGCCGGCCTGCAGCAATGGCAGCAGCTCGTTGTCACGGCTGCGTACATAGCCGGCGCGCAGGCTCTGCATCTGCTTGAGCAGCTCGACGGTGACCTCGTCGCCTTTTACGGCGGACTGCAGGCGTTCCAGACGGCGTTCGTTCAGCTCGCTGCCGGCGCGAATGCTTTCCTCCAGCACCTGAGCATCGCCGCCCAGGGTGCTGAGCATTTCCACGCGCTGCAGGTTGATGCTGATCAGCAGGTCCTTGACGTCGGTCACCCGCGCATAACGCCGGGCGAATTGTTCCTCCTCGCTCTTCTGCAGGGCGACGAATTGCTCCAGCGTGGTGAACAGCAGCAATGCGAAACCCAGGATCAGCGCGGCGAATGCCAGCATCAGCTTGCTACCAATACGCAGGTTCAACAGGTTTGCCAGCATGAATCCTCCTTGCATGGTCCTTAGTCGTCGGCGTGGATGCGTAGGTTCGGGTCGCCGAGCAGGCGAGCGCCATCCAGCACCGTGGTCTGCTCCGCGGTAACCCCCAGCAGGTAGTTCGCGCGGATGCCGGTCAGGTTGGCCAGGCCCGCCTGCAAGCTGTCGCGCGGGATCTGCTCGATACCGCGGATGCGATCGGCCAGCAGGCCGAATTCCATGTCCTGATTGCGCAGCACCAGCAGGTAGTTCTTGTCGGAGAGACCCTCGATCGGCAGTTCGAAGAACACCCGCAGGTCCAGCACCGAGACGATGTGCCCGCGCACGTTGACGATGCCCAGCACGAAGGGCGGCGTACCGGGCAACGGGGTGAAGTGCGGCAGCGGCAGCACAGCGCCGACATGGCCGGTCTCGATGGCGTAGAGCTCCTCGCCGAGGGTGAAGCTGAGCAGCTCGATCAGGCTGTCCGGCCGTGTCTCTTCGACGCTGCGCGCCCACTCACGGGTGCGCTGCGACAGGCGTTCCTGATGCTCGCCGGGGTCGGCAGAGAATTCCTGGTCGATGCGCTGCTCGAACTCCGCGAGACGCTCGCGCAGCTGCGTCCAGCGCTCCTCGACGTTGCCTGGCTCGCTCATGCGGCGCCCTCCAGCAATTGTTCGCAGAGTCGGCGCAACTGGCCGGCGCTGAGCCCATCGCCGAGCGGGACCTGCGCATCGGCGGCAGCGGACTGCAGCAGGCCCAGACAGACGCGCAAAGCCTTGTCGCCCGGCTGACGGCGGCCGGCCTCGCGCAGCAGCAGCCCCTGCTGGAAATGCAGCATGCTGCAGTCCGGATCGAGATAGAGCGCCTTGTGCAGCGCCTGCAGGGCCGCGAGAACATCGCCCTCCTGGCGGGCCAGCAGCGCTTGCAGCCAGTAGGCCGGCAGCGCGGCAGAGTCCTGATCGAGGGCGCGCTGCAGCCACTCCCGCGCCTCGCCGCTGCGCTGCTGGTCGGCCCAGCTGCGCGCCATCAGCAGGCAGGCGTCGTAGCGCCTGGCCGAAACCAGCCCGGGTTGAGCCAGGTAGCTATCCAGCAGCTCCCGCGCCCGTTCCGTGCGGCCCTGCGCCAATGCGGCCTCGGCGTCGCGCCACAGGGCGTCGGGCTCGACCTGCGCCGGCGCGCTGGCAATGGGCTCGGGAAGCGCCGGCGGCACGAACTTGAATTGCGTCACCGGGGGCGGCGTCGGCAGTGTCTTCACTGTCGGTGGCGGCGAGGCCCGCAAGGCCGCGCCCGCGGCCAGGGCGTAGTTGCTGCCGGCCCAGAAGCCGTTGAGGCCGGCCTGGGTGGCGAGGCCCGCTTCCACCGCGCTGAGCACCAGGATGCCGTCGTCGCTGAGGCAGGCCAGCAGCCGGCGCAGCGCGGCCGTGGCATGTTCGGTGGAGAAGTACATCAGCACGTTGCGACAGAGGATCAGGTCGACCCCGGCCAATCCGCGGCTGGGGTTGGGCAACGCCTTGTCGGCCAGGTTGTGGCGCAGGAAGTGGATGCGCCCGCGCCATTCGGGGCGTACCCGCCAGCTGCGCTCGTCGGCCTGGAAATAGCGGGTGCGAAACGCCTCCTCGTTGCGCCGAAAGGCGTTCTGCCCGTAGAGCCCCTGTTCGGCGCGGGCGAGGAAACCTGCGTTGATGTCGCTGGCCAGCAGTTCCAGCGTCCAGCTGGCTGCCTCGGCGCCCAACAACCCGTCGAGCAGGAACAGCAGGCTGTAGGCCTCCTCGCCGGTGCAACAGGCCGCGCTCCACACCCTCAGGTAGCGCTGGCCGGCGGCGCGCCGGCGCTGCAGCAGTGGCGCCAGATGGTGCCGGGCCAGCCAGTCGAGGGCCTCGGCATCACGGCGGAAGTAGGTTTCGCCGACGCTGAAGGCGGAAATCAGGGCCTGGATCTGCGCATCGTCCCACTCGGCGAAGGCCAGGCTCTCCAGCCAGGTCGCCGGGTCATGCTGCTGCTCCACGGCCAGCTGGCGTAGGCGCCGCAGCAGCTCGGCCCGACGTGGCCCGCCGAAGTCCATGCCCAGGTGCTGGTGCACCTTGCTCGCCAGCACCTCCAGCAGCCGCGGCGAACAGATCGGCTCAGCCTGGCGCATGGTTCGCTCCGCTGACATCCAGGGCGCGCTGCAGCTCAAGCTCGTCGGCGTCGGTCAGCAGCTGCTCGACGTCCTGGATCAGCAGCATGCCCTCCTCGGTACGCAATACGCCGCGCACCATCTCGCTGGGTACCCGGGGTTGCGCCGAATCGACCACATCCGTGGCGGAGCACTGGGCCGCCGTCTCCACGCCATCGACCGGTACCAGCAGCTCGCGAGTGCGGCTGCGCAACCAGAGGAACGGCTGCCACAACGCGAGCGGCGCCGCCGGCCAGGCGAAGCGCCGTGCCAGATCCACCACCGGGACAATCTGCCCGCGCACATTGGCCAGGCCGAGAACGGTCTGCGGTGCACCCGGCAGCGGGGTGCACTGCAACGCCGGGATCACCCGGATCACGTTTTCCAGAGGAACCGCCAGATGCTGCCCCGCTAGCCGGAAAGGCAACACAGTAAATCTGTCCATAGAGGCGTCCAGTGCCGCTAGCTGTCTCCATTACCCTAGCCCAGCACGGCGGCACGTCCAGCGAACCGGTCCATCCGGTCAACTAGTGCCAACCCCTTGGCATCTGGCGTTCCCGCAAGCGCAGCGGCGAGAGATCAGCCCTGACAGACCTCCATGGCAGATGTAGGCACACCGAACAGCAGATCGAAGGCCCACTGGAACGCGAAGGCATAGAAGAAGAAAAACAGCAGCAGCCCCAGATCGGCCACCAAGGCCTGCAGCCAGGAGATGTCCAGCCACCAGGCCATCAGCGGTACCAGCATCAGCGCCAGGCCACCCTCGAAGCCCAGAGAGTGCAACAGGCGCCGCCCCAGGGTGCGGGTGCGGCGTGCCTGGCGCGCCTCCCAGTACTCGAACAGGCTGTTGAACAGCATGTTCCAGCTCAGCGCCACCAGCGACAGCAGCAAGGCCAGGGTGCCGGAATAGACCATGCTCTCGTCAAACGCGAAGGCGATCACCGGCGACACGAACAGCGCGCCGACCAGCTCGTAGAGCAGCGCCTGGACCACTTTGCGTTTCGCGCCTTGCATAGTTCACCTCACCCTTATCAGCGCCACCAGTGGCCCTTTGGTGTCGCTGAATCTATGAGTGATCAGACCTGCGAACAAATGACCTATAGTTCGCCAGGATGAATCCAACTCACCTGTTGATGAGCCGCCCATGTTCGCCCGCCTGCCTCTCACCGCCCTGCGCACCTTCGAATCCGCCGCGCGCCTGGCCAGCTTCCGCGCCGCGGCGCTGGAGCTGAATGTCACGCCCACCGCCGTGTCGCACCAGATCCGTGGCCTGGAGCAGTGGCTCGGCACCCTGTTGTTCGAACGCCTGGGCCGTGGCGTGCGCCTCACCGAAGGTGGCGAACGGCTGCGCCGCAGTCTGCATGGCGCCCTGCTGGAGATCGACCGCAGCCTGGAGGCATTGCGCCCGCAGGCCGGCGAGCACAGCCTGAGCCTGAGCACCATGCCAGCCTTTGCCGCGCTCTGGCTGATCCCTCGCCTCGGCCGCTTCTACCGGCGCCACCCGGGCATCCGCGTACGCATCGAAACCAGCAACGAGCTGGTCGACCTGCAACGCGACGCCAGCATCGACCTGGCCATCCGCTGTGGTCTGGGCGAGTACCCGCAGCTGTTCCAGCAACCACTGATGGAGGAGCGTTTCGCCGCCTATGCCGCGCCGCAGCTGCTGGAGCGCCTGCCGGCGCAGCGGCCGGAGCTGATCGGCGTGGGCTGGGAGGCGCCACTATCCGGTCTGCCGGCCTGGGAGACCTGGGCCGCCGAGGCCAACGCACCCTGGATCGTCGAAGCCATGCGCCGCGACTATCCGGACGAGCACTACGCCCTGCAGGCCGCCATCGCCGGCCAGGGCCTGGTGCTGGCCAGCTCGGTGCTGGTCTCCGACAGCCTGGCCAGCGGCCTGCTACAACCCTATCGTGCCGACATCAGCCTGCCCGGCGCGCGCTACCTGGCGCTGTGCGTACCGGGCCGCGAGCGCCAGCCGGCGATCAAGGCGCTGCTCAACTGGCTGGCGGAAGAAACGGCGCAGGAAAGCCAGCGGCCTGTCGATTGAGGCGCTCGCCGTTCGACCAGGAGCAAACCACCTCGACGGAGACCCACCGCATGGCCCTGGAACTCTACGCCCACCCCTTCTCCTCCTACTGCCAGAAGGTACTGATCGCCCTCTACGAAAACGCCATTCCCTTCGAATACCGCCTGCTGGCGCCGGAGCAGCCGCAGCACATGCAGCGGCTGGCCGAGCTGTGGCCCATGCGCCGCTTCCCGCTGCTGGTCGACGACGGGCGGATGGTGGTGGAGTCGAGCATCATCATCGAGCACCTGCAGCTCAACCATCCCGGGCCGGTGCGGCTGCTTCCGGACGATCCGCAGCAGGCACTGGAGGTACGTTTCATGGACCGGGTGTTCGACAACTACGTCTCCACCCCGCAGCAGAAGTGCGTGTTCGATGCCCTGCGCGCGCCGGAGGAGCGCGACGGCTACGGTGTGATCGAGGCGCGGCGCATGCTGGACACCGCCTACGCCTGGCTGGAGCAGCGTCTGCAGGGGCGCACCTGGGCCGCCGGCGAGGCCTTCAGCCTGGCCGACTGCGCGGCGGCGCCCTTCCTGTTCTATGCCGACTGGACCCAGCCGATCGGCGAGGCCTTCCCGACCGTGCGCGCCTATCTCCAGCGCCTGCTGCAGCGGCCGTCCTTCGCCCGGGCGGTGGATGAGGCGCGGCCGTATCGGGCGTTCTTCCCGCTCGGCGCGCCGGACCGGGACTGAATCCACACCTCGCACGACGGCGGGGTTCCTTTTGCCGGCGCGATGCCGCTAGCATCGGCCATCCGTATCCGTGCTTTACAAGGAAGGTCGATGAAAAAGCTCGCGCTGTCCCTGCTGTGCCTGTTCGCCCCGCTGGTCCACGCCGATCCGGCGCTGACCGAAAACAGCATCCGCAACCTGTACGCCCAGATAGCGGCCGACGCTTCGAAGCGCGATATCGACGCCACCCTGGCGCACATGAGCGACGACGTGCGCATCCACATCACCGCCGCCAAGGGCAGCATCGAGCTCGACGCGGACAAGTACCGCCAGCTGCTCAAGCAGGGCTGGTCCGGCCTGGACAGCTACAGCATGGAAGTGGACATCGAGTCGATCGAGATCGCGGACGACGGCCAGAGCGCCACGGTCAAGGACACCACCAAGGAAACCCTGAGCATGCAGGGCCACGAGATGAGCACCGGCATGCAGGAAACCGCCAGCCTGCGCCTGATCGACGGCGAGCCGAAGATCGTGCGTATCGAGGCGACCATCCAGCCTTGAACTGATGCCGGTGGTGCCTCTAGTGCTCGCTCCCACTGATTGGTTCTCGTGAAAGCAGAACCAGCGGATCAAGGCACTCGCGCAGTGGCCAGAACACCAACCCGAATGGTGCTGCGGCCACCATCACCCCGGCTGCGTTTACTCCCCATTCGGCCATCTGCGCCTGCGTTTCTATGACGGCCTCGACCGTACCGATAGTCCGCCCATGTTCCAGGGCGACACGGTCACCCCGAGTAATGGCCTCACCGGTCAGATAATTCATCTGTCCGCCAACTACTCTTCCGCCGGCAGCCCCTGCCAGCCACCACCCAGGGCCGCGATCAGTTGCACGCTGGCGGTCAGGCGACTGCCCTGCAGGGTCAGGCGGGTACGTTCGTTGGACAGCGCGGTGGTCTGCACGCTGACCACGTCTGTGAACTCCACGGTACCGGCGCGGTACTGGTTGAGCATCAGCCGCAGCGATTCGCGGGCGGCGTCCAGCGCCTCCTGCTGCACCACCGCCTCGCGCTCCAGTACGGCCAACTGCACCAGGTAATCCTCCACTTCGCGGAAGCTGCCCAGCACCGTCTGCCGGTAGTCGGCCACGGTCTGGTCGTAGCTGGCCTCGGCCTGCTCGACGCGAGAGCGGATCAGGCCACCATCGAACAGATTGAGGGCGAAGGCCGGACCGATGGACCAGAAGCGGTTGGGCGAGCTGATCCAGTTGTCCAGGCCCCCGCTGCGGTAACCTCCGGAAGCGGACAGGCTCAGCTCCGGATAGTAGGCGGCCTCGGCCACGCCGATCTCGGCGTTGGCGGCCATCACCCGGCGCTCGGCAGCGGCCACGTCCGGGCGGCGCTCCAGCAGGGTCGATGGCAGGCTGACCGGCACGCTGGGCAGTGCCGGTACGTCATCGCGCACCGCCAGCTCGAACTCGGACGGTGCCACCCCCACCAGCACGGCAATCGCGTGCTCCAGCTGGGCGCGCTGGTACTCCAGGTCCACCGCCTCGGCCTCGGTGCCCTTGAGCTGGGTCAGCGCCTGGGTCACGTCGGACTTCGGCACGATGCCGGCCTTGTACTGGTTCTCGGCGATGCGGAAGGCCTGCTTGTAGGCGGCGACGGTCTCGTTCAGCAGACGCTGCTGCTGGTCCAGCACCCGCAGTTGCAGGTAGTTCTGCACCAGTTCGGACTGCTGGCTGAGACGTACGGCGGCCAGGTCGGCCGCGCTGGCGTCGAGCCCGGCGTTTTCCGACTCCAGCTGGCGGCGCAGCTTGCCCCACAGGTCCAGCTCCCAGCTCACGCCGAGGCTGGCTTCGTAGCTCTTGGATACCTGCGACTGACCGCCGCCGCTGACGCTGATGCCACCGGTGGTGCCGATGGTGCTGTCGCCGCCACCCTGGCCGGCACGGGTCACGCCGGTGTTGAGTCCGACGGTCGGGAAGAAGCCGGCACGCGCGCCGCGCACCAGGGCCTGGGCCTGGCGGTACTGGGCCTCGGCGCTGGCGAGGTTCTGGTTATTGGCATTGAGGCGCTCGATCAGGCCATCCAGCTCGGCATCGCCGTACAGCTTCCACCAGTCGCCCCGCAGCTCGGTATCGGCCGGTGCGGCGGACTTCCAGCCGGCGGCCTGCTTGAACTCGGCCGACGGCGCGCTATCCGGGCGCAGATAATCCGGGCCGACGGCGCAGCCGGCCAGGGCCAGGGCAGCGAACAGGAAGGAAATGCGGGGCAATGACTTCATAGCGGAGTTTCCAGGGCGGCGTCAGTGCGCATACCACGCCAGCGGTTGACCCGATGGCGCAGACGGTCGAGGTACAGGTAGACCACCGGGGTGGTGTAGAGGGTGAGCAACTGGCTGAGGATCAGCCCGCCGACGATGGCCAGGCCCAGCGGCTGGCGCATCTCGGCGCCTTCGGCCTGGCCCAGCAGCAGCGGCAGTGCGCCGAGCATGGCGGCCAGGGTGGTCATCATGATCGGCCTAAAGCGCAGCAGGCAGGCGCGGCGGATCGACTCCTGCGGGCTCAGGCGTTCGTTGCGTTCCAGCTCCAGGGCCAGGTCGATCATCAGGATGGCGTTCTTCTTCACCACGCCGATCAGCAAGAACAGGCCGAGCAGCGAGACCATGCTGAACTCGCCGCCGGTGAGCAGGATCGCCGCCAGCGCGCCGACGCCGGCCGAGGGCAGCGTGGAGAGGATGGTCAGCGGGTGGATATAGCTCTCGTAGAGGATGCCGAGGACGATGTACACCACCAGCAGGGCGATCAGCAGCATCACCGGCTGGCCCTGGGCCTCCTTCTCGAACTGACCGCCGGTGCCGCCGAGCATGCCCTGCACCTCGGTGGGCAGGTTGAGCTCGGCCACCGCCCGGCGTATCGCCGCGTTGGCCTGGTCCTGGGTGACCTCCGGGGCCAGCGAGTAGCCGATGCTCTCGGCGGCGAACTGGCCCTGGTGGTTGACCCGATCCTCCTCCAGGCTGCGCTCCCAGCGGGCGAAGCCGGACAGCGGCACGCGCTGGCCATCGGCGCCGATCACCTGGATCTGGTCCAGCGCCTCCGGGTACTGGGCGTACTTGGGATCGATCTCCATCACCACGCTGTACTGGTTGAGCGTCTCGTAGATGGTGGAGATCTGCCGCTGGCTGAAGGCGTTGTTCAGCACGCTGGTGATCATCGCCATGTCCACGCCCAGGCGCTGGGCCGTGGCGCGGTCCACCACCAGGTTGATCTGCTGGGCGCCCTCGCCCTCGTTGGCGTCGATGTCGGTCAGCTCCGGCAGCGCGGCCAACGCATCGCGCACCTTGGGTGTCCACTCTTTGAGCAGGTCGAGTTCGCTGGCCAGCAACACATACTCGTTCTCCGAGCTGCGCCCCTGGCGGCCGCCGAACTGCAGGTCCTGGTCGGACATCAGCATCAGCCGTGCGCCGGGCACCTTGGGCAGCTCGTCGCGCAGGCGGTCCATCACCTCGCGGGCCGAGATGTCGCGCTCGGCGATGGGCTTCAGGCGCACCACCAGGAAGGCATTGTTAATGCCGCTCTCGCCGCCGATGAAGCCGGCCACGCTGTGGATCGCCGGGTCTTTGAGCAGGCCGTCACGGAAGGCGTCCATCTTCGGCTGCATGACCTGAAACGACAGGCCGTCGTCGCCGCGCACGAAGCCGATCAGCTGGCCGGTGTCCTGTTCCGGCATGAGGTTCTTCGGCACCGTGGCGAACAGGTAGAAGTTGCCGGCGATGGTCAGCAGCAGGCTGAACAGGGTCAGCCGCGAATGCGCCAGCGCCCACTCCAGGCTGCGTCCGTAGAAGGCCAGCACGCGCTCCTGCACCCGCGCGCCAAACTGCTGCAGTCGGCTCGGCTCGTGTTCCTCTTCCTCGGCCTTGAGCCAGCGGGCGCAGAGCATCGGCGTGAGGGTCAGCGACACGGCCAGGGAAATGAGGATGGCCGCCGTCAGGGTCACGGCGAACTCGCCGAACAGGCTGCCGACGATGCCGCCCATGAACAGGATGGAGAGGAACACCGCCACCAGCGACAGGTTCATCGACAGCAGGGTGAAACCCACCTCCTCCGAGCCCTTGAACGCGGCGGCCATGGGCTTCTCGCCGGCCTCGATATGCCGCGAGATGTTCTCCAGCACGACGATGGCGTCGTCCACCACCAGGCCGGTGCAGATGATCAGCGCCATCAGCGACAGGTTGTTCAGCGAGAAGTCCAGCAGGTACATCACCGCGAAGGTGCCGACCAGCGACACCGGCACCGCCAGCGCCGGGATCAGCGAGGCGCGCCAGCGGCCGAGGAACAGGAATACCACCATGATCACCAGCGCCACGGCGATCAGCAGGGTGCGCTCGGCCTCGTGCAGGCTGGCGCGGATCACCGGTGAGCGGTCCATCGCCACTTCCAGCTTGGCGCTGGCCGGCATCACCGCCTCCAGGGCCGGCAGTTCGGCGCGGATGTCCTCGATGGTCTGGATGATGTTGGCCCCCGGCTGGCGGTTGACCACCAGCAGCACGGCCTTCTCCTCGTTATAGAAGCCGGCGCTGTAGCGGTTCTCCACCGAGTCGCCGACCTTGGCCACATCGCTCAGGCGTACCGGCGCATGGTTCTGGTAGCGAATGATCAGGTCCTGGTAATCGGCGGCCTTGTGCAGCTGGTCGTTGGCCTGGATCTGCCAGTGGCGGTCGGCGTCGGCCAGGTCGCCCTTGGGTCGGTCGCGGTTGGCCTGGGCGATGGCCGTGCGCACCTCGTCCAGGGCCACGCCGTACTGATCGAGCAGGCGCGGCTCCAGCTGCAGGCGCACGGCCGGCAGCGAGCTGCCGCCGATCTGGATCTCGCCCACGCCCTGGACCTGCGCCAGCTTCTGCGCGATCACGGTGGAGGCCATGTCGTACAGCTGGCTCTTGTCCAGCTGCGGCGAGGTCAGCGACAGCACCATGATCGGCGCCTGGGACGGGTTGAACTTCTTATAGGTCGGCATGCTGCGCATGCCGCTGGGCAGCAGATTGCGCGCGGCGTTGATGGCCGCCTGCACCTCGCGGGCGGCGGCGTCCACGTTGCGGCCGATCTTGAACAGAATGACGATCTGCGTGTTGCCCTGACTGCTGCGGCTGGTCATCTCGCTGATGCCGGCGATGCTGCCCAGTGCACGCTCCAGCGGCGTGGCCACACTGGAGGCCATGGTCTGCGGGCTGGCGCCGGGCAGGCTGGCCTTGACCACGATGGCCGGGAAATCCATGTTCGGCAGCGGCGCCACCGACAGCAGGCGAAAGCTGACCAGCCCGGCGAGGATGATCGCCAGGCTCAGCAGCAGCGTCGCTACCGGCCGGCGAATGAAGGGCGCCGAGAGGTTCATGGCGCCAGCGCCACTCCCGAGGCGCTACGGCCCAGCAGGCGCCGCGACAGGCGGTCGAAGGCCAGGTAGATCACCGGCGTGGTGAATAGCGTGAGCACCTGACTCAGCAGCAGGCCGCCGACCATCACCAGGCCCAGCGGCTGGCGCAGCTCGGCGCCGGAGCCCGAGGCCAGCATCAGCGGCACTGCGCCGAACAGCGCGGCCAGGGTGGTCATCAGGATCGGGCGGAAACGCAGCAGCGCGGCCTGGTAGATGGCGTCCGCAGGCGCCATGCCCTGGTGCCGTTCGGCCTCCAGGGCGAAGTCGATCATCATGATCGCGTTCTTCTTGACGATGCCGATCAGCAGGATGATGCCGATGATGGCGATCAGGCCCAGGTCGTTGCCGGTCAGCAGCAGCGCCAACAGCGCGCCGACACCGGCCGAGGGCAGCGTCGAGAGGATGGTGATCGGGTGGATATAGCTCTCGTAGAGCACGCCGAGCACGATGTACATGGTGACGATGGCCGCCAGGATCAGCAGCAGAGTGCTCGACAGCGAGGCGCGGAAGGCCTCGGAGGCGCCCTGGAACTGGGTCTGGATGCCGGCCGGCAGGCCGATCTCCTGCTCGACCCGTTCGATCACCTGCACCGCCTCGCCCAGCGACACGCCCGGCGCCAGGTTGAAGGACACGGTGACCGCCGGGAACTGGCCGATATGGTTGACCAGCAGGCTGGCCGGGCGCTCTTCAACCCGTGCCAGCGAGGCCAGCGGCACCTGGCCGCCACTGGCGGTGGCCACATGGATGCGCTGCAGCGCCTGCGGGCCCATCTCGCCAGCGCCCATGCTCTCCAGCACCACGCGGTACTGACTTGCCTGGGTGAAGATGGTGGAAATCTGCCGCTGACCGAAGGCGTCGTACAGCGCGTCGTCGATGTTGCCGACAGTCACGCCCAGGCGCGAGGCGGCGTCGCGGTCGATATTGAGGAACACCTGCAGGCCCTGGTTCTGCAGGTCACTGGCGATGTCGCGCAGCTCCGGCTGCTCGCTCAGGGCGCTGATCAGCCTGGGCGTCCACTCCTCTAGCAGCTTGCCGTCCGGCGACTCCAGGCTGAACTGGAACTGGGTGCGGCTGACCCGATCCTCGATGGTCAGGTCCTGCACCGGCTGCAGGTACAGGGCGATGCCCGGCACCTTGGTCAGCTCGGGGCGCAGGCGCTCGATCACTTCGCTGGCGGTTGCGTCGCGCTCGCGGTGCGGCTTGAGGTTGATCAGCAGGCGGCCGCTGTTCAGGGTCGGGTTGTCGCCATCCACGCCGATGTAGGACGACAGGCTGGAGACGTCCGGGTCCTGCAGTATCACGCCGGCCAGGCGCTGCTGGCGCTCGCTCATGGCCTTGAAGGAGATCGACTGCGGCGCATCGGAAATACCCTGGATCACCCCGGTGTCCTGCACCGGGAAGAAGCCCTTGGGCACCGCCAGGTACAGCAGCACGGTGAGCGCCAGGGTGCCGATGGCCACCAGCAGGGTCAGGCTCTGGTGACGCAGGGTCCAGGTCAGGCCCACCGCGTAGCGCTCGATCAGACCGTCGATAAAGGCGCCGGCACGCTTGTAGAAGCGCCCCTGCTCCTCTTCCTTCTCGGCCTTGAGCAGGCGCGCGCACATCATCGGCGTCAGGGTCAGCGACACCACCAGGGAAATCAGGATGGCCACCGCCAGGGTGATGGCGAACTCGCGGAACAGTCGCCCCACGACGTCCGCCATAAACAGCAACGGAATCAGCACCGCGATCAGCGAGAAGGTCAGCGAGATCAGGGTGAAGCCGATCTGCCTGGCGCCCTTGAGCGCGGCGTTGAACGGCGTCTCGCCCTCCTCCAGGTGGCGGGCGATGTTCTCCAGCATGACGATGGCGTCGTCCACCACGAAACCGGTGGCGATGGTCAGGGCCATTAGCGTCAGGTTGTTGACCGAGAAACCGGCCAGGTACATCACGCCGAAGGTGCCGATCAGCGACAGCGGCACGGCGATGGACGGGATGATGGTGGCGGAGACCTTGCGCAGGAACAGGAAGGTCACCAGCACCACCAGGGCGATGGCCAGCACCAGCTCGAACTGCACGTCCTTGACCGCCGCGCGGATGGTCTGGGTGCGGTCGGTGAGCACCTGCACCTCCAGGCTGGCCGGCAGCGCCGCGGTGATCTGCGGCAGCAGACGCTGGATGCGGTCGACCACCTCGATGACATTGGCGCCGGGCTGGCGCTGGATGGTCAGCAGTACCGTCTCGTTGCGGTCGGCCCAGGCAGCCAGGCGCTCGTTCTCGGCGCCATCGACCACGCTGGCCACGTCGCGCAGACGCAGGGCCGCGCCGTTGTCGTACTTGAGGATCAGGTCCTGGTATTCGGCGGCAGACTTGAGCTGGTCGTTGGCGTCCAGCTGCGACACGCGGGTCGGGCCGTCGAAGTTGCCCTTGGGCTGGTTGACGTTCTGCGCGGCGATCAGCTCACGCACGTCGGCCAGGTTGAGGCCATGGCTGGCCAGCGCCTCGGGATCGACCTTGATGCGCACGGCCGGACGCTGGCCGCCGGCCAGGCTGACCAGGCCGACGCCGCTGATCTGGGCGATCTTCTGCGCCATGCGCGTGTCGATCAGGTCGTGCACCTGGGTCAGCGGCAAGGTGTTGGAGCGAATAGCCAGGGTCAGCACCGGGGTGTCCGCCGGGTTGACCTTGTTGTACACCGGCGGCGCCGGCAGGTCGTCGGGTAGCAGGTTGGTGGCGGCGTTGATGGCCGCCTGCACTTCCTGCTCGGCCACGTCCAGATTCACCTCCAGGCTGAAGCGCAGGGTGATCACCGAGGCACCGCCCGAACTGGTCGAGGACATCTGCTTCAGGCCCGGCATCTGGCCGAACTGGCGCTCCAGCGGCGCGGTCACCGAACTGGTCATCACCTGCGGGCTGGCACCCGGGTAGAGGGTGAGCACGCGAATGGTCGGGTAGTCGACTTCCGGCAGCGCGGAAACCGGCAACAGGCGGTAGGCGATCAGGCCGGTGAGGAAGATCGCCACCATCAACAGCGTGGTGGCGACCGGCCGCAGGATGAACAGGCGCGAGGCGTTCATGCGCCCTGCTTCTGTGAGGCCTGGCCCTGCGGTTGGGCCAGGGCGCCCGGCTCGTTGCCGATCACCTGCACCTGGCTGCCTTCCTTGAGCTTGTCGGTGCCTTCCAGTACCAGACGCTCGCCGACCTTGACGCCCGAGTCGATCAGGCTGGTGGCGCCATCGCTGGCAGCGACCTTGATGTCGCGCAGCTGCACCTTGTCATCGACGCCGAGGACGAAGACGAAAGTGCCTCGGGCGCCGAACTGCACAGCGGCGGATGGGATCAGCGTGGCTTGCTGGCGCGTTTCCACGCGCAGGCGCACGTTGACGAACTGGTTGGGGAACAGCAGCTCGCCGGCGTTGCTGAAGCGGCCCTTGAGCTTGACGGTGCCGGTGGCCACGTCGATCTGGTTGTCCAGGCTGTGCAGTTCACCTTCGGCTAGCAACTGCTGCTCGCCACGATCCCAGGCCTGCACCAGCAGCTTCTGGTTGGCGCGCACCTTGGCCAGCACCGGCGGCAGGTCCTTCTCCGGCAGGGTGAAGTTGACGGCGATCGGCTCGACCTGGGTGATCACCACCAGCGGCGTGGTGTCGCTGCTACGCACCAGGTTGCCGAGGTCCACCTGGCGCAGGCCGAGGCGGCCAGAGATGGGCGCGCGGATACGGGTGAAGTCGAGGTTGAGACGGGCATCGGCAACGGCGGCCTGGTTGCTCTTCACCGTGCCCCTGTACTGGCCGACCAGCGCCTGCTGGGTGTCCAGGGTCTGCTTGGCGATGCTGTCCTCGGCGTACAGACCCTGGTAGCGCGCCAGGTCGATCTCGGCGTTCTTCAGCTGCGCCTGGTTCTGCGCCAGGGTGCCCTCGGCCTGCTGCAGCGCCACCTGATACGGGCGCGGGTCGATCTGCGCCAGCAGGTCGCCGGCCTTGACCAGCTGGCCCTCCTCGAAGAACACCTTGACCAGCTCGCCGTCCACCCGCGAGCGCACGTTGACGGTGTTCAGCGCCGTGACGGTGCCCAGGGCCTTGAGTTCGATATGGAAGTCGCCACTGCCGACCTCGGTCAGGCGCACCGGCACCGGGCCTTCCCAAGGGCTGTTGCCCTCCGTCTTCTGTTCCGGCTTGCCGGGCAGCAGCCACCACACCAGCACGGCGCCGAGCAGTACGGTCAGGGCGATCAGCCAGGGGCGAGAGAGTCTGGGAAAACGACGGGATTCGGGCATTTGCGAGATCACTATCCTGGGGAGGGTGAACGATAAGTACTCCCAGCAGCCAGGCAAAGGGTCTTTACCGCCTTTTTACCCTTCTTAGACGTAACAAGAAGTTGGAAATTTAGAAACGACAACGGCCTGCAGATGGCAGGCCGTTGTGTGATACGCGCAAATTACTTCAGTGCGGCGATGGCGGCCGCGTAGTTCGGCTCATCAGCGATCTCGCCGACCAGCTCGCTGTGCAGCACCTTGTCATGCTCATCCAGCACCACCACGGCGCGGGCGGAGACGCCGGCCAGCGGGCCGTTGGCGATGGCCACGCCGTAGTCCTTGAGGAACTCGGCGCCACGCATGGTGGACAGATTGATCACGTTCTCCAGGCCTTCGGCACCGCAGAAACGCGCCTGGGCGAACGGCAGATCGGCGGAGATGCACAGCACCACGGTGTTGGCCAGTTTGCTGGCCTCGGCGTTGAACTTGCGTACCGAGGTGGCGCAGGTCGGGGTGTCCACGCTCGGGAAGATGTTCAGTACCTTGCGCTTGCCGGCCAGGCTGGCGAGGCTGACATCGGACAGGTCCTTGGCCACCAGCTTGAATGCCGGGGCCTGCTGACCGGCTTGCGGCAGCTGGCCGTCGACCTGAATCGGGGTGCCCTTGAGGGTTACTTGAGCCATTGCGAGTCCTTCTTTGGTTGAGTTACATACGGTCTAGCGAGCTAGAGCCAGGCTAGACGGGAAAGGGCCGAGGGCGCGGAGTTTACTGATAGTAAATGAGCACCCGAGGCCCTTTTCCAACGACGCCTGGCCGACGCGCAGCAGACCGTCAGGCGCTTGCCTGCTGCGCGGGCTGCGGATTGGGGTGGAAGAATACATGTTCGCGGATCGGTCCGACCGCCACTTCGCCGATTTCTTCGTAACCCTGGCGCTTGTAGAACTCCAGGTAGTGGGGGTTGCCGGTGTCCAGCACCACGCCTTGCGAGCCGGCATCCTCGGCGCACCATTCATGCAGCGCGGCGAGCAGTTGTTCGCCGAGCTTCTGGCCCTGGAACTGAGGGTGCACGCCGAGCAGCGGCAGCACGTGGTACGGCCCCGGCGGCAGGCAGGCGAGCACGGCATCGTGGTATTCCAGATAGCGCTTGGTGCAGCGGAAGCCGGTGGTCATCAGCATGCGTAGACGCCAGCCCCAGCTTTCGGTGATGCCCAGCCGGCGGATCGGCGGGGCGATCAGCGCGATGCCCACCAGGCGTTCCTCGATCAGCAGGCCGATGGCCGGCAGATCCTCGGCGAAATGCTGCTGTACCAGCTCGCGCACGGTGGCCCGCACGCGCTGGTCGAAGCCAGGGCGCTCGCTCTCGAACAGGTAGGCGAAGGTCGGATCGTGGCGGTAGGCGTGGTACAGCAGCGAGCGGGCCTCACGGCTGTAGCCATGATCGAGCAGGCGGACTTCGGCGGTACGGTGGGGCATCGGGCTGACCTCTTGTTGGGAGTTTCTTGTTGTTATGCATCCGACGGGTCGCCAGCCAAGGTAGCACCGCCGCCCCACCCTCGCCAGACGCTGGCCGCCGCGCGGGAGCTGGGCTAGCATCGCGGTTTTCCCTGTCGGTAGCCCTCCATGAAGATCGTTTCCTTCAATATCAACGGCCTGCGCGCCCGCCCGCACCAGTTGCAGGCGCTGATCGAGAAACACCAGCCGGACGTGATCGGCCTGCAGGAAACCAAGGTCTCCGACGACCAGTTCCCCGAAGCGGAAATCCGCCAGCTCGGCTACCACGTGCACTACCACGGGCAGAAGGGCCACTACGGCGTCGCCCTGCT
This sequence comes from Pseudomonas sp. SO81, assembly GCF_030374125.1. Lineage (NCBI taxonomy): Bacteria > Pseudomonadati > Pseudomonadota > Gammaproteobacteria > Pseudomonadales > Pseudomonadaceae > Pseudomonas > Pseudomonas sp. SO81. The sequence continues at coordinate 181,605 of NZ_CP126126.1, read as the reverse complement.
CTCGCGCCAGGCACCGCTGGAACTGCACAAGGGCTTCCCCAACGATGGCGAGGAATCCCAGCGACGCTTCATCTACGGCACCTTCGCCGACCGGCACGGCAACCCGGTCACGGTGATGAACGGCTACTTCCCCCAGGGCGAGAGCCGCGACCATCCGGTGAAATTCCCGGCCAAGCAGCGCTTCTATGCCGACCTGCAGCAACTGCTGGTGGAACGCTTCGACCCGGCCCAGGCGCTGGTGGTGATGGGCGACATCAATATCTCCCCGGAAGACATCGACATCGGCATCGGCGAGCCCAATCGCCTGCGCTGGCTGAAGACCGGCAAGTGCAGCTTCCTGCCGGAAGAGCGCGAGTGGCTGGCCACCCTCAAGGGCTGGGGCCTGACGGACAGCTTCCGTCACCTCAACCCGGCGGTGAATGACCGCTTCAGCTGGTTCGACTACCGCAGCCGCGGCTTCGAGGACGAACCCAAGCGCGGCCTGCGCATCGACGTGATCCTGGCCACCGCGGCCCTGCAGGCGCGCTTCAAGGACGGCGGCATCGACTACGACCTGCGCGGCATGGAGAAGCCCTCGGACCACGCGCCGATCTGGCTGGAACTGAGCTGATCTGTCGCGCCCGAACCAGGCCACCAGCAAGGTGGCCTTTTTTATGCCCAGCCCGCATGCCAGAGCGGCGCACTGTAACCTGACTGCAACTTAACCGACTTATTCTGCGCGCACTTTCCCAGCCTCCTAGAAGGTGTCTGCTACATGTCGCGCGCCCTGCCAGTCAGTGATCGGCACAACCTCGGCCATGTCTACGCATGGCTGTTCCTCGGCTTCATCTGCTACGCCCTGCCCTGGTCGGTCTTCGCCGCCGACGGCACCACCCTGATACGCATCCAGGGCTCCAACACCATCGGCGCCAAGCTCGGCCCGGCACTGGTCAGCGGGCTGTACGAAAGCCAGGGCTTTGCCAATGTGCGTATCGAGAAAGGCGCGGAGAACGAGCAGCGCGTGCTGGCCGAGGACAAGCTGGGCCGCACCCTGCAGGTGAACGTGGCCGCCCACGGCTCGGGCACCGGCTTCGTCGCCCTGCAGGACGGCAGCGCCGACCTGGCCGCCTCCTCGCGGCCGATCAAGGATGCCGAGGCCACGACCCTGCAGCCCCTTGGCGATATGCGCGGTGCCAGCGCCGAGCAAGTGATCGCCATCGATGGCCTGGCCATCATCGTCCATCCGGGCAACCCGGTCGGCGCGCTGACCACCGAACAGCTTGCCGCCGTGTTCGCCGGCGAGATCAAGGACTGGAGCGCGCTGGGCGGCAACCCCGGGGCAATCCAGCTGTACGCCCGCGACGACAAGTCGGGCACCTTCGATACCTTCAAGGAGCTGGTCCTGGCCGCCCACGGCAAGAGCCTGGGCAGCGCCAAGCGCTTCGAGTCCAGCGACCAGCTGTCCGACGGCGTCAGCCAGGACCCCGGCGGCATCGGTTTCATCGGCCTGCCCTACGTGCGCCAGAGCAAACCGCTGGCGATAGCCGACGGCCAGTCGCAGCCGATGCTGCCGAGCGCCACGCTGATCGCCACCGAGGATTACCCGCTGTCGCGCCGGCTGTTTCTGTACAACCCGCCGGGTACAACCAACGAGTGGGTGCAGTCGCTGGTGCAGTTCGCCCATAGCCCGGCGGGACAAGCCATCGTGGCCAAGACCGGCTTCATTCCGCAGACCGTGCAGGCGGTCAAGGTCGAAGCCTCTGCGCAGATGCCGGCGGACTACCGCAAGCTGGCCGACGAGGCCCAGCGCCTGTCGGTCAACTTCCGCTTCCAGGAAGGCAGCGCCGAGCTGGACAACAAGGCGCAACGCGACATCGACCGGCTGCTGGACTACCTCAAGGCCAACGACAAGCTGCGCCAGAAGGTGGTACTGGTCGGCTTCGGCGATGCCAAGAGCGATCCGCAGCGCGCCGCCCTGCTGTCCAAGCTGCGCGCCATGGCGGTGCGCCGTGACCTGTCCAAGGGCGGCGTGATCTTCCGTGAGATCACCGGCCTCGGCGAGCAGATGCCGGTGGCGGCCAACAGCGCTGAAGACGGGCGCCTGAAGAACCGCCGCGTTGAGGTGTGGGTATATTGAGCAACGCATTCCCCCTCTCCCATTGGGAGAGGGCTGGGGTGAGGGACTGACAGGCAGAGCGCCCTCACCTTCCCTACGGGCACCCTCTCCCGCTGGAAGGAAACATTCAGGAACTTTCGCCGAGTTGCTGCCCCGAACCACTGGACTAGCCTTGTTCCTGACGGCTGCATGCGCAGCCTTCAGTGACGCCGGGCCCCTCTGGCGGCGAACCCTCGCCGCGATGTCGGAGTCACTGTCTGACTGACAGCGACGGAGGGGCCGATGGGCCAGCTACTCGAATTCCTCAATACCCCCATGCTCGGCACCGCCACCTGGCTGTGGCTGAGCTTCCTCGGCATCGTCGTCGCTCTGCTGGTGCTGGACCTGGGCATCCTGCATCGCGACCAGCACGAGATCGAGATGCGCGAGAGCCTGCTGCTGTACAGCGGCTACTTCAGCGTCGGCGTGCTGTTCGGCCTGTGGGTCTGGTACGAGCTGGGCGCCCAGAGCGCCCTGGAGTTCTACACCGGCTTCCTGGTGGAGCAATCGCTGTCGATGGACAACGTGTTCGTCATGGCGATGATCTTCGGTTTCTTCGGCATTCCCCGGCGCTACCAGCACCGGGTGCTGTTCTGGGGCATCATCGGGGTGATCGTGCTGCGGGCGATCATGATCGGCCTGGGCACGGCACTGGTGCAGGAGTTCGACTGGATCCTCTATATCTTTGGCGCCTTCCTGCTGTTCACCGGGGTGAAGATGATGTTCAGCCGCGAGGAGCAGCATCCCGACCTGTCGCAGAACCCCATGCTGCGTTTCCTGCGTCGGCACATGCGGGTCACCGACGAGCTGCACGGCGGGCACTTCTTCATCCGCAAGCGTCCGGAAGGCGCCAGCAAACACCTGCTCTACGCCACGCCGCTGTTCCTCGCCCTGGTGCTGATCGAGCTGGCCGACCTGGTGTTTGCCGTGGACAGCGTGCCGGCGGTGTTCGCCATTACCCAGGACCCGTTCATCGTCTACACCTCGAACATCTTCGCCATCCTCGGCCTGCGCTCGCTGTACTTCGCCCTGGCCGCACTGATGCACCGCTTCATCTATCTCAAGTACGCCCTGGCGCTGGTGCTGATCTTCATCGGCGGCAAGATCTTCCTGCACGGTTTCATCGGCAAGATTCCCGCCCTGCTCTCGCTCGGCGTAACCTTTGGCCTGTTGGCCGGCGGTGTGCTGCTGTCGCTGCTGAAGACCCGCAACCAGGAGACCGGGCCCTGATGCCTGATGTGCGTATCGAGCTGCGTGAAAGCAAAGGCCGCACCCTGTGGCTGGTATGCCTGGGACGCAGGACCCTGACCTTCCATGAGGAACTGGCGGCGCGCACCTTCGCCGCCCAACTGCACCAGCGCTTCAGCTGGTTGCGCCAGCAGTGGCGCGATGAGGGTGGCGACGAGCACTGAGGTGGGCTGCCGCTGCGCGGCGAGGCCACCCTACAAGCGCAACGAATAAATCGCTACAAACGACAAGGCCCGCTTATGCGGGCCTTGTGCATTGCAGCGGCTATGAATCAGCGGCTGGCTTTCATCGCTTCACGCGGCACGTACTTGCCGATCTCGAACTTGCCGATGGCGGCGCGGTGTACCTCGTCCGGGCCGTCGGCCAGGCGCAGGGTGCGCTGCATGGCGTAGAAGTAGGCCAGCGGGGTGTCGTTGGAGACACCGGCGCCGCCATGGATCTGGATGGCGCGGTCGATCACGTTGAGCGCGACGTTGGGCGCCACCACCTTGATCTGCGCGATCTCACTCTGCGCCACCTTGTTGCCCACGGTGTCCATCATGTACGCGGCGTTTAGGGTCAGCAGGCGGGCCTGGTTGATCTCGATGCGCGAGTTGGCGATGTGGTCGATGTTGCCCCCCAGGCGGGCCAGCGGCTTGCCGAAGGCGGTGCGGCTGACGGCGCGCTTGCACATCAGTTCCAGCGCGCGCTCGGCCATGCCGATGGAACGCATGCAGTGGTGGATGCGGCCCGGTCCGAGGCGACCCTGGGCGATCTCGAAGCCGCGGCCCTCGCCGAGCAGCACGTTCTCATAGGGCACGCGCACGTTCTCGAACACCACTTCGGCGTGGCCATGCGGGGCGTCGTCGTAGCCGAACACCGGTAGCGGACGGAGGATTTTCACGCCGGGGGTGTCGCTCGGCACCAGGATCATCGAGTGTTGCTGGTGGCGCGGCGCGTCCGGGTTGGTCAGGCCCATGAAGATCATGATCTTGCAGCGCGGGTCGCAGGCGCCGGAGGTCCACCATTTGCGGCCGTTGATCACCCACTCGTCGCCGTCACGCACGGCGTTGGCCTGCATATTGGTGGCGTCCGAGGAGGCCACGCCCGGCTCGGTCATGGCGAAGGCGGAGCGGATCTCGCCGGACAGCAGCGGCTCAAGCCACTGCTTCTTCTGCGCCTCGGTGGCGTAGCGCACCAGGGTCTCCATGTTGCCGGTGTCCGGCGCCGAGCAGTTGAACGGCTCGGAGCCCATCAGCGAGCGGCCCATGATCTCGGCCAGCGGCGCGTATTCCATGTTGGTCAGGCCGGCGCCGTACTCGGATTCCGGCAGGAACAGGTTCCACAGTCCCTCGGCTTTAGCCTTGGCCTTGAGCTCTTCCATGATCGCGGTCGGCTGCCAGCGGTCGCCTTCGTTGACCTGCTGCTCGAACACGGCTTCGTTCGGGTAGACGTGGGCTTCCATGAACGCGGTGACGCGCTCACGCAGTTCCTGGACCTTGGGGGAGTAGGCGAAATCCATGGGGACACCTTGTGGTTGGCTTCGATGTGGAAATGATGCTAGAACAGCACCCACGATTTATCTAAGCTATTTTCCTGCCTTATCAACATTCATAAGCAATATATGATGAGGCTCGATCCCGCGGAGAGAGACCATGAACTTGAACAAGGTAGACCTCAACCTCTTCATCGTCTTCGATGCCATCTATACCGAGGCCAACCTGACCCGCGCCGGACAGATCGTCGGCATCACCCAGCCCGCCGTGTCCAACGCCCTGGCGCGCCTGCGCGAGACCTTCAACGATCCGCTGTTCGTGCGTACCGCCCAGGGCATGGTGCCCACGCCGATGGCGCAGAACATCATCGGCCCGGTACGCAACGCCCTGCAGCTGCTGCGCGTATCGGTGCAGGAAAGCCGCACCTTCGACGCCAAGCAGGCGAACAAGACCTACCGCATCAGCATGACCGACCTCTCCGAGCAGATTCTCCTGCCGGCGCTGTTCCAGCGCCTGCGCCGCCTGGCTCCGGCGGTGCAGATCGAGAGCTTCCAGTCCAAGCGCCGCGAGACCACCAAGGAACTGGCCGCCGGCCGCCTGGACTTCGCCGTGGACGCGGTACTCAATACCGACCCGCAGGTGCGCCACGTCAAGCTGATGGAAGACCGCTACGTCTGCGCCCTGCGCCCGGGCCATGCGCTGGCCAAGGACAAGATCAGCCTAGACGAATACCTGTCGCTGACCCATATCCAGATCTCCAGCCGCCGCAGCGGCCTCGGCTACATCGACCTGTCACTGGGCAAGATGGGCCTGCAACGCAAGGTGGCCCTGCGCTCGCAGCATTACCTGATGGCCTCCACCGTGCTGCACAACACCGACATGGCGATGACCGTGCCCGAGCGCTTCGCCCGTCGCCACAACCTGCATTACGTGGAGCTGCCGGTGAGCGACGTGCCGGCCCTGGAAACCCACCTGTACTGGCACGAGAGCACCGACCAGGACCCGGCCAACCGCTGGATGCGCGAGCAGCTGATCGAGCTGGCCCAGCAGATCGGCGTCCAGGAGAAGAAGGCCGCCGAGCAGGCCTGAAAAAAACGAAGGGGCCGAACGGCCCCTTCTTCACGGATAAACGGCGCCTTCGAGGGAACCGGCCAGCTGGCCGGAGGTGGAACGAGTCCACCCAGCGCAAGGGGGAGTAGTCGTTACAGGCTGCGCGCGATCACCATCCGCTGCACATCGCTGGTGCCCTCGTAGATCTGGCACACGCGCACGTCGCGGTAGATGCGCTCCACCGGGAAGTCCTTGAGGTAGCCATAGCCGCCCAGGGTCTGGATCGCCGCCGAGCAGACCCTCTCCGCCATCTCCGAGGCAAACAGCTTGGCCATCGAGGCCTCGGTCAAACACGGCTGGCCGGCTTCACGCAGCGCTGCGGCGTGATGCACCATCTGCCGCGCCACGGCGATCTGGGTGGCCATGTCGGCCAGGCGGAAAGCCACGGCCTGATGCTCGATGATCGCTTTACCGAAGGTCTTGCGCTCATGGGCGTAGTCGCGGGCCGCCTCGAACGCGGCGCGGGCCATTCCCACCGACTGGGCGGCGATGCCGATGCGTCCGCCTTCAAGGTTGCTCAGGGCGATGCGGTAGCCCTCACCCTCCTCACCCAAACGCAACGACGCCGGAATGCGCACCTCGTCGAGCTGGATCTGGCAGGTGTCGGAGGCATGCTGGCCGAGCTTGTCTTCGACCCGCACCACCGAGTAGCCGGGGGTATCGGTCGGCACGATAAAGGCGCTGATGCCCTTCTTGCCGGCTTGCGGATCGGTCACGGCGAACACGATCACCATCCCGGCGTGGCTGCCGGAGGTGATGAACTGCTTGGCGCCGTTCAACACGTAGTGGTCACCGTCGCGCCGCGCGCGGGTACGCAGATCGCTGGCGTCCGAGCCGGCCTGCGGCTCGGTCAGGGCGAAGGCGCCGAGCATGGCGCCGCTGGCCAGGGGCTGGAGGAAGCGCCGCTTCTGCTCGTCGCTGCCGAACTTCAGAATGGGCATGCAGCCCACCGAGTTGTGCACGCTCATGATGGTGGAGCAGGCGCCGTCGCCGGCGGCTATCTCTTCCAGAGCCATGGCGTAGGCCAGGTGGCCGGTGGCTGCACCACCCCACTCCTCTGGCACCAGCATACCGAGGAAGCCGAGGTCGGCCATTTCCTTCAGCGCCTCGGCGGGGAAGCGGTGCTCGCGGTCCCAGTCGGCGGCAAAGGGTTTCAGGCGCTCCTGGGCAAACTGGCGGGCCATGTCGCGGATCAGGATGTCCTGTTCGCTGGGTAGCATCTGGCTCGTCTCCTCAATTGATCAGTTCGATGGCCAGCGCGGTGGCCTCGCCGCCGCCAATGCACACGGCCGCCAGGCCGCGCTTGAGGCCGTATTGGCGCAGGGCGGACAGCAGGGTCACCAGAATGCGCGCGCCGGAGGCGCCGATCGGGTGGCCCAGGGCGCAGGCGCCGCCATGCACGTTGAGCTTGTCGTGAGGGATGCCGAGGTCGCGCATGGCGACCATGGGCACCACGGCGAAGGCCTCGTTGATCTCGAACAGGTCGACCTCGCCCAGCGACCAGCCGGTGCTGGCCAGCAGGCGCTGGATGGCGCCAACCGGCGCAGTGGTGAACAGGTTCGGCGCCTGGGCCGCCGAGGCGTGCCCGGCGATCCGTGCCAGCGGGGTCAGGCCACGGCGCTCGGCCTCGGACTGGCGCATCAGCAGCAGCGCGGCGGCACCATCGGAGATCGAGCTGGCGTTGGCCGCCGTCACCGTGCCGCCCTCGCGGAAGGCCGGCTTGAGGGTCGGGATCTTGTCCGGGCGCGCCTTGGGCGGCTGTTCGTCCTGGCTGATGGTGACCAGCTCGCGGCCGGCTTTCGCCTGCACCGGCACGATCTCCTCGGCGAAGCGGCCCTCGGCGATGGCGCGCTGGGCGCGGGTCAGCGAGGCGATGGCAAACTCGTCCTGCTGCTCGCGGCTGAAGCCGTAGCTCTGCGCGCAGTCCTCGGCGAAGGTGCCCATCAGCCGGCCCTTGTCGTAGGCGTCTTCCAGGCCGTCGAGGAACATATGGTCGAGCACCTTGCCGTGGCCCATGCGGTAGCCGGCGCGGGCGCGCTCCAGCAGGTAAGGCGCGCCCGACATGCTCTCCATGCCGCCGGCCAGCACCACCCGGGCGCCGCCGGCCAGCAGCAGGTCATGGCCGAACATGGCGGCCTTCATGCCGGAGCCGCACATCTTGTTCACCGTGGAGCAGACCACCGACTGCGGCAGCCCAGCGCCGAGCACCGCCTGGCGCGCCGGGGCCTGACCCTGACCGGCCTGCAGCACGCAGCCCATGATCGCCTCGTCCACCGCATCACCGGCCACGCCGGCACGCTCGAGCGTGGCGCGAATGGCGGCGGCGCCCAGCTGGGCGGCCGTCAGATCCTTGAAGTCGCCGAGGAAGCCACCCATGGGCGTGCGCGCAGCGCCGACTATCACCACCGGATCGTTGTGCATGCTCGTGCCCTCACTTGGCCGCCATGCGCAGCGCGCCATCCAGGCGGATGACCTCGCCGTTGAGCATGGCGTTCTCGACGATATGGCGGACCAGCGCGGCGTACTCGGCCGGCCGGCCCAGGCGCGGCGGGAACGGCACGTTGGCGGCCAGGGAGTCCTGCACCTCCTGGGGCATGCCGGCCATCATCGGCGTCTCGAAGATGCCCGGCGCGATGCACATCACGCGAATGCCCGAGCGCGCCAGATCACGCGCCGTCGGCAGGGTCATGGCGGCCACGCCGCCCTTGGAGGCCGAATACGCGGCCTGGCCCATTTGCCCGTCGAAGGCCGCCACCGAGGCGGTGTTGATGATCACGCCGCGCTCGCCATCGGCGTTCGGCTGGTTCTGCGCCATGGCCTCGGCGGCCAGGCGCAGCATGTTGAAGCTGCCGATCAGGTTGATCTCGATGGTGCGACGGAAGCTGTCCAGGCCATGGGCGCCGTTGCGCCCAATGACCTTCTCGGCCGGCGCCACGCCGGCGCAGTTGACCAGCCCGTGTACGGCGCCGAAGGCCTGCAGCGCATTGGCCACGGCGGCGCGGCCATCGGCCTCGCTGCTGATATCGGTGCGCAGGAAGCGCGCCCGCTCGCCCAATGCGGCAGCCGCCTTGGCGCCGGCCTCGGCATTGATGTCCAGCAGCAGCACCCTGGCGCCCTGACCGACCAGCTCACGCGCAGTAGCCAGGCCAAGGCCCGAGCCGCCGCCGGTGATCAGGAACACGGAATCTTCGATACGCACAAGCCAACTCCTCACCCAGCATGAATGTCGATCGGACGCACCGGCGAGGCCGGAGCCCGAGATTGACAGTCAGACTGGCACAGGTTTACGTTAACGTAAAGGTAAACGAGAGTCGGCCATGTCCATCACCTATTCCATCTCCGATCTGGCCCGCGAGCTGGACGTCACCACCCGCGCCATCCGCTTCTACGAGGAGCAAGGCATGCTGGTGCCCGAGCGCCGCGGCCAGGAGCGCATCTACCGGCCCAAGGACCTGGTGACCCTCAAGCTGATCCTGCGCGGCAAGCGCATCGGCTTCTCGCTGGCCGAGTGCAAGGAGCTGATCGATCTCTACGACCCCAGCAGCGGCAACCGCAAGCAGCTGGAGACCTTCATGGCCAAGATCGCCGCCCGCCGCGCGCAGTTGGAGCAGCAGCTGCTGGACATCGAACAGATGCAGCTGGAGCTCGACACGGCCGAAGAGCGCTGCCTGGCAGCACTGGCAGAAACCGTTTCAGATCAAAGCGTTACTTCCTGAACTTAATCCAATAATTCACAGGTGGAACTCATGAGCTACCCAACCCTCAACTTCGGTCTCGGCGAGACCATCGACATGCTGCGCGACTCGGTACATCAGTTCGCTCAGGCCGAGCTGGCCCCGCGTGCGGCGCAGATCGACCGCGACAACGAGTTCCCCATGGACATGTGGCGCAAGTTCGGCGATATGGGCCTGCTCGGCATGACCGTGGAAGAGGAATACGGCGGCACCAATATGGGCTACCTGGCTCACGTGGTGGCGATGGAAGAGATCAGCCGTGCCAGCGCCTCGGTCGGCCTGTCCTACGGCGCGCACTCCAATCTGTGCCTGAACCAGATTCGCAAGAACGGCACCCACGAGCAGAAGGCCAAGTACCTGCCCAAGCTGTGCTCCGGCGAGCATATCGGCGCCCTGGCCATGAGCGAGCCCAATGCCGGTTCCGACGTGGTGTCGATGAAGCTGCGCGCCGAGAAGCGTGGCGACCACTACGTGCTCAACGGCAACAAGATGTGGATCACCAACGGCCCGGACGCCAACACCTACGTGATCTACGCCAAGACCGACATCAATGCCGGTTCGCGCGGCATGACCGCGTTCATCGTCGAGCGCGACTACAAGGGCTTCTCCCGCCACCAGAAGCTGGACAAGCTGGGCATGCGCGGCTCCAACACCTGCGAACTGGTGTTCGAGGACGTGGAAGTACCGGAGGAAAACGTCCTCGGCGGCGAAGGCCGCGGCGTGGCCGTGCTGATGAGCGGCCTGGACTACGAGCGCACCGTGCTCTCCGGCGGCCCGACCGGGATCATGAGCGCCTGCCTGGACGTGGTGCTGCCCTACGTGCACGAACGCCAGCAGTTCAAGCAGTCGATCGGCGAGTTCCAGCTGGTGCAGGGCAAGCTGGCCGACATGTACGCCGGCATGAACGCCTCCAAGTCCTACCTGTACACCGTGGCCAAGGCCTGCGACCGCGGCGAGGAATCGCGCAAGGACGCCGCCGCGGTGATCCTCTACACCGCCGAGATGGCCACCAAGATGGCCCTCGACACCATCCAGCTGCTCGGCGGCAACGGTTACACCAATGAGTACCCGGCCGGCCGCCTGCTGCGCGACGCCAAGCTGTACGAGATCGGCGCCGGCACCAGCGAGATCCGCCGCATGCTGATCGGCCGCGAGCTGTACAACGAGACGAAATAACTTTCAAACAACGCCGACATTCCCCTCTCCCATTTATGGGAGAGGGCTAGGGAGATGGGCTCTGAGTCGCCAGTTCACCCCTCTCCCCCGGCCCCTCTCCCGCAAGCGGGCAGAGGGGAGATAACAGCAGAATCGGAGCGCGCCAGATGGCCATCCTGCATACCCAGATCAACACCCGCTCGCCGGAGTTCGCCACCAACAGTGCGGCCATGCTCACCCAGGTCAGCGACCTGCGCGCCCTGCTCGCCCGCGTCCATGAGGGCGGCGGCGCCAAGGCCCAGGAACGCCACACCTCGCGCGGCAAGCTGCTGCCGCGCGAGCGTATCAACCGCCTGCTGGACCTCGGCTCGCCCTTCCTCGAAGTCGGTCAGCTGGCCGCCCACGAGGTGTACGGCGAAGACGTGCCGGCCGCCGGTGTGGTCGCTGGCATCGGCCGCGTGGAAGGCGTCGAGTGCATGATCATCGCCAACGACGCCACGGTGAAAGGCGGCAGCTACTACCCGCTGACGGTGAAGAAGCACCTGCGCGCACAGACCATCGCCCAGCAGAACCGCCTGCCGTGCATCTACCTGGTGGACTCCGGCGGCGCCAACCTGCCGCGCCAGGAAGAGGTTTTCCCGGACCGCGAGCACTTCGGCCGCATCTTCTTCAACCAGGCCAATATGAGCGCGATGGGGATTCCCCAAATCGCGGTCGTGATGGGTTCCTGCACCGCCGGTGGCGCCTATGTGCCGGCGATGAGCGACGAGACCATCATGGTGCGCAACCAGGCCACCATCTTCCTGGCCGGCCCGCCCCTGGTGAAGGCCGCCACCGGCGAGGTGGTGACTGCCGAGGAACTCGGCGGTGCCGATGTGCACTGCAAGACGTCCGGCGTGGCCGACCATTACGCCGAGAACGACGAGCATGCCCTGGCCTTGGCCCGCCGCTGCATCGCCAACCTCAACTGGCGCAAGCTCGGCCAGCTGCAGACCCGCGCCCCGCTCGCCCCGCTGCACAGCAGTGATGAGCTGTACGGGGTGATCCCGGCCGACGCCAAGCAGCCCTTCGATGTGCGCGAAGTGATCGCGCGCGTGGTCGACGGCAGTGAATTCGATGAGTTCAAGGCGTTGTTCGGCACCACCCTGGTGTGCGGCTTCGCCCATATCCACGGCTATCCGGTGGCGATCCTCGCCAATAACGGGATCCTGTTCGCGGAAGCCGCGCAGAAAGGTGCGCACTTCATCGAACTGGCCTGCCAGCGCGGCATCCCGCTGCTGTTCCTGCAGAACATCACCGGCTTCATGGTCGGCAAGAAGTACGAGGAAGGCGGCATCGCCAAGCACGGCGCCAAGCTGGTCACCGCCGTGGCCTGCGCCCGGGTACCGAAGTTCACCGTGATCATCGGCGGCAGCTTCGGCGCTGGTAACTACGGCATGTGCGGCCGTGCCTACGACCCACGCTTCCTGTGGATGTGGCCCAACGCGCGCATCGGCGTGATGGGCGCCGAGCAGGCTGCAGGCGTCTTGGTGCAGGTCAAGCGCGAACAGGCGGCCCGCGCCGGCCATCCGTTCAGCGACAAGGAAGAGGCGCGCATCAAGCAGCCCATCGTCGCCCAGTACGAACAGCAAGCCCATGCCTACTACTCCAGCGCCCGCCTGTGGGACGACGGTGTGATCGACCCGGCGCAGACCCGCGACGTACTCGGCCTGGCCCTGTCCGCCAGCCTCAATGCGCCCATCGAGCCGACCCAGTTCGGCGTATTCCGGATGTAAGCCATGACCGACTTCATCACCGTACAGCTGGAAAAAGACCCGCGCGGCTTCGCCACCCTGTGGCTGAACCGCCCGGACAAGAACAACGCCTTCAACGCCGAGATGATCCGCGAGCTGATCCTCGCCATCGATGCGATCGGCGCCGACAAGACCTTGCGCTTCCTGCTGCTGCGCGGGCGCGGCAGGCACTTCTCCGCCGGCGCCGACCTGGCCTGGATGCAGGCCTCGGCCAAGCTCGACTACAACGCCAACCTGAATGATGCCCGCGAGCTGGCCGAGCTGATGTACAACCTCAACGCCCTGAAGATCCCGACCCTGGCCGTGGTCCAGGGCGCGGCCTTCGGCGGTGCGGTGGGCCTGGTCAGTTGCTGCGATATGGCCATCGGCGCGGACGACGCGCTGTTCAGCCTGTCCGAAGTGCGCATCGGCCTGGCCCCGGCGGTGATCAGTCCCTTCGTCGTGCAGGCCCTGGGCGAGCGCGCCGCGCGCCGCTATGCGCTGACCGCCGAGCGCTTCTCCGGCAGCCGCGCCCGCGAGCTGGGCCTGCTGGCCGAGGCCTACCCGGCCGCCGAGCTGGCCGCCCAGGTCGAGAGCTGGATCAGCAACCTGCTGCTCAACAGCCCGCAGGCCATGCAGGTGAGCAAGGACCTGCTGCGCGAGGTCGGCAGCGGCGTGCTCAATCCGCCGCTGCGCCGCTACACCGAGAACGCCATCGCCCGTATCCGTGTCAGTCCCGAAGGCCAGGAAGGGCTCAACGCCTTCCTGGAAAAACGCACGCCCGCCTGGCAGGAGCCACAAGCATGAGCCGCAAGCACATCGACACCCTGCTGGTGGCCAACCGCGGCGAGATCGCCTGCCGGGTGATGCGCACCGCCAAGGCCCAGGGCCTGAAGACCGTGGCCGTGCACAGCGCCATCGACGCCAACGCCCGCCATGTGCGCGAAGCCGACCTGGCGGTGAACCTCGGCGGCGCCAAGCCGGCCGAGAGCTATCTGCTGATCGACAAGATCATCGCCGCGGCCAAGGCCAGCGGCGCCCAGGCCATCCACCCGGGCTACGGCTTCCTCTCTGAGAACGCCGGCTTCGCCCGCGCCATCGAGGCCGCCGGCCTGGTGTTCCTCGGCCCGCCGGCTTCGGCCATCGACGCCATGGGCAGCAAGTCCGCGGCCAAGGCACTGATGGAAGACGCCGGCGTGCCGCTGGTGCCCGGCTACCACGGCGAAGCCCAGGACGTGGAAACCTTCCGCGTCGCCGCCGAACGCATCGGCTACCCGGTGCTGCTCAAGGCCGCCGCCGGTGGCGGCGGCAAGGGCATGAAGGTGGTCGAGCGCGAAGCCGAGCTGGCCGAGACCCTGGAATCTGCCCAGCGTGAGGCCCAGTCCTCCTTCGGCGACTCGCGCATGCTGGTGGAGAAATACGTGCTGCAGCCGCGTCATGTGGAGATCCAGGTATTCGCCGACAGCCATGGCAACTGCCTGTACCTCAATGAGCGCGACTGCTCGATCCAGCGCCGCCACCAGAAGGTGGTCGAGGAAGCCCCTGCCCCAGGTTTGAGCCCCGAGCTGCGCCGCGCCATGGGCGAGGCGGCGGTCAAGGCCGCCCAGGCTATCGGCTATGTCGGCGCCGGCACCGTGGAGTTTCTGCTCGATGCCCGCGGCCAGTTCTTCTTTATGGAAATGAATACAAGGCTCCAAGTTGAACACCCGGTCACCGAGGCCATCACCGGCCTCGACCTGGTGGCCTGGCAGATTCGCGTCGCCCGTGGCGAAGCCCTGCCGATCACCCAGGACCAGGTGCCGCTCAATGGCCACGCCATCGAGGTGCGTCTTTACGCCGAGGACACCGACCACGACTTCCTCCCCGCCTCCGGCGACCTCAAGCTATATCGCGAACCGGCCGCCGGCGAAGGCCGCCGCGTTGACAGCGGTGTAGCTGAAGGCGACACCGTCTCGCCCTTCTACGACCCCATGCTCGGCAAGCTGATCGCCTGGGGCGAGGACCGCGAACAGGCTCGCCAGCGTCTGCTGGCCATGCTGGAAGAGACCGCCGTCGGCGGCTTTGCCAGCAACCTGCCCTTCCTCCGTCGCGTGCTGGCCCATCCGGCCTTCGCCAGCGCCGAGCTGGATACCGGCTTTATCGCCCGTCACCAGGCGCAGCTGCTGCCGGCCGTGACTGAACTGCCGAGCGAGTTCTGGCAACTGGCCGGCGAAGCCTGGCTGCAGAGCGAGGCGCTGCGCCGCAGCCACGAGGACTATCACTCGCCCTGGAGCGGCAACCTCGGCTGGCGCGCAGGCCTGGCCAGCGAGACCGACCTGCAGCTGAGCTGCGGCGAGCAGCGCCAGACCGTGCACCTGCGCGGCGCGCTGCAGTCGCAGCTGCTGGGCGAGCAATTGTGGATTGAGCAGGACGGCCTGCGGCGCAGCTACCGCGCCATCCGCCAGGGCGACGCACTCTATCTGGAATGGCAGGGCCGCCTGCACGAGGTGCGCCGCGTCGACCCGATTGCCGAGGTCGAGGCCAGCCACGCCCAGCACGGCGGGCTGACGGCGCCCATGAACGGCAGTATCGTGCGCGTGCTGGTCGAACCCGGCCAGCGGGTTGAGGCCGGCGCCGCTCTGGTGGTGCTGGAGGCCATGAAGATGGAGCACAGCATCCGCGCGCCCCACGCCGGCATAGTCAAGGCGCTGTATTGCGCCGAGGGCGACATGGTCGGCGAAGGTGCCGCCCTGGTAGAGCTGGAAGAGGCCTGAGGGCCACCCACGAAGCGAGAGAGAACGCGATGAACCTGCCGCAACACGTCCGCCTGGTCGAAGTCGGCCCGCGCGACGGCCTGCAGAACGAGAAACAGCCGATCAGCGTGGCCGACAAGGTGCGTCTGACCGACGACCTGAGCGCCGCCGGCCTGAGCTATATCGAGGTGGGCAGCTTCGTCTCGCCCAAGTGGGTGCCGCAGATGGCCGGCAGCGCAGAGGTGTTCGCCGGCATCCAGCACAAGCCCGGCGTGGTCTACGGCGCGCTGACGCCCAACCTCAAGGGCTTCGAGGCTGCGGTCGAGGCCGGCGTGAAGGAAGTAGCGGTATTCGCCGCCGCCAGCGAGGCCTTCTCGCAGAAGAACATCAACTGCTCCATCGCCGAGAGCCTGGAGCGCTTCGTGCCGGTGATGGAAGCGGCCAAGGCCCACGGCATCAGCGTGCGCGGCTATGTCTCCTGCGTGCTCGGCTGCCCCTACGAAGGTGACGTGGCGCCGGAGCAGGTCGCCGCCGTGGCGCGCGAGCTGTTCGCCATGGGCTGCTACGAGGTTTCGCTGGGCGACACCATCGGCACCGGCACTGCCGGCAGGACCCGCCACATGTTCGAGGTGGTCGGCCGCGATATCCCGCGCGACAAGCTGGCCGGGCATTTCCACGATACCTACGGCCAGGCCCTGGCCAATATCTACGCCAGCCTCCTGGAAGGCATCGCGGTGTTCGACAGCTCGGTCGCAGGCCTGGGCGGCTGCCCCTACGCCAAGGGCGCCACCGGCAACGTCGCCACCGAGGACGTGCTCTACCTGCTGCAGGGCCTGGGCATCCACACCGGCATCGACCTGGACAAGCTGATCGACGCCGGCGCACGCATCTGCCAGGTGCTCGGCAAGGACAACGGCTCGCGCGTGGCTCGCGCCCGCCTGGCGTCGCGCTGAACGCCAGCGCTGCGACCAAGGTCAGATTGCCCGATGACCAGCGCCGGTTAAGCTCCACCCCTCTTACCGCCTGCAGAGATCGCTGATGAAAGACGCCTCCACCCTGCGCGACTACCAGCACGTGCGCCTGCTGGCGATCCGCTCGCTGTTCGAGATCGTCGAGCAGTCCAGCGAGGGCACGGTGATCGTCGACAAGGACGCGCGCATCGTCTGGATGAACGAGCGCTACGCCCGCCGCTATGGCCTGGACGACGCCAGCCAGGCCATCGGCCAGGAGGTGGAGAAGGTCATCCCCACCAGCCTGCTGCGCCAGGTGGTGGAGACCGGCGAGCCGATCCTGCTGGACATGCTCGATACTCCCGGCGGCCCGCTGGTGGTGATGCGCCTGCCGGTGCACGACGACGCCGGCGCGGTGATCGGCGCCATCGGTTTCGCCCTGTTCGACCAGCTGCGCAACCTGGCGCCGCTGGTGACCCGCTTCATGCAGATCCAGGAGGAGCTGGCCTCGACCCGCTCGTTGCTGCAGGCGCGCCAGGCCAAGTACAGCTTCGCCCACTTCATCGGCGCCAGCGCCGCCAGCCTGGAGGTCAAGCGCCGTGCCCGCCGCGGCGCGGCCAGCGAGTCGCCGGTGCTGCTGCTCGGCGAGACCGGCACCGGCAAGGAACTGCTGGCCCACGCCATCCACAGCGCCTCGCCGCGGGCGCACAAGCCCTTCGTCAGCGTCAACTGCGCGGCGATCCCGGAGACCCTGCTGGAGGCCGAGTTCTTTGGCACCGCGCCCGGCGCCTTCACCGGCGCCGACCGCAAAGGCCGCCCCGGCAAGCTGCAGATTGCCCAGGGCGGCACGCTGTTCCTCGACGAGATCGGCGACATGCCCTTGGCCCTGCAGAGCAAGCTGCTGCGCGTGCTGCAGGAGAAGGAGTTCGAGCCGGTGGGCTCCAACGAGGTACGCCGCAGCGACGTGCGCCTGATCGCCGCCACCTCGCTGGATCTGGAGGCCGCCGTGCAGGAAGGCCGCTTCCGCGCCGACCTGTACTACCGCCTAAACGTCCTGCCGATCCAGCTGCCGCCGCTGCGCGAACGCCTGGACGACCTGCCGGCGCTGTGCGAGGCGATCCTCGACGAGCTGCCTGGCCACCACGAGCTGGACGCCGAGGCGCGCGCCCTGCTGGCCAGCCATGCCTGGCCGGGCAATATCCGCGAGTTGCGCAATGTGCTGGAACGCGCGGCCCTGCTCGGCGATGAACCTCTATTGGGTGCCGGCGCCCTGCGCGCGGCCATTGGTCGCCTGGTACCGCTACCCAGCCAGGTGGCGCCGGCCGCACTGGCGATTCCGCTCGGCGATTTCCACAGCGCCCGCGAGGCCTTCGAGCGTCAGCTGATCCAGGCCGCACTGGTCGAGCAGGCTGGCAATGTGGTCGAGGCCGCCAAGCGCCTGGGCCTGGGCCGCTCGACCCTGTACAAGAAGATGGTCGCGCTGGGCATTTCGTCTTGATAAAGAGACAAGTCTCAATAAAGAGACTTTTCAGCCGTACCAGTTTTTTCGGCTTTCCGCCCGGGATCGCCGGCCGCCGTGTCTCAATTACGAGACAAACGCTGCAGCCGAATCTCTCGAAAAACGTAGAAAATCCTTATAAATCAGCATCTTGTATTGTTGGCATAGAACTGGCTAAAGGCCTTGCGCGGCCAGACCGCAGCCGAAATAACAACAATACCGCTGCACGTAGCACGAACTTTGCTCCCGGGACGCCACGGCACCGTCTCCGTTCGCTACGCCGCCGCGCCAGGAGATATCCGATGAGCAAACTCCCGCTCAGCCATGCCGTCGCCCTCGCCACCCTCGGCGGTATCTGCACGTCCAGCCAGGCCGCCTTCCTCGAAGACAGCAAAGCCAGCCTTGAGCTGCGCAACTTCTATTTCAATCGCGACTTCCGCCAGGACGACGCCAGCCAGTCGAAACAGGAAGAGTGGGCCCAGGGCTTCCTCCTGCGCTACGAATCCGGCTTCACCGAAGGCGCCATCGGCGTCGGCGTGGACTCCCTCGGCATGCTTGGCGTCAAGCTCGACTCCAGCCCCGACCGCGCCGGCTCCGGCCTGCTGCCGCGCGACAAGGAGAGGGTCGACGGCGCCCAGGACGAATACGGCGAGCTGGGCCTGACCGCCAAGTTCAAGGCCGGCGCCAGCGTGCTCAAGGTCGGCACCCTGCTGCCCAAGCTGCCCACCGTGCTGGCCAACGACTCGCGCCTGCAGCCGCAGACCTTCCGCGGCGCGCACCTCAACTCCACCGACATCGCCGGCCTGACCCTCGATGCCGGCCAGCTGCGCCAGGTCAGCCAGCGCGACTCATCCGACAGCGAGGACATGACCGTCACCAGCGGCAGCGCCCGTGGCATCGTCGCCAGCGGCGACAGCGATCGCTTCGACTTCGCCGGCGCCAGCTACAAGTGGAACGACCAGCTCACCACCGGCTACAGCTACGCCAAGCTCGACAAGCTCTACGACCAGCACATCGTCAACCTGACCCACCTGCTACCACTCGGCGCAGGCCAGTCGCTGAAGAGCGACCTGCGCTTCGCCCGCTCCGACGACGACGACCACAGCAACGTCGACAACCGCGCCTTCGGCGCCATGTTCACCTACGGCCTCGGCGGCCACGCCTTCGGCCTCGGCTATCAGCGCATGAGCGGCGACACCGGCTTCGCCTACATCGGCGGCACCGACGCCTTCCTGGTCAACTTCGTGCAGATCGGCGACTTCGCCAACGCCGAGGAACGCTCCTGGCAGGCGCGCTACGACTACAACTTCGCCGCCATCGGCATCCCCGGCCTGACCTTCATGACCCGCTACCTGTCCGGCGACAACATTGAGCTGGGCGCCGGCAAGCCTGAGGGCAAGGAATGGGAGCGCAACAGCGACATCGCCTACGTGTTTCAGGACGGCCCGCTGAAGAACTTCGGCATCAAATGGCGCAACGCCACGCTGCGCTCCAGCCACTTCGGCAATGACCTGGACGAGAACCGCCTGATCCTCAGTTACGTGCTGCCGCTCTGGTAATGGACCAGCAAGCCCCCGACGTGACCCAAGACAACAAGATCGCTGCGCGTGAACGCCACGCCGCAGCACAGGAGATAGCTCCATGAGCGTGATCATCGCCCTCGCGGCCCTTGCCCTGCTGATGTTGGCCGCCTACCGCGGCTACAGCGTCATCCTCTTCGCCCCCATCGCCGCCCTCGGCGCCGTGCTGCTCACCGACCCGTCCGCCGTGGCGCCCGCCTTCACCGGCGTGTTCATGGAGAAGATGGTCGGCTTCATCAAGCTGTATTTCCCGGTGTTCCTGCTCGGCGCCGTGTTCGGCAAGCTGATCGAGCTGTCCGGCTTCTCGCGCTCCATCGTCGCCGCCGCCATCCGCCTGCTCGGCACCGGCCAGGCCATGCTGGTGATCGTGCTGGTCTGCGCCCTGCTCACCTACGGCGGCGTGTCGCTGTTCGTGGTGGTGTTCGCCGTGTACCCGTTCGCCGCCGAGATGTTCCGCCAGAGCAACATCCCCAAGCGCCTGATCCCGGCCACCATCGCCCTCGGCGCGTTCAGCTTCACCATGGATGCCCTGCCCGGCACCCCGCAGATCCAGAACATCATCCCCACCACCTTCTTCGGCACCACCTCCTGGGCGGCGCCTTGGCTGGGCGTGATCGGCACCCTGTTCGTGTTCAGTGTCGGCATGCTCTACCTGAGCCGTCAGTTGAAGAAAGCCAAGCGCAATGGCGAGGGCTACGGCACCGAGCTGCGCAACGAACCGGAAACCGCCGAGGACATCGCCCTGCCCAATCCCTGGCTGGCGCTGTCGCCGCTGGTGCTGGTGGGCCTGTCCAACCTGTTGTTCACCCGCTGGATTCCGGAGATCTACGGCAAGACCCACAGCCTGCAGCTGGCCGGCATGGCGCAGCCGGTGACCAGCGAAGTGGCCAAGCTGACCGGCATCTGGGCCGTGCAGGCGGCGCTGCTGCTGGGCATTCTGCTGGTGCTGATCTGCGGCTTCCGCGCGATCAAGGTCAAGCTCGCCGAAGGCACCAAGACCGCGGTCGGCGGCGCGCTGCTGGCGTCGATGAACACCGCGTCGGAATACGGCTTCGGCGCGGTGATCGCCTCCCTGCCCGGCTTCCTGGTGCTGGCCGATGCGCTGAAGAGCATCCCCAACCCGCTGGTCAACGAGGCGGTCACCGTCACCCTGCTGGCCGGCATCACCGGTTCGGCCTCGGGCGGCATGAGCATCGCCCTGGCGGCCATGTCCGATACCTTCATCGCCGCCGCCAACGCCGCCAATATCCCGCTGGAAGTGCTGCACCGCGTGGCCTCGATGGCCTCCGGCGGTATGGACACCCTGCCGCACAACGGCGCGGTGATCACTCTGCTGGCAGTCACCGGCCTGACCCACCGCGAGGCGTACAAGGACATCTTCGGTATTACCCTGATCAAGACCCTGGCCGTGTTCGTCGTGATCGGCGTGTTCTACGCCACCGGCATCGTCTAACCGTAGGGCGGGTGTAGCCCGCGACCGGGCCGCCGAGGCGGCCCGTGCAACAGGAGAAGCACATGAATCTGCAAGGCAAGACCGCCCTGGTTACCGGCTCCACCAGCGGCATTGGCTTAGGGATAGCCCTCAAGCTAGCCGAAGCCGGCGCCAACCTGGTGCTCAACGGCTTCGGCGACGTGGAGGCGGCCATTGCAGCCGTCTCCGCCCACGGCGGCCAGGTGCGTCACCACCCGGCGGACATGAGCAAGCCCGCGGAGATCGAGGCCCTGGTGCGCTTCGCCGAGGAACAGTTCGGCGGTGTCGACATCCTGGTCAACAACGCCGGCATCCAGCACGTCGCGCCGGTGGAGGAATTCCCGGTGGAACGCTGGGATTCGATCATCGCCATCAACCTCAGCTCCGCCTTCCACACCACGCGCCTGGCGCTGCCAGGCATGCGCACGCGCAACTGGGGGCGAATCATCAACATCGCCTCGGCCCACGGCCTGGCGGCCTCGGCCGGCAAGAGTGCCTACGTGGCGGCAAAGCACGGCCTGGTCGGCCTGACCAAGAGCGTGGCGCTGGAAACCGCCACCACGGGCGTCACCTGCAACGCCATCTGCCCCGGCTGGGTGCTGACCCCGCTGGTACAGAAGCAGATCAACGACCGCGCCGCCGCGGCCGGCGGCCTCGATCAGGCACGCCATAACCTGCTGGCCGAGAAGCAGCCGTCGCTGGAGTTCGTCACCCCCGAACAGCTCGGCGCGCTGGCCCTGTTCCTCTGCAGCGACGCCGCCGAACAGGTACGCGGCGCCGCCTGGAACATGGACGGCGGCTGGCTAGCCCAGTAACTCCGTAACCTACAATCGACACATAAAGAAGTCAGGATCGACCCGATGATCGCACCGCTCTGGACCCCCTCCGCCGAACGCATCGCCGCTACCCGCATGGATGCCTTCCGCCTCTTCGTCAACCAGCGCCACGGCCTGCAACTGGCCGACTACCCGGCCCTGCATGCCTGGAGCGTGGGCGAGCGCGAAGCGTTCTGGCAGGCCATCGTCGACTTCTTCGAGGTGCGCTTCACCGCCCAGCCCGAGGCCGTTTTGCGCGAAGGCGCCGCCATGCCCAGCGCCCACTGGTTCCCTGGCGCCACCCTGAACTTCGCCGAACACCTGCTGCGCCGCCGTGATGATCACCCGGCGCTGGTCGCCATCGGTGAGGATGGCTCGCGCGAGCAGCTCAGCTATGCCGAGCTGGCCGCCCATGTCGCCGGCCTGCAGCGCAGCCTCAAGGCCGCCGGCGTCGGCATTGGCGATCGCGTCGCCGCGTTCATGCCCAACACCTGGCAGACCCTGGTCGGCATGCTCGCCACCGCCAGCCTCGGCGCCACTTGGTCAAGCTGCTCGCCGGACTTCGGCACCCAAGGCGTGATCGACCGCTTCGGCCAGATCGAACCCAAGGTGCTGATCGCCGCCGCCGGCTACCGCTACGCCGGCAAGAACCTCGACCTGACGCCCAAGCTCAACGAAATCCTCGAGCGCCTGCCCAGCCTGCAGCAGCTGGTGGTGGTGCCCTACTCCAACCCGAACGCCCAGCAGGGCGACTTCAAGACGGTCGCGCCTGTGGCGCTGTGGGGCGACTTCTACCAGGCCGGCGGCGAGCCGCAGTTCACCCCAGTGCCGTTCGAGCAGCCGCTGTACATCCTCTACTCCAGCGGCACCACCGGCGTGCCCAAGTGCATCGTCCATGGCGCCGGCGGCACCCTGCTGCAGCACGTCAAGGAACTGGGGCTGCACACCGACCTGCATGCCGACGACACCCTGTTCTACTACACCACCTGCGGCTGGATGATGTGGAACTGGCTGGTCTCGGGCCTGGCCCTGGGCGCCACCCTGGTGCTGTTCGACGGCTCGCCGTTCCACCCGGGTGCCGAGCGCCTGATCGACCTGATCGACGCCGAGAAAATCAGCATCTTCGGCACCAGTGCCAAGTTCATCGCCGCCCTGGAAAAGGCTGGCGCCAAGCCGCGCGAGACGCACAAGCTGAACCGCCTGAAGGCCATCCTCTCGACCGGCTCACCGCTGGCCCACGAGAGCTTCGAGTACGTCTACCGCGACATCAAGCGCGATGTCTGCCTGTCCTCCATCTCCGGCGGCACCGACATCGTTTCCTGCTTCGCCCTCGGCAACCCGGTGTTGCCGGTGTGGCGCGGTGAGCTGCAGTGCAAGGGCCTGGGCATGGACGTGCAGGTATGGGACGACGCCGGCAAGGCGGTGATCGGCGAGAAAGGCGAGCTGGTCTGCGCCAGGCATTTCACCTCCATGCCGGTGGGCTTCTGGAACGACGCCGACGGCGAGAAATTCCGCAGCGCCTACTTCGACACCTTCCCCGGCGTCTGGGCCCATGGCGACTATGCCGAGGAGACCGAGCACGGCGGTCTGGTCATCCATGGCCGCTCGGATGCCGTGCTCAACCCCGGTGGCGTGCGCATCGGCACCGCCGAGATCTACCGCCAGGTGGAAAAGGTCGAGGAAGTGCTGGAGTCCATCGCCATCGGCCAGGAATGGCAAGGCGACGTGCGCGTGGTGCTGTTCGTGCGTCTGCGTGAAGGCGTGGTGCTGGATGACGAGCTCAAGCAGCGCATCTGCTCGGTAATCCGCGACAACACCACCCAACGTCATGTGCCAGCCCGGATCGTCGCCGTGGCCGACATCCCGCGCACCATCAGCGGCAAGATCGTCGAGCTGGCGGTACGCAACGTGGTGCACGGCAAGCCGGTGAAAAACACCGACGCCCTGGCCAACCCGCAGGCGCTGGAGCTGTACCGCGACCTGGCCGAACTGCAAGGCTAAGCTGCACCCGCGAAACCGGCGGCGCCCCGCTCCGCCGCCGGCTTGAGCAGGACAGCAGCACTGGGGCAGACTGCAACTCTCGCAGCCCCACCTCGGTGACAATATGGACGTTGTCAAAACCCTCAAGCCCGGAAAGCCTGGCACCAAGCTCCTACAAGAACGCTACGGCGATAAACTCGTCGCCGTGCGCTACCGCCTCGACCGCAAGACCCGCACCCACTACACCACGGTCGAGCTCATCGTCGAGCAGAAGTACGCCCTGATCAAAGGCCAGCCTGGCCCCTCCACCTTCACAGCCTCCTCCGCCACCAACGTCGCGCTACGCATCCACCGGCACGAGACCGACCTGCAGCGTCTGGTCAAAAGCGCAGGCGGCAAATGGCACCGGGACAACCTTGTCTGGCTTATCGCCTCAGACGAGGTAGAGCGGCTGGGGTTGCAGGAAAGGATTATCCACAGGGATGCCTAGATATGGATATCGGAATGCCTAGATACAGACATAACACCCAGATAAGGACATCATGCCTAGACCAAGGCATGTCGTATAAACACTAGTTATGGTAATACCGCCATGGAGCAATTCATCAAATCCAAGCTCCTGAAGGCTGATCTAAAAGAGATAGATCAGCAGCTTTCAGAGAATGGATTCAAAAACATGAGCAGCATGCTGCTCGTGAAGCAAGCACTCTTAACGGTATCAAACCTGGTCGATTTTGAAGTCACCATCAGAGAAGTCTACAAAGAGCATCGAGTTCTTTCTGAGAAATACAGAGCCTTTGAGAAAAATTATAAATTTGCTAAATACCTGCGAAATAAATTTATCGGACATATCAAGCAAGAATTAATTCAAAAATCTATCGAGTGGAAACCGGAGCTAAGGTACCTGCTCAAAGACTCAGATGAGAGCAATACAATTTTTGCATTCAATTTGTTCGTGCTAGAAACCGCTATAAACACATATGTCAACCCTGATGGCAGCCACCAACTCTTCGATTCAGAAACGGACTTAATATACCCTCCAGATATGAAGAGATTTCTCACATATCTTTCAGAAACAGTGAAGTCAGCAATAGATTACCTGCATGATCTAGGGCAAGCACTCGGCAAAAACATCGAAATGCTTGACCCTTCCGAGCAGAAGCTTGAACACTGGATGGCTGCTGGAAAAACAAAATTCGAGTTCATAAAGAAGTAGCCATAACAACTGGTTCAAGCCGTTCGCTTCGCTCACTCGGGACCGGCTAAAGCCGGCCCCTTAACCAAACGTTACGCACTAAGGAAAGTAATGCGCTCAGCCAACCTCATCATCACCGGCGGAATTGCAGCATTCACCACCCTTCTGGCCATCTATACCTCGCCAGTGGGAGATCGTGAGTTGCACTATTGGGCCATGAGCCTTGGGCTTTTCTCTAGTGCGGCACTCGTATCATGGCTTTTCTTTGCCACATTACTAACCTTCAAAAGCAATAAACTGAAGGGCCAATTACTCATTTTGCTTAGCTACGCAGGTGCTTTAATTTGCAGCATAATCTCCGGGGCTAGCTTCGGAACTATCTACTTCATAATGCAGGCAGAGAACACTACCTTTCAATCCGCCTTCCAATCTGTATCAATCGTCATGGTTGGCGGCTATTCAATTGCTATAGCAGTTCTAGCAGGCGTATGCATTTACCTATACAAACAAAACAACTCAGCGAAAAGCGCATAACAATGCGCTCAACTGTCGCTCACTTCGCTCGCTGGACAGCCAAAAGCTGCGCTTTTGTCTGCCCGTTAGCTTAATCGTTAGGCACTATGCGGGATACTCATGAATAAACTCATACTAAGCGTCTGCGCCCTGCTGTTATCAGGCTGTATAAATATAGCCGTAAGCCCTCAAGCAAAAGGAAGGGTAACAGACTCTGAGGGGAACCCAGTCTCGGCAACCATAGTGCTTCAACACAGCCAACTTGAATCCAGTTCAGAAACAACAGAAACCGATGAAGATGGCACATACTCTGTCGGAGAACTGCGCGTTTGGACGCCGATACCCTTCGCAGCTATAAAAATCGCCTGCACTATCACAATTAGTGCGCCAGGGTTCAAGTCAGCAAGCTATGAAGCTACTGGGTATGATGAACTCACAAGAGATATAGTCTTGGAGAGAGAGTAATGCCTAACAATCGGTTCAAGATCGTTCGCTTCGCTCACTCGGGACCGGCTAAAGCCGGCCCCTTAACCAAACGTTGGACGCCCGTTAGCTTAATCGTTAGAGAAAAACATGGAACGTAACCCGATACTACTTGGGCTGGCCGCAGCAGCGATTGCATTCCTGGTCGTTAAGCTTGTCAAAATCACACTGGGCAGCCACCTTGCAGACTTCATGCTAGAAGCTATCTATAACCTTCCATGGTTAGCTGGCGGCTTTGTCACTGGATACAAATCTAAATTTTCCCCACTCAAAAATGGTGCTATCGCTGGTGCGTTTTATGGATTCATTTTCTGCCTAATCGGAATAGCTCTGATTTCAGCTCAAACCTATGGGGTGCAAGAGAAAATTTCACAGCTTGGCTTCTCAGCGTTGGCCATTATAAGGTTTGCCTTTATGTTCTCCTTGGCGTCCGCCTTCGGATATTTACAAAAATTACCGCGTGCAGTTCTCTAACAATGCGCTCAACTGCCGCTCACTCCGTTCGCTGGACGTCCAAAAGCTGCGCTTTTGGCCGCCCGTTAGCTTAATCGTTATGTTCAAGCGCAAGAGATCGCTCACCACCATCAAACCGGGCTTCTTAAGCGCACTGTAGTTACCGGCAGAAGTCGGTGACATGGAGAATCGCCTGCGCCGCGTTCGGCAGGCGTGATGTAGTGGACATGTGTCTTGTGCGAGAAGGCGTAGGAATGATGGACGCCGAAGAACCCGCTGTAGCAGCGGGACAGATGTGCCGCATCGCTGAATCCTGCAAGCCTGATTGCCTCCGCGGCAGGAACCCCAGCCAGGCTGAGCCTGACGAAATCGAGCAGTCGATACCAGAGCCGGTGCCTGCGTAACGGTACCCCCACCTGCAGGGCGAATAGCTTGGTCAGCCCGGACTCGGAGAGCCCCACCTCAGCTGCCAAAGCGCCGACCGAAGTATTGAGCGCAGCATTGCCGCGCAGCCGCTCGACCACTCGAACCACCCTTGGATCAACCTGTGGCAGCGGCGCACCAGTGCCCCGATAGATCATGGTCTCGACACGCTGCTGGGCCTCGGTGTAGCCCGGCGCCTCGTCACGCAGGTTGGTCAGTGTCTCCACCAGGTAGCGAGCCTGCCGGTGGTGATAGTGAATGCCCTGGCAGGTCGCCGCCATCTGTCGGCGCAACACCGCGAAGTCGGGCCTGGCCGCATCCAGATAGCAGGCCGCCAGCACGGCGTCGCGGTTGTCGATGGCAATGCGGCTGCCCGCGGGAATCAGAACGCTGGCGCTGCTGAGCCACAACTCATCACCCGGCGTGCGAAAGCGCACCTCCCCCTCCAGACAGACAAGCAAGGACGCCGCTCCCGAATGCAGGTCGCGGATAGGTAGGCGGCCGCGCCCCAGATACAGGTAGCGTCGGTTCGAGACATACACCAGTGCAGGCAATGCGTTTCGCTCGGTGGGCATTTGAGAGTGCTCTTTTAACGAGTAGAAACATGCGACCAGATTCCAGATGGCAAGTTTGTTTTATTACTGAAAGCTGTCAACGAGACGATTACCGGACACTCTTGCAACACATATAAATGCAGCCTAAAGAGTGACAAACAGAGCTGCACTAATACTCAGGAGCTACACGGCTCTACTGACGCGCGCCATTCCTAGGCACCGAGGCAACCAGGCCATTCAGCGCACATACGACACAGCGCCATCAATTTCTCAACACTGCATTTCTTGTATGAATCGGGACGACTCGATTGTTGTTGCGCAACTTCCTCGTTGTTAGTTTCCAGCCGCGCTTGCAAATAAGCCGAAACCAATCGTCATGACGTAACAACAAAACAAACGAGGTAATGACATGGGAATCAAAGTAACGACTGCCAAGGCCATAGTGATGGCCGCCACGCTATTGGCGAGCACTTATGCCTTTTCCGCCCCCGGCCCCTCCGCGCCCTGCAGCAACTGCACCCGGGGCCCGGCACCAACGGCTAACGCGCTGAAGGCCTCAACCGGCCCCTTCACCACGGCCAGGTTCTCGGTGTCCGGCTTCCTCAAGGGCTTTGGCGACAGCACCGTGTATTACCCAACCAACACCACCGGGAAAATGGGCGCCATCGCCGTCATCCCCGGCTATCTCTCCTACGAAAGCAGCATCGAATGGTGGGGCCCGCGCCTCGCCTCCCATGGTTTCGTGGTGATGACCATGAACACCGAGACCATCTACGACCAGCCGGATAGCCGCGCCTCTCAGCTCAGCGAAGCGCTGGACTACCTGATCGCCCAGAGCGGCAGCTCGTCCAGCCCGCTCTACAACAAGATCGATAGCACCCGCCTGGGCGCCATCGGCTGGTCCATGGGCGGCGGCGGCTCGCTCAAGCTGTCCACCCAGCGCTCGATCAATGCCATCATTCCTCAGGCTCCCTGGTACTCCGGCAGCAACGCCTTCAACACCATCAAGACTCCGGCGCTGATCCTTGCCTGCAGCGCCGACACCGTCGCTCCGGTGGCCCAGCATGCCTCGCCGTTCTACAACCGGATCCCGGCCAGCACGCCAAAGGCCTTCCTGGAGATCTACGGCGGCTCGCATTTCTGCGCGAACTCCGGCTATCCCAACGAAGACCTGCTGGGCATGTACGGCATCGCCTGGATGAAGCGCTTCATCGACTTCGATAGCCGCTACAGCCAGTTCCTCTGCGGCCCGAACCACGAAGGCGACCTGGCCATTTCCGAGTATCGCCAGAACTGCCCGTACTGATCGGCACCCATGAAAAAGGGCAGCCCCTGGTCTGCCCTTTTTTATGCCCAGACGCCGTCAGAGGCCCTGGCGCCCCGGATCCTCTGGCGGAGCCTCTTCCTCGATATCCTCCAGTTTTAGCTCCATTGCCCAGTTGGCCGGAGCTGCGACCGGTGCGGCCTCGGGAGTAGGGACTGGCGCAGCAGCCTGCGGCGCGGCCGGGTTGTCCTTGTACAACTTGAGCTTGAGGCGCACGTTGTTCGCCGAGTCGGCGTTCTTCACTGCCTCCTCCTCGTCGATGCTGCCGTCGTGGACCAGGTCGATCAGTGCCTGGTCGAAGGTCTGCATGCCGAGGTTCTTCGATTTCTCCATGGTCTCCTTGATCTCGGAGAAATCGCCGCGCTTGATCTGGTCGCGAATGGTCGGCGTACCGAGCAGCACCTCAACGGCGGCGCGGCGCTTGCCGTCGACCGTCTTGACCAGACGCTGGGAGACGAAGGCCTTGAGGTTGTTGCCCAGGTCGTTGAGCAGCTGAGGCCTGCGCTCTTCGGGGAAGAAGTTGATGATGCGGTCCAGCGCCTGGTTGGCGTTGTTGGCGTGCAGGGTGGAGATGGCCAGGTGGCCGGTGTCGGCGAAGGCCAGGGCATGCTCCATGGTCTCGCGGTCGCGGATCTCGCCGATCAGGATCACGTCCGGCGCCTGACGCAGGGTGTTCTTCAGCGCGGCGTGGAAGCTGCGGGTGTCCACGCCCACTTCGCGCTGGTTGATGATCGATTTCTTGTGCCGGTGCACGTACTCCACCGGGTCTTCGATGGTGATGATGTGGCCGCCGCTGTTGCGGTTGCGGTAGTCGATCAGTGCCGCCAGGGAGGTGGACTTGCCCGAGCCGGTGCCACCGACGAACAGCACCAGGCCGCGCTTCTCCATCACCGTCTTGAGCAGCACCTCGGGCAGCTTGAGGTCCTCGAACTTGGGAATCTCCATCTTGATGTTGCGCGCGACGATGGAGACCTCGTTGCGCTGCTTGAAGATGTTGATGCGGAAGCGACCGACGTTGGGCACGGAGATGGCCAGGTTCATCTCCAGCTCCTTCTCGAAATCGGCGCGCTGCAGCTCATCCATCACCCCGGCCGCGATGGCGGCCACGTCTCCCGGCTTGAGCGGCTCCTGGCTGAGCGGCTTGAGCACCCCGTTGAACTTGGCGCAGGGCGGCGCCCCGGTGGACAGGTAGAGGTCGGATCCGTCCTGGCTGGACAGGATTTTCAGCATCTGAGTGAGGTCCATGGGGCGCGCTTCCATCGGTGTGGAGTAATCAAGTTAGGCCAAGTCGGCCCGCGTTTCCGGCCAATAGCAGCCTGAAAAATGACGCCATTCTGATGGCGCAAGGAATGCTGGCACAATAGCGCCCTCGCAAATTGAGGAACCGATCATGCCCAAGGCAATGGCCCGCCATATTCTGGTGAAGACCGAGGCGGAAGCGGCGGCACTGAAGAAGCGCATCGCCGCCGGCGAAGCCTTCGACGTGCTGGCGAAGAAGTACTCCACCTGCCCCTCGGGCAAGAAAGGTGGCGACCTGGGCGAAGTACGCCCGGGGCAGATGGTCCGCGCCGTGGACCAGGTGATCTTCAAGAAGCCGTTGCGCGAAGTGCATGGCCCGGTGAAGACCCAGTTCGGCTACCACCTGATCCAGGTGTTCTACCGCGAGTGACCTCAGCCCCAGCCGGATGCGGCCCAACCAAGCGTGATGGCCGCCAGCACCAGGTAGCGCCCGACCTTGGCCAGGCCGACCAGCAGCAGAAAACTCCACCAGGGCTCGCGCATCACCCCGGCCACCAGAGTCAGTGGGTCGCCAATGATCGGCACCCAGCTCAGCAGCAGCGACCAGCGCCCGTATTGCCGGTAGGTGGCCTTGGCTCGCTCCAGCCGCGCCTCGCTAACCGGGAACCAGCGGCGCCCGTGGAAGCGCTCGATGCCACGGCCGAGCGCGGCGTTCAGCACCGAGCCTAGGATATTGCCGAGGCTCGCCGCCAGCAGCAGACCGAGCGTCGAATGCCCACCGCCGAGCAACAGCCCGACCAGCACGGCTTCCGACTGCAGCGGCAGCAGGCTGGCGGCACCGAACGCGGAAAGAAACAGGCCGAGATAAGCGGAGTAATCGAGCAAGTACGGGCTCACGAAAACATCTGTGGGTTTGCCTTATAGCCTGTCCGGCGGCGCCTGCGAAGCTCTGCAACAGCAGCCTTGGTCTAGGCCAAAGCCATCGACCAGTGCAACAGCTCTGTCACGGACCTTTCTTGTCCGCCTTGCAAAACTGTAACAGTGCTCCAGGATTCTTCGGGCTTCTGGTCTATTCCAGAGACCGGGAACGCCACCAACAAGAGGCCGTAAAGGCCATCCAGGAGCCTTCAGGATGAAGTACACCACGCTCGCCTGCTGCACCCTCGCCCTACTCCATCTCGCCGCGCCGTTATCGGCAGCACCCAACGACCAGTACAAGCTGCTGGCCCACAACGTGTTCTTCCTGCCCAGCACGATCAAACCCGGTTGGGGTCAGGAGGAGCGCGCCAGGCTGATCGCCCAGGCCGACTATATGAAAGGCCAGGACGCCGTGATCCTCAACGAGCTGTTCGACAACCCCGCTGCCGCCATCCTGCTGGATGGACTGAAGAGCGAGTACCCGCACCAGACCCCGATCCTCGGCCGCTCGCGCAATGGCTGGGACGCCACGCTCGGCGCCTATTCAGACACCACGCCGGAAGATGGCGGCGTCGCCATCGTCAGCCGCTGGCCGATTGTCGAACGCGTGCAATACGTCTACGCCCAGGGTTGCGGCGCCGACTACTTCTCCAACAAGGGCTTCATCTACGCCCGCCTCGACCGCAACGGCCAGCCGCTGCACGTGATTGGCACCCATGCCCAGGCCGCCGATACCGGTTGCCCGGACGGCAAGGGCACGGCGGTGCGCGCTAGCCAGTTCGACGAGATGCGCACCTTTATCGAGAGCAAGGGCATAGCCGCGAACGAAGTGCTGTTCATCGGTGGCGACTTCAACGTGATCCGCGACAGCGCCGAATACCGCGACCTGCTCGAACGCCTGCAGGTGCACGCGCCGGACAGCTTCGCCGGCAGCGACACCACCTTCGACACCCGGCGCAATGGCATCGCCAGCTATCAGTACCCCAACCACGCGCCGGAGTACCTGGACTACATCTTCGTCTCACGCCACCACGGCCAGCCAAGCTACTGGCACAACCAGGCGCTGGACACCCCGTCGCCGCGCTGGAGCGTGACCCAGGCCGGCGCCACCTGGCAGTTCCAGGACTATTCCGACCACTCGCCAGTCGCCGCCTTCACCCGCGCTGAAGCCAGCACACCGACCCGCGCCGCCAAACCGCGGGAAAACCGCTACGGCCAGGTCACCCTGCGCAGCCAGAGCAACGGCAAGACCCTGCGTGCCGGCGCCAGCAAGGCCACGGACTGGTTACGCGTCAACGGCGACGGCAGCGAGGCCGAGAGCCTGTTCAGCCTGCGCAACTGGCACTATCCGGTGAGCTTCTGCATCCGCAGCGGCGATTACCTGGAGATCGAATCGGTGCGCCACCGTGACCACTGGCTGAACTGGTGGCTGGGCGGTGGCGGCGGCAACTATGCCTACTACCCCAAGGCCGGTGATTCCTCCAACCAGCTGCGCATCGAGCTGCCGGGCAAGCCCAGCGGCTGCCTGGCCGATGGCGATCTGGTGCGCCTACTCGACCGCGACACTGTGCGCGGCAGCGACTACTACCTGCTGCGCTGGACCTCGGGCAGCTGGAAGGACCACCTGTACCTGTGGACCGGCACCCCCGCCGAGGCCGAGCAATTCCGCGTGCAACTGAAACAGCCGGCCGTGTACGACGACTGGAGCGCCAAACTGCGCTACTGAGGCCACAGGCCGACCGGGGGAAACCCCGGTCGGCCGATCATGGCTGCCCTATCGACGGGAAACCGCTACAATCGCGCCCTTTTGCGCGCAAGCGCCCGTCTCTTCAGGAATACCGCCGTGATCTCCACCGCCAACATCACCATGCAGTTCGGCGCCAAGCCGCTGTTCGAGAACGTTTCCGTCAAGTTCGGCAACGGCAACCGCTACGGCCTGATCGGTGCCAACGGTTGCGGCAAGTCGACCTTCATGAAGATCCTCGGCGGCGATCTGGAGGCTTCCGGCGGCCAGGTGATGCTGGAGCCGAACGTGCGCCTGGGCAAACTGCGCCAGGACCAGTTCGCCTACGAAGACTTCACCGTGATCGATACCGTGATCATGGGCCACGAGGAGCTGTACAAGGTCAAGGCCGAGCGCGACCGCATCTACTCGCTGCCGGAGATGAGCGAAGAAGACGGCATGAAGGTGGGCGAACTCGAAGGCGAGTTCGCCGAGATGGACGGCTACACCGCCGAATCCCGCGCCGGCGAACTGCTGCTCGGCCTGGGCATTCCGCTGGAACAGCACTTCGGCCCGATGAGCGAAGTGGCTCCGGGCTGGAAGCTGCGCGTGCTGCTGGCCCAGGCGCTGTTCTCAGATCCGGAAGTGCTGCTGCTGGACGAGCCGACCAACCACCTGGATATCAACACCATCCGCTGGCTGGAAAACATCCTCACGGCGCGTAACAGCACCATGATCATCATTTCCCACGACCGCCACTTCCTCAACTCGGTCTGCACCCACATGGCTGACCTGGACTACGGCGAACTGCGCCTGTTCCCGGGCAACTACGACGAGTACATGACTGCCGCCACCCAGTCGCGCGAGCAGCTGCTGGCCGACAACGCCAAGAAGAAGGCGCAGATCGCCGAGCTGCAGACTTTCGTCAGCCGCTTCTCGGCCAACGCCTCCAAGGCCAAGCAGGCCACCTCGCGCGCCAAGCAGATCGACAAGATCCAGCTGGCCGAGGTCAAGCCGTCCAGCCGCGTCAGCCCGTTCATCCGCTTCGACCAGAACAAGAAGCTGCACCGCCAGGCCGTGACCATCGAAAAGGTGTCCAAGGCCTTCGACGACAAGGTGCTGTTCAAGAACTTCAGCTTCCAGGTCGAGGCCGGCGAGCGCGTGGCCATCATCGGCCCCAACGGCATCGGCAAGACCACCCTGCTGCGCACGCTGGTCGGCGAGCTGGCGCCGGATGCCGGTGAAGTCAAGTGGACCGAGAGCGCCGAGGTCGGCTACTACGCCCAGGACCACGCCCATGACTTCGAAGACGACGTCAGCCTGTTCGACTGGATGGGCCAGTGGACCCAGGGCGAGCAGACCATCCGCGGCACCCTGGGCCGTATGCTGTTCAGCAACGACGAGATCCAGAAGTCGGTGAAGGTGATTTCCGGTGGTGAACAGGGGCGCATGCTGTTCGGCAAGCTGATCCTGCAGAAGCCCAACGTGCTGGTGATGGACGAGCCGACCAACCACCTCGACATGGAATCCATCGAGGCGCTCAACCTGGCGCTGGAGAACTACCCCGGCACGCTGATCTTCGTCAGCCACGACCGCGAGTTCGTCGGCTCCCTGGCCACCCGCATCATCGAGCTGAGCGAGAACGGCGTGACCGACTTCAGCGGCACCTACGACGACTACCTGCGCAGCCAGGGCATCTTCGTCTGACGCCAGCGCCGTAACGAAAAAGCCCCGCAATGCGGGGCTTTTTCATGGCTGGGCGGATCAGACGCGGCCCAGGTAATCCATCTTGCCGACGTCCAGGCCGTTGTGGCGCAGGATGGCGTAGGCCGTGGTGACGTGGAAATAGAAGTTGGGCAGCACGAAGTGAAGCAGGTAGTCCGGGCCGCTGAATTTCAGCTCGGCGCCGGGAAACTTGAGGACGATCTCGCGGCTCGCGCCGCTGTCGATCTGCTCGGGGCTCAGGCTCTTGATGAAGTCCAGGGTCTTGGCGATGCGCGCCTGCAGGTCGGCGAAGCTGCTCTCGGTGTCCGCGAAGCTCGGCACATCTACCCCGGCCAGGCGCGCGGCGCAGCCCTTGACCGCGTCGCTGGCGATCTGCACCTGGCGGGTCAGCGGGTGCATGTCCGGCGCCAGGCGCGCGTTGAGCAGCACGCTGGGGTCGATCTTCTTGGCTTCGGCATAGGCCGCGGCCTTGTCGAGGATGGCCGACAGGTTGCCGAACATGCGCACGAATTGCGGCACGGAGGCCTGGTAGAGGGAGAGCGACATGGGTGGAACTCCTTTGCATAGAGGCGACGCGACTCTGCTAGGGTAGCCGCGGTTCAGCCAGAGAGATGAAGCCTGATGACCAACGCACAGATCGCCGTGTACTGCCTGAGCCTGCCCGGCGCCCGCGAGGATCTTAAATGGGGCAGCAACCGGGTGTTCTCAATAGCGGGCAATAAAATGTTCGCCATCCTCGACTTCATGGGCGAGCGGCTGGCGTTCAAGGTCGAGGCGGAGCTGTTCCTCGGCTACGTCGATCGGCCGGGCATCCACCCCGCTCCGTACCTGGCGCGCGCCCACTGGATCAGCATGGCGCCGCCCTTCCCTCTTGGTGACGATGAGCTGCGCGAGTGCCTGCAGCGCTCCCACCAGCTGGTGGTGCGCAAGCTGCCGAAGATTCGCCAGGCGGGTTTGCTGCTCGACTAGAGCGGCAACAGGTGGCCGAGGTAGCGGCCGCCCAGCGCCAGCTGGTCGATCCAGAAAGCCTGGTGCAGCGCAACGATGGCCCAGAACACCAGTTGGAAGGACGCCTTGCGCGTCTTGTGGCGGAACACCTGCTGCGCCACCAGGGCACCGGGCCAGCCGCCGAGCAGCTCGGCGATATGCAGGCTGTTCTCCGGGGTGCGCCAACGGCCCTTCTGCGCGGACTGCTTGTCCAGCCAGTACTGGCAGAAGCTGAACAGGCTGACCAGCGGATAGGCCAGCAGCACCCAGACCAACCCACGCTCCAGCAGCACCAGGCCGCCCCAGAGCGGCAGCACGCACAGCACAGCCAGCACCAGCAGCTTGAACGGCAATTGCTGAATGCCCGACTGCGGCGGACGCTCGCCGCGCGCCGGACGGGCGCTCTTCGCAGCGGCAGCTCTGGAGGATTGGGCCGACTCCGTGGGCTTGCGGCGAATGGCCGGTCGATCCAGGCTCAGCCCGGCGTGGCGCATATGCTGGGCCCGCGGTCGGCCCTGGGCATCGCTAGCGGCGACATAGACCACCGCGTCGCCGACCTCGGGCCGGCTATCGCCACGCATGGCGGAGATATGCACGAACAGCTGCTCGCCACCGCCCTCGGGCTGGATAAAGCCGAACCCCTTGGCATCGTTCCAGCTTTTCAGCGTGCCGCGCCGCTCCATATCCAGCCTCAGTGCGCCTGGGCGCTGCTCCAGTCGATCAGGCTGAACTGCCAGGTGGCCAGGATCAGCAGGCCGAAGCCGATGCGGTACCAGGCGAACAGCGCGTAGCTGTGGTTGGCGATGAATTTGAGCAGGCCGCGCACGGCGATCATGGCGAACACGAACGACACCACGAAGCCCAGGGCGAACACCGGCAGATCGCCGGGCTGGAACAGGTCGCGGTACTTGTAGCCGGAGTAGACGGCGGCGCCGACCATGGTCGGCATGGCCAGAAAGAAGGAGAACTCGGTGGCGGCGCGGCGCGACAGGCCGAACAGCAGGCCACCGATGATGGTGGAGGCCGAGCGCGAGGTGCCGGGGATCATCGCCAGGCACTGGGCGAAGCCGATCTTCAGGGCTTCTTTCCAGGTCATGTCATCCACCTCTTCCACCGTGACCTCATGCGGGCGCTGCTCGGCCCAGAGCATCACCACGCCGCCGATCACCAGGGCTGCGGCCACGGTGATGGGGTTGAACAGGTACTCGTGGATCAGATCGGAGAAGGCCACGCCGATCACCACGGCCGGCAGGAAGGCGATCAGCAGGTTGGCGGTGAAGCGCTGCGCCTCGCGCTGGCGCGGCACATTGAACACGGTGATGAGGATCTTGCGGCGGTATTCCCACATCACCGCCAGGATCGCACCGAGCTGGATGATGATGTTGAAGGCCATCGCCCGCTCGCCACCGAAGCCGAGCAGATCGGCAACAATGATCTGGTGGCCGGTACTGGAGATCGGCAGGAACTCGGTCAGCCCCTCGACGACGCCTAGAATCAGTACCTGCAGGGCTGTCCACAAATCCATGAATTACCTCGAGCTGGCCCTTTCCGTGAAACGGCCGATAACAGAATTGGCGCCTGAATGAAGCAGGCAGAAAACGGCGGGCATGCTACCAGATAGCCCCTTGCCGCGCTGCCTGGCCAACGGTTAATGGCGCAGCTTCTAGACTGGCTATTAGCTAGTAGCGATAACAAGAAACCGGAGTCGTCTTCCATGAGCAGTCTGCGCACCCTCCCCATCAGCCGCCGCCTGTGGCTGATCCTGCTGTCGTCCATCGTCATGCTGCTGGTCCTGGCCGGGCTGATGCTGCAGCAGATCCACGTCGACCTGTATAAGGCCAAGGCCCTGAAGACCCGCCACGTGGTGGAAAGCGCCATGGGCGTGCTCAAGCATTTCCAGGGCCTGGAGAGCGGCGGTCTGGCCCGGGAAGAGGCGCAGAAGCAGGCGATGGAGGTGATCCGCGGCCTGCGCTATGACCAGGACGACTACTTCTGGATCAACGACATGACCCCGGTAATGGTCATGCACCCGACCAACCCCAAGCTGGAGGGGCAGAACCTCTCCGGCCTGAAGGACCCGGACGGCAAGTTCCTGTTCAACGAGATGGTCGCCCTGGCCAAGAAAAGCGGCTCCGGCCAGGTCGACTACCGCTGGCCCAAGCCGGGCTCGGACGAGCCGGTGCCGAAGATCTCCTACGTCGAGCTGTTCCAGCCCTGGGGCTGGATTCTCGGCTCCGGCATCTATGTCGATGACGTGCAGACCGAGTTCCGCGAGCAGGCCCTGCGCGCCGTCGGCATCCTGGTGGTGATCGCCCTGCTGCTGGCGGCACTGGTCATCCTGATCGCCCGCAGCATCGCCCGGCCTTTGGACGAAGCGGTCAGCGCCATGGCCAACATCGCCAGCGGCGAGGCCGACCTGACCCGCAGCCTGGACAACCACGGCCGCGACGAGCTGACTGCCCTGGGCGGCCACTTCAACGCCTTCACCGGCAAGCTGCGCGGGGTGATCGGCGAATCGCTGCAGGCCGCCGGCAGCCTGAACCAGGCCTCGCAGTCCCTCGGCGAGATCGCCGGCAACGCCCAGCAGCACAGTCAGCAGCAGTCGCAGCAGATGGAGCTGGTGGCCACCGCGATCAACGAGGTGTCCTACGCCGTGCAGGACGTGGCGAAGAACGCCGAGCACGCCGCCAGCGAGGTGCGCCTGGCCGAGCAGCAGGCACTGCAGGGCCAGCAGAACATCGACGGCAGCCTGCGCCAGATCGACCAGCTGTCCGAGACCATTGGCCAGGCCGTAGAGGTGATGCAGAGCCTGGCCCAGGAGAGCACCCAGATCGGCAGCGTGCTGGAGGTGATCCGCTCCATCGCCGAGCAGACCAATCTGCTGGCGCTCAACGCGGCCATCGAGGCGGCGCGGGCCGGCGAGCAGGGCCGGGGTTTTGCCGTGGTGGCCGACGAAGTGCGCATGCTGGCCCAGCGCACCCAGCAGTCCACGGCGGAGATCCAGGGCATGATCGAGCGCCTGCAGGGCAACTCCGAGGCCGCGGTCAAGGTTATCAACGCCAGCAGCCAGGCCTCGCAGCAGACCGTCGAACAGGCGCGCCAGGCCGGCGAGAGCCTCAGCCAGATCGCCGCTTCGCTACGCAATCTGACGGGCTTGAATGCTTCGATCGCTAGTGCCACCCTGCAACAGTCGCATGTGGTGGACGATATCAACCACAATGTCACCCAGGCAGCCACGCTGGCGCATGAAAATGCCCTGGCGGCCGACCACTCCAGTGAGGCCAGCCGCCAGCTCGGCGAACTGGCCGGGCAGCTGAACCGTTTGTTGGGTCAATTCCGTGTATGAGGTGGCGATGAGCAGTATGGAGCACCAAGAGGTCAACCTCGGCCAGCAGCAGAACCAGGACCTGATCTGGGACCTGGACAGCATCGCTCGCCGCGAGCTGGCCGAGCGCTTCATCAAGCTGTTCGAGAACCGCCTGTGCGTATACTCCGAGTCGACCCGCCAGCTGTACACCAACTACAACCTGCACTTCCCCACCGACTACGGGCGCAAGATGGTGGTGCTGCCCAACCCCTACGCCTTCCATGACACCCTGCACGGCATCGACCCGCTGGCGGTGCGCAAGACCGGCCTCTGCGTGCTGCCCGGCGTGGTGCTGGGCAAGCCCGGCCTGCTGCTGACCACACAGATGAAGGATGGCGGCCCGGCGCCCAAGACCATGCCGTTCAAGCAGGCCCTGGCGCAGATCATCAGCAACCAGAAGAAGATCAACGACGTCTTCCTGCCGATCCTGATGAAGGGCGACCTGCGCGAATTCGACCAGAAGATGCCCTACATCCACCTGCATCGCCTGCAGGTACAGAAGCTCACCCGCCTGTCGTCCTTCGAGCGCGACGACATCCAGCAGAGCATCACCCGCAAGCTGCTGGCGCTTTACCGGCAGTCCGACAGCCTCGGCTGCTGATCCACAGACACCGGCAAATCCCGCGCGACTCAGCGCAGCTGATGCTTGTGCAGTAGCCGATAGAAGGTCGGCCTTGAGATGCCAAGCACCTTGGCCGCGTGGCTCATGTTGCCGGCATGGCGCAACAACACGTCATGCAGAGCCTGACGCTCGGCCCGGCGAATATAGTCGGCCAGACTGCTGAACAGCCCCTCCGTGCCCTCACCGGCGACCAGTCCCAGGTCCTCGGCATCGATCTGCCGCTGCTCGGTCAGCACCGTGCCGCGTCGCACCCGGGTGGCCAGCTCGCGTACGTTGCCGGGCCAATCGTGGTCCGCCAGGGCGCGGATGGCCTGGTCGCTGAAGCTGCGCGGGCGGCGGCCGACCTCCACCGCATAGCGCCGGGCGAAGTAGCCGGCCAGGCAGGAAATGTCCTCGCGCCGCTCGCGCAGCGGCGTGGTGCGCACCTGCAGCGCGCTGAGCAGGTAGTAGAGGTCTTCGCGGAAGGCGCCGCGTGCCACGGCCGCCTCCAGATCGAAGCGGCTGGTGGCCAGCACCCGCACATTCAGCGGCACCGCCTGGCCGCCCCGCTCCACCCGCATCTCCTGTAGCACGCGCAGCAGTCGCGCCTGCAGGCGCAGGGGCAGTTCGCTGACTTCGTCGAACACCAGGGTGCCGCCGTCGGCCTGCTCGATCAGTCCCGGCGTGCGCTCCCAGCCGAACAGCTCCTGCTCGTCCAGCACGCCGCTGCAGGCATAGATCAGCACCCCAGCGGCCCGCAGGGACAGGCGATGCAGGGTGCGCGCCACCAGCTCCTTGCCGCTGCCGCTCTCGCCGCGGATCAGCACCGGCGCACTCAGCGGTGCCAGCTTGGCCAGCAGATGGCGCAGTTCGGCAACGCTGCGGCTGTTGCCCAGCAGCTCGTGTTGCCCGGCATCGCCGGCGGCGACCTTGCCACGCAGACGCGCCATGCCGAAGGCGCGCCCGAGGGCCACGCCGACCCGCTCCAGGTCGAACGGCAGGGTGTGATAGTCGAAGAACCACTCGCCGATGAAATTGCCCGCATCGGGCATCTGCAGGGTTTCGGGGCTGAGCACGGCAATCCATTCGGTGCCGCTGAGGCTGATCAGACGCTTCAGGTACTGGGGGTTGTCCAGATGCTCGGGCGCCAGGCGCACCAGTCCAACGTCGCAGGCCTGGTCCTGGGCATCCGCCAGGCTGCAGCTCTGCACCTGCCAGCCGCCGGCCCGCAGTTGCGGCAGCAAGCGCTCGCATTCGACACAGGGATCGACGACCAAAAGGCGCCGGGGCGTAGCGACCTGGGTTCGCACTCTACCAATCCTTGGCGCCAATTTTTTGAAATATCCAGGTAAAACAATCGCTTGGCGCAGATAATTAAACCCTAGCAAGCGAATCGGGAGCTTCTAGGAACGTTTCTCTATAAAAACGGCAGAGAGTTGCGCACCTTTCCAAGTGTTATGGCCGCTTGCCATCGTCCCTGCGTATTGGCATAAACGTACCCAATAAAAAATCACACACGGATGTTGATGACATGCGATTGCTGCGCCGCGCCCTGATCGTCGTCCTGTTGCTCGCCCTCGCCGCCCTCGCGGTCGTCCTCTACTACATCGCCCGACCCAACCTGCCGGTGTTCGACAAGCCCGAGCAGGTCAACTACCTCGGCCAGTGGGACGAGCAGGCGCGCCAGACCTATTACTACACGCCCCAGGGCACCACGGTGAAAGGCCTGCGCTATGAGTGGTTCACCGCGCTGGAGCTGCCCTTCTCCCAGGACAAGTTCGCCAACCCCGACTACCTGGCTCGCTTCGGCTTCCTCACCGACCCGCGCCAACAAGCCAGCGCACTCAACCCAGGCAACCTGCCGGTAGGCTTCGCCCGCCACCCGGACGACGAGACCGGCATCCAGTACCTGGACATCACCTGCGCCGCTTGCCACACCGGCGAGCTGCGCTACAAGGGCCAGGCCGTGCGCATCGACGGCGGCGCCGCCCTGCATTCCCTGGCCTCCACCGTGCCCACCCTCAGGGGCGGCAGCTTCGGTCAGGCGCTGGGCATGAGCATGGCCTTCACCTACTACAACCCGATCAAGTTCAAGCGCTTCGCCAAGACGGTGCTGGGCGACAACTACGAGCGGGACAAGGGCCAGCTGCGCGACGACTTCAAGGCCGTGCTCGATCGCCTGCTCGGCACCGCGATGAACGACTGGCACCGCGGCCTCTACCCCACGGAGGAAGGCTTCGGCCGCACCGATGCCTTCGGCCGCATCGCCAACAGCGTGTTCGGCGACGCCATCGACGAGAGCAACTACCGGGTCGCCAACGCCCCGGTCAGCTACCCGCAGGTGTGGGATATCTGGAAGTTCGACTGGGTGCAGTGGAACGGCTCGGCCATGCAGCCGATGGCACGCAACATCGGTGAGGCCCTCGGCGTCGGCGCCACCCTGCACCTGTTCGACGAGAACGGCAGCAAGCTGCCGGAGAGCCAGCGCTATCCCTCCAGCGTGCGCCTGCGCGACCTCTATACCTTGGAAGAGACTCTCAAACAGCTGAAACCGCCAACCTGGCCGGAAGAGATCTTCGGCAAGGTCGACCTGGAGCTGGCCAGCCAGGGCCGCGCCCTGTTCGCCGAGAACTGCGCCTACTGCCACGCCCCCGACCCGGTGCCGCGGGACCAGCGCCTGGCGCCGGCGCGCGATCCGGAATGGCACCTGCGCATCGTGCCGACCCGCATCGTCGGCACCGACCCGACCACCGCCGACAACATCGCCGACCATCGCTTCGACATCAGCAAGCTGGGCTGGCAGAAGGCCGAGCTGGCCAAGCTCGATGTCAAGCTGTTCGGCGCCAGCCTGGACGAGGTCGACTTCGCCAGCATCTCCAGCGCCAAGGGCCTGGCCTACGTCACCGCTTACGTGGAAGACCGCGCCTACCGCGATGCCGGTATCCAGCCACGCGAACGCTGGCGCATGGACGGCTACGGCCTGGCCATCGGCGTGCAGGAGAAGCGCGGCTACAAGGCCCGCCCGCTGCACGGCATCTGGGCCACCCCGCCGTTCCTGCACAACGGCTCGGTGCCCAACCTGTTCCAGGTGCTATCGCCGGTGGTCGAGCGCGACACCCGCTTCTGGGTCGGCAACTTCGAGTACGATCCCAAGCGCGCCGGCTTCCTCACCGGCAAGTTCGACGGCGGCTTCCTGTTCGACACCAGCGTCACCGGCAACGGCAACCGCGGCCACGAGTTCCGCGACGGCTGCCGCAACGAGGGAGTGATCGGCCGCTTCCTCGAGCCGGAGGAACGCTTCGCCCTGATCGAATACCTCAAGGTGATGGGTGACGAGCGCCTGGAAAGCCAGCTCAAGCCCGCCGAGAGTCGCCCCTGGACTCCCGGCCCCAGCTGCCAGAACAACAACTAAAGGAAAGCCACCATGCTCAAACGCTTCTGGCTCTGGCTCGGTCGCCTGCTCGGCCGTCTGCTACTGACTCTCGTGGTCGTTGGCGCTCTCGGCTGGGGCCTGGGCGCCGCCTACTACGCCTGGAAGTTCTCCGGCCCAGTATCGGCCGAAGAAGAGATTCCCAAGGACGAGGCGGCCCTGACCCAGGGCATCATCGAGGATGCCATCCGCATCGTCGAACAGCACCGCGACAACACCCGTGTGCTGCGCGACGCCCACGCCAAGGCCCACGGCTGCGTGAAGGCGCAGTTCACCGTGCTGCCGAGCCTCGACCAGAGCCTGCGCCACGGCGTGCTGGCCGAACCGGGCAAGACCTGGCAGGCCTGGATGCGCCTGTCCAACGGCAACGCCTACCCGCAGTTCGACAGCGCCCGCGACGCCCGCGGCATGGCGATCAAGCTGCTCGACGTGCCCGGCGACAAGCTGCTGAGCAGCAAGGCCACGACCGGCAACCAGGACTTCGTGATGTTCAACCATCCGGTTTTCTTCGTGCGCGATGTGGCCGAGTACAAGCAGAACTTCGCCGCCCAGGCCAACGGCCAGAAGATCCAGGCGTTCTTCCCCACCCTCGACCCGCGCACCTGGGAGATCCGCCATCTGATCATCGCCCTGAAGACCCTGGCGCCGGCACCGGACAGCCCGGTGGCCGCCACCTACAACTCCATCGCGCCGTTCAAGCTCGGCCCGCACAACATCAAGTACCGGGTGATCCCCGATCCTGCGAGCTGCCCCGCCTATGAGCTGCCGGAGCAGAACACCGACCTGCCCAACTTCCTGCGCAACGCCCTGTACCAGCAGCTGTCGCTGGACCGGGTACCGGCCTGCTTCGCCCTGCAGGTGCAGCGGCAGAACGCCAACTACTACATGCCCATCGAGGACACCAGCGTGGAGTGGAGCGAGGACATCTCGCCGTTCGAGACGGTGGCGACGATCAAGGTGCCGGCCCAGGACTTCGACAGCCGCGACAAGAACCTCGCCTGCGACAACCTCTCCTTCAACCCCTGGCACGCGCTGCCCGAGCATCGCCCCATCGGCGGCATCAACCGCCTGCGCAAGGCAGTGTACGAGGCCGTCAGCGTGTACCGCCACCAGCGCAACGACGCCCAGCAGGCACACTGATCAACGGGGCGCGCCGCGCGTCCGGCGCGGCCCCATGACCAGCCAGTTGAACAGCCCGAGCAGCGGGAACAGCACCAGCAGCGCCAGCCACAGCAGCTTCTGCGGGCGCCGGCTGGCGCTGCCCTGCACATGCCACATGGCCCAGATCGTCAGCAGCAGATAGAGCAGAGCCGGCACGCCGTAGAAGAGCCAGTCCGGCAGGCGCATCAGGGGTTCGAACATCGGCAATCTCCCGGCAGCGGTTCCCTGTTAGGGTCGCGCCGCCGGGCCGTGGTTCAACCCAAACGGTCGAGGTCGATCACCGCGAAGCTGGCCACCGTGTCGTGGCCCGCCAGCCAGCCGCCATCACGAGCCAGGCCGACCGTCTGCATGCCCGCCTGCTGGGCG
The DNA here is from genome assembly GCF_030374125.1 of Pseudomonas sp. SO81. Taxonomy (NCBI): domain Bacteria; kingdom Pseudomonadati; phylum Pseudomonadota; class Gammaproteobacteria; order Pseudomonadales; family Pseudomonadaceae; genus Pseudomonas; species Pseudomonas sp. SO81. The sequence continues at coordinate 137,489 of NZ_CP126126.1, read as the reverse complement.
GCGTCCAGCTCCTGGACGATATCCGAGAGGAACAGGATTTCCTCGCCCGGCAGGCCGATGGCCGAGGCGATGCTGCGGTAGGACTCGGCCTCGCGCTTGGGGCCGCTGGTGGTGTCGAAGTAGCCGCTGAACAGCCCGCTCAGGTCGCCGGCCTCGGAGCAGCCGAAGATCAGTTTCTGCGCCTGCACCGAACCGGAGGAATACACGTACAGGGCATAGCCCTCCTCGTGCCAGCGTTTGAGCGCCTCCACCGCATCCGGGTAGACGTGGCCCTTGAGCTGCCCGGCCGCATAGCCCTGCTGCCAGATCATGCCCTGCAGCGCCTTGAGCGGCGTGGCCTTGCGGTCCTCGGCGATCCATTGCAGGAGGATCTCGATGACCCGGATCAGGTCCGCCTCGGTCTCGCCGCTCTGCGCGCGCACGGCGTCCAGCTGCAGCGCCACCTCGGCCTCGCCGGCATGCTCGATGACGAACTGTGGCAGATGCTCGGCGGCAAAGGGAAACAGCACGTCATAGACGAAGCTCACCGCGCTGGTGGTGCCTTCGATATCGGTGAGGATGGCTCTGATCGGCATGGTTTCAGTCTTCCAGGCGCGGGAAGCGGCCGGCGATATCGTCGCCGGTGAAGTTGGCCACCCAGCCTTCCGGGTTGTTGAACAGGCGGATGGCCACGAAGTGCGGGAACTCGCCCATGTCGAACCAGTGGCGAGTGCCGGCCGGTACCGAGATCAGGTCGTTCTTCTCACAGAGCACGGCGTACACATAGTCGTCGATATGCAGGGTGAACAGGCCGCGCCCGGCGACGAAGAAACGCACCTCGTCCTCGCCATGGCGATGCTCGTCGAGGAACTTGGCGCGCAGCTCGTCCTTCTGCGGGTGGTCCTTGTTCAGGCTGACCACGTCGACGGTGACGTAGCCGCGTTCGCTCATCAGCTTGTCGATCTGCGGGCGGTAGGCGGCGATCACCTCGTCCTGGCCGGCGCCGGGCTGGATCGGCGCACTGGCCTGCCAGCGCTCGAAGTGCACGCCGACCTCGGCGAGCGTGGCGGCGATGTCCTCGAGGTGGGTCAGCACCTTGTTCGGTACGTCGGGGCTGGATTGGTGATAGACGGTCAGGCTGCTCATCGGCGGCGTCCTCGCGGGTGGGTCGCTCAGCTCGTGCTGTGGCTGGATTCTTATGTGCAGGGTACGCCGGGCGTACCCCGGGTATTCAACGTTGCAGCGCGCGCACCTTGAGCTCGCACTCGAAGAGGAACTCGAAGGCCTCGACCTGGCGCAGGCAGTCGGCCATGGTCGCGCCCCAGGTGTACAGGCCGTGGCCGCGGATCAGGTAGCCGACGCAGTCCGGATGTTCATCCAGCCAGGGCTGAACCTGGGAGGCCAGGCGGGCGATGTCCTGGTCGTTGTCGAAGATCGGCACCAGCACCTGGCACTCGTGAGTGCTGACACCGCTGAAGGCCTTCTGCAGCTCGTAGTCGGCGAACACCAGAGAATCGGCCAGGGTCAGGCGCGACAGCACGGTGGCATTGACCGAATGGGTGTGCAGCACGGCGCCGATCTCCGGGTTCCAGCGGTACAGCTGGGTGTGCAGCAGGGTCTCGGCCGAGGGCTTCTTGCCTGGCTCCAGACTGTTGCCGTCGAGGTCGGTGGCCAGCACGTCGTTCTCGCCCAGCTCGCCCTTGTGCTTGCCAGAGACGGTCAGCAGCGCCTGGTCGGCCGCCAGGCGCGCCGAGTAGTTGCTGCTGGTGGCCGGCGACCAGCCGCGGCCGTACAGGAAGCGCCCGGCCTCGATGATCTGGCGGGTCAGTTGTTCACGGTTCATGCCCGCTCCTCATGCAAACGGATGGCAATGATAAAGGCCGCAGCCAGGGCGACCAAGCTGGCGATGGCGAAGGTCCAGCTCGGGCCGAGACCGACCCAGCTGTAGCCGGCGTACAATGCGCCCAGAGCGCCACCGGTGCCGGCCAGTGCCGCGTACAGCGCCTGGCCCTGGCCCTGCTGGTTGGGCCCGAAGCTGCGCTGGACGAAATGGATGGCGGCGGCATGGAAGCTGCCGAAAGTGGCGGCGTGCAGCAACTGGGCGAACAGCAGCACACCCAGGTGATCGGCCAGGTTGCCCAGCAGCAGCCAGCGCAGCGCCGCCAGCAGGAAGCTGATCGCCAGCACCCAGCGCACCGAGAAGCGATTGAGGATGCGCGCCATGAACAGGAACAGCACGATCTCCGCCACCACGCCCAGCGCCCACATCTGGCCTATGAAACCGCGCTCGTAGCCGAGGCTCTCCAGGTGCAGGGTCAGGAAGGTGTAGTACGGCCCGTGCGACAACTGCATCAGGCCCACACACAGGAAGAACGCCGGCACGCCCGGGCGCAGCAGCTGAGCCAGGAAACCGCCCTCGCCGCCCTGCCCGGCCCGTGGCTGCGGCACCGCATTGGGCACCCACAGGGTGCCGACCAGAATGCCGGCGAGGATCAGCACCACCATGGCCGGGAACAGCGCCGGGCTGGAATGCTCGAACAGCCAGCCGAGGCCGATCACCGCGACGATGAAGCCGATCGAGCCCCACAGGCGGATCTGCGAGTAGCGCGCGGTCTGCTCCTGCAGGTGGGCCAGGGTGATCACCTCGAACTGCGGCAGCACCGCGTGCCAAAAGAAGGCGTGCAGCGCCATGACCAGGGCCAGCCAGGCGAAGCTCTGGTCGACGAAGATCAGGGCGAAGCTGAGCAGCGTGCACAGCGCGCCGAAGCGCACGATGCGCAGGCGCTGGCCGCTGCGGTCGCCGAGCCAGCCCCACAGGTTGGGCGCCAGGCAGCGCATCAGCATGGGGATGGCCACCAGCTCGCCGATGCGCGCCGGCGAAAAACCCAGGTGTTGGAAGTACAACGGCAGAAAGGGCGCCGAGGCGCCCAGCATGGAGAAGTAGAAGAAGTAGAACGCGGACAGCCGCCAGTACGGCAGCAGCTGCGCCGTCACAGCTGCGGCAGTACCGGAGTGTTGACCTGCACGCCGGCGTTCTGCGCGCGGTGGCGCAGCAGGTGGTCGAGCAGCACGATGGCCATCATCGCCTCCGCGATCGGCGTGGCGCGGATGCCCACGCAGGGGTCGTGGCGACCCTTGGTGATCACTTCCACCGGGTTGCCATCGACGTCGATGGAGCGGCCCGGGGTGGTGATGCTGGAGGTCGGCTTGAGCGCCAGATGGGCGACGATCGGCTGGCCGCTGGATATGCCGCCGAGGATGCCGCCGGCGTTGTTGCTGAGGAAGCCTTCCGGCGTCAGCTCGTCGCGGTGCTCGGTGCCGCGCTGGGCGACGCAGGCGAAGCCGGCGCCGATTTCCACGCCCTTGACCGCGTTGATGCTCATCAGCGCGTGGGCCAGGTCGGCATCCAGGCGATCGAAGATCGGCTCGCCGAGGCCCGGCATCACGCCTTCGGCGATCACGGTGATCTTGGCGCCCACGGAGTCCTGGTCACGACGCAGCTGGTCCATGTAGGCCTCCAGCTCCGGTACCTTGTCCGGGTCGGGGCTGAAGAAGGCGTTCTGCTCGACGCTGTCCCAGGTCTTGAACGGAATCTCGATCGGGCCGAGCTGGCTCATGTAGCCACGCACCTGGATGCCCAGGCCGGCCAGCACCTTCTTGGCCACGGCGCCGGCGGCGACGCGCATGGCGGTTTCGCGTGCCGAACTGCGGCCGCCGCCACGGTAGTCGCGGATGCCGTACTTGTGGTGGTAGGTGTAGTCGGCGTGGGCCGGGCGGAACAGGTCCTTGATCGCCGAGTAGTCCTTGGACTTCTGGTCGGTGTTGCGGATCAGTAGGCCGATCGGGCAACCAGTGGTCTTGCCCTCGAACACCCCGGAAAGGATTTCGACTTCATCGTCTTCCTGGCGCTGGGTGGTGTGGCGGCTGGTGCCCGGCTTGCGGCGGTCGAGGTCGCGCTGCAGGTCTTCCAGAGACAGCTCGATGCCCGGCGGGCAACCGTCGACGATGGCGACCAGGGCCGGGCCATGGCTCTCGCCAGCGGTGGTGACGGTGAACAGCTTGCCGTAGGTGTTGCCGGACATGCAGGGCGCTCCGCGAAATCTGCCTCGAACAAAGGTCGGCGAGTATACCCCCGGCGCCCGGTCAGTTCACCTGCGAAACGGCCGTGATCCGGGCAAATGGCAGTTGGCCAGCCTGCAGTTGCGCCGAAAGTTGCCGATAATGCCTGTACGCATGCCCAAGGACGCCGCGATGAGCGATACCAACGCCCAGCAACCCGAAGAACAGGCCGAACAGACTCCGCAACCCCATCCCTGGGAAGGGCTGGAGGCGGAGCATTTCCAGTTGCTGCGCCTGGCGCCACTGCCGACCGACCGCAGCACGGGCCTGCGCCCCCTGCGTTTCGTGCGGTTCGGCCGCGCCGAGCGTCATAACAACGAGCAGAGCCTGCTACGCCTGTCGGTGGATATTCCCGGCCAGCGCCTGCGTCGCGAGCAGAACCTGCTGGAGGTGTGGGTCGACCACCGTAGCCGCGAAGTGCGCTTCGGCGCCGACAAGGGCCTGCAGATCGAGCCGCAGAACCGTGGCCTGGGGCGCTTCCTGCTGGCCCAGGGCATCGTCTGGGCACGCCAGCGCTGGGGCAGCTACACGGTCGAGGGCGGCGCCCTGGCGGTGAAGGACGTGCTCAGCGAGGACGCCCGCCTGCGCCGCGACCATTTCCTGCGCGTCCAGGGTTTCGAGGTGAGCTACCAGGACCTGGCACAGGTCAAGGCCAGCTACGCCGCCAGCCGGGTCAGCGTGCTCAACCCGGAGTGGAATCAGGAGCGGGTGCAGATCATCGACCTGCTCGACTGCGGCGCCATGCTGCAGCAGGCCGACCACAACCTGCACGAGCAGCAGGTGAAGATCAGCAAGCTGGAACGGCGCATCGACGTGTTCAAGCGCGAAGACAGCGGCCTGCGTTTCACCATCGCCTGCCTGGTAGCGCTGGCGCTGTTCCAGGCCGGCCTGCTGATCTGGATCGCCACCCGCTAAGCCGCGGAGATTTGGGCGCATCTTAGGGCGGCCTCGCTCGCGAAGCGAGCAGCCCGCCAGAGGCTACTCGATGGCCCGCATTCTGTAGCCCGGATGCATCCGGGCTACCTAGCTACCACTGGCAGTCCCACCCTAGCCTCAGCCCTTGGCCCGCGAGCGAAACAGCTTCTGGTACTCGCGGCACTGGGCGGCGGCCAGCAGGAACACGCCGTGACCGCCCTGCTCGAACTCCAGCCAGGTGAAGTCGATCTCCGGGTACAGCGCCTCGACGTGCACTTGGCTGTTGCCCACCTCGACTATCAACAGGCCCTTCTCGGTCAGGTGGTCGGCGGCCTCGGCCAGCATGCGTCGCACCAGGTCCAGACCGTCGTCGCCGCAGGCCAGGCCCAGCTCCGGCTCATGCTGGTATTCGGCCGGCATATCGGCAAAGTCCTCGGCATCCACGTAGGGCGGGTTGGACACGATCAGGTCGAAGCGCTGCCCCGGCAGCCCGGCGAAGCCGTCGCCCTGCACGGTGTAGACCCGCTCTTCCAGCTCGTGCCGCTCGATATTGTGGTTGGCCACTTCCAGTGCATCGAAGGACAGATCGCCCAGCACCACCTCGGCCTCGGGGAAGGCGTAGGCGCAGGCGATACCGATGCAGCCAGAGCCGGTGCACAGGTCGAGGATGCGTGCCGGCGTGGCGGGCAGCCAGGGCGCGAACTGGTTGGAGATCAGCTCGGCGATGGGCGAGCGCGGCACCAGCACGCGCTCGTCGACTAGGAACGGCAGGCCGCAGAACCAGGCTTCACCCAGCAGGTAGGCGGTGGGTACACGCTCCTCGACGCGCCGGCGAATCAGCTCCAGCAGATGCTGTTGCTCGTCTTCCTCCAGCCGGCAATCCAGGTAGCTATCGGCGATCTCGAATGGCAGATGCAGGGCGCCCAGCACCAGTTGGCGGGCATCGTCCCAGGCATTGTCGGTGCCGTGGCCGAAGAACAGCCCGGCCTCATGGAAGCGGCTGACGGCCCAGCGGATATGGTCGCGCACGGTGCGCAGGCGGGATGGAGACACGGTTCTGACCTCGAAAAGCGGTGCGCGATTCTAACAGGCTGTGACAAAACTGCCCCGCCCGGCGCAAGGCCAGACAAAGCGCGCCTTGGGACACCTCACCAGGCCATCCGTGCGCCCTCGACGCGCACTAGAGGTTCACAGATTGCGCTGGCGAGCAGAGAATAGACACATCGCCGCCACAGGAGCCCTCCCATGTCCGATCCGAAAACCCTGTTCCAACTGCTCGGACGCGGTTATGCCCCGGCCATTCTGGGTAAGGCCACCCTGCTGGTGATCGACGCTCAGGAGGAGTACCGCAGCGGCACCCTGCAACTGCCGGACGTGGAGTCCGCCATCGCGGAAATCGCCACCCTGCTCGGTGCCGCCCGCAACCTCGGCGCGCCGGTGCTGCATGTGCGCCATCTGGGTATTCCCGGCGGCCTGCTCGACCCGCAAGGCCCGCGCGGCCGCTTCATCGAGGGCCTGGCGCCACAGTTCGGCGAACCGGTGGTGGAGAAACGCCTGCCCAATGCCTTTGCCGGTACCGACCTGCACGAGCGTCTGCAGCAGCTCGGCCACCTCGACCTGATCATCTGCGGTTTCATGACCCACTCCAGCGTCAGTACCACCGTGCGCGCCGCGAAGGACTATGGTTACCGCTGCACCTTGGTGGACGCCGCCTGCGCCACCCGCGACCTGCCCTACGACGGTGAGCTGATTCCGGCGCGCGCCCTGCACCGCATGACTCTGGCGGCCCTGGCCGACAACTATGCGATGGTGGTACCGCAAGCCCGCGCACTGATCTGACCGGGCAGAACGACTTCTCGACCGGAACCCAGGCGGGCAAGGCCGGTCATAGCGCCGATACTCCAGAGGAAATCGGGATGAAGTTGTCTGAAGATGGATTCGATGCCCGCCGCCTGCGTCCCCGCGGCACATCCGGCTGGCGCTGGCGTTGCCTCGCCGCGCTGGCCGCCCTGTTCGCCGCCTTCGGCGTGATGCTGAGCATGGCCGGCGCGGCCACCCTGCTCGGCCGCCCCCCGGCCCTCGGCCCGTTGAACGACAGCATCGGCGCAGCCATCGTTCTGCTGCTGTTCGGCCTGTTCCTGCTGTGGGGCGGCATCAATGTCTGGCGCCGCTGCCGCCGACGCATGCGCCGCAGCCACGGCGACGAGCTGAGCCTGTCGCCGCGCCTGCTGAAAAAGCGCGGCTGAAGCCGGTAAACTGGCCTCATCCGTGGAGGCCTTTCATGCAAGACGACGATTTTTCCCTGTTCCAGTCCGCCGTGCGCGGGGTCAAGCCGATCAGCCATGACCGCGCCGACACCGGCAAGCCCAAGGCCGACCGCCAGCGCATCAGCGCCCTGCGCCAGGCGGCGACGGTGAAGACTGACCAGGTCAAGGTGGACGGCCTGTCCGACCAGTTCGTCATCGATGTCGGCGCCGAGGACGAGCTCTACTGGGCGCGCGATGGCGTGCAGGACGGTCAGATGCGCAAGCTCAAGGCCGGCCAGGTGTCCTTCGAAGGCAGCCTGGACCTGCACGGCATGAGCGTGGAGCGAGCGCGCGAGACCCTGTGGAGCTTCTTCGACGAGGCCGCGCGCATGGAAGTGCGCTGCGTGCGCATTACCCATGGCAAGGCCGCGCGCACCGACGGCAAGCGGCCGATGATCAAGAGTCACGTCAACACCTGGCTGCGCCAGCACCCGCAGGTGCTGGGCTTCACCTCCTGCATCGCCAAGCACGGCGGCACCGGCGCGGTGTATGTGCTGCTCAAGCGCACCATGCTCGACGGCCGCGACGAAGACTAGGCGGTAAAGCGCGGCGCATGGTCCTCCAGCTCCACCCGCAGGCCGTTCACCACGAAGGACACCGCGTGGTAGAAGCCGACCAGCAACAGACACTCGATCAGTTGTGCATCGCTGAAGTGCGTACCCAGCCGTTGCCAGAGTTCATCGCCGACCGTGGAACTGGTGTGCAGGCTGTCCGCCAGCTCCAACAGGGCCTGGTCCGCCAGGCTCCACAGGGCCGGATTGATGCGCCCGCTGCAGGTATCGGCGATCTGTTCGGCGCTGAAGCCGGCCTTGCCGGCGAAGCCCGCCACATGCACACCCCACTCGTACTCCGCCCCGCACAGCGCGGTGGCGCGCAGAATCAACAGTTCGCGCTCGCGCAGTTCGATGCTGCCACGGTCCAGCAGGCCGCCGGCGAGCATGCGCTGTAGTGCCCGAGGATTGTGGGCCATGCTGCGGAACAGCTTGAGCGGTGGCATGCCGGGGGGCATGACCCGGTCGAAGGCGGCCTGGATGTCGGGGCCGTAGGGATGGTTCAGGGGTTGTACGCGAGGCTGGTGCATAGAGTGGGCTCCTGTCATGCTACGAAATAAGTAGCAAGCAGAACCTATCACCGCTACTAAAAACGAAGCAAGGAGTTTGCATGAGCTTTCCCCAACCCGGCGATCCGGTCCGCGGCTCGGCCAGCGGCAAGCCGATCATGGCGCTGCTCGACCTGCTCGGCCGGCGCTGGACCCTGCGTGTGCTGTGGGAACTGCATCAGACGCCCGCCAGCTTCCGCGAGCTGCAGGCACGCTGCGAAGGCGTATCGCCGTCGGTGCTGAATACCCGACTGGGCGAGCTGCGCGAAGCCCAGCTGCTGGAGAACGGCGAGCGCGGCTACCAGCTTTCCGCCCTCGGCCTGGAGTTGGTGCAGCGCTGCCTGCCGCTGGCGGTATGGGCCGAAGACTGGGCCGCGCAACTGCCAGCACGGCCGAAAAAGTAGCTCAATGTGGCGCACTCCGCCCTTGCCAGCGCACTTGCTGCGCCCTACCCTGCGCCCCTGAGCATTACCACCCACAGGAAGACCCATGTCCCTGGAACAGCACTACACCGCGATTCTCGGCCAACTTGGCGAGGACGTATCCCGTGAAGGCCTGCTCGACACCCCGAAGCGCGCCGCCAAAGCCATGCAGTACCTCTGCCGCGGCTATGAGCAGACCCTCGAGGAAGTCACCAACGGCGCCCTGTTCAGCTCCGACAACAGCGAAATGGTGCTGGTGAAGAACATCGAGCTGTATTCGCTGTGCGAACACCACCTGCTGCCCTTCATCGGCAAGGCCCACGTGGCCTACATCCCCAGCGGCAAGGTGCTGGGCCTGTCCAAGGTGGCACGCATCGTCGACATGTATGCGCGCCGCCTGCAAATCCAGGAAAACCTCAGCCGGCAGATCGCCGAGGCCATCCAGCAGGTCACCGGCGCCCTCGGCGTTGCGGTGGTGATCGAGGCGCAGCACATGTGCATGATGATGCGCGGTGTGGAGAAGCAGAACTCCTCCATGGTCACCTCGGTGATGCTCGGCGAGTTCCGCGAGAACGCCGCCACCCGCAGTGAGTTCCTCAGCCTGATCAAGAGCTGAGCAACCTCGCCGTGAACGAAGCCGGCCTTGCGCCGGCTTTTTCATGCCTCAGTGATCCCGCCCATTCCACGGCACGATCTTGAACGGCGACAGATCGACGTCATCCAGGCAGCGCGCGTTGACCGCCGCCATCAGGCGCCCATCCGGCCCCGGCGCCTCGCTGAACGGCGAGCAGCCGCAGACGTCGCAGAAATGGTGGGCAATCTTGTGGGTATTGAAGCGATAGGTCGGCAGTTCGCCCTCCGGCGACTTCAGCTGCAGCTGCTCGCGACCAACGAACCACAGCAGCCCGCCACGCTTGCTGCACAGCGAGCAGTTGCACTCGGTCAGGCTGTCGATCTCGCCGCGCACGCTGAAGCTGATCTTGCCGCAGTGGCAACTCCCCTGGTGGCTCATGGCCGGCACTCCTGTGCGGTTTGGACAGGACTGCAAGCTAGTTCGCCACCACCCGGCTCGCCAGCGCCAGCCGAGAAATTCACCGGCGAAGCGATATCCGGCGCTGCCAAGGCCGGGCAACTCGGGTACCCTGCCGCCCCCTTTTCATCACTCCAGGAATGACCGGCGATGCTTATCAAGGCACTGCGGATCGGCCTCGGCCAGATCATCATCTTTCTCGACTTCATCACCCGCCCGCGCAAGCTCAAGCGCAGTCCACAGGAACAGGCCCGGGTCGAGAGCGCAGCCGCCGGCCTGGCGCTGTACCAGTTCCACGCTTGCCCATTCTGCGTGAAGACCCGCCGCACCCTGCACCGCCTGAATGTGCCGATGGTGCTGCGCGACGCCAAGAAGAACGCCGTGCATCGTCAGGAGTTGTTGGAACAGGGTGGCAAGCTGCAGGTGCCCTGCCTGCGCATCGAGGAGTCGGGCGGCGTGCGCTGGCTGTACGAATCCAAGGCCATCGGTGCCTACCTGGACGAGCGCTTCGCCGCCCAGTGATGGCTGGGGACGGGCAATTGCTGCCCGTCCCTCACTCGCGCGTCAGCCGAACATGCTCACATGCCGGGGATGGCTGGCGACGCGGTCGAGCCAGGCGTTGATCGCCGGGTAGGCGGCCAGGTCGAAGCCGCCTTCGTCGGCCACATGGGTGTAGGCGTACAGGGCGATGTCGGCCAGGGTGTACTGCTCGCCCACCAGGTACGGCGTGCGCTGCAGCTGCTGCTCCATCACCTTGAACGCCTTGTGGCCGCCCTTGTGGCACTCCTCGTACTCGGCGCGGCGCGCCTCCGGCAGGCCCAGGTACAGCTGGATAAAGCGCGCCACCGCCACATAGGGCTCGTGACTGTACTGCTCGAAGAACTGCCACTGCAGCATCTGCGTGCGCAGGCGCGGCTCCGTGGGGATGAAGGCGCTGCCATCGGCCAGAAAGTTGAGGATGGCGTTGGACTCCCAGAGGAAGGTGCCGTCCTCCAGCTCCAGTACCGGAATCTTGCCGTTGGGGTTCTTGGCCAGGAATTCCGCGGTCTGGGTTTCGCCCTTGAGGATGTCGATCGGCAGCCACTGGTACTGGTGGCCGAGCAGATTGAGCATCAGCTTGACCTTGTAGCAGTTGCCGGAACGGTAATCGCCGTAGACCTTGAGCATGACTACTAACCTCCCTGGGCTTCACGAACGACGGCCGCCAGACGGCGCAGGCCTTCGCCCAGCTTCTCCGGCGGTACATGGCTGAAGTTGAGTCGCAGATGCCCGGGGTTGGCATCCGGCTCGGTGAAGAACGGCTCGCCGGGCATGAACGCCACGTTCTGCGCCATGGCCGGCTGCAGCAGCGTGCGGGTATCCAGCTTGTTGTTCAGGGTCAGCCAGAAGAACAGGCCGCCTTGCGGTACCTGCCAGGTGGCCAGATCACCGAAATGCTCCGCCAGCGCCACCTGCATGGCATCGCGGCGTATGCGGTAGAAGTCGCGCAGCTCGGCTAGGTGCGACTGGTACTTGTCGGTCCCGATCCACTGCAGCGCCTGCCACTGGCCGATGCGGTTGGTGTGCAGATCGGCGGCCTGTTTCAGGCGCAGCAGGTGTGGGAACAGGTCCGGACTGGCGATCAGGAAGCCGACGCGCAGGCCCGGCAGCAAAGTCTTGGACACGGTACCGGTGTAGATCCAGCTGGCGCGCTGCAGGCGGCTGACAATGGGCGTGGCGCTGCCGGCATCGAACACCAGCTCGCGGTACGGCTCGTCCTCGATCAGGGTGACGTTGAATTCGTCGAGCAGCGCCGCCACGGCGTCGCGCTTGGCCTCGCTGTAGCGCACGGCAGACGGGTTCTGGAAGGTCGGAATCAGATAAGCGAAGGCCGGCTTGTGCTGCTGCAGACGCTCGCGCAGGACCTCCAGCTCGGGGCCGTCGGCTTCCTGCGGCACGGTGATGCAGTCGGCACCGAACAGCTGGAACGACTGCAGCGCGGCCAGGTAGGTCGGCGCTTCGACCAGGATCTCGGTGCCCGGATCGATAAACAGCTTGCTGGCCAGGTCCAGGGTCTGCTGCGAGCCGCAGACGATCAGCACCTGGCTGGCATCGCACTTCACCCCGAGCTTGTTGGCCTCGGCGGCGATGGCCTCGCGCAGCGCCGGCTCGCCCTCGCTCATGCCGTACTGGCCGATGGAGGTCGGCATCTCGCTCCAGTCCACCTTCGGCAGCATCGGTTCGGCAGGCAGGCCACCGGCGAAGGACATCACTTCCGGACGTTGCGCCGCAGCGAGGATTTCACGGATCAGGGAGCTTTTCAGGCGGGCAACGCGTTCGGAGAAGGCCATGGGAGTCACCGGTAGCACAGGCAGGATAAATTGGGTCAAACTGTTTGACCGAAACTACGACGGCCAGGACGGATACGTCAATATGCTTGACCTGAAAAAGCCGAGTTCCCAGCAAGCCGCCATGGAAGCCTTCTTCTTCGGCTACCAGGCCTTCACCGCCAAGCCCGACGAGATGCTGGCGCGCCGCGGTCTGTCGCGCGTGCATCACCGCATCCTGTTCTTCATTGCTCGCCACCCCGGGCTGAGCGTGAAGGAGCTGCTCGGCTACCTGGGCGTGACCAAGCAGGCGCTGAACACGCCGCTGCGGCAACTGCAGGAAATGTCGATGGTGGAGTGCGTGGCCGCCAGCGACGACAAGCGCAAACGCCAGCTCGGCCTCACCGTCGAGGGCGCCAAGCTGGAACAGGCGCTGCGCCACGAACAGTCGCGGCTGCTGGCGAAAGTATTCAAGGAGGCCGGCGAACCGGCCGTGCAGGCCTGGCTGGCAATCAACCAGGCCCTGGGCAAGGCCCGCCAGGCGGGCGGCGAGGATTGATCAGGCGGCCTGGCTGCCTTCGAGCTCCTTGGCGCCACGGAAGAACACCAAGGCCGCGGCGACCATGGCTGCCAGGAGAGGCAGTATGCCGACCAGGAACAGGAGGACCGAAGCCATTAGCACACCCGCAGCAATGTTTAGCCAGGCCAGCACGCGCAGGACCGGATAGGCGTTCTCCAACTTGAGCAGCACGATACCCAACCACAGAATGGCCAGCCCGAGCAGCGCTGCCAGACCGAAATAGAACACTGCCTGAGGAGTAAAACCCACACCCAGTTCGTCTCCGCGCCAATACAGATTGATAGCCTCCAGCACCACACTGAGCAGTATGCTCAGCCACACAGGCCTGGCCAGACCATGAGCGGAGAAGCGCGACTCGACGAAGGCCTTGAGACGCAACGCCAGGTAGCAGCCCAGCAGAGTGCTGGCCACGCCCAGTACGTCACCCAGCATGGCCAGATCCTCGATGAAGGCCAGGCCGAGCACCACCAGAGTCGCCAGCAAATAGATCAAACTCAGCCAGCCGAGCAGCTGCAGCTTGCCCGGGCTCCAACCCGGCAGGCTCCGCGGCGCCTGCGCGTCGATCAGCTCCACCGTGGGGGCGGCATAAGGATTGTTCGAATCCATGGCAATTTCCTTGAGTAATGGAACAGTCTCCTTCGCCCGAACAGCCATTCGAAACTGTACCGACGATTGTCGGTGCCGCTGTATCGCGACGCCCGGGCGGGCTGCGCATAGGCTGCCAGCATCCACGGAGAACTGCCATGACCCCGGAACTGCTGATCGCCTTCATACTCTTCGCCTTCGTCACCTCGGTGACTCCCGGCCCGAACAACATGATGCTGCTCGCCTCCGGGGTGAACTTCGGCGTGCGCCGCAGCGTGCCGCACATGCTCGGCATCAGCCTGGGCTTCATGGTGCTGGTGGCAGCCGTCGGCCTGGGTCTGGGCCAGCTGTTCGAACAGTTCCCGCCTCTGTACACAGCGCTGCGCTACGCCGGCGCCGCCTACCTGCTCTACCTGGCCTGGAAGATCGCCGGTGCAGGCGCCCCAGATGCGAGCGGCAAGGCCGCCGGCAAGCCGTTCACCTTTCTTCAGGCGGCGGCCTTCCAGTGGGTCAATCCCAAGGCCTGGATCATGGCCATCGGCGCCATCACCACCTACACCCCGCAGGACGGCTTCCTGGTCAACGTGCTGCTGATCGCCGCGCTGTTCGCCCTGGTCAACTGCCCCAGCGTGGGCCTGTGGACGGTGGCAGGCAGCCTGCTGCGCCGCTGGCTGGACAAACCGCGTGTGCTGCGCGCCTTCAACATCGGTATGGCCTTGCTGCTTGTGGCCTCGCTCTACCCTATCCTGATCGACGTCAAGGGAACCTTCTGATGAGCAACGTCACGGAAGCCATGGATACCTCGCGTCGCCTGCGCCCCCTCGCCGACTCCGCGCCCTCCGCCGTGGTGGCCGGCTTCGTCTCGGCGCTCACCGGCTACACCAGCTCGCTGGTGCTGATGTTCCAGGCCGGCCAGGCCGCCGGGCTCAGCGCCGCGCAGATTTCCTCCTGGCTGTGGGCACTGTCGATCGGCATGGCCATCTGCACCATCGCCCTGTCGCTGCGCTACCGCACGCCCGTGGTGGTGGCCTGGTCGACGCCGGGCGCGGCCCTGCTGATCACCAGCATGCCCGGCGTGAGCTATCCGGAAGCCATCGGTGCCTTCGTGGTCTGCGCCGTGCTGCTCAGCCTGATCGGCCTGTCCGGCGCCTTCGAGAGGGTCATGCGCTACCTGCCCGGCTCGCTGGCAGCGGCCTTGCTGGCCGGCATTCTGTTCCGCATCGGCAGCGAGATCTTCGTCGCCGCGCAGACCAGCACCGCGCTGGTACTGGCGATGTTCTTCACCTTCCTGCTCGGCAAGCGCCTGGCGCCGCGCTACGCGGTGCTCGCCGCACTGCTCGTCGGCGCAGTGATGGCCGCGGCATTGGGCATGCTGGATTTCAGCCAGCTCAAGCTGGAAGTGGCGGTACCGGTGTGGACCACGCCGAGCTTCTCCTTCGGCGCAGCCATCAGCATCGGCCTTCCGCTGTTCGTGGTGGCCATGGCCTCGCAGAACATCCCGGGCCTCGCGGTACTGCGTGCCGACGGCTATCACGTGCCGCCTTCGCCGCTGATCGCCACCACCGGCATCGCCTCGTTGCTGCTGGCGCCGTTCGGTTCCCACGGCATCAACCTGGCCGCCATCAGCGCCGCCATCTGCACCGGCGCCGAGGCCCACGAGGACAAGCGCAAGCGCTACACCGCTGCCCTGTGGAACGGCGTGTTCTGCGGTATCGCCGGAATCTTCGCCGCCACCCTGGCCGCGCTGTTCACCACCCTGCCCAGCGCCCTGATCCTGTCAATTGCGGCGCTGGCCCTGCTCGGTTCCATCGGCAACGGCCTGGCCCAGGCAATGAATGAGCCGGCCGAGCGCGACGCCGCGCTGATCACCTTCATGATCACCGCTTCGGGCATGAGCCTGCTGGGCATAGGCTCGGCCTTCTGGGGCCTGGTCGGTGGCGCCGTTACCCTGCTGATCCTCAACTGGCGCAAGCGCTGAGTCGCGGCAGAAACGAAAAAGCCCGGGCAAGTCCCGGGCTTTTTCATGCGGCAGCGGATCAGGCCGCCTGGACTTCCTCGGCCGCCAGCTCCTTGCCATGGGCGAAGTTGACCCACCAGCCGAAGGCGGCGGCGGTGAAGAACATGATGAAGCTGTAGATCGCCGCCGGTACGGCCATGGTGGCGTTGTTCAGCAGCATCGGGCTCAGCGCCAGGGCGATGGCCAGGGTGCCGTTGTGGATGCCGATCTCCATGCCGATGGCCACCGCCTGACGGCGCGGCAGCTTCATCAGGCGCGGCACGCCGTAGCCAACGGCCAGGCTGATCAGGTTGAACAGCAGCGCGGCCAGGCCCACCACCGGGGCATAGTCCACCACCGTCTGCCAATCCTTGACGAAGGCCAGCACGATCACCAGCAGCAGGAACAGCGCGGAGATGATCTTCACCGGCTTCTCCATGGCGTTAGCGAAGCCCGGCGCCAGCTTGCGGATGACCATGCCGATGGCCACCGGGCCAAGGACGATGGCGAACACCTGCACCACCTTGGCGAACTGCAGCGGAATGGCCTGGTCGCCTTCCATGAAGTGGGCCAGCGACAGGTTGACGATGAAGGGCATGGTCAGGATGGCCACCACCGAGTTGACCGCGGTCAGCGTCACGTTTAGCGCCACGTCACCGTGGGCCAGGTGGCTGTAGAGGTTGGCCGAGGTGCCGCCGGGGGATGCGGCCAGCAGCATCAGACCCACGGCCAGGGCCGGGGCCAGGCCAAAGCCCTTGGCGATCAGGAAGCACACCAGCGGCAACAGGAGCAGCTGGCAGCCCAGGCCGATCAGCACGGGTTTGGGGAATTTCACCACCCGGGCGAAGTCCGCCAGGGTCAGCGACAACCCCAGGCCGAGCATGATGATGCCCAGGGCAATGGGGAGGAAGGTGGTGGTCAAGGCACTTGCTGTCATTGTTATTGTTCTCCAGAACGAACTAGCCCTGCGATTCTTGACGAGCCGGCCAGGCCTTGTAACTGGCTTTTTAAGCCAAAGGCCGGGGATGTCGTTACAGAATGCAAAAAGGGCGCCTCGCGGCGCCCTTTCTCATCAGATCGCGGTAGCCCCGCCATCCACGGCCAGTGAGTGGCCGGTGGTGAAGGCCGCTGCATCGCAGCACAGATAGAGCACCGCCGCGGCGATTTCCTCGACCTTGCCGATGCGCCCAACCGGGTGCATGCCGGCGACGAACTCGGCCTTCTTCGGGTCGGATTCGGCGGCGCGGCGCCACATATCGGTGTCGATCACCGCCGGGCACACGGCGTTGACGCGAATCTTCTTCTTGCCGTACTCGACGGCCGCGGACTTGGTCAGGCCGATCACCGCGTGCTTGGAGGCGGCGTAGATGCTCATCTTCGGAGCGGCGCCGAGGCCGGCGACCGAGGCGGTGTTGACGATGGCGCCGCCACCCTGGGCCAGCAGCAGCGGCAGCTGGTGCTTCATGCACAGCCACACGCCCTTGACGTTGACGCCCATGATGGCGTCGAACTCCGCCTCATCGCCGTCGGCCAGCTTGCCCTTCTCGATCTCGATGCCGGCGTTGTTGAAGGCGTAGTCGAGGCGACCGAAGCTGGCGATCACCTGTTCCATCAGCGCCTTGACCTCGGCATCGCGGGTCACGTCGCAACGCACGAACACCGCTTCGCCGCCGGCATCGCGGATCAGCTGCACGGTGCCTTCACCGCCGCTCACGTCGACGTCGGACACCACCACCTGCAGGCCCTCGGCCGCGAAGGCCTGGGCGGTGGCGCGGCCGATACCGGCGGCACCGCCGGTCACCAGGGCTACTTTGCCGGAGAAGGTCATGCTCATTTCTGCATCCTCGCAGGAGTTGAAGTGAGCGGAGTCTAGCCAGCGCCGGCGACGGCGAGCAGCACTATCAGGGGGCGATGTGCAGGATCATCCAAAGGAATGATGAAGGCACCGGGCCTCCCATCACTCTTCTGGATGCAACCGGGCCGGGCTCAGCCCAGTTCGGCGACGATATCGGCCAGGGCCTTGGCCGGGTCGGCGGCCTGGCTGATCGGCCGGCCGATCACCAGGAAGTCGGAGCCGGCAGCCATGGCCTTGGCCGGAGTGAGAATGCGCTTCTGGTCGTCGATGGAGCTGCCGGCCGGGCGGATGCCTGGGGTGACCAGCTGCAGGGCCGGCTGGGCGATCTTCAGCGCCGGGGCTTCCTGGGCGGAGCACACCAGGCCATCCAGGCGCGCCTCGGCGGCCAGCGCGGCCAGGCGCAGCACCTGCTCCTGGGGCGCCACGTCCAGGCCGATACCGGCCAGATCGGACTGCTCCATGCTGGTCAGCACGGTCACGCCGATCAGCAGCGGCTTGGCGCCGGCCAGCTTGTCCAGCTCCTCGCGGCAGGCCGCCATCATGCGCAGGCCGCCCGAGCAGTGCACGTTGACCATCCACACACCCAGCTCGGCGGCGGCCTTGACCGCCATCGCAGTGGTGTTGGGGATGTCGTGGAATTTCAGATCGAGGAACACCTCGAAGCCCTTGGCCTGCAGGGCCTCGACCACCGCCGGACCGCTGCGGGTGAACAGCTCCTTGCCGACCTTGACCCGGCACAACTTGGGGTCCAGCCGCTCGGCCAGGGCCAGGGCGGCGTCACGGGAGGGGAAGTCGAGGGCAACGATGATCGGGGTCTGGCAGGACATGGCGGGCTCGCAGGAATCGAAAACCGCGGCATTGTAGCGGAAGCCGCCCGCCGCGGTCAGATCACCTCGTCCAGTGCCGGCGATCAGGCCCGAACCTCCTGTCGCGCAGACCGGCTGCACGGGCCAGGCATTCCGGCAGATCAAAAAAAGGATCGCCACCAGCATCACCAGGCTGACCCGACCACTTGCAGCAAAACAAGGCCACTCGCCTCATTCATCCCCGCAATGCTTCCTTACCGCAAGGCCGGCGGTAGACTGGCGCCCCTCTTCCTCCAGACCAGGCAGCAGTCATGGCCCGTCTCCAGCTCGATTTCTCCCAGCAACAGTTCTGCTACAGCACCCACATGACCGTGCGCAGCACCGACATCAACGCCAGCAACCACCTGGGCAACGACGCCATGATCTCGATGATCTCCGAGGCCCGCGCCCGTTTCCTCTACGACTTCGGCATCCGCGAGGCCGACCAGGCGAACGGCATCATCGTCACCGACCTGGCCACCATGTACCGCGCCGAGTCGCACTCCCGCGACCAGTTGCTGTTCGAGGTCGGCGTCATGGACTTCAATCGCTACGGCGGCGACATCATCTTCCGCATCACCCGCCCAGCGGACAGCACCCTAATCGCATTGGCTAAGTCCGGCTTCGTGTTCTTCGACTACCAGCAGAACAAGGTGGTGCCGATGCCGGAGGCCTTCCGAGCGACCTTTCCAGAGGTCAATTGCCTGGATTAGCGAATTCGGGCAATAGATGCCCCGCGGATTCCATCCAGAGCCTGCTCTCACGCCGGAGACAAGCACGCCGGCTTTCGATCTTGGCGCTCGTCCGTCTAGCACAGATCACCGACAGAGGTAGTCGACCGTTGTGGTGCTGTGACGGAACGGATCGACAAGGTCGTCGCCATAGCTGTCGAGCAAGAGTCTCTGCTTGGGCAACAGATGGGCACGAAAGAAACGGCTGAAGCTCGCCAGCCTGTCGCCCTTGGGCGTCAGATGAACACAACCGTTCTCGATGCGGATGGTGCCCGACTGAAGCTGCTCGGTCAGACGTACGTCGACCAGCCGATGCTCCTTGAGATACTCCTGCGTGAAGATTTCGGCGAAGCGGCTCTGCTGAATACCCCCTCCGCGCTGCTGCAGCTTCTCGAGTACGTAGAACGATAATGACCGATCGAGCACGGTAGGTACCGAGATGGCGAGCCCGTAGGCCGTCAGCAGCCAGATGAGAACCATCTGCAGTTTCTCGAAGGCGCCAAAGATGGCGAATACATGTAAACGCCAGATGGCGAGACCGGCGATCAAAACGGCAAGCACACCATCGAAGAGGGCGCTGTAGAAAACCACATCGACCCTGAAGAAGCCGGCATGGATCCAGTAGATCAGGCAGGCGAGTGCCAGAAAAGCCAGGGAAGCGGCGAGGAATCGTGCGATCTTCATGCTGCCTTGAAAACCAACAATCTGTTGCCCAGATAGCTCAGCACGGCCTGCATCATCGCGGCGAGAATGAGGCCGACGGTGTAGTCCAGGTGCAGTCGATCGGTCCAGGCATAGAGCAGAAGCCCGTGCAGGCAGGCAATCGCAGCGTAGGACGTGAGAAAGCGCATGGCCTGCTGCCACAAAGGCTCGCCAACGCGACGAAAAACGAAATAGCGGCTGCCGATGAAGGACGCCGCAATACCGAACCACGCGGCAAAGAAATTGGCCAGGCCTGCCGAAGGCATCTCAAGCACCCGCAGGTTGAAACTAAAGACGGCGTAGTGAACTGCGGTGGCGAACAGGCCGTTTATGACGAAGCGACCAACCTCGGCGGCGCGCGACTCTGTGCTCATTGGTCGCCGTCTTTGCGTGCCTGTGATGACGCACTGTGTTCGATGCGCTCGATGAACTGTGCATAGGGAATATGCACGAGCGCGCCGGACTTGCTGACACCGGTGAGCATGAGGCTGATCAGGGCCAGGGAACCTGTCTGGAGGAACATCAGCGCCAGGATGCCAAGCGCTACCGAGAACCAGCCGGGGGTCGCGAATCCCGACACCTTGAGAACCACTGTCGCCAGGCCTGCGACCAGTGCCAGCATGGCGATCAGCGCCGAGGCGATTCCGACGCGCACCAGCACGTCTTCGGCGAAGACCATCACGCCACGAAAGCCGTGCAACACGAGTCCCACAAAATCCATCTTGCTCTGGCCGGCATAGCGCGGACCGCGATCAAGTGCACAGGTACGGATCCGCAGCCGCGAACCCAGCACACAACTGGCGACGTGGGTCCAGAGCTCCTGCATAGCAGCGAGCCTCTTCACGGCCGCCGGCTTGAGCGCCATGAAATTGCCAAAGCTGATCTGGCGCCCGGTCAGTACCTTGAACAGCCACTTGTAGAAGAAATAGAAGGCCTTGAAACGCAGCGTTTCGACCCGGGTCTTGCGCTGGGCGACGACCAGATCCACATCGGGCGAGTCCAGTGCGTTGAGCAGTTCCGGAATGGATGCCGGCAGATCCTCTCCGTCAGAATCCATGACCACGACCTGCGCGGTGCCCATATGCTCCGCCACATAGCTGATGCCAAGCGCGATGGCGCGCTGATGGCCGACATTGCGACGCAGGCGAATGACCGTCCCGCGGAGTCCGGCGGCATTCAGCTTCCCGAGGTCGACCGGGTGCCGCACCGAACCGTCGTCTACGGCCACCACGTATACCTGCTGGCCGAAAGCCGCGGACAGCTCTTCGAATAGGCGGGCAGAAGCCTCTGCATCCTCGAAGACCGGGGTTACTACGACGAGGCTGGGGGAATTGGGTTGCATGTGCTCAGGGTTGATGTGGAAGGACGTGAAAGTGAAATCACAACGGGCCTGAAGGCCGAAAGGCTAGCTCACCCAATCAAACAGGACCGACCCGACTAGCATGGCGCCAATGAGGGCGTAGAGCACTCTATAGCATTTCTGGTAGGTGAGCAGGCTCTCGACACTGAGGCCGGCGCGCACGGCTCGCCAGGACGCATACAGATGCACCGGATAGAGCACGACGGCAAACACGAGAAGGCGCGGCAGCTGGCCGAACACAGCGAGTGCGATCAATAGCCCATAGGCCACAGTGAACAAGATCATACCTGCGACGAAGCTGCGCATCCGACCGAAGGCGACCGCATTGGTGCGGATGCCATTGAGCCGGTCGCCCTCGTAGCCTCGGGTCTCGTGCATGAGGTGGCCGGCTGCGAAGATCAGCCCGAAGAAGCAACCGGTGACGATGCTGCCTGCATCGATTGCGGAAAAGGTCGCGTAACCGAGCAGGAAATGCAGCGTGCCACCCACGAGATGGAGGCCGGAGCCCAGAATCGGGCGCCCCTTCATATGGATCACCGGGGCGGAATAGAGGGCGCTCAACCCCAGGATGGCCACTGCCAAGGCGAACGAGGCCGCCCCCAGCAGCGCGAACAACAGCAGCGTAATGCCCAGCAGCGCCGCGGCAAGGAGTCCGACGGCGCTACGGCTCACGCCCTGCGTGGCGAATGTCCGGGTGGCGCGGTGCGGGTCCCGGAGGTCACCATCGATACCGGCCCAATCGTTTATCACGAACACGTGCCCCACCAGGCACAGGCTCCCCAAACCGAACACGACAGCCCTGATGCAGTCGGCGACAGTCAGGCTATCGAGTGCCAGGATCGCACCTATCAGCGGAGTACCTTGCAACACCAAGACTTCGTCGAGACGAATGGCGGACAGTAACCGCAGCAACCGCCGCACCGACTGGAAGCGGAGATTGGTAGTGGCGATATTGCTCATAGCCCGACGCGGCCCTTCTCGGACTCATGCGCGGCACCCTCAGCATTCGCCGCGGATCGTGCACGCTCGCTCTCGTAGTAGAGCCTGAGCCAGAGGGCATAGCCAAACGACTCGGACCAGTAGTAGCGGCTCACGGAGGCACTCAGATCGTTGTGGTAGAGCAGCGGAGGCTCCCCCCTCAGCGCAGCGAAGTTGTTGGCGGCAAGCTTGTTCAACAAGAGCTCTACGGCTTCAAGCTGGCCTGCGGCAGGCTCATCCCCTGTCTCGAAATGAGCAAGATGGTTCAGAAGCTCGATCCAGATGCCCTGGCCCGCGACTGTAGTTTGCAGCCGCGCCGCAGGCAGCTGCAGCGGGCAGCCAGCCTTGCTCACCCGATTCAGACGCAGCAGAACGATTGGTGGCGCCAGGCGATAGTAGACCCACAACGACTCGTCGACAGAGCGCCTCTGTAATGCGGTGCACAGCGCACGGGCCGCGGGCGGATCCTCCTGCGCCAACAGCAGATATACGTGCAACTGGATGCCGATATCGGGCGGATTCGGATCCCTACCCGGGTCGATGCACCTGAAACGCGCCCTTGGCGCCAGCCAGGTCTGATAGAGACCGTCCGGCGTGCGGTACTGCTTGAGCGTGGACAGTGCCTGCACCAGCAATTCCGAGCGGGCACTCGGCGCAATTCGCCACGCGAGCGCAGTGTCGTCGGAGTCTGGGGTGATGACGCAGCCCATCACCCCCATCGTCGGCAGGTCGGGACGACCGTGATAGCGCACGAGGCCGTCATCCTCGATCTGATTCATGAGGAACTGGCGTGCCCGCTCCAGCGGACCGGTGAGGCCGCTCTGCTGCGCCACCGGCTCGATGGCCTCGATCAGGGCGGCGTTGGTAAACAGATTCAGCTCCTGCCCTTGCGGCGCGAACTGCGTTGTCTTGGAGAACTCGCTGAGCCAATAACCGGCGCGATCCTGGCGCTCGACGAGAATCGCAGCCGCACGCCGTGCTGCTCCCGCGAGATTCGCATCGATGTTCTCGATGGTGAATTCGCGAACACCCAACAGGCGATGCTGGCCGCCTGGATGAGCACGCACAAGTGCTGCCACCACATGTTTGCCGGGTGCCAGAGCATCTACGGCTAATGTCATCTGCCAACCGCTGAGTGCGGGTTCGCCGAGTGTACGCACCACGTCAGCGCGCTCGAAGAAGCGATCAGTGCCAACGATCACGCGACCATTCACCATCAGCGTGACATCCGAGGGCGTGCGGCCATCCATGAGCGCCCATCCGGCAACAACCATGCGCCTGCCGTCGCCCTCGTTGCGTACCTCGGCCAGATCGATATTCCCCCGCAGCATGCCGAAATCGGGGGCGACTCGCCCGTGCGTCAGTTCAGCAAAAAAAGGCAGGTTGTCGATATCCCAGACCAGTTGCTTCCATGTATCGCGGTTCACCACCGGCCCCTTGGCAGCCACCGCAGCCCCCAGGGCCTGCCCTGTGTAGCAGAAGGCGCCTACCGCCTGGATGGCCACGGAGGCTATGCAGGCGAGGATGAACAGGGCTCGGCCTGCGATGCGCAGGCGCTCGAAGACTGGCACCAGCATCCATATCAGGATCGGCAGCGACTCTGTGAGATAGCGAGGCCCCCAGCTCTGTCCTTGCACCCAATGCGTCGCGCCGTAGAAGAACACCTGCAACAGTAGAGCGCCGCCAATCACCAGGGTGAGGCTGCGCGAATTCCGGTCGCGCAACACCGAAGCCAGGAAGAGCGGCACGAACAGCAGGAATGGTGAAAAGACGAAAAGACCGTAGACCGGACTGAACAGCATCACACCGGCGCCGAATAGTGCGTCGTCACCGAACTGCGCCACTCTGCTGTCCAGCGTCGGCATCAGGCCATAGCCACCGAAGATATGCCCCACCACGAACAGGTTATAGGCCAGTAAAAGCCCGACCGGCACTAAGGCCGAAGCAAGGAATAGCGGGAAACGGGGCCCCGTCCAGCGGATTGCATAGAGCGCGAAACCGGCCGCGAGGATAGCGTCTGGCTGTCGATTGCAGGCCAGTAGCGCACAGAAGAGGCCAGCCCAAAGCGCACGCAGTGGTGTGCACGGCCCGGTCAGCAGGTAGAGCATTGCGACAACCAGCAGTCCGCCGAGCCCGTGCAACCACAGTGCCTGGCTGCTGATAACCCATGTCGTGGTGCCCAACGCATATGCGACGGTGAGCAACGCCGCGACAGGGGGCGGGCCACGCCGGCGCAACAGAAGGTAGAGCAGCATCGCCGACAGCGTCGCCACGAGCGACGCACAGAACTTCTCCATGATCCGTGCGACATGATCGACTCGCTGCGGATCCCAGCCCTTGGCGTCGAGATAGGCCACCGCCGGCAGGTAAAGTGGCGCGACAACCACAGGCGTCACTATGGGATATAGCGAGACGATGCTGCCCTTTGGGCTCTTGATCACCCAGAATGCGGCATTCGACTGGCCCTGCCCGGTCGGAACCGGCCGGCCCTGTGTTACCAGGGATACGATAGGGTCCAGCGTCAGGCTGTGGTGCTTCCAGATCGACAGCGGAAGGTAGCGCGCCGGATAGGTATCGCCACCACCGATGGACCTCAGGTTGGCGTTGTAGATCAAGAAAAAGGCGAGTCCAAGCAACAAGCAGATCGCCAAATCCCGGCGCCGTGAGCCATAAAAGGCGTTCGATGAAACTCCTGCTTCCGCAAGAGGCGCTCTCCCCTCCCCAACTGCCTGCATACGGCTCCAACGCGCTTTCTAGAATCGGTAAGCTACCGCTGCACCTCATAGGTCGGCGGAGCCTTGGACAAATTCGATCTGGCGCGACCCGGCGAAGCACAGGAATACTGCGTGCGCCGCCATTCACGCGCCGGCGAGTATAACTGCGATGCTGCAAGCGAGTCTTGAGCCTCACCGCCTGGATCGAGGCACATTCCTACTGAATATATCGATGGGTGTTGAATGAGAGGCCTGGCCGGGTGATTTCACGTGAAGATGTGATTGCAGGATATTCGATGATTCTCGGGCGCCACCCCGAGAACGAGAGCGCCATCGAGCATCACCGCCAACATGAGAGCCTTTCCGTGTTCAGGAAGGCTCTGCTTGAATCCGCAGAGTTCACTGCACTGTATCCACGCACGGCAGCCGACGCGTCGGATATATCATTCCCGAGCTGGGAAGACCTGAGTGCCCCTCGCCTGGTGTTCGTGCATAGCCCGAAGACCGGGGGAACGACTTTTCATGATCTTCTGGCCAGCCTCTACGCCGAAGACCGGGTCTGCCCGGAGAGATTCAATGGCCTTAAGAATCATCCGGCCGGAATGCTAGCCCACTATCACCTTTTCTCCGGCCACTACGACCTGGTTTCCTGCCAGCTCATACCAGGTGAAAAACAAATAGTGACTTTCCTGCGCGAGCCCGTGTCGCGCCTGATCTCGTTATATAACTTCCTGAAAGCACATCGCCCGGATGTGGCCGAGCGCAATGAGTGGGTACTTGCCGGGCTCGCATCCGACCTCGACGTTGCAGATTTCTTCCGCCATCCCCTTGTGACAAACCATCCCTACATCAGAGATGGAATGACCAGGGCACTGGTCGATTCGCTCCCCATAGAGATATGGCCGACCGTCGATGAGCAACAATCTCTGCGCGACCTATCGGGCGCTGGAAGGGAGGCGCTTGGGCAGCTTGCGGGCTTGGCAGCCTTTGGTGTCATGGAACGGTACGAGGAGTCGATCAAGCTGATCTTCGCTCGCCTCGGCATCCCCAGGCCTCACTCGATAGCACACAAGATGGTCCTGTCTGACCTGATCGAAAGCGAGGGCAACTACCGACCTATAGCGGTAGCGAGAGAGTCGACTGAACTGAGATCGCTCATTGAGGAACTGGTGCCGGCCGACCTCGAGCTATACGCAGGAGCTCTCGAACTATTCGAGCAACGCCTGCGCATTGCGCGAGAGTAAACAGCAGTGCGTGCCCCCTGGAATTTGGCTAACAGCTGAGGAACGCTGATCTCCGCTCAAGCTATTCCTCACTCGTATCCAAAGGCCTTGAGCTCGCTCGACAGCTTCGCGTTACAGTACTCCAGCAGGTCTGCTGGCATGTCGGCTCGCCATCGTCCGATGGATCTTTCAGGGCTTTCCGAAGTTTTATGATGCTTGCTCGAGGATGAGTTGAAGACTCTCTGCCTGATGGTTCTCATCAAACGATTGGATCCATCAATCTCGAGATAATTAAAGATCCTCTGCAACTGACCTACAGGATCCAGAACGAGATCCTCATACCTGACATGCAAGACAGAATTCTTCCTGTCATTCCAGGCCTCTACAACCCGCCTCGCCCCAGTACTGAAGACCCTGTGCACCCAGTCAAAATCATCGGCGGCGCGCTCTCGCCCAAAGGCCTGGCGATTGCGTTTCTCATTGAACGACAGGGCCGAGCAGATCATGTCGCGGAAGTCCCTGGTGAGGAGGATTTCCCTCGGCGATCTATAGACATCATTGAAAATCGACTGCAAGTGAGTCGGGAGAAACTTCTCGGCAAAATAAACGGCATCAGGCTTCTTTTCACTGGCCGCGATGAGCTCGTAGAACTCATCCGTACGCCTAACGGAAAAATCGATAAGTGATCGAGGGAGCCGGTTGTCGTAGTAGTCCCGAAAGCGCTCAGGCGTTTGAAACTGGCGCATGGACTCCTGATGGTTGTATGGGTTATGCCCGATCAGACCGAGATTGCTTTCGAACTTGTCCGGATGCGAGGAATTATCGAAGTCGGCCGGGTCGTTGAGAATCTTCAGCAGGTGCATCCAGTAGGCGGACTGCTTCACCTCGTAGGGATAGAAATTGGCGGTGAGAACTTGGCGGTGCTCACTGAGTACCTGCATGACCAGGGTCGTGCCACTGCGGCCGATGGCAGTGAGCATGAGGGGCTGGTACTTGCTGTCCGTCAGGATATTGTTGCGCGTCCGCCCATGAATGACCGCCACCTTTTCTTTTCTGCGGCTCTGATCGCGCGGGTCATATAGGTTAAGAACAATTTCCAGATGCGCGTTCTTGAGAAGACCCAAGGTGCCGATAAAGCCGTGAAATCCAAACGTGCTTCCGACTGAATCTTCTTTCTGAAGATGCGCAGCTACGTCCGGTCTGGGGACATGGACAGGGATGCGTTTGAGAAGAGTCTCCCCATTCATGATCTCGATGGATGGCACCAGATAGGGCGCTAGGCCAACAGCCCATCCTGCAATGGTCAGGCTGTGTCCTGCATTCGTAGTATTTGCTTTAGGCGCATCTAGGCTGAAACCTTCCACCTCTATCGGCAAAGCCAAACGCTCTATGCTGTGAACCTCAAAAGACAGCAAATCGGTACTCATGGGGCTCAGTTGATCGTGAGATTGATATCAGTCGCACGCGCGTTGATTAGCTGGGCGCTGCGACTCGGGCTGAAATCGTTGCGGATAGTCTCAAACGCTGCTCGCCCCAACTGAAGCGACAGTGCTCTATCTTCGACGACGCGGAGCATCTTTTCGGCCGCGTCGTCAATATCCGGCTCAGCCCAGACTTGCCCCTTCTGGTAGGGACCAATGTCCTGCTCGAGCTCCACCAGCGTGTAGCGCACCAGCAGGGAATTGCCATCGTTCATGAAGTCGACATTCCCGGACCAGTGCGTGGCAATGACCGGTTTGCCCAGATACATGGCCTCCGCAATCGGTAGTCCGAAGCCTTCGGCGCGGTGCAGGCTGACGTAGCAATCGCAGGCCTCGATCAGGTTGTTCAGCGTATTGCGGTCCAGATAGCCGCCGATCAGCTGGATGCGGGTATCATGCTCCATGGCAGCGTAGACTTCTGCCGCCAGCGCCGGATGGCGCTCGAGATTGGATAGCTTGATGACCAGCTTGACGTTGACTTCGGGCTTGTCTTGGAAGGCCTTCTGAAACGCTCTGATGACGCCGATCGGATTCTTGCGCTCAGGCATGCTGAGCGTGTCGGACATATGCAGGAAGAGAAAAGCTCCCTCATCCAAGTGAAGCTCGCTGCGGCTCAGCGGCTTCTCGATGACTACTTCGATTGCGGGCGGAATCAGGGTCACCGGCTTGCACGTGTATCGAGAGATAGCAGCTCGGTTGTACTCGGTCGATACCCAGATCTCGTCCACCTGATCGTAGGCGAAATGCAGAAACGCCGGAAAGACCGGCAGCTCCCAGTACCAGTAGCCGATGGTGTAGCGGTCATGGAAAAGCTCGCTGCCCAAATGGTCTCTGGCAATCTTGCTCTGGTCCGCGTTCACATGAACGAGATTGATCGGATAGCGGAACGCGCCGCCATGACCGTGCACCGTTTCCCCCATGCGAGAGACATTGCCGAGTCGATAGTCCACCAGCGAGAACGGCAGGCCCGAATGGCGCAACGCGCGCAAAGACGCACGCGCCGCCTCCCCGACACCGCTTTCTGCATGGAGATAGCCGATGAGGTTGATCCCCGTCTCGTTGCTGCGCTCGGGCGGCAGCTGCTGTAAGCGTGGATACGCATGCTTCAGCGCCCATCCGGCATACGGCGCCAGGGCGATGCGCATTTTCAGGGGAACACGGCGACGCTGCTGCCAAACCATTCGGAATAGTTTGCTCTTCAGTGTCTCACCGAGGGCCTTAGGCTGGGCCGCATCTGCCTTGCGGGCTCGCTCCAGTTGCTCGCGAACCGGTGCCAAATAGAGCTCGCTGAAACCTGCTTCGCGAGGCGCGGTATCGAGGAGCCACTCCGCAAACCTGAAGCTGTCGACGCTCTCCACGGCCGGGAAGGCGTCACGCAAATCGGCGCGGGAATCCCAGAGAGCCAGCGACAAGGCCGTGAGACTGATGCCGCCTTTCTTCGAATGTACGAGACGATTGAGCTCCTCATGGATACGCGGGCACTGCTTGCCATCGAAGAAGTCGACTCCGGCAAAGGCGTCGCAGGTACGAATCAGGCGACGTGCACTGTCAGGGACCTGGGTGCCGTCTGCAAAATGACTGAAAGCGTAAGGCAGATTGTTGAAGCGCTCGAAGCCATTGCGCGTCAGGGTTTCCTCATAGCGAGTGCACAATTCGCGCAGAGGTGTCCCGCGAGAACCTTTGTCGAAGCGATTCTGGTGCTTGCTGAGAGTATTTGCCTCGATGGAAAAACCGGAAAAATGGAAAAAGACCAGCGGTTTGCCATCGACCTCGAAGCTTCCGTCACTGGCAAGCTCCAAGGACCGTTGGCCGAGATTCCAATACGCGATATTCCAGCTGGTGTCCCGGTTGATATAGACCCCGGAGAACAGCGACGGCACGAGGTCCATCCATTTCTGGTCGACGAATAGGTTGCGCGGCAGGTCTACCACGCACTCCTTGTAAAGCTTGGCCTGCCACCACTTCACCAGCTTGCGGGTCTCGTCGCAGGTGCGCAGTGCGATGAAACCGAGATTGTATGAGCCTGCCTGAAGAATGCTGAGCTCCGTTGGCCACCTACCATCATCCAGCAAATCGGTGAGGTGCGGGGTCAGCAGCACATTGTGATCATCCAGCAAGCCAAGCATGGGGCCCAGAGTGCTGCACACGAGGATATCGGGGTCGAAATAGATGACTTTCTTGTATCCGCGGTTCATCAGCAATTCGATGACATATGGCTTGATGGCGGTGTTCAGCTCCAGGATCGAGTACTGATAGATGAAAGTGCCAAGCTCCGGGATATCCAGTTCGGCAATGTCGATGACTTCGGCAATCGGGCAGCAGGTATCTGCCACCTTCCTGTCGCATAACCCCAGGACCAAGTCGGCGTCTGGGCAGTACGCTCTCAGGCTCTCGAAGAGAGTATTGGCAAAATGCAGATAGTTGTTGGAAACGACCGTAAAGATACAGACGTCATGACCGGTGGGCTGACTCATAAGTTGCCTGTTGAAGCGATGACAGATATCTACTGATTTTCGGTTGCACCGGCTGCAAGAGCTTTTCATGGAGCTCCCGCGCCTCTGGCTTTTCCATCGAGCGTCTCGTTTAAACTCTGGCAGGAACCAGGCCACGACCCTGGACATCATCCTTGTGCTCGATTTACGCGATCGGGCTCGCCGAACGCCATTTCCAGAACCACCTGCCATCGCCCCAGATCGGCGCAACCCGCTCGTATTCCTCTTGCGCCTCAGAGCGAGCAATCCCTTAGCCCGGAGCAAGCTTACTCGAAAGTGCCCGCGCCAACGGGTTAAAGTGCAGCGTCATCTTCATCGCAGTGGTTTTTCTGCGTGTTTCGCAGTTCTTCCTCTTTCGATTGGAGAGCGACGAGCATGCTCTGAAGGTCTCTCTCCTTCTGTTCGTACGCCATCAGCAGATTTTCATATGCATGACCGGCATCGTCCAAAGCCGTGTCCTTGTGCAACAGCTGCTTCAGGACGGTCTGAATCTGTTGCCTCAGCGCCTCGTTGTCGAGGGTAAGACTCTCGTTGGCCTTTTCGAGCAGCACATGGGGATAGGGTTTGAATTGATCGAAGACGTTGGGAGGAACAACTTCGACTCCGGTGCAGAACTGCGAGCCCTTGCGGGCATAGAATCTGTTCAGGCCATCAAAGTAGATGAGCTGGTAGTAATCCAGGACAAGCTCTTCCCACTGCTCGTGGCAGAGCGCTTGAGAGTTCGGAATGGTCGCTTCTATAACCAGAACGGATGGAGCTACCAGAGAGAAATCCGCTCCTGACAGCACTTCCCTCTCGTAACCTTCGACGTCGATCTTCATGAAATCGACTTGCCGATCGCCCACATGCTCGGACCAAATTTGATTCAGGGTAACCAATTCGACGGTCAATTCCTGATCAATGCTCCTTTCCTCGCGGTATTGCTCGGCGATTACTTGGTTGAGCGTCGAAGTGCCGATATCGCGTGTGATGTAAAACGTCTGGTTACCAGACTGCGCCCCGACGCAGTACTGAAGGTTGATATCCCGCTCGCGAGCGGCC
The DNA here is from genome assembly GCF_030374125.1 of Pseudomonas sp. SO81. Taxonomy (NCBI): domain Bacteria; kingdom Pseudomonadati; phylum Pseudomonadota; class Gammaproteobacteria; order Pseudomonadales; family Pseudomonadaceae; genus Pseudomonas; species Pseudomonas sp. SO81. Next base: position 106,730 of record NZ_CP126126.1, on the reverse strand, counting down.
TTGAGCTCGATGAAAAGTTTCGGCTGTGGCTCGACGTTAATGCCACTCCAGCCCTTCAGATAGAAGTGATGGGTAACCGAGTCATAGATCGGATGACATGCACCTATGTCGACGTAAAAGCCGATCTTCCTACTCTTGAACAAGCGCTCAAGAATTACGTCCTCGAAGTTTTGTGCGTAGCTAATCATGACACGGACAGAACCTCTTCCGAGGATGAAGAGCAGATCATGCCCTTCTCAAAGGCAAGGACGGAATCCGTCCATTTCTTGAGCTTGACCGGTGAATGGGATACCAGAACCATAGCGCAACCTTGCTCGACGGCATGCCGCACTGCCTTTTCCGACTTTTCCTGAAAATCCTGGTCCCCGACCGATAGCACCTCATCGATCAGCAGAAGGTCAACTTCCATGGCCAATGCGACAGCAAAACCAAGTCGCGCTCGCATGCCGGACGAATAGGTGCCGAGCACATCATTCATCTGATCACCAAGCTCGCAGAACTCGTGGATTCCCTTGAGTCGAAGTCTGACTTCTTTGCGACTCATACCCATCAGGACACCGCTGAGAAGGGCATTGTCCCAGCCATTCAGGCGCGGGTCGAAGCCTGCCTGCAGCGACAGCAGTGACACGCGCGCACCGAAGTTGATTACCCGCCCACGATCCGGCGCATAGATGCCCGCCATCAACCTTAGTAGTGTCGATTTACCAGCCCCGTTGTGGCCCATGATTCCCAGACGCTGCCCCTGGTGAATCTGCAAGCTGACACCGTTGATGACGGGGTGGTGCTCGCTTCGGAAAAACGATTTGCGTAGACGGTACGCAAGATGCACGTCGTGCATTTCCAACAATAAGCGAGCCATTCTCACTCCTGAATGATTCGGGCGTACTGTCGGTTGTAGCGACCGAACAGCGCCACCACGAGCACATTAAACAACAGGAGCACTGCCAGGAGATTAGCCAGCATGTACCAATCGGGACTCTGCTGTCTGATCAAAATGTCCCTGTAGGCCTCCAGCAGCAAATAGGCAGGATTGAAGTTCAGGGCCCAGTGGAAGCTTTCAGGGACAAGGTCGCTCGAAAAGAAGACACCCGAGAGGAACATAGCGAGTTGCAGGCATGCCGGAACTATCACTCGCAGGTCGGGAATGAAGGGCATAAGCGCGGCGACAAGCCCCGCGCAAGGAAGAATCAGCAAAGTTTGCAGCAAGAAAAGGGCTGGATAAGAGAGCCAGTGAGCTGTCGGAAAGTAGCCCATGGCACTCAGGATTAGCATCAAGACCACCACGACCATGATCTGTTTGATCAAGTCTCTGAAAACTTCGGCAAGTGGGAAGATGCTGGTGTGAAGCGGTAACTGGAGTATCAGGCCGCGGCCAACCAGAATGGATTGGCTGGCATTCATGATGCTCTTGGAGAGCCAGAGCCAGTGCACGATGCCAATCAGCAGAAAGGCGACATAATCATCGCCACCATGCTTAAGCAGTACCCCGAAGGCGAGATAGTAAACCGCCAGATGCATTGCCGGTTCAATGATCCACCACAAGTACCCCAGCCGCGTACCGCGGGACTCCGACTTCAGCCCCATCACTGCCCGTAACCAAGAAACCTGGATTACTCTGGAAACGGCCCTTGAGCCGGTTGATTGCTTGCACATGAACAGCTCGATGGTTGGGGCGTTATACGTGGCCATAGTAACTTTCGAGGCACACGATATCACTCTCCAACGGAGTCGCCTGACTTCACCCAAGATGATGCTGTCACCTTTTGACCGGGCCACAGTCGCCTCAAGTCAGTGCGCATAGCCTCCTCAGCGCACCGCAATGATCCACCCACCTGACATCACAGCAGACTGAACCACTCATTCCCTGGCCTCTACAGCCTTGGCCCGAGTCTTGCTCAAGCCCTGACACAGGCATCCAACGGCGGTTGCCACCGATACGACAAAGGCGTCGCACCTCCTCCGCTCCGGCGGTCAGTGGTGCGGCGCCTTTTGCGTTTCAGCCCCAGCGAATGGGGCGGTTGGTGAGCCGTGATCCGGGCGCCAGCCGGTAACTCTCTCAACCTGTCTGTGGCTTTGGCCACGGGGCCGGGCGCCACAAGCGTCGGGCTCTCCCAAGGGTTGCTCGGCAAGGTGCCCACGATCACGGCGCCGCGCAACCCGCGGGATTTTCTCTCGATGATGAGGTGTTGGATGAATACAAGTTTCTGGAAAGCCGGCCACGCACCGACGCTGTTCGCCGCGTTCCTCTATTTCGACCTGAGTTTCATGATCTGGTACGTGCTCGGCCCGCTGGGCGTGCAGATCGCCACCGACCTGGGCCTGACCACCCAGCAACGCGCCATGATGGTCGCCACGCCGATCCTCGCCGGCGCTGTGCTGCGCTTCATCATGGGCCTGCTGGCCGACCGCACCTCGCCGAAGACCGCCGGCCTGGTCGGTCAGGTGATCGTCATCGCCGCCCTCGCCGTCGCCTGGCAGTTGGGCATCCATAGCTACGAGCAGGCCTTACTGCTGGGGCTTTTCCTCGGCTTCGCCGGCGCCTCCTTCGCTGTGGCCCTGCCGCTGGCTTCCCAGTGGTACCCGCCGCAGCATCAGGGCAAGGCGATGGGCATCGCCGGTGCCGGCAACTCCGGCACGGTGCTGACCGCCCTGTTCGCCCCGGGCCTAGCCGCCGCCTTCGGCTGGGGTAACGTGTTCGGCCTGGCGCTGATCCCGCTGCTGCTGACCCTGATCATCTTCGCCAGCGTGGCCAAGAACGCCCCCGAACGCCCGGCGCCCAAGTCCATGGCCGACTACCTCAAGGCCCTCGGTGACCGCGACAGCTGGTGGTTCATGTTCTTCTACAGCATCACCTTCGGCGGCTTCCTCGGTCTGGCCAGCACCCTGCCCGGCTACTTCCACGATCAGTACGGTTTCGATCCGGTGAAAGCCGGCTACTACACCGCCGCCTGCGTATTCGCCGGCAGCATGATGCGCCCGCTGGGCGGCGCCCTGGCCGACCGCATCGGCGGCATCCGCTCGCTGCTGGTGATGTACACCTGCGCCTCCATCTGCATCGCCGCGGTCGGCTTCAACCTGCCCAGCGCCTATGCCGCCCTCGGCCTGTTCGTGGCCGCCATGCTCAGCCTGGGCGCCGGCAACGGCGCGGTGTTCCAGCTGGTGCCGCAGCGCTTTCGCAAGGAGATCGGCGTGATGACCGGGCTGATCGGCATGGCCGGCGGCATCGGCGGTTTCTGCCTGACCGCCGGCCTCGGCGCGATCAAGCAGGCCACCGGCGACTACCAGCTGGGCCTGTGGCTGTTTGCCAGCCTGGGCGTGCTGGCCTGGTTCGGCCTGCATGGCGTCAAGCTGCGCTGGCGCACCACCTGGGGTAGTGCAGCCGTCACCGCCGCCCGCGTCTGATCCATCCGCCGGGCGCCTCGTGCGCCCGGCGTTGCGCAGGACGGTTGCGACAAAGGCGGGGCTGACAACAGACTCCTCGCACTGGTCAGGAAAGGTGGAGTGGCAACACTCCTGGGAGCCGCGCCGGCCCGGCCTTTGTCTCAACCGACTTGAACACCCAAGGGGCGCCACGGCGCCCTTCCTCATGTCCAGCCACAGGAGCGCCCGATGGCCCTGCAACTGAGCTTCGGCGAAGCCACCGCCACCGGCCCGCGCACGGAGAACCAGGACGCCATCCGCGTGGTCACGCCGGCGCCGACCCTGGCGGCCAGCAAGGGCTTCCTGTTCGCCCTGGCCGATGGCGTCAGCCAGTGCGCCGATGGTGGCCTGGCCGCCCGCGCCACCCTGCAGGCCCTGGCGCTGGACTACTACGCCACGCCGGAAACCTGGGCCGTAGCGCAATCGCTGGATCGCCTGCTGGTGGCGCACAACCGTTGGCTGCAGGCCAACGGCGGCGGCCAGCCGTTGCTCACCACCCTCTCCGCCCTGGTGTTGCGCGGTCGCCGTTTCACCCTGGCGCACGTCGGCGACTGCCGCGCCTATCGATTTCATTCGGGCCAGCTGGAGCGCCTCAGCGAGGACCACGTCTGGGAGCAGCCGGGCATGCAGCACGTGCTCAAGCGCGCCATGGGCCTGGACCAGCACCTGGTGGTGGATTACCTGGAGGGCGAGCTGCGCGAGGAAGAGCGCTACCTGCTGGTCAGCGACGGCGTGTGGTCGACCCTGGGCGACTCCGGCATCCGCAGCCTGCTGCTGGACGAGAGCGACCCGGTAGCCGCCTGCCAGGCGCTGGTAGCCGCCGCCCATCTGGCCGGCAGCCAGGACAACGCCAGCGCCGTGCTGGTGCAGGTCGACACGCTGCCGGACAACGACCTGGCCGACACCCTGGCGCAGCTGCAGCAGTGGCCGCTGCCGCCCAAGCTGCGCGAGGGTCAGGACTTCGAGGGCTGGCAGATCGAGCGGGTGCTGGCCGAGTCGCGCCAGTCGCTGGTGTATCGGGTGCGCGATGGCCAGGCGCGACGCTGGCTGCTCAAGACCCTGCCGGCCAGCCGCCACGATGAGGCCCAGGCCGGTCCGGCCCTGCTGCTGGAGGAATGGTTCCTGCGCCGCGTGGCCGGGCGCCACTTCCCCGAGGCGCACCCGCTGCCGCAGCGCCAGCACCTCTATTACGTGCAGCGCGAGTACGCCGGCCAAACCCTGGCCGAGCACCTGCGCCTCTCTGGCCCGCTAGGCCTGCCGGAATGGCTGGATCTGGCGCCGCGCCTGCTTAAGGCCCTGGGCCTGCTACACCGGCGCAATATCCTGCACCGCGACATCAAGCCGGAGAACCTGCTCTGGTGCGACGACGGCGAACTGCGCCTGCTCGATTTCGGCCTGGCCTACTGCCCCGGCCTGTCCCGCGACGAACAGCACGCCCTGCCCGGCACGCCCAGCTACATCGCCCCGGAGGCCTTCGCCGGCATCGCCCCGGATCGCCAGCAGGACCTCTACGCCGCCGGCGTCACCCTCTACCGCCTGCTCACCAGCCACTATCCCTATGGCGAGATCGAGGCCTTCCAGCATCCGCGCTTCGGCACCCCGACCGCGCCCAGCCGCTACCGCCCAGACCTGCCGAGCTGGCTCGACGACTGCCTGCTGCGCGCGGTGGCTGCCAACCCGGAGGATCGTTTCGAGACCGCCGAGGAATGGTTGCTCAGCCTGGAACAGGGCGAACGCCTAGCGCTCAACGTGCGCCCACGCCCGCTGCTGGAACGCGAGCCGCTGAAGGTCTGGCGAGGCGTGGCGCTGGGTTCGCTGCTACTCAACCTGATCCTACTGGTCGCTCTTCTGTAGCCGCAAGCCGCACCACAACGACGCAGCACCGCTTTAATCGGGTGCGAAAAGCCGCGAAACAGCCCTTGGAAACGGCGCCAACCCCAGGAAATACAGCCCCCACAGAGTTGGCACGCGCCCTGCAAAAGAGAAATCGACATTACATAAAAGCATCGCCGTCAACGTAGAAGGCAGTGCTTCCCGGCAGATCGGGACCAGGACAAAGGCGTCCTCGCTAGGCAACTAGCGGGACGCCTTTTTTGCTTTATGGCCTGCCACCCGGCGGCCAGTGTTCGAGTCGTCGCGGGGCCTGCCCCGGACCATTTTTCCGTGATCAACAGGAGAGAACCGGCATGAACAAACTCAAGCTGGTGATGGTAGGCAACGGCATGGCCGGGGTCAGAACCCTGGAGGAGCTGCTCAAGCTCGCCCCCGACCTGTACGAGATCACCGTGTTCGGCGCCGAGCCGCACCCCAACTACAACCGCATCCTGCTGTCCCCGGTGCTGGCCGGCGAGCAGAGCTTCGACGACATCGTGCTCAACGGCCTCGACTGGTACGAGCAGCACGGCATCGACCTGCGCCTGGGGCGCAAGGTAGTGAGCATCGACCGCAAGAAGCGGGTGGTCACCGCCGACGATGGCAGCAGCGCCCAGTACGACCGTCTGATCCTGGCCACCGGCTCCAACCCCTTCATCCTGCCGGTACCGGGCAACCGCCTGGAGGGCGTGATCGCCTACCGCGACATCGCCGACACCGAACAGATGATGAAGACCGCCCGTACCCACAGCCACGCGGTGGTGATCGGCGGCGGCCTGCTCGGCCTGGAAGCGGCCAACGGCCTGCGCCAGCGCGGCATGGACGTGACCGTGGTGCATCTGGCCGACTGGCTGCTGGAGCGCCAGCTCGACCGCACCGCCGGCGAGCTGCTGAAGCAGGCTCTAGAAGCGCGAGGTATCCGCTTCCGCCTGCGCGAACAGACCGAAGAGCTGCACGACTACGGCACCGGCCAGGTCTGCGCCGTGCAGTTCAAGAGCGGCGACACCATCCCCGCCGACCTGGTGGTGATGGCCGCCGGCGTGCGGCCCAACACCGAGCTGGCGGAGAAGGCCGGCATCCCCTGCAACCGTGGCATCCAGGTCGACGACTGCCTGCAGACCTACGACCCGCGCATCTACGCGGTCGGCGAATGCGCCAATCACCGCGGCATCGCCTACGGCCTGGTCGCCCCGCTGTTCGAGCAGGCCAAGGTCTGCGCCAACCACCTGGCCATGCTCGGCACCGCCCGCTACCAGGGCTCGGTGATCTCCACCAAGCTCAAGGTCACCGGCATCGACCTGTTCTCCGCCGGCAACTTCATGGGTGGCGACGACACCGAGACCATCACCCTCTCCGACCCCATCGGCAGCGTGTACAAGAAGCTGGTGATCAAGGACGACGTGCTGGTCGGCGGCTGCCTGTACGGCGATACCCTGGACGGCGGCTGGTACTTCCAGCAGATCTGCGGCGGCGCCGACATCAGCGGCGTGCGCGATCACCTGATGTTCGGCCAGGCCAGTATCGAAGCTGCAGGTCTGAGCGCAAGCGAAGGTGCCTCCCGTGCCTGAAGCCGCCCTGCAACCCGCCAACCGGATCACCGCCGCCACCTGCTGCTACTGTGGCGTGGGCTGTGGCGTGCTGATCGAACACGACGGCGCGAAGATCCTCGGCGTGCAGGGTGATCCCAGCCACCCGGCGAACCACGGGAAACTCTGCAGCAAGGGCTCGACCCTGCACCTGACCGGCGACCTCGACGCCCGCGCCCTGTACCCCGAGCTGCGCCTGGGCAAGGGTCTGGCCCGCGCCCGCAGCAACTGGGACAGCGCCCTCGATCACGCCGCCAACGTATTCGCCGAGACCATCCGCGAGCACGGCCCGGACAGCGTGGCCTTCTACATCTCCGGCCAGCTGCTGACCGAGGACTACTACGCCTTCAACAAGCTGGCGCGGGCTCTGGTCGGCACCAACAATATCGACAGCAATTCGCGTCTGTGCATGAGCTCGGCCGTGGTCGGCTACAAGCGCAGCCTGGGTGCCGATGCCCCGCCCTGCAATTACGAGGACATCGAACAGGCCGACTGCCTGCTGATTGCCGGCAGCAACATGGCCTATGCCCATCCGATCCTGTTCCGTCGCCTGGAAGCGGCCAAGGCCGCGCGGCCGGACATGCAGATCATCGTGGTCGACCCACGCCGCACCGATACCTGCGACCTGGCCGACCTGCACTTGGCCATCGCCCCGGGCAGCGACTTGGCGCTATTCCACGGCCTGCTGCACCTGCTGCTGGCGGGTGGCGACTACGACTTCACCTATATCGAGGCGCACACCGAAGGCTTCGAAGCCCTGCGCGAGCTGGCCGCCGACTACCCGCCGAGCGAAGTGGCGCGCCTGTGCGGCATCGACGAGGCCGACCTGCGCCGCGCCGCCGCGCTGATTGGTCGTTCTCCCGCATTCCTCTCGCTGTGGTGCATGGGCCTCAACCAGTCCACTGCCGGCAGCGCCAAGAACAGCGCGCTGATCAACCTGCACCTGGCCACCGGCCAGATTGGCAAGGTCGGCGCAGGGCCTTTCTCGCTCACCGGCCAGCCCAACGCCATGGGCGGTCGCGAGACCGGCAGCCTGAGCAACCTGCTGCCCGGCCACCGCGAGGCCGGCAATGCCGAGCACCGCGCCGAAGTCGCCCGCTACTGGGGCGTGGACGGCCTGCCGGAAAGCACCGGTTTGTCCGCCATCGAGCTGTTCGAGGCGGTGCGCGTCGGCAAGATCAAGGCCCTGTGGATCGCCTGCACCAACCCGGCGCAATCGCTGCCGGACCAACAAAAGGTCCACGAGGCCCTGGCCGCCTGCCCCTTCGTGGTTGTGCAGGAAGCCTTCTTCACCACCGAGACCTGCCACTACGCCGACCTCCTGCTCCCAGCCGCCAGCTGGGGAGAAAAAGAAGGCAGCGTGACCAACTCCGAGCGGCGCATCACCCATGTGCGCCGCGCCGTGCCAGCGCCCGCAGAGGCGCGGCCGGACTGGGCGATCGTCTGCGACTTCGCCCGTCGCCTGGAACAACAGCTCCGCCCCGGCCTGCCCAGCCTGTTCGACTTCGCCAGCGCGCAGGCGCTGTTCGAGGAATACAAGCACCTGACCCAGGGCCGCGACCTGGACCTCTCCGGTCTCAGCTACGCGATTCTGGACGACCAAGGTCCGCAACAATGGCCCTTCCCGGCCGGGGCCCAACAGGGCACCGCGCGTCTGTACGGGAACGGCATCTTCCCCACCGCCAGCGGCCGCGCGCGTTTCGTCGCCGATCCGTTCGTACCGGCCAGGGAGCGCCAGGAGAGCGACTTCCCGCTGCTGCTCAACACCGGGCGCCTGCGCGATCAGTGGCACGGCATGAGCCGCACCGGCACCGCCGCCCGGCTGTTCGGCCATGCTCCCGAGGCGGTGCTCGGCCTGCACCCGGACGAGCTGAAGCGCCGCGGCCTGCAGAGCGGCGAGCTGATCCACCTGCGCAGCCGCCGCGGCGGCCTGATCCTGCCGGTGCAGGCCGACGACGCCCTGCAGCCGGGCCAGGCCTACCTGCCGATGCACTGGGGCGACCGCTTCCTCAAGGGCCTGGGCACCAATGTGCTGACCCAGCCGGCCTTCGACCCGCTGTCCAAGCAGCCGGAGCTGAAGCTCAGCGCCGTGGAAGTCGAGCGTGCCGAGCTGCCCTGGCAGTTCTTCGCCCTGGTCGAAGGCGACGTGCAGCGCCGCCTCACCGCACTGCGCCCGCTGTTCGAAGGCTTCACCTACGCCAGCCTCACGCCGACCGGCCGCGAGCAGCGCCCCGCCCTGCTGATCCGCGCGGCCGCAGCAGAAGCGCCGGATGCCGAACTGCTGGCCGAGATCGACAGCCTGCTCGGCGTCGACCACGGCCCGGTGCTGGCCTACGACGACGTCAAGCGCCGCGTGGGCAAGCGCGTGCGCATCGAGGACGGGCGCATCGTCGCCATCCGCCTGGCCGGCGAAGCTGCCGCCCGCGACTGGCTCAAGGGCCTGTGGGAACAGGGCAGCACCGACGCCGACCTGCGCCGCTGGCTGCTGGCACCGCTGGCCACCCCGCCGGGTGGCGGCATGCAGGCCAGCAAGACCCTGTGCAACTGCATGAACGTCAGCCAGGACGCCGTGTGCGCCGGCATCGCCCGCGGCCTGGACCTGGACGGCCTAAAGCGCGAGCTGAAATGCGGCACCAGCTGCGGCTCGTGCGTGCCGGAAATCAAACGACTGCTGGTCACCCAGGTGACCTCCGTCGCCGTGGAAGCCTGAGGAGTAGAACCATGAATGCAAAAGTCTGGCTGGTGGGCGCAGGCCCTGGCGATCCGGAATTGCTGACTCTCAAGGCGGTCAAGGCCCTGCAACAGGCCGATATCGTGATGATCGACGACCTGGTCAATCCGGCCGTGCTGGAGCACTGCCCGGATGCCCGCATCGTGCCGGTGGGCAAGCGCGGCGGCTGCCGCTCCACGCCGCAGGCCTTCATCCATCGCCTGCTGCTGCGCTATGCACGCCAGGGCAAGTGCGTTGTGCGCCTGAAGGGCGGCGACCCGTGCATCTTCGGCCGTGGCAGCGAAGAAGCCGACTGGCTCACCACACACAGCGTGGAAGTGGAGATGGTCAACGGCATCACCGCAGGTCTCGCCGGCGCCACCAACTGCGGCATCCCCCTGACCCTGCGCGGTGTGGCCCGTGGCGTGACCCTGGTCACCGCCCACACCCAGGACGACAGCAGCCTCAACTGGCAGGCCCTGGCCCAGGGCGGCACCACCCTGGTGGTGTACATGGGCGTGGCCAAGCTGCCGGAAATCCGCGAAAGCCTGCTGGGCGGCGGCATGCGCGCCGACATGCCGGTGGCGATGATCGAGAACGCCTCTCTGCCGCACCAGCGCGAGTGCCGCAGCACCCTGGCCGGCATGCAACAGGCGGCTACCGACTTCCAGCTGAAGAGCCCGGCGATCCTGGTGATCGGTGAAGTGGCCGCGCAGCAACAGATTCAAGCTTTGGCAGAGATTGCCTGATCCCCTTCGCTCCTGCGGAGTAGTGCTTAGCCCGGCCGGTTTGGCCGGGCTTTTTTTTGCCCGTGCACCGGCGATGCGAGGTGCAGCCAACAAACAAAAAGCCCGGTCAAATGACCGGGCTCGATGACCACCAGCGGCGCGGGCCGCTAGCCGACCTGCTGGTGCCAGACCACGCCTTCGCGGCGCTGGCCCCAGGCATCGAAGTGCGGGCTGTAGGCAGTCTCCACCGAGGCGCGCTTGATCTTCAGGGTCGGCGTGAGGAAGCCGTTGTCCACCGCCCAAACTTCCGGCACCAGCACCAGGCCGTTGAGCTGCTCGTGCTTGTCCAGCACCTGGTTGGTCTCTTCCAGCAGGCGCTTGAGGCTGCCCTCCAGCTGCTCGCGCGACTCCTTGCGCCCGGCCTCGGACAGCACGCACAGGGCCAGCGGCTGCGGCAGGCCGTCGCCGACCACACAGACCTGCTCGATATGACTGTGCACGGCCAGGCGGTTCTCGATCGGCGCCGGGGCCACGTACTTGCCCTTGCTGGTCTTGAAGATCTCCTTGATCCGCCCGGTCAGGCGCAGGTTGCCCTCGGCATCCTGCTCGCCCTTGTCGCCGGTGCGCAGGTAGCCGTCCTCGGTGAGCACCTCGGCGGTCTTGCCCGGCTCCTTGTAGTAGCCCTGCATGGTCGAGCCGCTGCGCACCAGCACCTCGCCCTCCTCGCTGATACGCACCTCGGTGCCCGGGTTGTTCTGGCCGATCCAGCCCTTCTTGAACTTGCCGGGGCGGCACACGTGCGAGTAGCCGCAGTTCTCGGTCATGCCGTAGACCTCCTGCAGCTCCAGGCCCAAGCGGCGATACCAGGCCAGCAGCGCATCGGGCACCGGGGCGGCGCCGGACAGGGCGAACTGCACCGCATCCAGCCCCAGCCCGCGCAGGACCTTGCGCCCGATCAGACGGCCGAGCAGCGGGATGGACAGCAGGAAGTCGAGCTTCTGCGCCGACATCTTGGAGTAGACGCCCATCTGGAACTTGGTCCAGATCCGCGGCACCCCGAAGAACACCGTGGGCCGGGCGCGACGCAGATCGTCGAGGAAGGTATCCAGGCTCTCGGCGAAGAATACGGTCATGCCGCTGTACAGCGAGTTGAGCTCGACGAACATGCGCTCGGCCACGTGGCACAGCGGCAGGTAGGACAGCGCGCGGTCCTGCTCGCCGACGCCGAACAGCTCGGTGGCATGGCTGGCGGTGAAACCGAAGTTGCCGAAGTTGTGCATTACGCCCTTGGGCATGCCGGTGGTGCCGGAGGTGTAGATGATGGTGGCGAGCTGGTCCGGCTGGCTGCGCGGCCGGTCCTGGATCGGCGCGCAGGCCTGCAGGTCGCTCCACTGCTTGTCGAATTTGCCTTCGGCGTGCAGCGGCAAGGCCACGGTGATCACCCCCTCGGGTACGCCGGGAGCCATGGCCGGCCAGTCGTCGAGCTTGCCGATAAAGGCCACTTTCGCCTCGGCATGCTCCAGCACCTGGCGCACCGATTCGGCGGTGAGGTTGGGATACAGCGGCACCGAGACATGCCCGGCCATCCAGATGGCCAGGTCGGTGACTATCCAGTGGGCGCTGTTCTTGGAAATGATCGATATCTTGCTGCCCTGCGGCAGCTCCAGGCTGCGTAGCCAGCTGGCGGCGCGGCGGGCCTGCTCGCCCACCTCGGCCCAGGTCAGCTGTTCCACCCGACCACCGCCTAGGGGCTGGATCAGGTAGGTCTTGTTCGGATGACGCGACTCGCGCTCGAAAAACGCTTCGAGCGGCAAACGGACTGCACTGGCCACGGGGCCTCCTTGTTTGTTGTTTTTGTCACAGGGAGCAACCAAGCACTTGCTTGGTCGAATATTCCATGCGTCAGGAGGTGCGGCAAGTGAAGAAATGTTACAGGAGCGCAGGGTCGCTCTAGTGCGGGTGATGCAGGCCGGCCAGGTGCATCAGGCCAGGCACGATGTCGCCGTCGAGAGCGACCAGGCTGGCGGTGTGCAGGCCCAGGGGCTCCTGCAGATTGCCATGCAGCAGCAAGCCGGAAAGGTTGCCGAGCAGCGGGTTGTGGCTGACCAGCAGGCACTCGCCAGGATAGTGCTCGAAACGGTCGGCGGCCGTGCGCGGCGAGTCATCCGGCGTGGCCCAGTCCACCGTGGTCAGCGGCAGCGTGAGGCCGAGGGTCTCGCGCACCAGCTCCGCCGTCTGCTGGGCACGCAAGTAGGGGCTGACCAGGATGTGCGCCAGCTCCCGGCCACGCAGGTGCTCGGCGCTCTTGCGCACTTCCTTGCGGCCGCGCTCGGTGAGGGCGCGCTCCGCGTCGCTGCGCGCACGCGGTTCGGCCTCGCCGTGGCGCAGCAGCCAGAGGGTCACAGCTTGGGCTCTTCGTCGCGCACCGGGTGCGGCGCCGGCGGAATGCTGTGCGGCTCGATGCCTTCCGGGGCACGCGGAGTCGGCCAGTCGGCGAATGGCCAGGGCTTCTCCTCGCTATTGAAGGTGCCGAAGCGGCCGATCTGCTGCAGGTACTGGCTGAGGCTGTCGCCGAAGCCCTGCAGGGTACCGTTGGGCGCGCCGTAGAACAGGCGATAGCCGATCTGCAGCAGCACCACGCCGCCGAGGATGATCTCCGCCAGCTGCCAGACGATGGCGAAGATCACCATCCACAGAATGCGCAGGGCAATGGACTCGCGCTCCAGTTCCTTGTTCGGTTCGCTCATGGTGCTCTCCTTGGATGGTCAGAAACCGCTGGGGGAAATGAAATCCACGTCGGTCTTCGGTTCGCCGCGCATCAGCGCCTCTATGACCTGGGCCAGGGTGCGGCCCTCGAACAGGATGGCATGCAATCCGGCGACCAGAGGCATGTACACCTGCAGCTCTTCGGCCTTGTGCTTGAGCACCTTGAGCGTATTGACGCCCTCGGCCACCTCGCCCAGGCGCGCCACCGCGTCTTCCAGGCTGAGGCCCTCGCCCAGGGCATAGCCGACCTGGTAGTTGCGGCTCTTCGGCGAGGAGCAGGTGACGATCAGGTCACCGACCCCGGCCAGGCCGAGGAAGGTCATGGGGTTGGCGCCGAGCTTGACGGCGAAGCGGGTCATCTCCGCCAGGGCGCGGGTGATCAGCATGCTCTTGGTGTTCTCGCCCATGCCCATGGCCGCGGCCATGCCGGCGATGATGGCGTAGACGTTCTTCAGCGCGCCTCCCAGCTCCACGCCGAAGCTGTCGCGGCTGGCATAGACGCGGAAGGTGCGGCCGTGCAAAGCCGATTGCACGCGCTGGCAAAGCTCGTCGTCCTCGCTGGCGATCACCGAGGCGGTCAGCGCGTGTTCGGCAATCTCGCGTGCCAGATTGGGGCCGGACAGCACGCCGATGCGCGCCTGGGGTGCCACTTCGGCGAGGATCTGGCTCATCAGCTTGAAGCTCTCGGCCTCGATGCCCTTGGTGGTGCTCACCAACAGCTTTCCGGCCAGACCGGCGGCCACTGGCTGCAGCGCCTTGCGCAGGGCCGACGACGGCAGGGCGACAAAGACCAGTTCGCAGGCCGCCAGGGTGGCCGGCAGGTCGGTGACCGGCTCGATGCCGGGCAGCAACTTGATGCCTTTCAGATAGCGCGGGTTCTCGCGCTGGGCGCGCATCGCCTCGGCCTGCTCTGGGTCACGCATCCAATGCAGGACACGCTGGCCGTTGGCGGCCAGGAGGTTGGCGATGGCGGTGCCGAAGCTGCCGCCGCCCAGTACTGCAACAGGTTGTTGCTCGGTCATAAGAGTTCCAAACAGGCCATCCAGATGGCGAAAGCCGCATTATCACGAAGCCCTGGCCGACCGACCAGTCCCCAGCGTGACCCGCCGCGCAGAGCGTGCGCTGGCAAAGCTCGGCTTCTCGGTTAACATGCGGCAGTCATGCCCAGAGAACAAGGCCGTTCCGTGCTCACATCCCTTCCCCGCCAACTCCCGCGCCCAGGCTGCCGGGCCGCGCGGCGCGCAACACCCGAGCCTGCCAGCGTGGCGGGCCTCTCTCTGCGACTACGCGAGCCGGCCGATGTTCGGGCGTAATTGGGACATCCATACCCGCACCCAGCTGATCAGTGTCGGCCCGGCCCTGCTGCTGACCCTGCTGCTGACCGGTTTCTTCACCCATTCGCGCCTCGAAGACCTGCGCCAGGAGATCAACCACGCCGGCCAGCTGATGGCCAACCAACTGGCGCCGGCCTCGGTGCATGGCGTGGCAGCCGGCGATACCAGAGTGCTGGAGAGCCTGCTGCGCGCCACCCTGCAGACCCCCAACGTGCGCTTCCTCGAGGTGCGCGACCGGGCCGAGAACATCCTGGTCTACGTCGAGCAGCACAACGAGCAGAGCGCCTCGCGGGTGGGCATCTTCCATGCGCCGATCCGCCAGGAGAACGGTGCCGAGCCCGACGGCTACCTGGGGCGGGTGGTGGTCGGCATGTCCGACGAGTCCTTCACCAGCCGCCAGCAGGCGATCCTGCTCAAGGCCACTATACTGGCCCTGGTCGCCCTGCTACTGACCTTCTTCCTCGCGCGCCAGCTGGCGCGCCGCCTGGCGCAGCCGATCAGCGCCATGGGTGAGGCGGTAGAGGCGATCAAGGCCGGCGACTACCAGACCCAGTTGCCGGAGAGCGATACCGGCGAACTGGGCGACCTGGCCCGGCACATCAACAATCTGGCCGTGGAGCTGGACAACGCCAGCCGCGAGCAGCGCGAGGCCATGCAGCAGCTGATCCAGACCCGCGAGGAAGCCGAGCAGGCCAGCCGGGCCAAGTCGGACTTCCTGGCGATGATGAGCCATGAGCTGCGCACCCCCATGAACGGTGTGCTGGGCATGCTGCAGCTGCTGGAAACCACCGAGATGACCCGGGAGCAGGCGGAATACGCGGCCCTGGCCACCGAATCCACCGAACACCTGCTCAAGGTGATCAACGACATCCTCGACTTCTCGCGCATCGAACGCGGCGCGCTGGAGCTGGAGCGCATTCCGTTCAACCTGCAGGAACTGCTGCAGGGCTCGATCCAGGTGTTCCAGCACAGCGCCCACCAGCGCGGCCTCTACCTGCGCCTGGACACTCCGCCGGGGCTGGAACAGTTCGAGGTACAGGGCGATCCGACACGCATCCGCCAGATCCTGGTCAACCTGCTGGGCAACGCGCTGAAGTTCACCGAGGAAGGCGGCATCCGCATCGAGACCCACTGGCAGCCGCTGGACAACGAGGTGCTGTGGTTCACCTGCGCCGTGCACGACAGCGGTATCGGCATCGCCCCGCAGCGCCTGGAGCACATGTTCGATGCCTTCCAGCAGGCCGATACCTCGATCTCCCGGCGCTATGGCGGTACCGGCCTGGGCCTGTCCATCGCCCGTACCCTGGCCGAGCGCATGGGCGGCACCCTGCACGCCACCAGCCTGGAAGGCAGCGGCTCGGTATTCACCCTGGAGATTCCCCTGCCGTTCTGCCTGAGCAGCCCCAGCCAGGAGCCTCAGGAGCGCAGCGAGCCTGCGTCCGGCGAAGGCCAGGAAGTGCTGCTGGTGGAAGACAACCCGGTCAACCAGACGGTGATCGAGGCCATGCTGCGCAGCCTGGGCTATCGGGTCGAACTGGTCGGCGATGGCGCCCAGGCGGTGCAGCATTTCGACCCGCAGCGCTTCGTTGCCGTATTGATGGACTGCCGCCTGCCGGTCATGGATGGCTACGAGGCCACGCGGCAGATTCGCCGCCAGGCCCCGCAATGCAGTACTCCGATCATCGCATTGACCGCCAACGCCCTGCAGGGTGATCGTGAAGCCTGCCTGCAGGCCGGCATGAACGATTACCTGGCCAAGCCGTTCAAGCGCGCCGATCTGGAACGGGTGTTGCTGCGCTGGCTGGGCAAACGCAGCCAGACGCTGCAGCAGGAATACTAGAATCCGCCGAGCGAACGAGACGTAGAGGATTTGCGCCACACTCAGCCGGTATACAAGTGTTCACAAGAGGCTGTGACTTTCACCAGGACGCAACAGTCTATGACTAGTCTGCCGCTACACAAGAACATTCGCGGCACAGCTTTAGCCCCGCCGAGGGGACCATTTGAGGAGTTCGCATGACCAAGCAAAACGC
Source organism: Pseudomonas sp. SO81 (assembly GCF_030374125.1). Taxonomy (NCBI): domain Bacteria; kingdom Pseudomonadati; phylum Pseudomonadota; class Gammaproteobacteria; order Pseudomonadales; family Pseudomonadaceae; genus Pseudomonas; species Pseudomonas sp. SO81. The sequence goes on along the minus strand of NZ_CP126126.1, from coordinate 90,281 downwards.
CTATTCCCGGGAAGAATTGCTCGCCTGCAGCCGCGGCGAACTGTTTGGCCCGGGTAATGCGCAGTTGCCCGCCCCCAACATGCTGATGATGGACCGCATCGTCCATATCAGTGAAACCGGCGGTAAATACGGCAAGGGCGAGATCATCGCCGAACTCGACATCAATCCGGACCTCTGGTTCTTCGCCTGCCACTTCGAAGGCGACCCGGTGATGCCGGGCTGCCTGGGCCTCGACGCCATGTGGCAGCTGGTCGGCTTCTACCTCGGCTGGCAGGGCAACCCCGGCCGCGGCCGCGCCCTGGGCTCGGGCGAAGTGAAGTTCTTCGGTCAGGTGCTGCCGACCGCCAAGAAACTCACCTACACCATCCATATCAAACGTACCATCAGCCGCTCGCTGATCCTCGGCATCGCCGATGGCAGCGTCAGCGTCGATGGCCGCGAAATCTACAGCGCCGAAGGCCTCCGCGTCGGCCTGTTCACCTCTACCGACAGCTTCTGAAGGACATTTCCGCATGCGTCGCGTCGTGATCACCGGTCTGGGCATCGTCTCCTGCCTGGGCAATGACAAGGACACCGTTTCCGCCAGCCTGCGTGCCGGCAAAGCGGGCATCCGCTTCAATCCGGAATATGCCGAAATGGGCCTGCGCAGCCAGGTATCCGGCTCCGTCAAACTCAACCTGGAAGAGCTGATCGACCGCAAGGTGCTGCGCTTCATGGGCGACGCCGCGGCCTATGCCTACCTGTCGATGGAGCAGGCGATCAAGGATTCCGGCCTGACCCCGGAGCAGATCTCCAACCCGCGTACCGGCCTGATCGCTGGCTCCGGCGGTGCCTCCACGCTGAACCAGATGGAAGCCATCGACACCCTGCGCGAGAAAGGCGTCAAGCGCATCGGCCCATACCGCGTGACCCGCACCATGGGCAGCACCGTGTCGGCCTGTCTGGCCACGCCGTTCCAGATCAAGGGTGTGAACTTCTCCATCTCCTCGGCCTGCGCCACCAGCGCGCATTGCATCGGCCAGGCCATGGAGCAGATCCAGCTGGGCAAACAGGACGTGGTCTTCGCCGGCGGCGGCGAGGAAGAACACTGGAGCCAGAGCTGCCTGTTCGACGCCATGGGCGCCCTCTCCACCCAGTACAACGAGACCCCGGAAAAGGCCTCGCGCGCCTACGACGCCAAGCGTGACGGCTTCGTCATCGCCGGCGGTGGCGGCATGGTGGTGGTCGAGGAGTTGGAACACGCGCTCAAGCGCGGCGCCAAGATCTACGCGGAAATCGTCGGCTACGGCGCCACTTCCGACGGCTACGACATGGTCGCACCGAGCGGTGAAGGCGCCATCCGCTGCATGCAGCAGGCCCTGGCCACCGTCGATGCCCCGATCGACTACCTGAACACCCATGGCACCTCGACCCCGGTCGGCGACGTGGCGGAAATCCGCGGAGTGCGCGAAGTGTTCGGCAGCAAGGCACCGGCCATCAGCTCGACCAAGAGCCTCTCCGGCCACAGCCTGGGCGCCGCCGGCGTGCAGGAGGCGATCTACTGCATGCTGATGATGGAGGGCGGCTTCATCGCCGGCTCGGCCAACATCGACGAGCTGGACCCGGAGGTCGCCGACCTGCCGATCCTGCGCGAAACCCGCGATGCCCAGCTCAACACCGTGATGAGCAACAGCTTCGGCTTCGGCGGCACCAACGCCACCCTGGTGCTGCAACGCTACCAAGGCTGATCGCAGCTGCAATGAAAACGGCGCCCTCGGGCGCCGTTTTTCGTTTCAGCGGGCTCAGATCCGGAAGCGCGCCACCAGACCATTGAGGCTTACCGCCAGGCGCGACAGCTCCTGGCTGGCGGCGCTGGTCTGGTTGGACCCGGCCGAGGTCTGTAGCGACAGGTCGCGGATGTTCACCAGGTTGCGATCCACCTCGCGGGCCACCTGGGCCTGCTCCTCCGAGGCACTGGCGATCACCAGGTTGCGCTCGTTGATCGAGGTGATGGCCTCGGCGATTTCGTCCAGCGCGCGCCCGGCCGACTGGGCCAGGGCCAGGGTCGAGCCGGTGCGCTGGGTGCTGTTATGCATGGCACTGACCGCCCGCTCCGTGCCCTGCTGAATGCCGCCGATCATCTGCTCGATCTCCTGGGTGCTCTGCTGGGTGCGATGGGCCAGGGCACGCACCTCGTCGGCCACCACGGCGAAACCGCGCCCTGCCTCGCCGGCACGGGCCGCCTCGATGGCCGCGTTGAGCGCCAGCAGGTTGGTCTGTTCGGCGATGGAGCGGATCACGTCGAGCACCTGGCTGATGCCGTGGACCTGCTGGGCCAGGCGGCCGATCTGGGTCGAGGTCTCGGTCACGTCCTCGGCCAGTTGGCCGATCGAGTCCACCGTCTGGCGCACCTGCTCGCGGCCGTGCTGGGCGCTGCGGTCCGACTCGCGCGAGGCCTCCGAGGTGTTCACCGCGTTGCGTGCCACCTCCTCCACCGCCGAGGTCATCTGGTTCACCGCGGTGGCCGCCTGTTCGATCTCGGCGTTCTGCTGGTGCAGGCCCTGGGTGGCGCCGTCGGTCACCGCCGTCAGCTCCTCGGAGGCGGCGGCCAGTTGCCGGGACGAGTCGGAGATGTGCTGGATGGTCTCGCGCAGGCTGCGCTGCATGCGCTTGAGCGCCTCCAGCAGCTGGGCCGGCTCGTCGCGGCCCTCTATGCTGAAATCGCGGCTGAGGTCGCCGGAGGCCACCACCTCGGCCACCTCCACCGCCTGGGCCAGCGGCCGCACGATGCTGCGGGTGAGCAGCACGGCCAGCACCAGGGTCACCAGAGCCGCCACCAGCAGCATGCCGAGCACCATGCGCACGGCACTGCCGTAGGCGGCATCGCTCGCGTCGGCGGCCTTCTGCGCGCCCTGCTGGCTCATCTGGGTCAGTTCGCTCAGGGCCTTGGCCATGGCGTCGGCATGCTGACCGAGCGGGCCGTTGGCCACCGCCAGGGCCTCGTCCAGCTGCTCCTGGCGCGAATGCGCCATGATCTTTTCCTGCTCGGCCAGGTAGTTGCCTTGGGCCTTCTCGAATACCTGATAGGCGGCGCGTTCCTGCTCGCTGCCAATCAGCTTCTCGTAGCGCTGCTGGGCCGCACCCAACTCGCTCTTGAGGCCCTGCAGACGCTGCTCGTTCTGGCTCAGGCTCTGCGGGTCGCGGTTGATCAGCAGGCGCAGAGTCAGGGCCCTGATACGCAGGATGCTCTGGCTCATCTCGTTGAGCGCCTGGATGCTCGGCAGCCGGTTGTCGTTGACCTCGGCGGACTGGCGCTGCATCTGCCCCATCTGCAGCAGCGAGAAGCCGCCGAGGAGCAGCATCAACAACGCAAGCGAGGCAAAGCCCAGTCCGGCTCGGGGGGCGATCTTCAGATTTCGTAGGTACATGCAACGTCCTTGGCTTGGTCCATGGACTAGTAAGCCAAGCAAAAGGACGTGCCAAACGCCAGCCAGGCGGCTGGCGTCGCCGGGTTCAGCGCACCGTGAAACTTTGTTCGAGCAGCTTGCGGTCGCCCTGGAAGACCATGAACTGCCAGTCGCCCGGCACCACCTCATGGTGCTCGGTGAACTCGAAGGCCATCACGTCCTGCGGCGCGCCGACCACCAGTTTCTGCTGCAGCTCGATCTTGTCCTGGCGCCTGCCATCCGGACCGACCAGGCCGGGAGTGAAGTACATCAGGGTCAGCGGTTGCTCGGCCTCGGTCTTGCCGATCAGCTGATAACGCACGCCGAACTTGGTACCCAGGCGCGCCGGCACTACCTCGGTCTGCTCGATCGGCTGGTTGGCGCGGCTGAGGATGCGCTCGCCCGGCTGCGGGTCCTTGATCGGCGCACTGGCGAACACGCCGTACTCGATGGGGCCCTCCACCTGCACATCGGCCAGGGCCAGGTTGGAAAACAGGCCCAGCGACAGGGCCAGGGCAGACAGGCTGAACAGTTTCATCTCGCGCTCCTTGTGGAAAGTTGGCGCGAGGCTATGACGCGGCGGTTACAGGCTGATGACAGTCAGTCGCGCAGCTGCGCCTGGTGCTTGCGCGGCAGCACGGCGAGGAAGTTGTCGCGCGCCACCTTGTGCGCCACGTCCTCCGGCAGGGCATCGAGAAAGGGACGGAAATCGGCCATGTACTGGCCCAGGCCGTCGAAACGTCCGACTACGTCCGAACCCAGCATGAAGCGCGCCGGATAGCTGCTGACCAACTTCACCCAGCGCGGATCGGGCCGCCCCTCGGCGTCCAGCAGATAAGGCCGCAGCACGCTCCAGGACAGATCGATATACAGGTTGGGATACTCGCCGAGCATGCGCTGCAGGGTCGGCAGGAGGAAATCCAGCTTCTCCTGGTGCCGATGGATCTCCAGGCTGGTACCGGCGTGAGCCCAGATGAAGCGCACGTGCGGATGGTTGCGCAGCGGCTCCTCGATCTCCTCCAGGTACAGCGGATTGCGCTCGCGCTTGGAGGTGATGTTGCTGTGCACCAGCACCGGCAGATCGTACTCGGCCGCCAGGTGATAGATGCGGGTCATGGCCTCGTTGTTGGCCCGCGGCGTATCGCCGTAGGTCAGCGCGGTGAGGTCGTCGTGGCGGGTGAATACCTCGCCCAGGCCCTGCCACAGGCCGGGATCCAGCTCCAGCATGCGGCGGATATGCGCGTCGGAGTTCTTGTCGGCGGGATTGAAGCCGCTGAGGAAAGGATGGAAGCGCTGGCGCTGCTCGGCCGGCAGGCGCCGCAGGGCATCGGCCACCAGCACGTCGGTGGCGCTGTACCAGTACGCGCCGGCATCGTCGCCGGCGTAGTAACGCGGTCGCTTGGGCTCGTCCTCGTGCCATTTCTTGGCTACCGGAATGCCACTGATCATCGCGTGGTCGATGTTGCCGACGGCCATGGCCTCCAGCAGCGGGGTCATGCCCTCGCTCTCCTGGAAGAAGTCGACGTAGTGCAGATGGGCATCGCTGAAGCGATAGTCGCGGGCACTGGCTGGCAGGGCCAGCAGGCCGCAAAAGGCGGCGCACAACAGGCTGCGGACGGACAAAGGCATGACTCCCTGGCGTTTCGAGCAAGAGTAGACCGCCGCCTCTCCCATGCCGTTCACTGGCGAGCGTGCGTGCGAAAGGCCATCATGATGCATCCCTCAGCGCGAACCCTGTGCATGCCCATCGCCCGCCTCGCCACCCTGCTCATGCTCTGCGCCACGGCGCTGGCCGCCGAGCCGCTGACCTATCCGCTGCATTCCAATGGCGCCGATCCCGAGGCCTATGTGGTCGAGCTGCTGCGCCAGGCCCTGGCCAGGAGCGGCGGCGACTACCAGCTGCACCCGTCGCACCGGCCCATGACCCAGAGCCGCGCGGAACAGTCGCTGGAGCAGAACGACGGCAGCGTGCAACTGATGTGGACCATGACCACCAAGGCCCGCGAGGAAAGCCTGCTGCCGGTGCGCATCCCGATCTACAAGGGCCTGATCGGCTGGCGCGTGCCCCTGGTGCGGCGCGAGGACAAGGACTGGCTGGCCAAGGTACATAGCGCGGCGGATCTCAAACCGCTGCGCATCGGCCAGCGCGCCGACTGGCCGGACACCCGCATCCTGCGCAGCAACGGCCTGCAGGTGATCACCAGCCAGAGCTACGACAGCCTGTTCCGTATGCTCGATGCGGGCCGCTTCGATCTGTTTCCCCGCGAAGTGGTGGTGGTCTGGGACGAGCAGGCGCAAGCCGCCAAGGCGGGCCTCAATCTGGAAGTCGACGAGCACATTGTCATCCACTACCCCAGCGCCTTCTACTTCTTCACCTCGCGCGCCCGCGCCGACCTGGCCGGCCACATCGAGCGAGGCCTGGAGGCGATGATCGCGGACGGCAGCTTCGAGGCCCTCTTCCAGCAGTACCACGGCGCCACCATCGAGCGCGCCGAGCTGGAGCGGCGCCGGGTGATCGAGCTGGAGAACCCCGATCTGCCGCCGCAGACGCCGTTCCAGCGCGAGGAACTCTGGTACCGGCCGAACGCACCGCAATAGCGCCCGGCGAACCGTGTTGGCGCAGCCCTGGGCGCGGCTCGCCCGCCCGAGCCTTGTGACACAGCGCACAGAACCGCATGGCACCCTGCTTGCACCGCTCCCGGCAGAACCATCAGGGAGATGCACCATGCTGCAGTTGCTGCGCAAACCCTCGCGACGCGAACGGGACGAAGAAGCCTTCGCCGCCCTCTTCACCCGCCACGACCTCACCACCCGCCTGCCCGAGCAGCAGCCCTGGATGGGCCGCCTCAACCGCTTCAGCGACGGCCTGCACCAGCGCATCCGCACCAGCCTCGGTGCCGCCGTCGGCATCGCCGCCCACGCCCCGCAGCTGGCCAGCATCGCCAGCGCCAACCAGGAGAGCGGACAGAGCCTGGCGCAATCCTCGGAGCTGATCGCCAGCGCCAGCGAGCAGGTCACCACCACCCTGGACGCCGAGCTGGTGCCCGGCGCAGCCGAAGTCGCAAGGCTGTCCGGCGAGGTCGCCGCCACCCTGCGCCAGTGCCAGCAGAGCGGCCAGGCTGTGCTCGGCCAGGTGGACGCCATCGGCGCCTGCGAGGCGCAGCTGGGCCAGGTGATCGGCAACCTCACCGCGCAGCTGGAGGAAGTCAGCAAGGTCATCGGGGTGATCGCCAGCATCTCCCAGCAGACCAACCTCCTCGCGCTGAACGCCGCCATCGAAGCCGCCCGTGCCGGCGAGCACGGCCGTGGCTTCGCCGTGGTCGCCGAGGAAGTGCGCCGCCTGGCCGGCCACACCACCGAGGCCACCGGCCAGGTCGGGCAGATCATCGAGCGCTTCCGCGACGGCATGGACCAGCTCGGCGCCGCCGGCGAACGCATGCACCAGGCGGTCGAGGACGGCCGCAGCGGCATGCTGCAGGTCGGCAGCGGCCTGGACAGCACGCGCCAGGCCATGGACCGCCTGGACGAGCGCGTCGGCCATATCGCCACCGGCACCGAGCAGATCGGCGCGGCGGTGCGCTCGATCAACGGCGACGTGCAGCAGATCGCCCAGGTGGCCGGCGACCTGCTCGGCAAGGCCGGCCAGGTGCTGCGCCACAGCCAGGCGGTGCGTGAGGATGGCGACCGCCTGCTGCAGGGCCTGGGCGACTTCCGCCTGGAGCTGCACCGCTCGGTGCAGAGCGGTGTGGAGCAACTGGCGAGCGACGCGCGTCTGGCCGGCGACATCGCCGCCGCCGAACGCCTGTTGAGCGAGACGCTGCGCCGCGACGCGCGCTTCGAGCTGTTCTACCTGGTCGACGCCAACGGCCGGCAGCTGTCGGAGAACATCTTCGCCGCGGACGTGCCGCACCAGGGCGCGCCCAGCTGCCGCGGCCGCGACTGGAGCCAGCGCCCCTGGTTCCGCCGCGTGGCGGACGACCTGCGCAGTCACATCACCTCGGTCTATCGCTCCTCGGCCACCGACGACTTCTGCTTCACCGTGTCGGTGCCCATCCTCGGCACCGATGGCCGCTTGCTGCGCGTGCTTGGCGCCGATGTGCGCCTCTCCGTGCTGGTCTGAGGATCGCCGCCTGGGCTAGGCTGGAGCCATCCAACCTAGCCTGGGAGCCACCATGATCCGCATCAGCACCGAGTCCGGCCTGCGCCACAGCATCGAAATCGGCGAGCACGTGCTGCACACCGACGTGCCCGAATCCTTCGGCGGCAGTGCCTCCGGCCCCGAGCCGCACGACCTGTTCGACGCCGCCCTGGGTGCCTGCAAGGCCCTGACCCTGATGCTCTACGCCAAGCAGAAAGGCCTGCCGCTGGAAGGCCTCGACGTGCAGGTGCAACGCGACGACAGCGAGGAGCGCCAGGGCATCTACCGCCTCAACGTCGAACTGCAGCTGCACGGCGCGCTGGACGACGCCCAGCGCCAGCAGCTGCTGCGCATCGCCGACAAGTGCCCGGTGCACAAGCTGATGACCAGCACCGAAGTGCAGGTGGCCACCCACCTGGGCGACCAGGCATGAGCGAGCCGCTGCTGATTCGCCCCAAGGCCGAGGACATCGCCGGCCAGCCGATCCTGCGCCCGCTGCCCTCGGCCAATTGCCGCAGCGTCGGCCCGTTCGTGTTCTTCGACCATATGCTGGAAAAGGCCTATGCCCCCGGCAGCGGCATGAACATCAACCAGCATCCGCATATCGGCCTGTCGACCCTCACCTACCTGTTCGACGGCGAGCTGCAGCACAAGGACAGCCTGGGCTCGGACCAGCTGGTGCGGCCCGGCGACGTCAGCTGGATGACCGCCGGCCGCGCCGTCGCCCATGTCGAACGCACCCCGCAACACCTGTGGCAGAGCGGCTCGCGCCTGCACGGCCTGCAGGTGTGGCTGGCCCTGCCGCAGCACCTGGAAGAAGGCGAGCCGAGCTACAGCCACCACCCGGCCGCCAGCCTGCCGCGCAGCGAGGCCATGGGCGTGCAGATCACCCTGATCGCCGGCAACGGCTTCTGCCTCGAATCGCCGGTACCCATGCACTCGCCCACCCTCTATGCCGAGCTGAAGCTCGCGGCCGGCGCCAGCCTGCTGATTCCCGCCGAACACCGCGAGCGCGCGCTGTACCTGGTCGAGGGCGAGGCCCAGCTGGAAGGCAGCGACCTGCCGCTGCGTGGCCTGGCCGTGCTGCCAGAGGGCGAGGAGCTGCTGCTGAGCGCCTGCGGCGAATGCCACCTGGCATTGATCGGCGGCGAGCCGCTGGGGCCGCGGCGCATGTACTGGAACTTCGTCGCCAGCGATGCCGCACTGCTGGAGAAGGCCAAGCAGAACTGGGCGGCCTGGGACTGGCCACGAGTGCCCGGCGAGAGCGAGCGCATCACCCTGCCCGGCATCTGATGAGCTCGGATCAGGCGAAGACTTCCTCGAACAGGTCGTACATCGCGGCGAAGGCGCGGCGCGCCACCTTGGCGTCGTACTGCATCTTGCCGGGAATGTTGGCCTGTTTGTCGGTAAAGGAGTGTGCAGCGCCACCGTAACTGGTCAGCTGCCAGTCGACATTGGCAGCGCTCATCTCTTCGATGAATCCGGCCAGCTGCGCGCGGGGCACAAAGGGATCGGCGGCGCCATCGAGTACCAGCACGGCGCCTCGGATGTTCTGCGCATCAGCCGGGTTGGCCGTGTCCAGGGTGCCGTGGAAGGACACCGCGGCCTTCACCGCCGCGCCGTCGCGGGCCAGCTCCAGTGCGCAATGGCCGCCGAAGCAGAAGCCGAATACCGCCAGCCGGCTGGGGTCCAGCGCCGTGCCGGGCTGGGCCTTGAGCGTAGCGAGGGAAGCCTGCAGGCGCTGGCGCAGGATCGGCTTGCCCTTCACCGCCATCATCGCCGCGGCGGCCTCCTCGTGGTTCTGCGGGCGTATGCCGACACCGTAGACGTCGGCGACCAGCACCACGTAGCCGCGCTCGGCCACCTGGCTGGCGATCTCGATGGCACCGGCGGACACCCCCATCCAGTTCGGCGCCAGCAACAGGCCCGGCCGCGGCCGTGCATGCGACTCGTCGTACAGCAGCTGGCCCTCGAACGGCTGGCCATCGATTTCATAGCGAAGGGGTCGGTTGACGATCTGGCTCATGCTGCCTCCTCTCGGCCCGACGGCGGGCAAACGGCCGCCGCGAAGCGACAAGACTAGTCAGTCCTGAGGATTGCGCACTTCTTCATCGGCCAGGCCCTGGATATAGGCAGCGAAGCCCGGGTCCTCGCCGCGCAGCAAGTGCGGCAGGCGCTCGCGAAAGTCCTCGCGGCGGCTCCACTCGCGCATGTAGTCCTCCCAGGAGTGCCAGCGGCGGCGCTGCTTGTCGTCCATGTCATCTTCGTAGGCCAGCAGGTAGGCGCGCTCGAACAGCGAGATCAGCATGTCGAAGATCACCCACATGCGCTCGCGTTGCTCGTCGCTGAGGTCGGGGGTGGCGGCCTGGCTGCGCAGGCGCAGGTCGGGGTTGGCCAGCACCACTCCGAGGAAGGCGATATAGGCGTCGGATATCTGCTGCCAGATGGCCTCCTCCTCGTTCTCGCGCTCCTTGCGCTGCTCGAAGAGGAACACGCCGATGGCGAATGGCAACGCCACCACGGTGACGATGTAGGACAGCAGTTCCCAGGTAGGCAGACTCATGATGGCTTCCAGACGACAGAGGCCGGCATTGTGCCCTACTCCGTCTCCGCCCAGCGCTCCTTGATCTCGAGAATTGCCGGCAGCTGGCCGAGGAACAGCTCCACCAGCTCAGGGTCGAAGTGGCGGCCGCTCTCGCGACGCAGGAAGTCCACTGCCTCCTGCACCGGCCAGGCCGGCTTGTAGGGGCGCACGCTGGTCAGCGCGTCGAACACGTCGGCGATGGCGACGATGCGCCCGGCCAGGGGAATCTCCTCGCCCTTGAGGCCGTTGGGATAGCCGCTGCCGTCCCACTTCTCGTGGTGAGTGAGGGCGATGATGCGGGCGGTCCTGAGCAGGCCGGAGTCGTGTTCGCCAATGATCTCCGCGCCGATCTGTGCGTGGCTGCGCATCACCTGCCACTCGGCATCGTCGAGCTTGCCGTTCTTCTGCAGGATGGCGTCGGGAATGCCGATCTTGCCCACGTCGTGCATGGGTGCGGCGTTGAGCAGATCGTCCGCCTCGTGCTCGCTGAAGCCGGCGGCCTTGGCCAGGATATGGGTGTAGTGGCTCATGCGGATCACGTGCAGGCCGGTCTCGTTGTCCTTGTATTCGGAGGCCAGGCCCAGGCGCTGGACGATCTGCAGACGGGTCTCGTGCAGCTCGTCGACCCGCACCAGCGACAGGTGGGTGCGCACCCGCGCGCGCACGATGGCCGGGCTGACCGGCTTGGTGATGTAGTCCACCGCGCCGACCTCGAAGCCGCGGGCCTCGTCCTCGACGTCGGCCAGGGCGGTGACGAAGATTACCGGGATAGCCGCCGTCGCCGGCTGGGCCTTGAGTCGGGTGCACACCTCGTGGCCGGTCATGCCCGGCATCATCACGTCGAGCAGGATCAGCGCCGGACTCTCGCGCTCGGCCAGCTCCAGTGCCTTGTCGCCGTCCTTGGCGAACAGCAGGCGATAGTCCTCCTGCAGAATCTGCCGCAGCACCTGCAGGTTGGTCGGCTCGTCGTCCACCAGCAACAGCTTGGGGCGGGCATCGGCGGGTCTGATCATTGCGGCGTGTCTCCAGGGCCGAGCAGCTCGGCCAGCAGCGCGTCGGCGCGCTCGAAGTCGAAATCGTTGATGGCGCCTTCCAGGGCATGGGCCTGTCGGGCCGGCAACGCGGCGCTCAGGCGCTGCAGCGCCTCCTCGTCCAGCTCGCCATGCTGCAAGGCAGCGCGGGCGTGCTCGACCAGTTCGGCCAGTTCAGCGGCCGGCATGGCCGATGCGCTGCTCTCTTGCACTGTAGCCGGCAGTGGCAATTCGACCGGCAAGGCGGCGAGCGCGGCCTGCAGCGCCGCCAGCAAATCGTCCACCGAGGCCGGAATGGCGCCCTTGAGGGCATGCTCCAGCTGCCCGGCCAGGCGGCTGGCACGCAGCAGCGCCAGGTTGCCGGCGGCGCCGCGCAGGCGATGCACCAGTTCGATGGCCGCCTCGCGGTGGTTGTCCTGCAGCAGGCCCGCGACTTCGGCACAGCTGCCCGCGTGCTCGTCGAGGAAGCGGCGGATCGCGGCGGCCATGGCCTGCTGACTGCCCCAAAGCTGAATGCCGCGTGGCCAGTCGATGGCCAGGTCGGCCGAGACATCCACCGCGGCGGCCTGCTCGACGGTCGGGGCCAGGCCTATCACTCGGGCGATCTCGGCGAGCAGCTTGTCCATCTCCAGCGGCTTGGAGGCGAAGCCGTCCATGCCCGCCTCGCGGGCGGCGCGGCGGTCCTGTTCCAGCACGCTGGCGGTCAGGGCGATGATCGGCGTGGCGCGCAGGCCATGAGCCTGCTCGTGACGGCGGATGCGTCGGGTGGCCTCCAGGCCATCCATGCGCGGCATCTGCACATCCATCAGCAGCACGTCGAAGCGCCCGCCGACGAAGGCGGCCAGGGCCTGCTCGCCGTCGCCGGCGGTGGTCACCCGGTGGCCCAGGGCGCCCAGGGTCAGGCTGAGCAGTTCGATGTTCTGAGCCACGTCGTCGGCGGCCAGGATGTTCAGCGCCGGCAGCAGTCGCTCTGCGCCACTGCGTTCGCTCAGTTGCTCCACGCCGGCCTGCAGGGGCAACTGCACATGGAACACGCTGCCCGCCCCCAGGCGGCTCTCCACCGTGATGCTGCCGCCCATCAGCTCGGTCAGCTGGCGGGCGATGGTGGTGCCCAGGCCGGTGCCGCCGAAGCGCCGGCTCATGGAGGCATCGGCCTGGGCGAACGGATCGAAGATGTGCTGCAGGCGGTCCTCGGCGATACCGATGCCGCTGTCGCGCACGGCGAAGTGCACCTGGCCCGGCACGCCGCTGACCTCCAGGCGCACCCAGCCGCTCTCGGTGAATTTCACCGCGTTGCCCACCAGGTTGGTCAGCACCTGCTGGATGCGCAGGGAGTCGCCCTTGAAGTAGTCACCCAGGCTCTCCTGGTAGTCCAGGCTCAGGCTAAGGCCCTTGGCTTCCGCCCCCAGGCGCAGGGAATCGCAGACCTGCGCGCACAGCTCGCGCAGGGACAGGTCGCGGTTCTCCAGCTCCACCGCGCCGCGCTCCAGCTTGGCAGTATCGAGGATGTCGTTGAGCAGGCCGAGCAAGGAGCGCGCGGCCTGGCGCACGGTGCCCAGGTGCCGGCGCTGCTGTTCGTTGAGCACGCTGTCCAGCAGCAGCTCGGTGAAGCCGATGACGGCGTTCATCGGCGTGCGGATCTCGTGGCTCATGTTGGCCAGGAAGGTGGTCTTGGCGGCTGCCGCCAGCTCGGCCACTTCCTTGGCGTCGCGCAGGGCCTCTTCCATCTCGCGGCGCTGGCTGAGGTCGGTGGCAAACTTGATGACCTTGAACGGCTTGCCGTCGGCGTCGAAGATCGGGTTGTAGGAGGCCTGAATCCACACCTCGCGACCGCCCTTGGCCAGGCGCAGGTACTCGCCGGAGTCCAGCTCGCCACGCCCCAGTCGCGCCCAGAAGTCGGCGTACTCCTGGCTCTCGGCAACGTCCTGGGCACAGAACATGCGGTGATGCCGGCCCTGGATCTCCTCCAGGCGGTAACCCATCAGGTCGAGGAAATTCTGGTTGGCGTCGAGGATATTGCCCTGCAGATCGAACTCGACCACCAGCAGCGCCCGGCGGATGGCGGTCACCGTGCTTTCGAACTCGGCATTGCGCAGCTTGCTGTCGGTGATGTCGAGCAGCACGCCGTCGATCCACTTCGGCTCGCCGTGCTCATCGAGCACCGCGCTGCCGCTCTCCCAGATCCAGTGCTCCACACCCTGGCGGTCATACAGGCGGTACTCGACCGTGTAGTTGCGGCCCTGGCCGATGGCCGCCAGCACCTCCTCCGCCACGAGCTGGAAGTCCTCGGGGTGGTACAGGCTGCTGATCGACTTGCGCTGGCTCATGAAGTCGTCCGCGGTCCACCCGGTCAGCTTCTCCACCGCGTCGCTGATGAACAGCATGGTCCAGTCGTCATCCAGCAGGCAGCGGAACGACACGCCGGGAATATTGCCGATCAGCGAACGGTACTGCTGCTCGCTCTCGCGCAGGGCCTGCTCGATGCTCTTGCGCTCGCTGATATCGCTGACGAAGCCGACATACAGGGTCTTGCCCGGCAGGTTGACCAGGCCGATGGCCAGGCGGATCGGCAGCAGGCTGCCATCCTTGCGCAGCGCCTCCACTTCGCGACTGCCGCCGATGATGTCGCTGCGTCCTTCGCGCATCAGCCTGGGCAGGTAGTCGAGGAAGCCCTGGTGGTAGCTCTCGGGAATCACCGTGTTGATGTGCCGCCCGATCAGTTCGCCCCTGCCCCAGCCGTACATGCGCTCGACCGCGGGGTTGGTGCCCTCGATCACGCCCTGATCGTCGATGATGACGATGCCGTCCACCGCGGTTTCCAGGATCGCGCGCAGGCGCGACTCGCTGCCCTGCATCTGCCGGAACAGCTGGCGATAGCGCAACAGGCCGTTGGTGGCGGCGACGAACACGGTCAAGGTCACCGTGATCAGGGCCACGGCCAGGGCGATGAACACGCTGTCCGCATTGCTCTGCTGGTCCAGCGCTTCGCTGCTGCCGATGAAGCGCGCCGCCGCCATGCCGGTGTAATGCATGCCGGAGATGGCCAGGCCCATGACCACGCCGCTGGCCATGATCGCCTTGCCCGATGACAGGCGCCCACGCAGGCCGAAGCGGACCCACAGGGCGAGAATCGCCAGAACCACCGCCACCAGGATGGACAGCGCGAACCAGTAAGGGTCATAGCGCAGCAAGGGCGCCATCTGCATGGCCGCCATGCCGCTGTAGTGCATGGCGCCGATACCGGCGCCCACCAGTACGCCACTGGTGACCAGCTGGAAGCGGTTGATCGTGCGGCGCACCAGCAACTGCAGAGCCACCCAGGAGGCGCCCAGGCTCGGCAGCAGCGACAGCAGCGTGAGACCAGGGGCATAGTCGACCCGCGCGCAGAGCTGGAACGCCAGCATGCCGATGAAATGCATCGCCCAGACGCCACCGCCCAGGGCCAGCGAACCGGTGATCAACGCCACCTGCCGGTACAGGCGGTTGTCGCTGAGGCGTGCCATGCCCGCCACCTGCAAGGCCATGCCCGAGGTGAACATGGCAATGGCCAGCGACAGCCCCACCAGCCAGGGATTGTGGCTGCCGTACAGGAGCAGGTTGGGATCGGCGTCGAGCAGAAAAAGGCTGGTCAGATACGACATGCGGGGCGGCAACGGCAAGTTAGGCAGGCAGAAGCATATCGGCGGTGGGCCGTAGCTCTTTAGATGGCCATTAAATAGCCACTACCGCACAAGCTCCAGCGCTTTCTACTGTCTCCCGCCGGATGGCGGGCATAAAAAAGCCCGCCGAAGCGGGCTTTTCGTCACCACTGCGAATCAGGCAGAAAGCTCGACCAGCAGCTTGTTCAGGCGCTGCACGTAGGCAGCCGGGTCCTTCAGGCTGTCGCCGGCGGCCAGGGCGGCCTGATCGAAGAGGATGTGCGACAGGTCGGCGAAGCGGTCTTCGTCAGCCTCGCCATCCAGTTTCTCGATCAGCGGGTGCTGCGGGTTGATCTCGAAGATCGGCTTGGCGTCCGGCACCTTCTGCCCGCTGGCCTCGAGGATCTGGCGCATTTGCAGACCGAGGTCCTGCTCGCCGATGGCGAGGATCGCCGGCGAGTCGGTCAGGCGATGCGACACGCGCACCTCGGCGACCTGCTCGCCCAGCGCGCCCTTGAGGCGCTCCAGCAGCCCTTCCTTGGCCTTGGCCACTTCTTCCTGGGCCTTTTTGTCCTCTTCCGAGTCCAGCTTGCCCAGGTCCAGATCGCCACGCGCCACGTCGACGAAGTGCTTGCCGTCGAACTCCGTCAGGTAGCTCATCAGCCACTCGTCGATGCGGTCGGTGAGCAGCAGCACTTCGATGCCCTTCTTGCGGAAGACTTCCAGGTGCGGGCTGTTCTTGATCTGCGCAAAGGTCTCGCCGGTGAGGAAGTAGATCTTGTCCTGGCCTTCCTTCATGCGGCCGATGTAGTCGGCCAGGCCCACGGACTGCTCGCCGTCGTCGCCCTGAGTGGAGGCGAAGCGCAGCAGGCCAGCGATCTTCTCCTTGTTGGCGAAGTCTTCCGCCGGGCCTTCCTTCAGCACCTGGCCGAAGGCCTTCCAGAACTGCTTGTACTGCTCGGGCTCGTTCTTCGCCAGCTTCTCCAGCATGTCCAGCACGCGCTTGGTCAGCGCCGACTTCATCGAGTCGATCACCGGGTCCTTCTGCAGGATCTCGCGGGAGACGTTCAGCGACAGGTCGTTGGAGTCGACCACGCCCTTGATGAAGCGCAGGTACAGCGGCAGGAACTCGTCGGCCTGGTCCATGATGAACACGCGCTGCACATAGAGCTTGAGGCCCTTCGGCGCTTCACGCTGGTACAGATCGAACGGCGCGCGGCCCGGCACATAGAGCAGCGAGGTGTATTCCAGCTTGCCTTCGACCTTATTGTGGCTCCAGGACAGCGGGTTCTCGAAGTCGTGGGCGACGTGCTTGTAGAACTCCTGGTACTCCTCGTCCTTCACCTCGGTACGCGGACGGGTCCACAGGGCGCTGGCGCGGTTGACGGTTTCCCACTCGACCTCGGCCGGCTTGTCCTTCTCCTCACCGTAGTGCTCCTTCGGCAGCTCGATCGGCAGGGCGATGTGGTCGGAGTACTTCTTCACCACGTTGCGCAGGCGCCAGCCATCGGCGAACTCTTCTTCGCCCTTTTTCAGGTGCAGGACGATGCGGGTGCCGCGCTCGGCCTTGTCGATGGTGGCGACCTCGAAGTCGCCCTCGCCTTTCGACGACCAGTGCACGCCCTCGCTGGCGGCCAAACCGGCACGGCGGGTGAACACGTCGACCTGATCGGCAACGATAAAGGCCGAATAGAAGCCCACGCCGAACTGACCGATCAGGTGCGAGTCCTTCTTCTGGTCGCCGGTGAGGTTCTTCATGAAGTCGGCGGTGCCGGACTTGGCGATGGTGCCGAGATGGGCGATCACTTCCTCGCGGCTCATGCCGATGCCGTTGTCTTCGAGGGTGACGGTCTTGGCGTCCTTGTCGAAGCTCAGGCGAATCTTCAGCTCGCCACCGCCTTCGAGCAGCTCGGGCTTGGCCAGCGCCTCGAAACGCAGCTTGTCGGCGGCATCGGAGGCGTTGGAGATCAGCTCACGGAGGAAGATTTCCTTGTTGGAATACAAGGAATGGATCATCAGGTGAAGCAGCTGCTTCACTTCGGTCTGGAAGCCCAGGGTTTCTTTTTGAGTTTCCACACTCATGGTCGTCGAACTCCACATGCATGACAGGCCGCACCATTGCGGCGGATGTCATACAGATGGGGAGTTCGTGAGGGATTTCAAGGGGCTAGGTTTACAACTACGGCTCGAGCAATTCGATCCTGCCGATCTCGTCCGGCTTGAAACTGAAGCTGGCCTGGCCACCGCCGCCGCCCAGCTGCTGGCTCAGGCGAATGCTGCCGTCGCCGTCCACGCCGACGAAGCGCCCCTCCACCGCGCCGCCAGCGGCCTTGCTCACGCGCATGCTGAGACCGCGGTACTGTTCCGGATTGCGTTGCAGCCGTGGCAGGGAGAACCGCTGGCGGCGATCCAGCGCCGGTCGGCCGTTCTGCGCCACCGCGGGTTCTGCTTCCGGCGCCGGTTTGGCCGGCTCGACCGCGCGCGGTTCGGCCAACGCCGGGTAATGATCGCCCTGCACCTGCCAGCCACGGGCGCCCTTCTCCAGCACCAGCTCCAGGCTCTGCGCCTCGCCATTGACCCGTGCCTGCACGGCCAGCGGAATATGGCTGGCCGGGAAGGTCACTTCCGGCAACTCGGCCAGCTGCACCAGGCGAGTGGCGAAGCGGCGCTGCAGGTAATCGTCGATCACCTTGGCCAGGGTCTCGCGCGAGTCGAACTGGGCATCCAGGCGACCGTCCTTGTAGCGCAGGCGATCGGAGAACAGCTCCAGGCTGCCGCTCAGGCTGGTCTTGAACGCCGGTGGCAGGACCAGGTGGAAATCGCCCTGCAACTTGTTCGGTGGCAGCGCCTGCAGGTCCAGGTGCAGGGTGTAGCCCTTGCTCAGGCGGCGGGCCTCGGGCAGATCCTGCTCCGGCAGCAGCCAGCTGATCTCCACTTCCGGCAACTGGCCGACATCTTCCGGCAGCACGTCCAGCTTGATCGGCGCCTTCTGCGCCTGCGGCAGACGAATCATCACCTCGCGGCGGGCGAAGAAGTCCTCACCCTCGCGCAGGCTCAGCACACCATCGATCAGCTCGGCGTACTGCGGGTTGAACGGCTGGCCGTCGAGCTCGCCGTGCAGGCGGATCGCCAGTTCGGCCGGGGCCTTGGGCTGTTCCTTGAGCCAGCGCAGGCTGAGGATCGCTTCCAGGCGCGCCGCGTCCTGGCTGGCCATCAGCACCATGCCCACCACCAGCGGGATCACGCCCAGCGCCCCCAGGCCGACGGCCTTGCGCGCGGTGCGCCAGTGGCGCAGCACATAAATCAGGGTGATCGGCGGGATCAGGCTGCCCCAGCCCCACAGCAGGCTGGTGGAGAAGGCTCGCATCACCAGCCAGACCAGGCCGGCGAGAATCAGCAGCAGGCCGCCGAGGATCAACAGCGCATCCATTCGGTATTCCTTGTTGTTATGCGATGACCCGCCGCGCCCTCAGGGTTCGTCGACCTTGAAGTGCGCGCGGGCCGTGGCGATGGGTTCGCTCTGGCTGGTCTGCCAGGCCGTGATGGCGACGTTGGCCACCCGCCGGCCCTGACGCCAGACCTGGCACTGGGCGTAGGTGTCACGATAATGACCGGCGCGCAGGTAATCTATCGAGAAGTCGATGATTTTCGGCAAATGTGGAATGCCCATGAACATCAGCAGATGGAGCATGGCGGCATGTTCCATGAAGCCGGCGATCACCCCGCCATGCAGTGCCGGCAGGGTCGGGTTGCCGATGTTGTCCTTGTTCGCCGGCAGGCGGAACACCATGTCGTCGCCCAGGCGCAGGCACTCGATGCCGATCAGCTTGGCATAGGGAATCAGGCTGAGCAGCGCGTCGTAGTCGTTCTTCTCGTGCGCCTGGCGCACCAGGGTATTGAGATTTAGCGCAGTCATCGGGCACCTCCCTTGGCGCCGGCCTTGAGATCGGTCGGCTTGCCCATGCGCATGAAGGCACCGACCACGTGGGCGATCGGCTCGTCAGGGTTGTCCTGGTAGGCATAGCCACGGGTGAAGATGATGTTCTCGGTGACCCGGTAGCATTCGGCGAAGCCGTAGACGTCCTTGTGTGGCGCGGCCGGGCGCATGTAGTCGATGCGCAGGTCGAGGGTCGGGCAGATCTCGAACTCCGGCAGCACGCAGACGGTGGAGATGCCGCAGGTGGTGTCCATCAGCGTGGTGATGGCGCCACCGTGGATCACCCCGGAGTCCGGGTTGCCGATGATCTGCGTGCTGTACGGCAGGCGCAGGGTCAGGCCCTCCGGCTTGGCCTCATGCACGCTCAGGCCCAGGACCTGGCAGTGGCGCAAGGCCGCCAGAAAGCGCTGGGCGCGCTCAAGAACAGGGTTGTCAGCCATCGTCGGTACCTCGTGGCGATGCGGAAAAGCCACGCATGATAGCGTCGCCGCCGGTCGCGGTAAAAAACAGTCTGAACCATTGCCAACGGCTGCGCCTCGAAGCAGTGATGGCTTCATTCACGAGGAGAAACAGCTCATGCAGAAATCACTCGCCTATGCGCTCATGCTCGCCGCCACGCTCGGCCTCGCCGCCTGCGACAAACCGTCGGAGGACAAGGCCGAAGAGGCCCGCGAAGCCCAGTCTGAAGCCCAGGAGTCGATGAACGACGCCGCCGAGCATAGCAACGACGCCGCCCGTGCGGCGGATGAGGCCGCTCAGGAACGCGCCGAGGAAAACAGCGAGGCCGCTCCGACCCAGCCCGCCATTCCTGCTCCGCCACCCGCTGGCCAGCAACAGCAGTAACGCTCGCTCAATGCCTGCGGCTCGCCGCAGGCATTGTCGCGCCTGGAACTTAGGCGCGCCGCTCCGCTCCAAGCGATACGGATGCAGCACTACAGCATCCGCATCGACAAGGAGATCCAACCGTGCAAAAGCCCCTCACCTACGCCCTGCTGCTTGCCCTGGCCCTCGGCCTGAGCGCCTGCGAGAAGACGCCAGAAGACAAGATGGAATCCGCCAAGGAAAACGTGTCCGAAGCCATGGAATCGCTCGGAGATGCCGCCGAAGACACCGGCGAGGCCATGGAGAAGAAGGTCGACCAGGCCACCGGCCATGAGCCCACCACCGGCGAGAAGCTGCAGGAAGCCGCCGACGACGCGGGCGAAGCCATCCAGGATGCCGGCGACGAGGCCAAGGACGCCGTGGACGGCCAGTAACTGGTCAGCGTTTCAGCACAAGGCCCGCAATTGCGGGCCTTGTTCGTTTCAGGGCATCACCAGCAGCCAGCGTATCGCCGGGCTGAGCATCAGCAACAGGCAGCAGGCCAGGCCGACGGTCCACACCATGGAGCGCTGCCAGGCCAGGTCGCGCCAGTAGAACAACAGGTAGAGCACGCGAGTGGCGATGAACAGGATCGCCAGCAGGTCTACCCACCAGCCGAACACCTCGGTGGTATGGGCCATCAGCACCCCGGCGGCAAACAGCGGGAACATCTCGATGCTGTTGAGATGCGCCGCATGCGCCCGGGCACCCAGCCCGGTGAGACGCGCCTGCTGGGCCCGCGGGTTGTGATTGTCGTAGCCGCCGGACTCGGCGTTCATCGCGCGGGCGACTGGCAGCTTGGCGGCGTAGATCAGCAAGGCCGCGATAAAGACACACCAGAACGGAATGCTCATTCTTCTCTCCTTCGGCCACCTGGCCGCACATCAGCTGTAGCACACGGCGGCGCCGCTCTGTTTGGAGCCGCTTGGCTTGGCGCATGTTGCACCTAAATTGCAGAACCACACCGAGCAATCGCGCTCAGGGTTTCAATCGAGCCTTTCTCTTCACATTCTTTTCACATCGAGAGGCACAGAGTGGTGTCGTGATACTCCATGAATGCCACTTCTAACCCGGCCTAGCGCCGGGTTTCTTTTGCCCGGAAAACGCCCGGCGCAGCGCCAGTCCTGATGAACACCCCACCTCTCGCGCTCTCTGCCCGACAGTCGATTGCCGGAATCATCGACGCCGGCAGCGGGTCAGTAGTGCATCTGGGCGCTTGAATTCGGGTAACCACCGACTTAGACGCGCCCGTTCACGGCAGCCCATTGCGAGGTGAACCATGGCTATCGATCAAGAGCTTGAGAAGGAAATACTGACCCGCCTGCTGCACGCCGGGCCTGGCGGCCTTGGCAAGAAGATTCTCGATAACTATCGCGGCGAGCGCGTGGTCGCCGAAGCCATTGTCGAGCTACAGGCGCGCGGGCTGATTCAGGACAGGAAAGCAGAAGCGGACTGGAGCGATCCCTTCAAACTGACCGCGGCGGGAGCCGAAGCCGCGAGGCAGCATGAGAGCTGAGATCTAGCGAAGAGATGGTGCCCGAAGCCGGACTCGAACCGGCATGCCATTGCTGGCGAGGGATTTTAAGTCCCCTGCGTCTACCGATTTCGCCATTCGGGCGGTAGCACTGTGAAGCGAGGGCTGGACTATATACAGCCCGCGCCAGCCCGGCAAGATTGCAGAAAGGCCGGCACCGCAAAGAAAAAGCCCCGTAGATCAACGATCTACGGGGCTTTTCTATAGTGGAGGCCGATACCGGAATCGAACCGATGTACGCGGATTTGCAATCCGCTGCATAACCACTCTGCTAATCGGCCTCAAACGAAGACGCCGCAAAAGCGGCGTCAACGTCAACAAATTGGAGCGGGAAACGAGACTCGAACTCGCGACCCCGACCTTGGCAAGGTCGTGCTCTACCAACTGAGCTATTCCCGCGTCTTGGTGACGGGCGCAATTCTATAGATTCGAAACGCCGCGTCAACCCCTTGATTCAAAAAACTTTATTTCTTTTCGGCATCAATGCTGAGGTGCGGCCAGGCGGCCAGCAGGTACTGCAGCATGGACCACAGGGTCAGGCCCGCCGCGATGATCAACAGCACATAGCCACCGCCGACCCAGATGGTCAGCTGCGGCGGGTTGCCCAGCAGGATCACCAGCGCCACCATCTGCGCCGCAGTCTTCCATTTGCCCAGGTTGGATACGGCCACATGGGCACGCGCACCCAGCTCGGCCATCCATTCGCGCAGCGCCGATACGACGATCTCGCGGCCGATGATGATCACTGCCGGCAGGGTCAGCCACAGGTTGGCGTGCTCCTCCACCAGCAGCACCAGGGCCACTGCCACCATCAGCTTGTCGGCCACCGGGTCGAGGAAGGCGCCGAAGGGGGTGCTCTGCTCCCAGCGACGGGCCAGGTAGCCGTCGAACCAGTCGGTCACTGCCGCCAGGGCGAATACCGCGCTGGCCGCCCAGTAGCTCCAGGCGAACGGCAGATAGAAGAACAGGATAAAGACCGGAATCAGGGCGACGCGCAGTACGGTGAGCAGGTTCGGGATGTTCATCGGGACCACTGGCCAGCGAGTTGAGCGCGCATTCTACTCGCTGTGCAGGGCCGCATAAATCGACTCGGCGAGCTTTTTACTGATACCCGGCGCCTTGGCGATTTCTTCGACGCTGGCGCGATTCAGCTCCTGCAGCCCGCCGAAGTGCTTGAGCAGCTCGCGGCGACGCTTGGGCCCGATGCCCGCCACATCCTCCAGGCTTGAGGTGCGTCGCGCCTTGCCGCGCCGTGCACGGTGGCCGGTAATGGCAAAGCGGTGTGCCTCGTCACGGATCTGCTGGATCAGGTGCAGGGCCGGCGAGTCGGCCGGCAGGGTGAACTCGTGATCGGCATCGTTCAGATAGAGGGTTTCCAGCCCCGGCTTGCGGGTCACGCCCTTGGCCACTCCGAGCAGAATCAGCTCCGGCACCGCCAGCTCCTGCAGCACCTCGCGCGCCATCGCCAGCTGTCCCTTGCCACCGTCGACCAGGAGGATGTCCGGCAGCTTGCCCTCGCCATCCTTGAGCTTGCTGAAGCGCCGGGTCAGCGCCTGATGCATGGCCGCGTAGTCATCGCCGGCGGTCACGCCCTCGATGTTGTAGCGGCGGTAATCGGACTTCAGCGGCCCTTCCGGACCGAACACCACGCAGGAAGCGACGGTCGCCTCGCCGCTGGAGTGGCTGATGTCGTAGCACTCCAGGCGCTGCGGCGGCTCGTCCAGATCCAGGGCATCGGCCAGCGCCTCGAAGCGAGCCGCCACGTGCTGACGATTGGCCAGGCGCGCGCTCAGGGCCTGCTCGGCATTGGTCACCGCCAACTGCTGCCAGCGCGCCCGCGTGCCACGCACCCGGTGACTGATACCGATCTCGCGACCGCGCGACTCGGCGATGGCCGCGGCCACTGTCGGTAGATCCTCATGGTCAACGTTGACGATCAGTTCGCCCGGCAGATCGCGCTCATGGCTGGACAGGTAGTACTGGGCCAGGAAGGCCGACATCACCGCACCGCCCTCCTCCTCGATGCCCACCTGCGGGAAGAAATTCTTGCTGCCCAGCACCCGCCCGCCACGCACGCTGATCAGGTGCACGCAGGCGCCGCCCGGATTGACGATGGCGGCCACCACATCCACATCGCCGCTGCCGCCCTCCATGCTCTGCTGATCCTGCACCCGGCGCAGTTGGGAAATCTGATCGCGCAGCTCGGCGGCCAGCTCGAACTCCAGCCCCATCGCCGCCTTTTCCATGGCTGCGGACAATTCATCGGTCAACGCACTGCTGCGCCCTTCCAGGAACATCACCGAGTGGCGCACGTCCTCGGCGTACTCCTGCGGATCCACCAGGCCGACGCAGGGTCCCTTGCACCGTTTGATCTGGTACTGCAGGCAGGGTCGGGTGCGGTTCTTGAAGTAGCTGTCCTCGCACTGGCGCACCAGGAAGGTCTTCTGCAACAGCGCCAGGCTCTCGCGGATCGCACCGGCACTGGGATAGGGACCGAAGTAGCGTCCCTTCGCCGATTTCGCGCCGCGATGAATGCCCAGCCGCGGGTAGTCACCATCGGAAAGCAGCACGTAGGGGTAGGATTTGTCGTCGCGCAGCAAGATGTTGTAAGGCGGCCGCCACTGCTTGATCAGGGTCTGCTCCAGCAGCAGCGCCTCGGTCTCGTTGGCGACTATGGTGGTCTCGACCTGAGCGATGCGCGCCACCAGGGCGGCAGTCTTGGGCGCCAGGCCGGTCTTGCGGAAATAGCTGGCCAGGCGCTTCTTTAGATTGGACGCCTTGCCGACGTAGAGCAGCTTGCCCGTGTCGTCGAACATCCGGTACACGCCGGGCCGCCCGCTGCAGGTCGCGAGGAAAGCGCTTGGATCGAAAGGTGCGGCGGGCGTGGAAGTCATCGAAATCGGCAGGCTGAAAAGACGAAGACGCAGTTTACGTCCTCTTCCCTGGCTCGCCTAAGACTCTCAGCTGACGGCATCCACCATCCCGTGACGCACGGCCAGCAGGGCCAACTCCACGTCACTGGTGATCGAGAGCTTCTCGTAGATGCGATAGCGGTAGGTATTCACGGTTTTCGGCGACAGGCACAGCTTGTCGGAAATGGTCTGCACCTTCTGGCAGTTGGCGATCATCAGAGCGATCTGAATCTCGCGCTCGGACAGCAGATCGAACGGAGAGCCGCCGCTGTTAGGCTGGAAGGACTTCAGCGCCAGTTGCTGGGCGATCTGCGGGCTCAGGTAGCGCTGGCCGGCGAAGGCCATGCGGATGGCCTGGACCATTTCCTCGAGTGCCGCGCCCTTGGTCAGGTACCCGGCGGCGCCGGCCTGCAGCAGGCGGGTGGGAAACAGATCGTCCTCACAGGCGGTGACCGCGACGACTTTCAGATCGGGATGGCTGCGCAACAGCTTGCGGGTGGCTTCGAGGCCGCCGATGCCGGGCATCTTGACGTCCATCAGGACCACGTCCGGACGCACCTCGCGCACCTTCTTCAGCGCTTCCTCACCGGAGTCGGCCTGGCCAATCACCTGCAGGCCGTCGATGTCGGCCAACATGCGGGTGATACCCGTTCTAACCAGATCGTGGTCGTCGACCACCAGCACCTTAATCAAGCGACACCTCGCTGCACCTTTGTCGCAACACAGCAATCAACGAACTTAGCTTGGCGCATCTGCGCCAGAAAGCAAACGCCAGAAAACCGTACTTGGCAGGAAATTCGATACGGAAAAGTGGCGTTAGCCAGCTCTCCCAAAGATTGCGATTCACCGCATTAGCCGCCCCGATTTCGTCCTGAAATCGGCTTAGCAAGAGGCCTCGATGTTACACGCATCGCCCCCCGCCAGCAAAGCGCAGCGGCACTTTTGGCACTCTGGAACCAAAAACTAATTTACATAAATATCAATAACTTAATTGACACCAAGTCAATTAAGTTGCGACCGGATTGCAAATTCATCCCGGACTCATACCGCTCACCCGCAGCCGCAACGGGAACTCATGCCGGTGCGAAGGCATCGACACACAGGCGCGAGGCGAAAGACCCAAGCAACAGCAATACAGGAAACCGTCCATGGCGATGACTAGAACCGCAGGAATGCTTGGCCTATCCATGCTGCTGATCGGTTGCTCGCAGCCCTTCAAGTCACCCACCAGCGCCGACCTGACCCAGGCCGGCCGTTACCAGGAAGCGGCAGCGCTCAATCTTGAAGATGCCCACCGCAGCGAGCAGCAGGAGTTCTGGAGCAGTGCGGTGTCCTACTACGTTATGGCGGCGGACAACTACAGGCAGAGTAGCCTGCCCGAACGCGAGCTATCGGCGCTGACGGATGGTCGACGTACTGCACTACGGGCCTGGGACCAACCCGAGGAAAGCATGGACCGCAGCCCACGAGAAGGTGGCGCCGTCAGCCGGATCGAGGGACGCCTGGCCGAGTACTGGCTGAAACGCGACAAGGACAGGGCCGTCGAACACTACCAAGCCCTGCTCGCGAAGCAGAACGACGTCCGCATGCTCTATGGCGGCCCAGGCCTGGAGCTGGTCAAGGCCGCCAGTCGCTCCGAGGCCCTGCGCAACCCGAACCTGACCATGCGACTCTACCTGTTCGGCCTCTCCGGCCAGTATGTAGAGGACGGCAATCTGTATCCCCAGCTGGCCCTCGATTTCGCCAGGCAACATGGCTATGCCAACGAGGCCGGACAACTGCGCAAGCGAATGGCCAGAGTGAAACAGGTGCAGGCCGAAACGGCTCCCGGCTCGCGGAGCGACGACCCGCGGGAGCAGATGCGCATCGCCGAGGCCAGACGCGATCAGTATGCCGCGCTAGGCGAAGCCACCTTGGCGGCGGTCTATGCCGACCAGGCGGCGCGCCATGCCCGCTTCATTGCCGGCAGACCGACAGAGGAGCGCAGCGCTGTGATCGACAGAGGCCTTGAGCGTCTCGCCGCACAGCTGGCCAGCGTCGGCAAGGCGCGCCCCGCGGCGAAACCCTTGCCGCCACCTACCCCACAGCCCGGCGCCGAGACCGTCAACACCTGCATCCAGATCGCCAGCGGCGGCCCCAACATCATCACCCTCATCAACAACTGCAGCCACAACGTGAGCGTGGCCTGGTGCTACATCCCAGCGCCCGGCGCGTTGCAGTCGGACCGGCTGGCCGTTCAGGGCAACCAGATCTGCATCCACAACGGCACCGACTTCCCGCACATAGTTCTGGGTCGTTCCGGCACCGATGCCGACCTGTCCAAGACCTACCACTCCTGGGAGCTGCCTTACAGCCAGAACACCATCTACCACCTCGCCTGCAACGCCGGCGCCGATGGCAAGGCGCTGCCGCAGATCAGCGGCTTCGACGACAGCCTGCAAGGCAGCTGCCCGGCTCCCGCCAAGTGAAAGCCGCCTAGTAGTTTCTGCGGGCACAAAAAAGGGCCTAGACGCCGTCTAGACCCTTGATTGTCAATATGGTGGAGGGCCAGGGATTCGAACCCTGGGAACGCTTTCACGTTCGACGGTTTTCAAGACCGTTGCATTCAACCGCTCTGCCAACCCTCCGCGTAGCGGGCCGCCATACTACCCGAACGCAACACACTGTCAAACTCTCGCAATTGGCAGGCGGACCTCCTCTGTTATGATCGATCCCACCACGGATTTTCACCCCCTCAGGAGGGATGCCATGCACGAGCAAGACTACGCACTCGCCCACGCGCAGACGGACCAGTTGGAAACCAGCAAAGTCCTGCGCAACACCTATGGCCTGCTGGCCATGACCCTGGTGTTCAGCGCGCTCTGCGCCTTCTTCAGCGCCCAACTAGGTCTGCCGCACCCGGGCTTCCTCATCACCCTGGTCGGCTTCTACGGCCTGTTCTTCCTTACCGCCAAACTGCGCAATAGCGGCTGGGGCTTGGTCTGCGCCTTCGCCCTGACCGGTTTCATGGGCTACGTGCTGGGCCCGATCCTCAACCTCTATGCCGGCATGGCCAATGGTAGTGAGCTGATCGTCAGCGCCCTGGGCATGACTGCCCTGGTGTTCTTCGGCCTGTCCGCCTATGTGCTGACCACCCGCAAGGACATGAGCTTCCTCGGCGGCTTCATCACCGCGGGCTGCTTCGTCCTGCTGGGCGCCATGGTGGCCGGCTTCTTCTTCCAGATCAGCGGCCTGCAACTGGCCATCAGCGCCGGCTTCGTGCTGTTCGCCTCGGCCTGCATCCTGTATCAGACCAGTGAAATCATCCACGGCGGCGAGCGCAACTACGTGATGGCCACCATCAGCCTGTACGTCTCGATCTACAACCTGTTCGTCAGCCTGTTGCAGATCTTCGGCATCATGGGCAGCGACGACTGATTCGCCGCAGCGTTGAGAGAGCCCGCTTCGGCGGGCTTTTTCATGCCTCGGCGTTTATCATGGCGACATCCGCAAATAGCCGCAGACTCGCCATGAAATTCGCCATCGCCCTGTTCGCCCCGAGCCACGCGCCCTCCTCGCGCCGCGCCCTGCGCTTCGCCCAGGCGGCGCTGAATGGCGGCCACCAGATCGCCCGCCTGTTCTTCTATCAGGACGGTGTGCACAGCGCCTCGGGCAACATCGCCAGCCCGCAGGACGAACTCGACCTCTCCGGCGAATGGCGCACCTTCGTGCAACAGCACCAGCTCGACGCCGTGGTGTGCATCGCCGCCGCCCTGCGCCGTGGCGTGCTCAATGCCGAGGAAGCGCGGCGCTACAACAAGCCCGCCGCCAACCTGGACGCGCCATGGGAGCTGTCCGGCCTCGGCCAGCTGCATGAAGCGGCGCAGATGGCGGACCGCCTGGTCTGCTTCGGAGGCCACTGATGAGCAAGTCGATGCTGATCATCAGCCGCCAAGCGCCCTGGGCCGGCCCATCCGCCCGCGAGGCGCTGGATATCGCCCTGGCCGGAGGCGCCTTCGACCTGCCCCTGGGCCTGCTGTTTCTCGACGACGGGGTGTTCCAACTGGCCGCCGGCCAACAGCCCGGCGCACTGCAGCAGAAGGACCTGAGCGCCAACCTGCAGGCGCTGCCGTTGTTCGGCGTGGAGGAGCTATTCGTTTCCAGCCGCAGCCTGGCCGAACGCGGCCTGGATGAAGCGACGCTGGCGCTGCCCGCCGAACGCCTGGACGACACCGCCCTCACCCTGCTTCTCGACCGTTTCGATCTGGTAGTGACGATCTGATGGCCACCCTGCACCTGCTTTCCCACTCGCCTTTCAGCGACAGTCGCCTGAGCAGCTGCCTGCGCCTGCTCAGCCCTGAAGATGGCCTGCTGCTGACCGGTGACGCCGTGTACGCCCTGCAGCCCGGCACCACCCAGCTGCAGGCGCTGCAGCTGATGCCCGCCGGCATCGCCCTCTATGCACTGGAGGAAGACCTGCAGGCACGTGCGCTGCACGCCCCCGCTCGCGCCCAGGCCATCGACTACCCGGCCTTCGTCGAGCTCTGCGGCCGCTATGCCAAGGTCAACAGCTGGTTATGAGCACCCTGCAGATCGACGGCCGCGAGATCGCTCTGGACCAGGATGGCTACCTGGCGGACCTGGCCGACTGGTCGCCGGCCACCGCGGAAGCCCTGGCCGCCGGCGAGGAGATCCAGCTGTCCGGCGAGCACTGGGAGATCCTCGAACTGCTGCGCACCTTCTACGCCGAATTCAAGCTATCGCCGGCCACCCGACCGCTGATCAAGTACGTGGCCCTCAAGCTGGGCCCGGAGAAAGGCAACAGCCTGCACCTCAACCGCCTGTTCAAGGGCACGCCAGCCAAACTCGCCGCCAAGCTGGCCGGCCTGCCAAAACCCACGAATTGCCTGTGAAAACCTCGCCATGAACCTCGTCGCCCCGCCGGAACATCCCTTCGCCCAGTTCGTACGCATCCTCGGCAAGGGCAAGCGCGGCGCACGCAGCATGACCCGCGAGGAAGCGCGCGAGGCCATGGGCATGCTGCTCGACGGCAAGGTCGAGGACACCCAGCTGGGCGCCTTCCTCATGCTGCTGCGGCACAAGGAGGAAAGCGCCGAGGAGCTGGCCGGTTTCGCCGAAGCCATTCGCCAGCGCCTGAATGCGCCGCAGATCGCCGTGGACATCGACTGGCCGACCTATGCCGGCAAGAAGCGCCACCTGCCCTGGTTCCTCCTGGCGATCAAGGCGCTGGCCGGCAGCGGCCTGCGCATCCTGATCCACGGTGGCGGCGCCCATACCGCCGGGCGCCTGTACAGCGAGCAGTTGCTGCAGATGCTGGAGATTCCACTGTGCGCCGACTGGAGCGAGGTCGGTGCAGCGCTGGACAAGCACAACCTGGCCTTCACCCCGCTGGGCGCTTGGGCGCCGCAACTGCAGCGCATGATCGACCTGCGCAATACCCTAGGCCTGCGCTCGCCGATCCACTCGCTGGCGCGCATCATCAATCCGCTGGGTGCAAGGGTCGGCCTGCAGAGCATCTTCCACCCGGGCTACCAGGCGGTGCACCGCGAGGCCAGCCAGCTGCTCGGCGATCACGCCATCGTGGTCAAGGGCGAAGGCGGCGAGATCGAGGTCAACCCGGACGGCATCTGCCATCTGTACGGCACCGAGAACGGCGAGAACTGGGACGAAGAGTGGCCCGCCCTCTCCGCCCAGCGCCACGTCAAGCCGGAGAGCCTGAACCCACAGCAACTGCTGGCCTTCTGGCGCGGCGAGCAGCAGGACAGCTACGGCGAACTGGCGGTGCACAGCACCATGGCGCTGGCGCTGCACGCGCTGGGTCATGATCGCCAGGCGGCCTTCGCCGAGGCCCGCCGGCGCTGGGATGCACGCCAATTATCGGAATGACCGATAGTTGTCGCCTTATTTTTGCACTTATTCATCGAGCACAAATCAATAGACTGTCCCCCTAATCATTCATGAGGGAGCCAGTCATGGGACAGCTCATTGCTGGTCAATGGCATGACCAATGGTACGAGAACGGCAAGGACGGCCGTTTCCAGCGCGAGAACGCGCAACGGCGCAACTGGATCACCCGTGACGGCGCGCCCGGCCCGAGCGGCGAAGGCGGCTTCCGTGCCGAAGCCGGCCGCTACCACCTCTATGTCTCCCTGGCCTGCCCCTGGGCCCATCGCACGCTGATCTATCGCCAGCTCAAGGGCCTGAGCGAGCTGATCGACGTCTCGGTGGTCAGCTGGCTGATGCGCGAACAGGGCTGGACCTTCGATACCGAGACCGGCTCCAGCGGCGACGCCCTGGACGGCCTGCAGTTCCTGCATCAGCGCTACACCCTGGACGATGCGCATTACACCGGCCGGGTAACCGTGCCGCTGCTGTGGGACAAGCAGCAACAGCGCATCGTCAGCAACGAGTCGGCGGAGATCATCCGCATGTTCAATTCGGCCTTCGACGGCATTACCGGCAACACACTGGACCTATACCCCGAGGCGCTACGCGACGAGATCGACGCGCTCAACGCACGCATCTACCCGGCGGTGAACAACGGTGTGTACCGCGCCGGCTTCGCCACCACCCAGGAAGCCTACGAGGAGGCCTTCGGCACGTTGTTCGACGAACTGGATCGCCTGGAGCAGCTACTGGGCCAGCGCCGCTACCTGACCGGCGAGCACCTGACCGAGGCCGATATCCGCCTGTTCACCACGCTGATCCGCTTCGACGCCGTGTACCACGGCCACTTCAAGTGCAATCTGCGGCGCCTGGCGGACTACCCGAATCTCAGTGGCTGGCTGCGCGAGCTGTACCAGCTGCCGGGCGTGGCGCAGACCGTGGACTTCCAGCACATCAAGCACCACTACTACGCCAGCCACCGCACCATCAACCCGACCGGCATCGTGCCACTGGGCCCACAGCAGCGCTTCGATGAGCCCCATGGGCGTGAGCACCTGAGCGGGCGCGGTATCGCCCGCAAAGGATGAGCGCCTAAAGCCTACTGAGCCTTGTCGAACCAAGCCAGCTTCTCGCGCAGGGTGACCACTTCGCCGACGATCACCAGGGTCGGCGCATGCACCTCGTGCTCGGCCACCAGCTGCGGCAGGTTGGCCAGGGTGCCGGTGAACACCCGCTGATTCTGCGTGGTGCCCTGCTGCACCAGGGCCGCCGGCGTGTCGGCGGCGCGGCCGTGGGCGATCAGCTCCTGGCAGATGCTCGGCAGACCGACCAGGCCCATGTAGAACACCAGAGTCTGGCCCGGCGCCACCAGATCGGCCCAGGGCAGGTCGGTGCTGCCGTCCTTGAGGTGGCCGGTGACGAAGCGTACCGACTGGGCATGGTCGCGGTGGGTCAGCGGGATGCCGGCGTAGGCCGCGCAACCGGAAGCAGCGGTGATGCCCGGCACCACCTGGAACTGGATGCCCTCGGCGGCCAGCTGCTCGATCTCTTCGCCGCCCCGGCCGAAGATGAACGGATCGCCGCCCTTCAGGCGCAGCACGCGCTTGCCCTGCTTGGCCAGGTCCACCAGCAGTTGGTTGATCTCCTCCTGCGGCACCGCATGCTCGGAGCGGCGCTTGCCCACGTAGATGCGCTCGGCATCCCGGCGGCACAGCTCGATGATGGCCGGCGCCACCAGGCGGTCGTAGAGCACCACGTCGGCCTGCTGCATCAGGCGCAAGGCACGGAAGGTCAGCAGGTCGGGATCGCCCGGACCGGCACCGACCAAGTAGACCTCGCCCAGGGCGCGCGGCGCGGCGCCGGCGACCTTGGCTTCGAGCAGACGCTCGCCCTCAGCCAGCTTGCCGGCGAACACACTCTCGGCGATCTGCCCCTGGAACACGTCTTCCCAGAACACCCGACGCTGTTGCACATCAGGGAACAGCTGCTTGACCCGCTCGCGGAAGCGCTTGGCCAGCCCTGCCAATTGCCCATAGGTGGCGGGAATCCAGGTCTCGATCTTGGCGCGGATCAGCCGCGCCAGCACCGGCGCGTCGCCGCCACTGGTCACCGCGACGATCAGCGGCGAGCGGTCGACGATGGCCGGGAAGATCACGCTGCACAGGACCGGCGCGTCGACCACATTGACTGGAATGCCCAGCGCCTGGGCCTCGGCCGATATACGAGCATTGAGCGGCTCGTCATCAGTGGCGGCGATCACCAGGGCCACGCCCTGCAGATCCGCCGACTGATAGCCGCGCAGGAACACGCCCTCCGCGCCGGCCAGCTCGCGCAGGTCGCCGCGCACCTCCGGTGCCACCACGCGCAGTTGCCCGCCGGCATCACCGAGCAGGCGCGCCTTGCGCAGCGCGACCTCGCCACCGCCGACGACCAGCACGACACGCCCCTGAAGCTTGTGGAACAGCGGAAGGAAATCCATGACTCACTCTCACCAGAGATAAAAAACGGGGTGGCCATCGCCACCCCGTATTCTGCATTGCAATCAGGCCTTAGCCGATGATCTCGATGCCGCCCATATAGGGCTTGAGCACGTCCGGCACGCGGATGCTGCCGTCGGCCTGCTGGTAGTTCTCCAGCACCGCCACCAGGGTACGGCCCACCGCCAGGCCGGAGCCGTTGAGGGTGTGCACCAGCTCCGGCTTGCCGGTTTCCGGGTTGCGGTAGCGCGCCTGCATGCGGCGGGCCTGGAAGTCGCCGCAGTTGGAGCAGGAGGAAATCTCGCGGT
The DNA here is from genome assembly GCF_030374125.1 of Pseudomonas sp. SO81. Lineage (NCBI taxonomy): Bacteria > Pseudomonadati > Pseudomonadota > Gammaproteobacteria > Pseudomonadales > Pseudomonadaceae > Pseudomonas > Pseudomonas sp. SO81. Next base: position 57,550 of record NZ_CP126126.1, on the reverse strand, counting down.
ATTTGTCTTGGCTCGGCACCCAGACTTCCAGGTCGTAGGTCTTCACTGCACTGAAGCCCATGTCGCCCGTGCAAAGGGCCAGCTTGCGGTACGGCAGCTCGAGCAGCTGCAGCACGCGCTCGGCGTTGGCGGTCATGCCGTCCAGAGCCTCGAAGGAAGTGGCCGGATCGACGATCTGCACCATCTCGACCTTGTCGAACTGATGCTGGCGGATCATGCCGCGCGTGTCACGACCAGAGGCGCCCGCCTCGCTGCGGAAGCAAGGGGTGTGGGCGACGAACTTCAGCGGCAGCTGCTTGGCGTCGAGGATCTCGCCGGAGACGATGTTGGTCAGGGAGACCTCGGCGGTCGGAATCAGGTAGAAGTCCGCCTCGCCTTCGCGGCTGATCTTGAACAGGTCTTCCTCGAACTTCGGCAGCTGACCGGTGCCCTGCAGGGCCGGGGCCTGTACCAGGTACGGGGTGTAGGCCTCCTCGTAGCCGTGCTCGCCGGTGTGCAGGTTGATCATGAACTGGGCCAGGGCGCGGTGCAGGCGGGCAATGGGGCCGCGCAGCAGAGCGAAACGCGCGCCGGACAGCTTGGCGGCAGTCTCGAAATCCAACCAGCCGTGCTGTTCGCCGAGGGCGACGTGATCCTTGATCGCGAAATCGAAGCTGCGCGGGGTGCCCCAGCGAGCCACCTCGACGTTGCCGTCTTCGTCGGCACCGACCGGCACGGACTCGTGCGGCAGGTTGGGGATGTTCAGCAGCAGGTTGTCCAGCTCGGTCTGGATGGCGTCCAGCTCGCGCTTGCCCTCTTCCAGGTCGCTACCCATCTTGTCGACTTCCGCCAGCAGCGGCGCGATGTCCTCGCCACGGGCCTTGGCCTGGCCGATGGACTTGGAGCGGGCATTGCGCTCGGCCTGCAGCTGTTCGGTGCGCATCTGCACCGACTTGCGCTGGGATTCGAGCGCTTCGAAGCGCGCCACGTCCAGTTGGAAGCCACGGGTAGCCAGGCGGTCCGCGATGTCCTGCAGTTGGGTACGGACCAGTTTGGAGTCGAGCATGGGAGGTTCTCGTTCAGAGCTTGGTTAATGTCAGGCCGGCCCAGGTAGCGAGCAGGCCGCCCAACACGCTGGCGGCCGCATAGCCGATGGCTACCGGTGCCTGGCCGTTTTCCAGCAGGCGCAGCGTGTCGAGGGAAAAGGATGAAAACGTGGTCAGGCCGCCAAGGAAACCGACCATCAGCCCGGCGCGCAGCGCTTCCGGCACTTCCGGGCGCATGAGGAACAGGCCATACAGATAGCCGATCATCAGGCAGCCAACCAGGTTGACCGCCAGGGTAGCGCTGTAGAAATGCTGGGGAAAGTGGCTGGTGACCCAGTTGCCGGTCGCGTAGCGCACTAACGTACCGATCATGCCGCCCAGGGCGACGGCGAACACAACGCCGATCATGGCTTGCGCCTCCGCCGTGGGCTGGCCGCATCCAGGCTCGCCAGGTGGGCTAGCTTGTCGCGAATCTTCAGTTCGAGGCCGCGTGGCACCGGATCGTAATAACGGCGCGGCTCCAGTTCCTCGGGGAAATAGTCCTCGCCGGCGGCATAGGCATCCGGCTCGTCGTGGGCGTAGCGGTATTCCTCGCCGTAGCCCAGCTCCTTCATCAGCTTGGTCGGCGCGTTGCGCAGGTGCAGCGGCACCTCCAGCGAACCGTGCTCGGCGGCCTCGCGCATGGCAGCCTTGAAGCCCATGTACACCGCGTTGCTCTTCGGCGCGCAGGCGAGATAGACGATGGCCTGGGCCACCGCCAATTCACCCTCGGGACTGCCCAGACGCTCCTGCACATCCCAAGCATTCAGGCACAGGGTCAGGGCGCGCGGGTCGGCGTTGCCGATGTCCTCGCTGGCCATACGCACCACGCGCCGCGCGAGGTAAAGCGGATCGCAGCCGCCGTCGAGCATGCGCGCGTACCAGTACAGTGCCGCGTCGGGATTGGAGCCGCGCACCGACTTGTGCAGCGCGGAAATCTGGTCGTAGAAGGCCTCGCCGCCCTTGTCGAAACGGCGGCGGCTGTCACCCAGCAGGTTCTGCAGCAGCTCGATGCCGATCGCGCCGCCGTCCTCTACCAGGTCGGCCGCGTTCTCCAGCAGGTTGAGCAGGCGCCGGCCATCACCGTCGGCGGCGGCCAGGAGAATCTGGAAGCTCTCTTCCGGCAGGCTCAGGTTGTGCTTGCCCAGGCCCTTGTCCTCGGTCAGCGCGCGCTGCACCAGCTTGCGCATGGCCGCTTCGTCCAGGCTCTTCAGCACGTAGACACGGGCCCGCGAGAGCAAGGCGTTGTTCAGCTCGAAGGAGGGATTTTCCGTCGTCGCGCCGATAAAGATCAGCGTGCCGTCCTCCACATAGGGCAGGAAGGCATCCTGCTGGCTCTTGTTGAAGCGGTGCACTTCATCGACGAAGAGGATGGTGCGACGGCCGTACTGGGCGGCCTGCTGCTTGGCCATCTCCACCGACTGGCGGATTTCCTTCACGCCGGAGAGCACGGCGGAAATCGTCTCGAAGTGCGCATCGGAGACCTGCGCCAGCAGCTTGGCCAGGGTGGTCTTGCCGACCCCGGGCGGGCCCCAGAAGATCATCGAGTGCAGCGCGCCCTGCTCCAGCGCCTCGCGCAGCGGCTTGCCGGGGCCCAGCACATGCTCCTGCCCGGCGTACTCGTCCAGGCTAGTGGCGCGCAGGCGCGCCGCCAGGGGCTGGGCGACAGGGGCGGAGCGGAACAGATCCACGGTGTGCGGCGGCCTCGTTATTCCTGGATGACGTCGGCGCCTTCCGGCACCTGGAAGTCGAACTGCGCGGCATCCAGCTTCTCGTTCATCTTCACGCCGAGGAACAGGATGTTGGTGCGCTGGCCGATGCTGTCGATCAGCTGCATGTCGTTGATCATGCCCTTGCGGAAGGACAGGCGCAGGTTGTCGAACAGGGTGTCCTTGGCCTTCGGCTTGAGGATAAAGTCGACCACGTCACCGCCTTCCTTGAAGGTGATCTCGAAGTTCTCGCGGATCTTCGACACATCACCGGACAGCAGCAGCGCCGGTGTGTGGGTCAGGCGCTGGTCGAGGGTCTGGATGGTCACCTGCATCAGGTCCGGGTCGTACAGCCAGACCTTCTGGCCGTTGGACACCAGCAGTTGCTCCTGCGGTGCATCGGTGTGCCAGCGAAACAGGCCCGGGCGCTGCAGCGCCAGCTGGCCGGAGGTTTCCTGCAGCTGGGTGCCGCTGCCATCCAGGGTCAGCTGGGAGAAGCGTCCGGTCAGGGTCTGGGCGCGGTCGAGCAGGCCGGTCAGGCGCTTCACCGCGGCCTCGTCGTCGGCATGGGCAAAAACGGGGCTGCAGGCCAGCGCGGCCAGCAGCAGCATGCGAATCAGGCGCATGGAAATCCTCTTGGTCAGTCTCGGGACGGCCCCGGCGCGATGACTTCGCGCGAGCCGTTGGTGTTCATCGCGGTCACCACGCCGGCCATTTCCATGGCCTCGATCATGCGCGCGGCGCGGTTGTAGCCGATCTTCAGCTTGCGCTGCACGGCGGAAATCGAGGCGCGGCGGCTCTCCAGGACGAAATTGACGGCCTCGTCGTACAGCGGATCTTCCTCGCTGCCCTCACCGCCTTCGCCACCGCCACTGCTGCCGTCGAAGCCGCTACCGGCCTCTTCGACGCCGGCCAGGATGTCTTCGATGTAGTCCGGCGCGCCGCGCTGCTTCCAGGCCTCGACCACGCGATGCACTTCATCGTCAGAGACGAAGGCGCCATGCACGCGAATCGGCAGGCCGGTGCCCGGCGGCAGATAGAGCATATCGCCGTGGCCCAGCAGCTGCTCGGCGCCACCCTGGTCGAGGATGGTGCGCGAGTCGATCTTGCTGGATACCTGGAAGGCCATGCGGGTCGGGATATTGGCCTTGATCAGGCCGGTGATCACGTCCACCGATGGGCGCTGGGTAGCCAGGATCAGGTGGATGCCGGCGGCCCGCGCCTTCTGTGCGATACGCGCGATCAGCTCTTCGACCTTCTTGCCGACGATCATCATCATGTCGGCGAATTCGTCGACCACCACAACGATGGTCGGCAGGGTCTTCAGCAGCGGCGCTTCGTCTTCCATCGACTGGCGCTTGTACAGCGGGTCGGACAGCGGCGTGCCGGCCTCCTCGGCGTCCTTCACCTTGCGGTTGAAGCCGGCCAGGTTGCGCACGCCCATGGCCGCCATCAGCTTGTAGCGGCGCTCCATCTCGGCCACTGACCAGCGCAGGGCGTTGGCGGCCTCCTTCATATCGGTGACCACCGGGCATAGCAGGTGCGGGATGCCCTCGTAGATCGACAGTTCGAGCATCTTCGGGTCGATCATGATCATCCGCGCGTCTTCCGGGCCGGACTTGAACAGGATCGACAGGATCATGGCGTTGACGCCCACCGACTTACCGGAGCCGGTAGTACCGGCCACCAGCAGGTGCGGCATCTTGGCCAGGTCGGTGATCACCGGCTTGCCGCCGATGTCGTGGCCTAGGGCCAGGGTCACCGGCGACTTGGCATCGTCGTACTCCGGCGAGGACAGCACCTCGGAGAAGCGCACGATCTGGCGATCCTCGTTGGGAATCTCGATGCCGACGGTGGTCTTGCCCGGGATGACTTCGACCACGCGCACGCTGATCACCGCCAGCGAGCGCGCCAGATCCTTGGCCAGGTTGGAGATGCGACTGACCTTGACGCCGATGCCCGGCTGGATCTCGAAGCGAGTGATCACCGGGCCCGGGTGTACGGACTCCACCACCACTTCGACGCCGAACTCCTTGAGCTTGATCTCCAGCAGGCGCGACATGGCCTCGAGAGACTCGGGCGAGAAGCTCTTCTGCTTCTTCTCCGCCACATCGAGGATGGAAATCGGCGGCAGGGTGCCGGCGACCGCGGAATCCTCGAACAGGGAAACCTGCTTTTCCTTGAGCACGCGCTTGCTCGGCTCGGCGGCCTTGGGCGGTGGCGGCGGTGCGATGACCGGCGCAACGCGGGTCTCGCGCTCGACCATGTGCTTGGCCAGGGTCTCCTCGCGCTCGATCAGGCGCTCCTTGACCTTGGCCTGCTCGCGACGATCCGACACCACGGGCGCCGCCACCTCGGCGACGCGCGCATCCACCTCGCGCAGCTGCGCCACCAGCTGCTTGCGTTGCAGGCGGGCCTCCCACCAGCGAGTGATCAGGCTGTTCACCAGCTCGATCAAGTCGAGGGTGATCTTGCCGGTCAGGTCCATCAGCTTGAACCACGACAGGTCGGCAAACACGGTCAGGCCGAACAGGAACAGCGCCAGGAACATCAGCGTGCTGCCCTGCACGTTGAGCGCGTCCTTGGCCAACTGGCCGAGGCTCTCGCCCAGCGCGCCGCCGGCCGAGGCCGGCAAGCCGGGGGCGGACTGGAACTGGATATGCGCCAAGCCGGCACCGGCCAGCACCAGGAAGACCAGGCCGATCAGGCGCCAGGAGAATAGCCAGCCGCTCCATTGCCAAGGCTGGTTGCGATTACGGAACACCTGCCAGGTCTTTACCGCCAGCAGCAGCGGGAACAGGTAGGCGAAATAGCCCAGGACCATGAACAGGATGTCGGCGCACCAGGCACCGGCACGCCCGGCGGCGTTCTGCACCTGCTGGGTGCTGCTGGTATGGCTCCAGCCCGGATCGTTCTGGTCATAGGTCAGCAACGCCATCCACAGGATCAGGCAGAGCGCGCCGAGCGCGATCAGGGCACCTTCCTTGAGGCGGTACTGCAATTGCTGGCGCCAGACCGGGGCCTGAGCTGCTGTGCTGGAATTCTTCAAAACGCTGTCATTCCTGCGCTCGGGGCGCGACTGACGATCGGTGGAACACGCAAAGTGGCGACCATTGTACAAATTTACAGGTATCGTGCCAGGCCGCTGGGCCGTTTTGCCGGCTTATCCTGCTTCGGTGTAGCATACCCGGCTATCTCTTACGTGCGGCTCAATTGGAGCATGCATTCTCTTTTGTGACAAAGGCTTATGGGGTCTTTTTATGAGCGAAGTCAAGCATTCACGCCTGATCATCCTGGGCTCCGGCCCGGCCGGCTACACCGCTGCCGTCTACGCCGCCCGCGCCAACCTCAAGCCTGTCGTGATCACCGGAATTCAGCCCGGCGGCCAGCTCACCACCACCACCGAAGTCGACAACTGGCCGGGTGACGTACACGGCCTGACCGGCCCGGCGCTGATGCAGCGCATGCACGAACACGCCGAGCGCTTCGATACCGAGATCGTTTACGACCATATTCACACCGCCGAGTTGCAGAGCAAGCCGTTCACCCTCAAGGGCGACAGCGGCACCTACACCTGTGACGCCCTGATCATAGCCACTGGCGCCAGCGCCCAGTACCTCGGCCTGCCGTCTGAGGAAGCCTTCGCCGGCAAGGGCGTGTCCGCCTGCGCCACCTGCGACGGCTTCTTCTACCGCAATCAGGTGGTCTGCGTGATCGGCGGCGGCAATACCGCCGTCGAGGAAGCGCTGTATCTGTCGAACATCGCCAAGGAAGTCCACCTGATCCATCGCCGCGACAAGCTGCGCTCGGAGAAGATCCTGCAGGACAAGCTGTTCGACAAAGCCGCCAACGGCAACGTGCACCTGCACTGGAACCACACCCTGGACGAAGTGCTGGGCGACAACACCGGCGTCACCGGCGTGCGCCTGAAGAGCACCACCGACGGCAGCATCAAGGAGCTGCAGCTGGCCGGCGTGTTCATCGCCATCGGCCACAAGCCCAACACCGACCTGTTCCAGGGCCAGCTGGAGATGCGCGACGGCTACTTGGTCATCCAGGGCGGCAGCGAAGGCAACGCCACTGCGACCAGCATCGAGGGCGTATTCGCCGCCGGCGACGTGGCCGACCACGTCTACCGCCAGGCCATCACCTCGGCAGGTGCCGGCTGCATGGCCGCGCTGGACGCCGAGAAGTACCTCGACGCCTGAGCCTATGGGCGGGCGCCTGACGCCCGCCCTGCCCTTCTCCTCCATGCTGACCTGGCTACAGCGCGACTCGCTGGACTTTCCACCACTGGACAAGGCCCTGCGCGAGCCCAATGGCCTGCTCGCCGCCGGCGGCGATCTGTCCGCGCAACGCCTGATCGCCGCCTACCGGCACGGCTGCTTCCCCTGGTTCTCCGAGGGCCAGCCACTGCTCTGGTGGTCGCCCGATCCGCGCACCGTGCTGATCCCCGACGAATTCCACCTGTCACGCAGCCTGGCCAAGCTGATCCGCCAGCAGCGCTATCGCGTGACCTTCGATCAGAATTTCGCCGCCGTCATCGAGGGCTGCGCCGGCCCGCGCGATTACGCCGACGGCACCTGGATCACCGATTCGATGCGCAGCGCCTATCTGGAACTGCACAGCCGCGGCTTCGCCCATTCGGTGGAAGTGTGGGACGGCGAGCTGCTGGTCGGCGGGCTTTATGGCCTGGCCATGGGGCGCCTGTTCTTCGGCGAGTCGATGTTCAGCCGCGCCGACAATGCCTCCAAGGTCGGTTTCGCCACCCTGGTCGGCAGGCTGCGGGATTGGGGCTTCGCCCTGATCGACTGCCAGATGCCGACCCAGCACCTGCACAGCTTCGGCGCGCGTCCCATCGCCCGCGAGGAATTTGCCAACTACCTGCAGCGCTACCTGGACCAGCCCAGCACCGCCGACTGGCAGCCATGAACCGGGCCTGTGGTAGCAGTCAGTAGCCTGACATACACTTGTCCCAGGGGTTTCCCGAGGGTTGACCATGACCGAGCTGGCTCGCCTCAAGTTCTACGCCACTCAGCCACATCCATGCAGCTACCTGCCCGAAGAACAGGCTACTACCCTGTTCCTCGATCCCAGCCAGCCCATGGATGTGCAGGTCTATGCCGAGCTGTCGGAGATGGGCTTCCGCCGCAGCGGTGACCACCTCTACCGCCCGCACTGCCAGCGCTGCACCGCTTGCGTGCCGGCACGCATCCCCGCCGACCAGTTCATCCCCAGCCGCCAGCAGAAACGCATCCTCAAACGCAACGCCGATATCCAGGTGCGCGCCGTGCGCCCGGCTTTCAGCGAGGAGTACTACGCCCTCTATGTGCGCTATATCGAGCAGCGCCACGCCGACGGCGACATGTATCCGCCGAGCCGCGACCAGTTCAGCACCTTCCTGGTCCGCGATCTGCCGTTTGCTCGCTTCTATGAATTCCGCCTGGCAGGAGCGCTGGTCGCGGTAGCCGTAACCGACGTATTGCCCAACGGCCTCTCGGCGGTCTACACCTTCTACGACCCCGCCGAGGAACGCCGCAGCCTCGGCCGCTTCGCCATTCTCTGGCAGATCGGCGAGGCTGCACGTTTGGGGCTGCAGGCGGTCTATCTGGGCTACTGGATCAAGAATTGCCGGAAGATGAGCTACAAGACCCAGTACCGCCCCATCGAGCTGTTCGTCAATCAGCGCTGGGTCGTACTGACCTGAGTGCAACGGCCACGGCCATTTCCCGACTCTCCAGCCACTTGGCGGCCCTTACCCTTTTCGGGCACAATGCACGCCGCTTTTGCCTGGGCGCCGTTGCACCGGGCCAATCTTTGGATACCGAGGGCTTTACTGCATGTCGAAAGAAGACAGCTTCGAATTGGAAGGTACTGTCGTCGACACCCTGCCCAACACCATGTTCCGTGTGGAGTTGGAAAACGGGCACGTCGTTACCGCGCACATCTCCGGCAAGATGCGCAAGAACTACATCCGCATTCTGACTGGCGACAAGGTCCGCGTCGAACTGACGCCGTATGACCTGAGCAAGGGCCGCATCACCTATCGCGCCCGCTGATTCCGCCCTGGCGGAGTCGACCAGACAAGGTCCGAATACAAAAACGCCCGGCATCGCCGGGCGTTTTCGTTTGCCTACGGGTATCAGGCCGGCTCGGCCGTGGTCTCGAACTCGAAGTGCAGCTCGCCACCTTCCATGTCGATGTGCACTACGCCGCCATGCTCGGCCAGTTCGCCGAACAGAATCTCTTCGGCCAACGGCCGCTTGATCTTGTCCTGAATCAGTCGCGCCATCGGACGTGCGCCCATCTGCACGTCGTAGCCACCCTCTGCCAGCCAGCCACGCGCCGCGTCGCTGACCACCAACTGCACCCGCTTGTCCTCCAGCTGCGCCTGCAGTTCGGTGAGGAACTTGTCGACGATGCTCTTGATCACTTCGTGAGTCAGGCGGCCGAACTGGATGATGGTATCCAGGCGGTTGCGGAACTCCGGCGTGAAGCTCTTCTTGATCACTTCCATGGCGTCGGACGAATGGTCCTGCAGGGTGAAACCGATCGACGCGCGCGCCGCAGTTTCCGCACCGGCGTTGGTGGTCATGATCAGGATCACGTTGCGGAAGTCCGCCTTGCGCCCGTTGTTATCGGTCAGCGTGCCGTGGTCCATCACCTGCAGCAGCAGGTTGAACACTTCCGGGTGAGCCTTCTCGATTTCGTCCAGAAGCAACACGCAGTGCGGCTGCTTGGTGATGGCCTCGGTAAGCAGGCCGCCCTGGTCGAAACCGACATAGCCCGGCGGCGCACCGATCAGGCGCGACACGGTGTGGCGCTCCATGTACTCGGACATGTCGAAGCGCACCAGCTCGATACCCATGGCCTTGGCCAATTGGCGAGCGGCCTCGGTCTTGCCCACGCCGGTCGGACCAGCGAACAGGAAGGAGCCCACGGGCTTGTCCGGCGCCTTGAGACCGGCGCGAGACAGCTTGATGGCGGTGGACAGCGAGTCGATCGCCGCATCCTGGCCGAACACGGTGAGCTTGAGGTCGCGCTCCAGGTTGCGCAGCAACTCCTTGTCCGAGCTGCTGACATGCTTCGGCGGAATCCGCGCGATCTTCGCGACGATATCCTCGACCTGGGCCACTTCAATGCGCTTGGCGCGCTTCTCTTCCGGCTGCAGGCGCTGGTAGGCCCCCGCCTCGTCGATCACGTCGATGGCCTTGTCCGGCATGTGCCGGTCATTGATATAGCGCGCCGCCAGCTCGGCCGCTGCACGCAGCGCCTCGTCGCTGTACTCGATATGGTGGTGCTGTTCGAAGCGCGCCTTGAGCCCCTTGAGGATGCCGACGGTGTCCTCGACGGAAGGTTCGGTGACATCGACTTTCTGGAAGCGCCGAGCCAGGGCCCGGTCCTTCTCGAAGATGCCACGGAATTCCTGGAAGGTGGTGGAGCCGATGCAGCGGATCTCGCCGGACGACAGCAGCGGCTTGAGCAGGTTGGACGCATCCATCACGCCACCCGAGGCCGCACCGGCACCAATGATGGTGTGGATCTCGTCGATGAACAGGATCGCGTGCGGGCGCTTGCGCAGCTCGTTGAGCAGCGCCTTGAAGCGCTTCTCGAAGTCGCCGCGGTACTTGGTGCCGGCCAGCAGCGCACCCAGGTCAAGGGAGTAGACCACGCTCTCGGAGAGCAGGTCCGGCACCTGGCCGTCGACGATGCGCTTGGCCAGGCCTTCGGCGATGGCGGTCTTGCCGACCCCGGCCTCCCCCACCAGCAGCGGGTTGTTCTTGCGGCGGCGTGCGAGGATCTGCGCCACGCGCTCGACCTCGTGCTCACGCCCCACCAGCGGATCGATACGACCGAGGCGCGACAGCTCGTTGAGGTTGCTGGCGTAGGCATCCAGCGGATTGCCCGAGGCTGCGGACTCACCGCCCTCCTCGTCCTGCATTTCCTGCTCGCTCTCGTGGTGGTCAGCATGACCGGGCACCTTGGAGATGCCATGGGCGATGTAGTTGACCACGTCGATGCGCGCGACGCTCTGCTGCTTGAGCAGGAACACCGCCTGGCTTTCCTGCTCGCTGAAGATTGCGACCAGCACGTTGGCGCCAGTGACTTCACGCTTGCCGGAACTCTGCACGTGGAACACGGCACGCTGCAGCACGCGCTGGAAGCCCAGGGTTGGCTGGGTCTCACGCTCTTCGTCGTGCTGCGGAATCAGTGGGGTGGTGGAGTCGATAAACTCCTGCAGATCATGCCGGAGCTTGTCCAGGTTGGCGCCACAGGCGCGCAGTACGGTTGCTGCAGCCTCGTTATCCAGCAAGGCGAGAAGCAGGTGCTCGACCGTCATGAACTCATGGCGCTTGGCACGTGCCTCCTTGAAGGCCAGATTGAGGGTGACTTCCAGCTCTCGATTCAACATAGCTTCACCTCTTGCCCAAGCGGGACGGCTCAACCGTCCTTTTCTATCTCACAGAGTAGCGGATGCTGGCTTTCCTTGGCGTACTGGTTGACCTGCATCGCCTTGGTCTCTGCGATATCGCGAGTAAACACCCCGCAGATTGCCTTTCCTTCCGTATGTACAGTAAGCATGACCTTGGTGGCCAGCTCCCGGTTCATACCAAAGAACAGCTCTAGTACTTCGACCACAAAATCCATCGGAGTGTAATCGTCGTTGAACATCAGCACCTTATACAGAGGCGGTGCCTGCAGTGCCGGCTTCGCTTCCTGCACTGCCAGGCCGGTCGAATCGTCCTCGTGCTCGCTCGGACGATCTTGATTGAATGTTAGTCGAATCTGGCTGCGTGGATGCATGCTGAACTAATGGTCTCGTGACCGGTCGGAGGTTGATGCTAGACGGAGTTTGATCGGTTTCTCAGCCGGCCGCCCTAGCACCTTGACTAAAGGCAAAACGGTGTTACAAACAGTGAATACCCTTCTCGGGTATCGGGGTTCCGCGGCTAGTGCCCTTACGGCCGAAGTCGGACGTGGAGCTGAAGTGGATGATACTCCAGTGATGGAGTCCTTTGCAGAGGGATGTCAGCATGCTCAGCGGTAAGGTCAAGTGGTTCAACAACGCCAAGGGCTACGGATTCATCGTGGCCGATGGCCGAGATGAGGACCTGTTCGCCCATTACTCGGCTATCCAGATGGACGGCTACAAGACTCTCAAGGCCGGTCAAGCGGTCAAGTTCGATATTGTGCAAGGTCCCAAGGGCCTGCACGCAGTCAATATCAGCCCGATTCTGGCAACCAGTGAATCCCCGGCGACCACCAGCTCGCCGCAAAGCACTCCGGTAGAAGCCTGATAAGAGAGCTTAAATAAAAAAGGCCGGTCAATGACCGGCCTTTTTGTTTACCACTCGTCGCTTACATGTGGGCGATGAGGGCGTCGCCGAACTCGGAGCAGGACAGCAGCTTGGCGCCTTCCATCAGACGCTCGAAGTCGTAAGTCACGGTCTTCGCGGCGATGGCACCGTTGGTGCCCTTGATGATCAGGTCGGCAGCTTCCAGCCAGCCCATGTGGCGCAGCATCATCTCGGCAGAGAGGATGACCGAGCCCGGGTTGACCTTGTCCAGGCCGGCGTACTTCGGCGCGGTGCCGTGGGTAGCCTCGAACATGGCGACGCTGTCGGACAGGTTGGCGCCCGGAGCGATACCGATACCACCCACTTCCGCCGCCAGGGCGTCGGACAGGTAGTCACCGTTCAGGTTCAGGGTGGCAATTACGTCGTACTCGGCCGGACGCAGCAGGATCTGCTGCAGCATGGCGTCGGCGATGGCGTCTTTCACCACGATGTTCTTGCCGGTGTTCGGGTTCTTGAACTGCATCCACGGGCCGCCGTCCAGCAGCTCGGCGCCGAACTCGTCACGCGCCACTTCGTAGCCCCAATCTTTGAAGGCACCTTCGGTGAACTTCATGATGTTGCCTTTGTGCACGATGGTCAGCGAGTCACGGTCGTTGTCGACGGTGTACTGCAGAGCCTTGCGCACCAGACGCTTGGTGCCTTCTTTGGACACCGGTTTGACGCCGATACCACAGTCCTGATCGAAACGGATCTTGGTGACGCCCATTTCTTCTTTCAGGAACTTGATGACCTTGGTCGCTTCTGGCGAGCCGGCCTTCCACTCGATACCGGCGTAAATGTCTTCCGAGTTTTCGCGGAAGATGGTCATGTCGACGTCGCCTGGCTTCTTGACCGGGCTAGGTACGCCTTCGAACCAGCGCACCGGACGCAGGCAGACGTACAGGTCCAGCTCCTGGCGCAGGGCAACGTTCAGCGAACGGATGCCGCCGCCGACCGGAGTGGTCAGAGGGCCCTTGATGGACACGACGTAGTCGCGCACGGCTTCCAGAGTTTCTTTCGGCAGCCAGGTGTCCTGGTCGTAGACCTGGGTGGCTTTCTCGCCGGCGTAGACTTCCATCCAGGCGATCTTGCGCTCGCCACCGTAGGCTTTCTGGACGGCAGCGTCGACGACCTTGATCATCACCGGGCTGATGTCGACACCGATGCCATCACCTTCGATGAAAGGGATGATTGGGTTGTTCGGCACGTTCAGGGACATGTCGGCGTTGACGGTGATTTTGTCGCCGTTCGCAGGCACCTGGATCTTCTGGTATCCCATGCTGGACTCCGTTTGTTTTCGTGGTCTGACAATCCGCCGAACGGGTGGCGCGACGGACGATACTTTGGGTCTCGGAAAGGTGCCGCATTCTTGTAGTTTTTCTACAGAAAGTCACGCACTTTTCGACATTTACTGACAGCCTGGTGACAGCCTAGACTGCTTAGATCCTGGCCCGGCGCCATTCATGTAGTCAAACTACAGGTACGCTACAGAATGCCCCGCAAGGCGTTTTCAATCCTAGCAGCTCGGCTCCAGAATGCTTTGACTCCGGTCTCAGCCGACAGTTAGCCCCGTTGCTTCGCAGAGGTTTCCGCAATGCGCTTTACCCCCCACGTCACAGTCGCCACCGTCGTCGAGGACCAGGGCCGCTTCCTGCTGGTCGAGGAGCTGGCCGGCGGCCAGGCGGTATTTAACCAGCCCGCCGGCCATCTGGAAGCCGACGAAAGTCTGATCGAGGCAGCCCTGCGCGAAACCCTGGAAGAAACCGGCTGGCAGGTAGAGCTGACCGCCGTCACCGGCATCTACCTGTATACCGCACCGAGCAATGGCGTGACCTACCAGCGCGTATGCTTCGCCGCCAGGCCGCTGCGCCACCTGCCGGATTCGCCGCTGGACGAGGGCATCATCGGCCCGCAATGGCTGACCCGCGACGAGCTGGCCGCCCAGCCCGAACGCTGGCGCAGCGAACTGGTGCTGCGCTGCATCGACGACTACCTGGCCGGCGAACGCCACTCCCTGAGCCTGATCCGCGACCCGGCTTATCGCGACCCGGCCTGATTCCCCGCGCGCCGCCCGCTCCTGATAGAATCGTCCACTTTCTGCAGTCAGCCCCTTCGAATTCCCATGCGCGAACCAGCCAATACCCGAGTGATCGTCGGCATGTCCGGCGGCGTCGACTCTTCCGTTTCCGCCCTCCTGCTGCTCGAGCAGGGCTACCAGGTGGAAGGCCTGTTCATGAAGAACTGGGAAGAAGACGACGGCACCGAATACTGCACCGCCATGGACGACCTGGCCGACGCCCAGGCCGTATGCGACCGCATCGGCATCAAGCTGCACACCGCCAACTTCGCGGCGGAATACTGGGACAACGTGTTCGAGCACTTCCTCGCCGAATACAAGGCCGGACGCACGCCGAACCCGGACATCCTGTGCAACCGCGAGATCAAGTTCAAAGCCTTCCTCGACTACGCACTGAGCCTCGGCGCCGACCTGATCGCCACCGGCCACTACGTGCGGCGTCGCGACGTCGACGACCGCAGCGAACTGCTCAAGGGCCTCGACCCGAACAAGGACCAGAGCTACTTTCTGCACGCCGTTGGCGGCGAGCAGATCGGCCGCACCCTGTTCCCGGTCGGCGAACTGGAGAAGCCGCAGGTGCGCGCCATCGCTGAGAAGTACGAGCTGGCCACCGCCAAGAAGAAGGACTCCACCGGCATCTGCTTCATCGGTGAACGTCGCTTCAGCGACTTCCTCAAGCAGTACCTGCCGGCCCAGCCGGGCGACCTCGAGACCACTGAGGGTGAAGTCATCGGCCGCCACGTCGGCCTGATGTACCACACCATCGGCCAGCGCCAGGGCCTGGGCATCGGCGGCCTGAAGAATGCCGGCGACGACCCCTGGTATGTGCTGGCCAAGGACCTGACCCGCAACGTGCTGGTGGTCGGCCAGGGCAACGAACACCCCTGGCTGTTCTCCCGCGCCCTGCTCGCCTCCGAGATCTACTGGGTCAACCCGGTCGATCTGCACATCCCGCGCCGCCTCACCGCCAAGGTGCGCTACCGCCAGGCCGACCAGGCCTGCACCCTGGAGAAGACCGAGAACGGCTACCGCGCCGTGTTCGACGAGCCGCAGCGCGCCGTCACTCCGGGCCAGTCCGTGGTGTTCTACGACGGCGAGATCTGCCTCGGCGGCGGTGTGATCGAGACGGCCGAGCCCTGGTTCGAGGGAGCCGGCCTGGCATGAGCCCCATTCAGGAACAGCTGATCGCCCTCTCCGCCGTGTTCCAGGCCGCCAGCCTGGTGGACAAGCTGGCACGCACCGGCCAGGTCAGCGACGCCCAGCTTGGCTGCCTGCTCGGCAGCCTGTTGGTGCGCGATCCGAAGAGCACCCTGGAAGTCTACGGCGGCGACGACCTCAATCTGCGTGAGGGCTACAAGGCCCTGGTCAGCACCCTGGAACGCAACCCGGCCAGCCTGCAGCGCGAGCCGCTGCGCTACGCCCTGGCCCTGCTCGGCCTGGAGCGCCAACTGGCCAAGCGTGACGACATGCTGCAGACCGTCGGCAACCGCCTCGACCAGATCCAGAATCAGGTCGAGCACTTCGGCCTGACCCACGACAACGTGGTGGCCGCCTGTGGCGGGCTGTACCAGGACACCATCAGCACCTTCCGCCAGCGCATCCAGGTGCACGGCGACATGCGCTTCCTGCAACAGCCGGCCGTAGCCTCCAAGGTGCGCGCGCTGCTGCTCACCGGCATTCGCTCGGCGCGCCTGTGGCGCCAGCTCGGCGGTCACCGCTGGCAGCTGGTGTTCAGCCGCGGCAAGCTGCTCAAGGAACTCTATCCGCTGCTGCGGAGCTGAGCCGTGGACATCCCCAGCCGCAGTGTGAAGCCGGTGCAGGGCGCCCTGCTCCTGGCACTTTCCGCCCTGCTGTTCTCGCTGATGGGCGTGGGCATCCGCGAGGTGTCGAGCGGGGTCAACAACGAGTCGGTGGTGTTCTTCCGCAACCTGGTCGGCGTGCTGTTCTTTCTGCCACTGGTGCTGCTCAAGGGCACCGGCCCGCTGAAGACCGGGCGCATCAGGTCGCACCTGTGGCGCACCACTTACGGCCTGGCGGCGATGTACTGCTTCTTCTACGCCATCGCCCACCTGCCGTTGGCCGACGCCATGCTGTTCACCTACTCGGCGCCGGTGTTCACACCCGTACTCGCCTGGTGGCTGCTCAAGGAACCGCTGACCAAACGCATGCTGCTGACTACCGCCATCGGCCTGGTCGGCGTGCTGCTGGTGGCCAAGCCCAGCGAGGCCCTACTCGACACCCAGGCCCTGGTCGGCCTGGCCGCCAGCATCCTGGCCGCCTTCGCCTTCGTCTCCATCCGCGAGATGAGCGACACCGAGCCGGCCTTCCGCATCGTCTTCTACTTCTCCCTGTTCAGCGCGCTGATTTCCGCCGTACCGCTGACCTGGGCCTGGCAGCCGCTGGACCAGCACCAGCTCGGCCTGCTGCTGGTGATCGGCCTGCTCGCCACCGTCAGCCAGATCGTCATGTCCAAGGCCTATGGCCTGGCGCCGCCCGGCCTGATCGGCCCCTTCGCCTACCTGGCCATCGTCTTCGCCGGCATCGTCGCCTGGCTGCGCTGGGGCGAGATGCCGGACCTCACTTCGCTGATCGGCGCGGCGTTGATCTTCAGCGCCAGCCTGCTGTCCATCGCTCGCCGACCCGCCGTCCGCTAACCGGACGGACCAGTCCAGGCGACTTCATGTATGATGTGCGCCCTTTTCGTTGACCGACCTGTCCGAGAACGCCCCCATGCAGCTCTCCTCGCTCACCGCGGTTTCCCCCGTCGATGGCCGCTACGCCGGCAAAACCAGCGCCCTGCGCCCGATCTTCAGCGAATACGGCCTGATCCGTTTCCGCGTGATGGTCGAGGTCCGCTGGCTGCAGCGCCTGGCCGCCCATGAAGGCGTCGCCGAAGTCGCGCCCTTCTCTGCCGAAGCCAACGCCCTGCTCAACGAGCTGGCCGAGAACTTCGCCGTCGAACACGCCGAGCGCGTGAAAGAGATCGAGCGCACCACCAACCACGACGTCAAAGCTGTGGAATACCTGCTCAAGGAGCAGGCCGCCAAGCTGCCGGAACTGGCCGCCGTGAGCGAATTCATCCACTTCGCCTGCACCAGCGAGGACATCAACAACCTGTCCCACGCCCTGATGCTGCGCGAAGGCCGCGACAGCGTTCTGCTGCCGCTGATGAAGCAGATCGCCGCCGCCATCCGCGAGCTGGCAGTCAAATTCGCCGGCGTGCCGATGCTGTCGCGCACCCACGGCCAGCCGGCCTCGCCGACCACCCTCGGCAAGGAACTAGCCAACGTCGTCTATCGCCTGGAGCGCCAGATCGCTCAGGTAGCCGCCGTGCCGCTGCTGGGCAAGATCAACGGCGCCGTGGGCAACTACAACGCCCACCTGTCCGCCTACCCGCAGATCGACTGGGAGGCCAACGCCAAGCAGTTCATCGAAGGCGACCTGGGCCTGCAGTTCAACCCCTACACCACCCAGATCGAGCCGCACGACTACATCGCCGAGCTGTTCGACGCCATCGCCCGCTTCAACACCATCCTTATCGACTTCGATCGCGACGTGTGGGGCTACATCTCCCTCGGCTACTTCAAGCAGAAGACCGTGGCCGGCGAGATCGGCTCCTCGACCATGCCGCACAAGGTCAACCCGATCGACTTCGAAAACTCCGAAGGCAACCTGGGCATCGCCAACGCGATCTTCCAGCACCTGGCCAGCAAGCTGCCGATCTCCCGCTGGCAGCGCGACCTGACCGACTCAACCGTGCTGCGCAACCTGGGCGTCGGTTTCGCCCACAGCGTCATCGCCTACGAAGCCAGCCTCAAGGGCATCGGCAAGCTGGAGCTGAACGAGCAACGCATCGCCGCCGACCTGGACGCCTGCTGGGAAGTCCTCGCCGAGCCGATCCAGACCGTGATGCGCCGCTACGCCATCGAGAACCCCTACGAGAAGCTCAAGGAGCTGACCCGCGGCAAGGGCATCAGCCCGGAGGCCCTGCTGTCCTTTATCGATGGCCTGGACATGCCGGCCGCCGCCAAGGAGGAGCTCAAGCAGCTCACCCCGGCGAGCTACATCGGCAACGCCATCGCGCAGGCCAAGCGCGTCTGAGCGGCACCAGCCTTATCGACGCCCGGCTGAGCCGGGCGTTTTTATTTTAGCCATTTCATTTCTTTCAAAGGCTTAGCCATGAATCCTGATACTCCTCTGCAGCTGCTGGGCGGCCTCACTCCTCGCGAGTTCCTGCGTGACTACTGGCAACAGAAGCCCCTGCTGATCCGTCAGGCCATCCCCGGTTTCGAAAGCCCGATCACCGGTGACGAGCTGGCCGGTCTGGCCCTGGAAGAGGAAGTCGAGTCGCGCCTGGTGCTGGAACACGGCGCGCACCCTTGGGAGCTGCGCCGCGGCCCGTTCGCCGAGGACGCCTTCAGCCAGTTGCCGGAGCGCGACTGGACCCTGCTGGTACAGGCCGTTGACCAGTTCGTGCCGGAAGTGGCCGAGGTGCTCAAGGACTTCGGCTTCCTGCCCAGCTGGCGTATCGATGACCTGATGATCAGCTTCGCCGCGCCCGGCGGCAGCGTCGGCCCGCACTTCGATAACTACGACGTGTTCCTGCTGCAGGCCGAAGGCCAGCGCCGCTGGAAGATCGGCCAGATGTGCGACGCCGACAGCAAGCTGCTGCAGCACGCCGACCTGCGCATCCTGGCCGACTTCGAGCAGACCGACGAATGGGTGCTGGAGCCCGGCGACATGCTCTACCTGCCGCCGCGCCTGGCCCACTACGGCATCGCCGAAGACGACTGCATGACCTACTCGGTCGGCTTCCGCGCACCGAGCGCCGCCGAAGTGCTGACCCACTTCACCGACTTCCTCGCCCAGTTCCTGCCGGACGAGGAGCGCTACAGCGACGCCGGCATGGCGCCGGTCAGCGACCCGCACCAGATCCAGCAGGAAGCCCTCGACCGCCTGAAGAAGCTGCTGACCGAACACATGAGCGACGAGCGCCTGCTGCTCACCTGGTTCGGCCAGTTCATGACCGAGCCGCGCTACCCCGAGCTGGTCGCAGGCCCGGAGATCGAGGAAGAAGACTTCCTCGCCGCCCTCGAAGACGGCGCCGTGCTGGTGCGCAATCCCAGCGCGCGCCTGGCCTGGAGCGAGGTGGACGTCGGCCTGGTGCTGTTCGCCAGCGGCCAGAGCCGCCTGCTGCCGGCGCACCTCAAGGAGCTGCTGCGCCTGGTGTGCGCCGCCGAGGCGCTGCACAGCGACAACCTGGCGCCTTGGTTGGCCGACGACGACGGGCGTACACTGGTAAAAGAACTGGTCCAGCAAGGAAGTTTGGAGTTTGCTGATGAGTGAGATCCACGTCCGCCTCGCCCACTGGCAGAAGGACAACGCCGATCTGCGGCGCATTCGCGAAGCGGTGTTCGTCGCGGAACAGGCCGTGCCGGCAGAACTCGAATGGGATGACGAGGACATCGAGGCCGTGCACTTCCTCGCCTGCGAGGGTGACTATCCGATCGGCACCGCCCGCCTGCTGGCGGACGGCCAGATCGGCCGGGTTTCGGTGCTCAAGGACTGGCGTGGCCTGAAGGTTGGCGATGCACTGATGCGCGCCGCCATCGAGGCCGCCGAGGCGCGCGGCCAGTACGAGCAGAAGCTCAGCGCCCAGGTCCATGCCACCGCATTCTACGAACGCCTGGGCTTCCAGGTGGAAGGCGGCGAGTACCTCGAGGCCGGCATCCCCCACGTACTGATGGTGCGCCACAGCGACTAGGACAGAGCTCATGCACGAAGAAGACGCCCCGCTCGACGCGAACGAACCGGACCTGCCGGCCATCGATTTCCAGTCGCCGGGGCGTTTTGCCGTGCACAACCCGGACAGTCTCCCGACGGTGACCGCCGAGCCGCGTGAGCCGGCGCCCTACCAGCTCGGCCAGGATGCCAACCTGCAGCGTTTCAGCCGCCCGGAACAGGCCCAGTCTCACGCCCTGGCCTTGCTGCAGCAGGCTCGCCATAGCCTGTGCATCTACAGCCCGGACCTGGAGTCCTGGCTCTACAGCCACAGCAGCGTGCAGGAGGCCTGCACGCGGTTCCTCCTGGCCAGCCCGAAGAACCGCCTGCGCATCCTGGTGCGCGACGCCGGCAAACCGGTCAAGCAGGGCCATCGCCTGCTCAACCTGGCCCAGCGCATCACCAGCAACCTGCATATTCGCAAGATCAATCCGGACCATCCCAGCGACGAAAGCGCCTACCTGCTGGCCGACGACCGCGGCCTGCTGCTGCGCGAGCTGCCGGAGCAATATGCCGGCTATGCCCTGTACAACGATCCCGGCCGCGTGCGCCAGCGTCAGGCGCAGTTCGACCAGGCCTGGGACATCAGCGTTCTCGACCCCGACCTGCGGAGTTTCCTGCTATGACCCTGCGCGCCTGCCTGCTCGCCCTGTCGCTTGGCCTCAGCCTGCCCCTGCAGGCCGCCACCGAGCTGATCCAGCTCAACTACCGCGCCGCCGAGGACGTACTGCCGGTGGTGCAGTCGGCGCTCGATGGCCAGGGCAAGGTCAGCACCTACGGCAACCAGCTGGTGATCAACGCCCCGGCGGAGAAGATCCAGGAGGTGCGCGACCTGCTGCAGCAACTGGATACCGCGCCGCGCCGTCTGCTGATCAGCGTCGACACCAACGAGAGCAGCTTTCAGGACCGCGACGGTTATCGCGTCGATGGCAGTGTCAGCGCCGGCGACGCCGAAGTGATAGCCGGGCGCGGCGAGGTGCACGGCCGCGACCAGGTACGCGTGATTCGCCGCTCCACCGACAGCCGCAGCGGCGGCACTCAGCAGGTCCAGGCCACCGAAGGCTATCCGGCGTTGATTCAGGTCGGCCAGAGCGTGCCGCTGACCAACACCAGCGTCGGCCCCTACGGCCAGGTCTACCAGAACACCGAGTACCGTAATGTCACCCAGGGCTTCTACGTCACCGCCAGCCTCACCGGCGACGTAGTGCACGTCAGTATCAGCAGCAACAACGACCGGGTGAATCGCTACCAGCCCGGCGTGATCGACGTGCAGAGCACCGATACCCAGGTCAGCGGTCGCCTCGGCGAGTGGATTCCCCTGGGTGGCGTCAGCCAGTCGAGCCAGGGCGACGACTCGGGCTTCCTGCGTCAGCAGTCCACCCGCGGCGCCAACGACATGAGCATGCGCATCAAGGTCGAAACCCTCGACTGAGGACGGCTCCAATATGTAGTTGCTCAAAAAAAGCACTACAAAGCGATTGACGAACGCCCGTTTGAAAGCGCATCATTGCCCCGCTCCCGCTAGCCAGGGGCTCTGTTGCAGAGCCTCCAGATCGATCCCGTAACACCATTCGGGTCGGTCCGTGTTCTAACAGCCCACAAGGCGTTTCGACGAGGTTGCGACTGGAACGTAAGTTGTCCTGAGGGACGGGGAAGCCTTAGCGTTATTAGCCAGATCGTTTGATCAGACCCGCATTGCCCAACGGTTTCCACGAGCCGACAAGCCGCGAATCTGCTCCTTCGACCTGTCTCGTTTCGTCCTCTCCTCCTCTCCGCAACACTCTCGTCCCCGTCAATATCTCGAAGTACGTCCTGTGTCGCCCGCAACACTGCAAGCTTTGTTTGCACGTTGGTTTTGGGTGGGAAGTCGGTGCTCAACCAAACTCATACTTTGAAGGATTGACCATGTCAGCTTATCAAAACGACATCAAAGCCGTTGCCGCTCTGAAAGAAGCCGCAGGCAGCAGCTGGAGCGCGATCAACCCCGAATCCGTCGCTCGCATGCGCGCTCAGAACCGCTTCAAGACCGGTCTGGAAATCGCCCAGTACACCGCTGACATCATGCGCAAAGACATGGCCGAGTACGACGCCGACTCGTCCAAGTACACCCAGTCCCTGGGCTGCTGGCATGGCTTCATCGGTCAGCAGAAGCTGATCGCCATCAAGAAGCACCTGAAGACCACCAACAAGCGCTACCTGTACCTGTCCGGCTGGATGGTTGCTGCTCTGCGTTCCGACTTCGGCCCGCTGCCGGATCAGTCGATGCACGAGAAAACCGCCGTCTCCGACCTGATCGAAGAGCTGTACACCTTCCTGCGCCAGGCTGACAGCCGCGAACTGGACCTGCTGTTCACCGCTCTGGACGCCGCTCGCGCCGCCGGCGACAACGCCAAAGCCGCTGAGATCCAGAACCAGATCGACAACTACGAAACCCACATCGTCCCGATCATCGCCGACATCGACGCTGGCTTCGGTAACCCGGAAGCCACCTACCTGCTGGCCAAGCGCATGATCGAAGCCGGCGCCTGCTGCATCCAGATCGAGAACCAGGTTTCCGACGAGAAGCAGTGCGGCCACCAGGACGGTAAAGTGACCGTTCCGCACGCCGACTTCCTCGCCAAGATCGCTGCCGTTCGTTACGCCTTCCTCGAACTGGGCATCGACAATGGTGTGATCGTTGCTCGTACCGACTCCCTGGGTGCCGGCCTGACCAAGCAGATCGCCGTGACCAAAGAGCCGGGCGACCTGGGCGACCAGTACAACTCCTTCCTGGATTGCGAAGAAGTTGCCGCCTCCGACCTGGGCAACGGCGACGTCGTGATCAACCGCGGTGGCAAGCTGCTGCGTCCGAAGCGCCTGCCGTCCAACCTGTTCCAGTTCCGCGCTGGCACCGGCGAAGACCGCTGCGTCCTGGACTGCATCACCAGCCTGCAGAACGGCGCCGACCTGCTGTGGATCGAAACCGAGAAGCCGCACGTTGGCCAGATCAAGGGCATGGTTGACCGCATCCGTGAAGTCATCCCGAACGCCAAGCTGGTCTACAACAACAGCCCGTCCTTCAACTGGACCCTGAACTTCCGTCAGCAGGTATTCGATGCGTTCGCTGCCGAAGGCAAGGACGTCTCCGCCTACGACCGCGCCAAGCTGATGAGCGTCGAGTACGACGAGACCGAACTGGCCCAGGTTGCCGACGAGAAGATCCGTACCTTCCAGCGTGACGGTTCCGCCCACGCCGGCATCTTCCACCACCTGATCACCCTGCCGACCTACCACACCGCCGCTCTGTCGACCGACAACCTGGCCAAAGGCTACTTCGCCGACCAGGGCATGCTGGCCTACGTGAAGGGCGTTCAGCGTCAGGAACTGCGCCAGGGTATCGCCTGCGTCAAGCACCAGAACATGGCTGGCTCCGACATCGGCGACAACCACAAGGAGTACTTCGCTGGCGAAGCTGCTCTGAAGGCCAGCGGTAAAGACAACACCATGAACCAGTTCCACTAATAGGAACCGGCTCTGCGGCCCAACCGCAGGTGTTATCAGACGAAGCCCCGGCAGCAATGCCGGGGCTTCGTCGTTTTCGCCCTTGCCATGAGTCAGCACTCTGGCGTACCAAGACCGCATCCCCATCAATGGAAGCGGCCATGCGCAACCTTCTGGCAACCTGCCTGCTCGCCCTCTGCAGCAGCGGCGCAGCCGCCGACGATCTGCAGCACCTGCTCCCCGCCGCCATCGCCAGCGGCGTCCTCGAACAACTGCAGGATGATCGGCACCAGCACTTCGCCGTGATCGACTACGCCCGCCACTCCAGCCAGCCGCGCTTCCTGCTGTTCGAACGCAACAGCCTGCGCCTGGTAGACAGCTATCGGGTGGCCCACGGGCGCGGCTCCGATCCCGACCACGACGGCTATGCCGACTCCTTTTCCGATGCCGAGGGCAGCCACGCCAGCTCGCTCGGTGTATTCCGCACCAGCACCGTGTATGTCAGCGAAGAGCCCGGCCATGGGCTATCCATGCGCCTGCTGGGCCTGAGCGACAACAACGCCAACGCCGAGCGACGCGCCATCGTGCTGCACGCTCGCGATTATGTGGAGGAGAATTTCGTCCGGCGCCACGGCGTGGCCGGTCGCAGCCACGGCTGCCTGGTGCTGGCCGAAGCCGATCGCGACCAGGCCGTCGCCGCATTGCGCGGCGGCGCATTGATCTTCGCCGTGGACAGCAGGCGTAGCTCGCCGAGCTATATCAGCCAGCGAAAATAGAAGTTCTGCCGGCAAAATAACAACGCTGCGCTCCACTCACGCATCAATTAAGCCCGCAGATGTAAACAATTCCCGACAGACTCTTTCGAAAAAGCGTCATCCGAATAACGAAATACCATAAGACCAAAGCCGTAGAGCCTCGCGCAGGCCCCGCCACACGGGGCGTGACGCCGATAGACGAACAAACAGAACGGAACGGCCGTTCATTTTTTTATTCGGAAAAATTTACTTAACGCGCCATGCGCGCATAAAATTGCCGCCACTACTCTGCAGGGCAGCCACCATCAGGTTGCTCTACCATTATTAAAAAGCCGCCCCTTTACCCAAGGAGCCCCGGCATGCCTGATGCGGTAACGACCATGTCCCATAACTGGGCTTTTGCTGTATTCCTGCTCGGAGTCTTCGGACTCATCGCCTTCATGCTCGGCCTGTCCAGCCTGCTCGGTAGCAAGGCCTGGGGGCGCAGCAAGAACGATCCGTTCGAGTCGGGCATGCTGCCGGTCGGCAGTGCGCGCCTGCGCCTATCAGCGAAGTTCTATCTGGTCGCGATGCTCTTCGTGATCTTCGACGTTGAAGCCCTCTTTCTCTTCGCTTGGGCTGTCTCGGTACGCGAAAGCGGCTGGGCCGGCCTGATCGAGGCTACAGTTTTCATAGCAATTCTGTTGGCTGGTCTTGTCTACCTTTGGCGTATCGGCGCGCTCGACTGGGCGCCCGAGGGCCGTCGTAATCGGCAGGCGAAGCTAAAACAATGAGGCTTTGGCGATGCAATACAAACTTACTCGGATCGATCCGGACGCTCCCAACGAGCAGTACCCGATCGGCGAGCGGGAGACCGTAGCCGATCCACTGCTGGAGGATGAAGTCCACAAGAACATCTTCATGGGCAAGCTCGAGGATGTTCTCAACGGTGCGGTGAACTGGGGTCGCAAGAACTCCCTGTGGCCGTACAACTTCGGTCTGTCCTGCTGCTACGTGGAAATGACCACGGCCTTCACCGCGCCCCACGATATCGCCCGCTTCGGTGCGGAAGTGATTCGTGCGTCCCCGCGCCAGGCCGACTTCATGGTCATCGCCGGCACCTGCTTCATCAAGATGGCCCCGGTCATCCAGCGCCTCTATGAGCAGATGCTGGAACCCAAGTGGGTGATCTCCATGGGCGCCTGCGCGAACTCCGGCGGCATGTACGACATCTACTCGGTCGTTCAGGGTGTCGACAAGTTCCTCCCGGTGGACGTCTACATTCCTGGCTGCCCGCCCCGCCCCGAGGCATTCCTGCAAGGTCTGATGCTGCTGCAGGAATCCATCGGTCAGGAGCGTCGTCCGCTGTCCTGGGTCGTCGGCGACCAAGGCATCTACCGTGCCGAAATGCCTTCGCAAAAGGAGCAGCGCCGCGAACAGCGCATCGCTGTGACCAACCTGCGCAGCCCCGACGAAGTGTGAGCCGGCTCTTTCGCCTGCTCACTGACGCCGTACACCGCCGATAGCGACCGAGACCATGACTGCAGACAGCATTCTGTCCGTTCCACCCTACAAGGCCGATGACCAGGATGTGGTCATCGAGCTGAATTCCCGTTTTGGTGCCGAGACCTTCACCGTCCAGAGCACCCGTACCGGCATGCCGGTGTTGTGGGTCGCCCGTGATCGACTGATCAACGTGCTGACCTTCCTGCGCAACCTGCCGCGCCCCTACGTCATGCTGTACGACCTGCATGGCATCGACGAGCGCCTGCGCACCCAGCGCCGCGGCCTGCCGGGCGCCGACTTCACCGTGTTCTACCACCTGATGTCGGTCGAGCGTAACAGCGACATCATGATCAAGGTCGCCCTCAAAGAGGGCGACCTCAACGTCCCCACCGTCACCGGTATCTGGCCCAACGCCAACTGGTACGAGCGTGAGGTCTGGGACCTGTACGGCATCACCTTCCAGGGCCACCCGCACCTGAGCCGCATCATGATGCCGTCGACTTGGGAAGGTCACCCGTTGCGCAAGGATTACCCGGCGCGTGCCACCGAGTTCGATCCGTTCAGCCTGACCCTGGCCAAGCAGCAGCTGGAAGAAGAAGCCGCGCGCTTCAAGCCGGAAGACTGGGGCATGAAGCGCCACGGCGAGCACGAGGACTACATGTTCCTCAACCTCGGCCCGAACCACCCGTCCGCCCACGGTGCGTTCCGCATCATCCTGCAGCTGGACGGTGAAGAGATCATCGACTGCGTCCCGGACATCGGCTACCACCACCGTGGTGCCGAGAAGATGGCCGAGCGCCAGTCCTGGCACAGCTTCATCCCCTACACCGATCGTATCGACTACCTCGGCGGGGTGATGAACAACCTGCCCTACGTGCTGTCGGTCGAGAAGCTGGCCGGGATCAAGGTGCCGGACCGCGTCGACTTCATCCGCGTGATGCTGGCCGAGTTCTTCCGCATCACCAGCCACCTGCTGTTCCTGGGTACCTATATTCAGGACGTCGGCGCCATGACCCCGGTGTTCTTCACCTTCACCGACCGCCAGCGCGCCTACAAAGTGATCGAGGCCATCACCGGCTTCCGCCTGCACCCGGCCTGGTACCGCATCGGTGGCGTCGCCCACGACCTGCCGCGCGGCTGGGACAAGCTGGTCAAGGAGTTCGTCGACTGGCTGCCCAAGCGCCTCGACGAGTACACCAAGGCCGCACTGAAGAACAGTATCCTGATCGGCCGTACCAAGGGCGTGGCCCAGTACAACACCAAGGAAGCGCTGGAATGGGGCGTCACCGGCGCCGGCCTGCGCTCCACCGGCCTGGACTTCGACCTGCGCAAGGCGCGCCCGTACTCCGGCTACGAGAACTTCGAGTTCGAAGTGCCGCTGGCCCACAACGGCGACGCCTACGACCGCTGCATGGTCCGCGTCGAGGAGATGCGCCAGAGCATCCGCATCATCGACCAGTGCCTGCGCAACATGCCGGAAGGCCCGTACAAGGCGGATCACCCGCTGACCACGCCGCCGCCGAAAGAACGCACCCTGCAGCACATCGAGACCCTGATCACCCACTTCCTGCAAGTCTCGTGGGGCCCGGTCATGCCGGCCAACGAAAGCTTCCAGATGATCGAGGCGACCAAGGGCATCAACAGCTATTACCTGACGAGCGACGGCAGCACCATGAGCTACCGCACGCGCATCCGGACGCCCAGCTTCCCGCACCTGCAGCAGATCCCCTCGGTGATCCGCGGCAGCATGATCGCGGACCTGATCGCCTACCTGGGTAGCATCGACTTCGTTATGGCCGACGTGGACCGTTAATCACATGAGCCAAACTGACCTGATTCAAACCGACCGCTTCGAACTCAGCCAGGCCGAGTACGACGCCATCGAGCACGAAATGCACCACTACGAGGACCCGCGCGCGGCGTCCATCGAAGCCCTGAAGATCGTGCAGAAGCAGCGTGGCTGGGTGCCGGACGGCGCCATCTACGCCATCGCCGACATCCTCGGCATCCCTGCCAGCGACGTCGAGGGCGTGGCCACCTTCTACAGCCAGATCTTCCGCGTGCCAGTCGGCCGCCACGTGATCCGCGTGTGCGACAGCATGACCTGCTTCATCGGCGGCCACGAGAACCTGCTCGGCAGCCTCAAGGACAAGCTCGGCATCGTCCCCGGCCAGACCACCGCCGACGGCCGCTTCACCCTGCTGCCGGTGTGCTGCCTGGGTAACTGCGACAAGGCCCCGGCCGTGATGATCGACGACGACACCTACGGCAACCTCGATGCCAACGGCATCGCCCAGCTGCTGGAGTCCTACGCATGAGTGCCAAGACCCTCACCTCCATCGGCCCGATCAACAGCATCGCCCGCAGCGAAGAGACCCATCCGCTGACCTGGCGCCTGCGTGACGACGCCCAGCCGGTCTGGCTGGAGGAATACCAGGCGAAGAACGGCTACGCTGCCGCGCGCAAGGCCCTGAGCGAAATGGCTCAGGCCGACATCGTGCAGACGGTCAAGGACTCCGGCCTCAAGGGCCGCGGCGGCGCGGGCTTCCCCACCGGAGTGAAGTGGGGCCTGATGCCGGCCGACGAATCCATGAACATCCGCTACCTGCTGTGCAACGCGGACGAAATGGAGCCGAACACCTGGAAGGACCGCATGCTCATGGAGCAGCTGCCGCACCTGCTGGTGGAAGGCATGCTGATCTCCGCACGCGCGCTCAAGGCCTACCGCGGCTATATCTTCCTGCGCGGCGAGTACGTCGACGCGGCAGCCAACCTGAACCGCGCCATCGATGAAGCCAAGGCCGCCGGCCTGCTGGGCAAGAACATCCTCGGCAGCGGCTTCGACTTCGAGCTGTTCGTCCACACCGGTGCCGGTCGCTATATCTGCGGTGAAGAAACCGCGCTGATCAACTCCCTGGAAGGTCGCCGCGCCAACCCGCGCTCCAAGCCGCCCTTCCCCGCCGCCGTTGGCGTGTGGGGCAAGCCGACCTGCGTGAACAACGTCGAGACCCTATGCAACGTGCCGGCGATCGTCGCCAACGGCGTGGACTGGTACAAGACCCTGGCCCGCCCCGGCAGCGAAGACATGGGCACCAAGCTGATGGGTTTCTCCGGCAAGGTGAAGAACCCCGGCCTGTGGGAGCTGCCGTTCGGCATCCCGGCCCGCGAACTGTTCGAGGACTACGCCGGCGGCATGCGTGACGGCTACAAGCTGAAATGCTGGCAGCCCGGCGGCGCCGGCACCGGCTTCCTGCTGCCCGAGCACCTGGACGCAGCCATGTTCGCCGGCGGCATCGCCAAGGTCGGCACCCGTATGGGCACCGGCCTGGCCCTGGCCGTGGACGACTCGGTCAACATGGTCTCGCTGCTGCGCAACATGGAAGAGTTCTTCGCCCGCGAGTCCTGCGGTTGGTGCACCCCGTGCCGCGACGGCCTGCCGTGGAGCGTGAAGATCCTCCGTGCCCTGGAAAATAGGCAAGGCACCCAGCAGGACATCGACACCCTGCTCGGCCTGGTCAACTTCCTCGGCCCCGGCAAGACCTTCTGCGCCCATGCACCGGGCGCCGTCGAACCGCTGGGTAGTGCGATCAAGTATTTCCGTCCGGAGTTCGAGGCTGGCGTATCCAGTTCGGCCATTCCGGCACCGGCCGCCGCGCAGTTCGCGCCGGCCTGAAGCATTGGCCTCGCGGCCAAGGCCGCGAAGCAACCGTGATTCCATTAGCCAAGCCCGCTTCGGCGGGTAAAGAAGAAACCTGAACCATGGCCACTATCCACGTAGACGGCAAAGATTTCGAAGTCGATGGGGCGGACAACCTGCTGCAGGCCTGTCTGTCTCTCGGGCTCGACATCCCCTACTTCTGCTGGCACCCGGCGCTCGGTAGCGTCGGCGCCTGCCGCCAATGCGCGGTGAAGCAGTACACCGATGAAAACGACAAGCGCGGCCGCATCGTCATGTCCTGCATGACGCCGGCGACCGACAACACCTGGATCAGCATCGACGACGAAGAGTCCAAGGCGTTCCGCGCCAGCGTCGTCGAGTGGCTGATGACCAACCACCCGCACGACTGCCCGGTCTGCGAGGAAGGCGGTCACTGCCACCTGCAGGACATGACGGTGATGACCGGCCACAACCAGCGCCGGTATCGCTTCACCAAGCGCACCCACCAGAACCAGCAGCTCGGCCCGTTCATTTCCCACGAGATGAACCGCTGCATCGCCTGCTACCGCTGCGTGCGCTACTACAAGGACTACGCCGGCGGCACCGACCTGGGCGTCTACGGCGCCCACGACAACGTGTACTTCGGCCGCGTCGAAGACGGCGTGCTGGAGAGCGAGTTCTCCGGCAACCTCACCGAGGTCTGCCCGACTGGTGTGTTCACCGACAAGACCCACTCCGAGCGCTATAACCGCAAGTGGGACATGCAGTTCGCCCCGAGCATCTGCCATGGCTGCTCCAGCGGCTGCAACATCAGCCCCGGTGAGCGCTACGGCGAAATCCGCCGCATCGAGAACCGCTTCAACGGCTCGGTGAACCACTACTTCCTGTGTGACCGCGGCCGCTTCGGCTACGGCTACACCAACCGTGAAGATCGCCCGCGCCAGCCGCTGTTCGGCGAGGCCAAACTGGGCATCGACGCTGCGCTGGACAAGGCCGCCGAGCTGCTCAAGGGCAAGCGCGTGATCGGCATCGGTTCGCCGCGTGCCAGCCTGGAAGGCAACTACGCCCTGCGCGAGCTGGTCGGCGAAGCCAACTTCTACAGCGGTATCGGCGCCGTCGAGCTGGAAAACATCCGCCTGATCCGCGACGTGCTGCAGAACGGCCCGCTGCCGGTGCCCTCGCTGCGCGAGATCGAAGACCACGACGCCGTGTTCGTCCTAGGTGAAGACCTGACCCAGACCGCCGCGCGCGTCGCCCTGGCCCTGCGCCAGTCGGTCAAGGGCAAGGCCACCGAAATCGCCGCCTCGATGAAGATTCAGGACTGGCACATGGCCGCCGTACAGAACGTTGCCCAGGACGCCCTGAACCCGCTGTTCATCGCCAGCGTCGACGCCACCCGCCTCGACGACGTGGCCGAAGCCTGCGTACACGCTGCCCCGGCCGACCTGGCCCGCATCGGCTTCGCCGTGGCCCACGCCATCGACCCGAGCGCCCCGGCCGTCACCGGCCTGGACGCCGAGGCCGCCGAACTGGTGCAGCTGATCGCCGAAGCCCTGCTGGCCGGCAAGCGTCCGCTGATCGTTTCCGGCGCCTCGCTGGGCGAGAAGAGCATCATCGAGGCCGCGGCGAATATCGCCCAGGCCCTGAAAAACCGCGAGAAGAACGCCTCCATCAGCCTGGTGGTACCGGAAGCCAACAGCATGGGCCTGGCCCTGTTCGGCGGCGACTCGGTAGACGCCGCGCTGGAAGCTCTGGCCGCAGGCAACGCCGACGCCGTGATCGTGCTGGAAAACGACCTGTACCGCCGCGCCGACGCTGCCAAGGTCGATGCCGCGCTGGCCGCCGCCAAGGCGGTGATCGTCGCCGACCACCAGCAAACCGCCACTACCGCCAAGGCCAACCTGGTGCTGTCCGCCGCCAGCTTCGCCGAAGGCGACGGCACCCTGGTCAGCCAGGAAGGCCGCGCCCAGCGCTTCTTCCAGGTGTTCGAGCCGAGCTACTACGACAGCAACATCCTGGTCCGCGAAGGCTGGCGCTGGATGCACGCGCTGCACAGCACCCTGCAGGGCAAGGCCGTGGACTGGACCCAACTGGACCAGGTCACCGCCGCCGTCGCCGCCAGCAGCTCCGTACTGGCCGCGATCACGGACGCCGCGCCGAGCGCCTCGTTCCGTATCAAGGGCCTCAAGCTGGCACGTGAGCCGCTGCGTTACAGCGGCCGTACCGCCATGCGCGCCAACATCAGCGTGCACGAGCCGCGCCAGCCGCAGGACCAAGACTCCGCCTTCGCCTTCTCCATGGAAGGCTACTCGGGCAGCAAGGAAGACCGTCAGCAGATTCCGTTCGCCTGGTCGCCGGGCTGGAACTCGCCGCAGGCCTGGAACAAGTTTCAGGACGAAGTCGGTGGCCATCTGCGCGCCGGTGATCCGGGCGTGCGCCTGATCGAGTCGCAGGGCAAGACCCTGGCCTGGTTCGCCGTGCCGGGCGCCTTCGCCCCGGCCCAAGGCACCTGGCAGGTCGTGCCAATGCACCACCTGTTCGGCAGCGAGGAGAATTCGTCGCGCGCTGCACCGGTGCAGGAGCGCATCCAGCCCGCCTACGTCGCCCTGGCCAAGGCCGAGGCCGACCGCCTGGGCGTCAACGACGGCGCGCTGATCAGCCTGACCGTCGCCGGCCAGGCCCTGCGCCTGCCGGTGAAAGTCAGTGAAGACCTGGCCCTGGGCCTGGTCGGCCTGCCGGCCGGCTTCGCCGGCATCCCGGCGGCCATCGCCGGCGCCACCGCTACCGGACTGCAGGAGGCCGCGCAATGAGCTGGCTGACGCCCGAACTGCTCGACGTCTTCATCGCGGTGCTCAAGGCCATCGTCATCCTGCTGGTGGTGGTGGTCTGTGGTGCGCTGCTGAGCTTCGTCGAACGTCGCCTGCTGGGCTGGTGGCAGGACCGCTACGGTCCCAACCGCGTCGGCCCGTTCGGCATGTTCCAGATCGCTGCGGACATGCTGAAGATGTTCTTCAAGGAGGACTGGACGCCGCCGTTCGCCGACAAGTTCATCTTCATGCTGGCGCCGATGATCGCCTTCGCCGCCATGCTGATGGCCTTCGCCATCATCCCGGTCACCCCGACCTGGGGTGTGGCGGACCTGAACATCGGCATCCTGTTCTTCTTCGCCATGGCCGGTCTGTCGGTCTACGCCGTGCTGTTCGCCGGCTGGTCGAGCAACAACAAGTTCGCCCTGCTCGGCAGCCTGCGGGCCTCGGCTCAGACCATCTCTTACGAGGTGTTCCTGGCCCTGGCACTGATGGGCGTGGTGGCGCAGGTCGGCTCGTTCAACATGCGCGACATCGTCGACTACCAGGCCGAAAACCTGTGGTTCATCATTCCGCAGTTCTTCGGCTTCTGTACCTTCTTCATCGCCGGCGTCGCCGTGACTCACCGTCACCCGTTCGACCAACCGGAAGCGGAGCAGGAGCTGGCCGACGGTTACCACATCGAATATGCCGGCATGAAATGGGGCATGTTCTTCGTCGGCGAGTACATCGGCATAGTGACCATCTCGGCCCTGCTGGTGACCCTGTTCTTCGGCGGCTGGCACGGCCCGTTCGGCATCCTGCCGCAGATCCCCTTCATCTGGTTCGCCCTGAAGACCTGCTTCTTCATCATGATCTTCATCCTGCTGCGCGCGTCGATTCCGCGTCCGCGGTATGACCAGGTCATGGCGTTCAGCTGGAAGTTCTGCCTGCCGCTGACTCTGATCAACCTGCTGGTGACCGGCGCGCTCGTGCTGGCCTCGGCCCAGTAAGGAGAAACACGCAATGCTCAAGTACATATGGGATGTGGTGCACGGCACCTGGACCCAGCTGCGCAGCCTGGTGATGGTCTTCGGCCATGGCTTCCGCAAGCGTGACACCCTGCAATACCCGGAAGAACCGGTTTACCTGCCACCGCGTTACCGTGGCCGCATCGTCCTGACCCGCGATCCCGACGGTGAGGAGCGCTGCGTAGCGTGCAACCTGTGCGCCGTGGCCTGCCCGGTGGGCTGCATCTCGCTGCAGAAGGCCGAGACCGACGACGGTCGCTGGTACCCGGAGTTCTTCCGCATCAACTTCTCGCGCTGCATCTTCTGCGGCC
Source organism: Pseudomonas sp. SO81 (assembly GCF_030374125.1). Taxonomy (NCBI): domain Bacteria; kingdom Pseudomonadati; phylum Pseudomonadota; class Gammaproteobacteria; order Pseudomonadales; family Pseudomonadaceae; genus Pseudomonas; species Pseudomonas sp. SO81. The sequence continues at coordinate 24,075 of NZ_CP126126.1, read as the reverse complement.
TGTGCGAGGAGGCCTGCCCGACCACCGCCATCCAGCTCACCCCGGACTTCGAGATGGGCGAGTACAAGCGCCAGGATCTGGTGTACGAGAAGGAAGACCTGCTGATCAGCGGCCCCGGCAAGAACCCGGACTACAACTTCTACCGCGTCGCCGGCATGGCCATCGCCGGCAAGCCGAAAGGCGCCGCGCAGAACGAGGCCGAACCGATCAACGTCAAAGGCCTGCTGCCCTAAGGAGGGGATGATGGAATTTGCTTTCTACCTCGCCGCGGGCGTTGCCGTGGCTTCTACTGTGATGGTCATCACCGGGACCAACCCGGTGCATGCCCTGCTCAACCTGATCGTCTCGCTGCTGGCTGTGGCCTCGACCTTCTTCGCTCTGGGTGCGCCGTTCGCCGGCGCCCTGGAGATCATCGTCTACGCCGGCGCCATCATGGTGCTGTTCGTCTTCGTGGTGATGATGCTCAACCTCGGCCCGGCTGCCGCCGAGCAGGAGAAACAATGGCTGAAACCCGGCATCTGGACCGGTCCCGCCATTCTCTCCCTGCTGCTGCTGGGCCAGCTGCTGTACGCCCTGTTCGCCAGCCCGAGCGGCGGCGCCATCGGTCTCGAGACCGTGGACGCCAAGGCCGTTGGCATCAGCCTGTTCGGCCCCTACCTGCTGGTAGTCGAGCTGGCCTCCATGCTGCTGCTCGCCGCCCTGGTCGCCGCCTACCACCTGGGCCGCCACGAAGCCAAGGAGCCGACCGTATGAATGCCGTTCCTCTGGAACACGGCCTGGCGCTGGCCGCCGTGTTGTTCAGCCTGGGCCTGATCGGCCTGATGGTGCGCCGTAACATCCTCTTCGTGCTGATGAGCCTGGAAGTGATGATGAACGCCACCGCCCTCGCCTTCGTCGTCGCCGGCAGCCGCTGGGTACAAGCCGACGGCCAGGTGATGTTCATTCTGGTGATCACCCTGGCAGCCGCCGAGGCCAGTATCGGCCTGGCGATCCTGCTGCAGCTGTATCGCCGCTTCAACACCCTCGATGTCGACGCTGCCAGCGAGATGCGCGGATGAACCTTCTATTCCTCACCCTCCTCTTCCCGCTGCTCGGCTGGTTCCTGCTGGCCTTCTCCCGCGGACGACTCACGGAAAACACCGCTGCCGTGATCGGCGTCGGCTCGGTCGGCCTGGCCGCGCTGAGCGCCGCCTGGGTGGTGTTCCAGTTCCTCGGTGCCGAGCCTGCCAACGGCGTGTACACCCAGACGCTGTGGCAGTGGATGAACGTCGCCGGCCTGGCGCCGAGCTTCACCCTGCACCTGGACGGCCTGTCGGCCACCATGCTCGGCGTGGTCACCGGTGTCGGTTTCCTGATCCACCTGTTCGCCAGCTGGTACATGCGCGGTGAAGAGGGCTACTCGCGCTTCTTCGCCTACACCAACCTGTTCATCTTCAGCATGTTGCTACTGGTTCTCGGCGACAACCTGCTGGTGCTGTTCTTCGGCTGGGAAGGCGTGGGCCTGTGCTCGTACCTGCTGATCGGCTTCTACTACAAGCACGTCCCCAACGGTAACGCGGCGCTCAAGGCATTCATCGTTACCCGTATCGGCGATGTGTTCCTGATGATCGGTCTGTTCATCCTGTTCCTGAACCTCGGCACCTTGAATATCCAGGAGCTGATGGTGCTGGCACCGCAGAAGTACGTGGCCGGTGATACCTGGCTGTGGGTCGCCACCCTGATGCTGCTCGGCGGCGCCGTGGGCAAATCCGCCCAGCTGCCGCTGCAGACCTGGCTGGCCGACGCGATGGCGGGCCCGACTCCGGTCTCGGCACTGATCCACGCGGCCACCATGGTGACCGCGGGCGTGTACCTGATCGCCCGTACCCACGGCCTGTTCCTGCTGACCCCGGAGATTCTCGAACTGGTCGGCATCGTCGGCGCCGTGACCCTGGTGCTGGCCGGCTTCGCCGCCCTGGTACAGACCGACATCAAGCGCATCCTCGCCTACTCGACCATGAGCCAGATCGGCTACATGTTCCTCGCCCTCGGCGTGCAGGCCTGGGACGCGGCGATCTTCCACCTGATGACCCACGCCTTCTTCAAGGCCCTGCTGTTCCTCGCCTCCGGTGCGGTGATCCACGCCTGCCACCACGAGCAGAACATCTTCAAGATGGGCGGTCTGTGGAAGAAGCTGCCGCTGGCCTACGCCAGCTTCATCGTCGGCGGCGCGGCCCTGGCGGCGCTGCCGCTGGTTACCGCGGGCTTCTACTCGAAGGACGAGATTCTCTGGGAGGCCTTCGCCAGCGGTCACAGCGAGCTGCTGTACGCAGGTCTGGCCGGTGCCTTCCTGACCTCGATCTACACCTTCCGCCTGATCTTCATCGCCTTCCACGGCGAGCAGAAGACCGAGGCCCATGCCGGTCACGGCATCGCCCACAACCTGCCGCTGGCCACCCTGATCGTGCTGTCGACCTTCGTCGGCGCGCTGATCACCCCGCCGCTGCACGGTGTGCTGCCGCAGAGCATCGGCCATGCCGGTGGTGAGGCCAAGCACGGCCTGGAGATCGCCTCGGGCGCCATCGCCCTGGCGGGTATCCTCCTCGCCGCTCTGCTGTTCCTCGGCCAGCGCCGCTTCGCCAGCGCCGTTGCCGCCAGCGCGCCGGGCCGCTTCCTGTCGGCCTGGTGGTTCGCCGCCTGGGGCTTCGACTGGCTCTACGACAAGGTCTTCGTGCAGCCCTACCTGCTGATCTGCCGCCTGCTCGGCCGTGACCCGATCGACCAGAGCATCGGCCTGGTGCCGCGTCTGGCCCGTGGTGGCAACGGTCTGCTGGCCCGTGCCCAGACCGGTCAGGTGCGCTGGTACGCCACTTCGATTGCCGGGGGTGCCGTGCTGGTACTCGCCGTCCTCATTTTTCTGAGTTAAGGAAAACAGCCTGATGATTCTCCCCTGGCTAATCCTGATTCCCTTCATCGGCGGCCTGCTGTGCTGGCAGGGCGATCGCCTCGGCAACACCCTGCCGCGCTGGATCGCCCTGCTGACCATGAGTCTGCTGTTCGGCCTCAGCCTGTGGCTGTGGGCCACCGCCGACTTCAGCCTGGCCCCTGCCCCCGGCGCCGATCCGGTCTGGGCTGCCGAGTTCAAGGTGCAGTGGATCGAGCGTCTCGGCATCAGCATCCACCTCGGCCTCGACGGCCTGTCGGTGCTGATGATCTGCCTCACCGGCCTGCTCGGCGTGCTGTCCGTGCTGTGCTCGTGGAACGAGATCCAGAACCGCGTCGGCTTCTTCCACCTCAACCTGATGTGGATCCTCGGCGGCGTGGTCGGCGTGTTCCTCGCCATCGACCTGTTCCTGTTCTTCTTCTTCTGGGAAATGATGCTGGTGCCGATGTACTTCCTCATCGCGCTCTGGGGTCACAGCGGCAGCAAGGGGCACTCGCGGATCAACGCCGCCACCAAGTTCTTCATCTTCACCCAGGCCAGCGGTCTGATCATGCTGGTGGCGATCCTCGCCCTGGTGCTGATCAACTACAACGCCACCGGCGTGCTGACCTTCAACTACGCCGACCTGCTGAAGACCGACCTGCCGGCCGGTACCGAGTACCTGCTGATGCTCGGTTTCTTCGCCGCCTTCGCCGTGAAGTTCCCGGTGGTGCCGGTGCACTCCTGGCTGCCGGATGCCCACGCCCAGGCGCCGACCGCCGGCTCCGTTGACCTCGCCGGCATCCTGCTGAAGACCGCTGCCTACGGCCTGATGCGCTTCGCCCTGCCGCTGTTCCCCAACGCCTCGGCCGAGTTCGCGCCGATCGCCATGTGGCTCGGCGTGTTCGCCATCGCTTACGGCGCCTTCCTGTCGTTCGCCCAGACCGATATCAAGCGCCTGGTGGCCTACTCCAGCGTCTCGCACATGGGCTTCGTGCTGATCGCCATCTACTCCGGCAGCCAGGTCGCCCTGCAGGGCGCGGTGGTGCAGATGATGGCCCACGGCCTGTCCGCCGCCGCGCTGTTCATCCTCTGCGGCCAGCTCTACGAGCGCCTGCACACCCGCGACATGCGCGAGATGGGCGGCATCTGGGCACGCCTGCCGTGGCTGCCGGCGGTGAGCCTGTTCTTCGCCGCTGCCGCCCTCGGCCTGCCGGGTACCGGCAACTTCGTCGGTGAGTTCCTGATCCTGATCGGCAGCTTCCCGGCCGCGCCGTGGGTCGTCGTGCTGGCCGCCTGCGGGCTGGTGCTGGGCTCGGTGTACTCGCTGGCGATGATCCACCGCGCCTACTTCGGCCCGGCCAAGTCCGATGCTCCGCTGCAGGCCCTGAAGGCCCGCGAGCTGTACATGGTGCTGGGCCTGGCCGTGCTGCTGATCCTCCTCGGCGTCTACCCGCAACCGGTGCTCGACACCTCCGCCGCCAGCATGCAAGGCGTGCAGCAGTGGTTCAGCGGTGCCCTCACTCAACTCGCCTCGGTCCGGTAATCAAGCGCTATGGAACTGACGACTCAACACTTCATCGCGCTACTGCCGCTGCTGGTCACCAGCGCCACCGTCGTGGTGGTGATGCTGGCCATCGCCTGGAAGCGCAACCACGCCTGGACCTTCATCCTCTCCGTGCTGGGCCTCAACCTGGCCCTGCTGTCGGTGATCCCGGCCGTGAGCGTGACGCCGATCCAGGTCACCCCGCTGCTGCTGGTGGACAAGTTCGCCTGCTACTACATGGCGCTGGTGCTGGCCGCCACGCTGGCCTGCACCACCCTGATCCACGCCTACCTGGGCGGTGAATCGGGCAAGCTGGGCTACCCGGGCAACCGCGAAGAGCTGTACCTGCTGATGCTGCTGTCCGCCGCCGGCGGCCTGGTGCTGGTCAGCGCGCAGCATCTGGCCGGCCTGTTCATCGGTCTGGAGCTGCTGTCGGTACCGACCTACGGCATGATCGCCTATGCCTTCTTCAACAAGCGTTCGCTGGAAGCCGGCATCAAGTACATGGTGCTGTCCGCCGCCGGCTCGGCCTTCCTGCTGTTCGGCATGGCCCTGCTCTACGCCGAATCCGGCAGCCTGAGCTTCGCCGGCATCGGCGCCAAGCTGGCCGCCGACGGCCTGCCGAGCCTGATCGCCCAGGCCGGCTTCGGCATGATGCTGATCGGCCTGGCCTTCAAGCTGTCGCTGGTGCCCTTCCACCTGTGGACCCCGGACGTCTACGAGGGCGCGCCGGCTCCGGTCGCCGCCTTCCTGGCTACCGCCAGCAAGGTGGCGGTGTTCGCCGTGCTGCTGCGCCTGTACCAGATCTCTCCGGTAGCCGCCGGTGGCTGGCTGAACGAGCTGCTGACCGTGCTAGCCATCGCCTCGATCCTGTTCGGTAACCTGCTGGCCCTGCTGCAGAGCAACCTCAAGCGCCTGCTCGGCTACTCGTCGATCGCCCACTTCGGCTACCTGCTGATCGCCCTGATCGCCAGCAAGGGCCTGGCCGAGGAAGCCATCGGCGTGTACCTGGCTACCTACGTGCTGACCAGCCTGGGCGCGTTCGGCGTGATCACCCTGATGTCCACGCCCTACAGCGGCCGTGACGCCGACGCCCTGTACGAGTACCGCGGCCTGTTCTGGCGCCGTCCGTACCTGACCGCCGTGCTCACCGTGATGATGCTGTCCCTGGCCGGTATCCCGCTGACCGCCGGCTTCATCGGCAAGTTCTACGTGGTCGCCACCGGCGTGCAGTCGCAACAGTGGTGGCTGCTCGGCGCGCTGATTCTGGGCAGCGCCATCGGCGTGTTCTACTACCTGCGAGTGATGGTCACCCTGTTCCTGCAGGAGCCCAACCTCAAGCGCCACGATGCGCCGTTCAACTGGGGCCAGCGCGCCGGCGGCGTCATGCTGCTGTTCGTTGCCCTGCTCGCCTTCTTCCTCGGCGTCTATCCGCAGCCACTGCTGGAACTGGTGCAGCACGCCGGCCTGGTGGCCGTGGCCCACTGAGGTCAGCGGCAATGAAAAACCCGGCGCTGGCCGGGTTTTTTCTGCCTGCGATTCAGGGCAACCGGGGCGTCTGGCTGCCGTTGCGGTACAGGTCCCAGCTGGCGATGAACAGCGCGGCGATCAGCGGGCCGATGACGAAGCCGTTGAGACCGAACAGGGTCAGCCCGCCGAGGGTGGAGATCAGCACCACGTAGTCCGGCATGCGCGTGTCCTTGCCCACCAGGATCGGCCGCAGCAGGTTGTCCACCAAACCGATCACCAGCACGCCGAACAGGATCAGCGTCACGCCCTGCCACAGCTCGCCGCGCGCCAGCAGATAGAACGCCACCGGCCCCCATACCAGCCCGCAGCCCACCGCCGGCAGCAGCGACAGGAAGGCCATCAGCACGCCCCACAGCAGTGGGCTGCTGATGCCCAAGACCCAGAAGATCAACCCGCCCAGCGCGCCCTGCACCACCGCCACGGCGATATTGCCCTTCACCGTGGCGCGCACCACCCGGGTGAACTTGATCTGCAGGCGACGCTTGAGGCCCTCGGCCAGCGGCACGGCGCTGCGCACGGTGCGCACCAGCTCCGGGCCATCGCGCAGGAAGAAATACAGCAGGTAGAGCATGACGAAGAAGCCGACCACGAACTCGAAGGTGTTCTGGCCGATGGCGAACGCCTTGGTCGCCAGGAACTGACTGCCCTCCAGCGCGCCGCGGGCGACGCGGTCGCGCAGGCCGTCGAAATTGCCCAGGCCGAGGCGGTCGAGCTGGCGCTGGATGGCCTGCGGCAGCATGTCCTTGCCCTGGGCGACGAAGGCACCGACATCCAGCTCGCCGGCCTCGATGCGCTGGTACACCGCCGCCCCCTCGTTCACCAGCATCAGGGTGATGACGATCACCGGCAGGATCGCCACCAGCAGGCACACGCACAAGGTGATCAGCGCCGACAGGTTGCCGCGCCCGCCGATACGCAGGGCCAGGCGCCGCTGCAGCGGGGCGAACAGCACGGCCAGCACCACGGCCCAGAACAGCGCGCCATAGAACGGCAGGAGGATCCAGGCGAAGGCCAGGGTCACCGCCACCAGCAGGGCGAGAAAGGCTTTGTGTTCGACGCGCGAAGAAGGCATTGGGCGACCGCCTGACAGGGCTGTTCCTGCTTAGTCCCCCAACGTGACGGCAAAGTGCGGCCTTTTTGCCCTGGCGCGGCCATGAAAAAAGGCGCCGCAGCGCCTTCTTTCACAGCACGGGCCTCAGATGCGGAACTGCCGCACCAGGCTGCCCAGGCGCTCACCCAGGTCGGACAGGCTGCGCGCGGTGGCGGCGCCGTGGCGGGTCTCATCCGCCACGCTGTCCACGGCCGCGGCGATCTGGTGCACGCTGCGGTTGATCTCCTCGGCCACAGCGGTCTGCTCCTCGGCGGCGCTGGCGATCTGCGCGTTCATCGCGTTGATGGTGCCGATCAGCCCGGCGATGGCATCCAGCGAGGAGCCGGCCTGGTTGGCCTGCTCGCTGGTGATCTCGCCGGCATCGCTGGAGCGGCGCATGGCGGTGACCGAGGCCTGGGTGCCCTGCTGCAGGCGGTCGATCATGCCCTGGATTTCCTGGGTGCTCTGCTGGGTGCGACTGGCCAGCGCGCGCACCTCGTCGGCCACCACGGCGAAGCCGCGTCCGGCCTCGCCGGCCCGGGCCGCCTCGATGGCCGCGTTGAGCGCCAGCAGGTTGGTCTGCTCGGCGATGGAGCGGATCACGCCGAGCACGCTGACGATGGACTGCACGTCCTGCTGCAGGCTGTCCAGCGACTGGCCGCTCTCACGGATGTCGCCGACCAGGGCGTGGATGCGGCTGATGCTGCCGTCGACCACCTTCTTCGCCGCCTGGCCCTCGTGATCGGTCTGCTGCGCGGCCTCGGCAGCGCCCTGGGCACTCTTGGCCACCTCGTGGGCGGCGGCGGACATTTCGTTGATCGCCGTGGCCACCTGGTCGGTCTCGTGGCGCTGGCGCTCCATGGCCTGCTCGGAGCGCTGCGCCTGGGCCGCCACCTCACCGACCAGGCCGGTCAGCTGGGTGGTCATCTCGGCGATCTGCCGCACCAGGCCGTGGATCTTCTCGACGAATCGGTTGAACGAGCCGGCCAGCTGGCCCAGCTCGTCGTCGCCGGCCACCGGCAGGCGGCGGGTCAGGTCGCCTTCACCGGCGGCGATGTCGTCCAGGTTTTCCTTGATCAGCTGCAGGGGGCGCAGGAAGGCGTTGCTCAGGGCCAGGCCGGCCACGCCGAACACCAGCAGCATCACCGCGGCGATCACCAGGATGCTGGTGAGGATGGTGCCGACGCGCTCCTGGATGGACGCCTCGACCTCGGCCACCTCGGCCGCGACGCCGTCCAGGTTGACGGCGGTGCCCAGCGCCAGGTCCCACTTCGGCAGGTAGTAGCTGTACGCCAGCTTGGGTACCAGCACGCTCTCGTCGGTGGGCAGCGGCGAGCTGTACTCCACGTAGTTGGAGCCGTCCTTGGCCACCCGCACCAGTTCGCGGTTGACGTAGACGCCGTTGGGATCCTTGCGCTCGGACAGGTTCTTGCCCACGTCCACCGGGCTGTCGCCACGGAACAGGCGCACCACGCTGGAGTCGTGGCCGAAGAAGTAGCCGTCCTTGCCATACTTGATCTTGGACAGGATGGCGATGGCCTGCTCGCGACTGGCCATATCGCCCTGGGCAGCGCCGTCGTACAGGCTCTGCACCGAGCCGAGGGCGATCTGCATGTAGTTCTTCAGCTCCTGGCGGTTTTCCTCCACCAGGCGCTCGCGGGTCTGCGCGACTTCGTCCTCGGCCAGGTCGTCGAGGATCTTCGCCGCCGCGCCGCTCAGCACCAGGGCGAACAGAATGACCGGCACCAGGGCCAGCAGCAGCACTTTGGTTTTCAGGGTAAGACGCATGATCCCTTCCTTTTGGGCAGATCCGCAGAAAGCAAAACGGGGTTGCCGTGTTATCGGCAACCCCGTTTCAGCCTGAAGTCATGTCTGCAGTTATTACAGCACCATCGCGGCGATCCAGCCAAACGCCAGCAGCGGCAGGTTGTAGTGCAGGAAGGTCGGCACCACGGTGTCCCAGATATGGTCGTGCTGGCCGTCGGCGTTCAGCCCGGCGGTCGGGCCCAGGGTCGAGTCGGACACCGGCGAGCCGGCATCGCCCAGGGCGCCGGCGGTGCCGACGATGCACACGATGGCCAGCGGGCTGAAGCCGAGCTGCACGCACAGCGGCACGAAGATCGCCGCGACGATCGGCACGCTGGAGAAGGACGAGCCGATGCCGGTGGTCACCAGCAGGCCGATCAGCAGCATCATCAGCGCGCCGATGGCCTGGCTGTGGCCGATCCAGTGGGAAGCCGAGCCCACCAGGCTGTCGATCTCGCCGGTGGCGCGCATCACCTCGGCGAAGCCGTCGGCGGCGATCATGATGAAGCCCATCATGGCCATCATCTTCATGCCTTCGGTGAACAGGTCATCGGCCTCGCGCCAGCGCACCACGCCGGACACCGAGAAGATCACGAAGCCCACCAGGGCACCGATGATCATCGAGTCCAGCCACAGCTGCACGGCGAAGGCGGCGGCCACTGCCACGCCGGCCACCAGCAGGCTGTAGGGGTTGTACTGCACCGCCACCTTCTCCACCTGCTCGATGCGCTGGATGTCGTAGTCGCGCTTGCCACGGTAGCTGAGGAACACTGCCACCAGCAGGCCGCAGAGCATGCCCAGGGCCGGCAGCAGCATGGCCTGAGTGACGCTGACGCCGGCGGTATCCACGCCGCCCTTGCGCACGCTGGCCAGCAGGATCTCGTTCAGATAGATGTTGCCGAAGCCCACCGGCAGGAAGATGTAGGGTGTGATCAGGCCGAAGGTGATGACGCAGGCCACCAGGCGGCGGTCCATGCGCAGGCGCGCCATCACATAGAGCAGCGGCGGGACCAGCAGCGGAATGAAGGCGATGTGGATCGGCAGGATGTTCTGCGACGACACCGACACCACCAGCAGCAGGCCGATCAGCAGCCACCCCACCAGATCGCCGCCACGCTCCTGCTGGCGGCCGACCATGGCCAGCGCCTTGTCCGCCAGGGCATGGGCCAGGCCGGACTTGGAGATGGCCACGGCGAAGGCGCCGAGCAGCGCGTAGGACAGCGCCACGTTGGCACCGCCGCCGAGACCCTTGTTGAAGGCGGCCAGGCTGGCCTGCAGGTCCAGCCCACCGATCAGGCCGCCGGCCAGGGCGCCGGCGATCAGCGCGATGACCACATGCACCCGGCAGAGACTGAGGATCAGCATGATGCCGACCGCGGCAACGACTGCGTTCATGAGGAGCTCCAACTACGATAAAGAGGCTACCCGACACGCGTCGCGCCCGGGAAAGGGCGCGAACTCTGCCCGATCGGTCAGGCTCTGTCAAAACGCAGGCGATGCGTGGAAAGCCGAGGGCTGAGCACAATTCTTGCCTGTAATTCAGAAGCTTCATCGAAAAAGCTCAAGTGGCTCATTAAATCGATTGGTATCGGTCAAGTTTTTGACGAAAACACCGATAAATGACCAGCAAGTCTGACTTTTGAAAGGACCCCTTCATGCTGTCGCGCCTGTCCATCCAGTGGAAAATCACCCTACTCGCCGGTCTCTGTCTGCAGGCCATCGTGACCCTGCTGGTGGGGGCCTCGCTGTACCAGTCCACGCACAGCGCGGCGCTGGTGAAGACCTCCAGCAGCGAGATGCTGGAAGAGTCCGCCCGCCTGCGCATGGCCGCACGCGGCGAGCTGCAGGGCATCCGCATCCAGCGCTACTTCATGGACGCCTACCAGTACGGCAAGGGCTTCTCGCGCCAGGTGCTGTTCCTCAAGGAGCAGGCCGAGAAGCGCTTCCTCGATGCCTTCGACCTGCGCGAAGACATGACCCGCCAGGTGCGCTCGGCCCTGGAGGCCAACCCCAACCTGCTCGGCCTGTACCTGGTGTTCGAGCCCAACGGCCTGGACGGCAAGGACGAGCTGTTCGCCGGCATCACCGAGGTCGGCGGTAACGACAAGGGACGCTTCTCGCTCTACTGGTCGCAGAGCACGCCGGGCACCCTGGAGTCGGAGACGATGGACGAGGCGCAGCTGGGCGACACCACCGCCGGCCCCAGCGGCGCGCCGTACAACGCCTGGTACACCTGCCCGCGCGACAGCAAGCGCGCCTGTGTGCTCGATCCCTATTTCGACGACGTCAACGGCAAGCAGGTGCTGATGACCAGCATTGCCTTCCCCCTGGAGCAGGGCGGCAAGGTGATCGGCGTGATGGGCGTGGACATCAGCCTGGAGAGCCTGCAAAAGTTCAGCCAGAAGGCCAGTAGCGAGCTGTACGATGGCCAGGCCCATGTCAGCATCATCAGCGCCGCCGGCCTGCTGGCCGGGCACAGCCGCGACGCGGGCCAGCTGGGCAAGCCGCTGACCAGCGCCTTCCCCAACCAGGGCGGCCAGATCGCCCAGATGCTGAGCGGCGGCCAGGCCCAGTTCCTCGAGCTGGAGGGCAACCTGCGAGTGTTCGAGCCGCTGCTGCCGATCCCCGAGGCCAAGTCCTGGGGCGTGCTGCTGGAAGTGCCCAAGGCCACCCTGCTCGGCCCGGCGCTGGCGCTGGAAAAGCAGCTGGACGAGCGCCGGACCAGCGACACCACCTTCTCCGTGGTGCTGGCGCTGATCGCCATCCTCATCGGCATCGCTCTGATGTGGCTGACCGCTCTCGGCGTGACCCGCCCGATCCTCGGCGTGGCCAGCATGCTGAAGAACATCGCCAGCGGCGAAGGCGACTTGACCAAGCGCCTGGACTACGCCAGGCAGGACGAGCTGGGTGAGCTGGCCGGCTGGTTCAACCGCTTCCTCGACAAGCTGCAGCCGATCATCGCCGACGTGAAACGCTCGGTACAGGACGCCCGCAGCACCGCCGACCAGTCCGCCGCCATCGCCAGCCAGACCAGCGCCGGTATGCAGCAGCAGTTCCGTGAAGTGGACCAGGTGGCCACCGCCTCCCAGGAGATGAGCGCCACCGCCCACGACGTGGCCAACAACGCCTCCCAGGCCGCCGATGCCGCCCGTGGCGCCGATGCCGCCGCCCGCGAAGGCCTGGCGGTGATCGACCGCACCACCCTGTCCATCGAACAGCTGGCCAACGAGCTGAACGCCGCCATGCAGGAAGTGGAAAGCCTGGCCAGCAGCAGCGAGCAGATCGGCTCGGTGCTGGAGGTGATCCGCGCCATCGCCGAACAGACCAACCTCCTCGCCCTCAACGCCGCCATCGAGGCCGCCCGTGCCGGCGAGGCCGGACGCGGCTTCGCCGTGGTCGCCGACGAAGTGCGCAACCTGGCCAAGCGCACCCAGGACTCGGTGGAAGAGATTCGCCAGGTGATCGAGAACCTGCAGAACGGCACCCGCGACGTGGTCGGCTCCATGCACAGCAGCCACAAGCAGGCCCAGGGCAGCGTCGAGCTGGTCGAGCAGGCGGTGACCTCGCTGCGCCGCATCGGCGACGCGGTCACCGTGATCAACGACATGAACCTGCAGATCGCCTCCGCCGCCGAGGAACAGAGCGCGGTGGCCGAGGAAGTGAACCGCAACGTGGCGACCATCCGCGACGTCACCGAGGCCCTGTCCGGCCAGGCCGACGAGTCGGCGCGGGTCAGCCAGACCCTCAACAGCCTGGCCAACCACCAGCAGGGTTTGATGGATCAGTTCCGCGTCTGAGCCCGGCCTGCATGACAACGCCCGGCCTTGCCGGGCGTTTTTCCTGGCGCCATCCGCCAGCCGTCCTGGCGCTCGCTCACTTGCCCCGTTGCAGAGCGGCCGGTAGCCTGCGCGACACCATTCGCAAGAGATCCCGAAGATGCTCAATATCGCCCTGATCGCCGGCTCCAGCCGCACCGGCAGCCAGTCCGCCAAGGTCGCCCGCTACCTGCGCCAACGTCTGATCGAGCTGGGCCTGACCTGCGCCGAGCAGAGCAGCCTGATCGACCTGGGCGAACGCGCGCTGCCGCTGTGGCCGGCCGATGACAAGGGCCCCTGGGCCGAGTACCAGCAGCAGCTGACCGCCGCCGATGCGCTGGTGGTGATCGCCCCGGAATGGAACGGCATGGCCTGCCCGGCGGTGAAGAACTTCTTCCTCTATGCCAGCAAGGCCGAGCTGGCGCACAAGCCGGCGCTGCTGGTGGGAGTTTCCTCGGGGATTGGCGGCGCCTACCCGATCAGCGAGCTGCGCGCCTCGGGCTACAAGAACTGCCGCATCGGCTACCTGCCGGAGCACCTGATCGTGCGGCATGTGGAAGCGGTGCTGAACGAGGACGAGGCCAATGGCGAGGACGACCTGCGCATCCGCAAGCGCGCCGACTACGCCCTGGACATCCTCGGCAAGTACGCCGAGGCGCTCAAGCCAGTGCGCGCGAGCATCGACCTGAGCAACCCCTCGTTCACCAACGGCATGTGATCAGCGCCGCTTCGGCAGCCGTATCTCCACCCGCAGCCCGCCCAGCGGGCTGTCTTCCAGGCGCAGGGTGCCACCCCAGGCATCGACTATGTCGCGCACTATGCCCAGACCAAGGCCATGGCCGGCGACCTGCTCGTCCAGACGGGTACCACGGCCCATGACCTCGTTGCGCCGTTCCGCGGCGATGCCGGGGCCATCGTCGTCGATGCACAGGCGATAGCCATCCGCCTCTTCCACCAGGCTCAGGCGCACCTGGGCATCCGCCCATTTGCAGGCGTTGTCCAGCAGGTTGCCGAGCAGTTCCAGCAGGTCCTCGCGGTCCCAGGGCAGGCACAGGCCGGGCTCGGCCTGCCAGTCCAGCTCGAGGCCGTGGCGGTGGATCATGCCCAGGGTGGAAAACAGCCCCGGCAGCTCGGCCGCGCAATCGAAGTGCGCACCGGGCAAGACCTCGCCAGCCAGGCGCGCGCGACCCAGTTCGCGCTCCAGACGCTGCTGGATCTGCGCCAACTGTTCGCGCAGGGTCGCCTGCAGCTCCGGCTGGGCGCGCAGGTCCTCCCGCTCGCAGAGGCTGACCAGCACGGCCAACGGCGTCTTCAGGGCATGGCCGAGGTTGCCCAGGGCGTTGCGCGAGCGCCTGAGAGTGTCCTCGGTATGGGTCAGCAGGTGGTTGACCTGGCCTACCAGCGGCTCCAGTTCCTGCGGCACGCGGGTATCCAGCTCGCTGCGCTGGCCCTGCTGTAACTGGGCGATCTGTCCGCGCACTCGCTCCAGCGGGCGCAACGCCGCACGCACCGTGTAGCGCTGGGCCAGCAGGATCAGCAACAGCGCCGCACCGCCCAGCCCCAGACCGAACCACTGCAGGCGGCGAAAGCTCTGCAGGATCGGCGTGTAGTCCTGGGCCACGCTGATGGAGAACGCCTTGCCGAAACGCTGGTAGTCCGCGCGGAACACCAGCAGGCGCTGGCCATGCGGGCCGTCGCCCAGGCCGTCCTGCAGGCCCTCCGCTGGCGGCAGCTGCAGGTCGCGATCCCACAAGGAGCGCGAGCGCCAGGTCTCATCGGCGAAATCGATGCGGAAGTAATGGCCGGAAAACGGCCGCTGGAAGATCGGATCTAGCCGGCGCTCGTCCAGCTGGATACCGCTCTGGCCACGTACCAGGGCGATCAGCAGGCTCTGCGTCTCGTCCTTCAGGTCTTCCTGCAGGTAGCGGCGCAGGCTGTGATCGAACAGCCACAGGCTGCTCTGCGCCAGAATCAGCCCCACCGCCACTAGCACACCGGCCAGGCCCAGGCTGAGGCGGCGCTGGATCGACCTCAAGCGCTTACCCCGGCATAACGATAACCCTGGCCGCGGCGGGTTTCTATCACCTCGCGGCCGAGCTTGCCGCGCAGGCGATTGACGTGGACCTCCAGCACGTTGGAATCACGTTCTGTCTCTCCGTCGTACAGGTGCTCGGCCAGTTGACCTTTGGAGAGGATCTGCCCCGGATGCAGCATGAAGTAGCGCAGCAGGCGGAACTCGGCGGAAGTCAGCTCGACCTCCTTGCCGTCACGGCTCACGCATTGCCGGCTCTCGTCCAGTTGCAGGCCGGCAGCCTCCAGCTGCGGCTGGTTGGCCAGGCCGTGGGCACGGCGCAGCAAGGCCTGGATGCGCAGGGCCAGCTCCTCGGGATGAAAGGGTTTGGTCAGGTAATCGTCGGCGCCGGCCTTGAGGCCGTCGATGCGCTCGGCCCAGGAGCCACGTGCGGTGAGAATCAGCACCGGCGTGGCCAGGCCGCCCGCGCGCCATTCGCGCAATACTTCGAGCCCCGGTTTGCCGGGCAGACCAAGGTCGAGAATGATCAGATCGTAAGGTTCGCTGGCGCCCTGGTAGACCGCATCGCGGCCGTCGGCCAGCCAATCCACCGCATAGCCCTGCCGGCTCAGGCCGGCGACCAGCTCGTCGGCCAGGGGCACATGGTCTTCCACCAGCAACAGACGCATCAGTCCTCCACTTCATCCTTGAGGATGCGACCGTCACGGGCATCCAGCTCCAGTTCGCGGACGGTGCCGTCGGCGGTCAGCAGCTCGACCTCGTAGACCAGCACATCGTCTTCCTCTTCCAGTTCCGCCTCCAGCAGCACGGCCCCGGGGTAACGCCCCAGGGCCGGCTCCATCAGCATTTCCAGCGGCTGAATCACGCCTTCGCGGCGCAGTTTCAGGGCCTCGTCCTGATCCAGGTCGCGGGCCTGCGCATCGAGCGCAAGCACCGCCAGGATCAGGGCGACTATGCCGCTATAGCGTGCAACGAATTTCATCAGTCATCCCGGTGCTCTTTCAGGATCTGGCCGTTGGTGGCGTCCAGCTCCACGTCCCATTGCACGCCCTGAGCGTCGCGCACTTCGACCTGATAGACGTAGCGGCCATGCTCCTGCTCGAGCTCGGTATCTTCGACCTTGCCGCCCGGGTACTTGGCCAGGGCTGCGGCGTTGAGCTTCTCGAAACTCTGGATGGTGCCGGCATCACGCAGCTTCAGCGCTTCGTCCGGGCCCAGGTCGCGGGCCTGAGCGATGCCAGCGGTGGCGGCCAGGGCGGTGATGGCAAAAAGGCTGGTCAGCTTGTTCATGGTGTTCTCCTCGGAGTATCTGTTTGTCTACGGCGCCCAAGATACCCAAGCCGACTTAATTGAAGCTGAATTGTCCCGATGTCGGCTGTGGCTCACAACTGCCGCATCATTCATATCCTGAAGCCGCTTGGCCTACCAGGCGACGCCACTATAATCGCTGGCTTGCTGTGTGGAGCCGAGCATGACCGCTATCCAGATCAAATCCCCCGCCCTCAGCCTGCGCGCCGGCAAACGCGCCCTCGCGCGCATCCGCGAACAGGGCCTGCAGCCAGCCGACGTCGGAATTCTGCCTGGCGCCGCCGGTGGCCCCAAAGGCCTGGGCATACAGGGCCTGGACTTGGCTCTGTTCGGCGACTGGCTACCGCGCGCACCGCGCGAACGAACCCTGATCGGCGCCTCGATCGGCTCCTGGCGCTTCGCCAGCGCTTGCCTGCCCGATGCCTGCGCCGGTATCAAACGGCTTGGCGAGCTGTACACCAGCCAGCGCTTCGCCAAGGGCGTGAGCATGGCCGAGGTCTCCCGCAGCTGCGTACAGCTGCTCGACGATCTGTTCGAAGGCCAGGATGCCGCGGTGCTGAACAATCCGCTGTATCGCCTGAACATAGTGGTGGTACGCAGCCATGGCCTGCTGCAGCACGACCATCGCGGCAAGCTGGGCCTGGGCCTGTCCTCGGTGATCGGCAACAACCTGCTGAGCCGCAGCCGCCTGGGTCGACACTTCGACCGGGTGATCCTGCACGATGCCCGTCTGGCACCGCCGCTCGCCGCATTGAACGACTTCCGCTCGCACTTCCACACGCTGGCCGAAGGCAATCTGCGCCACGCCCTGCTCGCCTCCGGCTCGATACCCATGGTGATGGAGGCAATCCGCGAGATTCCTGGCCTGGAGCCAGGCGCTTATCGCGACGGCGGCCTGCTTGATTATCACCTCGACCTGCCGTATCAGAGTGAAGGCGTGGTGCTCTACCCGCACTTCACCGACCGGGTCGTCCCAGGCTGGTTCGACAAGGGCCTGCCTTGGCGACGCGGCGACAGTGAACGCCTGCAGGACGTGCTGCTGCTGGCACCATCGCGCGAGTACCTGGCGGATCTACCACACGGCAAACTCCCAGACCGTAGCGACTTCAAGCGCTATCTGGGCGACGATGCGGGCCGCGAGCGTTATTGGCGTAAGGCCATGGCCGAAAGCCAACGCCTGGGCGACGAATTCCTTGAGTTAACCGACAGCGGCCGCCTCGGCGAGCGCCTGCAACCTCTCTGATCACATACTGCAAGGAAGCAACAAATGTCCCTTATCAGAACGCTCGCCCTCTCGACGCTGCTCGTCTGCGGCAGCAGTCAGGCAGCCCTCAATGAACAGGGGAAAAAAGAAGTTGAGGCCCTACTCGCTTTCGTCGAAAGCAGCGGCTGTCTGTTTATCCGCAACGGTAGCGAGCACCAGCCTGCAGATGCGCGTAAGCACCTGCAGAAGAAGCTCGATTATCTGGAGGACAAGGACAAGGTCGACTCGGCCGAGGACTTCATCGCCCTCGCGGCGACCGAGAGCAGCATGAGCGGCGAGTCCTATCAGGTGAACTGCCAGGGCCAGCTGCAGCCCTCTGCCGATTGGCTCAACTCCGAGCTCAGTCGCCTGCGACAGGCGCAGTAAGGGTTCGAACTGGTAAACTGCGAGGCGAGCTTCACGCCGCTTCGCGGCCTATCCAGCAGAGCGTTTACCTTGGAACTGTTCAAAGAATTCACCTTCGAATCCGCCCATCTCCTGCCGCATGTGCCAGCGGGCCACAAGTGCGGCCGTCTGCATGGCCACTCCTTCCGTGCCGCCATCTACATCGAGGGTGAGGTCGACCCCCACACTGGCTGGATCCGCGACTTCGCCGAGATCAAGGCGATCTTCAAACCGATCTACGAGCGCCTCGACCACAACTATCTGAACGATATCCCCGGCCTGGAAAACCCCACCAGCGAAAACTTGGCGAAGTGGATCTGGCTGGAACTCAAGCCTCTGTTGCCAGAGCTGTCCCGCATCCGCGTACATGAAACCTGCACCAGTGGCTGCGAGTACCGGGGCGACTGATCGCCTCTTCGGAAATAAAAAAGCCACCTAGATAGGTGGCTTTTTTGTGGGTGCAATTTGCGGCAGCAGCAAAGTCAGCGCCCGCTATCACGCTAGTTCAACAACAGGGCGAACAGCAGGCGCAAGCCTAACGCAAGCGGCGGTCAACCGCATGCCTCGGACCGGGTTGCCGAATATTTTTCTTGGGCGCAAAAGCCAAACCCCCACCCGATTTCTCGGATGGGGGTTTGGGGATAGGAGCTTGACGATGACCTACTCTCACATGGGGAAACCCCACACTACCATCGGCGATGCGTCGTTTCACTACTGAGTTCGGGAAGGGATCAGGTGGTTCCAACGCTCTATGGTCGTCAAGCAATTCGGTTGGGGACTCGGTGTTTAGTCGTTTCCCCTAATGGGTATGTGATATGTGGCGTTGCGGTTCTTAGCGAACTTTCGGTTCGTTTGTCGACTTCACCATACAACCCACAATCATCAGATTGTTTGGGTGTTATATGGTCAAGCCTCACGGGCAATTAGTATTGGTTAGCTCAACGCCTCACAGCGCTTACACACCCAACCTATCAACGTCGTAGTCTTCGACGGCCCTTTAGGGAGCTCAAGGCTCCAGTGAGATCTCATCTTGAGGCAAGTTTCCCGCTTAGATGCTTTCAGCGGTTATCTTTTCCGAACATAGCTACCCGGCAATGCCACTGGCGTGACAACCGGAACACCAGAGGTTCGTCCAACCCGGTCCTCTCGTACTAAGGTCAGCCCCTCTCAAATCTCAAACGTCCACGGCAGATAGGGACCGAACTGTCTCACGACGTTCTAAACCCAGCTCGCGTACCACTTTAAATGGCGAACAGCCATACCCTTGGGACCGGCTTCAGCCCCAGGATGTGATGAGCCGACATCGAGGTGCCAAACACCGCCGTCGATATGAACTCTTGGGCGGTATCAGCCTGTTATCCCCGGAGTACCTTTTATCCGTTGAGCGATGGCCCTTCCATACAGAACCACCGGATCACTAAGACCTACTTTCGTACCTGCTCGACGTGTCTGTCTCGCAGTCAAGCGCGCTTTTGCCTTTATACTCTACGACCGATTTCCGACCGGTCTGAGCGCACCTTCGTACTCCTCCGTTACTCTTTGGGAGGAGACCGCCCCAGTCAAACTGCCCACCATACACTGTCCTCGATCCGGATGACGGACCAGAGTTAGAACCTCAAGCATGCCAGGGTGGTATTTCAAGGATGGCTCCACGCGAACTGGCGTCCACGCTTCAAAGCCTCCCACCTATCCTACACAAGCAGGCTCAAAGTCCAGTGCAAAGCTACAGTAAAGGTTCACGGGGTCTTTCCGTCTAGCCGCGGATACACTGCATCTTCACAGCGATTTCAATTTCACTGAGTCTCGGGTGGAGACAGCGCCGCCATCGTTACGCCATTCGTGCAGGTCGGAACTTACCCGACAAGGAATTTCGCTACCTTAGGACCGTTATAGTTACGGCCGCCGTTTACCGGGGCTTCGATCAAGAGCTTCGCTTGCGCTAACCCCATCAATTAACCTTCCGGCACCGGGCAGGCGTCACACCCTATACGTCCACTTTCGTGTTTGCAGAGTGCTGTGTTTTTAATAAACAGTCGCAGCGGCCTGGTATCTTCGACCGGCATGAGCTTACGGAGCAAGTCCTTCACCCTCACCGGCGCACCTTCTCCCGAAGTTACGGTGCCATTTTGCCTAGTTCCTTCACCCGAGTTCTCTCAAGCGCCTTGGTATTCTCTACCCAACCACCTGTGTCGGTTTGGGGTACGGTTCCTAGTTACCTGAAGCTTAGAGGCTTTTCCTGGAAGCATGGCATCAACCACTTCACGTCCAAAAGGACGTTCGTCATCAGTTCTCGGCATTAAGATCCCGGATTTGCCTAAGATCTCTGCCTACCACCTTAAACACGGACAACCAACGCCGTGCTGGCCTAGCCTTCTCCGTCCCCCCATCGCAGTAACTAGAAGTGCAGGAATATTAACCTGCTTCCCATCGACTACGCATTTCTGCCTCGCCTTAGGGGCCGACTAACCCTGCGTCGATTAACGTTGCGCAGGAAACCTTGGTCTTTCGGCGTGCGAGTTTTTCACTCGCATTGTCGTTACTCATGTCAGCATTCGCACTTCTGATACCTCCAGCAAGCTTCTCAACTCACCTTCACAGGCTTACAGAACGCTCCTCTACCGCATCACTTACGTGATACCCGTAGCTTCGGTGTATGGTTTGAGCCCCGTTACATCTTCCGCGCAGGCCGACTCGACTAGTGAGCTATTACGCTTTCTTTAAAGGGTGGCTGCTTCTAAGCCAACCTCCTAGCTGTCTAAGCCTTCCCACATCGTTTCCCACTTAACCATAACTTTGGGACCTTAGCTGACGGTCTGGGTTGTTTCCCTTTTCACGACGGACGTTAGCACCCGCCGTGTGTCTCCCATGCTCGGCACTTCTGGGTATTCGGAGTTTGCATCGGTTTGGTAAGTCGGGATGACCCCCTAGCCGAAACAGTGCTCTACCCCCCAGAGTGATACATGAGGCGCTACCTAAATAGCTTTCGAGGAGAACCAGCTATCTCCGGGCTTGATTAGCCTTTCACTCCGATCCACAGGTCATCCGCTAACTTTTCAACGGTAGTCGGTTCGGTCCTCCAGTCAGTGTTACCTAACCTTCAACCTGCCCATGGATAGATCGCCCGGTTTCGGGTCTATACCCAGCGACTAAAGCGCCCTATTAAGACTCGCTTTCGCTACGCCTCCCCTATTCGGTTAAGCTCGCCACTGAATATAAGTCGCTGACCCATTATACAAAAGGTACGCAGTCACCCAACAAAGTGGGCTCCCACTGCTTGTACGCATACGGTTTCAGGTTCTATTTCACTCCCCTCTCCGGGGTTCTTTTCGCCTTTCCCTCACGGTACTAGTTCACTATCGGTCAGTCAGTAGTATTTAGCCTTGGAGGATGGTCCCCCCATATTCAGACAACGTTTCACGTGCGCCGTCCTACTCGATTTCACTTCTAAGACCTTTTCGCGTACAGGGCTATCACCCACTATGGCCGCACTTTCCAGAGCGTTCCGCTAAAATCAAAGAAGCTTAAGGGCTAATCCCCGTTCGCTCGCCACTACTAAGGGAATCTCGGTTGATTTCTTTTCCTCAGGGTACTTAGATGTTTCAGTTCCCCTGGTTCGCCTCTTGCACCTATGAATTCAGTACAAGATACCTAGGTTATCCTAGGTGGGTTCCCCCATTCAGAGATCTCCGGATCAAAGTCTGTTTGCCGACTCCCCGAAGCTTATCGCAGGCTACCACGTCTTTCATCGCCTCTGACTGCCAAGGCATCCACCGTATGCGCTTCTTCACTTGACCATATAACCCCAAGCAATCTGGTTATAGATTCGTAACGTGAAGACGACATTCGCCGAAAATTCGCGCTTGAACTCGCAAATTTTGCCTTGATTTGCTGAATGCAGTGAAACATTCAACAAGTCACTTCTATCACATACCCAAATTTTTAAAGAACAGTTCTGGCGCAAAGACCAGAAATCAACATTGAACTACCAATGTTCATTTCTGAGCTTTCAGCGATTATCGAGTTAATGGTGGAGCCAAGGAGGATCGAACTCCTGACCTCCTGCGTGCAAAGCAGGCGCTCTCCCAGCTGAGCTATGGCCCCATCTACGGACTTGGCCACATCCCTTGACAATTGGTGGGTCTGGGCAGATTCGAACTGCCGACCTCACCCTTATCAGGGGTGCGCTCTAACCAACTGAGCTACAGACCCAATCGTCTAACTCTCGGGTCTAAACCCAATCGCTTTTCGCAAGTGAATCAAGCAATTCGTGTGGGAGCTTATGAAGAAGCTGAAGTCTTCGATTAAGGAGGTGATCCAGCCGCAGGTTCCCCTACGGCTACCTTGTTACGACTTCACCCCAGTCATGAATCACTCCGTGGTAACCGTCCCCCTTGCGGTTAGACTAGCTACTTCTGGAGCAACCCACTCCCATGGTGTGACGGGCGGTGTGTACAAGGCCCGGGAACGTATTCACCGTGACATTCTGATTCACGATTACTAGCGATTCCGACTTCACGCAGTCGAGTTGCAGACTGCGATCCGGACTACGATCGGTTTTATGGGATTAGCTCCACCTCGCGGCTTGGCAACCCTTTGTACCGACCATTGTAGCACGTGTGTAGCCCTGGCCGTAAGGGCCATGATGACTTGACGTCATCCCCACCTTCCTCCGGTTTGTCACCGGCAGTCTCCTTAGAGTGCCCACCATAACGTGCTGGTAACTAAGGACAAGGGTTGCGCTCGTTACGGGACTTAACCCAACATCTCACGACACGAGCTGACGACAGCCATGCAGCACCTGTGTCTGAGTTCCCGAAGGCACCAATCCATCTCTGGAAAGTTCTCAGCATGTCAAGGCCAGGTAAGGTTCTTCGCGTTGCTTCGAATTAAACCACATGCTCCACCGCTTGTGCGGGCCCCCGTCAATTCATTTGAGTTTTAACCTTGCGGCCGTACTCCCCAGGCGGTCGACTTAATGCGTTAGCTGCGCCACTAAGATCTCAAGGATCCCAACGGCTAGTCGACATCGTTTACGGCGTGGACTACCAGGGTATCTAATCCTGTTTGCTCCCCACGCTTTCGCACCTCAGTGTCAGTATCAGTCCAGGTAGTCGCCTTCGCCACTGGTGTTCCTTCCTATATCTACGCATTTCACCGCTACACAGGAAATTCCACTACCCTCTACCGTACTCTAGCTCAGTAGTTTTGGAGGCAGTTCCCAGGTTGAGCCCGGGGATTTCACCTCCAACTTGCTGAACCACCTACGCGCGCTTTACGCCCAGTAATTCCGATTAACGCTTGCACCCTTCGTATTACCGCGGCTGCTGGCACGAAGTTAGCCGGTGCTTATTCTGTTGGTAACGTCAAAACAGCAAGGTATTAACTTACTGCCCTTCCTCCCAACTTAAAGTGCTTTACAATCCGAAGACCTTCTTCACACACGCGGCATGGCTGGATCAGGCTTTCGCCCATTGTCCAATATTCCCCACTGCTGCCTCCCGTAGGAGTCTGGACCGTGTCTCAGTTCCAGTGTGACTGATCATCCTCTCAGACCAGTTACGGATCGTCGCCTAGGTGAGCCTTTACCTCACCTACTAGCTAATCCGACCTAGGCTCATCTGATAGCGCAAGGCCCGAAGGTCCCCTGCTTTCTCCCGTAGGACGTATGCGGTATTAGCGTTCCTTTCGAAACGTTGTCCCCCACTACCAGGCAGATTCCTAGGCATTACTCACCCGTCCGCCGCTGAATCATGGAGCAAGCTCCACTCATCCGCTCGACTTGCATGTGTTAGGCCTGCCGCCAGCGTTCAATCTGAGCCATGATCAAACTCTTCAGTTCAATACTGCTTGGGTTTTGAGAAAACCCTAAACTTGGCTCAGCAATCGCACGCTCTACTTAAAGAGCTAAAACTCTCGAATTCACGAGTGTTACTTGCGCTGCTGATAATCAGTTGACCATCAGTCTTACATCACAAGCACCCACACGAATTGCTTGATTCAGTTGTTAAAGAGCGTTTCGGCTAAGTCTTTCGTCTCAACCGAGGCCGCGCATTCTACAGCAGCCTTTCAATCTGTCAAGCTGTTTTTGAAGAATTTTTCGTTTCTTCTCAACCGCTTGCGCTTCAGATCAGAACTTCTTCTCGTCAGCGGGAGGCGCATTCTACAGCGTTCAAAACCGCTGTCAACCACCTCTTTCAACCGCTTTCGATCCACCTGATCGAAGCAACCAACAAGATCAAACCACCACCTTGTCAGCCCGGCGCATTCTACTCGAATTCGCCATCCGGTCAATCTCTTTTTTCATCCAACTCTTTGAATTTCAAGGAGTTTTCCGAGAGAACTGCGCCGGAAGTGGTGCGCATTATAGGGGACCAAATCTAACCGTCAACTCCTTTATG